>OZ241354.1:0-4467854 GCA_965199945.1 Candidatus Azotimanducaceae bacterium
TGGAAGACGTGCAGGCCACAGACCGACCGGCCCGCTTCGAGAGCGAACCCTGGGCCGGCGTCGAGACCCCGGCGCAGTGGCTGGAAGCCCGCGAAGGCGCGCTCGTCGCCGCCGGCCTGATTGTCCTCATGCTGCCGCTGGCCTGGCAGGAAGCCCGCATCCTGAAGATGCGCGGCTTGGCCGATGCCGCCGTCCAGGAGATGGCCGAAATGCAGGCCGAGCTGGGCCCGATGCTCGGCGCCCGAGAGCAATGGCAGGGCCTGCGCGAGCGCAACCAGGCCCTGGGCGGGATCTTCGCCGAACCGTCCCAAGCCTACGTCATGGGCCAAGTGGACGCCGCCATTCCCAATGCCGACGCCCGCTTTCGCAACTGGCGCTACCAGCAGCGCGAACTGCGCATGGTGGTGGAGGACGCCGCCCTCGATCCCGTCGAATACACCCGCGCCCTGGAAGCGCAGCCGCTCTTCGCCGACGTGCGAATGCAGCCGACGCGCCGCGCCGGCCAGTTCGAGATCACGCTGCGGGTGGCGCCGTGAACAGCGCTCTGCTCGCGCTGGCCAATGCCTGGCGCCGCGCCAGCGCCGAACTCGCCGCCAATGCCCGCTTGCGCGTCGGCGCCTGGCTGGTGCTCGCCACGGCGCTCGTCTCCCTTGCCCTGTTGCAGGCGGACCGCGTGCAGGTCGCCCATGCGGACTACGCCGCCGCCGCCGACCGCTTGCAGCGCGCCAAGGAGCTGCTCGCCCGCGAGGACTGGTCGCAGCTGCTCGCCGCCGAGCGCGCCGCCCATGCGCGGATCGATGCCCTGCTCTGGCCGGCGGAGACGGAAGGCTTGGCGCAGGCCGGAATGCAGGCGATGCTGGGCGACATGCTGCGCGACATCGGTTTCGAGGACGCCCTCGTGCGCGCCGGCGTCAGCCAGCCGGTGCCGTCGCTGCCGGATGTCTGGCGCGTGCAGATGCGCGTCGCCGGCAACTGCGAGCCGATGGTGGCGGTACGCCTGCTGCACGACCTCGCCAAGCACCCGCGCAAACTGGTGGTCGATCGGCTGGACTACGTCCGCAACAACTCGCGCCTGACGCTGCTCGTCTCCGCCTACTTCGCCCTCGCCGGCGGCCCGTCCGCCGAAGGCGGGCCTGGAAGCGAACAGACGTGAGCGACGAGCCAGCACTGGCCACGCAGCCGGGGCTTGCGGCCGTCGGGCGTTGGCTGCGGCGTCGTTGGCGCGTCCTGGCCATCGCTTCCGGTCTGCTCCTGGCGACCGTTGCCGCGGCCTTCACGGCGCCGGTTCGCCAGCGCGATGCTGGCGGGCCGTCCGCGCCGAGCATCGAGAGCGTTCTCGCGGAGGCCGCCGCCGAGGACCTGACTCCCCTGCTGGACGGCGTGCGCTGGGGCACGTCTCTGCGCGAGGCGTTGGCCGTCGCGGCCAAGGCCAGCGGCCAAACCGCCGCGGCGTCCGACCAAGCCCTCGCCGAGCGCGCCGCCGATGTCGACAGCGTGCGCTTCGTCGGCTACATCGCCGCCGAAGACCGCCGCTCCGCCCTGCTTGCCTTTCCCGACGGCGAAATCGTGCGCTTGCGGCCCGGCGAGAGCCTGCGCGACGGGCGCGCCGTCGCCGCGGTCTCGGACCGTTCCCTCACCCTGGGCGCCGAGGGCGAAGCAGCCGAAGTGCTAGCATTGTTTCCGCCGGTTCCGGTTCCGCCGCGTGGCGGACAGTGACGGGCTGGCTTAAGCGCAAGCCTCCGCGCCAGCAAAGCAGGAGTTCAGATGAGCAAGCGCCGCCCCTCGCGCGCCGGGCTGGTCGCCTACGGCGGTCTTTGGCCAGCCTTGGCGGTCCTCGCGGCATCTTGCGCCGTCTTGGAGGTGGATCCGCTCCCCGAACCACTGCGCCCGCCCAACGCCGCGGCGGAGCAGTCCGTTGCGCCGCCCGAACCGGAAGAGCGCGGCCTGCGCATCACGCCGACCCCCGGCGTCGTCGTGCAGCGTTCCGTCGCCGAGGGCATCGCCGACGAGTTGGGCAAGAGCCTCGAAGGCGACCCCGTCCAGGTGAGCTTCCACGACATCCCCCTGGTGGAGTTCATCAATGCCGTCTTCTTCGAGGAGCTCGGCATGTCCTTCGTGGTCGCGCCGAGCCTGCGCGAGAAGACCGACCTCGTCACCCTGCGCCTCAGCGAACCCCTGCCGCCGGCCCAGCTGTTCTCCACCGCCCGCCGCGTCTTGGGGGAATACGGCGTGGATCTGCGCCAGGCCGACGGCGTGCTCACCTTCGTCGCCAGCGAAGACGCGGTCTCCCGCGACGTGCCGCTGTTGGTGAGCGGGCGCGCTCTGCCGGAAGTGCCGCCGACGCACCGCACCGTCTTCCAGCTGGTGCATCTCAAGGTGACGGCGTCCCAGTATCTGCGCAGCATCCTGCGCGACGTCTTCGACGACCGCGACGAGCTGGTCGTGGAGCAGGACGAGCTCAACAACGCGCTGCTGCTGATGGGGCCGGCGGAGCTCGTCGAGCGCGCCCTGCCCATGATCGAGGTGCTCGATCAGCCGCTCCTGCATGGCCGCCACGGCATGGTCGTGCAGCCGGATTTCCTCGCCGTGGGCGATCTCGAAAGCAGCCTGCGTTCCGTATTGCGCGCCGAGGGCTACGAAGTGGCCGTGGACAGCTCCGACGGCGCCATCATCTTCGTGCCGCTGCGGGACGTGAACAAGCTCATCGTCTTCGCCGTGGATCCGCGCTCGCTGCGCCATGTGGAGGAGTGGGCGCTGCTGCTCGACGAGCGCCGGCAAGAAGAAGTGGAAGCCGGCGTCTTCTCCTACGAGTTCCAGAACACCCAGGCGGAGCAAGCGGTGGAGACGCTGCGCCAGCTCGAGGGCGACGGCGACAGGGGCAACGGCGAGCAGTCTGGTTCGACGGACGCTTCCAGCTCCTTCGTGGTGGACAAGCCCACGAACATGCTCATCTTTCGTGGCTCCGGAAGCGAGTGGGCGGAATTGCTGCGCATCGTCCGCCTGCTCGACCGCCCGGTGCCTTCCGTGCTGATCGAGGTCGTCATCGCCGAAGTGACGCTCACCGACCTGCAGGGCTCCGGCATCGAGTTCATGCTGCGCGGCGCCAGCGGCGGCCGCAGCGGGGTCGCCGGCACGCTGGGCAAGCTCGGCCTGCGCTCCAGCGGCCTCTCGGCGACGCTCAACAGCGCCGGCCAGACGCGCGCCATGCTCAATCTGTTCTTCGAGGACACCAAGGTGGTGATCCGTTCCAGCCCCAAGGTGATGGTCAAGAGCGGCGACACCGCCACCATCGACGTCGGCAACGAGATTCCCGTCATCGTCCAGATCGCGGAGCAGGGCACCCAGATCGGCGGCTCCACCAACGTGCTCCAGCAGGTCTCCTACCGCAAGACGGGCATTCAGATGGAGATCACGCCCGTGGTGCAGGCCAACGGCCTGGTCGATCTGGAAATCGCCCAGCAGCTCAGCGAGGCGCGGCCGGCGGCGTCCACCAGCCTGGACGGCTCGCCCACCATCCTGAACCGCAGCGTCACCACCAATCTGACGCTGCGCGACGGCGGCTCGGTGCTGATCGGCGGCTTGATCTCCGCCAACCGCAGCCTCGGCCAGAACGGCGTGCCCGTGCTTGCCCGCGTCCCCGTCCTGGGCCGCCTGTTCCGTTCGGACCTGTACCAGAACGACCGCACCGAGCTGGTCGTCATGGTGATCCCCTACGTCGTCGCGGATCACCGCCAGAGCGTCGAGCTCACCGAGCGCATCAGGCGGCAACTGGAGCTCCACCCGCCCGCCACATCCCCCGGCGAGGGCGTTCCTTCCGCCGCCGGCGAACAGGGCGGACGCTCGCGCTGAAGCGCCGCTGAACCACTGTTCAAGGCGGGGCCCCACCTTCTGCCGCCAAATGTCGTACATCCTGCCCGTCCGCCGTGGGTGAGGGGCAAACGTAGGCCAGTGGCTATTCAGAGGGATGGCCCGCCCTCGAAAGCCGCAGCGCAGCCTCCAACTCCGCGACACGAGCCTCGGCAGCCGAGCGAATGGCGGCCTCCCGTTCCGCACGGGTCGCCTCTTGCTCGGCGCGTGCAGCTTCCCGCTGCGCGCGGGCTTCGGCGGTCTTGCGCTGCGCGGTCTCCTGCCTGAGCTGGGCCTGGACATGTTCCTTGTCCGCCTCAACCTCGCTGCGGTGTTGGATGTCCCTGCCCGTCGCGACGTCCCGGAAGCGAAGCAGCTCGCCGTCCACGCGCACGTCCAAGCCCAGCACCTCGCTGCGGATCATTCGCTTGCCGTCCACGAGGTGCGACTTCAGCGGACCGTACTCGCCGTCCACCAGCTTCAGCCCCTGCAGTCGCGGCGTCCCGGGCGGGTAAACATCGCCCTTGGCGTCGAACATCCAGTACTCCGGCACGCCCATCTCCGCGTACTTGCGGCGCTTGGCGCCGCGATCCTCCGCCTCCGTGCCGGGTGACGCCACCTCCAGCACCCAGTCCGGCGGCTTGCCCTCCTCCCACACGAAGTAGCTCGAGCGCTTGCGCGTTCCCAGCCCGAGCGCCACCAGCACGTCCGGCGCGATGCTGTTCCTGTTGTTGCCCTTCTCCGGGTACACGAGGATGTCCGCCGCCACCAGCGCCTTCGGGTGGGCCGATTCGAGGTCGCCGTCGGCGTTCGTGATGGCTTTCCCCTGCCACATGTTGTCCGACATTGGCCTACCGTCCGAGCTCGGGTAGAACACGTCGTCCGCTCGGACGGCGCCGACGTTCGAGGCGGCAGCGGCAGCCGTGACCGGCAAAGGCGCTCTCATGTGGCCGTTCTCCTTTTCTCTGCGAGCGTGCCCCTCGCGCTCCCCGCTGAGGGCTCGGCGCGGCCCGCAGCCCCGTCCGTGGCGAAAATAGCATGGTTCATCGCGGTCGAGGCCGCGCCGTCTTGTCCCCGCGCCGGTAGGCGCGGTCTCGGCGGACAGTGTCGAGGCTTGAAATGCGCCCGTCTGTAGGACAATCGCCATGCGTCGTGTGCGAAATCGCGGCAATCGGACGCCGCGGATCGCCGGCTGAGCCGTCGGCGTCGGCTCGCGTGGCGGCGCTGCGTGCTACATTCATGCGCGGTGCGGAGCCCTCGCGCCGGTGCCAAGGCGCGGGCCGGCCTTGCGGCGACCCCATCAGGAGCAAAGCGATGTCCGAAGCCACTTCCGACTACCGTCCCCTGCCCAGGCCGGCCGCGCCGTCGCGCCGCGCCGATCGGCAGGCCCCACCAGAGGATCCGCGCCTCGCAGCCGCGCTCTCCTTGCACAATCCGGTTTTTCCCCTCGACCCGCCGCTGGAGGACGTGCGCATCCCCGTGAATGCGCCCCACTCAGATGCCACGGGGTACTCGTGGCACGCCTTGAGGCGCAAGTTCCCCGACGCCCACGTCGGTGACGACCTGCTCATGCTGTTCAGCGAGCCTGGCAGGCAATCGCAAAGCCGGCTGGCGCCGGACGTGTCCGTGGCGCTGAACGTGCCGCGCCGCGGCACCCGCGGCGACTACGACGCGGACGTGCTGGGGCCGCCGGACTTCATTCTGGAGGTGTTGTCGCGCAGCACTTGGGAGCACGACCTGGGGCGCAAGCTCGATTGCTACCAGAGCATCGGCGTGCGCGAGTGCATGTTCTTCGACGTCAACCGTGAGGACCGGTCTCGCGCGGGCCGGGAGCTGTGGGGATACGCGCTGACGCCGGAGCGCCGGGTGCCGCTCGAAGTCGTCGCGTTGCCGAACGGTATGTACGGCGTGCGCAGCGAAGTGCTGGGGCTTGTGGCCTACGTGGCGAAGCGGACGCCGCCGTCGGGGCCGGGGGAGGTCTGGGCGCTGAAGATGCGCTGGCACGATCTGGCCACGGGCGAGGACATCCTTGACTACGAAGAGGCCGTCCGTATGGAAGAGGCGGCGGGAATCCGGACGGAAGATGTGCGGCGCGAGACGCGGGCGCTGCGGGCCAGCAGGGAAGCGGCGGAACGCGAGGCCGAAGCGGCGGAACGTCGGATCGCGGAACTGGAAGAACAGCTTCGCCAGCACGACGGGCCCTGAGAATCCCGCGCCCGCCGGCTCGACGGCCGCTCTCGCGCCGCGCCCGACGGGCTGCCGCCCGCGCTGAAGGGCCGCGGATCCCGCCCCGAAGCGCCCGCGGCCGTTCCGCCGCGGCGTTCCACGCACACCTAAGCGCACTCGCCGCAAGGCCGTCGTTCGCCTCCAGCGTAGGCGCCCGAGCGCCCATCGAGGCCGATTTTGTGCGAGATCGCCGCTTCCGCAGGCGGGCGCCGTCGGCGTCTTCCACAATGCCGCCATGGCACTGCTCGAAGCAACAACGTGTCCCGCGTGCGGAGGTGCCGGCTGCGCCGTCGGCTCGCGTGGCGGCGCTGCGTGCTACATTTCATGCGCGTCATGCGCGGCGCATGTCCCCTCGCGCTTCCCGGCGTCGGGGCGACCCATCAGGAGCAAGCGATGTCCGAAGCCACTTCCGACTACCACCCCCTGCCCAGGCCGGCCGCGCCGCCGCGCCGCGCCCGGGCCGTTCCGCGTCCGCTGCGCGCCGATCGGGATCCGCCAGAGGATCCGCGCCTCGCAGCGGCGCTCTCCTTGCACGATCCGGTCTTTCCCCTCGACCCGCCGCTGGAGGGCGTGCGCATCCCCGTGAAAGCGCCCCACGCCACCGCCACGCGCTACTCGTGCGAGGCGCTGATGCGCCGTTTTCCCGGCGCCGAGGTCGGCGACGACCTGCACATGCTGTTCTCCGAACCCGGCAGGGAGGGCCAGAGCCGGCTGTCGCCGGACGTGTCCGTGGCGCTGGACGTGCCGCGCCGCGGCACCCGCGGCGACTACGACGCGGACGTGCTCGGGCCGCCGGACTTCATTCTGGAGGTGCTGTCGCGCAGCACTTGGCGCCACGACCTGGAGCGAAAGCTGAGGTGCTACCAGAGCATCGGCGTGCGCGAATGCATGTTCTTCGACGTCACGGGCGAGGACCGGTCCCGCACGGGCAAGGAACTGTGGGGCTGCGCGCTGACGCCGGAGCGCGAGGAGCCGCTCGAAGTCGTCGTGCTGCCGAACGGCGAACGCGGCGTGCGCAGCGCGGTGCTGGGCCTCGTGGCCTACGTGGCGGGGCGGACGCCGCCGTCGGCGCCGAAGGAGACTTGGGCGCTGACGATGCGCTGGCACGATCCGGCGACCGGCGAAGACATCCCCGACTACGCCCAGTCGCGGGCCGAGACGCAAGCCGAGCGGGCCCGCCGGGAAGCGGCGCAGAACGAAGCGCGGACGGAGCGGGCCGGCCGGGAAGCGGCGCAGAACGAAGCGCGGACGGAGCGGGCCGGCCGGGAAGCGGCGCAGCGCGAAGCGCAGGCCGCGCAGCGCAGGATCGCCGAACTGGAAGAGCAACTTCGCCAGCGCGACGGGCCATGAGAATTCCGCGCTAGGCCGGCTCGACGGCCGTTCTTGCGCCGCGCCCGACGGGCTGGCGCCCGCGCTGAGGGCAGCGGATCCCGCCGTCCGAAGCGCCCGCGGCCGTTCCGCCGCGGCGTTCCAACGCACGTCCAAGCGCGCTCCGCAAGGCCGCCGTTCGCCTCCGGCGTAGGCGCCTGAGCGCCCATCGTGGCCGATTTTGTGCGAGATCGCCCCGTCGTGCTGTGCGAGATCGCCGCTTCCGCAGGCGGGCGCCGCCGGCGTCTTCCACAATGCCGCCATGGCCCTGCTCGAAGCAACAACGTGTCCCGCGTGCGGCGCAGGCTGCGCCGTCGGCGTCGGCTCGCGTGGCGGCGCCGCGTGCTACATTTCATGCGCGGCGCATGTCCCCTCGCGCTTCCCGGCGTCGGGGCGACCCATCAGGAGCAAGCGATGTCCGAAGCCACTTCCGACTACCCCCTGCCCAGGCCGGCCGCGCCGCCGCGCCGCGCCCGGGCCGTCCCGCGTCCGCGGCGCGCCGATCGGGACCCGCCAGAGGATCCGCGCCTCGCAGCCGCGCTCTCCCTCCACGATCCGGTCTTTCCCCTCGACCCGCCGCTGGAGGACGTGCGCATCCCAGTGAAGGAACCCCACGCCGCCGCCACGGCCTATTCGCGCGCCGCCCTGCGGCACCGGTTCCCCGGCGCCCAGATCGGCGACGACCTGCACATGCTGTTCTCCGAGCCTGGGAGGGAGGGCCAAAGCCGGCTGTCGCCGGACGTGCTGGTGGCGCTGGACGTGCCGCGCCGCGGCACCCGCGGCGACTACGACGCGGATGTCCTGGGGCCGCCGGACTTCATTCTGGAGGTGCTGTCGCGCAGCACTTGGCGCCACGACCTGGAGCGAAAGCTGAGGTGCTACCAGAGCATCGGCGTGCGCGAATGCATGTTCTTCGACGTCACAGGCGAGGACCGGTCCCGCACGGGCAGGGAACTCTGGGGCTGCGCGCTGACGCCGCAGCGCGAGGAGCCGCTCGAAGTCGTCGCTCTGCCGAACGGCGAGCGCGGCGTGCGCAGCGAAGTGCTGGGCCTCGTGGCCTACGTGGCGGGGCGGACGCCGCCGGCGGCGCCGAAGGAGACTTGGGCGCTGACGATGCGCTGGCACGATCCGGCGACGGGCGAAGACATCCCAGACTACGACCAGTCGCGGGCCCAGACGCAAGCCGAGCGGGCCCGCCGGGAAGCCGCGCAGAACGAAGCGCGGACGGAGCGGGCCGGCCGGGAAGCCGCGCAGAACGAAGCGCGGGCGGAGCGGGCCGGCCGGGAAGCCGCGCAGCGCGAAGCGCGGGCCGAGCGGGCCGGCCGGGAAGCCGCGCAGAACGAAGCGCGGACGGAGCGGGCCCGCAGGCAAGCGGCGCAGCGCCGGATTGCGGAACTGGAAGAACGGCTTCGCCGGCGCGACGGGCCTTGAGAACCCCACGGCTCCTCATCCCCACGGCTCCTCACGGGCGCCTTACACGCACCTTATATATGTGCAAGGGGCAGCCAGCGGCGCCGCGCCTCGAAGCCGCGCGCTCCCTCCCGTGGGGCGGGATGTCGCCGCGCACAGGCCGGGGCGCTTGCGTCGGGCGGCGCTTGGCGCGGCGCCGCTGTCGGCGGCGTGGCGAGCAGGCGCTTGGGGCGTTGAACAAAGGTTGCAAAAAAGGTGTTGCATTGCTCCCAAGAGGTGCTAGTATGCGCCCCGCCTTCGGGTGCCGGTTCCCACTTGCGGGGCGGGATGTGACGGGGGCGGGATGGAAGAGAACCACAGGAGAAACGGAATCATGGCTAGGAAAACCATGTGGGCTGTCGCCGGGGCCTTGCTGGCGTTTGCGCCTCTCGCGTCTGCCGCGACGTACGACCTGCAGGTCGAGAACGCGAGGAGCTACGCGTCCGAGTTGATCACGGGGGCGGATGTCGAGATCGACTACGACGGCGCCACGCCGACGTTGATGACCTCGATCAACTTCGGCGGCGACGACGCAGTGGAGCTGATCGACCAGGGCGACGTCCTCGAGCTGACGATCACGCTGCACAATGCCAAGTTCGGCGAGAACGTCAGGGGTAGCGACCTGGATCTGGATCGTGCGGCCAGCGGCACTTTCCAAGCCGGTGGATTCAGTCCCAACATCACTGGCTGCACTGCGCGGGTGAAGGACACGGACGGCGGCGCGCAAGGCGAGAGCACCGTGACGTTCGAGATCGAAGCCGCGACTGCCAATTGCGATACTGCCGCTGCCAACCTGCCCAACTTCATCATCATGCCGTTCGTGCTGCCGACTCTCGAAGGCCTGAGCACGCGCGGCGCGGCGGTGACGGCGTCGGTGACGACTGCCACTGGGGGCGGCAGCGGCTGGAAAGATACCGAAGACTCCGTTGCTGTGACTCCTGCTGGCCTCGCGTGTTCGGATGACAGCACGATGGCAAGGACCACATGTGTGAAAATCGACGAGAATGGCGTGCTCAGGCGCTATGCACCGGCGGCCGCGAATAGGGGCCAAGGGCTCCAGCCTCTCGTGAGCCTTGCGCCCGGCTTGACGTTCACTCCCAGGAGCGGCGGCACCGCCGCAATCGACTTGGCCGGCGGTCGCTTGAACTTCGAGAACAATCGGCCCGCATCGATCGGCAGCGTCACCCTGGGCGTGGCGACCGCAGCCGCCTGCACAACCGACGATCCGATCCCGGCCGCCTGCAGGCGGCAAACGGACGGCAGGGAGTTCAGCGTCGGTCGCGGCGGCGAAGGCCAAGGCGATTTGATGGTTGTCGTCACCGGCGACTTCCGCGCGGGCGACACGGTGTGGCTGGAGCACGACGGCGCCACCGGCGCGGGTGCGCGCGAGACGCTGGATTTGCAGGACGACGGTTCGATGACGGGGACGTTCTCCTTGAACGACGTCGCCGGCAATGCCGGGGCGGCGGCTGGCGACACAGGCGACATGGACCGCGAAGAAGGCATCGCGACGCGCTCGCTCATGTACATGCCGAATGGCGAAGACGGATTGCGCCCGGCGACCTTCCGCAGCCGCTTCATGGTCGACTTCGACGACGACGACGTCGCCGACAAGGATTGGGCGCCTGCGTCCATCATGGCCAACCAGTTCTCGACGTCCTTCACGGTCATCGAAGACACCCAGCATGCCTATGCGATTCCGGAACTGGGCGCCACCGACGAAGGCAACGTGCGCATCAAGTGCGAAGTCGCGACGGCGTGTACGGTGTACCTCGAGTGCGACGACACCGCCGGCAATTCGCGGTTCGCGCAATTGGACGATCCGATTGACGGGCGTTCGACGCGAACCCTGAATGCCGCCGCCATCGCCGACGAGTTGAACTTCGGCGACGACGGCTGGGAGGGCAGCCTGTCCTGCACCGTGTACTCCACGCGCGAAATCTCCGTGCAAGTGTTGGTGCGCTCCGCCGACACGCTGGTGAACCAAACCTACATCGAGAACGACTAGCCAGCGCGCCGGGGGGCGGCAGTCCCCCGCTCCATCCCGCGTCTCCCACGCGGAACCAAGCCCGGCACCCTGATCCAAGGTGCCGGGCTTTTCTGTTTCCGTCCGAAGCCAAGACCCCACGGATTTGGCCGATACGACCCCGCGACCCGCCTCACCTTCCGCGCGCAACGAGGGCGATGTCTTGCGGGGCCAAGGCGCCAAGTGCGCAGTCGCCACGCCGAAACCGCTCGTTGGGCAGGGAACTGGGCGCGGCACGGCGGGCCGGCCAGCGGATTCGATGGATTGCGCGAGCACCTTGGCGACGCGCAAGAACAGCTTGGCCGCGCGAGGGTTCTGCTGGAGGGCCTTGGGTTCGCCCCAGCGGGAGCGGATTCCTTGCAGCCGGAGCGCGAGGGGGAGCTGGTTCGAAGCCGAGTCCACGCGCGTGAACTCGGTCTTGACGCTGTCGGGCGAGGTCGAACGGGCCGTGCGCCGCCGCCGAGGGTGCGTTGCGCGAACTGCTTGGATGCCCGAAAAAAGTTGTTGCAATGCGTCCAAGAGGTGCTAGTATTCGCCCCGCCTTCGGTGCCGGTTCCCGCTTGCGGGCAGGATGGAACGGGGGCGGGATGGAAAGAGAACCACAGGAGAAACGGAATCATGGCTAGGAAAACCATGTGGGCTGTCGCCGGGGCCTTGCTGGCGTTCGCGCCTCTCGCATCGGCCGCCAACTATGGCGTGACGATCACGAATGCCAAGACGTACGCGAGCGAGGTGATCTCGTCCGGCGACGTTCAGATCGACTACCGGGGCGCTGCGCAAATGAACACGTGGGGCGCTACGACTGCGGATCCGCGCGTGACCGTCCACCTCAACATGGGCCTCACCCCCGTGGACGAAGTGGCGGCCATTGACCGCGGCGACGTCATCAACGTGACCTTCACGTTGGCCAATGCCAAGTTTGGCCGGAACGTCCGGGATGGCGACATGGCCGCTACTGTTCGTGGTGCCATTACGGGCTGTACCGGGCGCGTGAGGGACACGGAGGACGGCGAGCGTGGACAGAGCGAAGTCACGTTCGAGATCGAGGCGGCAGACGGCGATTGCGCCGGAACCGGCACCGGGACGGCGTTCGACTTCCATTTCGACTTGCCGCGTCTGGAAGGCCTGAACAAGAGGCCCGTCACTGTGACGGTCAGCACGGACAGGCCTGGCGGCAGCGGCTGGGTGCCCACCACGGCTGCTGGCGTTGGCGCTGCTGCTTGCGCCACGGCAGCTGCTAACCTCCCGTGCCATACGCTGGATAGCGCGAGCGGCAATCTGGTGTCGTATCGAGCGAATAGGACGGGGGAAACGGGCAACCGCCGCTTGGACCCGATCATCGAATTCGCCAGTGGTCTGACTTTCACCGGCACGAGTGGTGGTGCGTCGTCCATCAACTTGGCAGCCGGACGCACGTCTTTCACGCCGCCGCTGTACCAGGCGCTTCTCGGCAACGTCACGGTCGGCGTCAGCAACGCTGACATGTGTACCGGTGTCGCCGCGACTCCCAGGTTCTGCAATCTGCAGGCGGACGGCAGGCCGTTCAGCATCGCCCGAGGCGGCGAGGGCCGAGGCGATCTGGTGGTCAACGTCTCCGGCGACTTCCGCAACGGCGACACGGTGTACTTGGATCTCGACGGCAACTGGCGTCCTGGCACCGGCGAGAGCCTGAGATTCGTCAACGGCTCGATGGAAGGGGCGTTCGATCTCCTCGACATCGCCGGCAATGCTCGCGCAGCCGAAGGCACTGCGGGCGCGATGGATCGAGAGCAGGGCGTGGGCCGGCGGAACCTCCTCTATGCGCCGAACGGCCGAGACGCGCTGCGCCCCGGCGGGTACCGCAGCAGCTACGCGGTCAATTTCGCCGGCAGCGCCTCGGACAAAGGTGCCACGCCGGCGTCCTCTGAGGCGAATACGCATACGACCCAGTACACGGTCGTCGAGGACCAGCAAGTTGCCTACGCGATCCCGCCGGGAACCACTGGCGACGTGGGCAGCGTGCGCGTCAAGTGCGAAGTGGCCACGCAGTGTACGGTGTACTTGGAGTGCGACCACGCCGATGGCCGCTCCTGGTTCTCCCAAGTGGAGGATCCGATTGCAGGGCGCTCGACGCTGGTGCTCACGTCCGAAGGCATGCGCACGGCATTGGACATGGACGCCGACGATTGGACGCGGGGGCGCATGTCCTGCACCGTCTACTCGACGCGGGAGATCTCCCTGCAGGTGCTGACGCGCAGCAGCACCGGCGTGTTGGTCAACAACACCTACGTCGACGACTAGTCCCGCCCTTCGGGGCGGAACTTCCCGCTCCATCCCGCGTCCCCCGACGCTGGAACCAAGCCCGGCCCTCTTCGAGGGCCGGGCTTTTCTCGTTCCTCAAGGATTTTCCAACGCTCCGGGGACGCCCTTCTTTCCCCCGTTCCGCCGCGCCGAGCGCGTGATTTCGGGTCGGGGGCCGAGAGCGCCGGCGCTAGCCGGAGGCGCCGATTTCCCGCAGCAGTTCGCCGCCCGTGGCGCAGCGCACAATCGCCTCGGCCACCTCCATCAACCGCTGCGGATCGGCTTCCGCCCCGATGGCCGCCGCCAGGCGATCCCCAATGGCCACGCCGAACCGCACCGATGCCAAGCGACGCAGCATCTGCCGCTCATGCTCGATGCCCTGCTCGCGCCCCAGGCTGATGCCCTCTTCGCGCCCTAGGCTGATGCCCTCTTCGCGCCCCTGCCGAATGTACGGCTTCGGCCACTCGGCCACGCGTTCTTCCAAGCTCACCGTCATGTCCTCCAAACTCAGATCGTCCGTCGGCTGCCGCGGCTGACCGCGAGCGCCTAGCCGCCGTTCCAATACGCGCAGCCAGTCCGCGAACGTCCGCCGCAACTCGCGCTCGCCGGCGGACAGCAGCGCCGTCAGCCGCCGCGCCACGTGCGCCAAGTCCTCGACCGAACGGCTCTGCTCCAGCTGCGCCATGGCCAGCGTCAGCCCATGCAGCTTCAATTCTTCCGCCGTCACGCGGCGCTCGTCAAGCACGACATGGCGCTGCGACGGCTGGTACGGCGCCAGCACTGCCGACGGCTTGGCGATCAGGTCGCGCATCTCGGTCGCCGGGCGCCACGGCGCGTCGCCGTTGTACAGCACGATCGGCAGCACCGGCGGCAGCGCGCCCGGCGCGTGGCTGCCGGCGCGCAGCAGTTCGACGTACAGCAGCGCCGTGTACTCCAGCACCCGCAGCGCCATGGCCGAATCGGTTGTGGACTGGTATTCGATCATCACCAGCACGTTCAGCCAGCCGCCGGCGTGGTCGGCGCTGCGGGCGCGCAGCCGCCACGCCGTGTCGCCGCGCCGTTGCTGGAAGGCGTTGCCGACGTACTCGGCGGGGAGCCTCTCGAGCGTGCCGTAGTCGGCGCCGAGGTCGTCGTCGGCGAAGAGGCTCCGCAGGAGGTCCGCCACCATGCGCGGGAAGGCGTAGAGGCGCTTGCGGATCGGATCGCTGGTCGGCAGTGCGTTGCTCATGGATGCGTACGCTAACGCGCCGCCACGGGCGGACCTGTACGCCATCGCCCCTCCCGCGTGTAGGAAATCGCCCATTCGAATGCCTGGAGCATCCAACGGCAAGTGGAACGCGCCGCTGCGGCTGGGCGGAAGCCCGAGTGGGCGCCGTCGAACTGCGCAACCTGCAGCCGCGCCTGGGCTGCCGGCTGGTCGCCGGGTCGCGCCGGCGATCGTCGCGGCGCAGCGGTTGCGTCGCTTGGCGTGTTCCCTCTACGTCAAGCGTTCGTGCCGCCGTCGGTGCTCTCGTCGATGCACAGCGTGGGCTGGCCGACGCCAACCGGGCCGCTCTGGCCGTCCTTGCCAACGCCCTGATCCAAACACGCCAGCCGGGCGCACGTCGGCGCTCGGCGTGCCGCGCTTGGCTTGATTTGTGCGCGTGCGCGGCATGTGGCGGCATGGCCCCCGCCGGGGCGATTTCCCACGTCCGACCAAGGCGAAGTCTGCGGCCACGAAGCGGCGATTTCCTACATCCCACCGGGGCAATGGCGCACAACACCGCCCTCGGCGGCGCGGTAGCGTACACATCATGAACAACGCACCGCCGCCGCCCAGCGACCCCATCTACAAGCGCCTCTACGCCTTCGCCCGCATGGTCGAGGACCTGCTGCGCAGCCTCTTCGGCGCCGAACTCGACGCCGACTACCGCTCGCTCGAGAAGCTCCCCGCCGAGTACGTCGGCAACGCCCTCCAGCAGAGGCGCGGCGACACCGCGTGGCGGCTGCGCACCCGCGGCGCCGACGGCTGGCTGCACGTGCTGGTGATGCTCGAATTCCAGAGCACCACCGACGCGGCCATGGCGCTGCGGGTGATGGAGTACACGACGCTGCTCTACGGCGAACTGCTGCGCCACGGCAGGGCCAGGCCCGGCGCGCTGCCGCCGGTGCTGCCGGTGGTGCTGTACAACGGCGACACGCCGTGGAAGCCGACGACCGAGATGCGCGACCTGATCGCCAGGCCGTCGTCGCTGCTGGCGCCGTACCAGCCGTCGCAGCGCCACTTCGTGCTTGACCAGCGCCGCGCGCAGGCGGAAGATTTCAAGCTGCACGAACTGACGTGGACGGTCGCGCAGCTGGAGCAGAGCAGTACCGCTGCGGACTTGGCGCGGATAGGGCAGCGGCTGACGACGCTCCTGGCCGGCGCCGGCGAGGTCGAGCTGAGGCGGACGTTCGCGCACTGGCTGTGGGCGCTGGGGCGGTCGCTGGTCGGCAGCGGGCCGGTGCCGAGTCCGCCCGAAGACGTGAACTTGGAGGACGTGGCGATGAGTTTGGAAGAACGCGTGGCGCAGTGGCGGAAGCCGTACATCGAGCAGGGCATCAAGGAAGGCATCGAGCAAGGCATCAGCCTGGGCCGCGAGCGGGGGATCAGCCTGGGCCGCGAGCAGGGCATCAGCCTGGGCCGCGAAGAGGGCATCAGCCTGGGCCGCGAAGAGGGCATCGAACATGAGCGGCAGTTGCTGCGCCGCATGGCGGCGACGCGGTTCGATTCGGCCACGGCGGACCGTCTGGCGGCGGCGATAGGGGCCGAGGCGGACCCGCAGCGCTTGATGGAAGTGGGCGACGCGATTGCGCGCTGCGCGACGGGCGGCGAACTGCTGCGGGAAATCGGCAGCCGTCGCTGACACGCCGCGTGGCGCGTGGCCGCCGCGCAGCCTCGTCGCTCAAGCGTTCGTGCCGCCGACGGTGATCTCGTCGATGCGCAGCGTGGGCTGGCCGACGCCGACAGGGACGCTCTGGCCGTCCTTGCCGCAGACGCCAACGCCTTGATCCAGCTGCAGGTCGTTGCCGACCATGGAGATGCGCTGCATCACCTGCGGGCCGTTGCCGATCAGCGTGGCGCCGCGAATCGGGGCGCCGACCTTGCCGTCCTCCACAACGTAGGCTTCGGTGGCGGAGAACACGAACTTGCCCGAGGTGATGTCCACCTGCCCGCCGCCGAAGCTCACGGCGTAGACGCCGCGCTTCACGCTGGCGATGATCTCCTCCGGTTCGCTTGCGCCGGCCATCAGGAAGGTGTTGGTCATGCGCGGCATCGGCAGATGGGCATAGGACTGGCGACGGCCGTTGCCGGTGCTTTGCGCGCCCATGAGCCGGGCGTTGTGCTTGTCCTGCAGGTAGCCGACCAGCACGCCGTCTTCGATGAGCACCGTGCGCTGGCCGGGCGTGCCTTCGTCGTCCACGGTCAATGAGCCGCGCCTGTCCGCGAGCGTGGCGTCGTCCACCACGGTGCAGAGTTCCGAGGCCACCGTCTCGCCGATGCGGCCGGCGAAGGCGCTCGTGCCCTTGCGGTTGAAATCCCCTTCGAGGCCGTGCCCGACGGCCTCGTGGAGCAACACGCCCGGCCAGCCGGGGCCGAGCACCACCGGCATCGGCCCGGCCGGCGCCGCCACCGCATCCAGATTGACCAACGCCGCGCGCACCGCTTCCTTGGCATGGCCTTGGGCGGCATCGGTGTCGAACAGCCAAGCGGCGTCGAAGCGTCCGCCGCCGCCGCTGAAGCCGCGCTCTCGGCGCCCGTTCTGCTCGGCGATCACGGACACGTCGAACCGCGCCAGCGGACGCACGTCGGCGCTCAGCGTGCCGTCGGTGGCCACCACCAGACTGGTCTCGTGCTCGAGGGCGATGCGCACGGTGACTTCCTTCACCCGCGGGTCCTCGGCGCGGGCGAAGGCGTCGATGCGCCGCAGCAGGTCGACTTTGGCGTCTTCCCGGGCGGAGGAGATGGGATCCACCGCGGCGTAGCGCATTGGCGCTTGGGCGCTCGAAGTCGCCTGCACTGCGCCCGAGCCGCCGCTGCGGGCAATGCTGCGCGCCGCGTCGGTGGCGTCCGCAAGCGCCGGCAGGGCGACGTCGTCCGCATAGGCGAAGCCGGTCTTCTCGCCGCTGATGGCGCGCACCCCGACGCCCCGATCGACGCCGAAGGAGCCGCTCTTCACGGTGCCGTCCTCCAGCATCCACGCCTCGCGGCGCGAGACTTGAAAGAACAGCTCGCCGGTGTCGATGCCGCGCGACGCCAAGCGGCCAAGGAGCCGAGAGACATCGCCATCGCCGATGCCGCCAGCGTCCCACAGCGCCGTCCGCGCCCTCTCGACCAGCGTTCCAACCGACATTCGCACGCTCCCCCGACTCCTCCGCGCCGCCAAGCCGTGCGCGAAACGCACTCCTCGTTCGAGCGACGACATCAAGTGTCCTCGCATCGGACGCGCCACGCAAGAACCACTGCGCGTGGCCTGGTCTCGTGCATTGCGGGCCGGTCGAATGCTGGAAGCGCTGATTGTCGCCGGCGTCAATCAATGCCGCCATGTTGGCAGCGCTCTGGCGGAGCGTAGACGTCTAGTCGCAGCCCGGCACGCCTGTTCCTGCGCGCACGCTAGGAGAGAGCACCGCGGTTGGCCTACGGCTCTCCCATCGCCGCCATGCGCTGGTTGATCTCGTCCTCGGTCAGCTGCTCCACGACCGTGCAGATCGTCCAGCTGTTGCCGCCGACGTCGCGCACCGTGGCGGCGCGGTAGCCGTAGAACTGATTCGCTGGTTCGGCCACCGACGTTGCGCCGAGTTCGAGGGCGCGGGCGTAGGTTGCGTCCACTGCGTCGGCGTCGTCCACGTAGAACGAGAGCATGGCTGGCATGGCGTCCTGGCCGGGCATCGGTTCGCCGAACATCACCACCGAGTCGCCGATGCGAATCTCCGCGTGCGCCACGCTGCCGCCTGGGCCGTCGTAGCGTTCCAGTGTTTCGCCGCCGAAGGCGCGCTCGACGAACTCGAGCACCTTGGCGGCGTTGGGAACGCTGGCGCCGGGCGTGACGACGTGGTGGCCTTCGGGGCGCGGGAATGCCATTGGACGTCTCCCCTCCAGAGGTCGCCCGCGCTTCAGGCGTCGTAGGGTCGGCTGCTGACCGAGGCGTTGACCGCCGGCTTCAGTTCCGCGCCGCCGGGCCCCATGCTGGCATTGGCCTCGCCGGCGGTGACGCGCACCCAGGCGTCCGTGCAGCGAAGCACTGCGCGCGCCAGCTTGTTGTTCAGCGCGTGGCCGGACATGTAGCCGTCGAAGGCGCCGATGACCGGCATTCCGAGCAGGTAGAGGTCGCCGATGGCGTCGAGCAGCTTGTGCTTCACGAACTCGTCGTCGTAGCGCAGCCCCTCTTCGTTCACGATGTCGTCGTCGTCGATGCCCACGGCGTTCTGCAGGCTGGAGCCGAGGCACTTGCGGATGGCGTGCGCCTGCTCCAGCTCGCGCATCAGGCCGAAGGAACGGGCGCCGCACACCTCGCCGACGTAGGAGGTCGCGCCGAAGTCCAGCTCCACGCGCTTCGGATAGCGGTTGTAGACCGGGTGGTCGGCAACGAACGTGTAGGCGGCCCGAAAGCCCTCGCAGGGGCGCAAGGTGGCGTGGGCGTCGCCTTGGGCGACGGAGATTTCGCGGGTGATCTTGATGTACTGCCGGGGCGCCTTGAGGTCGCGCAGCCCGGCGCCCTTGACGATTTCCACGAATGGCCGGGCGCTGCCGTCCATGATGGGCACTTCCTCCCCGGACAGATCGACGCGCACGTTGTCGATGCCGAGGCCCCACAGGGCGGACATCAGGTGTTCGACGGTGGCGACCTGCACGCCGTGCTCGGCGATGCTGGTGGCGAGGGTGGTGTCGGCGACGTTCTGGGCGAGGGCGCGGATCGGGGCGCCGGGAGCGTCGCTGCGGAGGAAGCGGATGCCGGTGTCGGCGGGCGCCGGACGCAGCGTCATGCGAACGGGTCGTCCCGTGTGGACGCCAATGCCGATGGCGTATGCGGGACGGTCTATCGTTCGTTGACACAGCATGGCTTGCGGCCCGGTTGAGCGAAGACGCGCACTATACAGCACGCGAATCAGATTATGAAGAGAAAATGAAGGGAAATCGGAATGGCTGCACCTGGCGGCCCGAAAGCCCGACTGCACTGGTGGTTTCGGTTGCCAATCGGCTACTCGACGGCGTCGGCGCCAACGAGCGCCGCTCGAATGTGCGCCGCCACCAAGTCCGGCCGCTGCATGGGGATGAAGTGGGTCAGCTGCGGCAGGTAGACGTCGCGCCCGTTCGGCAGCGCTGCCGCCAAGCCCTCCCAGGTCGGCGACTGGCTGAAGTCCATGGCCCCGTCGCGTTCGGCCTTGCGGCGGGCGCGCAGCACCGCCGTCGGCTGGGCGACTTCGGCGAACAGGTGGGCGATGTCGCGTCCGGCGCTGCCCAGATAGATGGCGGCTTCCACCAGCGGCGGGCAGCCAAGCACGAAGCCGTCGCCGTCCGGCGCCGGATTCAGGCCGTGGCGGCAGTAATCCGCGAGCACGTCGGGGTCCCACAGGCTGAACGGATGCCGATCCTTGAAGCGTTCGATCATGACCTCCGCCGATGGCCAGCGATCGCGCCGCTTGGACACGGGGTGGTCCTCGGCCGATGCGAAGCTGGGCAGGCTGCCGTAGCTTTGCGGATCGAGGATCACCGGGTCCGCCAGCACCAGGCGCGAGAAGCGATCGGGATGGGCGGCTGCGGCCTGCACCAAGCAGTGGCCGCCCATCGAGTGGCCGACGCCGACCGCGCCGTCGAGTTCCAAGGCGTCCGCAAACGCCGCCAAGTCGATGCCGAACTGCCGCCAGTCGTAGGGCGGCTTCTTCTCCGAGCGCCCGTGGCCGCGCATGTCCAACGCGAGAATGCGCTTAAACCGACCGCCAAGCGCACGAATCACCCCGTCCCAGCAGCGCGCGTGGAAGCCCGTCGCGTGAACCATGAGCACGGTCGGCCCGTCGCCCTCGCCATGCCACTCGAAGTAGGCCAGTTCGACATCGCCCACGGCGAGGCGGTGCAACGTCGGCGTCACGCCGCCATCGGCGCGAGCCGCCCGTAGGTGAGCGAGCGCCAGAGCCATTCCAAAGGGCCGAACCGATGCCGCCGCAGCCAGTAGACGCTGAAGGCGATCATGGCCGCCCACTCGGCCAGCACCACCAGATAGAGCTGAGGCCGCGTCAGTTCGTTCCACAACCCGAATGAGAAGCCGTGGAACAGCAGCAGGCCGACGAGGCTTTGCAGGATGTAGTTGCTGAGCGCCATGCGCCCCACCGCCGCGAGCGCCGAGCGGGCCGCTGCCAACGCGCCCTTGGAGCAGACCACGGCCACCAGCGCGAGATAGCCGAGCGCCAAGGCGACGCGCCCCAGGTCTTCCGTGACCGACGGGATGTTGGACACCCACGGCTTCTGAAAGCCGCTGCTCGTCTTCGTCCACACCTCGAAGGCGTTGACGGCCAGACCGACCACCAGCCCGAACACCGCCAGACGGCCATAGAAGGCCATGCTGCGTTCGCCCTTGAGCACGCCGGTCTTGTAGAGCGCCATGCCGAGCACCATGCAGGCGAACGCATCCCAGAACAGGAACAGTGGATAGACGGCGTACAAGTTGAACACCTCCTGCACATTCGCCTTGAACGCCTGCGGATAGGCACCCTCGAACTTCATGCGTTCGTTCGCCGAACCTTCGCGGGGCGGCGCGACCTGCCCGCGCAGATCCGCCCATTCGGCGACGACCGTCTGCTCCTCGGCGGTCACCGTCTCGTCGGCGGCGATGCGCGCCTCGATTGCCGCGGCCTGTTCGGGCAGCGTCGTCAGCAGCGCGAACATCGCGCCGTAGAAGAGCGCCAAGTAGGCGAAGACGATGCCGGCGGCGGTGAAGAGCGCCTTCGGCTGCCAATTGCGCAGCGGGTACAGGACCAGCCCGACGAGCGCGTAGAGGACGAGAATGTCGCCGGTCCACAGCAGCACGAACGAGTCGATCAGGCCGAAGCAGAGCAGCAGCAGTTGGCGCCGGTAGTAGACGGCGGCGGACTTGGCGCGCGGCCCGGTGGCGAGAATCACCACCCCGGCGCCGAAGAGCATCGAGAACAGAGCGCGGAATGCCCCTTCGGCAAAGAGCTCGACGCCCAGGTACGCGGCGAAGCCCACGCCTTCGACGGCGCCGTCCGCGGTGGGATCCGAATAGGCGCGGAAGGGCAGGCCGAAGGCGAGGATGTTCATCACCAGAATGCCGAGCACGGCGACGCCGCGCACGACGTCGATGGCCTCGATCCGCTCGCCAAGGGCGGTGGGCTGGGAGCTCGGCATGGGCGCGATCATAGCACCGGTGCCTAGGCGCCCGACGCCGCCGCCTCGCGCACTCAAGGGAGGCACCTGTGGCGAGCCGCGCGATGAAGCCGCTGCCGAGGACGCCGTTTGCGCCTTGGTAGACTTCGAGCATGAACGCGACCCGCCACGAGATCGTCTCCAGCGACGACGAGCCGCTCATTCTGGTGAACGCCCAGGACGAACCCCTCGGCACGCTGGCGAAGTCCGCCTGCCACGACGGCCAGGGCGTGCTGCACCGGGCGTTCTCGCTGTTCGTCTTCAACGACGCTGGCGAAACGCTGCTGCAGCGCCGCCATGCGAGCAAGCGCCTGTGGCCGGGGTACTGGGCCAACAGTTGCTGTTCCCATCCCCGCGCCGGCGAAGCGTTGCCGGACGCGGTGCGGCGCCGCGCCTGGGACGAGCTCGGCATCGACGTGCAGCCGGAGTTCCTGTTCAAGTTCCAGTACCAGGCGTCCTTCGCCGACCTCGGCACGGAGTTCGAGCTGTGCTCGGTGTACCTCGGCCGAGCGAGCGGAGAACCCCACGTCAACACCACCGAAGTGGCCGACTGGCGCTGGACTGCGCCAGGGGAACTGGATCGTCGGCTCGCCGCCAGCCCGCAGACCTTCACCCCTTGGCTGCACCTCGAATGGCGAAGGCTGCGCGAAGAGTTCGGCGATCGACTGCCGGTCGCGCAGCCGGCCTGACGTCAGCCCTCTCCCTCGGCTTGACGTTCAGCCGTCGCCGCGCGGAGGCGTTTCCCCAGGTTCCTTTAGCAGCCATCCGAATACCACCCAAGCGAGCGTCGCGCCGAAGAACTGCGCGAGGATGAACGCCGGCGCATCGGCCGGCGCGATGCCGCTGAACGTGTCGGTGAAGGCGCGCGCCAGCGTCACCGCGGGGTTGGCGAAGGACGTGGACGCGGTGAACCAGTAGCCGGCGGCGATGTAGAGGCCCACCATCGCCGCCACCGCCGACGGCCGCGCCTTCAGCGTCGCCAGGATGGTGGCGAGCAGGCCGAAGGCGGCCACTCCTTCGGCAAGCCACTGGCCGGCACCCGTGCGCGTCTTCGCCGAGACCTGCAGCACGTCGATCTCGAACATCAGGTGCGCCAGCGCCACGCCAGCCAATGCGCCGACGACCTGCACGGCAATGAACGCGGCGGCCCGCCCGGGGCCGATCTCGCGCCGCGCCAGAAAGACCACCGTGACGGCCGGGTTGAAGTGCGCGCCGGAGAGCGGCGCGAAGATGGTGATGAGAACGGCGAGCATCGCGGCGGTGGCGAGGGTGTTGCCGAGCAACGCCACCGCGTCGTTGCCGGCCGCGAGGTTCTCCGCCATCACGCCGGAACCCACCACCGCGGCGAGCAGCAGCATCGTGCCCATGCCTTCGGCGACGAGCGCGCGGCGGAACTTCCGTGCGGCGGCTGAATCCATTTGCGGCGGCGGCTCCCTTCCGTCTTGCGCTGTCAAGGCGCCAAGGCGAAGTCTACGGGTGCGGGTGACGCTTGCGTTGCGCGGGGCGACGAGGGCGTGTGCAGCGTGGGCGGCGAATCGAGGACCGAAGCGACGACGGCCTGCTGGCCGCCGATGAAACTGTTGAACAACGCCGGCCTTTTGCCCACAATTGCGCTCGATGTCTCCATGTGTTGGCGGCATTGGGGTTTGTCGCGGCAGGGGAGCGTTGAGCGCATCTCCGCCAGGCGTCATTGGCGAGACTGAGGTGAGATGGCGGTAGCGATTTTCCTGCTGGTCCTGGTCGTGGGATCGGTGGTCTTCACGTTCGTGAGCCCGTGGTGGTTCATGGAGATCGCCTCGAACTGGGGCGGCATCGACACCACGGTGCTCATCACGTTCTGGGTGTGCGGCGTGGTCTTCGTGGCGGTGGGCCTGTTCATGGCCTACTGCGTCTGGAAGTACCGCCATCGCGCCGATGCGAAGGCCGAGTACGAGCCGGAGAACTCGCGCTTGGAGTGGGCGCTCACTATCGTCACCACGGTGGGCGTCGTGGCCATGCTGGCGCCCGGGCTGATCGTCTGGGACGACTACGTGAACGTGCCCGAGGAAGCCCAGGAGTTCGAGGTGCTGGCGCAGCAGTGGAAGTGGTCGTTCCGCTTTCCCGGCCAAGACGGCAAGTTCGGCGCCGTGGACGTGCGCAACATCGAGCCGAACAACCCCTTCGGCATGGACCCCAACGACTCGCGGGGCAACGACGACGTGCTCATCGCCACCAACACCGTACACTTGCCCGTGAACCAGCCCTACAAGGCGCTGCTGCGCTCCAACGACGTGCTGCACGACTTCTTCGTGCCGGAGTTCCGCGCCAAGATGGACAGCGTGCCCGGCATGATCACCTACTTCTGGTTCGAGCCCACCCGCGAGGGCAAGTACGAGATCCTCTGCGCCGAGCTTTGCGGCTGGGGCCACTACACCATGCGCGGCTGGGTGCAGATCGACACCCGCGAGGACTTCGACGCCTGGCTCGCGTCCCAGCCCACGTGGGAGCAGGTGCAGGCCGGCATCACGCCCAAGGCGTACAGCGCCCTGGCGCGGCAGGGCCGCGAAGTGGCGGAAACGAACGGCTGCTTCGCCTGCCACTCGCTGGACGGCAGCCAGGTGGTGGGGCCGACTTGGCAGGGCGTGTGGGGCACCGAGACCGCCCTTGCGGACGGTTCCTCGGCCATCGTGGACGAGAGCTACGTCGTCGAATCCATCCGCGAACCGGCCTTGAGACTGGTGGAAGGCTTCGCGCCGGTGATGATTCCCTACGACGAATCCACCATCTCGGAGGAAGACATGGAGGCGCTGATCGCGTTTCTGCGCGAAGAATCGGCGCCGGCGCCAGCGCCGGCTGCCCCTGAGGAAGAGGCGACGGCGCTGTGATCGGGTTGGAGTTCATCATGGGGCTGTGCCTGGGCTTTGCGCTCGGCATGTGGGCCGGAGACGAGTAGACGGCGCTATGAACGGCTTGCCCCTCAAGCGCCGGCATCGCGTAAACTTGGCTGCGCACGGGCGGCCTTAAAGCGGGAGTTTCTTGTGGCACAGGCGGAAATACCCTATCAGGAGGCGATGCCGCTTCACGACCCGCACAGCTGGGTCACGAAGTACTGGTACAGCCAGGACCACAAGGTGATCGCCGTGCAGTACGGCATCACGGCGATGGCCGTGGGCCTCGTGGCGCTGGTGCTGTCGCAGATCATGCGCATCCAGATCGGCTTCCCGGATTGGGCCATCGCCGAGTGGATCACGCCGCAGATCTACTACCAGTCCATCACCATGCACGGCATGATCATGGTGATCTACCTGCTCACGGCGTTCCTGCTGGGGAGCTTCGGCAACTACTTGATTCCGTTGATGTTGGGTGCGCGGGACATGGTGTTCCCGTTCGTCAACATGATCAGCTACCACGTCTACCTGCTGTCCGTGGTGATCCTGCTCATCCCGTACATTCCAGGCATACCGGTGACGCCCACAGGAGCGGGGTGGACGCTCTATCCACCGCAGGCGATCCTCACCGGCACGCCGGGGGCGGACTGGGGCATCGTCACCATGCTGGTGTCGCTGGCGGTGTTCATCGTCGCCTTCACCATGGGCGGCCTGAACTACATCACCACCATCCTGCAAGCGCGCACCCGGGGCATGACGCTGATGCGCATGCCGCTCTCCATCTGGGGCATCTTCGCCGCCACCGTGCTCGGCCTGCTGGCCTTCCCGGCGCTGTTCGTGAGCGCCGTGATGATGCTGCTCGACAACCTGATCGGCACCAGCTTCTTCATGCCGGCCATCCATTCCTCCCTCGAAGGCGGCAACCCGCAAGGCTACGAGGGCGGCAGCCCGCTGCTGTTCCAGCACCTGTTCTGGTTCTTCGGGCACCCGGAGGTGTACATCGTGGCGCTGCCGGCGTTCGGGGTGGTCTCCGACCTCATCTCCGTCCACGCCCGCAAGAACATCTTCGGCTACCGGATGATGGTGTGGGCCATCGTGGCCATCGGCGTGCTCTCGTTCATCGTCTGGGCGCACCACATGTACGTGGCGGGAATGCACCCGTACTTCGGCTTCTTCTTCGCCACCACCACGCTCATCATCGCCGTGCCGACGGCCATCAAGGTGTACAACTGGACGCTCACCCTGTGGCGGGCCAACATCCGCCTGACGGTGCCGATGCTGTTCGCCATCGCCTTCGTCTTCACCTTCGTGGTCGGCGGCCTGACGGGCCTCTTCCTCGGCAACGTCATCGTCGACGTGCCGCTCTCGGACACCTACTTCGTGGTCGCCCACTTCCACATGGTGATGGGCGTGGCGCCGATTCTCGTGATCTTCGGCGGCATCTACCACTGGTATCCGAAGATCACCGGGCGGATGCTGAACGACTTCATCGGCAAGCTGCACTTCTGGATCACCGCGCTCGGCACCTACGCCATCTACTTCCCGATGCACTACCTCGGCTTCGTCGGGGTGCCGCGCCGCTATTACCACAACGAGCCGCTGGGCGAGTCCGCCTTCTACCCCGACAGTGCGCAGCTCTTGAACGAGGGCATCTCCATCGCCGCGTTCATCGTCGGCGCGGCGCAGCTGCTGTTCGTCTACAACCTGGTCGTGAGCTACTGGCGCGGCAAGCCCTCCGGCGACAACCCCTGGGAGGCGAACTCCCTGGAGTGGCGCACGCCGCAGACGCCGCCGGTGCATGGCAACTGGGGCGACACGCTGCCGACGGTGCATCGCTGGGCCTACGACTTCGCCGTCCCAGGGGCAGAGAAGGACTACGTCCCGCAGGACGTGCCGCAAGAGGCGACGGGCAAGACGTAGCCGGCTTGCGGGCGGGGACGGCTTAAGGCGCGGCAGAGCCTTTCGGCAGCGTTGCGGGCCGCCCGCAAAGCAAGAAGCAGAAGAAGCAACTAAAGAAGCAGAGGATTCAAGCTGACGATGGCGCAAGCGGCGGCGGCAGGCCACGCGACGATCTTCCAGGACTGGGGTTCGGACGTCACCACCTTCAAGGGCGTGCCCTGGGGGAAGGCGATGATGTGGATCTTCCTGCTCTCGGACACCTTCATCTTCTCGTGCTTCCTCATCAGCTACATGACGGTGCGGATGACCACCGCCGAGCCGTGGCCGAACGCCTCGGACGTGTTCTCGCTCAACTTCCTGCACTGGCAGTCCGTGCCATTGCTGCTCATCGCCATCATGACCTTCGACCTCATCACCTCGAGCGGCACCATGGCGCTGGCGGTGAACTACGGCTACCGGCGCGACAAGAAGAAGGCCGTGCGCTTCATCGTCGCCACGGCGTTCTTCGGCGCCGTGTTCGTCGGGATGCAGATGTTCGAGTGGTACAAGCTGATCTCCGAAGGCGTGCGCCCTTGGAGCAACCCCTGGGGCGCGGAGCAGTTCGGTGCCTGCTTCTTCATGATCACCGGCTTCCACGGCTTACACGTCTCGGCCGGCGTCGCCTACTTATTGGTGATCGCGCGGCGCGTCCACAAGGGCAAGTACGACCACACCAACTACGAGATCGTGGAAGTCGCCGGTCTCTACTGGCACTTCGTGGACCTGGTGTGGGTGTTCATCTTCGCGTTCTTCTACCTGTGGTGATCCACGGGCAGTCGCGGCAAGCACAAGGAGCGAGTTCGTGTCGTCGGAAGTAGGCCAGCAGCATCCGCTGTCGCTGTATTTCTGGATCTGGGGGCTGCTGTTCGTGGTGAGCGCCGGCTCCTACGCCACGGACTTCCTGGAGGCCGGCTACGTCCGCTGGTCGCTCATCATCATCTTCATGCTGCTGAAGGCCGGCTACATCGTCGCCATCTTCATGCACCTGAAGTGGGAGCGCTGGGCGCTCATCTACGCCCTGCTGCTGCCCCCCGGCGCGTTGCTGGTGCTGATGTGGCTGATGGCCGTGGAATCCGAATACACCTGGCTCACCCGCATCGTGCATTTCGGCGCCGACCCGTTCCCCATGCGCATCGGGCCGAGCGACGTGCCGCACTAGCGGTCTGGTCTGCTCCTGCGGATCCGCTGGCCGGCTCCGGCTTTCTCTGCACCGGTGTTCCTCTTCGACCTGCGTCACGCTCTGCTCGGCGGTGCGTTCGCGTGCTTGGCAGTTCTGGCGCTGCTGGCGGCGACGCAGCCTGAAGCCGACGCGCTTGTCGGTTTGGTTTCAGCGACGACGGTCGCTGTGTTGCTGCTTCTTCAAATATGGATCGTCTCAGAGGTGCGGCATCGCAGGTCGCGACCGCTGGATGAGGCAGAGTTCAGCGCCGTCCGCCAATGGATTGAAGCGCTGGTGGAAGCCGAACGTGTCCCGCCCTTCCAGCTTCGCGTGCAGGATGGCCGCAACGCCAACGCTGTGACGAGCGGCGGGGCACGTCAACGCTTCGTCGTTGTTGGCCGCGGTCTTCTTGACCAACTCTCGACCGATGAAGTCGAGGCCGTCCTGGCGCACGAGATTGGCCGCCTGCTGAATCGCGACATGACGCGACGGCTGATCCCGATGCTGTGCCTGAACTACGCCTTTCACGCCCTGTACGTCACTGCTCTAGTCGCAGTGTTGGGCTTGAATGCCGCCACGGCGTTTTTCGGCGGCGTCGGGGTTGCCATTTTCTGGTGGATCGTCCCTGGCTTCTTCCAGCGCCGTTGGGTGTTTGACGCGGACCGTCGAGCCGTCGAACTGATCGGCGACGCTGAGGTGTGCATACAAGCGCTGACCAAATTCAGCGAAGTGGCCGGAATCAACTTGGACGAGAGACCCATGACGCATCCGCCAATGCGGGCGCGGCTCGAAGCACTCGAACAGCTTGCTCAAGCACCGCGCTAGCGAGGCTGCACGTCAGACTGTCAAGGCTTGCGAGTCCAAACGGAGAACGCCGGCTGCCGCGCGGGCACACCCGTTACAGCTTCGTCCTTCGATTTAATCTAGCGTCGGTTCGCGGGACTCCACAACTCGCACGGCAGTCCCGCGATTCCTTGGGCGGCTTGCCGCCTACGCCGGCTTGACCACCCAGACCATGCACCAGCCCTTGGCCGCGACGAGCTTGCCGGGGAGCACGGCGCAGGTGCCCCAGCCGTCCTCGGCGGTCTCGGCGTAGTGGATGCAGTTGTCGCAGAATTGCGTCTTCTGCTCGTCGGTCGTACGCTTGGGGCTGGCTGCGGCGTCGTGGACGTAGGACAGCGCCACTGCCAGCGGGTCGTCTTCCGTCACCTTCGGCGGCGCTTCGGCGGCGAAGATTCGGCCGCCGCCGACGGCCAGCACGGGGATGGCCGCGGCGCGGCCTAGGAGCTGTCTGCGATTCATCGTTCCTCCTTGCAGTCGCAGGCGTATTTTATCCACTCCGCGGTAGCCATCGCACATGGCGATCAACCCGTTCACACCGCGCGGACGCGCCCTCGCTGCGGGTCTTGCCAGCCGCGTCTGGCGGGACTTCAGCGCCGCCACGCGTCATGCGGCCTGCCTTGGGCTGTTCACGCTTGGCGCGTGCTGCTTGGGGCTCGGTCTTGCGCTCGAGAGCGACCGCGCGCCGCCCACGCGCTTCATGCTGGAAGCCGTCGAGTCCTGGTTCGGCGCGTTCGCGGGCTTGGCGGTCGTCGTCGGCAGCGCCGTCCTCGGGCCTGTGCGCCCCGGCCTTCGCGTGCTGGCGCGACTCGTCGCGCTGGCGCTCCTGAGCGCGGGATGCTGGTCCGCGGCGGGGCTGGCCGCGGCGATCTACCAGATGCTGCACGGGCAGAAGCCGGAGCTTGCGCTCTACGGCGTTGGCCTCTACGTCAACCTCGGCTGGAACACACTGCATCTGGCGGCGCTCGCAGTGTTCTTCCAGGCCGTCACGCGGCGGCCTTGGCTGGGCGCGGCCGCGACGATCGCCCTCTACGCAGTTTCGAATCTCGCGTTCGAGCACCCGCTGCTCCGCTTCGGCGCGCCGGTTCTCGTTTGGTCGGACATGAACGGCTACGGGCAGGCGCGAACGTGGCAGTTCGCCGCGGGTCTTTATTGGACGGCGATCTGCGCCCTGCTGCTCGTCGCCGCGCACGTGGCCGCAAGGCGGCGAACATCATGGCGTCGGCGTCTGTCCGGGGCGGCCGGCGCAACCGCTTGGGCTGCGGTGGTTTTCGCCGTGGCCGCCGCCAGCTGGGTGCTGGTGAACAGTCCGTCGATCCTCGACCACCCGCGCTACGACGGCCCGGCGCCAAGCTACTCGCGCCTCGATCTCACCGTGGACATCTTCCCGGCCCATCTCGACTTGACAACCAGCGGCAGCGCCGTGGTCGTCAATCGCGGCGACATCGCCATCCCAGACGTTCTCTTTGCGTTGCCAGCACCGCTCGTCTTCACCAACCTGTCGCTCACGGGCGAACTAATGGAGAGCGCCCCAAACTGGCGACGCTACCGGCTCAACCGCCCGCTGGAACCGCAGGAGACCTTGCGTTTCGACTTCGAGGCACATTGGCCGACTCGGCCCCTGCCGAGCTTGCGCGGCGAACGCGATCTGCACGCCAACGGCGCGTCCTTGCGCATCGCGGACTTGGTGCCGGCGCTTGACGAGGGTGCGCCGAACGGCGACGTCCGTCTACGCATCCGCCTCGGCACGGCGCTCGGCCAAGTTGCCGTCGCGCCCGGCGGACTGACTCGAACTTGGAAGCAGGAAGGGCGCCGCTACTTCGAGTACAGCGCCGAGCAGCCCGTTGCGCTGGCGGCCAGCATCCACTCCGGGCGCTACGACGTGGTGCGAGCGCAATGCGGCAACCGCGAGATCGAGGTCTACATCCACCCGCCGCACGAAGCAGCGCAGCCGCCCTTGCTCGCCGCCGCGCACGAGGCCACGCGCTGCGCCACAGAGACCGACCGACGCGCCTCCGTACGCATCGTGGAAACGCCGGACTACGCCCGCACGACCGCCCCCTGGCGATGGTTCGGCAGAGCGAATCGCAGCACTCCCGCCGTGCCTCTTGCCCAGGCAATCGCCGCGGCACCAGCTGGCGTGGTGCCATACTCGGAGATCGAAGTGGCACGGCTCCTGCCGTAAGCCCTGTGTGCTTGCCCTGCGGCAATTCGCCGGAACTGCGACGAGCGAGATCGCGCGCCACAGATTCACCCGGTGGACATCGCTCACTCGGCGTATGATGGTGGCACTTGGAACCAACTCGAACGGGATCCACCGCACCAGATGTACCGCACCGCCGAACAAATCGAGCCTGAATTCAAGAAGTTGCAGTTGACGGTCCGTGGCGTGCATGCGCTGAACGCCGCATTTGGTGCAGCCAACGTGCGAGAGAGCCGCAGGGCAACGCGATGATAAAGGCCATCGATTTCTTCAGCGGCGCGGGCGGCCTGACCAGGGGGTTTCTCGATGCTGGCATCGACGTCGTCGCTGGTGTCGACAACGACGAGCGCTTGCAGGACACCTACGAGCGCAACAACGAGCCAAGCCGCTTCATCGAGCAGGACATCGTCGATGTCGACATCGACGCGCTCCGCAGCGAAGTCGGCATACGGCCAACAGATACGACGATATACGCCGCATGTACCCCCTGCCAGCCGTTCTCGACGCTTAATCGAGGCAAAGGCGACGACGACCGGAAGGCCCTCCTGCTGAGGTTCGCTGCGATCATTGCCCAATCCCCCCCGGACTTCATCGTCGTGGAGAATGTGCCGGGCTTGAACAATGCCATCGGTCTCGACATCTACCGCCAGTTCGAGGCCGTCCTGGCTGAGAACGGCTTTAGTGCGGACGCTCGCCTGCTGGACGCCAAGCACTTCGGCGTACCGCAGACGCGAAAGCGCTTCATCCTCATGGGCTCGCGGCATGGCACCGCCAAGCTGCCCGGCCCGACCACCGCCGACCAGCCGCCGACGGTTAGAGACCACATCGGCAAGTACCCGCGCATAAGTGATGGCGAAGAGTCGCAAACGCACCCAAACCACATTGCGCGTCCCCTGCAGCCGCACCACAGGCGCATCGTCGAAGCCGTGCCCCTCGACGGCGGCAGCCGACGCGACATCGCGGACACGTCCATCCTCCTCAAGTGCCACCAAAAGAAGCCCGGTGCTCACAAAGACGTTTTCGGGCGCATGACTTGGGACGAGCCCAGCCCAACGTTGACTTGCCGCTGCACCGATGTCTATTGCGGACGCTTCGTCCATCCCGAACAGCACCGCGGCATCTCCTTGCGCGAAGCCGCTGCGCTACAGACCTTTCCCGATGACTACGAGTTCTTCGGCGGTTCATTGCTGGAGAAGTCGCGGCAGATAGGCAACGCAGTACCGGTACGTCTTGCCCAGGAGCTCGGCAAAGCCGTCATCGCGTTACATTCGGAGGCGCGTCAATGACAGATCGTACTCCGGATCGGAGCGGCGCCCAGGAACCGTTCCGCATGGACTTCGACATCTACACGATCAAGCACCTCGGTCTGCAGATGTACTCCACCTTGCCGCCCGTCATCGGCGAGCTTGTTGCAAACGCCTGGGATGCGAATGCGAAACGTGTCGAAATCACGATTCCCGAAGGGCCGATAGACGAACACACGTCCGAAATCACAATTGTCGACGACGGCATCGGCATGTCCGACGGCGACATTCGGCGGAAGTACCTGATCATCGGCCGAGATAGAAGGGAAGACGAACAGGCGGACGCGACACCCCCGCCGCTGCGCCGCCAAGTCATGGGTCGCAAAGGCATTGGCAAGTTCTCGGCTTTCGGCATCGCCAAGGAGATCGAAATCGAGAGCGTGCGCGATGGGCATTGCAGCCGCTTCGTGATGAACTACGACGAGATGCTCCGCAGCGCCAAGCAACGACGTGCCGAGTTCATGCCGCTCTCATCAACCGGCGAAGTGGACGCTGGTACCGCCATCACGCTTAGGCAGATCACGAAATTCAGAACGCGCAGCATCTCCTTGACGACCTTGCGGCGTGGCCTTGCCAGGCGTTTCGCCGTTGTCGGCGCCCAGAAGGACTTCGATGTCGTCATCAACGGGAATGCGATCTCCGTTGAGGAACGAGATTTGCAGCGCCTGCTCGACAAGGACGCCGACGGCAAGCCATACCTATGGCAGTACGACAACGAAGAGATCGAACCCAACACCGGTTGGAAGGTCTCCGGCTGGATCGGCGCCTTGGATCGAACCACACCCGATGTCGATGGCGTGGACCGGGGAATTTCCATCATGGCGCGCGGCAAGCTCGTGCAGGAGCCGTTTCTCTTCCATGCCGTCGTTGGCCAGCAATACGCGCTCTCGTACATCGTCGGCGAGTTGCATGCGGAATTCGTCGACGACGTCGAAGATACCATCGGCACGAATCGCAACGCGCTGGTGTGGGACACCGATGCCAACACCAAACTCATGGCATGGGGTAGAAATCAAGTCAATAAGGTCGCCAGAGAGTGGGCAAGGAAGCGCAGCGACGACAATCAACGTCGTCTGCAGGACAACGACTTGTATCGGGAGTTCAAAGCAAAGGCAAGTGACACTGGAAACAGGAGAGCGCTGGATCTTGCCGACAAGCTTATTCGACAGGTCATTGGAAGGAACCCGACTGCCGATGCCGAGGACATAGAGCCAGTCATTCGGAGTTCGCTGAACTTCATTGAATTCGATGCGTTCCTGGAAATCGCTCAGGACTTGGCGAACTCCGACCTGGAGGACGTCGGTCGAATCTTCACGCTCTTTCAGGAGTGGGAGATCGTCGAAGCAAAAGAGATGTCCCGAGTTACGGAAGGCAGAATTACGGCAATTGAAAACTGCAGGGCCTCATTGAGCGGAACACGCTCGAAGTTCCTACTCTGCACAACTTCTTGAAAGAGTTCCCTTGGGTCATCGATCCTCGATGGACGCTGGTGGACGATGAGGTGCGGTACAGTAAGGTCTTGCGGCAGCAGTTTCCCGACAGCCGGGAGACGCCGGAGATAGATCGCCGCATCGATTTTCTGTGCGTTCGCGAATCCACCAACTTGGTCGTAGTCGAGATCAAGCGGCCGCAGAAGAAGGTGTCGGAGGCGGAGCTTGAGCAAATTGAACGGTATGTAGCCTTCATGAGAGATCATGTCAAGAAGACGACGGATCCGGAAGTCTCGTACCAGCAGGTCGTCGGTTATCTGCTATGTGGCGACTTGGTGGACACATACATGGTACGGGAGCGGCGCCAGAACCTTGAGCGTTCACGGATTTTCGTGCGTCGGTACGGTGATCTTCTCGACATGGTGAAGCGCGTACATGGGGAGTTCATCCAACGGTACGGTGAACTCAGGAAGCGAAAGGGCTGAAGGCTCGAGCCATGCCCCTAAACCCCGTCGCCTACACCGAGCGCATCGTCAAGAGCTTCCTGCGCTACCAGCTCACCGCCTACCCCTTCTCCGATCCCCATCTCCACGCCCAGATGCGCGAACTGCTCTCGCTCGACGAGACCCGCCGCTCGCCCCTGCTCAAAGGCCCCTACGTCAGCCTCTCTCGCCCCTTCCGCGTAGGCGCGACCGTGGAGACGCTGGTGGCCGAGGGCCTGCTCCATGCACACCTCCGGGAGCGCATCCCACCCGAACTCGCGACGCTCCACAGCCACCAGGAACAAGCCATCCGCGCCATTGACGCGGGCCGTACCACCCTCGTCTCGACAGGCACCGGCTCCGGCAAGACGGAATGCTTCCTCTACCCCATCGTCAGCCAGTGTCTGCGCCTGCGGGACGAAGGGGCGGCGCCCGGCATCAGCGCCGTGGTCGTCTATCCGATGAACGCGCTGGCGGAGGATCAGCTCATGCGTCTGCGCGGGCTGCTGGCCGGTACCGGCATTCCGTTCGGGCTGTACGTCGGCAAAACGCCGGAACGGGAGGCGCAGGTGGCGGGGGTTCGGCTGCCGGCGGGTTCGTCGCGGGCGGACTACCGGGCCCGTGTGGAGCAGGCGCGGCGCGACGCCACCGGCGAGACGATCTATCCCCCGGAAGAGCTGTGCTCGCGGGAAGCGATGCGGACGGCGGGCGGCCAGCCGCGCATCCTGCTCACCAACGTGAAGCAGCTGGAACTGCTGCTCACGCGCCAACAGGACGTGGAGCTGTTCGCCGACGCACGGCTGGACTACCTGGTGTTCGACGAAGCGCACACCTTCACCGGCGCGCTCGGCGCGGAAGCCGCGTGCCTGGTGCGGCGCCTGCGGGCGTTCTGCCGAGCGGATGCCGCGCACACCACCTGCGTAGCTACCTCCGCCACCATCGTGGATCGCCAGCAGCCGGACGCCGCCCGCAACTTCGCGGCGCGGTTCTTCGGCGTACACGCGCAAGCGGTGGCGACGGTGGGCGAGAACTACGAAGCCGGGGTTTGGGCGACACCACGGAGCGCTCCTCCCTCCCTACGGGAAGATCCAGCCGAAGTCCTCGACCAGTGCGTGCAGGCAGTCGAAGGCGATGATGCCAGGACGAAGGTGCCCATGGCGTACCGCGCCCTCGCCGGCAGCGAGCTGCCGGAACAGGCCGGCACCAACTGGCCCCAGGCTCTGCATGCAGCGCTTTCGCGCAACGAGCTGGTGTTCGCGCTGAACGAAGTGCTCGCGACGCCGCAACCGCTCGAGCACCTGCCAGACCTCCTTCGGGAACACGTCGGGCGCACGGTCACGGAAGCTGAAATCCTAGCCTGGCTCACTCTCGGCGCTGCGGCGCGATGCGATGGCCGGCCGCTTCTGCGCCCTGTGGTACACGGCTTCGTGCGCGGCATCGGCGGCGCGGTGGTGTCGTTCCCGAGCGGTTCGTCAAAGCCCAAGCTGTGGCTGGCTGCAGAAGACGAAGCCGTGCTGGCAGAGGAACAGTCGGGGGAAGACGAAGCGGAACACAGCGCCTCTAACGCCCACTTCCCCGTCGCCACCTGCACCACCTGCGGCCAGCACTACTACGTCGCGCATCTCAAGGGCTTCCGCTTCACCGCCAAGCAGCCCGGCGGCGGCGAAGCCGGGCACGCCGGCGTCTGGTGGGAACCCTTGGACGCAACCCACGGCGGCAAGCGCGTGGTGCTGGTCGATCACCTGATCGGCACCGATGCGGACGAGGAGGACGACGAAGCCCAGCCGCATGTCCGCACCGCCCCGCTCCACTTCTGCCGCCACTGCGCCGCCGCGCATCCCGAGCCTGTCTCCCGCTGCCGCCATTGCGGGCGCGGCGGCGAGTCCGTTCGCCTGCACGCTGTTCGCCAAAACGCGAAGCAGCTGGGGATGCTCACCAGCTGCCTCTCCTGCGGTTCCATCAGCCGCGTGGTCGCCGGCCGCTACCGCGAACCGGCGCGGCAGGTGCGCGCCATCAACGTGGCGGACGTGCATGTGCTCACGCAGGACATGGTGCATCACGCCGAACGCCAGCGCCTGCTGGTGTTCTGCGACAACCGGCAGGACGCCGCGTTTCAGGCCGGCTGGATGAAGGACCACGCCCGCCGCTTCCGCCTGCGCGCGTTGATGGCGGAAGGCATCCGCCAGGCGCCGCGCTCGGTGGACGACCTCGCCGGCCACCTGGACGATCTACTGGAAGAAGACCCCACCCTCTCACTGGCCCTCATTCCCGAAGTCTGGGAGGTGGAGCGGCGCACTGGCCCCGGCGGTCGCCACGCCCGCGAACGCCGCAAGTACCTGCGCTTTCAAGTGCTGCGCGAGGTCGCGCTGACGTCCCGCCAAGCCCGCGGTCTGGAACCGTGGGGGCGCATGAAGGTGGAGTACGAGGGCTTGGACGCTTCATCCGCATGGATTCAGGAACACGCCCACGCGCTCGGCATCGCCGCCGAACGCCTGCGCGAAGGCGTCGCCGGCGTGCTGGACTATCTGCGCCGGCGCGGCGCCTTGTACGACCCGGAGCACGAAATCTTCACCAAGTACTGGATGGAAGGCGACCGCGAGATTCAGCAGGGCTACCTCTCCGGCTTTCTGGCCCCGAACGCCACCAAGCTGCGCCGCAGCGCCGACGAGCGCGCCAACCTGGTCACCCAATGGCTGAGCGACGGCGGCGGAGACACCACCATGCGCCAGATCGCCCGCAAATGGGAGGTGCCGGCGGCGTCCATCGAACCGTTCCTCGAGAGCTTGTTCGGCTACTTGGAGGAACGCAAACTGCTGGTGCCGGTGCGCCTCAAAGGTTCCCGCGGCAATCCGCTGCCGAAGGTGGGCGGCGTGTATCAAGTCCATTCGGACAAGCTGCGCCTGTGCCCCAATCGCGGCGTGCGACGCTGCAAGCGCTGCCGCCGCACGACCATGCGCGACCTGCCCCACAACCGCTGCCTCGCCTTTCGCTGCGACGGCGAGACCGAGTGGATTCGCGAAGACGATGACAACTACGACCTGCAGATGCTGGACGGCGCCTACGCCATGCTGCGCCCCCAGGAACACACCGCGATGGTGCCGAACGAGGAACGCGAGCGCCTGGAGAACCTCTTCAAGGGCACGTCGGACGCGGTGAACTGCCTGGTCTGCACGCCCACGTTGGAACTCGGCATCGACATCGGCCAGCTGGACGCCGTGCTGATGCGCAACGTTCCGCCGCTGCCGGCCAACTACTGGCAGCGCGCTGGACGCGCTGGACGCCGCCACCGCATGGCGGTGGACATCACCTACTGCCGCCCCGCGTCCCACGACCGTGCCTACTTCTCCGAGCCGCCGAAGCTGCTCGCCGGGCGCATCGACCCGCCAGCCTTCAACCTGCGCAACCGGGTGATGGTGGCCAAGCACGTCCATGCCACGGTGATCGCCTCGCTGCATCGCTACGCTGGCGAAGGGCAGCGCGGTGAAACGGAGCGGGATGAGATCCGCGCCGTTCTGGGCGGCCGCCTACCGCGTCGCGTGGAACCGTATCTGTTCGACGAAGGCGGACTGCGCCAAGCGCCGTTCGAGTTCGGCGAACTGCGCGAACTGGTGGCGCGCCATGCGGACGATCTCGCCGCGGCCGTTCAGCAAGTGTTCGAGCAGGGTTGGCCGGAAGCCGATGCGGATGTGGTTCGCCCGGAGGCCCTGCGCGGCCACGTGGATGCGTTCGTGGACGAACTGGAAACGGTGGTGGCGCGGCTGCGTCGGCGGCTGCGCTGGGCGATGGATCAGATTCGCCGCCTGAACGAGGCGCGGGAACGGCAAGGCACGCTGGCGCCGGAGGACGATTCGCTGTTTCGCCGCTGCGACAACCTCGTCAAACGCCTCAAAGGCGAAGGCCGTCGCCGCGCCAGCGCCGAAGGCCACGACGACGTCAACACTTTCAGCGTGCTTGCGGCGGAGGGCTTCCTGCCCGGCTACGGGCTGGACGTGGGCGCCATCGTCGGCTGGGCGGAGATTCCGTTCTGGCGCAGCGGCGCCATGGCCTTCAGCCTGCCGCGCCCGCCGGCCGTGGCGCTGCGCGAATACGTGCCCGGCAACCTCATCTACGCCAACGGCCACCGCTTCGTGGCGCGGCGCTTCCACCGCCAGCTGCGCGACGAGAGGGCGGAGATGCCGTACTACGAAGTGTCGGCCGAACGCCAGGCCGTGCGCCCCAGCGCCCACGGTGAAGGCTCGCTGCTCGGCGGCCACGTGCTGCGCGCCATCGCGGTGTGCGATGCGGACCTCGTCCACGCCTCGCACATCTCGGACGAAGAGGAGCTGCGCTTTCAGCTTGGCGTCGCCATCTACGGCCTGGAACTCGGCGAGCACAGCGGCGGTCGCGCCTTTCGCTGGGGCGGCCAGGCCATGCAGCTGCGGCGCGGCGTGCGCCTGCGGCTGGTGAACGTCGGCACCTCCGCTGCCGTGCGCGGCGACGGCGACCTCGGCTACCCCGTCTGCACCGTGTGCGGTCAAAGCGTCTCGCCGCTTTCCTCGGAACCGCAGCGTCGTCAGTTCGCCGAAGCCCACGCCGAGCGCTGCCGCAAGCCGCCGGAGAACATCGGCTTCTTCGCGGACGTGGCGGCCGACGCCCTCTCGCTGCCGGATTGCGAAGACGCGAGGACCGCCTACAGCGTGCTCGAAGCGCTGCGCATCGGCGCCTGCCAAGTGCTGGACATGCACATGGACGACTTGCAGATTCTCGTCATCGGCCATGTGGACCGCGAGCCGGTGGACGCCCTGCTGTGGGACCCGATGCCCGGCGGTTCCGGCCTCTTGGACCGCCTGTGCGAACGCTTCGAGGACGTGGCGCGGGCCGCAGCCGATGTAGTGGCCGGCTGCCCGGCGGTGTGTGCATCCTCCTGCATCGACTGTCTGCAAACCTTCCGCAACGCCTACTACCACCGCTACTTGGATCGCGCCGTCGCCGCCGAGCGCTTGCAGGAGTGGGGCGGGCGGCTGACTCTGGAGCACGACATCCCGCCACGCCAAGGCGCTGCGACGCCCCACGAGAACGAGATGCCGGCGAATGAGGCCGAGGCCAGGCTGCGCCGAATGCTGCTGACCGCCGGCTTCGGCGAAGGCGTGCGCGGCGAGCGGATTCGCTTGAACAGCGCCCTCGGCAGCACCACGCCCGACGTGCTGTACCGCGCCGAAGATCACGACCCGGACGAAGGCGTGTGCATCTACTTGGACGGCCTGAGCCGTCACATCCACGGCAACCCGGAAACGGCGGAGCAGGATCGCCAAATCCGCGCCTGGCTGCGCGGCAGCGGCTACGAGGTGCTGGAGATCGCGGCGAGCGAACTCGGCGACGAGCAGGCGATGGCGAAGCACTTCCGGCGCTTGGCTGGCTATCTCGGCAGGGCGGACTTGCGGCAGCGGGTGCGCGAGGATCGCGCATGGTTTCGCGGCGAGCGCCCCGCTGGCGAAAGGCCCGCGCTGCGCCTGGTGATGCCCACCGCCGCCACGCGCTACGTAAGTTGCGTACCTTTGGTGCCCTTGGCCGCTGCCGCCGGCGCCTTCGGCGACCCGCACAGCGTGCCAGACGAATCGGAGTGGCAATGGGTGGAAGTGGACACCAGCCGCGCCCTGCGCGAGGGGATGTTCGTGGCGCAAGTGGTGGGCAATTCCATGCAGCCGACCATCCCCAACGGCAGCCACTGCCTGTTCGCCAGTCCGGTGACGGGTACGCGGCAGGGCCGCGTGGTGCTGGTGCAGCTGGCCGAAGAGATCGACTCGGAGACCGGCCAGCGCTTCACGGTGAAGCGCTATCGCAGCGAGAAGACCGCCGACGAAGACGGCTGGCGGCATGTGGCGATCACGCTCCGACCGGACAACCCGGCGTTCGAGCCCATCCGGCTCACGGCGGATGACGAAGAGCGCGTGGCGGTGGTGGCGGAGTTCGTCGAGGTCGTAGGGCTGCAGGAACAGTGACGCAGCGCGACAGCTACCTGGCGGGCGCCCAATCTGCCACCGTCGCCGTGCCCCGCGTGGGCCTGCTTGCCGCCATTCGCAACCGCCACGGCGTGGTTGCCGCGGTGCAGCCGTTCGACGGCGAGAACGGCCGCCTGCACCTCGTCCACCTCGAGTACAAAGACGCTCGCCAGCCGGCCGACGAGCGGTTGCTGTGGGAGCGCGAAACCGGGGCGCGGCTCGTGGAGCCCACGGCGCTGCCGGACCCTCTGCGCGCCGCGATGCCGCCGGCGGACTTCGACGCGTTGCTCCGCGCTGCCCGCTGGGGCGCGTTGGTTCCCTACTTGGACCCAGACGGCGACGGCCCGCTGAACCGGATGCCGCTGGCCAGCCCGTTCCACGGCGCGGTGCGGGTGGAGAACTACCAGCTCAGGCCGCTCTTGAAGGCGCTGCGGATGCCGCGCGTGAGCCTGCTGATCGCCGACGACGTGGGCCTCGGCAAGACCGTGGAAGCCGGCCTCGTGCTCGCCGAACTGCTCATTCGCCGCCGCATTCGCCGGGTGCTGGTGCTCACGCCGGCATCGCTGCGCGCGCAATGGCGCGACGAACTGAAGGAGAAGTTCGCGCTCGATTTCGAGGTGGTGGATCGCCAGCGCACCGACGCCGCGCGCCGCGAGCTGGGCATGGACGCGAACCCGTGGCGCCTGTTCAGCCGCATCGTCGCCTCCTACCACTACTTGCGCCAGCCGGACGTGCTGCAGCGCTTCCTCGCCGCCTGCCAAACGCCGGATGGCTCCCCGCACTTGCCGTGGGACCTGCTCATCGTGGACGAGTGCCACAACCTGATGCCGTCTGCCGTGGGCGAGGACAGCGGCCTGTGCCGGATGCTGCGCCAGGTGGCGGCGCAGTTCGAGCATCGCCTGTTCCTCTCCGCCACCCCGCACAACGGCCACACCCGCTCGTTCACGGGCCTCTTGGAAATGCTGGACCCGGTGCGCTTCACCCGCACGAGCGAGATGACCGCGGCCATGCGCCGGCGGGCGGAAGACGTCGTGGTGCGGAGACTCAAGCGCCACATCGACGCCAGCGCCGACGCTCGACGATTCTGCCGCCGCAACCCGCCGCAAGCGGTCGTGCTGGCCTTCGATGCCCGCGAACGGGAACTCGGCGCCGCGTTCGATGCCTTCCGCAAGACGGTCCGCGCTCTGGCGGCGTCCGACGCGCGCGGACGGCAGCGGGCCGGCCACTTCGCGGTGGAGATTCTCGGCAAGCGCCTGCTCTCCTGCTCGACGGCGTTCGCGGAATCCTGGCGACGGGCGCGGCAGGGCTTGGCGGAGGCGCCGGCGGACGCTGCGGCGCTGGCGGCGGCGGAACGCGCCTGGCGCCAAGAGACCGGCGACGACTTCGAGACGGAACAACGCGCCGCCACCGCGGCCACCGTCGCCGGCGCTTGGCTTGCGAACTACGCGGCCGACGTGCAAGGCGACGCTCGCCGCATCGAGCAGGCGCTCGGCGCTTTGGGATTCGACCTTGCTGGCGAGGCCATCAGCGAACAGACGCCCCGCGCAGACGCCCGCTTCAACGCCCTCGCCGAGCTGATCGAGCGGCTGTTGCTCACTGGCGATGCCTTCCGCGAGGACGAGCGCTTGATCGTCTTCACCGAATACAAGACGACGCTGGACTATCTGGCCAGGCGCTTGTGCGCGCGGTTCGATCCGCAGCGCATCCGCACCCTGTTCGGCGCTGGCGGCTCTGGCGAATTGGCGGGCATGACCGCAGCCGAGCGGGAAGGCGTGAAGGCGGCGTTCAACGACCCGGAAGCGCCCGTACGCATCCTGATTGCCACGGACGCGGCATCCGAGGGCCTCAACCTGCACCGCACCGCCCGCTACCTGCTGCACTACGACTGCCCGTGGAACCCATCCCGCTTGGAACAGCGCAACGGGCGGCTGGACCGCTACGGCCAGGGGCGCGACGTGACCGTGCATCACTTCGTCAGCGATGCCGACGACGACCTGCGCTTCCTCGCCCACGTGATCGCCAAGGCGGACGACATCCGCGAAGACCTCGGCACAGTGAACGAACTGTTCGACCGCGCCGCGCACCGACGCCTGATCGAAGGACAAGACCTGGCCATCGTGCAGGCCGAACTGGACGCCAGCCTGGCCGAACGGGGCGGCGCGACCGACCTCCCTGCCGACGCCACCGTGGCGCTGGAACCCACCGGCGCTGGCGACGCTGACGAATCGGGCGGCGAGGTGGCACTCGAAGCATTGCGCGACGAGGTGGACCTGCATCCGCAAGCGCTTCGCGACACCTTGGAAGCCGCGCTGGCGGCCACCGGCGGCCGTCCGCAGCTGCGATCTTCAGGCGAAGCCGACTTTCACCGCCTGCTGCGGCCGGATCTGCCTGGCTGGCGAGACGTGGTGGATGCTTCCGTGCGCGTCGGCGGCGAACACGGCGCGGTGCCGCAGCTTGCCTTCAGCGCCGAACCCTTCATGCACCGCATCGGCGACCTGCGCGTGTTCCTGCCCCGCCACGATGCGCTGCTGATGCATCTGGCGCATCCGCTGATGCGGCGCGCGCTCGGCGTGCTCGCTCGCCGCCGCTACCCGGGCGAACTGCAAGTCTCGCGCTGGACCGCACGCTACGGCGATGTGCCGTCCGGCGCGGAAGCGGTGGTGCTGCTCAGCGTCGAGGAACTGGCGGTGAACGCCCTGCGCGAGACCTTCCACTGCTGGGTACGCGAGGTGGCGTTTCCCGTGCGCGACGGCAGTTTGGGCGAGCTGCTGCCGCACGCCTGGCCCCGGCAGCACCGCGGCGGCGACGCGGCGGACGCCGCGGCAACCGAACGCGCCGCCGACATCCTCGAGGACGCGCACGCCCACCTGCGCGACTGGCTGGCGGGCCACCAACGCGAACTCACCGAACGTCTGCGCCGCCAGCTGGAGGCCGATCACGCCGTGGCCAGAAGCCGCGAAGACGAGCGCTATCGACAACGCCAAGGCGAAGTCTCCGCCCTAATCGAGCAATCCACGCTGGCCCGGCTCACCCGCGAAGTGGACGCGCTCGCCGCCAAGCGCCGGCAGGGGCAGCTGTTCGACGAAGCCGGCCAGCTGGCCGCCATCGAACGCTCCGCCGAGGAGAAGCAACAGGAACTCGCCCGTCGCCGGCAGCACTACGACGAACTCCGCGAACAGCTGCAGCGCGAACGGGCAAGGGTGCTGGACCACCTCCTGCCCCAGCGCTTCACGCTGGCTGGCACGGCGCAGGTGTTCCCGGTGGCGGTGGAGGTGCGGCTGGCGGGGTGAGGAGCCGGCCGCCCCACGCCTCGCGTGTTGAAAATCGTCGACTACACTAACGACCTTCAAGAGGCGCAGCGATGGCAAAGCTCCCCAACATACATCCAGGCGAGGTCCTTCGAGAGGAGTTCCTGACGCCGCTCAACCTAAGCCAGAACCGCGTCGCGCGCGACATCAACGTGCCACTCCGTCGGATCAACGAGATCGTGCTGGGCAAACGCGCCGTCACGGCGGACACCGCGCTTCGACTTGCGCACTACTTCGGCACGTCCGAACGCTTTTGGCTGGGATTGCAGGCCGACTACGACCTGGAGGAAGCCCGCCGTGCGTTGGGCGCTCGTCTGGATAAGGAGGTGCGAAAATGCGCTGCCTGAACGGCACGGTGTGAGGCTGTCGCACAGAACTGCGACCTCTCGGAGACGGGGTTTGCACGCCGTGGTTTCCGCTCGTACGCAAACTTGAATAGAGCGAGACCGGTTCGCGTATTCCTTATGCTCCGTCTGGCGCTGTTTATAGACCGGCGTCGGCGGCCCCCTCTTGTGCTTCCCGCAGCAGCGTCATGGCGGACTTGGACTTGCGCCAATAGCGCCCGTACTCCTTCCAATACTCCCATGCCTGGTCTGCGCCGCCCAACGTGATCGCGCCAGAGGGCTTGCGTGCGGGTTCAGGATGTCGGCGGCTGAGAAGCTCCTTTGCGACCAGCGGCAAGCGCTGAACGCAATGCTGCAAAACATCACGAGCTTCGTTCGTCCGCTTGGTGATGGCGAGCGCAAGCGCGTGTGAGTATAGGGTTTCCGGCGCGGTGTCGTCCGCGTACCGCTGGCAGAGGTCGATGACCGCCGCCGCGTCGTTCACCTCGAACCAGCACTTCGGCAGCAAGTAGCGGGCACCTTGGTTGTCGTTGGGATTGACGGCCAACAACCGCTTCAGAATGACGATGGCGTCGTGCCAGGCGTCTTGTTCCATGCGATGGAGGGCAAGCGAGCGATAGGCGCGCAGGAAAGGCCGATTGTTGAGGTACGACCACATTATTCGATTGTCTGCCCAACGGAACGTCTCTGGAATCGCGTGCAGCCCGACAGCGACAGCGGCTTGGCAATGCACATAGCCCCCTAGAGCATCGCCACGGTCCTCAAGGAACAGCCCCAGGTGGTGCAGCGCGTCGATGTGGTTCGGGCATTCGGCAAGAACTTGACGAACCGACGCCTCGGCCTCTTCGTGGAGTCCGTCGTCGTAGGCATCGAGAGCCTCAACGAACTTGCTCTCGACTTCGTTCGTGATCGCGGCGTCCTCAAAGATCCACTCGCCTTCATCGTGCTGCACCAATTCCATTCGCATGTTCCCAAGCCCGCGGCGAGGGCCATGCTACCGCACCAGCTTGGTGCTACACGACGTACCGCACACGCCATCGTTTGCCCACCCTCGTACACATAAGTACGATGCTCGCCATCGATAGACGGCTTGCAGGAAGGCCCGTTTGCCTCCGAATCCCCACGCCCCGCGCCCCAAACCAGCGTCGAACCACGGCCTGCCCGGCTGGGAGGACATGAGCCACAGCGGCCTGCTCCTCGACGCCGCCCGCCTCGCCGAACTCGCTCGCCACACCCCAGCGCCGCTCGGCAACTACGCGGAGGACAAGCTGCGCCGCCGCGCCACCACGCTGCTCGACAGCGCACAAGCCGATGGTGCCGAAGTCTCCCGCTTCGTGGCCTTCGTGCTCGAAGAGGTATGCGGCTTCGATGCGGCCGCCGGCGTCTGGCAGCGGGGCAGCCATGTTCCGCCTGCCGAAGGCCGGAGAATCGTCACCGGCGAGACGGTGAAGCCACGGCACTTGTGGAAAGGGCCGCGAGGCGCTCGCTTGCCGGTGTTCCTGGACGATGCCGCGCGGCTCGGCATTGGCAGAAGCCGTCGCGCCGTTGGCCAAGCGCTGGCATATCTGCGCGCTGGCCGAGAACATTTGGCGCTGCTCGCCAACGGCCGCCACTGGCGCCTGTTGTTCGCGGGCATGGACTTCGACGCCTCCTGCCAGTGGGATGCGGAGTCCTGGTTCGCGCAAGGCGAGCTGGCGCCGCAAGTGACGGCGCTGCGTACTTTGCTGCAACCCAAGCTGTGGACGCCGGCGCAGGACGCCGCGCCGCCGCTGCTGCAAGGCATCCGCGACACCCGCAAGGGCCAGGCGGAGCTCTCCGAAGTGCTGGGCGAACGGGTGCGCGAGGCGGTGGAGGTCCTCATTCAAGGGCATGGCGAGGCGTTGCAGGAACGCTGCGCGAACGTCGACCCGGCGGACATCTACCGCGCCGCCTGCCGGGTGGCGATGCGCCTGGTGGTGGCGCTGTTCGCGGAATCCCGCGAGCTGCTGCCGCGCAGCAACGCCTTGTACGACGCGAGCTACGGCATCGAAGGGCTGCGGTCGCGGCTGGCCGCCGAAGCGGCGCGGGGCGTGGCGCTGGCCGAGAGCCATGCGGCATGGCCCCGCGTGCTGGCGCTGTTCCGCTTGGTATACGAAGGTTCGCACTTCCCGGACCTGTCGGTGGCGGCCTACGGCGGCGAACTGTTCGCGCCCGGCGGCAGCGCGGACACCGCCAGCGCCGACGGCGTTTCGCAAGCGCTCGCCGTGTTCGAGACGACGTGCTTCGAGAGCGAATGCTGCAACGATTGGCACGTTCACCACATGCTGCGCCTGCTCACCCGCACCACCATGCGCATTCGCCAAGGCCGCGGCAGCATCCGCGCGGACGTGCCGGTGGACTTCTCCGATCTCTCCTCCGAGTACATCGGCATCGTCTACGAGGGCCTTCTGGACTACGAGCTGAAGACGGCGCCCGCCGGCGACCCCGTGATCTTCCTCGCCGTGGGCGATCAGCCGGCGCTGCCGCTCTCGCGTTTGGAGGCGATGGACGATGGCGCGTTGAAGGCGCTGTTCGCGAGCTTGAAGGAAGCGGCCGCCACGGACGCGGCTGCCGCCCCGACAACCGAGGACGAGCCCGCAGCAGACACGGCGCAGCACGCAGCGGCAGAAGCAGAAGACAGCCGCCGCCACAACCGTACGCGAGCGGAAACCTGGGCGCGGCGGGCGGCGCGCGTGGCCGGACTGGTGCCGCCGCTGCGCCAACGCGCTGGCCAGCGCGCGTTCGAGGAAGCGCTTGGCCGCAAGGCGAAACAGCTGGTGGCCCGCGTGGTGTTGCCCGGCGAGTGGTATCTGGTGCTCTGGGGCGGCACGCGCAAGGGTTCCGGCAGCTTCTACACCCGCCCCGGCCTCGCCGTGCCCACGGTGCAGCGCACGCTGCGCCCGCTGGCGTTCGATGCGCCTCTGGACGCCGACGGCAAGCCGAACGAGGACGCGCCGCCGCAAGCGTGGACGCCGAAGCCGCCGGAGCGGATTCTGCAACTGAAGGTGTGCGACCCGGCGTGTGGCTCCGGCACGTTTCCGCTCGCCGCGCTGCGCTTTCTCACGGACGCGCTGTACGCCTCGCTGCAACACCACGGGCGCATCGAAGCGGAAGGCGACCGCGCCTTGATCCACCTGCTCGGCGGCGAACGGCACGGCGACGCGAACGAGCGCCTGGCCGACGAGCTGATCCCCTGCCGCCCGGACGAGGACGAGTTCGAGCCGCGCCTGACCGCGGTGCTGCGCCGTCATGTGGTGGAGCGCTGCATCCACGCCGTGGACATGGACCCGCTGGCCGTGGAGCTGTGCCGCCTTTCGCTGTGGATAGAAACGATGGACCGCACCCTGCCGTTCGGCTTCCTCGACCACAAAGTGAAGTGCGGCAACGCGCTCATCGGCGCTTGGTTCGACCAGTTCGCCCACTATCCGGCGATGGCGTGGAAGCACCGCGAAGGCGGCGACAAGAACCACGGCAACGGCGTGCATTTCCCGAAGAACGCCCGCACCAAGGCGCTCAAGGCGTTCGTGAAGGAGCGCCTGACGCCGGACTTGCGCTTGTTCCTGCGCGGCCCGGACCTCCTGCAGGGCGACTTGCTGGCCGAGGCTGGCAAGGCCCACGACGATGCGCTGGCGGTGCTGGCGGAAATGCACGCCCTGCCGATCCAAGACGCCAAGGAACGCGCCGCCAAGTACCGCGAACGCTTCCTGGGTTCCACCGCGTGGCGTTCGCTGAAGAGCGCGATGGACTTGTGGTGCGCCTGCTGGTTCTGGCCCGCCGAAGAACTCGACTGCGCTCCGCTACCGAGAACCTTCGCCGCGCCGTCGGAAGAGACTCGCACCGTGGCGGCCCGGCTGGCACAAGCGCTGCGCTTCTTCCATTGGGAGCTGGAGTTCCCGGACGTGTTCGACCAGCCCGGTGCCGGCTTCGACGCGATGCTGGGCAATCCGCCGTGGGACATCGCCAAGCCGGTCTCCAAGGAGTTCTTCTCCAACATCGACCCGCTGTACCGCTCCTACGGCAAGCAGGAGGCCATCCGCCGCCAGTCCGGCTACTTCGAGGACGCGGAGGTGGAGCGCGACTGGCTGGACTACAACGCCCGCTTCCGCGCCCAATCCAACTTCATGGGCCGCGCCGCGCAGCCGTTCGGCGACCCGCGCTCCGCCACCGGCCCGAACCGCTTCGCCATCGCGCGCGGCCACGAGAACCAGCGTCTGCACAACGAGTGGCGCGGGGCCCGGGCGCAATCCACCGGCTACGCCGACCCCGCGCACCCGTTCCGGCACCAGGGTTCGGCGGACCTCAACTCCTACAAACTGTTCCTGGAGGCAACTCACGCGCTGCTGCGCCCCGGCGGGCGGCTGGGCTTCGTGGTGCCCTCCGGCCTCTATTCGGACAACGGCACCGCCGCGCTGCGCCGCCTATTCCTGGCGCGCTGCCGGTGGGAGTGGCTGTTCGGCTTCGAGAACCGCGAGGGCCTGTTTCCGATTCACCGCAGCTACAAGTTCAACCCGGTGATCGTGCAGAAGGGCGGCGCCACGGCGGCCATCCGCACCGCCTTCATGCGCCGCAGCCTGGACGACTGGGAACGCGCCGAGGCACTGGCCACGCCCTACGCCGCCCGCCAAGTGGCGCGATTCAGCCCGAAGAGCCGGGCGATTCTGGAAATCCAATCGCCGCGTGACTTGGAGATTCTGGAGAAGATCTACGCGCCTTCCCATGCGAGGGGTTCCCCCTCGCGCTCCCCGGCTGAGGGCTCTGTATTGCTCGGCGACGGTGGCCCGAACGGCTGGGGCATCCACTACGCCCGCGAGTTCGACATGACCAACGACTCGCGCCTGTTCCCGCCCCGCCCGCAGTGGGAGGCCCAAGGCTACCGCCCGGACGAATACAGCCGCTGGCTGTTGGGCGACTGGCGGCCGATCGGGGAACTGTGGGCGGAGATGGGCGTGAATGCGTCTCGGCCGGTGGCGGCTGCGGTGGAGCTTGAGGACTGGCTGTTCGATTCGAGCGCAGGGCGGGAGCGGCGGGCTGCGGAGGCGCGGCTCGTGCATGGGCACTTGCTGAAGCCGGGCGACGTGGCGCGGACGAACTGGCGCATGCGATGTGCACAGCCGCCGTACGACGGGCTGCCGGTGCCACGAGCGGCGATTCTGGCGGGGGTGGTGCTTTCGCGGGAGGGAGACGCTTGGATTCGGGAGGATCGGGTGCGGGGCGTGGCGCTGCCGGTGTATGTGGGCAAGATGATCTATGTGGGCCAGTGGGCAGCTACGCCGGCGGCTGGGAGCGTGGGCGGGCGGTTGGACTTGGACCCGGAGTTTCTGTTGGATGCCCGCGACCTTCGGCACCGGCCGTCGGAAGGGGCGCGGGTGGTGTTTCGGGACGTTGCCCGCACTACCGACACACGAAGTTTCATCTCTGCACTGTTGCCAGGGTTGTATCCGTGTGGGAACAAGACGCCGTTGTTGGGCTCGCCGGGCTCGCCCTCAAACACGCTCGACAGAAAGCTCGCCTTGAACGCTGTCATCACAAGTCTTGCGTTCGATTGGTCAGTGCGGCAGCGAATGTCTGGCACCACGCTCAACTGGCACATCGTGGAGTCCCTACCTTTACCAGTGCCCGAGTCCATGCCCGATCAATTGCGCCGCTGGTACGCGCGAATCGCTCTTTCCGGCGTCCAGTTCGCCCCAGACTGGCTGCGCTTCTCGGCAGACGGTGCGGCCCTTCACCCACCGACCCCGGCGGAGCGACTCCGAATCGCCGTAATGATCGACGCGGCCGTAGCGGCCACCATGGGCCTCTCCGAGTCCGATCTGCGCCACGCTTTGACCGCCTGCGACCACCCCGCCAACCACACCGGCAGCCGCCCGCCCAAGGGATTCTGGCGCGTCGACAAGGACAAAGACCCCGAACTCCGCCACACCGTCCTGAGTCTCGTCGCCTTCCACGACCTGCAAGCGCACGTCGCCTCCGCTGCGGGTCAACAAGCGGGTATTGAGGCATTCCTCAGCCAGCACGCCGGCGACGGATGGCAGCTCCCAGAGACGCTCCGCCTCGCCGACTACGGCCTCGGCCATGATGATCGCGCACAGCACCCGCAGCCGGTTGTCAGCCGCCTAGGCCCGCGGTTCTATGACTGGCAGCTTGGCCAGAGTGCAGAAGAGGCTCGGCGAGAGCGCGGGGTGCATGCTCGAAACCTGCTTGGCGAGTTGGACTATGCCCGCCTACTCCGCGAAGGCGTAAGTCGCCTAGCAAGCATGGAAGAGCCCTTGCGCGAAGTGGCGGAGCCACGAGCAAGATACGAGATTAGCAACGCACCAGCAGACCAGCAGGACATCCTCGATTAGCGAGTTTCTCACCCTAGTTGCCGTCCATTGCCAAACTGTCGCAGCAAGCCAACAAGCGGCGACCGTATTCGTCCGCGACGGTCCGTACCCAGCTCGAACGCAACATCCCGAGCACAAAGCCCGAGTGGGCTAGAGTGACGAAAAGACAACCCCAAAGTTCGAAGACCTCGACGTCTGGCGTCCCTGACTCACCGTCGAACTCGAAGCCGCCCCTCAGCCACATCCAAGCCAACAGCCCAACGACGCAAATCACATCCAGACTAAGCGCAAGAGATTTAAGCCCCAGCATGTTCCGACGAAAGCCGTAGCTGACGTTCTCGGCATGAAGCAACCGAAACCGCACTGGATCTCTCGTTTGCGCCAACAGCCATGTGGTCGCGCTCTCGTATCCATCATCAGCCTTGGCTGGACACTGTGCTTCCTCAGCCGCTGTGGCCAACATCAAGCCAGGGATCCGAGATTCAAGCCAAGCGCGCCATCGTCTCTTGGTGTGACGACCAATCCGTGAATCTCGGTGCCGAAGCATAGCTACCGATGGCTTACCGCCCCACTCCTTGTAGAGGCGTGGCTCAATAGCCCTTCCTCGGTCTCGACCGAGCTGAGCAAGCAGAAAGAGGGAGGCACAACCGAGCAAGCCGCCGATTGGCTCGCCTGGAACTTCCCAAAGGCTAGGAAACAGCAACATACCAATCACCAACAGCGGCACCGCGGAAAAGATCATCGGGAGCGTTCTCGTCTTGAACGCATAGGCATCAACCCGCAGTTTCGTATCCATAGTCCTTCAGCGTATCATGCCGCATCAGCATACATCCGCCAGGAGACCACGAAAGCCGCTGGGTGTATGAATCAGCAACACGAGAGGAGACTGCTCGGCAAGAGAGAGCAACTTCGCTGTCGCCTTGTCGACCTTTGACGGCCCAGACGATACCAGATGACTGTGCCAAGTGCCCACGCAGTAGAGTGCGCCGCCAGTCGAGTTGATGTAACTAGATATCCTGCGTCGCAGACCCTTCGTGCCAAGCACAAACTCACCACGGGCCTTCACGCTGTCCTCTGGAGCATCCAACACGTCCACAACATGAACGCTCCTGTTTGCTTCCGACAATCGGCCGATCAACGCGCCGCCGGTCTCTATGTTGGGTTGCCGCCGGACCTCGCTCTCGATCTTCCGCTTGGCAAACGGACCGATCCTAACGCACCAACTCCCACTCTCCATCTTCACAACATCGACAGCCTCAACGGCCGAAGTCTGCCACGCAAGGCTCAATCCATCGGACGACAAGCGCCCAATCAAGGCCTCCCCAATCCGATCCGACAGTCCGCCGCTCTGCTTACCCAGCAAGTATTCTGCCATTGAGGCAGCAAACAGCGATAGCCTTCCGTCGCTCATAGTCATGGTCAACGAACCACAGCCTTGGCCAACCTGTTGCCGCGAGGCACCGTCATTGCCGAAGACGATCTCGCTCGACGCGTCTTCGCTTATCAGCCTGTAGCACTCGGCCATCAAGTCCGCCGTATTCGGGTTTCGGCCCGGGCCCTCGACCGTCAACACTCCCACACTGCCGCCTCCGAACAAGCTGGTCTCAATGACGCGACTCTTGGGCAGTCCGGCGGTGCTGGCTAAGGCCTCTTGAACGGCCAGGGACGCCGTGGCGTTCACGATAGCCCACGGCTTCTTGCCCAGATACCGTCGATTGGACTGGGACCGAATCGCCTCGACAACGTCCGCCGTGACAGGCGTGGCTTCCGTCTTCAATCCTCGAAGCGCACCACAAAGGGCGGTAGCCTTATCGTGTGTCCAAAGGAAGCCCGATTCATCGGGAATAGGGATTAAGGCGTGGCGGGCGGCATTGTGGGGTGAAAGGGCAGACCGATCCACGACGATCCGAGGACCACGCCCCGCTCGCGCAAGGTGAACGGCGATCTTGGAGCCCAGACTGCCCGCTCCAAGCAGGGTCCAATCTAACTCCTCACTTGGCAAGCTATCTCCTGCCATCTGGGCCAAGAGGTCGCGACTGATCTGGTGTCGATGTGCAGCAGCATGCACGGGGGTATCTGGGCCGCTAGCAAACAGATTGGGAGAGTGGATGTCAACAACATAGGGGCACATTTCGATTTGGCTGTCACTGCCAATCAAGGAGAAAGGGCGCCGCGCCAAAAGAAGCACAACGAGCTTGAAAGGCCCCCGCGGTGCCCAATGGCTGAGTGCCTTGCGTAAGACTCTCAAGGCGTCGGAAAGTTGTTTCGAACAGCCATACTGCCGGGCACGTTCTTTCAGATCCTTGACGTTGGATATGGTCTCAGGACAGTAGGTATCGTTTAGGATCGGTTTGCCGGAAGGGTGCTTGCCCGGCCAAACCAGAACGGCAAGTGACTTACCGCCGTAGGCGGATCCGTCGAGCAAGATTGGCCACTCCTCGATAGTCGATGGCACAACGTCCTTGTTCACATGCATCCGCTCAGGGAGAACCGTAGAACAAACTTGCTCGTTCCCGTTTTCGAAAACGAGTCTCATGTACACAGCGCGGCGAAACATCGAGCCGCCGCGGGCGTCTACTACTTGCTGGATATCCTTGGCATCAGCTACCATGTAATCCCGATAGTAATCGCGGCGAACCGGCTCCCACCCTTGGTCTGGGGCTATGAGATTCAATGTGGCTGCTCGCTCGAGCCAAACGGCGGCATGATCGAGAATGCCCGGCCAGCCTTCATGGTGCAGCAGCTCACGCAGCTCGCCATCGTAGATGCAGGGCACGGGGCGGCCGTCACCGGTCACACATGGTTGGATGTGCGGCAGATTCCGGGTGAAGTCGGGGCGCAGTGAAGGGTTTGGTGCGAGGAGTGGATAGCCCCTAGGGAAGTCGAACCGAACCTGCTCTTCCGCCCTAACGCCCGTGCTAGGGCTCTTGCCCCCCATGCGCCACTCGTTAGGAAGCGGGACGCAGAATGTGATCTCAACGGCCTCCACGCCATCATCTTGATGGCGGACGCTGCCGACGTCGATCACACGAGGATGCCGAGCGGCTGCCACTGCCGCTCGGCGAACTGCTTCACTGCCCATTCCTGCGTCTGTCACCCGTGCCTTATCGGTTGGCGGCCCACACGGGTGCTGCCTCCGGTACCCGCCCCGGCTAACGCGGCTACGCGCAGTTTAGGGCCGTTGTGGTCGATCTCCACTTCCGTAACGTCTGGCGAGCTCTCGGATGGATGTTCGCCAACGCACCGGAATTGACCACGCACAGCGGTGACGATCTTCTCGTACTCCCGCTTGGCTCGAACACACGGTGGATCATCGTCATCGTCCTTGATCGGCTTGCTGCTGGCGATGATCGTTGCACCGCCACGCGCTTGAGACAGAGCGTCGCGGGCGTCTTGGCTGACTTTTGCGTTTTCACCCAATTCGCTCCAGCTATCGTGTGAGAGGCTGTGCCAAGAGCAGTGGTGTGGAACCAGTAGCACGTCGTAAGTGAGCCAATCTCCGTATTGATGCTTGTCCCAAAGTTGCTCCCAAATGACGACCTCGGTGTCCCCGCCGGTCAGGAAGCGGCACTTATCGGGAACATTGCCGCCAGTAAGCGAGAACCGAATGACGGTGCTGCTGTTGTTCTTGCTCTGCGCCTCTTCGCCGTCATCGTCAACCTTGGGCAGAGGGCCAAGTAGCCGTGCCTTCATGGTGTGGTCGTGCTGCCAGTTGACCGTGGAGAACTCCTGGTCAACGGGGACAACGATCTGCGTCAGGTCGTCTGTCTTGCCGTCCTCGTCCTCCCCAAAGATGAGGATGCGGTCACCATCTCCCACAGACCCGCCTGCGTCCCGGAAGCACTTGACGCGACGACGAGCCTCACTATTGAACGCCTTGGCGTCATCGCACAGACGGTGTCGCTTGGAGGCTCGCCGGAAGACCAGCGGGGACGACCAGAGCTCCCGGATGAAGATCTTGTCGCTCTGCCGAGACCAGTCGGCTGCGACGCCGAGGTGAAAATGCTTGGTGAGGCCGCTGCAGTGGTCTTGGTCCGGGTGACTGAGGGCCAGCGCATCGACGTACAGGCGACCTTGACGGTCTCGCTGCAGACGGTCTCGCAACATCTTTGCGACATCTGGGGTGTTGTCGTTCGGGTCGTCGGCTGCTGCTCGAATATTCAAGTCAATCAGTATGTTACGACCAGATTCCGTCTGAATCAGCGTCATGTCGCCGTTGGCGACGGGGAAGAAGGCGATTTTGGCGACCATTGAATGGCTCCCTTTGAGTCGGAGGGGCTAAGCCCGATAGCCCCATTGTGGGGACAGCGACCCCAAAATCAACCCTATTGACGAAATTTGTCGATACGGTATGTTAAGTTCCCGTTTGTCAACCACTTAGGGGCGTGGAATGGCTCACGGAACGGCCGTGGCGGCCAACTTGGCCCGGCTGCGGTTGAATAGCGGCCTGACCCAGGAGGGCTTGGCCTTGAAGGCTGGACTGTCCCGGCTGGCGCTGGGGCGCATCGAGCGCGGTGCTGCCGTGCCGAGGGCGAGCACCGTGCGGGCGCTGGCCAAGGCGCTCGGAGTGTCGGTGGGCGAGCTGGTCATGCCCGTGCGCCCGCTTGAGAGCGTCCGGTTCCGCGCCAAGGCGAAGGTGCGCTCCCGCGAGCAGATCCTTGCCGAGGTATCCAAGTGGCTTGAGGCCTATGCTTGGTTGGAGGAGGAGCTTGGCGAGCGGGCGGACTTTCGCTTCGGCGAGGTGCGGCCGTCGAGCGACGGTGCCGAGCCGGACGCTGTGGCGCAGGCTGCCCGCGAAGCGGGGGGCCTGGCGCCGGAGGTGGCCGTGCGGGACATTTGCGGGCTGCTGGACCGTGGCGGCGTGAAGCTCCTGCTCTTGGAGACCACGCGGGACTCCTTCTTCGGCCTAAGCGTCGGCCAGCGGGACGGTGGCCCGGCCGTCGTGGTGAACACTTGGGAGCGCATCTCCGTGGAGCGGTGGATCTTCACGGCGGCGCACGAGTTGGGGCATCTCCTGCTCCATCCCCACGAGTACCGGCGCGAAGCGACGGACCTCCCCGAAGAGGCCGAACGCGAGGCGGACGAGTTCGCCAGCGAGTTCCTGATGCCCGAGTGCGCCTTCGCCGAAGCGTGGGACGCCACCAGCGGGCACTCTCTGCTCTCCCGGGTTCTCAAGGTGAAGCGCATCTTCCGAGTGAGCTACAAGACCGTGCTCTACCGGCTGGTGCAGTCGGGTCGGGAGCAGGCGCCGAGGGTGTGGCAGGCCTTCCAGAGCCAGCATCGAGCCTACTTCGGCAAGACGCTGCGCAAGGCCGACGAACCGCAGGCCCTGGGGAAGAGCGAGTTCGCGTGGAGTTGGGGACGCGCTGGGGAGCCGGCTGGCCTCTCCCGCCACGACTTCATGGAAGATCGGCTGCACCGCCTTGTGCGCCAAGCGCTGGAACGCGGGTGCATTTCCCTCGGCCGAGCCGCCGAGATTCTGGACCTCGAACGCGAGGATATGAGGAGGCTGGCCGGGGAGTGGGCGAAGTAGCGAGTGACGCCCCGACAACGCTGCTGGCGGACGCGGACGTGCTTATCGACTATCGCGAATCTGATCTCGACGTCCTGAAGGAGGTGGGGCGGCGAATTGGCCGGCTGGCCGTGCTGTCCGAAGTGTTGGACGAAGTCAACAACCTCACGAGGAAGAGGTGCGCAAGCCTTGAGATCGAGGTGGTGGACGTCGAAATGCCGATACTGGACGCCGCGGCGAAGATGAAGAAAGGAATCTCGTTCAACGACCGCCTGTGCTTCCTCGTGTGCCTAGAGCGAGGGTGGACATGCGTCACGAACGACCGTGCGTTGCGCCGTCTGTGCCGCCGGCGCGACGTGAAGGTCCGCTATGGCCTCGGCCTCATGGTGGATTTGGTGAGGCTGGGCGTCATAGGTCGACGGCGGGCAACCGCCATTGCGCGGCAGATGCAAAAGGCCAATCCAGCGCACATCAATGAACGTGTGCTGGAGCGGTTCGAACGGGCGCTGGCCGATGCGGTCTAGCCGACGCATCCACCACCGTACTTCCGTAGCCGAGACCCGCGGGCTGGTGCCACTGTCTCGAGCTCAACCGACCGGCAGCCAAAAGGACGACATGCAGGCGTTGGATGATCTGCTCTGCTTGTTTCCTGCGGTATCCGACGAGCGGTTTCGCCACCTTGACGCATCCCGATCAACCGAAGAAGTGCGGCTTGAGGTCGTCTTCGGGGACGAATCGGCTTGCCTGCCGGTAGATGGCCCGCACCGTGCCGATCCTCGGAGCTCGATGCATGGGCACAACCAACACCTCGCGTATATGCCGGTCGCCCGCGACGTGGCGCTTCCGCACGAGCTTTGCGGGACTGCCGCGCATGGATTCGATTTCGAAGCCGAAGCGCCCCAGCAGTCGTAGTATTTCGCGGGAGGGGCCGTCCTGAGTCGCGCCATCAGGTTGCCGTTGTCTCGAAGCTGATGGACAGACGGGGGTTTGCGACCAACCCCAAGGACGCAGGGGCCTCGTCGCTCAAGAACAGCCCCACTGCCTCGCGGAGGTTGCGCAAGATCTCGTCCAGCGAGTCGCCTTGGGTGACCACCGCCACCTCCAGGCACTCGGCCACATACGCGCCCTCGCTCTCCGAGATGACGGTATGAATCGTCTCGTGCAACGCGGTGTCGTTCATCAAGTAGCCGTAAGCCAGTCGAGCTCGGTGTTGACCGCTGCATCGCAAAGTGTACACTGCGAAGTATCCGCTTGGCGTGAGGCATGAACTATGGAAATGACGGCGAAAGATCTGCGGAGCAAGGTCAGCGCCGCGTTGGCGTGCGTGGACCGCGGGGAGACCGTGACGATCACCTATCGGGGCAAGCCGAGGGCCCGGTTGGTGGGCGTGGATCCGGATCAAGGGCTGCCAATGGGCGGGAAGGAAGAGCGCATGCCGGCCTTCGGCATGTGGCGGGACAGGGACGACATGGCCGACGTGGAGGCCCACGTCCGAGGTCTGCGCGAGGGGCGCGTTCTTGCTGGTTGACACCGATGTGCTGATCTGGCTTTTGCGCGGGAAAGGCTCGGCGCGGGCCGCAGTCGAAGGCTGCTCATCCGTGGAGATCTCCGCGGTCGCCTACATGGAGCTGCTGCAGGGCGTTAGAAGCAACGCGGAGCTGCGGCTGCTCCAGCGAACGGTGCGGCGCAGCGGCTGGCGCATCCTGCCGTTGACCGAGGCCATCGGCCACCGCGCCACGTTGTACATCGAGCGCTTCGGCCTGTCGCATGGTCTGCGCTTGGCGGATGCGCTGATCGCGGCGACTGCGGTGGAAGCAGGCGCCGCACTGCTCACCGGCAACGCCGGACACTATCGTTGCATAAGCGAGGTCTCGGTCACAGCCTACGCGCCCTAGCTCGAACTCCGGCGGCAGACGGCCATAATCACGCTGGGAACTTGCCGGTACGGAACCCTACGCCGCGCCTTCGTTCGCCGCGCTCACCACGCCGTCTTGCAGCAGCTGGGCGCGTCGTTCGGCGTCGTAGCCGAGTTCGGCGAGCAGTTCCATCGTGTGTTCGCCGAGGTGGGGGGCGCCGAGGCGCATTTCCGTTGCGGTGGCCTCGAAGCGGGCGGCGTTGCGGGCTTGGCGGAGTTGGCCGGCGTGGGGATGCGCCACTTCGACGACCACACCGCTCGCCTGCACCTGCGGGTGCTGCACCATCTGGCTTCGGGTGAGCACGGGGGCGCAGGGCACGCCGGCGTCTTCGAGGATGGCGAGCCACTCTTCGGCGCTCTTGGAGAGCAGCGCCTGCTGCGTCATTTCCAGCCGCTCGTTGGCGTTGCGGTCGCGGCCGGCGGGGGTCTTGAAGCGTTCGTCTTCCAGCCACTCGGGGTGGTCGAGGGCGTGGCAGAGGCCGCGCCATTGGTCGTTGCTCATCACCGAGACGCTGATGTAGCCGCTGGCGGTCTCGTAGATGAGGTCGATGAAGGTGGCGGCAGCGGCTACATCCACTTCCTTGCCGACGAAGGTCTGGCCGCCCATGTCCGAAGACCACATGAAGGCGACGACGGCATCGAGCATGGAGAGCCGCACGTGCTGGCCTTGCCCGGTGCGTTCGCGCGCGAAAAGCGCCGCCGAGACCGCTTGCGCCGCCGTGATGCCGGTGAGCTTGTCCGGCAGGATGGTGCGGATGAGCCGTGGCCGGGCCGTGTCGGAACCCCCTTGCACGCTGGCGAGGCCGGAGAGCGCCTGGATGATCGGGTCGTAGACGGGCTTGTGGGCGAAGGGCCCCTTCTCGCCCCAGCCGCTCATCGAGACGTAGACGAGGTCCGGCTTGACGGCCTTGAGGTCCTCGTAGTCGAGGCCGAGCCGCGCCATGACGCCGGGGCGGAAGTTCTGCACGAAGACGTCCGCCGTGCGGGCGAGATCGAGGACCACCTGCCGTCCAGCGGGGGATTTGGCATCCACGGTAATCGAGCGCTTGTTGCGGTTGTTGTTCACGAACGCCGCCGCGAAGTGGCGCTGCCCGTACCCCGCCCGCCGCACATGGTCGCTGCGCAAAGGCGCTTCCACCTTGACGACGTCCGCGCCCTGGTCGGCGAGAATCATCGTGCCGTAGGGGCCAGCGATCATCGTCGTGAAATCGACGACGCGCACGCCGTCAAGCGGCCCAGCCATGCGGCCTCCTGGTGCCTTGCGAGCGGGCAACCTTAGCAAAAGAGGGTGTGGAAGACCTCAGCGGCTGGCCATGCCGGCCATTGGTCAATGCGAAAGACCGGTGCGGATTTGGACGAAGGGCATTCATGCGGTTGTCCGGCGATGTCCTCCTTCCGTACCATCTTCATCTCCCGGTAGCGGAATGCAGCAGAGCGCTGCGTCGCCGTTCTCGAGCAGGAGCTTCCAGCCGCAGCGGTTCCAGTCGCCGAGGACGATGCGGCGGCGCTGCTCCGGCAGAAGGTGGATGCCGGGGCGGTGCGTGTGGCCATGCACCATCAGCCTTGCATCCGCCTCCCGCAGCGCCGCGTCGATGGCGGCGGCGTCCACGTCCATGATGTTGTCGGCCTTGTTTTCGTTGGCGGCGATGCTCTTGGCGCGCAGGCTCGCCGCGAGCGCTCGGCGCTCGGCAAGGCTGGTGGCCAGCACGCCGGCCTGCCACTCGCTGGAGCGGAAGAGCGAACGCATCCGCTGATACTGTTCGTCGCCGGTGCAGTAGGCATCGCCGTGGGCGAGCAGCACGCGCTCGCCGTCGACATCCACGACCGCGGGATCGTCCAGCAGTGTCGCTCCCGTCTCTGCCGCGAAGCGCTCCCCGAGCAGGAAGTCCCGATTGCCATGCATCACATGCAGTGCGCAGCGCTCCGAGGCGGCGGCGAGCGTGTCGCGCAGCGCTTCGGCGACCTCGCCATCGTCGTCGTCGCCCACCCACACTTCGGCCAGATCGCCGAGGATGTACATGGCGTCCACCTGCGCGGCGTCGGTCTCGACCAGTCGCCTCAAACCGGCCAGAACGTGCGGCCTGCCGTCATCGACGTGCAGGTCGGAAACGAAGAGCGCGCTCAAGAGCCCTCAGCCGGGAAGCGCGAGGGGCCTGCCCCTCGCATGGGAGCCCTCAGCGGGGGAGCGCGAGGGGCTTGCCCCTCGCTTGAAAGAGCCCTCAGCCGGGGAGCGCGAGGGGCTTGCCCCTCGCAAGAAAGAGCCCTCAGCCGGGGAGCGCATGGCCCCTCGAGTCCTTCAGTTCCGCCGCCGTCAAGGTGTTCTGCAGCAGCGATGCGCGGGTGACCGGCCCTACGCCGCCTGGCACCGGCGTGATCCAGCTGGCGCGCCGCGACACTTCGTCGAAGGCGACGTCGCCGCGCAGCGTGCCGTCGGCCTGGGCGACGATGCCGACGTCGACGACGATGGCGCCGGGCTTCACCCAGTCGCGGCGAATCAGCCCGGCCTTGCCGGTGGCGGAGACGACGATGTCGCCCTCGGCAACGTGTTCCCGAACGTCGCGCGAAAACCGATGCACGGTCGTCACGGTGCAGCCGACGAGCAGCAACTCCAAGCCCATCGGCCGCCCGACGTGGTTGGAGGCACCCACCACCACCGCGTGCATGCCGCGCAGGACGACGCCGGTCCGCGCCAGCAGCGTCATCACGGCCTTGGGCGTGCAGGGGCGATGGCTGGGTTCGCGCAGCACCAAGCGCCCCATGTTGCGCGGATGCACGCCGTCGACGTCCTTTTCCGAGGCCATCGCCTCGGTCACGCGCACCGGGTCGATGTGCGCCGGCAGCGGCAGCTGCACCAGAATGCCGTCGCAAGCCGGATCGGCGTTGAGTTCGCCCACCAAGTCCAGCAGTTGCGCCTCGGACGTGTCCTCGGGCAAATGGCGCACCGCCGTCCTGAACCCGACCTGCTCGCAGTCCTTGCGCTTCAAGCGCACATAGATGAGCGACCCAGGATCGTCGCCGACGAGCACCACCGCGAGTCCCGGCGGGCGTTGGCCACGCGCCGCGCGGGCCTGCACCTTGGCGGCGATGTCGGCGCGGATGGCACGGGCGACGGCGTTGCCGTCGAGGACTTGCGCAGCCATGCGTATTCCTTGCGCGGTACGGGCATTGTACGGCATGGCCCATCGGTCGACTGGCCCGCTTGGCGACTCGCAATCGTCTCGCCAGCGCATCAGCGAGCAACATTCACCACACCTCGGCCTACCGTTGGCGGCAACCGTCGATCCCATACAATGAGCGGATCGATCCGACGCCGGCGCGACGACCAAACATGCAGCCATCCCCCGCAGCATTGCAGCCGGTCGTGGTCGAGAAGCCTTGGGGGCGCGAGGTCTGGTACAGCGGTGTCGAGGCGCGGGGCGAGAGCCGAGTCGGCGTTGGCCAGGACGCCCTTCCCCTCTCCGAGTTCTTGCGCAAGCACGGCCGCGAGCGCGATATCGTGCTCTTGAAGGCGCTGCATCCAGATCAAGGCGACCTCTACGTCGAGCTGCACGACGTGAAGTGGGAGGTCTACGCCGTTGATGCCGTAGACCACGCCTTGTGGCCGCATGGCGGGCGCATGCTGCTGGGCATCGACCAGCGCCGGCGGCGAGCGCTCGGCGAACGCTTCAACACTGCCTTGCTGGCGGCCGCCCAGGCGTCGGAAGCAGCCGTGCAGCATGGCGCGACGACCCGCAACGGCGGCAGCGGGAGCGCATCGGAAGTCGCCGACGTGGCGCGCTTCCTGAACGCTGTCGCCGTGCGCCCTGGCGACATGGTGACGATCCCGCCGACCATGCCGCATTCGCTGCTGCGCGGCGTGTCCGTCATCGAGTTCCAAACGCCCGTCTTCGAGCGCAAGATTCTCGCCGCCAGCCAGCCAGTGAAGACGCAGAGAACCTGGGACAGTGCTGCCGCGGTGGCGGCCATGGACGCCGAGTCCCTGCCCGCGGTGACGTCTCCCGCAGCGACGGGCGAAACTGCCCGCACGCCGCACTTCACCGTGGTCGCCATCGGCCAAGGCGAGCGCCGGGTCGTTCCGCCGTGGTCAGTCGGCTGGGTGAGCCGTGGCGAAGTCCGGGCCGGGGGGTGTTGCTTCGCGGCGCGCTCGGCCTTCGTGGTGCCGTCGCGGATCGAACTGCGCACTAGCGAGGACGCATGGGCCCTCGTCGCCGAGGAGACGCCGCTTGCGACGCAGCACGCTGTCCGTCGCCGCGAGCGCTCCGGGAAGAGATCCGAACAACTTGGAGTGTGCCCACAGCCTGGAGAGAGCCAATGAACGAGCAACACGGCGAGTTGATCGTCGAGCAGATCCAAATCGGCCCCATGGCCAACTTCACCTACCTGGTCGGCTCGCGCAGCACCCGCGAAGTGGCCGTGGTCGATCCGGCCTGGGACATCGACGGCCTGCTGAACCACATCGACGAACGCGGCTACACGCTAACCGCGGCCCTCGCCACCCACTACCACCCGGACCACATCGGCGGCGGCATGGGCAACCGCGCCATCGCCGGCGTCACCGAACTGCTGGCGAAAAAGCCGGTGAAGATCTACGCCCACCGCGAGGAAGCCGCCGGCGTGCGCCGCGTCACCGGCATCTCCGAATCGGATCTCGCCAAGGTGGATTCCGGCGACCGCCTGCGCGTGGGCAGCATCGAGATCGAGTTCCTGCACACGCCCGGCCACACGCCGGGCTCGCAATGCTTCCGCGTGAAGAACACGCTCGTCTCCGGCGACACGCTGTTCATCGACGGCTGCGGGCGCGTGGACTTGCCCGGCTCGGATCCCGAGCAGATGTACCACAGCCTGCAGAAGCTGAAGGCGCTGCCGGACGACACGCTGCTGCTGCCTGGGCACAACTACAGCGCCGTGCCCAACGCGACCATGGGCGACACGAAGAAGACGAACGCCTATCTGGCCGTGAAGGACTTGGCGACTTGGCGCCAAGTGATGGGCTAGCGGTTCCCGATAGACGTAGCAACTAGGCCGGCGGCGCAAGCGTCAGCCCCGGGTACGCAAACGCGCTGGCGACGGCATCGCAATCCGCCCGGCTTGCCCCGGCCTCCCGCAGAACAGTGCGCCAGCGGTTGCGAACCGTTCGCAGAACTCGGTCGAAGATGGCGGCGGCGTCCTCCTTCCGAAGCAGAAAGCGCCCGGCGATGCTGAGCAGATTGTCCCGATTGGCCCAGCGCCCGAGCTTGCCGCAGACCATCGCCAAGTCCCGCCGCTCCTGGGCCATCACCGGCGAAGGCGTCAAGTCGTAGGCCGGGCTCAGCCGCCAGCCCCGTTGCCAGGCGATCATGGCGTGGTTGCGGGGGTGGTCGTCTAGATTCGACACCGCGGCGTTGAAGCACATGCGCGCAAACAGTTCCCGCAAATCCTCGCGCGGCGCCGCGCTGATGCGGCGTATTTCGTCCGCCAGCAGCGGATAGGCCCACTTGCCGCGCTCGGCGACGCCCTCGTCGCAGCGCAGCAGGGTCAGGGCGCTGGCCATGCGGGCGCGCCGGTAGCCGTCTTCGCCGCGTTCTCGGTCGAACCGGCGCACCAGCAGCGCATCGTTTTCGCCGACCGCGTGAATGCGTCCGGTCGCCGTGCTGATGCCGCAAGCGCGCGCCAAAGCCAGCACGCCGGCTTCCACTCGGGGCTGATTCCAGCGGTCGTCCGGGCGCGGGAGCTTCGCCAGCCAAAGCGCGCCGCCGTCTTCCACCACCACCTTCGGACGCGCGCCGCCCATCGACGTGCCAAGCAGGAGCAGATGTTCCGCCGAGGCATGGCTTCCCGCATCGCCCGCGAGCACGGCTTCCGCCTGGCGCTGCAGGTCGCCGAGCTGGCGCGGCGCGGCGAACGAGCGACCGGCCGCGGGAGCCGCGGAAGGCGCGAGGTCGAAACCGAAGCCGAGGGCGCCGGCGCGGTCGTCCTGGCCGTGTAGCAAGTAGTCGAACTCCTCGAGCGGGCCCAAGCTCCGGCGTTCGATGACCAGCCGCCCCCAGTGGTCCGGCATCGCGTCTCGGATGGCGCCGAAGAAGCCGTCCATGCGCGTGGTCTCGAACACGCCGTCGGTCAGCAGCAGTTCCGCCGGGTCCAACTCCACCGCGTCCGGTCGTTCGCGGTAGCGGCGTCGGTAGACGAAGCGCCCAGTGGCAACGCCGTCGGTGGTCGTCGTCTGGAAGCGGCCTGCGGTGACGAAGGCGGTTTCGCCCGGCGGCACGATGTAGACGTAGCAATCGCGGTTAGAAGTCATCGTCCAGCGTTTGCGCGCGACGGGCGCGTTTGGGCGCCCGGGCGCGTTCCAGGGCCATGCCCTGTGCGTCCTCGGACGGGTCGGCCACCGCCAGCAAATCCTCCAGCAGCCCGAGTGCCCACAGGGCGCCGACGTAGGCGGCGATGCCGGTGGAAGGCTTGCCTTGTTCCACGCCCGCGACGACGAAACGCGAGACGCCAACGCGCTCCGCCAACTGCGCCTGGGTGAGCAAGCGCCGCAGGCGAGCAGTGCGGATGTTTCGGCCCAAGCGCTCGAGCGCCGCCTCGACGGCGGCCGGCGGTACCGTCGCAATGGTGGTTGGGTTCGGCATCCGAAGTTCGACTAAACGCACATTAACGACCTTAATGTTGCTTGAAGTTAACATCTGATGCAACTCGTTGGCCACTTGGCCACTGGCGGACATCGAAAAACACCGTTGGCGTTGTTGTTAAGCTCTTCGCAGCTGGGCGGATCAGGGGCGAACGATGGACACTGGGCAATTCCGAGGTTTCGAGGTGGGCGTGCGCGAACCGGGCATTGCCTGGTTCCGCTTCACCACGCCGGAGCGGCTGAACGGCATGACGCCGGGCATCAAGCGCGATCTGGTGGAGGCCGTGACCCAGGCGCAGATGGACAACGGCGTGCGCGTGCTGGTCTTCACCGGCAGCGGGCGCGCCTTCTGCGCCGGCGACGACCTGAAGGGCTATGGCCGCATTCAAGTGCCCGGCGAACGCCTGGTGCCGGAAATCGACCACGGCCACGACAGCGGCATCGGCACCTACAACGGCTTGCGCACGATCTCCCAGCGCGTCAACACGATGCTGCGCGGCATCGACAAGCTCACCATCGCCGCCGTCAACGGCGTCGCCATCCAGACCGGCTTCTCGCTGGCCTTGGCTTGCGACTTCCGCATCGCCGCGAGCGGCGCGCGGATGGGCAGCGCGACCTTGCGCTTCGGCCTGCTGCCGGACGAAGGCGGCCAGTATCTGCTCGTGCAGCTGCTGGGCGTGGCACAGGCGATGGACTTCATGATGCGCAAGCGCATCGTCGATGCGGACGAAGCGCTGCGGCTCGGCCTGGTGCATCAGGTGGTGGCGGGCGACGAACTCGAAGCCGCGACGATGGACTTGGCCACCGAACTCGCGAACGGGCCGCAGGTGTCGATGCGCCTGCTGAAGCGCTCGATCTACAACGCCGCGGAGCTGAACTGGGAGCAGAGCCTCGACGAGATCGCCGCCAAGACGGGCATCTCGGACCACCACCCCGACGCCGGCGAAGGCGTGCGCGCATTCCACGAGAAGCGCGCGCCGACGTTCAACGCCTGGTTGGCAGATCAAGACGGCGATGGCTAAACCAACCGCTTCCGCGCCGGGCGCGTTTGCGGACTCGCAGCGCTCGAGCGAGCACGCGGCCGAGACGTCGACGAGCCTCGCGGCAGATTTCGAGAGCGCGGCGTCGCGGTGCCGCGTCTTGAGCCGGGAACAAGCGTGGCACTTCGTCGAGCACGGCTTCGTGGTCGTCCCCCAGGCCTTCGACAAGGCGCTTGCCGATGCCGTGCGCGAACAGGCATGGCGCGAACTTGAAGAGAAGCACGGCGCGCGGCGCGGCGAGCCCGACAGCTGGGGATGCGGGTTCAAAGGGCGCAACCGGATTCCCGGCTACGCGCGCACCGCCGGCAGCGGGCGCAAGTTCCTCTTGCGCGCGGATGCGCCGACCGCCTTCCAAGCCATCGTGGACGTCGTCGGTGGCGCCGAACGGCTGCCCGACGACGGCGCCAAGATGTCCTGGAGCGATACGGCAGTGGCGAATCTGGGCGTCGGCCGGGATGTCGCGCCCGACCACGCCGGCGCTGCCGTGGCGCCTCCGGGGGCGTCTTCCGATTCGGGCGCAGAAGCCCGCCGCGCCAGTTGGCACAAGGACGGCTGGCACTTCCGGCATTTCCTCGACTCGCCGGAACAGGGCCTGCTCGTGGTGCCGATCTTCTCCGACATCCAGCCACAGAGCGGCGGCACGCCGATTGCCACGGATTCCATCGCGCCGGTGGCGCGGCTCCTCGCCGCCAACCCCCAAGGCTTCCATGCGGACAGCGTGCAGGGCGCCGGCTATCTCATCCCGGGACTGGTCGAGCAGTGTTCGTCCTTCGCGGAACTCACGGGAAAAGCCGGCGACTTGGCCATCCTGCACCCTTACATGCTGCACCGGCCGTGCCTGAATCCGTCGCCTCGCCCGCGCTTCATCGCCAATGCGGCGCTGGTGCTCGAAGAACCCATGCGCTTCGACAGGCCGCAGGACGACGCTTGTTCGCTGGTCGAACTGGCCGTGCTGCGCGCCTTGGGCGAGTCGCGCCAGCCGTTCGCCAATGCCGCCGAGCGGGAAGCGGTGGTGCCGGGGCCGTTCCGGGACGACATCGGCAAGGCTGCCGAGCGCGAACGACTCGAAGCCGAGATGCGCTCAATGGCGACGCGCGGCGTGGTCACGCCGGCCTGGGGCGCCGAACTCGGCTACATGTCGAACCGCCCGCAGCCGACGAACTGAAGGCCACGGACGGCCTTGGCCAATCGCTCGAAAACGGAGTTGGCGCGCGTCTTCCAGCCGATCCTGGACGCGGCGCAGAAACAGGCGAGCGTGGCCGACGGCGTAGTCGACAGAGACCTCTACCGCATCTATCTCGCCACCCTGTGGGCGAACCTCGCCATGGACCCAGCCGCCGCCGGCATCGACGAGACCGACCTCGAAACAGCCCACGACGCCATCAACGGCCTCGCCCGCCGCGTGCTCGGCGAAGAAGAAGCCATCGCCGGCGCCTTTCGCTTCATCGACGGCAAAGAAGGCGAGCGGGCCCTCGACCGCGCCAAGGCAACGAGCCGCCACCGCGCCCTGCTGCGCTACTTCTGCTCCATGATCCTCGACCCGGCAGGCCACCGCCAGCGCATGGCCGCCGCCCGCGCAGTGCGCAAGCACGGGCAGGGCATTTCGGAGCGCACCTAGTTGGTCTTCAGCGCCTTCTCCACGCTGCGCCCCAGGGCCAGCAACGGTTCGTCTTGGTGCGCCAAGCAGAGCAGGTTCATGCCGACAGGGGCTTCTCCCGGGTCGTGGATGGGGAGCGAGAGGGCGCAGCCGTCGAGGACGTTGGCGATTGAGGGATTGCGCAGCGCCAGCAGATTGAGGCGCGCGTATTCGTCCTCGGCCGCGCAGTCGGCCAGGCGCGGCGCCAGCATCGGCACCGTGGGGAAGACGACGGCGGCGCAGCCTTGCAGCGCGGTTCGCGCTTCGTCGATGAGTTCGCGCCGAGCGCGCTTGCCGTCGAGGTAGTCCGCGGCGGATTGTTCCGCGCCCCGCGCGATGCGCGCGCGAACGCGGGGGTCGTAGCGTTCCGCATGGCTTGCCAGATGCTGGCGATGCCAAGCGAACGCCTCGGCGGCGGCCAAGCCTCCCTTGGCGTTGATTTCCGGCAGGCGGTCGAGGCCGGGCAGGGCCATGTCGATCAGCTTGAAGCCGCGCGCCGCCAAACGTCGAACGGCGCGCTCGAACACGGTTGCGACGGCTGGCTCGACGTCGTCCATGACGTGGGTGCGGAGGATGCCGAGGGTCGCGGTGGGCGGTGTCGGCAGTTCTGTGCGCAGGGCCGCCGCGCCGTCCATGCCGGCCATGATCCTGTGCAGGATGGCGCAGCAGGCCACCGAGTTGGCCAGTGCGCCGACCGAGTCCAAGCTCTCGGAGAGCGGCAGCACGCCCTCCCGGGGCACGCTCGCGGCGGTCGGCTTGTAGCCGACGATGCCGCACATGGCGGCTGGAATGCGGCAGGAACCGCCGGTGTCGGTGCCGATTCCCGCCGCCGCCATGCCGTCGGCCACCGACACCGCGGCGCCGGAAGAGGAACCGCCGGGAATGTATTCTTCGCTGCGCCGCCAAGGATTGAGCGGCGTGCCGTAGTGGGGATTCAGGCCGAGGCCGGAGTAGGCGAACTCGGTCATGTTGGTGCGCCCGAGCAGGACGAAGCCGGCGGCTCGCAAACGCGCAACGGCGGTCGCGTCGGCCTTCGCTGGCGCGCTTCCCTCGAGCAGGCGCGAGCCGGCCCGCGTGACTTGGCCGGCGACGTCGAACAGATCCTTGACGGAGATGGGGATGCCGAGGAACGGCGTCGCATTGCCGCGCTGTCCTCGATCCGCCCGGCGACGGTCCGCTTCCTCCGCAGCCGCTCTGGCGCCGTCCCGGTCCACGAACAGAAAGGCGCGGCTGCCCTCGCCTCCCGGCGCGTCGATTGCCGCGAGCGCCTGCTCCACGAGTTCGACGCTGGACGCGCGCCCGGTCGCCAGCGCTTGCGCCAAGGCGGTGAGCGTTTGCCCGCGCAGGATGTCGGTCATCCCTTCCGGTCTCGCACGAAAGCTCCGCCGGCGTTATGCGTCCGCGGTGACGACGAACTGCGGCAGCACGAACAGGTAGCCGCCGCTGTCCACCGCGGCTTCGGCCGCGGCCAGCATGGCATCCGCCTCGGCCATCGGCATCGCGCCGCCGGCGTCGATGTAGCCGCGCATGTTGCGCAGCATCGGCAGGGCGCGGCCGTCCTGGTCGGCGGCTACGAGGACGCGCGCCGCCACGTCGCGGAAGCCGTGGCCAGCCAAGAGCTTGGGCAGCTTGCGCCCAATATGCGGTTCCTTGAACGCCACGCCAGCCGCGTCGAAGAACCGCGCCACGCCGTCCTTGCCCCAGGGTTCCGCCACAACGAAACCCCAATCGCTGTCGATGAGGTGGATGCGCCCGCCGGGGCGCAGGACGCGCTTCATCTCGGCGAGCGTCTCGTCGACGTCTGGGACGTATTCGAGCACGTTCTTGGCGAGGACCCGATCCATGCATCCGTCCGCGAACGGCAAGTGCGAATCCTGCACATGGTGGAACGCCACGTTGCTTCTGCCGGCTGCCCGCTCGGAGGCGTCCGCGACGAAGCGGGCATTGATGTCCACGCCGTCCACGCGGCCCTCGTCGCCGACGATGTCCGCCAAGGCGAGCGCCATGAAGCCCGGCCCGGCGCCGAAATCGAGCACGCGCTGGCCGCGCCGCAGGTCGGCGCCGGCGAGCAGCGCCGCGCTCCCCTCGCGCCACTCGAACATGCGCTCGTAGCGGGCGACGCGCTCGTCGTCGATGTGCTGCCAGTGATCGGTGTAGAAGGTGCGTCGATCCATGCTTGTTCCTTCTCCAGAGCGCATCAGCCGCCGGCGAGTTTCCGCACCGCCGCCGGTTCGGGAATCGACGTCGCCGCGCCGGCCTTCGTGGTGGCCAGCGCACCGGCGGCCGAGCCCCTCTTGAGCGCGAGCGGCATGGATTCCCCGTCCAGCAGCGCCGCCATCAGGTAGCCGATGAAGGCGTCGCCGGCCGCCGTTTCATCCACCGCATCGACGGCGAACGCCGGCAGCGTCGTGACGCCCCCGTCACCGGCGTGGACGAGGCCATCGGCACCCAGCGTGAGCACGACATCGGTGGCCGGAAGGCGAGTGCGCAGCGCGTCGACTGCCGCGCGCGGCTCGGCGACGCCGGCGAGGGCCGCCGCTTCGACTTCGTTGACAATGAGCAGCGCCACGTCGCGCAAGTCGTAGCCAGCTTCCCGGCCGTCCACGGGCGCGACGTTGAAGGCCGTTCGGCAGCCGCGTTCCTTCGCTTGGCGCAGCACCGCCTCCAGATCGTTGATCTCGTTCTGCAGCAGCAGCCAGTCGCCGGCTTCCACTTGCTCCAGCGCCCGCTGCACGTCGTCCTGATCGAGCCGGCGGTTGGCGCCGCCGACAACGACGATGGCGTTGCGCCCGGCGTCGTCGACTTGAATCACCGCATGGCCGGAGCTGCCGTCCACCACGCGCACGCCGCTCGCGTCCACGCCGTGGGCGACGAGGGTCTCGCGCGGCCAGGCGCCGTCTTCGCCGACCGCGCCGACATGCACCACCTCCGCGCCGCCGCGCGCCGCGGCGATGGACTGGTTCAGCCCCTTGCCGCCGGGAAAGACGTCGTGGGAGGTGCTGGCGGCGCTTTCCCCGGCCACGGCGATGTTGGCGACCCGGTAGACGTTGTCGATGCACAGCGAACCGAGATTGACGAGCTTGGGCACGGCGGTTCCTGCTCCGCTTGGACGAGACGCGAGGAAGTCTCTCGCTTTGCCGCGGCGAAGTCATCCGCCGGCCGCGAAGCCGTAGAATGGGCACGTCGCCCGAACGCCTCGGCACGGGGGCCGCCATCGCGCTGCTCGAAATCTACATGGTCGTCGGCTTCCTGCTGGCCGCCTACGCGGTGGTGGCGAACGACTCCATCCAGACCCTCGGCACGTTCCTGGCCTCCAATGCCCACCGACCGTGGTGGCTGCTGTGGCTGTTCGCCAGCGGCGTCCTGCTGGCGGTGCTGTGCTACGGCTGGGTCGTGAACAGCGGCGACGTCGCCTACGGGCGGCTGGAGAAGTTCCCCGTGCCCGCCGGCGGCGTCTCCTGGCTGCACGCCATTCCGCCGCTGGCGCTCCTGGTGCTGACGCGCCTTGGCGTGCCGGTGAGCACGACGTTCCTGGTGCTGACGGTGTTCGCCGTCACCGGCGGCGAACCGGGCAACTTGAACGCCATGCTGGTCAAGTCCTCGGTCGGCTACGTGGTGGCGTTCACGGCCGCCATCGTGCTCTTCCGCCTGGTCTTCAAGCGCGCCAGCGAGTATTTCCACCGCACCCGGGGCGCGGCCATTCCGACGTACTGGGTGTTCCTGCAGTGGTCGTCCACGGCCTTCCTGTGGAGCCAGTGGCTGATCCAGGACCTCGCCAACATCTTCGTCTATCTGCCGCGACAGCTCTCCGTGGAGTGGCTGGCCTTCGGCGTGCTGACTCTGGTGGCGATGCAGGGCTACATCTTCTACCAGTTCGGCGGCAAGATTCAGAAGATCGTCACCGCCAAGACGGACACCACGGACATCCGCGCCGCCACCATCATCGATCTCATCTACGGCATCGTGCTGCTCGTCTTCAAGGAAGCGAGCAACATGCCGATGAGCACCACTTGGGTGTTCCTCGGCGTGCTGGCGGGGCGGGAGTTCGCGCTCTCCATGTACTTGCGGGACACGTCGCCCAAGGAGACGGCGCGCAAGGTGGTCGGCGACGCGCTGAAGGCGCTCTCTGGCCTCGCGGTGAGCGTGGCCTTGGCGTTCGGCCTGCCGTGGCTGCACGAGCTTGCGTTCGAGCGCTGAACGATTCGGCGCATGGCGGCTGGGAAGGGAACTTGCGCATGACGCGCGTTGGACGACGCCTCTTGGCGCTGTGCGCGCTGGGAATCGCCGCCGGAACCGCCGGCACCGAGAAGGCGGAGGAGGAGATGGCCGATCCCTATCTTTGGCTCGAGGAAGTCGAGGGCGAACGCGCCCTGCGCTGGGTGAAGGCGAGGAACCGCGCCACCACCCGCACGCTGGCGAGTGCGTCGTCGTTCAAGACGCTGCGGCGGCGGCTGCTCGCGGTGTTCGATTCGGACGACCGCATCCCGGACATCGACAAGCTGGGGGATCGCTACTACAACTTCTGGCGCGACAAAGACCATCCGCGCGGCCTGTGGCGGCGCACCACCCTCGATTCCTACCGCAGCGAGACGCCCGAGTGGGAGACCGTCCTGGACTTGGACGCGCTGGCCCGCGACGAGGACGAGAACTGGGTGCTGAGCGAGTTCTACTGCCGCGAACCGGACTACGGACGCTGCCTGGTGCGCCTCTCCCGGGGCGGCGCCGACGCCGTGGTGACCCGCGAGTTCGACCTGCGCACCAAGGCGTTCGTGGCCCCCGAGGACGGCGGCTTCGCACTGCCGGAAGCGAAAGGCACGGTGGACTGGGCCGGGCCGGACGCCATCTTCGTCGCCACCGATTTCGGCCCCGGCAGCATGACCGACTCCGGCTATCCGCGCATCGTCAAGCTGTGGCGGCGCGGCGAATCATTGCACGAGGCGGAAACCGTGTTCGAAGGGCAAGCGGCGGACGTGAGCGTGGGCGCCTATTCGCACCTCGCCGCCGGCTTCGAGACGCAGCTCGTCTGGCGCGCCACGGACTTCCACAACAGCGAGATGTTCCTGCGCGTGCCGGCGGCTGCCGAAGCTGGCGACGGTGCTCGGCTGCTGCGCATCGACAAGCCCTCCGACGCATTGCTGAGCGTCCATCGCGGCCGGCTCTTCATCGAGCTCAAGTCCGATTGGGCGATTGCCGGCGCGTCCTACGCCGCCGGCAGTCTGCTCGCCATCGACTTGGCGGCGTTCCTCGACGGCGATCGCGCCTTCGCCGTCGTGTTCGAGTCCGGCGAGGGCGCCACGCTGGCCGGCTATGCGCCGACGCGCAACCATGTGCTGCTGAATGTGCTGGACAACGTGAAGAACCGCATCGTGGTGGCCACGCCCGGCAGCGACGGCTGGACGCGCTCGGCGGTGGCCGCTGGCGCAGACGCGGGCGGCGACGTCGCCAGCTCGGTGAGCGCAACGCCGGTTGCGCCCGACGAGGACGACCGCTACTTCGTCCGCACCACGAACTATCTGACTCCGACGACGCTGGCGCTCGCTTCGGTGGGGCGCTCGCCGACTGTTCTGAAGCGCGCGCCCGCGCATTTCGACGCCAGCGGATTGCAGATCGCCCAGCATTGGGCCGAGTCCGAGGACGGCACGCGCATCCCGTACTTCCAAGTATCGCGCCCGGAACTCGATGCACCCCGGCCCACCTTGCTCTACGGCTACGGCGGCTTCGAGATTCCGCTGCTGCCGAGTTACTCCGCCGGCGTGGGCATCGGCTGGCTGGAGGAAGGCGGCGTCTACGTCGTCGCCAACATCCGCGGCGGCGGCGAGTTCGGCCCAAGCTGGCACCGCGCCGCGCTGCGCGAGAACCGCCGCCGCGCCTACGAGGACTTCATCGCCGTCGCCGAGGACCTGCGGCGCCGCGGCGTCGCCACGCCGGAACGCCTCGGCATCCTCGGCGGCAGCAACGGCGGGCTGCTGATGGGCAACATGCTCACCATGCGCCCGGACCTGTTCGGCGCCATCGCCGCGCAAGTGCCGCTCATGGACATGCGCCGCTACCACAAGCTATTGGCGGGAGCGAGCTGGGTGGCCGAATACGGCGACCCGGACGACCCCGACGACTGGCGCTTCCTGCGCGCCTATTCGCCGTACCACAACGTCGAAGAGGACGCGGCGTATCCGCCGCTGCTGGTAGCCACCTCCACCCGCGACGACCGCGTCCACCCCGGCCACGCCCGCAAGATGGTCGCCAAGATGAAGGCCATGGGCCACGACGTGACCTACTACGAGAACGTCGAAGGCGGCCACGGCGGCGCCGCCGACAACGCCCAGAGCGCCTTTATGTGGGCGCTCGTCTACCGCTTCCTGTGGCGGGAGTTGGATTGAATCGAGGAGAAGGCGAAGAAGATCGAGGCAAGGTGGACTCGGCCTCTATCCGGGACGTTCTGCCAGTGCATCGACCATGAAGCTGGCGACGGCTTCGGCCACCACGGAGCCGTCGTCGCTGCGCAGAATGCGTCCTTCGAGCACCGCCAAGCGTCCCTTGCGCCGCGTTTGCCGCCCCTCCAAGCGCACCGGCGTCCCGGTCGGCAGCGGCTGGCGGTAGCGCACCTCGGCCTTCGCCGTGAAGCAGCGCTCGCCGCCGAGAAAGATCACGTTCGCCATCACATCGTCGAGCAGGCTGAACAGAATGCCGCCGTGGGTCACGCCGTCGTAGCCGACGTGCGCATCGCCCGGCGTGAACTCGGCGCGGCAGACTTCGCCGTCGAGGCGAAAGCGCACGTTCAGGCCCTGGGCATTCCCCGGCCCGCAGACGAAGCAGCGGTTGGCGCTCGATGCGAGGGGATTCAAGGAACTGCTCTTTGCGTGCCCGGCGGATTCAGCGCGGTTCACAGTAACATAGGCCGATGCTGGACCTGCCCTCGATCCGCAGCCGCTTGGCGGCGAGCGAGCAAGCGCTCGCCGACGAGCCCGAACGGACGCGCCAGGCCGCCGTGGCGGTGGTGCTGCGCCGCGGGAACGACGCAACTGAGATGCTGTTCATCAAACGCGCCGAGAAAGCGGGCGATCCGTGGTCCGGGCACATGGCCTTTCCCGGCGGCCACCGCGAGCCGGCCGACGCGAGCCTGCAAGCCGCCGCGGTGCGCGAGACCGCCGAGGAAATCGGCCTGGACATCGCCTCCGCGCCTCTGCTGGGGGGATTGCCTCGCCAGCGGCCGATGAGCGTGCGCAGCAACATGCTCGTGGCGCCCTTCGTCTTCGAGATCGACGGCGACCCGGCGCTGACGCTGAACCACGAGGTTGCGGCTGCGGTTTGGGCGCCGCTGGGGCCGATGCATCGGGGCGACAACCACGCCCGCTCGCGCCCGCCCTTCGACGTCGATGCGGCCAACGGCGACGCGCAGGCGTTTAGCGGCTATCGCGTGTCGCCGGGCTGCTTCGTCTGGGGCATGACCTACCGCATGGTGCAGACGTTCTTCGAGACCATCGATCCCGACTTCCGAAGCGCGCCCGACTGACGCCGCGGCGCACGGCCAGCGTCCCGCCGGTCTGCTCAGCCCAGCTCCCGACCGTCGATCAGAACGCCCTCGGCGGTCCAATCGGCGACGTCCTGCGCCGAGCAGCCCAGCCAGTCGCGGAGCGCGTCGGCATTGTGCTCGCCCCGATGCGGCGCCACGCCGCACACGCCGGATTCGGCGTTGGAGAAGCGGTACGGCGACTGCACGATCGGGCGCGTGCCGCCGGCGCGGTCGTCGATCTCGGCGATGCTGGCGCGGTGGCGAACGGTGGGCGACTCGCGTACGTCGGCGGTGTCGCGCACTTCGCCCCAGGCGAGATTCATCGTCGCCATGGCCTCGCGCACTCGCCGCCGGCTGTCGAGACCGGCGAAGAACGCCTGCGCGGCGGTGCGCCGCAGGCTGATCTTCTCGGCCAGCGGCGCACCCGCCGGCGTCGGGTCGGCAACGCCCATCTTGGTATTGAGCTGCCGCCAGATGTGGCGGAAGTCGCCAGCGATGAGCACGTCGCCGATGCCCGTCGGCCAGATGTCCGAGAGGCTCGGCGCGGTGTCGCGCGAATCTTCCAAGCCGTAGTGCAGCTGGTCGTCCGTCGCCAGCATGGCGTCGAGCATGGCGATGTCGATGTGCTGCCCCAGCCCGGTGCGCTGGCGCATGAGCAGCGCCGCCAACGCCGCCGCCAGCCCATGCAGCGCCGCGTTGGTGTCGGCGACGGACATCTGGATGTCCGCCGGCGGGCGGCCTTCGCGAGCTTGCCGCCGCACCAGCCCGGCTTCGGCGTGGATCGCCGCCGCGTAGGCTGGACGAGCACTCTCCGGGCCTTCTTGCCCGAAGCCGGAAATCGACAGCAGCACGATGTCCTCGCGCTCCGCCTTCAAGACGTCGTAGCCAAGCCCTAGGCGCGCCATCACGCCGGGGCGGAAGTTCTCGATCACCAGATCCGCTACTCCGGCCAGCCGCCTCACGAGCCTCACGCCCTCGGCCTTCGCCAAGTCCACGCAGATGTTGCGCTTGCCGACGTTCTGCTGGTGGTAGTACCCCGGCACGCCGCCCACCACGGCGCCCCACAGGCGCGTCAAATCGCCAGCCGGCGGCTCCACCTTCACCACGTCCGCGCCGAGATCGGCCAGCATCCGGCCAGCGAAAGGCCCTGCCAGCACCCGCGACATGTCGAGAACCTTGATGCCTTCGAGTGGATGCGCCATGCGAAACGGCCAGTGTTGGGGAGAGTCTAGTCGGCCTTCAAGCCTTCAAGGCATGTTCCCTGCCTGCCGCTTCGTCGCTTGTCGCTACGAATGTTCGGCGTCGGCATTTGCAACAGACCCAGGGACAATGCGGGCGGTGAACACGAGCTGCTTGTCGCCAGTTCGCCGCACCAAGAACGGGCCGCGTCCGTACCGGCGGACGCCCTCTCCCACGGCTTCCGAATGGCGCTCATAGTCGCCAATCAGCTGGTCGCCGTGGATCAGCAGATAGCGATTCGGGTAGGTCAGCAACAGGTCCTCGGCGTGGTCGTCGTAGTAGGCCGTCTCGGTCTTCAACAGCCCCTGAGCGCCGGTTGCCATGTCTTCAATCCTTCTTGCGTCCCGAACATGAAGCGCCGTCAGCCTACGAAGCGAGTGTGGCAGCGCCTGCATTGGCGGTGCCACGCAACTCCTCGGGCACATCGCGACTCTACACCATGTGCCCATCCATCGACCTTACGGACGCGGACCCGCTTGAGGTGGAACGACCTATGCGTCAACGTTGGGCGTGGTCAGCGCGGCTTCTTCGTCGGCTTGCAGGGCGTCCGGCGAGCGCTTGGCGGGGTCGCCGATGCCGCCGCCGCCGGGAGTCTCCATCACCAGCGTCGCGCCGGCGGGGATGGTGTCCTGGCCCTTGCCGCGCAACGCCGGGCCGTCCTTGATGTAGACGCGCCCTGGCGCACCTTCCTGGCCGCCGCGGCGACCTCGCGCCGGATGGCGAATGCGGTCGAACATCTTGGAGACGACGAACGGCGCTCCCTGTGCGTGCGCCACTTCGATCACCTGGCCGAGGCCGCCCCGGTGTTGGCCGGCGCCGCCCGATGCGCGGCGGTATTCGCGTCGCATGAAGACGAGGGGCGCGGTCGCTTCGTTGATTTCGGTGGGCGTGGTGCGCACGCCGGACGGAAACGCGGTGGTGGAGAGGCCGTCCTTGGCCGGCCGCGCTCCGGTGCCGCCGTTGAAGATCGGATTGATGACGAACGGCGTGACATCGGCGTTGCCGCCGCTGGCACCGAGGGGTGCGCTGCGCAGCACCGGATTCCAGATGCACGATGCGCCTTCGGCCGGCGCCACGCCTGGCAGCGCTTGGTCTAGGCACCCGAGCACCACGTCCGGCAGCATCTGGCCGATGGCGTGTCTGGCCGAGACCGGCGCCGGGAACTCGGCGTTCAGGATGCTGCCGAGCGGGGCGCGCACGGTCACCAGCGCCAGCGAACCGGCGTTGTTGGGCACGTCGTTGCCGACCACGCAACGCACGCCGAAGGAGGCGTATGCCTCGGTGTAGTTGAGCGGCACGTTGATGCCGAAGGGGGAGAGCCCGGAACTGCCGTCGAAATCCACGTCGATGGCGTCGTCGGCGACGGTCAAGGCGCAGACGAGGCGCACTGGTTCGTCGTAGCCGTCGACGTCCATCGTCTGGCGGTAGACGCCGTTCGGCACCGCGCCAATCTGCTCCGCCATCGCCCGCCGCGAGGCGTCGACGATCCACCGTCCGGCGGCGTCGAGATCGTCGAGGCCGAACTCGCGCAGCATGGCGAGGAGCAGCTCGCCGCCGTTGCGGTTGCAGGCGGCGAGCGAGTGCAGATCGCCTTCGGCCGCCAGCGGATCGCGCACATTGGCGGCGACGATGCGCAGCAGGGACGCATTGGGCTCGCCACGGTCGAAGAGCTTCATGATCGGAATGCGCAAGCCCTCTTCGAAGAGCTCGCCGGCGTCCGGGCCGAAGCCGCGCCCGCCCACGTCCGCGATGTGGCTCGTCGCCGCGAACAACGCGACCGGCCGTCGGCCATCGAACACCGGCGTGACCACTGTGAAGTCGTTGAGGTGGCCCGTGCCATCCCACGGATCGTTGGTGACCAGCACGTCGCCCGGCGCCAGCGTGGGCAGCGGGTAGGCGGCGAGAAACTTGCCGACGCTTGCCGCCATGGCATTGACGTGGCCGGGCGTGCCGGTGACGGCCTGGGCGAGCATGGCGCCGTTCGTGTCGAAGACGCCGGCGGAGAGGTCTCCGGCTTCCCGCACCACCGTCGAGAACGCGGTGCGCATCAGCGTCTGCGCCTGTTCCTCGACGATGGCGAGGAGGCGGTTCCACACCAGTTGGTTGCGGATGTCGCTCATGCGGCGCACTCGACGACGATGTTGCCGATGGCGTCGATCTGCGCTGTCGCGCCGCAAGGAACCACGGTGACGGTTTGATCCTCGACGATGACGGACGGGCCGAGGACCCGAGTTCCCGGCGCAAGGGATTCCCGTTCCACCCGCCGTTCGTCGAGAAGACGGCGCCGCGAGGGCGCCGAAGCGCTTGCTAGCGAAAGCGCCGGCGGCGGCGTGCGCAGCGTGAGCGTCCAGCTCAGCACTTCCACCTCCAGGCCGGGAATCAAGCGCCCGTAGAGCGCTTGGTAGGCCGCGTCGAACGCCTCGCGCAGCGCCTCGGCCGAGCAGGGCTCGGCGACTTCCACGGCGATCTCGAAGCCCTGCCCCAAGTAGCGCATGTAGGCGCGTCTGGTCTCCTCGAGTGCGCCGCGCGCCACCTCGCCGACGACGGCCTGGGCCTCCGCGCGCATCTCCGCCATCACTTGCGCCGCCACTGCCGGCGCGAACTCGGAGAGGCGCATGTAGCGGCTGCGCACCACCTCGAAGGCGACCGGCGCCGCGAGGAAGCCCATCGCCGAGCCGACGCCAGCGGCTGGCGGCACCAGCACGGTCTTGAGATGCAGCTTCTCGGCGATGCGCGCGGCGTGGATCGGCGCCGCGCCGCCGAAGGCGATGAGGGTTCGTCCCGCCATGTCCTTGCCCCACTCCGCCGCATGGGCGCGCGCCGCCGCAGCCATGTTTTCGTCCACCACCTCGCCGACCGCGCTCGCCGCGTCGGCGACTGAGAGTTGGCCGCCCTGCCAAGGCGACACGACGTCGCGTTCGACGGCGGCCATCGCCGCTTCTTCGTCGAGGGCGATCGCGCCGCCGGCGAAGCGCGCGGCGTCGAGTCGGCCTTGCAGCAGATCGGCGTCGGTCACCGTGGCGCGTTCCCCGCCGCGGCCGTAGCACGCTGGCCCAGGGCTGGAACCAGCGCTCTGCGGGCCGACCTGCAGCCGGCCCACGCGATCCACGGACGCAATGGAGCCGCCGCCGGCGCCGATCTCCACCATTTCGATGACCGGAATCCGCACCGGCAGGCCGCTGCCCTTGCGGAACCGATAGCTGCGATCCACTTCGAAGGAACGCGACTCCTGGGGCGTGCCGTCGTCGATCAAGCAGATCTTCGCCGTGGTGCCGCCCATGTCCAGCGACACCACCCGCGCCAAGCCGAGGTGTTCGGCGAGGCGCGCCGCGAGGATGGCGCCGCCGGCCGGGCCCGATTCCACCAGCCGGATCGGAAACTCCCGCGCCGTTTCCAAAGACGCGAGACCGCCGCCGGACGTCATCATCAGAAACGGGCAATCGACGCCGAGCGCCGAGAGCCGCGCTTGCATGTCCGCCAGATAGCGGGCCATCAACGGCTTCACGTAGGCGTTGGCGCATGCCGTTGAGAAGCGCTCGAACTCGCGGATCTCCGGGCAGACGTCGCTCGCCAGCGTGATCGACAGTTTCGGCAGCGCCGCGGCAAGCACGTCGCGGGTCAGCAGCTCGTGGCGCGGGTTGGCGTAGCCGTGCAGATAGCCGACGGCGACGCTTTCGATGCCCTGCTCCGCCAAAGTCGGCACCAGCGCTTCAACAGATCGCGCCGCCAGCGGCACGAGCGCCTCTCCCGCCGCGTTCATGCGCTCGGCCACGGGCAGCCGCCAGCGTCTCGGCACCAGCGGCTGCGGGCGGTCGATGTTCACGTCGTACTGCTCGAAGCGGTTCTCGAACGCCATCTCGAGCACGTCGCGGTGTCCTTCGGTCGTCACCAGCGCCGTGCGGGCGCCGCGCCGTTCGATGATCGCGTTGGTGGCCAAGGTGGTGCCGTGCAGCACCACGCCCAAGTCCGCGGCAGAGCGTCCAGCCTGAGCCAGAACCTGGCGCACGCCTTCCAAAGCGCCGGCGGCTGGCGCCGCGTGGGTCGTCAGAACCTTGGCGCTGACGTGGCGACCGCCGGTTTCGAGCACCACGTCGGTGAAGGTGCCGCCGATGTCCACCGCGACGCGATCGTCCGCCATCTTCAGGTCTCGAAGTAGAGGTGGTGGTGCAGCGCGCAGCCTGGGTTGAAGGCGGCGCCGCAGCGCGGACAGGCGCTGGCCGACGCCAGATACTCGTCGATGGCAAGGCGCGCCCCGCAGACCCCGCACAGCACCGCCCGCGCCGAGCGTTCGGCAATCGGCCACACGACGACGGCGTGGCCGGCGACGGCGCGATGGCAGTCGATGCACGGATGCCACTCGCCGCAGCACTTGAACTTCAAGGCCACGACGTCGAACGGCGCGTGGTAGTGAGCGCAGCGCGTCTGCGCGTCGATGCCGATGCCGGAGACGCGAACACCATGCAGCGTCAACGCTTGGGCGGGGCCAGCGCGACGTTCGACGCATCCGGCATCCGAAGCCGGACTGCGACCGTCTCGACGGACGGGCGGATGCGAAACTGCCAAGACAAGCTCCTCTGGCGATCCAAGCGCTCAACACAACTGTAGCGCACCGGATGCCTTCGCAGACGCTCGACGCCGTCCGCTCGCCGCCCCGAAGCTCGCCCGTCTGAGCGTTTTGACAGTCGTGGTCGGGAAAGGTAGTTTCGTGCGCCCTTGAGACCGCGGAAGAAATTCGGTGGCGACCCCAGCCCTCATCACCACGCTCGACGAGTTCGAGGCCGAGTACCGCTCGGGCATTGGCCATGTGCTGCCGCCCCGAGGCGCCCGCGAGGCGAGCATCGACAACATTCGGCGCTTCGGCGACGGCGTGGGCGACTACAACCCGCTTTATCGGGACGCGGCCCATGCCGCAGAGAGCCGTTTCGGGTCAATCGTGGCGCCGCCGATCTTCGTCTACGGCGCGAGCCTCGGCATCGCGCTGGCCATCAACGGCAACATCGACGGGCGGCGTCTGTCCTCCAGCCACTTTCCGATGAACTACGCCGGCGGCAGCATCGACTTCCACAGGACCATCTGGCCCGGCGACCGCATCTCGGCCACCGAGCGCGTCGTCGACGTCCATCGCAAAAGCAGCGAGCGCATCGGCGACTTCCTGCTCTGCGAGGCCGCCATCGACTATCACAACCAGCGCAAGGAGCTGGTGGCGTCCAAGACGACGCTCATGGCGCGCTACAAGAATCTCGGCGGCGGACGCACGATCCAGTACGACCGCGAGAAGAAGACCCAGGTGATCGAGGAGTCGCCCGATCCGCTGGTGTTCGAGCGCAAGCGGCGCGGCGCCCAGACGCGCTTCTTCGAGGACGTGTCCGAAGGCGAGGAACTGCCGCCGCTGCACAAGGGCACCTACACCGTCACCGAACTGTTCCTGTTCACCCACGGCGTGGTCGGCACCGGGCGCAGTCCGCGCGCCGCGCTCGACGCCGAGGAATCCAAGGACTTGGGCGGCGGCGGGCGCTACGACGAAGAACACGCCCGCAACCGCCGCAACATGCCCGGCCAGTTCGACTGGGGGCCGCAGCGCGTGTGCTGGCTGGCGCAGATGGCCACCGACTGGATGGGCGACGACGGCGTCTTGAAGCGCATGGAAACGCGCGTTCGCCACCCGAACGTGGTCGGCGACACCAACACCGTGTTCGGCAAGGTCGCTGGCAAATCCACGGTCGGCGGCGAGCATCTCGTGGAGCTTCTGGTCTACAACGAGAATCAAGCTGGCCTCGCCACCGCCGAATCCCGGATCACGGTGGCGCTGCCGACCAGAGCCGAGGCCGCTGCCAGCGCATGACGCGCTCGAGCACCGTTGCCTTCGCCTTCCACGCCCGCAACGCCACGCTGCGCACGTTCCTCCAAGGCCGCAACCGCACCGACGAAGAGCAACGCCACCACGCCTCGGTCATCAAGGACCTCGCGCCAGCACCCGCCGGCCTCGAAATCGCGTTCTGACCCCAGCCCCGCCGCCTGACCTGCGGGCGGCCGCCCCTAACGCCCGACGGTGCGCCGTCACGTCAAGCGACGCGAGCCTGTGAGGCCACAGCACGTCACTCACGTCACTCGGCGAGAGCGGCGCGAAACGCACAAATCTGTACGATTTGCTATGGTTGCGGAGTCGCCCTTCTGGACCGCGATGGCCGATGGACACGCTCACGCCGGAGCAACGCAGCGCACTCATGGCGCGGATTCGCGGCGTGGACACCAAGCCCGAGCTGTTCGTGCGGCGGGCGCTGCATGGGCAGGGCTACCGCTTTCGGCTGCACGGGCGTGGCCTGCCCGGCAAGCCCGACATCGTATTCAAGAAGCGCAAGCGGGCGGTGTTCGTCCATGGCTGCTTCTGGCACCGGCACGGCTGCAAGCGCACCACGCACCCGAAGAGCCGCGAGGACTACTGGCAGGACAAATTCGCCAAGAACGTCGCCCGCGACCGCCGCAACGCGGCGCTCCTGGCCGACGACGGCTGGGACGTCTTCGTTGCCTGGGAATGCGAGGTCGATTCCGACGAAACGCTGCTGCAGCGGCTGATGGAGTTCCTCGGACCGCCGCGCATCCAATAGGCGCGACCTGCCGCAGGCCGCCTCAAGGCCGCATGGCGAAGCGCGTCGGCACCGTGAGCTCGTCGAGCTGGGGCTGGATCCAGTCGATCCAGCGGCACAGGGTGGGGCGCGTCTCGCGCGGGTCGATGAGTTCGTGGACGGCGAAGGATTCCGCCCGCGGATAGGGCGATCTGGCGCTGCGCAGCCGTTCCTCCAATTCGCGGCGCTTCGCGTCCGGGTCCTCCGCAGCGGCGATCTCGCGGTGGAAGGCGACCGCCACGCCGCCTTCGAGGGGCAGTGCGCCGCTCTCCACCGAAGGCCACGCCAGCACGTAGTTGTTCGGCGCGTAGTGGGCCGCGGTGGCCACGCCGAAGCCCTTGTGAACCTGAATCGCCGCCCAGGGCACGGTCGCCTGGGCGGCAGCGCAAACCGCCGCCATGCCGTAGCGGATGGTGCCGTTGCGCTCCGCTTCCGGGCCGATCATGAAGCCCGGCTGGTCGATGAAGTTGACGATGGGCACGTGGAACGTGTCGCACATTTCCACGAAGCGGCGGTACTTCTGCCCCGCTTCGGCGGTCATCGCGCCGGCGTAGACCTGGTTGTCGTTGGCCAGCACGCCCACCGGCTGGCCGTCGAGCCTTGCCAGCGCGGCGATCTGGCTTGGGCCGTAGTCGCGGCCGAGTTCGAACAGCGATCCTTCGTCGACGATCATGGCGAGAATTTCGCGCATGTCGAAGGGCGCGTTGGAGTCGCGCGGCACGGCGCTCAAGAGTTCCTCTTCCATGCGCTCGGGGTCGTCGTCGCTTGCCACGCGGGGCGTGCGGCTGTGGACGTTGCTCGGCAGGTAGCTCAGAAAGCGGCGCACCTGGGCGAACATGTCGTGTTCGTCCTCCGCCACGTTGTCGACGATGCCGCTCTTGGCGTGGATGTGCGCGCCGCCGAGTTCGTCCTTGCTCAAGCGCACGCCGAGGGCGCGTTCCACCAGCGCCGGCCCGCCGATCATGATCTGCGCCGTGTGGCGCGTCATCACCGAGAAGTGCGAGGCGACCAAGCGCCCGGCCGGAAAGCCGGCGACGGCGCCGGCGGCCATCGACACCACCGGCGCTTCGCCCATCGCATCGGCGATGATGCGAAAGCGCGGCGTGGCGTAGACGGGTTCCCCCACCGTGCCGCCACGGCGACCGCCGCCGCCCTTGACGCTGCCGCCGCCGCCTTCGAGAGAGCGCACCAGCGGCATCTTGTACTGCACCGCCAGGTGCTCGGCGTAAACGCTCTTGCGCAAGCCGGCGGCGTTCGGCGAGCCGCCCTTCAACGTGAAGTCCTCGCCGCCGACGACCACGCGCCGCCCGTCGATGCGCCCGAATCCAACCACGTAGTTGGCGGGAACGTAGCCGAGCAGTTCGTCGCTCTCGTCGTAGTCCGGGATCGCCGTCGCCAGGCCCTGTTCCTGGAAGGTGCCCGGATCGAGCAGGCCGTCGATGCGCTCGCGGATGGTGAGCCGCCCGCGGGCGTGCTGCTTGGCGATTCCTTCCTTGCCGCCCTGCTGCTTGGCCAAGCGGCGCCGGCGGTGGATCTCGCGGACTTCCTCTTCCCAGCTCATGCGCGGAGCATCCCGGATTCCTTGGGGGCGTTGACCTTCACAGTCGAGTCGACGTTGCGGAGGGGCGACGTCTGCGAAGCAAACTCGAACGCACCCGCAGAGTGCCGCCTAGATTTCCAGCACGGCGACCACTTGGTCTTCGGCAACCGAATCCTCGACCGCGACCAGCACCTCGGCAACCGTGCCCGCCGCCGGCGCTTCCACCGGAATCTCCATCTTCATGGACTCCAGAATGAGCAGCACGTCGCCTTCTTCCACTCGCGCCCCGGCCTCCACCTCGACCTTCCAGACGTTGCCCGTCACTTCGCTCTCGACTTGCCGCCGCGCCATGCTCCGCAAGACCCTCGACCAACAGTGGCGCACTTATAGCAGATCGCGCCCGCAATGTGCGCCAGTGCCGCGTTGGCCCCAGCCCCAGCCAAGGACGCAGCGCGGGAAACTGCCGCTTGACTTCAACGTCCATTTAAGTGGAAGTTTCGCTGGGCGAACTCCCAAGGGCGCAGGACATGTCCACTGCAACTCAAGCGCCGGCAACGGTGGCCGTCATCGGCACCGGCGCCGTGGGCTGCTACTACGGCGCGCGGTTGGCCGAAGGCGGCCACGACGTGCGCTTTCTGGTGCGCCAGGGCATCGACGCGGTGCGCGAAAACGGCATCCACGTGACGAGCCATCTCGGCGACCTGCACCTGCCGAAGCCGACGCTCGCTTCGAGCCCCGAGGAACTGGCCGAGCAGGGCGAGGCCGACTGGCTGCTCATCGGCCTGGAGTCCTACGACATCGCGCAGCTGTCTCGGCTCGCAGCGCCGGTCGCCGGGCGCGAGACGCGCATCCTGGCCATCGTCAACGGCCTCGGCATCGAAGACGACGTGGCCGAACAGATGCATCGCTACGGCATCTTCGGCGGCCTCGGATTCATCGGCGTCGGCCAGCCGCAGCCGGGGCGCATCTTCCACCGCGAGTTCGGCGCCTTGGACATCGGCCACCACGGCGACGACGAAAGCGCCGTTGCCGAAGCCCTCGCCATCTGGGAACCCACCGTCGTGGCGGCGCGGCCCACGGACTGCCTCGTGCGGGCGCGCTGGCACAAGATGATCTGGGACGTGCCCTTCAACGGCCTGTCGGTGGCGGCTGGCGGCGCGACCAGCGGCTTCATCCTCGAAACCCCGGCGCTGGCCGCCTTCGCCAGGCGCGTGATGGACGAAATCGTCGCCATCGCCAACGCCGATCTGGAGACGCACGGCTTCGCGCCCTTCGAGGACGCCGATGCGGTGTGCGAACGCGCCATGCGCTTGATGGGCACCACCGAAAACTACATCCCCTACGCCGGCGTGCGCTTCGTGCGGCAACTGCCGCTGGAAGTGGAAGCGCTGTTCGAGCGTCCCGCCCAGCGCGCCGAAGAGCTCGGCGTGGACGCTCCCCAGACGGCCTTTCTCGCAGCCCTGATGCAGCGCCTCAATCCCGCCGCCACGTTCTAGCGCCGCTTGGCCAAGCGCGTCCCCACGCGCAAGCATCTTCGACACGGAACACGAGCCGGACGCCGCATGTTGAGCCGCGTCTTCATCGCCAATCGCGGCGCCGTGGCGCGGCGCATCGTGCGCGCCTGTTCCGCCCTTGGCGTCGAGAGCGTCGCCGCCTACGCGGACATCGACGCCCAGGCGCCGCACTTGGCCGAAGCCACTGCCACGGCGCGGCTGCCCGGCTATCTCGCCGCAGACACCTACCTCAATGCGCCGGCGCTGATCGACGCGGCGCGTTCGGCCGGCGCCGACGCCGTCCATCCCGGCTACGGCTTCCTGGCGGAGAACGCCGGTTTCGCGCAGGCCGTGGCGGACGCCGGCTTGCGCTTCGTGGGCCCGGCGCCGCGCTGGATCGAGACGATGGGCGAAAAGACCGCCGCCCGCTCAATCATGGCGGAAGCCGGGTTTCCAGTGCGCGACGGCAGCACCGTGCTGGAGGACGACGACGCGCTCTTGGCGGCGGCATCTCGGATCGGCTATCCGGTGCTGCTCAAGCCAGTGGCCGGCGGCGGTGGAATCGGCATGGCGAAGGCCGCCAGCGAAGGGGAACTGCGCACCGCTTTCGCCACCACGCAAGCCCAAGCCGCGCGCGCCTTCGGCGACGGGCGCGTCTACTTGGAAGCTTGGCTGGAGGAACCGCGCCACATCGAGTTCCAGATCGTCGGCGACGGCAAGGACTGCATCGGCGTGCTGGAGCGCGAATGTTCGGTGCAGCGGCGCCATCAGAAACTCGTCGAGGAAGCGCCCGCGCCCGGCATTCCACGCGACCGCTTGGCCGCCGTCGAGGCTGCGGCGGTGGCGGCGTTGGCCGGCTACGACAGCCTGGGCACGGTCGAAACCCTGCTTGCCGGCGACGAGTTCGGGTTCCTGGAGGTCAATACGCGCCTGCAGGTGGAACACGGCGTCACCGAGGAAATCACCGGCATCGATCTGGTGGCGGCGCAGCTGCGCATCGCCGCCGGGGAACGTTTGGCGGAAGCACTGAGCGCCTCGGCCAGCGAGTCGAAACAGCGGAGCGTCCGCGATCTGCTAGGCCAAGGAGAGCCGCTCGAGGCCAGCGGCCACGCGGTGCAGGCACGCATCTACGCCGAGGATTCCGCGCGAATGCTGCCGTCGACAGGCCGCCTCTCGGTCTTCCGGCCGCCGCAGCTGGCCCATGTTCGCGTCGACGCCGGCTACGCCGAAGGCCAATGGGTCACGCCCTACTTCGACCCCCTGCTCGCCAAGGTCATCGGCGTCGGCGCCACCCGCGAGCAGGCCATCGGGCGCACGCTGGTGGCGGTGAAGGCGTTCGACATCCAAGGCGTGGCGACGAACCGCGCCCTGCTCCAAGACGTCCTCGGCAGCGACGCCTTCGTCGCCGGCCGTTGGCACGCCGGCATGACGCCAACGCTGCGCGGCGGCGTCTGAGTGTGTAATCTCCTACACATTCAGCGGAGGCAACGATGAGCCATCGAGTCAACGTCATCGTCCAGGACGACATCTGGGCCCTACTGAAGCGCATTCCCGCCGGCGAACGCAGCCGAACCGTCAACGCCGCGTTGCGCGAGTGGGCGCAACGGCAGCGCCGGCTCGACGCCGTCGCCGAGATGGACCGCCTGCGGGCGAACTCCGCCGCCAAGACTGTGACGACCGCGGAGGTCGTTCGCTGGATCCGAGAAGACCGCGACGGAAGGCACTGAGGTGGCCACGCCGCTCGTCGTGCCGGACGCCTCGGTGATTCTGAAGTGGGTTCTGCCGCCAGCGGACGAAACGGATGTCGAAACGGCGTTGGCGTTGCGGGATTCCATTGCGTCCGGCGGCATCCGAGCCTTGGTGCCGGATCTGTGGGTCTACGAAGTCGGCAACACGCTGGCGCGGCGGCTTCCGGCCGAGGCTTCCCGCTTGCTCGACGCGCTTGTTCGCTTCGACCTGACCATTGCGCAACGCTCCAGTCGGTGGCTGAGCCAAGCCCTCGAGCTGACTCGCCGCTACGGCGTGACCTTCTACGACGCCGCCTACCACGCCCACGCCATCGTCGAACAGGGCGTGTTCATTACCGCGGACGCCCGCTACCTGCAACGCACAGGGCAGGCAAGCGCCATGCATCTTTCGGCGTGGGACACGGACGATGGGGACGCCGCAAGCCTTCCTACTCGAGATCCCGCACGTTAGCGACCGGCACTGTGGACGGCGCCGGTCGTCGCAGGAACGCGCTGGCAATCTCTGCTTCCCAGCGACGGAGCGCATTTGCCGCCGCTGGCACCAACTCATCGACCGCCCGCCGCCAATCGTCGAGCGCGATGGGCCTGCCACCGACGCTCGCGGTCGCCACCCGCACCACCTGATCGGCGCCGACCAGAAGGCCCGCCTGCCCTTGGGCGTTGAGGGACTGGAAGTGGATCGCGCCATCGATCACGTCTCGCCAAGCGAGCAATCCGCCTTTTCGATGCCGTTCGGAGACCCGATACGGAGCGCCGCCGCAGCCGATGCTCAAGATGCGAATGTTGTCGCGGCTGACGTTGAAGCAGGAGAGCGCATCCACCAGTGCCACCATGACGGGATCGTTGGCGAACAGGCCGCCATCGAGAAAGGTGTAGCCGCCATCTTCCAGCGGCTGGAAGAAGGTTGGCGCGGCGGCGGTTGAGGCGGCCACTTTGGTGATGCGTTCGTTGGCGTCCTTCGTGAAGTCCGGGTGATGGGGCGTCTTGAAGATGTAGGGCTCGCCGAAACGCCCGTCCACCGCCGGAATACACAGCCGAGCGCCGCACTCGCCCAGCGTCGTGCTGCCGAAGTGCTCGCGAAGCAGCCCGTTGAGGGCGTCTCGGTCGTAGCGGTAGCGCATCAACTTGCGCAGGCCGCGGTACTTTCGTTTGACGGTTCCGGCCGCCCCGACGGGTGGCGGAGGGAAAATCTCGCAGCCGCGTTGCACATAGATGTCGCGCACTTCCGCAGCACGCAACCCACACGCGAGGCCCAAAGCGATGATGCCGCCCGTGGACGTTCCGGCGATGAGATCGAAATGGTCGATCAGGCGTCCAACAGGCAAGCGTTCTTCCAAGCCAGCCAAGAAGCTCGCAGGGAACACCCCGCGGATGCCGCCACCGTCGATGGAGAGAATGCGGAACGGCTGGTCGTCCGGCCAGAGAAGCGGCACGCGCTTGGTCTTGAGCGCACCGGCCGAGCGCTTGGGCGGCAAGCCGTGCTGCGCCATGACGTTCAATGATCTACACCGCCGCCAAACCACTTTCCCGTTGCCAACCAGCCCTCATAGCAGGCCAGCCAATCGATCGTCCAAGGAATCACGGTGTCGGCCGCACTGTGGCGGCGTGGGTCGAAGCTGTCGGTAGGCGGGTGGTGAAGGCAAAGTACGGGAAACAGCGGGCTCCTTGGATTGTCGTACACATGTGGAATCGCCTCGTCGGGCGTGTCGTTCCGGCCGTGCAGCCGCGGATTGAGGACCACCGCCTGCGGCTTGAGGACGCCTGCGCCTGGAGGCGCAAAGCGGACGATGACGCCCACTGTGTAGGTCTTGTGGAACGGTCTGAGTTCGCCCTCCCAAGCCGCTTGGTGCTTGTCTCGACGCTTGACTCTGAACTCAGGCCACTTGGCCCGCATGTCCCGAACTTGCGTCATAGTCGTGTACGGTGGTCGCTTCATTATCCCCGCCACTTGCCGCCGTAGAACTTGTGCTTCGGCGTGGCGATGCCGGTGGCTGCGGCTCCTGGCACGACGACGCTGCCACCGTTTCGCCGATGCTGGCTCTTCCCCCGCCTGACACCCTGCCCGACACTCTCCATGAAGCGCTCGACAGCATCCGCCGTCGGCCCCTCGCCGAACAACACCACCATGATCTGCCGGATCTCGCCGAGATCGCAGTCCTGCAGGTGCTCAAGGCGTTCGACGAGCCGTCGCACGTCCTTCACGAACACCGCTTGGTCGCCCAAGTTAGTTGGCCAACGGTCGGTGAGCACGTCCCGTGGGCACACCGGGTTCTCGACATGTACGCTCCGGTGGGCTTGATGGGAGCGTTCGAAGAACGCCAGCATCTCTTGCGCTTGATGCAGCACTTCCTCGAAGAGCGTGCTGGTCTGGCCGGCGGCATCCGCCACCAGCTTGGACATCATGATCGACGGCGGCTTGCGGCCGCCTCTGTCTTGGTACTGCACGTTGCGCCACCGCTTCAGCAGTTGCAGCGCGACCACTGCCAAGGACTTGCGGAAGGCGGGTTCGGGCGGCGGAACCGGGTCCGTCTCCGCCGCTTGCACGAGCAGGGACGCTTCGTACGCACGGGTTCGAGAGGCATACTGCTCGCCAAAGCCGGTATCTGGCGTGGCTCGCTTGAACCACTCGGCAAAGCCGAAGGGATTGGCCACGATGCGTTCGCCGCCGTTCTGCGGGTGCTTGTGGTGGAAGATGTTGCTCTCTCGTTCCGGCGTCCCCGGCAGGCGTTCCGCCGGCGTCACGTCGATGTGCATGTCCGCGTACTCGACAGTCACGCAGCGCGTTCGGCGCTTGACCCTGCCGTGGTAGCGGGAGCCCGGCTTGCCGTTGAGAGCCCTGAACAGCAGGTCGAGAACCTCCTGGGACGACAATCCCCGGCACCCGGCCTGCAACACCATGTCCAGGTCGTAGTCGTCTTGGGTGACGCCGGAGGCGATGGCGGCCCCGATGGCCATCGAGCCCTGCGGGTAGAACAGGTCGATCCGCCCGGCGAATGGACTGTCTTCGTCGTCGAGCCGCTCCGCCATGGTCTCGTAGCGCCGAACGGCCTTGTCGTGCGCCGTCTGGCCGAGCTGAACGCGGATGGCGATGTCCGCGAAGAGGACATCCAACGCCTCGTCAAGCGCCGTTTTGCCGCTGCTGGGAATTCTCTGCATGGTTTTTCCTTCAAGGAGGTTTACAAAGTTGCTCGAAATCTAGCATACTGTCAAAGCAACGGCAAGGGAGATTCGCACATGATCGGACGACGCTTGAAGTTGGCGCGAGGCGCGGCGGGGTTGTCGCTTCGCGGCTTGGAGGATGCAATCGACAACCGCGTTACGGCGCAGGCGATCAGCAAGTACGAGCGCGACGAGGCCATGCCCGGCTCCGGCGTCTTGATTGCGCTGGCCAACGCCCTCGGGGTCGCCGTGGACTACCTCGTGGGCGATCCCGAGATGGTGTTCGAAGGGGTCGATTTCCGTCGGCAGGCCATCGGCAGCAAACGCGAGGAAGCCCAAGTGGAAGCCAAGGTGCTGGGGCTGCTGGAGCGCTATCTCACGGTGGAAGATCTGCTCGGGCTGCCCAGCGTGGAGTGGGACAAGCCGCGCGAAGCGCCTTTCCCCGTGGAAGTGAGCGTGGTCGAGGCGGACCGTGGCGCGCGCGCCCTTCGCGCCCACTGGGGGCTCGGCATCGAACCCTTGGCCAGCCTGGTTCAGGTGCTTGAGGATCGGGGCGTCAAGGTGTTGGCGGCAGACCTCAGCGGCGTCGACGGCTTGGTCGCCCACGTTCGACGGGCCGGCGGCCACCCGGTTCCGGTGGTGGTTGTCAACAGCAGCACATGCGGCGAGCGCCAGCGCTTCACGATGGCCCACGAGCTTGGCCACATGGTTCTCTCTGCCGGCAGGAAGGTAGACCCGGAGGACGCGGTCGACCGATTCGCCGGCGCGTTTCTCATGCCGGCGGAGGCGCTGTGGTCCGAGGTCGGCAAACGCCGAAACTCCATCGGGCTGGGGGAGCTGTTCGATTTGAAGCTGCTGTTCGGCGTCAGCGTCCAAGCGCTCACGAAACGCTGCCTGGAACTGGGCATCTTCGGGCCAACGCTGTACAAGAGGCTCGCTCACGAGTTCGGTCGCCGCGGCTGGAGCAAGCCACCGTTCAAGGAACCGCTGTCGGATCGGCGGGACGAGCGTCCCCGCCGCTTCGAGCGGCTCTGCCTTCGCGCCTTGGCCGAGGGCGTGGTCTCCGAACCCAAGGCCGCCGAACTGCTGAACATCACGGTCGCGGAGCTAAACCAGCGGATGGAAGAACCGCCGGAGTAGAGGTGGCGCGGTAGTGGATGCAGACGACCGTAATGTGGTGGTGGTGTCGGATACGTCCGTCCTGATCGATCTGGAGAGAGGCTCGCTGCTCGAGGCGGCGTTTCGTCTGCGGTTCGCGTTCGCCGTGCCAGACCTGCTCTACGAGCGGGAGTTGAAGGCGAAGGGCGGCAGCAGGCTGCGCGAACTCGGCCTGCAAATCGCCGAGTTGGACGGCGATGGCGTGGCGAAGGCCGTGAAGTACCGGAAGCGAGTGCCGGCACTGTCGTTGCCGGACTGCTTCGCCCTGGCCCTCGCCGTGCGGGATAGCTGGACGCTTCTGACCGGCGATGCGAAGCTGCGCCGCCTCGCCAAAGCCTCCGGCGTGGACTGCCACGGCCTGCTCTGGCTGCTCGACGAAATGCTCTCGGCCGGCGCTGCCACAGCGCAAACGCTCCACGATGGCCTTGCGGCCGTCAGCGAGCACCCAAGGTGCCGACTGCCCAAGGCGGAAGTGCGCGAGCGGCTGCGCCAGCTCGCCGAGGACGCCACCGAACAGTCGGGGTGCAACGGCAGCCAAGCGGTCTCGCCAGACCGTTCTTGAACTCGCGGCCAAGGCGGCGCCTTGGAGCGCCATAGTCCACTTCCGCTTGCCCGTCCGCCACTTGAGTGTGTAATATGCTACACATTCAGTGGAGGCACGCGGACGCCCACTACAGGCGCCATGCATCTTTCATGGAACGCGGGCCACGGAACGCAGTGATCCTGCCTCGTGCTTGAGGTCCCCGGGCCCGGATTCTCCAAACCATCTCGATCGCGGTGGCGTCCACTCCTTGCCGGCCAATATCGTGCCCCCCAAGGGCGTTTCTGGGCGCTTTTTTGCCGCTTGACCTGCCACGCTCTTGCCGCCAAGATGCGCGCCTTTCGAGAAGGGCGTGCGACATATTCGTTCGCACGGTGGCTCCGGCGGCGTTGGGCCGTTGCGAGCGCACCAGACCACACACACTAGAGAGGAGGCATACATGCACAACTGCTGCATGGGATCGTTGCGGGGCAGGCAACGCGGGCTCGTTCTGTTCGCCCTGCTGGGAATGGCGGCGTTCGCACCGACCGCGGTCGCACAAGACGAAGATGCGGGCGACGGAGCCGCTGGCGAGGTCGAAGAGGTGGTCGTCACTGGCTCCCTCATCAAGCGCGACAACTTCGACTCCGCCTCGCCGCTGCAGATTCTGGACGACGTCGACATCTTCGCCGAGGCGACGCCCGCGCTCGGCGAGATCATCTACAACCAGACCTTCAACTACGGTTCCGACGCGTTCGCGTCGCACTACTCCGTCACCAACCCGGAAGGCAACCGCACCAGCGCCAATTTCCGCGGCCTCGGCGGTCGCGCCACGCTGTCGCTGCTCGACGGCAAGCGCGTGACGGACAGCAACTTGAACAACCTCATTCCGCAGATCGCGATCCGGCGCATCGACATCCTCAAGGACGGCGCCTCCGCACTGTACGGTTCGGACGCCGTCGCCGGGGTGATCAACATCATCCCGAAGAAGGAGTACGAGGGCACCGAAGTCGGCGCGTTCTACACCATGGATTCCAAACGCGACCACGGCGAATACGTCGTCAACATGGTGCATGGCGGGCTGACCGACCGCGGCTACTTCACCTTCGCGATGGAAGCGCGCGAGAAGACGGCGCTGTACCAGACGGAGCGGCCCAGCATCTCCAACCGTTCGGTGTCGAGCTCGGGCACCGGCAATCCGGGGCGCTACAACGTCCCCATCCGCACGGAGACCGGCGACTTCATGCGCAACGACGCTGGCGCGATCGTCAGGCAGACGCTGCCCGATCCTGGCTGCGGCGTCGCGGCCAGCCCCGGCGGCAACGGCGCCGACAAGGTGGGCAACTACCGCAACAACATCTCCGGGCGTCTTTCCGGCACGGTCTGCCGGTTCGAGTTCGGCGAGTTCTTCAACTTCGTCACGCCCAACAAGGTGATCAACGGCTACCTGAACTTCGAACACCAAGTGACGGACAGGCTCACCTACGACGCCGACTTCATCTATTCCCGCCAGAAGACGCGCTCGCGCGGTTCCCCGACCAACCCCGGCGGCCGCATCCGCGACATCAACTTGATTCTGGGCGGCGTCAGCGGCGATCATCCAGGCAATCCTTGGACCGCCTTCTACGACCGCGACGGAGACGGTGCCATCGATGTCGGTCCCGACGCCCGCGAACTGCTCTACGCCATGGACGCCAACGGCGACGGCGTGCCGGATCGCGACGCCGACGGCCAAGTGGTCCTGGCCAGCGATCCCTTCGATCCCAGCATGGGCATCGAGTTCAACGAAGACGTGCAGATCGCCGCCTTGCGGCTGTTCGGCAAGCTCGGCAGGTTGCCGTCCAACCTGGACGAAACCGGCGCCAACCTCGGCTACGCCACCTACGACATCGACGCGATCCGCCTGACCCAGAACTTCACCTACCAGTTCGACAACGGCTGGGAAGCCCGCTTCTCCGCGATGCGCATGCAGAACAAGGACGTGCGGTTCCGCAAGAACGGCAGCTTCCGTGCCGTGCTGCTGGGGCTGCAGGGCGAATTGGGGCCGGAGCCAGGCGTGTCGGACTACGCCAACGCGTTCCACTGGTACAACCCGTTCTCCACGTCGGCGCTGAACTGCCGCTACCGTGTCTGCACGGATCCAGGCGCCGCCACGAACCCCAATCTGGGCGACTACCCCAACGCCCAGTACGTGGCGGACACCATCGACATCAACGCCATCCGGCTGCTCAAGACCTCGCTTACGTCCTACGACGTCTTGGCCACAGGCGACCTGTTCGAAGGGTGGGCTGGCACCATCGCCGGGGCCTTCGGCGCCGAGTACCGCAGCTACAAGCTGAACTGGGATTCGCGCAGCGACGAAAACCAGTGCAACAACTGGTACGACGCGTGCAACTTCGACTACAGCGCCAAGGACACCATCACGTCGATGTTCTTCGAGTTGGGCGTGCCGCTCCTGAACAGCGACACGGCCGGCTTTGCGGAACTCCAAGTTGCTGGCCGCTACTCGGACTATCAGGACATCGGCTCGACGTTCGACCCGAAGATCGCGGCGCTGTACCAGCCCACGAACTGGCTGTCGCTGCGCGCCTCCTACTCCGAGTCGTTCATCGCGCCGAGCATTCCCGACCGCTTCGACCCGGGCGGATCGTTCCTGCAGTCCACCAACGACCCCTTGTTCAACGACTTCGAGGGCACCTACCGCACCAACACGACGTCGGGCAACCCCGATCTGCGGCCAGAGACCGCGCAGGTGTACAACCTCGGCTTCTCGATGGCGTTCCTGGACGGGGACTTGAACTTCGGCTTGGACTACTCGAACTACGACTTCGTGGATCGGATCACGCTGCTGCGCGGGCCCCGCGTGGTGGGCGCGGACTTCGACAAGTTCCTGGAGGCGTTCCCGCAGCAGGCCTGCAGCGCGTGCCAGACCGGCCAGTCCTACGACGTGAACCGCGACGACGCCTTGGCCTGGCTGTCGCAGCAGGACTCGGCAATCGTGCGCGGCGGCCCGCCTTCCTACACCATCGTCGAGGTCCGGGCGACCCGCATCAACGCCAACAAGATGGTGCATACGGCCTGGGACGTCTACGGCGACTACACATGGAAGACGAACGACTTGGGCGTGTTCAACTTCCGCGCCCAGGTCACGCGCATCGACGAGTATTCCTTCGACTTCGGCGAAGGCCGCACGGGCGACGCCGTCGGCCTGCAGAATCTCGGCATCGACGTCATCCCCCCGCTGCCTGAAACCAGCGTGATTGGCACGACCACGTGGACGAAGGGCAACTCCACCGCGTTGCTTCGCGCTCGCTGGGCGTCGGAAGTCGACGCGACCTGGGGCTCGGTCCTCGAGGCGTTGACCTACGTCGACGCCACCTACACCTATCAGGGCAATGGCTGGCTCGGCGATGCGAGCTTGACCACCTTGGAGGTCGGCGTCCGCAACCTCATGGACGAGTACCCGGAGCCGGACGGCGCCTTCGGCGCCGGCATCGAGCTTGCCCTGCACGACCCGCGCGGACGGATGTACTTCGGCAGGGTGACGCACCGGTTCTAGAGAGAACGAAAGCCTTCGACCAAGGGCGACCAAGGGCGGTTGCGGCAACGCAACCGCCCTTTCTTTTTGAACAGCTCGATTAGGAGTGGCGCCAGAACCTGGGGGCCGTTTCGCCAGTTCGCCAACATTATGCGTACACGCATAATGTGCGCATGGAGTTTCTGAACAGGCGGAATTGCGCCGGCTGGACAACGCTCTTCGGCCAGGGGCGTTCGCCGTCATCTGGGGGCGCCGCCGGGTGGGCAAGTCGCGCCTGCTTGTCGAGTGGGCCCGGCGTCGCGGCGGCTTGTACACACCGTCGCCGACCAGTCCGCGCCGAGCATGCGGCGCACTCCTACAGCGGTTCCGGCCCCACTCGCCGCGAGAAGCCGCCGACGACGCGGAAGGCGCCGTCTGCGAACGCGGTCTTCAGCATGGCCAAGGGCTTGGGGGCCGGGCCGTTGACGACCGCGGCGGCGGCGTGGACGTCGAACTCCGAACCGTGGCAGGGGCAGACGAGGCGGCGCGTTGCGCGGCGCCAGCCGTTCACTTCGCAGCCGGTGTGCGTGCAGGCGGCGGAGAAGACGAGGAACGCGCCGGCGTCCGCCTCGACCAGGTAGTCCCGGGCCTTGCCCGAGACGTCTCCGGCGGCGACGCGCACGACGAGCAGCTGGTTGTGCAGCGAGCCGTCGCGGAGCAGGCCGTTCGCGGCGTCGAGCGGGAAGGCGGATGCCGGTTCGTCGGCGACGTCGGCGGGCGCGACGAGGGAGCCGGCACGGTCGCCGAAGGCGTGCGCCAGCACGTCGCCCTCCTGCGGCTTCATGCGCCTCGGCTTGGCGCCGGCGGCATCGAGCGCAAGGGCCGCGCCGCCGCTGGCGGCGATCAGGCGGCGACGGTTCACGGCGCGGCGCGGTCGCGGCGGCGCACGGCAAGGGAGCGTTTGCGGCACATATTCGATAGTCTAGCAACCAAGCCCGCCGCCGAGCTCGCAACAACCGATGCCAACCCTCGTCGAAGGCGCCGAATACGGCGCCGCCAGCCGCAATCGCGCCCTGCTCGCCCATACGGATCCCGACATCGACGCCGCCCTGCGCGGCGAAGAGGCGCGCCAGTGCGCCGGCGTCGAGCTGATTCCGTCGGAGAACTACACCTACCCCGAAGTGCTCGCGGCGCTCGGCTCGGTGTTCACGAACAAGTACTCGGAAGGCTATCCGGGGCGGCGCTACTACGGCGGGCAGGAGTTCACCGACGCCATCGAGCGCGCGGCGCGCAGTCGCGCCCGGGAGCTGTTCGGCGCCGAGCACGCCAACGTGCAGCCCCTTTCCGGAGCGCCGATGAACGCCGCGGTCTACTTGGCGATGCTCGAACCCGGGGACACGGTGCTCGGCATGGACCTCTCCCACGGCGGCCACCTCACCCACGGCGCGCCCGTGTCGCACATGGGCCGCCTCTACAACTGGGTGCGCTACAAGTCGGATTCCGCCCGCCAGGGGCGCATCGACTTCGACCAAGTGCTCGATCTGGCGCGGCGGCACCGCCCCAAGCTGATCGTCTGCGGCTATTCCTCCTATCCCCGGGACTACGACTACGCGGACTTCAAGGCGGTGGCCGACGACGTCGGCGCCATGACGATGGCGGACGTCTCGCACATCGGCGGGCTGATCGCCGGCGGCGCCATGCGCAACCCTTGCGACTTCGACTTCGATTTCGTCACCACCACCACCCACAAGTCCCTGCGCGGGCCGCGCGGCGGCATGATCCTCACGAAGAAGGCGTTTCGGCGCGACATCGACCGCTCCGTCTTCCCCGGCCTGCAAGGCGGGCCGCACATGAACCAGGTGGCCGGCGCGGCCATCGCCCTGGGCAAGGCCCTGCAGCCGAGCTTCCGCGACTACGCCCGCGACGTGCTGGCGAACGCCAAGACGCTGGCCGCAGCCCTGCTCGAGCGCGGCGCGGTGCTGGTGACCGGCGGCACCGACAACCACATGATGGTGCTCGACTGCGTGCAGAGCTTCGGCATCGACGGGCGCGTCGCGGAGGAAGCCCTGGATCAGGTCTCCATCACCTGCAACAAGCAGGTGGTCCCGGACGACCCGAACCCGCCCTTGCAGCCGAGCGGCATCCGCCTCGGCACCCCGGCGGCCACCACCCGGGGCATGGGCGGCGCGGAGATGGAACAGCTAGCGGCGTGGATCGTCGAGGCGCTGCGCCGCCACGACGACGCCCCGGCGCTGGCGCGGCTGAAGGGGGAAGTGGAGAACACCTGCCGGCGGTTTCCGGTGCCGGGCATCTCGAACGACTGAATCGCCCCTCACGCGGCAGCGGGCTCTTCCAGTCCGTCGCCGTGCGCTGGCTGCTCACTTCAGCAAGCCGATCACATGCTCTTCGTGCATGCGCTGTTCGATTTGCGAGGCGCCCTTATTGGCCCACCGCGCCGGCATCATGCGCTTGTCGCGGTCGAGGCGGCGAACGCCGATGTGCGCGAGTTGGAAGCCGGCCTCCACGCCGAAGGCAGCCAAGCCCTTGTGGGTCTCCACGTCGATGCCGCGCAGGGTGGAGCTTCCGACCACCACGATCGCGGCCTTGCCGGGCTTGAGGACGCGGTGCGTCTCGGCGAGGACCGCGGACATCTCGCCGAAGTAGCGCCTGAGGACGGCGGCCTTCCGTTCGTCCACTTTCGCCAGACGATCGACAGTGCGCTCGCACTGCGCCGGAAGATCGCTCCAGGCGCGCGGCGTCTTGGCGTCGTGGCCGAGATAGCGGGCGCGGATGTCCGTGAGGTCCACGATCTTCCAGCCCAGCCACACCAGCGAGAACTTGTGGGCGCGCATGTAGTCGATGGCGTTGTTCGCGTAGGGCGGCGAGGTGACCACCAAGTCGATGGAGTCCGCGGCCAAGCCAGTATCTTCCGCGCTGGCGGCGATGATGCGCGCGTCATCGCCCAATTCCGCACTGGTACTGCCCGACGCCGATCCCAGCACCAGCTTCAGCCGCTTGGCGAACTCGTCGAAGGCGGATTTCGGCTTTTTCGCCAGCACCCGGTGCGGGCGCGTGTGGGCGAGGTCCCGGGCCAGCGAAACGCCGCCGGATTTGGCGATGATGGTGGACGAGAACACCATGTGCAGCAGCGGCCAGGCTGTGCGTGGAGCATTGCGCTCGATGGCTTCCAGCAGCGCGACGAGCTGGCGCTGCTGCATTGGCGGGAACCAGTAGTCCACGAACGCCTTGGTCTTAGGGTCGAAGCGTTCCGCAAGCGCGGCGTCCAGCCCGTCGCCGTGCATCGAGAAGCGGCGCTGCGCGTCGTTCAATATGGCGGTTCCCAATCGCAGCATGGCCACCGGATCGAACTTCGTCAGCTTGGCCTGCGCCAGCAGACGCGCCAGCGGGTCGATGTCGCAGCCGACGGCGCGACGGCGCAGGCGGACTGCTTCCAGGATGGTGGTGCCGGAGCCGAACATCGGGTCCAGCACCACGTCGCCCGGCGCCGTCAAGCCTTCGATGAACCACGCCGGCAGTTGCGGCGGGAACTTGGCCGGGAACGGATGCCAGCCGTGCGTCGCGTGCGTCCCGGCGGCGCCGTGGAAGTTCAAGTCGGTGCGCAGCAGGCGTTCGAGCGCTGCGCGACCCTCGCCGTTCGCCGTCGGCCCCAGATGCTTCAAGTGCCACAGACCTTCACAGAAGAACCATTTGTGCGCTGCGGCATTAGGAGTTTGCGAAGCAAACTCGAACGCGCCCGCCAGGGCGCGCAGCGTCAGTCATCGAGCAGGTAGTACACGTCCGTGCGGCGTTGGGCGGGGTCGTCGTGCCAATCGCCGTAGACCTCCCAGCCAACGCCGGCGGTGGCGTGTCCGTTGCTCCGGCACCATGCCATCACCGCGTCGTAGACCTTCGGCAACTCGTGGTATTCGCCGTAGTGGACGGCGTGGGCCGCGCGGCCCTTGGGCGTGTGCAGGCAAGCGATCTCGCCCTTCGCCTCGAAGGTTGCCGAGACCTGCACGCCCACCTCCACGTCCATCTGGCCGTCGCCCGTCTGCCGGTAGAGCCACACGTTGTGGCCGTGGCCGGTGATGCCCTCGGCGCGCAGGAAGGCCCACACCTTGTCCGTCATGGCCATCGTCTTCTCGGGGATGTCGGCGGGCGCGAGCCGCCCCGTCGTCGCGGCCATCGGCTGTTCGGCCACGGCGACGACCTCGATCTGCTGCTCCATTTGAGCTCCAAAAGGCCGCTTGCGGGACGCCACCTTTTCGGCGGCCTTGGATGCGACAATAGCATGGCGCTGATGCTTGGGAGGGCATAATGGCGGATTTGGAACGCGCAGCGGGGGGGGGGAGCGACCGGCGCCCGCTCACCACCTACACCTACATCTCCTACGCTGCGCCCGCCGCGCCCCTTTCCTTGGCCGGGCTGCCGCTGGCGGTCTACCTGCCGGTCATCTACGCCGACTCGGACGGCTTCGGCTTGTCGCTCACGACGGTCGGCTTGATACTGATGCTGTCGCGCATCTCCGACGTGATCACGGACCCGCTGATCGGGCGCTACTCGGACAAGTGGCGCACCCGCTGGGGGCGGCGCAAGCCGTGGGTGCTGGTGGGCACGCCGATCTTCGGCGTCGGCATGTGGTTCCTGTTCCATCCGCCCTTCGAGTTCAGCGACATGACGCTGTTCGGCAGCACGTTCTCCAACGGCTACGTGTGGCTGTTCGTGACGCTCACGGTCTTCTTCCTGGGCGCCACCATCAAGGACCTGCCGTTCAGCGCCTGGGGCGCGGAGCTCTCCAGCAACTACAACGAACGCACCCTCATCATGAGCTGGAAGGAGGTGTTCAACGTCGCTGGCGCGCTGCTCTCCGCCTTCACGCCGGCGATCATCCTGTTCTTCGGCTACGACAAGCCCACCGAGGCGGTCTTCGCGCTCGTGCTGATGATGTGCATCTCCATGCCGCTCATCAACGCGAACTGTCTGGTCGCGGTGCCGGAGTGGCGCGTGGTAGAGAAGGAGGAACAGCGCATCCGCATCATCGACGGCCTGCGCGTGGCGGCCGGCAACAAGCCCTTCGTGCTGCTGGTGGTGGTCTTCGCGGTCGGCAGCATCGGCTCGGCGATGACGAACAGCCTCTCCTTTTTCTTCGTCAAGCATGTGCTGGTGGCGGGCGAACTCTATGGTCTCTACTTGGCCCCCTACTTCCTTTGCCAGATCGCCGCGGTGCCGCTGTGGTTCAAGCTGTCGCGGCGCATCGGCAAGCACAAGGCGACCATGTGGGCGGTCGGCTGGTACGCGATTTGGTCGTCCTTCATTCCGCTGATCGCGGTGACGCCCGCAGCCTGGTATTCGGCTTTCGAGATAACGAACTTGACCGGCTTCCTGCCGGCGACGACGCAAGCGGACGCGGCGGCATATTTCGAGGGCATCGAAACCGGCAAGTTCCTATTCTTCATCGTCATCATGTGCTTGAAGGGAAGTGCCATCGGGGCGCTGTCGGCCCTGCCGTTCTCGATGTTCGCGGACGTTGTGGACATCGACACCGCGCAGACCGGCAAGCGCCGCGCCGGCGAGTTCATGGCCATCTGGTCGATGACCAAGAAAGGCGCCTACGCGCTTGGCATCTTCATCGGCCTCGGCTTGGTGGAGTTCTGGGGCTTCGACGCCTTGGCCGACCCCCGCGACACCACCAACACGGCCTTCGCGCTGCTCATGCTCGCCTGCACTTATTCGGTGATTCCGGCGCTGTTCAAGTTCATCGGCATGCCGTTCCTGTGGATCTATCCGCTGACCGCCGAGAAGCTCCGCGAAGTGCAGATGGAAGCCAACGCGAAACACGGCATCGGCGGGGAAGCAGTGGCGACGGCAGGCGGCGACGCGGGCTTCGCCGACAGCTCTGGGCCGTGAACTGATCGAGTTCGACTGGACCAGCCCTGCTCGCCGACGATGCGAGGCAACGGCCAGCCTCGTTATCGTTTCGCCCTTACCCGCTTCATCGGCATCGCCGCCGCCCAACACCTCCGCGAACAGCCGCACCAGCGCTGGAACCCGGATGCGCGCGTCAATCCGTCCTGCGCGTCCGGCCCCTTGCCGCTGCGTTGATTCGCATGGGCTTGGCGCATACGATTGTGCGCATAACCCACGGTATGCGACGCAGGGGTTCGCAAATGCGCCGCTGCCTGTGGCTGCACGGTGGTCGGCCACTTGCCAAGGGATCATCCAATCTTGCAGGGCGTGGCGCGCGGTGAATTCGAGGACGCGAGCATTGGCCAAGAGACGTTCAGAGCTGGCATCGTTCCTGCGGCTGCCGGCCGCTACCAAGGCGATGGCGGTGGAAGCCGCCGTGTTCCTGGCGCTTGCCCGGTGCCTGGTGGTCTATGTGCCGTTGCGCCGCTGGCGCGACCGCGTCGCCACTGCGCGGCAGGAACGCTCGCCGGTGCCGGCGCTGGCTTGGAAGGTGGCATGGGTTGTGCGCAAGGTCGCCGCCGCCGTTCCCTTCGGCGCCGCGTGCCTGCCGCAAGCGATGGCGGCGCAATGGATGCTGCGGCGGCGCAGCGTGGCCAGCCAGCTGAAGGTCGGCGTGCGCCCCGAGGCGGACGTCGCTGCGGATGCGGCGGAGCGCGGCTCGGCACTCGGATTCGCGTACCACGCTTGGCTCCAAGTGGGCGACGAGTGCGTGGTCGGGTGCCGGGAAATCGACGCATACGCGGTGTTTCCGCCCTTCGATTCCGCCCGGCAGAGTCTCGCCAGCTGACGTCGGCCGGTCCGCGCGGCGGTTCGTCGAAGGGCCGATCACGAACGACGCGGTGATTTCCTACGCGCCAAAGCGGCAAACACGCACGGTGCGCCGGGGCATTTGGCCGTGTTTTCGCCGGCCTCTGCCGGTCTACGATGCGCTTGCATGATCGACAAACGCATGCGTGGGGCGCGGCGCATAGCGCCGAGAAGAAGACGGAATGGAAGGCAGGAGGTGTTGTGAGTCCAGAACTTTGGTCCATCACCGGTACGGGGATCGTCATTCTGGTGGCAATCGCCGCATCAAACCGCTCTCTGCGCCGAGAGACGAGCGAGCGCATCGAAGCCGTGCAGCGCGAACTGGGCGGTTTGCGGCAAGAGCTGGGCGGTGTGCGGCAAGAGCTGAGCCAGCGCTTTGACGCCGTGCGCCGGGAGCTGTGCGAGCGGATGGATGCGTTGAGCGAGCAACTTGGCGACGTGCGGGAACGGCTCGGCCGGGTCGAGGGTCTGCTGGAGGGCCTTGGCTGGGCGGGGCGGAAGCGAAAGGGCAAGGGGCGTGGGGACGAACGGCAGGGCCCGGCCCTGCCCTGAGTTCCCCGCATTGCGGCCTTTTCGCAGTCAGCCGCGTCGGCTCGCGAGAGCTTCAAGCAAGCGGCGCAGAACGCGCCGAAAGCACGTCATCCGCTGCCGGCTGGCGGCGTGCTCTTCGGCGTCCGCGAGCTTGGCGCACGCGCTCGGCATTGCCCTTCGCCGACGAAGGTGCTATACAGCGCACGTCGTTCGAGGGAGCTTATGCACATGGACAGGAGCAAGAAGGCGTTTGCGGAAGCGAACGCACCCACGGGCACGCCCAAGGATCAGTGGGCGAGGACGCGCTTGAGCCTTGCCGTCTCCGCCGCCGTCGCCACCGCCGCGTCGGTTGCGGCGCAGGAAGTCGAACAGGCGCAGAACACCGGGCGCTTGGAGACCGTCGTGGTCACCGCCACCAAGCGCGTGGAGAGCGCGCAGGACGTCTCCATCGCCCTGCAGGCGGTCACCGGCGACACGCTGCGCGAGATCGGCGCCGAGACCTTCGACGAGTACGTGGAGTACCTGCCGAACGTCGTCGCCGCCGGCAACGGCCCCGGCAAGAAGGAAATCTACATCCGCGGCAGCGCCACCGAGCAGACGAGCGTCACCATCAGCTCGGCGCAAGGTTCGGCGCCGGGCGTCGCGCTCTACGTGGACGAACAGCCGGTCTCCTTCGGCGGGCGCAATCTGGACGTCTTCGCAGCCGATCTGGAACGCATCGAAGTGCTTGCTGGCCCGCAGGGAACCCTGTTCGGCGCCAGCTCCCAATCCGGCAACCTGCGGCTCATCACCCGCAAGCCGGACCCGACCGGCTTTTCCTCTGGCTTCAAGGCGCGCTACTCGGCGACCAGCGGCGGCGCCGACAGCAGCGGCGCCGACGCCTACGCGAACCTGCCGCTCGGCGACTCGCTGGCCGCCCGGATCGTCGTGTACAGCGACAACCAGGGCGGCTGGGTGGACAACATTCCCGCCACCTTCACGCCGAGCGCCGAGGTGGTGGACCGCAACGCCGTCGGCTACGGGCCCGTGCTGACGGGCGCGGAAACCGTACACAGCGCGCGCAACGACGCGCTGGTGCAGGACGACTGGAACGACGCCTCGTACCGGGGCACGCGAATCGGCCTCTCCTACGACATCTCCAACAACTGGGAAGCGCTGGTGCAGCACACCGCGCAGACGCTGGAGTCCGAGGGCTCGTTCGTGGTGGACACGAGTCTGGATCAGCCGCACGCTTCCGCCCGCTTCGCGCCGGAGTACAACCGCGACGAATTCGGGCTTACGACGTGGACCCTCACTGGTCGGCTCGGCGCCTTGGACGCCATCTACACCGGCGGCCACCTGAGCCGCGAAGTCGACGCCGTGATCGACTACACCCACTACAACAACGGCGGCGGCTACATCACCTACTACCTGTGCAGCGGCGCTTATGGCGAACCAGCCGATACTTGCTACGACCCCACGAAGCAGTACACCGAAGACACCGCCAACGTGCGCACCACGCACGAGTTCCGCATCACCACCGACCCAGTCAAGAAGCTGCACGGCATCGCCGGCGTCTACTTGAACAGCGCGGAATCCACGCACATCGGCGACTTCGGCTACGCCGCCACCAACGATGCCTTCAGCGACCAGATCGGCAGCCCCCTCCTGCTCGGCAATACGACGTTGCCGACCGAGGGCGTCAACGCCGTGGGGCCGCGGCCGGCCTTGACCACGTTCTTCAACGACTTCACGCGCCATGTGGACGAGCTGGCGTTCTTCGGAGAGATCGCCCTCGACGTTTCGAATACGCTGGGCGTCTCCTTGAGCGCGCGCCGCTACGAGCTGACATCCCAACTCACCGGTGCCTCGAACTTCTCCTTCGGCTGCCGCTTCGGCATCGGCGCGAACGCCCAGCGCACGGCCGACGGCCGCTGCAATGGCACCGACTTCAGCAACGACGTAACGCTGCGCCTGCGCACCCTCGGCATGTACGTCGATAGCGGCGACGATTCGGTGATCCTGAACGCCCGCAGCCCGAACGGCGAAGACGGCTCGCCCCGCGACCTGTTCCGGGGCGGCCAACTCGGCAGCAACCAAGCGACGCTGGATGCCATCAAGGCCGGCTATCTCAATCTGGAAGGGCTGCAGGCAGACGGCGCTCTCGAAGAGACGGACACCATCATCAAGGCGTCCGTCAACTGGCAGCCGAACGACGACATGCTGTTCTTCCTCACCTATTCGGAGGGCTACCGTCCAGCGACCCAGAACCGCAACGCCGGTCAGCGGGCCGCGAACCATGAAGGCGTGTTCGAGAACTACTACGTGCCAGCGATGGCCGTCACCGACGACCTGCGCAGCTACGAGATCGGCGTGAAGGGCGACTTCCCGGCCAGCTATCTGCGCCTGAACGCGACCCTCTACCGCAACGAGATCACGAACCTGCAGCTGTCCCGCTTCGATCCCTCCAACGTCGCCTTCCTGTTCTTCGTCGAGAACGTCGGCGACGCCGAAGCGACCGGCTTCGACGTCGACCTGCAGTGGGCGCCTACCGTCTCGCTCACCATCAGCAGCGCGTTCAGCGTGCTCGACACCGAGTTGACGCGCCTGAACCCGCAGCTGAACGGCATTGCCGTGCCGGTCGGCGCGGAGCTTCCGCTGTCGCCGAAGTTCGCCGGCAACGTCCGCGCACGCTACGACTTCGTGATGGACAGCTTGGACTTGGACGCCTACTTCGCCCTCAGCGTCAACCACCGCGGCCAGACGGTGTCCGGCTTGGTCGGCAGCGCGGAGTTCATGGACGACACGCTGTTCCGGCAGTCCGGCGCCTATTCCGGGCTGAAGCTGAACATCGAAGGCGGCACGTTCGGCACCGTCAACATTCCCGAAGGGCGCATCGGCAGCTCGCGCCGGCTGCCGCGCAACTCGCGTTTCGTGAACCCGCCGGCGACCACCGTGAACGCCTCGTTCGGGATCGCCAGGGACGACTGGACCGCCGAGCTGTACTTCGAGAACCTCACCGACGAAGAGGCCCAGATGATGCAGATCGCTGGCCACTACACGCCGGTGGTGACCGTGCAGCGGCCGCGCACGGTCGGTCTGCGCCTCTCCTACGACTACCGCTGACCGCGAACCGCCATCGGCCCAGCGCCGCGCCGCAGCAACGGCGCGGCGCTTTTCCATTGCCGCCGCCGGCGTCGCTCGGCCTTGGCCTCGGCATGTCGAAAGCAGCATGACGGAGGACGCGGTCCTTGCCGCCCAGCGCCTGTTGCGCGACGGCGCGCCGGGAGACGCGGAGCGCGCGCTGCTGCCGCTGCTGCGCGAGGAACCCGCCAACGCCGAGGCGCGCTACGCGCTGGCGGTGGCGCAGCGGCACCAGCACAAGTGGACGCTTGCCCTCGACAGCCTGCGGCAGGTGCTCGACAGCGGCCGAATCGTCGGGCGCGCCCATCAGGAGATGGGCTACAACCACATTGCGATGCGCGATTTCTCGAAAGCTGCCACGGCCTTCGAACAAGCGGTCGCGGCCGACCCCTCCCTCGTCAACAGCTGGAAGTGCCTGGCCAAGCTCTACCAGGACGGCCAGCGCTCGGGCGAACGCGCCAACGGCGCCAAGCTGCACGCCGCGCAACAGCAAATCGCCTTTCTCGAGACCCTGCCGGCGGAGCTTCTCGCCGTCACCAGCTACCTGGCGGAAGACCGGCTGCTCGACGCAGAGCGCCTGTGCAAGCACTTCCTGCGCGACAACAAGACGCACGTCGAGGGCATGCGTCTGCTGGCCGAAATCGCCACCCGCAACCGCGTTCTCGACGAGGCCGAGTTCCTGCTCGAAAGCTGCCTCGAGTTCGCGCCGACGCACCGCAACGCGCGCATCCAGTACGCCAACGTGCTGCTGCGCGCCCAGAAGTTCGCCAAGGCGCTGGAACAGACCCAGCGCCTGCTCGACGACGATCCCACCGACGTGGCGGTGACGCGATCGCTGCACGCCGCCGCCTGCAACGGCGTGGGCCGCAGCGCCGAAGCGATTGAGAACTACCGCCTGCTCATGAAGGCGCAGCCGCGCAATCATCTGCACCCGATGGCGCTGGGGCATGTCGTCAAGGCGGCCGGCGACCTCGACGAAGCGGTGGCCCTCTACCGCAGCGCCTACCGCTTGAAGCAGGACCACGGCGATGCGTATTGGAGCTTGGCGAACACCAAGTCCCATGCCTTTACGGACAGGGAACTGGCGCAGATGGCGGCCATTGAAGCGCGGCCCGCCACGGACGAGCAGGATCGCATTCAGATCTGCTTCGCGCTCGGCACCGCGTGCGAGAACCGCGAGGACTTCGAGGCCGCCTTTCGCCACTACGCCAAGGGCAACGCCCTCAAGCAGGCAAGCGCCGGCCACAGCCCGGAACAACTGCGCGTGCGCGTCGAGAGCCAATTGGAAGTCTGCACGCGGGCCCTGTTCGAGGAGCGCCACCGGGTGGGCTTCGACGCACCGGATCCCGTCTTCATTGTCGGTCTGCCACGCGCCGGCTCCACCCTGCTGGAGCAGATACTCGCCTCGCACTCGCAGGTGGACGGCACGATGGAACTGCAGAACGTCCTCAACCTGGCGAAGCGGCTGCGCGGCCGGGACGACGCGCCCACGCCGCGCTATCCGCGCATCCTCCGCGAGCTCGATTCCAGCTACTTCGAGCGCTTCGGCAAGCAGTACATCGACGACACCCGTCCCTACCGCGGCAGCGCCCGCCACTTCGTGGACAAGATGCCGAACAACTTCTTCCACATCGGCTTGATCCGCCTGATCCTGCCCAACGCCAAAGTGATCGATGCCCGCCGCCACCCGCTGGCCTGCTGCTTCAGCGGCTTCAAGCAGCTGTTCGGCGAAGGGCAGGAGTTCTCCTACGGATTGCGCGAGATCGGCAACTACTACCGGCAGTACGTGCGGCTGATGGACCACTGGGACGACGTGCTGCCCGGGTTCGTGCTGCGCGTGCAGCATGAAGACGTGGTGGACGATCTCGAAGGACAGGTGCGGCGCCTGCTGGACTTCTGCGGCCTGCCCTTCGAGCAGGCCTGCGTGGACTACCACCAGACCGAACGCAGCGTCTACACGCCGAGCGCCGACCAGGTGCGCCGGCCCATCTACCGCAGCGGCCTGGAACAGTGGCGGCGCTTCGAGCCCTGGCTCGACCCGCTGAAGGAAGCGCTTGGCCCCGACGTGCGCGAGCGCTACGGCATTCAATTGGCATGACGGGAGACGAGATGGCGGTTCCGGACGAGGGCAGCTACGAACACGGCGTCCATGCCGCCTGGGTGGGCGAACTGCAAGGCGAGGCGTTCTTCGACGCCCTGGCGCAGACGGCATCCGGCGAGGCGCAGGAGAAGTGGCGGACGCTCGCGCAGCTTGAACAGGTGACCGGCGAACGCCTGGCAACCGTGCTGCGCGCGCGAAAGGTCGATCTGTCGCCGCCGGAAGCGCCCGGCGAGCTGCTCGCCGCCGCCAAGCACTACGCCGAACTCCCCTTCGCAGATGCGGTCTCCGCCATGCGCCCCATCCTCGTCGCCGCCATCGACCGCTTCAAGGCGCTGCTCGATCAAGCGCCAGACGCGGAACGCGAGACGATGCGGTTTCTGGTCGATCACGAACAGGCGCTGCTCAGCTTCGTGGACATGGAAGCGTCCGGGCAAGGCGACAGATCCCTTGCCCCGGCACAGGCGCTCATTGCGGCGTGCCGGCGTTCCTAATCAGCCAAGCTCGCTAGCGCTGCTCGCACTCAGTTCCTGGGGCGCTTTGCTGGCCCACTGCGGCGCGTACAGCAGCACTGGCGCGACGTGCTCGTCGTCCCACAGGGGCGAGTCTTGGTCCCAGTAGAAAAAGTGTGCCTTGTGGCCGTCGTCGAGCTGCTTGTGTCGGCCCCTCCCTCGTTTGCTGTAGACGACGACCAAGTCGCCGCCCCGCAGCCGCTTGTACGGGAACCAGAACGCGTTGCTGACGTCGGTCGTAACCTCGTCGTCTTCGAAGCCGGTACGAACGAGCATGAAGTCGCCGATGTCGACGTCCTGCCGTACACGCATCACCAGCCGCTCTCGGCTCAAATCGCCTCGGTCGGCGACGTATTGAATCTGCACCCTCACGACCAGAACCTCTTGGCGACCAGAGCAAACACAACCAGCGAAACACCAAGAGCCGTCACGACCCATCCGATCGGTTGGAATGCCCAAAGCGACGGCACCAGCCCAAGCATCGCGGCGCCGATAGCCAGGCCGCTGTCCCGCGCCACGGATGCGCGAAGCCGCTCCCGCAGCACGGCGGCATCCTTGTCTGCGGAGTAGAACCTGTCCTTGAACTCCCTGAGCTCACCCGCCTCCGTCTCCAAGCGATCCAACTCGTCCAGCAACATTCGCTGCACGGCCGGCGAACTGATCTCTTCCTCGGACAGTTCGCGCCGCACATTGGACAGTGCCTGTCGTCCCTTTCTGTTCCCTTGCGCCGAGCCGCCTTCGCGCGGCTCCATGTCGGAAGTCGCCATGTGCTGGTTGCCTTCCGCGGCATTGGGCAGAGTTGGTCGAATCCTAGCCGGTCGGCAACGCCAGTCAAGCGAAAGCGAGTCAAAAGCAACCGAGGGCTTTCCTTGGCGGCGGCGTTGTGCCACTGTCGAAGCTGAGCTGCGTTGGGGGCGGAGCATTGCGGCAATCGGGCGAATACCGCGTTCCGGCGGGGCGCGAGGCGGTGTGGGCGGCGCTTCACGATCCCGCCACGCTGCAGCGCTGTCTCGACGGCTGCCGCTCGTTGACGCCGGTTGGCGAGGGCGAGTTCGCGGCCGAGCTGGTGGCCAGGGTGGGGCCGGTCAAGGCCGCCTTCACGGCCGCCATTCGTCTGCGCGATCCCGATCCGCCGGCGAGCTATCGGCTCGACGTGCAGGTGAAGGGCGGCGCTGCCGGCTTCGCCAACGGCTCGGCGTTCGTGCGCTTGGAGGACCTCGGCCACGAGACGCAGCTGGGGTATACAATCGAAGGCGCAATCGGGGGCAAGCTGGCGCAGATCGGCGCACGGTTGGTGGAGAGCGCGGCGCGCAAGTTGACGGTGCGCTTCTTCGAACGCTTCGCGGCGGATTTCGCCGCCAAGGCGTAAGCGAACGCGCGACGACAGCAGATCAGGAGGGCGCAAGTGGAAGTCTCGATCACGGTGAACGGCAAGCAACACTCCGTCGACGTGCCGGCCAACACGCTCCTCTCGGAGATCCTGCGCGAGCATCTCGACCTCACCGGCACCCACGTCGGCTGCGACACCAGCCAGTGCGGTGCCTGCGTCGTGCATGTGAACGGCGATGCGGTCAAATCCTGCACCGTCCTCGCCGGCCAGGCGGACGGCGCCGAAGTCACCACCATCGAGGGCATCGGCGCGCCGGACGACCTGCATCCCATGCAGGCCGCGTTCCGCGACAACCATGCCCTGCAATGCGGCTTCTGCACGCCGGGCATGATCATGAGCGCCATCGATCTGGTGGCGAAGAACGACGCCTTGGACGAACAGGCCGTGCGCCGGGGCCTCGAAGGCAACCTGTGCCGCTGCACGGGCTACCACAACATCGTCAAGGCGGTGCTCTCCGTCGCTGCCAAATAACGCGGGTCAAGTGCAGGCGGCGCGTAGGGCGCGTTGAAAAAGGAACCAGTAGGAGGGGCGGCTATGGCTTCGGAAACCGGCATCGGGGCATCGGTCAAGCGCAAGGAGGACGCCCGCTTCGTCACCGGCGCCGGGCGCTACACGGACGACATCGACGCCCACGGCCAGGCCTGCGCCGCGTTCGCCCGCTCGCCCCACGCGCGGGCGCGCATCAACGGCATCGACAAGAACGCCGCCACGGCCGTGAGCGGCGTCGTCGCCGCGTTCACCGGCGCCGACATGCAGGCCGACGGCATCGGCGACCTCCCCTGCGGCTGGCTGGTGAAGTCCAAGGACGGCTCGGACATGGTGCAGCCGCCGCATCCGCCCTTGGCGGTCGAGCGCGTGAACTACGTCGGCGAACCATTCGCGGTGGTGGTTGCCGAAACGCTCGAAGCCGCGAAGAACGGCGTCGAGGCGCTTCTGGAAGCGACCGATTTCGAGGAACTGCCGGCCGTGGTGGATCTGGCCAGCGCCGCTTCGGCCGAGCAGATCCACGACGCCGCGGCGAACAACCGCTGCTACGACTGGGAACTCGGCGACGAAGCCGCCACGGACGCCGCCTTCGCCAAGGCGCACCACGTCACCGCCGTGGACATCGTCAACAACCGCCTGATCCCCAACGCCATCGAGCCGCGCGCCGCGCTCGGCGAGTACGACGCCGCATCGGGTGCCTACACCCTGCACACCACGTCGCAGAATCCGCATCTCGAACGCCTCGTGCTGGCGGCTTTCGTGCAAGTCGCGCCGGAAGCGCGGCTGCGCGTGATCTCGCCGGACGTCGGCGGCGGCTTCGGCTCGAAGATCTTCGTCTACGCGGAAGAAACGGCCGTCGTCTGGGCCGCCGGCAAGCTGCGCCGGCCGGTGAAGTGGTGCGCCGAACGGTCCGAATCCTTCCTGGCGGACGCGCACGGCCGGGACCACGTGACCCATGCCGAACTCGCCCTTGCCGAAGACGGCGAGTTCCTGGGGCTGCGCGTGCGAACCCTCGCCAACATGGGCGCCTACCTCTCCACCTTCGCCTCCAGCGTGCCCACCTACCTCTACGGCACGCTGCTGGCCGGGCAGTACAAGACGCCGGCGATCCATGTGGGCGTGCAGGCGATGTTCACGAACACCGCGCCGGTGGATGCCTACCGGGGCGCCGGCCGTCCCGAAGCCACCTACGTCGTGGAACGCATCGTCGAGACGGCGGCGCGGGAACTCGGCATGGACCCAGCCGACATCCGCCGCCGCAACTTCATCCAGCCGAGCGACTTCCCTTACGAAACGCCGGTTGCCCTCACCTACGACACCGGCGACTACGAGGCGAGCCTCGACAAGGCGCTCGCCCATGTGGACTACGGCGGCTTCGCAGCCCGCAAGGCGGCCTCCGAAAGGAACGGCAGGAAGCGCGGCATCGGGCTCTCCTGCTACATCGAGGCCTGCGGCCTCGCGCCTTCCCAGGTGGCGCTCTCCCTCGGCGCCGGCGTCGGCCTGTTCGAGGTGGGCGAGGTGCGCGTGGACGTCACCGGCTCGGTCACCGTCGTCACGGGTTCCCACAGCCACGGCCAAAGCCACGAGACGACGTTCGCGCAGATCATCTCGGAGAAGCTCGGCGTGCCCTTCGAGAACGTCACGGTGCTGCACGGCGACACCGGGCGTTCGGACTACGCGCTGGGCACCTATGGGTCGCGTTCGCTGGCGGTCGGCGGCTCGGCCATCGTCAAGGCCACCGACAAGATCGTCGCCAAGGGCAGGAAGATCGCCGCGCACATGCTCGAAGCGAACGAAGACCAAGTGGAGTTCGAGGACGGCGCGTTCAACGTCGCCGACTCCAACCAGTCCCTCACCTTCGCCGAGGTGGCCTTCGCCGCCTACGTTCCGAGCAACTATCCGCTCGACGAACTCGAACCTGGGCTCTCGGAGAAGGCGTTCTACGATCCGCCGAACTTTACCTACCCGGCCGGCACCCACGTCTGCGAGGTGGAAGTGGACCCGGAGACGGGCGTGGTGACGATCGAGAAGTTCGTCGCCGTGGACGACTTCGGCCACATCGTCAATCCGATGATCGTCGAAGGGCAGGTGCATGGCGGCCTCGCCCAGGGCATCGGCCAAGCGCTGCTCGAACACGGCGTCTACGACGAGGGCGGCCAGCTTGTGAGCGGCTCCTACATGGACTACGCCATGCCCCGCGCGGACGACCTGCCGAACTTCACCGTGGACACGACGACCACGCCCTGCACCCACAATCCGCTCGGCGTGAAGGGCTGCGGCGAAGCTGGCGCCATCGGCTCCACCGCGGCCGTCATCAATGCGGTGACGAACGCCTTGGGCGTTGCCGCCATCCCCATGCCGGCGACGCCGGAGACCGTCTGGCGAGCGCTCCGCGAGAAACAGGACTAAGCCATGTACCCGTTCAACTACCACAAGCCGGCGTCCGTGGAAGACGCCGCAGCACTGATGGCCGATGCCACGGACGGCGCCTTCCTGGCCGGCGGCATGACGCTGATCCCCACCCTCAAGCAGCGCCTGGCCTCGCCCTCCGATTTGATCGATCTCTCGGGCGTCGCCTCCATGCGCGGCATCGAACGCAACGGCGACACCCTCTCCATCGGCGCCTCGACGCGCCACGCGGAGGTGGCTGGCAGCAACGCCATCCCGGCCTTGGCCGACCTCACCAGCCGCATCGGCGATCCGCACGTGCGCAACCGCGGCACCATCGGCGGTTCCGTCGCCAACAGCGATCCGGCCGCCGACTATCCGGCGGCCTTGGTCGCCTTGGACGCTTCGGTGCGCACGAACAAGCGCTCCATTGCAGCGAACTCCTTCTTCATCGACCTGTTCGAGACGGCGCTCGACGAAGGCGAGATCGTGACCGCCGTGGACTTCCGCATCCCGGACGTCGCCGCCTACGAGAAGTTTCCCAACCCCGCCTCGCGCTACGCCGTGGTCGGCGTGATGGTGGCGCGCTGCGGGGATGGCGTGTGCGTCGGCGTCACCGGCGCCGGCCCCTGCGCGTTCCGCGCGACGGCGTTCGAAGAGGCGCTCGCCGCGAACTTCTCGCCGGAGTCGCTGAACGACGTGCCCATCGACCACGGCGCCTTCAACGCAGACCTGCACGCCTCCGCCGAATACCGAGCCCAGCTCGTGCGCGTGCTGGCGAAGCGGGCGGTGGCGCGCATCGCCTAGGACAGAAGGAATGGGGGAGATCGTCACCGCGCCCGGAGTCGCCGGACAGCCCTTGCTCAAGCTGAAGTAGCGCTCGAAGCAGACGGCCCTTTCCGTCCAAGCGTCCATCGCCGCCACAGCGGCAGCAGCACCGCGAAGGCCGTGGCGCCGGCCAGGACCGTGGACACGGCAAGCGCCCCGAAAGCTCCGAAGGGAGTAGTTCCCGAGGTCGCGTAGGCGTCCGCGAGCAATGCCCTGGCCTCGAACTGGGGCAGGCTGGCGACCATGTTGCCCCGCTCGTCCACCACGGCGGTGATGCCGTTGTTGGTGGCGCGGAGCAGGAATCTGCCGTTCTCCAATGCCCTCATGCGGGCGATCTGCATGTGCTGCCAAGGGCCGATGGATTCGCCGAACCAGGCATCGTTGCTGAGCGTCGCCAGCAGGCCGGCCTCGGCGGTGCGCCGGGCCAACGCGAACGGATAGGCGATCTCGTAGCAGATCGCCACCGCCACGGAGACGCCAGCGGCGCGCAGCATCTGCGGCTCGCCCTCGCCGGCGGCGAAGTTGGACATCGGCAGGTCGAAGAAGGCGATTGTGCCGCGCAGCAGTCCTTCCAGCGGGACGTATTCGCCGAACGGCACCAGGCGGCGCTTGCGGTACTCGCCGCCGCCGGTGGAGACCGCGGCGTTGTAGATCAGCGGGCGGTCGTCGTGCCCCCGCTCGGCGGTCGTCGCGCCGTAGACGAGATCGCCGATGCGCCCTGTCGCCGCGGCCCGCATCGCTTCGATGCGCGGCGCAACGCGCCAATGCATGTCTGGAATCGCGCCTTCCGGCCACACCACGATGTCGCGTTCCCAGAGCGCCGCCGAGAGCGCGTCGTAGCGTTCGGCGGCGTCCACCACGCCTTGCGCCGTCCAGCGCGTTTGCTGCGGCATGTTGCCCTGCACCAAGGCCACGCTGCGCAGTTCCCCGCGCTGGGTCCAGGAGATCGACTGCAACAGCCAGCCGCCGAGCCAGATCGCCGCCACGGTGCCCAAGGCCCACGGCCAAAGACCAAAGCGCATGGCGCCTCCGCCCGTCGGAACCCGCGCCGTTGCGGCGACGGCGACCACGGCACCGGTCGAGACGCCCGCGGCGGAGACCAGCAGCACGCCGCCAATCGGCGCCCAGCCGGCAAGCGGCGTGTCGAGAAAGGCGTAGCCGGCGAAGAGCCACGGAAAGCCGCTCAGCACCCACGTCAGCAGCCACTCCACGCACAACCAAGCGGCGGTGAATCCGAGGACGCGAGGCCAGCGCACCGTGTCCCTGAATACATGGACGAAGACGCCCTGCAAGCCTGTGAACAGCGCCAGGCCAGCGACGAACAAGGCCACCAGCGCCCCGGCCAAGAGCGGCGGTGCGTGGCCGTGAACATGGATGGAGACGTAGACCCATGACGCGCCGACACCGTACTTGCCCACGCCGAACAGCCAGCCGCGCCAGAACGCCCGGCGCACAGTGCCCGTGCGTTCCAGAACCAGAAACAGCGCGCCGGCGCTCGCCAGCAGCGCGGGCCAGAAGTCGAAGGGCGCGAGGGCCAGTGGCAGCGCTGCGCCGGCGAGCAGCGCGGCCAACGACAACGCGGCTTGCCGGCGCAGGTTGCCGCGGCCGGCGGCTGATCCGCGATCTCGTCGCAGGCTAATCGCAGGTGAGGTGCAGCAGGCGGATGCGCCGGCTGTCCGCGTGCAGGACGCGAAAGTGGAAGCGCTGCAAGCGGATCGTCTCTTCGCGCTTCGGCAGATAGCCGAACTCCTTCACGACGATGCCGCCGATGGTGTCGAACTCGTCGTCCTTGAAGCCGGCCTTGAAGTGTGCGTTGAACTCGTCGATGGGCGTGGTGGCCTTCACCGTGTAGCTGCGCGCATCCAGCGGCTTGATGAAGCTGTCGTCGTCCACGTCGTGCTCGTCTTCGATGTCGCCGACGATCTGTTCCAGCACGTCCTCGATGGTGACGACGCCGGAGACGTTGCCGTATTCGTCGATCACCACGGCCATGTGGTTGTGCGTCTCGCGGAACTCCTGCAGCAGGTCGTTCAAGCGCTTGCTCTCGGGCACGAAGACGGCCGGGCGAATGCAGTCTTTGATGTCGAAGCGCTGCTCCTTGTCGAGCAGCGGCGCCAGCACGTCCTTGGCATGCAGAATGCCGCGCACGTCGTCCATGTCGTCCGCCACCACGGGAAAGCGCGAGTGCCGGGACTCGATGATCGTCGGCACGAACTCCGCCACCCGGCCGTCGATGTCCACGGTGACCACTTGCGAGCGCGGCACCATGATGTCCCGGGCGCGCATATCCGCCACCGCCAATGCGCCGTGGATGATGTTCAGCGCGTCCTTGTTGAGCAGCTGCCGCTCGCTGGCGTGCTTGAGCATCTCCAGAATGGCGGTTGTGTCCGCCGGCTCGGTCGGGAACAGCTCCGCCAGCCACTCGCGCCAAGACTTCCGCCCCTCGCGCGGCGGCGCATCCGCCACGCCGTCCGCTCTCGCGCCGTCGAGCTGCGCCGCCGACTCGTTCACGCTTCCACCTCCGCAAGGTAGGGGTCGTCGATGCCGAAGCGGCGCAGCAATGCGGCCTCCTTGGCCTCCATCGCCGCCGCCTGCTCCGCCGTGTCGTGCGCCATGCCGAGCAGATGAAGAACCCCGTGCATGACGAGATGCGCGAAGTGGGCCTCCACGGCCTTGCCCTGTCGCCGCGCTTCGTCAACGACGACCGGCGCGCAGACGGCGACGTCGCCAAGCGGGGCGACGGCCGCCGTCGCGCCGCATCCGGGCGCGACCGGAAACGCCAGCACGTTGGTGGCGCTCGGCCGCTGCCGAAAGCGCGCGTTCAAGGCGGCGCCTTCCGGCTCGTCCACGACGCGCACGCACACGTCGCGTCCTTCGTCGCCGAGGGCGGCGCGCGCCCAGGCGGCGATCCGTTCCGCCGGCGGCGTCTCGCACCCGCTCGCGATCTGCACGTCCACGGTCATTCCAGACGCGGCCCGGAAGACGCCTCGGCTTCGGCGTACGCCTCCACCACCCGCTGCACCAGCGGATGCCGCACCACGTCCTTGGCGCCGAAGCGGGTGAAGCTCACGCCGTCCACGTCGTCGAGCACGTCGAGCACGTGCACCAGGCCGGAACGGGCGCCCCGAGGCAGGTCGATCTGGGTGATGTCGCCGGTGACGACCGCCGTTGAGCCGAAGCCGATGCGGGTGAGGAACATCTTCATCTGTTCGATGGTGGTGTTCTGGCTCTCGTCCAGGATGATGAACGCGCCGTTCAGCGTGCGTCCGCGCATGAAGGCCAGCGGCGCGACTTCGATGACGTTGCGGTCGATGTACTTGTTGACCCGCTCCACGCCGAGCATCTCGTACAGGGCATCGTAGAGGGGGCGCAGGTACGGGTCGATCTTCTGCGCCAAGTCGCCGGGCAGGAAGCCGAGCTTCTCGCCCGCTTCCACCGCCGGGCGCACCAGCAGGATGCGCGCCACGCTGCGGCTCTCCAGCGCCGCCACGGCGCAGGCGACGGCCAGATAGGTCTTGCCGGTGCCGGCCGGGCCGATGCCGAAGCTCAAGTCGTTGCGGCGAATGGCGTCCACGTAGCGGCGCTGGTTGCCGCCGCGCGGCTTGATGGTCTTCTTGCGCACGGCGATCAGATCGCTGCGCTCTTCCGCCGGCCGGCCTGCCGCCCGCGCCGCGCCATCCGGCATTTCCCGGCCGTCTGCGGGCCGGCCGTTGCTCGCCAGCAGGCCTTCCACGCCGGCTTCCTGCAAGCACAAGTGGACGGTGTCGGAGTCGAGCGCCTCGCGGCTTTGGGTCTCGCCGTAGAGCTGTTGCAGCACGGCGTGCCCGGCCTGCACGTGGGACGCCGGGCCGGCCAGCCGAAAGACGCTGCCACGGCTGCGGATGCGAATGCCGAGGCGGCGCTCCAGGTGCTTGATGTTCTCGTCCAGCGGGCCGCACAGCGCGGCCAAGCGGCGTGAATCGCTGGGTTCCAGGCGAACGTCGGTGGTCTGCGCCAGCGCGTTCGGAGGTTCGTCTGTCAACGTCGGTTTGGGCGCGGCTTGCGGTTGGGTGCGCCTAGCTTACGGCGACGCAAGCCGTCCGCGCAACGAGTTTGGCAATGCTTCGGTGATCTCCACGGTGGCGAAGCCGCCGACGAGTTCGCGGCCCGCGGCGAGTTCCCGGTGCGCGGCGAAGTTCACCACGCGGTTGTTCTCCGTGCGCCCGGCGAGCTCGCCCGGGTCGCGCTTCGAGACGCCGCCGACCAGCACCCGCTGGCGCGTTCCGACCATTGCTTGCGCGTGCGCCGCGGCTTGGCTGCGCAGGCGCTGCTGCAAGGCGGCCAGCCGTTCGCGCTTGACGGCCAGCGGCGTGTCGTCCGGCAGGCTGGCCGCCGGCGTGCCCGGCCGTGGGCTGTAGACGAAGCTGAAGGAGATGTCGTAGTCGAGTTCCCGCACCAGATCCAGCGTCGCCTGGAAGTCCGCGTCGGTCTCGCCGGGAAAGCCGACGATGAAGTCCGAGGAAAGGCTCAAGCCCGGCCGCGCCTCGCGCACGGCGCGGATCTTCGCCTTGTACTCCAGCACGGTGTGGCCGCGCTTCATCATGGCCAGCACCCGATCAGAGCCGGACTGCACGGGCAGATGCAGGTGGCTTGCGAGCTCGGGCACGTTGCGGAACGCCTCCGTCAGCGTCGGCGAAAACTCCACCGGGTGGGAGGTGGTGAAGCGAATGCGGTCGATGCCGGGCACGTCGGCGGCGTACTGGATCAGCTCGCCCAAGTCGGCCACGGCTTCGTCGTCCGCCGCCGCACCATCCTCGAGGGCACCCCGGTAGGCGTTCACGTTCTGCCCCAGGAAGTTGATCTCGCGCACGCCGCCCTCGGCCAGGCGCGTCACCTCGCGCATGACGCTCGCCACGGGCCGCGAGAACTCCGGGCCGCGGGTGTACGGCACCACGCAGAACGTGCAGAACTTGCTGCACCCTTCCATCACCGAGACGAACGCGCTTGGGCCGACCGCGCGCGGCGCTGGCAGACGGTCGAACTTCTCGATCTCCGGGAAGCTCACGTCCACCACCGGCGCGCGCTCGCGCCGGGCGGCATCGACCATCGCTGGCAGGCGGTGCAGCGTCTGCGGGCCGAACACCACGTCCACGAAGGGCGCCCGCGCCGTGATCGCCGCGCCTTCCTGGCTCGCCACGCAGCCGCCGACGCCGATGACGACCTGCGGATTGGCGGCCTTGTGCGCGCGCCAGCGGCCAAGCTGGCTGAACACCTTCTCGGCGGCCTTCTCGCGAATGGAGCAGGTATTGAGCAGCAGCACGTCCGCGGCGGCGGGGTCTTCCACCACCGCCGCGCCGTGGCTTTCGCGCAGCACGTCGGCCATGCGCGACGAGTCGTACTCGTTCATCTGGCAGCCGTGGGTTTCGAGGTAGAGCTTCACAGCCGGATCACTGTTGGAAGAAACGGAAGAAGCGCCATCATAGCGACGCCACGCGCTCCGTGCCCGTGACGCCGAGCGCCACCAGTTCTTCGTAGTCGTCGTCGCTTAAGCCGAGTTCCTCGGCGAAGACCTCCCGGCTGTGCTCGCCGAAGCACGGCGAATACCGCGCCTCGATGCGCGGCGTGCGCGCCATGCGCCACGGCAGAACCGGCATCAGGTGGGTGCCGGACTGCGGATGCGCCACCGGCGTCAGAAAACCCCGCTGCTCGAACTGCGCGTTGGAATCGGCGTAGATGGGCTTGAACGGGCCGCAGTTCGCAGCGCAGATGCCGAGCGCACCCAGGGCTTGCGCCTCAGCCGTGGCGTCCTGCTGCGCGAACCATGCGCCGAGAATGGCGTCCAGCGCGTCTTCGTTGGCTTTGCGGCTTTCGTTGTCGAAGAAGCGGCGGTCGGACGCCAGTTCCGGCTTGCCGATGTGCCTTGCCAAGCGCGCGAAAGCCGCATCGTCCTCGGCGGCGACGGCGATCCAGGCGCCCTCTTCGCCGCCCGCGGCATCCGTCGCGCAGGCATAGACGCCGTGCGGCGCGAAGCGCGGGTGGCGGTTGCCGGTGCCTTGGCGCAGTGCGCCGTTGGCGTCGTATTCCATGAGCGCGTCGCCCACCTGCACGGCCACTGCTTCCAGCATGGCGGCGTCGATGCGCTGGCCCACGCCGGTGCGCTTGCGGTGGTTGAGCGCCGCCAGGATCGCCACCGCCAGCGTGTAGCCGGAGATCGGATCCGGGATCAGGCCGCCGGTGTTCATCGCCTCGCCGTCGGCATAGCCGTGGATGGACGCGAGGCCGGCCATCGGCTCCGTGGTGGCGCCGTTGGCGGGATATTCGGCAAGCGGCCCATGCCGCCCGTAGCCGGAGACCGACGCGAAGACGATGTCCGGGCGATGTTCGCGCAGCGTCTCCAGGGTGACGCCCCAGTCCGTCGTCACGTGCGGGCTGAAGTTGTCCACCAGCACGTCGAACTTCGGAATCATCCGCCAGAACATCTCCTTGCCGCGCGGATGCGTCACGTCCAGCGTAATGGCGCGCTTGTTCAGGTTCACGCTGTTGTACATGCCGTTGGTGTTGATGCCGGTTTGCGGAATGTCCGGATTGCGCACCGCCGGGGGCACCGGAGAACCCGCGCCGCGCCACACGTCCGGGCGGCGAACCGTCTCGATCTGCACCACGTCCGCGCCCATCAGCGCCAGCAGCTCGGTGCAGAACGTGCCCGCCCAGGCTTGCGTAAAGCACAGCACGCGCACGCCGGCGAGGGGTTGGCCGCCGTGCTGCGGCGGCGCGGCTTCGGGCGGCGAAGACCAAGCCTCAGCGGTGTGCGCACCGAGCTTCGGCGCCGGCTGCCGCAGCTCCCAAGGCGTCTCCGAGAGCTTGGCGATTGGCCCCGGCGCCGCCACGGCGCGGCCCTCCACGCTGGTTTCTTCGATGAAGCCGCGCGCCTTGAACTGTTCGCTCTCCCGCAGCTCGCGCATGTTCTGCACCAGGCCGGAGATGCAGCGCCGCTTCGCGAGCCCGTGGAAGATCTCCCACTTGCCGTGCGCCGCCGATGCCTCCACGAGACCATCGCGCACTGGGCGCGTATCCTGCTGGTGGCGTCCCCAGGCGCTGACGAAACGTTCGTCTTCGGCCAGGTCGTCGAGGCCCAGAAAGCGCATGGCGGACGTCCACTGCTGCCAATCGCCGTAGCCGTAGTTGATGAGTCCGTCCCGCGTGCGCCACAGCGGCCCCGCTTCGCCCCGCTTGCGCCCGCCGGCCGGCCCGAACGCCATCGCCTTGCCGCCGATGAAATTGCCCATCACCGCCCACGGCGCACAGGTAAGCGCCAGCGCTTCGGTCTCGCTCAAGTCGATGCGCTCGCCGCCGCCCCGGTAGAGCGCCGCCGCCGCGGCGACGAAGCCGGCAAGGCCGGCGATGTAGCCGCTCTGCCGCGCCGGCAGCTGCAGCGGGACGTCCTCCCGCGCCTTGTTGATGGTGGCCCAGCCAACCCGGGCACAGGCCGTGAGGTTGTTGCCGGGCACGGCGGCGAGCGGCCCGTCGAGGCCGTGGGGCGTGATGGACAGATGGACGACGCCGTCTGGAACGCCGGCTGGCGCCACGCTCGTCGTCACCACGACATGCGCCTTGGCGCACAGCGCCGCGATCGATTCTTCGTCTTCCAGGACGACTGAGCGCTTGTTCCAATTCGCGTAGGCGTGCAGCAGCGATCGCTCAGCGCCGGGCCGACCCTCCAGAAACGGCGGTTCGCGCCGCAGCGGGTGTCCTTCGGACGGTTCGACAAGCAGCACATCCGCGCCGAAGTCGCCGAACAGACGCGACGCCCAAGCGCCGGAGAGCCGATCCGAAAGATCAAGCACGCGAATGCCCTCGAACGCGCCGGCCACGCCTCCCCCTCTTCGTCGAAACAGCAGGCGGCGGATTCTTCCACGGATGACGCCGCAGCGCGAGCGGCAGGCGCGAAAGTCCGCGAAAGTCCGCGAAGTCGCCGCGTAGCCAGAAGATCGGCGCCGCCACGGCGCGGGGCGGATGCTTGTTGCCGCGAGCGACCAGAGACGGCACGAAGCGCCTCGAACGCACTACAATCCGCATCGTCGGCAACGCACTTCGAGACGCAAGGAGACTCGCGCATGGCGGCAGCACAGTTGACGTTCTCCGAAGATGAACTGCTCACGGACCACGACTACGCGGTGCCGCACGTCGTCGGCGAACAGCGCCTGCACGGCGGGTTCGACGCGCACGGGCAATACGTGCCGCCGCGCTCCAAGGTGCGCCGGGTGGCCATCGACAATTGGACGGCGGCATTGCGCGAACGGGGCGGCGATCTGCTGGTGGCGGATTCGTCGCTGCTCACCGGGCCGCGCGTGCCGAATCCCGCGCAGCAGCGCGTGCTGATCGAAAACGGCGTGAGCCGGCCGTTCTGGAACGGCCTCACCATCACCGGCAAGATCGAGGGGCGCGGCAGGATGCTCGCGCAGATGCCCTTCCCGGACTTGCAGACGCTCGTCGTCGAGGACATCTCCGGCACCGGCCTCGGCCACCTGCGGCGCGGGCTGCTGAAGGCGCACGGCATCGACGAAGGCGGCGAGCCGGAGAAGGGCATCGGCGGCCACGACGTGATGTGGTTCGTGGCGCGGGATCTCGCCTTCGGCCCGGACGCCCACCCGGACGTGGAACCGCCGGAGTCCATTTCCAGACCAGAGGCCGGGCAGCGCCACATGCCGGAAATCGAGATGCCCTTCGAGCTGGCGCTCAGCTTCCTGATGAACCTGCTGCTCATCGAGTTCCGTGCCGAGATCGGCTTCGCCGCCGCACAAGCGACCTTTCGGGCGCCCACCCTGTTCACCGAGCGCCGAGCGGAAGCCGAACAAGCCGCGGAGATCGTCGAACGCATCCGCACGGACGAGCTGATCCACGTGGAATCGCTGCGCCTCTACATCGGCGAACTGCGCTCGCTCACGGTGCGCACGGTGGACGGCGGCACCATGCCGGGCGCGACGCTCATCGACCGCTTCTGGAAAGGCATCTTGAACTGGGCGACCGTCGAGCAGCCCCGCCTGGCCGCCGAGCGCCTGCACCAAGCGATTCGCGAGCAAATCCTCGCCAGCCCCAAGGGCGAGACGCTGCTGCGCGAGTTCAACGCCCTGGCGGACGCGGGCTACGACCTCGCCGCGTAAGGCCCGGCACCGGGCAGCGCGGCGCACTCAAAGCAGTTGCGAGAGCAGCGTGCGGGCCGGCACCGCCAGCGGCGGCCCCGGCGAATCGAAGCAGTCCGCGTCCACGTGGTCCGCGGCAACCGTCGCCTGGAACGCGAACGGCGCCCCGAGCTGCCCTTGGAAGTGCGCCAGCGCCGGGCTCAAGGGCGCGTCCGCATGCTTCGCCTCCACCAGGAACCACGGTTCGCCGTCTCGAACCACTACGAAATCGACCTCGCGCTTCTCCTTGTCGCGCAGATAGCCCAACTCGAACGCGCCCAAGCCCAAGTCGTTCCACCCTTCCACAGCCTTCAAGAGATGGCACGCGATGAACGTCTCGGCGCGCTGGCCAACGTCCCCGACCGCCGCCCAATCGCGCAGATACCACTTGGGTTCCTTGCGTAGCGAGCGCGAGACGTTCTTGAACCAGGGGCGCATCAGGAATCCCAAGTGCAAGTCGCTCAAGGCGGCGACCCAGCGTTGAACGGTGTCGGCGGAAACACGCACTTGCCGCGCCAGGTTGCCGAAGACGAGCTGCTGCCCGGAACGCTCCGTTAGGAAACGCGCCATGACTTCAAGCTGCCCGAGTTGCTGCGCCCCGGTGAGTTCGCGCACGTCTTCGCGCAGCAGCTGGGCAGCGCGGGTGGAGCGCCAACGTCGCGTGAAGCGCACGTCGCGGCGCAGGTAGGGTTCCGGGAAGCCGCCGTGGAGCCACATCGCATCGAAATCCAGCGGCGAAATCCGTCGCGGTTCGCCAAGGATGCGTTCGGAGGGCAGGTTCGGCGCAGCGATCTCGGCAACCGAGAACGGGTGCATGCGGTAGAGGAAGTAGCGCCCCATCAAGCTGTCGCCGCCGCGCCGGTACACGTCCAGGCGGCTGCTGCCGGTGACGGCGATGCGGAGGCGTTCGCCGTAGGTGTCGAAGACACCCTTCAGGAACTGCTTCCAGCGAGGGAACTTGTGCAGTTCGTCGAACAAGACCAGCGGCGGTTCGGTGCGCAGCCGATCCAACCCCAGCGCTTCGGCGAGCCGGGCCGGGCCCGCCAGCACCCGCTCGCGGTCGTCGACGCTGTCCCAATTCACATAGGCGTCGGCGATGCGACGGCAAGTCGTCGTCTTGCCCACCTGCCGAGGCCCGCTCACGAACGCCATCTGACGGTTGCGGAGGAAGTGCTCCTCCAGCAGTTGATCGTAGAATCTCGGCGTGGTCATCACGATGACCATTATCTTGATGATCGTGGAATGGTCAAGACCATTCCACGATGGGCGCGATTTTAGTCGGGGCGGTGGTTGTGGTTGAAGGCACTCGCGCACAAAACGCAAGGCTGACTGCGGGTGCGCATTGGCGCTTGTTTTGGGAGCAGCCTAAGGGGGTGTGCCAGCGCGGCATGTGGACGCGGCCGAGCTGCGCGTGAAGGGCGTGCGACGCATGCCCGTTCCTCGGGAACTCGCCATGGGCGACCGCCCTTTCGCCTCCGACGCTTCTACCCCCTGCCCTTGCCGTTCTCCTTCTTCGACCGCAGCGGTTCCGGGTTGATGTCCAATCTCGGCATTCCGGGCGCGTTCACGTCGTAGCCGAAGCGCACTTTGTCCAACATCACCAGTGGATCGCGCAGATCCACCATGCCCGGCCCCGCCGCCGAATAGCCGCCCTGGTAGCCGAGCACGCGCTGCAGGCGGCGCGGCATCTTGGCCACTTCCTCCCGGGGCACGCCGATGTACTGGTTCTCCTGCTGGCGCAGAAACGCCAGGTTGAAGTTCAGATTCACGGCCATGCGGCTCTCTTCGGTGGTGTTCGCGCCGCCGCCGTGCCACATGGCGCCCGTCCAGCCCACCAGCGAGCCGGCCTCCATTTCGATCTGCACCGTCTCCACCTCCGGCGGCTGCCGCACGGGCTGGTCGTGCCACAGGTGCGACCCAGGCACCAAGTGCGTCGCGCCGTTCGCCTTCGTGAAGTTCTCCGCCGCGATCACCGTGTTGAAGAGGAAGGGCCGATGCGGACGCGGAATCGGCCACAGGGTGTCGTCCTGATGCAGCGGCTGCGCCTTCGACCCCGGCAGCAGATCGAACAACACCGCCGCGGAAATCTGCGCCCGGTCCTGCAGCACGCTCTGCACCAGCGCCAACATGCGCAGATCGCACACCAGATCGTCCACGCAGCGCGTCTTCCCCAGCAGATTGTGCGAGCGCACCGTGGTGCGCTCCGGCGGCAGCATCTCGCGCAGCGGGTTCACCTCGCGCCGCAGATCGTCGCGCAAGCGACGGGTGCGGTCGGCATCAAGCCAATCCGGAATCACCACGTAGCCTTGCTCCTCGATGGCCCGCAGCCACCCCCCGAGCTCCGGCAAGACCACCTCCTCGCCGTAGACTTCGACGACGTTCCCATCCGCGTTCGATTCGGCGACAGCAACCAATGGAAGACCCTCCCTGCTTACGTTTTCATCGGCCAGCTGCTTCGCTCTACGAGACGACACCAGCCTTCGGTGTTGAAGAAGCGCATGGGTTGATTGTTGCATGGTTCCCGTGCAGGCGGCTCCAATTCTTCTGGATTGCGGTGCGCGCTTCGCGATCCGCCGGTTAGCATCTTCAAACAATGAGGCCAATCTCGTGCTTCGCCAGCACATCCGGCAGGTCTGGATGGTCCGGCAACATGCCGGACTCGCCCGCTTCGAGCTTGCCAATTCCGCGATCGAACACAGCGTAGACATCCGCGCCGGTGAGCCGGGAGGCGTACAGCAGGCCATCGACATTCGCGTGTTCGGCATGAACAACCCTTCCGAACGCACGGCCGGCAGCGTGATTCCGCGCATTGACCACATCCGTCGGCGCACCAAGCAAGGTGCATCCGTCGCGACGAAGATCGAGGAGCAGAAGTCTTGTTTCTGGCGTCGTCTGAATCCGTGCCCAGCCCCGCTCCGTGACTTCCACGAGCCCGATCTCCCGTCGCCGACGGCGCATGAACCGATCCCGCACGACAGTCTCGAGAAAAGCAGTGGCGAAGTCGGGGGAGGCATAGAGGACCGTGTAGGCGTCGTCCTTGCGACAGAAACGGGAGTCGGCTGGTGTAGTTCCCAGCACCGACGTCAGATGGCGACGCGGCATGATCCTGTAGCTCGGTGGAAGCTCGGCTTCCTTGTGCACAGCCTCGATCCGGTCTGCGATTAGACAATCCCAGTCACGTGAAGGTCGTGCCGAACCCGGGAGCAGCGTTCAGGACGTCGTCAGCGCGACCAGCCAGCAGCTTGTCGAGGGGGCGTGCGGCCTCGTCGGCGAAGGGCCACACCTGAGTCAGAAACATCCACGCCAGTTCGGGGTCGCCAATGCAGTCCAGAACCCGGGCAAGGTTCGGCACAACCTTGCCCGGGCCGAGAATCTGCGCCGCGGGGATCGACAGGCCACGCTTGGTCGACTTCCAAGCCAGGAGCGTTCCCTTCGCCGTCCAGTCGTAGACCGTTGTGCGCGAGACCTCCAAGCGCTCGGCGGCCTCCGAAACGCCGATGAGCTCCCGCCCCTTCGACCGCCGAACGATGAATGGCTCAAGCGGTGCCGGCACTGGGACCGAGGGATCGTCGCCAAGCACCTCGCATTGAGCGGCCGCCGTTTCCAAGGCGACGGCCACGGCCAAGCGTGCCTCCCGCGGGCGTTGGCGAAGGAAGTCCAGAGCGTTCCTCGACAACCCCGGAAGCCCCTCCACGCGAAATCCGTCGGTTCGCTTCGTCGCTTCGGTCGCCCTGCCCACCTCTACCGTCACCTCAGGATCATTGGGAACGGCGACTGTATGGCAAGTTTGTGCAGAATGTCCAGTCTGTGTGGTCTGTGCCGGCTGCTGCTATGCTCAGCGGACAGAGGAACCACTGCACCATGCAATGAAGAGCATCGACATCGACCTTGACGTGTACAAGGCCATCGTCGCAAACCAACACGACTTCAATGAGGCGCCGAACACCGTTCTGCGTCGGCTACTGCTTGACCCGCACGGTAAGCAGAGCCCCGGCCTTGAGCCGGCTGACGCCACGGCCGGCGCCGGCGAACCAGAGCGCCCTGTTGCGTCGCAGCCACCCGAACATCGCGCACTGGCCGCAGAAGCACGTAGCAACGACCCGCCAACCAGCGATTTGGCGGACAAATCGCACGGCTTGATGGTGGGTATCGCCGTCGGCAACTTGCTTGGGATCCCCTACGAGGGCGGGCGCTGGAACCGCTCCCGCATCGCCGCCGAGTTCCCGGACGGCATCCGCGAGATCGCCGCCAAACCGGGCTGGCCCGACGATGATGACCTTGCCCAAGCGATCCTTCTTGCCGAGGCGAGCATCGCCACGGACGCCTACGACATTAACGACCTTGCGCACCGGTTCTGGGCGTGGGGAGAGCTCAACGGTGCCGGGATGGGCGGTCAGACCAACCACGCGCTGCGATTGTTCGGCGGTGCCGAACCACGCCGCGAACTGCGCCAGTACGCCCGCTTCGGAACTCCGACGGGCCTTCCGCCCCGCGCACCGAACGGCTGTGCGGCAATCGATGCGGCTCGCCTTGCGTGGGAAGAGAGCGACTCGGCCGCCGCAGGCAACGGCGCCGCAATGCGGTGCGCACCGGTCGCCTTGCGCTGGTTGGACGACGAGGAAGCGGTTGTGCGCAACAGCGTCGTCAGCGCTGCCGTGACGCACTGGGACCCAAGGTGCTTGTGGTCGGCAGTTCTGATCAGCCTCGCAGTCGTGCGTCTCCTGCGCGACGAACCCGTGAACGCCAATGAACTCGCGGCAACCGCCGACGCCATTGCAAGTGGGTTGCGCGACAAGCTGCACCCGTACCCGCTTGGACACAGGATGCCGCCCAAGGTGCGGGAATCGGCGGAATCGGCGTTGCGCCCCGACACCACGGTCGACGACTTGGGCATCGACCATCGAAACGCGGGCTACACGCTCATCGCATTGCGGGCCGCCCTGTGGAGCGCCCGCCATCCTGCGAACTTCGAGGATGGCCTGAGCGCCGTCGTAAGCGCCGGCGGCGACACCGACACCAACGGCGCCATCGCCGGCGCGGTACTAGGCGCTCGGTTCGGCCACCAAGCGATTCCCGCCCGCTGGCGCAACCACGTTGCCGCGATACGCGACTACACACCGCCGGTGGCCAACTGGCCGCATCGAGAACGCCCGGAAGATCTGGCAGACCGCGTGCTCGCGTCTCGGCAGGCCAATCAAGCGCCCCCAGTGCGACACGACCGTCGCAGTCAGAGTTTGTAGGGCCTCTCCGGATGCTCTGTTGACCATCAAACATAGTGCAGCACGTCAAGACCATCTTCAGTCGTTCGACCCGAAGGTCCGTGACCAGCAGTCCATTGCGTGGTCCACCAAGTCAGCCGCCAACGCCCCCGCTCAGGCTTGCGTCTGATTGACCAAAGACGTCCTCTTGACATTGGCCACCGCCCGTAGTCAACTGCGAGCGTGTTTTTCGGCCCGCAGTGCGGGCAGGCTGGATGGGAGGCGCTTAAAATGCCCAATGGCGGCGGTACGGAGGGTAGGGTAAGGGCCACATTGTACGGTGCCTTTGCGCTAGGCCATGAGCTCAGCGGCGGCAAGCGCTTGCCGGCCGGCGGCGAGGTGTTTGACATCCATCTCCCTCTGAATGGAAGTGACGACCAAGTACCAAGAATTGCGTTCCGCGTGGTCTCAACAGCCTTTGAGGGGCTTGTCGGGTCGGAACGGTTCTCCTTGGTACACGAGGCCCTGCTCGCTGGCGCGTCGAACGGCCCGTTGCACGGCGCTTGCGTTCAACCAACTGGTCGATCCGAAGGCGAGTTCGACGTAATTCCTCCGTCTGGAACGTTGGGTGTACATCACAAGGTCTTGATCGAAGCTCGGACCCATAGCGAGATCGGCCAAAGCGAACCATCGCCGCGAGCTCGGCCACGCACGCGCCAAGTACCGATCGAGGGGCAGGCTGGACCACTGCGTGCAAAAGAACGGAGAAGTGAACCAACAGATAGAACCACTCCGGAAACAGGCGCGACGCCATTCTCCGACGACTGACGAATCCCCGTCAAACAAGTGACCAGGAATACATGGCCTCCCTCTTGTTGATGCTGACGATGGCCAAACGAGTCAGCTTAGGCACCACAAGGTTCTATGGACTGCTCCGGCGGTGCTTCTTGTGATTGCGATTCTTCCATTGCCTTATGCCTACTACACCTTCCTACGCTTGTTCGTGTGTGCCGCAAGCGCGTATCTCGCATACCAACACTTCGTACATGAAGATTCCGTCGATCGGTGGGTCGTACTCCTCGTCGCGATTGCGCTCTTGTACAATCCCTTCATCCCCATCTATCTGACTCGCGAGATCTGGGATCTTGGCGAACTTGATTACGGCCACCACTTTCGTACTACGCTTCGCCTTACTTCGACGACGCATTGGAAACTCGGATAATTAGTTACTCGACCGCTTTGCATCAAGGCCATGAGGATGACGACCATATGGCAAGTTTAATGCAGAACCCAGCCTGTGTGGTCTGTACGACGCGGCTGCCCGTTCTGCTAGCTCGTTTTATCTTCCTCCTACAAGCGCGGTAAACTTTCCCCGGCGAGAGCTTCGTAAGTATCCGCTCCAACAGTTCCATCGATAATCTCAGCGCACACACAATACCACCACGTCGGACCAGCAAGGGCACCGCCAATAGCACCAAGTGCCGCGAATACGACGGCACCGAAGACCGCCTCCCCAAAGCCGATCGCACCAACCAATGCTCCGGCGACCCCACAAATGATCGCAACTTTTTTGGTGGCCCTGGCGACATAGTTCGACATCCGCACGCCCGTAAGCTCCGTCATCAATGCATAGTGCGCACGACACAATCTATGCATATAGAGGAGCATCCCAACTTCGGTACCCAGTACAAAACCAATAATCGCGAACACACCAGCAACGACGGGACCGACTACCGAACCAACTAATGCTCCGCCGAGGATACCTACCAAGATCGGGGCGAATTCTCGCCAAAGTATGTCCGCGTTCATCACCGCATCCTCTGGCCGGGGTCGCGTTGCTTGTAGAGCGCATGCCGCTCGCTGCGACGAGCCAGCAGCGTGTACGTGCGGCCTCTTCCCTTGATGCTCTCTCTCCGCTGACCATCAACGTAGTGCAACACGTCGAGACCGTCTTCGGTCGTCTCCACGCGAAGATTCGAGACCAAGCGGGCTTCAAGAAATGGATCATCCCCGCAGTGCAGGCCGACACGGCCATCCACCAGTTTTCCCTGTTGAAATCTATACGGCAATCGAGCCGGCCTCGAGTAATGAGCTTGGTCCAGCTTCTCTTGGATCGAGGCAGTGGCCTGGGAATAGAGCCGTTCCATCCAACATCCAACGGTCTTCAGGACGGGGCGAGCACTTAAATGTCGGCCAGTGCTTCTTCATCATCGACGATGTCCACTTGACGAGCCATGCCTTCATCCAACCACCCTCCAATACTCTCGTAAGTGTCGTTTCCAGCGAGTCCGTCCCTGCCGGCACCTCACTGGCGCTCAGCGCCCCTAGCACAAGACGAAGCGTATCGCGTCCGTGGCGCTTTCGCAAGGTGCAAGCGCGAGTGTGCGGTTAGGCGAACGGCTGGCTCGACCATGCCGTTCAGTCCCAGCGCTCCGGCACCAGCTTGTTGATGGTCGCGCCCCGTCACAGCGGCCGTGGCCTAGCCAGCGTCGCCCACAATGGGCTTCATCGGGAGTCCGGACACCCTCCCTTCCCACTCTGCATGTGGTACGTTACGGCTCCCACGCCCACCAAAGAGACCAACCCAGTGGCCTACAGCAAGCCGATCCCGCCGCGCGGGCAGCATACGCAGCCGTTTTGGGACGGCGCCAAGGAGGGGAAGTTGATGCTTCCTCGGTGCCAGGAGTGCAATCGGGTGCATTGGTACCCGCGCTTCATCTGCCCGTTCTGCCATTCCACGAACATCGGCTGGATCGAGGCCAGCGGCAAGGGGCGGCTGCACACCTACGCGGTGCAGCATCGGGCGTTCGGCGGCTGGGCGGAAGAGGTGCCCTACGTCACGGCGTTCATCGACTTGGACGAAGGCGACCGCATGATGACGGTGCTGCGCGGCGTGGACGCCACGAAGCCCGAGGAGATCAAGATCGGCAGCCTGGTGAGGGTCGAGTTCGAGCAGGCGGACGACGAGACGTTCATTCCCTTCTGGCGGGTGGTGGAGGAGTAGCGCAATGGCGGCACCCAATCTCAGCAACGCCGCGGCCATCGTGGGGGCTGCGGAATCGGACGTCATCGGCTATCCGATGGAACTCATCGGCGAGCGCGTCACGTCGCTGCAACACCACATTCAGGCCATCAAGAACGTCAGCACGCTCACCGGCATCCCCATCGCGGACATCCAGGGCGTGTTCTCGGCCGGCTGGTCCGGCGAACTGTGCGAACACCTGGGGCTGAAGCCGCGCTATCTAGACACCACCTCGGTTGGCGGCTGCTCGTTCCAGATCCACGTTCACCACGCGCTGGCGGCCATCCACGCCGGCATCATCGACATCGCCCTCGTCAGCCACGGCGAAGCCGGCTGGTCCTATCGCGGCGGAGGCTATGGCGGCGGCGGGCGCGGGCAGGTCAGCCCCGGGGCGGAGATGACGGCCGCCTACGGCACCTTCGGCGCCCCGTCGCAGTACGCCCACGCGATGGTGCGGCACTTCCACCGCTTCGGCACCAGCCAAGAGGATTTCGCGCACATCGCCGTGGTCACGCGGGATTGGGCGCAGCTGAATCCGCGCGCCGTGATGTGCGGCAAGACGCAAAGCCCGTTCGGCGGCCCCATTACCGTGCAGGACGTGCTCGAAGCGCGCCTCATCGCCTGGCCGCTCACGCTCTACCACTGCTGCCTGGTCACAGACCACGGCGGCGCGGTGATCGTCGCCCGCCCGGAGATCGCTCGCAGCCTGCGCACCAATCCGGTGTGGATCGCCGGCGCCGGCGAATCCATGGGGCATCAGAACATGCTCGAAATGGAGGACTTCACCGCCACCTCCGCGTCCCGTTCGGCTGCCACCGCCTACAAGATGGCCGGGCTTGGGCCGGAGGACATGGAAATGGCGATGATCTACGACTCGTTCACCATCACCGCCGGCATCACCGCCGAGATGCTCGGCCTCGCGCCGCGCGGCAAGGGCTACACGCTGTGGAAGGAAGGCCATGCCGCGCCGGGTGGGCGTTTGCCCATCAACACCAACGGCGGCGGGCTGTCGTTCAACCACTCCGGCATGTACGGCATGCAGCTGCTCGTGGAAGCGTACCGGCAGCTTTCGCGCAGCGCCGAAGACGGCGTAAACGGCGTCGAAGGCAAGCAGACGAAAGCGACCGCCTGCGTGGTGAACGGCACCGGCGGCACGCTGTCCACCACCGGCACGCTGGTGCTCACGTCGGACGACCGCTAGGCGATGAGCCAGGCTGTCGGCCCAGCGCGGAGTTGCGCAGCAACTCGAACGCGCCCGAAAGGGCGCGCCAGCGGCGGCAACGCCTGAAACGCGCGTCGGGCACGGGGCGCACCGGGGCAGCGGACGGCGCGCGACAAGGCCGCGCGGATGGTGCGGACTCGGCCGCCTCGCCCCGGCGGCTGCAAGGTGCCTTCACCAGCGGACCGGTAGGCAAGCATCTGCTGCGGCTCGGCTCGTTCATGGCGGCCGGGTCGATCTCCATGAACGTCGCGCAAGTGGCCGAGGTGGTCTTCGTCGGTCGGCTGGGCACGGATGCGCTGGCCGCGCTCGGCTATGCGTTCCCCATCACCATCACGCTGTACGCCTTCGCCGGCGGCATCGGCACGGGCGCGTCTTCGGTGGTCGCGAGGGCGTTCGGCGCCGGGGAACGGCAGCGCGCGCAAGTGCTCATCACCCACGCGCATCTGCTGGTGATTCTGGTCGGCCTGATGGTCGGCACGCTGTTCGCGTTGTTCGCCGCGCCCATCGCGGCGCAGCTTGGGGCGCGCGGACACGTCCACGCGATGGCCGTGGACTATCTGACGGTGTTCGCCTTCGGCTTTCCGCTGTTCATGGTCTCCATCGCCGGATCGATGCTGCTGCGGGCGACGGGCAACGCCGCCAGCCCTGGCCTCATCATGACCGCCGGCTCGGTGCTGCAGACGGCGCTTTGCCCAACACTCGTGTTCGGCTGGTTCGGAGCGCCGGAGCTCGGCATCGCCGGGGCGGCCTGGGCGTACGCGCTCTCCCGAGGCTCCACCACGGTGTTCTACTGCTTCCTGCTCGCCCGGCTGCGCCTGGTGCGCTGGACCTTCGCCGGCTTGGGCGGTTCGTGGAAGAGCATCATGCACGTCGGCGGGCCGGCCGTCGCCAGCGGCCTGGTGATGCCGGCGTCCATGTACATCGTCACGCGCCTGCTTTCGAGCCACGGCGACGCGGTGGTGGCGGGCTACAACGTGGCCTCGCGGGTGGAGATGATGGCGCACATGATCCTGTGGTCGGCGTCCTCCTCGGTGGAACCGCTGGTCGGCCAGAACTGGGGCGCCGGCCTGTACAACCGCGTGCGCCGCGCCTTGAAGCTCACCAACAACTTCTGCCTCGCCTGGGGTCTGTTCACCTTCGTGCTGATGGTCTCGGTGGGCGAGCAGCTGGTGACCTTGATCGACGACGATCCCACTGTGGTGGAAGTGGCCGTGTGGTTCTTCTACGTCATCCCCTTGAGCATCGGCCTGATGGGCATGACGCAAGTGGCCAGCGCCTGCTTCAACGCCCTCGGCAAGCCCTTTCCATCGCTGGTGATCTCCATCCTGCGAGCGCTCGCCATCTACATTCCACTGGCGCTGCTCGGCAACTGGCTGTTCGGCTACGTCGGCATCTTCGTCGCAACCGCGCTCACCAACGTGATCGTCGGCGTCATCGCGTGGAGCTGGAACCGGGGCTACCTGCGCGGCGCCATCGCATCGGGAGCGGACATGCGCCCTGGCCCGGACGCCGAGGAGATTAGGGAGCAGTTCAAGGGCGGCTCGTGAGGTTGGTGCTCGATGTGCATTCCGGTCAGTCGTTTTCCGGCGATGACGCCTCCGGTTTCGCCGTGTCCGGGCCGCCCGTGAGCGGCACGAAGCGCACGGGAAAGAGCGCGCGCGTCTCATTGTGTGCCTTGGAGTACACGACGAGTTCCTGATAGCCGCGGGGTTGCTCCAGCGGCATCACCAGGCGACCGTTCTCCGTAAGCTGGTCGATCAGCGCTTCGGGAATGCGCTCGCCGACGGCGGTGACGATCACGCTGTCGAAGGGCGCGTGTTCGGGCCAGCCGTGCCAGCCGTCGCTGGCGCGAACGTGGACGTTGCCGTAGCCGAGGTCGGCGAGGCGCTGCTTGGCGCTTGCCGCCAGCGCCGGCACGATCTCCACGGTGTAGACCTCGGCGGCAAGGTGCGCCAGCACGGCGGCCTGGTAGCCCGAGCCGGTGCCGATCTCCAACACCCGGTGGTCGGGCTGAACGGCCAGCATCTCGGTCATGATGGCGACGATGAAGGGCTGCGAGATCGTCTGCCCGTGGCCAATCGGCAGCGGGTGGTTGGCGTAGGCGAGGGAGCGGGCGCGGGTGGGCACGAAGCGTTCCCGGGGCGTGGCGCGCAGCGCTTCCACCACCAGCGGGCTGATCCGCGCCACGCCGGTGTAGTCCGCCGTGCGTCGGGCGTCGCTTTGGATCTCGGCAATCAGCGTGTCCATCGGCGTCTCTTCAAGCGCGGGCGCATCGCTCCGCTCCTCCCCCCAGGCCGCGCCCGCCCAGAGGAACCAACACGCGCCGGCGAAGGCAAGCCAGCGCGAGTAAGTGCTCACGAACTGCACGAGAGCATCGAGCAGCCGGCGCGGTGGCGGGCCCACTCCGGGCGCTTGGCGGCGAAGCGTTCCGCGCCGGCCTGTTCCTCGTAGGGATTGCGCAGCACGGCCATCCAATCTCTCAGAGCGCTGTAGTCGCCCTGCTCGGCGCTGTCGATGGCGAGCTGCGCCAAGTAGTTGCGCGGCACGTAGATGGGATTCGCCGCGTTCATTCGCGCTTGGCGCACGGCCTCCGGCTGGCCGACGGCGACAAGTCGGCGAGCATATGCCTTCAGCCAACTCTCGGTGCGCTCGCGCCATGCCGCGTCCAGCGTATCCGGCTGGTAGTAGGCGTCCAGCAGCGGCTCGACGGTTGGATTGGCCGCGTCGAGCAGCGCCAGGCGTCGGAAGAAGATGGTCATGTCCGTCTCCGTGCTGGCGAGCAGCGCGAACAGGTCGTCGAACAAGGGTTCGTCGGGTTCTGCCGAGTCGGCCGGCAAGCCGAGCTTCGCCGCCGTCGCTGCGCGGCTGCGCTCCTTGTACTGCGTGGCGAAATCCGCGAGCGCCTGGTTCAGCGGCTCGGCGTCGCCGATCAGCGGAAACACGGCGTTGGCCAGCTGCAGCAGGTTCCACTGGGCGATGGCCGGCTGCTGGCCGAAGCGATAGCGCCGCGTCGCCGCATCGGTGGTGTTCGGCGTCCAGTCCGGGTCGAAGCCTTCCAGCCAACCGTACGGGCCGTAGTCGATGGTGAGGCCGAGCACGGACATGTTGTCCGTGTTCATCACGCCGTGGACGAAGCCGACGCGCATCCACTCCGCCACCATCGTCGCCGTGCGCTCCGCCACCTCGCGGAACCAGGCGATGCGCCGCGCCTTGGGGTCGGCCTCGTCGAGCAGATGTGGAAAGTCGCTGGCGATGGTGAAGTCGAGGAACCGGCCCAGCAGGTCGGTCTCGCGCCGCGCCGCGAGAATCTCGAAGTGTCCGAAGCGCGTGAAGGAAGGCGCGACGCGGCACACCACCGCGCCGGGTTCGGGCGCTGGATGGCCGTCGTAGAGGATGTCGCGCACCACGTCCTCGCCGGTGAGCCCCAGCGACAGCGCCCGCGTGGTCGGCACGCCGAGATGGAACATCGCCTCGCTGCAGACGTATTCGCGCAGCGACGAACGCAGCACGGCAAGGCCGTCAGCGGTGCGCGAATAGGGCGTCGGCCCGGCGCCTTTGAGCTGCAGCGTCCAGCGCTTGCCGTGTCGCCCGCGCACTTCGCCGAGATTGATGGCGCGGCCATCCCCAAGCTGCCCGGCCCAGTTGCCGAACTGATGGCCGCCGTAGCAAGTGGCGATGGGCTTCATGCCCGGCAGCAGCTGGTTGCCGACGAAGACCTCGGCGAAGGCGCCGGTCTCGTCCACGCTCGCCGGCAGGCCGAGCAAGTCGGCGGTCTCCGCGCACCAGCCGATCAGCCTTGGCGCGCTCGCCTTGATTGGCTCGACGTGGGAGTAGCAGGCATGGGCCACTTGGCGGCGGAAGTTGCGGTGTTCCGGGTCGCCGGGCAGCCCCGCGACGTAGCGGTTGTCGAAGCACAGGGCGTCGAGGGCGGCTGCGGCTTGGGCGGGCATGGGCGGAATCTTAGCCCACTTGCGCGGGCTGCTTGCCCACTTCGCCTGTCGTGTTCTCGCCGCCGCGCCGGCGCGTCGACACCGCAAGCAGCAGCGCCGGCACGGCGCCGACCGCGACGATGGCCAATGCCGCCGTGGACGCTTCGCCAAGGCGCTCGTCCGAGGCGAGGCGGTAGACCCGCGTCGCCAAGGTTTCGAAATTGAACGGGCGCAGGATGAGCGTCGCCGGCAGTTCCTTCATCGCGTCGATGAACACCAGCAGCACCGCGCTTGCCGCGGCGCCCCGCAGCAACGGCGCATGGACTTCCCGCAGCACCCGGCCCGGCATCGCGCCGAGCGTGCGGGCGGCTTCGTCGAGGCGCTGGTGGATCTTCTCCATCCCCCCTTGGCAGGCGTTGTAGGCGACGGTGAGAAACCGCGCCGAATAGGCGTACACCAAGGCCGCGGCGGTACCCGTGAGGAGCAGGCCGGCGCGCACATCGAAGTGCGTCTGCAGCAGCCCGGCCAGCGCCTTGTCGAAGGCCGTGAGCGGCGCCAGCACGCCGAGCGCCAGGATGGCACCGGGCAGCGCGTAGCCGAGCGTCGCCGTGCGGATCGCCAACGGCGTCCCGCGTGCGCGGCTCAGTCTGCCGCTGTAGGCGAGCACCAGCGCGAAGCCGGCGGTGAGCACGGCGGCCGCGCCCGAAACACCAACGCTCGCCAGCACGAAGTCGCCGAAGGCGTGCGCCAGCAGCGGATCGCCGGTGGCAATGGCGTGCCGGACGAGCACGACTACCGGCACCGCGAAACCAAGCACAAACGGCAGCGCCACAGTGCCGCTGGCGGCCCACCCGCGCCAGCCGCGCAGTTCGACGAGCCGCGTCTTGCCGCCGCCGGCCACCGGATTGCCATAGCCGCCCCGTCGCGCCCAATGTTCGGCCGCCACCAGAATCGCCACCACTAGAAACAGCCACGCGGCCAGTTGCAGCGCCGCAGAGCGCTCGCCGAGGGCGAACCAAGCGCGAAAGATCCCGGTAGTGAAGGTGGCGACCCCGAAGTACTCGACCACGCCAAAGTCCGCGGCGGTCTCCATCATCGCCAGCGCCACCCCGCCAGCGACCAGCGGCCTCGCGGCCGGCAGCGCGATGCCGAAGAAGGCGCGCCTCGGCCCGGCGCCGAGCACCCGTGCCGCATCCACCAATGCCGCCGCCTGGCTCTCGAACGCGGTTCGCGCCAGCAGATAGACATACGGATAGAGCACCAGCCCAAGCACCAGCGCCGCACCGCCCAACGAGCGGATCGGCGGCAACACGCTGCCTTCCCAGCCGCCGAGCGCGCGCAGCATGGTCTGCACCGGCCCGGCGTATTCCAGCAGGTCGGCGTAGACGTAGGCGACGACGTATGCTGGCGCCGCCAGCGGTAGCACCAGCGCCCAGGAGAGAAAGCGCCGTCCGGGAAAGTCGCGGGTGGCAACCATCCACGCCGTGGCGATGCCGACCAGCGCGCTCAACACACCCACCAAGGCCATCAGCAAGACGGTGTTCGCCACGTAGTCCGCCAGCACGGTCTCGCGGATGTGCGTCCACGCCGGACTCGGCGGCGCTGCAAAGGACACCGCCACCACCGCCACCGGCAAGCCAACAAGCGCCGCGATCAGCCAAGCGCACCCAGTCCACAACCGCCCCATCGCCCAAGGATTCTCGCACGCCGCGCATGGCCGAGTTCACCGTGAGGAGCGCGTAATCCAAGCCGTAACACCGCTTCTCCCGGTGCCAACGCCGCGCATCTTGGTATTCTGTTGCGGTGGTCGGATGACCGCTTGGCAGCGAGGTGGTTCAAGGTGACGTCGCTCGCGGCGCAGATCGTCGATCAGCGCGTCTCAGGCCTCATTGGGCAACACGGGGAAGCCTTCGCGGCCGAACTCGGCCTAGGGACGGACGAGAATAAGCGCCGGTCGGCGGCATTCGTGCTGCTCGTCCTGCAGACGGCGCTCGGCATGAGCGACGAAGACGCCTTGGACAGCATCGTCGAAGGCAGCGGCGACTTCGGCATAGACGCGCTGCACTTCAAAGATCCAGAGGATGGCGAAATCGCCATCGCGGTAGTGCAAGGGAAGTATCGCCGCAGCTTGGACGGCGCCCACGCCTTCCCGGAAACCGGCGTCGCCAAGATGATCGACGCGGTGGGCGCGTTGTTCGACCCTGCCCGCACGCTCACGCTCAATCGGCGGCTGCGCACTCGCGTCGAAGAGGTGCGGTCGTTCGTGGCCGAGGGCGCCATCCCGCGGGTGACGGCGATTGCCGCCAACAACGGCCCATGCTGGGCCGCCGAAGCGCAGCAGCGCATCGACGCCTCGGCTCGGGATTTCGGCAAGCAGGTGGAGTGGCGGCATGTCGGACCGGAAGCGCTGCTCGCCCTGCTGCAGCAGCGAACGCCGATCAACGAAGAAGTGCAGCTTGTGGGCGAGGCCACGGTGGAGACCTTCGACTTCCGCCGCGTCTTGATCGGACGCTGTCCAGTGGCCGAACTGGCGCGGCTGGCGGGCAAGCACGGCGACCAATTGTTCGAGAAGAACATCCGCCGCTACCTCGGCCTGGCCGGCAACCGCGTCAACCAGGAGATGGCCAGCACGTTGCGCGATGCGCGCCAGCGCGGCAACTTCTACTTCTACAACAACGGCGTCACCGTCACCTGCTCCCAGTTCCGCCACAACGCACTGCAACAAGGCAATTGGCGGGTGCAGGTAGGCGACCTGCAAATCGTCAACGGCGGCCAGACGGTGCGCACCGTGGAGAGGGTGATTGCCGAGGCAGGCGACGCGATGGACGACGCCCATGTGCTGGTGCGCATCTACGAGTTGCCGAAGAACGACGACGATTTCGTGGAGGCCATCACGTTTGCCACCAACAGCCAGAATCCGGTGGACTTGCGCGACTTGAAGGCGAACGACACCCGCCAGCGCGCATTGGCCGAATCCATCCGCGCCTTGGGATTCGGCTACCGTCCGAAACGGGAAGAGGGTTCGGTGGCAGTCGGGGAGTTCACCAGCGCGGTCGTCGCCGAAGCCGTTCTGGCCGTCTGGCGGCAGCGGCCCCACCAAGCCAAGTTTCGTCGCCGCGAGCATTTCGGCGCCCTTTACGACACGATCTTCACTCCCGACTTGAACGGCGCCCAAGCCGTCATCGCCGCGCTGGCGCTGCGGCAGGCGGAGAATCGCCGCAAGAGACCCGAAGCGGCACCGCCCGACTTCCTGCCCTACGCCTCCCGTTTCGTCGCCATGCTGCTGGGCCGATACGTCCTTGACGAGCTGGGCATCGAGCTCGAGCAACTCGATCATCGCAATTTCGCCGGCGCGGAGGAGTTCATCGAACGCGAATCGACCCACTGCCTGTCGCGCGCGGAAGCAGCCATCGACCAGGCGATAGCGCAGCTGTTCAACGGCAGAGAACGTACCTTGCAGCGCCTGTCCGCAATGTTCCGACGGGCAGACCTCGTGGAAATGCTGATCCCGCCTCGGCGCGCCGGTTGACGTCTGGCCTGCCCGAACGAGGCGCGGAATGCGCCGCTACACTGGGCCGGATGGGGCTCGAATACCACGACTTGCGACACCGCTACGGCGACCGCGAGGTCTTGCGCGGCGTGTCGTTCGTCGCGTCAGCCGGCGAAGTCACCTGCTTGCTGGGGCCCTCCGGCAGCGGCAAGAGCACGTTGCTGCGTCTTGCCGCTGGTCTGGAGCGCCTTCAAGGCGGCGCGATCCGGCTCGATGGCGAAGTGCTGTGCAACGAGCGCCGGCAGCCGCCGCCAGAGCAGCGGCCGGTGGGGCTGGTGTTCCAGGACAACGTGCTCTTCCCGCACATGACGGCGCGGGAGAACGTCGCCTTCGGGCTGCGCCACCTGGTGCCGCAATCGCGGAGGGAAACGGCGGCGCGGCAACTCGCCAGCGTCGGTTTGGCGGGCATGGCGGAGCGGTTTCCAGACACCCTCTCCGGCGGCGAGCAGCAGCGCGTGGCGCTCGCCCGCGCCCTTGCGCCGGCGCCGAAGGTGATGCTGCTCGACGAACCTTTCGCCAACGTCGATGCCACGCTGCGCCGGTCGCTGCGCGAAGACGCGCGGCGGGCGCTACGCGATGCTGGCAGCGTCGCGGTTGTAGTGACGCACGATCCAGAGGAAGCCCTTGAGCTTGCGGATCGAATCGTCGTGCTTGGCGACGGGCGGGTGCTGCAGGAAGGTGCGCCGAGCGAGATCTGGCAGCGGCCAGCCGATGCCCGGGTCGCCGCGATGTTCGGCCATGCGCAGCGCTTGCGGGGCCGCGCGAAGGCCGGCGTCGTGTACACCGGCTTTGGCTGCTTCGACTGGCCCGGCGCGGATGGCGCGGTGGACGTGGTGGCGCGGCCAACGGCTATCGCCCTAACGTCGGCGCAAGACGGCGTCCGTGTGGAGGACATCCGCTTTCTCGGCGAGCGTCACGTCGTGATCCTGCGCAAGGGGGACGACGTGTTGCGCGCCAGTGTCGGCGAACTGGCCGGCCTCGCCGTCGGCGACCATGTGGCCGTCTCCTTCGACCGTGCGGCAACGTTCGTCTACGGCGCCGAGGATGCGTAGAATGCAAGTCATTCCCATCTGCAAGGAATGTCCATGCGTGTTCTCGCCGTCTTCCTTGGGTTCTTCGGCGCCGTTGCGTTTGCGGACGAGGCCGAAGTGGTCAACGTCTATTCCGCGCGCCACTACGACACCGACTTGGCGCTCTACGAGCGGTTCACGGCGCAGACCGGCATCGACGTCAACCTGATCGAGGGCGGCAGCGACGCATTGATCGAGCGCATCCGCAACGAAGGCGAGTTCAGCCCGGCGGACATGCTCATCACCGTCGACGCCGGGCGTCTGTGGCGGGCGCACCAGCAGGGCGTCTTCCAACCGATCGCGTCCGACGTTCTCGAGGAGCGGATTCCGGCGCATCTGCGCGAGCCGGAAGGCCACTGGTACGGGCTTTCCAAGCGCGCTCGGGTGGTCGTCTACAACAAGGAGGCGGGGCTTCCGCCCGGCATCGCCCGCTACGAAGACCTGGCGGATGCGCAACTCGAAGGCCAAGTGTGCATGCGCTCCTCCGGCAACATCTACAACCTCTCCCTGCTCGGTTCGCTCATCGAGCACAACGGCGAGGAAGCGGCCGAGGCCTGGGCCACGGGCGTGGTCGCCAACTTCCATCGTCCGCCCCAGGGCAACGACACGGCGCAGCTGCGCGCCGTCGCGGCCGGGGAGTGCGGCGTGAGCATCGCCAACACCTACTACATCGGGCGTCTGCTCGGTTCCGAGTCGGAGGAGGACCGCGCGGTGGCGGAGGCGGTCGGCGTGCTCTTCCCCAATCAGGACGATCGCGGTGCCCACGTCAACATCAGCGGCGCCGGCGTCGCCCGCCATGCCCCGAACCGGGCCAACGCTGTCAAGTTCCTCGAGTACCTCGCCGGCGACTTCGCGCAGCGGCTCTTCGCCGAAGGCAACAACGAATATCCCGTCGTCGGGGAGGCGACCGGGCCGATTGCCGCCTTGGGCGCGTTCAAGGAGGACGACTTGAACGCCGCCGTGCTAGGCGCCAATCAAGCGTCGGCTGTGAAGGTCTTCGACCGCGCGGGGTGGCGATAAGTGCGCACATGGCTGGTCGTTCTCGCCGCGGCGGCGCTTGCGGGCTGCGCCGCCAAGCCGCTCGCCGTGCCGGCATCGGTGCTGGCCGATGCCGACTATCTGCTGCAATTGGGCCTGATGCGCGGCCACTTGCTGGTCGGCCACGCGCTCTACGCCAGCGGCGAACACGCCGCCGCCGGCACGCACGCGAAGCACCCCTCGGACGAACTCTACGCCGGGGTGGCGGAGGCGTTTCCAGCGCGGGGCGCCACGCCCTTCGGGGAGCAACTCGAGCGCCATGCCCAAGCGGTGGCCGCTGGCGCGTCCGAGGAGGTGGATGCCGCGTACACAGCCGTGACGGCGGCCATCGACGCGGCGGAGGAAGTCGTTGGCGACGCGACGCCGGCCTTGCGGGCGCGGGTGATCGTGCTGCTGCTGCGCGAGGCGGCGCTGGAGTACGGCATCGGCGTGGTCGACGAGAGACTGGAGAACGCCCACGAATACCAGGACGCCTACGGCTTCACCCAGGTCGCCTTGCGGCTGGCGCGGGCGGAACACGCGCACTTGGCGCAGGCCGAAGCGGCGGACCGCGAGATATTCCGGCGCATTGCCGCGGACATTCAGGCGCTTGCGGACATGTGGCCGGCCTTGATGCCGCCGCCGCGGATTCCCCATCAAGCGTCCCGCATCGACGCTGCGGCGGCGGACATCGAGCAATTGGCGCTGCGGCTGAGCCAGCCGAGCCGGTTTCGGTAGTCGCCTCAAGGGCGAATGCTTGGAGGTATCGGGCGCTGGTGGAATCGCCGACTGCCTTTCGACCGAGGGCGCGTCAGGCCGCTTGGCTGTTGCCGTCCTCGGCGCAGTCGTCGATCAACGCCTGGGCGAAGTCCCGGCAACTGCCGCAGCCCGTCCCCACGCCAAGGTGCTCTGCCAACTGCTCGACGTCGTCAACGCCGGACGCGACGGCCTGCCGGACATCGGCTTCCTTCACCGCTTGGCAGAGGCAAACGTACATAGGGCGCGAATATAAACGCGAATCATTCCCGATTGCAATAGAGGAAAGAGAAATGTCGCCATGCACCGATCGCCCTCGTTCCAACCCAACTATGGCGCCGCCGGCAGGCGTTCGCGCCACGGGAATTCGGCGTCGCCGATGGCCAAGAACGAGGGGTTGAGGAAGGACTCTTTCATGTTGTACATCAACGACTTGCCGTCGAGTTCGAGCACCGCGCCCCCGGCCGCAGCCAGCACGGCATGGGCTGCTGCGGTGTCCCACTCCGACGTGGGGCCGAGTCGCGGATAGAAGTCCGCCTGGCCTTCGGCGAGCAGGCAGAACTTCAAGGAACTGCCGACAGCTACCGATTCGACGTGGGCGAAAGCCTCTCGTAGCCCGTCCAGATACGCTTCGAGGCGCTTGTTGCGATGGCTGCGGCTGGCCACGACGGCGATGGCGTCGTCGCGCATCCGTCGCGTGCGCAAGGCCGCTCGCCCATCGCCGTCGTGGCGGAAGGCGCCATGCGGCCCGCCGGCGTAGATGCATTGGCGAACCGGCACGCCCACCACGCCGAACGTCGGCAGGTGGTCTTCGATCAAGGCGATGTTGACGGTGAAGTCGCCGTTGCGGCCGACGAACTCCTTGGTGCCGTCGAGGGGATCGACGAGCCAGAACCGCCGCCAGCGTCGGCGCTCGGCGAAGGGCGGCGGCGTCGATTCTTCGGAGACCACCGGCGTGTGCGGATCGAGCGCTTGGAGGCCGGCGACGATGGTGCGGTGAGCGGCGAGGTCGGCCTGGGTCAGCGGCGACTGGTCGGCTTTCCGCTGGACGTCGAAGTCCGTCTCGTAGACGCGCAGGATGTCGTCGCCGGCGCGCTTGGCGATGTCGACGAGCGCCGCCGCGAGGTCCGGCATCGGCAGTGCGCCGCGAGCGCTTCAGGGACGGAACTGCAAGGTGCGCGGCACCAACTGCGCGGGCTGCGAGACGAGCCGCCAAGCGGTCTCCAGCCACTCGCAGATCAGCCGCCGCGTGTCGCGCGGATCGATCATCTCCTCGATTTGGAACTTGGAGAGCGGCCCCACCGGGCCGCGCGCGGTCTCGATGCGCGCCATGAGTTCCTCGCGCAGCGCGCGGGGATCCTCCGCCTCGGCCAGTTGCCGCTTGTAGGCCGCTTCGATGCCGCCTTCCGGCGGAATGCCGCCGACGTCCGCGGCTGGCCAGGCAACGCGCATCGACGGCCGCGCGACGGGCGTGGCGTAGTTGTTGCCGGCGACGCCGAAGCTGCGCCGCATCAGCACCGTGAAGATGGGCACCGCGACTTGGGAGAACGCCACCATCCATTCGCCGCCGCGCCGAATGGCGCCGGTGATCTCGTGTTCCAGCCCCACCGCGAAGCCCGGGTTGTCCACGAGGTTCAGGATCGGCATGTGGAACAGGTCGCACAGGTCGACGTGGCGCGTGAGCTTGCTGCAGCCGTCGGCGGTGAGGGCGCCACCGTTGGCGTGCTGGCTGTCGGAGGCGATGACGCCCAGCGGATGGCCGTTGAAGCGGGCGAAGCCGGTGATCTGGTCGGTGGCCCAGAGCGGGCCGATCTCGAAGAAGGAGCCGCGGTCCGCGATCAGCCGAATGGCCTTGCGCATGTCGAAGGTCGTCGTGCGCTTGCGCGGGATGAGCGTCAGCAGCTCCTCCTCGCGGCGATCGGCCGGATCGTCGCTGCGCGGCGGCAGCACCGGCGGTGCTTCATAGACGCTGCCTGGCAGGTAGGAGAGGAAACGGCGCGTCTGTTGCGCCGCGTCCTCTTCGCTCTCGGCGAGATTGTCCACCGAGCCGTTGCGGCAGTGGATGTGCCAGCCGCCGAGATCCTCCTTCGTGATGTCGTAGCCCATCGCGTGGCGCACCACCGGCGGCCCGGCCACGAAGAGCTGGGCGATGTCGCGCACCATCACCGAGAAGTGGCCGAGCACCGCCTTCGCGGCGCCGATGCCCACGACGCTGCCGAGCAGCATGTTGACCACCGGCACGGTGGCGAGCTGGTTCGCGTACATCGCGCTGCCGAGGTGGCCCGGCAGGAACGATCCCCCGCCGCCGGCGACCCGCGGCCGGCCGGCCTTGATGGCGCCGGTGCTTTCCTTGGCCTTGCTCTCGCCTTGCGCCTTCTGCGCCGGCACCATCGCCGCCACGCTGCCGCCGCCCGAGGAGCCGTCGAGCAGGCGCACGGACGGCATCCGCATCTCGATGGAAAGCCGATCCAAGTAGCTGCTCTTGGCGCCGATGGCGCCGTCCGCATGGCCGCCGCGGGAGGTGAAGTCGTCGGCGCAGACGATGGCCGAGCGGCCTTCGATCCGCCCCCAGCCGCCGACGTGGTTGGCGGGCGTGAAAGCTGTGATGGCGCCTTCGTCGTCGTAGGACGCGAAACCAGCGATGCTGCCGACTTCGCGGAAGGTGTCGTCGTCGAGCAGCAGATCGATGCGCTCCCGGCAGGTGAGCTTGCCGCGGCTGCGCTGGCGCACGACGCCGGGCTCCTCGGAGCCGGGCGCAAGCCGTTCGAGCGCGAGGCGCTGCATCGTGGCGACGTCGTCAAGGAGCGGCAGCCAGGAATCTTCGGTGCGCGCCTCCATGCGCTTGGCGCCGGCGGCCGGGGCGATCGCGGCGAACACCTGCCCCGCCTCCACGGTGTCCCCGGCGCCGAGATCCTGCGTTGCGGCAATGACACCGTCGCACGGCGCGACGACTTGGGATTCCATCTTCATGGCGCTCACGATCAGCAACGTGTCGCCGGCGCGAACCGACGTCCCTTGCTGGGCGCGGACTTCCAGCACGGTGCCGGCCATCGGGCAGGCAACGGCTTCCTGGCCGGGTTCCACCGCCACCGCCGGGGCGGCTTCGGTCGCCACGGCGCCGGCGCTCCCGACCGCGGCCACGCCCATCACGGTGGCCTGTTGCCGCAGCAGCGCCAGCGCGGCGTTGCCGTTCTGCTCGCCCTCCGCGGGCGGCGCCGTGTGCAGGTCGCGCTGCTCCGCCAGCAAACTGGTGCGGGCGTCTCCCGAGCGAACCGCGGGGTGTTCGAGAATGCCGCGCAGCTGGCCGAGATTGGTGGCGACGCCGCCGATGTGGAACTCGTCGAGCGCGCGCGCCGTGCGTTCCAGGGCGGAAGCGAACGAGGCGGCGGAACTCGACGAACACACCACCTTGGCGAGCAGCGGATCGAAATGCGGCGGCGGCGCGTAGCCGACGTAGCCGCAGCCGTCCACGCGCACCCCAGGCCCGGACGGCTCCTTGTAGGCCGTCAACGCGCCGGCGCCGCGCACCAGCACCCGCGCCTGCACGGCGAAGCCGCGCGGTGCGCCGATGCTCCGCTGATCGCTCAAGCCCAGAGCGTCGAGGCCGTCGCCGGCGGCGATGCGGAACTGCGCCTCGACCAGATCCACGCCGGTGACCTGCTCGGTGACGGTGTGTTCAACCTGGATGCGCGGATTGCACTCGATGAAGTAGTGGGTGCCGCTCTCCGGCTCGACGAGGAACTCCACCGTGCCGGCGTTGACGTAATTCGCCGCCCGCGCCAGCTTCACCGCATCGGCCAGAATGCGCTCCCGCAAGGCGTCGTCCAAGCCCGGCGCCGGGGCCGTTTCCAGCACCTTCTGATGGCGCAGCTGCACCGAGCAGTCGCGCTCGTGCAGATGCACTGCATTGCCCTGCCCGTCGGCAAGAATCTGCACCTCGATGTGGCGTGGGCGCGGCACGTGCTTCTCCACGAACAGCGCGCCGTCGCCGAAGGCGGCCTGCGCCTCGCTTTGGCAGCGCGGAAACGCTTCGGCCATGGCGTCTTCGGATGCCACGACCCGCATCCCGCGCCCGCCGCCGCCAGCGGCGGCCTTGAGCATCACCGGATAGCCGAGTGCCTCGGCGGCCGTGCTGGCTTCGGCCACCGACGCAACCGTGCCGTCGCTGCCGGGCACCACCGCGATCCCCTCCGAGCGAGCCAGCTGCCGGGCGCGCACCTTGTCGCCGAAGAGCGCAAGCACCGCGGGAGGCGGGCCGACGAACGCGAGGCCGGCGTCTGCGCAAAGCTCGGCGAAGGGCGCATTCTCGGCCAGGAAGCCGTAGCCGGGATGGACGCAGTCGCAGCCGGTCTGCTTGGCGATGGCCACTTGTGCCTCGGCGTCCAAATACGCCGCCACTGGATCGCGCGCGGCGCCGTTGCCGATTTCCTCCGCCCGCGTGGACGTTCGCGTATGCAGCGACAGCGCATCGGCCGGCGCGTAGACGCCGACCGACTCCATGCCGAGCGCCGCCGCGGCCCTGGCGATGCGAATGGCGATCTCGCCGCGATTGCTGATCAGCACGCGCTGGTGGCGCATTTGCCTCTCCCTGTTCCCCTCGGCTCGCAAGTGAAGCGGAAGGCAGGCGCGTTGTCTAGGCGCACGGCGGAGCGCGAGCGAATTCGCTCCGAACTCCATGCCCGAAGTTGCGCCGCGGGGCGCACAGTGCCATTGTTCGCCTTTGGCAGCGTGATCGCAGCAGGGGATGCCAGCAAAAGGACTTGCAATGTCTTGGATCGTCCGAGCGGCGGCGCACAGGGGCAGCTGGGGCGAACAAGCAGCCGGGCGTCGCGCAGGCGGCCCGACCGCGAGCCGGGTCGTACTCGGCGCATTGCTGTTGGCGGCTTTCTGGGGGCTCCCCGTGGCGGCCTACGAAGGCCAGGTCCACCAGCAGCTCACGTTCATTGCCGCCCGCCACTACAACCGCTGCGTCGAAGAGACGCCCTTGGCGCGCCTGACGCCGCTGCAGGTGCGCTATGTGGCGCAGGCCAACGCGAACCAGGCGGACAAGCCGTGGTGGCAGCGCCTGTTCCGCTGGAACTACTACGACCGCAGCAGGCAGTCGCCGGGGCGCGTGCTGGGCCTGCTGGAAACGCGCATGCACGCGACCTTTCGGCAAACCTTGGAACGGCTGCGCGAAGCGCGCGATCTGGGTCGGCGCTTCACCAACCTGGGCCGCGTCGTGAACCACGTGCAGGACGCCACCACCCCGGCGCACGTGGTGCCAATCTTCACCACCCGCTGGTGGCGCTTCAGCGTAGCCGACCGTTTCGCGTCCTTCGCCGTGGACGAGAAGGTGTTGCAGTCCGCGCTCGGCGAGGCATGCGCCAGCGTGCGCGGCGCGGACGGCACATTCGAGGAACTGCTGGTGTCCACGGCCGAGCGCACGCTCGAGTCGATTTCCGAGCCGATTCGCGGCATGCCGTCGAGCTGGAGCGCCTTTTGGGAGCTGGACAGCGACAACGACGATTTCGGCAGCTATGGCGTGGCCGGCAACAACTTCGGCCGTGAGACCACATTCAAGTGCGGGGAAGACGACGCGCGCGAGTGCGTGCTGCTGGCGCAGGACCCCCTCTACGCGGAATACGCCGCGGCGCGACACTTGGAAGCGGTGCGCGCCACCATGAGCGCATTGGCGATGGAGCAGCAGCGGCGGCTCGCCCATGCGACCGTCAAGCCGATCGCGCTCTCTGCGCCGAGAGCGCTGGCGTCGTCCGGCGTTCGGCCCCGAGGCTCCGCCACCAGCCCAAGCCTGTCGTTCGGCCCGTCGCCTGGGCAGGCTAGGTAGGAGAGGGGCGACGATGCACTTGGGCCTTACGCCGTGGCGGATCTCCGGCCGGGTGGATGCGCAGGAGCTTGGGCGCCAGGGCGCGTTGGCCGAGAGCTGGGGCTACCGTTCGTTCTGGCTGCCGGAGAACCACTTCTCGGCGGCGCCGCGGCATTCCGCGACGGGCGAGGGGAACGCGCCGCCGCCCGGGGACGCCATTCCCGATCCGCTGATGCTGCTGGCATCCGTCGCCGCGTGTACGCGCACGATTCGCCTTGCCACGACGTCGTACCTGCTGCCGCTGCGCCATCCCCTGCAGGCCGCGGAGCAAGTCGCCGTCCTGGATCGGCTCTCCGGCGGCCGCGTGACGCTCGGCGTCGGACGCGGCTACCAGCCGGCGATGTTCAGTGCGTTCTCTGTCTCTCGAAAGGACAAGCGGCGCATCTTCGAGGCCTGCGTGGAGACCATGGTGCGGGCCTGGCGCGGCGAACCGGTAGTCGTCGGCGACGGCGAGAACCAGCCGATGGTGCTTTCGCCGCTGCCGGTGCAGCGGCCGCATCCGCCGCTGTGGGTCGCCGCCTTCGGCCCGAAGGCGCTGGCCCAGGCCGGCAAGCTCGGCATGCCCTATCTCGCTTCTCCCATGGAGCCGGTCGAGCGCTTGCGCGAGAACTACATGCGCCATGCGGAGGCGTGCGACGAGGCCGGCGTGCCGCGCCCGGCGGAAGTGCCGATCATGCGCACGCTGTTCGTCTCCGAGGACCGCGCCTTGCTCGACCGCGTGCGCGAGCAGCTCGACGCGAGCGCCAGAAGCCTCGCCGCGAGCGGCCTGCGGCGCGGCATTTCGCCGAGCGCCGACGACTGGGCCATCGTCGGCGAACCGAGCGAAGTGGCGGACAAGGTCGCCGCCTATGTGCAGGACTTCGGCATGACGCACCTCGTCGTCACCCGCCTGCGCATCGGCAAAGTGGATTCGGCGCTTCTGGAGCGCTCCGTCGCCTTGGCCGCGCAAACGCTGGGAGAATGACCGCCAGCCTGCTAGACGGCGCAGACCCGCCGCTCCCTGCGCACGATCCGAGCGAGCCTCAACTGCGTTCCGTCGGGGCGAGGGGCACGGCCTTCGAGTTGGCTGGCGAACGATTCTGGGCTGCGGCCGCCAACGATCTCCTGCTCGGACTGCGGCTGTGCATCCCGGTTCCTCTCCCCACGTCGGCCACGTCCGCCGCCTCGGCCGCTTCGGAGCAAGTGCGGTTCAGCGGCGATCCGCGCACGCTGGCGCTGGCCGTCGCACTGTCGCTCGGAGTCGCAACGGTGGTGGACTATGCCTTGGCAAGCCAAGACTACGATGCGCTGGCCTTCAACATCTGGGGTCTCTACGCGACGGTGACCTGGCTGTTCGCGGCAACCGCGTGGCTGTTCCTGTTGGCGATGGGCAACGCCAGCTTGCACCGCTTGGCCGCGTTGCTCACCGCGGTGCTGGTGGTGGAAGCCGTGCGCGTGGCGGCGACGCCGCTGGCCGCCTGGCTGACGGCGGAGGCGACGGCCACGTTCGCGGTGGCAGCGTCTTCGGCCAGCGACGTCGCCGCCACCGCGGTCGTCTTCTACTTCACCGTCGCGACGATGCGCGCCGTCCACTTGAACCTCGAAGTCGACGGCGCGAAGCGCCTTGGCGCGGCCTTCGCTGGCGGCGCCGTGCTGTGGGCGACGAGCCACTTCCTGCCGGACAACCGGCTGTTCCGGGCGGATGCCGCGGCCCGGCCGCCGCCGCTCGACATCGAAGCCGCCTACGTGCAGCAGGAGGAACTGGTGCGGGCCGCGCTTGGGCGCGTTCTGCCCTCGCGCCTGGGCGTGGTGGACACCTACTTCGTCGGCTTCGCGCCGTTCTCGGCCGAGGATGTCTTCGCCAACGAGGTGGGGCACGCGGAGGCGCTGTTCCAAAGCCGGCTGGACGCCGCGGGCCGCACGGCCCTGCTGGTGAACAGCCGCGCTACGCTGGATTCGTTGCCGCTCGCCAACGGCCACAATCTGGGCGCGGTGCTGCGCGGCATCGGCGCCAAGATGGATGCCGAGGACGTGCTCTTTCTGCACATGACGTCCCACGGCTCGGCGCAGCACGAGTTCAGCGTGTCCTTCGAGAACCTCGGCCTCAAGGACTTGAGCGCGGCGGAAATCGGGCGCATCGTCGATTCCGCGCAGCTGCCGTGGCGCATCGTCGTGGTATCCGCCTGCTACTCCGGCGGCTACATCGACGCGCTGATGTCGCCGACGACGCTGGTGATGACCGCCTCCAGCGCCGAGAACGTGTCCTTCGGCTGCGAGCACGGGCGCGAGTTCACCTACTTCGGCGAAGCGCTCTACCAAGACAAGCCGGCCCGCGACAAGCTGGCCGAAGGCGACTACCAAGGGGCGTTCCGAGCGGCTGCCGCGACGGTGGCCGCGCGCGAAGAAGAGGAAGGATTGGCGCCGTCGGAACCGCAGATCCGGGTCGGCAAGGACATCGCCGCCAAGCTGGCGGCGGGATGAGGGGCCGTGGCGCAATACCTCGCCATCCATCCCAGCCACCCGCAGGCGCGATTGGTGGATCGCGCCGCCGAGATCGTGCGCGACGGCGGCGTGGTGGTCTATCCCACCGACGCCACCTACGCCGTCGGCTGCCACTTGGAAGACAAGGACGCCGTGGAGCGCATTCGCGCCTTGCGGCGGCTGCAACGCGAACACCTGCTCACGCTGGTGTGCCGGGACTTGTCGGAACTGGCCACCTACGCGCGGGTGGACAACACCAGCTATCGGCTCGTGCGGCGCTATCTGCCCGGCCCGTTCACCTTTGTGCTGCCGGCGACCCGCGGCGTGCCGCGGCGTCTCGTTCACCGCCGCCGCAAGACCATCGGCCTGCGCGTGCCGGCGCACCCCATCGCGCAAGCGCTGCTCGCGGCGCTCGGCGAACCGATGATGTCCACCACGTTGATCCTGCCCGGCGAAGACCTGCCGGTGGTCGATGTGGAAGAACGACGGCCGGCGCTGGAGCACGGCGTGGACGCCATCGTCGACGGCGGCGCCTGCGGCACGCGCCCGACGACGGTGGTGGACTTGACCCAGGGCCGACTCGAGATCGTCCGCCAGGGCCTCGGCGAATTGGAGCCGCACTGACGCGGGACATGGCGCGTCCTCAAGCCGTGCGGGTGGAACGCCGGCTGGCTGTGCTAGTGTAGGGCTGCATTCTTTGATTCACGGCTTTGGCAACCGACGCCGCGAGGGCCGACACGCAAGTTGAACAGCACGGATTCCGACCAGCGGGTGTTGTCCGGGATGCGGCCGACCGGGCGGCTGCACCTCGGCCACTACCACGGTGCGCTGAAGAACTGGGTTCGCCTGCAGCACGAGTACGAGTGCTTCTTCTTCGTCGCCGACTACCATGCCTTGACGACGAACTACCGTCGCGCCGGCGATATCGAGCGCTTCACCTTCGACACGGTGGTCGATTGGCTCGCCGCCGGCATCAGCCCGGGGGCGGCGACGGTCTTCGTGCAGAGCAAGGTGCCGGAACACGCCGAGCTGCATCTGCTGCTGTCGATGGTGACGCCGCTCGGCTGGCTGGAGCGGGTGCCGAGCTTCAAGGAGCAGCAGGCGAGCCTCGGCGACCGCGACCTGAGCACCTACGGCTTCCTCGGCTATCCGCTGCTGCAGGCGGCCGACATCCTCATCTACCGCGCTGGCCACGTGCCGGTGGGCGGCGACCAGGTGGCGCACTTGGAGCTGGCGCGGGCGGTGGCGCGGCGCTTCAACCACGTCTTCGGGCGCGAGCCGCAATTCGAGAAGGCCGCCGAGCGGGCCATCGACAAGATGGGCAAGAAGGCGGCGCGCCTGTACCGCAGCGCCCGCAAGGAGCATTTGGAGCGGGGCGGCACGGAAGCGGTGGCCCGCGCCCAGGCGCTGCTCGGCGAACAGCAGAACCTCTCCATCGGCGACCGCGAGCGGCTCTACGGCTACCTGGAAGGCGGCGGGCGCATCGTGCTGCCGGAACCGAAGGAACTGCTCACCAGCGCCGCCACCTTGCCGGGGCTCGATGGCCGCAAGATGTCCAAGTCCTACGACAACGCCATCGAGCTGCGCGACTCGGCGCAGTCCGTGGAACAGAAGGTGCGCACGATGATGACCGATCCGGCGCGCAAGCGGCGTTCCGATCCGGGCGACCCGGCCAAGTGCCCGGTCTTCGCGCTGCACGAGGTGTACTGCGACGACGGGGTGAAGCAGTGGGCGGCGGACGGCTGCCGCTCCGCCGGCATCGGCTGCATCGACTGCAAGGGGCCGCTCATCGACGCCGTGAACGCCGAGCGGGCGCCCTTCATCGAGCGCGCCGAGCATTTCGAGAACAACCCCGATCTGGTGCGCACCATCCTCGCCGAAGGTTCCGAGGCGGCGCGGACTGCGGCGCGCGAGACCTTGGAGGACGTGAAGTCCGCGGCCGGACTGGCGCACCGATGAGCGGGGAGCGCGGCGAAGACCCGCAGCCGGCCGGCCAAGCTGGCGGCGGCGATGACAACGTGGTTGCCGTGGTGCGCGGCAAGGCCGTGCGCGAGCTGCCCTCGGACCTCTACATTCCGCCGCAGGCCCTGCAGGTCTTCCTGGAGACGTTCGAGGGGCCGCTGGATCTGCTGCTGTATCTCATTCGCCGCCAGAACCTCGACATCCTGGACATCAAGGTGGCGGAGATCACCGACCAGTACCTGCGCTACATCGAACTGATGAAGGCGCTCAAGCTCGACCTCGCCGGCGAATACCTGCTGATCGCCGCCATGCTGGCCGAGATCAAGTCGCGCCTGCTGCTCCCCCGTCCGCAAGCGGAGGAGGACGAACAGGATCCGCGCGCGGAGCTCGTGCGCCGGCTGCAGGAATACGAGCGCTTGAAGGATGCCGCCGAGCAGCTGGACGCGCTGCCGCGCCTCGAGCGCGACCATCACGCGGCGGGCGCCGCCGCCCCGGCCACGGCGGCGCGCGTGGTGCTGCCGCAGGTGTCGATGAAGGAGCTGCTGCTGGCGCTGGCCGACGTTCTGCATCGGCAGGACCTGGAGGCGCATCACGCCGTGGCGCTGGAAGGAATCTCGGTGCGGGCGCGAATGGCCGGCATGCTGGCGCAGGTGAATGCAGCGTCCGGCTTTCTCGCCTTCGCCGATCTCTTCGACATGCGCGAAGGCCGCCGTGGCGTGGTGGTCACCTTTCTCGCGCTGATGGAGCTCGTGCGCGAAGCGCTGGTGGACTTGACCCAGAGCGCGCCTTACGCGCCCATCTACGTCTCGGCGCCGGACGCCGACCGGCCGACCCTCGCCCGATGACGCCGGAACGAATCAAGCTCGTCGTCGAAGGGGCGCTCTTCGCCGCCCGCGAGCCGGTGAGCGTGGAGCGGCTGATCGGCTTGTTCGCCAAGGACGAACTGCCGCTCGGCGGCGAACGCCAAGCGGTGCGCGCAGCTCTCGACGCCATTGCCGCCGAAGCCGAGGGGCGCGCCTACGAGCTGGCGCGGGTGGCCAGCGGCCATCGCTTCCAAGTGCGCCGCGAGTTCGCGCCCTGGGTGGGCCGGCTGTTCGACGAACGCGCGCCGCGCTTTTCGCGGGCTCTGCTCGAGACGCTGGCGCTGATCGCCTACCGGCAGCCGACGACGCGCGGCGACATCGAACAGGTGCGCGGCGTGGCGGTGAGTCCGTCGATCATGCGCACCTTGCTGGACCGCGGCTGGATTCGCGCCGTTGGCCAACGCGAAACGCCGGGCCGGCCGACGATGTACGGCACGACGCGCCGCTTTCTCGACTACTTCAATTTGCGCAGTCTGGACGACATGCCGCCGCTGGCCGAGATCAAGGCCCTCGCCGAACCGGAGTTGGACGACGACGCGCCCGAAGAGCAGACGACGGACGACGCGCCGAGCGAACCGCCAGCGCCAGCGCCGCGCGCCTTGGCGGAGGTGGTGCAGCTGCCGGTCGCCCCCCCGCGCACCGAGAACGCGGAGCAGGAGTAGGCGCTTGCCGCGCGAGCGCGCCGCCCATGGCCGAGAGGCTTCACAAGACGCTCGCCGCGCGCGGCTTCGGGTCGCGGCGCGAGATGGAACGCTGGATCGCCGCCGGGCGGGTGACGGTGAACGGGCGCGTCGCGGCGGTCGGCGAACAGGTGGCGCCGGGAGACGAGATCGTCGTGGACGGCAGGCGCCTGCGCGCCGCGGCGCCGACTTCCTGCCGCGTGCTGGTGGCGAACAAGCGCGCCGGGACGATCGTCTCCCGGGCCGACCCGCGCAACCGCCGATCGGTTTTCGACGACCTGCCGCCGCTGCGCGACGGACGCTGGATCGCGGTCGGCCGGCTCGACTACCAGACCACGGGTCTGCTGCTGTTCGCCAACGACGGCGAGCTGGCCAACAAGCTGATGCATCCGAGCAGCGGCATCGACCGCGAATACGCCGTGCGCGTGCGCGGCAAGCTGGACGAAGACGCGCTGCGGCGCCTGACCGCCGGCGTGCTGCGCGACGGCCGGCGCGAATCCTTCAGCGACATCCGCTACTACGACGGCCAAGGCGCCAACCACTGGTACCACGTCGTGCTCATGGAAGGCCGCAACCACGAAGTGCGCGCGCTGTTCGCCAGCGAAGGCATCGCCGTCACGCGCTTGAAGCGCGTCCGCTACGGGCCGGTGGTGCTGCCGCCGTGGCTGCCCCGGGGCGCCTGGGAAGAGATGGGCGGCCACGACTTGAGGCGCCTGCGGCGGATTCTCGGCCTGCCGACGCCGGCCCGCGACAGTCGCGCTCGGCCACGCGCCCGTTCCATGCTGATTCCGTTTCCGCGCATGACGCGCGCGGACAGCAGCGCCGCCGCCCGTTCGGTCGAACCGCCCGATTGAGCACGCCGCGCAGCGAGGCGCTACACTGCATCGCGTACCGGGCCTGCAAGCGCGAAAGGAGACCGCGATGACCGATTCGCCACTGCCCCTCGGCGATCCTGGGGAGCTGGGGTTCGACGCCGAGCGGCTGTCGCGCATCGGCCCGGCCATGCAGGCGTTCGTCGACGACGGCCGGGTGCCGAACCTGGTGACCCTCGTCGCCCGCCGGGGACGCATCGTCCACCAGCATGCCTGCGGCGTCCTCGACTTGGAGGAAGCCGCGCCGGCCGGCGTGGACACGCTGTTCCGCATGTGGTCCAACACCAAGCCCATCGCTGGCGTGGCGACGCTGATCCTGTACGAACGCGGCCTGCTGACGCCGGACGATCCGGTGGCGAAGTTCCTGCCGGAGTACAATGATCCGAAGGTGTTCAACCCCGCCGATCCGATGACGCCGCTGCCCGCCAAGCGCGGCATCACCATTCGCGACTGCCTCACGAACACCACCGGCATCGTCAATCCGACGACCATGCCGCACTGCTACCGCCAGCAGTACCGGGACGCGCTCACGACCTTGGGCTGGATCGGCGCCGACGCGAACATGCTCTCGCTGCCGAAGGGAGACGGCGAGACGCCGCCGCCGACCAATCGCGAGCGCGTGCGCGCCAAAGCCGCGTTGCCGCTCGCCGCCCATCCGGGCGAGCGGTTCGGCTACCACGTCGGCTACCAGGTGCTCTCGGCGGTGCTCGAAGAAGCCAGCGGGCAGCGCCTCGACGCGCTGTTTCGGGAGAGCATCTTCGAGCCGCTGGGCATGGACAGCACCGCCTTCTACATCGGCCAACTGGAAGACGGCGCCTTGGCCCGCTTCGGCGCCAGCTACATGCCGCGCAAGGTGGACGGCGAGGTGCGCCTGGCGGCGATGGACCGCGCCCGGACGAGCGAGAAGACGGTCGGGCCCCAGGCCGAGTTCGCCGCCGGCGGCGACATGGGCGGCGTGCTCTCGACAGTCGGCGACTACGCGCGCTTCGGCCAGATGCTGCTCCGCGGCGGGGAATTGGACGGCGCGCGCGTTCTTGGGCGCAAGACCGTGGAGCTGATGGTTGGCAACCACACCGGCGACATGACGATCCCCATGACCGGGCGCGGATTCCATTGGGGCCTAGGCGTAGCCGTCTACCACGGCCACGACCGCTTTCCGCTGATTCGCTCGCCGGGCACCTTCGGCTGGGGCGGCGCCGCCGGCACCACGTTCTTCGCGGACCCGGCGGAGCAGCTGCTCGGCGTCTGCCTGACGCAGGTGATGGCGCACGGCACGATGCCGAACAACACCTATCAAGAGGACTTCCAGCGCTTGGCGTACCAGGCGCTGGCTTGACGCAGCGCACTTGAGGTTCGGCGGCGCTTGGGAGAGACTGCCGAACCTGCAAGAAACAAAACCGGGAGGAGAACAGAAATGACGCACGATCTAGTCATTCGCGGCGGCACCGTGGTGGACGGCAGCGGCGACGCGCCGTTCGTCGGCGACGTGGCGATTGCCGGCGACGCCATCGCCGAAGTGGGCGAGAGCGCGGCCAAGGGGCGCCGCGAGATCGACGCCGAAGGCCATGTGGTGACGCCGGGCTTCGTCGATCTGCACACGCACTTCGACGCGCAAGCGGGCTGGGATCCGCTGCTGACGCCGGTTTCCTGGCACGGCGTGACGACGGCGCTGTTCGGCAATTGCGGCGTCACCTTCGCGCCCTGCAAGCCGGCCGACCGCGAGTTCCTCGCCGGCATGATGGAGACGGTCGAGGACATTCCGAAGAACGCCATCCTCACCGGGCTGCCGTGGGACTGGGAGTCCTACGGCGAATACCTGGACTCCATCGAGAAGCTCGATCCGGCCATCAACATCACCGGCCTGGTCGGGCACTGCGCCTCGCGCTTCTACGTCATGGGCGAACGCGCCATCACCGACGACGCGAACGAAGAGGAGATCGCGCAGATCGCCGCGCTGGTGGGGCAGTCGGTGAAGGAAGGCGCCGTCGGCTTCTCGACCAACCGCCTGCCGGGGCACGTGCTGCCGGACGGCCGCTCGATTCCCGGCACCTTCGCCAAGCAGGAGGAACTGGTGGCGATCTCCAAGGCGGTCGGCGCCCACGGCGGCATCCTGCAGAGCGTGCTCAACTACGGCAAGCTGGATGAAGAGATGACGATTCTCACCAACCAGCTGCGCGCCTCCGGCACGCGCATCCTGTTCAGTGCGCCGTACAACCCCGGGCCGGACGGCGAGGGCACCGGCTACGACGCCGCCATCTCCGCCATGCGCGGCGAAGGCATGGACGTGAACGGCCTGACCCTGCCCCGAAGCGGCGGCTTCCTCTCCGGCCTCCATACCGACATGCTGTTCCAGACGCCTGGCTGGGCCGACATCCGCAAACTCGATTTCGCCGGCCGGGTGAAGGCGATTCAGGATGCCGAGACGCGCCAGCGGCTGGTCGAAGAAGCCAAGGCGCAACCGGCGATGGAGGAACGGTTCAAGGCGTTCTTCTGGCTCGGCGACGCGGACCGTCCCCACTACACGCGCGGCAAGGAGGAGAGCCTCTACAGCCTGGCCAAGGCGGCCGGCCGGCACCCGCTGGAGCTGTGGCTCGACAAGATGCTGGAAACGAACGGCGAGGCGATGTTCCACGTGCGCTTCTTCAACACCGACCTGGAGACGCTGAAGGGCTTCCTGAAGGCCGACTGGATCCTGCCCGGCATCGGCGACGCCGGGGCGCACGTGAGCCAGATCATGGATTCCGGCTGGACGTCCTTCCTGCTGGCGCACTGGGTGCGCGAGAAGGGCCTGTTCCCCATCGAGGAAGCCGTGCGCCGCATGACCAGCGCGTCGGCGCGGGTGCTCGGCTTCGCCGACCGCGGCGCGCTCGCGCCGGGCATGAAGGCGGACGTCAACGTCATCGACCTGGGTTCGGTGGCCGAGCGGCAGCCGCAGCTCGTCCACGACTTCCCGGGCGGCGCCCCGCGTCTGATCCAGAAGGCGAAGGGCTACAAAGCCACGGTCTGCAACGGCGCGCCGATTCTGCTCGACGACGAACACACCGGCGAACGCGCCGGCAGAGTGCTGCGCAACCCGGCGGCTGCGTAGGGCGCACCGCCGGCGCGCTAGCCAGCGTCCGCGGCCCGGCGCGGTCGCTGCCGCGGGTTGTCGCCGCGAGTCGCCGCCGGCAGGGTGATCCTGAAGGCGGCGCCTTTGGCGCATGGGACGAGTTCGATGCTGCCGTGGCAGTTGTTGACCAGCGCCCGGCAAATCGCCAGCCCCATGCCGGTGCCGCCGTTCTCCTTCGCCGTCGTGAAGAGCGGGTCGAAGATGCGGCTCCTGTTGCCGGGAGAGATGCCGGGGCCGTCGTCGCGCACGTCGAGCTCCACGTTGCCGGCGACCGCGCGGGCACTCGCCCACACCTGCGTGGCGCCGTAGAGGAAGGCGTTGTCCACCAGGTTGCGCAGCAGTCCTCGGGCCGCGTCCTTGGAGATGCGCGCTTCGGCGGCGCCCTCGGCGACATGCAGCGACGGCTCGCCGAGTTCGCGGGCGACGGCCAGGATGTCCGCGGTCTCGTTGGCCGGGCCGGTCATGTCGGCCTGAGCTAGTTCCAGAAGGCGCGACGTCAGCCGTTCAAGGCGGCCGATGTCGTCGGACACGTTGCGCACGAAGTGCCGGGCCTCGGCCTCGGTCATGGTAGGCAATTGCTCGTTCAGCAGCTCGACGGCGCCCTTCGCCGCGGCAATTGGCGTTTTGAACTCGTGGTTGATGTGGCGGGCCAGATTGCGCACGTAGCCGGCGCGTTCCTGGAGGCTCCTCACCATGTCTTCGATGCTGCTCGCCAAGTCCGCGATCTCGCGTACGCGAAAGTGCTTGGCCAGCTCGAAGGTGGGCGTTGCGCCGCTCGCTACGCGCGCGGCGCTCCGTGCGAGACGGCGAATGGGCGACACGAGGCTGCGCGCGGTCACGATGCCGACCATCGCCACCACCAGGAGCAGCACCGCGCCGCCCTGCAGCAGCAAATCGCGTTTTTCGAGCAGCGTGTCGATGATGGTCGAAGGGCTTTTGGCGAGCACGACGACGCCGAGCACCTTGCCGTCGGCAAGGATCGGCATCGCGAGCAATACGCGGATGGCGGCGCCGCGCACGACTCCGCCATAGCTGGACATGCCCGGCTCCAAGTGCAGGCTCGTCTCGGCGACGCCGCCGAGGGCGCTGCGCACCGGCCCGACATGCGCCCGCGAGCGCCCCATGTTGGTTCCGCTGCTCGCCACGACCACCCCTTGCGGATCCAGAATGTCGATTTCGGCGCTCGCGATGTAGGTGCCGTGCGCCAACAGCGGCACCATGCGCTCGCCGACGCGCTGCGCCCATGCCTCGGCCGGAGGGCCGGCCATGGCCGGCGGTATGGGCGGTCGGATTGGCGCGTCCAAGTCCAGAAACGGCGGATTGACGATGGGATCGACCTCGGTCTCCAGCAGGGTGCCGTACGTGGCGGCAATGAAGGCGGCGGCCGTCGAGAGCTGCTGTTCGGCCTGATTCATCAGCGTGGTTTCGTGAAGACGAAGCGCGTAGACGCCAGCCAAGGGCAGCGACAGAATGAGCAGGCAGACCACGATCATGACGGTGCGCAACCGCAGGCGGATGCGCGGCGGCGGACTCGCAGGCGCCGGCGGCGTTGGCGCGTCCGCGGCATCCCCGGACAGCACCATGCCAGCGCGAGAGAGGGGCGCGGCAGTGGGTCGTCGCTCGGGCGGTGTCGCCTGTTCCCGCTCCGAGGGCGTCTCGACGGGGAGCTCGCCGGCGTCTGGCTGACGGCGACTCATCGGCGGCGATCGGCGCCGCGCTTGCGCGCCGCAAGACGCAGGCGCAGTGCCTGCAAGCGAATGAAGCCGGTCGCGTCGGCCTGGTCGAAGGCGCCGCTGTCGTCCTCGAAGGTGGCGAGCTCGGCGTCGTAGAGACTGTCGGACTGCGACCAGCGGCCAATCACCGACACGCCGCCCTTGTAGAGCTTGACGCGCACGCGGCCGTTCACCGTCCGTTGCGATTCGGCCAAGAGCGCCTGGATGGCGCGGCGTTCCGGCGCCCACCAGTAGCCGTTGTAGACGAGCGCAGCGTAGCGCGGCATGAGGTCGTCCTTGAGATGCGCCAGCTCGCGGTCCAACGTGATCGACTCCATGGCGCGGCGCGCCTTGAGCAGGATCGTGCCGCCGGGCGTCTCGTAGCAGCCGCGCGACTTCAAGCCCACGTAGCGGTTCTCCACGATGTCGCTGCGCCCCACGCCGTGGCGTCCGCCCAAGGCGTTCAAGCGGCGCAGCACCGCCGCCGGCCCGAGCCGTTCGCCGTTCACCGCCACGACATCGCCAGCCTCGAAGTCGAGATCGACCTCCTCGCCCTTCTCCGGCGCCTCCTCCGGCGCCACGGTCCAGCGCCACATGGCCTCGTCCGGGGCGGCGCCGGGGTCTTCCAGACCGCCGCCTTCGTAGGAGATGTGCAGCAGGTTCGCATCCATCGAATAGGGCGACTTGAAACCCGCCAGCTGGTGTTCCACGGGGATCTGGCGCTGCTCGGCGTAGGCCATGCACGCCTCACGGGAGTGCAGTTGCCACTTCGGATCGCGCCACGGGGCGATCACCTCGATCTCCGGCGCGAGCGCGTAGGCGGAGAGTTCGAAGCGCACCTGGTCGTTGCCCTTGCCGGTGGCGCCGTGGGCGATGGCACCAGCGCCGGTGGCGGCGGCGATCTCCACCAGCCGCTTGGCGATCAGCGGGCGGGCGATGCTGGTGCCGAGCAGGTATTCGCCCTCGTAGAGCGCGTTGGCGTGGAACATCGGGTAGACGTAGTCGCGGACGAACTCCTCAGTGAGGTCCTCGACGAAGATCTCGCGCACGCCCATCGCTTCCGCCTTGGCGCGCGCCGGTTCGACTTCCTTGCCTTGGCCAATGTCGGCAGTGAACGTGACGACCTCGGCCTGGTAGGTCTCCTGCAGCCACTTGCAGATCACCGACGTATCCAAGCCGCCGGAATAGGCGAGGACGATCTTGCGCGGCATCAGCGCCTCCGTGTTCAAGCGAAGGGCGAGTTTAGCCGACCGCGCATCGTCGACCGCGCATTGGGCGAGGACCACGCCTGGCCGCGGCGCCGACAGAAACCAATAATGCATTTGACAATCATTCTCATTCGCATTACTTTCCGCGACCACATCGCAGATGGAGCCGTCGCACATGGATACGAAACCCTTGGTCGCCCTGCGCTTTCCGCTTGCTGGCGCGGCGGGGCTGCTCATGGCGGGCGTTGCCTTTGCCGACGCTGGAAGCGTGGCGGACGAAGACGCCGACACGGCGGACGAAACGATCACCGTGGTCGCCACGCGCACCGAGCGGCCGCTGGATGCGGTGGCGGCAACCGTTTCGGTGAAGACCGCCGAGCAGATCGAAGAGGAACTCGTCCGCGACATCGCCGACCTGGTGCGTTTCGAGCCGGGCGTCGGCGTCGCCGGCACCGGCAGCCGCTTCGGGCTGGCCGGCTTTCGCATCCGCGGCATCGGCGGCAACCGCGTGTTGACGCTCATCGACGGCGTGCGCGTGCCGGACGAGTTCTCCTTCGGCCCGTTCTTGAGCGCGCGAAGAGACTTGGTGGACATCGACAGCTTGCACCGCGCCGAGATCGCGCGCGGGCCGGTCTCCGCGCTGTGGGGCAGCGATGCGCTTGGCGGCGTCGTGTCTTTCACCACCAAGCACCCACGGGATCGGCTCGGCCCGGACGACGCGTTCGCCGCGGCGTTCAAGGGCGGCCATTCGAGCGCCGACGGCAGCACCGTGGGCACCGTCGATCTCGCTGCGGCGCGCGGGCCGCTCTCGGCCATGCTCCTCTACACGCGGCGCACCGGCCACGAGACGGACACCGCCGGCGCCGTCGCCGGCACCGGCGCCGCCCGAGAGAAGCCGGACCCGCAGGAGACCACCCTGGACAACGTCGTGGCGAAGACGGTCTTCAGTCCGTCGCAGCGGCACCGGTTGTCCTTGGGCGTCGATCTCTACGCCAACGACACGACCTCGGAAATCCTCTCGGACTACGGCAGCGTGGTGTTCGGCACCACCGTGAACCGTCGCGACGCGGACGATGCCCGGGAGCGCCAGCGCACGTCGCTGGCGTACCGCTACGCCGGGCCGCTCGGCCTTGCCGACCGCATCGACTTGACGCTCTATCGGCAGTCCGGCGAGACCACCCAGCGCACTTTCGAAGAGCGCACGACGCCCTCCCGCGCCACGCAGACGCGCCGCCGCGACTCGTTCTACGAACAGCGCATCGACGGCATGGCCTTGCAGTTCGGCAAGCGCTTTGCAGCGGGCGGCATTGGCCACGCGCTCACCTACGGCGCGGAACACTTCGTCACGCGCAACGCCGGCCTGCGCGACGGCGGCACCTTCGACGCTTCGGGCCGCCCAGTGCGCGAGTTCTCGCCCTTGCCCACGCGGGACTTCCCGCTGACGGAGGTGGCGCAGACGGCGCTTTTCGTGCAAGACGAGATCGAACTCTTCGGCGGCGCCCTTTCGCTCTCGCCGGGCTTGCGCTTCGACCGCTTTGAGGCGGATGCCGAACCCGATTCGATCTACCTCTCCGGCAACCCGGGATCGGCGACGCCCGAGGACTACGGCGACTCCGAAGTCACCGCCAAGATCGGCGCCGTCTATCGCTTCAACCCGACGTTCTCCGCCTATGCCGGCTACAGCGAGGGATTCCGCGCGCCGCCCTACGACGACGTCAACGTGGGCTTCAGCAACTTCCTCGGCGGCTACAAGACGGTTGCCAACCCGGACCTCGAATCCGAGCGCAGCCGCGGCGTCGAGATCGGCGCCCGCTACGCCGGCGAGGTCCTCGAGCTGCGCTGGTCGCTGTTCCGCAACGACTACGAAGACTTCATCGAGTCCTTCGCCCTGGCGCCGCGGTTCCTGCGCAGCGGCGGCATCGATCCCGCCGACGGACTGCGCACGTTCCAGTCCATCAACCGCGCCAGCGTACGCATCCAAGGCAGCGAGCTCGGCGGTGCGGCGGTCTTCGGCGGCGGGATCTCTGGACGGTTGGCGCTGGCCTACGCCGACGGCGAGGACCGCGCCGGCGGAGCGCCGCTCAGCAGCGTCGATCCGCTCACCGCCGTGCTGGGCATCGGCTACGACGCCGAGCGCTGGGGCGGCGAGCTCGTCTGCACGCTCGTCCAGGGCAAGGAGGCCGCGGACATCGACCCGGCCGACGGACGCCCGGCCACGGCCGGCTACGGCATCGTCGATCTGCTGGCGCACATCGAGCTCGGCTCTCGCGCCCGGGTCCACGCCGGCCTCTTCAATCTCGCCGACAAGACGTACGTCCGCTGGGCCGACACGGCTGGCATCGGCGCCGATGCGATGGGGCGCTTCACGCAACCGGGCCGCAACGCCGCGATAACCGTGCGCGTGGAGTTGTAGGCGTGGGCAGGTTCGGCCGCGGCTTCGCGGGCGCTGCGCGACGCTGCCTGCTGGCGCTTGTGATCTGCGCGGTGGGCGGCCTTGGGCGCGCGGCGCTTTCCTGCGAGGCCGCGCCGGACAGTTCGCGCATCGCCGTGGCCGGCGGCTCGCTCACCGAAATCCTCTACTTCCTCGGCGCCGAGGCGCGCATCGTCGGCGTCGACACCACCTCCAACTATCCGCCGCAAGCCAGCGAGTTCCCGTCGGTGGGCTACGTGCGCGCGCTTTCCGCGGAAGGCCTGCTCTCCTTGAATCCCACGCTGGTGCTCGGCGAGGACGACATGGGGCCGCCGGAGACGCTCACCGCGGTGCGCCGCGCCGGCGTGCCGGCGGCACGGGTGCCGGAGACCCACAGCGCGGCCGGCATCGTCGCCAAGGTGCGTTGCGTCGCCAGCGTCCTCGGCATGGATGCGGCGGCGCTCGTCGAGGAACAGCTCGCGCCGCTCGTCGCGCGGTTGGCGAACCTGCGCGAACAAACATCGCCCGCAAGCACGCGCAAGGTCGCCTTCCTGCTTGCGCTGCGCGACGGCGCTCCCGTGGGCGCCGGGCGCAACACCTCTGCGGATGGCTTGCTGGCGATGGTCGGGGCGCGCAACGTGTTCGCCGATTTCGAGGGCTGGAAGCCGGTCTCCGTCGAGGCCATGGCGCAAGCGGCGCCGGACTACATCGTCGCCACGCAGCGCGGCGCCGACATGGCCGGCGGCACGGTGCCGCTCGCCGCGCATCCAGCGCTGCGCGCCACGCCGGCCGGCCAAGCGCCGGAACGTCTGATCGTCATGGACGGCATGGAATTGCTCGGCTTCGGCCCGCGAACGCTGCAGGCCGCGCTGCGCTTGGCGGAGCGCCTGCGTGCGCAGGATTAGCCTTCGCTTCTACAGATGAGCAAGTTCGCATTGTCGATGGAGTTTGCGGAGCAAACTCGAACGCAGCCGAAGGGTGTACTGCCCCGCCAACTGCTGATCCGCGCCCCGACGGCGCTGGCTTTGGCCATGGCGCTGGCAGGCGCCGCGGCATTGGCGCTCGCCATCGGCGCCATGCCCATCGACCTTGCCGGTCTGTTCGACGACGAGGCGCGCCTGCAGCGCATGGTGTTCGCCGAAATCCGCGCGCCAAGAGTGGTGCTGGCCGGTTTCGTCGGCGCCGCGCTCGCGCTCTCCGGCGCCGCGCTGCAAGGGCTGTTTCGCAACCCGCTGGCCGATCCTGGCCTCATCGGCGTGTCGAGCGGCGCGGCGCTGGGCGCGGTGGCAATGATCGTGCTCGGCGGCGCCGTGGCGCTGCCGGGCGTTCTCGCGCCGTTCGCGCTGCCGCTGGCGGCGGTGCTCGGCGCCATGCTGGTGACGCTCTTCCTGTACGCCTTCGCCAGCCGCTACGGCCAGTTCAGCATCGTCACCATCGTCTTGGTGGGCATTGCGGTGAACGCCTTGGCCGGCGTCGGCATCGGCGCGTTCCAGTATTTGAGCGACGACGCCCAGTTGCGCACGCTCACGTTCTGGATGATGGGCAGCTTCGGCCGCGCCAACTGGCCAGCGGTGGCGCCGGCGATGCTGATGGTCGCCGTCGCCGGGCTGCCGCTCTTCTTCGTCGCCCGCGGCCTCGACCTCCTGCAGCTCGGCGAATCCGAGGCGTACCACTTGGGCATCGAGGTGAAGCGCCTGAAGCGCCGCATCGTGCTTTGCGCTGCGGCGGCGGTGGGCGCTGGCGTGGCGCTCTCCGGCATGATCGGCTTCGTGGGCCTGGTCGTGCCGCACTTGGTGCGCCTTGCGATTGGGGCCGGACACGGCTTCGTGCTGCCTTGTTCCGCGCTCCTCGGCGCCGCGCTGACGATCCTCGCGGACTTGCTGGCGCGAACGGCAGCTGCCCCGGCGGAGATTCCGGTGAGCTTGGTCACGAGCGCCATCGGCGCGCCGTTCTTTCTGTGGCTGATCGCAAGGGCGCGGCCACGATGACGCTGCAGGCCTGCGACGTGAGTCTGCGCCTGGGCGCCAACGCGGTGCTCGATAGCGTCTCGGTGACGGTGTCCCCGGGGAGCTTTGCCGCCCTCGTCGGGCCGAACGGCGCTGGCAAGTCCAGCCTGCTGCGGGTGCTGAGCGGCGACTTGGCGCCGAACCGCGGCGACGTGACCCTCGAAGGCGAACCGATTGCGCTGTTCGCCACGCGCGACTTGGCGCAGCTGCGCAGCGTCATGGGCCAGTCCGCGACGATCGCGTTCGACTTCTATGTCGAGGAAGTGCTGGCGATGGGCTGGCTCGGCGCCGCCGTCGCGTACCGCGAGGCGCTGCGCGACGTCGTGCGCCGCTGCGCCTTGGACGGCTTGCTGGGGCGGCGCTTCAACACGCTCTCCGGCGGCGAGAGCCAGCGCGTTCAGTTCGCCCGCGCCCTGCTGCAGATCTGGCGCGGCGGCGCGGGCCGGCAGCAAGCGGTGCCGCGCTATCTGCTGCTCGACGAGCCCACCGCGAGCCTGGACATCAACCATGAGCTGGCGCTGCTGCGCCTGGCCCGCCAGGCCTGCGCCGACAACGTCGGCGTGCTCGCGGTGCTGCACGACCTCAACCTGGCGGCGCGCTTCGCGGACCGGGTGGCGCTCCTCGACGGCGGCGCCATCGTCGCCGCCGGGGCGCCGGATGCCGTGCTCACCGCCGAACGCTTGAGCCGCGTCTACGCGACGCCCGTGCGCGTGGAGAACCACCCCCGCTTGGAGCGGCTGGTGGTGTACACCTGACTTTCGACCAGAACGCAAGGAGAACGACATGTTCATCGCCATGAACCGATTCAAGATCGCGCTCGGCTTCGAGGACGGCTTCGAGCGGATGTGGAGAGAGCGGGAGTCCTACTTGGCCGAGGTGCCGGGCTTTCGCTCCTTCGCGCTGCTGAAGGGCCCCGAGCGCGAGGACCACCGCCTGTACGCCTCGCACACCATGTGGGAATCGCGCGCCGCGTTCGAGGCGTGGACGCGCTCCGAGAACTTCCGCAAGGCCCACGCCCAGCGCAGCGCGCCGAAGGGCACCTATCTGGGACACCCGGAGCTGGAGCTCTTCGAAGCCGTGGCGTAGGCGCTGCCGCAACCAGTGCCGCCGCTGAGAGCCGCCCGGTTCGGCTGCGCCCGCTTGCGCGCGAAGCAAGTGGGCGCACGCCGTGGGCGCTTCCCAGTGGCCCAGGTTGCCCAAATCGGCGCCGTTGGCGCAACGCCGCAATGCCCCTTCGTGCAACTCTGAAGTGGCCCCTTCGGCGACTCCCCGGGACATTTCTGCTTTGCGTTGACAGCCCGCGCATTCGCGTTGACACGATCCGCGGAGTTGGGCGATGATCCGCTCGTCACTAAGGGGTGGCCGGTTGGCCTGAGACGCGCTGTGCGCGGACCCTTTGAACCTGAACCGGATAATGCCGGCGGAGGGATGGGTGAACGCGCCAGGTCATCTGCTCTCCGCCCAAGCCCAAGGAGAGCAACCGATGGCCGAATCAACCTTCCTGCGCTCGGCAGTCATTGCCGCGGCAATCATTGCCGCCGCGACCGTTGCCGCGACTGCCGCCTTCGCCGCCGAGGACGCCCTCGCCGCTGGCGAACGGGCGCTGGCGATAGAGGAAGTCGTCGTTACCGCGACCCTCGGCGACGACAGCCTGCGCGACGTGCCGTCCAGCGTCAGCGTGCTCGGCGCAGCCGAAATCGCCGCCCGCTCGGCAACCCATTTGGACGACGTGCTCGGCGCAATCGCCAATCTGAACTTCGCCAAGGGCGCGTCCCGAGCGCGCTTTCTGCAACTGCGCGGCATCGGCGAACGCGGCCAGTTCGAGGAACCGCTGAACTCGTCGGTGGGCTTGGTCGTCGACGGCGTGGATCTCTCCGGCGTCGGCACCGTGGCCGGGCTGTACGACGTGCAGCAGATCGAAGTGCTGCGCGGGCCGCAAGGCACGCTGTACGGGGCCAACGCCTTGGCCGGCCTGGTCAACGTCGTCACCAACGCGCCGACGGCGACGGCCGAAGGCCGAATCGACGCCAGCGCCGGCAGCCACGGCACGTTCGGCCTCGGCGCGGTGGCCTCTGGGCCGCTCTCCGAACGCGCCTCCGGGCGCGTCGTGGCGCGTCTCGACCGCAGCGACGGCTTCATCGACAACGACCACCTCGGCCGCAGCGACACCGACAACATCGACGAGGCGACCTTGCGCGGGCGGCTGTCCATCGACGTCTCCGATGCGGCGCGCATCGACTTCGCCGGCGGCCTGCTCGACGCCGACAACGGCTACGACGCCTTCTCGCTGGACAACGTGCGCGCGACGCTGTCGGACCAACCCGGCCACGACCGGCAAGAAACCGTCTACGGCAGCGCCAAGCTCTCCGTGGCGGGAGCGTCCTTCGACACCCAAGCCCACTTGGGCGTGGCCACGTCCGACATCGCCTACGGCTACGACGAAGACTGGGTATTCCCGGGATTCCACCCCTGGGGCTACAACTCCACGGACAACTACCTGCGCGACCGCAGCACGCTCACCGCCGAACTGCGGCTGCTCTCGACGCCCGCTGGACGCCTCGGCGTCGCCACGGATTGGATCGCCGGCCTCTATCTGCTCGATCAAGACGTCGACCTGCGCCGCCAGTACACCTATCTCGACGCCGACTTCACCAGCGCCTTCGGCATTCGCCGCCATGCCGCCTTCGGACAGACCCAGACCCGCCTTGGCGAGCGCGACGTGATCACGGTGGGATTGCGCCTCGAACGCCATGCCGCGTCGTACCGCGACAGCAACGGCAACGCCTTCGACCCGCAAGACACCATGTTCGGCGGCCGCATCGCCTGGACCCGCGAGCTCGCCGGCGGCCAGGCGCTGTACGGCTCGCTGTCCCGGGGCTACAAGGCCGGCGGCTTCAATGCCGACGGCAGCCTGGATGCTGCGCTGCGCGTCTACGAACCAGAGACGCTGTGGAACTACGAGGCTGGCGTCAAGGTGCTGGCTGGCGAAGGCCGCCTGGCGCTGCGCGCGGCGGTCTTCCACATGCGCCGCGACGACGTGCAGATCGCGAGTTCCCTCGTGCGCCCCACCGCCGACGGCGGTTCCGAGTTCATCCAGTACGTCGGCAATGCCGCAACGGGAAGCAACAACGGCGCGGAACTCGAGCTCGACTACCTGGTCGGCGACAACTGGCAGGTCTTCGCGCGAATCGGCCTGCTGCGCACCGAATACCACGACTTCACCACCTCGAGCGGCGAGGACTTCGACGGCCGCGAGCAAGCGCAGGCGCCGGGCTACCAGGCGAACGTCGGCGGCGAATGGCGCCGGCCGGTCGCCGGCGGCGAGCTGTTCGCGGCGGTCGAGACGGAAATGCGCGACGACTTCTACTTCTCGGACAACCACAACTTCAAGTCCGACGACTACCAGCTTTGGCACTTGAGCGCCGGCTATCGCGGCTTGAACTGGTCGCTGCGCGTGTGGGGCAAGAACCTGGGCGACGTGGACTACTTCGTGCGCGGATTCTTGTTCGGCAACGACCCCCGGGACGGCTACACGGCGCGCGGCTTCACGCAGCTGGGGACGCCCCGGCAGGCGGGCGTCACCGTGTCGAAGTCCTGGTAGCCCCCTTTGTGCCCGGACCGGCACGGATGGAGAGGCGCCTTCGCTTTGCGTTGACGGAAGCGCGGCTGCCGATGTCGCGGAGGTTGTTGATACGCTTCGCGCATGGAGATGAAGGCCCGCTTCGCCGGCTATCTGCCGGTGGTCGTCGATCTCGAGACCGGCGGCTTCGACAGCGCGACCAACGCGCTGCTCGAGGTCGCCGCGCTGACGCTGGAGTTCGACGGCGAACACCTGGTGATCGCCGACCGGCACCGCTGGCAGGTGGCGCCGCACCCGGACACGGTGGTGGAGGAGGCGTCGCTGAAGGTCACCGGCATCGACCTCGACGATCCGAACCGCCCCGCGGTGGCGGAGGCACAGGCGCTGCGCGAGCTGTTCCGCATGGTGCGCGGCGAGATCAAGCGCCACCGTTGCCGGCGCGCCCTGGTCGCCGCCCACAACGCCCACTTCGACCACGCCTTCATTCACGCCGCGGCGGCGCGCAACGGCGTCAAGCGCAGCCCGTTCCATCCGTTCTCCGTGGTGGACACGGTGGGCCTCGCCGCGGTCGCCTACGGCCACACCGTGCTGGGCGAAGCATGCGCCCGCGCCGGCATCGGCTACCGGCGGACGTCGGCGCACGCGGCGATCTACGACGCCGAGGTGACGGCCAAGCTCTTCTGCGCGGTGGTCAACGCCTCGGGACTCTGATCGGGCTTGACGTCCTGCGCTAGCGGTTCGGCCCGCGCGTTTGCGGGTACGGCTGCCAGCGTCGCAGCGCCGTCTTCGGCAGCACTGCCGGATTGACGGCGCTGCGCGGCCACATGCCTTGCAGCACCGTAGCGAGTTCGCGCCCCAGACGGCGGCGCGTTTCCGGCGCCATGCGGGCGGTGGCGGAGGCGATGTGCGGCGTGCAGATCACGTTGTCCATGCGCAGCAGCGGATTGTTGGTGGAGACCGGCTCCACCTCGAACACGTCGAGCGCGGCGCCGGCGATTTCGCCGCTCTCCAAGGCGCGGATCAGCGCTTCTTCGTCCACCGTGGGGCCGCGTCCGTTGTTGATGAACAGGGCGGTTTTCTTCATGCGCCCGAAGTGGGCGTCGCTCAGCATGTGCGTGGTCTGGGCGTTGAGCGGCGCGTGCATCGAGACGAAGTCCGACCGTTCGAGCAGTTCGAAGAGGCTGGTGACCGGCTCCACGTTGGCGTGGGTCATCTCCAGCTCCGAAACGTAGGGGTCGTAGGCCAGCACGCGCAGCCCGAAGGGATGGCAGCGGTGCGCGACGGCCTTGGCGACGTTGCCGAAGGAGACGAGGCCGATGGTCTGCCCCCACAGGCGCGGAATGTCGGCGTGGTGCGGGCGGCCTTCGGCCCAGCGGCCTTCCTGGGTCATCCGATGCATCAAGAGCAGCCGCCGGTGCGCGGCCAGGAACATCATCATGGTGTGGTCCGCCACCTCGTCGATGAACACGTCCGGCACGTTGGTGACGACGATGCCGCAGTCGGTGGCGGCATCCACGTCCACGGTGTCGGCGCCGACGCTGCCGAGCCCCACCGCGACGCACTTCTCCAGGCTCTCGAGGATGTTGCGGGTGATGGGCCGCCCGCGGGCGATCAGCGCATCGGCCTCGCTTTTCACCGTGGCGATGAACTCTGCCTCGTCCTTGGCCGGCACTTCCACGATTTCCGCGCCGATGGGTTCGAGCGCTTCGCGTTCGATTTCGTAGCGGGAATCCGCCAAGTCGTAGGAGACGCCGACTTGCGCCTGCACCATCACCTTGTAGTTCGCCATGTTTCTGTCCTTGTCTCTTGCTTGAAATCGTTGCGTTGTCGTCGGTGGCCTTTCGTCGTGCGAACAGGGCTGTGCCTAGCGTTTCATGGCCAACATGAGCCCGTCGCCGACCGGCAGCATGGCCAGGTCCACCCGCGCATCCTCGCGCACTTTGGCGTTCAAGGCGCGAATGGCCCGCGTGTCCGCGTCGTCGGCTTGTTCGTTCGCCACGCGCCCGCCCCACAGCACGTTGTCGATGCCGACCACGCCGCCGCTTCGGAGCAGCGTCAGGCAGCGCTCGTAGTAGGTGTCGTAGTTGGCTTTGTCCGCGTCGATGAATGCGAAGTCGAAGGTGCCGGCGTCGCCGGCGACGAGCAGGCCGTCCAAGGTCTCTGCGGCTGGCGCCAGGCGCAAGTCGATCTTCTCGGCAACGCCGGCCTGCTCCCAGAACGGACGCCCGACGGCGGTCCATTCCTCGGACACGTCGCAGGCGATCAGTCGCCCGTCGGCAGGCAAGGCTTCGGCCACCACCAGCGCACTGTAGCCGGTGAACGTCCCCACCTCGATTGCCCGCTCGACGCGCAGCAGACGCACGAGGAACGCCATGAACGCGCCCTGCTCCGGGGAAATCTGCATGGGATGCCATTCGGTAGCGGCGCGGGTCTCGGCGCGCAGCGCCTTGGCGACAGCGGACTCCCGCGTGCCGAAGCGCAGCAGGTATTCGTGCAGCGCGTCTGTCAATTCGGTGGTGTAGCTCGACATGAGCGGACTCCTCTTCCTTCCTTTGCTCCTTGCCCGTCTCCTTCCCGGTCTTGCTTGGGTTCGCCGCGCGGTGGCTGGACGAGCTGCCGTACCGCATCCTGGAGGTGCCCGGGAACGCCCGGCACTGGCGGATTCTGCGGGTCTTCTTGATCGTCGTCCTTCACACTCTCCCTCGCTTGCGTCCCCGACCGTCGCCCAAGCGACGACGCCTCCATTATGCCCTTGATGGCCGACTCCCCTTCGCATTGGCATCCAAGGAGCGAACCCAGGCGACCGTGTCGCGGATGCCCTGTTCCTTCGCGTACGGCAGTTCGCCGCACAGTCGGCGCGTCGGCTCGAGATCGAAACGGTATTCGGTGAGCAGGTTGTTGAGACGAAAACTGCTGAAGGGGAAGTCGGCAAACCCGATCTTGATTGCGCAGTCTCCGAGCTTGGCCAGCCACCGCGCCGGCAGTTCCGGCATCGTTCGCACGCGGGGCGCGCCGAACTCCCGCTGCAGGCCGCGTACCCACTCCCGAACCGACATCGGCTCGTAGTCCGCCAAGTAGAGAACGCGACGATGCACCTCGGCCGCCGGCGCCTCGACGAGCCGCAGCAGTTGATGCGCGACGTTGCCGACGTAGCCGTAGGACTTCCGCAGCGGCCGGCGGCCGACGTGAAAGTAGCGCCCACCGCGCACCATGCGCAGGAACCTCAGATAGTGGGCGCTCATGCCCGGCCCCCACACCGTCGTCGGGCGAACGATGCACCAGCTCTCGAGTGCGCATTGCTCGCGCACGAACCGTTCCATCCGCACCTTGCTCTCCCCGTACAGCGTGGATGGGCAATAGTCCTCGTCTCCAGTCGGCACGTGGCCGACCCGACAGACCAGCTGCGTCGATGCGAACACGCAACGCCGCACGCCGCCGGCCTCTTGCATTGCGTGAACGAGATTGCGCGTGCCGCGATGGTTGGCGGCATAGCCTTCGATGTCCTTGCGCTCCGCCAAGTCGGTGCGCGCAGCCAAGTGGACGACGGCGTCCGGGCGCACGCGGCGCAGCGCGTCTTTGGTTCGTCGTTCGTCGAGCAGGTCGCAGCGCAGCACTTCGCAGCCTGGAGCAGAGTGCGGTCGCACGTCCAACCCAACGGGTTCGTGGCCAGCGGTCCGCAGCGTTTCCATCAGGTGCCGGCCGATGAAGCCGGCGCTGCCCGTGACGAGGATCCTCATTCGCTCATCGCCGCGCTGGCGTCGGTGGCGGGCCCCGCGTCCTGGCGTCGGGCGTCTCGCAACTCGCCGTAGCGCTGCGCCATGCGGCGGGCGATGGCCGACCACTGATAGTGTTCTTCGATCAGTCGCCGCCCGCGCTTGCCCATGCGCCGCGCCAAGTCCGCATCCGCCAAGATCGTGGCGATGGCGTCGGCGACGGCGCCGGGCGTCGCCGGCACCACGAAGCCCGCGCCGACGCGCTCGACTTCGGGGAAGTTGCACTGTTCGGAGATGACCACCGGCAAACCGGCGGCCAGCGCTTCAACGACCGCGTTGCTGAACCCTTCCGAATAGGACGAGAGGACGAACACGGTCGCCCGGGCCAAGGCCGCCGATTTGCGTCGGCCGGTGAGGAAGCCGGCAAGCACCACCTTCTCCGCGCTGCCGGCTTCCCGCAGCGTTCGCTGCACTCCGGCGAGGGTTTCGTCCTCGTCGCGCCCGGCAACCAGCAGCGCCAGGTCGTCGCGTGCGCTGGCGAGGTTCACGAACGCCCGCGCCAGCACATCGAGCCCCTTCAATGCCTCGATCCGCCCGAGGTACAGCACGACTTGCCGCCCTTGCAGGACGGGATGTTCGGCCAGGAACTGCTCGTCCGGTCGCGCGCATTCGTCGAGCGCGGCGAGATCGACGCCGTTCGGACAGACGAACACCGGCGTCCGGATGCCAAGCCGGACCACATGGTCGCATTCCGCCGAAGAAACGGCGTGCAAGGCATCGGCGGAGCGCAGGACCTTGTCCAGCAGCAGCGCGCGGTAGATGCGCTTCTTGAGTCCTTTGTGGCGCAGCCGTCGGCCGTCCAGCTCGCCGCGCAGGGAAACGACGTAGGGCACGCCCTTCCGTTTGGCGATCCGCGCGGCCATCATGCCGCCGAAGTGCCAGAGGCCGTGAACGTGGACGATGTCGAAGTCGCCGATGGCGCGTTCCAAGTGCGCGGCAAGCGGCCGCGAATAGGCCGACCAGGCCCGCGCCGCCAAGCCGCGCTGGAAACAGTGCCGCGTCAGATGCGGCGTGGGCAGCAGGGGCCCCTCGGAATCGGCCGTCGTGGTGGCGAGCTCCGAATATACGTCGAGTTCGGCGAGGGCCTTGGTGAGTCCAGCCACCGCCGTCGCGGTGCCGCCCCACTCGGCGGCCATGCTGGCGATGACATGAAGTACCCGCAACGGGCCGCCGGCGGCTTCAACGGCTTGCTTCATTCAGGACCCGTCGGCGCCCGCGCGCTGCGGACAGTGGAGCGGCAACCTTACTGACGCCCGTTCGCGGCAGTCAACCGGATTCGCCGTCGAAGCTGTTGAACCAATCCGTTCGGCTATCCATGCTTGCCGAGATGGGCGTCGGGACCGGCAATCGACCAAGCGACCTGCCTCGAACCAAGGGACGGGCTCCGAGCACGACGCATGGCGGCCCGTAGACGCAGAAGCCGGCAGCGGGCACCCGGCGCACCGAAGGCGTCGCCGCCACCGCCGGTCCAGCCAGCGAGCGAGCATCACCCAGGTCATCGGGCGATGCTCGCCGGTCTGACACTGGTCGCGCTGGCGCTCGCGAGCTATCTGCCAGCGATCTTGTGGGGCGGCTTCGTCTGGGACGACTTGGAGTTCATCGCCGGCGAATCCGCGCTCGAAGACCTGGCTGGCTTGAAGCGCATCTGGTTCGCGCCGATGGAGGTGAACGAACCGTTCTATCGGCCGCTCGTCTACACCACGTTCTGGCTGGAGCACAAGCTGTGGGGATTCGCCCCCGCTGGCTACCACGCCGTGAACGTGCTGCTGCACGCCGCCAACGCCGTGCTGCTGTGGCGCATCCTGTTGGCGCTGGCGGCCCCCGGCGCGTGGCTTGTCGCCGCGGTGTTCGCCGTTCATCCGCTGAACGTGGAATCCGTGGCCTGGGCCATCGAGCGCAAGGACGTGCTCTCCGGGCTGTGCTACCTCGGCTGCGTGGCGATGTGGCTGCGCTTCCTGGTCGCCCGGGAAGTGAGCGGGCGAGGCACCGCTCGAGCAAGCCGCTGGCGCTACGGCTGTGCGCTGGGGCTGCTGGCCGCCGGCATGTTGGCGAAGAACATGGTCGTCACGCTGCCGGTCGCGCTGTTGATCCTGCACTGGTGGCGCAACGGGCGCGTTGCGTTGGCGGATGTCGTGCGGTTGGCGCCCTTCTTCGTCGTGGCGCTGGCGCTGGTCGCGCTCGATCTGCTGCTGGTCTCCGCCAAGACGCCGGCATCCTTCGATCATTCCTTCGTCGAGCGGCTCCTGATCGCTTCCCGCGCTGTGTGGTTCTACCTCGGCAAGCTGGCATGGCCGGCGGACTTGGCCGTCATCTACTCGCGCTGGGACGTTCAAGTCGGCGACCTCCTTGCGTGGTTGCCCCTCGTCGCTGGGCTTGCCTTGGCTGGGGCGTTGTGGATGCTGCGCCACCGCATCGGGCGAGGCCCGCTTGCGGGGGCGTTGTTCTTCGTCGTCACGCTGTCGCCGACGCTCGGTTTCGTCGACCACACCTACATGCTGTTCGCCTTCGTGGCGGATCGCTACCAGTACTTGGCCGGCATCGGCGCGGTGGCGGTGGCCGTCGGCGCCGGCACGGTGGCCGCAGGGCGACTGCCCGGCCTGTGGCGCCAAGCCGCAGCCGCCGGCGGCATCGCTCTCGTGCTGCTGCTTGGAACACTGACTTGGCGGCAGGCCGGCATCTACCGCGACGAGACGACGTTCTTCCAGCACATCGTCGACGCCAATCCGAACGCCGTCGGTGCCCACCTGAATCTGGCCAAGGCGCTGATCGCCGAGCGCCGCTTCGAGGACGCCTTGGCGGCGGGCCGCATTGCCGTGGCGCAGCGGCCGGACTCCCACGACGCCCTCGTGAATCTCGCGGTGGCTCTCGGCGAGCTGCAGCGCTTCGACGAGGCCGAACGCCATCTGCGGCGCGCCGTCGCCATCGCGCCCGAACAGGAGGCCAGCAAGCCGCTGGAGAACCTAGCCGTGCTGCTCTCCCGGCGCGGTGAACTGGACGAAGCGGAAACGCTTCTGCGCCGGGCGCTGGCCCTTGCGCCGGACGATCTCGACGTCGTGCGCAACCTCGCCAAGCTGCTGCAGGCCAAGGGCGAATTCGGCGCGGCGCTGGAACTCTACGATCGCTTGGCGGCGCTTGGCGGCGCGGACGTCGCCGCCCTTGTTGCGAGAGGCGAGGCGCTGTTCCAACTCGAACGCCACGGAGAAGCGCTCTCGGCATGGCGGCAGGCGCTGGCGCGCACGGCCGATGCGCGCACCGCGTTCTCGCTGCACGTCAACATGGGCCGCGCCGAGTGGGCGCAAAGCGGCGCCGCGGATGCCGCCGCGCCGCACTACGAACGCGCCCTCGCCATCAACGGCCGGGATGCGGGGACGCTTGGCGACCTGGCGGCGCTGCGGATCGCCCAGGAACGCCACGACGACGCGGCGACGTTGTTCCGGCGCGCCCTCGAACAGACGCCCGGCGCGCCTCGGCTGCACGCCGGCCTTGGCTACGCGCTGTATCGCAGCGGCCAAGCCGAGGCGGCAATCGAGAGCCTGGAGCGGGCGCTGGCGCTCGATGCCGACTTAGTCGAGGCGCGCTCGCATCTCACCCTGGCGAGGCGTAGCGCAAGCGCGCGCTGAGCCGCTCTGCGTCACCGCCCCGCCGAAGGTCGCGCGGCAAAGCAGGCCATGCGCCTTCGCGCGCCACGAGACGCGGCCGGAGCCGTAGTAGACTTCGTTCCTTATTCCGCGAAGAAGGAGCACAAGGGTGAAGGTTGCTTTGCAGGGCCGGGCGCAAGGGCGTCAGCAGGAACTCTACGACGCCGCTGGCATCGAAGTCCGCGAGGGGACGTGCCGCACGGAAGACGAGATGATCGATCTTCTCAAGGACGCGGACGGCGCCCAGGTGGGGATTCTGCCGCTCACGTCGCGGCGCGTTCTCGAATCGTGTCCCAAGCTGAAGGTGGTGAGCCGGTTCGGCGTGGGCGTGGATTCCATCGACCTGGACGCCGCCACGGAACTCGGCGTGATGGCCTGCAACGTGCCTGGGTCGAACACCACCGAAGTGGCCGACCACGCCATGTCGCTGCTGCTGTTCCTGACCCGCCGCCTGTACGACGCCGTGCGCGCGACGCGCCAAGGCGCCTGGGCCGACGATCCGAGCGCGATGCGAACCTACACGCCGCACATGCGCCGGCTCGCCGGCCACACCATGGGCATCATCGGCTTCGGCAACATCGGCCGCGCCTTCGCCACGCGGGTGCGCGGTTTCGGCGTGCGGCGCATCGTCGCCTACGATCCCTACGTCAACCAGCTCGCCGCCGACCTCTACGGCGTGCAGCTGGTGGCGCTCGACGAACTGCTCGCCGAGTCGGACTTCATCACCATCCACTGCTCGGCGACGGACGAGTCGCGGCACTTGATCGACGCCGACGCGCTCAAGCGCATGAAGTCCACGGCGCTGCTCGTCAACACGGCGCGCGGGCCGATCGTCGACGGCGACGCCCTTGCCGACGCGCTGGAGTCCGGCGAAATCGAAGCCGCGGCATTGGACGTGACGGAAGTGGAGCCAGTGCCGTCGGACAACCGCCTGCTGAAGCTGCCGAACTGCTACGTCACGCCGCACGTTGCGGCGATGTCGGCCGTCTTCTTCGCCGAAACCGCCGTCATGCAGGCGGAGAACATCATCCGCGTGCTCACCGGCGAAAAGCCCCACGGCCTCGCCAATCCCGAAGTCATCAAGACCGTCGCCGTGATGCGGCAGACGGATCCTGGGCGCTGGGACGGCGTGCCGGACTTCTCGACCGCGCTGCAGGTGTGAGCGGGCACGGAGCGGCGCAGCCAAGCAACTCCAACCCATGAGCGAATCAAGCCTGCCAAGCGCCGTGCCGCCGGAGTTCCTGCCGGAGAACGTCGCCGCGCTCTCCGACGACGCCTCGCGGCTGCAGGACGCCAAGTGGTTCAGGTCCGGCGAACCGTTCCGTTCCATGCACCGCAACAATCCGTGGCTCAAGCCGCCGGTCGGCGGCAACGGCGTGCCGGCGACCAGGCCGGCGGGCTCGCTCACCGAGCGGTTCAGGTGTCCCTTGTTCGAGGCTGGGCGCGGCGCCGAAGGCGGCGGCTTGAACGGCACGCCGTACTACGACACCACGGTCGCCCGAAGGCACGACTACTGGAAGCAGTTCGACGACCTGCCCAGCGAGACCAAGGACATCAACCGGGCGCGGCGCGATCTGCAGAAGTACGGCTTCTGCCTGATCGAAGACGCCATGAGCGAGCGCCAGCGCACACGCATGCGCGACCGTCTCGAAGAACAGGCGGAGGCCGAACGCGAATGCGGCCTTGCGGACATGACGCCGCACTTCCACATCATGTGGACGCTCGTGAACAAGGGCGCGTGCTTCGCCGGCTGCATCGAGTTCGATCCCGAGTGGGTGCAGGGCGGGCCGATGCTCGAGCAGCTGAACGACGAGCTGCTCGGCCCCGGCCACTACGCCTATTCGTTCGCCTCGAACATCGCCCGCCCCGGCAGCTACCCGCAGACGCTGCATCAGGACTCCGGCGCGATTCACCCCATCCAAACGCCCCATGCGCCGATTCTGGTGAATACCGTCTACATCATGCAGGACGTGAACGACGTCAACGGCGGCACCTTGGTGATCCCGACGAGCCACCGGCTGGTATCCCAGGTTCCGCCCGGCGGCGAAGTGGGGCCGCTGCCGCCAGCGGTCAACGTGGAGGCGAAGGGCGGCACGGTGATGCTCATGGACGGCCGGCTGCTGCACGGCACCGGCGTCAACCACACCGACGAATGGCGCTACATCATGACCAACTCCAACGTGAAGCCGTGGCTGCGGCAGCAGGAGAACTGGCAGCTCGCCATCGACCCGGAGGTCCTGGAGTCCGCATCGGACAAGCTCCTCGCGCGCATGGGCTACCACTCCTCCGGGCTCATCGAAATCGGCACCTATTCCGGCCCGAAGACCACGGTGGGCATGCGCTTGGCCATGGAGCGAGGCGAATACCGGCGCATCCGCGCCATGAAGCCGCCGGTCTCAGAAGAAACCAAGGAGAGCCTGGCCATCTTCAAGATGAAGAAGAGAATCGACGCCGCCCGAGCGGCCAAGGCGGCCAACCCCTAGACGGCGGACGGGCCGCAGGCCCGACTCGACCGCCTTCTCAGCGGGCTCAGCGGGGCGAAGCGCTCCGCAATGCATCGAGCGCCACGGCGTATTGATCGGCGTAGAAGACGCCGTCTTCTCCCAAGGTGCGCAGCTTCGCCGTCACGGCATCGAGCTCGCCGGACTCGTCCTGGCCGGCGAGAATCCGCGCCACATGCAGCCAGCCTTGCGCCATCGACGTCGCGGCTTCGTCGGCGGACTCGGCGGCGAGCGTTGCGCTGGCGCGGAACGACTGCGCTGCGGCGTTGTAATCGCCGGCGGCCAGTTGCTGGGCGCCGAGAATCCAGTAGCCGTTGCGCCGGCGCTCGGGCCCGAGGCCGACTTCGGCGGCGAGCTTGATGTTCAGGCGCGCGGCTTCGAGTCCAAGCCGCCGGTGGCGCGCTTCGACCGCGCCCACCTGCCCGGCACCCCAGCCGATCCAAGTGTTCGCGGCCAAGTTGTAGGCCATCGGGATGGCGGCGGACTTGTACTCGGTCGCTTGGTTCGGGTTTCTCTCGGCAAGGCCGAGCGCATGTTGGATGAGCAGCTTCTGCAGGTAGGCGTAGCCGTCCAAGTCGTCGATGCCGCGGTTGAAGCCCTTGCCGAGCATGCCGCTGGCCATGCGCAGGCTTCCGGGCGAGGTCTCTGCGAGCGCCTCGGCCTTCATCTGAGCGACGAGCGGCGCGACGGCGCTTTCGCGGTCAGCCACGGCCGGCCATGCCAAGAGCGCCGCGGCGAGCGGAAGGCGCCACCGCCGCGGCATCAGATCTTCGCCGCGACGCCGCCATCGACGTTGATGATCTCGCCGTTCACGAAGCGCGATTCGTCGCAGGACAGAAACAGCACCAGATTGGCGACGTCCTCCGGATAGCCCGGGCCCTGCACGATCTGCGCGAACTCGAACATCCGCTCGAAGACGTGGTGGCCGCCATCGGCGTCCTTGGACGTGCCGCCGGTAGCGCCCGGCGTGAGAATCTGCCCCGGTCGAACGCAGTTCACGCGGATGTTGTGCCGGCCGCCGGTGCCGGCCATGTAGCGCGTCAGCGCGTCCACGCCGGCCTTGGCAGCGTAGTAGGAGGCGGAGGTGGTGCCGAACTCGTCCTGCATCCGCGAGCTGAAGCCGCGTTGCGCCGCCAAGGACGACATGTTGACCACCGCCCCGCCGCCGGCCGCCACCAGATGCGGCCACACGGCGCGGCTCACGTAGAACGTGCCGGTGAGGTTGGTGTTCACGACGCGGTGCCACTCCGCATTCGGCTCGTTCGGGAACTGGCTGCCGCCACCGCCGCCGGCGTTGTTGAACAACACGTTGATGCCGCCGTAGACCTCGGCGGCCTGGGCAACCGCCTGCACGACGGATTCGTCGTCGCCGACGTCGCAGCGGATGAAGGTCGCCTCGCCGCCGGCGTCGCGGATGCCCTGGGCAACGGCTTCGCCCTGCTCTTCGCGGCGCGCCATCAGCACGACCTTCGCGCCTTCCCGGGCGAACACCTGCCCGGTGGTCTCGCCGATGCCGCTGTTGCCGCCGGTGACCACCGCCACCTTGCCGGCCAATCGCTCTGCCATGGAATGTTCCTCTCGTTGCGTTGTTCGCGCTCGTGCGCGTGGTTCGTTCGGGTCACGCCGCCGGCTTGCGGGGCGGCGTGCGGTAGAGATCGGGAAAGCGAATCGCCTTGGGCTTGTCCTTCGCCATCGCCTGGGCGAACTCGGCGTCGTAGTGGCCGAAATCCACCTCCTGGCGCAGCGCGACCCGTCCGGCGGCCGGTTCGTCGTCCAGCAAGCTCAGATGGCCAGCGAGGGCCGCGGGGCCGGCGGACGATGCGCCGTCCTTCGACTTTCGAGGACGCGGCGGCGACTTGCCGAACGGAAACGCGCCGCGCACGTCCATCAAGCGCGCGAAGCGCAGAGGATTTCGGTCGAGGGCCGCCTGGGCCACGGTATGCCGGAACGGCTCCTGGGTCTGCATGTGCGGGCGGCAGAACGTCCCCAGCATCATCAGGCGCAAGCCCTGCGTGCGGCGCGGATAGGAGCCATGCCAGGTGTGGTCGCCCCAGACGATCATCGAGCCGAAGGGCGCTTCTATCGGATGGCAGCGGTCGTTCCAGTATTCGGCTTCCTCCGGCGACGGCCAGCGCCGCCAGCGATGGCTGCCGGGCACGAAGCCCAAGGCGCCGTCTTCCTTCGTGTAGTCCGAGAGCAGGTAGTTGAAGTTGGCCGTGTACGGTTCGGGCGGGAACGTGGGCATCTCGAACTGCGCCCAATCGCAATGCACGCCAGTGCGCGCCTCTCCCGCGCCCTTCACCCAGCCGTCGCACAGGCTCAGGATGCACTGGCTGCCGAGCAGGTATTCGACGAGGCCGAGCGCCGCCGGGTTGACGACGATCTTCTCGAACAGCGGATCGTCCCAGAGCATGAACCGCAGCAGTTCCTGGTCGTCCGAGAAGACGCCGGGCAGTTCCGCTTGCGAGCAGCCCTTGCGCTCGCAGGCCACGCTCAGTAAGGCGTCGCGGACGGCTTCGTGCTGCTGCGGCGGCCCCACCTTCTCCGGCGGCAGAACGGTGAAGCCGAACGCCTCCAGCTCCGCCACGTGTTCCAGCAGGTCGAGCTGCTTGAGCTCGCGGTAGAGCGCCGGCAGGGTCTTCGCGGACGGCCAGTCTTCGATCTCCATGCCCGCGAGTATAAGTCCGCCCGTTGCCGGACGCCGCGCAAGATCGGGGCGAGGTTGGCGAGGTTGGTATAGTGCGGCCGAGTTCGCTGCGAGGACGCCCGTTGAAAGTCACCGCCATTACGCGCACGCCGCTCGCCATCGGCAAGAGCCTGCTGCGCGTCCAGACCGACGCCGGCGTGGAAGGCTGGTCGGAAATCCCCGGCCGCAACAACGCCGTCTTCAACGCCTATCTGGAGAGCGCCATCGCCCCGGCGCTGATCGGCGAAGACCCGCGCCTCGTCGACCGCCACTGGGAGACCTTCGCGCTGGGGCGCGATGAGCGCTTCTACAAGCTGCCCGGCTGGGTCGTCGGCGCGATCGACGTAGCGCTGTGGGACATCCTCGGCAAAGACACCGGGCTGCCGGTGCATACGCTGATGGGCGGGGCCAGGCGCACGAACATCCCGCTGTATTGGAGCACCGGTTCCGGCTGGCGGATGCAGCCGGAGGAGATGCTCGCGCTGGTGAAGGACGGCTGGGAACGGGGCTTTCGCGCTTTCAAGATCCGCATGGACTGGCGCGGCTGGCGGCAGGACGTCGATCCAGAGAAGGACTACCAGCTCTTCAAGCTGGCGCGGGAGTTCCTGGCCGGCGGCGAATACCTCGGCTTCGACGCCAACAACGGCTATTCCGTGTCCACGGCGATTCAGCAAGGCCGCCGCTTCGAGGCCCTCGGCATCGACCACTTCGAGGAGCCGATTCCCCACTACGACTTGCCGGGCTTGAAGCAGATCAGCGATGCCCTCGACGTCGCCGTCTCCGCTGGAGAGCAGGACGCCCTGCGCTGGTGGTTCCAGAATCTCGTGCTGCTCGGCAACGTGGACATTCTGCAGCCGGACATCCTGAACGCTGGCGGGCCTTCGGAGGTGAAGCGCATCTTCGACATGGCGACGACCTTGAACAAGCCGGTGATGCCGCACAGCCCGCAGGCGGGCATCAGTTCCATGGCCTCGCTGCACGTCTACGCCACGGTGCAGAACGCCACCCGCCCGCACGAGTTCTCCATCGAGTTCTCCGGCCCGCTCGACGATCTGGCCGATCTCTACGGCGAAGACGTGCTGCCGAAGAACGGCGCGATGCAGCTCACCGACAAGCCAGGGTTCGGCATCGAGCTGAACGAAGCGGCAGTGGCGCGGCTGACCGCGACGTAGGCACCCGCCATGGCAGACAAAGTGACGCTGTGCCTCGTGGGCTGCGGCAACATCGCCCGGGCGCACTGGCGGGGAATTCGCTACCACGCGCCGAAGATCGACGTGACGGCGGTGGTGGACGCGAACGTCGAAAGCGCCCAAGCGATGGCCGAACGCACCGGCGCAAAGGCGTTCTCCTCGCTCGGCCAAGCGCTGGCCGAAGGCAGCTTCGACGCGGTGGACATCATGCTGCCGCACGATCTGCACGAGCAGGCCGCCACCGAGGCGTTCGCCGCCGGCAAGCACGTCGTGCTGGAAAAGCCGATGGCGCACACCTTGGAAAGCGCCGCGCGCATCCTCGCGCTCGCGGCGGAGGCCGACGTGGTGTTCATGGTCGCGGAGCAGGCGCAGTACTGGCCGGACGTGGCGAAGGCGAAGCAGCTGATCGACGACGGCGCGGTGGGCGAGGTGCTCGATGCCCGCGCCTGCTTCTACGATCCGCTGCGCCACGACCCGCAAGCACCCAAGCCGTGGCGCTTCGACCTGGCCCGCGCCGGCGGCGGCATCGTCATCGACGGCGGCGCGCATTGGATTCGACCGCTGCGCATGATGCTCGGCGAAATCGACGAAGCGATCGGCGTGGTTGGAAGCCACGTGCCGGGCATGGAGGGCGAGTCCTGGGCGCAGGCGCTATTCCGCTTCCGCAGCGGCGTCACGGCAACCTTCAACATGCTGCTGTACGACAGTCCGGTGGGCGCGACCCACGATTTCCGCATCACCGGCACGGCTGGCGAGATCATCATCGAGCATGGGCGCGAAGGACGGCTGCTGTTGTTCGACCAAGCCAATCCCGAGGGCAAGGAGGTGATGCGCGCGTTCCCCGGCAAGGTGGACAGCTTCGGCGCCGAGCTGCACGACTTCAGCCTGGCCGTGCTCGACGGCAAGCCGCTGGAGGCTGAACCGGCGTTCTCGCTGGGCGAAATGCGCACGGCGCTGGCGCTGTACCGCTCCATCGCCAGCCGCCGCTGGGAGAAGGTGTGGGACTGAGGCGCCGCTGCGCCGCCTGATTCCGCTCGCTTGGCGCCGGGCGGCGTTCAGCGCAGCACAGCGCCCTCGGCGGACACCGCCAACGTGCCGGGCGGGGCTGTCTCGTGGAGAGTCGCCATGCGGCCGATCGCGTAGACCTCCTCGCCAGCATCCGCGAGTTCCTGACGCAGACCGTCCGCGTCCTCCCGCGCCGCGCACAGCACGAAGCCGATGCCGTTGTTGAAGGTGCGCAGCATCTCCATGTCGTCGATGTTGCCGGCCTGCTGCAGCAGCGGAAAGATCGACGGTCGGGGCCATGCGTCCATGTCCAAGTGCGCTGCAAGAGTCGGGCTGAACATGCGCGGCAGGTTGTCCACGAAGCCGCCGCCGGTGATGTGGCTCATGCCTTTCACGCGCTGCCGCGTCACAGTATCTGGCGCGCCGGCGCCGCCGACGAGCGGCAGCACGGCGCGGACGTAGATGCGCGTGGGCGCGAGCAGATCGTCCAACAGGGCCTCGTTCACGGCGATGGCGCGGTCGGCGAGGATGCGGCGCGCGAGCGAATAGCCGTTGGCGTGGCAGCCGCTCGACGCCAAGCCGAGGAGCACGTCGCCCGCTTCGATGCGTTCGCCGGAGACGATCCGGCTTCGCTCCACGACGCCGACGCAGAAGCCGGCCAGCTCGTAGTCTCCCGCACGATGGAAGCCGGGCATTTCCGCGGTCTCGCCCCCCGCCAGGGCGCAGCCGGCGAGCTCGCAGGCGCGGGCGATGCCGGCGACGACGCGCTCCGCGATCGCCACGTCCAGAACGCCGGCCGCGTAGTAGTCGAGAAAGAGAAAAGGCTCGGCGCCGGTCACCAGCAGGTCGTTGACGCACATGGCCACGAGGTCCTGGCCGACGCCGTCGTGGCGCTGGTGGTCGATGGCGAGCCGGAGCTTGGTGCCCACGCCATCGGTGCAGGTCGCGAGCACGGGTTCGCGGTAGCCCGCCGGCAAGGCGGCCAGCGCGGCAAAGCCGCCTAGGTCCGAGATCTGCTCCGGGCGCCGCGCACGGGCCACGCTCGGCGCGATGCGCCGCACGAGTTCGTTGCCGGCGTCGATGTCCACGCCGGCGTCGCGGTAGGTCAGGCCCATGAGACTCCGCTTCCCAAGAAAAGACGCGCTGCCGGCCGCTCCGACATGCGGCAGCCCGCGATCGAACGACATCGAGGGAGAGCGTTGCCGCAATCCGTCTCGTGCCGGCGGCAATCCGAACGCGGCTCAAGTGCCCCTCAAGGACTCCGGCGTTCTTTTACACTTGCGCCGCACCCCCGACAAGCCCGACCTGTGACTGCCGTGACGCGCCTGCTGATGACCCTCGCCGTTCTCGCCGCATCGTGCGGCGAAGCGGGCGTCGTGCCGTGGCTCTACGACGTGGAAGTGCCGGTCGCGTCGCAAGCCGATGCGGAGCGCCAGCGCGCCAGCCGGGAGGCATTGTCCACGCTGCTCGCGCGTCTCACCGGCATGGGCCGGATTCCCCACACGCCAGCCGTGCGCGATGCGCTTGCGCGGCCCGAGGACTTCTACACCAGCTACCAGTTCGAGCGGCGCGATCTAAGCGCCGTGTCCGCCAGTGGCGGTTCGAGTCGCGGCATCGAGTGGGCGACCGCGCAGACAGTGCTCGCCATCCACTTCGAGCCGGCGTCGGCACAGGGCTTGCTGCGGCGCGCCGGCCTGCCGATCTGGGCGGCGAACAGGCCGACGACTCTGGCCTGGGTGGTCGTGGAGCGCAACGGCGAGCGCACCATGCTGGCGGATGCGCCGGGCGACATGGCGGCCGCGCTCAAAGGGCGCGCCAGAGCCCGAGGCTTGGAGGTCTTCCTGCCCTTGGGCGACGTGCAGGACATGGCGCTCGCGCCGGCGGACGTTCTCGGGCGCTTCTGGGGACGCATTGCGGCCGCATCGGCTCGCTATGCGCCGGACATGCTGCTCGTCGGTCGCGCCGAACAGGCGCCCGACGGCGCGTGGCGCACCGACTGGGCACTGCGCAATGCGCCGCGCACGACGCAGCCGTTCTTGCATGTCGAGCAGGCCGACGCCGATTCGGCGCCGAACGCGGACGTGAACGCCAGCTTCCGCCACCGCGTCCTCTCCGAACGCGCCGTGGGCGAAGCCGGCGTAGACGGCACCGTCGCCGCCTTGGCCGACCGCTTCGCCGCCCGAGGCGTGCTCGCCGCCATCGACGTGACGGTGCGCAATGCGCAGACCGTGCGCGCCTACGCATTCCTCATGGAACACTTCCGATCGCGGGAGTACATCGAACGTCTCGAGCTGCGCCAAGTGCGCCCGGACGCGATGGACTTCCGCCTGCATTCGCGCACCAGCCCGCGACAGCTGCGCGAGCTGCTCTCCCTGGCCGGCAAGTTCGCGGTGGAGGCCGACAGCGCGGCGCGGCTCAATCTCACGTGGAAGGGCGAGCGATGACTGCCGCGGAAGGGCCCGGCGCGGGCGGTCGCTGGCGGCTCGCCGTGCGTCAGCTGCCGAACCTCGTGACCGTGGCGCGGGTGGCGCTCGTGGTGCCCACGGTCTGGCTGCTGTGGCACGAACACGTGGTGGCTGCGCTGGCGCTCATCGCCATCGGCGGTCTCTCCGATGCGGTGGACGGCGAACTCGCGCGCCGCTTCGATTGGCGCACCCGCTTCGGCGCCATCGCCGATCCGATAGCGGACAAGCTGCTCGTGGTGGCGGTGTTCGTCGTGCTCGCCTTGCAGGGTCACCTGCCGGCCTGGCTGCTCGCCGTCGTGGTCGGGCGCGATCTCGTGATCATCTCCGGCGCTCTTGCGTACCGCATCCTGTTCGGCGAGCTGGAGATGCAGCCGACGCCGATCAGCAAGGCGAACACCGTTCTGCAGATCGTGGTTCTCGCGCTGGTGCTCGTGCATCGCACGAACTTCGAGCCGGCCGCCAGCCTTGCCGGCCTGGTCGATCCAGTCGGCTTCTTTCTGGTCGGCGCATCCAGCGTGGTGTCGGGGCTGCACTACGTTCTGGTGTGGAGCCGCCGGGCGCGCGACGAGCATCGGGCGCGCGCCGGCGGCGAGAGCGAGGAGCCGCGATGAACGGCACCGCCGCGCAACTGCCGATGCCCTTCGCGCTGCCGAAGCAGAACACCTTCGAGCGCTTCGTCGTCGGCGCCAACGCGGAGCTCGTGCAGCGGCTGCAACGGCGCAGCGACGGCTTCGACTGCCTGTGGCTGTTCGGCCCAGGCGGCGTCGGCAAGACGCATCTGCTGCAGGCCGCGTGCAGCAAGTGGCGCGGGGCATCCTACATCCCGGCGCGCGGCATCGACGCCTCGACCACCTCCTTGGACGCCTACTCCTGGTGCGACGTGCTGGCCGTGGACGACGTGCCCTGGTGGCTGGGCAATCGGGAGAGCGAAGTGGCGACCTTGGCGCTCTACAACAAGCTCTCCCGCAACGGCGCCATGCTGGTCTTCGCCGCGGGCCGTTCGCCGAGGGAGGTGGAGTGCGTGCTGCCGGACTTGCGTTCGCGTTTGTGCGCCGCAAGCTGCTATCGGATCGCGCCGCTCGCGGACGACGACAAGCTGCAGATGCTCGCGGAAGAAGCGCTGCGGCGCGGCCTGCTGCTCGGCGACGACGTGCTGCAATTCCTATTGGCGCGCGCGAGCCGCGGGCAGCGCGACCTGATGCGCCTGCTCGACCGGCTCGACCACGCGTCGCTGGCGCAGCACCGGCGCATCACCATTCCCTTCGTGAAGGCGGTGCTGTGCCTCTGAGCCGCGTGGCGGTCACCGGCGGTGGCACGGCCGGCCATGTGGTGCCCGCCATCCCGATCATGCAGGCGCTGCTCGGCCAAGGCTGCGAGGTGTTCTTCGTCGGCGGCGCGACCGGCCCGGAGCGGGATCTGGTGGCGCCCTTGGGCGTGCGCTTCCACGCCGTCAGCACCGGCAAGCTGCGCCGCTATCTCTCCTTCGACAACGTGCTCGACGCGCTGCGGATTCCGCTCGGCATCTGCCAGGCCTGGCGGCTGCTGCGGCGCTTGCGCCCGCAAGTGCTCTTCTCCAAAGGCGGCTTTGCCTCCTTTCCCGCGGTGGTCGGCGCCTGGCTGAACGGCGTGCCGGTGGTGGCGCACGAATCGGACCTAACGCCCGGACTCGCGAACCGCCTCGCGGCGCCGTTCATCCGCACGCTGTGCGTCAACTTCGACGCCACCGGGCGCGAATCGGCCAACGGCGTCGAACGCGTCGTCGTCAGCGGAACGCCGCTGCGTTCGGAACTGCTGGCCGGCGATGCCCAACGCGGCCGAGCGCTGCTTGGCTTCGACGAGGCGAACGGCGGCGCATCCGCAAAGCCAGTGCTGCTCGTCGTCGGCGGCAGCCTTGGCGCGGCGGCATTGAACGACGTCGTGCGCGGCGCCCTCGACCGTCTGCTGAAGCGCTATCGGGTGGTTCACGTCTGCGGCGCCGGCAAGCTGGACGCGGCCCTCGACGGCGAGTCCGGCTACGCGCAGCGGGAGTTCGTCGGCGACCAATGGGGCGATGTCATCGCCGCCGCCGATCTGGTGGTGTCCAGGGCCGGGGCGAATGCGCTCTGCGAGTGGCTCGCGCTGGGCAAGCCGCACCTGCTGGTGCCGCTGCCGAAGACCGCGAGCCGCGGCGATCAGGTCGAGAACGCGGCCTTCGCCGAATCCAAAGGCTGGAGTCTGGTGATCCCCGAACATGAACTGAACTCAACGACGCTGCTCGACGGCGTGGCTAGGCTTGCGTCCCTTGCGCCGGAAATCACGCGCCGTCTGGAGACCTTTCGCAGCGCGGACAGCGTCGCCATCGTCCTCGCCGAACTGCACCGGGCCGCCGGCATCGCGTCTTGCGCGCCGGCCGTGCGCTAGGCTGGCCCTCTCCGACAACAACTCCACTAAGAGCCAAGAAGAGCCGAACACAGATGTACAGAGTCAAGACCTTCAACCAGATCGCCGCCAAGGGCCTGCAGCGGTTTCCCGCCGGCGGCTTCGAGGTCGGCCCGGACGTGGCGTCGCCGCACGCGCTGCTGCTGCGCAGCCACCGGCTGGACGCGAACGCGCTGCCGGAAGGCTTGAGCGCGGTGGCGCGGGCGGGCGTTGGCGTCAACAACGTGCCGGTGGACGCCTGCACCGCGCGCGGCATCGTCGTCTTCAACACGCCGGGGGCGAACGCCAACTCGGTGAAGGAGCTGGTTCTGGCGGCGCTGCTGCTCACCTCCCGGGACGTGCTGGGCGGCTTCCAGTACGTCCGTTCGGTTGCCGAAACGACGGACGATGCCGAGCTGCATCGGGTGGTCGAGCGCGAGAAGCGCCGCTTCAAGGGGCGCGAAGTGGCGGGGCGCACGCTCGGCATCGTCGGCCTCGGCGCCATCGGCTCGCGGGTCGCCAAGGCGGCGCTGAATCTCGGCATGGACGTGCTCGGCTTCGACCCCGCGTTGTCCGTGGAGGCAGCGTGGCGTCTGCCGAGCGACGTCAAGCGCATGGAGAACCTAGCCGCGCTCTTCGCGCGCTCGGACTGCGTCACCCTGCACATTCCCGCCGTCGCCGAGAACATCGCGCTGGTCGATGCCAAGGCGCTGGCGCGGTTCCGCAGCGGCGCGGTGCTGCTCAACTTCGCCCGCCAGGAGATCGTGGACGAAGAGGCCGTGAAGAGCGCCCTCGAGAGCGGCAAGCTCGGCGCCTACTTCGCCGACTTTCCGAGCGCGACGCTCGCCAAGGTCGCCAACTTCCACGCGACGCCGCATCTCGGCGCCAGCACGGCGGAAGCGGAGGAGAACTGCGCCGCGATGGCCGCGGACCAGCTGGTGGCCTTCCTGCGCGACGGCAACGTGGCGAACTCGGTGAACTTTCCGGCGGTGTCTCTGGAGCCCGCCGACGGCCACCGCATCGGCGTCGCCAACGCCAACGTGGCGGGAATGCTCGGACAGATCATGTCGGTCTTCGCGGACGCCAACGTCAACGTCATCGACATGATCAACAAGAGCCGCGACGACGTGGCCTACAACCTCATCGACCTCGACACCGCGCCGAGCGACGCGGTGATCGCCCGCATCGAGGCCATCGAGGAAGTGCGGAGCGTGCGCGTCTTCGAGCGCATCGATCCTTGACGACGAACCTTCAAGGGCGCAGCTTGCCGGCCACCTCGCGCAAGGCATCGACGAACGCCAGGGGTTGATCCAGGAAGACGTGGTGGCGGGCGTCCGCCACCTCGACCACTGGCACGTCCGAAGGAATCAACTCCAGCATGTAGTCCCGGGTGCGCTTGGTGAACGAGTCGCTCAGCTCGCCGTAGACGATTCCCACGGGGATAGACAGCGCCGAATAGTCGGCCGGTTCCCGTTCGCCGCCTTTGAGGGTGAGCGGCAGCTCTTCGTCGAACTTCCAGCCCCAGCCGCCGCCGTCCACGCGCATCAGGGACTGCTTGGCGATGTAGGCGAGGATGTAGTCGTTGTCGCAAGGCTGCGGCGGGAACAGCCGAAAGCGCGCCTCGGCGGTCTCGCGGTCTGGATACGCCTTGGCCCGGCCGCCGCCCATCAGCGGCATGTCGGGCACGGGTTCGTCTGGGTGGCGGATGCCGGAATCGACCAGCACCAAGGCGCCGAAGCGGCGCGGAAACAGATTCGCGGCCTTCGCGGCCATCATGCCGCCGAAGCTGTGGCCGACGACGATCACGTCTTCGCCCAGGCCAGCGGCGTCGCACACCGCGACGATTTCCTGGGCGTAGGTTTCGGCGTCGTAGCCGTAGCGGTAGTCCGAATCGCCCATGCCGGTGAGATCCATCGCCACCACCCGGTACTTGTCAGCAAGCTGCGGGGCGATGAAGTCCCACCAGTGGCTGTGCGCGTTCATGCCGTGGATCAGCAGCATGGGCTTCCCGCCGCCCTCCCAGCAGCGATAGACGACGTCGCATTCGTCCACTTCGACGCTGTGCTGCGACGCTTCCGTCTCCACCGCCGCCCAGAACCAATCGGGTATGGCCGCGCTTGGGCCCTTCTCCCACCGTGGCATCGCATCCTCCAAGTCTGCTCGCGGCAACGTTAACACCCGCCTACAGCAGGTAGGGCACCACCGCCCGGCGGCGCTTCGGGTAGGCCGGAAAGCGCTCGTGGTACCAGCGGTGCCGCCACAGCGCCCGCGGCAGCAAGTTGGCGACCGTCCACAACGCGAAGGCGACGCCGGGCAGGGCCCAGGCCAGGATGGCCACGCCGATCCATTCGACGATCTCCCCCAGAAGATGCGGCGAAGAAACGACCTCAAAGGGGCCGCCTTTCGGCACGACGTAGGCGTCGCCTTGCCGCGAGCGCAATCGACGCAGATGGTAGTCCGCCCACACGTTCAAGGCCGCCCCGCCGAGCGCGAGGCCCAGGCCAAGGACGAAGCGCGGGTCGGCCATCCAATCCGCCGGATAGTCGGCAAAGTGCGCGAGAAACCAGCCCCAGAGCGCGCCGTTGACGCAGTTGAACGCGAAGCCGGACGCGCACAGCACGACCGGCGATCGAGAGCGCCTGCGCGGCACGAGGAACGGCCAGAGGAGGGTCCGGTGCGCATAGTGCGCAAGCCAGATCGCAAGCACGACGTTGCCGACCGAATGGAGGTTTCCGCTCGCCAGGTAGATGGCGGGAAAGACGACGAGGGCGGGCGCTTCCATGACCACCCAAGCGGCGCGGCTGTCCATGCGCGGCCCGACGCCGCGCCCGCCGACGCGACCGACCGGGTCCCACTTCGTCAAGCCAAGATAGAACGCAGGAAGCGCCAGAAAAGCCCAGATCGAGGCCAGCAGCGCATAGACCTCGGCGTTCACGGCTTGAGCATTTCGCTGCCGATGAACCACTCCAGCGCGTCGCCGACCGTCTCCGCGAGGGCCCTTGGGGCGTAGCCCAGGCGCTCCCGCGCAACCGATTCGTCGACTTCGGTTGGGCAGTCGGCGACGAGCGCCAAGGACTGCCGGGAATAGAGCGGCACGTCGCCTTTCAGTTTCGCCGCCAGCTTGATGAGCGGCAGCCCGACCTTCGCCAGCGAGAGCGGCACCGTGGGCCGAGAGAGGTCGCGCCCGAGAACGTCGGCGCACAGCTGCGCCAACTTCGGCGCGGTGGCGTAAGTGCCGGCGATGATGAACGCCTTGCCGTCGCGCTCGCCTGGCCGGGCGGCGGCTGCCACCGCGATTTCGGCGACGTCGCGCACGTCGCACCACCAGTGCCCTTCCTTGATGAGGCACGGCAGTTTTCTGCTCGCAATGGCCAGCAACATGCGCCCCACCGCGGTCGGCGCCGCATCGCAAGGGCCGAGCAGCCCAGCCGGCGAGACGATGTCCACGTCGAGGTCGAAACGGGAGATCGCCGCCAACGCTTCGCGGTGGCCCCCCGCCTTCGACGCGGCGTAGGGCTGCGTTGCGCTCAAGTGCAAGGGCGTCTCGTTGTTCCATGCGACGCCGCGCAGCGGCCCGAAGGCATGCACGGAGCCGATGTGGACGAGCTTCCCCACGCTGGCGCGATGGCAGGCCTCGCAGACGTTGGCGACGCCTTGGGTATTGACTGCCCGCGACTCCTCCAGCGTGTAGTCGTTGAACGGCAGCAGCGCGGCCGTGTGAATCACCGCTTTGCAGCCGGCGAACGCCGCGCGGATGGCGTCTTCGTCTCGAACGTCCGCTGCGGCGCCTGGGCCAAGATCGGCCAAGTCCGCCGGCAACGACCGCCTGCTGCCGGGGGCGACGATGGCTCGCACCTCTTCGCCTCTGGCCAGCAGGGCGCGGCAGACGTGGCTGCCGAGGAATCCCGCGGCGCCGGTCACGGCGATGGGGCCATCGGAAATCGGTGCCATGCGCGCGAGCATAGCCGACCAGCCAACGCGACCGCCGTGCCAGCGCTTCGCTCTTCGGGGCGCCGACTGCTGCGGGTCGAACGCCGCAGTGTCGGCACTTAATCTACAATGGCCGCCAGTCGTTCCAGCGGGAGAGCGTGGAACATGTCCAAGCCCAAGACGCTCGGCCAGCGACTCCGCTCCGCGGTCTCGTCGTTGACGGGCAAGCCACGGCTGGACGCCGCCGATCCCGCCAAGCGCATCGACGCCGTGGCGGCGCTCGATGCCAACGAGCAGGACGCGCTTGCGAAGGTCTATCTCGGCGACGCGGCCAGAGAGGTGCGCCTTGCCGCGCTGGCCAAACTCGTCGATTCCCAGACGCTCCTCAAGGGGCTTGCCGACGGCGACGTGGCGGCGGCGACCACCGAGCGGCTGCTGACGCTGCTTCGCGAAGACGCCGTGCCGGAAGTCGCCGACGATCCGGCGTTTCGGCGCGCGGCGCTGGTCTACGCATCGACTCCCGCGGATGCGCTCGAGGCGGCGCAGCGCATCGAACCCGCAAGCGCGCGCGCCAACGCCCTGCTCGACAACGCCCGCGCCGACGTGCGCCTGGCCGTCGCCGAAGAGACGTGGGATCCAAGCGCCCTGGCGGAAGTCGAGAAGGCGGCGCGGGACCGCGACAAAGCCGTCAATCGGCTGGCACGGGAACGCTTGGCGCGGCTCCGCACCGGCACCGCGAGTCGGGAAAAGGAAGACACCCAGACCGAGCACCTGCTGCGCATGGCCGAGGCGCTCGACGACGACGAAGCCCACTACGACGCCAGACGTGACGCCATCGAACGGGATTGGCAAGGGCACTTGGCGAGCCTCGCCGCCACGGATTCGGAACTCGCCGCCTTCGGCGTGGTGGCGCGCGACTTGGAGGCGACCCGGCGTCGCTTCCCGCCCCGTCGCCAAACGCCCAAGGCGGCGCCGGAACAGCGTGGCGAAGACTTCAAGGCGCTGCTCGAGGAAGCAAACGCGCTGCGCACGGCCGTCTCCGCGACCACAGCCGATGTGGACGACGCCGCCGTCGCTGCGTTCGAGCACACCTTGAGCGAGCTGGCCGCCCGCTGGAGCGCGAGCGCCGACTTGGCCCCGCCGAGCGACGCCCAGAGCGAGCGCTTCCACGCAGCGACGGCAGCCATTGCCGCCTCTTGCGATGCCGTCAAGCGCAGCGCCCTGCTCGCCAAGGAAAGCGGGCGTCTTCTGGAGAAGCCGGTGCCGGATGCGGCGCAGGCGGCGTCCATCGAGCAGGCGCGCAAGGAGATTCGCAGCCAGGCCAACGCGGCCGAGCGCTTGCTTGGCCGCTACGCATGGCCGGACGATCTGCCGCTGCCGGAAGCCGCGAAGGCGCTTCGGCAGCGGCAAGCGGACTTGGCCCAGGCCGAGCAGGCCTGCGTTGCCAGAACCGAGGCGCTGACGGACGAAGTCGCCGCTGGCATCGCCGAGCTTGAACGCGCCGTCGCCGAGGGCGCCGTCCACGACGCGCTTGCCAAGGATCGGCAACTGCGCGACTTGGCGAAGCAGTTGCCGCAAGACGCCGTCCGCCGCTTCAGCGCCGAACTCGCCTCCTTGGGCGGCCGAGTGCGCGAGCTGCGCGACTGGCGAACCTTCGCCGAAGTACCCAAGCGCGAAGCGCTCTGCGCGCAGATGGAGGACCTAGCCGACAACCCGCTGGAAATCCACGACCAGGCGGACGCCGTGAAGGCCCTGCGCCAGCAGTGGAACGAACTCGGCGGCACCGACTCGCGGCAAGGCCGGGAACTCCGGAAGCGCTTCGACGGCGCCGCCGAACGCGCCTTCGATCCGTGCCGCAAGCACTTCAAGGAACAAGGCGAACGGCGCAAGTTCAATCTCGAGCAGCGCAAGGCGATCGTCTCCGCCTTGGCGGACTTCCTAGCCGAAAACGACTGGGCGCATGCGGATTGGCGCGGCGTAGAGCAGGTGCTGCGCCAGGCCCGCGCCGAGTGGCGCCGCTACCATCCCATGGATCGCCGCGCCGGCCGCGCCCTCGCCGAGCAGTTCGAGAAACTGGCCAGCGAAATCCACGGCAAGCTCAAGGACGCTTGGCAGCGCAGCCTCGAACGCAAGGAGAAGATCGTCGCCGACGCCAAGGAGGTGCGGGAATCCGGGCAGCAGGGCAGCGCCAAGGCGGAAGCCATCAAGGAACTGCAACGCCAATGGAAGGCGTCCGGCCCCGTGCCAAGGCGCGAGGACCAGCGCCTGTGGAAGCAGTTTCGCGCCGAATGCGACGCCGTCTTCGACGCACGGAACGCCGCCCAGGACCGCCACGCGAGCCGCCGCCGCGCCATTGAAGAAACGGAAACGCTGCTCACCGAACTGGAGCGCCGCGTGGACATCGACCCAGCCTTGGATCGAGACACCGTCGCCGACTACGGACGCCGCCTGACGGCCTTCGACAACCTGCCCAACGACCTGCAGCGCCGCATCGAAGCCATGCTGCAACACGCCGACCGTGCGGTGGTGGATCGCCAGGCCGCCCGGGAGGCTGCATCGCCTTAGGGCGAAGCGCAAGAGAATGGACGGACATGCCGCCATGTTCGCTCTGAGAGCGCGGCGCGCTCCGTGGGACAACCCTAGGCGGCCGGCAGTTCCAATCCGAAGCGGGCGCCGCCCAGTTCGGGGCTGTCGTCGATGTGCAGGGCGCCGTCGTATACGTCGGCCAGTTCCGCCACTACTGCCAGGCCGACGCCGTGGCCGGCGGCAGCCGCGTCGCCACGGGTACCGCGTTGGAGGATGGTCTTGCGCTGCGCCGTCGGCACGCCGGCGCCGTCGTCTTCCACCGTCAGCCGCAGGCGGCCTTCTGTGGCGGTCTGCACCGAGATGCGCACGCGCTTGGCCGTGTACTTGAAGCCGTTCTCAATGAGGTTGCCGAGCATTTCCATGAGGTCGCGCTCGTCCACGCGAACTGCCAAGCCGCAGTCTTCGCCGGGCAGAAACGCGACGGCCACGCGCTTTTCCGCATAGGCGCGTTGCAGCGCCCGCACGATGCGCACAGCGACCGGCATCGCCGCCACGCGCGCGGTGGGCGCGGCGGCCCGAGCCGCGGCAGCGCGGGAGAGCTGGTGCGCGACGGTGGTCTCCATGCGCTCGACCTGTTCGGCGAGCAGGGCCGGGTCCTGGCCGGATCTGCGGCGCGATTCGCCCACCGCGTTCTTCAAGACCGCCAACGGCGTCTTCAGACTGTGCGCGAGATCTTCCATCGCCCGCCGATAGCGCTCCCGAGCGGCCTCCTCGTAGGCGATGAAGCGGTTGAGATTGCGCGCCAGGCCGGAGAGCTCGCTTGGGTAGTCCGCGCCGATGTCCGAGCGCGTTCCCGCTTCCAAGCCGCGCACGCGCTCGGCCATGGCGCGGAGCGGGTGCAGCCCCCAATGCAGCGCGGCCAACTGAATGCCGACGAACACCAGGCCGACGAGCGCGAGGCCGATCGCCGCGCTGCGCCGGAACGCGGCGACTTGCGCCCGGTACGGCGCTTGGGCGGCGAGCACCCAGAACGTCAGTTCCTCGCTCAAGGACTCCCAGACGACGGTGTAGGCGATCACGTAGCGCGGCGGTTCGCCGGGCGGTTCGGCGACGTCGAAGCGAAACTCGCCTGGGCGCGGGCGTTTGTCCAGCGGCGGCTGTTCGACAGCGCGGCGGGCGCTGCGCATCATGGACGGCGACCGCCAGACGATCTCGCCCAGGCGGTTGTCCACGTAGGCGACGAGGCCGGAGTCGGCGCGGCTCAAGCGCGGCTCGCCGATTTCGTCCGCGAAGGCGAGCCCGCCGCCGCGCTCCTGCGCCGCGCCCAGCAGGCCGAAGACCACCGCCTGCAAATGGTCTTCCGCGCCGGCGCGCAGCGCCGCGTTGAAGGAGCGGTCCAGCATCCAGCCGATGGCGCCGAGGCCAGCCATCAGCACCAGCGTTGCGACGAGCGCGAGGCGGGCTTGGAGACCGAGGCGCAGCGTCGGCCCGGAACCGGTCACGGTCACATTGGATCCACTGCGAATCGGTAGCCTTGGCCGCGCACGGTGCGAATCGGCTTGATGGCGTCGCCGGGATCGATCTTGCGGCGCAGACGCCCGACGAAGACCTCGATGACGTTGCTGTCACGGTCGTGGTCCTGATCGTAGATGTGCTCCGTGAGTTCGGCCTTGGAGACCACCCGCGAGGGATTGAGGACGAGATACTCGAGTAGCCGGTATTCATAGGCGGTTAATTCGACGATCTCGCCATCGACGCGCAGTTCCTTGCGCGACAGATCGAGCCGAAGCGGTCCGCGTTCGACCACCGACGACGCATAGCCGGCGCTGCGCCGGATCAGCGCCTTGATCCGCGCCAGCAGCTCCTCCATTGCGAAGGGCTTGGCCAGGTAGTCGTCCGCCCCGGCCTCCAATCCGGCCACTTTGTCTTGCCAGTGGCTGCGCGCGGTGAGGATCAGCACGGGTGTGCCCTTGCCTTCCCGCCGCATCGTCTCGATGACTTGGATGCCGTTCAGCTTTGGCAAGCCCAAGTCGACGATCGCCACGGCGTGATCGTATTCGCGCGCGTAGTGCAGCCCCGCCTCGCCGTCCGCCGCCATGTCCACCACGAAGCCGTTGTCGCGCAGGAAGACATCGACCTGCGCGGCAAGCAGCGCTTCGTCTTCGATGATGAGCGCCCGCATTGGGTCTATTCCGGCCTGCCCAGCCTGCGTGGCGTGCTCTTCGCGTCTTCGTGGATGCGCCCGCTCGCGTCCACGAACACCGTCTTCACCCGGCCGTCCACGTCGACGCGGACTTGGTGGCCATGCACTGGCTCGCCGCCTTCGCTCCGTGCATCGAGCGTGGCCTCGACAACGGCGACGATGCGCCCGCCGTATGCTTGGCGCACGATGTTGGCGGCGTCGCTCTGCGACAGGCCGGCGACCGGCGCCGCACCTTCGGCTGGCCCGCCAGCTTCGGCTTCGGCAGTGCCTTGGGCGGCAAAGGCCGCTGCCCAGCCGCCGGCGCCGGCGCAACAGGCCGCACAAAGCAGAAGCGCCAGCGCGGCCCGCCGCTGCGCCCGTCTCGCTGGTTCGACGTCCGTGCAGGCGACGTCCAAGGTCTCGGCGCGCATCTTCGGCAGCCAAGTCGTGAGACGCGGTCGATTCTAGCCCCGCGGCGTCCACTTGGCGCTAGAACAACGCCAGCGTGCGGGCTTGCTTGTCTTGACCAAAGGCCAAGATCGCAGCGGACTGTCGTCGCAGGAGGTTCTCCACCTCTCCTGCACTGCAGTTGCCACGGCGTATCCAAACCACTTGCGGCCGGATTCCGAGCACAAGGGCGAGATCTTCGAAATCCGCGTCCTTCGTCACGACGGCGAACCCGTGCTCCCTGGCGAAATCACAGATCTCGCGGTCGGATGCGCGTTCCAGGCCAAGTGTGTACACATGCCGCGATTCCGGGAACAGATCGGCCAAGCCTTGTGCCAGCCGCGGCGGCAGGTTGTGGTCGAAGAGCAGCCTCACTCCGCTCCGACGGCCAGCATCGACCGTTCTCGGTCCGCCGCGTAGCTTAGGCAGGCAAGGATGTCCTCTTCGCGCAGATACGGGAACTCGTCCAACACCTCGCGGTAGGTCATCCCGGATGCCAAGTAGCCAAGCACGTCGTACACGGTGATCCGCATGCCTCTGATGCAGGGCTTGCCGCCCCGCTTGCCCGGATCGATCGCAATGGCGTTTCGGTAGTCCATGTCTTCAAGCCCGCTCAGGCGCGACCAGCGAATCGTACCGCATCGAGAGGCACCCTTCGCCGCACTGTGCGAGCTCGCGAGCTCAGCACGGCGACTGAGATTCCCGCGCCCTGCGCGACAGCGCCTCGACAGCCCGCTCGAAGCTCACCAGCCGGCGAATCAGCGCGTTGTAGCGCGAGTGGGTGCCGTTCGGGTGCTGCCGCGCCAAGACGTGGTAGAGCGCAAGTTCGGGTTCCTTCGGCATGCCGGGCACATCCGGCACATGCAAGCCGGCGCGACGCAGACGACGGGCGCCGATCGCCACCAGAAGCGCTTCGACCGAGAGCTCCGGCGCCGCGGCCCGCGTTTCGCGGTTGTCTTCCGCAAGCGCCTCGAGCGCAGCGAGACCAGCGCAGACCAACTCGGCGCCGGGCAGCCCCGCGAGCGCTTGCCGAGGCAGCGGCTCCTTGTTCAAGCCGTTGTCTCCATCGCGTGCATGAAGTGACGCACCGTGGCGGCGGCGGATGGACGAATAGAGTATGCGAAACAGCGCGGGCAGGGTTCAAACGGCGTGCGGCGTTCGCCGAGTGTTACGATGCCGTCGAACGCTTCTTGAGATCGTCATGGATTGGCCGCAGGTGCAGGAGCGCATTGCCGCTGGCGAAAGCGTCCGAACCGAGTTCAAGCGCGCGTTGGAACTGCGCCAGGTTGGTCGCACGATCTGCGCGTTCGGCAATACGGAAGGCGGCCTGCTGGTGCTCGGCGTGGACGACGGCGGTGCCGTCGTGGGCTTGCGCGACGACCTTGCCACGGCCCAGGAACGCTTGGCGAGCTTCTTCCACACCGGCTGCAACGTGCCCGTGCGCGCTCGCAGCAATCATGCGCAGACGCCCCAGGGCACGGTGCTGTGGATCGAAGTCCCGCGCCAGAGAGGCTTGGAGCCCTTGCGCTGCGACGGCCGGGTCTGGGTGCGGCGGGATCGCAGCACCACGGAACCGTCCGCGATGGAGCTGCAGGAACTCTTCAACGCCTTCGGCTACGTGCTGACCGAGGAGCAGACGATCATCGCGGCCACTGTGGACGACCTCGACGTCCATGGTTTCCGCCGCCACCTGGCCAGGCAAGGACTGGACCTGGACGAGCCGCAGCCCACCTTGGAAAACGACCTGCGCAACTTCGGCGCGATCGCCGAGTTCGACGGCACCGTGCATCCCACGTTGTTCGGCCTTCTCGCCTTCGGCAAACAGCCGCAGTGCTTCCCGGCCACGGGCAACTTCTGGATCAACTGCGTCGCCTATTCCGGGGTGGATCGGGCCGCCGACCTGAGCACCTTGCGCGAAGCCAAGGGACGCTTGGACGAACAAGTGGCGAGCGCCCTCGGCTGGGTGCGCGAGTTTGGCCGCCGCGAGCGGTACATCGGCATCGTGCGCGAAGACATTCCGCTGCTGCCGACGGCGGCCATTCGGGAAGCCGTGGTGAACGCCGTCGCGCACCGCGACTACGCGATCGTCGGCTCGAAGATCCAGCTGGAAGTGTTCACGGACCGGGTGGAGGTGACGAGCCCTGGCGCGTTGCCCAACCACCTCTCCGTCGATGCCCTGCGCCAAGGCGGACGCATTCGCTCGCGCAACGAACAGATGGCGAACTTCCTGCTCGCGCGCGGCTTCATGGAACGACGCGGTCGCGGCTATCCGCTCATGCGCAAGGCGATGCGCGAGTTCAACGGCACGGGGCCGGAGTTGCGGGAAGACCGGGAAGCGCGGTTCTTTACGGTGACTTTTCGGTTGGGTTGAGGGTGATTTTGGATTCTGGCGCTGAAAACACGCGCCTTACGTCCAAACTTAGGTCGCGGAACGCTGCTGGATGCTCTTCAACCTTTCGCATGAGTCGCCGGTATGCGAGTTTCGCATTCTGAGCGCTTTCTGCGTGTTCAGGACAAGCTGCCGCATACGTCGTTTCGTGGCAGTTCGTACATTCCAATTCAACGGAGCGTGCATTCGGACTCACGGATACAATGCGTACTTCAGACTCATGGCAACGTGAACACGCCTTGAGGGAAAACGCGGAGTGAACTAGCGCCAGCAGTTCTTTTGCATGTCCTTCTGCCTCAGATCGAATCCGTTCATGCAATGCTGAACGACGGTTGCGTCGATGTAGCCAGATCCAGAAGCACAGAAAACCCAAAACCACCAACATCTGTGGCCAGAGACCAAAGTCTAGCTGGAGACTCGGGTCCGGGTGGGACACCCAAATCAGCAGTCCTACCCATACCAAGAGAATTGAGAGCGTCAGTAGCACGGCCGTCCCGTTCTAATCACGTCACCGTGAACTCGATCCTCCCCAGGTCCCCATAATCCGCAACGTAATGCCCCGGCTGCGCCGGATGAATGCCGCCGCAGGCCCCGGTGATGAGCAACATCCCGTCCGTCACCGCCAAGCCCCGCGCACGCGCTTCGCCGAGCATCCAGGCCAGCGCCGCTTGCGGGCCGCCCAAGGCGTCCGAGGCCGGTGCGGCGCAGACTTCCTCGCCGTCGCGGGTGAGGCGGATGCGCACGTCGCCGTAGGAGTCGCGCAGCGGCTGTTGTTCGCCGACGATGTAGCGGTCGGCGGCGATGTTGCAGGCGGTCAGGTTGGCGCCGTTGCGGTCTTCTTCGTCGGCGAAGGCCATGCGCGGCACTTCGATGACCGGGCCGGCGGTCTTCGGGGCGCCGTCGGCGTCCACCACGATGCCGATTTCGCATTCCAGGCTGACGCCAGGCGCACTGGCGAAGGTGGCGCCGGGCGAGAGCCGGCCGGCGTCGTAGAGGGAACCGATCAGCGGATGCGTCAGGCCGAACGCCTGCTGGCCGGCCGCGGCCGTCATGCCGGCCTTCAAGCCGGCGACAGCGCCGCCCGACACCTCCGCCACCACCTGCTTCTGCAACGCGTAGGCGTCGTCGAGGCCGAGGCCGGCGGGCATCTTCGGCAGCGCTTCGCCGGCGCGAATCGCCGCGGCCATGTCTTGCGCCAGGTTGTCCATGTTCGCGCCCATCAGTTGCCGAAGTCCCAGGTTTCGCCGCCGTGGTAGCGGCGCAGCACGTTCTTGGCGATGAGTATCTTGTGGACTTCGTCCGGCCCGTCGGCGATGCGCAAGGTGCGCGCGCCTTCGTACATGCCGGCGAAGGGATAGTCGCCGGAGACGCCAGCCGCGCCGTACACCTGGATGGCGCGGTCCACCACCCGGTGGAAGGCGTTGGGCACGAAGATCTTGATGGAGGAGATGTCCGTGCGCGAATCCGCGCCTTCCTCCATCTTGCGGGCGCAGTCCACCACCATCAGCCGCGACGCTTGGATGTCCATGTAGGAATCGGCGATGAAGCCCTGCATGAACTGCTTGTCTTCGAGCTTCTCGCCGCCGTGGACGGCGCGGTTCATGATGCGGTCCACCATGAGGTCGAAGCAGCGCCACATGGAACCCACCGAGTTCATGCAGTGGTAGACGCGCCCGGCGCCGAGGCGGTCCTGCGCCGCCTGATGGCCGGTGCCGGTGCCGCCGAGCTGGTTCGACTTCGGCACGCGCACGTCCTCGTATTTGATCTCGCAGTGGCTCGACGCCTTGCCCCACACCGGCACGCCGCGCACGATGTTCACGCCGGGCGTGGTCTTGGGAACGATGATCTGCGTCATCTTCTCGTTGGCGCCGCCGGGGTCGTCCGGGTCCGCGGTGCGGCACATGACGATGTAGAAGTCCGCCGCGTGGCCGTTCGAGGTGAACCACTTGTGGCCGTTGATGACCCACTCGTCGCCGTCGAGCACGGCGCGGGTCTGGATGGAGCGGGGGTCGGAACCGGCGTTGTGCGGCTCGGTCATGGAGAAGCCGGACTGCATCCGGCCTTCGGTGAGCGGCAGCAGCCACTTCTCGTGCTGCTCCGGCGTGCCGTACTTGAGCAGGATCTTCTGGTTGCCGGAGTTGGGCGCGACCACGCCGAACAGCGACGCCGCCCCGGGGCTGTAGGCGAGCACCTCGTTCATGTAGGCGTGCTGCATGAAGGAGAGGCCCATGCCGCCGAACTCGGGCGGCAGGTGCGGCGCCCAGAGCCTGGCCTTCTTCACCTTGTTCTGCACCCCGACGCGCAGCTCGTGGGCTTCCTCGTACTGCTCCTTCGTCGGGCGGCCGCCGTCCACGCGGTGCGCCCAGAGCTTGCTCTCCACCGGCAGGATGTCCTGGTTGACGATCTCCGCCGTGGCCAGGCGCACCTCGTTGACTTCGTCGTCCAACGTCGGCACGGGTTTCACGTTCATGGGCATGGCCGCCCTCCCCTGATTGCTCTCGACGCCCTAATGTAATCCAACCGACGCCGCCGACGCCATTGCCGCGAGTCGCCGCCGGCGACGGCGACAGTCGGAAGCGCCCGTCCTTGTGCGAGATTTCCTACACGGAGGATGGCGAATGTCGCTAGCGACAGCCCGTCCGAAGGCGTCAGACTGCCTCTCCACGACCTGATGGCGGCGGCAGGAACCGCTGCGGAACGTGAGCGAACAACGGCGCCGCATGGCGTGTGGTAGGGTGCTCCGCATGTCCTCGATTGTCCAAAGCGCGGTCAACGGCGGCGAGCTCGAGACGCGCCCGCGCAAGCTCTACAGGTACAAGCCGGTGCCGCCCTTCGCCGTGGACAAAGACGGCTACCCGTGCGAGGACAGCATGAGCCAGGACAGCAACCACATCGCCGTGTTCGGCTACGGGCTGGCGTTGAAGCGCCACCTCAAGGGCCGGGCGGCCGTGCATTCGGACCTGTCCACGCACTATTCGGAAGGCGACCGCGGGGCGGTGATCGTGCCGGACCTGTTCGTGGCGTTCCGCGGCGAGGAGCGTTCCTACCGGCGCTCGTACAAGCTGTGGGAGGACGCGCCGCCCGATTTCGTTCTGGAAGTGCTGTCGAAGAAGACCTGGCGCAAGGACGTGGGGATCAAGAAGGACACCTACGAATACTTGGGCGTGCGGGAGTGCTGGCTTTACGACCCGCGGGTTCGCTGGCTGGATACCCCGCTCGAAGGCTACCGCCTGAACAGTGGCGGTGCCTACGAACCCGTCGAACCAGTCGCGCCAGGACGCTTCGAGAGCGAAGCGCTGGGCCTTGACCTCCACCTTCGGGAAGGCGAACTGCGCTTCTTCGACCCCAAGACCGGCGCCTACGTTCGCACGCTCGACGAAGAGGCCGAAGCCGCCGCCAGGGCGCAAGAAGCCGCCACCAGGGCGCAAGCCGAGGCCGCCCAAGCGAAGCAGGATGCTGCAGAAGCGCAACGACGAGCCGCCGCGGCCGAACGCGAGCTCGCCGCGTTGCGCGCCAAGCTCGCGGCGCGGGAGCCTCCGCCCTAGCGCGCCGCCCCGGCCAAGACGCGCCCAGCCGGCGCCAACGCTTCAGAAAGCGATCGCGCTCCCAGCGTTGCGCGGGTCGGACGCGCCGATCAGTTCATCGCCGAGACGCATCACCGAGTTGGCGTCGCCGATGCCGAAGCCGACCTCCGTCAACTCGACGTGGCCTCGTTCCTCGAGTGCCTCCAACGTCGGCGGGGGGAATGCCTGCGGCTCGTAGACGACGCGGTTCGGCAGCCACTGGTGGTGGAAGCGCGGCGCCGCGACGGCTTGGCCGAGTTCCATGCCGTGATCGAGCACGTTCACCAGAATCTGCAGCACCGTGGTGATGATGGTGCTGCCGCCGGGCGAACCTGTGACGATGAAAGGTTCCCCTTCGCGCAGCACGATGGTGGGCGTCATGGAACTCAGCATCCGCTTGCCGGGCGCGATGGCGTTCGCTTCGCCGCCGATCAGACCAAAGGCATTGGCGACATTGGGCTTGGCCGAGAAGTCGTCCATCTCGTTGTTCAGCAGGAACCCCGCGCCCGGCACGACGATCTTGGCGCCGTAGCCCAGGTTCAAGGTCGTGGTGTAGGCAACGGCGTTGCCGGCGGCGTCCAGCGCGGAAACGTGGGTGGTCTCCGGGCTCTCGGCCGGCCAAGGGGCGCCGGCGCCGATGTCCGCGGACTTGGACGCCTGCCGCGGGTCGAAGTCGGCGAGGCGCCCACGCGCATAGCGCTTGTCCACCAGCATGTCGGCCGGCACGGCGTAGAAATCGGAGTCGCCGAGATGCGTGGCGCGGTCGGCGTAGGCGCGGCGTTCCGCCTCGATCATCAGATGCGCGGCAGGCGCGCTGCCGAATCCCAAGCCGGCCAAGTCGTAGGCTTCGAGCATGTTCAGCATCTGCACCAGCAGCAGACCGCCGGACGACGGCGGCGGCATGGAGACGATCTCGTGGCCGCGGTAGACGCCGCGCACCGGCTCGCGCCACACCGAGCGGTACGCTTCCAGGTCCTCGTAGCCGACCAGTCCGCCGCCGCGATCCATTTCGGCGACGATCTGCGATGCGGTAAGCCCGGCGTAGAAGCCCTTGCGTCCATGTTCCGCGATGCGCTCCAAGGTGCGGGCGAGTTCCGGCTGGCGGAAGGTGTCGCCGGCTTGGTAGGGCGAGCCGTCGGCCTTCGAGAACTTGGCGACGCTGGCCGGGTACGGCTCGAACGCCTTGCGCTGGCGCTCGAACTGGCCGGCGAGGTCCTTCGGCAGCGCGAAACCGTTCTCGGCCAGGGCGATGGCCGGCGCCACCACGTCGCGCCTGGACAGCGTGCCGTGGCGTTCGAGCACGGCGAGCAGGCCGTCCACCGTGCCAGGCACGCCGACGGCCAGATGCGAGGCCGTGGAAAGGCCCTCGATCACGTTGCCGTCTTCGTCCTGGTACATGTCGCGGTGCGCCTTGGCCGGCGCCTTCTCGCGGTGGTCGTTCGCGGTCACGCGCCCGTCGGCGAGCCGAATCACCATGAAGCCGCCGCCGCCGAGATTGCCCGCCGAGGGATGCGTCACGGCGAGCGCGAAGCCGGTTGCCACCGCGGCGTCCACCGCATTGCCGCCGCGTTGAAGGATGTCGATGCCCACTTGGGAGGCAAGCGGCGAGCGCGACGCCACGACGCCGCCCTTGCCGCGCGCGACGTGCGCGGGGTCGGCCGCGGCCTGCTCGGCGCTCGGCGCTTCTTCTGCCGCAACGCCAGCCGTCGCGAGCACAGCGGCGAGCGGAAGCGCCCAGAGCGCATTGGCGAGTCCTGCGAAGCGCGGCCTGCCGCGCGGCTTTCGTGTGCTATACATGGCCTGTCCGTGTCCCCTCGAAAGAACGGAACAATATCGACTGTGTGGGCAGAGGTTCAATCGCCGCTTTCGGCAACGCCAAGCCGCGGCGGCGCGTCGCCACCGCTCAACAGCGCTAGGCATCAATGACGAGAGCGCCCTCGGCGCGGCTTCTGCGCCAGCTCGCCCTGCGGCATCAGGGCCTCGCCGGCAAGCGCAAGGCCGGCGGCGGCTTGGCGGGGGCGCGGAAGGTGCTCGAGCAGATCGGCTACGTGCAGATCGACACCATCTCGGTCGTCGCCCGCGCGCACCACCACACGTTCTTCATCCGCGCATCCAACTACGACGAGGACATGCCGAACCGCCTGCTGCGCCAGGGCAAGGCGTTCGAGTACTGGTGCCATGCGGCGTCCTACATGCCGATGCGCGACTACCGCTTCGCCTTGCCGCTGATGCGCGCCGTGGGCCGCGGCGAGGTCTTCACCGGGCGGCAGCGGGACGAGAAGGCGCGCGCCTGGGTGCGCGACCGGATTCGCGCCGAAGGGCCGCTGTTCTCCAAGGACTTCGAGAATCCGCGCCGCACCCGCAAGGGCTGGTGGGACTGGAAGCCGGCGAAGCGCGCCCTCGAACAGCTGTTCATGGAAGGCGAGTTGACGAGCGTGGAGCGCCAGGGTTTCCAGAAGCGCTACGAACTCACCGAACGCTTCCTGCCGCCGGACGTGGACACCCGCGAACCGACCATCGACGAACACGCGGACCACGTCATCGACCGCTCGCTGGCCGCGCACGGATTCGCCACCGAGCAGACGTGCTGCTACTTCCGCCGCGACGCCAGAGTGCGCACACGCGTTCGCAAACGCCTTCGGGAGCGCACCGCGGCCGGCGACCTTGCGGCGCGCACGACGAACGACGGCGAGGTGATCTACGCCTTTCCCGGCGCGTTCGACAGCGCGGCCCGCAAAGCGCCCGACGTCGCGCGCATCCTGTCGCCCTTCGACAACGTGGTCATCCAGCGCGAGCGGGCCGCGGCGGTCTTCGACTTCGACTACACCATCGAGTGCTACGTGCCGGAGGCGAAGCGCCGGTTCGGCTACTTCGCGCTGCCGATTCTGTTCCGCGACGGCTTCGTCGGGCGCATGGACTGCAAGGCGCATCGCGCCGAACGCCGCTTCGAGATCAAGGCGCTGCATCTGGAAAGCGACGTGGAGGAGGCGTTCCTGCCAGCGTTCGCCAGCGCCGTGCGCGACTACGCGGGGTTCACGGGCTGCGACGAGGTCGATGTGCGGCAAGTCCGGCCAGCCAAGCACAAGAGCGCGATCAAGCGGGCGTTCGCGTAGCGACGAGATCGGCGCTTCGGCTGTTGCCGCGCCGTTCATGCGCCGTTCAGCTTGCGGTCGTAGACTGCGGGCAATTGGTCAATGCAAGCGAGGTACACATGGAACGCGCAATCGCTGTACTCGCCGCCATTCCCTTGGCTGCCTGCGTCAGCTTGGACGTCGACGACGAGGTAGGCCTGTCCGAAGCCCAGGACTACCGCGTCAGCGTGGAGATCCCGCTGCGCGAAGCCGATGCCGGCGACGCGGCCGATCCTGCCGCCGACGGCGGGCAAGGGCGCATTCTCAAGATCGACGAACTGCTGAACGCCCGCACGGATTTCGACGCCGGGGACTTTCAGCTCGACGAAGTGGTGCTGGTCGCCCGCGCCGGCGAAGGCGCGGAGGGCCAGGCCGAGCTGCTCGTGCTGGAGTGGCGCTCCGGCGAACACGCCGTTCCCGAAGGCGGCGAAGAGGACTGGTTCGAGGTGCGGATTCCCGGCCCGCAGGAAGACCTCGGCGGTGCCTGGCTGCTCTATCTGGGCGGCGCCGTGACGGTCGATCTGCTCGTTGCCGTGCTAGAACCGAAGCCGCGGGTGGTCGAGCAGGCCGCCGCCGCGTACACCGTGTACCGCACGCGCACGGTCTACCGCGAGCGCGCCGCCTGGCCGCACAGACACGGCGTGCTGTGGCTCTACGACCCGGCGCGCTACTACGTCTACCACGACTACGGCATTTGGCCCTACCGCTACTTCATCGGCCCGTGGGACTTCCGCTACTACGACTTGGCCTACCGCCCGCATCGCCACCATTACGGGCCGATCCATCGCCCATATCGGGGACGAGCGGCAGATCGCGGGCGCTCGGGCCAGCGCGCAGCGGCAGCCGAGCTGCGGCGGATCAGCCCGCAACTGGTGAATCTGCGCCGCAACCACCCGCGACTGCGTCATTTCCGCGAACGCGGGAGCCGCGAGCGCGGGATTCGCGAGCGCGGGAGCCGCGAGCGTGGAAGAACGGATGCCGAGCAGCGCCCGCTTGCGACGCGCGAACCGCAGCGCTTGCGGCGCGCGGAAGCGGACGTCGCCGCGCCGGCCCGCGTGCAACGCTCGCCGCGGACCTTCAATCGAGATGCCGCTCGCGCTTCGGAACGTCGCCGCACCGCGCCGGTGGCCGAGTCGCGCCGCAGTGCGCCGCTGCGCCGGGACGCGGCCGAGCAGCGGCCTGCCAGCGCAACGCCGCGTCCCGTGAGCAGGCCGCGCAACCCCCGTTTCGAGCGCCGCGAGGCCATCGACACGAGGAGATCCCTGTCCCGACCGGCGGCGGAGACGCGACGCTCGCCAAGGGTCCAGCGTCCTGCCGAGCGTCCGGCGCGACACTCCGCGCGCATTCGCCGCGACGTTGCGCCGCCGCGAACGCAGCAACGTTCGCCCCGTGCCAGCACCGCCCCAAGCGCCACCAGCAGCGCACCGGCTCGGAATACGCGCGTCAGCGCGTCGGAAGTGCGCCGGCGAGTGCAGCAGGAAGCGCCCATGCCGCGTCGCTCCTTCGAGCGTCCGACCAGCCGCGAGCACACTGTGCGCCGGGCCAGCGAGCCACGGCGCGTAGAGCGAACCCAGCCACGTCGCGCCGAGCGCCCCGCAGTGCGACGGGATTCCGCGCCAGCGCGCGTCGAGAGGCGCGAAGCGCAAGCGCCCAGAGCCAGCACGCGCCGCCCGCCGCCGGAGCCCCGGGGCGCAGAGACCCGCGGGCGCACCTTCGAGCGCCGCTGACGGCCGATTGGCGCCGATGCGGGCAAGCACCGCATCGGCGCCGGGAGCACGGTCGCGGCAGCGCCGCTTCGACTACACTTGAGCCGCTTCCCAAACAAAGCGCGGCAGCGCAATTGCCGTGCGCGAGGACGCAACGTGATCGACGCAAGGCAACGCCAGGGCGGGTTTCGGCAACGCGGCGGGGCGCTCGCCAAGGCCTTGGCGGCGGTGGCCGTCGTGGTGCTTCTGCTGGTCGTGTTCTACTTCGTTCGCTGGCCGGGCGAAGAGGCGAAGCAGGTCGTGCTCCCAGGCGGGCCGGGGTGGGTGGACGAAGTCCGCGTCGCCCGCGCCGCGCAGGACGAGCCCGGCAGCTGGCTTGCCCACGGCCAGACATACGAGGAGCTGCGCTTTCCGAGCTTGACCGCGATCAACCGCGACACCGTGGCGAACTTGGGCGTGGCATGGTTCAAGAATCTGAACAACCGCCATCGGGCGCAGAGCACGCCGCTGGTGATCGACGGCTTCATGTACTTCACCGATGCGTGGAGCGTCGCCTACGCCGTGGACGCCGCCACCGGCGAAGAAAGATGGCGCTACGATCCCCAGACCGACCGCCGCTCCATGCGCTACGCCTGCTGCGGCGGCGCCATCAACCGCGGCATGGCGGCGTACCAGGGCCTGCTCTACTTCGCCACCTTCGACGCACGGCTGCTGGCGCTGGACATGATCAGCGGCGAGCTGGCCTGGGAAGTGGACACCAGCGTGCAGCCGACCAACAATCCCTACACGATCACCGGCGCGCCGCGCGCCGTCGCCGGCAAGGTGTTCATCGGCCAGAGCAGTTCCGAGTTCGGGCTGCGCGGCTATCTCTCCGCCTACGACGCCAAGAGCGGCGAACTGGCGTGGCGCTTCTTCATGGTGCCGGGCGATCCGTCCAAGCCGTTCGAGCACCCGGAGCTGGAAGACGCGGCGAAGACCTGGAGCGGCGAGTGGTGGAAGCTCGGCGGCGGCGGGACGCCGTGGAACGCCATCGTCTACGACCAGGCGTTCGACCAGCTCCTCGTCGGCACCGGCAACGGCGCGCCTTGGCCACGGGCGATTCGCTCTCCGGGCGGTGGCGACAACCACTTCCTGGGCGGCATCCTCTCCCTCGATCCCCACAGCGGGCGCATGAAGTGGTTCCATCAGATGACGCCGGCCGACAACTGGGACTTCAACGCCGCCCAGGACATCGCCCTGCTCGACGTGACGCTGGACGGCGTGACCCACGAAGTGCTCTTCCAAGCGCCGAAGAACGGCTTCTTCTACGTGCTGGGCCGGCAGGACGGCAAGCTGCTGCGCGCGGCGCCCTACGCCAGCTTGAACTGGGCGACCCACATCGACATGGAGACTGCGCGGCCGGTGGAGAATCCGGCGACCAACTACGAGGAGACGCCGGCGTGGATTCTTCCCGGCAACTCCGGCGGCCACAGCTGGCAGCCGATGTCGGTGGATCCCGCGCGCGGCGTTGCGTATCTCGCCGTGCAGGACATCTCCCTGCTCTACTCGCTGCCCGAGGAGTTCAAGCGAACCGGCGAGTTCGAGATCAGCAAGACCAGCATCAGCCTCGGCGTCGAGCTGTCGGCGCGGCGCTACGCGGAACTCGTGGCCGCGGCGCCGCCGCAGCCGGAATCCAAGGGCTACCTCAAGGCATTCGATCCCGTGGCCGGCAAAGTGCTGTGGGCGGTGGAACGCGCCACGCCGTACAACGGCGGCGTGCTGGCGACCGCCGGCGGCGTCGTCTTCCAGGGCGACGGCAATGGCCAGTTCGCCGCCTACGACACCCGCGACGGAACCCTGCTGTGGGAATACGACGTGTACGGCGCCGCTGGCGCCCCGATCACCTACGAGATCGCCGGCGAGCAGTATCTCGCCGTGCAGGTCGGCGGCGGCGCAAGGTCGCGCTACAACGACGGGCGCATGCTGGCCTTCAAGCTGGGTGCCACGGGCAGCATTCCCGAGCCGGCGGCGCCCGAGGTGGACATCCCGCAGCTGCCGCCGCTGACCGCCAGCGAAGAGCAGATCGGTCAAGGCGCCGAGCTCTACTACGAACACTGCGTGTGGTGCCACGGCATGGGGCCGGTGGGCATGGTGAACGCCGACCTGCGCTTGATGACCGCCGAGACGCACGAACGCTTCGCCGCCATCGTGCGCGGCGGCATGCTGCTCGACAAGGGCATGGATTCCTTCGCGGACGTGCTCGACGCCGAGCAGGCGGAACTCGTCCATCAATTCGTGATCTCGAGGGCGATGGAGGCGCGCCGGGAGATCGAGGCGCGGCCCGACGGGGCCGATTCCGACGCCAGCCCGGAGCGGGGCGAAGAGGCAACTCCCAGCGGATAGGGCGCTTCAAGCGCCGCTTACGGACGCGAGCAGCCGCCTCAGTACGCAAGCAGCCAGGCCCCCAGCATCCAAGCCGCGGCGACGGCGCCGAAGAACCGCTGCGCTTGCGGTCCGGCGAGGTGCAGGCGCGCATAGGCGACCCACAGTCCGAGCAGAAGGCCACAGGCGAGCCCGGCCGCGTGGGCGACCACGTCGGTGTTGTCGTCGCCGATGCCGAGATACGCGAAGAGCGCGACGGCGGCGAAGATCGGCGCGGCGCCGCGCTGCCAGGGACGCGCGCGAAAGTAGCCGCTGCGCCACATGAAGGCGGCGTAGATTCCCGTGGCCGCGAAGGTGGCCGTGGATGCGCCGATGGAACTGAAATAGTCGGCGCGCAGCAGCGCATTGAGGGCATTGCCAAAGGTTCCGCCCACAACGATGCACAGCCACGCCAGGCCACTGCCCAGATAGCGGCCGGCGAGCAACCCGAACAGGCCGCCGAAGATGGAGTTGGCGACGATGTGGCCCAGGTCGGCGTGCAGCGTCAGCGCCGTGGCGAGACGCCAGAACTCGCCATCGGCGACCGCGCCGACCTGCATGCGGCCAAGCCGCCGCCAATCCCAGCCGAAGGCCGAAGTCCGCTCAAAGGCGAGCACCAGCCAGATGGCGCCCAAGTAGGCGCACACGCCCCACCAGCCGCTGTCGATCCGCGCCGGCGCGCGGGGCAGCGGCGCGACGGCGTTCTCGCGTTCGTAGCTGGCCAGTTCCCGGCTGGCGGCAGCTGCATCCTCTTCCGCCACCAGCAGCCGAAAGATGCCCTGGCGCCAATCGATGCGGCTGTCGATGCCCCGCGCCGCGAGGACCAGCTCCAACACGCGCAGATCGCGGCGTTCCCTGCCCTCGCGCAGTGCCAGCCACGCTTCGTCGTCCTGCATGGCGAAACATGGTCGCACAGGCCGAGGACGCTGCAAGGGGCAGCCGCGACCGTTGCTAGTCGCTCTCCGCTCTCGGCCCTTGAGCGCGGGTTGTCGGCGGCGGAGACCGACTCGCGCCGCCGGCTGCTCCGAGCAGGTCGGAAGCAATGAACCAGTTGAACCAGTGAACCAGTACAGACATTGGCGAAGCGCAGCGAATGATGATATGAAGAGAGCCGAGTGCGGGCGTCTGCGCGGGGCTGCGGGGGAGAAGTGCCAGAGGGCAATCACTACGGATTCGCATTGCCGGACGAAGTGGTGCTGCTGCGCGACCAGATCCGCCGCTTCATGCGCGAGGAAGTGAAGCCGATCGAAGACGGCTTGCCGCACGACGCGCTCGGCTGTGCCCCGGCGGATCGCGCCAAGCTCCGCGCCAAGGCCGAGGCGCTCGGCCTCACCAAGCTCAACGTGCCGGAGGAATACGGCGGCAATCCGGTGAGTTCGCTGGCGCGGGTGGTCATCGCGGAGGAGTCCGCAAAGTGCCGCCTGGGCGGCTACGCGCCGGCGCTCGGCGCCTTCGGCGGCGGGCCGCCGAACATCATCTGGGGCGGGACGCGCCAGCAGATCGAGAACTACGGCGTTCCCTGCGTGGAAGGGCGCAAGCGCGCCTTCGTCGCCATCACCGAACCCACCGGCGGTTCCGACCCCCGCAACAACATCCAGACGCGGGCTACTCGGCGCGGCGACACGTGGATTCTGAACGGCCGCAAGATGTGGATCACTGGGGCCCTCGGCGCCGACTACGGCGTGATCTTCGCCCGCACCAAGGCCGGCACGGAGAACGCGCCGCCGGAAATTACCGCGTTCATCGTCGAGCCCACCTTCCCCGGCATCTCCTTCAACGAAATCAAGGTCATTCGCGCCCTGTCGCCCTACGAGATCGTGCTCGACAACTGCGAGGTGCCGGCCGAGAACGTGCTCGGCGCCGTCGGGCGCGGCTTCGGCGTGGCGCAAAACTGGCTGGTGGACGCGCGCATTCCCTATGCCGCCGGCTGCATCGGCATCGCCCAGGAAGCCCTGGACATGGCTTGCGGCTGGGTCAAGCAGCGCCCGGCGAGGGACGGCATGCTCGCCGACAAGCAGGCCATCCAGTGGATGATCGCGGATTCCGAGGTCGAGCTGCGGGCGGCGCGAATGCTCGTCTACGACGCCGCCTCGAAGGTGGACGCCGGGCTGCCCGGCAAGGTCGATGCGTCCATCTGCAAGCTCTACGGAACGGAAGCCGCCGGCCGCGTGGTGGATCGCGCCATGCAGATGTTCGGCGGCATGGGCATGGCGAAGGAAATGCCCTTGGAGCGCTGGTACCGGGAGCTGCGCGTGAAGCGCATCGGCGAAGGGCCGTCCGAGGTCCACCGCATGGTCATCGCCAGGGACAAGCTCCGCAACACCGATGGCGGCGTGTATTTCGGCTGACAACGCCCGCCTGGCGAGACGGGCGGCAAGGAGAACGCAATGAAGGACTTCGGCGGCAAACTGGCGGTGATCACCGGCGGCGGAACGGGCATGGGGCGGGCGCTGTGCCGGCAACTGGTCGCCGAAGGCTGCGACGTCGCCACCTGCGACGTGCTCGACGACAACCTCGCCGAAACCAAGCGGCTGTGCGAGCAGGTTGCCGCCCAAGGGCGCATCGTCAGCATCCACCACTGCGACGTGGCGGACGAAGACCAAGTGGCCGAGTTCCGCGACGCGGTGAAGTCCCAACACGACGCAGACCACATCGACTTGCTGTTCAACAACGCCGGCATCGGCGGCGGCGCCAGCTTCGTGAGCGGCGAACGCGACGAGTGGGAGCGCACGTTCGACATCTGCTGGTTCGGCGTCTACTACTGCGCCCGCGCCTTCATGCCGCTGCTGTTCGCCAGCAAGGACGCGCACATGGTGAACACGAGCAGCGTCAACGGCTTCTGGGCGACCTTGGGCCCGCACAGCGCCCACTCGGCCTACAGCGCCGCCAAGTTCGCGGTGAAGGGATTCAGCGAAGCGCTGATTACCGATTTCGCCCGCAACGCGCCCCACGTCAAGGTTTCGGTGGTGATGCCCGGCCACATCGGCACCTCCATCGCCATCAACTCGGGGCTCATCATGCGCGGCGAGGGAACGGGCGGAGAGAGCGGCAGGTCGGGCGAGGACCTCTCGCGCTGGCGCGAGCGCTACGTCGCCATGGGCATGCTCGAAGAAGACGCCAGCGACGACCAACTGCGCGAGATGATCGCCGAGATGGGGCGCAGCTTCCGCGACAACGCGCCGACGAGCGCGGAACAGGCGGCCAGCATCATCCTCGACGGCGTGCGCGAAGAACGCTGGCGCATCCTCGTCGGCGACGATGCCCGCCGCTTGGACGAGATGGTGCGCGAGGCGCCGGAGGAAGCGTATACCGAAGCATTCATCGAACGACTGCGCGAGACCGCCGAGTGGAACATCGGCACGCGGGCATGGCAGCGGGGCAACCAGTCCGCGACGGACTGAAGCGGTAGCCCAAGAAGGGCGACGACCGCGCGTGACGCAAGGGGAACGAACGAGCGCTCACGAAGCTCCCGTCCCGCGCGCACCGGTTCACTCTAGGCCGTCTACGTCGATTCGCTCGCTCCACTCGCGGTCTTCCCCCGGCACGTATTGGCCAGTGTGGATGGCCACCAGCTCGTAGCGTGGCGGCCGCTGGGGTACGGCACAAGGCGGCTGGATGCAGATTGGAAGAATGCGTACCGCGGCGCAGCGCCCGCCGCCGCGAAGACCGAACGTCTCAAAGGTGAAATCGAGGTTGTCGTAGCCGTGCGGCCGACGACGTGGGTGCAGGTCGCCAATGTCGGCGGGGTAGAGGTGAAGGAAGAACGGAGCGTCGACGTCCCCGGCGTCGCATTCCTCTTTGACGTAGACCAGCCGGTCTTCGTCCAAGTACACATCGAAGGCGGCGCTGGCGATTGGCCGCATGTTATCGACGCTCGCGATCACCTCGTCGACCGCTCTCGAATTGAACGTCGTCAAGTACCAGGAGACGGCCCCCGCAACGACGAGCAGCCCGAGCATGAGCGCCGAGAGCTTGCGCGCCGTCGCCGGCGACATTCGCCAGTGCGTCGTCCGCAGGGACAGGAGGAGGCAGGACAAGCACAGGGCGAAGGGAACGAACACGTACCTCGCAGTCCGATAGTGGATGTCGTCCATGACCAGGAACGTCAAAGAACAGCTCGACAAGAGGCCGACGATCCACAGAGCGCCCCAGAGCAGACCGGCGCGTTCCCGGCGCGCCTCGAAGATTGCGAGGCCGAGGGAGGCCGCCAACGCGGATGCCGCGACGAACGTCGGCACGACGCCCGACGGCCACGAACTCGGCCAATACGCGGCCGAACTCGGCCAATACGCGGCGTAGAAGGAATCGAGGTAAACCAGCGGATGCGATGTCGAGCCTTCCGACGCACCCCTGGCGGACTCCTCGACAGTGCCCACCAATCCGTTCCAGAAGACTCTCCACACGCCTTTGAAGAACATGGCCTTGACCATCTGTCCAAGGGCGTAGCAGAGCACGATGCCGGCGCCGTAGAGGACGACGCACAACGCCGCTCTCCTCGTCCTCTCGGCCGCGTTCAGGGCGTCGCAGCCGAACCAGACCACCATCCCGATCCAAGTAACGGCAAGGAACGTGTGTCCGTCACCCAGCCACAGGTAGGAGGACACCGTTCCCGCAGCGAAGCAGTAGACCGGCACGACGATGCCGGCCCATGCGTACCTCCTCTTGTGTTCGCCCTCCGCGGCGCTTCCAACGCCAAAGCACGTGAGGCGCTCGAGGCGTACGAGAAGGGCAAGGCCAGCCGCGAACAGCACCGTCCACAAGTAGGGCAAGCCGTTTGCGACGCCCGCCCAGTATTCGATGCCCGAGAAGAAGGCGCCGAACGCGAGCAAGGGCGCGCCTAGCAAGAGCATCTTCGGAGAGAGCAGAAGCAGGGAAATCGCCAGCAGCCCGTAGGCGGCGTAGGTCCCGATCCGTGTGAGATTCCGAATCTCGTGGACGGAGCCGTAGCGCAGGGCGATCGCGTAGAGCGCCTTGCCTCCCCACCAGTAGCGAGTCAACAGAATGCGCTTCGGGATCTCGGCGCCGTTCGCCGCGGCTTCAAGCTGGCTGCAAGTGGTGCCGGTCTCTCTATGGAGAGTCATCAACAGCACCGCGTTGCGGAGGGCGTTCTCTTCGTGAGGGGTTCCCCCCGCGCCGCTGGCTTGCCTTGCTCCCGCCAATGCGGCCGACGACATCATGCAGTGCTCGAGGGTGGCCTTGTAGCCGTTGGCATGGCCCGGGTCTGGACGATCCGACTCGAAGTCCGCTTTGAGCCGCTGCGCGGCCAGGTCGTAGGGAAGCTGGTTGCCGAGGTGATGCAGCAGGAAGAAGAGCGCCGTGGCGAGAACGGCGACGGCCGCGCATGACGACGCGAGTACGAACGGGCGGACGCCCGGCCCGTGGCCCGCCATATGGTGTTCGTTGGCTGCGGCGTTTCCTGTTGTCGCTTGCTCGTCGGCCATCGCCGAACCTAGACGGTCAGGCCCTCACGGTCGCGCAACTGCGTAGTCCACCGCATCCCCATTCCCGAAGGCGTTCAGCGAGATCGATCAGGTGTTCGATTCTGGAACATCCATGCTTCTACCTAGCCTCGCGCGCCGAGTCCCAGCACCTCGCGGTTGCCGGCGTCGTCGCTGCCGGACGACGCGAAGTCGTCGAACGCCTTGTCGGTGACGCGGATGATGTGCTCGCGGATGAACTGCGCCCCTTCCCGCGCGCCGTCTTCCTGATGCTTCAGACAGCACTCCCACTCCAACACCGCCCAGCCGTCGAAATCATGGCCGGCGAGCTTCGAGAAGATGGAGCGGAAGTCGATCTGGCCGTCGCCGAGGCTGCGGAAGCGCCCGGGCCTACGCAGCCAATCCTGATAGCCGCCGTAGACGCCGGCGCGTCCGGTGGGATTGAACTCGGCGTCCTTCACGTGAAACATCTTGATGCGCTCGTGGTAGATGTCGATGAACGCCAGATAGTCGAGCTGCTGCAGGATGAAGTGGCTCGGGTCGTAGAGGATGTTGGCGCGCGGGTGGCCCTGCACTTCCTCCAAGAAGCGCTCGAAGGTCACGCCGTCGTGCAGATCTTCCCCGGGATGGATCTCGTAGCAGCAGTCCACGCCGTTCTCCTCGAAGACGTCGAGGATCGGCCGCCAGCGGGCGGCGAGTTCCTGAAAGCCGGTGTCCACGAGGCCGCCGGGGCGTTGCGGCCACGGATACATCATCGGCCACAGCAGCGCGCCGGAAAACGTGACGTGCGAATCGAGGCCCAGGTTGCGGCTCGCCTTGGCCGCGAGCTTCACTTGTTCGATCGCCCACGCCGTGCGCTCGGCCGGCTTGCCGTGCAGATGCGCCGGCGCGAAGCCGTCGAAGAGCTTGTCGTAGGCGGGATGGACGGCCACCAGCTGGCCTTCGAGGTGGGTGGAGAGCTCGGTGATCTCCACGCCGCACGCCCGCACCCGGCCGGCCAGTTCGTCGCAGTAGTCCTTGCTCTCGGCGGCCTTGGCGACATCGACGAAGGCCGGATTGCCGATCGGCACCTGGATGCCGACGAAGCCGAGATTCGCCGCCCACCTGGCCATGGACTCGATGTTGTCGAACGGATCCTCGTCGGCCATGAACTGGGCGAGAAAGATCGCCGGGCCCTTGAGCGTCTTCATGCTTGCTCCTCCGCTGACGAACAGTTGTTCAGTTTCCCATGCGGTGAGGAACTTCGGGGAAGTCCTTCCACTGTGCGCCGGCCTCGGCGCTGGCCACCACGGTTTCGATGAACGCCATGCCGCGCACGCCGTCGGCGATGGTCGGAAAATCGAGGCTCTCCGCGCTCGGCGCCCGACCCGCCCGTTTCGCTTCCAAGGCATCGGCGAAGTTGCGGTAGAGCAGTGCGAAGGCTTCGAGGAATCCTTCGGGATGGCCAGCGGGCAGTCTGGTCGCGCCCGTCGACGCGCCGCCCACGCCCGGGCCGCCGGTGCGCCGGGTTTCGCAAGGGCGATCCGGCCAGCGCACCAGCAGCGAGTTCGGTTCCATCTGGTTCCATTCCAAGCCGCCGGCTTCGCCGTAGATGCGCAGCTTCAGGCCGTTCTCCTCCCCGACGGCGATTTGGCTCGCCATCAGCACGCCCCTTGCGCCCCCCGCGAAACGCAGCAGCACGTTGCCGTCGTCTTCCAGGCGGCGCCCCGGCACGAAGGTGGTGAGATCCGCGCACAGCGACTCGATCCGCAGGCCGGTCACGTACTCGACGAGGTTCTCGCCGTGGGTGCCGATGTCGCCCATGCAGCCGGCGGCGCCGGAACGCGCCGGATCGGTGCGCCACTCGGCCTGCTTGTTGCCGGCGGCTTCTTCGGGCTCGGCGAGCCAGCCCTGGATGTACTCCACGATCACGCGCCGAACGTCGCCGAAGGCGCCCGAACGCACGAGGTGGCGCGCCTCCTTCACCATCGGATAGCCGGTGTAGTTGTGCGTGAGGCCGAACAGCAGATCCTTGCGCTCGACGATGGCCGCCAGTTCCTTCGCCTGGGCGAGGTCGAAGGTGACGGGCTTGTCGGACATCACATGGAAGCCCGCCTCCAGGGCCGCCTTGGCGATTGGAAAGTGGGTGTGGTTGGGCGTGGCGACCACCACGAAGTCCATGCGCTCCTCGGCTGGCCGCGCCGCCTCGGCGGCAAGCATGTCGTCCACGCTGCCGTAGCTCCGTTCGGCGTCGATGCCGTAGAGCGCCGGGCCGGCGCGCCGGCTCTTCGCGGGATCGCTCGAGAAGGCCCCGCAGGTCAGCGCACAACGGCCATCGAGTTCCGCCGCCATGCGATGAACGGCGCCGATGAACGCCCCCTCGCCGCCGCCGACCAGCCCCATTTGCAGCTTCGCCATCCGCTCCTCCCCTCGGCGACCGCTTGAAGTGTCCGCCGCTCTTCTCGACCGCTCGGCGGGCAAACCGCCGAGAGCCAGTGTCTTGTGCGCATTGAACGCGGCAAGCGCGGCTGTGGTCAAGCAGTCGTGCGGACTCGGCGCCCTCGGGACACCCGATTTTCCGAGGCCGACGTCGTCCAAGACGTCAGAGCTTCTTTCTACGCAAACTCGTGCCCATTGTGGAGGTCGCCGCTGCTCAACACGCCCTAGAAGCGCCGCACGATCCGCAGCGCCGCTTCGATCTCGTCGCCCTCCACCGTGGAAGGGATGACGACGCCGCCCTCGAACAGGCGATCCCAGCTCTTGCGCCGGAAGTCCGTGCGCCGCACCTCCAGCTGTGCGGCGTAGCGTTCGCTCAACTGCCGCTCCAGGCCGACGCCCACGGTCCACGCGCGCAGGGTCCTCTCCACCGTCTCCGTGAAGCTGGCGAGGGGAGTCGGCGGGCACAGGAGTTCGGGGCCCGGGCAGCCGGTCTCGGTGATGGAGAACTCGGCCGCCACGCTGCGCAGTCCGGCCAGCGCGTACAGGTCGATGGGCGACGGCCCCAGCAGGCCGCCGAGCTTCACGGAGAGGCCGTAGCTCGATTTGCGCTTGAGCCACCAGTCTTCCGGCCAGGTGTCCAGCCACGTGTAGCCGGTGCCCTCGAGGTGTCCGTTGAGCTTGCTTGGATGCGCGGCGCCGTCCACTTCGACGCTCAAGTGCAGCCGGCTCAATGGCAGGGGCAGGCGGTAGCCGGCGAAGGCCGCGAGGGTCGGCAGCAGGTGGTCGGCTGCGCTCTCGGCGCTGGTGAACGTGCCGGCTGCGCGGCTTTCCGGCGTGAAGACCGTCTTGCCGTAGCTGAACTGCTGGCTGTCCAAGGATGCGCCGATGCCCATGTACAGGCCGCCGTCGTCGGCCTGTACGGCAATCGCGCAGAGTGCAAGCAGCGCCCCGGCAAGGCGTCCGGCGATCTGGGATGCCTTTGGGCGCGTCGTCACCATCCGGCTCATCGGCATGACCTCCATGTTGGCATGCCGCCAGTGTAGCGCCGAATCGACTCGGGTTCGCAGTGCAGTTCCGACTCGGCAATGATAAGGTTCAGTGCCAACTCGACGAACCCGCGGCGGGTTGGCGGCGCTATGGGGGCGCCGACCGCCTGGCCGCCCAACTCGGGGCTTCTTGCCATGCGTTTTCCGGGGCAGCGTTTTTCCTTTGCCGTCGTCTTCCCGTTCGTCTGCGCAGGCGCGCCGGCGGCCGCCCAGACCGAGCCGAGCGAAGTCGCGCGGCCGGGGCTGGTCGAGGTCATCGTCACCGCGGAGAAACGCGCCGAGAACCTGCAGGAACTGTCCCAGGCCGTCTCCGTGGCGACGCCGGAGGATCTCGACGCCCGCAACATCCTCTCGTTCGTGGACTTCGCTTCGACGCTGCCTGGGGTCACGGTGGCCAAGAACGAAGGCTTCAAGACGGTCATCTCCATTCGCGGCATCGGCAACGAGGCGAACCAGAACGCCATCGCCAATCCGTCCGTCTCCTACCACTTGGACGGCATCTACGTCGCTTCGCCCTTCGCGCTGCACAACGACTTCCTCGACGTCGAGCGCGTGGAGGTGCTGCGCGGGCCGCAGGGGACGCTGTTCGGGCAGAACTCCACCGGCGGGGCGATGAACGTCGTCACCACCGCGCCGGAGCCGACGGTCTTTTTCGGCACCGCCGACGTGACGCTTGGCAACTACGATCTGATTCGCACCCGGGCATCGCTGAACATGCCGCTTGGCGACGACTTGGCGCTGCGCGCCTCGGCGTCCACGCATCGGCACTCGGGCTTCAGCCGCAACGTCGTGCTCGACCAGGCGCTGGACCAAGCGGACAGCCAGGCCGCCCGGGCGCGGCTGTCGTGGACGCCGGGTTCCGGCCGGTTTCGCCTGCACATGACGGCGCAGGCGCACCGCGAAGACACCAATGGCGCAGCCCAGAAGGGCATCCTCGATCCCACCGCGGATCCGCGCGTGCTGGCGCAGGATTCACCCGGCCTGTTCGCCTTGGACACGGCCCTCTACAGCGTGGTGGCGGAGTGGGACTTCGCCTCGGTGACCTTGAAGTCGCTCACCAGCTATCAGGACGACGACATCACCGTGGTGCGCGACAACGACCGCAACGACTTGGCGTCGCTGCCGCCGTTCCGCCTGGTGCCGTCGGTGTTCGACCCGGAGATCAACCGCCAGCGCACGGTTACCCAGGAGTTCAATCTGGTCTCCGCCGCGGGCGGACGGTTCGATTGGGTGGCCGGCGTCTTCTACTTGGACACCGAAGTGGAAGTGAGCATCCGCGAATACCTGGACTTCGGCTTCGACGGCGTCTTCGATCCGGTCAGCGTGGCCGACGTGCGCGCCTACGCGTTCGGCGACTACGGCTTCATTTCGGACTCGGTGCCGGAACGCGACTCGTTCTCCGTCTACGGCCAAGGCACGCTGTCGCTCACGGATTCGGTGCGCATGGTCGCCGGGGCGCGCCACACCGACGACGAGGTCTATTCGGCGGTGACCAACTTCTTCGGCCGCGCCGGCACGGCCATCCTGGCCACCGAGAGCAGTGCGCTCACCGGGCGCTTGGCGCTCGAAGTCGATGTGGGCGAGCAGGCCATGCTCTACGGCGCCTACACGCGCGGCTTCAAGCCGGGCGGCAGCAACCTCACCTACGGGCGCGAGGACGTCGTCGCGCCCATCGTCGTGCTGCCGACCTTCGAGGACGAAGCAATCGACGCCTGGGAACTCGGCTTGAAGGCGGATTTCGCAATGCGCGCAGTGCGCGTCAACGCCGCGCTGTTCCACTACGACTACCGCAATCTCCAGTACCACGCCACCGATCCGGAGGTCTTCGAGGGCGGCGTGGGGAACATCCCGGCTGCCGAGAGCCGCGGCGCGGAGGTGGAAATCGAGAGCTTCGTCTCCGGGCGGCTCTCCTTGGGGGTTCGCCTGGCATGGCTGCAAACGGAGATCACCGAGAGCCATTTGGCGCTGGACAACGTGCGCTCGGATGCCGCGACCAACGCGCTCTTGGCGGCCGGCGCTGCGCTCTTCGGCGACCGCATCCAGCAGGCGCGCGCCGCGGCGATTCGGGACGTGATGGGCAACGAGCTGGCGAAGACGCCGAAGTTCACCGGCGATGCGATGCTCACCTACCTCGGCGACGCCGGCGACTGGGGCGATTGGCGCTTGCGCCTGCAATACACCTACCGCAGCAGTTTCTGGCACCGCGTCTTCAACAATCCGGCGACCGACGTTGTCCCGAGCTATGCCGTGTGGAACCTGACCCTCGGCCTGCTGCCCAATCGTGCGGACTGGTACGCCGACCTCGTGGTCGCCAACGCCAGCGACGAAGCCGGCGTCAACGCCCGCTTCACGGACGTGTTCGGCGTCGGCGCGACCGGCGACGAGTTGATTCCGCCGCGCCAGGTAATGGTGCGCTGGGGATTGGATTTCTAGGCCGCCGGCGGCGGTCGAGGGCGAGGCCAGGCCGTGTTGCAACTGCATTGCCCCTATTGCCGGGAACTGCGCGCCGAGGAGGAGTTCGCCTACGCCGGCGAAGCGCACATTCGCCGCCCGGCGGCGCCGTCCGAATTGAGCGACCGCAAATGGGGCGAATACCTGCACTTCCGCCGCAATCCGCGCGGCGCGCACCGCGAGATGTGGTTCCACGCCGCCGGTTGTCGGCGCTACTTCAACGCCCTGCGCGACACCGTGAGTTCCGAAGTCCTCAAGACCTACCGCCTCGACGACCCGCCCGACGCGGCGTCTTGAGTCCGCGCTGGCTGCGGGCTCGGCATGGCGGCGAAGCAGCAGCGGCGTTTGCCCGAGGGCGGGCGCATCGATCGCGCGCGTCCGCTGCACTTCCGCTTCGACGGGCGGGCGCTTTCCGGGTACGTCGGCGACACGTTGGCTTCGGCGCTGCTGGCGAACGGCGTCGACGTGGTGGGGCGCAGCTTCAAGTTCGCGCGGCGTCGGGGAATTGTGGGCGCCGGCGCGGAAGAGCCGAACGCCATCGTCGCGGTCGGCGACGGGGCCGGAACCACGCCCAACCAGCGCGCCACCCAAGTCGCGCTCCGCAATGGACTGCTCGCGCAAAGCAGCCGAGCCCATCCGCTGAAACGCATCGCTGGCTTGGCCGCGGGGCTGATGCCGGCCGGCTTCTACTACAAGACCTTCATGGGCGGGCGTCGCGGCTGGCTGTTCTGGGAACAGGTGCTGCGCGGTGCCGCTGGCCTCGGCGATGCGCCGCCGGACCGGGACGAAGACGTCTACGACCACATGAACCAGCACGCCGATGTGCTGGTGGTGGGCGGCGGCCCGGCCGGCTTGGCGGCGGCGCTTGAAGCCGCGCGCGCCGGTGCGCGGGTATTGCTTGCCGACGAACAGGCGGAGCTGGGCGGCAGCCTGCTCGCGTCCACGACCGCCATCGGCGACGGCGATGCCGCGCGTTGGCTTGCCGATGCGCTGGCCGAGCTCGACTCCCTCGGCGCGCTGCTGTTGCCGCGCACCACCGTGTTCGGCAACCACGGCCACGGCTTCTTCACGGCCTTGGAGGCGCGCTTCGACCAGGCGCCTGCCGACTCGGCACTGTCGGGGAACGCAAGCCGCCAGCGTCTGCACCGCATCCGCGCCCGGCAGACGGTGCTCGCCACCGGCGCCGTGGAGCGGCCTATCGTCTTCGCCAACAACGACTTGCCGGGCGTGATGCTGGCATCCGCGGTGCGCGTCTACGTCAACCGCTACGCCATCGCCGCCGGCCGCCGGCTGCTGCTCTTCACGGCGAACGACGACGCCTATCGCACGGCCATCGACTGGCAGAGCGCCGGGCGCGAGGTCGTCGCCGTGGTGGACGCGCGAGCCCAGGTCGAGGGCGAGTGGGCGCGGCGGGCGAGGGCGGCCGGCATCGAAGTGCTGGCCGGCCACGGCGTCGTCGAAGCCTTCGGCGGCAAGCGCGTGGCCGGCGTTTCGATCGCGTCGGTCGAAGGCCGCGGCGGCGAGTTCCGGCCCAAGGGGCCAAGCCGTCGCCTCGCGTGCGACCTCGTTGCATGTTCTGGCGGTTGGAGCCCGGCATTGCACTTAAGTTCGCACACCGGCGCGAAGCCGGTGTGGGACGAACGGGCCGCGGCGTTCCTCCCCGACCTGCACGGCGATGCTGGGCAGGGCATGGTGTGCGTCGGCGCGGCTGCCGGCGCGTGGACGCTCGGCGAGTGCATGCGGCAGGGCGCGACGGCCGGTGCCGAGGCAGCGTCCCGCTGTGGATTCGGCAGCGGGAAGGCGCACGGCGACGTTCCGTCCGTGGACGAGCCTCCGCAAGCCGATCCCGCGCCCTTGTTTCGCGTCCACCACACGCGCCCGGCAAGCCGTGCGCCGCATCAGTTCGTCGATTTGCAGATGGACGCGACGGCGGCGGACATCGAGCTGGCCGCGCGCGAGGGCTACCGCAGCGTGGAACACGTCAAGCGCTACACCGGTCTCGGCTTCGGCACTGACCAGGGCAAGCTCGGCAACGTCAACGGCGTGGCCATCCTCGCCAGCGCCCTCGGCGCGCGCATCGAGGACACGGGCACGACGATGTTCCGCCCGCCCTATACGCCGACCACATTCGGCGCCGTGGCCGGGCGCAGCGTCGGCGACCTCTTCGACCCCGAGCGCCGCACGGCCATGCACGAGTGGCACGCCGCCCACGGCGCGGTTTGGGAGGACGTGGGCCGCTGGAAGCGCCCGCGCTACTACCCGCAGCAGGGCGAGACCATGGACGAAGCGGTGCGCCGGGAGTGCCTCGCCGCCCGCCAGGGCGTCGCCATGCTGGACGCATCAACGCTCGGCAAGATCGACGTCCAGGGCGCCGATGCCGCCGAGTTCCTGCAGCGGGTCTACGCCGGCAACTTCCGCAAGCTGCGCGTGGGCCGCTGCCGCTACGGCCTGATGCTGCGCGAGGACGGCACGATCTTCGACGACGGCGTCGCCGCCCGCCTGGACGAGACGCGCTATCTGATCCACACCACCACCGGCAATGCCGAGGCCGTCTTCGCGTGGCTGGAACTGTGGCGGCAGACGGAGTGGCCGGAACTCGACGTCCATCTCACGTCGGTGACCGACCACTGGGCCACGGCGGCGCTGGTCGGGCCGCGCTCGCGGGAGGTGCTGCGCAAAGTCGCGGAAGGCGTGGACGTCGACGCCCTGCCGTTCATGGCCGTGCGCGAAGGCCGCGTGGCTGGCGCACCGGCGCGGATCTTCCGCATCAGCTTCAGCGGCGAACTCTCCTTTGAGGTGAACGTGCCGGCGCAGCATGGCCTGACGGTCTGGGAAGCCCTCGTCGATGCCGGCGGCGCGTTTGGGGTCACGCCCTACGGCACCGAGGCCATGCACGTGCTGCGCGCCGAGAAGGGCTTCATCATCGTCGGCCAGGACACGGACGGTTCCATGACGCCCGACGACATGGGCCTCGGCTGGGCGGTCGGCGACCGCAACGGCTTCGGCTTCATCGGCGACCGCTCCCTGGTCCTTGCCGACCACCAGCGGGAAGACCGCCTGCAATTCGTGGGCTTGAAGCCCGCGGCCCCGGCTTTGGTGCTTGCCGAAGGGGCGCAACTGGTCGCTGCCGCAGACGGCGCCGGCCCGTCGCTCGGCCATGTGACGTCGAGCTACTTCAGCGCCGCATTGGAGCGCTCCATCGCCTTGGCGATGCTGAAGGCCGGGCGAACCCGCATCGGCGAGGTGGTGCATTGCAGGTACGCCGATGAACGCGCCGTGCCGGCCGAGGTCGTGGATCCGGTGTTCTACGACCCGCAAGGGAAGCGGCAGCGTGTCTGACGTGGAACTGCGCGAAGGGGAGGCATTGGGCCTTCTCAACCTGCGCGGCGACGTGCAGGACGCCGCCTTCTTCAAGGGCGTTGCGGACGTGCTCGGCGTGGCGTTGCCCGTCGCGCATCAATGCGCCCGCGGCGAAGCCGCGGCCGTGTACTGGCTCGGCCCGGACGAATGGCTCGTCGCCGTCGCCAGCGGTGCCGAAGCGGGGGTTGAGAAGCGGCTGCGGAAGGCCCTCGCTGGCCGTTTCGCAGTGACGGACACCAGCGGCGGCTACGCGCGGTTCGAGCTTGGCGGCGCAAAAGCCGAAGAGGTGCTGCGCAAGTCGAGCAGCTGCGACTTCCACCCCAGCGTCTTTCAGCCGAACCGCTGCGTACAGACGGTCTTCGGCAAGACCCACGCGCTGATCTGCTTCCGTCCGGACCGCCGCTGGGAGATCTTCGTCCGCGCCAGCTACGCCGAATACGCCCGCCGCTGGCTCGCCGCCGCCATGCGCGAATACGCTTGAGCAGGCGATGCTCGAGGGACTTCTGCGCTTGCTCGAACGTAGCGCTGGCGCGGCATCGGGCGGCCTGCCGTGCGTGATGCCCGCCCCTTCGGCCGATCCGGCACGGCGGCTTGCGGGTGATGTCCGCATGGCGTAGCCTCCGATCTTGTTGCCACTGTCTACGTCGCAAGGAGCGAAGTGCCATGGGGAACGAGATCGAGTCGTCTGGGGCCAACCGTCGGGAAATCCTGCGTCTCGGCGCCGCCGCGTCTGCGGCACTGCCTTTCGCGGCGCCCTTGGTTGGGGCGAGCGCCAACGAAATGCCGCCGGGGCAAGTGCGCGATTCGTCCACGCTGGGGCGCACGGGCCTCGAGGTGTCGGACATTTCCTTCGGCAGTTCCAGCTTGGAGAACGGCCAGGAGCGCCTCGTGCATCACGCGCTGGAACGCGGCATCAACTACTTCGACACGGCGCGCAACTACCGCAAGGGCCAGTCGGAGACCACGCTTGGCCACGCTCTCAAGGGCAAGCGCGACCAAGTGGTCATCACCACCAAGGTGATTACCAAAGCAGACAGCAGCGCGGACTGGCTCATGGGGTGCCTGGACGAATCGCTGCGGCGCTTGCAGACGGATCACGTGGACGTCTACATGAACCACGCCGTCAACGACGTGGCCGTGATGCAGAACCCGGAGTGGCACGCCTTCGTGGACAAGGCCAAGGAGCAGGGCAAGATTCGCTTCGTCGGCATGTCCGGCCACGCCGGGCGGTTGATCGAATGCCTGGACTACGTCTTCGACGAAGATCTGGTGGACGTCGTGCTGGTCGCGCACAACTTCGGGCAGGACCCGGCCTTCTACGAGGGCATTACGCGGGCGATGGACTTCGTCGCCACGCAGCAGGATCTGATGCGCGTGCTGGCCAAGGGCAAGGGCAAGGACGTCGGCATCACGGTGATGAAGACGCTGCGCGGCGCGCGCCTCAACGACATGCGCCCGTACGAGACCGGCGGCGCGACGTTCGCGCAAGCGGCGCTGCGCTGGGTGCTTTCCAATCCGCACGTCGATTCCGCCGTCATCACCATGGACAGCATCGAGAAGATCGACGAGTTCCTCGGCGCTTCCGGCTGGCGCGAACTCGCCGCCGGCGACCGCCTGCTGCTGGAACGCTACGCCATGCTGAACGGCGACAGCTACTGCCACCACATCTGCAACGACTGCGAGGGCGCTTGCCCATACGGCGTGCCCATCGCCGACGTGCTGCGCACGCGCATGTACGCGGTGGACTATCGGGACCTGGCCTTGGCGCGGGACGAATACGCGCTCCTCCAGGGCAATGCCCAGGCCTGCATTTCCTGCGACGGCCAGCCCTGCGCGAGCGCCTGCACCCATGGCGTGCCCATCGCCGAGTTCTGCGCACCGGTTCACGGCCTGCTCGCCTAGGCGAACAGGCCCCGCGGAGCGCCGCGCCGTTGCCGAAGGCGCTCCTCTACGAGTGCTTCGCCGGCATTTCCGGCGACATGCATTTGGGTGCGCTCGTCGACCTGGGCGTGCCCGCCGCCCACCTGCGCGCCGAACTCGGCAAGCTGCCGCTCGCGCACGAGTTCGATTTGGAGTTGGCGCCGGGCGCGAAGATGGGCATCACCGGCACCAAGGCCACGGTGCGGCTCAAGGACGGCGTCGAACGCCCGGCGCGGGGCCTCTCCGCCATCCGCGCCATCGTCGACGGGGCGGGCTTTGCGCCGCCGGTGCGCGCCGGCGCCCTCGCCATGTTCGAGGCCATCGCCGTGGCGGAAGCGCGCATCCACGGCAAGTCCGTCGACGACATCCACTTCCACGAAGTCGGCGCCACGGATTCCATCGTCGACGTGGTCGGCGCGGCAATCGGACTGGACTTCCTCGGCGCGGACGCAGTGCATTGCTCGGCGGTGGAGGTTGGCAGCGGCATGGTGCGCTGCGCCCACGGCCTGCTGCCAGTGCCGGCGCCGGCCACGGCCGAGCTGCTCAAGGGCGCCCCCTGCCGCTACGGCGGCGTGGACGGCGAAGCCACCACGCCCACCGGCGCGGCGATTCTGAAGTGCGCCGTGGATTCCTTCGCGCCGCCGCCAGTCTTCAAGCCCACGGCGATCGGCTACGGCATCGGCCACAAGGACTTCGCCAGGCCAAACGTCCTGCGCCTCACGCTCGGCGAGACCGAGCAGCGCCTGCCGGCCGAGACCAATCTCATGGTCGAATGCAACATCGACGACATGCCGGCGGAAGCGTTCGCGCCGCTGATGGATGCGCTGTTCGCCAAAGGCGCCAAGGACGTCTTCCTCACGCCGATTGCGATGAAGAAGTCGCGCCCCGGCACCCGCGTCTCGGTGCTCGTGGACGAGCAGCGCCTCGACGCGACGCTCGACGAACTGTTCACCGCGTCCACCACCATCGGCGTGCGCCTGCACGAGGTGCGCAAACGCATGCTGCCGCGCGAGGAGCGGCTGGTTGGCACGACTTTGGGCGAAGTGCGGGTGAAGATCGTCACGCTGCCGAACGGCGCGACGCGCTGGAAGGTCGAGCACGACGACATCGCCGCAGTCGCGGCGCGCACCGGGCGCGGCTATCTCGACACGAAGAGTGCGCTCGAACGCGAGGTCGAACACGCGCTCGGCGACGGCAAGACCGCGCAAGCGCCCCAATGATGCGCGGCGTCGAAAGCATCCTAGAGGAGTTCGCAGCTGGCCGGCTGGAACGCGACGCCGCCATCGCCGCCATCGACGGCGCCTACTTCGAGAGCCTCGGCCACAGCACCATCGATCACGACCGGGCGCGACGCACCGGCGCCGCCGAGGTGGTCTACGGCCAGCACAAGACGCCGCAGCAGGTCGCCGCGGCCTTCAAGGCAGTCGCCGAGCGCGGCCACGACGCCTTGGCCACGCGGGTAAGCGAGGCCGCCGCCACGGCGGCGCGCGACGCCGTTCCCGCAGCCGTCTACCACGCCGAAGCGCGGCTGCTCGCCTTCAAGCAAAGCGCCAAGCGCACCGCGGCCGGCAGCGTCGCCGTGGTCACCGCCGGCACCTCGGACCGGGCGGTGGCGGAGGAAGCCGCGCTCACCGCGGAGTTCTACGACAATCCGGTGCTGCGCATCAGCGACGTCGGGGTCGCTGGCGTGCATCGGCTGCTGGCGCGGGTGGAGGACATCCGCAAGGCGCGGGTGGCCATCGTGGTGGCCGGCATGGAAGGCGCGCTGCCGAGCGTGGTCGGCGGCCTGATCGACAAGCCGGTGATTGCGGTTCCCACCAGCGTCGGCTACGGTGCGTCCTTCGGCGGCTTGGCCGCGCTCCTTGGGATGCTCAACAGCTGCGCATCCGGCGTCGGCGTCGTGAACATCGACAACGGCTTCGGCGCCGGCTATCTGGCGAACATCATCAACCGACTATGAACGACGCCCTCGCCGCCAAATACGAGAAGCTGCAAGCGGACATCCGCGCCCTGGGGCGCGTGCTGGTCGCCTTCTCCGGCGGCGTGGACAGTTCCCTCGTCGCCCACGTCGCCGCCGCCACCCTGGGCGAAAACGCGCTTGCCGTGACGTCCGGTTCGAAGAGCCTGAAGCGCAGCGACCTCAAGCTCGCCGGGGAACTCGCCGAGAAGTGGGGCATGCGCCACCGCGTGATCGTCACCGACGAAGTGGCGAATCCGGCCTACCGCGCCAATCCGGTGAACCGCTGCTTCCACTGCAAGACCTCGCTCTACGACGCCTTGGCGCGCATCGCCAGCGAGGAAGGCTTCGACCACATCCTCAACGGCACCAACGCGGACGACTTGGGCGATCACCGACCTGGCCTGCAGGCGGCGGCGAACTACCGCGTCGTCGCGCCGCTGGTGGACGCCGGCTTCCACAAGGCCGACGTCCGCGCGCTGGCGGCGGAATTGGGCATGGAGAACGCGCAAAAGCCCCAGGCCGCGTGTCTCTCCAGCCGCTTTCCGTACGGTTCCCACATCACCGAAGCGCGCCTCGCGCAGGTCGAGGCGGCGGAAGACGCGCTGGCGGACTTGGGCTTCAGCCAGTTCCGCGTGCGCCATCACGAAGAGGTGGCGCGCATCGAGCTCGTGGCCTCGGAACTGCCACGGGCACTGGAACTACGCGCGGAAGTAGAGCGCCGAATCAAGGATGCTGGCTATCGCTATGTCGCCGTCGATCTCGGCGGCTTCCGGTCCGGATCGCTGAACGAGGGGCTGATCGACGTCGTGCAGGTCTTCGACGCCGCCCGGGCATCCGCCGGCTAAGCAGGTCGCGTCTGCCTGACCGGCAAGCAACGCGAGCGTTGAACGGACGAGCACAGGAGGGGCGAACATGAGCGAAGGTGCGAAGCTGCGGGCAGAACTCGGCCATCCGGTGATCGACGCGGACGGCCATTGGCTGGAATACGGCCCGGTCGTGGCCGACGCGCTGCGGCGCATCGGCGGCGATGCGGCGGTGCGCGCCATGCGCATCAACGGCGACCGGGTCGGCCGGGCGCTGCGCATGACGCCCGCCGAGCGGCGGCGCGAGAACATCGCCCAGGAAGCGTTCTGGGGCGCGCCCACCAAGAACACCAAAGACCGCGCCACGGCGATGATGCCGCGCCTGCTCTACGAGCGCCTGGACGAGTTCGGCATCGACTTCGCCATCCTGTTCCCGACCATGGGCCTCGGCCTGCCGCGGGTCGGCGACACCGAGGCGCGCCAGGCGGCCTGCCGCGCCTTCAACATCTACCAGGCCGAGCTGTTCGAGCCGCTCAAGGAGCGCATGACGCCGGCCGCGGTGATCCCCATGCATCATCCAGACGAAGCCATTGCCGAGCTGGAACACGCGGTGGGCGAGCTGGGCCTCAAGGCGGTGATGCTGAACAGCATGATCGACCGCCCGGTGCCGAAGGTGGCCGAGGAACAGCCGGACGCGAGCGGCTTGGCGGTGTGGTACGACAACATCGGCCTCGACAGCGCCTACGACTACGATCCGGTGTGGCGCAAGTGCGAGCAGCTGGGCGTCTCGCCGACCTTCCACCGCGGGTCGCGGGGACGCGCCTTCCGCATGTCGCCGTCGAACTTCTGCTACAACCACATCGGCCACTTCGCCGCTGCTTCGGAAGCCGTCTGCAAGGCGATCTTCCTCGGCGGCGTCACGCGCCGCTTCCCGGGCTTGAACTTCGCGTTTCTGGAAGGCGGCGTCGGCTTCGCGTGCCTGCTCTACGCGGACCTCATCGGCCACTGGCACATCCGCAACCGCGCGGCGCTCGAAGACGTGGACCCCGGCAATCTGGACGTCGCGGCGCTGCAGCGGCTGGCGGAGCAGTACGCGCCGGCCGAGATGGCCGAGGCCATTCGCGCCGGCACGGGCATCGGCACCCGCAACGACGCCCGCACCACCGGCGGCATCGACGATCTGGACGACTACGCCGCCTGCGGCATCCAGGCCGTGGACGACTTCAAGGCGCTGTTCGTCAAACCCTTCTACTTCGGCTGCGAGGCGGACGACTCGAACAACGCTTGGGCGTTCAACCGCGACTGCAATCCCGGCGGCGTGGAAATCAAGACCTTGTTCGGCTCCGACATCGGCCACTTCGATGTGCAGGACATGGCGCATGTGGTGACCGAAGCGCACGAACTGGTGGAGGACGGACGCATCGACGAGGCGGGCTTCAAGCGCTTCGTGTTCGAGAACCCGGTCGATTTCTGGGGGCGCACGAATCCGCGCTTCTTCGACGGCACGCGGGTTGCGGACGCGGCCCGAGCGGTGCTTCAGGCAGATCGAGCAGGCTGAGAACGCAGGTAGCTGGCGCGCCCGCAGGGACTCGAACCCCGAACCCCCAGGTTCGAAGCCTGGTGCTCTATCCAGTTGAGCTACGGGCGCTTGCAGTGGCGATTGTAGCCCACCGAGCCTGTTTCGCGCCCCGCGCTTCGCTGCGCCTGTCGTAGGCCGCTCGGCTCAAACCACAAGAGGCCCACATGTCCGATCTTTGGCTGCTGACGGTATTCCTCGGCTACTTCGTCGTGCTGATCGGCATTGCGCTGTTTCGCGCCAGGCGCATGGCGGCGATGTCGGATTACATCCTCGGCGGACGGCGGATGGGCGCGTTCACGTCCGCGTTGAGCGCGAGTTCCTCCGGCACCAGCGGCTGGGCCATCCTCGTGTTCCCGGCACTGGCGTTCCAGCACGGCCTGGGCGAGATGTGGACCGCGCTGGCGCTGGTGGCCGGCATCTGGTGCAGCTGGACGGTCATCGCCAAGCGCCTGCGCCGCTACACCATCGCCGCCGGCGACGCGCTCACCATGCCGGAGTTCCTGGAGCGGCGCTTCGACGATTCGACGGGGCAGCTGCGAACCGTGGCGGCGTTGATCATCATCTTCTTCGTGGTGTTCTACATCGCCTCCGGCCTGATCGCCGGCGCCAAGCTGCTGGAGAGCGCGTTCGGCATGACGCGCACCGTGGGCGTGCTGGCCACGCTGCTCGCGGTGGCCTCGTACACCTTCGTCGGCGGCTTCGTGGCCGTGTCGCGCACCGACGTGTTTCAAGCGACGCTGATGCTGCTTGCGCTGATCGTCATGCCGCTGTGGGTGATCGCCGCGGCGGACGAGCCCTTCGCCGGCCTCGGCGCGAAGACGCCCGGCTTCTGGAATCCGCTCACCGACCGCGAGGGCGAGGCGATTGGCGTCGTCTTTCTGCTCTCCGCGGTGGGCTGGGGGCTGGGCTATCTCGGTTCCCAGCGCGTGGTGCAGCGCTTCATGGCCGTGGAGAACGAGGCGCGCATTCCGCTCTCGCGCAACGTCGGCACCATGTGGATGCTGCTGGTGTACCTGTTTGCGCTGCTGCTGGGGCTGGTGGCGCTGCCGGCGCTGGCCGAGATCGGGCGGCTGGACGAAGTGCTCGCCGATCCGGAGCGCGTCTTCCTCGTCGCCAGCCAAGTCTTCTTCCATCCGCTGGTGGGCGGCGTGCTCCTTTGCGCGGTGATCGCGGCGGTGATGAGCACCGCGGATTCGCAACTGCTGCTCGCTTCCGCCGTGGCCACCGACGACCTGCCGATGGTGCGCCGCTACGCCTACGCGCTGGGATCTCGGCAGCGGGTCTGGCTTGGCCGCGCCTTCCTGGTGGCCGCCGGCGTGCTCGCCGCGGTGCTGTCCATCGCCAGCGAAGAATCGGTGTTCGCGCTCGTTTCCTACGCTTGGGGCGGCATGGGCGCAGCCTTCGCGCCGGTGACGGTGATGGCGCTCTACTGGCGCCGGTTCAACGCCCCCGGCGCCTTGGCGGCGATGATCTCCGGCACCGTGGCGGCGACCATCTGGGGCTACTTCGACGGCGGCCCCGGCGGGGTGATGGACATCCAGCCGGCCGCACCCGGCTGCGCAATCGCCGTGCTCTGCGGCATCGCCGTGGCATTGGCGACACAGCCGCCGCCAGCGTCCGTAGGTACGCTCTTCGACACAGTAGCCGAGGAACCCAGCCCGAAAGCCGCTACCTGAATCGCCCTCTGCACTTGCGGCGCGTGCTGCAGGCCCAATTCATCACCGGCATCGGGCGGGAACGTAGGAAGTCGCCGTGCGTGCGGCTTGAGTTGGAGGCCCTCGTCCGCAGACGCGCCTGTCGTTGCGCGGCAGGTGCTACTCTCGCCGGATGGGTGCCGAGCTCGGAACACAGCGCGATCCGCCACCGTATTTCGCTGGTCGCGGCGATGAACTTGCGGCCTTGCGCAAGCGCCTGCGGCGGTCGTGCCAGACGGGCGATCCGCGCGCCGGCATGTCGCTCGTCATCGGCGTTCCGGGCGTGGGCAAGACGCAGCTGGGGCGGGAGTTCGCAGAGCAGGCGGCCCAGCGCGAAGCGCCTGCCGACGTCCGACGGCTCGAAGTGGACTCGGTATTGCTGGAGAGCGAAGTCGATCTGTTCCTGGGCATCGGGCGGGCGTTGGCAGCCGAAGGCGCGTTCCGCAAGGCGGCGGACCTCCACCGCAGAAGCAACGGGCACAACGTCGGTCTCGGCTACCTCAAGGGCGGACGAACCCAAGAGCATGTTCGCCACACGGGCAATCTGCCAGCGCTGCTGAGCGCGTCCAAGGCGGCCGGCGCCTGGAACGGCAAGGCGCTGGCCATCATCATCGACGAGTTGCAAACCATAGACCCGGCGGGCATGAAGGCGTTGCGCGTACTTCACCAAGGTGCGCACGGCTGCTCGATGCTGGTGGTCGGAATCGGCTTGCAGCACACGCCGCAGGTGCTCGCGAATCCGCGAGATGGATCGGCGGGGATTTCGCGGGTGGCGCAGACGATCCACTTGCGCTCCTTGTCTGCGGCCGAAGCGTGGGAGGCCATCGACGGGAACATGCGGGCGCTCGGCCACAAGCTCGCGAAACCGTGCATCACAGCGCTCGCGGAAGCGTCCTGCGGTTTCCCGCAGCACATTCACGGGTATTTGGACGGTGCGCTCAAGGCCATCGCCAAGCATGGCGAACTTACAGTTGGCGCACCGCTCGACGACGCGCTGGCGACGGGCCACAGCGCACGGCAGGACTACTACGAAAACCGTCTGGGCATGTTGCCGAACCAAAACGCCGTGCTCCCCGTCGCACGCGCCATGCGCGAACAGAACAGAAACGTCTTGTGGCAAGAAGAGGCCGTGCAGGCGATCAACGATGCGTCCTTCGACGGCGAAGAAACCGTACGCCAAGCCATCGCGCACGGCGTGCTCACCTTGGAGGGCGGCGGGCTGAGTTTCGGCATTCCGTCGTTTTTCGACCACATGAACACCCTTCTGCAGAAGCGTCGGACGGCCGGGCTGGCTTCGCCTGTGGCCATCGACGCCGGAGCACGCGACTAGGATGACCGTCGTAGCCGAGCGAGAGGAAATCCTGCGTCTGCTGCGGCAGCACAAGCCGGCCGCGCGGGAGCGTTTCGGCGTCGCAAGATTGTCCATCTTCGGCTCCATGGCGCGGGGAAACGCGGCAGCAGCGAGCGACCTCGACGTGCTCGTGCAGTTCGACGGTCCGGCCACGAGCGCACGATTCTTCGGCCTGCAGTTCTGGCTGGAGGACCTCACCGGACGCACCGTCGATCTGGTGACGGAAAAGGCGCTGCGGCCCGAATTGAGGCTCTATGTCGAGCGAGACCGCATCGATGTCTGATTCGGACGCTGGGCGCGAGTGGCAGCTCTTCATCGCGGACATGATCTCGTTTGGCGAGAGGATTCTCGCGTACACGGAGGGCTCGAACCAAGCCGAGTTTGTGGCCGACGGCAAGACCTACGATGCCGTGCTGCGGAACCTGGAGCTGCTTGGCGAAGCCGCGACGCACATTCCGGCAAGTATTCGAGAAGCGCACAGGGACGTTCCGTGGCGCGCCATCATCGGCATGCGCAATCGCCTGATTCACGGCTATCTTGGCATAGACGACGACTTGGTTTGGAGCGCGGTGCGCGACGACGTGCCGCCGCTCTTGACCGCGCTGCGGAAGGTCGGCAACGGCACCGCTGACTAGGCGAGATGGCGGTGAGCCAGGCGGATCTGATCAGAGCACACGCCAGGAAGCGCTTCGTGGAGGTGGCCAGGCGGGCGGACCAGAAGACCGTGACCATCGTTGCCGGTGAAGTGGGCAGGGACTTGGGGATGAGCAATCGAATGCCGAACGTCTGCCAAGCCTTGCGGTCGAGGAAGTTCTACGACATGGCGAGGGTGGAATTGTTGGAGCACACGGGGCCGGAGGCGGGCGCATCCGCCCGATTTGTCTATGCGATCAAGCCAAGCGTGGAGGATTCGCTGTGCAGGCGCGAGGTTGCGCCGCCGGCAGGGCAACCGGCCGGCGTCTCTGCCGACTACGGGCGTCCGACGACGCGGGTTGGCCCCGCCGCCCGCCGCTTGACTGCGCTTGCCGACAGATCGCCTGCGCTGCCGACTACTGCTCTGTGCTTGGTGTCTTGCGTGGCCGGGAAGCTGCCTCACCCGGCTCCGGCAAAAGAACTGTACACGTCGCCGTGGTTTCAGAAGGCGCGCGGATTCGTCGAGGCCCGAGGCTGGCCTTGGTTCATCCTCTCGGCGAAGTATGGCCTCGTGGCACCGGAAGCAGTCATTGCGCCCTACGAAAAGACGTTGAACACGATGGGTGCCAGCGAGAGGCGCGATTGGGCCGGCAGGTGCTTGCAGGCGCTTCGACCTCACTTGGCGGGTGTGAAGTGTGTCGTCTTCCTTGCGGGAATGAAGTACCGGCAGTATCTCGCTTCTGAGTTGTCGGGGTCTCGGAGTCGACGTCCGTGTTCCTATGGAGGGGCTGCCCATCGGCAAGCAGTTGGCTTGGCTCGACCGACACGCCCCATGAGCATACGACCAGCGATGGATCGAGTTGCCGACACAGTCCGCTTCTATGGTCTGCTCTCCAACTTGGCGGCCTGCCTCGGCGGTCGTCGCCGGCTTGCCGATTGCAGCGGGCGCATGGACTGGCCGCAGCGCGGCGTGTACTTCTTCTGTGAGCCCGGCGAGTCGCGTAGCGATTCGGGCACTGGCTGTCGCGTCGTGCGCGTTGGCACCCACGCACTCAAATCTGGTTCCCGGTCCACGCTGTGGCAGCGTCTGTCGCAGCATCGCGGTAGTGCCGATGGCGGCGGCAATCATCGCGGTTCCATCTTCCGCCTGCTGGTCGGTGCCGCGCTTGCTCGTCGGGGCGACTGTCCGTTGCCGTCTTCCTGGGGCGTCGGCCCCGATCCTGGAACGGCGGCGCGACGACTTCGGCTGGCATCGCGTGCGACTGTGAAAGATGCTGAGGCTGACTTGGAACGGCGGGTCAGCGCCTACATCGGGGCGATGCCGTTCCTGTGGTTGAACGTATCTGATGCGCCGAGCCAGCAGAGTGCCCGCGGAAGCATCGAACGCAATGCAATCGCCCTGCTCAGCCACGCCTGTGCTCCCGCTGCAGACCCGCCTTCGGCCAACTGGCTGGGAGCGCATAGCGACCGCCCGCGAGTGCGCGAATCCGGCCTGTGGAACAGCAATCACGTCGATGAGGACTACGACGCGGCCTTCTTGGGCGAGATGGCCGAACTGGCGCGTTGAATCGATAGCAGTCGCAACTGGCGACCGTTTCCCTTGCGATGGCTACGACCTTGTCTTCGCGCTCCTCGGTTAGCGAATTCGTTGCCAAACCACGCCGTCAACGCGCATTGCGTTCCGATCAACGATCTGCACGGCATAGCTCGTTGCTTGTCTTCCGTGTTGGCAGGCAGCTTGGCTGTAGTAGCAGATTTGCTGTGGCAACCACTGCTCCGGAAGGCGGTGAACAAGAAGATGGTTTCCCGCCGCCTCCGCGACCCAAGTGCCCACCTCGCTGGGGCGCAACGGCGGTGCTTTCGGCTTGAAGAACGATCCGAGTTCCGTAGGCCACCATCTCATAGCACATCGTGATGCCTCCGGTGGTGGGGTCGTAGTAGGCGTTGGCCATCCCGCAGTCGCGGAACTCCACGAGGATGTCTCGCGGCCACACCAAGTACCGACTCAGTTCGTCTAGTAGCTCCGTCAGTCCTTCGGCGAACATCACGCTGACCAGCGGCTCGTATTCGCTGTTGGATGGCTGGAAGACCAAGTTGATCCGTCCGCCAGGGGTGTTCAGCGCGTGTATTCCCGGGGAGTCCGGGCCCAAATCGCGAGCCACCTGCTTCACGATTGATTCCCACGCCTTGTAACGCTTGGGATAGTCGTCCACGCAGCGCGATCGGAAGTGTTGGTCCAGTAGAAGACGATCAGCCAAATCGTGGTACACCACCGGGTTGGAGCCATAGAGCAGACAGAAACTACCGCAAGGCGAAGGAAAGGGGTTTTGTCCCATAGGGCAACAGGGCGATAGGGGAAGAAAGGAGTGGTTGGTTTGGTAATGTTCTTGCGCTCGCGCAACCGCATTACAGGAACGCAGGGTTGGGCATTTTCCCGTTATAAACCTAATGTGTGGCGAAAGCGGCGCATATCGGGCGCGTGTTCGCCATGCCAAGGGACAACTTGGCCTGCACGATCCTTCTCCAACGTCCAGTAGTACCACAGCAGCGAGGAGTATGTCGCTGCATTGAGGCTACCGGGATCCATCTCGTCCTGGGTCAGCAGGCTCATCACCAAGGCCGAGAACTCGTCTGCCGTGTCTTCTTCCGGCCCTGTGGCCGGCAACTCCAGCTCGCCGATCATCGCGTGGGCGAACTCGTGGAAGAACACCCCCATCGTCACGCCCATCACGACCTCGGCCATTCTTTGCGGCCCGGCCGCTGCAGCGCTCTCGGCCAGAGCCGCTTGGTGCGGCAGCGCGCATGCAGCGACGGCGAGGAATGCCAAAGTCGCGCGAATCACGCGAGCCCCGCTGCCAGCGACCGCCATCCTTCCTCCTTGGAACCACCTCTGAACCGTGAACCGAGACACCTTAATCAATCAGCCGTGCGAGAGCGATGGGCTTGGGAGATCTGGGGTGCCAGTGTGAAGTGCAGCGCTCGGCCTTGCTTGAGGGTGCGTTCCATCGTCAACAGGCCGAGGTCGGCCAGCTTGAGCAGGTCGGTTCTGGCGGTTTGGTAGGTGACGTGGTGGGCGCGGCGGTGTTCGTCGATCGTGTAGATTCTGCCGGGCTGCTTGCTTAGGCTGCGAATGGCGGCCACTTGGCGGTGGTTCAGTCCAACGTCGTGCGCGGCGTGGTGCAGCAGGCGTTCCACGTCGCGGGTTTCCCTTGCCTTGCGGGTCAGATAGCCGTTCAGCGCGTCGATGGCGCGGCGCAGGACGCGCAGGTGGTAGTCGAGGAAGTACGTCGTGTCGTTGTCGTCGTGTTCGGAGAGCAGATAGGCGCGGACGTATTGCGCCGGCGCCTTGCGGATGATGGTGGAAATCGACAGGAACTCGGCCATCGCGTAGCCGGCGCGCGCCATCGCCCAGTAGAAGAGGGCGCGCGCCGCGCGTCCGTTGCCGTCCACGAAGGGGTGCTCGTAGCCGACCATGAAGTGCAGGAGCGCGGCCTTCACGACCGGATGCAGGAAGCGCGTCTCTTCGGGCGCGTTGGCGAAGGCGAAGAGTCGGGCGAGGCGTTCCGGCAGCAGCGCGGCGTTCGGCGGCGTGAACACCACCGTGCCATCGCGCTCGTCCACCACGGCCACGTCTTCGTCCGCGCGCCGCAGCCGGCCGGCGGCGGATTCGTCGTCCAAGGTGCCGGTGGCGACGATGCGGTGCAGCTCCAGCAGGGCGTCCATCGAGAGGGGCGTGGCCGCCAGCTCGCGCGCGAACTCCATCGCGTAGTGGTTGTTGAGGATCATGCGCTCGCTGCGGTCGCGGGCCGGCCGACCGCTGCGCAGCATGGCCTTCGCCACCAAGCGGGTGGTGGAAGCGCCTTCGAGCTGGCTCGAGGTGATGGCCTCCTCGTCGAGCGAGCTCTTCAAGTAGAAGTCCCTGGACTGCCGATTCACCACGTCTTCCGGCAGCGCCACGCTGCCGCCAAGGGCGCGGTCGACTTCGTGCAGCCGGCGGTGCAGGTGCCCGGCGTCGGTGAAGGCGAACGGCTTGCCGGCGGCGTCTTCAAGGGGCAATTCGTACCGTGCGGACATCCGCGCCAGCTTCGTGGCCAGCCACCACTGCTCCGGCGTCAAGCCGTCCGGCGGCGTGCGGTACTTCAGCGTGGCCCAGTGCAAGTATTTGTTTTCCGGTGCGCTTCCGACCGTAGAGGCGAGGCGCACGAGCTGCTGCGGGCTTTGGCTGCGGAGCAGGTCGGCGAGCGGCGGCGGGGCGTCGGGGATTCTCATTGCGGCACGGCCACGGTGGACTGGTGGTTAGTGTCAATTAACTGATAGTTGGTGTCAAGATTAGTAGTAAGTGGCTGCGGAACACCAGCGTCGTCCAGTGGGCTGGACTTACTGTCAAATAACCACTAATTAGTGTCAAAATTAGTAGCAACTCAAATCCAGCCCGGTGCGGGCTGGGCACGGCATGGCCTTCGGCCCTCGTACACATGGCTACGACGCTGCCGCGCCCGCCCTGTCGGCTGCGACGAAGCCCAAGGGTTGCAAAACGCTTGCTTTGCCATCATCTTTCGCGCTTGGCGCAGCGAAAACGCAAGAGGTTTCATGGCCAACGACCAAGGGAAGGGCGACGGCAGTCTGTACTGCTCGTTCTGCCACAAGAGCCAGCACGAGGTGCGCAAGCTCATCGCTGGTTCCGGCGTACACATCTGCGACGAATGCGTGGAGCTGTGCAACGACATCATCCGCGAGGAGGTGCAGCCAGGCGCCGAAGGCAAGGAGAACGACAAGCTGCCGGTGCCGGTGGAGATCAAGCGCATCCTGGACGAGTACGTCATCCACCAGGAACACGCCAAGAAGGTGCTCTCGGTCGCCGTCTACAACCACTACAAGCGGCTGAACTACAAGGGCAAGAAGGACGACGTCGAGCTGTCGAAGTCCAACATCCTGCTGATCGGCCCCACCGGCTGCGGCAAGACGCTGCTTGCGGAAACCCTCGCCCGCCTGCTCGACGTGCCGTTCACCATCGCTGACGCCACCACGCTCACCGAGGCTGGCTACGTCGGCGAGGACGTCGAGAACATCATCCAGAAGCTGCTGCAGAAGTGCGAATACGACGTCGAGCGCGCCCAGGTCGGCATCGTCTACATCGACGAGATCGACAAGATTTCGCGCAAGTCGGACAACCCGTCGATCACCCGCGACGTCTCCGGCGAAGGCGTGCAGCAGGCGCTGCTCAAGCTCATCGAGGGCACCATCGCCTCGGTGCCGCCCCAGGGCGGGCGCAAGCATCCGCAGCAGGAGTTCCTGCAGGTGGACACGTCGAACATCCTGTTCATCTGCGGCGGCGCCTTCTCCGGCCTTGACCGGGTCATCATGAACCGCACCAACAAGAGCGACATCGGCTTCGGCGCCGATCCAGCCGCCAAGATCGACGCGGCCACCATCGGCGAAACGCTGCGCAAGGTCGAACCCGAAGACCTCATGAAGTACGGGCTGATCCCCGAGTTCGTCGGCCGGCTGCCGGTCGTGGCGACGTTGGGCGAGCTGGATACGGAGGCGCTGATGCGCATTCTGGTGGAACCGAAGAACTCGCTCACCCGCCAGTACACCAAGCTGTTCGAGATGGAAGGCGTGGAGGTGGACTTCCGCGAAGACGCCCTGCAGGCCGTGGCCGAGAAGGCGATGGAACGCAAGACCGGTGCGCGCGGACTGCGTTCGATCCTCGAATCCGTGCTGCTCAACACGATGTACGAGCTGCCCTCGGCGGCCTCCGTCGCCAAAGTCGTCGTCGACGAAAGCGTCATCAAGGGCGAGAGCGAGCCGATGCTCATGTACGAAAACGTGGAAGAACCAAGCGCCAGCGCCGCCTCCGCGCCACGCTAGGCTGTCGCTCGCAGCGACGCAGCGGCCCTTCGATGGCCAAGGACGACACGGAGGCGATGCCCATGCTGGCCGGTGTGGCCGGTCTGGCCGTTCTGCCGCTGCGCGACATGGTGGTCTTCCCGCGCGGCGTCCACTCGCTGTTCGTCGGCACCGCGCGCTCGATTCGCGCATTGAAGGCCGCCACCGCTTCCGATCAGGACGTGCTGCTCGTCGCCAAGCGCGACGGCGAGGTGGCCGATCCGAAGTCCGGCGACCTGTTCACGGTGGGCTGCGTGGCGTCCGTGCTGCAACTGCTCGCGTTGCCGGACGGCAAGGTGAAGGTGCTCGTCGAAGGCAAGCAGCGCGCCGCCATCGAGCGCATGGACGAAAGCGGCGACTATCTTGTAGCGGACGTCGCAGCCAGCGACGAACCGCGGCTGCAAGGCGCCGAGGCCGAAGCCGCCTGCCGCGCCCTGCTCGGCCGCTTCGAGCGCTACGCGAAGACCGCCAAGCGCGTTGCCGAGGACGTCGCCGCCTCGCTGTCGAGCGTCGAGGATCCGGCGCGGCTGGCCGACACCATCGCCGCGCAGATGCCCTTCAAGCTCGACGCTAAGCAGCAGGTGCTCGAGGCGTTCGATCTCTCGCAGCGCATCGAGCGCGTGGCGGCGCTGCTCGAAGCGGAAATCGACGTCCGGCAGATCGACAAGCGCATTCGCGGGCGCGTCAAGAAGCAGATGGAGAAGAGCCAGCGCGAGTACTACTTGAACGAGCAGATCAAGGCCATCAACAAGGAGCTCGGCGATCTCTCGGAAGCGCCGAGCGAGTTCGACGCCATGCAGCAGCGCATCGACGAGGCCGGCCTGCCCAAGGACGCCCGCAAGAAGGCCAGCGCCGAACTCGCCAAGCTGAAGCTCATGGCGCCGATGGCCGCCGAAGCCACGGTGGTGCGCAGCTACCTGGACTGGATGCTCTCCATCCCGTGGAAGAAGAAGCGCCGCGTGCGCCGCGACCTGCAAGCCGCCCAGCGCATCCTCGACGAAGACCACTACGGCCTCGCGGACGTCAAGGAGCGCGTGCTCGAGTACCTCGCCGTGCAGGGGCGCGTGAGCAAGGCGAAGGGGCCGGTGCTGTGCCTGGTCGGCGCGCCCGGCGTCGGCAAGACCTCGCTCGGCGAATCCATCGCCCGCGCCACCAACCGCAAGTTCGTGCGCATGGCGCTCGGCGGCGTGCGCGACGAAGCGGAAATCCGCGGCCATCGCCGCACCTACATCGGCTCGATGCCAGGCAAGGTGCTGCAGAAGATGGCCAAGGCCGGCGTGCGCAATCCGCTGTTCCTGCTCGACGAAGTGGACAAGATGGGCATGGACATGCGCGGCGATCCCGCGTCGGCGCTGCTCGAGGTGCTCGACCCGGAGCAGAACCACGCCTTCAACGACCACTACATCGAGGTGGACTACGATCTCTCGGACGTGTTCTTCGTCTGCACCTCCAACTCGATGAACATCCCGCCGGCGCTGCTCGACCGCATGGAGGTGATCCGTCTCGCCGGCTACACCGAAGACGAGAAGCGCAACATCGCCTCGCGCTACCTCATTCCCAAGCAGCGCCGCGCCAACGGCCTTGGCGAATCTAGCTTGGACATCGGCGACGACGCGCTGACGCATCTCATCCGCTACTACACCAAGGAAGCCGGCGTGCGCGGCCTGGAACGCGAAATCGCCAAGCTCTGCCGCAAGGTGGTCACCGAACAGGCGCTGCGGCGCGATTCCTCGAAGGCACCCCGGGCGATTTCGGCGGACGAAGTGGAAACCTACAACGGCGTGCGCAAGTTCAACTACGGCCGCGCCGAGAAGCGCAACCAGGTCGGCGTGGTGGCCGGTCTCGCTTGGACGCCCACCGGCGGCGAACTGTTGAACATCGAGGCGCTGGCGGTGCCGGGCAAGGGGCGGCAGATCAAGACCGGCTCCCTCGGCGACGTGATGCAGGAATCCATCCAAGCGGCGCTGACCTTCGTGCGCAGCCGCGCCGCGGCCTTCGGCATCGCCGAAGACTTCCACGAGCACCGCGACATCCACATCCACGTGCCGGAGGGCGCAACGCCGAAGGACGGCCCAAGCGCCGGCGTCGGCATGTGTACCGCGCTGGTCAGCGTGCTGACGGGCATTCCCGTGGCGTCGGACGTGGCCATGACCGGCGAGATCACCCTGCGCGGGCAAGTGCTGCCCATCGGCGGCCTGAAGGAGAAGCTGCTCGCCGCCCACCGCGCCGGCATCAAGCGCGTCGTGATCCCGAAGGAGAGCGAGCGCGACTTGAAGGAAGTGCCGGACAACGTGAAGACGGACCTCGACATCCTGGCCTTGGCCTGGATGGACGACGTGATCGAGGCCGCGCTGGAGCGCGTGCCGGCGCCGTCGGAATCAGCGACGCCGAACGTTCCAGCCGCCGAGCGCGACGCCGACGAACTGGCGCAAGTGCCGCTCAGCGCTCACTGACCCGCCTTTTGCGGCGGCGCGCGTCTCGACATGAACCGCCCCGCAGCCCAATGAATCAGGACGCGCCGAGAGACGCCGTCGGGCCGCTCTCGCTACGTTGGCTGCTGTGGCACGGCGCCGGGCAGGCCGGCCACTCGGTGCAGGGCTTCCTGCTCGGCTTCCTCTTCATCTACTACAACCAGGTGCTGGGGCTCTCCGGCACGCTCACCGGCCTCGGCGTGGCCATTGCGACGATTGCCGACGGCGCATCCGATCCCGTGGCCGGCTCCTGGTCGGACGGCTATCGGTCGCGCTGGGGCCGGCGCCATCCCTTCATGTTCTGGGCCGTCGTGCCGGTGGCCGTGCTCACGGTGGCGCTGTTCGCGCCGCCGGCCGGCTTGTCCGACGTCGGCTTGTGCGTTTGGTTCACCGTCTGCTACGCGCTCATGCGCACCGCCCTCACCTTCTACAACGTGCCCTATCTGGGGCTTGGGGCGGAAGTCACCCAGGACTACGCGGAACGCACGCGCATTCCCGTCTACCGCGCCATGATCGGCGCCGGCAGCGCGTTTCTGGTGGCCGCCATCGGCTGGAATCTCGTCTTCAAGAGCACCGAGGCCGACCCGAATCCGCAGCTCAACGGCGAACACTATCTGCCCTTCGCGCTGGTGTCGGCGCTGGTCATGGCGGTGCTGATGGCGCTCTCGGCCTGGAAGACGCGGGACGTGATTGCCCGGCTGCCGAGCGTCGGCAGCGCCGGACGACGTTTCGGCGTGCGCAACATGCTGCGCGATCTCTTCGACGCCTTGCAGAGCGTGCCCTTCCGGGCGCTGTTCCTGGGCCACCTGGTCTGCACCATCTACTGGGGCACATCGGGAACGCTGGCGCTGCACTTGAAGACCTTCTTCTGGGAGTTGGACAGCTTCGGCATCCAGTGGTGGCTCTACGCCGGCATCGCCGGCGGCATCGTCGGCACCCCGCTCACGCTGTATCTGAACCGCTTGCTGGACAAGAAATGGACCGTGATTCTCGGCGTCCTCGGCTGCGTCTTCGCCGTCACCGGGCCGGTGATGCTGGAGCTCGGCGGGCTGATGCTCGACAAGGGCGTCGTGCTGCTCTGGCTGCTCGTCTTCATGGCCTTCCTGAGCGCCTTCGCCATTGCGCCCGTGTCCGTCACCGTCGCGTCGATGATGGGCGACATGGCGGACGAGCATGAACTCCGCAAAGGCACGCGGCAGGAGGGCGTGTACTTCGCGGCCTTCAACTTCGCCGAGAAAGGCACCGGCGCGCTGCCGCCGCTGATCGCCGGCACGGCATTGGACTTCGTAGGCTTGACGCCGGGCTCGACACCCGGCGAAGTGCCGGCACAAGTGCTGTTCGACTTCGGCCTGATCTACGCCGGCATGGCGGCCTTCGTGCTGCTGGCGGTGTGGGTATTCTGGCCCTACAACCTGAACCGCAAGCGCCACGCCGCGATCGTCGCCGCGCTGATGCGCAAGCGGGAAGGCGCGGACGCTGGCGAACGGCAAACAGCGGAGGCAGGCCAGCAACCAAGCCCGCACATGGACGAGCGCCCCGGCGCGGCCCGCTAAGCAGGATCAGCCGCCGAGCTCGGCCAGTCCCTCTTCCACCCGCTGCGCCTTGGCTTCGTCCCACCACCAGGCGTCCACGAAGGGCACGCGGTTGAGCTGGTCGTTGCGCACTTCGCCGAACTTGTCCCAATGCACCAGGCGAAAGCCCGGCTGCGAGCCGAGCGGAATGAAGTAGAAGCTCCACAGCAGCACGCGGTCGAGGGCGCGGGTGGCCGCGTAGAGCTCGTCGGCGGATTTGGCGCCGATGACCGAGTCGATGAGGCTGTCCACCACCGGGCTGCGAATCCGCGCCCAGTTCTGGCCGTAGTCGTGGGAAGCCGCGGCGCTGCCGAACCAGTTGCGAAGCTGCAGGCCGGGCGTGTGGCCAGGCCCGAGGCGCACGGAGTTGCCGTCGAACTTGCCGGTGCGGCTGCGGTAGAGCCACTGCGACACTTCCGGCGCCCGGCCGGTCGTCTCGATGCCGACGCGTTCGAGGTTGCCCACCAGCGACAGGTTCTGGCGGATGGAGTAGTAGGAGACGCCGATGAAGTTCAACGTGAAGGGCTCGCCGGTCTCCACGTCGCGCATCCGGCCGTCGAAGAACTCCAGGCCGGCTTCCTTGAGCAGCGCGACGGCGCGTTCCACGTTGTCGCGCTGTGCGCCGAAGCCGGTGCTGTCGGGATGCCCGAAGGGCTGCGTGAAGACCCGCGGCGGCACTTGATCCCGCCACGGCGCCAGCAGTTCGAGCTCCGCGTCGTTCGGCAGCCCATCGTGCGCCATCGGCGAGTTCTGGAAGAAGCTCAGCCCCTTCAGGTAGAAGTCGTAGAACAACACGCGGTTGGTCCAGTCGAAGTCGTAGAGCAGCCACAGCGCTTCGCGCACGCGGATGTCGTTCAGAAACGGGCGGTCGGTGTTCCAGAAGATCGGCCACCACAGCCCTTCCACCCGCGCCAAGGGGCGCAGGTCGCGCTTGAACAGGCCGGCGCGCACCGCCGGAAAGTCGTACTGGGTGGCCCAGTTCTTGGAAACGCCCTCTTCGCGCACGTCGAAAACGTGGCCTTTGTGCGCTTCCAGCATCACGCCTTCGTCCGCGAAGTAGTCGAACTTCACCTGGTCGAAGTTGTAGCGCCCTTTGTTCACCGGGATGTCGCGTCCCCAGTAGTCGTCGCGCCGCGCGTATTCCAGGACGCGGCCGGTCTCTTCGTACACCAGCTCGTAGGGGCCGCTCGCAAGGGGCGGCTCGATGGTCGTCTTGGAGATGTCCCGCGCCTCCCAATAGTGCTTCGGCATGATGCTGTAGCCGGCGATGGCGAAGGGCAGCACGGGGTTGCGTTCGACGTCGGCCTTGCGCACGAAGCACACCTCGCGCTCGCCGAAGGCGAACACCTCCTCCACCTCGGCGAGCACCGTGCGCAGCGCCACCGAACCGTGTTCCTTGAACATGGCGAAGGAGAACAGCACGTCGTCAACTGTGATCGGCTGTCCGTCGTGCCACGTGGCGTTGTCGCGGAGCTTGAAGGCGATCCACGCGAGGTCCGGCCCCCGCGCGACGCCCTCCGCCAAGCGCCCGTAGTAGCTCACCGGCTCGTCGATGGCGGGTTCGAGCAGACGGTCGTAGACGAGGCCACCGCCCATGTCGTAGCCGGCGGCGTTGCGCCCCTTCTCCAGGATCACGTTGAAGTTGTCGAAGGTGCCCATCTGCGGCAAGCGCATCGTGCCTCCCTTGGGCGCGTCCGGGGCCGCCCACTCGAAGTGCGTGAAATCCGCCTCGTACTTGAGCGGCAGCAAGTAGGAAATGCCGTGGCTGTATTCGACATCCGTGCAGGGCGCGCTCGCGCCGAACGCCGGCGCGGCCCAGGCCGCACACAGCAGGAAGTGGCGCGAGATATTCACAGTGCGTTCGAGCGTAGCAGAAACGCCTCACGCCGCAGTGCGATTCGCGCCTTCGGCCGCGTCCAGGCCACAGCCGTTCGCACTGCCGCACACGGCACCGCGCGGCATGGCGTGAACTGGGCCACCCTCGAACGCTGGCGCGAGCAGGCGGAGGCCGCCAACGCCCGCACGCCGTGGGCCGAGCTCCGCGCCTTGGCGCCGGAGCACCTACGCTTTCGGCGGGACTTCGAGCGGGAGCGGCGTTGGGCAGCGCATCCTGCGGCAGCGCGAGTGGTTCCGACTGCTGCTCGTGGCGTTGGGCTGCCCCTGCAAGCCCGCCAACCTTGCGCTGGAGGATGGTGCCGAAATGCCGATCCTCTGCGCCGATGGCGGGGTTCCACGGCGCCCCGCGCCTGCTCGCCCTCGGGGCCTTTGACGCCACCGGCGAAGGCGAAGATCCGCTGTCGCTCAAGCCGTGCGCCTTGCAGTTCCACGGCGAAGCGCCGCCGCCGGAGGCCGAGCTGAACGAGACGTGGGAAACCATCGTCACCCGGCGGCTGTTTGCGCAAAACCCATCCCCCGCGCTGGATTCTCATCCTGCAACAGCGTGCTGCTGCTCGAACGCGGCAAGTGGACGCACAGCCGCCTGCTGCGCTTCGACTTCGACGACATCCTCTCCCTTCGGGAAGACGCCACGCTGAAGGCCACCGCCGTCCTGCATCAACCGCCGCTATCGTTCGCCTGATCCGATCCGGCCGGCTCCCTCCCCAGCGCCACGCCGAGTCCACTGCCGCGGTTCCGCCCTAGGCATGCCACCTGCTAGCCACCGCGGGTACCAGCCACCGTACCTTCAAGCCGAACCGTGACATGAGGTCCCGGATCGCCTCGGCTTCATGGAGACTCACCCGATGGCAGCGCGTCCACCCAACCCCTCCAATACACGCTGACCGGAAAACTCTGCATCCCGTGCGATGCGCTGCAGCGAGCGCAGATCCACAACCGCGCCAAACGCCTTGAACACCCTCTCGAAAGCGGCCGGCTTCGTGCTCCAGAAAATCATGGCGCAGGACATCGGTGCACCTTTGGCGCTGGGCCTGCCTTCGACTAGAAAACGAAGTCGGGTGTCGTAGAGGAAACACGCCATCGCCGCTTTGCCCCAAACGAAATCTTTCCAGTGCCGCGTATTGGTCGCGACCGGCACGAGTGCCAAAACCTCCGATCCATGATCCTCATGGGCCTGTGCGCATCTGTACAGCCAGTTCCGAATCGTAGTCCGCCTCTGTTTGTCTGCGCCGTAGGGCGGATTGACGTAAATCGTCGGATAATCCCAAGATTTGACGAGGCCGTCCTCCTCGGGTAGCTGATAGCACTTCACCGCGTCGACGATCGACCAGCGATTGGAGCAAGGATCGAGAGCGACTTTGCCCCCGAAGACCGCACTCACCGCATCAACGTATTTTCTTGGCGTACACCAATGAACACTCTGGGAGTTGACACTCCTGCCGGCAGTCATCTCAGCTTCTCCCAATCTTTCGCGGCGAGAGTCTTAAGCTCCCGTCTCAACGCAACCAATCGCTGTTCCCGGGGAGACACCACGCTGAACCACTTGTCTATTTTGCGTATGTTCTGTCGGAAGTAATCCTGTAGAACCAGATCGGCGTCGAGCGACATCTGCACCTTCGTGAACACGTTTCGCCTTGGCCCTTGGCCATAGCTGCCGACAAACGCCTCCCGAACGGCCTTCCGGGTTCCACGCGGGGCCAGCAGCAAGGCATGGGCGAACTCGGCAATGCCGTCGTCCGTAAGGAACAACAGCCAGTCATAGGATTGTGCGAGAACCTTCAGTTCCTTGTTCTGGTCGTCCGTCGAAAACCAGTTCCCGTGGTTACTCACAATGCCTATGGTTAGCACGAAGTCCTTTAGCAATAGGACACTCTCTGCTTGTACGACGTCAGAGACGAGCTGCCTGTACGGTTCGTGCCGTAGCTTCATGCCCTCGGCTTGAAGAACACCGTAAAGCTCGCCGCTTGGAGTCCTAACCTTCTGAACAGACGAAAGCGAACGAGCTACGTAAGCGCCCTGTTTCGCCTTCTCTATCGTCTGCGGGCCCTTCTTCGTGCCTTCTTCTACACCAACGCGCTTACACTCTATTGCAGCAAAAGGGTGGGACAGAAGATCGTGTACTGCTACGAGGAAATCGCGGCCGCCAGGGACGACCTCCAAATAGGCGACAACGAGATGATCGTTATCTTCATAGAGCGTACATGCGTTGCGTAACGTTCTATGTGAAGACAAGAGCTGCGTGGTCTTCAATTCACGGCCGAGCAAGTCAGTGCTATCGATCCGGCGCAGTATCTTCTTTGGCGTTATCGGAGTTTCGCCAGCTTCGAACTCCGCTCTTCCGATGCGCTTCGATGGATGAAGGCTGAACTCGACGTTATGGGTGATTTCGGGATTGCCGTATTCTGGCAAGCGCCGCTCGATGGCCGTGTATCGTTCGAGCCCCCATGCCTTGATCGCATAGAACGCGATGACCTCCACGACGGTGCCAAGTGCTCGCCCTGCGGCCTTTTTCGCATCCCTTGCGTAGTGAAAGACATCGCGGGTCAGCGCTTGCTGCAGGGCGTCGACGGATGGGTAGGGCATGTTGGCCTTCAGTTGATAAGGTGCTGAAGTGGCGGGTGGTCGGCGTTGGCGTGCAGCACACGAGCGTGTACTCTACGGGCTGGTGTCGCCATGTCAATGCCCTTCGAGCGCCCATGCCCACCCTCACCGGCATCCACAACGAGAACGAGTTCTACAGCCACCACTACTTGGCGGAGATCTTCGCCGGGGACATCCAGGCCACCCTCGATCGCTGGCGCGAGCGGGCCGAATCCGCCAACGCCCGCACCCCGTGGGCCGAGCTCCGCGCCTTGGCGCCGGAACATCTGCGCTTTCGGCGGGACTTCGAGCGGGAGCGGCGCGCCGGGCAGCGCATCCTGCGGCAGCGGGAGTGGTTCCGCCTGCTGCTCGAGGCGCTGGGCTACGTCTGCAAGCCCGCCAACCTTGCGCTGGAGGACGGCGCGGAAGTGCCGATCCTCTGCGCCGATGGCGGGGCCGCCGGCGCCCCGCGGCTGCTCGCTCTCGGCGCCTTCGACGCCACCGGCGAAGGCGAAGATCCGCTGTCGCTCAAGCCGTGCGCCTTGCAGTTCCACGGCGAAGCGCCGCCGCCGGAGGCCGTGCTGAAAGAGACGTGGGAAACCATCGTCACCCGGCGGTTGTTCGCGCAAACCCATCCCCCGCGGTGGATTCTCATCCTCTCCTGCAACAGCGTGCTGCTGCTTGAGCGCGGCAAGTGGACGCACAACCGCCTGCTGCGCTTCGACTTCGACGACATCCTTTCGCTCCGGGAAGACGCCACGCTGAAGGCCACCGCAGCCCTGCTGCACAGGGAGAGCCTTCAGCCGGGGAGCGCGAGGGGGCACCCCCATGTGCGCTAACTTGTTTTCGCCGATAGCGTCGGATAGGGTATGGGCCGTCGCGACAAGGAGGTCCGGCGATGGAGCTGGCGGATCAAGACTGGGAACTGCTGTCGTCGCTGCTGCCGGGGAACTGGCGGGAGCTGGCGGCGGAGACGGGGGCGCTGAAAGGGCTGCGCAAGAACAAGTCGGCGGACGGTCTGCTGCGGACGCTGCTGATGCATCTGGGCTGCGGGCACTCGCTGCGGGAGACGGTGGCGCGAGCGCGGGCGGCGGGTCTGGCGGACCTGTCGGACGTGGCGCTGCTGAAGCGGCTGCGGAAGTCGGAGGAATGGCTGCGTCGGCTGTGCGTGGAGCTGTTCCGGGAGAACGGCGCGACGGCGGAGGACGCGGAGCTGCCGTTGCGGGCGTTCGACGGGACGACGGTGAAGGAGCCGGGCCGGGGGTCGCTGTGGCGGCTGCACTACGGGGTGCGGCTGCCGTCGCTGGAGTGCGACTTCTTCGAGCTGACGTCGGCGAAGGGGGCGGGCACGGGCGAGTCGCTGTCGCGCTTTCCGGTGCAGGCGGGCGATCTGGTGCTGGCGGACCGGGGCTACTCGACGGGGCCGGGGCTGCGCCACGTGGCGGACTGCGGCGGCCACGCGGCGGTGCGCGTCAACACCTCGTCGCTGCGGCTGCGCAGTGCGGACGGGCAGCCGTTCGACCTGCTCGGCGCGGTGTCGTCGCTGAAGCGGGCCGGGGCCGTGGGCAGCTGGGCGGCGACGGTGGAGGTCGAGGGCGGCGAGCCGGTGGCGGGCCGGCTGTGCGCGATCCGCAAGACCCGCGAGGCGGCGCGGCTGGCGATGGCGAAGCTGCGCCGCGCGGCGGTGCGCAAGCAGCGGCGGCTGCGCCCCGAGACGCTGGAGTACGCCAAGTACGTGATCGTGTTCACGACCTTCCCGGAGGCCGACTTCGACGCCGCGGCGGTGCTGCGCTGGTACCGGCTGCGCTGGCAGGTGGAGCTGGTGTTCAAGCGCTTCAAGTCGCTCGCCGGCCTCGGCCACCTGCCCAAGCACGATCCGACCAGCGCCCGGGCGTGGCTCTACGGCAAGCTGCTGGTCGCCCTGCTCACCGAAAAGACGCTGCGCCACGCCAGCGCCGTTTCCCCCTGGGGCTTCGACTGGCGGACCATGCTGCCGCAGTCGATGGCGTGACTTCCAGTTCGCCCTCCACCAGGTCCAGCGCGCCATCGAACCAGCGTTTTCGCTGGCGGACATGTTCTGCCGCTGGCATGAGATTTCCCGTTCGCTTGCCGACCCGCCACGCAAACGCACTGCCCAAATCGAGATTATTTTCCAAACTTGCGAAAAATAAGTTAGCGCCTATGGGGGGCACCCCTCGCATGGAAAGAGCCTGCTTCCTGCCGAAGACGCCGGCGCCGAGGCTCTACACGACAATCTCGACGAAAACAGCCACAAGCACGCCTTCGCCGTCTCCGAGGACTTGAAGCACGCCCTGCGCGAGTGCATCGAACTGATCGGCAACGAGGCCATCCGCCACCTGCGCGAAGTCTCCAAGGAGCGCATCTACGACCGCCCGGACGCCGCGCTCACCGAGCAGCTGAGCCTGGAAGCCCTGCGCTACATGTACCGCCTGCTGTTCCTGTTCTACATCGAGGCGCGCCCGAACCTGCGCTACGCCCCGCTGGACGCCGAGGCGTACCGCGAAGGCTACGGCCTGGAACGCCTGCGCGACTTGGAGATGGTGCGCCTCACCACCGAGGAATCCCTGAACGGCCACCACCTGCACCTCTCCATCGAGCAGCTGTTCCGCCTGGTGCGCGAAGGCTTCCACGCGCAAGCCGACCTGCTCAGCGACCGCCCACCGAACCAATCCGGCGAGCCAGCCAGCGCACCCGCCGCGCACGGCTTCTCAATGCGCCCGCTGGACAGCCGCCTGTTCCACCCCAGCGCCACGCCGCTGCTGAACCAGGTGAAGCTGCGCAACCGCGTGCTGCAGCAGGTGATCCGCCTGATGTCCCTCTCCCGCCCAAGCACCAGCAAGGGAACGCGAGGCCGCGTTAAACGCAGCGGCCGCATTTCCTACGCCCAGCTCGGCATCAACCAGCTGGGCGCCGTGTACGAGGCGCTGCTGGCCTACCGCGGCTTCTTCGCCGAAGAGGACCTCTACGAGGTGAAGCCTGCCAAGCAGTCCGCCGACGCCCAGGACGCCCTCGCCACCGCCTACTTCGTGCCCCAGCGCGACCTCGGCCAGTACGCCGAAGAAGAGAAGGTGCAGGACCGCGACGAGAACGGCCGCCTGAAGCTGCGCGTCCACAGGCGCGGCACCTTCATCTACCGCCTGGCCGGGCGCGACCGGCAGAAGTCCGCCAGCTACTACACGCCGGAATCCCTCACCCGCACCGTGGTGAAGCACGCCCTGGCCGAACTGGTGACGGACGCCACCCCCGCCGCCGACATCCTGAACATCACCGTGTGCGAACCGGCGATGGGTTCCGCCGCCTTCCTCAACGAGGCCGTGAACCAGCTCGCCGAGAAGTACCTGGAACGCAAGCAGCGCGAACTGAACCGCCGCATCGACCACGCGGCCTACGCCGACGAACTGCAACGCGCCCGCCACCGCATCGCCGACCGCAACGTGTTCGGCGTGGACTTGAACCCCGTGGCGCTGGAACTGGCGGAGGTCTCCCTGTGGCTGAACGGCATCCACCAGGACGGCCACGTGCCGTGGTTCGGCTACCAGCTGATGTGCGGCAACTCGCTGGTGGGCGCGCGGCGGCAGGTGCATCCGCGCACGCGGCTCACGCAGCGGAAGAAAGCCGACTTGTGGTTCAACAGCGCCCCAAAGCGCGTGCCGTGGCAGACCGCCGACGGCGAAGCGCCGAAACGCCCGCCCGGCACCGTCTACCACTTCCTGCTGCCGGACGACGGCATGGCCAACTACCGCGACAAGGCCGCGAAGCGCTTGGAAGCCGCCGACTTCGAGCGCATCAAGGCGTGGCGCAAGGCGTTCTTCCAACCCTTCGAGGAAGACGAGATCGCGGAACTGGAGACGCTCTCCAACCAAGTGGACGCGCTGTGGGCCCTGCACGCCGAACAGCTGGCCCGCGACCGCCAGCAAACCGAGGACGCCCTGCCCGTGTGGGGCCAGCCCGGCGCCGGGGCGCCCCGCCGCACCGCCAACGAGTGGAAGGACCGCATCCGCGCCCAAGGCGTGTTCAGCGAGGGCACCCGCACGGTTGGCCCCTACCGCCGCCTGAAGCTGGCGATGGACTACTGGTGCGCCCTGTGGTTCTGGCCCATCCGCGACGCCGCCAGCCTGCCGAGCCGCGACGAGTTCCTCAACGAGATCTCGCTGGTGCTCACCGGCAACGTCTTCGCCCCCGGCCTCGGCCCCAACCAAACCGCAGACCTGTTCGGCAAGGAATACGCCGAACACGCCGGCGACCTCGCCAAGCGCATCGCCAACGAAATCGGCATGTTGGATTTGCAGAAGCTGTTCGAGGAGTTCCCAAGGCTGAAGTTCGTGGACGACTTGGCCACCCGCCATCGCTTCCACCACTGGGAACTGGCGTTCGCGGACGTGTTCGCCAAGAGCGGCGGCTTCGACCTGGTGCTGGGCAACCCGCCTTGGGTGAAGGTGGAGTGGGAGGAAGGCGGCGTGCTGGGCGACCGCAACCCGCTGTTCGTGCTGCGCCGGCACTCGGCGACGGAGATCACCGCGCTGCGCGGCGAGATGTTCGAGCGCTACGACGGCTTGCGCGAGGCGTGGCTGCGGGAGTTGGAGGAGGCGGAGGCGACGCAGGGATTTCTGAACGCGAGGCAGAACTATCCGCTGTTGGCCGGTCAGAAGGCCAACTTGTACAAATGCTTCTTGCCGCAGGCGTGGATGATCGGGAAGGAAGGAGGCGTTGCGGGGTTTCTGCATCCAGAAGGGATTTACGACGATCCGAAGGGCGGGGTGTTTCGGGAGGCGTTGTATTCAAGGTTGCGGGCGCACTTTCAGTTTCAGAACGAAAGGCGCCTGTTCTCCGAAGTGCATCACGAGACGCTGTTCAGCGTGAACGTGTACGGCGAGGCGCGGCGGGAGGCGAAGTTCAAGCACGTCGCCAATCTGTTCGCGCCGGCGACAGTGGATGCGTGCTTGGAGCACGACGGGCGGGGCGACGTGCCGGGCATCAAGGACGAGGCGGGATGGACGACGGCTGGCCATGCGGATCGTGTTGTGGAAGTGGACGAGGCGGCGCTGGCGAGCTTCGCCACGCTGTACGACGCCGCGGGAACGACACCGCGCCGCGCCCGACTGCCGGCACTGCACGCTAAGACGCTGCTGGGCGTGTTGGAGAAGTTGGCGGCGCATCCGAGGCGGCTGGGCGACTTGGGCGACGACATTTACGTCACAGGGCACTGGAACGAGACCATTTCCGTCCAAGACGGCACCATCCGCCGCGAGACCCGCTTCCCCAAGGACGCCTCGGCGCTGATCCTCTCCGGCCCACACTTCTTCGTCGGCAACCCCGTCAACAAGACGCCGCGGGCCGTGTGTACGCAGAACAGCCACTACGACGTGCTGGACTTGACGACGTTGCCCGACGACTACCTGCCGCGCACCAACTACGTTCCGGCTTGCGGCGAGGAGGAGTACGAGGCGCGAACGCCAAGGGTGGGTTGGCGCGAGGATTGGGAGGACGAACCAAGCAAAGTGAGCGATCACTACCGCGTGATCAGCCGTGAGATGGTGGGGCCGGCGGCGGAACGCACGCTCATCCCGGCCATCATCCCGAAGGGCACTGCCACCATCCACACCAACCTGACCACGGCGTTTCGAGACTTGGGCCAGCTGCTCGACTTCGCCGCCCTCAGCATGTCCATCGTCCTCGACTTCTTCATCAAGACCACGGGCACCGGCCACGTCAACCTGTCCTACCTCAGCCGCCTCCCCATCCTCCCCAAAGACTGCGACCCCCACATCCGCGCCGCCTTGCGAATCAGAGCCTTGCGCCTGTGCTGCCTAACCACCCACTACGCCGACCTCTGGTACGCTGCCTGCACAACGCAACTCCCAACGGCACCAAACGCCCAGCCCATGCTCGCCATCGACGCCTTCCGCCAAGACGCTTGGACGCGCCAAGAGCCGCGCCTCCCCAACGACTGGCCCACCCTCACCCCCCACTGGCACCGCGACCACGCCCTGCGCACCGACTACGCCCGCCGCCAAGCCCTCGTCGAAATCGACGTCTTGGCGGCCAAAGCCTTGGGCCTGACGTTGGACGAACTCCAAACCATCCACCGCGTCCAATTCCCCGTCATGCGCCAGTACGAGGCGGAGACCCACTACGACGCCAACGGCCGCATCGTCTTCACCCCGTCCAAGGGCCTGCCGGGCGTGGGCCTGCCGCGCAAGGCCGTGAAAGGCGACACCAGCTTCACGCTGACGACGCCGGAGGGCACGAGGGAAGGCATCGCGTTGGGGTGGGAGGATGTGCGCGACCTGCGGGAAGGCACCATCACGCGCAAGGTCACCGAGGACACACACACCGATGGCCCCATCGAGCGGCAGTTGGTGTATGGTGCGCCCTTCGACAGGCCACAGCGCGAATGAGACTACGCAGCGCCTTGGCATAGCTCGGCCTCGCGCCAAGAGACAACACCATGAAGATCGACAGACTCGCCGTCAGGAATTTCCGTGCGATAGACAACGTAGAGATCGCGGCCGGAACGACAATGGTAGTGATCGCTGGCCCTAACGGGTGCGGCAAGTCCTGTGTCCTAGACGCTATCCGATTCATCAAATCCACATACGGCGAGTACACACCGAACGAGTGGGATCAGTGGCTCAGCGAGTTTCAGATTCAACGACGCCAAGACCGCTCCGCGATGAAGAAGGTACTTCGTGATAAAGCATACGCTGCCAACATTCAGATCGAACTGCGTTTGCACGACGAAGAAAAGGCGTACATAAGGCAAAATCTCGGCCCGCTTGCGACGGAGGTTGCCTTGTCGCGCCTGCAGCCCGGGATGTCCTTTCAGCAATGGGCTCAGCAAGTTCGAATACACAACCAAAAGCTCGAAGGCATACTCGCCCAGATCGAGCAACTCGCACAACAGCTTGCAGGGCAGCTGTCGCAAGAGCTATCGAATACAACACACGTTGGCCACGTCGAGGTGAGGGCGGATGGTAGTGTGACGATCACGCCGAATATGGTCTTGCAAACTCTCTGGCGCGTTTATGAACCCGGTAAAGTTGGTCTCATCGACTATCACGGCGCACACCGAAACTACACCAGAGAGCTTCTGGGCGGCGTTGACCTGAGCCTAAAGACTCAAGAGGAACAACAGAAGCAGAGCACCCTCTACAACTATACGAACAAGTACGCGAACATCAAGTCACAGATGGCAGCCGAGTACGTCCTTGACATGCTTCGAGAAAGGGCCGGCGCTACGCCCAACGAGCACCTGAAACTATCCACGACGCTAGGTGAACTGGTCAAGCGATTCTTTCCTGGGAAGCAGTTCGAAGGCGTTACATCGAACGAGGACGGGGAGCTGGAGTTCTCCGTCACTGTCGGCCGGGAACAGAAGCACGACATCAACGACCTGTCGTCTGGCGAGAAAGAGATACTCTTTGGATACCTCCGGCTGCGGAACTCTGCCCAGCAGCATTCAATCGTCTTGCTCGATGAACCTGAGCTCCACCTCAACCCGAAGCTGATTCGTGGCCTACCGCAGTTCTATCAGAAGTACATCGGAGAAGACTTGGACAACCAGATCTGGGCCGTCACGCATTCCGACGCCTTCCTTAGAGAAGCACTGCAGAGCACCGACACGAAGGTCTACCACATGCGAGAAGCAAGGGATGCTGGCGAACAACAGGTAGAGCAACTAGAGGGCGAGAAGGAAGTAGACGCGGCGATATTCGAACTGATTGGCGATATTGCTGGCTATCGACCGGGTGGCAAGGTGGTGATTTTCGAGGGTGAAGGTTCCAAATTTGATCTTCGTATGGTGGGGCGGTTGTTTCCAGCATACGAAAGGAGGATGAACTTCATAGCGGGTGGTAACAAACGCTCCGTGCTCAGGCTCCATGATGCGCTTGATCGCCTAGATCGGCGAGAGCATCGAGGGCAAGTTTTTTCCATAGTGGACAGAGACAGTGAGGGGGAAGCGGAGGATGGCGATCGGCGACTACGGTGGGGCGTATACCATATCGAAAACTATTTGCTTGATGAGAACGTGATTTTCGACGTGCTTCGTCGCATGAGTCTGGGGGATACGGGATTCCAAAACGCCAAAGAGGTCTATGATGCGTTGCGTTCGCTGGCAGAAGCGGAAGTCGGCGAGTTGGTTGAGCATGTGGTAAGGGCGAAAGCACATAGGGAGTTTAACAAGGCCATCAAACTCCGGGGCGGTGATTCGGAAGGGTTGGGGCCAGCTGAGAAAGTGGGCCGAAACATAGGCGAATCGCTGGTTAGGCTGAACGAACTCAGCGAAGGTGTCCTTGCTCTTGCCGCCTTGGAGGAGACGGCGCAGGCAAAGAGGAAATCGTTGTTTGAAGCACTAGACGGAACACGATGGAAGAAGGAGTTCAGAGGCAGAGATATTCTCAAGGCGTTCGTACGGAAATACGTTCGCGGCATTCGGTATGAAGTCATGCGTGACACGATCGTAGTGGCAATGGCAGAAAATGAAGTCAGACCGTTAGGAATGTTGGAGGTCCTCGAACAGATCGATAAGTACGCTGAGGGATGAAGGCGAGCGTGCGTTCAACACTCCTTGTCGCAATAGGTGCAGCCCCACCATAGCTGGCGCGATTTGCTTGGTCAACATGTGGCGTTACTGCAAGTTCACCGTTCTCCGAGGTGGCCGTGTTGAGAGCACGTGGCACATCTGCGACGGCACCTGGCGGGTTTTACTGAGGACGAGCATCCTCTTTCTTTCGTTCGTCGACCTCCTCGTCTAGGCGCTCCACGAGAGCCCCTTTTTATTGCCGTAGGTAGACCACAAGACCAAATCAACGATGCACAACCGAAACAGAGCGCTAAGTGCTTCCCCCAACGTTCGTAAGCCGCATCTACTCCATATTGACCTACTATCGTGGACAAGAAAGCTGTTGCAATTGTAGCGAGATAGACGTAGAACAGCAGAACGGAACGGCCCAGAACCCTCCGTATCTGCCGGACGTGGGCACTAGCGACGCGCCAGCTACCGGTGAATAGACTGCGGGGGTCGCCCAATATTGCGATTACGGCAAGAAGGAAACCCGCGAGGATCGACAAAATGGTGACCAACAGCCTCAGTGCCATTTCAGTGGTCGCGGTGCTATCGGAGTCACAGGGTGGGCCAATCCACGCCAAGAGACCGACTGCACCTAGCCCAACGCACAAGTGGAGTACCCTAGCCCAGGAGATGCCCTTTAGGTTCATTGGGCGAGCATCCCGGACTGCCGTAGCTCTCGCAGATACTCCTCCATGAGTTCCCAAGCGTGTTGGTGGTCGACCGTTTGTGCGAACGCTCTTACATCTACTACCTTCTTGAGCGTTAGCTCACCACCATTCACACGATATCCCGAAGCTGTCTCGAATTTGATGTCCCCCTCGCTCTCATTGGAGATTTGCTCCGCAATGCTAGTCAGATCTTCAGGAGTGATACCCGGGCGCCGCCGATCTAGCGAGATGATGAGTTTTGCGCTTACGTTGTTGGCGGCCAAGATGTCGGCTCGTCTATCGTCTTCTGCGATCAGGTCGGACATCACGTGCCGGCCAAGGTTCTGGACGATGGTTCTTGGCTTGTTATCAAGTTCTGCGCGAGTGGTCTCCATATACTGGCCAATGTTAAGGTCGATCTTCTTGACGCCTTCACGGCTGACGCGACGAACGACCTCAGGATCGGCCACTGCGTACAAGACAAACGGAGTCGTATCTTGTGCCCCGCGTCCCAAAAGTGCCGTCACATATTGTTCAATGTACTTAGGGTGTAGGCGACTTGACATGCTCAGGTAGTGGTTGTCGGAAACCAGTATCATGCAGTCGCCATTCAAGTAGTCCCAGCCTCGACCAGGCGATGCGGAGGAGAGGTCGGCTGCTGCGCCGGTGGGAACGTCGGGCACGGTGGACATGGCTTCGTGAGCGGTCCATGTGGCTATGTGTAGGCGGACATCTTGCGGTCGCTCGTCGCGGTGCCGGACCTCTGCCTGCCCGGTCCGCAGCGGGAGGCGTGTTTGAGCTGCGTCGGGCAGAGCAGCCAAACACGCTGCCAAGGCCGACTGCAGCGTGTAGCCAGCCGCCGTGGGCCAAGTTGCCCGACAGTACATGATCGTTCGTGTTGGCATGCGGGGCAACCAAGGCACCACCCTGTAGGGTCGGAAGACCATACCACGGTTGCGGCGCGAAGGGTGGTGGCCATAGCAAGGCAGACGGGGCGTGGACGCCTTGAACCGCGTCGCGCACAACGATGCTGTGGACGCTCTTGCGTTCGCGGCTTGGCGTATCTGTGCCGCGGACTTGCTCGCGCTGTTGGGCGCACGCTTATCGCCGAAGGCAATTCTCGCCGAGCCGAGATGCCGCACCGCAAGCGGCGAGCGTCACCCCCCTGCGGTAAATTGGAATGCGCTGTACCAACTGGCCGCTGTAGGTCTTGGGTGCCGGCAACGCGCCTCTGTCCTGCTGTTCCGCTGCCGCCCACGCCTTGAAGGCGTCGTGCGCTTCGGCAATGGCGGCATCAACGGTCTCGCCGTCGGCCACGCAGCCGGGCAGATCGGGAACCGTCGCCAGAAAGCCGCCGCCCTCGCGGCGAAGCGGTTCGGTGTGGATGGCGTAGTGCTGCAATTTCAACGTGTTACCTCAGCGGGCAGGCAGATTTCATGGTCGCTGGTGCCACAGGCAGTGATTCCGCCACGTCTTGACCCTCAAACCGCTGTACGCGGGGCAACGGTCGCACACTGGATGGGCGATTGGGCTTGGCCTAGCCTTCCACTGCTCGGTCACATGCGCACTCGTGTGTTCCGTGGCGGCTAGAATGTCGCTATGAAACCCAACGCCGAGCGCCCAAGACAAGCGATGTGCCCACGCGAAGGAGCTGATCTACGGCGGGGCCAGCTAGAGGTGTCCCGATGAAGGCGGTCAGCGTACGCCAGTTGCAGAGTGACCCAGCCGCCGTGCTGCGAGATGCGCGCGAGCAACCGGTCGTGGTGTTGAACCGCCGCCAACCGGAGGCGTTGCTGGTACACCTCAGCGACGACTCGCTGCTCGGCGAACCAGGCGTTCGCTTGGCGCTGGCGGTTGCGCTCTACAAGGACGAGAGCCTGTCCTTCGGCCGCGCTGCCGAGTTCTCCGGGCTGACGGTGGCGGACTTCATCGGCCACGTCTCTCGATTGGGCATACCGGTGGTACGGGGCGCAAACACCATACGCGAGGACATGGAGGCGCTTGATGAATGGCTAGGGGATGACGCCGCATCAGGTTGAGTCTCGCCCCAAGCCCGTTCCCAGATGCCAGCCCGGTGTGCAGGAGCTCGCGCCGCCGGTACGCGCTTCCCGACTTGCGCGTCGGCGCCTCGGCTGTGGCAGACCCGTTGGCAACGTTCCCTTGGCGCGAACTGCGGGAACTGATCTACGGCGGTGCCGACGTGCGGTGACGTGCTTCGCCAACAAACGCTGTTCTATCGTAGGCGATCCCCTGCCCTTCCTGCTACACGTTCCTCAGCGGCGTGACCAGTCGCGGCCTCGGCGGAGCGCGGCCACCACGCGCTCAATCTAGCTGCACTTTCATAGTCGCGGGAGTCAGGATTGGCGTAGCGAAGGTGGGTGCCAACACCAGCAGGTCTCCATCGCCGGTAACAAGGGCGTCTGCGTTGGCTGCGGCCGCCAGTTCCAGGAACATGCGGTCTTCGGGGTCTCGGCAATCCGGCACGTCTACCGTGGGCGGAACGACTATGGCCTCACACCAAGGCAGATACTCCTCGAGTAGGGCTTGGCGGTCGCCGGCGGCAAGGCGGAACTTCGGGTAGCCCAGCACCCGAAGGAGTTCCGCAATCGTGGCCTTGCTGCCCAGAGGACGAACGCGCTCGGTCTGCCAAACGTCGACGAGCCACCCCAACGAGCCCCTTCGAAACAGCAACGCCGAGACCAGCACGTTGGTGTCGAACACCACACGCGGGCGAATCAGGCGTGGCGTCGGGCCCACACCACGGCGTCCTTCACATCCGCTTCGGCAATGCCCAGCTCCTCGAGCTTTTTTCGCACCTCGTCGGCACGGCTGAGCCGCACCGGACTCAAAACAATCCGACCGTCCTCCTCGGTGGCGCTGAAGCAGTCCACGCCTGGAAACGACGCCAGCAGCGCCTTGGGAAGGGCGAGCTGACCGTCAGCTATTAGCCTAGCCAGCATCCTCGTGGCTCCTATCTCGTTGGGCGGAGGAATAGTACACCCCGCGGCGTTGCGCCCGGGCACATTCCGGCACCCGCCTCCCACATCAATCTATGCCACCATCACCCACCACCCCAGCCGCCGAAGCCACCACCGCCCCATGATCCCCTCCGTCGTCGCCCACGAAGTCGCCCGTGCGCTGCGGGACTTCCTCGCCACCGGCTTCGGCCCCTCCAACCCGCCGCTCGCGCACGTGCTGGACGACTTTCTCGCCGAGCAGGAAAACCTCGTCAAAGGCCCGTACCTCTCCATCGCGCTGCCGCCCAAGCTTGCGCCCGAAGGCGGCGAGCCGTTCCCAGACGTGCCGCTCGGCTTCACGCCGTACCGCCATCAGCGCGTCGCGCACCAGCGCCTCGATTCCGGCGCGGCGCACGGCGGGCGTTCCACCATCGTGGCCACCGGCACGGGGTCCGGCAAGACGGAGTGCTTCCTGTGGCCGATTCTGGATCACTGCCGGCGCCATGCCGGGGAAGAGGGCGTGAAGGCCATCCTCGTCTATCCGATGAACGCCCTGGCCTTCGATCAGGCGCGGCGCATCGCCAAGGTCATCCACGACACGCCCGCCTTGCGCGGCAAGGTGAGCGCTGGCCTGTACGTCGGCGAGCGGGAGAAGGCGCCGCACACCACGATGGGGCGGGAGCATCTGGTCACGGATCGGGAGACGCTGCGCGAACGCCCGCCGCACATCCTGCTCACCAACTACAAGATGCTGGATTTCTTGATGATCCGCCCGGCCGATCGGCGGCTTTGGCGGCGCAACCAGCCGAGCACGCTGCGCTATCTGGTGGTGGACGAGCTGCACACCTTCGACGGGCCGCAAGGCACCGATCTGGCGTGCTTGATCCGGCGGCTGCGGGAGCGGCTGCAAGTGCCTCGGCAGGAACTGGCCCAAACCCCCGCCCGCCAGGGGCTGATCTGCGTCGGCACCTCCGCCACGGTGGGCGACGAGCGCAACAGCGCCGAACTGCGCCGGTACGCGGCGGACGTGTTCGGCCAAGCCTTCGACGAGCGCGCCATCCTGCGCGAAGAACGCCAGAGCATCGACGAGCTGCTCGGCACCGCCATCATCCAAACCCACATCGCGCCCCAGCCGAACCTCGCCGAGCGCGTGGATCCCGCCCGCTATCCCGATGCCGAGCGCTACTTGAAGGCGCAGCACGAGCTGTTCTTCGGTACGCCGATAGAGGGCGATTTCCACGCCGTGGATTGGCGCATCGCGCTGGCGGAGAAGCTGCGCGGGCACCTGATGTTCGTCAATCTGCTGCGCACGCTGGCGGACGGCCCGCTGCCCCTGCCCGCGGTCGCGGCGCGAATGAGAACCAGCCTGCCGCTCTCCACGGACGGCGTTCAAGCGGAGCGGGAAGCCGTCGGCCTGCTGAACGGCCTGTGCGCGTTGATCTCCGCGGCGCGGGAAGACGACGGCGCTGGCGGGGCGAAGCCATTTCTGAGTGTCGGGCTGCATCTGTGGGTGCGCGAACTGCGGCGCATGGTGTGCCGCGTGGCTTCTACGGGCGTTGAAGCGACCCCGACGATGCTCCGCCACTCGGACGACTTGAACCCCGAAGATTCCGCCCTGCACCTGCCGCTGGTGCAGTGCCGCGAGTGCCGCGTCACCGGCTGGGGTGCCGTGCAACGCGCCGCGTCGTCCCAAGTGGGGCGGGACTTGCGCGAGTTCTACAACCGCTTCTTCTCCCGAGACATGGACGTGCGCTTCTACTTCCCCGCGGAAGGCGAGCAGCCGCCAGGCGTGGCGGGCAGGAACGTGGCGCTGTGCGGCCACTGCGGCCACATCCACGCCGGACAGGGCGCTGCGAACGCCGCCTGCACAAGCTGCGGCGAAGGCGAGCCGGTGCCCGCGTTCTGTCCGGAAACGCTCACCGCCAGCGCCGGCCGCACCATCCTCAGCCGCGACTGCCCCTTCTGCAACGCCAGCGAAGCGCTCATCATCGCCGGCGCGCGGGCATCCAGCCTGCTCAGCGTGGTGCTCGGCCAGACGTTCGCGTCCCGCCACAACGACGATGCCGGCGGCCAAGCGGAATCAGCGGCGAACGGCGAGTCCGCGGGTGCCCAGAAGGTGATCGCCTTCTCGGACAACGTGCAGGACGCCGCCCACCGCGCCGGGTTCTTCTCCGCCCGCACTTGGCAGAACAGCGTCCGCACGGCCGTCGCCCAAACGGTGGCAGAGCACGACGGCATCGCCTTGAGCGATTTGCCGCCGAAGGTCGCGCACTGGTGGCGCGATGCCGAGGGCGGCAACTTCGATGCGCAGCGGTTTATCGCGGAGTTCATCGCGCCGGATCGCCAGTGGCTTGGCGAGTTTCGGGAATTGCAGGAGCAAGGCCGCCTCGCCGACGAAGGGCTGGCAAGGCTGGAACGCCTGGTGGCGGAGAGGCTGGCTTGGGAGACGTTCGCCGAACTCGGCTACCGCTCCACTATCGGGCGCACCTTGGAGCGCACCCGAACGGCCGCCGTCGGCATGGACGGCGCGGCGTTCGCGCAAGCCCGCGAAACCGCGTCCCGACGGCTGCGGGAGCACTTCGAGCCGTTCCGGGAACTGCCCGAGGAAACTGCGAAGGCGCTGCTGCTCGGCATCCTGCGGCGCATGAAGGATCGCGGCGCCTTCCGCACCCCGCTCACGGAGGCCTACGTTGCCCAAGGCGGCAATCCCTACGCCACGCTTCAGCGCAACCGCGCCTTGCAGGATTTCGGCCGGCGCTCCGCCCTGCCAGTGTTCCCCGCCATCCGCCCAACCCGCGAGCGCGGCTTGGAACCACTCGCCCGCCACGGCCGCGGCGCCAAGCCGTGGTATCAGAAACGGGTGGAGAAGGTGCTCTCTCCCTTCCACCCGCTTGCCGCCACGGAATACGCGGCGGATGTTCTCGAGGCGCTGTTCGCGGCATTGGCGGAGGCTGGCCTCGTCGCTCGATTGGATGCTGCAAAGACCACCGCCTACGCCTTGGAACCGGTTCGCTTCCACGCCACCACGCGCACCGCCGTGCTGGCCGGCGCCAGAACCGGCCGCCCGCTGGTGGTGGCCGAAGCCGAGGCGGAACTCTGGCGTGATGTGCCGTGCTTGGATCTCGCCACGCAAGACAGCTACCAAGCGCCGCATGCCGCCGAGCGCACTTGGTTCGGCCAGCTCTACCGGCAGGCCGCCGTGCGCCGCATCGTCGCCGCCGAACACACTGCGCTGGTGGAGCGGGACGAACGCGCTCGCCTGCAGGAGCGCTTCGCCGCCGCCAATCCGCAGCCGTGGGAGCCGAATGTGCTCTCCGCCACGCCCACGCTGGAACTCGGCGTGGACATCGGCGAACTCTCCGCCGTGGTGCTGTGCCAAGTGCCGCCAGCGCCGGAGAACTACGTGCAGCGCATCGGCCGGGCCGGGCGTCGGGACGGCAACGCGCTCACCGTCACCGTGGCCACCGGGCAGCCGCACGATCTCTTCTACTACGAAGAACCGCTGGACATGCTGGCCCGCGGCGTGGAACCGCCCGGCGTGTTCCTCAACGCTTCGGCGGTGCTCGAACGCCAGCTCACGGCGTTCTGCTTGGACGGCTGGGTGGCTTCCGGCATCTCCGAGGACGCCGTGCCAGCCACCATGCGCACGGTGTACGAGAACGTGCAGACCGCCCGGCTGAGCGGCTTTCCGTATCCGTTCTTCGATTTCGTGCAGCGCAACTCGGACGACCTGCTGGAGCGCTTTCTGCATGCGTTCGACGACTTGAGCGAGTCCTCCCGCGCCTACCTCGCCACCTTCCTGCAAGGCGACGAAGGCGGCCATCCGCCGCTGGTGGCGCGGGTGCTGAACCGGCTGGTGGAGGTGAACCAGGAGCGCAAGTCGCTGCGCGCCGAAGCGCAGAATCTGCGCCGTCGTTCCGCCGCGCGCGCCAAGGGGCCGCAAGACGAAGCCACCAAGAGCGAAATCGAGGAAACGAACGCGGAGCGCCGCGCACTGGACGCCATCCGCCGCCGCATCAACGGGCGCGACGTGTTCCAGTTCCTCACGGACGAAGGGCTGATCCCCAACTACGCCTTCCCGCAGCAGGGCGTTACCTTGCGCTCCATCATCTTCCGCGCGCCGCCCGGGGAGCAACGCGGCGACTCAGCCGAAGACCGTCCCGTCTACGAGTACGAACGCCCGGCGGAGGCGGCGCTCGGCGAACTCGCGCCGGAGAACGAGTTCTACGCCAGCGGCCGGCATGTGCGCATCGCCCGCGTGGACACCCGCGTCTCCCCGGTGGAAACCTGGCGGCTGTGCCCAAGCTGCGCGTTCTGCCAGAACGTGGAGGAACACGGCGATGAACATGTCGTCTGCCCGCGCTGCGGCGATACGATGTGGGGCGACGAAGGCCAGCGCCGCCACATGCTGCCGCTGCGCGTGGTGCATGCCGCCACGTCGGACCGGCGCAGCCGGATTCTGGACGACAAGGACGACCGCGAGCCGCTGTTCTATACCCGCCATCTGGTGGTGGATTTCGAGCCGGAAGCCATCGAAACAGCCTACGCCCTGCCGAATCCGCAAGCGCCCTTCGGCTTCGAGTACATCCGCTCCGCCACCTTTCGGGAGATGAACTTCGGGCGCGTGGACGATGCCGGTCGGCGCACCCGTTTCGCCGGCCGGGAAACGCCCCGCAGCGGCTTCCGCGTGTGCCGCGAGTGCGGCATGGTGCAGCCGAGGCGCACCGGCGAAGACGATCAGCAAGCCGAGCACACGCGGTTCTGCCCGGCCCGCTCCAGAGCCGCCGACGAAGCCATCGTCGAGTGCCTGTACCTCTACCGCGAGTTCGAGTCCGAAGCGCTGCGCCTGCTGCTGCCGATTGCGGACCTGGCTTCGGAAAAGCATGTCGCATCCTTCGTGGCGGCGTTGGAACTCGGCCTGCGCCAGCGCTTCGGCGGACGCCTGCCGCACCTGCGGGCGATGACCGGCGACAACGCCCTGCCGGGCGCCAGCGACGGCCGCCGCTACCTCATCCTCTACGACACCGTGCCCGGCGGCACCGGCTACTTGAAGGACTTGCTGGCCAAGCCGGAGAACCTGCTGGGCGTGCTGCGCCAAGCGCTCGACGCGCTGGCGAACTGCGCGTGCGAGCAGAACCCGGAGCAGGACGGCTGCTACCGCTGCGTGTACGCCTACCGTCGCAGCCGCGACATGGAGAACACCTCGCGCCGCTTGGCGATGGAGTTGCTGTCGAAGATTCTCGACCACGCCGAAGACCTCGAGGAAGTGGAGGGCCTCGCCAAGGTGGACGTGAACGCCTTGGTGGAAAGCGAACTCGAAGCGCGTTTCATCGAGGCGCTGCGGCGCATGGAGTTGGATGGCGAAAAGCCCCGCGTGCGGCAGGACCTGGTGCGCGGCAAGCCGGGCTACGTGGTGCGCGTCGGCGCGGCGAGCTGGCTGATGGAACCGCAAGCGGACGTGACCGCCGCCGACGGCGTGGCGGTTCCCAGCCGCCCGGACTTCCTGCTGCGCCCGATGCGCGGCGACGCCCCGCCGCTGGCCGTGTTCATGGACGGCTTCGAGTACCACCGCGCCGCCACCGGCGAGGACTCCCGCAAGCGCATGGCGCTGGCGCGGGCCGGGTTCCAAGTGTGGTCGCTCACTTGGCACGATTTGGAGGTGGTGTTCGATGGAGCGGCCGAGACGGCGACGCTGCTGGATGCCCAGAACCCCGGCATGGCCCCGCTGCAACGCGCCTTGGACGAACGCTGGCAAAGCGCAACGCTCCGCCGCCAGCTGCTGCGCGAACCCGCGCTGGCGCTGCTGCTCCGCTGGCTGCGCGAGAGTGGTGGTTCGGACGCCGCCGCTTCCACCATCGAACATTGGCGCAACGCCGTCTTCACCGCGCTCCTGGGCCTGTTCGACAGCCAACAGATGAGAAACCCCGCTCTCTGCGAACGATTCGAGCGCACCATTGGCGCACTGCCCGGCCAGCTAGCCGAGATGCTGGCGGACATCGACGAGCCGACCTTCGGCGGCGCCGGCGCATGGCTGGACGAATCCGCGCCTTTCGAGAACCTGCTCCTAGCCCTCCCCCTCGCCGCCGTGGACCCGCCAGACCCCGCGCGCCTGCTCGCCATCCTCCACCTGGACGACGACCAAGCGAGCGCCCACCACGCCAACTACCGCCTTGCATGGAACCGCACGCTGCGCCTCTTCAACCTGCTGCAATTCCTGCCGAACGCATGGTGGATCACACGCCAAGGCGTACAGGCCGGCAGCTACCCGGAGTTCGCCCCCGCAGGCGAGCCGCAAGATTCTGTAACGCTGGCGGATTCGGACGATTGGGCCGAGGCGATGGAACTCGCCGCCGAACCACTCCACGCCGCCATGCGCCAATGGGCCGCCGCCCACCTGCCGGCGCCGGAGGTGGGATTCGAGCTGACGGACGGAAAGGGCCAAGTGCTGGCAGAGGCTGAACTCGCCTGGCCAACGCAGCGCGTGGCTGTGCTGCACGGCGAGCAGGCGAACACGGGGGCGTTCGAGCAAGCCGGCTGGCGCACCTATCCCGCGGCCGGCGACGTCGCCGAGCGTGTCATCAACGGCTTCGCCGCCTAGGCGCACCCGCGTTGACACCGCCCGCGGGGGACCCTTGACAGGGCAAGGGTCGGCACTGTACAAAGGCCACAAATGCTCCCTAGCGTCCTCCCTCGCTGTTTGACGAGGGTCAGCATGCTAGGCATTTATCTGACTTCCTTGGTGCGTTCCGTTGCTTGAGCGGCCAAGGCTGGGCATGGTGGAGGCGGCATGGCCAGGTTGGCGATTCACATTGACGGCGCATACGCAGGCAAGCTTGCCGAGAACGAGTTTCGGACATGGTTCGACTATGAGAAGCTCAGCGGCAAGATCAAGTCGACAATCGCGTCCCAAACACAAGAACCGCTCGACTTGGTCCGCACCTACTTCTACGACTGCCTTCCCTATCAGAGCGATCCTCCGACCAGCGACGAAGCTCGTCGATTCGGCAACAGGCGCAAGTTCTTCCATGCATTGAGGCAGCTCGCCAACTATTCCGTGCGCGAAGGTCGGCTCGAGTACCGAGGCGAAGATGGCGCGGGCAAGCCGATCTTCCAACAGAAGCGCACGGACTTGATGATCGGCTTGGACATGGCCTTGTTGGCCGCCAAGCACCAAGTCACGCATCTCGCACTCTTTTCCGGCGACAGCGACTTGCTGCCAGCAGTCGAAGCCGCCAAGCAAGAAGGTGTGGTGGTGTGGCTTGTGCATGGTCCGGCGCACACCTACGCCAACGACTTGTGGACGGCAGCAGACAACCGAATGATCGTGGACCGCGCATTCGCCAGCGAAGTTGCCAGACATCGGGAGCGAGCGTAATTCGCAGGTCGTGGAGGAGTTAATGACGACGTCGTGAACGTGCATGTCACCCCGCGTGGCGGTCTCTGTGTGAAGGAACGAGAGCTTCTGCGCAGCAAGGATGCGCGGGAGATGATGGCGAAAATGGCTCTCAACAGCTCGAAGTATCGCTCCCGAGAAATACCCGCTGTACGCAAGTTGCTCAGGATGATGTCGCGGCCGACTTCCGGGTACTTCGGTACGACCACAGCGCGAGCGACGCCAGGCTTGGTCATGATCACATGGGAACCAGCAATGCGATCCGTATGGAAACCGGCTGCTTCAAAGACCTTGACCAAAGTTCGCCAATGGGTCGGCGTGATCCTGCTCACCCGGCTTGTGCGACCAAGGGAAGTGGAACCCGAACCACACGCTCGCCCTCAGCTACTTTCTGGTTGTCCTCGCCAAGCACAAAGCCGCAGTCCTTGAGCACCTCCTCCAACGTTCCCCGCTCAAAACAGGATTCAATAAATAGCTGCAGCGCTTCTGCCAAGTTGGCGAGGGCTGCCTCCTCGGTCTCGCCCTGGCTGAGGACGTCAAGGGGCGGGCAAACGGAGACGAAGTATGCGCCTCCGTCGTCCGCCTCGCGCACTTTCACTGGGAGCGTGAACTCGACCTTTACGCTGGTGGTCATACGTCCTCCGTTGGCACTGCGCCAGCCTACAACAGCATCGAACAACGTGGCAACGACGCCACGGAGATGCGCGGGCAGACCAACGGCAATCACGCCTCAAGCACCATCGCTGCAACCCGCGCAATCTCGCGGAAGTGCGCGTCGAAAGTCAGCACCGTCGCCCCAGCATTGATTGCCGTGGCGGCGATCCAGATGTCGTTGGTGGGCAGAGGGGTGCCCTTGTTCCTCAACTCCGCGAAGATCTCGCCGTAGATGCGGGCGACGTTGCCGTCCACGTCGAGGGTTTCGACGGCAGCGTGGTCGAGGAACAGCGCCAAGGCTTGGGCGTTCCGCTCCGCTTGGCTGCCCAAGAGGAAGCCAGCCCACAGTTCGCCCCGCACCACCGTTGGCACGCCGATCCAATCCGCCTGGTCGATGCGCGCCACCGCTTGCCCGTGGCCCCGCTGGAAGTTGCTGTACGCCGACGTATCGATGCACAGCCGGTTCATCGCCACATCGCCTCGTCGACTTCGCCGAGCGGCGCGACGGCTTGCTCGAACTGCTTGTACTCCGCCTCGCTCCAAGTGCCCGCCAACTGGCGAAGGCCGTTGGACGGCGCCGCCTGACTTGCAACGCCCAGGGCGTTGCGCAACAGCGCCAGCACTGTGCGGTTGAGCGAGGTTCCCCGCTTGCGCCGCTCCTTCTCCAGCGCTTGCGCCAGTTCGGTGGGGACGTTGCGGATCGTCATGGTCTTCATGGGGGCGTTCCCAGTGACTTCATAGTTGTGCAGTCTATGCAGGCAGCACTATGTCGTCAACGTGCGCGTCGCCTGTGCATCAGCTCGCGCAGCGCAACGCACGCCAGAGGGAAGGTGTGCTACGCTGACCGCTCGCGAAAGGAGAGCCAAGTGGGTCTAGGCAGGCAGCGCAAGCACGAGGAGCCCTCAGCGGGAAGCACAAGTCCAAGGCCAGCTCGGAGGAACATGTGAGCAGACGCGACCAAACCGACCACGACGTCGTGAAGGTGCATGTCACCCCGCGTGGCGGCCTCTATGTGAAGGAACGAGAGCTTCTGCGCAGCAAGGGTGCGCGGGAGATGATGGCGAAGATGGCCTCCATCTTGCGCGAAAATGTTGGCCACCAGAGCGCGGAGCGTCCTCAAGACGGTCGGCAAAGCCGATCCGGCGAGCGGTGAACCTTGGCCTTCTGCTGATTCCCGCTCTGGGCGGGTACTACCTGCTCTCCCGTTCGCACATCTCGCGGTACTGGGTCGCAAGGCAGTCCGGTTACAAGCTGTTCTTCTCGGCGGCCATTGCAGGCGCAGTGCTGCTCGCCGCAGCACGGTTGGTTGCGACCGCCCTGCCTGCTGACATCCTGTCGCCATTCGTCCCCGCATGGCGCGACTACGCCCCATTTGAATACGCCGGCACGGTCGCGATCAGCGCCATCCTGGCGGTGGCCATTCCATTGGTGACCAATTCGTTCTTCGACAAGAACAAGCGTGCGATGCATGCGGCAACCGCGCACGGCGACTTGGTCGAGTGCTTGATTCAAGAGGCCGTGGACTCCAATGGCCGCCAGCTTGTAGAGGTCTCGACCAAAGGCAGCAAGTGCTACATAGGGTTCGCGCTGGAGAGTGGAGTGGCCGCCGCAGGCGATGCAGACATCGCCATCGTGCCGGTCGCCAGCGGCTACCGCGACAGCGAAACTCGAGAGCTGCGAATCACCATGGACTATCTGCCGGCGTTGCAGCAGAGTGATCTCGAAATAGCGGAGTTCCGCGTGGTGATTCCGCTCTCCGAGATTGCGTCGGCTCGCCGCTTCGATCCAGATATATACAAGCTCTTTGATCGCCAAGACACCGACAGAGCCGCACCGCCGGCCCCCGAGTCTGAGGCGCAGATCGTGGAGTCGGCGCGATGACCAACATGGCCATGTCCGTGGACTTCCTCTCCGCCTTCGCCCGTCTGCCGGGCCAGCAGCAGCGGGGCGTGCGGGCGCTCATTGCGCGGTTCAACAACGATTCCGCCGCCAGCGGCTTGAACTACGAGCGCATCAACGGCGCGAAGGATCCCAACATGCGCTCGCTGCGCATCGACCGCGGCTATCGCGCCATCGTGCTGAAGCCGGCCCGTGGCGATGTCCACATGCTGCTGTGGGCAGACAAGCACGACGACGCCTACGACTGGGCGACGCGCCGCCGCTGCGACGTCAACGCGGAGTCCGGCGCCGTGCAGGTGTACCTGCCCCAGGACGACGGCCCGGCCGAACCGCTGCCGGCAACCGCCGAACCCGCAGGCGCCTTCGCCGGCTTGAAGGATCGCGAGCTGATGCGCCTCGGCGTGCCGCAGGCGATGCTGCCGGAAGTGCGGGGCATCGCCGATGCGGATGGCTTGGAGTCCATCGAGAAACGCCTGCCCGAGGAAGCGCACGACGCGCTGTTCCTCTACCTCGCCGGCGACTCCTACGAAGACTTGGTGCGCGAGCGCGAAGCGCCGCCAACGGTGGACGTGGAGGACTTCACCGCCGCGCTGCAACGCCCGGAATCGCAGATGCGGTTCGCCGTCGCGGCGGACGAAATGGAACTCGAGGCCATGCTGAACGCGCCGCTGGCGCGGTGGCGCGTGTTCCTGCACCCCTCCCAGCGGCGACTGGTGGAGCGCGACTGGAACGGGCCGCTGCGAGTGCTCGGCGGCGCTGGCACCGGCAAGACGGTGGCCGCCATGCACCGCGCCCGCTACTTGGCGCGAACGCTGCCGGAAGGCCGCATCCTGTTCACCACCTTCACGCGCAATCTGGCGGCGGACATCGAGCACAACCTGGGCGCCATCTGCACGCCGGAGGAGATGCAGCGCATCGAGGTGACCAATCTAGACCGCTGGGTGGCGCGCTATCTGCGCGGCCAGCGCTATCAGTTCCAACTGCAGTTCGGACGCTTGAGGGAGGCGTGGCAGATCGCCCTCGACGCTCGGCCGCCAGCGCTGAACCTGCCGGACGCCTTCTACGAGGACGAGTGGGAGCAGGTGGTTCAAGCCAGTGCGATTGCGGACAAGCAGACATACCTCACCGTCTCCCGCGCCGGCCGCGGCACGCGGCTGAACCGCGCCGACCGGGCGCTCGTCTGGCCGGTGTTCGAGGAGTACCGCGCCCAGCTTGCCGAACGCGGCGTGAAGGAAGTAGACGACGCCTACCGCGACGCCACGGCGCTGTTGAGCGCGGAGTCGTCAGATCCGGCCGGCTACGCCGCCGTGATCGTGGACGAAGCACAGGACATGGGCGCACCGGCGTTCCGCCTGCTCCGCGCCATTGCGCCGCCGGGCCGGAACGACCTCTTCATCGCCGGCGACGGCCACCAGCGCATCTACGGCCGCCGGCGCGTGGTGCTCGGCCGCTGCGGCATCGACATCCGCGGCCGCTCGCGCAAGCTGAGACTGAACTACCGCACCACCGAGCAAACCCGCCGCTGGGCCACGGCGCTCTTGGCCGACCGCGACATCGACGATCTCGACGGCGGCGCCGACGACAGCCACGGCATCCGCTCCCTCACCCGCGGTCCGCGTCCCGAACTCGCCCACTTCGACACCCGCGAGGAACACGACGCGCACTTGTTGGCCTGCATCGGCAAGCTGGTCGAGGGCGGCGAACCGTTGCGCGGCGCTTGCGTGGCGGCCCGCACCGGCGCCGAACGCGACGCCGCCGCAAACGCGCTGCGCGACGGCGGCTTCGAGTGCGCCGTGCTCGGCACCAGCGCCACGGACGACGAACAGCGCGGCGACGCCGTGCGCGTGGCCACCATGCACCGCGTCAAGGGCTTGGAGTTCGACCATGTGCTGCTCGCCAGCGTCAACGCCGGCCTCGTGCCGTTGCGGGCAAGAGGCGAAGCAGCCGACGCGTCGGCCAAGGAGAACGCGGAAACCGAAGAACGCGCACTGCTCCACGTCGCCGCCACCCGCGCCAGGAAGAGCTTAACCGTCCTGAGCTTCGGCAGGCCGAGCCGTTTCCTACGACCGCTGGACGCTCAAGAAGAGACAGGAGGGTAGGCACCGATGTCGACAGAACCGACCGAATTGGAAATCGCATTCCATCACGCAATGGAGGAAATCTACCACCGTGCGAAAGACGAGGCGGGATACAACGCCACGGTGTTTCGGCGAATGGTGGCTGAGCACGGCGGTGTCGAGACGGCGAGAAGGCTGATCAACGCCAGCAATGTGTCCGACGGCTACACTGCCTTGTGGGAGAAAGGGCGTCTGGATCTGACCATGGAAGCAATGCTCGTCGGAAAGCCGGCGTTTCACCCGTTGTTCACCGAAGCCGAGCTGCGGATCTGCCAAAAGCGGTTGAAAGAATACGGTTACGACATTTGATGCCCGTCTGCGGCTGAACCAAGCCAGAGTTCCGCCATGCAGGCCCAACGCCGCCGCAAGCCCATCGCACCCGCTCCCGGCGCTCGCATAGTTGTGCGCGACGCCGAGTGGGTGGTGCGGCGCGTGGACATGACCAGCGGCGGGAACCATCAGCTCGCCTGCACCGGCGTCTCCGAAATCGTGCGCGATCGGCAAGCCGTGTTCTTGAGCGAACTCGAACGCATCGAGGTGCTGGAACCGGAGAACACCCGGTTGGTGGCGGATCGCTCCCCGGCCTTCGCGGACAGCCTGCTCTACATGGAGAGCCGGCTGCGCCAAGTGGTGGCCAACGACGAGCACATCCACGTGGGCCACGGCGCGGCCATGGATCTGGTGCCGTACCAACTCGAACCGGCGCGGCAAGCGCTCAGGCAGCCGCGCCAGCGCATCCTCGTCGCGGACGCCGTGGGCCTCGGCAAGACGCTGGAAGCGGGCATTCTGGTGAGCGAACTCATCGCCCGCGGCCGTGGCCGGCGCATTCTCGTATTGGCGGTGAAAAGCATGCTCGCGCAGTTCCAGAAGGAATTCTGGAACCGCTTCGCCATTGGCCTCACGCGCCTCGATTCTTCCGGCATTCAGCGCGTGCGGCGCAACGTTCCCGGCAACCACAATCCGTTCCACTACTACGACAAGACCATCATCTCCATCGACACTCTGAAGCAGGACGCGGAGTACCGCACCTACTTGGAGAACGCCTATTGGGACATCATCGTCATCGACGAAGCGCACAATGTCGCGGACCGCGGCACCGGCTCGCTGCGCAGCCGCCTGGCGAAACTGCTCTCGCGCCGCTCGGATACGCTCATCATGCTCTCCGCCACGCCCCACGACGGCCGGGCGCGAAGCTTCGCCAGCTTGATGAACATGCTGGACGCCACCGCGATTGCGGACCCGGACGACTACGAAGCCGAGGACTTCCGCGACAAAGGGTTGGTGATCCGCCGCTTCAAGAAGGACATACAGCACGAAGTGGAAGGCGCCTTTCAGGATCGGCGCACCTACAGCCTCGAGTTTTCCGCGTCGGAACCTGAGGAAGCGGCGTACAAAGCGCTGCTAGCCGTGGAGCCCTCAGCGGGGGAGCGCGAGGGGCTTGCCCCTCGCAAGAAGAGAGTGGCGAACGAGAGGCGTTCTTCGGCCCGCGATCTCTTCGCGGTGACGTTGGAGAAGGCGCTGTTCTCTTCGCCAGCCGCGTGCGCGGCCACCGTCGACCAGCGCTTGCGCCGCCGAGAGCGAGAACGCGCCAACGACGCCAACGCGCAGATCGCCGCCGAAGTGCGCACGCTGCAAGCGCTGCGCGAGAAACTCGACGCCATAGGCCCTGCGGATTTCGCCAAGTACCAAGGTCTGCTGACCGCGCTCCGCAGCGGCGTTGATGCGGACGAACCGCTGCGCTGGCAGCCAACCGAAGCCGAAGACCGCTTGGCGATCTTCACCGAGCGCATCGAAACGCTGAACTGGCTGGCGGACAACCTGCGGCGGGATCTTCAGCTGCGCGGGAACCAAGTCGAAATCCTGCACGGCGGCATGAGCGACCTCGAACAGCAGCGCGTGGTGGAGGACTTCGGCAACGCCGCCAAGCCGGTGCGCCTGCTGCTGTGCTCGGACGTCGCCTCGGAAGGCATCAACCTGCACTACCACTGCCATCGCCTGATCCACTTCGACATGCCGTGGTCGCTGATGGTGTTCGCGCAGCGCAACGGACGCGTGGATCGCTACGGCCAGGAGCGAACGCCGCAGATCGTCTATCTCACCACGCGCAGCAACAATGACGTGATTCGGGGCGACGTGCGCGTGCTCGAAGTGCTCAAGGCCAAGGACGAGCAGGCGTACCGCAACATCGGCGACCCCTCCGCCTTCATGAACGTCCACGACATCGAGGAAGAAGAGAAGGTAACGACGCGCTCCATCGCCGCGGGCACGAATGCCAAGGCATTCGACGATGCGCTGACTCCAACGAAGAACGAAGGCGACAGCCTGCTCGCGCTGTTCACAAGCGGCGACGCGCCTGTCTCTCACGTGATCGAACCGGCACCGCCGCCATCTCTCTACGCCGACGACCTCGCCTACTGCGAAGCCGCCCTGCACCGATTGCGCGACAAGAACGCCGACCTCAGATTCGACGCCACCGCCAAAACGCTCACCCTCGACGCGCCCGAAGATCTGCGCCACCGCTTCGCCCAGCAACCTTCCGAAGCCGCGCCGGAGCACTGGCGCTTCGTGCTCACCACGGCGAGAGACCGCATGGCGGACGCCATCGCCGAGAGCCGCCGCGACGAACGCGCGTGGCCGCGAGAACACTATCTGTGGCGCTTGCATCCGCTGGTGGAATGGCTGAACGACCGCATGGCCGCCGCCTTCGGCCGCCACGAAGCGCCGGTGCTGGCGGGCGTCCCAGGTCTTGCGCCAACCGAGACGGCGTTCGTGTTCGCCGGCCTCGTGCCCAACCGCCGCGGCCATCCGCTGCTGCACGAATGGATCGCCGTATGCCGCGAACCGACCGGGTTCGCCGCGCAGCCGTTCGACACGCTGCGACGGCGCATCGGCCTTGGCGACCGCCACATGCCCAATCGCCAGGAACCCGTGGACGTTGCCGCCTTGGAGCGTCTGCTGCCCGAGGCCGTGCAGGCCGCGAACGCCTGGTTCGCCAAACGGCGCAACGAGTTCGAGGACGCCATCAACGACAAACTGAACGGGGCAGTTGCCGCGCTGGACGGCTTGAAGAGCCGGCGGCTGCGCCAACTCGACTTGCGTCTCGATCGCTCAGCGCTCGCCGAACCGCTCAAGGCAGCGCGCCGGAAGTCCGCGGAGAGCGAGATCGACGGCATCTTCGGCGACTATTTGCAGTGGATAGAAGACGTGATGACCACGGAAGAGCGGCCTTGGGTATCGGTGGTGTGCGTTCTCGTCGGGTAGCGGCGCGGACTTGGCCGGCGCGGCGCGGGATGGGCAGTCCAGCTCGTCCGCCGTTGGCCGTATTGCAATCGAGGGGCGGATAGGCGCAGTCTCGGCGGCATGAGCGATGTGGTCCCGGCACCGGAACGAGAGAGTGCCGTCGATGTCGAAACTCGGCTGCGGCGGCTGTGGAAGGGCACACTGCTGGTGGGCGTGGCGGGCGGCTACGCGCTCTTGCTGGCGCTGTTGCTGGTACAGCATGGCTGGCGCTCGGCGTTGCTGGCGCTCTTCTTCGTGGTCGTCGCGCAGGTGCTGCGCTACATCGCCAACGACGTGGACCGCATTGGCTGGAATCTGTCTCGCGCCAAGGAGAGGGCGGACGCTGGGCAAACGCCAGCGCACGGCGAGGGCGCGGCCCGCTATCAGGCGCGGCTGTACGGCGGGCTGGTGGCGCTGGTGCAGGTGGTCAACGTCGCGTTGGTGGCGCAGGCGTTCCTGCTCGGCGGCTGGGATCGCGCTCTCGCAACGGCGCTGGCGCTGGCGGTTGTCGAGATCCTCTTCGCGCAAGTGCGCAAGGTGAACCGGCAGGTCACCTTCGAGCAGGCCAGCTACGGCTTCAGCGACCGGGGGCTGCTCGCGGACGGGCCATCTGCCGGCGGGCCGTGGGACGACGCGGCGAACGCGAGGCTTCAGCGCAAGCTCGAGCGGCTGCGCGAGATGGCGGAAGCTGGCGAGATCTCGGCGAAGGCGTATCGCCGGGAGCGCGACAAGTGGCTCGTTCGCAGCGTGATGCGGGAGGACGCAAAGCGCATTTGACCTGCCCAGTACGCAGCCCTGCCGCACCCAAGGGCACATGGGAATCGTGGCGCAATCCGGCGTCGGAACTCGGCGCACGAGCACACGCAAGACAGTAGACTTGCCGCATGGAAGCCGACAACGGCGGGCAAACGCCACTGGCCCGCGCCGAGTCAATCGCGCCGAAGATCGCCGCCGCGGCGGACGACATCGATGCCCAGCGCGAACTGCCGCCGGCGATTGCGGACGAGATGAAGGCCCTGGGCCTGTTCCGTCTCCTCGTGCCGCGCTCGGTCGGCGGCGAAGAAGTGGCGTGGCCGGCCTTCTTGGACGCCGTGCTTGCCATCGCCTACGCTGACGGCAGCGCCGGCTGGTGCTTCAACCAAGGCGCGGTATTCGCAACCACCTGCTGCCGCGCTCCCACGGCGCTGGCGCAGGAGGTCTGGAGCGACCCGCGTGTGGTGGTCGCCAACGGGCCGCCACAAGGCGCCGTGGAATCCAAGCCCGTCGCCGGCGGCTACCGCTTGTCCGGCATGTGGATGTTCTCCAGCGGCTGCCGCCACGCCAACTGGGTCGCGGCTTTGGTGGCCAATCGCGGTTCGCCGCCCTGCCTCCACTTGCTGCCCAGGGACGAGGTCGAGTTCGTGGACGTCTGGCAGGTGAAAGGGCTGCGCGGCACCGGCAGCTTCAGCTTCCGCGCCAAGGACGCCTTCGTGCCGGAACATCGCGTCATGCGCCTGGACGTGCCGCCGCGGGAACCAGGGCCCATCTACGCGATTCCCCAGGCGCTGCTCTTCGCCTGCGGCTTCGGCTGCGTGGCGCTCGGCGTGGCGCGCGCTGGCCTCGACGCGACCATCGCCCTGTGCAGCGACAAGAAGCCCCGCTTCGGCTCGCGCCCGCTCTGCGACGATCCGGTGATTCAGCAGCAGGTCGGCAAGGCGGAGGCGAAATGGCGGGCGGCGAAGGCGCTGCTCCGCACGACGACCGACGGCGTATGGCAGGCCGTGACGGAGAGCAGCCGGATCACCACCGAGCAGCGCATCGCCCTGCGCATGGCTGGCACCCACGCCATCCGCCAATCGGCCGAAGTCGCGGACATCGCCTACAACTTGAGCGGCTCCACCGCCATCTTCGCCGACCGCGCCATCCAGCGCCGATTCCAGGACGCCCATGTGATCACCCAGCAGATCCAAGGCCGCGAAGCCCACTACGAGACGGCTGGCCAGTTCTTCCTGGGCCTTGAACCGCATGGGGTGATCTGAAGGCGTCTGGCGTCATCCGCAACGCCGTTGGTCGAGAGACCCAACCGGCATGTGCGACAATGATTGCGATTGGCTCGGTGCCGCAACGGCTTGGCGGTGGCGGGCAGGCTTACGAAGAGGGAGGACATGACCATCAAACCCATTCGCCGGCTGCTCGTCGCCAATCGCGGCGAGATCGCCCGGCGCGTCATCCGCAGCGCCCACGAGATGGGCATTTCCACGGCGGCGATCTACGCGGACGGCGATGTCGGCGCTCCCTTCGTGCGCGATGCGGACACGGCCATCGCCTTGAACGGAACCACCTCGGCGCAGACCTACCTGAGTCTCGACAAGGTGCTGGACGCCTGCCGTCGCGTCGGCGCGGATGCCGTGCATCCGGGCTACGGGTTCCTCTCCGAGAACGCGGCCTTCGCCAAGGCGGTGGTGGGCGCGGGAATGCGCTGGGTGGGGCCGTCGCCGGAAGCCATCGAGCAGATGGGCGACAAGCTGGCGGCGAAGCGCGTGATCATGGAAGCCGAGGTGCCCACGCTGCCGGCCATCGAACTCAAGGCCGGCGAGGATTTCCAAGCCGCCGCGCAGCAGATCGGCTATCCGGTGCTGGTGAAGGCGTCCGCCGGCGGCGGCGGGCGCGGCATGAGGGTGGTGGAGTCCCCGGACGAGCTCGATGCCGCCATCACTGGCGCCCGGCGGGAAGCCGGCGCCGCCTTCGGCGACGACACGCTGTTCCTGGAACGTTGGATAACGGCCGCCCGCCACGTGGAGATTCAGATCCTCGGCGACACCCACGGCAACGTGGTGCATCTGTTCGAGCGCGAGTGCTCCATCCAACGCCGCCACCAGAAGATCATCGAGGAAGCGCCCTCGCCGGCGGTCGACCCCGAGCTGCGGGCGGAAATGGGCGCGGCAGCTGTCTCTGCCGCCAAGCGCATCGGCTATGCCAGCGCTGGCACGGTGGAGTTCCTGCTCGACGGCAACCAATTCTGGTTCCTCGAAGTGAACACCCGCTTGCAAGTGGAACACCCCGTCACCGAAGAGATCACCGGCCTAGACCTGGTGCGCGAGCAACTGCGCATCGCCGAAGGCGAAGAACTCGGCTACGGGCAGGGCGACCTCGCCATCGACGGCCACGCCATCGAAGCGAGGCTCTACGCCGAAGACCCCACGCGCAACTTCCTGCCTTCCCCAGGCGCCATCGAGGTGTGGCGTCCCGCGCCCGGCGGCTTGGCGCGTTTCGATTCCGGCGTGGAATCCGGCAGCGAAGTCTCCGTGGAGTTCGACCCGATGATCGCCAAGGTCATCGCCCACGCCCCAACCCGCCGGGAAGCCGCGGCGAAGTTGGCCCGCGCCTTGGAGCAGACGGCGCTGCAGGGTCTGCGCCACAACCGCGACTTCCTCGTCGCCACCCTGCGCGAACCGGCGTTTCTGGCTGGCGACACCACCACGGACTTCATCGAACGCATCGATCCGCCCCGCCGCCGAGAACTCGACGCCCAATCGCTCTCGGACGCGGTGATCGCCGCCACCATGGCCGCCCAAGCCGCCCACCGCGCCAACGCCCAGGTGCTCGCCGCCTTCCGCAGCGGCTGGCGCAACTCCATGATGCCCCCGGAACGCACCAAGTTCCGCCACGGCGACGACGAGATCGCCGTCAGCTACCGCTCCCAACGCGACGGCACCTTCAAGGTGACCCTCGACGAAGACGAACCGCGCACCGTGGCGGTCTTCGGCGTCGAAGGCGGCCAAGTGGACTTGGAAATCGACGGCCGCCGCCTGCAACTCGCCATCGCCGGAACGGAAGACCGCTGGCTCGTCCACGGCACGGACTTCGACGTAGACCTCACCGAACTCCCCCGCCTGCCCCTGCCCGGCCTGCTGGAAATCAAAGGTGGCCTAACCGCCCCCATGCCCGGCAACGTCCTCGCCACCCACGTGCAGCAGGGAGAGGAGGTCCGAGAAGGCCAACTGCTGCTGATCCTCGAAGCCATGAAGATGCAACACCGCATCGTCGCCCCATTCGACGGCAGCGTGAAGGAACTGCACGTGGGCGAAGGCGATCAGGTGGACAACGGGGCGCTGCTGGTGATGTTGGAAGAGAGGGGGAACTCCGAGTGACCGTTCAGTTCCTGTTGTACGACCTGCCGTCGGACCATGAGGTGGAGCAGAACATCGTCACTGAGTGCGATGTCATTCGGGCCATCATTAGCAACAAGGACCAAGGCAAAAAAGTAAAGGTGATCAGAGCGACGAACAGGGACAGCTTCCTTCGTCGCACTACGAACCCAAGACCAAAAGAAGTGAAGTATGTACATCTGTCAGGACACGGAGACGAACAAGGCTTGGGCTTAATTGACGGTACTGTCGAGTGGGTAGAGGTGGCGAAGAAGATCACCGAAGCTATCAACAGACTCGACTTGAACAAAAGACGAGTCTTGTGCGTCTCGTGTTGCTTTTCACACGAAGCCGTTGAGCAGATGATCCCACACCTCGGAGGCTACTTCACTGGCGTATACTACTTCAGCGAATCGGAGATAGATTTTTCGACTACTATGACAGTGTGGTCGATGTTCTACAAGCAGAAGAATCTACATCTTCTCCATAGCAAGATAGTGCCGCAGATCAACCATTTCTTCGCCACAACAAGCAGTCAAAGACCACTGGAGTTTAAGTCGATCTCGCCACCTCCACGGGATCGTCTGCACCGCAGGCGCAGCCGTTAGCGCTGCCGGCCGACGATGCGCTTCTTCAGTACCGCCGGGCCCGTGCGCCCAGACGAGCACTACGCGATTCCGCCGTTGGATCGCGTAGATCTCCGCGACCTCATGGATCTGATCCGCCGCAAGCAGTACTTCGTGCTGCACGCACCGCGGCAGACGGGCAAGACCTCCGCCCTGATCGCGTTGCGCGATTACCTCAACAGCGGCGCAGCGGGTCACTTTCGCTGCGTGAACATCAACGTCGAACCGGCACAAGTGGCCCGCGACGACGTGGCACGTGGCGTGCGGGCGATTCTCAGTCAGCTCGCGCAGCAGGCGCGGTTTCTCGGCGACCCCTATCCCGAGGAGCATTGGCTACGCACCTTCGAGACATCCGGACCGGAGGAGGCCCTCCGTAGCCTGCTCGCGAAGTGGTGCGAAGCCAGCGCGACGCCGCTGGTGCTGCTGGTGGACGAGATCGATTCACTGGTGGGCGACACCTTGCTCTCCGTGCTTCGGCAGCTGCGCGCCGGCTACGAGCGGCGGCCCGAGGGCTTTCCGCAGAGTGTGGTCCTGTGCGGGATTCGGGACATCCGCGACTACCGTATCCGCTCCAGCACCGGCGAGGTGATCGCTGGCGGCAGCCCGTTCAACGTCGCTGCGGAATCGTTGCGGCTGGGGGACTTCACCGAGGCGGAGACCTACGCCCTGATGGAGCAGCACACTACCGAGACCAAGCAGCCCTTTGAAGAGGTAGCGCTGGCCGAAGTATGGAAGCAGACCCAAGGACAGCCGTGGCTGGTGAATGCGTTGTGCGAGGAAGCCTGCTTCAAGCGCAAGGAGGGGCGGGACAGAACGCGGCCCATTCGTAGGGCGCACATCCACGCCGCCAAGGAAGCGCTGGTGGTGTCGCGGCGCACCCATCTCGATCAACTCTCGCACAAGCTGGAGGAGGAGCGGGTGCGGCGGGTGGTGGTGCCGATCTTGAGCGGCGGCGCGGCTCGCCATGAAAATCGGGACTTGGAGTACGTTCGGGATCTCGGGCTGGTGGACGCCAGCCAGCCGCCGCGCATCGCGAATCCCATCTACGCCGAGGTGGTGCCGCGGGAACTCGGCTACGTGGTGCAGAGCGGCTTGGACCAACGGGCCGCGTGGTACGTGGACGCGGCCGGCAGGCTGGACATGCACAAGCTCCTGCGCGCCTTCTCCACGTTCTACGGCGAGCACGCGGAACACTGGCTCGGGCGGCTCAAGGACTACAGCGAGGCGGGGCCGCAGCTAATCCTGCAGGCGTACTTGCAGCGCATCGTGAACGGCGGTGGGCGCATCGAGCGCGAGTACGGCATCGGGCGCGGCGCCGTAGACATCCAAGTGCTGTGGCCAGAGGAGGCAGGGCAGCCTTCGGACCTGTGGACGCGGGTCGTGGTGGAGTGCAAGGCGCTGAGGGAAAGCAGCCGCCAGAGCTTGGAGAGCACCATAGAACGCGGTGTTACTCAGACGCTTCGCTACATGGCGCAGTGCGGTGCTGCGGAAGGACACCTGGTGGTGTTCGACCGGCGCGAGGAACCGCGCTATGGCGATGCCCGCGAGCCAACGACTGTCGAACGGCAAGACGGCAGCGTGGTCGTGTGGCACTTGTAGCTCGATGAGCAGGGCAGCTCTGCGTGTGCTGGGCGTGGTCGCCGTGCTCGGCGCGGCTGCCGCCGCGGTTGTCGTGCTCGATAACCGTTCTGCCGTTCCCACGCCCAAGCTCTCGGACGGACTCCCAGGCCTCGAAGACGCCCGCCTCCAGATTGCCGCGGACAGCCAGCGGGGCGTGCGCGAGGCGACGGTTCAAGCCGCGCCGATCGTTGCCGATTCTCGCTCCGCCTCCGTCGAGCCGTTTGCCGCCCCGGCGCCAGCGGCGCCAGATGGCTACTCGTTCACCACGGCACCCACGGAACTGTCCATGGCTCCCTACCGGCCAACGTCGAAACGGGACGCGGCCACGCCGGACCAGGCTCTGGATTGGCTCTTCGGCAATGGCGGCACAGGTGACGCGCCTCTGGCGGCCGTCGCGGATCTGGCGCAGCGGATGCAACGCGACTGGACGTTTGGCTGGCTGCGCCTCGCCGAAGGGGCCAGAGCACGGGACGTGCGCAACGCCGTCGCGCCGCTTGGAATCGATGTTCTGGCCGCATCCGGGCCATTGCTGCGCAGCCGCTTGCCGACGGACGACGCCAGCCTCAAGGCCGCCGCAGCGTTGCCGAGCGTGTCGGGTCTCGGCGTGGTACCGCCGGAGCGCAAGGCGCACGAGTCCCTCCGGGCGGAAATCCATGCTGCGCCGTTGCGCCAGCTCCCCGTTCTGATCACGCTGATGGCGCACGATCGGGACGGTCGTTGGCGGCGCGCGTTGCAGGCCTATGGCGTCGAAGTCGGGCGTTTCGATGCCGACATCCGCGCCTACGCGGCCAACGTCGATGCCGCCGCCTTTGATGCCGCTCTGCAAGCCGACTTCGTGCAGGCCGTCGAGCCGATGGAGATGTTTCGGGCCAGCCACGACACCGCGGTTCCGGCCATGGGGGCGGATGCGGTGCGTTTCCATGAAGATGCGCCGGGCCTCTTCCGAGGAACGACGGGCAGCGCCGTCCCCATCGGCGTGATGGACACCGGCCTCAACATCAACCACTTGGACATCAGCAGTCATCGTTCGAGCATCTGCGGCGCCAACTTCGTGTCGAATTTTGCGAACGAGCACAGAATGGAAGACGCAGACTTGTGGGTGGATGAGCACGGCCACGGCACGCACGTCACGGGCACCGTTGCCGGCAACGGCTTCGCCGAGCCACGGTACGCCGGCATGGCGCCTGGGGTGGCGCATATCCGTTTCGCGAAAGTTCTAAGTCGAGGCGGCGGGGGGTTCGCCGACGGCGTCCATCGGGGCATGGAATTCCTCGCCAAGGCATCGGCGTGCGGCAGCGAAGCCCAGCCCGCGAAGCCGCTGGTCGTGAACATGAGCCTCTCGGCTACCAGTCGAATCTGGCACGGTCGAACATCTTCCGAACGCAAGCTGGACGCCGTGGTTTGGGCGCATCGCCAGCTCTACGTCGTCGCGAACTCGAATGCGAGCATCAGCGGCTTCTCGAACTACGGCGCAGCCAAGAACTCGCTGTCGGTGGGCGCGGTGTACGACAACGGCGAACTGGCCGGGTTCAGCAGCTGGGGGCCGACGTTCGACGGCCGCCTAGCCCCGCAACTCGTTGCCACCGGCGTGAACGTGTACTCGGCGCGCGGCCAAGGCAGCCGCGGCAGCTACGACGCATTCAGCGGCACAAGCATGGCGTCGCCTTCCGTCGCTGGCGTCGCGGCGCTCTTGATGGACGCCGTTGCGGACTACCGCGAGCAGCCGGCGCTGACCCGGGCGCGGCTGATGGCCAGCGCCATCAAGCCGGATGCATGGCTCGATGCCGGCGGCGTCTTCCCCGCCGACAACAGCGAAGGACCTGGCGTATTGCAGGCGCAGTTCGGCCTCGGCAAAGCGTCGGCGCGCACCAGCGTGCTGCAGCGCAAGCGGGCGGACGGCTGGGAGAACGGCGCCGCGACCTCGACGCTGAATGGCGGCAGCTACGGCTTCCAGGACATCGTCGTGCCGGAGGGCGCCAGCCGCTTGGACCTCGTCCTGGCGTGGGACGAACCGCCCGCCGACACGATCGGCAGCACCGTATTGAACGACCTCGATCTCTGGCTGGACAAGGACGCCGATTGCGACACGGCAGCCTGCGGCGAGTACGCATCCACTTCTCGCCGCGACAATGTCGAGTGGATCATCGTCCAGAATCCAGCAGCCGGCCGGTACCGGGCGCGCGTGGCGCCAAATCGCGTCTACACCGCCGCCCCTCGCGCCGGGCTGGCATGGACGGTCATCCGCGGCGCCGCCACGCCGAATCTTCGCGTCGCCGTGGACGGGCAGCGGCGCACGGCCGATCGGCAATACCGCGTGACGCTCACGCTGTCGGTGGATGCCTACGTGGCGGCTGGCGTGGAGATTTCCGCATACGGCTGCCGCACTGACGACGGCGCCGAATGCACCCCGGACATCCAAGTGCTGCCGGCAATGGGGGAGGACGGCGTCGGGCAATCCCCGCCGGAGTCGCGGAACGACGATTACGCAATGGTCGGGGAAGTGGGCGTGGAAGAACGGCAGCGAATCGAGTTCGATGTGGGTCTCGGCACCGAACGGGCCGCGCGGCTGTACTTCACGGTCAGCGCCTGGAACGCGAACCCGGCCGTCGCTTCGGTTGCATTCGCCGCCGCCGACGGTCTCGGCGGGGAACCGCCGGCCCAGGCGTCGTCGCCGGAGAACGACCATTTCGCCGACGCTGCGACACTCGACGGCGCAACTGGGAGCGTCGAGGCAGACTTGCTGGCCGCCACTTTCGAGGCAGGCGAGCCGGCGACGGAAGTAATCGGCCAGTCCCCTGCGGGCACCGTCTGGTACCGGTGGACCGCGCCGGCGCAAGGGGCCGTGAGCTTTGGCACATCAGGAGCGCATGTCGACGTGCTGCAAGGCGACCGGATCGCCGCGTTGACCCGGATTGTGTCCAATAGGTGGGGCGTCTCGTTCTTCGCCGACAAGGGCCAGACGTATCGGGTGCGCGTTAGCTGCGGCGTCTACAACGAAGACTGCGCGCCCGCCCAGACGCTGCGTTGGTCGCAAGGGCCGCGCCCCGACAACGACGACTTCGCCGCCGCCATCGAACTGCCCGGTGCCGAAGGCGAAACTGCCGGAGACAACAGCGGTGCCACGCTGGAACCAGGAGAACGGTTCGGCGACTTGGCCGCAACGGTGTGGTATCGCTGGACCGCACCCGACGATGGCGATTGGCTGTTCGAAACGGATCACACGGCTTCCCCCGTGCTGGTGTTCACTGGCGACCGTGTGGCGGCGCTGCGGCTTGTCTCGGGGTTTCCATGGAGCAGCGCTCAGCTGCGCGTACAGGCTGGCGTGGAATACCGCATTGCCGTCGCGGCGAGAGACGCCTTCCAGGCGGAGCGAGCATTTGCGCTCAAGTGGAAAGAGTCCGCGCGCAACGCGGCGAGCGACTTTGCCAACGCCGCCGAGCTCGAAGGCGCAACCGGTTCGGAGCTGATGACGGTTGGCAACGGCGACGTGGAGCCCGGCGAGCCCGAGCAAACCGGTGTAAGGACGCACTGGCGGGTCTGGACGGCACCGTCGGGCGGCCGATTCACTTGGCGCCTCGACAAGACCAGAGACACCCAGATCAAGGTCGCCGTCTTCACGCCGGCCGAGACCGTAGACGCCGATGTCACGCCTTCGCTGGCGACCTTGCAACTGCTTGCCAGCACAGGGCCGCGCGTGACCGGCACCGAGCTCGCTTTCGATGCCGTCGACGGGCAGCGTTACTGGATTTCGGTGGGATACCATACTGGCGACTCCGCGGCGTTCGGATGGAGTCGCTCGGCCACACTCCAATGGGGAGAGACCCCGGCCAACGACTCTCTAGCGCAAGCAATCACCCTCGACGGCGGCAGCGGTTCGACGACGTTTGCCAATCGGTTTGGCACCCTCGAGCCCGACGAGCGCAGCGGCCTTCTCGGCGATTCCTCGCTGTGGTGGACATTCACGCCGGCCAAGGTCGGCTGGCATCGGTTCTGGCTGGACGGCACGACCGCGGCGACGCTGGCCGTCTACCGCGCGCGCGGCACTGGATTCGACAGCCTGCAGCTGGTGGCGCGCAGTCACGGCGGTTGGCAGGCGCCGGATGCGGACGATGCGATCGCCGTGCGATTCGACGCCGCCGCCGAGCAGCGCTACTTGATACGCGTGGGGCAGCGTGGCGAGCGCGACGACGCCGAAGCGACGCTGAATTGGGGCGAAACCGACGCCCCGACTTGGCTTCGCTACGCCGGCCGGCTGCGCGCATCGACACTGGGCTTGAGTGCGCCGAGAACCGACGCAGCGCCGGCCCTCGCATTCGAGGATCGCGGCGGCGCGCTCTACTTGGCCACATCCCAAGGCGTCCACGTCCTCGAGCGCGACGCCGCCAGCGGAACGCTGACGCCGAACGCAGTCGTCGGAGTAAGGGAACCCCAGGCCCTGCTGTGGGACCGCGGCAGAAGCAAGCTGTACGTGCTCGACGGCTGCGCTTGGCGCCAGTTCGCGCCGGACGACGACTCTCGGCTGGCGCTTGCGGACGAAGGCGCGCTGGAGATCGTCGATGGCGACCTGCCGTCCTGCGACGTCTACGCCGCGTTCCTGGACTCGGCCGGCGCGTACCTGCACTACGGCCATGCGGACGGCATCGAGGTGTATGCCATCGGCGAAACCGGCCTCACGGCCGTGGAGAGCGCCGCAATCGAAGACTTCGAATATGCAGTCGACAGCGGCGCCGGCGCATGGATCTACGTCACCAACGGCCACACGCTGCAGACCTTCACGCGCAACCAGAACACGGGCGCGCTGACTCAGGCCAGCACGGTCGGCTTGCCCGGACGCGCAACCGTCATCGCGACGAACCATGACGACTACGTCGTCGCCCTCGCCGAAGACGGCAGCGCCTATGCCTACGAACTCGCCGGCGACTTGTTCGTCCTACGGGAACTCAACACGCTCGGCCCCGTGGGCAATCCATCCTGGCGCGATGTGCACGGGGAGTGCGGCTTCATCGCCGCAAGACTCGGCGCTGCCGCGTTCGACGCGTTCTGCCGCAATTCGGCGTTCAGCGCAGCCATCCGCGTCGCCGATGGCGCCGCCAGGCTCCGCGCCACGGACTACGTGGCCAACTGGCAAGCGGATCGCTTCAACAACCACGTGCCACAGTTCAAGAGCGAAGCGCTGGCGGCAAGCCCGGACGGGCGACACGTCTACGTCTACTCCGAAGGCGACATCCTGATCTTCGAACGCATCGGCAATCGGCCGCCGGTCGAGAGCGAGGGCGCGGACTAGGCCCTTCCGACCGCGGCCGCTTGGCGTTGAACGGTTCCGCGGTTTGACGCCCGCGCCATCAACATGGGACGCTCGAAGGCAGTGCAACCAGCAGCCCAGATGGAGCCCACATGGCAGAACTCGAAGCCACACTCTACGAGATCAAGAACGGCGCGGCGTGGATTACGCTCAACCGTCCGCGCAACCGCAACGCGCTTTCCGCCGTGCTGGTGAGCGAACTCTACGACCACCTGCTGGCGGCGAACGAGGATCCCGCGGCGCGCTCCATCGTCGTCACCGGCACCGATCCCGCCTTCTGCGCCGGCGCGGATCTCAAGAGCCCGCCCGGCGCGTCCGTCGAAGGGCGGCGCTCGGTGCCCTATCCGCAGGTGCTCACCACCATCATGGAAAGCCCCAAGCCGGTGATCGCGGCGGTGAACGGGGCGGCCTTCGCCGGCGGGCTCGGCCTGGTGGGCGCGGCGGACATCGTGGTGGCGGCCGAAGAGGCGCAGTTCAGCTTCAGCGAAGTGCGCATCGGCGTGATTCCGGCGGTGATCTCGGTGGTGTGCATCCCGAAGCTCGGCACCCACCACGCGATGCGCCTGTTCGTCACCGGGGCGCGATTCACCGGCGCCGAAGCCGTGGAGATGGGCTTCGCGCATTGCGCCGTGCCGCGCGCGCAGCTAGAAGAAGCGGTGAACGCGGAACTCGACATGATCAACCGCGGCGGCCCGAACGCCGTCGTCGAGTGCAAGAAGCTGGTGCGCCGGGTGCCGCAGCTCTCCATCGAGGAGGGCTTCAAGGAGACCGCCGAGTGGAGCGGGCGCATGTTCCGCAGCGAAGAAGCCGCCGAAGGCATGGCCGCGTTCCGCGAGAAGCGCGACGCCGCCTGGGTCGGCCAATCGTAGCCAACGATCCTCGGCGCGATCAGGGCGTCTCTTCCACGCCCTCCTTTTCCGGCAGGGCGAGGTCCTGCTTGCTGATGCCCATGGCCAGCAGCACGTTGGCGGCGACGTAGATCGACGAATACGTGCCGACGACGACGCCGATGGCGAGTGCGGTGGCGAAGCCGGAGATCTGCTCGCCGCCGGCGATCAGCAGTGCGCCGAGCACGAGCAGGGTGGTCAGCGATGTCACCAAGGTGCGCCCCAGCGTCTGGTTCAAGGAGCGGTTGACGATCTCCACCGGCGTGCCGCGCCGCACCGTGCGGAAGTTCTCGCGGATGCGGTCGGAGACGACGATGGTGTCGTTCAGGGAGTAGCCGATCACCGCCAGCAAGGCCGCGAGTTCCGGCAGGTTGAAGGTCCAGCGGAAGAGCGAGAATGCGCCGACCACGATGGCCACGTCGTGAACCAGCGCCGTCACCGCGCCCACCGCGAACTTGCCGGTGAAGCGCCACATGATGTAGACCATCACCGCCCCGAGCGCCACCAATAGGCCGAGGCCGCCGTTCTCGGTGAGCTCCCGGCCCACCGACGGGCCGACGAAGTCGTTGCGCCGCAGCTGCACGTCGGGATACGCCTGCGCCAAAGCCGTGGCGACGCCGTCGCCAAGCAGCGATTGGTCGACGCCGACCACCGGCGGCATCCGCACCAGCACGTCGGTATCGGTGCCGTAGTGCTGCACCACCACGTTCTCGTAGCCAGCGTCCTGCAGGGCGCTTCGCACCTCCTGCGGGCTCACCGCCTGCGGAAAGCCGAACTCCACCTCGACGCCGCCGGTGAAGTCGAGACCGCGGTTGATGCCAGTGAAGACCACCGACGCCACCGACACGATCACCAGCAGGATGGATGCCACGGTGGCCACCCGGCGTCGCCCCATGAAGTCGATGGTGGTCATGCGCGGCGCTCTGCGCGGGTCATATCAGCACCTTCTCCAGACGCGGGCTGCCGTAGATCAGGCCCACGATCGCCCGCGAGCAGAAGATCGCCGTGAACATCGACGTGACGATGCCGATTGACAGCGTCACCGCGAAACCGGCCACCGGGCCGCTGCCGATGGCGAGCAGGATCAGCGCCACGAACAGCGTCGTCACGTTGGCGTCCAGGATGGTCAGGAAGGCGCGGTCGTAGCCGGCCTGGATGGCCTGCGCCGGGGCCTTCGTCTTCAGCTCCTCGCGGATGCGCGAGAAGATGAGCACGTTGGCGTCCACCGCCATGCCCACGGTGAGCACGATGCCAGCGATGCCCGGCAGCGTCAGCGTCGCGTCCAGCAGCGACATCACGGCCACCAGCACGACCAGGTTCAGGGTGAGCGCGACGTCGGCCACCACGCCGAAGACCTTGTAGTAGAAGGCCATGAAGATCAGCACCAGCACGAAGCCGACCGTCACCGCCAGCATGCCGCGCTCGATGTTCTCCTCGCCGAGGGACGCGCCCACCGTGCGTTCCTCGACGATGTACATGGGCGCGGCCAAGGCGCCGGCGCGCAGCAGGAAGGCGAGCTCCTGCGCCTCCCGCAGCGTCAGGCCGGTGATGCGGAACTTGTAGCCGAGCGCGGCCTGAATGGTGGCCAGGCTGATGACGCGCTTCTCCGCCCGGCTGCCGTGCTTCTCCACCGTCTCGCCGTCCACCTCCTCCACGGTGACGATGGGCTTGTGCTCGATGAAGATCACCGCCATGCGGCGGCCGATGTTGGGCGCCGTCGAATCGTGGAACATCCCGCCGCCGAGGCTGTCCAGCGTGATGTCCACCTGCGGCAGGCCGGATTCGGGATCGCGCGCCTGCACGGCGTGGGTCACCCGGTCGCCGGTGAGGATGACGCGCTTGTTCAGCTTCACCATGCGGCCTTCGTAGAGCCACTCCTCGGTCTCCGAAGGCCGGTCGTTGGCCTGCGCTTCGAGGCGGAACTCCAGATTGGCGAACTTGTCGAGCTTGCGCTTGGCCTCCGCGCTGTCCTGCACGCCCGGCAGGTCGATGACGATGCGCGAGCCGCCGAGCTTCTGCACCAGCGGCTCCGCCACGCCGAGCTGGTTGATGCGGTTGCGCAGCCCGGTGAGGTTCTGCTCGATGGCGGTGTCTTCGATCTCGTCGATCTTCGACTGCTGCACCGTCAGCACGATGCCGGGCCGGCCATCCACCAAGGTTTCCTCCAGAGCGTAGTCCGGCTGCCGGAACTCCTCCTCCAGCACCGCCACCGCCCGCTCGCGGAGGTCCGGATTGACGAAGCCGATGCGGATGGTCTGGCCCTCGACGGCGTTGTCCGTCCGCCGATAGCGGATCCGCTCTTCGCGCAGCATGTCCTTGATCTTCTCCGCCTCGTCGCCGAGCCGCTTGGCCAGCGCCTGCTCCATGTCCACCTGCAGCACGAAGTGCGCGCCGCCCTTCAAGTCCAGGCCGAGCGCCATGGGTTCGCCGCCGAGCCCTTGCAGCCAGGCTGGCGTGGTGGAGGCGAGATTGAGCGCCACGACGTACTGCCGCTCCTCGCCGGCCGGATTCAGCCGCGAGCGCAGGATGGTGCTGCCGCGCAGCTGGTCGTCGCTGTCCGCGACGCGGATCAGCCCGCCGTCGGGTATGCGCTCGGTGCCTTCGACGACGATGCCGGCGCCGCCGAGGGCCGCGGCGAGTTCGTCGAGCAGCTCGTCGTCCACCGGACGCTCGGCGTTGTCCACCGTGACCTGCAGCGCGAAGTCCGGCGTGAAGAGGTTCGGCGCCGCGTAAAGGAAGCCGAGCGCCGCCACCAGCGCGAGCAGCACGAACCGCCACGGCGACGGGCGGCCCGAGGATCCGCTGCGCGGCCGCGCAGCGCCGAAGATCTGGAAGCCGGGAGTGCCGAGGCCGGTGCCGACCGGGCCGCTACTTCTTCTCATCCAGCGACTTGAGGGTGCCTTTCGGAAGCGACGCGCCCACCGAGCTCTTCTGCACGCGGACTTCCACGTTGTTGGCGATGCTCACCTTCACGAAGTCGTCCTCCACCTTGGTGACGGCGCCGGTGATGCCGCCCACGGTGACGACTTCGTCGCCCTTGGAGAGCCCCGAGACCAGCGCCTGGTGTTCCTTGCGCCGCTTGCTTTGGGGGCGGATGAGCATGAAGTAGAAGATGAGCGCGAAGCCGCCGAGCAGCAGGAACATCGTCCACGGGCTGCCGCCGGCCGGCGCAGCGCAACTGCTGACGGCAACTGCCTCTGGCGCAAGATCGAACATGGGCGTCAAGACTCCCAGCCGTCCGCGACGGCGCGAGCGAAGTGCGCCAATGTACCCCGTTCGATGGCCGTCCGCAATTGCGCCATCAGGCGGTGGTAGTAGCGCAGGTTGTGCATGGTCATCAGCATGCCGCCGAGCATCTCGTCGCAGCGCGCCAGATGATGCAGGTAGGCGCGGGAGAAGTTGGCGCAGGCGTCGCAGTCGCAGTGTTCGTCGATGGGTGTCGGATCGTCGCGGTGCTTGGCGTTGCGAATCCGCACCACGCCGCGCGAGGTGAACAGGTGGCCGTTGCGGGCATTGCGCGTCGGCAGCACGCAGTCGAACATGTCGATGCCGAGCATGACGCCGCGCAGCAGGTCGGCCGGCGTGCCCACGCCCATCAGGTAGCGCGGCTTGTCCGCTGGCAGACGCGGCGCGACGTGGGCGAGCACGGCGTCCATCTCCTCCTTCGGCTCGCCCACCGAGAGGCCGCCGACCGCATAGCCGTCGAATCCAATCGACACCAGCTCGTCGAGGCTCGCATCGCGCAGGTCCGTGTACATGCCCCCTTGGACGATGCCGAACAACAGGTTCGGCCCGTCGCCGTGGCTCTCCCGCCCGCGCCGCGCCCAGGCCATGGACAGGCGCATCGACTCGGCCGCTTCGTCGCGGCTCGCCGGATAGGGCGTGCATTCGTCGAAGGACATCACGATGTCGGCCCCCAAATTGCGCTGCGCGGCGATCGACCGCTCCGGCGTCAACAGCACGCGGTCGCCGTTGATGGGCGAACGGAACTCGACGCCGTGCGCCATCACCTTGCGTTTGTCGCGCAGGCTGAACACCTGGAAGCCGCCGGAATCCGTGAGGATGGGACGCTGCCAGTGCATGAAGCGATGCAGGCCGCCGAGGCGCGCCACCGCCGCGTCTCCAGGGCGCAGCATGAGATGCAGCGTGTTGCCGAGGAGGATCGTCGTGCCCACCTCGTCGAGCATCTTCGGCGTCATGCCCTTGACCGTGCCAGCGGTGCCGCACGGCATGAACACCGGCGTCTCGACGCTGCCGTGGGCCGTGGCGAGACGCCCGCGCCGCGCCGCGCCGTCCGCGGCCAGCACCTCAAACATCGGCAGTGCGCTCGCAGAACATGGCGTCTCCGTAGCTGTAGAAGCGGTAGCCGTGCGCCACAGCTTCGGCGTAGGCGGCGCGCACCGCGTCCACGCCGGCGAAGGCGGAGACCAGCATCAGCAGCGTGGAGCGGGGCAGGTGGAAGTTGGTCACCAGCGCGTCGACGGCGCGGAAGCGGTAGCCGGGCAGGATGAAGAGCCGCGTCTCGCCATGCTCGCAGCCGCTCGCCGCGGCGGCTTCCAGCGTGCGAACGACCGTGGTGCCAACCGCCACCACGCGCCCGGTGCAGGCATCGAGCGCGCGGCGCGTGGCTGGCGGAATCGCGTAGCGCTCGGCATGGAGGCGATGCGCGGCGAGGTCTTCGTCGCGCACCGGCTGGAACGTGCCGGCGCCGACGTGCAGCGTCACGCTGGCGATGGACACGCCCTGCTCTTCGAGTCGGCGCAACAGCGGCGCGTCGAAGTGCAGTCCCGCGGTGGGCGCGGCAACTGCGCCTGGGGACGCGGCGTAGACGGTCTGGTAGCGCGCTTCGTCCTCTGCGTCGGCGCTTCGTTCGATGTAGGGGGGCAGCGGCACTTGTCCGTGCGCCTCGAGCACGGCGGCCACCGGCGCGTCGAAGGCAAGCAGGTAGAAGTCGTCGCGGCGCTCCAGCACGCGAATGTCGACGTCGGCTACTGAGAGCGCGCGGCCGATCTTGAGCGCCTTGCTGGAACGCACTTGGCAGAGCGCCTGGGTCTCGCCCTCGATGCGCTCGACGAGAATCTCCGCTCGCCCGCCTGAATCCTTGACGGCCGCCAGCCGCGCCTTCACGACCCGCGTGTCGTTCACCACCAGCAGGTCGCCTTCGCACAGCAGCCCGGCGATGGCGTCGAAGCGGCAGTGGCGGATGCCCTCTTGGCCAAGCACCAGGAGGCGGCTTGCCGAACGGGTGGGCGATGGCCGCTGCGCGATCAGCGACGAGGGCAAGTCAAAGTCGAAGTCGCTGCGGTGGTGCGCCTTCGGCTGCGCATCAGCCATCGCCCATGTCCAATTCCACGAGCGGCATGATGCGCCCGTCGCGCTGCACCGTCTCGCGTACCTCCGGGTGCCCACGGTAGGCCACCCGGCCATTGCCGCCGACTTCGGCGACGAGGTTCTCTTCGACCCAGAGGAACGCCTGCCCGGCGCCGCGCACCTGCGCGTCGGCTTTCAGAACGCGCAGCCTGGCACCGCGAAAGACGCCGGAACCGCGAACGCCTGCCGCGAGCGCGTTCCCGCTGCCGGCGACCGAAACATGGGCCGAGCCGCTGATCGTGCATTCCAAGCGCTCGGCGCGCAGCCCGGCGATGGTCACCGCGCTGGCGCCGCTGGCCTCCACCGAAACATGGCCCGCTTCAAGGCCAACGATGTCGACAACGCCGCTGCCCTTGGCCCCGAGGCGCAGCGGCGAACGCCCCGCCACCCCGCGAATCGCCATCGCGCCGCTGCCCGACACCCGCGCTTCCGCCAGCGCCGGCATCGAGACGTGGAACTCGATCGGCAGTTCGGCGCGGATGCCGTCGATCACGTCGACGTCCCGGCGCAGCATCAGCACGTTGCCGTCGCGCTCGGCGCGCAGCGAGGGCAGCACGTTGTCCTCGGCGGAAGCGAACACCGCGAAGTCGCCCTGGGTGATCGTCGCCGCCCCCTCGCTGGCCAGCGCCACCGTGTCGAAATCCGCCACCGGAAACGTCTTGAACGCCAACTCGCCGGAGCCCTCGCCGGCAAAGCACCCGGCAAGGGCGACGAGAAGGACGCTCGGCAACAGACGGCGCATCGGCCTACTGTGGTCGAACGAGCGCCCGCTCCGCAAGCGTGATGCGCCATCGCCTGGCCATCAGCGCTTGCACCCCCGCTTAGACGACTTCGCCGGCGCCTAGGCGCGGGTCGCCAGGCGGTGCCGCGTCCTCAGGTAGACTGCGACGCTTTGCGTTGCCGCCTTGGCGTGCGTGGCATCCTCTTGCCCGCTGAAGAGCTCCCGCATGGCCCCGGTTCACGCACCACGATCACGCGCCGCAGCCCAAGGAGCATCGCCATGACAGGCAAAACCGCAATCGTGACCGGCGCCGGCACCGGCATCGGCAGGCACACCGCCTTGGCCCTGCTGGAGGCCGGCTACGCCGTGGTCCTTGCCGGGCGACGGCTTGAACTTCTCGAGGAGGTCGCCGAGGAATCGGGCGCCGGGACGCGCGCCTTGGCCGTGCGCGCGGATGTCGCCGACGCCGCATCCGTGACCGACCTGTTCGCCGCCACGAAAAGCGCCTTCGGGCGCTTGGACCTGTTGTTCAACAACGCTGGGGCCGGCGCACCGCCGCTGCCGCTTGAGGAGCTGACGCTCGAACAGTGGCAGCGCGTCGTGGACGTCAACCTCACCGGTGCCTTCCTCTGCACGCAGCAGGCATTCCGCATGATGAAGAACCAGCAGCCGAAGGGCGGCCGCATCATCAACAACGGTTCGATTTCCGCCCATGTGCCGCGCCCGAACTCCGCGCCCTACACGTCCACGAAGCACGCCCTCACCGGCCTCACCCGGGCCACGTTCCTCGACGGCCGCCAACACGGCATCGTCTGCGGCCAGATCGACATCGGCAACGCGCTCACGCCCATGACCTCGCGCATGGGCCGCGGCGCGAAGCAGGCGGACGGCTCGGTCAAGCCGGAACCGACGATGGACGTGGACAACGTGGCGCGCGCCGTTCTCTACATGGACAGCCTGCCGCTCGACGCCAACGTGCCGTTCATCACCGTCATGGCCTCCGCCATGCCCTACATCGGCCGCGGCTAGCCGTTCGCGCCATTCGCCAACACGGGCCGAACACAAGTGCCCCGGGTGTAGAATCGCCTTCAAGGAGAGGTGCCAGAGCGGCCGAATGGGCCTGACTCGAAATCAGGTGTGTCCTTGCGGGCACCCAGGGTTCGAATCCCTGCCTCTCCGCCAAACCAAGTATCTAACTTGCTGATTTGCAATGATTATTCGACATCAACGCCTAGGACTTGCACCATTTTCTGTGCCGTTTGCCGTGCGAGTCAGCGGCACCGGGTGGCGTCGAGCGTCTTGGGGCGTCCGGCTGTCGTGCTGGCGCCTCGACGTTCCAACCCGTCATTGCGGACATTGTTCATGCCGTGAGCGGTTGCTACGGTTCGTCGTCGAGCTCTGGCCATAGAAGAACCTGCTTATGGACGCCCCGATTCTCGCGCCGTGCCTGTGGCTGAACGGACAGGCTGAAGAGGCCGCGGCGTTCTACGTCGAGACCTTCGGCGACGGCCGCCTCCTCGCCGACGCCCGATTTCCCCGCTCGGTCGACAATCCGGCCGGACTGCCGCCCGGCAGCGTGATGAGCGTGGATTTCGAGGTGCTTGGACAGCGCTTCACGGCGCTGAACGGCGGGCCGCAGTTCGTCGTCAATCCAAGCATCTCGTTCTTCGTCCGCGTGGACTCTCCTGCCCAGGTGGAACGCTTGTTCGCCGCATTGTCGAGCGGCGGCGAGACGCTGATGCCGCTCGGCGCATACCCTTGGAGCCCTTGCTTCGGGTGGGCGGCGGACCGCTTCGGCGTCTCCTGGCAGGTGATGGCCGCTGCCGACCAGTCGGAACCGGCCATCGCGCCGGCGTTGATGTTCTTCGGCGAGCAGTTCGGTGCCGCCAGGGCGGCGATGGAGCGTCTTTGCGGCGTGTTCCCGAACTCGCATGTGGTCGAGGTGGAACGATTCGCGGCGGACGAAGAAGGGGCGGGCGCCGTCAAGCACGCCCGCTTCGTCTTTCCGGCCACGGCTTCGCCGTGATGGACAGTCCGGTCGACCACGCCTTCGGCTTCAACGAGGCCGTGTCGCTGCAAGTCCTCTGCGAGGGACAGGCGGAAGTGGATCGCTACTGGGCCGAACTCTCCCAAGGCGGCGAACCCGGCCAATGCGGCTGGCTGAAGGACCGCTTCGGCGTCAGTTGGCAGGTCGTGCCGGAAAGATGGCTGCAATGGCTCGGAAGCGATGCCGACGACGCCGCGCGCGAGCGGGTCTTCAAGGCCATGCGGGAGATGTCGAAACTCGACGTCGACGCACTCGAGAGGGCGTTCGCCGGCGCATGAGCTCGATGGCGGCGCGTTCGAGCGCCATTCACGGCGCTCCGAGTTCCGCCTTGTCGAACGCGCTGCGTCGAACACGCTCTGGACAAGCCGCCGCCCTTCGGCGACAGTAGGCCGCAAGCCAAGGGCACGACCGCCCCGTCGCCCGCCTGGCCGCAACGAGGAGGCACCCATGCAAACCGCCATACCGATCTCCGCCGACTCCCACGTCGTCGAGCACGAGGACGTCTTCATCGGCCTCGCCGAGCGCTTCGGCGACGACGCGCCGCGCATCGTCGGCGCCGGCACCGTGGACGATTCCATCGTCGTTCCCGCCAAGGGGCCGCGCGGCGTGCGGCGGCGCATGGGCTTCGCCGGCATGAGGAAACGCGACGGCCTCGTGCTGGAACGGCGGCGCGGCCACAAGCCCGAGGTGGACGACATGCGCGACGACGAAGCCAAGCGCATCCTCGCCAAGGGCTACGACGGGCTGCGCGCCGGCATCCGCGACGGCGCCCACCGCCACGAAGACCAGGACGAAGACGGCATCGCCGCGGAGTTCCTCTATCCCGGCTTCTTCGGCCTGTTCAGCTTCGAGAACACCGAGCTCCTGAAGGCCTGCCAGCGCAACTACAACGACTGGCTGCACGACTACGCCAACGCCTCGAACGGGCGCTTGTTCGGCTTGGCCGCCATCCCCATCCAGGATCCCCCAGCCGCCGCGGCGGAACTCGAGCGGGTCATCAAGCGCGGCTTCAAGGGCGGCTGCATTCCGTGCGCCGCGCCGCCCGAGCAGCCCTACAAGGACGCTTGCTACGAACCGATCTGGGCGCTGGCGGAAGAGGCTGGCTTTCCGCTCGCCATGCACGTCGGCACCAACGCCTACGTTCCCGCGCGGTTCCGCCAGAAGAGCCCGCTGCCCCAGGACGAGACGGCCAACTACGCGGCGACTCCGGCCACCATCCAGCGCACGCTGGTGGATCTGATGTGCCGTGGCGTCGCCAAGCGGCATCCGCGGCTGAAGTTCGTGGTCGGCGAGTTCAACGCCGGCTGGATCGCGCACTGGCTGGACCGCGTGGACCAAGGCCTGCTGCGCGAACACCGGTTCAAGAGCCAGGACTTCACCGGCGAACGCCCGCACGAAGTTTGGCGGCGGCAGTTCTACGCCACCATCGAAGACGACCGCCCGGCGGTGCTCACCCGCGAGATCATCGGCCTCGACAATCTGATGTGGGGCTCCGACTATCCGCATGTCGATTCCACTTGGCCGTGTTCGACGCAGGTGCTCGACGAGATTTTCGAAGGCGTGCCGGCGGCGGAGCGCAACAAGATCACCCACGACAACGTGAAGGCCCTCTACGGCATCTGAACAGCGCGGCATTCGAGCCGCAACGGCAACTGAAGGGAGGCGCGCATCATCATGCGAACGCTCACGACGGAAGAACGGCGGCAGTGGCAGACCAACGGCTACCTGCACTTGCAGGGCGTGCTCGATGCCGACCAAGTGGCGTTCTTCAGCGCCGAGATGGACCGCATCCGCGCCGTGCCCGGCTGGGAGCCGGACCCGCGCCAGGGCAAGGACCTGCCCATCGGCCACTACTCCTGGCAGCCGCACGCGCGCGATCTCGACCCGGGCGGCTTCATGGACCGGCGCGACCTTCTCGAGTACCACCAGGCGTTCCTCGACCTCGTCGACGCCGCGCCGGTGTTCGACTACATCGTGGACATCATGGGGCCGTACATCCTGCTCTCCATGACCCAGGCCATCGTGCGCGCGGCCGATCCCAAGTTCCCCGGCTACACCCACACCGACGGCGGCGAGTCCTTGCGCGTGATGCGGCTGCAAGATTCCAGCCCGCCGCTGGCGATGAAGGCGATGTTCCTGCTCACCGACGTGGAACAGGAGAACAGCGGCAATCTGACGGTCTTTCCAGGCAGCCACCTGCGCCAGATTCCCTACCGGGGCGAACGGGCGCCGTACCCGAACCTCGGCTGGGCCGGCGGCGACGAAGCAACGCCCAGGGGTCTGAGCGCCGTCACGCCCTACTCGCCAGGCGCCGCGCAGCTGCTCGGCAAGGCCGGCGACGTCTACCTCTTCCCCCACGCGCTCTGGCACGGGCCGTCGCGCAACGATTCCGGCAACGCCCGCAAGGTGCTGCTCTACAACTACTGCCAGTTGTGGATGCGCTGCTACGACTACGACGCCATCCCGCCAGCCGCGCAGCGGGGCACGCCGCGCCAACGCCGCTTGCTCGGCGACTTGGGCTACGACTTCCGCCCGGGATCGTACTTCTACGTGCCGAAGGACCAAGTCGAGGTGATGCAACGCGAGGAAGCCGCCTAGCGCCGCAGACGGCGCTTCGGGGAGCACCAGCGCCCCCGGAAATCCAATGCTTGGGGGCGAAGCACCCACGCCGAGGATGAGCAGCAATGCTGCCGACATCACCATCGACTCGCACGATCCCCGGCAGCCGCAGGCCGACCTCCCGATGGAGCACCACTTCGGCGATCGGAACGCAGAGCGCGGTCATCGCCGCGGCCCTCGCGGGATCACGCCCTTCTTTCAGCGCAAGGACCACCCGTGACCACTCCTCCCATCGCCGAAGGCCAAACCCTCGTCGGCCCGCAGTTCGCCGAGCCGATGCGGGTGGAGACCGTGCGCCGCACCGGGCCGGACGCTTGGGAAGCCGGCTTGGTCGGCACGCGCTCGGAGCGGTTCCGCCGCGTCACGCTCACCGCCGAGGACATCGCCGGCCTCGACATCGCCGATGCCGCGCGCTCCTACCAAGGCGATGGCCGCCTGCTGCGTCTCGCCCTGCAAGCGCACGCCCTTGGCATCGCCTACGAGTTCGCCCCGTACTTCGGCCTCTCAATCTCGCGGGTGGATCCGCTGCCGCACCAGCTCGAGGCCGTGTACGAACATCTGCTGAAGCTGCCGACGGTGCGCTTCCTGCTGGCCGACGACGCCGGCGCCGGCAAGACCATCATGGCCGGCCTCCTGGTGCGCGAACTCAAGCTGCGCGGCCTCGTCGAGCGGGTGCTGGTGGCGTGCCCGGCCAACCTCGCCTTTCAGTGGCAGCGCGAACTGAGGGAGAAGTTCGACGAACAGTTCCTGGTGCTGAAGGGCGGCGACCTCCGCGATCAGTTCGGCGTCAACCAGTGGCTGGAACAGAAGCAAGTGATCACTTCGCTGGACCTCGCCAAGCGTGAGGACATCCTCCCCGGCCTCAAGCAGGCGCACTGGGATCTGGTGATCGTCGACGAAGCGCACCGCATGTCTGCCGACCAGAAACGCAAGAGCCAGCGGTATCGTCTCGGCGAGATGCTGCGCGACAGCGCCGACCATCTGCTGCTGCTCACCGCCACGCCGCACAAGGGCGACGCGGCCAGCTTCACGCGCTTCCTGCAACTGCTGGATCAGGACGCCTACGCGGACGTGAAATCCATCGAACAGGCGATGGAGCGCCGTCGGGCGCCCTTCTACCTGCGCCGCACCAAGGAGGCGATGGTCTACTTCCCGAGCCAGGACGACGCCGGGCAGTGGGCGGCGAAGCCGGTGTTCACCAAGCGCATCCCGCGCACCGCCGCGTTCCACATCGAAGGCGCGGAGTTCGCGCTCTACGACCGGGTGACGCGCTTCGTGAAGGAGCAGAGCCGACGCGCAGCGGCAGACGGCGACAACCCGCGGGCGCGGGCGGTGGGCTTTCTGATGTCGCTCTATCAGCGCCGCCTCGCGTCGAGCACCCACGCCATGCGGCGCTCGCTCGAGAACCGCGCCAAGCGCTTGGCCGATGGGCTCGAACAAGCCCAGGCGCTGGCAAACACCGCGCCGCCCACTCTGCCCGATCTCGAAGAACTCGACGAATTGGAGGACGCCGAACGCGAACGCTTGGAGCAGTTGCTGGACGCCATCACCTTGGCCGGCAACGCCGAGCAGGTGCGCGACGAGATCGCCCAGCTGCGCGAGCTGGCGGCGGAAGCCCAGGCCGTGGAAGACGCCGGCGCCGAGGCCAAGCTCGCCCGCCTGCGCGAGTTCCTGCAGGAGCAGGGCTTCTTCGAGCATCCCGAACAACGCCTGCTGCTCTTCACCGAGTTCACCGACACGCTGCGCTACCTGATGGAGAAGCTCAAAGCCTGGGGCTTCACCGTAGGCTGCATCCACGGCGGCATGAAGCCCGGCTCCCGCGACGAGGCGGGCACGCGCCTGCACGCCGAGCAGCAGTTTCGGGAAGGCGCCGTGCAGGTGCTGGTGGCCACCGAAGCCGCCGGCGAGGGCATCAACCTGCAGTGCTGCCACATCCTGTTCAACTACGACATCCCGTGGAACCCCAACCGCCTGGAGCAGCGCATGGGGCGCATCCACCGCTACGGCCAGCGCGAGGACTGCCTGATCTTCAACTTCGTGGCCGCCAACACCATCGAAGGCCGGGTGCTGGAGCGCCTGCTGAACAAGCTGCAGCAGATACGCGACGCCCTGGACGACGACGCCGTGTTCAACGTGGTGGGCGAAGTGCTGCCGTCCGCGCAGGTGGAGCGCGTGCTGCGCGACTACTACGCCGGCCGGCTCGGTGATGCGGACTTGGAAGACCGCCTGCTGCGCGACGTGGACGAAGGCCACTTCCGCGCCATCTGCCAAACCGCCTTGGAGGGCCTCGCCACCAAGAAGCTGAACCTCACCATGCTCACCGAGCGCCGCGCCAAGGCCCAGGAGCGGCGCGTGGTGCCGGAGACCATCGCACGCTTCATGCGCGAGTGCGCCGAGGATGCGGCCTTCTCCTTGCGCCCGGTGAACCGGCTGCCCCACGCCTTCGACCCGGGCCGCGTGCCGGCGAAACTTCGGAAGTACCAGCGGGAACCCGACTGGAAGCAACCCGAACTGGCGAACCGCTATTCGCGCCTTTCCACCGACCGCGACACCGCCGAGCAGCATCATTTGGAGTGGGTGACGCCGGGCCATCCGCTGTTCGAGAGCCTGCGCCGCCACAGCCTGGACATCGGCCAGGACGCCTTCGCCAAAGGCGCCTGCTTCCACTCCGTGGCGCACGACGCGCCGGCGCGGTTGGACTTCCACCGCGCCCGGGCCGTGGACGGCCTCGGCCACGTCATCCACGAACGCTTGTTCACGGTGGAGCTGACCGAGGGCGTGGAACCGCAACTGCGCGAGCCGGACATCCTCGGCAACATGACGCCGGCGACCGCGCCGGCGTCGCTGCCGCCCGTGGCCGCGCTGCCGGAAGCGAACGCTTGGCTGCACGAACACGCCTTGGCGCCGTTCATCGCCGCGGTGCGCGCCGAGCGCGCGGCGGAGGCCGAGCGCATCGGCGAACACGTGGAACTGTCGTTGAAGGAAGTGCTGCAACGGGCGGACGACGAGATCGGCCGTGCGGACGAGGATGTGAAGCAAGGCGTGGCTGGTGCCGAAGCCCGCTTGGCACAGGCTGAAACCCGCCACGCCGAAGCCTCGACGCGGCGCGAGCAACGCCGCGACGAGCTCAAGCGCCAGTGCGCCATCACCCTGCAAGGCGTGGAGCGTCTGGCCAGTGCCCTGATCCTGCCCCACCCGGAACGCGAGGGCTTGGATCTGCGCCGCCTGCGCCAGCATCCCGAAACCGAGACGACCGCCATGCGCGTGGCCATCGAGCACGAGCAGGCCCTTGGCCGCCAGGTGGAGGACGTCCACCAGAAGAACCTCGGCTACGACATCACCAGCCTGGACCCGCGCTTCGGCGAACTGCGCTTGATCGAAGTGAAAGGCCTCGCCGGCGCCACCGGCAGCGTGCTCCTCACCCCGAACGAACGCCGCGTGGCCGAAGACCGCCCGGACTGCTACTGGCTGTACGTGGTGACGAACTGCGCCGACCAGCCCACTCTGCAAGCGCCCATCCGCGCCCCGGCGCAGTACGCTTGGCGCGAAGTGACCACCGTGAAGCACTACTATCTGAGCGTGAACGCCTTGAAGCAGCCGATGGAAGTGCGGGAGGAGCGAGGGGAGTACGGTGTGGACACGAGGAGCGGCGGCGGTGGTCCGCCTTCAGCGCTGTGATCGCGCTTGCATTACGGGTGAATGTCGAATACGGTTGCGGTGCAGGAGCCGTTGACGGAACGGCCCGGTGCCGTCAAGTTGACCCGCTGGGTGGCGTAGGATGACGAAGCAAGACACGAAGTCACGAACAGTGCCGTTGATCGAGCGCGAGATCGACGCCAAGTGCCAAGAGCTTGGCAAGCAACGCAAGACGGACTGCTTCCCGCTGCTACTCGGCCAACAGGATATCCACACCGAGCTTGTGGATAGAGTCTTTGATGATCTGAGGGAGCGAAGATATGAAAGCGGTGCTCTCGATGTCATCGTGGCTTCTAGCGGTGGCGACATTGACGCCGCATACAACCTTGGTCTTCTATTCCGTCGTTACGGAAAGGACAAGCTGACCTTCATCATACCGAGGTGGGCAAAGAGTGCTGCGACACTCTTGGTCTGTGCTGGCGATGAGATACTGATGGCACCGGTCGCGGAGCTTGGCCCATTAGACCCTCAAATTACTACGATGAATCCAATGGAGCAACGAGTAGAACGATTCTCACCCCTCCACATAGAATCCACTCTGCGTCTCATTCGGGACGAGTTCGCCAACGGCAACGACAAACTTGCCGAAGGTCTGATACAGCGGCTGCAATTCCCCCTAACGCTGGGTAGCTTCAAGAAACTGTTGGAAGTGGGTCAGGAGTATGTCGAAAGGCTGTTGTCGTCCCGAATGTTGAAGGACGACCCACAGAGCGCCAAAAAAATCGGCAAGGAACTGACAACCGGCTATGCGGATCATAGCTGGTGCATAACCATCGACGAGGCAGTGGAGATCGGACTGAATGCCACCGAGATCGAGGGCGAGTGCTTGGACACCGTGTGGCAAATCCACAGGCTACATAGGGAGAAGGAGATGCTGATTTCGGCAGATAATGAACAGAAAATGAGAGAGAAGATGAAAGATCTTCCTGCCGATCTGCAGGACATCTTGTCTCCCGACGCCGTAGAAGATGGCAAACAGAAGGACGGAGCGGAGAGAACGTGACTATGCACAACTACTCGATCATACCGTCCAGGCTTGCGGCCGCACTTCTACTTAAGCACGGGGAGATCTCCTTTGGCGAAATCAGGGCTCTGCCGTTGGTGGATGACGAGCAAGCGGTCTTGGCGATAGCTGATCTGCTGGCTCACAAATACGAGGTCACACGACTCGGGCGCTGGGAGATCGGTGCTCCGGCCACTCGTTTTGAAGATGTGATCCGCTTGATCGGTCCGACAGAGCGCAGCCCGGTCGCCCGGCTGGTGCCTGTGGCAGCAGACGACAGGGAGCGCGCCGAGCAGGCGGCCAACCGCATCCGCAGCCGTCGGTGGCGGCTCAAAGGAGCGCCCTTGGCGGAACTGGTGGCGACCATTCACGAAGGGCACCGCCATTGAGCCCCATCGTCATCGACAACTCCATCGTGCTGGCGTGGTGCTTGGCGGACGAAGGACATCCTGCCGCCGAGCGGGCGATGCGCTTGACCGTGGAGCGCGGTGCGGTGGTGCCTGGTATCTGGCGCTACGAACTGTGGAACGCATTGATCGTCAACGAACGCAGAGGGCGACTGACCGCGGAGGATGCGCGTCAGACCCGTGCCGACTTGGCCGAGATGCGCATCGAGCGCGATGGCGACCACGACGAAGCGCGGCTCTTGGCGCTGGCAAGGCAGTGGGGTCTCTCGGCCTACGATGCGGCCTATCTGGAAGTGGCTGTTCGGCGGCAGCTGGCCATCGCGTCGTTGGACGCCCGTTTGGTCGATGCCGCGAAGGGTGCCGACGTCGCATTGGTGGGCCGTTGACCGGCGACACCGAATGGGGAATAGGCGCTGCCGTTCGATGCGTTGTGCGGGATGCGTTAAGGTAGGCACAGTGGCTAGGGGGCGAACGTGCGGACTACTCTCGACATTGACGAAGACGCTCTAGCGGCAACCAAAGAGAGCGCGAAGCGGCAACGCAAGCTGGCCTCCGAACTGATGCGCGAAGCCTTGCAACTCCCTGCCGGGCAAATCTTGCCCAAATCGAGCGGTCGGCATGGGTTTCGGCCCATCCCCTCTGGCCGGGCACCCGTCAGCAACGCACTCGTCAACAAAATGCGATGAATTGGGGGCTTAGCCCTCGGACGCCATGACGCACTCCAAACTGCTAGCTCGCATCACCGCCCGCCCGGACGTGTTTGGTGGCAAGCCGATCGTCCGCGACATGCGAATTTCGGTGGAGCTGATTCTCAGCCTACTTGCACAGGGCGTCTCCCAAGAGGATCTCTTGGAGGACTATCCCCGGCTCGAACCGGAGGACATCCGCGCTTGCCTTGCCCATGCATACGCTGTTGTCGCTGGAGACTGCCTTGTGGCGGTGTCCGTGGCGGGTGAGCGCTGAGCGCCATGCAACGTGCCGAGAACGCCAACCCGTCCATGCTCGCGTGGGCGCGGCAAGCGGCCGGTCTCTCCGAGGAACAGGCCGCCCGCAGCGTTGGCTTGTCGGCATCTGGCCGCAGCACCGCCGTGGAAAAACTCGTCGCCATCGAGTCCGGCGCGACGCATCCGACGCGCAACCAGCTATTGCGCTTCGCCGATGCCTACCGTCGGCCGCCAACCGTCTTCTACTTGACGTCCCCACCGGCCTCCGGTCGCCACGGCGAGGACTTCCGTACCGCATCCGGCCCTCCGCCAAGCTCCCAAGAGGCGGCCTTGCTCGATGCCCTGCTGCGAGACGTTCGCGTTCGCCAGAGCATGGTGAAAGCAGCTTTGGAGGACGACGAGGACGTGCGTCGGCCGGATCTCGACGGCCGACTGTCGCTCGACGACAGCGTACCGAATGCCGTCGCCACGCTTCGCCGCGCGCTCGATGTCTCGGGCGACGAATGGCACCGTGGCGTCAACGATCCGTTCGCATTTCTCCGCAGCCGCATTGAGAACTTGGGAGCGTTCGTCCTGCTGGCCGGCGACCTCGGTTCGCACCACACGGTGGTCAGCGAGCGCGTATTCCGCGGCTTCGCTCTGGCGGACGCCGTGGCCCCGTTCATCGTCGTCAACCACCAAGACGCCATAGCCGCTCGGTCGTTCACGCTGCTGCACGAGCTCGCGCACATTTGCCTCGGCGCCAGCGGCGTCAGCGCCGATCCGCCATTGACGCCGCCAAGGCGGGCCCACGACCGCATCGAGTTCTTCTGCAACGACGTTGCCGGCGAGTTCCTTCTTCCCAGCGACGTCATCTCCTTGCCACGCCGAATAGCGAGCTTCGACGAAGCGCAGCAGTGCGCCGAAGACGTCGCCAGGGAGCGGCGCGTCAGCGAATCCATGGTTGCTTATCGACTGTGGCGAAATGGCCGGATCGAGCGCGACATCTATCGCCAGCTCCACGCCTTCTACGCACGCCGATGGCAGGAAGAGAAGGAGCGCCGACGTGCCCAGATGCGCGAAGTAGAGGGTGGACCAAGTTACTACAGAGTGCGCCGTCATCGACTTGGCGGAGCGCTTCTTGCCCTAGTAAGGCGGCTGCTTCAGGCCGAGGAACTCGTCCACACCAAAGCGGCAAAGGTGCTGGGCGTGAAGCCAAGCAATGTCGAGCCGCTGTTGAGGGACGATTCTGATGCAGTTTGGCCTGTCCGACCGACAGCGTCAGGCTTAGGGCGATTGTGAAGGAGCATCGAGATGAGATCAGAGCCGCTTGGCGCCGGCACTTTGGAGGTTGAAGTTGCCAATGTCTCTCGACACGGCATCTGGCTGCTTTGTCGAGACAGGGAGATGTTCATGTCGTTCAAGGACTTCCCTTGGTTCAAGGATGCCTCTGTTGCCGCCATCTTTAACGTCGAGGAACCTTCCCCGAATCATTTCTACTGGCCGGATCTGGACATTGATCTCGGCACTCGCACTCTGGAAGATCCGCGACGGTTTCCGCTCGTGTCCAAGTAGCGTGTTGCCGGCATTGGCGGCTGGGCACGGATGGGCTGGATGTAGTAGAGTCTTCACGTCCTTGAGGAGTGGCCAATGACGACGCCTGCCGACGACGAACCGGACATCAACCTTGCTCCGCCGGCGCTCAAGCCCGCCGCGGGTTCGCCTTGGGGCGACGACGCCTTGCAGCGCCAGGGCATTGCGTCCGAGTTGAACACGCTCGTAGCCGAACTAGCCCACGGCGAAGACTCCGCGACGATTGCCCTGGATGGCGGCTATGGCACCGGCAAGACCTTTGTCTTGGAGCGGTGGGTGCAGGCGATGCAGGATCAGGGGCGGGTCGCCGTATACTACAACGCATGGGAAAACGACTCCGACGACGATCCCTTGGTGTCGTTGATCGAGGCGCTGGCATCGGACGACAAGACAGATTGGGGCGGAAGGTCGAAGGCCCTATTGAACGAGCTCTTGGACGGCATCTTGCGCAAGTACACGGGCGTGGACGCTCTGAGTCTACGTAAGACTCTAGACGACCCAGCTGTCGATTTGATCGGTGCAGCGGCTGCTCGCAGGGCAAATCGTCAGAAGCTGAAAGAACTGCTGGCAAAGCTCGTGGAAGCGACCCAAGAAGAGGAAGAGTTCGGCGTTGTCGTCGTCATAGACGAGTTGGATCGATGCAGGCCTACCTTTGCGATTGAACTGTTGGAGCGCGTCAAGCACGTTCTGAACGTGCCGGGCCTAGTGTTTGTGTTCGGCGTGAACATGATAGCTCTTCGGGAGACGGTGAAGGCGGCGTACGGAGACATAGATGCGCACCAATACCTGCTCCGCATGTTCACGAGGACGTTGCACATGCCTCCGGGCGTCGCTTTCCATGGGCGAGAGGGAGAAGACCGGGCGGCAAGCTACGTCAAGTATCTAGCAGATCGTCATGGACTTCGAGCGTTCTGCGAGCGATTTCCTTTGCTGAACTCCGAGTTGTCTACATCGGTGAGATTTCTATCGCTCGTGGCATCCGGCGGCCAGGTTACACCACGAGAAATGGAACGGATCGTGTGGCTATTGGCCAAGGTAGCCTCCACGTCTTTGCAGCCGGATCGAACTGTACACTCGATGCTGCCGCTTGTATTGACCCCGTTAGCCGTTGTCAGAATTAGGGCACCTGAAGTTTACTACCGGGCTGTCTCGATTCCAGATCAGGCACCAGCGGTGATCGACTGCCTCTCGGAGTTGGTCGATGAATCCCAACTTGGCGAGGAGTACCGAGACGGGTTGGACGAGCTGGAAATGACGATGTATCGAGTTTGTCACCAGCACCCACCAGGCAAGCGCAATGTACCACCTCCGGCGTATGTGTCTCTTGGTGAGTACGCACCGGAGGAAGGCCCGTCGGCGCTTGACGGCCAACACTTGTCGCGTAGATTGACGAACATCGACAAGGAACGAGCAAGAGCGGTTTTGGAACAGGCACCGCCGGAAGACTACATATCGGAGGAGGCTAGGATCCGACTACGTCGGGTCTGGACCTTTGCAACCCTGCAGCGCATTACGTCTTGCTTTGACGTAGTGTGGCCAAGGGAACCGACGCGGTGATCCCCAAATCCTGCAAGCGCCTAGCCGAGGTCGACTTCCCCATCGCTGAAGTCTCGCGTCATGCGGTGCGGGAGAAGTCGATTCGGCATGGGCATCCGAGCACGCTGCATCTGTGGTGGGCGCGACGGCCGTTGGCGTCGTGTCGGGCGGTGCTGATGGCGTTGTTGCTGCCGGACCCGTGCGATGAACACTGTCCGGCGGCGTTCAAGGAAGACGCACGGCGGGTGCTGCTTCGGCACGAGGGACGGCCGCGGGGGTGGGATCAGACCATCGAGACGGACGACGGGCTGCGGCGCATTCTGCTGAAGTTCATCGCGGACTTCGCCAATTGGGACGTGGCGGCGAATCCCGCCTATCTGAAGACCAGCCGCGCCTTGGTGAAGGCGGCGCACGGCGAGGAACCGCCGCTGGTGGTGGACCCGTTCGCGGGCGGCGGCTCCATTCCGCTGGAAGCGCTGCGCGTGGGCTGCGAGGCGTTCGCCAGCGACCTGAACCCGGTGGCCTGCCTGATCCTCAAGGTGATGCTGGAGGACATCCCGCGCCACGGCCCGAAGCTCGCGAACGAACTGCGCAAGGCGGGCAGGGAGATCAAGGCGGCGGCGGAGAAGGAACTCGCGGACCTCTACCCCAAGGACCCGGACGGCGCGACGCCTATCGCGTACCTCTGGGCGCGCACGGTGCGCTGCGAAGCGCCGGACTGCGGCGCGGAGATTCCGCTGATGCGCTCGTTCTGGCTGTGCAGGAAGGACAAGCGCAAGCGGGCGCTCAAGCCCGGCGTGGTGCGGCGGCCGGGGGCGCCGCCGGAAGTGGCGTTCGAGGTGTTCGAGCCGACGGCCGAGAGCGAAGTGCATGGCGGCACGGTGAGCCGGGCGAAGGCCACCTGTCTGTGTTGCGGGACGGTGCTGCCGCCGGAACGTGTGCGGCTGCAACTGAGCGAACAGCGGGGCGGCGCGGACGCGATCTTCGGCGAGGCGGGGAAGCGCATCGGCGGGGCGCGGATGACGGCGGTGGTAACGCTCAAGCCCGGCGAGACGGGACGGCACTATCGGCTGCCGACGGATGCGGACTACGCGGCGGTGCGGAAAGCGCAGGTGCGGCTTGATGGAGTTCTTGGTGATTGGGAGCGGGGCGGCAGGCAGGGGCTTTGTCCGGTGCCGGACGAGCCGCTGCCGCCGATTGGCACGTTGGGATTCCGGGTACAGCGCTACGGCATGATGCAGTGGGGCGACCTATTCACGGTGCGGCAGAAGGCCGTGTTGGCCGACTTGGGTGCCTTGACGTCGACCAACGGAACCAGCATTGGTTCACTTCTAGCTTGTGCGTTTAGCAGGGTGGGAATGAGCAATATGAGCTGCACTCGATGGAACGCAGTAGCGGAGAAGATGCAGCACACCTTCGGTAGGCAAGCACTGCCGATTGTTTGGGACTTTGCCGAGGTAGTAGTCACGGCGAATGGGCCCGGCAATTGGCAGAGCGGCTATGAGCTAGTTGGCGACGTCGTTGAGGAGGCTCGGAGTCTTGGTACCGCAAACGCTCATCTCGCCGATGGAATAGAAAGTCCCCTCTCCGACGAAGCTGCCAAAGTGTGGTTCACCGATCCACCCTATTACGACGCTATACCCTACGCTGACCTCTCGGACTTTTTCCTCGTTTGGCTCAAACGCACACTGCCAGATCATTCGTTGCTGCGCGACATCTTCGATCCCGACAACCCACTCTCGCCCAAAGACCGCGAAGCAGTCCAAGACGAAACGAAGACCTGCGAAGGCCGTATCAAAGACAGAGCGTTCTTTGAAGACGTCATGGGCCAAGCCTTCGCCGAAGGGCGCCGCGTCTTGCAGGAGACCGGCGTTGGCTCGGTGGTCTTCGCCCACAAAACAACCGACGGCTGGGAGGCGCTGCTTGCCGGCTTGATTCAAGGTGGCTGGACCATCACCGCCTCATGGCCCATCGCCACGGAGATGGGCACGCGCCTCCGAGCCCGCGATTCCGCCGCCCTAGCCACCAGCGTCCACCTGATCTGCCGCCCGCGCCCCGAAGACGCCCCTATCGGCGAGTGGGCGGACGTCCTCCGCGAACTCCCCAAGCGCGTTTCCGACTGGATGCGCCGGCTGCAAGGCGAAGGCGTGCGCGGCGCCGATCTGGTGTTCGCCTGCGTCGGCCCGGCGCTCGAAATCTACAGCCGCTACCGCGCCGTGGAGACCGTCGATGGCAGAACGGTGGCGCTCGCGGAGTATCTGGAGCGCGTTTGGGAAGTGGTCGGGCGCACGGCGTTGCAGGAGGTGCTCGGCACGGCGAGCGCCGGGGCGGACGCGCCCTTGCAGGGCGCATTGGAGGAGGATGCCCGCCTCACCGCGCTGTTCCTGTGGACGCTGCAAAGCACGGAGACCGCCGACGACGACGAACCCGACGAGGACGCGGTGGCGAGAACCGCCGCCAAGGGCTTCAGCCTGCCCTTCGACGTGGTGCGCCGCTTCTCCCAGCCCATGGGCATCGACTTGGACGCTTGGACCGGCCGCATCGTCGCCCAAGCCAAAGGCGCCGTGCGCTTGCTGCCAGTGGCGGAACGCGCCCGCGCGCTCTTCGGCGAAGACGGCGCCGCCTCCGCCGCGGACTGGATCGAGAGCGACGCCAACCCCAGCCGCCAGCTTTCGCTTTTCCCCGACGGCGAGCGCGGCCCGCGGCGTCCCCGCGCCCGTTCCATCCTGAACAGCGACGCCGAACTGCAAACCCAAGGCGCCACCACCCTGGACCGCCTGCACGCCGCCATGCTCCTGCAAGCGAGCGGCCACGCCGGGGCGCTGCGCGCCCTCATCCACGCCGAACAGGAGCGCGGCCCCACCTTCCTGCGCCTCGCCAACGCCCTCACCGCCCTGTACCCTCGCGGCAGCCAAGAGAAACGCCTGCTGGACGCCATGCTGCTGGCGGTGCCGAAATGAGCGGCGGGGAGGACGACACCGTGCTCGAACGGATCGAGTCGGTTCACATCAAGGGGTTCCGCTCCCTCGCGGACGTGAAGCTGGACGACATTCCGAATCCGATGGTGCTTTTGGGGGCGAACGGCGCGGGCAAATCCAATGTCCTCCAGTTCTTCGAGTTGCTCCGAGAAACGTACCAGTATCGCCTGTCGCGCTTCATTGCGCATCGAGGCGGGGCGGACGATCAACTGTTCGGTGGCGAGAAGGAAACGCGGCAGATCCATGCAGCCGTGCGTTTCCACACCAGCCTCGGCGTCAACGACCTGTCCTTCACGCTTTCCAGCAACGGTCGAGATCAGCTGGACATGGAGAGTGAGGAGTTCCATTGCAAGCCGCACGATGGACGTAGGGGCTACGACTACGGAGGGGGTCGCACGGCGCCCGAATCCACCTTCTGCGAAGTCACCCACTCGCCGAAGGGCGATCCGAGAGCCAAGGCCGCAATCCACTTCCTGCGCGACTGCTCCATCTATCAGTTTCACGACACGTCGCGCGATGCGCCGATCAAGAAACGGTGGGATGTGGAGGACAGTCACCGTCTCCTAGAACATGGCGGCAACCTGGGCCCTGTTCTCCTGCGTCTGCGGGAGCATCACCTTTCCAAGTACAAGCTGATCTGCCGCTACATTCGCCAAGTGCTGCCGGAGTTCGACGACTTCCAGCTTGAGGAAGAGTATGGCAAGACGATCCTCAGATGGCGTGCTAAGACCACCGGGCAGACGTTGGGGGCGCACCTCACTTCCGACGGATCGCTGCGGTGCTTCTGTCTGCTGACGCTGTTGAGCCTTCCCGACGAAGTGCTCCCCCGCATCATCCTGCTGGACGAACCGGAGTTGGGCCTGCACCCCTTCGCAACCTCGCTGGTCTCGCACATGGTCAAGTCCCTGTCGCAGCGGCGCCAAGTGATCGTGGCAACCCAATCGCCGCACTTCGTGGACGCCTTCGGGCTTGACGACATCGTCGTCCTCGAAATGCGCGATGGACGAACGGAAGCGAAACGCTTTAACGAAGAGGACTTCAGTGAGTGGCTGGATGACCACTCCTCTGGCCAGCTGTGGTGGAGCAATCTGCTTGGTGGCTACCCTTGATCCGCTTGGCCATCGTCGCAGAGGGGCGATTGGAGGCGCTGAGCACCAAGTGAAGGGCGACTTGAAGGGCATCCGCATCACCAGAGGCCACCAACATGCGCCATGCCCCCTGCTGCCACCGGAGGCATTCCCGGAAACGCGCCCCGACCGGGCGGAGCGCCGGGCCGTGGACCGCATTCCCGACCACGAGACCGGCCCGAACAGCCGTTCCGTGCGGGCGCGGCTGGCGTCGAGTTGCGCCGGCTGGCCAGAGCCGCCCAACGCGCAGGAGTTCTACGCCGCCGTGCGAGCGCCGCGACCAAGCGTTCGCCAATGCGCCATCGTCTGCGCGTGGGCGCGGGAGGCCACGTCCGGCGACGTGATGCGAGGCTGGCTCGAAGAGGCGTACACGTGGCCCATCCTCGTCGCAGCGCTGCACCGCGCCAACCCCGGCCATCGCGCACTCAACGAACTGCTGAACGGATTCGCCAAGGCCGAGTGGATGCCGGATCGCACCGACCCAGTAGGTGGATCGGTGCTGCCGTGATCGCGGATCAAGGCGGTTCAACGCCGCTCGAACGGACCCAGTGCAGTCTATCCACCAACCTCCGGTATGGAGAGCGCCCTACAGATCTTTCCAGCGAGGAGATTGGGAACCTCGACATGTCGTGGCACTGCTTGCACGACGCCGGTATTGGGATTGGCCCATAGGGAGTGGGCTGAACCCTCGCGCTTCAGATAGCACCCGTGACGCCGGAGATGGCGCAGCAGAGCTCGCCGCTTCACCCCACAGCAACCGTGTCTCGCTCCGCATCGTCAGGAAGGCCACGGAATGCGTCCTCCCTACGGTCGCGAAAGATCAAATCGATCGCGTGCGCCAAACTCGCGCGCGCTTCGTCCTTGGAGCGACCTTGGCCGTTTGCGCCCGGCACTTCCGGACAGTACGCGACGTACCAGTCGCCATCCCGCTCCAAGATCGCCGTGAACGTGTTGCTCATCAGTGGCATCTCCCTGCACGAGGGTGCAACTTTAGCACCTCGCCAACGCGCCGCTCTGCTCAGTCCGGTCAATTGCCATCACCACTGGGCCGACGATGGCAGTTGGCCGCCGCAAGAACACGCCGAGTCCGTCGCCTGCGCTAGAATCGCCAGCGCAATGCCGAGGGAGACCACCCCATAGACCCCTGGTACAAAGTCGTCGCGTTGCGCGAGGAGGTGCGCGAAGGGCGGTCGTTCAGCCCGGACGAGTTCGCCATTGCCTTGGAGCAGGTGGTGGCTGGCACCGCGCCGAAGGATTATCGCGATCCGGCCGAGTTCTTCGCCCGCACTTGCTTCACGCGGGCGCTCAGCGAACACGCTGGCATGGTGCTGCGGCGGCTGGCTGGGCAGACGGCGAACACGGCGCCGGTGCTCACGCTCATCACCCAGTTCGGCGGCGGCAAGACGCATACGCTCGCGTCGCTGTACCACATCGCCAGCGCCGGCGCGAAGGCGTCCGAACTGCCGGGCGTGGCGAACCTGCTGCGCCAAGCGGACGTGGCGCAGGCGCCCAAGGCGCGCGTCGGCGTCTTCGTCGGCAATGCGTGGGACCCCGCCGAGGGCCGCGAGAATCCGTGGATCGACCTGGCGCGGCAGCTGGCCGGTGCGAAGGGCGTGGAGGCGCTCGGCAGCGCCGCCAAGGCCTCGCCGCCGGGAACGGAATCCCTCGCCCGGGTGTTCGCCGCCGCGGATGCGCCGGTGCTGCTGCTGTTCGACGAGGTGCTGAACTTCGTCAACCGCCATCGCGGCCTGGCGGAGAGCTTCCACGCCTTCATCCAGAACCTCACGGTTGCCGTCACCGGCGCTTCCCACGCCGCCGCCGTCATCAGCCTGCCGCGCAGCCAAGTGGAAATGACGGACTGGGATCAACAGTGGCAGGAGCGCATCACCAAGGTGGTGCGGCGGGTGGCGCGCGATCTCATTGCCAACGACGAATCGGAGATCAGCGAAGTGGTCTGCCGCCGCCTGTTCCAGGACCTGGGCAAGCCGCGCACGCGCAAGAAAGTGTCCAAGGCATACGCGGACTGGTGCTTCGAGCGCACGGCGCGGCTGCCGGCCGAGTGGCTGGCGGTGGATACGGCAACCACCGAGGCCAAGGCGCGGGAGTTTCTGCGCGGGCGTTTCGAGGCGTGCTATCCCTTCCATCCCGCCACGCTGTCGGTGTTCCAGCGCAAATGGCGTGCGCTGCCGCAGTTCCAGCAAACGCGGGGGGCGCTGGCGATGCTGGCGCAGTGGGTTTCCTGGGCCGCCCGCGAACACTTCCAGCGGGCGCGCACCGAACCGCTGGTGACGCTCGGCTCGGCGCCGCTGCACGTGCCGGAGTTTCGCGCCGCCGTCCTGGGGCAGCTGGCGGAAGCGCGGCTCGATTCCGCCATCGAAGCGGACATCGCGGGGTCGCTCTCGCACGCGCAGTCGCTGGATGCCGACGCCACCGGCGCTCTGCGCGACATTCATCGGCGGGTGGGCACCGCCATCCTGTTCGAGTCCTCCGGCGGCCAAGTGGACAAGGTGGCGCATCTGCCGGAGCTGCGCTTCGCCTTGGGCGAACCGGCGGTGGACACCACCACCATCGACAATGCGGCGACGGCCTTGGAGGCCGCGAGTTTCTTCCTGCGCAAGGTCGGCACGGACGGCTATCTGGTTCACCACCAGGCCACGCTCAAGAAGGTGGTGAGCGATCGCCGTGCGTCGTTGGACGAGGAAACGGAAGTGAAGCCGGCGATTCGTGAGCTGGTGGAGGCGGGCTTCAAGGCCGGCGCAACGACGCCCATCGTCTTCTTTCCCGCCGAGAGCGCGGCGGTGGCGGATTCGCCACGGCTGGCGCTGGTGGTGCTGGACCCCGAGAGCGAGTGGTCGGACGACGCCGGCCTGCTGGCGCGCATCGGCGAATGGACGCGCATCCGGGGCAAGTCGCCACGCCTGTATCCCGGTTCGCTGGTGTGGTGCGCGCGCCAGCCCGGCAACGGCCTGCGCGAGAAAGTCGAGCTCATGCTGGCGTGGCAGCGGGTGGCGAAGGAGTTGGCCGATGGCGTGCTCGGCGCCGAGTTTGGCCGCGCCGAACGCGACGAAGTGCGCTCGCGGCTGAGCGCAGCCAAGGAAGCCGCGGCGGAGGAAGTGTGGGCCAGCTACCGCTTCGTGGCGCTGCACGACGCCGAGCAGACGCACGGCCTGAAGATCATCGACTTGGGCGCCGGCCACTCGAGCGCCAGCGACACCCTCGCCGGACGGGTGATCGCCGCCCTCAAGGCCGAAGCGCTGCTGAACGAAAGCGTCGGCGCCGGCTATCTCGAACGGCACTGGCCGCCGGCGTTCAAGGAGAGCGGCGCGTGGCCCCTCACCAGCTTGCGGCAGAGCTTTCTGGACGGCTCGCTGACCCGGCTGAGCGATCCCGACGCCGTGCTGCGGCGGCAGATCGTCGACTTCGTCGGGCGCGGGGATTTCGCCTTGGCCTCCGGCGTGGGAACGGACGGCGGCTTCGAGCGGCTGTGGCATGCCGAGGCGATTGCGCCCGAAGAGGTGGCTTTCGAGCAGAACGTGCTGCTGGTGACGAAGGCGAGGGCCGAACGGTTGGCGCCGAACCTTGGCCCGGAACCAGAACCCACCGCTCCTGCGCCAGCCACCGCGCCCGTCCCATCCGAACCGCCATCGTCGCCGCCGTCGGGAACCGCCGCCCCGAGCGCCAGCGGCGTGGCAACCATCCGTCTCAACGGCACGATTCCGCCGGAAGTGTGGAACCGCTTCGGCACCAAGGTGCTGCCGAAGCTGCGCTCGGGCAGCGATTTGCAGGTGGACGTCGACTTATCGTTCGGCTTGGACGCGAAGGCGGCCGCCACCACGGTTGCGGATCTGCGCCAAGCGTTAGACGACTTGGAGATTGGCGCCAGCGTCGCGGTCGAACGCATCTCGGCGCATGGCGATGGCGATTGACGCCTAGATGAACGCCATCGAGAACCACGGCACGTAGGTAATCAGCAGCAGCGCCAAGAGCATCACGAGCAGAAACGGCACGCTGGCGGCGTAGAGGTCCAGCATCGGGCGGTTGAAGCGATAGCTCGAAATGAACAGGTTGATGCCGATGGGCGGCGTGAAGTAGCCGATCTCCAGGTTGGCGAGGAAGATGATGCCGAAGTGGACGGGATGGATGCCGTAGCCCACCGCCACCGGCAGCAGCAGCGGCACCATGATGACCAGCGCCGAGAAGATGTCCAGCACCGCGCCGAGCGCCAACAGCATGATGTTGAGCAGGATCAGGAAGGTGTACTTGCTGGACACGTGCTCCTGCACGAAGGCGAACAAGCGCTGCGGCACCTCGGCGTCCACCAGGTAGTTCGTGAACGCCAGCGCCACCCCCAGAATCAAGAGGATGCTGCCCACCATCACCATCGATTCGCGAATCACGCCCGGCAGCGCGCGCCACTTCACCTCGCGGTAGAGCAGCACTTCGGCGACGAAGAGGTACACCGCCGTCATCGCCGCCGCTTCCGAAATCGCGAAGTAGCCCGAGTAGATGCCGCCCAGCACCACCACTGGCAAGGGCAGTTCCCAGCGCGCCGCCTTCAGCGCCCGCACCAGCGCCTTCCAATCGAACGGCGTGCGCGGCACCCCGCCATGCGCCCAAGTCGCGTAGAAGGAGAGCAGCACCACCATCAGGAGCGTGGGCGCCAAGCCGGCGATGAACATCTGCTGGATGGTGAACGGCTCGCCTTGGCCGAGCTGCTGCGCAACCACGCCGTAGAGAATCAACGGCACGGAAGGCACCACCAGCAGGCCCAGGCTGCCGGACGTGGTCACCAGCCCCAGGCTGAAGCGCTCGCCGTAGCCGCTGCGGACGAGCATGGGCATCAGCAGCCCTCCCAACGCGACGATGGTCACGCCGGAAGCGCCGGTGAGCGCGGTGAACATGGCGCACGCGACGAAGCCCACCACCGCCAGGCCAGCCGGCATCCACCCGAACAGCGCCTGGGTGAGCGCCATCAGCCGTTCGGACGTCTTCGCCGCCGCCATCACATAGCCGGCGAAGGTGAAGAACGGCAGCGCCACAAGCAACGGCTGCTGGGTGATTTCGTAGATGCTGATGGCGGCCACGGCAGGGTCCACGCCGCTGGCCAGCAAGCCAAGGATGGCGGCGCCGAGCACCACCACGAACAACGGCGCGCCGAGCAGCGCCATCAGCACCAGCAGGGCGACGCCGGCCCAGATCACGGCGGTGCCGGCTCGTCGCCAGCGTCTGGCGCCGGCTGCCCATCGTCGACGAGCGGCCAAACCGCCTGCACGAGGTATTCAAGCGCCATTGCCACCGCGGCCACGGGGATGACGACTTCGCACAGCCACGCCGGCACGATGCCGAAACCGGGCGTTCCGTACAGAAAGTCCAAGCGCACCACCGCGATCGAGTACCAGCCGAGCGCTACGCAGAGGACTGCGGCGAACAGCGCCGTGACGCGCGCTGCCAAGCGGCGGAAGCGCGGGCTGGCGAACCGCGACACGAGGTCGATGCTGATGTGCCGGTTGCTGCCGGCGGCTGCCGTGGCCCCCACCATCGTCACCCACAGCATGGCGACGTGGACTAGATCCGGCCCCCAGTGCAGGCCGCCGCCGAACAGGTTCCTGGCCACGATCTGATAGGCCGCGACGCCAAGCATCGCGGCAAGCAAGGCAACGAGCAGGACGGTTTGGACGATCGCCAAGCCGCGACGAATGCGCGCTGGCACGGCCTTAGCGGGCGGCGGGCTCGGCGGCGGCCTTGGCGCGTATTTCGGCCAGATTCGTCGTCAGCATCGCGTAGATGTCCGCGCCGATGACCCCTTCCTGCACCCACTGTTCCGAAGCGGCTTTGCCGTAGGACTCCCAATCCGCCTTCTCTTCCGGCGTCAGCGTGATGAACTCGATGCCCTGCCTCTTGAGCGTCTCGCGGATGCTGGCCAAATCCTCCCGATTGCGCCGGTCCGCCTCTGCCACCGCGGCGCCGAGGATGTGGCGCATCGCCTCCAGATCGGGTTCCGCCACGCGCTCCAGGGCGCGATTGGAGATCACGAACAGGCCGTAGATGTACATCAGCGGCAAATCCACCAGGTACTTCAACTGCGTGTGCCACTGCAACGGCACCACGGCCACCAGCGGCGCCGCCACGGTGTCGATCAGGTTGGTGCTGAGGCTCGGCCACACGGCGCCGATGTCCAGCGACTGCGACGAGAGGCCGAACGCCTGCAGGGTGCGCAGCGCAGCCGGATCGTTCGACGGCGCCCATACCTTCAGCCGCCGACCATCCGCCACGGTGCGCGCTTTCTTCTTGGACATGGCGTAGGCCATGCCCACCTCGGCGACGCCGAACGCCTCGAAGCCCACCTCGCGCAAGCCAGCGATCAACACCGGGTCCATGCTCTCGCGCACGGCGTCCACTTCGGCCAGGCTGCGGAACGCCATCGGCAGGTTGTATATCTGCGCGTCCGCGTAGCGTCGATTGAATACGGCCGCCGTTACCAGGGCGCCCTGCAGCTGGTTCATGCCGATGCGACGGATGGCGCTGGTGTCGTCTCTGGCTTGACTGCCGCTGTGGTAGACCCTGAATTTCACGCGCCCTTCGGTGGCGGCTTCCACATCCGCGACGGCTTCGCTCAGCACGGTCATCCACGGCGATCCGGGCGGCGAGGTGGTGGAAATCTTCAGCAGCGTCGTTGCGGGCGATTCCTGGGCGGCAAGCGGGGGCGCCCACGTCGCCAGCACCGCGGCCAGCACGGCGGCGCTGCGCACCGCGCTGTTCCTAAAGGAAGTAGTCGTCGGAAGAATCCAAGAGGACACGCGCCTGCTCCTGTGCAATGGCGTTCATCAACGTAAGCCCCGGCACTTGAGTTTCGGCCGCCAGCACGTCGCGCAGGAGCCGGTCGTGAAGTTCCCTATCGTAAACCAGCCGGGCATAGTTCTCAGCGAAGAAGACCTTCACCAGCAAGTGCCGGCTGCCGGTGATTTCCAAGGCGCGCTCGAAATGGGCGCGGCCATGCTCGGGACGGCCGCCGAGGGCCTCGGGCAGGAGCGTCTCGAAGACGCCCATGTAGAGGCACGGGCCGGCGTTGTCGTAGCGCTCGTCCAAGGCCAGCACGCGCGCCATCAGCGGCTTCACGCGGCCAAGGTCGGCCACCGCGTTCCAGTCGTCCGAATGCGCCTGGATCCAACCCGCCCAGGCCGTCGCCAGCGCGTACGCGGCGGGCACGTCGGCCTTGCCGAGGGACGCGACGTGGTTCTCGAACTCGTCGAAGGGCAGGGTTCGGGCGTCGCACAGCCAGGCGACGTCCAGGCAGGCGGCGCGCTGCGCGAGCTCCAGCGCCTTCTCGGTGAAGTTGCGCTGGCGCGCCTCGTCGCTCACGAAGGCCGTGGCGTAGGCGCTGTTCAACGACGCCGAAGCGCGCAGCAGATCGGCGTTGCCGCTGTCCTTGCCGAGCGCGTCGAGCATGATGAGGTAGGCCGGCGCGCCGTCGCGGATCACCGCCGGATCGTCGCTGTCGAGAATGGCGCTCGAGAGATCCGCCGCCAGGCCGCTGGTGACCTTGCCGATCAGCGCCGCGCAGCCGCCGAGCGCGGGCAGAAGCCCTAGGCAGAGGGCCATTGCCAACGTGCGCCGCGTCGCTCGGGCGCTCCTCTTCCTCGGTTGCTGCTCGACTGCTTGCGCCATCCGCTCAGCCGTCCGCCGTCTCTTCCGCGTCGCTGCCATCGTCTTGCGCCAGCAGGGCCGCGACGACGGTGCGCAATTCGTCGAGCTGCGGCCGATCGCGGTAGCCGGGCACGGCGCGCTTTAAGCGAATGACGCCGGCGGCGTCCACGAACAACACGCCTGGATGCGGCACGCCATGCGCCATGTGGCCCTCGGCGTAGTTCTCGTTGCGGATGCCGAGCGCGTCGACATGCTTCGCGCCCTTGTCCGAGAGCAGGGCATAGGCGATGTCATTCGCTTCCGCGAAATCCGCCAGCACTTCCACGCCGTCGTAGGACATCGCCGCGATGTTGACGCCGAGCGCCTCGAACTCCGCCTGCCAATCGGTCAACTGCACGAGTTGACGTTTGCAGAACGGTCACCAGTCGGCGCTGCGCACGGCGAACAGCAGCAGCCCGCGCTCGCCGCGCAGGTTCGCAAGGTCGCGCTCGGCGCCGTGCTGGTCGAGGGCCGCGACGGCCGGCATCGGCGTGCCGACGGCCGGCCCCCAGGCATCGCTGTAGTCGGCCGCGCCAGCGCCGAGCCCGCCGGCACAAACCAGCAAGCCAAGCGCCGCAGATCGCATGTGCGTCATGTCCGCTCCAAGTTGGACGAGTCGAAGCCAGCGTAAGGACGCCGGCGGCGCTCTGTCAACGGCTTGTACGGCTCCGGACACGGCTGCCGCTAATCCGTCGCGCACACCGGCGGCGCTTCGTGGTCCAAGCCGAGCAGGCGGAAGTAGTTCTGGCCCAGGGCGATGTTGCGGAAGGCCGCGTCGTCGAGTTCCAGGTGGATGCGGCCGGTCACTTCCAGTTCTTCCTCGTAGGTGGCGAAGTCCTTGTTCGCTGAGGCCACGAAGTCGGTGCCGGGCAGGAATCGCTCCGAGTGCGCGTTGATGAAGTCGACGTACTGGCGGCGCATGAAGGGCACTGTGAACACATGATCGTCGATGATGCGCCAGGAGAGGTCGAACAGCAGATTCGGATAGCGCGTGAGCAGCGAGCGCATGATGCGAATGTGCTGCTCGGCGTCGATGGCGGTGAGCTCCCGCGAGAGGCCGAGGTGCATCCAGATGATCTTGTTGTCCGGGTACAGGCGCAGCACCTCCTCGATCCACGCCAGGTACTTGGTCGGCTCGGCGTCGCTGCCGAGGTCCGAATGAATGGCCATGGGGATGCCGCGCTCGCGCAAGAGCGCCATGAACGGCGCCCAGCGCGGGATGGCGTCGAGCGGCACCGTCTCGTGGCCATTGCCGAACAGCGCCTGCTTCACCAGATTCACCTCGCCCATCCAACGGAAGAGGCCGGGGAACTCTTCGTCGAGAAGCCGCACGCCGGCGAGCACGGATTCCGGCCGCGCCAGGTCCGGGAACGTCATGGAGAGCGTGAGCTGCACCCCCTGCGGCTTGTGGGCAACCACGTTGGCGGCATTCACGAAGTCGTTCTTGAGGGTCGGCACGACGGGTGTGCCAATGCAGTCCAAGTAGTAGGTGCAGGCGGAAGAGACCGGCAGCATCTGCCCGATGCCGTAGACGTTGGCGAACAGCACCCCGGTCTGCTCGAGGTAGCGCACGACTTCCGCGAAGGGCAGAGACGGCCCGCCGAAGGGCCGGAAATGCAGGTGCGTGTCCACCACCGCCGTGTGCGGCGCACTGGCCCGGTCGTAGCAGCCAGCGTCGCCGTCGAACATGGCGAAAGTGCGCGCGGGGGAAGCGCAGCCAGCAAGAACCAGCGCGGCGCCGGCGCCGAGGACGATGCGCAGCAGGCGCTTGCACGTCATTCGCTGGCCCCTTGGCGCCGAAGACGACTGCCGCACGGCGGCCCGTGGCACTCGGCGGCGCAGCCCAAGCGCCCACGCCGCCCGAAAAATTGGCTCCGCCTGCTGGGCTCGAACCAGCGACAGGCTGATTAACAGTCAGCTGCTCTACCAAACTGAGCTAAGGCGGAAGCGTTGGACGTATTCTACTCTTCGGGCGGCGAACCACAAGCGGCCTGTGAGCAGCCGCGAACGGCGTGCCCGGTGGCGGCTTCACGTTGGGGTTCCGGCGACGGTTGGATGGACACTGCACTGCGCCAGGCATTGGATGACGGCGAGCACGCTTGCCGCGCCCTGCTGCTCGCCCGGGCGGCCGAGCAGCGCGCCGCAGTGGGCCTCGGCGCGGACTCGGACTTGAGTGCATTGCAGGCAGCGGCGCTCTACGACGACGAGGCCGCTTCGGCGCTGTTGGCGCGGGGCGTGGCCTGCGACCTGCACAGCGCCTGCGCACTCGGCCGGGTGGCGGACATCCAGCGCCTCGCCCGTGGCGAATCGCTTGCCGCACTCGCGGAGCACCTGCCGCCGCTGGGCTTCGCCCTGGTGCGCGGGCAGTTGGCGTCGGTACGCGCGCTGCTGGCGCTCGGCGACGATCCCAACCGCCCGCTGCCGCGCATCGGCTTCTACGCCTGGGAGATGGACGCGCTCGCGTCCGAGCAGCGCGGCTTCAAGGCGCATCCCTGGCGACCGCTGCACGCCGCCTGCGCCCACGGCTATGCCCCAGACGCGCCCCGGATCGCCCAAGCGCTGATCCACGCCGGCGCCCGACTCGATGCGCCCTGCCCCCTGGGCGACCAGCCCATCCACCTCGCCGCAACGCACGGCTGGCTTGCAGTGCTGGACATGCTGTTGACGACCGCCGCCGACATCGAGGCGCGCACCACGGCCGTCTCGGAGTCGATGTGGCGGCTGTCTTCCCCGGCGCATTCCGAACCCACATTCGACCAGACGCCCTTGGCCATCGCCGCCCGAGAAGGACACATCGACGCCGCGCGCCTCCTCCTGCGCCACGGCGCCGCCATCGACGCCATCGACAGCCGCGGCTGGACGCCCTTGCACACCGCCGCCGCCCCTTGGTGGCAAGAGAACGCGGAACTCGCCAGCCTGCTGATCGCCGCCGGCGCAGACGTCCACGCACGCAACCACGACGGCCACACGCCTTTGGACCTCGCCAAGACGGCTTGCCACACGCGGACCGTGGCGCTCTTCGCGGACGCAAGCCGTTCTTGAAGAGATTGCGCTGTCGTGTGGGGACTGGCGAGTAGAATCCGCCGTGATGGATGGGTTGATCGACTTGCTTGGTGCCGGGCGGGGGGATGCGCCTGCCATTGGCGCGCCGTCCCGCTCGGCGCTGTGCCACGGCGAGTTGCGGGCGCAGATGCAGGCTGTCGGGGCGCAGTTGCGGGGCGCTGGGGTCGGCGTCGAGGATCGCGTTGCGATTGTGCTGGACAACGGGCCGGCGATGGCGGCGGCGTTCGTGTGCATGGCGCCGTGGTGTGCGACTGCGCCGCTGAATCCGGCCTACAAGGCCGACGAGTTCGATTTCTACCTGGGGGATCTCGATGCCCGGGCGCTGGTGGTGGAGGAGAACGCGACCTCGGCGGCCATCGACGTGGCGACGGCGCGCGGCGTCTCGGTGCTGCGCATTCGCTCGGACGCCGCTGCGGCGGCCGGCGCCATCGACTTCGCGGATGTTCCGCAGTCGCCGGCAAAGCCACGTCCGGCGAGCGCTCTGGCGCTGGTTCTGCACACCTCCGGCACCACGTCGCGCCCGAAGATGGTGCCGCTCAGCCAAGGCAACCTGGTCGCTTCGGCGCGCAACATCGTCGCCACGTTGCGCCTCGCGCCCGAGGACCGCTGCCTCAACATCATGCCGTTGTTCCACATCCACGGGCTGATGGCGCCGGTGCTGGCGAGCCTTGCCGCCGGCGCCGAAGTGGTCTGCACGCCGGGCTTCGACGCCTTGCGTTTCTTCGTTTGGCTGGACGAGGCGCGCCCGTCCTGGTACAGCGCCGTGCCGACCATGCACCAGGCGATTCTGGCGCGGGCTGGGCGCAACGAACGCGCTGTGCGCGACAGCCGGCTGCGCTTCGTCCGTTCCTCTTCCGCGTCCCTGCCGCCGCCGGTGATGGCGGAACTCGAGCGCGTTTTCGACGCGCCGGTGATCGAGGCCTACGCGATGACCGAAGCGGCGCACCAGATGTGTTCCAACCCGCTGCCGCCAGCCGTGCGCAAGCCTGGGCACGTCGGGCCGGCGGCTGGGCCGGAGGTGGCGATCATGGACGACGGTGGTGCCGCGCTTCCGGCCGGCAGCGAAGGCGAGATCGTCATTCGCGGCGCGAACGTCGCCAGTGGCTATCTCAACAATCCGCAAGCCAACGCCAGCGCTTTCCACCGCGACGGGAACGGCCACCGCGACGGGAGCGGCGATTGGTTCCGCACCGGCGATCAAGGGACGATGGACGCCGAGGGCTACGTGAAGGTCACCGGGCGGCTGAAGGAGATCATCAACCGCGGCGGCGAGAAGGTCGCGCCGCTCGAAGTGGACGACGCGCTCATGCAGCATCCGGCGGTGCGCCAGGTCTGCACGTTCGCCACGCCCCACGCGAAGCTCGGCGAAGACGTGGCCGCCGCGGTGGTGCTGGCGGAGAACGCAACGACAACCGAGCGCGACTTGCGGCGCTTCGTTGGCGAGCGTCTGGCGGACTTCAAGACGCCGCGGCGGATCGTCTTCGTGGACGAGATTCCCAAGGGGCCGACCGGCAAGATCCAGCGCATCGGCCTCGCCCAGGCATTGGGTCTCGCTTGAAGATCTGCGTCTTCGGCGCCGGGGCGGTCGGCGGCTACTTGGCGGCGCTGCTCAGCCAGGCCGGGGCGGACGTCTCGATAGTGGCCAGAGGCGCACACCTCGAAGCCATCCAGCGCCAGGGCCTCGCGCTGCTCGTCGGCGGCGACGAACTGCGCGTGGAACTGCCGGCGACGGCGCAGCCGGCGCAGCTCGGCAAGCAGGACGTGGTGCTGGTGACCTTGAAGGCGCACTCGATTCCGAGCGCGGTGGACGGCATCCGGGCGCTGCTGCACCAAGATACGGCGGTGGTCAGCGCCGTCAACGGCATTCCGTGGTGGTACTTCCACGGCTTGGATTCGCACTTCGGCGAACGGCATGTGGAGAGCGTCGACCCCGGCGGCGCCATTTGGCAGGGCATCGGCCCGCAGCGCGCCATCGGCTGCGTGGTCTATCCCTCGGCGGAAGTCGTGCGGCCCGGCGTGGTGCGCCATCTGTCGGACAACCGGCTGATCCTCGGCGAGCCGCATGGCGACCGCAGCGAGCGCGTCGTCGCCCTCGCGTCGCTCTTTCTCGCCGCTGGCCTCAAGGCGCCGATTCGGCCACGGCTGCGCAACGACGTCTGGATGAAGCTGTGGGGCAATCTCGCCTTCAACCCGCTCTCGGCGCTCACCGGCGCCACCCTGGACGTGCTCGCCACCGACCCCGGCACGCGCCAAGTCGCGCGCCGGATGATGGTGGAAGGGCAGGCGGTGGGCGAGGCCCTCGGCGCGCGTTTCGCAGTGGACGTGGAGAGGCGCATCGACGGCGCCGCGGCAGTGGGCGCCCACCGCACGTCCATGCTGCAGGACTTGGAACTGGGCCGGCCGCTTGAACTCGACGCGCTGGTGCGCGCCGTGCGCGAGCTCGGCGAATTGACGAACATCGCCACGCCCACCATCGACATGATCGACGCGCTGGTGACGCAACGGGCCGCATTGCGGCAGATCGCATGAAACAAGGAGACATCCCATGAACGAGTTTCTCGAACGCCGGGAGATCGGGCGCACCGGCCTGCTCAGCAGCCGACTCGGCATCGGTTCCACCTTCGATGCGCCGGCGAGCGTGATCGAGGACGCCTTCGCGCGCGGCATCAACTACCTCTACTGGGGCACCGTGCGGCGGCCCGGCTTCGCGCAGGCGATGGTCAACTTGGCCAAGCGCCACCGCGACGAGCTGATCTTCACGATCCAATCCTATTCCGACGATCCGGCAAGCATCGAAGGCGAAGTCGAAGAGGCGCTGCGCAGCGGCGGCCTCAGCGACGTCGACTTCCTGCTGCTCGGCAACCGCAACAAGGTCCCCGGCGCGGCCTACGTGGAGGTCTTCGAACGGCTGCGCGAGAAGGGCAAGGTGCGCTTCATGTCCTTGAGCAGCCACAACCGCCCCTTGCTGCCGACGCTGCTCGCCGACTACGAAGCCGGCGACAGCCCCTTCGATCTGCTGATGCTGCGCTACAACGGCGTCCACCGCGGCGCGGAACAGGACGTCTTTCCATTCGTGCCGGCGCGGCCCAAGCGCCCGACCATCTGCACCTACACCGCGACGCGCTGGGGCCACCTGCTCGACCCCGACAAGATGCCCGCCGGCGAAGCGCCGCCGAGCGCCCGCGACTGCTACCGCTACTCGCTGTCGCACCCGGCGGTGGACATGGTGCTCTGCGGCCCGGCGGATGCCGCGCAGATGAACGACGCCATCGCCGCCCTCGAACGCGGCCCCTTGGAAGAGGACGAACGCCAGCGCATCGAGCGCATCGGCGCCCATCTCTACCGCCAATACGCGCCGCAGTATCCGGACGCTGGAGACGCCGAGGACGTTTCAGCCGGCAAGGCCGCGCAGTAGCTCATTTGCCTGCGAGTAGCCGCGCCGGGCGGTATGATGGCCTCGTTGCGAGTCCGACAAGGAGAACGGCCATGAACAAGGTTGCCCTGCATTCGTCCTCCGACAGCATGGGCGGAGTCAAGCGTTTTCCAGACACGCGGGTGCCGGTGTCTCGGCTATTCGACTACCTCGCCGAAGGGGAGAACCTGGACAGGTTCTGCTACGGATACCCCCGCGTCAGGCGCGAAGACTGCGTGGCCGTGCTCAAGGACGCCCAGCGGCTCATCGAGCGGCGCAAGGAACAGGAACAGAACTGGGAAGCCGACGGCGCCGCCAACATCTCGCGGTGAAGGTGGCGCTGTATCAAGCGCAACCGCGCGTCAGGCAACACCCGGCGGCGGCTTGTAGCCCTCGATGGGGCCGCTCCACCAGGTGCAGAGGCGGCCGTCCGCGTAGCGCTCCGGAATCTGCGCCTTGAAGCGGGCGACGCGCGCCGGCTTGTCGGCTTCCTTGCCGTAAATCGCCTGCATCCGCACTTCGATGGTGTAGCGCATCGGCGCATCCCGCGGCGTGGTCGGGTCTTCCACTGCGGTGTGGAACACGGTGCGCAGGTTGAGGGCCTCCTGGCGCGTGTCGTATTGCCGGAACAGCAGCACTTCGTCCGGCGCGAGGCGCGGAAAGTAGTACCAGCGCTGGCGCGCGCCGTGGATCAGCCGCTGGTCCACCACCTTCGTGTACTGCCTGATGTCGCCGGTGTTCTGGCCGTCGCCGAACACGATGTCCCGTTCCGCCACCGAGCGCATGTCGCACAGCGCCAAGGGCATCGTGAACACCGTCTCCGGAATCGCGCTGCGCCAGATGTTGATGCTCTCGAAGTGCCGCTCGTCCGGCACGAGGCGCATGAACCGGTCCTCCACGGCCGGCGACATGTCGGCGTGGATGCCCTGGGCATAGGCGCCGCCGCTGCCGTTCGGCGTCGGCTTGACGCCGCGCGCCCCGGACTGGCCGCCGAAGCCGTTGCGGTACTCGTGCGCCCCGCCGCGCACTTCGGCGCAGCCGGTGGCCCGCCGCAGCAACTGCCGGCACTCGCCGTAGAACGCGCCGCGCACGACGTCCGTGTCCAGCAGATCGAGATTCGTCGGCGCGCGGAGAAGCTGGAAGCCGTGGCTCGCAAGCGTGGGCGCGGGATCGAGCAGGCGCGCATTGCGAACCACGACGTCGTGCCGCGAGCCGAGCGTCTTCAAGTCGTCCGGATGCCTCGCCGAGTACTGGTTCGGCACCCGATGTCCCCGATGCCGGGCATGGGCGAAGCTGGCAGTGGCGACGATGGACGTGGGCTCGCGCATGGCGTCGCCTCGGCGGCTTGAGCGCATGGATTGTAGATCGACTGCCGGATGCCTTGCGTGAAGTGGCCGCACCGTCACGAGCCGCCGCCACCGGGCACAAATGCACGGCGGGCGCCCGCTGAGTCCGCACACGCGCTCGCATGGCCGACCAACTTCGGCTACGGTGCCGGAACACGCATGGGGAGGCGTGGCGATGGTCAAGGCGCATGGTTTGGCGGTGGGCGCACTGCTGGCGTGAGCGCTGTGCGCCGCCCAGCCGGCGATGGGGCAGGACCCGGTGGACGGCGTGTGCCATGACAGCGTGCGCAACGGCTGTTCGGCCGGCACCCCCAACGACGCCGCGCTCGCGGACACGTCGAACGCGTACAAGTGGCGCTGCGACGGCCTGCACGGCGGGCGGGACTCGCGCATTTGCTTCATCCGCGTCGAAGACGTGGTGGACGGCGTCTGCGACGAGAGCAGGCGCAACGGCTGCTCCGCCGGCACTCCCAACGCCGCGGCGTACCCGGACGAGCCGGTGGTGTACCAGTGGCGCTGCGACGGACTGGGCGGCGGGCGGAACTCGGGACGGTGCGCCCTGTGGTTTTCCGTGGTCGGCGTGTGCGACGAAAGCGTCCGCAACGGCTGTTCCGCCGGCAACCCCAACGACGACGCCTTCCCGGACAGTTCGACAGAGTACGCGTGGCGCTGCGACGGCTTGAACGCCGGCGCGAGCTCGGGAAGGTGCAGCAGGCACGTGCCGGTGAACGGCGCATGCGACGACGGCGCACGCAACGGCTGTTCGGCCGGCACGGCCAACGACGCCGCGGTCGCGGACACGTCGAACGCGTACCTTTGGCGCTGCGACGGGCTGTACGGCGGCTCGAACTCGGACAAGTGCCACATGTTCAAGCCCGTGAACGGCGTCTGCAACGACAGCGTGCGCAACGGCTGCGCAGCCGGCGTCCCCAACGACGATGCGTTCCCGGATGCCGGCTCGGGGGGATTCGTCTGGCGCTGCGACGGCGAACACGGCGGGCGGAACTCGAGCAAGTGCTTCATCCGTTCGGTGAACGGCGTGTGCGACGACAGCGTGCGCAACGGCTGTTCGGCCGGCACTCCCAACGACGACGCGATCGCGGACACTGCGAACGCCTATCTTTGGCGCTGCGACGGCCTGCACGGCGGCGCGGACTCGGAGAAGTGCCACAAGTTCATTCCAGTGGATGGCGTATGCGACGAGAGCGCGCGCAACGGCTGCGCGGCCGGCGCCGCCAACGACGGGGCGGTCCCGGACAGCTCGAACGCCCATCTATGGCGCTGCGACGGCCTGCACGGCGGCGCGAACTCGGAGAAGTGCTTCAAGTTCATTCCGGTGGACGGCGCGTGCGACGAGAGCGTCCGCAACGGCTGCTCGGCGGGCACGGCCAACGACGATGCGATCGCGGACACATCAAGCGCGTACCTCTGGCGCTGCGACGGCCTGCACGGCGGCGCGAACTCGGAGAGGTGCCGCAAGTCCATTCCGGTGGACGGCGTGTGCGACGAGAGCGTCCGCAACGGTTGTTCCGCTGGCACCGCCAACGACGCCGCGATCGCGGACACTTCCAGCGCATATCTGTGGCGCTGCGACGGCCTGCACGGCGGCGCGAACTCGGAGAGGTGCCGCAAGTTCATTCCGGTGAACGGCGCGTGCGACGAGAGCGTCCGCAACGGCTGTTCGGCCGGCACGGCCAACGACGCTGCGGTCGCCGACACGGCGAGCCACTACCAGTGGCGTTGCGACGGCAGCAACGGCGGGTCGAACTCCGGCGTGTGCTCCGCCGAGAAACCGGTCGCCCCTGTGAGCTGCGGAACGGCCTCATGGTCTCCCGCAACTTCCACCGTCTGCTCGGGCCAGTCCTTCACCCAGACGAGAACCTGCAACGCTGGCTGCAACACTGGCGACTGCTCCACCAGCCGCGGCGCGACCGGTACGCAGTATTGTGTGAATCGGATCGTCTGCGGCACGGCCCCTTGGTCGGCATGGTCGCCCGACCCCTCGACGCAGGCCTGCGACACCGCCTTCACCCAGACGAGCACGAGAGACTGCAACGCCGGCTGCAACACCGGCAACTGCGAGGAAACGGAACAGAGGCTGGCAAGAGGGACACAACCACGAGACTGCCAATGGGGATCCTGGGGCGACTGCAACTGCACCCCGTCGACCACGGATGCATCCAATGCCGGCACGCAGTCGAGAAGCCAAGCCGTGTCAGCAGGATGCGGGGGCGCCTCCTGCACGGGCTCGTCCCGACGTTGCACTGTCGCGGCGAACAACTGTCCAGTGGTGCCGGTCTGCGGCACCTGCAACTGCACGCCTTCGATCTCCGACGGGGCCACCGCCGGCACCTGCAGCAACGGCGGCGCTGCCTGCACCGTCCCAGGCGGCGGCTGTCCGGTCTGCGGCGCCTGCAACTGCACGCCCTCGGTCTTCGACGAGGCCACCGCCGGCGTCTGCAGCAGCAGCGGCGCTGTCTGCACCGTCCCAAGCGGCGGCTGTCCGGTCTGCGGCGACTGCAACTGCACGCCCTCGGTCTTCGACGAGGCCACCGCCGGCACCTGCAGCAACGGCGGCGCTGCCTGCACCGTCCCAGGCGGCGGCTGCCCGGTCTGCGGCGCCTGCATCTGCGCCTCGACCACCGACAGCACATCCGACGGCATCTGCAGCATCAGCGGCGATGCCTGCGTCGCAAGTGGCTGCCCGCCGCCTTGCGGCACCTGCAACTGCACCCGCTCGACCTCTGACGGCGCATCCGCCGGCGTCTGCAGCAGCAGCGGCGCTTCCTGCACGGTCTCGGCGAACAACTGCACGGTCTCGTGTGGCGCACCTTGGCCGAGCACGCCGACGGAGGTGGAGGTCCCATGCCACGGCCCTCCGAGTGGAAGATGTACGGCGAGGGTTAGAAGATACGAGAGAAGTTGCGCGGCAGGATGCAACGACGGGGATTGCGAAGAAGAGCGCGTAGAAACAGAAATCGTCAGCTGCGATTCTAGGGAATACAGAGAGTTATGTCCTTGATTCCATGCTGAGCGCCGGGGTCGGGGCAGGGATTGAACGCAACTGGAAACGCACGCCGTGGAAGAGTTGAGCCGGCGCAGTGCCGGTATGGAGCAAGTCGCCCGCAGGTGGCGTTGAATGAAGACGTGGCGTTTGATTGGAGAATGTAGTCCGAGCGATGAAAGTCGAAATCGGCGTCACGACGGATCGTCCGACTGGTGGCGGGCGCGGCAGCGTCGGCGCTGGTGGAGCGACTCGGCGGTGGTTCGGTCTTGCAGGGCGCCCCGCCGAAGTGCCATGCATAGGTAGTCCCCGTCCAAGCTGGAACAGGCCTGTCACAACTCCCAAGGTGCCACTTGTTGGACGACATGCAGATCCACCACGCCATCCCTCCCGTCGGCGGCGTCGAGGATCGGCAAGTCCGTCGCGGAGACGAAGTACACCGTGCCGGGATCGTCCCTCCAAGTGGAGTCGCTTCGTAGCACGCCGAGCGCGATGTCCGGGAATCCGTCGCCGTCGAGGTCGCCAACGCCTTCGGCAGTGCCGAAGAAGCGGGCAGGCCCGGCCACGAACACCCAGGAGCCGCCCACGCCTCGGGTTTGGCGCGCGGGCGCGACCGGCCGCCCTACGTGCGCCAGTTCGACCACGCCATCCGCGCTCCCGTCGGCCGAGTCCGCGGACGCCAACGCCGCGTGGGAGATCAGGTAGACGAAGGCCCCAGCGCGCAACAGGAGATCCGAGTCGCCGTCGCCGTCGACGTCGCCCGCAGAAGCGGCATAGCTCGGGCCGACGAATTTCCAGCAGTCGACCAGCGATGCAACACGACCGAGATCGACGACGCCGTCGACGCTTCCGTCCGCTTCGTCCGCCGCCGGCAGGCGTGCGCCGGAAACAAGATAGGCCGCTGGGTTATTTCCGTACCGTGCTGTGCCGATCAGAATGTCCCCAATGCCGTCTCCGTCGATGTCGCCGGCGGTCGAAACGCTGCCGCCCGCCCCGACGAACTTCCAGCCATCGGCCAGACTGGCGACACGGGCCAGCTCTATCACGCCATCGACGTCTCCATCCGCGTCGTCCGCGGCTTGCAGCGAGGCGGAAGACAACAGGTACGCCGCGGCGTGACGCGGAGCGCCGATCAGGATGTCCGCTAGGCCATCGCCATCGACGTCACCATCGGAGGCAACGCTGAAGCCCGCCTGGTCGATCGCGTCTTCGCCGACGAGCCGCCAGCCTTCCCCTCGATTGCGCAAGTTCAATGCGTCGATTTCGGCCCGCAGTGCCCGGGCGGGCACGATTTCGACAGCACCGGTGGCACTGCCGTCGCCAAAGCCAGGGGCGCCGAAGATCAGCGCCGGCGCACCTGTTCCACCGTCGCCGTCGGTGAGCGCGGACATGCTCCAACCGAACATGTCCTCCCATTTTCGCGTCAGCTTCCAGATCAGGCCGTCCGCATCGAGAGCGAACCGCATATCGACCACGCGGTCCGCATGGCCGTCGGCGTCGTCCGCTTGCGCGATCTTCGCGGTGACCACATACGCGGCGTCCAACGCGCCGCTGGTGTAGACGGTACCTGGCGCACCAAGGGCGATGTCCGCGATGCCATCCCCGTCCACGTCGCCAACCGGTACCGCGACGGCGCCAAAAACCACGACGCGCCCACCCTCGCCGAGCAGCTTCCATGAGCCGTCCAAGCCAACCACGCCGCGGAGGTCGATTCGCCGGTCCGCACGGCCGTCAGCCGCGTCGGCGACCGACATTTCGCTCGCCGCGATGGCATACACGGCGCCGCGGCCCTCGTGGTTCGGCGCGCCGATCACGAACTGCTCACGACCAGCGTTCAAGAGCGACGCGACAGCGATGCCCGCCTGGTCGCCCTCCGCCTCCCCAACGAGCTTGTACGACGTGAGCGCGGATTTCGCCGCCAAACGCGGGAACAGATCGTCGGCATCCGCCACGCCGTCGCCGTCGTCGTCCCGGTCGGCGTTGTCGCCAATCCCGTCGCCGTCGAGGTCCGCGCTCTCGGCGGCGTCGTCAGGGAAGGCGTCGGCATTGTCCCCTACGCGATCGCCGTCCGCGTCCGCCCACTCCGCCGCGTCGAGCGGAAAGGCGTCGTCGACATCGTCCACGCCGTCGTTGTCGTCGTCCGCATCGGCCTGGTCGCCGATGCCGTCGCCGTCGGCGTCCGCCCACTCGCCGCCGTCGTTCGGGAACGCGTCGCCGTTGTCGCCCACGCCGTCGCCGTCCGCGTCCGCCCACTCGGCGACGTCGAGTGGGAAGGCATCTTCCAAGTCGTTCACACCATCGTCGTCGTCGTCCGCGTCCGCACGGTTGCCGATGCCGTCCCGGTCCGTGTCCTGGGTTTCGTTAGGGTCTAGGGGCAGCTCGTCGTCCGCGTCCGCCACGCCGTCGTTGTCGTCGTCGTCCGCGTTGTCCGCGCCGTCGTTGTCGGTGTCGAGCGGATATGTGTCCTCCGAGTCTGCGATGCCGTCGGCATCGTCGTCGTCGTCGGCCCGGTCGCCGACGCCGTCGCCGTCGGTGTCCGTCTGTTCGAACCAGTCCTCCGGGAACGCGTCGCCGTTGTCGCCGGCGCCGTCTCCGTCCGCATCGGCCCATTCGCGGGCGTCCAAGGGGAAGGCGTCGTGGAAGTCCGGGTATCCGTCGCCGTCGTCGTCGGCATCCACGGTGTTGCCGATGCCGTCGCCATCCGTGTCGCCGGCGACGTTGCTCAACAGCAATTGGCGGTTGAGTGCGCCATCGACGCGGTCCAGCGCGGCCAAGTCCGCCGTCGCGACAAGATAGACCTCCCCGACCTCCGTTGGCCGAGGCCACCAACGGCCCGGCAGGCCAAAGAGCAGGTCCGCCAAGCCGTCGCCGTCCAAGTCTCCGGCTGCGGAGACCGTGGGCCGGTCCTGCGCCCATCGACGTGCGCCGACGATCGACCACCGCGTGGCCAAGGGCTCGTCGCCGAACATGAGCGCCCCGATGTGGGTCTCGCCTCGCTGGTTCGCTCCAGGGCCGTATGTGCGAGCAACTTCCCGAAGTCCGTCGCCATCCAAGTCGCCAAGGGCCCATAGAAGACCCCAAACGACGTAGGAGTTCGGCTGTGCAACGACGTGGGCAAGCTGCACGGTGCCGTCGACGGCACCGTCCGCTGTATCCGCGGCCTCGAGGTCGGCGCTGGAGACGACGTATGAAGCACCGCCCGCAATCAGGAGATCGGGATGGACGTCGTCGTTCAAGTGGGCAACCGTCGCGGTCGCATTGGAATAGAGGCTATCTCCGATCAACCGCCACGAGCCCGCGTCGGCGGCAGCCCGCGCCAGTTCGACGACGCCGTCCTCCTCGCCGTCGGCCGCGTCCAAGGCGGCCAGGCGGTCGCCACGGACGACATACACGGCGCCCTGCCAGCCCATGTGTCCCGCGGCGCGCACGACGATCTCCTCCAGCCCGTCGCCGTCCAGGTCTCCGGCGGCGACGCTGCCGCCAGCGGAGTCGCCCCCCTCTTCGTCGCGTAGTTGCCAAATGCCCGAGCGGCGAGGCGCGAGCCGCACCATCCCGTCGCGCGCGCCGTCGGCCGCGTCCGCTTCCTCCAGTCGCGCCGTCGAGACCACGTAGGCGGCGCCACGCTGACCGTCGTCGCCTTCCGCCCCGACGACCACATGGATCTCGCCGCCGTCGTCGAGTCGCCCAGCGATCTCAACGCTGACGCCGGCGCCAGCGCCATGCAGAAGCCAGGAACCCAAGCTGGACGGAACGTCCGCCAGTTCCACCACGCCGTCGGAGCTGCCGTCCGCATCGTCCAGACGGGCGAGGTTCGCCCCGTCAACGAGATAGACGGCGCCGGCAATCAGTTGGCCCGGTACTCGCCGGTAAGGTGCGCCGATCACCAGGTCTTCCCGGCCGTCGCCGCTCCAGTCGCCCACGGCGACGCTGTACCCTGACCGTTCTTCAGCTGTCGCGCCGCGAAACTCCCAAGAGTCCTGCTGGCCCGCGACGTGCCGCAGCTCGACGACGCGGTCCGTCGTGCCGTCGGCGGCGTCCGCATCGGCGAGACGAGCGCCGGAGATCAGATAGACGACCCCGCGCTCCGCGCTCCGCCGACGGTGTGGAATGGGGCGGCAATGACGTAATCCGGAACCCCGTCGTCGTCGAAGTCGCCGGCGGCCAATGCCGACCCGGCGCCGTCGCCCTCCTGCTCGCCACGGAGCAGATAGGAGGCCAAGTCGGTCTTGAGCGGATCGAGGGGAAAGGGGTCCCAGGCGTTGTCCACGCCGTCGCCATCTGCGTCCGCATCCGCGTAGTCGCCCACGCCGTCGCCGTCGGTATCCGACGATTCGTAGGGGTTCTCCGGGAATGGGTCGCTATTGTCGCCCACGCCGTCGCCGTCGGTGTCTAGCCACTCGCCGGCGTCGTTGGGAAACGCATCGGCGTTGTCGCCCACGCCATCGCCATCTGCGTCCGTGGTCTCGGCGGCGTCTTCGGGAAACGCATCGGCGTTGTCGCCCACGCCATCGCCGTCTGCGTCCGCACTCTCAGATGCGTCAAGCGGAAACGCGTCGTCGCCGTCGTTCACGCCATCACCGTCGTCGTCCGGGTCCGCGGCGTTGCCGATGCCGTCGCCATCGGTGTCCCGCCATTCGGCGGCGTCCTCGGCGAACGCGTCCTTGGCGTCGACGATCCCGTCCGCGTCGCTGTCCGGTTGCGCCGGTGCGAAGCCGGCGACGTGGAAGCGCGTGGCGTTGAGGCTGGCCACCGCGTGTGCGCCGTCCGGCTCCCCAATGGCCTTGCCGCAGGGCAGGCCGTCGCAGTCGAGGCCTGGATCGGAGAAGACATCCTCGAACCCAAAGCCATAGGTCATCACCGTGCCGCTGATCTCGCCGACATGGTGGCCTCGCGACCAGCGGAAGGCACCTCTCGAACCCTGCCTGGCGGAATGGTGCAGGCCCATGAGATGGCCGATCTCGTGCGCTGTGGCGCTGCCGCCGCAGGGATCGAAGACGGTCGCGTAGGTCGCGGCGTTCTCGTCCAGCGAGACGTAGCCGCGGGCGCGGTAGCCGCCGATGCCCGCCCAGCCGCAAGCGCCGCGGTCGGGCAGGCCGGAGCGGAACATCACGACGAGATCGGCACCGTATTCCATGCGCAGTTGCTCGGCGTGCGCTGGATCGATGCGGCTGTCGACGTCCCCGTCATCAACGACTTCGGCTTCCTCGACGCCGACGAGTCGCAGCACAACGCCAGTTCTGCTGCTGCGGTGAACCTCGCCGGCCACTGTCATGACGTGGCGAATGCGCGTGTAGGGGTCGTCGTCGTAGAGCTCGGCGAAGCCGCGGTTGTGGATGGCCAGTACGTCCACCTCCACCGGGCCGGGCGTGGAGTCGGCGTCGTCGGGATCGGTGCCGGCCAGCCGCTCGTTGATGTCGCCCACGCCGTCGCCGTCCGCATCGGCCAGGTAGTCGAGGTCGCCGACGTCGAACGTCGCCGGCGGCAGGCGGACCGGTTCGGCCAGGCGAACGCTGTCCAATCGACCCCAATCGTCGCCGCGCCGTTCCTGCAGTCCCAACACGAGCTTGTACCTGTCGGAAGCATCCAGATGGCTCGGCACGTCGAACTCGCCGTGGTAGCTCGCCCGCTCCAGCGGCGCGTCGGCTGGCGCGACGACGTTCAAGGGCACCACCGCGATGGGAACGGCGTCATCCCACGCCAGCGGCTCGTGTTCCCCGTAGGCGCGGATTTCCACGCGCAAGTCGCCGCTGTCGCGGTCGGGGCGGAAGCTGCGCGCCGCCAAGGTCACGGTCGCGCCGGACTCCGAGGACTGCAGGCGGCAGGGGCACTCCAGGTCGATGCTCTCCTGCCCGTAAGCGGCCCCTGCCCACATGGCCAGGCCGACGCACAGGGCCGGCATGGATGCCCTGCTCCTAGAAGACATCAACGCGCCTTGAAGGCATCGCGCACCTCGGCGCGTTCCAACGGCAATGCAGTGGCCCGCCCAGGGCGGTCCGGCCCGCCCGGGCGGACGATGTAGGTGTCCGGCTTGGAGTAGTCGACGTGGCGGTCCATGTTGGCGGCGGGCATCAGCCAGCCCAGGTCGCGGTTCGCGGCCAGCTCGAAGGCGCCCTCGGGCGTGCCGATGCGGGCGAACATGGAGCGTGGCCCCGTGGTCAGCACGAAGCCGTGCCGGCCGCCGCTGCCGTCCTCCGCCTGGCCGGAGACGCTGCGCGTGCTGCCCGGCCCTTCGACCACGCGCTCCACTACCAATTGGAAGGCCGTGTCCAGCTGCGGAATCTCCACCTCGACACGGCCGCCGACGGCGCGCGGCGCTGCCAGCGACGCGACACGGACCAGCGCCTTTCCCGGCACGTCCGCCACATACGCGAAGGCCGGAATGTCCGCAGGATCGACGGCGCTTTCTTCGACCGGCTGCCACAGCGACTGCCGCCTGGGAGACAGCGCGGAAGATGCCGCCCCATCATCAACCGTAGGCGCCGCTTGCGCTTGCGGGTTCAGCGCCGGCTCTGCGCCCACATCCTCTTGCGCCCCATTCCGGCCTCGCGCCAGCAGCACGACAAGCAACAAGGCCGCCAACCCGACCGCAACGTAGATGCCCAATGGCCAACGTCTTGCCGCCATGGGCGCATCCTACACTTGTGCCAGCGCCGATGAGCCTTGCGTCGTGCGTCCATCTGCTAAGGTTCGCCCAACGGACGCGGAACCGCGCAATCCTTGGCACTTGGGGGGAACGAACATGAAAGTAGATGGCGGAGTCGGCTGGGACTTGACGAAGGTGGGGGCGCAGGCGCGGGAGCTGGAGGAGATGGGCTACAGCGGCATCCAGACCGCCGAGACCGCCCACGATCCGTTCATTCCGCTTGCCTTCGCCGCGCAGGAGACCGAGCGGGTGGACCTCGTCACCGGCATCGCCGTGGCGTTCGCGCGCACGCCGATGGTGCTGGCGCACGTCGGCCACGACTTGAACGCCGCCTCCAACGGGCGCTTCGTGCTCGGTCTGGGGTCGCAGATTCGCGCCCACATCACCAAGCGCTTCTCCATGCCGTGGTCTTCGCCGGCGGCGCGGATGCGCGAGTTCATTCTGGCCATGCGCGCCATCTGGGCGACTTGGCACAAGGGCGAGCCGCTGCAGTTCACCGGCAAGTTCTACAGCCACACGCTGATGACGCCCTTCTTCACGCCGGACAACACCGAGCACGGCGCGCCGCGTGTGTTCCTCGCCGCGGTCGGGCCGCTGATGACGGAAGTCGCCGGGGAAGTGGCGGACGGCATCATCGTCCACGCCTTCACCACCGAGAAGTACCTGCGCGAAACCACCCTGCCGGCCTTGGAACGCGGCTTCGCCAAGGCGCGGGCGAAAGGCGAGCAGAAGTCCCGCGCCGACTTCGAGATTTCCTATCCCTGCTTCGTCGTCACCGGGCGCGACGAGAAGGAACTCGCCGCCGCGCAGACCGCCACCAGCCGCCAAATCGCCTTCTACGGCTCCACGCCGGCATACAAGCCGGTGCTGGAGAGCATCGGCGCCGGCGACTTGCAGCCCAAGCTGAACGCGATGTCCAAGCAGGGGCGCTGGGCGGAGATGGGCACCCTCATCGACGAGGAGATGGTGCGCCAATTCGCCATCGTCGCCGAACCGGAGCGCATCGCCGCGCAGATGAAGGCGCGCTTCGGCGACGTCGTGGACCGCACCTCCTCGGCCTACGCGCAGCTGCCCAAGGCCGAGCGCGAGAAGATCGTCCGCGAGCTGGCGGCCTAAGTCCGCTCGAAGCCGCGAGCGGGGCAGCGCCGTGAGGCTGCACCAGGTCGGCCTGCGCGTGGCCGACCTGGACGCCGCCGAGGCGTTCTACCGCGACGTGCTGGGCGCGCACTTCGTCGCCCGCTTCGACCCGCCGGGCCTGCTGTTCTTCGATTTCGACGGCGTTCGCGTGCTGTTCGAGAAAGGCGAAGCAAGCGGCGGCGTGCTCTACCTGTGGTGCGAGGACATCGACTCCGCCGTGGCCGACCTGCAAGCCAAGGGCGTTGCCATCGAGTCCGGGCCGCATGCCATCCACAAGGACGACGCCGGCACCTTCGGCCCCGCCGGCGAAACCGAATGGATGGCGTTCTTCAAGGATCCAAGCGGCAACACCGTCGCCTTGGCAACGCGCCGAAGATCGTAGGCAGCAAGCGGCCGGGCCGAACGCCACGACCGCTCGCTCTACAGCCGCCGGTAGTCGTAGGCGCCTTTGATCTCCGCGTTCAGAAACCGCCCCTTGGAATCCGCCGCCAGCAGATCGTCGAAGACGCGCTTGGCCACCTCGTAGTAGACGTAGGTGTTGCCTGACGTGAACCGCACGTAGAGCCGCTTGCTTGCGGGATCGTAGCCCACGGCGTCGATGCTCGACGACTCCACCGGCAGCAGACGCGGAAGAGCCTCAGCCATGCGGCAGGCGGCAAGGGCATGTCGGCGGATGGGCAACGGGCATTTCGCGGTCTCTGCGCATCTAGCCAAGAGTGGTCGCACCCTACACGAGCCGCCGCCACGGGGCACCAGTTACACGCCGTGCGTCCGCCGCATGGCGGAGAGTTCTCGCGCTCGCACAGCCAACCAACTTCGGCTACAGTGCCGGAACACGGCGCGGGGAGGCGTGGTGACGGTCAAGGCGCATGGTTTTGCGGGGGGCGCGATGTTGGCTTGGGCGCCGCGGGTTGGCCAGCCGGCAATTGGGCAGGACCCGGTGGACGCCGTTTGCGGCGACAGTGTGCGCAACGGCTGTTCGGCTGGCACGGCCAACGACGCAGCCGTCACGGTGGGCCTACAACAGGATGGAGACCAATCTGCTGCTTGCGGGCGGACCGAACCGCGGCGGAGGCGGTGGACCCGAGTGCAAGCCAGAGCCGTCGCCTTGCTCGCCCTTACCTTGATGGCGATGCCGGCCGTGGGAGATGTTCGGCTGCAAAGAGGTGTTGTTTGGCCAGACGATTTCCTAGACAACCGAGGCCGTCCGTTAGATCACCTTGATCGGGATGACTCCCGCATTAACGAAGTGTTTCCCGTAAAGCACCGATGTTCCGAAGTGCTTGTGCTCATTCACGCCCAGCGCCGAACAGAGGAACGAATGATCGAGAGCTGTAACGCGCTAAAGTGGGCTGCCGACCGCTTTCACGCGCTCATGCAAACCAATCCCAGCGATGCGGTAGCTGAGGTCAATGTTTATGGCCACCTTACGACCGTAATGGAGATGTTTGTGCTCGATCGTGATGATCCAGAATATAGGAACTATCTAACGGAGTTTTGGGATTTGGGGGACATAGATTTCGCTGGAATATACCTTGGAGGAATTGCTGTCGTAGCCGAGAGAGAAGATGGGCTTACCATACTTCCTACTGAAGTCCACGAATATGTTCACAACCTTCAGTATGATTTCGTCAGCGGTTGGCTCGGAGCACGTCTTCCCATTTGGATCGAGGGTGCCGCCACGTTCATACAGTTAGAGTATATACATGCTGTACTTAGGAACGATTGGTACGGCCCACCGTGGGCTTTTGATATAGGGGGTTGGGAGGCCGTCGAGGAAATGGTCGTTCCTCGTGCACAGCGGCACGGCCTGCCGCAACTAACCGCGTTCTTGGACGAGCATGGCGATCAGTGGCAAGACCTACTAGACGAATATGCTCAATGGGAAATAGAGTACAACTGGGGAGCGTGGGTTATCCGCTTCCTCGACGAGAGACATAGCGCAGTGCTATCGAATCTGAGGGAAATGTTCGAGGGTGAGCACACCCGCGATCTGTGGCTTGAGACCGGTACACGAGTACATGACCTGATGGTTCGTCTGAACGACGATTGGCACGCTTGGCACGAGGACCTTGCGACTCTTTCCGTTGCAAACAGGCCGGAGCGAATCATCATCATCAAGAGAGATCAGATGATTGTTGATTTGGGCCACTTCTTCAGGACAATCAATGCGCTGGACTTTGACGTATCGCGTGTTGGCTGGTGGCCCGATGACGACCCGAGCAATACGCCACTGTACGTCTCTGTGGTCAAGAAATTGTTGTTATTGCATGCTACTACCCCGGGCACTTGGGAGTTCACGGTAAGGGCCACGAACGTCGACGGCGAGAGCGCCGAGCTCCCCTTCATGGTGATAGTCGTAGAACGCTTGGAAGCGAACGAAATCGTCATCCGCGATCCGCTGTCGACGGAAGAAGGGCGGACGGTGGTAGACCTCAATCAATACTTCGAGGGCCCAGAGGACATCGCCTTCGCGGCGGAATCGGCAAACGCGGAGGTGGCCACTGCGGCAGTGACGGCGGAAGGCAGGCTTGTGGTCGCGGCGATTTCGCCCGGAGAGACTGAAATCACGGTGCGAGCTACTTCCGGGCCGCAGAGCGTGGAGCGAACATTCGTCATCGCAGTGACCGACGAATGCCCGCCTTGGCTATGCAGGGGCTCTTTCTCCGGTTGGCGCAAGGTGCTCCTGCAGTAGCGCGACGGCACATCAATGGCAGTCTTCGCGCTTGGGAGGCGCTTCGGACGACAACCGAAGAGGGCACCGACTGCGGATGCGGCGCTTCGCGCACGCCCATGGTGCTCACGCACCTCGGATGGCGGCAATTCGCTCTTCGTCGCCGAACGGCAACGGCACTCGAAGCGCAGGCAAAACGCGACTCGCCTTCGGCGCGTGTGCGGCGGGCTGGGTTGGCGGAGTCCGGCGGGCCGGCGGGCCACGGGCCAATTTGCTACTTTCGCCTCCGCATGGCACCACCGAAGCGAGTCCGCAACGCGGTGCATGGCTTGGCCGTGCTGGCTGCGCCCGCCATGCAAATGCTGGGCTCCTCCGAGGGTAAAGCGAGCTTCTGATGGCTGTGCAGCAGGTCGATTTCGGGGCCGAGGACGTCTCGCCGGCCGAGAAGACGCGGCGGGTGGGCGACGTCTTCGACGCCGTGGCTTCCCGCTACGACTTGATGAACGACATCATGTCGCTGGGCGCCCATCGGCTGCTCAAGCGGGCGGCGGTCGAGGCGGCGCGGTTGCGGCCCGGTCAGCGGGTGCTCGATCTGGCTGGAGGCACCGGCGACATCGCGTCGCTTGCGGCGCGGCATCTGGGTTGCGGCGGCGTGGTGCTTGCCGACATCAATCGCGCCATGCTGCGCGCCGGGCGGAATCGGGTCTTCGACGATGGCCATGCCAATGTCGCCTTCGCGCAGGCCGACGCCGCGGCCCTGCCGTTCGCCGACGCTGCCTTCGACGCCGTGCTGGTGGCGTTCGGGATGCGCAACTTCACGCACAAGGACGCGGCGCTGCGGGAAATGCTGCGGGTGCTTCGGCACGGGGGCGTGGCGGTGGTGCTGGAGTTCTCGCAAGTCGCCAATCCGCTGCTCGCGCGCGCCTACGATGCCTTCAAGGCGACTTGGCCGGCCATCGGCAAGGCGGTGGTCGGCGCATCGGCGCCCTATCGCTACCTCGTCGAATCCATCGAGCGGCATCCGCGGCAGGCCGCGTTCAAGAAATCGATGACGAACGCCGGCTTCCAGGACGTGCAATACGACAACCTTATCGGCGGCGCCGCCGCCATCCACAGGGGAACCAAATGACGCCACTTTCCGACGCCCTGCGCCTCGCTCTCTCGGCGGCGCTTGCGGCCAGCAAGGAAGCCCGGGACATGACCGAACGCCACGCCGGCAAGGCCATCGCCATCGAGACCATGGAACGCCGGTTCGTCATCCATTTCGAGGCCGGCGCCGCCCGCGTGGAGCCCGGCGACGGCGAGGCCGACGCCACCTTGCGCGGCTCGCCCACCGCCGTGCTCGGCGCCTTGGTGAAGTCCCCGGCGAAGGAGGGCAGCGACACCGCCGCGGTGCTCGGCGACGAGGAACTGTTCGAGGACTTCCGCCGCTCCTTCCGGCCGCATCTGCCGCCGAGCGTCGCGCACTTCGCCGAAGACGCTTCGGACGCCGTGCGCGTGGGGGCGCAAGCGGCGCAATCGGCCTGGCAGGGGATGTCCGGCGCCGTGCGCTCCAAGGCCAAGGACTACTTCCCGGACGAAGATGAACGTCACGAGCGCGAAGCGGCGCTTGCCGGCCAGCTCGAAGCGCTCAAGGGCCGCGTCGACGAACTCGAACGGCGCGTGCGCGTGTTGGAAGCCGGGCGGGCGGGCCAAGAAGAGCAAGCGGGCCCAGAAGAGCAAGATGAGAAGGATGCGAAGGCTGGCGGGGCCGAGGAGGGCGAAGCGCCGTGAGTCGCCTTGGCCGCATCGTCAAGATTCTGCTGACGGTGCTGCGCCATCGGCTGGACAGGAACGTCGGCCGGCTGGCCGGGCGACGCTGGTGGTACCGGCTTTGGCCGCTGCGTCTGCTGCCGGCGCCGGCGAAGCCGGATGCCGCGCGCTTGCGCGAGGCGCTGGAGGATCTTGGCCCGATATTCGTCAAGTTCGGCCAGATTCTCTCCACCCGGCGCGACCTGCTGCCCACCGACTACGCCGACGAGCTGGCCAAGCTGCAGGATCGCGTGCCGCCGTTCCCAAGCGACGACGCCATCGCCATCGTCGAGCGCAGCCTCGGCGACGGCGTGGAGAGCCTGTTCGCCAGTTTCGAGCGCGAGCCGCTGGCGTCGGCTTCCCTCGCGCAAGTCCATGGCGCGCGCACCAAGGGCGGCGAAGAGGTGGTGGTGAAGGTGATCCGCCCGGACGTCCACAGCGTCGTCCGCAAGGACCTCGCGCTCATCCACACCATCGCCGCGATGCTCGAACGGGTGTCCCGGGAAGCCCGCCGGCTGCGCCTCCAAGCGGTCGTCGCGGACTACGAAACCACCATCTTCGACGAGCTGAATCTGCTCAAGGAAGCGGCCAACACGGCGCGCCTGCGCGGCAATTTCGCGGGTTCCGAGCTGCTCTACGCGCCGAAGGTGCATTGGCGGCTGTGCGCGGAATCCGTGCTGGTGCTGGAACGGGTGCATGGCATCCCCATCTCGAACATCGCCGCCCTCGAAGACGCCGGCACGAACATGAAGACGCTCGCCGAACGCGGCGTGGAGACGTTCTTCACGCAAGTCTTCAAGCACAACTTCTTCCATGCGGACATGCACCCGGGCAACATCTTCGTGGACGCGCGGGATCCGCAGAATCCTAGCTACATCGCCATCGACTGCGCCATCATCGGCACGCTCACGGAAGCGGACCAGACCTATCTGGCGCGCAACGTCGTGGCGTTCTTCAACCGCGACTACGAGCGCATCGCGCGGCTGCACGTGGAGTCCGGCTGGGTGCCGCCGGAGACCGACATCGGCGAGTTCCAAGGCGTGATCCGGGCGCTCTGCGAGCCGCTGTTCCAGCGCCCGCTGAAGGAGATCTCGTTCGGCCACTTCCTGATCGCGCTGTTCCAGACCGCGCGCCGCTTCGACATGGCGGTGCAGCCGCAGCTGGTGCTGCTGCAGAAGACCCTGCTCAACATCGAGGGCCTCGGCCGGCAGCTCTATCCGGACTTGGACCTGTGGAGCACCGCCAAGCCGTTCATGGAGACGTGGATGCGCGAACGCTACGGCGCCAAGGCGTTCTTCAAGTCCCTCGCGGACAACGCGCCGGCGCTGCTTGCCGAACTGCCCCGCCTGCCGGAGATCGCCGTCGCCGCCATCTACCGCATCGGCGACCTCGACCGCCTCGCGACCACCCAGCGCCAGGCGCTGACGCGCCTCGCCCGCGCCGTCGAAGAACAGAACAAGCACGCCAAATGGCGCCGCGCCGCCGGCGTAGGCCTGCTGCTCGCCGCCCTGGGCCTGCTCTGGCGACCGCTGATGGGCGCATTGGGCGACGGCGGCGACTCGGCGTCGATCACCGCCGGCGCCTTGGCCGCCCTCGTCGGCTCGGTGCTAATCGCACGCGGGTGAACCGCTCAACGTTGGCGCGGCCGCTCACAAACACACCGGCGTTGGCGGCGTTCCGCAGTGCCGCCAGCCTCGGCATTTGGCGCATTCGACCCGCGTGTTCCGCCACCTCAAGTACCGCGGAAGATTAGCACGCGAGGCGTCTTCGTAGCAGGCTCGGCGGGTCTAACACCTTCGCCCGCCAATGCCGCAACACCTAAGCCATGCGGCGCCTGTCGGGGCTCACCGACCTTCTAGACAACTACTGGTCAGGCAGCCATGTCGGGGGACCATAGCAGCCCTGGGCGGAGTTTTCATCCTAGGAAGACCGACCCGGACGGGGTTGTTCGCAGCAGTCGGGCGCTTCCTTGGCGCTGCGGGGGGCGGTCGTGCGAGTCGAGGCGCAGCGGAGTTCCCGCGCCGCGCAGGGAGCGTGTCTCGAAGGCAGGCTGCCGCCTTGCGCCGCAGCCGTTCGAACCGCTCCCGGCGCGGCGCGGGGGCGGAGCGGGTCTTCCCGCTCAGGCGGCCTCGGCGGGCGTCTTCATCCCCAGCGCGCGGTGCGGACGCCAGTTGTTGTAGTAGTCGAGCCAGGCGGACTGGCTCTCGTTCAGCGCCGCGCAGGTCACCTCCCCGCGGTGCTGGCTCCAGCACTCGATCCGCTCGGAACGGTTGGCCCGCTCGACCATGCCGTTCAGTTCCGGGGAGCGCGGCGGCAGCACCTTCAAGGGCAGCTCCAGCGCCGCGCACTCCTCCTCGAAGGCGCCCATGAACTCCGAGCCGCCGTCCACCTGCAAGCGCTCCGGCGACAGCTTCCCGACGACCTCGCGCAGGAACGACCGCGCCACCCCGGAGGTCGCCCGCGAGTACACCCTGGCGTGCTGGCGGCGCGTCCGCGGGCACACCGCGCGGAACGACTTGAACTCCTTGCCGTCCATCCTCAGCGTCATGTGGTCCGCCTGCACGCCGCGGTGCCAGTCGTCCCGCGTCCACCGCTTGGCGTGCGAGTCCTTGAAGTCCCGCCGCCGCGCCGCCCGGGCGCGCCCTTCGCAGAACGAGCAGGGCCGCACCCGCCGGGACGCCACGCCCCAGGCCAGGATGCGCCCCACCGTGGCCGTCGACAGCGCCCGCCGCGGGTGCCGCCTGGCCAGCTCGACGGCCACCCGCGCCTTGCCCGCCCACGGCATCGCGCGGCGAACGTCCAGCACCCGCTCCGCGTCGGCCATCGTCCACTGCCGGCCGGCGTGGCGCAGCGGGCGGCTGCTGCGCGGAACGAGGCCGGCCACGCCGCCTTCCTTCAAGCGCCGGCGCCACTCGTAGTACGTCGCCCGCGACACTCCGAACGTCCGGCACGCCGCCTCCGCCGGGAAGCGCTCCCGCATCTCCTCGATCCCTTCCACGATCCACAGCCGGCGCCGCGCTTCCTCGTTGTCCGTCCCGTCCACCCGGACCCGCCGGTAGAACGCCCTGTCCTGTGCGAACATCCGCATGTTCGGTCTCCCATGTCAGTCAAACCATAGGCTACCGAACCGCCGCCCCCGGGGAACCTCCCTTGGGGGCGGCGACTGTCCAGAAGGTGCTGAGCCCGCACAGCGCCGTGCAAACCACATTCCATGCGTTCACAATGGCGCCGTTGCGACGCTGACGGAAGAACGGGAGGGCGAGACGTGAAGAGCGAGAGGATTGGACATTCGGCGCGGTGGCTGCCAGCCGCGGCATGGCGGGCGGCCATGCTGGCGGGCGGCTTCGTCGCCGTGCTGCTCGGCGGCTGCGCGCCGCCGCAAGAGGACGCGAGCGCGCCGAGCGCCGACGACGCGCCGGCACCGGCGGCCGAGGTACACGTCGGCGAAGTGGTGGCCACGGGCTCGGGCGACGTGCGGGGCGCGTACACGGACGACAACGCGGTGGTCGCGTTCAAGGGCATTCCCTTTGCCGCGCCGCCGGTGGGCGATCTGCGCTGGGCGCCGCCGACGGCGCCGGCGGCGTGGGAGGGGGAGCGCGATGCCACGGCCTATTCGGATGCCTGCCTGCAGGTGCAGTCCGAGGAAGGCTTCTACGCGCAAGGGCCGATGCCGCTCAGCGAGGACTGCCTGTACTTGAACGTCTGGGCGCCGAGCGGCGCGGTGGACGCGAAGGCGCCGGTGATGGTGTGGATTCACGGCGGCGCGTTCGTCGCCGGCACCGGCAATTCGCCGCTCTACGACGGCACGGCGCTGGCGCGCAAGGGCGTCGTGCTGGTTTCCATCAACTACCGGCTGGGCCTGTTCGGCTTCTTCGCCCATCCGGCGCTTTCCGCCGAGTCGCCCAAGGGCGCTTCCGGCAACCAGGGCTTGAGGGATCAGATCATGGCCTTGGAGTGGGTGCGCGACAACATCGCGGCGTTCGGCGGCGACCCCGGCAACGTCACCATCTTCGGCGAATCGGCCGGCAGCATGAGCGTCTGCTATCTGGCCTCGAGCCCGGTGGCGAAGGGGCTGTTCCAGAAGGCCATCGGGCAATCCGGCGGCTGCTTCGCCAAGCACGTGTCGCTCACCAGCGACGAAGGCGTGGCGCCGGACGCGGCGCTGCCCAATCAGCTCTCCGGCTCCGGGCACGCCATCGGCTTGGCGCTCGCCACGGCGCTCGGCGTCGACGGCGAAGGGCTGGAGGCAATCGCCGCGCTGCGGCAACTCGACGGGGCAGGGATGCTGGCGACGTTGACCGAGGCGGAGGTGGGCGCGCCTTGGCGCTCCATCTTCGTCGACGGCGATTTGTTCCCAGACCAGATGCGCCGCTTGGCCGAAGGCGGCCTGGCCGGCGAGGTGGACGTGCTGGTCGGTTCCACCGCGGACGAAGGCACGACGCTGTTCATGGGGATGCCGACGCCGAGCTACGACGAGTGGGCGGAACAGGTGCGCCAGAGCATGGGCGAACACGGCGACGCGTTCGTGGAGGCGTACAGCGAAGACGCCATGCAGTCCACCGCGACGGCGCAGCAGCAGATGATCTCCGACGGGCTGTTCGCCTGGGAGATGCGCACTTGGGCGCAGCTCGCCACCGCAGCTGGGCGCGGCGCCTGGCTCTACGTCTTCGACCATGCGCCGTTCGTGCCCGAGTACGGACGCAGCCTCGGCGCTTTCCATGCGGGGGAGATCATCTACGTGTTCGGCAACGCGTCGCCCTTTGGGGCGGCGGAGGAGGATGCGCCGGCCAGCGCTGGGGAAGGGGCTGGCGAAGAGGCAGGGCAAGCGCAGGGCGATGCGGGCGACGATGCGCCGGCCGAAGCGCCGTGGGAGGCGGTGGACGACCGGGTGGTCGAGACGACGCAGGGGTATTGGGTCAACTTCGCCAGGAGCGGCGATCCGAACGGCCCCGGGCTTCCGACGTGGCCGCGCTACGACGAGCAGGACATCGCCATGGAGATCTCCGCCGAGCCGGCCCAAAGACCCAACTTCCGCAAGGCGAAACTCGACCTGCACGACAAGGTCGGCAGCTTCTAGGGGGCTCTTCGAGAGGGGCGCGCGCAGGGGCGACGGCTTGTGCTGCGCGCGCTGGCCGTCGCCGGCTACCGCTCGCTGCGCGACCTGGTGGTGCCGCTGGGGCGGCTGAACGTCGTCACCGGCGCCAACGGCAGCGGCAAGTCGAACCTGTACCGCGCCCTGCGGCTGCTGTCGCAGACGGCCTTCGGCAGCGCCATCGAGTCGCTGGCGGCCGAAGGCGGCATCCAGTCGGCGCTGTGGGCGGGGCCGGAGCAGCTGTCGCGGGCCGTGAAGCGCGGCGACTATGCGGTGCAGGGCGGCCCGCGGCGCAAGCCGGTGAGCTTGCGGCTCGGCTTCGCCGGCGACGACTTCAGCTACGCCATCGACTACGGGCTGCCGACACCGGTGCCGCGCACGATGTTCGGCAAGGATCCGGAGATCAAGCGCGAAGCGATCTGGCACGGGCCGGTCTGGCACGAGCGCCGCGCCGTGGTGGATCGGCGCGGCGGCGTGGTGCGGGCCCGGGACGAGAGCGGCGCCTGGCAAGTCGCCGAGAGCCATCTGCCGAGCTTCGACAGCATGTTCTCCCGGGCTTTCTCGCGCGCCGGCCCGCGTGCCGCGCCGGAAGCGCTGGCGCTGCGCGAGGAGGTGCGCTCCTGGCGCTTCTACGATTCCATGCGCAGCGACTCGGCGTCGCCGGCGCGGGTGCCGCAGATCGGCACGCGCACGCCGGTGCTGGCGCACGACGGACGCGATTTGGCGGCGGCATGGCGCACGATCATGGAAATCGGCAACAGCGATCTTCTGGACGAAGCGATTGCCGATGCGTTTCCGGGCGCGACGGTGGAGGTGCTCGAGGAAGGCGGCCGCTTCGCCCTGGAGTTTCGCCAGCATGGGCTGCTGCGGCCGCTCTCCCAGGCCGAGCTCTCGGACGGCACGCTGCGCTATCTGCTGTGGATCGCCGCCCTGCTCACGCCGCGTCCGCCGCCGCTGATGGTGCTGAACGAACCGGAGACCAGCCTGCATCCGCAACTGCTGCCGGCGCTCGGACGCCTGATGCGCCGCTGCGCGGAAGACACCCAGCTGTGGGTGACGTCCCACGCGGAGAGCCTGGTGCAGGCGCTCGTCGCCGCCGAAGACGCCAACCACCTGCAACTGCACAAGACGTTCGGCGAGACCCAAGTGTGCGGGCTGGACTCGGTTGACGCGCCGCCTTGGCGCTGGCCGGCGCGGTGAGCCTTTAGCTGGGCCGCTCCTCGGAAGAAGGGCCTCAGCCGGGCGCCTCGGCGAATCCCGGCAACGTCTCGTCCAGCGTCGCCCACGCGGCTTTCGACTCGGTGAAGATGTTCAAGGCCGGGCGGGCGCCGGGGTCGTCGTCCAGCGCGCCGGCGGGAATCTGCATCAAGTCTTCGTCCTTGTGGCGTTGCCGCGCCACCTGCGAACCGCACTTGGCGCAGAAGGCCGTGCCCTTCACGCGCGCTTCCGGCATCTTGTAGTTCACCACCTGCGCTTCGCCGGAAGTCCAGCGGAAGGCGTTCTTCGGCACCATCACCATGGTGGCGTAGGCGGCGCTCATCGCCCGCCGGCAGCGCGAGCAGTGGCAGTTGAGCATCCGCTGCGGCGCGCCGTCGAACTCGAAGGCGACGTCGCCGCACAGGCAGCTGCCGCCGGTCGCGCCGGGCGTGGCGGCGGTGCGCTTCGGGAAGTCGACCGCCGCGGCGTCCGGGCCGAAGGCCGGGGGATACTCTTCGTGGCGCGGCAGGTCGTCGGCGATGCGGTGCCAGGGCGCCTTCGAGCCGACGAAGAAATGTAGTTCGGGCGCGGCGTTCGGATCATCGGCGACGTTGCCCATCGGCACCAGCGCGAAGGGGCCGCCGGGCGGGCAGGCCGGCACGCCGGAGCCGCAGCGCGGGCAGAAGTTCCGCCAGCCGCGCGCCGAGGACTTGAAGCGAACGACATCGCCGTCGCCCCGCAGCCAGCGGAAGTCGCTTGGCGCGGCAATGCCGAACGTGGCGAATGCGGCGCCGTGGAACTTGCGGCACATGGAACAGTGGCAATTGCCCATCTCCGTCACCGGCCCGGCGATCTCGAATGCGACATCGCCGCAGAGGCAGCTTCCAGACAGCATGTGTGAAACTCCTTGAAGGCTCGAACTGTTTCGTTGGATGCGCGCGCCCGCAACCGTGCTCAAGGGCTGGGCAGCAGGGCGACGATCCGCAGCGGGCCGCCGCTGCCGCCCTTGATCTTCATGGGCAGGGCGACGACGTGCGCGCCCCACTCGGGCAGGCGGGACAGATTGGCCACGTTCTCGAACACCGGCACGTCGTGCGCCGCCAAGACGCGGTGCGTCTCGAACAGCCGCGATTGGCCGAAGTCGATGCTGGCGGTGTCGATGCCGACGGCGCCCACCGTGCGCTCGACCAGCCACTCGGCCGCGGCGCGATGCAGGCCGGGAAAGCGCAGCTTAGCCACCGTGGCCGGGCCGCGCTCGGCGGTGCCCAGGTAGCGCTCGGCATCCGGCCAGTAGCGGCCGTAGCCGGTGCGGATCAACACGATCGCGCCGGCCGGCAGCCGCCCGTGGCGCGCTTCCCAACGCTCGAAGGCGGCGACGGGGACCTGATGGTCTGGATCAGCCAACGCGCCGGCCGTCGCATCGACCACGGCGGTGGGGCCGATCAGGCGCTCGAGGGGGATTTGCGCCACCCCGTGGCGGCCTTCGGCGAAGTGGCGCGGCGCGTCGATGTGCGTGCCGCCGTGTTCCGCGCTGCAAAAGGTGTTGGCTTCGTACCAAAAGCCGCCGGCGGCGGGCCCGGCGCTCGCCGCGCGCAGCTCGAATCCGGGGGCGGTGGGCCAGTAGATGGTGTCTTGGGAGTAGTCGTAGGACAGATCGACCCACTCGCCGCCAAGCCCATCTGCCGCCGCGGCGCCAGCGTGGAGCAGCAGGCCGACGAACAGCGCTTGCGAGGGCTTGTCCATTAGGCCCGCGACTATACCCCTGCCTTGATTGGACGGACACGCGCACCCAAACTTGGAACGTAAGCGTTGTGGAAGGCGAGCGATGCATCCGGGCGCCGACAGAGCGAATGCGCGAAGCCGCTCGTGGCGCGGGTGTCGTGCGCATCGTCGCCTGCGCCGTCTCGCCAGCGCGACGTTGGCGGGTGTTCTGGCGATTGCGGCATCGGCCTACGAAACCGACCCCTACACCAAGCGCGACATCGACATCGCCGACAGCCTGGGCGTTCTCGATGCCAAGGTGAACGATGCGCTGGACGAGATCGCGGCGTCCTGGGCGCGTCGCGCCGATACGCAGCGCGAGACGGACTTGATTCTCGCCGTGTACCGCAAGCTCGGCGGCATCCACTGGGTGGACAAGCTGGAGCGCTGGGCCCGGGAGGTGCCGGACGTGGCGAAGATCCCGGTTTCCCGGGACGAATCCTTCGTGGGGGACTTCCCGCTGCACGCCGGCCGCGTGGCGGCGGTGTTCGGCTTCGGCCCGACCATCAGGCTCGGCGGCGTCTACGTCGGCACCGACAAGATCGGCCACTTCTTCTCCCAAGGGCGCAAGTTCTACAAGCGCTTCCGGCGCTACGGCGACGAAGCGGCGGCGGCGCGCTGGTCGGCGGTGACGGAGACGGGGCTGTTCGGGCGGCTGACCACCGGCGTGCGCTCCAACGCCGATCTCGTGGCCAACTACGAGGGCTACCTGTTCTACCGCGGCCTGCTGCACGACGGGGTGGTGCAGGACAAGCCGGCGCTCTTTCGCTGGCGCGACGGGCGTCCGCAGCGGCAGCGGCGCTTCACCTGGGCCGATCACGTCAACGCTTTCTGGGACGAAGCCTTGAACCCGAACGTCTACAACGCCACGCTGCTGCGCTTGGCCCAGCAGCGCCTGTTGACGTTGTGCGACGACTTCCTGGCGCGTCCCGAACGCTACCGCGTTCCCGATGCCGCCGCGCTGCTCGACCGCTACCGCCATGTCGGCGTCGAGGACACGCAATGGCTCGCGCCCACCGCCTTCCTCGGCGCCAATTGCGCCGCGCCGGAAGCGCATCGTCGTCGACCCTCGGTTGACGACGGGAACGGCTGACGGCGACTTTCGACAACGATGATTGCAGCGGCTCCGCAGCCGGACCTCTTCGGCAACGCCGCAGACAACGGCGACACGGCCCAAGACGCCGCGTCCGACTTCCGCGATCCGGCGTTCATGGCCAACCGGAACGCGTCGGTGCATCGCTGGGTGCCGTGGATCGCCGGCTATTCCAAGCACTTCGTGGCGGATGCCTTGGCGCGGTTCGCCGCCGCGCCCGGCGTGGTGCTGGACCCGTTCTCGGGCGTCGGCACGACGCTTGTGGAAGCCGATCTGGCCGGCCACGAGGCGGTGGGGTTCGAGATCAACCCCTACGCCGTCTTCGCTTCCAGAACCAAGCTCAAGGCGCACCGCGTGGCGCCGGAACGTCTGCGCGACGCCGCCGGTGCGCTCGCCGCCTTCATGGAGCGGGCGTTGGCCGAGGGCGTCGAGTCCAGCAGAGAGGTGCCGCCGGGCTTCCGCACCCGCGCCCCGTTCTACAGCCCGAAGGTGCTGCGCAAGGTGCTCTTGGCGTTGGACTTCGTCGACGCCTTGACGGGGCGGGAGGCGGACATGCTGCGCTTGGCCTTCGCGGCGACGATGGTCGACTACTCGAACTACTCCTACGAGCCGAGCCTGGGGCGCAAGGCCGCGGTGGGGCGGCCCGACGTCGACGACTTCCCCGTCGCCGCTGCCTTGGCTGCCAAGGCGATGGACATGGCCGACGACGCGGCCTGGTATCGACGCGCACGGGCGAAGCGCCGGCGCAAGGATGCGCGCGTGGTCGAGGCGTCCTTCCTCGACGGCTACCGCGAGCTGCCGGCCGGCAGCGTCGATCTGCTCGTCACCTCGCCGCCGTATCTGAACAACTACCACTACAACCGCAACACGCGCCCGCACCTGTATTGGCTCGGCTTCTGCAAGGCGCCGGCAGACCTCAAGCGCCTCGAGGCGATGAACTTCGGCACCTATTGGCAGAACGCCCGCGAGCGCGAGCGCGTGGACTTGGATCCCGTGGCAGCGGTTCGGGAGCTCGAAGACGTTCTCGAGGACGTGCGCCAACGCAACGCGCACAAGGGCATCTACGGCGGACAGGGCTGGGCCAACTACGCCGCCCTCTACTTCAACGACTGCGCGAGATTCTCCCGCGCCGCCGCGTGGTGCCTGCGCCCCGGCGCGACGGCGCTGGTGGTCGTCGGCAACAGCATCCTCCAAGGCGTGCACGTCGCCACCGACCGCTTCCTGGCCGCCATCGCCGAGCGCTGCGGCTTGCAGGCCGCGGACATCCACACGCCCCGCGACACCCGCGTGGGAAGCAGCATCGTGAACTCGAGCGTGCGCGCCGGCACCAGCGGCGGCAAGCGCCTCTACGAATCCATCGTCGAACTGCGGAAACCACGATTGCGCTCTTGCGTGGCCGGAAGACACGCGCAAAGCCCAAGCAGAGGTGCTCGCGTTTTCTCGGTGAGCGGAACGCCCTTAAGCGGTGGTCAGCCGTTCGCCAATGTGTCCTAGCGCTGTTCCGCGGCGAGGGCGTCGGCGCGGCGCATGCTCGCCTGCAGGCCGCCCAGGGAGCGTACCCAGGGCCGCAAGGCGCGAATGTTCGGCGGCAAGCTGTTCGCGGCGCGTTCGGCGCGTTCCCGGTCGGCGTAGACGCCGGCGAGCAGGACGAAGAAGATCTTGCCGTCGCGCTCCACGCGAGCGCCGGCCATGCTCTCGAGCCCGCTGCCCACGGCCACCTCCTCCACCTTCGCCTGCGACAGCGCGGCGAACAGCTGCACGGCAAAGAAATCCGAAGGCAGTTCCAGCAGTGGCGTGCCGTCCAGCCGGTGCGCCAGTCGCACGTACAGCGGGAGATCCCCAGCAACTGCCGGTGGCGCGGCGGGCGGCGGCGCCACCGGCTGCGTTGCGACTGGCGGCGCCGGCTCCGCGGGGACCGGCGGCGCTGGCTCCTGCACGGGGACCGGCGGCGTCGGTTCGGCCGGCGCAGGCGCTTCAGCCAGCGCGGGCGCTGCCGGCGGCGTGGTTTGAGCGACGTTCGGGATGCACTGCCAGCCCCCCTCTCCGGCGGGCTCGCAATACCAGTCCTGCCCACCGCCCGCCTGGCTGCCGACGATGTCCGTCGGGGCCGGGCCACGGCAGGCAACCGCCGCCAGCGCCAGCGTCGAAGCAAACAAGACGCGCACGATCGGCAGGCGGAGCGGCGAGCGTCCGAGACGACGTTCCATGCTGTCAGCTTGCCGAGTCCTGCTGCGCGTGTCAAAGCGCCGTGCGGGCGACGGGTGCGCGAGATGTGCCGGCATCGCCCGCCGGGGCGATTTCCCACGTCCGGCCGGGGCGATGTCTGCGGCCACAAAGCGGCGATTTCCTACATCCCGCCGGGGCGATGGCGCACAACATTGCCCTTGGCGGCGCGGTAGCGTGTGCATATGAACAACGCACCCCCGCCTCCGCCCAGCGACCCCATCTACAAGCGCCTCTACGCCTTCGCCCGCATGGTCGAGGACCTGCTGCGCAGCCTCTTCGGCGCCGATCTCGACGCGGACTACCGCACGCTCGAGAAGCTCCCCGCCGAGTACGTCGGCGAAGCCCTCCAGCAGAGGCGCGGCGACACCGCGTGGCGGCTGCGCGCACGCGGCGCCGGCGACGGCTGGCTGCACGTGCTGGTGATGCTCGAATTCCAGAGCACCACCGACGCGGCCATGGCGCTGCGTGTGATGGAGTACACGGCGCTGCTCTACGGCGAACTGCTGCGCCACGGCGTGGCCAGGCCCGGCGCGCTGCCGCCGGTGCTGCCGGTCGTGCTCTACAACGGCGACGCGCCGTGGCGCCCGACGACCGAGATGCGCGACCTGATCGCCAGGCCGTCGCCGCTGCTGGCGCCGTACCAGCCGTCGCAGCGCCACTTCGTGCTTGACCAGCGCCGCGCGCAGGCGGAAGATTTCAAGCTGCACGAGCTGACGTGGACGGTCGCGCAGCTGGAGCAGAGCAGTTCCGCTGCGGACTTGGCGCGGATGGGGCAGCGGCTGACGGCGCTCCTGGCCGGCGCCGGCCAGGTCGAGCTGAGGCGGACGTTCGCGCACTGGCTGTGGGCGCTGGGGCGGTCGCTGGTCGGGACTGGTCCGGTGCCGATGCCGCCCGAAGACGTGAACTTGGAGGACATGGCGATGAGTTTGGTGGAGCGCGTGGCGGAGTGGCGGAAGCCGTACATCGAGCAGGGCATCGAGCAGGGCATCGAGCGGGGCATCAGCCTGGGCCGTGAAGAGGGCATCGAACACGAGCGGCAATTGCTGCGCCGCTTGGCGGCGACGCGGTTCGACTCGGCCACGGCGGACCGTCTGGCCGTCGCCATCGGGGCGGAGGCGGATCCGCAACGCTTGGAAGAGGTGGGCGAGGCGATTGTGCGTTGCGCGACGGGCGGCGAACTGCTGCGGAAAATCGGCAGCCGACGCTGACCTCCCGCGTAGCGCGCGACCTGCCGACAGCGGACGCGCTGAAGGGAAAGGAGGAGGCCGTGCTTCCCGAATACTGGCCGGTCGTTGCCAATGGGATTGTGATTCTGATCGCAATTGCCTCATCGCATCGATCGTTGCGCCGGGAAATAGTCGAATGCACCGCCGAACTGCGTTGCGATCTTGGCGGACGCATCGATGCATTGAGCGAGCGTATGGCAGCCGCAGCCTGCGGCAGCGACGGGCAATGCGGACACCGGGCCTCGACATGGAGGCGCTAACGCGACGCTACGCGGAGGACGGCTTCGTCGCCTTGCCGGGCTTCCTCTCCGGGGGCGAGTTCGAGGACTTCCGCAGCCGCACCTTGGCGCTTGTCGCCCGCTTGCGCGAACAGGAGCCGGAAGAACCGAAGGGCGAATACGCGGCGGTCAGGAAGAACCTGCAGGAACACGATCCGTGGGCGTTGGACTTCCTGCGGCGCGGCCCGCAAGTGCCGATCATCGAAGCGCTGCTCGGCGACGAGCCGGTGCCGGCCACCTTCGGCTGGTTCGAGAAGCGCCCCGGCGAACGGGATGTGGTGAAGCCGCACTTCGACGCCGTGGGCAGGTTTCCGAAGCTGGGGGCGACCATGTGGATCGCGCTCGATGCGGCCTTCCCGGAGAACGGCTGCCTCCACTATCTGCGCGGCTCCCACAAGCGCAGCTTTCCGCCCAAGATCGGCATTGACGTGCGCCCCTTTGCCGCTGACGACCGGCCGATGACGGCGGCGCCCGGCGACGCCTTCATCCACAGCGCCGCCACCGTCCACTGGAGCGAGCGCAACAAGACCAACGCGCTCCGTCGCGCCGCGGCGTTGTTCTACTGGGGCAAGCGGGCGCTCGAAGCGAAGGACGGCAAGACCGCCTAGGCGATCACGCCGATATGCAGAAGAAACAGAGCTTGTTGCCGTCCATGTCGCGGAAGTAGCCGCCGTAGAAGCCAGCGCCGCGCGGGCCAGCCGCACCTTCGTCGGCGGCGCCGAGTTCCAGCGCCTTGGCGTGCAGCCGATCGACCTGCTCGGGGCTCTCCACCACCAAGGCGACCATCACGCCGTTGCCCACCGTGGCCGGATTGCCGTCGTAGGGCTTGATGGCGGCGACCATGGGCTTGTCCATGCTCGTCCCCCAGCCGACCACCCTGTCCATGTCCATCAGCCGCTTGGCACCGAGTTCGGCGAACAAGGCGTCGTAGAAGGCGGCGGCCTTGGCGATGTCGTTGGTGCCGAGAGTCGTGTAGCCGATCATGTTTGGCGTCTCCTGTTCAGTTTTCGTTGGCGAGCGCTTCGAGCAAAGCCGTGCTGCGGGCGAAGGAACCGCGGCTGTCGTCGCCGGCGGGATAGATGCTGGCGATCACTTCCGTGGCGCCGGCGTCGAAGTAGCCTTGCAGCTGCGCGCGCACGTCGTCCTCGTTGCCCACCACGGCGATTTCGCCCGCCTGCTCGATGCCTTCGGCGTCCAGCTGGCGACGGTAGTTGGGCAGCTGTCCGTAGCCTTGGAAGATCTGCACGGCGCGAGCGGTGGCCTGGGCCTTGTCGTCGTGGACGCACACCGGCAGGCCGACCACCACCCGCGGCGCCGGCCGCCCGGCGTCGGCGGCGGCCTTGGCGATGCGCGGCGCGGTGTTGGCGGCGATGGTGTTTCTGCCCACCATCCACGTCACCGTGCCGTCGGCGACCTCGCCGGCGGCCTTCAGCATGAGCGGCGCCAGCGCCGAGACCACCACCGCGAAGGGCGACGCCTCGGGGCAGGCGAAGCCGGTGCGCACGTTGAACATCTGGCCTTGGAAGTCCACGCGGCCTTCGCTGCCGAGCGCCTTGAGGATGGACACGTACTCGCGCATGTGCAGCGCGGGACGGTCGTAGGCGAGGCCCAGCGCCTCGATGCCCGGCGCATGGGACGGGCCGACGCCGAGCACCAGACGCCCGCCGCAGAGCGCATTCACCGTGGCGGCCTGCTGCGCCAGGGCGCTCGGATGGCGCGGATAGCTCGGCACGACCGCGGTGCCGAGTTCGATGCGGCTGGTCTCGCGCCCGGCCAGCGCCAGCATGGTGAGCGCGTCGAAGGTGCCGACTTGCGGCGTCCAATAGCTGGCGAAGCCCTGTTCCTCGCGCTGGACGATTTCGTCCACCAGGCTCGCCAATGGCTGCCCGCGCCGCACGTTGCCGCCGTAGATGCCGATCTTCACTGCCACTCTCCCCAAGCCCTGAATGCGCGAGCTTAGCAGGTTGCTGCCTCGCGGCGGGTGTCTCCGCCCGTTCTGCCCCATCCTGCCCACCATTTGCCTGTGTTACCTTGCGTAACATGACAGTTGGGCAACGGTATACGCCACGTCGCTGCACGGCAGCGGCCGCTCGGCAGTCGTCGCGCAGCGGCGATTCGGGGCCGAACCCCTAGCATCCGAGCGTTGCGCCGTGTCTCCCGTCGATGCGGTTTTCGACCTCGCGCGGGCGTATCCCTTCCTTACCCTCATCGGCGGCTTCTGCGCCCTCATCTGGAGCGCCGACCGATTCGTCAATGCCGCCGCCGCGGCGGCCAAGAATCTCGGCGTCTCGAAAATCATCATCGGCCTCACGTTCATCGCCGTCGGCACGTCCGCGCCGGAGATCATGGTGGCCATCCAGTCCTGCATGGTGAGCACCGGCGAGTTGGCCATCGGCAACGCCATCGGCTCGAACATCGCCAACATCGGCCTGGTGCTCGGCGTCACCGCGCTGGTGCGCGAGCTGCCCTTCTCTCCCACCACGTTGAAGAACGAGATGCCTTGGTTGATCGGCGCCACCCTGCTGGCGCTGGTCTGCCTCTTCAACTACCGCCTGGGCGTCCTGGACGGCGTTGCGCTGCTGCTTGGCCTTGCCTTTCTGCTCTATCGCCTGAAGTCGGCCACCGACGGGCACCTCTCGGACTCCTTGGAGAGCGAACTCGACGAACTGCCGGACATGTCCATGCGCCGCGCTGCGGGGTGGTTTCTGGCCGCGCTCGTGGTGCTGCTGGCGTCTTCGGACCTGCTCGTGGTGGCGGCTGGCGAAGTGGCGCAGCGCTTTCACGTCGACGAAGTGGTGATCGGGCTGACCATCGTCGCCGTCGGCACGAGTCTGCCGGAGTTGTCGGTGACGGTGACGGCGGCGTTGCGCGGCCATGCCGGCATGGCCATCGGCAACGTCGTCGGCTCCAACATCCTCAACATTCTCGCGGTGCTGGCGATTCCGGCGCTTCTCGCGCCCCAGGACGTGACGCCGCTGCTGCTGTGGCGCGACTACGGCGTCATGCTGGCGCTGACGGCGCTCTTGGTCTTCTTCGCTTACGGCATCGGCTCGCGCAAGGTCATCACGCGCTTCGAGGGCGTGGTGCTGGTCTTCGCCTGGATGGGATTCACGTGGCTTGCCTATCACCAGACGTAGGGCCACCAGACGTAGCGCGAGTCGAAGCGCAAGAAGCGCGTGCGCGAATCGGCGGCGTGCGGCTGCTGATTCTCGACGTGGACGGCGTGCTCACCGACGGCCGGCTGTACTACGGCCCGGACGGCCAGGAGATGAAGGCGTTCAATGCCTTGGACGGCAGCGCGATGAAGCGTCTGCTGGCTGCCGGCGTCCCCATCGCTGTCGTCAGCGGGCGCACCTCGACGGCGGTCGATCGCCGCGTGCGGGAGCTCGGCATTCCGCACCACTACGGCGGCGTTGAAGACAAGGCCGCGGCTTTACCTGAGCTCTGCGCGCAGAGCGGCGTCGAAGCCCGGCACATGGCGCATGTCGGCGACGACCTGCCCGACCTCGCGCTGTTCGAGCGCGTGGGCTTGGCCATCGCCGTGCCGAATGCCCATCCGGCGGTGGTCGAGCGCGCCGACGTCGTCACCAAGGCGCGAGGCGGAGAAGGCGCGGTGCGCGAGATATGCGACCTCCTGCTGGCCTGCCGACAGAGCCAGTGAGCGCGACAGAGGAGACGGCGAACCCGGCGCCGCCGCGCTGGCAGCGGCTGCTCGACCATCGCCAGCGGCTGCCGAAGCTGCCGCTGTGGGCGGGGCTTGCGCTCATCGCCGCCGGATTCGCTCTGGTCGCCATTGGCGTTGGACGGCGCGAATCGGATCGCGCGGTCGCCGATGCCGACGGCGCACCGGATGCCTACCTGGAAGACGCCGATGTCTCTCATTACCGGAGCGACGGCACGTTGCACTACCGGATGCAGGCGGCGCGCGTTGTGCAGGTCCAGCAGGGCGGGTTCAACGCGCAGCGCGTGGAAGCGCCGATCGTCGCGCTCCATGTGCCGGACGCCCCCCCTTGGCGTCTCGAAGCCGACGCCGGCGAGTTTCGGCTCGGCCCGGAAAACGAAAAGCAAGTTGCCCTGCGCGGTGACGTGCTGCTCCGGCAGCGGCACGACGACGGGCGCTTCACCGAGTTGCGCACGGCGGCCTTGACGTACTACCTCGGGCGCGAACTCGTGGAGACGGCCCTGCCTGTTATGATCGCCACGGAATCCACCCGCAGCGAAGCCGCCGGATTCAACCTGGATGTGCGAAGCGGGCGCTTGCAGCTGCTGTCCTCGCCGAACAAGAGGGTCACCGCCGTTGTCGAGCCCCCGCGCTAGCCAGCCCCTCGGTCTCTTCTCGCGCGCCTTGCGCGCGGCGTCCACGATGCGCTTCGCCGCCTTGGCGCTGGTGCTGTGGGCACTGGCGGCTGCCGGCTTGCCGGAGGATCGAGACCAGCCGGTCGTCGTGGAAGCGGACGACGGCATCTACGAGCCGCAGCGGGGCGTCAGCGTGCTCACCGGTTCCGTTCGCGTCGACCAGGGCACGCTGCGCATGCAGGCGCAGACGGTGACGCTGTTCAACGCCGACCGGCGCTTGGCGCGCATCGTCGCCGAGGGGCGGCCGGACGAGCCGGCGACGTTGCGCCAGCGCGTCCACCCTGACGAACCGATCGTCACCGCCCGCGCCGGGCGCATCGACTACGCCGTGGCCGAGCAGCGCATCGAGCTCTCCGGCGGCGCGTTCATGCGCCGCGGCGAGCGCGAACTCTCCGGCGACGTCATCAGCTACGACTTGAAGGACGGCCGCGTCGATGCGCGTTCCGACCAGCCCGGCGGCGTGAGAATGAAATGGCAGCCCGAGATCGGGCGCAGCGCGGACTGAGCTCGCCCGCGCGCCTCGCCGCCGAGGGTCTTCGCAAGCGCTACCGTGGGCGCGACGTCGTCGCCGACGTGAGCCTCTCGGTGCGTGGCGGCGAAATCGTCGGCCTCCTTGGGCCGAACGGCGCCGGCAAGACGACGTGCTTCTACATGATCCTCGGCCTCGTGCGCGTGGACGCCGGCACCGTTCGCCTGGACGACGCCGACCTCACCGCGGCGCCGATGCACGGACGCGCCCGCGCCGGCATCGGCTATCTGCCACAGGAAGCAAGCGTCTTCCGCCGCCTCTCGGTCTACGACAACCTGCTGGCCGTGGCCGAGCTGCGCGGCGACCTCGACAAGCCGGCGCGCCGCGCCTTGGTCGAGGAACTGCTGCGCGACTTCCGCCTGTGGGACATCCGCGGCAGCATCGGCGAGCGGCTCTCCGGCGGCGAACGGCGGCGCACGGAAATCGCCCGCGCCTTGGCGAGCAGCCCCCGGGTCATGCTGCTCGACGAGCCGTTCGCCGGCGTCGACCCCATCTCGGTCGGCGACCTGAAGACGGAAATCCGCGGCCTCGCCGAACGCGGCATCGGGGTGCTGATCACCGACCACAACGTGCGCGACACGCTGGATCTCTGCGACCGCGCCTACATCGTCAACGACGGGCGGCTGATCGCCGACGGCGACCCCGCGGCGATCCTCTCCAACGCCACCGTGCGGCGCGTCTATCTCGGCGAGCAGTTCCGGCTGTGATGAAGCAGACGCTGTCGCTGCGCCTCGGCCAGCAGTTGTCGATGACGCCGCAGCTGCGCCAGGCGATTCGCATGATGCAGCTCTCGGCGGCCGAAATGCGCATGGAAGTGCGCCAGGCGCTCGAGACCAATCCCATGCTGGAGCTCGCCGAGCCGGAGGACCACGACGAAGCCGAGGAGTCGGAACCCGACGCGATGGACGCGCTCGATGCCGCGGAGCGCGACGAGGAGGAAGACTCCGAGGAGGGCGACGCGCCTGAACACCTGGAAGCCATACCGGAAGACCTGCCGGTGGACGTCTCCTGGGACGACGTCTACCAGCCGGTTAGCACCGCCGCCTCCAAACCCGCCGCCGAAGACGACCGTGGCTTCGAGGAGCGCAACGGCGCCGCGAGCACGCTGCTCGACCATCTGCACTGGCAGCTCAATGTGACGCCCATGACCGACCGCGACCGGCTGATCGCCCATGCCGTCATCGACAGCATCGACGACGACGGCATGCTGCGCGCCAGCACGGAGGAACTGCGCGGGGCGTTGGCGCCGCATCTGACGTGCGAAGTCGCCGAAATCGAGACCGTCGTGAAGCTGGTGCAGCACTTCGACCCGCCGGGCGTCGCCGCCCGGGACTTGCCCGAATGTCTGCTGCTGCAGCTGGAGCAGCAACAGGACACGCCGCCACGGCGCTCTGCCCTCGACATTCTGCGCCGCCATTTCAAGCTGCTCGCAAGCGGCGATCTGAAGGCCCTGGCGCGGCGAACGAAGCTCGACGACGACGCGCTGCGCGCGGCGATCGCCTTGATTCGATCCCTGAATCCGCGCCCTGGCGCGTCAATCGGAGACAGCGAAGTGGAGTACGTGGAGCCCGACGTGGTGGTGCGGCGACAAAACGGGCGCTGGACCGTCGCCCTGAACACGGACGCCGCCCCGCCCCCGCTGCGCCTGCAGCACGACTACGCCGGCCTGGTGAAGCGCGCCGACAAGAGCGCCGAGAACCAATACCTGAAGGAAAATCTGCAAGACGCCAAGTGGTTCCTCAAGAACCTCGAATACCGCAACGAGACGCTGCTCAAGGTGGCCGCGGAAATCGTCGACCGGCAGCGCGGCTTCCTCGAACACGGCGAAGAGGCGATGCAGCCGCTCGTGCTGGCGGACATCGCCGTCGCCGTGGAACGCCACGAATCGACCATCTCCCGGGTCACCACCGGCAAGTACATGGACACGCCGCGCGGCATCTTCGAGCTCAAGTACTTCTTCTCCAGCCACGTGGGCACCAGCGACGGCGGCGAGATGTCGAGCACCGCCATCCGCGCCCTCATCAAGAAGCTCGTCGCCGAAGAGAAGCCGGGCGCGCCGCTCTCGGACAACAAGATCGCCATTCTCCTGAAGGAACGCGACATCAACGTGGCGCGGCGCACGGTGGCCAAGTACCGGGAAGCGTTGGGCATCGCCCCATCCAACGAACGACGCCGCCTCGCTTGACGCCGGCGCTGCGCGAATTGCGCAGATGCCGCCGGTGGTGTGCCCATCGAATCCTGACCGGCTTCAAGGTCCGATTAGCCGGCAGGCTTAGTCGGCGACACTAGAACAACTTCTCGCAGCCCGTGTTGGCCAGTGCGTCGTCCACTGCGCGACGATCCGCCCCATCCAACCGAGCGTACTCCTGCCGTACCCATTGCAGACACTTGGCCTGGTAGGGGAAGGGCTGCTGCACCCACGGGCGGCCGTCTATCTCCGTCTCCACGCGCTCGGCGCCGTCGTTGATGGCGCGGGCGTTGGCGAGCAGGGCCGGGGCGTAGGTGCGTCCTGCTTCGCGGAGCAGAGACCGCAGGGAGTCCGGCAGCGCGGAGGCGGAAATCCACTGGTCATCGGCGGGTTCGAGGCCGGAGAGGTCGTCCGCCGACTGCGTCCAGGCCAGCACCCGGGGCGCGGCCGCTTCCGTGAGTCGGGCTGGCGTGGGGTCGAAGGCCGCGAGCTGGGTCAATTGCCCGAACAGGCCGAAGTCCGCCGAGGCCGGGCGCTGGCCGAACAGGAACGGGCCGTCTTGGATGCAGGCGTCCATGCAGCGCAGGAAGCGCTTGTAGCTCTCCTCGATCACCGGCGCGGTCGTGGCATTGCTGCCGACCACGTACAACCGCCGGATCTGCCGTTCGCGGACGAAGCGGGCTTGGGGTGCGATCTCGTCGTCGCTCGCCGCGAGGTTGCGCCAGCGCGGCAGGATTTCGCCGGCCAAGGCGATGTCCGCCGGGTAGTGCCAGCGGTAGTGGAACATGGCCTTGGTGAGCCACTCGTCCGCGTAGTCCTCCAAGAGGTAGTTCAGGAAGGCGAGCGCCGGATCGCTCGGAATCACCGAGCGCCCGAGCACCTCGTCCTCCAACCGGCGGATGATGGGCGTGGAGTCCACCACCGCTTCCAGCGCACCGTCCGCCGCGTCGAAGTAGAACGTCGGCAGCAGTTCGACCTTGGGCCGCGGCAGGTTCGCATCCGGCGCCGCCTGCAGGCCGCGCACCAGGAACCGATAGGGGATGCGCCGATAGCGCAGCACGGCGAGCATCTTGCGCGTGTAGGGCGAACCGGGGGCGCCGCGCAGGGCGATGGGGTCGCGAGTGGTCATGGCGGTCTCGGCGGTTGCTTGCCGCAGAGCTTATCTCGGTTCCGCGCTGCTGTAGCAGTTTGGGTGCAGCTGGGCCGCTGCGCTGTCCGCGACAACGACCGTGCTAGGCTTCTTGGGCGACGATTCGGAGTCAAGGATGGAACAAGAGCCCGCCAACAGCGGCAAGGCTTGGCACCTCGTCTGCGACACGTCGGCGGATGCTCGCCATGGGCGCTGACCGTCGTCGAGACTTGGCTCTCGAAACGGAACGGGGGCCGCCTCCGCACTTCGCCGGCCGGCGAACGGAACTGGCGGCGATGCTGCGCCGGCTGGAGCTGGTTCGAGAACACGGCCACGCGAAGAGCGGCATCGCGCTGGTCACCGGCGTGCCAGGCGTTGGCAAGACGCAGTTCGCGGAGCGCTTCGCCGCCGAAGTCGAAGCCAGCGCGAGCAGTGGCGCGAAGACGCTGATCGTCGAGCCGCAGCTGCTCTCCTTTGACGTCAGCCTGTTCATGGCCATCGGCGCCGCGCTCGGTGCCGAGGACGAGTTCAGGAAGACCGAGCGCGATACCAAGGTCGTGGCCGGCAGCATCGGCGCCGCGACGGTGCGCGGCAGCGTGACGCGAGAGCGCTGCCGGCACACGGGCGAGTTCCCGGCGCTGCTGCGGGCGTCGAAGCGCACCGGCGCTTGGGACGGCAAAGCGTTCGTGCTGATCGTGGACGAACTCCAGAGCATCCAGCCGAGCGGCATGAACGCGCTGCACGCTCTGCACCTCGGGCTGCACGAATGCCCGCTGCTTGTCGTCGGCGTCGGCCTGCAGCACACGCCGCAAGTGCTCTCCCACCCGAAGGGCAACGCGCCCGGGATTTCACGCATCGACGAGCCGATCAAGCTCGACTGCCTGGGCATCGAAGAAGCCGTGGAAGCCTTCGTGCTGGGCATGGAAGCCTTGGGTCGCGGCATCCCCAAAGCGCAAGCCCGGTGCCTGGCCAAGGAGTCCCAAGGCTTCCCGCAGCACATCCACGGCTACTTGAACGGCGCATGCGCCGCCTACGACGCATACGGCTCGCTGGAATCCGAGAGCGCCATGAACGAGGCGCTCGCCCTCGGCCGCAAAGCCCGCACCGCGTTCTACAACCGGCGCTTGAACGCGCTGCTCGACAGGGACGCGATGCAGCCGGTCATCGAGGCGATGGTGGAAGCGGCAACGGACGCCATGACCCGCCGCCAGGCCACAATGGCCATCGAATCCGCGCATGGCGGCGACGGCACCGCGGCCGTGGACAGCGCCATCGCGCATGGCGTCCTGTCCGTGGCCGACGACGGCCTGCTGCGTTTCGGCATCCCCTCCTTCCACGCCCACATGCTGCAACGCGAACGGCGCCGCGGCGCTCCTCGGCGCAGCGCATGGACGAAAGACCGAACCACAGGGCGAGATTGCTAGGTCGTCGCTGCAAGGAAAGTTCGGCTGGCCGCTGCTTGGCGCTGGCGCTGTGCGCGCCGGCGTCGCTTGGCGCCGAAGAGGCGGAGTCGGCGGACGGCGCCACCGATGCCATCGAGGAAATCGTCGTCCGGGCCCGCGCCGACCTGCTTGGCTTCCGCAAGGCGCACGCCAACAACGTCGTGGCTGGCGAAGCGCTGCAAGGCGAGAACCCGATGCTGGACGTACTCGGGCGGCTCAATCGGCTGCCCGGCGTCAACGTCACCTACGGCGATGCGGTGGGCGGCAACGACTGGTCCACGCGCATCTACGTTCGCGGCATGAGCAATGGCACGGACACCGCGCAGATCGGCTACATGGTGGACGGCTTGCCGAACGGCGACTCGGTGTACGGCGGCGGCCAGAAGCCCGGCTCGTTCGTCGACAACGAAAACGTGGCTGCGGTGCGGGTTGGCCAGAACACGGCGGACATCGCCAGCGCCTCCAACTCCGCGCTCGGCGGCACCATCCGCTACGCGACGCACGATCCCCGCGATCGCCGGCGCGTTCGACTCGACGTCACGGGCGGCGAACACCGCCTCAGCCGCGTGTTCTTCCGCGCCGACACCGGCTCGCTGGCAGCCGGCGTGGCGTCCTACCTCAGCGTCTCCGACTCTTCGCTGCGCTCTTGGATCGGCAAGGGTTCCGGGCGCTTCGACCGCCAGCACGTGGACTTGAAGATGGCGAAGGGGTGGGCCGGCGGCACAACTGCGAAGCTGAAGGCGGCGTGGAACTACCGCAACGAGACCGACTACAACTCCATCACGCTGGCGGATTTCCGCGCCGACCCGACCAGCGACCGCCTGCTGGACGACTTCGACATCCACTCGGTCGCGTACTGGCGGCCCGGCTGGGGCGGAACGCGCTGGAACAAGACCGCCGCGTTGGAAATCCGCCACCGCAGCCAAGGGGCCGCCGCGAAGTTGACGCTCACTCCGTACATCCACCGGCAGCGCGGCTGGGGCTGGTGGGTGCCGCCGTACCGCATCGCCACCCTGGACGGCCGGATCGAAGGGCCGGAAGGCGCCGCGGAGTTCTACCGCGGCACCTTCCAGCGCAGCGCCAGCGGCGGCTTGCTGCCGGCGCCGAACACGTCCGTGGCGCACCATCCCTGCCTGCGCGACCACTACCCAGGTGCTACGGTGGACTACGCTGTCGGGCCCACCTTCGACTGCGCCAGCGCCGAACGGATTGCATCGCGTCGGCGCTCCGGCTACTGGAACCATCGGCGTGGCGTAACGGCAGAAGCAGAGCGCGTCTTCGGCCGGCACGCGCTGACCGCCGGCGTCTGGCTTGAACGGCAGAACCGGGACAACAACCGCCAGTGGTTCGACCTCGACCGGCGCGACCCAGGCACCATCGAACCGGCCGCCTCGGCTCTGCACTGGACGCACTTCGAGCGGCGCTTCGAGAGTGTGAGCCAGCGCGGCTACCTGCAGCACCGCATCAACGTCGGCGCACTGGAACTGACCACGGCGCTGGTCTACCACGCCGTGGAGACGCGCTATGCATCGCGTCTCGACGCGGTGCGGCGCCGGCAATCGCGCAGCGAGTGGCTGCCGAAGCTCGGCGCCGTCTATGCCTGGCGGCGCGATGTCGAGCTGTTCGCCAGCTACTCGCGCAACGTGCTGATGCTCGCCGACGACCTGCTGGCCGCTGGTTCGACCCAGCACCTGCGCCCGGAACGCTCGGACAACGTCGACCTCGGCGCGCGTTGGAACGCCGCCCGTGGCGGCCTGGTGATGCAGGTTTTCGCGCAGCGCTTCGACGGCCGGCTTGGCGCCGTCAACCTGGCCGCGGTCGGTGGCGACCTGTACTTGCAAGGCGCCATCGAAGTCCTCAACGTCGGCGGCGTGGACAGCCACGGCTTCGAGCTGGCCGCGTCCTTCGACGTGGGCGAGACGCTTGCCGCCTACGCCGCCTTCTCGCAACTGGCGGCCGAATACACCGACGATGTCCCAGCAGAAGGGATCGTCGCCGGCAAGCGCTTGGTGAGCGTGCCAAAGCGCCAATGGTTCGGCGAGCTGACCTGGCGCCCGGCCTCAGCGTGGCGCATCTCGGCGAACGTCAAGCACGTCGGCGAACGCGCCGCCGACTTGGCGAACTCCGCCAACGTGCCGGCCTACACCCTGATCGGCCTCAACGCCCAATACGAACTGCGCCCGCGCCGCACCGTGGAGACCATGCGCGTCCAGTTCAACGCCAGCAACCTCGCCAACGAGCGCTACCTCTCGGCAGCAGACGGCGACCAAGGCGGCACCTTCTTCCTCGGCCCGGCGCGAATGCTCAGCGTGACGTTGCGGTTGGAGTTCTAGCGGCCGGAGGCCACCACCGTCGTCGCCGCCGGCGGGCGGTTGTTGGGCTTGATGCGCACTGCTGACCCCGCCATACTACGGCCACGACAGCGTAGGGGGCCACTCAAAGCGTCCCCATTTGCCCAGCACAGGAGGGACACATGGACAAGAGGCCGATGACCGCTGGCGAGATCGCAGGTCGCCTTACCGCCAAGAAGATTGAGCCGCTGGTTCGGTACGTTGAACAGGCGACCGGCACCAAACTTCGCCTTGAAGCCCCGCGCTCGCCCAAGGCTGCCAAGGCCCGCAAGTCCGCGGAATGAAGCCTCTCTACACGCCTGCAGATCGGACGCGGGAGTTCCAAGTTGAAGATGGCCCGCCCCACAGGAGCGCCTTCCGCAGAGACTACGCCCGTCTTCTGCACAGCCCCGCGTTTCGCAGACTCCAAGGGAAGACGCAGCTCTTTCCCTCGGTGGAGCATGACTTCTTTCGCAATCGCCTAACGCACTCCCTCGAGGTCGCCCAAGTCGCCAAGTCCATCGCGCTGCGGCTGAACCACTACGATAGATACTTCCAAGAACATCCAATCGACACTGATCTAGTCGAAACCGCTGCTCTAGCGCACGACCTAGGACATCCCCCGTTTGGGCACAACGGCGAGCGGGCACTCGACGATTGCATGAAGGATCGAGGCGGGTTCGAAGGGAACGCGCAGTCGTTGCGCATACTCGCCACGCTCAGCAAGAAGGAGCCACCGGTGTCACCCGAAGTGGGTCTGAACCTCACGCACCGTACGCTTGCCGCGATATTGAAATACGACAAGCGGATTCCAAACAAGCGGCAAGACGCAAAGCTCGTCAAGGGTTACTACGAAACGGAAAGTGAGCTGGTACGGAGGATCAAGAAATCCGTTTTGGGCAAGACCGGAAACGTTTGTGGTGAATTCAAGACCGTTGAGTGCCAGATCATGGACATTGCAGACGACATCGCTTACTCCACTTACGACTTGGAAGACGCACTAAAGACAGGCTTTGTTTCGCCTATGGGGATGATTCTTGCCACGCTTAAGCACCGTGTGCATAAACCAATTTTGGACAAGCTCAAGATCGACCACGTCACGTTGATCAAGCATATAGTGGACGTTTGGTTGGAGCCTGCATTCGATCCGCAATCACTGATGCTGGACATCGACAATGTCGACGTGCGAAAGGGAACACACTTGGCGCTTCTGTCCGCCGCCATATACGACAAGACTCAGGGAATCATGGAAGACGGTGCGGCAAGGACAAAATTGACGTCTCATCTAATCGACGAATGTATCGAGGGAACGGATGTTTTGCTGAATGAGGACTTGCCGGCGCTATCCAGGGTGGAATTGAAGCCTGACCTGCGGATGAGAGTGGAAATTTTGAAACGCATGACCTATGGCTTGGTGATCGAGTCTCCCAGACTGAAGACGGTGGAATACCGAGGCTACGAAATCGTGCGCGAGATCTTTAAGGCGTTGTCTGGTGAGCGCGGTGACCAGCTGTTGCCAGACGACTACCGTGAGCGTGTCGTCAACGCGGATGAACCGGCCCGAGATCGCGCCATCTGCGATTTCATTGCAGGGATGACGGACCGCTATGCGATAGAGTTCTACGGGAGGTTGCGGTCGGAGAGCGCCCAGACGATCTTCAAGCCGCTCTAGCGCCGCGTATTCTCGTGTGCGCGTGGCGACAGCATCCGCGCCAGATAATCGTAGCTCCCATCCCGCACTGGAAACAGGATGTGGCGGGCGGCGAAGCGTTCGATGTCCCAGCTGCCGTCGTCGTACTTGGGCTGCAAATCCTCGAACGGCGTGGCGGAGATGATGTAGGAGTCCAGGCGCACGTCGAGGGCGCTGGTGTGCGAGCGGGCCATCTCGCGTTCCAACTCGCCTAGGGTCTCGTGCAGCTGGGCCTTGTCGTCGTGGGCGTAGGCGGTGGCGTGGATCATGCCGTGGGGTTCGACGAAGACGATGCGTTGGGTGTTGGCGTCTTTCAGCCAGAGGATGAAGTCTGGGTAGAAGCCGCGGCGTTCGAAGAAGCCGATGCCTTGGGCGCGGCCTTGGTTGCGGAGCAGGAAGAGTTCTCTTTCTTGCGAGGGGCGCGCCCCTCGCGCACCCCCGCTGAGGGCTCCCCCTGCCAGCACGCCGTCTTTCTCTTGGCGGCAGAAGTCGCGCAGGTCTTCTACGAAGCGGCGTTCGCTTTCGTTCAGGGCTGGCGGCTTGGATGTGACTTTGGCGCTGCGCTGCACCAAGAGCGGCTGGTAGAGGTGGCGGTCGAAGTGGATGTTCGGCAGTTCGGCGGTCTCGCGTTGGTAGATGCGCTCGCCCTCTTCGATGAGCTGCAAGATGTCCTCGAGTAGCTGAACGTTGCGCCTTGCCGAATCGCCGTCGCTCTGCCCGGTTCTGGGAACGCGCACCACGTAGTCTTGAAAGTTGGCGTCCGTGTCGCGCACTTCGCTGTAGCGCATCCGCTTGCTGGCCCAGCGTTCCTGACGCAGCCGGTAGAAGCGGTCCATGTACTTCTTGGCGAGCGCGATCACGGCTTCCGAGAGGGCGGCGACGTCGGCTAGCGTCTTGGGCTCGACAAGGTTGTCCTCGGCGGCGAGCTCGAAGCACGGCGGATCGGTGGACTCGAATACCGCGCGGATGTCCTGCGGGGCGAAGGCGAGGTTCGGGTAGCCGCGCTGTTCGCGGTAGGCGAGCAGTTCCAAGTGGACGCGGTTCCAATCCACCAGTTGCAGGCTGGCGGGCGGAATGCGCCGATTGCGTCCGGCTTGTGCGCCTTCGTCCGCAAATGCGCCGCTGGCGCTCTCGATGGACTGCGCTTGCAGCGACCGATCCAGAAACACCTCGGCACCGGCGAGGGGAGAGAGCGCCGTTGCCACCTCGTCCGCAAAGGCCGCGTTGTCCGGCACCCGCGGCACCAACAGGCCTTGGCGAAGGAACGCCTGGTTCGGGCGTATCGGCAGCGTCAGTTCCATCACGCCTTCGGTGTGCAGGTCCTCGCGTTGCAGATAGTCCTTGAACTGCGCCATGTAGTCGGCGCGGATGGCGAAGATGTTGAGCGTCTCCAAGAGGCCGATGTGCTCGGGATGCTTGCCGTCCAAGGCGCTGCTGCGTTTCAGGCCATGCCGCAGGCCGCGCAGGCGCACGCCGCGCCCGAACAGCTGGATGATCTGCGAACCTTCGCGGCGGCCGACGTTCATCAGCCCCATGCTGGAAACGCGCCAGGAGTTCCAGCCCTCCATGAACTTGCGGGCGCCCACCAGCACTTCGATGGTGGTGTCCGGCGTGTTGATGCTGTCGAAGAGGCCGTCCTGCACCGCCTCCTCCTGCATCAGTATTTCCGGCGCGCGCTCGGCCACCAGTTTGCGGAAGCTGCTGGCATCGCCGATGGTGACGACGCCGAAGTAATGCATGGCATTGTTCGCCTTCAGGCCGATCTCGCCGCTCGATCCGCGCACGAAGCCGAGGCGCAGCACGTCGTTGATGCCCGCGTGGAAGACGTCCCTGAGAATGTCTCGATACAGCGTTTCCGGCGACAGGCCCGAGTCGCGCAGCGAACCGAACCTGCCCTCGAAAACGTCTCGCCCGTCCGCGCGTTCCAAGCCGCTCTCTCCCGCCAGCAGACGGCGAATGCCGGCCAGCGCCCAGCCGCCTGGATTGTTCAGCACGCGGTGCAGAAAGCGCACCACGGTGAGCACGTCGCTCTGCTTGCGCCGGTTGCGGCTGTACACGGCGTTCACCGTGCCGCCGACGAACACCCACAGCGGGCGTTCCAAGTGGTAGGGGCGCAGGGCGTTCTTGTGCTCGGCGAACACCCGTTGCTGTTCGTAGAAGGCAAGCAGATTGCCGAGCAGCAAGCGGTCCGTGCGTTCCTCGGCATTCTCCGTTTTGTCTTCCGTGCCGAGCACATGGAACGGCGCGCTGGTGTCCTTCAAGTTCAGGATGTTGAAGTCCTTGCCGAAGCCGTCGCCGTGGAAGTAGCGGTAGGAGTAGTCGAAGGCGATGGCCTTGGCGTACTCGCGGGTGAGTTCCTCGTTGCGCGCGGCGGTGAGCGCTTGGCCGAAGGTGGCGCTGTACTCGAAGGTGAAACCCGTCTCCGCCAGCGCGTCCCGGTAGCCGCGCCAGCGTTCGCCGCCGGAGCCCTTGTGGCCTTCGTCCACGAAGATCAGGTTGTTGCCCTCGAACGCCTCCACGGGAACGGAGAGGCCGCCGCCCTTCTTCACTTCCGTGAGCTTGGTGATTTCGATGACGCGCACGGCGTGTTCTTCCGCGCCGACGTGCAGGCCGCTTTCGCCGAGGTCGAAGCGGCGGCAGGGGATGCCGGAGAGGCGCATCTCCGCCAAGTGCTGTTCGCTCAAGCCCTCGTTGGGCGTTATGAGCAGGATGCTGTCCAGCGGCTTGCCGTGCGCCGCGTTGCCGCGCAGGAACTGGTGGTAGTTGAGGTGCAGCAGCAGCGTCTTGCCGCCACCCGTGGCGATCCAGAACGCCAGCTTGCGCAAATCGTCCCGCGTGTACTCCAAGTCAACGCGTACGTCGCGGAACCGCGAATCCGTGCTGCGGACCAGCTCGAAGCGGTTGAGCCGGTCCAGCAAAGCGCCCGGGCGGCGGAAGAACCAATCCAGGTAGATTTCCGCGTAGAGCACGGCGAGATGCTGGAAGTAGCGCAGCGTGATGGGCGTCGCACGACGGGTATTGATGGCGCGCAGATGCTCGCGGATGTTGGCGTCGTAGCTGGCGAGGGCGGCGGGTGCCACTTGCACGTCTCGGCGCGCCTCCAAGCGGACGCTTAAGTGGCTGCGCCCGTCCGCGTTGAAGCCTTCGGCGGCTTCCTTCGCGTCGCCAAGCGCCTCCTCGTTCGTTTGGAAGCCGAACTGCTGGTTCAGCCACGCCAGCAGCACCAGCCGCTTCTCCAGTTGAAGGTAGGAGAGATCCTTGCCCGCGGCCGGGCCTCGTTTGCGCGTTGACATGGTGCGTCTCGCTACGAGAGCGGCGCGAACATCCGCTCCTTGAAGAGCGGCTCCAAGGCCTGTGCGCCGTCGAGGAAGCAGATGCCGTTGGCGTATACCGCATCCGCGCCGTCGGCGAGCTTCTCGGCGACGAGGAACTGTTGGTCGCGCCGGTAGTCCTTCGGTTCCCAGCCCTCGGTGGTGCGCCAGATGACCACAACCTCTGCGCCATCCGCCGTGCCGCGGTAGACGAGATACTTGCGCTCGTCGTCGTAGACCACCTTGCGCGTTCGCACCTTGAGGCCGAGCAGATAGTTGAACGTCTCCGCCACGTCCGCCCGCTCGGAGCCGCCGTTGCCGTTGGCGCCGTTCGCACGAATCGCCAGGCGGTAGTCGAAGGGACGCGAAAGCTGCTCGATGTTCAGCAGCGTGGCGCTGTCCCGCGTCTCCCATTCGAGCATGTACTTGATGAGGTAGTCCTCGAGTTCCATCGCCCGCTGCGCGCCGGCCTCGGCGAACTCGATGTTGTTGAGGGCGTCGTCGTAGCTTTCCAAGCGAAGATATTTGACGATGCGCGGCGACCGCGCCGTTGCTTCCTCGCTTGGCGCTTGTGGGCGGCCGGCGTTCCATTCCGGCGAAAACATGACCTTCTTGACCCGCGGCAGCACCACGTCCTTGAAGTGTTCGCCCATCTCCACCAGCACGAATCGTCGGCGCCCGCCATCCTCGCGGTTCAGATTCGCCACTGCGTGGGCGGTGGTGCCCGATCCCGCGAAGAAGTCCAGCACCGTGGCGTCCCCGGCACAGCCAGACGCGCGAAGGCAGTCTTCGACAAGCGGGACCGCCTTGGCGAAATCGAAGTTCTTCTCGCCGAAGAGGGCCTTGAGCGATCTTGGCCCGCGATTCGCCGAGGCGTATTTGCTGTCGTCCCACCAAGTGTTCGGGCTGGCGCCGAGGTCCATCCGAATCTTGAAGTCGATTTCGATGCCGCTCGGCAGCCGACGCACGCGGTAGTCGTCCAGCGTCTCCGCCAACGTTTCCGGGCCGCGATGCCAGTTCTTCTCTACAACGGCGCCTTCTTCAATCCTGTTGGGCCACGCTACCGTTTCGCCGTCTTGTGGCTCGTCAAGGACTCGATACGCTTGGCCTTCCTCGTCCCAGTCCAGATCGGGAACCCGCAACGAGTCGTCGCTGGCAACGTAGATCGGGTAGTACAGCTTCGGTCTGTCTTCCCGCCGGTCGTTGGACCCGTGCCGAATCAGGTTGTTCCAAGCGTACCTGCCCTCCTCGTCGGTCAAAGGGTAGCGGGCTAGCTGTCCTTCGGTCTTCTCGAGCGCGGCTGGCAGCGACGATTCATCGCCGAAGAAGAACGCGTACTCGTGGCTCGGCGAAAACCGGCCTTTGGACTTGCGCCCGGCAGGATTGGAGCGCACGGCCACGACGCCGAGCTCGACCTCGAACAACTGCTGCATCAGCAAGCGCAGGCGCGATGCTTCCTCGTCGTCGATGGCGACGCACGCCACGCCGCCTTGCGTCAGCCACGACTTGGCCGCGGGGAGCCGATCTGCCATCAAGGAGAGCCAGGCCGAATCCTTGTAGTCGTTCTTGTAGAGGATGGCCGACGCATCGGTGTTGTAGGGCGGATCGAGATAGACGCACTGGGCAGCGCCGCGATAGCGCTGGGCAAGCAAACCAAGCGCTTGAAAGTTCTCCGACTGCACAAGCACGCCGTCGGTCAGCTCGTCCAGGTCGTTGGCTTCCGAGAGCGATGCAAGCAGCTCGTCGCAGAAGCGCTCGTCGAAGTGCGCCGTGTCCAGCACCAGCGACGGGTGATCGGCCAGGAACTCCACACGCTTGGCGCTTTTGTTCTTGGCCGAGCTGGCGTGGTTGAAGAGCGTGGTCTCCGCTTCGTCGATGGCGTACAAGCGCTTCCATTCCGCCCACTGCGCGTCGCACTTGGCGATCTCCGCATGGAAGCGGGCATCGATCACGCGCAGCGAGATGCAGTATTGCGCGTCCGTCACGAACTTGCGCTTCTCCCAGATGGTCTTCTGGAAGGTCTCCACCTGGGAGAGGAAGTCGATCACCTGGCCGGCCGCCATCTTCATCAGTTGCAGCATCTGGAACCAGCCCCGCGCCCAGCCTTCGGCGGTGATCGGGTCGGTGGTTTCCACGCCGTTGATGTTCAGCACTTCGTTCTTCAGGTAGAAATCGAACTCCCGGCTGAGAAAGCCCTTCAAGTCCTTGTGGATGAAGAAGTCCGTGGTGTTGCGCCGGGTGTAGCGGCGCATGTGGTACTCGAACAGCGTCACCGGCTTCTCGCCGTTGCGGTGGCGCTCGGCGGTAACGGCGGCCAGTGGCGCGTCGTCAAGGTGGTTTGGCAGTGCCTCCACCGCCTGGGCGATCAACGCTTCCTGCAGGTGGTTCTGGCCGTTCTTCGCCTTGTCGGCGCTCGTCGCCGGGCGAAACTCGAAGGGAACATGCAGCTCCCGCGCTTCGTTGCGCCACTCGGCCTCGGCAAGGCGGGGGAAGAAGTAGCGCTTCTCGCCCTTCACGTTGCCTTGCTCCACGTCGGCGTCCACCACAATGAAGCGCACCGTGACATCGCCGGCCTTGAAGGCGTAGTCGCGGAAGTGCTCGCCGGTCTTGACGTAGTACTGGTCCTTGTTGGCCCAGTGCAGATGCACCTCCTCGCCGTTGTAGGGGATGGCGTAGCGCTCGCGGCGGGAATAGCGGCGCTTGGAAACGATGTCGCCGTCGTCGTAGTAGCGGCTGAAGAAGCCGTACAGATGCTGGTAGAGCGTGGCCTGCGCCGCGCCGATGTCCGGCCCGTGCGCCACATGCCACTCCTGGCGGCGCTTCAAACCGAGGTAGCGCTCGCCCAGCGGCGTCTCGTGGAAGGCCCGCTGGAGGTTGCCGTCGCTGTCGAGGGTTTTGGGGCCGAGCTTCTCGACGACATCCTCTTGCACCCGACCAAGCTGCTCTGCGACGAGCGCCTGTTCCAGCAGCGCCCCCTGCGAGAGTTCGTCCTCGATCAGCTTCGGCAGATCCTCGGCGATGTAGCGCTCGAGCACGGTGCGCTTGTGGTTCATGATCCGGTAGATGCCGAAGTCCAAGTCCGCGCTGTCGAACTGAAACAGCTCGCGCAGCAGCGCTTGGAACCGGGCCTGATGTTCGCTCATGGATCGCTCCGCAACGGCACCCGCAAGGCCGCCGATGCGGCCTGCAACGTCGCCTTCCAAGCCCCAGGACTCGGTGCTTGAACAGGCGGATTACCGTAGCCGTTCGCCGCAAGGGGCGTCAACGGAGCATATGTGTACGAGGGCCGGCGGCATCGTATCGAGCGGCCCGAACGCCACGGCCAAGCGACGGGGCGTTGTCGATGTGGAACGTCAGCCCGATGCGGCCAGAGGGAGCTGCCGCTCCTCCACTGCGGCGGCAGCGAAGAGCAGCGCTTCGCGCAGGTCCTCAAGATCAAGATCGGGGTACTCGGCCAGGATCTGTTCTCGGCTCATGCCTTGCGCCAGCAGGCCAACGACGGTGGCGACGGGAATCCGCAAGGCGCGGATACAAGGCACGCCCCCCATCTGGTCCGGACGGACCGTGATTCGGCTGAAACGCATCGCCAGACCTCAAGGTATCGACTCTGGCGACAGTAGGGCAGGCGGCGTGCGCGGTCAACGGTGCGCCGGTCGGCTTCGCGTCACGTCGGCAGCGGCTCGGTGCCGCGTTCGAGGACGGAGAGGTAGGCGCGGTAGACGTAGGCTCTGCCCCGTCGGGCGCCGGTGATCTCGTCGAGAATGCCAAGCCGCGCCAGGTGGTCGATGGCCTTGGCGACGGTGGGGCGCGAGATGCCGAGGCGGGCGCTGGCTTGGGCCGTCGTCGTCAGTGGGCGCTCTTGCAGCAGTTGATGCAGGCGAAGCGCGGTGGCGGACGGCCTGCCCAGGGTCTCGATCCGGCGCTTGTCTTCGTCGAACAGCCGCAGGAGCTCCGTGGCTGTGTCCGCGGCCTGGTGCGCCGTCTCGGCCACGCCGTTGAGGAAGAACCGCAGCCAGGCTTCCCAATCGCCGTGGGTTCGCACCCGCTGCAGCAGGGCGTAGTACTCGTCGCGGCGGGCCTTGAAGTAGAGGCTGAGGTAGAGCATGGGCTGGTCGAGCATGTCCTTGGAACAGAGCAGCAGCGGGATCAGCAGGCGTCCCAGGCGGCCGTTGCCGTCGAGGAACGGATGGATGGTCTCGAACTGCACGTGCGCCATGCCGACCCGCGCCAGATACGGCAGCGGCGGCGCTTCGGCGTGGACGAACTTCTCCAGATCGGACATCAGCTCCGGCACGAGGTGGGGCGGCGGCGGCACGAAGTGCGCGTTGCCCGGGCGGCTGCCGCCAATCCAATTCTGGGAGCGCCGGAACTCGCCGGGTTGCGCCTGCTGGCCGCGGCCATGCTGGAGCAGCAAGGCGTGCATCTCGCGGATCAGGCGCATGGAAACGGGCAGGCCCTCGGCCATGCGCCGCAACCCGTGGCCGACGGCGGCGACGTAGTTGGAGACCTCCTGCACGTCGGCGTCCGCTGGCACGCCCGGCAGCGCGGCGTTTTCGTGGCGCAGCAGTTCGGAGAGGGAGGACTGGGTGCCTTCGATCTGCGCCGACAGCAGCGCCTCCTTTCGCACGTAGGTGTAGAGGAACAGGTCGTCGTTGGGCAGCACGGTGCCAACGCCGCGCAGCCGCCCGATGCCGAGGGTGGCCTTCTCGAGCGGCCCGTAGAGCTGTTCGATCTGCAAGGGCGGTTTGGGCGGCAACGGCGGCGGCACGAATGCCTTGACCACTTCGCCCACCGTCGATACGGTCACTCGCGTTCCGAGCCGGCTGGCCCAGGTGCGCCCAGCTTTTGGGGCCATCTTGGATCCTTATGAAAGAAACTTGCATTGCAGCGCAGCCTATTAAACTATACTGCTTTATCCTTTCATAAGGAACCCCGCCGCCTCGATGGGCGACATGCCTGCCGCTCGCGTTGCACTTTTGCTAACAACACCGCGTCGAAAATGCTTGCAAAGCCGGATTCGAGGGGTATAGTGCGCCGCCCTTGTGTTTGAGACAGCACAAACGGATGTTGGAAAGAGCACGACATAGGCATTCGTGGCGACGCGCCGTTCCGGCGTTTCCGCACGTCGGCGGACGGCTGCGCGAGCAGCTGAATCCCGTCGCAGTCGCGGCAGCGGAGCACCGCCTCCAAGCGCCAATGCGCCGCCACGGCTAGTCGTTGCACCTGTTGTCTCCCGGTGCAACGCCGGCGAGACGACGATTCCCTCCTCCCCCTCCCTCATCGTCTCGTCGGCGTTCACCGGTTCTTCGGTTCCGCCTGCGAGCCCGCCGCGTGGAGGGCGCGTCCAACGGCCTCAATCCGCTTTGCCGCGGGCCTCGATGCGCGCTTCGAGTTCGGCGACCGTCAGGCTGCCGACGTCGAGATTCTCGCGCACCAGCGCATTGCCGACGTCCTGCACGACTTCGTTGGCCGGCGTGTGTACGCCGTGCAGCCGACCGAGGAGGACGATCTCGCCGTTCAAGAAATCCGTCTCGATGTCGCCGGCGCCGCGCAGGATGCTTTGCAGCGAGGAGCCGCCGTGGCGCGCGTGGCCTGGCACTTCGGCGCCGCGGATGGCGGCTCGGCCGGCGCGCACTTCCTCCCGGGTCGCGCAGTGGATGCCGGCGGCGGCGAAGCAGGCCAGCGCTTCGTCGCGCAGCAGGCGGGAAATGCGCCGCAGGGACGACGCCGTGCTGGTGGCGGGGCCGTCGAAGCGCGTGCCCGTCGCGGCCTGCACCGCGTTGTTCAAGTTGGCCAGCAGCTTTTCGTGCTTGTGCCCCATGATCCTCGGGTGCGGCGCCGCGCTGAAGCCGGCATGGGAGAGCGCCTTTGCGACTTCCTCGATGAATGTGTCGACGCCATCGGGATAGCAGCCGGCATCCAAGCCGCCGGCGGTGTCCTCGGCGAAGTTCACCACCACGCCGGGTTCGAGGTGCTCCGCGGGGAGCCACACGACCATGCCGTAGACGTGGCGAAACCGCCGCAGCGCCAAGCGCTCGTTCTCGACGCCGTTCTGGCAGCAGACAACGCGCGCCTGGCCGCCGGTCGCCGCGTGGAGGTCGCGCAGCGCGCCCTCGGTGTGCTGCCCCTTCATGCACAGGATCACGGCGTCGTTCGGCGCAATGGCCGCGTCCCGGGGATGATCGACGCAGGGAATGGGAAGATGCGCGTCCATGGTCGGCGAACAGAACCGCAGACCGTCGCGGACGATGGCGCGGAAGTGCTCGCCACGGGCGATCAGCGTGGTCTCGAAACCCGCCAAGTGCAGGCGCGCGCCGATGGTGCCGCCGACGCCTCCCGCGCCGTAGATGACGAATCGCACAGCCTGGGAACGGCGCATCAGCGGGCGACGGCCCGCAGTTCCTCGACGGAGCGCGTGCGCAGACGTACGGCGCCTTGGCCATCGCCCTTGGCCAGCGCCGGCGCGTTCGCCAAGCGCCGCTGCGCATCGTCGATGGCGCCCGCGTATTGCGGCAGCCACTGCGCTTGCGCCACGAGCATTTCGTCCACCATCTGCCACACCTCCGGCGGATTGCAGACCGCGCCCACCAGGGGGTCGAGCAGCACCGCCTGCTTGAGCAGTTCCACGTCGCCGGCAAGGGCGGCGCGGGTGGCCATGCGCTGCACTTGGATGGAGTTGTTGCAGATGGCGGCGCAGCCGAGCGGCAGATCGCCGACCCGTGGTATCGAAAGGCCGTTGCGGTCGACGTAGCCCGGCACTTCGACGATGGCGTCCGGCGGCAGGTTGGGAATGGTGCTGCCGTTGCGGACGTTGAAGTGGCCGCGGTAGATGCGCCCGGTCTCCATCGACTCGATGATGTAGGAACCGTGCTCGTCGCTGCGTTTCGCCGCGCCGTATTCCCAGGGCGCCTCGGCAAGCCACTTCGGGAAGTCGGTCTCGAACCAGTTGCGGTTCTCCGTGCAGACGCGCAGATAGCCGCCGGTCTCGCCGTTGATCCACGACGCCGTGGAAATCCAGTCGGCGATTTCGGCTGGCCGCTTGCGGTACCACGGCAGGTATTCGGAGAGGTGGCCGTTGGATTCGGTGCTGAAGTAGCCGAAGCGGCGAATCACGTCCATGCGCACCTTCTCGCGCTCGCGCGCGTCCGGGTTGGCTTCGAAGAGCGGCAGCAGATCGGTCGCCCAGTCCTTGCCGTCGAACAGGACGCGGAGGTACCAGGTCTGGTGGTTGATGCCGGCGGCCACGATGTCCACGTCCGCCTTGGCGACGCGCCGGTAGACGGGATCGTCCTGCGGTCGGTCGCCGTTCGCCCACCGTTCCAGCAGCTTGGCGAGCAGCCGATGCCCGCCCTGCACGCCGTGGCAAAGGCCGATGGCGTTGACTGCGGAGCAATCCAGCGCCGCCCAGGTGTTCATGGCCATCGGATTGGCGTAGTTCAGCAGCGCGCAGCCGCCGCCCGCGTAGCGCTCGATCTGCGCGCAGAGCTCGACCATCATCGGCACCGTGCGCTGGCCGTAGAGCAGGCCGCCGGCGCAGATGGTGTCGCCGACGCATTGATCGACGCCGTACTTGAGCGGAATCTCCACGTCCGTGCGGAAGGCGTCCAGCCCGCCCACGCGGGCCGTGTTGATGACGTAGTGCGCACCGTCGAGCGCTGGTTCGCGGGCCGTGGCGCTGTCGATCGTGGCGCCGACGGCGTTGGCGTCGATGTCGCGCTGACAGAGTGCGGCGACCTTGCGCAGATTGTCCTCGCTGATGTCCTGGAAGGCGAAGCGGGTATCGGCCAGTTCCGGCACCGAGAGGATGTCGCGCACGAGTCGGCGCGTGAAGCCGATGCTCCCGGCGCCGACGATGGCCACCTTGATGCTCATGCCGCGCGCCCTGAATCCGCACAGGTGAACACGTCGACGAACGCGCCGGTTGCCTTCAGCCGCTGATAGCGCCACTCCCAAGGCGATTCCCGCAGCCGATTCGGCCCGTTGCGGATGTCGAAGCCGATGCCGGCCGCCTTCGGAAAGTGGCTGTAGATCATCACCCGGCGCGGCTTGCCGGAACGGTTCGGGTTGGAAGCGTGGACGAGGCAGCTGTGGAACAGCATCACGCTGCCTGCCGGCGCCGTCACCGGCACGGCGTCGCGCAAGTCGACGGTGCCCGGCGGCACTTCGAGGCCGTTGCGCACGCGCAGGTGCTCGACGTGTCGGCGGTGGCTGCCTGGGAAGACGCGCATCGGGCCGTTGCCGTCGTGGACGTCGTCGATGGCGACGGCGGAGCTGACGGTCGCTTGCGGATAGCCGTTGACCTTGTAGTAGGCCCAGTCGTTGTGGACCGGAAAGCGGTCGTCGTCCGCCGGCACACGGAAGAGATTCATCCGCGGCAACTCGCCAATCGGCTGCTTGTAGTTGAGCTTCTCTTCGAGCAGCACCGGCTCGTCGTCCATGAACGCGGCCAGCGGGCCGAGCAGGCGGTGATCCCTTGCGAAGCGGGCCAGATGCAGGCCGAGATCGATGATCGGCTGGATCTTCCGCACCACGACGCCGCCGTCGCCCTGACGGCGGATGTCGAGCCGCCCGCTCTGCCGCTCGTTGGCCAGCGACGAATTGAGCACGAGTTCGAGGATGAAGTCCGCATCGCGGCGCATGGCCGCCACTTCGCAGGAGGAGAAGACCTCCGGCAGCACGACGTAGCCGTGCTGTGCCAAGGCCGCCGCGGCCTCGCGTTCGCCCTGACTTGGCGGCGCGTCGGCGGCTTCAAGCGCGGTGGCGAGCTCCCGCGCGCTCCCCCCGCTCAGGGCTCTTGCACTCATGGCGGCCATCATAGTGCCTCGGCGGCGCGGACTCCAATTGGAACGGGAGCGCACTCGGCATTGGCATCCTGTAGGCGTGGGCAGGCGTCGGCAGGAGAGCGTGGGCAAAAGTGGAAAGAGAATGGAACCTTCGGCATTAGCCACTTGATTTTCTTGGATTTGCCGTAAGCCGCCGTGGCCGACGCTTCGAGTCGGGCGTTTTCGCGCCAGCGGCAACGGTATATTCAACGGCCTCACTAGTCGGGCCGCCGCTCGCCGGCTTCAAGGTCGGGGGCGAGAGACGAAAGCGTGTCCTCGGCAGGGCGCTCGATCTCTGCCAACGCGGCCCGACTAGTGAGGCCAACCTGTTCAGCCGTCAACAGACGTCAGCCGCAGGCGCTCGCGTGGATCATCCAAGCCGCGCGGGTCGGTGGGGCCCCGTGCAGCGCCGCGGCAGCCGAAGAGCCAGCGCCGCCCAACGGCGAGTGCGGCCACACCACGTTGCCTTGCGTCTGCTAGACTGCATCGCTGCCGAGCGCAAAAGGGCATGCCATGTACAAGCGGTTTTTGATCGGTTGCCTGATCGCGGTCGCCACTGGTTCGGTGGCGGCGGCGCCGGCAGACCCGGTGGACGTGCCCGACGCCAGGCTTCGTCACTGCTTGGAGCAGGCGCTCGACAAGGACGCCGGCGAAACCATCACCGAGGAGGACATGGCCACCCTCGACCGGTTCTCCTGCGACTGGCGGGGGGGCACGGTGGCGGACATCTCCGGCCTGGAGTTCGCGGTCAACCTCGACTACCTGGCGCTGGTGGGCAGCGACGTCTCGGACCTGTCGCCGCTCGCCGATCTCGCGTCCCTCAGGCAGCTCTGGCTCGGCGCTGGCGCCGTCGAGGACGTCTCGCCCCTGGCTGGGCTCCGCTCGCTGACCCATCTCGACCTCGGCGACAACGAACTCGAGGACGTCTCCGACCTCCGCCGGCTGACCTCCCTGACCTACCTGGGCCTGTACTCCAACGACATCGAAGACGTCTCCGCGCTGCGCGGGATGACGTCGCTCGCCGAGGTGTACTTGGCCAACAACCGCATTTCCGACATTTCCGACTTGGCGGCGAACGACGGCCTCGGCCGAGGCGACTACCTTGAGCTGCAGGGCAATCCGCTCGACGCCGACGCGCACGCCACGCACATTCCCGCATTGCAGGAACGCGGCGTCACGGTCTACTTCGATCCGCCGACTGATCCGGCGGTGGAGATTTCGGACCGGGCGCTCCGCCGCTGCTTCGAGCAGGCGCTCGACAAGGGGCGGGGGGCTGCGATCACGGAATCGGAGGTTGCGAGCCTGACCTCGTTGACCTGCCGGAACGCTGGCGTGGCCGACCTGTCCGCCCTGGAGGAGGCCGTCTCCTTGACGAAGCTCGAACTGGACGGCAACGAAATCGAGGACGTGGACGCGCTCGGCGAGTTGGAGTCGCTGCTCTACGTCGGCCTGCGCGACAACTCGATCGAGGACATCGAGGCCCTGGCCGACAACAGGGACTTCGGCGACGGCGACTACATCGAGCTGCGCGGCAATCCCTTGAACGCCGAGGCGCACTCCCGGCACATTCCGGCGCTGGAGCGCCGCGGCGTGACGGTGTCCTACGACCCGTCGTCGCCGCCAGTGGCCATCGCCGACGCTCAGCTCCGCCACTGCCTGGAGCAGGCGCTCGACAAGGACGCCGGCGAAACCATCACCGAGGACGACATGGCCACCCTCGACCGGCTCTCCTGCGACTCGCGGGGAGGCACGGTGGCGGACATCTCCGGCCTGGAGTTCGCGGTCAACCTCGACTACCTGGCGCTGGTGGGCAGCGACGTCTCGGACCTGTCGCCGCTCGCCGAGCTCGCGTCCCTGACGCAGCTGTGGCTCGGCTCTGGCACCCTCGAGGACCTCTCGCCGCTGGCTGGGCTCCGCTCGCTGACCCACCTCGGCCTGGCATCCAACGAACTCGAGGACGTCTCCGACCTCCGCCGGCTCACCTCCTTGACCTACCTGGGCCTCACCGACAACGAAATCGAGGACATCTCCGACCTCCGCCGGCTGACCTCCCTGACCTTCCTGGGCCTGGCCCTCAACGACATCGAGGACGTCTCCGCGCTGCGCGGGATGACGGCGCTCGCCGACGTGCGCCTGAGCGACAACCGCATCTCCGACATTTCCGACTTGGCGGCGAACGACGGCCTCGGCCGAGGCGACTACCTTGATCTGCAGGGCAATCCGCTCGACGCCGACGCGCACGCCACGCACATTCCCGCGTTGCAGGAACGCGGCGTCGAGGTCTACTTCGACCCGCCGACCGATCCGGTGGTGGAGATTTCGGACCGGGCGCTCCGCCGCTGCTTCGAGCAGGCGCTCGACAAGGAGCGGGGTGCTGCGATCGCGGAGTCGGAAATGGCGAGCCTGACGTCGTTGACCTGCCGGAACGCCGGCGTGGTGGACCTGTCCGGCCTAGAGGAGGCCGTCTCCTTGACGAAGCTGGAACTGGACGGCAACGAGATCGAGGACGTGGACGCGCTCGGCGAGTTGGCCTCGCTGCTCTACGTCGGCCTGCGCGACAACTCGATCGAGGACATCGAGGCCCTGGCCGACAACAGAGCCTTCGGCGACGGGGACTACATCGAGCTGCGCGGCAATCCCTTGAACGCCGAGGCGCACTCCCGGCACATTCCGGCGCTGGAACGCCGCGGCGTGACGGTGTCCTACGACCCGCCGTCGCCGCCCGTGACCATCGCCGACGCCCGGCTCCGCCACTGCTTGGAGCAGGCGCTCGACAAGGACGCCGGCGAAACCATCACCGAGGACGACATGGCTTCCCTCGACCGGTTCTCCTGCGACTGGCGGGGAGGCACGGTGGCGGACATCTCCGGCCTGGAGTTCGCGGTCAACCTCGACTACCTGTCGCTGGTGGGCAGCGACGTCTCGGACCTGTCGCCGCTCGCCGACCTCGCGTCCCTGAGACAGCTGTGGCTCGGCGCTGGCGCCGTCGGGGACGTTTCACCCCTGGCTGGGCTCCGTTCGCTGACCCATCTCGACCTCGGCGACAACGAACTCGAGGACGTCTCCGACCTCCGCCGGCTCACCTCCCTGACCTACCTGGGCCTGTACTCCAACGACATCGAGGACGTCTCCGCGCTGCGCGGAATGACGTCGCTCGCCGACGTGCGCCTGCGCAACAACCGCATCTCCGACATTTCCGACTTGGCGGCGAACGATGGCCTCGGGCGAGGCGACCACCTTGATCTGCTGGGCAATCCGCTCGACGACGACGCGCACGCCACGCACATTCCCGCGTTGCAGGAACGCGGCGTCGAGGTCTACTTCGACCCGCCCGATGGGGTGGCGATTTCCGACCGGGCACTCCGCCGCTGCTTGGAGCAGGCGCTCGACAAGGAGCAGGGGGCCGCGATCACGGAGTCGGAGGCAGCGTCGCTGACGTCGTTGACTTGCAGGAACGCGGGCGTGGTGGACCTGTCCGGTCTGGAAGAGGCAGTCTCCTTGACGAAGCTCGAGCTGGACGGCAACGAGATCGAGGACGTGGACGCGCTAGGCGCGTTGGAGTCGCTGCTCTACGTCGGCCTGCGCGACAACTCGATCGAGGACATCGAGGCACTGGCGGACAACAGGGCCTTCGGCGACGGCGACTACATCGAGCTGCGCGGCAACCCCTTGAACGCCGAGGCGCACTCCCGGCACATTCCGGCGCTGGAACGCCGCGGCGTGACGGTGTCCCACGATCCGCCGTCGCCGCCTGTGACCATCTCCGACGCCGCGCTCCGCCACTGCTTGGAGGAAGAGCTCGGCAAGGACGCCGGCGCCACCATCACCGAGGACGACATGGCCGCCCTCGACCGGCTCTTCTGCAAATTGCACGTCTTCTCGGACGGCAGCCGCAACGCGGACCGCAGCCCGCACGGCCCCGTGGCGAGTCTCGCGGGCTTGGAGTTCGCCTCCAACCTCGTGGAATTGCGGCTTCAGCGCAACATCGTCGACGACCTGTCGCCGCTGGCCGAGCTTGCTTCGCTGTCCGTGCTGCGCCTCGGCCACAACCGCGTGACGGACATCGCGCCGCTCGCGGAACTGCCTCTGACGTATCTTGATTTGGCTGGAAACACCGTTTCGGATCTGTCGCCGTTGGCGCGCCTCGCGTCCTTGAGGGAGCTTGCGATGACCGGCAGCGGGGTGTCGGATCTGTCGCCACTGGCGGAGCTCCCTTCGCTGACCCGGCTGTGGCTCGGCGCCAACGCGGTCACCGACGTCTCCCCGCTGGCGGGGCTCGGATCGCTGACCCATCTGAACCTCGGCGCCAATGTGATCGAGGACGTCTCCAGCCTCGGCGAGCTCACCTCCTTGGTCTACCTGGGCCTGTACTCCAATGCCATCGCGGATGTCGCCGCGCTGCGCGCGATGACCTCGCTCCGCGAAGCGTATTTGGCCAACAACCGCATCTCCGACATCTCCGCGCTGGTCGCGAACGACGGCCTGGCAGGAGACGGCGACCATGTCGACTTGCTGGGGAACCCCATCGCCTGCGGGGCCCAGGCCGAGCACGTGAAGTTGCTTCGGGACCGAGGCGTCAACGTCTACGCGGACGAAGCGGATCTGTCGCTGCCGGTCTTCGCCGCGACCCCGGGCAACCGGTTCGTCGAGTTGCGCTGGTCGAAGCCGGCGGGTTGCCATGTGGACAGGTACCAATATCGCCACGGGATCGGCAAGTCGCCGGAGTTCGGGCAATGGCGGAACATTGGCGACGGCGCCGCCACGGGACGCACTGTGGACGATTTGGCCAACGGGCAGTTGCATGTCTTCGAGTTGCGCATGGTCGGCGCTCGCGGGCCGGGGCCGGCCAAGCGGATCTACGTCGCGCTTGCCGAAGAACCCGACACGCCAGTGGAGATCGTGGATGCCGAACTGAGCACCGCGCTGGCGGAAGCGTTGGGCATCGGGGCGGAGTCGGAACAGCCTACCGATTCCGCGGAAGATCAGTCCGGCGACGGAGAAGCCGAAGAAGAGGCGGAAGCCGTCGTCATCACGCGGGGGCAATTGGCGACGCTCACGGATTTGGACATCGGCTCCAAGGGCATTGCCAATCTGCGCGGCTTGGAATACGCGGTCAACCTTCGCTCCCTTTCGCTGGCCGGCAACACGGTGGAGAGCCTGTCCCCCGTGACGGGCCTCCAATTGCTGGCGACGCTCGATGCCAGCGCCAACGGCATCTCGGACGTCTCGTCGCTCACGGAGGCAAGCCTGCCCGGTCTGAAAGCGCTCTTCCTGGCGGCGAACGACCTCGCCGACATTTCCGCCCTGCGCCACTTGCAGGGGCTGACCGACTTGGCCCTCGACGGCAACGAGATCGCGGACGTCACGGCGCTGACCGGCCTCACCGCGCTGCAACGCCTTTGGCTGAACGACAACGCCATTGCCGACATCGCGCCCTTGGCTGCCAACGAAGGGCTTGGCCAAGGCGAAGTCAGGCTCGACGGCAGGAGCGACTACGTGGACCTGCGCGGCAATCCGCTGAGCGCCGACGCATTGGGAGTGCAGGCGGCGCAACTGCGGCAGCGCGGCGCCGCGGTGTTGGTGGACGACGGCGCCCGTCTCGTGCCGTTCTTCGCCCAGGGCGGCGACGCACGCCGCTTGAGCGTCCTGCGCATCGTCAACCCAACCGATCAGGCCAGCGAAGCAAGCCTGACGGCCATTGACGACGCCGGACTTCGCCTCGGGCCGGTGACGCTCGCGGTCGGTGCGCGAAGGGCGGTCCACTTGGACTCGAACGACTTGGAGAACGGCAACGCCGAGCTGGGCCTCTCCGCCGGCGTGGGCACGGGCAGCGGGGATTGGCGGCTGGAACTGCGATCCGCAGCGCCGCTGCAGACGTTCTCCTACATGCGTGGCGCGGATGGCGTGACGACCAGCATGAACGCGCTTGTGCCGGAGACCTACGCCAAACACCGCGTATCGATGTTCAAGGCCGCGGGGCTGGCCAGCCAGCTGCGCGTGATCAACGCCACGGCCAAGGCCGCCCGCGTGCTGATCGAGGGCGTGGACGACGCCGGGACGACCGCCAGCGTTGCCGTGGAAGTGCCGATCGGCGCGACCCGGAACTTTGCCGCCGCCACTTTGGAAGGCGGCCGGGGCACTGGCTTCGGCGTGTTGGAAGGGGGCTTGGGGAACGGCACTGGCGATTGGCGGCTCACGGCGACGTCCTACGACGGCGTGCAGGTGCTCAACCTGCTCGGCAGCGCTGGCGGCAACTGGGTGAACCTCTCCGCCGAGCCTTCCGCTAGCGAGGACGACGCCGAGCACTTGCCGCTGTTCCTTTCCGAGATCGCCTCCCAAGGTGCGCACGGGCAGAGCGTGGCGCGCATCGTCAACCGTTCCGCGCGCTCGGGCCAGGTGACGATTCGCGCCGTCGACGCCCAGGGCCGCGCGTATCCGGCCGGCGCACTGGCGCTCGCCGCCGGCCAGACCGTCGAGTTCAACTCGACGGAGCTCGAACAGGGCGATGCGGAACGAGGACTGACGGGCCTGACCGCCACCGGCGTCGACCAGGGCAACTGGCGGCTGCTGCTGACCTCCGATTTGGACATCCGCGCCTCCGCCTACATTGAAGCGTCGGACGGCCTGTTCGGCAGTTTCCACGAGTGCGTGTCCGCTGCTGCCGCGACGGCGGACGCCCAGCAGACGCACGCGGTGCTGTTGTTCAACTCCGCCGGCCACCAGGACGGCGCGAGCCGGTTGCGCCTGATCAACAGCGCCGACGCGCCAGCCAACGTTCGCATTCGCGGTCTCGACGACGCCGGCAGACCAGGCGTCGCGGTGGTGCGACTGGCCATTCCGGCCGGCGCCACCCGAGAGCTGACCGCGAGCGACTTGGAGACCGGCGAAGCGGACGGCGTGAGCGGTGCGCTCGGCGACGGCGGCGGCAAATGGCGGCTGTGGGTGGAGTCGGATGCGCCGATCGAAATGATGAACTTGGTCGAGACCGCCAGCGGACACCTGTCGAACCTCTCCCGCTGAGACGGAAGCGGCCGGATCGGAAACTTGTCAAATTGCACGATTCGATCGTGCAATTTGACATATGCGGATCGAACGAACCGTCCAATCTCTGCTCGCACGGCATGCCGCGACGCACTCGGTCACGGTGCTCGCCGGCGCTCGGCAGACGGGCACTGGGCATAGCGTCCGCCGTCGCGACTCGAACGCCGTCGCGAACGCCTCCGCGGTGGCTGAGAATCGAGGTGGTGGCTAGCCCAGTCTGATCGTCGTGTTCAACGTCGCGTCGGGGGCGTCGTCGAACCAGCGGGCGGTGACGGTTTTCGTTTCCGTGTAGAAGCGCACTGCCTGCTTGCCGTAGACGTGCAGGTCGCCGAGGAAGGAATCCTTCCAGCCGGTGAAGGAGAAGAACGGCAGCGGCACCGGGATGGGGATGTTGATGCCGACCTGGCCGACTTGCACTTCGTGCTGGAAGCGCCGCGCGGCGCTGCCGCTCGAGGTGAACAGCGAGACGCCGTTGCCGAAGCGGTTGGCGTTGACGAACGCGATGGCGTCGTCGAGGGTGTCGACGCAGGACGCCACCAGCACCGGGCCGAAGATCTCCTCGCGGTAGATGGACATTGCTGGCGTCACGTCGGCGAACAGCGTGGGCCCAATCCAGTTGCCGTGCGGGAAGCCCGTCACCTCGCAATGGCCGCCGTCGAGCAGGCAGGTCGCGCCTTCCGCCTTGCCCTTGGCGATGAGGCCGCGAATGCGCTCTTGCACGGCGCGGCTGATCTGCGGGCCGTAGCCGGCGTCTTCGTCGTCCCATGCGCCGGGCTGCACCGCGGCCATCGCGTCGCGGATGTCGTCCAGCCAATCCGCGGCGGTGCCCACGAGAACCGCCGCGCTCACCGCCATGCAGCGCTGTCCGGCGGCGCCGCAGGCTGCGCCGACCAAGCTGGCGACGGCCTGTTCCTTGTCTGCATCCGGCATCACCACGACGTGGTTCTTGGCGCCGGCCAGCGCCTGCACGCGCTTGCCATGCTGCGCGGCCTTGGCATAGACGTGCTTCGCCACTGGCGCCGAGCCGACGAAGCTGACGGCGCGGACGTCCGGGTGTTCGATGAGCGCGTCCACCTGTTCCTTGGCGCCGTGAACCACCTGCACAAGCCCCGCCGGCGCACCGGCCTCGGCGAGCAGCTCCAGCAACCGGTTGGGCGTCATCGGATCGTGCTCGGAGGGCTTCAGCACGAAGGCGTTGCCGCAGGCCACGGCCAGCGGAAACATCCACAACGGCACCATCGCCGGAAAGTTGAACGGCGTGATGCCGGCGCAGACGCCGATCGGCTGCACGAGGCTGTAGGTGTCGATGCCGCGGGCGACGTTCTCCACCGTCTCGCCCATCGTCAAGGAGACCACGTTGCAGGCGTGTTCCACCACTTCGATGCCGCGCCACACCTCGCCGCGCGCGTCCTCCAGCGTCTTGCCCGTCTCCAGACACAGGCCGCGGGCGATGTCGTCCTGCCGTTCCTTGAGCAACTGCTGGTAGGCGAACAGCAGGCGGGCGCGTTCCGGCCCCGGCACGTCGCGCCAGTTCTCGAACGCGGCCTTGGCGCCCTGCACGGCGCGGTCGATCTCCGCGGCCGTGGCGAAGGGCACCTCGCACAGCACCTCTTGGGTCGCCGGGTTGGCGACTTTGATGCCGCTTGCGGCGCTGTCGACGAGCTCGCCGTCGATGAAGAGCTTGAGTTTGTCCATGGGGCGAGTCTAGCGCGAGTGTGGCCGGCCGATGGCGGGCGGCAAGCCGAGCATGAACATCAGGCCACGTCGAACCAGTCGATGGGCATGATGCCGTGGCGCACGAGGTACTCGTTGGCCTTCGAGAAGTGCCGGCAGCCGAAGAAGCCGCGCGCCGCGGAGAGCGGCGAGGGATGCGGCGCGGCGAGCACCAGATGCCGCGCGGCGTCCACCGCGGCGCCTTTCTTCTGGGCATAGCTGCCCCAGAGCAGGAACACCACATGCTCGCATTCTCGATTCACCACCTCCACCACGCGGTCGGTGAAGGTCTCCCAGCCGCGGCCTTGATGGGAACCGGCGCGGCCGGCGGCCACGGTCAACACGGCGTTCAAGAGCAGCACGCCTTGCTTCGCCCACGGTTCGAGGCAGCCCTTGCCGGGTGGCACCGCGCCGTCGCGCCGCCCGCAAGGCACGTCGTCGTCGGCCATGTCGACGTTGATTTCCTGAAAGATGTTCACCAAGGACGGCGGCAGCGGAACGCCCGCCCGAACGGAAAAGCACAGGCCGTGGGCTTGGCTGGGGCCGTGGTAGGGGTCTTGGCCGATGATGACGACCTTGACGGCGTCGAGGGGCGTTGCATCCAGCGCGGCGAAGATCTCGCTTCCGCTAGGGAAGACGGTGCGCCGCGCCTGTCGCTCCGCAACCAGGAAGGAACGCAGCTTGCGCATGTAGCCGGCCTCGAACTCCTGCCGCAGGGCGTTCTTCCACGAGTCGTGGAGGCGCACCCGGGCCATGGCCTCGGTCATGGCGGGTCGCCGGCGGCGGGCCCGGCCGGCGGCAACGGGCGCAAGTGCGGGAACAGCACGACGTCGCGGATCGTCCGCGAGTCGGTGAGCAGCATCGTCAGCCGGTCGATGCCGAGGCCGACGCCGGCCGTCGGCGGCATGCCGTATTCCAAGGCCGTCACGTAGTCTTGGTCGAAGTGCATCGCTTCCAGATCGCCTCGATCCTTCCGCTCCGCCTGCTGCCGAAACCGCTCCGCTTGATCGTCCGGGTCGTTCAGCTCGCTGAATCCGTTGGAGATCTCGCGCCCGGCGACGAACAGCTCGAAACGGTCCGCCAGGCCGGGATGGTTGGGGTCCCGACGCGCCAAGGGAGACACTTCCGCCGGATAGCCGACGATGAAGGTCGGCTGCACCAGATGCGGTTCCACCAACGCTTCGAACAAGCCGTACAGCAGGTGCCCCCATTCGTTCTCCTGCGGCAGCAGGCCACGTTCGTCGGCTTGTGTGCGGAGCGTCGCCGCCTCGGTTGCGGCGTCTTCGTCAATGCCCAATGCCTCCGCGACAACTTCCGTCATCCGCCGGCGCGCGATGGCCTTGCCGAAGTCGATGCGGTGTTCTTCGTAGACGATTTCGGGGCCCTGGCCGAGCGCCTTCAGCACGTCTCGCAATAGCTGTTCCGTCAAGTCCATCGCATCCCGGCAGTCGGCGAACGCCTGGTAGAACTCCACGGTGGTGAACTCCGGACTGTGGCGCGCCGAAAGCCCCTCGTTGCGGAAGCAGCGGTTGATCTCGTAGACCCGTTCGAAGCCGCCGACCACCAGCCGCTTCAAATACAGTTCCGGCGCGACCCGCAGATACAAGTCCACGCCCAGGCTGTTGTGGTGCGTGACGAAAGGCCGCGCCGTGGCGCCTCCCGGAATGGGATGCATCATGGGCGTCTCGACTTCCAGATACGCGCGTTCCTCGAAGAAGCGCCGGATGGCGCCGACGATGCGCGAGCGCAGGCGGAATACGCGCCGGGACTCGGCGTTGGCCGCCAGATCGAGATAGCGCTGCCGGTAGCGGGACTCCCGATCGCTCAAGCCGTGGTGCTTCTCCGCCAGCGGATGCAGCGCCTTGGCGAGCAGCCGTGCTTCTGTGGCCTGGACGGTGAGTTCCCCCTTGTTGGTCTTCATCAGCGTGCCGGAAACGCCGGCGATGTCGCCCAAGTCCCACATGTCCACGAACTCGCGGTACGCATCGGCGCCGAGGTCGTCCTGGCGCAGATAGCATTGGATGCGCCCGCTCATGTCCTGCAGCGTGAGGAAGCTGGCCCGGCCCATAACGCGACGCAGCACGACGCGCCCCGCCACCGCGGTGGCAACGGCCTCGGCTTGCAGCCGCGCCTTGTCCGCAGCGCCGTGGTCGGCGGCGAGATCAGCGGCGAGATGCTGGCGCCGAAAGTCGTTCGGATACGCCTCGCCCCGTTCGCGCAGGCGCTCTAGCTTGCGGCGGCGATGCGCTGCGATGTCGTCGCGCTCGGCGTTCACAGGCCAGCCTTCAGGTTCGCTTCCATGAACTCGTCCAAGTCGCCGTCGAGCACATTGCCCGGATCGTGCCGCTCGATGTCGGTGCGCAGATCCTTGACCCGGGACTGGTCGAGGACGTAGTTGCGAATCTGGCTGCCCCAGCCGATGTCCACCTTGGCGTCCTGGGCCGCCTGCTGCTCGGCGCGCCGCTTCTGCATTTCCAACTCGAAGAGCTTGGCGCGCAGCTGCTTGTAGGCGCGGTCTCGGTTCTGGTGCTGGGAGCGTTCGCTCTGGCACTGCACCACCACGCCGGTCGGCAGATGCGTCAGACGCACGGCGGAATCGGTGCGGTTGACGTGCTGCCCGCCGGCGCCGCTGGCCCGATAGGTGTCGGTGCGCACATCGCCGGGCTCGATGTCGATGACGATGGCATCGTCGATTTCCGGCGAGACGAGCACCGACGCGAACGACGTGTGGCGGCGATTGCCGGAATCGAAGGGCGACTTCCGCACCAGCCGATGCACGCCGGTTTCGGTGCGCAGCCAGCCGTATGCATGGTCGCCGGTGAACTGCACCGCCGCGCTCTTCACCCCCGCCACTTCGCCGGCCGACACCTCCATGAGCTCCGAAGCGAAGCCGCGCTTTTCGCCCCAGCGCAGGTACATCCGCAGCAGCATCTCCGCCCAGTCCTGCGCCTCGGTGCCGCCGGAGCCGGACTGTATCTCCAAGTAGGCGTTCGCCGCGTCCTGCTCGCCTTGGAACATGCGCCGGAACTCCAGCCCGGCGAGGCGCTTCGAGGCCGCCTCCAGTTCCTCGTCGATGTCGTCGAGGGCGGCGGCGTCCCCTTCCGCCGCCGACAGCTCCGCCAACTCGCCAAGCTCCGCCAGATCGCCGCCGACGGTGCGCAGCGTGCCCACGACGATCTCCAAGGACGCCTGCTCGCGGGAAAGCGCCTGGGCGCGCTGCGGATCGTCCCACAGCGCCGGCGCCGCCAGCTCCCGCTCGACCTCCTCGAGCCGTTCCTGCTTGGCCGCGACGTCAAAGATACCCCCGAAGCGCCTCGACACGGGCGCTCAAGGATTTCAAGGACTCGCGGATCGACGTGATTTCGGCCATCGGCGAAGGAACGGCGGCTGGGACGGTGGGCATTCTACGCGATTGGACCGGCCGCGGAGTCAGCCCGCTGAGCGCATATCCGCCAGTTCGAGTGGTATGCTGGCCAAGCTCGGTCAGCCGGCACGACAACCTCGGTCATGCGCGGCAGCCTGATAGGGTGGAAAGAGTATGTCCACGTCCATCTTGGCTTCCCAAATGCCCAACTCGACATCCTTCGACACAGCCTTCAAGACGTTGACTGGCCATCGCCCCTTTCGCTGGCAGAGCCGGCTCTTCGCTCTCCTGTTGGCTGGCCAGCCACCGGCAGCCGTAGACGTGCCCACCGGGCTTGGCAAGACGTCGGTGATGGCGTTGTGGCTGATTGCGCTTGCCAGGGGCGGAGACTTGCCGCGCAGGTTGATCTACGTCGTCGATCGCCGAGCGGTTGTCGATCAAGCCACGCGAACCGCCACAGAACTGTGTAACAACCTCCCGCCCGAACTGGCCGAAGAACTGGCGGTGGGCGGTGCTGGACTGCCCGTCTCAACGCTTCGGGGTGGCAAGGCCGACAATCGCGCTTGGCTAGATGACCCGTCCAAGCCCGCCATTGTGGTCGGCACGGTGGACATGGTGGGTTCGCGGCTGTTGTTCGAGGGCTACGGCGTTTCGCGGGGAATGAGACCCTACCAAGCCGGCTTCGTGGGGGCGGACACGCTCTTCGTCCTGGACGAGGCACACTTGTGCCCGCCGTTCGAGGCGTTGCTGCGCGACGTCGAAGAACGTCGGGACAACACGTTCGGGCCGGTGGGTAGGCACGCCGATCCCGATGCAGCAACGCCCCCAATTCGCCTGATGTCCCTTTCCGCCACGGGGCGTCCTGCCTTGGGCGTCAGCCGGACCACCTTTCGCTTAGGATCGGCTGATCGGGAAGAGGAGGAGGTCCGACAACGCCTGAACGCAAGCAAGCACCTCGGGCTGCACATGCTGGACGATCCGAAGAATCTGCTCGGGGAGATGGCGGAGCGCGCGATTGAGTTGGGTTTCGGTACTGTGCCGAGGCGCGTCGTTGTCTACTGCGATCGGCGCAAGGACGCCGTGGAAGTGAAGAAACTGATCGACCGAGAGATCACCGCAAGAGCGAAGGAGTCGCCGAACGTTCCAAAGGCCGAATCCGAACTCTTGGTGGGTGCGCGCCGAGTGAGGGAACGCGAGCGCGTTGAGGCATGGCTGGACAGAGTTGGCCTGCTCGGCAGCGCCAAAGCGCCGCCGATTGCGCCGGTCTTCCTCGTGGCGACTTCCGCAGGAGAGGTCGGCATCGACATGGATGCGGATCACATGGTCTGCGACCTCGTTGCCTTCGAGCGCATGGTGCAACGTTTGGGACGGGTGAACCGACGCGGAGGCGCAGACCGGAGTGCGCTCGTTGATGTCGTGTATGCGCGACCGCAAGTCAAGGAGAACGCCAAGGGCGAGACGAAGGCCAAGCAGGAGAGCGCCTTGGCCCAGCACGAAGCCAGAGAGCGCGTTCTCCGAGCATTGGACCAAGACGCGGGAGGGCGTTACGACGCAAGCCCTGAAGCGCTCGGCGCGCTAAAGGCCCGGTTCCCCGATCTTGTCGACGGCGCGACAACGCCGCCGCCACTCCATCCGCCGCTGACCCGCCCCCACCTTGAAGCCTGGGCAATGACGTCCTTGACCGAACACGAAGGCCGCACGGAGGTGGAACCGTGGCTGCGCGGGTGGGAGAAGGATGAGGAGCCGCAAGTCCAAGTCGTCTGGCGAGCGCACCTTCCGCATGTGCGAATCGGCGACGACGTGACGGTGCCGTCAAGCATGGTGGCGGAGTTCTTCCAAGCGGCACCGATCCACGCCACGGAGAAGCTGGAGACCGCGCGGAGCCACCTGCTCGACTGGTTGTACAAACGGACAAAGATCCTCAAGCGGGGCGCGGATGGATGGGGAAATGACTGGGGCGTCGCGGCCATCGTCATCAACCATTCCGGCGCTCTCGTTGCCTCGAAGTCCTTGGATGATTTGCTGGCCCTAGGCGAACGGCCGAGGCAGGACCGCGAGAAGCAGGAATGGGAACGGCAGCTGGCGGGTGCCACGCTGATTGTGGACGCCCGCTTGGGCGGCTTGGACGACGACGGCATGTTGGACGCAAAGTGCGGTGGGCCACCTGCTGTTGCCGATGGCAATGGCGATTGGCTGGCAAGCGACGACGCAGACGACGCTCCGCCGATCAAGTTCCGCGTGCGAGCGATCGCCAATGGGGAAGACGAGTCGAACGACACGGCCAGCGACGGCGACTGGTTGCTGAATCGTACCTTCGAGATCGAAGAGAACGACGCTGGCGCCACCGAGTGTCTGGAGGTCTACAAGTGGGCCGTTGATCCGACGGACGAAGACTCGCGGTCCGTCCAGCCTCGCCCGCAAGCGTTGCGCGAGCATGCCGAACAGGTCGCCGCCAGAGCTCGCCAGCTTGCAGAGCGTCTGCATCTGCCAGCAGCGGAAGTGGACGCGCTTGAACGAGCGGCGAGGTTCCATGACGACGGCAAAGCTGCCTTGCGCTGGCAGGAGGCGATGAACGCCCCACGCTGCGGGCGGCCCTACGCGAAGACGAGGGGTGGCGGGAACAGGAGGCGCTTGGAGGGCTACCGCCACGAGTTCGGTTCCCTGCTGAAGGCAGAGGGAGCGGACTTGCCGCCGGACACCCGAGACTTGATCCTCCATTTGATCGCCGCCCATCACGGCTATGCGCGACCAGTGATCGCCACCGCAGGTTGCGACGAGGCGCCGCCCACTCTGCTGGCCACGTCCGCCCGCGACGCTGCCTTGCGCTATGCTCGCCTGCAGCGGCGCTACGGGGTGTGGGGATTGGCTTGGCGCGAAGCGATCCTGCGGGCGGCGGATCAGAGCGCATCGCGGGAATGGGCTGAGGCAAAGCGAGGCAGCAACGATGGCTGACGCGACGATACCTGTCGATCTCTTCAACCCCGGGCAGGTCTTCGCCTGCCTTGGCATCGTTGAAGCCGCCGACGTTCTGCTGGGCGATGCGGCGGGCGTGTTTCGGTGGGACGAAGAAGAGGCATCTTTCCACGTCTCGGCGCAGGGCACCGAGAATCCGGTGCAGCGCGTACTTCGCTTCATTGACGAAGCCGAAGTCAAGACGCGCATGCCCGCGGGATCGAAGAACGCCGAAACGTGGAAGGGCACATGGGGCAACAAGCCCGAGCGCGATCTCAAGGGGGCTCCGTTCCCAAGTGCTGACCCAAGCTCGCCGGCAACCCTGCCCGCGGTTCTTTGCGACCGCCAAGAGATAGAAGTCACCGTCGATTGCTGGGCCGATGCCACTCGTCGTGACAACGTGAAGTTCTGGGGTGGTGCTTACGGTTACCCTGGGAGTGCCCGACTCCGAGACGCTTGCCACCTCGTGCGCGACAAGACCGCACAGCACGTCTCCAACCCTTTCTCCCTGTCAGCCAAGCAAAGGAGCAGCTTCCGTTTTGACTGGCGGCGCGACTACGTCCCGATTGACGCTGGCTTCTCGCCGAACAAACACCGCAAGGGGAGCATTGCGATGCTGGGATTTCCTCTCGTTGAAATCCTGGCGGCCATTGGCGTCACTCATGCTCGCCCTACGTGCGTTAGCAAGCTCGCGTACCGTTACGGCGTCTTGGGTGGTGAACAGCCTTTGGATCCAACCTTTCTGCGGGCGGCGCTTGGCGGCGCGCCCCAACCGCCTGTCCCCGTTTGCTATCGACGCTTTGTGATGCGCCTCGATTGGCCAGGCCAGAAAGACAAAGATCGGTGCATCACGCACGTTGCAGAGGAGAGTTCGAATGAACGAAACAACGACTGACGCGCAGATGAACGCTTGGGCGGACGACCCCAACGGTCCTGTCGCACTCCATCTCCGGCAGGCTCTCACGCCGGTCGAGGGCCCGGGCGGCGTGATCTTCCCGCCAACCTACGCCTATCCCGACAATCAGCGACTCCGCTACAACATCGACGAACTGGCGGACGGAACCAAGGTGGCCACCATCGACAGCGTTGGTGCGCAGGCAAACCGAATGGAGCCGGTATTCCTTCGCGCACGGCCAGACCAACCGCTGAACCGATACGCCGCACTCGTGCCGCAAGTGGACATCCAGTACGGCAATGAGAAGTCGGTGTCGCTCTTGGAAGCCGGCCATCGCCTCGGCGACGCCGTCATCCGCTCGACCAAGCTCGGCAAGGAGGTATGCGACGCGTTCTCGGACTTCCAAGATCGGGGCGACGCCTCGCCGTTGGCCAAACTCGGGCCAACATCGCTGGTATTCGGCGTTTGGGACTCCCGTGCTACCGGAGCCAAATTGCCACGCATCGTGCAGTCCACGATTCGGGCGGAGGACGTGTCGGATCTGCGCCGGTCGGCGCAGTACAACCCACCGGTCGACTACACGGCCTTGGACGTGTTCACGGACGACGAAATAAAGAAGTCCGAAGGGAATAACCAAAAGAGCCCCCTTGCACAGCGAGGTTTCTTCCATGTTCCAGCCGTGGACACACACGGCGGCGTCATCGCCAACGGCCCGATTCACCGCAACGTCACCATCAACCTTGTCGCCCTGCGCCGACTGGACGGAACAAACGGCCAAGCGCTGCGTCGCTACGTTATGGGCTTGGCGTTAGTGGCTGCCACGGCACCGATGGACGGGTTTCTCCGCGCCGGTTGCCTGCTGACGTTGGCGCCGGACGACCAAGGATGCTGGCAGAGCGTGGCCCGTGACGGTCAGCGAACCGCGGTTGCGCTGAGCGAAGACATTGCCTACGAGTACGCAAAAGGGGCAGCCGCAGCATTCGGCGTGGGTGAAGATCATCGCTTGATCTTCGACAAGAAACTCGCGAAAGCGGACGCGAAGAAGGCGGGTGCCAGCGGGTGACGCACGCTCTTCTCATCACGGTGCGGCTTCACGAAGGCCGCTATCACGGCACCCGCGACGGCTTCGACGGCGCCGCAGGCTGGCCACCGTCGCCTGGGCGGCTGTTTCAAGCCCTCGTCGCGGCGGCAGCCCGTGGCGCTTCAATTCCGCCAGCGGAGCAGGAGGCGCTGCGTTGGTTGGAGAATCTGCCGCCGCCGGATTTGGCCGCGCCGCCCGGTCGCCAAGGCAGGTCAGTACCGCAGTTCGTACCGAACAACGACATGGATGCCAAAGGTGGCGACCCCACCCGCATCGCGGACATCCGCGTGAGCAAGCACTGGCGTTCCATCTACTTCGATCCAGCACTCCCCATACGCTACGTCTGGCGCTTCGACCCACCCGTCGAACAGGCGCGAACACTCTGCGGCATCGTGGCCAAGCTGTACCAGCTAGGCCGCGGCGTGGACATGGCCTCTGCTACCGCGGAGATTACGACGGCCGACGAAATCCAGCAAACTTTGAGCTCATACGACGTTGTGCGTTCGCCCGGAGGGCCCGGCGAGGTGCCGGTGGCGCACCGTGGCACGCTTGACAGTTTGGTCGCAAGGCACCAGGCGGCACGTCAACGCTTCAAACAAGATTCTGGAACCACCGTGTTTGTTCAACCACCTAGAGCGCGGTTTCGACACATCGGATACGGCGTGCCGCCAAGGCGCTTGTATTTCGAACTCCGCGACGGGCGCAACTTCGCCGCGCAACCGCTCCACACGGTTGGCGCCTTCGTCGCGCGCATTCGAGATGCAGCGGCAAAGCGCCTAATCGATCACTTTCCCGGTCATCGCGTGGAAAAGTTCGTCATTGGACGCGGGGCGGGACCGCGGGACAAGGCGCAGCGGTGCCGCATCCTTCCTCTGCCGTCGGTGGGCGCGGAGCATACCGATCCCTCCATACGTCGTGTCGTCGTGGAACTGCCCACGGAGTTTCCGTTTGCCAAGGAAGACATGGGGTGGGCGTTCTCTGGATTGGCAGCTAGCGATCCAGCGAGCCCTGATGGAGGCAGGAGCCGTCTAGTGGTCTCCGACGACGCAAAGATGGCAAGTCGCTACGCGCAGCCAGCCCGCTTGTTCCGCAGCATCACCGCGGTCGCCCTCGCCAGCACGGTCGAGCCAGCGCACGGGACGCGAGCGACTCAGAGGCAGCGCGACGAGCAGCACGCGATAGCCGCGGTGCGGAAGGCGCTCCGCCACGCCGGTGTGCGCACGGAACCGACCAGCATCCGCGTTCAGCGCGAACCGCTGCATCGCCGCGGCGAGCGAGCCGAGGCGTTCGCCATTGGCACAAGGTTTCCGAGACGTGCCATGTGGCATGTCGAGCTGACATTCCCCGAGGACGTCGCCGGCCCACTCGCGTTGGGAGACGGGCGCTTCGTTGGTCTGGGACTCATGGTGCCGACCGTGGTCCACGACGACGTCGTTGGCTTCCTCATCCCAACCCGGCGGATCGCCCGTTGTGACGCTCCCGCACTCGTCCGTGCTCTGCGGCGCGCCTTGATGTCGGTCGCTCGCGATGACCACGGCGGCGTGGACAGACTCTTCTCTGGCCACGAAACAGATGGTCGGCCGGACAGTGCCGGCCGCCATGGTCATGTGTTCCTCGCCGCCGATGTGGGTGGCGACTGGGTGTCGCGGCTAGTGGTAGCCGCGCCGTGGACTGTTGATCGTAGCGTATCGCCAACACCTGGACAGCGCCGCCGGTTCGATCATGTGGTAAGGAAGTTGACCCTTTTGCGGGCTGGCAGGCTTGGGGTCTTTTCCCTGCAAGCCACGCCGCTTGACGATGACGATGACATGATGCGCAGCACCAAGACATGGCGCACCACGACCCCTTACTTGGCTACCCGTAACCGCAGGCGGGGAGAGGACGCCAATGCCGTGCTAGTTGCAGATGTCGTTATGGAATGTCGTCGCCGAGGACTTCCTGCCCCGACTGAGGTACACGCGACGGAAGTATCGCAAGGTCCGCATGGCGGCTACCTAGAGGCCGACATCGTAATCTCCTTTGCCACCTCTATTCGAGGTCCCGTTCTGCTGGGTCGGAACTCGCACAAAGGAGGTGGTTTTTTCCAACCCGATCTCGGGGCCAAGCGATCCGCCGTGCCGACAGAGCGCACGAGTGCAGAGCGCAACTTGGCCGACGCGATTCGAGATCGGTTCGCGCCACTTGGCGGCGTTGATCTGGATATTCCATCAAGAGAGCCGATGCCGTCCCCACCTGCCTTCGACTGACCATGAAGTTCGTCCTAGACACCAACGTAATCTCAGAACTCATGCGACCTGCCCCAAACCAACGTGTGACAGCTTGGGTTGCGAACCATGCAACGGAGCAGATGTACCTGACTTCAGTGGTCGAGGCCGAGCTGCGCTACGGCATAGCAATTCTTCATGCCGGCACCCGGCGCACACAATTGGCCAATGCGCTCGAAGCTATGCTCGCAGATGACTTCCAGAACGACGCGCTGCCTTTCGACAGCGCGGCTGCCCGTGTCTATGCGGACTTCGCCGCCCATCGTCGAGCCATTGGAAGACCGATCGCTCACGAGGATTGTCAAATCGCCGCTGTTGCGTCAACTGCCGGCGCTACACTCGTGACGAGAGACGTCCGGGACTTCGCTGGATTGCCGTTGCACGTCGTTGACCCCTTCGCCCCTTGACCACGCGATCTATTTGCTTCAATGAGACCCCCGCAGAACGCGGGGGAAGACAGGGAATACGGCGCGCGCTTCGTCGTCGGCGTGCAGCTTCAATGAGACCCCCGCAGAACGCGGGGGAAGACGAGGCGCATCGGGCTTCCGCGTCACGTCGGAGAACGGCTTCAATGAGACCCCCGCAGAACGCGGGGGAAGACCTCCCTCTACGGAGTCAACGGCGTGTACAACGGCCAGCTTCAATGAGACCCCCGCAGAACGCGGGGGAAGACCGCGCAGCCAAGGCCGAAGGCCACGCCAACACGCTGCTTCAATGAGACCCCCGCAGAACGCGGGGGAAGACCAGCGCGAGCAGCGCGTTGCCGGTCAGGTCGTCCTTGCTTCAATGAGACCCCCGCAGAACGCGGGGGAAGACCGCCGAGTCGCAGTCCCACACATACAGCCAGTTGCGCTGCTTCAATGAGACCCCCGCAGAACGCGGGGGAAGACCTGGTTCGCGGTTGCCGCCTGGTGTTCGCCGAGTTGCTTCAATGAGACCCCCGCAGAACGCGGGGGAAGACGTCGTCCACGGAAGCCCTGGCGAAGGAAGCCAGCTGGCTTCAATGAGACCCCCGCAGAACGCGGGGGAAGACCGGTTGGCGGCGCCGGGCGGTTGCTGTCGTCCACCATGCTTCAATGAGACCCCCGCAGAACGCGGGGGAAGACGCTGTCCATCAGGTCGTGCAGCGCCTGCGTCAAGAGGCTTCAATGAGACCCCCGCAGAACGCGGGGGAAGACTCGACCTCGGCGATCGCCGCGTCGAATTTCGGCTTGTCGCTTCAATGAGACCCCCGCAGAACGCGGGGGAAGACCCGCCGCGTCGCCGTCGGCGTGCTGCCAGGTGTTCTCGCTTCAATGAGACCCCCGCAGAACGCGGGGGAAGACGCCGCGGCGACGGCGGCGCGCTGCCAGGTGTTCTCGCTTCAATGAGACCCCCGCAGAACGCGGGGGAAGACCCGCCGACGACGCTGGCCGTCCGCCTTCGTCAACACGCTTCAATGAGACCCCCGCAGAACGCGGGGGAAGACCGCAAGGACAAGCGCTGCGACCCCGCCAACCCCCTGCTTCAATGAGACCCCCGCAGAACGCGGGGGAAGACTGCGCGAATTCGCTTCGTTCTGCGCCGCCACCGTCCGGCTTCAATGAGGCCCCCGCAGAACGCGGGGGAAGACTGGAGCCGCTGCGCCCAGGCCGCGCAGTCGTCGACGCTTCAATGAGGCCCCCGCAGAACGCGGGGGAAGACACGGCGCGGGCCAGCGCCTCGGCGGCGGCCCAGATCGCTTCAATGAGGCCCCCGCAGAACGCGGGGGAAGACGCGGGCGTCCGCGCCCTGGCCGGCCGGGGCGCCGTCGCTTCAATGAGGCCCCCGCAGAACGCGGGGGAAGACTCGCTGCCGCCTGGCGCACACGTCGGGCGCCAGCAGGCTTCAATGAGGCCCCCGCAGAACGCGGGGGAAGACTAGCGCCGCCCGCGATTTTGCAACAGCGTTTTTCGCGGCTTCAATGAGGCCCCCGCAGAACGCGGGGGAAGACTGCCGCCCGCGGGAATCACCCGCGCATGATGCGAAGGCTTCAATGAGGCCCCCGCAGAACGCGGGGGAAGACGTCGAGCACGGAGACGGTCACGACGTCGTCGCCCTCGCTTCAATGAGGCCCCCGCAGAACGCGGGGGAAGACCGCCGCCGACCGTCCGCACCGCCGCGGCGGTGCCGAAGCTTCAATGAGGCCCCCGCAGAACGCGGGGGAAGACACCAGCGCGAGCAGCGCATTGCCGATCAAATCGTCCCCGCTTCAATGAGGCCCCCGCAGAACGCGGGGGAAGACGGCACCTCGCCGAACTACACCTACTCCGAAGGGGCTGTGCTTCAATGAGGCCCCCGCAGAACGCGGGGGAAGACTTCGTGCGATCCACCTTGTCGGTGGCGTGTGGCACGGGCTTCAATGAGGCCCCCGCAGAACGCGGGGGAAGACGACGTGCGGAACGTCAGCGGCTACGAAGTGGAAGTGCTTCAATGAGGCCCCCGCAGAACGCGGGGGAAGACGAGGAGACATGGCCCGGTTTCTCAAGGCGGCGCTCGCCGCTTCAATGAGGCCCCCGCAGAACGCGGGGGAAGACCCGACCCGCGCCGCTACTTGGGCGAAGCGGATACCGCCGCTTCAATGAGGCCCCCGCAGAACGCGGGGGAAGACCGGCGCGGTGCAAATGCACGTGGTTGGCCAAGGGTCGCTTCAATGAGGCCCCCGCAGAACGCGGGGGAAGACGCGATCGGCCGTTGTGCAGGACGGGCGGGGGCGGACTCGCTTCAATGAGGCCCCCGCAGAACGCGGGGGAAGACACTCCAAGTGCGCTTCATCATCTCTCCGTATGGTTGTCGCTTCAATGAGGCCCCCGCAGAACGCGGGGGAAGACGTTGCTCCTCGGCATACCTCTCGCAGTGCTGGCGCCAGCTTCAATGAGGCCCCCGCAGAACGCGGGGGAAGACGGGCGACGGCGGCAGCGCGCGGATCGCCGCGTTGATCTCGCTTCAATGAGGCCCCCGCAGAACGCGGGGGAAGACTCGCCGAGCGCAACGTGAGCATGGTCGAGCGCGACGTGCTTCAATGAGGCCCCCGCAGAACGCGGGGGAAGACATCAGCGTCAACGCGCCCATAAGCCAGCGCGACTTGCTTCAATGAGGCCCCCGCAGAACGCGGGGGAAGACCTGCGATGCGCCTCAAAGAAAGGCTGTCGTTCTCCGGGCTTCAATGAGGCCCCCGCAGAACGCGGGGGAAGACTCGAGTGCGACGGCGCAACCCGATGGCGGGCGACGCTGCTTCAATGAGGCCCCCGCAGAACGCGGGGGAAGACAGTGATGGCGAACACCTGATCCGCCACGACGGCTTGCTTCAATGAGGCCCCCGCAGAACGCGGGGGAAGACCCGCCGTTCCGTTTCCATTGGCCCTTCCCTTTCAGTGCTTCAATGAGGCCCCCGCAGAACGCGGGGGAAGACGCGAACGTCAAGGCGCCTTCCCGTTCGATTTGTGCTTGCTTCAATGAGGCCCCCGCAGAACGCGGGGGAAGACGCCGCCCTCGCGGCGTCGGCAACGCAAAGCGTTGCCGTGGTGTGGCGCGAGTAGTGCGACCACATCACAAACGGGTGCCGACATCGAGTCGGCCAAGGCAGGCATGTGCAAGCCCAACATACTGATTTTCAAAGAACATCCGCATGTGCGAGCGCTGCGGGGCCACGGCGCATCGTCAGAGCGCTCGCACGAACGCGGCGAGTCAGACAATAGTAGGCTCATTTGCCACAGGTGTATACGGCCTCTTGCCCAGCGCGATTACGCGGGGCTGCACTTGGTCGGCCGGGCCGATGTCCACGACAACCACATGGTCGTGGTCGTGGTGGATCAGTTCATCAAGGTCGGCGACGAGCTCGGCATGGCGCGTGGGCGTCAAGCGGCACTGGAACACGGAGAGTTGCACCCAGTCGCCGTAGCCATGCATCGTCTTGAACACGGAGCGCCATCGTCTGGCGTCAGCGATGTCATATACGACGAAGTAGATTCTCTCGTGCGATGCCATGCTCTCTGCTCCGTCCGTCAAGCGGCGTTTCGCACCTCCGCCGGCCCGTCGTGCGAACGGCATCAACGCTCTGGGCGGCGCGACATGCACTGCGCACCGCTTCGCTCTATTCAAGCTGCTTAGCGTGTAATGAAGTTGGGATAATCCGAAATCTCACCGAGTAGGAAACGGGCCAACAGTCGTGACTGGATCTCTAGGAGCCGACGGTACTCCAGCCGATAGCCGAATATCGGGTGCGTCACCTCCTGGGCGAGACGCCGTTCTAGCGCCGCGATGAATCGTCTTCTTCCCCCGTCGGACAGGCTGGTGCCCATGGGCTCTTGAACGAAGTCCGTCTGCTGGACCTCGCCGTTGTTGACTGCCATGATTACAGCAGAATCAACAATCAACGGTCGGAATGGTTCCATCATGTCCAGAGCCAACGCAGGTCTGCCGTATCGCGGCTGATGGAAGAACCCGCGATGCGCGTCGAAACCAACCGCTGTCAGTGTGTTGACGAACGTGCGTGTGAGCACCGCATAGCCGAAGGAGAGCATTGCATTGATGGGATCAGTTGGCGGTCGTCGATTGCGGTTCTCCATCCTGAACGACGCGGCAGGGTCTTGACCTTCGTTGCGCAACATTCCGGGCAGCCGTTGGAAGTAGATCGCGGCGGCGGCTCCTTCAACGCCAAGCAGAGTGTCCATGTTGCGAGTTCGTCCAGCTCTGTCTGCGAGTCGGGAAAGGTCGGCCAACGCGGTACCTAGGTTGGCGGCAACACGGGTGTTCCTTCGCAGCATCGTACGACAGTTGCGCATCTTCGCCCGCACCCAGCCGCGGGCAAGCTTCAGGCATGTGGTGTCGTCGAAGGATCCCCGATACTGCGCGGTACGCAATTCGACATTCGCATGTCCCGTCCCAATTGTGTGGCCGAGGAACCAGCCCCCATAGGAGTGCCAGCTAACGGGAATATCGCGCCGCATCAGCTCGTGCAATGTTGGCGTGGTAACGTAGACGTTCCCCTGCAGCACCAGTTGCGACGTGTCCGCCAATCGCACATGGACGGGTTCCGAATCCTCCTTGGTGATCGCAAGGCGCTCCCCTTGCTTGGCCACCTTCGCTCGGTGAGCCTGGACATAGACCGGCAGACCGCGAGTGTGCCGAACGCTCAAGGGACGAACATCCTTGGCGCCGGATTTCAGCCAGTTGATTTCATCCGGAAGGCAGATGCCTACCAGCGAGCAGCGCGGGCATTTTGGGCTGTCTTCCAGCGGCGGCGGGACCGAGCCACCTCTGGCGGTTTCCCGTAGCCCGTCAAGCGATTCGAGCGTCAAGCGTCGGAGTTCCGGGTCATAGGCGTGGCGTGGTACATGGGGGCGTTTGCCGCGCTTGTAGTCCACCGGCGTCACTTCGCCGCCGCTGCTCTCGATCAAGTCGATTTTTGCAACCAACCCCAGCTTCTGCGACGACAGTTCGACGGAACGGGCGGCCTTGAGTGCCTGGCTGTCCTCGGCAGGGTCAGGCAGCGTCCCGCCGGGCTTGTCCACTCGCCGATGCACATGCCGACCTTGTACCGTATCCGCAGAGTCCTCGAACTCCTTTTGAACCCACTCCAAGTACGCAAGGCGCGGGCAATAGACGAATTCGTTGAGAATGCGCGCGGGAATCAGCGGTGTAACGCCGTCATGCCGGGGCGCACGGAGCGGCAAGCCCGGTTGCGAACGCATCGTCGAGCCGTAATCGGAGAGAGCTGTTTCGTTGCTCGGCACGATTCCCAGCCTTAGCGTAGCCACCTCGGTTCTTTTGGCGAGGCTTCAGAGACGTCGATCCGAACAAGGGCGTCTGAGACCCGATGATGCTCTCGCCAGCGATTTCCTGCCATCCTCGCGTCCCTACACTCCCTTTTCCACCATCATCGAGCGGATCTTGCCGATGGCGCGGGTGGGGTTGAGGCCCTTGGGGCAGACGTCCACGCAGTTCATGATGCCGCGGCAGCGGAAGACGCTGAACGGATCCTCCATGCCGGCCAGGCGCTCCTCGGTGGCAGTGTCGCGGCTGTCGGCGAGGAAGCGGTAGGCCTGCAGCAGGCCGGCCGGGCCGACGTACTTGTCGGGATTCCACCAGAAGGACGGACACGAGGTGGAACAGCAGGCGCAGAGGATGCACTCGTAGAGGCCGTTCAGCTTGTCGCGCTCCTCGGGGGATTGAAGGCGCTCCTTGGCCGGCGGCGGCGCGTCGTTCATCAGCCAGGGCTTGATGCGTTCGTATTGGCGGTAGAACTGGCTCATGTCCACCACCAGGTCGCGCACCACCGGCAGGCCCGGCAGCGGCCGCAGCGTGAGCTTGCCGTTGGGCGCCGCCTCGGAAACCGGCGTCATGCAGGCCAGGCCGTTTCTGCCGTTCATGTTCACGCCGTCGGAGCCGCATACCCCTTCGCGGCAGGAACGGCGGTAGGCGATGGAGGGGTCGCGCGCCTTCAGCAGTTCCATCACGTCGAGCACCATGAGGTCGCGGCCCTCGGGCAGCTCCAGCGTCAAGTCCTCCATGCGCGGCTTGTCGTCCGCGTCCGGGTCGTAGCGGAAAAGGCTTATCTGCATGTGGTGACCTGCATGGTGCTTGCGTCTCAGTAGCTTCGGGCGACGGGTTGAAAGGCGTCCACGATGCGCGGCGCGAAGTTCACGGCGCGCTTGGCAACCGACTTGTCGCCCGGGAAGTAGAGGGAGTGGCACAGCCAGTTGGCGTCGTCGCGCTCCTTGTAGTCGTCGCGCGCATGGGCGCCGCGGCTCTCCGTGCGCGCTTCGGCGACGATGGCGGTCGCCTCCGCGACTTCGAGGAGGTTGTCCAGTTCCAGCGCTTCCATGCGCGCCGTGTTGAAGGCGCGGCTCTTGTCCGCCAAATGCGCCTCGCCGATGCGCCGGCGCAGGTCGGCGAGGGTGCCGATGCTCTCGCGCATCCGCTCGCCGCTGCGAAAGACGTTGAAGTTCACGAGCATGAGGTTTTGCAGCTCGCGCTTGAGGTCGGCGACGGATTCGCCAGCGTCGGAGCCGTTCCAGCGGTTCAGCCGCCAAGCGGCGCGTTCGATGTCGTCGCCGCTTGGTTCGCGGAGGGAGACGCCTTGGCGCATCGTCTCCTCGATGTGGATGCCGGCGGCGCGTCCGAACACCACCAGATCGAGCAGCGAGTTGCCGCCCAAGCGGTTGGCGCCGTGGACGGAAACGCACGCCGCCTCGCCAATGGCGTACAGCCCGGCGACGACCGCGTCGCGCCCGGAAAGGTCCGCCGTCAGCGCCTGGCCGTGGATGTTGGTGGGCACGCCGCCCATCATGTAGTGGCAGGTCGGCACCACCGGAATCGGTTCGCGCACGGCGTCGACGTGGGCAAAGGTCTTGGAGAGTTCCAGAATGCCGGGCAGCCGCGTGCGCAAGGTCTCCGCCCCCAAGTGGTCGAGCTTCAAGAGCACATGGTCCGCATCCGGGCCGGCGCCACGGCCTTCCATGATCTCCAGAATCATCGACCGCGCCACCACGTCGCGGCTGGCGAGATCCTTGGCGTTCGGCGCGTAGCGTTCCATGAACCGCTCGCCGTCCTTGTTGACGAGATAGCCCCCCTCGCCACGGCACCCCTCCGTCACCAGCACGCCGGCGCGGTGGATGCCGGTGGGATGGAACTGCCACATCTCGATGTCCTGCACGGGAAAGCCGGCGCGCAGCGCCATGCCCACGCCGTCGCCGGTGTTGGTCATGGCGTTGGTGGTGGTGGCGTAGATGCGCCCGGCGCCGCCGGTGGCCAGCACCGTCGCCTTCGACTTCACGAACACCACCTCGCCGGACTCGATGTCCATGGCCACCACGCCCACCACGGCGGCATCCTGGTTGACCACCAGATCGATGGCGAACCACTCGTTGAGGAACACGGTGCCGGCGCGCAGGTTGTTCTGATACAGCGTGTGCAGCAGGGCGTGGCCGGTGCGGTCCTCCGCCGCGCACGTGCGCGACGCCTGGCCGCCCCTGCCGTAGTCCTTGGACTGGCCGCCGAAGGGGCGCTGGTAGATGCGCCCGGACTCCGTGCGCGTGAACGGCAGGCCCATGTGTTCCAGTTCGTAGACCGCCTCCGGCCCAACGCTGCACATGTATTCGATGGCGTCCTGATCGCCGATGTAGTCCGACCCCTTCACCGTGTCGTACATGTGCCAGCGCCAATCGTCGTCCGGATCGTCGCTGGCGATGGCGCAGGTGATGCCGCCTTGGGCGGAGACCGTGTGCGAGCGGGTGGGGAAGACTTTGGACAGAACCGCCGTCTTCAAGCCGGACTGCGCCAGTTGCAGCCCGGCGCGCATCCCGGCCCCGCCTCCGCCGACGATCACGCCGTCGAACTCCATCACCGGCAGCGTGCTCATCGCCCCCAGCCCCAGATCACCGACAGCGGCCACACCAGATAGACGAAGACGGCGGCCAGGCAGAACAGCTGGTACGCGGCCTGCAAGACGCTGTGGCTGCGCCCGAAGTAGTGTTCGCGCACGTAGTCGGTGCCCACCGTCCACATCCCGATCCAGCCGTGCGCCGCCAGCGCCGCCAAGGCCAGCGTGGAGAAGATGCGCATCGGCAAGCTGCCGAAGAACGCCGCGATGCCGACCGGCTCGACCGCGCCGAACAGGAAATAGCCGAACACCAGCAGCGCGTAGACGGCAAGCACCACCGCCGACGCACGCTGCAGCACGAAATCGGCCACGCCGCTGCGCCCGAAGCTGGTGACGGGTGTTACCACAGCCACACCGCCAACAGCACGGCGGCCAAGGCCGACAATCCCATCGCCGTCCACGCGCCGATTCGCGCCGCCCGCAGCGAGTCGCCGACGTGGAAGTCCATGAGCAAGTGGCGAAGGCCGGCGATCAAGTGGTAGCCCAAGGACGCCAAGACCAGCCACAGCGCGAACTTGCCAAGCGCCGAATCCACCACCGCCGCCGCCTCGCGGAAGCCCGCCGAGTCGCGGAGAGCAAGATCGAGCAGGTAGCACAGGTAGAACACACCGACGAACAACACGATGCCGGTGATCCGATGCAGAATGGACCCCACCGCCGTCACCGGCATCGCGGCAAACAGACCGACAAGCGGCAAATCGACTGGCCGTTCGGAACTCATCAAGCGCCAAGGAATGAACAGAGCTTCAACAGCCGGATCATACCAAGTCCACAACCGCCGGCGACCACTTGGCGAGGCGGCAGAGGCAGCAGCCACCGTGGCGGTGGTTCCCGCGCGCTGCCTCGCGCCAATGTTGAGCGAGCAGCGTCTTCGCTCGGTCTCGGTCAGGAGACCGCCATGGAGCGGGGGTTCCGCCGCGGTGGACGCCAGGGCGTCGGCTATTCGCCGTCTTCGTCGCCGCCGAAGAACATGCCGCCGAGCAGTACGCCGATCAGGATGGACTCCATCGTTCCCAAGGGGCGCCGCGGCGGTACTTCGGGCACATAGGGCTTAGGCGGAGGGCGAGGGCCGACGACGCGCTCGTAGGCCTGCTTGCTTCGGCGTCGCGCCCAGCTGGCACCGGCCCAAGCGGCGATGGCCACCACCAGCCACGACCAAGCCGAGCTCCCAGACATCAGACACGCAACGCACGCCGCGAAGGCGCACCACTTGACGAACCCCAAGATGAGGGACAGCCCTTCAAGGGCTTCCCAGTCCGGCTTGCCTTGGCGCTTGCCGGCCCGCTTCCGCCCCCGCTTCGACGGCATCGCTAGAGGGGCTCGCCTTCGCGCACCAGGCGTCCGCCCACCGTCTCGACCACCTGCGGCTGCGCCGGCTCGTTGCCGGTCAAGGGAGTCCCCTGCTGCCAGGACTTCGCGGCGACGCTGTGCAGGCCCGCGAGCTTCCTGGCGCCGTCAAGGGCGGCCTTGTCGCCGCCGTAGTGCTCGAACCAAGGCAGGCCAGCGTCCGAGTAGTCCTTCGCCGTCGGCGGCATGGTCGGCGCGTGGCTGCCGGTCACCGAGAAGTACTGGGCACTGTTCAGCAAGTGTACGAAGCAGCGGGAGGACGCGGACATGTCCCAAACGTCGATGCCGTAGCTGTCCTCGTAGATCTTCTGGCGCATGAGGCCGCCCGGAGCGAGGCCCATTTCCGCCAGCGGGGCTGCTGCGCATACCACCCCTTCCTCTACCTCTGCCTTTGCGAGTCGCACGTCGGCAACACGCTCGAACAGCTCCTTGTAGACGCTTGCCTTCATCGGGTAGGCGATGATCTGCAAGCCGCCGTGCTCGGCCTTGCCCGTGAGCTGCTCCTCGGCCGTGAAGCCCTTGCCGAGGGGCATCGCCACGAACTGGCGAATGGTGCCCTTGACGACACAGAAGCCGTCCAGCCACGGCTGGTCGGGAACCACCAGGTAGTTCTGCGGGTCGGCAGAGAGCTCCCTCGACCACGCCTCGCCGGTTACCGCGTCGATCTTGCCGGCCGCCACCTTGAGCGCCATCGGGTAGTTCGCGCGGTAGAGGCTGATCCACATGGCTTCGGACTGGTGCATCGGCAGGAACACCCCGCCGTGGGTCTTCCAGGCCGCCGGCAGGCGGTCGGCGTGGTCGTCCACATGGCGCAGCGGGAACCTCCCGAGGCCCGGCGGCAGCGGGTACTCCCGGTTGTCGTCGGGAATGCGCAGCGTGCGCATGAAGGATATCTCGCAGGCGGCCCGGGCGTGTACGTCCGGGAACCGCAAGGTCAGGGTTTCGTTCTCCAAGCTGATCATGGCTTCTCCGTAGGTTGTTGATTCTTGTTGGCGTCCGGCCTCACCAGTCGCCGTCGCGCACTTCGCGCACGATGTGGGCGATGGCGTGGTCCGGCAGCGCCTTGAGTTCCCGCAGCAACTGCGCGAACAGCTTGGGCCGCCGCATGATGATCTGGCGCAGCTCCTCCGACACCTTGCCGCCCAGCGCCAGCATGACGTCCGCATCCTCCCCCAGCTCCGCTGCCAGCCGGCCGATTGTCGCCTCCGACGGCGGCGCAACTTGGTTCCGCTCGACCTTGCTGAGGTAGGCCGGCTCGACGCCGATGCGCTGCGCGACCTGCCGAACCGAGAAGGCCGGATCGTCGCAGCGCAGGCGTTCCCGCCGGGCCCGTATGTGACTGCCGAATGTCATGTGTACTACATAGTACACGCTAAAAGAGAGCGGTCAAGTGCCTTTGTGCCCGTGTCGGTCCCGATCAGGACCGCCATGGAGCAGGGCTGGCTCGAAGTTCATCCAGAGGGATTCGGTGCGTTTGCCTTTCGACGAGTTGCACAATTGCTCCCCGGCGTCCACGCGGTGCCAAGTCGAGAACAGGTCGTCGTAGAGGGGCGAACGGTAGCCGGAGAGTACGGCGCGGCCCTTGATGTCGTGCAGCAGCGCGGCGAGTTCGCAGTGGTCTTGGTCGGTCATCTCGTGTCCGTATGCGGCGGCATCGCCGCGGCTGCGGTGGACATAGGGCGGGTCGAGGTAGAACAGCGTCTTGGCGCTGTCGTAGCGCGCGATCACCTCCAAGGCCGGCGCGTTCTCGATTTGCACGCGCTGCAGGCGCTGGACGATCTCCGGCAGGCCCTCCACGGTGCCAAGCCAGCGCGAGACGGCGCCGGCCATGCCGGCGCGGGAGGTGAGCAGGCAGTGCGCCCAACGCCCCTCGCTGCTGGTTTGCGCCAGGCCCGTCCGGGTCTGGCGGGCGCGAACGTAGAACCGTCGGGCGCGTTCGAGAGCGTCCAGCCCGCGCTCCGGCGCACATGCCCTTGCGAGCTCCTCCCGCGAGAACGGCGTCAGCCCGATCTGCCGCGCAAGGGCGTCGGGCCGGTCGCGCAGCACGCGGAAGAAGTTCACCAGCTCGGAGTCGAGGTCGTTGTAGGTCTCGACAGCCGCCGGCGGGCGATTGATGAGAACGGCGGCCGATCCGCCGTAGACGTCGCAGAAGTGTTCGGCATCCGCTGGCAGGTGCGGAAGAATGAAGTCCAAGTGGACGAACTTGCCGCCGTACCAGCCGAACGCCATCATCTTGCGCCGTCTTTTGCTGGCGTTGCCCACGAGGCGGCGCGTCGCTTTGCTGTGCGCGTCCTTGCGGCCGGCACCAGCGGTGACCGCGGGCGGCTGGCGCTTCTTCGCATGGGGCATCTTGGCAGTCATGCTGTAGGAACATACATAACCAGTGGCATGAAGGTCAACCTGTCAACCTGCGCGTTTGCACAAGTGCGTCGACAACGACAATCCGCGCCGCTGGGCAATTCGGTGCAGCCAACAACCTTCCGCCCTCGTGCCAATCGTCGTGCGGCTGCCATCGTGCGCTAGACTTGGCTGCGTTGCGTGCCGTTCGGGCGGTGCGCGACCTCAAATACTGCGAACAGGCGACGAGGAGACGGCATGAGCGCGGCAGTCGGCGCTTGGAAACCCGCGGTGGCGCTCGGCGACGTCCATGCCGAGGCTTTGGACGAGTCGGCGCGCGCCCTTGGGGCGAGCGAGGCTCTGCCAGGAGGCGAGCTCGGCGATATCGAGGCCGAGCGGCTGCGCGAAGTGGTGCAGGCGGAGAGCACTGTTCGGCGGCGCTGGTTCGCCGACCGCGATTCGGCGCGCCTCGTGTCCTGGCTGCGCGTTCTGACCATCGCCGAACGCGACGTGCAGGGCTGCGACGCCGGCGCCAAGTCGCCGGTGATCGACATCGCCGGGCTGCTCCGCGAGCGCGGCGACTATCCAGACGACCTCACGGCTTGGATCAGATCCGTGAGCGCGAACCGCTTCCTGCCCTACGGCAGCCTCGCCGACCGGCTTCGCCCATGAGCGACTCGCCCGCCGCGGCCCCGCTCGGCCCGCGCTGCGCCACGCGCACGCGCAAGACCTTGGAGACCACCGTGGAAGCCGAGGTGAATCTCGATGGCGCGGGGCGATCGGAGATCGACGTCGGCCTGCCGTTCTTCGAGCACATGCTGCAGCAAATCGCCCGCCACGGGCGCATCGACATGCGCATCCGCGCCGAAGGCGATTTGGAGGTGGACGCCCACCACACCGTCGAGGACGTCGGCATCACGCTAGGGCAAGCCGTCGCGCAGGCGCTCGGCGAGAAGCTCGGCATCGGGCGCTACGGCCACGCCTACGTGCCGCTCGACGAAGCCTTGTCGCGGGTGGTGGTGGACTTCTCCGGCCGCCCTGGGCTCGCCTACGACGTGGCCTTCGTGCGGGCCCGCGTGGGCGATTTCGACGTCGATCTCTTGCGCGAGTTCTTCCAAGGCTTCGCCAACCACGCCCAGGCGACGCTGCACATCGACAATCTCAAGGGCGTGAACGCGCACCATCAGGCGGAGACGGTGTTCAAGGCGTTTGGACGGGCGCTCCGCATGGCCGCGGAACGCGACCCGGCAAGCACCGATGCGCCCTCCACGAAGGGCGTGCTCTAAGCGCCGGACCCGTGCTGCTGATTCCGGCGATCGACTTAAAGGACGGTCGGTGCGTGCGGCTGCGCCAAGGCGAGATGGCGTCCGCGGCGGTCTATTCGGACGACCCCGAGAACATGGCGCGGCAATGGGCGGCTGCCGGTGCCCGGCGGCTGCACGTGGTCGATCTCGACGGCGCCGTGGCCGGCCGGCCCGTGAACGAAGCGCTGGCCCGCGCCATCGTCGAGGCCGCTGGCATTCCGGTGCAGATCGGCGGCGGCATTCGCTCCGTCGACACCGCGGCGGCGTATCTTCGCGCCGGCGCGAGCCAGGTGATCGTCGGCACCCGGGCCGCCGAAGACAGCGGCTTTTTGCAAGCGCTTGCCGAGGCGTTCCCGCGCCGCGTGATCCTCGGCCTCGACGCCCGCGACGGCCGTCTCGCCACCCACGGCTGGGCCGTGCCCACCGACATCGAGGCGACGCGATTCGCCGCCGATCTCGACGCCGGCTTCGACGCCGAACTCTTCGCCATCGTCTACACCGACATCGCCAAGGACGGCATGCTGGCCGGCGTCAACGCCGAAGCGACACGCCGCGTTGCGGAAGCGACGCGCATCCCGGTCATCGCCTCGGGCGGCGTGAAGGATCTCGACGATCTGCGCGCGCTCAAGGCGCTCGGCCTCGGCGAGCGGCTGCTCGGCGCCATCAGCGGCGTCGCCCTCTACGAGGGCACCTTGGACTTCCGCGCCGGACAGGCGCTTCTCGACCGCGCGGCTTGACGGCCTGGGAGTTGGAGCCATGGCGAAGATGAAGACCACGCCAACGCCGGCGAGCGTCGATGCCTACATCGACGCCGTGGAAGACGCCCAGAAGCGCGCGGACTGCCGCGCCGTCGCCGCCATGATGGCCGAGGTCACCGGCGCGCCGGCGCGAATGTGGGGGCCGTCCATCGTCGGCTTCGGCAGCTACCACTACCGCTATGCGAGCGGGCGCGAGGGCGACTTCATGGAGACCGGCTTCGCGGCGCGCAAGCGCGCCATCACGCTGTACATCATGGCGGGTTTCTCCGAATACGGCGATCTGCTGGCCAAGCTCGGCAAGCACGACACCGGCAAGTCGTGCCTCTACGTCAAGCGCATGGCGGACGTGGACCAGGCCGTGCTGCGGGAGATGGTCGAGCGCTCCGTGGCCTGGATTCGCGCTCGCCATCCTTAAGGCCCGCGACGGCTCCGCCATGGCGCCGAACATCAGCGAAGCGGCCATCCGTTTCCTGCGCCGCCGCCTGCAGGCGATGCTCGGCGACGCGCGCATCGGCGCCAAGATGATCGCCGAGAACGTCGCCTTCGGCGCCGCCGTGCTGGGCGCTGGCCATGTCGAACTCGTCGATCACGACGGCTGGTGGTTCGTGGCCAGCGAGCGCAACTGGCTGCGGGCGTCTTCGGCGCATGCCGGAGAGTTGGAACTGTTCGAGCGCATCGTGCGGTTTCCAGAGCAGTCGGCCACCGCCCACCGCGCGGAGATCTACGTCACCGCCTACGCCTGCGCCGCGTACTTCCGCATCGGCGACGCCGTGACGTGGATTCGCGGCGAGCCCCGGCGTCCGCTGCCGGATCTCGGCGTGACGCCTCCTTGGTGCGGCAACGTGCTGGCGTTCCGGCTGCCCTGACGCGCTTGGCTCAGACGTTGAAGCGGAAGTGGACGACGTCGCCGTCCCGCACGGCGTAGTCCTTGCCTTCCAGACGTCGGCGTCCGGCCTCCTTGGCGCCGGTCTCGCCCCCGCAGTCGATGAAGTCCTGGTAGGCGATCACCTCGGCGCGGATGAAGCCCCGCTCGAAATCCGTGTGGATGACGCCGGCGGCCTGCGGCGCCAAGGCGCCGACCGGCACGGTCCAGGCGCGCACTTCCTTTGGGCCGGCGGTGAAGTAGTGGTGCAGGCCGAGCAGCCGATAGCCGGCGCGCACCACGCGCGCGAGGCCGGGTTCGTCGAGCCCTAGGTCGGCGAGGAACTCGTCCCGGTCGGCGTCGTCCAACTCGCTGATTTCGGCTTCGATCTTCGCGCACACGGGCACCACGACGGCGCCGTGCTCCTGGGCGAGGGCGGCCACCTCGTCGAGCAGCGGGTTGTCCGCGAAGCCGTCTTCGTCGACGTTGGCGACGAACATCACCGGCTTCTGGGTGATGAAGTGGCACTCGCCCAAGGCGGCGAGCTCGTGCGGCGCCAGGCCGAGGGCGCGCACCGGCTTGCCAGCGTCCAGGCCCTCTCGCACGCGGTCGAGAACGGCGAGCATGGCGCGGGCGTCCTTGTCGCCGGCGTTGGCGATGCGCTTGTTGCGATTGTGGACGCGCTCGGCGGTCTCCAAATCGGCCAGCGCCAGCTCCAAGTCGATGACTGCAATGTCGTCGGCGGGCGAGACGCGCCCCGTCACATGCACCACGTCGGCGTCCCCGAAGCAGCGCACCACGTGGGCGATGGCGTCGGTCTCGCGGATATGCGCGAGGAACTGATTGCCGAGCCCTTCGCCCTTCGACGCGCCGGCGACGAGGCCGGCGATGTCCACGAACTCCATCGCGCTAGGCACCACCCGGGACGGCGCGACGATCTCCGCCAAACGGTCGAGGCGCGAATCGGGCACCGGCACCACGCCGGTGTTCGGTTCGATGGTGCAGAACGGAAAGTTCTCGGCGTCGATCGAGGCGCGCGTGAGGGCGTTGAAGAGCGTGGACTTGCCGACGTTCGGCAAGCCGACGATGCCGCACTTGAACCCCATCAGGACGCGCTCGCGCCTTCCGACGCACTCTCCGCGGCGCTCTTCGGCGCGTGAAACAGGTTCATCGCCTGCTGCATGTCGCCGTCGAGCACGAGGCCGAGCGCCCGGTCGCAGAGCCATGCCGACTGCTCGGCGGCAACCTGTTCGGCGGCGGGCATGGCAACGCCGGTGAGATAGGCCACCATCAACGCGGCGTCCTGCGGATGGCCGACGCCGATTCGCAGACGGGCGAAACCGCGCTCGTTGCCGAGGCCGGCGATCACGCTCTTCACGCCGTTGTGGCCGTTGTGGCCGCCGCCGGACTTCAGGCGGCTGACGCCGACCGGGAACGCCACCTCGTCGTAGGCGACGAGAATCTCCTCCGGCGCGATCTTGTAGAAGCGCGCCAAGGCGCCGACGGAATCGCCAGACAGATTCACGTAGGTCGTCGGCAACAGGAGCCAGGCGTCTCGGCCAAGAACGTCGGCGCGGCCAACGAAGCCCTTGAACTTGCGCTGCTCCGCCAGCTGTGCCGCGAAGCGCAGCGCAAGCGCCTCCAGCCAACGCGCGCCGACGTTGTGGCGGGTGCGGGCATAGCGCTGGCCTGGATTGCCAAGGCCTGCGATCAGGCGAATGGGCATCGCGCAGCCGAAGAGAGCGTCAGTCGCTGCTCTCTTCCCCGCCTTCGTCGGCCGCCTCGGGCGTTTCTTCGGCGGCTTCGTCGCCGCCGCCCCGCCGCGCCATCACGGCGACGACGGACGTGTCGTGGTCCGCCCCGAGGGCCAGCGCGGGGATTTCCACGCCATCCGGCAGCTTGAGGTCCGACAAGTGCAGGGAATCGCCGACGTCGAGCGCTTCGACGTCCACGTCGATGGCCTCCGGCAGGTCCTTCGGCAGGCAGCGCACTTCGACTTCGATGAGGTTGTGCGCGAGGCGACCGCCGCCGAGCTTCACGCCCACGCAGCGATCTTCGTTCATGAAGTGCAGGGGCACGTGCAGATGCATGGCGACGTCTTCGCGGATGCGCAGCAAGTCGAGGTGCTGCACGCGCTCCGTGGCCGGGTGCCGCTGCAGTTCGCGCAGCACGCAGGCCTGGGTCTTGTCCTCCACCTGCAGGTGCAGCACCTGGGAGAAGAACGCCTCCTCCTGCATGGCCTTGCCGAGTTCCCGATAGGAAATCGACAGCGGCAGCGGATCGACGCCGCCGCCGTAGAGGATGGCCGGCGCTTTGTCGCCCAAGCGCCGCAGGCGACGGCTTGCGCCCTTGCCAAGCGCTTCCCGACGCTCGGCGCGAATGACGATCTGTTCTGCCATGTGGTGCTCCGAATTGAACGGCAAGCGCGGTTTTGGCTGGGGCGGCAGGATTCGAACCTGCGAATGCCGGGATCAAAACCCGGTGCCTTACCACTTGGCGACGCCCCAACGGTTCCGGGAATCGACGCAGCCGCCAGCAGCGCGAGGCGGCGGCGTGCGACGGGCGCGTATTCTGTTCATCGCCCCCGAACGTGTCAACGTTTTTCGGTCTCGCATCGCGGTTCCGAGGGGCGTATAGTCGGCGTCATGTTGGGCGGAAAAAGGAGGTGATCAGTGCAATCGTTTGTTGAGGGGCAACCCCACTGACTCGCTGAGTCCTTCGGGGGCAGAGCCCCTCTTGTGTCCGGGGCGTCGTGCTTGTTGGCCGGCGTCCCGGTTCACATCTCCCTATCCATGCAGGCTTGCTGGACGACCCGTCCGGCGTTCCCGTTCCTCGCCTCATCCGGCACGCGATTCGTCCGCCGTCGGCTAAGATTGCGTCTTCAACGTTGGCGGCAAGTGGGAGAGCCATGAAACTGTCCGTAGAGTTTCCGAGCGTCAGCTACCGCGAGGGGAGCAGCGGCGTGCTGCGCCTGGCCAAGGCCATCGAAGACATCGGCTTCGATCAGCTGGACATCTTCGACCATGTGGTCATGGGCTTTCCCACGGCGACTCGGCCGGCGCCCATGTATCCCTCCAAGATGCCGATCCTCGAAGCGCTGATGGCGCTCTCCCACATCGCCGCGGTCACCGAGCGCATCGGCCTCGGCACCGAGGTGCTGGTGCTGCCCCAGCGCCAGCCGGTGCTGGTGGCGAAGCAGGCGAGCACGTTGGACACGCTCTCGGGCGGCCGCGTGCGCCTCGGCATCGGCGTCGGCTGGCAGGAATCCGAATACGACGCGCTCGGCGAAGCGTTCGCCACCCGCGGCAAGCGCATGGACGAGGCCATCGACTTGCTGCGCGCCTGCTGGCGCGACGAGCAAGTGGACTACGACGGCGCGTTCTACTCGGCCACGGCGATGGCGATGGAACCGAAGCCGCCCCAGGGCGAGCGGCTGCCGATCTGGATCGGCGGCGCATCGGATCGGGCGCTGCGGCGCGTCGCCGAGCGCGGCGACGGCTGGATGGCGACGGCGATCACCGAGCCGGCCGCCGCGGCGCGATACAAGGCGAAGATCGCCGCCCATGCCGAGTCGGCGCAACGCGACCCGGCCGAGATCGGCTATCAGATGATGCTGGACGTGCCGCCCCGCGACGAAGAAGGCAAGCGCTTCTACGCCGAGCTGGATCGCGTCCGCGCCCGCGCCGAGGCCGTCAAGGAGATGGGGTTCGACTGGGGCGCACTGAACGCCACGGCCATCTTCCAAGCCGGCGCCCGCAGCGTGGACGCCATGATCGACGTGCTGGGGCAAGCGCACGACGCCATCCGTTCCGAGACGGGGTCGGCATAGGCCGCTGCCTCCACGCTCTCAAGCGGTACCGGCCAGTTCCAGGAACTGCGCCGCCATCTTCGGCCCGGCGCCTTCGTCCTCGTGCTTGAAGAACGCGAAGCCGCGCTGGGCTCCCGTAGCGTTGCCGCGCGCCAGCCAGCGTTCCAGCTCGCCGTCGTCGTAGCCGGGCTTGCGCAGGCGCAGGTAAAGCCAGTCCGTGGTGCCGTGGAACGGCGGCAGTTCCAGCTTGCCGTCTTCGGAGACGCAGATCGCCGTGCCGTGCGCGGCGAGCATGTCGGCGATTTCGCGGTCGAACCACGAGCCGTGGCGGAACTCCACCGCGGCCGGCAGGGCCTTGGGCCAATGGCCTAGGAAGGCGTCGAGGAGCGCCGCGTCCTTGCGCAGGTAGGGCGGCAGTTGGAAGAGCACGCAGCCGAGATTCTCCTCCAAGGTCTCCAAGGCGCCGGCGAGGTACTCGATGCTGTCCGCGCAGTCGACGAGCTTCGCCTGGTGGGTGATGCGCCGCGACGCCTTGATTGAGAAGCGGAACTCGGCCGGCACGGCGTCGCGCCACGTCTTCAACACCTGCGGGCGCGGCATCCGGTAGAAGGTGTTGTTGATCTCCACCGCCGGCAGCTTGGCTGCGTAGTAGGCCAGCATGTCGGCGGCGGACGTGTCCGGCGGGTAGAAGCTGCCCTTCCACTCCTTGTAGCTGTAGCCGCTGGTGCCGGCCAGCCAATGCATTGGCTACGAGCCGGCCGCCGGCGGCATGGCGAGCAGCGACAGCAGGAGCAGCAGCGCGAAGATCATCAACGGCACGTGGATGTTCGGTCGGCAGGAGGCGGCCAGGGCTGCCGCCTGGCGCTGCCGGTCCTGGGGCATCCGCGTCTTCACGGCGTCCATTCGCTGGCGCACCCAGTGGTAGTAGAAGCCGTTGGCGTTGAGCGGCAGGTAGACGCACTTGAAGCCGATCAGAAAGCCGATCTGCAGCGTCAGCGCGAGGTTCGGGAAGCCTGCCAAGTGGATCTGCCCGGCCAGGAAGGAAGCGAGCAGCGCCGCCAAGGTCACGACCGCCGCCCAGCGGAACTGCCGCCGGTAGAGGAACCAGAACACGTCGAGGAAGAACGCCGCCCAGTTCCAGGACTTCGGCGCGTAGCCCCGCTCGTCGGCGCGCTGGAAGTAGGGAACGTAGAACTCCGCCTTGGTTCCGACGGCGGCGGCGTAGAGGGACGCCCTCTCGGAATCGTTCATGGCCGAAGTGTACGAGAATCCACGGCGCTTTCCGCAAATCGATTCAACGGCGGCAACGACGGTCGGCCGCCGGCCTCACCGCGCACCGCCTTCGTCCGACTGCACGTCGCCGGCGCGCACCGCCACCGACTTGATGAGCGCCTGCACGGCGACGCCCGGCGCGAGTGCAAGTTCGTCCGCCGAACGGCGCGTGACCCGCGCCAGCAGGCTCTGCTCGCCGCAGCGCACCCGGGCCAGCACGGACGCGCCTTGCTCCTCCAATGCGTCGATCACGCCGGCCACGCGGTTGAGGATGCTCACGCGCTCCACGGGTGCAGTGGAGAGGCTCACGTCGCGCGCCGGAATGTGCAGCAGGATGCGCGGCCCGACGCTGCCGAGATCGCCCGGCACGAACAGGGTGGCGTCCCCAAAGGCCAGTTCGGAGAGCCGGTAGCGGGGATCGAAGCGCCGGAACGCGCATGCGATCACCGCGCCGGCTTCGTCGCCGAGCAGCGGCTTGCGGAAGGAGGTCGAGAACGCCGCCACCGACTCCACCAGCTCCACCGCGCCGCCGGCGGCGAGCAGCACCTGGTCGGCGATGGACAAGACCTCCGGCAGCGAATGCGAGACGTACACCACGGGCACCGCGTGGCGGCGGCAGAGGCGGTGCAGATAGGGCGCGATTTCCTGCCGCGAATCGGCGTCCAAGGCCGACATCGGCTCGTCGAAGAGCCACAGCTTCGCCGCCGCCAGCAATGCCCGGCCCAACGCGACCCGCTGCCGCTGCCCGCCGGAGAGCTGATGCGCGCGCCGCGCCAGCAACGGCCCGAGGTCGAGCGACTCCACCACGTCGTCGAACTCGAGGCGCACTCCAGGACGCGGCCGCGCGTTGGCCGCGAACGCCAAGTTGCCGCGCACGGTCAGATGTGGAAACAGCCGCGGCTCCTGGAAGACCGTCGCCACGGCGCGGCGGTGCGCCGCGAGCGCGCGCCGAGGGTACGCTGCGTCCTGCCAGCGTTCGCCGTCGACCTCCACGGTGACTGGCGCGGCCGGCTCGAAGCCGGCGATCAGCCGCAGCAGCGTCGACTTGCCGGCGCCGGATGCGCCGACCAGCGCAGTCACGCCGTCGAGGGCGAGATCCAAGTCCAGCCGCAGGGCGAAGCTGTCGCGCGCCACGCGGCCTTGAACGCGCAGCCTCATGTGCGCAGCGAGCGGTAGGTGAAGACGAGGATCGCCAGCGAGAACGCCAGCAGGCCGCCGGCGATCAGGTGCGCGGCGCCGTAGTCCAGCATTTCCACGCGGTCGAAGAGCGCGATCGAGAGCACGCGAGTCGCCCCGGGAATGTTGCCGCCGATCATCAGCACGATGCCGAACTCGCCCACCGTGTGGGCGAATCCGAGGGTGCCCGCCGCCACGAGTGCCTTGCGGTGCATGGGCAGCAGCAAGCGCAGAAAGCGCGCCGCCGGTCCGACGCCGAGACTCGCCGCCGCTTCCAGCACGCCCGTGTCGGTGGCGCGGAAGGCCGTCGCCAGCGGCCCAGTCACCAACGGCAAGGAGTAGATCGCCGAACCGATCACCAAGCCAGAGAAGGTGAACGCGAGCGGTGCGCCGAAGATCGCCGTCCACAGCGCGCCCAAGGGGCCGTCCTTGGCCATGAAGACGAGCAGGTAGAAGCCCAGCACCGTCGGCGGCAGCACCAGCGGCAACGCGGTCAGCGCCTCGACCGGCGCGCGCCACGGCGAGTGGGTGCGGGCGATCCACCACGCCAGCGGCGGCGCCGCCACAAGCAGGATCGCGGTTGAAACAAGCGCCAGAGCGCCCGTCACCCAGGCGGCCTGCGCGATGTCCGCCGCGACGTCCACCTCAGCGGTAGCCGGCGGCGCGAATGCGCACCTGCGCTTCGGCGCCCAGCAGGTGCGCGATGAATGCTTCGGCGACCGTTTCGTTGCCCCCCTTGACTGCCGCCGCGGCTTGTTCGATTGGCGGATGCCAAGCGGCCGGAACCAGCCAGTAGCGCTCCGCCGGCACGCCTTGGGCGAGCACGTGGGCGAAGGCGACGAACGCGCCCTCGGCGGCGCCGCTCGCGGCGAAGTGGAACGCCTGGGCGACGTTCATGGCCAGCACTCGGCGCGCGCCGACGTCGAGCCTGGCCATCGTCTCCACGGCGGCGCGTCCGTAGGGCGCCGTTTCGGGATTGGCGAGCGCGACGCTCTCCGCCGTTGCCAGCCAGTCGGCGCCGGGCTTGCCGTCGTTAACAAGCAGCGCCAAGCGGCCGATCGCATAGACCGCCGGGGCGCCGCCGCGGCCGGCCTCGGCCAAGGCTTGCGGGCGGGCCGTGTCCGCCGAGAGAAAGACGTCGAACGGCCGACCCTGCACGATCTGCGCGTACAGCAGGCCGGAAGAGCCGTATGCGGGTTCGACGGCTGCGCCGTAGCTTGCGGCGACGTCCTCGAATGCGGCGCGGAAGTTCGACGCCACTGCGACGCGAAGGGGCTCGTTTTCGAGACGGGGCCCGGGTTCGGCCTGGGGCGACGCCGCGGCCACGACGATACCGAGGACCAGCAAGACGGCGAGACGCCGCCGACCAGCAGACTCGGGTGCGCCGCCGCGCATCGGCAACGGCGCGGCTGTCTTCCAGCTTCGGGCCACCGCGGCTTGTTCGCTCGAGGGACGGTCTATTTCGCTGCCGTCTTCGCGACCGTCCAGACGTCGACTTCGCTGGCGCCGGCGGCGAGGAGCGCCGAGGCGGCGGCGCGAACCGTCGCGCCGGTGGTCGTGACGTCGTCGACGAGCGCAACCCGCCGTGCGCCGAGCGGCCCCTTGACCTTGAAGGCGCCGCGCAGATTGCGCAGGCGCGCCGCGCGGGGCAGCGAGCGTTGCGGCGGCGCGTGCTTGACGCGCACGAGACGGTTGCGCAACTGCGGCCGATCAAGCGCCCGGCCAAGCTCCCGGCCGAGCAGCTCGGCCTGGTTGTAGCCGCGCTGCCAGCGCCGTCGCCGCGTCATGGGCACCGGCAGCAGCGCCTCGGGAAGGGCGTTGTCGGCGTAGCGTTGGCGCACGAAGGGCAACAGCAGGGCGCCGAGAACACGCGCCTCCAACAGGCCGTTACCCGATTTCAGGCCGATGACGATTCGGCTCAGCGGCGCCGAATAGGCGAACGGCGCAACCGTTCTGCGCCAAGGAGGCGGCGACGCCAGGCACGTTCCACAGACGCCGGCCGCGTCTTCCGACGCCGCGGCGTCCTCCTGCGCCCCGGCGTATTCTGACGCCGCAGCGTCGCGCGGCGCAGCGAACGGCGCGGCGCAGCGCGGACAAGCGCCGGCGTTGATGGCGAGCGCCTCTTCGCATTGCCGGCACAGGTCCACGTCGCGTGCGGAACGCTGGCCGCAGAGAACGCAGATGCACGGAAAGAGCCGCCCGAGAACGCTGCTGCCGAGGTTCCGCGCCAGAGGTGCCCCCCCGGCTTTCGTCCGGCGGCCCGTGCGTGTGCGAATCACGGCTCCACCGAGATCCAGCGGATCGCGTCCGCAACCACGTACTCGCCGTCCGTCTCGTTCGAGACCGTCAGTTCCACGTCGCCGGCCGGCAGGTCGTAGACGCCAAGGCGGTTCCATCCTTGTTCCGCGGCGGCGCCGTCGAAGCTCACCGCGGTCTCGTCGCCGCGGGCGTCGCGGATGCGCATGTCGTACGCGCCCTGGGTGCCATCGTCCAGCACGCGATTGACCCTCGCTTCGGCGCCCTCGCCGCCGATGCCGACAAAGCCCCTGAAAGTGCGTATCGGCGGCAGGTGGTATTCGAGGCGCCAGCGGCCGGCGGCCGGCAACTGCGTCGAGAAGACCGCCGTCGCGTCGCCGTCGCCGGCATAGGCGCGGGCGATGGTGCGCCGGTACTTGCCCCAGCCGTCGGCCATCTCCTGGCGCTGCCAGCCGGGCAGCGGCACCAGGCCGAAGACAGGCAGCCCTTCGTCGATTTCCACGCCGGGCACATCCGCCGGCGACGTGTTGCTCGCGAGACGAACGCCGCGCTCCGATTCGTCGATGCGCACCGCGAATCCGGGCTCGAGATCGTCCACGACGATGCCGGGCTGCGCCGGCGGCCGCCACTCGCTGGCCCGCCCGCCGGTAAACGGCGCCGTGGACACGACGACCGCTTCGTCCACCTCCGGGAGCGGCAGGTCCAACGGCGCGCGGTTCAGCGCCAAGTAGGGCGCCAGCCGCACTTGCGCCGGCGGCCGCACCGCGACTACGCCAAGCTCCACCGTGGTCTGCGCCGGAATGCGCGTCGGCGGCGTCGCGTCCGACACCCAGCCGACGGCCTCGCCATGCCACTCGCCGTAGCTCAGCCGCACCAAGCCCGGCACCGGCTCTTCGTTGCGGACGTGAACGCGGATCTGGTAGCGCGGCTGGCCTTGTTCGTCGTCCGCCAGTCGCTCCAGCTGCACCGGCGAGACGACGAAGCCGGGCAGCGCCGAACTGTTCAGCCAGTCGCCGAGCACCGCATCCAGGTCCACGCCGACCGCGTTGGCAGCTTCGGCGAAGTCGTGCGCGTCGTAGTTGCCGTTGGCGTGGCGGCGGCGCAGTTCGGCGAGCAGCGCGGCGACCTTCTCGCGCCCGAGGCCGTCGAGAACCGCCTGCGCGACTTCCGGCCCCTTCAGCCACAGCACGTCCAGCGTCAGGCGGGGATCCTGCTGCGGGTCCAGATCCACCAGCGCCGTGCCCAGCGCTCGGCCCCACACCGAAGGGCGGCGGGTGCTCGACATGTAGACGCTGCCGCCAATCGTCGTGGCGGAGCCTTGGAAGAAGCTGGCCATCGACTGCGCCACCGTCTGCCCGAACGCCTCCTGGGACGCCAGCAGGTAAGGCGAGAAGAAGCCGCTGCGGCTGCCGGTGAGCAATTGCACGGCCAAGTCGTTGACCACGAAGTCCAGGGCGAAGGCGCCGGGGCCCGCAGCGCCGGTCGAGAATCCAAGGAAGTTCCGCACGCTGCCGTGCAGCGGGTTGCCGCCGGTGACGTCGTTCTGGAAGAAATCGCGCAAGGCGTTGACCTTGAACTCGGCGACGTTGCCCTCGCGCTGCAGCTCGTCTTCGTTGCGGAACTGGAACTCGAAGCGGGCGGTCGGAAAGCCGCCTTCTCGGAGCAGCAGCACGCCCGGCAGGCTCTGCACGGACTCCATGGCCCAGCCGCCGCCGAACGTGCGCAGATGCGCCGGCGTCTCGACCGCGCTCAAGGCGGCATAGGGATAGGGCAGGCCCAAGTTGGCGGCGCCGTCGAGCAATTCCCGCAGCCGCTCCTGCAGTTCTTCGCCGACCTCGGCGAACAGGTCGATGTTGCGCCGGTGGACAGGGCTCGACAGCAGTTCGAGCTCGACGTCGGCCACTTGCGCGGCGACGCGCTCGAAGCGCGAGGCAAAGAGCGCCACCTCCGGCAGCGGCGCTGGCGGGCGGAAGCGAAAGCTGCCGTTGTCGCCTTCGCGGCGGCCGGGTCCGGCCACCAGCCAATCTTCCGGCACCTCCACCTCCAAGTCCGCCAGGAAGAAGTCGCGCCCGTAGCGATGCGGCTCATCGCGCCCGGTCGCCGGGCCGGGCGTCGGCAGCCAGAACACGCCGGGCATGAGCGCCACGTAGCGTTCGTCGAAAATCGACGCCTCCGAGCCAAGCAGGGGCAGCACCGCGCCGCCGGCGATGGTGGCCACGTCGATGGCGGAATCGAGATAGGCGAAGGCCGGGTCCGGCACGCCGGCGATGGCGAAGGACACCGTTCGCGTCGCCGCCGGCGAGAGCCCGGACACCCGCAGCAGGCCGTTCTCGTGCGCGAAGACCGCGTCCTGCCCATCGACGCGCAGCGCCGTCACGGTCATTCCCGGGTTCAGCGTGAACAACAGGGCGTCTTCCACGCCTTCGACGTCGAGCCGGTAGTCGAGCTCGGCGACGAGACGCCGCCCCGGTTCGATGACGACCCGGCCGTCGACGCGGTCCACCCGGGGATATTCCCCCGCGCCGACGGCATCGTGCGCGGCGCGCCACTCGGCGCGTTGGCCGACCGCGCTGCTCGCCGCGTAGGCCAACGCCGCCGCCCCGGCAACCGCAAGCGCCGCCGCGATGCCGCCCGCCGCGAGCAGCGGCACCCTGGCGCGATGATCCGGGCGCGGGTGCAGCGCCGCGGCGACGACCAGAAATCCGCCCGCCAACAGCAGTTGGCACGCGCGCTGGGCGAAGTCGGCGCCCTGCGCGAAGCGCGGCAGCACGTCGGAACCGAGCGTAAACGACGAGACGCCGGCGAGCGCCGACGACAGATGCGCCGGCATGCTGGCCATCACCCACCATGCCTGGGCGCCGAGCAGCGCCAAGGCCACCACCGCGACGATCAGGCGGTTCCGCGCCAGCACCGAGAGCAGGATCACCAGCGAACACCACAGGATCAACGCCGGCGGCGCGTCCACGAACAGGAACACCGCCATCGAATAGGGCTCCACCATGTCGCCGAAGGGCCACTCCAGCGCTACGGCGACAGCACCCAGCCCCTGCACAGCCAGCATGGCGACGACCAACGCCAGCCACGCGACCAGCGCCAGTCCCGCCAAGCGCCCGCCAAGCAGCGTCAAGTTGCCGAGCGGCCGCGCATCGAGCACGTCCGCGATGCGTTCCCGGGCGTCCCGGGCGCGCACGTCGAAGGCCAGGAAGACGATGGCCACGATCATCACCCAAAGCAGGAGGACGCCCATGCTGGAGAGGATGAAGCGCGGATTGACGAGGCCGACGCTGGCCGAAAGCCCGGACACCAGACCGTGGATCCCGGAATAGTAGGCGTAGGTGATAAGGCTGAGCAGAACGCACAGCACGATGAACAGCCATGTGCGCACCAGCCGGCGCGCCGAGCGCATCTCCGCCACGGCAACGGCCCAGAGGCCATGCAATTCCTGCATGCTTGTGCTCCACTTCGATGGGCTTGACGAGCCCGACTGACGACGCCTGAGCGCAGCCGACTATTCCGCGCCAACCAGCGGTTGCCTATTTCAACGCCATCGAACGCGAAAGGGAAGCGATGGGGCGATGGATTTCGGCAAGCGACCGCGCGGCCGGGGGAGAACTCGCCGGCAGTCTGGCGCCGGCACGCGCGGCTTGGGCGCGCGTGGAGTCCGACCAATCCGTGGCCGTCATGCGCTCAATGGAGAGCCGAGACAGTTGCCTCACCAGTCTTCCCACAGGCGCCGCGGAGTAAGATGAAGGCCACGAGGCACGAAACGACACCGCCAATCGCCGCGCAAGCGAGGAACAACAGCCATGATGATCAATTCCGTCACCGGCCCCATCGCCGCCGACCAGCTGGGCTTCACGCTGATGCACGAGCACGTCATGGTGAGCGCGTCCGGCATGTACCGCAGCTACCCCGATCTGCTCGGCCCCAACCGCGAGCAGCGCGCCATCGACGCCCTCAAGGAAGCCAAGGCGGCGGGCATCGACACCTTCGTGGACGCCACCACGTTCGACTTGGGGCGCGACCCGGAGCTGCTGCGCACCGTCTCCGCCGCATCCGGCGTGAACATCGTCAACGTCACCGGCTGGTGGCTGGACGTGCCGCGCTTCATCCGCAACGTCTCGCCGAAGCAGATGGCGCGCGAGTTCGTCCGCGACATCGAGCAGGGCTTTCGCGGCACGGACGTGAAGGCCGGTCTGCTCAAGTGCGCGGCGGATTTCGAGGGCGTCACGCCGGAACTGGAAATCATGAACCGCGCCGTGGCGCGAGCCCACAATGAGACCGGCGTGCCGATCATGGTGCATTCCTATCCCACCGGCCAGGTGGCGCGCCGCCAGATCGCCATCTTCAAGGAGGAAGGCGTGGACTTGGAGCGCGTGAAGATCGACCACTCCAACGACACCACGGACACCGACTACTTGAAGTGGATCCTCGACCAAGGCTGCTTCCTGGGGCTGGACCGCTACCCCGGCCACTTGGTGAACCCGCAGATGCGCACGCGCACCATGAAGGCGCTGATGGACGCTGGCTACGGCGAGCGGCTGTGTCCGGCGCACGACTGCATCTGTCTGCACATCCTCAACGAACGCGCCGACGGCACCCTGCCGGAGGAACACGCCCTCGCCCTGCGCAACCCGGACGGCTACCTCTACATGCACCGCCACGTCATCCCGCACCTCAAGGAGCTGGGCGCGAGCGACGCCGACGTGGAGATGCTGTTCGTGGACAACCCGCAGCGCTTCTTCGAAGGCGGCTAGGGTTCGTTCCCGGGAGCGCTGCCCCTATCCCAGCTTCATGCGGTCCACGCCCACCAATCGGTCGAAGATCAGGTAGAGCGCGACGACGCACGCCAGCAGGATGCCGCCCAGGGCCGCGGCGAGGCCCCAGTTCAGCGACTGCTGCATGTGGTAGGCGATCATGTTCGAGATGAGCTGGCCGGTGCGCCCGCCCACCAGCGCCGGCGTGATGTAGAAGCCGATGCACAGGATGAACACCAGGAGCGATCCGGCGCCGACGCCCGGCAGCGTCTGCGGCCAGTACACGCGCCAGAAGGCGCGCTGGAAGCTCGCGCCCAAGGACGCCGCGGCGCTCATGTGCGACGGCGGAATGGTGCGCATTACCGCGTACAGCGGCAGCACCATGAACGGCAGCAGCACGTGCGTCATGGCCACGAACGTGCCGGTCATGTTGTAGATCATCGACAAGCGCCCGTCCTCCGCCACCAGACCGAGGGCGACGAGCAAGTCGTTGACGACGCCCTGGGACTGCAGCAGCACGATCCACGACGTGGTGCGCACGAGCAGCGACGTCCAGAACGGCACCAGCACCAGCAGCAGCAGCAGGTTGGCGCGCTGCGGCGGGGCATGGGCGATCAGGTACGCGACGGGAAAGCCCAGCAGCAGGCACAGCGCCGTGACGCCTAGGCTCACCACGAGGGTGCGTCCGAACAGCGCGAGGTAGATGCGCTGCTCCGGCGCGCGCGCCACCACGTCGCCAGCGGCGCCGCGCTCCAAGTCCAGCGCCTGCAGATAGTGGCGCCCGGTGAAGCGTTCGCCGGCCGCGCGCATGGCCCGCCAAGTGGCCGCTTCGCCCCAGGCCGGCGCGATGTCGAGCATGGCGTTGCGCCAGAACTGCGGATCGTCCGCATCCGGCGTAAGGCGGCGCAGACGGCTGGCGGTGCGCGTGACGACGCTGCGCAGCCCGCTCTGGATGCGGTTCACGCGGGTGGCGACCTGGCCGACGGTGCGCGCTTCCCGCGCCTGCACCAGTTCCGCAGCGGCAGCGTCGAAGACGGCGTCCGGCGGCGTCGAGGCGCCGTCCCATTCGGCCAGCTGGGCGAGCGTCTCCGGCAGCGCCTCGGCAACGGCGGCATCGTGGACGCTGCGCGTCAGCATGACGACCAGCGGCGCGATGAACGTCACCCCGATGAAGGCCAGCAGCGGCAAGGTGAGCGCGCTCGCCCGCAGTCGGGCATTGCGCTTCGCCGCGCGGTTGCGCAATTCCGCGCGCGGCGTGGCCGCGTTGGCGGTCATGGCGCTGCCGGCGTTCAACGGCCCAGCCAGGCGGCGAAGCGTTCGCGCTGTTCGTCGCCGTTGTCCGCCCACCACTCGAAGTCGAACAGCAAGGCGCTGTCGCGGTTCTGCGGACTGGTGGGCAAGTGCGGCCCCATGGGCGTTCCCGTGGCCAGATTGACCGGCGCCGTGGGGCTGGAGAGGCGCGTCGGGCTGTAGGCGATGTAGGCGCTCAAGCGCCCCATGACGCCCGGCCGCGCGCTGTAGAGCACCAATGCCCGGGCGGCGTCGAGGTTGTTCGTGCCGGTAACCACGCCGAAGCCGCCGTGGTTCAGAATGTGGCTGTCCCAGATCACCGCGAAGGGCTGGTCTTCAAGCACCTGGGCGTTGAAGATGCGGCCATTGGGCGCAGTGGTCATCAGCACTTCGCGGTCCGCGAGCAGCTGCGGCGGCTGGGCGCCGGTCTCCCACCAGACGACGTGCTCCTTGATGCTGTCGAGCTTGGCGTAGGCGCGTTCGAGGCCGGCTGGCGTGTCGAGCAGCGCGTACACGTCTTCGCGGGGCACGCCGTCGCCGAGCAGCGCGAACTCCAGGTTGACTTGCGCCTTGCGGCGCAGGCCGCGGCGGCCGGGGAACTTCTCCAGATCGAAGAAGTCCTTGGCCATCGTGGGCGTCTCCGCCTCGAAGCTCAGGGTGTTGTACGCCACGATGGAGGAAAAGAAGAGCATGGCGCTGCCGCAGTCGGTGACGGTGCCGGGGGGATAGTCGCCGGCCGCCGGCGAGCCGTCGGTCGCCGGCGGCAGGCTGGCGACCGGAAAGAGCTCGAGCAGGCCTTCGTCGCAGCCGAGCAGCAAGTCCACCGTATCGAAATCCACGACGTCCCAATGCACGTTGCCGGTCTCGACTTGCGAGCGCACCTGCGCCAGCCCGCCGTTGTAGTCCGCCAGCCGCACCTCGATGCCGTATTCCTCTGCGAAAGGATCGAGAACGGCGAGCTTGCTGGCGCGGGCGTAGGAGCCGCCCCATGACGCCACCGTGAGCGTCTCCGCGGCGAGGGCCGACGCGGCGGGGAAGGCGATCGACGCTGAGACGGCCAAGACGGCCAGCGCCGGGCGCCACGGCGCGGTTGCCATTTGCCGCGCCCGGCCGGCCATCAGCGCGCGAGCCAGGCCGCGAAGCGTTCGTTCACGTCGTCGGCGCGCTCGGCCCACCACTGCCCGTCCGCGACGAGGCTCTTGGCCAGATGCGCTTCGCCCGTCGGCATGTGCGGCGCCATGTCGATGCCGGTCTCGAGGTGCGTGGTCACCAAGGATGCGGCGGAGCGCCGCGCCGGACTGTAGGAGATGTACTTGCTGAACCTGGCCATCACTTCCGGCTTCGCCACGTACTCGACGAGCTTGCGGGCGGCTTCCAGGTTGCGCGTGCCGGCGACGATGCCGAAGCCGGCGGATTGCAGACTGCCGCCGTCCCACACCACCTCGAAGGGCTGGTCTTCGAGCACCTGGGCGTTGAAGATGCGCCCGTTGTAGGCGGTGCTCATCATCACTTCGCCGTCGGCGAGCATCTGCGGCGGCTGGGCGCCGGCATCCCACCAGACGACCGAATCCTTGATGGTGTCGAGCTTGCGGAAAGCGCGGTCCATGCCTTCGTCGGTGGAGAGCGCGGCGTACACCTCCTGCGCCGGCACGCCGTCGGCGAGCAGCGCGAACTCCAGATTGCTGCCCGGCACGCGCCGCATTCCGCGCCGGCCGGGGAACTTCGCCAAGTCGAAGAAGTCGCCAATCGTCGTGGGCTTTTCGTCCGGGAAGAGTTCGCGGTTGTAGGCGTAGATGGTGGCGCCGAAGATCTGCCCGGCGCCGCACTCGGAGACCGCATCGGGAATGTAGTCCTCCGCCGCCGAGGTGCCGTCGGCGGCCGGTGGCAGATCGGCGATGTCCACCAACTCCAGCAGCCCTTCGTCGCAGCCCCGGTGCAGGTCCTGAATCTCCAAGTCCACCACGTCCCAGTAGACGTTGCCGGTCTCCACCTGGGCGCGGATCTGCGCCAGGCCGCCGTTGTAGTCCTCCACCTGCACCTCGATGCCGGTGTCGGCGCTGAACGGTTCCAGCACCGCCAAGGTGGTGGCGCGCTGGTAGGAGCCGCCCCAGGAGACCACGGTGAGCGTCTGCGCCGCGGCGACACCCGACGCCAGCGCCGACGCGAGCGCCGCCATGCGCACGAGGGCGGTCTTCGGTCCGCGCCGCGATTCGTCCATTTTGTCCATGTTGTTTTCCTCCAATGGGCTTGTCCGGTTACGCGGCTTGCCCGCCTTGCGCGGGTTCCAACGCCCGGCAGTCCGTCGTCGCCCAGCCGATGCGCACTTTGTCGCCGGCGAGCACGGCGCCGTGGCCGACGACGTTTGGAATCTTGACGACCAAGCCGGCGCCGGCGAAGGACGTCTGCACGCGCAAGTGGTCGCCAAGGAACACCATGTCCTCGACCGGCACTTCGAACTCGTTGCTGTAGGTGCCCGGCTGGGGCGCGAGGCCCACGCGCTCGGGCCGGATGGCGAGCACCACGTCGTCGCCCGGGCCGGGCCGCGGGCGCTCCTGGGGCGGCGCCACTAGAAACGCCTTGACGATCTGCTCCGGCGCCACCTCGACGTCGCAGGTGTCGCCGTCCACCGCGAGCAAGCGCCCTGGCAGCAGGTTGTTGTCGCCGATGAAGGAGGCAACGAAGGGCCGCTCCGGTTCCTCGTAGAGCACCTCCGGGCTCGCCACCTGTTCGATGCGGCCGGCGTTGAATACGGCGACCCGGTCCGACATCGACATCGCCTCCTGCTGATCGTGGGTGACGTAGACCACCGTGACGCCCAGCGTGCGCTGAATGCGCCTGATCTCGAACTGCATCTCCTCGCGCAGGCGCCGGTCGAGGGCGCCCAGGGGTTCGTCCATCAGCACGAGGTCCGGCTCGAAGACCAGCGCTCTGGCGATGGCCACCCGCTGTTGCTGGCCGCCCGAGAGCTGCCCCGGGCGACGCGCCTCGAAGCCTTCGAGACGCACCAGCTGCAGCGCCCGCTGCACGCGCTCGTCGATGACGGCCTTCTCCATGCGCCGCGCCTCGAGCGGAAACGCCAGATTGCCGCCGACGGTCATGTGCGGAAACAGCGCGTAGTTCTGGAACACCATGCCGATGTCGCGGCGGCGCGGCGGCACGTCGTCCACCGCCTTGCCGTTGATGCGGATGGCGCCGGCGCTCGGCGTCTCGAAGCCGGCGAGCATCATCAGGCAGGTGGTCTTGCCGGAGCCCGAGGGGCCGAGCAGGGTGAGGAACTCGCCTTCGTAGACCGTCAGATGCAGGTCGCTGACGATGGGCGTGACGCCATCGTAGCTTTTGTGGACGGCCTCGAACTGCACGTAGGGCCTGGCGTCAGGTTCCATCGCTTCTTCCCTGCTGGCCCCGATTCCCTAGGCTGCTTGCGCGCCGCGCCGCCGCAGCCATTCGACGCAGCCCATCAGGCCGAGCGCGAAGGCGATCAGCATGGTGGCGACGGCCAGGATGGCGGGGCTGATCTGCTCGCGGATGCCGGCCCACATCTCGCGCGGGATGGTGCGCTGCTCCAAGCCGCCCATGAACAGCACCGTCACCACTTCGTCGAAGGAGGCGGCGAAGGCGAACAGCGCCCCGGAGACGACGCCCGGGGCGATGAGCGGCAGCTGGACGCGGCGGAACACGCGCCACGGGTCGGCGCCGAGGCTGGCGCCGGCGCGCACGAGGTTCTCGTCGAAGCTAGCCAGTGTGGCGGTGACGGTAATGACTACGAACGGCGTGCCGAGCGCCGCATGGGCCAGAATCAAGCCCACGTGGGTCTGCGCCAGACCGATGGAGGAATAGAAGAAGAACATGCCGGCGGCGGCGATGACCACCGGCGTGACCATCGGCGAAATCAACACGCCCATCACCGCCCGCCGCGCCGGCATGGCCGGGCTGGCAAGCCCAAGCGACGCCACCGTGCCGAGCACCGTCGCCAAGGTGGTGGCGAAGAAGCCGATGACGAGGCTGTTCAGCAGCGCCCGCAGCCAGTTGGGATCGCCGGTGACGGCGGCGTACCAGCGCAGGGAGAACGCCGCGGGATCGAGGGACAGCATGCCTTCGGTGAACGTGAAGTAGGGCTCGGCGTTGAAGCTGAGCGGCACCACCACGAGGATGGGCGCGATCAGAAAGACGAACACGGCGATGCTGAAGCCGACGTGGACGTAGTGCCCAGCGCCGTGGAGTCGGCTGGCCGCCATGCTACGGCGCTGGCTCGGAATCCAGCGTGGCCGCGCCGATTGGCCGGAACGCCGCCAGCGGCGTCGACCCGTGGCGCATCCGTCCATTGACGCGCGCGGCGCGTTCGCGGAGCATCGCGCAGCAAGCCATGCGGAATCCGTGAATCTCCATGAAGACGCATCTTATCAGCGAATTCGTTTCCGAGCTGTGGGAGTCGAGCATCCTGCCCACCCTCGAGGACTACATCCGCATCCCCAACAAGTCGCCGGCCTTCGAGCCGGATTGGCAGGCCCTCGGCCACATGCAGGCCGCGGCGGAACATCTGCAAGCCTGGGTGAAGGGCTGCGGCGTGGGCGGGCTGACCCAGCGCATCGTCGCCTTGCCGGATCGCACGCCCGTGCTGTTCTGCGAGATCGCCGGCCGCGGCCCCGGCAACGTGCTGCTGTACGGCCACTACGACAAGCAGCCGGAGTTCGAGGGCTGGGCGGACGGACTGTCGCCGTGGCAGCCGGTGCGCAAGGACGGCCGCCTCTACGGACGCGGCGGCGCCGACGACGGCTACGCCTGCTTCGCGTCCTTGGCCGCGATCGCCGCGCTGCAAGCCCAAGGTCTGCCGCATCCGCGCTGCACGTTGCTGATCGAAGGCTGCGAAGAGAGCGGCAGCTTCGATCTGCCGGCGTACATGGACGCGCTGGCGGAGGAGATCGGCGCGCCGGATCTGGTGATCTGCCTGGACGCCGAGTGCGGCGACTACGACCGGCTGTGGGCCACGACCTCCCTGCGCGGCGTGCTCTCCGGCGCGCTCACCGTGCAGGTGCTCGGCGAAGGCGTGCATTCCGGCGCCGCCGGCGGCATCGTGCCGTCGAGCTTCCGCCTGCTGCGGCAGCTGATCGAGCGCGTGGAAGACGCCGCGAACGGGCGCATTGAAGCCCTCGAAGTGGACATTCCAGAAGCCGCCCGCGCCCAGGCGCAGACGGTGGCGAAGCTGCTCGGCGACATGAACGTGCGGCGTTTTCCGTGGGCTGGCCAGACCCACCCGGGAGATCGAACGCCGGAAGAACTGGTGTTGGCGAACACTTGGCGTCCCTGCCTGGCGGTATCCGGCCTCGGCGGCGCGCCGCCGGTGGAAGCCGCCGGCAACACGCTGCGCCCCGCCACCAGCGCCAAGCTGGTGTTCCGCCTGCCGCCGTCGCTGCCAGCCGAAGCGGCCGCCGAGCGCGTGAAGCGAACCTTCGAGACGTCGCCGCCGCACGGCGCCACGGTGGAGTTCCGCCTCGACCCGGCGCAGACCGGCTGGCACGCGCCCGAGCAGGCCCCTTGGCTTGCCGACGCCTTGCAGAGCGCGTCCCAAACCTACTTCGGAGCGCCTTCCGCCACGATGGGCACCGGCGGCACGATTCCCTTCATGCAGATGCTCGCCGAGCGCTTTCCGAACGTGCAGTTCGCCGTCACCGGCGTGCTGGGCCCGCACTCCAACGCCCACGGCCCGAACGAGTTCCTGCACATCGCCACCGGCAAGCGCGTGACTTGCTGCATGGCCCATCTGCTTCACGCGCTGGCGAACCGGGACGCGCCGGCATCATCGGCAGGCGCAGCCGGGGCCGCCTAGGCGAACCCGCCGGCTACTGCAGCAGGCTTTCGCGCTCCTTCCTCCCGCGCCCGAACTGGGTGGCGAGGAAGTCCATCTGGTCGCCGAGAATGCGCCCGGAGTTGATGAGCGCCAGGTATTCGGCGACATTCGGCACGTACGGCAGCGCCAGCAATTCCATGCCGCATTCGTGGGGCAGGCGGCTGCCCTTGTGGTGGTTGCAGCGCTTGCAGGCGGCCACCACGTTCTCCCAGTGGTCCGCGCCGCCACGCGACTTCGGCACCACGTGGTCGCGGGTGAGCGCGGCGTCGCTGAAGACGCGCCCGCAGTACAGGCACAGGTTGCGGTCGCGCCCGAACAGCGCCGCATTGGTGAGCGCCGGCACCGTGCGGGCGTGCGGCGTGCGCCGACCGCCGCAGGCGATGATGCTGTGAACGTCGACGGTCGTGCGCGCCCCGTCGAACCGCGAGTGGCCGCCACGCAGCCGCAGCACGGAATCGCCGAGCGTCCACTCGACCAGATCCCGCGCGTACAGGCACACCGCATCCTGCCAATTCGCCCAATCGACCGGCCGCCCAGAGACGTCCAGCCGCAGAATGCGCGGCACGCGATTGAAGCTGTCGAGCAATGCGGCCATCGGCTTCGCGCCAAGCGTTGCGAACAGCCGCCAATCATGTCGCAACGCCCATTGCGAATCAACGGCTGGACGAAGCGCCACGGCGGAGAGGCGGAATCGAGTCGGGAGTGTGCGGCTTCTTAGGTGAGTGGTCGCCGACTTCTCACGCCGCCTGCCTGTGGCGGTGTTCCCGTCCGCCCGCCGCAGCCGGATCGTCGGCGAACAGGTTGCGGCGGCCGCTACCAGTTCTCGCCGAAGGGGCGAATGGTCACGTCGAAGCTCCACGCGCTCTTCGGCTGATGCGCCAAGTGCCAGACTTCGCCGGCGATGTCGTCCGGCTTGCAGAAGAACTCGTCCGGCGCATCCGGCGAACGGCGGCGCGTCCAGCGCAGATCGATCACCGCGTCGATGGCCACGTAGCCGACGTGAACGCCCTTCGGGCCCAGGCTGCGCGCCATGGATTCGGCGAGGATGCGCTGCGCCGCCTTGGTAGGCGCGAAGCCGGCGAAGGTCGGCTTGCCGCGATAGGCCGATGTGTTGCCCGTGCAGACGACGCTGCCCCGGCCCCGTTCCACCATCGCCGGCGTGGTCAATTGCGCCAGCCGTAGCAAGGCGACGGTGTTGACGGCGAAGTTCCGCTCCAGCACGGCGGGGTCGATCTCCGAGAACTCCCCGAAGGCGCCGCCGACGGCGTTGTGAACGACCACTTCCGGGTCGCCCAGCCGACTGCGCACATCAGCGACGGCGGCTTCGAGTGCGGCGGCATCCGCCACATCGCACGGAAAGGCATGGGCGTTCGGCGTCTCGGCGGCGATCTTCGCCAAGCGCTCGGCGTCGCGCGCCAGCATCGCCACTTGGTACTCGGCGGCAAAGCGCCGCACGATGGACGCGCCGGTGCCCCAGCCGACGCCGGTCACGAGGCAGACCTTGTCCACGGGAGGGGTTCGCCCTCGGCTCAACGCCCTTGGAAGTTCGGCTCGCGCTTCTCGACGAAGGCGCGGAACGCTTCCCGCGAATCGTCGCTGGTGCCGGTGCGGGTGTGGCGTTCCGTTTCCACTTCGATGTAGTCGCGCAGCGGCATGTTTTCGGCGGCGACGAAGTTCTTCTTCATTTCGCCGATGGCGAGCGGCGCGGACTTGCTCAGGCGTTCGGCGATGGCGCGCACTTCGGCGCGGAAGGTGTCCTCCGGAAAGGTCTTCAGCACCAGGCCGATCCGTTCGGCTTCGGCGGCATCGAACTTCTGCGACATGAAGAACAGCTCCCGCGCCTTGGTGGCGCCGACGATGCGCGGTAGCAGCCACGGCCCGGCCATGTCGCCGGAGATGCCGACCCCAAGAAACGCGGAGTTGAACATCGCCCGTTCGCTGGCGTAGCGCAGGTCGCAAGCGCAGGCCCAGCCGAATCCGGCGCCGGCGCAAGCGCCGTTCACCGCGGCGATGGTCACCTTGGGCATTTCGTGCAGCAGGGAGGTGACGTGGAAGTACTCGCGGCGGTTGGGTTCCTGCTCGACGCCGCTGGTGGAGACCTTGAGGTCCGCTCCCGGGCAGAAGGCGCGGCCGGCGCCGGTGAACAGCACGGCGCGCACGCTGTCGTCGAGGGCGACCTTGTTCAGGCAGTCGTGCAGCTCGCGCATGAGTTCATGGGTGATGCCGTTGAGGCTCTCTGGGCGGTTCAACGTCACGGTGGCGAGGCTGCCATCCACCTCGTGGAGAATCGTCTCGTAGTCGGACACGGCTCGTCCTTCGGTTGCTGGAACAAGCGGCAGAGCCTAGCACCATCGGAACGCAAGGGAGCGAGACGGCAACGGCGCACGGCCATCGTGCAGCGAATCGGAGCGTTTACAATGGCCACTTCAATGCCTTTGGAATCCCGGTGATCGTCAAGCCCCGCATTCGCGGCTTCATCTGCACCACCGCCCATCCGCAGGGCTGCCGAGCCAACGTCGAGGGCCAGATCGCCAGCGTCGACGGCGCCGGTGCGCTCGAAGGGCCGCGCAATGCGCTCGTGGTGGGCTGTTCCGGCGGCTTCGGGCTGGCGTCGCGCATCGTCTGCGCGTTCGGTTGCGGCGCCTCCACCCTCGGCGTGTCCTTCGAGAAGGAACCCACGCAGAAGCGCACCGCGAGCGCCGGCTGGTACAACAACAAGGCGTTCGAGGCCGTCGCCGCGCAGCGCGGGCTGTATGCGCGAACCTTCGACGGCGACGCCTTCTCGGACGCCATGCGCGAACAGGTGGTCGCCGCCGTCAAGGCCGACCTCGGGCAGATCGACCTGCTCGTCTACAGCCTGGCCGCGCCCGTGCGTCCGCACCCGCGCACGGGCGAACTGCACCGCTCCGCCATCAAGCCGCTGGGTTCACCCTTCCGCGTGAAGAATCTGGACGTCGGCAAGGGCGAGGTGCGCGAGATCGTCCTGGAACCAGCCAGCGAAGAAGAAGCCGCAGCGACCGTGCAGGTGATGGGCGGCGAGGACTGGGAGTTCTGGATAGACGCGCTGAAGGATGCCGGCGCGCTGGCGCCGGGCTTCCAAACCGTCGCGTTCTCCTACCTCGGCAGCGAACTCACCGCGCGCATCTACCGGCAAGGCACGCTGGGACGCGCCAAAGAGGACGTGGACCGCGCCGCGGCCGCCATCGGCAAGCGCCTCGCCGATGTCGATGGACGCGCCCGGGTGGCGGTCTTGAAGGCCATCGTCAGCCAAGCCAGCACCGCCATTCCGGTTGTGCCCCTCTACATGTCCATCCTGTTCCGGGTCATGCGCGAGCAGGGCAGCTTCGAGACCTGCATCGAGCACATTCGCCGTCTCTTCGCCGACGGCCTCTACGGCAGCGCCATGCCGCACGACGACGCTGGACGCCTGCGGGCGGACGCACGCGAATTGGCCGATCGCGTGCAGGCGGAAGTGCGGCGGCGGTGGCAGATCGTCGACAGCGCCAATGTGCGCGCGTTGAGCGATCTGGACGCCTTCCGCGACGAGTTCCTCGCGCTCTTCGGCTTCGGCTTCGACGGCGTGGACTACGAGGCCGACGTGGATCCGCGCAAGGTCCCCTGAGCGCTGCGGCGTTTCGGAATGGACGCAGCGACCGCGCCGTTGAATGCGGCCAGGCCCACGCACTGGGCCGGGGTCGCTGCCAAAGCGGCGTTCTGGGCGGGCCTGATCTTGTGCCTCTACGCCGCCTTCACGCCGAACCCGCCGCAAGTCGCCGCCGAACTCGGCGATGTGCTTGCCCACTTGGCCGCGTTCGCCTACTTGACCGTCGCGCTCTTCGCCGCGCACTTCCCCGCGTCGGGCCCAGGCAGCGCACCCCGTCGAGCGCTTGCCGTGGCGTTGTGGATGTCCGCGGTCGGCGTACACATCGAAATCGGCCAGCTCTTCGTCGCCGGGCGCAGCAGCGAGTTCGCCGACCTCGGCGTGGATGCCGCCGGCATCGTCCTCGGGTGCGCTGTCTACCGGACGTGGGAGGCGGTGCGTCGGTAGACGGGCGGCATCAAGCGCAGCGCCGCAAGCAGACCGAGGCGCGCGCAATGCGCGCAGGCGTCAGCGCCGTGCCTTGATCGTCGCCAAGAGGCCGGCAGTGGACGGGGCCTGGGCGCCGGAGGGAGCGGCGGCGAGCTGGGCGTGGATGGGTTCGGCGAGCGCCTTGCCGAGTTCCACGCCCCATTGGTCGAAGGCGTTCACCTGCCAGAGGGCCCCTAGGCAGAACGTCTTGTGTTCGTAGAGCGCGAGCAGGACGCCGAGGGCGCGCGGCGTCAACGCGTCGAGCAGGATGGTGGTGGTGGGACGGTCGCCGGCGACGCGGCGGTGCGGTTCCCCGGCGTTTTCTTGCGAAGGGGCAAGCCCCCTCGCGCTCCCCCGGCTGAGGGCTTTTCCTTGCGAAGGGGCAAGCTCCCTCGCGCTCCCCCGGCTGAGGGCTCTTTCGCCGTCGCGCATCGCCTCGCCTTGCGCTAGGCAATTGGCCAACAGCCAGCGGTGGTGGTCGGGCAGGCGGTGGCGATGGCGGATGCAGGCGATGAGATCGGCGCTGTATGCCCGCGTGCCCTGGTGGAGAAGCTGGTGGAAGGCGTGTTGGCCGTTGGTTTCCTCGCCGCCCCAGACCACCGGCGCGGTGTGCGTGCCGGTGGGCTCTCCGTCTCGCCGCACCGACTTGCCGTTGCTCTCCATCTCCAACTGCTGGAGGTAGCTCGGCAGCGAGCGCAGGCGGTGGTCGTAGGCGAGCACGGCATGAGTCGCCGCGCCGCCGAAGTTGGTGTTCCACACCTGCAGCAGGGCGAGCAGCAGCGGCAGGTTCTCGTCGAGAGGCGCATCCTGGAAGTGGCGATCGACCAGATGCGCGCCGGCCAGCAAGTCCTCGAAGCCGGCGCGGCCGAGGGCGACGGCGACCGGCAGCCCCACCGCCGACCACAGCGAGAACCGCCCGCCCGTGGAATCCCCGATGTCGAGGCAGTTGGCCGCCGGCAGGCCGAACTCGCGCGCAGCCTGCACGTTCGCGGTTGCCGCCAGGAAGTGCTTGGCCAACGCCTTCGGGTTGCATGTGCGTTCGAGAAACCAGCTCTTCGCCAGTTGCGCGTTGAGGCGCGTCTCGAGGGTCTTGAAGCTCTTCGAGGCGACGACGACCAACGTTGTTGCGGGGTCCAGCCCGGCGAGCGCTGCCGTGCCGGCGGCGCCGTCCACGTTGGCGAGAAAGCGGATCGCCGGCGCGTCGGGAGTGCTTCCGAGCGCCTGCAGGCAGAGTTCCGGCCCGAGGTGCGAACCGCCGATGCCGATGTGCAGCACGCACTCGAAGGAGCGTCCCGTGAATCCACGGCGGCTGCCGTCGCGCACGTCCTGGGCAATCTGCAGAAAGCGCTCGCGCATCTGCGCGGCTTGCGGTGGGCAGGCGTCCTTCGGCTGCCGCAGGACGGTGTGCCCCACGGCCCGCTGCTCCGTGTTGTTGATTGGCGCACCCGAGAAGAGGTCGTCGATTGCCGCTTCGAGCCCGCTCTCCACGGCAAGGGCGATGAGGCAGCGGCGCACTTCGTCGTCGATGCGCTGGCGGGAATAGTCCACCAGAAGCGGCCCCAAACGCGCCGAGAAGTCCTCGAAGCGGTTGCCGACGCCCGCCCGGCGGCCCTTTTCGGCAAGCGCGCCGAGACGCTGCCAGGCCGGCAGCCGTTCCGGCGGCCTAGCCGCCCACGCCGACATTGTCGATCAAGCGGGCGCGTCCCAGTCTGGCGGCGCCGAGCACGCGTAGGCGTTGCGTCGCCGCATCCGGCATGACCAGGCGTTCGGCGTCGCGTATGGCCACGTAGTCCACGTCGAAGCCGGCCGCGGCGAGCTTGCGCTCGGCGGCGCGTTCGAGCTCGGCGTAGTCGGCGGCGCCCCCGGCGAGCGCGGCGGCAGTCTCCGTCAAGCAGCGGTGCAGCAGCGGGGCGCGTGCGCGCTCGTCCGCTGTGAGATAGGCGTTGCGGCTCGACAGCGCAAGGCCGCTGTCGGCGCGCACCGTGGGCACGCCGACGACCTCCACCGCCATGTCCAGCTGCCGCGCCATGGCGCGCACGACGGCCAGTTGCTGCCAGTCCTTTTCGCCGAAGAAGGCGCGCTGCGGGGCGACGATGTTGAACAGCTTGGCGACCACCGTCGCCACGCCGTCGAAATGCCCGGGACGGCTGGCGCCGCACAAGGTCTCGGCCAGCGCGGGAACGGAAACGGTGACATGCGCGTCTTGGCCGCGCGGATACATCTCGTCCACGCTCGGTGCGAAGACCACGTCCACGCCCTGCTCTTCGAGCGCGCGCAGATCGCCGTCCATCGTGCGCGGATAGCCGGCGAAATCCTCGTTCGGCGCGAACTGGGTGGGGTTCACGAAGATGGACACGACGCACGTTTTCGAGCGCGCGCGGCAGGCGCGCACGAGCGCGATGTGGCCGGCGTGCAGGTTGCCCATGGTCGGCACCAGGCCGACTTCCGGCGCCTGCCGCAGCCGTTCCCGCACGGCGGCGATGGCGGGCAGGACGTCCATGCTGCGTTGAAACGGGCCGCGGCGCTCAAGCTGCGCCCGGTCGCCTTGGCGGCGTCGGCGAGCGCGCGCGCATCTCAAGCGAAGGAATGTTCGGCGCCCGGGAAAGTGCCGTCGCGCACCGCCTCGGCATAGGCGCGAAACGCCCCCGGAATGCCGGCGTCGCTTTCCGGCAGGAAGTTCTTCACGAACTTCGGCACGCGGATGCTCGACGGCGTGAGCCCCAGCATGTCGTGCATCACCATGATCTGGCCGTCGGTGTGCGGGCCGGCGCCGATGCCGATGACCGGCGCTTCCAGGCGCTCGGCGATCTCGCGGCCGAGTTCCACCGGCACGCATTCGAGCAGGACGATGGACGCGCCGGAGTCCTGGAGAATCAGCGCTTCGTCGATCATCGCCTGGGCTTGGCTGGGATCGCGCCCCTGCACGCGGTATCCGCCGATGCGGTTGATGGCCTGGGGGGTCAGCCCCATGTGGGCGCAGACCGGAATGCCGCGCTCGGTCAGCAGGCGCGTCGATTCGGCCAGCCACGCGCCGCCTTCCAGCTTCACCACATGGGCGCCGGCGCGCATCAGCGCCGCCGCGCTTTCGAGGGACTGGGTCTCCGAGGCGTAGCTCATGAAGGGCAGGTCGGCCATGATGAGCGCGCCTTGGTTGCCGCGCCGCACGCAGTTCATGTGGTAGACCATGTCGTCGAGGGTCACCGGCAGGGTGCTGTCGTGGCCGTGCAGCACCATGCCGAGCGAGTCGCCGACCAGCAGCACGTCGACGCCGGCGGAGGAGATGAGCTCGGCGAACAGCGCGTCGTAGGCGGTGAGGGCGGCGAATCGCTCGCCGCGCTGCTTCTTCTGCCGCAGCGTGGTCAAGGACACCGGCGATTTGCGGGATTGGGCGCTCATGGCCGCCAATCATAGCGCCCAAAGGCGCGTTCCGGCGCCGGCGCCTCTGTGCTGGATCCAGCGTTCAGCGCTCGGTCACAAGAGCGCCGGATTGGGATTGAAGTAGTGGCGCGCGCCGTCCATCGCCGCGATCTGCTCGATCAGCGCCTGGTAGTGGCGCTCGTTGCTGGCGAAGTCGATCTGCGCGGCGTTGACGACCAAGAGCGGCGCGTCGTCGTAGTAGTGGAAGAACTCGGCGTAGGCGGTGCTCAATGTGGCCAGATACTCGGAACCGATGCGCTGCTCGTGGCCGATGCCGCGGCGCCGAATGCGCCCGAGCAGCACCGCCACGGGCGCCTGCAGGTAGACGACCAGATCAGGCTTCGGCGGGTTGATTTCCAAGCGCGCGACGATTTGCCGATACAGCTTGATTTCGTCCTCGTCGAGGGTCGCCTCGGCGAACAGCCGGTCCTTTTCGATCAGGAAGTCGGTGACCTGCATTGGCCCCAGCATGTCGTCGCGGGCGAAGTGCGCCACCTGCTCGGCGCGATGCAGCAGGAAGAAGAGCTGCGTCGAGAGGGCATTGCGCTGGCCCTCGCGGTAGAAGCGGTCGAGGAACGGATTCGTCGCCGCCGGTTCCAGGACCAAAGGCGCATGGAAGGTCTCGGCGAGGCGCCGTGCCAAAGTCGTCTTGCCGACGCCGATCGGACCTTCGACGGCGATGTAGCGCGGCGGCGAGTTCTTGCTGCCGGACGACACGGCGCCGAGTTCCTAGAGGCTTGAGGCTGCCGCCTCGCCGCTCGAAACCACCGTCGCCAATTCAGCGCGAGGGCGCTTTCCTCTGCGGCGTCTGCGCCGACGACGTTTTGGCGCTTCGCCCGGTGCGCCGTCGTCTGCGACCGCCGGCTGCAAGTTCGGTATCGCTTGGCGTGCCTCGGCGAGCGCGTCGATGTCGCCGGTCTGCGCTTCGGTCCACCACGCGCCGAGTTCCGCCGGCGCTTCGCCAGCCTGTACGCGCAGCAGCAGGAAATCGTAGGCGGCGCGGAAGCGGCGGTGCGCCAGCAGCTTGGCGGCGTTCTTGGGCGTCGTGCGCTCGAAGCGCGGCTGCAAGGCCCACACGTCGCGCACGAAATAGCCATGGCGGCGCGGCGCGGCGACGGTCTCCTGCTGGGCGCGCAGCACCGCGCTCGCTGCCTCTTCGCGTTCTTCCGCCAGCGCACCCTGCTTGCGCGGGCGTTGCCCTGGCAGCGACTGCACGCGGTCGCGGTATTCGCGCCAGAGGAAGGCCGCGAGCAGAAAGCCAGGCGTCACCGGCTTGCCTTCGGCGACCCGCTGGTCGGTGTTCGCCAAGGCCATGCGGGCGATCTCCTCTCCGCCGGGCGCCAGCCGGAACAGCACCTCCACCAGCGCGTGCTTGCGCAGCAGGTCGAAGGCGCGCTGGCCGTGGCCGTGCAGGAACATCTTCGAGAACTCGTCGAACAGCCGCGCCGGCGCGACGTCGGCGAGCAGTTCGGCGGCCGGCGCGATGGCCTCTTCGGTGCGCGGGTGCAGCGTCAGCGACAGCTTGGCGGCGAAGCGCAGCGCGCGCAGGATGCGCACCGGATCCTCGCGCAGGCGCTGCGCGGGTTCGCCGATGAGCCGCAGCGTCCGCGCCTCGATGTCCGCCATCCCCCCGCAGTAGTCCAGCACGACGTTCGCCGCCGGGTCGTAATAGAGGGCGTTGACGGTGAAGTCGCGGCGAAAGGCGTCTTCGTCGATGACGCCGTAGGCGTTGTCGCGCAGAATCAGGCCATTCGCGGAAATCCGCGAGCGGGCGCCCGTGCGGGCCGCGCCGTCGCGCACGCCGTCCGCTTCTGGCATGGCGGCAAGGTCGCCGGGGCCGTCGCGGCCGCCGCGGAAAGTAGACACTTCGATGATCTCGCCGCGCATCCGAACATGGACGATGCGAAAACGCCGCCCGACGATGCGCGTCCGCGCCAGCACGGCGCGCACGTCTTCCGGCGTGGCTTCGGTGGCGACATCGAAGTCCTTCGGCGCGCGCCCGATGAGCAGGTCGCGCACGCAGCCGCCCACCAAGTAGGCATCGAACCCGGCGGTGCGCAGTTTCTCCACCACCGCCAAGGCGTTCGCGGACACCCGCGACCGGTCGATGCAGTGATCGGCGACCCGATGAGGCAAGCGACTTCGACTCTTAGACGACGCGGCGGATTGTACGCCAACGCGGGCGCCTCTGCTTTGCAGTGGAGGCGGTGGAAGCGGCGGGTGGCTTGCGTTCGCGCAACCGCGTGCTAAGGTGCGCCGCAAGCTGTTGGCGCGGCTGCCCGAGCGGGCCAGTGGAGGATCGACGATGGGGTTCATCAAAGAGTTCTGGCTCTTCCTCAAAGTGCGCAAGAAGTTCTGGCTGCTGCCGATTCTTCTGGTGGCGGCATTGTTCGGCGGCATGTTGATCGCAACCGAGGGCACCGCGGCGGCGCCGTTCATCTACACGATCTTCTAGTCGTCCATGCTCGTTCTGGGCCTGTCGGCCTACTACCACGACAGCGCCGCGGCGCTGCTGCGCGACGGCGCCATCGCCGCCGCGGCCCAGGAGGAACGGTTCACGCGCATCAAGCACGATGCGCGGTTTCCGTCGCGCGCCGTGCGCTACTGCCTGCAGGAAGCCGGCGTGGCCCTCGACGACGTGGACGCCATCGTCTTCTACGAGAAGCCCTTCTTGAAGTTCGAGCGGCTGCTGGAGACGTACCTTGCAACGGCGCCGCGCGGCTTTCGTTCGTTCCGCGCCGCCATGCCCATCTGGACGAAGCAGAAGCTCTTTCAGAAGCGCACGCTGCGCAAGGCGCTGGAGGGCCTCGGCGGCAGCCGCATCGAGTCGCGTCTGCTGTTCGCCGAGCACCACCAGAGCCACGCCGCGAGCGCGTTCTTTCCGTCGCCCTTCGACGAAGCCGTGGTGGTCACCATGGACGGCGTGGGCGAATGGGCCACCACCAGCGTGTGCGTCGGCCAGGGCAACACCCTGCAAACGCACAAGGAGATTCGCTTTCCGCATTCCCTCGGCCTGCTCTACTCGGCGTTCACCTACTACACCGGCTTCAAGGTGAACTCCGGCGAATACAAGGTGATGGGCCTCGCGCCCTACGGTGAGCCCAAGTACGCGCAGCGCATCCGCGACCACCTGATCGACGTCAAGCCGGACGGCAGCTTCCACGTTGCCCAGGAGTACTTCGACTACGCCACCGGCCTGACGATGACCAACGCCCGCTTCCACGATCTGTTCGGCGGCGCGCCAAGACGCCCCGAGAGCCCGCTGGCGCAGCGCGACATGGATCTGGCCGCTTCGGTGCAGGCGGTCACCGAGGACGTCGTCGCGCGCTTGACCACGAGCGCGGCCAAGGAGACCGGGCAGCGCAATCTGTGCCTGGCGGGCGGCGTGGCCTTGAACTGCGTTGCCAACGGCAAGCTCAAACGGTCGCGCGCCTTCGACGGCATCTGGGTGCAGCCGGCCGCGGGCGACGCCGGCGGGGCCCTGGGCGCCGCCTATGCCGCCTGGCACCAGCACTACGAACGACCGCGCCGAACGAGCACTGGCACGGACGCCATGCAGGGCAGCTTCCTCGGCCCCGCCTTCGACGACGAGGCCATCGCCGGCCGTATCGAAGGCTTGGGCGGCGTGGTGCAGCGGCTCGACGACCAAGGGGCGATCGACTGCGCCGCCGATGCGCTTGCCAAGGGCCAAGCGGTGGGCTGGTTCCAAGGACGCATGGAGTTCGGCCCGCGCGCCCTTGGCGCGCGCTCGATCGTCGCCGACCCGCGCGGCGCGGCCGTGCAGAAGACCTTGAACTTGAAGATCAAGTACCGCGAGAGCTTCCGTCCGTTCGCGCCAGCCGTCATGTGCGAAGACGCGGCGCAGTGGTTCGAGCTCGACGGCGAGAGTCCGTACATGCTGCTGGTGGCGGACGTCGCCGCGGAACAGCGCGTTGGCGACCCCGCCGCGCAGGGCGACAGCAAGGGCCTCGCCAAGCTGGACGTGCCGCGCTCGACCATTCCGGCCGTCACCCACGTGGACTGCTCCGCGCGGGTGCAGACCGTTCACAAAGAGACGAATCCCCGCTTCCATGCGCTGCTGGCGGCCTTCAAGGCGCGCACCGGCTGCCCGGTGCTCGTCAACACCAGCTTCAACGTGCGCGGCGAACCCATCGTCTGCACGCCCGAGGACGGCTTCCGCTGCTTCATGGGCACCGAGCTCGACCTGCTCGTCGCCGGCAACGTGGCGGTGGTCAAGGCCGACCAGAGCGCCGCGCTGCGCGAGGACCACAAGAAGCGCTTCAGGCCGGACTGAGAGGCGTTGTGAGCTCTACGGGGAAGTTCCGAAAGATCCTGGGCGTTGTTCGCGCCAACCGGGCGTTCAAGATCGCGGCTGCATTGGCTTTGGGCGCACTCGCCATTGAAGCGGCGGCGCATATTTGGTATGGCGCTGCCCACGGCGTCTTCTATGGTGCCGGGAAGGTCTTCCGCGCGCAGCAGTCGCCGACTGCGGAGAGTACTAGCTGGCAGGAAAGGCTCGGTTGGCGAGTACAACCCTTCTCGGGCTTCACGACCCGCTCGCCGTCGGACGAACGGAACATCCATCCTCCCCGTCAAGGCGGCGACGCCATTGTCATTGGCGTATTCGGCGGCTACTTCGCGGATGAAGTCGCACGGCCACTGCGACGCGCAGTGGCGCAGCGGCTCTCCGAAATCGGCGTCGATGTCGAACCCGTGGTCGTCGATCTCGCTGTCGCGTGGGGGCGTCAGCCCCAGCAACTCATGACGGCAATCAACCAGACCGCGCACGGCGCCCGCTTCGACATCGTCGTCAACCTGGACGGCGTCGACGACCTGTCGCCTCTGGGCAACGACGAGCTGCTTACTCTCGCGCCGGAGGTCATCGGGGGAACGGCGACGGCCATGGAGCAATACGTCGCCGCGCAAGCGCTGCGGGAGGAGCGGCGCCGCGTTCTCCACACTGGCCAGGGCTGGCTGGGCTTCAGTGCTGCGTTTGGGTTGGCGCTGCGCAATCGGATTGACCGCTTGGAGAGAGACATTGACGAGGCGGACGCGGCCGCCGCCAAGCGCGACTCGTTGCGCCGCCTTCGACGCGAAGCGCTCACAGCGCGTGAGGAGCTCTTCGATGCGATCAGGCTCTGGTATCGCAGTTCCGCGATGATGGGTCGAATTGCGCAAGCGGCAGGCGCGGACTACTACCATGTCCTGCAACCTAGCCCGTACATCGCCGGCAGCAAGCGTTTGACGGAACAGGAGAGGGCCGACGCCTTCGATCCCGACAACGCCAGGGGCAATCGATACGCAGCCATGTATCCCGTGTTTGTCCGGCTCGGACGCGAGTTGACGAGAGACGGCGCGGTCTTCGTCGATTTAACCGATGCATTTCGAGAGAGCGACGAAACGGTCTACGCCCATTGCTGTAGTTTGGCCCCGCGCGGCAGGGCGCTTCTGGCAGAAGCCATTGTCCCTCACATCGAGCGTTCCATCGTCGCGAAGAACCGTGCCGTGCGCGAAGCAACCCGGGCTTCCGCTGGCACGGCCGTCTCCGACATCCTTCAGGCCAGAGCACACTACGACGTATACCTGCGTGGCGCGAAGCACTTGGTATACAAGCGCGATCTTTGCGACGACGAGGACACGTCGGCGCCGTTCTTTCTGCATGCTCTGCCGCGCCGAGCAGACGATCTTGAAGGCGCCGCAGCCGAACGCGGCTTCGATAACTTGGACTTCCATTTCGCAGAAAACAACGGCATACGGGTCGGCGAGCGCTGCATCGTCGAGAGTCGTCTGCCGGACTACGACATCGAACAGCTCCGCACGGGGCAGTACGACGTGGAGGCGATGCAGAACATCTGGCAAGCACACGTCTCCATCGTCACGCGGTCGGGGCCGTTCAAGGTGTTTCGCCGCGGCGTCGACGGCATCGTGTACAAGAAGGCCGACTGCAATTGGGCAGATCTGCAGCATCCGTTCTTTCTGCATGTCCAGCCGACGCGCCGCGCGGACGCCGGCGACCGCTTGATGACGGCCGAGGGCTACGCGAACTTCGACTTCACGGTGCGCTTGGACGACGTTCTTCGCGAAGACGGTTCGTGCGTCATTGAACGCACGGTGCCGTTCGAGTTCGTCGATCTAACCACCGGCCAATTCGTGGCGGGGACATTCGAGCATGTCTGGCGCCGAGACATCGACCGTGGCTGAGGGGCGCGCCGTCCCGCCCCCTTGCTCGGCGGACCAAGCCGGCCGCGGCAAGAAGGCGCTCTTCATTGGCCTGACGGCAGTGCTTCTCGTGCTCGCCGTCGAAGGATTGGCACACTTCTACCACTTCGCTGCCCATGGCCAGCTCTATAGGCCAGGAGAGCTTGGCGTCGTCTCGGATGTCCAAGAGCAGATCGCCGGACAGGGCGTGGCTCACCCCTACTTGGGCATCACCAGCGATTGGCCCCACCATCCTCTGAACAACATTCCGCCACTGCTCGAGAACAAGAAAACGCTCGTCGTGGGCATCTTCGGCGGGTCTGTCGCACAGCAGGTGCGATTGGAGTTCCAGGCGCGTCTGGCCTCGTTCTTGAGAGAAGAAGGAATCGACCTGCTGCCGATTGTGGTCGAATTGGCCCAAGGCGGCGGCAAGCAACCGCAGCAGGTCCATGCGTTGGCCTACATGCTGGCGCATGGCGGTGAATTCGACCTCGTCGTCAATCTCGACGGTCACAACGACATCTCTGTTCCACACTACAATGTCCGCCGTGGCGTGTTTCCATCGTTTCCACACCTGTGGGACAAGCGCGTCGGCGCCACCGCGGCCGACAAGTCGCTGCTCGGCCGTGTGGCGTTGCTGAAGCGCGATCAACAGCGACTCAAGACCCTAAGCGAAGGCGTTCTCGGTTTGAGCGCCACCGTTGGCAATCTCGTCAAGCGCCGCTTCGATTACCTGGAGACCGAGATTCTGCGCACCAACAAGGCGCTGCTCGGGCAGATAGGCTACTACGATGTGGAGAGCCACGGGCCGCGATGGGGCTGGTATCGCCGCGACTACGAGGCGGATGTGGAGCAAGATGTGCGGAATCTCGCCGTTGACATCTGGTACCAAAGTTCTCTGCTGATGGCGACCCTGTCGGCGGCCGCTGGCGCAGACTATTTCCACTTCCTGCAGCCAAGCCAGTACATCGCGGGTGCCAAGGTGCTGACTGCAGAAGAGATGAGCACTGCCTATCTGCCGGGTTGGTCGGAGAAGAACTACGCGGCGACGTATCCTATGCTGGCGCAGCGCGGCAAAGCGCTGCAGGAGGCCGGCGTGCGCTTCTTCGATTTGACGCAGACGTTCGCGGACGTCGCCGAGACGGTCTATGTCGACACTTGCTGCCACGTCAATCGACGCGGCAACGAACTCCTCGCCGCGCGGATGCTGGATGCCGTCAAGCCCGCCGTGCTGAGGCGTGCGGCGGACCTGGCCTGGTCCCGGGAGTCGATTCTCGATGCCGCGAGGCGGCCTGAGTACGCTGAACTGCTGGTCGCCGAAGACCACTACGACATCTACCTGCGCGACGGCAAGTGGCTTGTCTATAGACGACAGTCGTGCGCAGAAGAGGACATGCAAGCCCTTTTCTTCCTGCACGCGGTGCCGGTTGACCCCTTGATGCTGCCGGAGGAACGCACTGCCGCCGGCTACGACAATCTGGACTTCGGGTTCGCCGAAGCGGGAACCTTCATGAGCGACGGCTCTTGCGTCGCGCAAGGATGGCTGCCAGCCTACGACATCAGCCGCATCCGCACCGGACAGTACGACGCATCCGGACGTCTGTGGGGCGTCGAATTCGAGATGCCGAAACTGCCCGAACTGCCGGGCATCCACATCGAGCGGACCAGCGACAACGGCCCCTCGTAAAGCATGGCCTCCCGGCGGTTGCCGAAGCCTTGCTTAACGATCAGAGTCGATAGACCTTCTCTGCGGTGCCGCGGAACATCGCGTGCTTCTCCTCTTCGCCGAAGTCGGCGACGATCTTCTTCATGCCGTTCCACATGACGTGGTAGCTGACGGAGAGCTTGTCCACCGGGAAGTTGCTCTCGAACATGCAGCGCTCGGGGCCGAAGCACTCGATCGTGTGCAGGTAGTAGCGCCGCTGCGCCGCCGCGAACTCGTCCGACGTGGGCGGCGTGTCGCGCTTGTCCCAGCCGAAGCCGTTGTCCGGCATGGCCAGGCCGCCGAGCTTGGCGAAGACGTTGGGGCACTCGGCGATGGCGGCGATGTCGTCCTTCCACTGCGCGAAGATTTCCTCCTGCTTGCCGGCGTATGCGCCGACGCCCAGGGGCGTGCCGAAGTGGTCGAGGATCATGGTGGTGTCCGGGACGGCCTGGGCCAACGCGAGATAGTCCCGATTCTGGTGGAAGAAGTGCCACGTGTCGTAGGTGTAGCCGAGCTTGCCCAGGGTGCGCACGCCCTCGCGGAAGTCCGCTTCGCCGTAGGGGCAGGGCCAGCCTCGGCCGGCGTTGGTGAGGGTGCCGGTCGAATCCGACGGCCCGGCGTGGCGGATGCCCCGAAACAGGCCTTGGCCGGCTTCCTCGTGGGCGGCGAGCACCTCTTCCACCGCCGCGCCCAGGCGCATGTTCGCATGGCTGACGATGGCGGCGATGGTCGCCGCGCCGGCGCGCTCGGCGCTTGCCGCGGCAACGCCGGCGACGAACTCCGTCTCGCCGACCGGCCGCAGGTGCTCCGGGCCGTCCGTGCGGTAGCCGGAACGGCAGTCGATGAACACCGTCTTCTCGATGTTGTGGCCGGATTCGGTGTCCGCCCACAGGTCGTCGAGCACGTAGCGCCCCCACATGGACGTGTTCTCCCACAAGTGGTGGTGGGTGTCGATGATGGGCCGCTCGGGATCGACGATGTCTTCCTGCACGGCGGCGTACCACTCGGGCGTCTGCGGTTTCGGCATGGTTTCCCTCGCTCTTGCTCTGAACGCTTGGCGCGATTCTCGCGCAAGTCTCGCGGCAGCGGCTACACGACCCGCGACAGCCCGCCGTCCATGTTGATGGCGCAGCCGCTCAAGTAGGAGGCCGCCTCTGAGACGAGAAACAGCGCCACGTTCGCGCATTCTTCGGCTTCGCCCATGCGTCCCATCGGCAGCGACTTGCCGGCGGCGGCGACGAAGTCCTCAAAGCTCTGTTCGCCGGACGAGCGCTCGTAGGCGCGGCGAATCTGATCGGACTTGATGCTGCCGATCATCAGCGCGTTGACGAGCACGTTGTGCGGTGCGCCTTCCCCGGCAAGCACCTTGGTGAGCGCCATGCCCGCCGCCCGCGACACCGACGTCGGCGCCGAACCGGGCGGCGGCGCCTTGGCGGCGGTGTTGAGCAGGTTGACGATGCGCCCCCAGCGCCGCTCCTTCATGCCGGGCAGCACCAATCGGGCGAAGCGGATGGCGGCGAAGAGCTTGAGATCGAGGTCGTACTGCCAGGTCGCGTCGTCGATGTCCTCGAAGCGGCCGGTCTGGGACTGGCCGGCGTTGTTGACGAGGATGTCCACGGCGCCGAGGTCGGCGACCACGGATGCCACCGTGCGCTCGATCTGCGCCGGGTCGGTCACGTCGCACGAATACGCGCCTATGCGCCCGCTCTTCTCGTCGGCCTCCGCAGCGATGGCGGCGCGCGCTTCGTCGAGCGGTTCCTGCCGACGCGCCAGAAGGGCGACGTTCGCCCCGGCGCCGTGAAAGGCGGTGGCCATGGCGCGGCCGAGGCCCATGCTTGCGCCGGTGACGAGGGCGGTTCTGCCGCTCAAGTTCAGGTTCATTGCTTCTCCTTGGTTTGCGGGCGGTTGCAGGATTGGCGCGCGGACGGCTCGACCGCGAAGCGCGCCGCCGTGCGTTTGCCGGGCTTGCCGCGCGGCCCGTACTGCTGCTCGACGAACTGCACGGCCCCGCGTTCGAAGACGATGGCGGTGCTGGCGCGGGTGCCGTATTCGGCGCCGCGGATGAAGCAGGGCGAGTAGCTGCGCTCCGGCGCTTGTTCCCGGTCGCCGGGCGTTTCCAAAGGCAGCAGCGGTTGCGCCAGCAGGTCGATGAGGTCGTCTGGTGTTGCCGTGGCGGCGATCTCCTTCAGTGCCCGCGCACCGAGGACGGCCTTGGGCCACTCTTCGTAGGCAGGATGAGGCGCCGTCAAATCGGCAGACTCGGCGATTCTCTCGCCAGCCGCCGTCAGCCCGGCGCCGAGGCGCGTGTTGGTCAAGCCGTACACGCCCGGCTCGAGCAGTCGCGTCTCGCCGGTGCGGTTGGACGCATAGACCATTCCCGCGCCGTAGCCGATGAAGTTGAAGCCGGCGTAGCGGGTGCCGTCGATGGCCGCGGCGAAATCCGCGGCTGGCACGGCGCCGGCCAAATAGCGATGCGGCAAGTCGCCTCTGGAGGCGGGCATCGTCGCGTTGCGGTCTTGCGTCCAGTTCGTCACCGCCGCCAAGCGTCCATCCCGCGACGCGGCGAGCCAAGTGCCGCCGGCGGTCTCGTCGCGCCCGCCGAAGATTCCGCTGGACATGGGCGCAGCGGCGTCTTCAGGCCACCAGTGTGCGGCAACCGCCGGGCGGGCGTGGTATTCGTCGCGGTTCGCCGCCACCACCAGCGGGCGCTCGGGATGCAGCCGATAGGCGAAGAGAATCAGACACACGCGCGAACCAGCCCTCCCGCCGGTGAGCCTGCCGACGTCCAAGGGGCAGTGTAGCAGGAGCCCTCAGCGGGGGAGCGCGAGGGGCTTGCCCCTCGCATGAAAGAGCCCAGCGGCGATGGCGCACGACGAGATGCCGCCGCGTCACACCATGCCGAGCAGCGCCAAGACGAGCATGGTGACGGCGCCCACCGCCATCACCACAAGGTAGACCAGCGTGGCGATGCCGGCGACCACGAAGAAGCGCCGCAGTTTCACGAAGGCCATGGCGAGCGGCGCCTCTTCGCCCTCCGCGCCGCCCGGGACGCCGGGGAAAGCGCGGTCGAGTTCGGTGCCGACTTGCCACAGCAACACGCCGAGCCAGAGCAGCAGCCAAGCGACGACCAGGCCGACAATGGTGAGCGCGTAGGCGACGCCAAGCGCAAACAGCACGCCGCCGAGGAACTTGATCCAGCGCTGCGCTTCGTAGAGCGGCAGCGCGATGGTGTGCAGGTCCATTCGTTCCCCGGCTGGCTTGGTGTTCCGCACACGATGGCACGGGAACCGGGGGGGCAGCAAACGCTGCGCCATGCATCGCACTGCTACGTCCGGTTCGCGCCCGGACGCCGCAAGCGACTACCATGCGCGTCGTGACGCATTGGGTCTCTCTTTGGAACACATGAACTACCCGCAGATCGATGCCGTGGCCCTGGCCTTGGGGCCGGTGTCCGTGCGCTGGTACGGCTTGATGTACGTGCTCGGCTTCGTCGCCTTCTATTTGCTTGGGAAGTGGCGAACGAAGCATGGCTCTCTTCTTGCGAGGGGTGCCCCCTCGCGCACCCCGGCTGAGGGCTCTTCCATGCGAGGGGCATGCCCCTCGCGCACCCCCGAGAGCTCTCATGCGACAGGGGCCTGGACTCCCCAGCAGATTGCCGACCTGCTCTTCTACGGCGTGGTCGGGGTGGTGGTCGGGGGGCGTGTCGGCTACGTGTTCTTCTACGGCTTGGAGCAGTTTCTGAACGATCCGTTGTGGCTGGTGCGGGTTTGGGAAGGCGGCATGTCGTTCCATGGCGGCTTGCTGGGGGTGGTCGGCGCGGCCTGGCTGTTCGCGCGCCGCGCCAAGCGTTCTTTCCTGGAAGTCGCGGACTTGGCCGCGCCCTTGGCGCCGGTGGGCCTTGGCTTGGGCAGGATCGGCAACTTCATCAATGCCGAACTGCCGGGGCGGGTGACGGAATCGCCTCTTGGGGTGCATTTCCCCTGCCACAGCGTGCGCGACTTCAACCTGGCCTGCTTCGGCGAGTTCGAGTCCGTGGCGCGCCACGTGTCGAGCCTCTACCAGGCGGCGGCGGAAGGCGTTGTGCTGTTCGCGCTGGTTTGGCTGTTCGCCGCCAAGCCGCGCGCCCTCGGGCGCGTCTCCGGCATGTTTCTGCTCGGCTACGGCGCACTGCGCTTCGCCACCGAGTTCTTCCGCCAGCCCGATCCGGGCAAGGGGTTCGTCGCCTTCGACTGGATGACGATGGGGCAGGCGCTGTCGCTGCCGATGGCGGCGTTCGGGCTCTACCTGCTGTTCAGGCGCGTTTCCCCAGCGCCGCCGAGCGCTCCATGAAGCAGCGCTTGTCGCTCATCTGTGCCATGGCGTCGAACCGCGTCATCGGCGCCAACGGCCATCTGGCCTGGGACCTGCCCGACGAGCTCGCCTACTACCTGCGAACCACGGCAGGCAAGCCGATCATCATGGGGCGGCGCACGTTCGAGTCCGTCAACCGGCCGCGCCCGGGACAGCTGAACATCGTGCTCTCGCGCCACGGCTTTCGCGCCCAAGGCGTGGCGGCGGCGCGGAATCTCGACGACGCCTTGGCGCTGGCGGCGGACGATCCTTCCGACGAAGTGTTCGTCACTGGCGGCGCGGAACCCTACCGGCTGGCGCTGCCCCGCGCCGACCGCCTCTACGCCACGTTCATCCATGCGGAACTCGACGGCGACGCCTTCTTTCCGCCCTTCGACTTCGCCGGCTGGCGGGTCGTGCAGCGCTGCCATCATCCAGTCGATGACCGCCACGCCCATGCCTACGACATCGTCATCTACGAGAGGGAACACGCATGAGAGTCGCCTTGAGCATTCTGGCCGTCGTCGCCGCGGCCTGCGCCCCGGTTCGGCCCGCCGACCCGGTGCCGCCGACGCCGCCGGCAGCGCCGAGCGCGGCCTTGGTGGTGGAGGGCGTGCCGACGATTCCGCCGCATGTCCATGCGGCGCTGCAGCGCTACCAGAACACGCGCTCGGCGCAACTGCTCGGCTGGATGGGCGACGGCATGTTGATCGCCACGCGCTTCGGCGACACCACGCAGCTGCACCGCGTGGCGGGACCCCTCGGAATGCGCCGCCAGATCACGTTCTTCGACGAACCGGTGGGCGGCGCGACCGTCCACCCCGATCCGCGGCGCGATGGCTTCGCGTTCCTCAAGGACGAAGGCGGCTCGGAGTTCTACCAGCTGTTCTGGCGCGACGAAGCAGGCGGCACGACCACGCGCTTGAGCGACGGCAAGTCGCGCTACATGGGCGTGTCCTGGTCGCCAAGCGGCGCCTGGCTCGGCTATTCCACCACCGCCGGCAACGGCGTCGACTGGGACTTGCACGCCCAGGACCTGCGCGGCGGGCGGATGACGCTCCAGCGGGGCGCTGGCGTGGGCTGGGGCATCGAGGACTGGGCCGACGACGACAGCCGCGTGCTGGCGTCGCACTACATCTCCGTGAACGAATCGCGCCTCTACGAGATCGACGTCGCCACGGGTGTTCGGCAACGGCTCTTCGAGGGCACCACGGCGGCCTTCGGCGCGGCGCGCTACGGCCAGGACGGCAACGTCTACTTCACGTCGGACATGGGCGCCGAGTTCCGGCGTCTGCATCGCTGGCGACGCGGCGCCGACGCCATCGACGTGGTGACGGCGCAGACGCCCTGGGACGTCGAGACCTTCGCCGTGTCGCGCAACCACGAGCGGCTTGCCTACGTGGTGAACGAAGACGGCATCAGCCGGTTGTTCGTGCTGAACCTGCCGGACCTCGCCTTCGTCGCGCTGCCGGCGCTGCCCCAGGGCATCGTCTCCGGCCTGCGCTTCGACGCCGACGGCGCCCGTCTCGGCTTTACCCTGAGCGCCGCGACGGCGCCGTCGGACGTGTACAGCATCGACTTCGGCAGCCGAACCTTGAGCCGCTGGACGCGCAGCGAGCTCGGCGGCCTGCGCGGCGAAGATCTCGTGGCGCCGCGGCTTGTCCGCTATCCGTCGTTCGACGGCCGGCGCATTCCCGCGTTCGTCTACGAACCAAGAACATCCGGGCCGCATCCCGTGCTGGTGAACATCCACGGCGGCCCGGAGAGCCAGGCGCGGCCGTTCTTCTCCCCGTCCACGCAGCACTACGTCAACGAGCTGGGCATGGCCGTCGTCTATCCGAACGTGCGCGGTTCCCGGGGCTACGGCAAGGCCTACTTGAAGCTCGACAACGGGCGGCTGCGCGAAGACTCGGTGCGCGACATCGGGGCGCTGCTCGACTGGATCGCCAAGCAGCCGTACCTCGACGCCAGCCGCGTGGCGGTGACCGGCGGTTCCTACGGCGGCTACATGGTGCTGGCGTCGCTGGTCCACTACGGCAAGCGGCTGCGCGCCGGCGTGGAGCGCGTGGGCATCAGCAACTTCGTGACGTTTCTGGAGAACACGCAGCCCTATCGGCAGGATCTGCGGCGCGTGGAATACGGCGACGAGCGCGACCCGGCCATGCGGGCGTTCCTGGAATCCATCTCGCCCCTCAACCACGTCGAGAAGATCGCTACGCCGCTATTGATCTCCCAAGGCCTGAACGACCCCCGGGTGCCGGCCAGCGAATCCGAGCAGATCGTCGCGGCGCTGCGCGGGCAGGAGGTGCCGGTGTGGTACGTGCTGGCGAAGAACGAAGGCCACGGCTTCCGCAAGAAGGCGAACCGCGACTACATGAGCGCCGCCACCGCGCTCTTCCTGCGGCGCGAACTGCTTGAGCGGTAGGCGCCGTCGTTGCGCGCGGCGAGGCGCGCCGTGAGCGGCATCGGCATCCTCGTCAATCCGATGGCCGGGCGCGACGTGCGGCGCGTCGCGGCGCGCGCCTCCACGGTGACCTTCGAGGCCAAGCGCGATGCCGTGGCGCGCATCGCCGCCGGCGCGGACGCCTTGGGCGTGGACGCCATCCACGTGGTGGAGGATCCCTTCCGGGTGGCCACGGTCGCGTTGCAGTGGATGCCGCTCAAGGCGCGCGTCCATGTGCTCGCGGCGCCGGTCTCCCACGGCGCCGCGGACACCGAGGCGGCGATTGCCGGCTTCGCCGAGCGCGGCGTCGGCGTCGTCGTTTCCCTGGGCGGCGACGGCACGCACCGCGACATCGCCCGACAGCGGTGCGACATCACGCTCGTGGCGCTCTCCACCGGCACCAACAACGTCTTTCCCGTCCTTGCCGAGCCCACTGTCGCCGGCATGGTCGCCGCGCTTGCGGCGAAAGACCTGCTGCCGCTGGAACTGATGCCCCGCTGCAAGCTCCTGCACGTGGCGCTGGCGAACGGCCAACGCGATCTCGCGGTGGTGGACGCGGCCTTCCTCGCAGACGACTTCATCGGCAACATGCGCCCCTTCGCCGCCGCCAAGCTGCGCCAACTGCTGCTCGCCCGCGCCGAACCAGACGCCATCGGCACGTCGCCCATCGGCGGCTTTCTCGAGGTGGTGGAAGACGCCGACGACTGCGGCCTGCTGGTGCGAATGGGCGCCGGCGGACGCGACTTGAACGTGCCCCTCTCGCCCGGCCACTTCAGGCGCGTCTCCGTCGCCGACGTGCAACGCCTGCCCTTCGACGTGCCAGCGATCTTCCAAGGCCGCGGGGTGCTGGCGCTGGACGGCGACCGCCGGCACCGGCTGGACGGCAACCCAGCCCACGTTGCGGTGCGCCGCGACGGGCCGCGGGTCGTGAACATCGCCCAGGCGATGCGCTACGCCGCCGCCGAGGGCCTGCTGCTGGCCTAGCGCCGGGCGGCGGCGCTTTCCGGCTGAGCGCGTTGGCCACGCTCCCGGCGCGGCTTAGGGCATTGGAATCTCGCCAGCGTCGAAGGGCACGTTCCAGCCCTTCTGCACGGCGTCGCGTTCGGCGATGGCCGCGAACCAGCGCTTGAGATTCGCGTAGTCGTTCCAGTCGATGCGGTGCCAGGGCCAGCGGGCGATCCACGGCCAGACGGCGATGTCCGCGATGGAGTAGTCGTCGGCGAGGAAGGCGCGCTGCGCGAGGCGGCGATCAAGAACGCCGTACAAGCGCGCCGCTTCGGTGGCGTAGCGCTGCTCCGCGTAAGCGGACTTGCCGGGGTTGAAGCGCAGGAAGTGGTTCGCCTGGCCGAGCATCGGCCCGACGCCGCCCATTTGCAGCATCAGCCATTCCAACGTCGTCCAGCGGTCGCTGCCGCCGAGTTCGCCGGTCTTCTCGGCGAGGTAGAGCAGGATGGCGCCGGATTCCATGAGCGACCGTCCGTCGTCGCGGTCGACGATCGCCGGAATCTTGTTGTTCGGGCTGATGGCGAGGAAATCCGGCGCGAACTGTTCGTCCTTGCCGATATTCACCGGATGCGCGGCGTAGTCCAGGCCGAGTTCCTCCAGCGCGATGGAGACTTTGCGGCCGTTCGGCGTCGGCCAGGTGTAGAGGTCGATGGTCATGGGCTCGTCGCCTCGCCGTCTCCCTCCTGCGCCTCGGCAGCGGGCAGAGCCGCGTTGGCAACAGTGGCGTCGGCGACGACCGGTGGCGAATCATCGGCTTCCTCGGTCGTCTCTTCGACGTCGGCGCCAGACGCCAGTTCTTCCCCTTCCGCATCGTCCGCCGCATCTTCCTCTGGCGGATCCGGCATCAAGTCTTCGATGCCGACATCCATCTGCTCGGCCATGTAGGAGGAGATCTCGTAGACGCCCGGCACGCGGTCCGTCGCCGCGGCGTAGTCGTCTTCCGCCATTTGGTAGAGCATGAACGCGAACGCGCCATCGTCGTCTTCGAGCGTGAACGTGGCACTCGCCTCGCCAAGCGCTTCGGCATCGGCGACGCCGAGCACCGTGAGGCCGGTGAATCGGCCGGCGAAGGTGGTGGCCTTGCCTTGATCCAAAACCGCGCCGCCGTCGGCTTGCCACGCGCCGTCGTCGCCCTTGGCAAGCGAGAATCCGTCCGCGCGGCGAATCGATGCGACCGATCCTTGGGGGCGCAGCAGCGTCTTGTCCAACCAGTCGCCGGCCTCCGCGCCAGCCTCGTAGTTGGAGAAGGTGATCGCGTACACGTCGTCGTCGTCGTGCCGGCGCGCATGGGTCTTGCGGTAGCCCGGCGAGGTGCCGAGATAGACGTCGGCGATGGTCTCGTCGCCGGCCTTCAAGATCAGCCGGCGCTGGTGGTTGTCTTCGGTGACCTCGAAGCGCTCGGCGGTGGATGCGCTGCTGGCCACGGGCCAGCCGGCGTCGCCGTCGGCGAGCTTGGCAAGCACTTCGTCCACCTTGCCGGCGTCCGCCGGGATGCCGCCCGGCAATTGCCATGCGTCGCCGGACTTCGCCAGCGCCACTTCGCCGTCGGCATCGGCGACGGACAGCGCGTCCACCGCCGCGGCGTCGAAGTCGAGAAACGGCTCCGGCGCTTCGACATCGCCGCTCCGCACCGCCAGCAGTACGCCGACGACCGCCAGCTGGATCGCAAGCGCAAATCCCAACGTCGTCTTGTTCATCGCTCTCTCCGCCTGCTCCGCCTGCACAGCCCCGGGTTCATGCCGTGCCCCCGAGTTGCGCCTCGAATGCCTGTCGCCGCGCCTGGCGCCGGCGCCGGCTGACGCCGTAGACCACGGCCAAGCCCACGAGAGCCGCGGCGTAGTTGGCGTACTCCCATACGCGCTGCTGGTTCTCGGCCAGCGGCGGCAGCGTGCGGTTGAACTGGCCACGGCTGCGGATGCCGAGCAGCGACTGGTCCTCCACCGACCAGTCGACGATGTTGGCCATGAGCTGCAGCGAGCCCGTGTAGACCGTGCCGTCGGCGGAACCGATCATGCGCACCGTCTGGTCGGCGAGAAAAGAAGCCGAACCGAGGACGATCAGCCGCGCCGATTCCGGCGACTTGTCGATCACCGTCGTGACGGTGCCGAGGGTGTCTTCGTCCTCTTCGTTCGCTGCATCAGCGTCTTCCTCCACGGTCGCGTCCTCGACGGCGTCCTCCGCCGGTTCTTCCTTGAGCGGCGAATCCTCGAAGAAGGATTGGAAGCGGCCCTCCACCATCACCGCCAGGGCGTTCGCCTTCTGCTCGCCCTCGGGGACGTAGGCGACATCGCCGGCCGGGCCCAGATTGGGCATGATGTCGGTCGAGGCGGAGCGCCAACTGGCCGGGGAACTGGTAAGCAGCGTGGTCACGGCGCGTTCGACATTCGCTTCTTCGTCGACGTCGATGGGCGAGGCCCAGGCCACCGTAAGCTGCGGCAGTTCGGAAACGAACGGCACGTCTTCGTTCAAGCCGCCGCCGCGCACGTCGATGAAGTAGGGGTAGTCGCGCATCTGCACGTCCTGAAACCGGAAACCCGCGACTTCGCGCACCACAGGCACCGGAAACGCCGCGTTCTGGGAATCCATGACGAAGGATTCGTCGACGGCCACGCCGTGGTGCGCGAGCCAGTCGTCGAGCCCGGACTGCACCGGCGAGGCGTACAGCGATTGCGCCGCCAGCGTGGCCCGGTAGGCCCCGGCCGCCACCACCACGGTGCCGCCGCGCATCAGGAACTGGTCGATGGCGAAGACCTGCTTGGCGTCGAAATCCGCCGGATCGAGCACCATGAGCACGTCCGCGGACGGCGGCGCGGCACCGTCCTCGAGGCTTGCCGTCTCGACGTCGAAATCCGCGCCGAGCACTTCGCGCAAAGTCTGGAACTCGTTGCCGGGCGGCTGCTGCATCTGCATCTGCTGCTGCATGTAGGGCGGGATGCCTTGGGGCGCCTCTAGGGCGACCGTCTTCAGCAGGCCGGTGGCGAAGCGCTTGAGGCCCTCCTCGATGCCCCGGCGCAGGCCGTCCCTGTCCATCGCCTCGGGCAGCGGCATCTGCACCACGGTCTCGCCGTCCGAGAGCGTGAGATAGAAGTAGAAGGTGCTCACGTCGAACAGGCTCGCCGCCATGGGCCGGAAGCCGTAGTCGGCGGCGATCTGCTGCGCCACTTCGCCCGTGCCGGCGCTCGGGTCGACGATCTCGAAGGCGAGCTTGCCGTTCGATTCCGCGACGAGTTCCTCCAGCACGGCTTCCAGTTCCGGGCGCAGCACGCGCAGCGCCTCCGGCAGCACGGCGTCCGCCGAGACGTAGCCGGTGAACTTGACCGGCACGGCAACGCTCTCGAACACGCTGCCGCCGCCTTGGAATCCGTACAGGACCTTCTTGATGGCGCGGGTGATGTCGTACTCCGGGTTCTTGAGGCGGACGTCCAGATCGGCCTCGCCGCGCACCTTCACCTCGATTAAATCGCGGAATCCAAGCACCTCGTATTCGTCGCCGTACTGCACCAGCACGTCGAAGTAGGAGTTCACCAGGCTCGCCTGGTAGCGGTCCGCGACTTGGAAGGGAACGGGCCGGATGCCGTATTTGGTGTTCGCTTCGTCCTCCTTCTGCGGGTCTTCCGCCGGATCGACCAGTTCCAGGCGCACCCCGGCGCCGCCGGCCACTTCGTATTCGCGCAGCAGGTTCTCCAGCTGGGGCGTGAGCGGCGCCAAGAGCGGGTGCGTCTTGGCGCTGAAGTAGCCGCGCAGCAGCAGGGGCTCGCGCAGCTGCCGCAGATAGCCCTTGGTGGCGTCGGAAATGGAGTACTGGTCGCCTTCGGTGGTGTCCCAGCGCAGGAAGCCGACGCCAGCGAGCCACAGATTGGCGACCAGAAAGTTCGCCGCCGCCAGCCCAAGGACGATGCGCCGGTCCACATGCCGCTTCGCATCGCCGTCGGCGGCCCAGCCTTGGGCGTCCACGGCGTGGACGTTGAGGGCGAGGAAGACCGCCAGCACCGAGACGTAGAAGTACAGGTCGCGCAGGTCGAGCACGCCGCGCGTGATGGACTCGAAGCGCGACCCGGCGCCGAGCGCGCGCAGGACGCCGGCGGCCTGATTGCTGAACAACTCGACGAGCGGCGGGCTGCCGACCAGATAGAACGCGCCGCAGCCGAACACGGCGAGGATCAACGCAACGATCTGGTTGTCCGTCTTCGCGCTGGCGAACAGGCCGATGCCCAGATACGCCGCGCCGAGCAACGCCGCCGCCAAGTAGCCGGCGAACACCGGCCCCCAGTCGAGATCGCCCAGCAGCGCCACCGTCAACGGCAGAGGCAGCGTCAGCAGCAGCGCCACGCAGACCAACGCCCAGCAGGCCGCGAACTTGCCGAGCACGAACTCCGCGCTGCTCGCCGGCACCGTCACCACCAGTTCCAGCGTGCCGGAGCGCTGCTCGTCGCTCCACATGCGCATGGTGAGCGCGCTGGCGAGGAAGATGAGCAAGACCGGCAGCCACTCGAACATGGGCCGCACGTCGGAGATGTTGCGGGCGAAGAACGCCTCGCCCCAGAAGAAGACGAACAGCGTGACGCCGAGAAACGCCGCCAGGAACAGATAGGCAATCGGCGACGAGAAGAACAGCGCAAGCTCCTTGCGGGCGATGCGCGAGGCCACGTCAATGCGCATCGTCGCCCTCCTTCACGGCCGCCACCGCCGCTTCGTCGCCGTCGCTCGCCTCGTTGACTTCGCGGAAGACGGTCTCCAGATCGCGCTGCTCCGCGGTCAGGCCGTGGATGGCAATGCCGGCGGCGACGAGTTGCCGCGCCAGATCGGCCACGCGCTCGCCGTCGGCGGCGACATCGAACTCGATGGCGAAGCTGCCCCCGTTGCCGCCGTCGATTGGCCGCGCCGCAACGCCGGCGCCCAAGGCGGCGGCCAGATCGCTCTGCGCGGCGTCCGTCGCCAGCACCACGCGCGCGCTCTCCTGCAGCGCCGACAGCCGCTCGTCCACGGCCAACTCGCCGCCGCGCAGAATCATCACCCGGTCGCAGACCGCGGCCACCTCCTGCATGATGTGGGTCGAGAGGATCACCGTGGCGTCTTCGGCCAGACGCCGAATCAAGTCGCGCATGTGCTGCGTCTGGGAAGGGTCGAGGCCGTTGGTGGGTTCGTCGAGAATCAGCAGTTGCGGCTTGTGGACGATGGCCTGGGCGACGCCCACCCGCTGCTGGTAGCCGCGCGACAGGGTGCCGATGGCGTCGAACGCGCGGTCGGTCAGATCCGTCGCGGCCAGCACGTCGCGCAAGGCCGCGCCGCGCTCGCGCACGCCGCGCAGGGCGGCGACGTAGTCGAGGTAGTCCACCACCGCCATCTCGGGATAGACGGGGCAGTTCTCCGGCAGGTAGCCCAAGCGCTGCTGCACCTCGCCGGGCGCTTCCGCGACATCCACGCCGTCCACCAGGGCGTTGCCGCTGCTTGGCTCCAAGTAGCCCGTCAGCATCTTCATGATCGTCGTCTTGCCGGCGCCGTTGTGCCCCAGCAGGCCAACGATCTCGCCGCCGCCGATTGAGAAGCCAACGTTGCGTACCGCCAGCGTCTCGCCGTAGCGCCGAGTCAGACTCCGCGCCTCGATCACCGAACTCATAGCCCGCGAATCTCCCTCCTCTTCGGTTCCGTCCAATAGCGAACAGCCAAGCGTTCGCCGCCCCGCCCATCCGGGAAGCGCGCGTAAAATACAAAGCCATCCGACAACTTTCCAGAGCAATAGTTGCATCGTTGCACCGGCTTCGCGGTGCGCCGGCGAGCGGGGCTACGTCGATGCGACGCGTGGGAAGTCGACGCGCCAAATGGCGCTGGCCTGCCGGGCCATCCAGTCCTGCTGCGCGTACACCTTCTCAGGCGACCACGTCTCGAACTCCTCGGCGATACGCCGCGCAAGGCCGAACTCGCTGGCCAGGTAGGCATGGCGCTTCGCGTCGTACTCGGCATTGCCGATGTCGCGGTTGGCGGCGGTCTCCAGCAGCGTCATGTTGCCCAGGCGATAGGTGCAGTCCTCGCGCTGGCGGTCGTCGAAGTGCGCCCAGCCTGCGCTGTCCGGGCGTTCGGGGAGGATGTGTTCGATGTTGTAGGAATCGCTTTCGACGTCGAATTCGCGGCCCGAGACTCGCCTTTCCAACCTCAGCAGGATGAAGCGAACCAGCCGGCGATGCCTGTGCGTGCGCAGCTGCGCGTCGGCGAAGGCCGCTCGAAAGGCGCGGTCCTCCAAGTAGATCGGCCGCAATGCCGCAACGGCTTCGCGCCAGCCGATGCTTCCCGTCGCGAGCGTCTGCGCGATCCTGTTGTAGACGGCTTCCTGCTCGTTCGCCTGGCGGCGGCCGATCACGTTGTAGCGCAAGGAGACGACGACAATCGCGTTCAAGAAGCGCTCGAACGCGTCGCGGTCGTCCTCGGCGAAGCGGTTGTGCGCGGCCAGCAGCACCGCCTGGGGCTGGCGCACGCCGAACAGCCGCAGCTGCGCCAGCGCGTCGCGTTCGGGCGCGCGCCAAGCGCCGTCGTTTGGATTCTGCAAGGCGACGAAGACGCGCGCATCTTGGTCCAGCGCCCGCAGCAGTTCGAACGCTTCGGCCCGGCCGCGCACCGTGGCGCTGATGGTCTTGAACAGGCTCGCCTTGCGCACCAGCGCATGGCGGCTGTTCCAGTACACGCGCAGGAACTCGGGAAAGCTCTCGCCGCCGAGCAGGCCGACGATGGTCTCCCAGCGCTCTTCCAGCGCCGCCACTTCGGACTCGTGGGCGCCGCCTCGGGCCACGACGGAGAACAGCAGGTTCTTCAAGAGGTCTGTGGCGGAGAGGCGCACGTCGCGCGCGTTCAGCGTCTCGAACACCTTGAAGGCGTTGACGCCGTCCGCGACGGTGATCGTGGTGAAGACAAGCCTGTCCACCATGCTGTCGACGAAGCGCGCCACCGCCTCGCCGGAGTTGCCGGCATGGGAGGCGACGCGCTCCCGAAACCACTTGAATGCGTCGCGCAGGAGCTTTTCGGAAGCGTTGATGCCGCGCCTCGGCAAGGGCTCGAGCGGCACGAGGTAGCTCTGGTAGAAGCCGTCGTTGTGGCGGTTCAACGTCAGCTTGGCGCGGGAAACAAGCGTGACCGGATCCAAATAGCCGATGTAGCTGTTGCGCAATTGCGCGGCGCGGCGGTTGTCCGGGTCTTCGCCAGCGTCGGAAGCGGCCAGATCCCGCAGGTGGGCGATGGCCGCCAGCACCAGCAGGCTCAGCGTGGTGATGCGCTGCTGGCCGTCGATGATCTCGAAGTCGCGCTGGTTCTCGGATTGCAGCACCAGGTAGCCCATGTAGTGGGCGTCTTCGGCGTCCTCGTCGAACAAGGCGACGAGGTCCTGCCAGAGGTCGTCCCATTCGTCGCTCCCCCAGGAGTAGTCGCGCTGGAACGCCGGCACGCGGTAGCTCAGGCCATTGCCCATGAGCTGGCGGAACGTGGTGTTGGCGGTGTCGAGGTTCATGCGGCGGTTCGGTTTCCACGACCAAGGGCGGCGGCGTCCTCGTGCCGGAATCGACGATGGCTGCGGCACGATGGATGCGGTGCGGTGATAGTATCCCGCGCACACGGATTGGGGGCGAGAAGAATGCGCGATGTGGCGGGCAAGACGGCGTTCATCACCGGCGGGGCAAGCGGCATGGGGCTGGCCATGGCGCGTTCGTTCGCCAAGGCCGGCATGAAGGTCGTGATCGCGGACATCGAGCAGGCGGCGCGTGATGCCGCCCAGGCCGAGTTCGAGTCCAGCAACGCCGAGTTCCTCGTGCTGCCGCTGGACGTGACGGACCGCGACGCAATGAAGGAGGCGGCGGACGCCACCGAGGAACGCTTCGGCAAGGTGCATGTGGTGTGCAACAACGCCGGCGTGGCCGTTGGCGGGCCGATCGATCAGATGGCCTACAACGACTGGGACTGGGTGAACAAGGTGAACCTCGACGGCGTGGTCAACGGCATCCAGACCTTCACCGAGCGCATGAAGGCGCATGGCGAAGGCGGCCACTTCGTCAACACCGCGTCGATGGCGGGGCACATTTCCATCCCCGGCCTTTCCGTCTACACGGGCACGAAGTTTGCCGTGGTGGGCATCTCGGAGACGATGCGGGCCGATCTGCTGCCGCACGACATCGGCGTTTCGGTGCTCTGCCCGGGCCTGGTGAACACCAACATCTTCGACTCCGGCCGCAACCGGCCGGAAGACCTGCCGGGCGCCTCGCTGACGCCTTTGGTCGATCCCGATGCCGGCGACCTGTCGGCGCAGCTGGAGCAGATGCGCCACACCGCCCTCGATCCGGCCGTGGTCGGCGACATGGTGCTGCACGCGATCCGCGAGAACGAGTTCTACATCTTCACGCATCCCGAGCTGGAAGCCATGACGGACGCCCGCAAGGACGAAATGGCAAGCGCCTTCGCGCGCTGGCGCAGCTACCGCGAGGAGCGGGGAGTCTAGCGGCGAACGCTTGGCCGACGCGCGTTCGTCCGGCGACGGCGCGAAACCTCAAGGGCCGCGAACCCATGCCCAATCCGCTCGAGAGCTTTCCCGACCCGGTGCTCGGCGCGACCTGGGGCGAACTGGGGGCGATCCGCCGCGCCGCCCGGCTCGACGGCCGCTGGCACGTGGATGCCGCGCTCGGCTACCCGGTTGCCGGTCTCCAGGAACCCTACGCGGAGGCGCTCTCGGAACGCTTGGGCGACGCCGTGGCCCTCGACCTCGGTTTCGCGCCGCCGCCGGGGGAAGGCGTTCAAGGCGCTTCGCACATCATCGCCGTCGCATCCGGCAAGGGCGGCGTAGGCAAGTCCACCACCGCCGTCAATCTCGCCCTCGCCCTTGACCGCGCCGGCGCCAAGGCCGGCATTCTGGACGCGGACATCTACGGCCCCAGCCAAGGCATGATGCTTGGCGTGGCCGAAGGGCGGCGCCCGGAAGTGCGCGACCAGCGCGCCTTCGTGCCGATTCGCGCCCACGGCATCGAGGCGATCTCCATGAGCATGATGGTGACCGACAAGACGCCGATGGTGTGGCGCGGGCCGATGGCGTCCGGCGCCCTGCAGCAGCTTGTGGGGCAGACGCTGTGGAGCGGCCTCGACTATCTGGTGGTGGACATGCCGCCCGGCACCGGCGACATCCAGCTCACCCTCTCCCAGCAGGCGCGGGTGAGCGGCGCGGTGATCGTCACGACGCCCCAGGACATCGCCCTGCTGGACGCCCGCAAGGGCATCGAAATGTTCCGCAAGGTGGACATTCCCATCCTCGGCATCGTCGAGAACATGAGCTGGTTCGAATGCGACGGCTGCGGCAAGGCGCACCACCTGTTCGGCGAAGGCGGCGGCGCTCGGGTGGCCGAGGAATACGGCGTGGAGCTGCTTGGTTCGTTCCCGCTCGATCCACGCATCCGCGAATCCACCGACGGCGGCGCGCCCACCGTCGCCAGCGATCCGGCCGGCAAGACCGCCGCCCTCTTCATCGACTGCGCGCGGCGCGTGGCCGGCGCGGTGTGGCGGAACGCCCAAGGCGCAGCCCGCCCGCCGGTCATCACCATGGACGACCAGTGAGCATCAAGCCCGACCGCTGGATTCGGGAGATGGCGGCCGGGGGCATGATCGAGCCCTTCGAGACGGCGCAGGTGCGCACCGTGGACGGCGAGCGGGTGATCTCCTACGGCACTTCCAGCTACGGCTACGACGTGCGCTGCGCCCCCGAGTTCAAGGTGTTCACCAACATCAACTCGGCGACGGTGGATCCCAAGCGCTTCGACCACCGCAGCTTCGTGGACGTGCGCGGCGACAGCTGCATCGTGCCCCCCAACGCCTTCGCCCTGGCGAGAACCGTGGAGTACTTCCGCATCCCCCGCGACGTGCTGACGCTGTGCGTCGGCAAGTCCACCTACGCCCGCTGCGGCATCATCGTCAACGTCACCCCGCTGGAACCGGAGTGGGAAGGGCACGTCACCCTCGAGTTCTCCAACACCACCAATCTGCCGGCGCGGATCTACGCCAACGAGGGCGTGGCGCAGCTGCTCTTCTTCCAGAGCGACGAAGCCTGCGAAGTGTCGTATTTGGACCGTGGCGGGAAGTACCAGCGGCAACGAGGAGTGACGCTGCCCAGAGCATGACGCTTCCGCGCAGCGGGGGCGCGTCAGCAGTCGATGCACACGCCGATCGGCTTCGACTGCATCAGCGAGGCGCGGGTTCGACTCCAGGAGGGAATGAACGCCGAATGGCCGCCGGCGTCGCCGCCCGCCACGGTCACCAGAATGTCCTCCGCGCCGAAGCCGCGGTGGACGTCCGCCGTGCCCTGCCGTTCGTGTTCCCGGGGAACGTACTTGCGCACGCGGCGCATCGCCTCGACGCTGCGCTTGGCCTGCTCGAACAAGTAGCGCTTCACGTCGTCCTTGGTCCAGCCGCCGCCAGCGACGATGTCGGCGTGCTCCGGCGAGAGCGCCACCACCGACTGGCCGATGGTGATGCAGCCCAAGTTGGCCATCGAATCCGCCATGCAGTCGAGAATCGCCTCGGGCGCATTGCCGCCGTGGTTCTCCACATTGCAGAAGCCGGCGCCGGCGAAGACGGTGACGCTGGAGATGTCCTCGCCGTAGCCGAGCTCCACGTGCAGCGGCTGCCACGGATTGCGCTCGGCGCGCTCGGCGATGCACGAGCAGTACTTGCCCGGATGCCCTTGGGTGGACTGGTCGGCGATGCCGGGCGTCATCTCGAAGACGTTCAGCACGATCAGCCGCATCGCCCGCCCGATGGTGGCGTTGGCGCGGTTGCCGGGGCCGAAGACGTTGCCGGCGGCGTTCATGCCGATGTCCTGCACGACGGGCCCGGAGACGATCAACAGCGGCGCGGAACCGCCGGTGCTGGCGGTGGACGCATGGAAGTTGAAGTCCGGCTCGTTGGCCGCTTCAAGGGCGGCCACGAGCACCGGGAAGTATTCGGGCAGGCAGCCGGCCATGACGGCGTTCGTCGCCGCGGCAAGGAGACTGCATTCGAGGCCCGTAGTCGGATGCGCCGCGACCACCGTCTCCGGCGGACGCCCCTCCATGGCCAGCATCGACGCCACCCGCGACGCCTCCGGCGGCACCACCGGCAGGCCGTCGGTCCAGCCCCGCTCGTAGCAGGCGTCGATTGCGGCAAGGGCATCCGCGTCGACTTCGACGGTTCGGGCGGTCGCGGACAAGGGCATGGGCGTCTTCCGTAGCGAAAGAACGGCCAGCTTACATGGATTCATTGCTTTCCCATTAACCCCAGCCGAACTTTATCTCGGCTTGCCGAGAACATCGTCGGGTCACGGCGTTGTCTCGGAGCGATTGCGAGGACTTCCGCGGGCTTCGCAATACACGGCTGACTGCGAACCGACCGAGTAGGAACCGCGCGCGGATCAGCGGGGCCTCGGGCGCCGCAGCCGTGTCGCGGCGCGAACTGCCAATGCGAGAGCGGCCACCGCTATCGCGTACCACGTCAGGAAGCCCAGGGAAACGGAGAGGATGGATTCCATCTCCAAGGCCAGCACCGTCAGCATGTGCGTGCCGGCGGCCATTGTGGCAACGCAAGCACTTGGCTTGTGGAAGAGTTCGTGGAGGATCCGATAGAGGAGGCCGAGCAGGAACATGCCGGCGAGTACGCCAGGCACGCCGAAGTTCACGTAGAACTCGCCGAGCTGATGCACTTTGGCGTTGTTCATCACGTTCGGCGGCACGAAGCCGTAGCGCTTCCCGAGGTCGCCGACGTCCGGCGGCTTGTCCCGAAAGACGATTCGCGGAACGAACTTGTAGAGGAGCGGCGCGTAGGTCTCGCCTCGTAGGAAGGGAAGGGGATCGGGCGTGTGCTCGGTGAGCCAAGCGAGCGGCAGCAGGTAGTCGAGGCGCTGCGGCGTCAAGTCCATGATGCGCGAGACGTGTTCACCGTCGAGGGCCGCTACGGTCCTTGCGTACACGACCGCTTTGTTCGCCAAGGAGTCGCGGGCGTTCGGCGCCCCCGGGTTCCTGCCCGTGCCCCCGGGCGCGTCGGCGGGCCTGGAGCGGACGACGTCGCTCTGCACGACCCTCTGCATTCGGTACAGGGCAGTGCGAACGGTGGTCGTCGGGTAGTCCGGCAGACGAACGCCAGCGACGCAGCGCCCGCCGCGCACCGAGCCGTCGGCGAAGGAGAAGCCCAACTGCTGGTAGCCACGTCGCCGGTAACGCGCCGGCAGGTCGTCAGGGCGCACAGGATCCACGAAGACCGTCGCGCTCAGCGGCGGCTGCGCGCTTGGCCGGCAGACGTCTGGATCGTTGTGGGCGAAAGTGAGCATCCGGTTGCGCAGCGTGGAGTCGTAGTCGGGCGTCGCCAGCGTCTGTTCCTCTCCGTCCTTCATGTCGAATTGATGGTTGCCGTAGCGCCAGGTCTTGACCGGGCCGACGCCGTGCGTCCATATGAGCTGCCGGTAGTCCATGCGCGCCGGGAGCAGCACGAAGAGCACGGCGACGGCGGTCGCCAGGCCGAAGGCAATGCCGCGCCAAGTGGGCGTCGGCGCGACCACCGCATAGGCCATGAACAGGGCGAAAACGGCCTTGATGCCGTGGTTCACCATCCCCGTGCTCAGCCCCAGAACCGTGTAGTAGACGGCGAGCGCCGCCAGCAACAGCCGCCCGGCGGCGCCGAGCTGGCCGCGCAGATGCAGGTGGAAGAGCATCAGCATGGCGAACACGACGAATTGGCCGGCCAGCGTCACCGGAAACGCGAGCGCGTCCGGCAGCAGCGCCTCGCCGACGTGGCGGGCCACGACCGCCGCGTTGTCGAGATAGAGAAACGGCGCCGCGGCGAGGCCGACGGCCAGGGCCACGGCCTTGGCGAGCCTTGGATCGTCGCTCGGCAGGATTTGGACGGTTGGCCACGCCGCCGTCGCAAAACGCGCAAGCGCGAAGTAGCCGATCAGGAGGGCGCTCCACCCGCCGAGCGCCAGCATGAGCGCGTAATCGATGGCGTGGCTGTCGAGCAGCGGCCACGGCCACCACGAGCCGGAAAACTCGCGGTATACGAAGACGGGCACGGCGAACCACGTCGCGTAGAGGACGCCGACAAAAGGCATCAGAGACTGTCGCCAAGGACGCCGCGCCGCCCACATCATCGACGGCACGGCACACAGCCCCACGAGCGCGCTCGCGAGCAGGCGCTGCAACGGCGTGGGTTCGGCGGGCGCATAGAGATTGAGGCCGACGATGGCGGCGGCCAACAAGAGCAAGACCGTCGCGAACATCCGGCGCCTGGCGTCGAACGACGCCGCGTGCTCGGCGCCGCCGGCATGGCCGGCGCGGGCGCGTTCGGGCTTGTTCCGCAAACTCCCTGCCTGGCGCAAGATGCGGTTCATCTGCGAAGGTCGCCGCCGTTAGGCGGGTCGGCCCCCTGGTGTTGAATGTTCGCGGCTAGCCGCCCGGACTGCCCGAACGGCGCTCGCCGCTGCCGCCCATGCGCTTTGCGGCGGCGCGTCTCTCGGCGCCGAGGGGGTGCATCACGCCGGCGCCGGCCGGCCATGCGCCGGGCGGCGCCTTGACGCGGCGACAGATGTGCTTGCCGTGCGGCGTGAGCGTCTGCCAGATGTCGTGGGGCATGGTCGTCCGGTGGCCGTCGCGGGGTTCCGGGAGCCACGGCGCGCCGTATTCCACATTCGGCAGCGAGCGGATCTCGCGGCTCAAGTTCGGCGTGGCGCCGTGCCATGCGCGATTGTCGCGGAACACCCCGGCGCCCGCCGGGGCGCCGACGAGGGTCGAGAGGCGCATCCACTCCGGCTCTTCGGCGGGCGGCGTTGGCCGCATGGGCCAGGCGTGCGAGCCTGGGATCTGGCGGATGGGGCCGTTCTCCCAGGTGAGATCGCACATGGCGAAGTTGATCGTCACCACCGGCGGGGTGAAGTCCACGATGCGCCGGCGGGTGGCGTTGTCGATGTCGTCGCCTTCGGTCCGGATGTCGATGCCGATGGCGCGGGCCGTCTCCAGACGCGCTTCGCCGACGGCGTTGGATTCGGCGACGTCGGCGTGCAGGTGCTGGTATTCCACCGCGCCGGGAAGGCACAGATCGCCGCCGGCGCCGAGCACGAGGTAGTCCATGCCGCCGAAGATCGCCGCCAGAATCGGCGTCGTCGTGGGCAGATCGACCATGGACGCCCACTCTTCTTCGTGCAGCATCTGCCGCGACGCCGACGACGTGCCGTAGCTGTAGCGGTGCGGCAGCCGACCGCTCTCCGTCATGTACTTGCGGTCGCCTTGGCCCGGCACTTGGAGGATCTGCCGCAACGCCCTGGCGCTGCCGCGGCGGAAGCGGGCCAGGTGTTCGGCGTCGAGCAGGTCGCGCACGACCACGAAGCCGTCGCGGTGGAAGATGCGCGCGGCGCGCTCGACTTCGCTCGGCGCGCAGATCTCGAGGCCGCGAATGCCGTTGCGCTTGCGCAGCGTCTCGCGCAGGGCCTGCACCTCCGGGTGGTCGTAGACGCGATGGCTCGGCGCGCGCGGGTCCGGAATGCCGAAGCCGCGCTCTTCGGGCGCCGGAGCGCCGTTCTCGTCGACGGTCTCGTTCACCGGCGTGGCGGCGTCCCAGCCGATGGCGGATTCGCCGAACACTTCGAGGGCTGCCAGTTCGTCGCTCATCGTCCTGCCTCGACGGCCTCGACGGCCTCGAGTCCCAGCCGAAACGCCAGCAGGGGGATGCGGTCGTTGCCGAAGTACATGTCGTCGTCCACGAAGAACGTCGGCGAACCGTAGCCGCCGCGCTCGATCAGCTCGGTGGTGTTGTCGCGCAGCCGGGTCTTGTATTCGGGCGAGCCGATGCGTTCGAAGAAGGCCGCCTCGTCCAGCCCGACTTCGTGCGCGATTCCGGCCAGCACGGCGTCGTTCGAGATGTCCTTGAGGGCGCCCCAGTAGGTCTCGAAGACGCGCCGCGCATAGGACACGAGGCAGCCTTCCTCCTCGGCCACGAAAGCGCCGCGCATCGCCTTGACGCTGTTGACCGGGAATACCGGCGGCGAGCCGATGCGGATGCCCACGTAGCGCGCCCAGTCCTGCAAGTCCTTGGCGTAGTAGCGCACCTTGGCCGGCACCGGCTTGGCGCGCTGTTCGTAGACGCTCGGATTCACCGTGTTGAACACGCCGCCGACCAGGAAAGGCCGCCAGCGAATGGTCGCCCGGCCAGCGGCGATTGCCGTGGCGAGGCTGCGCTGCAATCGCTCGAAGGCGAGGTAGGTCCACGGACTGCTGCAATCGAAGAAGAACTCCACGGCGCGTGGCGTGGCGGATGAATCTTTGGCCAATTGGATGTCCTGTTGCTTGGCGGTTGTTCCTGCGCCATTGTAGCGGTGCGGGCGTCGTCTGGCGGAGGCGCAATGGCGGGTGGCCCTTTCCGGTCGCGGGCCGCGTCCCCTCAAGGGTCGCCGCAAGGCTGATACCCGCAAAAGAGCAGGCGCAAGAGAGCAGGAGGAGGCTTGTCATGGCGCGGTCCGGTCTTCACATCGCGTTGATCTCGATGGTGATTCTCTTTGCCGAAGCCGCGGTCGGGCAGGGCGCGGACTTGCGCCTTGCGCGCGGTCATTTCGGCGACTTGAACGGCGACGGCAAGGACGACGTGCTGCTGCGCCACGCGAGCGGCAGTTGGAACTTCTACCCGATGGACGGTCGCCGTCGCGGGCAGGGGGCGGGCGGCGCTGGCCTCGTGCGCGACCGCAATTGGCTGTTCGCCGGCATCGGCGACTTCAATGGCGACGGCAACGACGATGTTCTGCTGCGGCATGTGGACGGGCGTTGGCGCATCTTCGCCATGAACGGGCGGGAGGTCTTGGCGGACCTAGCGCTGCAAGGCGCCACCGAAGACACGCAGTGGCACTTCGCCGCGGTGGGCGACTTCGACGGCGACGGCTACGCCGACCTGCTGCTGCGCCACGACAACGGCCGTTGGCTCTACCAGCCGACGCGCGACGGTGCCGTGATCGACGGCTCGGGCAGGGCCGCCATGACGCGCAACTTGGCGTGGCGTTTCGCTGGCGTCGGCGATCTGAACGGCGACGGCAAGAGCGACGTGCTGCTGCGCCAGGAGGACGGGCGCTGGTTCTACTATCCGATGAACGGTCGCCTGCGCCAAGCCGGCCACGGCACTGCGTCACTCGGCCGGGACCGCGCCTGGCGCTTCGCGGGCCTCGGCGACTTCAACGGCGACGGCAACGACGACGTTCTGCTGCGCCACGAGGACGGCCGCTGGCTCTACTCGCCGATGGACGGCCGCCGACGCATGGCGGGGCGCGGCGAAGTGGAACTCACGACGGACACCCGCTGGGCATTGGCCGGCATCGGCGACCTGAACGGCGACGGCAAGGACGACGTTCTGCTGCGCCACGAAGACGGGCGCTGGCGCTACCGGCCGATGGACGGGCGCGCCGTGCTCCCCGGCGGCGGCAACGCGAGCATCACGCGCAACCTCGCTTGGCGCGGCCTCTTCCAAAGAAGCACGGTGGCCGGCAGAGCGACGAATTGGGCCGAGGGCGTGTTCGCCGACGCCAACTCCTTCCGCGCTCGCTGCGCGATTCCGCGCACGGGTTTCGACGCCCAGGGCAGGGCGTTTCCGGATGTCCAGGGCACGGTGGAGAACGAGAACGACTGGCTGCGCTCGTGGAGCAACGACACCTACCTCTGGTACGACGAAATCCTCGACGTCGAGCCCGCCTGCTGCACCACGCCGAGCTACTTCCAGCGCTTGCGAACCCTCGCTCGAACGCCGTCCGGGGCGTTCAAGGACCGTTTCCATTTCACCGAAGACACGGCAAGACGGCGGGCCCGGGTGAGTTCGGGCGTCACCGCCGGCTACGGCGCTCGATTCGCGATTCTGGCGGCGGCGCCGCCGCGCCTCGTGCGCATCGCCTACACCGAGCCGTACTCGCCGGCGACGGAAGCCGACTTGGCGCGCGGGGCCACGATCCTGGAAGTCGACGGCGTGAACGTCGAGTACGGAAGCGCCGCGGCGCTCAATGCGGGCATGTTCCCGCGTGCGCCGGGCGAGACCCATTGGTTTGCCGTGCGCGACGTCGGAGCCACGGACACGCGCATGGTGGCCATGACGTCGGCCGAGGTGGCGTCCTCGCCGGTGCAGCGCGTTCGGGTATTGCAGACGGCGAGCGGGGCAGTCGGCTACTTCCAGTTCAACTCCCACATCGCCCCAGCCGAACGCGGATTGATCGATGCCGTGCGCGAACTGAGCGCCGCCGAGGTCACGGACCTCGTGCTCGATCTGCGCTACAACGGCGGCGGCTATCTCGCCATCGCCGCGCAAGCGGGCTACATGATCGCCGGCGTGGCTGCCCAAGGCCGGGTCTTCTACGAGAATCAGTTCAACCGCAAGCACCGCGAATTCAATCCGGTGACCGGCGCCCGCCTGCAGCCGAGCTACTTCCTCTCCGCCTCCACCGGCTGGTTCCAGGAGCCGCCTGGGCGGCCCTTTCCAGCGTTGAATCTGGCTCGCGTGTTCGTGCTCGCCGGGCCGCACACCTGTTCCGCGAGCGAGGCCATCGTCAATGCGCTGCGCGGCATCGACGTGGAAGTGGTGCTCGTTGGCGAGACCACCTGCGGCAAGCCCTACGGCTTCTACACGGCGGACAACTGCGGCACGAGCTACAGCTCCGTGCAGTTTCGCGGCGTGAACGCGGCCGGCTTCGGCGACTACACCGACGGCTTCTCGCCAGAGAATGTGCCTCGGGTGGAGGGCGTGCCGGTGCCGGGCTGCCTGGTGGCGGACGACTTCGAGCATCAGCTCGGCGACCCGGCCGAGGCGCGGTTGGCGGCGGCGTTGCAGTATCGGCGCGACGGCACCTGCCCGGCAGTGTCTGCCGCCAGTCGCAGCGCCGTCCATTTCGAGCGGCTCGACGACGCCATCGTCGATCCCTCGCCGAGCATGTGGGGCGAATCCATCGCCGTTAATCCGCGGCGGATGCCAGTCGTTCGCTAGGTAGACGGCCCGCGTTGGCTCGCCAACGCCTCCCGCCGTCGGCCAACCCACGAACACCCCACCGGAGTGCTCACTTGCCAAGATTTGTCGCACACTCATGCCCGTGTGCCTTCTGACCATCGCTGCCGCACCGGCTCGCATCGAGTGCGGCAGCGACGCTGTTTGTCGTATGCCCGCCAGCGCGAGGGGTGGCGCCGCTGCTGGAGCGTCGAGGACGGCGCGAACCCCATCCCGACGCTGCACTGCTGGTGGCTGGACGGACGATACGACGCGTTCTTCAAGGATCGCTCAAGACAGCCAACCGCCGTCGCCGCCTGAGCGAACAAATATGTCGTACACCCACGCGCCCGGCCCTCCGCCGCCATCCAGCGCCAAATGTCGCACACCCTCGCGTCACTCGTCACTTTTTTGTTGTAACCCGCCGGCAAGGGGCGTAGGATGCGCCACCCGCTCTTGTGGAGGTACCCGCAGGGGCGGCAGCTGCGACAGTCGAGGGTCTGCACCGCGCCGATGATTCGGGGTGGGTGCTTTGTGCGCCTTGAGGCGCGGCGCCAAGGGTTTGGAGAACCTAAAGTTGGCCGATCAACGCATACGCATACGCCTGAAGGCGTTCGACCATCGCCTGATCGACGTTTCGACGGAGGAAATCGTCGAGACGGCGAAGCGCACGGGCGCCCAGGTGCGCGGGCCGATCCCCCTGCCGACGCGCAAGGAGCGCTACACCGTGCTCATCTCGCCGTTCGTGAACAAGGACGCCCGAGACCAGTACGAGATCCGCACCCACAAGCGGCTGCTCGACATTCTGGAACCCACGGACAAGACCGTGGACGCGCTGATGAAGCTCGACCTCGCCGCCGGCGTGGACGTGCAGATCAGCTTGAATTGAACCGCCCCGGCGAGCCTTGAGGAACCAGAGCATGGCCATCGGCCTCGTCGGCACCAAGAGCGGCATGACGCGCGTCTTCACTGCGGACGGCGAATCCATTCCGGTGACGGTGATCGTCGCCCCGCCGAATCGCGTCACGCAGATCAAGACGGTCGCTGTCGACGGCTACGACGCCGTGCAGCTGACGGCCGGCGAAGCCAAGGCCAACCGCGTCACGCGCCCGCTCGCCGGGCACTACGCCAAGGCCGAGACGGAGGCCGGGCGCGGCCTTTGGGAGTTTCGCCTCGAATCCGCCGCGGAGGCGGAACTGAACCTCGGCGCCACCCTCGGCGTCGACCAGTTCGAGAAGGGCCAGGTGGTGGACGTGGCCGGCATTTCCAAGGGCAAGGGCTACGCCGGCGCGATCAAGCGCTGGAACTTCCGCAGCCAGGACGCGAGCCACGGCAACTCCGTGTCGCACCGCGCACCCGGCTCCATCGGCCAGTGCCAGACCCCGGGCCGCGTCTTCAAGGGCAAGAAGATGTCCGGCCACCTCGGCAACCACCGCGTCACCGTGCAGAACCTCACCGTCGTCGACATCCTCGCGGACCGCAACCTGCTGCTCGTCAAGGGCGCGGTGCCGGGCGCACCGGGCGCGAACCTGTGGATACGACCGGCCGCGAAGACCCGGCAATGAGCGTCTCGATCACCTTGGCGACAGCCGGCGCGGACGCGCAAGCGCACGTTGAAGTCTCGGAGGGCGTCTTCGGCGGCGCCTTCAACGAGGCGCTCGTGCATCAGGCGGTGGTGGCCTATCTGGCCGGCGCGCGGCAGGGCAGCAAGGCGCAGAAGTCGCGCGCCGATGCGCGCGGCGGCGGGCGCAAGCCGTGGCGTCAGAAGCGCACCGGGCGGGCGCGCGCGGGTTCCATTCGCAGTCCGCTGTGGCGCGGCGGCGGGCGCACCTTCGCGGCGCGTCCGCGCGACCATTCCGTGAAGCTGAACCGCAAGATGTATCGCGGCGCGATGCGCTGTATTCTCGCCGAACTCGTCCGCCAGAACCGCCTCCAAGCCATCCCGCCCGCCGCCCTCTCCCTCGACGCCCCCAAGACCAAAGCCCTCGACGAAAAGCTCCGTGCGCTCGCCTTGACGCCCGGCAAGCTGCTGCTGGTCGCGGCGGAAGTCCCCCGCAACCTCTACTTGGCCGCGCGCAATCTGCGCGGCGTGGACGTCTGCGACGTCGAAGCCCTCGACCCGGTGGCGCTGGTGAGCCACGACACGGTGCTGGTCACGGTGGATGCGCTGCGGCGCATCGAAGAGCGCCTCCAGAGCGACGCCAGGCGGGCGCGCGGGAGCGCGGCGAACGCCGACACGTCCGACGACTCCGAAGGGAACGCCGAGGGCGCGTCCGAAACCGCCGCCCCTGCGGAAACGGCCGAGGCAAGCGCACCAACCGAAGAGAGCGCATCAACCGAAGAGAGCGCATCAGACGCGGCCCCCGCCGGGGAGTCCACGCCAGAGGCGCCGCCCGCCGAGGAGCCAGCGCCATGAGCGCCGTGCAGGCCAAGGAACGCCTCTACACCGTGCTGCTCGAGCCGCACATCACCGAGAAAGCGGCGACGCTGGGCGAGGCGAGCAACCAGTACGCCTTCAAGGTGGCGCGGGACGCCACCAAGCAGGAGATCAAGCGCGCCGTGGAGACGCTGTTCGGCGTCACCGTGCTCGGCGTCACGACGCTGAACGTGAAGGGCAAGGTGAAGCGCAACCTGCGCGGCGTCACGTCGCGCATGAAGAGCTGGAAGAAGGCATACGTGCGCCTTGCCGAAGACGACGCCATCGACTACACGGCGGTGCAGGGCTGATGCCGGTCGTCAAGGCCAAGCCGACCTCGCCCGGGCGCCGCTTCGTCGCCAAGGTGGTGGATCCCACGCTGCACAAGGGCACGCCCTACAAGCCGCTCCTGGAGAAGCAGCACAGCACCGGCGGCCGCAACGGCGACGGGCGCATCACCACCCGGCACCGCGGCGGCGGCCACAAGCAGCACTATCGCCGGATCGACTTCAAGCGCCGCAAGGACGGCATCAAGGCGACCGTGGCGCGGCTCGAATACGACCCCAACCGATCCGCCAACATCGCCTTGCTGAAGTACGTGGACGGCGAATACCGCTACATCGTCGCCCCGCGCGGCGTCGCCGCCGGCGACGAACTGATGTCCGGCGCCACGGCGCCCATTCGCGCCGGCAACGCCATGCCGCTGCGCAACGTGCCGGTGGGCAGCGTCATCCACTGCGTGGAACTGAAGCCCGGCAAGGGCGCCCAGCTGGCGCGCAGCGCCGGCGCGTCCTGCCAGCTGGTGGCCCGGGAAGGCGCCTACGCCACGCTGCGGCTGCGCTCCGGCGAGATGCGCCGCGTGCCGGCCGAATGCCGCGCCACCCTCGGCGAGGTGGGCAACAGCGAACACAACCTGCGTTCCCTCGGCAAGGCCGGCGCCAAGCGCTGGCGCGGCGTGCGGCCGACGGTGCGCGGCGTGGCGATGAATCCCGTCGACCATCCCCACGGCGGCGGCGAAGGCAAGTCTTCCGGCGGGCGCCATCCGGTGTCGCCCACCGGCAAGCCCACCAAGGGCTTCAAGACGCGCAAGAACAAGCGCACGGACAAGTACATCGTGCGGCGGCGCGGCGGCAGGAGGTAGGCCATGCCAAGAGCTTTGCGAAAAGGCCCGTTCGTGGACCTGCACCTGATGCGCAAGGTGAACGAAGCGTCGGCCAACAAGGACCGCCGCCCCATCCGCACCTGGTCGCGGCGCTCGATGATCGTGCCGGACATGGTGGGCCTGACCATCGCCGTCCACAACGGCCGCCAGCACGTGCCGGTGTTCGTGTCCGAAGACATGGTGGGGCACAAGCTCGGCGAGTTCGCGCCGACGCGCACCTACCGCGGCCACGACGCCGACCGCAAGGCGCGCCGCTAAGGCGGCGCAAGCGCGCACGGGCCAAGGCAGAGGGATTCGGCAATGGAAGTGAGCGCGACGGCGAAGCGCCTGCGCATGGCGCCGCGAAAGCTCCGCCTGGTGGCGGACCAAGTGCGCGGCAAGCAGGTGGAGGACGCCCTGAACATCCTTTCCTTCAGCACCGGCAAGGGCGCGCCGCTGGTGCGCAGCGTGCTCGATTCGGCCATCGCCAACGCCGAGCACAACGAAGGCGCCGACGTGGACGACTTGGTCGTCCGCGAGATCAAGGTGGACGAAGGGGTCACCATCAAACGCATCCGTCCGCGCGCCCGTGGCCGCGCCGACCGCATCTTCAAGCGCACCAGCCACGTCACCGTGACCGTCAGCGACGAAGCGAACGGGAGGGCTTGAACGCATGGGTCAGAAGGTCAGTCCCACCGGGCTGCGGCTCGGCATCGTCACCGACCACACGTCGGTCTGGTACGCCAACAAGAAGGACTATCCCAAGTACCTGCTGGCGGATCTGGAAGTGCGCCAGCACATCGCCGAACGGCTCGCCCAGGCGTCCGTGAGCCGCATCGACATCGAACGGCCGGCGCAGACGGCGCGCATCACCATCCACACCGCCCGGCCCGGCATCGTCATCGGCAAGAAGGGCGAAGACGTCGACCGCCTGCGCTTGGAACTGACGCGCAAGATGAACGTGCCGGTCCACGTCAACGTCGAGGAAATCCGCAAGCCGGAAGTGGACGCCCTGCTGGTGGCGCAGAACGTCGCGCAGCAGCTCGAACGCCGGGTGCGCCACCAGCGCGCCATGCGGCGGGTGATGCAGAACGCCATGCGGCTCGGCGCCGAAGGCATCAAGGTGCGCGTGGCCGGGCGCTTGAACGGCGCCGAGATCGCCCGCGCCGAGGTGTACGCCGAAGGCCGCGTGCCGCTGCACACGCTGCGCGCCAACATCGACTATGCCACCGCCGAAGCGAAGACCACCTACGGCATCATCGGCGTGAAGGTGTGGATCTTCAAAGGCGAGGTGTTTGGCAACGAAGCCAGCGCCGAGCAGACGTAGGGCGCCGCCGAGGAACAAGCGGCCGCCTAGGAACAAGCGAGAAAGACGATGCTGCAACCGAAACGAACCAAGTTCCGCAAGCTGCAGAAGGGCCGCAACCGCGGTCTCGCCAGCCGCGGCAACCGCGTCAGCTTCGGCGAGTTCGGCCTCAAGGCGATCGGCCGCGGGCGCATGACGGCGCGCCAGATCGAAGCCGGCCGGCGCGCCATGACGCGCCATGTCCGGCGCGGCGGCAAAGTCTGGATCCGCGTCTTCCCGGACAAGCCGATCACCAAGAAGCCCCTGGAAGTGCGCCAGGGCAAGGGCAAGGGCGGCGTCGAATACTGGGTGGCGCAGATTCAGCCCGGGCGCGTGCTGTACGAGATGGAAGGCGTCGCCGAAGACGTCGCCAGGGAAGCGCTGGCGAAGGCCGCCGCCAAGCTGCCCTTCCCCACCGCCTTCGTCAAGCGCGCCGTGGCCTAGCGGCGCACCATCGTCCGATGTCCACGGGTTTCGCAATGCCGCGCATCCTTGCGCACCGTAGGGACGGCGCGTATGATGCGCCGTTCGCTCGCGGGCCGTGGGCCTTCGCCATCGGAGCGCGGTAGCGACTCAAGCGACACACCCAGAGCGCGAAGCCTCGCGGCGCTGCATGGCCGGCGGGGCTTCACGCACATGGAAGCCAAGGCGACATGCCGACATGAAAGCGTCTGAACTCAGAGACAAGAACGTGCAGGAGCTGAACGAGGAGCTCCTGCGCCTGCGCAAGGAGCAGTTCGGCCTGCGCATGCAGCGCGCCAGCGAGCAGTTGGCGCAGACGCACCTGCTGACCCAGACGCGCCGCGACATCGCCCGCGTCAAGACGCTGATCCAGGAGAAGGCGAGTGGCTGACGAGAATCTCCCGGAAGGCGCTGTCGCCGAGGAAGACCGTGCGCCCGAAGCCGAAGGAGCAGCGGAGGCCGCGTCCGCGGCAGCGCCGACAGCCGACGCCGACGCGAGCGCCGAAACGCCGGCTGCCGCAAGCGAAGGCGCGGCATCGGTCGATGCACCTGTCGACGCATCTGTAGATGTCCCGCAAGCGCCGACTGCGGCCGAAAGCGCTCCCGAAGCGCCCGCCGCCAAACGCCGCGAGATGACCGGCGTGGTGCTCTCCAACAAGGCGGACAAGACCATCGCCGTGCGCATCGACCGGCGCGTCAAGCATCCGGTGTACGGCAAGATCGTGCGCCGCTCCTCGAAGCTCGCCGCCCACGACGAGCGCAACGAGTGCCGCGAAGGCGACGTCGTCACCATCGTCGAGACGCGCCCCATCTCCAAAACGAAGTCCTGGCGGCTTGGCCGCATCGTCGAACGGGCTGGCGCGTAAGCCGCTTGGGAGCGTTGGCCGATGATCCAGGTAGAGACGATGCTCGACATCGCCGACAACAGCGGCGCGCGCCGCGTGCAGTGCATCAAGGTGCTCGGCGGTTCGCGCCGCCGCTACGCCGGCATCGGCGACGTGGTGAAGGTGGCGGTCAAGGAAGCCATCCCGCGCGGGCGCGTCCGCAAGGGCCAGGTGATGAACGCCGTCGTGGTGCGCACCAAGCGCGGCGTGCGGCGCGCCGACGGTTCGCTGATTCGCTTCGACCAGAACGCCGCGGTGCTGCTCACGGCCGGCATGCAGCCGGTTGGCACGCGCATTTTCGGCCCGGTCACCCGCGAGCTGCGCACCGAGAACTTCATGCGCATCATCTCCCTGGCGCCGGAAGTCCTCTAGGCGGCGCGGCCATCGAGACGGCGAAGATGCGCAAGATCCGCAAGGAAGACGAAGTGATCGTCACCGCTGGCCGCGACAAGGGCAAGCAGGGCACGGTGCTGCGCATGGTGCGCGGCGAGCGCGTGCTCGTCTCCGGCATCAACATCGTCAAGAAGCACACGCGCCCCAATCCGCAGACCAACGACCCAGGCGGCATCGTCGACACCGAAGCGCCCATCGCCGTCTCCAACGTCTCGCTGCTGAACCCGGAGACGAACAAAGCGGACCGGGTGGGCATCCGCATCGAAGACGGCAAGCGCGTGCGCTACTTCAAGTCCACCAACACGCTCGTGGACGAATAGGCGAATCGATCGTGGCCAATCTGCGCGACAAGTACCTGCGCGACGTGCGCCCGGCGCTGCGCGAGCAGTTCGGCTACCGCTCGATGATGGCGGTGCCGCGGCTCGCCAAGGTGATCCTGAACATGGGCGTGGGCGACGCCGTGGGAGACCGCAAGATCATGGACGGCGCCATGTCGGACCTCGCCCTCATCGCCGGCCAGCAGCCGGTGGTCACGAAGGCGCGCAAGTCCGAGGCCGGCTTCAAGATCCGCGAGGGCTTTCCCATCGGCTGCAAGGTCACCTTGCGCCGGGAGCGCATGTACGAGTTCGTCGAACGGCTGATCGGCATCGCCATTCCGCGAATGCGCGACTTCCGCGGCTTGAATCCCCGCTCCTTCGACGGCCAGGGGAACTTCTCCATGGGCATCGCGGAACAGATAAACTTCCCGGAAATCGACTACGACAAGATCGACCGCATCCGCGGGCTGGACATCGCCGTCGTCACCACGGCGGCCACCAACGAAGAGGGCCTCGCGCTGCTGCGGGCGCTCGACTTCCCTTTCAGGAACTGAACCTCCCAATGGCAAGAACCTCCGTCATCGAGCGCGAGAAGAAGCGCGCCAAGATCGTCGCCAAGTACGCGGCGAAGCGAAAGCAGCTGAAGGCGGTCATCGCCGACCGCAGCGCGTCCGACGACGAACGCTGGCAGGCGCAGCTGCAATTGCAGCAGTTGCCGCGCAATGCGTCGCCGGTGCGCCTGCGCCGGCGCTGCGGGCAGACCGGCCGGCCGCGCGGCGTCTACCGCAAGTTCGGCCTGGGCCGCAACAAGCTGCGCGAGGCGGCCATGCGCGGCGACGTGCCCGGTCTCGTCAAGGCGAGCTGGTAGGCGAACCCAAGGCAGTGAAGAGGCAAGACCGATGAGCATGCAAGATCCCGTCGCCGACCTGCTGACGCGCATCCGCAACGCGCAAAGCGCCGGCCATGCCGAACTGACCTTGCCCGGCTCGAAGACCAAGGCGGCCATCTGCCGGGTGCTGCGCGACGAAGGCTACATCGGCGGTTTTCAGGTCGACGGCGACGTCAAGCCGCTGCTCTCCATCCGGCTGCGCTACCACGAAGGCGAGCCGGTGATCGAAGAACTCAAGCGCGTGAGCCGCCCCGGACTGCGCGTCTACCGCTCCTGCCAGGAACTGCCGAAGGTGCGCGGGGGTCTCGGCGTGGCCGTCGTCAGCACCGATCGCGGCGTCGTCACCGATCGCGCCGCGCGGCAGGCGGGCGTCGGCGGCGAAGTGCTCTGCACGGTGTTCTAGCCCAGGACGCAAAGGGGACGGAAGGGAAATGTCGCGCATCGCAAAAGCGCCAGTGCCGGTGCCGAAGGGCGTGGACGTGCGCCTCGAGGACGGGCGCGTGATGGTGAAGGGCGCCAAGGGTTCGCTCACCCTGCCGCTCGCCGCCGAGGTCGAGGTGAAGTCCGCAGACGGCGTGCTCACGTTCGCGCCGCGTTCGCCGTCGCGCCAGGCGCGGGCCTTGGCCGGCACCATCCGCTCGCTGGTGAAGAACATGGTGACGGGCGTCTCCGTGGGCTTCGAGAAGCGGCTGGAACTGCAAGGCGTGGGCTACAGGGCGCAGGCCCAGGGCCGTCGGCTGAACCTGCAGCTCGGCTTTTCGCATCCCGTCGACTACGCCCTGCCGGACGGCATCGAGGTGGAGACGGAATCCCAGACGCAGATCGTCGTGAAGGGCATCGACAAGCAGCTGGTCGGGCAGGTGTCGGCGGAAATCCGCGCCTTCCGTCCGCCGGAGCCGTACAAGGGCAAGGGCGTACGCTACCTGGGCGAGCACGTTCGCCGCAAGGAAGGCAAGAAGAAGTAGCGGCAGGCAGGTTGCAGGCAGGTTGCAGGAAGGTCAAGGGCCAATGGAGAAGCGCATCGACAAGCGAGCCAGCCGGCTGCGGAGGGCGAAGCGGGCGCGGATGAAGATCCGCGAGCTCGGCGCGCCGCGGTTGACGGTGCATCGCACGCCGCGCCACATCTACGCGCAGGTGATCGGCCACGCCGCCGGCAGCGGCAGCGACCGCGTGCTGGTGCAGGCGTCGACGCTGGACGCCACGTTGCGCGGCGACGCCTCCGGCAATGTCGCCGCCGCCACCGCGGTCGGACGGCTGCTCGCCGAACGGGCGACCGCCGCTGGCATCGAGTCCGTGGCCTTCGACCGTTCCGGCTACAAGTACCACGGCCGCGTCAAGGCGCTGGCCGAAGCGGCCCGCGAAGCCGGGCTGAAGTTCTAGCTGCGCGCGTCAAACCACTAGGCACAAGAGCAATGGCGTATTCGGAAGAGATCAAAGAAGAAGGTCTGGTCGAGAAGCTGGTCCAGATCAACTACGTCGCCAAGGTCGTCAAGGGCGGCCGGCAGCGCGGCGTGACGGCGCTGGCGGTGGTCGGCGACGGCGAAGGGCGCGTCGGCTTCGGACGCGGCAAGGCGCGCGAGACGCCAGCGGCCATCCAGAAGGCGATGGAAGCGGCGCGCCGCGACATGGTGGACGTGGAACTGAACGGCACCACCATCTGGTATCCGGTCACTGAGACCTTCGGCGCCTCCACCATCTACATGCAGCCGGCCTCCGAAGGCACCGGCATCATCGCCGGCGAGAAGATGCGCGCCGTGCTGGAGTGCGTCGGCGTGCGCAACGTGCTCGCCAAGTGCTACGGCTCCACCAATCCGGTCAACGTCGTGAGCGCCACCTACCGCGCGCTCAAGCGCATGCGCTCGCCGCAGATGATCGCCGCCAAGCGCGGCCTGACGGTCGAACAGATCGTCGCCTGACGAGAAAGCGGGCCAAGGACATGAAGCGCGTGCAGGTCAAGCTGGTGAAGTCGCCCTGGGGGCGGCTGCCCAAGCACCGCGCCTGCGTCGTCGGCCTGGGGCTGCGGCGCGTCGGCTCGACGCGCGAACTCGAAGACACGCCGGCGGTGCGCGGCATGATCGCCAAAGTGGACTATCTGCTCGAAGTGCGGCCGGTCGAAGCGGCCGAGCAGGACTGAGCAGGGCCGAGCGAGGCCGAGCGAGAGAGGGCAGGAACAATGCGTCTCAACGACATGGCGCCGGCGCCCGGCAGCAAGAAGGCGCGCAAGCGGGTCGGCCGCGGCATCGCCGCCGGCGGCGGCAAGACCTGCGGCCGGGGCCACAAGGGGCAGCGCTCGCGTTCCGGGGGCACGGTGCGGCGCGGCTTCGAGGGCGGCCAGCTGCCCTTGCAGAAGCGCATCCCCACCTTCGGCTTCCGCTCGCGCATCGGCATGACCACCGCCGAAGTGCGCACCTCGGAACTGGCGCTGATCGCCGCGAGCGGCAGCGCCGTCGTCGATCTCGCGGCCTTGAAGGCGGCCAACGTCGTGCGCAAGAACACCAAGCGGGCGCGCGTTTTTCTGTCCGGGCCGGTGAGCGGCGCGCTGACCGTGCGCGGCCTGAAAGTCACCAAGGGGGCGCGCGCGGCCATTGAAGGCGCTGGCGGCAGCGTCGAAGACGCGCCGGCCGATTCCTAGGCGCAGATAGAGACTAGGCGACATGGCTACCGCGGCGCAGGCGCTTCAGAACACCCGCTCGGGCATCCGCGGCGGCGGCTTGTCCGAGCTGCGCCAGCGGCTGCTGTTCGTGGTGTTCGCGCTCCTCGTCTACCGCATCGGCACGCACATTCCGGTGCCGGGGATCAATCCGGATCAGCTGCGCAATCTCTTCGACGCCAACCAGGGCGGCGTGCTGGACCTCTTCAACATGTTCTCCGGCGGCGCCTTGGAGCGCATGAGCATCCTCGCCCTCGGCGTGATGCCGTACATCACCTCCAGCATCATCATGAATCTCGTCACGATGATGTACCCGGCGCTCAACCAGCTGCGCAAGGAAGGCCAGGCCGGGCGGCGCAAGATCACCCAGTACACGCGCTACGGCACGCTGTTCATCGCGCTCATCCAAGGCACGGCGCTCACCGGCACCTTGGCCGCCCAGGGCCTCGCCTTCGTGAGCGACGTCACGTTCTACGCCACGTCGATCATCACCCTGGTCACCGGCGCCCTGTTCATGATGTGGCTGGGCGAGCAGATCACCGAGCGCGGCGTGGGCAACGGCATTTCGCTGTTGATCTTCGCCGGCATCGTGTCCGGCTTCCCGGGCGCCGTCGGCCAGTCCTTCGAGGCGGCGCGGCAGGGCGACATCAACATCATCGCCCTGCTCGGCATCGCCATCGTCGGCGTGCTGGTGGTGGCCTTCGTGGTCTTCGTCGAGAGCGGCCAGCGCCGCGTCACCGTCAACTACGCGAAGCGCCAGCAGGGGCGGCGCGTGTACCAGCCCCAGAGCACGCCCCTGCCCTTCAAGATCAACATGGCCGGCGTCATCCCGGCCATCTTCGCGTCCAGCCTGCTGCTCGCGCCGGCCTCCATGGCGCAGTGGTTCGGGCAGGCGCCGAGCATGTCCTGGCTGCAGGAAGTGGCGCTGCTGCTCTCGCCGGGCCGCCCCCTCTACATCATGCTGTTCGCCGGCGGCATCATCTTCTTCAGCTTCTTCTACACCGCGATCATGATGGATCCCAAGGAAATCGCGGACAATCTCAAGCGCCAGGGGGCGTATGTGCCAGGCATTCGGCCGGGCCAGCAGACGGCATCCTATCTGGACGACGTGATCACCCGCCTGACGCTGTTCGGCGCCATCTACGTCGCCGGCGTCTGCCTGCTGCCGGAACTGATGGTGGTCTTCTTCAACATCACCATGCAGCTTGGCGGCACGGCGCTGTTGATCGTCGTCGTGGTGTCGATGGACTTCATGTCGCAGGTGCAGCAGCACATGATGTCCAGCCAGTACGCCAAGCTGATGGAGAAGTCCAATCTGCGCAGCTACGGGCGCAGCGGGCGCTCCGCTGTCGGGCGCGCGTCCGGCGGACGCGGCAAGGGCCGCAGCAGGTAGCGGGAGCATGGCCGGCGGAATGGAAGGAACGGGACGATGAAGGTACGGGCATCGGTGAAGAAGATCTGCCGCAACTGCAAGATCGTGCGGCGACGCGGCGTGGTGCGCGTGATCTGCACCACGGAGCCGCGCCACAAGCAGCGCCAAGGCTGAGATCAGGCGAGACGGACACGCAAGAGACGACACATGGCAAGAATCGCTGGCATCAATCTGCCCGACAACAAGCACGTCGGAATCGCGCTCACCTACATCTTCGGCGTCGGGCGCACCCGGGCGCGGCAGCTGTGCGCGGCCGCCGGGGTGGATCCGAACGTCACCCTCGGCAGCCTGCGCGAAGACCACCTCGACATCCTGCGCCGCGAGGCGTCGCGGCTGAACATCGAAGGCGATCTGCGCCGCGAGGTGCAGCTGAACATCAAGCGCCTGATGGACCTCGGCTGCTACCGCGGCTTCCGGCATCGGCGCGGCCTGCCGGTGAACGGGCAGCGCACCCAGAACAACGCCCGCACGCGCAAAGGGCCGCGCAAGCCGATCCGCAAGTAGCGGCGCAGCAGGCACAACACGAGGAAGCCAAGCCAGATGGCAGAAGCAAGCGGACGCAAGCGCGGCAAGCGCGTCGTCATCGACGGCGTCGCCCATGTGCATGCGTCGTTCAACAACACGATCATCACGATCACCGACCGCCAGGGCAACGCCTTGTGCTGGGCGACCGCTGGCGGCTCCGGCTACCGCGGATCGCGCAAGAGCACGGCCTTCGCGGCGCAGATCGCCTCCGAACGCGCCGCCACCAATGCCATCGAGCAGTACGGCATGAAGAGCGTGGACGTGTTCGTGAAGGGCCCGGGCCTCGGGCGCGAATCGTCGGTGCGCGCCATGAACGCCGCCGGCCTCAAGATCAACAGCATTTCGGACGTCACGCCGGTGCCCCACAACGGCTGCCGTCCGCCCAAGCGAAGGCGGGTGTAACGAATGGCGAAATACCGCGGCCCCAAACTCAAGCTCTCGCGGCGCGAGGGCACGGACCTGTTCCTCAAGAGCGGCATCCGGCCCTTGGATTCCAAGTGCCGCGCCGACACGATTCCCGGCCAACACGGCTCCGCGCGCCGCCAGAAGCCGAAGGACTACGCCGTGCAGCTGCGCGAGAAGCAGAAGGTGCGGCGCTTCTACGGCGTGCTGGAGAAGCAGTTCCGCAACTACTACAAGGCCGCCGACCGGCAGAAGGGCGCCACCGGCGAAAACCTGCTGCGCCTGCTGGAGCGGCGCCTGGACAACGTGGTCTACCGCATGGGCTACGGCTGCACCCGCGCCGAAAGCCGCCAGCTGGTCTCGCACAAGGCCATCCTCGTCAATGGCGCCTCGGTGAACGTGCCTTCCTACCAGGTGCGGCCCGAAGACACCGTGGCCGTGCGCGAGTCCTCCCGCGAGCAGCTGCGCATCCGCCAGGCGCTCGATCTGGCGGCGCAGCGCGGCGCGGTGGAGTGGGTGGACGTGGATTCGGAGAAGATGGCCGGCGTCTACAAGCGCGATCCGGACCGTTCCGAGCTGCCCCAGGAAATCAACGAGAACCTGATCGTCGAGTTGTACTCGAAGTAGACCTCGGGCCGCCGGCGGCGTTGCCGGCGGCCACCGCTCTCAAGACGGAGGATTTTGATGCCACAGTCGGCAACCGAGTTCCTGACGCCTCGGCGGATCGAGCACGATCCGATCAGCGACACCCAGTCGCGCATCACGCTCGAGCCCCTCGAGCGCGGTTTCGGGCACACCCTGGGCAACGCGCTGCGGCGCATCCTGCTGTCGTCGATGCCCGGCGCGGCCATCACGGAGGTGGAGATCGACGGCGTCGAGCACGAATACGCGCCCATGGAAGGCGTGCGCGAAGACGTGATCGACGTGCTGCTGAACTTGAAGGGCGTCGCAGTGCGCCTGCACAGCGCCAGCGCCACCATCCGCCTGGCCCGGGAAGGCGCCGGGGAAGTCCGCGCCGGCGATTTCCAGCTCACCCAGGACGTCGAAATCGCCAACCCCGAGCACGTCATCTGCACGCTCAACGAAAACGGCGCCATCCGCCTGGAAGCCACGGTCACGCGCGGGCGCGGCTACCAGCCGGTGGAATACGGCGAAGGCGAAGAAGAGGAGGAGACGCGGCGCACCGGCGTGCTGCGCCTCGACGCCAGCTACAGCCCCATGCGCCGGGTCGCCTACTCGGTGGAAAGCGCCCGCGTCGAGCAGCGCACGGACCTCGACAAGCTGATTCTGGACATCGAATCCAACGGCACCATCGACCCGGAGCACGCCATTCGCCGCGCCGCGACGATCCTGCAGCAGCAACTGGCGGCGTTCGTGGACTTCGACACCGAGGGCGAAGTGATCGGCGAACAGAAGCCGGACGAAGTCGATCCCATCCTGCTGCGCCCAGTGGACGACCTCGAACTCACCGTGCGCTCGGCGAACTGCCTGAAGGCGGAGAACATCTACCACATCGGCGATCTCATCCAGCGCACCGAGCACGACTTGCTGAAGACGCCGAATCTCGGCAAGAAGTCCCTCACCGAGATCAAGGACGTGCTCGCCCAGCGCGGCCTGGCGCTCGGCATGCGCCTGGAGAAGTGGCCGCCGGCCAGCCTGCGCGGGCTGGTGCGCTAGACGCGGCGCTTGCCGCACGGGGAATGACGCGATGAGACACAGGAAGAGCGGTCGCCACTTCAACCGCACCAGCGCGCACCGCAAGGCGATGTTCGCCAACATGGCGGCGTCCCTCATCGAGCACGAGATCATCAAGACGACCGTGCCCAAGGCCAAGGAACTGCGGCGCGTCGCCGAGCCGCTCATCACCCTCGCCAAGGACGACACGGTCGCCAACCGCCGCCTCGCCTTCGCCCGCCTGCGCAGCAAGGCCGCGGTCGGCAAGCTCTTCAGCGAACTCGGCCCGCGCTTCCACGAACGCCCCGGCGGCTACACGCGCATCCTGAAGGCCGGCTACCGCGCCGGCGACGCCGCCCCAATCGCCTACATCGAACTCCTCGGCCGCCCGCTGCCGGAAGAAGACTACGACGACGAAGACGAGGACGAGTAGCGGCTTGCCCCTGCCGACCTACTGCGACGACGCCCCGATGTTCTCCTCGAGGAAGCCCAGAACGCGTTCGTAGACCTCCAGCCGCGCCGCGTTGCCGAAGAAGCCGTGGCCTTGGCCGGACATGAACAGCCACTCCGGGTCGTTGCCGCTGCCTTGCAGGGCGTCGCGCATTCGGTGCGCGTGGATCGGCGGGGCGCGCCGGTCCTGGCCGCCGTGCATCAGCAGCACTCGCGCCGCGATGCGCGACGCCTGCTGGACAGGAGACCGCGCCGCCAAGTCCTCGGCATCGTCGCCGACGACGTGCCGCAGATAGGCGAGGCCGGAACGCCTGCTGCGCGTGTCGCCGGTGGCATCGAGCAGGCTCAAGTCGTAGATGCCGGCGCCGCCGATCGCGCAGCGGTACAGCGTCGGTTCCCGGGCCGCTCCCATCAGCGCCGAATAGGCGCCGTAGCTGTGGCCGAAGATGCAGATGCGGCGCGGGTCGGCAATGCCGGATTGCACAGTCCAACGGGTCGCATCCGCGACATCGTCTTCGATCCCGCGGCCCCACTCGCCGAAGCCGGCGTTCTGGTACGCGTGGCCGTAGCCGCCGGACCCGCGGTAGTTGACTTGCAGAACGTGGTAGCCACGGCTCGCCAGCAACTGCGCTTCGGCGTTGAATCCCCAATGATCGCGAATGCCGTGCGGCCCGCCGTGGACGAGAACCACCAGCGGCCCCGGCTTCTGCGCGGACGGCGAACTGGTGAGATAGCCGTAGATCGTCATGCCGTCGCGGGTGGCGATCTCCACCGGCGCCATCGGGCTCAGCGCCTCCGGCGGCAGATTCGGACGCGCCGCCAGCAGCGGCTCGGTGCGGCGCGCCTCCACGTCCACCAGCAGGTAGTCGCCCGGCCGCCGGTCGCCGCTGACGAAGGCGATGGCGAGCTTGTGGTCCCGGGTCATGCTCCCGAGCTGGACGAAGTCGTCTGGATAGGTCTTGGCGAGGCCGGCGTGGACCGTCGCCAGCGGATGTGTTCGGTCGATGTAGACGGCTTGCGGGAAATGATGCCGCACGGCCACGCCGTAGACGCGGCGACAGTTGTAGTCGCAGAGCAAGTCGCCGGCGCCCACGTCCACGTGGTCGTGCCGAAACAGCATCGTATGGCTGCCGTCGGCGGTGTCGTACAGGCCCAGGCCATTCGTAGCGCCGTCGCGGCTGTCCGCCGTGTAGTAGGTGCCGGGCTTCGGGCCGAAGTGCAGCGGCACCCAGCCCGCAGCGTCCATGTCGTGGCGCTGCACCCGGCGCCAGTCCGCGTTTCCCTGCCGGTGGTATACGACGGTGCGGTTCTTCTCGTCCACGCCCACGGCGAAGGCCACCCGCCCCTCCTCGTCCACGACGAACCTGTTGCGCGGGACCGGCGAGCGGGCGGCCCGCCGCGCATTCTGCCGGCTCGCCGGCAAGCGCAGGTTCAGTCGGCGCGCCTCGCCGAAGCGATCGGCGCTGCTGGAGATGAGAATCTGGTTGGGCGCGTTCGGCAGGATGTCGAGCACGCCGCCCCAGCCGACTCTCTGCGTCCGCCCACTGCGCGCGTCGACGGTGACGAGTTCTCCCGTAAGCGTGCGCACGTCCCTGCCCCTGCTCACCACGCGCTCTGCGGGCGTCCCAACAAGGATGTGGTCCGAGACCCAAATCGCGCCGGCCACCTCGCGCTTGTCGCCGAGCTGGTAGCTCGCCTTGACTTCCATGTCCGGGTAGCTGCGCACTTGGAATGCGCTCTTGCCGTCCTTGCGCAGCGTCAGGGCGAGGTACTCGCCGCCGGGCGAAATGGACACCGTCGCCGCCGCCGCGTCGTCCGTGAATGCGCTGATCGGCACGAGTTCGGCATCCGCTTCTTCGGCGGCGGGCGTGGCCGGCCCGTCCGGCGCCGCCGGCGAAGTCAACGCCGCCAGGCACGCCATGCAGCCGATGATCGATGGATTGAAGCGCGGTGCGCCGTGCGTGCGTTTTCGTTGCATGTTCCTCAAGCTCCCAATGCCTGCCGGCGGAATCGGTGATTCGGTACGTCGGTGTTCACGCCGCCGCAAGCACGCGCTTCAAGAACCGCCCGGTGTGCGATGCGGACTCCCGCACCACCTCCTCCGGCGTTCCCGCGGCAACCACCTCGCCGCCCCCGGCGCCGCCTTCCGGGCCAAGGTCGATTACCCAATCGGCGGTCTTCACGACGTCCAGATTGTGTTCGATCACGACCACCGTGTTGCCTTGGTTGCGCAGCCGATGCAGCACGTCGAGCAGTTGCGCGATGTCGTGGAAGTGCAGGCCGGTGGTCGGCTCGTCGAGGATGTAGAGGGTCTTGCCGGTGTCGCGCTTGGAGAGCTCCCGGGAAAGCTTCACGCGCTGCGCTTCGCCGCCGGAGAGCGTCGTGGCGCTCTGCCCCAGGCGCACGTAGGAGAGGCCGACGTCCAGCAGCGTGTCCAGCTTGCGCTTGAGCATCGGCACGGCGTCGAAGAAGGCGCCGGCCTCCTCGATGGTCATGTCCAGCACTTCGTGGATGTTCTTGCCCTTGTAGCGCACTTCGAGAGTCTCGCGGTTGTAGCGCTTGCCCTTGCAGATGTCGCACGGCACGTAGATGTCCGGCAGAAAGTGCATTTCCACCTTGAGCACGCCGTCGCCCTGGCAGGCCTCGCAGCGCCCGCCCTTGACGTTGAAGCTGAAGCGGCCGGGCCGGTAGCCCCGCGCCCGCGATTCCTGGGTCTGCGCGAACAGCTCGCGGATGGGCGTGAACAGCCCGGTGTAGGTGGCCGGATTGGAGCGCGGCGTGCGCCCGATGGGGCTCTGGTCGATGTCCACCACCTTGTCGAAGTGTTCGAGGCCGTACACCGCCTCGAACCGCCTGGGCGTCACCGTCGTGGCGCCGTTCAGCTCCCGGGCGGCAATCGGATACAGCGTGTGGTTGACGAGCGTGGACTTGCCGGAGCCGGAGACGCCGGTGACGCAGGTGAAGAGGCCGGCCGGCACCTCCACGGTCACGTCCTTGAGGTTGTTGCCGCTCGCCTTCACCAGGCGCAGCACGCGCTCGGCGTTGAACCGCGTGCGTTCGGCGGGCACGTCGATGGCCTTCTTGCCCGCCAGGTACTGGCCGGTGACGGACTGCGGGCACTTCAGCACCGCGTCGAGCGAGCCGGAGACGACGATCTCGCCGCCGTGGACGCCGGCGCCGGGGCCGATGTCCAGAATATGGTCGGCGGTGCGGATCGCTTCTTCGTCGTGCTCGACGACCATCACCGTGTTGCCGATGTCGCGCAGGTGCGTGAGCGTTCGCAGCAGCCGCGCGTTGTCGCGCTGGTGCAGGCCGATCGACGGTTCGTCCAGAATGTACATCACGCCCACCAGCCCGGCGCCGATCTGGCTCGCCAGGCGAATGCGCTGCGCCTCGCCGCCGGAGAGGGTGTCGGCGCTGCGGTCCAAGGTGAGGTAGTTGAGCCCCACGTCCACCAGAAAGCGCAGTCGGGCGCGGATTTCGTTGACTATCTTGTCCGCGATCTCGCCGCGCGTGCCGGTGAGCTTCAAGGCCTCGAAGTGCGCCAGAATCGCTTCGACGGAGCGTCCGGTGAGGCTTGGCAGGGGCGCGCCGTTGATGAAGACGTGGCGCGACTCCTCCTTCAGCCGCGAGCCGTCGCAGGCCGGGCAGGCGCGCACCGTGAGGTACTTCTGCAACGATTCGCGCACGCCGTTCGATTCGGTTTCCCGGTAGCGCCGCTCCATGTTGGGAATCACGCCCTCGAAGCGGTGGCGGCGGGTCACCTTGTCGCCGCGGTCGTTGACGTAGCTGAAGTCGATGCGCTCGCCGTCGGAACCATACAGCACGGCGTTCTTCTGCTTCTTGGTGAGCCGCTTGAAGGGGCGTTCGACGTCGAAGCCGTAGTGCCGCGCCAGCGACTTGAGCATGTGGAAGTAGTAGATGTTGCGCCGGTCCCAGCCGCGAATGGCGCCTTCGGCCAGGTTCAGGCCGGTGTCAACGACCACCAGCTCCGGGTCGAAGTACTGCTTCACGCCCAGGCCGTCGCACTCGTCGCAGGCGCCGGCCGGGTTGTTGAACGAGAACATGCGCGGCTCCAGCTCGCTGATGCTGTAGCCGCAGGTGGGGCAGGCGAAGCGCCCGCTGAAGGTGATGTCTTCGCCCTGCCGGGCGTCGCGCTGCTCGTCGAGCAGGCTCACCACGGCGATGTCTTCGCCGCGCTGCAAGGCCGTCTCGAAGGATTCCGCCAAGCGCTGTTCCACGCCCTCGCGCACGCGCAGCCGATCCACCACCGCTTCGATGGTGTGCTTCTTGTTCTTGTCCAGCGTCGGCGGATGCGCGAGGTCGGCCACGATGCCGTCGATGCGGGCGCGGATGAAGCCGTTGGCGACGAGTTCGGAGAAGACGTGCTGGTGCTCGCCCTTGCGCTCGCGCACGACCGGCGCAAGCACCATGATGCGCTGCCCGGCCGGCAGCGCCAGCGCCTGATCGACCATCTGGCTCACCGTCTGCGCGGCGAGCGGCAGGCCATGCTGCGGGCAGCGCGGCTCGCCGACCCGGGCGTACAGCAGGCGCAGGTAGTCGTAGATTTCGGTGATCGTGCCGACCGTGGAACGGGGGTTGTGGGAGGTGGATTTCTGCTCGATGGAAATGGCCGGCGACAGCCCTTCGATGTGGTCCACGTCCGGCTTTTCCATCATCGACAGGAACTGCCGCGCATAGGCGGAGAGCGACTCCACGTAGCGGCGCTGGCCTTCCGCGTAGAGCGTGTCGAACGCCAGCGACGACTTGCCGGAGCCGGACAGCCCGGTCACCACCACCAGCTTGTCCCGGGGAATGTCGAGGTCGATGTTCTTGAGGTTGTGCGTGCGCGCCCCGCGCACGGCGATGGACGTAAGCCCTACCGTGGCCTTCGCCTGCTTGCCGCGCACCCGCCGCGCCGCGCCGTTGACCTGCCGCGCCCGGCTTCGTGACTTGCTGCTGGTTGCGGCGTTGGCCATGGCCTAGGAGGGTCAGGCCCCTGCGGGATCAAAGCCGGAAACTTACGCGGATGCCCGCCGCTAGGCAAGCGCCGCACGCGCCGCAATGCCGACAATGCCGAGAACAGTTTGCCGCCAAGGCCGGCGAAAGCCAGCCGCGATGACGCCTATGCCCGGCCATGCGCCCGCCGCGCTTCCCGTTCGAGGACGCGGCGGTGCTGGACCATCATGTAGTCGTGGAAGGAGGGAATGCCGAAGGAGACGTAGCCGTCCGCGGCCGTCGTGAGCACGCCCTTCTCGACCGCCGAGCGCAATACTTCGGCCGCGTCCGCTTCCGGCGGCAGGTGCGCGCGCAGCACGGCCGTTGCGTCGGCGCGGGACAAGCTGCGCTCTTCGCGTTCTTCGTCCATTGCCGCGGCGAGAAAATGCATGGCGTCCGGCATCGCCATGGCGGTGAGGCGGCTCTCGTAGAACTGCGTTCGGTTGGCGTCGCCGGTCGCCAACGCAAGGCCAAGGGCCTCCGTGGTGTCGAGCGCGCGGTGCGTTCGCAGGGCCTCCACGGCGCCGGCGACGTAGCCATGCACATGGTGCGGAAAACCTTGGGAAGCCAACGCCAGCGTCTGCGCCGCGTTCGGCGGCGGCTCGCCAAGACCGGCCGCGGCGACGCCCTTCGTCACGGCCTCCAACGCCTCGGCTTTGGAAAGACTGCCCAAGGTCAGGCGCGTTGCGCAACGCGAGATCGTCGAATCGTCCACCTCGCCGTTGGCCAGCGCGTAGGTGCGGCTCAACGCCTCCCGCGCGTGTTGCAGGCCAGCGCCAAGCAGCATGATCGGACAGCCGTGGGCGCTTTCGTGCAGCACCTTGAGCATGCGCCGTTCCTGTCTGCCAACGCCCTGTATCTCGTCCACCGTGACGATCAGCACCTGCTTGCGCCAGCGTCCGGCGCGCGCCGATTCGGCAAGCAGCGAACTCAAGGTTTGCGAGGCGTCGCTGCCGATGCCCACCTTGGCGACGCCGAGCCCGACCTCGCGCACCCGACCGAGGGCCTGGGCCAGGCGCGCCGCCGGCTGCCGCAGTTCGCGGGTGAGCGCGGCGAACAGCGCCTTGGCGTCGAGGGCGATGTCGCTGGTCACCAGCGGCAGGTGGAGCGTCCGGGCGTCCGCTTCCTTGGCGCGACGGACGAACTCCGCCACCAGCTGCGTCTTGCCGACGCCTTGGACGCCGTCGATGAGCACCATGCCCCCGCTTGCGTCGCTGGTGCGTCGAATGTAGGCAAGATAGTCGTTCAGGATGCGCAGTTCGCGCCCCCGGCCGGCGAAGTGCAGCGGCCTGTTGCGTTCAAGGCCAAGCAGCGGTTCGTCTGTGTTCGTGGTGCTCATGCCCGCGCGCCTTCGGGAGATTACAGGCGCGACTCCAACCGCACGAAGAGTCTGCGTCCGCGCGGGTCCGCGGAGCGCGGGTCGTAGCTGCCGGCGATGTTCACGAAGGGCGGGTCGGCATCGAGCGCGTTCACGACGCCGACGCGCAGCGCCGTGCTTGCGCCACGGCCTGGGAAGTCGTCGAACGCGAAGGCAATGTTGGCGTCCACGGTGGTGAATGGGTCGATGTCTTTGCCGCCGTTGTCTTCGTAGCCGCCGACGTGCTGCACGCGGACTGCGAGGTCCATGCGCCCGCGCCGGAGGCTTGCGCCGACGTTCGTCTTCAGGCGTTGATTGGGTGCGCCGACGTTGGCGCGGTTGAGTCGATTGAGGGCGTCGATGCGCTGGCCGGCGTTGGTCACGTCGTAGGCGAGGAGCAACGCGCCTTCCACGAAGGGCGAGACCTCGCCGAAGCGCGTCTCGAAGCGGCCCCGGGCGGAGAAGTCCAAGCCGCTCGCGTCGATCGCGTCGGCGTTGATGAAGGCGACGTTGACGATGGCGATGGTGCCGGCCGAGGTGCGTTCGATGCGCGGGTCGAATGGATCGGCGTTGACGATGGCCTGCGCGTTTTCCTTGCGCAGCACGTCCTCGAAGGCGGTGTTCCAATAGTCGAGGTCGAACTCGGTGCGCGCGTTCGGCCGCCAAGTGCCGCCGACGTTGAAGGCGGTGGACGTCTCCGGCTGCAAGTTGGGATCGCCGACCGTGCGCCGGCCGGCGAAGGTGCGCGTGCCGTCGGCGTCGAGGATGTTCACGAAATTGGTCTGCACGCCCTGGGTCTGGAACGTCGACGGCGCGCGGAAGGACGTCCCGGCCGAAGCGCGCAAGGCAACGCTGGCCCGAGGCGACCACAGCAGCGTCAGCTTGGGATCCAGCGTGGTGCCGACGCCAGCGCCGTAGTCCTCGAAGCGCAAGGCGGCGGTCGCTTCGAGCTGCGCCGAAAGCGGCAGCCACAGTTCGCCGTAGGCCGCATGGACGCTCGTTTCGCCGTCGTAGTTGGCGTTGCCGATCAGGAACGCGAAGCCGTCCTGCTGGGTGATCGAGTCGTAGGCGGTGCCGAGCGAGTCGCGGCGGCGCTGGGCGCCGAGCGCGAACCCGACCGGGCCGCCGGGCAGGCTGCCGAAGAAGCCCGTCAGATTGGCGTCGAGCACCCAGCGCTCGGATTCCGCATCGCCCAGGTAGTCGCCGATGATGAACTCGCGCAAGGCCGGATCGTTGTACGTCGCATCGCCGGGCGCGGCGGAAAAGACCGAACTGAATGGATTGAAGTAGTGGCAGCCGCCCTGCCCCGGCTGGGCGGGAACGGCCGCGGTCGGGCTGCGGTCGCAGGCGGCGCCGCCAAAGCCGAGCAGCGCGGCTTGGAAGTTGGCCGCCACGACGTCGCGCGGATTCAGCAGCGCGTCGTTGGCGCCATGCACCAAGGAGACGTCCCAGGAGACGCCGCCGGCGAACTCGCCTTCCGCGCCGACCGCCAGGCGCACGGTGTCGTGCTGGTAGTAGTTGATCTCGGTGGGCTGGCCGACGCCGAAGGGGCGGCCCTGGAACAGCACGTCTTCGCCGAAGACGTTGCCGGGATTGCGCGCCGGCACCAGCGGCGTGTTGAGCACCGGAAAGCTCGGCGACACTTCGCGGCTGATGTCGTTTCTGGCGAAGCTGATCTCGCTCCACAGGCGTGTGGCGTCGAAGACGTCCCAGTCGGCGCGGGCGTAGCCCTGCAGACGCTCTTCCTCGGGCACCGCGGTGATCTGCGGCCCGTAGTCGAAGCGGCAGATGGTGCTGCCGTTGGCGAGTTCCTGCAGCAGTCCGCCATGCGCCGCGCAGCCCGGATCGGCCACCGTGCGCCCGAGGGAGGGCACGTTGAAGCTGCCTGGATTGCCGAAGCCGCTCGTCGCCGGCCGCAGCCAGTCCACCTCGCCGAGCACCAAGGACGTGCGCTGCAAGTAGCTCGCGGCGAGCAGAAACGAGCTCCGCTCGCCGGCGGCGCCGATCACGCCGTCCACGTTGACGTCGTCCTGGCTGCCGTTGCCGGTGCGCGAGCGGTATTCGACGTGGACTTCCGCGCCGTCGTAGTCGCGCCGGGTGATGAAGTTGGCGACGCCGGCGACGGCATCCGAGCCGTAGATCGCGGACGCGCCGTCCTTGAGCATCTCCACCCGCTCGATGGCCAGCTGCGGCACCAGCGCGGCCAAGTCCACGAAGCTCGCGCCGTCGTCCGTCTGCACCGCCGACTGCACCTGCCGCTTGCCGTTCAGCAGCACCAGCGTCGAGGCGATGCCGAGACCGCGCAGGTTGATGTTGGCGGTGCCGGCGGTGAAGTTCTGCGTCAGGTTGTCCGAGTTGTTCTCGGCGCCGTTGTTGATCGGCAGGATGCCCACCAGATCGCGCAAGTCCTTGGCCGCTTGGCGTCGCAGATCGTCGGCGTCGTACTCGGCCAACGGCGACGGCGAATCCAGCTGGCGCTTGATGCGGCTGCCCGTCCGCGCCACCACGACCACTTCCTCGATGGTGCCTTCAGTTGCTTGCGGCGCCTCCGCTTGCGCGGCAAGGAGCGTCGGCGCCGAGAGGCCCACGGCAACCGCGACGATTGCCGCGCGGCAGGCGCATGGATGGCGATTCGAGTGCTGCATCGGAGTCTGGCCAAGCGAGGGAAGCGCGATCATAGCAACGCACACAGGGCGCGGTACCGCCGCCCTGGCTCGTCTGCCTCGTCCCTCGTTTTGCCGGTCAGAGCGTGCGTTCAGGGCCGGCCGCAGCTTGGACCCTCGTAGAGGCCGATGTCGTCGATCTGCACGTTGTGGCCGCTCTGCGCGAAGTCGAAGGCGATCCGGCCGGTGAGGTCGGTTTCCTCAATGGTGAAGGTGTGCGCGAAGCGCTGGAACGAGGTCGTCAGATCGGCGCGGAACTGTTCGCCGCTGGTGTTCCGCCAATTGGGCGTGTTGGTGTCGGCGTAGGCGGTCATGAAGCGCGGCGCCGATGCCCTGGCGCGATAGCACAGGGTGTACTGCTGCCCGCCGACCACGCTCACCGGATGGCTCAGCTGCACATGCCACGGGCGGTCCGAAGCGCCGTTGACCGTCACGTGGAGCATGCCGCCGCGCGCCGAGACCGACCCCTTGTCCTCGCCGTCGACGTTGACCACCGTGTTCCAGTGCGAACGGCGCTCGCCGCGCCAGAGGCGGTTCAGGCCGTTGTCCCAGGTGCCGCCGCCGAAGTGCCCGCGGCTGCTCACGAGGTTGCTGCGGATGTCGCGCCGGGGCGCTTGTTCGGAGAAGAACAGCATGTCGTTGCTGAACAGGCCGCCGGCGTTCTGCAACTGCAGGAAGCGCAGGCCGCCGAAGCGCGGCGGCGCCTCCAGCTGCACCAGCAGGATCTCGTCGTCGCAGGCCGGCAGCGCGCCGGACTCGCAACGCACGCTGCCGGCGACGCGCCGCCCGTCCACGTACACCGCGGCATCCTCGAGAACGTGCCGGCCGTTCACGCGCAGCGTCAGGCCGTCGCTCAAGAACGGAATCTCCACCGTGCCCGTCTGCGCTTCGATGGCGCCCGGCGGCCAGAGGGCAGGCTGCGGATAGCCGAGGAAGTCCACGTTCGGCCCGGCGCGGGCGGTCAGCGTCAGCACCAGCTCGCCGGCCGTGGCGGCATCGACGAGCGACGTGCGCGTGTAGGTGCGCTTCGTGCCGAGCACGCGGTATCTGCCGCGAACGAACTCCAGCGCCAGCGGCTGGGACTCGCCCTCGACGAGCTGTGCGCCCTCGCCCTGCAGGACGACGGCGCCGTCCCTCGCGCCGCGCTCCAAGGCGCGCAGCAGCGCCATCGTGGTGGGCGCGCCGGCCGTGTCCGCATCGAGCGTGACCTGCCGCCCGAAGGCGCCGGAGAAGCCGGTGCTGCCTTGCAGCACCATTTGCCAGATGTCTTCGGAGGCGCCGCCGAGAATCCACATGTCGCGCTCCGGGAAGGTGCGGTCCATGTTCACGATCTGCATGAGATCGATGATGTTGGTGCGCGCCTGGGGGGTGATCATCCAGCGCTCGTAGGCGCCGCGCCAGGTCGGCGCGTCCATGCCGGTGCCGGGCGTGTTGGTGCTCACCAGAAACGGCATCCGATGGCAGGCGCCGCAGGTCTGCGCGCCGGTGGTGCGGTCGGCGCTCTCGGCGACGAAATTGAACTCGTGGAAGCCGGCCTGGGCCGACGGCGTGAGCACGTTGTCGAAGGGGCGGCTCGGCGCCGGCGGGAAGGGCACGCTGAGGATGAAGTTGGCCAGCGCGTCCCGGGCCGCGCCGTCGAGCAGCCCGGCCTTGCCTTCGTCGTTCGTCGGGCAGTCCGCCATGTCGCACATGGTGGTGCCCATGCTGCCGTCCACCAGCACCCGCGCGCAGCCAGCGACGTCTCCGACGCTGCAGTTCGGCGCCGCTTCGACGTTGATGGAGGCGGTGTTGTTGCCGCCGTAGGGATCGCCGGGAATGCCGTCCCAGTGGTAGGGCTCGGTGTCGCGCAGGCCGCGCACCGGCATCGTCAGGCGCGGCGGCACCTGGGTGCAGCCGTCGTCCAGCCGCGCATCGGCGGGCGCCCCCTCGCCCCGCGCGCAGGGCGGCGTCTCCAGCACCCAGATCAGCTGGTCGGTGTGGTTGTCGGGGTGGCAGCTTTCGCAGGAGAACGTGCCCGTGGAGGACGCATCGGCGTCGTTGAAGGCGATGCGCCCCTGCTTCGCCAGCGCCGGCGTCGGGTCCTCCAGGGCGATGGTCTTCACCACCTTGAGGCTGCGCGGGGAAGACATCGTCACCAGCGACACCGAGTTGCCGACCGCGTTCAGCACCCAGGCGCGGCGCGGCGCGCCGGCGTCGTTCGAGACGAGCGCCACGCCGCGCGGCGCCGCCCCGACGCTGACGCGCCCGAGGATGCGCCCGCTCTCGGCATCGACCGTGAACAGTTTGTCCGAACCGGCGGCGGTGGCGACGAGGATGGCGTCGTCGTCGCTTACTTGAATGGCAAACGGCGTCGCCAACGCGCGTCCGGGCGCGGGATGCAACGGCGGCAGGGGCTCCAGGTCGAAGACCACCGGCCGCGAGCAGTTCCCGCCGCCGCAGTCGACGCGCGCGATCTGGTTCAGGAAGGCGCGGTTCTCCATTTCCGCCAAGGCGTGGCCGAGTGTGCCGGCGCGTCCGTTGGCATCGTTGCGGGCCTCCGTCTGAGCGACGAAGACGCGCCCGCGGCTGTCCACGGCCAAGCCGTAGAGCAGCGTCCCGACGGAGTTCACGATGGCCGTCGGCCGATCCGTCGCGGTGTCGAAGACGAAGATGTCGCGGTCCGGAAGCTCGCGGTTCTTCACGATGTCGGCGTCGTAGCCGAGGGAGAGCACATTGTTGTTGGAGAAGACGTGCTCGACGGCGTCGAAGGTGCAGACGTCGCCGTCGATGTCCTCTTCGAGGCAGCCGGAAAGCTGCGTCTGGTTGTTGGACTCGAAGGGCAGAACATAGAGCCGGTTGCCGCGCACGGCGATGGCGCGCGGATCCTGGGCGCGGATCGGCAAGTGCCCGGTCACCGCGCGCGCGGCGACGTCGACGACGGCGATGCGGTTGCTGGTCGACAGCGCCACGTATGCCTTCTGGTCGCTGGCGAAGGCCACGCCCACGGGTTCGTCGAACCGCGTGGAGAAGCGCTCGGGATGGATGTCCTGCACCGTGGCGACGACGTGATGGTAGAACGGGCTCTCGGGGTTCGCGTCGATCACGCTCACGGTGTCCGAGACGTGGTTGGCGACCCACACTTCGCTGCCGTCTGGCCGCGCCGCGATGCTCACGGGATCGATGCCAACGGCGATGCGGCGCACGAGCTGGCGGCGGGAGGCGTCGATGACGTCCACCGTGTCGGCCGGCGTGTTGGCGACGTAGACGAAGCCGCCAGCGACGGCGATGGGATTGAAGTGCGGGCTGGCGAAGGTCGGGTGCCCGACAGCGCTCTTTCGCCAACCTGCGTCGTTCGAGGCGGCGCTGGCCGCGCCGGCGAAGAGGGCGAGCGCCGCCGCGGCACAGACAGCACCGTTGCGGACGCGCCATCGCGTCCGCCGGGAGAGCACGAGGGGGCTTGCCCCTCCGAGTACACGGGCAGACCGCACGCCTGCCTCCAGCGCCTCTGCGTCCTTGACCAGTGGCTCGAACCTAGCGCAAAAGGGCTGCGCGGGCAAGGTCCGTTGCAACGTCAAGGCGAAATCGAATCCGCTCGCCGCGCAGGTGGATGCCGCGTCGTTGGGACGCGCGGCGTATCGGCCTACTTGACCAGCTTGAGGCTGGGCGCCTTGGGCCGGGATGGAGGCGGCGCTGGCTGGTCGTCGTCCGTGGCTTCGGGATCGAAGGTCATGCCCATCTGCGTCTCGCGGGCGTAGACCGCAACGATGCTGCCGACGGGAACGCCGATGTGCACCGAGCGGCCGCGGAAGCGGCAGTCCACATGGACATCGTCGCCGACGCTCAAGTTGCGGGTGGCGTTGGCGGAGACGTTCAGCACCAGCTTGCCGTCGGTGGCGTACTCGGCCGCCATGTCGGTGCCCGGCACGGCGCAGTCGACGATGAAGTGGGGCGTGTTGCCGCTGTCCTCGATCCACTCGACCATGGCGCGGATCAGATAGGGGCGGATGTCCTTCATTCGCGCATCTCCACTTCGAGTTCCGTCAGGCTGTCGCGGAACGATCGGCGGGCGAAGATCTTCTGCATGTAGCGTGCCATCGGGCGCGTCAGGCGTTCCGGCAGGTCCACGTCCACGTGCTGGAGCCGCCAGAGGATCGGCGCCACGCAGCAGTCCACCAGGGTGAACTCGTCGCTTAGGAAGTACGGCTTCTCGCCGAACGCCGGCGCCGCGGCGATGATGCTCTCGCGCAGCGCCTTGTGGGCGCGGTCGAGCACCCGCTTGCCGCCCCGGCCGCGCATCAGCACGTCGAGGTGGACGCTCCAATCCAGCTCGATGCGGTGCATGAGCAGGCGGCTCTTGGCGCGTTCCACCGGGTAGACCGAGAGCAGCGGCGGATGCGGGAAGCGCTCGTCGATGTACTCGATGACGACGGTGCTGTTGTAGAGCACGAGGTCGCGGTCCACCAGCGTCGGGACGACGTTGTAGGGGTTCGCGTCCACCAGCTTCTGCGAGCGGCGGGAGCGGTTGACGTCCACGACCTCCACGAAGACGTCCTTCTCCGCCAGCACCATGCGCACGCGGTGGCTGTAGTGGTCGCGGGGGTCCGAATACAGCGTCATGGACGACCGTCGCACCGTGTTCAAGTCCATCGCGCCCTCCGCCAGGTTCCTAGTGCCCGCGCACGTCCTTCCAGTATTCCCGATTGAGGAGCGTCGCCAGCACGAACAGCAGCGCCAGGAAGGCGAGCACCCACACCCCGATGCGCTGCCGCTGCAGGCGCCCCGGCTCGCCGACGTAGTGCAGGAAGTTGGCGATGTCGTAGGCGGCCTGGTCGTATTCCTCGGGCGTCATCGCGCCGGTGCCCGGCACGATTGCGATGTGGTTGGGCTCGCGCTCGGGCAGGAAGCGCTGGCGGCCGCCGTTCGCGGCTGGCACGAGGCTGCCCTTCTCCAGCACGTCGCCGAGCAGATCAATCGGCTTGTAGCGGCCTTCGGCGATTTCCGGCACGCCCTGCAGGCCGATCAGCACGTGCGGCATGCCGATGTCCTTGAAGACGCGGTTGTTGACGCCGAAGGGCCGCCCCGGATCGACGTAGAAGTTCTTCAGCATGTTGTACACCCAGGCCGTGCCGCGCACCCGGTCGACCATGGTGAGGTCCGGCGGCGGCGCGCCGAACCAGTTCTTGGCGCTCGACGGCGGCATGGCCGTCTCCATCAGGCTGCCGATGGGCTGGTCGGTGAAGATCAGGTTGTCCAGCGCTACCTGATGGGGGATGTCGAGGTCGTCCACCGTGCGCTCGAAGCGCTGGAACTTCAGCGAGTGGCAGCCGATGCAGTAGTTCATGTAGAGCGTCATGCCGCGCTGCAGGGAGGGCTTGTCCTCCAGATTCGGCGCCATCGGGGCCAATTCGATGGTGGATTCCGCCGCCGCGGCAGGTGCGCCCGTGGCCAGGGCCAGTGCGCCGAGGGCGAGGCGCAGCCAAGCGCGGCGAAGCCGCGTCACGTCAGCCGCTCCGGCGGCGTCTTCGTCTTCTCGACCCGCGTGTACCAAGGCATGAGAACGAAGTAGGCGAAGTAGATCATCGTGCAGATCTGCGCGATGCCCGTAGTCAACGGCGTGGTGTGGACGGTGCCCAGATAGCCCAGCACGAAGAAGCTCACGACGAGCAGGAAGAGCATCAGCTTGGACGCCAGGCCCTTGTAGCGGATCGACTTCACCGGGCTGCGGTCCAGCCACGGCAGCATGGCCGGCATCAGAATCGCACCCACCATCACCACGAAGCCCCAGAACTTCGCCTGCAGTCCGAACAGCGGGAACGTGGATGCGCGCAGCATCGAATAGTAGGGCGTGTAGTACCACACGGGCGCGATCAGTTCCGGCGTCTTCAGCGGATCGGCCTGCTCGAAGTTCGGCTTCTCCAGGAAGTAGCCGAACATCTCCGGCAGGAAGAACACCACCGCGCAGAAGACGAAAAGAAACGCCACCGTGGCCTGGAAATCGTGGACGGTGTAGTAGGGGTGGAACGGGATGCCGTCCTTCGGCACGCCGTGTTCGTCCTTGTTGTCCTTGATCTCGACGCCGTCCGGGTTGTTGGAGCCGACCTTGTGCAGCGCCACGATGTGGATGAACACCAGCCCCACGAGCGCCAGCGGCAAGGCGAAGACGTGCAGGGCGAAGAAGCGGTTCAAGGTGATTTCGGACATCAGATAGTCGCCGCGCACCCACTCCATCAGATCCGGGCCCACGATCGGCACGGCTCCCACCAGCGAGACGATCACCTGCGCCCCCCAGTAGGACATGTTCCCCCAGGGCAGCAGATAGCCGAAGAAGCCCTCCGCCATGAGCACCAGGAAGATGCCCATGCCGATCAGCCACACCAGTTCCCGGGGCTGCCGATAGGAGCCGTAGGCCAGGCCGCGGAACATGTGCAGGTAGATCACCACGAAGAACGCCGAGGCGCCGGTGGAGTGCAGATAGCGGATGATGTCGCCGTACTCCACGTCGCGCATGATGTACTCGACCGACGCGAACGCGCCCTCGCCGCTCGGCACGTACGACATGGTGAGCCACAGGCCGGTGAGCAGCTGCATCGCCAGCACCACCGTGGCGAGCACGCCGAAGTAGTACCAGAAGTTGAAGTTCTTCGGCGCGTAGTACTTGGTGGCGTGGTCTTCGACCGTCTTCGTCAGCGGGAAGCGCTCGTCCACCCAGGCCAGAAGGCGCAGCAGCGGTCGCGTCGAGGTCTGTTCCGGCACTTAGGCGGTCTCCTCGTCCACGCCGACGATGATCTGCGTGTCGGACAAATAGGAATAGGGCGGCACCACCAGGTTGTCCGGCGCCGGCACGCCCTTCACGACGCGCCCGGCGAGGTCGAAGCGCGAGCCGTGGCAGGGGCAGTAGAAGCCGCCTTGCCACTGTGCGTCGAAGCTCTCCGGCTGCACCGCCAGGTGCGGCTTCGGCGAGCAGCCGAGGTGCGTACACAGGCCGAGATAGACGCCGACCTCCGGATTGCGCGAACGCCAGGCGTTGCGTGCGTATTCCGGCTGGTTCTGCGGATTCTCGGAGGCCGGGTCGGCCAGCGTGTCCTCGGCGCCCTCCAAGGTGGAGAGGTCCGCCGCGCTGCGCGCCACCACGAACACCGGCTGCCCGCGCCACGCCGGAATCGGCTTGAGAATCTCGCCCGGCCGAAGCCGCGAGATGTCGATGCGGATGGGCGCCCCGGCGGCGCGCGCCTTGGCGCTCGGCTGCCACGAGGCGATGAACGGCACCGCGGCCCCCATCCCCCCGACCACCGACACGGCCGATGTGGAGGCAATCAGGAAGTAGCGCCGCCCGCTGTTGTCTGCCTTGGTCTCGCTGCTCAATCTTCTGCCCGGTCGCTCATCAGTCCGCCGCCGGCGTCAGGTCGGCTGGCAGGCCATTGCCGTTTGGCGCCCTGCCGATTCGACGCCGCCCGGCGCTTTTGCCGTCCAGCCCACTACCGCTTCGAGTACTGCGGCTTCTTGCGGGCCTTGCGCAGACCCACCTTCTTGCGTTCGGTCTCGCGCGCGTCCCGGGTCAGGAAGCCCGCCTCGCGCAGCGGCGTCCGCAAGGTCTCGTCGTGGGCGAGAAGCGCCCTGGCGATGCCGTGGCGAATGGCGCCGGCCTGCCCGGAGCCGCCGCCGCCCTTCACCGTCACGGTGACGTCGACGCTCTCGTCCAGGTCGGCCACGCGCAGCGGCTGGCGCACGATCATGCGCGCCGTCTCGCGTCCGAAGTATTCGTCGAGCGGGCGGCGGTTGACGAGAATGCGCCCGATTCCCGGTTTCAGGAACACGCGGGCGGTGGACGTCTTGCGGCGGCCGGTGCCGTAGTTGGCGTCTGGCATCTGACTCGGTGGGCTCCTCAGTGTCTCTTGGTGCGATGCATGGGGCTGCGACAGCGCTGCGACGGCGCCTGTGGCCCGACAATCCCCAAGCGCGGCATGGCGGACATCGCCTAGATGTCCAGCGTCTGCGGCTGCTGGGCGCCGTGCGGATGCTCAGGGCCGGCGTAGACCTTCAGCTTGCGCAGCATGGCGCGACCGAGGGGATTGCGCGGCATCATGCCCTTCACGGCATTCGCCAGAATGCGCTCCGGATGGCTGTCGCGCAGCTTCGCCAAGGTCGTCGCCTTGATGCCGCCGGGATAGCCCGAGTGCCGGTAGTAGACCTTCTTCGTCTCCTTCTGGCCCGTCACGCGCACCTTGTCGGCGTTCACCACCACGATGTAATCGCCGGTATCGACGTGCGGCGTGTAGGACGCCTTGTGCTTGCCCCGCAGCCGGTGGGCAATGCCCGACGCCAAGCGCCCCAAGGTCTTGCCTTCGGCGTCCACGACAAACCAATCGTGCCGCGCGTCCTGCGCACGCGTGCTCACCGTCTTCATCGGGAATGGGGCCGCCTCCGAAACCAATGCGCATACTACGCCCATGCCGTGCGCCGAACAACCCCACGCGACTACCCCAGATCCCCTGTTAAGGCTCCGGCGGGGGCGTGGTTGGGCTGTTGACGTGATGCCGGGACGGCTTCGGCTTGGATCGGATGCGCGGGGTTGGAATCGAGGCCGGTCCAAGAGGGTCCGAAGCCTTTTTCGGGCGTGTGTGGAACAGCGTTTCGGGCCGAGCGCGGTCGGGCGCCCTCGGCGCCGCGGGGGACGCCGGACAGAGAGGCTGCGGGGACGGCCGGGGTCTAGCCGGAGTCGATCCGCAGGCGCACCCCGGCGTACAGCAGCCAGTCCAGGCGCAGGCAGCTGGACGCGAACAGGAGCGAGCGCCGGCGTCCGCTTCGCGCCAGCCTGGCGACGGTGCGCATCACCTGGCGCACCAGCGTGCGGATGCCGTGCCGGCGGGCGTCCTTCGGCAGCAGCCGGAACTGCACCGCGCGCAGCAGCAGATGCGCCATTTGGCCGTAGGCGTAGAACGCCTGGTTGGCGCGGTAGCCGCGGCACGGCGGATGGTGCAGGTCGAGGTCGGCCAGCGGCCCCTTGAAGGCGTTCTCGTGGCCCTGCTTGGCGCGGTGCCGGCGAACCACCTCCGCCAGCGGCAGGTCGTCGCGGTTCGCCAGGATCACCGCGAAGCGCGGCAGCAGTTCGCCCTGCCGCGCCGAGCGCAGCCGCACCACGGCGTAGCTCTGCTCCTCCTTCCACGACTTCGGCTTGTGGCGGACCCAGGTCGCCGACTCGCCCATGCCGATGTCCTCCCAGCCGTGCTCCGGCAGACCCTCCACCACGTCCAGCACCGGCCGGCACTTGTTCGGATCCGTCACGCTGACCGACACGTCCCAGCCGCGCCCGCGCACGTACTCCACGAACCCGCGCCGGTAGTACGCGGCGTCGCAATGCACCCACACGGGCGTTCCGGCCGGCAGCAGCGGCGCCACGTCGCGCTTCAACTGCCCCTTCCAGCCGCACGCCACGTCGCCTCCGGGACGCAGCCGCCCGCTGACCCACAGACCGCCCACGAACACCGCGTGCAGCCAGTACCCGCGCTCCCCCGTGTACAGCTTCGCCGCATGCTCGAAGCAGCGCCCCGACACCTCGATGCCCGTGCCGTCCACGAACACCGGAACGTATCCCTTCCCCTCCAGCTCGTGCGCCACCGCGTCCGGCGCCATGCACTGCGCCAGGTGCCGCGCCACGCCGTGCAGGCTCTCCACGTCCCGCTTCGACAGCCGCGACAGGAACTCGCCGGCGCGCCGTCCCGACGGCGACGACGACAGCCCCAGAAGCTCGCGCTGCGCATCGTCCGCGCGCAGCGCGTCCAGATCCGACAGCGACCCGTTCCCCGCCGCCAGCGACGCCACCAGGCTCAACTGCGTCTCCGCGTCCGACGCGCCACGGCTGCGCCGCTTCACCGACACCGCCTCGGCAAGGCGGTCCGCGAGACCGAAGCGCCGCGCCGCCTCCGCCAGCAGCGCCGACCCTCCCGTGCCCGTAAGACGATCCTTCGCGATCCCGATCTCGACTTTCGCCGGCCTTGGAACTACTCTCTTCATCGACGCACCTGCGGGGTGAATTGTTCCCAACCGGCATTATGCCGGCTCAACTCTCCCGCAGCGTGCGTTTTCAGACACTTGCGCTCAACGCCCCAGCCTCCAACCTCTCCCAGACCGCCACTTAACAGGGGATCAAGGGACTACCGGCGACAACCGGCATGACCGGCACCGACGCTGCGCCAGGCCGTCGTTCGCGCCGCTATACTCGCTCGCAAGAACCACGGCGCTTGAGCGCGGAGGGACGCGGTGGCCTACATCGAAGACCGGATCGTCCACGACGCCGATTCCCACGTCATGGAGCTGCCGCATTGGCTTGACCAGTTCGGAACGCACGAGACGGCAGCCGCCTTCAACGCCCGCTTCGGCCATGCGGAGACGCTGCGGGAGATGGCCGCGCAGCACGAACGGGCGGACTACCCGGCGCGGGATCCGGCGCAGATCATGCTGCACAAGAACCATGCCGCGCTCGGTTCGTTCCGCCGCGAGGACCGGCCCCACGCCCTCGACCACATGGGCGTTGCCAGCCAGCTGGTGTTTCCCACCTCCACGAACGTCTGGCTGGAGGAGCTGGAGCACGGCGACGACGTCGACCTGCTCTATTCCGCCGCGGCGGCGACCAACCGCGCCCAAGTCGCGTTCTGCGAGGTGGACCCGCGCCTGCTGCCGGTGGGCTATGTGCCGCTCGCCGATCTGGAGCGCGCGCCGCAAGCGGCGCGGCAAGCGCTCGAACTCGGCGTCAAGGCGTTGCTGGTGCCGTGGGCCTGCCCGCGCCGGCACGCCACCAGCCACGTCGCGCTGGATGCGCTGTGGGGGCAGGCGGCGGAGGCTGGCGCGCCGGTGCTGTTCCACGTCGGCGTGGCCGACCGCGTGCTGCCGAAGGCGCACAAGAACAACGGCCTGCCGGCGGTGCCGGACTTCCACGGCGGCGAAGAGAACTTCCGCTCCATCTCCTACATGGCGATTCCCCACGGCCCCATGCAGGCGCTCTCCATGCTCGTCCTGGACGGCGTGCTGGAACGCTTCGAGACGCTCAAGATCGGCGTCATCGAACTCGGCGCCGCCTGGGTGCCAGGCTTCATGCGGCAGCTGGATGCGGCGTTGGAGGCATTCGGCCGCCACGAGGAGCGGCTGCGGGCGCTCGCGCTCAAGCCCAGCGAGTACGTCGTTCGCCAAGTGCGCGTCACGCCCTACCCCACCGAACCCGCCGGCTGGATCATCGAACAGTCGGCGCCGGAGATCTGCCTGTTCTCTTCGGACTATCCGCACGTCGAAGGGGGCCGCAACCCCAAGGGGCGCTTCGACCGCGCCACCGCGCATCTGCCGGAGGCGCACCGCGAGCGCTTCTATCGGGCGAACTTCGAGGACTTGATGGGCAGTGCGTTTCCGGCCTAGCGGCAGGCACTGCTCGACCGCAAGCTGTAAGGGAGGGATTCCCATGCGCGCGTTTTCTTGCTTGGGCGCTCCATGTCGGCGGGGATGGCTGGCCGCGCCCGTCGTCGTCTTCGTCTTCGCCGCCGCCAGCGCTTCCGCGCAAGAGGACGACGAAGAAGCGCTGCCGAGCTACGACGAAGTGGTCGTCACCATCGGCTCGCGGCGGGCGGCGCGCTCGGACGTCGACTCGACGGCGCCGGTGGACGCCATCGGCGGGGAAGACTTCACCGATCAGGCGACGTCCGACATCTCCGACCTGCTGCGCGTCGTCGTGCCGTCCTACAACGTCAACACGCAGCCGATCTCCGACGGCGGCACCATCGTCCGCCCGGCCAATCTGCGCGGCCTCTCGCCGGATCAGACGCTCGTTCTGCTGAACGGCAAGCGGCGCCACCGCGCCGCGGTGATCACCTTCCTCGGCGGCGGGCTTGCGGACGGCGCGCACGGCCCGGACGTCGGCGTGTTTCCGGCCATCGGCCTCAAGCGCGTGGAGGTGCTGCGCGACGGCGCCGCCTCGCAGTACGGCTCCGACGCCATCGCCGGCGTGATCAACTTCGTGCTGAAGGACGCCGCCGCCGGCGGCGCGTTCGAGGCCAAGGTCGGCTCCACCTACGCCGGGGACGGCGGCAATCATCAGCTCGCCGGCAATCTGGGGCTGCCGCTGGGCGCCGGCGGCTTCGTGAATCTCGCTGCCGAATACGGCGCGACGGACGCCACCATCCGCTCGGTGCAGCGCGGCGACGCGCTGGCGCTGATCGCCGCCGGCAACGCCGACGTGGAATCCATCGACGTCAACGGCATCACCACGGCGGTCACGCAGATCTGGGGCCAGCCCGACGTGCGCGACAGCGTGAAGCTGTTCGTCAACTCGGGCTACGACTTCAGCGAGGCCGTGGAGCTCTACGCCTTCGGCAACTACGCCGCGCGCACCGTGGAGGGCGGCTTCTTCTTCCGCCACCCCACCGGCCTCGACAACCGGCGCATCTACGACGGGCCGCGGGTGAATCCCGCCACCGGCAACGCCGTGGTGCGCGATGCCGACGGCAACATCCGCGACGACATCACCGGCGAGACGATTCCAGCGTCCGCCGCCTCGGTGCGCGTCGGCGACCTCACCGGCGACGACCGCGGCGACTGCCCGGCCGGCATCCCGACCATCGCCGACGGCCTGCTGCCGGACCCGCGCATCCTCGCCGCGGTGAGCGCGGACCCGAACTGCTTCTCCTTCGTCGAGCGCTTTCCGGGCGGCTTCGTGCCGCGCTTCGGCGGCGACAGCACGGATCGTTCGCTGGTGGTCGGCGTGCGCGGCCTGCTGAACTGGGGCAGCGGCCTCTTCTACGACGCGAGCTACGCCTACGGCTACAACAAGATCGACTACTTCATCAACAAGACGGTGAACGCGAGCCTGGGGCCGGAGTCGCCCACGTCCTTCAAGCCCGGCGCCTACGAGCAGATCGACGGCGACTTCAACTTGAACCTCTCCTACGAGGTGCCGATCGAGGCATTCAGCTCGCCGCTGCATATCGCCGCCGGATTCGAGGCGCGCCAGGAACGCTTCGACATCACCGCCGGCGATCCGGCGTCCTTCGCGCTCGGCCCGCTGGCGAGGCCCTCCCCGGCGTTTCCCGCCGGCCAGGGATTCGCGTCGAGTTCCAACGGCTTCGGCGGTTTCACCGAGAGCAGCTCGAACGCCGAAGACAGCACGGCGTTCTATGCCGAAGCGGAAGCCGACGTGACGCTGGATTTCACGCTGCTGGCCGCCGTGCGGCGCGAGGACTTCAGCACTTTCGGCAGCACCACCAACGTGAAGCTCGGCGGCCTGTGGCGGCCCACCGGCCTGGTGACCGTGCGCAGCACCTACTCCACGGGCTTTCGGGCGCCCACGGCCGGGCAGGCCAACGTCACCAACGTCACGACGGCCTTCTCCGGCAGCGTCATCATGGAGGAAGGCACGCTGCCGCTGTCGAGCGCAGCCGGCCAATTCGTCAACGACCAACTCGGCGGCCGCTTCACGCTGGACGCGGAATCGGCGCGCAACTTTTCATTCGGCATGACGTTCCCCCTGGGCCCGTTCGACATCACCGCGGACTACTTCAACATCGCCGTGGACGACCGCATCGCCATCTCCGAACAACAGGACTTCCGCGGGCTGCTCGTCGCCGCCGGCATGCGCGCCGGGCTCGATCTCGCGGCCCTGCAGATCACCGCCGACGCCAACGGCGACGGCATGGTGAACGCCAACGACGGCGAGACGGCGAAGATTCTCCACTCCCTGGACCGCGCCGGCGTATTGAACGCCGGCGACTTCGCCGGCTCCGAAGACCTGGCGACGTTCGCTTTCTTCAGCAACGACTTCGACACCGAGACGCGCGGCGTGGACCTGGTCGCGCATACGCGCTTCAACCTGTTCGGCGGCGACAGTTCGTTCACGCTGGCGCTCAACCACACCCGCACCGAGGTCACGCGGGTGGGCACGCTGGGCGCCAGGCGGCTGCGCCAGCTGGAGGAGAATCTGCCGCAATGGAAAGGCAACGCCAGCCTGCGCCACTACCACGGCGACTGGCGCATCCTGCTGCGCGCGAACTTCCACGGCAGCTACTCGGAAGCGCACTTGAACAACGGCAACGAATGGATCGACGCCGACGGCGAACTGACCCTCGACGTGGAAGCGGCCTATTCCCCGCAAGACACCTGGGAGCTCATCGTCGGCACGGCGAACGCCTTCGACAACTTCCCAGTCGAACACCCCTACCAGCGCAGGGCCGGCTCGCGCTATCCCACCACCGCGCCCTTGGGCTTAAGCGGCGGGCAGTACTACGCGAAGTTCCGCTACTTGTGGTGATGTCTTTGGAAGAACACGCCGCGCCTATCGGCCGGGTGCTCGGCACGGACGATGCGACGCCCTTCGATTTCTGGGTGGCGCTGAATCCAGACGACTACCTGCAACTCGACGATGTGGTCGCGCTCAGGCGGCAGTTGCCCGGCGGCCAGACGGTGGCCATCTACGGCATTGTGGTGCAGGTGCGGGCGCGGCACGAAGGGGCGCGTTTCGACTCTGACGTGTTCCTGATCGAAGACGGCATCCTGCCGGCGGAAGTGAGCCAGGCGGCGCACGTGTTGGCGACGCGCTTCGAGCCGGAGATCTTCGTGCCGCCGGTGCCAGGCCAGCCCACCTACAAGGCACGGGATGAGGAGCGTGAAAAGGCGCTTTACTTCGATGGCATGACCAAGCGCCTGCCGGCCGGCCTCACCCGGGACGACGAACCGTTGTTCGCCAATCTAGAGTTCATCGACGGCGACCGCGGCGCCCATGCGAACATCAGCGGCATCTCCGGGGTGGCGACCAAGACCAGCTACGCCACTTTCCTGTTGTTCAGCCTGTTCAACTCCGGGGCGCTCGGCGCCGAGGCCATCAACACGAAGGCCCTCATCTACAACGTTAAAGGGGAAGACCTGCTCTTCCTGGATCGTGCCAACACGCAACTCGACGACGAAGACCGTGAGCGCTACCGGCGATTGGGCCTCGCTCCAGCGGCGTTCGAAAGCGTTGCGTTCCACGCCCCGCCCCGCCGGGGCGATCCAACCGCCGCCGCGGACGTCGCCACCCGGCACCGTGGCGTCGCCTCCTTCTTCTGGACGCTGGCGGAGTTTTGCGCCGAGCGCCTGTTGCCGTTCGTCTTCACCGACGCAGAGGACGACCGCCAGCAATACACCATCGTCATCCACAACGTGGCGGCGAAGCTGGCGGATGCCACCCCGCTAGGGGATGGCGGCGTGATCTTGGAGGGCACGGAGATCAGGACTTTCCGCGCCCTCGCGGACTTCGTGGCTGAGCGCGTGCAGAACGAAGCATCCGCGACCGACTGGGCGGGCCGCGCCATCGGCCAAGGCACCGTCAACGCGTTCGTGCGGCGCCTGTTCGGCGCGGTGCGGCACTTGGAACACCTGATCCGCGGCGACGTGGCGCATCCGGAACGCCATCGCATCGAGCGGCAGGCGCAAGTGACGGTCGTGGACATCCACAACTTGAACGACCGCGCCAAGCGGTTCGTGGTGGGCGTCACGCTGCGTCGTGCCTTCGACGACAAGGAACGCGCCGGACAGCAACGCCCGTTGCTGTTCGTCGTGCTCGACGAGCTCAACAAGTACGCGCCCCGCGAGGGTGGCAGCCCGATCAAGGAGATTCTTGTCGACGTCTCGGAACGCGGGCGTTCCCTCGGGATCATTTTGATCGGTGCCCAGCAGACGGCCAGCGAAGTGGAACGTCGATTGGTGGCCAACTCCTCGTTGCGCGTCGTGGGCCGCCTCGATTCCGCCGAGGCGGGACGCGACGAGTACGGCTTCCTGCCCACCGTGCATCGCCAACGTTCCACCATTCTGAAGCCCGGCACGATGATCGTCTCGCAACCGGAACTGCCGATTCCGTTGATCACGCGGTTCCCATTTCCATCGTGGGCCACGCGCGCGAGCGAAGCGGCGAGCGACGCCGCGTCCGCCGGCGATCCATTCGAAGGCATCGCCTAGCCATGCGGTTCCTGCACACGGCCGATTGGCACGTCGGCAAGACGCTGCGGGGCCGCAGCCGCGCCGACGAGCATCGCGCAGTGCTGAAGGAGATCGCGACGATAGCGGACGACCAAGGCGTGGACGCGGTGCTCGTTGCTGGCGACCTCTTCGAGACCGCAGCGCCATCGCCGGAGTCCGAGGAGATCGTCTACCAGGCGCTGTTGGCGCTCTCCAAGGACCGGCCTGTGGTCGTGGTGGCCGGCAATCACGACAATCCCCGCCGCTTCCAGGCCGTGAGGCCTTTGCTTGGCCTCGCCAACGTGCATGCCTTGGCGACGGTCGCACGGCCGGACGAGGGCGGCGTGCTGCAGCTGAAGACGCGGGCTGGCGAGAAGGTGAACATCGTCCTGCTGCCGTTCGTGTCCCAGCGCGGCATCGTCGGCGTGGACGCGCTGATGAACGAAGACGCCGATCAACATGCAGCCGAATATGCCGACCGCATGGCGCGGGTTCTGCAGACGCTCTGCGCGAACGCCCCCGGCGACGCAGTGAATCTTGTGCTCGCGCACGCGATGGTGCATGGCGGCACGATGGGCGGTGGCGAGCGATCGGCGCACACGGTGTTCGCCTACAGCGTGCCCACCGGCGCATTCCCTAGCAACTTCCACTATGTGGCCCTCGGACACCTGCACCGCCGACAACAGCTAGGAGGCGCCTGCCCCATCTACTACAGCGGTTCGCCCCTGCAATTGGATTTCGGCGAAACGGAGCACACCAAAGGCATCAACCTGATCGAGGCAGTGGCCGACCAGCCTGCCGACGTGAAGTTCGTGCCACTGCGAGCGGCAAGTCCTTGCGCAAAGTGAAGGGTACTTTGGCGGAACTCACTCAAGCAGCCAGCAGCCTTGGAGACGACCATCTGCTAGTGGAGGTCAACGAGCCACCGCACCCGGGCTTGGCGGACCAAGTGCGGAGCTTGCTGCCCAACGCCGTGGAAGTGCGCTTGGCGCAAACTACGGCGACGGCAGGTGCAGTGCCGGATGAACGGCAAGGACGTCCACAGGATCTGTTCCGGCGCTACCTCAAGGAACAGGGCCAACGCAATAAACAAATGGAAGCGTTGTTCGACAAGCTGCTGGATGAGGTGCTGGTAGCAGACCATGCGTCCTGAAGCACTGGAGTTGGAGGGCTTCACCGCGTTCCGGGAACGAACGCGGGTGGAGTTCCGCGATACGGAACTGTTCGCGTTGACCGGTCCCACCGGCGCGGGCAAGTCCAGCATCATTGACGCGATGATCTTCGCGCTGTACGGCAGCGTGCCACGGCTCGGAGAGAAAGCCGTGGAACCCGTGATCAGCAAAGGCCGGCAGGAAGCCCGGATCAGGCTGGACTTCCTGCTCGGCGAGAAACGCTATGCGGCCGTTCGCGTGGTGAGCAAAAACGCTGCAGGCAAGGCCACAACCAAGGAGGCGCGGCTTCAGTGTGGCGAAGTGGTACTCGCCGCCAATGTGAAGGAACTGAACGAGAAAGTCCGCGGGCTCGTTGGCCTCGATTTCGGCCAATTCACAACCTGCGTTGCCTTGCCGCAGGGTGAGTTCGCCAGGTTCCTTAAACAGCAAGCCGGAGAACGCCAGCAACTGCTCTCGCAATTGCTCGGCTTGGACATCTACGACCGAGTGCGCACGAAGGCGAAGGAGACGCAAGCCACGGCAGAAGCTCGGCTCAAAGTGCTGAAGACTCAGCTCGAAGCCCTTGCCGAGATCGACCAAACAGCCGTGAATGAACGCAAGGCGCGGCTCTCCGGCGTGGAGACATTGCAGAAACTGGCTACGAAGCGCTTGCCTGAACTCGCGAAGTTGCGAAGCAGGTTGGACAGCGCAAAGAACCAGCATTGTGATTTGGAGGCTCAGGTCGAAACTCTTGAAGCAGTGCGAACGCCTGATGCGGTCAAGACTCTCGCCAAGACCACGGCCGCCGCCGAAGAAAAGCACATCCAAGCGAAGCGCGTGTGCGAAGAAGCCGAGCAGCAATTCGAGAGGGAGAAAGCCCATCGCGACTCCCTTGGCGACATCGTGGCCCTCAACAACCTTCTCACACGACACTTGGACAGGGACAGGCTTGCGCGTGAGGTTGAGGAAGCCAAGCGACAGGCAGAGGACGCCGCCGAAGTCGCGGTTGAACGGAAGGCCGAACTGCAAGAAGCCGAAACCGCGGTCAGCACCGCCCAAGGGGCCCTCGACGCTGCGAAGCGTACCCACGCGGCCCATGCCTTGCGGGCGCACCTTGCGGTAGGCGAGCCATGCCCGGTATGCGAACAAACTGTAGGCACCGTGCCAAGCTCAGATGCACCGGCCGAGTTTGGCGAGTTGCAGAGCACGCTGAAGGACTGCGAACGGCAAAGAGAGGATGCCCAAGAACTGCATGAGGACGCCACCAGTAGACACAGCGCGGCGAAGGCTCTTTGGCAGGCGAAACAGATGGAGCATCAGAAACTGGATGCGTCGCTCGTCGGTCAGCCACCGTTGCCGGAAGTGAAGAAGGGCATCGCAGATATCGAGGTGGCGAATGGGAAGCTCGCCACCACGACGGATGACCTAGGCGACGCGAAAGAGGCCGCTGATGGTGCGGCCGAAGAGCTCAAAATGGCGCAAGATCTTGAGGCGAAGGAGTGGACGGGATATCACGGTCAACGCGATCAATTGGCGGGGCTGTCGCCGCCGATGCCGGGGGACGGGCTGCTCAAGGCATGGCGCGACCTTGAGGAGTGGGCGCGGTACCAAGTGTCCGAGCTGAAAAATGAAATGGCGACGTTGGCCAAGCTCGCCTTTGATTTGGAGCGTCGACACAAAGCACTCGACGAGCAGCTAGCCAGAGCATTCGCAAAGCACGATGTCCGCTTCGACGACGATGCCAAGACCCATGTTGCCCTCGCTGTCTCCCAAGCACGGACGGCCCTTGAGGTCATGCACGACAAGCTCGCCGAGAAGCGCAAATGCAAAAAGCAGGCGAAAGCCGCCCAATCCGAAGCCGACGTGGCGAGGGCGTTGGCACAACACCTGACCGCCCCGGGGTTCAAGGGCTGGTTGCTCGCAGCCGCCTTCGACCGGCTCGTTTCTGGTGCCAGCGAGAGGCTGCGAGAACTGTCCAGCGGCCAGTACACATTCCAGAGCAACGGCAAGTTCGAGTTCGATGTGGTGGACCACGCCAACGCTGGCGAGACGCGCTCCGCCAAGACGCTGTCCGGCGGCGAGACTTTTCTCGCGTCGCTGGCGCTGGCCCTTGCACTGGCCGAGCATGTTTCCGACCTTGCGGTGGCGGGCACTGCACGCCTGGAGTCCATTTTCCTGGACGAAGGCTTCGGCGCCCTCGACGGCGAAACGCTGGACATCGTGGCCACCGCCATTGAAGAACTCGCCACCAAAGGTCGCACGGTCGGTATCGTTACCCACGTCACCGACCTCGCGGAGCGCATCCCGGTGCGATTCAAGGTCTCCAAAACTCCGGCCACCGCCACGGTGGAACGAATAGCGCTCTAGCCGTGCCGCAGCGGATCGCCATCGAGACCTGGGACCCCGAGTACGGCACGGCGTCGACGGCCCTTGCGGATGGCGGCACGGCAGCCGAGATAGACGCCGACATCGAGGTTCCTGCCGCACAGTGGGATCCAATCGCACCGTCGTCGGCACCACCACCGGATCGGCTCATATTCGTGGATGGGGTGCGCCGCATCGACGCGCACGCCTGGCTTGACGACGGCACGGGGCCGCGCCAAGGCGTATTGGCCTCCTATGCGGCGGGTGCTGCGGTGGTGGAGCAACGCGCCCGCATCGGCCCCGTCGAGGTGCGACGGCGGTTGTTCGCACCGCGCGATCCGCAGCCGTTCCCCACGCCGGTTGGCGAATATCGACCTTGCGGCGTGGCTGGCGAGGGCGCCGAGGCACTCTCCGCCACCTTGCAGGACGAGCTCGGCAAGTTGGAAGTGGAGGTCGCCGAGCGCGTCGGCGAGGCTGAGCTCGTTGTCGTCGACGGGCCGCTCTACGGCCATCGCCACTCATCGCGCACCGTGGGCTACGTCAAGACTCATCGCGTGCAATACTTGGCGGCCATCTCCGAGGCTGCGCACGTCATCGCCGCCCTGAATCCGGGCGAACGCACGCCGGTGTTCCGCTTCCGCACGTCGTGGACTCGCCACTCGTGGTACCTGCGACTGCCGGGGCCGAAGGTGCATGCGTGGTCCGGCGTGGTGCGCGTGGAATCCTCGGCGGACGCGACATTGGCCGAGACGCGGCGTCTGGCCGATCGCACGGCCGCCCTGCTGCCGCGCTACGCCTCGACGCCGCACAAGGATCCGCGCGCCCCGCAGAACCTGTTTCCCATCGCCGGCCTGGAACGCCAACTGCGCCATCGCCTTGGCGATCCGGCGCTCGTCCAGCGCGCCCTCAAGGAAGCGGCGCACGAGGTGCCGGTGGGGACTCCGCCATGAACAACGCCGCCAAACCACCCGCGCCGCCGGACTACCCGGCCATTCCCTACGGCCGTGCCCACTTCAAGGGCATTCGGCAGGAAGGCGCACTGTACATCGACAAGACGCGCTTTCTGCACGAGCTTGAGAGACATCGCTACGCCTTCTTCGTTCGCCCCCGGCGCTTCGGCAAGAGCTGCTGGATTTCGTTGCTGGAGAGCTACTACGGGCGCCACGAGGCCGATGCCTTCGACGCCGTGTTCAACGGCACGCACATCGGCCGGGAGGCCACGCCCAATCGCAGTCGCCATGTGGTGCTGCGGTTCAACTTCTCCGCCTTCAACAACGCCCTCGAAACGCTGGAGCGCAACTTCGAGAACTACTGCCGCATCGCGTTCAAGAGCGCACTGGCGTGGCACCCGGACCTATTTCCGGAAGACGTGGCCGAGTCTCTGTGCGGCGAGCCCACCATCAACCACAAGCTCGGGGCGCTGTTCGCCCACTGCCGTGCGCACGGCATCCCGCTGTGCATTCTGATCGACGAGTACGACAACTTCGCCAACACCATCCTTGCCGAGCGCGGCTCCGACACCTACCACTCTTTCACCCACGGCGGCGGCTTCTACCGCAGTTTCTTCGCCACCCTGAAGGCCGGGGCGGAGACAGACAGCGTGGATCGGCTGTTCATCACTGGCGTCTCGCCGGTGACGATGGACGACGTCACCAGCGGCTTCAACATCGGCGCCAACATCAGTCTGCTGCCGGAGTTCAACGAGCTGCTGGGCTTCACCGAAGCGGAAGTGCGATGGATGCTCGAGATGTACCGCGAGCGCCGCGTATTCAACCAGGACGTGGACGAGGCGCTCGGCTTGATGCGCGAGTGGTACAACGGCTACCGCTTCGCCGAAGACGCCGAAAACGCGGTGTACAACACCGACATGGTGCTCTTCTATCTGAACCACTCGCTGCCGAACAAGCGCGGCCCGCGGCGGCTGATCGACAACAACGTGCGCATCGACTACGCCAAGCTGCGCCATCTGCTGCTCACCGAACAGCGCCTGAACGGCAACTTCGACCTGCTCGGCGAAGCCGTCGGCGAAGCGCGCATCGACTGCGAACTGGCGGAGAGCTTCCCGCTCGCGGAGCTCGCCCAGCGCGAGAACTTCCTCACGCTGATGCACTGCTTCGGATTGCTGAGCATTCAAGGCGCCGACGGCGGCGTCGCCAGCCTCGGCATCCCGAACCAGACCGTGCGCCAGCTGCTGTACGGCCACCTGCGCGGCGCCTACCGCGACGTCGGCGTGTTCCAGCCGGACTTCCTGGCGCTCGACCGGCTGACGCGCCGCATGGCGCTGCACGGCGAGTGGCGACCGTTCATCGACGCGCTCGTGCAGGCGGTGCGCGAGCACACCGGCATCCGCGACTATCTGCACGGAGAGAAAGTGGTGCAGAGCTTCCTCGCCGCGTACTTGAGCATCGCCGGCTACTTCGTGCTGCACACCGAAGCCGAACTCGGCAAGGGCTACGCGGATTTGGTGGCCGTGCCGCTGACGGCCCGGTTCACGACCATGCGGCACGGCTACGTGATCGAACTGAAGTACTTGCCGCGGGCGGAGGACGAGTCGCGAATCCCCGCGCTGGGCGAGCAGGCCGAGCGCCAGCTGCGCGGCTACCTGGCCGACGAACGCCTGCGCAAGCTGCACGCCGACGTCGCGTTCACCGGCCTGGCGCTGGCGTTCCACGGCTGGGAACTGGCCTACGCCGCCGAAGTGGCACCGACGACCAACCCCGCGCCGCCCGGCGAGTAGCCCTTCCCTGCTCGCCGTTCGTTCTGGTCCACGACCGGCAACGGATTCGCGCCAGGAAGCGCCTCTACATGACGGCCACGCCGCGGCTCTACACCGAGGGCGCCAAATCGAAGGCCGCCGACCACGGCGTGGACGTCTTCTCGATGGACGACGAATCCACCTACGGCCCTGAACTCCATCGTCTGCCGTTCTCCAGAGCCGTCGAGGAAGGGCTGCTCTCGGACTACAAGGTGGTCGTCCTCGCGCTCTCCGAACAGAGCGTGGACGCCGCCCTGCAGGCGCACTTGGCGAGCGGCGACAGCGAACTGAACATCACCGACGCCGCCAAGATCGTCGGTTGCTGGCAAGCGCTGCAGGACCCGGAGAACGCCCGCAACGCGAGCCGCCGCAAGCCGCTCAAGCGGGCGATTGCCTTCACCAACACCATCCTCTCCTCCAAGCGCCTCGTCCAACACTGGAACGACGTGGTGGACCGCGCCATCGAGCAGTTGCCGAAGGCGCAGCAGCGACGGGCGCTGCGCACCGAGACGCAGCATGTGGACGGCCAACACCACGCGCTCGACCGCAAGGCGCGCATCGGGTGGCTGAAGGGCGAAGAGAACAACACCTGCCGCATCCTCTCCAATGCCCGCTGCCTCTCCGAAGGCATCGACGTGCCGGCCCTCGATGCGGTGCTGTTCATGAATCCGCGCAGCTCGCATGTGGACATCGTGCAGGCGGTGGGTCGCGCCATGCGCAAGGCCGAGGGCAAGGAGGACGGCTACATCGTGCTGCCCGTGGCCATCCCCCACGGCGTGGATCCGGCCCAGGCGCTAAACGACAACAAGCGGTTCGCCGTGGTGTGGAGCGTGCTGCGGGCACTGCGTTCCCACGACGACCGGCTGGACGCAGAGATCAACTCGATCGACCTCAACAACAAGCCGATGGATCGCATCATCTTCAGCGGCGGCGGCTTCGGCGTGAGCGATGGCCAGAGCGAGGGAACGGAGACCGCCGGACCGGGCACGGCAACGCTGCCGTTCCCGCCGCTGGACATACCGCCCGGCGCCATCTACGCCAAGATCGTTGAGGAATGCGGCGACCGCAAGTATTGGGAGAGCTGGGCCAAGGACGTCGCGGACGTCTTCTCCCGGCTTGTTGGACGCATCGAGAAGCTCTTGGCCGAACGCCGCAACCAAGATCTGCGCGAGTGGTTCGACGACTGCCTGAGCGACCTCAAGGCGTCCATCAACGAATCGCTGAAACGCGCGGATGCCGTGGCCATGATGGCGCAGCACATCCTCACGCGCCCGGTGTTCTCGGCGCTGTTCGAGCACTACGACTTCGCCGCCCGCAATCCGGTGGCGAAGGCGCTCGACGCCCTGCGCGAGGACTTCGGCGAGTTCGGGCTGGAAAACGAAGTGCGCGATCTGGAACCGTTCTACGAGAGCATCCGCCGGCGGGCACGAAAGCTGGACAACCCCGAAGCCCGCCAGCGCGTGCTGATGGAGCTTTACGAGAAGTTCTTCGCCACAGCGCGCAAGAAGGACGCCGAGCGGCTCGGCATCGTCTACACGCCGGTGGAAGTCGTGGACTTCATCCTGCACAGCGCGGACCACATTCTGCGTCAGGAGTTCGGGAAGGGCCTTGCCAGCAAGGACGTCCACATTCTTGACCCTTTCGCGGGCACGGGCATTTTTCTGGTTCGTCTGCTGCAATCCGAGTCGCTCATCAAGAAGCAAGCCATCAAGCGCAAGTTCAGTCCGCCCGAGCTTTGGGCCAACGAGCTGGTGCTGCTCGCCTACTACATCGCCGCCATCAACATTGAGGAGGCTTACCACGGGCGCCTTGGGCCGAACTCTGGCTATGCGCCCTTCAAAGGCATCGTGCTCACGGACACCTTCAACCTGCACACGGACCGCACGGCCTTTCCGAAGGAGTGGATGCCTGCGAACAGCAAGCGGGCGGAGCGGCAGCAGAAGCATGGCATTAAAGTCATCGTCGGCAACCCGCCGTGGTCGCGTGGGCAGAAGAGCGTCGCGGACGAGAACCCCAATGCCGCATACCCGGATTTGGAAAGCCGCATCAAGCAGACCTACGCTCGTCGCTCCAACGCGACGCTCAAGAACAGCCTCTACGACACCTACAAGATGGCCATCCGCTGGGCGTCGGACCGCATCCGCGACCACGGCGTGATTGCCTTCGTCACCAACGGTTCCTGGATCGACGGCCATGTGGACTCCGGGCTGCGGGCGTGTCTAGTTGAAGAGTTCAACTCGATCTACGTTCTGAACCTGCGCGGTAACGCAAACACATCCGGTGTCCGTCGAAAAGCCGAGGGTGACAATGTATTCGGCCAAGGCTCCAAGACGTCCGTGGCTATCCTCTTGTTCGTCCGCAATCCCAACGCCGAGCACGCCGGCTGCCAAATCCACTACCGCGACATTGGCGACCATCTCTCGCGGGAGCAGAAGCTCGAGTGGCTGCGCGAGGCAGCGTCGATAGCCGGCATCGCAGACTGGAGGACGATCCGCCCGAACGCACATCACGACTGGATCGGCCAGCGCAGCGAGGAGTATCAGCGTCTCTATCCGCTCGGCAGCAAGGCCAGTCAGGCCGGGCGGGATGGTGACGCTGCCTTTCGGATCTTCAGCAACGGCTGGAAGACCGGACGGGATGCGTACCTCTACAATTTCTCGTCCGCTGCCCTAGCCACCAAAGCCCGGCAGTCAGTCAGGGAGTTCGAGCGAGCGCGACGAGAAGTGCGCGATTCGGCCGCCGAGCGCGACACTGCCGTCGTCGACGCGGCGGCGCGAAACCACTCAACACACACCCACTGGGATGGAAAACTCAAACAGAGCCTGCGCCGGCAGGTTCGAGCCTCGTTTTCCACCGATCACGTCCGAACCGTGCAGTACCGCCCGTTCGTCAAGCAGCACTGCTATGCCGATCCGCTCTTCGTCCAACGACCGGCATCAATGAGCGACATCTTTCCGCCTGGCCGCGAGAACCGCGCCATCTGTGCCACGGGCGTTGGTTCCACCAAGCCCTTCTCCGCGTTGATCGTGGACTCGATGCCGGACCTGCACCTCATTGCTTTCGGCCAGTGCTTCCCAAGGTACCGCTACCGCGCGAACAGCAAAACGCAGGCAGACCTGCTTGGCGCCGCCAACGCCTTGGACCGCGTGGACAACATCACCGACGCCACGTTGAAGACGTTCCGCGTCCACTACCGCGATCCGAAGATCAGCAGGAACGCCATCTTCGACTACATCTACGGCGTGCTCCACGCGCCAGATTTCCGCGAACGCTTCGCCAACGATCTGGCCAAGGAGCTGCCGCGCATCCCCTTCGCGGACGACTTCCACGCCTTCCGCGACGCCGGCAAGGCACTCGCCCACCTGCACCTCGGCTACGAGACCTGCCGCAAGCACCCCCTCGAAGTGACGTCGCAAGGCCAGGACAGCGCCAGCCGCTACCGCCTCGGCACGCGAAAGATGCGCTACAAGGACGACGCGAAATCCATCCTGGCCATCAACGACGTGACCGAACTACGCGACATTCCGCCAGAGGCCCACCGCTACGAGGTGAACGGCCGAACGCCCCTCGACTGGCTCATCGACCGCTACCACATCGTCCAAGACCGCCAGAGCAGCATCGTCAACGACCCCAACGCCTGGTTCGACAAGCCGCATGATCTGCTCGCGACGATCCAGCGCGTCGTGCATGTGAGCGTCGAAACCGTGCGAATCGTGGAAGGGCTGCCGATGGTACAAACCACGGGCGCGGTCAAGGAGTAGATGCCCGCTTTGCCATCTTATCGAATGCCCTGGCCAGCAGCTTGTTGCGCCGCGCAATACCTCCCCTGTCGATGCGCTGCCTCAGTTCTCTCAGACCGATCATGCCTCGGATGGAGACGACGAGGCACAACAACAAATCCAGCGAAGACTCTGCTGGCAGTGGCCATGTGGGATTGGACACGGGCACTTGCATGGCGTCGTATTCGGGCGTTCCCTTCCACCCCATGTTCTGGCACGGCTGGGAGTGGTAGTAGTTGTGGTTGTCTCCTCGCTCGGGAGGCTCGAATCTGAAGGCGATGAACTGGCCGTTGCCCAGCCAAATCCCAAGAAAGAACCGGTAATCCATGCGTGCGCCGCGGGAGCGCCAATCGCACCAGAGCGCTGCCATGTGCGTCTCGTGGCGCGGCGGTCTGACTCGAATTCCCTCCCCCGCATTGAACCGTCCACTTCCCCCGTTTAGAAGATATGAGTCCAGTTGTCTTAGCTTAAGGGCCGTAAACGGACTTGCCCCTTTCGTATTTGGTGGGATAGGTTGCTGTTCGAGCCACTCTTCGCCATCGAGCAGAATTTCCCGAAGTAGATCTCTGACGGCCTTGGGCTCATCCTCTCCAAGGTGCTCACTCCGCATAGGCTAGCCGGCGTTGGGGTGTGTACGTCACCTTCTCAACACACTTGACGAACCGCCAGTCGGCGGCGTTGTGGTGGCCGGCTCGGAACTGCTTTGCCTCCGTCAATTGCGCAAACTTCGACATGTCCTCCAGGAACACGAACGTCGGCGCACTCGAATAGTCGAAGGCGCCTCGGCCTTTCCGAACACTGGCGTCGTCTTCAAGGCGTTGCCCCCAAACCGCTGGCCGAGATAGAAATCCTTGCGGCGCGAACCAGCACCCGCCCGGCAATCTGCTCTTGAAGCTCTCGCCGTCACACACAGCCGCGTTCCACGCTTCAAGCTCATGCCTGCCTTCTTCTAGCAGGAACGGGAAGAACTGGATCAGGTGGGGCAGGTCCACCAGTACGTCCTGTGGGCCGAGCACCTGCCGCTCGAGCCACTTGCCAACGCGGGATGCGGCGAAGCGATAGGCGGCTTCCTCGTCCTTCTCGAATAGGGCCGAAGCGCATCGACCGTTGGCGGTACTGCTCGCAAATGACTCGAATGTCAACTCGCAGACCTCGCCCCAGTCTCGGGCGTCCGGCGCGATGAAGCCCACCGCGGTGTCCGACAAGCGCAGAAGATCCTCTTCACGCATCCCAAGTACTTCAACGATGGGTTCTTTGAAGTGATCCTTCACTAGGCGGTGTCGCGCCCGTTGGGTCTCGACGGCCCGGTACAGGGTCTGCCAGTGCCATGGGCGGAAACCATTCCACGGCGGATCGGTCCACAAGCCGGGACTGCCGAGCAGGTCCGCCTGCAAGTTGAGGTCGGCGTGGCTTGACAGATGCCCGCGCAAGCTGAGGTCGAAGTGGACGCCGAACTGATTGACCACGACCACCACTCCGGCGGTGGTACACGCGCGTACTAGCCGCGCCAAAGACTCCCCGGTGTGCCGTGCATTGCGCTCGTCGATGTGCAACAGGTCGTAGTCCAGGATCAGGATGTCCGCACGGTCGAACATGCAATCAGCCTGTTTTCGCCGAGCCCCACCAAGCAAGGCGCTCTGCCGCGCAAATACCTCCCGGATCGCTCTCTGCACATCCTCGTTGCGCGGCGGTTCGAGCACTTCATAGTGCTCTTTCGGCGCGACCGCACCGACCGTCTCGACCCACTGGTCGCCAATGTCGGCGTCGTCGTCGCAAATCAGCACAGTGCAAGTCATATCATGTCCTCCAAGAAAGCTGAAACGTGGTCGTCCACGGCCTCTGCGGCTTGACGAACGCCGCTTTGGCGCGGCGCCGGTTCGCGATCATGCGCACGATTGTAAGCCCAAGACCCATGCCGCCCAGACCGAGCGCACGCCGCTCATCGGAGATGCGCACAGCCCTTGAGAACGGCTCGAACAGCGACTCCGAGTCGGTCACGTCAACGCCCACACCGTTGTCGTGGATTCGCACCCAAGTCGAGCGCCCCGTCCGCCCCCCGATGCAGTGCGCCACTGGTCTGTCGGCGTCCAAGGTCGCGTTGGCGACGTTGACGAGGACGTTCTGAAAGAGCGAGTTCCACTCCGCGAAAGTGGCCGGTGGCAGAGCGATGTCCCTCGGTATGTCCATCGACAACGCGAGGGACGGAAGGAGCGGGCGGACGTTCTCGGCCACTTGGGCTAACACGCCGTGCGCCGACAGCGCATCGACCTCGCTTCTGTCGTCTTGATCGAGCAGCGGCATGAACAGCCGTCGAGATTCCTCCGCTCGCTGAATCCAAGCCTCCATTTCGTCGGCAAGCTGGCTAGCGTCCGAATCGTCAAGCCGTCGAACAGTCCGCCGCAGCCGTTCGAGCAGTGATTGCGCGCGACGCATCTCCTTGCGCGCTTCGTGCTCCAAGGCGAGTGCCGCCATGCCGACCGAAGCCAATGGCGCCAGCAGGGCCTGCGTCGCCTCATCCGCCTCGCGCTCCTTGGCGATGGCCTTGGATAGTCGGCTGCACTCATCGTCAAGGGTGATGAGCGTCTCGTCCTCCGGGTGAGACTCGCGGGCCTCTTGGACCAAGGATCGAACGCTGCCGACCACGTCAGCGGGAGATCTGCTGGGCCGAAGGATCTGCGCCCTTTCCTGCTCGCGCAGTCGCTGCCGCGTTGCGTAGTAGTCGAGGGACCGGCGCACGGCGTCGCGCAGTTCCTCGTAGGCGCGGTTGGCGACGAGGCGGTCGCGGGTCACTTGGATCTTGAGGTAGTCGCCAGCTTCCCGTTGTTGACGGGTGGCGGTCCTTGCCTCCTGTCCGGTGTCGATCTCGACCACGCCGAACAACCGGCCTTGGGACGGCAGGTCGTTCAATCCACGGAACACCTGCAACCGTTCCGGCAGCAGGTCCGATCGGTAGCGGCGATGGGAGTGATCGAACTCGATGCCCAGCCAGTCTTGCTGAACGCCGTAGTAGGGAAGGCGGAAACCCGCGTCGTATACCAGGACGCCGCCAAAGTGCTCGAAGTAGTCGCGAGCGTCCTGCAGGCTGATTCCACCCGCTTGACGCCCCGACAGTTTGAACACCCTGATCTCCCATTTGGCAGCGGTGACGAAGGGGTCGATATCGAACTGTTCGGAGTGGTGCTCGCCAGAACGAAAGGAGACGCTCACATGCGCCTGCGTCCTCCCGCCTCGCTCCACCAACTCGCCGGTCACGGTCGCCATGTGGTTGTCCAGAGCCTTGCGCATCTGCTCTTGGAACGCGTCTTCAATGCCAGTCAACGACGATCGCAGCTTGACTCGGAAATCGTCGGGCGCGTCGTTCGTTCCGGCAAGCCTCCCATAGCGAGACATTGGCGACTGGAGCATCCAGAGCTGCCGGCCCAAGTCGCGGATGTCATGGGCTGTCCAGCGCTGCTTGAGACCCCGCAAGGCAATGCGGGTGCCGTGGCGAGTCTTTTTCGGGAACTCTACACGGCGCTGCTCCCTCCAGTAGTAGGCTTCCGCTTCGGTTAGGCTGCCCTTTTCGACGGCTTCGTCCCAATCGACCTCCGCAACCAGCTGGCGGCGCGTCGGCGCGTCTGGCACCGTCGTCATTTCCAGCTGGTGGGCGAGAAACTGCGCCGCAAGCCTGCCTACGCCCTTGGAACCTGTCACTTGCCGCTTGAAACGGCGGCTCGTGCCCGTTTCCTGCTTGTGCCGAGTGCCGATGGTCATCCAGTGGGCGAGGAACTCCTCCTTGCTCATGCCGTGGCCGTTGTCTTCCACGACGATCTCATCCTCGTCGATGGTCACTCGACAACGGGTGGCGTCGGCGTCGTAGGCGTTCTTCACCAGTTCGGCGAGGGCGATGTGGGGATGGCCAACTAGCGCCTCGCCGAGCTCCCGGAGCAGCGCCGAGTCGGCTTTGAACGTCGTAGGTTTTTTTTGCGGTCGCGCCATGCCTAGTTGCTACGCTGGAGAGGGTGGAGACGTCCGGTTGATGGTTTGATCAACGCGCCCCGCCAACGCCTGCGCCACGCTCCGCGCAACCGCTTGCGCCAGCGCCACCGGTACGGCGTTGCCGATCCAGCGGGCCGTGGCGGAGACGAACCAGCGCTGTGCTGGATCGAAGAACTCGTAGCCGCGCGGAAAGGTCTGCAACAGCGCGGCTTCCCGCAGCGAGATGGCGCGGTCCTGCTCGGGGTGGCCGAAGCGCCCGTTGCCGAAGCCGTTGCATTGGGTGGTGATCGTCGGCGCCGGCGCATCCCAGCGCATCCGGCCGTAGACGCTTCCGTACCACCGGCCGCTGCGCTTCCGGTGGCACTTGGCCACCAAGGCAGGGTCCCAATCACTCCAGGAAGCGCCCGGCTTCGCGGCTTGGATGCGGGCGAGATTGGTGGGGGAGAGCCGGCTCGCGTAGTGCAGAGGATCTTCCGCGTCTTCCTGGCCGGCGGCGATGCTCGGCAGGCCGGCGATGGCGTCGCGCACGGTTTGATGATCGTCCTGCGCATGGGTCGGCGGCAGCAATTCGATGGTGCCCAAACGCGACGCCAGCACCACCAGTCGCTTGCGGGTTTGCGGTACGCCGTAGTCCGCGCAATCCACGACGTCCGACCAGACGACGTAGCCCTCTTGCCGAAGCATGGCCAGAAAGCCCTCGAACAGGTTGCCGCCGCGGAAGCTCTTGAGGCGCGGCACGTTCTCCATGGACACCACATCCGGCTGCACGTCGCGCACCAAACGAGCGAACTCCTCTAGGAGCCGCCACTTCGCGTCCGTGCGGTTCTGGCTGTAGGTGGAGAAGGGCTGGCAGGGAGCGCAGCCCACGAGAATGCGCGGCTGGCCTTCGGTGAAGAGCGGGTTGATGTCGTTTGCGGCGAGGTTCTCTACGCTCCGTTCGACGAAGCGCGCGCGGTTGTTGCGCTCGTAGGCGTAGCGGCAGGAGGCGTCGGTGTCGATGCCCGCCCGCACGTCGAAGCCCTCCTGCACGAAGCCGTGGCTCAAGCCGCCGACGCCGCAGAACACGTCCACCACGCTGCCCGGCAGGCGCGGCGGCATAGTGCTAGAGCGGCCCGCTGCAATGTCGTATTTCGTTGATTTCATTGTGCAATACATGGCAAGTCTTGGCCTGTCCTCCGTCAGTCGCCACGGCTGCTTGGGCGCACGCCTGATGCGACCGAGACTCTACCGCGATGCAAAAGCTGTGCAAAGTGCGGCGCGTGCGATGGTGCCGAAAGCGGCGTGCGGTTTCGCGCATGACCGAAGGCGCAGCCGTCGCGCCGCGGATACCGGCTCCTCCCTCGCGCTACTGGCGCCGTCTTTCGCGGACGATGCCGTGTTCCGAGGCTTTGATGGAGGCGAGGAAGCAGGCGACTTCCGGGATGCGTTCCGCTGTGGCGCGCAGTTGTTCGAGCGCCTGCTTCAACGTCAGGCCGCGCCGGTAGACGGTGTTGTAGGCGTCCTGGAGGGCCTTCTTCACGTCGTCGTCGACGCCGAGGCGGCGCAGACGCTCGACGTTCAAGCCCACCGCGCCGGCCGGATTGCCGTCGATGGAGACGTAGGCGGGGACGTCCTTGGTGACGAGGGACATGGCGCTCACGAACGAATAGGCGCCGACGCTGCGGAACTGCGGCACGCCCACGTAGCCGCTCAGCACCGCTTCGTCGCCGACCGTCACATGGCCGGCGACGGAGGCGTTGTTGGCCATCACGATGCGGTTGCCGAGCACGCAGTCGTGGCCGATGTGGACGTAGGCCATGAGCAGGTTGTCGTTGCCGATGGCGATGCGGCTGTGGTCGGTGGCGAGGCCGTGCCGCTGACGGCCCGGTTCACGACCATGCGGCACGGCTACGTGATCGAACTGAAGTACTTGCCGCGGGCGGAGGACGAGTCGCGGATCCCCGCGCTGGGCGAGCAGGCAGAACGCCAATTGCGTGGCTATCTGGCCGACGAACGCTTGCGCAAGCTGCACGCCGACGTCGCGTTCACCGGCCTGGCGCTGGCGTTCCACGGCTGGGAACTGGCCTACGCCGCCGAAGTGCCACCGACGCCCAACCCCGCGCCGCCCGGCGAGTAGCCCTTCCCTGCTTCTGCCGCGCCGGCAAAGCCGCCAACGTAAGCACTCACTTCGCTTGGAACTGCGCCGCTGAACGGTGCCGCTCGGCCTTATGTTCGGATCAGCTCCGCGTAGCGGTCGAGCAGCGGCAGCACGGTGTCGGCGCCGGCCGACGGGAGGGCCAGCACGGCTCGGTCGATGCCGGCGGCGCGGTAGGCGTCCAGGGTCTCGGCCTTCGCCGGCGCGCCGAAGACGCTGATCGAGAGCGTGCTCGCGTCGCGCTCGGCGGCATCCGCAACGCGCTTCAAGCGCGCGACTTCCGCGGCGGGATCGAAGCCGCGCCTGGCGCGCGGGAACCAGCCGTCGCCGAAGGCCACCACGCGGCGCAGGGTATGCACCGATTCGCCGCCGACGAGGATCGGCGGATTCGGCTTCTGCACCGGCTTGGGGAACGACCAGGCCGCATCGAAATGCACGAACTTGCCGTGCCATGCCGCTTCTTCCTGCCGCCACAGCGTCTGCATCGCCTGGGCGCGTTCGCTCATCACTTGGAAGCGATTGGCGAAGGCCGTGCCGTGGTGCTCCATCTCTTCCGCATTCCAGCCAGCGCCGATGCCGAACTCGAAGCGGCCGCCGCTCAGCAGATCGAGGCTCGCCACGGCCTTGGCGGTGGCGATCGGATCGCGTTCGGTGAGCAGGCAGATGCCGGTGCCGATGCGCAGCGTCTTCGTGGCGCTCGCCGCGGCGGTGAGCGCCACGAAGGGATCAAGCGTGTTCCAGTATTCCTTCGGCAGGTCGGCGCCGCCCGGCCACGCGCTGCGGCGGCTCGCCGGGATGTGCGTGTGCTCCGGCACGAACAGCGATTCGATGCCGCGCGCTTCCGCCTCCCGCGCCAGCTCGTCGATGCGCATGGCGTAGTCGGTGGCGAAGATGAAGATGCCGATGGTCGTGTTCTTCATAGCAGCTCCCCTTGGTCGCTCTGGTTGCCTTGGTCGTCGCCGCGGCACTGCCCGCCGACGGCGATTGCGGGGCCGCTCGGCACGGCGCAGCGCGGCCCCTTGTTGCGCGGATCGCCGACGTAGTCCGACACCGGCGATGCGGCCAGATGGCCTGGCACCCGCGGTTGCAGGAGTCGCGCCAGCGCCGAGGTGGGCGTTTCCCGATCCAGCCAGCGCGCCGCGTCTTCTTGGGACAGCATCAGCGGCTGCCGGTCGTGCAGAAACTCCAGCTCGGCGCTCGCCGCGGTGGTGATTACGGAGAAGCTCTCGACGGTGGTCGATCCGTCGCGCGCCCGCCAGCGATCCCAAACGCCGCCGAGCAGCAGGGCGCCGGACTGCGAATGCACATGGAAAGGCTGGCGCAGGTCGCCGCGGCGTTGCCACTCGTAGAAGCCGGCCACCGGCACCACGCAGCGCCGGCGGCGGAAGGGTTCGCGGAAGACGCGCGACTCGGCCAAGGTCTCCGCCTTGGCGTTGAAGGTGGCGTAGCGCGGCTTTGGCGTCGGCGACCAGTACGGCGTCAGCCACCAGGTCGCCGGAGCGGCTTCCAGCCCGGCGTCGGCCTGCTGCGGGCTCCGTCGCCGATTGCGCACGATCCACGCGGTCTCGGTCGGCGCCGTGTTGTGGTTGCTCGCGCCCAGGAAGGGCACGTCGAACAGCGACTCGAAGGTGTCCGCCAGGACGTCTTTGTCCACGTTCATGCGCCCGCACATGGCTCGAAGAGCGCTGGCCGTGGTACGGGCGGTCAGTAGCCGGCCGGCGCGACGAAGCCGAAGCCCTCCCGCTCCAGCGCCTGGGCAACGCCGATGGTGGCGAGGTCGGCGTACTCCGGGCCGATGATCTGCACGCCCACCGGCAGGCCATCCACTTGCCCGGCCGGCAGCACCGTCGCCGGAAGGTAGGCCACGCTCGCAAGACCCGCCCAGAACACCTGGTCGAAGTAGGGCGCCTGCTTGCCGTTCACGGTCACCGTGCGTTCGCCGAAGGGCCGGTGGTCGTGCGGGAACGCCGGCGTCGCCATCACCGGCGCGAGCACGACGTCGAAGCCCTCGAAGAACTCGTGCCAGCGCCAGCGAATGTGCGTGCGCTTCTCGTTGTTGGCGGTCCAATCGCGGAAACGCGCCACCTGGGAGCGCTGGATGGTTGCCGCAAGGCTTTGGTCGTCTTCGGGCAGCGCGTCGACCTGCCGCAGCACGGTCTGGTAGCGCTCTTCCGGCAGGCGCGCCGACATGGTGGCCTGCAGCAGGCACTGGTACACCGTGTGCGTATGGTCGGAATCCACCGGCCGGGCGTCGAAGTCCACGCTTGCGCCGAGCCCTTGCAGCGCTTGCGCCACCGCGTCCACCCGCGCCGACACCGCGTCGTCCACCGGCGCCATCGCGTCGTCGCGCCACACGGCGACCTTCAATTCGCCCGGCGCCTTGGCGAGTTCCGGCAGATCGAGCTGCACGCCACGGCTGGCGATCTCGTCCGGGCCGGCCATGGCGCGAACGGCGGTCGCCAGATCGTCCGCGGAGCGCGCCAGCGGCCCGATCACCGAGATGTCCGAGGGGGAAAGCACGCCGGGCATGGCGTGGCCCCGGGGCGGCAGCAGGTTCCACGTCGGCTTGTGCCCGAACACGCCGCAGAAGTGCGCCGGATTGCGGATGGACCCGCCGATGTCGGAACCGGTCTCGATGCCGGTCAGGCCCGCCGCCAACGCCGCCGCCGAACCGCCCGACGAGCCGCCCGGGACGCGCTCCACGTCCCACGGATTGTTCGTGGTGCCGTAGACCTCGTTGTAGCTTTGGAAGTCGGAGAGCATGAGCGGCACGTTGGTCTTGCCGAAGATCACCACGCCGGCGTTCTTCAGCCGCGTGATCGAGAGCGCGTCCTTGGGAGCGATGTTGTCCTTGAGCTGCGGCGCGCCCCAGGTCGTGGGGGTGCCGGCGACGTCGTAGGACTCCTTCACCGTCATCGGCACGCCGTGCAGCGGCCCCCAGTCCTCGCCCTTGGCGAGCGCCACATCGGCCGCCTTCGCCCGTTCCGTCGCCTGCTCGCGGATCTGCACGATCAGCGCGTTGAGCGCCGGGTTGAAGCGGTCCACGCGCTCGAAGTAGTGGTTCAGGAGCTCGACGCAGCCGATCTCCTTGCGCTTGATCCGCCGCGCCAGCTCGGTGGCGCTGGCGAAGGACGTCTCGTTCATGCGGCGTCTCCTCGAATGGCGAAGGGTGGCCCGATGCATCGGGCGGTGCTCGAAAGAGACGGCTAGCTGACGACCGAGCGCGGCGTCGGCACGATGCGCGTCACCTCGATGTCCGGCTGCATCAGTTCCGCGACCTTGGGCGCGATGTCGTCCTTCCAGTGCGCGGTTTCGTAGACGGCAGCGTAGAGCCGCTCGCGCTCCTCTTCCGAAGCGAAGCGCCGCAGCCAGACGTAGGTGGTGTCGTCCTCGCCGCGAAAGCTGCCGGCGATCACCATGCCCTTGGAGACTTGGAACGGGATGATGGCCTCTTCCATGAACCGCACCCACTCGTCCATCCTGCCGTCGTTGATCCTGTAGCGCCGCAACTCGTAGAACATGCATCCCCCGTGCAAACCGTCCGAATGCGCGGGTTATACAGGATGCGCGTTTGGCTTGGAACCTTCGTCGGGGAGCACTGAGGACCGCGGGATTCGAGCTTGAGAGCAACCAACCCAGCAAGCGTATGATTCGCCGATGGACGCGACGCCGTTTGTTGCCGGCCCAGAGCAAAAGGCGCTAGATGGGCAGCGTCGCAAGCCGTCCAGATCGATTCCCTTGCCCCCGCAATCGTCCCCGCCCTAGGCGCGAGGACCGGCCCTCGCCTTCAGAATGACCGCAGTGTGGACGTTTTTTCGTGCTATTCTCGGCAAAATTCGCTGAATCTGGCGCTGAAAGGGGCTGCAAGTGCTCATCCAATTCGCCGTGGCCAACTACCGTTCGATCAAGGACGAGGCGGTTCTCAGCCTTGTGGCTGGGCCAGGAATGGAGCATCGAGAGCGCAATGTGCGGGTGTCCCGCATGGGCGGCCCGCGTGCGATGCCCTTGTTGCGGTCCGCTGCCATCTACGGCCCTAATGCCGCCGGCAAGACGAACCTGATCCGCGCACTGGCCGCGATGCGCACCATCGTCGTGAATTCGAACCAAGCCAACGCGGAACTGCCGGTCACGCCTTTCCTGCTCGACGCGGAGCACAAGGCCCAGCCGACGCGGTTCGAGATCGCGTGCGTGGCGGACGGCGTTCGCTACCAGTACGGCTTTTCGGCCACCCGGGATGTGGTTGTTGGCGAATGGCTCCATGCGTGGCCGCGGGGCAGGCCGCAGTTGTGGTTCGAGCGCCGACGTGCCGAAGACGGAGCGCAGACGTTCGAGTTCGGCGGCAAGCTGCTCGGCGATCGGCAGGTGTGGCGTCGCGCCACGCGGGACAACGCCCTCTTCTTGTCTACGGCGGCCACGCTGAACAGCGCACAGCTGCATCCGCTCTACGACTGGTTCAAGACGCGCCTTCGTGTGGTCGACATTGACGGTTGGAATCCGCTCTATTCCGCACGGTGCGGGCAGGACGAGCGGAAGACGGCCGTGCTGGGGTTTCTACAAGCTGCGGATTTGGCGGTTTCCGACCTGAGTGTGATCGATCGCGAGTTCACGGAAAACATGATTCCCGATGAAGTGCCGCCAGCGATACGCGAGGGGATGAAGCGGGCTTGGGCTGGCGAGGACGTCCCTGAGATCCACCTTGTCCATCAGGACCCAACAGGCCGTCCCATCGAACTGGATCTGCGCGACGAATCCGATGGCACCCAGAAGATGTTCGCGCTGGCTGGGCCGTGGGTCGATGTGCTGGAGAAAGGCCACGTTGTCGTGGTGGATGAGCTGCACGACAACCTGCATCCAATGCTCGTGCGGCATCTCGTGGAGCGGTTTCACGATCCGGCGCTGGAAAGCGATGCCCAGCTCGTCTTTACCACGCACGACACGTCCATTCTCAGCCAGGACGTGTTCCGCCGCGACCAGATTTGGTTCTGCGAGCGCAATGCCCACCACGAGACCGCGCTGGTTCCCCTTTCGGATTTCCGCCCCCGCAAGGGCTTGGAGAACCTCGAACGCGGCTATCTGGCAGGCCGCTACGGCGCCGTTCCGTACATTCGATCTGCGTAGCTGCCGACATGCCCAAGCGCGGCCCGCACAGGAACTTCCAGCGACGGCCATCGCGTCGTTCGCCGCCGATGACCAGCAGTGAGCAACCAACCCAGCGAGCGTATGATCCGCCAATGGACGCCACGCCGAATCGCCCATGCCACCAGACCGCAAGCGCGTGAGCGAGCACCGCACCGCCGCCACCCTCCGCGACCGCATTCTCGCCTTGGCTCTGCAAGACGGGGCGGAGAAAGGCGTTGAGTTCGAACGGTGGCTGGTCGATGTGCTGCCGCAGATGCCGCAGACGGAGATCGCCCGCGCGTGGCGGTGGCAGGATGCTCCCTTGCCGCTCAGACGCAGAGCGTTCGGCCAGAAGCTGGCCGGTCTGCCGGACACCGGCATCGACATTCTTGCGGAGCGGCATGACGGCGGGCTGATCGCCATCCAGGCGAAGTGCCTGCGGCCAGACAAGAACCTCGTCTTGGACGACCTCAAGCAGTTCTGGCTGAAGGTCAAGGGCAATCGGAAGGTCGCCGCGAACTGGGTGGTCACCACCGGCGAGTGGGGCAGGACGGTGGCTGCCCACGCCAGCGATGCCGGTAGTGCGCTCATTAACGCCCAAAGCGAGTGGGGCGACATCCCTGCCGCAGACCTCGGCCGCAGCAAGCCGCTGCAACTCGACGACAACCAAAAGGCGGCGTGGCAGGCTTGCGTGAGCAAGTTCCGCGACAAGGATCGCGGCAAGCTCGTGATGGCCTGCGGCACCGGCAAGACGCTGGTCTCCCTGCGCGTGGCGGAGAAGGTTGCCCCAGCGGGCGGAATCGTCGTCTACGCCACGCCGAGCATCGCGCTCACCGGCCAATCGCGCCGCTCCTGGCTGCAGAACGCCAAGCGCCCGATGCGCACCATGGTGGTCTGTTCGGACGAGGACGAAGGCGCTGGCGGCGGCGCGGCCTTCACGGGCTTCGTCTCCGAAATCGAAGCGCCTGTTTCCACCGACCCCGCCGCCATCGCCGTCACCGTGCGCGAACTGCAGCGCAGCGTGGACGGCGTCGAGAACGGCCTTGTGGCCATCTTCGCCACCTACCAGTCGCTGCACCGCGTCTGCACGGCGCAAGAGCAGCACGGGCTTCCCGACGTGGACTTCGTCGTCGCCGACGAAGCGCACAGAACCGCCGGCAAGTACGACCGGCAGAACCCCGGCCCCTTCCAAGTCGTCCACCACCGGCTGCGGGCGGCCAAGCGCCTCTACCAGACGGCCACGCCGCGCATCTACGCCAAGCGCTCCAGCGTGAAGCTCGGCAAGATGCTGAAGTCGGCGTTGGAGCAAGGCGCGAACGTCACCATCCAGGACATGAACGACCAGACCATCTACGGGCCGCAGTTCCACCGCCTGAGCTTCCGAGAAGCGTTGCAGGCCGAGAAACCGCGCCTGTGCGACTACCGCGTGATCGTGCTCGCGGAACCGCTGACCACGGAAGCGGACGCCATCAGGCCATCGGAAGTCCGAGACGCCGACGACGTCGCGAACACGTCGAGAAACACCCGCGTCGCCGCCCTGGCCCAGGCCATGCAGTTCGACACCGACGACATGGAAGACATCCGCTCCTGCATCGCCTTCTGCAACCGCGTCGACTTCGCCAACCAAGCGGCGCGCCTGCTCGGAGACCAGCGGCTCTCCAAGTGGGCGCACGGCCGAGCGTTGGCACGGGGCAAGGCCGGGGAAGGGACACGTCCCGTGGAAGTCGCGTCCGGCAGCCTCTCCGCCAAGGACAACGCCAAGCGCCGTGGCGACGAGTTGCAGCGGCTGCGCGACGCCAACGGCGCCAAGCACATCACCACCAACGTCAACGTGCTCTCGGAAGGCATCGACGTGCCGGCGCTGGACGCCATCTGCTTCCTCGACGAGCGCAAGAGCGAAGTGGAGATCGTGCAGGCGGTGGGCAGGGTGATGCGAAGACCAGCCCGCGGGAACAAGAAGCACGGCTACATCGTGGTGCCCGTGGTCATGTCGCCGCAGGCAAGCCTCGAAGAGTCCTTGGCGACAGGCGGCGGCGATTGGAGCGTCGTCGGCCAAGTGCTGCGGGCGCTCAAGGCCCACGACGACCGCATCGAGACGGAATTGACGGACATCCTCCGCGTGCATGCGCCCTCCCGCGGAGGCAGCGGGTCAGCAGGCGAGCAGCTGGACTTCTGGGAGAAGCTCGCCAACGGCGATTTCGACGCGCTGGCGCCGATGTTGGCCGAATCCGGCATCCTCGGCGACCAGCGGGCGCAAACCGCCAATCTCATCAAAGCCGCCGTCGTGGCGGCGGCACACGCGCTGGCGGAAGAGACCGGCATGGGCCGAACGCTCGCGCCGGTCGTGGGCGTTGCCGACGTGAAGGAAGACGCCGAACTTCGCGCCTGCACCCAAGCCGCGCTGATCCTGATGAACGCCTGCCTCGTGCATGAGCGCCTTGTGCAGACCAAAAACGCCATCGACTTGCCGAAGCTCAGCGAGCTCACCAGCGCCGGCAACGTGGCGCGCAAGCTGGCGAAGGCGTGGCGGAAGATCCTCGCCCACGACTACAAGCCCATCTTCCAGCCAGCGGTGGAAGTGCTCAAAGCAGCCGACATGGGCCAGAAGCAAACGCCCAAAGGCATGGAATACGCCCTCTACGGCCTCGCCCAACATGCCGAGGAAGTGGCCGAGAAGTACGCCGCGGCGGGCATGGACCACGCCGGCGAGCTGTTCCAAGCGGCGATGGACAACCCGCAAGCGGACGGCGCGTACTACACGCTCACCCCCGGCGCGATGCTGCTCGCCGAACTTGCTTGCGACCTCTATGCGCCGCCGGACGATCCGCTGTGGCGCAAGCCAAGCACTTGGAAGAAGATCGCCATGATGGACCCGGCCTGCGGTTCCGGCACCCTGCTCGTGGCCTTCGCTGCCGCCGTGCGCCGTCGCGCCGCCGAGCAAGGCGCGAGGCAGAAGCAGCTGGAGAAGATTCACCGGGCGTTCGTCGAACAAGGCATGGTCGGCTTGGACATCAACCGCCGCGCCGTGCAGATCGCCGCCGCGCAACTCACCATGGGCGGCCTCGGCGCGGACTTCCGCAACATGGGCCTGTGGACGCTGCCGCGGGGACATCGAGGCGGCTGGCGAAGTGCGCAATCCAAAGCGCAAGTCGACGACGTGATGCTCGGCTCGCTGGAGCTGCTGTTCGACAACGAAGACGGCGGCGAGGCCAGCGACTTCGAGAAGGGCATGGCGGAGTCCGCCAAGTCCAACCGCGACCGGCATCGCCGGGGCGTGGAAGTAGCCGATCCTCTCGCCGAGGATTCCGCGATGATGCAGGGGCTTGGCAAGGTCGCCATCGCGCTGACCAACCCGCCGTTCAGCAGCTTGAAGAATATTGCGAACGACGTTGATAGCGAAGTGCGGAATGCGATGGTGGATCGCATGGGCAAGCTGCGAGAAGGCGTCAGTGGGAGGTGGCCACGCAATAGCGAGGCGATTTCTGCCGATTCGTTGCAGCCCCCCTTCTCCTATATCCTCGCCGAGCGCATCAACCGCGACGTCGGTGCCGTGGGGATGGTGATCCCCACGACCGTCTGCACGAATCTGTCGAAGGCCGGCGTCAGTCAGCGCTCGTTGCTAGCGAGTCAGTTCGAGATCGACAGCATCATCACGCTGCACGACCACAGAGCATATGCATGGAGCGTTAAGGGCCACCAAGAGAGTCTTCTGCTAATGCGTCGAAGACGGAGGCACCGCTCTGACGCGACGCGTTTCGTCTCGCTATTGCGGCGGCCCACTAGCGCCGAAGAGAGCAAGGACCTTTATGAACGCCTCCGCCGAGACCAACTTGGTGATCTGGGGCGCATTTGCGAGTGGCCAAGAGAGCGCATTGAAGCCGGCGACTGGTTTCCAGCGGTGTTTTACGAACCGGAACTAGCCGATGCTTGCCACGAGATCGACACTTGGGCACATCGGGAGCGGTTCTCGAGACTCGGCGACTTGTATGAGATCAATACGACGAGGCAAGCGGTTGGGCAGTCCAAGTGGGAGTGGTGCGACGAAGGAGAAGCCGAGTTGCCGGTAGCCAAGTCCGCTTCCGAGTCAGGGCAGACATGCATCAGAGGACGAGTTGACGGATGGGCCAAGAGGGCCGCGTCGCAACGGACGAACCAGCGTGAACTCAACACGCTGTCACGGAAGGCAGGGCGCCTCCTCGTAGCGAATTCACAACGAACAAATACGGCGCGTCTAGTTTGCGTCGCTTTCTCTACGCCAGTGGTTGGCTACGCCTGGACTCCGGTCCAATCGGTCTCGCGCCCGGACGCCAAAGCTCTGGCCGTATGGATCAACTCTACCGTGGGCTACATCCTGCTCCGCAGGTACGCGAGTCGAACCATCGACTGGCCAATGTACCAGCCCGCCGCCATCAAAGCCCTCGTTGTGCCGAACACCGATGGGCCTAGCTGGCCGCAAATGCGTAAACCGCTGCTCGAAGCATATCGTGCGACGGAAGACATGACCGTACCGCAGTACCGCGAGCCCAACGCCGAAGTGCGGCGCGTTTGGGACCGCGCTGTGGCCAAGGCGGCGGGCATCCCGCAACGCATCGTTGACGGATGGCGACGTCTTATGGAGGCGGAACCGTTTGTCAGAGGCACTGGTCGCAATGGACGTTGAACCGATCCAGTCCCTAGCATTCTCAATGCATGAACGGCCCAAGCTGTACGCTCTCCTGCTCGGCTCGGGCGTGTCTACGGCAGCAGGTGTCCCGACCGGCTGGGAGGTCGTGCTCGATCTTGTTGGCAAACTCATGGCTATGCAGGGCGAGAAAGCGCCGGACCCCCACAAGTGGTACCGCGACAAGTACGGCTCCGACCCCGACTATTCCGCCCTGATTGAGCGGATCGCACCCACGCCAGCAGAGCGGCAACAAATACTCCGTCAGCACTTTGAACCAGACCCCGCGGATGAGGCGGGCGCGTCGAAACGCCCCACAGCGGCCCACCGAGCCATCGCCGATTTGGTCAAGCGTGGATTCGTAAAGGTCATCGTCACAACAAACTTCGATCGCTTGATCGAGGGTGCGCTGCGCGAAGCTGGTGTTGAGCCCGTGGTTTTAAGTTCGCCGGACGACATCGCCGGGATGATGCCGCTCGATCACACCAACTGCTGTGTGCTCAAGCTCCACGGCGACTACTTGGACGAGAGAATCCGAAACACGACGGACGAGCTCTCGGAGTACCCCGACGCCCTGAACGATGTTCTTGATCGCATACTCCAGGAATACGGCCTTGTGGTATGCGGATGGTCGGGCGAATGGGATGTCGCCCTAAGCAAGGCCATTCGGCGAGCAACGGCTAGGCGATACACGACCTATTGGGCCGCCTATGGTACGCTTGGTGACGAAGCCAAACGCATCGCCCAAGCACGGGAAGCACGGGTTATCGAAATCGAGAGCGCGGACAGGTTCTTTGAAGACCTGTCTGGTCTGGTTCGCTCCATTGAAGATTATGCGACACCTCACCCTCTCTCCGTGAAGGCTGCGGTAGCGCAATGCAAACGGTTCCTCGCCAGAGACGAAGATCGGATTCGTTTGGCCGATTTAGTAGATTCGATCGGAAAGGAAGCGTTTGACGGCGTAGTCGCCCTGCCGGAGCTGAGCGATCTCGATGGCGTGACTTTAACAAAATACATGCGCCGTTGCGAAGGTATTTGTAGTAAACTGCTGACTATTGCTGTCGAAGTGTCGTACTGGAGCAGGAACATGCAGATTGAATCTTGGAAAAATGCGGTTGAGCGTTTTTTTCAAGGAATACCGAAGACAGGAAGCGCGTTGATACGCACAGTCAGATCTTATCCAACTGTTCTCTTGACGTATGCTCTGGGCATCGGGGCTATCGGGGCGGAAAGACCTCGAGACCTCGCGAGAATACTCGCCTTTCCGACGGGGCGCGAGGTCGATTCTTGGTCGGAGGGAGTGCCTATGAAGGCTGAGGAGGAAGTTGGTCAAGGTCTGGGACGGATGATGTCGGATTTTGTCGAATATTCGGAAAGCTGGCGGGCCCTCGAGGGCATGGAGAGGCACTACTGTCCGATCAACGACTGGCTATTTCAATCTCTGAGGGAACACACGACGGGAGTGATACCGTCGTACCTGCGCTACCAGCGGATATTCGATAGAGTGGAAATCCTAATGTCACTAGGTTGCGGTTTGCGAATGAGTGAGGAGAACTCAGAATTCCCGCCTTGGTTTATTCCTGGGCGATTTATGTTTCGAAGGGAGGTTTTTAATGCAACGATCAGTGAAATTCGGGATTCATTGATTGGCGAAGAAGACAACTCGCCTTTCGTTTACTTTGTAGGTGACAGTGCGGCGAACGGCTTGGTATTCTTGAACTCCTTTCTCGATTTCGTTGGGCCAATCCGCAGTCGGTTCCACGCATAGTCAGCCTCAAGTCTCCATAGTCAGCCTCAAGTCTCGAAGCGCAACCAGTGCCCAATGTCGGTAGCTGATCCAGCGGGACAGGTACGCACGGCCCCTCCGCTCGCGCCGTGGTTCGACGGCACCGCGAAGCACACGCTCTGGGTGGGCGTGAGTGGGGGCGTGGATTCCACGGTGCTGCTGCATGTGCTGCGCGGTCTGCCCGGTGTCGCCGCCATCCACATCGATCATGGTCTGCAGGACGGGGCCGCGCAGTGGGCGGCGCGTTGCGGGGCGATGGCTGCGCGGTGGGGCGTGCCGTTTCAGGCGAAGCCGGTGGCGGTGTCGCGGCGGGGCAATCTGCAGGCGCGGGCGCGGCGGGCGCGGTATCGGGCGTGGCGCGACATTCTGGCGCCGGGGGACGTGCTCGCGCTTGCCCATCATGCGGACGATCAGGCAGAGACGCGGCTTTGGCAGTCGCTCACGGGGCGCGAGGCGGGTGGAATGCCGGGCCAGCGCGCGCTTGGGCACGGGCTTCTGGTGCGGCCGATGCTGCGCTTGCGCCGTGGCGAGATCGTTGCCTACGCCCGCACGGCGGGGCTGGACTGGGAGGACGATCCGGCGAACGCCGATCTGCGCTTTGACCGCAACCTTGTTCGCCACTGCCTGCTTCCCTCCCTCGAACGGCGCTCGCCGGAGGCGTTTGCCCGGCTGGCGGCGCCGCGTTGCGAGGCGGCGCGTGTCGTGCGGCCATTGCCGGTCACGAGCGCCACGCAGGACGGCGTCGCCGCTTGGCTTGCCACCGCAGATCTGCCGCAAGCGCACCGGTCCATCGGCGAAATCGAGCGCCAAAGCCAAGCCGCCGAAGGGCGCTTGCCGCGCATTGCCGTGGCGCCAGGCGTTGAAGCCCGCCTCTTTCGCCGCCACTGGCATCTGGTGCGTACCGAGGGGCTGCGTGTCGAAACGCCCGAGGGTCGCCACGTCACGTCCGGCGTTTGCATGGCGCTGCCGAACGGCGTGCTGGCGTGGCGAAAGGATGAAGCCGGGCTCCCCGCCGGCGCCCTGCTCACGGTGCGCTCTCGCCAAGGCGGAGAACGCATCCGTTTGCATGGCCGGAACATCCGCAAGACGGTCAAGGCGTTGTTCCAAGAACACCGCGTGCCGCCTTGGAGACGCGAACGCTGGCCGCTCCTGTACGACGAAGCCGGCCGGTTGCTCGCCGTGCCAAGCATCGGCGTGGCAGCCGCGGCCGCGGTCTCTGGCGGTCTTCAACCGTGTTGGACGCCGAACGCGGACACGCTCACGACAGACGTTCTTCCCCCGTCGTGATCGCGCCCCCCGGCTTGCAGCTGTGCGCCTCGAACCGGCTGGAGGTTCTCGCGGAGCAGCTTGCGGCGCGGATGCGCAGCGCACCGGGCGAGCCGCACGCGGCGGAGCGCATCGTCGTTCCCCATCCCACGCTTGGTCGCTGGCTGCGTCTGGCGCTGGCGAGCGAGCTTGGCATCGCGGCGAATCTGCGCATCGAACTGCCGGCCGAGTTCGCCTGGGCGACGATGCGCGACACGGTGCCGACGCTGGCCAGAGAGCAGCCCTTTGCGCCGGCGAGCCTGCGCTGGCGCATCGAAGCGCAGCTCAAGGGCTGGCAGGGCGACGATCCCCTGGGGCGCTATCTGCGCGCCGAGGCGGAATCCGCGTCGCAGCCGAGCGCGGCATCCGCGTTGCTCGAGCGCCGCCGCTACGCGCTGGCGGACCGGCTGGCGGTGGTCTACGACCGCTGCCTGCTGTACCGCCCCGATTGGATACGCGCGTGGCAGCGCGGCGAGACGCCGCATTGGCAGGCGCGGCTGTGGCAGTTGCTGACGGACGACGCCGAGGAGCCGGCGCATTGGGTGGATGCCATCGATGCGTTCATGGCAGCCGTCGCCGGCGCCCAGGAAAACGCGAACGCAAGCGCTGGCGGTGGTTCGGGGCAGCTTGAGCTGGCGCTGGCGCCGAGTGCGCCAGCGCGGCCCCGGGCGAGCTTCTTCGGCATCGTCGGGCTGTCGCCAACCTATCTGGACGTGCTGCGCTGTGCGGCGCAACTGATGGACGTGCATCTCTACATGCTGAGCCCCTGCCGCGAGTTCTGGGCAGACACGCGCTCGGCGCGGGAGCGGGCCACGGCAAGCCGCGCGCGAGGCGACGATGCCGGCACGAAAGAAGAATCCCCAAGCCACGGCCTTGCGGCACCACCTTTGGGCAACGAACTGCTCTCGCTCTGGGGCCGCCCGGCGCGCGACATGCAGGCGCTGTTGGCGGACGAACTCGGCGTTGGCGACCCGCTCGAAATCTACCGCGATGCCGATGCGGCCACGCGCCTCGGCACGGTGCAGCAGGACATCCTCGAACTGCGCGGCGCAGAGGAAGCCGCGAACGGGAGCGACATCGCCGAGGACGACGACTCGCTGCAAATCCACGTCTGCCACACCGCCATGCGCGAGGCGGAGGTGCTGCACGACCGCCTGCTCGCCATCTTCGATGCGAACCCAGACATCCAGCCGGCGGACGTGCTGATTCTCACGCCGGCACTGGAGGACTACGCGCCGGCAATCGAATCCGTATTCGCGGCCGCCGACACGATTCCCGTCGACGTCGGCCGTCGCCGGCGGCGCGACAACGCGGCCGTCCAAGCCTTCCTGGACATTCTCGCCCTCCCCGGTTCGCGCTACGGCAGCCGCGCCGTGTTGACGCCGCTGCGGGCGCGGTCGGTGCAGCTGCGCTTCGGCATCGACGAGGAGAGCCTGCACACGCTGCGCGGCGGCTTGGAGCGCGCCGGCATTCGCTGGGGCATCGACGCCGTGCATCTGGCCGCCCTCGGCATGCCCGATACCGCCAGCCACACTTGGCGCAAGGGCATTCGCCGGCTGCTGCTCGGCTATGCCGTCGGCGACGACACGGCGATGGTGCAGGGCATCGTCGCCTGTCCGCTGGCACGCCCCGGCTTCGACGTCGGCGCGGGCGAATACGCGCAGCTTGGCGGTCTGCTCCGCTACCTGGAGCAGCTCTTCGCCCTTGCCGCGTGGGTGGACGAGGAGCGCTCGCCCTCGGAATGGGCGGAATCCTTGCGCACGGATGTTCTGGCGGCGTTCTTCGCCGACTTGCCCGGCGTGTCGGAAGTGGACGCAGTGGCGGCTTTGATCGACGAGTTCGAGCAGGAATGCCGCCTGGCCGAGCGCACCGCGCCGATCTCCTTCGAGGCGCTGCGCTCGGCAATCGCCGCGCTTGGGGACACGGCGATGCGCTCCGTCGCGCGCCTTGCCGACGGAGCGACGCTGGGGCGGCTGGCGAGCGGCGAGATCTTTCCGGCCAAGGTGGTCTGTCTGGCCGGCATGAACGACCGAGCGTTTCCGCGCTACCAATCCGAGACGTCCTTCGATCCCATGGCCGAGGACGGTCGCCGCATCGGCGACCGCGACCTGCGCGACGAGGACCGCTTCGCGTTTCTCGAAGCGCTGCTGGCGGCGCGGCGCTTCTTCGTCGTCGCCTACACCGGACGCGACGTGCGCGAAGACAGCGCGATTCCGGCGTCCATCGTCGTCAATGAACTGGCGGAATATCTCGCCGCGCGCTTCCCGAACTGGGCGCAAAAGCGGCCCGAGACCGTCCATCCGCTGCAACCCTTCAGCTCGCGCTACTTCGACGGCGCAAGCGGCCTCTTCAGCTTTTCCCAGGCGATGGCCGATGCCGCGAGCGCAATGGCCGGCGAAGGCGCCGCGCCCCGGGCCTTCCACGGCATCCTGCCGGAAGCCGAGACGCCGCTGCGCGCGGGCGAAGTCGCGCTCGACGACCTGCTGCGCTTCGCCGCCCGCCCGGTGCAGTTCTTCGTGGAGAAACGCCTGCACATGACGCTGCGGCTGGAGGAGGACGACCTGCGCGACGACGAGACCCTGGCCCTCGACGGCTTGCAGACGTGGCAATTGCGGAATCGGCTGCTGGCGCTGGGGGAGGCGGGGCTTTCGGAGGCCGCGGCGGCGCCCATCGCGTTGTCCAAAGGGGAGCTGCAGGAGAGCAACTTGGGGCGCGTGGAATGTCGCGAACGCGGGTTCGAGGTGGCGCAGCTGGCGGCGGCCTTGGCGCCGTTTCGCGGGCACCTCGACGCGCCCTTGCAGGACGTGGAAGCGCAAATCGGCGACATCTGCGTGAGCGGCGCCGTCGCCGGCTATCACGCCGAGCGGCGCGAGCTCGTCTCCTACCGCGTTGGCGCGCTGCGCCCCATCGACTTCATCGACGCTTGGCTGCGGCTGCTGTGCGTCTCCTGCACCGTCGAACAGCAGGTGCGTGGCGTCTTGCTGGGCGTCACCGACGAATTGCAGCGCCGCGAAATCCAGGGCCCGGCGCCGAGCGCCGCGCAATGTGCGTTGGGGCGCTGGCTGCGGGCGTGGGAGCAGGGCTGGCGCACGCCGCTGCCGTTCTTTCCGAAAACGTCCTGGGAGTGGGCGGCAGGCACGCCGGACGAAGCGCACAAGGCATGGCACGGCAACGCTTTCGGCGAAGCGCGCGATCCGTACAACCGCTTGGCGTTCCCGGAAAGCCCGTTCGGCGACGACGCGTTCGAGACCTTGGCGGAAGAACTGCTTGCGCCGTTGGCGGCGGCTTTGGCGTGAGCACGCCGCGCAACTCCAAGGCCACGCCCCTCGACGTGCCCTTCGGCGACGATCTGCTGATCGAAGCCAGCGCCGGCACCGGCAAGACCTACGCCCTCACCACTTTGGCAGCGCGGGCGATTGCGGAAGCCGGGCAACCCGTCGAACGGCTGCTCGTGGTGACCTTCACCGTAGCCGCCACAAGCGAACTTCGGGACCGCCTGCGCAAGACCCTGCGCGAGGCGCACGGCGCAATCTCCGGCAACCGAGCGACGAGCGACGACCAGGCAGCGGCGCTGGCCGAGCGCTGGCGGACGCTTGGCATCGCCGCCGATGCCGCGAGCCGGTTGCAGGACGCCGTGCGCGACTTGGATCGCGCCAACATCCTCACCATCCACGGCTTCTGCCAGCGCATGTTGGCGGATTTCGCCTTCGACGGCGCCCTGCCCTTCGGCTTCGACGTGAGCGGCGACGACGCGCCGGCCGTGGCGATGGCAACGAACGATTTCTGGCGCCGGCGCATCGTCGGAGCGCCGCAGCCGTTGCTGCGCCACGCTCGGCGCGAGGCCCGGGGTTTCGCTCCGAATCAGCTTGCCGACTGGGCGCTGCCCCTGCATCCGAAGCCAGACCTGCTGCTGCGCGGCGTCGAGGACGGCGATGTTGCGGGGCGCTTCGAGAACGCCTACGCCGCGTTCCTGACGTCGTTTCGGCAAGTCCAGCAGCTGTGGCCGGATCACGGCGCGGCGTTCCTGCAGGCGGTCATTGGCCTGCGTTTCCACAAGAACAGCCAGAACAAAGCCAACCTCGTCGCCAAGCAAGTCCTGGCCGCGTTCACGGGCGACGATCCAGATGCACTGGCGCTGGCGAACGCTGGCTACTTCGGAAGCAGCAAGCTGCCGCGGGTCACCTATGCGAACCAGACGATGCCGGAAGGCCCGCTGCTCGCGGCGTTCGATCGCCTCGGAGAAGCCGCCGAGCCGGCCTGCTCGCTGGCCGACGCATGGCTGCGACGGCAACGCCGGGATCTGCTCGACGCCGTGCGCGAGTCGCTGCGCGAGAGCGCCTGGCAGGATCGGCAGCTGAGCTTCAACGCGCTGCTCACCGAATCGGAACGGGCGCTGGCCGGGCCGTCCGGGGAGGCGCTGGCGACCCGCGTGCGGGAACGCTATCCGCTCGCGTTCATCGACGAGTTCCAGGACACGGACGGCCTGCAGGCGCGCATCTTCGAGCGCATCTATCCGAGCCGCAACGTCGCGGCATCCGGCCCGCGCGAAGGGGCGAGCGCCCATGCAGCGGAAGGCGTGGCCATCGTCGGCGATCCCAAGCAGTCCATCTACGGCTTCCGCGGCGCGGACCTGTTCGCGTTCCTGCAGATGAGCCAGCGCCAAGGCCAGCGGCCGGTGCGGCTGGGCGCCAACTACCGCTCCACGCCGGGTCTCGTGGCAGCCGTGAACGCCTTGTTCGCGCGCCAGCGTCCCTTCCTGCTGCACGAACTCGGCTACGACGCCGTGCAGTCCGCCCGCGATACCCACAGCGGCCTGCGGATTGGCGACAAGGAGCGCGCCGCCCTACTGCTGCGCTTGGACGGCGACGAAGACGGCGGCGCCGCGCCCGGCGAGCACGACATGCAGCGCACTGCCGCCGACGGCACGGCGGCGGAAATCGCCTGGCTGCTCAAGGCGGGCGGCGAGGGGCAGGCGTTCGTCGATGGCCAGCCGCTTGGCGGCGGCGACATCGCCGTGCTGGTGCGCACCGGCGCCCAGGGCAAGGAAATGGCGCGGGCGCTGCGCGAACGCGGCGTGCAGAGCGTGGAACTCGGCGACGTGGACGTCTTCGAGACCGCCGAGGCCGAGCAGCTGCACCGTCTTCTGCACGGGCTTGCCGCCGCTGCGCCCCATTCCGAAGCCGCCGCGTTGCGCGGCGCACTGGCGGCGCCGATGTTCGGCCTGTCGCTGGAAGAGGCCGCGTCGCTCGTCGACGATCGCGTCTGGGAAACGTGGCAGCGCCGCTTCGAGGACTGGCGCGGGATTTGGCGAAGCGCAGGGGTGGCGGCGTTGATCCGCCGGCTGCTGTTCGCCCCGCCCACGCGCTGCGCGGCGACGTTGCTGCGGCAGCCGGGCGGCCCGCGCAGCCTCACCAACATGCTGCACTTGGCGGACCTGCTGCAACAGGCCGAGACCCGCGAGCGGCTTGAACCGCCGGCCTTGGCGGAGTGGCTCGCGCGCCGGCGCCGCGATCCCCGCCATGGCAACGACGCTTCGCAGTTGCGCCTCGAGAGCGACGAGCGGCTGGTGAAGGTGGTCACCGTGCATCGCAGCAAGGGCCTGGAGTTTCCGGTGGTGTTCTATCCCTTCGCCTGGTACCAGCGCTGGCCGTCGAGGAGGGCCACCGCCCAGTACCACGAGCAGCACGAAGGCCGCTACGTCGAGGTGCTTGATCTCGATCCAGACGACGACGCCCGCGACCGCCAGGACGTGGAGGATCGCGCCGAGGAGCTGCGCCTGCTCTACGTGGCGCTCACCCGCGCCAAGTACCACTGCGTGGCCACCTGGGCCAGATGCCGCGGCCATGAACAGACCGCGCTCGCCTGGCTGCTGCACGGGCGCGGCATCGACGCCGACGAGCCGGCGGCGGCCATGAAGACCCACAAGAACCACATGCGGAAGACCCTTGACGCCAGCGGCTGGACGGAGGAGTTGACGCAGTTCGCCGCCGAGCACCCCGCCATCGCAACGGCCCCGCTGTTCGACGCGGAGGAACAGCCAGCATCGCTGGAAGCGGCAAGCGGAGAGCAGCCGGCAAGCGCGGAGACGGCCGCGGCGCCGGCCTATCAAGCGCGGGCGTTGGGGCGGCCACTGGCCCGCGTTCGTCGCATGACGAGCTATACGGCGCTGGTTGGCGAACATGGCGCCGCGGTGTCCCCCGTCGAGCACGCTGCCGCCGAACGCCCGGACCACGATCAGGCCGAGGACGCCGCCCTGGCGGCCACGGCCATGGACGACCCGAAGCGCAATGTGGCGAACGAAGCCTTGACGCCGTTCGCGCTGCCGAGAGGCCGGCGCGTCGGCCAGTGCCTGCACGAAGTCTTTGAGGCGGCTGCCGATCCGCGGCGTGGGGGAGAAGCCCCCGGCACCGACGACTTCAAGCGTCTCTGCGAAGATGCGCTGCGGCGCCACGGCATCGACGTCAAGTGGCTGCCGACCGTGGAACGCATCGTCGCTGATGTCCGCGCGACGCCGCTGCGGCCCGCCGGCGAAGCGCCCTTGCGCCTTGCGGACTTCAAGCGCCCGCTCGTCGAGATGGAGTTTCTCTTTCCCGTGGCCGGGCTGCGCCGGGACCGCCTTGGCGCATGCCTCGCCGCCCACGGCTACGGCGACGTGTTCGCTGGGCTGGACGCGGACGTCCGTGACGCGACGCTGGATGATGCCGCGTCCGACTCGCCGCTGGCCGAGGTGGACGGCTTCCTGCGCGGCTTCATCGACTTGGTGGGCGAATGCGACGGGCGCTGGTACGTCGTGGACTACAAGTCGAATTGGCTCGGCGACGGCGTTCTGGACTACGCGCCGGCCGGTCTGCGCCAGGCGATGCGGCGCAGCGGCTATGCCTTGCAGTACCTCCTCTATCTCACCGCCCTGCACCGCTACCTGCGCTTGCAGTTGCCGGACTACGACTGCGAGCGGCACCTCGGCGGCGCGTTCTACCTGTTCGTGCGCGGCATGACGCCGGCCCAGCCCGGCCACGGCGTGTTCTATGACGCTCCGTCGGCGGCCTGCATCGAGGCCATCGACGCCTGCTTCGGCGGACGCTCTTGAAGCACTTGGAACTGCTCGACCGCCTTTGCGCCGCCGGCGCATTGGCGGACATCGACCGCGCATTCGCCGGCCTAGTCGCCGAACTCGCCGGCGATGCGGCGCTTGCGCCCATCGCCGCTTTGGCGAGCGCGGCGCATCGCGCTGGCCACGTCTGCCTGACCCTCTCCGACTGTGCCGGGCAGCGCATCGTGGACGCCGCCAGCGCCCTGCCGCGAGGCGGCGTGGATCCTGCGGAGCTGCCGCTGGAGGTGGCGCAAGCGCGCCTGCCGACGCTCGCCGCTTTGCGTTCGGCGCTGCAAAGCAGCGACGCGGTGGCGGAGGTCGGCAGCGAGAAGATTCGCCCGCTGGTGCTGGACGGCGACCGGCTCTATCTGCAGCGGATGTTCGACGCCGAGCGCAGCTTGGCCAGCGCGGTGCATGAACGCGCCGGCGGTATCGTCGACGACAGCGCGGGCGATGACGCACTCGTGCAGCGCCTGTTCCCGGACGGCGGCGACGAAACCGCGAATGCGGCGCGCATCGCCCTGCGGCGCCGGCTCTGCATCGTCACCGGCGGCCCCGGCACCGGCAAGACGACGCTCGCCGCCCGCATCGTCGCCTTGCTGGTTGGAAGCCACCTCGCCAAGCCGCGCCGGATCGCCCTGGCCGCGCCCACCGGCAAGGCGGCGGCGCGCCTAGAGGAATCCGTGGCGGCGCAGATCGCCGAACTGGCGGCGTTCGTGCCAGCACTGCAGGGCCAGGCGCTGCGCGCGACAACGCTGCATCGGCTGCTGCAAGGCGAGCCCCTGCGCACCGACGCGCTCATCGTGGACGAATGTTCGATGGTGGACCTCGTGCAGGCGACGCGGTTGCTGAAAGCGCTGCCGGAGCACTGCCGGCTCGTCCTGCTCGGCGATGCCTCGCAATTGGCTTCCGTTCAGCCGGGGTCGGTGTTCAGCGACTTGTGCGCGGCTGGGACAGCGCCGGCGTCTCCCCTCGCGCATTGCGCCGCGCGCCTCTCGACCAGTCGGCGCTTCGACGCCAGCGGCGGCATCGGGCGGCTGGCGGCAGCCGTCCTCGCCGGCGACGTGGACGGCGCCGACGCGGCGCTTGTGGACAAAGGCGACGAGCAGACTGCGCTGCGCCCACTCGCCAGCGGCGAAGCGTTCGACCGCCTTGCGCAAGACTACGCAAGCGCGCATTGCGCTCTGGTGATCGGCGCATTGCGCGACGCCGACGAGCCGACCGCGGCGCGCCCCTTCCCCGGTCTGCGCGTGCTCTGCGCCCACCGCCGCGGCCCGTTCGGCGCGAACCGCTTCAATCGCCTGGTGGAACGGCGGCTGAAGCGGCAGCTTGGCATCGACCAGGGCGAGGCGTTCTACGCCGGCCGCCCCGTCATCGTCACCCGCAACGACCCGCAGACCGGCCTCGCCAACGGCGACACCGGCGTGGCGATCGACACCGCGGAGGGCAAAGCGGTGTGGTTCCCGGACCTGCGCCAGCCGAACGGCGACGCCACGTTGATCTCGCCAGCAAGACTGCCCGCCCACGAGACCTTCTTCGCCCTCACCGTCCACCGCGCCCAAGGATCGGAATACGACGAAATCGCCTTCCTGCCCGGCCCCCCGGAATCCCCGGTGAACACCCGCGAACTCTTCTACACCGCCATCACCCGCGCCCGCCGCAAAGTGACCGTCCACGCCAGCAGGCAAGACGTCCGCATCTGCGTCTCCCGCGCCACAACGCGCGGCACGGGCCTGTTGGCAAGGCTGAGCGAGAGGTGACCGCGGAGAAGGCTGCGCCGCGCACCAAAAGCCGCCGCTTCTCGCCGTGGTCGAGCCCCGGTCGCTGAAAGCGCCTCCACGCGCTAAACGTTGCGCACGATGTCCTTCGCAACTCGCTCCAGCACATCGAAGCGGGTGTCGAAGTTGGGCAGGATCATCACTTGGTCCAAGCCCGCTTCGGCGAGGCCGTGCAGACGCTCCAGGAGCTGGTCCTGGGTGCCGATCATCGCCGTCGCCTGCAAGAGCTCGGCGGTCAGGAAGCGCTCTTCTTCCGGCAGCACCCAGCAGTTGTGGCCGCCGTGGATGCGCTGGTGGCGGCGCTCGGCCGGGTAGGACTCGATCATGCGCCGGTAGTCCTGCCAGATGCCGTTCATGAAGCCGGGCGGTTGGCGCCCGAAGTTGCGGTACTGGTCGTAGCTGAAGTGGACCGCGGCCATCGCCATCGCGCCGCACTCCGCCTTCACCCGATCCGAGTCCACGGCTTCGTCCGGGTCCAGCACCACCATGGTCGTCAACGCCGTCGCGTAGTAGCTGTCGCGGTCGATCTCGCGTCCCGCCTGCCGCGCGCCCTCCTCGATGCGCTGCCACAGGCCGGCCATCACCGCCGGGTTGGCCGGCAGCGCCAGCACCGCGCCGTCGCCGTGCTTGCCGGCCAGCGCCAGCGACTTGGGGCCGAAGCCGGAGACGTAGAGCGGCACTGGCGGGTCGAAGGCGACGAAGCCCTTGTCCGGCATGATGTGGCGGACGGGCAACTCGCGCCCGGCGTGATGGTGGATCGCCTCTTCGCCGCGCAGCAACGGCGCCACGGTCTGCAAGTAGCGGTCGAAGCCGGCGATGCGCTGCGGCGGCAGCCCCATCACGCGCATGGCGGTGTTGCCGGCGCCCACGCCGAAGAACGTGCGCCCCGGCGCGAGGGCGTTGATGGTGGCGATGCCGGAGGCGTTGTTCGGCGCCGGCCGCGTTCCGGTGATGGCGACGCCGGTGCCAAGCTGGATGCGGCTGGTGCGCACCGCGGCAAGCGCCAGCGCCGCGTAGCAGTCCGACCAGAGCATTTGGCTGTCCGCCAGCCAAGCGTGCGAATAGCCGAGCTCCTCGGCCCGAACCACGTAGTCGATGTCCTTCACGTGGGACGCGACGCAGATGCCGATGTCCATTGGTCGATCCTCCGTTGCGCGGCCACGCCCCTGCTTGCGCTGGGACTTCCGTCGCTCAACATACCGCATCGTCCGGCGGCAGTGGCATGAGGACCCCGGCCGAATTCGCTACGGTGGCGGCGATGGCTGCCTGACCCCAAACGTCCAGAAGGTCGGTGATCCCCGACAAACTCGAACGCGCCCCACCGCGGTCCTACAGCGTGATGTCGTGCTGCCAGTATTCGTCGCCTTCCTTGGCGATCTCCGCGCGCGCCGTTTCGTTCCATGCGCCGTCGCCGATGTAGCTGCCGGCGTAGCGGTGGGGTTCTTCGTCGGGGAAGCGCTGGCGGCGGGCGTCGATGGCCAAGGGGATCATGCGTGTTCGGCGCAGCACGTCGTCTTCGGTGTAGGTGACGTTCTTGGTCTTGCCGGGGCGCTTGAAGGCGTGGACGTTCGTCGTCGAGGTGCCGATGGCGGAGTCGCGCTTGTGGTAGCCCATGACCATGGTGACGCGGCGTTCGTCGGAGCGGTTGGGGAAGGCGCCGTGCAGGGAACTGCGGTTGACGATGCCGCAGTCTCCCGGTTCGAGCAGCATGGGCACGGCCTCGGCCAGCCGGTCGCTGATGGGCGGGAACTTGCCGCCGCCGGCCAGCCGCCAGCGCTTGTGGCTGCCGGGCACGACCCATAGGCAGTTCTCCGGCGTGCAGTGCGTCCACGACACGGAGAGGTTGAAGCCGTGGGTCTTGCCGCTGCCGTCGGCCTGCTCCAGGGCGGCGCCGTCTTCGGTCCAGTGGGTGCGGCCGTCCTGATGCCAAGGCGTCGGCGGGCCTTCGCCGGCGCCTTTGTGGAAGATGCTCTCGTGGAAGGGCACGAAGTCGTCGCCGTTGATGCTGGCGACCATGCGCAGGATGTCCGGATGCGCGTAGGCGCGCAGCGCCGAGTCCATCATCATCAGCGGATGCGAAACTAGGCCGACCACGGCTGGCGCATCGGCTTTCCCGTCCCCGTTCTGGTCTTCCGGAAGGTGCAGCGTGTAGTAGCCGGGGAACTTCACCGGGCGACCGTGCTTGTCCACGGCGCCGCCGCGCGCGATCGGCGCGTTGTCCAGAACGGCGTCGAACTCGGCCGTCAGCTCCGCCACTTCTTCGTCCGCGAGAACCCCGCGAAAGACGTAGAACCCGAACCGGCGGTAGGCGTCGAGGATGTCTTGCGCCAGCCGCCCATCAGCATCGAAGCGCATCGGCCCGCGGTTGCCCAGCGACAACGCGCGCTCGACGCCCTCTTCGCGGTATTCGCGCCACGGTTTGGTCGTCGTCGCGTCCCGCGTTGCTGCCGCCTCTGCCATGTCGTCCTCGCCAGGAACCATCGAACGCAACCATACGCCACGCCTTGGCATTGGTCGAGACGGCGCAGCGCTCGCCTCTCGGCATCGACTTGCGGTAACGTGGCCGCATGTCGACGGCAGACAGTGCGCACGAGCTCCGCATCGCCTTCGGCGGGCAGGAGGTGGGCGCGTTGCTGCGTCGACCAGAGGGCCGCGAGCGCGCCTTGCTGGTGTTCGGCCACGGTGCTGGGGCGGACATGCGCCACGCCAGCATGGAAGCCATCGCCAGCGCGTTCGCCGGCATCGGCTTGGCGACGCTGCGCTTCAACTTTCCCTTCAAGGAAGCCGGCAAGTCGCGGGTGGACAGCCAAGCCGTGTCCACCGCCACCGTTGCCGCCGCACTTGAGCGCGGCAAGGAGGAGAGCGGCGGGCCGCATCTGCTCGGCGGCCACAGCTTCGGCGGACGCATGGCGTCGCACGCCGTCGTGGAACACGGCCTCGAAGTCGCCGGGCTCGTCTTCTGCTCCTTTCCCTTGCACGGCGTCGGCAAGCCGATGACCAAACGCGCCGAGCACCTCGACGGCATCGCCGCGCCGATGCTGTTTCTCTCGGGCAGCCGCGACGGCATGGCCGACGCGCCGCTGCTCGAAGGCGTGGCGGAGCGGGTCGGCGCCACGCTGCGCCGGCTCGACACGGCGGACCACGGCTACAAGGTGCTGAAGCGAACGCGCGAGCGCGCCGACACCGTGTTCGAGGAAATGGCCGGCCACGCGGATGCATGGCTGGATTCGGTCTTGGGCTGAGGCACCGCTTCCAAGGCGTATCAACAAAGACTTGAGGAGAGCACACCCATGAAGCTGTGTACGTTCACCCACGGGCAGCGCTCGCGCATCGGCGTCGTCGTCGGCGAGCTCGTGATCGATCTGCCGGCGGTCGCGCCAGGGATTCCCGAGGACATGATCGGCTTCCTCGAGGCCGGGGACGAGGCGATGGCTGCGGCAGCCGGGGCGCAGACCAATCCCGAGGTGGCCTTTCCGGTGGCGGACGTGACGATCGAAGCGCCGGTCCCGCGCCCGGGGAAGATCCTCGCCATCGGCCTGAACTACGCGGACCACGTGGCGGAGACCGGCGGCGAAACGCCCACCACGCAGATGTGGTTCAACAAGCAGCGCAACGCCGCCAACCGTCCCTACGGCAGCATCAACAAGCCCGCCGTCTCCGACATGCTGGACTACGAAGGCGAGCTGGCGTTCGTGATCGGCAAGCGGGCGAAGCATGTGCCGAAGGAACGCGCCCATGAAGTGATCGCCGGCTACTGCTGCGGCAACGACGTGAGCGTGCGCGATTGGCAGGCGGCGTCGCGCACCATGCAGATCGGCAAGTCCTTCGACACCCACGCCCCGTTCGGTCCGTGGATCGTCACCCCGGACGAGGTAGGCGACCCGCACAACCTCGGCATTCGCACGCTGGTGAACGGCGACGTGCGGCAGAACTCCAACACGAAGCACCTGATCTTCAACTGCTTCGAGCACATCGCGCACCTCACCAAGTCGTTCACCTTGGATCCGGGCGACGTGATCTTCACCGGCACGTCCTCCGGCGTCGGCGCCGCCATGAAGCCGCCGCAGTGGCTGCGCGTGGGCGACGAGGTAATGGTGGAGATCGAAAACGTCGGCTACATCCAGCACACCGTGGCGGCAGAGGACGCGAGCACCGTCATCGGCTGACGCTTGGCGCGGCGCAGCGCAGCGACACGCGCCGCGCCAAATCCCGAACGTGGTCGTCTTGAACGCCCATCTCCCGCAGGGCGGCGTCGAGTTCGAGCAGGTAGTCCGCGTTGCGGCCGCTCGGCCCGCTCGAACGCAGAATGTGGCCGGCGATGGCGTCCAAGGGCGCCGGGCCGAGGAACGCCGGGTTGCCCTCGTCGGCGACGTAGACCACGCTCGGCACCCGCTGCGCACCGCCGCAGAGTGCGATGTCCAGCGTCATGCGCGCGTAGCCGTTCTTCTCGCGGTGGTCCAAATGCGCGAACACGGCGTCGTCCACGCGATAGGCCATGCCCGCGCAGGCCGTGTTCGGCTCGGGCACCAGCGTCACCACCCGACCCGGCGCATCGGGCGTGCCGCGGTGGTCGTGGGAGCCCTGCCAGAAGCGTCGCGCCCAGCCGTGCAGCGTCGCGCGCCGCCGTTCGAGATAGGGGAAATCGACGCGCCAGATGAGCGAGCCGTAGCCGAACACCCAATGCCGCAACGTGCGCGCCGTCAGCGAATGCCGTAGGCCTGGGCCGGCAGCCAGGTGGCGAGCGCCTGCCAGTTGAAGATGATGGCGAGCCCGATCAGCTGGATGACGATGAACGGCGCCACGCCGCGGTAGATCACCGGCAGGTCCACGCCCGGCGGCGCGATGCCGCGCAGATAGAACAGCGCCCCGCCCACCGGCGGCGTCAGGAAGCTCGTCTGCAGACAGACGGCGAACATCACCGTGAACCACACCGGATCGAACTCCAGCGCGGCGACCACCGGCGCCACCAAGGGCAGGATGATGAGCGTGAGCTCCAGCCAGTCGAGAAAGAACCCCAGCAGGAAGGTGGCGAGCAGAATGCAGATCACGATGCCGGTGGCGCCGAACGGCAGGCCGAGCAGCACGCGCTTGATGAGTTCGTCGCCGCCCAGCCCGCGCAGCACCAGCGTGAAGCACACCGCGCCCAGCACCGCGGCGAAGATGAACGCCGTGGTGCGCGAGGTCTCGTCCAGCACTTCGCCGAGCACGCGCCGGTTCAGCGCTCCCTTGGCAGCCGCCAGCAGGAGTGCGCCAGCCGCTCCCACCCCGGCGGCTTCCGTGGGCGTGGCAAGGCCGAAGAAGATGCTGCCGAGCACCGCCAGGATCAACAGCGCCGCCGGCACCACGGCGAGGAACAGCGCCCAGGCGGCGCGCAGATCCATCGGCTCCACCGTCGCGGCCGGAGCGCGGTCCGGCTTCAGCCAGCCGACCAAGAGCAGATAGGCGATGTACAGCCCGCCGAGCAGAACGCCCGGGAACAGCGCGCCGAGGAACAGATCGCCGACGCTCATCGCCATCCGATCCGCCATCACCACCAGCATAATGCTCGGCGGAATCAGGATGCCGAGGGTGCCGACGGCGCACACGGTGCCTGAGGCCAGCCGCTTGTCGTAGCGGCTCTCCAGCATCGCCGGCAGGCCCAGCAGGCCGAGCAGCACCACCGAGGCGCCGATGATTCCCGTGGAGGCCGCCAGCAGCACGCCGATCACCGTCACGGCGACGGCCAGCCCGCCGCGCACCGGGCCGAACAAGCGCGCGAAGCCGGCGAGCAGGCTGCGGGCGATGCCGGAACGGTCGAGCAGCACGCCCATGAAGATGAACATGGGCAGCGCCACCATCACCCAGTTCTCCATCACGTCCCAGATGCGATCCACGCTCATCGAGGCGTAGAACCAGTCGACGTGGGTGGGCACGTCGAAGTCCACCTCGAAGACGATGGCGACGGCGGAGAAGAGGATGGCCAGCCCGCCGAGAATCCACGCGATGGGATAGCCGGTGAAGACCAGCGCCACGAAGGCGACGATCATGGTCAGCGCCAGCGCTTCGGCGCCGCTCATTCACGCTCTCCGGCCAGATACGCCCACACGCGGCTCAAGCGCGAGACCGCCGCCGCGAGCAGCAGCAGAAACGCCGCCGGCAAGGCACCCTTGAGCAGCCAGCGGAACGGCAGCCCGCCGGCCGACGGCGACACCTCGCCGACGCCGAAGCTATGCGCCACGAAGGGCGCACTGAACACGAGCACCGCGAAAACGAACGGCAACAGCAGGAGCAGCGTGCCGTAGAACTCGATCCACGCCTTGCGGCGGGGCGCCAAGCGGTTGAACACCAGGTCGATGCGGATGTGCGCGTCCACGCGGTAGCCGTAGGCGATGGCGAGCAGGAAGGCCAAGGCGTTGAGGTGCCACTGCAGCTCTTCGAGCTCGATGCGGCCTTCGTCGAACAGATAGCGCAGCGCCACGTTCACCACCACCACGCCGAGCAGCGCCATCCACAGCCAGCTCGCCGCCCGCCCGATTGCCGAGAGCGCGCCGTCGACGAGGCGCGAAATCCGCGTCTGCGGCAGTTCCAAGCCGGCGCCGCCCAGAGCGGAAGCAACGCCGCCAGACGGCGCACCCGCTGCCGGCGCGTTCACTCGAAATCCTTCGACAGATAGGCAAGCCGCCGCCAGGCGCGGTAGGTCTTCTGATAGCTGCGCTGGGACTCCAGTACCGCCTTGAAGTCCGCGTCCGCGGCGGCTTCTTCGTCGAGCACTTCCGCCGCTGCTGCTTGCAACGTGCGCAGCAGATCGTCCGGCAGCTGCGCGGCGGTGACGCCGATGTTCGGGAACTCCGCCACCACCGGCCCTTGCAGCGTCTCCGAGAGGCCGAGGCCATGCGCCGTGGTGGCAGCGCACACGGTCTCCACGAGGGCGCGGTCCGCGGCGCCGATCTCCTGCCAGACGTCGAGGTTGACGACGAAGTGCGTGGCGCTGAACGGCTGATGCCAGCCAGGGTAGTAGTTGTACTTGGCGATGCGGTTGAAGCCAAGCGCCTGGTCGGTGACCGGCTGCGAGAACTCGGTGGCGTCGATGACGCCGGTTTCCAGCGCTTGGAAGATTTCGCCGGCGGGCAGCATGGTCACCGACGCTCCCACGCGCTGCATTACTTCGCCGCCGAGGCCGGCGTAGCGGATCTTCAAGCCTTCGAGGTCCGCGCTCGACTGCAATGGACTGCGGAACCAGCCGGCGGTCTCCGGCCCGGTGATGCCGCACAGCAGCGGCCGCGTGTTCTGCCCGGCGTAGATGCCCTGCGCCAGGTCCTTGCCGCCGCCGTAGTGCCACCAGCCGATGTAGGCCCACGGATCGAGGCCGAACGGCGTGGCGCCGAACAAGGCCGAAGAGGGCACCTTGCCACGGTCGTAGCCAAGCCAAGTGAAGCCAGCCTGCACCTTGCGGTCGCGCACGGCATCGGTAACGGCGAAGGCCGGCACCACTTCGCCCGGGTCGAAGAGCTGCAGCACCACGGTACCGCCGCTCGACGCGGCAAGCGCGTCCGCCATCCAAATGATCGTCTCGCCCGACCCAGGCAAGTTGCGCGGCGAACTCAACGGCACCCGCCAACGAATCCGCACGGCGGTCTCGTCGAGCGACGCCTCGCCGGCCGCAAGGCCGTGTGCTTCGCCAGACGTGACGCTTGGCGGCCGAAGCGCCAAGCTCGCCACGATCCCAACCACGAACGCCACGAGCATGGCGAGCAGCATGGCGCGCGCGGAGAACATTCGATCCATCCCCTCCCGAAGAGGCGACCAAGTATTACCTACTCCCAACTGCGTTTCTTCGGCTTCCGTGGCCGTCGTGGTATGGTCTGGCGGTCTTGTGTTCGGGCCGGGTCGGCGAGCCCAAGTCCGTGAGGGCGGGTCTGCGCCGGCGTGGGATTGGGTGATTCGAGCCGTCTGCAAACAGCTTGGCGTCGCCGTCTTCGTCGTCGTTGCCGTCATGTCGGGTGTTCGGGGAGATGCGGCGAACGCCTTTCTGCCGGCGAGCGGCAATCCGTCGTCCACGCCGCTCCACAACGCGGGGGCAGGAGCACCGAAGGAGCGGCTGGTGCGCATCGCCCGCACCGAGCTGGCTAGGGTACGGAGCCAGGTCGCAAGCTCGGGCCATGGCCGTCTGCTGCTCAATGTGGATGCCGATCTCGAACTCGGCGTCGCCGTCGAACGCACATCGCCAACGCGCTGGGGCTATTCGCTCTCTGGCCGCATCGACAGCCCCACCGTCGGCTTCGTGACGATGGTTGTTCACGACGAAGCGGTCGCCGGCGCAATCTGGACGCCGAATGCATCGTACGAAATCGTGCCATTGGGTGGCGGCGTTCACGCAGTAAGGGAAGTAGAAGACCACGGGCACGAGCGGCGGCCCCACCTCCACGTCCCGGCGGCAATCGATCGTCCGGCGAGAGAACACCCGGCCAGCGACGAGGACACGGTGGTGGATGTGCTGGTCGTTTGGACGCCACAACGAGAGGCAGGCGCCGGCGGAGTCGACGCCGTGCGCGCCGAGATCGAACTCGGCATCGCGTACACCAACGACGCCTTCGAACGCAGCGGCGCGTTCGTGTCGCTGAACCTCGTGGGTGCTGAACCGGTGACGGACTACGAAGAGCCGGAGTCCGACGACCCAACTTACACGGAGTTCCTAAGGTTGGTAGATCCGGCCGACGGCCACATGGACGCTGTCCACAGTCGGCGCGACGCACTCGGCGCAGATTTGGTCAGCTTGGCCAGCAATGGCGGTATCGCTGGCGGCAACACTTTCAGTATCTCGACCAAGGACCCTGGCATCGTTGCGCACGAATTCGGCCACAACTTCGGCCTCGATCACGAACACGCGATAGGTCCGGGCGGCGACGAGAAAGGCTACACTGCCTTGAGAGATCGGCGTTGCACGTCTACCATCATGTCCTATAACTGGAGGTGCGCAAAGTGGCGTAGGTCGTATTTCCCCCCTCTTTTCTCTTCGCCGGCCATTTACGACCCCATCGACGGAGTCCCGCTTGGCGTGTCGAGGTTCAGCGACAGACTTGGTGCCGCCGGGCCGGCCGATGCCGTCCGGCATCTGAATCTCACGCGCAATACGATCGCGGCTCTCAGGCCGAGTCGTTCGCACGGGGACTCTGCCGTGGTTGCCAACCAGCTCGGCAGTGGGTTGGCCGATGCCGTCGCAACGTCGCGCGACATGATGTCTGGCGTCTTGGGAACCGCCGAACCAAGCGATCCAGACGCTCTGGTGGACATTCCCGACGCGGTGCTCCGTCGCGCGTTGGAAGAAGAGCTTGGGAAGGAGGAGGGCGAGCCGATCACGCGCGGCGACATGGCGGACTTGCGCAGGCTGCCGCTAGAGGGCGTCGACGAACTCACCACTTGGGGGTTGGGCATAGAGGACTTGACCGGCCTTGAGCACGCGACGGACCTCGGGCATCTCTTTCTCAGCGACAACGCGGTCGCGGACCTTATGCCAATCGGAAATCTCCTGTCCTTGCGGAATCTGTACCTGGACGGCAACGCAGTTTCCGACATTGTGCCACTGGCAGGGCTCTCCCACGTGGCGTCGCTGTCCCTCAGCAACACCAATGTGGAAGATCTCTCGCCGCTCGCCGACATTTCTTTCCGGTGGCTGGCCTTGGACGGCAATTCGATACGTGACCTTTCACCTCTTCGGATCTCTCCCATCTACTTCTTCCTGACCAACAATTCCATCTCGGACATCTCGCACATCGGTAGGATGAGCACGGAGTGGCTTCACGAGCTGCGATTGAGCGGCAACTCGATTCGCTCGCTTGCACCGCTTGCCGGACTGCCGCGGTTGGCGCACGTCTTTCTGAACGACAACCAAGTCGAGTCCCTCGCCGGGCTGAACTTCGAGCGCCTCGACGAGCTCCATCTGCGCAACAACGACGTGCGCGATCTATCGCCGCTGCTCGACAGCGAGGCGCTGCTGATGGTGGACGTGCGGCGCAACCCCTTGGAGGACGACGCTCTGACGGTGCTGGAAACTCTGCGCGAACGCGGCGTCACCGTGCTGGCGGGGGAGAGCGTGCCGTACTTCCCAGCAGCTGGTGGCGAAAACGAGGGTTTTGTTCGCGTGGTGAACAGAAGCAACGCCAGCGGCGAGGTGTTCATTGAGGCGGTCGACGATGCAGGCGTGCGCGTCGGCCCGGATGGTCTACGGCTGCGAGCCCGTAGGGCGGTCCACTTCGATTCAAGCGATCTGCAGAACGGCCACGCAGCCAAGGGATTCGCCGGCATCGGCCCACCCACCGCTGGCGACTGGCGGCTGGAGGTTGTGTCGGCGTTGGACATCGAGGTGTTGTCCTACGTTCGAGCGGAGGACGGCCTCGTTACGCCGATGCACGACATCGCCCGGGAGGGTAGTGGGTCGGGGTGGCTGCCGTCCTTCGGCGTCTTCGACTCGGCCGGCGGCGGCAGCATTCTGCGTGTCGTCAACACGGAGGCCGAGCGCGCCAGGTGGACCACCGGCGGCTACGACGATCGCGGTAGCTGGCGGGCAATGGCCAATGCGTTCGTGTTGCCGGGCGGAAGCGCTTTGACCTTCACTGCCGAGCAACTGCGGGACGATCATGGTCTCGGAGACGGCGGCCGGCAGATGCGCGCACGCGGGTTCCCGTGGTTCGCGCAGCATCTGTACGCGAGTCCCAGCGGTCACCTGACCAACCTCTCCACTACACCCGCGAACAGTGCTGAACCGTTGGCGGACGGTGCGGGCAGGCACCGCGTACCGCTCTTGCCCGCAGCTGCCGACCCACGCGAAGGGCTTGTGCGCGTCATCAACCGCTCTGCTGGGGCCGGCGAGACAACGATTGAGGCCGTCGACGACGAGGGCAATCGGTTCGGGCCTGTCCTTCTGACGCTGGGCCCTCGGCAAGCGGCGGTCTTCTCTTCGGCCGATCTGGAATACGGCAACGACGCCGCCGGCCTTGCCGGAACGATTGGCCCAGGCGAAGGCGACTGGCGCTTGTCGCTCACGTCCACACTCGATCTGCAAGTGCTCTCGTATGTGCGCTCGGAGGGCGGCTTCGTCTCGGCCATGCACGATTCGGCGCCCGTCGCCGAGAACGGCAGCCATCGCATCGTGTACTTCAATCCGGCCAGCAACAGGCGCTACGTGAGCAAACTCCGGCTGGCCAACAACGGCGAGCAGAATGCAGAGGTTACAATCACTGGCATGGACGACCGAGGGGCACAGTCCGGCACTGTGACGCTCACGGTTCCCGCAATGTCTGCGACCACGCTTACGTCCGCGCAGTTGGAGTCCGGCGGCGGAGGATTCGCGGGCAGCCTGGGCGATGGCTACGGCAAATGGCGGCTGTGGGTGGAATCCGACGAGCCGCTGACCGCAATGAGCTTGGTGGAAAGCCGAGGTGGCCAGCTTGTCAATGTCTCCACGGCCACGGCGGATTGAACGGATGTTGCGACGTCTGGTGATAGACGAAGGGAGCATGTCACGGTGAACGACAGCTGGCCGCGCAAGCGGCAAGGCAGCAGCCGATGAATCAAGGAGTGCGAATGAGTTGGCGGGCAGCGCCGGTGCTGGGTGTTCCATCCGTGGCCGAGGCGGTGGACTACTTCGAGAAAGTGCTCGGCTTCGCGTGCCCGGGGGGGCTGCACGGCGTGGAGGGCGAACCGCCGGTGTACGCCGTGATGCGGCGGAGCGGCAGCGAAGTGCATTTGCAGATTCGCCGCCGCGAGGTCTTCGCCGGCCCCCGCGGCAGCTTCGAAGGCGACGCCTACGTCTTCGTGGACGACGTGGACGCCCTTTTCGAGGAGATCAAGAGCCGCGGCGCGACGATCCTGCGCCCGCCCATGGACGAACCCTACGGCCTGCGCGACTTCACCATCGAAACCCCCGACGGCCACCGCGTGGCGTTCGCGAGCGATCTCGAGGACTGAGGCGAAGAGAATCGGCGGCGCAGGTTCTAGCGGGACGCTGCACGGCGACGAACAACCTCGGCCGTTGCCTACTGCGTTCGACTCTCCGCTCGTGACCGGAGCCAGTTGCGCGGATCGATCGGTTGTCCGTTGCGGCGGATCTCGAAGTAGAGGCCCACGTCCTGCTGTCCGCCGCTCTGTCCGGCGGCGGCGATGGTCTCGCCGCCTTCCACGCGCTCTCCGGTGCGCTTGTAGAGGGCGTCCGCGTAGCCGTACAACGACATGTGGCCGTCGCCGTGATCGACGACGGCGAGCAATCCAAAGCCGCGCAGCCAGTCGGCGAACACCACCGTGCCGGCGGCGACGGCGCGAATGTCCGCGCCCAAGGGGGCGTGGATGACCATGCCCTGCCAGGTCATGCGACCGCCGGCGCGGGCTTGCCCGAAGCGTCGATGCAGCTGGCCTTCGACTGGCCACGGCAGGCCGCCAGTGCCGAGCCCGGCGCCGGCGGGGGGCGCATCGGCTGTGCGCGCCGCCCTCGCCCGGTCTCTCTCCAACTCGTCGACGAGCGCCTGCAGGCGCCGGCGGCTGGCTTCGAGCTCTTCGCGCTGGCGGTTCTTGTCCGCGACGTCCGTGCTCAAGTCCGCGATCAGGCGCCGCCGCTGCTCGCGTTCGTCGAGCAGTTCCGCACGCTGCTCGCGCAGCGCCGCTTGGGACTGTTGCGCTTGGTTGCGTTCCGCCCGCAGCCGTTGTTCGTTCGCCGCCAGCGCGCGCAGCGTGTCGCGGAAGGCGGCGATCGCGTCGGCGCGCGCTTCGGCAATGGCTCGGTGGTAGCGGCTCTGGCGCTCGAAGTGCGCCGGATCCTGCTGGTCGAGGAGCGTCTTCAAGTAGTCGCGGCTGGCGAACCGCCAAGCGTGGCGCAAGTGATCCGCCACTCGTTTCGCCTGGTTGGAACGGCGCTGCTCCAGCCGCTCGCGCTCGGCGCCGAGCTCGGCGAGGGTCGCTTCGCCTTGCCGGATTTCCTCGCCCAGCGCGCGGGCGCGCCTGGCCGTCGCCTCGATGCCGCGGTCGGCCGCCGCCAATTCCCGTTGCTCGGCCGCCAGCTGCTTGCCGGCGTCGTCCAGCCAGACGTCGAGCGCGTTCAGCTGCTTCGCCAATTCCGCCAACTCGCGTTCGGCATCTTGCGCGGCGACGGCCGGCCATGCCCACGCCGCGGCGCCGAGGCAAAGCGCCGCGCCGAAGCGGCCGAGGCGAAGGCCCGGGCGCAAGGTCTTCGCGCCGGCGCGCGGCGCCAATGGTTCGCTGCCGGCTGCGGACAGGGTGCTAGCGCAGCAGCGAGCGGCCGCGCATCGCCGCCGGCTGCGCCAACCCCATGAGTTCAAGCAGCGTCGGCGCCACGTCGGCAAGCGTCCCGCCGGCGGCGAGACGCACGTCGCGCTCGCCGACGTAGACCAACGGCACCGGCTCGCAGGTGTGCGCGGTGTGCGCACCGAGATCGGCGTCGCGCATGCGCTCGACGTTGCCGTGGTCCGCAGTCAGCAGGCATTGGCCGCCGTTCCTGCCCAGCGCGTCGACCAGCCTGCCGAGACAGTGGTCGACCGTCTGCACGGCCTGCACCGCGGCCTCGAAATCGCCCGTGTGCCCGACCATGTCGGCGTTGGCGTAGTTGCACACCACGGCGTCGAAGCGTCTTGCGTCGATGGCCGCGACCAGCCGCTCGGTGACCTCCGCCGCGCTCATGGCTGGGCACAGGTCGTAGGTGACGACCTTGGGCGACGGCACCAGAATGCGCTCTTCGCCGGCGAGCGGCTGCTCGCGGCCGCCGGAGAAGAAATACGTCACGTGGGCGTACTTCTCCGTCTCGGCGATGCGCAGCTGTTTCAATCCGCGCGCCGCCCAGCACTCGCCGACGGTGTCGGCCGGCTGCTCGGCCTCGAATGCCGCCGGCGCGTCGATGTCGTCGGCGTAGCGGGCGAGCGTCGCGAACGCCGCATACCGCGGCGCGGCGTCGCGCGCGAAGGCGGTGAACTGCTCGGCGTGGAGCGCATGCGCAAGCTGCCGCGCACGGTCGGCGCGAAAGTTCATGAACACCACCGCATCGCCGTCGCGCAAGGCCGGCGGCGCGTCGCCGTCGCGGCGGATCGCCGTCGGCTGCACGAACTCGTCGCCCTCGCCGCGCGCGTAGGCAGCCCGCAGCGCTGCCGCCGGCGCGTCGAAGCGGAATGCGCCCACGCCGTGGCGCAGCAGCCGAAAGGCGCGTTCGGTCCGCTCCCAGCGCCCATCCCGATCCATGGCGTAGTAGCGTCCGCACAGGCTCGCCACGACGCCGGGCCAGCGCGCCTCGATGCGCTCCAGCGACGCCAGCGCACTGCGCGGCGGCGTGTCGCGGCCGTCGAGGAAGGCGTGCAGCCGCACCGTCGCGCCACGGCTCGCCGCCAAGTCCAGCAGGGCGGCGATGTGCGCCTCGTGGCTGTGGACGCCGCCGGGCGAGAGCAGGCCGAGCACGTGCAGCGTGGCGCCGGCGCTCGCCTCCACGGCGGCGCGGAGCACCGGATTGGCGGCGAACTCGCCGCTGGCGATGGCGTTGTCGATGCGCGTCAAGTCCTGATGCACGACGCGCCCGGCACCGAGCGTCATGTGGCCGACCTCCGAGTTGCCCATCTGCCCGGGCGGCAAGCCAACGCTGGCGCCGGATGCGTCGAGCGTGGTTCGCGGGCGGCTGCGCCACAACCGATCCCAGCACGGCGTGGACGCGACGTGGATGGCGTTGTGCGGCGAGTCGTCGCCGACGCCCCAGCCGTCGAGCACGACGAGCGCCGTCGTGGATTCGACTGGTCGGGGAGCAGGTGTCGTCACGGCTTGCCTCGGCGGCGCGTCGTCGGCGTGGCGGACATTCTATAATCCGGCGCATGGAGCAGTTGTTCGAGTTCGTCGGCAACCACCCGCTGCTGGTGGGCGCCTTCCTGCTGATCCTCGCCTTGTTCGTGCGCAACGAATTGGTGCGCGGCGGGCGCGCCGTGACGCCCCAGGAACTGGTGAATCTGGTCAACCGCGACGGCGCGGTGGTGGTGGACGTGCGCGATAAGAACGAGTTCTCCGAGGGCCACATCGTCGGCGCCATCAACGTGCCGCACACGGCGCTCGCCAACCGCCTGGCGGAGTTGGAGAAGTACAAGGAGCGGCCGCTGGTGCTGGCCTGCAAGATGGGCCAGCACGCCGGCGCGTCCGGCACCGTGCTGCGCAAGGCCGGGTTCCAGGACGTTTCGCGGCTCAAGGGCGGCGTGGCGGAGTGGCGCAACCAGAGCCTGCCGGTGGTCAAGGGCTAGGCCGGAGGGGGAGAACGAACGTGGCGGAGACGACAAGCGGCGTCGCAGGCAGCGGCAACGGGCCGTCGCCGGCGGGCGGGCCGCAAATGACCATCGAGCGCATCTATCTGCGCGACGTCTCCTTCGAGTCGCCCAAGGCGCCGGACGTCTTCTCACGCGATTGGAAGCCGAAGGTGCAGGTGGACATCAACGCCAGCAACCGGCGCCTGGACGACCTGCGCCACGAAGTGGTGCTGACGCTCACCCTCGAAGCCAAGCTCGGCGACGACACGGCGATGATCGTCGAACTGCAGCAGGCGGGGGTCTTTCGCCTCGAAGCCATGGACGATGCGCTGCGCGAGCGCGTCGCCGCCACAGCCTGCCCGGCAACGCTCTTCCCCTACGCCCGCGAGACCGTGGACAGCCTGGTGGTGAAGGGCACCTTCCCGCCGCTCATGCTGGCGCCGATGAATTTCGACGCCCTGTACACCGAAGCGAAGCGGCGCTGGGAAGCCGAACAGGGCAGCGCAACGGTCAACTGAACCGGCGCGGCGAGTAGACCGGGGCCTAGCCGAACGGCCCGCCAAGCGCGTCGCGGAATCCGAGCTGCCGCCATGCCTCGTACAGGGCGATCGCCACCGCATTGGCCAGGTTGATGCTGCGCGAGTTCGGGCGCATGGGAATGCGCAGCCGGCGTTCCGGCGCAATCGAATCCAGCACCTCCTCCGGCAGCCCGCTCGACTCCGGGCCGAAGAGCAGCACATCGTCGGCGACGAAGGCCGCGTCGTCGTAGCGTTTCGCGGCGCGCGTGGAGAACGCGAACAGCCGCCGTGCGCCGAGTTCGGCCAGGAACGCCTCGAGGTTCGGATAGACCGTGGTCGTTGCCAAGTGGCGGTAGTCGAGACCGGCGCGGCGCACGCGGGCGTCCGTCAACTCGAAGCCCAAGGGCTCGATCAGCGCCAGATCGGCGCCCACGTTGACGGCCAGGCGCATGGCGTTGCCGGTGTTCTGCGGAATCTCCGGCTGGTAGAGGGCGATCGTGAACATCGCTCAAGCGCAGCGCCGGTACACGAGGGCGTTGCCCTCCTTGCCGCAGATCTCCGCGACGCCGGCTTCGCGCAGACAGAACGCGGCCTGCTGCCCCAGCCGCCGCGAGGACTTCATCGCCGCGGCCAGGTGCGCCGTGGTGAAGCGTTGGGGCAAGTCCGCATCCAGCATCGCGAAGAGCTCGGCCATGTCGCCGATGGTGTGCGTCCGCGCGACGTCGATCAGCCGCCGGTCGACGCTGATCCAGTCGCGGCGGCGCCGCCGGCGTCCCGGGGCCGCGCTGGTACGCACCACCTCCTCGACGGTCATCACGATGTCGAGGGTCAGGTTCGGATGCTGCAGCAAGGCGGGAATGCCCACCAAGGCGCCGAAGGCCATGAACACGGTGTCGTGCTTGGGCGACTTGCGGCGCGTGGTGGGGGCGCATGGGTCGTCCGGCACCCGGACGATGTACCGATCCAGGGCAATCGGGTAGACGAGGGTCACGGCGAAGCGCTCGAGCAGCCGCGGCAGCTTGCGGCGCAGCGGCGAGAACGGCCCGGTGTGGACTTCGACGATGCGCTCGCCGATCAAGACGTCGGCGACGAAGCCGTCGACGGCCTGCTCCATGCTGCCGCCGCCAGCGGCGTAGCGCTCCTTGAGCGCCCGATGCAACGAGCGCTCGTTGAGTTCGCCGATGCCCGGCCTCGTCGCCGGCGTCAAGCCACCGTCGCGGTAGTCGAGTCGCCCGTCCATGGCAAGCATCCTCCCGCGCCAATCATACGTCGGCGGCGAGAACGCCGTGCGGCGTCAGTCGGCTTGCTCTTCCCCCGCTTTCTTGCCGGTCTCCCGCGCCGGCGAGGGGCTCTTGCCCACGCACCCCGGCTTGGAGCCCAGGCCCAGCTCGGCGAGCTTGCGCGTCAGCGTGTTGCGTCCCCAGCCGAGCAGCTTCGCGGCATCGCCCTTGCGCCCGCCGCTGTGCGCCAAGGCGGTGCGGATCATGGTGCGCTCGAAGGCCGGCAGCGCTTCGTCGAGAATCGAAGCCTCGCCGCCGGCGAGCTTGTCCCGGGCCCAGGCGCCGAGCAGTTGCAGCCAATCGCCGTCCGGCGTCTGTCCGGCGTCGTCGAGTTCCGGCGGAAGATCCTCGACGTGGACCTCGCGCCCCGGCGCCATCACCGTCAGCCAGTTGCAGGTGTTTTCCAGCTGCCGCACGTTGCCCGGCCAATCCAGCGTCTGCAGAAACCGCAGCGCATCGGGACGCAGCGTCTTCGGCTCGCCCCCGAGTTGCCGCGCCGCGGCGGCAAGGAAGTGCTCGGCGAGCGCCGGGATGTCCGTGCGCCGCTCGGCCAGGGCCGGCACGTGGACGCGGATGACGTTCAGCCGGTGGTACAGATCTTCGCGGAAGGCGCCGCTTGCCACGAGGGCGCGCAGATCGCGGTGGGTGGCGGTGATGATGCGCGCGTCCACGTTGACGCTGACGCGCCCGCCGACGCGGAAGAACTCGCCCTCGGCCAACACCCGCAGCAGCCGCGTTTGCGCCTCGGCCGGCATGTCGCCGATTTCGTCGAGGAACAGGGTGCCGCCGTTGGCCTGCTCGAACCTGCCGACGCGCTGCTCGCGTGCGCCGGTGAACGCGCCGCGTTCGTGGCCGAACAATTCCGACTCGATGAGTTCGCTGGGAATGGCCGCCATGTTGAGCGCCACGAAGGCGCCGCCGGCGCGCGGGCTGTGGCGGTGCAGCGCCTGCGCTACCAGCTCCTTGCCGGTTCCCGACGCGCCTTCGATCATGACCGTGATGTTGGAGTGGGCGAGCCGGCCGATGGCGCGGAACACCTCCTGCATGGCCGGCGCCTGGCCGATGATTTCCGTCGCTTGTGCCGCCGGCGGCGATGGGACGGGAGACGCCTGTTCGCGCTGCAGCAGTACGGCGCGGCGCACCGTCGCCACCGCCACGTCCACGTCGAACGGCTTCGGCAGGTACTCGAACGCGCCCGACTGGTAGGCATTGACCGCGCTCTCGAGGTCGGAGTGGGCGGTGGTGATGATGACCGGCAGTTGCGGATGGCGCTCGCTCAAGGAGGCCAGCAGTTCCAAGCCGTCGACGCCCGGCATGCGGATGTCCGAGACCACGGCGTCCGGCGTATCCAGATCGATGCGGCGCAGCACGTCGTCGGCGCTGGCGAAGGACGCCGTGTCGAAGCCGGCCTGGGACAGCGCGCGCTCCAGCACCCAGCGAATGGAGCTGTCGTCGTCGACGATCCACACCCGCTCAGCTGCCATTCGCGCCTCCCTCCTGCCCTGCCCGGCCTGCCCGTGCTGCCCGAGCGTCTGCCCCGAGCGATTGCTTAGCCAAGGCCGGCGGGTTGCTCGGCGCCGGTTGGCGCAGCGGCAGAAAGAACGAGAACACCGTGCGTCCGGGCGCGCTCTCGCACTCCACCAGGCCGTTGTGCTGCGCGAGGATGGTCTGGGTGATGGCGAGGCCAAGGCCGGAGCCTTCTGGGCGGCCGCTGATCATCGGCACGAAGATGCGCTCGGCGATGTCCGGCGGAATCCCCGGCCCGTTGTCGATGAAGTCCATGTTGGCCACCAGCCGGTGGCGGGTGGCGCCGATGGTGAACTGGCGCACCACGCGGGTGCGCAGTTCGACCACCGGCTGCTCGACGCCGTCCAGTGCCGTCGCCGCGTTGGCGAGCACGTTCAACGTCGCCTGCACGAGCTTCTCGAAGTCGCCCTCCACCTCCGGCAGGCTTGGATCGTAGGCGCGCTTGAAGGCGATGCGCGAGGAGTGCTCGGCTTCCACCAGCTTGACCACCCGTTCGATGACGTGGTGGACGTTCACCGGCGCGAAACGGCAGCGCCCATTCGGCGCGAGGACGCGGTCGACCAGATTGCGCAAACGGTCGGCCTCGGAAATGATGACCGTGGTGTACTGCCGCTCCGCCTCCGGCAGCTGCCGTGCCAGCAGTTGCGCCGCCCCGCGAATGCCGCCCAAGGGGTTCCTGATCTCGTGCGCCAGGCCGCGCCCGAGCTCGCGCATGGTGTCCTGCATCGCCGCTTGCTGATTGTCGCGGTCGATGCGGATGAAGCGGTCCAGGCGCTCGAACTCGGCCAGGAGTTCGCGCTCCGAGAGAGGCGAGATGGAGTAGTTGGCGCGCACCAGTCCGTCCGGCAGGTGCAGGGCCACTTCGCGCTTGGTGAACGGCTGCCCGCTTTCCAGAACGGCCTCGAGGGCGCGCGGCGCGGCGTGCGGATCGCGCAGCAGGGCATCGAGCGGAGCGCCGATGGCGCGCGCCGCGCTGCGCCCGAAGAGCGCCTGGCCAGCTTGGTTCAGGTAGGTGATGCGGAACGACCGATCGTCGGCCGCGTCGACCACCGCGACCGCGGTGGTGAGCTGGTCCAGAATGTCCCGATACGTGGCCACGATCTTCGTTCAGCAAGAAACGTACCACTGCCTTCTGCGCTCGCTTGTCCGCGAGAGTAGCGCACCGAAGCGATGAACGCCCCATTTTGGTGCGGCCTCTGCTTCGCGGCTGCACGAATATGGAACGCCGCTACTGCGGAGAGAGCGCGTTGGCGATGTCCTCCGCCTGGCGGGCAATCGCGGCTGCGTCCCGGCCGTCGCCAGCGCCGAGCAGAACTCCGCGCGGCGCCGCGGTTGCTGCCAGCGCTTGCGCCGCCGGGTTGTCGAGTGTGGAAACGCGCAGCCGTCCAGTGGGCGCGAGAACCTCGTAGGCGGCGCTGCCGATGGCCACCTCGCCGCTCGGCGCAAGCGACGACAGCAACGCCAGGAGACGCTGCTGGTCGGCTGCGCTCTCCGCACCGCCGGCGGGCAGGAGTTCGATGCCGTAGCGGAACGCGCTTGCGCGGGCGGGCGCACCGTCGTTCAGCACCTGCCGCAGCAGCAGCGCCGCGCAAGCGGCGGCGATGCCGCGCTCTTCGCCCGCGCCGTCGAAGATCAGCGCCACGCCGATGCGTGCCACTGCGCGCGCCTCTGCCTGGTAGAGGTCGGCCACCGCTTGGGCAGCCGCAAGCGCCCCTTGAAGCGCGCGGCCAAGCTCGTCCTCGGCCATGCTGGCGCGCCCGAACAGGTTGGCGAAGACGGCGTAGTCGCCGCTCGCCTCCGGCGTGGGGGCGACATCCTGCGCTTGCGCGTCCTGGTCTTCGCCTTGCCGCCGACCGCTCGGCGACGACCGGCCCAAGCGTTCCGCGACGGTGCTGCCGATGCCGAACGCGATCAGCGCCGTCGCCAGGGCGACCACGACCGCGACCAGATGGCGGCCGGCGTCCGGGCGGAAGCTGGCCGCGTTCAGCGCCACGCGAACGTCGCCCACGACGGCGCCGTCGCGCATGACGCGGCTGCCGTAGCTCAGCTGCGGAGGCACCGTGGCGCCGACGACGGCGAAGGGCTGGTCTTCGGCCGTGTGGACCGCGATGCCGCGCACTTCCGTGCGCTCCGCCAGCCGCCCGAGGGTCAGACCTAAGCCGATGCGGTCGTCGCGGCGCAGCGCATCGCCGGCCAACTGCGCCACGTGTTCCGCCGTCGCATTGCCGAAGCGCGCCATTTCGACCGCAAGGCGCTCCCGCTCGACCACCCACGACGTCGCCGCCGCGACGCAGAACGCGAGCAGCGCGCCGCCGCTTGCGGCCAGCGCCAGCGCATTGGCCTTGGCGGCCGTGCGCAGCCGGCCGCTCAAGGACACGGCAAGTCGCGGTCGGGCATCCCGCCGTCGAATTCGCCGGCGCCAAACGCGGAGGCATCCAGCGCCGCCTTGGCCTCTCCGCCTGGGACTTCGCGCACCAGCCTGGGAACGAGGTAGCCCGGCAGCCGCGCCGCGAGGTCGCGATGGATGGCCACGGCGCGCGCGTCGGAGACGTCGAAGTGCGCTGTGCCGGCCACGGCATCCGGCATGTGCAGGTAGTAGGGCAGGACGCCAGCGTCGAAGAGCCGCTCCGAGAGCTCGGCCAGCACCGCCGCGTCGTCGTTCACGCCGCCGAGCAGCACGCTTTGGTTGAGCAGCGTGACGCCGCCGAGGGCGCCGAAGGCGCGGCGGCAATCGGCGTCGATCTCGGCGCCGTGGTTGACGTGCAGCACGACCGTCACGCGCAGGCGGCTCATCGTCAGCATATCGACGAGCGCCGCCGTGACGCGCTGCGGAATCACCACCGGCAGGCGCGTGTGGATGCGCAGCCGCGAGACGTGGCGGATCGCTTCGATGTCGGCCACGAGGCGCTGCAAGCGGCCGTCTGCGAGGAGCAGCGGATCGCCGCCGGAGAGGATCACTTCGCGGGTGCTCGCGTCCTCGCGCACCACAGCCAGCGACGGCGCGCCGGATTGGTACGGGAAGTGGCGTCGGAAGCAGTAGCGGCAATGCACCGCGCAGGCGCCGGTGGCGAGCAGCAGCATTCGGCCGGCGTACTTCTTCAGCACCCCGGGCGAGATTGCAGCCTCGGCCTCTTGCAGCGGGTCGGCGCCGTAGCCTTGGACAGCGAGCGTCTCCTCGCGCGTTGGCAGCACCTGGCGCAGCAGCGGATCGGCCCAGTCGCCGCGCTTCATGCGCGCCGCGAAGGGCCGCGGCACGCGCAAGGGAAAGCGCTCGTCCACAACCGCGTGCGCGCTTTTCCCCTCCAAATCCAGCAGTCGGAGCAGTTCCGATGAATCCGTGATCGCGCGCCGGAGTTCGCGTCGCCAATCCTCCGCCGGCCACGGCCCGGCGCCCGCTTCAAGCTGGGCCGCGGACTCGGGGCCGAGCTTTGTGGCGGAGGGCGCGGCGGGTATCATGGAGTTCCTATGGCGTTCGCGCCGGTTCTTCGCCCGAAGGCCCAAGGAGGTTGGCGGCGTGGCCACTTACTCTACCAACGAATTCAGGCCGGGGCTGAAAGTGCTCCTCGAAGGCGACCCCTGTTCGATTCTGGAGAACGAGTTCGTCAAGCCCGGCAAGGGCCAGGCATTCACCCGGGTGAAGTTCCGCAACTTGAAGACCGGCCGCGTCTGGGAGCGCACGTTCCGCAGCGGCGAAGCCATCGAAGCCGCCGACGTGCTGGAAACGGAGATGGAGTTCCTCTACGCCGACGGCGAGTTCTGGCACTTCATGAAGACCGACGGCTCCTTCGAGCAGGTGGCCGCGTCAGCGGCGGCGGTGGGCGACGGCAGCGTCTGGCTGCGCGAGCAGGATCGCTGCGGCATCGTGCTGTGGAACGACGACCCGATCTCCGTGACGCTGCCGAACTTCGTCGAGCTCGAAGTGACCGAAACCGACCCCGGCCTGCGCGGCGACACCGCCCAAGGCGCCACCAAGCCGGCCATCCTTTCGACCGGCGCGGTCGTCAAGGTGCCGCTGTTCGTCGAAGTCGGCGACGTGCTGAAGATCGACACGCGCAACGGGCAGTACGTCAGCCGCGTGAAGTCGTAAGCGAAAGCACCGCGGCGCCGTTGGACTGGGAGCCTTCCTGCAGCCTCGACGCGCTTCGTGCGCGAGCGGCGATGCTCCAAGCCGTGCGCGCCTTCTTCGCCGCGCGCCAAGTGCTCGAAGTGCAAACGCCGGTGCTGGGGCGGCGCACCGTCACCGACGCGGCCATCGACAGCCTGCGCACCGTGGACGGGCGTTTCCTGCAGACCTCGCCGGAGTACCACATGAAGCGCCTGCTGGCGGCGGGCGCACCCTCCATCTTCCAGATCGGGCCGGTGTTTCGGCGCGGCGAGGAAGGCCGCTGGCACAATCCCGAGTTCACCATGATCGAGTGGTATCGGCGCGACGCCGACGCCGCGGCGCTCATGGACGAGACGGCTGCGCTGGTGGACGTCGTGCTCGGCCCGGCGCTCTGCGAACGGCGGAGCTACGCCGAGTTGCTGCGCGACACTCTCGACGTGGATCTGCAAGCCGCCGACGAGGCCAGCTTGGCGCAGGCGGCGAAGGCGCTCGGGCTGGCCGACCCGGCCGACTCGGACGCCGCGCTCGGCTTCCTGTTCGACGAAGCGCTGCGCCGAACCTCCGCCCCCCGCCTGTTTGTGACGCGCTTTCCAGCGAGCCAAGCCGCGCTCGCGCAGTTGAACGCGCATGGCACGGCGGAACGTTTCGAACTCGTCGTGCATGGAATCGAGGTCGCTAACGGCTACCACGAGCTGCGCGATGCCGACGAGCTGGAGCGGCGCATGGCGGCGGATGCCGAGCGGCGCCGCAAGCGCGGCCTGCCGCCTGTCGAACCAGACGCCGCGTTCCTCGCGGCGCATCGGCACGGACTGCCGAACTGCGCCGGGGTCGCCGTGGGCTTCGACCGCTTGCTGGCGCTCAAGCTCGGCTGCGCGGACATCGCCGGAACGCTTGCCTTCGACTGGCGCCGGGCGTGAAGCGGCGCATCGCCGGCGCGCGGTTCCTGCCGGCGGCGATCGTGGCGGCCCTCGGCGGCGTCGCGCTGCTGCTGTGGTGGGCGCAGCCGCGGGACGCGGCGCGCGGCATTGCGGATCGTTTGGCCGGCGAACGCTGGTACGCGGTGGTCTACCGGCACACGCCCATCGGCCACTACCGCGCATCGCATGGCCGAACCCCCGACGGCGACTTCGAGTTCCGCACCGAACTGCGCTTCCGGCTCGCCGGCAACACGCCGACGCGGATCGAGGATCGACTGATCTTCCACCGCACTCGGCCGCACGTCTTCGTGCGTGGCGAAAACCTGGTCGTGACCGGCGACTCGCGCCGCGAAGTCGTCGTCGAACCGGGCACGGCGGCGGTCATCGCCAACGGCGCCGCGCGCGAGCGCCGCATCGCCGCCGACTTCGCCCTCGGCGACTATCTCGCGGTCGAACAGTGGCTGGCCGAAGAAGCGCCGGTCTTGGGCGCCGTGACCGCGTCCCTCGCCATCGACTTCGACCGTCTCGCGCTCGTCGAACATCATTGGCGTCTGCAGCAACGCGAGCCGGACGGCGCCGCTGTGGTCGAGGCGGCGACGCCGAGCACTCGCGCCGATGCCTTGGGCTTCGCCGCGCCGCCGACGCGCATCCGCCTCGACCGCCTGCTCGCCCCGTCGCGCATGGACATGGGCAACCTGTTCAGCATCCACCGCGTGTCCAACGCCGACACGGCGCGCGCTTGGGAGACCAGCCCGCCGCTGTTCGCAGCTGGCGCCCACCGCGCGGCCGTGGACAAGCGCATTGCCAATCCTTCGGCGCTGCGCCGCATCACGCTCGCCGTCGAGCCGCGCCACGCGCAGGCATTCGCGTGGCTTGGGGCGACGCCGGACGGACTGCTCTCCGGCAGCACGGAGCAGCGCCCGGTGGCGGATGCCTCCGAACTGGCCGAGGCCCGCGCCGTCACGGCGAGCTATCCGGCGGACGACGAGCGCGTGCGCGAGCTCGCTGCGCAGGCCGTCGCCGGCATCGAGCGCGCCGGCGACAAGGCCGACGCGCTCGCCCGGTTCGTCCACGACCTGCTGCGCTACCACGACGCTCCATGGCCGCGCACGGTCTTCGACACGCTGCGCGAGCGGCGCGGCGACTGCACCGAGTTCGCCGATCTCTACGCCGTGCTTGGCCGCGCCGTGGGGCTGCCGACCCGCACCGTCACTGGTCTCGTCTATCGCCCAGGCGCCGCCGAGGGCCCCGGCGCGTTCGTGCTGCATGCATGGAACGAAGTGGTCGTCGACAACGCCTGGCGCAGCGTCGATCCCACATGGGGGCAGACCCAAGCCGACGCCACGCATCTGCCGCTGCCGCCGGAGACCATGCTCGACGCCATCGCCCATTTGCCGAAGCTGCGCTTGCGCGTCGTGGATGCCCAGTACGCGCAAGCGCTATGATCGCCTGCTCGGACAGCGCACTTGAGGCGCGTCGTCGCCCAACCCAAACGAGGTTCAACATGAAAACGAGAGAAGTCGTGCTGGCCAGTCGGCCCGTGGGCATGCCGAAGGTCGAGGATTTCGCATTGCGCGAGGTCGATCTGCCGGAACCCGGCGCTGGCGAGGTGCTCGTGCGGAACCTCGCCATGTCCGTGGATCCGTACATGCGCGGGCGCATGGTGGACCGCAAGTCCTATACGCCGCCGTTCCAGATCGGCGAAGCGCTCACCGGCGGCGCCATCGGCGAGGTCGCCCAGTCCAACGATCCGCAACTGCCGGTCGGCGCGCACGTGGAGTCGCATTACGGCTGGCGCGAGGCGTTCGTCGCCGAAGGCCGGCGGCTGCGCCAGGTGGGCGAACTGCACGCGCCGGCATCGGCCTACCTGGGCGTGCTGGGAATGCCGGGCATGACGGCCTACGTGGGGCTGCTGGACGTCGGCGCCCTGCAGGAAGGCGAGACGGTCTTCGTCTCTGGCGCCGCCGGCGCGGTGGGCAGCGCCGTCGGGCAGATCGCCAAGATCAAGGGCTGCACGGTGGTGGGCAGCGCTGGCGGCGCCGAGAAGGTGCGCCACCTGACCGACGACCTCGGCTTCGACCACGCCTTCGACTACCGCGAAGGCCACTTGGAACGGCACATCCGAGAAGGTGCGCCGGAGGGCGTGGACGTCTACTTCGACAACGTGGGCGGCGACCACCTGCAGGCCGCCCTCAACTGCATGAAGCCGAATGGCCGCATTCCGCTGTGCGGCGCAATCGCCCAGTACAACGCGACGGCGCCGGTGCCGGGCCCGAACAACCTGACCATCGCCATCGGCATGGGGCTGACCCTCAAGGGCTTCATCGTCTCCAACTTCAACCACCTGCGCGACGACTTCATGCGCGACATGACGGCCTGGGTGACAAGCGGCCAGCTGAAGTACCGCGAGACGGTGTTCGACGGCCTGGAGAAAGCGCCCGAAGCCTTCATCGGCCTCTTCACCGGCGCCAACACCGGCAAGATGGTGGTGAACGTCGGCTGATTCGGAGGCAGAGCGCCTCGCGCAGCGCGGGCGGGCGCTCAAAACGGCGTGAAACGCCCGGGCGGTGGGCGCCCGAATTCGGGACGCGCTGATCCGCCCGTTCGGTACACTGGGCGCCCCACCGCCACCGTGCCCCCGCCGTGAGCGAAGTCGTCGAAATCGAGGATGTCGAGGCTGCGCCGGCGGTTGCGTACCAGACTGGCGACGAGGTGCCGGAAGGCGCCGAGGCGGTCGAGGGCGGGGCCATGTTCGTCCACTTGTCCGTCCACAGCGAGTATTCGCTGCGCGACGGGCTGGCCAAGGTGGGGAATCTGGCGCAGCGGGTGGCGGAACTGGGGATGCCGGCGGTGGCGCTCACGGATCACGCCAACCTGTTCGGCCTGGTGAAGTTCTACTCGGCGTGTCGGGATGCGGGCGTGAAGGCGCTGATCGGCGCCGACCTGCACTATGCCGATGGCGACGCGGATGGCACGTCCGCCGAGGGCATGGCGAACGACGGCCTGCATCGCTGCATCGTCCTTGTCGCCTCGGAGGTCGGCTACCGCAACCTCCTGCGCCTGGTGTCCAGCGCCTACACAGAAGCCGCCGCGGCGAACGGCGCCGGGGATGCCGCGAACGGCCATGGCCGCGTCACCCGAGAGGCCATCTTCGCCAGCGCCGAAGGGCTGCTCGTCTTGCTCGGCCGGCACAGCGACGTGGGCGGAGCGCTGCCCAACCCCGACGCCGCGGCGAAACGTCTCGCCCCCTGGCGAACGGCCTTCGGCGACCGGCTGTACTTGGAGCTGTCGCGCACCGGCCGGCTTGGCGAGGGGCGCTTCGTGGTGGACTGCGCCGCGTTCGCCAGCGCGCAAGGCGTGCCCGTCGTCGCCAGCAACGACGTGCGGTTTCTGCGCCGGGACGATTTCGAGGCGCACGAGACGCGGGTGTGCATCCAGGAAGGCCGCGTGCTGAACGACCCGCGCCGGGAGCGGCGCTACAGCGAGCAGCAGTACTTGCGCTCGGCGGCGGAAATGCGCGAGCTGTTCGCCGATCTGCCGGAGGCCATCGACAACTCGGTGGAGGTGGCCAGGCGCTGCAGCTGCGCCATGCGGCTCGGCACCTACTACCTGCCGAGCTATCCCGTCCCCGAAGGCTTCTCCCTCGAATCGCTGCTGGAACACCGCGCGCGGGAGGGCTTGGCGCAGCATCTGGCGCAACTGCCGGAGAAGACCGACGCCTTGGCCGCGCAGTACCGCGAGCGCCTCGACTACGAGCTCGGCGTCATCACGGAGATGGACTTCGCCGGCTACTTCCTGATCGTGCAGGAGTTCGTCAACTGGGGGCGTGAGGACGGCGTGCCGGTGGGCTGCCGCGGCTCCGGCAATGCGTCGCTGGTGGCCTTCTGCCTCGGCATCACGGAACTGGACCCGCTGCGCTACGACCTGCTCTTCGAGCGCCTGCTGAATCCCGAGCGCGTGTCCATGCCGGATTTCGACATCGACTTCTGCATGGAGGGCCGGGAGCGCGTCATCAGCCACGTCGCCCAGCGCTACGGCCACGACGCGGTAAGCCAGATCGTCACCTTCGGCACGATGGCGGCGCGCCTAGTGGTGCGCGACGTGGCGCGAGTGCAGGGCAAGCCCTTCGGCTTGGCCGACCGGCTCTCCAAGATGATCCCCTTCGAGCTCGGCATGACCCTCGCCAAGGCGATGGAACAGCAGCCGGAGCTCGCCAGCTTCGTGGAAGGCAACGAAGACGCCGCCGAAATCATGGACATGGCCTACCGGCTCGAAGGCGTGGTGCGCAACACCGGCAAGCACGCCGGCGGCGTGGTCATCGCGCCGACGCGGCTGACGGACTTCGTGCCGCTCTATGCCGATCAGCCCGGCGGCACGGTGGTCTCGCAGTTCGATCTGCACGACGTGGAGGAGGCGGGGCTCGTCAAGTTCGACTTCCTCGGCTTGAAGACGCTCACCATCATCGACTGGGCCTTGAGCGCCGTGAACGCCGAACGCAAGGCGCAAGGCGAGCCGCCCATCGACGTCAAGACTCTGCCGCTCGACGACGCCAAGACCTACGCCTTCCTGCGCGAGGCGGAGACCACCGCCGTCTTCCAGCTCGAATCCGAAGGCATGAAGGACCTCATCCGCCGTCTGCAACCGGACTCCATCGACGACATCATCGCCTTGGTGGCCCTCTACCGCCCAGGCCCGCTGCAATCCGGCGCGGTGGACGACTACGTGAACCGCAAGCACGGCAAGGCGCCCCTGGTCTATCCGCATCCGTCCTTGGAAAGCGCCCTCAAGAACACCTACGGCGTGATGCTCTACCAGGAGCAGGTGATGAACATGGGCCGCCTGCTGGCCGGCTTCTCGCTCGGCCAAGCGGACCTGCTGCGGCGCGCCATGGCGAAGAAGAAGCCCGAGGAAATGGCCGAAATGCGCAGCATGTTCCTTGCCGGCACCGATGCGCACGACGTCGATCGGCGCGTCGCCAACGACATCTTCGACCAGGTGGAGAAGTTCGCCGGCTACGCCTTCAACAAGGCTCATGCCGCGGCCTACGCCCTGTTGTCCTTCCAGACGGCGTGGCTGAAGGCGCACTTTCCGGCGCAGTTCATGGCCGCCGTGCTCTCCGCGGACATGCAGACCATCGACAAGGTGGTGGAACTGATCGACGAAGTGCAGCGCATGGACCTGCACGTGCATCCGCCGGACGTCAACGCGAGCGGGTTCCGATTCGGCGCTCGCGGCAATGGGATTCTCTACGGGCTTGGCGCGGTTCGCGGGCTTGGGGAAGCGCCCGTGGCGGCCATCGTCGAGGAGCGCGAAAGCGGCGGCCCGTTCCGCGATCTTGGCGATTTCTGCCGCCGCGTGGAAGGCCGCCGCGCCAACAAGCGCGTGGTGGAGGCGCTGGTTCGATCCGGCGCGATGGACGCCTTCAGGTCCCCGGACGAAGACCTGGACGCGATCCGCGGCCGGCTGCTCGGCGAGTTGCCGGACGCATTGCTGGGCGCCGAGCAAGTGGCGCGAGACGCCCAGCTGGGCGTCGAGGACATGTTCGGCGGCGCAGCCGAACCCGCCGCCGTCAGCGCACCCAGAACGCACACGCCGCTCACCACCCAGGAACGGCTCGAGGGCGAAAAGGAGACGCTGGGCCTCTACCTCACCGGCCATCCCATGGAAGAGCATCGGCCGGAGATTCGGCGCTTCTGCAAGCAGGAGATCGGCAAATTGGCCGCCCGCCAAGGCACGCAGACGGTCGCCGGCGTCGTCGTCTCCAACCGCACGCGACGGGGGCGCCGGGGCGCCATGGCCTTCGCCACGCTCGACGACCGCAGCGGGCGCATCGAAGTGAGCCTCTACGGCGAGGTCTTCCAGCACAACCGCGGCAAGCTGGAAAAAGACGCCGTGCTCGTCGTGGAAGGCGAAGTGCAAGCGGACGACTACGCCGGCAACGACGCCTTGAAGCTCCGCGCCGAGCGAGTCATGACGCTCTCGGAAGCCCGCAAGCGCCACGCCCGCTGCGTGGCCGTGCGCCTGGATTCCCCAAGCAACGGCTTCGTCGCCGACTTGAAGCGCGTCCTCGGCCAACACCGCGACAACAGCGGCTGCATGATCGCGGTGGACTACAGCACCGCCAAAGCCCGCGCCCGCGTCGCCCTAGGCAGAGACTGGCGCGTAGACGCCAGCGACGCCTTGCTGGAGCAACTGCGCGAGCGCTTCGGGGCCGCGGCGGTGACGGTGGACTACGCGGCTTAGCCCAGACGCACGGAACGCGGCGGCTCGCCCCGCGGAACAGCTCTCGCGTCAGGACGACACGGCGGTCTCGAAGGCAGAGGGCGAGGAATACGAACCGCGTACCGTTCGGCGTCTCTCGCGGCGTCGCCGGCGCCGACCACGCTCGGCTACGAAACGCCGTTCCACACGTCCGTAGAGACGTCGGATGCCGCTTTGACCAGCCTCGATTTTTCCGCTCCAGATGCTTCAGATCCAAGCCGAAGCCGCCTCGGCATCCGGCCAACGGCCAACCACGCCTCCGCCGAGGCCCCAACAAGGGATCAGCGCGAGCAAACGCTTGACTTCCAAACGCCTACCGCTAGGCTTGCGAACCCTTGCGCGCCGTGGTTTCTCCCATGCCGAGTTCGGCTTTGCGTCGCTGGGCGCTGTCCGGGGCCGTCGCTTGCGCCTGCTTGAATCCGGCCAGCGCGGCGGTCGGGGAGCGGCCCGTGGGTAGCGCGGTGGCGCTTTCCCAGGCGCCGACCTTGGATGGCGACGTGGCGGGCGATCCCGCGTGGGCGGGGTTGACGCCGTTCACGGACTTCAAGCAGTTGCAGCCGGACAACGGCCAAGCGGCGACCCAGCGCACCGAGGCGTACATCGGCTACACCGATGCGGCGCTCTATCTGGCCGTGATTTGCCACGAGGAAGACCCGCAGCAGATCGTCGTCTCCAACGACGGCTTCGCTTCGGACAGCGCCTCCTTCGTGTTCGACACCTTCCGCAGCAAGCAGACCGCGCTCGTCTTCGGCACCAATCCGGTGGGCGCGGAGTACGACGGCCAGGTCTCTGCGTCGGGCGGCTTCCCGGACTGGAATTGGAGCACGGTCTGGGAAGTGCGGTCGCGCATCCACGAGGGCGGTTGGAGCGCGGAGTTCGAGATTCCGTTCACGTCCCTGCGCTATCCGAGGGGCGAGGGCGCCCAGACCTGGGGCGTGAACATCGCCCGCGTGATTCGGCGCAACAACGAGTACGCCTACTGGGCGCCGGTGCCGAAGCAGCTCAGCATGTACCGGCTCGATCTGGCCGGCGTGGTGGACGGCTTCCGCACGCCAAGGCAGCGCCGCAACTTGAAGCTGATGCCCTACGCCCTCGGCAGCATGGTGCGCACGCCCGGCGGCGAGGACGCCCGCGACGAGGACGCCGGCTTCGACGTCAAGTACTCCCTCACCCCAAGCCTGACGCTGGATCTCACGTACAACACCGACTTCGCCCAGGTGGAGTCGGATCGCCAGCAGGTGAACTTCGGGCGCTTCAGCCTGTTCTTCCCCGAAACCCGACCCTTCTTCCTGGAGAACGCCGGCGCTTTCCAATCCGGCTACTTCGAGGCGCAGCCGTTCCACAGCCGGCGCATCGGCGTGGCGCCGGACGGACGGCGGCTGCGCATCGACGGCGGGGCGCGGCTTTCCGGCCGGATCGGCCGCGCCACGAACATCGGCTTCCTGCACATGCGCACCGCCTCGGCGCCGGAATCCGCCGAGAAGACGGACTTCACCGTGCTGCGCATGAGCCAGGACCTGCGCGGCCGTTCGTCCATCGGCTTCATCGCCACCAACCGCGCCGCCGAGGACGACCGCCAGACCTACGGCGTGGACGGGCGCTACGGCATCGGCAACTTCGCTATGCTGAGCGCCTTCGCGGCGAAGACCAGCGAGCCAGGCAGCCCCGAGGACAGCCACGCCCTCGTGCTGTTCGGCAACTACGACTCGCCGACCTGGGCGTACAACGGCGGCTACTCGGAAGTAGGCGCCGGCTTCAATCCCGCCATCGGCTTCGTGGCGCGGCGCAACTTCCGCAAGGTGAACGGCTTCGTGCAGTACACCAAGCAGATGGAAGGCAAGTGGGGCTTGAGCGAGTGGAAGCCCCACGCCAGCTACCAGGGCTATTGGGATTTCGACGGCTTCTACGAGAGCGGCTTCATCCACATCGACTCCTGGTTCGTGTGGCGCAGCGGCGCCGATCTGTGGACCGCCTTCGACGTCGCGCACGAGGGCGTGAAGACGCCGTTCCAAGTGGCTGGCGCGACCGTTCCCGCCGGCAACTACGAGAACCCGCAAGTGAACTTCGGCATGAACTCGCCAGGCGGCAATCCGTGGCGGCTCGGCTACTACAGCGTCATCGGCGGCTACTACAACGGCAAGCGGCAGAGCGCCTCGCCGTTCCTGAGCTACCGCAAGGACGAAACCCTAACCGCGTCCTTCTCCTGGAACTTCAACCGCATCGACCTGCCAACCGCCGAAGACGCCTTCAACGTGAACCTGGTGCAGGCGCGCCTGGAGTATTCCTTCACCCCCAAGATGAGCCTGCAAACCCTCTTGCAGTACAACGACGCCAGCGACGTGCTCGCCGCCAACGTGCGCTTTTCCTGGCTGCGATCCGCCAACTCCGGCCTTTACCTCGTCTACAACGAAGTGGACGACCGCAGCGACTTCCCGCTGCGCTCGCGACGGGAGGTGGTGCTGAAGTACAGCCATATTTTCGATGTGTTGTAAGCGGCTTGGCCTCCCATGAAAGTGGGCTGGCCGCCGTTTGTCCAATGAGACGTCGGGCGCTGCGCCAAAGAGATGCCTATTCCGCCAGGGCGTGGTCGCCGTAGTAGAAGCGCAGCCGCCAGCCAGCGAGGCGGCCGGTTTCGCCGGCGGCGCCGTCGTAGACGTTGAGCTTCCAATCGCCGTTCGGCGCTTCCCCGTAGAAGGCGTTGCTCAAGAGCCGCCAGCGCAGCGGCGCAGCGCCGGTGCGGTCGATGGCCAGCACTTCGTTGAAGATGGGGTTGACGATGCTGGGCGTTCCCGACGGCGACGTGAGCTCGATGGCAAGATCGTAGGGGAACGGGTGGTCGAGGTCCACTTCCACCATCACGGCCTCGATGTCGGCCAAGGCCGGCAGCCCGGCGACGGCAAGCGTGCGCGTCACGCCGGCGCCGGCGTTGTCCGGGATCAAAGCCGCCTCGCCGCCGGCGTCGAACCAGCCGGAGCGCTGGAACCGGCCCAGCGAGCCAGGCGCGAAATCCTGAGCGGCAGCCAACGCCCGGGTGGCGTGGATAGCGCCGAAGCCGTACCAGTTGTGGAATCGGTAGCCAGCGTCATTGACGATCCACGCATGCCGCACGATGCGGTCCGCGCCGCCGAAGTCGAAAACGGACTCGCCGATGTTGCGGTCAATGCGCCGCGCCGTGCTGGCAAGCAGGTGCTTCACTTCGCGCCAGGTCAACGCCGGCACGGCCTCAAGGAGGATCGCCACGACGCCGCTGGCATTGGGCGCCGCGGAGGACGTGCCGTTGAACAGGCTGGTGTAGTCCTGGTGCGGGTTCACTTCCGTCACGCTCCGCAAACGGTCGCCGTAGAACACGCCGTAGCCAGCCGACCCGCCAGCTTGGTCCGTAGTCACCATCGCTGGCTTGTTCACGCCGTATTCGCCGGCCGGCGCGGTCACCCACAGGTTGGCGCCGGCGCTCGCGTAGCTGGCGCGATTGCCATCGGCATTGAAGCCGCCGACTACCATGAGGTAGGGCAGATTGTTCGTCGCGTCGCCGTTGGCGCCCACGCAGCCGACGCGGCTCCGCAAGCCGCCGCGGCGGAAGAGGGCGGCGCAGTCGTTGAAGCCGTTCCCAGCGGCCTTCACGTAGATCGCGCCGCGGCCGTCGCGCAGTCGGCGCACACCGTGCGCGAACAGCGCCTCCTCCTCGACGCCGGGGTTGCTCGGATAGCCGAGCGAGCCGAAGCTCATGTTGAACACGTCCACGTCCGACGAGTCCGGCGCGTAGCGGCTGGCGCCGAGCGCGTCCAGGTACACGCCGAGGTCGTAGTCGAGGGCGCTCAGCATGTTGTAGCCGCGCAACAATGCGCCGTGCGCCACGCCGCGCCCGCCAATGCCGTTGCGGTCCTCCGCCGCCACCAGCCCGGCCACGCTGGTGCCGTGGTCGCCGACTGGATAGGGATTGAACGGATCGTCCGGACGAGCGCTATGCCAAGGGCCAACGACCCACGGCGCCGCGCCGGACAGGCCGGCGTTGAAATTGAACGAGGCGTCGAGCTCGACGCTGCCGGCGAGGTCCGGATGGCAGGTTTCCAGGCCGGTGTCGACGATCGCCACGCGCACGCCATCGCCGGTGGGGCCGAGCGCCAGAATGCGGTTCAGCGCCATGTCCTCGTCTGGCACGCCGCCGTCATCCGCATACGATGTCTGGCCGACGTTGTTCAATTGCCACTGGCGAAGAAAGAGCGGATCGCCGGCGCCGGCACGCCCGCCGCGTCCGGCGGCGCGGCACTCCGTGCGGGCGCGTCCGGCGGCGTCGAGCGTGAATCCCGCGTAGTCGCTGTTCGTGTAGTCGCGGCCAGCCACCTCCGCGCTCTGCACCGGAACCGCCGCCCGAACGAAATAGGTCGCGCTGCCAAGGCCATCCGTGTCGATCGGCAAACTGACGTCGTAGCCTTCCTTGGGCGACAGGGCCGGCACGTTGGCGCCGGCGCTGGCCACGACATCGGCGAAGCTGCGATCCGCCGCCAAGGCGACGGTGAGGCGCGTGGCGCGCGCCGAAGCCGCGCCCCAGTTGTAGACCGAAACCGCGGCTGTCGCGGCGCCATCCGCGTCGAAGTACACGCCGTCGAAGAAGACATGCAGGTCGGCGCGCAACCCGGCGCGCACGGCGGGCACCTCGGCGGCGTTCGGCTCGCCAGCCGCGCCTCGCCGCGGCGGCAGCGGGCGATGCGGCGGCAACGCACGATGCGGCGGCAACGCACGATGCCGCAGACCCTTGAATCGAACGTTGGCCGAGTACACGCCGGGCTGCCGCGCCAAGCGCTGCGCGGCTTGGGACGGATCGGCGTCCGGGGGCATTCGGACCAATGCGAAGCCGAGCTCGGGATACGCCTTGCCGGAGACGGCGCCGAGCGCCTGCACGAGCGGTTTGAGGCGGGCGCCGGAGCGCAGCTGCACGCGAATGGTGGATGCCAAGGGCCGCAGCGCATGACTCCTTGGGTCGTAGGCGAAATGCACCGGCGGGCCGCCGATTTGGGCGTGGGCGCTTGCGGTTCGCCCGCCACGGATGGCGCTGTAGGCGAGCACGCCGTCGTCTGCCCGCACGTCGAAGGCGATGTCGCCGTGCAGCACCCGGCCAACCGCGATTCGCGCGCTCGACGGCAGCGCGAGCACGGGGCCCGTCGGCGCGAGGGCCTCCTGCAGCACGAAAGGCGCGGCATCTTCCACGGTGCCATCCGCCGGGGTTGCCGCCTGTTGCGCAGCGGCAATGCCGGCGGCAAGCAGCGTCAGCGCCGGCAGCGTTCGGCGCAAGTGACAAGCCCCTCCGCCGCCAAGCGTGGCGTGTGCGTTTCGTTCCATCCCGCTCTCCAAACCGTTACGCTTCGCGCAAGGCGTCAATCTACCACTTGGGAAACCCCACGACCTTGCCGACCTCGGGAGCGCCGGGCGCGTCCGCGCCGTTCGATGCCGTCGAAGACGCCATCCAGGCGGTGGCGGACGGCGAGCTCGTGGTGGTGGTCGACGACGACGACCGCGAAAACGAAGGCGACCTCATCATGGCCGCCGCCAAGGCGACGGTAGAGAAGGTCGCTTTCATGGTGCGCCACACCAGCGGCATCCTCTGTACGCCGATCACCGAGGAACAGGCCAAGCGCCTGCGGCTTGAGCCGATGGTGGCGCGCAACGACGCGCCGCTCGCCACCGCCTTCACGGTGAGCATCGACTACAAGAAGGGCCTCTCTACCGGCATTTCCGCCGAAGAACGCGCCAACACTGTGCTGGCGCTGGCCAGCAACAACATCGGCGCGGACGACTTCGTGCGCCCAGGGCACGTCTTCCCGCTCATCGCCCGGCGCGGCGGCGTGCTGGTGCGCTCCGGCCACACCGAGGCTGGCATCGATCTGGCCGAGGCCGCGGGCTGTCCGCCGGTGGGCCTCTTGGCGGAGATCGTCGACGACACCGGCGCCGTGCAGCGTCTGCCAGCGCTGCGCGCCTTCGCCGCCGAACACGGCCTGAAGATCATCTCCATCGCCGACCTCATCGCCTGGCGGCAGCGCCGGGAACAATTGGTGGTGCGCACCCGCGAGTTCGAGGTGAACACGCAGATCGGCCAAGCGCGGGCCTACGCCTACCGCACCAAGTTCGAAGACGCCGAGCACCTGGCGCTGGTGTTCGGAAACGCCGTGCGCGAGCTGGACGCCCGCAACGCGGGAAACGACGCGGTGGTCGTGAGAATCCACCGCGAGAAGCTCATCGAGGATCTCTTCGGCTCGCAGTCGCAGCACGAGCAGAGCCTGTTGCAGGCGGCGCTGCAACGCATCGGCCAACTCGGCGGCGGCGTGCTCATCTACCTGCGCAGCGGCTTCGCCGGCGTGCCCCTGGACAGCCTGCACGGACGCGCCTCGAGCCGCGCCGGAAGGCGCGAGCGCGACTGGCTGGAAGTGGGCGTCGGGGCGCAGATCCTGCGCGATCTCGGCGTCTCCAAGCTGCGCATCCTCTCCGGCCGGGAGGTGGACTTCGTGGGCCTGGAGGGCTTCGACCTTGCCGTGACCGCAACGGAGCTGCTGTGACGCGCATCGGCATCACCCTTGGCGATCCGGCCGGCATCGGCCCGGAGGTGGCCGTGAAGGCGCTGCACGCGGTTCACGAGCGACCAGCGGAGTTCGTCGTCTACGGGCCGGCGTGGGCGCTGGAACTCGGCGCCAAGCAGAGCGGACTGCCGGTCCCCGACTGCGAGACCCATGACGTCGACGTGCCGGCGGAGGGCTTCCGGGTCGGCGAAGTCTCGGCGGCCTGCGGCGAGGCCGGCGTGCGCGCCGTGGAAAGCTGCGCCCGCGCGGCCATCGCCGGCGACCTGGCGGCGATGGTGACCTGCCCGCTGCACAAGGAGGCCATCCACGCCGCCGGCTACGTGGACGACATCGGCCACCAGGAGATCCTCGCGCGGCTCACCGGCGCCGAGACGACCGCCACCATGCTGATGACGCCGGGGCTGCGCGTCGTGCATCTCTCCACCCACAAGTCCCTCGTTGATGCGGCCCGCTTCGTGACCCGCGCCAACGTGTTGGCCAAGCTGCGCCTCGCCAGCGACTCGCTGGCGCGCTGGGGCCTGCCCAAGGCGCGCATCGCCGTGGCGGCGCTCAATCCCCACGGCGGCGAAGGCGGGCTGCTCGGGCGCGAGGAACTCGACGAGATCGCGCCGGCGGTGGCGGCAGCGCGGGAATCTGGAATCGACGCCAGCGGGCCGCTGCCGGCCGATTCGGTGTTCAACCGCGCCATCGGCGGCGAGTTCGACGCCGTGCTGGCGATGTACCACGACCAAGGCCACATCGCCATCAAGGTTCACAACTTCCACGAGAGCGTCACCGCGACGCTTGGCATTCCCTTGATCCGCACGTCCGTGGACCACGGCACGGCCTTCGACATCGCCGGCAAGGGCATTGCAGACGCCACCGGCGCCGTCGCGGCCATCGCCGCGGCGATTGCGCTGGCCGAGGGCGCGCTCGGCGCACTCGGGGCGTCGGGAAGATGAGGCGCGACTACCCGGACGTCGGCCTGCACGTGCCTACGCTGCTGCTGCCGCGCCCGGACGTGCCGAAGGAAATCTGGGCGGTGGTGGCGTGCGACCAGTTCACGTCGCAGCCGGAATACTGGCAGCGCACCCGGGAGTTGGTGGGCGATAAGCCCTCCACGCTGCACCTGGTGCTTCCAGAGGCACACCTCGGGCAGGGCGACCGGGAACAGGCCGTGACGGCCATCAATGGCCGCATGGCAAGCTATCTGGCGAACGACGTGCTGCGCGAACAGCCGCCCGGCTTCATGCTGGTGGAACGCGACGTCGGGCGCGCGACGCCGCGGCGGGGGCTGCTCGTCGCCTTGGACTTGGAGCACTTCGACTATTCGGAAGGGGCGCAGACGCTCATCCGCAGCACCGAAGGCACGGATGCCGGCCGCCTGCCGGCGCGCGTCGCCGTGCGCCAGGGCGCCCCGCTGGAAACGCCCCATGTGCTGGTGCTCATCGACGACCCCCAGCACACGGTGATCGAGCCGCTGTTCAAGCTGCCGCTGCGCCAGGCCTACGACTTCGCGCTGATGCAGGGCGGCGGGCGCGTGCGCGGCTGGCACGTCCAAGAGCAAGCGGCGATCGACCGCATTGCCGCGGCACTCGGCCGGCTGCGCCAGGGCGAGCCGCCGCTGCTCTACGCGATGGGCGACGGCAACCACTCGCTGGCCGCGGCACGCGCCGTGTGGGCGGACCTCAAGGCGTCCGGCACCGCCGCGGACCATCCGGCGCGCCATGCGCTCGTGGAGCTGGTGAACGTCCACGACTCCGCCCTGGAGTTCGCGCCGATCCACCGCTTGCTGGACTGCGAACCAGAGCCGCTGCTCGCGGCGATGGCGCGCCACTTCGCCGACGCCGGCTTCGAGTGCCGCGAGTTCGAGCGGCGCGAGGACTGGCTCGCGATGCGCGACCTGCCGACGAGGGACGGGACGCACGTCCTCCCCTTTCTCGCCGCTGAACGCTGCGGCGTAGTCACGATCGCCAAACCGAAGCACACCTTGGCGGCGGCGACCTTGCAGACCTTTCTCGACCGCTTCCGCGCCGATCATCCGCAAGCCGCCTTGGACTACATCCACGGCGACGAGACGCTGCTGCGCTTGGCGAACGCGCCGCGGCGAGTCGGCTTGCTGCTGCCGGCGATGGACAAGCACGACCTGTTCGAGACGGTGGTGCGCGACGGCGCCACGCCGCCGAAGACCTTTTCCCTTGGCGAGGCCCACGAGAAGCGCTACTACTTGGAGTGCCGGCGCATCCGCCCTTGAACGGTTTGAAGGACAAGGTCCGCGTTCCGGGCGGCGCTGGGCTGTGGCTCGGCCTTGCGGCGTTCGCGCTGCTGCTGGCGTTTCCGGTGGCGCCGGACAATGCGCCGGCCAGCCGCGTGGCGGCGATTGCCGCGCTGATGGCGATCTGGTGGATCACCGCCGCCATCCCGCTCTTCGCCACCGCAATGCTGCCCTTGGCGCTCTTTCCCCTGCTCGGCGTGATGGCCGGGCGCGAAACCGCGCCGATCTATCTGAACAGCACCATCGTGCTGTTCATCGGCGGCTTCATGATCGCCTTGACGATGCAGAAGTGGAATCTGCACCGCCGCATCGCGCTGGCCATCATCGACGTGGTGGGCGGCGGCCCGGCGCGGATGGTGCTGGGCTTCATGGTCGCCGCGGCGTTTCTTTCGATGTGGATTTCCAACACCGCCACGGCGGTGATGATGGTGCCGATGGGCCTCGCCATCGTCATGCAGATCGAGGAGCAGGCGGGCGAGGAAGACGCCCACGCGCTGGCCGTGGGGCTGATGCTGGGCATCGCCTACGGCTGCTCGGTGGGGGGCATGACGACCTTGGTGGGCACGCCGCCGAACCTGGCCTTCGCGCGCATCCACGAAGCGCTCTTTCCCGATGCGCCGGCCATCGCCTTCGGCCAATGGCTGATCGCGGCGTTTCCGATTGGCCTGGTCATGCTGCTTGCCGCCTGGCTGCTCATCACGCAGGTGCTGTACCGGGCGCCGGCGCGCTTGGCGATGGGCCGGGACGTCATCGCGAGGGAACGCGCCGCCCTTGGGCCGATGGCGTTCGAGGAACGCGCGGTGCTCGTCGTCTTCGCCGCCACGGCGCTGCTCTGGGTGTTCCGCGTGGATCTGAACGTCGGCGCACTGGTGCTGCCGGGATGGTCGCGCCTTCTGCCGTGGCCCAGCTTGATCGACGATGGCACGGTGGCCATCGCCATGGCGTCCAGCCTGTTCTTCGTGCCGGCGCGGAGCGCCGGGGCGGGGCAGCGCGTCATGGACGCGGACGTGATTCCCCGCCTGCCGTGGAACGTCGTGCTGCTGATCGGCGGCGGCTTGGCGCTCGCCACCGGTTTGCAGCGCACCGGACTGGCCGGGCTGATCGGCGGCCAGTTCGAGGCCGTCGGGGCGCTGCCGACCTTCCTGCTGATCCTGCTCGTGTGCCTGGCCATCACGTTCCTCACCGAACTCACCAGCAACACGGCCACCACCGAGATGATCCTGCCGATTCTGGCCTCCGTGGCGGTAGTCACCGGCGTCCACCCGCTGGTGCTGATGATTCCGGCCACCATGTCCGCCTCGTGCGCCTTCATGATGCCGGTGGCCACGCCGCCGAACGCCATCGTCTTCGGCAGCAATCGCTTCTCCATCGCCGAGATGGCCCGCGCTGGCATCGTGTTGAACCTGCTTGGCGCCGTGGTGATCGCCAGCGTCGTGTACACCCTGGGCCTGGTGGTCTTCGACATCGACCCGGACATCGTGCCAAGCTGGGCGACGTCCATTGGCGAAGGCGGCGGAGGCGGTCACTGACTTGCCGTAGTGCCGATGGCCTCTCCCATTCGCACCGGCGTTCCGGGGAGGAGATTGTCGGCCAGCCGCACGGCCGTGGGAAACGCCGCCACGACGGTGGAACCGAGCAGGAATGCGCCCACTTCGTCGCCGCGCTCGAAGGCGACATCGGCCACCTGGCCCGAGCGTCGTCGACGGTAGGGCGACACCGGCCCGCCCGGCCATGCGGCTTCGATGCTGGCCACGATCAGGGCGCCCACCAGCACCAGCGCGACGTCGCCGAAGGCGGCCTCGAGCCGCAGCACGAGGCGCTCGTTGCGCAGGAACAGGCCGGCGATGTTGCGCTCGGTGAGCGCGTTCACCGAGAACAGGCGTCCGGGAACCTCCAACGTGCCGACGAGCCGCGCGTCGCAGGGGGCGTGGACGCGGTGGTAGTTGTGCGGCGCCAGGTAGATGGTTGCGAACGAACCGCCCTCGAACGTCGCCGCCCAGGACTCGTCGCCCAGGAGCTCGGCCAGCGCGTAGGCGTGGCCTTTGGCTTGCAGCAGGCTGCCGCCCTTGATCGGCCCGGCCTGGCTGACGGTGCCGTCGGCCGGGCTGGCGAGCGCGCCTTCGCCGCTGGCGATTGGGCGGGCTTCAGGGCGCAGGCGGCGCGTGAAGAAGTCGTTGAAGGTCTGGAAGTCGTCGGCGCTCTGGCCTTCGCACTCGGCGAGATCCACGGAGTAGGCAGCCGCAAAGGCGTCGATGAGGAGCTTCTTGAGGTGGCGTTGGCGGCTGTTCGCGAACCAGCCGAGGGTGCGCGACAGGCCATGTTGGGGCAGCAGGCGCTGCAGCGCGATGAACGGATGCACCTAGGCGCCGACCTCGACCGGCAGGTCCATGCGGTTGCCCCACTCCGCCCAAGAGCCGTGGTAGGCGCGAATGCGGGGGAACCCGAGCAGGCGAGCGGCCATGTACGTCAGCCCGGAGCGATGGTGGGTTTGGCAGTGGGTGACGACGTCCTTGGCCGGGTCGATGCCGTGGGCTGGGAGCCGTTCGGCGAGATCATGCACCAGCCGCAGGTGCCGGTCGCGGTCCATCAGCTCGAGCCAATCCAGATTGACGGCGCCCGGAATGTGGCCGCCGCGCGCCGCCGAGACCTTGCTGCCGACGTACTCTTCCGCGGAACGGCAGTCCCAGATCACCAGTTCCGGGTCCTCCAGGCGCGGCAGGATGTCCTTCGCTTCGGCCATCGGTGCCGCATTGATGGCGATGTCCACGTCCGAGGGCGCAACGGCGACGCCGCCGGAGGCCAACGGCAGTCCGTCGCCGTGCCAGGCGTGCAGGCCGCCGTCGAGATAGCGCCAGTCGCCGTTGCCGACGACGTCCAGCGTCCACGCGAAGCGCCCCGCCCAGCCGCCGCCTTCGTCGTCCAGAACAACCACCGTGCGCCCATGCTCGTAGCCGATGCGCCGAAACAGTGCCGTCAGACGCCCCACGTCCGGCAGCCGTCCCGTTGCCGGCGGCACGCCGCCAACGAGTTCGCGCGGCTCGACGTTGACCGCCCCGGGCACGTGCGCCGCCTCGAAGACCTGCCGCGACGTCACCTGGACGATCAGCAGGCCGCACCCGACCGCCGCCTGTTCGGCAAGATCGGCAGGCGCAATGAGCGCGGGTGCCATCGACGACAACCCTCCCGTTCGGCGTCACGCGCTGGAGCGCGGGCGCAATGCCAGCGGAATCTACCGCCCTTCGCCCTCCAGCGGCGGCAGGTAGGTCGTGCCGATCGTGCGCCCGCCGTTGCCGTTGGGGCGGTTCACGTTGCCGGCCAGTGCTCTTTGGCCCAAGTTCACGGCTTCGCCCAACGTGACGAGCGCCAATCTGCCGATGTGGTCGCTGAACGTCCGCAGGTCGCCGCTGTTGGCGACTTCCAAGGCGTTGATGTAGCCCGGCCGCCCCGCAGCCGTGATGACCGGCGGCGGCTCGCCGCGGCGGATGTAGGAATACGCCATGAGCATCCGCGACACGCGGCCGTTGCCGTCCTGGAACGGGTGCGTGCGCACGAAGCGGTGGTGCATCCACGCGGCTTCCACGTACACCGGATAGCCTCCGGCCTGGATCTCGGCGTGCAGCGCGAAGAAGCGGTCCATCTCGTCCTGCACCACCTCCGGCGGGCAGTACTCGTGCATCACCCCGTCCTGGCGGCGCGGGTTGTTGGGGCGGTTCTTCCACATCCCCTTGCGGCGGAACGGCACCTGCACGCGGCGCCCGTCGGCGGTGATGCCGGCCACCAGCTCCTGATGCCGGGTCACCAGCTGGTGCCAGGTCAGCACGGCGTGCTGGGTGAGCGGCCGGCCGCTGGCGATGTCCTCGAACAGCATGTTGTAGGCCGTCTCCTGATCCGCCAGCAGGCCCTTGATGGTGCGGTCCTCGACGTTCTCCACGGTGTGCGAGTGGACGACGCCTTCCAGCCCCTCGGCGATGAGCTGCTCGGTGATGCCGGCCTTGAACGTATAGAGCCCTTCGATCTGCCCGGTTTCGATGGCGAAGGCCCGCCCGCGCTCCTCGAGCCACTTGTCGATGAAGGCGCGGGGTTCGTCGCGCGCCTTGAGGCTGGCGCGAATGGCGGCCCACTCCTCGGCGAGCTCGGCATGGCCGGGCACGAGCCAATCCTGCGCCCCGTCGGGCATGCCCGTGAGCGGGCGCCAGATCTCCGAGGGTTGTTGGTTCGAGGGCTGAGTCATGTCAAGCAATCCGAGGCTTCAAGAGGAGCGTACTCCTTCCACGCCCATCGTGCCTTGCTGCGTCTTGTCCAATGAGACATGAGCCTGAACGGAGGTCGTCAATCCAACGAGACATGAGCCTGAAGGCGGCCGGATTGGGATCATCGGAGGATGATCTTGAAACTGGAAACCGAAAGGCTCTCGACCCTGGACGAGGTGCGGATGTTCGTGGCCGGCAGCGCGGCGGTGGACTTCGCGGGGCTGGACCGGGAGTCGACGTACGAGTTCACGAGGCGGACGCTGGCGCGCTTCGACTACGGGCGGCTGGGCAAGGCCGACAAGGGGCTGCTGCGGCGGTATCTGATGAAGGCGACGGGGCTGTCGCGGGCGCAGGTGGCGCGGCTGATCGGGCAGCACGCGGCCACCGGGCGGATCGTGGACCGTCGCGGCGGGGCGCCGTCGAAGCCCTTCGCGCGGGTCTACACGGCGGCGGACGCGCGGCGGCTGGCGGAGGCGGACGAGCTGCTCGGCCAGCTGTCCGGGCCGGCCACGCGGGCGGTGATGCGGCGCGAGTTCGAGGTGTTCGGCGACGCCCGCTTCGAGCGCCTGGCGTACATCTCCAACGGCCATCTGTACAACCTGCGCAAGTCGAAGACCTACCGGCGCCAGCGCACCGCGCGGACGCGCACCAGGCCGTCGGCGGTGGCGATCGGCGAGCGCCGCAAGCCGCAGCCCGACGGCCAGCCCGGGTTCGCGAGGGTGGACTCGGTACACCAGGGCGACCTCGACGGGCGCAAGGGCGTCTACGAGATCAACCTGGTGGACGAGGTCACCCAGTACGAGTTCGTGGGCGCCGTGGAGGCCATCTCGGAGCGCTTCCTGATCCCCGTGCTGGAGGGGCTCCTGGGGCTTTTCCCCTTCGCGGTCAAAGGCTTCCACGCCGACAACGGCTCCGAGTACGTCAACCACCGCGTCGCCGCCCTGCTGGAGAAGCTGCGCATCGAGTTCACCCGCTCGCGCCCGCGCCGCTCCAACGACAACGCGCTGGTGGAGAGCAAGAACGGCAGCGTCGTGCGCCGCCACCTCGGCCACGCCCACATTCCCGCCCGCTTCGCGCCGCTCGTCCACGAGTTCGCCAGCGGCACGCTGTCGCCCTGCCTGAACTACCACCATCCGTGCCAGTTCGCCGCCGAGGCCGTCGGCGAGGACGGCAAGGTGCGCAAGGTCTACCGCGACGCCGACCTGGCGACGCCCTACGAGAAGCTCAAGTCCCTCCCCGACGCGGCGCGCTTCCTCAAGCCCGGCGTGGACTTCGAGACGCTCGACGCAGAAGCCCACGCCGAGAGCGACCTCGCCGCCTACCGCCGCGTCAAGGAAGAGCGCGAGCGGCTGTTCGCCGCCATCGGCCGCGCCTGGCCAGCCGTGGCGTGACGGAAGGCCGACGCCGGACAGGCCGCCGGCGCCGCCAGTGGTCCAGACGGCCGGGCGGCCTTCGAGGCGGCGTCGGGCGGGGTTGACCACCCTTTGCCCACCGCTCCGGTTCGGCCAAGGGACGGAGCCGTGGACAAAGCGTGGACAACCCCGCGTCAAGACCGCGACGGACTGAACGCGATCAACGCGACGCCCTTGCTTGACCCGCGCGCTGACCCGCGCAACCATCGTCCAGTCTCGACTGGCAACTTCCCATTTCGATCCGCACGGGCAGGTACCCGTTCAGGCTCATTTCGGTATTGGAAACGACTTGCTGTGAGAGGATGGTGCGCTGCCGTCGCTCCAAGGACAACGCATGACACGCCGCCGACCTCGTCGCTTCGCCGTCTGCGCGTGCCTGCTTGCGGGCCTTCTGGGCGCCGGGGCGGGTGCGCAGACCGCGCCAGCAGTCAGCGATGTGCAAATCTCCAGCACTCCGGATGGCGACGGCACATACGAGCTGGGCGAGGTCATCGCGGTGTCCGTGACGTTCGATCGCGCGGTGAACATGACCGGCAGGCCGCAGCTGGCGCTGACGATCGGGACGGCGACGCGGCAGATGGCAGCCCTTGCCGGAACGACCACCATCTTCTTCTTCTACGAAGTCCAGTCGTCGGACGCCGACGCCGACGGCGTCAGCATCGGCGCGAATGCGCTGACCCTCAACGGCGGGACGATCAGGGCCAAGGATGGCACGGACGCGGTGCTGGCCCTCGGCGCCCACGCCATCGCCGACTCGACGAACCACAAGGTGGACGGCAGCCGCGAGACTGCGCCGACCGTGAACCGCGTGAATCTGGTGGACAGAGGCCCGTTCAAGCTGGGCCAAGACATCTTCGTCACCGTGGACTTCAACCGTCCGGTGGACGTGACGGGCTCGCCGCAACTCGCGCTGACGATCGGTTCGGCGACGCGGCAAGCGGACTACTTCCCCAGCTACAGCGTTGGGCGCGTCATGTGGTTCGTCTACACCGTGCAGTCGTCGGACGCCGACGCCGACGGCATCAGCGTCGGCGCCAACGCGCTGACGCTCAACGGCGGGACGATCAAGATCAGAGGCGGCGCCGCGGACGCGGTGCTGGACCTCGGCGCGTACGCCATCGCCAATTCGGCGCGTCACAAGGTGGACGGCGGCCAGGAGGCCGAGAGCGACGACGAAACAGACGGCGGCGACGCGCCCTCGGACAACGGCGCCCCGGTACTGGCAGGGAAACTGCCGGACTTGGAACTCGACGTCGGCGAGACGAAGACGGTGGCTCTCGCCGGCGTCTTCAGGGACCCCGAGCTGGATCCGCTGCGTTTCGCGGCCTCGTCGGACGGCGACGCCGCCTCGGTCGACGTCGTCTCGGGTGCGGCGGAGGAGAATCGATTCCTAGTGAGGGCGAGCCTGGAGATCCGCGGCGTCCGCCCCGGCGAAGCGACAGTTGCGGTCACGGCGACGGACCCCGGTGGCCGAAGCGCCACGGCGACGTTCAAGGCGCTGGTCGGCGCGCTGCTGTCGCTGTCGGGCGACGCGGCCGGGCCCGAGGGCGGCGCGGTCGTCCTGACGGCAACGCTGAACAGGGCGCTGGCGGAACCCCTCGACATCTCCTGGCGCACCGCGCCGGACGGCGACCCGGCGACGCCGGATGCGGACGCAAACGAGTACGTGTCGCAACCGGGGCGCGCGACGATTCCGGCCGGCCAGACGACCGCGACCATCGAAATCGCCATCGTGGACGACGACGACATCGAGCCGGCGCGCGAGTACTTCGAGGTCCACCTGGACGACCCGCGGCATCCGAACGTCCACGTCTCCCGCGGCACCATCCTGGCGGCAATCCAGGAAGGCGTCTGCGACCGAACGCTGGCAGTGCGCGACGAACTGGCCCGCTACTACGCCGGCTGCCACTGGCCGAAACAGCCCGACCTCGCCAACGTCACAAGGCTGGCTTTGGAAGGCCGCGGCATCGACTCCCTGCGCCCGAAAGACCTGCTGGGCCTCGCCAGCCTCGCCAGCCTCGACCTGCGCGGCAACGCCCTCGAAACGCTGCCGGACGGTCTGTTCGCGGGCCTCGGGCGCTTGCGCGAGGCGACGATGGAGGGCAACCCGGGCGCGCCGTTCGGACTGGCGGTGGAACTGGTTCGGAGCGACGCCGAGCCTTGGGCAGCGGGGCCGGCCACCGTCTCCGCGCGCATCGCCGCCGGCGCCCCCTTCGTCTTGACGGCGCCTCTGAGGGCCTCTCCAGCGGCCAGCGCCGAAGGCCTGCCGACGACGGTGGCGGTCGCGGCCGGGGAGACCACGAGTACCGTGTTCGCAGCGCGGCAGGTCGCCGGGGCGTCGCTGACGCTTCGTGCCGCCGCGCCGGCGATGCCGACGACGCGGTGCGGCGGGATGCCGTGCTTCCGCGGCTTCGAGCCCGCGCCGGGGCCGGCGCTGACGCTGTTCCACCGCCCGCCGCGGGCACTGGCGGCGCCGACGCCGGAACCGTTCGCCGGCGGCAGCGCCCTGCGCCTGCCGCTCGATGCGCTGATCGCGCCCGGCGACGCGCCGGACGGCATGCGCTGGGAGGCGTCCTCTTCGGACGAATCGCTGGCGCGGGTGCGCATCTCCGGCGCCGATCTGGTGGTAGACGCCGAACCAGCAAGCGAGGGAACGGCGCAGATCACGCTGACCGCGACGGATGCCCTCGGCCTGGCCGCGACGGTGCGCTTCGAGGTACAGGTGGAGTTCCACTGGCCGTCTGGCGCGACACGCGGCTGGCGAGCGACGTTGCCCGCCGCCGCCGAGAACGCCGCGCCACAGCAATAGCGCGGCCATGTTGCGCGACTTCCGGTTGGGCAGGCCGCCAGCCGCGCCGAACCGGCCAGCGGAATCTACCGCCCTTCGCCCTCCAGCGGCGGCAGGTAGGTCGTGCCGATCGTGCGCCCGCCGTTGCCGTTGGGGCGGTTCACGTTGCCAGCCATGGCTCTTTGGCCCAACGTCACGGCTTCTCGCAACGTGACGAGCGCCAACGTGCCGAGGTAGTCGCTGAACGTCCGCAAGTCGCCGCTGTTGGCGACCTCCAGGGCGTTGATGTAGCCTGGCCGCCCCGCAGCCGTGATGACCGGCGGCGGCTCGCCGCGGCGGATGTAGGAATACGCCATGAGCATCCGCGACACGCGCCCGTTGCCGTCCTGGAACGGGTGCGTGCGCACGAAGCGGTGGTGCATCCACGCGGCCTCCACGTACACCGGGTAGCGCTCGGTCTGGATCTCCGCGTGCAGCGCGAAGAAGCGGTCCATCTCGTCCTGCACCACCTCCGGCGGGCAGTACTCGTGCATCACCCCGTCCGGGCGGCGCGGATTGTTGGGGCGGTTCTTCCACATCCCCTTGCGGCGAAACGGCACCTGCACGCGGCGCCCGTCGGCGGTGATGCCGGCCACCGTCTCCTGATGCCGGGTCACCAGCTGGTGCCAGGTCAGCACGGCATGCTGGGTGAGCGGCCGGCCGCTGGCGATGTCCTCGAACAGCATGTTGTAGGCCGTCTCCTGATCCGCCAGCAGGCCCTTGATGGTGCGGTCCTCGACGTTCTCCACGGTGTGCGAGTGGACGACGCCTTCCAGCCCCTCGGCGATGAGCTGCTCGGTGATGCCGGCCTTGAGGGTGTAGAGCCCCTCGATCTGCCCGGTCTCGATGGCGAAGGCCCGCCCGCGCTCCTCGAGCCACTTGTCGATGAAGGCGCGGGGTTCGTCGCGCGCCTTGAGGCTCGCGCGAATGGCCGCCCACTCCTCGGCGAGCTCGGCGTGGCCGGGCACGAGCCAGTCCTGCGCGCCATCGGGCATGCCCGTGAGCGGGCGCCAGATTTCCGAGGGCTGCTGGTTCGGGGGCTGCATGGTTACGCTCCAAGAACTGCACGCAACATGAGTCGCGCCATTGTCGGGCACTGCGCGAGCTTCGTGAGATCGTACCCCTTTCCAACGCTGCCTTGCGTTCCAAGGCACTGGCGTTCGAGCGCAGTCAGCCAGCGGCAGCCTGCGTCAATACATGCGCCATCAGCGATGGAATGCCTGGCTGCCAGCGGATCGGCGCTTGCTGGTTGGGCGGTTGCCAGATGTAGCCGAGGCGGTTCAGCGCTTCCCGCGCCGCCAAGCGCGTGCTGGCGTCTTCTACTGCCGCTTCCGCGAGCGCAGCGTCCACGTCCTGGTCGGATGCATCGGCCGCGCCGTTGCGCTCGAACAGCCGCGCCACCGCCACGGCCGCCCGCACCAAGCTTTCGGACTCCAGCTCGGTGAACCTCTGTCGGTAGTAGTCCGCCACTTGGGCCGCGACGACCGGCGTCGCTGCCTGCGCGTCTCCAGCGTCGATGGAATTCGCGCCCGCCGCCAAGCGGCGTTGCCATAATGCATCGCCCCAGAGCTGGACGAAGTACGGATAGGACTGGCTTTGGGCGACCACGGAGGCGAGAACGCCGGCATCGATGCCCACCCCGTGTGCCTCCAATGGTTCCGTCAATGCCCGCCGCGCGGCATCCTCGTCGAGTGGCCCAATGCCCAGCTTGCCTTGCCCGAGGCGCGACCAGAAGGAAGCATCCATGGCGTTCAAGCGGGCGGCCAGCCCCGGCGTTCCCGCCAGCACGAGCAGAAACGGCGCTTCCGCCCCGCGAACCTGCTGGCTGGCGTTCAGGAGGGCGGCGCCGGTGTCGAGAGCCAGCGTGTGCGCTTCGTCGAGCAGCACGGCCAATGGGCGGCGGCGACAGCGGGAGACCAGCGCGGCGACCAAGTCGCGTGCGCCGTTCGACGGCGTCCACTCGGCGGAACCGATGGACGCGATGCCGACCTTGCGCGGCAGGAGCTTGGCAAGCCCTCGGCGCGGCGCTAACGAGTCCACCAGCGACGCTGGCCCTGAAAGCGCACTCGGCGTGAGCAACGCGACGTCGACGCTTGGTTCGTGCTCCGCGCAAGCGCGTTGGAACCAGCGCAGGAGCACGGTCTTGCCGTTGCCGCGCGGCCCCACCAGAACGATGTTGTGCGGCGGCGCCTCGCCGTTGCTCAAGCCGGCGAGGCAGCGGCCGAACACGGCCTGTTCGGTGGTCCGCCCAGTGAGCGCCGGCGGTGTCGCGCCGTCGCCGGCCTTGAAGACCCACGTCGTCGCCGATTCCATGCGCAGCAGTATACGCCCGATGGTCGTTGCGCCGATGAGCACTAGGCCAAGCTTGGCCATCGCTGCTTCAAGCGTTTCTCTCAACGTCGGCGAGCCGGGAGAGACGAAATCGCCATTGCCGGCCGGCGCCGCCTAGGCCACGATGCGTCCGACGCAACGACATGGTGTGCATCGGCATGGCCCGCGAGTCGTCCCCGAGCGGCAATCTGGTCTGGATGGACTTGGAGATGTCCGGGTTGGACGTCCGCAAGGACGTCATCCTGGAAATCGCCACCGTCGTGACGGATGCCGAGCTGAATGTCGTGGCCGAAGGGCCGTCGCTGGCCATCCACCACGACGACGGCGTGCTCGAAGGCATGGACGAGTGGAATACCAGGCACCACGGCGAGTCGGGGCTGGTGGAGCGCGTGCGGGCCTCGCCGGCGAGCACGACGGAGGCCGAGGCGGTCACCCTCGCCTTCGTGGCCCGGCACTGCGCCCCCGGACAGTCGCCGCTGTGCGGCAACTCCATCTGGCAGGACCGCCGCTTCCTCGCTCGGCACATGCCGACCTTGGAGGCGCACTTCCACTACCGCATCGTCGACGTCTCGACGGTGAAGGAACTCGCGCGCCGCTGGCGGCCGGCGGTCGCGGACGGCTTCAAGAAGAAGAACGCCCATAGGGCGCTGGACGACATCCACGAGTCCATCGCCGAACTCCGGCACTACCGCCGGTGCTTCTTCAAGGTATAGCGCCGCTGGCCGCGCTCTCGTCCCGCGCTGCCCCTTGGGCCTGCCGCGCAAGGGCCCAATCGATGTGTTCCTGCACCATCGGCGTCGCGTCCGGGCGTCGCGCCCGCAAGCCGGCCGCCAAGGCCGGGTCGGGCGGCGCATTGCCGGACGCCACGGCCAGGTTGCGCACCCACTGGGGATAGCTCACGCGGCGCAGCGCCATGCCTTCGGTGCGGCTGCGGAACGCGGCCTCGTCCCAACGGAGCAGTTCGGCGAGCGAGGCGTTGTCGAGACCGTGGCGCGGCGCGAAGTCGGCCAGCGGCGAGCGCTTGGCGAAGCGATTCCACGGGCAGACGATCTGGCAGTCGTCGCAGCCGAAGACGCGGCTGCCCACGGCCTCGCGCAGGTGCGTTGGAATCGCGCCCTTGTGTTCGATGGTGAGATAGGAGATGCAGCGCCGCGCATCCAGTTTCCCCGGGGCCACGATGGCATCGGTGGGGCACACGGTCATGCAGGCCCTGCAGCTGCCGCAGCCGGGTTGCGGACGCGGCGGCGTGGGCGGCAGCGGCAGGCTGGTGTAGATCTCGCCGAGGAAGAACCAGGAGCCGGCCGCGGCGTTCAGCAGCAGCGTGTTCTTGCCGATCCAGCCAAGGCCGGCGCGTTCGCCGAGCGGCTTTTCCAGCACCGGCGCGGAATCCACGAAGGCGCGGTGGGCACCGCCGGCGTCGGCTTCGATGCGCCGCGCCAGCTTGGCGAGCCGCCGGCGCACGGTCTTGTGGTAGTCGCGGCCCTGCGCGTAGCGGGCGACTGTTGCGCTACCGTCGTTGCGCGGCAGGGCGGTGGCGGCGGGCGGATCGACGCCCAGGTAGTCCATGCGGGCGCAGATCACGCGCACGGTGCCCGGCACCAGTTCCTCGGGGGCGAGCCGCTTGCGCACGTTGCGCTCCAAGTAGCCCATGTCGCCGCAGAAGCGTTCCGCCAGCCAACGGCGATAGGCCGGGGCGTAGGCGGCGAGGTCGGTGTCGGCGATGCCAACTTCGGCGAACCCCAGTTCCGCGGCCCAGCGCGCGATCTCCTGCGCCAGACGGGCGTAGTCGATCGGCGCAGAACGGGCCGTCTCAGCCACCGCCTGCCCCTTGGTTTGCACCTATAATCAGTGCCATGCGTGGACTGACACGGAATGTTGCGCAAGTCTACACAGGGACGGACGTTCGCGCCTTCGACCGCCGCGCCATCGACGAATTCGGCATTCCCGGCATTCGCCTGATGCACCGTGCCGGCGCCGCCGCCCTCGAGGCCCTGCGCGAGCGCTGGCCGGATGCGCAGAGCCTGTCGATCGTCTGCGGCGCCGGCAACAACGCCGGCGACGGCTACGTGGTCGCCGGGCTGGCGCGCGACGCCGGCTTGGATGTCCAACTGCTCCAAGTCGGCGATCCGGCCAAAGTCAAGGGCGATGCGCTGGCCGCCAAGCGCTTCGCCGAGTGCCGCCTGGGCGCGATTTCCGCCGCTCGCGGAGACTGGCTCTTCCAAGGCGACGTCGTGGTGGACGCCCTGCTCGGCACCGGTCTGCGCGGCGAAGTGCGCGAGACCTTCCGCGAAGCCATTGAACACGTCAACGGGGCCGGCAAGCCAGTGCTTGCGCTCGACGTGCCGAGCGGCGTGGACGCGGACAGCGGCGGCCTGCTGACGCCCGAGCCCGTGCAGGCCGATCTCACCGTGACCTTCGTCGCCTTCAAGGTCGGTCTGGCAACCGGCCCCGGCGTGGACTACGCCGGCGACGTGCTGCTCGCCGACCTGGGCGTGCCGGACGACGTCTTCGACCGACGCGGGCTGGCGGTGGAGTTCGGGGGCGGGCTGCGGCGCCTGGAACGCCGCCGCGGCGCCCACAAGGGGGATTTCGGACGCCTTCTGATCGTCGGCGGCGACGTGGACATGGGCGGCGCGGTGCTGCTGGCTGGCGAGGCCGCGCTGCGCACCGGAGTCGGATCGGCAACCGTCGCCACCCGCGGCGTCAATCGCGCCGCCGTGCTGGCGCGGCGCCCGGAACTGATGGTGCGGGCGGCGGAGACGGCGGCGGACATCGCGGACTTGGCGGAGCGGGCGGACGCCATCGCCGTCGGGCCGGGCTTGGGGCAGAGCGAGTGGGCGGAGCGGCTGCTCGATGCGTGTCTCGGCGCCGGCAAGCCGTTGGCGATCGATGCCGACGGCTTGAACATTCTGGCCAAGCGCGGCGCCGAACGCGGAGAGGCCGTGGGCTTGCCGGGCCTGCCCGCTGGGACGGTCTTGACGCCGCATCCAGGCGAGGCCGGGCGGCTGCTCGGCAAGGATGCCGCGTGGGTGCAGTCGCACCGCTTGGAGGCCGCCGCCTCGCTCAGCCGCCACGGCGCGACCGTGGTGCTCAAGGGCGCCGGCACGCTGATCGCGTGGGGCGGTGCCGCCCGCAGCATCTGCTTGGCCGGCAATCCGGGCATGGCCACCGCTGGCAGCGGCGACGTGCTCACCGGAATCGTCGGCGCACTGCTGGGGCGCGGCCTTTCGCCGCGTTTTGCCGCCGAACTCGGCGTCTGGATTCATGCCAGCGCCGGCGACGAAGCAAACGAACGCTGCCAATCGTCGTTGCTTGCCAGCGACATCGTGCAAGCGATCGATCTCACGCCATGACGTCCGTGTTCGAGCCGCGCCGCCTTGAGGACGAGCGAGCGACGCTGGCCTTCGGCGCCGACCTGGCGGCGCTTGGCCTGCGTTCCGAGCTGGTCTGCCTGCACGGCGACCTCGGCGCCGGCAAGACGACGCTGGTGCGCGGCTACTTGCGCGCCCTCGGCCATTGCGGTGCGGTGAAGAGCCCCACCTACACCTTGCTGGAGACCTACGAGCTGGCCGCAGGGCGCGTGCTCCACTTCGACTTCTACCGCATCTTCGACCCCCGGGAACTCGGCTACATGGGCATCGACGAGTTGCTGGCGGAGCCGGCGGTGAAGCTGGTCGAGTGGCCGTCCAAGGCCGGCGACAAGCTGCCGGCGGCGGACATCGACGTGCGTTTGGACTTGGCCGGGAGGGCGCGGCGTGTCGCGGCGGTCGATCATCGCTGAACGGGCCGCTGCCCTCGCCGCCGGCGCGCTGCTGACGCTGGCCCTGCCGGCGCTGGCGGCCAACGAGCTGAACGGCATCCGGCTGCACGACGCGCCCGACTCGACCCGCGTGGTGCTCGACACGCGGCAGGCGGCGGCCTACGAGCTGTTCCAGATGCGCGACCCGCCGCGGGTGGTGATCGATCTGACCGACACCGCCGCGCCGGACCTCGACATGCCGGCCTTCGACAGCCGCGTGGTGAAGCGCATTCGCCACGCGAAGCGTCGCGGCAGGGACCTGCGCGTGGTGCTCGATCTCGAGCGCGAGGCGACGGCCAAGGAGTTTGCGCTGAAGCCGATCGCGCCCTATGGCCACCGGCTGGTGATCGACCTCGAGCCGCCCGGAGGCGCCGCTCCGCCGCCGAAGCGCGTCGTGCCGGAGAGCGAGCGCGACGTGGTGGTGGCGGTGGACGCCGGGCACGGCGGCGAGGATCCCGGCGCCATCGGCGTCGGCAAGGTCTACGAGAAGCGCGTGGTGTTGGAAATCGCCAAGGCGGTGAAGCGCAATCTCGACGCCATGCCGGGGCTCTCGGCCACGCTGGTGCGGCGCGGCGACTACTACATTCCCCTGCGGCGGCGCGCCGAGATCGCGCGCGGCGAGGACGTGCGGGCCGACGTGTTCGTTTCCATCCATGCGGATGCGTTCCGGCTGCCGAGCGTGCGCGGCAGTTCGGTGTACGCGCTCTCCGAGCGCGGCGCGTCGAGCGAAACGGCGCGCTGGCTGGCCGAAGGCGCCAACCAGTCGGACCTGATCGGCGGCGTGAGCGGTTCCTGGGTGTCGCTGAACGAGGTCGAGGACCCGCAAGTGCGCCAGGTGCTGGTGGACTTCTCCATGGACAATCAGCGCGCCGCCAGCATCGACTTGGGCGAAGCCGTGCTCGGCGCCCTTGCCGGGGTGTCGAGGCTGCACAAGAAGCGCGTCGAATTGGCTGGCTTCGTGGTGCTCAAGTCGCCCGACGTGCCCTCGGTGCTCATCGAAACGGGCTTCCTCTCCAATCCGGACGAAGCGCGCCTGCTCGCCACCGCCGCCCATCAGCGGCGCGTGGCCGGCGCCATCGCCGAAGGCATTCAGGCCTACGCGCTGCGCAATCCGCCCCAGGGCACGCTGCTTGCGAGCGCCGCCGCGGGCGGCGTGCTGCGCTACGTCATCAAGCGCGGCGACACGCTCTCTGAGATCGCCGAGCGCAACCGCCTGACCACCGGCCGGCTGCGCGCCTTCAACGGCATCACCGGCGACCGCATCCGCGTCGGCCAAGTGCTGCTCATCCCATTCGCCCAAGGGAGCGGCTGACGTGGCGGGGAGCAGGCGCATCCAGCCGTTGAGCGAATTCGTGGCCAATCAGATCGCCGCTGGCGAAGTCGTGGAGCGCCCGGCGTCCATCGTCAAGGAACTCCTGGAAAACAGCCTTGACGCCGCGGCGACGGCCATCCGCGTCGACGTCGAGCAGGCCGGCGTGCGGCGCATTCGCGTGCGCGACGACGGCGGCGGCATCCATCCCGACGATCTGCGCCTGGCGGTGGCGCGCCACGCCACCAGCAAGATCGCCGCGGCGAGCGACCTCGGCGCCGTCGCCACGCTGGGCTTCCGTGGCGAAGCCCTGGCGAGCGCTGCGTCGGTGTCGCGGCTCGCCATCGTCTCCCGCCATGCCGAAGCGGACACGGCGTGGCGCTTGGAGCTGGCTGGCGGCCAAGAGCTTGCCCATCAGCCGGCGGCGCATCCGCCGGGCACGACGGTCGAGGTGGCGGAGCTGTTCTACAACACGCCGGCGCGGCGCAAGTTCCTCAAGACCGAGCGCACCGAAAACCTGCACGTCCAGGAGACGGTGCGCCGCATCGCGCTGGCCAATCCGCAGGCGGGATTCGAGCTGCACGCCGGTTCGCGTTCGCTGGACGGTCTGACTCCGGCCGTGGACTGGGACGAGCGCGCCGCGGCGCTATTCGGCGAGCGCTTCATGGCCGAATCCATCGCCGTCGACGAATCCGGCGGCGGCATGCGGCTCTGGGGGCGCGTCGGGCTGCCGACGCACTCGGACAACCGCGCCACGCGCCAGCACTTTTTCGTCAACGGCCGCCCGGTGCGCGACCGGCTGGCCGGCCACGCGGTGCGCCAGGCGTATCGAGACGTGTTGTTCCACGGTCGCCATCCGGTGTTCGCGCTGTTCTTCGAACTGTCTCCGGCGCTGGTGGACGTGAACGTCCATCCGGCCAAGGACGAAGTGCGGTTCCGCGATTCGCGGAACGTCCACGACTTCGTATTCGGCAAGCTGGCAAGGATTCTGCGCGAGGCGCGGCCCAACGCGGCGCCGACCGACGAACGGCGCGGCGCAGAGGGCACGGTGCCGAACGCCGCGCAGACGCGGATGCCGTTCCGACCCGCGCCGACGGAGCCCGCGAGCCTGGCGCGGCTCTTCCATGAACACGGCGCCAGCGAAGTGCGCGACCGCCCGAATCAGACGGCGCAGGACCCGGAGTCGCCCGACCAGGAAGGCGCCGCGCCGCCGATGGGCTACGCCATCGCCGAACTGCACGGCGTCTACGTGCTGGCGCAGAACGAGGAGGGCTTGGTGATCGTGGACATGCACGCGGCGCATGAACGCATCACCTACGAGCGCATGAAGGCGCAGCTGCTCGGCGACGGCGCCGTGCAGCGGCAGCGGCTGCTGGTGCCGGTGGCGGTGGATGTCGCCGCGTCGCTTGCCGATTTCGTGGAAGACCGCGGCGACGAACTGCTCGCTCTTGGCTTGGCGGTGGAGCGAAGCGGCCCGGCCAGCGTCGTCGTGCGCGAATCGCCGGCGCTGCTCGGCGCCGTGGACGTCGAGCAGCTGCTGCGCGACCTGCTGGCCGACATGGCCGAGTTCGGCAGCACCGACCTGGTGCGCGAACACCAGGAGCGGATGCTCGCCGGCGCCGCCTGCCATGCGTCCATCCGCGCCGGCACGCAGCTCTCCCTGCCGGAGATGAACGCCCTGCTGCGCACCATGGAAACCACCGAGAACGCCGGCCAGTGCAACCACGGCCGCCCCACTTTCGTCGTGCAGCCCCTTGCCGCCCTCGACCGCTTGTTTCTGCGCGGCCAATGACCAATGACGGCCAAGCGCAAGGTCGTGCTGCTGATGGGGCCGACCGCCGCTGGCAAGACGGACGCGGCGCTCGCCGTTCACCGCGCCGCGGCCGTGGACATCGTGAGCGTGGATTCGGCCATGGTCTACCGCGGCATGGACATCGGCACGGCGAAGCCAGCGCCCGAGGTGCGCAAGAAACATCCACACGCGCTGGTGGACATCGCCGAACCTTCCGAGGGCTATTCCGTGGCGCGCTTCGCTGCCGACGCCGACGCCGCTGCTCGAGCGTCCTTCGCGGCCGGCCGAACGCCGCTTCTGGTGGGCGGCACGATGCTCTACTTCCGCGCCTTCCGCGACGGCCTGGACGAACTGCCGGCGGCGGACCCGGAATTGCGGCGACGCATTGCGGAGCAGGCCGCGGCTTGCGGCTGGCCGGCGCTCCATGCGCAGCTCGAACGCCGCGATCCTGCCGCCGCCGCGCAGATGGCCGCCACCAACGGCCCGCGCATCCAACGCGCCCTCGAAGTCCTGGAAGCGACCGGCCGTTCGATCACCGCGCACTGGGGCGCCACGGCGGTGGCCGCCCGGCAGCGCCTCGGCTGCGAGCTCGTCGAGATGGCCATCGTGCCGAACGAGCGCGCCGACCTGCACCGCCGCATCGAAGAACGCCTTGACGCGATGCTGCGCATGGGTTTTGTCGACGAAGTGCGGCGGCTGCGCACTGACCCGCGGCTCTCCGCGACCACGCCCGCCATGCGCGCCGTCGGCTACCGCGAAGTCTGGTGCCATCTCGACGGCGACTACGGCCACGACGAGATGGTCGCCAAGACCGCCGCGGCAACGCGCCAAGCCGCCAAGCGCCAACTCTCCTGGCTGCGGCGCTGGCACACGCCGACGGTCGCGGACGCCGGGCAGGCCGCGAGCGCCATGCTGCGGGCGCTCGGATGACTTCGCGCTTGCTGCGCTTGCAAAGTGTCTGGACGCCTGCGCATAGTAGGTTGCAACGGCGGCGGGCCGTAGAGCAGGCCGCCGCATCGACGAGGCGCACCATGACGAAAGGGCAATCGCTGCAGCACCTTTACCTGAACACGCTGCGCAAGGAACGCACCCCTGTTTCCATCTACCTCGTCAGCGGCATCAAGCTGCAGGGGCAGATCGAGTCCTTCGACCAGTTCGTGGTGCTGCTGCGCAACTCGGTCAGCCAGATGGTGTACAAGCACGCCATTTCCACGGTGGTGCCGGCGCACAACGTGCGGTTGCCGAGCATGGACCATCGTGGCTCTGGCGAGCAGCGCGGCAGTGGCGGCGAGCAGCGCGGCAGCGGTGGCAGCCACCGTCGGAGCGCGAAGAACGCCAGGAACGAGAGCGCGGAAGGTGCCAAGAACGAAGGCGCGAAGAACGAGAGCGGGAAGAACGAAGACGACTGACCCACTGCCTGCGTTCGACGCCGGCCATGTTGTTTGAGCGCCCGGCCCCAGGACAGCGCGCCACGCTCGTCTGCGCGCGCTTCGGCAGCGGCTTCGACGACGCCTTCGCGCATTTGGCCGAGTTCGAGGAACTCGTCCGCTCCGCTTCGCTGGCGTGCGCCGAAACCGTGACGGCGAACCGCGAGCGGCCGCATCCGCGCTGGTTCGTCGGCACCGGCAAGGTGGAGGAACTCGCCACCGTCGTCGACCGCACCGAGAGCGACGTGGTGCTCTTCAACCACGAGCTGACGCCGGCGCAGCAGCGCAACCTCGAAGAGCGCCTCGAGCACCGCGTGATGACGCGCACCGAACTGATCCTGCACATCTTCGCCGACCGCGCCCGCACCCACGAAGGGCAGCTGCAGGTCGAGCTCGCGCAGCTGAGCCACGCCCAGACGCGGCTCATTCGCGGCTGGACGCACTTGGATCGGCAGAGCGGCGCTGGCGGGGCCGGCGGGCGCGGCGCCGGCGGGCAGATCGGCGGCGCGGCGCAGCGCGGCGCTGGCGAGACCCAGCTTGAACTGGATCAGCGCATGTTGGCCACGCGCATCCGCCAAGTGCGCTCGCGGCTGGCGAACGTGCAGCGGCGGCGCGCCCAGAGCCGCCGCCGCCGCGCCCGGGCGCGGGTGCCGACGGTGGCCCTCGCCGGCTACACCAACGCCGGCAAGTCGACGCTCTTCAACGCCCTGACGGCGAGCGCCGCGCAAGCCGAAGACCGCCTCTTCGCCACCCTCGACCCGACCCTGCGCAAGTTCGCCGGCACGGATGCGGAAGTCGTGCTCGCGGATACGGTGGGCTTCATCCGGGCGCTGCCGGTGACGCTCGTCGAGGCGTTCAAGGCGACCCTCGAGGAAATCGTCGAAGCCGATCTCGTGCTGCACGTCGTCGACGCTTCCGCCCCCGATGCGGAGGAGCTGCGGGCGGCGGTGCTGGCCGTGCTGGCGGACATCGGCGCCGACGCCGTGCCGACCATCGACGTGTGGAACAAGATCGACCTGGTCGCCGACGACGCTTGCCGCGCGCCGTCGCCGCAGGAACACTTGGAAGTCAGCGCACTGACCGGCGAGGGACTGGACGCGCTCAAGACCGCCGTGCTCGCACGCCTCGGCGTGGCGGCCGTCGCGGCGCAGGTGCGCGTCTCGCCCCAAGGCGGCAAGGTGCGCTCCTGGCTGCACGAGAACGGCCGCGTGGAGGGCGAGACGGTTTCCGACGACGGCACCGTGACCTTGCGCGTCCACCTGCGGCCGGACAAGCTGCGCGAGTTGGCGGCCTATGACGGCAGCGGTTTAGTCGATAGAATCAGCTAGCGATTCGGCGAGAACGCGGTTCTCGGAGAACGCGGTTCTCGCTGCACCGCGAACAGACAGCGCGCACAGACAGAAGGACGCGACATGGCTTGGAACGATCCCGGCGGGCGGGACGACGACCCTTGGAGCCGCGGCGGCAGCCAAGGCCCGCCGGACCTCGACGAAGCGTTTCGCCGCTTCCAGTCCAAGCTCACCTCGATGTTCGGCGGCGGGGGGAGCGGCAGCGGCGGCGGGGGCGGCAAGTGGCCCGTGAACTGGAAGACCGCGCTGCTCGGCCTCTTCGCCTTGGTGCTGGTGTACTTCGCGCTCGGCATCTACCAGCTCGACGAACAGGAGCGCGGCGTGGTGTTCCGCTTCGGCGAGGTGCAGGACGAGCTGAAGCTGCAAGGCCTGCGCTGGAACTGGCCGCTCATCGACCGCGTGGAGCGCGTCAACGTCACCCGCGTGGACTCCCACGGCCACCAGGCGTCCATGCTCACCGAAGACGAGAACATCGTCGACATCAGCCTCACCGTGCAGTACCGGGTGGGCGACCCCAAGGCCTTCGTGGTGCAGGTGGAGCAGCCGCTGAAGAGCCTCGAACACGCCACCGAGAGCGCGCTGCGGCACGTCGTCGGCAGCTCGACGATGGACGCCGTGATCACCGAAGGGCGCGCCGCCCTCGGCATCGAGGTGGAGGAACGCATCCAGCGCTACCTGGACGTCTACCAGACCGGCATCGATCTGGTGACGGTGAACATCGACCGCAGCGCCCCTCCGGCGCAAGTGCAGGACGCCTTCGACGACGTGCAGAAGGCCAAGGAAGACGAAGTGCGCTCGGTGAACGAAGCCAACGCCTACGCCGAGAGCGTGATTCCGAACGCCCGCGGCGACGCCGAGAAGGCCGTGCAGGAATCCGAGGCGTATCGGGATCAAGTCATCGCCAGGGCCAAGGGCGAGGCGGAGCGGTTCGACCAGCTGCTCGCCGAATACCAGCTGGCGCCTGAAGTCACCCGCGACCGCCTCTTCATCGACTCCTTGGAAGCCGTGCTCAGCCAAAGCTCGAAGACCATCGTCGACGTCGGCGACGACAACATCCTCATGCTGCCGCTCGAAAGAAGCGGCGGCGCCACCGCCAGCGTGGACGAGCAGGATCTGCGCGCCGCGCTCGGCGCCGTCGCCCGCGAACTCAACAACAGCCGAACGCCAAGCCGCTAGGCGACGCGGGAATCCAAGGGAGCAAGCCAACGTGAATCTCAAGAGCCTGCTGATTTCCGCCGCCGCGCTGCTGGTGCTGGTGATCGCCTACAACTCGCTGTTCGTCGTTCACGAGACGGAACGCGCCATCCTGCTGCGCTTCGGCGCCGTCCACGAGGCGGACCTCGCCTCCGGCCTCGACTGGAAGCTGCCGGTGGCCGACGAAGTGAAGAAGTTCAACGGCAAGGTGCTCACCGTGGACGCGCCGGTGGAGCGCTACTTCACGTTGGAGCAGAAGCCGGTGATGGTCGATTCCTTCGCCAAATGGCGCATCGGCGACGTCGAGCGCTACTACACGAGCACCGGCGGCGACGCCAGCCGCGCCCGCAACCTCTTGCAGGAGCGCGTGAACGAGGGGCTGCGCAACCAGATCAGCCGGCGCGACATGCACGAGGTGATTTCCGGCGAGCGCGACCAGCTGATGGCCGAGCTCACCACCACGCTGAACGAGGTGATGACGCGGGAGATGGGCGTGCGCGTGATCGACGTGCGCGTAAAGCGCATCGACCTGCCGGCGGACGTGGAGGCGTCCGTCTTCGAACGCATGAACTCGGCGCGGGAGATCGAGGCCAAGCAGTACCGCGCCTCCGGCGAGGAAAAAGCCATCGGCATCCGCGCCGACGCGGACCGCCAAGTCACGGTCATCATCGCCGAGGCGTACCGCGAGGCCGAAGAGATTCGCGGCGCTGGGGATGCCCAGGCGGCCAATACCTACGCCGCCGCCTTCAACAAGGATCCGGAGTTCTACGCCTTCTACCGTCGCGTCACCGCCTACGCCAACGTCTTCAACGGCAAGGAAGACCAGCTGGTGCTCGATCCCAACAGCGACTTCTTCAAGTATCTGAAGTCGTCCGAGCGGTAGCGCGTCCCGCCGCCGTTCGCCGCGGCTTCAAGGCGGCGCGCAGAAGCGACCAAGAGACCATGCGGAATCGCGAAGGCGCGCTGGAGAGTGCGCTCGACAAGCCCGGCGCGGCATCCACAACCGGCCGCAGCGTCGTCGTGATCGGCACCCAGTGGGGCGACGAGGGCAAGGGCAAGATCGTCGACTTGCTCACCGAGCGCGCCGCCGCCGTGGTGCGCTTCCAAGGCGGGCACAACGCCGGCCACACGCTGGTGATCGACGGCGAGAAGACCGTGCTGCACGTCATTCCCTCGGGCATTCTGCGCCCCGGCGTGCAGTGTCTGATCGGCAACGGCGTGGTGCTCGCGCCGACGCCGCTGCTCGGCGAAATCCGCGACCTCGAGGCCAAGGGCGTTCCGGTGCGCGAACGGCTGCGCATCTCGCCGGCGTGTCCGCTGATCCTCCCCTACCACGAAGCCATCGACCATGCCCGGGAACGCTCGCTGGGCGATCAGAAGATCGGCACCACCGGGCGCGGCATCGGCCCGGCGTACGAAGACAAGGCCGCCCGCCGGGGCGTGCGCCTCGGCGATCTCTTCTACTGGCAGCGGTTCGTGTCGCGCCTGGCCGAGGCGATGGACTACCACAACTTCCTGCTGACGCACTACTACGACGCGCCGCCCCAGGACTTCGACGCCACCGTGGACGAACTGCGCAAAGTGGCGGACGAACTGCTGCCGATGGTGGCCGACGTCGGCGCCGTGCTGCACGACCTGCGCGACGCCGGCGAGAACATCCTGTTCGAGGGGGCCCAAGGCTCCTTGCTGGACGTCGATCTCGGCACCTATCCCTTCGTCACGTCGTCGAACACCACGGCTGGCGGCGCCGCCTTCGGCAGCGGCTTCGGGCCGCGCTATCTGGACTACATCCTGGGCACCACCAAGGCGTACTCCACGCGGGTGGGCTCCGGGCCCTTCGCCACCGAGCTGTTCGACGGCGTGGGCGAACGCCTGGCCGAGCGCGGCAACGAGTTCGGCGCCACCACCGGGCGGGCGCGGCGCTGCGGCTGGTTCGACGCCGTGGCCATCCGCCATGCCGTGCAGGTGAACAGCCTCTCCGGCCTGTGCCTCTCCAAGCTCGACGTGCTCGACGGCCTGGAGACGATCCGCATCTGCGTCGGCTACGAGGACACCAGCGGCGCGAGAGTCCGCCCGCGCTTCGGCAGCGAGTTCTACTCGGAGATCAAGCCGGTGTACGAGGACCTGCCGGGCTGGCGCGAATCCACCGCCGGCGCCCGTTCTCTTGCAGACCTGCCGAAGGCGGCGCACCATTACATCGAGCGCATCGAACGCGCCGTGGGCGCGCCCATCGCGGTGATCTCCACCGGCCCCGACCGCGACGAGACCATCCTGCTGGAGGAGTTGTTTTGATCGATCCGAAACTGCTGGAGATTCTCGTCTGCCCGCTCACCAAGGCGCCGCTCGTCTACCACCAGGAGAGCGACGAACTGTGGTGCGCCGAGAGCGGCCTCGCCTACGCCATCGAAGACGGCATCCCGGTGATGCTGAGCGACGAGGCGCGGCAGCTGACGCCCGAAGAGCGGGAGTCGATGGCGTGACCACCGCCCTTCGGCCCAAGAGGGCGTTGTAGCGGTGGCCGCTCGCGAGGCGCCTGCGGTTGGCGGGGCCCTTGGCGAGGCCCGCGCGGCACGTTCGGCCAACGGCATGCCGGACGTCGCCAGCCGCGAAGTCCAGCACGCCCAGGGCACGCTGGACTGGGTCGGCATGGGCAACATCCGCCAGCCAGTCGCCATCCGCGATGGCGACGCCGTGCGCCGCGTCGACGCCCGGGTGCAGGTCTTCGTCGATCTCGCGCAGCCGCAGGCGAAGGGCATCCACATGTCGCGCCTGTATCTCATCCTGGACGAACACGCCGCCGCCAAGCCGCTCGGCTGCGCCGGCTTGAAGCTCCTGCTCGCGTCCCTGACGGCCTCGCACCGCGACCTCTCCAGGCACGCCTTCGTGGAATTCGCCTTCGACTACGTCCTGCGCCGACGCGCGCTGGTGACGGAACACGCCGGCTGGAACAACTATCCAGTGACCATTCGCGGCACGGTGATCGACGGCGAGTGCCACTTGGAACTGACGCTGGGCATTTGGTACGCAAGCACCTGCCCGGCCTCGGCGGCGTTGGCGCGGCAACTCGTCCAGCAGCGCTTCAACCGCGATTTCGGTGCCGAAGGCGAGGTCTCGGCGGCGGACGTCCAGCACTGGCTCGGCGCCGAGGAATCCATCGCCGGCACGCCCCACGCCCAGCGCAGCATCGCCCGCCTGCGCGTACGCCTGACCGACGGCCTGGAGGCGTTCCCGCTCACCGCCTTGGTGGACGCCGCCGAAGGCGTGCTGGCCACGCCCGTGCAAACCGCCGTCAAGCGCGAGGACGAGCAGGAGTTCGCCCGCCTGAACGCCGCCAACCTGATGTTCTGCGAAGACGCCGGAAGACGACTGAAAACCATGCTGGACGCGAACGACGACGTGGCCGACTTCCACGTCCGCGTCGAGCACCACGAAAGCCTGCACGCCCACGACGCCGTAAGCGTCTTCGTCAAGGGCGTGCCGGGAGGCTACCGCCCTCTGCCTTGACAGTGGGTGTCCCCTTGCGACAATCCCTCGGCGCAGGGCTTGGACAGAGGAAGAACGATGACAGTGGTGGACACCCTATTCGCCACCGGATTGACGGCCATCGTCGTGGGTTTCATCGGGTGGATGGTGTGGGACGAAATCAGGCGCTGGCGGGCGCAGCCGTTCGACGTGGTGTTCACCAGCGGCACCAACGACGACGAACAAGCCGTCTCGAGATTCGTCGACATCGTTCGCCATGCCACGAAGAACCTCATCGTCCACGACGACGGCAACAAGATGCCCGGCACGATCTACGACAATCCGGAGGCGATCGAAGCGCTGGACCGCCAGCTGACCGAGCACGAGCAGCTCGTTGTCGAGTGCCTCTTCAACGTCCACGACGAGTTGGCGATGGTCGAACGTCTGCGCCAGCGCCATCCGGAGAGATTCAAGGTCAAGTACCGCCGCTGGCCTTGGCCTAGGCCAGCATTCGACGTCCACTACAAGATCGCCGATGACGGGGCCATCGGCCATCTGTCCCACCACGACATGGGCGCCGCGGAACGGCACTTCGAAGTGCGGGACTGCCTGGCGACGAAACAGACGGAACGGAACATCGAGCATGGCAAGTACATGCGTCGGTTCAAGAGGCAGTTCCTGATGGCAAAGGCTGCATGACCTACGGCGAGTTGCCGGAGACGGGGCTCTACGTCGTTCTGTCCATCGTCGTCGTTTGGTCGGCAATACTGACGGCGCAAATCGCGGATGTGCGCAAGCGCGAACATGCGGGCTGGGAGAAGGATGCGGTTCGTTTGAAGAAGTTCGCAACGTGGCTGCTCCGCATTGCGAAGGCCGGCGCAATTCAGATGGCCGTCGTTCTTGTGGTCGCCGCTTGGCATGCCCAGGAGACCCGCCCGCAGGACCAAGGAACGCTCGAAACTTGGTGGAGCACGGCGCACATCCTCGTTCATCTTGGCGTGGTCCTATCCCTGCTTGGCTTCCTCGTCGCATGGTTCCAATCCATGGAGAGGGTGCCAAAAACGCCGTATTGAGGCCGGGTTTGCAGCGCCCTTCGCGCATGGGGGAAACGCACCGAGAGGCTTTGGTCTTCGCATTCGGCGAGCGCACGGACGGCGATGCCGGGATGCGCGATCTGCTCGGCGGCAAGGGCGCCAATCTGGCGGAGATGGCGCGCATCGGCCTGCCGGTGCCGCCTGGGTTCACGATCTCCACCGCGGTCTGCGCACACTACTACGACAACAAGAACACCTTTCCCGATGGGCTGCGCGAGGCCGTGGCGCATCATCTCGAAGCGTTGGAGGCGCAGCAGGGCAAGCGCTTCGGCGAGGCGGCGAATCCGCTGCTGGTCTCGGTGCGCTCGGGAGCGCGCGAGTCCATGCCTGGGATGATGGACACCATCCTCAACCTGGGACTGAACGACCGCACCGTGGCCGGCTTGGCGGCGCAGAGCAACGACGAACGCTTCGCCTACGACTGCTACCGCCGCTTCATCGCCATGTACGGCGACGTCGTGCTCGGCATCGCCGAGGACTCTGCGGAAGGCGGCGGCGATGGCGGCGACCCGTTCGAGGCGCTGCTCGCCGCGCTGAAGGCCGAGGTGGGCGCCGAGGGCGACGCCGACCTTGAAGCGCGGCACTTGGCGCTCCTGATCGACCGCTACAAGGGCCTGGTGGAGGCGCGTACCGGCAAGCCCTTCCCGCAGGACGTGGGCGATCAGCTCTGGGGCGCCATCGGCGCCGTCTTCGGCTCCTGGTCGAACGAACGGGCGGTGCTCTATCGCCAGCGCTACGGCATCCCGCGTTCGTGGGGCACGGCGGTGAACGTGCAGGCGATGGTGTTCGGCAATCGCGGCGCCGGCAGCGCCACCGGCGTCGCCTTCACCCGGGATCCGGCCACCGGCGAACGCGCGCTCTACGGCGAGTACCTGCGCAACGCCCAGGGCGAAGACGTCGTCGCCGGCCTGCGCACGCCGAAGCCGATTGCGGCCCTCGCCGAGGACATGCCGCGCCTGCACGCCGAACTGCTGGCCGTGCGCGACAAGCTGGAGACGCACTTCAAGGACATGCAGGACTTCGAGTTCACCATCGAGGCCCACAAGCTCTACCTGCTGCAAACGCGCACCGGCAAGCGCACCGGCCTCGCCGCGGTGCGCATCGCCGTGGAGATGCACGACGAAGGCCTGTTGGAGCGCGACGCCGCGCTCATGAAGATCCCCGCCGACTCCATCGACGCACTGCTGGCGCCGACCTTCGACCAGCAGGCGCTCGCTGACGCCATGCCCTTGGCCCGCGGCCTACCGGCCGGCCCGGGGGCGGCAAGCGGCCGCCTGGTGTTCACGTCCGAGGCGGCCGCTGCGGCAACCAAACGCGGTCAGCAGGTCGTGCTGTGCCGCGCCGAGACCAGTCCCGAAGATCTGAAGGGGATGCTCGCGGCGCAGGGCATTCTCACCTCGCGCGGCGGCGTGTCGTCGCACGCCGCCTTGGTGGCCCGACAGCTGGGCAAGGTCTGCGTCTGCGGCGCCTCGGACGTGACCATCGACGCCGCGAAGGGCACCCTCGTGGTCGGCACGACCACGCTGCGCGAAGGCGACGCGATTTCCCTGGACGGCTTCACCGGCGACGTCTACGGCGGCGAAATCGCCACCTCGCCTTCGGAAGTGCGGCGGGTGCTGGCCGGCGCCGCGCCGCCGCAATCGAGCCGTTGGCACGGTCTGTACCGCACCGTGATGGCGTGGGCCGACGACTGCCGGCAAATCGCCGTGCGCAGCAACGTCGACACGCCGCAGTCGGCCAAGGAAGCGCTCGATCTCGGCGCCGAAGGCATCGGCCTGTGCCGCACCGAGCACATGTTCTTCGAGGAAGGGCGCATCGACGTGATGCGGCGGATGATCCTAGCGGCGTCCGAAGGGGAACGGCGCCGCGCCCTCGCCGAGCTGCTGCCGTTCCAGCGCCACGACTTCGAGCGCCTGTTCGAGGCCATGGACGGCCGGCCCGTCACCATTCGCCTGCTCGACCCGCCGCTGCACGAATTCGTGCCCCGGGACGCCGAGGCGCAGCGCGCCTTGGCGGCGCAGCTGGGTCTGGCGCCGGACGTGGTGGAGGAGCGCATCCACGCGCTTTCGGAGGTGAATCCGATGCTCGGCTGCCGTGGGTGCCGGCTCGGCATCCTGCACCCCGAAATCACCGAGATGCAGTGCTGCGCGATCTTCGAGGCGGCCATTGCGGCGCAACGCAGGGGCGTTCAGGTAGGGCTGGAAATCATGGTGCCGCTGGTGGGCTTCCGCGAAGAGCTCGCGGACCAAGCGGCCATCGTGCGTCGCGTCGCCGCCGAAACGATGGCGCGCGAAGGCGCGACGGTGGACTACCAAGTGGGCACGATGATCGAAGTGCCCCGCGCCGCCCTCGTCGCCGACGAACTGGCGGCCGAGGCGGAGTTCTTCAGCTTCGGCACCAACGACCTCACGCAGATGACCCTCGGCCTCTCCCGGGACGACATGAACGCCTTCTACGACCAGTACGTGCAGAAGGAGATCTACGCCGCCAATCCATTCGCCAGCATCGACGAAACCGGCGTCGGGCGCTTGATCGACGAGGCCGTGCGCCGCGGCCGGCAGCGGCGCAAGGACTTGAAGATCGGCATCTGCGGCGAACACGGCGGCGACCCGCCGTCGATCGCCTTCTGCCAACAGGCCGGACTCGACTACGTGAGCTGCTCCCCGCCCCGCGTTCCCGTCGCACGTCTGGCGGCGGCCCAGGCCGCGCTCGCGGCGAAATCGAGCGAGCCCGCTTCCCCACCTTGAAGGACGCAGCGGTCGGCGCGCGACCGCGGCCATTGCCGTGCTTCGCAACACGCAGTAGAGTCTTTGGCAATCTTGCTGGCTTGGGGATGGCCGTGGCAATCAAACTCAACATCAACGGACGCGACGTGGATGTGGACGTCGCGCCGGAGACGCCGCTGCTCTGGGTTCTGCGCGACCATGTCGGTCTCGCCGGAACCAAATACGGCTGCGGCGGCGGCTACTGCGGCGCCTGCACGGTACACGTCGACGGCAATGCGGTGCGCTCCTGCCAGCTGCCCGTCTCCGGGCTCTCGGCGAGCGCCATCCACACCATCGAGCACATCGACAAGCTGAATCCAGAACTGACCGCGACCTGGATTGCCAACAACGTCGCCCAATGCGGCTACTGCCAGGCCGGGCAGCTGATGTCCGCCGCGGCCTTGCTCGACGCCAATCCTGCGCCTACCGATGCGGAAATCGACGCCGCGATGGCCGGCAACATCTGCCGCTGCGGCGCCTACGTTCGCATCCGTTCGTCGATCCATGAAGCGGCCAAGCGCCGCGCCGAAGAAGGAAGCGCCTGATGGAAGCGATCAGCAATCTCTCCCCATCGGCCGGCGAAGCCGCCGCCAACGTCTCGCGCCGCGGCTTCCTTGGCGTCTCCGGCGTCTTCGTCCTCGGCGCCTGCCTGCCGGCGTGCGCGCCGACGCCGCAGCCGAAGCCGATGGCAGTGGGCAATCTGGAACCGAACCTGTTTCTTGCTCTGGACGCGGACGGCACTGTGCGCGTCACGTCGCACCGCTCCGAGATGGGGCAGGGCATCCGCACCGCCTTGGCGCAGATCGTCGCCGACGAGCTGGACGCCGACTGGTCGCGGGTGCAGGTCGTGCAGGCCGACGGCGACGCGAAGTACGGCGATCAGAACACCGACGGCTCGCGGAGCATCACGCTGAACTACGACCGCCTGCGCGCCGCCGGCGCAAGCGCGAGGCTGATGCTGCGCCAAGCCGCCGCGAACCACTGGCAGGTGCCCGTGGAAGAAGTGACGGCGGAGAACCACGAGGTCTCCCACGCGGCAAGCCGCCGCCGCCTCGGCTACGGCGACCTGGCCGGCGAGGCCGCGCTGTTGCCCGTTCCAGAACAACCGCCGCTCAAGGACGCCGCCGAACACCGCTTCATCGGCAGCAAGGCGGTGCATGTGGACGCCGCCGACATCGCCCGCGGCAGAGGCATCTTCGGCGCCGACTTCGTGCTCCCGAACATGGCCACCGCAGTGATCGTGCGCTGTCCCTGGCTAGGCGGCGGCGTCAAGGCCATCGCCAATCCGCCGGCGGCGGACGAACCGGGCTTCGTCGGCGTCGAAATCCTCGATCCGTCCGCAAGCGCCGGGCCGGTGTTCAATCCCCTCGGCGGCGCCGCGGTGATCGCCGAGGACACCTACACGGCCATCCGCATCGCGCGCGGCCTCGACATCGAGTGGACATCCAGCCCGAACAGCGATTTCGACAGCGAAGCCCTGCGCGGCGCTCTGCGCGACGCGCTCGCGCAGCCGGGAACGCCAGTGCCGAACGCGGAGAAGGGCGATGTGGACGCGGCCTTTGCGGCCGGCGCTGGCGGAGGCATGGAACTCTCCGCCGTCTACGAGACGCCGTTTCTCGCCCACGCGCCGCTGGAACCGCCGGTGGCCGTCGCCAACGTCACCGCCGAGCGCTGCGTCGTGAACGCGCCCTTGCAGGATCCGCAGAGCGCCAGGGGGCTGATCGCCGGCTGGCTGCAAATGCCGCTCGAGAACGTGAGCGTGACGCCGACGCTGCTCGGCGGCGCCTTCGGACGCAAGTCGAAGCCGGATTTCGCGCTCGAAGCGGTGGAGCTTTCCAAGCGCCTGCAGCGCCCGGTGCGCGTGCAGTGGCTGCGCGAGGACGACATCCGCCACGACTACTTCCATGCCGCGAGCGCCCAGTACCACCGCGCGGCAGTGGACGATCGCGGCCATCCGACGGCGTGGCTGCAACGCACGGCCTTTCCGTCCATCACCACCGTGTTCGGCGCCGAGGCGTCCTTGCCGGCGGAGTGGGAACTGGAGATGGGCTTCTCCAACCTGCCCTACGGCGTGCCCAATCAGCGCATGGAGTCGACCGGCCTGCGCCCGGGCGTGCGCGTCGGCTGGCTGCGCTCGGTGTGCAACATCTTCCACGCCTTCTCCGCCAACGTCTTCGCGGACGAAATGGCCGCCGCCGTTGGCCGCGACCCAATCGAACACCGGCTGGAGATTCTCGCCGACGGCGGCAAGCTCGCGGTGCCCGGCATGCAGCCGCCGGAAGGCCACGAACTGGACATCGCCCGGCTGCGCCACGTCATCGAGCGCGTGCGTGCGCTTTCCGAGTGGGAGCGGCCGCGGCCGGCCGGCACCGGGCTCGGCTTCGCCGTGCATCACAGTTTCCGCTCCTATGTCGGCATGGTGCTCGAAGCGCGCATGGAAGGAAGCAGGCCGACGGTCTCCAACGCCTACGTGGTGCTCGACTGCGGCACGCACATCAATTCGGACACCTGCCGAGCGCAGATGGAGGGCGCGGTGGTCTTCGGCCTGTCCCTGGCGCTGTACGGCGACATCAGCATGAAGGACGGCGCCGTGGTGCAGAGCAACTTCCACGACTATCCGATGCTGCGCATGGCCGAAGCGCCGGTCACCACCGTGGAACTCGTTCCCGCGCAGGGGCGGTTGCCGGCCGGAGTCGGCGAACCCGGCGTGCCGCCGGTGGCGCCGGCGCTCTCCAACGCGCTTTTCGCGGCGACGGGCGAGCGCCATCGGAGCTTGCCGATCAAGGCATAAGCGCACCTATGGTGCGGCGCACCCGATGGGTGCATTCGAGTTTGCTTCGCAAGCTCGGCGCCGAAAAGCCGGTAGGTGTCGAGCGAGAGTTCGCTCGTCCAAGGGCATGAAGCGCGCGGTCTTCACGGGCGCTTTGCTGTGGCTGGTACTAGGCTGCGCGGAAGAACCGGCGCCGCGCTTCGACGCGCCGCTCGCTTCCGGCGTGTTGATGCTGCCGCTTGGCGCGAACCAGCGCTTCGATGCGCGGCTTTCCGCTGGCGGTTTGCTGGCCGCCATGGAAGGCCACGGGGCGCCTGGCGTGGAAGCGGATGCCGTCGGCGCCGAGATCGTCCTCGCGCACTTGCCCCGTGGCGCGTATCGAGCCGCGATCCTCGGCGACGGCGTCTCGGCCTACGACGCGCTTGCCACGGCCGGCCACTCCGTGGTCGTCGGCAGCGGTTTCGTGTCGGTCTTCAATCCGGTGCGCCCGCTCGGCTTGCTGCAACTGCAAGGCGACGTGATGAGCGACGCCGCGCCGCACGGCTACAGCCGCGTGCTCGGCGCCAAGGACGACGACCTGCGCGTGATTCCCCGCGAGGACTTCCACCCAGGGTTGTTCGATTCCGCGATTCAAGTCGGCCCAGGCATCGTGCAGGACGGCAAGCTGGACATCCTGCAACGCGAGCGCAAGCTGCCGCCGCACATTCGCGCATTCGTCGCGACCTGCAGCGACCGCTGGCTGGCCGGCGTCGCGCACGCGCCGATGCACCTCTACGACCTCGGCGAGCGCCTGCTGGGCTACTTCGCGGCGAATCGACTGCGCTGCGACGAAGTGGTGAATCTCTCCGGCGACCGCGAAGCGTTGCTGGCCATCCGCAGCGTGGATGGCCAGAGCATGGCCTACTTCGGCGTGCCCACATTGCCGAAGGCATCCATCATCGCCTTCACGCGGCATCCGCCAGACGAGCCGTAACGGCCGCGACGTGTGGCCGGCTTTGCTTTTGAAGCAGGAGCCGTCTCTTTGTGCTCTCAATGCCTACTTGTGGGGAAGTCCGACGAACTGCGCGATCTTGTTGGCTGGCTTCAAAATGGGGATGAACATGCCGCCCCGCAATCCGTGCTGCCGCCAAGCGCGACGGGACTCCAAGTTGCCGTTGATGACGTTGCCCGGAGACCGATTGGAGTTGCCGCCTGGCGCCATCTTCACGAGGGTGCGGTCGATGTGGACCGAATCGAGACCATGAACGAACAGCAATCGCAGCTGCAGCTCGTAGTCGCTGGCGACGGGATAGTCCAGACTGAACAGGCCGTAGTTGTCGTAGGTCTGTCGCCGCACGTAGAAGGCCGGATGCGGGGGTCGCCAACCGAGATACCACTTGAACCTGCGGTTGACGCCGGCCCGCCAACGGCGCCACGACGTGCCGTCGTCGTTCGTGTAGACGATGTTGCCGTAGCAGACTTCGATCTCCGGTCGGCTCTCGAATACATCCACGACATTCTGCAAAACGTCCTCGCCCGCGTACTGGTCGTCTGCGTTCAGGATTCCGACCACTTCTCCGGTGGCATAGCCAATGCCCTTGTTCATGCCATCGTAGATGCCGGCGTCCGGCTCGCTGATGCACACGTTCAGTTGGTCGGCATAGCGCTCCAGAACATCGAGCGTTCCGTCCGTCGAACCCGCGTCGATGACGATGGTTTCCAGTTCGCAATTGAGGCGCTGGGCGAAGACGGAGTCGAGCGCTCGGCAGACGCGGACATCGTTGAAGACCGGCATGACAACCGAGATCTTCACGGCGTATTCGTCTGCGACGACACTTGCGCGGCAATCCAGTCGTAGGTGACCTTGATGCCCTCGGCGAGGGTGGTTTGCGGTTGCCACCCTAGCGTTCTCAAGAGGAGCGAGTTGTCGCTGTTGCGGCCACGCACGCCTTGCGGCTGCGTCAGGTCGTGCTCGGCGCGCAGGCGTTTGCCAGCTGCTTCGCAGACCGCGGCGACGAGCTCGTTGACCGTGACCATTTCGTCCGAACCGAGATTGATCGGCGCGACGCAGTCCGATTCCATGATGCGGCGCAGCCCCTCCACGCAGTCGTCGATGTAGCAGAAACTGCGCGTCTGCTCGCCATCGCCCCAAACGGCGATGCTGCCGTTCTGCAACGCCAACGCGACCTTGCGGCAAATCGCCGCTGGCGCTTTCTCCCGTCCTCCGTCGTAGGTGCCGAGCGGCCCGTAGATGTTGTGGAAACGGACGATCCTCGTGCTCAATCCGAACTCTTCGTGGTAGTAGGTCGCAAGCTGCTCGGCGAACAGTTTCTCCCAGCCGTAGCCCTTCTCCGGGTCGGCAGGAATCGCCTGCGCCTCCCGCAAGGGCGTCGTGTCCGCGTCGTCCTGCAGAAAACTCGGATAGACGCAAGCCGAACTGGTGTAGAGATAGCGCTTTGTTCCCGCGCAACGGGCCGCTTCGAGCATGTGGCTGTTGATGAGCGTGTTGTTGCGCGTGAGCAGCGCATGGTTGGCGCTGATGTAGCCGATGCCGCCCATGTCGGCCGCAAGTTGGTAGACGTCCTCCATGCCGTCCGTCGCTTGCTGGCAGTTCTCGAACTCGCGCAGGTCCAAGAGACGGAACTCGTCTGCTGCGCTTGGCGCGAACTCGGGATGCTTGAGGTCCACGCCGCGCACCCAATGCCCCTCGTCCTTGAGGCGGTTCACGAGGTGGTGGCCGATGAACCCCCCAGCGCCCGCCACGAGGACCTTGACAGCACGGCTTGCCATGGGAGACCAGCGTAGCAAGTCCGCACGGACGTGTCGATATGTTGTGCGGGCTCAGCACCTTCTAGACGGTCGCCGCCCCCAAGGGAGAGCAGCGCCCAAGGAAGCGCCCGGCTGCTGCGAACAACCCCGTCCGGGTCGGTCTTCCTAGGATGAAAACTCCGCCCATGGCTGCTACCGTCCCCGACGTGGCTGCCTGACCAGTAGTTGTCTAGAAGGTCGGTGATCCTCGACAGCCGGCAGGCGGTTATTCCCCCAGCTTGTTGGCGAAGTCGCCGCCGCGGAAGATGGAGAGCTCGCTCAAGTCCAAGTGGCGGCGCATCGCCTGGTGGATTTCGTCTGGGGTCAAGGCGGCGATGGCTGCTTCCTGCTCGGCGACGAAGGTCATCGTGCGGTCCAGGAACAGGTTGCCAGCCAACGTCGCGGCCACGTTCGCGTCTTCGGCGCGGGCGTTGCCGGCGCGGTCCAGAAAGCCCTTCTTCGCCGCCGCCACTTCCTCGGCGGTGAAGCCGGACTCCAGCGCAAGCGCCAGTTCCTCCTCGATGGCGGTGCGCACTTTGTCCGCGTTCTCCGGCGCGAAGATGGCGTAGGCGCCGAACTGGGCGCGTTCGTCGATGGAGTGCGCGGAGAACTGCGAACCGACGCCGTAGGAGAGGCCCTCCTGCTGGCGCACGCGCTTCGGCAGCCGCGAGTTCAGAAAGCCGCCGCCGAGCATGTAGTTGGCGAGCACCAGCGCCGGGTAGTCCGGGTGGTCGTCGCGCATCTCGATCGTCTGCGCGGCGAGCAGCATCGCGTTCGTCTTGTCCGGCGTTTCGATGTCCACCATGGCGGCTTCCACCGCCTCGAAGGGACGCGCCACGCGCGCGTAGGCCTGCGGCGCGCTCCAGTCGGCGAAGACTTCCTCCAGCACCTGCACGATCTCGTCCGGGTCGAAGTCGCCGACGACGGCGATCGTGCCGCCCTCGGCGCCGTAGAAGGATGCCCAGAAGTCGCGCGCTTCCTCCACGGTGACCGCCTGGTAGCGGGCGATCTGTTCGTCGAAGGTCGGCGTGTAGAAGACGCTGTCTTCGGCCAGGTCGCCGCCGACGTGGCGGCCGATGGCGTTCGGCACCAGCGCAGTGGGTTCGGAACGCTGCGCCTCCAACGCGGCGAGCGATTCCTGCCGCAGCAGTTCGAACTCCTCGGCGTCGAACGCCGACTGCCGCAGCAGTTCGCCGAGCAGCCGCAGCGAGGCGGGCAGATTCTCGCGCACCGTCGTCGCGGAACCGCCCGTTTGCAGCACCCCGCCGCCCAAGCTGCCGCTGATCTTCAAGCGGTCGCTCTCGTCGCGGATCTCCTGGCGCGAACGCTCCTTGGTGCCGCGCGTGAGCATCATGCCGGCGAAGGCCGCGGCGGTGGCCTTGCCAGCCAAGGCGTCCTCCGTGCCGTGGCGGAAGGAGTAGCTGTAGCTCACGGCGCCGCCGCGATTCTGCTTCGGCAGCAGCGCCACGTCGATGCCGCTTGAGAGCGTGAGCTTGCGCGTGCGCCCTTCGATGTTCTCCGGCGTCGGCTCGAATGCCTCGCCTTCGCTCAAGGCTTCGCGGCCTCGGTAGTCCGCCACCAAGGCGGCCACGTCCGGCGGCTCGGGAATCTCCGCCCGCGGCGGCGTTTCGGCCGTGGGATGGAAGAAGCCGAGGGTGCGGTTGGCGGGAAGCAGATAGTCGCGCGCCGCCTGCAGCACGTCTTCCGGCGTCACCGCGGCGATTCGGTCCCGATGCAGGAACAGCAGCCGCCAATCGCCCATCGCCGCCCACTCGCTCAGCTGCAAGGCGATGGCCTGCGGATTGTTGAAGGCGAGATCGAAGCCGGCCGCGTACTGGGTCTTGGCGCGGTTCACCTCCTCCTCGGTCGGGGGCTCGTCCACCACGCCGTGGACGGCGTCGAGCAGCGCCTCGGCAGCGGCGTCCAGGCTGTCTTCCTTGCGGACTTCGGCCAGCGCCAGCAGCAGACCCGGCTCGCCAAGCTGCAAGGCAAGGGCCGTGGAGGAGGCGGCCAGGCCCGGCGCCACGAGGCTCTGGTAGAGGCGCCCGGCGGGTTCGGTGCGGAGCAGGTTCGCCAGCACGTCCACCGCCGCGAAGCGCGCGTCCGAACCGGCCGGGATGTGGTACGCCGCCATGGCCAGCTGCACGTCGCCGACCCGCCGCAGCGTCACGCTGCGCTCGCCGTCCTGGGGCGGTTCGGCGGTGTAGGTCTCGAACAGCGTATTGGCGCCGGTGCGCTCCGGGCGCGGGATGGCGCCGAAGTGTTCCGCCACCATGTCCACCGCGCGCTCGGGGTCGAAGCGCCCGGACACCACCAGCACCGCGTTGTCCGGCTGGTAGTACTTGCGGTAGAAGGCGCGCAGCCGTTCGAGCGGCACGTTCTCGATGTCCGCCCGGGCGCCGATGGTGGAATTGCCGTAGTTGTGCCACAGGTAGGCGGTGGACATCACCCGCTCGACCAGCACCGACTGCGGGTTGTTCTCGCCGGCCTCCCATTCGTTGCGCACCACTGTCATCTCGGATTCCAGATCCTCGGCGGCGATGAACGAGTTCACCATCCGATCCGATTCCAGGTCCAAGGCCCAGTCCAGGTTGTCCTCGCTGGCCGGGAAGGTCTCGTAGTAGTTGGTGCGGTCGAACCAGGTCGTGCCGTTGGCGAAGGCGCCGCGTTCGGAGAGTTCGTCGTCGATGCGCGGGTGGTCGGTGGAGCCCTTGAACACCAGATGCTCCAGCAGATGCGCCATGCCGGTCTCGCCGTAGCCTTCGTGCCGAGACCCCACCAGATAGGTGATGTTGACGGTGATCTGCTGCTTGCTCTGGTCGGGAAAGAGCAGGAAGCGCAAGCCGTTGTCCAGGCGGTACTCGGTGATGCCCTCGACGCTGGCCACGGCCTTGGCCGCGCCGCTCTTTTCCGGTGCCGGCTCGGCGGGCCCCGCCGCACAGACGGCGGCCAGCAGCAGCGCTCCCAGCGCGGCGAAGGTGTGCATCGCTTTCATCGTCTACGTCTTCTCCAAGGTGTTGCAGGGCCGATCGCCCTTGATCGTCACGCGCAGCCCGCTGCGGGTCTCGGGGTGGTAGTCCCACACCGCCACATGCTGCACGCAGCGGTTGTCCCACATGGCCAGCGACAACGGCTGCCACTCGAAGCGGCAGGCGAAGGCGGGGTTCTTGACGTGCTCGAACAGGAAGTCCAGGAGCGCCCGGCTCTCGCGCCGGCTCAGCCCGTCGATGGCGCGCGTGAAGCCGGCGTTCACGAACAGCGCCTTGCGCCCGGTCACCGGATGCGTGCGCACCACGGGATGCGAGGCCCGGGGGAACTCCCGCTGCGGCGGGTGGTCGCCGTACTGCCCCGCGTAGTCGGATTCGTGGCGCGCCGTCAAGCCCTCGAGCAGGTCGCGCAGCGGCGGGCTGAGCGCCTCGTAGGCCGCGTACATGCTGGCGAACAGCGTGTCGCCGCCGGCCGCCGGCACGGTGTGCAGATGCAGGATGCTGCCGAGCGGTGGTTCTTCGTCCGCCGAGACGTCCGAGTGCCAGCCGCTGCCGTTGTTGCGCTTGGAGTCGGCGTCCGTGTGGATCACCATCAACTCTGGATTGCCGTGCGCGTAGGGGGCGGCCGGATGGACGTGCAGCTCGCCGAAGCGCCGCCCGAACGCCAGGTGCTGCTCCGGCGTCATGTCCTGCTCGCGCATGAACAGCACCAGATGCTCCATCCACGCCCGATGCACTTCCTCGAACACCGCGTCGTCCATGGGCCGCGCCAGATCGACGCCCTCCACCACCGCGCCGATGGTCGGCGTCAGCGGCGACACGTCGATGTGCCGGTAGGCAGACATGGTGAGCATGCCGCGAATCATGGCAGAAGCGCCGCTGCTCTGCTTGGCTAGCGCTTTGCCGCGACGCCCGTTGGCGCACTCTGCCGATCTTGCTCGGCCACTTGCGTTCCCGAGCGCCTCAGCCCACGCCCGCGCTAGGCGAATCCGCCGCTTCGTCGTGGCCGGCTGCGTCCCCCGCCACGCGCACGCGAAGTCCGGTCACGGCGTTGGAGAGCTGCGACGTGAGCACGGTGGCGCCCTGGGCAAGGGCGTCGGCGCGCAGAAGCAGCTTGAGCGCGCCGTCCGCGGCGGTCGTCTCGCCGACGCGCCGCACGTCGATGCCGCGCAGCAGGCCGTCCTCGACGACGAACAGGCGGCGCTGCCCGTAGACCGCCGGCACGGGTACCGCCACCGTGCCGGCGACGGGCGGCAGCACGATGCGCAGGCCAACGGCGCGGCCCAGGTCGGGCGACCGCGCATCCGCCTCGAGCCGCACCAGGCCGTCGACGCCGCTCTGCCCTTTCGCCACGGCGCCTACCAGGCGGTCGAGCCAGCCCCGGGTCTGGTAGTCCCCGAAGTCGACGAGCGCCGCCGGCTTCTCGCCGGCGTCCAGCGCCCGTTCGAGAACGCCGAGGTGGGCGTGCGGTATCTGCACGCGGATTTCCAATGCGCCGTCGTCGTAGATCTCCGCCACCGCGCGCCCGGGCGAGACCAGCTCCCCCGGCGCCACGGCGATGCGCGTGACACGGCCGGCGAAGGGCGCGCGAACGCTTGTGCGCTGCCGGCCAACCTGGGCTTCGTCCATGGCCGCCGCGGCCGTCTCCACCTGCGCCGTCGCCCGCGCCAGCCGATGCGCGAAGCTGTCGACGAGATTGCGCTGCCGCGACAGCGCGATGGCCTGGGCATGGTTCTCCTGCAGCACGGCGTTCAGCGTCTCCTGGGCAATGGACCCTTGCTCGCGCAGTTGCCCGTAGCGCTCGACTTTCGCCGCGGCCAGCCCCTGCAGCTGCTCCTGGTGGGCAAGCACCTCGCGCTCCTCGGCGCCGGTGCGCTTGAGCGCTTGGAGGTCCGCCTGGGCCTGGGCCAGTTGCGCTTGCCGACGCCGCAGCAGCAAGCGGGCGTCCGTGTCGTCGAGCCGCACCAGCACGGCGCCGGCGGCGACGCGCTCGCCCTCGCGCACATCGAGGGCCTCCACCGGCGCCGACACCAGGGCCGTCAGCGTGGCGCTGCGCGGCGTTTCCACGCGGCCAAAGAGATTCAGTTCCGGCGAATGGACGCCGGGCGAGACCCACTCGCCGGTCACCGGCACGGCGTGTTCCGCCGCCGGCGTGCGATCCGGCGCCGGGGCGAAGGCGACGAGGCCGGTGCTCACCAGCGCCGTCGCCCCGACGACCGCGACGAGCACCCAGGTTCGGGGTGCCACGCGGCGCAGCCACGCCACGCGCCGGCCGGAATCGTCTTTCGTGCGCGAGTGCTTGTGCATGTCGTCTACCTCCAACGCGCCACGCGCGGTGCGCTTTCACGTCGTCTCTTGCGTCAACTTCACGGCCGCCCTGACGCCGGGGGCGCGGTTCGCGGCGTGGCGCAGCCCGGAAGCCATGCGGCGGCGCCATCCGCGCACGCGCTCGCCGCCGCCCATCACCAGCGACAGCAGCACCGGAATGACCAGCAGCACCAGCAGCGTGCCGTACAGCAGCCCGAAGCAGATGGCCGCCGCCAGCGGCTTGAACATGGCGCCGATGGGCGCTTGTTCCAGCATGAGCGGGAACAAGCCGGCCAGCGTCGTCAGCGACGTGAGCATCACCGGGCGCAGGCGCATGCACACGGCGTCCTCGATGGCTTGCGCCGGCGGCGCGCCCTCGGCCAGCAGGCGCTTGTAGGTGCTCACCAGGATGATCGAGTCGTTGACGATGACGCCGGTGAGCGCGAAGAGCCCCAGCAGGGACATCGGGTTGATGTGCAGGCCGAGCAGCACGTGCCCCATGAGGGCGCCCGTGAGCCCGAGCGGAATCGCCGCCATCACCGCAAGCGGCCAACTCCAGGAGGCGAAGACCCACGCCAGCACCACGTAGATGAGCGCCAGGGCGATGGGGAACTGGATGGCGAAGGCGCTCGCAGTCTCGGCCTCCGCCAAGCTCAGCTCGTCGAGGCCCGTGTCGATGCCGTACTCCTCCGCCAGCCGCTCTTTGATGTTCTCGTCGAAGTACGCCACCACCTCGCCGCTGCTGATGACGGCGAAGTCCACGTCGCCGCGGATGGTCAGCGTGCGCTGGGCGTTGTGGTGGCGGATGGCGTCGATGCCGCGCCGCGCCTCGATGTCGGCGACCGTGGCGAGCGGCAGCATGTCGCCGCCTGGCGTCTTCACCGGAAAGCGCCCGATGCGCGACAGGTCGGTGCGTTCCTCCTCGGGCAGCATCAGCCGCACTTCCAGTTCGTTCTCTTGATCCTGGAAGATCTGGATGCGCCGCCCGTCGTAGGCGGCGCGCAGCTGCCGCCCGAGTTCGCCGGTGGAGAGGCCAAGCGAGCGGCCGGCGGTGGTGAGGCTCAGCAGCCACTGGTCGCGCCCCCAGGGCAGGTTGTCGCGCAGGTTCGAGACGCCGTTCAGCGTCACGAGTTCCGCCATCGCGTCGTCGGCTGCGCGCTTGAGCGTGGCGGCGTCGTCTCCCTTCAGCAGAATCGAGAAGTCCGACGACCAGCTGCGCTCCCTGGCGATGGCCAGCGCGTCGACGATCGGCGAGCGCCGCACCGCCTTCCGCCACTGCACCGCGAACTCGTCGGCGGAAAGCTGGCGCTGCTCCGGCGACACCATCTCCACGCGCATGGAGGCGAACTGCGGCCCGCGCTTGAACTCGTTGTTGATGCTGGCGACGTTCATCTGCACGACATGGTTCACCAGGTTGCCGCCGCCCTGATCGGCGTCCGTGCTGGCGAGGGACGCTTCGAGGTGCGCGACGAAGCCGAGCTTGTCGGCCTGGCTCGCTCCGGAGACGAAGCGCACGTCGGCGCGAATCTCCTCGAAGTCGAGGTTCAGATTCATCTCCGTCTTGATCCAGCCGGTCAGCCACACCAGCAGCATCACGACGAACATTCCCAGCGCGGCGCCCATCGTGATGCCCCGGTTGGCGATGGCGAGGCGGACGAAGGGCCGAAAGCGTTCTTCGCGGAAGCGCGCGAAGCCGGCGTCGAAGCGCTGCCGCAGCTTGCTCGGCGCCTTCTTCCGCGCCCGTTCGAAGGCGTGGCGCAGGTGGCCGGGCAGAATCAGGAAGCACTCGACCAGCGAGGCGCTGATGACCACCAGCATGATCAGCGCGATTTCCTTGAGCGGCGCTTCGTCGGTGGCGATGAGGGGCGTGAAGGCGCACAGCGTGGTGAGCGAAGACGCCACGACCGGCGCGAACATGCGCTTGGCGCCGGTGGCCGCCGCCTCGGCCGGCGACTTGCCGGCGTCGAACTGGGTGAGCGCTTCCTCGCCGACCACGATGGCGTCGTCGACGACGATGCCGAGCGCCATGATGAAGCCGATCAGGCTCACCGCGTTGATCGTGCCGCCGAGGTAGAAGAAGCCGAGCAGAGACGCCAAGAAGGTGGCGGGAATGCCCATCGTCACCCAGAACGCCGGCATGGCGCGCAGAAAGACCACGAGGGCGACGATCACGAACGCCAGGCCGCCGATGCCGTTGCCGACGATGAGCCGCAGTTCGTCGCGGATGAATGCCCACGCTTCGAGGAACAGGTTGAGGGAAACGCCCTGCGGCAGCGTCGGATGCTTGGCGTCCAGGTAGGCGTTGAGGTTGCTCGCGGCTTCAAGCGAGTCCGATTCCCTGTCGCGCCGCACGAAAAGCGCGATCGCCGGCTTGCCGCCGACCGCCATCACCGGCTGATCGACCAGCGGCCGACGTTCCACCCGGGCGATGTCGCCGAGGCGCACCAGAGCGCCGGAGGCCGTCGTGACCGGCAGTTCCTCGAACTCCGCAGCGCCCCGCCGCTGATCGAGGCTGCGCAGCTGGCGCGACAGATCTCCCGCGCCGATGGTTCCGCCCGGGGAGTCCGTGGAGAGCGCGGCCAGCTGCGCGCCGAGCTCGGCGAAGGTCAGGCCCAGCTCGAACAGCGTGCGGCTGTCCACCAGGATGGCGATCTCCTGGGCCGGCAGGCCGACGAACTCCACCGCGTCGAGACCCCGCGCCAGCAGTTCGTTCTCCATCTGCCGGGCGAGCGGAATGAGCTCCTCCAGGCTGCCGCTGCCGGTCACCAGCACTGCGGCGACCAGATCGCGCTGCCGCACGGCATAGACCGAAGGCGGCTCGATTTCCGGCGGCAGGCTGCGGATCTGCGCGACGCCCTGCTTGATGCGATCGACCGCGTCGCGCACATCGGCATGCGGCTCGATCTCGATCTGCACGAAGGAAGACGCATCGCGGGTGACGCTCCACACCGACTTCACGTCCGCAATCGTCTTCAACTGCTGTTCCAAGGGCGTGGTCACGAGCTTCTCGACGTCTTCCGCGCTCGCGCCGCGCCACGTGATCTGCGTGTTGACGTAGGGGCGCGGCTGGTTGACGTTGAGCTGCACCGTGAGCTTGGAGATCGCCCACACGCCGGCGAGCACCATCAGCACCATGCCGAGATTGGCGGCCAGGCGATGCTCGACGAAGGTCTGGATCAGCTTCATTTCTTGCGCGGGCCGTGGCTTCGCCTATGGGTCAGCACGAATCGTGCCATCACTCAGATAACTGATTTTATTGCCATTTATACAAGAAGGCAGAGGCAGCGAACCCGCCCGATGGTCAACTCTGCCGCGCATTGGCGGATTTCGCCGACTTCGGGCGCACGGACGAGATGGCCTGGCAAAGAGTCTGGCGGGAAGATTGCGGCTTCATTCACGCCGGCATGGTGTAAATTGCGTTTGAACGGCTCCGCGCCCTGGCGCAGAGCGCAGTTGGTGCAGCACGTTGAGGAAGAACAGGAAGAACAAGAAAGTGGAAGAACCGGCAATCTCCAAGCGCGTCCGGTGGGCCAAGCGCATCGTGGGAGGCGTTGTCTTGGCGGCGGCGTGGTCGATGCTCGGTGCCGAGGCGCCAGCCGCTGCCCGGGAGGGCGCCGGCGGCACCGATGAAGAGGTGCTGCCGGGCCATGTCTTCCAAGCCGCTCGCCAGCTGCACTTCGAGCTGGTGGCGCTGCGCTTCGTTCTCGAGCAGCCGCCGTTGCAGGCGTCTTCGGCGTCGCTGCGGGTGGCCGCCGCCTCGCCCCGCCACGTCTTCACCCAGGCGCAGGTGCTGTTCCGCAAGACGCATCAGCTCGCCGAGGAAGTCGCCGAAGGCAATGCGCTGTCGCTGGACGAGCTGGATGTCGATTGGCGGCGGTCCACGCCGCGGCCAGCCCCCGAGGGAAGGGAGACCCGGCCCCGGGACGTGTTGCGGCTGGTGATGGACTCCCAAGAGCGCATCGAGGCGCTGCTTGGGCTGCTGAACGTCAACGTCTCGCTGCGCGACCCGCCGGAGTTCGATCCCGCGAAGCGCCCGAGCGACGTGCTTGAGGAAGTCCTCAAGATCAAGCGCCAGCTCAATCGCATGATGGAGCGCAAGTACTCGATGAGGAACGTCTACGCGCAACTGCAGGCGGCGATCAACTACGCCGGCGACTTGGGCGGCGGCTATCCCGCCGTTCCCGCGCCATCGGGCGCGGTGCAGCCGCTGGACGTGTATCGGCGCTTGGTGGCGAGCCTTGGCGTGGTGCGCGACTTCGGCGCGGGAGCGGACATTCAAGTCATCGACTTGCGCTCCGAGGGGGAATACGCGGCCGAAGAAGTGACGCCCAGCGACGTCTACGACTTCGCCACGATGGTGGTCGGCGAGCTGCGGCACATGGCCGAACGGCGCCAAGCGCCAAGCACCGTGCCGCCGCGCGGCGAATACACGATGCCGCGCACCGTGCAGCCGCGGCATGTGCTCGCGTTGATCGGCGTCCTCGAAACGCAGCTTGCCGAGCTGGTCGCGGCCGCCGAGGCGACAACGGAAGCCGGCGCCACGACGCCGAGCTGACGCCGCGCTCGGCGAGGCCGCGTCAGCCCGAGCACTTGCCGCCGCCGAGCACGCAGAACCGCGAGCAGTGCGGATGGTTGAGAGCCACGCTGCCCAGGCTCGCGGCGAGCGTGCGGCCAAGTGTGAACTCGGCCTCGTGGGGAAGCAGCGTGCAGCTCACCACCTCCGGCCCGCTCGCGCCCTTGCGCTTGACCACCATGCGCGACGAGGCGCACATGACGGTCGCCGGATTCACGCCGAGCAGGCTCCAGCATTCGGTGGTGATCTCCGGCGTCTCGGCGAGCAGGTCCATTTCCGGGAACAGCACCAGCTGCTCGGCCGAGTCGGCATCCAAGTCGATGCCCTGGGCCCGGAACAACCGGCGGAATCCCTCGCGCAGGGCAGTTTCGTCGTCGCCCCAGCGCAGCCGCCCGGCGACGCGCACCCGGAAGCCGTTCTCGGCCAGCCAGCGCAGGCCGGCCAGAGTCGGCTCCCAAGACCGCGCGCCGCGCTCTTCTTCGTGCAGCTCGCGCCGGTGGTGGTCCACCGAGACCCGCAGCACCAGCCGTTCGCCGTAGCGCCGCCGCAGTGCCAGCAACGATTCGGCGCACTTCATCATCGGCCGCATGGCGTTGGTGAGCACCAGCGCGCGATGGCCGGCGCGCAGGCTGTCCTCCAGCATGCCGGCCAGGTGCGGGTTCATGAACGGCTCGCCGCCGGTGAAGCCGATTTCCTCGGTGCCGAGGCCGAGTGCGGCGATTTCCTCCAGATAGGCGCGCGCTTCGGCGCGGTCGATGTACGCGAGACGGTCGTTGCGCGGACTCGACTCGATGTAGCAGTGGGAACAGGCGAGGTTGCACAGCGTGCCGGTGTTGAACCACAGCGTGCGCAGCTTGCCGAGGGAAACGGTGGCGCGGCGCTTGCCCTCGGCGGTGCGGTGGGGGTCCGCGAACTTCCGGCCAGGGGTGGCGATGGGGACGACGGGAATGGCCATCGCGGCACCGCTCCGCGGCACCGTCGACGTGTCGAGACCAGCCACGCTCATCCAGCCTTCTCGCTGCCGCGCATGGCAACGCCCGGCCGATCGACGACGAAGACGGGCGGCGAGCGGATCAAGGGGCGCGCGCGCCGTCGCGCTCGCTTGGCGGCCCGCCCTTGGCTGCCGCGGCGCTGGCCATTTCCTCGATGAAGGCGTTGATGAGCCAGCGCGAAATCGCCGTGCCGCCTGGCACGTTGGGCAGCTCGCGGTAGTGGAACCAGCGCGCTTCCGCGATCTCGCCGTCGTGGAAGACGAGCTCGCCGCCGGCGTAGTCGGCATGGAAGCCGAGCATCAGGGAGTTCGGAAAGGGCCACGACTGGCTGCCGAGATAGCGCAGATTGGCGACTTCGAGGCCCACTTCCTCGGCGACTTCGCGGTGTACCGTCTGTTCGATGGATTCGCCGGGCTCCACGAATCCCGCAAGCGTGGAGAACATCGTCGTCGGCCACGCCACATTGCGCGCCAGCAGCATCTCTTCGCCTTTGCGCACCAGCACGATGATGCTCGGCGACAGGCGCGGGTAGATCGTCAGGCCGCAGTCCGGGCAGCGCTTGGCGCGGTCGGTGGCGTGATCCTCGGTGGCCGCGCCGCAGCGCCCGCAGAAGCGGTGGTGCCGGTGCCACTCGACGATCTGCTTGGCGCGTCCGGCGAGGTAGAAGAAATCCGGCTCCACGCGCCCAAGCCACGCCCGCAGGCCAGTGGCGGCGAATCCTTCTGGCGGCGCACCCTGTGCCGAGAGCGCGTAGCAGGCGCGGTTGTCCCAGCGCCCGAGGTAGTGCTTGTACTCCACCTCCAGCCCCACCCAGCGGAACTCGTCGGCGGTGACTGGCCGTGGCACGCCGTGTTCGCTGATGGAGAGCATCTCCTCGCCCAGGCAGACGAAGTAGAAGGCATCGGCGAGATCGACGCCCTTGGGCGGCGAGACTTCCGACACGAAGCGCGAGGGGCTTGTGGAGAACAACGGCGTTCCTTGGCGTGTTGCGCGTGCAACTACACGCGTATTGCTACAATCGCGAGTCGAACCCGCGCCGAGTGTGTCGGATTTGCCGCCCTGCCGGCAAGCCCGCCGCGAGTTCCAAGTTCACGAGGCATAACACGAGGCTTAAGGAGTCCCGATGGCGGTAGCGCAAGGCGCCCAAGGCTGGGGCAGTTTCTTCTGGGGCAACTTCCTCGGCGCCGCGCCGCCTTGGTACAAGCTCACGATCGTCGCCTTTCTGGCCGTCAATCCGTTTCTCTACTACGCGGCGGGCGGCTTCATCGCCGGCTGGGTGCTGGTGCTGCAGTTCATCTTCACGCTGGCGATGGCGCTGCGCTGCTACCCGCTGCAGCCGGGTGGCCTGCTCGCCATCGAAGCGCTGCTCATCGGCATGACCAGCCCCGGCCACGTCTTCGAGGAGGTGCAGAACAACCTCTCGGTGATCCTGCTGCTGGTGTTCATGGTGGCGGGCATCTACTTCATGAAGGATCTGCTGCTCTTCACCTTCACCAAGCTGCTGATCCACGTCCGCAACAAGGTTCTGCTGTCGTTCATGTTCTGCGCCGTCGCGGCGTTCCTTTCCGCGTTCCTCGACGCGCTCACGGTCACCGCCGTCGTCATCAGCGTCGCCGTCGGCTTCTACGAGGTCTATCGCCGCTTCGTGCTCGAGGAATCCATCGAGCGGCTCGATGCGATAGTCGAAGCCGGCCAGGAGGACGCCGTTCCGCAGCTTGCCGGCGACGACATGCAGCGGTTCCGCGCCTTCCTGCGCAGCCTGGTGATGCACGCTGCGGTGGGCACGGCGCTGGGCGGCGTCACCACCATCGTCGGCGAGCCGCAGAACGTGCTGATCGCCGAGCGCATGGACTGGGTGTTCGTGGAGTTCTTCCTGCGCATGGCGCCGGTGACCTTGCCGGTGCTCGTCGTCGGGCTGGCGACCTGCGTGCTGCTCGAGAAGCTGAAGATCGCCGGCTACGGGCCGCTGCTGCCGCCGGCCGTCATGGAAGTGCTGGCGGACTACGACCGCAAGCAGACTTCCGGGATGGACCGCAGCGACAAGGCCAAGCTGGTGGTGCAGGCGGCGGTGGCGCTGGTGCTCATTCTGGCGCTTGGCTTCCATGTTGCGGAGATCGGCTTGATCGGCCTCTCCATCATCGTCCTGCAGACCGCCTTCAACGGCATCATCCAGGAACACCACGTCGGCCCGGCCTTCGAGGAAGCGCTGCCCTTTACCGCGCTCTTGTGCGTGTTCTTCGGCATCGTCGCCGTGATCGCCGACCAGGCGCTGTTCCAGCCGGTGATCGACTACGTGCTCACGTTGCCGGTGCAACAGCAGCCTGGCGTCTTCTACATCGCCAACGGCGTTCTTTCGATGATCAGCGACAACGTCTTCGTGGCGACCGTCTACATCGGGCAGGTGCATGATGCATTCAAAGCCGGCGTCATCGGCCGCGAGCAGCTTGAACTGCTGGCGGTGGCCATCAACACCGGCACCAACATTCCCAGCGTGGCGACGCCCAACGGCCAGGCCGCGTTCCTGTTTCTGCTCACCTCCTCGCTGGCGCCGCTGATTCGGCTCTCCTACGGGCGCATGGTGATGATGGCGATGCCGTACACGCTGACCATGGGCGTCACCGGCTGGATCTGCGTCCACTTCGTGCTGTAGGCGGGCGAGAGCGCGCGCCCGACGGGAACCGTCACGCCGGCGCGGCGTCCTTCGTCTCGCCGCCGTCTTCCGCAGCGGCGGCCTTCTTCGTGCCGCCGTCTTCCGCGGCGGCCTTCGCCCGCCACAGCCCGCCGTCGGCGAAGCTCCGCCACACCCAGGGCAGCCAGCGCATCAGCGCGAAGCTGAGCCACAGCGCCCAGGCCAGAATCAGCGCCTTGTAGGCCCACATCGGCAGCGACCAGACCGCCGCCTGGGGCATCGCGCCGTCGGTCTTGTCCGCGAACCAGCTGAGCTGCCTTGCGGACGACTCGAAGCCGGTCACGCTCATGTCCGGGCTGCCGAGCAGGCCGCTCTGGATGCCGGCGAGAATGGCCCCGAAGGCGACCAGCGTCAGCAGCCCGACGCCGATCTGGGAGGCGTTGTAGAGCAAGCGGCTCAAGCCCGCGCTCCAAGTCGCGCGCGTGCCGTGCGCCAGCAGCCAGGCGGCGACCAGCGCGAACGCGAGCCAGGAGGACGTGCTGAAGCCGAGGCCGAGCAGCAGCCAGTGCTGCCAGCGCAGCGGCGTGGCGCGGAAGCGCCCCAGCAGGATGCTGGCGACGATCAGGGCGATCAGCTCGGACCAGTACAGCACGGCCGGGCCCAAGGTCGGTCCGGTGGCGAACAGCAGCCACCGCGCCGGCAGTTCCAGGCGCGTGGTTAGATTGCTGGCCGGCGCGCCGAGTTCGACCACTGGCGTCGCCATGCGCAGACCGGACGTGTGCGGCGCTTGCCACGCAATCGATACGGTGTGCTCGCCCGGGTCGATGGGCAGGTCGAGTTCGCCGTCGGCCATTGGCAGGGGCACGGTCGCGTCGTCGATCGACACCGTGGCGAGGCTCGCATCCCCCGGTAGCCGCACGACGTGGCTGGCGCTGCGCGTGCTGCGGTAGGAGAAGTCGAGCCGCGAGTTGCGCCAGCGTTCGCCGGCGGTGGTGGCGAGCTCCACCGCGTCGATGGCAAGGGTCGGCCCGTCCACCGCCTGCGGCTTGGCGATCGCCAACGTCAGCGTTTCGCCCGGGCGTGGATGGAAGGCGACGTGGCCGTCCGGAGCGTCCGCTGCCATCTGGCTCGGCGGCACGCCGGCGAAGGTCACGCGCCAGGCACTGCTCACGTCCAGTTGCCAGAACTCCCGCCAAGGTCTGTCGGCCAAGGCGCGCAGCGCCATCGACGACCGTATCGGCAGCGTGGAATACCACTCGAAGACCTGCTGCGTCTGCTGCATGGCGACGGTGATGTGTCCATCGGCGACCACATGCTCGCCGGCGAGCAAGGCTTCCCCGTCGAGCAGCGGCACCTGGAGTTCCACCGCGCCCGTTTGCGGCGCCTTCCTGTAGACGCTGGTGCGCATGCGCCAATCGATGGGCCCCAGCGCGATCCACCGTTCGATCCGCACGAAGGGCGGGAATCGGCTCGCCTCCCACGCCGCGCCCGCCGCCTCGCCGTCCTGGTCTTCCCGAAGCCGCGTCAAGGACAGCGACCCGGTGGAAAGAGCGCCATCGCCGATGCCCGTCACGAGCCAGTGTTCGGATGTCGCCGCGATGGTGCGCGGACGCGCCGGGAACGGGATCTCCACGGTCTCGTCGCCGGGCAGCGGGCCGCGCATAGTCACGATGTGACGGCCGCGGTCGAGGCGCGCCCAGAGCGTGTCGTCGCGGCGCACGGTGGCAAGCGGAGCGCCTCGGATGGTCACGTCGGACGGCAGCCAGCCGTTGGCGGCACCGGGAAGCGGCACGGCGACGGCCTCGAAAGCGTGAATTCGCAACGCGATCACGATGTCGTCGGCGCCCACTTCGACGTTCGCGTGGACGATCTCCGCGCACTCGGGAACGCAGGACGGCGGTGCCAGCAGGCGTTCCTCGAGCTCGTCGAGCAGCTCGGCAGGCGGCGTCTCCGCTTGGGCCGGCGGGCCGGACGCGGCCAAACCGACCGCCACGGCAGCGGCGGCAGCCGTGGCGCCGCGCTTCGACGCCGGCCAAGCAAACGGCCAGCGCCAAGCGCGTCCGAGCAGATCGAATGCGAAGAACGCCGCGAGCAGGCCCAGCGCAGCCGCCGCAAGCACCCGTAGCGCACTCGTCAGCCAAGGCGGCGCGACGACCAAGCGCATCGTCTGTGCTGCGTCCACCGGCCCGCTCCAGGACAACGCGTGCGGCGCCCACTCCCATGCCGGCCGGCCCGGCCCGGTCTGCGTCAGCGCATCCGTGTCGAAGCGGATGTCGCGGATGTCCCATCCGGAGACGACCATCGTTTCCTGCTCGATCTGGGCCGACGCGGCGGTCGCTTCCCCAGACGGCCCTTCCGCCCCGCTCGGTTCGGAAGGCATGGGGAAGTCGCCTTTTCTGACGTAGGAACCCGTCACCGGGCGCGGCGCGGTGCCCGCGAGCATCTCGAACAGGCCGAACGTCTCGGCGCGGCGATGGGAGGACGGCTCCAGCTGGGGATACGCCGCCATGCGTATCTGCGCCACCAGAAACGGCACCAGGAAGAGCAGCAACAGCGCGAAGGACGCCAGCCGGTAGCGTCGCGTCAAGCGCCGCAGCCAGCCCTCCGGCGCGACCCGCGCCAGCGCCGTGGCAGCGAGCAGGTTGAGCCAAGTCCACACCGGCGCGCCGGATTCATGGAGACCGAGCGCCAGCGCCACTAGGGCCACCACGCCCGCCGTTCTTCCGAACAGCCGCGCCGTCGCCGTCGCCGCCACCAGCAGCACGAAGAAGTCCAGCAGACGCCAGCGCCCCATCCAGCTGCTCGGCGCTTCGTCCACGCCGAACGCCGCCAGCAGCTTGTTGCCAGGGGGCAGATGCAGCGTCGTGGCCACGGCCATGTTGGCGCGCCAGCCGGACACCGGCATCTCGCCGCTGCCAGCAACGCGCCCAAGCGCCTCCACGTCCACGTCGCGCCGCCGAACCTCGATGCCGCCGCCGTCCGCGCTCTCGCCCTCGAGGGCCTGCACGCCCTGCGCGTCCCCGCCCGTGGCCGAGCCGTCGCCGCGCGTAGTAATGGGCATCGCGTGCCCGCCTTCCTTGGCGGCGAGCAGAACGTAGGGCCGCGCCGTCTCCAGGCGCCAGCCGGTGCGCATCGTGCCGTCGATGCGGTCGAGGAACGTGAAGCCGCGTCGATCGAAGTCCAGCCACAGGTCGCGCGCCAAGGCGAGCTCGTTTTCGGTCGCCACGGCGCCGCGGCTGCGTTCCACGATGGCCAAGGCGTCGCCAGGCGCCAGCCGAAAGGTCGGCTTGTCCGACCATGGCGCACCGACCAGCAAGGGATCCACCGGGCGCGGGGCCTCCGGCGCCGCAATGCGCAGTTGCGAACGCGACTCGTAGCCCCAAACCTCCGTCGCCGGCATGTTGCTTTCCGGTTCCGGCATGGCCGCGCGGGCAAGCACGTCGGACGCGCGGGCGCGAATCGAGACCATCCAGGAGCCTGGCCGGACTTGCAGCCGCAGCGCACCGCCCTCCAATCGCGCTGGCAGATCGCTCCACAGCGTCATCGGCACGAAGCCAGGCGGCAGGACGGGGCGCAGCAGCTCTTCGCGCACGCTGCCGGAAACATCGATGTCGATGTCGGTGTCGAGCCACGTCGGCACGTCGTCCACCACCAGCCGAAAGACCTTCACCGCCAGCGCATCTTCCGTCCGCGCCTCGGCACTCCCGGCGCCCAGCCACAAGCCGTCGTCGCGCCTCGGCAGCGCGACGGGAATGCCGTCCACGGTCAAGGCGACCAAGCCCACTTCGGCGGGAATGGCGAGCTTCGGCGGACGCTCCTGCCAAGCAAAGCGACCGCCGATGCTGTGCTCGCCCACAGGTAGGCGCGTGGCTGGCCGTTCGTCTCGCAGAACCAGCGACGCGGGCCGTCCATCGACCGTGACATCCCGGGGCCAGTGCTCGGCGCTTCCCGGCAGCGCCACCCACTGCTCGCCGCCGTGGATCGTCCAGCGCAGATCGAACCTGCCCCCTTCGGCATCGACCTCGATGGCGAGGCGCCCTGGCCAGGCGCAGGCGAAGTCGGCTGGATCCACGGCGGCGCTGTCGTGGAGAAACGGGCAGTTGCGGTATTCGTGGCCGTGCAGCACCCAATCGCGCCACCCGTCCAAGGCTTCCGGCACGTGAACGGCGTCTGCGCCCTGCGCGCCCAAAGAGCACCAAAGGGCGCCCACAGCCGACGCTCGCAGCCAGGGGATTCGCATGGCCAAGCCCTCGGAACCGCTGGTCAAGCGCCATAAGGCCACAGACGGCGCATCGACGCAACGGATGGGCAGAAGATCGCGGGGGGCGTTGGCGGAGCGGACGGGACTCGAACCCGCGACCCCCGGCGTGACAGGCCGGTATTCTAACCAGCTGAACTACCGCTCCGTGGTGGGTGTTGCAGGGCTTGAACCTGCGACCTACGGCTTGTAAGGCCGTCGCTCTCCCAACTGAGCTAAACACCCGAACGCGGCGCTATCTTAGCGGCAGGCTGTCGGCTGTCAACTCAAGCCATCCCTTCGCCAGGCCGTGTCGCCGCGCCGTTGCTGGAGGGCGTCGCCGACGTACTCGGCGGGGAGCTTCTCGAGCGTGCGGTCGCCGGCGTCAGTTCGGCGCCGAAGAGGCTGCGCAGCAGGTCCTCGACCATGCGGGCGAAGGCGTAGAGTGCGCTTGGCTTCAAGTTCGCGCCAGCAAGCGCGCGAGGGAGTCTTCTTCGCCGATGCCGCCGCCCTTGGTGACGACGTGCAGGCCGTCGTCGGTGCGGCACAGCGGGATGCCGGTGCCGACGCTGCCGAGGACGTCCAGTTCGCGGTCGCCGAGGACGCGCTCCGCCGTGTCGCCGCCGAAGACGACGAGGACGCGGGGGCGGCACCGGCGCATCAGTTCCCATGTTGCATCAGCCAGTCTGCTCGCCATGTGCGCTGCGCTGGCGTCGTCGATTGCCTGGCTCGTTTCAGGCGAGGCAAGCACGGTGTCTTCTCCTGCGCTCAATGCCCGTGCGGCCGCATCCACGTCTCCCGGGGACACTTTCAGGCAGCTCGCTGTGGCGATCTGCGCGCGGCTCAGCGGGTGCAGGCTGCCGCAGACCACAAGCGCTGGTCGTGGCAGCTTGGGGGTTGGCGCGGCGCCCACACTGCCCTCGCGCAGCAGTGCGGCGTAGGCGGCGATGGCGCCGGTCGCGCCGACCAGAAGACGCCCCTCGTCCCGGCACCGTCGCGCAGCGGACTGCAACTGCGCGTTGTCTTCCGCGTCCAGCACCACGGCGTCTTGCGCCGCCAGAGCGTCTCCGCAGCCGGCCGCTTCCAGATAGTCCCGGGGGCGGCTCGATATGAGGGGGTTGCGCGGGTCGCTGCCGAAGGGGCTGTCGGCGACCGGCACGCCGTGGATGAAGACCGTGCCGTCGCGGCAGCAGCGTCCGGCGTCGGGATAGCTGGCGACGACGCCGATGCGCCAGCCGGCGGCGAGCAGCGCGGCGCACTCGTGGTGCCAGTTGCCGCGCAGGCCGGAATCCATCTTGTGGCAGCGATGCCGCGCCGGCGCCGCATGGGCCTCGGTGATTCGCTTCACGGCCAGTCTGGCGCCGACGTGGCGGCTGTCGATGTCCACGGCGACGACTTCGTCCTCGGCGGCGGGCGCTCGGGCGAGCCGCGCGCGGAAGCCCAGATCGGCGCAAGCGCCGGCGCTCTCCAACGCGCCCGTGCGGTCGTCGGCGCTGATCAGCAGCGTACATGCCATGCGCCGACGCTCGGTCACTGGCGATAGGTGGAGAGAAATTCGCCGATGCGGGCGATGGCCCGGCGCAGGTCGTCGGCGGCCGGCAGGAAGACGAGGCGGAAGTGATTGGGCGCGTCGATGTTGAAGGCGCTGCCCTGCACGACGAGGATCTGCTCCTTGCGCAGCAGATCGAGCACGAAGCGTTCGTCGTCGACGATGTTGAAGCGCTCGCGGTCGAGCTTGGGGAAGGCGTACAGGGCGCCGCGCGGCTCGACGCAGCTCACGCCTTCGATCTGGTTCAGCATGGAGTGCGCGATGCGCCGCTGCTCGTAGAGGCGGCCCCCCGGCGCGAGGTATTCGTCGATGCTCTGGTAGCCGCCGAGCGCGGTCTGGATGGCGTGCTGCGCCGGCACGTTGGCGCACAGGCGCATCGAGGCGAGGATGTTCAGGCCCTCGATGTAGTCGCTGGCGCGCTCCTTGGGGCCGCTCACGACCATCCATCCGGTGCGGAAGCCGGCCACGCGATACGCCTTCGACAATCCGTCGAAGGTGATCGTGAGCACGTCGTCGCAAAGCGACGCCAGCGGATGATGCACGGCGTCGTCGTAGACGATGCGCGAGTATATCTCGTCGGCGAACTGCACCAGGTTGCGCTGCCTCGCCCACTCGGTGATGTCGGCGAGGGTCTCGCGGCTGTAGACCGCGCCGGTGGGGTTGTTGGGATTGATGACCACCACGCCCCGCGTGCGGCTGGTCGTCTTGGCGCGGATGTCGTCGACGTCCGGCTGCCAGCCGTCGCTCTCGTTGCAGCGGTAGTGGACGGCCACGCCGCCGGCCAGACGCACCGCGGCTGTCCACAACGGATAGTCCGGCGCTGGCAGCAGCACTTCGTCGCCGTCGTTCAAGAGCGCCTGCATGCTCATGCAGATCAGCTCGCTGACGCCGTTGCCGATGAAGACGTCGCCCACGTCCACGCCGGCGATGCCTTGCCGCTGGCAGTCCTGCATCACCGCCTTGCGCGCCGCGAACAGCCCCTTGGCGTCGCAATAGCCCTGCGACGCCGGGAGGTTGTGAATGACGTCGCGCAGTATCTCGTCCGGCGCGTCGAACCCGAAGGGCGCCGGATTGCCGATGTGCAGCTTCAGGATGCGGCTGCCTTCCTCTTCGAGGCGTTGCGCTTCCTGCGCCACCGGGCCGCGGATTTCGTAGCAGACGTCCGCCAGCTTGGTGGATTTGCGGACGGTGCCCGGGCGCGGCGCGAAAGGCGTCACCGTGGCGCTCTGCTGTTGCGAAGCGGTGCTCTCCATGCTGGCCATGTCAGTCCTCGCTAGACGCTCAAAGGCGAATTGAGGCTTGGCGACCAAGCCCCTTTTCTCGTACATTAATGCACGAAGCCATTGCGCGGGCGTCCCGCTGGTCGGGTCACCTGCCGAATACAACAACCGCTAGTTCGGCAAAGGGTAGCTCCCTGCGCCTCGGTGAATAGGCAGGACGTCCACGAGTCCGTGTGATGGCTTCAGGCCCGGCATCGTGCCGGAACGGTTGCGCTTGGCGCAACGGGCAACCGAAGACTGCACTTGCGAACCTCGGTCCTCAACCCCCCTGGCGATCCCGTCCAGCGCATCGTCGCGGCGCTGCACGAGGCGGCGTTCGACGCCGATGCATGGCCGCCGGCAATGGCGCTGATCGACGACGTCTGCCAACTGCAAGGCAGCCAGTTGCTGGTTGTCGACGCGCATGGGCGGGTGCTCGGGTATCGCTTCGGCTGGTTCTACTGTCACGGCAGAGCGCTGCCGGACTTCGAGCGCGAGTACGTCGGGCACTTTGCCGCGGACCAGCGCGTGGCGCGGCTGCTGGCGATGCCGGCCGGCACGATGCTCGCCGATGCGGATCTGCTGAGCAGCGAGGAGTTGACCGAGTCCGCGCTGCACTGCGCGTTCCTGCCGCGCTGGGGCGTCGGCGCGCAGCTTTCGGGGCAGCTGGCGACTGCCCCGGGGCGGCATGTCTTCTGGATGCCGGCGCGCCGCGCCGACCAGGATCGGTGGCGTTCCGCGCAAGTGCGTCTGCTGCGGCATCTGCTGCCGCACGTGGTTCATGCCGAACGTTGTCGGCAGGCGTTTGCGGACAATGAACCTGCCGAGCGCTTGAGCGGAAGCGTAGAATCGGTGCCAGGATCAACATCGAGGAGCAGCCATGTCGGAGCTTGAGGAACCCGCAGCCCTTGCCGAAGCGGCGGAGGATGGTTCGAAGGTGGTGAAGAGCGACGCCGAGTGGCGGGCGCAGTTGACGCCGCTGGAGTACAAGGTCGCGCGGCGCGCTGGCACGGAACGCGCGTTCACCGGCGAGTACTGGCAAACGAAAACGCCCGGCGCCTACAACTGCCGCTGCTGCGGCACGCCGTTGTTCCACTCCGACGCCAAGTTCGATTCCGGCACGGGCTGGCCCAGCTTCACCGCTCCGGTTGCGGAGCAGGCGGTGACCACCAAGAAGGACCGCTCGCTGTTCATGGTGCGCATCGAAGTGCTCTGCGCGCGCTGCGACGCGCATCTCGGCCACGTGTTCCCGGACGGCCCGGCGCCGACCGGCCTGCGCTACTGCCTGAACTCGGCCTCCTTGGCGCACCAGCCAGAGGAATCCGCCGACTGAGCGACGGCAACGCGCTCTCGAACAAAGGGTAAAGAGGGCGCTAGAACCCTACCGCGGCGCCTTCCTTGCGGTGGTCGGAGGCGGCGCAGTAGCCGCCGTCCGGCAGCCGATGGACGAGCTGCGCGCCGCCGAACACGTTGTCCGGCACGACCTCCACGGCGTGGCCTCGGGCCGCCAGATCGCGCGCCGCGGCATCGTCGAAGCCGGTCTCCAGCAGCACGCGGAAGTCCGGCGTCACGTGCCAGCGCGGCGCGTCCGAAGCGGCCTGGGGATTTTCGCCGTGGTCGAAGATGCGCGTGACCATCTGCACATGGCCTTGGTGCTGCATATGGCCGCCCATCACGCCGAACGCCATCAGCGGCGCGCCGCGGCGCGTGACGAAGCCGGGAATGATGGTGTGGTACGGGCGCTTGCCGGGGCCCACGCGGTTCGGGTGGTCGGGCGCGAGGGAGAACCCGGCGCCGCGGTTCTGCATGGCGATGCCGGTGCCCGGCACGACGACGCCGGAGCCGAATCCCATGTAGTTCGACTGGATCATCGACACCATCGCGCCGTCTTCGTCCGCCGTGGCGAGGTACACGGTGTCGGCGCTAACCGGCAGCGCCGTCGGCGGCAAGGCGCTGGCGTGGGAACCGATGCTGGCCGCGGCGCGCTTGATCGCGCCGGGCGCAAGCAGTGCTTCCGGCGCCACGCGCATGGCGCGCGGATCCGCGAAGTGGTCGAAGGCGGCGCGAATGGCGATCTTCATCGCCTCGACCTGCAGGTGCGTCCAATCGCCGCTGCCGGCGGCGAATCTGTGGACGTCCAGGCGCTCGAGAATCGCCAACGCGATCTGCGCCGCCATGCCCTGGCCGTTGGGCGGAATCTCCGCTAGTTCGACGCTGCGGTAGGGCTGCGAGATGGGCGCCGTCCACTCCGCCTCGTGCGCCGCGAGGTCGCTGGCCCGCAGCGCGCCCCCTTGAGCCCGCGCTGCGGCGTCGATGCGTTCCGCCAAGGCGCCGCGGTAGAACGCCTCGCCGTCGCTCTGGGCGATCTGCTCCAAGGTGTCCGCCAAGTCGGCATTGACGAAGAGGTCGCCAGCGCGCGGGGCGCGGCCCCCAGGCAGGAAGTGCGCTTGGAAGTCCGCGTGTTCGGCGTAGACGTCGGCGGCTCGGGCCCAGAGGCCGGCGCTGACGTGGCCGACGTGGAAGCCGCGTCTGGCGTAGCGAATGGCCGGCTCGAACAGATCTGCGAACGGCATTCTGCCGAAGCGCCGCGAGAGCGCGACCCAGGCGCTGACGGCGCCCGGCACGGTGACCGAATCCCAGCCTTGGCGCGGCATCGCGTCGCGGCCGGCGAAGCGTTCCGGTGCCCATGCCGCCGGCGCTCGGCCCGATGCGTTCAGCCCTTCAAGTTCCGCGCCGTCCCAGACGATGGCGAAAGCGTCGCTGCCGACGCCGTTGCTGCACGGCTCGACGACGGTCAGCGCGATCGCCGTCGCCAGCGCCGCATCGACGGCGTTGCCGCCTTGGCGCAGCATCTCCAGGCCGGCGTTCGCGGCGAGCGGCTGCGAGGTGGCGACGACGTTGTGCGCCAGCACCGGCGCGCGCCGCGACTGGTGGGGGAAGGTCCAGTCGAACATGGCTGTCTACCTCCAAGCTCTGCGCTGATCGCTTTGGCCTAGGCGAACTGCATGTTCGGGCGCGTGCTAGGTTTCGCCGATGGGGAAGCGTCCGCCGCTGCTTGCCAAGTGTGCCTGCTTGTTCGCGTTCGCGCTTGGCGGCGCTGGCCACGCGGCGGATTCTGGGAACGAGGCCCCCATGCACCCGCCCAAGATCGTCTTCGAGACGGACTTCACCGCGGACGTGGACGATGTCGGCGCATTGGCCGTGCTCCATGCGCTCGCGGACCGTGGCGAAGCGGACATCCTGGCCGTGAGCTACAACGAGGCGCAGCCCAACGCCGCGGCGGCCATCCGCGCGGTGAACGCCTGGTATGGCCGCCCAGACATCCCCGTCGGCGTGTTCAAGGGGCAGCTCGACGACCCCGACGACGCGCACTCGCGCTACATCGACGGGCTGGCGTCCATGCGCGGCGACGCGAAAGAACCGCCGGCGGAGTCGTCGCTGCGCCTGTATCTGTGCGTGCTGCGGCGCCAGCCGGATCGTTCGGTGACGATCGTGAGCGTGGGCTTTCTGAACAACCTGCACGACTTGCTGGAACACGATCCGGCGCTGGTCGAGGCAAAGGTGAAGGAACTCGTGCTGATGGGCGGCGTGCGCAACGACGGCTTCAACTTCGTGCGCCACAACTCCGCGCCTTGGGTCGAGAACGTGCTGCGCCGTTGGCCGACGCCCGTGGTCGTCAGCCAGGAAGGGGCGGACATTCAGACTGGCGCTGGCCTTGTTGCGACGCCCAAGCACAACCCCGTGCGCGAAGCCTACCGCCTCTGGTGGCGCGGCGAAGTGCGCGACCGCTCCAGCTGGGACCAAGTGGCGGTGCTGTACGGGGTGCGCGGTCTTGGCGACATCTTCGCGGAAGCGACCACCGGCCGGGGACGCCTGCACAATGGCTTCTCCTGGGACATGCAGCCCGGCTGGCGGACCTACTTGACGCTGCGCGTGGACAAGCGCGAGCTGGAAGCCGCCATCGAGGCCCTGATGGTGGCCGAGCCACTGGCCCGCGGCACGTCGGTGCCGACGCCGCCGGGCAGACGGGGCGATTCGGTCAGTGCAGCTGGTTCGGGGTAGGCAGGCAGATCTGGGCACCAACGCTTGGCGCTGACTTCCGAGTTTGCGAAGCAAACTCGAACGCACCCAACGCACCCTACAGGGCGCGCCAGGGTGCGCCTAATCCTCGCGCAGCAGGTTCGCTGGCGCGTACTGGTCGGTCAGCGGCTCTTTCGTCGTGTCCCAATCCACTTCCAGCGAGAGCCGGTCGGCATAGTCGCGGATGGGAATGCCGTAGGGTTGCAGGCGGCGGTGCCATGCGTTGGCGTTGCCGCGCAGCACGGCCTTGCTTGGCAGTGCGCCGTTGCCCGCCAGCACGATGCGGTTGCCGCCCACTGGCGTCTTGAAGTTGAAGAACGGCCCGAACGCGGCGCGATAGGTCTCCGACTCGTGGTCGTAGAGGCGCGACGAGGAGAAGGTGTTGGCGGCGACGACGCCGTCCGGCGCCAGCAGGGCCCGCGTTTCCTCCAGAAACTCCTGCGTCATGAGGTGTTCCGGGATGTAGTCGCCGCCGAAGGCGTCCAGCAGCACCAGATCGAAGCGCTCGCCGCGCGTCGCGGCGCGTTTGACGAAGACGCGGGCATCGCCCAGGTGCAGGCGCAGCCGGGCGCCGGTCTCGAAGGCGAAGAAGCGCGCCGCCGCGTCCGCCACCGCCGGGTCGATTTCGACCACCTGCACCTCCGCCTCGGGCAGCAGCTCGACCAGCGCCGTCGGCAGCGTGCCGCCGCCGAGCCCCACGGCGAGAATGCGCGCCGGCGCGGGATTGAGCAACAGCGACGCCATCATCATGCGCGTATACGAGAAGACCATTCGCTTCGGCCGACTTGGATCGATGCAGGACTGGCTGCGCTCCGCGTCGCGCAGGGTGAAGCGCAGGCAGACGCGCCCCGGGGTCGAGACGACGAGGATGTTGTGGTACAGCGACCGCTCCCGATGCAGCACCTCGCGTTCGGCTGCCGACGCGGTAGCGCCGAGAACTGCCAGCGCAAGCGCGAATACGCGGCACAGGCACGTCCGCTGCCGGTGGCGCTGGCTATCGAGGCTCATCGGCATTCGCTTCTCGAGGACCAAGTCGATCCATGCGCCGCGCCGCCACGGCGACCGCGCCAAGCAGCAGCAGCGTCGCCGCGAGCCCGGTGACGATGGTGTTGATCTCGAACCAGAGCACGAAGTAGAAGCTGGTCGCCAATGTGCCCAGGGCGCTGCCGAGGGTGGAGACGAAGTAGAGCGTGCCGGCCACCTTGCCGGATTCTTCGCGGTCGCGCACCAGCAGCCGCACGGAATAGGGCGACACCATGCCCATCACCACCGTCGGCGCGACGAACAGCATCAACGACGCGGCCAGGCTGCCATAGCGCGGATCTTCGATGCGCTCGAAGGTCCACGCCATGAGCGGTTCGGCGAAATAGATGGTGGGATAGAGGATGGCGGCGGCGAGCAGGAAGATGCAGCCGAAGCGCCCAAGGGTGGGCGTGAACAGCGACAGCCGCCCGCCGAACAAGTAGCCGAGCGCCAAGGACAGCATGAAGACGGTGATGATGCTGCCCCAGACGTACACGCTGCCGCCGAACCAGGGCGCGAGGATGCGCCCGCCGAGCAGCTCCAGCGACATGATCGAAAAGCCGCCGCCGAAGGCGAGAACGCTGACGAGCAGAAACCGGCTGGTCGTGGCCGACTGTTCGCTCATGCCGGAGCCGGGCAGGCGCCCTTGAGAGTCGGCCAGAACCCATCGTCGGCGAACGAAGGCTTGGCATAGCGCTGTCGGCGCCGCCCCGAGGCAGCGCGTTGATTGGACATCTCCCGCGTCGCGCGCGCTACCGGCCCTTCCAGTTCGGCGGGCGCTTCTCCGAGAAGGCACGCGGGCCTTCGACGAAGTCCTCGCTGGCCGAGAGGGCCGCCACCGACTCGTAGCGCACGGCCATGGATTCCTCCAGCGACCCCATGCTCAGGCTGCGGTAGACGACGTCCTTGCTGGCGCGGATCGACAGCGGAGCGCACTCCAAGGTCATCTGCACCCAGCGATGGGTTTCTTCGAGGAGCTTGTCGGCCGGCACCACGGCGTTCACGAAGCCCAGATCGTAGCCCTCCTGGGCCGACACGTGGCGTCCGGTGAGAATCATGCCGAGGGCGCGCTTGGAACCGATCTGCCGCGGCAGACGCTGCAAGCCGCCGGCCAGCGCAGCGAGCCCCACCTTCGGTTCCGGCAGCGCGAACACCGCCTTCTCGGAGGCGATGATGATGTCGCAGGCCAGTGCGATCTCGAAGCCGCCGCCCATGGCCACGCCGTTGACCGCGGCGTAGACCGGCTTGGCCAGATCGAAGCGCGAGGTGAGGCCGCCGAAGCCGCGCGGCGTCGGCACCCGCGCCCCGCCCTCGGCCTGGTAGCGCAGGTCGTTGCCGGCGCTGAAGCCGCGCCCCTCGCCGGTGACGATGGCCACCCACATGTCGGCGTCGGCGGCATAGTCGTCGAAAACCTCGCCAAGCTCGGCGTTGGCCGGCGGATGCAGGGCGTTCAGGCGCTCCGGACGGTTCAGCGTGACCGTCATGATGTGGTCGGACTTGTCGACCTTGCAGAACTCGGGCATGGCAGCCTTCCTTCGTGTTGTTCCTCAAGCGCCGAGTTTGACGCGAGACGCGCTTGCGTGTCCATGCGCGGAACGCACGGCGTTGCGGAGCAAGCTCGATCGCGCCCGCGCAGGGTGCGCCTAGTCGTGGCGCAGCGCTTCGATTGGATCGAGCTGGGCGGCGCGGCGCGCTGGCCAGATGCCGAAGAACAGGCCGACGCCGACGCTGAACGCCACCGCGAGCACCACGGCGTCGGCGGAGATGAAGACGTTCCAGCCGGCGAACTCGGTCAAGAGCCATGCGCCGCCGGCGCCGAGGGCGATGCCGAGCACGCCGCCGAGGGCGCCGATGGTCAGCGCCTCGATCACGAACTGCATCATGATGTTGAACTTGGTGGCGCCGAGCGCCTTGCGCACGCCGATTTCCCGCGTGCGCTCGGTGACGGAGACCAGCATGATGTTCATGATGCCGATGCCGCCGACGAGCAGGCTGACGCCGGCGATGCTGGCGAGCAGGAAGGCGAATATCTGCGTCGACGCCGCCGCCATGTCGATGAACTGCTGGCGGTTCAGAATCATGAAGTCGTTGTCCTGCCCGGGGCGGATCTTGTGTTCCCGGCGCAGCACCCGCTCGATGTCCACCATGCCCGTTTCCAGCGGGATGCCCTCGGCGACCTTGGCGGAGAGTCCGCGCAGCCGGTCGGTGCCGAAGACGCGCAGTTCCGCGGTGGTGAGCGGAATGAACACGTCGTCGTCCGGTTCCGGGCCGGGGCGCTCGCCGACTTCGTCGAACACGCCGATGATCTCGAACGGCACGCGGTTGACGTGCAGCGTCTGGCCGATGAGGTGCGCCGGTTCCATGTCCAGATTGGCGGGTATCTCCGAGCCGAGCACCGCCACGCGGCGCTTCGCGGCGAGGTCGCCGGCGGTGAACATGCGCCCGTGGGTAAGCGCCATGCCATGCACGTCCGGGTAGTCGGGCGTGGTGCCGTAGACGCTGTGGTGCAGGTTCTTGTTGCCGAACTTGAGCTGTCGCCCGGCGCCAAGCTCCGGCACCACCGCGGCCAGCGCGGTCGCGTCGCGTTCCAAGGCCATGTAGTCGTCGACGGTCAGCGAGACGCGGTTCGCCGACGCGACACCGCGCCAGAAGGACTGTCCCGGCATCACCGACAGAACGCGCGCCCCGAGGCTCTGGATCTGTTCGTCCACCGCTCGCTGGGCGCCGGTGCCCAAAGCGACCATCGTGATCACCGCCGAGACGCCGATGATGATGCCGAGCATCGTCAAGCTGGATCGAAGCAGATTTGCGACGATCGACTCGAGGGCGACGCGCATGGTTTCGGCGATCGACATGGCCGCGCGCGTCCCGAATCCGTCAGCCGCGACCGCCGCCGGACTGCCGGTTCAAGCCGGGAATCCCCATGCGGCCGCTGATGCGTCTCTGGAAGCTCTCCTGGGCGCGCACCAGCGAAGCGCTCGGCAGCAGCAGCACTTCGTCGTCTTCGTCGAGCCCGAACACCACCTCGGCGTGGTCCATGTCCGTCACGCCGGTGCGAATGCGCAGCGCCACCGGGCTGCCCTTGCGCAGCGCGAAGACCAGGTAGTCGCCGCCGAGCTGGGCCTCGACGGCGGAGCTCCGGCCGCGGCCCCGCGGCGCCCCGGCGTTGGCGTCGCGCCGGCGCCGCATCTCCTGGGCAAGCTGCTGTTCCTCTTCGCTGAGCGTCTCGCCGCTGCGCATCTTCATGAAGATGGCGCGCATCCGCTCGCGGTCGCCGCCCGGCGGTGCCTGTCGCGCCGTCCTGCCTTGGCGCGCCGGCGGAGTGGGCGCCGCCTCCAGCATGCCTTCGACGTCGCCGCGCTCGAGGCCGAGCACGCTGCCGGCGGCGAAGATGTCCTCTTCGGTGCGCAGCGCGGCGTTGGGGATGGCCGGCACGTCCGCGCGCTGGGCGATGATGACCTCCACTTCCGCGTTCATGCCGGGCTTGAGCAGCCGCTGGCGGTTCTCGATGTCGATCAGAACCGGAAACATCGTCACGTTCTGTTCCGCCACGGCCTGCGGCTCGACCTTCACGACCACGCCCTCGAAGGGGCGGTTCTGGTGCGCCGCCACGTTCACCGCGGCGCGCTCGCCCGGCTGAATCTTGCCGATGTCCACCTCGTCGACGAGCATCCGCACCTGAACGTGCGAAAGATCGGCCATCTTCATCAGCAGCGTGCCGCCGCCGACGTCGCCCATCGGCGAGGAAATCACCTGTCCCTGCTCCACCAGCCGTTCGATGACGGTGCCGGCGATGGGCGAGATGACGTCCGAATCCTCAAGCTGGATCTCGGCGTTCTCCACTTGGATTTCGCCGCGCACGACGTCCGAGCGGGCGGTCGCGTGCTCCAGCGTGGACTGCTCCCAGTCGGCCTTGGAGAGCGACGCCTGCTCGTACAGCTGGGTGACCCGCGCCAGCGACGACTCGGCGTTGGTCAGCCGCGCCCGGGCGACGTCCAGATTCGCCTTCGCCAAGTGCAGCGAGTTGTTGAGCACGCGGCGGTCGATGCGCGCCAGCAGGGTGCCGGCGTCGACGTTGTCGCCGGTATCGACCGGCAGGGCGAGGATCTCCCCGGATGCCTTGGACTTCACCTCCACCGTGGTCACCGGCTCGATGATCCCGGCGGCGTCCACGGCCACCGTGATGTCGCGCCGCATCACGCTGGCCGTCTGATAGAGCGCCACCTGTTCGTCGTCGGCTTCGCTCTCGCCGAGCATGGATTCGACGCGGTCGCATCCGGCTGCCGCGAGCAGACTGGCGGCCAAGGCCGCGCCGAGGAGTCGCGGTCGATGCGCCGTTCCCATGTTCAAGCCTCCTCTGTGGTCTTCGTGGCGAGGTCCTGGGTCACCAGGCCGTCGCGCAGATGCAGGTGCCGTTTGGCGCGGGCGGCGACGTCCGGTTCGTGCGTGACGAGAATGATCGTCTGGCCGGCGTCGTGCAATGCGCCGAACAGCGCCATGATGTCCTGCCCGGTGCGGCTGTCGAGGTTGCCGGTGGGTTCGTCGGCGAGCAGGATGTCCGGTTCGTTGACCAGCGCCCGCGCCACCGCCACGCGCTGCCGCTGCCCGCCCGAGAGCTCGCTTGGCCGATGCGCGACGCGGTCCGCGAGCCCCACCCGCCGCAGCGCTTCCCGCGCCCGATTGCGCCGCTCGCGGCGCGGCACGCCGCCGTACATCAGCGGCACTTCCACATTCTGCAGGGCGTTGGCGCGCGGCAGCAGGTTGAAGGTCTGGAAGACGAAGCCGATGCGCCGATTGCGCACCCGCGCCAGCGCCTTGTCGCCGAACTTGGAGACGTTCTCGCCGGAGAGCCAGTATTCCCCCTCCGACGGCCGATCCAGGCAGCCGATGATGTTCATGAGCGTCGACTTGCCGGACCCCGACGGCCCCATCACCGCGACGTATTCGTTCTGCCCAATGACGCAGTCCACGCCGTTCAGCGCGCTGATGGTCTCGTCGCCCATGCGGTAGTCCTTGCGCAGACCATGCACCGCGATCACCGGCGCGGCGTCCGGGGGCGGAGTCGTTGGCATGTGTCGCAGTCGGCGGCGTCCTGTATGCACGAGTATACGCACGATCCGGCTCAACCCGTCGCGCACTCAAGCCGCGCCGCCCACCATTGCGGCTTGCGGATCCCAAGCCGCAAACGAATGTCGCCTTCCTCTCAGGCGCCAGCCAGTTCGCCCACGGCGTCGAAGTAGCTGCGCGCCGCGGCGAGATGGTCGTCCACGGTGGCGTTGCCGGCGTTGTGCGTGGCGATGGCGAGATGCGTGCAGCCGAGGTCGCGCCAGCGCGTAGCGTGGTTGTGCCAGCGCTGCGGATCGCCGCCGCGGAACTGCGCCTGGGCCTGGATGCCGAAACCTTCCCACGGCAGGCCGGCGGCTTGCCGATGGCGGCGCAGCGCGGCAATGGCGGCAGCGGACTTCTCGTTCGGCCCGCCGAGGGGAAACCAGCCTTCGCCAATCGTCGCGCAGCGTTCGAGGAGCGCCGCTGCGCCGCCGCCGAACCAAATGGGAATGGGCGCGCTTGGGCGCGGCAGGATGCTGGCCTGGGTCACGGTGTGGAAGCGGCCGCCGTAGGTGAGGCTGTCCGACGCCCAGAGCTGGCGCAGCAGCTCGACCTGTTCCGCCTGGCGCCGCCCGCGCGCCGCAAACGGCACGCCGAGGGCCTCGTATTCCACTTCGTTCCAGCCGCTGCCGATGCCGAGCCGGAAGCGGTTGCCGGAGAGGATCGCCAGTTCCGCCGCCTGCTTCGCCACCAGCGCGGTCTGGCGCTGGGGCAGGACGAGCACGCTGGTGGCGAACTCGATGCGCGTGGTGACCGCGGCCATAAACGCAAACACCGTAAACGGTTCGTGAAACGCCACGTCCTTGTCGTAGGGGCCGCTCCAGCCGCCGGGCCGATCGGGGTCCGCGCCGAGCACATGGTCGTAGATCAGCATGTGCTCCGCCCCGAGCGCTTCCGCGCCTTCGGCGTAGGCCTTGACGGCCCCGGGATCGGTGCCGATCTCATGGTGCGGGAATACGATGCCAAGCTTCACGCAGTACCTCCGTGGTGTCAGAAGTTGGGTCGGAGAGAGTGGAGACAGTGTACGCCGCTAGGAAGCGCCGCTGGCAACGATCTTCAAGCTGTTGACACGGCTGCCCAGCTACGGCAGTATCCGGCGCGTCGACAAGGCTCCGCCGCATCGCGATTGGGGCCGAGGGACAACGAGGATGCGGACGCGCTCGGGAGAGATGGCCCGCAGCTCACAGTGTTGGCAGCTTGGAGATGAAACAGTGGAAATCGTGCTAGTGCAAGATCCTGCTGGCGTTCAAGGCGCATTCGAGAAAATCAAAGGCGCCTTCGCTGAGGTAGGAAGTCTGCTACCGAACGGCAAGTTCCGGTGCGAAGAGCGGAAGCTGAATGCCACGTTCGATAAAGAGCCCAACGGCTTCTCTCGCCATCTGATGGTGTTTGAACGTGATGGCGGCGGCGTTTTTCGGGCCGACGTGAGGGACGAGGAGGCTGCGAAGAGCGGTGCCCGTGGTGTCGCAGGCCACATTGTTAGCAAGGATCGGCGACTGTACTTGGCACACACAGGCCAGTTTAGCATTGAGGGCATGCAGGATATTAAGGCTAAGTTCTGCAAATTCGCCGACAATGGAGGGTGGGAATTGATTTCTGTAGATGGAAAGCAAATGGTCCTCATCACGCAGATAGACGATATCGATCCACAGAACATCGTAGATAATATTGATAGATTTATGAGTCTGAGGTTGAAGTTCACGGACAACGGGAACCAACCAAACTATCATGTTCAGAGGGAGTCAGAAGTAGACTTCCCAGAACTTGATTCACTTGCCGAAGAGCTACGGCTAGATCTCCAATTCTTCCAAGAGACCTGGACGCTATTGGAGGACAAGCGGCAGATCATCTTCCAGGGGCCACCAGGCACGGGCAAGACCTACGTTGCCCAGCGGTTGGCGGAGCACTTGGCGGGATCTTCGGATCGAGTCACCATCGTTCAGTTCCACCCCTCCTATGCTTATGAGGATTTCGTACAGGGCTTCCGGCCGACGCTCGACGAGAACGGCGCGGGCTTCAAGTTGACTGATGGCCCACTGCTCAAGGCGGCCAAACATGCAAAATGTGATAATGAGAGGCACTTCCTGATCATCGACGAGATCAACCGTGGAAATCTGGCGAAGGTGTTTGGCGAGCTCTACTTTCTTCTGGAGTATCGAAATAAAGCGATCAGACTCCAGTATAGTGAGGACGGTGAGGATGAGCCGTTCATGCTGCCGGAGAATCTTTACATCATTGGGACGATGAACACCGCGGACCGCTCTATCGCGCTAGTCGACCTTGCGCTCCGGCGCCGGTTCTACTTCGTCTCCTTCGATCCGCACGAGCCGCCTATCGAAGGATTGCTCTCAAGGTGGCTGGCCGATGAAGCAGCTCCCGGTATGGAGTGGGTGGCGGACGTGGTCGCCAAGGCCAACGAGCAGCTCGACTCTCGTCACGCGGCCATTGGGCCGAGCTACTTCATGAAGAAGGGGTTGGACGAGAAGGATGTCAGACGCATCTGGAGACACAGCGTGATGCCTTACATTGAAGAGCATCTCTTCGGTGAGCCCGACAGGCTCAAGGACTTCAAGCTGAAGAAACTCCGGCGGAAAGTCGGAAGGTAGCCGAGGTGCCGCTTGCCGACCTGGGCCAGGCCGACGATACCGATGGCACCAATGAGCCGGCGGAAGAACCGACGAGGTAGGGCGAGGGCGTATGGACGTCGATTTGAGGGAGTACAAAGCGAGTGAGCCCGTAGCGCTGAAACCAGCACAGCGTGACGCGTTGGCACCTTGGGTCGGCATCACGCCCGCGCCTGGCACCGAGGCGCATTACCTGCTCAAGCCCGAGGCGGTGGTCGGCGCGTTCGAGCTGGGCGATCTGTCGGGGTATTCATTCGTCCGAAGCTGGACATCCCGAAGCTGATCTTCATAGCGTGTTACGCCATGGATGCCTTCGAGCTTCGCGAAGGCGAGCGGTTCCACTTCGCAGAGGCGGAAACGCTGCCAGACGCCATGGCGCTGTCGCTCTGGGTTGCGGCCCGCAGGGCGTTCGAACGGGGATTGTTGCACGGGTATCGCACGGAAGAGGAGTCGCTGTATACCGTGCGGGGCCGCATCAGGATGGGCGATCAGATCAGGCGGCGGTTCAGCATGCCCTTTCCGGTCGAGGTGCAATACGACGAGTTCACCGAGGACATCGTCGCGAACCGGCTCGTCAAGGCGGCGGCTTGGCAGCTGGGCCGGATGCGGCTTCGCTCCCCGAAGGCTAGAGACGCGTTGAGAGAGGTCGCGGCCAGGCTCGGGAACGTGTCGCTCGTGGAGTTCCCTCCGCACGACGTGCCAGAGGTCAGGTTCGACCGGCTGAACGAGCGGTATCGAGAGGTCGTCACGCTTTCGCGCCTCGTGCTGCGGCGGCGCTTATTCGAGTCGGGACGCGGCGGGGTCTCGGCACCGGGGTTCCACATGGACATGAACGTCGTATTCCAGCGGTTCGTCACGCGAGCGCTGCGGGAAGCGCTTGGCGTTTCCGACCGAACGCTTCGATCGGACGACGAGCTTGGCAGAAGCCGTATCTCGCTTGCCGAGGACGGTCGCATAAGGCTCAAACCTGATCTCTCTTGGTGGGACGGCCCTTGCTGTACGTTCGTCGGGGACGCCAAGTACAAACACATCAAGACCGACGTGCCCAATGCCGACCTCTACCAGCTGCTCGCCTACGCGACGGCGCTCGATCTTCCCGGAGGGCTGCTGATCTATGCGAAGGGCGAGCGGCGGGCCGCCTCCTATCGAGTTCGCCACGCGGGAAAATGCTTGGAGATCGCCGAAGTCGATCTGACCTCCGACGCCGATGCGCTGCTGTTTCGGATGCGCAAGCTGGCAAGACGAGTCGAGCGCATCCGAGACGCGGGCCGTCTCGCAAGGCCGCCGGCCCCGGCATCCCTCGCCGCCGGGGCCTGACGAACCAACGCCAGAGCCACCCACACGACGGTGGGGCGACTGCGGGGTACCGGTCGCCACCCTCCACAACGGGCGTGTCATCAACGCTCGTCGCGGTAGCGCTCGGCGCGTTCGGGATCGGTTCGTCGCCACGCGGCGGCAAGGTAGCGCGCCACAGCGCGGCGCTGCTTGTCGCCCTGGATTTCGTCGTAGAGTCGCTCGGCAAGGTCGGGATTCTTCCGCGCCACCGTGGTCGCCGTGGCGGCGAGCGCCGCATCGCGCTCCGAACGGTCGCCGTGCCGCAGCACATTGGCTGCCGCCTCGGCTTGGTCAACGTACGCCCACTCGACGTACAACCGAGAGAACAGCGCGGCGCGGTGGCCATCCTCGGCGTTGGCTGCGATCCAGCGCCGCGCCGCCTGCGGATCCTCGCTTGCCCAAGCGGACACGATGCTCGAAATGGCGTTGCGGTACTGCTGCGGATCGTCGATGCGCTGCGCCAGACGCAGGGCGCGCTGCGGCGAGCGTTCGGCCAGCTCGCCGGCAATCGCCGACATCGCGCGGCCTTGATGGGCCGAGGGCTGCGTCGACACCCAGTCGAACGCTTCCTCGCCGCGCTGTCGGGCATAGGCCGCGGCGATGGCGGCAACGCGAGCGCTCTCCAATTCCGTGCTGGACGAATCGAGCCAAGCCGCGGCGGCCGGCGCATCGTACGAAGCCCACCGCTCCAAGATGGCGGAAATCGCCAACCGCCGGCGGGTCTTGTCGAGGCGCTCCGCCAACGCCAACGCCTGCCTCGGGGCCGTCTCTGCGATCTCTCGCAACGGTTCGGCAGCCAGCGCCACGTCGTGGAGCGACGACTGGTTCCGAAGAATCCACTCGAACGTGGCCCGCGGGTCGCTCCTCGCCCAATTGTGGATGACTTGCATCACGGCCATTTGCCGGTCCTTGGCATCCGTCGCCATCGCCAGTTCGATCGCTTCCGCGGGCGAGTCGTCCATCAAGCGCAGCAGCGCCGGCATCAGGCTGATTGCCTCCGGCTGTTGTTGCTGGGCCCATTGCAAAGCTGCGCCTTGATCCTTCTCCATCCATTCGAAGAGCACCGTCGTTCGCAGCGATTTCTTGTCCGGCGCATTCGGCAGCGCGTCGATCGCCGCCAGCGCTTCGGTGGGCGCCGCGGCAGCCCAGAAATGCGCGATGGACCGGAGTGCTTCGGTGTGCGCTTTCCCAGACTTGCTGGCAAGGGTCTCCTGCCACGCCCGCTGCGGGTCCTCACGTGCGCGCACCGACCAGACGACCGACGACGCCCACTTGCGTTGGCTGGGGCTTAAGGATTCCGCGCGGCGCAAGGCAGCATCGGGGTCGTGCATGGCCCAAGCGGTGAACGCCACCCACAGCAGCGTATCGTCCGCGTCCCCGGCGCCGAGCAAGCGATCGACTGCCGCCTGCGGATCCAATGCCGCGTAGCGCAAGTAGGCGGCGAACCGAGTCCGCCGCCGCTCCGCCGCCGGCAAGCTGTTCGATTCGTCGAGCAGGCGTTCGAGCGCGGCGACGTCGGCCGCCGCCCCAGCGCTTGGCACCGGGAGGGGATCGTCTAGGCTTTGGGGCGGGCGCCGGATGTCCACCGACGTCGCCGGCGCTGGCGAAGCCGAGGCCGCTGTCTTCGAGACGGCCGGCGCCGACTCGCGATGCCGTGGCGGCAAGCGCCGCATCGCGCTCTGAACGATTGCCGTGCCGCAGCGCATTGGCTGCGGCCTCGGCCTGGTCGACAAGCGCCCAACCTGTGTACAGCCGCGCATACAACGCGTTGCGCTCGCCGTCGTCGGCGTTGGCGGCGATCCAACGCCGGGCCGCCCGTGGATCCTCGCTTGCCCAAGCGGACACGACGCTCCCGACTGCGGCGGCGTACAGCTGCGGGTCGTCGATGCGCCGCACCAGATCCAAGGTCCGCTGCGCCGAGCCTTTGGCAAGCTCGCGGGTCACCTGCGCCATCGCGTCGCCTCGATGCTCCGGCGCCTGCGCCAACACCCAGTCGAACGCTTCTTCGCCGCGCTGCTGCGCATAGGCTGCGGCGATGGTGGCAACGCGCTTGCCGTCCGATTCCCCTCTGGACGAATCGAGCCAGGCGGCGGCGGCCGGCGCGTCGCTGGCGGCCCATTGCTCCAAAATGGTGGACATCGCGAGCCGCCGGCCGGTCTTGTCCAAGCGGTCGGCCAACGCCAACGCTTGGCGCGGCGCCGTCTCCGCGATCCTCCGCAAGGGCTTGGCAGCAAGCGACACGTCCTGGAGCGACGACTGGTTCGAGAGAATCCACTCGAACGCGGCCCGTGGGTCATCCTCCGCCCAACCGCCGATGACTTGCGTCACGGCCATTTGCCGGTCCTTGGCATCGGTCGCCATCGCCAATTCGATCGCTTTCAATGGGGCGTCGTCCGCCATCAACATCAGTAGCGTGGGGACCAGATCCAACACCGGCTGTTGCTTGGCCCATTGATAGGCAGCGTCCGGGTCCTCGTCCACCCACTCGAACAGCACCGTCAATCGCATCGCTGTCTTGTCGTGGGACTCCGGCAGCGCGTTGATCGCCGCGAGCGCATCGACTGGCGCTGCGTCGGCCCACTGATGCGCGATGTGCCGGAGCGCTTCGGTACGTGCTCGCCCGGACTTGCTGGCAAGGGTCTCCTGCCACGCCCGCTGCGGATCGTCATGCGCAACGCTTACCGACCAAACTGCCATCGACGCCCACTCCCGCTGCACGAGATTCAAGGATTCCGTGCGCCGCAGAGCGGCATCGGCGTCCTGCATCGCCCAGGCGGCGAACGCCACCGAGAGCAGCAAGTCGTTCGCGTCCACGTCGAGTAGGCGATCGACAGCCGCTTGCGGATCCAATGCCGCATAGCGCAAGTAGGCGGCGAACTGAATCCGCTGCCGCTCCTCTGCCGGCAAGCCGTTCGATTCGTCGAGCAGGCGTTCGAGCGCGGCGACGTCCGCGGCACCAGCGCTCGGCGCCGGGAGGGGCTCGTCGAGGCCGTTGGCCAGGCGCTGGATGTCCACCGACGTCGCCGGCGCTGGCGAAGCCGAGGCCGCTGTCTTCGAGACGGCCGGCGCCGACTCGCGACTTGCCACCGAAACCGCATCCGCCCCGGCGTCGCTCGTCGCCAACGCGGCCGTCCACCCCGCCACCACGCCGATGGCGATGCCGACCGCCAGAACAAGCCACTTGAACATTGCATGGAACAGCATACGCCGTTAGGAGGCGCCGCTGGCAACGACGTCGTCCGCCATCCCCAGCAGCTGGGCGTGCCGTCGCGCCAAGGCGGTTGTCGAGAAGAACGTCTCCACGTGCGCCCTCGATTCGGCCTGTTGGTCGCCGTTCGCGCCTTTTGCCAATCGGCGTAGCGCCGCCAGCAGTTCCCCATCGTCGCGGAACCACGTGGCGCAGTCGCCGAGGGCGTAGCGCGGCCCTGGCTGCTCGGCTGCGAGCACCGGCACGCCGGCGGCAAGGGCTTCCAGCGGCGCCATGCCGAACGCCTCGCGGCCATCCGCGCAGGAGAGCAGGGCGTCGAAGGCCGGCAGCAACATGCGGGCGTCGGCGCGGAATCCGGCGAAGTGGACGCCGGGCCCTGCCTCCCGCTGCAGCGCGTCGCGCAGCTCGCCATCGCCGACGAACACCAGGCAGGCGTCGCCGTTCTCCTGCCGGTAGCGGTTGAACGCCCGCAGCGCGCGCAGCAGGGCCTTCTTCGGATGCAGACGCCCGAGGACGCCGACGACGAAGGCGGCTTGCGGCAGACCGAGGGTGCGCCGCGCCGCGGTGCGCGGGAGCAAGGCGCCGCACAGCGCATCGACGTCCACCGGATTGGGGAGCACGGCGGCGCGCAGGCCAACGCGCCCAAGCTCTTCGGCGACCGGCGGCGAGACGCTGGCGAACACCAGCCGGCGACTCTTGTGCAGGCCCGGTCGCAGACGCTGCCGCAAGCGCCGCCCAGAATGCGCGAACGTGCCGTATTCGTGCATCACGGCAACGTGCCGGCCAATCCCGCAGCGGCGGTGCAGGCCGAGGCCCGCCCGATACGCCCGGTAGCGGTGCGTCAGCAGCAGGCGCAGCGAGCCGCCGCCGAACGCTCGCGCCAACTCCGCCGCCGGCATGTAGGCGACGTCCGGGCCAGCCAAGGGGCCCGGGCCTCGCCGCTCGAAGAACACCGTATGCACGGTCAAGCCGAGCATCCGCAGCGCCTTGGCGTGGCCGGCGCAGATGTCCGCGAACGGCGGATGGTCGTTGGGGCAGAGCTGCAGCGCGTCAGGCGCTTGTGGCATCCGGGGCACCCGCCTTGGTCACCAGCACGTCTTCCATTACCAGATGGCGCAGTTCGGAGCCTTCGAGGACGTCCAGCGCGTCGGCAGGCGTGCAGGCGATGGCTTCTCCGCGTCGATTCAAGGACGTGTTGAGCACCGCCGGCACGCCACTCCGTTCGCCGAGCTTCTCCAGCAGCGCGTAGTAGCGGGGGCTCGTGGCGCGGCTGACCACTTGCGGGCGCGTCGTGCCGTCCACGTGGACGACCTCGGGGATGCGCCGCCGCCACTCCTCGGCCACGTCGAAGGCGATGGTCATGTACTGCGCCGGATGGTCGCTGCCGAGAACCTCCGGCGCAATCGCGTCCGCCAGCGACGGGCAGAAGGGCCGCCAGCGCTCGCGGTACTTGACGGCGGCGTTGATGCGCTCGGCCATGCCCGGCGTGCCGGGGCAGCCGAGGATGCTGCGCCCCCCGAGGGCGCGCGGGCCGAACTCCATGCGGCCTTGGAACCACCCGACCGGATGCCCTTGGGCGAGCAGGGCAGCGGTCTCCCCCGGCACGTCCTCGAGCTGGCGCAGTCGCAGGCCGGAGCGCTGCTCGGCGGCGCGTCGGCAGTCGGCGGAGGAGTACGCCGGGCCGAGGAAGACGTCGCACAGGGGCGCGATCTCGTCCCCCGCCGCGTTGGCGGCGAAGGTCGCCGCGCCGAGGGCGGTGCCGGCGTCGCCAGCGGCGGGCTGCACGAACAGCCGCTGCACGTCCGGGCGCGCCAGAATGCGCTGGTTGAGCTTCACGTTGAGTGCGCCGCCGCCGGCGAAGGCGAGCTGTCCGCAGTTGCCAAGCACGTCGCCGAGGTGGCGGTCGATCAGCGCCAGACACGTTTCCTCGTAGGCGCGCTGCAAGGCGGCGGCATGGTGGACATACGGTTCGTCGATGGCGCCGCCCTGTCGCCGCGGCCCGTGGCGGGTGACGAAGCGCGGGCCGAAGTAGAAGCCGCGGCCGTCCTCCTTGTAGCGTCGCAGGCCCACCGTGTTCACTAGCCGGGTGTCCACGCGCACCCGCCCGGCCCCGCTGCGCGGGCCGAACAACGGCGCGAAATCGAAGCGGCCCGGGTCGCCGTAGGCGGCCATGCCCATCGTCTTGTACTCGCCGTCGAGCATCTCGAAGCCCAGATATTCGGTGACGGCGCCGTAGACGCCGGCCAGAGAGTCCGGATCGAAGAGTTCGAAGATGCGCGCGATGCGCCCGCCTTCGCCGACGCCGAAGAACGTCGTCGCGTATTCGCCCTTGCCGTCCACGCCGAGGATGGCCACTTGGCCGTCGAAGCCGGAAAGATGGTAGGCGCTCGACGCATGGGCAAGATGGTGCGCCACCGGCGCAAGGCGCGTCCGCGACCAGTCGATGCCGAGCTGGCGCCCCAGATCGAGAATCCGCCGCCGGTGACGGCGGAAGCGCCGGTTGCCGTTGAAGACCGCGTCGAGGGCCCGCTCCGGCGCGTACCAGTGGCGGCGGGCGTAGTGCCAGCGGGCGCGTCCGAAGATGGAGACCGGCGCATAGGCGCAGGCCACGGCGTCGATGTCCCCGGCGCCGATTCCGCTGGCGTCGATGCAGTAGCGGGCGGCGTCGAGAGGCAGACGCCCGAAGGCGTGCTTCTGGCGCGCGAAACGCTCCTCCTCGGCGGCGGCTGCGATCCTGCCGTCCACCAGCAGGGCCGCCGCCGCATCGTGCCCCAAGGCGCCGGACAGCCCGAGGACGATCAATGCGCCTCCCAATTGCGCCGCCAGCGCGCCTTGTCGCGGCGGTGGCGGCGAGCGTGTCGCCAGCGGAAGCGATGGAAGACCGCGGCATCCAGATCGACCACGCTCACGGCGCCGTTTCGACAGATGAAGTTGCTCGCCTTGGTGTCGCCGTGGCTGAAACGCAGCTCGCGCCAGTGGTCGAAGAGCGCGCGCATGGCAGCGGCCACGCTCTCTGGTGCCGACGGCCATTCGTCGAGCGCCGGCCCCGGCTCGTGGTCGAGCACCAGATAGGCGGCGGCTTCCCCGCGCCGCGCCCGTGGACACGCGATCAAGGCGCGCGGGCGCGGCGTGGCGAGCCCGGCCAGCCGCAGTCCATGTCCGACCTGCCAAGCGCGGCGCGCCCGGCTGCGCCACCTTTGCCGCAGGCGGTGCCAAACGCCCTTGGCGCGGTAGCGCTTGACCACCAGGTCGCCGACGCGCACCACCCAGGCGGTGTTGCCGCGCTTGACCACTTCGCCATTGGCCACGGCGCCTTCCGGGTCCGCCACCACGGTCAACAGCGTCGGATCGTCGTCGCCGCGGGCCAAGACGACCGTGCGCCCGTTCTCCCGCCAGACGGCGTAGGGCGTGCAGTCGCGCACGCTCTTCGCCATCTCCCGTGCCACGCGCCGGCGTCGGGCGCGTGCCGTGGCCACGGCAAGGCGCTCCGGGTCGATGGCCGTGGACGCCTCGGCGCCTTGGCAGGCCAGCGCCGCCGCCTTGGCTTGGGGCGCTTCGTCGATGCGGAACTCGGCTAGCAGCCGCGCCGCATCCTCGGTGCGGCGACGTCTGGTGGCGCGCCCGGCGCGAATGCCGCCGCCGTCGATGGCCAACAGCCGGCCGTCGCAGACGAGGAAGTTGCCGAGATGAAGATCGCGTTGCCGCAGCCCCCGATCGTGCAGCCGCGCCAGCAGCGCGAGCACCGCTTCGCCGTTGGCGGCGGTCGGCGCGCGGCCTTCCATGTACTCGAAGGCCAGCACCAAGGCGCCGCCGCCCTTGCCGCTTGCGAGCAGCTTCGGCGTCGGCAGCCGCGCCGCCTGCAAGGCCGCGACGCCGCGCCGTTCGCGCGCGAAGTCGCGTTGCGCCCGGGGGCCGAAGAACGCCTTCAGAACCGCTCTTTGGCCGTCGATCATGGCCGCCGCCACGAAGCGCCGGCCCGGTTGCGAACGCAGCGTGGCGCTACAGACCACGCGCTGGCCGCCCTTGCCGAAATCCACGTCGACGCGAAACGGCAACGCCGGCGCGCGCCCGAGATCGGCGAAACGGCCAATGCTGGCGACGGTTGCGGTCGGCGGCGGACAGCCGGGAGTGCGATGTGTCTGACCGTCGCGGGGCGGCGGCAAGGCGCCGGCGACGCCCGAGGCGAGCGCGCGTTGTTGCAGGCGTTGCGCTCGACGCTCCACCCGACGCCAGAAGCCCGCCGTTCGAGCGGCTGCCGATTGCGGTTGCCCGCGGCAGTAGGCGGCGACGAACCTGCGCTGGTCCATGCGCGTCAGCGGCAGCCGCGCTGCGGAATAGAGCAACGCGGCCAGATCTCGCCGTCGCCACCGCTCCGGCAGCGGCTGGCGCCGCCGCGCGCGGTGCAGGTCGATGACCGCCAACTCGACTTCGCCGGCGGCGAGCTTGTCCGCCTCGGCGTGGAGATGCGCCAAGTAGAAGTCGCGGTGCTGCACGCCGGCCTCGTGCATGGCGCGAGCCAGACCGGCGGCGGCCACGACCAGCCGGCGCTTGAGTTCCACCGAGGGCGGCCGGACCGTCCAGCAGCGGACGACGTCCTCCAGGCTGGCGTAGCCCACAAGGGCGTCGCATACCACGAACGATTTGCGCCTTGCCGGATTGCGTCCGCGCTCGCCGAACGCGGCCGCGGTCGGCGCCGCCACGCCCGCATCAGCGAGCGCCTTGCAGGCTTCGTATTCGTTGCGCGCGCCAAGCACCGGCGCCTTGGCGGAGAGCAGGCTCTTGGCGATCTCCCCCCAGCCGACGCCGTCGTGCAGCTTGGCGAAGTAGCTCTTGCTGCCGTCGGCGTCGATGCGCAGGGTGCGGCGGTTCGCGGCCTGCCGATGCACTTCGCCGCGCAGACCGAACAGCGCCTCGAAGGTCGTTGGCGCCGGCGCCAGGGCGTCGTGCAGCGCGCCGGCTTCCAGCGCCGCCCTGAAGTCGTCACGCAGATGCAGCGTCACCGTGCCGCGCCCGCTTGTCGATCAGGGCGGCGATGTGCGCCGCCTGTCCGTAATGGGTGCCATCGGCGGCGAACGCGGCCGCGTTCGTGCGCCAACTCGCGCGCCGCTCGGCGCATCCCACGATATCCACAAGCGCTCGGTTCAACGCCTGCTGCTTGAACGGCGCATCGACCACCACGCCGGCGTCGGCTTCGCGCACCAACGCCGCTTCGTCGAGCCAGTCATGCGTGACGACCATCCGTCCCGCCGCCATCGCATCGAAAATCCAGCCGTTCGACGACGGCGCGTAGGAGAGATCCACGAACACGTCGGCGACGTCGATCAGGCTGTCGAAGGTCGTGTGCGCCGGCAGAATGTCCACCTGCCGGCGCAGACCCAGCACGCTCGCCGCCTGCAGGAACCCGTCCGCCAGTTCCCCGACGGAGAGCACCCGCACCCGGCTGCGCAACCCTTCCGGCAGCTTGCCGAGGCCCACCAGCAGGCGCTCGAAGCCGCGCCCCACCAGATCGCCGCCGGCCATCGCGAACGCCACCACGTCGGTGCTCGCCACCGTCGCGGGGGAGGAGGTCCGCGCCGGCGCCGAGCCCAGTCCGGGCGGCAAGGAGCGCAAGCCGCAGGACGCGCGCGCGCCCTCCCGAGGCCCGTAGTAGAGATCGACGCCGTCGATCGGCTCGAAGCTCAGGGCGCAGGCCGGCGGCACTTGTCGCAGTGCCGTCGCCACCCAGCTTCGATAGCGGCGCCGGCGATGCTCCTCGGCCACCGCCGCCACCGGAACGCGCACCAGCTCCATGTCGGACGGCGCTTCCCCGTCCCAGGAATGCGCGTAGATGCGCACGTTCATGCCGCGCTCCCGGCAGGCCCTGGCGATTGGCAGCAGCGCCCGACAGTGCGCATCCGCCGGCGCGAAGCGGTAGACGCAGAGGGCGAGCAGCGGCGCGTCTTCCCCGGCCGCGAAGCGCTCCAGCAGTCGCGCGGCGCAGTCCGCCATGCCGTGCAGATCGGTGGTCTCGGCGAGCCGACGCCCGCGCCGCGACCATTCGCTTCGCTCCGCCGACGTCAGCAGCCGCTGCAAGTCGGCGTCGAACGCCTCTTGGCGAAACGGCGTCGGCGTCACGATGCCGCCGCCAGCCTGCTGCAGATAGTGCGCGTAGCCGCAGTTCGCCGTCGCCAACACCGGCAGGCCGGCCACCATGCCTTCCAGGATCGCCGTGCCGGTGTTTTCGTCGTAGGCTGGCAGAACGAGCGCATCCGCCGCCCGCAGCAGCGCCGGAACATCGTCTCTGCCGCCCAGAAAGGAGACCTGCTGGGCGATGCCGAGACGCCGCGCCAGACGCTCGAAGCGTCCTGGGCGGTCGTCGCCGGCGACGAGCAGCTTGACCCGCCCGCGCAGCTCGACGGGCAGCGCCGCGACGCCCTTGATCGCCCGATCCAGCCCTTTCTTGACGAACCCGGAACCGACGAAGAGCAACGCCAAGTATTCCTCGCCGACGCCCAAGCCCCGGCGCAAGGCCGTCGCGCAGCTACCGTTGGCGGCGGCCCGGTCGCGCTCGACCCCCGGCGGCACTGCGTGGAAACGATGCGCCGGCGTACCGTAGATGCGGCGGTATATCTCCGTCTGCGACGGCGAAATCGCCAGGATGCGCGTTGGCGCGGCGACGTCGAAGACGGCCGCCTCGAAAGCGGCGAAGTGGCGGTAGCGGGGCGTGAGCCGGTACGCCCAGGGCCGCTGTTCGCGCGCCTTGTGCTCGAAACAGGAGTCGCCGGCGAAATAGACGTCGAGGCCCGGCATCTTGTTCATGCCGACGAGCAGGTGCGGCGGATCGGCGCGCGCTTGCGCCGCGACTTCGGCGGCGAAGCGGCGCTGGCGGACGTGGCTGCGCCAGCCTTTGGCGGGCAGGAGCGTCGTGGTTGCGCCATCGAGCGGCGGGCCTTCACATTCCATGGCGTAGACGCGCACGTCGTGGCCGCGCTCGAGGCAGCGGCCGGCGATCTTGCGCAGATCCCGCGCCACGCCGCCGTGCGGAAAGAACTTGAAGATGGCGAAGGCGATCAGCACGCGCGTCAGCGCAAGCCGCACAGCGGCACGGCTGCGGGAACGCGCGCCGCCGCGGCGCCGTCCATGAGTTCGACGAGGGCGCTCCAGACGCGATCCGGCGCCACGGCCGCGAGGCAGGCGGGCGCGATGGACTCGCCGCCCCGAAACACGGCGCCGTCGAGGCGGCAGTGCCTGGAGAGGCAAGGCGCGCACGGCGCCCTGGCGGCGAGGTTCCGCACGTGGGCGCCGCGCCCGCCGGTCAAGCGCGGGTCGGTCGGCCCGAAGACCATCACGGTGGGCTTGCCGAAGGCCGCGCCGAGATGGGCGAGGCCGCTGTCCACGCCCACCACCGCGCGCGCCGCCGCAACGACGTCCACGGCGCCGCGCAAATCCGTCGGCGGACACAGCCGGGCGTTCGGCACCGCCGCGGCGATGCGCACCGCGCGGGCGCGTTCGCCGCCGTGCCACGGCAGCGTCGGCGTCAGTCCGGCGCCGGCGATGCGCCGCCCAAGGTCGATCCAGAACGCCTCCGGCCACAGCTTCGAGTGCCAGCTCGTGCCATGCAGCAGCACCACCGAGTCGTCGCCGGCAGACGCGCAGCGCAGGCCGAAGGCCGGCTCGCCGTTCGGCGTCTCGTAGCCGATGGCCGCGGCGAACAGCCGGCGCAGCCGGGCGATGGCATGTTCGCTACGCGGCACCCGCACGCGGCGCTGGTAGCCGAGCGCCGCCGGCCGTTCGCGGGCGCTCGCGGCATCGAATCCGGCGCGCAGCCCGGCGCGCGCCGAACGCGCCACCAAGGCGCTCTTGATGAGTCCCTGGGCGTCAAGCGCAAGGTCGTAGCGGCGCTGGCGAAGGCGCCGCAGGAAGGCGCGCAGCTCGCGCTGGCCCTTGGCCGGAAAGGCCCGCCAGCGGCGGAACGCCACCGGCAGGACGCGCTGCACGCCGGCGCCGAGCGCCGCGACCGGCTGGAAGTCCTCCTCCACGACCCAATCGAACCGCGCGCCGTGGCGCGCCGCGTCCGCCAAGGCCGGCAGCGTATGCACGATGTCGCCCAGCGACGACACCTTGGCGAGCAGCACGTTCATTCAGGCGCTGCTCGGCACGCCGACGCCGCGCAGTTCCGGGCAGAGTTCGCCGAGCGCCGCAAAGACCTCGGCCGGCGCAAGACCCCGCAGACAGTCCGTGTGGCCGAGCGGGCATTCGCGGCGAAAGCAGGGGCGGCAGCCAAGCTCGCGCTGCAGCGCCACGGCGCGCGCGCCCAGCGGCGGCGTGAAGTCCGGCGATGTCGAGCCGTACACGGCCGCCACCGGCACGTCCAAGGCGGCGGCGACATGCAGCAGCCCAGAGTCGTTGGAGACGACGGCGCTCGCCGCGGAGAGCAGATCGACGGCCTCCAGCAGCGACGTGCGGCCCGCGAGATTAACGGCGACTTGCCCGCTGGACACGCGGATCGCGTCGCCGAGCGCGGCCTCTTTGGCGCTGCCGACGATCCACACTTCGGCGCCGGCATCGGCACACTTCCGCGCCAGCGTGGCGAAGTGTTCCACCGGCCAGCGCTTGGCCGGCCCGTATTCGGCGCCGGGGCAAAGCGCCACGACTGGGCCATCCGCACGCAAGCCGTGCTTGGCGAGCAGGCGGTCGCGCGCCGCTGGATCGGCGGCCAGCCGCGGCGCCTCCGGCGCCACGCCGGCCAGCGCCGCGAACCTGTCCACCAGTCGCGGCCAGCGCGAGGCGTCGAGCTTGCGCGCGTCGTTCAGCGCGCCGTAGCGGAACTCGCCGCGCCAGCCGGTGCGCCGCGGGATGCCGGCGAAGAGCGGCGTCAGCGCGGACTTGAAGGAGCCCGGCAGCACGATCGCTTGGTCGAAGCCCATGCGCCGCAGCCGGCGCCCCGCCCGCAGGCGTTCGCCTAGCCCCAAAGCGCCGTGATTGGTGCCGATCCGCTGCACCGACGCCACGCCTGCCATGCGCGTGGCCAGCGGCGCCGTCGCGCTCGGCGCCAGAAAGTGGACGGCATCGCCGCGCGCCGCCATGCCCGGCACCATCGCGTGCGCCATCACCATGTCTCCCACCCAGGCGGGCGCGACGACGAGGATCCTCACGCCTGGGCGGCCACCGGCGTATGCCATTCCGGGTGCGCTTCCCGCCGCCCGCGCACCTGGTCGAAGTACAGGCTCTGCAGCTGTTCGGTGACGGGCCCGCGCCGCCCGTCGGCGATGGTGCGCCCGTCGAGCTGGCGAATCGGCAGCACCTCGGCGGCAGTGCCCGTGAGGAACGCCTCGTCGGCGATGTAGAACTCGTCGCGGGTGATGCGCCGCTCGACCACCTCGATGCCGAGCTCCCGGGCGAAGACGAGGATCGTGTCGCGGGTGATGCCGGGCAGGCAGGAGGTGAGTTCCGGCGTGTGGACGACGCCTTCCTTCACCAGAAAGACGTTCTCGCCGGTGCCTTCGGTGGCGTAGCCTTCGTTGTCGAGCAGCAGCGCTTCGTCGCAGCCGGCGTCCTGGGCTTCGCGCAGCGCCAGGATGGAGTTGATGTAGTTGCCGCTCGCCTTCGCCTTGCACATGGTGATGTTGACGTGATGCCGCGTATACGACGACGTGCGCATCCGAATGCCCTGCTCGCGGGCGGCCGGATCCATGTAGTCCGGCCATGACCAGCAGGCGATGGCGGCATGGACGCTCAAGTCCACGGCGCGCAGCCCCAGGGATTCGCAGCCGAGATACACCACCGGGCGCAGATAACCCTCGCGCAGCGCATTGGCGGCAAACACGGCGCATTGCGCGCGCAGCAGCTCGTCCTTGGAGTAGGGCATCTCGATCTGCAGGATGCGCGCCGAATCGAACAGCCGATCGGTGTGTTCGCGCAGCCGGAAGAACGACGCGCCGCTCGGCGTCTCGTATGCCCGCACGCCCTCGAAGACGCCGACCCCGTAGTGCAGCGTGTAGGTCAGCACATGGACGTTGGCGTCCCGCCATGGCACGAGCTCGCCGTCGAGCCAAATCCAGCCGTCGCGATCCGCGAGAGTCTCCGCCATGTGCGCCCTTGGTCGCTCTCCATCGAGTGGACGCAAGCGTAGTCGTTGCGGGCGGCGGCTTAAAGGGGTGGCGCATACGCCAACAAGCAGCCTCCGCGCCGCAGGAGGTGGGATTGGATTCTTCGCCGGACAGCCAGGCGGCGACGAAGAAATCGACGAACAGTCGGAACCACCGACCAACTGCAGGACACATCCGCGGCGGGCACTGAACGGCGCTTGACACACAGGCAAGCCGCCCTACAAGCTCGCACCCCTTTGGGGAAGGGGTACTGACGCTTTACGACCGAGATGTGGAGGTCAGTGGCGAGCCGCAACTGGCGGCGCCCGGTGCGAATCGCCGAGCGGAGCGGAACTGACCGTGGATCTTCAGGCCGAGCACGCGAACCTAAGCGACGACTTCGACGACATGAAGTTCTGGTCGGTGCTGCTCGTCGGCGTCTCCAAGGCGTTCTAGGCGCCTTGGAGCGCGAGTAGTGTCCGCACGACCCCACAACTCGACTATTGGAGACCCATGAAGGCATCCCACGTTGCACTAGCCTCGCGGTGGAACTGGCGGACCATGCGCCACTTGGCGCTTGCGCTCGTCGCGGGCGCACTGGCGGTCGGAGCGGCAGCCCAAACGGACGACCATGGCGACCGAGCCTCGGCCACCGATGTGGAACTGCCGAGCGAGACCGCGGGGGAAATCGACCCCGGCGACGACGAGGACTGGTTCCGCTTCAGGGTCGCCGCCAAGGGCGCTGTGACCGCGGAGAGCACCGGCGACTTGGATACGGTGGGCACTCTGTACAACGCGAATGGCAACGAGCTTGCTACCAGCCACGACGACTCGGGAACCAACTTCCGCATCAGTTATACGTTGGTTAAGGGGACCTACTACGTTCGGGTGAGGTCGTTCGGAAGCGGCACCGGCAGCTACATTCTGCGCCTGCAGGGCGGCGACGACCACGGCGACGACCGTGCTTCGGCCACCCCCGTGGAACTGCCGAGCGAGACCGCCGGCGCGATCGGTTCCGGTCCCAATGCGGACTGGTTCCGGTTCGAGGTGACCGCAAGCGGCGAGGTGACCGCCGAGACAGCCGGTCACTTGGACACCATCGGCACCCTCCACGACGCGGACGGCAACGTGCTCGAGAACGACGACGATTCGGGCAACGCCTACAACTTCCGCATCCAGCGCCAGTTGGACGCGGGAACCTACTACGTCAGGGTGGAGTCCTTCGGGAACGGCACCGGCAGCTACACGCTCCGCTTGGGATTCGAGGCCAGCGACGACGGCGGCCCCGCACCCTCGGCGACCCCGTGGGATCCCCATCGGCGCAACCTCGGCGACTTCAACGACGACGGCAAGGACGATGTGCTGCTGCGCCACGAAGACGGCCGCTGGCGCTACTACCCGATGGATGGCCGCGACGTGCTCGCCGGCAGTGGGCTCGCAAGCCTCACGCGGGATTGGGCTTGGCAGATCGCCGGCGTTGGTGACTTCGATGGCGACGGCAAGGACGACGTGCTGCTGCGCAAGACGGAAGGGCGCTGGTACTTCTACCCGATGGACGGCCGAACCGTGCTGCCCGGACGCGGCACGGTGCGCCTGACGTGGGACCTCGCCTGGGAGGTGGCCGGCATCGGCGACTTCGACGGCGACGGCAAGGACGACGTGCTGCTGCGCCACGAGGACGGGCGCTGGCACTACTACCGAATGAGTGGCCGTCGCCCGCTCGCCGGCAGCGGCGGGGTGGGCTTGACGACCGACCTCGCTTGGCATGTGGCAGGGATCCGCGACTTCGACGGCGACGGACGCGCCGACGTGCTGCTGCGCCATGAGGACGGCCGCTGGCGCTACTACCCAATGGACGGGCGCACCGCCCTCTCCGGCGCCGGCATGGCTAGCCTGACGACGAACCTCGCGTGGCGGGTGGCTGGCATCGGCGATTTCAATGGCGACGGACGCGCCGATGTGCTGCTGCGCCACGAAGACGGCCGCTGGCGCTACTACCCGATGGACGGCCGCGCTGTGCGCTCCGGCAGCGGCGCGGTGAACTTGGCCGACGACACGACCGCGATCGTTGCCGGCATCGGCGACATGGACGGCGACGGCCGCGCCGACGTGCTGACGCGGCGCATTGACGGAAGCTGGTACTACTACGCGATGGACGGCCGGCGCGTGCTGTCCGCGACCGGCGAAGCGGCGCTGACCGGGAACTTGGCGTGGGGAGCACTGCCCGGCGGCGCAGCGACTGGCGGCCCGACAACGGACACGCCGCTGTCGGATCAATCCCTGACCCTTAGGCGGGACGAAGCGATCGATCTCTCGGAAGCGTTCGTGGACGACCAGATGCTGATGTATGAAATCCGGTCCAGCGATCCAGACGTGGTGCGGGCGAGCGTGACAGCCGACGTGCTGACGTTGACGCCGGTGGCCGAAGGCACGGCGACGGTGACGGTGACGGCGCGGGACCCGGACGGCAACTCGGCCACGCAGACCTTCACGGTGACGGTCGCCGAGAGCGACGGCGACACCTTCCGCGACTGCGCCGAGTGCCCGCTGATGGCGCGGATACCGGCCGGCACGTTCACGATGGGAGCGCCGGAGTCCGAGTTTGGTAGCCGGACTAACGAGAGACCCCAGCGGACGGTGTCGATTCCGGCCTTCGCGGCGGGGGTCCACGAGGTGACGTTCGCGCAATGGGACACCTGCGTGGCGGCCGGGGGCTGCGGCGGCCACATCCCGAGGGACGACTGGGGCCGGGACGAGAGGCCCGTCATCTTCATGAGCTGGAACCACGCGCAGCTGTACGTTGATTGGCTGTCGCAGAGCACCGGCCGGCGCTACCGGCTGCTCACGGAGTCCGAGTGGGAGTACGCGGCGCGGGCGGGTACGGCGACACCTTTCCATACCGGTGGAACGATTACGCCGCAGCAAGCGAACTTCAATGGCCAATGGGACTATCCAGGAGGTGACTACAACGAGTCGGGCCTCTACCGAGGGCATACGGTTCCGGTTGGGTCTTTCGCGCCGAACGGCTTTGGCCTCTACGACATGCATGGGAATGTGTGGGAGTGGGTTCAAGACTGCTACGGCAGCTATGCGGCGGCGCCGAACGACGGAAGCGCTGCCGAGCAAAAAGGCTGCTCCTTCCGCGTTTTGCGCGGCGGCTCCTGGAACCTCGATCCGTGGGGCCTCCGCTCCGCGATGCGCCACAGGGACAGCACCGGCAACCGCTACGCCAGCTTCGGTTTCCGCGTGGCGCGGACGCTCTGATCATGCGTCTTCACCTCTTTACGTCGGGGGTTCGGGGCTGGCCCCCGATGGGGGCGAAGCCCCTTGGTCGATTTTTCGAGGCGTCTTGGCGTTGGCAAGGCGGAGTGGCCGTGGCAACAGTGAATACCCAAGGAAACGGTGTGAAATCGAGCGCCTCAGATGAGCTCTTCGACGGTTGGCGGGGTTGGACCAAACCGGTCTTCGTCTTCGCCGTCGTGGTGCTTTGGGTTGGAGCGCCGATGGCCACCATCGCGGGCGCTGGGGGCACTGCCAACTCCAGCACTCAGTCCGGCGGAGTCGTCGATTACGAACCCATGATGGCCGTGCTCATCGCTTGACGGCGGCGACAATCGCCGCCAACTTCCTGTTCATGACGTTTCGGATCGACCGCGGAACACGCCGTACGGCGAAGCGTCACGCGAAAAAGGCAGCAAAGAAGTTCTTGCGCCAAAAGACCGACGAGATGATGCCGCAACGCTTGGCGGCATTGGCCGGCGACGGCGGCGCGAGGCTCACCTGGAGCGTTCCGAGCGACTAGCTCCGTCTTGTCGAACAGCGGGAATACGAGCAGTCTGATTCTCGTGCGGGAACGGCGGCGGAGAAGCACAGCACCGGGTCCAGTGTGACGTCCTACTTGGTGCCCGGCCTGACGAACGGCGAGACCTACTCGTTCCGTGTGCGGGGCCATCCTGAAGCCGGGCACAGGCAAGGTCGCCAATTGGAGCAACACCGACGCCGATGCAGGCGGGCGACGTGCTGGAACGGATGGAGCGGCATCAGCGCGGGATGGAACGGCACCAATGGAGCATGGCTTGGCAGCAGGAGGAGATGGCGCCTAGCGGTGCTCCCCAACTGCTGAACGTTGACCTGAAAACAGGCCGACTGACTGAGCCGAGTTCAGCGGCAATACCTATGCTCCCGCCGCCGAGCACCGCGCCAGGAGTTCCGCGCCACTGTCGCACTCCATGATCGCCACGCCGACCTGATCCATCCGCTCCGCTGTCGGGTCGGCGCCGAGGATCGCCGCCAAGCTGTCCGCGGTCTGTGCGCCGAACTTGATCGCTGCGAGCCGCCGCAACATGGCCACGTTGCGCCGGCGCTCCTGCCCGATCCCTTTTCTGACGCCTCTTGCTTCGTGCCGTTCTCCGTGGCTGCGGCGCCATTCGCGAAACCGCGCCTGCGTGATGGTTGTCATCTCTTCCTCCTTTTGTCCTGCAAGCTCCTCGAACGATGGCAGCGTCGGGACAGTACCGTCTTCTTCCGCCGTGTGCGCCACCAACGCTTGTGCCCAAGCGTGCAGTATCCGCCGGGTGGCGTCGTTGCCGGTGCCCGGAAACCGGGCCCACTCCGTTCGCAGCCGCTGCTCGATCGCTCTGGGCGTTCGGCCTAGCTGCAGCCGCATGGTCGCCGCGGCGCGGTTCGCCAGGGGCAGCTGCGCCAAGTTGCCGCCAGCGGCCAACAGCCGCTCCAGCGAGAACAGAACATAGTCCTCGGGCTGGTAGAGGGCAAGCGTTCGCCATGCTGTCGCCGATGGCATCGCGACGATCTCGGCGCCGTGCCCCGTGGCCGTCCAGCGTTCGCTGCCGTTGTAGAGCACCAGCGGCAGCAGCCAGGGAAGGCCGCCTTCGCGCTCGGCGGTGCCGTCTGCGGCGAGCCGTTCGCGCAGCATGAGGCCGTAGTTCCGCATGCGCTTGTGCATGTTCCGGTTCACAGTGGACTGAAATTCCAAGAGCACGAGCAGGTACGGGCGGGTGCCGTCCTTCAACGCCCCGGTCTTGAACGGCACCCGCCAGATCATGTCGCCGTAGCGCTGTTCGAGGGCGCCGGCGCGGTGGCCGACGTGCGCGGGGGAGACCTCCTTCGCGGCGGCGAGGTCGAGTTCGGCGGCGAGCGCCGGCACGGCCAGGCGCAGCAGGTCCGCGACCAGCTCCCGGTGGCGGTAGGCGAATTTGTGGATCGCGTCGTTGTCCATCGGCGCCAATGTAGGGCGCCGAGGGTGTGGCGTATGTAGGCCACGTCTGCAAACGGTGTAGGAAATCGCCGCAACGTCGCGTGCGAATTTGGCGCGGGCTCACGGCGGCGGATTGCCAGACTCACCTCCCCTTCTCCCCGGTCAGGTCGTTCACGGCGTCGTTCACGATGTCCGCCGCTAAAGCCTTGGCCCAAGCGTGCAGATGGCGGACGCCTAACTTCGGCCTCAGCCTGCCAGCGTTTGCCAGTGGTGGCAGGCGACGGCGCCGTCGTTGGTCGGGGTCAGCTTGGGCTTTTCGGTCTTGCAGTCGTTCTGGGCGTGGCGGCAGCGGGTGTGGAAGCGGCAGCCGCTTGGCGGTTGCAGCGGCGAAGGCACTTCGCCTTGCAGGACGATGGCGTCGCGTTTGTGCGTCGGGTCCGGCACGGGGATGGCCGAGACGAGCGCTTGGGTGTAGGGATGGCGCGGCGTTTCGTGGACGCCGCGGGCGCTGGCGGTCTCGACGATTTCGCCTAGGTACATCACCGCGATGCGGTCCGAGACGTGCTTCACCACGGCCAGGTCGTGGGCGATGAAGATCAGCGCCAGGCGCATCTCGCGCTGCAGATCCAAGAGCAGATTGATGATCTGGGATTGGATGGAGACGTCCAGCGCAGACACCGCTTCGTCGCAGACGATCAGCTTCGGCTGCAGCGCGATGGCCCGGGCGATGCCGATGCGCTGGCGCTGGCCGCCGGAGAACTCGTGGGGGAAGCGCTCGGCGGCGTTCGCGTCCAAGCCCACCTTGGCCAGCAGTTCCCGCACCCGGGCCCGGCGTTCCTCCGGCGCGTGCAGGCGATGGATGACGAACGGCTCTTCGAGAATCTTGCCCACCGTGTGGCGGGCGTTCAGCGACTCGAACGGGTCCTGGAAGACGATCTGGATGTCGCGGCGCAGACGGCGCAGTTCGGCGCGGTTCATCCTGGCGATGTCGCGGCCCTCGAAGCGCACCTCGCCAGCGGTTGGCTCAAGCAGGCGCAGCAGCGTCTTGCCCACGGTGCTCTTGCCGCAGCCGGACTCGCCGACCAGGCCCAGCGTCTCGCCAGCGTTCAAGTGAAAGGAAACATCCTCCACCGCATGAACCTGCCCTACCGTCCGCAGCAGGACGCCCCCGCGCACCGGAAAGTACTTGCGCAAGTCGCGTACTTCCAACAGCGGCGGCGCAGTCCGGTTCACGGTGCGGCCCCTTCGCGCCAGCGGTGGCAAGCGACGGCGCGGCTTGCTTGCAGCCTTTCCAAGGCTGGCGCCTGTTCGCTGCAACGCGCTTGCGCCAGTGGACAGCGATTGCCGAAGCGACAGCCAGAGGAGAGTTCGCCGATGCCGGGCACGGTGCCGGGAATGGTCGTCAGGCGCGTCTTCGGTTCGTCGTTCAGACGCGGAATCGACGCCAAGAGGCCGCGGGTGTAGGGGTGCAGCGGGCTGTCGAACAGCGGTTCCACCGGCGCCTCTTCGGCGATGCGACCGGCGTACATGACCACGACCCGGGAACACAGCTCGGCAATCACGCCCAAGTCGTGGGTGATGAACACGATGGCCATGCCGGTGTCGCGCTGCAACGCGCGCAGCACGTCGAGAATCTGCGCTTGGACGGTCACGTCGAGGGCCGTGGTGGGTTCGTCCGCGATCAGCAGGTCGGGGCGGCTGGCCAGGGCCATGGCGATCATCACCCGCTGGCGCATGCCGCCGGAGAGCTGATGCGGATATTCGCTCAGGCGCTGCCGCGCGGCGGGAATGCCCACCTGTTCGAGCAGCGCCTGGGAGCGGCGCAGCACGTCGGCGGCGCCGGCGTCGGGCTCGTGCAGCGTGATGCTCTCGGCGAGTTGCCGACCGATGCGCTGCACTGGATTGAGCGCCGTCATCGGCTCCTGGAAGATCATGGCGATGCGGTTGCCGCGGATGCGCCGCAACTGCCCGGTCGGCACGTCGGCCAGATTGTCGCCGTCGAACATCACCCGGCCGCCGATCACGCGCCCAGCCGGCTTCGGCAGCAAGCCCATGATGGCGAGCGCGGTGACGCTCTTGCCGCAGCCGGATTCGCCGACCAGGCCCAGGGTTTCGCCGGCCTCCAGCCGAAAGCCGATCCGGTCCACCACCGTCACCGGGCCGTCTTCAGTGTCGAAGGCGACGGACAGGTCCTCCACTTCGAGGAGTGGCGCGGTGACGGACACGTTTCAGCCGCTGCGGTAGTCGGTGTTGACCACGGTGGCGGGCGCGAACGCGACGCCGTCCTCCTTGGCCGCCAAGGTGCGTTCCTTCTCCGCCGCGTCGATCCAGAACAACCCGCCGCTGGAGAAGATGCCGCCCGAGAGCGCGAGCGGATTGAACAAGCTGCCGCTGGTGCGCGCGCCGAGCCCGGCGGGCAGCCTCAGCCACCGCCACGCGCCTTCCCGGGTGTAGGGCACTTGAAAGGACGGGATCACCACGCCGGAGTCGTGCACCATTTGCTCCAAGCGGCGCGCCAGCGCGATGCGTTCGCCCAAGTCGGCGGAGGCGCGGTAGCGCATGATGAGTTCGTCCATGGCCGGATCGCCGTAGTTGGCCAGGTTGTTGGTTTGCGTCTTGTTGGCGTTCACCGAGTGGAAGTGTTCCCAGTAGCGCGGCGACAAGCCGCTCGATGCCCAGCCCATCCACGCGATCTGGTGCTTCTTTTCCTGCATCTGCTTGAAGGAGAGAACAGCGTCCAGAAGCTGCAAGGTGAGTTCCACGCCGGCCTTCTTGGCGTCTTCCTGCAGGATCACCAGCCGTTCCGTGTCGTCCGGTCGGCCATAGGTGACGCGAAAGGAGAGGCGCTGGCCGTCCTTGGCCAGAATGCCGTCCGCGTCGCGTTCGACGAAACCGGCTTGGGCGAAGTGTTCCGCCGCCCGTTCCAAGTCGAACTCCCGGGCGCGGATGTCGCGGTTGTCGTAGCTGCCGAAGCCCAGCTGAAACGTCGGCAGGCGCTCGTAGTCGCCGCGCAGCACGGTAGCGATCACACGGTCGAAGTTCATCGCGTGGGCGAGGCCGTAGCGGATGTTCTCGTCTGCAAGAAGCGGCTCTGCGGTGTTCAGGAACATGCCCGTCGAGGGCACCGGCAGGTCGTTGTAGAACCAGTACTTCACGATATGGCCGGCGTCGAAGGGCTGCCCGGTCGCCTTCTCGTGCCAGCGCTTCGGGCGGGTGAGGTCGAAGCTGTCCAGCTCGCCTTTCAGAAAGTGCTGGAAGGCGACGTTGGGATCGCGAATCACGCGCACGCGGATCTTGTCCGGATTGAAGCGGTTGCGGAAGTACTTGAGGTCGTGCGCCCACCAGTCCGCGACGCGCTGCCACTCGATGGTCTTGCCCTTGTCCACCTTGCCGATCTGGTACGGCCCGGTATTCGGTTCGATCTTCCAGTTGTTGTCCTGCACCCAGGTGTCGTTCAGCACGTGGAAGTGCCTGGGCTGCGGGCCGAAGGCGTATTGGTAGTGCATTTCCGTCCGCGGCTTGGCATCCGCGCCTTGGATGCCGATGGTGTGGTCGTCGTAGCGCTTCACGTCGCGGATGCGCTCGGTGTAGTAGTTGTTGTACCAAGGCGCGACGATGGCTTTCGAACGGTTGAACTGCACCGCGAAGACGAAGTCGTCGGCGGTCACCGGCACGCCGTCGGACCAGCGCGCTTGTCGGTTCAGCCGGTAGTAGATGCTGCGCCCGTCGGCGCCGAAGGCCCAGTGCGTCGCCAACGCCGGAATGGGCCGGCGCGTCTGCGGGTGGTAGGAGACCAGGCTCAGCTGGTTGTAGCGCAGGTAGGGCGCGATGAAGCCGTTGGAATCGGGGCCCACCCGGCGCAGCGTCAATGGAAAGCTCAGCATGAAGGTGCGGAAGGTGCCGCCCGGCTGCGCCTCCGCCGAGGCGAACACGGGGTCCTCGTCGTTGGTCTCCCACGCCAAGTCCGTCGGCAGCGTCTCCGGCAAGCCGTCGCCTTCGCGCACTTCGATGGCGGGCAGATCTTCGGCCGGGGCTTTGGGTTCTGTCGCCTCCGCCGTCGGCGCGTCCGAGTTCGTCTCTCCGCCGCAGCCAGCGAGCAGCAGCGCGCCAAGGACGGCGAATCTGGCCAAGTGGTTCATGTCTTCCTCATTCGTAGTAGGTGAATTGCTTGGGGTCGAACGCCTCGCGTATCGCTTCGCCCACGTAGGTGACCATCAACAGCACCGCCACCATCGCCGCCACCACGGAAGCGACGATCCAGGGCGACTCCAGGTGGCTGGTGCCCTGGGCGAGCATCTCGCCCCAGCTGGGAGTCGGCGGCGGCAGGCCGAAGCCCAGATAGTCCAGCGCCGTCAGCAAGGTGACGCCGCCGGCGATGGAAAAGGGCATGAACGTGACGATCACGGAGATGGCGTTGGGCAGGATGTGGCTGCCGATCATGCGCCCGCTGGTGGCGCCGAGTGCCCGGGCCGCGACCACGTACTCCCGGGACTTCTCCTTGTAGGTGGACGTGCGCATGTACCAGGTCATCTGCGTCCAGCCGAGCAGCACCATCACCGCCAGCAGCGTCCAGAAGTTCGGCACCACCACGCTGGCGACGATCATGATGACGTACAGCGTCGGCACGTTGTTGAGGATTTCGATCAGGCGCTGGAACAGCAGGTCGAAGGCGCCGCCCCAGAAGCCCATCGCGCAGCCGGTGGCGATGCCGATGGCATAGTTGAAGGCCAGCAGCGCAAAGGAGAACGCCATGGCGGTGCGAAAGCCGTACACCAGGCGCGCCAGCACGTCGCGGCCGGTGGAATCCGTGCCCAGGTAGTGGCCGCTGTCGATGGACGGCGCATAGGGCGGATAGCCATCCGTTCGCAGGTCGTTCTCCAGCGGATTGAAGGCCACCGGCGGCAGCAGCACCCAATCGCCTTCGCCACGCTCGGCGAAGATGCCCTTGAGCGCTCGATAGTCCGTCTCGTATTGGTAGTCCAAGCCGAAAGTGGCGCCGGGCAGGAAGGCCCCGTAGGTGGGAAAGAACAGCTCGCCTTGGTAGGAGACCGCCAGGGCGCGGCTGTTGACCAGCAGTTCCGCCCCCAGCGAGAGCAGCAGAGCGGCGCTCAAGACCACGCCGGACCAGTAGCCGCGCCGGATCGAGCGGAAGCGCCGCCACTGCTTGGCGGCCAGCGGGTTCCTTCGTGCGAAGGGCAGGCTCACTGGCCGGACTCCCCGCTGCCGAACTTCACCCGCGGGTCGACCAGCGCCACGCAGATGTCCGAGAGGATGTTGCCGATCAGAAACAGCAGCGAGGAGATCACCAGAATGCCCATCACCACTGGATAGTCCCGCTCTACCAGCGATTCGAAGCCGAGCAGGCCGAAGCCGTTGATGTTGAATATCTTCTCGATCAGAAAGGAGCCGGTGACGATCAGCGTGATGTTGCTGCCGAAGGAGGTGGCGATGGGGATCAGGCTGTTGCGCAGCGCGTGGCCGAACACCGCCGCCTTGAAGTCCATGCCCTTGGCGATGGCCGTGCGCACGTACTCGGCGGCGAGGTTGTCCATCAGCGAGTTCTTCATCAGCAGCGTCGTCACCGCGAAACTGCCGGCCATGTAGGAGATCAACGGCAGCACGGCATGGCCGGCGATGTCGCCGGCTTTTTCGAGGCCGGAAAGGTCGTCGAAGTCGTCGCTGACGAAGCCGCCGAGGGGGAACCACTCCAGGTTGGCGGCGAAGCCGGTGAGCAGCGCGATGGCCACCACATAGCTCGGAATGGCGTAGCCGAAGAACACCAGCGCCGAGCTCACGTTGTCGAACACGGTCTTGTGGCGGATGGCCTTGACGATGCCGAGGGGGATGCACACGCCGTAGGTAAGGATCAGCGTCGCCACGCCGTAGAAGATGGAGATCGGCAGGCGATCCTTCACCGTCTCCCACACGGGTTCCGAGTAGCGCGTGGAGGTGCCGAGATCGAGCACCAGCACCTTGCCCAGCCACTCCACGTAGGCCAAGAGCACCGGCTTGTCGAATCCGTAGTACGCCTTGAGCTGCTCGATCTGCTGGTCCGACAGCGCCCCGGCGCCGTGGCCGTCGTAGCCGGAGGTCGCGCTGGCGTTGTCCGCCCCGGCCATTGCCGCCTCGTTCAGCATGCGCTCGATGGGCCCGCCCGGCACCAACCGGGTCAGGGTGAAGACGAGCACGGTCACGCCGATGAACGTCGGCAGAACGAGCAATAGCCTGCGAACGAAGTAGCTGGTCATTCGACGGCTGCGTCGCTGGTTCCGGCCTAGTGTCTCACGCGCATTGGTTGGCGGATACGGATACTCGATGTGGAACATCGCCCCGGCGCCGAGGGGGGACGAGGCTATTGGCGGGCGTCCGGCGCCGACGATGCGCGCCGTCGCGATGGAGGCGTCCGACGAGGACGCTTCCCACGCCATGCCGCCGGGGGCGACCAGCGAGGCCAGCGGGAGGCGCAGGGGGTCGCCGGCGGCGAGCGGTTCCGGGGTGGGCGCCGCCAGCGGGCGCGGCGGGTGGTGGAAGAGGATCAGCGGGGAGCCCGGGACGGTCTCGAAGCCGCGGAAGCAGGGCGTTCCGTTGCACTGCGCCGTCGGCATTGGTGGGGCGTCGGCGCGGAGAGTCATGGGCGATCCGGCGGGCTGGGGCGCGGCGAACGTCGTGCCCGAGCGCCTGGGCGCGTTCGCGCAGCGCTTCGTGCAGCGCCGCCAGCGGCAGCCCGTGCGCGGCTCGCCAGTTGTTCACGACCGCAAGCGCATCCCGTTGCGCGTGCAGTGGCGCCGCGTCGGCGACGAGCGCGGCGCCGGCCGCGTTGACCTTCCCCCGGGAGTGTTCCGGGGCGATCCATTTCGACGGCGGCATCATGCGGTTCAGCCGTTGAAGCCGTCCGCCTGCAGGCCAGCGCGCACCGCTTCGCACAGGCGATCGATGTGCTCCTGGGTGTTTGCCGTGGAGAGGCAGCCGGCGACGCCGAGGCCGAACATCCACATGCCTTCGTTGTGCAGGAACTTCTGCATGAAGCGGGTCTTTCGGTTTTCCTCCGCCGTGGCGACGATGTCGTCGAGGCGGCGCATCGGGCGGCGATGGAAGCGCAAGCCGAACAGGGAGCCGGCGCCTACCACCTGCGCGTCGAGGTCGCGTTCGGCGATGAGCGAACGCAAACGTTGCCGCAGTTCCTCGCCGAGCCCGTTCAGCGCTTGGAGCGCATCTTCGTCCAAGTGCGTCATCGCCACGAGGCCGGCCGTCATCGTGACCGGATTGGCGTTGAACGTGCCGCCGTGGGGCAGGCGGGCGCTGGCCGTCTCGGTTTCCTCGAACACCGCCATCACGGCCCTCCGGCCCGCCACCGCGCCAACGGGAAAACCGCCGCCGATGATCTTGCCGATTGCCGTCAAGTCCGGTTCGAGGCCCAGTTCGCCCTGTGCGCCGCGATAGCCGAGCCGCAGGCTCACCACCTCGTCGAGGCACAGCAGGATGCCGTGTTGCCGCGTCAGCCGAGCGAGCGTGTCGAGATAGTCCGTCTCGAAAGCGGCCATGCCGAGGGCGAGGGGCAGCGGGTCGATGAGCACGCAGGCGAGTTCGCTGGCATGCCGTTCGACTATGCGCTGCATGGTCGCCGTGTCGTTGAACGGCAGCAGCACCACGTCGTCGAGCACGGACTGCGGGGTGCCGTGGTAGACCGGCTTGGCGACGGGCGCACCCTCGCGCCGGTCGTTCGGCCCGTTCGCCAGGCCCACTTCCGCGAAGTCGTAGGAGCCGTGGTAGAAGCCTTCCACTTTGGCGATCTTCGGTCTGCCGGTGAAGGCGCGGGACGCCTTGACGAGATTCATCACCGCCTCGGAGCCGGAGTTGCAGAAGCGCACGCGCTCGAAGGACGCGATCCTCCCGCACAGCAGTTCCGCGAGTTCGATCTCGACCTCGGTGGCCATCGAGAAGCCGCTGCCGCGGGCGATCTGCCTGGCCACCGCGTCGACCACCGGCGCATAGGCGTTGCCGTGGATGAGGGAGGTCATGTTGTTGCTGAAGTCGAGATAGCGATTGCCGTCCACATCGACGAGCTCCGCGCCCTCGGCCTCCGCAACGTAGATCGCGTGCGGTTTGCGGTTGATCGTGGAGCGGCTGTTGCCGTTCGGCAGCACCCGCCACGCCCGCTCGCTCAAGCGCGCGGAACGCGAGTGGGAGTCGGGAGGATCAGGGCAATTCATGGGACGCTCCGCCGCCAGCGAAACTACGCATCGTCGGCGGGTGGCGCCAGCGTCGAGCGCCATCCGCGCCAGCTGCCGGGCGGTCGTGGCGAGATCGTCACGGCGAAACGCAGCGTGGCGGTCTCGCCGGCCTCGTCCGTGGCGGTCGCCGTCACCGTCACGACGCCTTCCTCGCCGTCCTCGTTCGCCGTCACGGTCAGAATCGAACCGACTAGGGAAACGCTCGCCAGTTCCGCGTTGTCCACCGTCGCCGAGTACGTCAGCGCACCCCCGTCGGCGCCTGCATCGAGGTGGTCCGCCAGATCGAGCGCCGCTTGCTCCGCGCCCAACAGTTCCGTTTCGCCCGCAAGAAGCCTGTCGCTACCGGCAGTGGCGCTGTGGTAAAGGTTGGCCACGATGCCCCACACCTCGTCGATGGCGCGGGAGGCGTTCACAGGACCGTCAAGGTCGGTAGTCCATTCTTCCCCTGCCACGCCCGCCGGATCGTAGCCCACTTCGTCGCTTCCCAACTGCAAGTCGGGGTTGGAGAACATGAGCTCTTCCACAACCCAGGGATAGCCTTCGTCGATACACTGCCCGCCGTCGGCCATGATCGTATGACTGCATTCTGAGCGGCTAAAGTTCTGATTCACATAGCCAAAACCATAGGGAGTATTCGGAAAAAACACTGAGTTGGTCAGACTGGGAAGGTTCCCATATGAATAGCGATCGTGAAACAGCCCAAAGTTGTGACCCAACTCATGCGTAAGGACATTTTGTATTCTACAGCCTTCTAGAATAGCGGAAACGCTGAAGGCGTGCCTCCGGTGTTCATCTCTCTGCCACTTTCGCATGCAAGCATCGACATCCGATTTGTCTGCACAAAATACCGCCCCAATGTTTTCCTCATACAAACTATAAGACATCGACCGACCACACCTTAATTTCGACCGCTCTACAACTAAGTGGACAAGATCCGCTGCATATCTACCTCTCAGGTCATGCACGTCATCCAACAAGCCTTCAGGATCAATGGGACTACCTCCTGGGCGATCCAAGAAGGAGTCCGCTTTTTTTGCAAAAAGATAACCCAAGTCATCTCCTATGCCCTCCGTAGACTGCATGTAGTCTACTTCTTCCATACGCGCCAGCTTGATTCTCCGATGACTCAAGCCGCTGTTCACAAAGGCTTGATTGGTCTTCTCTATCTCTGCTTCTATGGTGGCTTCTATTTCTTCCTTTCCTCCTTCGCTTCTCTCAGCATTGGGCGTGTACACCACCAGAACATCCACTGTTTGATCCAGCACATCGATGGTTGGAGTCGCGGCCGTGGTGGGCGCTGGCACATTGCGACCGTCGCGGGCGAGGCTAAGGCGGCGCGCGGTGGCCGACGCCTTAGAGGTCAGATTGGGACCGACCTCCCCAATCGGGGCATCGTGGCCACAACGGGTCAGCCCGGAGAGGTCAAGCTGCTTGACGAGGACGCGCTGCCGCCCCAGCGAGCGCATGGTGAAGACGCCTGCCGCCGAATGGAACTCGCCGCGCAGGATGCCGCCGGCGCTGCGGAACAGCGTGAAGCGCCCGCCGCCAGCCAACGGGCCGGAAAGAAACCGCGAGCCGCTCTCCAGCGTCCTGGCACTCCGCACCCGCGCCTCCAGTTCCGCATCCGGAAACAGATTCAGCGCCAACGGCCCGTCCTGCGCCGAGGAATCAAACACCCCATCGACCGCCATCCGCGCCTCCCGCCACCGCATCACATGCAGATCCCCTTCCAGCCGCGCCCGCTCCTCCGCGCCAAGCGTGGGCGCTGCCGGCCTAAGCAGTGGCGCGGCCTCGGCCGCCAGGCCGAGCCAAAGACTTGCCGCCAACAACCAAGCAAACGCGAGCCGCCCGGCGCGCGGCGGCTGCCAGCGGTGGCGACTGTTCGCGGATGGCACTCGGACAACCCCTCCCCGTTTGGAACGCCGGATTATGGCGGATTCGGCAGGAGGCATGGGCAGGACATTGGGCGCGTTGGTGCCTCGGCTCCGACCGTCTTGAACCGGCGACGTCGAGCGCATCGGCTATGCTGCTTCCGAGCAGTCGAGATGCAGGTTCCACACCGTCGATGCGGCTTGACGAGGAAGCGTTCTGGGAAACGGTGTACCTCGGCGAGGACAGCCACCTCGAGCTGAAGGAGATGCGCTTTCGGGGCAAGCGTCTCGATGCGCCGCGCCGGGATGCCGTCGCCGACGAAATCGCGGCTTTCGCCAATGCCAGCGGCGGCCGTCTGGTGCTTGGCGTGACGGACGCGCGGCAGGCGCAGGGGCTGACGCCTGAACAGCTGAACCAGCTGATGTCCTTCGTCGGCGAAATCTGCTCAGAGAGCATCCGCCCGTCGCTCGAATACGAGGCGCATCGCGTGCCCAGCCCCCACGCTCGAGACACCGGCGTGCTCGTGGTGGACGTGCCTCCCGGCGCGACCGTGCATCGTTCCCCCGGCGGCTTCTATCAGCGCCGTGGCGATGCCAAGCGGCCGATGCAGCCCGATGGCATTCGCCGGCCGCTGCTTGCCCGCGGGCAGTCCGACGCCACCGCCGTGGACGAACAGCCTGTGGCCGGCACCGGCATGAACACGCTCAGTTCGGCTTTGTGGCGCCGCTATGCCAGTTCCCGCACCGACGAGCCCGCGCAAGTTCAGCTGGCCAAGCTCAAGTTCGTGAAGGAAGACGCGGCCGGCGCGTTGCGGGCCACCGTCGGCGGCGTGCTGCTGGGCACGGAAGATCCCAGGCAGTGGCTGCCCAATGCCTACATCCAGGCGGTCTGCTACGGCGGCGCCCGCATGGACGGCAACCGGCAGCAGGACGCGCAGGACATCAGCGGGCCGCTGGACGTCCAGATCAAGGAAGCAGTTCGTTTCGTCCAGCGCAATCGCCGCGTGGCGGCGCACAAGGACCCGCAACGCCGCGACGTGCCGGCATACAGCGCCCGCGCCGTCTTCGAGGCGCTCGTGAATGCGGTGGTGCATCGCGACTACGCCGTGTCCGGTTCGCACATTCGGTTGTTCATGTTCAGCGACCGGCTGGAGCTCTACTCGCCGGGGGGCCTCGGCAATTCGATGACGGTCGAGGACCTGCGCACAAGCCAGTTCACGCGCAACCAGCTGCTGGCTTCGCGTCTTGGGCAGTGCCCGGTGGAGGAAGCCGTCGGCGCTGGCGAACGCCGCTACTTCATCGAGCGGCGGGGCGAAGGCGTCGGCGTCATCGAGGAAGAGACGTTCGCCCTGGCCGGGCGCAAGCCGGCCTTCGAGCTGATCGGCGAGCGCGAGTTGAAGCTGACGCTGCCAGCCGCCAGTCCGCCGCTGCCGGAAGGCGTTTCCATGCGCGTGGCGGTGTCCGAAGCCGCTTCCGGCCGACCTTTGGCCGACGCCCATGTGCTTGCGCTGTACCCCAACAAGACGTTCCTGGAGGCGCACTCGGATGCGCTCGGCCAAGCGGGCTTCCTGCTGCATTCCCGCGTTCCGATGACGGTGTTTTGCGCGGCGCCTGGCTACTCGGCCGCCGTCGCCGCCGAGCAACTCCCCAACGGCAGCGTGTCGCTGAAGCTAGACGGCGCAGCCGATGGCGGCTCGCTCATCATCGCCAACCGAACGGGTCATCTGCCGGGCATCCAAGGGCGCCTGAATCCGACTCTCGACCACCTCGACCGCATGTACCTCTACGCGGACAACATTGCGATCAACGATGGGATGGCGCAACCCGTACACTTCGCCCTGAACGAACCGCTGCGCCTTACCGACGCCCTCGGCGCAAGCGCCACGATTTCGTTTCGGGAGATGCTGGGCCCCTCCAGCGTGCTCGACTACCGCTTCGAGACGCCGCGCGTGGTGCGGTAGCGCCGGCTGGTGCGGCCCTTCGGCGACGGCACCCTGCGCGCTAGCGCTGAAATGCGGCGATGGCAAGCCTGCGGGCTCCGGCCGGCGAACGCAATGCACTGCCGAGGCCGGGACGGAGAATTGTGCCTCGCCCAGGCGGGCCGGATTGCGAACTGACGCGGGGAAGCGATGACCGCAGCGCATTGTTGCGGCAAGCCCTCAACGCGCCCCGAGCAGGCGGTCGATCAGTGCCGCTACGCCGTCGTCGTTGTTGGTCGGGGCGATCCAGTCCGCGGCGTTGCGGACGTGTTGGCTGGCGTTTGCCATGGCCACGCCGAGGGCTGCGGCGCGGATCATTGGCAGGTCGTTCGAGGCGTCGCCCACGGCGGCAACGGCGGTTGGCGGCGTGCCGCGGCGCGAGCAGTAGCGCACCAGCGCCTGCCACTTGTCCACGTGGCCGAGGGTCGTCTCCAAGTACCAGCCTGGGGTTTGTTTCGACTTCACCAGCACGGTGGCGAAGGCGCCGAGGCGTTCGATGCGGCCTTGCAGTTGCTCGAGGGGTTCGCGCTCGCCGAAACAGCCCGCCATCAGCACGTCCGTGCGCGGCGTGGCCTCCGGCCGGGTGTCCATGTGGCCGACTTCGCTGTTGACGTCCATGTAGTGGCGGGTGGGTTCGTTCCACGGGATGCGGGCGTCGATCACGAAGTCCGCGCCGCCGTGCTGGTGCGAGTCGCGGTGCAGCAGGAGGGCAAGGCGCTGGTCGTGCGCCAGGGCGAGCAGTTCGGCGACTTGCGGCGGCGCAAAGTGCTCGCAGTGCAGCACGTCGCCAGCGGCATCCTTGACGAGGGCACCGCCGAGGCAGATCGCCGGCAGCGGCAGCGCCATGTGCGCCACCACAGTGCGCGTGGTGCGGTAGCGCCGGCCGGTGGCCAGCACGATGTGCAGCCCTTCGGCGACGGCCCGGTGCATGGCGGCGCGGTTCGCGCTCGACACTTGGTTGTCGTCGTCGACCAAGGTGCCGTCGATGTCCACGGCCAGCGTGGTGATGGCGCTGGCCGCCGCCGCTGGCCAACGGCGCTCCTCGGCGGAAGCGGCAGCGTCTAGCAGAGCAGGAACTCCAGCAACGCCTTCTGGGAGTGCAGGCGGTTGCCGGCTTCCACCCAGGCCACGGAACGCGGGTCGTCCAGCAAGTCGGCGCTGATCTCCTCGCCGCGGTGGGCCGGCAGGCAGTGCATGAAGAGCACGTCCTTCGCGGCCTGGTCGAGCAGCGCCGGCGTGATTTGAAAGCCGGCGAAGGCGGCCCGGCGCTGGGATTCCTCGCCTTCGTGCCCCATCGACGACCACACGTCGGTGACCACGAGGTCGGCGCCGGCCACGGCTTCGGCGGGAGACTCGACCATGTACACGTTGTTGGCGTCAGCGCCGCAATCCAACTTCGGGCCGTGTCCGGGCGGCGTGGCGACGCGCAATTGGAAGCCGAAGCGGGGCGCTGCGCGGATGTAGGAATGGCACATGTTGTAGCCGTCGCCCACGAAGGCCACGGTGGCGCCGGCGATGTCGCCGCGGAACTCGTTGAAGGTCTGCACGTCGGCGAGCAGTTGGCACGGATGGAAGTCGCTGGTCATGGCGTTCACCACCGGCACCCGGGAGACCGCGGCGAAACACTCCAGCTGGCTCTGCGCCAAGGTGCGGATGGCCACCGCATCCACCATCTCGGAGAGCACCAGCGCCGTGTCCTGCACCGGCTCGCCACGGCCAAGCTGCGAATCCTTGGAACCGATGAGCAGGGCATGGCCGCCCAGCTGGTGCATTCCGACCTCGAAGGCGACCCGCGTGCGCGTGGAGTTGAGCTCGAAGATCAGCGCCAGCGTGCGCCCGCGCAGCGGCTCGTAGCGCTGCCCGGCAGCGGTCATGTCCTTCAAGGCCGCGGCCCGCCGCACGACGTGCGCGAGTTCTTCGGCGCTGAAGTCGTTGAGCGTCAGGAAGTGGCGCAGGGCCATCGTCTTGGATTCCTTTCGGCGTGTATGGACGAGTCAGGTTGCCAACATGCGCGGAGTTGCGCAGCAACTCCAACGCACCCGCAGGGTGCGCCTAGCCCAACGCCTCGATCAGCGCCACGACTTTATCCACGATGGCATCCGCTTCGTGGTCGCTCATCGTCAGCGGCGGCAGCAGGCGCACGACCTTCTCCGCGGCGACGTTGATGAGCAGGCCGTCGGCGAGCGCCTCGGCGATCAGTTGCGTGCAGGGCTGGTTCAACTCCACGGCCAGCATCAAGCCCTTGCCGCGGATGTCCTGCACGCGGTTGTTGCCGGCGAGGCGCTCGCGGAAGCGCACCGTCATGCGTTCGCCGAGTTCGGTAGCCCGCGCCATCAGACCGCCTTCGAGCTCGTCGACGACGACGTTGGCCGCGGCGCTCGCCAGAAAGTTGCCGCCGAAGGTGGAGCCGTGGGTGCCGGCCACCAGCATCTTCGCGGCATTCCCCCGCGCCAGGCAGGCGCCGATGGGCATGCCGTTGCCGAGTCCCTTGGCGGTGGTGACCACGTCCGGCACCGCCGTGGTGTGCTGGTAGGCGAAGTAGCGGCCGGTGCGGCCATTGCCGGTCTGCACTTCGTCGAGCATGAGCAGCCAGTCGTTGGCGTCGCAGATGGCGCGCAGGGCGTCGAGGTAGCCGGCGTCCGGGATGACGATGCCGCTCTCGCCGAGGATCGGTTCCACCAGCACGGCGACGACGTCCTTGTTGTTGGCGGCGATCTTCTCGATGGAGGGCACGTCGTCGTAGGGCGCACGGACGAAGCCGGCCAAGAGCGGCTCGAAGCCGGCCTGCGCCTTGCGGTTGCCGGTGGCCGTGAGCGTCGCCATGGTGCGCCCGTGGAAGCTGCCGTCCACGACCACCACGCCCGGTGCGGCGATGTCCCGGCTGTGGCCGTAGAGACGGGCGATCTTGATGGCCGCTTCGTTCGCTTCGGCGCCGGAGTTGCAGAAGAAGACGTTGTCCATGCCGGCGATGGCGCACAGCCGGCTGGCAAGGCGTTCCTGGGACGGGATGCGGTAGAGGTTGGACGTGTGCAGCAGCGTCGATGCCTGCTCGGCGATTGCCGCGGCCACCTTGGGATGGGCGTGGCCGAGGCCGCAGACGGCGATGCCCGTCAGGGCGTCGAGGTATGCCTTGCCGGCGTCGTCGTAGAGGGTGGTGCCTTCGCCGCGCGCGAACGATACGGGCAGGCGGGCGTAGGTGGGCATGACCGCGGCGGGAATGTCCGTTGAATCCGGCATCGACGAGCTCCTAGGCAGCGAAGCGATGGAGCGATGGCCAAGGCGCTGACCGAGCCGCCATGCGACAACACGCCGCCGGCCATCGGGGCCGCCACCGCCCCAAACAAAAACGGGCAGCACCAGCCGCCCGAAAGCGTGGACACTAGCAAAAGGCAGGTTGTTGGTTCAACACTCGATTAGGGGCTACAATTCCCGACCACCACAAGGCGGCGGCGCAAGAGCCGTTCGCTCCTGAGCCGCTTGAGCAAGGGCAAGAGAGCAGGGAATGCTTCACATCTTGCAGGTCACGGATTGCCACCTGTCCGAAGACCCAAGCGCCACGCTGCTCGGCGTGCGCTGCCACGACAGCCTGTGCGCCGTTCTTGAAGCCGCCTGCGCCGAACGCACGCCGGATGCCGTGCTGGCGACCGGCGACATCGCCCAGGCCCCGGTTCCCGCCACGTACCGCCTCTTCCTCTCGACGCTGCGCCGCTTCTTCGACGGGCCGCTGCTCTGCGTGCCGGGCAATCACGACCTCGGCGCCCCATTCGCCGCCGAACTGCCCACGGCCGACCTCGAACTCGGCGCCTGGCGGCTGCTCGGCGTGGATACGCACGAAGACGACCGCGTAGGCGGCACGGTCGCCGAACGGGAACTCCGGCGCTTGCGGGATTCGCACCACGATGGGCCGACGCTGGTAGCCGGCCACCACTCCCCGGTGAACATCGGCGTCGGCTGGCTCGACGAGCACCGCATCGACAACGGCGACGACTTGCTCGCGGCCCTGGGTAGCGCCAAGGCATATGCATTCGGCCACATTCACCAGCCCTTCGAGCGCCAGGACGGCGAAAGCCCAGCGCTGTTGGGAACGCCATCCACCTGCTTTCAATTCGCCGCCGACACGCCGACCTTCGCCATTGACTATGCCCAGCCCGGCTGTCGCTGGCTGCATCTCGCCGACGACGGCAGCGTGGCTACCGAAGTGCGCCGCGCGGAGGACTACGACCTCGCCATCGACCTCGACGACCGGGACAATAGATGAGCAACGCCTATTCCGCCGAGTCGATCCAGGTGCTCTCCGGGCTGGAGCCGGTGCGCCGTCGGCCGGGGATGTACACGGACACGAGCCGGCCCAACCACCTCGTGCAGGAAGTGGTGGACAACAGCGTCGACGAAGTGCTGAACGGCTTCGGCGGCAACATCGACGTGGCGGTCTTCCGCGACGGTTCCATCGAAGTGCGCGACGACGGGCGCGGCATGCCGGTGGACGTCCACCCGCAGCACGGCATCACCGGCGTCGAGCTGATCCTCACCAAGCTCCACGCCGGCGGCAAGTTCGACCACGAGAGCTACCGTTTCGCCGGCGGCCTGCACGGGGTCGGCGTGTCGGTCGTCAACGCGCTCTCCAAGTGGCTGGTGGCGGAGGTCAAGCAGAACGGCACGGTGTATCGCCAGCGCTTCGAGGCTGGCGCTCCGGCGAGCGCCCTCGAAGCGGTGGACGCCGTGGGCCGCCGCAACACCGGCACCTGCATCCACTTCCTGCCGGACGAGCGCTATTTCGACACCACCCAGTTGTCGCTGCCAAGGCTGCGGCATCTGCTTCGCGCCAAGGCGGTGCTGTGCCCGGGGCTTGCGGTGTCGTTGACGGTCGAAGAATCCCCGGACGAGCTGAAGACGGAAGAATGGCGCTTCGAGGCCGGCCTGAGCGGCTATCTGAGCGAGGCTCTCGGCGACTGCGAGCGCGTGCCCGCCGCGCCTTTCCACCACCAGGCCGAAGGCAATCTGGAAGGCGCCGAGTGGGCCCTGCAGTGGCTGCCCGAGGGCGGCGAAGTCGTCGCCGAGAGCTACGTCAATCTCATTCCCACGCCGCTCGGCGGCACCCACGTCAACGGTCTGCGCAGCGGTCTGCTTGATGCGCTGCGCGAATACTGCGAGTTCCGCGACCTGCTGCCGAAGGGCTTGAAAATCGCCGCCGAGGACATCTGGGAGCGCTGCGCCTACGTGCTCTCGGCGAAACTGGCCGAGCCCCAGTTCAGCGGCCAGACGAAGGAGCGCCTGTCCTCCAGGCAGTCCGGCGCGTTCATCGCCGGCGTCGCCAAGGACGCCTTCAGCCTGTGGCTGGGCGAACATCCGGCCGATGGAGATCGTCTCGCCGCCTTCGCCATCGCCAATGCACAGAACCGCGCCCAGGCGGCCAAGAAGGTGGTGCGCAAGAAGGTGCTGAACGGCCCGGCGCTGCCCGGCAAGCTGGCGGACTGCGCGAGCCAGGACCCGCGGCGCAGCGAACTCTTTCTGGTGGAGGGAGACTCCGCCGGCGGCTCGGCGAAAGGCGCCAGGGACCGCGAGTTCCAGGCCGTGATGCCGCTGCGTGGCAAGATCCTCAACACGTGGGAAGTGGACCCGTCGCAGGTGCTCGGCTCCCAGGAAGTCCACGACATCGCCGTCGCCGTGGGCGTGGATCCGGGCACCACTGACCTCTCCGGTCTGCGCTACGGCAAGGTCTGCATCCTCGCCGACGCCGATTCCGACGGCCTGCACATCGCCACGCTGCTGTGCGCACTGTTCCTCATGCACTTCCGGCCCTTGGTGGCGAACGGACGCATCCACGTCGCCATGCCGCCGCTGTACCGCATCGACGTCGGCAAGCAGGTCTACTACGCGCTCGACGAATCCGAGCGCGAGGGCATTCTCGATCGCGTCGCCGCCGAGAACGGCCGCGCCACGCCGGTGGTGCAGCGCTTCAAGGGTCTGGGCGAGATGGATCCGTTGCAGTTGCGCGAAACGACGATGGCGCCGGAGACGCGCCGCCTGGTGCAGCTCGGCCTGGACGCGGAACAGGAGACCCTCGGCGTGATGGACATGCTGCTCGCCAAGAAGCGCGCCGCCGAGCGCCGCGCCTGGCTGGAAACGAAGGGCCATCGGGCGAATGCGGCCTGAAGGGCGCAAGAGACGCGACGGCCGAGCACGAACGGACGCTTGAGACGTGGACACGAACCAAAGCAACGGCAGCGACCACAACGGCACGCCGGGAATCCCCGGCATGACGCCGCCCCCGGACGACGGCGTGGAGCGCATGGCGCTGCACGAATACACCGAGCGCGCGTATCTGGACTACTCCATGTACGTCATCGGCGAGCGCGCCCTGCCCCACGTGGGCGACGGCTTGAAGCCGGTGCAGCGGCGCATCGTCTACGCCATGTCGGAACTGAATCTCTCCGCCACGGCCAAGTTCATGAAGTCGGCGCGCACCATCGGCGACGTGCTCGGCAAGTACCATCCCCACGGCGAGAGCGCCTGCTACGAGGCGATGGTGCTGATGGCGCAGCCGTTCACCTACCGCTATCCGCTGGTGGACGGGCAGGGCAACTGGGGCGCGCCGGACGATCCCAAGTCCTTCGCCGCCATGCGCTACACCGAGGCGCGCTTGTCGGCCTACGCCGAGCTGCTGCTGGCCGAAGCCGCCCAGGGCACGGTGGACTTCGTGCCGAACTTCGACGGCGTGCTGGAGGAGCCGAAACTCCTGCCGGCGCGTCTGCCGATGGTGCTGCTGAACGGCTGCGCCGGCATCGCCGTGGGCATGGCCACGGACATTCCCCCGCACAACCTGCGCGAAGTGGCCAACGCCTGCATCCACTTGCTCGACAATCCATCGGCAAGCACCGCCGAACTGATGGCGCACTTGCCGGGGCCGGATTTCCCGGCCGACTGCACCATCGTCACGCCGGCGGAGGAAATCCTCGACGCCTACGCCAGCGGCCGTGGCACCTTGCGGGCCCGGGCGCACTACGTGCGCGAGAACGGCAGCGGTGGCGGGGTGGCGGACATCGTCGTCATCGGGCTGCCCCATCAAGTGTCGCCATCGAAAGTGCTGGAGCAGATCGCCGCGCAGATGCAGGCGCGCAAGCTGCCGATGCTGGTGGATATCCGCGACGAGTCGGACCACGAGAATCCCACCCGCCTCGTGCTCACGCCGCGCTCGAACCGCGTCGACGTCGAGCGCCTGATGCGCCACCTCTTCGCCACCACCGACTTGCAGCGCAGCTACCGCCTGAACTTCAACGTCATCGGCTTGGATCGCCGCCCCAGAGTGTTCGGCCTCGCCGAGCTCTTGGCCGAGTGGCTGCGCTTCCGCATCGCCACTGTGCGCCGCCGCCTCGAATACCGGCTGGAGAGAATCCGCCGCCGGCTGCATCTCGTGGACGGCCTGCTGACGGCCTATCTGCATCTCGACGACGTCATCCGCATCGTGCGCGACGAAAACAAGCCGAAGGCGGCGCTGATGGCGGCCTACGGCCTCTCGGACGAACAGGCCAGCGCGATTCTCGACCTGCGGCTGCGCCAGTTGGCGCGGCTGGAAGAGCAGAAGCTCAATGCGGAACGTCGGGAACTGCAAGGCGAAGCGGCGGAGATCGAAGACGTGCTCGCCTCCGATGCCCGCACCAAGGCGCTGGTGAAGGAAGAGATCGCCGCCGATGCGGAGAAGCACGGCGACCCGCGCCGGGCGCGCATCGCCGTCGCCGAAGAAGCCAAGGCGTTCGCCGAGTCGGACCTCCTCTCCAGCGAACCGATCACGGTGATCCTCTCGGCGAAGGGCTGGGCCCGCGCTGCCAAGGGCCACGACGTTGATCCCGCCGAACTCTCCTACCGCACTGGCGACGCCCTGCAGGCCGCGGCGCGGGGAAGAACGAGCGACGCCTGCGTCTTCCTGGATTCCAGCGGACGCGCCTATCTTGTCGCGCCGCACACTCTGCCGTCGGCGCGCGGCCAAGGCGAACCGCTGACCGGCCGGCTGAAGGTGCCGGAAGGCGCGCGCTTCATCGGCGTTGCGGTCGGCGATCCTGCGTTGCGGCTGCTGCTGGCGAGCGATGCTGGCTACGGCTTCGCAACGACGCTCGGCGACATGCTCTCGAAGAACCGCGCCGGCAAGGCCGTGCTCAACGTCGCCAACGCGTCGGTGCTGCCGCCGCAGCCGCTCGGCGCGGATGCGGCGCACTTGGCGGTCGCCACCAGCGGCGGCCGCCTGCTCGTCTTCCCGCTGCCGCAAGTTCCCGTGCTGGGCCGCGGCAAAGGGCAGAAGCTGATCGGCATTCCCCCCAAGGCGTTCGACGAAGGCGAGCGGCTGGTTGCCGCGCAGGGCCTTGCGCCGACGGAGAAGCTGACCGTCTATGCCGGCGCGCGCCACGCCACGCTGCGCCCCAAGGACCTGGAGAACTACTTGGGCAACCGCGCCCAGCGCGGGCTGCTGCTGCCGCGCGGCTTTCGGCGCGTCACCGGCCTTGGCCGCGCCTGAAGCTCGTTTACTGCAAGACGAATCGAGGATGCCGATGATTGCCGAACGACACCTTGGCGATAGCGATGTCGCCGTTACAGAACTCGGCTTCGGCGGTGCGCCGCTTGGCGCCGTGGGCGACCGCATCACGAGCGGCGACGTGCGCGACATCGTCCACGCCGCGGCGAACGGCGGCATCCGCTATTTCGACACCGCGCCGCTCTACGGCCACGGCCTGAGCGAGAAGCGCCTGGGCGGCATCTTGAGCGGCTTGCGGCGCGACGACTTCGTGCTCTCGACCAAGATCGGCCGTCTGCTGGTGCCGACGGACGAAGGCGAACGCTACCCAGGCATGAGAGACGCCGAACCCGTGGCCATCCGCTACGACTACGGCTTCGACGCGGTGCGCCGCTCCTTGGAATCGAGCTTGGCGCGCCTCGGCTTGAGCCGGGTGGACATCCTGCTCTGCCACGACATCGACGTCTGGACCCACGGGGATGGGCAGCCGGCGGTCTTCGAGGCGGCCCGCACGGGCGCATTGCGGGCGTTGCGCGCCCTGCGCGAAGAAGGCGTCGTGCGCGCCATCGGCCTCGGCGTGAACGAGTGGCAGGTGTGCAGCGCCGTGCTCGACGAGATGGACGTGGACTGCTTCCTGCTCGCCGGCCGGTTCACGCTGCTCGAACAGGAACCGCTCGACGAGTTTCTGCCGAAGTGCATCGACCGCAACGTCTCCATCATCGTCGGCGGCCCCTACAACTCCGGCCTGTTGGCCACCGACGACCGCCGCCGCGCCACCTACGACTACAAGCCGGCGTCCGAACATCTGTGGCAGAAGGCGCAGTCCATTCGCCGCCTCTGCGAAGACCACGGCGTCGACCCGCGCGCCGCCGCGCTGCGCTATCCGCTGCGCCACCCGGCGGTGGCGGCAGTCATTCCGGGCGTCTGGAGCACCAGCGAAGTCCACGCCAATCTCGAGCTGTTCGGCACGGACATCCCAGACGCGCTTTGGCGCGACTTGGCGGATGCGGGCTTGGCGAAGCCGGTCGGCTGAAGGTCTCCCTACGCGCCGTCGCAGAGCAACGGGACGCCTTGCTCGAACGCCGCCTGGGCGCGTTCCTTCAGTTCCGGCACCGTGCGGCTGCCGATGGGGTGCTCGACCAGGGCGAAGGGATAGTCCGCCAAGCCGAGGGCGCGGGCGATGTTGCGGCCGGTCGCCTCGAAGGGATGGGTGCAGATCACCAACGCCGGTTTGCCAAGCTGTTCGAAGGAGATGCCGTCATGCACACTGCACGTTGAGCAGCTCCCTCAGTCGCCGACTGCGGTGATCAGGAAATCCGCCTCGGCAGCCAACTGGCGATGGTGTTCGGGAAGCGCCGGCCGGCTGGCGTTGCGCTTGTCCACGAAGCTGGACACTTCGCAGCCGAACTCCGCGGTGAACAGCGCTGCGGTCTCGTTCAACAGCACGTCCGCATTCACCTTGCCGTTGGCGAGCAGGCCCATCTTCAGCCCGTTCAAGGTGGCGAGCCGTGGGGCCATGGATCGCATCGGGGTGGCGCTGGTGCCGCTCGGGTCCACCAAGGTGATGGTCTGCGCCGACTTCGGCGGGGCGGTGCTTTGGTTCATTTGCGTCTCCTTGCTCAAGCCTCAGTCTGTTTCCAGACGCCCTACTGCCTCTGTCAATTTGGCGACGAACGTATCCACCTCATCGGTCGTGTGGAATGCGCCTAGCAGCCAAGTGTCCTCCGACGAACTTCGGCTCCACTTGCGGCCTCTGTCTTCAGTCACGTCGGCGGGCAACGTTGCGCGCAGACTATCCAGCGGAATCCTCAGATGGTCGCGGAAACGCGTCGCGTTAATCACGAACGCCAACCCGCCGTTGTCCGGATGGGCGACATCCACAACAATCAATGTCGTCTGTCTTACGGTCGCCCCATCCTTAAAGCGCCAGATAAAGTGCGTCTCCTCGATGAGGAGCTTGACCTTCAGGACGTCGTGCAGATTCAGCACATGTCGATACAAGTCGCCTAAGCGGTTGGCGTTGGCAAGCTCCTGCATTTCGGCGGCAGACCGTCTCTTCGGCGACGAGGCACGCGCTCTGTATCGAGCGACCTCGGGCTCCACCAAGAAGACCTGCGCCAGCATCTCTTGTCCGCTCTCGTCTTGGAAAGCCTGTACGGTGGCAACGTTGATCGGCACGCCGAGCTCAGAGAGATAGCCGACGATCCGTTCGGTGCTCGCGTCGATTTCTTCTGCGACGATTAGTGAACGATGGCTCTCGTTCAGGGTGTCGGGCTGCGCCTTGAACTTCCTTTCCATCGCAGTTTCTAGAGGACCGTCGCTATCGAGGTACTCGTCTGCGATTTCTTTGATTTGGTCGGCTTTGAGATCCTTCACCCAGGACGCATAGTCGAGCGCTTGGGCGGTAACTTCCCGTGGCGTCCGTCGACGTTTGACTTCCACGACCACCAGAGCGCCGTCGCGATCGATGCACAGCAGATCGATCTTCTGGCGGTCGTGGCTTTCAACTTCCCGCCCGATGACCAGCAACTTGTCGTCCAGCATGGAAATGTCGTTCTCCAGCCAGTCGTGCAGCCGCTTCTCCAAGCCGATGTCCTTGGGCGAAACATGCTTGGGCATCTTGTTGTCTTCAACCGCCCAAAGGCGAATCTTCTGTGGCATCTCCTGCGCTTCCTCGACTTCAGTTCGCGCTTCGGGCATCCCATTCCGCGAACGAACTCCCTTCCTCCGCCAGCCGCCTCAGCAACGGCGCGGGACGCCACACGTCGCCGTACTCCTGATGCAGCGAGAGAATGTCGCGGTAGATGTTGGCGAGACCCACCTGATCCGCGTAGTACATCGGCCCGCCGCGGTACTTCGGGAAGCCGTAGCCGTGGACGTAGACGACGTCGATGTCGCTGGCGCGCAGGGCGATGCCGTCGTCGAGGAGTTGGGCGCCGATGTTGACGAGGGGATACAGGCAGCGCTTGAGTACTTCGTCGTCGCCGATCTCCCGCCGTTCGATGCCGAGGTCCTTCGAGGTCTGCTCGATGATGGCCGCCACTTGCGGATCCGGCTCGCCCTGGCGGCTGCCTTCGGCGTAGCGGTAGAAGCCAGCGCCGCTCTTCTGGCCGAAGCGCTCCATGTCGCACAGCTTGTCTGGCACGATGGCCGTGAGCGGGCGGTCTTCGGGCTTCATGCCGGACATCTTGCGGGCGCGCCAGCCGAGGTCGAGGCCCACCAAGTCGTTCATGGCGAACGGCCCCATGTTGAAGCCGAAGTCGCGGATCACCTTGTCCACCTGTTCCGGCAGGGCGCCGTGCAGGATGATCTCGCCGGCTTGCCGGGTGTAGCCGCCGAGCATCCGGTTGCCGATGAAGCCGGGCGCGTTGGCGGACATGGCCGGGGTCTTGCCGATGGTCTTGCCCAAGGCCATTACGGTGGCGAGGGTCTGGTCGTTCGTCTCCTTGCCGCGCACCACTTCGAGCAGCTGCATGATGTTGGCCGGGCTGAAGAAGTGCATGCCCACCACGTCGCCGGGGCGGCGCGTGACGGCGGCCATCTGGTCGAGGTCGAGGCCGGAGGTGTTGCTGGCGAGCACCGCGCCGTCCTTCATGGCGGCGTCGAGCTTCTCGAAGATCTGCTTCTTCAAGTCCAGATTCTCGAACACCGCCTCCACCACCACGTCCGCCTCGGCCAAGGCGTCGTAATCCAGCACGCCGTCGATCAGCCCCATGCGTTCGTCGCGTTCGGCCTCGCTGATGCGCCCGCTGCGCACCATGCGCCCGTAGTTGTGGCGAATCACGCCCAGGCCCTTGTCGAGGGCATCTTGGCTCACCTCCAGAACCTTCACCGGAATGCCGGCGTCGGCGAAGCACATGGCGATGCCGCCGCCCATCAGGCCGCCGCCGACGGTCGCCGCGCTGCCGATGGGTTTCTTCGGCGTATCCGCCGGCACGTCGGGAATGCGCGCGGCGCGGCGTTCGGCGAAGAACACGTGGATCATCGCGGCGCGCTGCTCGTGGTCGTGGCAGAGCTGGAAGTTCGCACGTTCGATCTCGATGCCGGCGTCGAAGTCGTCCACTTCCACTGCCGCCTTGACGCACTCGAACGCCATGCGGCCATTGAACTGGCCGCGCATTCGACGCGCGACGTAGGCTTCGCCGGCCTTGAACACGTCTGGATTCGCCCGATCCGCTTCCACCTTGTCGCGCAGGTTCCGCACCAGCGGATGCGGCCCGCCGGCCGCCGCCTTCTCCTTGGCGAAGCGAATGGCGCCGGCGATGAGATCGCCCTCGATCACTTGGTCGACGATGCCGAGCGCAAGCGCTTCCTCGGTATCGAAGGGATCGCCGGAGAGGATCGCGTCCATGGCCCGCTCGGCGCCGATCAGCCGTGGCAGCCGCTGGGTGCCGCCGCCACCGGGCAGGATGCCGATCTTGATTTCCGGCAGCCCCACCGGAGCGCCGGGCGAGGCGAGCCGGTAGTGGCAGGTGAGCGCATGTTCCAAGCCGCCGCCGAACGCAGTGCCGTTGATTGCCGCGACGATTGGCTTGGCGCTCTCCTCGATGATGGCGCCGGCTGGGCGCTTCGGCTGTTCGTCGGGACTGCGCGGCTTGCCGAAGTCGCGGATGTCCGCGCCGGCGATGAACGCCCGCCCCTTGCCGGTGACGACCACGGCTTCCACCGCGTCGTCCGCCAGCGCGGTTTCCAAATGCTGCGAGAGGTAGAAGCGAACGCCGGAGCTGAGCGGGTTCACCGGCGGATTGTCGATGGTGAGCAGCGCGACGCCGTCGCGGACTTCGTAATTGACCGTGCCGAGCAGCGCCATGCAGTGCCTGCCTCGTTCTGCGAAGAGTTGGCGCGCGAGTATACATAGGGCGCTCAAGCGGCAAGCTGTTCGTGTGGGCCGGGCTTCGCACCTTCGCCGCCCCAAAGGAAATCCCTTGGCGGCGGTGGGGCCGCGAGGCTGCATTGGAGCCTTTCGGGGCGCTCCCCAAAACCCAAGCCGTTCAAGTAGGCTTGTGCGAAGGCGGAGCGGCGGAGAGGTACGGTGGCGGCCAGGCGGGCGATGGTGCGTGTTGGCGATCGGCACGTGTTCTTGCTGACTGCGGGGCGTGGCGCGCCGCTGCTGTTGCTGCACGGGTCGCCCAATTCCGCCGCCGCGCTCACCGGGCTGATCGAGTACCTTGCCGATGCGTTTCTTGTCATTGCGCCCGACACGCCCGGCAACGGCGCCTCCGATCCGCTGCCTGGCCAAGGCGCTGGCGCGGACGCCTACGCGGACGCCTTGGCGGCGTTGCTTGATGTCTTGCGGCTGCCGCGAGTGGGCGTCTACGGCCGCCACACCGGCGCCGTGTTCGCGGCCGAACTGGCGCGACGGCATCCGGAGCGCGTGGAAGCGCTGGTCTGCGACGGCTTCCCACTGTGGACGGATGCGGAGTCGGAACAGCTAGGCGACGATTATCTCCCTGCGCTGGGCGTGGCGTCCGACGGCGCCCATCTGGCGCGGCTGTGGTCGCGGATAATCGAACAAAGCTGGTACTTCCCTTGGCATGTCCGCGACGACAGCCGCCGGCTGAGCCTCGACCTCGGCGACACCGCGTTGCTGGATGGCCGGGCGATGGACTTGCTCGGCCCCGGCGACGCCTACCGAATGCCGTATGCGGCCGCGCTTCGCGCCGACGGCATGGCGCGCTTGGCCGCGCTGCGCCGGCCAACGCTCCTGACGTGTACGCAACTGGACGTGCTGGCGGCGCACCTGCCCAGAGCGCCGCAGAACCCAAGCCTGACCACCCAGCTGGCGGCGGATCAAGATCAGCTTTGCCATGCGACCGCGCAATGGTTCAAGCGCCACCGCGCGCCAGCGGCAGTGTTCAACGCGCCGCCGTCGACGCGGCGTTTCGTGGACACGGCGCTGGGCCAGCTGCACGTCGTGGGCGAAGCGGCGGCTTGCGAGGTTTGGCTGCACGACGCGGGCGAGTCATCGGCGCAGGCGCCACCCGGCACCGCTGCGCTGCGCTTGGATCTGCCCGGCCACGGACTGAGCGCGGCGCCCTGGCCGGCCGACCAAGCGGATGTCGTGACGGCGCTGTGCAGCGGTTTGGCGGCGGCCGGCATCGATGCGAGTCGGGCTGCCGTGCGTGGCAAGGGCCTGGGCAGCCAATTGGCCGCGTGCATCGCAGGCGAGAGGAACGGGCTTGCCAGCCGCGCCGTCGACATACCGGACATCGCACCCCGCTGGGACGGCACCCATCTGCTCACCGCGTGGCATTTCGCCCGCTACCGCAGCCAATACCAGCCTTGGCATCAACGCGGCCACGGCGCCCGCAACAGTGCGCCTTTGCCGTCGGCCGAGGCGTTGCAGCAAATGACGCTGGACCTGCTGCGCGCCGGCCAAACCACGTTGGCGCACACGCTGCCTTGCAGCTTTTCTTGAATCGGCCAATGTGCAATGGTGCATGGTCGCGGGTCGGCGCATCGAACAGGCGCTCTGGCCAAGGCTTTGCACGGCGAGGTTGAAGAGGAGGCGACAATGGCGCAAGCCAATCACGACGGATTGCCCGACTACCGTGCGGTGGGCCGCCACGCGGTGTTTCCGAGCGCGGATCACGATCAGACGGAGCGATTCAACTTTCTGGCACGGCTGAACCGGCATTTGGCCTCGGTCGTCCTGCCCGGCGTTGCCGACGCCTACCGGCAGCGCGTCGAGCCGGCGTTCGAGCAGGCCAATGGGCGCAAGCCCGCGCATCGCCGCGAAGCCCGTCAAGCCTTGGCGACGGAACCGCTCTACCGCACTTGGAGCGCGTTGCGCCGCAACACGATGGAGATGCGGCAGCAGGCTGGTCTGGCGCTGGTGCTGCCGCAGCGCGACCGCCTCATTGCCGAGACCGAGCGCTTGATCGACGCCGGCCGCCTGCGCCTCGACCCCGAGGTGTCGATCCCGCACTACCTGAGCGCGGTGGATCACCACTGCATGCCCGGCAGCTACTACACCGAGCGCACAGAGCACGACGTGACCGCGGCGGCGAACTACGACGCCGGCATGTTCGTCACCACGGGCGGCATGCTCGGCCGCTTTACCGACGGCGGCGGTCGGGGCATGGTGGACTACATGCGCCGGCAGCAGCCGAGCTGGCGCCCGCGACGTATATTGGATTTGGGCTGCGGCCTTGGCCACAACGTGCTGCCCATCGCCGAGGCGTTCGCCGACGCCGAAGTCGTGGCGGTGGACGTCGCCGCGCCGATGCTCCGCTACGGCGCTGCGCGAGCGGCGAGCCTCGGCGTGGACAACGTCGTCTTCGTGCAAGCCGACGCCGCGGACCTCGCCGCGTTCGAGGCCGAGAGCTTCGATTGGATCCAAAGCACGATGTTTCTGCACGAAACCTCCTGCCGGGCGCTGCGCCGCATCATGTCCGAGACGCGGCGGCTTGTCGCGCCAGGCGGCTTCGTCATCCACATCGAGCAGCCGCAGTATCACGCCGACATGCCGGTTTTCGAGCAGGCGATGCGCGATTGGGATGCCTTCAACAACAACGAGCCGTTCTGGACCAAGCTGCACGACGTCGACCTGGACCAGTACATGATCGATGCGGGATTCGCGCACTCGGAACTGTTCCATGGCGGCGTTACCGCGGTGGTGGATCGGGAGCTGTTCCCCGACGCAGCGGACGACACCGCCGAGGACTATGGTCGAAAGGCCGCTTGGCACATCACCGGCGCCCATGTCTGAGCCGTTCGACGCCGTCGCCTTGGCCGGCGCCAAAGCCAAGGGCAAGCGGCCGTATTTCTTCGCGGACGCGGATGTCGAGCGGGTGTTGTCCATCGTCATGGCGGTGGCCGGCGAGCTGGCGGTGACGCGGATGCGGCTGGACACGTTGGAGCAGCTGCTGATCGACCGCGGCATCGTCGCCAAGGCGGACATCGACGGCTTTGCGCCCAACGCTGCGCAGCGCGACGCCCGCGGCCGTTGGCAGCGCGAGTACCTGGTGCGCATCCTGCGCATCCTGCAGCAGGAGCGAGAGGCCATCTCCAACCCGGACGAGCCGACCTCCGAGGCTGCTGGCGAGCGGCTGGACGATGGCTGAGGGCCGCTCGGCGGGGCGGACGCTGTTCGAGAAACTCTGGGACAGCCACTGCATCGAAACCGACGCCGACGGCGAGAGCCTCTTGTACATAGACCGCCTGTGCCTGCACGAGCGCACCGGCAGCATCGCCTTGGCCGAACTGGACGCTCGGGGCCGCTCCGTGCGCCGGCCACGGCATGTCTTCTGCGTGGTGGATCACATCGTCGATACGCGACCCGGCCGCGGCGACGCCACGCTGGTTCCCAGTGGCGAAGAGTTCATCGTCGGCCTGCGGCGCGGCGCCGCGCATTACGGGCTGCGGCTGTTCGACGTGGACGACGCAGACCAGGGCATCGGCCACTTGGTGAGCGCCGAACAGGGCATCGCGCTGCCTGGGCTGACCGTCGTCTGCCCGGATTCCCACACATGTACGCTGGGCGCGCTGGGTTGCCTGGCGTTCGGCATCGGCACCAGCGAGACCGAGCATGTGCTTGCCACCTCGACGTTGCGGCTCGGCAAGCCCGCCACCTTGCTGGTCGCCATCGACGGCGTTTTGGCAGCGCCGGCGACGGCCAAGGATCTCGCGCTCTTTCTGATCGCCGAATACGGCGCCGCGGGCGGGCTGGGCGCGGCGGTGGAGTTCGGCGGCGAGACCGTCGCCGGCCTCGACATGGAAGCGCGCATGACGCTGTGCAACATGGCTGTCGAGTTCGGCGCCGCAACGGCCCTCGTGGCCCCGGACCACAAGACCTTCGCCTACGTCGCCGAGCGGCCCTACGCCCCCGCGGTGCTGCCCATGGCGTCTTGGCGGGCGCTGCGGACGGATGCCGACGCGGCCTTCGACCGCCGCCTGCGCATCGACGCCAGCGCCGTGCGGCCCCGCGTCACTTGGGGCACGTCGCCGCAGCAGGGGGCGGATGTGAGCGGCCGCGTGCCGCCGCCGCGCGCGGCATCCGACCGACGCGCGCTCGACTACATGGGTCTCGAGCCCGGCACGGCGCTGACGGAGGTGTCCATCGATGCGGCCTTCCTGGGCTCCTGCACAAACGCTCGCTTGAGCGATCTACGGCTCGCCGCCGCCGTATTGCGGAACCGACGCGTCGCGCCCGGCGTGGCCGCCGTCTGCGTGCCGGGTTCCAGCCAAGTGAAGCGGGCGGCGGAAGCCGAAGGGCTGCACCGCATATTCCAGGCCGCCGGCTTCGAATGGCGCGAGTCCGGCTGCGCGATGTGCTTCTACGCCGGCGGCGAAACATTCGGCCCGCGCAAGCGCGTCATCACCTCCACCAACCGCAACTTCGAGGGTCGCCAAGGGCCGGGCACGCGCTCCCACCTGGCGAGCCCGGCAGTGGTCGCCGCGTCGGCGATTCGCGGCCGCATCGCTGCGCCGGAGACCATCGGCGCCACGCCCGAGTGATGGCGACGCAGCCGTTCACCTGCCATCGCGGCATTGCCGCGCCGTTGCTGCGCGACAATGTCGACACGGACGCCATCATTCCGTCGCGGGAACTACGCGCCTCGAAGCGCGGGCTGGGCGCTGGCCTGTTCGCCAACTGGCGCTACGCGGATGTGGGCAAGCGGCTGCCGAACCCGCGGTTCGTTCTGAATCGGCCGGCCTACGCGGGCGCCAGCATCCTGCTCGGCGGCGTCAATTTCGGCTGCGGCTCGTCCCGCGAGCACGCCGCCTGGGCGCTGCGGGATTTCGGCATCCGCGCCCTCCTGGCGCCGAGCTTCGGCGCCATATTCCGCAAGAACTGCGTCGCCAACGGCCTGCTGGCTGCGACGATGGCCGCGAGCGATTTGGCCGCGCTGGCCAGATGGGTCGAGGCGGCGCCGCAAACGAACCAGCTGACCATCGACTTGGCGGCTGGCACGGTCTGCACGCCGTGCGTCACGGTCGCGTTCGACGTCGACCCGGCGAGCCGCCAGCGTCTGCTGCGGGGCATGGACGCCATCGCCTACACGCTTGTCGCCACGGCGCGAATCGACGCCTTCGAGAGGGCCTGGTTCGCGGCCTGCCCGTGGGCGCGGTTGAACTGAAGGGTCTCTTGAGCCGGGTCATTCGCCTACCGCGCCTACCGACGCCCCGTGATGCCGGTCATCTTCATCAGCTGGGCCTCCAGCGCACTGGCCAAGCCGAACGCATCCGACAAGGTCGCTTCCGGCGGGCGGGCGTAGACCACTCCTGTGTTGCCGCCGTCGCCGATGGCGCGCAGTTGGGCGGCCAGCAGCGTCGCCAAGTCGTACACATGGACAAGGTCGACGGCCGAGCCGGCGTCCTCGGCGGTGTTGATCTGCAGGCTCGGCGAGTTCGGCGCGACGTCGACGCCATGCCATTGCGAGAGCGCGAGCGCGCTGCGCCGTCGCGTCTCCAGGTTCCGCTTCACCTCCAGCACTTGGCTCAATCGAAGGCAGCGAAACACCAGCTGGTAGACATCGGCCACGCTTGCGCCTTGCTTCCTTGGGGCCGGCAAAGACTCCGCCGCGAGGCCAGCGATGTTCCCCACGGCATCCTCGAGGCGGTCGTAGATGTCGCCCGGGGTGGTCTCGACAGGCAGCGCCGTGTCGAGCCGACGGCCGCTTGCCATCAAGCGTTCCAACAGCCGTGCGGCCACCAGCGGGGCCGACTCGTCCGTCGCCTGCCGCGGGGCGCTTGCGACGCTGGCTGGAGCGGCAACGCCGAACCTCTGGCGCAGTCGGCTATTGACGCACACGACAGCGTCAACGACGACATCCAGTGTCGCGGCGTTCTTTTCTAGCTCTACCGCATCGGACGCGAGGCAGGTGCCATGCGCACTTTCTCCGGCGACCCCACTCGCGTAGCGCAGCAGGCTGAGCGCGGCGTAGTAGAGGTGGTTGGGCCCGGCGGCGGTGATTCGCCAGCGCAACGGCGCCGGGTCGGTGGTCAATTCGGAACGCGCGTCAATGTCGGCTTGCAGTTGCCCGATCGCGTGGTGGAGGCGCGTAAACGGCTCGTTCTCCGGCGGGTCGGCTACCACGTCGGCCGTGCCGGGCACAGAGCAGGCTTGGCCTTCCATTGGGTCGTACGCCTTGGGCATCTCGGCGTCGGCATCCCAATGCACGCACACCACGCGGACTTCGCCCGCCCTCTCCCGCGATTCGGGTGTCCCCGCATCCGCAGCCGAAGGAAGCGCCACCAAGACGGCCAAGACCAAGATCAGTGTCATCAGGGTTGTCGAGCGCGCCGAGCGCATGTATTGTGTGGTCCCCCCCCCCCCCCCCCCCCCCCCCCCCGAGGCGGAGCCGAGAGTTGCAATCCACGCGGCAGACGCGCTTGCCGCGTGCGCCGATGCCGCCAGCCTATCCCTCACGGACGACGCCCCGCTGGATGAGATCGTCAATCAGTGCCGCGCCGCAGCCGGATCCCTCGGCCACTTCGCGGGAGTGTTGGCCGGCGCGCGGGAGGTCGAGGCGGGTATTGAGGCGCTGGCCGTCCATTTCGAGCGGCAGCTTCGGCAGCTGCGCCAACGCGCCCTGCCGGGGGCCGTCGGTGAGGCGGAGGGCCGCCAAACCGTCCGCGCCGAGATGCGGATCGTCGAACAGGTCGGCCGGCTTGCGGATTTCGGCGAACGGCACGCCGGCGCTCTCCAACGCGGCCAATGCCTCCGCCAGCGCAAGTTCGCCGAACAGCGTGGTCAACGCCGGCAGCAGGCGGTCGCGGTTGTCGACTCGGCCGCGGTTGGTCGCCAAGGCCGGATCCGCGGCGAGGCGCGCCAGCCCGGTGTTCCGAAACTGCCGGCAGAAGGCCCGCCATTGGGTATCGCTGACGACGGCAACGAACAGCTGCTCGCCGTCGGCGCAGGAGAAGAGGTCGTACACGCCCCATGCGGAGCGGCGCACCGACATCGGCGGCGGCGCCTCGCCGAGCGCTGCTTGCTGCGCCATGTGCTGCCCCACCAGAAACGCCGTGGTCTCGAACAGCGCGCTCGTCACCTGCTGGCCTTTGCCGGTGGTGCGCCGCTCGTTCAGCGCCGCCAATATGCCGATGACGCCGAACATGCCGCCGGCGATGTCCACCACCGACGAGCCGGCCCGCATCGGTCGTCCCGGCAACCCGGTCATGTAGGCCAGTCCGCCCATCATCTGCGCCACTTCGTCGAGGGCCGCTCGATGCTCGTAGGGGCCGCGCAGGAAGCCCTTGAGGGCGCAATAGACGAGCCGCTCGTTGCGGGCGGAAAGCTCCGCATAGCCGAAACCGAGTTTTTCCATCGCCCCGGGGCGGAAGTTTTCGATGACGACATCGGCCTGGTCGGTCAAGCCGCGTACCAGCCGCTTGCCTTCGGCGTGCTTCAGATCCACGCACAAGCTGCGTTTGTTGCGGTTGTACATGGCGAAGTAGCCGCCCCCGGATCCCTTGAGGCGGCGCGTATTGTCGCCGCCGGTCGGCTCCACCTTGACCACCTCCGCCCCCAGGTCGGCAAGGATCAAGCCGGCGGCCGGCCCCATGACCATGTGCGAGAACTCCACGACCGCTACGTCGGCAAGCGGCAGGCGACTCGCGTGCGCGCTGCTGTCCAGACGCTGGGGGGCCATTACGCGGAACCGCTCATTGCCAGGCGCAGTGCATCATGGCGCGCTCCATCACGAACGCCTTGGCTGCGGCCGGATCCGCGGCCTTCGCCATCAGGTCGCGCTGCCGTTGGCGCTGCACGTCGGGGTTCGACGACTCCATGAGTCGCTTGTTGTTGATGGTGTGTTCCTGCACGAACCGCGTCGCCAGTTCGCGGCGTTGCCGATCGTAGGCGGCGAGCGCGGTCGCGCGGTCCGCCTCGCCGCGCCATATCGCCACCAGCCTGCGGCCGAGACTGCAGGCGTCGTGCAGGCCGCCGTTCATGCCCATGCCGCCGAGCGGATTGTTGACGTGGGCCGCGTCGCCGACGAGCGCGACGCGGCCCTTCACATAAGTCTCGGCCACTCGCTGATGAACGTCGTACAGGGTGCGGTGGCGAATGGCGTAGCCGCCGGGTTTGGGGTGCAGGCGCTGCAGGCGGTTCTGCAGCGCCGCTTCCCCGAGCTGGGCATCCACGTCGGCAGCCGGGTCTACCGGCCACAGCACCCGCCAGGCCTTGTCCGTGCGCAGCATCACGCACCACTCGTCGGCATCCGCGACGTAGTTGACCCAGGACAGATTGTCGAAGGCCTCCTCGAAGGGGAAGTCCGTGGACGCCACCAGAAACTTCTCGTCGTAGGTGAAGCCGCCGAAGCCGATGGCGGCCGCCTTGCGCACGTTGCTCGACGCGCCGTCGGCGCCCACTAGGAAGCTGCCGCGCAGCGTCTGCCGGCCGGCGGCATGGGCGACAGCCACCGACACGCCCTCGCCATTCTGCTCGAAACCGATGGCTTCGACGCCGAGGCGCAGTTCCGCGCCGGCGTGGCGGCGCAGCATGCGTTCGATGATGGCGGTGAGCTCGTACTGCTCCAACTGCAGGCGGTAGGGGAACAGCGTTTCGTCCGCGATCGCCGACATGTCGAACTCGGCCACCTCGCCGGTGCTGCGATCACGGTACTGGTAGCGATCCACGACCAGGCCGCGCGCGATCATCGGCGCGGCCACCCCCAAATCGTTGAGCATTTCGAGCGATGGCGGATGGAAGGTGGATGCGCGCAGATCCCTTGGCAGCGTGGTCTCGCGCTCGAGCAGGAGCACGGGGAGGTCGTGTTGGGCCAGGTACAGCGCCAGCGTCGCCCCGGCCGGGCCGGCGCCGGCGACGATCACTGGATTCCGCGTGGTCATTCGGGCGGCACGTTCGATTCGGCAAGGAGTTCGAACAGTTCGGCAGCCGAAACCACGTCCGCGTACTTGGCGTCCAGATCGAACAGATTGGCTTCGTGGGCGGCGGCATCGCGATCGCCCACCGCTTCGCGCGGCACCGCGACCCGATAGTCGTGTTGCAGCCCGTCCACCGCCGTTGCCCGTACGCAGCCGCTGGTCGTCAGTCCCGTGACCACCAGCGAGTCGGCCCCCGCCGCCTGGAGGCGCTGCTTGAGATCGGTGCCGAAGAAAGCGCTTGCGCCCTGCTTTTCGATCACCGGTTCGTCGGCGCGGGGTGCCAAGGCCGCATCGACTTGCACCCAGCGCGAGCCCGGCCGCAGCACGTTCAACGCCGCCAGACGGCGCCGGAACACGCTGGCTTGGCGGTCGTCCGAGTAGACCACGGTGGTGAAGAAGATCGGCAAGCCGCGGCGTCGAAAGTGCGCCAAAACGGTGGCGTTGGCGGCGACGACCGCGCCGCTCTCGGTGCCGAGCGGGCATTCGGGATCCGTAAAGCCGTTGATGAGATCCACCAGGATCAGCGCCGGGCGCAACCCCAAACCCAAATGCCGACGCGCCAAGGTGCGCCGTGGCGAGCGCGTTGCACGGCTCACTGGCGATACGAGTGGTTCGAGCATCTAAGGGCTAGGCCTTGCCAGCGCCGAACGAGGTCTGCTCGGCGTCGCCGGCAAGCATCCGCGCCGCCTCGAGACGGCCGCGTTCGGCGGGGAATGCCTGCACGAGGCCCATTGCGACATCGCGCAGGGCGCGCGAAAACGGCGTGCCGAACAGTGTGCCGGCGGTGCCGGCGAGCTTCAGCGCGAGCTGCGTGACTTGGAAGCTGTGCTCGGCCACTTCGCCCTTGCACACGCGCCAGAACGGCATCACCTCGTCGGCCGGCACGATCGGCGGCTCGGCGGTTTCGATCTCGATCATGCGCCGCGCCCAGAGCAGCGCGGTGTGAAGGTGCGCGTACATGTCGCCGATGATCTGCTGCTGGTAGGGGCCGGTCGCCAACGGCCGTCCGCTGTCCTCGAACTTGCGCCCGAGGACGTTTTTCATTGCCGCTTGGTATGCCGCGAAAGCGGCGCCGAGATAGATGCTCGACGCGGCCACTTGGTTGCCCACGTAGCCGGTGCGGCTTTGCGAGCACATCTTCACGAACGCGCCGGGAACGGCCAAGGCGTCTTCGTCGGCGACGAACACGTCCTCCAGCACGAGGCCCTCGGTGGCCGAGCCGCGCATGCCGAGCGCGTTCCAGCGGATGCGCCCGCGCGTGCCCGGCGCGTCGCGGTCGACGAGGAACAGGCAGAGGCCGTTCGCTCCAGCCACGCCGGCAAGGGCCGCCGTGACCAGATAGCGGTCGGCGATGCCGGTGGCGCAGCCGAAGGACTTGACGCCCTGCAGCGTCCAGCCGCCAGCCGCCTTGGCGGCCTGGGTATTGATCGTGATGGCCGCCGCCTCCGACTTCACCGATTCGCTGGCGAAGTTGGCCAGCCACTTGCGCTCTCGGCCCATGGCGTAGAGCACCTTCTCGGCGAAGGCGCGCACCAGCGGCGCTTCGGCGTCGTCGAACAAGCCGGCGTCCAACGCCTTGAGCGACAGCGTGCCGCGCGATGTGGACGTGAGGTGGAAGAAGTACGCGAGCGCCGTGGATGGACAGACCGTGCCGATGGCGAAGCAGGCGCCGGCCCAGACGCGCAGGTTGCCGCCCAAGCCCTTGTAGGCCGCTGGCACGACGAGGCCGAGCAACTGGGCCTCGCGGAGCGTCTCGACGTTCTCCAGGGCGAGGAAGCTCTCCTCGTCCATGGCCGCCGAACGCGCTTCGAGCGCCGGCAAGACGGCCTCCACCCGCTCCAACAGCCCCCTCTCCGCGGGGGTGCAGTCCTCGATCAGGTATTCGGCGGTGAGCTTGCTCATCGATGGCCTCAGGCGCTGGTGCGGCGCAGCAGCTCGATCTGGCGGCCGACGGCGTCCGCGCCCACCAGCGGCGTGATCTGGTCCCACACGCGGTCCACGTCGCGGTTGAAGATGATCGCCTTGTTGCGCCGGTCGCGCTCGATCAAGGCGCCGGGATCCGCGCCCTCCAACAGCGCGTCGTCGACGCCCTCCTCGACGAGTTCGAACCAATGCCGCAGGTAGTCGTCCACCAAGGCGTCGATCGCGCCGAACGCCTCCACCGTCGCCCGTTTCGCCAGCATCCACGGCGACATGATGGCGTGCTGGCGCGGGCTGAGCTGCGCCTTCGTGAGCCCCGCCATCGCCTCGCCCTCAGCGAAGCTCGCCGACAGCGGCGTGAAGCATCTGTCCATGTAGCCGAGGTGGGCGCCGAGATCCAAGCGCGGGATGAGGTCCAGATGGAAGGCGAGCTGACCGCCAGCCTGCACCGAATCCAGCGTGAAGTGCGGCACTGCGCTGTCCGAAGGCGTGAAGGCGAACAGCATGTGCGAATCCAGCCCTATCGGCGGCACGACGATGGTGGCCGTCACCACTTGAAACAGCGGCGCGCCTCGAAACAGCCGTACTTGGCCGACGCGCCCTTCGTGCATGGGCGCAACGCTCTGCAACGGCAGGTAGGGGCCGCCGTCCTCGCCGTGGTCCTCGCGCAAGGCGAAACGGTCGACGATCTCGCCCAGCGCGCGTTGCCACAGCGCGGCGGGAAGCGACGTGGCAGCGTCAGTCATGGTGCTTCCGTCGTTGGCGCCTGTGCCGAGAGCAGCGGGTCGATCAGTCGCCAAGGCCGCCCGGCGAGCAAGTCCGTGCCGCGGGACACCACCTTGTTCGCGGCCCAGCGCGGGTGTATTTCCACCGGCGTGACGCCAGCCTCCGCCGGCGCCCGCAGCGTTGGCGGCAGGGTCAGCAAGCCGTCGAAGGCGCGTTCCCGCCAAGGCGTGAGCACTGTGAAATCCTCGCTCAGCGCGGTGGCGAAGCTGGTGCCGAAAGGCCCGGGCTGCGCGGCGACCAGCAGATTCACGCGGTTCTCCGCCGAACGTTCGAGCAGACCGGTACGCATCTCCCACGCCTCGAGCGGCAGCGCCGGCACTACCACCGTGTCGGCGCCGGCGAGGGCGGCCAGGCGAAACGCCTCGGGCACGCAGGCGTCGTCGCTGGTGAGCAGGGCCACTCTGGCGAAGCCCAGGTCGACGGTTCGCACTTGCGCGGCCAGCGGCGAAAAGGCGTAGCGCGCGCTGCGGTGCAACGCGCCTTGGCAGAGCTTCAGCCCGTCGGCGCCTATCAGCACTGCGGCCAGTTGCGGCGGCTCGCCAAGCACCAGTGTCGTCGCGACCCAGCAATCGTTCGGGCAGCACCGCGCCAGGGCCGCGGCGACGCCTTCAGAGAGCGGCACCGCGGCGTCGGGCGAGTCGACTCGCTGTTCCGGCAAGAAGAACAGCGGTGGCAGAGCGGCCAGCCGAGCGCCGTCCGCGAACGCCCTAGCGAGCCCTTGCGCGGCCTCGTCAAGGGCGACTTCGCCGGTGCTGCCCAGCTGAATCAGCGCGCAACGCACCTTGCGCGCGCCACGGTAGTCGCATTGCCGAGTGCCAGGGGCCATGGCCAGGGGGCGGTAAAGCGACGGCCGGCGCCATGCGAAGATGTGGCTGCCGTCCGGGCGTTCCTTGCGCTCCGTGGCCTGGATGTCGATGTCCGCATGCACGATTTGCTCCCGGTCCGTGCTGGCACGCGCGAGCACGGCGCCGTCCGGCGCGACGATCTGGCTTTCGCCGGCGCCCATCAGGAACCTTACCGGAATGCCGGTTTGCCGCGAGACGGGTTCGATGATCGCTTCCGGTATCAGCGGCCCCACCTTGTTGGCGGCGGCGACGAACACCTTGTTCTCCGCGGCGCGCACCGGCACATGCAGCGACGCCTCGTCGATGGCGAACGAGTTCAGGCTGTTGCACAGCAGCTGCGCCCCGCGCACGGCAAGGCAGCGCGGCGTCTCGCTGATGACTCCATCCATGCAGGCGTACAGACCGATACGACCCAGCGGGGTCGCCACCACCGGCCCCGCGCATTGCGCTTTGCTCAGAAAGTCGTTCTCGTGGCCGATCAGCACTTGCTTGTCGCTGCTGCCGAGCAATTCGCCCGTCGGGCCGTACAGCAAGCTGGTGCCGGTGCATTCGCCGCCGCGCCTGCGCAAGGTGCAGTTGATCACGACATGGGCGCGCATTGCCGCCGCCTTGGCCGCGATTGCGCTGAGAAACTCGCCGTCGATCGCCAGCGCCACGGCACGGCAATGCGCGGCATCGTCGTACCACGAGGGGTGGTTGCAGAACTCCGGCAACACGACGAGCGCTGGGCGCGACCGGACCGCTGCATCCAGCATGCGCAGGCAGGTGGACAGATTGGCGGCGACATCCGCGCCAACCGCGAACTGCGCCACCGCCACGCGCATCAGCCGCGCCGCTCGAAGCGCAGGGGGCGTTGGGCTGCTCCCAGCCGCCTGTCGAGCAACATGGAAACTATTCCGCCCATGCGCTGCTTTCGTCGTCCATCGGCTTGCCGTCGGCGCCGACTCGGCGCTGTCCAGCTTGGCTGCGTTGCGCGAACCATACCACGGTGCAACGGCGCCGGTTGCCCGCGCAGGAGCACAGGAGCAGGAGCGGCAAGGCTCGAGCGCGGCCTTCGACATTCCGGCGAGCCGGCCCAAGTCGCGGAGCTCTCTCGCTGGAGCGTCCGGTTCGATCCGGTTCGATCCGGGCGGACCGTAGACGGCGTGGTAAGCTGACGCACATGACGCATCCTGACGATTTCGAGGACGATCTTCGAGAATCATTGACACGGTTGGCGGAAACCAGCGACCGCGTTGCGCCGACCGTGTTCGTAGGTCGAGACGACGAGTTCGACCTCCTTGACACGGCGGTGGCGGCTGTGCGGCGGGCGCAAGTAGGCCGCACGGTGGTCCTCAGCGGAGTGCCTGGGGCGGGGAAGACGGCGCTGTTGAACGAATACGCGAGCAGACTCGCGGGCGCGGAAAGAGATGGGGACGGCCCCGTAATCCCCGTGCCGCTGAGGTGCGACGAGATTGACGCGCCGCCGGTTGCGCTCATGCAGGCAATGGATCGGCAGCTTGCGGCGCTCGGGGCATCCGAGTCGTGGCGCAGGAAGGCGAATCGCTTCGTGGCGAGGGCGTCTTGGATGGGCAATGCGTTGTCCGCCATCGCCACGAAGAAGAACTTCCGCGAGCTCTTGCCGTCTGCGCAGGCGCCCAGTTCCCTCGACGCGGCCCTTGCGGACTACGCACTGACGCGGTTCGACGTGAAGTACAGCACCTTCGTGCTGCTGGTGGACGAAGCCCAGAACTTGCCCGATACGAAGCAAGTCAGGGCGTATCTCAGTGCCATGCACAATGGCGTACACGGAGACGCGAAAGTGCTGCTTGCCTGCTTCGGGTTGGAAAGCACTCAAAAGCACCTCGTTGATCTTGGGCTGTCGAGGCTTTCGAGAGGTCACGCAAGATCGATTGGGGCGCTGTCGAGCAAGGATGCGAGAAAGGCTGTCCGTGGAACCATCGACGTTGCTCTTTCCAGTCACACGTTCGATCAAGGCTCGTTCGACCGCGAGCAATGGATCAACGCGGCAACGAAAGCGATTCTCTCGCAAAGCGCCAACTTTCCGCACCACTTGACGAATGCGTGCATTTCGCTCGCGCAGATTCTCCTGCAAAAAGGGATCGAGGACGAGCCTCCTCTGCATGACCTAGTGATGGAATGTCGAAGATGCAAGCGGGAATACTACGAGGCGCGGCTAGACTCTTGGGAAGACCATTCGACTGCACTAGCGCATGCTTTTGCCGAGGATGGCGAGGGCTGGACGCCAGCCGACGATGTACGGCGGGTGCTAATGGCAGCCGACGAATCGGGCGACCGCGTGAAGAAGAAGAAAGTCAACGCCATACTCAAATCTCTCCGCGCCTATGGGTACGTGGAGCGTCGCAATCAGTTCTACCGTTTGACGCTCCCGTCCTTGGCCGGCCACTTCAAGGAATTGCGCCGCGAAATGGATCCGCGGAATCGAGCCACACTGGCCGTTCGGGCGGCGTTGCCCGAATGTCACGATCGCGCAAATCAAGGCCGCACGCCATGAACGGTTGGATGCCAGCAAACGTGTTTGACGTGCCCGACGACATCCTCTCGCCGTGCGGGGAGGTCCTCCGTGCTTGGCGCGCCATCCGGCGCTTGGCATCAGCGCCGCACGTTGCTATGGTGCGACGACTGGCTGGCGGCCGGCGAAATCGCGCATTCCAGTCGCCTGCGGACACCGTGCGCGCTTGACCCCGCGCACTTGCAAGGAGGCTCCACGCCATGGCCGAACCCGTCGCCAGCGCCCAGCCAGCGGGCAGGCGTTCCCTGGGTCTGAGTCTGGCCGGCGGCGCCGGCCCTGCCAACATGCTCACCTACTACTGGGCGTGCCTGCTGGGCATCCTGCTGCAAACCTTCGTGCCGCAGATGCAGCCTTATCTGCTGACCGAGTTCCTGCATATTCCAGAGAGCGAGCAGGGCGTCGTCAGCGGCGACCTCGCGTTCTGGGGCGAAGTGGCGATCATCCTCATGGTGGGCGTGTGGGGGACATGGTCCGATCGCATCGGACGCCGCCCGATCATGGCGATGGGCTTCCTCATCATGGCTGTCGGCGTACTGCTGTACCCGCGCGCCGAGAGCTTTGCGGGGCTGTTGCTGGCGCGTCTGGTGTTCGCCTGCGGCGCCGCCGCGTTCAGCGTGATGCTGGTGACCTTGATCGCGGACTATGTCGCCGACGACAGCCGCGGCAAGGCCACCGGCATGATGGGTTTCTTCAACGGCGTCGGCGCGCTGATCACGGCGCTCGTGCTGTTGGGACTGCCGAAGATGTTCGCGGATGCTGGCCAAACGCCGCTGGAGGCGGGCCATTCCACCTATTGGGTGGTGTTCGCGCTTACCGCCGCGACCGGCGTGGTGATGTGGTTCGGGCTCGCCAAACAGAAGGGGCGCGTCGAACGCCGCGAGAGCCTGCTCACGCAAGCCCGCCAAGGCCTGCTGGCGGCCAAGGACAAAGGCATCGCGTTGGCCTACGGAGCGTCTTTCGTGGCGCGCGGCAACTTGGCCATCCTTGGCACTTTCCTTGCGCTTTGGCTGGCGAACTACGGCACGGTCGAGTTGGGCATGAGCCGCGCCGACGCCGTGGCAAGAGCCGCCCCGGTCATTGCCATCGCCTACACCGGGGCGCTGCTTGCCGCGCCGTTGTGGGGGTTTCTAGCCGACCGGGTACACCGCGTGACCGCGTTGGTCGCCACGCTGCTGTTGGCGTTTCTGGGCTACGGCGGCACTTGGCTGATCGACAATCCCTTCGGTGTCGGGATGATCGTCTGCTGCGTGCTCATCGGGACGTCCGAAGTGGGGTGCATCGTAACGAGCTCGGTGCTGATCGCCCAACAGTCGCCGGAACGCATCCGCGGTTCCGTCATTGGCCTGTTCAACCTGTTCGGCGCGATAGGCATCCTGGTGGCGAGCAAGGTCGGCGGGGTGCTGTTCGACAACTGGCGCGCCGCGGCGCCGTTCATCCTCTTCGGCTGTTTGGCGCTGGTGGTGCTGTTGTGGGGCCTGGCGGTGCGCACCCAAGTGGTGCCAGCCGAAGAGTCGCCAACGACTTGACAAGTCGGTTGTTCCACTGGCGGTGGCGGTGGAGTTCGCGCTTCGCCACACCGTCAGGCGAGACCATGCGTTTGCGGGCCGCGGCGGGATGGCAGGGCGTCCAACACCAGTCGAGCCGCTTGGTTGTCCGGCCGCAGGTCGCCAAGGGCGGCCTTGAAATGCGACTTCAACGAAGGGATGGCGGAACGGCACAGTCCATTGCGTTCTTCAACGTAGCCGTTGTCGCGCAACTCGTCCATTACCCTCGCGGCACTCGCCTGGCTTACGGGCAGTCCGCGGTTGTCGGAGGCCATTAGAGACTGCACGAGGTCCGTTGCTGGAATCCACTCGTCGTCGCTGGCGCCAAACGCCAGGGACAGCGCAATCGTGTGGGGTGCCCAAGGCAAAAGCCGGGTGTCGTAGTAGTCCGTTCTGTATCCGGCGCATTTGCGGCGTAGAGCCTCAGTGGGCGGCTCGGCGGCCACGCCTTGATTCAGTACGATCTCGGCAAATCCCCGGCAGCCGTTTGCCAAGTGATGGGGGAAGTTGGCGCTCCCGGCCAAAATGGCGGCCGCGGCTTTGCCGATCCACCGCTCGCGCTCGACGTCGTCGAACGACCCCTGATCGAAGGCGTACCCCGAGAGCGCGACGTTGAGAGTGTCGACCACGACTCGGCGAGCGTCCTTGTTCGACAACGGGCCGATGGTGCGGACGTGTCCGTTGGCAAGCCGCGAAAGTCCGAGAGTTCGGAGGCGCTCCACTGTGTTGGCCAGCCCGAAACAGGCCAGCAACATGTGGGTGTTGCCTCTGATGCCGCCATGCAAAGCGTCTAGGTGCCTCCGCACATGCTGCGTGTCTTCCAGGTTCTGCGCCTCGTCGACAAGCAGCACGATGGTGCTTCCCTTGCGTCCAACTCTGAACGAGACGTAATCGTCGAGTGCTATCGGGAGCGATGCGGGCGCTCGCGCGGACGGCCTGAACTCGCTGAAGTCCCGTTTGGTGAACGACGCGAACAAGGTTCTGGCCGCTAGCATCGCGCTGTTGACGGCACTGTCCAGTCTCGCGCTCCGTTCGTCGACGTTGACGAACTCGCGGTACTGCCTGTCGATCTCCTCGATGATGGCGGCCGGCGGCGCGTCGAGGTCGTTCGGACGCAGCGGCACCGGAACGACAGGCGGCTGCCCATCCTGCCCGTGCGCCGAGAGTCGGTTCGCATGCTCGTTCAACAGCGAAGTCTTGCCAGCGCCGGGGACGCCTTGCACGACCACGGTACGCCCGACCCCGCCGCGTTGCGCACCGTAGATGGCCGAGTCAAGCAGTTCGAACTCCTCGTCGCGCCCGGCGAAGACCATGGGATGGTCGCGGTCGCTCATCTTTGCTAGGTGAGCGAGCGATGCGCGAACGTCGGATGGCAGCGCCTCGGCACCGGCGCCTGTCGGCGTCGTCTCTGGACCGAGCCCCGCCGCGTTCAAGGAGCGGCCACCGCGCTCGCTTCGCTCGGGCGATGCTTGTTCAATGCACGGGCGTGGGAACGCACGCGCCATACGCTGGAACCGCGTGCCGCTGGCGGGCGCTTCGGCGCTAAAGCGTTGCCTGGCGGGCGCACGTCAATGCTCCGCCAAGAGCGAGCCGAATCCGCGCAGGCGATCGGGGATGCCGTTGTGCCGCAGCGCATGCCAGAAGGTGACGGCGTTGATCGCCAGCACCGGCTTGCCGAGCTCGCGCTCGAGTTGCGCGGCCAGTTCCAGGAAGTAGAGATTGGTGCCTGCTTGCAGGATGAGATCCACGTCGTCGCCATCCACGGCCCGCACCAGCGCCCGCGTCTTGAGGGCGCTCTCGCTGGCAATGTCCACCGGCCCTGGCGAACAGTGCCCCTTGATGCGTACCACGCGGTAGCCGATGTCGCCTAGGAACTTCGCCACCATGCGGTCGCCCACCGGCATATACGGAGTCACGACGCCGATGCGCTTTACGCCCGGGTAGCAGGCAAGGGCGTCCTGCACCGCCTGTGCGCCGAAAGTGATGTCGCAGCCGCCGGCTTCCTGGGCAATGGCGTTGTACTTGCGAAACTCTCGGTCCGAACGTTCCTTGCCTTCCCAGAAGGTCTCGGCGGAATAGCCGAAGATGACGTGATCCGGTTGGCAGCTCAAGGCGTCGCGCAGCCCTTGCTCGGTGGCATCGCCGATTGCCTTCACCATGTTGACGAAGTCCTCGTCGCTCGCCACCTTGAACGGCGGGATCAAGCAGCCCCGGGTGGCCAGCACGACGCCCTCGGGGCGCATCATGCTGTATTCGGTCTCCACCGCCGTGTTGGTGCTTGGCACCAGCACCGCGAACTTGCGGCGATAGCCGTAGACGTCCACGGGCTTCATCTACTCGGTGCCTTCGGCGGCGCCGGCCGGCAGAAAACGCGGGCCGAGCACCTCGTCCCCAGCTTGCCAGGCGAGCACGCCGTGGGTGGTGTAGCGACGCTCCTGCGAAAGGAAGTAGTTCCAGTTCGCCACCAAGGTGTAGTCGCGGTCCACCAGCGCGTCGCGGGTTTCCAAACGCAGCGCTTCGCCGTAGCGGTGCATCGTGCTGTAGAGGAAGCGGCCGTAGGCGATGCCGTTGCCGTAGATGTCCGGCCCATGGAATTGGTGATGGTTGTGGTCGCGGCTGCGCTCGAAGGCGTAGCGGCCGTCGATCACCCCGCGCGTCTCGATGGTCACGTTGGCGCGGGTGAGGTTGATCGGCGTGTAGTCGATGGCCACTTGGTTGACGCCAAGCGGTCGCTGCCGCGCGTCGTACACCTCCACCTCGCCCTGCCAGCGGCCGGCGTGCTTGGGCGGCAGCACGAATGGACGCTTGCCCTCGCTGCGCTCGCGTTGCAGCCAATCGGCCACCCGTGTGCGGCTGGCCGGCTCGTCGTCTTGCGTGACGATGTACAGGCCGTTGAAAACCGCCGCCAACGTCGGGCCTTCGTAGAGCAGCGAGGAATACACCTGCATCTCAAGCTCCGGCACCACGTGGTTGACGGTGCGCAAATGCGTATTCCATGCCGGCGAGAAGTACTCGGAATCCACCAGATTGCCGTAGGGGTTGCCGGAGCCGACGAAATCCGGGCCGGTGTAGATACGATCCTCGTCCGAATCGATGACGCCGAAGTCGAAGCGGCCGATCTCGAAACGATTGCGCAGTGGACCGACGGCGTCGAAATCTGTTTCCATCCAGTAGCGGGTCTTGTCGCCGACGTGCTCGCTGGCCCGCGAGACGATATTGAAGCCGACGTAGGTGCCGTCGGGCTCGTACACCGCGGGTGCGCCGTGCCATTGCCCGCTGATGAGCGCCTGCCAATCGCTGGGCTTGTCTGTCATTGGCGTCCTTCCCGCAGTGGTTTGGCCGATACGCGCGTGGGCGGGCTCATTTGCGCTCGGCGACGGCCGCCAAAGGATGCGCCGGATCGCACAGTTGGCGCAAGGCGTCGGCGGCCTCGGCGCCGCCGTGGCAGGCATAGCGGCAGAACGCCACCGCCACGTCGCCGAGATAGCGGCGCATCTTCCGCTTGCTGCCAGCCGTCTTGCCGTCCAAGTAGGCGCGGCCGGTGGATTTGTCGCGTGGCCAGGCGAACGCGAAGTGATTGGCGCCTTGGGCGATCAGCAGATAGCGATCGCCGCGCTCGCCTGGCACGGCCGTTGCGAACGTGTACTCGATGGCGGCGCTGGCGTTGGCGCCGTCTCGCGCACCGTACCGATGGCCGCTGGCGGCGATGACGCCGTCTCGGCTGCCGCCCATCATCAGCAAGGGCAGCTCGCCCGTCAACGGCATGAAACTGCCTTGGGTCCAGCCGAGGCCGACGTTGCCGGCGGTGTGCGCCGCGTAGGCGAAGGCGCCGCGCAGGGCGGGAAACCAGCTGCGGTTGGCATTCAGCAAAGCCATGCTGCCGCCCGCCGAGTGGCCGCCGAGGACGACTCGGTCGAGATCCAAGTGCCCCGCCAGGAGGCCGTGCCGGGCTGCGTCCGCGAGGTCGTCCAGAATCGCCGGCAAGGGCGGGCAGGACGGTGCGCGACCGTAGTTTTCGGGGCGCAGGGCGTCGATATCCACGCCCGGGCTCAAACTCGCGCGATCTGCGATCTCGATCGTCACCCAGCTGTAGGTGACGGCGAGGAAACCAGCGCTCGCGAGCCGCCGCGCCACCCAGCCGTAGGATTCGGGCGAAATGTTGATGCCCGGCATGAGGATCACCACGGGGAACGGCGCGCGCGAGTCGTCTGGGGGCACGAAGCCTGTGTCGCGTTCGTTGAAGCTGTCGCCGTAGCGGCTTGGGTAGTGGAGCTTGAGCGTCACATTGTCGTAGGGCGCCTGGCGCCTCGGCACTTTGGCGGCCCGATAGACCGCCCGCACGGCATCGTTCACGCCGGCCGCGGCAGCGCGCGGTCGCCGCCCCACAGCGCCTTCACGAGTTTGGCCGTGAGTTCCTCGCCGTACATGCGCTTCACCAGCGCGTTCATCGGGTCGCGCTCGGCGATGGAGCGGCGAATGGACTCGTCCCGCGCCGCCAGCGCCGGGCGCTGCGCCTCCGGCACGGGGTTTGCCTTGTCCACGTTGGCGAGCCATCGCGCGACCATTCTGTGCGCCGTGTCGTGGAGCGTCTCGCGGTTCGCCTCCGTGTCCTCGGCGGTGAAGCACAGGCTGGCGGCGGTTTGGGTGACGCGCATGTACAGATTGCGGCTGACGAAGGCGGTGAAGGCCGGATTCTCGTGCAGGCGCAGATGTTCCTCGTTCAGCTCCTGGTAGTAGGCGTCCATGTAGGCCGGATTGGCGGCCAAGTCCATGCGCGCGATGAAGTCCATGTAGAAGAACAGGTGCGGCGCGGTGCCGAAGGCGAGGCCGAGGTGCGGCGCGTCGATCTTGCTGGACAGGCTCACGGTGAGATGCATGTTGCTGAAGCTGGCTTTCGGATTGCCCACCCAGGAGAACACCAGCCAGTCGATCTCGGGCCCCGCGAACGTGCTGAGATGGCCTCCCGCGCCGCTGCCGTCAATGGCGTGGTAGGGCTGCAAGTCTGCGGTGGAGGCATCCGGTTGCAGTTCGAACCGCGCCGCGACCTTGTCGAACAAGCCGCCCAAGTCGCTCCACAGCGCGTTGAAGGTCTCCCGATTGTCCACCTGCGGGCGGGCGGCGATCGTGTCCATGAGCGACTTGGTGGAAGTGGCCATCGTTGGGATCAGCCTAGGCAGCCAACAGAGCGTGTATGCTCTGTCAGGAGCTTGGAGATTGCAAGCCGCGGCGAGCGGACGAGGGCCTCGGCTGGGGAGCGCGAGGGCACCCCTCGCAAGAGGGGCCTCAGCGTCAAGGCCTGTCGAAGAACGAGGAGTGCGCGATGTTGATCAACCTGTGGTACGTCGCCGAGTGGTCGAGCGCCGTCGGGGAGAAGCCCGTTCGCACGCGGATGTTGGGCCAGGACTTCGTGCTGTTTCGCGATTCGCAGGGCGACGCGCATTGCTTGAGCGACATCTGCCTGCACCGTGGCGGCTCGCTCTCCGGCGGCTGGCGAAAGGGCGATTGCGTCGCTTGCCCGTACCACGGCTGGCGCTACGACGGCGAAGGGCGGGTCGTCCATGTGCCTTCCGAAGGCGAGGACTACACGCCGCCGCGCCGGGCGCGCATCGACGCCTATCCCACCTGCGAACGCTTCGGGATGATCTGGGTGTTCCTCGGCGACGCGCCCGAGGAACAACGCTTCCCTCTGCCGGACTTCCCGGAATACGACGACCCCGCTTGGAAGCGGATCACCGACGAATGGCATTGGCGCGCCGAAGCGGCGCGGGTGGTGGAGAACGGCATCGACATCGCCCATGCGTCCTTCGTCCATCCGAGCTTCGGCATGGAAGCCACGGCATACGACAACCACATCGTCGCGGTGGAAAAGAACGACTACCAGGGCCGGTCGGAGAACATCCAGTATCCGCCGCAGATGAAGGGCTGGCTGCGGCGGCGGATGCGCAAGGAACGCCAGCCCACGGTGACCAAGCCGGAGTGGCATCTGAACGGCCTGATCGCCCGCATCCGCATCGACATCAACCCCAAGATGTCCATCATCATGTTCGACGCCAACACGCCCGTGGAGGAAAACCAAACGCGCACCTTCGCAACGCAGCTGCGCAACTTCTTCAAACCGAACCTCTTCGACCGCGGCTCGCGCAAACGGCTGCGCAAGATCTTCGCCCAGGATGCCGCCATCGTCGAGCGCGCAACGCCGAACTTCCTGCCGGAGACCCACCTGCACGAGCTGTCCGTGCGCGACGACCGCTTCATGGGGAGCTTTCGGGCGGCGCGGCGCCGATTGATCGAAAAGGGCTGGCAGATCGACGCGGCCGCGGTGGCTGCGCAACGCCACACGGCATTGACGATCCCGTCGCCGCAACGCCGCCTACACGCCGACGTCGACTGGGTCATGACGCCGGTGCCGTTGACGCCGCCGGCCCGCCGCCCAACGGCGGCGGGCGAAGCGGCGCTCTTGAAGGAGAGCGGCTGAACTCGGCGGCTCCTTAGAAGCCGAACTTGACGTTCAGCCCCACCGTGCGGCGCGCGCCCAAGCCCACGATGTAGCGGTTGAAGGACGCCAGCACGAAGCTGTTGGCGACGTACTCCTCGTCGAGGATGTTCCTGCCCCAGAGCGTCACTTGCCACTTCTCGCTCTGCACCCTGAAGCTGGCGTTGGCCAGCGTTCGGTCGCCGTTGTGGGCCAGGTTCAGCGGTGTCGCGAACATGCTGCCGCGGAAGTTGAAGTCCATGCGGAACGCGGCGGTGGCGCTGGTGCCTACGGGCTGCGCATAGTTGAAGCCGATGTTGTATTGCAGCTTGGACGTGCGCTCGATGCGCTTGCCGTCCACCCTGCCGTCTGCCCGGCAGACCGTGTCGTCGCAGCCCCAGGACGAGTTGCGGCCGGCCATCGAACTCGCGTAGACGCCGCTCTTGTACTTGGCGTCGTTGTAGGCCAGGCCGTAGTCCACGAAGATGCGCTCGGTGGGCCGCCATGCGCCTTGGAGCTCGAAGCCAATGACCTCGGCATCGCCGATGTTGCCGACCACGTCCCTTGTCCACGCATCGGCGCTGCTTGCCGCTTCGGTTCCTTGCACGTCTTGCCAGTCGATGGCGTAGGCGGCCGCGTTCAAAGTCAGGCGGCCATCGAGCAGCTGGTTCTTGGCGCCGATCTCGACAGTGAGGTTGCTCTCCTCGTCGTAGGTCGCCTGCTCGGGATTCTGCGCCGGGTCCACGGCGTTGAAGCCGCCCGTCTTCACACCGCGGGCGGCAAGCGCGTAGAACATGCTGGCGTCGGTGCGCTTCCAACTCACGATGACTCTGGGTGTGAAGAAGGTGAAGGTCTCGTCGTCGCTGGCCTTCACGTTGTCCGGCAAGTCGGCGCCGAAGGTGGTCGTGAGTTGGGCGAAGGACTTGCTCTCTCGAGTGGCGCGCGCTTCCACCGCGACCGTCAAATCGTCGCGCGCCAGCCACTCCACGTCGCCGAACACGGCCCGCACGGCATCCTGGTAGGTGATGTGGTCTGCGAGTGCGCCATGGCCGGTGTCGAAGAAGTGCGGCACGCCGATATTGACTTGGCCGGGCACCACGGGCACGACCGCGATGTGGCGCCCGTCGAGGACGTTGTCGCCGACCGTCGCGGGCACGGTGCAATGGATGCCGGCGCAAGGCGGCAAGGCGCGCCAAATGCCGCCGTCCTCGTCGTCGTTCTCGGAAGCGTAGAGGCCGACTCGGGCCACCAGATTCTCGCGCTGCAAGATCAACCGCAGTTCGTGGCTGGCGGCCTCCAGCTGCTCGATGGGATTGGCGTAGAAGATGCTCGTCTGAGCCACCGCGCCAAACGAGCCGGGCGGCCCGAGCGCCTCGATGAACGGCGGCGCCGGCGACGTGCTGACCGGTACATAGGGCACCGCCGACCCCACCAGGCTGGCGCGGCCCTCGGTGGTGCCGAGGGTGGCGGCGCGGTGGTCCACGTATCCATATCGGTAGCTGACCGAGAACCTCTCGTCGAAGGCGTAGTCGAGCCCGAGACGGCCGACGTGTGTGGTGGCGTCCAGCGCCAGCGAACGCGGATCGACGGCGACGGCGCCGCGCGAGTCGGCATGGCCGGCCGCAGCGAGCTTGGGATCGTCGACCACGGGCGGCGCCGTGGGCAATTCGCCGCACCACGCGTGCATGCCGCTTGCGGGGAACGGCAGCCGATCGCTGAACGTCGTGGTGTTCAGACAGTTCGCGGCGGTGGGCGCCAGGAAGGCGAAGAATGGCGGCGGGCCGAACTCCGCGGTGTCGTAGGCGTAGCGCGCGCCGTTCAGGTCGTAGTACGCCTGCGGTTCGCGCAGCATCTGGTTGTAGTGGTAGGCGACATCGGCCGTGAACTGGTCGCTGGGCGTCCATTGGAAGGCCGCCGAATAGGCTTCGTCTCGCCAGCCGCCTAGCATTCCATCGGTGGCGTTTTCGCCTCCGGGCCCGCTGTCGGCGAAGGGATGGCTGTTGTCCGCATGGCCATCGAAATCGGATGCTGCGGCAGAGACGCGGGCGGCGAACCGGCCGGGCACCAGCGGGGCGCCCGCCTCGAAGCGCCGATCGAATCGATCGCCGCTGCCGTAGCCCAGCGCGAGGCTGGCGCCGGGTTCGGATGGCGGTGCCTTGGTGACGTATTGGATTGCGCCGGCGAATGCGTTGCGGCCGAACTGGGCGTTCTGCGGCCCCCTGACGATTTCCACGCGCTCCATGTCCAAAAGGCTGGGATTGATCATGGACTGGCGCTGCAAATAGATGCCATCGAGAAACACGGCCGTGTTCTGAATGCGGGCGCTGGTGAAGGTCTGGCCCATGCCGCGAATGACCGCGGCGGTGGAAAGACCGGCGGTCGCGTAGTTCTCGTAGACGAATCCGGGCGTCGCTTGCGAGATGTCTTGCAGGTCGCGCAAGGCTTGTTCCTCGATCTGCGCGGCGGTGATGGCGCTCACCGACAAGGGCACTTCCTGGATCAAGTCCTCGCGCTTGCGGGCGGTAACGATCACCTGCTCGATCATGTCCTCCAAGCTCAACCCGTCGATCTCCTGCGCCAGCGCGCACGGGCCAAGGCCAATGGCAACCAGCGCCGCCCAGACGGCGAAACGGGCGCGCGTCAATGGCCCCGTGTGGCCCGTTCGTGTCGTGTCTTGCATATTCATGCGTTCGCCCCTCCGCTTCCGTTGTGAGCGCCGTGCTGTTTTTGCAGCCACGGCAGCGACCGGCCGCCGACTGGTCGGCCGACGAGCGTTCCGATGGTCTCGACCACGCCGAGCAAGGCCGCCGGATCGACTCCAGTGTGCAAGCCGGCCTGATGCAGCAGGCTCACCAAATCCTCCGTCGCCAGATTGCCCGCCGCGCCCGGCGCGAATGGACATCCTCCCAAACCGCCAACCGACGCGTCGAAACTGCGAATGCCGCATTCGACGGCTTGCCAGGCGTTGGCCAGCGCCAAGGCGCGGGTGTCGTGCAGGTGCGCCGCCAAGCTCCCTGGCCCGAAGGACTTCGCCAAGCGGCCGAACAATTCCTTGGCGCGCTTCGGATTGCCGGCGCCGATCGTGTCGGCGACGATGACCTGCCGCGCGCCGGCGGCGAACATGGCGGCGGCAAGCCGCTCGACGTCCGCGTCCGCCACCTCGCCCTCGAAAGGGCACTCGAACGCCACCGCCACGCCGGCGCGCGCCCGCAGCCCGTCTTGGCGGGCTTGCTGCAGCACGTCTCGGCACATTGCCAGCGCTTGGTCGAGGCCCATGTTGATGTTACGCGCGTTCATGGTCTCGGTGGCGGCGAGAACGACGACCACGCTGCGCGCGCCGGCGGCCCGCGCCCGCTCGTAGCCTTTGCGATTCGGCACCAGCGCGCTGAACTCGGCGCGGTCGAGATCGAGGCCAGCCACCACCTCCTCGGCGCCGGCCATTTTCGGCACCGCGCGCGGGCTCGAGAAGCTCGCCACTTCCACGGCCGGCAGGCCGGCGTCCACCAATGCGTCGATCAGCCGCACGCGCTCGGCGCTCGGCACCGCGACCGGTTCGTTCTGCAGGCCGTCGCGCGGCCCGACATCGTTGATGGTCACGTAGTCCATGTTTCCTCCTCGGCCTGTTGTAGTGCGCCGGCGGCGATGCCCTCGGCAAGGCGCGCCGGCGGCACCTCGGTCCACTGCTCGAACACAGCATTGGTGTGCGCGCCCAAGAGCGGCGGCGGCGAGAACGACTCCTCGTCCTGCGCAGAGAACTTGATGGGGTTGCCCGGCACGCGGCTGCCGCCGCCTTGTGGATGGCGCAAGTCCACGAACATGTTGCGGTGGCGGACTTGGGGATCGTTCAGCGCCTGGGCGAAATTGTTGACGCGGGCGCAAGGCACGCGCGCCGCTTCCAACGCCGCCAGCCATTCGGACGCGGAGCGCGTGGCCAGCCGTTCCTGGACGAGGCCCTCGATGGCGTCCTTCGCCTTGAGCCGTTCGGGGGCAGTCGCGAAGCGCGGGCTGCGCAAGGCGTTGATGTCGAGCACGTCCAGGAGAGGCGGCCAGAAGGAATCGCCGATGACCGCGATGATGATGGTGTCGTCCGCGGTGGCGAAGGTGTTGTAGGGCGTGTGGACGAAGTGGCTGTTGCCGATGGGCTCGGGCACCTCGTCCGACATGGCGTACATCGTGGCCATGTAGTTCAACAAGCTGATCTGCGCGTCCAGCATGGCCACATCCACATGCTGGCCGGCGCCGGTGCGCTGGCGCGCCAGCAATGCCGCCTGAATGCCCATCACGGCGAACATGCCGCCGCCTAGGTCGCCGATGGGGATGCCGGCGCGCACCGGTTCGTCCGGCCCCTTGCCGGTGATGGACATGCCGCCGCCAAGCCCTTGCACGATCTGATCGAAGGCCGGGCGCTGGCAGTGGGGGCCGTCTTCGCCGAAGCCGGTGATCGTGCAGGTGACGATGCGCGGATTGTGCATGGTCAACGTGTCGTGGTCGATGCGCAGCCGCTTGGTGACGCCGGCGGAGAAGTTGTCCAACACCACGTCGGCATGGCGCACCAGTTCGTAGAACAGCGCCAGTCCCGCGTCGGATTTCAGGTCGATGGCCACGGAACGCTTGTTGCGGTTCAAGGTGAAGAAGTACGCGCCCATGCCGTGCAGCGAATGCAGGGGGTCGTCCTCCAACAATCGCCGGGTCGCTTCGCCTCGACCGGGAGGCTCCACCTTCACCGTGTCGCAGCCGAGGTCGGCGAGGATCATGGCCGCATACGGCCCGGACAGCATGTGCGTCAGATCGATGAGCCGGATGCCGGCCATCGGCTTGTTGACCATGGCGGACTGCCCTGCGCAAGGGCGTTCGACAGTACCACAGTCCAAGACCGTCACGGTTGCGAATGGGCGCGTGTGGCGCGCCGGCGCGTAGCGTCGCCGCGGCGACGTGTTCTACGCGTTCGCTTGCTGCTCCTGCCACGCGGCGACGATTTCCGCGCCGGATGCGGACCACACGCCGGTTTGCGCGGCCAGATGTTCCAGCACTGCCTCGAGCGCGCCGATGCGATGCGGCTGTCCGAGCAGCCACGGGTGAATGGACAACGCCAACAGTCGTCCCGCCCCCTTGGCGTCGGCTTCCGCCAGCAAATGGTCGCAGGCGTCCCGAATCTGTTCCGCGTACTCCCATTCCGAGTGCAGGTTGTTGGCAATGACGAAGGCGTCGTCGAGCTCCAGGGAGAGCGGCAGCGCGGTGAGGTCGCCGCTCTTGGTGCGAAACGCATAGGGCAGTTCGTCGTTCAGCCAGTCGCCCATGTAGCGGATGCCCCGGGCCGCGAGCAGGTCCGGCGTATTGCCGCTCTGCGCGCCGGCCGGGCTCAGCCACCCGGTGATCGGCTGGCCTGTGGCCTCGCGCAGCGTCTGCAACGCGCGATCCACCAGCGCCGCCTCTTCGGCCACCTCCATCCCGCCGTGATGCAGCGTGTCCATGTGCCAGGAACTCGCCAGTATTTCGTCGCCGCGGCTTGCCAGTCGTTCGATCAGGCGCGGGCAGCGGTCGACCATGGCGGCGTTCACGGAGAACGTCGGTTTGACGCCGAAGGCGTCGAGCGCGTCGAGGCAGCGGAAAAGTCCCACCCGATTGCCGTAGTCGCGCAAGGTGAAGTGGCGCAGGTCCGGATAGGGCGTGCTCATGCCGCCGGGCGGAGCGAACGGCGCGCCGCTTTGGTTCAAGGGGAAGAACTGCACGGCCACGTTCACCCACAGGGCCACCTTGGCGCCGCCCGGCCACGACACCGGCGCGCGCTCGGCGAGCATGGACCACGCGTAGCGCTCGTGATCCATGCCGTAGCGACGCAGCGGGTAGCCGAGATGGTCGGCGGGCAACGGCATTAGGGATCGCCTTTCGGGTAGTGGTGTTCGATGTAGTAGTCGGCGATTTCGCGCCCGGTGGCGAGCCAGACGTCCGCATGGCCGACGATGTACGCCAGCGCCTCCTCGAACGCGCGGATGCGGTGCGGATGCGCCACTTGGTAGGCATGCAGCGGCACGCACATGACGGTGCCGCCGCGCTCGCCCTCCCGGTAGAGACGGTCGAACGCCTGTTTGATCATCGCGCCGTAGCGGCGCGGCTCGATCTTGTTGACGACGTAGGCGATGGTGTCGTTCAGCTCCAGCGAATAGGGCACGGAGACGAACGGCTTGCCGGAGCGCACGCGCACCGGCGTCGGCTGGTCGTCGTGGAAGAGGTCGCAGGTGTAGATGCCGCCCGCCTCGCTGAACAGGTCCAGCGTGCGTTCGGTATGCGTCAGCGCCGGCGCCAGATAGCCGGCGCAAGGCTTGCCGGTGTGCTTGAGGATGGCGCGCATGGAGTCTTCGATCATGGTGCGCTCTTGCGCCTCGTCCATGCCGTAGACGTAGCGGGTGTTGTAGACGCCGTGGCTGAAGAACTCCCAGCCGCGCGTCTTGCACATCTCGATGATTTCCGGATGGTGCTCGCAAAGCGCCGCCGACAGGCTGACGGACCCGCGCACGCCGTATTCGTCCAACAGTTCCATCATGCGCATGTGGCCGACGCGATTGCCATAGTCGCGCGTGGCGTAGGCTTGGACATCCGGCACTGGCCTTGGCCAGGCGCGGCGCTGTGGGTTGACGGGCGGCTCCAATTCGTAGAACTCGATGTTCGGCGCCACCCAGAACGCCAGCTTCGCGCCGCCCGGCCAGCGGATGGCGGGGCGTTCGTCCCACGCTCGGTAGTCGTAGAGGCGCAGATCTTCGCGCATTGGCCCGTGGCGCTAGCGAGGCTGCGCCTCAAACCGCCGAGGCATGTCCCAACGGTTGAGCGGCGCGGCCTCGTCCTCCACGGTTCTGGCACCGTGCTGCGCCCAAACTTGCCTCATCTGTCCAGATCTTGCCACGCAAGGAGTCTAGAAGCCCAAGTGCCGGGCCTGGCGGATGGGCGCACAGCCCGGGTGGTCTTCGAACCACGCGGCGACGGCCTCGAACGGCTCCACGTCGGCGTATTTGAGCATCATGTCGCACAGGTTCGCGAAGTGGGGGATCTCGTGCTTGTCGGCGACGCATTCCTCCGCGACGATCGTGCGGTAGCCGTGCGACAGCGAGGCGACCGCCGAGGCGCGCACGCACCCCGACGTGCTGCCGCCGGTGAGCACCACGGTATCCACCTTGTGCCAGACCAACAGCGACGGGATCAGGCTGTCGTGGAATACGCTGGCCATGCGCTTGTTCACCACCGCATCGCGGCGATGGTCCACGTCCAGGCGCGGGTCCAGTTCGGCGCGGGCGCCGTGCTCCTTGATGTTCTGCAAGGAGTCCGCCGTGTTGGTTCGGCTGCCCCAAACGCCTGCATCGTCGGCGTTGTCCATGTAGGCGACGTAGGTCCAGATCACGGGCATGTTTTTGCCGCGCGCCAGCGCCGCGAGCGCGTTTACGTATTCGAGCTGCCTAGGGTGGGTCTCGTAGGCGGTGCGAAAGGCGTCGGTGTCGGTGTAGGCGCGTTGCAGGTCGATGTTGATCAAGGCCGCTTTCTCGCCAAAGCCGAACTTGGCACGGTTCGGGTTGGCTTTCACTTCCGCCCAATACTGTCGCGGCGTGAGGTCTGAGCGTTGCATCGCTGGCACAGGCATTGACGCGAGAGCAGTAGCAAACCACAAGGGAACGTGGCCCGCAACTCGGTCCCAGATCCCCTGTTAAGGCTCCGGCGGGGGGCGTGGTTGGGCTGTTGACGTGATGCCGAGACGACTTCGGCTTGGATCGGGATGCTCGGGTTGGAATCGAGGCCGGTCCAAGGGGATCCGACGCCCTTTTCGGGCGTGTGGAACAGCGTTTCGGGGCCGAGCGCGGTCGGGCGCCCTCGGCGCCGCGGGGGACGCCGGACAGAGAGGCTGCGGGGACGGCCGGGGTCTAGCTGGAGTCGATCCGCAGGCGCACCCCGGCGTAGAGCAGCCAGTCCAGGCGCAGGCAGCTGGGCGCGAACAGGAGCGAGCGCCGGCGTCCGCTTCGCGCCAGCCTGGCGACGGTGCGCATCACCTGGCGCACCAGCGTGCGGATGCCGTGCCGGCGGGTGTCCTTCGGCAGCAGCCGGAACTGCACCGCGCGCAGCAGCAGATGCGCCATTTGGCCGTAGGCGTAGAACGCCTGGTTGGCGCGGTAGCCGCGGCACGGCGGATGGTGCAGGTCGAGGTCGGCCAGCGGCCCCTTGAAGGCGTTCTCGTGGCCCTGCTTGGCGCGGTGCCGGCGAACCACCTCCGCCAGCGGCAGGTCGTCGCGGTTCGCCAGGATCACCGCGAAGCGCGGCAGCAGTTCGCCCTGCCGCGCCGAGCGCAGCCGCACCACGGCGTAGCTCTGCTCCTCCTTCCACGACTTCGGCTTGTGGCGGACCCAGGTCGCCGACTCGCCCATGCCGATGTCCTCCCAGCCGTGCTCCGGCAGACCCTCCACCACGTCCAGCACCGGCCGGCACTTGTTCGGATCCGTCACGCTGACCGACACGTCCCAGCCGCGCCCGCGCACGTACTCCACGAACCCGCGCCGGTAGTACGCGGCGTCGCAATGCACCCACACGGGCGTTCCGGCCGGCAGCAGCGGCGCCACGTCGCGCTTCAACTGCCCCTTCCAGCCGCACGCCACGTCGCCTCCGGGACGCAGCCGCCCGCTGACCCACAGACCGCCCACGAACACCGCATGCAGCCAGTACCCGCGCTCCCCCGTGTACAGCTTCGCCGCATGCTCGAAGCAGCGCCCCGACACCTCGATGCCCGTGCCGTCCACGAACACCGGAACGTATCCCTTCCCCTCCAGCTCGTGCGCCACCGCGTCCGGCGCCATGCACTGCGCCAAGTGCCGCGCCACGCCGTGCAGGCTCTCCACGTCCCGCTTCGACAGCCGCGACAGGAACTCGCCGGCGCGCCGTCCCGACGGCGACGACGACAGCCCCAGAAGCTCGCGCTGCGCATCGTCCGCGCGCAGCGCGTCCAGATCCGACAGCGACCCGTTCCCCGCCGCCAGCGACGCCACCAGGCTCAACTGCGTCTCCGCGTCCGACGCGCCGCGGCTGCGCCGCTTCACCGACACCGCTTCGGCAAGGCGGTCCGCGAGACCGAAGCGCCGCGCCGCCTCCGCCAGCAGCGCCGACCCTCCCGTGCCCGTAAGACGATCCTTCGCGATCCCGATCTCGACTTTCGCCGGCCTTGGAACTACTCTCTTCATCGACGCACCTGCGGGGTGAATTGTTCCCAACCGGCATTATGCCGGCTCAACTCTCCCGCAGCGTGCGTTTTCAGACACTTGCGCTCAACGCCCCAGCCTCCAACCACTCCCAGACCGCCACTTAACAGGGGATCAAGGCTCGGTGCCTGGTGCCGGGTGTGCGACGTTTTAGTGCGCTGGGAGGGTTGAAGGGGCCATCGCGATTCCGGCATATGCTGAGGGTATCGACAACCAAAGCGGACGGAATCGCGATGACGGACGGGATGTTGGCGCGGGAGGCGCTGGAACGCAAGGAGGCGTGGGCGTTTCTGGGAGACGGCGTTCGGATGCTGCTGGCGTCGTCGCCGGAGTTCCGGGAGCGTTGCCGGGAGATGCTGGGGAGCGGACGGGGCTGCCTGGAGTTCGAGGAGGATCTGCGCGGGGCGGTTCTGCGCGGCGCGGCGCGGGGCGCGTCGGAGGTGCTGTCGGAGCTGGACGGGGAGTTGGACGCGCCGTTGTGCGAGGGGTGCGGCGCGAGGATGCATCGCCGGGGCACGCGCGCGCTGTCGCCGCTGTCGCTGCTGGGCCGCCTGGAGTTGAAGCGCGGCTACTGGACGTGCCCGTGCGCGAAGGGCGGGGCGCATCCGCTGGACCGCGCGCTGGGGGTGGCGGGGCGGGCTGGCGTCCGGCTGACGCCGGCGGCGCTGCGGGCGCTGGCGGAGGAGGCGTCGGAGAAGAGCTTCGCGAAGGCGGCGGAGAGTCTGGGCCGGCAGGCCGGGGTCTGGGCGACGGCGAAGCGCGCGGAGCGGGCGGCGAAGCAGGCGGGGCGGGAGATCGCGGCGTGGGACCGGTCGGCGCCGGGGCTGGCCGAGGCGCCGGCGGAGACGATGTACTGCAGTCCGGACGGCACGGGCGTGCCGATGGTGCGGCGGGACGCCGGCACGGGGGAGGACGGCCAGCCGGCGAAGACGCGGGAGGCGAAGGTGGCGGTGTTCCACACGGCGGAGCGGAGTCCGAGGACCGGCCTGCCGGAGCGGGACGCGGGTTCGGCGCGGCACACGGCGGCGATCGACAGCGCGCGTTCGAAGGACGCCGACCCGCAGCCGTCGCCGTTCGCGCAGCGGCTGTGGCGGGCGGCGCAGCGGTTCGGGTTCGCGGCGGCGAAGCGGCAGGTGGTGGTCGGGGACGGCGCGAAGTGGATCTGGAACACCGCCGCGGAACTGTTCCCGAACGCCGTCTGCATCGTCGACATCTGGCACGCCCGCGAGCGGCTGTGGGAGGTCGGGCGCGCCGTGCACGGCGCCGGCGCGCGGCAGTGCCGGGCGTGGTCGGAGAAGGTCTGCGCGGCGCTCTCCGAGGGACGCATCAAGGACGTGCTGCGCGAACTGCGCCGGCACGCCGGCGAGCCGGCCGCCGACAAGGCCATCGGCTACTTCGTGAACAACCGCAGCCGGATGCGCTATCCGCGCTACCGCGCCATGGGGCTGCTGGTCGGCTCGGGCGTGGTCGAAAGCTCCTGCGGCACGCTGGTCGCCGCCCGCTTCAAACGCGGCGGCATGCGCTGGAGCAGGGCCGGCGCCAACGACATCCTGCCCCTGCGCGCCTGCATCCGCAGCGGACTGTACGACGACTTCTGGCGACAGCGTCGCGGACCGCCAATCCCCGCGCCGGAGCGCCTAGCGCACTAAAACGTCGCACACCCCCTGGTGCCCGAGGGCGCCTGGAGCGCGCGGGCGGCACGAGAGTCGGCGAGCCTCGACATCCGCGATGTGGCAATCTCGATCGTGCCGACATGGTGTGGAGGCGGCGATGACGGACGATCGACAGCCGGCGCGCGACGCGGCGAGCTTGCTGGTGCGCAAGGGCTCAAGCTATCCGCCGCAATTCGACGCGCCCTGTGCCGAGCGCGTGAAGCGGGCGCTGGGAGACCCATTCGGCCTCGACGACTTCGGCGTCAATCTGGTGACGCTGCCGCCGGGCGCATGGTCGTCGCAGCGGCATTGGCATTCGCGGGAGGACGAGCTGGTCTACGTGCTCGACGGCGAACCGACGTTGGTGACCGACGCCGGCCGCACGCGCCTCAAGCCCGGCATGTGCGCCGGCTTCCGCGCCGGCGCGGAAGACGGCCATCATCTCGTCAACGAGACGGATGCGCCCGTGGTCTATCTCGAAGTGGGCAGCCGCCGCGTGGACGACGACGTGGACTACCCGGACATCGACATGCGCGCGCGAGGCCGGGGCAAGGGCGGGAGATTCGAGCACAAGGACGGCACCCCGTGGACCACGAACGAGCCCGAACGGTGAAGGACGGGCACACGATCTGGGACTGGCCGCTGCGTCTTTGGCACTGGGCCTTCGCGGGATTCGTCGCCTTCTCGCTGTACTCGGGCCTCGACGGCGACATCGGCTTGCTGGAGTGGCACCAGCGCTCCGGCCTGGCCCTGCTCGGCCTCGTGGTGTTTCGGCTCGGCTGGGCGGTCTGGGGCGGCAGCTACGCCCGCTTCCGTCACTATTGGACGACGCCGGGCGCTCTGCTCGCGCACTTCCGCCGGCGCGCGGCGAGAACCACGCACACCGCGCCGGGGATTGCCCTGGTGGCGCTGCTCTTTCTGGCCGTGGCAGTGCAGGTCGGCACCGGCCTCTTCGCCACCGACGACATCTTCACCGAAGGGCCGCTCCACGGCTTCGCCACGCCCGACTTCAGCAGCGCGGCAAACTGGATCCACCACCGTCTGCACTGGCTGATCCTAGCCGCCGTCGGCATCCACCTCGTCGCCCACGCGACCTACGCCGCCATGCGCGATCCCATTCCCCTGGGCATGTTCACCGGACGCAAGGCCGTGGACGCGCCCAGCACGCCGCACTTCTGGCTGCGCGCCGGGCTGACGCTGGCGCTGGCGGTCGGCGCCGTCGTCCTCGTGGCCAACGCCGAGCGCTGGTTCTCCTGAACCGTCCGCGCTCGCGGAATGCACCGCGCCGAGTTTGCGAAGCAAACTCGAACGCGCCCTTTGGGCGCGCGCCTACTGTTGAGCGCGCAGCAGTTCGGCGGCCCGCGCCTTGCCGGCCATCGTCTCTTCTTCCTCGAGCGCAAGCTGCAACATCGAGGCGACGTACTGCGTGGTCTGCCAGTCCAGCTCGGCGGCGGCGAGCGCCGTGCCGCCGTCGTCGCCCATCGCCGCGGGATCGGCGCCGTGCTCGAGCAGCATCGCCACCATGTCGGCTTGGCCGACGAAGGCCGCGGCGTGCAGCGCCGTGGAGCCGTTCTGGTAGTTGCGGCCGTTGACGTCCGCGCCAGCCTCCAGCAGCAGCGCGGCGATTTCGGCGTTGCCGACGATGGCCGCCGCGGAGAGCAGCGTGACGCCGGAGTCCGGATCGCGCTTGTTGACGTCGACGCCGCCGGCGAGCAGCTTGCGCACGGCCGCCACGTTGCCGGTTCCCGTGGCGAGCCAGATGTCGTCTGCGCTCGCGGCATCGAGGGCTGGCTGCAGAAGCGCGAGGACTTCCTGACGGCCTGCCTCCAGCGCCTCGCGCTCGAGGTCGATCTCCAGCATGTCGAGGATGTAGCTGGTGGTCTCCCAATCCAAGGCGATCATGTCCCACGCCGTCATGCCGTTGTCGTTGCGCACGCCGGCGTCGGCCCCGGCGTCGAGCAGGATGCGTGCGGCGTCGGCCTGGCCGAGGAAGGCCGTCGTCAGCAGCGCCGATCCGCCGTCGCCGCCCCGGGCGTTCACGTCCGCGCCGTTCGCAAGCAGCCAGTGAACGGCTTCGTGCTGGTAGCTCGCCGCGGCCACCGTCAAGGGCGTCACGCCGACTTCGGGTTCCAGGCTGTTCAGGCTCGTGCCGGCTTGGCGATGCGCGTCGAGTGCATCGATGTCGCCGGCGGCCGCCGCTTCCCACAGCGTCGGCAACTCCGCCGGCGGCGCGGGCTCGGATTCCGGCAGCGTGGCGCAGCCGGCGAAGAACAACAGCAACAACGCGACGGCCAAGGCCGTTCGCAACGCGGCCAGCGGTTTCGCTCGGTTCATGTCGAGATTCCTTCTGGTTGCGGATCTTACTCGGCGCGATAGTCGTCGTGGCAGCCCTTGCAGGCTTGGCCGACATCGCGCAGCGCCATGCCGATCTGCATCGGCTCGCCGGAGGCGGCGGCATCGCGCATTGCGCCAGCCGCTTCCCTGAAGGCGGCCAGCTTGGCCTGGAAGTCCTCGGGATTCTCCCAGACCGCCGGCAGCGTGTCGCCGCCCTCGGCGCCGGCCGGGAACAGCGTCGGGGCGATTTCCGCCAAGTCCGCCAGCGCATTGGCGTGGACGGCGGCATGGCCGGCGTGCTCAACCTTGCCGCGCACGATGTCGGCGAGCGCCTGCATGTGTCCGCCCACCGCGGCCATGACGTGCTGCCGGTAGTCCACCTGCCCTTCGGACGCGACAGCGCCGATGGCGAGAAACGCCAGCGCGGCGGCGCCTGCTTTCGCTTTGTTCATAGTTGACTCCGTTCTTGATTCCTCGGCGCGTAGTGTAGTGCAGCGCTCCCCCTGTGCCCTTTCTCGCCTACGGTTTCCGCAGGCGGTCTTGGCTACGGTTCCGCAGGCGGCGCATCTTCCGGGCAGGCGTCGCCCTCCGGCACGCGCTCGCCGTCCTCGCAGGTGCGCATGCAGTTCTCGGCGGCAGGCGCCACGGTACCGTCGGCGCAGGCCTGCCAGTTCCTCTTGAGGGCCATGTACGCCGTCGCCGGCGCCGTCCGCGCGGCGCTGCCGTGGGCGATCAGCTTGCGGATCCAGCCGTCGCCCTTGGTAAGCAGGTAGAGCTCGCCTTCGTGGTCGATGCCGAGGCGGGCGTCCACGCGGGGGAAGGTCGGGTTGTAGGGGTTGGGGAAGCCGGCGACATCGACCAGATCGCGCTCTTCGCCGTCGAAGAACAGGCGGACTTCGACGATGGTTTCCGGCTCGCTGGGGGTCAAGTCTTCGATGTCGATGGCGAAGACGCGGCCACGCGGGAAGTCCGTGAACACGTAGCGGCCGTAGAGCGCCGGAATCCCAGTGCCGCGGTAGACGTAGCCGCCGCCAATGGCGAAGCCTTCGTCGTGGTCGTACTGCGCCACCGGGTAGACGAAGCCTGGCCGGTCTGGTTCGGGCAAGGGATACACCGGGCCGAGCGGTGTGCCGTATTCGCGTCCGGTGGCGAAGGTGCCTTCGCGCAGCCGCCAGCCGTAGTTGGCGCCGGCGACGCCCAGGTTCACCTCTTCCAATTGATCCTGGCCGATGTCGCCGATGAACATGCGGCCATCCGCATCCCAGGAGAACTGCTGCGGATGGCGCAGCCCGTAGGCCCAGATTTCGCCCGCCGCGCCCTCGGTGTCGACGAACGGATTGCTGGCGGGAATGCCGTAGCGCGCGCCGTCCGAGCCGCCGAGCGGATCGATGCGGGCAATCGCGCCGAGCGGCGTCGCCAGGCTCTGGGCGTTGTCGCGGGGATCGTCCGCGGCCCCGCCGTCGCCGAAGCAGATGTACAACAGCCCGTCGTCCTCGTCGCCCTCCCCGGCGGTTGGGTCGAAGGCGATGGCGCCGATGTTGTGGTTCGGCGCGAACTGCCCGACGCGCAGCACCTCCCGGGACGTTCCGGCAAAGACCCCGGCGCTCGGATCGTCCGCCGTCCACTCGCGGAGCACGCTCTCCTGGACGTTGGCCGCGTCCTCGGCATAGTCGGCGACGCCGCTTTCGGGGCTGGCGTCGAATGCCGTGTAGAGCTTGCCGTAGCCCGGCGTGTCGGGAACCGCGAACTGCGGGTGGAAGGCGAAGCCCATGAAGCCGGCCTCGTTGGGGAAGGCGGAGCTGTCGAAGCCGACGTCTTCCGCGCGCAGGTCCAAGTACACGCTCGGCGTCGTGCCCTCGGCATTCGTCAGGTACAGCACGCCGCGGATGTCGTTGAAGGCGAGACGCGCCGAGCCGGGCACGGGCATCAGGTACTGGATGCGCGCGTAGGCGTTGTTGGTGCCGCCGGGGCGCGCCGGATCTTCGGTTCGGGGCGCGCGCACGAAGGGCGTCGCCGCCACCGCCAGCGTTCCCTTCTCGATCCTTGCCGGCAGCGGATCGGCAATCGCCTGCTGCGCACCGGCCGGCGTGGCCAACGCTGCCAGCGCCGCCAACAGGACGGTGCGCACCGTGTTCCTTGCCGCATGGGCCACTTGGACCTCCGCCTCCGAGCAGGCGCAATCATCATACGCAAGCCCCGCCGACAATGAACGCCGCTCAACTTGAAGCTGGCGCGAGTCTCCCAATCGGCGCGGCGCCGGGCGCGTAGACTGCCGCGCAGTCGCCGCCACGCAGCTTGTGTACGCTTGTCGTTCGATCCCAGCCATCCCTTGGCCGAAGCGCTCGCCGAGCGCGTGCTGGTGCTCGACGGCGCGATCGGCACCATGCAGCAGTCCTACGGCCTGCAGGAGGCGGACTACCGCGGCAAGCGCTTCGCCGGCCACAACGCGGCGCTGAAGGGCAACGGCGACGTGCTGTCGCTGACGCGTCCGGACGTCGTGGAGGCAATCCATCGCGCCTATCTCGACGCCGGCGCGGACATCGTCGAGACCAACACCTTCACCGCCACGCGCATCGCCCAGGCCGACTACGGGCTGGAAGACCTGGCCGAAGAACTGAACTTCGCCTCGGCCGCCATCGCCCGACGAGCGGCGGATGCCGCGGCCAGCGCGCAGCGCCCGCGCTGGGTGGCCGGCGTGCTCGGCCCCACCAACCGCTCGGCGAGCATTTCCCCGGACGTGGGCGATCCGGGCGCCCGCAACATTACGTTCGAGGAACTCGTCGTCGCGTACCGGGAAGCGGCGCGCGGGCTGATCGACGGCGGCGCGGACTTCATCATGATCGAGACGGTGTTCGACACGCTGAACGCCAAGGCGGCGCTGTTCGCCCTCGACGAGCTGTTCGAGAACGGCCAGCGCTTGCCGGTGATGGTCTCCGGCACGATCACCGACGCCAGCGGACGCACGCTCTCCGGGCAGACGCCGGAAGCGTTCTGGAACTCCGTGCGCCACGCCGAGCCGCTGATCGTCGGCTTGAACTGCGCCCTCGGGCCGGAAGCGCTGCGCCCGCACGTGGAGGAGCTCGCGCAGGTCGCCAGCACCTTCGTGAGCGTGCATCCGAACGCTGGCCTGCCCAATGCCTTCGGCGGCTACGACGAGACCGCCGAGCAGATGGCCGAGACGGTGGGCGACTTCATCGCGCGCGGCTGGGTGAATCTCGTCGGCGGCTGCTGCGGCACCACGCCGGAACACATCCGCGCCCTCGCCGAACGCGCTTCCGGCGCCAGGCCGCGCCCGCTGGCGCCGTCGCGTCCCGGCCTCGCGCTCTCTGGCCTGGAGGCGCTGCGCATCGACGACGATTCGCTGTTCGTGAACGTCGGCGAGCGCGCCAACATGACCGGCTCGGCGAAGTTCCGCCGCCTGGTGAAGGCCGGCGACTTCGCCGCGGCGCTGGACATCGCCCGCGAGCAGGTGGAGAACGGCGCCCAGATCATCGACGTGAACATGGACGAAGGCATGACGGACGGCGTGGCGGCCATGCGGCGCTTCCTCAACCTAGCCATGACCGAGCCGGACATCGCCCGCGTGCCGGTGATGATCGACTCCAGCGACTGGAACGTGATCGAAGCCGGCCTGCGCTGCGTGCAGGGCAAGTGCGTCGTCAACTCGATCAGTCTCAAGGGCGGCGAGGAAGCGTTCCTGGAGCAGGCGCGCCTGTGCCGGCGCTACGGCGCCGCGGCGGTGGTGATGGCCTTCGACGAACGCGGCCAAGCCGATTCCCTGGCGCGGCGCCAGGAGATCGTCGAGCGCTGCTACCGGCTGCTGGTGGACGCGGCCGGTTTCGCGCCGGAAGACATCGTGTTCGACGCCAACGTCTTCGCCATCGCCACCGGCATCGAGGAACACAACGGCTACGGGCGCGACTTCATCGACGCCGTGCGCTGGACGAAGGAGCGCTTCCCGCTCGTCCACACCTCCGGCGGCATCAGCAACGTCTCGTTCTCGTTTCGCGGCAACGACCGCGTGCGCGAAGCCATCCACGCGGTCTTCCTCTACCACGCCATCGACGCCGGGCTCTCCATGGGCATCGTCAACGCCGGCCAGCTCGCCATCTACGACGAGATACCCGCCGATCTCAGAGACGCGGTGGAAGACGCGGTGCTGAATCGCCGCGCCGACGCCGCCGAGCGCCTGCTCGAGACGGCGCAGCGCTACAGTGGCGCCGGGCAGCGCGCAGCCGCGCCGGACGACGCCGAGTGGCGGAGCCTGCCGGTCGCCGAACGGCTGCGCCATGCGCTGGTGAAAGGCATCGACCGCCACGTCGTCGACGACGCCGAGGAGGCGCGGCTGGCCGCGGCGCGGCCCATCGACGTGATCGAGGGGCCGCTGATGGACGGCATGAACACCGTCGGCGACCTGTTCGGCGCCGGCAAGATGTTCCTGCCGCAGGTGGTGAAGAGCGCCCGCGTGATGAAGCGGGCGGTGGCGCATCTGGTGCCGTTCATCGAAGCGGAGAAGAACGGCGAAGCGCGCAGCGCCGGCAAGATCGTGCTCGCCACGGTGAAGGGCGACGTCCACGACATCGGCAAGAACATCGTCGGCGTGGTGCTGCAATGCAACAACTTCGAGATCCACGACCTCGGCGTGATGGCGCCGGCCGAGCGGATTCTCGACACCGCCGAGGAAGTCGGCGCGGACATGGTGGGCCTCTCCGGCTTGATCACGCCGTCCTTGGACGAAATGGTACATGTGGCGGGTGAGATGCAGCGCCGCGGCATAGCCATTCCGCTGCTGATCGGCGGCGCCACGACCTCGAAGACGCACACCGCGGCGAAGATCGCCCCGGCCCGGCAGCAGCCGGTGGTGTACGTCACGGACGCTTCGCGCAGCGTCGGCGTGTGCCAGTCGCTGATGTCCGACGAACGGCGCGCGGGCTTTCTGGCGGACATCGCCGAGGACTACGAGCGCACCCGAGAGCGCGTGGCGAAAGGGCGCCGCAACGTGCCCTTGCGCCCCTACGAGGAAGCCGTTCGGCGGGCGTTCGCCTGGCCTTGGGAGAGCTATGTGCCGCCAGTGCCGACCTTCCTGGGGATCCGCGCCTTCGAAGATTTCCCGCTGGACGAGCTTGCCCCCTACATCGACTGGACGCCGTTCTTCCGCACCTGGGAGCTCGCCGGACGCTACCCGGCGATTCTCGACGACCCGGTGGTCGGCAAGGCGGCGCGGGATCTGTTTCGAGACGCGCAAGATGCGCTGCGGGAAGTCGTCGCCGGCCGGCGCTTCCGCGCCCGGGGCGTGATCGGACTCTGGCCCGCCAACCGCATCGGCGCCGACGATCTGGCGGCCTGGACGGACGAATCGCGTTCACGCGAACTCGTGCGCCTGCGCCACCTTCGCCAACAGCAAGCGGCGCGGGACGTGAACCTGTCGCTGGCCGACTTCATCGCGCCGCCGCCGATTGCGGACTACCTCGGCGGCTTCGTCGTGAGCGTTGCGCGGCGCGACGGCAGCGCCGTTGGCGCCGACGACGGGCCGCGCGACGACTACCGCGACATCATGCACAAGGCATTGGCCGACCGCCTGGTGGAAGCCTTCGCCGAGGCGCTGCACGAGCGCGTCCGCAAGATCGACTGGGGCTTTGCCGCGGACGAACGCCTCGACAACGCCGCCCTGATCGCCGAACGCTACCGCGGCATCCGTCCGGCGCCAGGCTATCCCGCCTGCCCGGACCACAGCGAAAAGGCGACGTTGTTCGAGATGCTGGACGCGACCCGCCATACCGCCGCCCGGCTCACCGAAAACTACGCCATGTGGCCAGCCGCCACGGTCGCCGGCTGGTACTTCTCCCACCCCGAATCGCGCTACTTCGGCGTCGGCAGAATCGGCGCCGACCAACTGGCCGACTACGCCCAGCGCAAAGGCGCGTCCACGGACGAGACCGCGCGCTGGCTCTCGTTCTCGCGGCCGGACTGAACGGCTGGGTCATCTGCCGGAACGCCGAGTGCGATAGGCTTGGCGCGTTGGCCCAAGATCGGCGAGGAGGCGCGGCATGGCGGAGCAGATGGAACGCATGCGTTCCGGGGCGGGCTTCATTGCGGCCTTGGACCAGAGCGGCGGCAGCACGCCCAAGGCGCTGCGGCTCTACGGCGTCGACGACGCGGAATACGCCGGCGACGACGAACAGATGTTCGATCTCGTCCATGCCATGCGCACCCGCATCGTCGCCAACGAACGCTTCGACGGGAACCGCGTGCTCGGCGCGATTCTCTTCCAGGACACGCTCGACCGGCAGATCGACGGCATGGCGAGCAGCGAATACCTGTGGCGGCGCAAGCGCATCCTGCCCTTCCTGAAGGTGGATCACGGCCTGGCCGACGAACAAGACGGCGTGCAGCGCATGAAGCCGTTCGCGGACCTCGCCGAGCGGCTGCCGGCGGCGAAGGCGAAGGACACCTTCGGCACCAAGATGCGCTCGGTCGTCAAGGCCGCCGACCCACGCGGCATCCGCGCCGTGGTCGAGCAGCAGTTCGCGCTCGCCACGGAGATTCTCGGCTTCGGGCTGACGCCGATCATCGAACCGGAAGTGGACATCCATGCGCCGGAGAAGGCGCGCTGCGAGGCGCTGCTGCGCGAGGAACTTCGGAGGGCGCTCGCGGCCCTTGGCGGCGACGCGCCGGTGATGTTCAAGCTGACGCTGCCGGAAGAGGCGGACTACTACCGGGAGTTCTGCGCCATGCCCGGGTGCTGCGCGTGGTGGCGCTCTCCGGCGGCTACTCCCGCGAGGCGGCGAACGCCAAGCTCGCCGCCAACCACGGCGTGATCGCGAGCTTTTCGCGGGCGCTCACCGAAGGCCTGCGCCGCGAGCAGAGCGAGGCCGAGTTCTCGCGCCTGCTGGACGCTTCAATCGGCAGCATCGAAGCGGCATCGGCCACCTGAAGTTGGCCTCGGCGCCGCGCCGGTGGAGCCTGGGCCATCCTGCGCCCGCCCTCCGAGAACGCAGGCGCAAGGGCGCGTGTAACTGCCAAGCGCTCAAGCTACGATAGGCGGCATCTTCAATGCCACTTGGGCCACGACCATGACATCCATGCTGCCGAAGAGCGTCACGATCACCGACGACACCATGCGCGAGGGGCTGCAGATCGAGAGCCCGGACATTCCCGTCTCCGAAAAGCTGCGGCTGCTCGACGCCCTGGGCGAGACCGGTGCCAAGGTGATCTCCATCGGCTCCTTCGCCCATCCCAAGTGGACGCCGTCGATGGCCTGCATCGACGACATCGCTGAGCAGTTCGTGCCGAAGCCGGGCATCAAGTACACCGCCGCCGTGTTCAACAAGAAGGGCTTCGACCGCGCGGACTCCTACTATCCGAAGATCGACGTGCGTGGGCGGCGCTTCGGCACGCACGTGGAGCTGTGCGATTCCTTCGCCCGCCGCAACTACAACCGCACCCAGGCGCAGCAGATCGCCGGCATGGACGCCTCCATCGCCGGCGCCAAGGCGGCCGGCGCGCAATCCGCTTCCGTGGCCCTCGGCAATCCCTTCGGCTCCAACTTCGAGGGCCCGTTCAGTCTCGAGCAGCGCATGGAACTGCTGGCGCTGATGGTCGGCAAGTGGCACGACGCCGGGATTGCCGTGAAGAAGGTCTCGTTTCTCGACGCCATGGGCTGGAACATGCCCCACGAAGTGCGCGAGACGATTGCCGCCATCCGCGAGCGCTGGCCGGAAGTGGAGACCTTCCACATGCATCTGCACAACACCCGGGGCGCCACGATGGCGAGCTTCTACGAGGCGCTCATGCTCGGCGCCACCGAGTTCGACACCTCCATCGGCGGCATGGGCGGCTGCCCCTACTGCGGCAACGGCCGCGCCGCTGGCCATGTTCCGACGGAGGACTTCGTCCACATGTGCCACGAAATGGGCATCGAGACCGGCTACGACCTCGACAAGCTCATCGAGGCGGCGGCCATCGCCGAAGAGGTGGTGGGGCATCCGCTGTGGGGGCACGTCTCCAAGGGTGGGCCACGGCCGCGGGACGACAAGGATCTGTACCCGCTGAACATGCCGTTCGTGGAATCCCTTGAAGAGGCCTCCCACTTCCGCCGCGGGCCCTCGGTGTACGAAGGCCAGATCTCGCCTTGGCAGCAGGGCAGCGCCCTCATCGACGGCGAACGCGCCAGCGCGTGATTCCGGGCCGAGCCGTCACCGGGCGGTGACGACCGCCGCAGCGGCGCGTTCGGTCGGACCTCGCCGCGACATGCCGAGGCGCGCTGCTGCTCTGCATCGGCGTGACCCGCAACCGTTGCTTCGGCGTGGCGGCTCGGCGTCCAAGGCGTTCTCGGTTCAAGCGGTAGACGACGGATGACTCTGGTGTCGGAGCCGGCGCGGAGCGGCTACGACCTGATCGTCGTTGGGGCCGGGCCCGCCGGCTTGACGGTGGCCCGCAAGCTGGAGGCGCTGACGGATCTGAGAGTTCTGATCGTCGAGAGCGGCGTCGAAAACGTCGGCGTGGCGCGGGAACTCGCCAAGGTCCAAGCCGAGGGCGACTTCCCGGCGCCCTACTTCGCAACGCACAGTCAGCGCGTCTTCGGCGGCACATCCAACGTCTGGCAGGGTTGGTGCGCGGTGCTCGACGAGCGCCCCTTTCTTGCCGACGAATGGCCTTTTCGATACCGCGAACTCTACGGCTACTACCCGGAAGCGGCGCGCATCTTGGGCGTGCCGCGAGTCGTCCACGAGCGCTCCGAAGTGGCACTTGACGAAACCAACGGGAACGTCGTCTATCGACCGTGGTACTTCAGCAGCCCCGTTCGCTTCGGCTGGCACGGCGATCTCCTTGGGGGCCAAGCGCGGCTCGGCGCCGGGAACTGGGTGCGGAACAGCGCGACGGTGGACGTTCTGCTTGGCCACACGGCCCTGCGACTGGCAACGCGGGACGGCGCGGTCGAGGGCGTGTCGCTGGTGCGTTCCAACGCCGACGCCAAGTCGTCCCACGTTGCCGCGGAGCGCATCGTGCTCGCCGCTGGCAGCATTCAGAACGCCCGCCTGCTGCTGCTCTCGCTGGGCAAGGAGCGCTCGCCGGCGCTAGGCCGCTACCTCGTCGAGCACCCCCATATCTACGATTGCGGCCGTCTCGAAATCGACCAGGCGGTGGCGGAACAGGTCATGGATCGCTCTCGCCGACGCCTAGCCAACCCGTATTTCGCCACCAAGCCCGCCAACGACGCCGCGCCCCGAGAGCCCCAAGAAGAGACTGTGGCGCACGGGATTGGGTTGTCCTCGTCGTTCAGCAACGAACACGCCCTTGGCTCGGCCACGATGGAGCTTGCCACGCTGCATCCTGCCGAAGCGCTGCTTGCCGGACGACGAAGGCCGGCCTTCGCCACGGCGACGGTCGTCCGGGCGGAAATGACGCCGGTCGACAGCAACCACGTCGCGCTCTCGAGCTCCGGTATGGATTTCCTGGGCCAACCTCGCGCTCGCGTTGCCATGACGTTCGACGTCGCCGCCGTGAAGAGAGCCGTGGCACTGCTCAACGCCGAGTTGGTTCGCGCCGGCATCGGCCGCTTCCAATGGCACGACCACGAACCCAGCTTCGTGCGCGGGAGAGGGCCGTTCGTCACCGGCGAAGGCCACTTGATGGGCACCACGCGCATGGGGAAGGACCCAAGCCGATCGGTGACGGACGCCGTCGGCCGAGTCCACGGCTTCTCGAACCTCTACGTCGCGGGTTCGTCCTTGTTCCCCGCCTCCAGCGCAGCCAATCCGACGTTGACGATTGTCGCGCTGGCGCTGCGGCTGGCCGAACACTTGGCGGGCGCGGGTCAATGAAACCAGCGCACAGTTCTCGCTTGGGCCCCCTCGCTCGCGTCGCCACGACATTCGAAGCGTTGCCGGAAACCGTGCCCAGGTCGATGAACAGATGACCGTGGTGGCACAGCCGGCCCGGAGCGGCTACGACGTGATCGTCGTAGGCGGCGGGCCCGCCGGCGTGACGTTGGCCAAGAAACTGGCGGAGCTGACGGATCTCAGAGTTCTCATCGTCGAGAGCGGCGTCGAAGACGTCGGTGTTGCGCAGGAACTCGCCAAGGTTCAGGCCGCGGGCGACTTGCGTCCGGCCTACTACGCCAACCACAGCCAGCGCCTCTTCGGCGGCACGTCCAACATCTGGCACGGTTGGTGCGCGGTGCTCGACGAGCGCCCCTTTCTGGGCAACGAGTGGCCTTTCCCATACGGCGAGCTCAAGGGCTACTACCCAGAAGCCGCGCGCATCTTGAATGTGCCGTCCATCGTCCACGAGCGGCCGGAGGCGGTCTTGGACGGCACCGAAGGAAACGTCGTCTACCGGCCGTGGTATTTCAGCAGCCCTGTTCGCTTCGGTTGGCATGGCGAAGCCACCGAAGGCGAGGCCGGACGCTGGGTGCGGGACAGCGCGTCCGTGGACCTTCTGCTCGGTCACACGGTCACGCGACTGGCCAGCCGGGATGGCGCGGTCGAACGCGTGTCGCTGGTCCGCTCCAACGCCGACGCCGAGCCGTTTCAGGTCGCCGGGGACCGCGTCGTCCTCGCCGCAGGGGGCATTCAGAACGCCCGTCTGCTGCTGCTCTCTGGGGGGGGGGGGGGGGGGGGGGGAACAATGGCCACTTGCCGGCGTTGGGCCGCCACCTCGCCGATCACCCCCACTTGTACAACTTGGGCCATCTCGAAATCGACAGGGCGGCAGCGGAGAGCGTCATGGATCGCTCTCGCACGATTCACACGCTTGAATCAGATGTCCCGCACGCCGAACGCGTGGCGCACGGGATTGGGCTGTCCTCGTCGTTCAGCAACGAACGATCCGTGCTCTCCGCAACTGCCATACTCGTCGAGCCGTCGCCTGTTCAGGCGCTGCTCGCCGGGCGTCGACGGCCGGCCTTCCACACCCAAATTACCGTCAGAGCGGAAATGGCGCCGACCGAGGACAACAACGTCGGGCTCTCGAACACGGAGAAAGACCATCTCGGTCAACCCCGCGCTCGCGTTGCCATGCGGTTCGACCTTGCCGCCGTGGAGCAGGTCCTGAAACTGCTCAATGCCGAGTTGGTTCGCGCCGGCATCGGCCGCTTCCATTTCCGCGGCGGCAAACCCAGCTTCGCGTACAAGAGAGGAGTTCCGTTCGTCAATGGCGGAGGCCACTTGATGGGCACCACGCGCATGGGAAGGACCCAAGCCGAATCGGTGACGGACGCCGCCGGCCGAGTCCACGGCTTCTCGAACCTCTACGTCGCGGGTTCGTCCTTGTTCCCCGCCTCCAGCGCGGCCAATCCGACCTTGACGATTGTGGCGCTGGCGCTGCGGCTGGCGGACCACTTGGCGGGGCGCGCGCAATGAACCGGTGCGCAGCCATCGGCTGGGCACGGAGGCATGTTTCCAAGGGCGGGCTGCGCCCTGATCGACGGCGACGGCCCGTCACGTCGTCAAGGACGCCATCACCAGTGCCATCGCGGCCGGCGCGTCGAGGCGGTACGCCACCTTGGCGGTGGGGTCGTTGCGGCGCCGGCCGATGCGTTCATCCACCACCGTCATCCCGCGCGTCAAGCGGCCTTTGGTTTCCACCGCGACGTGACGAGGTTCGGCATGGATCAGCTGCGGGTGGGTGACGGCGAGCACGGCGCAGGGGTCGTGCAGCGCCGCGTCGCGTCTGCCGACGAGGGTCTGCATCCGCTCGTGCAGATGGTCGAACGCCTGGGCGGCGAACTTGGCGAGCGGCGTTCCGGTCTCCCGTAGGCGACGGCAGGTCTCGTCGTCGGTGCGCAGCTGCTGGGTGAGGTCGAGGCCGCACATGATGATCTCGGCACCTGAGGCGAACACTCGTTCGGCCGCTTCCGGATCGGCGAGGATGTTGAACTCCGCCGCTGGCGTCGCATTGCCCGGGCCAGCGCTGCCGCCCATCAGCGAAATGCCGGCGATGCGGTTCACCCACGCTGGATCGCGTTCGATGGCCAAGGCGATGTTGGTGAGCGGGCCGACCGGCACGATCCAAGTGTCCTTGTCCGGCGCGTCCAACAGAAACGCCACCGCGTCATTGCTGGCGACCGTGCGTTCGTGCGCCATGCGCCCGACGCCGCCAAGCCCGTCTTCGCCGTGAACCACCGCTGCGTGGATGGGCTCTCCCACGAGCGGCTTGGCGGCGCCGACATGCACGGGCGTGTCCACGCCGAGCAGCGCCGTCACCAGCAGCGCATTGGCGGTCGTGGCTGCAAGCGGCGCATTGCCGCTCACGGTGGTGATGCCCAGAACGTCCGCATGGCGATGCGCGAGGACAATCGCAATGGCGTCGTCGTGGCCCGGGTCGCAGTCGATGACGATCTTCTTCATGCAGCGCAGTTAACCACGTTGCCCGCCGGTGGTCATCCGGCGCCTGCCGGGCGGGTGCTGGCATCGTCCCAAGTTGCCAGTCCGTGCGTCCTCGAGCCGCCCCAACTTGGGCTAGACTCTCCTTACACACCGCTTGGGGTGCCCTGTCCATGTACGCTTACACAGCCGTAGTGGAACGTTGCGTTGCGACCCGCTTGTACGTCGGCTATGTGCCGGGGCTTCCCGGCGCACACAGCCAGGGCGAGACGCTCGAGGAGCTGAACGACAACCTGCGGGAGGTCGTCGCGCTGATCTTGGAGGACGGAGAACCGGAGTTGGAGGCTGAATACGTGGGCACGCAGACGGTCAAGATTGCGTGACGCCGTCCTTGTCCGAGCTAGGCGTGGCCCACCGCCGTCTTCGTTGGTGTCCTCCGATCCAAGTAGCGTATGCCGGTAGCGCCGCCGGCCAGGCGACTACGCCGTCTGCACGGCGGCGATGCGATTCTCGATCTCCTGCTTCCAAATGCGCGGGCCGCTTTGGTGGACCGACTCGCCGGTGGAATCCACGGAGACGGTGACCGGCATGTCCTCGACGTCGAACTGGTAGATGGCTTCCATGCCCAGGTCCTCGAAGGCGAGCAGCGTGGACTTGGCGATGGCCTTGGCGATCAGATACGCCGCTCCGCCCACGGCGATCAGCGACACCGCCCGGTTGTCGCGGATGGCGGCGACGGCCTCCGGGCCGCGCTCGGCCTTGCCGATCATGCCGAGCAGGCCGGCGCCTTCGAGCATGGGGCGGACGAACTTGTCCATGCGCGTCGCCGTGGTGGGGCCGGCCGGGCCGATCACTTCGTCGCCCACGGCGTCCACCGGGCCGACGTAGTAGATGAAGCGGTTGGCGAAGTCCACCGGCAGCGGATCGCCCCTGGCGAGCAGATCGGCGATTCGCTTGTGCGCGGCGTCACGCCCGGTGAGCATCCGGCCGGAAAGCAGCAGCGTTTCGCCGGCGCGCCAAGTTGCCACTTCTGCGCGCGTGATGGTGTTCAAGTCGACGCGCCGCGCGCCCTGTCCCGGGTCGAAGGCGAGGTCCGGCCAGTCGTCGAGGTTCGGCGGCGCGAAGACGGCCGAGCCGCTGCCGTCGAGTTCGAAGCCCACGTGCCGCGTGGCCGTGCAGTTGGGAATCACCGCCACCGGCTTGTTGGCGGCATGGGTTGGATATTCCAGCACCTTCACGTCCAGCACCGTCGTCAAGCCGCCGAGACCCTGGGCGCCGATGCCGAGGGCGTTGACCTTGTCGAAGAGCTCGAGGCGCAGCTCTTCCGCGCGGTTGGCGGCGCCGCGCTCGCGCAGTTCGTGGATGTCGATGGGCTGCATCATGGCTTCCTTGGCCAACAGCATGGCTTTCTCCGGCGAACCGCCGATGCCCACGCCGAGGATGCCGGGCGGGCACCAGCCGGCGCCCATCTTCGGCACCGCGCCGAGCAGCCAATCCACCACCGAGTCCGACGGATTGAGCATCTTGAACATCGCCTTCGCCTCGCTGCCGCCGCCCTTGGCCGCGACCTCCACCCGCAGGCGGTCGCCGGGCACCAGCTTCGTGTGAATGACCGCCGGCGTGTTGTCCCCGGTGTTGGCGCGCCGGCCGTCCGGATCCGCGAGCACCGAGTTGCGCAACACGTTCTGCGGAAACGCGAAGCCGCGCCGCACGCCTTCGTTCACCATGTCGTCGACGCCCATGTCGCCAGCCCAGGAAACGGCCATGCCCACTTCCAGGAAGACGATGACGATGCCCGTGTCCTGGCAGATCGGCCGCTTGCCGAGCGCGCACATGCGCGAGTTGACGAGCACCTGCCCCAGCGCCGCCTTGGCCGCGGGCGATTCCTCGCGCTCGTAGGCGGCGGCCATGGCGCGGATGAAGTCCGGCGGATGGTAGTAGGAGATGTACTGCAAAGCGTCGGCGACGCTCTGGATCAGATCTTCCTGCTTGATGACGGTCATGGCGGCTTCCAAGCAAGGCGCGGGCCTCAAGTGTAGCGCCCGTGAATCGCGTGCGACCGGCGCGGGCAGGGCACAAGCCCACTGGCGGCCAACAGTTATACTTTCGGCGCGAACAGAGGAAGGTGCGAGCACTGCCGCCGTGCAAACCGTCAGACAGGCCTGCACGCCTCGCCCCGGCGTCTTCGACTCCAGCCGCCGCGACACGGTTCTCCACCTCGGCGACTTGGTGGCGGAGCGCATCGACCCTGCCGCGTTCTTCGCCGAGAACTACATCACCGAAGGCATGCGCACGCTGCTCACCGAGGGCTTCCGGCGCTTGGAGGGCGCGTCCGCCCAAGGCGTCTTCAAGCTGACGCAAGCGATGGGCGGCGGCAAGACGCACAACCTGCTGGCGCTCGGGCTGCTGGCCAAGCACCCGCAACACCGTGCGGAAGTGATGGGCGACTTCTACACGCCGAACACCGCCCTCGGCCCGGTGCGCGTGGTGGCGTTCTCCGGGCGCGAGAGCGATGCGCCGCTCGGCATCTGGGGCGCCATTGCGGAGCAGCTCGGCAAGCGCGATCAGTTCAACGAGTATTACGCGCCGTTGACGGCGCCCGGCCTCACCGCATGGGTGAATCTGCTCCAAGGCGAGCCGCTGGTCATCATGCTGGACGAGCTGCCGCCGTACTTCGTGAACGCCGCGGCCCGAAGCATCGGCAATTCGGACCTGGCCGCCGTCACCACCACGGCGCTGGCCAACCTGCTCGAAGCGCTGGGCCGCGAGGAACTGGCCAACGTCTGCGTCGTCATCGCGGATCTGGCCGCCAACTACCAGGCCGGCAGCGCCCAGATCAACGCCGCGCTGCAGGATTTGGAAGGGGAGACCGGGCGCGCCGCCATGAACTTGGAGCCGGTGCGCATGAACACGGACGAGTTCTACCACATCCTGCGCAAGCGCCTGTTCGAGAAGCTGCCGAGCGAAGCAGAGGTGGCCGAAGTGGCCCAAGGCTACGCCAAGGCCGTGCGCGACGCCAAGCAGATGGACGTCACCAACGCCTCGCCGGAGCAGTTCGCGGCGGACGTGGCGCAGTCCTACCCCTTCCATCCGGCGCTGCGCGATCTGTACGCCCGCTTCCGCGAGAACCAAGGCTTCCAGCAGACCCGCGGCCTCATCCGCCTCATGCGCATCGTCGTCTCGCGCATCTGGAGTTCCGAGCGCGACCCGTACCTGATCGCCGCCCACGACCTGGATTTGGCGAACCGCGAGACGCTCACCGAAATCAACCAGATCAACAGCACGCTGGAGAACGCCATCGCCCACGACATCGCCTCGAACGGCAAGGCGGTGGCGGAGACGGTGGACGCCAACCTCGGCGGCGGCGAAGACGCCCAGGACGTGATGCGCCTGCTCTTGATCGCCTCGCTCGCCAACGTGCCGAACGCCGTGAAGGGGCTGACTGTGCCGGAGATCGTCGCCAACCTGTGCGCGCCCGGACGCGACATCGCCCATCTGCAGAACGACATCGTGGCCCGCCTCGCCACCGCCGCCTGGTACCTGCACTCCACCAACGACGGCCGCCTGCATCTGCGCAACGTGCAGAACCTGGTCGCCCGCGTAACCACCACCGCCGGCGCCTATCTGCGCGATCAGGCCACGAAGGAGTTAAAGGAGCGCTTGACGGCGATCTTCGAGCCGAGCGAGGGCGACAGCTACCAGCGCCTGCTACCGCTGCCGGCCATCGACGAAATCGCCGTCGACCCGGACCGCGTGACGCTGGTGGTGGCCGAGCCGCACCCGGCCGGCCTGCATCCCGAACTCGCCGCCTACTACGAGCAGGTCACCTACCAGAACCGCGTCTGCTTCCTCACCGGCCAGCGCGCCTTCGACTCGCTGCTCGAACGCGCCCGGGAACTGAAGGCGATCAACCAGATCATCAGCGAGATGCACGAGGAAGGCGTTGCAGACAGCGACGTGCAGATGCAGCAGGCCCGGGATCAGCTCCTGCCGCGCTTCCTGACGCAGTTCCACAGCGCCATCCGCGAGACCTTCACCACCCTGCACTATCCAAGCCGCGACCGGCTGGCGAAGGTGGACCTCGCGATGGAGTTCCGCGAGAACCGCTACAACGGCGAAGAACAGGTGCGCCAAGCGCTCTTGGACAAGATGAAGTTCAACCAGGACGTGGAGAGCGACGATTTCCGCCAGCGCATCGAAGCGCGCCTCTTCACCCAGCAATCCATGCTGTGGCAGGAAATCAAGCGCCGCGCCGCCACCGCGCCGGTGTGGCAATGGCACCGCCCGGACGCGCTGGAGCGCATGAAGGCGCAGCTGCTGCACACCGACGCCTGGCGCGAGGAAGGCAGCTACGTAAACAAGGGGCCGTTTCCGAAGCCGGCCACCGCCGTCGCCGTGCGCGAACTCGCCCGCGACGACGACACCGGCGTGGCGAAGCTGCGCCTCTCGCCGGTGAACGGCGACACCCTCTACGCCGAAGTCGGCGCCGCGGCGACGCCGGCATCTGAGAAGCTGCAAGGGCGGGACTACCAGACCGCGGACCTGCGCGTTTCCTTCCTTGCCGTCGATTCCAGCGGCGAACACGAGACCGGCGAGGCTGCGGCGTGGAGCAACCGCATCACGTTGAAGTCCAGGGAGTACATGGACGGCGAGCAGCGCATGGTGGAAATCCGCGCCGCGCCGGAAGCGCCGATTCGGTACACCACGGACGGCTCGGACCCGCTGGTGGCGGGCGGCGCCTACGACGCCCCGTTCGCCGTTCCGCCGGATGCGCGGCTGGTTCTGGCCGTGGCGGAGAAGGACGGCATCGCATCCGAGCAGCATCGCCGCGAGATCGCGGAAAAACCGGTGGAAAAGCCGATCGTGCGCGACCAGCCCGCGGTCTGGCGTCCGGCAAGCGGTTTCGACTTCAACACCACGCGCACCGCCTACGGCTTCATCGCCCGCGTAAAGAAGCACGCCAGCGCAGCAAGCGGCCTGCGTCTTGCCGTGCAAGCGGACGGCGAGCGCCAGTGGGTGGAACTCAATCTCTCGGACGGCCTGCAGCTTGACGGCGAGCGCATCGAGCAAGCCGTGGAGCAGCTGCGGGCCCTGCTCGGCGAGGGCGAAGTGCTCATCGATGCGAAGCGCATCCACTACGCCACCGGCCAGCGCTTCCTCGACCACATTGCCGAGTTGCGAGCGCAATACAAGCGCGACGAGGTGGAACCGTGAAGGCAAGGGCCAACCCCAAGCCGCGCGGCTTCGGCTTCCTGCCTGAGGAGACCGAGCATCACTTCGTGGTGACCATCCCCCCGGGCACCCGCCAAGACGTCGCCATCGCCGAGCACCTGACCTTCGACGCCGAACGCGGCTACCCGCCGCCTTCCCTCGGCGCCGGCCTGCAGGACGCCAAGCTGCGCGTGGTGCTGCCGCGCCCCAAGTGGACGGCCATCGCCGACGAAGCCCGCGTGGAGTTCAACCGCCGCTTGAAGAAGCAGCGCCTGCCAACCAGCCGCTGGAAGCGCGGCGACAACCCAGTGATGCGCCTGCTCGGCAAGGAACTCGCCCTGCTCGCCTGGGCCGTCGAAGACGCCGACCCGACCCTCATCCCCACCGCCATCAAGAACTGGCTGGGCCTCGCCCCGGAAGAACGCTGGTGGCTGTTCACCATGACCAACGCCGCCACCGGCCACGCCCTCCACGGCAGGAACACCGGCTGGCGCAAAGCCGTCCGCTTCGCGCTCACGGAGAACCCGGTGCTGGACCGAGCGGAGCGGGGCGGCGAGGTGTTCCGGCTGGTGGCGGGGAAGGGGCGGGCGAATGGGCGGGGAGGGTAGGTTCGTGCAATACTGCGGCGCGAGGTGCGTGGCGGTCGTCAAGTCGGCGCAGTCCTCGTGGGGCTGGCGGAGGATTAATGGCTGCTGCGGCAACCGAAGCTGAGGGTGCGTCGATCGTGTTGGTGGGGAGCTTCAATCCCGCGATCCTGCACCCGCAGTGGTTCGCAAAGCATGGGCTGATTCCAGAAGGAGAGGCGAAAACGGCTGAAGTAGCGGTGGTCAGCTCGCAGTTTACGGCAGTTCAATTCGCGTGGTTCGCGTTGCAGGTCATGGATGAGCGATTCACTGCGACCACCACCGATCCTTCCCAATATCGTGCTCTTGAAGAGTGCGTGTCGGGCACTTTCGCGTTGTTGGAGTTCACGCCAATTGTGGCGATGGGGTTGAACAGCGAAAGGCATGTCCGAGTGCCCAGTGAGGACATTTGGACGCCCTTGGAGGACAAGCTGGCGCCACGCGAAGTTTGGACGAGTGTCCTCCCAGGATCCCGAGATGGGGCATCGGCCCTCCAAACGTTGTCTGTTGTGGGCAATCGACCAGAATCGCCTGCCAAACGCTTGGGCGTGACGATCGAACCTTCGCACCGGTTCCAGCGGGGTCTCTTTCTGCGGACGAACGAACACTTCGGTTTCGACGACGGCGGTGATGCCAGAGTACCCATGCAGAAGCTCCGCGAGAACTGGAATGGTGCTTTGGCCTACGCGGACCGTGTAACCGACAACATCATGAGGATGGTGAATTGACGATTGGCGCTTCGACAAACGCTGTGGACATCAGTGCCGGAACGAACCGCGGCCCCGTTGTCCACTTCAGCCGGGAGGACAAGCCCAGCTCGCCCTCGTCCGCCCTGCCAACCCAAGCGGGCGAGATGACGGAGCCGGGGCACGTCGATGCCGTTGTGTCCATACCGAAGGCACGGGCCATTGATGGACACGAGTTCGGCAGCACCGACTCCACATCGCTTCGGCACCCGCCGGAAGAGCGAACACTTCTGTCGACCAGCTTGAATCGGCCGATGCCAACCCCGTTGCCCTATGTCCTGCCTGTGCCGCCGGCACGCCCGGCCCCCTACACCTTTCGTCTGCTGCAGCAATGGGAAGGCACCGTCACCGAGGTCGCCGATGGCGAGTTCTCGGCGGAACTCCGCGACCTCACGGACCCCGCAAACTATCGAGAGGAAGCGACTTTCGATCTGGATGAAGTTTCCCCCGACGATCAACTGCTGCTGGCGCTCGGCGCGGTGTTCCGCTGGAGCATCGGCTACAAGACATCGAATGCCGGCCAGCGGGAACGCGTCTCCCAAATCCGCTTCGTCCGCATTCCTGGCTGGCGCAAGTCCGCGGTTGAGGAGATCGAGCGCCGGGCCACGCAGTTGCAGGAGCGCTTCCCGCTGACATGACAGCGGTCACTCAGCCGCCCTGCCCTGACGAACTGGAGGTGTCGGTCTTCGGCCCAGGCATTGGCGAGTCCGTGGTCGTACATCTCGGGCATGACGACTGGATCGTCGTGGATTCCTGCCTCAATCCACGAACTCGCGTGCCGGCCGCCTTGGAGTACTTGGACGGTCTTGGCGTAGACGTCGGCAGCGCTTTGAAGCTCCTCGTCCTCACGCACTGGCATGACGATCACGTCCGTGGTGCGGCGGCCATTCTTCAACGCGCCAAGGCCGCTCAGGTCGCCTGCGGCCAAGGACCACGGGCCGGCGTTCTTTAGGGCATTGGAAGCTGCCCGAGCTGCACGGTTGCCGGACACCGGCTTCGACGAGATGGCGGAGATGCTCGACACTCTTCTGCAAAGGCGGATGCCCGGTCAGCGTCTTGAATCGGTGGGCCCCATCTGGGCATCTGAAGGCAAGACGCTTCATCGGCGCGATTCCGGCACTTCGGGCAGGGCGACGGCACAGGTGGTTGCCCTAAGCCCGTCCGACGGGACGTTGACGCTGGCAATGCACGAGCTCCGGCAGTTCTTGCCTCGACCGGCCGGCCCCGAAAGACGCGCCGTTCGCCTGACGCCGAATCAGCGCTCCGTGGTCGTCCTTGCGGAGGTGAGCGCCCGATCCGTCCTGCTTGGCGCCGACTTGGAGAACACCCCCAATCCCGCCACCGGTTGGAACGCGGTTGTACGGTCGCGGTCGCGTCCAACCGCGCGCAGCGAGGTATTCAAGGTGCCGCACCACGGCTCCGTGGGCGCGGACAACGAAGACGTGTGGCGCGAGATGCTGACGGAGCGGCCGCTGGCTTGCGTCACGCCGTTCTCACGAGGGCGTTCGCCCCTGCCCACGCCTAAGGACCTGCGCCGACTTGGCGAACGAGCTCATCGAGCCTACTGCACGCGGCCTGTCCGCGGGCCGAAACCGCGTCGCAAGCCGCCCTCCGTGGAGCGCACCGCTCGCGAGGTCGCCAAGCGTCGCCGGCCGATGGAAGGGCCGCTGGGGCACATAAGGGTTCGCGGTTCACTCGCCGACCACTCGCCCTTGCGCGTCGAGCTCTTTGGTCCTGCGTTCGAGGTGGCCAGCGCCGCCTGAGAGTGGACAAGCGGCCCTTGTCTCTGGTACTGTATGTACAACCACATTACGGTTTGACCCATGCGACTCGCTGAACCGCAAATCGCCGACGACTGGAAGAACGCGCTGGGCCTGACCGCCCGCCGTGCGCCAGAGGTCTACGCGGAAGCCGGCGAGGTCGGGGACGTGCCCCACGCTGGCCCCATCCGAACCGCCTTGCGCGACCTCGGCGCGGATTTGGTGTTCTGCATTGAGGACGTGCCCACGGCGGTGTTCTTCGTGGCGGAGGACGCCGATGCCTCGGACATCGCGCCTCTGCATTCGGCGCTCTGGAACCAGGGCCTGGCGAGCGTTCTGGCGGTGGTCTGCGGAGACGCCATCCGCATCTACTCGCTGGCAGCGCGACCGAAAGACCGGCGAAGCGACCGCTTGGACGACGACTGCCTCATCGAGGTTCTGAAGAAGGTCGAGCACGAGGAACAGGTTCGCAGCCTGATCCGCAGCATGGAATCCGGCCGGTATTGGCAGGAACACGACGCCTCGTTCAACGCCAAGCAGCGCGTGGACAGGGTGTTGCTCGACAACCTCAAGCACTCCGATCAGCGGCTGCAATCCGTGGGATTACCGCCCGATGCCTCGCAGGCTCTGCTGATGCAGGCCATGTTCATCGCGTACTTGGAAGACCGCGGCGTCATTGACAGCCACTACATCCAAGAAGCCACGGGCGACGACGAGTTGTCCACCTTTGCGGACATTCTGCGAGTGCGCGGAGTGACGGCTTTCTACGCCCTGTTCCGCCGTCTCAGCGACCACTTCAACGGCGACCTGTTTGTGAAGCCGTGCTCGTTCGGCGAATCCGGCCCGAGGCTAATGCGCGATCACCTGCCGATTTTGGCGGATTTCCGCAGCGGCATGGTGGAGATGGGGCAGCACGCGGACCAAACGCGCCTGTTCTGGGCGTACAACTTCAAGTTCATCCCGGTCGAACTGATCAGCGCCGTCTACGATCAGTTCCTCGGCACCGCGGATCGAGCACCCAAGGGCCAGTTCCATACCCCCAAGCACCTTGCCACCAGCGTGGTCTCGCAGCTTTGGGACGAGCCGAGGTTCCTCGCCAAGCGCGTCAAGACGAACGGCACCTTCCTCGACCCGGCCTGCGGCTCCGGCATCTTCCTCGTCTGCGTCTTCAAGCGGCTCTGCGAGCAATGGCGGCACAGCAAGGCCACGCAGAAGATCCAGTGGCGCAGACTGGAAGCGTTCATCAACCAGCTCACCGGCTTGGACATCGACGCCAACGCCGTGCGCGTGGCGATCTTCTCGCTCTACATCGCCCTCTTGGAAGAGGTCAATCCACCAGACATCCGCAAGCTGATGGCCGCCGGCAAACTGCTTCCGAAACTCTGGGGCGTGCGGCTGCGGCAGGCGGACTTCTTCGACGAGGACGAAAGCGCCAAGGTCGACGTGGTGATCGGCAATCCGCCGTGGCGAAGCGGGGATCAGGCGGCGGCCGAGTGGTGCGGCGAACGTGGCCTGCCGGCGCCGGACAAGCAGGCCGCTTGGGGATTCGCGTGGAAAGCGCTCCGCCACCTCAAGCAAGACGGCAAGCTCGCCTTGCTGCTTCCCGCCATGCCCTTCCTGCACACCCACTCGAAGGGCGCGATGGCGGCGAGAGCCACGCTGCTGAAGAAGCTCCGCGTCAGCCGCATCGTCAACTACGCCGACCTGCGCCGCCAGCTGTTCGCCAAGGCCGTGCAGCCCACGGCGCTGTTCATCGGCGGCCCCAACCGCGACGACGCGCCGCACTGGTTCGAATACTGGACGCCGAAGGCCGAGGCCGGCTTCGGCGCCACGCAGCGCTTGACGATCAGCGATTTGGACAAGGATCGTATGGACACCATCCAGCTCGACAAAGACCCGCTGCTGTTCAACAAGCGCTTGTGGATGAAGGGGCCGGAAGACAAGCTGTTCCGCTATCTCAAGCGGTTCGCGCCGCTGCGGGATACGGTGGCGCAGTTCAGGCACGCGCGGCAGAGCGCCAGCGCAGCCCAACGTTGGACCATTGGCCAAGGGTTCAAGCCGGCGACCCGGCCAGTTTCGAGCGACGACAACTACCAAACCACGGCGAGCAAGGCCGTCGCCGACGCGCCGTTCCTGCCGTCCGCAGCCTTTCGAGTGCTGGCACCGGACTTGCAGGCGTTGGCTGCGCCTCGCCCCGAGGTCGTTCACCGCCGCGGGTTTGAGCGCGGCTTTACCGGCCCCCGCGTACTGGTCACGCAAGGTGCCGGGGCCAACCGATTGCGCGCCGCCTACGCCGAAGCACCCTTCACCTTCCGTCACGCCATCCAAGCCATCGTCGTCCCGGAGTCCGACAAGCAGCGAGCCAAGGCACTCGCAGCAATGCTGAACAGCAAGCTCATGTATTGGTTCGCGTTCCACTCGTCGGCATCCTTGGGCAGCGAGCGCCCAATCGTGCATCAGGATCAGCTGCTCGACTTGCCATTCCCCAAGCCGACGGACATGGAGGAACCGCAGCGGGCCGACACCGCGGCGGATCAGCTAGCCGCGTTGATGGACGAAGCGGAGAAGCGCCTCGGCGCAGCCATTCGCCCGCCCGACCTTCTGCCCGAACTGCTCGACCGCATCGACGCCCTCGTGTACGACTACTTTGCCCTTTCCGACTTGGAAATCCTCCTGGTGGAGGACACGTTCGACTACATCGCGCCTTCGGTACAGCCCAACCCGTCGTCATCGCCTCCCATCTGGCGGCAAACCACGCCCAGTGATCGCAGCGCTTACGCCCCCGTTTTGGTCTCCATCTTGGAGGCTTGGATGGAACCGGGCCGGCGGGTCAGCGTCTCGCTCATCGCATGCGATGACGACCTCGTTGTGGCCAAGCTGCATTTGTGCGCGGCTGAGGACTGGGCCGAGTACTCGGAGCAGCGCATTGCGCTAGGCGAGGCGTTGGCGAGGGTGTCCCGTGCGATGGATTGTGCGCTGCCGGGCAACCTCCATCAGCTAGGCAGTCTACGGGTCTACACCGAAGATGACCTCTACTTGGTGAAGCCGAACAGGATGCGGTTCTGGACGCGCTCGGCGGCACGGGCGGATGCCGAGGACATCCTTATCGACGTGTGGCCCAAGAAGGAGACGACCGATGATGGACGGTGAGCTGCTTGGGTGGAAGGCCGAGTACCGCCGTCGAGACGACCTCTTCTTGCGCTTCGTCATGAAGGTTTGGTGGCAGGTAGTGGCGAGGCTGCCCGCGGATGCTCTCGAGGACGCGATCACGAAGGCCCTCGTAGACCGGCTGGATGCAGATGCATGGGTAAGGGCGCTGTTCTACTGTGACTATCAGTTCGTGCCGATGGACAGGGCACTCGACGGCTCGCTAGCGGAAGACCGCTTCATCGACATCGCCATGATCATGGACAACGATCGCAGCCGCTACCTCGCATACGAATGCAAGAGGTTGAACGTGCAATACCACGGGGCGCGACGGTCGCAAGCCGGAAGCTATGTCCATGACGGCATGATGCGCTTCGTCACCGGCAAGTACGCCGAGGGCCTGCCCGTCGCCTGCATGATCGGCTACGTCATGGACGGCGACATATCCTTCGCCTACGCTCGTATCAAGGCGACGATAGGGAAGAACGGAGGCGCGTTGCGCCTTCAGGATGGCCCAACGGAGGAACCACCCCTCGACGCCATGGCACGCTTCGTCACCACGCACGGGCGAAACGGCGACGGCATTGAGCTTCGACACACGCTGCTGCCGTTCGTGCGCGTAGCATAGCCTCATGCAACACGCCGCCGCTCCCCCGTTTCAAACCTGCCCCGGCTTCGCCAGCGGCGCACTGTGCTTCTCCGGCACGAAGATTCGCGTGGAGACGCTGTTCAACCACCTGTGCGATGGCGGCACCATCGACCAGTTCATCGACGAGTTTGACGGAGCGGTGAGTCGCGATCAGGCCGTGTGCGCCCAACGCTGCGAGCGTCGCTGAGCCATGCACACATACACGGCAATCGTTCAACATTGTCCTGTCACGGGCTTGTACGTTGGCCACGTGCCCGGCCTAGCCGGTGCCCACAGCCAAGGCGAGAGTCTGGCAGAACTGGCCGCGAACCTCCGCGAGGTCGTCGAGCTCGTGCTAGAGTCCGACGAGTCGCTGGCTGTCGGCGAGGGCATGGACAAGCCCTCTCGTGCCGACGGCATATGCATCGCCATGCAAGGAGACACGGATGTCTGACCACAGCGCCATCGAGTGGACCAACGCCTCGTGGAATCCCGTCACTGGCTGCACCAAGCTCAGTGCGGGGTGCGACTTCTGCTACGCCGAGCGCTTCGCCGAGCGCTTTCGCGGCGTACCAGGCCATCCCTTCGAGCCGGGCTTCGACCTCACGCTGCGCCCGGAACGCTTGGATCAACCCGCCCGTTGGCGGCGACCGCGCTTGATCTTCGTGAACTCCATGAGCGACCTGTTCCACAAGAACATCGGCGCGGGCTTCATTGGCAGCGTGTTCGACACGATGGAGAGCGCGGACTGGCACACCTACCAAGTGCTTACCAAGCGCAGCTCGCTGATGCGGAACCTCGTGAACAAGCGCTACCCGAAGGGGTCTGTGCCCAACCACGTTTGGCTGGGCGTGTCGATCGAGAACAAGAGCGCCCTCAGCCGCCTGCGCCACCTCAAGCAGACCCGCGCCGCCGTGCGCTTCGTGTCGTTTGAGCCGCTGCTTGGGCCGATTGGCGAAGTGGACCTGTCCGGCATTCACTGGGTGATTGCTGGTGGCGAAAGCGGCCCGGGTGCGAGGCCGGTCGAGAAGGAGTGGCTGCGCCAAATCCGCGACCAATGCCAAGAGCAGGGCGTGGCGTTCTTCTTCAAGCAGTGGGGCGGTCGGACACCGAAGGCCGGCGGCAACATGTTGGATGGCAGGCAGTGGTTGGAGTATCCGGGTTGCAAACCCTATCTTCGCCAAGAACGAGCGGCATGATGGCAAAGAAGACGCAAGCATCGAAACAAGGCCACAACAAGCCGCGGATTTCTGGCGGTGAAGTGCTCAAGCTAGTCAGCGATGCTATTGCCTTTTCGAGGGTATCTTGGCTCGCAAAAGAAGAAATCAAGAAATTGGGTGCTGATCAGGTTGATTACCACAAACCGATTCACGGCGATCATGGTTGGCCGGCCGGTAGCGTGTGGGAATCCCTGCAAACGGTATGCCATTTTAATCTCGCGACGTCATTGGAATTGACACTGAAAGCACTCATACGCTTGGATCGTCCCGAGCGGCAACAGCGGGATCCACATAGACTGAGTGTCTTGTACGATAGGCTTATCCCGTCTACTAGGAACCGACTTGAAGCAGCTTGGAATATGATTGACAAGTCTATTCCAATAGAGCTTGTTGCCTATGTGGAAGCAGACCGACGTCCGGATCCACCAAGGCAAAGCAGCTTCAATAGCCTCCGAGATTGGTTTGCCTACTTCGACACGGATCTGCAGATGCATACCAAGAGATATTCTTGGGAAAACCTCGCAAAAGGGGAATACCGGCAATATATCATGGATCTACGACCCTTTTACGGCGTCTTTGAGATCCTCCGTGTCCTAGTTGTCGATAGGGCTAGAGGAACTGGTATTCTGCTTCCAGATAGTCGAAGTGATGAATGGAAGAAATCACTAGACTTCCTTTCGAATTCGCTCGTTGATTTGGATTCATTTTACGAGAAGAGCGGATGGCACAAGGACGGCAACGGCCAGTGGACGAAATTGCGGTTGGATGGAGAACGTGTTCTGGTTCATCGTCCAGATGTCTTCTGGAAGATGCTCATAACGGAGGGAGAGAACTACCTCACCGTCGAAACCGGACGAGCTTGGAGCAGTACCAAGAAACCTTGATAGTGGCAAATACACGGACCCTGTCCTCGTGGCTGAACTGATGGCTGACGTCACAAAATGAAGGAAGGAATCCGCCCACCGGCCAAGCTTGACGTATCGAAGTCAGGTGTGGAGAGCTTCATCGAGACCCAGTTCCCCATCTCGCGGCTCTCCAAGGAGAGCTACAAGGAACGCAAGGCGAACTACAGCCAGACGTTGACGGGGCTTGGCAAGTGGTGGGGGCGCAAGCCGCTGGTGTTGGTGCGGGCGGTGATTCTTGGGTTGTTGATGCCGGCGTCTGGCGATCCGCGCAAGGATCGCGAGGTGTTTCTGGCGCTGCTGACCATGGACGACGAGGGGTTGCGGCGGCGCAAGAGCCGCAACATTCCGCTGAAGGAGATGTATCTGCGGTTCGGCGAGGACGAGCGTCCGCGCTGGTTCACGCGCACGTCCACGGCGGATGCGCCCAAGCTCAAGGCCACCAAGGCCGTCGGCAAGCGGGAGGCGCGGGCGCAGATGCAGGCGCTCCTGTTCGAGCACATGAGCTACGACGAGAAGCTGCGCTGGTGCGATCGGCCGGAGCATCTCGATGGGCCGTCCCCGCAAGCGTGGGAAGCCATCAACGCCCATCTCGGCACCAGCGCCGCCAGCCTGCCGGAACTGGTGCGGGAACTGGGCGAGCGGCGCTTCGGGCGCGTGCCGCGGGTGGGGGATGCGTTCTGCGGCGGCGGCAGCGTGCCCTTCGAGGCGGCGCGCATCGGTTGCGAAGCCTACGGGTCGGACTTGAACCCTGTCGCCGCGTTGCTCACCTGGGGCGCACTCAACATCGTCGGCGGCGGCGAGAAGGTGGCCAAGGAAGTGCGTGCGGCGCAGGAGGCCGTGTTCCAAACGGTGGACGCGCAGGTCGCCGAGTGGGGCATCGAGCACGACGAGCACGGCCGGCGGGCGGACGCCTTCTTGTATTGCACGGAAACGAAGTGCCCGGAGTGCGGCTGGCGCGTTCCGCTGGCGCCGAGTTGGGTGATTGGCGAGAAGTCGCGCACGGTGGCCAAGCTGAGGCCGGACGCGGCGAACAAGCGCTTCGACATCGACATCCGCTCCGGCGAAAACCGTGCGGCCCTCGCCGCAGCGCGCGCCGCCGGCACGGTGCGCAGCTCGCGTTTGGAGTGTCCGAACTGCCACGCCTCCACGCCGATGGCGGCGATTCGCGGCGATCAGCGCGGCAGTGGCGGACGCGGCTACGGCCTGCGGCAGTGGACGAACGACGATCTCGTGCCGCGCCCGGAGGACGTGTTTCAGGAACGCCCATACTGCGTGCGCTGGCGGTCTCCGGGCGACGATCCCACGGTGGAATACCGCGCCGTCGCCGAAGACGACTTGCAGCGCGAAGCCGAGGCGCTGCGCCTGCTCGAGGATCGCTTCGCCGATTGGCAAGCGAGCGGCTACATCCCCGGCCGCGCCATCACGCCTGGCCAGAAGACCGACGAGCCGCTACGAACGCGCGGCTGGACGCATTGGCATCACCTGTTCAATCCACGCCAGCTTTTGTTTGCCGGTGCGTTCGTTCAACAGATAGTCGAGCGGGATGACCTCAGCATGAAGCAGCGACAAGCGTTGGCTTTGGTGCTTGCGCGATGCCTCAACTTCAACAGCCGCCTCACACGATGGGTAGACAACGCGGCGAATGAGAAAGGTGCGGATACGTTTGCCAATCAAGCCCTCAATACACTCCTTGTGTATGTCACGCGCCCGTGGCCCCGCATGGCAACCATCGTCACACAGCGCCTTGCCGTGTCGCGGGTCGCGGAATCTCACGTCAGGCCACTGGACGCTCGGGCGAACTCTTGGTCGGCTGACGTGTGGGTGACCGATCCACCGTATGCCGACGCGGTCAACTATCACGAGCTGTGAGCTGGTCCTGCTTTTTGAGGCAGTCGGTTAAGGTGTATTCCACGCCTTGAAGGAGGCATGGAATGACAGCGAAGAGGCGCCGGTTCACGGCGGACTTCAAGAAGCGGGTGGCGCTGGAAGCGCTGCGCGGAGATCGGACGATCCAGGAGCTGGCGGCGAAGCACGGAGTGCATCCGAACCAGGTGGGCATGTGGAAGAAGCAGGCGGTGGAGGGCCTGGGCGAGGTGTTCGCGTCGAGCCGGAAGTCGGGCGCGGACGAGGCGCTGGCGAAGGAGCTGTACGCGAAGATCGGGGAGCTGACGATGGAACGGGATTTTTTTCGGCGCGGGTTGGCGCACTGAGCCGCCCGGAGCGCCTGGCGATGGTGGAGCGCGACGGCCCGCTGAGCCTGAGCCGGCAGTGCGAGCTGCTGGCGGTCGGTCGGGCGTCGCTGTACCGCGAGCCGGCTGGCGAGAGCGCGGCGAACCTGGAGCTGATGCGGCGCATCGACGAGTTGTACATGGAGTGTCCGTTCTACGGCAGCCGGCGGATGTCGATGCATCTGCGGCGGGAGGGCGTCGTTGCCGGTCGGCGCCGGGTGCGCCGCCTGATGCGGCTGATGGGCGTGGACGCCGTCTACCCGAAGCCGCGCACGAGTGCGCCGAGCGCCGAGCACCAGGTGCATCCGTACCTGCTGCGCGGCGTGGCCGTGGAGCGCCCGGACCAGGTCTGGTGCGCGGACATCACCTACATCCCCGTGCGCTCCGGCTTCCTGTATCTGGTGGCGGTGATGGACTGGGCGACGCGGTTCGTGCTGTCGTGGCGGCTGTCGAACACGATGGACGCGGCGTTCTGCGTCGAGGCGCTGGAGGACGCGCTCGGCGGCGGCGCGGCGCCCGGCATCTTCAACACCGACCAGGGGGCGCAGTTCACCAGCCTGGCGTTCACCGGGCGGGTGCTGGAGTCGGGGGCGCGGTGCTCGATGGACGGCCGGGGCCGGTGCATGGACAACGTGTTCATCGAGCGGCTGTGGCGTTCGCTGAAGTACGAGGCGGTGTACCTCCACGACCTGGCCGACGGCTTCGAGGCGGAGCGCGTGATCGCCCGTTGGATGCGCTTCTACAACGGATCGCGTCCTCACTTCTCGCTGGGCGGCCGAACTCCGGCGGAAGCCTACGGCGGCGCCTTCGCGGAGGCGGCATGACCGGCCGGCCGCCCCGGCGCGGCGGAACGCCGCGCCGGATTTTCCGGACTCCGGTCGCTCCGCTCCCTCCGCTCGGAAAATCCGACCAACCCGCCTCCGGCGGTTCGCCTCGGCCCGGCGGACGAAAGGCGACCAGCCATGCGGCTGGGAGATGCGGCAGAGGACGCCGGGGCCTTCGAGCCTTGGCTGGCAGCTGCGAAGTCGGGAGTTGGGAAGGTCTTGCAAAGACGCGGGCATCGGCAACGGGAAAGCCGCCGAACATGGCAGCGAATCGGCCTTGACGGTCGCTCGGCAAGCCGCAAGAATGCCTTGCGCTCGAGGGACTCAACACCAAGGGAGTACACCTTAACCAAGCCCTCGAACTGCCTCACGAAACAGGACCACCTCAGTGGAAGCGCCGGTCTATCGGCGCGAGGTGGGCCTGTGGGAACATCAGAAACACTTCGTGAAGCTGGCCTTCGACGCCCATCGCGGGCCGTTCGGGGCGCGCTTCGTGCTGGCGGATCAGGTGGGCCTCGGCAAGACGCTGCAACTGGCGATGGCCGCGCAGCTAATGGCCCTAGTCGGCGAGAAGCCGGTGCTGGTGCTGGCGCCGAAGCCGCTCCTGCGGCAGTGGCAGGAAGAGATGGACACGCTGCTTGGGCTGCCGTCGGCGATTTGGACGGGGCGTTTGTGGCTGGACGAACGCGGCGTCGAACATCCCGGTGTCGGCGCCGGGGCTATCCGCCACTGCCCGCGGCGCATCGGCATCGTCTCCACCAGCGCCATCACCAGCAACTCGGATGTCGTGCCGCATCTCGAAGCCATGCGTTTCGAGTGCGTCATGCTGGACGAAGCGCACCGGGTGCGCCGTCGCCGTGTGGGCCAGCGGCCCTACGCCGCCGCCGAACCGAACAATCTGCTGCGCTTCCTGCGCGCGATCTCGCCGCGCACCAAGAGTCTGCTGCTCGCCACCGCAACGCCGGTGCAGCTGTATCCGGTGGAAGCATACGACTTGCTCGACGCCTTGGCGGAAGGCTCGCCAGCGGTGCTCGGGGTGCCGGGCAGCCCGTGGCGCGACCCGGCCAAGTCGTTGCCGGTGCTGCTCGGCAAGGCCGAAGCGCCAACGGACTTCCACGAACGCTGGGACTGGCTGCGCAATCCCTTTCCGCCCGCCGAGGAAGGCCGCGATTTCGAGATTCTGCGGCGGTCGCTCGAGCTCGAAGACGCCCAAGCCTACGCGCCGGGCAATGCCGTGGAGTCGCTCCGCCCGGCGGACAGAGACCGCGTGAGCGACGTCTTCCCGCGCTTTCTGGAAAGCCACAATCCCTACATCCGCGCCATCGTGCTGCGTACGCGGGAGTATCTGGAGAACACAGTGGACCCCGAAACTGGCGAACCGCACCTCGCCCGCGTGGGCGTTCGCCTGCATGGAGACGGCGATGAAGACGCCATCGCCCTGCCGCCCTTCCTGCAGGGCGCCTACCAGCAGGCCGAAGCGTTCTGCCAACTGCTCGCCGAACGTCTGAACGCGGGGTTCTTCCGCACCATGCTGCTGAGGCGCATCGGCAGCACGATGGTCGCCGGACGCCTCACCGTCGCCAGGATGCTGAGCGGCTGGGAGGACGTCGAGAACGACGAGAACGACGAAGACGCGCCGGCGCAGTTCCGCACTCTGGCGGCGAAGGAACGCGCCCTGCTCGAGCGTCTTGCCGAAACGCTGGAAGCCCACGCGGAGCAGGATCCGAAGTGCGCCGCCGTGCTGCGTCTGCTGAGAGACGACGGCTGGCTTGCCGAAGGCTGCATCGTCTTCAGCCAGTTCTACGATTCGGTCTGGTGGCTGGCGAACCAGCTCTCCGCCGAACTGCCGGACGAGCCCGTCGGCATCTACGCTGGCGCGGACCGCTCCGGCGTGCTGCGCGGCGGCGTGTTCGAGCGGTGCAGCCGGGACGCGCTGAAGGACGCCATTCGCGCGCGCGAGCTGCGCCTGCTCATCGGCACGGATGCCGCCTCGGAAGGCTTGAACCTGCAACGCCTCGGCACGCTGGTCAACTTGGACCTGCCGTGGAACCCGTCCCGCCTTGAACAGCGCAAAGGCCGCATCCAACGCATCGGCCAAGTGCGCTCGGAAGTGGACGTGTGCAACATGCGCTATGCCGGCTCGGTGGAAGATCGCGTCCACGCGCTGCTCTCCGAGCGCTGCGAGCACATCTCGGCGCTGTTCGGCCAACTGCCGGACACGCTGGAGGACGTTTGGGTACAGGTGGCGCTCGGCGAGCTGGCAGAAGCGCAGCGCACCATCGACGCCGTGCCACGGCAGCATCCGTTCGCGCTTCGCTACCGCGAAGTGCGGCATGTGGATTGGGAGTCCTGCGCCCGCGTGCTGGACGACGCCGCGCGGCGCGAGAGGCTGACGAACAGCTGGTAGGGGGCGGGCATCCTCGCATCGGGCGGGTCGCTACGCCAGGCGGCCGCCAGTGCGCGGAGCGCTTGGGTTCCAAGCGGCTGTGCTGTACGCTTCCGCAGACGTTGCGCCTTGATCGGAGGCAGGAACTTGCGGATCGCGGTACTCGGCGGAGACGGCTTCATCGGCTGGCCGACGACGCTGCACTTCTCGGCGCAGGGGCACGATGTCGCCATCGTGGACAACTTGAGCCGGCGCTGGATCGACACCGAGCTTGGCGTGCAGTCGCTCACGCCGATGGATTCCATTCAGGAGCGGCGCCGCATCTGGCGCGAAACGAGCGGCCAGGCGCTCGGCTTCGAGCACATCGACGTCGCCACCGAATACGAACGGTTCAAGGGCTGGCTGGGGGAGTGGCGGCCGGATGCGGTGGTGCATTTCGCGCAGCAGCGCGCTGCGCCCTATTCGATGAAGAGCGACCTGCACAAGACCTACACCGTCAACAACAACGTCAACGCCACCCACAACCTGCTGAACGCCTTGGTGGCGACCGAGCTGGACGCCCACGTGGTGCATCTGGGGACGATGGGCGTGTACGGCTACGCCACCGCCGGGGCATCCATTCCCGAGGGCTATCTGAACGTCGAAGTGGCGCTGGACGACGGCCGCAAGGCGGCGCGGGAGATTCTCCATCCCACCGACGCCGGCAGCGTCTACCACATGACGAAATGCCTCGATCAGCTGCTGTTCGCCTTCTACGCGAAGAACGACCGGCTGCGCATCACGGACCTCCACCAGGGCATCGTCTGGGGCACGCATACCGAGCAGACGCGCCGCCACGAACAGCTGGTGAACCGTTTCGACTACGACGGCGACTACGGCACGGTGCTGAACCGCTTTCTCATTCAAGCGGCGCTGTCCCACCCGCTCACGGTGCATGGCACCGGCGGCCAGAGCCGGGCGTTCATCCACATCCAGGATTCCGTGCGCTGCATCGAGATCGCCCTGAAGAACCCGCCGGCGCGGGGCGAACGCACGCGGATCTTCAATCAGATGACGGAAGTGCATCGCGTGCGCGATTTGGCGAATCTGGTCGCCAAGCTCACCGGCGCGGAAATCGCCTACCTGCCGAATCCGCGCCAGGAAGCGGCCGAGAACGAGCTCGTGGTGCGCAACGAGCAGTTCCTCGCTCTCGGCCTGGAGCCGGTGCGGCTGCAGGACGGCCTGCTCGCCGAACTGGTGGATGTCGCGCGCAAGTACATCCACCGCGTGGATCGCTCGCGCATTCCGAGCACGTCCGCGTGGACCCGCGAACTCGCCGCCAATCTGGTGACGCAGGTCGAGCGCCAGCCGGAGAAAAGCAACGGCGCGCGCTGACGACATCGGCGCTTGCGCCTACGTCACCTTGGTCACCAACGCGGACTACGGCCTTGGCGCGCTGGCGCTGGCGCGTTCGCTGCGGGCCGTGGGCAGCCGTGCGCCGCTGGTCGTGCTGGCGACGGAACGCGCCGCTCGGCTGGACGAGTTGGCGAGCCTGGGCTGCATCGTTCAGCCGGTGCAGCAACTGCCGCTTTCGGAGGCGTTCCGCGCCCGCCACTGCCGGGAGAGCCAGCACGCGCTTGCGCCGTTCACCAAGGGCGTGAAGCCCGACTTCCACGACCCGCTGGACAACTTCTGCAAACTGGCGCTGTGGAAGCTCACGGAGTATCGGCGCGTGGTCTTCCTGGACGCCGACACGCTGGTGGTGCAGAACATTGACAAGCTGTTCGGCTATCCGGAGTTCTGCGCCGCGCCGAACCTCTACGAGACCCTTGCAGACATGCACCGCCTGAACTCGGGCGTGTTCGTGGCGCAGCCCAGCACGGCCACGTTCGATGCCATGCTGGCGAAGCTGGATGCGCCCGGGGTCTTCTGGCGGCGCACGGACCAGACGTTTCTCGAACGCTACTTTCCGGACTGGCATGGCCTGCCGTATACCTGCAACGCGCTGCAGTACCTCTACTTCAATCTGCCGCAGCTATGGCGCTGGAAGAGCATTCGCGTCGTCCACTACCAATACGAAAAGCCGTGGCAGGAGAACCATCCCAAGGCGGACTCGCTCAAGCCGCTGATCGACCTGTGGCGCACGGTTCTGGAAGGCAAGCCCTTGCCGTCGAACCTCGCCGATCCATGCCCGTGAGCGGGCAGACGCGCCAAAGAACACAAGCCGCAGCGCCATGCGCGTCGCGCTGACCGGCGCCAGCGGCATCGTCGGCCGGTTCGTCGCCACGCGGCTGTTGGCGGAGGGCGTCGATGTTCGCGGCTTGGCGCGGCCGGGCAGCGACACGCGGGGCTTGGAGGGCTGCCAGTGGGTGTGCGGCGACATGGCGGACGAAAGCGCATTGGCGACGCTGCTGCGCGGCGCAGACGCCCTCGTGCATTGCGCCTTCAGCCACGCGCCTGGCCGCTACCGGGGCGGCGAAGGCGCGGACCGCATGGCGTTCTGGCGCAGCAATCTCATGGCCGGAATCGCATTGCTGGAACAAGCGCGGCTGGCCGGCGCGAGCAGAGTCGTGTTGCTGTCCAGCCGCGCGGTGTTCGGCGCCGACTCGCCGGCGGCACATTCCGTGGACGACGATGCGCGGCCGGTTCCAGACACTTTCTACGGCGCCCTCAAGCTGGCCCTCGAAGCCCACGCCAGCGCGTTTTCGGCCGTCGACGGCCTTTGCTGCGCGGCCCTGCGTCCAACGGGCGTCTACGGCATCGTGCATCCTCTCGAACGCAGCAAGTGGTTCGACCTCGCGCTGGCCTTGCGGCGGAACGACCCGCTGCCGCCGGCCCGCCTCGCCACCGAAGTGCATGGCCGCGACGTGGCGGCGGCGGTGTGGCTGCTGCTGACGGCGCCCCGCGAACAGGTGCGTGGCCGCGCCTTCAACTGCGCCGACCTCGCCGTGGACAGCCGCGACGTGATGGCGGCATTGGCCGAGCGCATGGACATCGCCGCCGACTTGCCGCGGCCGGCGAGCAACGCCCTTCGGCATCCCATGCGTTCGCCGGCGTTGCGGGCGCTCGGCTGGCGACCCGGCGGCAAAGCGCTCCTCACCGAGACGCTCGACGAGCTTGCCGAGGCGATCCGCGCACTCCCGTGAAACGCTAATTCCGCCAGCGACGGGGCCGCGTCGGCAGACCGCCCAAGGTCTTGGCCATCGTCTCGAACCGTTCCCGGTGCGCTCCTCGCCAGCGCAGATCGTCCAAGGATTCCGCAAGCGGCACGTCTTCCACCAAGGTCGCCAGCGTTTTGTAGAGGGCGACTTCCTCGCGCATGGCTTGCAGCGTGGCGGCGAGGCGCATGGCGCCGCGCAGCTTCACGTCCCAGTCGGCGGAAAGACGCGGTATGGCTTCCACGGTGCCGTATCTGGCGAGCAGCGCCGCAGCGGTCTTGGCGCCGAAGCCGGGCACGCCCGGAATGCCGTCGGCCGTGTCTCCAACCAGCGCCAGCCAGTCCGGAATGCTCGCCGGGTCGCAGCCGTGCTTCCGGCGCACGCCATCTTCGTCGATCACGCGCTTGCGGATGCGGTCCACCAGCACCAGCCGATTGCCGGTCGCGCATTGGCCGAGGTCCTTGTCCGGCGAGAGAATCCGCACTTGCGCCACGTCGTCGCGCCAACGCCGGGCGGCGCTGGCCAGCGCATCGTCCGCCTCAAAGCGGGCCATCGACCAGACGGTAATGCCGAGCGCGGCAACCGCTTCTTCCACGAGGTCGAACTGGGCGACGATGTTCGGATCCATGCCTTCGCCCGTCTTGTAGCCGTCGAAGAGGTCGTTGCGGAACGACTCGATGGGATTGTCGAAGGCCACCGCCAAGTGCGTCGCGCGCTCTTCAGGGTCGTCGAGCAGGTAGAGCAGAGACGCCACCACGCCGACCGTGGCTTTCACGTCCCGGCCATCCGGGGCGAGACGTTCGGGGCGCTTGGCGTAGTGGGCGCGGAACAGCTCGAAAGTGCCGTCGATGAGGTGCAGTCGCATGGCCGTGGCTCCCGTTCTCGTTCGGTGGCGTCAGATTCTCGAATACTGCTCTTCGATGCTGCGCCGGTGGACGTCGTCGCGCTCCCGCAGCAGCGCCGAGCGCGACCACTCCGCGAGCGCCTTCATCGGAAAACGGCGACCTGGGCAGGTGGTCTTCGGTGTGCCGCGCACCTGCCGGTGGGCGCCGAGCTGCCAATCCGGATAGCGCAGCTTGAGCTGCAGCAGCAGCGCCTTCAACGCGGCCATTTGCGCTGGCGAGGGCACGGCGGCGTCGAAATCGCCGTCGAGCGCGATGCCAATGCTGCGCGGATGCTGGCCGCGTTCCGCTTCCGCCAGTTCGGCTCGACACGCCCCGTTCTCGTCGATGCGGTAGTGGAAACGCCCGCCGGGGCAGCCGCCGCCGTGGAGCAGCACGAAACGCACGCCGCCGCGCGCCTTCCCGGGAGCGTCCGGGCGCACCGTGGCAGCACTCACGCCGCGGCCATGGCGCGCCCGATGCCGCGCTTCACTGCATGGCGGTTCCAGTACCAAGCGGCCACCCCCACCGCGACGTTGGCGAACGCCATCGCCGCGAAGATGCCGACGTAGCCCCAGAGCATGTTGCCGAGGATCGTCAACGGCACGTAGCAGCCGAGGGTGCGCACGAAGGAAATCACCAGCGGCGGCAGCGGCTGCCCGAGGGCGTTGAAGCAGGAGGTGGCGACCTGCATGAGGCCCATGAATCCGATGGACAGCGGGATGATCCAGAAGAACGCCTGCGCGACTTCCACCACCGTGGGATGGGGGTCGATCCAGCCCACAATGGCCTCGCCGACCACCGCGAGCACGGCGAAGGTCACCACGCCCCACGCCAGGCAGAACCAGTTGCACTGGCGCAGCGCCACGCGCACACGGTGGAAGTTGCCAGCGCCCCAGTTCTGGCCGACGAACGGCGCGATGGAGGACGACGCCGACCACAGCACCATATGCACCATCGTCTCCACGCGCTGCGCCACGGTGTAGCCGGCCACCACCTCGTGGCCGTGCTCCGCCAGCAGCCGGGTGGCGACCAGCATGGAGATCGGCTGCACCAGGGCGCTGGTGGTGGCGGGAATGCCCACGTGCATGATGGCCCGCCAGGAGTCCAGCAGTCCGGCAAGCGACCAGCTCACCATCCGCACGCGCACCAGGATCGCCACGTAGAGGACGACGCTGAACACCCGCGACGCCACGTAGGCCCACGCCGCGCCGGCGATGCCGAGTTCCGGTACGCCGAACAGGCCGAAGATCAGCACCGGCCCCAAGCCGATCTGCAGCATGGAGCCGGTGGTCATCACCACGCCCGGGCTGGCGGCGCTGCCGGTGGCGCGCAGCAGGGTGGAACCCACCATCGACAGCATGAACAGCGGAAAGCCGAGCATGTAGACGCTCAAGTACTGCGTCGCCATGGCCAGCACCTCGCCTCTGGCGCCGAGCAGCGCGAGCAGGTCTTCGGCAAGCAGAAAGCTCGCGCCGCCAATCGCCACGCCGACGATCAGCACCAGCAGTTCCGCGTGCGCCACCAGCCGAGCGGCGCTGCGCCGGTCTCCGGCGCCGTAGGCGCGGGCGATGACCGAGGACGCGCCGGTGCCGATGCCGCCGGCGAAGGCGAACAGGAAGATCGTGATCGGAAAGGCGAAGCCCATCGCCGCCAGCGCTTCGGTGCCGACGACGCCGAGATAGGCCGCCTCCGCCAGGCGGGCGACGTTCATCGACAGCGAGCCCAGCGTCATGAACGAGCCGAGCCGGAGCAGATGCAGCCCAACGCTGCCTTCCGTGAAGCCAGCAAGCCGCGCCATGCGCCGAGCCCGCCGGCGCACCTGCGGCGACGCCCGGCGCGTGGACGCGCTACTCCGCATGGAGGCGGACTGTATGGAGCCCCTCGTGCTGGTCGGACGGGACGCGGGCCGGGAAGCGGAGCAGTCGTGGGAATGCGCACATGGACGATCCATCATAGCTTGCGCGCGTTCGCGTTTGCTTCGCAAAGCCATCGCAACGCACCCGCCGAGTCGAGACGCCGGCGGCGCGCCGCGCTTTGGTAGGCTTCGCTTCCGGCGCGGATCGGATGGCGGGCGGTGATCGTCGAACTCCTCTACGGCAAGGGACGCTTGCCGCTGCGCTTGTCCGACGATTGGGATGTCGCCGTCGTCGCCAAGCCGCCGATGCCGCTCGTGGCAGACGTTCCGGCCGCCGTGCAGCGCGCGTTCGCGGCGCCCGTGGGATGTCCGTCGCTTGCCGAACTCGCCCGCGGCAAGCGTTCGGCCTGCATCCTCGTCTGCGACGTCACGCGCCCGGTGCCGAACGGGCTGTTCCTGCGTCCGCTGCTGGAGACGCTCCACAAAGCTGGAATCGATGCCGACAACATCGCCGTGCTGGTGGCGACCGGCCTGCATCGGCCCAACGAGGGCGACGAACTCGCCGCGGTGCTCGGCGATCCGTGGGTCGCGCGGAACGTGGCGGTGGCGAACCACCATGCCGAGGACGACGCGGCGCACGCCGATCTCGGCCCCACCGCCACCCGCGCCACGCCGACGAAGCTGGATCGCCGTTTCGTCGAGGCCGAGCTGCGCATTGCCACCGGCCTGGTCGAGCCGCACTTCATGGCCGGCTACTCCGGAGGGCGCAAGGTGGTCGCGCCCGGCATCGCCCATGCCGACACCATTCGCGCGTTCCACAGCGCGCGCTTCATGGAACACCCGAACACCGCGCCCTGTCGCCTCGAGGGCAATCCGCTGCACGAAGAGCAACTGGAGATGGTGCGGACGCTGGGCGACGTGTACGCGCTGAACACCGTCATCGACGATGCGCGGCGCCTCGCGTTCGTGAACTTCGGCGAGATCGTCGCCAGCCACCAGCAGGCCGTGGACTTCGCCGCCCGCTACCTCACGGTGGACGTGCCGCGTCGATTCCGCACAGTCGTCACCTCCAGCGCCGGCTTCCCGCTCGACCAGACGTACTACCAAGCGGTGAAGGGCATGGTGACGCCGCTCGACATCGTGGCCCAGGACGCCACCTTGATCCTCGCCGCGCAGTGCGCCGAAGGCGTTGGCTCCGCTGCCTTCCGGGCCGCCCAAGGGCGTTTGCGCGAGCAGGGCCCGGCGCCGTTTCTCGCTGCCCTGAAGGACAAGCCGCTCGCCGACGTGGACGAGTGGGAAAGCGAGATGCTGCTCAAGGCGCAGTCCGCCGCCCGCGTGCAGATGCTGAGCGGCTTGTCGCCGGAAGACCGCGAGCTCACTTGCGTGGAGTGCATCGACTCGCTGGAAGACGCCGTGCGGGCGAGCGTCGAGGCATCTGGCGACGCTGCGGTGGCGGTGATTCCCGAAGGCCCCTACGTCGTGCCACGACATCGGCCCGCCGCAGCGCTCGCGGCGCAATAGGAGGGCAGAAGCGCAAGCTGTGTTCACGCACTCGGAAATGGAGCAGGCGCATTCGGTCGTGGCCACGGCGATGCGGCCAACGCCCGAGTACTGCTGGCCGGGCCTTTGCCGGCGCGCCGGCTGCGAGGTGTGGCTGAAGCACGAGAACCACACCCCGACCGGCGCATTCAAGGTGCGCGGCGGCCTCGTGTATCTGGACGAACTGAAGCGCACCGGAGGGCTGCCGCCACGGCTCGCCACCGCCACTCGCGGCAACCACGGCCAGAGCATTCCCTTCGCCGCGCGCCGCCACGGCCTGAAGACGACCGTGTTCGTGCCCCACGGCAACAGCGCCGAGAAGAACGCCGCGATGATCGGCTGGGGCGCGGAGCTGGTGGAGTTCGGACACGATTTCGACGCCGCCCGGGAAGAATGCGAGCGCCGCGCCGCCCAAGAGGGCGCGTTGCTGGTGCCTTCCTTCCATCCGGCGCTGGTGCGCGGCGTGGCCACCTACGCAATGGAACTGTTCGCGGCGGTGGCGGACCTGCACGCCGTCTACGTGCCCATCGGCATGGGCACCGGCATCTGCGGCTTGATCGGCGCGCGCGATCTGCTCGGCTTGAAGACGGAGATCGTCGGCGTCGTGGCGGCCGAAGCGCCGGCGATGGCGCGCAGCTGGGCGGCCGGCCGGGTCGTGGAGACGAATACCGCGCAGACCTTCGCCGACGGCATGGCCTGCCGCGTGCCCATGCCCGAGCCGCTCGCCGTTATCCGCGCCGGGGCCGAGCGCATCGTCGAGGTGAGCGAAGACGAGATCGCCGATGCGATGCGCGCCATCTACGCGGAGACGCACAATGTGGCGGAAGGCGCTGGCGCCGCGGCCTTCGCCGCGCTGCTGCAAGAGCGCGAACAGCAGGCGGGCAAGCGCGTCGCCGCGATCCTCGCCGGCGGCAACGTGGATGCGGAGGTCTTCCGCGCCGTGCTTGGCGGCGAATGCCCTCGGTCGGGCAATCGCTGACCCGCGCCTTCGGGCGTCCGCCGTGCCCTGCTGCGCAACGAGAAAACGAAGGAAGCCCATATGCATGACTCGCCTCATCCGTCCTCCCTGCCCGTGCTGGTCGGCGTGGCGCAAATCGAACAGCGCGACGCGGACCCGGCGCAAGGCATCGGCTCGGAACCGCTGGACTTGATGATTGCCGCCGTGCGCGAGGCCGCCGCCGATGCCGAGTGCCCGGCGCTGCTCGGCCAAGTGGACTCCGTGCGCGTCGTGCGCGGCATGTGGCCGTACCGCAATCCGGCCAAGGCGGTGGCGGAGGCCATCGGCAGCCCTGGCGCGGAGACCGGCGTATCGCCCTGGGGCGGAGATTCGGTGCAGCGCGTGCTGAGTGAATCCGCCTTGGAGATCCAACGCCGCGAACGGCGCATGGTCGTGCTGGTCGGCGCCGAGTGCGGGCGCACCCAGGCCAAGGCGCGTCGCGCCGGCGTGGACTTGCAGTGGCGCGACGCGCCGGGCGAGCCGGACCGCGGCTTCGGCGCGGAACTGAAGATGCGCCACCGCATCGAGGCCAAGCGCGGCATCGCGCAGCCGATCCAGATGTATCCGATCTTCGAGAACGCCATTCGCCACGCGCGCGGCGAGACGCTTGCCGCGCACATCGAGCGCGTCTCGGAACTGTGGGCCGGGTTCAGCCGCGTCGCCGCGGACAATCCCCATGCTTGGATGCGCGAGGCGAAGACCGCCGAGGAAATCCGCACGCCGAGCGACTTCAACCGTCCGGTGTCCTTCCCGTACCCCAAGCTGATGAACTCGAACAACAACGTGGACCAGGCCGCGGCGCTGGTGCTCTGTTCGACGCAGACGGCGCGGCGCTGCGGCATTCCCGAAAGCAAATGGATCTACCCGTGGGCGGCAACCCAGGCGCACGATACCTATGCCGTCTCCAACCGCGACGATCTGCACAGCTCGCCAGCCATCCGCATCGCCGGCGCGCGCTGCCTGGAGCTGGCCGGCGTGGCGGTCGAAGACTTGGCCCATGTCGATCTCTACAGCTGCTTCCCGTCGGCGGTGCAGATCGCCGCCGCGGAACTGGGCCTCGGCGAGAACCGCCCGCTCACCGTCACCGGCGGCCTGACCTTCGGCGGCGGTCCGCTCAACAACTACGTCATGCACGCCATCGCCCGCATGGCCGAAGTGCTGCGCGCCAAGCCCGGAGACATCGGCCTCGTCACCAGCAACGGCGGCTTCGTGACCAAGCATGCCTTCGGCGTCTATTCGACGACGCCGCCGGCGGACGGCTTCCGCCACGACGAGCCGCAGAGCCAAGTGGACGCGACGCCGACGCGGGAAGTGGCCGAGTCCTGGGCCGGGCCGGTCACCGTGGAGTCCTACACCGTCATGTACGACGCCGACGGCCCCGCCCAGGGCTTGGCTGCTTGCCTGCTCGCCGACGGCCGCCGCACCTGGGGCAGCACGCGCCAAGCCGATGTCCTTGATGCGATGACGAAGGACGAGTTCTGCGGCATGCCAGCCGAGCTCGACGCCGAAGGCGGGCTGGTTTTCGCGGCTTAGCGTTAGCGCCGAACAGGCCGCCGTGAACGCTTTGCCGGCATCGGCACTGCTATGATGCGCCGCCCGAAAAACGCCAAGGTTCCGATGGACGGCCCCGATTTCGCCAAGACGGCGCTCGTGCCGGCGATCGCCCAGGACGCCGCCACCGGCGCCGTGCTGATGCTCGCCTACATGAACGAAGAAGCCTATGCCGAAACGCTGCGCACACGACGCGCCTGCTACTACAGCCGCAGCCGCAAGCGCCTCTGGCGCAAGGGCGAGGAGAGCGGCCACGTGCAGCACCTCAAGCGCATCTTCTACGACTGCGACGGCGACACGGTGCTGCTGCAAGTGGAGCAGGTCGGCGGCGCGGCCTGCCACGAGGGCTACGCCAACTGCTTCTTCCGCGAGGTGGATCCCGAAACGCAGAAGGCCAAGGTGATCGCCGAGAAGGTGTTCGACCCGGCGGAGGTCTATCGGCGCTCGGCATCCCGATGACGGACGTGCTCAACCTGGGCGTCCCCTCGGGCAGCCTGCAGAACGCCTGCGCCGAACTGTTCGAGCGCGCCGGCTACCGCATCACCTTCCCGTCGCGCTCCTACTACCCGGAGATCGACGATCCGGAGATCGACTGCCTGCTGGTGCGCGCCCAGGAGATGGCGCGCTACGTGGAACAGGGCGTCCTCGACGCCGGCATCACCGGCCACGACTGGGTGCAGGAAACCGGCGCCGACGTGGCGGAGCTGGCCGAGTTCGTCTTCTCCAAGGTGAGCCGCCGTCCCAGCCGCTGGGTGCTCTGCGTGCCCAACGATTCGCCAGTGCGGAGCGTCGCCGACCTCGAGGGCAAGCGCATCGCCACCGAGGTGGTGAACCTGACGCGCAAGTACCTGGCGCGGCACGGCGTTCGCGCCAGCGTCGAGTTCTCCTGGGGCGCGACGGAAGTGAAGCCGCCGCGCCTGGCGGACGCCATCGTGGAAATCACCGAGACGGGCAGCTCCCTGCGCGCCAACAACCTGCGGATCCTCGACGACGTGCTGAGCAGCACGCCGCGCCTCATCGTCAACCACGACGCGCAACGCGATCCGTGGAAGAAGGCCAAGCTGGACAACATCGCCTTGATGCTCGCGTCCTGCCTCGCCGCCGAAGGCCGGGTGGGCTTGATGATGAACGTCCGCAAAGCCGATCTGCAGGCCGTCACGGCGCTCTTGCCGGCGCTCCGCAATCCCACCATCTCCCACCTGAGCGACCCGGAGTGGGTGGCCATCTCCACCATCATCGACGAAGCGGCGGTGCGCACGATCGTGCCGGAACTGAAGCGCGCCGGCGCGACCGGCATCGTCGAATATCCGATCAACAAGGTCATCGAGTAGCGCGGCGAGCAGTAGCCTCGTCGCGCAGTTTCGGTGCCGCGCTGTACGCGAACCTCGGCGGCCTGAGTCCTCAAGCGCAACGCCGCTCGCGCTACGATACGGCGCATGAACGGACAGGACTTGGCGGCGATCGTCGCCGGCGGCGAGACCCGTGCCGTGGATCGCGCAAAGAGCGGTGGGAGCGCTGCTGTCTCCCACCGCCTGTGCGTCGCGCCCATGATGGCGTGGACCGACCGCCACTGCCGCTACCTGCATCGGCTGCTTGCCCCGAGCGCGCGGCTGTACACCGAGATGATTTCCACGGACGCCCTGCTGCACGGCGATGCGGCGCGTCTGCTGGCCTTCAGCGCCGAAGAACGTCCGCTCGCGCTGCAGCTTGGCGGCTCCGCCCCGGGCGACCTCGCCAGCGCCGCGCGCCTCGCCGCGGCGGCCGGATTCGACGAGGTCAACCTGAACGTCGGCTGTCCATCGGAGCGCGTGCGCAAGGGCGCCATCGGCGCCTGCCTGATGCGCGAGCCGCGGCGCGTCGCCGACTGTGTGGCGGCGATGCGCGACGCGGTGCCGCTGCCGGTAACGGTGAAGTGCCGTCTCGGCTTGGTGGAGCGCTTGGCGGAACTGGATGCGCCGGCGTCGGAGGAATCGGACTACGCCTTCCTGCGCGACTTCGTCGGCTGGATGGCGAAGGCCGGCGCGCACGCCGTGGTCGTCCACGCCCGCAAGGCCGTGCTGCAGGGCTTGACGCCAGCGCAGAACCGCGCCGTGCCGCCCTTGCGCCATGCCCTCGTGTGGCGTCTGAAGCAGGACTTCCCGCGCCTGCCGGTGATCGTCAACGGCGGCATTCGCGACATCGCCACGGCGCGGCGCCATCTCGAGTGGGCCGACGGCGTGATGATCGGCCGCGCCGCCTATCGGAACCCGTGCTGGCTGGGAGAGTTGAATGCCGCGTTGTTCGGCGGCGCGCCGATGACCGCCCCCGAGGCGATTGCCGCCTACCGCCCCTACGTGGAACGGTCGCTGCGCGAAGGCGTTCAATTGCGCGACATGACCCGCCACATGCTCACCCTGTGCAACGGCATGCGCGGCGCCCGACGGTTTCGACGCCATCTGAGCGACAGGGGCAGCCATCGCCGCGCCGACGTCGGCGTACTGGAGGAAGCGGTTGCGTTGGTCGCCGCGTAGGCGCCCGGCCTAGCGGGAGGACTCCAGGGCTTCCACCAGTTCCTCGAACTGGTCGCGGTTGTCGTCGTTCATCGCCATCAGGCTGCGGTGCGCCGCGAGCACCCGGGTGCGCAGTTCGTCGGCGGAGATCTCGCACTTCGGCAACTCGCCCAGCTGCCGCTCGTCGCGCAGCGGTTCCTTGACGATGTGGAAGATGTCGTCGAAGCCCATGGTGGTGAGGATGCGCGTGATGTCCTGCCGCGTGGACACCAGCGTGGGGAGGCAGCCGAACCGCTCCCGGGCCCGCACGGCAAGGCGCGCCAGCACGCCGAGGGACGTGCTGTCGATGCCGTCCGTCGCCGAGAGGTCCACCAGGACCGATCGCAGCTTGGAGTTGGCGAACAGGCGTTCGACGTATTCGTCGAACGCCGCGCCGAGGCTGAGCCGCACGTCGCCGACCAGCTTCAGCAGGCAGGTGCCGTCGCCGTTGGCGACGAGGATGCGCCCCGGCGTCATCAGGCCTCCCGCTCGACCACGAGGCAGGTCAGATCGTCGAGGCCGGGGCCGTCGGGAATGCCGATGTCCGACCACAGCGCGGCGATGTCCGGCGCGTTGGCGGCGGCGCAGGCGACGAGGCGTTCCTCCTTGGCCGCAAGGCCGTCGTCGTGCATCGCTTCGAGCACGCCGTCGGAGAAAGAAACCAGACTGTCGCCGGGCTTGAAGTCCACCGTCGCCACGTCGTATTCCACGCTGCCGAACAGCCCCACCGGCTTGCCCGGCGTCTCCAGGAAGCCGGCCTCTCCAGCGCCGGCGTGGATGGCGTGCGGGAAGTGGCCGGCGTTGGCGAAGGCCACTGCGTTGGCGTCCATGTCCACGACGCCGATGAACACCGTGACGTGCTTGCCGAGCCCCTGATCGAGCAGCTCGTGGTTCAAGGACGCGAGGATCTCGCCCGGATTGCGCAGCATGCTCGGCCGGTACTCGCGCCGCAGGCGGCGGAAGAAGTTCTTCAGAATCACCGTGATGAAGGCGCTCGACGCGCCGTGGCCGGAGACGTCGGCGATGTAGAAGACGAAGTGGCTGTCGGCGATGCCGAAGTAGTCCACGAAGTCGCCGGAGAGCATCATCGACGGCTGCACGCGATGCGCCAGGCGATAGTGGCCAATGGCCCAGGGCGACGGCGGCAGCATGCGCAGCTGCACGTACTGGCCGGCGCGCTGATCGCGTTCGAGGGTGTCCAGCTGCCCGGCGATGCGCATGTCCGTCGGCTTCACGCGGTTCAACGCGCTGCGCACGCGCATGCTCAGGTCGCTGTCGCTCAACGGTGTCGTCAAGACGTCGATGATGCCTTGGCGCATGGCGGCGAGCATCGTCTGCGCGTCCGGCAGTTCCTCGCGCAGCAGCACGAACGCGCCCGGCAGCCGGCCCACCGCCTCGGTGCCGGCACGCGCTTGGTCGATGGAGGGGCAGAGAATCACGTCGGCTGCCTCAAGCGCTTTGGCGAACACGCGGCTGCCCCGCTTGGCATGGATGGCGTCGAATCCGAGACGGCCGAGTCGAAGGATCAGCGACGACGTGGATTCGTCGTCGTCGCCCATGACCGCAATGGCCATCGACACCCAACCTGTGGACAATTTGGCGGCGCACATTACTCGCCTGCAACGGCGAAAACAAGGCGCGATGCGGCGTTGCGCCAAGCCAAGGGCAGTTATGCACAAGGCGCTTGCTCGTCGTCGAGCGTTCCTCTTGGCGGCCTCGGCGAGTCACCGACGATGAACGATGTCGTGCTCCTGCAAGCGGCGCAGCGTGGCAAGGCCGAAGCGCTCGATGGCGGCGAGCGGCGCACCCAGTTCGGCGGCGATGGCCTCGAAACACTCGCGTGCGCTTTCGCGCTCGCCGAGCAGCTCCAGCAGGCGCGCCGTGGCGGCGTTGCTGGACATGAAGCGCACCTCGTGGCGGCGGTCGCGGTAGGCGATGAGATGCGTCGCCTGCGCCGGGGCCGTCGCCGGCTGGAAGTCCGGCCCTAGGCGACGCACCGGAAAGGCGTAGCGCAGCGGCCAAGCGAGCGGCGAGAGGGCCAAGCGGTCATCTGATTCGATTGCCCTGTCGTCCTCCGGCAAGTCGGCGTCGGGCGCCAGCGCCAAGGCCGACTTGACCCATTCGTAATGGCACAGCTCCAATGCGAAGGGCGGCCACTGCTCGTCCGAGCCCGCCGGCGCGGCGGGCGGCTTCGGCAAGGTCGCCAGATAGGCGAGGAACTCCTCGGGAATGTGGGAGAAATACGGCGATTCGGCGCGGTGGTTGTCGACGAAGCCGCGCACCACCGCATGCCACGCTGCGTCGTCGACAATCCGGCGCATGGTGCGAAAGGTGCGCGCGAGGAACGACTCGATGTTGTTGTAGAAGAGGCGCGCGTAGAGATCCGCCCGCCGCGCCTCGACGCCCGCCGGAAGCCGGTTGCGCTCGGGGTTGCGGATGTAGGCGGCGAACTCGCGCTGGACGTGCTGGAAGTCGCACGGGGAACGCGGCTGGGCGCTGGTTGCACCGTGCGTCTTCGGCGAATGCGCCCGGCGTTCCGGATATCGTTCGGCGGGAGTTCGCTCTGGAACACCTGTGCAGCGCTGCTGTGCGACGCGAACAGCGTCCACTTCGTCGAGCAGCGCCGGCAGCGGCGGGATGTTGAAGTCGCGTTCGAGGAGCGTCGGCAGTGCGCCGTAGAGCGCATACGCGTCGTCCAAGAGACGCCACACCGGGTCGATGACCGCTGCCCCGTGGGTGTCCACGCGCAGGTCTTCGGCCTCGCTGCGATGGCCGGCGACATGGATGTACGCCGCGCGTTCGCCGCGCAGACCGCGCAGAAAGGCGGACGGGTCGTAGCCGAAATTGACGCTGTTGACGTAGATGTTGTTCACGTCGAGCAGCAGCAGGCAGTCGGCCTCCTGCAGGACGGCGTTGATGAACTCCAACTCGGTCATCTCCGCGCCGGGGGTCGCGTAGCAGGAGACGTTCTCGATGCCGATGCGCCGTTCCAGCACGTCCTGCACACGCCGGATGCGCTCGGCGACGTAGCTCACCGCCTCGGCGGTGAACGGAATCGGCATGAGGTCGTAGAGGTGGCCGTGGTCGCTGCAGGCCGAGAGATGCTCCGAGTAGAAGCGGATGCGGTGGGTGTCGAGAAATCCCTTGACGGCGCGCAGGAAGTCGATGTCCAAGGGCGCCGGCCCGCCCAAGGAGAGCGACAGCCCGTGGCAGACGAACGGGAACCGCTCCGTGAACTCGCGCAGGCCCCTGCCGGAGCGCCCGCCGACGTCGATCCAGTTCTCCGGCGCGATTTCCAGGAAGTCGATGCGGCTCAGCGCACTTTCGCCAGCGCTGGCAAGCTCGCGCATGAAGGAGCGGCGAAGGCCGAGTCCCGCGCCACGGATGCCTGCCGACGTTTTCATCCGCAGCCCTTGGCACAAGCCCCAGAGACGCTACCTCGCAAAAGGCAACGTCTCTAGGGATTGCTGCCGGCCGACGTTCAGTCGGCCAGGAAGCGCGTCGGCTAGTTGGCGTCTTCCGCCGGAGCGTCCGGGGCGTCCTCGGCCGGGGCATCGCCCTCGCCTTCGTCGCCCTCGCCTTCGCCGCACTTGCCCTCGCCGCACTTGCCTTCGGCGTCCTCGCCTTCGCCGCACTTGCCTTCGCCGCCGTGGGCGTCGGCCAGGAGCACGTCTTCGAGCACTTCGGCCTCGAACGGATTGCCGCTCTCGTCCGCCAGGGCGCCGAAGCTCAGGGACGCGGCCACCGCCGCGCCGACCATCGCCACGACGGGCTTGAGTTTGCGATTCATCATTGGTCTCCTCTCCTCCTTGGCCTCAGCGGCCGGGTGTGTGTCGCGTCGGCCTTCCGGCATCTGGGCGCGACGACTCCGAGCATAGAGCAAACCGCCCCGCAATGCGAACCAGTGTGCAAGGTGTGCGCCGCCTTGTGCGCCAGCCCGGCGGACCTCGGGAGCCGGCCCGTCGGCCATCCGAAATCGGTTGCCAAACGCGGCTGCCCGGCAATAATCCCCGTCGCACCAAGCGCAGACGGTCGTTGTTGCCGTGTCCAGCCGAAACCAGTCGTCGCCCGCTAAGCGCCTGTCGTCGCTGTCGCCCGGCGGCCGGGCGCTGGCGCAGATCTGCGCCTTGTTTGCGCCACGGGAGCTCGCCTTGGCGCGCCTGCGTGCGCTGCTCGAGGATCCGTACCTGAAATCTCTCAATGCGCCGGGCAGCGCCGCGTTGGACGCCGAAATCGCCGCCCTCGAACGCGCCGGCGTGGTCGAACGCGACAACGGCGATGTGGCGATTGGCGCCGATTCCGCCTTGCCGCTGTTGCGTCGGGCGCGCCAGGAGGGCGTGTTGCCGCCGATCTTGAGCGCGGTGGAAAGGCTGAAGCGGCGCGAGCAGGAAGAGCCGCGCGACGACACGAATGCCCGCTTGGCGGGGCACGATCGGGACCACGCCACTGCCGTCGTGCTGATGCGCGGCTACTTGTGGGCCGGCGATGTGGAACGCTTCGAGGAGGTCCGCGAGCGCGACCGCCTCGGTGCGCGGGATCTCGCGGTGCTTGCGGAGCCGTTCGCCGAAGAAGCGATGGCCGCCCTACCGCCAGCCGACTTGCGCGACGCTTGCGGCGCCTGCCTCGGATATGTGCTGGCCCGCGCCGCGCCGCCGGACCAAGTCATCGAATTCTGCGCCAAAGTCAGCCAGACGCCGTTGGAGCACGCTGCGGACATCGCCTACATCCGGCTGCTCCAAGGCCGCTTCGACGAGGCGGAGGCGCCGTTCGACGCCCTGCCGGCCAACGTCGAGCAGCGTCCGGAGGCGCAGGTCGGGCGCGCCGCCACGCGGGCGCTCGCGGGCACGCTGCATGGCGAGGACGAGCTTGCGTTGCGCCACATCGAGGAGGCGCTGGACATCCTCAAGGGCGGCCACAAGCGCCTGCAATATCCCGATTTGCCGGCCTTCGGCCTGGCGCTGCTGGCGCTGGCGCGGATCGAGTCTCCGCAGACGCTCGACCTGCTGACGCGCATCGCCGCGGCGCGGCGCTACGACCAGCGCGAAGACGACGGCCTGCGCTTGGCCCAGACGGCGGTGCGGATCAAGGCCAAACGCGGACTGCCGTTCGCCGGGGTCTACGTGCCGACCGGCCTCGCCGCGCTGTTCGCTGGCGTGCAGCGCGCTTGGCAAGGCGGCTTGGGCGACGACGGCGAGGCATTGCTCGGGTCGCTGCGTACGCTCCACCGCCGCGCGCTGGCGAACGGCTTTCGCTGGGTGGCTGCGGAGTGCGGCGAAGTGCTGCAACGCTTGGCGGAGACCGGCGGCAGCGCACCAAAGGACGGCTCCAGCCACGCCGCACTCGGCACCGTCACGCTGACCACGTTGACGGTGCCGGCCGGCTCTTGGGAGCAATCGCTGGCGGCGCTCGAAGAGGTGGCCAGCGACGACGGCGCACCCGAGGCGGAAGAGCCGGAAGCGCCAAGCGAGCGGCTGCTCTGGACGCTGCACGTGAGCGGCGCGGAGGTCTCCTTGGCCGCCCGTGCGCAGCGGCGCGGCGCGAACGGCGCGTGGAGCCGCGGCAAGCAGTACGGCGCCAAGCGGCTGGCCGCCGAATCCACCAAGATGAAGTTCCTGCTGCCGCAGGACGTCGAAGCCATCGCCGCCGCGGACGAGCGCTCGACGTACGGCAAGTCGGAGCGCTTCTTCGGCCTGCGCAGCCTCTTTGCGCTGGCCGGGCATCCCCACGTCTACTGCGAAGACCAAACCGTGGAGGTCGTGCGCCGAGCGCCCGAACTGTCGGTGCGCGACGATGCGGACGGCGTGCTGGTGCGCATCGACCCCTACCGCGCCGGCACCGACGGCGCCTACGCCGCGCGCATGGTCGCGCCCGGGCGCTGCGAGATCACGCATTTCACCGCCGAACACCAACGCCTGTTCCGCGCCGTGCCGGAAGCCGGCCTGAGAGTGCCGGCGCGCGCCAAGGCGCGGCTGCTGAACACCATTCCGTCCCTGGCGGCGAGCGTGCGCGTGGCGTCCAGCGTGCAAAGCCCGGAGGCCAGCGCCGCGCAGACCGCGACGCGGGTGGCGGCCGACGCCGAGCCGTGGGTGCGCCTCGAGCCGTTCGAAGCGGGGCTTTCCGTCGCCCTGGAGGTCGAACCCATTCCACGTTCCGGCGTGTGCTTCGCTCCCGGCGCCGGCGGCGCGGTGGTCTTCGCGCACTTGAATGGCGAGAACCTCCAAGCCGAACGCGACCTCGACGCCGAAAGGGAAGCGTTCTCCCGTCTTGCCACCGAGTGTCCGCCCTTGGCGTCCGGGCCGACGCCCTTACAGCCGCTCGCGCTGCCGGAGCCGGACGAGTGTCTGGAGTTGCTCGAGCTTCTCGACGCCGCCGGCGCCCGCTGCAAGTGGCCCCACGGCGAGACCATGCGCGTGGTGTCGCGCGCCTCGGCCGGGTCCTTGCGCATGACGATGAAATCCGCCGCGCAGTGGATGTCCGCTTCCGCGCAACTGCCGCTCGACGGCGAGCGCGTGCTCGACTTCAAGCGCCTGTTCGCGTTGCTGGAAGACAAGCCCGACTCGCGCTTTCTCGCGCTCGGCAATGGCGAGTTCCTGGCGCTGACGCAGACCTTCCGCCGCCAGCTCGACGACTTGGCGAGCCTGGCCAGCGTCGGCGCCAAGGGCGAACTGCGCCTGCATCCGCTCGCCGCCTTGGCGGCGGAAGAGCTGATCGACAACGCCCAGCTCGACGCCGACGACGGCTGGAAGGCGCTGCGCGAGCGGACGCGCATCGCCAGCGCGGTCGAGCCCGCCGTGCCAAGCACCTTGCAGGCGGAACTGCGCCCCTACCAACTCGACGGCTACCGTTGGCTGTCGCGGCTCGCGCAGCAAGGGGTCGGCGCTTGTCTCGCCGACGACATGGGCCTCGGCAAGACCATCCAGACCTTGGCGATGCTCCTGGACCGAGCGCCTGCTGGCGCGGCGCTGGTGGTGGCGCCCACGTCGGTGGTGCCGAACTGGCTGGCCGAAGCCCGCCGCTTCGCGCCGACGCTCAATGCCAAGGCATACACTGGCGCCGCCGCGGCAAGGGCGGCGCTGCTGAAGGGCGCGGGGCCGTTCGACCTGGTCGTGGCCACCTACGGCCTGCTGCAGAACGACGCCGAGGCGCTGGCGGCGGCAGCGTGGCACACGGTCGTGCTGGACGAAGCGCAAGCGATCAAGAACCCCGCCGCCAAGCGCACCAAGGCCGCCAAGTCGCTCAAGGCGGACTTCCGCCTGATGACCACCGGCACGCCCGTGCAGAACAACCTGCTGGATTTGCACTCGCTGTTCGGCTTCGCCAACCCAGGCCTGCTCGGTTCGCTGCAGCGATTCCGCGCCCACTTCGCGCTGCCGATAGAGCGCGACCGCAACGCCGTCGCGCAAGCGCGGCTGCGGCGCCTGATCAGCCCGTTCGTCTTGCGCCGGCTGAAGGCGGACGTGCTCGACGACTTGCCCCAGCGCACGGAGATCACCTTGCACGTGAAGATGTCCGAGGCGGAAGCCAGCCTCTACGAGGCGCTGCGGCTGCGCGCCCTTGAAGACTTGACGGACGACGCCGGTGGGCACATGCGCCTCTTCGCGCATCTGACCCGGCTGCGCTTGGCCTGCTGCAACCCGAAGCTGGTGCTCGACGCCGAAGACGCGCCCGCCGACCTGCCGCTCGCTACGGCCAGCGCGAAGCTCGAGACCTTCGCTTCCACCCTTGCGGACCTGCTGGAAAACCGCCACAAGGTGCTGGTGTTCTCGCAGTTCGTGATGCACCTGCGGCTGGTGGAGAACCACCTGCGCGAGACCGGCGTGCAGTACCAGTATCTGGACGGCGCAACCTCCGCCAAGGAACGCGCCGCGCGCATCGCCGCCTTCCAGGCCGGCGAAGGCGACGTGTTTCTGATCTCGCTGACCGCCGGCGGCGTGGGACTGAATCTCACCGCCGCCGACTACGTGATCCACATGGACCCGTGGTGGAATCCGGCAGTGGAGGACCAAGCCTCCGACCGCGCCCATCGCATCGGCCAGACCCGCCCGGTGACGATCTACCGCCTAGTCGCCGAAGGCACCATCGAGGAGCAGATCGTCGCGCTGCACCACCGCAAGCGCGACCTTGCGGAGAAGCTCCTCGAAGGCACCGACGCGCCGAGCCGGCTCGACGCCGAGGAGATGATGGAACTGCTGCGCCAGCCGTTCAGCGGCTGACGCTCGCCAGTGCGGCCAAGGTGCCTCGCGGGGCGGCCAACCGAGCGGCCGCTTTAGGACGACGCCAGCTTGCTCCCCGCTTCGAGAACGAAGGTCGTCAGCGACGGAATGCCGGCGCTCCAGACGATTGGCGGCTCTTGTCCGGGCGGGTGCCAGATGTAGCCCAAGCGATTCAGCGCGCCGAGCTTGCGGTTGCGGCTGGCTGCGTCTTCGACGCCCGCGCTCGCCAGCGCGGCGTGCAGTTCGTGCTCCTCGGCTGTGGCGTCCTGGCCAGTCTGAAACAACACCGCGACGGCCATGGCGGCCCCGAGCAACTCGTCGTCGCCGTCGCGCAGCTCTTCGTACCTGCTCTGGTAGTAGTCCGCCATGCGCGCCGACACCGCCGGTCGCGCGGCGTCCACGGCAGCCATCCCAATGGGCGTCTCGCCCGTGTCGTTCCAACGCTGCCACAGCGCATCGCCCCAGAGCTGGATGAAGTACGCATAGCGCTGGCTGTGTTCGACGACCGCCTTCAAGGCGCGCTTGTCGATGGCGACGTCATGCTCCTGCAACGGTTTGGACAGCGCTTCCCGCGCCGCGGCGTCGTCGAGGCGTCCGACGCCCAGCAAGCCTTCGCCCAGCCGCGACCAGAACGATGCGTCCATTTCCCGCAGACGGCTCGGCAGCCCCGGGGTGCCAGCCAGCACCAACAGGAACGGCGCATCGGCGCGCACCTGCTGGCTGGCATTGAGCAAGACGCGACCGACATCGCTTTGCAGCGTGTGCGCTTCGTCGAGCAGCACGGCCAGCGGCTTCCTGCGGCAGCGCGCGGTCAGCGCCAGCGCAAGGTCGTCGTTCTCCCTGCCTTGGGCGTGCCACTCGGCAGACGCCACCGAGGCCACGCCGACCTTGCGCGGCAGCCACTTGGCGATGCCGCGGCGCGGCGCGAGCGCATCCGCAAGGGCCTGCTGTCCGGAGACGCGGTCAGGCGTCAAGGCCGCGACATCCACCCCTGCCTCGCCGCAAGCGCCCTTGAACCAGCCGAGCAGCGCTGTCTTGCCGTTTCCCCGCGGCCCCAGCAAGACGACGTTGTGCGGCGGCGCGGTTCCGGCAACGAGGTCCGCGAGGCAGCGCGACAACACCGCTTGCTGGACATCGCGCCCGGCGAGCACTGGCGGCAGTGCGCCGTCGCCGGGACGAAAGAGGCGAGGCGTCGTCGTGTTCATGGGTTACTTGGAGCCGAGTCCCCTCGGTCAAGTTCGGTATTCGGCGTTGATGCGGACGTAGTCGTAGGAGAAGTCGGAGGTCCACACGGTCTCGGCGGCTTGGCCTCGGTTGAGCAGGACGCGCACGGTGAACTCGTCCTTGGCCATCACTGCGGCGCCGGCCTGTTCGGTGTAGGCCGGCGCGATCAGGCCACCGGCCGCGACCTGCACCTCGTCGAGAAACAGGCTCACCTGGCGCTGGTCCAAGTCGGCGACGCCGGCGCGGCCGATCGCCATGCAGAAGCGGCCCCAGTTCGGGTCGCCGGCGAAGAGCGCCGTCTTCACCAGCGGCGAATGCGCGATGGCGTAGGCGACCTGCAGGCACTCGGCGGCGGTGCGGCCCTGCTCCACGCGCACGGTGACGAACTTGGTGGCGCCTTCGCCGTCGCGCGCCGTGCGCTGGGCGAGTTCCACCGCCAGCGGCGTGAGTGCGTCCAGCAGCTCGGCATAGGCGGGGCTTGCGGAGTCGTCAACGAGCGGATTGCCGGCGCACCCGGTCGCGGCCACGACGAAGGCATCGTTGGTGGAAGTGTCGCCGTCGATGGTCACGCGGTTCAGGCTGCGCTCGGCCAGATCCCGCGCCAACGCGCCGGCCGCTGCCGTGGAGACCGCGGCATCCGTGGCCAGGAAAGCCAGCATGGTCGCCATGTCCGGACGGATCATCCCCGCGCCCTTCACCATGCCGGTGGCGCGGATGGGCGTCGCGCCGAGACGGCCATGCACGGAGACCGCCTTCGGCGCGGTGTCGGTGGTCATGATGGCGCGCGCGGCATCGGCCCAGCCGTCCAGGCTGGCGCGCTCCAAGGCGCCGTCGATGCCGCGGCGCATGGCGTCCATGTTCAGGAACTCGCCGATGACGCCGGTGGAAAACGGCAGCACCTCTGCTTCGTCGAGGCCAGCCCTGGATGCAAGATGGGCGCAGCAGGCGCAGGCATCGTCAATGCCCCTTGCGCCGGTCGCAGCGTTGGCGTTGCCGCTGTTGACGAGCAGTGCCCGCGCGCTGCCGACGCGCCCGCTGGCCACTTCCACCGGCGCGGCGCGGAACGCATTGCGCGTGAAGACGGCGCCGACGGCGCTGCCGGGCGCTAGCAGGAGCACGGCGACATCAAGGCGGTCGGCATATTTGACGCCGCCCGCCGCAGCGCCGAGGGAGACGCCGTCGATGGACAGCAGTTCGCCCAGGGCCGGCAGGTTGACGGCCACGCTCTATCCTCGCCGGCCTAGGCTGCCGCCGCGCTTGCGCGGCCGCAGCAGTGTTTGTACTTCTTGCCGGAGCCGCACGGGCAGGGTTCGTTGCGGCCGACCTTGCGCCCCGAACGCACGAACGTCTCCGCCTTCGCCGCCTCCGCCGTGGCGCGTCGCCTTGGCTGCGCTTGGCCCTCTTCGACGTGGTTGTAGCGCATGGCGCCGGATTCCCTCAGCCGCCGCTCGCGCTCCGCTTCTTCGATCTCCGCCTGGCGCTGCACTTCGATGCGCGAGAGCCAGCGGATCACGTCGTGGCTGATGTTGTCCTGCAACTGCTGGAACAGCGCGAAGGACTCGCGCTTGTATTCCTGCTTGGGCTGCTTCTGGGCGTAGGCGCGCAAGTGGATGCCTTGGCGCAGGTGGTCCATCACCGCCAGGTGTTCCTTCCATTTCTGGTCGAGCACTTGCAGCATGAGCTGCTTCTCGACTTGGCGCATGTCGATGCCGGCCGCGGTCCAGGCGGCGGCCTTGGCGGCGTAGTCCGCTTCGACCGCCGCCGCGACGCGCTCGCGCAGCGCTTCTTCGGTGAGGTCGGCGTCTTCCTCCAGCCACTGCGCCACCGGCGCTCGGCAGTTGAACTCGGCGGCGAGCGCCTGTTCGAGGCCGGGGACGTCCCATTGGTCCTCGATGCTCTGGGGCGGGACGTATTCGCTGACCACTTCTTCGACGACCTCGGCGCGCATCTCCTCGATGGCCTCGGAGATGTCGTCCACGTCCATCAGTTCGTTGCGTTGGCGGTAGACGTAGTGGCGCTGGTCGTTCGCCACGTCGTCGAACTCCAGCAGATTCTTGCGGGCGTCGAAGTTCTGCCCCTCGACGCGGCGCTGCGCCTTCTCGATGGAGCGGTTGACCATGCCGTGCTCGATGGCCTCGCCCTTCTCTATCCCTAGGGACTGCATGAAGTTGCGCACCCGTTCCGGCGTGAAGATGCGCATGAGGTTGTCTTCCATCGACAGGAAGAAGCGCGACGAGCCTGGGTCGCCCTGGCGTCCGGCGCGGCCCCGCAGCTGGTTGTCGATGCGCCGCGATTCGTGGCGCTCGGTGCCGACGATGTGCAGGCCGCCGGCGGCGATCACGGCGTCGTGGCGTTCCTGCCAGGCGCGCCTGGCGGTGTCGACGTCGGCTGGGGCCGGGCTTTCGCCGAGGGCCGCGATTTCCGCCTCCACGTTGCCGCCGAGCACGATGTCGGTGCCGCGGCCGGCCATGTTGGTGGCGATGGTGACGACGCCCGCCCGGCCGGCCTGGGCGACGATCTCCGCCTCGCGTTCGTGCTGCTTGGCGTTCAGCACGCTGTGCTCGACCTTGCGCCGCCGCAACTCGCCGGAGAGGCGCTCCGAGGACTCGATGGACGCGGTGCCCACCAGCACCGGCTGGCCAGCGCCCGTGGCTTCTTGGATTTCGTCCACCACGGCGTCGTACTTTTCGTCTTCGGTCATGTAGACGAGGTCGTTGCGGTCGTCGCGGATCATTGGCTTGTGGGTGGGCACGATGATCACGTCGAGGCCGTAGATCTGCTTGAACTCCATCGCTTCCGTGTCCGCCGTGCCGGTCATGCCGGAGAGCTTGCCGTAGAGGCGGAAGTAGTTCTGCAGCGTCGTGGAGGCCAGCGTCTGCGTCTCGTTGCGGATCGCCACGCGCTCCTTCGCCTCCACCGCCTGGTGCAGTCCGTCGGCCCAGCGGCGCCCCGGCATGGCGCGCCCGGTGTGTTCGTCGACGATCACGATCTCGCCGTTCTGAACCATGTAGTGGACGTCGCGCTGGAACAGGAAGTGGGCGCGCAGCGCCGCGTGGACGTGGTGCAGCAGGCCGAGGTTGACGGCGGCATAGAGGCTGTCGTTCTGATCGAGCACGCCGAGGCGCTTGAGCTCGTTCTCCACCAGTTCGTGGCCGCGTTCGGTGAGTTCCACTTGGCGGTTCTTTTCGTCCACGAAGAAGTCGCCGGTTTCCTCCGGCTGCGGCTCGTTGCCGGCCAGCACCGCCGGCAGGCCGCTCTCGATCTTGTCCTGGCGCACGAGCTTGGGCGCCAGCTTGTCGATCTTCACGTAGAGATCGGTGCTTTGGTCCGCCGGGCCGGAAATGATGAGCGGCGTGCGCGCTTCGTCGATGAGGATCGAATCCACTTCGTCGACGACCGCGAAATCCAGCGAGCGCTGGACGCGGTCCTCCTTGGTGAACGCCATGTTGTCGCGCAGATAGTCGAAGCCGAACTCGTTGTTGGTGCCGTAGACGACGTCCGCCTGGTATGCGGCGCGCTTGCTCGCGCCATCCTGATTGGACTGCACCACGCCGACCGTCATGCCGAGCGCGTTGAAGATCGGCCCCATCCAGGCCGCGTCGCGGCGCGCCAGATAGTCGTTCACGGTGACGACGTGGACGGCGCCGGCAAGGGCATTCAGAAAGGCCGGCAAGGTCGCCGCCAGCGTCTTGCCCTCGCCGGTGCGCATCTCCGCGATCTTGCCTTCGTGCAGCGCGATGCCGCCGACGAGCTGCACATCGTAGGGGCGCTCGCCTTGGCTGCGCAGAGACGCCTCGCGCACTGCCGCGAATGCCTCCGGCAGCAACTCGTCCAACGCCGCGCCGTGCGCCAAGCGCTCCTTCAAGGTCGCCGTCGTGGCGGCCAGTTCCTCGGCGCTGTGCGCCTGCATCGTCGGCTCGAGCGCGTTGATGCGCGCCACCAGCCGGCCCATGCGCTTCAGCTCGCGGGCATTGCGGGTGCCGAAGAGGCTGCGAACAACGCGAGCGATCATCTCTGCCTACCTGCCAAGCGGCAATCTTCAAGTGCGGCGCAGATTCTACTCCTTGGACTACATGGCGCGAAGGGGCTGGGCGAGCTGCTTGCAGATGCGTTCCATGTGCAGCCGTCTAAACGTAGCGAAATCGTGCGGAGCGAATGGGCGCGGTGCAGTGCGTTCAGTACGTTGGGTGGTACTTCCGGCCGCGCGTGTTTCCCTCGGCGCGCAGCGCGCCGGCTCGCTCCAGTTCGCGCAGGAGCTTGCGCGCGGTCTCCGCGGAGGTTTGCAGCAACCGCGCCGCGTCGCTGCTGGTGATCGTGCCGCGGCGGCGGGCTTCTTCGAGCAGACGGCCGCGGCTGCGGTTCTCGGCGCTGCCGGCGGCGCCGCCAACCGCGCCGCCGAGCACGTAGCGCGTGCCGCCGGCGGTGCCAACCCGCCGCAGCAAGCCTTTCGCCACGGCTCCTTCGAGGACCGCGTCCACCTCGGCCTCCGCCATCATCGAACGCAATGCGCGCCGCGTCACGGCGCCGTCGCGGCGAGCGGCGATCAGCGCCAGACGTTCGCTGGCGGTGGTCGTCTCCGGCAAGCCGAGCAGCCACGCTTGGTCCTCCGCGTCCACCATGGCGCGACTGCGCAGCGTTACCGTGACGGAACTGGTCGTCGCCTCGAACGCCGGCGGCGGCAGCAGGCGCACCTCCATCTCGCGGTACATGCGGTCGATGCCTTCGCCGTATTCCTCCACCAATCCCAGGCTCTTCAAGACGCGCATGATGCGGGGATTGCGGCTGTAGTGCTCGGCGCGCATGTTGTCCTCGGTGACGTGGCCAGGCAGCGGGCCGGGGCTGCACACCTCCACGCGGTCGTCCCACACCGTGATGTCCACGGTGGCGCCGCCCAGGTTGTAGTCGCGGTGGGCAAGGGCGTTCACGACCGCCTCCCGCAATGCGGCTACGGGATACGCCGGCAGGGTCTCGCGGCGGACGCCAGCCACCACCTCCGCTTGGCTGGTGTGCTCGGCGATGAACTCGAGACAGCACTGGACGGTCTCGGCGAACGGCCCGGCACACTCGGCGCGCGCCAGGGCGGGGCCGGGCCCTGTTCCGGCGCCGGCGCGACGCGCCAGCTGCACCGCGGCGCCGCGCAGCGCCTGGCGCGGATCTTCGGTGAACAGGATGGCGGCCGCCCGCAGCACTTGGGTGGCGAGCGGCGGGGCCGCGGGGGTGGCGACGCCCAAGTCGGACAGGGCGCGCAGCACGTTGGCCTCGCTGGCGAGCGCCATCGAAGACCGCCCCTCGGCTTGCAGCGCGGCGTCTATCGCGCCCACGTCGAAGCTGTCGGCCGACGTTCGCGCAAGGGGCTCGTCCTCGCCGGAGCGCAGTTCCCGCTCGCGCACGAAGCGCGCCAGCGCATCGCCGCGCAATGGCTGCGAATCGCCGCCGACCCGCCGCAGCAGGCGTCCGTCCGGCGTCGTGGCAATGCGCCCGCGCACTTCCGGCACGGCGGAAATCGTCAGCCGCTTGCCGTCGCGCTGCCCGCCGACCGCCACCTCGCGCAATTGCACGTCCACGCCGCATTCGGCGGCGATGCGCGTGATCCGATCCTGGGTGTTCTGGGAGAGCGGGCAGCCGACGATTTGCCGATCGTCGGCGACGCCGTGGACGATCAGGCCGCCATTCGTCATGGCCATGGCGGGGATGGTTTCGGCGATGTCCTTCGGCACGCCGCGCTTGAAGTCCAGCGCTTCGTGCTCGCGGCGGCCGAACAGGCGCCAGAACTCCGCCTCGGACAGCGACGGGGGAACAGCATCCAAACGGGGCATGGGATTCATGGCAGAAGATTATCAAATCTTCTATTTGAAAAGGCATGCTAGTTAATTATGGCATGAAGATTGTGCAATCTTGCCGCCGCTTCGCTTTGGTCCGTTAAACCGCGTTCTTCACCAGCTCGTGAGTGCGCTTGCGTTCGTATTTGCGCGCTGGGGTGTTGACGATGCGCAGGAGTTCCGGGGCGGCCAGGCCGCGCTCGGCGATGTCCTTCGGTACGTCGGCGTAAGTGGTGGCGCGTTGGCGGGGCTGGCGGTTGGCGGCTTCGATCATGGCGACCATGCGCTTCGGCGACGTCTCCTGGCCGTGGCCGGCGCCGGCGGCGCGGGTGATGCTCTCGTTCATCAGCGTGCCGCCGAGGTCGTTGCAGCCGGCGTTGAGGGCCGCCAATACGCCGTCGTGGCCGAGCTTCACCCAGCTGGCCTGGATGTTGGCGATGTGGGGGTGCAGCGCGAGTCGCGCCACGGCGTGGACGAGAATCGCTTCGCGGAAGGTCGGCCCGCGCCGCGCCCGGCCCTTGAGGTAGAGCGGCGCTTCCATGTGGACGAACGGCAGCGGCACGAACTCCGTGAAGCCGCCGGTTCGCCGCTGCAAGTCGCGTACGCGGATGAGATGCCGCGCCCAGTGCCGCGGCTGATCGACGTGGCCGTACATGATGGTGGCGGTGGTGCGGAAACCGACGCCGTGCGCCGCCTCCATCACTTCCAGCCACTGCGCGGTGTTGATCTTGTCCGGGCAGATCACTGTGCGCACTTCGTCGTCGAGAATCTCCGCCGCAGTGCCCGGCAGCGTGTCGAGGCCGGCGTCCTTCAGTTCCGCCAGATAGTCCGCGAGCGGCAGATTTGAGGTCGCCGCGCCCTGCCAGACTTCGAGCGGCGAGAAGGCGTGGACGTGCATCTCCGGCACGGCTTCCTTCACGGCGCGCACGATGTCGATGTAGGTGGCGCCGGTGTATTCGGGATGGATGCCGCCCTGCATGCACACTTCGGTGCCGCCCCGCTGCCAGGCTTCGCGCACCCGGCGCTGGATTTCCTCATGGCTCAAGTCGTAGGGCCGGCCGCGCAGGTTCTCCGCCAGCTTGCCCTTGGAGAAGGCGCAGAACTGGCACTTGAAGTAGCAGATGTTGGTGTAGTTGATGTTGCGGTTGACGACGTAGGAGACGACATCGCCGTTCTGCCGCTGCCGCAGCCGGTCGGCGGCCTGCACGACGGCGTTGAAGTCGTCGCCCCGGGCGCGGATCAAGCGCACGATCTGGGCTTCCGCCAAGTCCGGCGCGTCTTCGGCGTCGAAGCGGTCGAGGATGGCGCGAAGGTCCGCGGAAATCCGCTTCGGCGGCGCGTGGATGCGCTCCAGCACGTCGGTGGGCGGCGGCGTGTCGTCGCCGGGGCACCAGTCGTCCGTGCGCGGCAGACCTTCGCCGTCGATCGCATCCAGCACGGCGCTGCGCAAGCCTTCGTCCACCCAGGCGTCCACGTCGCTGGCGAAGCGCGGATAGATCGTCAGCCGTTCGTGCAGGGCCTTGCCGGCGGCGGCTGTCTCCCGGGCCAGCTCGTCCAAGTGCGGCCACGGGGCCTCCGGGTTCACGAAGTCCGGCGTCAGGGGCGACACGCCGCCCCAGTCGTCGATGCCGGCGGCGATGATCTGCGGCAGCACCCCCGGGCTCAAGTTCGGCGGCGCCTGGATGCTCATCTCGGCGCCGAACAGAATCCGCGCCACGGCGATGGTCCACAGCAGCTCGTCCAAGTCCGGCTCCGGCGCCTGGCGCATCTTCGTGCCGGGCTTGGCGCGGAAGTTCTGGACGATGATCTCCTGGATGTGGCCGTGCTCGGCATGGATGCGGCGAATGGCGAGCAGCGATTCGATGCGTTCCAAGCGGGTTTCGCCAATGCCGATGAGAATGCCGGTGGTGAACGGCACCTTCGCCCGACCGGCGTCGGCCAGCGTGCGCAGGCGCACGGCGGGAATCTTGTCCGGCGAGCCGTAGTGCGGCATGCCCTTCTCGGTCAGCCGCTCCGATGTCGATTCCAGCATGATGCCCATGGAGGGCGACACCGGCCGCAGCTCGGCGATTTCCGCCGGCGTCATGTTGCCGGGGTTCAGGTGCGGCAGCAGCCCGGTTTCCTCGAACACGGCCTTGGCGGCGTCGCGCAGATATTCGAGGGTTGTCGAATAGCCGTGCGCCGCCAGCCACTCGCGCGCCGCCCGATAGCGCAGCTCCGGCTTCTCGCCCAAGGTGAAGAGCGCTTCCTTGCAGCCCATCCGCGCCCCGTGCCGCGCCACTTCGAGCACCGCCTCCAAGCTCATGTACGGGGATTCCAGCTTGGAAGGCGTCTGCGCGAAGGTGCAGTAGTGGCAGACGTCGCGGCACAAATGGGTGAGCGGGATGAAGACCTTGCGCGAGTAGGTGACGAGGTTGCGGAACCCAGCGTCGCGCAGTTCGGCGGCAACGGCGGCAAGCGCTGCGGTGTCCGGGAAAGACGCCAGCGCGAGCGCTTCGTCGTCGGTCGGCGCAGAGCCTGCGCGAGCGCGCCGCAACAGTTCAGCGGTGCTAGCAGCCATGCGAAGACGGTGCCATGTTGAGGACGAAACGCAGCCGATGCCGTCAGGCCGCTTCCACCGTCAGCAACTCCCGGCCGAGACCCTGGCGATGGGCGTTGTGGTAGTGCAGCAGCGCGGGTTCGTTGCGCCCGAAGAGCACATGGCTCTGAATGCCGGCGTCGGCGCAGCGCTGGGTCGATGCGGCCATCGCGTAGTCCTCCTTCTGCACCACCGCGTTGAAGCCGTCGAAGCGCTCCTCGAAGCGGTGGCCCGCGAAGAGTTGGCGCGCCTTCTCGGTGACGTAGAAGCTGTGCGCCGTATACGAGCGGCGCGGGTTGTCGCCGTCCGGGAAGATGCGCACGATGTCCACGGCCCCCGGATCGACCAGGAAGATCGTGTTCGGATAGACGAAGTAGACGGAGAGCGTCATCGACCGGAACGGCCATTCGTTGGCATCCGGCGTCTTGCCGTTCTTGCCGAGTTCCCCGAACTCCTCGAAGCGCTGCACCAGCGCGAACACCATGCGGTAGTTCATGCCGAACGTGTCGTGGGTTTGCAGGTTGCCGCGAATGTCGCTGGCCAGCGTGTTGCGGTGCAGAACGTCGAAGTGGTAGTTCTCGCCGAAGGTGTCGACGGCGAGCTTCCAGTTGATGTCCGCATGGATCGTCTGCGATGCGCCGTAGGAGTGGCTGGGCAGATCCCAGTGCGCCATGTCGTCTTCCAAGCCGGCGAGCATGGCATCCACGTCGATCGCGTCGCCCGGCGTCGGCCGCACCCACAGCATGCCGTGGCGTTCCGCCGCCGGCAGTTCGATGAGGCCGAACCGCGTCTTGTCGATCTCCCCGAAGCGCTGCTCGCGGTTCACGGCGATGAGGTCGCCCGTGGGCGCGTAGGTCCAGGCGTGGAAGGGGCAGCTGAAGCGCTCGCGCTTGCCGTGGCCGTCCGGCACCACCTGGGCGCCGCGGTGCCGGCAGGTATTGGCGAAGGCGCGAAAGCGCCCTTGCTCGTCTCGCGTCATCAGGATGGGCAGGCCGGTGGCGCTGTCCGCCCAGTAGGTGCCGGGCTTCGGCAGATCGCTCGACAGCCCCATGAAGAGCGGCGTTTCGCGGAAGAACACGCGGCGTTCTTCGGCCAGCAGGTTCGGGCAGGTGAAGTCCTCGAGCGGACTGCGCACGATGCCCTCGCCGTGTACTTCGCCGCCCCCTTGGTCGAAGCCGGTCTTCAGAATGCCCAGCAGCCGCTGGCTCTCTTCGATGCGCATGAACGCCCCTCCTAGTGTGCTTGTCTCCGTTGCTGCGATCCGTCGGCGGCGCGGATTGACGAAGACGTCAATGCGTGACGAACAGCCCGCTCAGCGTCGCCGGCGTCAAGGCCAGCGCAGCCGCCACGACGTTGAAGAAGCGCACCTCCTTCGCCGTCACCCGCTCGTCCGCCAGAATCACTTCCGCGAGCGCCTTGGCGATCTTCGCGCGGTCCTGGATGTCCAGCTTCTCCGCCACCCGCGCCAAGTTCCGTTCCAAGGGTGCGTCTTCGTAGATCTTCGAGTGCGCCGCCACGCGCACGTCGGCGGCGCTCACTTCCTCGCCGGTGGTCTTGGCGACGATCTCGCGCACGGTGTCGATCTCGATGGGCTTGATGTTGGCGTCCGAATCCGTCGCCCGCGACAGCACCAGCAGCACCGTCTCGTTGAAGACGGCCTGCCGGTCCTCCGGCTCGGCCGCGCCCCCGCCAAGCAGCTTCAGCACATGGTTGAGTGTGGAGAGGATCATCGCGGCTCCTTGATGCCCGTGCGCGGTGCGCACCGTGCGGAAAGTCGGGCAGTATATCGCAGCAAGGCATGGGGCGGATGGCACCGGGCGCGTCGAAGTTGGCGGCGTAGGTTTTTCGGAATGCGCCCGCTGTCGGATACGGCAGGCGACCGCCCAGCGTGCGATGGTGGCAAGATGGCGCATCCACGGTGGCCTCGTCGGGCAGGATGAAGACGCCGCAACTTGACATCGCGCGCCGCCGACCGGCGAGGCTCGCCTACCTGCTGCTCTCGCTGGGGCTGTCGTTCGGCTTCGTCGCCGTGGTGGCGGCGGTTGCTCACGCAAGCTGGTTTCGGCTGCCGGCCGGGGTGGCGGACTTGGACTACGTCTCGCTCGGGCGCGAGACCGCGGACGGCGCCTTCGAGCAGGTTTCCTTGGCGGATGCGCGGAACATTGCCGAGCGTGTGCCGGAACTGGCTTGGCTCTACCGCAAGCGGCTGCCGGACGTCGGCGGCGCGCCATCCATCCGCCTGCCCGACGGCGCCGAGCGCGAGGCGTGGCTGTTCGGCGTGCCGGGCGATTTCTTCGCCATCCTTGGGGTGCAGGCGCACATCGGGCGTCTGCAGGCGGCCGAGGGGCAGCCCGTCGTCGTCCTCGGCCATGCGCTGTGGCGCGACGCCTACGCTGCCGATGCCGACATCGCCGGCCAGTTCCTGCACATCGTGGACGGCGCATCCGTGCCCATCGCCGGCGTGGCGGCGTCCGAATTCGCCGGCATCGTGCCAACGCCGCCGAATGTCGCGTGGCTCCTGAATTCGCGCTTCGACATGTTGCCCTCGAACAGATTCGGCCCGGCGCGGGAAGTGTTCGAGCGCACGCCCAACGTGGGCTTGTTCGGTGTGCTCAAAGCGCCTGGCGGCGGCGCGGACACCACGGCCAAGCTCCGCGCCCTGACTGCCGACTACCGCTTCGACGCCGAGATGATCTTGGTGGAGCGGGCCGCCGGCGACGGCGGCAACGCGGCAATGAAAACCCGTCACATGATCTCCTTCGGCGTCAGTCCGCAGGATCGGCTTGCGGTGGCAGATGGTCTGGAAACCAATCCGCCGCTGCGCCGAGAGGTGGCGCAGAAGATCGCTTGGCTGGCCAGCATCGTGCTGCTGCTCATGGCCATGACCTTGGTCTCCCTCGTGGACTTCATGATGGCGGAGCATGTCGCGCGCCAAGACGAGCAGGCCGTGCGCATCGCGCTCGGCGCCGCGCCCCTCGATGTGTTTCGGCAGACGTTGGCGGAAAACGCGGTCTGGCTGGCAGTCGTGGCGGCCGTGGCCTGGTTCGCGTTCGACTACATGGCCGAGGTGCTGCTCGGCATCGCGCCGTTCTCCACCTACATCGGCTCGCTCTCGGTCGCTGCGCAGCGAACGGGGCTGGGGATTGGCGCCGCGCTGCTGCTCGCTGCGTTCGCCGTCAGTTCCGCCTATCTCAGCTGGTTCGCAATGCGCGCGTCGCAGAGCTTCTCGGCAACGCGGGCGGTCTCCCGAGTGCCCCGGGCCATGCGCTGCGTGCTGCTCGCGGTCGCCGGCGCCAGCCTGCTGTTCGCGTTCTCTCTGGCCAGCCGCTACGCCGCCGACTCGCGGTTGTCTTTGGGGCTTGGCAATCCAGACGCGACGATCGTGCGGATTCAGCGCGAGATCCGCGACCCAACCCAATGGCGCCCGGCGATGGGCGTCGACGAGGCCATCGCGGCGATCCCGGGCGTAGCGGCGGCCGGGCGCGCGCTGCTGGGGCCGCTGGCCTATCCGCAGTGGGTCAACGGCAATCGCGGCACGGTGGCGAACCGGCCCGATCTGGCGGAGACGCCGTTCTTCCACAACCGCGCATCGCCGGGATTCTTCGCCGCGTTGCGGGTGCCGCTGTTGGCCGGCAAGATATTTGGGTCGGGTGTGAGCGCCGAGGCGGTCGTTTCCCGATCGGCGGCGGTTGCGCTCGCCGGAAGCCCCGACGCGGCATTGGGCACATCGTTGGCAATCCAGATGGACACCGACACGCGGCCCCGCGATCCGGCGATTGTCGTCGGCGTGGTGGAAGACATTCCCTACGGCAACTACGCGAACGCCGCGACGCGAGTCGTCTATTTCGACCCGGGTGGTTTCTTCAGCAGTTCGGGGACCTGGACGATCGACTACGCGGGGCCGCCAGCCGATCTGGTCGCGGCGCTGCAAGGGCTGCCGCAGCTCGCGGATTGGACGATCACGCTCTGGGATACCCCGGCGACGACCTTCCGCAAGCAGTTCGTGGCTCGCCAGAGCGTGGAGGTCGTGCTCGCCGGGGCGTCCGCCTTCGCCTTGCTGCTCGCCTTGGCCGGCGTCGCCAACTCGCTGGCGCGAACCGTGGCGGAAGCGCGGCAGGCCATCGGCATCGCCTTCGCCCTGGGCGCGACCGCGGGGCAGGTCGCGCACCGCTACTTCGGCGACATGCTGCGCGATCTGCTCGTCGCGGTGGCGTTCGTGAGCGCCGCCGCCGTCGTCGCCAAGCTGACGGCGCCGGACGTCGTCGCCGTGCTGGCCGCCTGGCAGTTGGCGCCGACGGCGCTCTGCCTTGCCGGCATCTGCGCTCTGCTGAGCTACGGCCTGGTGCGTCGATTGGCGCGCCGGAGTTCGGCGAACACGTTGATCCACGGCGCCGCGGCGTAGGCAGACATGGCCGACGGCGACTACAGCATGGATCGGCCGCGCCCGGCGAGCGCACGGAACCTGATCCGCGCCTTGGCTTGGGGCGCGGCCGCACTCGCGGCGGTCGTCCTGTTCGTCGTCGCCGACCGCTTCTGGCTGCGCGCCGCCGCGGGTCTCGAACGCGCCGACATCATGGTCGCCACGGTGGAACGCGGTCGGCTGCCCATCGACGTGCAGGGCGCCGGCGCCTTGGCGCCGGCCTCGGAACGCTGGATCGCCAGCCGCGTGCCGGGCGCGGTGCAGGACGTGTACGTCCGCCCGGGCCAGCAGGTGGCTGCGGGAACAACGGTCGTTCGGCTGGTCAATCCGCAACTGGAGCAGGCCGTCGTGCGCAGCCGGCTGGCCTTGGCGGAGGCCAATGCGGAACACCGCCGCAAGCTCTCCGACTTCACCGATCGACGCCTTGCGGCCGAGGCGCGGGTGCTGGACCGGCAGGCCAGCTACGACGAGAACCGTCTGCGGCTGGAAGCGCAGACCGAGCTGCGCGACACCAACGCGATCTCCGACCTCGACTACAAGAGCACGCAGATCCGCACCGAACAGGCGCGCCAGAACGTCGACTTCGAGCGCCGCCGCTTCGCCGAACTGGATGCTGCGCTGGCCGCCGAACTGGCCGCAAGCGAAGCCCGCCTGGCGGCCAGTGAAGCGGCCCTCGAGGATGCCGAACGGCAGCTTGGGGATTTGGCGGTGAGCGCCGACGCCGCTGGCACCCTGCGTGAGCTGCTGGTCGAGCCCGGCGAGCGCATCACGGCCGGCAAGCAAGTTGCCCGCGTGGTGGACAGCCGCTCCCTCGTCGGCGCGATTCGCGTGCCGGAATCCTACGCCGCGCGCTTGGCGGCTGGGCAGCGCGCCGTCGCCACGGTGTTGAACGTGGAGGTGCCGTGCGAAGTCGTGCGCGTCGACCCGGCGGTGACCCAGGGCAGCGTTGCCGTGGAGCTCGAGTTCGCGGCGCCGTTGCCGGCGGGAGCAAGGCCGGACCTCTCCATGCGCGCCGTCGTCACCGTCGCCGAACTCGACGACGTGCTGTTCGTCAGGCGGCCATCGCACGTCCGCGACGAGCGCCGGGCGGACGTCTTCCGCCTGGCGGAGGACGGCCAGAGCGCCATGCGAACGCCGGTGCGCTTCGGCTTCGGCACGCTGCGGGACATCGAAGTGCGCGACGGCCTGGACGAAGGAGACGCCATCATTCTGGGCAATACCGCCCGCTTCGAGGACGAGGAGACGATAGCCATCCGATGAACGCCGACGCCCCTCTCGCGCAATTGCGCGACGTGAGCAAGGTCTTCACCACCGAGAAGGTGGAGACCCATGCCCTCGCCGATGTCTCCCTGGAGATTCGCCACGGCGAATACCTGCTGATCCAAGGGCCCTCCGGCTGCGGCAAGTCCACGCTGCTCGCCATTCTGGGCCTGCTCGAACAGCCGACCAGCGGGCAGTACCTGCTGCAAGGCGCGGACACGCGGGGCTTGAGCCTTGCCGAGCGCGCCCGCCGGCGCAACCGCACGCTCGGCTTCGTGTTCCAGTCCTTCAACCTCGTCAGCGACTTGACGATTGTGGACAACGTGGCGCTGCCGCTGCGCTACCGCAAGGGCGCCAAGCCGAGCCGCGCCGAACGCACGGAGAAGGCGATGGATCTGCTGCGGCAGGTGGGCATCCCGCAGCGCGCCGAACACTATCCGGCGCAGCTTTCCGGCGGCCAGCAGCAACGCGCCGCGGTGGCGCGCGCCCTCATCGGCGAACCGGCGCTGCTGCTCGCCGACGAGCCGACGGGCAACCTCGATGCGGACTCCGAAGACACGGTGATGCAGCTGCTCGCCGACTGCCACGCCCAAGGCACCACCGTGTGCGTCGTCTCCCACAACGCCAAGTTCGACGCCGTGGCGACGAGAACGCTGAAGCTGGCGGAAGGCCGGCTGGCGCCGGAACGGTAGCCGACCTGCGATGGGCAAGAAACTGGGCTTGATCGGCATGATCCTCGGCGCGTTGGGATGACCGCAGTCACTATCCCGCTTGCCACCGGCGGCGACTGCGACGGACTCAAAGGATTGGTCGGCGAGATGGAAGCGGAGTTGGCCGTGACCCAGGCGCGAGGTGCGGTACGGCGCGACGAGATAGAAGGGCGGAGCGCCACTCTGGACTCGGCCCGGAAGGCCCTCGCCGAGTGCGAGACGAGCAACCCCTACCTGTTGATCGCGGTGGCGCTCATTCTTGGGGCGGCGTGGTCGACGGTCGTGGTCGTGCATCTTCGCCGCCGCCGTCACAAGGCGTTCCGCGCGGTCGAAGCATCGCCGGCGGAATCCGGCCGCCGCCTTGCGCTGCGCACGGGCCCTCACAGCACCAAGTTCAGGACGTTGTAGTCCTTCAACACCGTCTCTCGGTTGGTCTCGTTCCAGCGGTTGTCGTCTTCGAGCCCGACGAAGGGCTGGTAGCGGTACGGCGTTTCGTTCGGAAAGCGTTGGGCGCGGGCGTCGATGGCCAGCTGGATGGTCCTTGAACGCCGCTCGATGCGTTGGGCGTCGTAGACAATGGTCTCGCCGTCGCGTTGCCGCTTGTACACGTTCAACACCGCGTCCCGGCGATGGAAGCCGAACACCACGGTGACGCGCCGTGCTTTGGATATGTTGGCGAACGAGCCGTGCAGCGCTTGGCGGTTGCAGATGGCCACGTCGCCCGCTTCGCAGAGCATGGGCACCGCGTCCGGCAGGCGGTCGGTGCCGCACGCGGCCACTTCCGCCTTGATGTCGATCTTGCCGCGCTTGTGGCTGCCGGGCACCACCCAGAGGGCGTTCTCCGGCGTCGTCGGATGTAGCTGCGCCATGTAGTTGAAGCCGTGGATGTCCTCATGCCAGCGCCGATGGCCCCAGTGCGTCGTGCCGTCCTGATGCCACGCGACGGAGGTGCCAAGCCCCGGCTCCTTGATCCAGATGGAGTCGGCGAACGGCGTGAAGTCCGCGCCGTTGATGCTCTCGGCGGCGCGCAGCAGATGCGGGTGTCCGTACAGCCGCAGGCAGGAATCCATGACGTGCAGAATGCCGTAGACGAAGTAGACGGTCCACGGCGGCGCATCGGCCGCCGGCGTCGGCTCGGCCATCTTCGCCGGATGGCGGCCGTTGTTCTTGTCCGTGCCGCCGTAGGGATCGGAGAGCGGCTTGCCGAAGGTGAACGGCGGAATCCGCAAATCCTGCCCGAAGGCCGGTCTGCCGCGCTTGTCCACGGTCGCGCCGGGTTCATGTGGCGCACGCGCCAGCAACGCAGCAAGTTCGCGCCGCAAGTCGTCGACTTCCGCACCTTGCAGCACGCCTTCCAGAATGTAGAAACCGTCGCGTCGGTAGGCGCTGGCGATGTCCGGGTGGAGATCTCCGGCGTCGTCGAAGCGCAACGGCCCGCGATTGCCGAGGTCAAGCGCGCGCGCTTCGCCGCGCGAGCAGTAGGCGTCCGTTGCTCTCCCCTCTCTCATGTAAGGTATCCGTGTTCCTCGGAGCGACTACGCTAGCGCATTCGGAGTTGGTGTGCTGATCGCCGTGTTTCGAAGCATGTTGGTCGTCCTCTTCGCCGTCAGCGCGGCTGCCGAGGACCGCCGTTGTGAGTGGGTCTTGGACACGGATAGCGACCGATTCCACCGTTTGCTGCTCGCCAACGGCTACTACAGGGTGCGCATGTACGACGAGTCGTTCAGCGTCCTTGAGGAATTGATGACCGAGGATTTGACGCTGGACGAGCTGGCAGACGTCCACTGGGGCCTTGGCCTCAATCATCGGGCAACGGCGAATCTGCAGGAGGCGCGGATGCACATGCTGCAAACCGCGGCTTCCGGCCGCGTGCCTGCATGCCAAATGCCCTATGTGTGGCAAGGGCTGGCCGCCACGGCGTTCGAGATGGGACGCCATGCGGAGGCGGCGGAATACGCGGAGACTTGGCACGCGGCGACCGAGGCCGTGCATGGGGATTTCGACAACGTCGCGCCACTCGAACCACGCGAGCTCCTGCTTGTCGCGCAGTACTGGTCGCATGTGGATCGCACACGCGCGTTGACGTATGTGGACCTGGCCGTGGCGGATCCCGAGCACGATTTCGATGCCGCGGCACGGGTGTGGATGGCGCGCTTGCGCGAGGGCGATGCGCCGGCCGACATTCCGCCACCGGAGCGCCCTTGGCTCGCCGAGGCGGCACCGTCCTTGAGCGCGCTCGAGGTGATGCGCAAGGTCCACCTGTTGCAGGAACGCCGGCGGCGGTTCACGCAACCGGGGAAGCAGCCTGGCATGGCGCGCGTGGAGTGGGCGACCGAGCACCGCAGCATCACGCTCGATGCCGTGATGGCCTCACGACCAGCGAGCGCCAGCTTGGTCGACTCGACGCCGAGCGCACCCGTCCTGCCGCCGTTCGTCGTGCCCGAGGCCGGCGAGTCGGATTCTCGCCAACCGTCTTCGGCACGGGTTCGCGGCGACCCCCAAACAAGTCAAGCGGCCTCCGTGCGCTGAATACGCCGTGCTGCGCGTCCACGGGCCTTCGCGAAACAGCAAACGCGCCCTGGCCAAACACGCCTTCCTGCTTTGCGCGCTTGCGCCGGCCTTCGGCTTCATCGGCGTGGCGGCGGCGGTTGCGGATGCCGTTTGGTTCCGGCTGCCGAGCGGCGTTGCGAACCAAGAGTACGTGTCGCTCGGGCGACGCGCCGATCTCTCGAAGCGTGTCGAGGGCGTGGCCGCCACCAGCGTGGCCGAGATCCGCGAGCGAGCGCCCGAAGTGCGGTGGCTCGCCGTTGAACGTCTACAGGAAGTGGACGTGGGGATCGATGGCGAAGGCGCGTCGGCAGCTCGCCGTTTGCGCGCCGAGGGCGTGTCCGGCGGCTTCTTCGACGCGCTCGGCGTCGAAGCTGCCCACGGCGGGCTGTCGGTGGCGGCAGACGTCCCTGCGGTCGTCCTCGGCCACGCAGTGTGGCAGCGGGTCTTCTCGGCATCCGACGTGGTGGGCACCACGATGACGGTCTCCGGCGAAGGGGCGATCGTCATTGCCGGCGTCGCGCCGCCGCGATTTCGCGGGCTGCTTGGCGAGCAGGCGGAACTGTGGGTGCTGAACCCCGAGCGCCTGCCTTCGCGCCTCGCCCAGGACGATTTCCTCAAGGGCGTCGAAGCGGCGATCCCGAACAAGCACGTCTTCGGCGTAATGGGCGAGGACATGTCCCTCGCCAAGCTGGGCGCCGTGCTCGCCGGCATGAACTTCGTCGACGATCCGGCAAGTGGCCGTGCCCTTGGCGTGACGCCGGCCGATCGGCTGGAGATCACGCCCGGCCTCGAAGTCCACCCGGACATGCGTCGGGAAGTGCTGGCGCGAACCTATTGGCTGGTCGCAATCGTCGCCTGCATGTTCGTGCTCGCATTCGCGGCCTTGGTGGACGCGCTCGCCGCCGAACAGGCGGCCGGCGCTGAAAACCAGCGGCTGCGTGCGGCGTTGGGCGCCTCGCCTTGGCTGCTCTACCGCCAGTGTCTTGTGGCGCGAGCGGGCCATGCCTTGGTCATGGCGATCGCCGCAACGGCCGCCGGCGCCTACATCGGCGACGTCCTGTTGTCCGTGCAGCCGTTCGCGTCGTGGCTGGTGGAACTTCCTTTGGACTCGATCGCGGTCGGGTTCGCGCTGGGCGCCGGCGCGTTGCTGGCGGCGCACGCGCTGGCGGCCGCCCTAGCGGTGCGGTTCGTGGCCGTGGCTTTCCGTTCCACGTCGACGGCCGCGTCGTGGCGCAAGTCTCCGGCCACGCGCCGGCTGCTGTTGCTTTCGGCCACTGCCAGCCTGCTGCTGGTGGCGTCTGTGGCAGAGCGCTATTGGCGCGAAGCGGGCTCTGCGCTCGGCTTCGCTGGCGAACGCGCGTTGCTCGTGCAGGTGTGGTCGGAGCGTGGCGCACCGAGCGAGGCGGTGCTGCGCGGCGTCATCGAGGGGTTGCCGCAGGTGCGGCGGGCCGCGCGCATGGACTTGCTGCCCCTTGTCCCGCCGCTGTCCCGCGCCAATTCGGCGCAAGTCCTCGGCGATGTGCGCTTCGAGGGGGACACGGTGTTGTTCAGCGGCGTCGAGGCGGACTACCTCGAGACCTTGGGCGCGGCGCTCCTTGCCGGCCGGCTTCACGACGGCACGGCGGAAGTCGCCGTGTCGAGGACATTCGCCAACCGCCTGCTCGACGGCGGCGACTTGGCGCTGGCGCTGGGACGGGCCATCCGCCTGCGGCGCGATGCCCACGACGAATCGGAATCGGAGCTGGTGGCAACGGTGGTTGGCGTCGTCGAGGACATCGCCTACGGCCACTATCTGGACGGCGAGCGCGCCGCCGTCTACGGCCACGCTCGGTTGGCGCCGTGGGATCAGCGCTGGGCGATAGACCACGACGGCGACGCCGCGGCGGTCGTCGCCGCGTTGCAGCGCGCCGAGGCGCTGAAGGGCTTCGAGGTCGTGTCCATCGGCACCCCGGCGGATTTGTTCAGAACGCAGTTCATGGCGCGGCGCAGCGTGGAAATCCTGCTTGCCGGCGCGGCGGCCTTGACCCTGTTGCTGGCGCTGGGCGGCATCGGTGCCAGCCAGGCGCGGCGCTTGGCGGAGGATCGGCGCGCTATTGGCATCGGCATTGCACTCGGCGCGAGCGGATGGGCGCTGGCGCTGCGCTACTTGGACGGGCTGCTGGTGGATTTCACAGTTGCGGCGCTGTTGCCGTGCGCTGCGCTCGTGGCGGCGTCCGTCGTATTTCCGGTCGCCACCGCCGGCTTGACGGCCATGCTGGCGACGTCGCTCGTCGTGCCGGTATTGGCGATTGTCGCCGCCGTCTCCTCGGCCATCGTGGTCCTGGCGGTGCAGCGGCGGGCGCGAACGACGTCCCCGGCCGCGCTCATGCGGGCCGACTAGGTCCGGCGCTTCGCCAGGGAAGCCACGGCCTCGCGCCAGTGCGCTATGATCGACGCATGATCGTCGTTCACGGCCTCATTCCGATCAAGCCGGGGCACCGCGAGGAGGCGCTGACCCTCGCGCGCACCGTGTCGGAAGCGACCCAGGCCGAGGCCGGCTGCGTCTCCTACGAGTTCTACGTCGGCCTGCGCGATCCCAACACCTTGATCCTTCTGCAGGAGTGGGAGAGCGAGCGGGCGCTGGACAACCACTTCCGCACCGAGCATGTGCGGGCCTTCATGGATGCGATTCCCGAACTGCTCGCCGGCAAAGTGCTGACGCGGCGCTACACCATCCTCGACGTCGCGGACGAGACCGACGCTGCCCAGGGGGCCGGCGCGAGCAGACCGAGGCCGCCGATCATCCACTAGCCGCCCGACGGGCGCTGCGCGGATTCGGCCACGCCGCAAGCCGCCAACACGCTCTCGACCGCCTGCTCGGGCGTCAAGGAGGCGGCTTCCTTGGCGCTGCGTCTTCGGTACTCGACCACGCCGGTGCGCAGGCCGCGCTCGCCGACGACGATGCGGTGCGGAATGCCGATCAGATCCGCATCTGCGAACTTGACGCCGGGGCGTTCGTCGCGCTCGTCGAGGAGCACCTGCAATCCCTTCTTCTCCAAGTCGTCGCAGAGCGCCGCCGCGGTCTCGGCGACAGTGGGAGACTTGATGTTGTTCAGCGCCACGATGTGGACGTCGAACGGCGCGACGGCATCCGGCCAGACGATGCCTTGGGCGTCGTGGCATTGCTCGACGACCGCCGCCACCATGCGCGAGACGCCGAAGCCGTAGCAGCCCATGAGCGGATGCACGTCCGAACCCGAGGCGTCCTGCACCGTCACGCCCAGGGCAGCCGTGTACTTGGCGTCCAGCTTGAAGATGTGGCCGACCTCGATGCCGCGCACCAGTTCAAGGGGGCCGCTGCCGTCCGCCGCCTGATCCCCGGCGACCACGTCGCGCAGGTCCGCGACGTGCGCGACTTCGCCCGCATCGCGCTTCCAATTCGCGCCCACCAGGTGCTGGTCCTCTTCGTTGGCGCCGCAGACGAAGCTGGCCAAGGCGGCGGCGCTGTGATCGACGACGACGGGAAGCGGCAGATCGACCGGGCCGATGCTGCCGACGCCGACGCCGAGCGCGGCCTTGATCTCGTTCTCCGTCGCAAAGGCCAGCGGGCGGCGGACGCCGTCGACGCGGGCCGCCTTCGCGGCGTTGAGCTGGTGGTCGCCGCGCAGCACCAGCGCCACTAGGCCGCCGTCTTCGCCCTCGGTCGATTCGCCATGGACGACGAGCGTCTTGACGCAGCGCTGCGCGTCCACGCCGAGGAACTCCGCCACGGCGTCGATGGTCTTCTTTCCCGGCGTATGCACCTTGCGCACCGGCTCCACGTCCGCCTGATCCGCCAGCCGCGGCGCCGCGGCCTTCTCCACGTTCGCCGCGTAGCCGCTCGCCGGGCTGTACGCCAGGCGGTCTTCGCCGGCGTCCGCCAGCACGTGGAACTCGGTGGAGTCGCCATCGCCCATCGTTCCGGAGTCGGCGTCCACGGCGCGGTAGTCGAGGCCGATGCGGTCCAGAACGGCGGCGTAGCAGCGGTGCATGGCGGCGAAGGTCTGGTCCAGCGATGGCGCGTCGAGGTGGAAGGAATAGCCGTCCTTCATGGTGAACTCGCGGGCGCGCATCAGGCCGAAGCGGGGCCGCGTTTCGTCGCGGAACTTGGTTTGGATGTGGTAGAGGTTGCAGGGCAGCTGCCGATAGCTGTACACGGTCTGCGCGAACAGCTCGGTGACGACTTCCTCCTGGGTGGGACTCAAGCAGTAGTCGCGGCCATGGCGGTCGGCGAGGCGCAGCATCTCCGGCCCCATCACGTCCCAGCGCCCGCTGCGGCGCCAGGGCTCGGCCGGCTGCACCACCGGCATGAGCACTTCCTGTGCGCCGGCGCGGTCGAGTTCCTCGCGCACGATGCGCTCCACCTTGCGCAGAACCCGCACGCCGAGGGGGAGCCAGTGGTAGCAGCCGGCGGCTAGGCGGCGAATGAAGCCCGCCCGCACGAGCAGAACGTGGCTGGCGATTTCCGCGTCGGCCGGCGCTTCGCGGAGCGTGGGAATGAGGAGCTCGCTGTATCTCAACGGTCTCAAACCTCAAGGCGTTGTTGAGAAACGGAGAGCGTCCCGGGGTCGCGGGTTCGCTCGAACGCGATTGGGGCGGCGCATCGTGTTCGCCATTGCCAGTGGAACGGCCAACACGGGTGTGCGCCAGCTTGAGGCGCTAGAGCACCATCTCCTTGAGGCGCTTCAGCGGCGTCGCGCGAACGCGCGTCGTGGCCGGCCTGGCCGGGATCTCGATCTGCTCGCCGGTCGCCGGATTGCGCCCCATGCGCTTCTTGGTGGCCGGGCGCTTCACCGAGCGGATCTTCAGCAGCCCCGGCAGCGTGAACTCGCCCACGGCGCGCTTCTTGACGTGGCGCATCACCAGCACTTCGAGCTCGTCCAGCACCGAATCGACTTGGGCGCGGGTCAGCCCCGTCTGGGTTGCGAGGTGGGCGAGAATCTGCGCCTTGGACATCTTCTGCCGGATGGCCGTGGTCTTCTGGGTCGGCGCGGCCTTCGGTTGCGCCGCTGCGGCTTTGCGTGCCATCAAGTGTTTCCTTGTGCTGTTCCCTTGTGTGCTCCGGCCCCTCGAACACAATCGCAAACCGTTCGAGCGATCGGCTTGCCTTATGCGATTGCGTCACGCCCTTATAGCCGATCCGCGCGTTCGATGCCAAGTGTTGTCCGCGTCGATTGGGTGTACGACATTTGGCGGCGGAACGCGCTCGGCCCCTTTGAACAGCGGTTCAGCGGCTGCGAAGGAGATGGTCGCCAGCAGGGGCGGAACTGGCTTGGGGGCGTAGGGCCCTTGTACGCGACGAGCGCAAGCGCCGAAGCGCCCGGCGCTCCTCGAGGCGGAGTCGTCCCGCGCTAGCGGCGCCGCGCGCGGGCGAGGAAGTCCGCGCCGCTGTCGCAGTCGATGATCAGCGCGCCGATCCGCGCCAGTTCCGAGGCGTCCTCGACGCCAGCGAGAACCGCCTCCAGCTCGGCGCCGGCGGCAGCGCCGAAGCGCCGGCTGGCCAGGCCGCACAGCACCTCCCGCTGGCCCTCTTGTCGCCCGGCCCGCCGGCCTTCCCGCTGCCCCTCTTGTCGCCCGGCCTGCCGGCCTTCCCGCCGCCCCTCTTGTCGCCCGGCCCGCCGGCCTTCCCGTCGGCCCTCTTGTCGCCCGGCCCGCCGGCCCTCGTCGATCTTCATCTCGTCGCGCTCTCGAAGTGCTTCCGCAAGCATCGTCGTCTCCTTGTCGTTCACCAATGTCGGCAGCTGGCCGTCCAGCCGCGGACTCAGAATGCCGTGGCACCATACCGCGAACGACTGCCACAGCGCCTGGTCGTCCGCCGCCGAGAACAGCGCCTCGGCCCGCGCAAGCGCCGGCTCCAGCCCTTGCCCCGAGGCCGCGTCCAGCGCCAGCACCGCCCGCGCCGGATTGCCGTCCGCCGCGTCGTCGCCAGCATAGGCGCCAGCGTTGATGAGCCGGCCGGCCAGGCGCGGCTGCAGGTCGCGCAGTTCCGGCGGCGCCCACTCGGGCTCCGCCAGCCGCAGCGGCGCGTTCCACTTGGCGCGGCCGTTGTACACCACCAGCGGCACGTGCGCCACGGTCCGGCCGCCCTCGGCCGCCATCCAGCCGGTGCGGTGCAGGTCGAAGCGCAGCAGGGCGACGTATTCCAGCAGCCGATCCGCCATGTGGGCATCCGGACTCGATTGAAACTCGATGTGGAACATCACGCCGGCGCCGGCGGGGTGGCCCGTGCCGGGCTTGAAGGGCGCCCACCAGGGCAGGTCGGCCCGCCGGTTGCGCAGGTCTTCCGAGACGTATTCCGTCGGCAGGCGTTCCATGCGGTCGAGGTCCAAGTCGTCTATCCAAGGGTCGCCGAGCAGGCGGACGAGGTCCGCGGCCATGCGCGGGTGGGAGAAGAGCCGCTTGTTGGCCGGGTCACTTTGCAGTCTTTGTCTTGCCATGGGCGGCACTGTGCGCCAGCGACGAGTCGGCGCGAAATGGACAAAGGCTGAAATCCTTGTGCGAGATCGCCCATGCCGGCGGCAGCAAATGTCGCACGTGCGGCGCACGGAGGACGGCGTCGAACCGGCGCGGATCGGCGCACGGGGAGCGCCGAGGAGGCAGGGCGCGGCTATTGGCGGGTGGTCGGCGGGGGCGCGGGGCTTGCTGGCGCGTTGGAGCCGGATGGGGCTTGCCCGTTCGGCGTCGGGTTGCCGAGGGTGCTGCGCCAGCCGCGGGACGGGCCGTGGGGCCAGTGGAACTCCACGCGCACCTCGAAGCGCACCGTCGTGGCGAAGCCGAGGGCGTCGGTGGCGACGAGGGTGATCTGGGCCGTGCCTTCGCTGGCCAGCTCGGGCTGCACCAGCAGGGCGGCGCCGGCGATGCGGGCGGTGGCGATGGAGGCGTCCGACGAGGACGCTTCCCAGGCCATGCCGTCGGGGGCGTCGCCGGGGGCGACCAGCGAGGCGAGCGGCAGGCGCAGGGGGTCGCCGGCGGCGAGCGGTTCCGGGGCGGGCGTTGCCAGCGGGCGCGGCGGGCGGTGGAAGAGGATCAGCGGGGAGCCCGGAACGGTCTCGAAGCCGCGGAAGCAGGGCGTTCCGTTGCACTGCGCCGTCGGCATTGGGAGCGCTTCGGCGCGGAGGGTCAGGGGCGATTCGGGGGGCTGCGCTGCCGCGAACGTCGTGCCGTTCGTCTCGCCGGCGGCGACCGCGACGGTGGTGGGCAGGGCGGTCTCGGCGTCGGGCGTTGGGGAGGCGGTCAGCGTGGCGGTGAGCGGGAACGGGGCGCCGAGGGCGGTGCGGGTGGTGATTGTGGCCGGGCCGGGCGCCCAGGGGTCGGCGTCCGTGCGGAGCAGTTCCAGCGTCAGCACGAACGGTGCGCCCGGGTTGTCCTCCACGCTGACTTCGCGCAGGCGCCGGAGGCCGGCGAACAGGCCGGCCGGCAGGGCTTCGAGGGCGTTGGCCGAGAGGTCGAGGCGTTCCAGGCGCGGCGTGTGCGAGAGCAGGCCGGCGGGCAGCGCGGCGAGCGCGTTGGCGCGCAGGTCGAGGCGTTCGAGGCCGTCCAGGCCCAGCAGGTCGTTCCCGCGCAGGGAGTCGATGTTGCGGGCATTCAGGTCCAGCGCCGGGATGCGGGCGAGGTCGGCGGGGCGCGGCCAGCGGCAGTCGCGCCAGCCGCTGGCCAGCGCGTCGCGCACCGCCGGCGTGCGGTCGCAGACGCCTTCCTGGATCACCACCGTCGCCCGTGCGCGGCGCGAAAGGCCGACGTTCGCGGTCTGCGGTTCGTCGAGGGCGACCACGAAGCGCTCCCGCGCCGGCTCGATGTCGGCGTCGTCGACGACGGCGATCTCGATGGGCGCGGTTGTTTCGCCGGCCGGGATCGTCGCTGCGCCGGCGCTCTCGTAGTCCTGCTCGTCCACGTCGGCCGTCGCGGGGTCGTCGTCCGGCGCGATGCGCCAGGAGACGGCGAGGGGTTCGGCGAGCGGCCGGCCGAGGGTCGCCGTCAGGACGATTGCGCCGCCCTCCGGCGCCGCGGCGTCGCCGGACAGGGACAGCAGGGCGCCGACCGCGACGTCGAACGTCGCCGTGGCGCCCAGGCCCTCGGGGTCGGTCGCCGTGACCGTGACCGTCGCCTCGCCCGGGCGGACGCCGCGGACGTGCACTGCGCTGGCGGTCGCGCGAACCGAGACGGCGGCGCCGTCCGAGGAGGCCGCGTAGCGCAGGCGGTCGCCGTTCGGGTCCTCGAAGGCCGCGTCGAGGCCGACCGTCCTCGTCTCGCCGACGTCGAGCTGCAAGTCCGGCAGTTCCTCCGCCAGGCGCGGCGGGGCGTTGACGGGCTCCGACACCTCCCCCGCCGCGGCGGCGGAGGCCGCGCGGTCGCGGCCGTCGGCCACCGCCACCACGCGCACTTCGTAGCCGCCCGGTTCCAGATCGAGCTCGAGCCGCGTCGCCGTCGTCTCCTCCTGCCGCGACGAGGACCATTCCTGCCCGGAAAGACGCCACTGCACCTTGTACGAGGTGGCGCCGGCGGCCGCCGTCCAGGTGACCAGCAGGCCGGTCGCCGTGGCTTCGGCGCGCACCTCGGTCGGGACGTCGCCGGCCGGCGGCGGCGCGTCGTCGTCGTTCACGGTCACTTCGACGCTGGGAATGGCGAGGGTCGCCGGGTAGCCCGCGGAGGCGCAGGCGGCCGTGACCGCGTGGCGCAGGGTGGCGCGGTCGTCGATGCCGTCGTCGTCCTGCTCCGCGGTGACCGTCACGGTCTGGGGCGCGTTCCAGTCGTCGGGCGTGAAGGTCAGCGTCGTCGGCTCCGGGGTCACGTCCGGGTTGCCGCTGGAGACCGAGACGCCCACGCCGGCCGTGCAGCCGGTGGGGCGGGTGTCCAGCACCAGCGTGTACGTTCCCTGGTTCGCGTCGTCCGCGCCCGGGTCTTCGTCGAGGGACAGGCTCGTTCGGGAGACGACCACGGCCGGCGCGGTGGGGGTCACCGGCAGCGAACCGCTCGCGACGTCGCTGGCGCCGGAGTGGGCCGCGGCGAGCACGGTCACCGACAGCGTTGCGGCGGCGTCGACGTCGTAGCCGGCGCCGGTGGCCAGCGTCAGCGTGGCGACGGCGGTTCCCGCGGCGCCGCCCGACACGCTGGCGATGGAGAGGCCGGGGATGGTCGGCGTGGTCGCCAGCTGGAAGCTGGACGCGCTCACGCCGCTGGCGTACGTCACGCCGATCAGCGTGACCGCGAGCTCCGCGCCGTGCAGGTTCGCCTCGGCCAGCGGCGAGGGGCTGGAGGCGAGGGATGCGCCGGCGGTCACCGTCACTGTGAAGGTCAGCGAGGCGCGGTCGGTCGGGGCGGTGTTCGCGTCCAGGTCGGTCGCGGTGATGGTGACGGTCACTGCGCCGGAGGTGGCCGCGTCCGGCGTTCCGCAGACCTCCCGCGCCTCGGTGCCCGGACAGCCGGGCGTGTCCCCGCCCGTGGCGTCGAACACCAGGCCGCTCGGCAGGTTGGCGGCGGCGTAGCCCAGGGTGCCGTTGCCGCCGCTGGCGGCGGGAACCGCGAACTCCGTGATCGCCGCGCCGGCGGGGAAGGTCTTGGCGGTGACGGACGCCGTGCCGAACGTCGGCGCGGTGTCCGCCGCCACGCCGTAGGCGAACGACAGGGTGGCGCGGTCGCCCGGGGCCATGTTGGTGTCCGCGTCGTCCGCCGTGATGGTGACCGTGCCCGTGCCGGCGACGGAGGGCGTGCCGCAGATCTCGCGCGCCTCGGTGCCCGTGCAGCCGGGCGTGTCCGATCCGGTGGCGTCGAAGACAAGGCCGGTGGGCAGGCCGGACGCCGCGTAGGTGATCGCGCCGTTGCCGCCGCTGGCCGGCGGAACCACGAAGTCGGCGATGGCCGTGTTGAGGATGAACGCCTTCTCCGGCACCGCGCCGCTGCCGAAGGACGGCGGGGCGTCCGACGACACCGTGATCGTGAACGTCAGCGTCGCGCGGTCGCCGGTGCCCAGGTTCGAGTCCGAGTCCCGCGCCGCGATGGTCACCGTCGTCGGGCCGCCGATGACGGTCGGGGTGCCGCAGATCTCCCGCGCCTCCGTGCCCGTGCAGCCCGGCGTGTCCGATCCGGTGGCGTCGAAGACGAGGCCCGTGGGCAGGCCGGAGGCCGTGTAGACGATGGTTCCGTTGCCGCCGCTGGCGGCGGGAACCGTGAACTCGGCGATGGCGGTGTTCACGGCGAAGACCGCGTCGGTGACGGAGCCCATGCCGAAGTCCGGCGCCGTGTCCGTCTCCACCGTGACGGAGAACGTCAGCACGGCGCGGTCGGCGGCGGCCATGTTGGCGTCGCCGTCCTGGGCGGTGATGGTCACCGTCGCCGCCGCGGCGGCCGTGGTCGGGGTGCCGCACACCCGCCGCGCCTGGCTGCCCGGGCAGCCGGGGGAGTCCGACCCGGTGGCGTCGAAGCGCAGCCCGTCCGGCAGGTTCGAGGCGTCGTACGTGATGGTTCCGTTTCCGCCACTCGCGGCCGGCACGGTGAACTCGTCGATGGCCTGGCCGGCGACGAAGGTCTTGGCCGAGACGGAACCGCTGCCGAAGGTGGGGACGGCGTTCGCGGCCACGGTGACCGAGAAGGTCAGCGTGGCGCGGTCCGTGTTCATGTTGTTGCCGTCCGAGTCGCGCGCGGCGATGGTGACGGTGGCGGCCGAGGCGGCGGTGGTGGGGGTGCCGCAGATCTCCCGCGCCTCGGTGCCCGGGCAGCCGTTCGTGTCCGTGCCGGTGGCGTCGAAGACGAGGCCCGCCGGCAGGCCGGAGGCGGTGTAGACGATGGTTCCGTTGCCGCCGCTGGCGGCGGGAACCTGGAACTCGTCGATGGGGGAGCTGGCGACGTAGGTCCTGGCTGTGACGGAGCCCATGCCGAAGGACGGCGCGGTGTCCGCGTCCACGGCGATGGTGAACGTCAGCATGCCTTGGTCGCTCGATGCCATGTTGGCGTCCGCGTCGTCGGCGGTGATGGTGACCGTCTGGGCCGCGCCGGCGGTGGTGGGGGTGCCGCAGATCTCCCGCGCCTCGGTTCCCGTGCAGCCGGGCGTGTCCGTGCCGGTGGCGTCGAACACGAGGCCGTCCGGCAGGTTCGAGGCCGTGTAGGTGATGGCGCCGTTGCCGCCGGTCGCCGCCGGCACGGTGAAGTCCGTAATGGCCTGGCCGGCGACGTAGGTCTTGTTGGAGACCGAGCCGCTGCCGAAGGAGGGCGCGGTGTCCGCGGGCGCGTTCACCGTGACGGAGAAGGTCAGCCTGCCCTGGTCGCCGGAGGCCATGTTGGAGTCCGCGTCGTTCGCCGTGATGGTGACGGTCTGGGCGCCGGCCGTGGCCGTGGTGGGCGTGCCGCAGATCTCGCGGGCCTCGGTGCCCGTGCAGCCGGGCGAGTCCGTGCCGGTGGCGTCGAACACCAAGCCGTCGGGCAGGTTGGAGGCCGTGTAGGTGATCGCGCCGCCGTTGCCGCCGGTGGCGGCCGGCACGGTGAAGTCCGCGATGGCGGAGCCGGCGGTGTAGGTCTTGGCTGTGACGGAGCCGCTGCCGAAGGACGGGGCGGAGTCGGTGCCGCGGATGGTGACGGTGACGGACGAGGTGCCGATGGTGTACGTGGGGGCACTCCCTAGCGGCGTGGGATTACTAATGCTAAAGGTCAAGTCCTCGTCACCCTCAGTAACGCCATCCGCAGCCACCGTGTACGCTTCGCTCCAACTATCACTGGCAATGACGTTGATAGTCTGGCTGGCTGCCGGCAGACCACCCAAAAAAACTGTTCCCGTATGGGTCCTCAGGTCTGACAGTGTGTACGCGGAGCCACCTCTACTAAAGGTGAATCTAAGAATTTGCCCCGCGGCGAGCGGCGGATTCAATCGAACGGTGATCGTGACGACGTCTCCCTCGTCCACCTGCAGGCCGGGCCAGGTAGTGTCCCGGTCGCCGTTGCGATTGCCGCTGGTGCCGCAGTTGGCCGAGGTGCCGCCGCAGTTGCCAGTGGCGGCGATGGTGACGGTCTGCGCCGCGGATGGCGTGGATGCCAGCGCGACCAAGGCAAGAACGAAGGCGGCAAGCGCGAAGCGAAGGCGGGCGCTGCCGCCGCAGGTCAGGGAGCGGCGGCCACCTCCACTACGTCCGACTCTCGGGGGGGGGGGGGGGGGGGGGCTCACAAACACGCCGTCGCTGGCGGCGTTCCGCAGTGCCGCCGGCCTCGACATTCGGCGCATTCGGCCCGTGTGTTCCGCCACCTCAAGCATCGCGGAAGATTAGCACGCGAGGCGTTTTCGCAGCAGGCTCGGCGCGGGCCGAGTACCTTCGCCGCCAAATGTCGCACACCCCGTCGATTTCCCGGCTGCTAGGCGCGCAGTTTCTCCATTCCGGCAATGCAGTCCGCTTCGGCGTCGCGGGCTTCGAGAACGAAACGGCGCTTGGCTGCCGCGTCGGCCGTCTTGTCCGCGGCGCGGTACAGGAGCTTGGCGGCCTTGCGGTAGCCGAGCGCGAGCAGACGCGCCTGCTGCTGGTCGATGGCGCCCGGGAACTCCGCCGCCGCCAAGGACTGGAAATAGTCTCCGGCCTGTTCGCGGCACTCCGCCCAGACCATGCCGTTCCACCAGGCGCCGTGATCGTCGCCGTGGCCGGCGTCGATTGCGGCGATCCAGTTCGCGTAGGCGTCCGGCCCCACGCCGTAGCCCGCTTCGGCGAAGCGCTGCGGCTCGCGCCAGATCGTGAGCGCAAAGTCGATGGCATCGAAGACGGCGCTGCCGTTGACGCTGGCCTCGCCTTGGCGGAACTCGAAGAACGTGAGTGGCGGCCCCGCCTGGAACTCGCGCCAACTGCCGCAGGAGAGTCTTGCCGGCGTGCTCTCGACATCGCCCCAGGGCTGCGCCAAGCGGAACCCGTCGGCGTCGTGGCCGAGTATCAGCTGGTTGTCCAAGTTGAGCAGGGAACAGACGCTGCCGCGGGCCAATGCCTCGCGCACCGTGGCTTCCAGTGCGGCCTTTTCGCTGTCGGGCGCGTTCGGCAGCGCCATTCCCAGTTGCCGCACGCCGAGGCCCAGGTTGCCCAGCAACTCGAAGAAGCGGCTGCTGTTCCAGCAATAGGGCGCGCTCGGACACAGTTCCTCGTGGATGTTGACGACGAATGCGTGGCCGGAGAGGACGAACGCCTCGGCCGGCCGCGCGTCGCTGCCGTAGTGGTCAAGCGCGCCCTTCACCACGCCCATCAGCGACGTGTTGTAGGGCGGCTGCTGCAAGCCGTTGAAGTTTCCCATCGCCCCTCTCCGCCACCTTCCCGGCAACCTGCGTTGGCTGCCAAGTCTGTCACAATGCGCGGGCGTTGCAGGGATTTCGCGGAATGGGCGGAGCGCGGGTTCGATGAAGGGCTGCTGGAAGCCAGCGTGTGCGCTGCTCTTCGTGCTCTCCGCGTGGCCTGCGAGCGCCTGCATCGAGGTCATCGCCCATCGGGGCGCGTCCGGCTACCTCTCCGAACACACGCTGCCGGCCTATGCGCTCGGCTACGGCCAGGGCGCGCACTGGATCGAACCGGACGTCGTGCTCACCGCCGACGGGGTGCCCATCGCCCTGCACGACACGACCTTGGATCGCACGACGAACGTGGCGGAGACGTTCGCCGGCCGGGCGCGGGAAGACGGCCACCACTACGCTGCGGACTTCACCTATGCGGAAATCCTGCAACTGCGCGTGGTCGAAGCGCGGCCCGGTCGATACCCCTACGCCACGTTCCGCGTGCCAAGGCTCGCCGACGTGCTCGAGCTGGTGCAGGGCTTGAACCGCACCACCGGCCGGCGCGTGGGAATCTATCCCGAACTGAAGTCGCCGGCTTCCCAGCCCGCCCTCGCCACTGAGGCGCTGCGGGTTCTCGACGGCGCGGACCTGCCGGTGTTCATTCAATCCTTCGACGCCGAGGCGTTGGCCGCTCTCGACACCGAGCTGCCGCGCATTCAACTCGTCGCCGAACACGGACCAGTGGCCGACGCGACGCTGGACGCGATGGCCGAATATGCAGTCGGCATCGGGGTCTTCAAGGGCCTGCTCTTCCAGGACCCAAGCCTCGTCGCCAGAGCGCAGGCGCGGGAGTTGGCGGTTCACGCCTATACGCTGCGCGCGGATCAGGTCGGCGGTGCCTTCGATTCGCTGGATGCGGAGGTCGCCGCCTTGGTCGCGCTCGGCGTCGACGCCCTGTTCACCGACCATCCCGACAAGGTGCTGTCGGCGCTGGGCGACGAGGCGTGTTCGATCGGTTCACGGTAGCGCGCCCTTGCTAGACTCGGCGCACCGAGTACACCGAGTCATCCGATGAACAAGACCACCCTCTTCGCTGCCGCGGCAGCCTTGGCGCTTGGCGGCGCCGCGAGCGCCGAGCCGCTGCAAGCCGGCGACAAGGCGCCGGCCTTCAATCTGGAATCCACCGCCGGCGGAACCTACGCGCTCGGCGAACGCGCCGTGGTGCTGGCCTGGTTCCCAAGGGCGTTCACCCAAGGCTGCACCATCGAGTGCAAGTCCTTGGCGGAGAAAGGCCACCTCATCCGCGAGTTCGATGTGGACTACTTCATGGCGAGCACCGATCCGGTGGAGGAGAACACGCGCTTCGCGCAAGCGAACAACGCCGACTTCCCCATGCTTTCGGATCCCACCTCGGCCACCGCCGATGCCTACGGCGTGCTGCACGAGCGCGGCTTCGCCATGCGCCACACCTTCTACATCGGCGCCGACGGCACGATTCTGGCCATCGACCGCAACGTGAAGCCCGCCACCGCCGCCGAGGACATCGCCGCCAAGCTGGCGGAACTCGGCTTGCCGCGGCGCGCGGCGAGCGACAGCGAAACGGAGGCGACGGCGCAGCCATGAAAGCCATCATGGTGATGTACGACTCGCTGAATCGGCACATGCTGCCGAACTACGGCTGCGACTGGACGCTGGCGCCGAACTTCCAGCGTTTGGGCGAGCGCGTCGTCACTTTCGACAACCACTACGTCGGCTCCATGCCGTGCATGCCGGCGCGCCGCGAACTGCATACCGGCCGGCACAACTTCCTGCACCGCTCCTGGGGGCCCTTCGAGCCGTTCGACGACTCCACGTTCACCATCCTCAAGGCCCACGGCGTCTACACGCATCTCGTCTCCGACCACTACCACTACTGGGAGGACGGCGGCGCCACCTACCACCACCGCTATTCCAGCTGGGAGAACGTGCGCGGGCAGGAAGGCGATGCATGGAAGGGCGAAGTGGCGGACCCGGAGATTCCGGAACACCTGGGGCGCATCAGCCGCCAGGACTGGGTGAACCGCAAGTACATGCAGGAGGAACAGCGCACCCCGCAGGCGCGCACCTTCGCCGCCGGGCTCGAGTTCCTGGAGACCAACCGCGAGCAGGACAACTGGTACCTGCAGATCGAGACCTTCGACCCCCACGAACCGTTCTTCACCCTCAAGCAGTGGAAGGACCGCTACAACTACGACTGGGACGGCCCGCACTTCGACTGGCCGAAGTACGAGCGCGTCACCGAAGACCCGGACGCCGTGGAGTACCTGCGCTACCAGTACGCCGCGCTGCTGACCCAGTGCGACCACTACCTGGGCCAGGTCATCGACTTCATGGACGCCCACGCCATGTGGCAGGACACCATGCTGCTGGTGGTCACCGACCACGGCTTCCTGCTCGGCGAACACGACTGGTGGGGCAAGGTGCGGATGCCGTGGTACAACGAAACCGCGCACATTCCCTTCTTCCTCTGGGATCCGCGCAGCGGCGTGGCTGGCAAGCGACGCCGAAGCCTCACCACCACCATCGACGTCGGCCCCACGCTGCTCGACTACTTCGGCTTGACGCCGCCGCCGGACATGGACGGCAAGCCCTTGGCCGCCACGGTTGCCGACGACGCGAAGGTGCGCGACGCCGCCATCTACGGCATGTTCGGCGCGCACGTGAACGTCACCGACGGGCGCCACGTCTACATGCGCGGCCCGGTTGCGGAGAACGCGCCGCTCAACCACTACACGCTGATGCCGACGCACATGCGCAGCCCGTTCTCCACCCGCGAGCTGGCGAACATGCAGTGGCATGCGCCGCTCGCGTTCACCAAGGGCTGCCCGGTGATGCGCATTCCCTCGACCGGCCTCGGCCGCTTGGTGGAGACCTTCAAGACGCAGCTTTTCGATCTCGCCGCCGACCCGGGCCAAACGAATCCCATCGCGGACGCGGGCGTCGAGGCGCGCATGAGGGCGGCGCTCGAACAGGCGCTGCGCGAACACGCGGCGCCGCCGGAGCAATACCAGCGCCTCGGACTCGCCGCGCCCTAAGCCGCGAGCATCCCGTGCCGCAGAACAGCGAGGCCACCGTCAACGCCGCGCTCGCCGATGCGTTGCGCGGCAAGCATCCGCTGTGGCGGGAGTCGCTCGGCGTCGAACAGAGCGGCGTCTTTGCGGAAAACCGCGCCCTGCGGCCAGACATCGTGGTGCGCCCGCAGGACGCCCAGCCGGTGGTGGTGGAGACCGAGTTCGCGCCGGCGGGGACGGTGGAACGCGACGCCGCCGGACGACTCGGCCTCACGCCCACGGGCGGCCAACGCTTGGAGCAAGTGATCGCCGTGCGCCTGCCGGCGGCGCTCCGCCAAGGACAGGCCGATCTGCCGCAACGCGTTGCCGACGCCGAGCTCGGCTATTGCGTGCTGTCGGGCGAGTCGTCGGCGCCAAGCCGCTGGCCGGCTGCCGGCTGGCTCGCCGGCGGCGTGGACGACCTTGCCCACTGCATGGAGCAGGCGATGACCTCTGCGCGCCTGGTCGAACAGGGCATGACTGTTCTCGAACAGGGTGTGCGGTGGGCAACGGAGTCGGTCGAAGGACATGCCAGGGTCCTCGGCACCCACCTGCCGGCGTTGCTGGGCGAAGAACTCAATCAACAGCCGGGCACCCAGACCACGCGCATGGCCATGACCATCATCGCCAACGCACTCTTGTTCCAGGATGCCATCGCCAGCGCCTACAAGCTGCCGACCACGGCGGATCTGCTCAAGCTCCCAGACTACGAACTGATGCTGGCGGTGCTGGATACATGGCGGCACATCCTCGCCGAGATCAACTACTGGCCAATATTCCGGCTGGCCGAAGACTTGCTCTCGCACTGTCCCGCCAAGCCGGCCAACCGCGCCCTGCTGCCGCTAGTGCGCGCCGCGAACGAGCTCTCCGGGATGGGCGTGACTACCCAGCAAGACCTCTCCGGGCGCATGTTCCAGCGCCTGATCGCGGACCGGAAGTTCCTCGCCACGTTCTACACGCGGCCGGAGTCCGCAGCCCTGCTCGGCGAACTCGCCGTGGCCCGGCTGCCGGCCGACTGGGCCGATCTGGATGCCTACCCGGACTTGCGCATCGCCGACCTCTCCTGCGGCACCGGCACGCTGCTGGTGGCGGCCTACCATGCGCTGCTCGCCCGCTTCCGGCGCGCCGGCGGCGACGATCGCGGCATCCATGCCGCGATGCTGGAACGCGCGGTGGTCGCCGCGGACATCATGCCGGCGGCAGCGCATCTGTGCGCGGCGCAGCTTTCCAGCGTTCATCCGGGCGAAGTGTTCGCCAACACCCGCGTCTACACCATGCCCTACGGCATCGGCAGCGGCGAAGAGCAGCGGCGCGGCGTCGCCATCGGCTCCTTGGACCTCATCGCCGCCGGGCAGACCCGCTCGCTCTTTCCGACCGGCCAGCGCCAGGCGCAAAGCCACGGCGACGTGGAGGTGGAGGACCTCGACCTGCCCCACGATTCGGTGGATCTGGTCATCATGAACCCGCCGTTCACGCGCCCCACGAATCACGAGATCGCCGACGTGCCGGTGCCGTCCTTTGCCGGATTCAGCACCACCGTGGAGGAGCAGCGGGCGATGTCCGAGCGGTTGGCGGCAATGCGCCGGCGGCTTGCGACGCCAGTCGGCCACGGCAACGCGGGGCTGGCGTCCAACTTCGTGGACTTGGGGCATGTGAAGGTGAAGCCGGGCGGCTGTTTGGCCCTCGTGTTGCCCATCACTTGCCTGCAAGGCACGTCTTGGCGGGCGATGCGCGATCTGCTTGCTCGCGACTACCGCGACATCGTGGTCGTCACCGTGGCGGCGTCCGGCAATGCGGATCGCGCGTTCTCGGCGGACACCGGCATGGCGGAAGCGCTGGTGGTCGCGACGAAGCAAGATGCCGGGGCTTCCGGCGAGGAGTCCGCGCCGCGCGGCAAGACGCTGTTCGTCAATCTGTTCCGCTGCCCGCGCAGCGCCGTGGAAGCGTCGGACGTCGCCAAACTCGTCGCCGAACTGCCGACGGAGACCAGTGGCCAGTTGCGCGTTGGCGAGCAACGCCTGGGCACCTACATCCGCGCTGGCATCGACGACGGCGGCTGCGCCGCGCTGCGCGAATCGGCCTTGGCGGAGACGATGATGGCGCTTGGCGACGGCGCGCTTGCGATGCCGCGCTACGGCGAGCGCGAGACGTTGCCGATCACGTCCTTGGCCGCGCTCGGCAGCCGCGGGCCCCTCGACCGCGACATCGGCGCCAGCAAGGACGGCGAGCCGCCGTTTCGCGGCCCGTTCAAGATCGTGCCGGCGAACGGCGCGCCGAGCTATCCGGCGTTGTGGGCGCACAGCGCGGAGCGCGAGCGCCGCCTAGTGGTCGCGCCGGACACCGAAGGGCTGGTTCGCCCAGGCTGCGAAGAGCGGGCGCTCGCCGTCTGGCAGAGCGCCGCCACGCTGCACTTCACTTTGGATTTCCAGATCAACTCGCAGAGCCTGACGGCCTGCGCGACGCCAACGCCATGCCTCGGCGGGCGCGCCTGGCCCAGCTTCCAGCCGCGCCAACCGGAGTGGACGGACACTCTCGTTCTTTGGGCGAACTCGACCCTCGGCCTGATGACGTTCTGGTGGCTTGGTTCGCGTCAGCAGCAAGGGCGCGCCATCGCCACCATCTCGGCGCTGCCGCAGCTGCCCGTGCTCGACGCAAGCGCCTTGGCCGACGAACAGCTTGAACGCGCCGCCGCCGTCTTCGCGCGCTTCAAGGGCGAACTGTTCCTGCCGGCCAACGAGGCATACCGCGACGACGCGCGCAAGGCGCTCGACCGCGCCGTGCTGGTGGAACTGCTCGGACTGCCGGAGGCGGTGCTGTCGCCGCTCGACAACCTGCGCTTGCAGTGGTGCGCGGAACCGTCCGTTCACGGCGGCAAGGAGACCGCGCCGAACGGCTCGCGCGGCGGGGCCTTGCTCGCCGCCGAGCGCTGATTTCTGGCGGTGCCTCGTGACGGAAGCTGCCCCAGCCGATTCAGGCGACCAGCAAGAAGAGGGCCCTCGGCCGGGGCCGCTCGCAAGCGAGCGGAGCGAGGGGGGCTCCTCCCAGGAAGACGCCCTGAATTTCCGGCGCGTCGTGCGCATCTTCGCCCGCACTTGGCCGTTCATCCGCCCGGCCACGCGCCACTTGGCGTTCTTCGTGGTGGTCTCCATCGTCGTGGCGGTCTTCGTGGCCGTGCTGGGATTCGTCATCACCGGGCTGATGAACGGCGGCATCATCGGCGGGCGGCCGCTCGGCGCACTGCACGTGGCGCTCTATGGACTCGATCCCGCGGTCTACGTGGATGTCGACGAACTCGCGCCCGAGGCGCGTCTGGCGCTGCGCTGGCTGGTGATCCTGAGCACGATTCCCCTGGTCGGGGCGGCGGCCGGCGGCGGGCTCTTCCTCTACTACTACAGCGTGTGGATCTTCCAAGGCATCAATCAGCGGATGCGCGTGGCGTTGATCGAGCGTCTGCAGGCGCAGTCGATGGCGTTCCATGCCGAAGCCAGCACCGGCGACGCCATCTACCGCCTCTACCAGGACAGCGCGATGGTGACGCAGATCATCCGCAGCGTCTTCCTCGAACCGCTGATGTTCCTGGGCCGCTATCTGTTCGCGCTGGCCGTCGTCGCGGCCTTCGATCCGTGGCTGGCGGCTGCCCTTGCGTTCACCGTGGCGCCGATTCTCTTCCTGGGGCTCAAGTTCTCGTCGCCGCTGCGCCACGCCTTTCGGCGCGCCCGGGAGCGCAACAGCGCGCTCACGTCGTGGATCCAGGAGAGCATTCTGGGTATCCGCGTCGTCAAGGCCACGCACAGCGAAGGAGTGCGCCAACGCGCCTTCGAGGCGCACTCCAAGAGCGCCTTCCAGGCGGCGTTCGCGGCGCGGTCCATGCTGGTTCTGCTCGGCATCCTCGCCTTCGCGGCCATCGGCGTGGCGGTAATCGCGACCCAGTCCGGCGCCGCGCTGCTGACCAACGCCGGCGCGGATACGCTGGCCCGCAACCTGCTGCTCGGCTTCGGCTTCGCGGTGTGGAACTTGGGTTCGTTCACGGCCGCGAACGCGCGCATCGGCGACGGCCTGGGCTCGCTGAACTCCCTCATCTCCATTTGGGGCCGCGCCCAGGACATGGCCGTCGGCCTGCACCGCGTCTTCGAGATCCTCGACCTGCCGCCGGACGTAGAAGACGCGCCCGACGCCGTGCCGATGGCGCCCTTTCGATCCGACGTGCGCTTTCGGCACGTCGCCTTCGGCTATCGGCCGGACACGCCGGTGCTGCGCGAGGTGGATCTGACGGCGCGGCGCGGCGAAATCGTGGCCCTGATCGGCGCCACCGGCAGCGGCAAGTCCACCATGATGGCGCTCCTGCTCCGGCTTGCCGATCCGCAAGCGGGCTGCATCGAGATCGACGGCGTGGACCTGCGTGGCCTGCAAGTCGCCAGTCTGCGCCGCCACATCGCCCTGGCCACCCAGGAGAACATCCTCTTCTCCGACACGGTGCTGGAGAACATCCGCTACGCCGCCCCTGGCGCATCCCGCGCCGAGGCGGTGGCGGCTGCGAAGGTCGCCTGCGCCGACGAGTTCATCGCCGGGCTGCCGGCCGGCTACGACACGCGCCTGGGCGAGCGCGCGGCCAAGCTGTCAAGTGGCCAGCGGCAGCGCATCGTCATCGCCCGCGCCGTCGTCAAGGACGCGCCGGTGCTCGTTCTCGACGAGCCGACCGCCGCCCTCGACGCGGCAACGGAAGCCCGCGTGCTCGACAATCTGAAGCGCTGGGGCGGCGAACGCTGCGTCTTTCTAATCACCCACCGCCTGTCCACCGTCCGCCAAGCCGACCGCGTGGCCGTGCTGCGCGACGGACGCATCGTCGAAAGCGGCAGCCACGACGAACTGATGGCCCTTGAAGACGGCGTCTATCGCCGCTTCGTGTCCGTGGAGAACCCCACCGCCGCGGCGCCTCTCGCCGAACCGAACTTGGGCAGCTAGGCCGCATGGCGGAGCGCATCTCCAGCCGCGAGACGCTTGCCCTGTTCGCCCGGGCGCTGCGCTTCGTGTGGCCGTACCGGCGGCAGATCGGCGTCAAGCTGGCGCTCACCATTGTCGGGCTGTCCATCGTGCTGTTCCTGCCTTGGCCGCTGAAGATTCTCATCGACCATGTGGTGATGGGCCTGCCGGTGGGCTCGTCGCCGACGCCGTATCCGCCGTATGTCGCATGGTTCGTGGAGCTGCTGCACGGGCTGACGCCGCTGCAGATCACGCTGGCGATTGTCGCCGTGAGCCTGCTCGGCATGGTTCTGGCGGGCGCGTTCGGGGGCGGCGTGGCCAGGGACAGCGCCGAAGGCGAGCTGGCGGAGGGCATGGACACCGCCACCCAGAGCGAGAACAAGGCCAACCAATCCAGCAGCCGCGTGGGCGGCCTGCTCGGACTCTTCGAGTACCGCTACCAGCTGCGCATCACGCACCGCATCAACCACGCCCTGCGCAGCCTGGTCTTCGGGCGGATGCTGAACTGGCCGCTGACGCGCTTCGCCGACGCCAGCATCGGCGACACCGTGTATCGCACGATGTACGACACGCCGGCCATCTCGCGGGTCTGCTACGACGTGCTGGTGCTGCCGGTGGCGACGGTGTTCGTGGTGGCGACGGTGGTCTGGACGGCGGCGCACAGCTTCAGCGCGGTGCCGGAGATCGTCGTCGTGGCGTGCCTGGCGGCGCCGCTGGTGCTGCTCGTCTCGTTCCTGATGACCGGCGTGGCCAGACGGCGTTCGCTGGCCAGCCGCCTTGCCGGCGCCGAGACGACCGCCGCCGCCGAAGAGGGCATGAGCAACGTCGTGGCCGTGCAGAGCCTCGGCGCCCAGGACCGCCAGCGCGACGAGATCGCCGCCGACAGCGCGCGCTCCTTCCAGCGCTTCCGCGGCTATCTGGCCATGGTGCTGCTGTCGCTGGCCGTGCAGGCGGCGATTGGCGCCGGGCTGGTGTTCTACGTCTTCTTCCCGATCTGCGAGGCCGTGGTGGGCGGGCGCATGTCCGCCGGCGACTTCGGCGTCGTCTACGCCTACTTCCTGCAGATCGTGGGCAACGTCAGCACCTTGGGCGCCACCTGGTTCTATCTGCAGGACAACATCGCCGGCATGCGGCGCGTGTTCGAGGCGGCGGATGCCCAGGTGGAGGCGGAGCGGCAGGGAGGGCGGCGCATCGATCGCGTGACCGAGGTGCGCGTGGAGAACGCCGGCTACCGCTACCCGGACGGCACGGCGGCGCTACGCGACGTCTCGCTGCATGGCCGGGTGGGCGAGATGATCGCCTTGGCCGGCCCCACCGGCGCCGGCAAGAGCACGCTGGCCTATCTGCTCGCGGGGCTCGTGCAGCCGACCGCCGGCCGGGTGACGTTCGACGGCGTGGCGACAACGGATCTGCGCCTCGACTGCCTGCGCGGGCAGGCGGCCTTCGTCTTCCAGGAAGCGTTCGTCTTCGACGACACCGTGGCCAACAACATCGCCCTCGGCGATCCGGGCGCCGGACGGGAAGACGTCGAGCGGGCCGCGCGGCTGGCCGGCGTGGACGCTTTCGTGCGCACGCTGCCGCACGGCTTCGACACTCGCGTCGGCAGCGCCGGCGCGACGCTGTCCGTCGGCCAGAAGCAACGCATCGCCATTGCCCGGGGCCTCGTGAGCCCGGCGCCCGTGCTGATCTTCGACGAACCCACCGCGTCCGTGGATCCGGAGACGGAACAAGCCCTCGTCTCGGCGCTGCAAGGCGAACGCGCCCAGCGCCTGCTGGTGGTGATCGCCCACCGCCTAAGCACCATCGCCAGCGCCGACCGCATCCACTTCATGGAACACGGGCGCATCGTCGAGACGGGAACCCACGCTGAACTGATGGCGCAAGAAACCGGCGCCTACCGCCGCTTTGTCGCGTTGCAGACAAGCCGCACTGTCGCGTAGGCGCTGTCCGTCGGCGAACTATGGCGGCATCAACTCGATGGTTCGGACTGACGCCAACGGATTGCGTCGAACAATACGATGCCTCCAAGCGTTCGATTCGTGACGACCAGCTGGACTTCGCCTGCCGGCATATCGAAAGTGCCCAACGCATTCCACCCGAAATTGGCGGCCCGGCCATCGAACTCGATTGACGTATCGCCCTTTGCCGTGCGAAGAACCATTTCGTAGCTGCCAAGGAAACGCAGGTGCGCCCCAGGCGCTCGCTCCCCTGGAAAATCCGGCGGCGGCGGGAGCGGGACGTGGAACGCCAACTTCCACGGACCACGACTCGGCAGGCGTGTCGACGCCACGGCTCGTGCCCCGCCGTCTCCTGCCTGGGCCAGCGCGATCGTGCGTCGATATCGACCCCAGGCCGTAGGGACGACCTCTCGATGCCAAGTGTTGCGGCGCAACACCGACCTCTCCCTTTCGTAGAGAAGCAGTCCTTGATCGAGCGTCCGCGCCACCGTCAAGTCCGACAGTTTGAATCGCCATCGGGCTTCGGCGTCGGTCTCTACGGCAAAGCCGGGGTCCAAGTCGTCGACGATCACCCCGAGTTCCTGCGCGGGCCTCCAATCGCTGGTCCTCGCCCCGAAATGCGCGTCGGCGAGTGATGCAGGTTGAACGACGACTTCCCCTACTTGCATGGCGAACGGATGTCGATTCGCCGAAAGGTAGGGGTGCAGCCACAGGACATCGGGCGGCTCGGAACCCACCCATTCCAGTTCCACGGACGCGAGCCCATCGACAACCACCGGCGACGTGCTGTCGATGAATCGGTGTCGATCCGCGCTCAGCGCGACCAGGCCGGGCGCATCGCGCTCGTTGTGGACGTGCAAGCGAGCTTGGTAGCGCGGGCCTGATTCGTCGTCTCTCAAACGCACCGTTTTGGCGGAAGACGCCACGAATCCAGGCAGCGTGTTGCCATGGAGCCAAGGGTCGAGCAGGGATGCGACCGGCAAGTCGATGGAGTCGGCGACGGCGATTAGGTTGGCAACCGTGAAGGTCCTGCCAGCATATCGCGTGCGAAGCGCACTCAGGAGCGCCGCCGACCGACCTTGACCATGTGCGTCCACGATTGCTTGGGCCGCCTTGCCGACTCGAAGCGCGAGGACGCCCAACGTTTCGATTGTTCGACTCGCGTCGGCGCCGACTCCGCCACTCGTCAGCCTGTCCCACACCATCGGCCGGTCTGCGGCGGGGTCGTAGCGCGCCAGAAGATCGCGCAACACGGATCGCGCACCGCCCGGAAGGCTCGACAGCATCTCCACAAGGAGTGCCGGGCTTCCGTCCTTGTTGAACAAGCGCGCTGACTCCGCGCGCGCCGAGTTCTGGCGCGGCAACAGGCGATCTGCCAGGTCGAGGCACAGGAGATCCAAGGCCAGGGCGTCGTCTCCGCCGGCGCCCGCCACCGTGTTCAGAAAGCTGTTGGCAAGTCCGCGGAGTAGACCCGCTTGGCGGGAATAGGTGATCAGGTGACCGGCCTTGGCGTTGGCGGCGGCCTCGGGAGCATCTATGGCACTGTCGATCAAGTCTGCAAGCGCCTTGAAGTGGGCCGTGGGAAAGGCAACCTCCCGAACTCCGACAATGCCGGGCAGTCGGAGGGCGGGTTCCATGCGCCATCCACCACGGTAGCTGCGGAGATATGCCGGCACTTCGACGACGCTTAGGCTGGCGTAGGGATAGCCAATCCCCTGGCTCTCGACGTGCGCCAGGATTTCCGTGGCGTAGCTGGCCACGACGTCCTTGCTTTCCGCGAACAGATCGACATTGCGCAGATGCGCGGGATGAAAGAGAAGCTCGATTTCGACGTTGCCCGCTTGGAGAACACGCCTGTCGAAGGCTGCCGCAAACAAGCCGACTTCGTCCACCGGCGCTGCGGGCCGATAGCGAAATCTCCACTGACTTTCTTCGCCAGCTTCGTTCGCCTGTTCGCGGAAACCGCCAGCGACATGCCATGTGGCCGGCACGTCCACTGCGAGGTCGACGTTGAAGAAATCCGTTGGCCGCCGCGAAGAATCTTCGCGCCCATATTCGCGCCCATAGTTGGCGCCGGCAGCGGGCAGCCAGAACGTCGCCGGCATCAACGCCATGTAGGCGCGGTCGAAGATCAGCGCCTCGGTGCCCAGCAGCCTGATGCTGTTGCTCCCAGCGACGCGGCGGGGATCGACTGCGCTGTCCAGATAGGCAAAATCGGAGTCCGGTACGCCGCTCGCGACAACGCCGAGCGTCAGCGTGGCGCCGGCGGCAACCGGTGCCGACAAATCGACGGTCAGCAACCCGTCTTCGTGCCGAAACGCGGCTTCTTGCTGCGCGACCCGCACATCGGCAATGCGCATGGCCGGATTGAGGCTGAAGACGAGCGCCTGCAGGTTCCGGTGCATGTTCAAACGCAACACGATGTCGATGCCGAGCTCGACGCCAGGCTCGATCAGCACCTGACCAGCTACCCCCTCGACGTCGAAGCCGACGCTCGCCCGCGAGGCGCGCTCGTGTGCTGCCGCCCACTTCTCGCGCCGGTCGTTGCGCTCCGCCTCGTGGAGGGCGACGCAACCCAGACCAAGGCTCCCCACCAGCGCGAACAGGGCACCGGGCAACAACCTCGAGGAGCGGCTGTCTTCGCGACGCCGATGCAGCCTGGCGGCCAGCATCAATGCGCCGGCCCCGCAACTCAACATCGACCCGCGTTGCAGCACCGTCCAAACATCGACGAACCACGGCGTGATTTCGGACACGTGGCGCTGCAACGCAACCACCGGAACCACCGTGGACTGCACCCACGCCGGCAGGCTCAAGGCACTCCAGAAGAGCGCAAGCAGCGTCAGCCCCGCAAGAATGACAAGAAGATGGCGACGCAGCACGACGTGGAGCAGGACGACCAGCGCACACCAGAACATCGTCGCTGGCAACGCATCGACGACAAGGAAACAAGCAATGGAAAAGGGCTCGATGAACGCATCCTCGTCGACCCCCCGGGTCGCCGCGCCAATCCCCTGCGCGACGGCCAGCGCGGCTGCCATGGAGAGCCAAGTGGTCGCCGCAAGCGCGAGAGTCCGCCCTCCGAGCAGCATCAAGTTCGACGCCGGACGAATTGCCACGGCATCCGCCATGCCGTGAAAGCGAGACGCGATGAGAAGCGCGCCGCCGAGAGCCAGAACCAGCAAGTAGATGCCGAAACGCGACATGAAGAACAGGGGACCAAGAAACCCGACGAGCGGGTACTCGGCGGAGTACACGCCATGCAATTGGCTGCCGAGGACGAACGCAAGCGTCGTTGCGCCGACGAGAAGAAGGAGGAAGACGCGCACGCCAGCGGAACGCCAGAGTTCCCGCATCTCCGAGCGAAAGATGGCGAGCATTGCGTTCGTCGAGGCGGGAGCTTGCCGGGCAAGTTCTCCAATGCCCCGCCACAGGCGTCCCACGCGGCTATGCATGTCGCGGCGCCTGCGTCAGCCGATCCTCTCGAAACGGTCGGCGTTCACCAGGAAGGTGTTCCAAGGCTGGGTGGGCTTGGTGAGCGCGGCGTCCTCGAAGGTGCGCGCGAGGACCCAGACGGTGTGCAGCACGTCGCCCTGCAGGCGGCCGGTGAAGTTGGAGATGGAATGCAGGTCGGCGTCGCCGTCCGCGAAGTTCACCGCGAACGCCACCAGTTCGCCGTTGACCGTGCCCTGCACCGGGTAGCGGCGCCCCCTGGCGGCGCGGCCCTTGGTCGAGAGGAAAGTGCCGGTGAAGGCGCCGTCGCGCACCTCGTCGATGCGCAGGACGGAGCCGTTCTGGTTCTCCCAATCGCCGCGAAGCGCCATGTTCGGCGTGGGGCCCTCGGCGTGGACGGGATCTAGCCGAAGCGCGCCGCGTCGCCGATCACGCCGGCGTCGCGCAGCGGGGCGAGCTCCGCCTCGCCGAGGCCGAGTTCTTCGGCCAGCACGGCGTCGGTGTGTTCGCCGAGCCTTGGCGGGCGGGTCATGGGCACTTCGGATGCCGAGAGGCGCGGTGCGAAGCCGAGCATCGGCACTTTGCCATGCACCGGCAGTTCCATATCGTGGACGAAGCCGCGCGCCGCAAGGTGCTTGTCGTGGTGCAGTTCGCCGGTATCGAGACAGGCCGAGCAGGGCACGCCGGCCGAGGCGATGGCCTCCATGGCCTCGTACTTGGTGTGGGCGCGGGTGTAGTCGGCGACGATTTCGTAGAGCGCGTCGCCGTTCTCGATGCGCCCGCGGGTGGTCTTGAAGCGTTCGTCGATGAGCAGATCGGCGCGGTCGATGGCGGCGCACAGGCCGTCCCAGTGGGATTGATTGACCGGCATCAGATAGATGTAGTCGTTGGGGCCGAAGGGCTTGCAGGGATAGATGTTCACCGGCGGCAGGCCGCCGGCGTTGCCGTTGCGCGGCGTGGCCTTGGTGCCCCAGGCGGAACCGATGTAGGCGCGGGTGCGCACGTAGTAGGCCATCGCTTCCTGCATGGAAAGCTCCACTTCCTGCCCCTTGCCGGTGCGCAGCTTCTGCACGTACGCGGCGAGAATCGCCATCGCCGCCTGCACGCCGGTGCCGGAATCGCCGGTGGTGGGGCCGGGCATCATCGGCGGGCCGTCCGCCTCGCCGGTGATGGAAAACGCGCCAGCGGCGGCTTGCGCCACCATGTCCATGCAGCGGAATCCGGCGTAGGGGCCGCTCGTGCCGAAGCCCTTGATGCGGGCGTAGATCAACCCCGGATTGCGCTCGCGCAGCGTCTCGTAGCCGATGTCGAGCCGCTCGATGACGCCCGGGCCGTAGTTCTCCACGAAGACGTCGAACTTCGGCACCAGGCGCAAGAGCAGGTCGCGCCCCCCTTCGCTGCGCAGATCCAGCGCCACGCTGCGCTTGTTGGCGTTCCAAGCGCAGAAGTAGGCCGAGTAGTCCTTGTTCTCGGAACGCCCCACGCCGCGCCCGGGATCGCCGTACTCGGGCGCTTCCACCTTCACGACGTCCGCCCCCAGCCACGCCAGCGCCTGGGTACACGAGGTGCCGGCTTCGTACTGGGTCATGTCGAGGATGCGTACACCGTCCAACGCCGCCATGGCTGCTCCTTCGTGCGCCTGTGGTGCGAGTAGTGTAGCGCTTCGGATGGGCTGCGTTTCGCGGGAACTCGCGCCAAGGCGTTCATTCGGCGATACTCCCAGTCCATGCCGCCGTTGCCCAAGACAGCCGACGAAGTCGCCAAGATGCGCGTCGCCGGGCGCTTGGCGGCAAGCGTTCTGGAGATGATCGGCGCGCACGTGCGCCCGGGGGTCAGCACCGAGGCGCTGGACCGCATCTGCCACGACTACATCGTCGACGAACTCGACTGCATCCCGGCGCCGCTGAACTACACCAACGCGCCGGGGCAGCCGCCGTTTCCGAAATCCATCTGCACGTCCGTCAACCACGTGGTCTGCCACGGCATTCCCTCGCCGAAGAAAGTGCTCAAGCGCGGCGACGTGATGAACATCGACGTCACCGTCATCAAGGACGGCTACCATGGCGACACCAGCAAGATGTTCTGCGTCGGCGAAGTGAGCGTGCTGGCGCGGCGGCTCGTGGACGTCACCCAGGAGTGTCTCTACGCCGGCATTCGCGCCGTGCGCCCAGGCGCCCACCTCGGCGACATCGGCTACGCCATCGCCCGCCACGCCCGCGCCCATCGCTTCTCCGTGGTGCGCGAGTTCTGCGGCCACGGCATCGGCGCGGTGTTCCACGACGAGCCGCAGATCATGCACTACGGCAAGCGTGGCGAAGGGGTCGAAATCGAACAGGGCATGACCTTCACCGTGGAACCGATGATCAACGCCGGCCGGCGCCACATCCGCATGCTGCCGGACCAGTGGACGGCGGTGACCAAGGACCACAAGCTGTCCGCGCAGTGGGAGCACACGCTGCTCGTCACCGCCGACGGCGTGGAAGTGCTGACGCTGCGCGAAGAGGAGGACTTCGCGTGAAAGGCGGGCCGCCCGCCAAGCTGGACGTGCAGGATCTGCGGCGGCGCATTCGCCAAGCCGACGCGGCGCTTGCCGAGCGCTTCTGGGGCGGCGACGACGTGACGGGGCTGCTCGGCGAGCGCGCGCGCTTCATCGACGCCTTCCTGGCCGAGATCTGGCAGCACTGGTTCCCCCACGACGCCGATCTGGCGCTGTTCGCCGTCGGCGGCTACGGGCGCGGCGAACTGCACCCCCATTCGGACATCGACCTGCTGATTCTCGTCCGCAAGCCGGCCGGGGTGAAGGAAGAGATCGCCGCCTTCGTGCGCCTGCTGTGGGACTTGCGGCTGGACATCGGCCACAGCGTGCGCACCCTCGCCGACTGCCGGCGCGAGGCCGCCCAGGACATCAGCGTCGCCACGACGATGCTCGAACGGCGGCGCTTGGCCGGTTCGGCACGGCTGGCGGCGAAGCTCGACAAGCTGCTCGCCAAGCGCACCTTCTGGCCGAGCCGCCGCTTCTTCCACGCCAAGCGGCAGGAGCAGAACGAGCGCCATGCGCAGTTCAACGACGTGGACTACGACCTCGAACCCAACATCAAGAGCTCCCCGGGCGGCTTGCGCGACATCCAGACCGTGCTGTGGATCACCCAGCGGCACTTGGGCGGCACGCGGGACCGCGCCGAGGGCGAGGCGCCGGGCCGGCAGCTCGCCGAGTTGGAGGACGGCGGCTTCCTGACGCGGCTGGAGTGCCAATGGCTGCTCGACGGCCGGCGCTTCCTGTGGCGCGTGCGCTTCGGCCTGCACATCGTCGCCGGGCGGCGCGAGGACCGCCTGCTGTTCGACCACCAGCGCGAGCTGGCGAAGCGCTTCGGCTACCGCGACAGCGACGGCCAGCTGGCCGTCGAGCGGTTCATGCACGACTACTACCGCCACGTGCTGCTGCTGCGCGAGGTGAACGACATCCTGCTGCAGCACTTCGAGGAAGCGATCCTCGGCGCTGGCGCTAGGAAGAAGCCGCGCATCGAGCCGATCAACGCGCGCTTCCGAATTCACAACGACTACATCGAGGCGGCGAGCGACGGCGTCTTCGCCGCGCACCCGCCGGCCTTGATGGAAATGTTCGTGCTGATGGCCAACCGCCGCGACATCGCCGGCGTGCGCGCCGCCACCATCCGCCTGGTGCGCGAGCACCTGCATCTGATCGACGACGACTTCCGGCGCGACGCGCGGGTCTGCGCCAGCTTCCTCGCGCTCCTGCGCGCCCCCTACACGCTGGTGAGCCAGCTGACGCGAATGCGCCGCTACGGCATCCTCGGCCGCTACATCCCGGAGTTCGGGCGCGTGGTCGGGCAGATGCAGCACGACCTCTTCCACATCTATACGGTCGATGCCCACACCATGATGGTGCTGCGCCAGATGCGGCGCTTCCTGCAGCCCGCCGCCCAGGAGCACTTTCCGCTGGCGGCGCGGGTGGTGCGCCGACTGCCGAAGATCGAGCTGCTCTACATCGCCGGCCTGTTCCACGACATCGGCAAGGGGCGCGGCGGCGACCACTCCGATCTCGGCGCCGAAGACGCGGCGCTCTTCTGCCAGCGCCACGGCCTCGACGCCGACGACTGCGCCCTGGTGGCGTGGCTGGTGCGCGAACACTTGACCATGTCCGCCACGGCGCAGCGCAAGGACATCGCCGACCCGGACGTCGTCAACGAGTTCGCGCGGCTGGTCGAAAACGAAACGCGCCTGGACTACCTCTGCGCCCTCACCGTCGCGGACATCAACGCCACCAATCCGACGCTGTGGAACAGTTGGCGGGAGACCTTGATGGGCCAGCTCTACGAGGGCACCCGCCAAGCCCTGCAGCGCGGCCTGGACACCCCGGCGGAACGCGGCGCCAAGGCCCAGGCGTGCCGCGACGCGGCGCTTCTGGAACTCGCCGGCGGCATCGGCGAGAAACGCGCCCTGGACATCTGGCAGGGCGCCGACGACGGCTTCTTCCTGCATCATTCGGCAGCCCAGGTGGCGGCCATCACGCGCGCGATCGACGGCCACGACCTGCGCCAAGGCCCGTTGGTGACGCTGCTCGAACTCGACGGCAGCGCACATGACTCCTCGAGCGCCGGCGGCGCCACGGAAGTGTTCCTGTACGCCGAAGACCGCGACAATCTGTTCGCGGACAGCGTGGCCGCCCTCGACGCCGCCGAGCTGCACGTCGCCGCGGCGCTCGTCTCCACCGGCGCGTTCGGCAAGTGCTTCAACGCCTACGTGGTGCTCACCGGCGACGGCCAGCGGCTCGCCGTGGGCGAGGACGGGGAACGTCTGGCAAGCCGCTTGGCCAAGGCCATCGCCGCCGGCCGCGGCGCTGCAAGACGCCCGTCGCGGCGCGTCTCGCGGCAGCTCAAGCACTTCGTGCTGCCGACCGACGTGCGTTTGGACACGGCCCTCGGCGCCCGCACCTCGACCCTGCGCGTGGAGGCGTCCGACCGCCCCGGGCTGCTGGCCGCGCTCGGCAGCCTGTTCGTGGAACTGCGCGTCAACGTCCACGGCGCGCGCATCACCACCCTTGGCGAGCGCGTCGAAGACGTCTTCGAGATCACCAACCGCAGCGGCCGAGCCATCACCCACAGCGGCTACGCGCAGACCATCACCGAGACCATCCGCCGCCGGCTCGACGAACAGATCGCCCTGTCGGCGGCTTGATAAAGCAGCACTTCCACGAGCGCGCATCGTGAATCCGCACCTCGACCGCCTGCCGGCGTATCCCTTCGAGCGCCTGAACGCGCTGCTCGACGGCTTGACGCCGAGCCCGCGCCATGCGCGCACGTCGCTCTCCATCGGCGAGCCGAAGCACGCCGCGCCGGATTTCGTGGTGGCGGCGCTTGCCGAAGCGAGCGAGCTGCGGCGCGGCCTCGCCGCCTATCCGCCAACCCGCGGCAGCGAAGGGCTACGCAGCGCGATCGCCGCGTGGCTGGGGCGGCGCTTCGGCGTCGCGGTGGACGCCGCCACCGAGGTGCTGCCGGTGAACGGCACCCGGGAGGCGCTCTTCTCCTTCGGCCAGGCGGTGCTCAGCGGCCGCCCCGGCAGCCGCGTGCTGATGCCCAATCCGTTCTACCAGATATACGAGGGCGCAGCACTCTTGCGCGGGGCGACGCCGCACTATGTGGAGGCGACGCGCATGCCGGACTTCGAGAGCGTGCCGGAAGAGGTGTGGCGCAATGCCGAGTTGGTGTACGTCTGCAATCCAGGCAATCCGAGTGGCGAAGTGCTTGGCGAAGCGCAGCTTGCGGCCCTCGTGCGGCGCGCCCACGAGCACGATTTCGTGGTGGCGGCGGACGAATGCTATTCGGAGATCTACCGCGACGAAGCCGCGCCGCCGCCGAGCCTGCTGCAGGCCGCGGCCAACGCCGGCTTCGGCAAATCGCGCTGCATGGTCTTCAACAGCCTGTCCAAGCGCTCCAATCTGCCTGGCCTGCGCTCCGGATTCGTGGCTGGCGACCCTGAACTGATCGCCCGCTACTACCACTACCGCACCTACCACGGCTGCGCCATGCCAGCGCATGTCGCCCATGCAAGCCAGCTGGCCTGGAACGACGAATCCCACGTCGTCGCCAACCGCGCCGCCTACCGCGCCAAGTTCGACGCGGTGCTGCCCATTCTGGCGCCGGCCCTTGGAATCGAGGCACCGGCGGGCGGGTTCTACCTGTGGCCGCGCACGCCGGTGGACGGCGAGACCTTCGCGGCGCGATTGTTCGAGCGCGAGCACATCGTCGTCCTGCCCGGCGCCTACCTCGGGCGCGACTGCAACGGCGCCAACCCGGGCGCAGACCGCGTGCGCATCGCCCTCGTGGCGCCGCTCGGCGAGTGCGTTGAGGCGGCGCAGCGGCTTGCCGGCTTCGCCCGGACGCTTTGAGCGGCGGCCATGTCGGACGCATTGCAGCTGGACGTTCTGGCGCTCACCGAAGCGCTGATGCGCCGGCCGTCCGTCTCGCCCCGGGACGAAGGCTGCCAGGCGCTGCTCATCGAACGCTTGGCGCGCGCCGGCTTCGCCGTCGAACGGATGCCCTTCGGCGACGTGAGCAACTTCTACGCGACACACGGCGCCGGCGAACCGACGCTGGTCTTCGCCGGGCATACGGACGTGGTGCCGCCGGGGCCGGAGGACGCCTGGCACTCGCCGCCCTTCGAGCCGACTGTGCGCGACGGTTTTCTCTTTGGGCGCGGCGCCGCGGACATGAAATCGAGCCTGGCGGCGATGGTGGCCGCCGCCGAACGCTTCGTCGCCGCGCAGCCGAACCACCGCGGCACGCTGGCGTTTCTGGTCACCAGCGACGAAGAAGCGGAAGCCGTGGACGGCACCGTGCGGGTGATGGAGACGCTCGCGGAACGCGGCGCGGAGATCGACTTCTGCGTCGTGGGCGAGCCGTCGTCGAGCGAACGGCTGGGCGACGTGGTGCGCATCGGCCGGCGCGGCTCGCTGAGCGGCAGCGCGGTGGTCGAAGGCGTGCAAGGCCACGTCGCCTACCCGCAGCTGGCCGTCAACCCGATCCACAAGGCCGTCGGCGCACTGCACGAACTCGCGCAGCGGCGCTGGGACGAGGGCGACGAGGACTTTCCGCCGACAACCTTCCAAGTCTCCAACATCAACGCCGGCACCGGCGCCGGCAACGTGGTGCCCGGCGAACTCTCCTGCCAGTTCAACTTCCGCTTCAGCCCCATGCAGCAGCCAGCGGCGCTGCGCGAGGCCGTGGCCAACGCCTTCGCCACAGCCGGCGCCGATTGCCGCATCGACTGGAAGCTCTCGGGCAACCCCTTCATCACTCGCGGCGGCGCGCTCACGACGGCAATCCAGGAAGCCATCGCTGCGGTCACGGGGATCGCCACTCAGACTTCCACCTCCGGCGGCACGTCGGATGGACGCTTCATCGCGCCGACCGGCGCCCAGGTGGTGGAGTTCGGGCCCGTCAACGAGACGATCCACAAGGTGAACGAACGCGTTCGCATCGCCGACCTCGCGCCCTTGGCGCGCGTCTACGAACATGTCGCCGGAGCGCTGCTCGGGTCTTGAAACTCGTTCGCTGGCTCCTGCTCGGCGTCTTCGCCACCGCGCTCTTCGGCATCGCGTTCGCTCCGGCGCGGGCAGTGGTGCCGTCCACGGCCGCGCTCGAAGACGTGCGCGGCCCGTGGTGGAACGGCGAAGCCAGCGTCCACGCCGACGGCGCGGCGCTTGGACGCTTGGCCTGGACGCTGGATGTCCGCGCCCTGTTCGCCGCCGAAGCGGCGCTGCATTGGCGCTTCGACAACGACGGCCGGCGTCTGGCCGGCCGCCTCGCTCGTGGCTTCTCGGGATTCGGCTTGGAGGCTGCCGGCGAGGTCTCGTCCGCCACCATCGACCATTTCGTCGCCGCCTACGACGTTGACCTCGGCGGCGTCTTCGCAGTGGAGAATCTGCGTCTTCGCGCCGAGAGCGGTTCTTTACGGGTCAGCGGCGCGCTGCGCTGGAGCGGCGGACGAACCGTCTACGGCGCTGGTCGGCAGCGCGGCGCAATCGACCTGCCGGCGATGCGGGCGACGCTGCATCTGGAGGGCGACGAAGCACTGCTCGCGGTGACCACGCCGGCCGCGCAACGCCTCGCCGAAGCCCGCCTGCAAGCCGACGGCTGGCTGCGCGCGCGGCTGGCAAAGCGCTTGCTGGCCCTGCTGGATGTCCCTTGGCCCGGCACGTCCGCGGACGACGATTTCGTCCTCGACGTGGCCGAGCGCTGCTTCGAGCCCCCGCCGGAACCAAGCGGCCGCGGCCTAACGGTTCTTCTCGAAGGCGAGTTCATCTGCTGACCGCGGCAACGAGGGGTGCGCGACGAATCCTCGCCGGCACGTCTATTTGAGCGGCATCGCCGGCAGGCGGCGCAAAGTGCGGTTCGCGGGGTCCACGACCAAGCCCGTGTTCTCCAAGGCGACCACGCCCAGCAACGGTTCGGCGTCCTCGGCCCCGAAGATGACGTGGGCGACGGTCTCGTCGCCGAGAAAGGAAACCCGAGCAAATCCGTACTCGTACTCGATGGGTTCCCCGCTCGCCAAGTGGCAGACCTGCCTGCCTTCCGGCGCTATGCCGGCCTCGCGCAGCCGGCTTGCCGGGGCGAGGCAGTGCAGCGAACCGGTGTCCACCAGGAACTCGGCCTCGAACGGACTGCCGGTGCGCGCGAGATCCGAGATTTGCGCGGTGACGTGCGTTGTGCCCACGCTGCTTCCCGCCATGAAACTTGGAACACCCGACGGTGTCCATCCTATCAGCACCGCCCACGCCGCCCGACAATCGGCGATTCGGCCAAATGGAGTAGCATTGCGTGTGTTCCGGCGTGTTCCGGAATGTGTGCGGTTGGCTGCCGATGGAGACGGTCGTGGAACGCCCTGCAACTTGGCCTTGGGTGCCTTGGCGCGCGCCGAGGGCGGCGCGGCTGCCGAAGGTTCGGCCAGAGCAGAGGAACGTGCAGTGGCGGACGTCCAGAAGCCGCTGACCATCGCCGCCCACGCGGCCATCGTGCTGGGCATCGCCTACACGGTGGCGCAGGCGACGTGGTTCTTCGTCGTGGGGCCGGATGTGGCGCCGGTGCGCGCGAGCACGGCGTCCCCGGCCAGCAGCGCACCCGAACCAGTGCCGATGGAACGGCTCGTGGCGCAGCACATCTTCGGCAAGCCGGCGGCGCCGGGCGAGCTTCCCCGCCGCGAAGCCACCGAGACGTTGCGCGAGACGCGGCTGGCGCTGGAGCTGGTGGGCGTCTTCGTCGCCGACGATGCGGCGGCGTCAAGCGCGGTCATCGCCCGCAAGGGGCGGCCCGCGGAACTGTACTCGGTCGGCGACGGCTTGCCCGGCAACGCGAAGCTCGCCGAGGTGTTCGCGGACCGCGTCGTCATTGCCCGTGGCGGCACCCGGGAACTGCTCCGCTTCGAGAAGCCCCAGGTCGTGTTCGCGTCGTCGATGCCGGCGATGGCCCCGGCGCCGAGCGCTCCAGTGCCGGCCGAAGCCGTGGCTGACCCAAGCGCTAACGTCGCCAGCGAGGCGCGAAGCGCGCGCCACTCGATGCGCCAAGTGCTCGCGGAGAACCGCGACCGGTTCGAGAACGACCCGCGCCGAGCCCTCGAGGAACTCGGCGTCGCGGTGGCCGACAACGGCGCGCCAGGCTACGAACTCGGCGCGCTTGGCGATTGGCCCGAACTCGGCCACACCGGGCTGCGGCAGGGCGACCGCATCCTCTCGGTGAACGGCCAAGCGGTCGGCAACGCGCCGGCGGATCGGCTGGACCTCGACGCGCTGCTTGCGCTCGGCAGCGCCAGCCTCGAAGTGCAGCGCGGCGAACGGCGCTTCCAAGTCACCGTCGCCCTCGACTGAAACGCCGCGAAATCCATGCTGTCCGCTTCGCCCTCGAGCCCTCCGCCGCCCAAGCCGCGCCACATGGCCGCGCGCCGACTGGCGCTGCGCTGCCTGCTGTGCGCCGCGCTTGCCGTCTTCGGCACGAATGCGTGGGGGGCGGCCAGCTCCTGGACCATCAACGGCAAGAGCATGCCGCTGGTGGAGTTCATCACCCAGGTGGCGGAGATCACCGGCAAGACCGTGGTGCTGGATCCCCGCGTCAAGAATCAGGAGATCACCGTGCTGTCGGACGTGCCCCTCGACAGCGACGGCGTCTACGCCTTGTTCTTGACGGTTCTCAAGGTGAATGGCCTGGGCGCTGTGGAGGCCGACGGCGTGGTCAGCGTGGTGCAGCAGGGGGCGACTCGGCAGTCGAGCGGCCCGGTGGCGGACGATGGCGAACTGCCAGCCGACATGCTGGTCACCCGGGTCGTGCCCACGTCCTACGTCGCCGCCGCGGAAGTGGTGAAGGCGCTGCGCCCGCTCGTGCCGCAGACCGGCGTCATCACCTCCATCGAAAACCCCAACGTGCTCATCGTCGCCGACCAGGCCGGCAACATGCGGCGCCTTCTGGCGCTGGTGGCGCAGCTGGACGTCGTGGACACCGACGAAGTGGTGCGGCGCGGACTGGAACACGCCTGGGTGGGCACGCTGGCGACGGTGCTGGAGAAGATCGCGCCGGACCGGATCGGCAACGCCGCCAGCGGCCCGCAGCGGGTGCTGATGGTGGCCAACGAACGCGACAACTCGCTGATCCTCAAGGGCAAGCCGCACGTCATCGCCGAGACGCTGCGGCTCATCGACAAGCTGGACGTGCCGGACGAATCCACGAACGCATCCCAGGTGATCCACTTGAACCATGCGGACGCGGTGGCGGTGGCGGAACTTCTGGATCGGCTCGTGAACGAAGCCTCCGGCGGCGATCCCGAATCGCCCACCGCGATCATCCAGGCCTACGAATCCTTGAACGCCCTCATCATCCGCGCCGACCCCGGCACCATGCAGGAGGTGCTGGCCACCGTCGGCCAGCTCGACGTGCGCCGGGCGCAGGTGCTCATCGAAGCCGCGGTGGTGGAGATTTCCCTCACCAAAGTCAGGACCCAAGGCGTCGAACTGGCTGGCGGAGACCGCGGCGGCGGTAGCGCGCCGGCCTTCAGCACCACGCTGAGCGGCATCATCGGCGGCGTCTTGCAGCAAGTGGGCGGCGACGCCGAGGCGCTCACCACGGGCATCGACCCGCTCGCCATCGCCGCCGGCTTCGCATCGCCGACGATCGCCCTGTCGCGGGTGAAGGGCGACGGCTTCTTCTTCGGCGCCCTGGTGACCGCGCTGGCGTCCGACACCCGCGCCAATCTGCTCTCCACGCCCAGCGTGCTCACCCTCGACAACGAGGAAGCCACCAACGTCTCCGGGCAGCAGATTCCCTTCCGCACCGGCTCGTTCACCACCACCACGGACGGCGCGAGCAATCCCTTCCAGACCATCAACCGCGAGAACGTCGGCGTGGAACTGACGGTGACGCCGCACATCCACGACGACCTGTCGATGCGCATGGCCATCAAGCTGGAGGTCGGCAACGTCGCGGATTCCGACGCCCTCGGCGGCGTGGGCATCGGCAACACCGGCTTCGCGGACATCGTGACCAACAACCGGTCCCTGGAGACGACGATCCTCGTCGACGACCAGCAGATCATCATGCTCGGCGGCCTCATCCAGGACGACTATTCCAACGTCGGCCGCCGCGTGCCGCTGCTCGCCGACATCCCCGGTCTGGGCCGCGCCTTCCGCTCGAAGCGCAAGACCCAGGTGAAGCGCCACTTGCTGATGTTCCTGCGCCCCTCCGTTCTGCTCTCCGCCGAAGACGCCGCCGCCACCGCCGCGCGCCGCTACCAGGGCATCTACCGCTTGCGCGGCGAAGACGAAATGACCGTGCCGCCCAACCTGCCGGACGTATTCGAGCCGCCCGCCGAGAACGGCGAGACATGAGCCTTCAGCGGGGGAGCGCGAGGGGCTTGCCCCTCGCATGGAAGAGCCCTCAGCGGGGGGAGCGCGAGGGGGCTTGCCCCCTCGCATGGAAAAAGCCTCAGCGGGAGTGCGAGGGGGCAAGCCCCCTCGTATGAAAGAGCCGGATCGCCATGTCGTTCAAGGAGCCGAGCGCGGCCTTGAAGCGCATCAACTACGCGCTCTCGCGGCGGATGCTGGCCGCTTGGGCCGCGCCGACGGTCAACGGCGCGGAGGCTCTTGCCAAAGGCGAAGCCGCGGCCGAGGGCGACGTCGTCTACGCCTTGCCCAATCGTTCGACGGCCGACCTCGCGCTGCTGGACATCGTGGCGGAGCGCAACGGGCTGGCAAGTCCTCGCGCGCCCCTCGAACGCCTGGACGAAGCGCAGCGCTTCTTCTTTCTCGCCGCCCCGGCAGGCCTGTGGCGACGCAACGTGATGCGCACCGTGCCGTCGCGGCTGCGGCGCGTGGAGGAGAAACTCGCGGCAAGCGCGACATCTGGGGAACCGTCTTGCGGCGGGCAGGGTGCGCCGCGGCTGTGGCTGGTTCCCGTCTCCATCTTCTGGGGACGCGCCGCCAACAAGGACCGCTCGTGGACGCGCTCGCTGCTCTCCGAGGGCTGGGCGATGTCGTCGCGCCTGCGCCGCCTCGTGATCTTCGTCTTCACCCGGCGCGACATTCTCGTGCAGATTGGCGAACCGCTGGCCTGGGACGAGATGGCGAAGGCCGCGCCCCGGCCGCCGCGCGGCGAGACCCCGGCCGCCGACGATGGCGACGACGGCGCGCTCCTGCAAGACCGCGCCAGCCGCCGCACGGCGCGTCTGCTGCGCGCAAAGTTCCGCAATCAGAAGGTCGCCGCGCTCGGCCCCGACCTGTCGCACCGCCGCACGCTGGTGCGGCAGATTCTGAACAGTGCCCAGGTGGCGGCCGCGATTGCCGCGGAGAGCGGCAACGACGGCAACGGCGGCAACGGCAGCAGCGGAAAGAGTCGCCAGGCCGCCGAGAAGCGCGCCCGCAAGGCGGCCTTCGCGATTGCCGCCGACATGTCCTATCCCACGGTGCGCTTTCTCGACCGTGTGCTCGCGTGGTTCTGGAGTCGGGTCTACGAAGGCATCGACATCCACGGCATGGAGATCGTCGCGCCGATCGCGCAGACGCACACGCTGGTCTACGTGCCCTGCCATCGCTCGCACATCGACTATCTGCTGCTCTCCTATGTGCTCTACCAGCAGGGACTGATGCTTCCGCACATCGCCGCCGGCGACAATCTGGACATGCCGCTGGTGGGCGGGCTGCTGCGTGGCGGCGGGGCGTTCTTCATGCGCCGGCGCTTTCGCAGCGACCGCGTCTACGCCGCCGTGTTCACCGAGTACCTCTACCAGGTCTTCCGGCGCGGGCACTCGGTGGAGTACTTCGTGGAAGGCGGCCGTTCGCGCACCGGGCGGCTGCTGCCGGCGCGCACCGGACTGCTGCAGATGACGTTGGACGCCCATCGTCGCGGGCTGCCGCGCCCGGTCGCGTTCATTCCCGTCTACTTCGGCTACGAAAAGCTCGTCGAAGCGAGCGGCTACGTCGACGAAATGCGCGGCGCGGACAAGAAGAACGAATCCATCGGCGACATCCTGCGCAGCCTCAAGCTGGTGCGGCAGTCCTTCGGCGCCGCGCAAGTGTCCTTCGGTGCCCCGCTCGTGCTCGACGACTTCCTGCGCGATTGCGACGAAGCCGCCTCGCCGGTGAAGGAACTCGGCGCGCGCATCCTGCGCGGCGTCAACGCCTGCGCGGCCGTCAACGGCATGAACCTGATCGCCTTGGCGACGCTCTCCATGCCGCGCCACGCCATCGAGGAAGGCGCTCTGGTGGCGCAGATCGACCTGTACCGGGAGCTGCTGCGCCGGGATGCGGCGCACCATCGCTTCGCCGTCGCCGACGCGCCGGCGGCGCAGATCGTCGAGCGCGCCGAACGCCTCGGTCTGCTGAAGCGGGAACGCGCGACGGGCGCTCCGGCTTCAGCCGACGGCGGCGAACAGCGAGCGCAGCGTTCCGACATTCTGCTCCACGACGCCTTCACGGCGGTGTTGACGACTTGGTATCGGAACAACGTGCTGCACGTTCTGGCGGCGCCGGCGCTCATCGCCTGCCTGATCGTGAACCGCCGCCGCGGCATCGCGCCGGCGGCGGTGAAGCGCCTCTTCGATCTCGTCTTTCCGCATGTGAGAAACGAACTCAAGGCCAGCCCCGAGGACTCGGCGGAGCGCTGGCTCGCGCACTTGCAGGACGCCCAAGTGGTCGCGCTGCGCGGCGACGGCCTCGTCGCGCCGACCGATCCGGCCTTGCGCTTGCGCCTGCGGTTGCTGGCGAACACCGTGATGGAGGTGCTCGAGCGCTTCTACATCGGCTTGTCCTTGCTGCAGCGCGCCGGCAGCGGCGTTCTGGATCGCCGCGAGTTGCTGCTGGAGTGCCGCGCCACGGCAGCGCGGATTTCCACCCTGTACGGCATCAATGCGCCGGAGTTCGCCGACGGGCGGCTGTTCGAGGGCTTCGTCGCCGGGCTGATCGAGCAAGGCGCGATCCTCGAAGGCGAGGACGGCAAGCTGAACTTCGACGGGCGCATCAACGCCATCCTGCGGCCGGCGAAGAGCACCATCGCCCTGGAGCTGCGCCAGGCATTGGAGACGATGGGTCACGGCCGGTAGACGTCGAAGCGCACGCTGCGCCCGCGAATCGTCCAGTCCGGCTCGGCGACCGCTGCGGCGTCGCCGCGCCGCTTGACCACGACCCGCGAAGTCGCCGCACCCTTGGCGAGCGCGACCAGCTCCGCGATGTCGCCGTCGTCCACTGGATGCGCCAGCGCCGCCAGGCGCTGCATGTGCTGCGCCGAGCGTGCGCCCTTTGGATGTGCGCCGAACATCGGGTCCAAGTAGACGACGTCGAAGTCCGCGGTTTCGCGCCAGCGCTGGCGCGCATCTTCGAGTGCGCAGGTCGCGCCGTCGCTCCAGGGCGACTGTTCGACGCGCGCTTCGAGCACGGCGAAGACGGCGGCGTCGCGCTCGCTCATGTGGACGACGCAGCCAAGGGCGGCCAGCACCAGGCCGTCCGTGCCCCAGCCGGCCAGGGCATCGTGAACGCGCAAGCCGGGCGCGGCGCTGCAGGCACGGGCCAGGTGCGAGCGCCGCCCGCTACGCAGTCGGCGGCGGATGTCTGGCAGCCGCAGAGCGTGTTGGTGGGCCGCAGGGCGCTTGGGCGGGGCGCGGTGGGGCGTCGCGTCAGTCCGCACGCGGCTTCCAAGGGCTGTCGCCTTCGACGTAGAGCGGCTGCGCCAGCGCCGGTTCGACGGCCTCCTCCAAGCGCCCGAGGGCCAGGACGGCGACGGTTCCGGCGCTGGCTTGGAAGCTGGCGCCGTCGATGGTCTTGGCGTTCGCCGTCGTCGCGGCTTCGAGGCGGTCCGGCGCCAGGCGGACGGCGCCGTCGTCGCGCAGCTGGAAGCGGGCGACGTAGCGCCAGCCGGAGCGCGCCTCGCGTTGCACCGCGAATGCGCCGCGCCAGCCGGCGGCTTGCCGTGCGGTTTCCGCCAGCGCCAGCGAACTCGGCACGGCGATCACCTCGGCGCCGACGGCGAAGGCGATGCCCTGGGCCGCCGCGGCGCCGATGCGCACGCCGGTGAAGGAACCGGGACCGGCGCTGTAGGCGACGACATCCAAGGACGTTCTGGAAACCGCTGCGGCGCACAGCACGTCGTCGATCATCGGCAGCAGCAGGCGGTTGTGCAGGCGCGGTGCCACGCGCGTCTGCTCGATGCGTCTCTGCTCCGTCGCGAAAGCCACCGAACAACAGTCGGTGGTGGTGTCGATGGCGAGCACGTTGGTCACTTCGCCATGCTACCCGCGCAGCCACGCCAAGCAACATGGAGCACTTTCCAACGCCAAACGAGCATGAACGGAAGGGCTGGAATCCAACGCTAGGTGAGCATGAAGGGCGCGGAGTCCTCCACACTGGATGATCGTGTCGAGGACGGCGCCGACGATGCGAAGGGGGGCACCGAGGGCGATGCGGCGGAGATTGTCACCGGGCGGCTATTGGCCGTTCGGCGGGGGCGCGGGGCTTGCTGGCGCGTCGGAGCCGGGCGCGGCTTCCGCGTTCGGCGTCGTGTTGCCGAGGGTGCTGCGCCAGCCGCGGAACGGGTTGTGGGGCCAATGGAACTCGACTTGGACCTCGAAGCGCACCGTCGTGGCGAAGCCGAGGGCGTCGGTGGCGACGAGGGTTATCTGGGCCGTGCCTTCGCTGGCCGGCTCGGGCTGCACCAGCAGGGCGGCGCCGACGATGCTCACCGTCGCGATGGAGGCGTCCGACGAGGACGCTTCCCACGCCATGCCGTCGGGGGCGTCGCCGGGGGCGACGAGCGAGGCCAGCGGGAGGCGCAGGGGGTCGCCGGCGGCGAGCGGTTCCGGGGTGGGCGCCGCCAGTGGCTGCGGCGGGCGGTGGAAAAGGATCAGCGGGGAGCCTGGGGTGGTCTCGAAGCCGCGGAAGCAGGGCGTTCCGCTGCACTGCGCCGGCGGCGTTTCCGGGGCGTCGGCGCGGAGGGCCAGGGGCGATCCGGCGGGCTGGGGCGCGGCGAACGTCGTGCCCGTGGTCTCGCCGGCGGCGACGGCCACGGTGGTAGGCAGGGCGGCCTCGGCAGCGGGCGTTGGCGAGGCGCTCAGCATGGCTGCCAGCGGGAACGGGGCGCCGAGGGCGGCGCGGGCGGTGATCGTGGCCGGGCCGGGCGCCCAGGGGGCGGCGTCGGTGCGAACCAGCGTCACGGCCAGTCCGAACGGGGCGCCCGGGTTGTCCTCCACGGAGACTTCGCGGAGGCGCCGGAGGCCGGCGAACAGGCCGGGCGGCAGGGCTTCGAGGGCGTTGGCGGAGAGGTCGAGGCGTTCCAGGCGCGGCGTGTGCGAGAGCAGGCCGGCGGGCAGCGCGGGCAGCGCGTTGCCGCGCAGGCCGAGGCGTTCGAGGCCGTCCAGGCCCAGCAGGTCGTTCTCTCGGAGGGAGTCGATGTTGCGGGCATTCAAGTCCAGCGTTGCGATGCGGGCGAGGTCGGCGGGCCTTGGCCAGCGGCAGTCGCGCCAGCCGCGGGCCAGTTCGGCGCGCACGGCCGGCGTCCGGTCGCAGACGCCTTCCTGGATCGTCGCCGTCGCGCGGGCGCGGCGCGAGAGGCCAACGTTCGCGGTCTGCGGGGCGTCGAGTTCGACGACGAAGCGTTCCCGCGCCGGCTCGATGTCGGCGTCGTCGACGATGGCGATCTCGATGTCCGCGGCGGTCTCGCCGGCCGGGATCGTCGTTGCGCCGGCGCTCCGGTAGTCCTGCTCGTCCGCGTTGGCCGTCGCGGGGTCGTCGTCGGGGGCGATGCGCCAGGAGACGGCGAGGGGTTCGGCGAGCGGCCGGCCCAGCGTCGCCGTCAGGACGAGTGCGCCGCCCTCCGGGGCAGCGGCGTCGCCGGACAGCGACAGCAGGGCGCCGACCGCGACGTCGAACGCCGCCGTGGCGCCCAGGCCCTCGGGGTCGGTCGCGGTGACCGTGACCGTCGCGTCGCCCGGGCGGACGCCGCGGACGCGCACTGCGCTGGCGGTCGCGTGCACCGAGACCGCGCCGCCGTCCGAGGACGCCGCGTAGCGCAGGCGGTCGCCGTTCGGGTCCTCGAAGGCCGCGTCGAGGTCGACCGTCCTCGTCTCGCCGACGTCGAGCTGCAAGTCCGGCAGTTCCTCCGCCAGGCGCGGCGCGGCGTTGACGGGCTCCGACACTTCCCCCGCCGCTGCGGCGGAGGCGGCGCCGTCCTGCCCGTCGGCCACCGCCACCACGCGGACCTCGTAGCCGCCCGGCGCCAGGCCGTCGAGCTCGAGCCGCGTCGCGGTCGTCTCCTCCTGCCGCGACGACGACCATTCCTGCCCGGAAAGACGCCACTGCACCTTGTACGACGTCGCGCCGGCGGCGGCCGTCCAGGTGACCAGCAGGCCGGTCGCGGTGGCTTCGGCGCGCACTTCGGTCGGGACGTTCCCGGCCGGCGGCGGGGCGTCGTCGTCGCCCACCGTTACTTCGACGCTCGGAATGGCAAGGGTCGCCGGGTAGCCGGCGGAGGCGCAGGCGGTCGTGACCGCGTGGCGGAGAGTGGCGCGGTCGTCGATGGCGTCGTCGTCCTGCCCGGCGGTGACCGTCACGGTCTGGGGCGCGTTCCAGTCGTCGGGCGTGAAGGTCAGCGTCGTCGGTTCCGGGGTCACGTCCGGGTTGCCGCTGGCGACGGAGACGCCTACGCCGCCCGTGCAGCCGGTGGGGCGGGTGTCGAGGACCAGCGTGTACGTTCCCTGGTTGGCGTCGTCCGCGCTGGGTCTTCGTCGAGGGACAGGCTCGTTCGGGAGACGACCACGGCCGGCGCGGTGGGGGTCACGGGCAGCGAACCGCTCGCGACGTCGCCGGCGCCGGAGTGGGCCGCGGCCAGCACCGTCACCGACAGCGTGGCGGCGGCGTCGACGTCGTAGCCGGCGCCGGTGGCCAGCGTCAGGGTGGCGACGGCGGTTCCCGCGGCGCCGCCCGTCACGCTGGCGATGGAGAGGCCGGGGATGGCCGGCGCCGTGACGAGCTGGAAGCTCGACGCGGAGACGCCGCTGGCGTAGGTGACGCCGATCAGCGTCACCGTGAGCTCCGCGCCGTGCAGGTTCGCCTCGGCGAGGGGCGAGGGGCTGGAGGCGAGGGACGCGCCGGCGGTCACCGTCACCGTGAACGTCAGCGAGGCGCGGTCGGTCGGGGCCGTGTTGGCGTCGAGGTCGGTCGCGGTGATGGTGACCGTGACCGCGCCGGAGGTGGCCGCGTCCGGCGTTCCGCAGACCTCCCGCGCCTCCGTGCCCGGACAGCCCGGCGTGTCCGTGCCGGTGGCGTCGAAGACGAGGCCGCTCGGCAGGTTGGCGGCCGCGTAGGCGAGCGTGCCGTTGCCGCCGCTGGCGGCGGGAACCGCGAACTCGGTGATCGCCGCGCCGGCGGGGAAGGTCTTGGCGGAGACGGACGCCATGCCGAACGTCGGCGCGGTGTCCGCCGCCACGCTGTAGGCGAACGACAGGGTGGCGCGGTCGCCCGGGGCCATGTTGGTGTCCGCGTCGTCCGCCGTGATGGTGACCGTGCCCGTGCCGGCGACGGAGGGCGTACCGCAGATCTCGCGTGCCTCGGTGCCCGTGCAGCCGGGCGTGTCCGATCCGGTGGCGTCGAACACGAGGCCGGTGGGCAGGCCGGACGCCGCGTAGGTGATCGCGCCGTTGCCGCCGCTGGCCGCCGGAACCGTGAAGTCGGCGATGGCCGTGTTGAGGATGAACGCCTTCTCCGGCACCGCGCCGCTGCCGAAGGACGGCGGCGCGTCCGACGACACCGTGATCGTGAACGTCAGCGTGGCGCGGTCGCCGGCGCCCAGGTTCGAGTCCGAGTCGCGCGCCGTGATGGTCACCGTCGTGGGGCCGCCGATGGCGGTCGGGGTGCCGCAGATCTCCCGCGCCTCCGTGCCTGTGCAGCCGGGCGTGTCCGCGCCGGTGGCGTCGAAGACGAGGCCCGTGGGCAGGCCGGAGGCCGTGTAGACGATGGTTCCGTTGCCGCCGCTGGCGGCGGGAACCGTGAACTCGGCGATGGCGGTGTTGACGGCGAAGACCGCGTCGGTGACGGAGCCCATGCCGAAGTCCGGCGCGGCGTCCGTCTCCACCGTGACGGAGAAGGTCAGCAGGCCGCGGTCGGCGGCGGCCATGTTGGCGTCGCCGTCCTGGGCGGTGATGGTCACCGTCGCCGCCGCGGCTGCGGTGGTCGGGGTGCCGCACACCCGCCGCGCCTGGCTGCCCGGGCAGCCGGGCGAGTCCGTGCCGGTGGCGTCGAAGCGCAGGCCGTCGGGCAGGTTCGAGGCCGCGTAGGTAATGGTCCCGTTGCCGCCGCTTGCCGCCGGCACCGTGAACTCGTCGATGGCCTGGCCGGCGACGAAGGTCTTGGCGGAGACGGCGCCGCTGCCGAAGGTGGGGACGGCGTTCGCTTCCACGGTGACGGAGAACGTGAGCGTGGCGCGGTCCGTGTTCATCGTGTTGCCGTCCGAGTCGCGCGCGGCGATGGTGACGGTGACGGCGGAGGCGGCGGTGGTGGGGGTGCCGCAGATCTCCCGCGCCTCGGTTCCGGGACAGCCGTTCGTGTCCGTGCCGGTGGCGTCGAAGACGAGGCCGGCCGGCAGGCCGGAGGCCGTGTAGACGATGGTTCCGTTGCCGCCGCTGGCGGCGGGAACCTGGAACTCGTCGATGGGGGAGCTGGCGACGTAGGTCCTGCTGGTGACGGAGCCCATGCCGAAGGAGGGCGCGGTGTCCGCGTCCACGGCGATGGTGAAGGTCAGCCGGCCCTGGTCGCCGGAGGCCATGTTGGCGTCCGCGTCGTCGGCGGTGATGGTGACGGTCTGGGCCGCGCCAGCCGTGGTGGGGGTGCCGCAGATCTCGCGGGCTTCGGTGCCCGTGCAGCCGGGCGTGTCCGTGCCCGTCGCGTCGAACACGAGGCCGTCCGGCAGGTTGGCGGCGGCGTAGGTGATGGCGCCGTTGCCGCCGCTGGCCGCCGGCACGATGAAGTCCGTAATGGCCTGGCCGGCGATGTACGTCTTGTTGGAGACGGAACCGCTGCCGAAGGAGGGCGCGGTGTCCGGCGCGTTTACGGTGACGGAGAAGGTCAGCCTGCCTTGGTCGCCGGAGGCCATGTTGGAGTCCGCGTCGTTGGCGGCGATGGTGACGGTCTGGGCGCCGGCTGTGGCCGTGGTGGGCGTGCCGCATATCTCGCGGGCCTCGGCGCCCGTGCAGCCGGGCGAGTCGGTGCCGGTGGCGTCGAACACCAGGCCGTCCGGCAGGTTGGAGGCCGTGTAGGTGATCGCGCCGCCGTTGCCGCCGGTGGCGGCGGGCACCGTGAAGTCCGTGATCGCCGTGCCGGCGGTGAAGGTCTTGGCGGTGACGGAGCCGCTGCCGAAGGACGGGGCGGAATCGGTGCCGCGAATGGTGACGGTCACGGGAGAAGGGGTGATGAGCGTAGCACCGGCAGTGTTAGCACCCAAGTAGAGGCCAAAACTCAGGTCCTCGTCGCCTTCGGTACTGCCATCGGCAGCTATCGTGTAACTTTCGGTGGTAGATGTACTTCCACTGCTTAAGACATGGGCATTCCCAGTGGTTGGCAAATTCAGCAAAGCGTTTCCGGCTGCGTTCCGCAGGTCCGAAAGATTGAACGCAGACCCACTCCTATTCAGCCTGACAATAACCAGCCCTGAAGATGGCGGATTGTTCAACGTAAAGGTGAACGTAACGACATCTCCCTCGTCCACTTGCAGGCCGGGCCAAGTGGTGTCCCGGTCGCCGTTCCGGTTGCCGGTGGTGCCGCAGTTGGCCGGCGTGCCGGCGCAGTTGCCGGAAGCGGAGACGGTGACGGTCTGGGCCGTGGCCGGCATGGACGCCAGTGTGGCCAAGGCAAGAACGAAGGCGGCAAGCGCGGAGCGAAGGCGGGCGCCGCCGCCAAAGGTTAGGGAGCGGCGGCTACCTCCACTGCGCCCGACTCTCGGGGGGGGGGGGGCTCACAAACACGCCGCCGCTGGCGGCGTTCCGCGGTGCCGCCAGCGGCGGCAATCGGCGCATTCGGCCCGCGTGTTCCGCCACCTCAAGCATCGTGGAAGATTAACACGCGAGGCGTCTTCGCAGCAGGTTCGCGCCTTTGTCGAAGGTTTGAAGCCTGTGGACTACGAACCCGGGGACCAGGCGGCGCGCTACGCCTTCGCGCGGAAGACGGCGGCGAAGTTCGACTGCCACCTGCTCGGGCGCGCCGACCGGGGCTGCGCGCGGGCGTACATCGGGCGTACATCGGCAAGGTGTGCGGATTCCCGCCGGCGCAGACCAGCCGGCTGCTCAAGCGGCGCGGTGGAGGACCGGCGGGTGCGCAAGGCGCCGGAGCCGAACGGCCGGCCGGGCTTCCTGCGCGTGGACACCGTGCATCTGGGCGACAAGGACGGGCGCAAGGGCGTCTACGTCGTCAACGTCGTACCATCGCGCACAAGAGTGCGGATACTTGAGCGAGCAGGAACTGCCGATGCCCGATCGCACGGGAACCGAAACACTGGACGTCGATCTCGCGATCGAGAAGCTCGGCGCGTTGGCGCAGCCGGTGGCCGAATGCGAGGAAGTCGAACTCGGCGCCGCGCTCGGCCGGGTCGCCGCCGAAGACGTGTCCGCGCCCATCGACCTGCCGCCCTTCGACGCATCGGCGATGGACGGCTATGCGGTTCGTTCGGCCGGCCTCGACCGCGAGGGCGCGAAACGGCTGCGCATCGTCGGTCGTTCGGCGGCCGGCCATCCGTTTCACGCCAGCGTCGGCGCCGGCGAGGCCGTGCGGATCTTCACCGGCGCCGTGCTGCCGACGGGCGCCGATGCCGTGCTGCTGCAGGAAGATGCTCGTGTCGTGCAGGACGCGCGCGCTGCGCAGGATGCGCGCGTTGCGCAAGACGCAGTGGAGGCGACGGCGCCGATCCGCGCCGATCAACACGTGCGGCATCGCGGACACGACGTTCGCCGAGGCGCCACGCTGTTCGAGAAGGGAAAGCGACTCGGCGCATTCGACTTGGCGTGGATGGCGGCTTGCGGCATTCGCAGCCTGCAAGTGCGGCGCAGGATTCGCGTCGCGGTGCTTTCCACGGGAGACGAACTAGCTCCTCCCGGCGAGCGGCTTGCGCCGGGACAGATCTACGATTCCAACCGTCTCGCTCTCAAGTCGCTCTTGCAGCAGAAAGCCGTGTGCGTGGATGACCTCGGATGCATCGCCGACGATCCGGCGGAGATACGCAAGGCGCTGCATAATGCTGCCGCCCGGGCGGACTTGATCGCGTGCAGCGGCGGCGTGTCGGTGGGCGATGCGGACTACGTGAAGGCGGTGGTGGAGGAAATCGGCAGCCTGGATTTCTGGCGCGTGGCGTTGAAGCCGGGCAAGCCGCTCGCCGTCGGGCGCATCGGCAGGGCGCTCTTCTTCGGCTTGCCGGGCAATCCGGTTTCAACCATCGTCACCTATCTCTTGTTCGTCGCGCCGACCGTGGATCGACTCTCGGGAACATCTCCCAGCCCGCCGCTGGCGCTTCCGGCGGTGCTTCTCGATGCGGTACGCCACTCGAAGGGCCGGCGCGAGTACATGCGCGGAATCATGCGCGCGGAAGGAGGGAAGATCGTCGTGCATATCACCGGCGATCAAGGTTCCAACCGCTTGGCCACGTTCGCAGACGCGAACTGCCTCGTGGTGGTGGCGAGCGACGTCGGCGACTTGCTCCCAGGAGACGCAACGCAGGTAATCCCGCTGCCCGGCATCGCCTCGCATCCGATGCTTGCCGCGCCGTAGGGAAGGTACTCGTCCGCATCGCCTCTCGGCGACCAAGCTAGCGCCCCGGTCGCCGAAAGAGCGATGGTGCTAGGCGTTCGGCTTCGGCTGCAACGACGCGAGCGTCTCTTTGTGTTCGCGCTCGAACTTCGCCCGGTGCTGCTGCATCTTCGTCTCGAACGCCTTGGCCTTGCGGCGCTCGACGCGTTCGAGCTTGGCGCGCTCCACCTTCGTGAAGTCCTCGACCGCCTTGCCGAGCTTCCTGTCGATGCGCTCCGCGGACTCCTCGCGCTGGGCGTTCAGCCGGTACTCGATATGGGCCAGCCGCGCCTTGAGCCGGTCGTTGGCTTTCAACTCGGCGACCCGCGCCTTGGCGGAGCGAACGCTGTCGCGGGCCTTGGCGAGCCGAACGACGGTACGGTCCACTTTCAGGCGCGCCTTCTTGGCCGCGGTTGCGTCCCCCTTCGTCCCGCTCTGCTTCGCCTTGCCGCGGGCATCCTCGGCGGCTTTGCGGGCGGTGGCCAAGGTAGCGCGTTCGGCCCGCACGATGTCTTCGGCGCGGTTCGCCGCGCGTTCCGCCCGCGCCGTCGCCGGCGAGACGGGAATGCGGCGGCCGTCCACTTCCGGCGTTTCCGGCGCGGCTTTTTCCGCAGTTGCCCCCGCAGTCGCGGCTTTTTCCGCGGTCGCGACCTTGGGCGGTCGTCCGCGACGCTTCTTCGGCGCCGCCGGTTCGGATTCGGCGCTCGCTTTCTTTCTTGGCACTAGATTTCCCCTCGCCATTGAAATCACGGCGCATCATAGCGGCCTGCGCGAAAATGTCCACACCTTGAATCAAGCCTATTCACGGCAATGCGAACCGCCGTTGCGCAAAAAGAAGGAACGGCGCTTTGCGATCGGCGCAGCCAACTCGACTGCAAGGCTCGGTACGCCGACTAGAGTGCCTGCGCGATGTCTTTTCCGACGTCTTCCATGCCGCCGCTGCCGTCCACGACGACGAAGCGCAGCGGCGACGTTTCGGCCAGTTGCTTGTAGAAGCGCACGAGGGGGCGCGTCTGTCTGGCATAGACGCGCAGGCGTTCGCGCACGGTGTCTTCCTGGTCGTCTGGACGTTGCATCAGCGGTTCGCCGGTGTCGTCGTCGAATCCAGCGACTTTGGGCGGGTCGTATTCTTCGTGATAGGTGCGCCCGCTCGCCTTGTGTATCCAGCGCCCGGAAATGCGCCGCACGAGCAAGTCGTCGGCGACGCGGATTTCCACCACGCGGTCGACGTCGATGCCGGCGTCGCGCATCGCCTGCGCTTGCGGAATCGTGCGCGGAAAGCCGTCAAACAGGTAGCCGCGGCGGCAATCCGGTTCTTCGATGCGTTGCTTGACGAGGCCGACGACGGTGTCGTCGTCCACCAAGGCGCCGGCGGCGATGGTCTCGCGCACCCTCTTCGCAAGTGCGCTGGACGCGCCGGCTTCCGCTTGCGCGATGACTGCCCGCAGCATGTCGCCGGTGGAAATCTGCGGAATGTCGTAGCGGCCGCATATGAACGCCGCCTGCGTTCCCTTTCCGGCGCCGGGCGGCCCCAACAGGATCAGCTTCACTCGATGTTCCTCTGCTTTCGATGCGACTAAAACAAACCTGCCGGCTTCGGCGAGAAGCGACTAGGCGACTTGGCCAGTGGCGGGCGAGACGACGGCGACGCCGTCGACTTCGCGGATGTCCGCCAGCGCTCGCGCCAATCGTTGCCGGTCCTCCGCGCCGTCGGCGACATGCATGTCGATGGTGATCGTCGCGCTTTCGCCGGGCACGTCGGCGCGGGCCTGGGCGGCAACCACGGGAATCGACGCCGCGGCGATGGCCGACATCACGTCGCGCAGCAGGCCGTCGCGGTCGCGGCCCTGCACCGTGAGACGTTCGATCGCGCCAGGGCCTTCCTCCGGCGCTTCGGGGAGCACGTCTCCCAAGTCTTCCGCCCGCGCCTTGACGAGATCGATGACCAGCGCATCGCCCACGCCGACGGCCAGGAACATGTCGTCTTCGCTCGCATAGCCGGCGCGCTTGGCCATCGTCTCGAAGCGTCCTGCCGAGCTAGCGTCGCCGTTTGCCTGGGGCAATGGCAAGTCGAGGCGGGCCAGCGATTCCTCGAGCAGCGTTCGGCCAGCGCGAATATTGGATTCCGCCAGCTGGGCGCGAAACCAGGACTGCACTTTGGATCGCGCCCGCGACGTGTTGACATAGCCGAGTTCGGGATTCAGCCACTCGCGCAGCGGTTCGGCGGCTTCGGTGGTCTCGATCTCCACGCACTCGCCGGTGGCGAGGCGCCGATTGAGAGACACCGGCCGACCGTCGACGCGCGCGCCACGGCAGCGATGGCCGATTTCGGTATGAACGCGGTAGGCGAAATCCACCGGCGTGGCGTTGGCGGCCAAATCGAGAACGTGGCCTTGGGGCGTGGTGACGTAGATGCGCTGTTCGCTTGCGAAGACGTTCTCCGCCGTGGCGACGGCGGAGTAGGCGCCGCCAGGGGCGCCGAGACGCTGGTCGTACCATTCGAGAACGCTGCGCAGCCAATCCATCTTCTGCGAACGCAGGGAGTCCTCGCGCGCCGTTCGTTCGCGCCCAGCCGAGGGTTCTTCCTTGTACGCCCAATGGGCGCAGACGCCGAGTTCCGCTTCTTCGTGCATTTCCCGCGTTCTGATCTGCACTTCGAGCACCTTGCCGGCCGGCCCGACCACCGCGGTGTGAATCGAGCGATAGCCGTTTTCCTTTGGATTGGCGATGTAGTCGTCGAACTCGCTCGCGATGGGCGGCCACGAGGTGTGGACGAGTCCGAGCACGCGATAGCAGTCGTTGACGCTCTCCACCAGCACGCGCGCCGCCTGAACGTCGTGGACTTGGGAAAACTCGATGGCCTTGTGGCTCATCTTCTTCCAGATGCTGTAGATGTGCTTGGCGCGGCCTTGGACTTCGCCGTCGATGCCAGCGGCGGAAAGTCGAAACTCCAAGTCCTGGCGAATGGCTTCCACCTGCCGTTCGCGGGCGTCGCGGCGGCTGTCGAGATTGGCGACGATTTTCTTGTAGTCCTGCGGATACAACTGGTGGAACGCCAAGTCCTCGAGTGACCACTTGAGCTGCCAGATGCCCAGCCGGCCGGCGAGCGGCGCAAAGAACTGCATCGCCTCCCGCGCCGCCACATGGTGCGCCGCCCGGTCGCCGTTGGCGGCATGGCGCAGGGCGACTACGCGCTCGGCCAGCTTGGCGACGGCCACGCGCGGATCGTCGATCAGGGCGATGAGCAAATGCCGCACGTTCTCGGCCTGGCTCTTCGACTCGCTCGCCAGCACCGCCGAATCGTCGAACGCGAGAACATCGACCGCCGCCAGGCGCAGCGCGGCGGAGACGAGTTTGGAAACGTCGGTGGGCAACGCATCGACGTCCAATTCGCCGCGCTGAGCCGCGAACAGGCATAGCCCGGCCGTCACCGTGACGACGTCCATCTTCAATTGCCAGAGCAGCTCGAACAGTTCCAGGCCGAGTGCGCGCGCCTCGCCTTGGGGAATCAGATCCAGAACCAACCGCGCCGTCTTGCGGCTCTCGGTGCCGACGCCGCAGGCGCCGTCGAGCCACAGGTCGACGTCCGGCGCGCCATTCGCCAGCCGCGGCAGCTCGGCGCCGACATCCGCCATCTTCAGCTCCCGGCGCTTTCAGCGATGCCGGCGCTGCGCGCCCCGAACAGGCGCCGGGTGGCCAGGCTGCGACCGCCAAGGCGCAGCTCCAGGGCGCTTCTGAAAACATGCTTCGCGGCGCGGCGAATGCGCCGGTCGCTGTAGTCGCCCACGTCGATGGCGGCGATCTCGCTGCCGCTCAGCGTGAGCGGCTCGTCGCGCCTGTCGCCGACCTCGCCGCCGTTGCGCGCGCATTCCCGAAACCCTTCGCCGACCACCACGTCGTAGCGCCGGCCACGGTCGATGGGCCGGCCGTTGCGCACGTCGATGTCGAATGCCAGGCCGTAGCCGAGTTCGTCCAGCAGGGCGCGCTCGAAGGAGCGCAGCACGCGCGCCATGTCGTCGCCGTCCACAAGCGCCGACAACGTGTCTGCGTAGCGATGGAAGAGGCGGCCCACGGGGTCGCCGCGGCCGAGCATCTTCACGAGCAGTTCGTTGACGTAGAGGCCGGCGAACAAGCGCTCGCCGGAGAGGCGGCGCACGGCGACGGATTCGTGGCGCAGGACGTTGACCAGTTCGCCGCGCCCGCGCCAGGCGACGACGACTTCCGAGAACGGTTCGATTGGCCGCGCGCGCCGCCCGGCGCCGCGCGCCCCGCGCACGACGCCGCCGACCAGGCCATGATCCCGGGTGAGCAGCTCGACGATGACGCTCGTCTCGCGGAACGGGCGCCGGTGCAGCACATGCGCCGGTTGGCGCTCGGCGGCGGGGAGCATCAGACGTAGCCGAGGCGTTGCAGCGATCTGGCGCTGTCGCTCCAGCGCGGCGCCACCTTCACCCAGAGATGCAGATCCGCCTTGCCGTCGAGCAGCGCTTCCATGTCGCGGCTTGCGTCCTCGCGGATGGATCCGAGCATCGCGCCCCTCTTGCCGATGGCAATGCGCTTCTGGGTTTCGCGCTCAACGTATATTACTGCATGGATTTCGGTCGCCGCCTCTTGGCGCGACACGCGCTCCACCACCACCGCGGTCTGATGCGGCAGTTCCGCGCCGAGGCGCCGCACCGTCTTCTCGCGGACGATCTCCGCCAGCAGGAAGTTCAGCGGCCGGTCGGTGAGCTGATCCTGCGCGAACAGATGCGCCCGCCGCGGCAGCCGCGCCGCCACGGCGTCCGCCAGCGTGTCGAGGCCGACGTTGCGCAGCGCCGACGCCGGCACGATTTCCAGGAACTCGTGCTTGCGCCTGATCTCGTCGATCAGCGGCAGCAGCCGTTCCTTCTGCGCCAGTCGATCCACCTTGTTGACGACGCAGATGCACGGCGATTCGGCGTCGGCGATGCGCCGCAGCACGATGTCGTCGCCCGCCTGCCAGCCCTGCGCTTCCACCAGCATGAGCGCGAGGTCGACGCCGGCGAGGGCGCCCGTGGTCTGCTCCGCCATGTAGCGGTTGAGCGCGACCTTGCGCGACTTGTGAATGCCGGGCGTGTCCACGAAGACCAGCTGCGCGTTGCCGCGGTTGAGGATGCCGAGCATCGTCTGGCGCGTCGTCTGCGGCTTGCGCGAGGTGATGCCGAGCTTGCGCCCAAGCAGATGGTTCATGAGCGTCGACTTGCCGACGTTGGGGCGGCCAGCCAAGGCGACGTAGCCGCAGCGTTGGTCGGTCGGCTGGGTCATGCGCCGCGACCGCCTGGTGCGCTGGTCTCGCTTGGCGTTTCCGCCAGCGCCCGCAGCATCGCTGTGGCGGCGGCCTTCTCGGCTTCGCGACGGCTGCTGCCTTGGCCGCGGCAGGAGAGATCGCCGACACGGCAAGTCGCCGCGAAGACCGGCGCGTGTTCAGCCCCCCCTTGCTCGGCGCGGTATTCCGGCAGGGGCTGGCGGCGCCCTTGCAGAAGCTCCTGCAAGCGCGTCTTGGCGTCCTTCGCCGCGATGCCTTCCGGCGCCGCAACGCGCTCTGCGAAGAGCCGCCGAACCGCTTGCGCCGCGGCATCGCTGCCGCCGTCGCAGACGATGGCGCCGAGCACCGCCTCCAGGGCATCCGCGAGTGTCGAGACGCGCCTTGCGCCGCCGGACTTGCGTTCGCCTTCGCCGAGATTCAGGAAGCGCCCGAGCTCGAGTCGGCGCGCCGCTTCCGCCAGCGCCGTGGCGTTGACGAGGTTGGCGCGCATCAGCGTCAGCTCGTGCTGACTGGCGTCGGGGTGTGCCTCGAACAGCATCTGCGCGACGACGAAGCCGAGCACTGCGTCGCCGAGGAACTCGAAGCGCTCGAAGTTGTCGGCGCCGGCGCTCTTGTGGGTGAGCGCCCGCTTCAGCAGGTTGCGGTTGGCGAAGCGATGGCCGAGCTTCTTTTCAAGCTGGCCCAGCTGCCCCAAGGCCCGCCCCGGCATCGGCTTGCACGCTTGTCGGGTCATGCGGTCATGCCTCGCGCCGGCGACGGTCAGCGTTCGGTGCGCAGCGCCGCGAGGAATGCATCCTGCGGAATCTCCACGCGGCCCAGCTGCTTCATCCGCTTCTTGCCTTCCTTCTGCTTTTCGAGGAGCTTCTTCTTGCGCGTCACGTCGCCGCCGTAGCACTTCGCGGTGACGTTCTTGCGCAGCGCCTTCACCGTCTGCCGGGCGACGATCTGGCCGCCGACGGCGGCCTGCAGGGCGACGTCGAACATCTGCCGCGGAATCACCTCGCGCATCGCCTTCACCAGCTGCCGGCCGCGGGCGTCAGCCTGCTCCTTGTGGACGATCACCGCCAGCGCGTCCACCCGTTCGCCGTTCACCAGCACGTCCAGGCGCACCAGCGGCGCCGCCTGGAAGCGCGAGAAGGAATAGTCCAGGGAGGCGAAGCCGCGGCTGGCCGACTTCAGGCGGTCGAAGAAGTCGAGCACCACCTCGGCGAGCGGAATCTCGTAGTCGATGGAGACCTGCCCGGCGCTGAACCGCATGCCCTTCTGCGCGCCCCGGCGCTGCTCGCACAGGCCGATGACGTTGCCGACGTAGTCCTGGGGCACCAGCACGTTGACGTCGGCCAGCGGTTCGCGCATTTCGGCGATGGCCGTGGACAGGGGCAGTTGCGACGGATTGGCGATGCGCCGCGTCTGCCCGTTGCGCAGCGCCACTTCGTAGACCACCGTGGGCGCCGAGGTGATGAGGTCAAGGCGGTATTCGCGCTCCAGCCGTTCCTGCACGATCTCCATGTGCAGCATGCCTAGGAATCCACAGCGGAAGCCGAAGCCCAGGGCGTCCGAGGTCTCCGGTTCGTAGAACAGCGAGGCGTCGTTGAGCGCCAGCTTCGCCAGGGCGTCGCGGAAACTCTCGAAGTCCTCCGAGTTGACCGGAAACATGCCGGCGTAGACCTGCGGCTTGACGGTCTTGAAGCCGGGCACGGCGGCGATCTCGGCAGCCGTCGCCGCCGCCAAGGTGTCGCCCACCGGCGCGCCGCGCACGTCCTTGATGCCGGCCACTACATAGCCGACTTCGCCGCAGTTCAGCGCCGCGCACGATCGGCGCTTGGGCGTGAACACGCCCACGTCGTCCACGGTGTGCGGCCGGCCGACGCTCTTGGCGACGATTCTGTCGCCGGCTTCGAGCCGCCCGTCGAAGACGCGCACCAAGGACACGATGCCAAGGTAGTTGTCGAACCAGGAATCGACGATCAGCGCCTTGAAGGGCGCATCCGGGTCGCCGCGCGGCGCCGGTATTTCGGCGACGAGGCTCTCCAGCAGGCGCGCCACGCCGAGCCCGGTCTTGGCGCTCACCGCAAGCGCTTGGTCTTCGCTCTCGCTTGCGGGAATGCCGATGAGCTCCTCGATCTCCGCCGCCACGCGGCGCGGGTCCGCCTGGGGCAGGTCGATCTTGTTCAGCACCGGAAGCACTTCGAGGCCCTGTTCGATGGCCGTGTAGCAGTTGGCGACCGACTGCGCCTCCACGCCTTGCGCCGCGTCCACCACTAGGAGGGCGCCTTCGCAGGCGGCCAGCGAACGCGACACTTCGTAGCTGAAATCGACGTGGCCGGGGGTGTCGATGAAGTTGAGCCGGTAGCTGCGCCCGTCCTCCGCCGCGTAGTCCAAGGTGACGCACTGCGCCTTGATGGTGATGCCGCGCTCGCGTTCCAGATCCATCGAGTCGAGGACCTGCTCGCTCATCTCGCGTTCGCTCAAGCCGCCGCACAGCTGAATGAAGCGGTCCGAGAGCGTCGATTTGCCGTGGTCGATGTGGGCGATGATCGAGAAGTTGCGGATGTGGTCGATGCTGCGCTGGGGTGCCAGCGCTTCGCTTGGCGGCGCTTCGCCCGGCGTCGCCGACATGGCATCGTCCTTCATCGAAGCGCTGGCAGGCGGCAAGACGCTCGCGCTTTCGCCCAAGTCAGCGCAATCGAATGCGTACCGCGCCGGCGATACCGCGCTCGACCTCGACGCCCGAGGCCGACCTGCCGGCGCGGGCGAAGCGCGCGCCTAGCGCCGCCAGGGCGCTCGCCAGCAATGCCGCCGGCGCCAGCCACGCCCGGCCCCATGCCATCTGCTCCGCCAACAGCGCGGCGCCGACCGCCATCGCCACCGGTGCGCCGAAGACCAGCAAGGCTCGCGCGCCGAAGGTGCGCGCGTTCGCAACGACCTCCACCGGCGTGCCGTCCGCCAGTTCGTGCGCATCGAGGGGCAGCCGCGCCTTGCCGAGGCGGATGCCGCAGCGCCCTTCGCAGCCGGCGCAGCGCATGGGCTCGAAAGCGACCGCCGCCACGCCGTCGCGCCGCCGGACCGTGCCGCGGCAGAGGAGCTGCGCGTCGTTCATCGCCCTTGCGCCACGCCGGCGGCGATGCGTCGCGCCGTGGCGACCGGCACTTCTCCGACGACGGTGACCAGATGTTCGCCAGCGCCGCCGGCCGCCGGGTGCGTCAACACCACCGTGGCGCCCCGCCGCGACACGACGCTGCCGGCGCCGCCCTGGGGCATGGCCTCGATGAATACCGAGAACGCCGCCAAGCCGTCGCTGAAGACGAGGGTGGACAGCGTCCCGACGCCCTGCTCGGCGCGCCGGCGGGCGTGGGCGCCGGTCATGCGGAATCCGCTTGGCACCCACCGCACCAGCCAGTCCGGTCGCGGGCGATCGCCGACGTCGGCCGCTTGCGCCGGCCGCGAGAGGCGGCGCATCACGCCGCCGGCCAAGGCCGGTTCCAAGTCCGCCTCGGCCACGTCGTCGCCGACGCGCAGCGAGGTGAACTGGAGGATCTCCAGATTGGCGCCGTCCGCGTCATGCAGCTCGGAACGCAGCAGCAGGCCGGTGGCTTCGTCCAGCCACAGGCGGTAGCCGAAGCGGTCGTGGTCCCTCGGCGCCACGTTCAGCAGCACCGCCGGCCGCGCCGCCACGCGGCCTCGACCGTCCACGGCCACATGGTAGTTGTCGCTCATGTTCTCGAAGCGACGGGCGAAGACGCGGGCGTAGGGGGCGGATGCCGCGGCCTCCAGCGAGAGCAGCGAGTCGCCAGGCTGCAGCACGCAGGTCACGTCGTGGCCGGTGCGCAGGATCTCCCGCGGCGGGCCGTCCAAGTGGACGACGCGCTCGCGTTCGACGCCGTCCACCACCTTGTGGACGACGCGGAAGGTCGCCAGGCGAGCAGCAGTGCGGCTGCCGACGCCAAAGCCGCCGAAGCCGAGGGCGCGTTCTCCCCCCTCCGCGGGGGCCTTGCGCTGGGCGTTCGCCACGTCCGTCTGCTGGGCGCGATTGGCCGTGTAGTAGCTGAACACGCCGTCGTAGTCGAGGTCGCGGAAGGCGACGTCCATCGCGTCCAGCCAGTGCGCCGGCGTTTCTCGCGCCGATTCGGCCGCGCTCGCAGCAAGGCACGGCGCCGCGGCGACAATCGCTGCCGTCAGCGTTCGGCGCGCGCGCCGGGCGAACATCGGGCCGATCACCGTCGCGGCTGCTCCCGCTGGTAGCGAACGGGCGTCGGCACCGGGCGGCGTCCATCGTGGCTGGCCAGCACCTTGGCGAACGGCATGGAGGCCGGCGGCGAAGCGACGACGGCGTGCTGGGCGTGTTGCAGCAGGTAGGCGTTGGCGCGGCGCAGATCGGTCTCCGAGGGCAGCGGCGCGAAACCGCTCGGCACCGTGGCGCGGCTTGCCACGGCATTGACCGGCGGTACCTCGGCTGCCACTTCGTCGCCCGTGCCGCCGCCCAAGCCGAGTGCGCCGAGCCCACCCTCGCCGAACAGCGCCACGACGCCGAGCGCGACGCCGGCGGCGATGCCGGTGCCGGCCAGCGCGCCGAGCCAGCGCGCGCCGTGGCGGCGCAGGTTCAACGGCGGAGGCGGCACGTCCACTTGGGCTCCGTCCTGCTCCGCTTCGTCCTGCCACGGCAGGCGCTCGTCGCGTGGCAGTCGTGCCGACTCGCCGCGGATCACGCCGCGCACGAGGTGCGCGCGCCGCCACTTGGCGCGCAGTTCGGAATCGCTCCGCATGGCGTTGAGAACGCGGCGCAGTTCCAATTCCTCGGCCTCGTCGTCCGCCGCCGCGGATAGGGATTCGTGCAGCGTTTCGTCCGCGCCCAAGGGCGTTTCGCTGGCGAGCTGCGCCGCCGCTTTCGGGTCCGTCATCGTGGATTCTCCGTTCCAACCGTGCTCGGCCGATCCGTCAGCGGACGGATGCGCCGGTCGACCGACTCCCTGGCCCGGAAGATGCGCGAGCGCACCGTGCCCACCGGGCAGCTCATGATTTCCGCGATTTGGGCGTAGCTTAGACCATCGAACTCGCGAAGAGTTAGCGCCAATCGCAGCTCCTCGGGCAGGGCGTCGATGGCCGCCACCACCGCCGCCTGCAGTTCGGACTGGCGCATGGCCCCTTCCGGCCCGGCGGTGTCGCGCAGCGCTTCCGGCGCTTCTCCCGGAATGGCGCCGTCGCCGTCGAGTTCAACGCCCTGGGGCCGGCGCGCGGTCGCCGCCAAGTGGTTCTTCGCCGTGTTGACGGCGATGCGGTAGAGCCACGTGTAGAAGGCGCTGTGGCCGCGAAAGCGCGGCAGCGCCCGGTAGGCCTTGATGAACGCCTCCTGCACCACGTCGTCGATGTCGGCCGGCTGCCGCAGGTAGCGGGCCACCAGGCCTTGGATCTTGTGCTGGTAGCGCCGGTAGAGCAGATCGAAGGCGGCCCGCTCGCCCTGCTGCACGCGCCGCACAAGCTCCTTGTCCGTGTCCGCGCTCAAGATGTAGGCTCTCCTTGCGCTTGTGCCGAGGCGGCAGGCCGACGCTTGCGTCCGTGCCGGGCGCACGTGCTAGCGCACGCCGCAGGGACGCCTCGCCATTATCGCAAGCAGATGCGCCTGTGCGAACGCGCAAGCGCTTGATCCCTTGGCTGCCGGGCTTACGTTCCCATGCAGGAGTGCCGAACAGCGCCGCGGCGCATCGTCGTCAAGCTCTCTGGGGAAGCGCTCGGCGGCGCGCCGGGCACGGCCTTGGACGCCGCCGTGCTGGTGCGCCTCGCCGCGGACGTGGCCGCGGCTGCGAAGAAGTGCGAGATCGCGCTGGTGATCGGCGGCGGCAATCTGCTGCGCGGCGCGACGCTCGCCGGCGACGGCATCGCGCGCACCACGGCCGACCACATGGGCATGCTGGCGACCATCATCAACGCCCTGGCGTTCCGCGACGTACTGCGGGGTCTCGGCGCGCCGGCGGAGGCGCTTTCGTCGCACGCCGTCGCCACCGTGGTGGAGGGCTATTCGGTGCAGCGCGCCGATGCGCTGTTGCGGTCCGGCGCGGTGGCGCTCTTGGCCGGCGGCACCGGCAATCCGCTCTTCACCACCGACACCGCGGCGATCCTCCGCGCCATCGAGCTGGGCGCCAGCCTGGTCGTGAAGGCGACCAAGGTGGACGGCGTGTACGCCGCCGACCCCACAATCCATCCCGATGCCGCGCGCTTCGACGCGCTCACCTATGCGGAGGCGATGGAGAAGCGCCTGGGCGTGCTGGACCTCACGGCGATGGCGTTGGCCCAGGAATACGGCCTGCCGATGCTGGTCTGCGACATCAACGCGCCGGGCGCGTTGACGAAAGCGGCCGCCGGTGCCAAGGTGGGCACGCGAATCGCAGCGGACAGCGCCAAGTGATCGACGAAATCAAAGAAGACGCCGCCGAACGCATGGAGAAGTCCTTGCGCTCGCTGGCGACCGCGTTCTCCAGAATCCGCACCGGACGCGCCAATCCGGCGCTCCTCGACGGCGTGGAAGTGGACTACTACGGCAGCCCCACGCCGCTGCGCCAAGTGGCCAGCATCACCGTGGAGGACGCGCGCTGCCTGGTCGTCTCGCCTTGGGAAAAGCGCCTCCTGCCGAGCATCGAGAAAGCCATTCTGAAGAGCGATCTGGGCCTCACGCCGGCCGCCAGCGGCGACGTGGTGCGCCTGCCGCTGCCGCCACTCACCGAAGAGAATCGCCGCGACCTGATCCGCCAGGCGCGCAACGAGACGGAAGGCGCCCGCGTGGCCATCCGCAACATCCGCCGCGACGCCATCGCCGACCTGCGCGAGCTGGTGCGCGAAAAGGAGGCCACCGAAGACGACGGCCGCCGCGCCGAAGAGGACGTGCAACGGCTCACGGACGAGCGCGTGAAGCGCGCCGACGCCGCCTTGGCGAAGAAGGAAGAGGACCTGCTGGCGATCTAGGCGCGTCTTCGACCGCCACGCGGCGCAATCCTCGCCGACGAAGCCCGCCACGTCCGCCTAGTGGACGCAGCCTCGCGCCGGCGCGTCGATGATCTGCTCGACGACGCCGTTGCGAACGCCCAGGTAGCGTTCCCAGCGGTTCATCGTCACGTCCTGCTGGTGCGTCAGCAGAAAGAAGCGGTCGCCGATGCCGAGCGGCATGGCGTTCGTCGCCGTCAGCGTTGCGCCGTGGTGGTCGATGGTGGCGACCTCGGCGTTCGGGACGCCTTCCAGCGTCGGCAGGCCGTTCGGCGCGCCGATGGCGTCGATGGGCACGTCGCCGATTGCCGTTCGGGCATCCGGGCGCGCCACGACACGCCCCATCACCCTCGCCGCGAAGCGAAACTCGGCCATGTAGGCGTAGGGCACTTCCATGACGATGTAGGTGCCGCCCTCGATCTCGGTGACTTCCGGCATGGTGGCCGCCACGTCGTAGGTCCAGGTCTCGCCGGTGGAGACGATCTCGACGTCGATGCCGGCCGCTTCGATGGCCTCCTTCGCCGCCACCACCTTGGCCATGCAGGAGCGGCCTTCCTCGAAGCGCCGGCGGCGGCTCGGCGAAGGCGCGCTCGGCACCTGGTGGCTCGCCACGCCGCGAAACCGCAACCCGGGCGTCGCGGCGACACGTTGCGCCAGCGCCACCGCGCCCGGCACCGTGCGCGCGCCGCCGCGCCCCATCATCGTGTCCACTTCCACCACCACGCCCAGCGTCGCGCCAACGAAGTTCGCGGCGCGCGCCAGTCGCTCGACCTGCTCCGGCGCGTCCACGGCCACGGTCACGTCGATGCGCTTCGCCAATGCCGCGAGGCGCTTGAGCTTCGCCGCGTCCACGACCTGATTGGCCAGCAGCACGTTGCCGGCGCCGGCGTTGGCGAAGACCTCCGCTTCGGAGACCTTGGCGGCGCAGACGCCCCCCACGGTGCCGCCGGCGGCCACCTGCATGGCGAGGATCTGCGGCGACTTGTGGTTCTTGCCGTGGGGGCGCAGGCGGATGGTCTTGTCGCGGTAGTGCGCGGCGATCACGCCGATGTTGTGTTCCAGCGCATCGAGATCGACCACCAGCGCCGGCGTCTCCACGTCGTCGAGCGCGGCGCCGGTCATGGGCTGGACGATCACTGGAACGCGCCCCGCGCCGCAATCGGCCACACCGCCTCCAAGCGCCCGTCGCGGACGGCGAAGACGAAGTCGTGCAGGGCGAATGCCGTGGCCACGTCCGCCGGCGTCAAGCGCAGCCAGTCGCCGATGGCGAAGCGCTGCTCCGGCGCGGCGAGCAGCACGCCGTGCTCGGCGCTGCTGGCGAGGGCCCGGCCCTTGCCGTCCATGGTGCGCGGATCGCCGAAATCTCGGCCAATGGCCTTCTGCCCGCAGTCGTGGATGACGCGGCCGGGCGTCGGCACGCTCGACACCCGCGCCGATACCGACACCGCGCCGTCGAGAACGTCCACGCCCCACAGCGGCAGCCCGTCGTCTTCGAGGACGATGCGCACAGAACGCGCCAGCGCGGCGGCGCGACGCTGGGCGGCGGCGGTCACGAGCGGGCGCAGAATGCGGATGTCCATGCAGCCGGCGGCGGCGAACACTTCCGCTTCGGCAACGCCGCGCACGGCCACGCCGGCCACGTTGCGGCGCGCCAACTGGCGCATGGCGATGGCCGGCGTCTTGTGCATCCACGCCTCGGCCCACGCCGGCGCCGGCGGCTCGGCCTTCTCGAGATTGGCGTCCAGCACGGCGATGTCCAGCAGCAGCGCCGGGGTGTCGAGTTCTTCCATCGGCGCGCCGATGGGCTTCTCAATGGGCCGCTGCACGCCGAAAGTGCTCGAAGTAGGTGCCGACGATGGCGTCGTGCAGGTTGCGAAGATCGACTTGGCATTCGTCGACGAAGCGGTGCAGATCGTCTTCCCGGCCGCTCGATCCCAGTGCGCCCACGTCTTCGGCTTCCAGCTTGGCGATGGCGTCGACGCAGGCGCCCAGCGGCACTTCGTTGCGCGGCAGCGAGCCGAGGCTGCGCCGCGCCGCCCGCAGCGAACGCAGGTAGGAGCGCGGCAGGCGTTCGTCCTTGAACAGGAACTCGAGCACCTTGGGCGCCGAGACGGCGTCGCGCACCGAGGCGATGTACGACTGCATGGCGTAGGTGGAGCGCAGGATGCTGCGCCACTGGATGTTCTCGAACGGCTCCAGATCGTGCGGCGTGGCGAACAGGTCCGGCGAGCGCACGTCGATCAGCCGCGTGGTCATGTCGGCGCGCTCGATGTGGTTGCCGAGGCGCAGCAGCTCCCAGGGCGCGTCGTGCAGCATGTGCTGCGAGAGGAACCCCTCCAACTGCTGAATGCGGCGGCTGATGCCGTCGAGGGCCTCGTGCAGCCGACTCGCGGTTCCGGCCGCGGCCAGCCGCGCCCGTCCGAACTGGCACAGGTCGTTGACGTACTCGAAAGTCACCCGGGGCATGGTCTCGCGCACGTTGCGGGCGTTTTCCCGCGCCGCCGCCAGGGAACGCACGATGCTGCCGGGATTGCGGTCGTCGGTGGTCATGAACTTGCACACGTTGCGTTCGTTCGCCTCGGCGCTCGGCCCGTAGAGGCTCTCGAACAGCGCCCGCGAGCCGGTGATGGCGACCACGCGCCCCCAGCCGAGGGGCAGGCGCATCGGCAGATCCATGAGCAGATTGGCATGCACGGTGATCAGCCGCGCCGTGGCGTCGGCGCGTTCGAGATAGCGGCCAAGCCAATACACCCGCTCGGCGACCCGCGACAGGATGTTGAAGCTCATCGGCCCCTCCTCCTTCGACGAGCCGCCTCGCGCCCCGCGTCGCGCGGGTGCGCGGCGGCCAAGTGTACCGCCCGCGGTTGGCCGCATCTCGTCCATGCGCCAGGCCCTACGCTTGCGCACGGCGAAGCGTTACTCTTGCGTACTTGGGAACGGTCGCAAGGAGGCTGCGATGGCGGCTCTGCAATTGAACGTGAACGGCGAGCAGCGGCAGCTCGATGTCGAGGAAGACACGCCGCTGCTGTGGGCGCTGCGCGATTCGCTGGGGCTGGTGGGCACGAAGTTCGGCTGCGGGATCAGCCAGTGCGGCGCCTGCACGGTGCTGATCGACGGCGCTCCGGTGCGCTCCTGCTCGTACCCGGCGGTCTCGGCGGCGGGGGCCGAGGTCACCACGATCGAGGGCCTCGCGGCCCCGGACGGTGCGCTGACGCCAGTGCAGCAGGCGTGGGTGGATCTCGACGTGGCGCAATGCGGCTACTGCCAAGCGGGACAGATCATGGCCGCCGAAGGTCTGCTGCGCGACAACCCCGATCCCAGCGACGAGGACATCGACCAGGCGATGGCCCCCAACATCTGTCGCTGCGGCACCTACCTGCGCATCCGCGAAGCCGTCAAGACGGCGGCTGCGGCAAGCCGCGCTTAAGCGGCTGGACAACGGAGCACAAGCCATGAGCGCGTTGAACTACCAAGACATTCACGACACCACCGCGGCGGTGACGCAGCAGCGGCTGCTGCCGGGCGCGCTGCGCATCAGCAAGCTGGGGCGCCGCGAGTTCATGCAGATGACGGGGCTGGTGGGCGGCGGGCTGATGCTGGCCTTCGCCGTTCCCGCCGCCGCCAACCGGCGCGAAGGCGGCGAGAGCGCCGCGCTGGCGCCGAACGGCTTCCTGCGCATCGACGAGAGCGGCATTCTCATCTACGCCAAGAACCCGGAGATCGGCCAAGGCGTGAAGACGTCGCTGCCGATGATCGTCGCCGAGGAACTCGACGCCGCCTGGGAGGACGTGCGGGTCGAGCAGGCGCCCATCGACGATGCGGTCTACGGCCCGCAGTTCGCGGGCGGGTCGATGTCCATCCCCATGAACTGGGACCGGCTGCGCCATGCCGGCGCCACGGCGCGCGCCATGCTGCTCGGCGCTGCGGCGGCGCGCCTCGGCGTGCCGGCGGCGGAGCTGCGCACCCGCGACAGCCACGTTCTGCACGGCGGCGCCAAGCTGGCCTACACCGAACTCGCAGCCGAAGCGGCGGCGATGCCGGTGCCCGACGCCGGCTCGCTGACGCTCAAGAAGCGCGGCGAATACCGCCTGCTGGGGCGGCGCATCACCGGCGTGGACAACGACGCCCTGGTGCGCGGCGAGCCGCTCTTCGGCATCGACCAGATGCTGCCGGGCATGAAGTACGCCACCTATCAGAAGTGCGACGCCATCGGCGGCAAGGTGAAGTCCGCCAATCTGGAGGCCGTGAAGGCCATGCCGGGCGTCCACGACGCGTTCGTGCTGGAAGGCAACGCCAACGCGATGGAACTGGCGCCGGGCGTGGCCATCGTCGCCGACTCCACCTGGGCCGCCATCCGCGCCAAGCGGGCGCTCGAAGTGGAGTGGGACGAAGCCGAAGCCGCCACCGACAGCTGGAGCGACGCCGCGGCGCGCGCCGAAGCGCTGCAGGGCGAGGCGGGCACGTCCGTCGTCGACACGGGCGACGTGGACGGTGCCTTCGAGAACGCAGCCAAGCGCCTGGACGCTTCCTACACCTACAACTTCGTCACCCACGCCCAGCTGGAGCCGATGAACTGCACCGCGCAGTTCAAGGACGGCGCCATCGAGATGTGGTCGCCCACGCAGACGCCCGGCTTCGCCATCCGCAACGTCGCCAACGTGCTCGGCATCGCGCCGGACAAGGTGACCGTGCATCAAGCCCGCTGCGGCGGCGGCTTCGGACGCCGCCTCTACAACGACTTCATGTGCGAAGCGGCGGCCATCGCGCAGCGCGTCGACGGGGCACCGGTGAAGCTGCAATGGACCCGCGAAGACGACATGTGCTGCGACCTGTTCCGCGCCGGCGGCTTCCATCACGTCTCCGGCACCGTGGACGGCGACGGCAAGGTCTCGGCCTGGCGCGACCACTTCGTCACCTTCACCAACGACGGCCAACGCCCGGTGAGCGGCCTCTCCGTGCGCGTCTTCCCAGGCGGGCTGTTGGACAATCTGCGCTTCGAGCAGACGCAGCTGGATTGGAAGACGCGCTGCGCCGCCTGGCGGGCGCCCGGTTCCAACGTCTTCGCCTTCGTGGTGCAGAGCTTCCTGCACGAGCTTGCCCAGGAAGCGGGGCGCGACCACTTGGACGTGCTGCTCGAAGTGCTCGGCGAACCGCGCTGGCTGATGGACGGCGACCCGCAGGCGCTGCACACCGGACGCGCCGCTGGCGTCGTGCAACTGGCGGCGGAGAAAGCCGGCTGGGGCCGGCAGATGCCCGACGGCCGGGCGCTGGGCCTCGCCTTCTACTTCAGCCACGCCGGCCACATCGCCGAAGTGGCGGACGTGAGCGTCGATGCGCAGCGGAAAGTGAAGGTTCACAAGGTCACCGTGGCGGCGGACGTGGGCCCCATCGTCAACCTGAGCGGCGCCGAGAATCAGATCCAAGGCTCCGTGATCGACGGCCTCTCCACGATGATGGGCCTGGCCGTGACCTTCGAGCAGGGCCGCGCCCAACAGACGAACTTCGACCGCTACCCAATGCTGCGGATGCCGGCGACGCCCGAAGTAGACGCGCACTTCATCGAGAGCGACTATCCCCCCACCGGCCTCGGCGAACCCGCGCTGCCGCCCCTCGCGCCAGCGGTCTGCAACGCTATCGCCGTGGCCAGCGGCGAGCGCGTCCGCACCATGCCGATCAGCACGGAGGGTTATTCGCTGGCGTAGGAGGTCGCGTCAGGCGGCGGCTGGCGATTTGCGCAGCGCATCGCGCCAGCCGCCGCATCCATCGGTTCAACGGGAGATTGATCCGCCCCGTCGCCGACGTTTCAGTCCGCGGTGCCGGTTGAGACGTTGACGAGGTGGCCGTCGCGGCTCTCCACCAGGCTCATCACGGCTAGCGGCACGTCGGATTCCACGCGCAGCCGCCACTTGCCGTAGCCGTCGCCCAGGCTGCCGGCGAGTCCTTCGCCGCCTGCCTCCAACTGCGCGGAAGTGAGCGTGGCCGCCGACATCGCGGGAACCGCGAGCGTCACGGTGCCGGACTGCGCTCCTCGGTCGTCCAAGCCGGTGATCGTCACCGCTGCCGTCTGCTCGCCATCGTTGACCAGCCGCAGCTTGCTCACGTGGCGCCTGTTGCTGGCCGGATTGAAGTACACGACGCGATGGCTGCCGTCCACGGCGACCGGCGCCAAGTCATGCATGGCGGAAACGAAGCCGCCCTCGGAGCGCACATACGAGAGCACTTGCAGGTCGAGGGCGGACGTGAGCGCCAAGCGCCAGTCGCCCTCGCCTGGCCCGACCACCCCGGCAAACCCCTTGGCGTCGTTGCCGTGTTGCAGGTCGGCCGAGGAGAAGAGCACGGCTTGCCGCGCATCCAGCGACAGACGGGCCGGGCCGAACCGATTGCCTTCGTCGTCCGTCGCCTCGATCGTCGCCTCGCCAGCCTCGGCCGAGCGGTTGATCACACGCACAAGCCCCTCGTACGGGCCAGCGGCTGCGGGAAAGAAGGGCACGCGGTGCCTAGTCGTGCCGTTCGCCAACGGTTCGGCGTTCATGGGCGCGGTGGAAAGATTGGCGAGATGCCCGGCCGGGCTCATGTACAGATTCTGCGCGAACCAGGGGAACCCGCGCATGCGCAGTTGCCGGCTTCCCAGGGCAAGACCGTGCGTGTTCGCAAGCAGAAGCTGCTCGACGGTAAAGGTCAGGGCGCTTCCGCCGGGCAGCACGAACGCATTGGCCCTCGCCCAGCGGCCGCGGTCGTCGTAGCCGCCGGTTCTCCACCTGGCCCGTTCGGCTTCCGTATTGACCACGCGCAGGATGCTGCCGCCGCCCTCCGCAGAGTCGAAGACGCGAAAGGACGGCAGCCCTCCCGCAGAGTGCCCAGCCTCCCGCGCGGTGTCGTGCATCGGGGTCACGAGGCCATCCTCCGCTCGAACGTAGGACAGCACCTCGATGTCCAACGCGGAGGCGACCTCCAACCGCCAGTCGCCGACGGTAGGCGGGCCGATGCCGGCGAAGCCCTTGGCGGCGTGGCCATTCTGCAGATCCTCCGAGTCGAAGTAGACGGCCCGACGCGCGCGAAGCCGCAGCCGTTCCGGGCCGAAACGCACGCCAGCGTCGTCCACCGCCTCAATGAACACGTCGCCACTTGCGCCGCTCCTGTTCACCACGCGCACAAAGCCCTCGTTGCTGCCGCCAGCCGCTGGGAAGTACGGCACCGCCCGGCCCATCAGCACCGTCGTGCCTTCGTCGCGCAGCGCTGGCGCGTGGACGTTCGTGGACGCCTCTGCAAGCGGATTCCCGCGCACGTCCACCATCGCTAGCCGCCCTTGACGCAGCGGCTCGATGTCGCGGACGGCATTGTTGCGCAGATGGAGCTCGACGAGGGACTCCAGGTTCAACGGGGCGAGATCGCCTACTTGGTTGTCGTTCAGAAAGACATGCTCCAACCACAACAGCCCGGCCAGCGGCGCAAGCGAGCGAATGGAGTTGCCGCTCAGCCGAACCTCACGAAGCAGCCGCAAGTTCGCCAAAACGCCGATATCCGAGATCGCGTTGTTGGTCAGGTACAGGTATTGGATAGAGGCTGGAAGGGGCGGCAGATCGCGTATCGCGTTGCCGTCGAGGGCAAGCCAGTAGAGCGAATCCATGTTGGAAAGTGCATTGAAGTCATCCACCTTCGTGTCGCTAAGCGACAACGCCACCAATGGCAGTTCGGCTAGCGCAGCGATGTCGGAGACTTCGTTGCCGTCCAAGTACAGAAGTCGCAGCGCCGACAAGCCTTCAAGCGGCGCAAGGTCCGCGACCGCGCTGCCGCCGAGATCGAGATATTGGAGGTCTGTCGCATGCTCGAGGCCTGCCAAATCCTCGATGCGTGAACCACGTGCATCGAGCTCGGCGATATATCCGATCTCGTCCACGCCGATCGGCGAACCGGATCTCTTGTTCAAAGCCCTCTCGAAGACGGTGCGCATGGCCGGGTCCGGAATATCGGCGGCCCGATCTCCGTCTGCTAAGGGCTCGGGCGCATCGAACGTCACCTCCACGCCCCGGTCCTGCAACAGTGGGACGTCAGTATCGAGGGATTTCGCGCTTAGTGGATTCCCCTCAAGAGTCAGTATATCGCCACTGCTGAGGCCGTCATTCGCTACTAGCGGAGCAATATCGGAAATGGCGTTGTTGTGGAGATATAGGTTCTCCAGCGAGGTGAGTTCAGTTAGCGGTGCGATATCGGATACGGCGTTGCTGTAAAGTCGTAGCCACGTCAGTGAACGGAGTTCCCGGAGAGGCGCGATGGTGGTCAGGTCGTTGCTGTGGATATCCAACCTTGTCAGCGAACGAAGCTCAGCGAGGGGTGCGAGATCGAAAATGGCGTTTCTGCCAAGAGTAAGGTACGTCAGCGAACTTAGCTCTGCCAGAGGTGCAACATCTGTTATGTCGTTGCCGTCGAGACTCAGTCCTTCCAAGGAGCCAAGACTGGCGAGAGGGGCGACGTCCGAAACGGCACTATGTGACAGGTCCAACGACGTCAAGGAATCGAGTACAGCAAGGGGAGAAATGTCGGAAATAGTGTTATCCCCGAGGTACAGTCTCGTAAGGGAGTGAAGTTTGGCGAGAGGCGTGATCTCGGAGATGGCGTTGCTAGTGAGAGACAAGTACGTCAGAGAATGGAGTTCTGCCAAAGGTGCGATGTCGGAAATGTTGTTGCCGTAGAGCCTCAATGCAATTAAGGAGTCTAGTTTTGCCAGCGGCGAAATGTCGAATACGTCGTTGCTGCTAAGGTCAAGCTGCGTCAGCGAACGGAGCTCTGCGATGGGAGTCAAGTCCGAAATGCTACCCCGTAGCAAAGCCAAGCTCGCGAGGTTGATTGCATGCTCCAACCCGACTAGTTGGCCGACGCCGTCGCCGACTCTAAGGTGATTCAGGCTCGCCATGTCGCCACGCGTGATTGGCTCGTCCTCCTCTTTGCCCAGTTCCTCTTCCAACGCTCGACGAAGTACGGCGTCGGGGATGTCCACCAGTGCGTCCGGATCGCTTGGTTCGGCCGTTTCCGCGGCACCCGACGCCATTGGCAGGTCAAACGGGAGCATGGGTGAACGCTGGGCGAAGCAACACGTGGCGGAGCTTGCCGGCGCGATGACCGTGGCGGCCGCCGCAAAGGATGCGCCAAGGAGGGCCAGGCCGAGCAGGCAGTTACGCGGTTGTTGAGCCAAGTGACGTTCTCACTCGAAAAGTAGTCAAGGGCGCGACCTAAAACTCGCTACCGTATTGCGTATCCGATTCAGATGCAGGACGGCATCCGCCGGTCCGGCACCACGTCTGCCGCTGAACCTCGACACACCGAGCGGAGCGCCGTCGACGGGATGAAATAGAGCCGGGGAAGAAAAGAACGGGATTCTGTCCGGCGGCCTTCTGCAAAGTACGCCATAGGCCATGATGGTGGACGTACAGCGGTCAGACCGATCTCTCAAGGCGACGTAGCCGTGTTCGTAATGACGCGGATAGGTAAAACCACGCCGCCATTCTGAGCGCTCGTGCCAGAGACCGAAGTTGTGGCCGAATTCGTGTGCAGCAGTGAGTGGACGGGGTCCGACGACACTGAATGCGCCGCCGATGCGGGCTATTCCACCGTCACTGGTGGCTAAGCTAACAAGGTCTGCGCCGAGCTCATCGCGCCGACGATGGACGTCATCCATATAGCCGTCGGATCGCCCAATCAACCTGTGCAAATCGTTCCGCCCCTCGTCATAATCTATTGGCTCCGCGCCAACGAGATTCAGCGACACGAACGCTCCGCTGCGTTCGAAGGCGGCGTTGGTGTATGCGATGCCGAGATCGATCTCGGCCCGCACCGCGTCGACTCCGCCGGCCATCTCCTCTCGTTGTGGCGTCCAGACCACCAGCACATCCACCACGGTGTTCTCGTCCCCGGCCGCGGCGTTCTCTGGCCAGACGACGAGTGGTCGCGCCTCGGATGCGGCGACAGGCCCGCCGCACTGGTACACGTCCGGCGCTACTTCCCGCACCGCATGGACGCCGCCGCCCAAGTGGACGATTTCGTAGGACGCATCCGGCGTCCAGATTGCGCCGGCCACGGCTTCGTCGTGGACCACCAGCGTCACGAATCCCACGGTGGGATCGTCGATGCGGCCAGAAAGCGAATAGCCCCAGCGGGTCGGCGACGTGCGCTCGACGGCGACGCCCAGTTCGAGCTCGGCATCCACATTGAGCAGCAGGCGGGCGGCGCCCCAGCTTGCGACTTCATCGCGCACGCTGGCCAGTTCGCCGCGGGCGATGCGCACCAGCCGCTCCATGGGCACCCCGACCCTAGCATTGTGGAGCGCCGTCGACGACGGAATGGCGCTCGCCGGCAAGAAGGCGTTCGCCGCATCCGCCAGAACGCCCGACACGGAAGCAACGACGACGAAGACGGCGACGCCAAGCTGTTTGCAGGCGGCTCGAATCATGTACCCCGCGCCAGCACAGACCAAGCCCCCGCGGACTTGGCTTGCCGACCCGGCCCCGAAAACAAGATTGGTCAACCATACCACGGCGGCCACGGAAGGGCGCGACATGGGTGTGCGACATTTGGTGGCAGGAGGCGCTCCCGGCATTGTCGGGAGTTGTGGATGGAGCCGCGAGGTCTCCTCGAGCGAGTCAGCGGCGGCTGCCGATTTCCCGCAACAGTTCGCCGCCCGTGGCGCAGCGCGCAATCGCCTCGCCCACCTCCATCAAGCGCTGCGGATCCGCCTCGTCCCCAATGGCCGCCGCCAGACGATCCGCCGTCGCCGAATCGAACCGCGTCGCCGCCTGGCGGCGCAGCAGCTCCCGCTCATGCTCCATGCCCAGGCTGATGCCTTCTTCGCGGCCCAGGCTGATGCCCTGCTCGCGGCCTTGCTGGATGCCCTGCTCGATGTACGGCTGCCGCCACTGCGCCACGCGCTCTTCCAAACTCATCGCCACGTCCTCCAAGTTCACGTCTTCGGGCGGCATCGGCGCCGGCCCGCTGCCGACCAGCGACCGTCCCAGCCCCCACAGCCAGTGCGCGAACGTCCGCCTCAGCTCGACCTCGCCGGCGCCGGCCAGGAGCGTCGTCAGCCGCCGACCCATCCGCGCCAAGTCCGCCGCGGTACTGCTCTGCTCCAGCTGCGCGACCGTCCACGTCAGTTCGTGCAGCTTGAAATCTTCCGCCTGCGCGCGGCGCTGGTCAAGCACGAAGTGGCGCTGGGGTGTGCGACGTTTTAGTGCGCTAGGCGCTCCGGCGCGGGGATTGGCGGTCCGCGACGCTGTCGCCAGAAGTCGTCGTACAGTCCGCTGCGGATGCAGGCGCGCAGGGGCAGGATGTCGTTGGCGCCGGCCCTGCTCCAGCGCATGCCGCCGCGTTTGAAGCGGGCGGCGACCAGCGTGCCGCAGGAGCTTTCGACCACGCCCGAGCCGACCAGCAGCCCCATGGCGCGGTAGCGCGGATAGCGCATCCGGCTGCGGTTGTTCACGAAGTAGCCGATGGCCTTGTCGGCGGCCGGCTCGCCGGCGTGCCGGCGCAGTTCGCGCAGCACGTCCTTGATGCGTCCCTCGGAGAGCGCCGCGCAGACCTTCTCCGACCACGCCCGGCACTGCCGCGCGCCGGCGCCGTGCACGGCGCGCCCGACCTCCCACAGCCGCTCGCGGGCGTGCCAGATGTCGACGATGCAGACGGCGTTCGGGAACAGTTCCGCGGCGGTGTTCCAGATCCACTTCGCGCCGTCCCCGACCACCACCTGCCGCTTCGCCGCCGCGAACCCGAACCGCCGCGCCGCCCGCCACAGCCGCTGCGCGAACGGCGACGGCTGCGGGTCGGCGTCCTTCGAACGCGCGCTGTCGATCGCCGCCGTGTGCCGCGCCGAACCCGCGTCCCGCTCCGGCAGGCCGGTCCTCGGACTCCGCTCCGCCGTGTGGAACACCGCCACCTTCGCCTCCCGCGTCTTCGCCGGCTGGCCGTCCTCCCCCGTGCCGGCGTCCCGCCGCACCATCGGCACGCCCGTGCCGTCCGGACTGCAGTACATCGTCTCCGCCGGCGCCTCGGCCAGCCCCGGCGCCGACCGGTCCCACGCCGCGATCTCCCGCCCCGCCTGCTTCGCCGCCCGCTCCGCGCGCTTCGCCGTCGCCCAGACCCCGGCCTGCCGGCCCAGACTCTCCGCCGCCTTCGCGAAGCTCTTCTCCGACGCCTCCTCCGCCAGCGCCCGCAGCGCCGCCGGCGTCAGCCGGACGCCAGCCCGCCCCGCCACCCCCAGCGCGCGGTCCAGCGGATGCGCCCCGCCCTTCGCGCACGGGCACGTCCAGTAGCCGCGCTTCAACTCCAGGCGGCCCAGCAGCGACAGCGGCGACAGCGCGCGCGTGCCCCGGCGATGCATCCTCGCGCCGCACCCCTCGCACAACGGCGCGTCCAACTCCCCGTCCAGCTCCGACAGCACCTCCGACGCGCCCCGCGCCGCGCCGCGCAGAACCGCCCCGCGCAGATCCTCCTCGAACTCCAGGCAGCCCCGTCCGCTCCCCAGCATCTCCCGGCAACGCTCCCGGAACTCCGGCGACGACGCCAGCAGCATCCGAACGCCGTCTCCCAGAAACGCCCACGCCTCCTTGCGTTCCAGCGCCTCCCGCGCCAACATCCCGTCCGTCATCGCGATTCCGTCCGCTTTGGTTGTCGATACCCTCAGCATATGCCGGAATCGCGATGGCCCCTTCAACCCTCCCAGCGCACTAAAACGTCGCACACCCGTGGCGCTGCGACGGCTGGTACGGCGCCAGCAGCGGCGACGGCCTGGCGATCAGGTCGCGCATCTCGGTCGTCGGCCTCCACGGCGTGTCGCCGTTGTAGAGCACCACCGGCAGCACGGGCGGCAGCGCGCCGGGCCTGGCCCTGCCGTGGCGCAGCAGTTCGCCGTAGAGCAGCGCCGTGTACTCCATCACCCGCAGCGCCATGGCCGCGTCGGTGGTGCTCTGGACTCGAGTATCACCAGCACGTGCAGCCAGCCATGCCAACTGCGGTTGTCGACAGCAGTTTGCGCAGCAAACTGCCAACGCGCCCGCTAGGGCGCGCGGCTTCGCCGACGTATTCGGCGGGGAGCTTCTCGAGCGTGCGGTAGTCCGCGTCGAGATCGGCGCCGAAGAGACTGCGCAGCAGGTCCTCGACCATGCGGGCGAAGGCGTAGAGGCGCTTGTAGATGGGGTCGCTGGGCGGCGGCGGTGCGTTGTTCATGATGTGTACGCTACCGCGCCGCCGAGGGTGGTGTTGTAAGCCATCGCCCCGGCGGGATGTAGGAAATTGCCGCTTCGTGGCCGCAGACTTCGCCCCGGCCGGACGTGGGAAAATCGCCCCGGGGCCTGCGATGCCGCCGCATGTCGCGCACCCGCGCGGCGTGGTTGAGCTTTTTGAGAGCCAAGCCCCTTGCGCTCCCCACTGACGGATCTTTCAGCTTTCTCTCACACCACGGGTAGCCGATCTCTCTAACGCCAGCCCTTTCTGGCGGTCTAGGGTTGCGGTCTTCGTTGAGCCAACCACAAGGAGAGAAGGCATGAAGAAGACAAAGAGAAGCGCGACTGGCTTGCTGGCGAGCGTCGCTGCTGGGGTGATTGCGGTTTGCGGGATTGTCGATGCCAAGGCATTGGATGCCGCGCCGGACGCCGCGGGCGACGAGGAACGGCCGACCGTCGCGTACTTCGGGCTGGGGCAGACGACTTGCCCCTACTTCCCGGAGCCGGGCGGCCCCTGCTCGCCGGTGTAGACCGAGAGCAGGCGACACGGTGCGCCTGCTGCCTCTTTGGGCGGCGGGCGCATCGATCAAGAACCTCGGCGTTGGGGCCCGGCGAGCGCCGCGGTCAGGCGAACAGGGCGCCGACGCTCTCGCCGGTGTGGATGCGCCGGATCGCCTCCGCCAGCAGCGGCGCGACCGAGAGCACGGTCATCTTCGCGAGCCGCTTGCTGCCGTCGACGTGGACGGTGTTGGTGACGGTGAGCGACTCGAAGGCGGCGTGGTCGAGGCGTTCGATGGCCTCGCCGACGAGCACGCCGTGGGTGGCGCCGGCGAATACGCGCTGGACGCCGGCGGTCTTCAGCGTGCGGGCGGTCTCCGCCAGCGTGCCGCCGGTGGCGATTTCGTCCTCGAAGACGATGGCGTCCTTGCCGACGACGTCGCCGACGACGTGGCCGTGGCGCACTTCGGTGTCGCTGACGCGGCGCTTGTCGATGATTGCGAGCGGCAGGCCGACGCGGGTTGCGAACCGGCCAGCGCGCTTGGCACCGCCGGCGTCGCTTGCCACCACCACGGCGTTGGCCATGTCGCAGGTGCTGGCGATGTGGTCGGCGACGATCGGGATGGCCGTCAGGTGATCCACGGGAATGCTGAAGAAGCCGTGTACCTGCTCCGCGTGCAAGTCCATCGTCAGCACGCGGTGGGCGCCAGCGGTGTGCAGCAAGTCGGCGATCAGCCGCCCGGCGATGGAAATGCGCGGCGCGTCCTTCTTGTCCGAGCGGGCGTAGGAGAAGTACGGAATCACCGCCGTGATGCGTCGCGCCGAGGCGCTGCGCAGGGCGTCCAGCGTAATCAGCAGCTCCATGATGCGGTCGCTGGCCGGCTCCGTGAACGCCTGCACCACGAAGACGTCGCGTTCGCGCACGTTCTCGTCGATCTGCACCGAGAGGTTGTCGTTGGAGAAGCGCGAGATCGTCAGGCTGCTGCGGTCGATGCCGAGACATTCGCACACTTCGTCGGCCAACGCTGGGTTGGAGCGGCCCGCGAAGATTTTCAGTTCGTCGTCCATCTCTGCCCTGCTCTGACCGGAAACCTAAAGCGCACTCAGGCGCGCCATCTGTCCTTCGAGCACGTCGCGCCGGTGCGCCAGCGCTTTCCCTCTCTCGCGTTCCTTCGCCACCACCGCCTCCGGCGCCTTGGCGAGGAAGTTGGCGTTGCCGAGCTTGCCCTCGACGCGCTGCGCCTCCCTGTGCAGCTTGTCGAGTTCCTTGCCGAGCCTAGTGCGCTCCGCCGCTACATCGATGATGCCGGCCAGCGGCACCATGACCTTCAGATCGCCAACCATCTGCACCGATGCGACGGGTGCCGTGTCGCCGGGCGTAAGCCAGTCGGGCGCACTTACCTTCGCCAAGCGCCTGAGCAGCGGCTCGGTCTCCGCAAGCCATGCGCGATCCCTAGCCGTGCTGCCCTGCAAGATCAGCGGCAACATCTGGCCGGGGTTCAGGTTCATCTCGCCACGAATGTTGCGCACCGCGTTGACGACACTCTGCACCCAATTCACCGCCTGTTCGGACTCGGCGTCGGACGGGCCTAGCTCTTCCAGCGGGAAGGGTCGCAGCATGATGGTGTCCTCACCGTCGCGCACGGCTGGCGGCAGTTCCTTCCACAGTGCTTCCGTCACGAACGGGATGATTGGATGGGCGATGCGCAGCAGCGCTTCCAGCGTCTCGATCAAGGTGCGGCGCACCGCCGCGAGATGTTCCGCGGACGCCCCCTCGTCGAACAGCGCGACCTTCGCGAACTCCAAGTACCAATCGCAGTATTGGTGCCACGCGAACTCGTAGACGTGATGTGCGCAGAGGTCGAATCGGTAGTCTTCGATATTGGTGCGGAACAGGTTGGCGAGTTCCCGCGTACGCGAGCGAATCCAGCGCTCGGCCACTCCCGGCGCTGGCTTGACGTCTCCCTCCTCCAAGTCCGCCGACTGCACATGCGAGAGCACGAACTTCGATGCGTTCCACAGCTTGTTGCAGAAGTTTCGATAGCCTTCGATGCGCTTGAGGTCGAAGGCGAGATCCCGGCCTTGGGAGGCCAAGGCGCAGAACGCGAAGCGCAGGGCGTCGGTGCCGTAGGCTTGGATGCCGTTCGGATATTCGCGCCGCGTGCGTTCGGCGATCTGCGCGGCCAGCTGCGGCTGCGTCATGTTCGAGGTGCGCTTGGCGACGAGGCCCTCGGTGGAGATGCCGTCCACGATGTCCAGCGGGTCCAGGCCGTTGCCCTTCGTCTTGGACATCTTCGCGCCTTCGGCATCGCGCACCATGCCGTGGATGTAGACCTTGTGGAATGGCACCTCGCCGGTGAAGCGCAAGGTCATCATGATCATGCGGGCGACCCAGAAGAAGATGATGTCGTAGCCCGTCACCAGCACGCTGGTGGGGTGGAAGGCGTCCAGTTCGGGGGGCTTCTCCGGCCAGCCAAGGGTGCCGAAGGTCCACAGCGCGGAGGAAAACCACGTGTCCAGCACGTCGTCGTCCTGGCGCAGCGGCACGTCCTCGGCCAGCCCGCCCTTGGCCCGCGCCTCGGCCTCGCTGCGCCCCACGTAGACGTTGCCGGCGTCGTCGTACCACGCCGGAATGCGATGCCCCCACCATTGCTGGCGGCTGATGCACCAGTCCTGGATGTTGCGCATCCACGCGAAGTACATGTTCTCGTACTGCTTCGGCACGAACTCGACGGCGCCGTTCTCCACCGCTTCAATTGCCGGCCCGGCGAGCGGGGCGATCTTCACGAACCACTGCGCCGTCAGCCACGGCTCGACGATCGCCTTCGAGCGGTCTCCCCGGGGCACCGTCGCCGCATGATCTTCGATGCGCTCGAGCAGGCCGGCGGCGTCGAGGTCCGCCACCACGCGCTGGCGCGCCTCGAAGCGGTCGAGGCCGCGGTAGGCGGGAGGCACCGAGTCGTTCACGCTGGCATCGGCGTTGAAGATGTTGATGGTCTCCAAGCCGTGGCGCTGCCCAATCGCATAGTCGTTGAAGTCGTGCGCCGGGGTGATCTTCACGCAGCCGGAGCCGAAGGCGCGGTCCACATGGTCGTCGGCGATCACCGGAATGCGCCGGCCGACCAGCGGCAGCTCCACCTCGCGGCCGACCAGCGCCGCGAAGCGCTCGTCTTGCGGATGCACGGCCACCGCGGTATCGCCGAGCATGGTTTCCGGGCGCGTCGTGGCGACCACCAGCCAGGGCTTGCCGTCTGGCGTCGTCGCGCCGTCGGCGAGGGGATAGCGGAAGTGCCACAGGTGGCCGGCTTCCTCGACGTTCTCCACTTCCAGATCGGAGATGGACGTCTTGAGCTTGGGATCCCAGTTCACCAGCCGCTGGCCGCGGTAGATCAGGCCGTCGTCGAACAGGCGCACGAACACTTCCATCACGGCGCGGGAGAACCCCTCGTCCATAGTGAAGCGCTCGCGGCTCCAATCAACCGACGAACCCATGCGCCGGATCTGCGCCGAAATGCTGTCGCCGGTGCTGTGCTTCCACTCCCAGACCTTGGCGATGAAGGCGTCGCGCCCGATGGCTTGGGGGGAGATGCCTTGGGCGAGCAGTTGCCGTTCCACGACCATCTGCGTGGCGATCTGCGCATGGTCGGTGCCGGTCTGCCACAGCGCGCACGCGCCGTTCATGCGCTGGTAGCGGATGAGCGCGTCCATCAGCGTGTGCTGGAAGGCGTGGCCGACGTGCAGGCGGTCGGTGACGTTGGGCGGCGGAATGGCGATGCAGAAGGGCGCGCCGTTGCCTTCGGGCGCGAACAGCCCCTCGCGCTCCCACTCGGCGTAGAGATCGCCTTCGATGGCGGCGGGGTCGAAAGTGCCGGAGAGGGACATGGGGAATCGTCGGTGAGGCCGTCTGCGCGGGCCTACTCCCAGTCGTCGAGTTCGTGGTGGAAGAGAGGATACCCGCGTTCCCGGTACTGGCGGTACTTGGCGCGTCCCGCGGCGCGCTCGCTGGCCAGCACGATTTCAGAGACGCGCCCGAAGCGGGCGAACGTCTCGGGGATGTCCGGCGCCAAGTTGACCAGCACGCCCTCCTGCGCCTCGCCATGGCCGGCATCGGCGGCGGCGCGTTCCCGATCCAGATCCTCCGGCGCGCCGATGACCACCGGTTCGCTGCTTTCCGCGCCGAGGCGGGCGTGCGGCAGGAAGCGATCCGGCGGATAGTCCCAGAGCAGATCGTCGAAGGCCTCGGCGTGGGCTTCGGGCGCGCGGACGAACACGCGCTGCCCCTCCGCGACGGCGCGACAGGCGATCCGGCAGGCGAAGCGCTGCCGGGCCAGCTCGTCCAAGTCGGTGAGGATGTAGAAGTCGATGCGCGTCACGACCGGCCGGTTGGTTTCTCCAGGCCGTCGAAGCCGTTCAGAAGGAACTCGAACAGCGCCGCCACGGGGCGTCCGGTGGAGCCCTTGCCGGATTTGTAGGCCGTGCCGGCGATGTCCAAGTGCGCCCACGGGAACGCCTTGGCGAAACGCGACAGGAAGCAGGCGGCGGTGATCGAGCCGGCCTCGCGCCCGCCGATGTTCTTCATGTCCGCGAAGGCGCTCTTCAACTGCTTCTGGTAGTCGTCCCACAGCGGCATCCGCCACAGCCTGTCGTGGGCCGCCTGGCCAGCGGCCAAGAGTGCCTCGGCGAGGGCGTCGTCGTTGGCGTAGAGGGCGCTCGCCGGCGATCCCAACGCGACCACCTGGGCGCCGGTGAGGGTCGCCACGTCCACCACGGCCTTCGGCTTGAAGCGTTCGGCGTAGGTGAGCGCGTCGCATAGCACGAGACGCCCTTCGGCGTCCGTGTTCAGGATTTCGACGGTCTGGCCGGAGAGCGTCGTGACGATGTCGCTCGGCCGGGTGGCGCGTCCGCTCGGCATGTTCTCCGCCGCGGCGGCGATGGCCACGAGGCGAATCGGCAGCTTGGCGCCGATGGCGGCTTTGGCGGTGCCGAGCACGGCGGCGGCGCCGGACATGTCGAACTTCATGTCGCCCATGCCGCCGCTCGGCTTCAGGCTGATGCCGCCGGTGTCGAAGGTGATGCCCTTGCCGACGAGCACGCACGGCGGCCCCTTGGCGCCCCGATAGTCGACGATCACCAGCTTGCCTGGCGTCTCGCTGCCTTGGGAAACGGAAAGAAACGCGCCCATGCCGAGTTCGGCCATCTCGTCTTCGTCGAGCACGGTGACGGTGGTGTCGTCGTCGGCCAGCGACTGCGCGGTTTCCGCCACGAAGGTGGGATTGCAGACGTTGGGCGGCTGGTTGCCGAGGTTCTTGGCGAAGGCGAGGCCGTCGTCCAGTGCCTGGCTCTGGCGCACGGCCAGACGCGCCGCGGCGCGGTCTTCGGCGAGCACCGAGACCCGCCGCAGCTTGGCCGCCGGCGTCTTCTTCGACTTGTGGGCGTTGACCCGGTAGCAGGCGTGGGAGACGGCGGCGAGGGCTGTGCGGGCCTTCCAATGCACGCTCCGATCGGCAACCGCGAAGCCGTCCATGGCGAGCGTGGCGTCGGCGACATCGAGCGTCGCTACGGCACCCGCTGCGGCGTCCATGTCCTTGCGGAACTGCGCCTCGGAGTACGGCTTCTTGGCGTCCTCCTTCCCGCCGTCCTTCCCGCCGTCCTTCCCAACGACGATCAGGCGCGACGGCTTGCCTTCCCGAAAAAGCTTGACGACCGCGCCGACTTCGTTCTTCGTGCCGGCCAGCGCAAGCCGCGCCTGTGCGCCGATGCCGAGGGCGTCCGCCGTCTCCTGGGCGGCAGCGCGATGCACCACGAGGCAGGCGCTGGAGGCGGAAGTCGCGCTGCCGATCTTTGCCGTGTATTTCATGGTTCTGCCGGAGTTGGCCAAGGTGGGTTAGTGTACCGCTTCCAAGCTGGCGCAGTGCGGCCCGATGGTCGCGCCGGAGTCGACTTGACGACTCGAAGCAGCGCCGCGGATCGAGCTGTTGACGATAGGTTTTCGATACGTCGCACGCGAGCTGCTGCTTGCCTTCTTCGCCGTGCTTGCGTTGCTCTTGGCCGTGGGCCTTGGCGGGCGCTTCATCGGCTTTCTGCAGGAAGCCGCGGCTGGACGCTTCGCTGCGGAAGCGCTGTGGCGTCTGCTGGCCTTGCGGGTGCCGGAGTTCGTGCAGGTGGCGGCGCCCTTCGCGCTGTTTCTGGCGCTGGTGCTGACCTTCGGCCGCCTGCACGCCGAGCGCGAGCATGTTGCGTTGACGAGCGCCGGCGCATCGGCCGGGCGCATGATCGCGTGGGTGTTGGCGGTTGCCTTGCCGGTGGCGGGGTTGCAGGCGGCGCTCTCCTTCGCCGCCACGCCGCTGGCGCGTCATGCCTACGCCGCGCTGTCCCAGGCGCAGCTTGCGAACGCAGCGATCGAGGCGGTCGCGCCCGGCGCGTTCCATGTGCATGGCGACGGCGCCAGAGTCACCTATGCGGAGCGCGTGGACCGGGAGACGAGTCGTCTGCGCGGCGTGTTCATGGCCGAGAACGATGGCGCGGCGAGCGTCGTCGTGTGGGCCGAGGGCGGGCGGCAGCGCTGGCTGCCTAGCGGCGGCCGCTTTCTCGAGTTGGAGAACGGCATCCGCTACGAGGGCGCGCCGGGCGAAGCCGGCTATCGCGTGGTGCGGTTTCAGCGCTTGGGTCAGCAGCTGGAGGGCGAGCCGCTGCAGGCGCTTGCGGATGTGCGCGCCGAACCCACGTCGGCGCTCGGCTGGCGCGATCCGGCGCAGGCCGCGGAGCTGCACGGACGCATCGCGGCGCCGCTGATGACGGTGATCTCCGCGCTGCTTGCGGTGGGCATCTCGCGCCCGCGGCCCCGCGCCGGCCGCTTCGCCCGCTTGATGCCCGGCGTCGGGCTGTTCCTCGGCTACTACCTGCTCCTCGAACTGGCCCGGGACGCCATTGCCGAAGGCGCGATTGCGCCGTTTGCTGGTCTTTGGGGCGTCCACGGGCTGGCGTTGGGCATCGCCGGCTGGATGCTGCGGCGCAGCGCCCGGCCGATGGCGTGAACATGATCGCCGCGACCATGGACCGCTACATCGCCGCCATGGTGCTGCGCGCCGTCGGCGGCGTGCTGGCCTGCCTGCTCACGTTGGTGACGCTCTTCACCGTGGTGGACGAGCTGCGCGACGTGACGCCCGGCTACGAGACCGGTCACGCTCTGTTGTACGTTCTCTACAGCACGCCGCGCCGCCTCCACGAGCTGGTACCCTACGGCGTCTTCATCGGCGCTTTGGCCGGCCTCGGCGTGCTGGCGAGCCGCGAGGAGATCACCGTGCTGCGCAGCGCCGGCGTCTCGGTGCTGCGGCTGTTCGCAAGCGCGGCGCTGCCGACGGCGGCGCTGCTCGCCGGCAACCAGGCCTTGGGGGAGTTCGTCGCGCCGGCCGGCGAGAGACTGGGCGGCACGCTGAAGCTCGCCGCCCAGCGCGGCGGCGGCGGCATGCACATCCGCGCCGCGCAATGGCACCGAGAGGGCCCCCTCTACACGCAAGTGCTGGGCTACGGTCCCGGGGGCGAGCTCGTGGGCATCCGCCAATACGTCTTCGAGGATGGCGCGATGCGCTTGAGCCGCCGCGCCGAGAGCGCGGTGCGGGTCGCCGGCGGCGATGGGGCCGGGCACTGGCTGCTGCGCGACGTCGCCGAGACGCGGTTCGGTGGTTCGGCGACGACCACCGAGCGCTTCGAGACGCTGCCTTGGCGCAGCACCGCGGATGCGCAGGTGCTGAGCGCGCGCGCCTTGTTCGAGCCCGGCAAGCTCTCGTTCGCCGACTTGCGTTCGCACATCGGCTACTTGAGCCGCGAAGGCCTGGACGCGACGCGCTACGAGGTGTGGTTCTGGCGCAAGGCGCTGCAACCGTTCGCGGTGCTGGGGCTGGTGCTGCTGGCGGTGGCGTTCGTGGTCGGGCCGCTGCGCGAGACCGGCATGGGCGCGCGGCTGACGGTGGGCATCGCCATCGGCCTCGGCGTCAAGTATCTGCTCGACATGTTCGCGCCGATGAGCGTGGTGTTCGGCATTCCCCCGTGGCTCTCGATGCTCTTGCCGTCCGCGATGGTTTGGATTGCCGGCGTTCTGCTTGTCCGGCGCGGCGCGCCCTGACGAATCGATTCGTCGTGAAGGGTGATGCCACTCAACGAGTCGGTGCGTTCCGCTTCGCCTCGCGCACGATGACGCTCTTCGAGAACCGATCCGGCCAGCTCTTTCGTTCGCGGTCGAACCACATCCAGAAGAATCCCAGGCCCAGCGTGGCGAAGCTCGCCAGACCAGCGGCGAAGCGCCGCAGCGCCTGGGCGAGAGTGAACCGGCCGTCGCTGACCAGCCGCAGGCGCCACGCCAACATGCCGAGCGTCTGGCCGCGCCGACACCAGCAGAACGCAAGCAGCGCGTAGGCTTCGACGAACAACACGCTCTGCACCCACGCGCCGACCACGGCGTCTCCGAGGAGCGTCACGAGCGCGACGATGGTGGTGACCCAGATCGCCACCAGCAGCAGCGCATCGTAGAGCATCGCCAGCAGCCGAAAGCGCAGTGGCGCAGGCGTTGGGGATTCGGCGTCGGTCGGGCAAGCGTTCGGAGACAAGGACGGCAGCGACAACGGTGCGGTGGCCACATAGTACCGAAGCGTCCAAGCGGCGGCTTTGAGGACGACGACGACCGAGCCGAGACCGCGAACCGGGCGAATGCGTATCCCGGCCCGGCGTTGGCGCTATGATGGCGGGTTCACGCGGAAGGGAGGAGCAATGACCGAGAGAATCCATCGCCACGGTCTGCAAGTGGCCCGAGTGCTCGACGAGTTCATCGCCGCCGAGGCCACGCCCGGCACTGGCATCGCGGCGGACGACTTCTGGGCCGGCTTCAGCGCCATCGTGCGCGATCTCGCGCCGAAGAACCGCGCCCTGCTCGCCAAGCGCGAGGAGTTGCAGGCGAAGATCGACGCTTGGCATCGGGAGCGTCGCGGGCAGCGCTTCGACGCCGCTGCGTACAAGGCGTTCCTGTTCGAGATCGGCTACCTGGTGGCGGAGGGCGGCCCGTTCGAGATCGCCACGGCCAACGTGGATGCGGAAATCGCCACCACCGCCGGCCCGCAGCTGGTGGTGCCGGTCACGAATGCCCGCTTCGCGCTGAACGCGGCCAACGCACGCTGGGGAAGCCTCTTCGACGCCCTCTACGGCACCGACGTGATCGCCGAATCGCCGGGCCGCGAGAAGGGGACGAGCTACAACCCGGCGCGTGGCGAACTGGTCATCGAACGCGCCGCCAAGGAGTTGGATGCCATCGCGCCCCTCGACGGCGCAAGCCACGGCGACGCGACGGGCTACCGCATCGTTCGCGAAGACGGTCGATTCGGCCTGCGGGTGGCCGTCGGAGACGCCACGACCGGGCTTGCCGATGCGCGGCAGTTCGTCGGCTTCGCTGGCGATGCCGAGGGCGAGCCGGCCTCGGTGCTGCTGCGCCGCCACGGTCTGCATGTCGAAATCCAGATCGACCGCAGCCACGACGTCGGCGCCGTACACCAGGCCGGCGTGAAAGACGTCCTGCTCGAAGCCGCGGTGACCACCATCCAGGACTGCGAAGATTCAGTGGCCGCCGTGGACGCGGAAGACAAGACGACCGTCTACCGCAACTGGCTCGGCCTGATGAACGGCACGCTGGAGGAGACCTTCGAGAAGGGCGGCGAGACGGTTCACCGCGCGTTGCAGGACGACCGCGCGTTCACCGCGCCGAACGGCGACGCTCTGACGCTGCCCGGGCGCAGCCTGCTGCTGGTGCGCAACGTCGGCCACCTGATGACCACCGACGCGGTGCTCGACGGTGACGGCGCGGAAGTCTTCGAGGGCATCCTGGACGCCGCCGTCACCGTGCTCGGCGCGCTGCACGACCTGAAAGGGCTCGGCAAGTTCCGCAACAGTCGCGCCGGCAGCGTCTACATCGTCAAGCCGAAGATGCACGGGCCCGAGGAGACGGCGTTCACCTGCGAGCTCTTCGACCGCGTGGAGGACCTCCTCGGCCTCGCCCGCAACACCTTGAAGGTGGGCGTGATGGACGAAGAGCGCCGCACCAGCCTGAACCTGCGCGAGTGCATTCGCGTCGCGCGCGAGCGCATCGTGTTCATCAACACCGGCTTCCTCGACCGCACCGGCGACGAAATCCACACCTCCATGCAGGCTGGCGCGATGGTGCGCAAGGAGCCGATGAAGCAGGAGAAGTGGATACTCGCCTACGAAGACGCCAACGTCGACGCTGGACTCGCTACGGGCTTCCCCGGGCGGGCGCAGATCGGCAAGGGCATGTGGCCGAAGCCGGACGAAATGCTGGAGATGGTCAACGCCAAGGCCAACCATCCGAGCGCCGGCGCCGATTGCGCCTGGGTGCCGTCGCCAACCGCCGCGACCCTGCACGCGCTGCACTACCACCAGATCGACGTGGCCGGGCGGCAGCAGGAGCTGGCGGCCCGCGCGCGGGCGAGCGTGGACGACATCCTCACGATTCCCCTTCTTGCCGGCGAGAACCTGCCAAGCGGCGACGTGCAGCGCGAGCTGGACAACAACGCCCAGGGCATCCTCGGCTACGTCGTGCGCTGGGTGGATCAGGGCATCGGCTGCTCCAAGGTGCCGGACATCAACGACGTGGGGCTGATGGAAGACCGCGCCACCTGCCGCATCTCCAGCCAGCACATCGCCAACTGGCTGTACCACGGCATCGTCGGCGAAGAACAGGTGCGCGAAACCATGCAGCGCATGGCCGCGGTCGTGGATCGGCAGAACGCCGGCGATCCAGCCTATCGGGACATGGCCCCGGATTTCGACGGCAGCATCGCCTTCCAAGCCGCCTGCGACCTGGTGTTCAAGGGGATCGAGCAGCCCAACGGCTATACCGAGCCCGTGCTGCATGCGCGGCGGCGCGAGGCGAAGGCGCGCGCCGGCTGAGGCGCACCGTCGCTAGGCGGCCTTCGCCTTGTCCGCTGCCGTGGCGGCGGCGCGGGAGAAGCGGTGGTGGACCGTGTCCCAGGCGCGGGTGCGAAGGTGCCGGAGGGCGGCGGTCAAGGACTCTGCGCTGCCGATGCGTTCAAGCCCTTCGCAGGCGACCATCGGCACGTAGCCAGTGCGGTCGGAGAGGGCGGCCACCAAGGCGTTCTCCAAGCCGGGCGCCGGCTTGTCCTGGCTGGCGTTGGCCACCAGCGCCCAACACGCCGCGTAGCGCACTTGATCCTGGATGCGCCAGTGTGCGCCCATCGCCGGCGTTTGCCAGCCGGCGGTGTCCTCGACTAGCAGGCGGTGGATGTGCGCCACGGTGGGTGCACCGAAATCGCCGAGGCAGCACAAGGCGTCGAGCGCGGCGCGCACCACGGCGTCCGATGGATCGTCGAGCAGTTCGCCGAGGCGGTCGGCATGGTCGGCGGACACGCAGTCGCCGAGTTCGCCAAGGGCGTAGGCGGCGTTCATTCGCACCCAGGCATCCGCGTGCGCCAAGAGGCCGAGCAGCGAGTCCAGCGCCGGGGCGCCGATCAGCCCCAGGGCGACCGCGAAGTCCTCCGGCACGCATTGGCGATGCGAGAACCAGCGCTCCTGGGGATCGGCCGAGACGCCGTAGAAGCGCATGTCGTCCTGCGCCGGCGAAACGTGGCGCCTCTTGCCCGCCGTCGCCAGCAAGGCGTTCGTCAATGCCGGCACCGCGGCGCCGCCCATGGCCGCCAGATCGTAGAGCGCGGCCAGGCGCGGGCCCTGTCGAGCGTCGCGCAGCGCGTCGAGCTTGGCCGCCGCTTGGCTCGGCGTCGCGTTTGCCGAGACGCGGCTCGGCCACCCGTGCAGCCAGCGCCAGGACGACTCCCAAGCCTGCGGCACGTCGTCGGGCGTCAGCAGGCCGTCCGGCGCGCGCCAAGGGTCGTCCTCCGCCGCCCGGGACGCTGGGCGCGGATTGCGCTGCCGCAGGGCAACGAACTTCAGCATGTACCGCGAGCGCTTGGTTTGGTTGGGGGCGCCGGCATGGCCGATGTCGAAGTGCGCCACCACCAGCGAGCCGGCCGGCATGTCGCGCATGAACACCTGGCCGGGTTCGATGCCGTGCAGGTTGGCGTAGAGGTGGCTGCCGGCGAGGAGCCGCGTCGGCCCCATCGCCAGCGGCGCGTCCTGGGGGAAGTAGAAGACGTTGGCGGCGCGGGGGCGATGCCAACGCGCCCGACCGGCCCGCGAGTGGCCGTCCTGATGCCAGCCGGAACCGGACACCGACCCCTTGCCCATGCGCGGCCCGTTCTCGAAGGGGTCGAAGGCTGTCGCGGCGTCCTTTAGCGGTTCGCTGTTGTGCGGCGTGCGATGCGGCGTCCAGGCGAACTCGGGGCCGAGCAGGCTGCCCAATGCGCCGCGCAGCATGGGCGACTCCAGGAACTCGCCGAGCAACGGCACGCGCGGCAGCACGTTGTCGCCCGGCCACGGCGACTCGTGCTTCATGCAGTAGTGCAGCTCGTCCGCCACCGCCGCGTGGAAGTCGCCCGGCAGGCCGGAGTCGAGCACCAGGAAGCCGTCGGCGAGGAAACGCCGGACTTGCTCGTCCGTCAGCGGAATCGGCTGCGGCGCCGGCATGGTCGAGCTCGGCCTCGAGGGCGACGGGGCGGGCTACCAGCTGTAGCGCACCTCCATGCCGACGATCCGGCCGTCGGTCAGCTGCCCTTCGCGGATGAACTCCTCGTCCCATCCTCTGGCTTCATTCTCGGTCACGCCGTAGGTGTCGAGTGCGTTGTCGACGAAGGCCACGACTTCGATGCTCGAGTCCGTTGGCGTCCAGTTCACGCGGACGTCCCAGCGGCCATAGGCCGACATCTCGTCCAACGGGATGTTCCAGATGGAACCAGCACGGTCGCCCACCCAGCTGTAGGTGTTCACCAGCTCTAGCTGGCCGCGGCCGGTCTCGGCAACGAGCCAGTTGGCGCTCAGGGAGAACTGGTTCTCGGCCAGCGAGGGGAACGGATTGCCTTTCAGATCCACCGGATTCACCGGGAAATCCGCGCCTTCTTCTTCGTTGAGGGCCCACTGCTGATCTGGGTTCGATCCGTTGAACGCGAGCAGAGAACCGAGGGACGAGTTCGTCCGCGCATAGAAGCCGCGCAGGGAAAGGACCTCGTTCGCGATCCACTGCACTTCGAACTCGGCGCCGACGATGCGCGAACCATCGACGTTGATCCATTCGGAGACGTCCACTGCGCTGCCGCCGACGAAGGTGCGGTAGGAGAGGTTCTGCTGGTAGTCGCCGTAGTCGTAGAGGTAGGCGTTGGCGGCCAAGGTGAAACGTCCGTCGGCCATGGTCGCCTTGTAGCCCAGCTCGACGGAATCCATGCTCTCGCCGCCGTAGGTGCGTTCCGCCGCGCCGAAGGTGAAGCTGTTGAAGCCGCCGGCGCGGAAGGCGCGCGCGTAGCGGCCATGCAGCAGGTGGCTCGGCTGCGGGCGGTATTCCAGCGTGACGTGCCCCATCGTGCCGTCGTAGGTGCGCGATGCGGGCTCCTCGGTGAAGCCGAAGTCGAAGAAGGTGCCGATGTTGAACTCGTTGCGCGACTGGGACTTGTCGTCCTCGCTCTGGCGCACGCCGGCGGAGACCGTCCAGCGCTCGCCGAGGCGCAGGTCGACGTTGGCGAACAGCGCGGTGGACTCCACCTCCGCTTCGATGAACCAAGTGAAGTTGCGGGCGCACTCGGGCGTCACAGGCGCGGTCGGCGCGCAGCCGCGAACGGCCGTGACCAGCAACTCGTTGGCGAACTCGTTGGTGCGCAGCGCGAACGGCGTGTCCTCGGTGAACCGATACACGCCGAACAGCATCGTCAGGGCGTCGGTCGAGCCGAGCAGGTGGAGCTCGTGGGAGGTGATCTCCTTCGGGAAGGAGAGCCGCGACCAAGCGTCGCGGAACGGCACGCCGGCGTCCGCCGAAAGAAACGGATTCGTATCGCTCGCCACGCGGCTCGTGAAGTCCGAATCCTGGGTGTAGAAGATGTCGGAATCGGAAGCGCCGCCGATGTAGCGCAGCGACCAGTTTTCGCTGAGGTCGATGGTGCCGTCGATGTTCCACACGTCGCGCTCGATGCTGCGGTCGTTGCGGCGGTTGTGGTCCACCGCCTTGCGCGTGATCTCGCCCACGCTGTCGGTGAAGCGCGCCGCGCCGAACAGGGTCGCCGAAGGCGCCTGGATGGCGTACAAGTAGTGCGTGTTCTGGGCGCCTGTGCCGCCGGCTCGGCCGACGAAGAACGGCACGTTGGTGCTCGGCTGCGTGAAGAAGATCTGGTCCACATGGCCCTCGTAGGCGTCGTAGCGCGCGAAGCGGACGTTCAGATCGAGCCGTTCCGTGCGCAGCCGCACCTGGGGCGAGATGAAGTTGTTGTCCAAGCGCCCGGCGTCCGGCGCCGTGCCGACGTTCCTCGCCGTGCCGTCGCGCTTCGTCGTCGCCAGGGTCAGGCGATAGCTGAAGAGCTCGTTGATCGGCCCGGTCACCGCAAGGCCGGTGCGCTGCCCGCCGAAGGAGGTCACCTCGAGCAGCATGTCCGCGCCGAACTCGGGCTCCGGCCTCTTGCTGATGAAGTTGATGGCGCCGCCCATGGAGTTGCGCCCGTAGAGGGTGCCCTGGGGGCCGCGCAGCACTTCCACCCGCTCCAAGTCGAACATGCTGGATTCGATGAGGCCGTAGGTCTCGTTGTAGAAGAGCCCGTTCTGATAGAGCGCGGCGCCCACCTCCGCCGAGGCGTCCCGCCACGCCTGCTGGCCGACGCCGCGAATGGTCACCGGGTTGTCGAAGCCGAACGTGGTGGAGGGCGTCAGCAGTTCGAGATCCTGCAAGGACGACACGCCGAGCAGCGCCATGGCGTCGGCATCGAGCACGCTGACGGCCAGCGGCACCTCGAACACGTTCTGTTCGCGCCGCCGCGCCGTGACGATCATGCAGGTCGGTTCGCCGTCGCCCTGGCCCCAGCACTCGATCTCCATCGCCGCGGCGTCGCCGTCCGGCGCGTCCTCGTCTGCTTCCTGCGCCGCAGCGCTGCCGACCGCCAACGCGACCACGGCAGCGGCGCAAACGCGGCACCCGCGAGCAAAACTGTTCTTGGCCTCTCCGAACATGAACATGGCTTGTGAATCTCCCTCTGCACTACGGTGAACGGACTGTGCGTATCGTAGCACCAAGCGCGGGAAACCCGAGGCGTCGGCGTCGCCCGGCTCGCCCGGCTCAGCCGCCGAGCAGCCGTTCGGCGACGTCGAGCAGCGCGCGATCCCGCCCGGCGGCCGCCATCAGCGTTACGCCGAACGGCAGGCCTTGGGGCGTCTCGCCGGCCGGCACCGCAATCGCGCACAGATCCAGCAAGTTGACGAAGTTCGTGAACGCCCCCAGTGCGGCGTTGGCTGCGAACGGCTCGCGTTCGACTTCGGCGAGGGTGTAGATGGTCGGCGCCGTCGGCAAGGCCAGCACGTCGATGTCCTCGAACACGCCCTCGACCTCGCGCTTGAGCGCAGCGAGACGATAGGCGCCGCGGAAGCCCTCGACGGCGCTGATCGACTTGCCGCCGGCAATCACGTCGCGCACCACGGGGTGCGCGGCCTCTGGATGGGCCGTCAGGAAATCGCCCACCGCGGCAAAGCGCTCGGCGAGCCACGGGCCGTCGTAGAGCAGGCGTCCGGCAGCGTCGAAGGGCGCGAAATCCACCGTTCTCCGGTGCGGCAGACACGCGGTGAAGGCGGCGTAGAGGTCGCGGTAGGCGTCGCAGCCGAACGGCAGGCGCTCCGGCGCGGCAACGCCGAATCTGGCCTGGTCGGCGTCGAAGCCGTGGCACGCGACCCGCCGCGAGAACGGATCTTCCGCGTCGAACCCGCCCACCACTCCGGCCACCGCTCGCGCATCAGCCACCGTGCGCGTGAACACCGTCACGCAGTCGAGGGTGCGGCACGCCGGCGCCACGCCCCGCGTCGACCACCAGCCGCGCGTGGGCTTGAAGCCGACGATGCCGTTGAAGGCCGCCGGCACGCGCCCGGAGCCCGCCGTGTCCGTGCCCAGCGCGAACGCGACGAGGCCGAGGCGCACCGCCACTGCCGAACCGCTGCTGCTGCCGCCGGCGATGTATTGCGGGTTCACCGCGTTGCGCACCGCGCCGTAGGGCGAGCGGGCGCCCACCAAGCCCGTGGCGAACTGGTCCATGTTGGTTTTGCCGAGGGGAATCGCGCCGGTGTCGAGCAGGCGTTCCACCACCGTGGCGGAACGCTCTGGCATGTAGGCGTAGGCCGGGCACGCCGCGGTCGTAGGCACCCCGACCAGGTCGATGTTGTCCTTGATGGCGAACGGGATGCCCCAGAGCGGCGCTGCCGAATCCACCGTGGCGAGCCGCGCCACATGGCTCTCCATCTCGGGCTGGTGGAGACGACGAATCCAAGCCGCATGGTCTCGGCAGCGCTCCGCGCGTTCCTCGAGCGTGGCGAGCACGGTGCGCGGCTCGGTGGCGCCCTGGGCGTAGGCGCGCCGCAGCTCCGCGATCGTGGGCAGTGGTTCCCCTTCCTCGCCCGCTGTGTTGGCACCAGCCATGGCGGCTACACCGCCAACGGCTGTCCGACGGCGACGGCCTGCCCCTTGGCGACCAGCACCTGCGCGACGACGCCGGCGGCCGGCGCCGTCACCTCGAACTCGGCCTTCATCGACTCCACCACGAACAGCACCTCGCCCGCCGCCACCCGCTGGCCCGGCCGAACCGCGACGGTCCAGATTGAACCGGCCATGGGGCTGACGACGAAGGCCGGCGGCCCGTCGCCGGAAGGCTCCGCCTCGGGGCTGTCGCCAAGCGCGTGCTCGAAGGTCAGCAAGCCCCGCGCCCGCCAGTCCTCGAGCTCCGCCGCGAACGCCTGACGGCGATGCGCCTCGAAACCGTCGATGTCGTTGCCGTGCTCGGCGAGGAAGGCGCGGTAGCCCTCGATGTCGAAGGAGCCGGACTCGATGTTGGCGTCGAGCCGCCCGTTCGGGAACGCGGCGCGCATCTCGGCGAGTTCGGCGGCGTCGACCTCGAAGAAGCGGATGCGGTCGAAGGGGCGCAGCAGCCAGTGCTCGTCGAAGGCGGCGCCGCGCCGGTGGCGATTCCACACTTGCACCGTGCGGCCCACGAACTGGTAGCCGCCCGGGCCCTCCATGCCGTAGATGCATAGATACGCGCCGCCGATGCCGACCGAGTTCTCCGCCGTCCAGGTGCGCGCCGGGTTGTACTTGGTGGTCACCAGCCGGTGGCGCGGGTCGAGGGGCGTGGCCACGGGCGCACCCAAGTAGACGTCGCCCAGGCCCAGCACCAGATAGTCGGCGTCGAAGACCACGTTCTTCACCGCCTGCCGATCCGCCAAGCCGTTGATGCGGCGGATGAACTCGATGTTGTCCGGGCACCACGGCGCGTCCGCGCGCACGCTGGCGACATAGCGCTCGACGGCTTGCCGGCAGGCCGGGTCGTCCCAGGAGAGGGGCAGGCGGACGATGCGGGAGTCCACCGCCGGGTAGGCCCCGGGGCGCGCGGACTCGAGCAGCGGCGCCAAGCGCTCGGCGAAGCGCGGCCCGGAGAAGCGCTCGGCGTCGTAGCGGATCAGCAGCGAACGAACGCCGGCGGTCATTTCCACCACGCCGCTTGGGCGTTCCGCTTCGATGGCGGCTTGAAAGGCGTGGACGCGCAGCCGCAGTTCGAGGTCCAGCGCATTGGGGCCGAACTCGAACAGCAGCGCTTCGTCGCCGGCGCGACGCGCCCGCACGTCCTCGTGTTCGAGAACGACGGCGCGCTCGACGGCGTGTTGCGCGCTGGCGCTTCGCCGGCGCGCGATGCGCGGCCCGGCGATGGCCGCGTTCCGTTCCTGCCGCAGCCGACGTGCCTCCGACTCGGTGACGGCCTGCAAACGCAGCTTGTCGCCGGCGACGAGTTGGCCGAGCTTCCAGCGGTCCGCGGCGATCACCACCGCCGGGCAGACGAAGCCGCCCAGGCTCGGCCCGTCCGGGCCCAGCACCACCGGCATGTCGCCGGTGAAGTCGATGGCCCCGAAGGCGTAGGCGTTGTCGTGGATGTTGGAGGGATGCAGGCCGGCGTCGCCGCCGTCGCTGCGCGCCCAGGCCGGGCGCGGGCCGAGCAGACGCACGCCGGTGCGGTCCGAGTGGTAGTGGACGGTCCACTCCGCTTCGAGGAAAGCGCGGATGTCGTCCTCGGTCAGAAACTCTTCCGTGCAGTGCGGCCCCATCGTCACGCGCAGTTCCAGCCGCTCGGCCCAGTCCGGTGCCGGCGGAGAGTCGCTGCCGGCCTCGGCCGCGCCGGCTTCCGCAAGCGGCAGCACGTCCCCAGCCGCCAGCGCGCGCCCGTTCATGCCGCCGATGCCCCCCAATGTGAACGTCGCCGCAGATCCCATCACCGCCGGCACGTCGAGGCCGCCGGCGACGAGCAGGTAGGCGCGAGCGCCCCGTTCCACCTTGCCGACGGCGAGGGTGTCGCCGGGCGACACGGCGAACGGTTCCCAGCACGTTGTGCCGGTCATGGCGCGCCCAGTGCTGGATGCGTGGTCGAGACCGCAGAAGCCGGCCACGCACACGGTCGCCGCGCAGTGGAAACGCAGCGTCGGGCCCTGCAGCGTGATCTCCAGTCCCGTCGCGCCTTCGGGATTGCCGAGCAGCCGGTTGCCGAAGCGAAACGAGAAGTCGTCCATGGGCCCCGAAGGAGGCACGCCGACCGCCCAGTAGCCTTGGCGGCCGGGCCAGGACTGCACCGTGGTGTGCAGGCCCGTGGCCAGCACTTCGACGCTGCGCGGCTGGTAGTCGAGCGCCGCCAGCGTGCCGGTGTCGTGCCGCGCCTGTGCGAAGGCCGCCGTGGCGAGCGCTCGGCGCAGATAGTCGCGGTTGGTCTGCACGCCGAAGGCGACCGTCTCCGCCAAGGCGTCGCGCAGCTTGCGCCGCGCGCCGTCGCGGCTTGGCGCATGGGCCATCACCTTCGCGACGAGGGAGTCGTAGAGCGGCGGAATGTCCGTGCCCGAACGCAGCCAGGTGTCCACGCGAATGCCTGGGCGGCGGGGAAACGACGCCACGGAGACGATGCCGGGCGAAGGCCGAAAGCCTTGGTGCGGGTCTTCGGCGCACAGCCGCGCCTGCATGGCGCAACCGGAGGCGTTCAGCTCGGCGGCCAAGACGTCGAGCGGCGGCAGTTCGCCGGCCGCCAGCGCGATCATCCAGCGCACCAAGTCGATGCCGAAGACCAGTTCGGTGACGCCGTGCTCCACCTGCAAGCGGGTGTTCGCCTCGAGGAAGTACGCCGCCTCGGCATCGGGGTCGTACAGGAACTCCACCGTGCCGGCGCTGCGGTAGGCCACCTGTTCGAGCAGCGCCTGCGCATCGCGGTGCATTCGCGCCCGCACCGCGTCCGGGAGATTCGGCGCCGGGCACTCCTCCACCACCTTCTGATGGCGGCGCTGCAAGGAACAGTCGCGGTCGCCGAGCACCAGCACGCGGCCGTCGCCGTCGCCGAGGGCCTGCACTTCCACGTGCCGAGGCGCGGCGACGCAGCGTTCCACGAACAAGCGCGGGTCGCCGAACTGCGCATCCGCCAGGCGCTTCACCGCCGTGAACCGATCCGCCAGCTGCGCCTCGTCGTCGCAGCGCGCCATGCCGATGCCGCCGCCGCCGGCGGAGCTCTTGAGCATCACCGGATAGCCGAGCTCCCGCGCCCAGCCGCGGGCGTCGTCGACGTCCGCCAGCACGTCGCTGCCGGGCAGCAGCCCCACGCCGGCGGATTCCGCCAAGCGCCGCGCTTCGTGCTTCAGGCCGAAGCTGCGGATGTGCGCCGGCCGCGGGCCGACGAACGCCACGCCGCGCTCCTCGAGGGCCTGGGCGAAGTCCGGGTTCTCGCTCAAGAAGCCGTAGCCGGGGTGGACCGCATCGGCGCCGCTCACCGCCACGGCATCGAGCAGCTTGGCCTGGTTCATGTAGGTCTCGGCAACGCCGCCGGAACCCAGCGACACCGCTTGGCGGGCCGCCTCCACGTGCAGCGAGTCGCGGTCGGCTTCCGCGAACACCGCCACGCTGCCGACGTCGAGGGCATCGAGCGTGCGGCAGATGCGCACGGCGATCTCGCCCCGATTGGCGATGAGCACCTGCTTCAGCACGGGGGCTTGCGTTCCAACATCGCTCTCCCATTGGAGATGCTTCGGCGGATCCCTTCAGCAATCCTTCAGGCAAGGCATGTGCCAAGAGCGAACGGACGCGACGGCGCATTGGCGGAGACGGTGCGGAGAACGACGTCGATGCACCACGAGACGATCGTCCGCGCCAAGATGGTGCAATCCACTCCCCATCCGAGAGGCCGACCGGGAAGTGGGCGGATCAGTGCGTTGCGGGGCGCTCCGCGCCTTTCGGCGGCGGCGGACTGGCGCACGGCGCGGACTGGTGGTGGAACAGGCGCATGGCGCTGCCTTCCCGGACGAAGCCGTTGCTCGCCACGCAGACCGCGCCGGCGAGTTCTTCGTAGCAGGTCACCATGACGACGTTGCCGACCGTTCTCGAGACGACGTTGTAGAAGTCGATGCCCGGCTGTTCCGGATTGCCGAGGATGCGCCGCCAACTGCGCACGATGGCCTCCCGCTCGTCGAGCGCCGGCCATCCCGGATGGATGCACACGGTGGGGTGGTCGGTGGCCCACAGGCGATCCATCGCCTTGGCGTCCTTCTGCGCGAACGCCAAGTAGAAGGCATCGTTGGCGAACAGCGCCACCTGCTCTTCGTCGCGGGTGAGCGTCGCGCCGCGCATCAAAGAAGCAGCCGAGTGGCGAAGGCGACGGTGCTCGTGGTCATCGCGTGGCGGCGCTGGAAGCGCTCCCGCGCCGCGCCGGGCGGTGTGCGCGATGCCTGCCAGGAGTTCAGGCCGTCGTACCAAGTGCAAAGAAGCATCTTGCCGGTGGCCGCGCTCGTGTCGCGCTGCCTAAAGAGGCCTTGGGGCACGGCCAGATAGTCGCTCGCGTTCTCGAAATCCTTCCAGGCGTCGAAGGAGAGGCGGGCGATTTCGTCCACGTCCTTGTGCGCCACGTCGAAGAAGCGAAACACGTAGAGCCCCTCGCGGGTGCGCGGCGCGTCTTCCGTGGGGCGCACGGTCGGTTCGAGCAGCAGCGTCTCCACGCTCGCCACCGCCGGCTGCCGGGCGATGGCGTCGTTCACGCCGTCGACGTCGCCGTAGGTGACGACGATCAGCTCGTTGGAGGCGACCCCGAACAAGCCGTGGAAAGCGCCCCAGACCGAGGCTGGCGCAAGGCTCGCGTGGCCGTTCGCGCGCAGTTCTTCGTAGGCGGGGCGAAAGTCGCGGTGCGTCGCGCGCAGACGCGAAATGGCGTAGCTCACAGGCATCTTCCAAAGGGGCGGGAGGGCGTCCGAGTATATGGCAAACTCTTCGCACTTCGTCGCGGGAGCAGCCCATGAACGGTGCCGAGAGCGTGCTGCGAACCCTCCTCGCGCACGGCGTGGACACCTGCTTCGCCAATCCGGGCACGTCCGAGATGCATCTCGTGCAGGCCATCGACGCGGTGCCGGAAGCACGCGCCGTGCTGTGCCTGTTCGAGGGCGTCTGCACCGGCGCCGCCGACGGCTACGCACGCATGAAGGGGTTGCCGGCGACCACTTTGCTGCACCTCGGCGCCGGCCTCGGCAACGGCATTGCCAACCTGCACAACTGTCGCCGCGCGGCAACGCCGCTCGTCAACATCGTCGGCGACCACGCCGTCCACCACGTCGCCTACGACGCGCCCCTCACCTCGGATGTGGAGGCCGTGGCCAAGCCGGTGTCGGCATGGATCCGCACGTCGCGCACCAGCGAAGGAGCCGGCCTCGACGCCGCCGATGCCGTGCGCGCGGCAATGACGCCGAATCCCGACCCCGCCGGCCGCGTGGCGACGCTGATTCTGCCGGCCGACTGCGCCTGGGGCGATGGCCGCGCGGCCGTGAAGCCCGCGGGTTTCGAGGCGGCGACCGCCCGCCCCAAGGTGCCGGCGGAAGTGGTCGAAGCGGCGGCGCGCGAAGTCGATGCCCGCAGCGTGTTGTTCGTCGACGGCAGCGGCTTGAGCGAGCGCGGCGTTGTTGCGGCTGGCCGAATCGCCGCCAAGACTGGTTGCCAAGTCTATTCGCCGACCTTCCCGGCACGGGTGGAAGCGGGGCCGGCGCTGCCGCTCGTCAACCGTCTGCCGTACTTTCCCGAACAGATCCTCCAGTTGCTGGGATCCGTGGACAAGCTGGTGCTGCTCGGCGCCGAACGCCCGGTGAGCTTCTTCGCCTACCGCAACCTGCCGAGCGACTTGGTGCCGCCGAACTGCCGCGTGATTCGCGTGGCGCACCGCCACGAAGACGTCGAAGCCGCGCTCGAAGCGATGGCCGACGCCTTGGATGCGCCGCCGCCGAAGACGCCCAGAGGCGAACGCCCCGCCATTCCCGCCGGCCCGCTGACCGTGCGCGGCATCGCCGACATTCTGGCGGCGCGGGCGCCCGACGAGAGCATCGTCGCCGTGGACTCGGGAGGCGGCGGCGCTGCCTATCCGGTGTTGCAGCGCTGCGTGCGGCACACCTGGCTGAACCTCACCGGCGGCTCCATCGGCCAAGGCGGGCCAGCGGCGGTGGGCGCGGCAATCGCGTGTCCGAACCGCCAGACCTTCGCCTTGCTCGGCGACGGCGGCGCGATGTACACCAATCAGTTCCTGTGGACCGCGGCGCGGGAGAACCTCGATCTGATCGCCGTGATCTTCGCCAACCGCCAGTACAACATCCTCGAAGTGGAGTACCGGCGCTTGGGCGTGAACGAGATCGGCGACCGCGCCGCGAGCCTGTTCGACATCGGCAATCCGAGCCTCGATTGGCAGGCGCTCGCCCAAGCCCAGGGCGTGCATGGAGCGAAGGCGCGCACCTGCGAAGAGTTCGACGCCGCCATCCAGGCCGCCCTCGACGCCGGCGGGCCGCACCTCATCGAGGCCGTGATCTAACGCTTCGTCTCAGGCAACCATCCCGGCGGTTCTTTCGATGAACCAATAGCTGGCGCAGCAGCCGCCTAGGCCCAAGGGCGCGGCGACCAGACACGGTGGAATCGCCAGCCGCAGCCGGCCGCACATTCCGCGCACGGCGGCGGTGAGCGCCAACGCCGCCGCCACGACGGCCAGTTGGCCGGTCTCCACGCCGACGTTGAACAGCAACAGCGCCAGCGCGAGGTTCTCCCGCGGCAGACCGATGTCCGCCAAGGCGCCGGCGAAGCCGAAGCCGTGCAGCAGGCCGAAGGCGAAGGCCACCAGCCAGGTGTGCCGCGCCGTGAGCGAGTTCGGCGCCCCGCGCAGCCACTCCGCGGCGAGAAACAGGATCGACAGCGCGATCACGGCCTCCACCGGCGCTTGCGGCAGACGCACCAGGTCGAGGGCCGAGAGAGCCAGCGTGACGCTGTGGGCGACGGTGAACGCGGTCACCGCCTTGGCCAGTGCCTTGGCGCCGTCCCAGGCCCTCGGGCGGTGCAGGAAGTACAGCAGCGCGAGCAGGAACAGGATGTGGTCGAAGCCGAGCAGAAGGTGTTCGATGCCGAGCGCGAGATAGGCGAAAGCAGGCGTGGACGCCGCATCGTCGATGGCGAGTTCGGGCGCCGATGGCCGCAGCACGCCGGCCAGTCGTACGCCGTCGGCGAGTTCGACGTGCAGCATCACGTCCGTGATGGTGTGCGACAGCCCTTCGACGGCAATGCTGCCGCCGCGCAGCCCGTTCGGACAGTGCAGCTTGATGCGGCGGATGAGCGCCGTGCCGACGACCGTCGCCAAGCCGCTGTCGTTGGCGACGCATCCGCTTGGGAAGACCGGCGCCAGCGGCAGTTCGACGCCGCCGGCGAGCGGCACCTTCCACAGCACGTCGTAGTGTTGTTCCGAGGCGGCCTCGACGCGCAGGTAGGCAGGGCGGATTTCGTGCGCCGTCGCGCAGGCACAGGCGAGAACGGCGGCCAGCGCCGCTGCTCGGCGAAACAGCCCCGGTCGCGCCGTGCAACGCCGCGTCATGGCGTCTCCACGGTGTAGCGGGCCCGCAGTTCCTCGAAGTACTCGCGGTTGGCGGCTGCGCGGCGCTCGGCGTCGAACTCGGCGACGACGCGCTGCTTCGCTGCGGCGTAGTCCGGGCTGCGCGCCGGCGTGTTGGCGTCCACGCGCACCAGGTGCTGGCCGTAGACCGAACGCAGCGGCCCGCGCCACGCGCCTTCGGCCGGCCGGCTCGCCACGGCCGCGGCGAACTCGTCGCCGAAATCCTTGCACACGCGCTCGAGGCTGGCGTAGGCGTAGGTTCTGCCGAGCATGAACGGGTCGCCGGCGCTGCGCCAGGCGTCCGCATCCAAGGCGGCGAGGACGCGTTCGGCGTCGGCTCTCGCGTCGGCGCGCTGCTCCGGGCTGAAGTAGATGTGGCTGAAAGTGACCACCGCCGGCGTCTCGAAGCGCTCGCGGTTGTCCTCGAAGTAGCGCCGCAGCTCGGCCTCGTCGACCGCTTCGCCAATGGCCAGGTCGTCGGCGAGGAACGCGAGCTTCTGCACCAGCCGCCGGCGCACGATCGCGTCGCCTTCGCCGAGGCGCAGCCGCTTGGCTTCGCGCACCAGAATCTCCTCCCGCACATGCTCCTCGAGCAGTCCTTGGAGCTCGCTCGGCGTCGGTGCGCGGCCGGTCTGCGCCTGCCAGAGCTCGGCGAGCCGCCGGCTCTCGGCGGGCGGGACGACGATGATGTACTCGGCATCGCGCTGCGCCGCCCGCCATGCGCTTTCGACGGCGAAGACGCCGGCACCGATCAGCAGGAACGCGAACAGCGGGTCCTTGAGCCAGCGCGCCAGCCGAGCAACGCGCTTTGGATTCGCCTGCCGCATTTCCTCGCGGCAACGAATGCGCTGTGGCTCCTGCCTAGCGGACGTCGATCTCGGTCGCTTCCATGAAGGTGACGACGCTGGCCTTCGCCGGGCGCTCGCGCATGGCCTTCTGGAAGACCGCCATGTGCGGGCTGGCGAAGTGCTTCTTCAGCGCCGCCACGTCGCGCCAGCGCTCGGTGATGCGGATGACGTTGGCGTCGTTGAGCTCCACCGAGAAGGTGTAGTCGTCGCAGCCGTCCTCGGCGCGGCTGGCCTGTTCCATGGCGGCGATGGCCGCCTTCAGGTGGGCGATGTTCTCCGCCGTGGTGTCGATCCTGCCGTTGACGATGATCAAGGTGCTTTCCTCCGCTTGCCGTGCCACGGGAGCATTGTAGACCGCGCCGTTCGGGCGATGTGTTTCAATGGGTTCGAGTCGAACGGGCCTTTAAGGAGCCGGGATGCGCAAGAAGGTCGAAGTCCACGGGCTGAACATGGCCTATGTCGAGAGCGGCGAGGGCGAGCCCATCGTCTTCGTCCACGGCAATCCGACGTCCAGCCATCTGTGGCGCAACGTCGTTCCCCACGCCGAGCCCCACGGCCGCTGCATCGCCCTGGATCTGATCGGCATGGGCGACTCCGACAAGCTGCCCGAATCCGGCCCCGAGAGCTACACGTTCCACGAGCACCGGCGCTATTTCGACGCCGCGCTGGAGGCGCTCGGCGCGCGCGACAACGTGACCTTGGTCGTTCACGACTGGGGTTCGGCGCTCGGCTTCGACTGGGCGCGCCGCCACCCGCAGGCCGTGGCTGGCATCTGCTACATGGAAGCATTGGTGCGCCCGCTCTCCTGGGATGAATGGCCGAAGGACGCGCGCGGCGTCTTCCAAGGCTTCCGCTCGCCGGCTGGCGAGGAGATGGCGCTTGAGAAGAACATCTTCGTCGAACGGGTGCTGCCGGGGTCGGTGCTGCGCATGTTGACGGAAGAAGAGATGGCCGAGTACCGCAAGCCGTTCCTTGATCCCGGAGAGAGCCGCCGTCCGACGCTCTCCTGGCCGCGCCAGATCCCTATCGACGGCGAGCCGCCGGAGGTGGTCGAAGTCGTCGCCGCCTACGCGGACTGGCTGGCGTCCGCCCCCGTGCCCAAGCTCTTCGTCAACGCCGAACCCGGCGCGATCCTCACCGGCGCCCAGCGCGAGTTCTGCCGCACCTGGCCGAACCAGACCGAAGCCACCGTGCGCGGCAGCCACTTCATCCAGGAAGATTCGCCGGATGAAATCGGCACCGCGCTGGCCAGCTGGCTGGGCGCAAGGCATTCCGGCTGAGTCCTCGGCGAACGACTACCCCCATACGCCGTCTCGCCAGCGGATGCCGTCGTCGCAGTAGTCGAGGCCCGGCGACCGGTCCCTGGCCAACAGCAGCGGCCCGTCGAGATCGACGACCTGCGCCGCGCCGGCCAAGAGCAGCGCCGGCGCGATGGCGAGCGACGTACACACCATGCAGCCGACCATCACGCCGAGGCCGTGGCGCCGCGCCGCCTGCGCCAACGCCAGCGCCTGGGTCAAGCCGCCGGTCTTGTCGAGCTTGATGTTGAGCATCTGATAGCGCTGCGCCAGGGCGTCAGTGTTCGCGCCGTCGTGGACGCTTTCGTCGGCGGCAATGGGAACCGGCCCGCGGTAGCCGACGAGATCGCCGTCCGCGCCCGCTGGCAGAGGCTGTTCGATCAGCTCCACGCCAGCGGTAGCAGCGACGGGCACGAACTTGCGCAGAGCGGCGAAAGTCCAGCCCTCGTTGGCATCGACGATCAGCCGCGCCTTGGGCGCGCATTGCCTGACGACGCGAATGCGCTCGATGTCTTGATCGACGTCCGCGCCCAGCTTGATCTTCAGCAGCGGCCGATGGCGTTCCGCCTCCGCGTGCGCCGCAAGCTCGGCCGGTTCCGCGAGCCCCAGCGTGAACGCCGTGGCGACGCCACTTGGTTCGGCGATGCCGGCCAACTCCCAGGCCGCCTTGCCGCTGCGCTTGGCTTCGAGGTCCCACAAGGCGCAGTCGATGGCGTTGCGAGCGGCACCCGGCGGCATGGCGCACAGCAGCTCCGCGCGCTCGAAAGGGCCTTGGAAGGCAGCGATCGCCGCCGCGGTTTCCGTCGCCGATTCGCCGTAGCGCGGGTACGGAACGCACTCGCCGCGGCCTTCCAGATCCCCATCAGTAATGTGCGCCACCACCACTTCGGCCACCGTCTTGGCGCCACGGGCGATGGCGAAGGGGCGGGCGAGGGGCCACTGCTCGATGCTGGCGGCAACGCGGGGTCGGGCTGCCGCTGCCATCGGTCGTCTAGGCCAGCAGCGCATCGACCAGCGGCGCTACACCGTGGCGCAGGGGGTCGCAGGCGGGCAACGCGAATCGCTGCGCCGTGCGCGCCGCCAAGGCGCGGGCGTCTTCCTCGGCAAGCGCCGCGGTGTTGAGCGCGATGCCCGTGCAGCGGATGCCGGGATTGGTCAGCTGGCCAAGCGCCGTGGTCTGCGCGATGACATCGGCGACGTCGGCGATGGGCGCGGCGACGTTGCGCATGGTGCTTCGCGTGGGCTCGTGGCAGACCACGAAGGCGTCCGGCTGCGTACCGTGGAGCAGCGCCAGGCTCACGCCGGCGAAGGAGGGATGGAACAGCGATCCTTGGCCTTCGACGACGTCCCAATGGTCGTCGTCGTTGTCCGGCGAGAGCGCCTCGGCAGCGCCGGATGCGAAATCCGACACCACCGCGTCGATGGCAACGCCGGCGCCGCTGATGAGAATGCCGGTCTGCCCGGTGGCGCGGAAGTCGGCCTTCGCGTCGCGCTCCTCCAGCGCCCGGTGAATGGCGAGCGCCGCGTACTTCTTGCCCACGGCGCAGTCCGTGCCGACGGTGAGCAGCCGCTTGCCGCGGCGCTTGCGGCCAGTGCCGGTGCGCAGACCGCTCGGCGCACGCCGCACGTCGATGAGCCGCCTTCCCGAACGCGCCGCCGCCTCGGCAACCGCCGGCAAGCTGCCGAGCGGCGTATGCATGCCGCTCGCCACGTCCAAGCCTTCCTCCAGCGCCTGCACCAGCGTCGCCTGCCAAGTCTCCGGCAGCCGCCCCCCGGGATTGACCGCCCCTACAACCAGCGTCCGCGCGCCACGTTTCGCCGCCTCTCGCACGGACCGTTCCGACACCCCGAGATCGGCGCCGCAACCACGCAGCCGGCACTGGCCGAGAACACGCTCCGGCCGCCAATCGACGATGCCCTGGCCAGTCTTGGCCGCGAGCGCATCCTTGGCGTCGCCGAGAAAGATCAGATACGGCGCGTCGATCCTGCGCACGGGCGAGGGCTTCCCACTCTCGGTCCAAGCCGCACCAAGGTTCGACGACATCCATCGACCATACCACCGCCGAGGCGCCACAGAGCGCTTGGAGGGCCCTGGCAGGGCAATGGCATTTTGGCCGTGGTGCCAAACGGTCCATGAAGGCCTGAGTGCTGTCGCCGGGGACGTTTCCGTCGCCGTGCAAACCGGGCTTGGCGTCCGCCCCGTGGCGATGCTCGCCCAGACCTTGGGGCGATGTCTGCAATCTCTGTGCGACTTCCGCCCGGCGCGGCATCGCCGCCGAATGAAAGGCGCACAGTGGGCGCGATCAAGCCCAGAAGCGCCCGACATGCAGCCCAGCGACCCGCCCTACAAGGTGCTGTTCCAGGACCCGGGCCTCTTCGAGGAGGCCGTGCGCCTGGTCGCCCCCGAACTCGCCGACATGCTCGACTTCGAGACCGCCACCTCCCTCGACAAGGAACACCTCACCGCGCTCGACCGCGTCCGCGTGCAGGACAAGCTCCGCCGCGTCGAGTTCAAGAAGGGCAGGCTCGCGAACGGCCGCCGGCGCTACCTTCTGGTGCTGCTTGAATTCCAGGCTGGCCACGACGCGGACATGGCGTGGCGAATGCGCGACTACCTCCACCAAGTGGAGTCCGCCCTGCGCGAGAGCGGCACGGTTCGCGCCGAGGGCGGCGTGCCGCCCATGCTCTCCATCGTCGTCCACAACGGCGACCGGCCGTGGCGAGCGGAGACGGAGTTCGCCGGGCCGCTGACCGGCGACGGAGCAGCGCTGGCGGTGCGGACGTATGCTACGGTGGACTTGCAGGTGCTGGCGCGGGGCCCCGACGGCGAAGGCCGGGAACTGGTGCCGGACAGCCGCCTGGCGACGCTGGCGGAGCTGGAGTCGTCGCCGGCCGAATCGCTGCCCAGGCTGCTGCTGGCGGCGTTCGAGCGCCACGACGGCCCGGAGTCGGCAACGCTGCGGCGCGGACTGCACCTGCGCGTGAAGGCCGCGCTTGCCCGCCACGGCCGGGCCGAAGGACTGCCGCCGCTGGAAGAATGGGAGCGGATGCTCGCGGCAAGAAGAGGAGAGGACATGACGGCGATGTTGGACGCAACGCTGGCGCGTTGGGAAGAAGCGAAGGTGGCCGAAGGCGTGGAACGCGGGCTGGCCGAGGGCGTGGCGCAAGGACGTGTCGCTTTGCTCCGCCGACTGGCGGCGCGACGGTTCGGCGTTGACGTCGCCAGGCAGGCAGGGGCGCTCTTGGCCGACGTGACGGACGTTGCGCGCTTGGACGCGGCCGGCGAGTGGCTGCTCGAGTGCGACACGGGCGACGCGCTGCTGGCGCGGCTTCGGGCGGGCCGAGACGGAGCGGGCAACGGGGTGCCCGGCTAATCCACCGACGGGGAGGACGGGGGGAACTGGAAGCGCCTTGCGCTTGCCGGCAGCGCCTTAGCGTCCCTTCCACACCGGCTCGCGTTTCTCCGCGAAGGCGCGGGCGCCTTCGCGCTGGTCTTCGCTGTCGTACAAGCGGTCCACCGTGGGCAGCTGGCGTTTGCCGATGCGGCTCAGGGCGTCCTGGGCGCGCATGTTCTCGGCCTCGCGGACGGCTTCCTTGATGGCGGCGAACACGAGGGGCGGGCCGTGGGCCAGCGCACGCGCCAGTTCCCAGGCGCGGGGCAGCAGGTCGTCCGCCGGCAGCACCTCGTTCACGATGCCCCAGCGTTGCGCTTCGGCGGCGTCCATCCAGCGTCCGGTGAGCAGCACTTCCATGGCGACGTGGTAGGGCATTCGCTTCGGCAGCTTCACGGTCGCGGCATCGGCCAAGGTGCCGGCGCGAATCTCCGGCAGCGCGAAGGTCGCTTCGGTCGCGGCCAGGATCAGGTCGCAGGAGAGGGCGAGTTCCCAGCCGCCGCCGACCGCCATGCCGTTGACGGCGGCGATCAAGGGCTTGTTCATGTCCGGCAGTTCCTGAATGCCGCCGAAGCCGCCGACGCCGTAGTCGCCGTCCACCGCATCGCCAGCCGCGGCCGCCTTCAAATCCCAGCCGGCGCAGAAGAAGCGCCGCCCGGCGCCGGTGACGATGGCCACGCGCAGCGTCGGATCGTCGCGGAACGCCTTGAAGGCCGCCCCCATCTCGCGGCTCGTCGCCAAGTCGATGGCGTTGGCCTTGGGGCGATCCAGCGTCACCTCCAGTACGGCGTCCTCGCGCCGCGTGCGAATGGCCGTCATCGTGCGTCCCTCGGAAGCTGGCGATTGGAGGCGCGGCTCTCCCGAATGTGCAGCAAGGCATCCAGGGCCACTGCCCCTTGGCCTTCCGGCGCGACCGCCAGCGGATTCACGTCCAGCTCGTCGAGCGTGGCGCGATTGTCCTCGGCGAAATGCGCGATGGCGAGAATCGCCTTCACGGCGGCGTCCACGTCCGCTTTGGGATGCCCGCGATAGCCTTGCAGCAGCGGCCAGCAACGCAGGCCGGCCAGCGCTTGGCGGACAGCCGCCTCGGTGGTTGGCAGCAGCAGCGTGGCGGTGTCGCGGAGCAACTCCACCAGCGTGCCGCCGGAACCGATGGTGAGCATCATCCCAAGCGTCGGTTCGCGTCTGGCGCCGACGATCAGTTCGCACACCGAAGCGTTGTGATGGCGCTCGACGAGCAAACCGTCGCCGAGCAGGAGCAATTGCTCCGCGGCGGCTGCAATCTGCTCCCGTCCGCGCAGGTCGAGGCGCACGGCGCCGCGCTCGCTCTTGTGGGCGATGCCAAGCGCCTTCGCCGCGACGCGCCCGCCCAGCGTCTCGGCGATCGCCAGCGCGTCCTCGACACAGTGCGCAACGCCGCCTGCCGGAACGCAGACCTCGTATTCGGCGAGCCGCGCCTTTGCCTCGGCTTCGTCGAGCAGCACCGGCGCGGCTTGGGCCTGCTCGCAGCGCAGCGTCGGTTCCGGCGCCGGTGCCTGCCAAGCGCGGCCAATCGCCGCCCCGTGGGCAATCGCCGCCAGCGCGTCCCGAAGACCGCCGAGCGGCGCGATCTGCCGCGCCGTCATCTGCTCGGCGTACGCCTCCGGCAGGTTCTCGCCCAAGGTCGCCGCCACCACGCCCTTCGCTGATGCGCTCTCAACCGCCCGCTCGAACGCGGCCAGCGTGGTGTGCCACTCGGCGTCGTCGCAACGGTCGCCGCGAGGGAAGTCGAGCACCAGCATCAAGGCGTCGAAAGGCGTCCTGCCGCGCGCTTCGGTTTGCTCGGCGTCGAGTGGCGCGTTGGCGAACGCGGAGAAGGTGTCGTAGAGGGCGTCGGCGTCGCCCCAGGCGAAGGTGTGGTAGTCGAGGGGATTGGCGACCGCCACCAGCTCGTGTACGGCAGCGCTCACCGCCGATGCGTGACCCGGCGCAAGCCGCGGCAACGCGACGCCAGCGTCCTGTGCGGCGTCCGCCAGCAAGCTCGCTTCGCCGCCGGAACAGCACATGGCGCCGAGCCGCGCGCCGCCGAGCGCCCCGTGGACGTGCAGCAGCTTCAACGTCTCCAGGAATTCCGCCAAGTCCGTGGCGCGGGCGATGCCGAGCCGCCGCAGCAGGGCGTCCGCGCCGACGTCCGATCCGGCGATCGATGCCGTGTGGCTGAGCGCGGCGGCTTGCGCAAGCGTGGAGCGGCCGGTCTTCAAGGCGACGATCGGCGTGCGTTTGCGCCGCGCCTCATGCGCCAGCGCCTCCAGCTGCGCGATGGAGTCGAAACCCTCGATGTGCAGTCCAAGGGCGCTCACGCGGTCGTCGTCCAGCAAGGCGCTGGCGAGCGCCGAAACGCCGAGCTGCGCCTGGTTGCCGGCGGTGGCGATGTAGGCCAGCGGCAGTCCGCGTCGCTGCATGGTCATGCTGATGGCGATGTTCGAGGACTGCGTGACGATGCCCACGCCGCGGGCGTTCGCGCCGAGGCGGCGTCCGCCGTGCTGATCCGGCCACAGCGGTGCGCCGTCGAGGAAGTTGACGAGGCCATAGCAGTTGGGGCCGACGATGGGCATGTCGCCGGCCGCTTCCAAGAGGCGCTTCTCCAGCGCCTCGCCATCGCCCGCTTCGCGGAAGCCCGAGGCGTAGCAGACGGCACCCCCTGCGCCGAGTTCCGCGAGCTTTGCCACGGCACCGACGGTGGCGTGGCGGTTGACGCCCACGAACGCGGCGTCGGGAACGCCGGGCAGGTCGTCCAGCGACGCGAAGGCGCGGCGGCCTTCCACCACCTTGCGCTGCGGGTGAACCGGCCACACCTCGCCGTCGAAGCCGAGGCGGTCGCACTGTTCCGCGACGCGCCGCGCCGCCAATCCGCCGACGACGGCAATGCGCCGGGGCCGCAACAAACGCCGCAGCTTGCCGGGCGGAACCATGTCTCAAGCGCCGAGCGGCCGCAGCAGTTCGCGGCCGATGATGTGGCGTTGGATTTCGGAGGTGCCGTCCCAGATGCGCTCCACGCGCGCATCGCGCCACAGCCGTGCCAACGGCAGATCGCTCATCAATCCCATGCCGCCGTGGATCTGCACCGCTTCGTCCGTCACCCGGGCGAGCATTTCGGAGGCGTAGAGCTTCGCCGAGGCGATCTCGCGGTTGGCGGCGAGGCCCTGGTCGAGGCGCCATGCGGCGGCGAGGGTCAGCCAGTCCGCGGCGTCGATCTCCGTGGCCATGTCCGCCAGCTTGAAGGAGACGCCCTGGAACCTGCCGATGGGCTGCCCGAACTGCTGGCGCTCCGCGGCCTGGGCGAGGGCGAGATCGAAGGCGCGCCGCGCCCGCCCGACGCACATGGCGGCAACGGTGAGGCGGGTGCCGTAGAGCCACTCGTTGGCGAGGTCGAAGCCCTTGTGGACGTCGCCGAGAACCTGCGCCGCCGGCAGGCGGCAGTCGTCGAAGGCGAGGATGCAGTTGTGGTAGCCACGGTGGGAGACGCAGTCGTAGCCGTGGCGGATCTCGAAGCCCGGCGTGCCCCGATCCACCAGAAAGCAGGTGATGCGCTTCTTCGCCCCTTGCGCGGTCTGCTCCTCGCCGCTCGCCGCGAAGACGATCACGAAGTCGGCGATGTCCGCGTGGGAGATGAAGTGCTTGGTGCCGCCCAGCACCCAGTCGTCGCCCTGCCGCCGTGCCAGGCATTCCATGCCGCGCACGTCCGAACCGGCGTTGGGTTCGGTCATGGCCAGCGCGTCCATGCGCTCGCCGCGCGCCGCCGGCAGCAGGTAGCGTTCGCGCTGCTCTTCGTTGCACGCCAGCAGAATGCCGGACGGCCGCCCCCAGTAGACGCTGAGCGCCATCGACGCGCGCCCCAGTTCACGCTCCAGCAGGGTGAAGGTGAGGTGGTCCAGCCCACCGCCACCGGCCTCCTCCGGCAGGTTGGGGGCGTAGAAGCCGAGCTCGATCACCTTCCGCTTGATGTCCGCGCCGACTTCCTCGGCCACCTGCCCGCTGCGTTCCACGGCGTCTTCGAGCGGATACAGCTCGCGCTCGACGAAGCCGCGCACGGTATCCACCACCAGCTTCTGTTCGGCGGTCAGCTCGAAATCCATGCGCGACCTCCTTCGACGGCGAGCGCCAAGCGAACGGTACGCCAATCGAACCCGCCGCGGCTAGCGCGACCAATGATGAGCGCAAGTGTTGAGGGTCGGCCGCTCAAGGAGGCTTGCAGCGTGATCGAACAGACCGGCAAGCGAGCACGCTTCGCGCGCGTGCGCTTCGACGACATGCCGTCGCGCTTCGCTTGGATGCGCGGGCGGGTCATTCTCGCGCGCGGGTTGGAATAGTTGCGTGGGCCCGTATTCCTTACCGGCGCCTACGCCGTGCGCCACGGCCATTGCCGTTCCCTTTGAGTTCCTGCCTTTCCGTAGTGACTGCGCCTGTTCGAGCAGACCGTCGACTGCAAGTGTTCGCTCCCCCGGTTGGCGAAGCGCGGGCCAGCCGGTTGCGACTAGGGTTCCTAAACAGCCCCATATAATCAACCTCACAAGTTCGTTTTATCTGGGTGTTTTGGTGGGGTGTATCGCCGAGGGCGAGGCGGGCAAGTGGCTTTGACCGTCGCCCGCGAGGTCGTGGACCCGGCTTAGCCATCGTCTCCGGGTGCGGGTTGATCGAGCGGGCGCCAGCGGATGGCGTCTGCGACCACCACGTCGCCGTCGGTGCGGTCCGTTACCACCAGCGCGACGTTCGTGGATTGCAGGTCGAAGTCGCCGATGTGGTTCCAGCCTTCCTCGGCGATGCTGCCGTCGAACTCCAAGGGCGTTCGCGTCTCGCTGGCCGGTGTTTCGGCTGCCGTGTTCTCCAGCAACGCCATCTCGTAGCGGCCGAGCTTGTGCGTGGCGCGGGCCCATCGGATCAACATGCCCACGCTGCCTTCGAGCTCCGCGACTTCGGCGCCCGGCAGGTGGTAGTCCAGGCGCCAGCGGCCGGCGTGGGGCAGTTGGGCAGCGAAAGTGGCCGAGCGGTGGCCGTCTCCAGGCGCCGACCATGTGGCCGTGCGCGCGTACCGGCCCCAGCTGCCGTCCGTCTCCTGGCGGCTCCAGGTCGGCTGCCGCGCCCACAGCCGCAAGCCGCGCGGCGCCGCCTCGTCGTCAAGCGAGAATCCGTCCGCCAAATCGTCCACCACGATGTCCGCCGTCTGCGGCGGACGCCACGCGCTCGGGCGCGCGCCTTGCAGCGGTTCGGCGTCGATCTGGCGTTCCGCGTCGATGACCGGCGCCGGCAGCACGATGCCGTTGCCGTTGCGCGAGAGGTAGGTGTCGAGACTCGCCTTCTGCGGCGGAAAGCTGGTCACTTCGCCGATCTCGACGCAGGCGTGCGGCGCCACGGCGTGGCTCTCGAAGGAGCAGAATTGGATGATTTCGCTTCCTCCGCAGCGAAGAGCCACGAGGCCCGAAACTGGTTCCGCATTGCAGACGTCCAGCCGCAGCTGGTAGCGCGGGCCGTCTGCGCCGTCTTCGAGCCGATAGGCCGAGAGCGGCGATGCGACGAATCCCGGCAACGCGGCGGTCTTCCACCACGCGCCCACCACCGAATCGAGGGGCGCGCCAGCGGCTTCGGCGACAGCGCGAAGGTCGTCGAGCGTGTAGACGCCACCGTTGTGACGTCGCAGCAGTTCCCGAATCACGTCGACTTCGCCATCGCCGGGCCAGCCGACGCCAAGCGTCCGGGCCACCATCCGGCCCTTGAAGTTCAGCATCTCCACGGCCCGCTTGGCGTCCTGGGCGAAGTCCAACGCGCCGAGCGTGTTGGTCAAGAACTCTTCGGAGACGGCCACGCGGTTGGCCGCGGCCTTGAGCTCGTGGTCCACCGCGGTGCCGTGGCCCATCATGCGGTGCAGCGCCTCCACTGCCGCGCCATCGCTGCCTGCGGCGTCGTAGTGGTGGGCGGAGAAGAAGCTCGGCCAATAGCCGCCCAAGATGGACTGCGCGAGTTCGTCCATCAGGAAGTTGAGCATCGTCGCGTGTTCCCCAGCCGCGCTGGTTCGGAAGCGCATCGCGCTTCGCCACAGGGCGATGGTCGGGTCGCCGCCGCTGAAGTCGTCGCGCATGAAGAACATCACCATGTGGACTGGCGGCATCGTCATGCGCATGGACGGCAGCCCGTATTCGCGCAACAGGGCGATGCCCGGCAGCGCCAACGCGGTGTCCAGCCGCCACCCGCCGCCGAAGCCGCGCAACCGCCCCGGTACCTCCACGACGCTGAAGCGCTCGTGGGGATAGCCCAGTCCACGTCTCTTCGCGTGCGCAAGCGGCATGTCCAAGTGCAGGTTCCGGATCTGCTGTGCATCGGGTTGGCCTTGGCGGAAGAACTCGGCATTGCGCTGATGCCCGGGATGCAGCAGCAGTTCCATCTCCACGCCGGCGACGGTTGCCGCGTAGCGCTCGAAGCGGCCGGCGACGAGGCCCGTCAGCGGCGTCGCCGACTCGGTTCGGAATCGAAGGCGTTTGCCTTCGGTCGGCGATTCCTCTTGCTCGCGAACACCCGGCGCGACTGCCTGCCAATCCGCCGGCAGATCAAGGCGCAAGTCCAGATCGTGAAAGTCCGGCGCGCGTTCGAGATTCGGTCCCGGCATCGGCAGCCACCTGAGCGCCGGCAGCAACACCGCGTAGTCTTCGGAGAACACCATCGGTTCGGCGCCAAGAATGCGGTAGTGGCTCCCCGCCACGCCGAGTGCGAGCGGATCGACCACGCTGTCCAGATACGCGAAGCCGGCATCCGGCATGCCGCTTGCCTCCACGCGCAATGTGGCTTCCGTCCGGGCGAGCGAACTTGGCACCGCAACGCGGAGCAATCCGTCTTCGTGCCGATAGGACACGTCCTCTTCATCCAATTCCACGCTCTGCACCTGCATTCCGGGGTTGAGCGAAAGCACCAGTTGCGACTCGGCAGAAAGGCGCAATGTGAGCGAAGCGTCCACGTGCAGCGCCGTGGCAGGTTCGATGGCGACCTCCGCTTCCAGCCGCAAGAGGTCCGCCGTCGGGGCGTTTCGCTGTGCAACGTGGGCGTCGCGCCACGCTTGCCGTTCGCGTTCGGCGGCGACGACCGACTGCCCCAGGACGGCAACGCCGCTGACGCCCGCGGCGATCAAGGCGAGTCCGCCGAACAAAGTCCGTGCCTTCGGTGCGTTGTCGGCTCTTGCGCAGCCGAGAGCACCCAGCGCGACGAGGCCCAAGGCAAGCAGCACCTGCGCACTGCGCAGCACGGCACTGTCCACGGTGAGGAAGCGCGGCGCCATGTCCGAGGCGAATCCGTCGAAGCCGGAGAACACGGAAATCGCCGGCAACAAGCGCAGCGGCGCATGCAGCAGCAGCCAGCCGTAGCCGCCAAGAAACGCCAGCCCAACCACGGCAACCGCCAACCGATTGCGCACCACCGCCGCCAGCAGCAACACAATGGCGCCCCACAGCACCAACGCTGGCGGCGCGTCCACGAACAGGAACGCGGCCAGAGACCACGGCTCCAGCGGGCCCAGCCAGCCGTCCAAGGCGCCGTTGCGCAGCCAGTGGTCGGCCGCCAAGCCAACGGCTTGCAGGGACGCCGCGAACACGGCGCACACCAGCCACATGGCCACCACCAGCGCCATCAGCCGGCCAAGGAAGAACGCGAGGTTGCCGACCGGGCGCGCGTCCAGCACTTCGAGCACCCCGGCGGTTTGGTCGCGGTGTCGGTGATCGAAGGCGAGCAAGACGACGCCTGCCAGGAGCGGCAGCATGAAGCAAGCCGCGTAGCCGGCCATCAGAAAGCGCCCAGGCACGATGTTGCCGGAGAAGTGGCCCACCGAGTAGTGCTGAAGCGCCGCATGGTGGTAGAAGACGAAGGCGGCCCCGCCAGCGGCCAGGGCGAGCAGCGCCAAGACCCATGTTCTCGTCGCCCGGCGAAGGCAGCGCAGTTCCAACAGGGCGATGGCGAGAGAGTTGTGAACCAAGCAAGAGTTTCTTATGGACATTGTCGTTTCTCCGACCGTAGGCGGGATGTTGGCAGGGGCGTTCGCCCCTGCCAACCACCACGGCCTAGCCTGGGCCGCTCGAGCAACCGATGCTGCAGCCCATATGGGTCATCGAGCAACCCATTACGCACCAGTCCCCACCGCAAGCCGCGAGGCACTTCTCGAATGCCGCAAGGCAGCCGCGATGACATTCCGAGGAGCACATGGCATCCACCCCGGTTGCCGACGCTTGCCCCTGGTCGCGCGCGTTGGGCTCGTTGGTGACTTCCGTGTGGGGCAGCGCCACATGGTCGTCGTTCGCCGGCAGGGCGTTGCTCGTCAGCGGCGCGAACAACAGGACGCCGAGGACGCAGACTCGCACGGTGGCGAGGATGTCTTCACGTTGAACATTGCTGTTCCTCCTATGTCGTGTTGGTCGAGAGCTTGCCGGAAGTGCGGCTTCGCCCCGACTTCGCGGCAGACACTGAACCTGTCGCCGGGCGTTTTTCGTTCTATTTCGAGGGCAATTGCGGGTCAAGGCGACGGAATCAGTCGCGCTTGTCTCGATGGGCGAACGAAAACGACGAATTCGTGGCAAGGTGGAAGAACGACTGAACGCTCGCCGGCGGCGTTGCGGGTTGCCCGCACACAGCGGGCATGGCAGAGTGAGGTCGCTCATTTGGGGAGGAAGAAGCAATGCCGCACACGCGCAATGCCCGTGCCAAGCTGTTGGCGCTCACCGTGGCCTTGGCGGCGCCTTGCGCACTCGCCGCCGAGGATGAGTTGCAGGCGGCGGCCACGGCGCCGTTGCCGGTGCTTTTGGCGGATCGACTGCTCGAGGAGGACCTCGGCTACGACGTCACGATCTCGATGGGCCACGACACCACTGCGGATGCGGAACTGACGCTCTCCGAAGGCACTCTTGAGAGCGACGCGACCCAAGCCGTTTGGCGCATCGCCTACCTTGAGAAAGGCCCGGTGTCGCGAGGCGAACTGTTCGTGCTTCGCCAGGACGATCTCGCGCTCTTGGAGCGTCGCGTCTCGATGCCCGCGATCCCCGACACGGTGATGCGCTTTCGGACGGATTCCGTGGTCTTGACGGAGGGCAATTCGTCAAGCAACGAAATCGCGCTGCCGCAACCCGTGCTGGCGAACCTCGACGTCGCCGTTCTGGCGCTGCCCTTGGCCGAGGGCTACGAGACCCTGGCGCGCACCTTCGAGGTGCTCCACGAGACCGCGCATTGGCGAATCGCCGTGGTGGGTTCGGAAGCAGTGCAGACGCCGGCGGGCATGTTCGAGAGCTACAAGGTGGCGCTCACATGCCTTGACAACGATTCATTCTCGGCAACCACCTGGGTCACCAGGGAACCGCCGTATCGAATCGTCCGCCGCGAGTCCGCCTACCTGCGGGAAATCGGCCAAGGGCGCATGGTGATGGAACTCGCCCGCATCGGCGGGGCGGCGCAGGAATGACGCGCCGGCGCCCGGCCGGCGGGCCTCGTTCTCGGCGACCTTGACGACGGTCTAACCCGGTCTCGCTAAAACAGCGCTCCGGCGAGGGTTCGCCACTGTTCGTTCCAGTCCCGCGTGGGGAGGGATCTGAACTCGCTGCGCACGAACTGGATGATGCGGCCTTCGCCGCAGGCGAGCATGAGGTTCGCGGCGGCATTGGCGGAGAGTGCGCCGGGGCCGTGCCGCTGCGCGTAGACCTCGCGCATGACTTGCCGCAGCTGCGCCTCGATGCGGTCGAAGAACTGGCGCACCCGCCGGCGCAGGCGTTCCGTCTCGCCCTGCAGGGCGTCGCCGGCGAAGAGCCGGGCGAAGCCCGGGTTCTTCTCGCAGAAGCCGAGCAGCAGGGCGAGGATCCTCGCGCAGCGCACCTCGCCGCTGGCGCCCTCTTCGAGGATCTGCGCGATGCGTCCGAACACCGCGTCTTCGGCGAACTCGATGAGCGCGTCGATCATCTTGGCCTTGCTCGGGAAGTGGCGGTACAGCGCCGCTTCGGAGACGCCCACTCGGTCGGCCAGGGCGGAGGTGGTGATGCGCGAGCCCGGCTGCGTTTCGAGCATGGCCGCGAAGGCCTGCAGGATCTCCTCGCGGCGGTGCGGGCTGCGGGTGGCGCGGGCCACGGTCAGCCAGCCTCGACTGCGCGTTGCGGGCGAACGCTGGCTGCATCGGCAACGGCGCTGCGCGGCGCGCGGCGCTGGAGCAGGGTGCCGACGCCGCGCTCGGTCAACACTTCCAGCAGCAGCGCGTGGGGCACGCGCCCGTCGATGATGTGCGCCGCGTCGACGCCGCTCTCGATTGCGCTCAGGGCGCATTCGACCTTCGGCAGCATGCCGCCTTGCAGCGTGCCGTCGGCGATCAGGCGCTCGGCGTCCTGGCGCGCGAGGCGGGTCAGCGTGGCGCCGCCGGCGTCGAGGATGCCGGGGGTGTTCGTGAGCAGCACCAGCTTGCGCGCCTGCAGGCGCTCGGCGACGGCGCCGGCCACGAAGTCCGCGTTGATGTTGTAGGACTCGCCGTCGGCGCCGACGCCCACCGGCGCGATCACCGGCACGAAGCCGCTGCCGATGAGCGTGTCGAGCAGGCCGCGATGCACCGTTTCAACCTCCCCCACGTGGCCGATGTCGATGATCTCCGAAGGTGCGCCTTGGCGCGGCGAGAGCGTGAGCTTGCGGGCGCGGATCAGGTCGGCGTCCTTGCCGCTGATGCCCACGGCGCGGCCGCCGGCGGCGTTCAAGAGCGAGACGATGTCCTTGTTGACGAGGCCGCCGAGCACCATCTGCACGACGTCCATGGTGGCGGCGTCGGTGACGCGCATGCCGTCCACGAAGCGGGTGGGGATGTTCAGGCGATCCAGCAGATCGCCGATCTGCGGCCCGCCGCCGTGGACGACGATGGGGTTCATGCCCACCAGCTTGAGCAGCACCACGTCGCGGGCGAAGGCGCGCTTCAATTCCTCGGCGACCATGGCGTTGCCGCCGTACTTGACGACGATCGTGGCGCCGTGGAAGCGCCGGATGTAGGGCAGCGCCTCGGTGAGGACCCGGGCGACGCCGGCGTGGTCGTCCACTGTGGTCACGATGCCACGGCCTCTTGGGCGGCGGATGCGGCCGGCGAGTGGAACCCAAGCGCATCGTCCACGCCGCGCAAGGCGGCATCGAAGATTCCCTGGATGCGCTGCAAGGCGGCGTCGTCGTCGGCCTCGAAGCGCAGCGTGAGCGCCGGACTGGTGTTGGAGGGACGTACCAGGCCCCAGCCGTCTTCGTAGTCGACGCGGATGCCGTCGATGTCGTTCAAGACGCCGTCGCCGAAGCGGCCCTCCTGGGCGAGCCGCGCCATGGCCTCGAACTTGGCGCTCTCGGTGGTCGGCAGCTTGATCTCGGACGTGGCAATGGCGTCCGGGAACTGGGCGAACACGTCGTGGGCGCTGCCCGGCGCGCGGGAGAGGATCTCGACCAGCCGCGCCGCGCTGTAGATGGCGTCGTCGAAGCCGTACCAGCGTTCGCCGAAGCAGATGTGGCCGGAGAACTCGCCGCCGAGCAGGGCGCCGCGCTCGCGGATCTTCGCCTTGATGTGGGAGTGGCCGGTGCGGCACATGACGGGTTCGCCGCCGCAGGCGCGGATCAACGCCGGCAGGTGGCGGCTGCACTTCACGTCGAAGACCACGCCAGCGCCCGGATTGCGTTCGAGCACGTCCTTGGCGAAGAGCATCATGGTGCGGTCCGGCCAGACGATTGCGCCGCGCTCCGTCACCACGCCGAGGCGGTCGCCGTCGCCGTCGAAGGCGACGCCGAGGTCCGCCTTGGCGGCTTTCACCGCGGCAACGAGGTCCGCGAGGTTCGCCGGCTCGGCGGGGTCCGGGTGATGGTTCGGGAACGTCCCGTCCACGTCGGCGTAGAGCGGCGCCACTTCGCAGCCGATGCGCTCGAGCAGGCGCGGCGCCACCAGTCCAGCCACGCCGTTGCCGCAGTCCGCCACCACCTTCAGCGGGCGCTCGGCGGCGACGTCGGTGGCCACTTCGTCAATGTAGCGGTCGATCAGCGCCGCGTCGCGCACGCTCCCGCCGGGCTTGTTCGGTGCTCGCCTCCCGATGCGCCGGCGCAGCGCTTGGATGCGTTCCCCGGCCAAGGTCGCGCCGCCGATCATCATCTTCAGACCGTTGTATTCCGGCGGATTGTGCGAGCCGGTAATCATGATGCCGGTGCCCGTCTCCAAGGCATGGGTCGCGTAGTAGACAAGGGGCGTGGGCACGCAGCCGATGTCGATGGCCGGCATTCCGCCGGCGCACAGACCGCGCAGCAGCGCCGCGCGCAGCGCGCCTGTGCTCGTCCGCCCGTCGCCGCCCACCACCACTTGCCGCTGCCCGGCGTCCTGCGCTTCGGCGGCGAAGGCGCGGCCGATTTGCTCGACGGCCGTTTCCGTGAGCGTGCGGCCGACCACGCCGCGAATGTCGTAGGCGCGGAAGATCTCCGCGCTCGGCGCCTCGTCGTCGCTGCCCATCACGCCTGGCGGGCGTACAGCGCCGCCACCTCCTCCACAAGGCGTTGCGCGATGGCGTCCTTGGACATCTTCGCCAGCGCAATCTCGCCGCCGTCGTGAATCAGCGTCACGGCGTTGTCGGCGCTGTCGAAGCCGATGTCGGACTTGGACACGTCGTTGACGACGATTGCGTCCATGCCCTTGCGGCAGCGCTTGTCGCGGGCGTAGGCCAGGGCGTTCTCGGTCTCGGCGGCGAAGCCGACCACGAATGGCCGCGGCGCCACGTTGGCCATGGAACCCACGATGTCCGCGTTCTCCTCCAGCGCGACGGTCATCTCGGCGCTCTCGCGCTCGCTCTTCTTGAGCTTTTGCGCGTAGAAGTGGCTGGGGCGGTAGTCGGCCACCGCGGCCACGGAAACGAAGATGTCGGCGCTCGGCGCATGAACGGCGACGGCATCCTTCATTTGCGCGGCGCTAACGACGTCGATGCGCCGCACCCCGGCCGGGGTTTGCAGCTGCACCGGCCCGGCGACCAAGGTGACGTCCGCGCCGGCGCGCCGGGCCGCCGCGGCGAAGGCGAAGCCTTGGCGCCCGGAGCTGCGGTTGCTGATGAAGCGCACCGGGTCGAGGAACTCCCGGGTTGGGCCGGCGGTGACCAGCACGTCGACGCCGGCGAGGCATGTAGAGGTGGTCAGCGTGGCGACCACGGCATCCACGATTGCCGCCGGTTCCATCATCCGTCCGGGACCGAACTCGCCGCACGCCTGTTCGCCCTCCGCGGGCCCGAGCAGCACCGCGCCGTCGGCGCGCAGCCGCTGCACGTTGCGCTGGGTTGCCGGGTGGCGCCACATCGCGGCGTTCATGGCCGGGGCGAGCAGCAGCGGCGCTTCGGTGGCGAGGCAGGCCGTGGTGAGCAAATCGTCCGCCATGCCGGCCGCCAGGCGCGCCAGCAGATTGGCGGTGGCCGGCGCAATGAGCACGGCGTCCGCCCAGCGCGCCAGCTCGATGTGCCCCATCGACGCCTCGGCGTCGGCGTCCCAGAGGTCGGTGCGCGGCCGCTCGCCGGCCACGGCCTGCAGCGCCGTCGGCGCGACGAAGCGCTGCGCATTGGCGGTGAGCACGGGAATCGCGCGCATGTTCGCGGTGCGCAGCTGCCGCACGAGTTCGGGAGTCTTGTAGGCGGCGATGCCGCCGCCGATGCCGAGGAGGATGCGCTTGCCGCCAGTGTCGGGCTGCATGAGGGATCGCAGAGCCTCGTTCGAGCCTTGAACGCCTAACATAACACGTCGTGCCGGACGCGCTTGCCGAGCCGCGCCCTCGATGCGCGTGCAGCGACTCGCAGCGACTTGCCGAAGCGCGTGCTCACCGCACGCTGGCCGGGCGGCACGCTGTTAGAATGCGCCGCTTCCTGCCTTGGCCTCTTGGAAGACCGCGTCATGAGCGAGCGCCTGTCCGGCGGCGAGATGCTTGTTCGCGCCCTGCAGGACGAGGGCGTCACCTACATGTTCGGCTACCCGGGCGGCGCCGCGCTGCACATCTACGACGCCATCTTCAAGCAGCAGCGCATCGAGCACATCCTGGTGCGCCACGAGCAGGCCGCCACGCACATGGCGGACGGCTACGCCCGCGCCACCGGCAAGCCCGGCGTGGTGCTGGTGACTTCGGGCCCCGGCGCCACGAACGCCATCACCGGCATCGCCACGGCGTACATGGATTCGATCCCGATCGTGGTCATCTCGGCGCAGGTGCCGAACGAGTCCATCGGCACCGACGCCTTTCAGGAAACCGACATGGTGGGCGTCTCGCGGCCGGTGGTGAAGCACAGCTATCTGGTGCGGAAGGCGCAGGACATTCCGCGCATCGTCAAGGAGGCGTTCTACATCGCGGCTTCCGGGCGCCCGGGCCCGGTGGTGATCGACGTGCCGAAGGACACCACGGACCCCAATGCGCTGTTCGACTACGACTTTCCGCAGTCCGTCTCGCTGCGCTCCTATTCGCCGGCCGTGCGCGGGCATCGCGGCCAGGCGAAGCGCGCCGTCGCGGCGCTGCTCGACGCCAAGCGCCCGGTGATCTACGCCGGCGGCGGCGTGGTGCAGGGGGAGGGCAGCGACGCCCTCGTCGCGTTGGCGCGGCGCCTCGGCTATCCGGTCACCAATACGCTGATGGGGCTCGGCGCGTTCCCCGGCAGCGACGACCAGTTCCTCGGCATGCTTGGGATGCACGGCACGTTCGAGGCGAACATGGCCATGCACCATGCGGACCTGATCTTCGCCGCCGGCGCCCGCTTCGACGATCGCGTCACCAACAATCCGACCCTCTTCGCGCCGGATGCCAAAGTGGTCCACGTGGACATCGATCCGGCGTCCATATCGAAGATCGTCAATGCCGACATCCCCATCGTCGGCCCGGCGGACCGGGTGCTGCAGGATCTGGCGCAGGCCGTCGAGGACGAACTGGCGAAAGATCCCCAGCGCATCGACCGCGACGCCGTCGATGCCTGGTGGCAGCGCATTCGGCGCTGGCGCGAGGAACACGGCCTCGACCACGACCAGCGCCACCGAACCGGCCCCGGCGGCGCACTGCTGCCGCAGCAGGTGGTGCAGGCGGTGTATCGGGCGACCGGCGGCAACGCCTTCGTGACCAGCGACGTCGGCCAGCACCAGATGTTCGCCGCGCAGTACTACAAGTTCGACGCGCCACGGCGCTGGATCAACAGCGGCGGCCTCGGCACGATGGGCTTCGGCCTGCCGGCGGCGATGGGCGTGCAGTTCGCGCATCCGGACGCCTGCGTGGTCTGCATCACCGGCGAGGGCAGCTTCATGATGAACATGCAGGAGCTCTCCACCTGCATGCAGTACGCGCTGCCCATCAAGATCGTCAATCTGAACAACCAGGCGCTCGGCATGGTGAAGCAGTGGCAGGACATGCAGTACGGAGGCCGCCACTCGCACAGCACCTACCGCGACGCGCTGCCGGACTTCAAGGCGCTGTGCGAATCCTTCGGCCACACGGCCTACCGGGTGGACGGCCTCGACGAACTGGAAACCGTGGTGGGCGACGTGTTCGGCCCCAAGCACAAGGACGACCTGGTGTTCGTGGACGCGCACATCGACCCCGATGAACACGTCTATCCCATGGCGGTGAAAGGCGGGGCGATGAAGGACATGGTCCTGGCGCGCGAAGCGGGCCGCGACGACATCCGCGAAGATGTCTGACATGGCGCACCGCCATCTGCTGGCGATCCTGCTGGAGAACGAAGCCGGCGCCCTGTCGCGGGTGGTCGGTTTGTTCGCCCAGCGCAACTACAACATCGAGACGCTCTCGGTGGCACCGACCGAGGACGAGACCCTGTCCCGGGTGACGCTCACCACCAGCGGCGATCCAGACGTCATCGAGCAGGTGACGAAGCACTTGAACCGGCTGATCGACGTGGTGAAGGTGGTGGACCTCACCGACGGCGACTATCTGGAGCGCGAACTGCTGCTCGTGAAGGTGAGCGCCGCCGGCCCGGCGCGCCCGGAAGTGAAGCGCACCTGCGACATCTTCCGTGGCCAGATCGTCGACGTCACCGGCGATTCGTACACGATCCAGCTCACCGGCACGTCGGAAAAGCTCGATGCGTTTCTGCGCGCGCTCACCGTCGGCTCGATACTCGAAGTGGTGCGCTCCGGCGTCTCCGGCATCGGGCGCGGCGACAACATCCTCGGTCTATAGCTCCCGTCCCTAGCGGCGAACTTCTCAGGAGGCAATCCATGCAGGTCTACTACGACAAGGACGCCGATCTTTCCATCGTGCAGCGCATGAAGGTGGCGGTGATCGGCTACGGTTCCCAGGGCCACGCCCACGCCAACAACCTGCGCGATTCCGGCGTGGACGTCAGCGTCGGGCTGCGCGAAGGCTCCGGTTCCTGGCCGAAGGCGGAGCAGGCCGGCTTCGCCGTGCGTTCGGTGGCGGACGCGGTGCGCGATGCGGACCTCGCCATGGTGCTGGCGCCGGACGAGCATCAGCAGGCCATCTACGCCAGCGCAATCGCGCCGAACATCAAAGAGGGCGCGGCCATCGCCTTCGCCCACGGCTTCAACATCCACTTCCAGCTGATCGAGCCGCGCGCCGACTTGGACGTGCTGATGGTCGCGCCGAAGGGGCCCGGCCACACCGTGCGCTCCACCTACGTCGAGGGCGGCGGCGTGCCGTCGCTCATCGCCGTGGCCCAGGACGCGAGCGGCCAAGCGAAGGAGATCGCCCTTTCCTACGCCTGCGCCAACGGCGCCGGACGCGCCGGCATCATCGAGACGACGTTCCGGGAAGAAACGGAGACGGACTTGTTCGGCGAGCAGACGGTACTGTGCGGCGGGGCGGCGGCACTGGTGACGGCCGGCTTCGAGACCCTCGTGGAGGCCGGCTATGCGCCGGAGATGGCCTATTTCGAGTGTCTGCACGAGCTCAAGCTCATCGTCGACTTCTTCTACGAAGGCGGCATCAGCAACATGTGGTACACCGTCTCCAACACGGCGGAATACGGCGGCTTGACGCGCGGATCGCGGGTCGTCACGGAGGAGACGAAAGCGGAAATGCGACGCATTCTGGAAGAGATCCAATCCGGCCGGTTCGCCCGCGAGTTCGTGACCGAGAACCAGGCCGGGGCGCCGACCATCAAGGCCATGCGCCGCCGCAGCCAGGCGCACGCCATCGAGGAGGTGGGCGCGAGGCTGCGCGCCATGATGCCGTGGATCGAGGCCAACAAGCTGGTGGACAAGACGAAGAACTGAGAGGCGAAAGCTCGGCGGCTTTCTGGCCAAGGCGCTATCGAACGAGAGAGGAGATCAGCCAATGTCCAAACTTTCCGAAGACCCGCGCATCGACCCGCGCATCAAGGCGCTGTTCGCCGCCATGCCGGAGATGCCCAACCCAGGCGACGTCGAGAGCCGCGAGCAGCTGCTCGCCGAGGCGAACTCGGAACAGGCGAAGGCCGCCCGCAAGGGCATGGAGGCGTTCATGGCCACGTGCGACAGCGAGAAAGCCGCGCCCTCCTTGAACTTGCGCACCGAGATCCACGAGTTCGAGTCGCAGCCGGACGGCAACACCGTCAAGGTGCAGTACATCCGCATGAACGACAACGAGCCGCGCGCCTGCGTCTACTACATCCACGGCGGCGGGATGCAGTCCATGTCCTGCTTCGACGGCAACTACCGCGCTTGGGGCCGCGTCATTGCGGGGCGCGGCGTCGCAGTGGCGATGGTGGACTTCCGCAACGCGCTCACGCCGTCTTCCGCGCCGGAAGTCGCGCCGTTTCCGGCCGGCTTGAACGACTGCGTAAGCGGCCTGTACTGGCTGGCGGCGAACGCCGAGAAACTGAACGTCGACGTGGGGCGGATCATCATCGCCGGCGAGAGCGGCGGCGGCAACCTCGCCTTGGCCACCGGCATGAAGCTGCTGCGCGATGGCAACATCGGCTACGTGCAGGGCCTGTACGCGCTCTGCCCGTACATCGCCGGCTCCTGGCCGCTGCCGGAGAACCCGTCCTCGACGGAGAACAACGGCATCCTCCTGAACCTGCACAACAACCGCGGCGCGATGGCCTACGGCATCGAGGAGTTCGAACGCAGGAACCCGCTGGCGTGGCCGGGCTTCGCCACCGAAGACGACGTGCGCGGCCTGCCGCACGTGGTGGTCAGCGTCAACGAATGCGATCCGCTGCGCGACGAAGGCGTGAACTTCTACCGCCTGCTGTTGCGCGCCGGCGTGCCGGCAAGCTGCCGCCAAGTGATGGGCACCATCCACGCCACGGAGATCTTCCCCATCGCGTGCCCAGAGGTCAGCCACGAAACGGCGCACAGCATCGCCCGTTTCTGCTTCGGATTCACGCGGTAGAGTTCGAGGCCGAACGATTGCATGGCGAGGCAGCGATGAAAACCGTCGCCTTCACGCGCATGGCCGACGGCACCGCGCAGGAGTACGCCTTCCTCGCGCCGCTCTACGCCGCCACGCGAGCCAACGTGCCGGACGCGCTGCTGGCGCTGCTTGCGCGAATGCGCGGCGACGCGCTCGGCTACCAGGTCGACCGCTATACGCACTCGCTGCAGACGGCCACCCGCGCCGAACGCGACGGCGCCGACGAAGAAACCATCGTCTGCGCCCTGCTCCACGACGTGGGCGACGTGCTGGCGCCGGACAACCACGGCGAAGTCGCCGCCGCCATCCTTCGCCCGTTCGTCGGCGAACGCAACCATTGGATCGTGCGGCACCACGGCCTGTTCCAGGGCTACTACTACTTCCACCACAGCGGCGGCGACCGCCACGCCCGGGAGCGCTACCGCGAGCATCCCCACTACCAGGCCTGCGTGGACTTCTGCGGGCGCTGGGATCAGGAGAGCTTCGACCCGCGCTACGACACCCTTCCCTTGGCGCACTTCGAGCCGATGCTGCGCCGCGTGCTGGCGACGCCGAAAACGAGCTACGACTGAGCGTGTGCGGGATCGCTGGCGTCATTCGCCGGGACGGCGCGGTCGATCGCGCCGTGCTCGAACGGATGGCGGAGACGCTGCGCCATCGCGGGCCAGACGACAGCGGCATCTTCGCCAGCGGGCCGGTGGGCCTGGCGCACACGCGGCTGAGCGTCATCGACCTCTCCGCGCACGGCCATCAGCCGATGGAGAGCGAGGACGGCAACTTCGCCATCGCCTACAACGGCGAGATATACAACCACCTCGCGCTTCGAGAGGACCTCGAAGCCAAAGGCCACCGCTTTCGCGGGCGTTCCGACACCGAGACGGCATTGCGCGCCTACATGGAGTGGGGCGAGTCGGCCTTCGCCATGTTCGACGGCATGTTCGCGATGGCGGTCTGGGACGCGCGGCGAGGCGTTCTGCAGCTGGCCCGGGACGCCTTCGGCATCAAGCCGCTCTACGTCGCGCGCATGTCCTCGGCTTTCGTCTTCGGCTCGGAGATCAAGGCCGTGCTGGCATCCGGCGCCGTCGATGCGGAGTTGCACTGGGCAGGGCTTGGCGAATACCTGCACTTCGACGCGGCGCTCGGCGCGAATACGCTCTTCGCCGGCATCGGCAAGGTGCTGCCGGGGCAGCTGCTCACGATTTCCCAAGGCGAGGTCCGAAGCATCCAGTTCGCATCGCTGCCCGCCGGCGAACCGGTGGCGGACGATTTCGCCACTGCCGCGGACACCGTGCGCGAACGCCTTGCGCAAGCGGTGCAGAGCCATTTGATGAGCGACGTTCCCGTGGGCGTGTTCCTAAGCGGCGGCATCGACTCGTCGGCGATCGTCGCCTTCGCCAGCAAGCAGTACGGCCGTCGCATCGGCACCTATGCGGTGGGCTTCGACGGCGAAGACGCGGCGGGCTTGCCCGACGAACTGCCGGCGGCGCGGCGCGTGGCCAAGCTGTTCGACACCGACCACCACGAGGTGCGGATTTCGGGAGACGGGCTGATGGACGTCGTGGCGCGCCTGGTGCGCTGCCACGACGAACCCTTCGGCGACCCGGCCGGCATTCCGCTGTACATGCTCTGCGAGCAGCTGCGCGGCAGCGTGAAGGTCGTGCTGCAGGGCGACGGCGGCGACGAGGTGTTCGGCGGCTACCCGCGCTATGTCTACATGGCGCACGTGCGCGTGCTGCGCGCGCTCAGCCGCTCGACCCGCTGGCTGCATCCTGTGCCGCGCCATCTGCCGGGGCGGCGCGAACTGCGGGCGTTCCGCGCCGTCGGCACATATGCGCACGACGCGCCGGCGCGCTGCATGGCGCAGCTGGTCTCCACGGAGTTGCCGCACCGCCCGCCCAACCGGATCTTCTCAGCCGGCGTACGCGAACTGCTGCGCGGAACCGACCCGCTCAAGCGCTATCGGGAACTCGCGGCTCTTGTTTCGGGCAGCGATCCGGTGAAGCGGATGCTGACCACGGACTCGAGCATCATCTTGCCGGACGTGTACTTCGCCAAGGTGGACCGAGCCGCCATGGCACATGGCATCGAAGTGCGCGTGCCCATGGTGGCCCGGCGACTGGCGGCCTATGCGTTCGGGCTGCCAAGCGCCTACAAGGTGCGCGGCCGGCAGAAGAAGCGTGTGCTCCGCCAAGCGCTGCGCGGCATCGTGCCGGACGCGATTCTCGACCGCCCCAAGACCGGCTTCGGCGTGCCCATGAACCGCTGGCTGCGGACGTCGCTTCTCGACGACATGAAGTCGGTCTTGCTCGATGCGGAGATGCAACGCACAGGTCTTTTCGACCGCGTCGCGCTGGAGCGCTGCATCCGCGAACACGCCGCGCGGCGCCGCGACAACGGAACGCTGCTCTACAAGGCGTTGAGTCTGGCCTTGTGGTGGCGCGAATACAGACCAACGCTCGGCGCTGCCGCATGATGGCGCTCGGCGTCTCAAGCCGCGCCGGCAAGCGTGGGGCGATGTCCTAAGTGCCGCCGCCTCGCCAAGCGAACCGCCCACGGATCGCGCTGTTCCTTCCCTCTCTGGCCGGTGGCGGCGCCGAACGGTCGATGCTGGAGACGGCGCGACAGCTGACGCGCGCCGGGTTCAGCACGGATTTGATCGTCGCGGTGCGCGGCGGCGCATTGCGGGGAAGCGTACCGTCGGGCGTCCGGCTCATCGACTTGGATTCCTGGAAGACGCCTCTTTGCCTGCCTGGCCTCGTGTACTACATCCGTCGCGAGCGCCCGCAGGCGATGATCGCGACATTGGAACAGAGCTGCGCAACGGCGCTGGTGGCGAAGTGGTTCGTTGGCCGCCGGTTTCGCCTGATCGTGCGCCAGGCAATTGTCTACAGCGCGTTCCGCGAACTGCTTAGGACGCCAATGCGCATGGTCTTCACGACGATGCGCCTGCTGCTGCCCCAAGCCGACGCGATCTGGGCCGTCTCCTCTGCCGTCGCCAACGATTTGCGGCGCGTTGCGCCGCGAGCCGCGCACTTGATCGAAGTCGTCGTGAACCCGGTCGTCGATGAGGCGCTGCAGAAGGAGGCAAGCGCACCCACGCATCATCCGTGGTTCGAGGATTCGCGCATTCCCATCGTGCTGACCGCCGCTCGGCTCGTCTCCTTCAAGGACCTGCCAACGCTGCTGCGCGCCTTTGCCTCCGTCGTCGAGCGGCGCTCGGCGCGGCTCGTGCTTCTCGGCGAAGGGGAGGAGAGAACGCGGTTGGAGGCGCTTGCAACGCGGCTGGGGATTCGCGAGCGGGTGGCCTTCCTGGGCTTCCGGGCCAATCCGTTTCCGTACATGGCCCGCGCCCGGGTATTCGTGCTCTCCTCGGCAGTGGAAGGATTGCCGGGCGCGCTTGTTCAAGCCATGGCCTGCGGCACGTCGGTCGTCAGCACCGATGCCCCCGGCGGCGCTCGGGAGGTCCTCGACGGCGGCAGGTGGGGCAAGCTGGTGCCGATTGGCGATGTTCCGGCAATGGCGGCGGCCATCAACGAGACGATCGACAATCCAGCGTCGCCGGAAACGCTGATCCGCGCCGCCAGCCGCTACTCCACGGCGGCGTTCTCAGAGCAGATGACGGCGCTGCTCCGTCGCGTCCTTGGCAATGACGCCTGAGAACGGAGCGCACTCCAGCGGAATCTAGCCGCCGCGCGCGTCGGCCTTGGCGCGCGGATGCGCGGCGTCGTAGACCTTGGCGAGATGCTGGTAGTCCAAGTGCGTGTACGTCTGCGTCGTGGAGATGTCCGCGTGGCCGAGCAGTTCCTGGATCGCCCGTAGGTCGCCGCTCGACTCGAGCAGGTGGCTGGCGAAGCCGTGGCGGAGCATGTGCGGATGCAGGCCGTCGTTGCCGGACGCCCGCATGGCGATCTTCTTCAGCCGCAGCTGCACGTTGCGCGCCGAGATCCGAGCGCCGCCGCGCGCCGTGAACAGCGGCTCGTCGCCGTGCGCATTCGGCCGCGTCCGCAGCCAATCGCGGATCGCGTCGCAGCAGGGGCCGCCGAGGGGGACGATGCGCGTCTTGCCGCCCTTGCCGGAGACGGTGACGAATCCGGCCTCGAGATCCAGATCCCGGAGGTCGATGGCCACCAGCTCGGCAAGGCGCAGGCCGCTGCCGTAGAGCAGCTCCAGCATGGCGCGGTCGCGGGTGTCGATGTTCGACTCCAAGGCGCCGGTGAACAGTTGCGCCGTCTGGTCCGCATCGAGCGCCTTGGGCAAGCGCTGGCCGATCTTCGGCGCTCGCACGCCCGCCGCCGGATTCGCGCGGAGTTCGCCGCGCTTGACGAGAAACGAAAAGAAGCTGCGGATGCTCGACAAGTGGCGCGCGACGGAGCGCGGCGACAAGCCGCTGGCATGGAGCCGTCCAGCGAATGCGCGCACCTGCTCGGAACGCACATGCGCCGTGCGCGCGTCGTCGCCGAAGGAAGAGACGAAGCTGCGCAGGTCGCGCGCGTAGGCGGCGACGGTGTGCGGCGACGACCGCTTCTCTACGGAAAGATGCCGCAGATAGCGGCGGACGTCTCCGGGCAGCGAACCTGGGGCGCCGCGGTCGTCGGCCATCGCCACGGGCGTCTGCGCTCAAGAGTCCGCGTATCTCAAGAATCCGCGTTTTGCCGCAGCCGCGTCAGCGTTTGCGCCAAGGCGTCGCCGGCGAAGGACAGGAACATGATGCCCATGTCCGGCGTGAAGCGATTGGGATCCTCGGCGCCGATGGCCAGGATGCCGCGCAGGGAGTCCTTGCGCGTCGGCCGCATCGGCACGATTGCGATGGAGCCCGGGCCGGAGAGTTCCGCGGCGGGAAAGATCGCGGCGTAGTCTCTGGGACGAAACGCGTCGCAAGTGGGATGCGGTTGGTCAAGGCGTCGGCCCAGTGCGTCGTCGCCTGTCGCGTACACGACATGCGCGAGGTCGGCCGGCTCGTTCCGCTCCGCGCAGTCGGCGGCGATGCGGCACAGCACATGATCGGCGCCGAAGCCGCCCAGGAAGTGCTCGGCCAGCGTGGCGTCCAGCCGCGCCCATGTGTCGGCGTCCATGAGCGCCAGCACGAGATCGCGCATTCCGGCGAAGGTGCGGTCGTTTTCCTTGGCGACGGCGATCAGCGCCGCCAAGCGTTGATGCATCTCCTGGTTGCGGTCGCGCAGAATCGCCGCTTGGCGTTCGGCGAGGGAAACCACCGTGCCGGACTTCGCCGGCATCGCCAGTTCGGGGAGCAGTTCCGGTCGCCGATTGAAGAAGTCGCTGTTGTTGGCAAGGAACGCCGCGACTGCGTCGTCGTCCATGTGCGCGTCGCTCTCCATGCGTTCTGTTTTCGCCCGCGTCATGCTTTCACCCATCCTTGGTAAACCAGTTGCGCGTCGCCGGAGAGTCTAGCCGTTTCGCCGGGGCCGCGCCAAGCCACTTCCAGTTCGCCGCCCGGAAGCGACAGTGTGGCCTGTTCGTCGAAGCGCCCGTGCAGCCGCCCGGCGACCATCGCCGCGCAAGCGCCGCTGCCGCAGGCGCGCGTCTCGCCCACGCCCCGCTCGTAGACCCGCAAGCGCCCCGAATCCCGGCCAAGCACTTGCAGAAACCCCACGTTCGCCTGCTTTGGAAAGGACAGATGGCTTTGCAGCGCTTCGCCGATACCGGCGACGTCGGCCGCGGCGGCATCCTCCACGAAGATCACGGCATGTGGATTGCCGAGGCCGACCGGAGTGACTTCCACGGTTCCGCCCAGCACTTCGACGGCATGGCTGTGGGAGTCCTTCACGACCGCATCCACCGCGAACGGCACCGCTTGCGGCTCGGTGGTCGGCACGCCCATGTCCACTTGCACGCCGCACCCGCCGAGAAGCCGGGTATGGACGGAACCGAGACCGACTTGCCACTTAAGACGGCGCTTTGCCGTCAGGCGCGTCTCGACGACGTAGTGCGCCACGCAACGCATGCCGTTGCCGCACTGTTCCGCTTCGCCGCCGTCGGCGTTGAAGATGCGGCAGCGGAAGTCCTTGTCCGGTTCGTCCGGCGGCAGCACGGCGAGGAGCTGGTCGAAGCCGATGCCGGTGCGCCGGTCGCTCCAGGCGCGAATCCGCGCCGGGTCGAGTTCCGCCGTCTGGGTGACGAGATCCACGACCATGAAGTCGTTGCCCAAGCCGTGCATTTTGGCGAAGCGCAGCCGCATCGCTGGCTATTTCACCTCTCTCGCACGATGCACTCGAGGCGCAGCATGTCGTTGGGCGTCTCCCGCTTGCGCGCCACCGCGAAGCCGGTCTCGTCCACGAGCACTTCCGGCGGCCTCGGGCGGCTGTTGTAGTTGGAACTCTGCGCGAAGCCATAGGCGCCGGCGCTGCGAATGGCGAGCAGCGCCCCTTCCGCAAGCGCAAGTTCCCTGTCCAACGCCAGGAAGTCGCCGCTCTCGCAGACCGGGCCCACGATGTTCCAGCGCGTCGCCGCAACCGCGTTTCGCGCAGACGCGGCGGCTTCGGAGACCGGCTGCACATCGTGCCATGCCTGATACAGCGCCGGCCGGAGCAGGTCGTTCATGGCGGCGTCCACGACGGCGTAGTTGCGCCCCTTCGGCACCGACGCCGGCTTCAAGTATTCGACCCGCGTCAGCAGCGCGCCAGCATCGGCCACGAGAAAGCGCCCCGGTTCCACGATCAGCTTCAGGCCGCGACCGTCCAGGGCTTGGCGCAGCGCGCAACCGAGCGCGGCCACGTCCAGCGGCTCTTCTTCTCGGTAGCGCACGCCGAAACCACCGCCGATGTCCACGTGCTCGACGCGAATGCCGTGCGCCGCCAGTTCGTCCACCAGCGCCAGAAGCGCGGCAAGGGCGTCTTGGAACGGCGCGGTTCGGCTGATCTGCGAACCGATGTGGCAGGCCACGCCGGCCACGTTCAGTTGCGGCGACTGGGCGGCTTTGCGCAAGAGCGCAAGCGCCTGTTCCCTAGGAACGCCGAACTTGCTCTCCTTCAACCCGGTGGCGATGTAGGGATGGGTGCCGGGATCCACATCCGGATTGACGCGAACGGCGATGCGGGCGCGCCGACCGAGCAGTTTCGCCCGCGCGGCGATGCGCTCGAGTTCGGATGCGCTCTCCACATTGAGCACGTCGACGCCGCACTTGATGGCGAAGTCGATGTCCGCCACGGACTTGCCGACGCCGGAGAAGACGACCTTCGACGGATCGCCGCCGGCGCGCAGCACCCGCTCCAGCTCGCCGCCGGAGACGATGTCGAAACCAGTGCCCGAGGCGGCCAAGCGCGCAAGCACGCTCAAGTTGCCGTTGGCCTTGACGGCATAGCAGACGCGGTGCTCGATGCCGTGCAGCGCCCGCTCGACGCGGGCAAGCCGTTCGCGGACGTCGGGCCAGGAGTAGACGTAGGCGGGCGTTCCCACGGCATCGGCGATGTCCGCCAACGGCGCTCCGTCGACGCAGAGTTCGCCGTTGCGGTATGCGAACGGCATTTAGGTGAGCGCTTGTTCTTGGCCAAGCGATCCCGCGACGGCAACGTGTGGCGAGTCGCTGGCGCGCGCTTCTTCGCTCGGCGGCGCCAAGGGCCCCTTCTGGCCGCACGTGGCGACGCCTGCGCAGCAACAGAGGACCAGCCAGCGCACGTGCGAACGCAGAAAGACCGCACCCGCGCGCAAGTGTCCTTGGCAAGGTGCGCGCTGCGAGCGCATGGCCTTGGGACTCATGCCCCAGCGCCGGCTGTCGGCGCTTTGGTTGAACCATCCGCCGGCCCCGGAGGGCACTGGTTCCTTGAGGACCCGCGCCAGCAGGCGAAGCAGCAGGTGGGCATGGGTCTCATTGAACTGTTCCTTCAAGGGATTGGGCGCACATTGGGTTTCGCCGAACACGTCGGGAGCGTACCACCTTGACCACCTTCGGGTTGCTGCCTCGGGACACATCTCGGCGGCATGCGCGACTGCCGGCCCGGCTCCCTCAATTCGGCCAGTAGACGTACTCGTCGCCCGGAACGTAGCTCTCCGCTTCCGTCTTGTCGATCAGCTGCGGGCCGTCGATGACGCTTGGCCACAGGGGGGCGGCCTGGGCCGCGTTGTGGTCGTCGAGCAAGGACTGCAACGCCGCGACTTTGTCGGGCAGTTGCGCTGCGAGATCCTGCTGTTCGGTGGGGTCCGTGGCCAGGTTGAAGAGCCAACGCTTGGTCTCGCGGCCATTGGCGGTTTCGCGTTCGCCGACGGTGAGTTTCCAATCGCCGTGGCGGACGGCTTGGTGGTGGCCTTCGCGCCAGAACAGACTTTGGTGTGGTGGTTCGGGCGATTCGCCGAGGATGTGGGGAAGCAGGTCCACGCCGTCTATCTCGCGGTCTTCCGGCAATGCGGCGCCGGCCGCAGCCGCGGCTGTGGTGAAGATGTCCAAGTGGGTGACGGGTGAATCGACGACCGCGCCGGCGGGGATTCTGGCCGGCCATTGCATGAAGAACGGCACATGGATGCCGCCCTCGAACAAACTGAGCTTGAAGCCCCGGTACGGGCGATTGACGTCGGGCAGGCCAAGATAGCGGGCGCCGCCGTTGTCGCTGGTGAAGATCACCAGCGTGTTTTCTTCGAGGCCGTTGTCGCGCAGCGCCGCCATCACGCGGCCCACGCCGCGATCCAGGGCGTGGATCATGGCGGCATAGACGCGCGCCGTGCGGTCGTCGATGTGCGCCATGGCGTCGTAGTCCGCGCGACTCGCCTGCAAGGGGGTGTGCGGCGCCCAATGCGCCAGGTAGAGAAAGAACGGCCGGTGGCGGTTGGCCTCGATCACGCGCACGGCTTCGTCCGTGTAGTAGTCCGTGAGGTAGCCGCTCGGCTCGAACTGGCCGCCGCCGTTGAACTCGGCGGAATAGCGCACGGACGCCCACACCATCTTGTCGATGGCGCTGTATTCCAGCGTCGCGTTCACGACCTCTTCCGAGTCCGTCGGCAGATACAAGCCGCTCGCCATGTTCAGGCTGTCGTCGAAGCCCTGGCGCTCGGCCCGCGCATCGCCTTCGCCGCCGAGATGCCACTTGCCGATGTGCGCCGTCTGGTAGCCGGCGGCCTGCATCGTTTCCGCCAACGTAACTTCGTCCGCGGGCATTCCGCGTCCGGCGATGTCCGGCATCTGGCTGGCGAGGTCGTGGTGAATCACGGTCGGCAGCGGCTGCGGGTTGGCTTGCTGCATCCAGTCCATGATCGTCACGCCGATGCGGTAGAAGGGCGTGAACTCGAAGCCGAAGCGCGTGGAGTAGCGCCCGGTCATCAAGGCGGCGCGAGACGGTGCGCAGACCGCGTTGGCGGCATAGCCGTTGCGGAACGCCACGCCGCCGGCGGCAATGGCGTCAATGTTGGGCGTGGTCGGCGCCCCGCTTGGCAGCGTCGCGCCGCTGTGCAGGGAGATGTCGTTGAAGCCAAGGTCGTCGGCAAGGATGAGCACCACGTTGGGCGGTCTCTGCTCTGCCGAAACGGTAGGCTTCGCCGGCCCTTGATGCCAAGAAACTGGCCGATGCGGCGCAATCGGATCGCGGATGTTGGCTGCCACCGGCGCGACCGCCAGCAAGAGATCCAGTCGATAGGTGTAGGCCAGGAACGCAAGCACCGCCACGATCCCGAGAAGCAGGCCGGTCTTCCTCATGACGTCCTTGAACGGCCCCGGGCCCGCACACTTGAGCGCGATTGTCGTTCAGTGCGCCGGCATCGGCAAGCTGCGCCGCAGACCGTTCCACCGATGTGGGAGTCGTCGGCCAATTGAAGGGCGCTTGTTTATGATCGCGTCATGGCAGGCATCGACCACGGGAACCGAAGATGAGACTGACCGCTGGGCTCTGGCTCGCCGCGGCGATTCCCTACGCAGTCTTCTGCTGGTGGTACACGAACACCGGCGGCCCCCTCTCGGCGAGCGAGATCGAGCACTTCGTCGCGGCGATGCGCGATGGCGGCGCCGATGCGGAGCGCATCGCCCGTCTGCGGCGCTTCATGGAGGAAGACGACGGCAACCAGTTTCTGATGGTGAACGTCCTCGATCTTGCCGCCGACCCCGCGCCAGTCGCGGGCGTTCCGGCGGACGAGCCCGCCGCCGCGGTCATGGCGCGCTACATGGAGCACATGTATCCGCAACTGCTCAAGCGCGCCTGCAATCCCGTGTTCGCCGGCGAGGCGGTGTTTCAAGCGATGGATCTGGCCGGCGTCGAGAGCCTCGACACGGCGGAGCGTTGGACGGGCGCCGCGCTCGTGCGCTACCGCAGCCGCCGCGATCTTCTCGAAATCGCCTTGGCGCCGGTATTCGCCGACAAGCATGCGTACAAGGTCGCCGCGTTGGAAAAGACCATCGCCTATCCGGTCGAACCCACCCTTTACCTGAGCGACCTGCGGCTGTTGCTCTTCCTGTTGCTCGTCGCCGTCGTTGCGGTCGTGGATCGACTGGCCAGCGCTCGGCGCCGCTAGCGAGGTGCGCCGCTGTCGGGCCGCGCGCGCAATTCGACTGCGCCGATCTCCTTGAGCGGCAGCGCGGTGATTCGATCGCCGAGCAGCGCCACCGCCGGCGCTTCGGAAAGCCCCTCGTTCACCACGTCCAGCAACGTGGAGCGGATCATTTTTTGTTGCATATCTGCACCTGCGGTACCGATATTCAACAATAAACGGATGCCTTGGGTTCCTGCAACTTGACAACTTGACGTTGCGCCTCTTCGACAGCCGAGTCAGGCCAGCAGGCGCTTGATCTCCCGGCTTACCAGCCAGAGGCGGTCCTGGCCCCACACCGCCAGCGCCGTCTCGCCGTCGGCCTTGACGAGGCGGAAGCTCGGCACGCCCCACAGGCCGAGTTCGTACATCGCCACGCGGTTGGCTTCGATCTCCTCTTCCCACTCGGTGTCGCCCAAGTGTACTTGCGCTTCCTGCCAGTCTAGGCCGGCGCTCTCGACGACGTGGCGCAGGCCGGATTCCCGATTGGTGTTCACGCCTTCGAGAAACGCCGCGCGCAAGAAAGCGCTCAACAGCTCGGCGCCGCGGCCCTGCCGCACGGCCCAGGGCCAGAGCGCGTAGCAGCGCTCCACCGGCTTGCCGATCGGATCGTAGAGTTCGCCCCAGTCCATGCCGGCCGCCCGCGCCTCCCGGGCCGAATCGCTGAAGATGTAGGCGCCCTTGGCGCGGGTTGCTGGCACGCCGCGCATCACCATCGGCAGCACCGGTCGGATGCGCAGCGTCACGCCGCTGCGCCGGGCAAGATCGACCGTCTGGTCGAAGGCGACGGCCGTGTAGGGGCTGCGTATCGAGGGGTAGAACTCCAAGGCGAGCGAGCCGTCGCCTTTCCGTTCAGGCATCTCGATGGCTGGGCGCGGCGCGAGCAGGTCGGCGCTGTCGGTACGCCTTGCGCCCAATTCGGCGAGCCGCTGTTCCAAATAGCAAAGCCGATCCACGCCCCAATACCACTCCTTGCCGTAATGGAACATCGCCCCGCTGTAGTGGCCGAGCTTCTTGCGCCGCGCGGCGCCGGATGCGAGCGCCTGTTGGACGGCTTCGGCGTCAAGCGGCTCGCGGCCTTCCGCGGCCGAGCGAAGCGCGTCCGACGAGCCGTTCCAAACGGCTTCCCCGAGGCGCGGCGCAAGCTGCGCGAACTCCGCCCCATTGACGCCGGCCAAGACCCCGACGGCCGCCTCCGCCAACTTCGGATCCGGCGCCGCGCTCGCCGGGAACTGCAAGCCGTAGTGGGGCGCGATGCGCACGGCGTCGTAGGCCGAGAGGTTGGCCAAGAGTTCCGGCTCCGGCGCATTGGCGCCGCTCGGCGCCGGAACGACGTGGCAGACCAGTTCGATGTCGTAGCGTTCGAGCAGCCGCGAGAGAAGCTGCGCCGCCAAGTGGCTGTAGCCGTCGTCCACTTGATGGAAGTACTCGACGACATGCGCACCGCCAGCCTTGCGCCGCGCGCTTTCCACTTTGGCGCGGCGCGCGGCGACGTATCCCTCGCTGGCGATGCGGCGCAGAACCTTGGACGTCGCCCAACGCAGCAGCGGCGACGGATTCGAGGTGGCGAAACCGCCTTGATCCGAAAAGCGCTTGTCCATCGTTCGCCCCGAAGCCGCTACGGAGTGTCGGCGATGAATTGCAGCACCGCGCCCGCGAGTTCGTTCGGCTTTTCCTCTTGCAGGAAGTGGCCAGCGCCAGCGATTGTCGCGTGCTTCTGCGCTTTCGCACCCGGCACGGATTCCTGAAACCGCGCGTGCTGGCCGGCGGTGACTGGATCGCCGTCGCTGAACGCCGTGAGAAAGGGCTTCTGCCATTGCTCCAACACTTGCCACGCGGCCCGGTTGGCGGCAATCGCCGGGTTGTCCGGCATGATCGGCACCAAGCTCGGGAACTGCCGTGCGCCAGCCATGTGGCGGTCGCTTGGAAACGGCGCGTCGTAGGCCGCGGCCGGCGCGTCGCCAAGCGTTCCGCCGCTGCTCACGCGCACCACGTCGCTCACCCGAAGCGCCGGCGTCTCGGCGCAGAACTTCACCCAGTGCAGGAAGCCCATGCCGGAGCGATCGCCGCGCATCGCCATGCCCATCTCGGCGGCGCTCTGGTGAACCGGCAGGCCGGCGTAGTAGCTGCGCATGGCGTCGCCGACGCGCTTCGCATCGGCATCCGCAACGCCCTTGGCGTCCGGCAGCGCGGTGTTGGCGGCGACGATGCGGGCGAAGCGTTGCGGCTGTTCGGTGGCGGCGCGCAGGCCGATCAAGCCGCCCCAATCCTGGCAGACCAAAGTGATGCCGCGCAGATCAAGCGCGTCGAGAAACGCCTTCAGCCAATCGACATGGCGCGCGTAGGTGTAGTCGGCGCGTTCGGCCGGCTTGTCCGAACGGCCAAAGCCGATGAAGTCCGGCGCGACGACGCGATGTCCCGCCGCCACGAACAGCGGGATCATCTTTCGATACAGATACGACCAAGTGGGTTGGCCGTGCAGACACAGGATCGGTGCCGAGTCCGGCGGCCCGGCATCGACGTAATGCATCCGCATCGCGCCGCCGTCCGGATCCGACACGTCGGCGTAGTTCGGCGCGTAGGGAAAGCCGTCGAGGCCCTCGAAGCGGGCGTCTGGGGTGCGTAGCGCGTTGGTCATCCGGCGTCCCTCTTCAAGCGTCCAATCGAACTGTCGTTACTACGGCGCATGGACATGGATCTCCTGGCTGTCGCCCGGCAACTCGAACACCATGCCGTCCACCGTCATCACCGCGTCGCTTGGCAGCTCGCTGCGGTAGATCTGTTCCATCAGGTAGTTTCGAGGCACCGGCACGAAGTGGTAGACAGCCAACTGGCCTACGTTGGCGGACTCCGCCAAGGCGCCGAGTTCCGACGCGAGGGCGTGGTAGCTCGGGATGTCCGCCATGATCTTGGCCACGCGATTGCCAGCGGCTTGCGCCGCCGCTTGCAGCGCTTGGACGATGGGCAGCGACAGCACGTCGTGGAGCAATAGATCGGCGCCTTGCGCGGCATCGCGGAGACTGTCGGTGACCACCGTGTCGCCGCTCACCACCACGGAACGCCCGCGATAGTCGAACCGATAGCCAACGGCCGGCGACACTGGCCGATGATCCACCGGAAAGGCCGTGACGACCAAGCCGTCGTCTTCGATCACCACGCCCGGCGCAATCGTCTCCGCCACCATCGGCGCCAGTTCCGGCGGCAGCAGCGCCTCGCCGTGGTGCGCGACGCGATAGTCGTAGTCCAGCGCGAACGCTTCGTTGAGACCGCCCACGACGCGCTCGACGCCAGTCGGGCCCAGGACGCGAAGCGGCTGCCGCCGGCCCATGACCCAGGAGTTCAAGTTGATGTCCGGGATGCCGGTGATGTGGTCCGAATGAAAGTGCGTCAGCAGAAGGGCGCGCGCTGGCGCGAGCGTCTCGCCGTTGAATTGGAACGTGGCTGCCGCGCTCATGCCGGCGTCGACAATGTAGAGATCGTCGCCGGCCATGACCGCCACGCAGGATTGCGCGCATCCCGGCGCGACCAGCGGCGAGGCGGTGCCGCAGAGGAAGACGCGCAAGCCGTCGAAGGCCGTCACCGGCTGATTCCCAAAGAGCGCCGGAATCGTCCGCGCCAGCAGCCAATCCTGCCCGCTGCGCGTATGCGTGGCGAACCACCCCGCCGCCCCCAGCAGCAACACGACCACTGCGACGACAGCGAAGACCGCCTTCAATCCACGCACGACATCCCCGACCAACGCGAGACGTCGCGCACTCTATCACCTGCAAGGCGTATTCGCGGTTGCCGAGGGGGGCGAAGTTCGGCGTCCGGCGGCGTGAGTTCGGGCCTTCCGATCACCTGCTCCAAAGAGCAGTGGGTTCCGGCATCGAAAACCGGACGGAACTGGAAAGGCGTCAGTCGACGTCCGCGTCCGGACGGCCGGCGGCGAGGGCGTTCATCCAGGCAAGGCCAAGATCGCGGGAGCGGTAGCTGCCCCAAGCCGCTTCTTCGTGTCGCTCGACGATGGGGAAGGTGGAGTAGATGTAGGCGATGTCGTCGCGGTCGGTGACGCCGCAGAGGTGGAAGTAGACGGCATCCAGCTTGGCGCGCAGACGCAGCCGGCGCTCCGCGTCCCAACGGAAGGGCGGCTTCACGTCGCCGTTCGCATCCACGTGCCCCAACTCCTTGGCGAACGGCGCCATGTCGTGCGCCGTGTAGGTGAGTTCCAGCACGGCGTCGCGGACGACCTCGGCGGCGGTCTTGGCGCCGAAGCGCGCCTCGGCGTAGCGCGTCGGCGGCACCACCGGCAGCTGCTCGACGATGAACAGGTTGAGGGTTTGCCCTTGCACCTTCTGCCTGGTCACGAAGTCGAAGATCGTGGCGTTGAAGTTGGCGGCAAGCAGCCATTCCTGGCGCTGCCGCGTTGGTTGCAGGGGTGCCCAAATCGGCACCTTGTTGCCGAATCCAACCGCCGGCAGCAGCGCGGCGATGAAGGTGCGGGCGTTGGTCGGCGCGGTGATTTCCTTGAAACCCAAGAGCCAAGCGACGTCCGCCGGCCAATCGCACTTGGACGCCGGCACCCAGTACTGCGGCGTCGGCGAATGGCTTGGGTCGGCGTGCTGCTCGTCCGTGGTGGCGACCGCCTGCGCCGGCCGGTGCGGATTGGCCAGATTCACGCGCACGTCCGCCGCCCGGTGGTCGAACGCCTGCACCATCTTGCCCTCGTAGAGCGGCAGCCACCGGCCGCTCGGGCTGTCGAACACGTTCCCGCCGATTGGCCAAGCGCCCTCCTGTTCGTCGAGTTCCTTGCGGGTGCGGAACAAGCCGGAATTGTTCGTCATGTCGAACATGCGCCGGTACTTCAGCGGCCAGTGCGTGCGGCTTTGCGCGGCGGAGTGGTTTGCGAGCACAGGCATGCGCCGGTAGATCGCCGTGGTGATCTGCGCGTCGCGGCGGGTGCGGAACACCGGCGCGGTGCGCGTGTTCGGATTCACGGCGCGAAAATCGTCTGGCGTGAGGACGAAACGGCGCTCTTCCAATTCCGCAACGTCTTGGAGAAAGAACGCGCATTGGGCTGGTGCCTCGAACGGTGTGCGACTGGCCACGAAAACGGAGAACTTGAACCTTGAATCCACATCGGCGAAGAACGGCGGAAGGTCGAAGCGCGTGCGCCGATTCTCGAAATCGTAGAAGGCCCGCAACCGTCCCTGGGTGGACACCGACTGGAAGAACCGCGACGCGGTTTGGTCCGAGGCGATGCCGGAAGGCGTCAGCAACCCCACCACGCCGTCCGGCTTCACCAGCGCCATGGCGCGTTCCACGAACAGCGTGTAGAGGTTGATGTCGCCGCGCCCCAGCAACGGGTACTCCCCGCCTCCCCGCACCACGCGCAACGCGGCGGCGGCGCGGCCGTCGGCAACGCGAAACTCCGCGCCCAACGGATCGCCGGCGGCGTCCAGCTCGCCGATCATGCGCCGCCGGTCCGCGGCGCGCTGCGCCTTGGCGATGGCCGGCCGGCGCGCCGCGAACCACTCCACCTGCTGCATCTTCATGCGATCCCACGGCGGGTTGCCGATCACGGCGTCGAAGCCACCGCCGCGGCCGCCGTCCGCGGCGAGGTCGGCGTCCTCCCAGTCTTTCCAAACGCCGGGAAACGCCGCCTGCCAATGCAGGAAGCACTCGCGCTCGGCCAGCGCCCGCGCCTCCGCAAGCAAGGGCAGAAATCGATCCGCGTCGGTGCCGGCGACTTCCACATCGCCGCTGGCGACGGCGAGCGGATCGCCAAAGGCGCCGCCAAGCCACGCGCCGACCGCTGCGGCGTCCTGCCGAGTGGGATTCAGCCAATCGAACGCGTGCAGCACCGACAGGAAGCGGGCCAGCGGCGCGGTGCGGTCGTCCACCTCCTGGAACAGCGCCGCGGACTGCTCGGCTTCGGCGATCTCGGCGTCGGCCAGCGCTTCTAGGCGCTGCATGGGATCTGCGGCCGCGAGCGCCTTGCGCAGCGGCTCGCGGATGAACAGCGAGCCGCCTTGCTCCTCCGCCTTGGCCATCGCCCGGTCGATCCAGCAGCCGAACAGGCTGTCGCCGCAACGCAGGTGGTGGTCCAGGAAGCTCAAGGGCGCGCCCACGGTGAAGGTGTGCAGCCACAAGGACAACTTGGCGAGTTCCACCGCCATCGGGTTCTTGTCCACGCCGTACACGCAGCGCTTGAGCACCATGCGGCGCACGATCTGCCGGTCGTCCAGCTGCGCGAGCGCGACGTTCCAGCCCTCGGCGGCGGCGTTGTCCTCGATGGTGCGCCGGACGGCGGCCACTTGCTCCGCCAAGGGCGAACGGTAGCCCGGTACCTCGTCCGCCTCGGCGAGGGCGGCGATCACGTGGTCGCTCAGCAAGTCCACCAGGTTCACCAGAAAATGGCCCGAACCCATCGCCGGATCGCAGATCGCGAGCTGCAAAATGGCCGTTGCCGGGTCCAGCGCGGCGAGGGTTGCGGCTTCCCCTTGCGGCCCTTGCGGCGCCTCGCCCACGGCGCTGCGGAAGGCGGCAAGGCGCTGTTCCACCAGCGGCGTCACAGTCTCCGCGAGCACCAGGCGCACCAGCTCGTCCGGCGTGTAGTAGCTGCCGGAGGTCTTGCGCGCGAACGTGTTGGGACGCACGCCGACGGCGCCGTTCGCGCCGCGTTGCAGCTCGTGTTCCAACAAGCGTTCGTAGATCGATCCCAAGTGCTGCACGGAGAGGCCGCGGTAGTTGACGTAGTGGCGCCGGCCTTCGGGCCACTCGGCGAACGAAAGGGCATCGACCACCCGCGCCATCACGTCGTCCGTCAACAGAATGCGGTTGAGCAGCGGCGCGCGCTGCTCTTGGAACAGGCCGCCGTTGTAGGGCGGCAGGCCGAAGGCGGGGTCGCCCCGGTCGATGACGCGGCAGAGGTCCTGCAGCGCGTGGTAGTAGGTGCTCGCGGTGCTCGACACGGCCAAGCCGCGCTCCGCGTTGCGTCGAATCCGCTGGCGGACCTTCTGCCGCAAGCCGACGTCGGCATAGGCTTCCTCCTGCACCGGCAGGAGGTTGCGGTCCTCCGCGTACAGAATGAACAGCAGCCGGTAAAGCAACACCAACACCGCGTCGCGCACTTCGTCCATGTCGGCATCCGGCGCGGCGTGGGCCATGGCCTGGGCGAGTTCGGGAAACACGCTCTCGAACACCACCTGCGAAAGATCGTCGGCGATCCGCTGTTCGAAGTAGCGGCTCTCGCGCAGGGCGCGCTGGTGCAGGGTGCGCTGCTCGACGTCGTACTCGGTGAAGGCGTGGAGGTGGAAGAAGAGCAGGAACAGCCGCACGGCGTGACGGCGTTCCTCCGTGTTCAAGCGCGCGCCGCCGTCGTTGCCGCCCTGCAAGTCCAACGCCGCCGCCAAGTCGATGCCGAAGAACTGGTCGGCCACCGACTGCGCACCTTGGTAGTAAAGCCGCCACTCGGACCCGTTGGTGAGAATTCCCCAGCGTATCGCGCCGTTCGTGAGATCGTCGGCGCGGCGCAGATACCGCAGCATCTGCGAAGACGGCGCCAGCGCCTCGCCTTGCAGTCCCGAGGCGCGATCCAGCGGCCGGCGCCACCGTTTGGACTCCACGAGCGCGGTGCCGATGGCGTAGCGGGCGGACTCTTCCCGCACTTCGAGCGCGCCGGTCTTGGCGCGCTCGCTCGCGAACAGCAGGCCGTCGGGCACGTTTTCGCGGCCGCGGGCGCTCATGTTCTGCTGCCGCAAGGAGGCCGTCCAGCCAAGCTCGGCGAGGATGGGCCAAATCAGTTCGTTCTCGGTTTGGCTCTCGTTCTCGGCGCCGGCGCCCGCGAAGGCATCGACGAGCCGCTTCGCCTTGGCGACGAAGGCGTCCACGGCGTTGTCGTCAACGGCTTGCCACTGCGGCAGTTCCGCGAGCGCGCTGCCGAGGAAGTCTGGCGCGAACAAACCGCCGGTTACGGCTTCTGGTGGAATCGCGGTGCCCACGAACGACTCCTTCACTTCCTTGTGGCGCGGCCCGTTGCGCACAAGCGTAACGCAAGGTATGGGCAAATGGTGCGTTGGCGATCAAACCACGTCCACTCGCGACTGTGGAAGATGCGACGACAGCGAAGATCGCCTTCAATCCACGCACGACATCCCCGACCAACGCGACATGTCGCGCACCCTGCCACCTCGCCATGAGCGCCGCCGCCTGAACGTCGTCGGCGGCGGGGAACATGCCGAAGCGGCGCGCATCAGTGGCGCAGCCGGCGCAACGTCACGAGCTCCGAGGCCGGCAGCGCTCGCACGTTCTTGGCCAACGCGAAACTCTGCGTCCCGGCGTGGACCACATCGAGGCGATCCAAGCGCAACGTCTCCATCGCCGAGCGCATCGACGCCGTCAGACGCGGCGCTTCCGTGCGCTTCGCCTCGAAGCCGTAGCGCCTGTTCCCTGAAAGCACGAGCAGGTCGAGTTCGGCGCCGGAGTGCGTCGACCAATGGAAACACTGTTCCGCCGCCGCGCCGAGCACGTTGACGACTTGGCCCACCACGAAGCCCTCCCACGACGCGCCGACCTTTGGATGCGAGACCACGTCTTCGCGGCGGGCGAGCCCAAGCAACGCATGCAGAATGCCCGAGTCGCCGATGAAGACCTTGGGCGAGCGCACTTGCCGCTTGCCGATGTTCTCGTGCCAAGGCTGCAACTGTCGCACTACGAAGACGGACGTGAGCAGGTCCAGGTAGCGCCGCACCGTCGTATGGGAGATGCCGAAGGCGCGCCCGAATTCGGCGCCGTTCCAAATCTGCCCATGCCAATGCGCGAGCATCGTCCAAAACCGCCGCAGCGTCGTGGACGGCACCGAACTGCCAAGCTGCGGCATGTCCCGTGCGAGGAAGGTCTGGATGAAGCCATCCCGCCAACGCCGGCTGGCGGCCTCCGAACGCGCCAGGTAGGAGAGCGGGAATCCGCCGCGCAGCCAAAGGCGCTCCAAGTCGGCCACCTCGTGCAGGCCCAGGCCATCGAGCGCGTGGAACCCCACGCGGCCAGCAAGCGTCTCGGACGTCTGCTTGAGCAAGTCCGGCGACGCGCTGCCGAGAACCAGAAACCGCGCCGGCGCACGGGGCCTGTCCGCCAGCACGCGAAGCAGCGGAAAGACCTCCGGCAGGCGTTGAATCTCGTCGAGCACCACCAAGCCCCGCAAAGGCCGCAGCTCCAACCCAGGATCCGCCAAACGCGCCAAATCGGTGGGATTTTCCAAGTCGAACCAATGCGTGGCCCCGCGCCGGGAGGCTGCGAGCTGCCGCGCCAAGGTCGTCTTGCCTACCTGCCGCGCACCGAGGATCGCGACCACCGGAAACTCGCGCAGCAGCAACCGCGCACGGCGCAGATGACGTTCTCTGTCGATGTCCATTTGCATTGAAATATGAACGGCCAACGCTCATATTTCAAGGCATATTTGGGTAGACGCATCCACAGCTCTGCCCGCCATCTGGCTGCGAACAACGCTGTTCAAGCGCCGGTGGCCTTCGCCAGAATGGCGCGCAGGCTCTCTGCGGAACCGGGTGCTTCGCCTAGATCCTCCGGAGCTTTGAACACCGCGCTGCCGGGAGACCACAGTTCCATGCTCTCGGCGTGTTCCTCGTAGTAGGCGGGATTGGTCGTTAGCGCAACTATACACAAGATATCAATAAAATCAATTACTTATATAAAGGAAACAGGGTCGATTGTGCCATCTGTTGTCCGCGCTTTTTGGTGGACGATTGGTGGGCAAGGGCGTACAGTCAATCGGCGATTCCAAACAAGGGGATGGGGCGAACCACCGATGCGGACGCGGGCGATTGTGGCGGTGCTTGTGGCGGCGCTGGCGGCGCACGTCCACGGCGCATGGACGCACAGCACAAGCCATGACGACTTCGAGGGGATCACCCGCGTAGTCGCGGCCAGCACCGTGTTTGGCAGTCCCTACCGCTCCGCAAGCCTTACGGTGCGCTGCGATCAGAAGGGGGACGACCGCGATATCCACGTCTATTTCACGTTCGGCTACCTCAACCTCGCTGGCGGCGATCCGACGCGGCTGCGTGTGAAGTTCGACGACGACGAACCTAAGAATTGGAAGGTGCAGGGCATGTCTGTGAGCAGAAGTGGGGTGTTCATGGACGACGCGGTGCGGCTGGCTGAGAGTCTTGCCGAGGCGGAGACCTTCGCGGTCCGCATGACGTACTACAAGGAAGGGCCGATCACGATTCGCTTCGCAGGAGATGGTGCAGCGGAGGCCATCGGCGCGGTGTTTGGGAGCGAGTGTGGGGCGCACGTCGCCGAAAGGCGGGGCACTGTTGCGAGGATGGCCGAGCGCCGCCGCGCCGAAGAAGTCAATTGGACGGCGGCGGCTCCCCAGTGCAGCCAGTTCATCCCTACGTGGTCCAGCATCGTGTCCGATGCCGAAGTTCGGGACGCTGTCGAGCAGTGGAAGGCGTGTATGAAGCGGAAGGGGGCAACCCCGTGCTATCCGTCGTTGGCGTGTCGCGGACACGCCCACTCGCCCGAATCGCCAAGAGGGTTCGCGGGGCTGTACGCCTGCCGCGACGCTTGTCTCGGCAAGGCGAAGCCTTGGAATTGCGATATGGTGCCGAGGGACGAAGAAAGCCGTGCTGCGTGGTTGGAGGCTTGCCGCACCGACGAAGAGGACGCGGGACGATGAAACGCACCATCGTTCGCCGCGGGCAGCTGTGCGATGTGCTGTGGGGGATGCTGGAAGGGCCGAACATCGGCGCTACTAGGCGACCTTGGGGCGAACGCTTGGCCAATGCGGGCGTTGTGCTTGTGGGTGTGGCCGGCGTGGCCAAGCGCTGCACCTTCTGATTGAACGGGAGGGAAATGTGAATGTGGACTCTCCGGGCGCGGACAACTACGGCTTTCGCCATAAAGGGCGGCCGACGATGTCGCCGAAAGGGTTGCTGCGAAACTGGGGCGGCCTCGCAGTGACAAGCAGGAAGTCGTCTTTGGCGGATTCGCGGAACGGAACCCCGAACACTGGCCCATCCACCTGTCGCAGAATAACGCCCACTATTTTCATGTGGGAAGACGCGGACGCGGAGCCATTTGAGCTGGTCCTGCTTTTTGAGGCAGTCGGTTAAGGTGTATTCCACGCCTTGAAGGAGGCATGGAATGACAGCGAAGAGGCGCCGGTTCACGGCGGACTTCAAGAAGCGGGTGGCGCTGGAAGCGCTGCGCGGAGATCGGACGATCCAGGAGCTGGCGGCGAAGCACGGAGTGCATCCGAACCAGGTGGGCATGTGGAAGAAGCAGGCGGTGGAGGGCCTGGGCGAGGTGTTCGCGTCGAGCCGGAAGTCGGGCGCGGACGAGGCGCTGGCGAAGGAGCTGTACGCGAAGATCGGGGAGCTGACGATGGAACGGGATTTTTTTCGGCGCGGGTTGGCGCACTGAGCCGCCCGGAGCGCCTGGCGATGGTGGAGCGCGACGGCCCGCTGAGCCTGAGCCGGCAGTGCGAGCTGCTGGCGGTCGGTCGGGCGTCGCTGTACCGCGAGCCGGCTGGCGAGAGCGCGGCGAACCTGGAGCTGATGCGGCGCATCGACGAGTTGTACATGGAGTGTCCGTTCTACGGCAGCCGGCGGATGTCGATGCATCTGCGGCGGGAGGGCGTCGTTGCCGGTCGGCGCCGGGTGCGCCGCCTGATGCGGCTGATGGGCGTGGACGCCGTCTACCCGAAGCCGCGCACGAGTGCGCCGAGCGCCGAGCACCAGGTGCATCCGTACCTGCTGCGCGGCGTGGCCGTGGAGCGCCCGGACCAGGTCTGGTGCGCGGACATCACCTACATCCCCGTGCGCTCCGGCTTCCTGTATCTGGTGGCGGTGATGGACTGGGCGACGCGGTTCGTGCTGTCGTGGCGGCTGTCGAACACGATGGACGCGGCGTTCTGCGTCGAGGCGCTGGAGGACGCGCTCGGCGGCGGCGCGGCGCCCGGCATCTTCAACACCGACCAGGGGGCGCAGTTCACCAGCCTGGCGTTCACCGGGCGGGTGCTGGAGTCGGGGGCGCGGTGCTCGATGGACGGCCGGGGCCGGTGCATGGACAACGTGTTCATCGAGCGGCTGTGGCGTTCGCTGAAGTACGAGGCGGTGTACCTCCACGACCTGGCCGACGGCTTCGAGGCGGAGCGCGTGATCGCCCGTTGGATGCGCTTCTACAACGGATCGCGTCCTCACTTCTCGCTGGGCGGCCGAACTCCGGCGGAAGCCTACGGCGGCGCCTTCGCGGAGGCGGCATGACCGGCCGGCCGCCCCGGCGCGGCGGAACGCCGCGCCGGATTTTCCGGACTCCGGTCGCTCCGCTCCCTCCGCTCGGAAAATCCGACCAACCCGCCTCCGGCGGTTCGCCTCGGCCCGGCGGACGAAAGGCGACCAGCCATGCGGCTGGGAGATGCGGCAGAGGACGCCGGGGCCTTCGAGCCTTGGCTGGCAGCTGCGAAGTCGGGAGTTGGGAAGGTCTTGCAAAGACGCGGGCATCGGCAACGGGAAAGCCGCCGAACATGGCAGCGAATCGGCCTTGACGGTCGCTCGGCAAGCCGCAAGAATGCCTTGCGCTCGAGGGACTCAACACCAAGGGAGTACACCTTAACCAAGCCCTCGAACTGCCTCACGAAACAGGACCACCTCAATTCTCCACCGTGATGGTGAAAGCAAAGTACGGTTATGTGTCGGCGGCTTTCGAGTACAAGAACTTCGAGGAATGCCTTCCGGAACAGGACGCGGCGGACGCCGCCGATTTCTAAGGGGGGCATGAAGGCCAAACCATCGCCTTGCTGATCGCGCTGGCCTCGGCGTCCGGCGGCGCGAGGGGCAACTGCGCCAAGCGCCGTTCCACCTGCTCCCGCAACGCCTCGCCGCGCTCGATGGCGGCGATTTCCTCCGCTTCGAGGGTGCAGCCCACCAACAGCCGCATGTGGCCGTCGTTGCGCACCAGCCCTTCGATGCCCCGCGCCGCCAGCGCCAATGCGCCGGCGTTGAAGTAGCCGGTGAGCCGGTGGTAGCGCACGGCGTCCTGCAGCGCCGGAACGTAGAACAAGCGCACCAGATCGCCGTCGTCCGGCGTGTAGCGGATGCGCCAGTTTCTGTCGCGGAGCATGGGCGAAGCATAGCCGGCCACACGCTGCCCGCACGGGCAGCATCGTGGCGCAAGCGCAAGGTGCTACGCTCTTTCCATGAGCGACACTCAAACTGCCGCGGAACACAACGCGATCCGCCACGCGACCAAGATGACGGTCGCACGGGAGCGGGAGGAAATCCTGCGTCTGCTGCGACGCCACAAGCCAGCGGCGCAGGAGCGTTTCGGCGTGGCAAGACTGTCCATCTTCGGCTCCGTCGCGCGGGGAAACGCCGCCCCAGCCAGCGACATCGACGTGCTCGTGCAGTTCGACGGGCCAGCCACGAGCGCACGGTTCTTCGGCCTGCAGTTCTGGCTGGAGGACCTCACCGGACGCGCCGTCGATCTAGTGACGGAAAAGGCGCTACGGCCCGAGTTGAGCCCCTACGTCGAGCGAGACCGCATCGATGTCTGATTCGGACGACTCCGGCCGCGAGTGGCGGCTGTTCATCGCGGACATGATCTCGTTCGGCGACTTGCCGCCGCTCTTGGGAGCTCTGCGGGAGGTCGGGGCTGGCGCTGACGAGGTGTTCAAGGCATGAGCCACGCGGACCTGATCAGAGCGCACGCCAAGGAGCGCTTCGTGGAAGTGGCTAGGCGGGCGAACCAGAAGACGGTGACCATCGTTGCCGGCGAAGTAGGCAGGGACTTGGGGATGAGCAACCGAATGCCGAACGTCTGCCAAGCCTTGGGATCGAGGAAGTTCTACGATATGGCGAGGGTGGAATTGGTGGAACGCACAGGGCCGGAGGCGGGCGCATCTACCCGATTCGTCTATGCGATCAAGCCAAGCCTCGAGGACGCGCCGCGGGCAAGGGAGGATGCGCCACACGCAAGGCGCACCGCCGCCCACCGTCGTTCGGCAACGCGAGCTGGCCTGACGCCCGAACCCGAGCAGCCGTTGCCCTCGGCCGCGGACTTTGCGGTTGTCATTCAGTGTGCCGCTCGAAAGCGGCCTCACGCGGGGCACCTCACCACCGAGGACGACAAGCCGATCCTCTTTGTTGCCAACCCCGCAACCGCTCCGCAGCGCCCGGGTGTGCTGTATCGGCGGCCGGACGACACGGCGCTCTCCACACTGTCGTGGCGGGACGTGCTTGTGCAGTACAACGAAGTCCACGGCGACGCCGAAGAGAATCCGCTTGGCCTTCTGCCTGCCTGGCGTTTGTACGCGGACCCCACCTACGAGCACTTGGCCGATCGGCTCGGCGACGACAGCTTGTTCATCCTCTCCGCCGGATGGGGACTGATTCCGGCAGGCTTTTTGACGCCCAACTACGACATCACCTTCGCCGCCGATGCCGAGGACCACAAGCGCCGCCGGGCCCATGAACGTTACGCGGACTGAGCTGGTCCTGCTTTTTGAGGCAGTCGGTTAAGGTGTATTCCACGCCTTGAAGGAGGCATGGAATGACAGCGAAGAGGCGCCGGTTCACGGCGGACTTCAAGAAGCGGGTGGCGCTGGAAGCGCTGCGCGGAGATCGGACGATCCAGGAGCTGGCGGCGAAGCACGGAGTGCATCCGAACCAGGTGGGCATGTGGAAGAAGCAGGCGGTGGAGGGCCTGGGCGAGGTGTTCGCGTCGAGCCGGAAGTCGGGCGCGGACGAGGCGCTGGCGAAGGAGCTGTACGCGAAGATCGGGGAGCTGACGATGGAACGGGATTTTTTTCGGCGCGGGTTGGCGCACTGAGCCGCCCGGAGCGCCTGGCGATGGTGGAGCGCGACGGCCCGCTGAGCCTGAGCCGGCAGTGCGAGCTGCTGGCGGTCGGTCGGGCGTCGCTGTACCGCGAGCCGGCTGGCGAGAGCGCGGCGAACCTGGAGCTGATGCGGCGCATCGACGAGTTGTACATGGAGTGTCCGTTCTACGGCAGCCGGCGGATGTCGATGCATCTGCGGCGGGAGGGCGTCGTTGCCGGTCGGCGCCGGGTGCGCCGCCTGATGCGGCTGATGGGCGTGGACGCCGTCTACCCGAAGCCGCGCACGAGTGCGCCGAGCGCCGAGCACCAGGTGCATCCGTACCTGCTGCGCGGCGTGGCCGTGGAGCGCCCGGACCAGGTCTGGTGCGCGGACATCACCTACATCCCCGTGCGCTCCGGCTTCCTGTATCTGGTGGCGGTGATGGACTGGGCGACGCGGTTCGTGCTGTCGTGGCGGCTGTCGAACACGATGGACGCGGCGTTCTGCGTCGAGGCGCTGGAGGACGCGCTCGGCGGCGGCGCGGCGCCCGGCATCTTCAACACCGACCAGGGGGCGCAGTTCACCAGCCTGGCGTTCACCGGGCGGGTGCTGGAGTCGGGGGCGCGGTGCTCGATGGACGGCCGGGGCCGGTGCATGGACAACGTGTTCATCGAGCGGCTGTGGCGTTCGCTGAAGTACGAGGCGGTGTACCTCCACGACCTGGCCGACGGCTTCGAGGCGGAGCGCGTGATCGCCCGTTGGATGCGCTTCTACAACGGATCGCGTCCTCACTTCTCGCTGGGCGGCCGAACTCCGGCGGAAGCCTACGGCGGCGCCTTCGCGGAGGCGGCATGACCGGCCGGCCGCCCCGGCGCGGCGAACGCCGCGCCGGATTTTCCGGACTCCGGTCGCTCCGCTCCCTCCGCTCGGAAAATCCGACCAACCCGCCTCCGGCGGTTCGCCTCGGCCCGGCGGACGAAAGGCGACCAGCCATGCGGCTGGGAGATGCGGCCGAGGACGCCGGGGCCTTCGAGCCTTGGCTGGCAGCTGCGAAGTCGGGAGTTGGGAAGGTCTTGCAAAGACGCGGGCATCGGCAACGGGAAAGCCGCCGAACATGGCAGCGAATCGGCCTTGACGGTCGCTCGGCAAGCCGCAAGAATGCCTTGCGCTCGAGGGACTCAACACCAAGGGAGTACACCTTAACCAAGCCCTCGAACTGCCTCACGAAACAGGACCACCTCAGACTTCTCGATGCTGCCCAAGGACTCTTCGCGCCCCATCCACTTTCTCGGCGGCAAGAGCTATGTGTCGCTGTTCTGCCGGCTGACGGAAGGCACGAGCGCGGAGCGGATTGTCCACCATGTGGGCGAACCACCCCACGCACCGAATTGCCGCACCGTGCGCTTCGAGACCCTTCGGCGGACCAACTGGCACTACGAGTGTGCGAGGAAACTCCGCTAGCCGGCACCACGGTTGACCAGACGCCGCCTTGGTCGCAAAATGGCCACAGAGATTCCATTTTGCGGCTCAAAATGGCCCTAGTAAGTCGATTCTTCGACATTCCCGAACAAACCTGCTTCCTGTTCGGCCCCCGAGGCACCGGCAAATCCACTTGGCTGCGGCATCGCCTGCCCGATGCCTTGTTCGTCGATCTGCTGGACCCCGCCCGCCACCGGAGCTTGGAAGCCCGCCCGGAACGGCTGCGGGAGTTGCTCGCCGGCGCACAGTCCGGAACCGTGGTGATCGACGAGATCCAGCGCGTGCCGGCACTGCTCACCGTCGTCCACGCCGTGTTGGAAGAGCCATCGCCGCCGCGCTTCGTGCTCACGGGTTCGAGTGCCCGCAAGCTGCGCCGGGGCGGTGTGGACCTGCTTGGCGGCAGGGCCGTTCAATGCACGCTGCACCCTTTCATGGCCGCTGAACTGCCCGCCTTCGACTTGGCCGGCGCACTGGAAACCGGCCTGCTTCCGTTGGTGTGGGACGCGGCGCAGCCAAGCGCGACGCTGGCGGGCTACGCGAGCCTGTATCTCGACCAGGAAGTGCGCGCCGAGGGCTTGACGCGCAACGTCGGCAACTTCGCGCGATTCCTCGAAGCGGCGAGCTTCTCCCACGGCGGCGAACTCAACGTCGCCGCCATCGCCCGCGAGTGCGAAGTGCCGCGCAAGGTCGTGGCCAGCTACCTCGAGATCCTCCAGGACCTGCTGCTCGCGTACACGCTGCCGGTGTTCCGCAAACGCGCCAAGCGCCAGACCACCGCGCACCGCAAACTCTATCTGTTCGACGCCGGCGTGTTTCGCACCCTGCGCCCGAAGGGGCCGCTGGACCGGCCGAGCGAGATCGACGGCCAAGCGCTCGAAGGCCTGGTGGCGCAACACCTGCGGGCATGGGCGGCGTACTCGGGCGACGACGCCGAGCTGTTCTTCTGGCGCACGCGCAGCGGCGTCGAGGTGGATTTCGTGGTCTACGGCGCATGCGGCGTGCAGGCCTTCGAGGTGAAGAACGCAAGCCGCGTGGAAGCCAAGGATCTGCGCGGCCTGCGGGCGTTCCGCGAGGACTATCCAGAAGCGCAAGCGGCGCTGCTCTACCGTGGCAGCGACCGCCTGCGCATGAGCGACATCTGGTGCCTGCCGGTTGAGGAGTTTCTGCGGCGGGTGGTGCCGGAGCGCGGGTTGCTGGACTGGTTGGGCTGAGCCGTACGCGGTGGATGGCCAGATCGCACAGCCTCTCAAGGCGTCGCTCGATCATTCGCGGCGGGTCCGCTTGCGGATTTGGTACTCCTCGGATCGTAGCTTGTCGGGATCGCGAAACAGCAATACGCCGAACCCGATGCCGAGCAAGACCAACGGGAGGGACGCGAGCACGACCAAGCAGACGATCAGCCACATGGGCTCCGTGGCAAATGCGGCGAAGCCAGTGACGGGCACTGTCACGACAGCACAAAGCCAGAGCACCGGATTCAACGTGCTCTGGATGCGCACCCGACCGCCGACTTCGGCCATCCGGCGCACGATCTGGGTACGCAGGTCCTCCGTCATGGTGGCAGATTATCTCGTCGCGATCTCCGTTGACCGTCAATGCGGACAAACTCTACGCTTTCCGCATGGAAAGGCGGTCTCTTGCTGCGAGGGGTTGCACTATGGAATCCGACAGCTGCGCCCCGCACATCGCAAAACGGGGCGCCGACCGCATGTCGGCCTTGCGCAAACAGGTCCTCTCCTACCGGGCGGAACGACCTCGGGATTCGTCCGTAGCCAAGGCCGTGAACGATGCCTTGACGTTCATCGATTTGATCCCCGCCGCCGCGACCTTGCCCTACGTCGCGCTCGCCGAAGATGGCGAAGTGAACTTCTACTGGCGTCGTCGCAAAAGCCTGCTCATCGACGTCGGCTTCGTCGGCGACGGCATGATGCACTACTACGTGTGGGACGAGGCTAGCGGCGCGGACGTGGACGCGTCGATTCCGTTCAGCGGACGTTCGCTGCCGCCAGACATCGTGAAGAGGGTGCCACGGCCGCCCGGCCCGTTCGGAACGGCTGGCGGATGACCGACCGGTAAGCCGAAGTGCCGCACGACGCGCCCGCCTGCCGATGTAGGCGTTCACGCGCCAATCGGTGGGCTAGGCCAAGCCAATCGGGCGACGACAATCCCGACCAGACGAGCTTGCCTAGGCGTGGGATCTGTCGATCAAGCAGGACCGCCAGTCTCCTCCTCCCCAACAGTGTTCGAGCTCGTTCGCCTGCACCGCCAACCCCAACCGAAGCGCCTCGAAAGGCACTCTGCGGCCGCCCGTCGGACCATTGCACACTCCGTTATACTGTATGTATAGTCACGTCCAAGCTCGCATCCAACACCATGGCAAGCGCGAACACGGGCACCGAACGATGTACAGTAATATGAACGTGCCGTGGGTGGCACGGGACGGTGCCATGCTGGAAGCAAGCGGCGTCGAGGGAGAGGCGGTGCCGGGCATTGAGCATCAATCGAGTTTGCCCCTTGGCAACACTGGCTTGCCAGCGCTGAACGCGGTGTCGCCCTTTGCCGAGATGGGCGCTTACGAGGCCATCTGGGCCGAAGAGAACGTGTCCTTCAAGGCGCTTGCGGAGCGCTTCGCGGCACATCCGGGCTATGTCCCATCGGACTTCGTGCCCGCCGCCAAAAGCGCCGAGTACGCGCACTCGACCATGGCCAGCCTCGCAAGTGCGGGCGTTCACCGATTCGGCGTTCGGCTCCACGGGGCAGCGGAATACCCCGGCAAGCTCCGCGATGCCGCCCATCCCGTCGAACTGTTGTACTACGTCGGCAATTGGGACTTGGCGTGGTCGCCGTCCGTCGCGGTCGTGGGCACTCGCAAACCGAGCAGCGCCGGATTGGCGCGAACGCGAAAGCTGGTGACGTCGCTGGTGCAGGACGACTTCACCGTCGTATCGGGCTTGGCGTCGGGCATCGACACAGCGGCACACGAAGCCGCGATGGAGTGCGGCGGCCGCACAATCGCCGTGCTCGGCACGCCACTCTCGAAGGCGTACCCTTCGGAAAACACGCCCCTGCAACGACGAATTGCGAAGGATCACCTCCTGGTGAGCCAAGTGCCGGTGAAGCGCTACGAGATGCAGAGCTTCCGTGGCAACCGCTTCTTCTTCCCAGAACGCAACGCCACCATGTCTGCACTCACGGACGCCACCGTGATCGTGGAGGCTGGCGATACCTCGGGAACCCTGATTCAGGCGAAGGCCGCGCTGGAGCAGGGCCGAAAGCTGTTCGTGTTGGACAGCTGCTTCGGCCAAGGCCTGCACTGGCCAGAACGGCTGGCAGCCAAGGGCGCGATGCGGGTGAGGGACTATGGCGGGATCGCAGAGCAGCTTGCCGCGACGGCTGACGAAGGTTGACGCAGTCGCGCCCGATCACTGGCATCTGACCGCATCGGACGAGTGCTACTTCCTCGGCGAGTACACCGCAAGAACGGGCTATCGAGGCAGCCCAACGAACCAGCTCGTCTTCAACTTGAAGAAGCGCGTGGATCGTCGGGGCCTACCAGATTGGCACTACAAGGGCCAAGCCATACGCGAGGTGGCCACGGCCTTGCGAGCAGCGATCAACCACGATTTCTTGGACAAGATCACGTTCGTGCCGATCCCGCCTTCAAGGGCGAAGGACTACCCGCTATACGACGACCGCATGACGCAGGTGTGCGCGGCAATACGGCCTCGGCCGCCGCTGGACGTTCGCGAGCTAATCGTGCAAGCAGCGAGTACGCTGCCCGCCCATGGGAGCGACGACCGCCCCGCTCCCCAAGACATCGAAGCGCTCTACCAAGTGGATGCCGCGCTCGCGTATGCGCCCCCGCGACTTCATCTTCATCGTGGACGACGTGCTGACCACGGGTGCGCACTTTGTTGCCGCGAAGTCCATGCTCACGAGGCGGTTCCCGACGACGCCCGTCGTGGGCATATTCGTGGCACGCCGCGTTCCGACGGCGTAATGGGGATTGGCGGGACGTGGACGCGTCGATTCCGTTCAGCGGACGTTCGCTGTCGCCAGACATCGTGAAAACGATGCCAAGGCGTGGCCGATCCATCGATCAAGCAGTACTGCCGGCTTCCCCTTCCTCCAGCCACAACTCCAACTGCTTCGGCTGATCCACCTCCTTCGCGTACGCCAGCCGGGCAAGGTCGTACAGCGCCTCGAAGTCGTTGCTGGACGCGGCGGCCTCGCTCTGCAGAGCCACGTTGGTGAAGCGGCGCGACACCGGCAGCACTTCCAGCACCGCCTCGAACGCCTGGAACAGGCGCGGGTCCTGATCCATGCCGGTTTCGGCGAGCATGTCCCGCGCCGCCGCCCGCGAGCGGCTGCGGGAGATGCTGGCGGCGTGGTGCAGGGTGTCGATGAGGCCGCGGCTGCCGTCCACCGGGCCGAGGGCGCCCTTCGCGGCGCGGGTGGCGCTGTCCCACAGGCGGAAGTCGCCGCCGCGCTTCTCGCCGAGGCGCTTCGTCACTTGCGCGTCCATGTCCACGCCGACGGCGCGGGCCAGGCGCAGCGCTTCGTCGTAGGCGAAGACGGGCGCCTTGAAGGCGTCCCACGCCAGCACGAAGAACGCGGTGGGCGCGTCCAAGTCCTCGCTCGCCTTCTTGCGCGTCAGCTGCTCCAGGCGCCAGCGCTTCACCTCGCGGCGGGCGGCGTCCAAGGCGTCTTCCGGCGTTGCGGCGTAGGGGTCCCAATCGGCCTCGAGCACGTCCTGCTGGCCGCGCCTTGCGGCCGGGCGCGCTCTGGGCGTGCCGCGGGTGAGCGGCCAGTTGCGCGAGAACTCCTCCAGCGCCGGGCCGAAGCACGCGAGGTACAAGTCCACGCCGGCGATGCCCGCCTGTTGGAACTCGGCCACGCGGGTGCGCACGGCGTTGGCCACGCGGGGTTCCACGTCTTCCCAGTAGGCGACGGCATCGCGCGCTTCGGCGGCGCGTTCCGTCGGACGCGGTCGGCAAGCGAGGAAAACGGTGCTGTTGGCCGCCGCCTTGTTGCGGATGTGCAGGCTGCCGCCGGCCTCGGTATTGATGGGCCATGACGCGGTGATGACGAAGCCCGCCTCCATCAAGCCCTTGGCGAGCGCGTCCCAGGCGCCGGTGGCCTTGTGGGTGAACATCAGCGTCATGATGCCGTCGGCCTTGAGCACCCGCCGGCACTCGCGGAAGATGGCCGCCATGCGTTCCTGGTAGTCGCGCCCGGCGAGCGCCCGCGCGCCCTTCTCGCCAGCGAAACGCGCCGGGTTGGCCACGGCCTCGTTCTCCTTGTCCGTGAGCTGGCGGCGGAACAGTTCGGGGAAGACGTGCCCGGCGGTGCGCTTCAGCCAGACGTAGAAGAAGTCCGAGAGCTCGGCGTACATCACGTTGTCGTAGTAGGGCGGGTCCATCACCACCGCGTCGATGCTGCCGCTCTCGATGTGGTCCAGGCTGTCCGCGGACTTGCAGGTGACGGTAACGGGCGGCGGCTGGCGTCGTTCTTCGGGAGCGAATAGATCGGAGCGCTGGCCTTTGGGATTGACGAGTTCCGCGAGTTCTTTGATGCACTTGGCCGTCTTGTCGATGGCCCAGTCGTAGCCGACGCCGGTGACGAGCGGTGCCATTTCCGCGTAGGACCACACGAAGGCGAAGTCGTGCCTGTCGAAGATGGAGCGGACTCGCCCGGTGGTGCTGTCCCACCGCCCGGCACGGTTGTTGTAGTTCAGCAGCGTGTCCAACGCGATCGCCAGATAGCCGTAGGCGGCCTTGCGCACTTCGGTGAGTTCGCCGCGGGCCCGATCCGCTTCGAGCATCTCCCGATACACCTCCACGCTCGTGCCGTGGCAGAGCAGTTGGCGCGGCGAGAACAGGTCGCGCCACGCCCTCATGCCGTAGCGCATGGGTTCCGTCGTCTTGTTGCCGTCCGGGATGCGCTCGCTCGGCACCAAGTCGAACGCCTCCCACTCCGGCAGCTTCTCCGCCAGCGCCGCGCGAATCTCGGCGCTGTTGTCGTCCTCCGCCCGCGGCGCCCGATAGCCGCGAACCCACTTCTCCCGCTCACGCCCGCTCTTCGTCTTCGCCCGCGTGCGCTTCTTGTAGACCACCGCGTACAGCTGCTCGCCCATCCGCCCCGCCCGCGCCTGCGTCTTGATCTCGTCCCCGTCGATCTGCCGCCGACAGTCCGGGTACGGACACAGCCCATCCCCTTTTGCCACCGTCCCCGCCGACTGCCGCTCCGCCGTCTCGACAATCTCGAACCCGCACACCCGCCCCTCGCTCTCGGGCCCGTCGGCGAGCACCGGCACCAGCCGAACGCCCTTGCCGCCCGGCGCCAGACGCCAGTTCGGGGACAGCGGCACGAGGCCAGCGCAGTAGGGGCAGGCGATGGTGCGGGCGTAGAGGTAGGTCAGATCGAATTGCTTGGGCTGCCCACGTTGCGGGAAGAACCGCGTCAGCCGCCCTTCCACCACCTTTCGGTGCCGTTTGGCCAACTCCGCGAAGCAATCCCGAACGCTAGGCATGAGCGACCAACGGATGGTCGCGTCGCAAACCAACCCGGCGACCGGGTTGAGGTCGTTTGCCTGCACGGACAGTCCCAGGCGCGTCGCCTCAAAGGGAACGCTGCCGCCTCCCGCCGTTGGATCGAGGAACGAGATGCGTCCTACGTTGCCCACGCACTCGGCAAGCCACTCGGTGTCGGCTTCCCCAAGCGAGAACCCGAAGGCACGGGCATACCCGTAGGGATCATCGACATGTACGCCTGTGCGCCGCGCCGTGTCGAGTGCGGCACGTCCCGCCACCGGATCACCGTGAATGCCAAGTGCCCACAGAAATCGCGCCCGGTCAGCGTCCGAGGGCAGCAGGGAGGCGAGAATCGCTGCCCGAGACGCCACCAACGGCCGCCGCGCCCACCAGACGTGCAGGTAGTAGGTCGGCGGCAGCGCCGTCATCGAGCGCCGCTCGCGAGTTGCTTCCTCGCCGATCTCGGCGATCGGCAGCCAGCGCTCGATCAGGCGAGTGTCCGCCACATCATGCTCCGGAGGGAGTCAGCAGAGACACACAACTTGGTGCCACCACGCTCGCCAATCGCACAAAGTACCTTGTTTTTCAATGCCTTATGGAGAGGCGCGGAATCGAGGTCCAAATGGTCATTTGGCCCTTGCGAACCATACTGTGCAGGCATACAATCTGCCCAATTCGGTGGAGCGGCGCATACTACACGCAGCGCACCGACCACGCACCGGAAGCAAGGGTACGGTCATGAGCGACATTCAAGGCGGCGACCAAGGCGGGGTGGGGCCAGTAACCAGTGTAGACGACGCTGCCCAAGTCAGCGTGCAGATCAAGGTCAACGGCCTCACCATTGAGGTCACGAAGGAGGTTGGCGTCCACACGGTCCTCAAGAAAGCCAAGGAAGCAGGCTGCATCGAAGGGGCAGTCGACGAGTACGTCATCGAGAGAGTCTCGGTGGAGGGCGAATTGCACGGCCATGAGACCATCGTTGTGGAGGAGCACGAGGAGTTCTTGGCGGTGCCGGTGGGGAAGACTGACATAGCCTAGCCAACAGTCGAAGGACACAAGGTGAACGTAGATCAACGCATCCGCCAAGAACTCGAAGACCTTGGCTATACGCCGGATGTTGTCGAAGGCGACACCGTCGCCGGTCCGCAGCGGATCGTCACATTCGACTGCACGGTTCCCGTAGGCCGCTTTCGAGGGAAGGAGCTCCGCGTTGGCATTTCCACGCAGTGCGAGGCCGTTGGATATCCAGAGACGCCGCCGCATTGGATATTCATCAGCCCTCCTATAACTGACACCCGAGATGGTGCCAACCACGGCCTCTGCACGTTTGGCGGGAGGGATTGGGTTGCATTGAGCCGACCACCAGGCGCGTTCTGGGACACGGCCGCCAACAAGGGGATGCATGCCTACTTGGAGCACCTAAGCAAAGTGTGGCGCCAAATATGAGTATCCAGTGGCATGAGGTTTTGCTCACAGACCAAGCACACAAAGATGCTTGTGCCCACCTCCTACAGCACTTCAGACGAGGGCGGATGCAGGAGGACTTGTGCTTCGGCCTATGGACTCCCAGTACGGGCAAACACCGAAAGACGGCCATCGTTACAGACATTTTGCTCCCAAAGGACGATGAACGGAGCTTGCATGGGAACGCGAGCTTTACCGGAGGTTATCTGGCGCGTGCGACGAGGAACGCCATCGCGAACCGTCAAGGGCTGGTATTTATGCACAGCCATCCCAGCCCCGGCTGGCAGGACATGAGCGTCCCCGACATTTGCGCCGAAAGAGATCGCATAGCCGACGCATCAAGGGCAACGGGGAATCCATTGGTCGGTATGACAGTCGGCGTAGACGAACACTGGAGTGCGCGGTTTTGGCACGAGCACGGACGCAGCAAGACGAGGCATTGGTGCAAGAAGGTCCGTCTCATCGACCAGACCCGCTTGAAGGTGTGGCATCGACCGGCAACAGAGACACCTAGCCGACGACGGCAACTACGAACGATAGAGAGTTGGGGCGAGGAGAAGCAACGTGAACTCGAGGCCTTGCGCATAGGCATTGTTGGCCTCGGAAGCGTTGGCAGCGTTGTCGCAGAGGGTTTAGCGAGGATCGGCGTCCGCGAGCTCGTATTGATTGACCACGATCTCGTGGAAGAACACAACCTAGATCGACTGCTCAATGCGCACAAGGATGACGTTGGACGACCGAAGACGGACATTGCCGAGAGAGCTATAAAATGGGCGAGCACTACCGAGAATCTGGTCGTGATCAACCACCGCTTGCGAATCCAAAACCGCGAGGCCCTTGCTGCAGCCAAGGATTGTGACGTGCTCGTCAGTTGTGTGGATAGCCCCGTTGCCCGAGACATCCTGAACCGTACTGCATACAGAGATGGCATTCCTGTGGTCGATGGAGGTGTAGAGATACGCAAAGATCCCAAATACCACAATATGAACGCTGCCCGTTGGAAGGCACATGTTGCTGGCCCGTACAGCAGATGCCTTAGATGCAATGGTCAATACACCTCAAGCGACGTCGTACTCGAACTAGATGGATCGTGGGATGATCCGAGCTACATCAAGACGGCCGAGCGCACCAATAGGCGTCCCGAGAATGTGTTCTGCATGAGCCTTGCTACCGGTAGCGAACTGTTGAACATGGCGACCCGACTAGTTGTTGCGGACTCTTGGTGGCCTCCTTACCTTGGGATCGAGCGCAACTTTGTGACAGGGCGGACCAAAGTGCGGCATGGAAATTGCCATGAAACCTGCAGCATTTTCTCAGAGAGATGGACAGGTGACAATGGCAACGAGATTCCGTATTTGGAGAAACGGCGTCCGGCCGCTAGTTTCGATGTGATACTTAGGGTAATTGCGGGCGTCTTTCGGGGCTGGAGGAACAAAACATGAGTCGAATGGACAAGACTTGGAAGGATTTGCTTAGCAGCATCGAAGATCTAAACCGAGGTCATATGGTTGGAGAAAAAGCGTCTCAAAAGGTCGATGAGCTGCCTACGCTGGCTGATGATCTCGCGCTATACAGCGATAAACCAACCAACAAACAAGACTTGGTTCATTACACTTCCTGGGAAAGGGCATTGTCCATCTTGCAACAAGATGCCCCTATCATGCGTATGTACCATTACGAACTTGCCAATGACCCAGAAGAAGGGCGAATACTGCCGACGCCGTGGAAGGACGTCTACAGAGAAGCCACCGCATGGATTCGGGAGTGGCAAGAGCTGCATGACGAGGGAGTCGAAGGTTCAATTGATGGCGGAGATGCCTACGGGTGCTCCTTTTCTTCGAGTGCTGCACTTGAGGAGGAGGTACATAGCATGCAGGATACGGACAGTGTGGAAGATAAGCTAACGTTCTGGAGATTCTACGGCCATGATGGGGAAGGATGCTCGTTTAAGGTCTCCAAGAACATCTTCTTCCCCGGCGAATACCACGGTATCTATCGCGTCAGGTACAGGCACTCAAACGGCGATGCAATTCAAGAGAAAGATCGCATAGAGGATCGCGAGGTCGCAAGTCGGATGCGTGAGCTGTTTCATTCGACTAAGACCTTTGTCGAAGGATCGACCAAGTCGGATGTAGACGCCTGCAAAGTAGCAATCGATTCTCTGTGCAGAGTTTTCGGCGGGTATCGCCACCTCATCAAGAATGTGCGCTACTCTGACGAAAGAGAGTGGAGGATGATTAAGGTCATGCCACGGCAGGTCAAATTCGATGCAGATCATGGCAACATAGTGAGGAGGTACGTTGACGGTCTACCCTGGCGAAAGCTCTTGTCGTCTGGATCGGTCGTGACCGTGGGACCGACAGTGCGCAATAGGGCGGCAGCGGTAGGCTATGTCAATCACTTGGTAAATGACAAATTTCCCCATTCCGTCGTAAGGTCGTCTGAGCAGACGTACAGACGCAGCGACCGCTAGGCGGGCAATACATCTGCGGCGCACACCGTCATGTCCCAATCCGCTCGCGAGCTTAGCCGCATGAATATGGCGGTCTGTCATCTGACTGCTTCCTCGCAACGCAACATCTCCCAACCGTGGAACACCACTACCAATGCGGTGAACTCCACCGTTGGATACGCCCGTCCCAACTGCTCGTCCGCCAAGTACCGCTGCAACTGCTCCCCGGCCTCTTCCACCACCGCCTGCACCTTGTCCTGCCCAGCGTCCTCGCCCCGCTTGAGGTACTTGAGCTCGATCAAGAACCCGTGCCGCAGGGTCGGGTACTGCGCCACCAGCGGTTCCAACGCGATGTCGGCGAAGCCCTTGCCCAGTTCCGGCTCCGTCCGTAGCAGGAAGTGGCGCGAGACGCCCAGGTACGCGGCGAGGAAGCCTTGGATGATCTTCTCGCCGTCCAAGTAGTCGCGGATGCTGGTCTGCTTGGCGATGGCGCTGCGGAGGAAGTCGAAGACCGGGCGCCAGGCGCCGTCGCGGACCATGCGCCAGAGGGCGTCGGCAAGGGCGACCAGATCGACGGAGAGCACGCCCACGTCGTCGTAGGCGTCGCGCAGGTGGCCGTAGAGCAGTTGGCGCACCGTCTGGTTGGGGATGCGCAGGCACGTTCGGCCGCCGTCGGCGTCGCGGATGGTCAGCAGGCCGAAGTAATGGAACAGGGAGAGGAAGTTGTCGCGCTGGTCTAGGCGCTCCAAGGGGAAGCTGGCTTGGATGTCCGCGTCTGCTTGGCCTTCGCCGACGATTTGGCGCAGCAGGTCGAAGTTGCCGTTGAGGCGCACGTCGCTGGCTCTTTCGTTTGCCTCGCCAGTGTCCGACGCGCCAGGGCGAGCGGTCCCGCTCGCTTTCACGCGCCCTCGGCTGACGGTCAGCAGGTGGCGCAGCTTGCCGTAGTCGATGCGCACGTTCACGTCGATGAGGTCGTCCGGCATGGGCTTGTTCGGCATCGCGGCGTTCAGGAAGTAGAGCACCATGTCGGTGTTGTAGACCGTTTCCTCAGCGCCCTTGGCGAAGCGGTAGCCGTCGTACCACTCGCGCATCGTGTCGAGGGCCACGTCTTCGTCCAAGCCGAGCGCTCCGGCTTTGCGGTAGGTCTGGAGCAGGCCGCGCACCTCCTCCTCGGTGAAGCCGAGCAGCGCGTTGAACTCCGGCAGCAGGCTGATGTTCTTGCCGATGTTGAAGCCGCTGGTCACGTCGTCCAAGGTGATCGGCGAAACGCCGGTGACGAACAGCCGTTCCAAACCGCCGCCGCTGCGCCCCGCGCCGGCCTTCAAGGCGGCGAAGAAATTGCGGTAGAAGCCGCTGCCGTGGGTGAGTTCGTGGTAGGCGTCGGCGCCGTGGTGGGCCAGGATGGTGTTGGCGAAGTTGTCGTACTCGTCGATGAGCAGATAGAGCCGAACACCGCGTCTGCGCGCTTCCCTGAACAGCGCGTTGAGCTTGCCGGATGCGGAAGGGTGATCCAGGACGCGAGCCACGGCATCGGCTGGGAAGAGGTCCGGGTTGCGCTCTAGCGCTTCCTCGATCTCCAAGCGGCAGTAGTCCTCGAACTCCCGCTCCAACGTCTCCGGCGCATCGGGCACGGCCGAAAAATCAAAGCGCAGCGTCACGAAGCTGTGGCGGTTCTCGGTGGGGTCGCGGCCGATGTCCAAGGTGCCGAACACCTGCTCGAACTCGCTCGCCCACTTGCGGTCGTAGTAGTTCTCCAGCAGCGAGAGCCAGCAGGATTTGCCGAAGCGCCGGGGGCGGATGAGGAAGACGAAGCGCTCGTCTTCCAGCGGGCGAAGGAAGCGCGTCTTGTCCACGTAGAGGCGGCGTTCGAGGCGCATGGCGCGGAAATCCGCCCAGCCGTAGGGGATGAGCGGGTACGCGGCGGATGTCGCCGTGCCGCTGGTCATGGCGCGGTTGCTTGGCAAGACACCATCTCCCAGCCGTGGAACACCACCGCCAAGCCGGTGAACTGCGCGGACGGGTACGCTTGGGCCAAGCGGTCGTCCGCCAAGTAGCGCCGCAGCTGGTCGTGAGCGTTTTCAACCACGGCCTGCACCTTCGCCTTGCTCGCGTCTTCGCTGCGCTTGAGGTACTTGAGCTCGATCAAGTAGCCGTGCCGAAGTTCCGGGTGTTGCGCCGTGAGCGGTTCCAGCGCGATGTCCGCGAAGCCCTTGTTGAGTTCAGGTTCCGTACGCATCAGGAAGTGCCGCGAGACGCCCAGGTACGCGGCGAGGAAGCCCTGGATGATCTTCTCGCCCTCCAGATAGTCGTGGATGCCGGTCTGCTCGGCGATGGCGTTGCGCAGGAAGTCGAACACCGGCTGCCATTCGCCGTCGCGGGCCATTCGCCACACGGCATCCGCCAGTGCCAGCACGTCCATGGTGAGCACGCCCACGTCGTCGTAGGCATCGCGCAGGTGGCCGTAGAGCAGTTGGCGCACCGTCTGGTTCGGGATGTGCAGGCGAGTGCGGCCGCCGAGGGCCTCCCGAATGCTCAACAAGCCGAAGTAGTGCAGCAACGAGAGAAAGTTGTCGCGCTGTCCCAAGCGTTCCAAAGGAAAACTCGTTTGGATCTCGGCGTCCGCCTGGCCTTCGCCCACCACTCGTCGGAGCACGTCGAAGTTGCCGTTGAGCTGGCGCACGGCATCGGCCTTCTCGGTCACGCGAGCGCCACTGCGCTGTGCGTTGCTCGCCTGCGCTTGCCCGCGGCTGACGGTGAGCAGGTGGCGCAGCTTGCCGTAGTCGATACGCACGTTCACGTCGATGAGGTCGTCTGGCATGGGCTTGTTCGGCACGGCGGCGTCAAGGAAATAGAGGACCATGTCCGTGTTGTACATGGTCTCTTCGGTGCGCTTGGCGAAGCGATAGCCGTCGTACCACTCGCGCATCACGTCGAGCGCTGCGTCCTCGTCCAAACTGAACACGCCCGCCTTCCGGTAGATTTTCAGCAGACCGCGCACCTCCGCCTCGGTGAAGCCGAGCGCGGCATTGAACTCCGGCAGCAAGCTGATGTTCTTGCCGATGTTGAAGCCGCTGGTCACGTCGTCCAAGGCGATGGGCGAGACTCCGGTGATGAACAGCCGTTCGAGGCCGCCGCCGCTCCGCCCCGCGCCGGCCTTCAAGGCAGCAAAGAAGTTGCGGTAGAACCCGCTGCCGTGGGTGAGCTCGTGGTAGGCGTCGGCACCGTGGTGGGCCAGGATGGTGTTGGCAAAGTTGTCGTACTCGTCGATGAGCAGGTAGAGCCGAATGTCATGCTCGGCGGCGTGCCAAAACAGGCTGTGCAGCTTGGCCCCGGTGGAAGGCGCGGACGAGATGCGCTGCACTTCCTGTTGCGGGAACAGGGCCGGATGCCGCTCCATCGAGCGCTGGATCACGTCTCCGCAGTAGTACTCGAACTCGCGCTCCAGCGTCTCCGGCGCATCATGCACCGCGGAGAAGTCGAAGCGCAGCGTCACGAAGCTGTGGCGGTTCTCGGTGGGGTCGCGGCCGATGTCCAAGGTGCCGAACACCTGCTCGAACTCGCTCGCCCATTTGCGGTCGTAGTAGTTTTCCAGCAGCGAGAGCCAGCAGGATTTGCCGAAGCGCCTGGGGCGGATCAGGAAGACGAAGCGCTCGTCTTCCAGCGGGCGGAGGAAGCGCGTCTTGTCCACGTACAGGCGGCCTTCGAGGCGCATGGCGCGGAAGTCCGCCCAGCCGTAGGGGATGCGGGGGTAGTCGGGGGTGGACATGGCTTACAACCCCAGCGTCCGTTCGCTCTTGCGCTTCGGTTCGGTCAGGAGCATCCGCAATGCCGCCAGCACTCTGCGCGGGCGTTTGCGGTGCATGGCCATGCCGAGCCAGTAGGCGGCTTCTTCCCGCTGCATGGTCTCGATGCCCTCCGCCACCGTGCGCATGTTCTCGCGGTTGCGCATCGGCGCCAGGCAGCGGAACAGCAGGCCAAGGGTCAGCGCTAGGTCTTCGCTGAGGGCGCGGCCGACCACCGCGCCCTTGGCTCGTCCGCCATTGCCGCTGCCCAGGCGAATCCCGGACTGCGCCAGCTTGCGCAGCACTCGGTGTTCCACCAGCTCCAGATTGCGGCCACGCAAGCCGGCCACCCGCGTCGGCGCGGCCACTTGCGGGGTGGCGGGGCTCGGCAGTTGCCACACTTCGTACTCGGCCTGTCCGGGACGCCCAGAGCGCACGCGCAACTCGTAGCGCGGCGTGGCCGGCAGCAGCTTGGCCACGGACGCCCCCCGCGCGGCCATCACGCGCTCGCCCCGATTCCTTTTGAATGGCATTGACCTCACGGATGAGTCTTTGTAGCAGACGCGGAGTTTGCGGAGCAAACTCAAACGCGCCCGCGAGGGCGCGCCGTTGCGGAGACGAACGCGGCGCCGCTTGCGAAGCGGCACAGTTCCTCCGCCAGCTGCTCCGGCGCTTGGCCGCGAATGGCGAGGCCGTCGTGGAATGCCAAGCCGATGCTGGCTTCCAGATGTGTGCTGCGGGCCGCTCGCAACTGCGGTTCCAGAAACTCGCGTACCGGCTGCGCGTCCGGCAGCGGGCCCTGGAACTCAAGCTCGCAACTGCCGCCATCTTGCGTTTCGTAGGCGCCTCTGAGAACAGCCGTCTTGTCCGCTCCGGCGATGCGGCTAGCCACGCCAAGCAGGGGGAACGCATCGCCGGCGTCGAACAGGCGCAGCGTCAATTCGCCGATGCGCTCGATGTCCTTGTCGCGGGCTTGTTCCCACAGGCGAACCAGCGCCTCGCGCAGCGGGCCTTCGGCGCTGAGCTCGGGCGCTTCCGCTTCGGGCTGGACACGATACTTCTCCCTTTCCTCCTCGATGCCGGGGTCTGGCGGTGTCGGCGTCGGCTCGCCCCGCTCCTCCTCCACCGCAGGTCGCGGCCACACGCCGGTGTTCTTGGCGTAGGTCATGGTCAGCACCACCGCCTGCTCGTCGATCTGCACGGATGCCGGCGGGTCGCCCGGCCCGAACAGCAGATCGCCGCGCTGATAGACGTAGTCGCCGCGTTCCACGCCGATGCGGATGCCGCGGATGAACGTGTCGTCGCCGATCAGCATGGGCAGTTTGGGGTCGCGGCGGAACTCGTCGCGCAGCGCCAGCGTGGTCATCTGCCCCTTGCGCAGCGGCGTGCGGTCGCGCACGTACACCGGCGCGTCCGCCTCGTCCTCCGACAGGCGGAGCTTCTGCAGCTCGCGCAGCGCTCGGGCGATGTGGCGCTGGCCGACGCCCGGCTGGTCGGCGGCGGAGTGGATGTCGATGGCGGTGTGCGCCAAGGACACTTCCGCGTCCATGCCCGCCGAAGAGGGGTAGAGCACGTGCCGGTAGGCTTGCTGGATGGCGATGGCCAGTTCCTGTTCGGAACGCGCCTCCTTCTCCAGCACTTGGTCCTGCTGATGCTCGCCCAAGTCGCGCAGACGGTCGGCGCGCTTCAATGCCCGCAGGGCAAGGCGAAGCAGGGCGTGGCGCTGCATTTCCGCCTTGCCGGCGTCGTCGGTGGCCACGAAGACCAGGTGGTTGCGCAATGCCCGCAAGGACGCGCCGTCTGCGCCTTTGCGGGTGTAGATGCGTTCCACGAGGCTCGGCAGTTCGCTTGCTTGGGCGCCGAATGAAACGGCGTCGTAGGAAAGCACGATCAGCTTCGGCCGGCCGTCGCCCACTTCGTCCGGCACGTCGAACGGGCCGCCGGGGAAGCGGATGGCGTCGAAGGTCTCGCCGTTGAAGATGTGGCCTATGCGATCGCCGAGTTCGGCGCGGGCTTCGCCGGCGTCCACGTTGCGTTCCTCGCGGCGGATGATCTGGTTGAGGTTGGCTTCCGCCAGAAAGCGCATGGGGGCGCCGGGGCGGTCGTCCAGATAGGCGGATTCCGCCACGAAGCGCTTGCGGGCCTCTTCCACGAAGCTGATGTCGAGCGTCGGCGCGAGCATTGCGTAGCGCAGGTGTTCCGGGGCGAGGCCCTTCAGCGGCTCGTTGAAGGCCAAGGTGTGCAGGAAGGTAGTACGGGCGGCGTAGGCCGCGTAGGGCGGCAAGCCGCGGTAGTGCGCGGCGTCGATGCTTTCCGCCAGCGACTGGCTCTCTCCGCTCTCCCCACCGGCACCGCCGCTGCCGGTGGCGATGTCGTTGGCGATGGCCGGCACGAAGGCGGATTGGCCGAGGCGCGTCACCAGCTCTTGGCGGATCGGCTCCTGCCCCAGGTCGACGTGGTGCAGGTGGATGGCCGTCGCGTCGGCCGGCCGCTCCTGCCACAGGTGGGCGATGGTGCGCGCCAGCAGGCGCAACATGCCGCGCACGCGCTGGAACTCGCTCAAGGTGGAGGTCTTGCCTCTCAGCGTCGCCAGCACGTCCGGGTGGAAGGGGTAGCTGGTGGTGAATTCCTGCGCCGTGTGCGGGCGGGCGGCTTCTTCGGCCAGCGACTCGCGGTGTTCGCGCCAGAGGGTCTGGTAGGCGTCGATGACGCTGGCCTTGCCGTCGTCCACGCGCTCGAACAGGCGGCGCAGCAACACCGGCGCCGTCTCCGCATCCTGGGTGGGATTCAAGAGCGTCGCCTTGCGGGCCGAGACGCTCATCATCTCCGCCATGGCGTCGGCGACGAACTGGTTCTCCTTGCTGTAGGCGTCCGTGGCGCGGCCATCGCTGCCGACCGCCAGCGTGTACACCAGCGCCGCGTTCGGGGCGCCCTCCACGGCCTTGAACAGCGAGGTGAGAAACGCCGTGAGCTGCTGCGCCGCGCCTTGCTGCCGCCATACTTTGCGCAGATAGACCGCCAGCTCGTCCAGAAGAATCAGCGTTGGTTCGCCGCCGAACAGCTCGCGCAGCGTTTCGGCGCCGGGCGCGATGCCCTGCTCGTCGCTGCGCCGCACGCGCTCGTAGCCTGCGGCGCCGGCAAGGGCATGGGCGATCTCGCCCCACGGGGTGTAGGCCAGCACGCCGTCGCCGACATCTCGGCCATTGGCCGGATCGGCGTTCTCGCCGTCGAAAGCGGCGATGCGCACGGCGCCGGTGGGCAGCAGCGTGGGATCGACGAACTCGCTCGCGTTCGCCACGCCCTTCATGCCGCCAGCCGCGTGCAGCAGCGCGATCAGGCCGTGGGTCTTGCCGCCGCCGTAGGTGGTGTCCAAGCGGAAGATGGTGGCCGCCTCTTCCCCGCTCCCGCTCAAGCGCGCGCAGACGTTCGCCAGCAGGTCGCGCAGCCCGCCGGTGGGATAGGTGTTGGCGAAGAACCGCGCCGGATCGGCGTATTCGGCGCTTGCGGCGCCGGCGATCACCGACGCGAGGTCCGCGGCGAAATCGGCGTCCGCCACACGCCCGGCCAAGACATCCGCGCGCGGCTGGCAGAGATCGAAGATGCTGGGCAGGGAGGATGTCACTTGCGCTGACGGGCGGCCGCTCTGAATCCACTATAGCACCGTGCCTGCGCTGACCCGTCGCTGGCTGCTCGCAACGCGCGCCGCTGCGCCAAGCGGAAAACGGGTTGCGTTCGAGTGCGCAGCGCGTATAGTGCGCCGCCTTCCACGAAGGGCCTTAGAGGAGATTGCCCATGCAGCTCTCCCTGTTCACCGACCGCACGGCGATGCTCTCCATGTTGGAGCGCATTCGCGGCTGAGGCCCTCTGCGGCCCGAACGGGCCGCATCGACGCGGCCCCGCGAGGGCCGGTCAACCGACGCACATCGGGCACCTCGATTAAGCGCCGCGCATTGCCTTCGCTCCTGCGCCGCCTCGCGCCTTTGCGCGCGGTGCGTCTTGGGGCTGCCAAGTCGGACGAAACGCGGGCGCTTGTCGGCAAACCCATTCCGAGCACGATCATGGATTCGAACAACCACACTCGGCGCAATCTCTGGGTCGTCACGGGCGGCCAGCGGTTGCGGTACGTCGCCGCGATTGCGGCCATCGGCGCGTCCAACGCCTGCATGTTGGCGGCGCCGGTGGTGGCCGGCTACGCCTTGGACGTGATCTCCGAGCGCGATTTCGCGGTCGGGGCGCCGATGCTTGCGAGCGGGGCGGTGTGGCTCGTTGAAGCGTTGGGCGGCGGCGTGGCTCTTGGTGGGCGCGACGCAGCGCCCGCGGCTGCCGAGACTGCCGATGCGTCCAGCTCCGGCAACGCCGCCAGCGACGCCGTCTTCATCGCCTATCTGGCGCTCTCGGCCTTGGCCGCGCTGGCGCTGGTGGGGGTCGGGGCGCTCTTCATGTATCTGCGCGGGCGCTGGACGGCCATTGCCGCGGAAGACATCGCCAGGCGGCTGCGCGACGAGCTCTACCGCCGCCTGCACTATCTGCCGGCCAGCTTCTTCGATGCCGCCGACACGGGCGATCTGGTGCAGCGTTGCAGTTCGGACGTGGAGACGATGCGCATGTTCCTCACCTCCCACGTCGTGGAGATCGGGCGCTCGCTGCTGATGGTGGCGGCCATGACGCCGATCCTCTTCCTGCGCGATGCGCAGCTGGCGTGGTTCGCGGTGTCGCTGATGCCGATTCTGGCCATCGGCGCCTTCCTGTTCTTCTCCAAGGTGCGGCGGCAGTTCCAGATCGCCGACGAAGCGGAAGGCGCCATGACCGCGGTGCTGCAGGAGAACCTCGCCGGCATTCGCGTGGTGCGGGCGTTCGCCCGGCAAGCGCATGAGATGGAGCGCTTCGGCGTCAGCAACCGCGCCTACCGCGATGCGTTCTACCGGGTGAACACGCTGGAAGCCCTGTACTGGGGCATCAGCAACTCGCTGGCGATGGGGCAGATCGGCCTGGTGCTGATCGCCGGCGGGATGTTCCTGGCGGACGGCGCGATCAGCGTGGGCGGGCTGTTCGTCTTCGTCAGTCTGGTGACCATGGTGGTCTTCCCGGTGCGGCGGCTCGGCGAGGTGCTCACGGATTCCAGCAAGGCCATCGTCGCCTTGGGGCGCATCAACCACATCCTGGAAACCGAAGAGGAAAGCCGCGAACGGCCGCCGCATCAGGCGCGGGCCAGCGGCGAGGTGGTGTTCGACATGGTGCGCGCCGGCTACAAGCCGGACCGCGCCGCGGTGGTGGACTTCTGCGCCCGCATTCCGTCCGGGCAGACGGTCGGCATCGTCGGCCCGCCGGGCTCGGGCAAGACGACGCTGGTGCGGCTCCTGATGCGCCTGTATCCGTTCCACACCGGGCGCATCCTGATCGACGGCGTGGACGTGCGCGAAGTGGATCGGCAGTGGCTGCGCCAGCAGATCGGCGTGGTGCTGCAAGACCCGTTCCTGTATTCGCGCAGCATCGCCGCCAATCTGCGCGTGGCGCGCCCCGAGGCGGTGGACAGCGAACTGCGCACGGTGGCCCAGGAAGCGGCGGTGCACGACGCCATCGTCGACTTCCCGGCCGGCTACGAGGCGCAGATCGGCGAGCGCGGCCTCACCCTCTCGGGCGGCCAGCGGCAGCGGCTGGCGCTGGCCCGGGCGCTGCTCAAGGAGCCGCCGATTCTGGTGCTGGACGACTCCCTCTCCGCCGTGGACACCGGCACGGAACGGCGCATTCTCGATGCCTTGGAGCGGCGGCGCGGCCGTCACACCACCATCGTCATCGCCCACCGTCTTTCGTCCGTGCGCCGCGCCGACCGCATTCTGGTGATGGAGCACGGGCGCCTGGTGCAGGACGGCGCCCACGACGAACTGGCCGAGGCGCCAGGGCCGTACCGCCGGCTGTGCGAAATCCAGGGCCTGCTGGACGAATCCATCAGCCGCGACTTGGCGCAAGGCGCGGCGGACGCAGGAGGGCAGAGACGTGGCTGAAGCCGAGAGCTACGACGACGAACTGTTCGAGGACGGCTTCGACGAGCAGGCCGCGGCGGAGGGCATGCAGACGCAGCTTTGGAAGCGCCTCTTCCGCTACGTACTGGCGTATCCGTTCGAGCTCGCCGTGGTGGCGTCGTCGTCCATTGTCGTGGCGATCACCGAGGCTGGCTATCCGCTCATCACCAAGTGGGTGGTGGACGACGTGCAGCGCCACGGCGCCGAGGCGTCCTTCGGCCTGTGGATCGCCCTCTACGCCCTCTGCACGGCGCTGATGGCGGCCTCCGTGAGCGCCTTCGTGTGGGGCGCCGGCAAGGTGCATGCGTACACCAGCCACGACATTCGCGCCCGCGCCTTCGAGAACCTGCAGCGGCTCTCGTTCTCCTACTACGACTACCGCCCCACCGGCTGGCTGCTGGCGCGCCTGACGGCGGACTGCAACCGGCTGACGGACATCCTCGCCTGGGCGTTCCTGGACGTGATCTGGGGCATCACAATGACCGTCGGCATCGCCCTGGTAATGCTGGTGATGCACTGGCAGCTGGCGCTCTTGGTGATGGCGATTCTGCCCTTCGTGGCCTGGGTCTCGGCCAAGTTCCGCAAGCGCATCCTCGGCAGCGCCCGGCTGGTGCGGCGCACCAACTCGCGCATCACCGGCACCTACAACGAATCGATCATGGGCGTGGTCACTTCCAAGGCGTTCGTGCGCGAAGACGCGAACGCCCGCGATTTCGCGCAGCTTACCGAGACCATGTACCGCGCCTCGGTGCGCAACATGATCCTGGCGGCGGTGTACATGCCGCTGGTGGTGATTCTGGCGGCGGTGGCGGTGAATCTGGCGCTGGGGGTGGGCGGCGGCTACATGCTGCTCGGCGCGCTGGGGGCGGGCACGCTGATCGCCTTCATGATGCTGGCGCGGGAGTTCTTCAATCCCATCACGGAGCTGGCCAGCTGGTTCGCCGAGATGCAGATGGCCCAAGCCGCCGCCGAGCGGGTGCTGTCGCTGATCGACGCCAAGCCGGAAATCGAGGATTCGGAAGCCGTTCGCGCCAAGCTGGCGGAATACGCCGACGCGCCGCGCAGCAGCGACGTCGCCGCGGACGGCGGGGCGGCGCGCATCGGCGAGCTGCGCCTTGCGGACGTGAGCTTCGCCTACGACCCGGAAAAGCCGATCCTCAAGCACATCGACCTCGTGGCGAAGATGGGCGACACCATCGCCATCGTCGGCCCCACCGGCGGCGGCAAGAGCACGCTGGTGAACGTGGTCTGCCGCTTCTACGAGCCGACCGCCGGCCAAGTGCTGATCGACGGCGTGGACTACCGCGAGCGCAGCCTGCACTGGCTGCAATCGAACTTGGGGATGGTGCTGCAGAACGCCCACGTCTTCAGCGGCTCGATCCGCGAGAACATCCGCTACGGGCGGCTCGAGGCGACCGATCAGGAAGTGGAGTGGTGCGCCAAGCTGGCCGGCGCCCACGACTTCATTCTGGACATGGAAGACGGCTACGACACCGAGGTCGGCGAGGCCGGCGGGCGGCTCTCGGCCGGCCAGAAGCAGCTGGTCTCCTTCGCCCGCGCCATCCTGGCGGAACCGCAGATTCTGGTGATGGACGAGGCGACCTCCTCGGTGGACACCGAGACGGAACTGAAAATCCAGCAGGGACTCAAGTTCGTGCTGCAAGGCCGCATCAGCTTCGTCATCGCGCACCGGCTCTCGACGATCCGCAACGCCACGCGCATCGTGGTCGTCGACGAGGGGCGCATCGTGGAGACCGGCGACCACGCCGAACTGATCGCCCAGGGCGGCCACTACGCCGCCCTCTACCGCCAGCAGAGCCTGGACGAAGCGACGCAGGAGTGGGGCGAAGGGAGGGGCGAGCCAGAGGCGGAGAACGCCTGATCCTCAAGCGCCGCGAGCACGGCTTCAGCTTTTCAGGGCAACGCGAGTATCGCCGAGAGTCGTCGTCGGCCTCTTGCCGACTGCGGCGATCTCTCCAATTTGTGTGCGACATTCGCCATTGGCGCGCACATGCCGCGAGCCGTTCTCCATGATGGGCGCAAACATCCCACGGTGCGCCAACGGTGCTATGGTTTCCCGCATGTCCACGCAACGCCAGGCCCAAGTCGCCCGGACGCCAGCGGAGCCCCTGCCGGAACCGCCTGCCTGGTGGGTGGCGGCGGACCAGGCCAACGGCACCGGCCTGCACTTCGGGTCGGCGGTGCGCGAGCCGTGGGACTACGTGCCGATGCCGCCCTTCGGCCTCGACGAAGACGGCTACCTGATCGACGATTCCATGGGCCAGCACAGCAGGCATGCGGGACGGATGCTGGCCTACGGGCCGGCGCTGAAGGAGCGCTACCGTGGGCGCGGCGGCTATGTTGGCGTGGACCTGTTCATGCCGTATGTGAAGGGCAGCCCCGGCAAAACGGTTGCGCCGGACCTGTTCGTGGCGCTGGCGGCGAAGGAAGACGAGGATCGGTCTTCGTACAAGCTGTGGGAGGAACCGGCGCCGGACTTCGTGCTGGAGGACCTCTCCCCCGCCAACTGGCGCCGCGACGCAGTGGACAAGCGCGTGCTGTACCAGCGCTTTGGCGTGCGCGAGTACTTCATGTTCGACGAGACCGCCAAGCGCCTGCGCGACGATTCGGGTGCGCGGCTCGGCGTGCCGCTGGTTGGCTACCGGCTGTGCGATGGCGAATACCAGCGCGTGCCCGCCAACGACGCCGGGCGGCTGCCGAGCAAAGCGCTGGGGCTGGAGCTTTGCGTCCGCGACGGACTGGTGCGCTTCTACGATCCGGCGACCGGCGAATATCTGCGCACTTTCCACGAATCCGAAGCGCAAATACGCGAATCCGAAGCGCAAGCAGTGGAAGAGCGCATCCGACGGGAGGCGGCGGAGCGACGCGCCGAGTCCGCAGAACAACGCGCGGAAGTGGAAGCACAACGTCTCAGCGCAGAACAAGCGAAAACTGCCGCGGCGCTGGCCCGAGTCGCCGCGCTGGAAGCCGAACTGAGAGCGCAACGCGACTCGGACTGACCGACGCCGCCTCCGGCACGGGGCTGTCGAACTCGCTCGTGCCGGCGCCCCTATCTGCTTAACGCCCGCACGCATTCTCAATCGGTCGGCGCTTTCTCCACCACGCCGCACGCGATGCGGCCGCCGGCGCCGCCGATGGGCTGGCTGATGTGGTCGTCGGGATTGGCGTGGACGACCACTGCGGCGCCGTCTTCGTCAAGCAGCGCCGGCTCGTCGTCGGCGCTGGACTCGACGGCGATGCGCGTGGTGTAGAACTCCGCCTTGGCTGTGCCGTCGGCGGCGACGTAGAGGTTCGGCAGGTCGCCGCTGTCCGGCCCGTCGGGATGGCGCAGGCCGTGCTTGGCGCCGCCCGGGTTCACATGTCCCTTCGCCGCCGTGAAGTCCGGGCTGCATTCGCCGACCGCGTGCAAATGGATGCCGTGGGGGCCGGGGGGCAGGCCATGCGCGTCCACGGCCACGATGACGCCGTGCGGCGCTTGATGGAAGGCCACGGTGCCGACGCTGCCGCCCTGGGCGTCCACCAGCTGCGCCACGGCTTCTGCCGCCGCGGATGACACGGCGCACGACGCCGCGCCGAGAGCAATTGCCGTTCGCAGTTTCATCGCACTTCCCTCGAATCACGCACTGTGGCGCCGATCATAGCCCGAGTGCCGGGGCTGGCGAGACCGCCAAGTTTCCTGTTCCCAAAGCCTGGCCACTCAGCCTTGGCGTTCCTGGCGGGTCGCTTCGAGTTCCGTGCGCAGATCGACGATGCGCTGATCCAGGCTCGCGTGCAGCCGATTGTCGGCCGGGTCGGCCAAGCGGCTCGCGTAGTCCAGGTGCTGGATGGCCATCTGGTAGGCGCCGATCAGGGCGTAGTATTCGGCGCGGGCGCGATGCACGCCGATGGTGTCGCCGGCCAGGCCAGCGGTTTCCGCCAGCAGTTCCCACACGTCGATGTCTTCGCGGTTGGCGCGCACGTGCCGCCACAGCAGATCGACCGTCTCCCCGTGGCGGCCGGCGCCGTTCAAGGCCAAGGCGTAGAGATGCGTCAGGGGTTCGTTGCCCGGATTGATGGACAGGTGGCGCTCGAGCAGGGCGATGGCCTCGCCGTGGCGCTCGGCGCCGATCAGCAGCTCCGCGAACGACGCCGTGAGCAGCAGGCTCGAGGGATTGTCCCGAACGAGCACCCGGGCCGCGTCCACGGCGTTTTCCGCATGGCCGTCGGCGGCCAGCGCAACGGCGATGGCGTAGATGTCCGCGTCGTCGCCGCCGCTGCGGGCGCGCGCTTCCGCCAAGGCCCGAGCGGGCGTCGGCGCGTAGTGGATCTGCGCCCGGGCGCGCATGAGCTGGTAGTCCAATGACGCCGGCACATCGCGGCTTGGGAAGCGCTCCGCTTGATTGCGGGCGTCGGCGATGCGCGTCTCGGTCAAGGGGTGGGTGAGCAGAAACTCCGGCGGCCGGTCGTCGAAGCGAAAGGCGCGCTGCATGCGCTCGAACATGCGCGCCATGCCGTCTGGGTCCAGCCCCGCCTGGGCCAGCGTGTTCAGGCCGATGCGGTCGGCCTCCTGCTCCCGGGAGCGGCTGAAGCGCAGCCCCTTGTCCTGGATCAGCGCTTGCGTGCCGGCAGCCGCGGCCATGCCCGCGTCGCCGCCGCCGGCTGCGGCGATGGCGATGGACGCCAACATGCCGGCCAGCATCCACGGCGTCATGCTGCGCTGCGCTTCGATGCCGCGGGCGTAGTGGCGCTGGCTCAAGTGCGCCAGTTCGTGCGCGATCACGCCGGAGTATTCGCTTTCGTCGCGGGCGTAGAGGAAGAGGCCGAGGTTGATGCCGACGACGCCGCCGGCGACGGCGAAGGCGTTGATGCGCGGACTGTCGATGAGCACGGTGCGCAGCGCCACGTCCGTGAGACCGGACTTCTCCGCCAGGCGGTGGACGTTGTTGTGGACGTAGTACTTGAGGATCGGGTCGCCGACGGTGCGCGCCTGGGCGCGGATCTGCTTCAAGGCGGCAAGCGCCAGCTCGCGTTCCGCCGCCGGCGAGACGAGCGCCGACGAGCCGTCGCCCAAAGACGGCAGCGTGGAGGCCGTGGCGAGGGAGTCCGCGCCCCAGACGGGGCCGAAGACGGCCGCGCAGAAGGTACACGCGGCAGCAGCCAGCGACCGGGGAAACGCGCGGATCACGGCAAGGCAACTCCGGCGAGAAGGGATTGTTCGGCCATCATACCGCTTGAGACCAGTACGCAGCGCCGGCGTTCGGGTGGGGATCAAGAAGAACGCTCGCCCGTCCATCGACGGGAGCGCAGGCCGGGGGTGGCGCGCCGCCCGCCCAACTGCCCACGCGCCGCGCTGTGGCAGAATCGCGCTTTCTTCGCCGGATGCCCGCCCTTGACGCTGCCGACACCGCCGACGCTGCACAGCAAGCTGCCGGACGTCGGCACGACGATCTTCACCGTGATGACCCGGCTTGCCGCCGACGAAGGCGCCGTCGATCTCTCCCAGGGCTATCCGGATTTCGACGGGCCGGCGGCGCTCCTGGAGCGCGTTGGCCACCACGCCGCGCACGGTCGCAACCAGTACCCGCCCATGGCCGGCATCGAACCGCTGCGCGAGGGCATCGCGGCCAAGGTCGCGGCGCTCTATGGCCTGTCGGCGGACCCCGCCACCGAGGTCACCGTCACGTCCGGCGCCACCGAGGCGTTGTTCTGCGCGATCACGGCGGTGATCCGCCCGGGCGACGAAGCCATCGTCTTCGACCCCTGCTACGACTCCTACGAACCCGCCGTGACCCTCGCCGGCGGCGTCTGCCGCCACATTCCGACCACGGCGCCGGACTTCCGCATCGACTGGGACCACGTGCGCGACGCCGTGGGGCCGAAGACGCGGCTACTGATCGTGAACACGCCGCACAATCCCACCGGCGCGGTGTGGAGCGAAGACGACATCGACGGCCTGCGCGGCGCGGTGGCTGGGCGCGACATCTTCCTCGTGGCGGACGAAGTCTACGAGCACATCCTGTTCGACGGGCGCCGGCACGTCAGCCTGATGCGCTACCCGGACCTCTTCGCGCGCAGCTTCGTCGTGTCGTCCTTCGGCAAGACCTACCACGTCACCGGCTGGAAGGTCGCCTACTGCGTCGCGCCCAAGGCGCTCAGCGCCGAGTTCCGCCGGGTGCATCAGTTCGTCACCTTCACCACGGCGGCGCCGCTGCAATACGCGCTGGCCGACTTCCTCGCCAGCGCTCCCCGCCACCACGACCAGCTGGCCGCCTTCTACCAAGCCAAGCGCGACCTGTTCTGCAGCCGCCTGCGGGATTCCAGACTGCGCCTGTCGCCGTCGCCGGGGACGTTCTTCCAGCTGGTGGACTACAGCGCCGTCAGCAACGAGCCGGACGTCGACCTCGCGCGGCGTTGGACGGTCGAGGAGAAGATCGCGTCCATTCCCGTTTCGGTCTTCTACAAGGATCCGCCGAAGCAGAGCTACCTCCGCTTCTGCTTCGCCAAAGAGGACGCCACACTGGAACGGGCGGCGGCGATTCTGTCGCGGCTGTGATGGGGTCGGAGGACGCTCGGCGCCGGCTGCCGCACAGCCAGCGCAAGCGGAGAGGAGGGCGCTTCGCGCTCCTTGGCGCGCTGGCCCTCGCGCCCCTGCTCGCGGCGTGCGGCGGCGGAAGGGACGAACCGGAACATCCGGGCAAGGCGCTCTACATGCGCTACTGCTACGCCTGCCACCACGCCGGCATCGCCGGCGCCCCGAAGTTCGGCGACGGCAAGGCTTGGAGGCGGCGCAGCGCCCAGGGCCGCGACGCGATGCTGGCCAATGTCGTCGTCGGCATGCCGCCGGGCATGCCGCCCCGGGGCGCCTGTCCAGCCTGCACCGACGACGCCTTGGCGGCGGCCATCGACTATTTGGCGGGAAGCGCGGAGTAGACGCGCGGCGCGCCTCACTCGTCGCCGAGCGCGGCCAGCCCGGAAGCAACGCGGGCCGCCTTCGCTTCGTCCCACCACCAGGCATCCAGATAGGGCACGTGGGCCAGGCCTTCGCGCGGCACTTCGCCGAAGCGATCCCAGAACGCGAGCCGCATGCCGGGGGCGCTTGGGCCGGGGATGAAGTAGAAGTTCCACAACAGCACGCGGTCGAGCGCGCGGGTGGCGGCATAGAGCTGCTCGGCGGTGCGGGCGCGGTTCACGGCGTCGATCAAGGCATCCACGGCGGGATTCCTGATGCCGGCCCAATTCTGCCCGTAGTCCACGTCGGCGCTGGCGCTGCCGAAGCGGTTGCGCAGTTGCAGACCCGGCATGTGGGTGGGGTCGTAGTTCTGGCCGTTGCCGTCGAAGCGGCCGGTGCGGCTGCGGTACAGCCAGTGGGAGACCTCCGGGGCGCGCGCCGTGGTGGCGATGCCGACGCGGTTCAGCTGCGCCATGTAGGGCGTGTTGGAGCGTACGCCGAAGGGGGAGACGAAGATCAGATCGATGGTGAACGGTTCGCCGGTGCGCTTGTTGCGCATCGTGCCGTCGACGACGTGCCAGCCGGCGGCGTCGAACAGTTCAAGCGCCCGCTTGACGTGCGTTCGACTGAACCCGTAGCCGTCGTTCGCCGGCTGGCGGAAGGGCATCTCGAAGACGCGCTTCGGCAGCGCATGGCGCCAGGGCGCAAGCAGCGCCAGTTCGGCTGCCGAGGGCGGCCCTTCGTGCGCCATCGGCGAGTTCTGGAAGAAGCTCACGCCGTGGTCGTAGAAGCCGTAGAAGTAGACGCGGTTGATGTAGTCGAAATCGCGCAGCAGCCACAGCGCCTCGCGCACGCGGATGTCCTGGAAGCGTTCCTCGCGCAGGTTCCAGAAGAGCGGCCACCACAGGCCCCAGATGCGCGCCACGTCGCGCAGCTGCGCCTTGAACAGTCCTTGGCGCACAGCGGGAAAGTCGTACTGGGTCGCCCAGTTCTTGGAAATCGACTCCTCGCGCACGTCCACCACGTCTCCCTTGTGCGCTTCCAGCATCACGTTCTCGTCGCGGAAGTAGTCGAACTTCACGGTGTCGAAGTTGAAGCGGCCGGCGTTGACGGGCAGGTCGCGGCCCCAGTAGTCCGGCACCCGCTCGTAGACGAGGCTGCGCCCGAACACCGCCCGACGCAGCCGGTACGGGCCGCTGCCGAGGGCCGGCTCCACGGTCGTGCGCGCAATGTCCCGGCCCGACCAGTAGTGCTTGGGCAGAATGGCGATGCGTCCGTAGATGAACGGCGTGATGGGATTCGGTTCGGCATTGGCGCGGGAGACGAAGCACAGCTCGCGTTCGCCAAACGGCACGATGCGCTCCAGATCCGCAAGCGCCGTGCGCAGCGCTACCGAGCCGTGCTCGCGAATGGCGTCGAAGGTGAACAGCACGTCGTCGCGGGTGATCGGCCGGCCATCGTGCCAGCGCGCTTCGGCGCGCAGGCGGAAGGCGGTCCAGCGATAGTCCTTCTCCACCGCCACGCCGTCGGCGAGCCGCGCGTAGGCGCTGGCTGGCTCGTCGATGCTGTCCTCCAGCAGCCGGTCGTAGACGAGGCTGCCCATGGCGCCGTAGCCGGCGGCGATGCGCCCGATCTCGACGATGCCGTTGTAGTTGTCGAACGTGCCCATCTGCGGCAGACGCATGGTGCCGCCTTTGGGCGCGTCCGGGTTGGTGTAGGCGAAGTGCTTGAAGTCCGCTTCGTAGCGCAGCGGCAGAACGTAGGAGATGCCGTGCCGATAGTCGGGATTCGCGCAAGGCGGCGCCGCGGCAAGCAGCGGGCATTGCGCGGCCAGACCAAGCGCCGCGAGGGCCTTGGCCCAGCGTCTTTTGGCGGGCTCTGGCCGCGCTCCCGTGCTCACCCGAGAGCGGCGAGGCGCCGGGCCGCCGCCTGCCGGTCCGCCTCGGCAATGGCGTCGACGACGATGTCCGGCAGCAGCACCTGCGGCAGAACGACGGCGCCGTCAATGGCCGCGGACCCTTGGGGGAAGTACAGATATAGCGGCACGCCGGCGCGCCCGTACATCGTCAGCCACTCCGTGATGACCGGATCCTCGGCCGTCCAGTCGCCCTCCACCACCTCGATGCCGCGCGCGTTCATGGCCTCGCCCACGGCATCCGTCGCCAGCGCCACGCGCTCGTTCACCTTGCAGCTGATGCACCAGTCGGCGGTGAAGTAGACGAAGACCGGCTGCCCGGCGCCGATGTAGTCGCGCACGAGCTGCGGGCTGAAGCGTTGCAGTGTCAATTTGCCGAGCATGTGGGCGGGTTCGGCGTTCGCCCGCAGCGGCGGCGCGCGCAAGTCCTGCAGCTGCGCCGAAGCCCCAAGACAAGCGGCGAGACCAAGCGCCGCGGCGACGCGCCACCGCCACGGCGCCTTCGCAGCCGCGCTGCGTCCGAAGGCCCACAGGGCGAACGCGAGCAGCAATGCGGCCAGCAACGCGACGGCCATGGACGATGCGCCGAGCTGCCTGCCGACCACCCAGAACAGCCATAGCGCCGTGGCCAGCATTGGGAAGGCAAGCACCTGCCGGAACACCGCCATCCAGGGGCCCGGCTTCGGCAAGGCCGCGCCGAGGGAAGGAATCCACGTGAGCGCCAAGTAGGGCAGCGCAAGCCCCACGCCTAGCGCCAGAAAGACGGCCATCGCCACCGCCGCCGGCTGCACCAGCGCGTAGCCCAGCGCGCCGGCCATGAACGGCGCCGTGCAGGGGGTGGCCACGACCACCGCAAGCAGGCCGGTGAGAAACGCGGCGCGTTTCTCGCCAGCGCCCTGTCCCGCGCCGCCCAGGCCCATCAGCCGCGTGCCGATCTCGAACACGCCAGCCAGGTTCAGTCCGATGGCGACCATGCCGAGCCCGAGGCCCAGATTCACCCAAGGCGACTGAAGCTGAAAGCCCCAGCCGGCCGCGCTGCCCGCGGCCCGCAGTGCCAGCAGCGCCACGGCGATTGCCGCAAAAGCCACGAGCACGCCGGCGGTGTAGAGAAGCCCGCTCGCGCGCACCGCCCGCCGTTCCGCCCCGGCAAGCTGCACCAGGCCAAGCGCCTTCATGCTGAGGATCGGAAAGACGCACGGCATCAGGTTGAGCACGATGCCGCCAAGCAACCCGAAGACGATGGCCTGCAGCATGTCCGCAACGGCGAAAGTCGTGGCGACGGGGACGGCCGGCGTCGTTGCCCCCGTTAGAGGCGGCAACGGCGCACTGGCTCTGGCGAGCGACAGCCCCACGCCGGAAGCGCTGCCGATGTCGGCGTCCGCTTCGCGGCCCCGCAAGACGGCAGAGACACCCGATGTCTGCTCCGCCCCGCCGCCGGCCGGCATGACGAAGCGCAACGTGTCGCCGGCGCGCTCGGCGCGCTGCTCGTCGTAGCGCACGAAGCGCTTGGCGGCGACGAAGAGATAGGGGTCGCGGACTTGGACGCCGGCCGGCAGCGACACGTCCACCACGACTTCGCCGTCCGCGACCTCGAAGCGCGCTGGCCAGCCCACGGCGCGCGGCAGCTTGTCGCGAGCCGCGGCGAACAGATCGGCATTGGCGACTTCCGGTGCACCCTCCCCGACGGAGAGCGTCAGCGCCAGCTCGGCCTGCTCCGGCACGCACAGCTCGTCGTCGCAGACCACCCAGCTTGCCGTGCCGCCGAGCGTGTGATTGCTGCCGGGCGGCAGGCCGGCCGGCGCCCGGAGCGTCGCGAGCAGCAGGAAGTCGCCGTCGAATCCGTAGGTGTTGAACGCGCCGAATGGAATCAGCGTGGGGGTCGGGAAGGCGAGCGGCCCGGCCTCGAAGCCAGGCGGGAGCCGCCAGCGCATCGACGGTTCCTTGCCGGCGTCGCCCGGGTTGATCCAGTAGCCGTGCCAGCCGGCGTCCGGGCGCACGTGCAGCGCCAGTTCGACAGCGCCGCCAGCGGCCGGCAGATGCGCTTGTTCGGCGACCAGCCGGACCTCGGAGTGCAGAGCGCGAACCGGCTCGGCCATGCTCGGCTGCGGCACTGCCAGGAGCGCCAGGGCGAACAGCCCGGCCAATCGATGCGCGATCATCGTCATGCAGTACCTCTGGTTCGCAAGCCGCACGGCATTCGCCACCGGCAGCGTGTTTCGCCGCCTAGGCTTTGACCGATTGTAGAACCGCTTGTTTACAATCGCCCGCCAGCCGACTCGCAGGCCCATCATGCACACCAAACGCCCGACCGTCGCCGCGGCGGAGGAAATCCTCGGCGGCTATTTCCCGGTGCTCGACCACGGCTTCGTGGCGCTGGTGGACTACATGGGCACGGATCAGGACATCGAGCGCGCGGCGCGGGTGAGCTACGGCGCCGGCACGCGCCGCATGAGCCACACGCGAGGGCTGGTGCGCTATCTGCAGCGCCACGCGCACACGACGCCGAGCGAAATGGTGGAACTGAAGTTCCATTGCGCGATGCCGATTTTCGTGGCGCGGCAGTGGATCCGCCACCGCACCGCCTCGGTGAACGAGCTGAGCGCCCGCTACAGCCTGCTGCCGCTCCTGTTCTACACGCCGCCGGCGGCCAATTTCGCCCATCAGAGCAGCGTCAACAACCAGGGCCGCCAAGACCGGCCGGCGGCGGCCGATCTCTACGCCACCGCCGTGACGCGCTGGGAGCGGCTGCGCGCGGACTCCGCCGACGCCTACGGCTGGCTGCTCGGCGAGGACGTGGCGCGGGAGCTGGCGCGCATCGACCTGCCGCTCTCCACCTACACGCAGTGGTACTGGAAGATCGACCTCCACAACCTGCTGCACTTCCTGCGGCTGCGCGTCGATGCCCATGCGCAGTGGGAGATCCGCGAGTACGGGCGCGTGATGGCGGGGATGCTGCAGCGCGTCGCGCCGCTGGCCTTCGAGGCATGGCTCGACTACGACGTGCTCGGCGCCCGGCTCAGCGCCGGCGAGCGCCGAGCCATCGCCGCACTGCTCCACGCCGACGGCGACACTCTCGCGGTGCGCGACGGGGCGTCTTCCTTGAGCGCCGCGCAACTGCGCGATTTCGGCCTGGCGCCGCGCGAAGCGCGCGAGCTGCTCGCCAAGGTGGCGGCCCCGCAGCGCCCGGATTTCAGCCTGGACTTGGCGGCCATGCGCAGCGCCGAGGAGATGGAATCGAAGATGCGCGCCGCGGTGCCGTCGGCGGAAGTGCCGCATCGGCCGGCTGTTCCTTGAGTGCCGGAGCCGCGCCGGATGTTCTCGAATCCCGAAGTGCCGCTGGCGTCCCTGCCGCGCGCAGCCGATCTCGAGTGGCACGCCCTGCATCCGCGCTTCATCGCGCGCATTCTGTCCCAGCGCATCCTCGTCCTGAGCGTCGCCGCCTTGACGCTTGGCGTGGCCACCATCGTCGTGTTCGCCAAGCAGGTCTGGGAAGGCCACGCCACGCCCATGGCGAGCGTCGTCTGGGGATTGGGCGTCTGTTTCGCCGCGTGGCGCCTGATCTGGCCGGTGTTCGAGGTGCCTCGGCGCGGCTATGCGCTGCGCGAGAAGGACATCGCGTTCAAGAGCGGCCTGCTTTGGCGCTCGGTGACCGTCGTGCCCTTCAACCGCGTGCAGCACGCCGCCACCGGCAGCGGCATGTTGGACCGCAACTTCGGCCTCGCCACCCTCACCGTGTTCACCGCCGGCGGCAGCGGCGGCGACCTGCACATCGCCGGCTTGGGCGCCGATCGCGCCGAGCGCTTGCGCGCCTATGTCGTGGCCAAGGTCGGTGGCACTGCGGACCCGCCCGAATCCCCCGACCATGCGCTGCCGCCGGTCGCCGACGAAGGAGCGGACGCGCTTGGCGGCAATTGAGTTCGACGCCGAATGGCAGCGCAGTTCGCCCTTCGGCGCGGTGTTCTTCTTCGAGCGCGCCGTCAAGGGCCTGGTGGGCAACCTGCCCCAACTGGGCGGCACGGTGGCGCTGCTCGTCACGCTCTGGCGGGAGTCGCCGTGGCTCGCGCTGCTCGGCTTCGTTGGACTGCTGGCGCTGTGCGCGGCGGTGGGGCTGCTCCGCTACTGGCACTTCCGCTTCCGCCAGGACGAGCGCGGCGTGCGCATCCGTCAAGGCATCTTCAAGAAGGAACATCTGGACGTGGAGTACGACCGCATCCAGGGCATCAACGTGGAGCAGTCGCTGATCTTCCGCTTGCTCGGCCTGGTGACGGTGCGCTTCGACACCGCCGGTTCGACCAAGCAGGAAGGCCATCTGCCGGCCGTGACCCGGGAGTTCGCGGAGGCATTGCGTGGCCGCGTCGAGAACCGCGCGCGGGACGATGGCCACGCAGCCGCAGCCGACGCTTCGGCTGCGGCGGGCACTCCGGCGGCAAGGGGAGGGCGTGTGCTGCTCGCCTTGGGAAACGCCGACATGCTGCGCATCGCGGTGACGGATCCCAGCGTGCTGGTGGCGTTGGTGGCGGTTCCCGCACTGCTGCCGCCATACGGCGACGCCCTCAAGGACTTGGCCGAAGCCGCCATGGCGCAGGCAGCGGACTACCAGAATCTAGGCGCGGCGTTGCTTGCGGCGGTGCTGCTTGGAGTCGCGCTTGCTGGCCTCTCGATCCTCCTGCTGTTGGCCGTGTGCTCCACGTTCCTGCGCTTCCACGGCTACCAACTTCGTCTGGAAGAGAACACGTTGCGTTCTCGGGGCGGCTTGATGACGCGCAAGGAAGTCGTCGTGGCAGCGGCGAAGATCCAGCAAGTGACCGTCGTCCAAGGGCCGGTGCTGCGCCTGCTGGGCCGCTTCCGAATGCGCGCCCTGCCGGCCGGCAGCGGTCTTCCCACCTACGACATGGATGGCACGGCCAGCACGCAGAGGCTGCAAGTGCCGCTGCTGCTGCCGTCCTTGGCGCAGGAGCTGCGCAAACCCATCTTCGGCGACGAAGGCGCTGGCTTGAGCCTGCTGCCGACCGGCACCCGCTTCACGGCCATCTCGCCGCACTACATTCGGGCCCGCACCCTTGCCTTCGGCGTTGCGCCGGCCTTGGTGGGGACCGCCGCGGCTGCGCCGATTCTCGGCGCCGGCGCACTCGCGTTTCTCGCTTGGGCGCCGCTCGTCGCGCTGCTTGCCTGGCAGTCGTGGCGGCACTACGGCTACATGCACGACGATCACGGCCTCGCCAGCCGCTGGGGATTTCTCGGCAGGAAGGTGAGCGTGTGCCTGTTCCGCAAGGTGCAGGCCGTCACGCTGGTGCGCTCCCCGATGCAGCGCCGCAAAGGACTCGCGACGTTGCACGTCCACCTTGCATCGGGCGCCCTCTTGGTGCCCTTCATCGACTACCAGCGCGCCTGCGATCTGCGCGACTACATGCTCTACAAGGCCGAATCCAGCCGCCTGCCTTGGCACTGAAGGTGCGGACGAAAAAGTGCCCCGGCGACAAGGGGGATGGGGGAGGGAGGGGATGTCGTCGCCGGGGCGTATATCGGGATGGATGCCTTGCTGCGCCTGTGGGTCGTCCGCTTGCTTCAAGCCGCCGCTACGTTTTTCGGAAACACTCTAAACGGCACATCCTGGCCGCAGCCTAAGGCGCATGTCTGAAATCCTGTGCTCCATTGACCATTTGTTGCTTGGGACAACGCCGAGCAAGCGAAAGTTCAGCCATTGCGATGGAGATGCGATGGAGGCAGGATGGAAGCAGGGTGGAAGAGACCATGACATCAACAAGCAAGCCCACGGTGCCGCACCCGTTCCCCTACCAGGGGAGCAAGCGCGCGATCTGCGACCGCATCCTGTCGCACGTTCCCGCCGGCGCTGGCCTTCTGGTGGAGCCGTTCTGCGGCTCGGCTGCGGTCTCGCTCGCCGTCGCAGCGCACGGGCGCGCCGAGCGATTCTGGCTGAACGACGCCAACGCGCCGCTCATCGCGCTGTGGCGGGAGATTCTCGAACGTCCCATGCAGCTGGCCGACCGCTACGAAAAACTGTGGCGCGAGCAGCTGGCCGACAAGAAGGCATTCTTCTTCCAAGTGCGGCGCGAGTTCAACGAGACCCATGCCCCCGACCTGCTGCTCTACCTGCTGGCGCGGATCGTCAAGGGGTCGGTGCGCTACAGCGCCGATGGGCGGTTCAATCAGAGCGCCGACAACCGGCGCTGGGGCATGCGGCCCAAGGCCATGCGCATGCAGCTGCTCGGCGTCTCCGCGGCGTTGGCTGGGCGCACCAGGACCACCGCCGAGGACTTCCGCAGCGTCGTTGCGGAAACGACGGCCGACGACGTGGTCTACATGGACCCGCCCTACCAAGGCACTTCGGGCGAAAGGGATCCCCGCTACTACGCCAGCCTTCGCTTCGCCGAATTCGTGGACGCACTCGGCGAGATGAACAAGACAGGCAAGTCCTACATCGTCAGCTACGACGGCAAGACGGGCGACAAGCAGCACGGCGAGCCCCTTCCAGCGCGCTTGAACTTGCGCCATCTGCACGTTCGGGCCGGCCGGTCCAGCCAGTCGACGCTGCTCGGACGCGATTGCGAGACCGTGGAATCCCTGTACCTGTCGCCAGCGCTGGTCGAACGGCTGGACGCGAATCGCAATCTTGAAACGACGCAGAGCGCGGAGCGGCAGGCGATGTCGAGCTATTGGGTTCCCGCGACTAGCCGCCGCTGCAAATCCACAGGCAGGGCGTGGCGCGGTTCGGCTGCCGGTTGGCCGGCGGCGGGTAGTTCGAGGAAGGTGATGCTCTCGTAGAAGTCGTCCAACGTGACGAACGTGCCATTCGCCTCTGCCCACTCGCGCATCCGGCGGTTGCAGCTGTGCCGCCACGACAGCACCTCGATGCGCCAACCGCGCCTGCGCATTCGCTCCAAGTCGGCGTGGAAGCCAACGCCGTCGTCGAATCCGGCGCCGTCGCCGGTGAGCATGACGGCGATTCCGGGGTTGCCGTTGTAGTCGAATCCGTCGCGGAGCATTGCCGTTTGCAGGGCTTGGTCGACGCCTTGCTCGCGACCATGCAGCGAGCCGCGTTCCAACAGCTGGACAGTGACGCCTTCGTTCTCCCAAGCGATTCCATACGTGGCGGAGTTCCGGCGGCACGGAGCCCACGGCGGTCGCGTGCTCGATGGAGCGTTCTGCCCGTGCGAGCTCGAGCAGGTGACCGAAGTGGATGCGCACGCGCGAGCGGGCGCCTTGGCCTTCCCGCTCCATGGCGACGTACTGCGCGCCGATGAAGACGTTGGAGTTGTCCCAATAGATGAATACGCTGTCCATGATGTCTTCTCGGAAGGGCGGCCTGCGGCGCTCGCGGCTAGATCCACAAATCGTCAATGCCCTACCGTATTGGCGGCCCGCACCACCGTCAACGACCGTGCCGGCCGTTCAAGAGCCGCCGGTTGCGCCCGCAACCCAACCCGCCTACGCTTGCCGCATGACCAAAGTCAAGAACGAGAGCCTTCATGCCGCGCTGGGCGAAGGCGATCTTCGGGCGCGGTGCGTTGCGCTGCGGGAGGCGTGTCCCTGTCGCAACGGTGGCACGCGGGAGGATCTTGCGCTGTGGCGCGAGGTCTTCGAGCGGGCGTCGAAGGGTGGCCGGCGCGAGCGTCGGGCGGCGGCCCATGCCATTGGCACGCTCACCGAGAAGGCGAAGACGAGCGACGAGTGGCGCGGCCTGCTGCACGATCTGCGCGACGATCTGGACGCACTGCTGCGCGACCCGCGGGCGTCGCAGCAGGTGCTCGGCACGATGAAGCGGCATGGCCACGCCCATCGGGGCGCGGCGCGCAAGAACTACCGCCGCCGGCGCAAGGCGCTGGACTTGGCCACGCCCGAAGAACTGGCGGCTTGGGTGAACCGCCGCTGGCAGCTCTCCAAGAGCCAAGCGCTCACCGCCCAGGACGCGGGCGTGCGCCGCCTTTTCCAGTGGCTGCGCCACCGCGTGGACTTCCAGCCCGAGCGCGCCACCAAGGAGAGCGAACTGGCCAAGCGCGCCACGCGCTATCTGCCAATGCTCCTCGGCTGCGAACGGCAGGCGGCCTGAGGGCGATTGCGCCGAATCTTCGAGAGGATCGGCAGTCGAGCCGCCGGGCGCGGCGCTCGCGCCGGCCCTGCCCAACGCCCAGCCACCCCGTCGCAAAGCACCGTGAAAGCGGCGACCGTAGGCGCTTGAAAACCGCCCCTTCCCTCCGCATCCGGCTATAATCCGCCGCACACGCCGCCCGAGGTCTCGCCGTGGCACTGCCCAACCTAGAGGACTACTTCCCAGACTGGAAGGAGCGCGAAGCGCTTGCGGAGGCGATGATTCCCATCATCGGGCGCCTCTACCGCAAGAATGTCGTCGTCTACTGCTACGGGCGGGCGCTCTACAACAAGAGCGTCACGGACATCATGAAGGCGCACCGCTTCGTGCGCCAAGTGGCGCAGAACGAGCTTTCGGAGTTCGAGAGCTACCCCATCCTGGAGGCCATGGCGCAGCTGGACATCGGCACCTCCCACGTCGACGTCGGCCTCTTGGCGGTGGACTACATGGAGCGCACCGCCAAGGGCGAGTCGCTCACGCCGCTCGAATACACGCGCCAAGCCTGCGCGCAGGTCATCGGCCGCCACGCGCAGCCGCTGGCCAAGCCGCGCGACGTGGTGCTGTTCGGCTTCGGGCGCATCGGGCGGCTGCTGGCGCGGTTGCTGATCGAGAAGACCGGCAGCGGCGATCAGCTGCGCCTGCGCGCCATCGTGCTGCGCCCCGGGCGGCCGGACGACCTCGCCAAGCGCGCCGCCCTGCTGCGCCGCGATTCCGTTCACGGCTCCTTCCGGGGAACCATCCGCGTGGACGAACAGAACCAGTGCCTCATCGCCAACGGCAACGTCGTGCGCGTCATCTACGCCGACGACCGCGCCAGCATCGACTACACGAGCTACGGCATCGACGATGCGCTGCTGATCGACAACTCCGGGCGCTGGCGCGACCGCGCCGGCTTGGGCGCGCACTTGCAGTCCAAGGGCATCTCCCGGGTGCTGCTCACCGCCCCCGGCAAGGCCGGCGTGCGCAACATCGTCTCCGGCGTGAACTCGCATCTGGTGCAGGACGAAGACGGCGTGCTCGCCTGCGGCTCCTGCACCACCAACGCCATCGTGCCGGTGCTGAAGGCGGTGCACGACCGCTGGGGCATCGCCCACGGCCACATGGAGACGATCCACGCCTACACGCCGGATCAGAACCTGCACGACAACTACCACAAGAGCGACCGGCGAGGCCGCAGCGCGCCGCTCAACATGGTCATCACCGAGACGGGCGCGTCGAAGGCCGTCACCGAGCTGCTGCCGGAACTCGAAGGCAGGCTCACCGGCAATGCCATCCGCGTGCCCACGCCGGACGTCTCCCTCGCCGTGCTGAACCTGGCGCTGATGCGCGAGGCAAGCTGCGACGAAGTGAACGCCTACCTGCGCGACACGGCGCTGTATTCGTCCTTGCAGCGGCAGATCGACTACACCTCGTCGCGGGAGCGCGTCTCCAGCGACTTCATCGGCAATCGCCACGCCTGCGCCATCGACGGCGGCGCCACCTTGGCCGCTGGCAACCGCGTGGTGCTCTACGCCTGGTACGACAACGAGTTCGGCTACGCCTGCCAAGTGGTGCGCGTGGCGCAGAAGTGGGCCGGCATTCGCTATCCGCTGATTCCCGGCGACGTGGCGCGCACCGGATTCGACGAGCTGCGCACGGCCGCCGCCGGCTGAACGCGCCCGGCGTGGTTCCTGCCGCTGGGCGAGCCGCGAGGTAGGAGACGCATCATGCACATCGGCGTGCTCGCCCTGGACTTCCATCTCGACGGCTGCGCGTCGTTGAAGGAGAAGCGCCGGCGCTTGGGCCGGCTGCGCGACAAGTTCGGCCGCATCGCCAATCTCGCCGTCTGCGAGAGCGCCTATCAGGACAGCCACCGCCGGGCGCGCTGGGAGATCGTCGCCGTGGCGGGCGATCCGAGCGTGGTCGAGAAGTCCTTGGCCGACGTGGAGCGGTGGGCGGCGATGAGCGTCGATGCGACCATCGTCGACGCGGCGCGCAGCACGGCGTTCGGCGACATGGGCAGGGCGGCGCGCTGATGCTCTGGGCGCTGCTGCTGGGCTTCGGCCTGCTCGCGCTGATCTGGTGGCGCAGCGCCGGCCGGGCCCGCGAGAACTGGCTGCACGACTTGAGCCTCGTCGGCAAATGGGAACTCGAAACGCCCGATACGCTGCAGGAGCACACGCGGCGTTCGCTGACCTTCAGCGGCGATCTCGCGTCCGGGCGCTACGTCGCCCGCGACGGCGATAACGTCCACCGCGGCAAATGGCGCTTGAGCGGACACACGCTCGCGTTGGAGCCGCTCGAATCCGAAGCGGGAGACCATCCCGGCGCCGCGCAATTCGACCTGCGCCTGTTCGCGCACGGGCGCATCGGCATCGACGGCCCGGGACGCGAGCGCGAGACGTACCGCAAACGCGAAGGCAACGTGATTCCGCTGGCAAGACGCCCTCGGCGCCGGGGATGACGTCCCGCCGCGCGCAGCCTTGAGGGACGCGGCCCTTTAGCCCGATGGCGCCGGCCGATGTCGAGCCTCCGCCGGCGGCGACGGGCGGCGCCGCGGACGTGAAGCACTTCCTCGCCACGCTGACGACGCGGCCCGGCGTCTACCGCATGGTGGGCGACGGCGACGAGGTGCTGTACGTCGGCAAGGCGCGCAATCTCAAGGCGCGGGTCACGTCCTACTTCCGCGCTTCCGGCCTCGCGGCGAAGACCCTCGCCCTCACCTCCAAAGTGCGCGACGTGCAGGTGACGGTCACGCCAAGCGAGACCGAAGCGCTGCTGCTCGAACAGAGCCTCATCAAGGAACACCGGCCGCGCTTCAACGTCGTGCTGCGCGACGACAAGTCCTATCCCTTCATCCACCTCACCGAGCATCCCTATCCGCGCCTCGGCTTCCATCGCGGCAAGAAGGGCAGCGGGCGCTACTTCGGACCGTTTCCGAGCGCGGCTTCCGTGCGCGACAGCCTGAACATCCTGCAGAAGCTGTTCGGCATCCGGCCCTGCGCCGACGGCTTCTTCAAGAACCGCTCGCGGCCTTGCCTGCAATACCAGATCAAGCGCTGCAGCGGCCCGTGCGTGGGCTTGATCGACCGCGAACGCTACGCCGAGGACGTGCGCCTGGCGGTGCTGTTCCTCGAAGGCAAGAGCGCGGACGTGCTGGCCGAGTTCAAGCGGCGCATGGACGCCGCTGCGGAAAAGCTGGAGTTCGAGCGCGCCGCCCGCCATCGCGACCAGATCAGCCATCTGCGGCGCATTCAGGAGAACCAGTACGTCCACGGCGAAGGCGGCGACGTGGACGTCTTCGGCGTGGCGGTGGGCGCCGGCCATGCCTGCGTGCAGGGCCTGTTCGTGCGCGGCGGGCGTCTTCTCGGCCACCGCACCTGGTTTCCGGGCAACCAGCTGGACGTCGCCGAAGACGAGCTGCTCGTCGCGTTTCTCTCCCAGTACTACCTGGGCGGAGCGGCGCGGGAAGTGCCGCGCACCGTGGTCGCCGCGGCGCCGCCCGAGGAAGCGCAGCTGCTCGGCACCGCGTTGTCGGAGCGCACCGGGCGCAACACGGAGGTGGCCTCCCAGGTGCGCGGGCAGCGCGCGCGTTGGGCGGCAATGGCCACGGAAAACGCGCAGTTGGCGCTCGATGCACTGGTCGCCGACCGCAAGAACGTGTTTGGCCGCTTCGTGGCGCTGCAAGCCGCCCTCGGCTGGGAAGACGTGCCGCGGCGTCTCGAATGCTTCGACATCAGCCACTCCGCCGGCGAGGCCACCGTCGCCTCGTGCGTCGTCTTCGACAGCAACGGGCCGCTCAAATCCGACTACCGGCGCTTCAACATCGAAGGGGTGCCGAGGAGCGACGACTACGGCGCCATCGAGCAGGCCATCCGCCGCCGCTACACGCGCCTGGCGCAAGGAGAGGGCGTCCTGCCGGATGCGCTCGTCATCGACGGCGGCAGCGGCCAGCTGCGGCGCGCCGCCGAGGTGCTGGAACAGCTGCAGGTGAAGGACGTGGCGCTCATCGGCATCGCCAAGGGCCCCACCCGCAAGGCCGGGCTGGAGACCATCGAAGTGGCGGGCATTGGCGAACTGGCGCTGCCGCCGAACGGCCCGGCCATGCACCTGCTGCAGCACATCCGCGACGAAGCGCACCGCTTCGCCGTCGCCGGCCATCGCGGTCGGCGGCAGAGAAAGCGGCGTCAATCGGCCTTGGACGACGTGCCCGGCGTCGGGCCGAAGCGCAAGCGCGAGCTGCTGGCGCACTTCGGCTCCGTCGTGGCCATCAAGGGTTCGAGCGTTGAGGAGATCGCCAAAGCGCCGGGCATCAGCCGCAAGCTGGCGACGGACATCCACGGCGCCCTGCATGGCGAGTAGCGCTGCTGGACGCCGCTCGAGAACGCGCGGTGCGATGCGCCGCGCGGTGGCGTAGCATGGCGTTCGTTCCGTTGCGCGAGAGCAAGCCGCGCCGGCTTGTCGCGGAAAGGCACGGAAGCAACGGCGAAGCCAGCAGCTGGATAGACGCATGACGAGCCTTCCGAACGTCCTCACGCTGGCGCGCATCGGGCTCATCCCGGTCTTCGCGCTGATCTACGTCGTCACGGACACCTACTACTGGGTGGCGGCGCTGCTGTTCGCCACGGCGGCGGCAACGGACTGGATCGACGGCTACCTGGCGCGGCGCCTCGGCCAGACCACGCCCTTCGGCACGTTCCTGGATCCGGTCGCGGACAAGCTCATTGTCGTCACCGCGCTGGTGCTGCTGATCGGCAACCACGCCAGCCTGTGGCTGACAATCCCCGGCGTCGTCATCGTCGGCCGGGAAATCGCCATCTCCGCGCTGCGCGAGTGGATGGCGGAAATGAATCGCCGCGGCCTCGTCGCCGTCACTTGGACCACCCGCGTAAAGACCGCCATGCAGATGGTCGCGATCATCATCCTGCTGGCGAACCCGCCGGCGATGGTGCCCTGGGTGGTCGTCGGCCTCGTGCTGCTCTACGCGGCGGTGTGCATCACCACATGGTCGATGGTCGTCTACCTGCGCGCCGCTTGGCCATCGCTCAAGGAAGGGCTGTACGAGTCGCGGTAGCCGCTGTCTGCCGTGCGAACGGCGCACCAGTCCGAACGCGCTTCGGCTTCGTTCGCGCGCCTTGTGGTAGCATTTCCGAACTTGCCGGAGCTTGCCGCTTCGCGCATCTCGGCTGGATGGCAGAGGGGTTATGCAGCGGACTGCAACTCCGCGTACGCCGGTTCGAATCCGACTCCAGCCTCCAACACCTCCCGACGCAGCGCTGGCGCACCGAGAGCCGTCGCAGCGGGGTTCGCAAGGCTTGGAAGAGTGGTGCCTAGGGAGAGACTCGAACTCTCACATGGTTTCCCATACCAGATTTTGAGTCTGGCGCGTCTACCGATTTCGCCACCTAGGCAGGCGAGACGTGGATTCTGCGCCAACGAACGCCGGAGTCAACCCGCTAGTCTTGCGCGGCTTGGGGCTACGCGTCGCAATCCAGCCGATTGGTCGAGAGTGACGATCTTCTAGAAATCCAGAAACTGCAGCGCCCGCATGAGCGGGCCGGGTTCTGGCCGGGCGCGGAAGGTGTTCGCGTCCAGGCGTTCGAGCAGGCTCGCCATGTCGACGTAGCCGGCCCGCGAAGGCGGCTGCGCAGTTAGCAACGCGCGAATCGTCGGGAACTGCGCCACCAGCGCGTCCACAAACGGCTCGCTGCGCGCCGGATCCCGCTTCTGCGTGTTCCAGCAGACTTCCGGCGGCAGCACTGTGCGCATGGCGTGGCGGAACAGCCACCGGGTGTGCTTGCCGCGTCGGAACTGCTCCGGCGGCAGCCCCAGGGCGAACGCCACGAGCCGCCGGTCCAGCAGCGGATAGGCGTATTCGATGCCGCGCCGGGCGCCGCTGGCCGCCCAGCCTTCCATGCGCGCGGTGAGATGGCCGTTGGCAAGCAGCCCCAGCTGCACGCGGCGAACGCTAACTGGCCGGCGCTGGGGAACCGTCAGCAGCCGCGTCCGTCGCGCGAACGCGGGGTCGATCAGCCAGCGGCGACGCGGCCCCTCCCGGCCACGCAGCCGGCGCAGCCGCTCCGGCAGCGCCGGATGCAACAGCGGCAGCGCGACGTTGGCGAGGAAGGGCGCCAAGGCGGCGTCCTGCGCTCGGCACTCGAGAGCCAACTGCCGCCAACGGCCGCGCAGCAGCAGGCCCTGCAGATGGCCCCGGCCGCCGAACGACGCGCACTCGTCGCCGCCCCAGCCGGAAAGCAGCAGCCGCACGCCGGCCGCCGCCGCATTGCGCTGCACGATTTCCTCGTTGGGATGGACGTGAATGCCGGGCACGGCGCCGTCCTGGCGCAGCACGCCGAGCAAGTCGTCCGGCGTCGGCGCGCCGAAGCAGACGCGTAGCCGTTCCTGCCCGCGCACCGCGTCCACCAAGGCGTACTCCGGCGCATGGTCGGGCTTCGGCGGTGCCGCCCCGAGCGCCGGCAGCCAGGCGAAGGCTGCCGGCGCAGGCCGTCCCTGCTCGCGCAACTCCCGCGCCAGCAATACCGCGATGCTCGACGAATCGAGGCCCCCGCTCAGATGCGCGCCGACTTCGCCGGCGCCGTAGCCGCGCAGCCGGTCGCGCACGGCCTGCCTGCACAGCGCACGCAGCTGTTCCGCATAGGCATCGTCCGATGCGGGAGGCTGGCTGGGCGCGTCCTCCGGGCGCCACCAGCGGCGCCGGCGCAGCCGTGGTTCGCCCGCCGCGCCGTTGCGCTGGCTCTCGACCAGAAGCGAGCAGCCGGGCGGCAGCTTGCGGACGGCGGCGAAGAAGCTCTGCTCCGAGCTCGCCGACGAACTGGCCAGATGCGTGGCGACGACCGCCTCGTCCAGCGCCGGCGGAACGCCCGGCGCCGCAAGCACGGCCTCGACGGTGGAGGCGAAGAGGAAGGCGCCGCCCTGCACGGCGTAGTAGAAGGGACGGACGCCGATGTGGTCGCGAGCGCAGAACAGCGCCCGGCGCTGCCCGTCCCAGAGCGCGAACGCGTAGTCGCCGAGCAGCCGGCGCGGACACTCCTCCCCCCACTGCCGCCAAGCGCGAAGGATCAGCGCCGCGTCGGAGACGGCGCCACGTTCGGCGACGGCAACGCCCAGCGCGTCGCACAGCGCCTGCCGATCGTCGAGGCGGGCGTCCGCGACCACCGCCAAGCCGGCCTGCCGATCCGCGTACAGCGCGGCGAAGCCGTCTGGCCGTTGGCCGTTTCGGCAGCCGAGGCCGACCCCGCCATCCGCCGGCGACCATTGCTCCGAGGCACCCGGGACGTGGGCTTCCAGCGCCCCCAGCAGGGCCGGCAGCGCCTTCGGCCCACCGCCCACGCTTCCGCAGATCGCCGCAGCCATGCCGTCTTCGCTTCCCGCCTCGGCGGCGCCCCGGTCAGCCTAGGAACGCCAGCGCCTCGTCGAGATAGCCGAACTTGGCCATCACCTCGCCGTGCGCGTCCACCAGCGCCCGCACCTGCTGCCGGGTCAGCGCCGAGCGCCAGGAGCCGGCCACGCCGGCGCGGAAGAAGGACTTCGCCGTCGGCGGCTTCTCGACGAAGCCGAACTCGGTCTCCTGCGCCTGCAGCCGCGCGAAGCTGCTGCGCTCCACAGCTTGGCGCAGCCGCGCCGGATCCTCGCCGAGGCCAACGAAGCGAACGATCGCCGCGAATCCGGCTCGCGGACGCGCCAGCAGGTCTTCGTAGCGGGCGACATGGACGGGAATGGCCGTCTGTTCGGTCCAGCTCGACACATGGCCGCTCCAAGTGGTCAGCAGCTCTGGAAAGCGTCCGAAGGCGCCTCCTCGGATGTGCGATTCAAAGCTGCCGTCGCTGTTCATCCAGCCAACAATGCGGTCGATGGAGACGTTGCCGTGATGCGCGAAGGAGACGGCGACGTCGAGGGGATTGCGCACTAGGCACACCGCGCCGCCGGTCTTCGGAAACCGTGGGGCGCGTGGTGCAGCGCGGTAGGCATCGTGGGTCTTCAGGACGAGCGGGTCGCCGTCGTGCGGATGTGCCGCGGGTGGCCCCGCGTTTCCGCCGCCTTCGGCCAGCCATTCGCGGAACTGCGGCAGATGGCGCTCCACTTCGGCCTCCGTCATGTTCGTGGACTCCGCTCCGAGAAACTCGTCGAAGGCTTGGCGGTGGTTGCCCCGACCGCCAAGCAGCGCGTTGATGGAGGCCGGCGCGCCGTCTCTGCTCGAGTAGTTGGTCAGCACGGCCCGCAGCCAAGTGTTGCCGCTCTTCGGGTAGGACGCGAGCCAAACGATGCCCGGCGCGTCGGTATGACCCTGCCTGACGGCAGCGGGCACCTTGGCGGCGACGCGCCGCACGGGCGTGGATCGACTCCGGGCCGAGGAGGCGCTTGGCCGCCAGCCCGGGGTCGGCTGCAACGTCCTCAGTTGCGCATCGACGCGGGCCGCCAGCGCTTCCAAGGTGAACGGATGCCGAGGTCGCGTTGCCAACAGCATCGGCACGCGCCGCGCCAGGGCGGTGACGGTGCGGAAGTGCCCCGCGGTACCGCCTATCGCGTCCAGCGCCCGCTTGCGGTGCGTGTTCTCCGTCAGTGCCCAGAACGCGTCGCCGCAGGACACGAGGCGGATGTCGATTTCCGCGGCGGTGCCTTCGGCCAGTGCGACGGCGGCGAGCACCGGCTGCGGCTCGGCACAGTAGCGCTCGGGCTCGGTCCAGTGCTTGTCCAGGCCCTGGCGCACTCTCGCGCCGGCCTGTGCGCGCCAACCCATCCTGTCCAGCGTCTGCGCCCACAGTTTTTGGCGCGGAAAAGCCGGCAGAGCCAGCGGTTGGCCGCCGGCGTCCAGCACTACGCCGGTGATGTCGTCGGCCAGCAGCGCATGGCCGCGTCGAACCAACGCCGCCGCCAGCGACGACTTGCCGACGGCGCTCGGGCCAAGCAGCAGCACCGCGCCGCCTTGCCGTGCGACGGCCGCCGCGTGCAGCGTCGCCACGCCTCTTTGCTGCAGGCAGGGAGCAAGCGCGGCGCTGACGAAAGTGGAGGCCACGTCGCCGGCGTCTCCGAGCGGATCGACCAGAATGTCCCTGCCGCCTGTGGCCAGGTACCGGACGACGCCTTCGAGCTCGATGAGAAAGGCGCCCGGGCGGGCTTCCCAGATTGGGCCTTTGGTCGTTTGGCCAGCGCCGGCGGGGAGGGTGCGCGGGACGGCGCCGAGGCGAACGGTCAAGTCTGGCGCGGACGATGGCTTCGGCTGCAAGGGATGGAACGGCAGCGCAACGGCGGAGCGCACATGCAGACCGTAGGCGCGGTATTCGTGCATCGAACCCGAGCCAACATCTGCTTAAGACATCACGATGAGGTAATACGCCGAGTTTCCAATAGCGTATCACCATTCGGCCCCGATCCTGTCGCTCGAAGATTCCTGCCGGCCCAGATGGTCGGCTTGGACCAAGGCAGCTTGCGGGTGCCGGCTACGCCTTCCGAGACACGTCTGCCCTCGGCGTTCTCAATCCCTTCGCCTTCGGGGGGGGGGGGGGGGGGGGGTCAATTCATCACGCATCAGATAATCCCAAGATTGAACCAGTGCAGGCGTCCGGACGCGCCAGATTCAGGAAGCCGACGGCAACGCGAAGATGCGCTGTTCCAAGCCGGCCTGCAGAAACTCCAACGTGTCGCGCTCGCAAGTCTCCGCATCCACGTCGTATTCGCCGGCGAGGGCGTCGCAGATGCTGCTGGCCGATCTGGGCTCCTCGAGCAGAGTCCAAGCGCGCGAGGCGACCGGATCGAGCTCGTAGTATTGGCCTTCGTCGACGTCCACCATCACGACGGTGTCGTACAAGCGCGTGAACACGATGGCATCGTTGCGCGCAATCACCGACGAGAGCGCCACTCTCGGCTGCCCTTCGTCTTCGCTGGCGGCAGACATCCGCGTTCATCCCATTGCCCAGCCGAGCAGGATCATAACGCAAACCGCCACCGTTTCAACAGCCTTCACAGCCTTCCCACGGGCGCATCGCAAGCCTCGACTCTGTCCGCCAAGACCGTGCCCACCGGCGCGGGGACAGAACCGGGCGCGGCCTCGGCCGCGATGAACCATGCTACTTTCACCGCCGACGAGAGCGCGAGGGGCACCCTCGCATGAAGGGAGCCCTCAGCGGGGAGCGCGAGGGGCACCCTCGCTTGTAAAAGGAGAACAGCCACATGAGAGCGCCTCCGCCGGTCAGCGCGGCCGCGGCCGCCGCCTCGAATGTCGGCGCAACCCGCGCGGACGACGTGTTCTATCCGAGCTCGGACGGCAGGCCGATGGCGGACGACATGTGGCAGGGGACAGCCCTCAGGAGCGCCGCCGGCGATCTCGAAGCGGTGCGCCCGACGGCGCTGGTGGCGTGGGCCATCCTGGTGTACCCGGAGGAGGGGAACAACAAGAACCGCATCGCGTCGGACGTGCTGGTGGGGCTTGGACTGGGAACGCACAACCGATCGAGCTACTTCGTCTGGGAGGAGGGCAAGCCGCCGGACTGGGTTCTGGAGGTGGCGTCGCCCCGCAAGCAGGCGGAGGACCGGGGCTACAAGCGGCGCTACTACGCGGAGATGGGCGTGCCGGAATACTGGATGTTCGATCCCAAGGGCGACTTGTACCCGCCCGGGATCCCACGGCTGCAGGGGCTGAAGCTGGTGGACGGCGAGTACCGTCCGTTGGAATCGCGGGTGGTGGACGGCGAGTGGACGATCCGCAGCGAGGTGCTGGGCCTGGATATCCGCGTGGATGGCGAGCTGCTTCGCTTCCGGGACGTCGCGACGGGCCGGGATGTCCTCCGCCGCAGCGAGGTCGAGGCGGCCATTGAACGGTACCAGGCGGCCACTAGACGGCACCGGGCGGCCACTGAACGGCACCGAGCGGCCACTGAACGCGCCTTGGCGGACGCCGAACGGCACAGGGCGGCCACTGAACGCGCCCGGTCTAGGCGGGAAGCCCTGCGCAAGGCCGCCGAAGTCCGCGCCGAGCAGGAAAAAGCCCGGGCCGAGCAGGAAGCTACCCTTCGCTCGGCTGCCGAGGCTCGCATCGCGGAGTTGGAGGCTGCACTGCGGCGCTCAAGGGCGGGCCATCCCGCTGAATAGCCGCTGACAGTCGCTCCCGCAGGTCTTTCGCGCATCCGATCGCCGCGATTTCGCACACGACGCATGGCGATTGTCCTACAGACGGGCGCATTTCAAGCCCCGACACTGTCCGCCGAGACCGTGCCCAACGGCGCGGGGACAGAACGGGGCGCGGCCTCGGCCGCGATGAACCATGCTACTTTCGCCAGCGACGAGAACGCGAGGGGAACCCGCGCATGAGAGCCCTCAGCCGGGAGCGCGAGGGGAACCCTCGCAAGCAAGGAGCCCTCAGCGGGGAGCGCGAGGGCACCCCTCGCATGTAAAGAGCCCTCAGCAGGGAGCGCGAGGGGAACCCTCGCATGAAGAAGGAGAACAGCCACATGAGAGCGCCTCTGCCGGTCACCGCGGCCGCGGCTGCCGCCGCCTCGAACGTCGGCGCCGTGCGCGTGGACGACGTGTTCTACCCGAGCTCGGACGGTAGGCCGATGTCGGACAACATGTGGCAGGGGAAAGCCATTACGAACGCCGACGGCGACCTCGAATCGGCCCACCCGAAGGCGCTCGTGGCGGCGGACATCCTCGTGTACCCGGAGAAGGGGAACAACAGGAACCGCATTGCGCCGGACGTGCTGGTGGCGCTCGGGCTGGGAATGCACTACCGCTCGAGCTACTTCGTGTGGGAGGAGGGCAAGCCCCCGGACTGGGTTCTGGAGGTGGCGTCGCCGAGCACGAAGAAGAAGGATCTGGACGACAAGCGGCGCAAGTACGCGGAGATGGGCGTGCCGGAGTACTGGCTGTTCGATCCCAAGGGCGACGTTTACCCGCCCGGGACGCCGCGGCTGCAGGGGCTGAAGCTGGTGGACGGCGAGTACCGTCCGCTGAAGTCGCGCCTCGTGGACGGCAAGCGGATGATCCGCAGCGAAGTGCTGGGCTTGGACGTGCGCGTGGATGGCAAGCTGCTCCGCTTCCGGGACGTCGCGACGGGCCGGGACATCCAACATCGCAGCGAGGTCGAGGCGGACAAGAAACGCGCCCTGGCGGCCATTGAACGGCACCGGGCGGCCACTGAACGCGCCCACGCGGCCACCGAACGCGCCCACGCAGCCACCGAACGCGCTCAAGCCCAGGCCAGGCAGGAAGCTGCGCAGCGCAAGAACGCCGAAGCCCACGCCAAGCAGGAAGCGGCCCGCGCCGAACAGGAGGCGGCCCGTGCCAAGCAGGAGGCCGCCCGTGCGGAACGGGAAGCTGCCCTTCGCTCGGCTGCCGAAGCGCGCATCGCGGAGTTGGAGGCCGCGCAGCGGCTCCCGAAGGGCGGGCCATCCCAGTGAATAGCCACTGACCTGCGATTTGCCACACACCCTCGCCGCGCGTCGGCGAAAGTCGGCGCTGTGCCCGAGCTATGCGTCGCAATCCGCCCGATTGGTCGAGATGTACGCCACGAGGCGCCAGATGTCGTCGTCGCCTTGGGGGAGCTTGCCCTTGAAGCCGATCATCGCCGTGTCCGGCACGCCGCTGGCGATGATGTCGAAGAGTTCCTGGTCGCCACCCGTGCCGTTCTGCCAAGTGCAGTCGAACAGGTTGGGGGCGGCGCGCTCCACCGTCGGGCTGTGGCAGTAGCCGGCGCAGGTGCCCACGAACAGCGACTTGCCGCGTTGCAGCGCCTGCTGGTCGGCGCGAAAGGCGTCCGCCGGGCTCTCCGGCTGACAGGCAGCGGCGCAGAGGGCGAGCAGCAGCGCGACGCTCGAACGCACGGCGCACTAGGGCGCAAGCAGCGCTTGCATGGACGCCCGCGTGTGCGTGGTCTCGAAGGGAGCGTGGGCGGGGAAGCGGTGCTGCCGCATGAGCGCCAGCAGGGCCGCTTGCACGGCCTCATCGGCAAAGGCGCGGTTCAACGCCGCCAGCAGCGGATCGTCCCGCCGGGCGGTGGCATGCAGGTTCCAACGCAGCACCGCCGGCGGCGCGAAACCGTCGTTCCGGCCGATGTCCACCGTCGCCAAGTCGGGGCCCCACACAAGCGCAGACGTGGCCGCCCCGGTGCGCAGCGCGGCGAGGATGCCAGCGGTCTCCGCCTGCATGGTCCAGCGCGCGCCAAGCGCGTCTACGGCGACATGCGCCACGGAATTGGCGCGCACCGCCACCACGCCGGCGTAGGGTTCCTTCCAGCGGAAGGCGGAACCGGCCGGCAGGAGCTCGAAGGCGGCGCCGTAGTAGGGCTCGCTCAGCACCAATCGACCGCGAAAGCGGGCGATCGCGTCTGCGCCGGGCACCGAGAGCTGCGCGTCGCACTGGCCGGTCAGGATCGGCCGGTAGTCCACGTCGGTGGATTCGATGTCGGTCTGATAGCGCTCCGCGACCCAGACGATGCGCAAGTTCCGCTGCAAGTGCCGAGCGAGCAGCCGCGCCACGTCCACGTCGAAGCCTTGGGCGCCGGCGCGGAGCGACCGCGGCGGGTCGTTCTCCGCGAAGCAGACGGAGAGCTGGGCCTCTTGCGCGGCAGGTGTCGCGGCAATTGCCGCAACTGCGGCGCTGGCGGCCAAGGCGGCCGCCAGAGCCAGACGCCTCATCGACGCGCAGGTTGAGCGCTGGGCGCTCAATCCGGCAGCGCGAAGACGAACAAGTGGCCGCCTTCCGGAATCGCCGTGCGGCCGCCGGCGAAGGCCACGAAGGTGGCGTAGTTGCCGGAGCCGATGGCGACATACGTCTTGCCGCCGGCGCGGTAGGCCACCGGCTGGCTGCGCATGCCGCTGCCCATGCGGAACCGCCACAGCAATTCGCCGCTCGCCGCATCCAACGCCAAGGCGAAGCCCTCCTGGTTGCCGGTGAAGACGACGCCGCTCGCCAGCGACAGCACGCCGCCCATCATCGGGTCGCGGTCCATGTAGCGCCAGCGCACTTCGCCGGTGTGGACGTCGATGGCGGAGAGATGGCCGTGCGCCTTGCCTGCCTCCACGTCGATGGGAATGGGCGTGCCGCCCATGAACGGCTGGCCCTTCACGAACGCCGTGATGCCCTTTTGGTAGTACTGGCACGATTCCACCACGGGAATGTAGGCGAGGCTCAAGTCTGGATTGAGAGCGCCCGTCCACGCGCCGTTCATGCCGCCTAGGTTGCTGGGGCAAACGCGGTAGTTTGGTTCCTCGGTGGGATTGGCGCGCGGATCCACCACCGGCCGCCCGTTCTCGTCGAGCGTTGCCCAGTTGAGTTCCTCCACGTAGATGCTGGCGTCGATGAAAGCGCCGGTGGCGCGATCGAGGATGTAGAAGAAGCCGTTGCGGTTGGCTTGCACGATGGCTGGGGTGACGGCCCCGTCGCGCTCGACGTCGACGAGGAACAGCTGCGTGTTGCCGTCGTAGTCCCACACGTCGTGGGGCGTGAACTGGAAGTGCCAAAGGCGCTCGCCGGTGTCGGGATTTACCGCCAGCAGGCTGTTGGAGTAGAGGTTGTCGCCGGCGCGCAGATCGCCGTTCCAGTCCGGAGAGGGGTTGCCGGTGGTCCAATAAAGCACGTCGGCTTCGGGATCGTAGGCGCCGCTGGTCCAAGCCGGAGCGCCGCCCGTCTTCCACGAATCGCCCGCCCACGTCTCCACGCCCGGCTCGCCTTCCACGGGCACGGTGTAGTGGCGCCAGCGCAGTTCGCCGGTGGCCACGTCGTAGGCGTCGAAGAAGCCGCGCACGCCGAACTCCCCGCCGGCGATGCCGATGACGGCCATGTCCTTGACGATCATGGGCATGGAGGTGGCGCTGAAGCCCTCGTCGTGTTCCGCCAACGTCACTTCCCACCGCTTCTCGCCGGTGAGCCGGTGGAACGCCACCATCTTGGCATCCAGAGTCGCCATCAGCACCAGATCGCCGCTCAGCGCGGCGCCCCGATTCACCGTGCCGCAGCAGAGCTTCATGTCCTGGCGATCCGGCAGCGGATGGTCGTAGCGCCAGTAGATCTCGCCGGTCTCGGCGTTCAGTGCGAACAGGCGGTTGAACGAGGTGGTGACGTACATGATGCCGTCGTAGATCGTCGGCGACACCTCGAACTGCTCCGTGGTGCCGGTGGGAAACGCCCAGGCCACCTCGAGGTCGGCCACGTTGGCCGGCGTGATGTCGTCGATGGGCGAGTGGCGAAGATTGGCGTAGTCGCCGCCGTAGAGCAGCCACTTCTCGGGATCGGCCGGGCCAGCCAGCAGATCGGCGTTGGTCGTCGGCCCGCCGCCGTTGCCGATGGGCTCGTCGATCGTCCAGTGCGTGGGCAAGGGGGGCGCCGCGGCCGCTTCCACGGCCATCTCGGCGACGGGCGCGGCTTCGGCGGGGGCCTGCTCTTCCTGCGGAGGAACCGCAGTGGATTCCGGCGGCTGGCAGCCGAGCGACAGTGCGGCGGCGACGAACGCGGCGACGCCGAGCGCAGCGCATTTGGAATGGTTCACGGCATGGCCTCCCAGGTTCCCTCTGATTCGTGCGGCCATTATTGCCTAAACGACGCCTTCCCTGTTTGCTGGCGTGCAGGCGGGGCAGCAGAGGGAAGCGACGGCTCCTTTGGACGCGACGTGTCGCGGCCTTGGAGGCCTTCAGGCGAGCTGCTTGCGCACCTCTTCGGCGAAGTTCTCCTCGCCCTTGTCGATGCCTTCGCCGACCTCGAAGCGCTCGAAGCCGGCGCAGGCGGCCTTTGCGTCCGAAAGCAGCTTGGCGACCTTGACGTCGCCGTCCTTCACGAAATCCTGTTCGAGCAGGCTGGATTCGGCGAGGAACTTGCGCACGCGCCCGTCGACGATCCGTTCCAGGATGTGCTGCGGCTTGGGCTTGGCGGCCTCGGCCTGCTCCTGGGCCGTCTGCTCCTCGAAGAGCTTGCGCTCCTTGGCCACGACGTCCGCCGGCATGTCTTCGGGCCGCACGACCAAGGGGCGCATGGCCGTGACGTGCATCGCCAGATCGCGCGCCAAGGCCGGCGCGTCGGCGGAGAGCGCCACCAGAGCGCCTTTCTTCGCGTCCTGATGCAGGTAGCTGGCGACGATGCCGCCCCCGGGGGCGTCCAAGCTGGCGGCCCGGCGCACGCGGATGTTCTCGCCCACTTCCTGCACCAGCGCTTGGCGCTCGCCTTCCAACGCTTCCGCGAGACCGTCGGCGCCGCGTTCGAGCACGGCGTCCACGGCGCGCTCGACGAAGGCGACGAACTTGGGATTGCGCGCCGCGAAATCAGTCTCGATGTTCACTTCCACGATGGCGCCGCGTTGGCCGGCGACCTTGACGCCCAGCAGCCCCTCGGCGGCGGTGCGGTCGGCCTTCTTCTCGGCCTTGGCGCCGCTTTGCAGACGCACGATGTCCACGGCCCGGGCCATGTCCCAATCCGCTTCCGCGAGCGCTTTCTTGCAGTCTCCGAAACCAACGCCTGTGCGTTCGCGCAGTTCCTTGATCATGGCCACGTTCATGCGTCTGTTCCTCGATGCCTGGCGCTTGAGCCGTCCTATGCCGTCGGTGTTGTCGGTGCCGCTGTCGTTGCGGGTGCTGCGGGAGTTGCGGGCGCTGCGGGAGTTGCGGGTGCCGCGGGAGTTGCGGGCGTCGCGGGCGCTGCGGAAGTTGCCGGTGCTGCGGGCGTCGCCGCCGGTGCGGCGGGCGTCGTTGCCGATGCGGCCGGCGCCGAGTCTTCGAGATCGACGAACTCCTCGATGGCGACATCGCCCGAGCTCTGCGCCTTGCCTTCCTCGATGGCGTCGGCGATGGCCGTCACGAACAGCTGCACGGCGCGAATGGCGTCGTCGTTGCCGGGGATCACGAAGTCCACGCCGTGCGGATCGCTGTTGGTATCCACGACGCCGATGACCGGGATGCCCAGCTTGTTGGCTTCGGTCACCGCGATGCGCTCGTAGTGGACGTCGACGACGAACATCGCGTCCGGCAGCCCGCCCATGTCCTTGATGCCGCCGAGACTGCGCTGCAGCTTCTCCATCATCCGCCGCCGCTGCAAGCCTTCCTTCTTGGTGAGCAGATCGAAGGTGCCGTCTTCGGCCTGCGTCTCCAGGTCGGCCAGACGGCGAATGGACTGGCGGATGGTCTTGTAGTTGGTGAGCGTGCCGCCGAGCCAGCGCTGGTCGATGTACGGCATCCCGACGCGCTCGGCCTGTTCGCGGATCACCTTGGAGGCGGCGCGCTTGGTGCCGACGAAGAGCACCTTGTTGCGCCTGGCCGCCAGACGCCGCACTTCGACGAGGGCGGCTTCGAGCGCCTGCACGGTGGCGTCGAGGTTGATGATGTGGATCTGGTTGCGGGCCCCGAAGATGTGTTCTTCCATCTTCGGATTCCAAAAGCGCGTGCGGTGGCCGAAGTGGACCCCAGCCGCCAGCAGATCGCGCATGGTGGGCGTTGCCATGTCGAAAGCTCCTTCGGGTTGCCTTTCCGCTTGGCGTCGCGCCGCTGAATCCGCCACGCGAAGTGGCCACCCGCAGCGGCGTTGAAATCAACGCGGCGTCTATTTCCCTCGTCTTGGAGCGGCACTCCGCGGCGAAGGCGCGGCCTTATACCACACTCGCGCCCACGGGCGCAGTCTTCGGCGCGGCGCCGGCCGAGTTGAAGCGCGTTCGACCGCGCAAGTTGCGCGTCCTTTGGCGGCGGTCAAGGCCGCCGGCTCGGCCTCAGCGCCCCGGGTGGTTGTGCGTCGCCTCCGCACCCATGTGGTCGTGGAACGACGGGATGCCGAAGGACACCCGGTGGTACTGGTCGGTAGTCAGCACGCCCTTGGCGATGGCGTCGTTCAGCACGTCGTCCGCATCCGGCGTCGCAAGCGCGCTGGCTGCGTCGTCCCAGAACAGCACCTTGTCGCCGCGCTCGTGCATGTGCTTGGCCAACGTCAGCATCAGCGCTGGCCGCTCCATGCTGGCGAGCCGCTCGTTGTAGTAGCGCGTCCGCTGCGCGTCGCCGTAGGCGAGCGCGTCGACGATGGCCGCGTCGGAGTCGAGATTCCCGTGCTGCGCTGCGGCCTCGACCGCGCCGCGCAAGTAGCCGTGGATGTGCTGCGGAAAGCCCATGGACGCCGCGGCGAGCGGGCCTGCGCGGGCCTTGTCGATGCCGACTCCCAGCGCCTCCAGGCCGCGCACAATCGCCGTCGAGGCGTCGGTTTCGTCCAAGGGGCCGAGCGTCAGCCGCTCGGCAAAGCGCGAGATGCCGCTCTCGTCCAACGTGCCGTCCGCCTTGCGCATCGTCGCGGCGAGGCGCATGGCGGCGTGCTGCAAGCCGGCGCCGACCAGCATGATCGGGCACTCGTGCATCCCCTCGTGGAGGGCGAGGAGCGTGCGGCGCTCGTCCACGCCGATCGCTTGGATTTCGTCCACGGCCACGACCAGGGTTCTGCCCTGCCACAGCGCGCCGCGCTTGGAGCGGACGAGCATGGCGTTGATCGACAGTCCCAAAGGGGTGGCCCGTTGCGCGGAGACGCCGACGCCGGCGATCTTCGCGCCCGTCAAGCCGCCGGCCTCGTCGGCGATCTGCTTGGCGGCGCGGTCGTCCCCGCCCAGGGCGTGGACGATGCTGGCGAAGAGCGCCAGCGGGTTCGCCAAATCGGCGGCGGGCACTCGCAGTGCAGCGATTCGGTGGTCGTCCTGCACGGCTGCCGAACCGAACTGCGACAGGAGCTGCGTCTTGCCGACGCCTTGGACGCCGTCGACGAGCACCATTCCCCCGTGCGGATCCCGCGTCTCGTGGATGTGCCGCAGCCGGTCGTGCAGCGCTTCGAGTTCCCGGTGCCGGCCGGCGAAGTAGGGCGGCGCATCCCGCGCCGAGCCGAGCGACAGGGCTGCGTCTTTCACGTCGCTATGCGTCGGCTTGGCGCCGATCCAGCGCGTAGGCCGCGCGGGCGACGACGATGCCGGCGAGCAGGCCGAAGAGGTGGCCTTCCCAGGAGACCCGGCCGCTGATCGGCACCAGGCCGAAGAGCATCGACACGCCGTAGCTAAGGGTGACGACGACGGTGATGGCAATCGACGTCAGGCGGCGCTCGTAGAGGCCGCGTACCACCAGAAAGCCGAACAGGCCGAACACCACGCCGCTGGCGCCGATGTGGGCGGCGTCGCGCCCGAAGGCCCACAGGGCGGTGCCGCCGAGCAAGGCCACGGCGAATGCCACGCCCAGGAAGTAGGGCACGCCGCGCGCCACGAGCATCGCGCCGAAGACCAGCAGCGGCATCGTGTTGGCCAGCAAGTGGCCGTAGGAGTCGTGGACGAAAGACATTCCGAGCACGCCGGGGAGGCCGTCCAGGCGGCGCGGCAACAGCGCCAACTGGTAGCGTAGCTGGGGAATGTAGAAGGCAAGCACCGACACGGCCCAGATCGCGCCGATGCTGGCCAACAGCCCGACCAGCCGTGGCTTCCAAAGCGCCGGGTCGATCACCTCTGTGTCGTTCGCCTACGGCGCGATCGCGTCCGCGCCGAGGCGTTCTTCCAGCCACCCCTTGAGCGGCACGTCGTCGTCCGCTGGCGAGGTGTAGCCGAAGCCGCCGTTCGGGCTTGCGCCGAGAAGCTGCTTGCGGATCGGATCCGCGCCGTCGAGATAGTGTTCCACCGTCATGTCGTCCCGGGGCCGCAGCCAGCGGTAGCTGTAGCCGAGAAAGAGCACCATGCGCGTCACGTCGGAGTGGTTGCGGCCAGCGGCATGCCAGAGCCGCCGGTCGAAGAACACGGCGTCGCCGGCGTCCGCCTGCACCGGCGTGGCCTCTTGGTGGTCGAGGCTCGCGTCCTGCGGCAGATCCAAGCGGTTGCGCCGATGGCTCCCAGGCACGACGTGGAAGTTGCCGCGGTCCGTCGCCAGCGTGCTGGAGAAGAAGAAGCCGATCTTCAAGGAGACCCGCGGGCGCGGTTCGCCTTCGAGTTCGAGATTCAGCCGCCCGCTGTCCTGATGCCAGCCGAGCCGTGGCTGGCTTGGAAGATGGTCGTCCGGCAGCGGCGGCGTGACGATGAGATGCGAGTGGTAGAGCTGAATGTGCCAGCCGAGAATGTCCACCACCTTCATGAACGTCGCCGGCCAGTCCAGCAGCTCCAGAAATGCGTCGTCCTTGCCGATGGCGTCGAGCAGATTGAGCGGTTGATGCGCCTGCAGATTCCGCTTCGGCCGCCACTGCGCGTCGATCCGCCGCGCGGCCTCCGCCAAGGGCGCGACTTTCTCCGCCGGCAACACGTTGGGCACCACGAGAAAGCCCTGTTCCTCGAACTGCCGCCGCTCGGCGTCCGTCAGCCGGTGCCGCAGGCAGGCGTCGTCCACTGTCGTTCCTCCGAATGCGCCATTTGTCTACTGTAGCGCACTTCCTTCGTCCCGAGTCCCGGAGGCGGGCGGTGGGGCGGCGAAGTCTTCGGGAAAGCGCCGCATGGCGCTCGTCACCGGAATCGGCGTCATGCCGCCCATCTGGCACAGGCTGGCCGCTTCCATCGTCTCGCACAGCTCTTCGACGAGCGCCAGCTTGTCGGCGGTGTCGCCGCCCTCGGCGCGCGCCTTGAGGACCGCATCCATCGTCTCCTTGCCGCGCACGGAGCCGAGCCGGCAGGGCGTGCATTTGCCGCAGGATTCGACCTCGCAGAACGCGAAGGCGTAGCGTGCCTGTTCCGCCATGTCGACGCTGTCGTCGTAGAGCACCAGCCCGCCGTGGCCGATGCCGGCGCCCAACGCCGCCATCGCTTCGTAGGTAAGCGGCGTGTCGAACTCGTCCTGCCTCAGATAGGCGCCGAGCGGGCCGCCGATCTGCACGGCGCGGATCGGCGCGCCGCTGCGCGTGCCTTCGCCGTAGCCGTTTACCAATTCGTCGATGGTGATGCCGAACGGAACCTCCACCAAGCCGCCGCGCTTGACGTTGCCGGCCAGCTGGAACGGCATCGTGCCCGTGGAAGGGCCTACGCCCAGGCTCGCGTACCAGTCGCCGCCGTTGGCGACGATGGCCGGCACCGACGCGAAGGAAATCACGTTGTGGACCAAAGTGGGCTGGCCGAACAAGCCGCTCACCGCCGGCACCGGCGGCTTGACGCGGATCTCGCCGCGCTTGCCCTCCAGGCTCTCGAGCAGCGACGTCTCCTCGCCGCAGATGTAGGCGCCGGCGCCGATGAAGAGTTCGATGTCGAAGGCGCGCCCGCTGCCGAGCACGTCCGCGCCGAGCAGACCCGCTGCGTATGCGCCGTCCAGCGCCTTCTGCAGCACGTCGGCGGCGAGCGGATATTCCGAGCGCAGATAGACGTAGCCGTGCGCCGCGCCCACCGCAAGGCCGGCGATGGCCATGCCTTCGATCAGGCGGTAGGGATCGCCTTCCATCAGCAGCCGGTCGGAGAAGGTGCCGGAATCCCCCTCGTCGGCATTGCAGACGACGTGCTTGCGTTCCGCTTCGGTCGCGGCGACGGTTCGCCACTTGATGTGGGCGGGAAAGCCGGCGCCCCCCCGCCCGCGCAGCCCGGCGGTTTCGATCTCGTCGATGAGCGTCGCCGGATCGCGTTCCAGGCAACCGTCGAGAACGGTGGCCGGCGCGAGCGCCAGCGGGTCGTCCGTGCCGGCGCGATCGAAGACGGCGCGGGTCTGCGAGCGCAGGTAGGAAACTTCGGCGACGTCTCCGAGCGCCTTGGCATGATCGCCGCTCGGCAGGCTGCCGAGGATGGCCGGCGCGTCCTCCGTGCGTGCATTGCGGAATGCCAGCCGCTTGCCGCCAGCCTCGACTTCGACCAGCGGCTCCGCCCAGGCCATGCCCCGGGAACCGTTTCGCACGACCGTCGCGCCGGCCTGGGCGAACGCCGCCGCGACGTCGTCCGCGCCGACGGCTACCGCCGACGAATCCGCAGGAACGTAGACGGTGGCCATGGCGCGGGATTTGCGATCGGACGCCTAGAAGGTGGAGGCGTCCAGCGCCGCGCCGAGGTCGAGTGCGCCGTGGCCGTAGATGGGCGAGAGGCCGGTCGTCGCGTCGTAGTTGCCGTTGTTGGTATCCACCTCCCGGGCGGTGTCCAATATGCGCTGCACGATCTCCTTGCCGGTCTTGTCCGGGAACGCCGCCCAGACCGCGGCCATGGCCCCCGATACATGCGCCGTGGCGAAGGACGTGCCGGTGATCGTGTGGAAGCCGCGCGCCGTGCTGGTGTACGTTCCATCGGTCGTGTAGATGCGGTCCCCCGGCGCGAAGATGCACCAGCGCCTGACGGCGCCGCAGCGGTTGCTGATGCTGCGCACCACGTCCTGGGTCTGTTCCAGCATGCCGACGGCGATGGCCCAGCCCGCGATGCCCGCGTCGACCACCGCCGTGGCGGGAAGGGCCGCCGGCTCCGCTCCGCTGGAGTTGCCGAGAGCGGCGACCATGATCCGGTCCTCGCGCGCCAAGAGCTTCATGCCGTTGCGCGTCGGCGTCGGGTTGTTGCGCGCGCTCACCAGGCTGAAGCTGAGATTGACGATGTGGGCGCTCGCCGCGGGGTTCGAGTCCCACATGTTCGCGGCGTCGGGCCCGTACCGTCCCGTCAGGCCGGCCACCGAAGCGAGGATCGCTTCCATGTCGTCTTCCTCGTCGTCGTTGTAGGCGACGCTGACGAGGTTCGCGTTGTAGGCGATCCCGTGCAGTCCGTATCCATTGCGCCGGGCCGCGGCGACGCCGGCCACCCGCGTTGCGTGGGCGCTGACGGGGCCTCGCCCGGAGATGTCCACCACCCGCACGTCGCGCAGATCGGGATGGCCAGGGGATTCGGCGTCGTCGGCGACGACCCGGTCGTTTTCGACGATGGCGATGGTGATGCCCCCGCCGCCTGGCTTGCCGGTGCTGCGCACCGCGTATCCCGTGTTGGCCCGGGCCCTCCCCAGGCCGGCTTGGGCGTTGTATTCGGTCGTCTCCCAGGAACTGGCCGTGCGCGGGCTGGCCGGCTCCAGCGTTTCGGCTCGATAGACGGTCTCGACGCGCCGCGGGTGGTCCGCCGGCGGCATGTGCGTATACGCCGCCGTGGCCGAGCGCACCGTGGCGTCTTCCGCCAGCGCCGGCAGCAATGCCGGCGGCTGCGGTGCCGACGACGGCGGCTGCGCCGAAGGCACGTTCCTTGGGGCATCGGCAAGAACGGGCGACGTTCCCGCCAAGGCCGAGAGCAGGCCCAGAGCGACCACGGCGAACTGTCTATTCATCCCCATGCCGTGTGGACAGCTGGCCCAGATTCGTGAAACTGCCGACCATCGACGCGGCCCCGCCTTTTGCGTGGTTGCTTCAACGTGTGTTCCAAGCCTTGCGGAGGCATGGAATGGCGCGAAGATGCGCGATTCCACGGCGGAGTTCAAGAAGCGGATGACGTCGGCGCACGACAAATACACTGCATTGACGCGGCCCACAAAAGCAGCTTAGTGTGGAGTCGTCGTCCCGATTAGCGTTCAATGGGGCGGCTAGCTAGGGGGCTCCTTCGGGAGCCTCCATATTATCTGCCTTCGGATGGCACAGGGGTGGCCGTGTGGCCGTACAGCCACACTTGCCGTCTGCGAACGACATGGCAACGTGCTGGGCGCGGCCATTTGCCCCCGACAGGAAGAATCGAAGTTGAAGCGTCTGTCGCCCTAGAAGGTGCTCGCGTCCAGCGCCGCGCCGAGGTCGAGTGCGCCGTGGCCGTAGAGGGGCGAGAGGCCGGTCGTCGCGTCGTAGTTGCCGTTGTCCATGTCCACCTGCCGGGCGGTGTCCAATATGCGCTGGACGATCTCGGCGCCGGTCTTGTCCGGAAACGCCGCCCAGACCGCGGCCATGGCCCCCGCCACGTGCGTGGTGGCGTAGGACGTGCCGGAGATCGTGTGGAAGCCGCGCGTCGTGCTGAAGTACTCGCCGTCGGTGGTGTAGATGTGGTCCCCCGGCGCGAAGATGCACCAGCGCCTGACGGCGCCGCAGCGGTTGCTGAAACTGGCATCGTTGTCCTCCCTGAGCGCGCTCAGCGCGCCGACCGCGATGGCATGACCGGCGATGCCCTCGTTCGCCACCGCCGTCGCCGGAAGGGCGGCCGGCTCCGCTCCGCCGCTGTTGCCGAGGGCGGCGGCCATGATCCGGCCCTCGCGGGCCAAGAGCTTCATGCCGTTCAAGGTCGGCGTCGGGTTGTTTGTCGGGCCCGTTAGAGCGAAGCTGAAACTCGCGATGTGGGCGCTCGCTGCGGGGTTCGCGTCCCACATGTTGGCGGCGTCGGGCCCGTAGCGCCCGGTCAGGCCGGCCACCGAGGCGAGGACCGCCTCCATGTCGTCCTCCTGGTCGTCGGTGAAGGCGACGGTGACGAGGTTCGCGTTGTAGGCGACCCCGTGCGGCCCGAATCCATTGCGCCTTGCGACGGCGGCGCCGGCCACGCGCGTCGGGTGGGCGTCGACGAGGCCGCGCCCGGAGACGTTCACCGCCCGCACGTCCCGCAGGTCCGGATGGCCGGGGATTTCGTCGTTGTCGGAGACGACCCGTGCGTTTTCGACGATGGCGATGGTGATGCCTCCGCCGCCTGGCTTGCCGGTGCTGCGCACCGCATAGCCCGTGTGGGCGCGCATCTTCGCCAGGCCGCCTTGGGAGTTGAACTCGAAGGTCCTCCAAGAGCTGGCCGTTCGCGGGGCCGTTGCCGGCTCCAGCGTTTCGGCCCGGTAGTTCGTCACGACGCGCCGCGGGTGGTTGGTCGGCGGCGTGTGGGTGTACGCCGCCGTTGCCGCGCGCACGGTCGCGTCTTCCCCCAGCGCCGGCAGCACCGCCGGCGGCTGCGGCGCCGACGGCAACGGCGGCTGCGCCGCTAGCGCGTTCGCAGCGGCCTGGACGGGCGACGCCGCAACAGCGAGGAGCAGGCCGAAGCCGAGCAGGGCGTACCGCAATCGACTCGGCCCCGCCGTGCCGTGACGACAGACTGGGGTTGCCCCGATTTCGTGCATCAACGCGGCCTTGCCCTCAGTGTTGGTTGTTGCCTCAAGCGTGTTCGTAGCCTTGCGGGAGGCGTGGGAAGGCGCGAAAGATGCGCCATTCCACGGCGGAGTTCAAGAAGCGGGCGAAGCGGACGGCCCCTTGCCGGCGCGCTCTTTCCCATGCAAGCGGTTGCGCGCGAACCCAAGGCCCTCGAGCAGACCCTCGACCCGGCCAAGCCGCTCTCGCACGTCGCCAAGGTACTCGTTCATCTCCCGCCGCAACCCATCGACCTGCTGGCCCAGCCCGTCGACGCGCCCGTTCAGTCCGTCGACACGCCCGCTCAGTCCGTCGACGCGCCCGCTCAGTCCGTTGATGCGCGCGCCCAGCTCACGTCGCAACCCATCGATCCGTTCGCTCGTCTCCCGGCGCAACGAGCGGTTCGACGTGGCGATTGCGATCAGAATCACGATCCCCGTCGTCAGGATCGACCAAATTTCAGGACTCACGGCAACCTCCTTCTTGCTCTTGCTTGCTTCGGTGGCGCCGCGCACATGATCTCGACGACACAAGCGCATCCTAGACCGTCAGAATCGGCCAAGAAACAGGCGATGTCGCAATGGCACGCGCGTGTTTGCCGCAATGGGCCGTAGGATATCGCCCTCTCCTTGGCTTCCGCCCCCACCGAGCGCATCAGTTGCCCCAATACAGTGCGTTTTTCGAGACATGATGTGCGTAAGATGCGCACGCTCCCATAGCCCATTAAGTAGAACCCGAAGTTGAAGTTCAGTCCCAGACAAGCCGCCGTCGCCGCCTGCTTGCTTGCCACCTTCACGGCGGTCAGCGGCTGGGGCCAGCCGGTCGTGAGCAGCGTGGGCCTGCACGGTGCGCCGGCCGCGAGCAGCGGCGTCTACCAGTTGGCCGAGGCGATCACGGTGCGCGTCACCTTCGACCAGGCGGTGGACGTCATCGGCGCGCCGCAGCTGGCGCTCACCATCGGCACGGCGACCCGCCAGGCGAGCTTCAGCCGGCGGACTGGAGCCTCTCTCTGGTTCGTCTACTTCGTGCAGTCGGCGGACAGCGACACGGACGGCTTCGCGGTTGGCGCGAGCGCCCTGACGTTGAACGGCGGCACGATCAAGGCCGCCGGCGGCGCGACGAACGCGACGCTGGATCTCGGCCGCCACGCGCTTGCGAACGCCAACACCTACCAGGTGAACGGCAGCTTGACGACCGCGCCGGCGGTGAGCCAGGTGTTGATTTCCAGCACCCCGGCAAGCGGCAGCGCGTACCAGTTGGCGGAGGTCATTTGGGTTGGAATCGTCTTCGACCGGGCGGTGGACTTAACCGGCGCGCCGCAGCTGGCGCTGACCATCGGCGCAGCGACCCGGCAAGCGAGCTACGTCAGCGGCGACGGCATCGGCTATCTCTGGTTCCGCTATGCCGTGCAGTCGTCGGACGTCGACGCGGACGGCATCACCATCGCCGCCACCGCGCTGACGCTGAACGGCGGCACGATCAGAATTCGCGGCGGCACCACCAACGCCACGCTCGGCCTCGGCACCCACGCCATCATGAACTCGACCAGCCACCAAGTGAACGGCGCTTTGCAGGGCGCACCCACCGTAAGCGCCGCGTCGATCGAAAGCAGCCCGGCGCGCGGCGACACCTACGGGCTGGCGGAGACGATCTGGGTGCGCATCTCCTTCGACCGACTCGTGGACTTGACCGGCGCGCCGCAACTCGCGCTGACCATTGGCTCGACCACCCGCCAGGCCAGCTACGACAGCGGCACGGGCACCAGCGATCTCTGGTTCCGCTACGCCGTGCAAGTGGCGGACGCCGACACGAACGGCATCAGCGTCGGCGCGAGCGCGCTGGCGCTGAACGGCGGCACGATCAGGGTCGCCGGCGGCGCCACGAACGCGACGCTCGGCCTCGGCAGCGCGGCGATCGCGAACGCCGCAAGCCACAAGGTGGATGGCGGCACGGCCGTGGCAACGCTGAGCGGCAGCAGTCCCGCCACCTTGAATCAAGGCAACCTGCGCCGGGCGACGGTCTCCGTGACCTTCGCCCCAGCCTACGCAGCCGGGGCCGACGTCTCCCACTTCACGCTCGCCACCACCGTCCCCGGCCTCTCCGTCGACAAAGTGAGCTTCAACACCGGTCGAACGGTGGCCACCCTGCGACTGCACTACGACGGCTCGGACTTCGACGCCGCCGCCGCCATCGCCGTCACCGTCGCCGCGGCCGCCACCGGGCGCCCGGCCGCGCTGACCACCCTCGCCCAGGCCGTCTTCCCGGCGCGCTGGGTCAACGTCTCGAAGAAGACCGTCGCGCTTACCGAAGGCGGCAGCGCCGGCGCCTACACGGTCGTCTTGGAGAGCCCGCCCACCGGCAACGTCACCGTCACCGTGACCAGCGACAACGCAGCGGTTGCCCGCAGCCCGGGCACGCTCACGTTCACCACGCAGAACTGGAACACCGCGCAGACCGTCACGGTCACGCCGGTGGACGACAACGCGGACGCCCACGACGAGCTGGCGCTGGTCGCCAACGTCGCCGCCGGCGGCGGCTACGCGGACAGCCCCGTCGCCTCGCGCACCGTGCGCGTGACGGTCGCCGACGACGAGCAGACCGGCACCGACTACGACGCCGACGACGACGGGCTCATCGAGATCAGCGGCCACGCCCAGCTGAACGCCATGCGCTGGGACCTGGACGGCAACGGCTCGTCGCTGAACGCCGGCTACGCCACCGCCTTCCCCAGCGCCGCCACCGGCATGGGCTGCCCGGACGGCGGCGACAGCAACCAGACGCCGGACGGCTGCAAGGGCTACGAGCTGACGGCGAACATCGACCTCGACACCGACGGCGACGGCAGCGCCGACTCCCAAGACGCCTACTGGAACGGCGGCCAGGGCTGGGATCCCATCGGCCAACAGCGCAAGAAGTCGGCCACGCCGTTCACGGCGACGTTCCGAGGCAACGGCTATTCCGTGTCGAACATGTACCAGCACCATAGACACGACATAGAGTCCTCCGAGGCGCTCTTCGGAATAATCAGGAACGCGCGAGTCGAATCCGTCGCGGTGCTCGGGGTCGACTTCGGCGACGGCTCGCGACTCAACAGCCCGACCGGCGCCATTGGCGCGCTCGCGGGAGTCGCCGAGGGGAGCACCGTGGCAGGCGTCTACGCCGAGGGCGCCATGAGCATTTGGAACACTGGCGCTAATGAAACAGCGGGTGGCTTGGTGGGGTATTGCGCGGGCAGCACCATCCACACGTCCTATTCCAATGTCTCGATAATGCAGGCTCTCAATCTAGGTGGCTTGGTTGGAGGCGTTGGAACAGGCTCCCGCACGAAGCAAGACAGTCTCGGCTACGGCTACGGCTGTCGGGCATACAACAGCTACGTAAACGGGGCCCTAGGTCCGCAAACCGGCTACAGGGCGGGCGAACCGTTCACGACCGGTGCCTTGTTTGCAGGCGGCAGCAGCATCGCCGTCGGCGATTCCTATTGGGACCGACAGACCACCACCAAGACGAGCAGCAGCGGTTCGCCCGACTCGGACGGCCTGACCACCGCCGAACTGCAAGCGCCTACCGCGGCGACGGGCATCTACGCGCAATGGGACGACTACGACGTGGATGGCGACGGCCGCGTCGACGCGGACGACGACGCCTGGCACTTCGGCCAGGCCAACCAGTACCCGGCGCTGAAGTGGGGCGGCCACGCCGCCGCCACGCAGTTCACGGCGCAGCTGTCCGGACAGACGGACACGGCGCCGAGCTACGGCGGCATCTGGGTGGCCAACAAGACCTACGTGCTGGGCGCGGCGATCCAGCCGTTCCAGATCCCGCCGCCCACCGGCGGCAACGGCACCTACGACTACACGGTGGCCGGCCTTCCGGCGGGCTTGTCCTTCGACGAAGACGGCACGGGCGACTGCATGGCCGCGCGCACGGTGTGCGGCACGCCCACCGCCACCGCGCCGACGACGGCGACCGTGACGGTGACGGTGGCGGATGCCGACGCCAACGTCATGACCAGCGATCGGGCCACCTTGACGTTCACGATTGCGCTGCGCCGGCCAAGGGTGCTGGCGACGCCGGCGCGGCTGGCAATCGCCGAAGGAGGCACCGGCGCCTATGCCGTGCGGCTGGAACAGGCGCCCTCGGCGAACGTGACGGTGGCGGTGTCGAGCGACAACGCGACCGTGACGGCGGGCACGAGCTCGCTGACATTCACAACGCAGAACTGGAACACGGCGCAGTCGGTGACCGTGACGGCGGCCGGCGACGCGGATGCCGTGGACGAGGCCGCGACGATCACGAACACGGCCAACGGCGGCCCTTACACCGGCGCCTCCGCGTCCGTCCAGGTCGGCGTGGACGACGACGAGGCGACTGGCACGGACCACGACGCCGACAACGACGGTCTGATCGACATCGATTCGCTGGCCAAGCTGAACGCGCTGCGCTGGGACCTCGACGGCGACGGCGCCGCCTCCTCCGGCAACGAGACGAGCTACGCCGCGGCCTTCTCCGGAGCAGTGGCGGTCGAGCACATGGGCTGCCCGGACTCTGGCACGGACGGGGACACGGACGGCGACTGCGTCGGCTACGAGCTGACCGCGGACCTGGACTTCGACACCAACGAGGACGGCAAGGTGGACGCCGACGACGCCTTCGCCAACTGGACGCCGGTGGTCGGCTGGGCGACGATGTTCAACGGCCGAGGGCACACGATCTCCAACCTGACAGTGACCGGCGCCGGCAACGACCGCGGCCTGTTCGGGACGACGACGACGGCGTCGACGATCCGCGCGCTGGGCCTGCTGGACGTCCGGGTGACGGGCCCCGGCGTCCGGCTGGCCGCACTGGCGGGCACGATGAACGGCAAGGTCCAAGCGGTGTACGCGTCTGGCCGGGTGTCGGGCGCCGGCGGGGTGGGCGGCCTGGTGGCCGAGATGCAGTCGGCGTCGGCGGCAATCGTGGCGTCGTACTCGACGGTGGCGGTGGAATGCACGGCCAGCGCGAACTGGGCGCGCGCCGGCGGGCTCGCGGCCCGCAACGACGGCACGATTACGACGAGCTACGCGGCGGGCGCGATCACCGGCGACTGCCCGACGGGCGTGAAGGGCGGCTTGGTGTCCACCAGCAGCGGCACGGTAACGGCGAGCTACTGGGACGCGGGCCTGACCGGCATCGCGGACGACAACGACATGGCCTCGCCGGAGGGCCTGTCGACGAGCGCCATGTGGACGCCGACGGAGTACGGCGGGAGCGCCAGCGACGTCTACCGCCTCTGGAACGACCAGGACGTGGACGGCGACGGCGCCGTGGACGCGGACCCGTGGGACTTCGGCACCGCGCTGAACCACCCGGTGCTCAAATGGGGCGGACTGGACCCGGCCGACCAGCGCACCGACTACGACGCCGACGGCGACCGGCTGGTGGAGATTTCCACGTTGGCGCAGCTGAACGCCGTGCGCTGGGATCTGGACGGCGACGGGGCGCCGACTGCGGACAACGTGGCGGCGTACTTCGGCGCGTTCTTCAACCCCGTGTTCAACCCGAGCGGCGTGGGCTTCTGCGCGCCGACCGAGGACGACGCGGACGACAACGACTGCCTGGGCTACGAGCTGCTGAACGATCTGGACTTCGACACCGACGGCGACGACAGCACGCACGCGAACGGCGTCGGCGACTCCGACGACGCCTACTACAACGCGGACGACGGCTGGGTTCCCATCGGCCCGAACGAAACGCCGGGCGCCGCGACGCACTACCGCGCCCGCTTCGACGGCAACGGGCACGTCATCGACAACCTATTCGTGAAGCGCAGCCGCAACTACTCGGGGCTGTTCGCGGCGCTGTCGGACGCCGCGGTGGTGACGTCGCTGGGTCTGCCGGACGCCTACGTGGGCGACGGGCAGGGCACGGTGGGGATGCTGGCCGGGGCGAACCGCGGGCGCGTCGCGGCGGTGTGGTCGTCCGGTTCGGTGACGGCGAGAGGCAACGTCGGCGGCTTGGTGGGGGCGGCGCAGGCGACGTCGACGGTGGTGGCGAGCTACTCGACGGCGACCGTGGTCTGCACGCAGGCCGGCGCCTACCGCGCCGCCGGCGGGCTGGTCGGCGCCAACGGCGCGACCTCCACCATCGCGGCGAGCTACTCGACCGGGACGGTGACGGGCCCCTGCGGCCTCCGGCGCGCCTTCGCGTACAACGAGGGCACGGTGGCGGCGAGCTACTGGGACACGACCCAGACCGACATCGCGGACGACACGGAGAACCCGCCGCAGCCGCCTGAGGGCAGGACGACGGCGGTGCTGCAGGCGCCGACGGACTACGACACGGTCGTCGGCTCTCCTGGCGAGGCCATCTACGCGGCGTGGGACGACCAGGACGTGGACGGCGACGGCGCGACCGGCGACGGCGACGACGCCGACCCGTGGGACTTCGGGCTGTCGAACCAGCACCCGATCCTGAAGTACCGCGGCCTGGCGGCGGCGCCGCAGCTGGACGCGCAGCCGGACTCGGCGCCGGACTTCGGGACGGCGACGGTGTCGAACAAGACGTTCCAGAATGGCCAGGCCATCCAGGCGTTCCAGATTCCGGCGGCGGGCGCCGGCAACGGCGCGCTGGTCTACGCGGAGAGCGGGCTGCCGGCGGGCCTGTCTCTGGGAACGCCGATCTGCGCAACCGCCCGCACGGTGTGCGGCACGCCGACCGCCGACACCGCGGCGGTCACGGTGACGATCACCGTCTCGGACTCCGACTCGACGATGGGTTCGGGCGACGAGGACGCGCTGACGTTCACGGTGGAGGTGGTCACGCCCTCGGCCGCGATCTCCTCGCCGGCGGCGCTGGCGGAGGCGACCTTGAGCAACGCCACGGTGACGGTGGAACTGACCAACGCCGCCTTCGAGGCCGGCGTGACGTCGAGCAGCTTCACGCTGGCGACCAACCCTACGCTGCCTGGTCTGTCGGTCGCCTCGGTGGCGACGGTGAACGCCGGCGACACGTCGGCGACGCTCACGCTGGGCTACTCCGGCGGCAACTTCGACACGGTGCGCGCGCTGTCGGTCACGGTGGCCGATGCGGCGCACACGCTGGTCGGAGCGCTGACGACGGCGACGGTGAACATCGTGCCCACGCCGTCGGTGGCGGTGAACCCGACCAGCCTGTCGCTGACCGAGGGGAGCAGCAGCGGAACCTACACGGTGTCGCTCGGCGGCCAGCCGACCGGCAACGCCACCGTGACGGCGACCAGCGGCGACGCCGCCGTGCATGTCGACACCGACGCCTCGCCGCTGGCGCGGACGCTCACGTTCACGCCCATGAACTGGGACACGGCGCAGACGGTGACGGCGGCGCCGCAGGACGACGACGACGCCGCAGACGAATCCGTCACGATCGCCCACGCGGTGGCGAACTACGGCGGCGCGACGGCGGCGAGCGTGACCGTGACGGTGGACGACGACGAGACGAACGGCATCGTGATCGACGCCGACCCGAGCACGGCGACCGTGGTGGACGCCGGCCCGGTGGCGCTGCGCGAGGACGCGATGCACGCTGACAACTCGCGGACCTACTCGGTGAAGCTGGCGGCGGAGCCGACGGCGACGGTGACGGTGACGGTCACCAGCACCGACACGGCCGCCGTGACCGTGGACACGGACGCGGCGACCGGGCTGCAGAGCACGCTGTCGTTCACGACGACGAACTGGGACACGGCGCAGACGGTCACGCTGGCCGCGGTGGAGGACGCCGATCCGAACAACGAGGAGACGGCGATCGACCACGCCGCGGCGAACGGCGGCTACAACGGCGTCACGGGGCGGTTGACGGCGACGGTGGCGGACGACGACGTGGGCGTGATCGTGGACACGGCCCCGGGCCGCGCCGGCGACCAGACGACGCCGATCGCGCTGCGCGAAGGGCAGACGGGGACGTACACGGTGCGCCTCTCGACGCAGCCGGCGGGCGGGAACGTGACGGTGGAGGCGACGAGCGGCAACGGCGCCATCGACGTGGCGGCGGGCGCGTCCGGGGGAACCTTCGGCAGCACGGCGAGCTTGACGTTCACGGCGACGGACTGGGCCACGGCGCAGACGGTGCGGGTGTTCGCCGAGCACGACGTGGACGCCGTGGGGGAATGGGAGGACATCTCGAACACGGCGACCGGCGGCCAGTACAGCGGCGAGACGACGGACGTCCGCGTCACGGCGCAGGACGACGAGATGGGCGGCACGGACTACGACGCCGACGACGACTTCCGGATCGAGATCGACTCGCTCGCCAAGCTGAACGCGGTGCGCTGGGACCTCGACGGCGACGGCGACGTGGACGCGAGCGGCAACGAGACGAGCTACCGCGCCGCCTTCGCCGGTTCGGTCATGGCGGAGGACATGGGCTGCCTGGACGGCCCGGACGCGGACCAGGAAGGCGACTGCGCCGGCTACGAGCTGGCGGCGGCCCTGGACTTCGACACGGACGACGACGGCGACGTGGACGCGGACGACGACTACCCCAGCTGGGCGCCCATCGGCGGCACCTACTCGGCCACCTTCGACGGCAACAACCATGTGATCTCCAACCTGACCATCGTCGACGCGGCGGGCAGCGCGGGACTGTTCAACACCGTGAGCGGCGCCGTCCGCGGCCTGGGGCTGGCGGACGTCGACGTGAGCGGCGTCGGCGGCAGCAGCACCGATATCGCGCCGCTGGCGGTGGTGGTCAACGGGACGGTGATCGCGTCCTGGGCCTCGGGGCGCGTGCATGTCGGTTCGACCGGCCTCGCCCGCGCGGGCGGGCTGGTGGGCAGGGTGACCGGTTCCGGCTCCCGGCTGGCGGCCAGCTACTCCACCGCGAGCGTCACCGGCGCGGGCAACTCCGCCTCCTACGCCGGCGGGCTGGCCGCATTGATCCACAACGGGGCGACGGTGGTGGCCTGCTACGCGACGGGACTGGTCGACGAGGGCGGCAGCGGCAGCGTGCGCGCCGGCGGGTTGATCGGCGCCAACACTGGGCCCACCACGGTGAGGGCGTCGTACTTCGCCGGCACGGTTGCGGGCAGCGGCGTGAGCGGTGTGACCGCCGCGGACGACGGCAGCGGCGAGAACTACCACAACGTGTACTACGACTCCGGCACCACGGGGCTCACGGCGGGGTCGGCGGCCCAGACCACCAGCGCCCTGCAGGGGCCGACCTCGGCGACGGGCATGCTGTACGCGGCCTGGGACGATCTGGACGTGAACGGCAACGGCACGGCGGACGAGGATCCGTGGGATTTCGGCACGGCTTACAACCACCCGGCGCTGAAATACGGCGGCATGGACGTGGCGGCGCAGCGCAACGACTACGACGCCGACGGCGACGGGCTGATCGACATTTCGACGCTGGGGCAGCTGCACGCGGTGCGCTGGGACCTCGACGGCGACGGCGCCCCGTCCACGGGCAACGAGTCGAGCTACTACGGGTCGAGCGCGTTCTTCAACGGCATTTTCAGAGCGAGCGGCGTGGGCTTGTGCCCGACGACCGAGGACGACGCGGACGACAACGACTGCGCGGGCTACGAACTGCTGAACGATCTCGACTTCGACACCGACGGCAGCGGCGCCACCTGGACGGAGAGCGGCGGCACGGTGACGGGCGATTCCAACGACGCCTACGACAACGCCGGCGCCGGCTGGGAGCCCATCGGCGCGGCCACCGCGGTGGGCGTCTCGACGCACTTCAACGCGACGTTCGACGGCAACGGCAAGATCATCGACAACCTGTTCGTGAACCGCGCCCGCGACAACTCCGGGCTGTTCGCGGGCCTGTCGGCGAACGCGAAGGTCCGCGCGCTGGGGCTGCCGGACGCACTGGTGCGCGCCGGGCAGGACAACGTGGGCGTTCTGGCCGGCGAGTCGCGCGGGCGGATCGGCGCGGTGTGGTCGTCGGGCGCGGTGGTCGGCGACGACGACGTCGGCGGCCTCGTCGGCGAAAACCGCAGCTTTATCGCGGCGAGCTACTCGACGGCGGCGGTGGAATGCGAGGACGCGACCGGCAGCGGCGCAGGCCTCGCCGGCGTCAATTCGCTGCTGATCGACACCAGCTACTCGACCGGGGAGGTGACGGGCGCCTGCGCGACGAAGGCCGGCCTCGCGACCGGCGCTGGCGCGGCGATCGGCAGCTACTGGGACGCCGATCTGAGCCGCATCGCCGACGACGTGGACGATCCGCCGGCGTCGCCGGAAGGCAAGTCGACGCTGGATCTGCAGACGCCGACCGCCTACGGCACGGGCGACGACGACCTCTACTCGACGTGGGACGAGCAGGACGTGGACGGCGACGGCGTGTACGGCGAGGAGGAGGACGGCGACCCGTGGGAGTTCGGGCTGCCGAACCAACACCCGATACTCAAGTACCGCGGCCTGGCTGCGGCGCCGCAGCTGGCCGCGCAGCCGCCGGTGCCGGACTTCGGCGACCGGACGGTGTCGAACAAGACCTTCCAGAACGGGCGGGCGATCCAGTCGTTCCAGGTGCCGGCGGCGAGCGGCGGCAACGGCGCGCTGGTCTATGCGCAGAACGGGCTGCCGGCGGGCCTGTCGCTGGGCACGCCGACCTGCGCGACCGCCCGCACGGTGTGCGGCACGCCGACCGCGGACACCGCGGCGGTCACCGTGACCATCACCGTCTCGGACTCGGACATGACGACGGGCTCCACCGACGAGGACACGCTGACGTTCACGGTGGAGGTGGTCACGCCCTCGGCGGCGATCTCCTCGCCGGCGGCGCTGGCGGAGGCGACGCTGAACGGCGCGATGGTGACGGTGGCGCTGACCAACGCGGCGTTCGAGGTCGGCGCGGGCACGGGGAACTTCTCGCTGACGACGAACCCTGCCTTGCCGGGGCTGTCCGTGTCCGCGCTGGCGACGGTGAACGCCGGCGACACGTCGGCGACGCTGACGCTGGGCTACTCCGGCGGCAACTTCGACACGGTGCGCACCTTCGCCGTGACGGTGGCGGATTCGGCGCACACGCTGGCCGGCGCGCTGACCACCGGCACGGTGAACATCGTGCCCACGCCGTCGGTGGCGGTGAGCCCGACGAGCCTGACGGTGACGGAAGGCGGCAGCAGCGGAACCTACACGGTGCGCCTCGGCGGCCAGCCGACCGGCAACGTCGTGGTGACGGCGACCAGCAACGACGCGGCGGCGACGATCGACACCGACGCCACGCCGCTGACCCGGGCGCTGACGTTCACGCCGATGAACTGGAACACGGCGCAGACGGTGACCGTGGCGCCGGCGGACGACGACGACGCAGTGGACGAGTCCGTCACGATCTCCCACGCGGTGGCGAACTACGGCGGCGCGACGGCGGCGAGCGTGAGCGTGACGGTGGAAGACGACGAGACGGCGCGGATCGTCATCGACGCCGATCCGAGCACGGCGAACGTGGTGGACGCCGGCCCGGTGGCGCTGCAAGAGGACGCGATGCACGCCGACAACTCGCGGACCTACTCGGTGAAGCTCGCGGCGGAGCCGACCGGAACCGTGACGGTGACGGTCGCCAGCGCCGACACGGCCGCGGTGACGGTGGACACCGCCCCGGCGACCGGGCTGCAGAGCACGCTGACGTTCGCGACGACGAACTGGGACACGGCGCAGACGGTGACCCTGGCGGCCGTGCAGGACGACGACCCGACCAGCGAGGAGATCGCCATCGACCACGCCGCGCAGGGCGGCGGCTACAACGGCGTCGCGGCGCGGCTGACGGCGACGGTGGCGGACGACGACGTGGGCGTGCTCGTGGACACGGACCCGAACACCTCGGGCGACCAGACGACGCCGCTCGCGCTGCGCGAAGGGCAGACGCGGACGTACCGGGTGCGCCTGTCGACGCTGCCGGCGGCCGGCAACGTGACGGTGGCGGTGGCGAGCGGCAACGGCGCCATCGACGTCGCGGCGGGCGCGTCCGGGGGAACCTTCGGCAGCGCGGCGAACCTGACCTTCACGGCGACGGACTGGGCCACGGCGCAGACGGTGCGAGTGTTCGCCGAGCACGACGCGGACGCGGTCGGCGAGTGGACGACGATCTCGAACGCGGCGACCGGCGCCCAGTATTCCGGCGAGACGACGACCGTCCGCGCCACGGCGCGCGACGACGAGATGCGCGGCACGGACTACGACGCCGACGACGACTTCCTGATCGAGATCGATTCGCTCGCCAAGCTGAACGCGGTGCGCTGGGACCTCGACGGCGACGGCGACGTCGATTCGAGCGCCAACGAGGCGAGCTACCGCGCCGCCTTCGCCGGTTCGATCATGGCTGAGGACATGGGCTGCCTGGACGGCCCGGACGTGGACCAGGAAGGCGACTGCGCCGGCTACGAGCTCATGGCGGCCCTCGACTTCGACACGGACAGCGACGGCGACGTGGACGCGGACGACCCGAACTCCCACGCCAACTGGGCGCCTATCGGCGGCAGCTACACGGCGGCCTTCCACGGCAACAACCGCGCGATTTCCAACCTGACCACGAGCGGCGCCGGCGACCGCGGGCTGTTCGCGGCGCTTGGAACGGGCAGCCGCGTGTCGAACCTGGGCCTGCTGGACGTCGCCGTGTCGTCCACCAGCGGCACGGCGGGCACGATCAACGCCGGCGGCCTGGCCGCGGTCAACCGGGGAGCCGTGGTCGCCGTCCACGTGCGCGGCGGCGCGGTCTCCGCCTCCGTCTCCACCGCGAACGTGCGCGCCGGGGGGCTCGTGGGCTTCCATGCAGGCGGCAGCGTCACGGCCAGCTACGCGACGGCCGCGGCGTCAGGCACCGGCCAGATCGCGTACGTCGGCGGCCTGGCGGGAGAGGCGCAGGCGGCCGTCGCGGCCAGCTACGCCGCCGGTGCGGCGTCCGGCCACCAAGGAATCGTGCGGGTGGGCGGTCTGATCGGAAGGACCAACGCCAGCGCGGCCGTCGTCACGAACTCCTACGCGACAGGCGCCGTCAGCCGCACCGGCACCGGCACGTCTCCGCTGCTCGGCGGCCTGGTGGGCCAGCAAACCAGCGGCAGCGCAGCGGCGTCCTACTGGGACAGCCAGACATCGGGCCAGAGTTCCAGCGCCGTGGGCACGACCCAGACCACCAGCGGCCTGCAGACGCCGACCGCCTACGGCACGGGGGCGAGCATCTACGCCGCGTGGGACGACTACGACACCAACGGCGACGGCACGGTGGACGCCGCGGACGACGCCTGGGACTTCGGCAGCGCCTACAACTATCCGGCGTTGAAGTACGGCGGGCTGGACCCGGCCTCCCAGCGCAACGACTACGACGCGGACGACGACGGGCTGATCGACATCGCGTCGCTGGGGCAGCTGAACGCGGTGCGCTGGGACCTCGACGGCGACGGGGCGCCCTCCACCGGGAACGAGGCGAGCTACCACGGCGCCGCCGCGTTCTTCAATCCGCGCTTCAACCCGGGCGGCGCCGGCCTCTGCCCGACGACCGCGGCCGACGCGGACGACGACGACTGCGCCGGCTACGAGCTGCTGAACGACCTGGACTTCGACGTCGACGGCGACAACGACGTGGACGCCAACGACGCCGGCTCCTACCCCAACTGGACGCCCATCGGCGGCACCTTCGCTGCCGCCTTCGAGGGCAACGGCCGCACGATTTCGCACCTGACGAGAACCGGCGGCGGCGGAGGCGGCGGGCTGTTCAACGACGCCAGCGGCGCCGTGCGCAATCTGGGCCTTCCCGACGTGAACATCACCGACGCGGGCACGGACTCCGTGCAGACCGTCGCCGCGCTGGCGGACCGCTTGCTCGGCAGCGACGCGGAAGCGACCGCCGTGTGGGCCACGGGCACGGTGGCGTCGACGGGGAGCACCCGGGTCGGCGGCCTGGTGGGCCACGTCAGGGAAGGCGCGCGACTGGCGGCCGCCTTCTTCGGCGGCACGGTGACCGCCTCCGGCGCAAGCGAAACCGGCTACGCCGGGGGGCTGGTGTACGCGCTGTTCCAGAACGCCACGCTGACGGCAGGCTACTTCAGCGGCAGCGCGACGGCAACCAACGGCGTCGCCGGCCTTGTCCACGTGTGCGGCTACAACGCGACGATGAGCGCGTCCTACGCCGCTGCCAGCCTCTCCGCGCCAGCGCCGTCCCTGACGACGACCGGAACCGGGGGGGTCGTCAACCAGTTGGAGATCGACGACGGCCCCTGCACGGCCAACGACGTCTACTTCGATTCGACCGCCGCCTCGGGAGTGAGCGCCGTACGCGGCTCGGGGCAGACCACGACGGCCTTGCAAAGCCCGACCTCCGCGGCCGGCATCTACGCCGACTGGGACGATCTGGACGTGGACGACGACGGCAGCGCGACCGAAGACCCGTGGGATTTCGGGCTGCCGAACCAGTATCCGGTGCTCGGCTACCGCGGCATTCCGGAGACGCCGCAGCTGGACGCGCAGCCGGACACGGCGCCGGCCTTCTCGGGCACGGTGGACGACATGACGCTGCCGGGCAACGTGGCGGTGGAGTTCCAGGTTCCGGCCGCGACGGCCGGCAACGGCGCCTACCGCTACGCCGCGAGCGGGCTGCCGGCCGGGCTGTCCTTCGGCCTGCCGGACTGCGCGGACGAGCGCACGGTGTGCGGTGCGCCCACCGCGGCGTCCACGGGGACGGTGACGGTCACGGTGTCCGACAGCGACAGCAACATGGAGGCGACCGACCGCGACACGCTGACCTTCATGGCGACCGTGCCGGCGGCCTCTGCGAGCATCGCCAGCACGACGCCGCCGGCGCTGATGGAAACCAACCTGAACGGCGCGCGGGTAGTCGTCGAGCTGGCCGGCAGCGTGTTCCACGGCCTCTCGCCGGCGGGCTTCGCGCTGGCGACCACGCCGCCGATTGCCGGCCTCTCCATCGCCTCGGCGACGAGGACCAGCCCCACCCAGGCGACGCTGACGCTGCGCTTCGACGGCACGGACTTCAATACGCAGGCGACGCTGCTGGTGCGCGTGCTGGCGGCGGCGCACCGCTTCGGCGGCGACCAGGACACGGGCGCGGTGGCGGTGGCGCCGGCCGGCGGCGTGATGCTCTCGGCGACGACGCTGGCGCTGGAGGAGGATCCCGGAACCAGCAACGCCAACGTCGGCACCTACACCGCGGTGCTGACCGGCCAGCCGGCCGGCGCGGTGACCGTGACGCCGGCGAGCAGCAACCCGGACGTGACCCTGAGCGGGGCGCTGACGTTCAACGCGACGAACTGGAACACGGCGCAGACGGTGACCGCGACGGCCGGCGCGGACGACGACGCGGTGGACGACGTGGCGCACGTCACGCACGCGGTGCAGGGCGTGCCGGGCGTCACGAGCGGCCCGCGGGTGCGGGTGACGGTGAACGACAAGGACGCCCAGGGCCTGACGCTGGACGCGGCGACGCTGGCCGGCAGCGGCGTGACGGAAGGCATGACGGCGACGTACACGGCGGTGCTCGACAGCGAGCCGACGGGGCCGGTGACGGTAGCCGTTTCCAGCAGCGAGGACGCCGCGACGGTGGACGCGGACGCCGGCGCGGCCGGCGCCCAGAACACGCTGCTGTTCCACGCCATGAACTGGAACACGCCGCAGACGGTGACCGTCCGCGCCGCCGAGGACGACGACGGCGAGAGCGAGACCGCGACGCTTGCCCACGCCGTCTCCGGCGCGGACTACGGCGAGGTGGCCGACGTGGACGTGTCGTTCACGGTGTCCGACAACGACGCGAAGGGCGCGACGCTGTCCACGACGACGCTGAACGTGCAGGAGAACGGCACGGCGACCTACACGCTGGTTCTGGACACGCAGCCGGTCGACGGCGCCGTGAGCGTGGCGGTGGGGATCGGATCGCAGACCGCCGCCACGGCCAGCCCGGAGACGCTGGCGTTCACGGCCGGGAACTGGGACGCGCCGCAGACGGTGATCGTGGTGGGCGTGGACGACGCCAACACGGGCAACGAGATCGTCGCGTTCACCCACACGCCGACCGGAGGGGGCTACGACGGCGTGTCCATCGCCAACATCAACGTGACGGCCGTGGACGACGACGTGGCCGGCCTGAAGGTGTCGCCGACCTCGCTGACGGTGGCGGAGGGCGCGACGGCGACGTACACGGTGCGCCTGAACGTCGCGCCGACGGGAACGACGACGGTGACGGTGGGCGGGGCGACGGCGAAGCTGGCGGCGGACACGGACACGGGCACGCCCGGCGACCAGACGACGCTCTCCTTCGACGCGGCGAACTGGGACACGGCGCAGACGGTGACCGTGACCGGCGCCGAGGACGCCGACGGCGCCGACGAGACCGTCGGCCTCGCGCACGCCGTGGCCGGCACGGGCGACTACGCCGCGCTGGCGGCGATCCGGCGCCCGGGCGTGGACGTGCTGGTGCGCGACGACGAGACCGCCGGCGTCGTGCTGTCGCCTTCGTCGCTGGCGATCGACGAAGGCGGCACGGCGACCTACGACGTGGAGCTCTCGGCGCCGCCGGCGACCGGCGCCGTCACGGTGACCATCGCGGCGACGGGCATGGCCGGACTGACGACGGACGCCAGCGCGCTCTCCTTCACCACGACCACCTGGGACACGGCGCAGACGGTGACGGTCACGGCGGTGGCCGACCACGCCCGGCTGGAGAACGCCCGAGGGACGCTGACCCATGCCGTGGCCGGCTACGGCGCGGTGGAGTCCGGCCCGGATCTGCCGGTGCGGGTGGCGAACACGACGGTGGACTACGACGTCGACGCCGACGGGCTGATCGAGGTCGGCAGCCTGGCGCAGCTGAACGCGATGCGCTGGGACCTCGACGGCGACGGCGCGGCGTCCTCCGGCAACGCGGCGATGTACGCCACGGCGTTCCCGACCCCGCGCGGCGGCGGCGTCTGCCCGACGGCGACCTCGGGGACGGCCTGCGACGGCTTCGAGCTGACCGCGGACCTCGACTTCGACACCGACGGCGACGGCGCCACGCACGCGGACGGCGCGGGCGACGACGGCGACGACTACGACAACGGCGGCGCCGGCTGGACGCCGGTCGGCGCCGACGCGGCGACGCCGTTCGCGGGGCGGTTCGACGGCAACGGGCGCATCGTGCGCAACCTGTTCGTGAACCAGGCCGCGGCCAACTACCGGGGCCTGTTCGGGGTCGTGTCGGGGCGCATCGCGGCGGTGGGCCTGGCGAACGCCTGGGTGCGCGGTGCGCACGGCGCGGGGGCGCTGGCCGGCTTCGCCAGCGCCGCGGCGAGCGTGACGGGCGCCTGGAGCACGGGTGCCGTGTCGGGCGACGCGTCGGCCGGCGGCCTGGTGGGGCGGACGCAGACCGGCGCGCGCATCGCCGCGAGCTACTCGACGGCGGCGGTGGAGTGCCGCAACGCGGCGAGCGGCTACGCCGGCGGCCTGGCGGGCGGCGGCAGCAGCGGAACGACGGCGGTGTCGACGAGCTGGTCGGCGGGGGCGGTGACCGGCGCCTGCCCGGACAAGGCCGGCCTGATCGGCGAGCGCGCGGCGGCAACCGCCAGCTGGTGGGACGCGGCGGCATCCGGCATCCCCGACGACGCGGACCTAGACTCCCCGGAGGGACGCAGCACGTCGGACTTGCAGACGCCGACCAGCTACGCGGGCCTCTACGCGAATTGGAACGTCGACCTCGACGGCGACTACGACGCGGACGATCCGTGGCACTTCGGCAGCCCGCGCCAGTACCCGTCGCTGAAGTGGCGCGGCTTCGATCCGTCGAAGCAGTTCGCCGTGGCCGAGGCGCCGGAACCGGAGCCGGCGGAGGCATCATCGAGCGTTCCGACGGAGGTGCGCGCGGAGACGACGTCCCAGGGCCTGCTGGTGACGTGGCGGGCGGCGGCCGGGGCGACGGCGTACCTGGTGCAGTGGCGGCAGTCTGGGCAGGCGTGGTCGTCGCAGCGGCAGGCGGAGACTTCAGAGACGCGCTACGAGATCGCCGGGCTGCCGGCCGGCGCCTACGAGGTGCGCGTGCTGGCGGTGGTCGACGGCGAGGCCGGCGAGCCGTCGGCGCCGGCGCGGGGCGAGTCGGGCGTACCGAACCGCCCGCCGCTGGCGCACGGCATCGCGGACGTGGACATGGACGTCGGGAAGACGGCGGAGGTGGATTTGGACGCCGCGTTCTCGGACCCGGACGGCGACGTCCTGCGCTACGCGGCGTCCGCGGATGGAGACGTGGTGCAGGCGTGGGCCTCGGGCGAGACGCTGCGGCTGCGCGGGATGCGCCCTGGCGAGGCGACGGTGACGGCGACCGCGACCGACCCCGAGGGCCTGTCGGCGAGCGCGTCGTTCGCGGTTCGGGTGGGCGCGGTGCTGTCGCTGCGCGGGAATCCGGCGGCGCCGGAGGGCGGCGAGGCGGTGCTGACCGCGGAACTGAGCCGGCCGCTCGGCTCGGACGTGGAGGTCGGCTGGCGCCTGGCCGCGGACGGCGAACCCGGCACGGCTGACGCCGACGCGGCGGACTTCGCGGCGTGGGCCGGAACGGCGACGATCGCCGCCGGCCAGACGCGGGCGCGGATCGTGCTCGCGGTGCTGGACGACGACGAGATCGAACCGGCGCGGGAGCGCTTCGCGGTCGAGCTCGAAGAGCCGGCGGATCCGAACGTGGGCCTGTCGGCGCGCGCCTGGCGGGCGCTCGGCGCCGTGCAGGAGGGCGTGTGCGACCGGACGCCTGCCGTGCGCGCGGAACTGTCCCGCGGCTGGCGCGCCTGCCGTTGGCCGGGAACTCTGGACCTGGCGCGCCTGCCGCGTCTCGACCTGCGCGGCGCCGGCGCCGAATCGCTGCGCGCCGACGACCTGCTGGGCCTGTCCGGGCTGCGGACGCTGGACCTGGGTGGGAACGCGCTGCGCGAACTGCCGGCGGCGCTGCTCTCCCACTCGCCGCGCCTGCGTTCGCTGCGGCTGGACGGCAACCGCCTGCAGTCGCTGCCGGCGGCCCTGTTCGCGGGCGTCTCCGGCCTGCGCGAACTGCGCCTGTCCGGGAACCCCGGGGCGCCGTTCGCGCTGGCGCCGGTACTGCGCCGGACGGACGCCGAGCCGTGGGCGGCTGGCCCGGCGACGGTCGAGGCGCATCTGCCCCTGGGCGCGCCGTTCGCCATGCGCCTGGCGCTGTCGGCGATGGGCGGCGAAGCGTCGGCGGAGGAACTGGCGCTCGCTGCCGGCGCCGTGGCCAGCGGCGCGATGCAGGTCTCCGGCGACGGCCCGGTGCGCGTGACGCTGGCCGCGCCGACGATCCCGGACGCGCGCTGCGGCGACGGCCCGTGCTTCAACGGCCTTGCCCCGGAAGGCTCCGCGCTGGCGCTGTTCGCAACGCCGCCACGCATGGCTGGCGAAGTCGCGCCGGCGGAGCTCCTGGGCGCCGACGCCGTGCGCATCGACCTCTCGGCGCACTTCGCGGCGGGCGGCGGCGGGACGCTCTCGTACTCGGCGGCGGTGGATGACCCCCGCCTGGCGACGGCCTCCGTGGACGGCTCGATCCTGACCGTGGCGGCGAACGAGGACGGCGAGGAAGGCTTCGCCACCGTGACGGTGGTCGCCACGGACGAAGCGGGCCAGACCGCGACCCTGCGCTTCCAGGTGGAGGTCTCGCCGCGACCGCCCGGCAACTGGCGCGGCTGGCGTTCAACCATCGAGACGCCGGCGGCCGGGCAGTAGGCTGAGCATGAACGGCCGCCATGTCGCACCCGGACAGGGGCGTACTTTGGCATGTTGTTTTGGCATCCAACCATGAGGCGCATAATCGCCCCATGAAAATGAAGCTGATCATTGCCGCCGTGGCGGAGGACAAGACCGACTCGGTGATCGAGGCCGCGCGCGCCGGCGGGGCCACCGGCGCCACGGTGGTGGCGCGGGGTCGCGGCGAGGGCTTGAAGCCGCACAAGACCTTTCTCGGCATGGATTTGGCGGCGCAGACCGACGTGCTGCTCTTCCTCGTCGTCGAACCACAGGCGCGGCTGATTCTGGAACGCATCCGCGATGTCGCGCACCTCGACGACGAGCACGGCGCTGGCGTCGCGTTTCAGCTGGCCATCGAGGATGTCGTGGGTCTGGCGACGCAGCTGCCGGTGATGGCCCGCGAGGTTGGAGACGCCCTATGAGCGAAAACGCGCCGCGCCGCGTCAAGGACGTGATGGCGACCGAGCTGCACGTCGTGGACGGGCTGGCAACGCTGGAACAGGCACTGCGCGACATGGAGCGCCACGGCGTCAGCTCGCTGGTCGTCGCGCGCCGCGACGTGGACGACGAGGTGGGGCTGCTGGAGGTGGGCGGCATCGCCGACGCGGTGGCCGACAATCGCTCCTTGGAACGCACGAACGTCTACGAAGCGATGACGAAGCCGGTGCTCACGCTGCCGCCCGACATGCAGGTGCGCTACGCGGTGCGTCTGCTGCGCCAGCACGGACTCAGCCGCGCCGTGGTGGTGGACGCCAACCGCGACGCGGTGGGCATGGCGACGCTGCGCGACTTGGTGTTGGCGAGCGTCTAGGCGCGTTGACTGCACGCTGGCTTGCGAACGCGCCCGATGCCGAATGAGGGTGGAGCGGGAAACGGGGATTGAACCCGCGACCCCAACCTTGGCAAGGTTGTGCTCTACCACTGAGCTATTCCCGCAGCCGCAGAGTAGCCTGCCCGATGGCCGCGCGGATTGCAAGGCCGGCGGCGTGTTGGCGCGCTTGATGGGACACGAGGAAGACCTTTGAAGTTCGCCGTCTTGCAGTTCTTCAGCTGGCCGGGCCGCCGCGTGCCGTTGCAGACCGTGTACCGCCGCGCGTTGGAGCGGGTGCGGATCATGGACGGCGCCGGCTTCGACGCGGTGTGGCTGGCCGAGCACCATTTCTCCACCTACAGCGTGTGCCCGTCGGTACACATCATGGGCATGCACGTCGCCGACATCACGCGCAAGCTGCGCATCGGCACCGGCGTCAGCCTGGCGGCCTTCTACCACCCCTTGCGGCTGGCCGAGGAAGTGGCGCTGCTGGACAACCTCTCCGGCGGGCGCGTCAACTGGGGCGCCGGACGCGGTTTCGACCGCAAGGAAATGGAGGTCTTCGGCGTCGGGCGCGAAGAGTCCTACGCCCGTTTCCGCGAGAACGTGGAGGTGGTGCAAGGCGCGTGGCGCGACGGCGCGCTCGACTACGCGGGCCGCTTCAACACCTACCGCGACGTCGAGGTGCTGCCGAAGCCCTTGCAGGATCCCATGCCGACGTGGATCGCCTCTTCGTCCGCGGAAGCCATCGACTGGTCGGCCAGCCGCGGCCACGCGATTCTGATGGACCCGCACTCCACCCACGAGGAGATCGCCGCCAAGTACGCCCGCTACCGCAGCGCGCTGGAGGAAGGCGGCTTCGAGAACCGGCAGGACACGCCGATGGCGCGGCTGCTCGCCATCGCCCGCACGGACGAAGCGGCGGAGCGCATCGCCCGTGAAGGCGCCCGCTGGACTTTGGATTCCTATGCCGCGCCGGGGCCGGGCGCGCCCTCCAAGGAGGAGCGCATCGAGCGCTACGTGAACGAGGTCGTCGTCCACGGTTCGCCGGCCAAGGTGGTGGACGAGCTCAAGCGCTTGGAAGAAGAGATTCCCCTGAACTACCTGCTGGCGTCCATCTTGAGCCACGAGACCTTTCTGCTGCTCACCGACGAGGTGATGCCGAGGATGTAGCGCCTTCGGAACCGAACAGCGTCCCGTCCGGCAGTTCTTCCGGCGGGCGCTCGCCATCGTCCCGCCAGGCCTCGATTTCCGATTTCAGCGTCCAAGCGCCGGCGTGGTCGCGGCCAAGCAGCAGAAAGAAGCCGCGTTGCTGCGCGCCGTAGACCTCCGCGCACGCCAGCGCACTGTTGCCGTCGATGCCGATCCTGGACACGGCTACCACCGGCGCGCGGTGCTCGGCGTGGAGCCGCCGCGGCGAAGCGCCGCTGTCGTCGATGCGCAGCCGGGCGGCGCCTGGGCCGAAGTCCAGTGCGCCGGCATCCCCGGCGTTCGCTGCCAGGAATGCGGCGAAGAGCAGCGCTGGCAGGGCGGCGTCGGTTTCCCCGTGGCTGCCGCAGTCGCTTGGCCGGCTGGTGACGAGGACGCCGCCCAACGGCGCAAGGAAGTCCTGCACCAGCGCCTGCGCCACGTCCTGCTCGCGCGGCGCTGGAAGTTCGGGCGCGCAGCTGCTCAGCACCAGAGCGGCAGCGGCCAGCGCGCCTTGGCGGGCGCAACGCCCCCGTTGAACGGCGCTGTCCTCGACGGTGCTAGGCCGCGTCCCGCGCCCGTGCGACGCGCCGCGTCAGCAGGTCGTCGATGCTTGCGCCGTCGTAGCCCAGTTCTTCAAGCAGCGCCCGTGTCGAATCGCCCATCGCGCTTGCGCCGCCGTAGGCAACGCCTTTGGCGAAACGCGCCATGGGGCCGTTGCGGTAGTAGTCGCCCCAGTCCGGGTGGACGGCGGGCACGCGCAGCTCCTCGATTCCGCAGTGCGGGTCGTTGAGAAAGAAATCCGGCGGCTGCGCCCCGTCGGCGCGTACGCAGCCGACGCCCTTGGGGGCCAGACGGCGCTCGAAGTCGTCTGCGTCGCCGTTGGCGAAGGTCGCCTCGAGCATATTCGCGAGTGCTCCGGCGTCGCCGCCCGCGAGCGGGTTGTCCGCGGTCTTCAGCCCGAGCTCCGTCGCCAGAATCTCCCATTCGCTTTCGTTCGCCACCATCAGGAAGACCCAGCCGTCGCGGCAGCGGTAGAGGCGGTGCAGCGGGCCCAGGCCGTAGCCCTCGGCGTCCACCGGCGGGCGCTGGGGCTTGCCGGGGTGGGACAGGAAGTCGTCCCAGTTGGCGTAGGCGTTGGCGCCGAACATGTCCACGAAGATCTTCTGCCCATGACCAAGCGCGCGGCGGGCGGCGAGGCCGAGCAGGGCGGTCGTGGCCACCACCATCGACGTGTTCGGGTCCGGGTTCACTTCGTTGGCGCGCAGCAGCTTGCGCGCCGTCTCGCGCAGCTCGTCGATGGACTGCGCGGCGTCCGCCGGCGGCAGGCCGCCAAGCTGCCAGACCACGCCGCCGAGCGCCGCGCCGGGGATCGGATGGGTGGACGGCCGCTTCGCCCCCGGCCCGGCCGGGCCGTAGCCGTTGGCGGAGACGTAGACGAGGTTCGGATTCAGCGCCGCCAGATCGTCGTAGCCGATGCCGAGCTTCTCCGGCACGCCCATGCGGTAGTTGTGGATCCAGACGTCCGCCTTGGCGGCGAGGGACTGCGCGATGGTCTGGCCCTCGGGGGACTTCAGGTCGAGGCAGATGCTCTCCTTGCCGGCGTTGCACTTGGACGCGCCGAAGCCGTGGAACATGCTGCGGAAGGGATCGCCGCCGAGCGGTTCGATCTTGATGACGCGAGCGCCCAGATCGGCCAGCACAGAAGCGCCGAGCGGGGCGGCGATGATGGTGGCGCTCTCCACCACGGTGACGCCGTGCAGCGGGCGCTGCGGCGCGGCGCCGTTGCTCCGGGGCACAGTCACGGAACGCGGCGTGAGGTCCTTGAAGGTCGTCTCCCTGGCGGCTTCTCCAGCCTTGCCCGGCGATTGCGTCAGATTCGCAAGCAGGCCGAGCTGCTTGCCGCCGTTGCGTTCCACCACGTGGCCATTGGCGACGATGTCCGGATCCTCGAGCGCGTCCTGGGTCGTCTGGTAGGGATGGGAGACCACGCCGCCGTCGGACACGAAGATGTCCGTCCATTCGGCCAGCGTCTTGGTCTGCATGTGCGTAAACAGACGGTCGCGGAATCCTTCCAGCGTCTCGCGCGGCCAGCGCATGGGGTCGCCTTCGTATTTCGGGTCGCGCAGTTCGTCGGCGAGCCCGGAGGCGCGGAAGAAGTTGGCCAAGAGGTGCGGCAGCAGGTTGCCCAGTTGCAGCCAATGGCCGTCCTTGGTGCGCACCGGGTGGTAGTTCAGCGTCGGCATGGACTTGGTGCGGTCCCGAGCCGCCTGCGGGCGCTCCAGAATCCCTTTGTCCCACAGCTGGGCCATGGCCATGATGCCCATCTCGTAGGGCATCATGCCGCGCAGCATGGAGGTGTCGAAGGAGAAGCCGTGGCCGGTCGCCTCGCTCCCCGCCAAGGCGGCCAAGAGCGCTGCCGCGGCGCTCTGCGCGGTGGCGTGAACGCCGACTTGCAGCGCGGCGTAGTTCGGGCCGTCGCGGTCGGCCACGCCGGCGAAGGAGAGCATGCGCCCGGACTTCGCCGCCACCACCGGTTCGTAGCCGGGGTAGGCCGCGTAGGGGCCGTCTTCGCCGAAGCCCTCGATGACGCCAAGCACGAGGTCCGGCCGCCCGAGCGCGTCGCGGTCGAGGCCCAGGTGCGCACGCTGTTCCCTGTTCAGCGTCGTCAGCACGGCATCCGCCGACTCTGCGATCAGTCGCCGCACTTTCGCCGCGTCTTCGGCATCGCGCAGATCCGCGCGCACCAGCTGCTTGCCGCGGGTCCACAACGGCCAGGACGCCATGTTGGAGAACGCATCGCCCTCGGCGGGCACGATCTTCACGACCTCGGCGCCGAAATCGGCGAGGACCATGGTGGCCAGGCCGGATGCCGGGCCGATGCCCAGCTCGACGATGCGGAAACGGGAGAGCGGCGCCATGGACATGCCTCGTCGCAACACAAGGGCGGCACTTTGCGCGAGCAACGCCCTTTGGGTCAACCGCCGTGGGCGATAGGGGTGTGCGACGTTTTAGTGCGCTAGGCGCTCCGGCGCGGGGATTGGCGGTCCGCGACGCTGTCGCCAGAAGTCGTCGTACAGTCCGCTGCGGATGCAGGCGCGCAGGGGCAGGATGTCGTTGGCGCCGGCCCTGCTCCAGCGCATGCCGCCGCGTTTGAAGCGGGCGGCGACCAGCGTGCCGCAGGAGCTTTCGACCACGCCCGAGCCGACCAGCAGCCCCATGGCGCGGTAGCGCGGATAGCGCATCCGGCTGCGGTTGTTCACGAAGTAGCCGATGGCCTTGTCGGCGGCCGGCTCGCCGGCGTGCCGGCGCAGTTCGCGCAGCACGTCCTTGATGCGTCCCTCGGAGAGCGCCGCGCAGACCTTCTCCGACCACGCCCGGCACTGCCGCGCGCCGGCGCCGTGCACGGCGCGCCCGACCTCCCACAGCCGCTCGCGGGCGTGCCAGATGTCGACGATGCAGACGGCGTTCGGGAACAGTTCCGCGGCGGTGTTCCAGATCCACTTCGCGCCGTCCCCGACCACCACCTGCCGCTTCGCCGCCGCGAACCCGAACCGCTGCGCCGCCCGCCACAGCCGCTGCGCGAACGGCGACGGCTGCGGGTCGGCGTCCTTCGAACGCGCGCTGTCGATCGCCGCCGTGTGCCGCGCCGAACCCGCGTCCCGCTCCGGCAGGCCGGTCCTCGGACTCCGCTCCGCCGTGTGGAACACCGCCACCTTCGCCTCCCGCGTCTTCGCCGGCTGGCCGTCCTCCCCCGTGCCGGCGTCCCGCCGCACCATCGGCACGCCCGTGCCGTCCGGACTGCAGTACATCGTCTCCGCCGGCGCCTCGGCCAGCCCCGGCGCCGACCGGTCCCACGCCGCGATCTCCCGCCCCGCCTGCTTCGCCGCCCGCTCCGCGCGCTTCGCCGTCGCCCAGACCCCGGCCTGCCGGCCCAGACTCTCCGCCGCCTTCGCGAAGCTCTTCTCCGACGCCTCCTCCGCCAGCGCCCGCAGCGCCGCCGGCGTCAGCCGGACGCCAGCCCGCCCCGCCACCCCCAGCGCGCGGTCCAGCGGATGCGCCCCGCCCTTCGCGCACGGGCACGTCCAGTAGCCGCGCTTCAACTCCAGGCGGCCCAGCAGCGACAGCGGCGACAGCGCGCGCGTGCCCCGGCGATGCATCCTCGCGCCGCACCCCTCGCACAACGGCGCGTCCAACTCCCCGTCCAGCTCCGACAGCACCTCCGACGCGCCCCGCGCCGCGCCGCGCAGAACCGCCCCGCGCAGATCCTCCTCGAACTCCAGGCAGCCCCGTCCGCTCCCCAGCATCTCCCGGCAACGCTCCCGGAACTCCGGCGACGACGCCAGCAGCATCCGAACGCCGTCTCCCAGAAACGCCCACGCCTCCTTGCGTTCCAGCGCCTCCCGCGCCAACATCCCGTCCGTCATCGCGATTCCGTCCGCTTTGGTTGTCGATACCCTCAGCATATGCCGGAATCGCGATGGCCCCTTCAACCCTCCCAGCGCACTAAAACGTCGCACACCCGGGCGATAGAATCCGCCGCGCAACTTGGCTCGCATGGAGAGACAGCCCGTCGTGGCCCTTCCGCGCAATCCGTCCATTACCTTCGGCGTCGAGGAGGAGTTCTTTCTCGTCGACCCGGAGACCCGCGATCTCATCGCCGACCCGGCGCCGGGCATCTTCGAGGCCTGCGAGGCGGCGAAGGGCCCGCACAAGGTGGTGCCGGAGTTCCTGCGCTCGCAGATCGAAACCAACACCCGCGTCTGCGATTCCATCGCCGAACTGCGCGCGGCGCTGCTGGAAACGCGGCGGCTGGTAGTGGAGGGCGCGGAACAGCATGGCGCCGGCGTGCTGGCCACGGCGACGCATCCGTTCGCGGACTGGCAACTGCAGGTGCCGACGGCGCGCGAGCGCTACGAACGGTTCGCCGTCACCTACCAGGAAAGCGTGCGGCGCTTTCTGGTGGGCGGCATGCACATCCATGCCGGCTTCGACGACGCCGATGCGCGCATCCGCGTGATGACGGCGCTGCGCCGCCACCTGCCGCTGCTGCTGGCGCTGTCCACGTCGTCGGCGTTCAGCGCCGGGCGCGAGACCGGCTTCAAGTCGTCGCGCTTGAACCTCGTCGGCGCGCTGCCGCGCACGAATCTGCCGCCGCCGCTGCACTCGCTGCGCGACTACGAACTGCTGGTCGATGACTACAAGCAGTTGGAGTTCATCCAGGACGGCAGCGAGCTGTGGTGGGACCTGCGCCCCTCGGCGCGCTATCCGACCATCGAACTGCGCATCTGCGACGTCTGCCCGCGCCTCGACGAAGCCATCGGCATCGCCGCGCTCTACGCCTGCCTGATTTCGCGCCTGCTTCGCACCGGCGCAGCGGCTTGGCCGGCCGAGCCGCCGACGGAGCTGATCGCGGAGAACCGCTGGCTGGCCTCGCGCTACGGCGTGCTGGCGTTCTTCGGCAACATGGCGGTGGGCGGGCGCGTCGACATCGACGACTACGCCGAGCGGCTGATCGACGATCTGCGCGAAGACGCACAGGCGCTTGGCTGCGAAGCGGAACTCGAGAGCATCCGCGCCATCATCCGCGAAGGGGCCGCGGCGGACAGGCAGATCGACCTGTATCGGCTGCGCAAGCTCGAGGGAGACGACGACGCGAGCGCTTTGCGCGCGGTGGTGGACCTGGGCCTCGCCGAAACGCGCTCCGGCCTCGGCCTTTAGCGGCGGCGCGATGCGCCTGGCTCTCTGCCGAGTTGGCTGCCGAATCGTCTGCCTGCTCGGCATCTGCGCCGGCGCGCTCGCGCAGGAAGACGCCCGCTTCTCGGCCGAGGTGCGCCGCACCACCTACGGCATTCCCCATGTGCGCGCCGCCGACTGGGGCGGCCTCGGCTACGGCCTGGGCCATGCCTACGCGCAGGACAACTACTGCGTGGTGATGCGCGACATCGTCCATGCGACCAGCCGCTCGGCGGAGTTCTTCGGCGAGCTCGACGGCGATGCGACGGCCGATTTCGTGCTGCGCCTGGTGCTCGGCACGAAGGCCGAGTTCCGCGCCAGCCATCTGCCGCCGCCGACAAGCGCCGGAGCGCGGCTGGTCGCCGGTTTCGCCGCCGGCATGAACCGCCATCTGCGCGAGACCAGTGCTGGCGCGTTGCCAGCGGGAGAGCGCGGCTGCCGCGCCGCGCCGTGGGTCTACGCCGTGGACGAGGTGGACGTGTGGATGCTGTTGGCGCGCCTCGCGCTGCAAGCGAGCAGCGACCATCCCTTGGTGCGCCACGCCATCTTCGATGCCTCGACGCCGGTGGCCGCGGCGGCATCGGGCACGACGAAGCCTCGGGGCGCGACGGCGCTGTCGCACGGCGAGTGGAGCAGGTTGCGGACCGACTTGCGCCGCTTCGGCCAAGCCCTCGCCAATTCCGAAGCAGGCAGCAACGCCATCGTCGTCGGGCGCGACCTGAGCCGCTCCGGGCACGGCCTGCTGCTGGCGAATCCGCACCGGCCCTGGGGCGGCAGCGGCAGCTTCTACGAGGCGCATCTGACCATTCCGGGCCAGTACGACGTCGCCGGCGCGACGTTGCCGGGCATGCCGCTCATCGGCATCGGCTTCAACCGCGACCTCGCCTGGACGCACACCATCTCCTTCGCCACCCGCTTCATCCTCTACGAGCTGCGCCTGAACCCGCGCAACGCCGCGCAGTACCTCTACGACGGGCGCTTTCGGAACTTGACGACGAAGACCATCGCCGTGCTGGTGAAGGGCGACGACGGCCAAGTGCGCACCGTGCGGCGTGCGTTCCGCCTCTCGCACTTCGGCCCGCTGGTGGATCTTTCCAGCGTGAGCCCATTGCTCGGCGGCATGGTGGCGGCCATCCGCGACGCCAACGTCGGGCGCTACGCTGTGATGCTGGAACAGTATCTGCGCATGGGCCAGGCGGCCAATGTGACCGAGTTCGCGCAAGCGCTGCGCACCATCGGCGTCCCCGTCTTCCACACGCTTGCCGCCGACCGCGCTGGCGACGCCTTCTACGCCGAAGCCGCGCCCGTGCCCCGCGTCACCCAGGCCCAGCTCACCGCCTGCGTGAACACGCTGACGCGCATCCTGCTGCGCTTGCAGACCAACAACGCCGCGCTGGCCTTCGACGGCAGCACCTCGGGCTGCGAGTGGGGCCGGGATGCGGACAGTCCGGCGGATGCGGACATCTACGGCTTCGATGCGCGTCCCAAGCTGCGCACCACGGACTACGTGGCGAACGGCAACGACAGCTACTGGCTGAGCAACGCGGCGAACCCGCTTGCCGGCTATCCGGTGGTGTTCGGCTTCCTCGGCTTCGAGAACCGCCAGCAGCAGTTGCGCACGCGCCTCGGCCATCTGATGGTGGCGGAACAGCGCGACGCCGGCTTCGACCTCGCGGCCTTGAAGCGGCTGCTCTATCGGCACCGCGTCCACGCCGCGAGCTGGTGCTGGACGACGTGCTGCGGGTCTGCGCCCTGACGCCGGGCGCCGCCACCGGCGACAGCGCCGTGGCGCGGGCAAAGCGCGCCTGCGGTGTCCTTCGGGAGTGGGACCGCCGCGCCGACCACTCGAGCCGCGGCGCCCAGGTCTTCACCGAGTTCTGGCGCGCCGTTCGCGCCGAACTGAGCAGCTTCTTCACCAGCGTGGTGGGCAGTCCGAACTTCTGGGCCGTAGGCTTCGACCCAAGCGCGCCGCTCACGACGCCGCGCGGCATCGACACTGCGAACGCGGCGAATCGCGAGCTGGTGATCGCCGCCTTGAGCGACGCGGTTGCCGCCCTTGAAGCAGCGGGCGTGGCACTCGATGCGCCTTGGCGCGACGTGCAGTTCGACGCCCGGGGCCCCGAGCGCCTGCCGATTCACGGCGGCGACGGCAACATGGGCGTGTACGCGGCGATTTCCGCCGAGCTGGGCGACGGCGGCTATTCGCGCATCGAGTCCGGCAATTCCTACGTGCAGGCCGTCACGTGGGACGCCACCGCATGCCCGCTGGCCGACACCATCCTCGCGCACTCCCAGTCGGCCGACCCGCAATCTCCGCACCACCGCGACCAGACCGCCCTCTATTCCGCCAAGCAGTGGCTTCGCTTTCCATTCTGCGAGGCGCAGATCGCCGCCGAGCAGATCGGCGAAACGCTGCTGCTGGAGGAGTAGGGCGAACCGCCGGCTCCCGGCCTATTTCGGGGCCCCTTTTCACGCACACCTTGCGCGCCTTGATACTGTATCCATATCCACATATTCTCGCATCCCGCTGTGCGAAAAGCTGCTTTGCGAATGGCATTTGGTCTTCGTTCCGGCTCGAAAGCCGTTGCCGGGCTCGGCGCCGCGTTTGCCGCGACGGGCGCGGTTTCCGATGTGTGGCGGGCGGGCGATGCGGCGGCGGCTCGCGGCGCCTGGCAGGGGGACGAAGGCGGAGTGCCGACCGGCTTCGCCGCTTTGGATGCCGCCTGCCTGCATCGCGGTTGGCCGCGGGCGGGATTGACGGAACTGCTGTGCGACGCCTGCGGCATCGGCGAATTGCGCCTGCTGGCGCCGGGGCTCGCGGCGTTGTGCCGGAACGAGGCGCGGGCAATCGCGCTGGTCATGCCGCCTTTCGTGCCCTATCCGCCGGCGCTGCGGGACATCGGGGTGGATGTCGCCATGGTGCTGCTGATTCGTCCCCGAAATCAGCGCGAGGCGCTTTGGGCGATGCAGCAGGCGCTTGGAACCGGCGCTTGCAGCGCCGTGCTCGGCTGGCTGCCGGAAACGAGCCTGGGATTCGCCAATCTGCGGCGGCTGCTGCTGGCCGCTCGCCAAGGCGAAGCCTGGGGCTGCCTGTTTCGTCCGGCGCAAGCTACCGAAAGCGCCTCTGCCGCCGAGCTGCGTCTGCATCTGTCGCCCCTTCCAGGTGGCCGCCTGCGAGTGGACATCGTCAAGCGGCGGGGCGGTTGGCCGTTGTCCGGCATCGAGCTCGATGTCGGGGCGCAAGGCGGTCCCGGCCGGAGGCTGAGCGGCGCCCCGGCCATGCCTTCGCTGCGGCACTGCGCCGAGTTGCCGGCGCAGGGAACCCAAGTGCGCAGCGCTTGAGTGCGGGCGCGACGATGCAAGTGTTCGTTTGAGCAGCGCCGAACATGGAAGCGCTCTGGCTGGCCGCCCACTTTCCCGCGCTTGGGTTCGAGAACCACTGTCGCGCCGCTGCCGACAACGTTGACGGCCGGCCCATGGCGCTGGTCGAGAACAGAAGGATCGTGCAGGTGAATGCGCCGGCGGAGCGCCTTGGCTTGGAAACCGGCACGACGCTGGCAACCGCCGTCGCCATCGTCGACGAACTGGCGTACTTCGAGCGCGACCTCGACGAGGAGCGCCGGCGCTTGGCATGGCTCGGCCTTGCCTGCTATCGCTATTCCTCCCGCGTGAGCGTCGAGCCGCCAGCCGGTCTGCTTGTGGAGGCGGGCGGCAGTTCGCAATTGTTCGGCGGCTTGCAAACGCTGGCCGAGGCACTGAACTGTCGGTTTCGGCGTCTCGGCCACGCGGCGAACATCGCCGTCGCCGCAACGCCGGCCGCGGCGACGGCGCTGGCGCGTACGAACGAGGGAGTGTTTCTTGCGGAGGATGCCGCCGCGGCGCTGCATCGCGTTCCGCTTGCCTGCGCGGACGTCTCCGAGCGGCATCTGGAGCGGCTGGCGAACATGGGTCTGCGCAGCCTCGGCCAGTTGCTGGCGCTGCCGCAGCAAGAGGTCGGCAAGCGCTTCGGCGACGATCTGGTGGAGTATCTCGCGCGTTTGCGCGGCAGCAAGGCGGACCCTCGGGAGTGCATCGAGCCGCCCGAGCGGTTTCGTTCGGCGCTGCATCTGCCGGAATCCGTCGACGACAAGGAGGCGCTGTCCTTCCCGATGCGCCGCCTTGCCGACGAACTCGGAGCGTGGCTCGCGGCGCGGCAATTCGGCATCGAAGCGCTGACTTGGGAGTTCAAGCCGTTGCGCGGCGATGCAGTGCGCCTTGCCGTGCGCTTCGCGGAACCCGCCGCCGAGCAAACGGCGTTTCTGGCGCTCAGCCGCCTGCGCTTGGAACGCGCGGAATTGCCAAGGGAAGTGATGAGCATCGCGCTCGCCGCCGATTCGCCGACCCCGTTCATGCCGCTAGCGGCGGATTTGCTGGCCAAGCGCCAAGCGGCGATGTCGCGCGCGGAATTGACCGATCGGCTTGCGGCCCGGCTTGGCGACGATGCGATCCAAACGTTGCAGACTATCGACGATCACCGCCCTGAACGCGCCTGGGCGCTGCAGCCGGCCGCCGTCGGTGCGCGGCGCGACGAGGCAAAGACCGAAGCTGCGGGCAAAGCGGCAGCCGCGAACGCCGCTGTCGAAACCAGCGCTGCCTCGACCAAGCGCCGGCCCTTGTGGCTGCTCGATGTGCCACAGCCGGTTGCAATCGAAGACTTCACGCTGCTCGCCGGGCCGGAGCGCATCGAAACCGGCTGGTGGGACGGCGCCGAGCAGCGCTTGTCCCGCGACTACTTCGTCGCTATTGCCAAATCCGGTGCGCAATGCTGGCTCTATCGCCAACATCGCCAACGCACGACGAACGAGCGCGAGCGAAGCGAACGGAAAGACTGCAAGTGGCATCTGCATGGCTACTTCTCCTGAAATGGCGGAGGTGCGCCAAGCCGACAATTTCGCCTTTGCGGAATTGCACGCCGTCTCCAACTACACCTTTCTGCGCGGCGCTTCGCATCCCGAGGAGCTGGTGCGCACCGCCTTCGCGCTGGGCTACGAGGCCATCGCCGTCACCGATGAATGTTCCCTCGCCGGCGTGGTCAAGGCGCATCTGGCGGCGCGCGAACTTCGCATCAAGCTCATCATTGGCGCCGAGTTTCGCTTGCAGGACGGCATCCAGCTGGTCTTGCTGGCGCCGACGCGCAAAGCCTACGGCCAGCTTTCAGAACTCGTCTCGCTTGGCCGGCGGCGTTCGCCCAAGGGCGAATACGCGCTCGCGCTCGAGGACTTCCGCAACAGCGTCGACGACTGTCTGGCGCTTTGGGTTCCGAGCCCTCAGCGGGGGTGCGCGAAGGGGCACCCCTCGCATATAAAAAGCACGGACATCGCAAAGCAAGTCGCAACGGGCGAGAACATCTTGCGCTTGCTGCCGAATCTTTGGATCGCCTTGGAACTGTTTCTGGAACACGACGATTTGGACAAGACCGCGCATGCGCTGACGCTGTCGTCGCGCCTCGGGCTGCCGGTGGTGGCCAGCAACGGCGCTGTCCTGCATGTTCCCGAACGCAAGCCGCTGCAGGACGTGCTCACCGCCATTCGCTTGAAGGAACCCGTCCATGCGCTTGGCACGCGGCTCGATGCGAACCGCGAACGCTGTCTCAAGCCGCTGTCCAAGCTGGCCGCGCTCTACGGGCGCGAGATGCTTGCCGAAACGATGAATCTGGCCGACCGCTGCACGTTCAGCTTGAGCGAACTGCGCTACGAATATCCGCGCGAACTGGTGCCGGAGAGGCTGACGCCGGCTGCCCATCTGCGGCAGCTGACCGAGGCCGGAGCAAGGGAACGCTGGCCGGAGGGCGTGCCGCGGCATGCCGCCGAGTTGATCGAGAAGGAACTCGCGCTCATCGCCGAACTCGGCTACGAATACTTCTTTCTCACCGTGTACGACATCGTCCGCTTCGCGCGCGGTCGCGGCATTCTTTGCCAAGGGCGCGGTTCGGCGGCCAATTCCACGGTGTGCTTCTGCCTGCAGATCACGGAACTGGATCCGACGCGGTCGCATTTGCTGTTCGAACGCTTCGTCTCCAAGGAACGCAACGAGCCGCCGGACATCGATGTCGATTTCGAGCACGAACGGCGCGAAGAAGTCATTCAGTACATCTACCAGCGCTACGGCCGAGACCGCGCCGCATTGGCCGCCACGCTCATCACGTATCGGCCGAGAAGCGCCATCCGCGACGTCGGCAAGGCATTGGGCTTGAGCGCGGATTTCACGGGCCTCTTGGCGAAATCCATCGCCTGGTGGGACAGCCGCGAAGACATGATGCAGCGATTCCAGGCCGCCGGCGCCGATCCGACCAGCTACGTCGTCAAGCAGTTCGCCTGGCTGGTGCGAGAAATACAGGGATTCCCGCGGCATCTCTCGCAGCACGTGGGCGGCTTCGTCATCTCCGCCGGCCCCTTGGCGCAGCTGGTGCCGGTGGAGAACGCCGCGATGCCGGAGCGCACCGTCATTCAGTGGGACAAGGACGATCTCGAAGCGCTGGGGCTGCTGAAGGTCGATGTGCTGGGCCTCGGCATGCTCACGGCGATCCGCAAGACCCTCTCCCTGCTCGGCGGATCGCTGCGCATGGCGGACATTCCGCAGGACGACCCGGCGACCTACGCCATGTTGCAGCGCGCCGACAGCGTGGGCGTTTTCCAAGTGGAATCGCGGGCGCAGATGTCCATGCTGCCGCGGTTCAAGCCGGCGAACTTCTACGACCTGGTCGTCGAAATCGCCATCGTGCGGCCGGGGCCGATCCAAGGCGACATGGTGCATCCATACCTGCGCCGGCGCAACGGATTGGAGGCGGTGAGCTATTCCAACGACGCCGTGCGCAAGGTGCTGGAACGCACGCTGGGCATCCCGATTTTTCAGGAACAGGTGATCGAGTTGGCGATGGTGGCGGCGGGATTCAGCGCCGGCGAAGCCGACCAATTGCGCCGTGCCATGGCAGCATGGAAGCGGCGCGGCGGCTTGGAGCCGTTCGAGAAGAAGCTCGTCGACGGCATGTTGGCGCGCGGCCACGATCGCCAGTTCGCCGAGCGGATTTTCAATCAGATCAAGGGATTCGGCGAATACGGCTTCCCGGAGTCCCACGCCGCCAGCTTCGCTCTCTTGGCCTACGTCTCCGCGTGGCTGAAATGCCACCGGCCAACGGCGTTCTACTGCGGCATTCTCAACAGCCTGCCGATGGGCTTCTACAGTCCTTCGCAGTTGATTCAGGATGCCGTGGCGCACGGCGTCGAATGTTTGCCGGCGGACGTGCAAACAAGCGGCTGGGACTATCGCCTGGCGGCGACACCCTCGCACGTGCCCGTGCATTCGCACGGGATCGATAACGAGGCCAGCGAAACGCCGCCCGCACTGCGGCTTGGGCTGCGGCAAATCAAGGGCCTCGGCGAGGAAGCCGGGCATCGCATCGAAGCAGGCCAGCCCTTCCGAGACATCGACGATCTGCACCGCCGCGCCGCCTTGGACGATCACGACATGACCTGTCTGGCGCGCGCTGGCGCACTCGAAGCACTCTCCGGCCACCGCTATCAAGCGCACTGGGATGCCGCTGGCGTCGACCATCCCTCGGCGCTTGCCAAGGCGACCCAAGCCGCCACGCCCTATCGCACGGCGGTTGCCCTCGAGGGCCCCGCCGAAGGCGAAGAGATGCTGGCCGACTACCGCTATCTCGGCCTAACGCTTGGCCCGCATCCGATGGCGCTGCTGCGCGGCGACCCGGAGTTCCGCCGCTGCCGCACGGCCAAGGAGCTGCAGGGCTTTTGCCAAGGCCAGTTCATTCAGGTCGCCGGCATCGTCACCTGCCGCCAACGCCCCGGCACCGCCACCGGCGTCATGTTCATGACGCTGGAAGACGAAACCGGCAACAGCAACATCGTCGTCTGGAACTCCGTGCTGAAGCGCTTCCGCGCCGAGCTGCTCGGCAGTCGGCTCGTCGCCGTCAAGGGCATCGTGGAACGCGAAGGCATCGTCATCCACATCGTGGCCGGACAGGTACGCAATCTCAGCCACAAGCTGACCGGACTTGCGCTTGTCGACATGCCGGTCTCCGGCAATCCGGCCGACTCCCTCTTCAAGTCGAGGAACTTTCGCTGAGCAGTTCTATAGCGCATCGGGATACGCGAACGGCGCGGGAGCGGAGAAGCGTTCGAGCACGTTGCCGGCGATGTGCGCGATGTCGTTGTCGTAGTCGTTGGTGGCAAGCGCTCCGGCGAAGGAGATCGACCCGACGGCGAACACCGCCCCGCCGGCTGGCGTCTCGAAGAACACCATGTCCGCGCGCACTTGCGGATCGCGCGGATCGGGCGGCGCGGTTTCGTGGAACTCCTCCTTGACGCGCAGCATTCCCGGGCGGTGGCGTTCAGACGACGCGAGAACGACGGCATGCGCCGGCGAGCCGAGAGCGGGATCCCAACGGTCGATCTCTTCGCCGGCCGCGCCGCCGGCCTGGGAACCGTGATCGCCGACGATTCCGCCTGGCGCCTCGACGCCCTCCATGATGAACGCCACGCGCGCGTCCTGCGCTCCCGGACGCAGCCGGTAGTAGGTGCCGCCGTCGAAGCCCTGGGCCGCGAAGCCGACGCCGGCCAAATGGTTCGGCGGCCTTCCCAAGCGCCGCCACAGGCCGCCGTATTCGCCGCTGAAGGAGTGGTAGTACTCGCCCGGTTCGGCGATCCACGAGCGCGTGCCGTCCTCGGCGCGGCGCACTTCGATCACCGCCGGATCGGCCGGGTCGAAGGCGATGCGCCAATAGAAGCCGTTGCCGCCGAGATACATGAGCCGTCCGCCGGCTGCCAGATAGCCCTCCAGCGCGTCCAGCATGGCGGTGGTGTGGTACTCGGGATGGGTGCCGGTGAGCACCACGCGGTAGCCTTCCAGCAGACGCGCGCCCTGGGCGTGCAGATCGTGATCCGTGGCCACGTCGTAGGCGGCGCCGATGCGGTGCAGCCAGGCGGTGATGTTGGTGTCGGCGTTGAATCCCCACGTCAGCGTGCGCGGCTTCAAGTTGAGCACCGGGCGTCGATGCGAGGAATACATCACGCCGCTGCCGTCCACATGGTAGTCGTAGAGCGACTTGCCAACTTCCGGATGGGCGAGGAAATAGGCGTCCGACGGATTGCGGTTGCGGTCCAGCGAACGGCGCTGATTGGCGTAGGCGAGGTAGGTGGCCGTGGGAGCGAGGTACAGCACGGGCTTTCGAGCAGGCGAGGCGGGCGCGGATGTCGCGGGGCGCTGGCCAGCACCCGTTGCTGGACGTGCGGCTTCCCCGGGACGCACGAAGAACACAGCGTGGTCTTCGCTGTCCGCACGCCGCAGGCGCACCGCGTAGACGCCGCTCGGCAGGTCGACCGGCACCTGCCACTCGATGTCCGGCTGCCAGCGCGCGTCCGTCAAGTCGTCTTCGTGGAAGTGGATGGCGGCGTACTGGCTGGCGTCGTCCCGCCAGCGCTGGACGGAACCGTTCCAGCGCGCACCCTTCACGGCGCGCGCCGGATGCTGATGCGCGATGCCGCGCAGTCCCCGCACCGTCTCGACCAGTTCGGCGCTCGCCATGTTCCGCGCGAAGTCCCAGGCCGCGACAAGCTCGCCGGCGTCCTCGAAGCGCGGCGCCTCGATGCGTCCGTTGAAGCCTGCCAAGCCGTCGCGCGCCGCCAACTGCCAGTCGCCGCCGGGAACGGCAAGCCCGAGCGCGCCGGTGGCGGCGAATCGGCGCGACCGAGGCTCTGCCACCGTCAAGCCACGGATGTCGCAGCGCAGCGTGGTGGCACGGCCGTCGCTGCGCACTTCGATGCGGTGCCAGCGATGGGCGGCCACGGGATCTTCAAGACGCAGCACGGAATCCGCGGCGCACAAGGTCAGGAACCCGTCCTCGATGGCGAGCGCGAATCCGCCGGGGCCGCTTGCGATGGTCTGCCGTGGGCGATGCGGCGTGGTCGGCATGACGTGGCACGAAAACCCGAGCGTGGCGAACGCCGGCAGCGCCTTCAGCGTGGCGTAGGAGCCGGGCTGGATGGGCTGGTGGCGTCCCGCGTAGACGCCGCTCAAGGACGACTCCACCGGCTCTTCCAAGTACCCGGCGCCGCGCCGCCGGTCGTCGCCGCAGACGAGGCGCACGAGATCGGCGCGGAACGTTGGCGCGTCCGACACTTCGCCGTCGGGTTCGCAGCTGGCCATGACGCGCAGCCGCTCCCCCGGCGCCACCGAGAGCGGATCGGCATAGGCGACGATGGTCTTCGGCTTCATGGGAAGAAGGAGAGCGCCGAGCTATCGTGAACGGCGTGGATCTTCGTCATACGAGCGCCAGCACGCGCTCGGCGATGGCCAGCGACGCCGTGAGCCCGGGCGACTCGATGCCGAGCAGGTTCACGTAGCCGGGCACGTTCGTTTCCGCCGGGCCTTCGATCACGAAGTCGCTCGGCGTCTCGCCGCGCGGCGCCAGCTTCGGGCGGATGCCGGTGTAGCCGGGGTGCAGGCGCGACTCGTCCAATGCCGGGTAGTAGCTGCGAATGGCGGCGACGAAGCGCTCGAATCCCGACTCGTCGAAGGCGTAGTTCTCGCCTTCCTGCCACACCACGTCCGGGCCGAAGCGCGCTTGCCCGGCCATGTCGAGGGTGACGTGGACGCCCAGGCCCCCGGCCTCGGCGACGGGATAGACCAGGCGCGAGAACGGCGACTTGCCGGAAAGCGTGTAGTAGTGGCCTTTGGCGTAGTAGGCGCAATGGCCGCCGCCGAGTCGCGCCGCCATCGCCGGCGCGTTCAGGCCAGCGGCGTTGACCACCACATCCGCGTCCAGGTCGAAGCCGCCGCAGCATACGCGCGCGCCGCCGCTCCAGCGTTCGAGATCCGTCACCTCGGTGAGGAACGAAACGACGCCCCCGGCGGCCTCGAGGTCGCCCATCAGACTCAGCATGTACGCATGGCTGTCGATGATGCCGGTGGATTCCGAATAGACCCCGGCCAGCGCGTCCACCTCCGGTTCCAAGCCAAGGACCTCGCTGCGGCTCAGCCAGGGCAGTTCGCCGGCGCCGTTGACGCGCGCCTGTCTCTGGTAGTTCTCCAGCACGCCGAACTGCGCCTTGGACGCGGCGACGACGATCTTGCCGATGCGCCGATGCGGCACGTGGCGGCGGGCGCAGTACTCGTAGAGCAGCGCCTTGCCGCGCACGCACGTCGCGGCCTTGAGCGACCCCGTGGGGTAGTAGAGGCCGGCGTGGATGACTTCGGAGTTGCGGCTGGAGGTCTCCGTGCCGATCGCATCGTGGCGTTCCAGCACCAGCACCTCGCGCCCGGCTTCGGCGAGGGCGCGCGCCACCGCGAGGCCGACGGCGCCGGCGCCGATCACCACTGCGTCGCAGCGTTCGGCCATGCCGTGCGCCCGCTCTTAGCGCTTGCGGATGAGGAACAGATAGCGCTCGCCGTCGCGTTCCTGGGCGGCGAGTTCGTGCCCCATGAAACGGCACAGGTTCTTGAAGTCGCGCACCGTGGACGGATCGGTGGCCTCGACCGACACGGTCTCGCCGCGGCCCATCTCGCGCACCGCGTTGCGCACCATCATCAATGGTTCGGGACACTTCAGGCCGACTGCATCCACATGGCGATCGGCGGTTTGGAAGTCCATCGGCAACCGTTCCTGGCACGGAGAGACGCGCAAGCCGCGATAGTAGCGAAAGACGGCGTGCGGGGACGGCGCGACGGGCTGGCCGGCATCGCCGGCGCCGGCAAACGCCGATGGCGATGGCGCGGCGCATCTCGTAAGCTCGCGGATTCCCAACCGGTACCGACTCGAGGGAGGCCGAATGGACAAGACCGCCGCGTTCGCTTTGGCAGGGCTGTTGCTGCTTGCCGGCTGCGGCCAGCCGGATTCCGCGCCGACAACCACGGAGGCCGCGCCCGAACCGGCGACGGTGGACGGCGTGTTCGACGACGAAGTCGTGCTCGGCACCCACTCCGACCTGACCGGCCCCATCGCCATCTGGGGCGTGGGCATCGTCAACGGCCTGCGCATGCGCTTCGACGAAGCCAATGCCGCCGGCGGCGTTCACGGCCGCCGGATCCGGCTCGTGGTGGAAGACTCGCAGTATCAGATTCCCAAGGCCATCGCCGCCGCCAACAAGCTGGTCAACCGCGACAAGATCTTCGCCATGATCTCCGCCGTCGGCACGCAGACGAACGTCGCCGTCATGGAGCAGCCGTTCAGCAAGGACGTGCCGAATCTGTTCCCGGCGACGGGTGCGCGGGCGATGGTGGAGCCCTTCAAGAAGCTGGTGCTCAGCCAAATGGGCCTCTACTACGACGAGATACGCGCCGGCGTGCGCTACTTCGTGGAAGAGAAGGGCAGAACCACCCCGTGCGCCATCTACCACGACACGGAGTACGGCCACGAAATCAAGGAAGCCGTGGAGGATCAGACCGCCGCGATGGGCTTGAGCATCGCCGCCGTCTCCGCCCACAAGCCCACGGACACCGAGTTCACCGCCGCCGTGCTGCGCTTGAAGAACGCCGGCTGCGATCTGGTGATGGTGGGCCTCGTCCACCGCGACACCATTCTGGTGTTGGAGACCGCCCGCAAGCTGGGCTGGGAAGACGTCGCCTGGGTGGGCAACGAGGCCGCCTACGGCCAGGTCATCGCCGAGCAGAAGAGCGGCGCCGGCGAAGGCTACTACGCCTTCGTGCCCATCGCCCTCGTCTACGAAGAGGACGACCTCGCCGCGGACGTGCGCGCCTGGCTCGAACGCTACCGGGAGCGCTATGGCGAGAGCCCCGACCTGCCGCCGATGATCGGCTATCGCGCCGCCGACCTTGCCGTGCAGGGGCTTACGATCGCCGGCCGCGACTTGACCCGGGAGAAGATGATCGCCGCGTTGGAGTCGCTCTCGGAGTACATCGACCCGTTCGGCAACACGCTGAGCTTCGGTCCCGACGACCACAAGGGCGTGGATCATTCCACGCTCTCGCAAGTGCGCGACGGGCGCTGGGTGACGCTGGACACGGCGATCTCGTTCTAGCGTGGCCAAGACGGCCGAATCCGCGGCGGCGGACCCGCTTGCCGACGCCTTCCGCGAACTGATCGTCGGCATCGGCGAGGCGCCCGAGCGCGAGGGACTTCGCGCCACGCCCGGCCGCGCGGCGCGCGCGCTTGAGTTCCTGACCCGGGGCTATGCCCAGAACGTGGAAGAGGTCGTGAACAACGCGCTGTTCGAGAGCGACCTCGACGAAATCGTGCTGGTGAAGGACATCGAGCTGTACTCCATGTGCGAACACCACCTGCTGCCCTTCGTCGGCAAGTGCCACGTGGGCTATCTGCCCCAGGGGCGCGTCCTGGGGCTCTCCAAGGTGGGGCGCATCGTGGACATGTTCGCGCGCCGGCTGCAGATCCAGGAGACGCTGACCCAGCAGATCGCCAACACCATCGCCGAAGTGACGGGAGCAGCCGGCGTCGGCGTGATCGTGGAAGCCCAGCATCTGTGCATGGCCATGCGCGGCGTGCAGAAACAGCACTCGATGATGAAGACGTCGGTGATGCTCGGTGACTTCCGCGACAACGCGCCGACCCGAGCGGAGTTCCTGCAGCTGGTGGGCGGCGCCTAGCGTCAAGTCGTGCGCCGCCCCGGCGCGAATCTTGTTGATGGAATCTGGTCGCGGGCCAGCGCGGCCGAAGCCGATCAGTCGCCCGCCTTGCGCGCAGCCAACGCCGCCTGCAGAGCCGCCTCCGCCGCCGCAGCGCGTGCTTCCGCTTCTCGGCGTGCGGCATCCGCTTCCTGGAAGGCGTCATTCGCCGCGACTGCTCGCGCCTCGGCCTGCTGCCGGGCCGCGTTCGCCTCGTCCTGCGCGAGCAGGAACTCGCCGGCGACCGGATCGAAGAAGCGCAGAGTGCGGCCGCTGGCCGCCTTGACGAAGGTGCGGTCCTCGACGATGCGCAGTTCCAGGCCGAGCGCCTTGCTCGCCAAGTGCCCGGCCGCGTTCGGCCGCACGCGCGCATAGCGCTCGGCGCACAGCCGATAGCCCGTCAGAGGCGTCGGCGCCAGCTCGCCGGTCGGGTCGAACAGCCAGTACTCGTCAATGCCCAACGTCTCGTAGGTGTGCTTCTTGTCCTCCAGGTCCTTCTCCGACGTGCGCTCGGACAGCACTTCCATAACCAGTGCCGGAACCGGCAGCTCCCAGAGCTTGTAGGAGAGTTCGCCCTTGTAGCCGCCGCCGAATCCCACGAGCAGGTCGGGCGCCAGCACGGCTCGGCGATCGCCGCGGCGATAGTGCAGCGCTACATCCGCTGCCACGAAGCCCCGGTCGCCGTAGCGGGCGCCCAAAGCCCACTGCAGATAGCCGAGCAACGCCATGTGCGGCGGGCTTTGCCACGCGCTGTCTTCCACGATGTAGCCCTCCTTATCGACGCCGACCGGCGGCACGGGCCGGTGGCGGTAGAGCTGCGGCTGGCGCGATTGGCCCTGTTGCAGCGGGCGAACCGGCGAGGACGCGCGCTGCGCGTGGCCGGAGCGTTGGATCACCGTGGACATGCTTGGACAATACCATGTGGTCGACCGAGTTGAGTGGAAGGGCACGGGTGCGCGTCGGATTTCTGTCGCACACCCAACGAGAACGAGAGTGCCCTAAGCACCCGCCCGTCTGCGCGCGCCGGGCGAATGTCGCACACGGATTGCAGAGATTCGCCCGCAAGTGGCATCGCCCCGCACCCCTTCGACCACTGGCGGTCGCCCTGCCGCACCATGCCGCGCGCCTTGCTTGGAAACGGTGCGCAAGTTCGCGTGCGACAATCCGCGAACGACGTCTCCGGAGACGAAGCCATGTCCGCTTCCCATCGCATCGCCGTCATTCCCGGCGACGGCATCGGCAAGGAAACGGTGCCGGAGGGCATTCGCGTCCTCGATGCGGTCGCCGCCCGCTTCGACATCGGCTTCGAGTGGGAACACTTCGACTGGGGCTGCGAGCGCTATTCCGCAACGGGCGCGATGATGCCCGAGGGCGGCCTCGACGCCATTCGCGGCTTCGACGCGATCTTCCTCGGCGCCGTGGGATTCCCTGGCGTGCCGGACCATGTTTCGCTCTGGGGCCTGCTCATTCCGATTCGTCGGCAGTTCGAGCAGTACGTCAACCTGCGCCCGGTGCGGCTGCTGCGGGGCGTCGAATCGCCGCTGCGCGGGCGCGGCGCCGAGGACATCGATTTCTGGGTGGTGCGGGAGAACAACGAAGGCGAGTACTCGGAGATCGGCGGGCGCGTGTTCGCCGGAACCGAAGACGAGACGGTGGTGCAGGAGAGCGTCTTCACCCGCCGCGGCACGGACCGGATCATGCGCTACGCCTTCGAGTTGGCGCGCTCGCGTCCGCGCAGGCACGTCACCTCCGCCACCAAGTCCAACGGCATCATCCACACGATGCCGTTCTGGGACGAACGCTTCGAGGCGGTCGCGGCCGACTACCCGGACATCGCCACGGCGAAGTTCCACGTGGACATCCTCGCCGCCCAGTTCGTGCTGCACCCGGACTGGTTCGACGTGGTGGTGGGAAGCAACCTCTTCGGCGACATCCTCTCGGACCTCGGCCCGGCCATCGCCGGCACCATCGGCATCGCGCCCTCGGCGAACATCAACCCGGAGCGGCGCTTCCCGTCGATGTTCGAGCCGGTACACGGCTCGGCGCCGGACATCGCTGGGCGCGGCATCTGCAATCCCATCGCCAGATCTGGTCCGGCGCGATGATGCTCTCACACCTCGGCCACGAGGAAGCCGCGCAGGCGGTGGAAACAGCCATCGAAGCGGTGCTTGCGGAACGCGCCGCGCTGACGCCGGACATGGGCGGAAACGCATCGACGGTCGCGCTCGGCACGGCCATTGCCGAGGCCGTGCAACGGCTGCCCTAAGCGCCGTCCCGCCGAACGCAAGCCCCGGGAGCGGGCGGGGAAACCTACTCCAGCAGCCCTTCGCCGCCGTCGTCGAGCGTCTCGGGCCGCCGCCAGTAGTCGTACTGGGGCACCCAGTCCGAGCCGTCGATGCCGGCCATGCCGAGGAACGGCCACAACGCGCAATAGAGGTCGCCCGGGCCGAAGACGCAGGCGTTCTTGCGCAGGATCTGTTCGCCGTCGCGCCGGTAGACCACCGCGCCCGGGTAGTTCTCCGCTTCGCCGAAGACGCCTTGCTCGCGGATGTACGCGCCGCCGCCGTGCGACGCGAGGCGGAAGCGCCAGCCACGGGAGTTGGCGAAACGGCGCTGGATGCGCGGCGCGTCCTTGGACACCAGCACGACCGCCAATGCGGATTCCAGATGCGGGAGCAGGCCGTTGAAGCCGTCCGCCCACAGCGTGCAGTAGCGGCATCCCTGCCCCATGTTGTGGATGACGAGCAGCTTGTCCTGTTCTCCGAAGAGATCGCGCAGCGTGGTTTCGCCGCTGGTCGTCGCGAAGGGGTAGTTGGGCACCGGCGCCGCGGAGCTCGCCTTGCGCAGCGCGTTGAGCTCGGCGGTCAGCGCGCCGATGCGCCGCTCGATGGCGGCGATCTTCCCGCGAGGGGAATCTTCGCCATCGTCGGCCGAAGGCAGCTTGGGCATGGACACGCTCCTCAATCGCGACCGTCGGCAACGTAGCACAACGGGCGGCGAGTTCGGCTACTGTGGATCTTTCGCCATCGCACCGGCACGCCGATGTCCCAGCGCCGCATAGACGACATCCTCAGCGAGCGGCAGCGCCCGCGCAATGCGCTGGAGGCGCTGGTGCGGCGCAATGCGCTGCGCCAGTCCTGGACGGCGCAGCTGCGCGCCGTCGTGCCGAGCGAACTCGCGCCGCACTGCCAGGTGGCGGACATGACCGGCAAACACCTCACGATTCACGTCGCGAGCGCCGCCTGGGCGACGCGCTTGCGCTTCGAGATGCCGAAAGTCGAAGCGGCGCTGCGCACGCTCGGCGACTTCGCCGCGGTGGAGGAGATCCGCATCCAGACCGCGGCCCGGCCGCCGGTCAGGCGCGATGATTCGTGAGCTTCTCCTTGTGCTTGATGAGCTGCCGGTCGAGCTTGTCCGAGAGAGCGTCGATGGCGGCGTAGAGATCGTCGGCTTCGGCGTCGGCGAAGATCTCCTGCCCGTGGCCGGCGTGGACGATGGCCTCCGCGGACTGGCCCGCCTTGCCGACCGCCAGCACGACCTGGACGTTGGTGATGTGGTCGTAGTGCCGCTCCAGCCGCGTGACCTTGTTCGTCACATAGTTGCGCAGGGCGTCGGTGACGTCGATGTGGCGTCCGGTGATGTTCAGTTGCATGGGCTGTCCTTGAAGTTGCCGAGCCGCTTGAAGGTCTCGAAGTCGCGCCCTATCCATACCACAAGCGCACGGCCTTGAGCGCCATGACCGCCGAGTAGCCTGCTGGGCCGCAGGCTTGAGACGCCTATTCCTCTTCCCCGAAGCGCGCCGCCACCAGTTCCTCGATCGCCGCGAAGGCGGCCGCTTCGTCGTTGCCGTCGCAGGACAGTTCCAAAGGGGTGCCCTGCACGGCCTCCAGCATCATCACGGCCATGATGCTCTTGGCGTCCACCGGGTCGCCTTCGAGCCGCTTGAGTTGGATGTCGCAGGCGAAGGCCTGGGTCGTCTTCACCAGCTTGGATGCGGCGCGGGCGTGCAGGCCGAGCTTGTTGACGATGTCGATGCGTCCGGTCTTCACGATGCGCTTGTCCGATGCCGCTTCGCCGTTGGCGGCCTGCAGGAGGGCGCGGTCATTCGCGCTGCGCCATGGCGAGTCGGCGTTGCAGCGTATCGAAAAGCGCGGCATCCGTCTCGGCGCCGCGCAACGCGGCGAGGTTGCCGTCGTCGTCGAACACCCGCGCCAAGGCGCCGAGAATCTCCAAATGCGTGCGCTGGCCGTGCAGCGGCACGGCGAGTACGAACACGAGGTCCACCCGCTGGCCGTCCGGCGCGTCGAAGTCGATCGGCGGTGTCGCCAACAGCGCCGCGATGGGCGCGGCGCACTCCTCGAGCCGGCAGTGCGGTATGGCAACGCCTTCGCCGAGGCCGGTGGAACCCAATCGCTCGCGGCCCACCAAGCCTTCGAGCAGGCGTCGCGGGTCGATGTCCGCATGGTGGGCGGCGATCAGTTCGCTGCCTTTCTCCAGCGCGGCCTTTTTGGATCGCACCTCCGCCCGGCATGTGCATTCCGGCAGGAGAATCCGGCGAAAGTCGATCATTCCCAGCCTTGTTGGCGTGTGCGGCGACGGTGTGTCCGCAGTGTAGCGCGTGGCAGGCGACCTGCTCCACTGGGAGATCGTCAACGGCTGTGCAGGCTGCCTGCTACTATGGTGTGCAGTTTCCTGGGGCTCCGCGATGGCAATGCGTGAAAGTGCGAAAGCCGATTTCGACGCGCCCCGGCAGCTTCTGCCGAGAAGCGCCTACTTCGACGCCGCTTGGTTTGCCAAGGAGATCGACGCCCTGTTCGACAACGCTTGGGTGTGGGCGGCCACCGAAGGGGAGCTGCAAAAGGCCGGGGATTTCATCACCTGCCGCGTACTGCATCATCCGTTGTTCGTCGTGCGCGACGCCGAGGGCGAGCTGCGCGCCTTCCACAACATCTGTCGCCACCGCGGCTGCGAGCTCGTCGAAGGGCGCGGCAATCTGGGCACCGCCGTCCGCTGCCCCTACCACCGTTGGACCTATTCGCTTGCGGGAACGCTGCGCGGCGTTCCCAACGAGAAGGAGTGCTTCGGTTCGGTGCCGCGAGAATCCCTGTCGCTGCACGCGGCGGCGGTTGGCGCGCACCGCGGCATGGTCTACGTCAACCCCCACCCAAGCCCGCCGGAGCCCTTCGAGACCTGGATCGCGGGTCTGGACGAGCATGCCTGGCCGCATCGCTTGGACGACGGCAGCCTGCGGTTGGCCGGGGAGATGCGCTACGAGATGCACTGCAATTGGAAGGTGTTCTACGAGAACGCGGTGGACGGCTACCACTTGGGCTACCTGCACGATCGCACGCTCGGCAAGCTCTATCCGAGCAAGAACCTGTGGCGGCGCGTTGGCCGGCACGCCGTGTGGTACTCCACCGAACGCGAAGGCCCGCCGCAGGCGAGCAGCATCCTCTCGGCCGAGTTGGCCGACGGCGCCGGGGCCAAGCGCTTGGCCGGCCACGAGACGCCGCAGTACCCCGGCGTCGTCATGCTGTTTCCGCTTACGGTCTACTCGCCCAACCCGTGGGGCCTGTATGTTTCCGTTCTTGAGCCGATCGGCCCGGAGCGCACCAACCTGCGCACATTGAGCTGGGTGCCGGAGGGTTTTTGGGGCAGGCTCTGGGGAGACTTGGGCGAAGGGGGCGAAGAGGAGGAAGGCAAAGTAGTGCGCCTTGCGGACTTGAAGGAACATCCCTTGAAGTCGGGCAACTTCCAGCTCGAAGACATGTGGATCTGCGAGAAGATCCAACGCAACGTGCGTTCGCCGAAGTACGTGGTCGGCCCCATGGCGAGCGGCCCAGGCGCCGAATCGCCGGTGACGCACTTTCAGCAAAGCGTGCTCGACTATCTTGATGGCCGAGCAGCAGTTGGCAGTTAGGCCAGCTTCAATAGCTGCCGTACGAGAATGGGCAGGAAGACCGCACCCATGCCGGAAGATGCGTTTCAAGACGAAGAACGGCGCTCCCTGCTGCGCGATGGCTTCGTGATTCTGCGCGGCGCCGTGCCGGCGGCGTTGTGCGAGCGGGCGGCGCAGCGCATTCGCGGCGTGTTGCCGGAGCAGGAGCGGCGGCTCTTGGCGCCGGCCGCGCTCGCCACGCACGAGGACGTCCTGGCGCTCTTCAACGAGACGCGCGTGGCCAAAGTGCTGCGTCGCGAGCTCGGGCCGTTTCCGCCCGTGATCAGCAGCCAAGTCGCGGTGACGCCGGCGTTCGACGAACTCGGAGGCGCGCCGTTCCCGCATGTGGATGGGAGTTGGAGCGGCACCATTCCAACGGATGCCGAAGACATCGAGTTTCCCCGCGGCCGTCCGAAGGATGCGGCTCGCTACTTTGGGGCGAACGAAGATCGGCGCGGCAGCAACGACGGACAGCTGTGGCTGGACCCGGCGCGGACGATCTCGCTTGGCAGCTACACCGCGCTCGTCGGCGTGGCGCTGAACGATCAACGCGAGCCGGGCAACGGCCAGTTCGGCGTGCTGAAGGGGATGCACGAGGAAGTGCAGGCCGCGTTCGCCCGCCAGCGCGCCGCCGGCAGCGTGATCGGCCCGGAAGGGCTGGACTGGCCGCGCATCAAGATTTCGGAATCCGGGCGGCCTTATCTGAACGGCCTGCCGGACGCCGTGCGTGGCAAGGCGATGAGGGCCGCGAATGCTGCCCAGAAGCCGCTCGCCGGCTGGCCATGGCCTTGGCTGACGCCGGTGCTGCTTGGCCAAGGCGACGCCGTGATCGCCCTGCACAGCTGCCCGCACACGGCAACGCCGAACTTCGGCGCCAATCCGCGCATGAACGTCTACTTCCGCATTCGCCGTTGGCGCGAGGGCAATCCCCACGAAGGCACGCGGCGCATCGGCCACGGCGTGAGCGACCATCCGGACCGCGGCTACTACGGCCAGTTCCTGGAGTACCCGGCGAGCTACGATCCGTGGACGACATCGGTGGATGCGCTGTGCGACCACTGGCGCGAATGGGACGGTTTGCGCCATCTCGCGTGAGGCGGCACCGTACCGAAACGGCACATGCGGATGACAGCGCGGCGTCAGTTGCGCTAGGCTGAACTTCGCCGAACGCGCTGGTTCGCCGGCGCCCGATCACCAAGCCCCATCCCTCGCCGCATCGCGGCGAGGGTCGATTGCGAGAGAGCCAACCGAATGTCCAACGGAACAGCCGTGTTGTTGCGAACCGCGGCCAAGCGCGGCCAAGCCAACGAAACCACTGTCCATGTGCCTGCCTACGACCGCGAGCGTCTGGAGGACGTGGGCTTCATGACCGCCATGACGCTCACGCTGCTCGGCAACTACCAGCAGACGGGACACTTCGGCGGGCCGCTTGCGTACACGCCCTACAACGTCGCCCTGCACTTGGCGGGGCCGGAACACGGCGGCCTGCGCTACGACTACCGCCGCCCGAAGCATCCCTTCGGCGACAAGCTGCTGCTCGCCGGCGGGCACAACATTCCCACCCTCTACGCGCTGTGGATGATCCAGGGCGAAGCGCTGGCGCGGCGCTTCGAGGCCACCGGCGACGAACGCTACCGGGTCGATCCGAACATCGCCATGCTGGCCATCGACGCGCTCGGCTTCCGGCGCGGCGCACATGCGTTGACGACGCTGCTGGAGGACGCCGGCCTTGCCGACGATCCGCTCTTCGCCCAGGCCAAGGCGCGCGGCATTCGCTCCCTCGCCGGGCACTCGGAGACCACCGACCTCATCAACGACGTGAACGGCGGGCCGTCCGGCATCGGCATCGCCACGGCGGCGGGCAAAGCCGCGTTCTGGGACTTCATGGGCGCCGGCGATGCGCCGAAGATCGTGGCCCTCGAGGGCGAGTTCGCCATGACCTCGGGCCACTCCCAGGAGTTCAAGACCCAGGCGGTGGCGCAGCGGGTCGGCAAGCGGCTGCGCATCCTGCTCTCCTACAACAACGCCGGCATCGACGACTCGCTGATCGGCGGCGTGGTGTCGGAATCCATCGCCGGCTACGACATCGCCGACCAGTGGGCGGCCTACGGCTGGAACGTGATCTCGCTCGACAACGGCAACGAGTACGACCAAGTGCTCGCCGCGCTGAAGACGATGGAGGACTGGGATCCGAACGACCGCCGGCCGATGATCGTCGTCGGCAACACCACCAAGGGCTGGTGGCCAGCGGCGAAGAACGGCGAGATTCCGGGCTTCGGCGACCAGGTGGTCGGCTATCCCAGCCACCCCTACGACATGAAGATGAACGCGCCGTACTTCGTGGCGCTTGCCGAAACCTTCGAGCAGCGCTTCGGCGTGACGTTCCAAGGCATCCGCAGCGGCGCGGTGACGGACGCCGCCGAGCGCCTGCGGCAGTTCAAGACCAACATCGACGTCGTGATGTCCGTTCTGCAGAAGGACGCCCTCGGCGAGTGGCTGAGCGACCGCCTCGTCGCCATCGGCGACCAAGTGCGCGACGACCACAAGCTGCGCGTGGACACGGCACGCGACCCGTTCCAGAGCGACCGCCTGCGCGTGGACAACCTGCCGAGAGCGCCGCAGACGGTCGCCGGGCGCCAGAACGGCAAGCCTTCGGAAGTCGGCATCGAACTCTTCAAGCAGCCGGGCGAGGTGGCGGGCACGCGGCGGGCGATTTCCGAAGTCGTGAAATGGATGAACCACGTGACGGACAACCGCTTCGTCACGCTCTCCGCCGACCTTTCGAGTTCCATCAACGTCGAGAAGGGCTCCCTCACCGGCCACTACGATCCCGTCTCCAACCAGGCCGGCACGCGCTTGAAGGCGGCGATCCAGGAAGCCGGCAACGCGTCGACGGCAGTGGGCCTGGTCGGCCAAAGCGCGTCTTTGGACCCAGATGTCCACAGCGGCGTCTGGGCGCTCTCCGGCAGCTACGGCGCGTTCACGCCGTTCATGTACCTGCCGGCGCGGGTGTGGAGCCAGCAGAACCAGGACAGCCCGTTCCGCGTTGGCGTGCTGAACATCCTCGCCGGCCATTCCGGCCCGGAGACCGCTGCCGACGCGAGGACTCACTTCGGCATTTTCGCGCCCCAGGTGTGGAAGCTATTCCCCCGCGGCCAAGCCATCACCCTCAACTTCTGGGACTACAACGACGTGGCCCCAGGCTACTTCGCCGCCGCCGAAATCGCCGCCCGGGATCCACTGGTGGGCGTGATCGTGCTCGAAGTCGCCCGCCCGGATTTCCCGGTGGCGGACCGTGCAACGTTCGCCGACACCGACCTCCTCGCCGCCCGCAAGGGCTTCTACGTGCTGCGCGATTTCGACGCCAACAAGCCGCGCCACGGCTACGTCGTCGCCCAAGGTTCAAGCTCCACCGTGAATCTCGTGCGCGCCCTGCCGCAACTGGAGAAGGACGGCATCAACGTGAAAGTGGTCGCCGCCATCAGCGAGGAACTGTTCGACCGCCAGCCCCAGAGCTACCGAGACGCCGTGCTGCCCGCCGGCGCCCGCCACGACATGATGATCGTCTCCACCGGCACCCGCCGCATGTGGCCGCTGCGCGACGTGGGCCCGCTCACGGACGAATACTCCCTGGTCTCCGACTGGCACGACCGCTGGCTCACCGGCGGCCTGGAACCAGACGTGATCGCCGAGGCGCATTTGGACGAGCAGTCGATTGCGGCGGGCGTGGCACGGTTCGCGGCGGAGCGGGAGAGTCGGCTGAAGCGGCAGCGGGATGCGTTGGCGGCGCTTTGAGCACGGGGACCATCAGGAGTGTTGGTTGAAGGGCCCCCAGCGTCTCCGGGTTTGGTAGACAACCAGCCCGAACCCGGAACGGCCCGAAACGGCCGAGTTCCAACGAATGCGGGGGCGCCGAAGCGCCCCCGGGGTGCTTTCGATCAAGCGCATCTTGTGCCCCCGGAATGTCTGGGGAGCGCTTGATGGGTCCTAATGTTGGGCGACCATAGAGGCAGAGCCAGAGCACGTCAACATGACGGCAGCAGTGCCCATTCCGTAGCGAGCACCGCAAATCTATTGGGCAATATCTGCTCTTGCGACTTTCGCTCGGCGCACTGGCAGCTCAGGATAGAGTACGGCTAGATCAGATATTCCCCATATCCCGCATCAAGCTCGTGTAAACCCTATTCACGAACCCGAGCGAATTCCCCTCCGGCCCGAACGTCTCGTCGAAGTCCGCCGTCGGCTTCGCGGCCATCACTTCCTCCATGGACTTCCCGTCGGCGATCATCGCCGCCACTCGTTCGCGCACGGTTTTCAGCATGTCGATGTAGGCTTGCAGCGTGGCGCTGTCCGTTACTTCGCCGTGGCCGGGGATGATGACGGCGTTGGGGCCCATTTCGTCGAGGATGGTTTGGCAGAAGGCGATCATGCCGTCGATGCCGCCGCCGCTGTCGGCGTCGATGAAGGGGTAGCCGGTGTTGTTGAAGACGTCGCCGAAGTGGACGGCGTTGTGCTTGCGGAAGATCACCGCGGCGTCGCCGGCGGTGTGCGCCGGGCCGGCGTGGACGATGTCGATTTCGTCGCCGTTGAAGTAGAGGCGCATGCGGTCGTCGAAGGAGATCGCGGGTCGCGCTTCCCGCGGATACGCTTCCTGCAGGTACTTCGTGACGACCAGATTGAGGATGTTCGTCTTGGCCATCATGGCGGCGGAGTTGTCGTGCGCGACGATGGACGTGCCGGCCGGGCCCAGTGCCAGGTTGCCCTCGGCGTGGTCGAAGTGCCAGTGGGTGTTGACGGCGTAGTCGATGTCGCCGCCGCCCAACTCGGCGATGGCGGCGCGCACCTTGGGAACCATCTCCGGGAACATGTTGTCCACGATCAGCACGCCGTCTTCGCCGATGGACGCCGCGATGTTGCCGCCGATGCCGAACAGCACATGCAGCCCTTCGCCGACTTCCCGGGTGATGATCCCCGCGTCCTCGAAGTTCCACTGGAAGCGCTCCAGAAGCTGCTCGAGGGTGAGCAGTTCCTCGGTTGCCTGTTCGGCGGTCGCCTGCTCGGCTTCCTGGGCGCTTGCGAATGCGGCCCCGAACAGGGCCAGCGCAGCCACGATGCTCTTCATTGGATTCTCCTTGACGCGCGCTTGTGAACCTCGGCTGCTTCGTTCCTAGTCCGGCAGGCCGAGGATGCGCTTGGCGATGATGTTCAGCTGCACTTCGGAGGTGCCGCCTTCGATTGAGTTGGCGCGGGAACGCAGCCATTCGCGGGTTGCCGAGAGTTCGCGCCCGCCGAACTGATCGCCCTCCCAACCGAGCATCTGGCTGCCCATGATGGAGAGCATCAACTCGTAGCGGGCCTTGTTCTGCTCGGTGCCGTAGAGCTTGAACATGGACGAAAGAAAGGTCGGCGCCCGCCCGGAGCGGCTCTCTTCGCCGCTGCGCCGCACGGTGAGGCCGTAGGCGCGGTCGGTGATGCGGTGGTCGATCACGCGCCGTCGCACCGCGTCGTCCGCGATCAAGCCGTCCGCCTCGCCGACATAGTGCTTGGCGAGATCGGCCAGCGGATTGCCGCGCGGGGCGGCGTTGCCGCTCATGCCGCCGATGGACGTGCGCTCGTATTGCAGCAGGCGCTTGCCGACCGTCCAGCCCTTGCCGCGTCCGCCGACGAGGTTGCGCTTCGGCACGCGCACGTCGTCAAGGAAGGTCTGGCAGAAAGGCGAGGCGCCGCTGATGAGCTTGATGGGCTTGACGGAAACGCCGGGCGTTTCCATGTCGAAGAGCACGAAGGAGATGCCCTCGTGCTTGGTCGCGTCCGGGTCCGTGCGCACGAGGCAGAACATCCAGTCGGCGAAGTTCGCGCCGGAGGTCCAGATCTTCGAGCCGTTGACGATGAAGTCGTCGCCGTCGTCCACGGCGCGGGTTTGCAGGCTGGCGAGGTCGGAGCCCGAGCCCGGTTCGCTGTAGCCTTGGCACCACCAGATGTCGCCGCGCACGATCTTGGGCAGATGCTCCTGCTTCTGCTCTTCGGTGCCGAACTCCAAGAGCGCCGGGCCGATCATGGAGAGCCCCATGCCGGTGTGCGCCGGCCGCGCCCGAATGCGCCGCAGTTCCTCGGCGAGAACGCCGGCCTGCTCCTTGTCCAGCCCGCCGCCGCCGTACTCCTTCGGCCACATCGGCGCCGTCCAGCCCTTCTCCCCCATCCGATCCATCCACAGCTTCACTTCCGGATTCGGATAGGTCGCCCGCCGCCCACCGCCGGTGCCTTCGTTCGCGCCGCCGGGCTTGCGAATCGTGGGCGGACAGTTCTCCTCCAGCCAATCGCGTGCTTCTTCCCGAAAGCTCATCGTCTGCGCCGCCCCCTGTGGTTTCAGTTCCCGTCAATAGTACGGCGACGGGCGATGGATTGGAAAGCGGCAACGCAACGCCGCTGGGCGGCAGGCCACGCGCCAACAATGGCCGCCGCCAGATGGTCCGCCGTGGCCGAATCGAACCTCGTCGCCGCCATGCGGCGATGTCGCAACGCGGAAACAGACCGTGCCGAGCCGTCGGTCTTCGCAGCGCGGCATGGACGGGCGGTAGGCGATGGTCGTGTCGCCTGGCGTATGCTTGGCTTCGATCAGGGCGCGAAGGGGAGGGCGTTTGTCGAACCAAGCGGACGTGGCAGGCGCTCTCGGCCGTGCGAGCGCGTTCTCGCGCCTAGGCCCGCCGAGCGTTGACCGGGCGGTGTTCTCGATCAGCCTCGGCTGCGTCGTCGGCGCGTCCGTGCCGATGATCCTCTATCCGCAAGCCGCTGCGGACGTTGTAGAAGCAATATATTCGTGGATCGCCAGCACGCTCGGCCTCTTCTACATGTGGGCCTGCATCTTCGCCAGCGGATTCCTGGCGTGGCTGGCGTGCAGCCGCCACGGGGAACGGGTGCTCGGCGACGAAGCGGCGCCGGACTACAACACCTTCAGCTGGATGGGCATGCTGTTCTGCGCCGGCATCGGCTCCGGCCTGCTCTACTGGTCCACCGCCGAGTGGGCCTACTATGTCGATCAGCCCCCGTTCGGCGTGGAGCCCGGCAGCGCCGCGGCCCACGAATGGGCCGCCACCTACGGCATCTTCCATTGGGGTCTCTCCGCGTGGGCGCTGTACTGCCTGCCGACGGTGGCCATCGCCTGGCCCTACTACCACTACCGGCTGCCGCATCTGCGTCTGTCCGGCGCCCTGACCGGCCTCTTCGGCAGGGATTTCGCCAATCGTCCGTGGGGAAGAGCGGTGGACGTGCTGTTCATCCTGGCGCTGATCGGCGGCACGGGCACGTCGCTGGGTCTTGCCACGCCGATGCTCGGCGCGGTGGCGGCGCGGCTCTTCGGCATCGACGAATCGATGGCGCTCACCATCGCCATCTGCGCGGTCTGCGTGCTGCTCTTCGCGGTGAGCGTCTACATGGGGCTGGAACGCGGCATCCGCAGGCTCTCGGATTTCAACGTCGCGCTCGCCGGCGTGTTCCTAGTGTGGGTGCTGACCACCGGGCCCGCCATGTTCGCCTTGGAAACCGGCACCTCGGCGGTGGGCCTGATGCTCACCGAGTTCGTGCGCATGAACACGTGGACGGATTCCATCCGCGGCACTGGCTTCGTGGAGGATTGGACGGTCTTCTACTGGGCCTGGTGGATCGCCTACGGCCCGTTCATGGGCCTCTTCGTGACGCGCATCTCCCGGGGGCGGACGCTGCGGGCGGTGATCCTTGGCATGGTCGGCTTCGGCACCCTCGGCTGTGCGGCCTTCTACATCGTCTGGGGCAACAGCGTCATGTGGATGGAGGCGAATCAGGGCATCGGCTTCCTCGACCTGGTGCGCGAGGGCGCCACGCCAAGCGCCATCGCCGTGGCCGTTGGCAGCTTGGCGGCGCAGCCGCTGCCCTTGGTGCTGTTTCTGATCCTTGGCTTGGTGGCGGTTGCCACCACCTACGATTCCGCCTCCTACGCGATCTCCGCTTCGGCCACCCAGGGCCTTGGCCCAGGCACGCATCCCGCGCGCGGGCATCGCGTCTTCTGGGCGGTCGCGTTGGCGGTGCTGCCGGTGGCGCTGGTGTTCATCGGCACCTTGGACGCCGCCAAGTCGGCCACCTTGGTGGTGTCGCTGCCGCTCTTGGGCGTGCTCACGCTGATGGTCGTGGCGCTGCTCCGCTCGCTGCGCGGTGCCCCTTCCTTGCGCGGGGAATAGTGGCCGCCGCAGTCGAGTTCTTGCCGGCGGAGCGCGCCGAGGGCGTGCTGCCGCCCACCTGCATGGACTTTCTGATGGTGCCGGACTACACCATCGTCACCTTGGTGAACGCGATTGCCGTGCTGCGGATGGCCAATCGCCAGAGCGGGCGCGAGCTGTACCGCTGGCGATGCCTGACGCTGGACGGCGAGCCGGTGCCCTCCAGCGACGGCTTGCGGCTTCTGCCGGACGACAAGCTGGCCGCGGCCGGGCCGGCGAGCGACATCCTCTTCGTCTGCGGCGGCTACCACCCGGAACGCCACTGCACGAACGCGCTGCGCCGTGCGCTGCACGACTTCGACCAGCGCGGCGCCGGCATCGGCGCCCTGTGTACCGGCGCGCGCATCGTCGCCGAGGCCGGCCTGCTCGACGATCACCGCTGCGCCATCCACTGGGAGAATGCCGCCAGCCTGCGCGAGCAGTTTCCCGAGGTGCAGGTCTCGTCCAGCCTGTTCGTCATCGACCGCAACCGCTACACCTGTTCCGGCGGCGTTGCTTCCATCGACCTCATGCTGCAACTGGTTTCCAGCGCCCACGGCGGCGAACTGGCGCGCGAGATCGCCGAGCAGTTCGTGCTCGAACGGGTGCGCACGGAGAAGGACGCCCAGCGCACGCCGCTGCACTATCTGATCGGCGCCGGCAATCAGCCGAAGCTGGTGGACGTGGTGGCGATGATGGAAGCGAACGTCGAGGAGCCGCTCACCCTCGCCGAGTTGGCCGAGCAGGCTGGCATCACCCGCCGCCAGCTCGAACGGCTGTTCCACCGCCACCTGCACTGCACGCCCTCGCGCTACTACTTGGATCTGCGCTTGTACCGTGGGCGGCTGATGCTGTTGCAGACGTCCCTCGCGGTGCGCGAGATCGCCGAACGCTGCGGCTTCTCCGGCACGACCTCCTTCGCCAAGCGCTACGTTGAGAAGTACGGCAAGCGCCCGGCCAGCGAACGCGCCGAGGGGAATTGAGCTAGGCGCGGCGGAGTTGCGGGCGCGGGAGCGTCCGGCAGCCAGCTACAAATCGCCAAGGAACTGCGCGTCGTACAGCGGCCACGTCTCGACCGGCCCGCCGCCGTCGCCGCCTGCTCCGCCGACGAGCTTGATGGCGCGGCTCGGCGCATAGCGTTCGATGTAGGAGCGAAGGCTGCGCGCGCGGGTGCGGCTGCCGCTCTTCACCTCCACGGGCACCACCTCGCCGTTGCGGCAGCGATGCAGGAACTCCACCTCGGCGCGACCGGCGAACCAGCCGTAGGTGGGATGTCCCACCCGCGCGCACAGCTCCGTCTGCACGAAGTTCTCGGCGATGTAGCCCTTGTAGCTCACGTTCTGCGCGCTGTGGTCGGTGCGCCTCATGCCCAACATGTGTCCGAGCAGGCCGACGTCGAAGAAGTACAAGCGGAACCGGTTGGCCTTCGCCTGCGCCGCCAGAGGCGCTTGCGGCCGACCCTCCAGCGGGAAGCACTTCCACACCAGCCGTGCGGCTTGCAGCCAGTCGATGGGCCCGGCCAACTCGCGGTAGCGCTGCTGGCGCGGCAAGACGCCCTTGAATCGATAGCGCGCGACGGAGGCGTCCCGGTTGATCGCAAGCTGGACGGGCACGTCGTCGAATACCCGTTCGATGTGCTGCGCGTGCTGGCGGCCGGCATACTTGCCGAAGTCGCGTCGGAAGCCGCTCACCAGGTTGCGATGCACAGCCGCCACCTTCTCGGCCCGCGCCAACGCGCTCTCCTCGGGTTCAAGCCAAGTGGCCACCGCTTCTGGCATGCCGCCAACGTAGATGTAGTCGAGCAGCAGCTGCCGCAAGGCGGCGTGCGCCGAGGCGCTGCGGCGTCGGGAGCGGAACGCGTCGAGCAGCGGTGGCCGTTGCGCGGCCATGACGAACTCCTCGAAACACAGCGGGAACAGTTCCAGCTGCTCGACTTGGCCCACCGGAAACGACTCAAGCAGCCCGATGTTCGACCCGGATGCGCAGACGAAGGCGTTCGGCAGGCGCTCCGCGAAGTATTTCAGGGAGTCCACGGCACGCTGGCACTCGCCCACTTCGTCGAAGAACAGCAAGTCCTTGGCGAGATCGACGCGCGCGTTCAATTCCAGTTCGATGTTGGCGACGACCGCCGCCGGGTCAAGGCTCTCGGCGAAGATCTGCGCCAGGCGCGGTTCGGCGCGGAAGTCCAGCCAGTGGACTCTGCGGAACTCCGTCGGCCCAAAGAGCCTGCCGACCAGCCAGGACTTCCCGACCTGCCGCGCACCGTCGATCAACAGCGGCTTGCGCGCCGCCCGCCGCTTCCATTCGCCGAGTTCCCGCAGCGCGAGCCGTGGCAGCATAGGCTGGCCTCCTCGGGGAGGTTGCACGAGAGTCCGAAATACGGATTATGGCACTTTTATGCGCATAAAAATGGGTGTTCACCACACTTTTATGTACATAAAAGTGGAAGGGCAGGAGGTCGGGCTGATGTCGCACAGAACAATCAGCTATCGCCTACAGACTTGCCTTCGGCGACGCCCGAAGCTGTGCGCAGATTCGCCGCGGCGGGTGCGCCATGCTACTGTTCAGCCATTCCGAGCCGCTTGGCGCAGATCCAGCAGCAGGAGCCCGCCATGACCGCATCTTCACTCCGCGCCCTAGCGCGATCCACCGTCAACGGCGAAGATCCGCGCACGTCGGACTTCGTCGACGGCACCCACTATCCCAGCTGCGACGGCAAGCCGATGACTGAGAACGTCGCGCAGTGGCGGTCGGTGCTGCACGATGGCGCGGTGCTGATGTGCCGCTACGAGCACGACCCCGACGTGATGGTGGCCGGCAACGTGGCGATCTATCCGAAGCAGGGCCAACCGAAGGTCAACGTGGCGCCGGACCTTCTGGTGGCGTTCGGGGTGTCGAAGCTGCCGCACCGTTCGAGCTACAAGGTCTGGGTGGAAGGCAAGGCGCCGGACTTCGTGATGGAAGTGGCGTCGCCCGGGACCTGGGAAGCGGACCGCGGCAGAAAGAAGGCGGCCTACGCCGAGATGGGCGTGCGCGAATACTGGCTGTTCGATCCAACGGGCGAGTTTTTCGACCCGCCGCTGGAAGGCTACTGCCTGAAGCACGGCAACTACATGCCGCTGGCGGCCAGCGGCCCCGGTCTCGCGCTGCCGAGCAAGGCGCTCGGTTTGGAACTGCGCCCGGACGCCGGCCATGTGCGATTCCACGATCCAGCCACCGGCGAAGACTTGCGCACGCCGCTGGAGTTGAAAGCCGAGAGCGAACGCCAAGCCGCCGCGCACAAACGCGAAGCCGCCGCGCACAAACGCGAAGCTGCGGCGCGCAGACGCGAAGCTGCGGCGCGCAGGAAAGCCGAAGCCAGGGTCGCGGAACTCGAAGCGCAGGTTCGCCAGTTGCGAAGCCAGTCGGCGCCCTAGCCTTCGGTGCCACCTCGATTCAGCACCACTCGGAAGTAGTCCTCGGCTGCCTCGAACGTCGGCTCGCAGCCGTTGTGCTCGGCCATCAAGGGGATGACCTTGCGGCGGATGCCCATGCCGCGGTCGTCCATGATCCCGTAGTCCCGCAGGATGCGCACGATGTTGGCGTTGCGCGGCGATTGCTGACCGCTCTTCATCTTGAAGGCGGGGTTGGGCAGGGGTCCGGGCAAATGTCGCACAGCACAATCAGCTTTCTCCTACAGACGCGCCTTCGCCGCCGCGCCAAAGTTGCACCCAGTTTCGCCCAGGCGGGTGCGCCATGCTACTGTTCAGCCATTCCGAATCGCCGCTTGGCACTTGCCTGGCAGCAGGAGCCCGCCATGACCGCATCTTCACTCCGCGCCCTAGCGCGGTCCACCGTCAACGGCGAAGATCCGCGCACGTCGGACTTCGTCGACGGCATCCACTATCCCAGCTGCGACGGCAAGCCGATGACTGAGAACGTCGCGCAGTGGCGGTCGGTGCTGCACGATGGCGCGGTGCTGATGTGCCGCTACGAGCACGACCCCGACGTGATGGTGGCCGGCAACGTGGCGATCTATCCGAAGCAGGGCCAACCGAAGGTCAACGTGGCGCCGGACCTTCTGGTGGCGTTCGGGGTGTCGAAGCTGCCGCACCGTTCGAGCTACAAGGTCTGGGTGGAAGGCAAGGCGCCGGACTTCGTGATGGAAGTGGCGTCGCCCGGGACCTGGGAAGCGGACCGCGGCAGAAAGAAGGCGGCCTACGCCGAGATGGGCGTGCGCGAATACTGGCTGTTCGATCCAACGGGCGAGTTTTTCGATCCGCCGCTGGAAGGCTACTGCCTGAAGCACGGCAACTACATGCCCCTGGCGTCCAGCGGCCCCGGTCTCGCGCTGCCGAGCAAGGCGCTGGGCTTGGAACTGCGCCCGGACGCCGGCCATGTGCGATTCCACGATCCAGCCACCGGCGAAGACTTGCGCACGCCGCTGGAGTTGAAAGCCGAGAGCGAACGCCAAGCCGCCGCGCACAAACGCGAAGCCGCCGCGCACGAACGCGAAGCCGCCGCGCACGAACGCGAAGCTGCGGCGCGCAGGAAAGCCGAAGCCAGGGTCGCGGAACTCGAAGCGCAGGTTCGCCAGTTGCGAGGCCAGTCGGCGCCCTAGCCTTCGCTGCCACCTCGATTCAGCACCACTCGGAAGTAGTCCTCGGCTGCCTCGAACGTCGGCTCGCAGCCGTTGTGCTCGGCCATCAAGGGGATGACCTTGCGGCGGATGCCCATGCCGCGGTCGTCCATGATCCCGTAGTCCCGCAGGATGCGCACGATGTTGGCGTTGCGCGGCGATTGTTGGCCGCTCTTCATCTTGTCCACGGTCATGCCGTTGGGCAGCGCACCGGGGCTCGTCACCTCCAACCTGTCCTCGTAGACGGCCAGCCGGATGTCGGTTTGGCGCGTCCAATCCCGGTGGGCGAAGGCGTTGACAAGCAACTCCCGGATCGCTTCCGGCGGATAGTCCCAATGCCGCTCCCGCGTCATGCCGATGAGGCGCTCCCTGCTGATGTGGGGCTGGAGGTAGCTCAACGCCCGATCCGGCAACGTCTGCTCGATGAACTTGCCGGGCTTCTGCTTGCCTAGGCCAACGAAGGGCAGATCCAGCACTTCGTCCAGGTTGGCGTCGTAGTCCATGTCGGTTCCGGGGAAGACCAACAGACGCATCCCCGCCTGCGGCAACCGCCGCCTCGGTTCCAACGCGAACAACGCGTAGCCGGCATAGGAGCAGCAAGGCGCCGCGTCCACGTCGGTTTCCACGAGCAGCTCGCGGTGCAGCAGCGTTTGCGTCCAATCGTCTATTTCCTCCTCGCCGAATACGCGACGGAAGTACTCCTCCACGCGGCGCTGATCCAACTCGTCTTCGCGGCTGCCCCGCACAGGCAACCTCTCCACCGCCAACAGGCCGCCGCTCTCGAACAGGCGCAACATCTGTTCTCGCGTGGCGCGTCGGCAGGTGTTTCCATAGCGCAGGTAGTAGTCCTGTCGCCCGCCCTGCTGCACGGCGTATGGCTTGGCCGTGCCCGGATGCACGGACACAACGCCCACTTTGCCCGCCGCAGCATCGACTTCCTCGTAGTCTGGAATGAGTTGCGGCGTGACCAAGGCGCCAACGACGGCATCCATCAGCCACTCCTGCAAGTTTGGGCGCTTGATGCCGGAAATCGTGCCGTCGTCCTCCACGCCGAGCAGAATCCGCCCGCCGTTCGTGTTGGCGAATGCAACGACTTCCTTGGCGAGTTGACGCGGGTGCAGGTCGTCGCGCTTGAACTCGACCTTCGCTCCCTCGCCAGCCTGCACCAGTTCCCGAAGTTCCGCAGTGTTCATCGGAGAATCTCGCCACGCATCTCAGCCGTGCTTGTCGCCTGCCAGTGTAGTCGAACTCGTTGCGTCGGTTGCGTTGGGCGCTTGAAGGCAGGGTTGGGCAGGGGTGCCGGGCGAATGTCGCACAGCACATTCAGCTTTCTCCTACAGACGCGCCTTCGCCGCCGCGCCAAAGTGGTACCCAGTTTCGCCCAGGCGGGTGCGCCATGCTACTGTTCAGCCGTTCCGAATCGCCGCTTGGCACTTGCCTGGCAGCAGGAGTTCGCCATGACCGTGACTTCGCTCCGCGCCTTGAAGCGGTCCGCCGTCAACGGCGCGGACCCGCGCACGTCGGACTTCGTCGACGGCATCCACTATCCGAGCAGCGACGGCAAGCCGATGGCTGAGAACGTCGCGCAATGGCGGTCGGTGCTGCGCGACGGTTCGGTGCTGGAATGCCGCTACGAAGACGACCCGAACGTGATGGTGGCCGGGAACGTGCTGGTCTACCCGAAGCGGCACGATCCGAAGATCAACGTGGCGCCGGACCTGCTGGTGGCGTTCGGCGTGCCGAAGCTGCCGGATCGTTCGAGCTACAAGGTGTGGGTGGAAGGCAAGGCGCCGGACTTCGTGATGGAAGTGGCGTCGCCCGGCACATGGGAGGAGGATCGGGGGCCGAAGAAGGCGACCTACGCCGAGATGGGCGTGTGCGAGTACTGGCTGTTCGATCCCACGGGAGAGTTCTTCGATCCGCCATTGGAGGGCTACCGGCTGGTCCGCGACAAGTACGTGCCGGTGGCCGCTCGCCGCACGTCTCCGGCCCTCGTGCTGCCGAGCAAGGTGCTGGGCTTGGAACTGCGCCCGGACGCCGGGCACGTGCGGTTCCACGATCCAGCCACGGGCGGAGACCTGCGCACGCATTCGGAGGAGGCCGCCGCAAGCAGGGAAGCCCAAGACAGGATCGCGGAACTCGAAGCCTTGGTTCGTCGCTTGCGAGGCCCATCGACACATTGAGCGACTCGGCGACGTGCCGATCAAACCATGCGCCGGCGGCCCTCTGTGCTCAAGCTCCTTTGCTGCCCAATCTCGCGTCGAATCGAAACTCGGAAATGGGCGCGCTAGCCGAACACCCCGTGTCGGAGGCGACCAACGAGTTGCTCCACGTCGCGTGCGCCGGTCTCGGTGCAGGCGCGTTGCAGCGGCGATTCGCCATCGAGCAAGCCGTGTGGCGTGGTGAGCCATCGCCGCGCTGTGTCAAGGTCGCCACGCATCAGCGCATGGGACATGCCGACCACGCGCGCAATTCGCACAGTGCGGTCGGACTCGGCCGGCGTCAGACGGCCGGCCCGCTTCCGTCGTGCCAACGTGCTCGCGGGTATGCCCACGGCTTGCGCCAATTCCTGCCGCGAGCCGATGGCATCGGCGAGTGCCTCCACCACGGAGTAGGGCAAGCCGCGCCGCACTTTGGCCAAGACGCCCTCGCCGTCGGTCAAAGGCGGAAACGTGCGTTCATGCATCGCAAGCCCAGCGCTGCCGACGGCGAAAAGCCCGTCCGTACCGGCGTGTTGACTCGAAGGCGCCGAACCGGAGTGCGGCCTCGGTGAAGCGTTTGCCATTTGGGTGTCACCTGACTGCCATATGGTTTGACATTACGACTGCCGCCAGCAGTAAGCAAGAGCTTTGGGGCACAACGCGAGAGTGTGCTAAGTTCGCCGTCGTGCCTGCGAGACCACAGGGAAGCGCCGTAGCGATGCCGGCCCTCACATCGACGCCAGCCGCTGCCCCGCAGACGGGCGAAAGCGCCGATCCGGCGCTGGCGGATGAAGACGCGCTGGCGGCCCAAGCTGCGGAGGACATCTTCGGCAGCGAGGAGAACGCCCGCAAGACCGCCGAGCTGATCGCGAGCTTCGCGGCGTCCTGGGAGCGGCACAAGCACGAGAAGACGCCGGCGGCTTGGCTGGCGGACGAGTTCAGACGGCATCCCCACCTCTGGAGCGGCGAGGAGGAGATCGTCTCGACCGCAAACGAGGTCGTCGCCGCCATCGAACAGGCCAACGCGGACAAGGCGTCCCTCCACGCCCACATGGACGCGGGCAAGAGCAAGGCGAGCTGGCTCGCCAAGAAGATCGAGCAGGGCGCGGCGGCAGCGGGCACGGCCAACGTCGGCGAATACGCCGCCAGCGTCGACAAGGCGCTCGAGACCGCCAACAACCAGATGCTCGAAACCGTTTCGACCCAGAGCGGCGGCGTTAACATGAACCCCAACTTGGACGGGTTCATCGCCGAGCAGCATCACGTCAACAGCTTCAATCAGGATGCGGCTGCGAAAGGCAGTTCGCTGCGGGCCGAGGCTCTGGGAAGCGCGGGCAAGAACTCCGTGGACATCGTGGTCAAGGATGGCGGCAAGGTCGTCCGCCGCTACCAAGCGAAGTACGGGCGGGATGCGGAGGCGACCCAGGAGTTGTTCGAGAAGGGCGACTACCGCGGACAGCGCAAGCTCGTGCCTTCCGGCCAGGAAGGCGACGTCGCCGGATCGACCGACCGCCTCGAAGCGGGCGGCATCCGCTCCGCCCCGCTGACCAAGCACGAGGCGCGGCAGCTGCGGGAAAAGGCCCAGATAGAGCAGGAAATCCGCGATTACGAGTGGAACGACGTCAACCGCATCGACGTCGCCAAGGAGATCGGCAAGCAAGCCATGCACGGTGCCGCGCTTAGCTGCGGCTTCCAAGGTGCCCGCATCCTGGGCCGTCGGCTCTGGCAATCCTTGCGTGGGCAGGAAAGCGCGCCTGCAAGCGAAGATCTCGAGGAGTTCTTCGAGAGCTCGGTCAAGAGCGCCGCCCACGTCGGTGCCCAAACCGCTGCCAGCGGCGCCGTCGTCGTCGCGGCGAGGAACGGCTGGATCAAAGCTCTGGAACATACCCCGGCAGGCCGAATCGCTGGAATCGTCCATGTGGGGATCGAGAACGCCAAGGTGCTGTTCAAGTTCGCCAAGGGCGAGCTGAGCGGCGAGGAAGCGCTGGATGCCATGGGCACCTGCACCGCGAGCGCCGTCGGCGGCCTTGTGGGCGCTGGCAAGGGTGCGGCGGTAGGATTCGTAATTGGTGGGCCGGTTGGTGCCGCCATCGGCGGAGTGGTCGGTGGCATTGCGGGGAGCAAGATTGGCGAGGCGGTGTACGAGGCCGGCAAGGCCATCGTCAAGACCGCTAAGAAAGTCGTGAAGACCGTCAAGAAAGGCGTCAAGAAAGTCAAGAAGGCGCTGCGGAAACTGCTCTTTGGGTAAGGCAGTACTCGCCAACCTGTAACTCAATCCAGCGAGGAGTTGAGCAATGTACAAGTCAATAGGAACCATCGCTATCGAGCCTGACGGCGATGCAGGGGACGTGAAGGTCATTTTTGATCCTGTGCATGATTACTCCATCAAACATGGGGGAAACAAATATGCCGTTTTTGTTCAGGATCATCAGGAACTCATTACCAAGCCCATGGACGGTGTCGCCAATACCATAAAATTGAAAGGGATTAATAAGATTAAGGAGTTTAATGATATGAAGAAAGTCTTGGACCAAATTGTGCTCCACGCTCAAGTCCGTGCCGCAGCCACGATACGGTCGAAGGTCCAAGTTTGGGTCGAGCTGGATAAGAACAACCTCAAACTCACCAACATCATGCCAGCCTAATGACCCACTCCAAGCGCACGGTCATATTCTGGGGCGCAGGCGCTACGGCAAGCCTTGGATTCCGGACGACCGACCAGCAAGCAAGCGCTTTACAAGCGCTCGCATCCACGCAGGAGAGCCCTCTTGCCCAACGTGTCGAGAAAGCGCTGGGAGAAAAGGTCAAGGAACCTTGGATATCGGCCTTCCGTGACCTCTTGATCATTCTTGGCGACGACGACGGCTCGATGGCCGGAAAAGACGACGCTGCTTACGTTATGCCCCATCATGTAGACGTCATGCGAGCCCATTGGCGGCGCGGCGCTAGAGAGGACGAATTGCGGAACCGCATTGTCGGCTTGCGCACTTTGTATGATTGGCCGGCCCTAAAGTTGGCGATCGAGGTTTGTCCTACGCAACAGGGGACGGATAGCTTCCGACTAAATGACCTCTTCAACGTTCTGGACATGCATGGCCAGAGCGGCCACGGATTTCGCGCGAAAGATGGCGAGTTTCTAACCCCGCAGCAGGTCTTGGGCGCGCGCAACGCTTTGAAGATGTTGCTGCAGGCCATACTCTATATCGATTGGCATTGCGGGAGGGAGGCCGAAAGGGAGGGGCTGGAACTCCACTACGATTTCGCTGTGGCACTCGGACGGCGGATGCAGAGACGGGGGTTGGATTTGGTCGGGCAATTTCCCTTTGATGATCGGCGCTTCTATATGGGCGACGTCGGATTCGCGTGCTTCAACTGGGATCCGATCGCCCTCTGGTGCCAATTCGTTGCCAATCGCAACCTGAACCGAAGCCGGAGCGTGCCGCACGTCGGATCGCCTGCCTGCAAGTTGCAGGTCTACCATGACCTCGGTCACTTCGTCGCGGGCCGTCGCGTTAAGAACAAAGGGCCGCGGGGCTCTGATACCCCATGGCACCCCATGAACGAATCGTCGGCGCTGCGCTTGAACGATGCCGACCATGGCTCGAGCGACCGCATCCGGATCAGCAAGTTTCTTCTTCCTCATGGCTGTCTGTGGTGGCGGGAATGTCCGAATTGCGGCAAGCTCTCGTCCTACATGGGCGACGCATGGGAGTGGGATTCGCCCACGCTGATTCCGCCACCGCCGTTCAAGGCGTTCGTGCGGGACGAAATGTTCGACCGCCGTCGGCCCGAAGAGTGCAAGGCTTGGGACGAGGGCGCAGTAGACGCTCGCGCCTGTGTGCATTGCGAAACGCTGACCTACGCCCACCACACCCAGACGGTCATGCAGAGCAGCTTCAAGAGTCCGCCGCCTCCGTTCCTCGACGAGATCAAGCGCGACTTGCGGGTTGCGGTACAGGAGGCAGACCACATCGTTCTCATGGGCTATACTCTGCCGCCGGACGATGTGGACTACCGGGCATTTCTCGCCGCTCGCCGTCGCCGGACCGGAGACGTGCGGTGCAGCGTGGTTGTGGGCAAGGATTGTGGTCGCCAGTGGTTTGGCCCGTCGGCATGGCCTGCTATGCTGGAGCGCATGCCGGATGGTTTGGCACCTCGAACGACCCTTGAAGCTGCACGGGATCTGTTCGGCGAGGACAACGTCCGCTTCTACGGCGGAGGCATACCGAACGTAATTGTCGACGGAGGCAACGTTACGGATGCAGCCGTGGAGCGACTTCTGACTTGGGAGAGCGCGTAATGGCGAAGATGATCAAGTTCGACATGCCGATTGATGGGGTCAAAGTCGCAACGCTGGAAGATCTCCAGGGTCATTTCACAACGGAGATCGTCGGGCACTATCGGACGGGGCTTCTGGGGAGGTGGCTTCGATCACGGAGCATGGCTCGTGAACTGGCGGGTGTCGAAGCATTGGTCGCCAGCGAGGACGACGTTGTCGTCCTGAAGGAATTGTGCGGAATTTTCGACGTGGAAGCCGACGACGATGCAGTAGCGGCAGCTGTCGCACAGGCGACGGGGATTCGTGGCATCGCGCTGACGGAGGTGGCAGCGAAGCGGCACTGTAAACCCGGCGTTAAATTTCGAGACGCCCCGAAGCTGCCTGAGCTGGTCGTGGTGCCGCCGGGCCGTTTCTTGACGGCCGGACAACATGAAGTGGCAATCGGTTATTCAATAGCGGTAGGCGTGTATCCAGTTACCTTTGATGAATGGGATATATGTGTTTCGGAAGGAGGATGCGGCGGGTATCGCCCGCGTGACCAAGGTTGGGGGAGAGGAAATCGCCCGGTCATTAACGTGAGTTGGTATGACGCAAGGAATTATGTGGCATGGTTGTCATGGAAAACGGGCAAGGGATATAGGCTGTTGAACGATTCGGAGTGGGAGTACTGCTGCAGGGCAGGTACGTCGACGAACTATTGGTGGGGTCAGGACATCGACTATGGATTGACGAACTGTTTCCTAGGGGGATTGTCAAAAACGACGCCGGTCGGATCATTTTCACCGAACGCGTTTGGATTGTACGACGTGCATGGGAACGTGAATGAGTGGGTTGAGGGTTCATTGGACGATGACAACTCTTCCGATCTTTTTCACGACATCAACCAGCCGCATCCACACGCAAAGTGGTGGCGAGCTACGCGGGGCGGTTCCTGGGAGGGGCGGGCAGAAGAATTGCGAGCGACGAGCCGGAAGCAGTTATACGCCATCTCACGCCGGAGAACCACGGGATTTCGCGTGGCGCGGACGCTCCAGGCTTAGTCCTGAGCCTGCACCTCCTCAGAATGTCGAGCGGACCGGAACGATGAACCAGCGGGAAAACATGCGCTCGCATGTGCAAGCGCATTACCCCATCCTCTACTTCGTTACCTTCGAAGAGAAAGCCGCAGACTCGTTGATCAGATACCTTGCGGAGAGTCGCAAGATACTGGAGTGGAACATGGCGCGAGGCCATGTGGATTTCCACACCAAGCGGCAGATGAGACATACCGATCTTTCAACCGCATTGGACAATTGGTTGGATCAGGACGATCTTGACGGCCACTTCCTGGTGATTCGAGACGCCCATCTCGCACTGCGCGACAGCCCGTCGGCGGACAGCCCGTCGGCGATAGCCCGCCTGAAAGCGCTTGCCGATCGAATTATCCGCGACGATGTTGCAGCGACGGTTTTCCTCGTCTCCTCTCAACTGTTGGTGGTACCGGAGTTGGAGCGGTTCATCACGGTTTTTAAAGAAGAACTGCCGGATAAGGCCGAGATAAGACAGATTATTCAAGGCCTCTGCAAAGAACAACAAATTCCCGATGTGGATGAGGACGTGGCGAGCAAGCTAGAACTCGCGTTTCGCGGTTTGAGCAGATACGAAATTCGAATGTTGTTGAAGCGCGGATTACAGCTGGACGGAAATATCGATATCAGTGACATTGAACTCGTGATCGACGAGAAGAAGCAGATCGTCAAGAAGAGCGGCATTCTGGAAATGGTTTCGGTGACCGAAGGGATGGACGACATCGGTGGCCTGGGTGCGCTGAAGGCGTGGTTGGAGCAGAAGGCCAAAATCATGGCCGACCTGCCCAGAGCGCGGGATTTCGGCGTCGAGACGCCGAAGGGCGCGATGATCGTTGGCATGCCGGGATGCGGAAAGTCGCTGACGGCGAAGGCGGCTGCAACACGACTCGGTCTGCCGCTGCTGCGTCTCGACATCGGCTCATTGATGGGGAGATACGTTGGCGACAGTGAGGCCAACATGCGCCGGGCGTTGACGCTGGCCGAAACCGTTAGCCCTTGCGTGCTGTGGGTGGACGAAGTGGAGAAGGCATTCACGGGAGTGGGTGGCGGGAGCGCGGGCTCAGGCTCTGAAATCACGAACCGACTGTTTGGCTACTTCTTGACCTGGATGCAGGAAAAGACGAAGCCCGTTTTCGTTCTCACCACTGCCAACGATGTTTCCGTATTGCCGCCCGAGCTTCTACGGAAGGGTCGCTTCGACGAGATATTCTATGTGGATTTTCCGAAGGAAGATGAACGTGCGGCAATCCTGCAAGTGCATCTGAGGAAGCGGCAGAAAGATGGTTCCGGCATCGACGTGAGGCATTTGGCGCGGGAGACTGAAGGATTTTCCGGGGCCGACCTGGAAGGCATGGTCAAGGACGCGATTGAGGAAGCGTTCCTCGAAGGCGAAGCCGAACTGAATGCCCGGCACTTGCGCGCTTCGATGGAGAAGAACAGATCTCACGCGCTGATGATGCAGCGAAAGGCCAAGGAGTATCGCGCGAGACTGAAGGAGATGGGGATTCGCGACGCCGCCGGCGACGACTCGGACGCGTCCACTCCAATGTCGCCCCTTCTGGGAGTAGCGCGCGCCATCGGAGTGGACAACCTTCCCCAGTAGGCGGCGGAGCTCCTGATACTGCGCGGGCCCACGTCGGTCGTTGGGTGAACGGCTGCGCATGCGGACCGGACTCCCGGGTTGGCCCGAAGGCGGGGGCGCTTGCACCACACGCGAAGGACCGGTTCGTTCAGCACCGCGGGAGCTTGCCGTCTTTGCAGCGGTAGAGCCGCTCCCTCCCAAGGTCGCGTTTGGACGCTTCCATGTCGCGTTCGGCCCTTTTCTGCCCGCCCGGGCTGAGAATAATGGCGGCGATTTTCGTTGCGGCCTTGAGGGTAAGCGCATGGTGGCGTACTCGGAGTTGCGGCAGTGTTTGAGCGTCGATCAGTCGGATCGGCGCGTGCCCATCAATTTGCGGCAGTCCGGCCCCACGAAGGTGGAGATGCTGATCTCCACGCGGGTGCGGAAGTCGCCGTTCTGGCATCTGTCCATGGAGGCCGGGTGCTGGCGGGCGACGGTGTACAACCGCGTCTACCACCCGCGCGGCTACGTGCGTCCCGAGGACGGCGGGGCGATGGTGGAGTACGACGCGCTGGTGAACCACGTGACGCTGTGGAACGTCGCGGTGGAGCGGCAGATCCAGGTGAAGGGGCCGGATGCGGAGCGCTTCGTGGATTACGTCGTCACGCGCAACGTCAAGCGCATCGCGCCCATGCACGGCAAGTACGTCATCCTCTGCAACGAGGCGGGCGGCGTGCTGAACGATCCGGTGCTGCTGCGCGTCGCGGAGGACGAGTTCTGGTTCTCGCTTTCGGACAGCGACGTCGAATGGTGGCTGCGCGGGGTGAACGTCGGCCTTGGGTACGACGTGGAGATCGCCGAGATCGACGCGGCGCCGGTGCAGATCCAAGGGCCGAAGTCCGAGGCGCTGATGGCCGATCTGTTCGGCGAGCGGGTGCGCGGCATTCCGTTCTACGGGCTGATGGAAGGGCAGGTGCGCGGGCGCGACGTGATCGTCTCGCAAACCGGCTTCACCGGCGAGAAGGGCTACGAGATCTACCTCAAGGACGCCACGCTGCACGCCGAAGACCTCTGGTACGCCGTGCTGGAAGCGGGCGAACGGCACAACCTCATGGTGATTGCGCCGGCGCATCATCGCCGCATCGCCGCCGGCATCCTCTCCTGGGGGCAGGACATGGATCAGGAGACGCTGCCTTTCCAGTGCAACCTCGGCTACCAGGTGCCGCGCCGCAAGCAGGCGGACTACGTCGGCAAGGCGGCGCTGGAAGCGGCGCGATGCGGCATCGAAGCGGGCAAGCCGCCGTTCCGCAACGTCATGGTCGGCCTCGCCTTCGGCGGGACGCCGGTGACGGACTACGCCAACGATTTCTGGCTGGTGAGCGGCGCCGAGGGCGGCGATCCGCTGGGCTACGTCACCTCGCCGTGGCACTCGCCGGAACTGGAAACCAACATCGCGCTCGCCTACGTGCCGTGGGAAAAGCGCGCCCTCGGCACCCGCTTGCAGGTACACCTGCCGGAGGTCTACGGCGGCGAGGCGGTGGCGGCGGAAGTGGTGGAGGTGCCGTTCCGCGAGTCCGTCAATCCGAACACGCGGGAGGTGGTGTACGCCAAGGGCTTGGACAGCGTTGGCTGAGGGCAGCGTGGTGCCAGGGGGTTCGGCGTGAGCGCGCTTGAGGTGGCGACGAGCCTGTGCGCCCTGACGCGGGGGGCGTCCATCGAGATCGACCCGCGCCAGTTGCGGACGATGCCGCTGGGGTTGCCCCTGGGAACGCAAACCTACGTGCCGTTCCTTCCCCAAGCGGCATGGCGGGAAACTGTCGCTGCTTGCGCGCATTTGCGTCGCCTCGGCATGGTGCCCGTGCCGCACCTGACTGCGCGGAGCGTGGCCAGCGCCGGCCAGTTGGACGCCATGCTGGGCGAACTGGCGGCAGCCGGCGTCGATCGGCTGCTGTTGATTGCTGGCGATTGCGCGACGCCGGCCGGGCCCTACGCCAGCACGATGGCGTTGCTGGAATCCGGCAAGCTGGCGCGGCATGGCTTTCGGCGCTTCGGCATCGCGGCGCACCCGGAAGGGCATCCGCATGTGCAACGGCGCGAGCTTGAAGCGGCGCTTGCGGAGAAGGTCGAGTACGCGCGCGGCACCGGCGCAGAGGTCTGGGTGGTGACGCAGTTCGCGTTCGCCCACGAACCGATGCTTGCGTTCCTGCGGCACATGGGCGCGGCGCATCCCGGCGTGCCGGTGCGCATCGGCGTTCCCGGCCCTGCTCGGCTGCGCACGCTCTTGGCGTTCGCGGCGCGCTGCGGCGTTGGCGTCTCGGCCAAGCAGCTTGCCCGTCGGCCTGGGGCGTTGCGCCTGCTTGGCAGGTGGTCGCCGAACGACGTGGTGGGGAAGCTGGCCGAGCACGCGGCGGGTGCGCCGGATTCGCCGATGGCCGGCATTCACGTCTTCGCCTTTGGCGGCATCGACGCCGCGGTGCGCTGGCTACACTCTCTGCACGGTGCCAAGACGGCACCAGAAGCAGCATAAGGAATACCCGATGCCGAAAGCGGAAGTTCGAACCGACGGCGAGATCGCCGCCTCCGTCGATTTGCGCCCCATCGTGCCGCTCGCCCAGGAGCGGTTCGGCTTGGAAGCCGAACAGCTCATTCCCTACGGCCACTACAAGGCCAAACTCTCGGCGGCCGCGCTGAAGGAGCTCGGGGGGCGCAAGCCGGGCAAGCTGGTGCTGGTCACCGGCATCTCGCCAACCGCCGCCGGCGAGGGCAAGACCACCACCAGCGTCGGTCTTGCCGATGCGTTGAACCGCTTGGGCGAACACGCCGCCGTTTGTCTGCGCGAACCGTCCTTGGGCCCGTGCTTCGGCATGAAGGGCGGGGCGACCGGCGGCGGCTGGTCGCAGATCGCGCCGATGGCGGATGTGAACCTTCACTTCAACGGCGACATCCACGCCGTCACCGCCGCCAACAATCTGCTCGCCGCGATGCTGGACAACCACCTGTACTGGGGCAACCGCTTGGACATCGACCCAGACGCGGTGACGTGGCGGCGTTCCTTGGACGTGAACGACCGGGCGCTGCGCGAGCTGGACGTCGACCCCGGGCGCGGTTCGCGCCGCAAGGCCGGCTTCGACATCACCACGGCGTCCGAGACGATGGCGGTGTTCTGCCTGGCCAGCGATCAGGCGGATCTGCGGCGGCGCTTGGCGCGCATCGTGGTTGCTCGGTCGCGTGGCGGCGCGCCGGTGACGGCGGGCGATCTGGGCGCCGAGGGTGCGCTGACGGCGCTCCTCAACGACGCCTCGCAGCCGAATCTGGTGCAGAGCCTGGAAGGCAATCCCGCGTTCGTCCACGGCGGGCCGTTCGCCAACATCGCCCACGGCTGCAACTCGGTGGTGGCCACGAAGGCGGCGTTGGCGCTGTGCGACATCGTGGTCACCGAGGCGGGCTTCGGCGCCGATCTGGGCGCGGAGAAGTTCCTGAACATCAAATGCCGCCAATCCGGCCTGCGGCCCGATGCCGTGGTGTTGGTGTGTACGGTGCGGGCATTGAAGATGCACGCTGGCGTCGCCAAGGGCGACTTGCAGGAACCGAACGCGAAGGCGGTTCGCGCCGGTGCCGTCAATCTGGCGCGGCACATCGCCAACCTCAAGCAGTTCGGCGTGACGCTGGTGGTTGCCGTGAACCGCTTCGACAGCGACACCGAGGACGAGATCGCGGTGATCGAAGAAATCGCCGGCGAAAACGGAGCGCAAGCCATCGCCGCCAGCCACTGGGCGCACGGCGGAAAGGGGGCGGAAGCCCTGGCGGAAGCGGTGCGTGCGAAGCTGCGCGAACCGTCGCCGGAGGTGACCCTGCTCTACGAAGACGACGCGCCGCTGCGCGACAAGCTGCACGCGGTGGCCACGCGCATCTACGGCGCCGCCAGCGTTTCATTGAGCACGGAGGCAGAGCGGCAGCTGGACGATTTCGAGCAGCTGGGCTACGGCAAGCTGCCGGTGTGCATCGCCAAGACGCAGTACAGCTTCTCCGCCGATCCGAAGGCGCTCGGTGCGCCGAGCGGCCACGTCTTCCCCGTGCGCGAGGCGCGCTTGAGCGCCGGCGCTGGCTTCGTCGTCGCCATCGCCGGCGACATCATGACGATGCCCGGACTGCCGCGCCGCCCGGCCGCGCTGGACATCGGCGTGGACGCCGGCGGCCGGGTCGTCGGCGTGTTCTAAAGGAGCGTTCGCCGTGGCGTCGCGCACGAGGCCGCCGTGGGCGGACAGCGCATGACGCAGACGGCGCGGGTGGTGGTGGTCGGCGGCGGCGTCGTTGGCGTCTCCACGCTCTACCACTTGGCGCGCAAGGGCTGGCGCGACGTGCTGCTGCTGGAGCGCAAAGAGCTCACGTCCGGTTCCACTTGGCACGCCGCCGGCCTGCTGCCGCTCTTCAACATGAGCTATTCGGTGGGCCAGCTGCACAAGTACTCGGTGCGGCTCTACGGCGAGTTGGAAGCGGAGACCGGGCAGGACGTGGGCCTGCGCACGGTCGGCAACATTCGCTTGGCGACCACGCCGGATCGCATGGACGAATACCGGCAATACGCCGGGGTCGCCCGCACCATCGGCGTCGCCGTGGAGTTCCTGACGCCGGAGGAAGTGCAGGAGATCTGGCCGCTGGCGACCATCGACGGCTTGCTCGGCGCCATCCGCCACCCGCAAGACGGCTACGTGCAGCCGGCGGACTTGACCCAGGCGCTGGCCCGGGGGGCGCGGCAGGACGGCGCGACGATTCAACGCCAGACCACCGTGCTCGGCATGGCACGCACGGCCGGCGGCGAGTGGCGCGTGGATACGGACCAAGGCAGCGTCCTGTGCGAACACGTCGTCTGCGCCACCGGCAACTTTGCCCGACGCACGGGCGCGATGGTTGGGCTGGATGTTCCCGTGCTGCCGGTGCAGCACCAGTACATCGTCACCGAAGCGCATCCCGACATCCAAGCGCGGCATCGTGATGGGCTGCCGGAGATGGGCGTGCTGCGCGAATCCGACGGCTCCTGGTACATGCGCGAGGAAGCGGGCGGGCTGCTGCTCGGCCCCTACGAGAAGGGTGCGCCCGCCTGCTACCTGGACGGCCCCGATCCGCAGAGCGAATACGAGCTCTTCGACGCCGACCTCGACCGCCTGGCACCGCACATCGAATCCGCCATTCGCCGCGTGCCGGCGTTCGGCGAACTGGGCGTCAAGCAGGTCTTCAACGGCGCCATCGCCTACACGCCGGACGGCAGCCCGATCGTCGGCCCGGCCTGGGATCTGCCCAACTTCTGGCTGAACGAAGGCCACAGCTTCGGCATCACCGCCGCGGGCGGCGCCGGCTGGCAGCTTGCGGAATGGATCGTCGAGGGCGAGCCGACCATCGACATGCTCGGCGTCGACCCGCGCCGCTTCGGCGCCTACGCGACGAACGCCTACCTGAAAGAGAAGAACGAAGAGGCGTATGCCAACGTCTTCACGATCCACTATCCAGACGAGGAACGCCCCGCCGGACGCCCGCTGCGCACGGCGCCGTGCTACGGGCGAATGAGGGCGCTCGGCGCGGTGTTCGGGCAGAAGTTCGGCTGGGAGCGCCCGAACTGGTTCGCGCCGCCGGGCACACAGGAAGACCACTGGTCGTTCCGCCGTTCGCGCTGGTTCGAGGCGGTGGGCGAGGAATGCCGCAACGTGCGCGACAACGTGGGCCTGCTGGACATGACGGCCTTCGCCAAGGCGCGGGTGCGCGGCCCTGGGGCGGCGGCGTTTCTGAATCGGCTGGTGGCGAACCGCCTGCCGCGGGTGGGCCGCGTAGCGCTCTGCCATGCCTTGAACACCCGCGGCGGCGTGCATTCGGAGTTCACCATTCATCGAGAAGCCGAGGACAGCTTCTACTTGGTATCCGCCGGCGCCCTGCAACGCCTCGACCACGATTGGCTGAAGCGCTGGATGCCGAACGACGGCTCGGTGGCGTTCGAGGACCTCACCTCGAAGATGGGCGTGCTGGTGGTGGCCGGGCCGAAGTCCCGCGAACTGCTCTCTCGAGTATGCGACGCCGACCTCTCCAACGACGCCTTCCGCTGGCTGACCGGCAAGGACGCCACGGTGGGCCTGGCGCCGGCGAAGCTCCTGCGCCTCAACTTCGTCGGCGAACTCGGCTGGGAGATTCACCACGGCATCGAGTACCAGAACGCAATCTTCGACGCGCTCATGGCGGCGGGCGGAGACTTGGCCCTCAGGCCCTTCGGCATCCGCGCCATGGACGCCCTGCGCATCGAGAAGTCCTACCGCATGGTCGGCACGGAACTCTCCATCGAGTACGCCGCCTTGGAATCCGGCCTGGACCGCTTCGTGCGCTTGGAGAAGGAGGACTTCATCGGCCGCGCCGGCCTCCTCGCCTGGCAGCAGCGCGGCTTCGCCAACGCCTTCGCCACGCTAGAAGTGGACGGCCCGCAGGACGCCGACCCCCTCGGCAACAACCCGCTCTACGTCGGCGCCGATCTGGTAGGGCGAACGACCGGCGGCAACTACGGATTCCGCGTGCAGAAGTCGCTGGCCCTCGCCATGCTCCGCCCGGAACTCGCAGCAGCGGGCACTGCGCTCGAAATCGACGTGCTGGGCGAACGCTGCCCGGCGCGGGTCATCGACGAAAGCCCTTGGGATCCAGCCAACGAGCGCTTGCGGAGCTAGAGGGAAGCTGCGCGACAAGAGCTGCGTGGCGCACAGCGGCTTGGGCTGAGATAGTCGCCTTGCCCTGTGGGCCGCGGGCGTGGGTGAACCCCGGTTGGTGTAGATTTGCTCATGTCGCACTGCGACCAGCGATCCAAATGCAGATGCCAAGCCACATCGAAGCCGCCTTGCGGGACTACGATCGCCGCCGCGACCGCGCCAGCCCGCCTGTCTTCGTGGGCCGCGCCGGCGAACTCGCCTTTCTGCACGATGCGGTAGCCGCGGCGCAATCCGGTGCCGAGGGCATCACCGCCGTCGTGCAGGGCGTGCCGGGCGTCGGCAAGTCGGCGTTGTGCCGGCAGTTCGAGAAGGAGCTCGGCGCGGCAATGGCCGACGGTCAGCCGGTCGCCGTGGTCTCCAAAGGCTGCGATTTCTTCGACAGGCCGCCGGTGAGCATGGTGAAGGAACTTGCCGCCGACGTGCCCGTGTGCATGGACCTCCTGCGCCGGCTGCCCGGCTTCGAGAAGGCGGAGGATCACGTCGGCAGGGCCATCGGCTTCGCTACCGCGCTGTTGAAGCGCGGCTCGTCGCTCGACCCGGCGCTGCAGGCGATGAACTTGGACCTGTCGTCGTCCCTCGGCGCCGCGCTGGACACGTTCGCCGAGAACATGTGGCCGGCCGGCATCACGCTGATTCTCGCGGTGGACGAGATGCAGAACATGGAAGACACGCCGCAGGTGCGGCGGAATCTCCAAGCGATCCACAGCAAGCGCTTCGCCACCAACATCGCCATCGTCGGCTTCGGCTTGCAGAACGCCGCCGCGAGACTCCGTGCGCTGGGGCTATCTCGCCTCGGTGCCGACCAGGTGCGCGCTCTGGGCTGCATGGGGGGCGCGGAAGCCGAGCGGCTAATCGACGAGACCTTCGACCACTTGGGCCTCGCGTCGGAGAACGCAGACTGGCGGAGCTACGCTGGCCGACTTGGCTTCGGGCCCGACGACTGGACCAACTGGCGCAACGCCGCGAAGGCCGTCATCTTGGAGGAGTCGGCGAACTTCCCCCACCACTTGGTCAACGGTGCCCGGGCCGTCTGCAGGATTGTCCTTGGTGGCGAGCTTCGCCACCCTGGGAAGCACGAGTTGAGCACGCTCCGCCAACAGTGTCTGGCCAGCAAGCAGGAGTACTACACGGCGAGGCTTGCGCCCTTCGCCGACCACACCTTGGCTCTGGCGGCGGCGTTGCGGAAAGCCAACGACGATGGCGAGGTCGATGCGGCCATCGTGCGGGACGCCTTGGAGGCGAGCGACAACAGTGGTCGCCGCACGGCTGGCGTTACGGCAACAGCACTGCTCGTCGGCCTGTTCGATACAGGACTTCTGCAAAGGCGGGGTGCCACGATGGCTACTGTAGAAGTGCCGTCAATGGCCGGCTATCTCGCCGACGAGTTGGATCGTTCGCTGGCGCAGGGCGGAGTTGCGGCCCGCAAGCTGGCGGAAGCTCTCAAGATCGAGTAGCCGTTCAACGGGCGCTTAGCTCCAACGGCCACGCCGCCGCCGGCCTACTTCACAGTCTCTCCACGGCGAAAGCCGCGATGTTGCGCTCGCTCTGGCTGAACGCGATGCCGACGAGGTGGACGGGCCGGCCGGAATGCCGGTACTTCTCCCCATACCCTTGGCGCTTGATCTGCGCCAAGGCCGCCTCGGCGTCTCCGCCCGTCTTGAACTCGAACACGCACACGCCGCCATCGTGCATTACCGTCATGTCGGCGCGACCGTGGCTGGTGCTCTCCTCGGCGATCACGTCAAGCCCAGCGCCGGCGAAATGCGCGTAGAAGACGCTGGCGTAGAAGCCCTCGTGTCGGGCGATGTCGTTTCTGATGAACCACTGGTGCGGCACGCTGGCGAAGAACGCGCGCAGCAGCCGCTCCACGCCGGCGAAGTCGTGGTCGGTCAATAGCTGCCGCAGGCGGGAGCACTCGCTCTGCGCCGAGAGGGACGGGGCCAGTTCCCCAAGCAGGCTCGCATTCAACGCGCCGCGCACCTCGCGGTTCGGATAGCCGAGCCGGTAGAGATGGTCGCCGGCGTGGCCTGCCCGCCCGCGGATGGTCAAATAGCCGGTCTGAAACAGCAGTGCGGCCGTCTCGATGCGCTCGATGTCGAACGCGGCCAAGTCCGCTTCCCCCACTACCAGATTGTCGAGCGCCGCTGGCGCGACCTGCCGTTCGAGCAGCAGGCGTGGCAGGAAGGCCGGCGTGCCGGTCTCGAACCAGTGCGGCTTGAACTCGCGGCTGCGCAGAAACAGCAGCATGCCGTAGGGGTTGTAGACCTTCTCCTCGCCGTCCGCGCGCCAGCTGTAGCCGTTGTACCAGTCCCGCACGGCCGCCCGGTCCAGCCCACGCAGTTCCGCCGCGAACACCGCGTCCAAGTCCGCTTCGGTGTAGCCGCAGACGGCGGCGAAGCGCCCGTCCAAGGTGATGTCCGTGAGGTTGTTGAGGTCCGAGAAGGAGCCCTCAGCGGGGGAGCGCGAGGGGCATGCCCCTCGCATGAAGACGCTCTTGGAGAACTTGCTTACGCCGGTGAAGAAGCTGAAGCGGATGTGCGCGTCGCAGTCCTTCACCACGCCGTACACGCCGCGCAGGAAGTCGCGGTTGTCGGCCGCCAGATCCGATTCGCCAAGCGCGTCGGCGATGGGGCGGTCGTACTCGTCCACAAGCAGCACCACGCGCTGGCCGCTGCGCTCGTGCAGGGTCTCGATGATGGCGGTGAGGCGGCCCTCCGGCGTTCGCTGAGTGGCGACCATGCCGGCCGCGCTCTCGAGGCTGGTCAGCTTGTCGTTGAAGTTCGCCTCCAGTCGCCCAGGCTTGTTGAAGCTGCCGGCCGCGAAGCTCAGCCGGATCACCGGATGGCGTACGCCCCAATCCCAATGCCCGTGGACGGCGAGCCCGCGGAACAGCGGTTCGCTGGCCTCGAACAACTCCTTCAGCGTGTCCAGGAACAGGCTCTTGCCGAAGCGCCGAGGACGCGAGAGGAAGTAGTGCTTGCCGTCCTCCACCAGCCGCTGCGCGAAAGCGGTCTTGTCCACATAGCGGAAGCCGCCCTCGCGGATTTCGCGGAAGGTCTGAATGCCGGCTGGCAGCTTGCGTGGGGTCATCGCCGCACCATAGCCCGGCATCCTGGATGGGTCAAAGCGGCACAAGGCGAAGGCGTCGACGGCCTGCCGACGATCCATGCGCCCCACCGCCAAGTTTGGTAAGTTCCCGCGCTTGGCTCAAGCCTTGGGGGATCAATGGCCGAATACGAGAACATCGCCACCGACCGTGTTGGCACGGACGACCGCGTGGGGCGCATCACGCTCAACCGACCGGAGAAGATGAACGCGCTCTCGCAGGAGCTGCTCTACGAGTTGAACGACGCGCTGCACGCGATGGAGGCGGACGACGACATCCGCTCCATCATCGTGCGCGGCGCCGGGCGCACGTTCAGCGCCGGCTACGACTTGACGCCGAGCGGCGGCAAGGGCGCGGATGCCGTGGTGCGGCGGCATCGCGCGGTGGACGAGAAGGGGCGGCGGCTGCTCATGGGCATCCGCACCGGCATGCAGCAGATCACCGACATCCACCTCTACTTCTGGAACATGGCCAAGATCACCATCGCCCAGGTTCACGGCTACGCCATCGCCGGCGGCTGCGAACTGGCGATGATGGCCGATCTGGTGGTGGCGGCGGACGACGCCCAGCTGGGCCACCCGGGGCTGCGCGGCTTGGGCACCTCGCGCACCGGCGTCATCTGGCCGCTGGTGATGGGCATGCGCAAGGCCAAGGAGCTCTACTACACCGGCGAGAACGTCACCGGCGCGGAAGCCGAGGAAGTGGGCATGATCAACTACGCATGGCCGAAGGACGAACTCGAAGACCGCACCATCGCCTTCGCCGACCGCATCGCCGTGATGTCCGCCGACCACTTGGCGATTCTGAAGCTCAACATGAACCGCTTCTACGAGAACATGGGCATCTACTCCTCGGTGCGCAGCAGCACGGACCTCGACGCCGCCGGCCAGTTCACCGGCTTCTCCTACGATTGGCAGGAGAAGATGCGGGAGGTCGGCATGCGCGACGCCGTGCGCTGGCGCGACGGCCTGTTCCGCGACAACGACTGGTACAAGCACCCGACGCCCAAGCCGGACGCGGAATAGCGGGGGCGCGGAACGAAGACAGGAGCGCGGCGTGGCCTTCGACGTCGTTGCCGAACTGCGCCGGCGGCCGTGGTGGATGAACGTCCTGTGGGCGTTCTGCCTCTACATGACGTTCATCTACCTGCCGTACGATCTGTTCTTCAAGCCCGTGGCCGAGGACGAGGAGGTCTGGTTCGGCTTCGTCCTGCACGGCTGGGCCGCCAAGCTCACGGCCCCGCTGCACTGGCTGATCTACGCCGCCGGCGCCTACGGCTTCTGGAAGATGGCGCGCTGGATGTGGCCTTGGGCGGCGCTGTACATGGCCCAGGTCGCCATCGCCATGCTGGTGTGGAACTTGATCGACGAGCGGGGCGGGGGATGGACCGCGGGGCTTGTTTCGGCGGCCATCGTGCTGTTGCCGACGGTGGCGCTGTGGGTGGCGAAGGGTCGTTTCCAGCTCTCCACGGATGGCGATCGGGCTGCTTGATCTTCGCTGAGGTCGGCTGTAGGCTTCGCATTGGGTGATCTAGAGGACTGAAGTCGTGAGCGCTAGCCATGATCTGTTTTGGAGCGGCTTCTTGTCGGATTTCCGCAGCCACTTTCCCGATTGGCAGGCGAAAATTCGCAACCCGCACTGGGTTTCGTGCCTAAGCTCCAAGCCTAGCCTGTTGAAGTACTCTGCGTCCTGGTCGCGGCAGCCGAGCAACCACCTCAAAGTCGAGGAAACATTGAGTTCCAATCCAAGGAACGGAACAAGCAAGTGTTCGACGCCTTGTTTGAACAAAAAGATCACCTGGAAGCGATGGTCGGCGACAGTCTGAAGTGGAATCGGAAGTCCGACAAGAAGAAGTCGTCGATTGAACTGTGGTTCCCTGGCTCAATCGAAATCGCCGAGGAAGACCGGTGGCCCGAGGCCAAGCAATGGCTCTTGGACACTTTAGGGAGAATGAGAGGTGCTTTCGATCCCACGCTCGATAGGTTGTCGATCTGAAGAGCGGCCATCTGGAATTGCTCATCGGAGGCTGCGCTTCACTTCCGCGTCGTAGATCGTCCCGAACGCCTCGTCGATGGCGTTTGGATCGATGTCCAAGTAGGCGCCCGTACTGTTGCATGCCAAGTGGCCGTCGCCGTCTCGGTGCAGCGCGTGGTATTGAATCTCGTCCCCATTCTTCTGCTGAAGGTCGAATTGCTTCAACAGAACGTAGTCGTGTGTGGCAATGAACACCTGCACACCAGATCTCTGCAGCTCGATGATTACAGCCACAAGCGGCTCCAGCAGCTTGGGGTTCAGGTTCGCTTCTGGTTCGTCCCAGAACAGCACGGAACCCTCGAGCAGAACGCCATTCTGAATCAGAAGCCACAGCAGGCCGAGCTTGCGCAGGCCCTCTGCCAACAGGGTGAACTCCAGTTTTCCATGCGCACCCCTCCAATAGAACTTCTCATCCTCAACGAGAATGCTGCCGCCGAGCTCGCGACGCAGCCTATTGAGGAGCGGGCGGCGCTCGGCATCGGGCGCGCCACGCAGCAAGGGCAAGTACGCTCGATCCAGCAGGTCCCTGTAGACCTCGTCGAAGTGTATGGCCCGCTCCGCGTAGAGCGAACGGAAACCCGGCGCATTCGCCAGCACTTCCTTGACCGGGATGTAGACGGACGACACGGCGGGCGCTCGTCTTGGCGGATGTTCCTCTGCATCCTGTGGTCTTGCCGTTCCGCTGGAGAACGCGGTGTAGACTACCGACCTGCCGATCGTCACTTCCGCCATTGCGGTCGTGCTGCCTCGGTGTCGTTTGGCCAAACGCCCGATCTTGCCGCCGGCGGGCAGGAACACCCGCGTCAGCTTGTCTGCAAAGCGCTCTTTCTTCTTTGCGGCATCGCAGGCGGCGTAGGCAACCTTCATCAGGTGTGTTTTGCCGGTGCCGTTGGCGCCCACGAAGACGTTGATGCCACGGGACGGCCGCAGGGCCAAGTCCTCAAAGGCGGTGAATTGCTCGAGGTGGATGCGTGTCACGGCGGGAGGCCCCGCCGTCCGTTGGTGGGGCGGGGAAGAACCGCGTTCTCCGGTCTGTCGCGCCACGGCTGCGCCCTTGGCATCGAGAGTCCGTACTATCGCTCGACTGCTTGCTCTGGTCAAACGAGCCGAGTGTGCGGGATTTCTGGCGCGGCAACGTAAGGTATGCTTGGCCTGCCGGTGCGGATGCCGGCGGCCCGTCCGGCCCGCCAGCGTCCGCCCACAGACAACACGAGGCAAAGCCATGTTCGGTTCCCAGTTCTACAACCAGCTCACGTCTTGGGAGACCATCAAGGATGTCCTTGAGGTCATGGAGAAGGGGCGTTGGACCAGCGTCTACACCTACGACCACTTCGTGCCGCCGTGGACGCGCACGGCGGATGTCGTGGAGAGCGACTTGCATCCCACCCTTGAAGGCTGGGCGCTGCTGGCTGGCATGGCGGCGGTCACCAGCAAGCTGGAGCTCGGCGTGCTGGTCTCCGGCAACACCTACCGCAACCCGGCGTTGACGGCGAAGATGGCGGCTACCATCGACGAAATCTCGGGCGGGCGCGCCATCCTGGGCATCGGCGCCGGCTGGAACGTGCGCGAGCACGAGGCCTACGGCTGGGATTTTCCGTCCATGCGCGAGCGCCAGGATCGCCTCGAGGAAGCCTGCGAGCTGATCCATGCGCTGTTCACCGCCGAGCGCTTCGTGGACTTCAACGGCAAGTACTACCAGCTGAAGCAGGCGCCGTTCGCGCCGAAGGGGGTGGCGCGCAAGATTCCGTTGATGGTGGGCGGCACCGGGCCGAAGCGCACGCTGCGCACGCTCGCCAAGTACGGCGACATCATGAACGCCATCTGCGGGCCTGAGGACTTGAAGCGGCACTGGGGCATCGTGCAGAAGCACTGCGAGGACGTGGGCCGCGACCCGTCCGAGATCAAGCGCTCGGTGCATGTGCCGATGCAGCTGATCCACGACGAGACGAAGGCCGTCCTTGCCCGGCGCGGCAATCCGTGGACGATGATCGGCGGCAAGCAGTACGTCATCGACCGCTGCGGCGCGTTCATCGACGCCGGTGTGAACGAGTTCTGCCTGCAATCCATCGAGCAGCGCCCGGAGGTCTATCAGGAGCTCGACGAGGAAGTGTTGAGCGCCTTCGATTAATCTCTTCGGCGGACTTCTTCGGATTTCGGAGGGCGCGCGATGTCGAACCGCACGGAGGCTTGCGGGATGTTGGACGGAGACCGCGGCCGGAAGCCGCTGCGCGCCAATCGCTTGGCGCTCGCTGTCTCGGCCGCCACGGCCGGGCTCGCCGCAAGCGCGACGGCGGAGACGAGCGCCACCGACTCGCCGCGCGTCGTCGAAACGATGGTGGTCACCGCCAGCAAGCGCAGCGAGAGCATTCAGGACGTGCCGATTCCGGTGCAGGCGCTCACCGGCGACGGGTTGCGCAGCCTTGGCGTGGAGACCTTCGACCAGTACGTGAACTTCCTGCCGAACGTCGCCAACGCTGGCAACGGCCCCGGCAAGAAGGACATCTACCTGCGCGGCAGCGCCACCGAACAGTCCGGGCCGACCGTTTCCACCCAGCAGGGCTCGGCGCCGGGCGTCGCCCTGTACATCGACGAGCAGCCGGTCTCCTTCGGAGGCCGCAATCTGGACATCTATGCCGCGGACTTGGAACGCATCGAAGTGCTTTCCGGGCCCCAAGGCACGTTGTTCGGCGCCAGTTCGCAGTCCGGCAACGTGCGCTTGATTACGCGCAAGCCCGATCCTTCCGGCTTCCAGGCCGGCTTCAACGCGCACTACGGCGTCACCGACGGCGGCGGCGAGAGCGTTGCGGGAGACGCCTTTCTCAATCTTCCCTTGAGCGATGCCTTGGCCTTGCGTTTGGTCGTCTACAGCGACACCCAGGGCGGCTGGATCGACAACGTGCCCGCCACTTTCACGCCGAGCGCCGAAGTGGTGGACCGCAACAGCGTCGGCTTCGGGCCGTCCCTCGGCTCTGCGGACTCGGTCGTGAGCGCGCGCAACGACGCATTGGTGCAGGACGACTGGAACGAAGCCAGCTACCGCGGCGGCCGTGTCGGCCTGCTCTACGGCGTCAACGACGACTGGGACGTGCTGGTGCAGCACACCAGCCAGCGGCTCGTTGCGGAAGGCAGCTTTCTGATCGATCCCAGCCTCGAGGCGGAACACGCGACGGCGAACTTCACGCCGGACTTCAACCAGGACGATTTCGGCCTCACCACTTGGACGCTGCAAGGGCGGCTTGCCAGCCTGGACGTGGTGTACGCCGGCGGCCATCTCTCGCGCGAAGTCGAGAGCGTGGTGGACTACACCCACTACAATGCCGGCGGCGGCTACATCACCTACTATCTGTGCAGCGGCAACCTCTACGACGCGGCCGATCCGAACAACTGCTACGACCCCACCAAGCAGTACAACGACGCCTCGACCAATGCCCGCACGACGCACGAACTGCGCATTTCGAGCGATCCGGCGCGGCGTTGGCATTTCCTCGGCGGCGTCTACGTCAACGAGTCGGAGGCCACGCATCTGGGCGACTTTCGCTATGCTTCGGTGAGCGAAGCGTTTTCGGAGCACATCAGCAACTACTACAACGACGATTCCGGAGACGGCTTTCTGCTCGGCAACGCCACGTTGCCGACGGCTGGCGTCGTCTCCTCCGGCCCGCGTCCGCCGGACGTCGCCTACTTCAACGACTACACGCGCACCGAGGAGGAGGTGGCCTTCTTCGGCGAAGTGGCCGTGGACTTGAGCGACCGCTGGAGCTTCTCCTTGAGCGCCCGCCGCTACGATCTCGTCACCAGCTTGCAAGGCGCATCGAACTTCTCCTTCGGCTGTCGCTACGGCATCGGCGCGAATGCCTTGCGCACAGCCGACGGGCGCTGCAACGGCAACGACTTCAGCAACGACGTGACGCTGCGCCTGGGCCTCTTGGGGCAGTACGCGGCCACCGGCGACGACGGACTGATCCTCAACGCCTACAGCCCGAACGGCGACGACGGCTCGCCCCGCGACATGTTTCGCGGCGGCGGCAGCAACGAAGCTACGCTGAACGCCATCAAGAGCGGCGATTTGAGCCTGGAAGGATTGCAGCCGGACGGCACCATCGAGGAGACGGACACGATCCTCAAGGCCACGCTCAACTGGGCGGCGGGCGATTCGACGATTGTCTTCGCCACGTTTTCCGAGGGCTACCGCCCAGCCGCGCTGAATCGCAACGCCGGCCAGTTCGCCAACAAGCAGGACGGCGTCTTCGAGAACTACGCCGTGCCGCCGGTGGCGCTCACCGATCATCTGTTCAACTACGAGCTCGGCGTCAAGACCGACTTCCTGGCAGGCGCGCTGCGCATCAACGCCACGGCCTATCGAACGCGCATCGAGGATTTGCAGGTCTCGCGCTACGACCCCATCAACGTGGCCTTCAACTACTACCTGGAGAACGTCGGCGATGCCGAGGCGCAAGGCATCGACATGGACTTCAATTGGCTGCCGACCGATGCGTTGACCTTGGCCGGCGCATTCAGCTGGCTCAATACCGAACTCACCGCGCTGAACGCGCAGCTGAGCGGCGTCTCCGTGCCGGTCGGCGCCGAACTGCCGCTCTCGCCGCGCTTCGCCGGCAACTTGCGCGTGCGCTACGACTGCGCCTTGCCGGCGCTGGACGCGAACGGCTATGTCTCCGCCAGCGTGGTCTACCGCGGAGAGAGCCTGGCGGGTCTGCTCGGCAAGGCCGAATACATGGACGACACGCTGTTCCAGCACGTCGGCCGCTATTCTGGTTTGGAGCTGCACCACGAAGGCGGCACGTTCGGCAGCATCGAAATCGCAGACGGCTCGAGTGGCGCGCGCCGCCTGCCCATGAGCACGCGCTTCGTCAATCCCGCGGCCACCACCGTCAACGTGGCATTCGGCATCGAACAGGATGCCTGGCGAGGCGAACTGTTCATCGACAATCTTGGCAACGAACCCGCCACCACCGTCCAAGTCGGCGGACGCTACATGCCAGCGATAACCGAACAGCGACCGCGCAGCATCGGGGTGCGGATTTCGTTCGAGCAGTGAGTGGCGGGGCGCATTGACAGTGGCGTCGCGTGGTGGAGAATGGCAGGCGAACTGAACGCCTGCCGAGGCGTCCGACGACGAGGAGTGACGGATGAGCCCCGAACTGATTGCGATACTGGCGGTAGGCGTCGCCCTCGGCGGCGCCATGCTGGCGACGATGCGCGGCCTGCGCAGCGACATGATCGACTTGCGTTCGGAAGTGCGCGACGTGCGCTCCGAAGTGCGCGATGTGCGTTCAGACGTCGGCGATCTTCGGGAGCGCATGGCGCGGCTGGAGGGGCTGTTCGAGGGCTTCACCGGACGGGGCGGGCAGGAGGTCCCGGCGGCCTGACGTGCGGACGCTGACGACGAGGAGCGACGGATGAGCCCCGAACTGATTGCGATACTGGCGGTAGGCGTCGCCCTCGGCGGTGCCATGCTGGCGACGATGCGCGGCCTGCGCAGCGACATGATCGACTTGCGTTCGGAAGTGCGCGACGTGCGATCAGAAATGCGTGACGTGCGTTCCGAAGTGCGCGATGTGCGTTCAGACGTCGGCGATCTTCGGGAGCGCATGGCGCGTCTGGAGGGGCTGTTCGAGGGCTTCACCGGGCGAGGCGGGGCAGGCCAGGAGAGTCCGGCCGTCTGACGCTTGATCGGTGGGCCTTAGCGGGCGCAACCGCGTCAGCTCGCCACCGCGCGGGGCAGCGGATACACCTGCGAGCGGTATGGGCTGCCGAACCCGGCCAGTCGCTTGAAGAGTTCGGGATCGGCGCAATCGTCCGCAAGCGCTCTCGGAAAGTGGTTGGGAATGTCGTCCTGCGGCAGGATCGCCATGTGCCGGTAGAAGTAGGCCAGAGTCAGCCGCAGGCCAGGCGTCTTCTTGGGGAACGCGCCGTGCCACAAGGCGCCGTGAAAGACGATGAGCGAGCCGCGCGGACACTCCACCGCAATCGCGTCCGCGACGCCCTCCAGCGGCTGCGGCTGGCGTTTGCGCCGATGCGAGCCAGGCACGCACGCGAACGCGCCGCCTTCCTTGGTGTAGTCCGTGAGGCACCAGTTGCAGTTGGCGTTCAGCGCGTTGTCGCCCCACGGCAGCGGTATGCCGGCTTGGTCGGCGTGCAGGCCCAAGGAGTCGCCGTAGCCTTCGCCCGCCCACTTGACGAAGCAGTTGTGCGAGCTGAAGCGGGCAGGGCTGTGCGCGGCATCGTCGGTGCCGAACAGGTGATCGATGATGGCCGTCGCCACGGGATTCACCGCAAGATCGCGGAACACGCGGTGGTAGGTGCATAGCTGCATCAACTGGAACTGGCTCGGTTCGGCACCGGAGATGCGCTCCAGGAAGCCGCGGAATTCGCCGTAGTCGAGCGGGCGCTCCGGGCCATCCTCCACCGAGAACTTGCAGCCCACAAGCTCTTCGGACTTGCCGAGCAGCCGCATCACCAGCTCGTCGATCATCGAATCCGACACGCCCGTGACCTCCGGCGGCACCACCGCGTAGCCCTGTTCGTGGAGCTGCTCGAAATACGGCGCCAGGTCGGGGCCGCAGCGAGGGACAGAGGGATGATTGGCGGAGCGATTCATCTATTCGCCTTCCGAGAATCAGTGGTCAACAGTATGCACCACAATCGGCGTTGCGGCTTCGCCTCGGCGCAAGCGTGTATGCTCGAACGGATGGGTGCTCCGCAGCAGCACATGGAACTTGGCACGCAACGCGACGCGCCGCCGCACTTCGCCGGCCGAAGCATGGAGTTGGCGACGCTGAACCGGCGCTTGGATGCGCTGTGCGCCAGTGCCAGCGCGGAGGCGGGCATCTCTCTGGTCACCGGCGTGCAGGGGGTCGGCAAGACGCATCTGGGGCTCAAGTTCGCCCGCGACGCGACCAAGCGGGAAGGCGCTCGACGGGTGTTCTGGAAGAGCATGTTGCCCGACACGCTGGCGGCGGACGATGCCGTCGTCTTCATGGCGATCATGCGGGCGCTTGGCAGCGAGTCCATTGGACGGAAGGTCGCCGACTTGGATGCGAAGGCGACGGCCGTCGGCGGCGGGCTGGGTATTGCGAAAGCGAACGTCTCGCTGGATCGCGCCCGCAAGACGCATGACTTGGCCGAGCTGCTCAGCGACTCGGTGGCCGCCGGCGCGTGGAACGGCAAAGCCCTCGTCGTCACCATCGACGAACTGCAAACCGTGTCCTCGGCTGGCATGGGTGCGCTACGCGTGCTGCACCAAGGCGTGCCGGGCTGTCCGCTGATGGTGCTTGGCATCGGCTTGCAGCACACGCCGGAAGTCCTCTCGAATCCGCAAGGAACCGCCGGCATTTCAAGGGTGGCGGAAGAGTTCAACCTCGGACCGCTGTCGGCCGCGGATACGTTCGAGGCCATCTACGACGGCCTGCTGGCACTCGGACACGACGTCCCAGAGCCATGCGCCAAGAAGCTGGCAGAAGCATCCATGGGCTTCCCGCAGCACGTCCACGGCTATCTGGCCGGCGCCTGCGAAGCGATTTCGCGTCATGGCCGTCTGACGAAAGGCGCACCCTTGACCGAGGCCATTGCCATCGGCGACAAGGCGCGGGTCGCGTACTACGAGGGGCGCTTGCGGCTCATGTCCAACAGCAGGGCCATGCTGGCAGTGATCGCGGCAATGGCCCAATGCGCCAACGACGGCCTGGACATCGACACCGCGACGAAGGCGCTAGACGATGCCTCGTTCGACGGCGCCAGCGTCGTGCGCGAGGCCATCGAACACGGCGTCCTCACCAGAAACGCCCGCTCGGAACTCTCCTTCGGCATTCCGTCTTTCCATGCGTATATGGAGGATTGGATGCGGGAGGCGGGACGGCGAAAGTAGGGTAGCTAACTGAGTTCGACGTGAACCGTGTTGGGATCGACCTCGCATGACTCCAGTAGTTGCCTAGCCTTCGCAAAGTGTTGTTTTGCATTGGCATGCGCGTCAATCCAGTGGCCCCGGACCTCTTTGGGTTGTGAAAAAGGTGGAGCATCTCGGTTCGTTCTCTTCTTGTACAACAAAGTAACGCCTTGCGCTGTTTGCACGGGAAGCCGTGTCACATGGTTGTGGTCGATTAGCCACTCCGCTGTCGCGGCCTGGATTCTCCACCATCGGTCGGACACATCCTTCGTTTCGCCGTCGGGGAAGATCAAGCAACGAGGCTTGTCCATGCCTTGCGTGTATGCTCTGGGAAGTGGTGTGCCACTGGCCGTATGTTGACGAACATCGGAAGGAGTGGTATTGCGCGAGACATCTATTTCAGCGGGCCGTCCATGCAGATTCGGCTGCGTTGTCTTTCCCTTGAAATTGCCCGGCCACAACCAGAAAAGATCCATAATACTACGCACCTCCTTCTTAACGGTGAAGTTCAACATTTGCCTGTCTCTGAGCTCCCCTTCGCCCATGAGGGCATAGCCATGCCAATGATTGCCGTCTGTAACTAGGAAGTGCGGACATCCAACCTGATAGCAGTACGTAATCGCTTGGTTGGTTGCGCGGTCGTCTAGGGCCAGCGCCTCCCCGAAGCGTTTCGCCTCAACGACCAAGCAAATCCTTTTGTCTTGCAACATGGCGTAATCGAGTCTCTTTCCTGTGTCAGTTGTATACTCTGTCCTAACCTGAGCGGGGTCGGACAAACGCCAACCAAGTGCGTTCAGCAGTGGGTCGATCAAGGCGTATCTGGTCGTAGATTCGTTCAAGATGTCCCGGTGCGTATCGATGCACGTTGCCAAGTCGTCCACAAGCTCGCTGAGTTCGTCAAGCCACATAAGTCTCTCCGCGTAATCGCCAAATGATCGGGTTACTGTAACACGAGACCTGTAACGGCCGCCAACTCCCGAATCGCCTGCTCGTCCGTCACCACCTTGATGGTCGTCATCCCCATCGCCCGGGCCGGCTTCAAGTTGATGCCGAGGTCGTCCAGCAACACCGCTCGCGCTGGCGCAACGCCAAGCCGTTCGCAGGCGATTTCGTAGATGCGCGGTTGCGGTTTCCGCACGCCTTCAACGCTGGATTCCACGATCACATCGAACATCGCCATCACCTTGGCGGCCTGTTCCGCACGGTGGTCGCTTGTGGCCATCGCGGGGCCGTCTCCGGCTTTCTTCATGTTGTTGGTGATGCAGCCGACCTTGTAGTGCTTCTTGCATTCGGCGAGCGCGGCGATCATGCGCGGGCGGAACTCGCCGGAGAGCAGTTCCAGCACGTCCTTGCCGCGCACGCTGTGGCCGAGTGCCTCGGCTTCTTGGCGGAACTCGTGGTCGAATCCGTCCGCGTCGATCACGGAAGACTCGAACCTTGCCCAGGCATTGGCGTTCGGGTTGGTGGAGTTGATGGTGCGGATGAAGTCCTTGGGCAGCCCACGGGCCGTCTCGAACCGTGCGAAGGCCTCGAACGGACTGGTCGTGAAGACGCCGCCGAAGTCCCACAGGATGGCCTCGATCATGGTGCCTGATCCGCCAAGAACGCATTGATCTCCCGCGCCAACGCCTCCGGCGCATCGAGTTCCGGCAGGTGGCCGGATTCCGCAATGGTCGCAGTGCGCACCGGCCCGGCCAACGCGTCGGCGAAGCGTTGGTTGTAGGAGGCCGGCAACACGCGGTCTTTTTCGCCCCGCAGCAGCAGCGTTGGGTGATGGACCCGATGCAGGCGCTTGAGGACGCCGGTGTCGCCGAAGGGGAAGAGCAACCGGGCCGCGGCTTCCATGGCGCGGGTTTGCATCACTTGCCAGTCGATGGCCTCTGCGCCTTCTGGCACTTCCCATGTGCGCTTCCAGTTCTCCGGGTTCTCGCACACCAGGTTGGGGATGGAGTCCGGCCCTGGCACTTGCGCCCAGATATCTGCGGCGGGGTCTTGGGCGTCGAAGCAGCCGAAGGGGGCGATCAGCACCAGCCGGTTCACGGTGTTGCCGGCGATGGCGGCTACCTCCGCTGCCAACGCGCCGCCGACGGAACTGCCGATCAGGTCTACGCGCTCTTCGTCCAACGCTTCCATCGTCTCCACGGCGTGGACGATCCAGTCGAGCAGGCTGTCCAAGTGGCGGAAGTTCTCGGTGCCGGGAAAGCCCGGCAGCGAGGGGACGATGATGCGCCGGGTTGTCGCCAGTTCGTCGAGGAAGGGCAGCCATTTGGGCAGCCCGCCGATGCCGGCGAAGAACACCGCTGGCGGAACGCTCGGGTTGCTTCCCGCTTCCCAAACGCGAACCGGCTGGCCGCCGACGGTGACGGCGCGTTCGCTTGGCATCAGGCCGCCTTGGCGGCAGCGCTCGAGCGCGGCGTGGCGCGTTCCGCCAAGGGCTTCGGCCACCAGTCGTCCTGCCACTGGTCGTCGAACAGGTCCTTGATCTGCGGCAGCACCTTCTCCGCGTACAGGCGGGTGTTGTACTTGGCGAGATCGGTGCTCATGTTGCCGAACTGGCACAGCAGCATCAGATGGCCGACGTTCAAGTTCACGCACACTTCGCGGATGCGCTCCGCCACTTGGTCCGGATCGCCGGCGATGACGTAGCCGAGATCGAGGATGTCCTTCCAGTCCCGCGCCGCGCCCATGCCGCCACGCGCGCCGGCCGGGGCCGAAGCGCTGCGCTGGGCGGCGAGCGCCACTTGGGACTGCACTTTGGCGCGGATGGTCGCTTCGGACTGGTAGCCGGCTGGCGATGCCCACTTCGGATTCACGTGCAGGCAGCGGCCGTAGAAGTATTCGGCCGGTTCCTTGTAGAGCTCCAGCGCTTCCTGTTCGGTTTCCCCAACGGCGACGAACTGCAGGAAGCCGGCGCGGTAGGGGTTGCGGTCCTTGCCGAGGCGATCCATCTCGTCCCAAAAGCCCTTCATGGTGGCTTCGCCGGCCTTGTAGCCGAAGTAGGAGAGGTAGCTGTAGACGTAGTCCTTCTCCGCGCACCAGCGCCAGGTCTCCACCGAGCCGCCGCCGGGAATCCACACCGGCGGATGCGGCTGCTGCACGGGCCGCGGCCACACGTTCACGTAGCGCAGCTGGTTGTAGCGCCCGTCGAAGGAGAACGTCTCCGGTTCCTGCCACGCCCGCATCACCAGATCGTGTGCTTCGTAGTAGCGGTCGCGCAGCTTGGAGGGGTTCTGGCCGTAGGCGAAGATGGTGTCCATGGGCGTGCCGACCGGAAAGCCGGCGATCAGCCGCCCGCCGGACATGCAGTCCAGCATGGCGAACTCCTCGGCCACGCGCGTCGGCGGGTTGTAGAGCGCCAGCGAATTGCCCATCACGCAGATGGCCGGCTTGGAGGTGCGGCGGGTGAGGGTGGAGGCGATGAGGTTCGGCGACGGCATCAGCCCGTAGCCGTTCTGGTGGTGTTCGTTGCAGCAGATGCCGTCGAAGCCCACCTCGCCGGCGTATTCCAGCTCGTCCAGGAACTCGTTGTAGTGGACGTGGACGCGCTCGGCGTCGAGCAGGCTGGCGTCGATGTCCACCCACACGGACGGGTGCGCGTCGCGGAAATCGTCCGGCAGGTCCTTGTACGGCATCAGATGAAACCAGAGGTTCTTCAAGAGCGTGCTCCTTCGGCTGGCGTGCGGGCATGGTAGCGCTTTGCGAGGCCGCTTTGGCAGGACGTGTTGGGGGGCGGGCGAACGGCACTGGCGGCCAGGGCGGGGCTACAATGCCGCTTCGAGGGCTGCATTCACGCCACGGGCATCGGTGGAGCCATGCAAGCGACAGGGCTGTTGGGAACGGAGCGCAACGCGCCGCCGCACTTCGCCGGGCGCGCCGACGAGTTGGGGCAGCTCGCGGGCTACGCCGAGTACGTCTTCGGCAACGCCGATCCCAGCGGCGGCATCGTGCTGATCGACGGCGTGCCAGGTTCCGGCAAGACCCAGCTGCTGCGCCGGTTCGTCGAACGCCAGCAGGCCGGGGGCGGCGCCGGCGGCAAGGGCGTGCTGCACCTCGCCGTGACCACCGCCGACATTCCCGAGGACGCCAAGAGCCTGATGTTCCTCATCGCCTCGGCCATGCCGCTCGGAAGACGCCGGGCCTTGGGCATCGTCGGCGAGCAGCGTCGGGCGAAATCGCTGTCGCTGACCGGCATCGGCAAGTTCGACTGGGACAATCCGACCGCGCCCGACCTGCCGATCACGGAAATGCTCCGCCTGAGCAAGGATTCCGGTTGGTGGCGGGAGCAGTCGATGGTCGTCAGCATCGACGAGATACAAACCATCGAACCGCCGGCGCGGAAGATGCTTCGCGTACTGCACGAAGGGCTGCACGGGTGTCCGATTCTTGTGGCGTGCGCCGGCCTCTCGCACTCGGCCAAAGTGCTCGCCGACTCGCGGATCGATCCGCACACCATCTCGCGCTGCGCCCTGCGCTTGCGCCTGGGATCGCTCGACAGCGAGGACGCGCAGGAGGCCATCGTGCGGGGGCTTGCGAACCTTGGCGTGGAGTGTCCCGAAGACGTTGGCGAGAAGCTCGCAGCGGCGTCGATGGGGTTTCCGCAGCATGTTCACGGCTACATTGCCGGCGCGATGGCGGCGAGTGCCGAAACCGACGACGCATCCAGTGGCGCGTTCTTGGAGACGGCCTTGGCCCGCGGCGACGCGATTCGCAGCCAGTACTACGAGACGCGGCTGTCCGCGCTACGCGCGCCCAAGGGCATCGTCTACTACCTCGCCGGCGCGATGGACGATGCCGGGAAGGGCGACGGAATGTACCTGCACGAGGCGGTAACGACGCTGGAACGCTTGCCCGCTGGCTACAACCCGGAGGGCTTGCCGCCGATGGCCGTGATCGACTCGGCCGTGGAAACAGGCGTGCTGGTCGAGGAAGCCGGGCGCTACTCGTTCGGCATTCCTTCCTTCTACGAACACGCCCTGGCTGCGTATCGAACCATGACGGCGTGAATGGATCGCGCCGGCCGTCGAGTTCGGCCTCCGCGTCCAGCGCCGTTCCGCTACGTCGCCGATGGCTGTACGGCGGTCGGCACTGCGGGTACGAAGCGGTAGTCGGCGTCCGCCAGAAACCGCCGTTTCAACGCCAGCATCTCTTTCCACGTGGCCAGCAGGCCGTGCGGCGCCGGCGGCAGATCGTGCTCGATCGCCCGCCGCAGCTTCGGCAGGTTGTAGAACGGCACCGCGGGATACATGTGGTGTTCCAGGTGGTACTGCATGTTCCAGTAGTAGAAGGCCGGCAGCCAGGAGCAGGTGAACGTGCGCGTGTTCATGCGGAAGTCCGGAATGTTCGAGTTCAGCCCGTAGTGCTGCGGCACGCCGCACAGGAAGCCCAGCCAGCCGCAGTAGAACGTGCCGAAGGTGTAGACCACCACGAGAAACCCGTTGCCGCTGGCGATGAACGCAAGCGCGATCAGGCCGTGGCCGACGAGCAGCGTGCGCGCCCAGTTGCGGTGCCTTCGCCGCAGGCGTTGATCCGAGGCCGGCAGCACATGCCGGTACCAATCGCCCCGAACGTCTCCCTTGGCGTGTCGCCAAACGACCTTCAGGCGCTGCCAAGTGGCTTGCGGATTCCACGCCAGCAGGCCAAGCCACACCCGCCACCGACGCAGACTGAAGCGAATGGGCAGCAGCACCTCGCCATCGTAGTCCGCATGGCAGGTGGCCTGGTGATGGATGGCGTGGCTTTGCTGATACCAGATGTAGTCCGACCAGCTGATGAAGGCATAGAGCCGCTCGAAGAACACGTTCAACCGCCGCGACTTGAACACCGTGCGATGCTGCAACTCGTGAACGGCGATCAAGCCCATGAACGGCCCAATCGTCCCGTGGACGAACAGCGCCAGCACGAGCAGCGGCACGCTCCACGGCCAGTTGCCAGCGCCGATGTTCAGGTAGGCGAGGTAGGCCAATGCGCCGGTGGCAAAGAAGAGCCCCAAGTGGCACAGCGTCTGCGTCCAAGCCCGCAGATCGTCGCGCCGCATGAGCTCGGCCAGCAGACCCTTGTCGATGGGGCTGCGGTACCAGGAGATGCGGGGGTCGGGGGCGAAGGGGGAGTCGCCGATGTCTGCCGCTGTCTGCGTCGCTTGTGCCATCGGAATGCCGGTGGTCCGAGTCTCAAGAGCCTACCATGCGCTCGGAGAGACCACGGCAGGCGCGGACCTGTGACGGAAATGGCGGAAGGGTGTTGGGATGCCGTGGATTGCCGACGACGGGTGGGCAATGTCTGATTGTCCTGTAGGAAATCCGCCACGTGTCGTTCGCGGCGAAGTGGCAGGCCGTAGAATCAATCCTCATTTCCGATTCGGAGACCTTTGATGGGCATTGTTCAAGTCACCGCCACGGTTCGCAATCCCGGGGCGCGGGAGCGTAGCTGGGACGGGTTGTTTCTGGTGGACACGGGGTCCACGGACTGCGTGGTGCCGGCGAGTGCGCTGCGCTCGATTGGCCTGGAGCCGAGGGGGCGGCGAAGCTACGAGCTGGCCGATGGCCGCCGTGAGGACGTGGACATCGCCGTCGCGGAGATCGAGTTCATGGGCGAGATCGTGGGCGCGACCGTCGGCTTCGGCGCGGAGGGCGTGGAGCCGATCCTCGGCGTCACGGCGTTGGAATCGGTGGGCATCGAGGTCGATCCGGCGTCGCAGACGCTCAAGCGCCGGCCGGCCGTGCGAATGAAGCGGCAGGCGGCGTGAAAACCGCGCTGGCGGGTCTGCCTGCCGCTCGATTCCGCCGCAGGCGCCGCGAGCGATGCCATCGCGTCGCAGGCCGCGAATTGCGCGTAACATAGCCGTCTTCAAGAACCCCGCAACCGCCAAGGAGCCCAAGCGCGCATGACCGTCAACGTGGAGTTTCATTTCGACTTCGGCAGTCCGAACGCCTACCTCTCGCATCTCGTCATCCCGGCCATTGAGGAGCGCACGGGCGCGTCCTTCCGGTATGTGCCGGTGCTGCTTGGGGGCGTCTTCAAGGCCACCAACAACGTCTCGCCGATGGTGTCCTTGCAGGGCATCAAGAACAAGCCGGAGTACCAGCGCATCGAAACCGAACGCTTCGTGCGCCAGCACGCCATCACCGAGTACCGCCCCAATCCGCACTTCCCCGTGAACACGCTGCAGATCATGCGCGGCGCGGTGTTCGCGGAGCGGCAGGGCTTCCTGGCGCAGTACGTGGATGCCGTCTACCGCCACATGTGGGCGGAGCAGAAGAAGATGGACGATGCGGAAGTGATCGCCGCGGCATTGGCCGAATCGGATCTGCCGGCGAAGGACATCATGGCCGGCATCCAGGACCCGGAGGTCAAGGCGGGGCTCATCGCCAACACCGAATCCTCGGTGGAGCGCGGCGTCTTCGGGTCGCCGAGCTTCTTCGTCGGCAGCGAGCTGTTCTTCGGCAAGGACAAGCTGCGCGACGTGGAAGACGAGATCGAGCGCCAGAAAGCGGGCGGCTAGGCACGGGAGGCTTGCGAATGGACATCGAAAACGGCGTCGCCATCGTCACCGGCTCGTCGTCCGGCGTGGGAGCGGCCTGCGCCCGGCAGTTGGCGGAGCGCGGCTGCCATGTGGCGATCAACTATTCGCGCAATGCCGAGGGCGCGCGGGAGACGGAAGCCGCCTGCCAAGCGTTCGGCGTCGAGACCGTGGTCGTGCAGGCCAACGTCGCCAACGACGACGAGTGCCGGGCGCTCGCCGACGCGGCGCTCGAGAAGTGGGGCAGGGTGGATGCGCTGGTCAACAACGCCGGCACCACCAAGTTCAACCCCCACGACGCCCTCGACGGCTTGAGCAAGCAGGACTTCCTGGACATCTACGCCGTCAACACGGTCGGCGCCTACCAGATGGCGCGCGCCGTCGTGCCGGCCATGAAGCGCGGCGGACGGGGCAGCATCGTCAACGTCGCCTCCATCGCCGCCGTCACGGGCGTGGGCAGTTCGATTGCCTACGCCGCCTCGAAGGGCGCGATGGTCACACTCACGCTCTCATTGGCACGGGCGCTGGGGCCGGAAATCCGCGTCAACGTCGTCTGCCCAGGCTTCATCCAAGGCGACTGGCTGGAGCAAGGCCTCGGCAGCGAACGCTACGAAGCGGCCAAGGCGCACTTGGAGGCCACCGCGCCGCTGCGCCTCACCACCACGCCGGACACGGTTGCCGAAGCAGTCCTCTACTTCATCGCCGGCGCAGACGTGATCACCGGCGAGTCCCTGCTGGTCGATGGCGGCAACCACCTGAACACGGCACCGCTCGCCCGTCGCTAAACCGTGGCCTTGGGCGCGTCGAACGCCGCCGCCACGTCCACGCGCAATCCGGCCAGGGACGCCGAGTGCGCGTGGTCGCCGCGTCGATGCCGGCCAAGCTCGCGATAGCTGCCGCCGTCTAGGCCAAGCACGAGGATGGTCTCGTCGCGGGGATCAGCAATCCAATACTCCGCAACGCCGGCTTCGGCATAGTCGGTGCGCTTTTGCACCAAGTCGCGGGCCGGATCGTCCGGGCTCACCACCTCCGCAACGAGATCAGCGCCCAGCCAATAGCGGTCCTGGTAGCGCGGGTCGTCGCGGCGGCGCAACAGCAGAAGGTCCGGTTCGCGGAACTTCCCCTCGCGGATGCGCATGCGCAACGGTGTCACCATCGCCACGCCGCCGCGTCGTTGCAGGTAGGCGCGAAAGGCATCGTAGAGGAACAGCAGCACCGCTTGATGGCTCGACGTCGGCTTGGGCAGTTCTTCAAGCCAGCCATCCGTGAACTCGATGAGGCAGCGGGCGTGGTCGGTGAGCCACAGATAGGCGCTGTCGCTCCAAGCGCCCTGGGGCGGCAATGCTTCGCACAGCAGTGCGCCTAGCCGCCCGGCAGCGGCTTGTTCGCGTTCCGCAGAGGCGGTCGGAAGGCTCTCATGTGGCATCATAATGGCGAGGCGTCACCTCGCATGGTGACTCGACCTGGCGCTTTTCGCAGAAGGTCGTGGAAGATCACCTGTGGAGCAACACCATGCGAGTTGCTAGGCATCCTTGGTGCCGCCTAGTCCGCTGAGCACATGTAGACATCCACCACCCTAGAGCAAGGATTGTCGTCCGGCGCTAAGTCCGCCGGCCCACCTGTAATATTCAATATGCGTATGCCATTTGGTCTGTCAAGCGCCTGCCTAACCCACTCCGCCCGTTCTGTAGCGAGTTTCATGTTAGACTCGAAATCGCTGTTGTTGATCGGTCTGACGTCCGCTCGCCCGACGAGCACCACCATCTCTGATGGATTCTGGACTATTCTCTCTTGCCATGCTGGAGTTCCGTTTTGCCCGCTACTGTTGATACGCTCAAGTTCCTTTCTTTGTCCGCCCACCACTGGGCATTCGTAGGTCTCTTCGTCCGAACCGCCGTTCGACTCCAGCACCGCTCTGCCTGTAGGGAAAGGACCAATCAACGCTACCAACTCGAAATTGCATTCCGGGGTGGAGACCTTGCCCGTCCGTCCGTCGAAAATGACCACAAATGGACGATCCTCTTGCGGCGGCGTTTGCGGCGGCGTCTCCGGCGGCGTTTGCGGCGGCGTCTCCGGCGGCGTTTGCGCCGGCGTCTCCGGCGGCGTTTGCGCCGGCGTCTCCGGCGGCGTTTGCGCCGGCGTCTCCGGCGGCGTTTGCGGCGGCGTTTGCGGCGGCGTTTGCGGCGGCGTCTCCGGCGGCGTTTGCGCCGGCGTCTCCGGCTGTGGTTCCGGCGACGGTATAGATTCGTCGCTGTTATTTACAATGAGGATGACGGGATCGCGTGGTCCCGCCGGGTGGGTGTGCGCCGTTACGCGGTGTTTGCGCCCAGTGCTCTTCTTAATGTCCGCCAGGAATTGCCATCTTCCAACGCCGCCAAGGCGTAGCAGGCACTCCGGGGTGCCGTGCCACGAGTCTCCGCCTGCGTCTTGTCGGAAATTCGCGCGGCTGAACAGACGGCGTTTCCTGTCCGTTTGGCCAGGACAGTCCGAAAAATCCAAGGATGCCAAGTTCTCGGTAGGTACGACGAATACGGCCCGAGGCAACCGTACGAAGTCTTCCGAATCATCCACCTGCGGCTGTTCTTGCGGCTGCACCTGCGGTTGGACGAGCGGCAGCGGCGCTAGAACTACATCCATGAAGTCACTCCATGACTCGGCACCATTTCCCTTCTCCTGGGCTTCACTCATCAGTTTCTCCGCATAAAACGTGCCAAACTGCGATGCGGCATAGAGGAGGTATCCAAGGAGGGTTAGGATCAGCGCAACAAACACAGACCTCGGCCCCAAGTCGATCGACTGCCAAGACTTGAAGCGGCATCGGCGCTCACCTGACTCCTCATTCGCATCGAAAGATAGATACGCATCTCGGATTTTCTCTGAAACGTCACGTCGACGATCCCAGATGGCCCGAAAGTACTTCTTTCCCCACTTCGTGACGGGATCAATGGACGCTAAGATCGGGTCGTGTGCGATGCCGATGTAGGTTTGCGGATCGATGGCCTTCCAAGCGGGAACATCTTGGCTTGCCTGTCGATAGGCGGCGGCCAACCGAAGAGGTTCTTCTGCGACCTTGGGAACGTCTTCTTGGTCAGCATCGGCCCGAGTTCGCTTTGCTCTCTCTTGTCTGTCTGTTCGGATTGCCGCGAGCGCTGTCCGCAACCAGTGCGCCCGCAGTGCGACGACATGGACGACGGCAACTGCGAAGGCGAGACTGCCTACGACGAGGGCGCAAATCGACAATGCCAGCCAGCCTAGAACTACCGGCACGGCCACCACCAACAGAGAGAAGACGAATAACCCCAAAAGAAATACGGCCACCATACAGAGGAATAGAAGGGGAACGATCAAAGCAGCGAGTGTGACCTCTTTGAGGTTCGCTAAGGCAATGAATAGGAGGTCTATTGGGCTGGCATAGTCGAGGAGTGTGATGCCAAAGTGATCGTAGTAGGCGCTGCCGTAGAACATGCCGACGGCGGTGGCGACCGCGTATGCAACCAGCGCGATCTGCTTTAGGCGCCAATCACCCTTGGAGCATTTGTCCTTGTCACTCATTGAACTTCACACGCCCTTGCACCTTCGTCGACAGTTCTCCAGCAAGATGCCACCGCTCCATCGCTGGCCGCGCTACCTGCCTCCAACGTCATCTTCAATCCCCAAGCTCCCTTACCACCCGAAGGCCGTTCACCCCGATCCGGCGGTCGGCGTTCCACAGGGTCCCGCGCCTTGCGGAGCGCAGCTCTTCCGGCGGGTCCGTCCAGCTGCCGCCGCGGGTCACGCGCTTGGCGCAGTCGCCTTCTTCCCGGGCGCTGCCGTCCGTGGGGGCGCCGTCGTAGGTCCACTGGCTCGGGTCGTAGCAGTCCTGGGTCCATTCGGCCACGTTGCCGTGGACGTCGTGCAGGCCCCAGGCGTTGGCGGGGAAGGAGCCGACCGGCACCGTGCCTACCACCGTGCCAATGTCGTAGTTGGCCTGGTCGGGCGAGATCGTCGCGCCGAAGTGGAACGGCGTCTGGGTGCCGGCGCGGGCCGCGTATTCCCACTCGGCTTCGCTCGGCAGGCGGTAGGTCTCGCCGGTGTGGGCCGAGAGCCACGCGGCGTAGTTCTGGGCGTCCTGCCAGTTCAACGCGTCCACGGGCCGGTTCGCCCGCGCCTCTTCCTCGTGGAAGCTCACCGGCGTGTAGCCGTCGCAGCCGCCGGCGGCCACGCAGGCGTCCCACTGCGCGAAGGTCACCTCGTGGATGCCGATGGCGAAGGCGTTTGCGAAGTCCACTTGATGCACCGGGCGTTCGTTGGCGAAGCTGCCCTCTTCCTCCTCCGGCGCGCCCATCATGAACGAGCCCGCAGGCACCGTCACCATCTCCGGGCAGTCGGCGCAGTCGCGGAACTTGAGGCCGGCCACGCCGCCTTCGGTCGCCACCACCAGGAACGTCTGGCGCACCGCGTGGCCGTCGGCGTCCACCGCCGTCACGGTGACGGTTGCGCGGCCGTCGGCCACCGCGGTCAGCGTCAGCGCGCCGGCGGCGATGCTGGCGCGCACCACGTCCGCATTGCTGGACGCCGCCTCGAAGGTGAGCGTCTGCACGTTGGCGAAGTGGTCGGCCAGATCCAGCGTCGTGTCGGCGCCGGTGGCCAGCGGCAGGTCGGCGATGGCGGCGGTCGCGCGGGGCGGCGCCGCCACGCCGCCGGCGAGCACGCCCCAGGCCGATGCGCTGGCAAGGGCCACCGTGCCGCCGTAGGCGAACGCGCCGTTGCCGTCCACCGCGTAGTAGGCCCAGCCGTCGTGGCCGTGGCGCGTCAGCACTTCCGCCCGGCCGTCGCCGTCCATGTCGCCCACGCCGGCTGTCCACACCGTGGCGTCCGCTGGCAGGTCGCCGACGCCGCCGCCTTCCAGCAGGGCGCGGCCGTTCATGCGCCGGTGCAGCCAGCGGCCGTCTTCGTGGCGCAGCAGCACGTCGTCCCGGCCGTCGCCGTCGAAGTCCGCGACGCCGGCCACCGCCCAGGCGGGGTCGTTCGGCAACGCCACGGCGCCGTGCCCGGCGAACAGGCCGCTCTCGCCGTCGGCATTGCCGTGGAACGGGTAGTAGTGCCAGGTGCCGTCGAGGCGCCGCAGCAGCGCGTCGTCGCGCCCGTCGCCGTTCAAGTCGCCGATGGCCGCCACCCAGCTCGTCAGCGGGTGTTCGTTCGCCAGGCCCGCCGGCTGGCCGGCGCCGCGCACCGCGCGCCCGTCCATCAAGTGGTAGCGCCAGCGCTCGCCGGTCTCGCCGTCCCACTGTCCGTCCAGCCGCCGCACCAGCACGTCGGCCTTGCCGTCGCCGTCGAAGTCGCCGACGCCGGCCGTGCGCCAGGCGGGATCGGCCGGCAGGGCCGCGCCGCCGTTGCCGGGGAGCACTTGGCGGCCGTCCATCGGGTAGTAGCGCCAGCGGCCGTTGGCGAGGCGCATCAGGATGTCCGCCCGGCCGTCGCCGTCGAAGTCGCCGACGCCGGCCGTCTGCCAAGCGGCGTTCAAGGTGACGCGGTTCGCCGCGCCGCCGCTCGGGAGCACCCGGCCGCCGGCCATCGGGAAGTAGCGCCAGTGTCCGTCCGCGTGGCGCAGCAGCACGTCCGCGCCGCCGTCGCCGTCGAAGTCCGCGAGCCGCCGCAGATGCTTGGCCGGCGCGCCGGCGCAGAACGCATGGGCCGAACGCCGCTCCAAGGCGACGCCGGCCGGCCGCGCGCCGGTCGGCTGCTCGGAGATGCCGCCTTCCCAGTCCACCATCTCCACCAGATCCACCACTGCCGCGGCCCGCGACACGGCGCTGCAGGACGCCCAATGGCGCTCGGCGGTGAAGGACAGCCGATGCGCCCGCCGCTCGCCCGCCGGCGGCGACACGGAGACTCGGAACGGCGCGGCGGCAGGCCACGGCGCGAGCGCCTGCCGCGACCCGCCGTGCGCCACCGTATGCACCCGCGGCGCCGTCGCCGACACGCACGCGGCCGGCCCGGACAACGGCAGCGCGAACCGCTTCGTTCCCGCGCCCGGCGCGAAGACCAGCGACGGCGGCAGCCGTGCGGCCAGCGCGACCTCCCCGCGGACGCAGACCGCCCCGGGCAGCCGGTCGGCGTCCGGCTCGGACAGCGCGGCGACGAGGTGCCAGACCTCGTCGATCGCTCTGGCGGCGTTGACCGGGCCATCGGGGTCTATCGTTCTCTCGTCTCCCGGCACGCCCATCGGGGTATCGGTCTTGAACGAAGACGAGTCGTACCTTGCGGGAGGACGCGGGAAGAACAGGTCTGGATTGGAAAAATAGGGCACTGGTATCTGGCCGTAAATGCCCTGCAAGAAGCATTCATTTCCTGCGCTCATAACCGTTATTTGGCACGTTACTGTGTAATCCAGATTGTGGTAGCCAAAAGCATAGTTTTTGAAAGGGCCTATGTGATTAAAGAATTCTTCTGATTCAAAAAAATGGTCCCCGCGGTCGTGAAGAAGCCCCAAAGTATGGCCCAGCTCATGAGGAAAGGTGTAGCCTCTTGTCGCACACTTCACCGCCGAGACACTGAATACATGGTCTCTCCAAAATTCGCGCCGCTCATTGTACAAACACAAATCCACATTGTCAGAGTTTTCGCAATCTTTTTGAGCAAATATTTCGTCGTCTATTGCGTATACGTTGGCTGAACCACATATGCCGCCTTGATCCCTGACAAAAAGATGCACCAGATCGGCCTGACGCTCTTCAATCAAAGGGAACACCTCATCCAAGGCGCTGTAATCCACCTCTCTATTGAATCGGCTGTGATCTTCCTCAGTATATTGGAGGTTATTACTGTCAATTGACAAATCCTCTGCCTGCTCGTAGTCCACTTTCTCAAAAATGCCCCGCACGCGGCGTCCGGCCAAGCCGCTGTTCTCCAACACCTGATTCATCTTGGCGATTTCGTTTTCAAGCGTCGCAAGCACTTCATCCGGCCCGCCCTCGTGATCCTCCACCCGCTGGGTGTAGAGCACCAGCACGGCGACGACGTTGGGGTCTTCCTCGTCGTCGGTGGTCGCGGGCAGCGATTGCGGCGGGCGAGGCCGAGGTCGGTGCGCTGCCGCCAGCGCCTTCGGGGCCGGGCTCGGCAGCGCCTCCGGCATCGCGCCGTCGAGGCCGCAGCCGGGCAGCGCCGAGACGTCCTGCTGCGCGACGAGCACGCGCCCCGGCCCGTGCGAGCGCAGGGTGAAGACGCCGCGCGCCGAGTGGAACTCGCCGCGCAGGATGCCGCCGACGCTGCGCAGCAGCGTGAAATGCCCGCCGCCCTCCAGCGCGCCGGCCAGAAAGCGCGAACCACTCGGCAAGGTCCTGGCGCGCTGCACCCGGGCCACCACTTGCGCATCCGGGAACAGGTCCAGCGCCAACGGCCGCCCCCACGCCGAGGATTCGAACACCGCCGCGCCGTCCATCCCCGCCACCCGCCACCGCATGGCGTACGGGTCTTCTTCCAACTGCTCGCGCATCTCGACGCCGAGCGGCACATCGCTTGCCCGCAAGAGCGGCGCTTCACCCGCCGCCGCCCCAACGGCCAGCATGGCCAAGCCAAGCGCAAGGCCCAATACGGCACGCCGCCGGCGCGGTCGGCCGACATTCGAACGGACAGTGGAAATCGCCAAGCCCTCGCCCCAGAGAGAAGGCGCACCTTAGTCGCAAACGGCCACGAAGATCAAGAATCGGGAGAACGGGGTGCGCGACATGGGGCGACTTCCCACGTCCGGCCGGGGCGAAGTCTGCGGCCACGAAGCGGCGATTTCCTACATCCGGCCGGGGCAATGGCTTACAACGCCGCCCTTGGCGGCGCGGTAGCGTACTCATCATGAACAACGCACCGCCACCGCCGCCCAGCGACCCCATCTACAAGCGCCTCTACGCCTTCGCCCGCATGGTCGAAGACCTGCTGCGCAGCCTCTTCGGCGCCGATCTCGACGCGGACTACCGCACCCTCGAGAAGCTCCCCGCCGAATACGTCGGCGAAGCTCTCCAGCAAAGGCGCGGCGACACCGCGTGGCGGCTGCGCGCACGCGGCGCCGGCGACGGCTGGCTGCACGTGCTGGTGATGCTTGAGTTCCAGAGCACAACCGACGCGGCCATGGCGCTGCGGGTGATGGAGTACACGACGCTGCTCTACGGCGAACTGCTGCGCCACGGCAGGGCCAGGCCCGGCGCGCTGCCGCCCGTGCTGCCGGTGGTGCTGTACAACGGCGACGCGCCGTGGAAGCCGACGACCGAGATGCGCGACCTGATCGCCAGGCCGTCGCCGCTGCTGGCGCCGTACCAGCCGTCGCAGCGCCACTTCGTGCTTGACCAGCGCCGTGCGCAGGCGGAAGATTTCAAGCTGCACGAGCTGACGTGGACGGTGGCGCAGCTGGAGCAGAGCAGTACCGCGGCGGACTTGGCGCGGATAGGACGACGACTGACGAGGCTCCTGGCCGGCGCTGGCCAAGAGGAGCTGAGGCGCACGTTCGCGCACTGGCTCTGGGGGCTGAGGCGGTCGCTGGTCGGCAGCGGCCCGGCACCGATGCCGCCCGAAGACGTGAACTTGGAGGACGTGGCGATGAGTTTGGAAGAACGCGTGGCGCAGTGGCGGAAGCCGTACATCGAGCAAGGCATCCAAGAGGGCCGCGAGCAGGGCATCAGCCTGGGCCGCGAGCAGGGCATCAGCCTGGGCCGCGAACAGGGGATCAGCCTGGGCCGCGAAGAAGGCATCAGCCTGGGCCGCGAAGAAGGCATCAGCCTGGGCATGGAGCATGAGCGGGAGCTGCTGCGCCGCATTGCGGCGACGCGGTTCGATTCGGCCACGGCGGATCGTCTGGCGGTGGCCATTGGGACGGAGGCGGATCCGCAGCGCTTGATGGAAGTGGGCGAGGCGATTGCGCGCTGCGCGACGGGCGGCGAACTGCTGCGGGAAATCGGCAGCCGTCGCTGATTCGCCGCGTGGCGCTGGCCTGTCGTCCAAGCCTCGTCGCTCACGCCGCACTCCGGTAGGGTTCCCCGCCCCATCTCCCTGCTTGCATGTCCGCTTGCGGAATGCATGTTGTCCCCCACGGCCAACAGTTCGGCGCACGTCGCAGGGACGTTCCGCCAATCCCCGGACACGAACTCCTCGTAGCCCATTTCGCGGAACCGCATCAGTGTGTCGATTGATTCGAGCAGACGCTCCCTGCGGAACTGGAACGGGTCGCGGCGCGGCATCTAGGCCACTTCGAGAAGATCGCAGCCCGCAACCTCGGACAACGGGTACGGGAGTGGCAGGTCGGCCACGTCGACCGTCCGCCCGAGATGCCGTTCCGCGATCTCGCGCACGTCGACGAGGATCATCCAGTCGCCGGGGTCCACGGTCGCAACCGCGATGTCGATGTCGCTTCCCGGGCCGTCTTCGCCACGGGCCACGCTGCCGAACAGGGCGATGCGGGTGACGCCGAGCAGCGCCAGTTCGCCCGACAGGTCGCGCAGCATGGACACGACAGCGTCTTTGGCTGGCGACGGCACGGGTTGGCGTGGGACGGGCACGTGTGGCGCGAGTTGCGGTCGAGACATGGCTGACGCTCCTTTGGATGTCATCATACGCCCCTCGAAGGGTGCGAAAGCGCATGCCAAGGCGTTGGGCACTTGATCCCAGGTGCGGCGATATACTCAGCGGCGATCCAAGAGACGGGAGAGGGCGAGTGTCGGCGGAAGAATACAACCCCCGCGTTGTGGCGGTGTCCAAGCCGAAGCGCCACTACAACTATCTTCATGCGCCGAACGGCGATTGGCTGGGTACGGCGGATGGCGCCGCGTTGCACGTGCAGGGCCATGTGGACGACGCGGCGATCTGGGAGGCGAACGGCGCTGGCTTCAAGCACGTTGCCACCGGAATGCGCCTCGACGCGGACGAGACGGCGGTCGATGCCGCCACCCGCCTGCGCGTTGGCGGCGTGCGCCTCGATGCGGATGGCTCGCCGGGCGAGGGCGCGGACTTCACGGTCGGACACGGCCCCGAGAAGCTGCCGTCCGCCTACTTGCGCGAACTCAACGAGCAGGGCTGGGTGTCGCTCACCTGCGTGCTCTCGCCGGCGGTAGTGGACGGCTTGCAGCAGGTGGGCTGCGTCGATGCCTACGAGGGCCGGGAGCGGTTGCGGGAAGCGCCGCTGGCGCAGCATCCCGCGGTGGCGAAGGTCACCGCCGAGCCGATCTCGCTGTGGCTGACCCGCGAATACATGTGTACGCCGGACATCCGCCTCGGCCACTCGCCCGGCATTTCAGCGCTCTCCCGCGACGACGGCCAGCGCGAAGTGCAGGGCTGGCACACGGACTTCCCCTATCTGTGGGGCACCGGAGACCGCATTCCCGTGCCCTCCGGCGACTTGGTGCTGGGGATGCAGCGCAACGTCTGCGTTTCGGACTTCCGCAAGGACAACGGCGCCACGCTGTTCAAGCTCGGCAGCCACGCCTCGAACGCGCCGCCGCCGAAGGCGTGGGGCATTTCCACCCAAACCTACCGCAAGGGCTACCGCGCCAAGCACGGCTTGCCCTACGGCGGCCCGGATGCGGACGTGATCGAGGCGCCGGCCGGCACCATCGTGCTCTACGACGCCCGCACCTGGCACCGCGCCGGCATCAACAGCACGGATCGCCTGCGCGGCGCGATGATCCAGGCGATGGTGCCCGGCTTCATCATCCCCTTCATGGACACCAGCGCCACCCTCAAGGCATTCCACAAAAGCGACGCCTACGATCAGGTCACCGAGCGCGAACGCAAGGAACTCGACAAGCTGATGATCCACAAGATCATGGGGCCGGCCGGCATGTTCGCCATTACGATCGACGAGGAACTGACGGAGCGAGCGCGCGAGCAGCGAGGCGTGGCGGCTTCGGTTTATTGATTGGTGAAGACCGCGCCCAAGCGGCCAAGGCGAATCAAGTAGACGTGGTCGTCTTCATCGGTGTTCGCTTGGCCTGATTCAGCACCGCAACTGCCTGGCGCCGCGAGACCGTCGGGAAGCTGTCGAGGAAGTCGTCGAGCCGATCTCCAGCTTCCAAGTGTTCCATCAGAATGCGCACCGGCACCCTGGTTCCGGCGAACACCGGCGTTCCGCCGAGCGTCTCCGCATCGCTGTCGATGAGGTCGTCTGCCATCCGTGCCTCCGGTTTGCGGTGTTTAGCTTTCCCCCGCCAGCTTCGTTTCCAGCGTGGCCAGTTCGTCCTGCAACATGCCGGCCATGCGGAAGACGTGGGACGGGAAGATGTGCCGTGGGCGTTCCACCGGCGGCAGGTCGACGTCCTTGGCATCGAGCGACAAGGTGAGATGGGCCAGCTCGGAGAGCAGGGTGGTGGCGAGGTGGTAGACGTCCGAAGGCGCGATGTCGCGGCGGCGCAGTTCCTTGCGCAGGTTCAATTGCAGCACTTCGATGCCTTGGCGGGCGCCGATTGCTTGCGCGAGCGCCAGGCACTCGAGCACCCGACGGTAGACGTCCCCAGGAACCTTGCCGCCCTCGAACGGCGGCAATACGCCGTAGATGGGCGTCGCTTCGTCGTGCGTCAAGGCGCCGGCGACGTAGGCCGCCGCAAGCGCCAGCAGGTCGTACACGTCGGCCGGCAGAATCGGCTGATCCAGCATCAGGTTCAGCTGGCGGCTGGCCTGCACCACTTCGCGCAGCACGTCGCGCGGTTGCTGGGTTGCCGAGAACGGCGGCAGGTCGCTGCTGTAGACGATGCCGAGCTCCCCGCGCACCAGATTCAGCTGCTCGTAGGAGCTGCGCACGAACGCGAGGACGTTGGCCGGAACGATCTCCCCGGTCGGCACCGGCGGCAGCGGCACGGTCTCCACGTCCAGCTGCGCCGCCAGCCGGGCAGCCTTGCGGTGCAAAGCCTGGACTTGGTACAGCACATGCCGCGGCTCGGCGTCGTCGACGATCCAAGGCGGCGCCTCCAACACCGGCTTGCCCATGACGTCGCGGATCAGCTCCAAGTCCGCCGCCACTTGGCTGACCGCCTGAAAGACGTGGGCTGGCGTGACTTCCTCCTCGGCAGCGCTCGCGCTGACGCCGAGTGCGCAGAACACGAAAACCGCGACGGCATTCTTCATCGCTCTTCCCTCCAACGGACTCCCTCGGCTCTCGAAGCGCCTTTCGCAAGGACGGCGTGGCGGCCTGCCAAGGCCGAGCGTGGTCTTTCGAGCATAGCACCGCGCTGGGCGAGCCGATGGCGTGGGCGATCGGGCGACCGGGTCGTGCTTTTGGGGCGCAGTTCGGCCACACGGCCAACGCGATGGGGTAGTCTTCGCGTCGAGTTCGATGGTGGCGATCTGGAGCGAAAGTGGCGCGCGCGCTTCACTCTCCGGCGATCAGTCTGTTTGCCGGCGCCGGCGGCATGGACATCGGCGTGGAAGAGGCCGGCTTCAAGACCGTCTGCGCCATCGAGAGCGACCCGCACTGCGCCGCCACGCTGCGCCGCAACGGCCCGCGCAAAGCCGTCTGGCAAGCGGACGTGCGCGTGATCGACCCGCAGCGGCTCTTGGATGTGCTGCAGTTGCGGCCTGGCGAAGTCGGCCTGCTGCATGGCGGCCCGCCGTGCCAGCCGTTCAGCCAGATCGGCAAGCGTGGCGGCATGGACGATCCACGCGGCGCGTTGATTTTCGAAGTGCTGCGCTTTGCCCGTGTTCTTCGTCCCTTGGCAGTGCTCGTCGAGCAGGTGCCCAATTTCCTGCGCACGCGAACGCCCGCCGGCCGACACCTGTTGGAAGAACTACGCGACGAGTTCCACACGCTTGGCTACGACATGCACGTGGACGTGGTGGACGCGCAAGCCCACGGCGTGGCGCAACGGCGGCGGCGTGCGTTGTTCGTCTGCGTGCCGGCCGGTGCGCCGTTCGCCTTCGGGCCGCCGAACGGCAAGACGAAGACGGTGGGCGCGGCGCTGCGCGGTCTGCCAGTGCCGTCCGCGCCAGACGAAGCGCCGCCGGTGGCCAACCACATCGACGTGACCCCAGCCCGCGACCGCGAGCGCATCGCCTACGTTCCCGAAGGGCTGTGGCTGGCGAAAGCGCCCGATGTGCCGGCGGACATCCTGCGCAACCTCACCCGGAAGGACACGACGAAGTACCGGCGCCTGCACCGCCAAGGCATCGCTCCCACGCTGCGATGCGGGGAAGCGCTCTACCACCCGCTGGAAGACCGCTACATCACGCCCCGCGAAGCGGCGCGCTTGCAGGGCTTCCCGGACCGCCACGTGTTCGAGGGCCCCATTCGCCGCCGCACAGGCCGGGTGCGCGACTTGGACCAGCACCGCCAAGTGGCCAACGCAGTGCCGCCGCCCTTGGCCCGCGCCGCCGCCATGCAGGTGCGCCAAGCACTGTGTCTGTAGTCGAAGAACTCTACGGGCAGCCCCTTCGCGCCGACTGACCAGATCTCCGGCGTATCTTGCCGAAGCAGGCCCGAAAGGCCCTCGTCGCGGCGACCAAACGTAAATCGTACTTTCCATTTAGCGCCCCAAATGTAAAATAGGCTTCATGATCGAGCGTGCGTCATGGCTGCAGCGCATCCGCGAGGCGTGGGCGTGGCGGCCGTTGGTTTGGCTGTCCGGGGTTCGGCGGGTCGGCAAGACGACGCTGGCGAAGATGCTGGGCGATGCGACGTACCTGAACTGCGACCTGCCCTCGGCGCAGCGGGCGTTGGCCGATCCCGAGCTGTTCTACGAGGGCTTGTCGGCCGGGGCCACGGTGATCTTCGACGAAGTGCATCGGCTGGCAGATCCAAGCGCGGTGCTGAAGATCGCGGCGGACGAGTACCAGAGCCTCCGGGTGCTTGCCACCGGTTCCTCCACGCTCGCCGCCACGCGCAAGTTTCGGGATTCGTTGACCGGGCGGAAGGCGACGGTGCATCTGTGCCCCGTGCCGTGGCACGAGTGCGCGGCCTTCGGCGTGGGCGGCTTGGACCGCCGCTTGCTCCACGGCGGCTTGCCGGAGCCGCTGCTGGCGGCGGAAAAAGACCCGGCCTTCTTCGCGGAATGGCTGGACAGCTTCTACGCCCGCGACATCCTCGAGCTGTTCGGCGTGCGCAATCGCGAGGGCTTTCTGACGCTGTTCCGGCTGCTGCTGCGACGCAGTGGCGGCCAGCTGGACATCGGGGCTCTTGCTTCCCTTGCCGAGGTGAGCCGACCGACCGCGAAGGCGCATGTCGAGGCGCTGCGGGTCGCCGGCGCCGTCCATCTGCTGCGCCCGTTCCACGGCCCCGGAAGCAAGCAGGAGATCGTCAGCCGCCCCAAGTGCTACGCCTTCGACACGGGCTTCGTCACTCACGAGCGGGGGTGGGAGACCATCCGCGACGACGACCGCGGCCTGCTCTGGGAGCATCTGGTGCTGGACGCTCTGCTGATGCGCTTCGCGGAACACGACGTGCTTTACTGGCAGGACAAGGCCCGCCGCGAGATCGATTTCGTGATTCGCCGCCCGGAAGGCCGCGTGGACCTTGTCGAGTGCAAGGTGAATCCAGACAAGCTGAATCCGGCACCGGTGGCGGCCTTCCGCAAGCGCTACCCCGACGGCGACAACTACGTGGCCACGCCCCTAGCCCGCGAGCCGTACCGGGTGCGGCGCGGCGGCATAGTGTTCACGGTGTGTTCGAGCGGGGATGTCGGGGGCACTTGACGCCCACGAAAGGCGCACGGCGCATTCGACGCGCGCTAAGACGTCCCCGCGGCGGCTTGCTCCTCAAGTCCGTGCGCTGCGTCTCTTTTCGGTGGGATGGCGGCAGCGGCGGGGGCCAGTCCATCGCCCGTGCGCCTTGCCGGTGTCGGCGGCGCCGGCAACTCGAAAGAGAACAGGCTGCCTTCGCCGAGGGTGCTGCGGACGTCCAGTTTGGTGCCGTGGCGGCGCAGGATGTGCTTGACGATGGCGAGGCCGAGGCCGGTGCCGCCGCGCACTCTGCTCTTCGCCAGATCGACGCGGAAGAACCGTTCGGTCAAGCGCGAGATGTGTTCTTGGGGAATGCCGAGGCCGTGGTCTTCCACCTCGAAGCGCGGCCCGGCGACGCCTTGCATCCACCGCACGGCCACGACGCCGCCGTCTGGGCTGTAGCGGATGGCGTTGGCGATCAGGTTGAAGCAGGCGCTGTGCAGTTCGGCCGGCACGGCGCGGGCCGGCACGCTGCGGTCGGCGTCGAGCACGATGTCGTGGGCGTTCGAGGCGAGCTGGCGGGCCTCGTTGACGACGGATTCCAGCATGGTTGCGGCGTTGAGCGTTTCCATGTCGCCCGCGCCGGGCATCGGCGACGATTCCAGCCTGGTGAGCGTCAGCAGGTCTTCGACGAGCGCCTTCATGCGGTCGGCCGGCGCGCGCAGCCGGCCGAGCAGGCGCTTGAGCGTGTCGTGGTCGATGTCGTCGTCTTCGAGGGCTTCCAGATAGCCGATGATGACGGTGAGCGGGGTGCGCAGTTCGTGGGAGACGTTGGCGATGAAGTCCTGGCGCATGGTCAGGAGGCGCCCCAGCATCGTCACGTCGCGGACGAGCACGATGGAGCGGCTCTCGTCCACCGGCAGGTAGCGCAGTTCCAGGCGTCGCGCTTCCTCCACCGGCGACGGCAGTTCGACGATGCCGTCCTCGGCGTCGCCGCGCACCAGCGCGGCGATCGATGGATCGCGCAGCAGGTCGGTGAGCTTGCGCCGCCGGTCTCTCGAGGCGAGGCCGAGCAAGCTGCCAGCGCCTTGGTTGACGGCTTCGATGGTGCCGTCGCGCTGCATCACGATCCAGCCGTCCGGCATCGAATCCAAGGTGCCTTGCAGCCAGCGCAGTTCCGCCAGCAGGCGCGCCGAGCGGCGCCGCGACCGGCGCAGGGAGAGATGCAGGCGCTCGGCGCTGCCGTGCCAAGGCGAAGCCGGCAACGGCGGCGGCTTGAGCGGCGATTGGGTCCAGCGCTTGAAAGCGAGGGCGCTGGCGCTCTGCCAGGCGATCCAAGCGGCAAGACCGGCGACGATGCCCCAGGCCAAGCCAGCGAGGAATGCCATGCCGAGTGCAATCGCCGCGCAGACGGCGCTGCGCAGCGCGAGGCCGGCGGCAAGCGGCTGCGACTTCCTCATTGATCCTAAGGTCGGCGCTTGGCCGGCCACGGCGCCGTTTCCTCAGCCGGCGGCGCTGGGCACGGCCTTGGGCGAGAGCCGGTAGCCGACGCCGCGCACGGTCTGCACCGCCTGGGCAACGCCGTGCGGGGACAGCGCCTTGCGCAGCCGCAGCACATGCACGTCCACGGTGCGCTCCTCCACGTAGACGTTGCGGCCCCACACGCGATCGAGCAGTTGGCCGCGGTCGAAGGCGCGGTCTGGGTTGCGCATCAGCAGTTCCAGCAGCCGGAACTCGGTTGGGCCGACGTCGACTTTCGCATCGCCCACCGTCACTTCGTGGCCGCGCGTGTCCAAGGCCAGCGGGCCGTGCGCCAGGATGCCGTCGTCGGGTTCGCCGCTGCGCCGCAAGAGCGCCTTGATGCGCGCCACCAGCTCGCGCGGCGAGAAGGGCTTGGTGACGTAGTCGTCGATGCCGGCGTCGAAGCTCTTCAGCTTGTCGGATTCCTCGCCGCGCGCCGTCAGCATCATCAGCGGCAGCTCGGCCGTGAGCGGGTCGCGGCGCAGCCGCCGCGCCAGTTCCACGCCGCTCATGCCGGGCAGCATCCAGTCGATGACGACGAGGCTGGGCAGCGGCCCGTCGAGGATGCGCAGGGCCTGTTCGGCGTCCTCCGCCGGCACCACCTCGAATCCGTTGCGCGTCAGCGTGAAGGAGAGCATCTCGCGGATGTCGGTTTCGTCCTCCACCAGAAGCACGCGGTTGGCGACCATGGGCTGTTCTTCCACGTTCCGGCCTGTGCGGAAACTAGGTGCGGATTATGACAGTTTGATGATTGGCGCGGGGCGGTTAATCTTCGCCGCCTTGGCCAAACACTTGGGAGAACGCCCATGCCGCACCGACAGCTTCGCGCCGCCGACGGCTACGCCTTCGGCCTCTACGAAGCGCTGCCCGACGGCGAGCCGAAGGCCGGCGTCGTCGTCGTCCAGGAGATCTTCGGCGTCAATGCCCACATCCGCGAAGTGGCGGACGGCTTTGCCGCGGACGGCTACGCGGCCCTTGCGCCGGCGCTCTTCGACCGCGTGGAGCGGGGCGTCGAACTCGGCTACGACGCCGACGGCATGGGCCGCGGCCGCGATCTCGCATTCAACGGCCTGGCCCAGGAGGACGCCCTGCGCGACATCCAGGCCACGGTCGAAGAGGCCAGCAAGTACGGGCCGGTCGGCGTGGTCGGCTACTGCTACGGCGGCTTGATGGCCTATCTGGCGTCCTGCCGGGTGTCGGGCATCGCCTGCGCCTCCGCCTACTACGGCGGCGGCATCGCCGGCGCCCTCGGCGAACCGCCGGCGGGCGACGACCGCAAGCCGAAGTGCCCGGCGGTGATGCACTTCGGCGCTCTGGACGAGCACATTCCGCTCTCCGACGTCGAACGCATCAAGCAGGCGCTGCCCGACGTGCCGGTGCATGTCTACGACGCCGACCACGGCTTCAACTGCGACCATCGCGGCAGCTACCACGCCGACTCGGCGGCGCTGGCGCGGCAGCGCACCCTCGACCTGTTCGCGGCGCACCTCGGCTGAAGCCGTGGCGGCCTTGGATGGCGGGGCGCGAAAAGCGCGATTTTCGTGTTGACAACGCCAAAACGGTTGTTGATGCTTCGATTCGTCGGTCGAGGGGTGGGGATTCCTCGGTTCCGCAATGGAGCGAGTCGTCGCCCATCCGTGGCCCTTGGGGCGGAAGCGGCGGTTTGGCGCAAGGCGTTGGGGAAGCAAGCGCTTGGCGGCCTTGCAGCCGCTTGACGCCGTGGCAACTTGAGAGGCGACGACCGTCACCGATGTCACAGTTTGCGACAGGCACGGGGTTTGCGCTGCAAGCTCGAACGCGCCCGCACTTGAAGATCAACCATGCAGGTGAGTTAGGAAGGCCATGAAACGAAGCTCGACCAAGAGGTGCGCCGCCGCGAGGGCGCGCATCGGCATCAAGGCGCTGGCGGTCGCCGTCGGCGCGGCGCTGGGCGCCGGGGCCGGCGCCGCCACCCTGTCGGACATCTTCGTCGTTGCGGAACGCATCAACGACCAGGCGAAGGAATCCCAGGCCAAAGTGGACGCCCTCTCGGAAGAGACGCGCGAGCTGTTCACCGAATACCGCCAGACGCTCAAGGAAATCGAAGGCCTGCGCGTCTACAACCGCCAGCTGGAGCGGCAAGTCGCCGGCCAGGAGCGCGAGATGGCGGAAATCTCCGAGAACATGGACAAGATCACGGACGTGCAGCGGCAGGTGACGCCGCTCATGGACCGCATGGTCACCGGCCTCGAGCAGTTCGTGGCCAACGACATGCCGTTCCTGCCGGACGAGCGCCAGAACCGCCTCAGCCGGCTGCGCGAGATTCTCGACCGCCCGGACGTCGCCGTCTCCGAGGCGTTCAGCCAGGTGCTGAACGCCTTCCAAGTGGAGAACGACTACGGACGCACGCTCAAGGCATACAGCGGCAAGGTCGACGTCGAAGGCGAGGAGCGCGTGGCGGACATCCTGCTGGTGGGCCGCGTGGCCTTGGTGTACCAGACGAGCGACGGCGGCGAGACCGGCTACTGGAACAAGAGCGCCGGGCAGTGGGAGCAGCTGGACGACAGCTTCCAGGCCGGCATTCGCAACGGCATCCGCATGGCGCGCCAGCAAGCCAGCCTGAACCTGCTGCCAATGCCCGTGAGCGTGGAGAACTAGACCCATGAAGCAACTGCAGACCAACTGCTTCGGCGCGGCGCTCTTCGGCCTCTGCCTCGGCGCTGCGTTCCCGGCATCCGCGCAGGAAACGGAAGAGCAGGCCGGCGCGGACGACCTGGTGGTCGTCGACGCGAACACCCTCGACGAACTGCTCAAGAACGTCGAAGACCGGCGCGTCGTGGAGAGCCAGGAACACGTTCGCCGCGAGGCGGAGTTCCGCCAGCGCAAGGATCAGCAGGCGAAGATGCTCGCCGATGCCCAGGCGGAGAAGCGCCGCCAGGAACGGCGCAGCGAACGGCTGGAAACCACTTTCGAGGAGAACGAGATCCGCATCGGCCAGATGCAGGAGCAGTACGACCAGCGCCTTGGCAGTCTGCGCGAGTTGTTCGGCGTGCTGCAGCAGGTCGCCGGCGACACGCGGGGCAAGTTCGAGGATTCCATCATCAGCGCCGAGCTCCCCGGGCGCGGCGAGTGGCTCGGCCAACTGGCGGCGAAGATGGGCAAGTCGACCCAGCTCGCCACCATCGACGAAATGGAGCAGCTTTGGTACGAGCTGCAGCGCGAAATGACCGAGTCCGGGCGCATCTCGCGCTTCACCGGCAACGTCAACCTGCTGCACGGCGCCCAGGTGGAAGAGGAGCTGATCCGCGTCGGCTCGTTCGTCATCATCGGCGAACAGGGCTACATCAACTACGACCTGCACTTGCAGACGCTCGTGGAACTCGGCCGCCAGCCCGAGGCGCAGTTCGCCAACACCGCCGGCGACCTGTTCGACGCGGAACCCGGCGAGCTGGTCTCCTTCGCCATCGACCCCACCCGCGGCAGCCTCATCTCGCTGCTCATCCAGAAGGCCACGCTCGGCGAGATGGTCGGCACGCCCTTCGGCGGCATCGCCAACGGCCAGTGCTACCTGCCGTTCTGCAACGGCCAGGGCGGCTACATGGGCGCCATCATCATCCTCGTCGGCTTCGTCGGCGTGCTGCTGGCCATCGAACGGCTGGTCTCCTTGAGCCTCGTCGCCACCAAGGTGAAGGCGCAGCAGGGGCAGCCGGACGCGCCGGAGGAGAACAATCCCCTGGGCCGCGTCATCAAGGTCTACCACGACAACCGCGAGATCGACACCGAGACGCTGGAGTTGAAGCTCGGCGAGGCCATCCTGGTGGAGATGCCGGCGCTCACGCGCTTCATCAACATCATCCAGGTGATCTCCATCGTCGCGCCCCTCATGGGGCTGCTCGGCACGGTGATCGGCATGATCGAGACCTTCCAGTCGATCACGCTGTTCGGCGCTGGCGACCCGAAGACGATGGCGAGCGGCATTTCCACCGCCTTGATGACCACCGTGCTCGGCCTCTGCGTGGCCATTCCAACGACCTTGGGCCATGCCTTGGTGAACACGCGCAGCCGCGGCATCATCCATGTGCTCGAGGAGCAGTCCGAGGGCATCGTGGCCACCCATGCGGAGGAGGCCGGGAAGCCGCTCGGCTAGGGCGGCCGTTCGCAGACGCCCAAGGCAGGCACGATGCTCTACGACATCTACATCGCCCTCTCGGGATTCTTCGCCCAAGGGGGCGATGTGCTCTACCTCATCGCCATCACGACCTTCCTGATGTGGACGCTGCTGTTCGAGCGGGTGTGGTACTTCCGTTCCGAACACAAGCAGGTGGTGCGCGACGTCACCGAAATCTGGGAATCCCGCTCGGAGCGCAAGTCCTGGTCCGCGCACGTCATCCGCAGCGCCTTGGTTTCCCAGGCCACCGAGCGCATCAACGGCACCTTCCAGATCGCGCTCACCTGCGTGGCGCTGTGTCCGCTGCTCGGGCTGCTGGGCACCGTCACCGGCATGATCACCGTCTTCGACGCCATGGCGACCCAGGGTGGCAACGCCCGCTCCATGGCCGCCGGCGTGTCGCAAGCGACCATTCCCACCATGTGCGGAATGATCGCCTCGCTGTCCGGCATATTCGGCACCACCCTAGTGCAGCGGAAGATCCGCTACGAGACGGAACTCGTCCAAGACCACTTGACAATGGATCACTAGGCGGCGCATTAGAAGGGCGAGGCGCAGCGTCTCGGCAGGTCCGCGAAGGAGAGGTTCGGAATGGCAATCAAGCGGGGCGGCAGGTTCGGCAAGGGCGACGAGGGATCGGACATCAACCTCACGCCGATGCTCGACGTGGTGTTCATCATGCTGATCTTCTTCATCGTCACGGCCACGTTCATCAAGCAGCCCGGCACCAACGTGCTGCGCCCGGACGCCGAGACGGCGATCAAGAAGCCCACCGTGAGCGTGCTGGTGGCGATCAACTCGGCCGGCGAGATCTGGGTGGACAAGAAGGAAGTGGAGCCAGCCGCCGTCGGCGCCTTCATCGAGCGGCTGCACACGGAGAACCCGAAGGGCGGTCTGGTCATCCAGGCCGACCGCGACGCGACCTACGAGAAGCTCAAGGCGGTGCTCGACGCGGCGCGCAGCGTGGGCCTCACCGAGGTCGCGATTTCCACCATAGGCGAGTGAGAGGAGAACGATCATGGTGCAGCGATTCGTCGTCGGCATCGTCGCGGGCGCCCTCGTGACGTTCGGCCTGCTGTGGCTGATGCGCTCGGTGGTGGCCAATCCGCAGGCGGCCACGGACAGCGGCATCGACGGCCATGTGCTGGACTTCGTCCACGTCCAGGAGGATCAGGAACTCATCATCAAGAAGCGCAAGCCGGAGCCGCCGCCGCCGCCCGACGAACCGCCGCCGAACATGCCCACGCCGTCGTTCGACGCGGACGTCTCCATGGGCATGGAAATCGGCGCCGTGGAAGTGCAGGTGGACGTCGACCTCTCCGGCACCGGAGGCTTCTCCAACGACGGCGAATACCTGCCCATCGTGAAGGTGCAGCCGATCTATCCGCGACGCGCCCAGACGCGCGGCATCGAAGGCTACGTGCTGCTTGAGTTCGTCGTTACCAGCGCTGGCTCGGTGCGCGATCCGGTGGTGATCGAAGCTAAGCCGCCCGGCATCTTCGACCGCGCCGCCGTCAACGCGGCGCTGAAGTTCAAGTACAAGCCGAAGGTGGTCAACGGTGAACCCATCGAGGTCGCCGGCGTGCGCAACCTCATCAAGTTCGAGCTGCAAGAGTAGGGCAGGCCGGGCCGAGCGCTCCGGCTAAGGAAGGGGGAAGCCATGCGACACGCACTCGCCCGCCGCGGCGCCGGCATCGTCAACGCCGTTCGACGCTTCTTCGCGGCAGCGTTGGCCGTGGTTCTGGCCAGCGCCGCCTTGGAGACGCTGGAGCCGAGCGCCGGTTCGGCGCTGGCGCAGATCATGAGAGTCGCCGACTGCACGCCGGTGATGCCGCCGGACCCGCCACGGGTGCAGCCGCGGCGCATTCCCAACATCAACGAAGCCACCTATCGCCGGCTCTCCGAAGCCCAGGAATCCATCGACGCCGAGGAATACGCCGAAGCGATGGAGGTGCTGAACACGATGGTGTCGCGCCCGCGCCGCTTCAACGGCAACGAACGTGCGCAATTCCACAACATGCTCGCCTACGCCAACTACGAGCTGGACAACGTCGAGGCGACGATCCACCACTACGAACAAGTGCTGGCGCAGATGCCGGACATCAGCGAAGGCATGGAGGTCACCACCCTCAACCAGATTTCCAAGCTGTACTTCCAGGAAGGCATGAAGTACGAAGGCGCCGAGGCGAGGCCGTGGTTCGACAAGGCATTGGAGACCATGGAAGAGTGGATGCGGAAATCCCACAACCCAGGGCCCGACGCGCACTTCTACATCGCGCAGATCTACTATCAGATGAAGGACTTCGACCGCGCCATCGAGCGCCTCGAGACGGTCGTGAAGGTGGCGCGGGACCGCTGCCAGCAGGTGCGCGAGAACTGGTGGACGATGCTCCAGTTCCTCTATTTCGAGAAGGAGAACTGGCCCAAGGTCGTCGAAATTCTCGAGATCCTCGTGCGCGAGTTTCCGAAGCGCGCCTACTGGGTGAATCTGGCCTCGGTATACGGCGAGACCGGCCAGACGGACAAGCAGCTGTGGACGATGGAAGCCGCCCACACCGGCGGCTATCTCGACATGGAATCGGACATCCTCACCTACAGCGGGCTGCTGCTGCAGAACGACATCCCGAATCGCGGCTCCAAGTATCTGCAACAGGGCATCGACGACGAGATCGTGGAATCGACGGTGCGCAACTTGAGCACGCTTGGTCAGGCGTACCAGCTCGGCCAGGATGTCGACAAGGCCATTCCGGTGTTCGACCAGGCCGCCCACGAAGCCGAAGACGGCGAGATGTACGACCGGCTGGCGATTCTCTATCTCGAGAAGGGCGAGAACGACAAGTGCGAGACCGCCGCCCAGAACGCCCTCGACAAGGGCAGCTTGAAGAACGAGCTGGCCACGCGCATCACCCGCGGCATCTGCCTGTTCAACCTCGAGAAGTTCACCGAGGCGCGTAAGGTCTTCGCCGACCTGCGGCGCCAGGCACGGGCGGAACGCGCGCGCACCGAAGAGCGCACCGCCAGCCAATGGGTCGCCTACGTGGACAGCGAGCGGCGCCGACTGGCCGCGCTCGAGGGCCCCTGATCCGCTTGCCTCCGGTTGGGAGGCATCGCCAACTGTCGAGAGAGGCCGTCTCCGGTGGTGGCGGCGCTGCGTCGGCAGTCGTTGCCGCCAGTTCAACCTCTCGCATGTGATTGAGCGCATGTTCACCGGCATCGTGCAGAAGGTCTGCGCCGTCGCGGACGTGCAGCCGGGCGACATGACGCGGCTGCGCATCGCGCTCGGCGAACTCGGCGCCGGCCTCGACAGCGGCGCGTCCGTTGCCGTGAATGGCGTCTGCCTCACGGCGGTGTCCATCAACGACGGCGTTGCCAGCTTCGACGTGATCGCGCAGACCCGCGACGCCACCAACTTGGGTCGTCTTCGACGCGGCAGCGCGGTCAATGTGGAGCGTTCGTTTCGCGTTGGCGACGAAGTAGGCGGCCACATCCTCTCCGGACACGTCGCCACGACCGCAACAGTGCGCGACGTAACGCCGGCCCCCGGTGGCACGGTGGTCACGGCCTCCGTGCCAAGCCCTTGGATGCGCTATCTCATGGCGAAGGGATTCGTCGCCCTGAACGGCGCGAGCTTGACCATTCAAGAACTCGACCGCGGTACCGGCACCTTCTCCATCGGCCTGATCCCGGAAACGCTGGCGCGCACCACCTTCGGGCACGTTGAGGTCGGCGACGAGCTCAACTTGGAAGTGGACTCGCAGACCCAGGCAGTGGTGGACACGGTAGCCGCTCTGCTTCCAGAATTGCTGAACGAGCAGGGCGACGCGGGAGGGCGCACCGGCGACAGGCAGAAGACGTGAGCTGCCAATCACGGTGGCCAGGACGATCTCTCACGCAACTCCGAACGCACCCGCCCCGTTGTCCCAGAAGATCTTGCGGATGCTTGCTTCCAGCAGGGGCTGGCGCTCCAGGTCGGCCATGCCCGCCGGCCATGTGCCGTCCGGGTGCGGATAGTCCGTGTTGAACGTCACGTAGTCGTCGCCCACCAGGTCGCAGACCGCCGGCAGGGTCATCTCGTCGCCCCGGCAGGCGACCAGGAAGTTCGACTTGAAGTATTCCGTGGGGCGCTTCCTCAGTTGCGGGTGCTCGGCGTTGCCGGAGAACTCCCAGTGCTGCTCCATGCGCTGCAGCCAGTACGGCAGCCAGCCGGCATCGGCTTCCACATGGACGATGCGCAGCTTCGGATGGCGTTCGACGACGCCGAACCAGATCAAGCTCATCATCGCCACCATGGCCTCGAAGGGATGGGCGATGATGTGGCCGGAGGTGTGCGTCTCCATGCGCTCGCCGAAGGACGGCAGATAGGGCGAGCCCGAGTCGTGGACGCACACCGGCAGGCCGAGCTCCTCGATGGCCGACCACAGCAGATCGTTCGCTTTGTGGTGCAAGTTGCGCCCGGCGATGGGATTGGGGCGCACGTAGAAGCACGCGGCGCCCAGCCCGGCGACGCGGCGCGCTTCCTCCACGGCGAGGTCCGGTGCCTGCACCGGCAGCATCGCGGCCATGCGCAGCCGCTGCGGGGCATGGCCACAGTATTCCAAGCTCCAGTCGTTGTAGGCGCGGCACACGGCCGCCAGCAGCGCCGTGTCCTTGAACTCGCGCCCAAGCATCTGGCCGCCGACCGTGGGATAGAGCACCTGCGCGTCCACGCCGTGTTCGTCCATGTCGCGGATGCGCGCGCTCGGCTTGAAGCCTTCGGCGCGGCTCTTTTCGTGCTTCTCCATGCCGCGCGCGGCGGCTTCGAGAAACTCCTTCGAGTGCATGGGGTAGTTGCCGTCCTGCTTGGTGATCGGCTCGCCTTCCACGCACATGCCGGCGCGCCCGTTGCCCATGTCGCCGATGCGCGGGGCGCGATCGGCGAAGACGGGATCGATGTAGTCCGCCCAGATGTTCGGCGGCTCCATCTGGTGCGAATCGGTGTCGATGATGCGATAGCCGTTGCGCATGGCGTCCTCCCGCCCAAAGCCTGCGGCAAAACTAACCCGCCTTGCACAAGCGGTTCAACAAATGCACGATGCGCGGCGTTTGGCGGAGAGCTTGGGGGAAGGCATGAAATTCGGGCTGCGCTACTGCAACACCGGGCGCTTCGTGGACGGATCGCTTGCCGTGGAACTCGTCCAGTCCGCGGAGGAGGCGGGCTTCGAGTCGGCGTGGACGGTCGAGCACACGGTGGTTCCCGAGGCGCACGCATCCCAGTATCCGTACTCCGCCGATGGCCGCATGGCCGGCGGCGTCTTCGACTTCCCGCTGCCGGACCCGCTGATCTGGATGGCCTACGTCGCCGCCCGCACCAGCACCATCAAGCTCGGCACCGGCATCCTCATCCTGCCGCAGCACAGCCCGGTGATCACGGCCAAGCAGGTGGCGACGCTGGATGCCATGTCCGGCGGGCGCGTGCTGCTCGGCATCGGCGTCGGTTGGCTGAAGGAGGAGTTCGACGCCATCGGCGCCTCCTTCGCGGACCGAGGCGCGCGCACCGATGAATACGTCGCCGTGCTGCGCGCGCTGTGGGGCGAAGAGAGGCCGTCGTTCCAAGGCCGCTTCGTTCGCTTCGACGGCGCCTATTGCCGCCCGCGGCCGGCCCAGGGCTCGGTGCCCATCCACGTCGGCGGCCATTCCAAGGCGGCGGCCCGACGGGCCGGGCGTTTGGGCGACGGGTTCTTTCCGGCGCGGGGCAATGCGCTCGAGCTGGTCGAACTGGCCCGGAACACAGCGCGGGAAGCGGGCCGCGACCCGGCGGACTTGGAGATCACGCTTAGCTGCCCGGCCGATCTGGGCGAACTCGGGATGCTCGCCGAACACGGCGTTCACCGTGTGCTGGTGCCCGTGAATCCGCACCCGGAGATGGCCGCGGCGGTGCGTGACCCCGAGCAGGCGCTGGCATGGCGCTCGCGCATTGCCGATTTCGCCGAGGCTTGATCGGATGCCGGCGCTCGGATCGTCCAGCTCGGCCCAAGGCGTGCGCGGCGAATACGACGATGGCTTGCGGGCCCAGCTCGAACGGCTTGGCACGCGGGACGTAGGCGGTTGGAAGGTTGGCCTCACCTCCGGGCAGGCGCGCGACAGCATGGGCGCCGGCTTTCGGCCATTCGGCTACATCCTGCGCGAACGCATCCACTCGAGCGGCGCGACCCTGCGGCTCGACGACTTCGGGGATGCCCCGCGCGTGGGGGTGGAAAACGAATTGTGCTTTCGGCTGCGGTCGGCGCTCGGCGGCGCTGCGTCGCCCGCCGACGCGATGGCGGCCATCGACTGCGCGATGCCGGCCTTCGAGATCAACGAGCGGCGCTTGGGCGCTGGCGCGAACGCAACCGAACGCCTGGCCGACAATCTCAACCAATGGGGCATCGTGGTCGGCGAGGGCAAGTGCCTCGACTGGCAACGCTTCGACTTCGCGGCGCTCGAAGTGGTGCTGACGAAGAACGGCGCCGCGGTGGAGACGGTCGCCGCCGCTGGGCACATCGACGACCACTTCGCGTCCATCGCCGCGCTGGCCCGCCAGCTGCACCGCTTCGGGCGGGCATTGAACGCTGGCACGGTTGTCATCACCGGCTCGTACACGCGCCAGAGCGTTGCCGGGGCAAGCCGCTGGGAGGGCGACTTCGGCCCAGCGCTCGGCAAAGTCGCGGTGGATTTCGCATGAAGATTCTCATCATCCCCGGCCTCACGCTGCCGAGCGTTGGCGAGGAGGACCTCGGGCGCATCCGCGAAGCTGGCGTCAACGCCCATGTGGTGGTGGCCACGCCCGAGCAGGCCGTCGCGGAAGTGGTGGACGCGGACGTCGTGCTCGGCTTCGTGTCGCGGCGCATGTACCAGGCGGCGACGAGGCTGCGCTGGGTCCATGCCATCGCCTCCGGGGTGGACGCTTTTCTGTACGACGAGTTCAAGACGGGCGACGTGATTCTCACCAGCGAGAAGGGGCTCGTGGGCGAACATCTCGCGGACCACGCCTTCGGCCTGCTGCTGATGCTCACAAGGCAGTTGGCGACCGCCCTGCGCCTTGGCCCGGAGAGCTGGAACCATCGCCCCGCCATGCGCGCGAAGGAAATCGAACTGAGCGGCGCCACCATGGGCATCTTCGGCTTTGGCGGCACTGGCCGCGCCGTGGCGCGTCGCGCCGCGGCCTTCGGCATGAAGGTGCTCGCCTTGGACCGCGACCCGGTGCCGGCCTCGGCGGAGGTGGCCGCGGTGCTCGGCCCGGGCGGCTTCGACAGTCTGCTCGGCGCTGCCGATGTGCTTGCCATTTGCTGCCCGCTGACGCCGGAAACCCGGGGCAGATTCGATGCCAGCGCCTTCGCGAAGATGAAGAAGAGCGCGATCCTGGTCAACGTCACGCGCGGCGAAGTCATGGTGGAGGAGGATTTGGTGGCCGCCCTCGAAGCCGGCGAGATCAGCGGCGCGGCGCTCGACGTGGCGCCCAGGGAACCGCTGCCGCCGGACAGTCGCTTGTGGGCGCTCCCGCAAGTGGCGATGACCCCGCACACCGCCGGCGCCAGCCAGTTCCGCGCCAAGCGCAACATCGACCGTTTCGTCGCCAACCTCGGCCGCCTGCGCCGTGGCGAACCGCTAGAGGGCGTGATCGACAAGCGGCTCGGCTATTGAGCAGCGCCTCGCGCTCAGCTTGCCTTGGCCCCTCCAAGTTTGACCGGACTTGCCGTCGGCATAGCTGATGGCGGGAACCCCACGCGCCGGCGACGCACACACCGGGAACGCAAACACCGGGAACGCAACTAGCGGGAACGCATACAGCGGGAACGCATACAGCGGGAACGCATACAGCGGGAACGCATACAGCGGGAACGCATACAGCGGGAACGCAATATTGCGTTCCCGTAGTTTGCGTAACGGACTGCAACAGGCGTAGGATCAGGGAATGGACGAACCCGACCTCTTCCCCCTCGGCGTTGCGACTGGCATCGCGCACTGCAACCGCAAGGCGGAACGCGCGGAACTGATGCGCAACGTGATCGACGGGCGCCACACTTGGCTGTGGGGTCGGCGGCGCATGGGCAAGACCAGCCTGTTGGAGCAGATGATCGAAGACCTTGGCCGCGCTCGCCGCAAGGTCCCTGTCGCCACAGTCGACCTGTTTGTCGCACACGACGCGCGGAATGTGGAGTCGGACCTCCTGAAGGCGGTGGCTCGCTTGGGCGTTGAACTTGCGCCGCGCGGACGTTCGGCGGCGCAGCGTCTTGGCGAAGCGTTCGGCTCGTTCATGCCGGAGTTCTCCGTGGGAGCGCCTGGACTGTCGATGAAGCTCAAGCCGTTGGGCCAGAGCGGACGAGGCGTTGCCGAAGCGCTGGCGGGATTGGATCGGGCAGCCGGTCTGTATGATCGCCGCGCCGTGCTCGTTCTGGACGAGTTTCAGCAAATCGGTTCCATGCAGGAGGGGCGCAGTCTCGAAGGCGCGATCCGCCACGCCGTCGAGCGGTTCCGCCACGTCACCTGCTTGTTCTCCGGCAGCCAGCGGCATCTGTTGGCATCGATGTTCGACGAAGAAGACCGCCCGCTCTTTCGCCTGTGCCGCAAGATGACGCTGGGGCGCATCGAAAGCGCGGACTACCGCGATTTCATGCGCGAAGCGAGCGAGCGACGGTGGAACGCCGTGCTCGCCGACCCGGTGATCGAGCGCATTCTCGCCGCCACGACCCGCCATCCATACTATGTGAACGTCCTCTGTTCGCGCCTGTGGAGCGCCGCGGCCGCGCCGAGTGTCGAAACCGTGGACGCCGTCTGGGAGCGGATCGCCATGGAGGAGAAGCCCGTCGCCACGTCTTGCGTGGCCCGCCTTGCGGCCAGTCAGCGCGCACTGCTGCGAGCCATCGCGAACGCCGAGGGAGGCGTAGAGCAACCCACTGCGCAAGAGTTCCTGTCGCCCATCCGCATTGCGGCCTCCACCGCCAATCGCGCCAAGGAAGTGCTGGAGCAGGAAGATCTGATCCGCCGCGAGGAAAACGGGCGCTGGCGGCTGGTGGATCCGGTGATGGACTTCTGCCTGCGGCGCTTGCAGTAGCGGTTCTTTGCCGCTGCGGATTCGTGCCGCGGTACCGAGCGCGGTTAAAACGCCAAGCGAAACCCCACGCCGTGAACGGTTCGGATGGGGTCTCCGCCTGCTTCCTTGAGTTTCGCCCGCAGGCGGCGCATGTGGCTGTCGATGGTGCGGTCGCTGACGATGCGGTGGTCGGTGTAGGCGCCGTCGATCAAGGCGTCGCGGCGCAGCACCTTGCCGTTGCGCCGCGCCAGCGTGGCCAGCAGGCCGAATTCGGTGCGCGTGAGTTCCAAGGCGTTGCCGAACAACGTGGCCGACTGCGCGTCGGTGTCGACCGCCAACGGCCCAACGACGATTCTGTTCGTTTCCGGCTCGGTCAGCGCGTCGAGGCGGCGGAAGTGCGCCTTCACCCGCGCCACCAGCTCGCGGGGATAGAAGGGCTTGGTCATGTAGTCGTCGCCGCCCACTTCCAAGCCGATCACGCGGTCCACCTCCGCATCCTTGGAGGAAAGCAGCAGGATCGGCACCCGGTCGCCCCCCACGGCGCCGCTGCGCAATGCGCGGCAGACGTCCAAGCCGTCCATCTCCGGCATGAGGATGTCCAGGATGAGCAGGTCGGGCTTGCGCCGTTCGATGTGGTTGAGCGCTTCGATGCCGTCCCGGGCCTCTTCCACCTCGAAGCCGGCCCGCCGCAGGGCGAAGCAGATCACCTCGCGGATGTGCGAGTCGTCGTCTACCACGAGGACGTTGCGCATCGCCCCATTCTAAGCCGCTGCAAGGCGATTCGCTTGGTACCTCGGGCGCTTTGCTTGATTTCTGCGCTCGGCCCCTAGGGGCCCCTAGGCAATGCAGCGGCGCGGAGCGCTTGCGCCGTGGCCGGCGATTGGGCGTAATCCGCCAACGCCGCTGTGGGGCGCTGGGCCGCTGGGCCACTGGAAAGGAGACCGAACCATGCAAGGCGTATCGCCTGCCGCCTTGAAGCAGTTCGAGCACGACGGCTTTGCCGTGCTCGAGCGCGTCATCGACGACGCCACGCTGGCCATGCTGCGCGAGGAGTGCGCGGTGTTCGTCGCCCGCACGGATCGCTGGCTGGAGAAGCAGGGCAGGGAAATGTTCGGCATCACTCACCGCGGCAAGCGCTACTTCATCGCCAATCGCTACCGCGACAGCGAACGGATGCGCGGCTTCGTCTTCGGCGAGCTGATGCGGCGCATCGCCACGGCAGTACTCGGCCCTACGGTCTACCTCTTCAACGAACAGTGGGTGGTGAAGGGCGCGGAACAGGGCATGAAGTTCGCGTGGCACCAGGATTCGGGCTACGTTCGCTTCCGCGACCCCGGCAATGCCCACAGGCCCTATCTCACCTGCTGGTGCGCGCTGGACGACATGACCCGCGCCAATGGCGCCATTTCCGTGATGCCACACGGCCGCGTGGGTTCCCGTGGCGTGGTCTTCGAGCACCGCCACGAGCCAGGCAGCAACGATCTCGTCGGCTACGAAGGCGACGACGCCGGCGTTCTCTGCGAGATGCCGGCTGGCAGCGTTGCGGTGTTCTCCAGCACCAGCCTGCACCGCAGCGGCGCCAACACGACGCCGAACATGCGCCGCGCCTATCTGACCCAATACAGCGCCGAGCCCATCTACTCCGCCAGCGGCGAGCTGTGGGGGCAGGCAGTGCCCTTCGTCGCGGATGGCGAACTGATCTACGACGCCGCTCGGGACACCACGGCGCACTTGAGTCGCAGGCTGCGGAGCGCGCAAGAGGAGCGGGCGAGAACCGAGGCGGAATAGCGGCACACACTGGAGCTTGTGGCCGCGAATGAGGCTGCGCCGTTTGACGCGGCGCAGCCTCCGAGGCCAGACCCTACCAGGTCATCCACGACGGAAGTACCGCCGTGCAGGTGACGAGGAACTGGGGCTGCATTTGGCCGGTGTTGCCGCGAACATCAAGCGGCAACGGTGCGGCGGGGCGGATGAGCGTAACGCTGCAGTTCGACGGCAAGCCCGTTGGATAGGTCGTGTGGGGGTTCGCGGCCGCCGGCAAAGCGGTCGAGCCAACACCAACCAGCAGGGCGGCCGAGATCAGGTTTCGAAGTTTCATGGGTTTCTCCTTTCTGTCAGAGAGTGAGTAGGGTCGAGAACGATACAAAGGGCAAGGAGGGCGCGAAAAGGGACGATTTCGGATTTTCATGTAAGCCATTGCCGCAAATTTTTGCGGGCCGCAATTTGCGGCCGCGATTTCGGAGCCATGCCACAAGGCAGCTACGACGAGCGGTAGATCCGCCCGAAATCGCGCCAATAGTCGGCGTAGGTCTTGGCGACGCAGTCCGCGCCGCGCACTTCGCAGCCGCTGATCCTGCTTGCCAGCACGGAGAGCGCCATCGCCATGCGGTGGTCTTCGTAGGTCTCGAAACTCGCCGGGCGCGGCCGTGGCGCCGGGTGAATGGTCATGGCGGCCTCGAACTCCTCCACCTTCACGCCAGCCTTGCGCAGTTCGGTGGCGCCGGCCTCGATGCGGTCGCATTCCTTGATGCGCAGCGTCGCCAGCCCGCGAAGGCGCGTCGGCGCTGGCAGAAACGGCGCCATCGCCATCAGCGTCGGCGCCGCGTCCGGCATGTCGGCCATGTCGATGTCGCCTACCGCTTCCAGCCGCTGCGGCCCGCGCACGACGGTCTCCTGGGCGAGCCGTTCCACCACCGCGCCAGCGCGTTCGCACACGGCGAGGAAGCCGTAGTCCCCCTGCCGCGTGTCCTTGCCCAGGTTCACGAGGCGCACGCAGCCGCCGTGCAGGGTGGCAAGCGCGGCAAAGTAGGTGGCCGCCGACGCATCGCCCTCGACTTTGACGCGCCCCCCCGCGTATGCGCTGGGCGGCACCGCGACCGTGTCCTCGTCCACCGTGCGAACCTCCACGCCGCGTTTGGCCATCTCCGCCATCGTCAGGCCGATGTAGGAAGCGCTTGCGCGTTCGTCCTCGAGTTCGATGGCGAGGCCGTTCGGCAGGCGCGGCGCGGCCAGCAGGAGCGCGGACAGGAATTGGCTGCTGGTCTTCGCGCGCAGCCGCGTTCGGTCGCCTGGGCAATGCGGCCCGTCGATGGCGATGGGCAGGCGTCCGCCGTTCGAGACCACCTTGCAGCCGATGCGCTGCAGGGCGTCGAGCAGGTCCGCATTCGGCCGCCGATGCAGCTGCGCGTGGCCGACGAACCGCGTCGTCGCCGGGCGCAACGCCGCCGCGGCCAGCAGCAGCCGCAGCGACACGCCGCTCATGCCGAGGTCGAGCTCCAACGGCGCGGCAACGTCGGCCGACATCGCCGCCGGCGACAGGAGCGTGTCGTTGCCGTCTTCCTCCACCGTAACGCCGAGACGCGCAACGCAGCGCAGCATCGTCTCCACGTCGTCGCACTTGGGGATGCCAGCCAGTCGCGTTGGTTCTTCGGCGAGCGCGGACATCAGAATCTGCCGCAACGCGATGGACTTGCTGCCGGGCAGCGCCAGGCGCAGATCGAATCCGCGCGGCGCTTCGGCGACGCGCTGGACCTGCCCCGGCGGAGAGCGGCGCGCCGCGTCAGTCATCGGGCTGCCTGGGCTCTTTCGCTGCCGCATCGCTCGGCGCGGCGCGCTTGCGGAACTTGTGCCGCAGCGTGTACCAGCTGGGGTAGGGGATGGGCCGCGGGTCCTTCTTGGCGGTCCAGAAGCGCACCACGCGGCCGTCGGAGAGCCGCAGCGCCTTGGCGACGTCCTTGTTGGAAAGGCCCTTTTCGTCCATCCACTCGCGCAACTCCTTGGACGTGGGCGGGTACTTCTTCATGTCGGCGGCCAAGCGGCGGTTTCGCAGTGGCGCAATCCTACCAACGGCGGTCGCGGCGCCGAAAGCCGCCCAAGCCGTTGGCGAATCGGGCGAACTGCTACAATCGCCGCATCGCAAGCACCAAGAGATGGAAGGGGGAGTTCAATGGCAGAAGCCGCGCTGGCCGACGTCGAGGCCGATCTCAACAACCTCGTGATGGGCGAGGAGGTCGAGCCGCTGTATGCGGCGGTGAAGAAGTTCATCGGCGAAGAAGTGGAGCCGAAGACGCCGGACTACTTCGAGGCGGCCTTCGAGCACGGCGACCGCTGGAGCCTGTCGCCGCGCCAGGAGGACATCCTCGGCGGCTTGAAGGACAAGGCGAAGGACAGCGGCCTGTGGAACTTCTTCCTGCCGGACGCCGAGACGGGCGAGGGCCTCAAGAACCTCGACTACGCCTACATCGCCGCGGAACTCGGTAAGAACCCCATCGCCTCCGAGTGCCTCAATTGCAGTGCGCCGGACACCGGCAACATGGAAGTGCTGGAGCGCTACGGCACGCCGGAGCAGAAGGAGAAATGGCTCAAGCCCCTGCTGGCCGGCGAGATTCGTTCCGCCTACGCGATGACGGAGCCGAACCTCGCCTCGTCGGACGCCAAGCAGATCGCCACCCAGGCCCGCCTGGACGGCGACGAGTGGGTGCTGAACGGCGAGAAGTTCTACATCTCGGGCGCTGGCGACTCGCGCTGCAAGATCATGATCACCATGGTGCAGACCAGCCCGGATGCGCCTCCCCATCGCCAGCAGTCGCAGATTCTGGTGCCGAAGGACGCGCCCGGCGTGGAGATCATCGAGCCGATGACCGTCTTCGGCCACGACGACGCGCCGCACGGCCACATGCATCTCAAGTTCAACGACTGCCGCGTGCCCAAGGAGAACATCCTGCTCGGCGAAGGGCGCGGCTTCGAGATTTCCCAAGGGCGCCTGGGCCCGGGCCGCATCCACCACTGCATGAGATCGGTCGGGCAGGCCGAACGCGCGCTCGACCTGCTGGTGCGCCGCGGCATGTCCCGGGAAGCCTTCGGGCGTCCGCTGGTGCAGCTGGGCAAGAATCTCGAGGTGGTGTCCCGGGCGCGCATCGAGATCGAAGCCATGCGGCTGATGGTGTTGAAGGCGGCCAAGGCGATGGACGTGCTAGGCAACCGCGAGGCGCGGGTGTGGGTTCACATGTGCAAGGCGATGATCCCCGAGCGCGTGTGCCAGATCATCGACCAGGCCATTCAGATCCACGGCGCCGCCGGCGTCTCCCAGTGGACGCCGCTGGCCGGCATGTACACCGGCCAGCGCACGCTGCGCATCGCCGACGGCCCGGACGAAGTGCATCACCTGGTGGTGGGGCGCGCCGAACTGCGCAAGTACGACGAGAACTTCGGGCGCTCGCGGTAGTCGTTCGCCAAAAGGACGGACGAATCGCGAAGAGGGCGAGGGAACGGCTCGTTTGCGAGACGCCCCTCGCGCATCAAGACATCGCTGCTACGACTTGCCCTTGATGGCTTCCACGTTGAGCAGTGGAATGGCGCCGCCGCCGGAGAACTGCGGCAGCTGACCGTCCCACTTCTCGGCAATCCGCAGCTGGATGAGGTTGGGGTTGTCCTTCAACGCTTCCGCTTCGCGGCGAATCGCGTCGGCGCGGGCCTTGGACTCCACCTCGATCTGGTACGCCTCGGCATCGGCCGCCAAGGTGCGTTCGGCAGCGGCGGCTTCGGCCTGGGTGACGCGCCGCACCTTCTCGTTCTCGGCCTTCAGCGCCTCCTGCTCGGCGCGCACCTTCTCTTCGATGGCGCGGTTGAACTCGGCCGAGAACTCGAAATCGGTGATCGCCACGTTCGCCAGCGCGATGGCGCCGGCGACGTCCTTCTGCTGCAAGGTGACGTCGATGTTGCCGGCGATGGCCTGCTGGATCTGCACCTTCACGTCGGCGCGCTTGGTGACCAGCTCCTCGGCCGTGTACTGCGCGGTGATGGCCTTGACGGATTCGAGGATGGCCGGGTAGATGACGTTCCGCTCCACGACGTCGGCGCGCGGGCCGATGCGCTGATAGGTCATGGGCATCGCGTCGCCGAGCAGCGAGTACTGCACCGCCACCTTGGTGCTCACCACCTGCAAGTCCTTGGACGCCGCGCTGGCATCGCTCTCCGCCTTGCGCAGGCGCACATCGAGCTCCACCACGTCGTCCACGAAGGGCTTCTTGAAGTGGAAGCCTTCGCTCAGCGCCATCGGCTGCACCTCGCCCAGCGTCCGCACCACGCCCACATGGCCGCTCTCGACGATCACCCAGGCCCCCCAAGCAACGACGACGACGAGCAGCGCCACCACGCCGCCGATGATGGTCTGATTGTTCATGGTCGACCCTCCTCGACTCTCGGCAGTTGAGACAGTGTATCAGCTTGGTCTTGAGCGCAGCGGACGTCGCGCCCTGTTTCGGCGGCAACGGCGCTCGGCATAAAGTGCCGCCTGCGGCCGCAGTGCCATCCGCTACGGCAGAGACGCGCCGCGCTCGCCATCGCCGCGCACCTTGCCGGCGCGCTTGCGCTGCGCGAAGCCGATGCCCTCCAGCAGGCCTTCGACCCGGCCAAGCCGCTCGGTCACTTCTCCGAAGCGCTCGGCCATTTCCAATCGCACCGCGGCGATGCGCTCGTTCATCTCCCCGAAGCGCTCGCTCATTTCCAGCCGCACCTCGGTGACGCTCTCGGCGAGCGCGTCCATTCGCTTGCCCAGTCCGTCGATGCGTCCGTTCATTTCCCGGCGCAGCGCACGGTTCGATGCGGCGATCGCGATCAGAATCACGATGCCAACGGTGACTATGGACCAAACTTCGGCACTCACGAACAACTTCCTGTCTCTTGTGGGCGGGCGCGGTCTCGCGCTGCGCCGCCTTTGTCGATTCAACGCAGGGCATCGTAAACCGACAAACACCAGCGAAGAAACAGGCGATGTCGCAATCTCGCGTGCGCGTTTGCCGCTTTGCGCTGTAGGAAATCGCCGGCGTCGGGCGGTCAGATGTCGCACGCTACCGCTCGCACACTCCAAGCGCCGCGGCTCGGTTGGCATCGTCCGCGCCGTTCCGCTATAGTCCGCGCCATGAACGTCGCAGCCCAACGCCTGCGCATCGCTCTCGGCCGCGCCGAGGGCCGTCTCCTGCTGCTACTGCCGGCTTAGCCGGCATCACTTCATCCACAGGGCCGAGTCTGCCCACCGTCGAATCCTAGAACCTCCACAAGGGCCACGGGCCGCTCGCGCCGGTGGCCGCCCAAGGATTTCGTGATGAACATGCAGCACCGACAGATCGTCGCTGGCAGCCGCAAGGGCGCCATGCCGTTCGCCAAGTACCACGCCTTCCAGCCGGTCGCGCTGCCGGACCGCCGCTGGCCCGGCAACGTCATCGATGCGCCGCCGCGGTGGTGCAGCGTCGATCTGCGCGACGGCAACCAGGCGCTGATCGATCCCATGAACGTGGACGAAAAGCTGCGCCTCTACGAGTTGCTGCTCGAGATCGGCTTCGTCGAGATCGAGGTGGGCTTTCCCGCCGCCTCGCAGCCGGACTTCGACTTCATCCGCGCCATCATCGAGCGCGGCATGGTGCCGGAGAACGTGGCCGTGCAGGTGCTCTGCCAGGCGCGGCCGGAACTCATCGCGCGCACGGTGGAAGCCTTGGACGGCGCTCCGAACGCCATCTTCCACCTCTACAACTCCACGTCCACCTTGCAGCGCCGCGTGGTGTTCGAGATGGACCGCGCCGGCGTCGTCGACTTGGCCGTGCAGGGCACGGCGCTGGTCAAGGAGGGCGTCGGCCAGCTGCGCGGCACGAACATCCAGTACGAATACTCGCCGGAGAGCTTCACCGGCACCGAGCTGGACTTCGCCGTGGAAATATCCGCCGCGGTTGCCGACGAGTGGGGCGCCACCGCCGCCGCGCCGATCATCCTCAATCTGCCTTCCACCGTGGAGATGGCCACGCCGAACGTGTATGCGGACCAGATCGAGTGGTTCATTCGCCACTTTCCCGGCCGCGAGCGCATCGTCGTCAGCCTGCACGCGCACAACGACCGCGGCACCGGCGTGGCCGCTACCGAACTGGCGCTGATGGCCGGCGCCGAGCGCGTCGAAGGCACGCTGTTCGGCAACGGCGAGCGCACCGGCAACTGCGACGTGGTGACGGTGGCCATGAACCTCTTCTCCCAAGGGGTCGATCCGCAGCTGGACTTCCGCGACATGCCGCGCATCAGGGAGACCGTCGAAGGCATCAACAAGCTGCCGGTGCATGAACGCCATCCCTACGCTGGCGATCTCGTCTTCACGGCCTTCTCCGGCTCCCATCAAGACGCCATCAAGAAGGGCATGGCGCAGGTGGACCGCGAGCACTGGGAGGTGCCGTACCTGCCCATCGATCCAGCCGACGTCGGCTCGTCCTACAAGGAGACGGTGCGCGTCAACAGCCAGTCCGGCAAGGGCGGAGTGGGCTTCGTGCTCGAGGAACACTTCGGCGTGTCGCTGCCGCGGGCGATGCTGGTGGAGTTCTCCAAGGCCGTCCAGGCGCTCACGGAACGCCTCGACCGGGAGGTGCGGCCAGACGAAATCATGCAGGCGCTGCAAGACGAATACCTGGTCGAGGACGGCCCCTACCGGCTCGTCCACTACGACCTCGGCCAAGGCGACGACGGTGCCCAGTACTGCACGGCCAAGCTGCGCGTGCCGGACGGCGAGGTGATGGTGGCGGGGGAAGGCAGCGGCCCCATCGAGGCGTTCGTCAACGGCATGGTGACGACCCTCAACGAACCCTTGAACATCGTCGACTACCACGAGCGTTCGCTGGGCGCCGGCAAGGACGCGAACGCCATCTGCATCGTCCAGGTGGGCGCGGCGGAAAGCGGCGAGACGGGCTGCTTCGGCATCGGCTTGAGCCGCAACACCGTCACCGCGGCGCTCACCGCCATCGTCTCCGCCGTCAATCGGCGCTGGAAACCGGCGCAGGTGCGCGTGCTGGCGGTGGGTAGCGACAGCGCGGCGCAGGAGGCGTCCTCCACGGCACGGCGCGCCGTGGGATGAGCGCCGCCGCGGATGCGCTGCTCGCGGCGCACTTCGCGTTCGTGGTGTTCGTGCTCGGCGGCGGCCTGCTGGCGCTGCGCTGGCCGCGCATTGCCTGGCTGCACCTGCCCTGCGCCGCATGGGGCGCACTGGTGGAGTTCGCCGATCTGCCGTGCCCGCTCACCGCCTGGGAGCACGCCCTGCGCGGCGTCGATTCGGACCTGGGCTTCGTCGCCAGGCTTCTGGCGCCGATTCTCTATCCGGACTTGGCCTGGCCCGGCGTTCTCTCGCCGCCGGTGCGCGTGGCCTTGGGTTCGATCGTGCTCGCGCTCAACGCCGCCGTCTACGCCTGGGTCTTCAAGACGCGGCGTCGGCGGGCATCTCCCAGGCCTTGACCGTGCGCACCACGTTGTCGGCGATTTGCAGCGTCTCCAGCCGGTAGCGGCCGATCTGCAGGCAGACGTTGGATTCCGGGATGCGCTCCAAGTGTTCCACGATCAGCCCGTTCAGGGTGCGCGGCCCGTCGGTCGGCAGTTCCCAGCCCAGGCTGCGGTTCACGTCGCGCAGCACGGCTTTGCCCTCGACGATGCAGGAGCCGTCGTCGCCGCGCTGCACCTCGGCGAGTTCCGCCGCCACGTCCGTGGTGAACTCGCCGACGATCTCCTCGAGAATGTCCTCCAAGGTCACCAATCCCTGCACGTCGCCGTATTCGTCCACCACCAGGGCGATCCGCTGCCGTTCGCGCTGGAAGTTCACCAGCTGGATGTGCAGCGGCGTTCCCTCGGGCACGAAGTAGGGCTCTTCCATCTCCTGCAGCAGGTCCTCTTTCGTGAACTCGTCCTGGCGCAGGAACCGCGCCGCCCGACGCAGGTGCAGGATGCCCTGCACGGCGTTGACCGTGTCTTGGTAGACGGGGAGCCGCGTGTGCTGGGATTCGCTGATGGCGGCGGCGATCTGCACCGGCGCGGCGTCCAGATCGATGCCGACCACCTCCGAGCGCGGCACCATGATGTCGTTGATGGTGCCGCGTTCTAGGTCGAGAATGCCAAGCAGCATGTTCTGGCGGTCTCTCGGCAGCGCCGTGCGCTCGTTCACCACCGTGCGCAGCTCGTCGGCGGAGAGGTCGTCGGATTCCTTCTTCGCCGACGTGACCAAGGGCGCCGCGACCAGGTTGCTCATCGAGTTGATGAGCGCCACCAGCGGGCGGAAGACCTTCAAGAGCGGCTGCAGCAGGTAGGACGACGGAAAGGCCACGGTCTCTGGGCGCTGCGCCGCCACGGTCTTCGGCGACACTTCGGCGAACACCAGCACGATCACGGTGAAGACCACCGCCGACACGAGCGGCCCCCAATCGCCGCCGAGCAGGCGCTGCCCGATCACCGTCGCGAAGGCGGCGGCGATGAAGTTCAGCAGGTTGTTGCCGAGCAGGATCATGCCCAGCAGCCGATCCGGGCGCTGCAAGAGCAGACTGGCCTTGGTGGCCCCGCGGTGCTTCGTGTTGACGAGGTGGCCCAGGCGATAGCGGTTGAGCGCCATCATCGCCGTCTCGGAAGCGGAAAAGCAGGCAGACGTGAGCAGCATGGCGATGATCGCCAGCAGCAGCACGCCGGTTGAGGCTTCGTTCACGTTTGGCTGCGGGCGCGGCCTCGCATCCGTAAAGATGGCTTGAGTGTGGCACAAAGCACCGTCGTCTTTCTCGTCAGCGGCTATTCGGAGGGACGGCCCGCCCTCGAAAGCCGCAGCGCGGCTCCAACTCCGCAACGCGCGCCTCGGCAGCCGAGCGAATGGCAGCTTCCCGTTCCGCCCGCGCCGTTTGCATCCCACCGTCGCGGTTCAGCCAAGCGCCCCGTTGCCCGCCCCGCCTCGGCCTACCCGAAGCCGCCCCAGCAGCGCCTCGCCCGTGTCGCACTCGAGCAGCCACTCGCCAGCCTCGTCCAAGCGCGCGACGTCGGTGACGTCCCCCAGCAGCGCCGACACCTGCCCGGCCACGTCGGCACCGAACCGCAAGGCCGCCAGTCGGCGGAGCAAAGCGACACGCCCTTGCGCCACACCTTCGGCCAAGCCCCGTTCCACGCCTTCCGCCCGGCCTCGTTCCACGCCTTCCGCCAGGCCGCGCCTCCTGCCCTCGGCCACTTTCGCTTCTTCCCAACGCGCCAGCGTCGCGTCCAACATCGCCGTCATGTCTTCTCCTCTTCTCGCAGCGAGCATCCGCTCCCATTCTTCCAGCGGCGACAGCCCTTCGGCCCGGCCGTAGCGCGCCAGCGCTGCCCCCACGCGCAGATGCAGTCCGCGCCGCAGCGTTGCCGACTCCAGGCCGTCGTGGCGTCGGAACGCCGCCAGCAGCAGCCTCGGCAGCGTCTCCGCCGGCGCCGACTCCAACTCCGCCAGCGTCGCCAGCCGGCTGCGCGGCGCCAGTTCCCGGCCTTCCGCGTCTGGCCCCCGCGCCAGCACCTGCAAGTCCACCGTAGCATAGGTTCGCATCGGCGCCGGCGCTGCGTCGCCGGTCAGCGGCCCGGCGAACTCCGTCGCGGCCCGCCACGGTCGGTCGCCGTTGTGGACGACCATGGAGAGCATGGGCGGCACGCCGCCCTCGGCCCGCGCCGTCCCGCTCTCGCGCAGGGCGGATTCCACCTGATGCAGGTAGTCGCGCATGCGCCACGCCATGTCCGCGTCGTGGCTGGCTTGGAACTCGAGCAGCACCAGAAGGTAGCGCCGGCGGCCGTTGCGGAGCCTGCCCTTCTTGAACTCGACGCGGCGGAGCTTGTCCTGCACGCGGACGCGGGCGAGCGCCGTGAGGTGTTCCTTGTCGAGCGAGGTTGCGGTCTCGAAGTCGAGCAGATCGGCGAGTTCGGGGGCGACCAGGCGCACCGCCTCCTCGAAGAGGCCCGGGTCCTGGAACAGCACCTTGTAGGGCGGGTCGCTGGGCTGCAGCATGTCGGGCGCTTCCGGGCTTGATCGCGCCCACTGTGCGCCCTTTGCTCGGCGGCGATGCCGCGCCGGGCGAAAGTCGCACGAGGATTGCAGACATCGCCCCGACGGGATCGGGCGGGCGCTCGCTACGGGGCGGAAGCTTCCGGTAGTGCGTCGCCCCAGCAGGACTCCCGCTGCCGGGCCATCTCAATCCCCAAGCTCCCTTGCCACCCGAATGCCGATCACCCCGATCCGCTGGTCGGCTTCCCCCAGCATCCCGCGGAGCGCAGATCTCTCCGGCGGATCCAGCCTGCCGCACGGCCTATTCGACCACGCTGTACCCGGCACGGAGCCCTGCGGGGAGCGCGAGGAGAACCCCGTCGCTCCTCAGCCGGGGACCTCTCGCTGATCGTGCGGCTCCTCCTGCAACGGCCGCCAATGCAGGGAAGCGCCTCCTGCCATCGAATGTCGCACACCCGTTCGCTTGCAGCCGTTCGCTACAATACGAGCGCGAAACGAACCGAGCGCAGCCGATCCCATGTTCGACAGCTTGAGCGACCGCCTCTCGCGCACCTTGCGCGCCGTTGCCGGGCGTGGGCGGCTCACCGAGGACAACATCCGCGAGTCGGTGCGCGAGGTCCGCCTGGCGCTGCTCGACGCGGATGTCGCGCTCGCGGTGGTGCGGCAGTTCACGGCCGACGTCCAGGAACGCGCCGTTGGCCGCGAAGTGACGGCGGCGCTGGATCCGGGGCAGGCGTTCGTCAAGATCGTCAACGACGAGCTGGTGCGGCTGATGGGCGAGGCGAACGAGTCGCTCGCGCTCTCCGCCACGCCGCCGGCGGTGGTGCTGATGGCCGGGCTGCAGGGCGCCGGCAAGACGTCCACCGTCGCCAAGCTCGCCCGCTTCTTGAAGGAGGTCGAACGCAAGCGCGTCGCCGTGGTGAGCGCCGACGTCTACCGTCCGGCGGCCATCGAACAGTTGCAGACCCTCAGCGGCGAAGTCGAGGCGCGCTTCATCCCCAGCGCGAGCAGCGAGCAGCCCACCGCAATCGCCAAGCGCGCTTTGGCCGATGCCAAGCGGCAATTCGACGATGTGCTGCTGGTGGACACCGCCGGCCGCCTCGCCATCGACGACGCGATGATGGCGGAAATCGCCGCGCTGCACGCTGTCCTTGATCCGGTGGAGACGCTGTTCGTGGTCGATGCCATGAGCGGCCAGGACGCCGCGACCACGGCCAAGGCGTTCGACGACGCGCTGCCGCTCACCGGCGTGGTGCTGGCCAAGGCCGACGGCGATGTCCGTGGCGGAGCGGCGCTTTCGGTGCGCGCGGTCACCGGCAAGCCCATCAAGTTTCTCGCCGTCGGCGAGCAGACGGACGCCCTCGAAGCATTCCATCCGGAACGCATCGCGTCGCGCATCCTCGGCATGGGCGACATGCTCACGCTCATCGAGGAAGCCGAGCGCAAGGTCGACAAGCGCAAGGCCATGCGGCTGGCCAGGAAGGTGCAGCGCGGCAGCAAGTTCGACTTGGTGGATCTGCAGGACCAGATCCGCCAGATGTTCAGCATGGGCGGCGTCGAGAACCTCTTGGACAAGATTCCCGGCGCGGCGCAGATGCCCGCCGCCGTGCGCGACAAGCTCGACGAACGCGAGTACCGGCGCATGGACGCCATCATCAACTCCATGACGCTCCAAGAGCGCCACTTCCCGGACGTCATCAATCCGTCGCGCAAGCGCCGCATCGCCGCCGGCAGCGGCACCGGCGTGCCGGACGTCAACCGCCTGCTCAAACAGCACAAGCAGATGCAGAAGACGGTGAAGAAGGTCTCCCGCAAGGGCGGTATCGAGCGCATGATGCGCGGCATCGGGGGCGCGGCGGCAGGAGGCGGAAGACCAAGGCGCGTCGCCGCCGGCCGTCGCCGGCGGCGTTGAAGACGCGGCTGTAGGCACGGAACAAGGGGAGAGATCGTTGAGCGACAACGGCGCAGAGAACGCGAACAGCGCAGGGCGCGCGGTGTCCTTCGTTGGGCTGGGCGTGATGGGCTATCCGATGGCCGGACACTTGGCGGCGGCCGGGCACCGAGTGCGCGTCTACAACCGCACCCAGGCGCGTGCCGAGGCTTGGCTTGGCGAACATCGGGGCGAGGCCGTGGCCACGCCGCGCGAGGCCGCCGAAGGCGCGGAGGTGGTCTTCATGTGCGTCGGCAACGACGACGACGTGCGCCAGGTCGCGCTTGGCCAGGACGGCGTGCTGGCCGGCGCGGCGAAGGGCGCGGTGGTGGTCGATCACACGACGGCATCGGCGCTGCTCGCCGAGGAGCTGGCCGGCGTCGCCGCGGAAACGGGCGTCGGCTTCCTGGACGCCCCGGTGAGCGGCGGCCAGGCCGGCGCCGAGAACGGCCAGTTGACGGTGATGGCGGGCGGCGCCGCGGAAGACTTCGAGCGCGCCCGGCCGGTCATCGACGCCTATGCCAAGTCCGTCAAGCTGATGGGCGGCGTCGGCTGCGGCCAGCTCACGAAGATGGTCAACCAGGTGTGCATCGCCGGCGTCCTGCAGGGCTTGGCGGAGGGCATTCACTTCGCCGAGAAGGCTGGCCTCGACGTGGATGCGGTGGTGGACGTGATCTCCAAGGGAGCGGCGCAGTCCTGGCAGATGGACAACCGCGCCGCCACCATGGCACGGCGCGAGTTCGATTTCGGCTTCGCCGTTGACTGGATGCGCAAGGACTTGGACATGACGCTCGCCGCGGCCCGGCGGTTCGGCGCGCGCATGCCGCTCGCCGCCCTCGTGGATCAGTTCTACGCGGACGTGCAGGCCATGGGCGGCCGGCGCTGGGACACTTCCAGCCTGGTCGAGCGCCTTCGCCGCGCCGACGATCGGGCCTGATCTCTTGGCCAGCACCGCCATGACGCGCTTCGCCTCGGCTTCGGATCCCTACCCGATGGTGTCCTTGGCGGACACCGACAAGCCTCTGCCGAAGCGGCTGGATACCCGCACCCGCTACGCCTACTTCAAGACCATCGCCCGCGGCGGCCGCTCGAACATCCAGTCCTGCAAGGACCTGCACCTGATGCGCATCGTCTGCTACAAGAGCCTGAAGGCGGAGTTCGCCGACGACCCCTTGGAGCAGCGCCGCTTCGTGCGCGAAGCGCGGGTGAGCGCCATGCTGCAGCATCCCAACACGGTGCCCACCTACGAGATCGGGCGCGACAGCCAGGGCCATTGCTACTTCACCATGAAGCTGGTGCATGGCTACACCCTGCGCGAGATCCTCGACTTCCGCGAGCGCTACGACTTGACGCGCCTGATGGAGGTGGTCATTCAAGTCGCCCACGCGCTGGGATACGCCCACAACCACGGCGTCGCCCACCGCGACATCAAGCCGGAGAACGTGCTGGTCGGGCCCTTCGGCGAAGTGCTGCTGCTCGATTGGGGGCTCGCCAAGGTGTGGCGCGACCCGGGCCGCAAGGCATCTGGCGGGGCGTCCCGCACGGTCGAGGAAGCCGCTGCGGACGCCGGTGCGCCGAAGGACTTCCGCCTCACCGACGAAGGCAAGCTGCAGGGCACGGTGTCGTACATGTCGCCGGAGCAGATCCGCGACGATCCGGCCATCGACTACCGCACCGACATCTACAGCCTCGGCGCCGTGCTCTACGAGATCCTCGCCGGCCAGCCGCCGTTCGAGGGGCAGACCTTCGACGAGATTCTGGACAAGGTCCTCAACGCCGAGCTGGTGCCGCCGACGCAGCGCAATCGCACCCCGGTACCCGTGCCCGAACGCCTGCAGAACATCTGCCTGCAATGCCTTGGCCGAGCCCCGGAAGACCGCATTCAGACCGCCGAAGAGCTGATCCGCGAACTGCAGGAGGATTGGTAGCGGTCGGTGCGGCTCCTTGGACTAAGCCGTGTCTTCACTCGGAGAGGGCGGGTTCGCCTGAGACGACTGCGGTTGCTTCCGCGTCGTCGGCCGGTTCCAAGCCCGTCGCCTCGACCGCAAGCTGATCGAGGGCACGTCTGGCGCGTTCTCGCCAAGTCGCGTCGGGATGCCAGAAGAGGGTCTTCTCAAGGTGCTGGCGGGCGCGGGCCACCTGTCCGGCGAACCGATAGGCTTGGCCGAGGTGGAAGCTGATGCGCGGCGACCATGGGGCGCGGGAGTAGGCCGCCAGCAGCGGGTCGAGGGCATCCGCCGGGTGGCCGGCGACGAGATAGAGCACCCCCAGTCCATAGGCCGCGTCGGCGCGGTGGGCTTCAACGTCGAGTGCCCGGTGGTAGTGGGCAGCGGCTTCGCCAAGGGATTCGACGCACGGCGCCGCTTCGCTTTGGCATCGTTCAAGGCCGATCTGCGCTAGCCGCACATGAACATCCGGATCGTCGGGCGCGGCGGCGAGCGCGCGTTCCGCAAATGCAAACGCCTCCGCCAGGTCTTCGGTGGTCCGTGAACGGCCCAGCAACGCGCCGACGTGCCGCGGCCGGCGTTCCAGGATCGAGTCGTATAGCGCCGCGGACTTCGCCGGGCGATGGGGCGCCGCCGCGTCCGCCAGCGCCAGCCGCTTCTCGGTGCGGTCGAGGCAGACGCGCTGCACCGTCGGCGGCGCGTAGCCGTCCATCGTGAAGCGGAACACGCTGGCCGCCAGATCGTCCTGGGCGTCGAAGTAGCCGCGCATCCGCGGCCGCAGGTCGTCGCTGTCGATGCCGACATGCTGGCGCATGGCCTCGGCCGTGGTCGCGCCGCGGTCGATGGCCTGCAGCATGGCCCCCACGTCTTCGGCGTAGCGGCTGCCGTCCGGGCGCTTGGCATGGTGCAGAAAGCGCACCACGCCCCAGGCCAGCGCGTAGACGCTCGACAGGTCGTGGCGCTGCCAGTCCATGCGCAGCCGTTCGTTGAGCACGTCCTCCACCGGCGTCTGCGGCTGCTTGAGGAGGAAGCGCAGCAGCGCGTGCGGGCCGCGTCCAAGGGTGACCTGTCCGGCGGCGTCGATGTGGAGGTTGGCGAGATAGGTGGCGAGTCCCTCCTCGTACCAGATGGGCAGGTTGAGCATCGTCCGGCTGCGCAGCAGAAAGTGCGTGTATTCGTGGTAGGCGAAGGTGTCCAGGTGGCGTCCGCTGCGGTCGGGGCCGAACGCCAGCAGGCTCTGCGCCAAGGACGGCTGTGCGAAGCCGACGATGTGCGAGGGGAACTCGAAGAGCGAGGAGAAATCCTGGGCGCGCTTGAACACCAGCAGCCGCGGCGTCGCCGGCGGCTCCAGCGGGCGTCCGGGGAGCAGCGCGTAGGCGGCGCTGCGGAAGCGATCCAGGGAGAGCAGCAGTTCGATGGACTTCTCCCGCGAGAGATCGGTCACCAGCTCGAAGTGGTCTGCGGCAACACGGCACCAGCGTCGGTCTTCGACGCCAGCGTGCGCCGCAGCGGCGAGCGATGCCGCCAGTACGGCGGCTGCCAGCCTCGGGCGGCTAGCCATGTCGAGCGGAACTGCCGCGTCCGATGGCGATGTGGTCGAAGCCGGCGGCGGCCAGCGCCTGCGGGTCGTAGAGGTTGCGTCCGTCGAAGATCGTCGGCTGCCTGAGCGCGGTCTTGACGACGGCGAAGTCGGGGCTGCGGAACTCGTGCCACTCGGTGACCACGGCGAGCGCGTCCGCGCCGAGCAGGGCATCGTCGCGCTCGGCGCAGAGCGCGAGGTCGGCACGGGCGCCGTAGAGCCGCCGCGCTTCGTCCAAGGCCTGTGGATCGTAGGCGCGCACGCTGCCGCCGGCGGCCCAAATGGTCTCCATCAGGGTGCGGCTCGGCGCCTCGCGCATGTCGTCGGTGTTGGGCTTGAAGGCAAGACCCCACAGGGCGATGGCGCGTCCGGCGAGCGTGCCGCCGAAGTGCGCCACGATCCGTTCGCCGAAGGCGCGCTTCTGCCGTTCGTTCACCGCCTCCACGCTGCGCGCGAGCCGCGCGTCGTAGCCAGCTTGGCCGGCCATGTGCGACAGTGCCCGCACGTCCTTCGGAAAGCACGAGCCGCCGTAGCCGCAGCCGGCGTAGATGAAGTGGTGGCCGATGCGCGGGTCGGTGCCGATGCCGTGCCGCACCGCTTCGATGTCCGCCCCGACGAGCTCGGCCACGTTGGCGAACTCGTTCATCAAGCTGATCTTCGCCGCCAGCATGACGTTGGCGGCGTACTTGGTCATCTCCGCCGACCGCAGATCCATGTGCAGTATCTTGTCGCGGTTGCGGTTGAACGGCGCGTAGATGCGTTCCAAGAGTTCGGTGGCGGCTGGGTCGTCGCTGCCGATGACGATGCGGTCCGGCTTCATGAAGTCGGCCACGGCGTCCCCTTCCTTGAGGAACTCCGGGTTCGCCGCCACCGCGAACTCCACCTCCGCGCCGCGTCGGGCGAGGGCCGCGGCGATGGTCTCGCGCACGCGCTCGGCGGTGCCGACTGGCACTGTGGATTTGCCGACGACCAGCGCCGGGCGCGCCAGATGGTCGCCGATGGTCTGCGCGGCCTGCAGCACGTTGGCGGTGTCCGCCCCCCCGTGCTCGTCCGACGGCGTGCCGACGGCGAGGAAGATCACGTCGCCGTGCGCCACGCCCTGCGCGGCGTCGGTGGTGAAGAGCAGCCTTCCGGCCTGCCGGTTGCCGCGCACCAAGGGTTCCAGGCCGCGCTCGAAGAGCGGCACTTCGCCGTTGGCAAGGGCTTCGACCTTGGCCTCGTCGATGTCCACGCACAGCACGCGATTGCCCATCTCGGCGAAGCAGGCGCCGGTGACGAGGCCCACGTAGCCCGTGCCGAAGATGGAGATGTCCATGTCGAGCCATGCCTCGAGCGCGCTGGATGGTTCGATTCTAGTGCGTCGCCTGTGGCGCTGTGGGAAGAGTTGCGCGGCGTTCGCATGACGCCGCAGGATGTGCCGATGGTCGCGACGGTCTTGCGGCGAACAACACGCGCCGCGTTGTTTCTCGCTGTCGCTGCGGCGAGCGGCTGCGGCGGTTCCGAGAGCGGATTCGAGCGCGTCGACGGCGCTGCGATGGGCACCACCTACGCCGTGCAGGCGGCCTGTACCGGTGGCGTGCCGGCGCAGCGGCTGGCGGCAGTCCTCGACCGCGTCGACCATGCGATGTCCACCTACGATGCCGCGTCGGAGCTGGCGAGGTTCAATCGGGCGCCGGTAGGCGTTCCGGTGCCGGTCTCGCCTTGGCTCGCGGCTGTGGCGGCTGCGGCGCAGGGCGTCGCCGAGGAGACCGGCGGCGCGTTCGACGCCACTGTCGGGCCCCTCGTGGCGTTCTGGGGCTTCGGGGCCGATGCCGAGGCGGTGCTGCCGGACAGCACACGGTTGCGGGAGGCGAGGAGTGTCGTCGGCCACGGTCGGCTGAAGGTGGCCTCGAGCCCGGCGACGCTCACGAAGCTGGCGGAAGTGCGCGTGGACTTCTCCGCCATCGCCAAGGGCTTCGCCGTGGACCGCATGGCCGACGTGCTCGACGGCGCGTCCTGCCGCGCCTACCTCGTCGAGCTCGGCGGCGAGCTGCGCGCACATGGCGGAGCGCCGGACGGCGGCGCGTGGCGGGTCGGCGTCGAGTCGCCCCTCACTTCCGACAGCGGCGAATTGCAGACCGTATTGCACATTCGCGACGGCGCCTTGGCCACTTCCGGCGGCTACCGCCAATTCCGCGAACCGACGAAGGCGGAGCAGGCCCTGCTGCCGCACGGCCAGACGCGCATCTCCCACGTCGTCGATCCGCGCACTGGATTGCCGGTTGCCCACGCCCTGGCGTCCGCCACCGTGGTGGCGCGGAGCGCCGTCTTCGCCGACGCCTACGCGACGGCGCTCCTCGTGCTGGGCACAGAGGCGGGGCTGGCGTTCGCCGAGCGCCGCGGCATCGCTGCGCTGTTCGTGGAAGACGGCGACGACGGCCTTGAAATGCATGGCACGGCGGCGATGGAGGCGTACACCGCGGGCGGGCGCTTGCCGTAGACTGCGCCGGCGCAAACCGAGAGGCATCGAGCGCCGTGTTTCGCCCCCTGGCCGTCAGCATCGGCTTGCGCTATGCGCGTTCGCGGCGCAGCTTCATCTCCTTCGTCAGCGGCCTGTCGCTTGCCGGACTGGCGTTGTCGGTGGCTATCCTGCTGTTCGTCCAGGCGGTCATCGCTGGCTTCGAGGGCGAGGTGCGCGAGCGCGTGCTCGGCGTCGTACCGCACGTCACCGTGACTGGGCGCGTGCCGGTCGCGGACGAAGAGAAGCCCTTGTCGGCGATTCGCGGCGTTCCCGGCGTGGTCGCCGCAAGCGGCGTGGTGGAAGGCGCCGGCCTGCTGGCGACGTCGGAGAAGACCCTGGGCGTGGCGCTGGTGGGCGTCGTGCCGCAGAGCTATGGCGAGGTGTCCGGCCTGTTCGCCTTCGCAAGCGGGGAACCGCTCGAGGAGGGCCGGTTTCGGATCCTGCTCGGCGCCGAGGCTGGGCGGCGGCTTGGCGTCGGCGTCGGCGACGACGTGACGGTGGTTCTGCCCCAGGCCGTGGTCACGCCCTTCGGCGCGTTCGCGCGCCAGAAGCGGTTCGAGGTGGCCGGCGTGTTCGCCACCGACTCGCAGCTGGATCGCCATGCGGCCTACGTTCACCGCGCCGATGCGGCGCGGCTCTTTCGTCTCGGCGCGGCGGTGCATGGCTTCCATGTGCGCGTCGCCGATCCGCTGGCGGCGAACGCCGTGCGCGAGCGGATCGCCGGCGCGGTCGGCATCCGCGACTACGTCCTCGGCACGTGGCGACGCACCTTGGGGGGCGTCTACGACGCGATCGGCGTGACGAAGAGCATGCTCTATCTGCTGCTGTCGATGCTGGTCGCGGTGGCGGCGTTCAATCTCGTGTCGAGCCTGGTGATGATCGTCAACGAGCGGCGCGGCGATGTCGCCATGCTGCGCACCATCGGCAGCCGCGCTGGTCTGGTGCTGGGCGCTTTCGTCGTGCTCGGGGTCTCGATCGCTGCGCTGGGCATCGGCCTGGGAATCGGCGCGGGCTTACTTCTCGGCGTCGCTGCCGAGGCCGGATTTCCTTGGCTCGAACGCGTGCTTGGCACGTCGCTGATGGGCGAATACCTGGTGACGCGGCTGCCGATGCGGTTCGCGGCGGCGGACATCGGCCAAGTCGCGGCGACGGCCTTTGCGCTGAGTCTGGCGGCGACGATCTTCCCGGCTTGGCGGGCGGCGCAGCTTGCGCCGGCGCGGGTCCTCGCCCATGAATGAACAACCGGCGCCGGCGCTCGAAGCGCGCGCCGTCGCCAAGGCGTTCGCGCAAGGCGGCCAGGCGCTGGCCGTGCTGCGGCGGGTGGATCTGTCGGTCGCGTCGGGGGAGTGCGTCGGCATCGTCGGGCGCTCCGGCGCCGGCAAGAGTACGCTGCTGCACATCCTCGCCGGACTGAGCGATCCGGACCAGGGTTCGGTGACGGTCATGGGGCAGCCGCTGACCGCGGCGAGCGCGGCAGAGAAAGCGCGCATCCGCAACTCGCGCATGGGCTTCGTGTACCAGTTCCACCACCTGCTGCCCGAGTTCACCGCCCTGGAGAACGTGGCCATGCCGCTCTTGGTCGGCGGTGGCCGCCTCAAGGCGGCGATGGAGCGCGCGCACCGGCTGCTTGCCGAGGTGGAGCTGTCGGGGCGCGTCGAGCACAGGCCGCACGAGCTCTCGGGCGGCGAGCGACAGCGCGTGGCGGTGGCGCGTGCGCTCGCCGCGTCGCCCGGCATCGTGCTCGCCGACGAGCCGACCGGCAATCTGGACCGCCAGAGCGCGGACCTGGTGTTCGCAGCCTTGCGTGCGCTCGGCGACAGCCACGGCACGGCGTTCGTCGTCGTCACCCACGACGAGGAGATCGCGCGCCGCACCGACCGCGCCTTGACCCTCGCCGACGGCGTCCTTGCCGGATAGTCCGGTGTTCACTGCGCTGTGGATTGCCCGCCGCTATCTGTTCGCCCGCGGCCACGGCTACGCCGCTTTCGTCAACTGGGTGTCCTTCGCCGGCTTGACCCTCGGCGTGGCGATCCTCACCGTGGTGACCAGCGTGATGAACGGCTTCGACCGCGAAATCACGACGCGCATCCTCGCCGCGGTTCCACACGCCATGGTTCTGGGTTCCGGCGAACAAGCCCCGGACGCCGTGCGAGAGGTGGACGGCGTGCGCGCGGTCAGCCGCTACTTCCAGGCCGAAGCGATGTTGACGCGGCGCGGCGGCACGGACTTCGTCGCGCTTTCGGCGTTGGATGCGGCCGGCATTTCGGCGCTGGCCGGGCTGGCGCCGCCGCCGACGTTGCGGCGCTTGCAGGCGCGGCCGGGCGGCATCCTGCTCGGTGCCCCCTTGGCCGAGGCGCGGGGCTTGGAGGTCGGCGACGCGCTGACGCTGGTGCTGGCGCTACCCGGATCGACGGGCGTTCGACCGCGCATCGAACGCTTCGAGTTCGCCGGCGTGTTCGAGACTGGAGCCGACCCGGACGCCACGCTGGCGTTCGTGATGCACCGCGACATCGCCCGACGCGGGCTGGCCAAGGCCGGCATTGATGGCTGGCGGCTGCACTTCGACGATCCGCTGGCGGCGCCGACGCTTGCGCCGCGGGTGCGGGCCGCCTTGGCGGCGCATCCGGGCGCCGAGGTCCGTTTCTGGATGGACGACTACGGGGCGCTGTTTCGCGCCGTGAAGATCGAAAAGGCCATCATGTTCGCGCTTTTGGCGCTGATCGTCGCCATCGCCGCCTTCAACATGGTTTCCGGCCAGGCCATGCTGGTCAACGACAAGCGCCGCGACGTGGCGATCCTCGGCACCATGGGGGCGTCGCGGCGGCTGCTGGTCGCGGTGTTCTTCCTGCAAGGCTTCGTGGTGGCGTCCATCGGCGTCGCGGCCGGCTTGGCCGGCGGGGTGGCCTTGGCGGTCAACGCCGATCAGGCGGCGTCGCTGCTGATCGGCTTGGTGGGCAGCATCATCGAAGGCACGTGGTTCGCCAGCATTCCCTCGGACGTGCAGTCGGGGGATCTGTTCGCCATCGCTGGCCTGTCGCTGGGCCTGAGCCTGTTCGCTGTGCTCGCGCCAGCCCTCAAGGCGACGGTGGCGAACCCGGCCGAGGCGCTGCACTCGGCTTGACGGCGCGACGGCGCTCGCGACGCTCGCGCCAGCGCCGCACCACATGCAGCCGCCAGAGCAGCCGCGCCAGGACGCTGCCAGTGAGGCCGGCCACCCAGCCGCAGACCAGCGATCCGAGGGTGAGCGGCCACCAGATCTCGCGCAGCCGCTGCCAGAGCCACTGCCAGGAGAGCTCCCAGCCAGTTGAGACCGCGTCGATGCCGAGCAGCCACGCGCCGAGCTTGTAGGCGAAGTAGAAGATCGGGCCGAAGGTCAGCGGATTGGTGACCCACACCAGCGCGACGGCGATGGGCAGGTTGCAGCGGGCGAAGACGGCGAGCAGGGCGGCGATCAGCATCTGTCCCACCGGCAGCGGCAGGAAGGCGCAGAACAGGCCGATGAACACCGCGCCGCCCGCCGAGCGCCGGTGCAAGTGCCACAGCTCCGGCTCGACGAGCAAATGTCGCACAGCACTTAGCGCCTTTTGCCGGCGAATCGCGTCCGGCGAGTGCAGATACTTGCGGATCCGATCTCGAAGCATGGGCCGCCAGCGCGCCGAGCGCATCGCCGCTCGCAACGCTGCGCATTATGCCGGCGGAGCCGCCTTTGGACATACGCAATTTCGCACTGGCCTTCTCGGTCGGCGTCGTCGCGGCGCACTGGCTGCCGGGGCTGCACGCGCTGTGGCCGTGGCTGCTGGCTGGCGCCGCGGCCTGTCTGCCGGCGCGCCGCTTGCGCCTTGTTGCCTTGGCGGTGCTCGGTCTCGGCTGGGGAAGCTGGCACGCAACGCAGGCGGTGCAAGGCCGGGTCGACAAGAGCTGCGTGGACGCGGAGGTGGTTGGTCGCGTTGCGACGCTGCCCGCGCGCCAGCCGCTTGCGCCTTCGAGCGACTTGTCGGTGCAGAGCTTCGTCTTCGCGCCGGAGCAGGCGTCCTGCGACATCCGCGGGCGCATCAAACTGCATTGGGTGCGCGGGCCGACGGTGAACGGCGGCGACCGGTGGCGGCTGCAGGTGCGCTTGAAGCCGCCGCGGGCGACGGCCAACGCCAGCGGCTACGACCGCGCCCGCGCCTTCACCCGCGACCGCTTGGCGGCAACCGGCTACGTCAAGTCGGGCGCGCGTCTGGCAGCGGCGCCGCAGACGTCGATCGTCGGCTGGCGCGAACGCCTGCGCGAACGGCTCGAGGTCCTGCCGCTGCTCCATGGCGGCATCGTCGCAGCACTCGCTCTCGGCGACGCGGCGGCGATTCCAGAGGCGGCCATGGCGCGCTTTCGACGCACCGGAACACTGCATCTCATGGTGATTTCCGGCTTGCACATCGGCATCGTGACCGCCCTCGGCTTCCTCCTCGGGCGTGGTCTAGGGCTGTTGTTCGGCTTGTCGCCGAAGGGCGTCGGCGTGGCGCTCGGGCTGGGGCTGGGGATTGCCTACGTGGCGCTGGCCGGTGCCGGTCTGTCGCTGCTGCGGGCGTTCGCGATGACCACCGCCGGCATGGTCGCCTTGGTTTCCGGGCGGGCGTCCACGCGCACCGCGGTCTTCAGCTATGCGCTGGCCTTCGTGCTGGCGATCGATCCGATGGCGCCCTTGGCCGCCGGCTTCTGGCTCTCCTTCGGCGCCGTCGCGGTGCTGCTTGGCGTGTTCGCGCCACGCCCGCGCCCGCGCTCGTGGGTGACCTCGGCGCTGGCGGCGCAGTTGGCGATCCTCGCCGTGTTCACGCCGGCGAGCATCGGCCTGACCGGCCTCGTTCATCCGTTGAGTTTCGGAGTCAATCTGCTGGTCGTGCCGCTGGCGACGATGTTCGCGGTGCCATTGGCCCTGGCCGGCACCGCGCTGCTCGGCTTGTCGCTCGACACCATCGCCCGCTGGACTCTGGTCGGCGCGGACTTCTGCATCGCTGTGGTGGACAAGGTGCTCGAGGTCGCCGACGGCGTTGCGCCGTTCTACGTGCCTGACCTCGGCGGCTGGCAGTGGTGGCTGGTGGTTGCCGCCGCGGCCTGCCTGCTGCCGCTTGCGCGGTCGGCGCTGGTCGCGCTGGCCACCACGGTGGCGGCGGTTCTGGCGCTGCCGCTGCTGTTCCCGAGCGATCCGCCGGCGTTCGGCGAGGCCAGGGTGACGGCGCTCGATGTGGGCCAGGGCACTGCTGTGATCGTGGAGACCGTGCGCCACACGCTGGTCTACGACACCGGGCCGGGGTTCCCGGGCAGTCCCGGAAGCGGCGCTCTGACAGTGCTGCCGGCGTTGCGGAGCATGGGACGCGGCACGATAGACACCCTGGTGCTGAGCCATGGCGACGGCGACCACATCGGCGGCGCCGCGGCGGTGCGGGACGGCACTCGGGCAGGCAGAGTGCTCCTCGGCGAAGTCGTCGCCGGCATCGACGGGCAAGCGTGCGTCGAAGGGATGGCTTGGCGCTGGGATGGCGTGGACTTCAGCGTGCTCGGCCCGCCGGCGCACAAGCAGTATGTCGGCAACAACGCTTCCTGCGTGCTGTTGATCGAAGCGAACGCGGTACCTGACAGCGCGAGACCGGCGCGGGTGCTGCTCGCGGGCGATGTCGAGACCGTGGCGGAGGGCGACTTGGCGGTGCCGGCGGTGGATTTCCTGCTGGTTCCCCATCACGGCAGCCGCACATCGTCGTCGGCGCCTTTCGTCGCTGCGTCCCGGCCGCGCTTCGCCGTCGTCTCGGCGGCCTTCGAGACCCACTTCGGGCACCCGCACGCGGACGTGGTGCAGCGCTACCGCGACGTCGGGGCGCACCTCGTTTCCACCGGCGTTCTCGGCGCCATCGCGTGGCGCAGCGCAAGGCCGGCGCAGCTGCAAGTGCAGCGCTGCCGACCGGCGCCCTATTGGCGCTTGGCGGAGGCCGGCAGCCGCCTTCTCGCATCCTGCGACGCCTTCGCAGCCGACGCGGGCCGTTGAATTGCGGCCTTGGCGGACGCACTTAAGGCGCAACGCCGTTCAGTCGAGACCGCCATGAGGATCGAACGACTCACCACGCGCCTGCAGACGGCGCTTGCCGCCGCCCAGTCCTTGGCGGTCGGGCGCGACCATGCGGCGGTGGCGCCGCTGCACCTGCTTGCCGCGTTGCTCGAAGACGGCGGCGCGGATGCGCTGCTTGCCGCCGCCGGCGTAGACCGGCAACGGCTGCGGCGCGGCATTGATGCCGCGCTGGACGCGCTGCCGCGCATTGGGCGGCCGACCGGCGACGTGGGCGTCTCGCCGGAGCTCGGCCGCATCATCAATCTCGCCGACCGCGAGGCGCAGCGTCGCGGCGACGACTTCGTGGCGTCCGAGCTCGCACTGGCCGCCCTAGGCGGCGCCGACGACCCGGCCTGCGAGGCGCTGCGCGATGCCGGCTTCGACGCCGAGCGCTTCGCCAGGGCGGTCGATGGCGCACGCGCCGGCGAGACCGTGCGCGACGCCAATGCCGAAGACGCCCGTGAAGCGCTCGCGAAGTACACGATCGACCTCACGGCGCGGGCGGAGGAGGGCAAGCTCGATCCGGTGATCGGCCGCGACGACGAGATTCGCCGCACCGTGCAGGTGCTGCAGCGGCGCACCAAGAACAACCCGGTGCTGATCGGCGAACCCGGCGTCGGCAAGACGGCCATCGTCGAAGGCCTGGCGCAGCGCATCCTGAATGGCGAGGTGCCGGAAGGGCTCAAGAACAAGCGCATCCTGGCGCTGGACATGGGCGCCCTGATCGCTGGCGCGAAGTTTCGCGGCGAGTTCGAGGAGCGCCTGAAGGCGGTGTTGAACGAACTCAGCAAGCAGGGCGGCTCGGTCATCCTGTTCATCGACGAACTGCATACGGTGGTGGGCGCCGGCAAGGCCGAAGGCGCCATGGACGCCGGCAACATGCTGAAGCCGGCGCTGGCGCGGGGCGAACTGCACTGCGTGGGCGCCACGACCCTCGACGAGTACCGCCAGCACATCGAGAAGGACGCCGCCCTCGAACGCCGCTTCCAGCAGGTGCTGGTGGACGAGCCGGACGTCGACAGCTGCGTCGCCATCCTGCGCGGCCTCAAGGAGCGCTACGAGCTGCACCACGCCGTGGACATCACCGATCCGGCCATCGTCGCCGCGGCGCGCCTCTCGCACCGCTACATCTCCGGGCGCCAGCTGCCCGACAAGGCCATCGACCTGATCGACGAAGCCGCGAGCCGCATCCGCATGGAGATGGACTCCAAGCCGGAGAGCATGGATCGCCTGGAACGCGCGCTCGTCCAGCGCAAGATCGAGCTGGAGGCGCTCAAGGGCGAATCCGACGACGCATCGGCAAAGCGCCGTTCCGCGCTCGAAGAGACCATCGCCAGCCTGGAGCGCGACTACGCGGATCTCGACGAGGTGTGGACTGCCGAGAAGGCGAGCGTCCAAGGCGCCCAGCAGGTGAAGGAGTCCCTGGACGCCGCGCGCCTGGAGTTCGAGGCTGCCCGCCGCGGCGGCGATCTGGCAAAGATGGCGGAACTGCAGAACGGGCGCATTCCGGCGCTGGAGAAGCAGCTTGCGCAGACCGTGGACGGGGAGGGCGGCGGCAAGGCTCTGCTCCGCAATCGGGTCACCGACGCCGAGGTGGCCGAGGTGGTGTCCAGCTGGACCGGCGTGCCCGTCGCCAAGCTGCTCGGCGGCGAACGCGAGCGGCTGCTGAAGCTCGAAGACGAGCTGCATAAGCGCGTGGTCGGCCAGCACGAAGCCGTGCAGGGCGTGGCGCAAGCGGTGCGCCGCGCCCGTTCGGGCATTGCGGACCCCAATCGTCCCAACGGCAGCTTCCTGTTCCTCGGGCCCACGGGCGTCGGCAAGACCGAACTGTGCCGCGCATTGGCCGAGGCGCTCTTCGACAGCGAAGAGGCGATGGTGCGCGTGGACATGTCCGAGTACATGGAGAAGCACGCCGTCTCAAGGCTCGTCGGCGCGCCGCCGGGCTACGTCGGCTACGAGGAGGGCGGGCAGCTCACGGAGCGCGTGCGGCGACGCCCGTATTCGCTGGTGCTGCTCGACGAGGTCGAAAAGGCGCACGCGGACGTCTTCAACATCCTCCTGCAAGTGCTGGACGACGGGCGGCTGACCGACGGCCACGGCCGCACCGTGGACTTCCGCAACACCGTGCTGGTGATGACCTCCAACCTCGGTTCGGACGCCATCCAGGCCCTCGCGGCCGAAGGACTCGACGACGACATCCACGACGCGGTGATGGACGTCGTCGGGCGCAAGTTCCGGCCGGAGTTCGTCAACCGCATCGACGAGATGGTGGTCTTCCACGCCCTGAAGAAGGGCGACATGGCGGCGATTGCGGAAATCCAGATTCGTCGCCTGCGCAGCCGCTTGGCCGAACAGGACCTCGGCCTTGTGGTGGACGACGGGGCCATGGCGGCCCTGGTGGATCAGGGCTACGACCCCGTGTTCGGCGCCCGCCCGCTGAAGCGCGCCATTCAGCAAGCGTTGGAGAACCCGCTCGCCAGCGCACTCCTAGAGGGACGCTTCGCCCCGAACCAGACGATTGCCGTAAGCCACGGCGAAGGGGGGATGCGCTTCGACACGGCGAACTGAGGGGTCGGCGGCCCGGAAGGACGATGGCGATTGGTTGCGATTGGTGCGATTGGCCATTGGTCGCTATTGCGGCGAGAAACGTGCTATTGTCCCGTCTCATCGCAGGTGCGACGTGCTTGAGTTGCAGGGAGCTCTCCAGTGTCGAAGTCGCCAGTATTTGGTATTGAACGCACCCCCGGCGTCTGTGGCGGCGACGCCTGCATCGCACAGACGCGAATTCCGGTTTGGGTGCTCGTTCGCGCTTTTCAGCTAGGCGGCCGCGACGAGGACATCCTTGAGTGCTATTCTGCGTTGAGCCGCCACGATCTAGATAGCGCTGTGGAGTATTACGAGCTGTATCCGGCAGAAATAGAGCAGCAAATCGCAGACAACGAGTCCTTGGAGCGGTCGGAGCTCTCGCGGACCAAGAAGGAGAGCCATGAGCCCAAAGAGCCATCTGCACCCTTTATGCGCCGATGAGAACTTCCCTCTACCCGCCGTTCGGGAGTTGCGGCTATTGGACTACGATGTCCTGACGGTCCAAGAGGACGGCAAGGCCGGGCGGCGGTACCCGGACCGCCATGTGCTCGAAGACGCTGCTGCTCTCGGCAGAGCTGTCGTAACTCTTAATCGGAAGGACTTTCGGCGTCTCCATGACCAAGGCGAGATTCGCCATGCGGGGATCGTCCTTTGCACGCAAGACTTGGACTACAAGCGGTTGGCGGCGAACATACAGCGTGCCCTGTCGAACAAGGAGAACTTGGAGGGCGAAGTGGTCAATGTCCATCGAAAAACGACGACGAACTGACCGCGGCGCAATCTGTGCGGCTGCCGTGCCGCGAACCCTTGACATCGCGCTCCGCCTGCTATGTTGTTGCGGCGCTGCCGGAGAGTCTGGCGCGGTGTCCGCTTGCCGCTAAGGAGGGCGTCGATGCGAACCGAGAGTGCGTTGCCGGATGTCGTCGTCCGGCGCGACTGGGCGACCTATCGACGGCTGCTCGGCTATGTGGCCGATCAGAAGCTGTGGTTCGGCCTGGCGGTGGTCGGGTTCCTGCTCACGGCTGGCGGCGAGGCGGGCTTCGCTTGGGCCTTCGGGCTGATCGTGGACGCCATCGGTACGCCGACGGCCTTCTACGCCTGGGCGTTTCCGGCGCTGATGCTGGGGCTGGCGCTGGCGCGCATGGCCGGGTCGGTGGCCGGGGAATACGCGCTGTCGCGGATTTCCTTCCGGGCGATCCACGTGATCCGCACGCACCTGTTCGAGCGGCTGCTGCTGATGCCGAGCAGCTTCTTCGACGCCAGCGCCCAAGGCCACCTAGTGTCGCGGCTGACCTTCACCACTGCGCAGCTGCGCGACACCGCCACCGACGCGTTGAAGATCATCGTTTCCGACGGCCTCAAGGTGATCGTCTTTTTCGGTGCGCTGGTCTACATGAACTGGCGGCTTACGTTGACGTTCCTCGTCGTCGCGCCGCTCGTCGGGGCGATCGTGCGCTTCGCATCCAAGCGCTTTCGGCGCTTGAGCAACAGCATCCAGGACTCGATGGGCGATGTGACTCATGTGGCTTCGGAGGCGGTTTCCGGCTATCGGGAAGTGAAGATATTCGGCGGCGAAGGCTACGAGCGCGCCCGCTTCTTCGCCGCGAGCGAGCGCAATCGTCGCCAGAACCTGAAGATGATGCTCACCAAGTCGCTGAGCGCGCAGACGATCCAGTATCTCGCGGCGCTGGCGCTCGCGGCGCTGGTGTTTCTGATCTTCCAGCCGACGGTCGGCGGCGACATGTCCGCCGGCGATTTGGCGACGTACTTGGGCCTCGCCGGCATGTTGGCCAATCCGGTGAAGAAGCTCTCGGACGTGAATGCGCGCTTGCAGCGGGGCCTGGCGGCGGCGACGAGCATCTTCGCGCAGCTCGACGAGCCGGAAGAGGAAGACGCCGGGCGGCACGACGTGGAGCGCGTCGCCGGCGCCATCCGCCTGGAGAACGTCTCGTTCGCGTACTCCACGGAAGGCGAACCGGTGCTGCGCAACGTCGCGCTCGACATCGAAGCCGGGCAGACGGTCGCGCTGGTCGGGCGCTCCGGCGCTGGCAAATCCACCTTGGCGGGCTTGATCGCGCGCTTCCATCAGCCGACCGGCGGACGCATCCTGCTCGATGGCAGGTCGCTCGCCGACTACCGGCTGCCCTGCCTGCGCCGGCAGATCGCGCTGGTAACGCAGGATGTCACTCTGTTCAACGACACCCTTGCCAACAACATCGCCTACGGCGGCTTGGCCGGTGCCGAGCCGAAGGCTGTTGCGGACGCCGTGCGGCGCGCCCATGCCGAGACCTTCATCGCCGCCATGCCCCAAGGCATCGACACCGTAGTCGGCGACGACGGCGTGCTGCTCTCGGGCGGGCAACGGCAGCGGGTCGCCATCGCGCGGGCTCTGCTGAAGGATGCGCCGATCCTGATTCTCGACGAAGCGACGTCGTCGCTCGACGCAGTCTCGGAGCGCCATGTGCAGGCGGCCTTGGACGAAGTGATGCAGGGCCGCACCACCATCGTCATCGCGCATCGGCTGTCCACCGTGGAGAAGGCGGATCTGATCGCCGTGGTGGAAGAGGGGAGCATCGTCGAAACCGGCGACCACGCGACGTTGATGGCGAAGGGCGGCGCGTATGCGGCGCTCTACAAGTCGCAGTTCGAGGGCCGTTCCGGCGAAGAGACGCCGCCTGCGGCCCTGCCGGCGCTGCCGACGGCGAAGGCGACGCGCCTGGTTGGCGCGTGGTACGAAAACCGCGTCTGGCCGTGGCTGCTGTGGCCCCTGGGAGCGCTCTTCGGATTGCTGGCCAAGCGCCGTCGCCGCCGCTTCTTGAGCGGGCGCAGTCGCGCCTGGCGGGCGCCGGCGCCGGTGGTCGTCGTCGGCAACATCACCGCTGGCGGCACCGGCAAGACGCCGCTCGTGATCTGGCTCGCGCGCTGGCTGGCGGCGCGGGGCTTGAAGCCGGGGGTGGTGTCCAGGGGCTACGGCGGCAGTGCGCGGCAGCCGATGCTGGTTGCCGCCGAGACGCCGGCGTTAGCGTGCGGCGACGAGGCGGCGCTGATCGCGCGCCGCGCCGATTGTCCTGTCGCCGTCGCCGCGGATCGACAACGCGCCGTGGAACTGCTTTTCGCCAACGCCGACGTGGAGGTGGTGATCGCCGACGACGGCTTGCAGCACTACGCGCTGCAACGGGACGTGGAGATCGCCGTGCTCGACGGCATGCGCGGCGTCGGCAACGGCCTGTGCCTGCCGGCCGGGCCATTGCGCGAACCGGTGTCGCGGCTGGCCGAATGCGACTTGGTGGTCGCCAACGGCAAGGCCACAGGCTTGGCGCCGAACGAATTGGTGATGACCGCCGAAGCGACGGCGCTGGTCCATGTGGCGAGCGGCCAGCGCATCGCGCCGAGCGCGTTCGCGGCCCGCCAGGGCAGCGTCGCCGCCTTGGCCGGAATCGGCAACCCAGTGCGCTTCGAGCAGACGCTGCGCGGCATCGGCATCGACGTGCGGGTGCAGGCGTTCCCCGACCACCACCGGTTCAAGCGCAGCGACCTCGACACGCCAGCGGCGGCCCTCGTGGTCACCGAGAAGGACGCGGAAAAAATCAAGATGTTCAACGACATCGACCATTGCTGGTACGTCGAAATCGAGATGCGGTTCACGGCACTCGTGGACGAACAGCTGCAAGCGCTTTTCGCCCGCGCTGGCATTGCTTTCCCGACTCTCCCCAGCCCTGCTCCCAAGCGCCTCGCCAACGGCGCCGCGACATGACCTTTCGGGTCGTGATTCCGGCGCGCTATGCGTCGTCGCGGCTTCCCGGCAAGCCGCTCATCGATCTCGGCGGCAAGCCGATGGTGCTGCGCGTCGTCGAACAAGCGCTGCGCTCCGCGGCCAAGACCGTCGTGGTCGCCACCGACGACGAGCGCGTCGCCGGTGCCGTGGAGGGTTCAGGCGCGGTGCCAGTGATGACCCGCGCCGACCACGCCACCGGTTCCGACCGCGTGATGGAGGCGGCGCGGATTTGCGGTTGGGGCGGAGAAGAAGCGGTCGTCAACGTGCAGGGCGACGAGCCGCTGATTCCCCCGGCGGTGATCGATCAAGTGGCGGGGTTGCTCCAGACGCCGACCGGCGCCAATGCCTGCCCGGTGGCCACGCTCTGCGAGCCGATTCCGGACCCGGCGCACGTCTTCGATCCGAACGTCGTCAAAGTCGTCGCCAACGATGCCGGCCGAGCGCTCTACTTCTCGCGTGCGCCGCTCCCTTGGGCGCGGCAAGCGTTCGCCGACGGGCAACCGGAGCACCTTGGCCGACACTGGCATCGGCACATCGGCATCTACGCCTACCGCGTGTCCGCCCTCGAATCGTTCGTCGCTTGGCCGCCGAGCGCACTTGAGGAAGTGGAAGTTCTCGAACAGCTACGCCTTCTCGAGCACGGCGTCGACATCGCCGTGGCCGAAGCGGTTGCACCCGTGCCTGGGGGCGTGGACACCCCAGCGGACGTGGAGCGCGTGCTTGCGGCGTTGGCCGGAAACCCGTGAAGCCCGGCTACGTCAGGATCGCTTGTCACTCTGGCCTAGGCACTGCTCTTCGGAAGGCTGCCTTGCGCCGCCTGAACCATGCGCCGACTGCCGGCCAGTCGGAGCGTGGGAACAGAATCAAGATGGCCACTGGCACGGCCAGCCACAGCGAGTCTCTGCCGATCCAGACGAACAAGGCAGCCAACGCGACCTTCAACGCAAGCCACGCGAGCTGTTTCACTCGTCGCATTCCAAACCCATCAGCCCAAATCGCCGTCACGGCGCAACCAGCTTGCGTATCCAGCCGTCGCCCTTCGTAAGCAGGTAGAGCTCGCCGCGGTGGTCGATGCCGAGGCGGAGATCGACGCGGGGGAAGTCCGGGCCGTGGTAGGTGTTGCGGAAGCCCGCCACGTCCACGAGATCGCGTTCCTCCCCGTCGAAGAGGAGGCGCACTTCCTCGATGGGCGTCCGTTTGCCGGGCGCGAGGTTGTCGGTGTCGATGGCGAATAGGCGGCCACGGGCGACGTCGGTGAACAGGTAGCGGCCGCGCAGTTCGGGGATGTCTTCGCCGCGATAGACGAAGCCGCCGCCGATGGCGAAGCCTTCGTCGTGGTCGTATTCCGCCACTGGATAGATGAACGGCTGCGGATCAGCTGGGCGCTCGAAGACCGGGCCGGTCTGCGCCACGCCCACGCCGAACGCCGTGGCGAAGGTGCCCTCGCGCAGCGGCCAGCCGTAGTTGCCGCCGGCCACGCCGAGATTCACTTCCTCGACGTGGTCCTGGCCGATGTCGCCGATGAACATGCGCCCGTCGGCGTCCCAGGAGAACTGCTGGGCATGGCGCAAGCCGTAGGCCCAGATTTCCGGCGCAGCCCCCGGAGTCGAGACGAATGGATTGTCGGCGGGAATGCCGTAGCCGCGCTCTTCGTCGGGTTCTTCACTAGGCAGGGGATCGATGCGCAGGATGGCACTAAGCGGCGTCGCCAGATTCTGGCCGTTCCGCTCCGGGTCGAAGCGGCCGCCGCCGTCGCCGAAGCAGATGTAGAGCAGGCCGTAGTCCGCCGATCCGGGTTGCGCCGTGGGGTTGAAGGCGAGGGTGCCGACGTTGTGCGTCGGCTCGAACTGGCCGATGCGCAGCACTTCCCGCGAGGTGCCGCGAAACACGTTGGCGGCCGGGTCGGTGGCGGTAAACTCGCGCACCACGCTCTCCTGCGCTTCGTCGTTCTCGTCGGTGGCGCTGCTCTTGTCCAGATAGTCGGCCACGCCGCTGTCCGGCCCGGCACTGAAACCGACGTAGAGTTTGCCGTAGCCAGGCTTGCCCGCGGCGGCGAACTGCGGATGAAAGGCGAAGCCGAGCAGCCCGGCCTCGTTCGGAAACAGGTCGTTGTAGAAGTCCAAGTCTTGGCGGCGCAGATCCAAGTACACGGCAGGCGGGCTTCCGGCGGCGTCGGTGACGTAGAGCTGGCCGCGCACGTCGTTGAACACGAGCCGCCCGGAGCCGTCCGGGATCGGCAGCAGGTACTGGATTCGCGCATAGGCGTCGTTGGTGGTCGGCGGCTTGGCCGGATCGATGCTCGGCGGCGCCCGCACGAACGGCTCCACTGCGACGACCAGATCGCCCTTGGCGATGCGTGCCGGTATGGGGTCCGCGAGAGGTTGCGGGGCGGCATGGATTCCGGCGGTGCAGAGCAGGGCGGCGCCGACGGCAATGCGGACGCCGCTGCGGACGAAATCCCTGATTCTGTTTCGGCAGTCCTGCATCCGTGGCTCCTCGCGTGAATTCGGCGGCCCCTAAGCTCGAGGCACGGCGCATATCATGCACATGATGAGTCCTGTGAGCTATGCGCCTCCGCCTCCCATTTCGCCGTCACGGTGGAACCAGCTTGCGGATCCAGCCGTCGCCCTTGGTGAGCAGGTAGAGTTCGCCGCGGTGGTCGATGCCAAGGCGGAGATCGACGCGGCGGTAGTGCGGGCCGTAGTAGGTGTTGCGAAAGCCCGCTACGTCCACCAGGTCGCGCTCCTTGCCGTCGAAGAGGAGGCGCACTTCCTTGATGGACGTCGGTTTGCCGGGTGCGAGATCGTTGGTGTCGATGGCGAATAGGCGGCCGCGGGCGATGTCGGTGAACAGATAGCGGCCGCGCAGTTCGGGGATGTCTTCGCCGCGGTAAACGAAGCCACCGCCAATGGCCGTGCCTTCGTCGTGGTCGTACTCCGCCACGGGATCGATGAACAGATGGGGGGCGGCGGGTCGCTTGAAGACTTGGCCATGGTTGGCGAGCCCGAGGCTGGGTGCCGTGGCGAATGTGCCCTCCCTGTACCTCCAGCCGTAGTTGCCGCCGGCAACGCCGAGATTCACTTCCTCGATATGGCCTTGGCCGATGTCGCCGATGAACATGCGCCCGTCGCTGTCCCAGGAGAACTGCTGGGGGTGGCGCAAGCCGTAGGCCCAGACTTCCGGCGCGGCGCCGGGAGTCGAGACGAAAGGATTGTCGGAGGGAATGCCGTAGCGCCTCTTCGCCGCCGCGCTCCCTTCCTGGGAAGAGGGGGGGGAGGGATCGATGCGTAGGATTGCGCCGAGCGGCGTTGCCAGATTCTGGCCGTTCCTTCCCGGGTCGAAGGCGCCGCCGCCGTCGCCGAAGCCGATGTAGAGCATGCCGTAGTCCGGCGATCCGGGTTGCGCGGTGGGGTTGAAGGCGAGCGTGCCGACGTTGTGCGTCCAGTCGAACTGGCCGACGCGCAGCACTTCCCGCGAGGTGCCGCGAAACACGTTGGCCGTCGGATCGGCGGCCGTGAACTCCCACACGACGTTTTCTTGCGCTTCGCTGCTCTCATGCACGTCGCTGCTCTTGTCCAGATAGTCCGCCACGCCGCTGTCCGGCCCGGCACTGAAGCCGACGTAGAGCTTGCCGTAGCCAGGCTTGCCCTCGGCGGCGAACTGCGGGTGGAAGGCGAAGCCAAGCAACCCCGCCTCCTGCGGATACGGGGCGTTGTAGAAGTCCACGTCTTGGCGGCGCAGATCCAAGTACAAGACGGGCGGGCGCCCGGCGGCGTCGGTGACGTAGAGCAGGCCGCGCAGGTCGTTGAACGCGAGCCGCCCCGAGCCGTCCGGGATCGGCAACAGATACTGGATTCGCGCATAGGCGTCGTTGGTGTACGAAGGCGTGTTCGGCGGATCGGTGCCCCAAGGCGCCCGCACGAACGGCGCCACGGCGACGACGAGGTCGCCCTTGGCGATCCGTTCGGGTATGGGATCCACGAGAGGTTGCGGCGGTTGCGGTCGATTTGTCGCACACCCGAGGAGCGCCGCGATCGCCACATAGGCGCAGATGCGCGAAACCGCTGTTCCTCGTCGGCAATGCGCCGCATAGCTCCTCGCACGAAACCAGCGGGGTTCCAAAGCAACTCACTTAAGCGCATCTTGACCCGGCCCATATCATACGCATGATGGGTTCTCCGAGCTTTGCACCTCCGCCCGCGCTGCTGAATGCCGCGCACGGCTTCGGCATTCCCGGCGCATCCTACGTGCCGAAGTTCCTTTGCCGGGAACGGGCGGACGCGGTTTTCGCGCGCGTTCTGCAGGAAACCGAGTGGCGGCGCGAGCGCGTCCGAATGTTCGGTCGCGTCCACGACGTGCCGCGCCTGACGGCATGGTACGGCGACGCCGGCGCCGTCTACCGCTACGGCGGCGTGGCCCGCGAAGCCGCGCCTTGGCCGCCGGTTTACCGAGACTTGGCGCAGGAGATCGCCAAGGCGGTGGCGTGGCGCTTCAACTTCGTGCTGGTCAACCGCTACCGGAACGGCGACGACATGCTCGGCTGGCACGCCGACGACGAGGCCGACCTCGGCGATGTGCCGGTGATCGCCGCGCTGAGTCTCGGGGCGCCGCGCATGTTCCGCATTCGTCCGCGCCAAGGCGGGGCGAGCGTTGGCCAAGTGCTCGACCACGGTTCGCTGCTGCTCATGTGGGGCAGCTGCCAGCGCGACGCGAAGCACTGCCTGCCCCGTTCGCGCCGCTGCACTGCCGAGCGCTTGAACTTGAGCTTCCGGCTGACGCGAACGTCGTGAGCGCCCCGCATCTGGTGCCGAACACGCTCGGCGTGGCTTGCACGGCGGACGACTTCCGCATCGTGCGCGAGCCGAGCGAATTGCTCGATTGTCTTGGAGATGCCGATGCCAAGGACGTTCCGGTCGCCGTCGTCGGCGGCGGCTCCAATCTGGTGCTTCGCGCTCGCCTGCCGGGCCTCGCATTGCGCCCGCACATTCGCGGCTTCGACGTGCAGAGGCTGGAAGCCGACCGCTACCGGGTGACCATCGGCGCCGGGGAAACATGGCAGGAAGCGGTGCGGGCGACGTTGGGGCGTGGCATTCGCGGCTTGGAGAACCTGGTGCTCATCCCCGGCACCGTCGGCGCCGCGCCGGTGCAGAACATCGGCGCCTACGGCAGCGAGCTGTCGGACGTTCTGGAGTCGTTGCAGGTCGTGGACCGTCGGCTCGGCAAGATCAGGACGCTCTGCGCCAGCGATTGCGGCCTTCGGTACCGGAACAGCGTTTTCAGGGAGGATCCGAACCTCGTGATCGTCGCCGTGACGCTCCTCCTCGGCGGCAGGGCGACGCCGACGGACTATCCGGACCTGCGCCGCGAGTTGGGGCGGATGGGCGTTCGACACCGAGCGACGAACCGCGCCGAGGGTCTCGCCCTGGCGTTGCAGGCTGCGGAAGCCGTAACGCGGGTCAGGCGCCGCAAGCTGCCCGATCCGCGGCGCATCGGCAACGTGGGCAGCTTCTTCAAGAATCCGTGGCTGACGCCAAGCCAGCTCGATGCGCTGCGCGGGCGGCTGGATGTGGCCGCGTTTCGCCAGGGCGGGCGATTCAAGGTGCCGGCGGCGCGCCTAATCGATGCCGCCGGCTGGAAAGGCGCACGTCGCGGCGCCGTTCAGGTATGGCCGCGCCAACCCTTGGTGCTGGTCAACCACGGCGGCGCATCGGGCCGGCAGGTCTTGGCCATGGCCGAGCGCGTGCGCGACGACGTGGCCGCTAAGTACGGCGTCGCGCTCGAACTGGAACCCACGGTGCTGGGGGTTGACTAGACGCACCACGGGTGCGCTCGCGTTGCTCCGCAACGCCAGCCCAGACGTGGAAAGTGGACGGCGCTGGGGCGGCGGAGCGGAGCGTCGGGGGTGCCGGTGTTCGACTATGCCGTCGCGCTCAGTCGGCCGCCTGCTGTGCCTGGCGGCGCATTTCCCGCGGATCGTTGCTGGCGCGTCCTTGCGACGACGATGGGGACGCTTCGGAAGTCTCCGGCGGCGAGGCGTCGTGCGCGTCTGCGGGCGGGCTCGGCTCGCGTTCCGGCGGCACAGCCGGCGCCGGCTGCGCCGAAGAGACGTCTTGCTCCGCAGCTTCGGCTGCGCGAGCCGGTTGTGGATCGTCTTCGCTGGGCGTGCTTTGCTGCGGGTCTTCTTGCGGCGCTACGGCCGCCGGCTGCTCTTCGTGGTTGGAGGCGTCGGGTGCCGTCGAGCTCGCCGTCGGAGGCGCGGTCGCCGTGGCGGCATTCTCGTGCGCGATAGGTGCCGATTGGGGCGCGTCCGGTTCCTGCTTGGCGCTCGCGGTCGGCGTCGCCTGGGGCGTGGGCGTTGCGGACTCCGATGCTGCTTGCGGAGCGGTCGACGCTTCGGTCGACTGTTCGGCATCGCCGGCCGACTGCGGTGCGCTTTGCGAACGGCGCCCAGCGGCGCCTCGGTCGCGTCGCGGCTTGCGCCTGCTGGCCTCGATCTCGGCAGCGCTCGCGGTGGCCGGCTGCCGCTGGCGCTCGCCGCCCACGCCGTCCTTCGAGTGGTCGCGTTGGGGCTGGGCGGCTTCCTGGCGCTGGCCTTCGCGGCCCTGGCCGTTCGGGCCGCGGCTCGCGTTGCGGTTGCGCTCTTGTCCTTGGCCTTGCCCTTGGCGGCGGCCGCGGCTGGGCTGGTCGCTTCTCGTCGCTTGCGCCGCGCCTTGGCGGTTGCGTTGCCGGCCGCGGTTGTCGGAGCGCCCGCCGGCGCGTTGCGTGTCGTTCTCGTGCGCCGAGTCGGCGCCGGATTGCCGGGGCTTCTCGCCGTCGCTGCGGCGCGGCCGCCGGCGGCGGCTGCGGCCGTCTTCGCGTCGGCGCTGGGCGTCGCCGCGCCGCTCGGATTGGGCGCCGGGAGCGCGGCCGCTGCCTTGGCCGCGGTTCGAGCGGCGCCGGCTTTGCTGCTGGCGCTCGCTTTGCTGCGGCTGTTCGTCCTCGGAAGCGGCGCCGAAGAGGCTTTGGCCGATCGTCCGCAGAACACCCATGAAGCCCTTGCGTTCGGGGGCCGAGGGCGTCGCAGCCGATGTCGGGCGCGGCAGCGGCGGCGCCTGCACCGCCGCTCTTTGCGGGGGCTTGGCCGGGGCATCGTCGCTGACCGCCGCCTCTGGCGCGGGCATGGTGGTCAGTTCGTAGCTCGGAACGCTGCCTTCGACTTCCGCGGTGTCGTCGCGGATGCGTTCGATCTCGAAGTGCGGGGTGTCCATTTCCGCCGCTGGCACGATGACGAGGTGGGTGGACGTGCGCTCCTCGATGGCCGCCACGTCGCGGCGCTTCTCGTTCAACAGGTAGGCCGCGACGGCCAGCGGCACGCGGGCGCGGACGATGGAGCTGCGCTGCTTGAGCGACTCCTCCTCGACCACGCGCAGAATGGTGAGCGCCAAGGACTTGATGTCGCGGATGCGTCCTTGCCCCAGGCAGCGCGGGCAGACTTCCGTGGTGAGGTCCTCGAGGGAGGGCCGCAGGCGCTGGCGCGACATTTCCATCAGCCCGAAGCGCGAAATGCGGCCGATCTGCACGCGCGCGCGGTCGGCCTTCAGCGCGTCGCGCATCTTCGTCTCGACGGCGCGGTGATTGCCAGCCGACACCATGTCGATGAAGTCGATGACGATCAGCCCGCCGATGTCGCGCAGCCGAAGCTGCCTGGCGACTTCCTCGGCGGCTTCGAGATTGGTGTTGAGGGCGGTTTCCTCGATGTCGGCGCCCTTGGTCGCCCGGGCGGAGTTGATGTCGATGGAAATCAGCGCTTCGGTGGGGTCGATGACGATGCTGCCGCCCGCGTGCAGCTTCACTTCGTGCTGGAAGGCGGTCTCGATCTGGCTTTCGATCTGGAAGCGGTTGAACAAGGGCACCGGCTCGTCGTAGAGCTTGATGCGCTCCTTGTACTGCGGCATCACCGGATCGATGAACTCGTGCGCCTGGTCGAAGGCGTCCTTGGAGTCGATCAGCACTTCGCCGATGTCGGGCCGCAGACAGTCGCGGATGGCGCGCACGACGACGTTGTTCTCCTGGTACAGCAGCGCCGGGGCGCGCAGCTCGGCGGCGGCCTTGTCGATGGCGCCGTGCAGCTGCAGCAGGTAGTCCAAGTCCCATTGCAGATCGGCGGCGTCTCGGTCCACGCCAGCCGTGCGCACGATGACGCCCATGCCGTTCGGGATTTCGAGGGAGGAGAGGGCCTCGCGGAGCGAGTCGCGGTTCTGGCCCTCGATGCGCCGGGAAATGCCGCCGGCGCGCGGATTGTTCGGCATCAGCACCAGATAGCGCGCCGGGATGCTCAAGAAGGTGGTAAGCGCCGCCCCCTTGTTGCCGCGCTCTTCCTTCTCGACTTGGACGACCAGTTCCTGGCCCTCGTCGAGCACGTCGCGGATGTTGACGCGGCCTTCCTTGGGCTGCCGCTTGAAGCAGGAACGGGCGATGTCCTTGAGGGGCAGGAAGCCGTGCCGCTCGGAGCCGAACTCGACGAAGGCGGCCTCCAGGCTCGGCTCTAGGCGGGCGATTCGCGCCTTGTAGATGTTCCCCTTCTTCTGCTCGTAGGTGCGGTTTTCGATGTCGAGGTCATAGAGCTTCTGACCATCGACCAAGGCGACCCGGACTTCCTCGGGCTGGGTCGCGTTGACAAGCATGCGTTTCATGTTGGGTTTCCGTGTTGCTAACGCCTTGCAGCGATTGCGCTGCGTCGCGTCCCCGGCAGCCGTCGAGATGAACGAACCGGCGCTCGGCGAGCGGGCTGGCGAAAAGAAGCGCCCTGGGCGGCTCCGGCGCACCCGTCGCAAGGCGGCCATCGCTGCGACGGATTGTCGCGGCCACTTGCCAGGGTGATTGCCGCAAGCTGTTCGCCACTGCTGCCGCACATGTCGCGTTGACTTCGCGGCCCGGGGCCGGCGTGTCGTGGCGGAGATCGCTCGCGCGCCGGACTCTCGGCGCTGCGATGTGTGGGCGCATGTCGCGCTTGGAGGCGTTAATCGTTGTATAACTCGTGTGTTGGGCGCGTGGCTGCTCGACCTCTTGGGCGGGCCGCTGAGGGCCGAGCCCGTGGCCACGTTCTAGCCACGCGGACGCAACCATAGCACGATGCCTGCAAGCCGTTCAATCGTTTGCGCCGACGCCGCCGACGCCGCGCGCGACCACGCCGGCGCGCAACCGGTTCGGATGCTCGCGGTCGATGCGGAGCATGGGCAGCGGCTGGACAACTTTCTCCTTGGCCGGTTGAAGGGCGTTCCGAGGAGCCGCGTGTACCGCATGGTGCGGCGCGGGGAAGTGCGCGTGAACGGCGCCCGCGCACGGCCCTCGGCCCGCTTGGCGCGCGGCGACCAAGTGCGCGTCCCACCGCTGCGCGATGGCGCTGCGGGCGAAGCCCAGGCGCTTGCCCCGGCCGCCCTCTTCGAGTCGTTGCTCGCCAACGCCGTCTATCGGGATCGGGACCTTCTCGTGCTCGACAAGCCGAGCGGCGTTGCCGCCCACGGCGGCAGCGGCGTCTCCTTCGGCGTGGTGGAAACGCTGCGCCAGTTCGATCCCGGCGTCGGCTACGCGCTGGCGCACCGACTGGACCGCGACACGTCCGGCTGCCTTGCGGTGGCGAGGAACCGGCCGGCGCTGTTGGCGCTGCACGCGCAGTTTCGGCATGGGCGGGTGGGCAAGCGCTACGACCTGCTGGTGGCCGGGCGCTGGCCGCGGCGCCTGCGTCGCATCGACGAACCCCTCGAGCGCTTCGTGCTGGGCAACGGCGAACGGCGCGTGCGGGTGTCGAGCAAGGGCGATGCGGCGCGCACCGACTTCTCGATTCTCGGCCGCTTCGCGGATTTCACTTGGCTGGCGGCGCATCCGAAGACCGGCCGAACGCACCAGATCCGCGTTCACGCGGCAGCAGCGGGCCATCCGATCCTCGGCGACGACAAGTACGCCCCGCGGCAGGCCCGGCGCACGCGGCTGATGCTCCATGCAAGTCGCTTGTCGCTCACCCTGAACGGGCGGGCGATGCGCTTCACGGCGCCGCTGCCGGCCGAGTTCAGACGCGCTCTGCCAGAGGATTGATGCCCATGTCGCGCAGCATCGCGCCGAGTTCGATGAGCGGCAGGCCGATGCCGGCGGATGGATCGCTGGTGTCCACGCCGCGCAGAAGCAGTGCGCCGCGGCTCTCGAAGCGAATCCCGCCAGCGCAGTCGAGCGGCTGGTCGAGACGCACGTAGTTCTTCGCTTCCGCCCCGGTGAACTCGCGGAAGCGGCTCGTCGTCGAATCGACATGGCTTGCGACGCGGCCGTCGGCCGCGTTCAGCACGACGACGCCGGTGACGAAGTCGACGGCCTTGCCGGCGAAGCGCAGCAGGTTGGCGACCGCCCGTTCGGCGCTGCCGGGCTTGCCGAGAATGCGCCCCTCGAAGACCGCGGCCTGGTCCGAGCCGACCACGACGGCGCTTGGATGGCGTTGCGCTGCCGCCTTGGCCTTCGCCAGCGAGAGGCGCAGCACCATGTCCCTCGGCGCCTCCCCTGGAAGAGGCGTCTCGTCGACGTTCGGCGACACGCTGGCGAAGGGGACGCCGAAGCGCTCGAGCAGTTCGCGTCGATAGCGCGAAGAGGACGCAAGCACGAGTTCCATGAGCGCGAGGCGTGCCGCGCAAGCAGCGGCGCTTTGACAGTGCGAGGGCGGCAACCCTATCATCCGCCGGCCTTCGCTGACCATGCACGGCATGGGCTCGCCATGCCGATGGCAGGGGTACGCGATGTCGGGAGCGCCGTTGTTGAATGTCGCCGAGCTGGCAAGGCGCGGTGGTCGCTGGCGCGGAACGTTGCCCGTCGGCGCGTTCCCACGCTTGCCGGAGATAGTGGGCAAGGCCGGGGAAGTGGGCGTCGAGTTGCGCTTGTGCATCGAGGGCGAGCGGGTGCGCGTGCAGGGCGAATGCCGCATTGCAGCGCCGATTCGCTGTCTGAGGTGCCTGCGCACCGAGCGCGTGGAGGTGGTTGCGGAGGTGGACTTCTTCGTCGTGGCGACCGAAGCCGAGGCGGAGGCGCTGATGCCGGATTTCGATGTCGTGGTGGCAGCCGAATCGGCGCCGGCGACGGAACTGATAGAGGACGACTTGCTGATGAGCGTGCCCGAAGTCGCCTGTGCGGATCGAGATTCGTGCCGCCACGCGCCGCTTGCGCTCTCGTTCGGACGCGACCCGCAAGCCTCGCCGTTCGCGGCGTTGCGCGGCTTCGATGCGGCGCGGTCGAGCAGGCAGTAGGCAACAGGCCGAAGCGTCGGACTAAGGAGAGAACCCAGCAATGGCAGTGCAGCAGAACAAAGTGTCCCGTTCGAGGCGCAACAAGCGGCGTTCGCACCACGCGCTCGATGCGCCCACCCTCGCTGCGGACGGCGCGACCGGCGAGACCCATCGCCGGCACCACGTCACGCAGGACGGCTACTACCGGGGCCGCAAGGTCCTGTAGAGGCGCGCTTCAAGCGCCTTGCGCTGGCGCGCCCAGCCGCCTCAGATCATCCGCATCGCCATCGACCTTCTCGGCGGCGATGCGTCGCCGATGGAACTCGCCCAGGGCGCGCTCGAAGCCGTGGCGGATGCGCCGGCGCCCACCGAGCTCGTCTTCTTCGGCGATGCCGGCGATGTCGCGCCATTGCTCGAAGGCACCACTCACGATGCCGTCCACGCGCCGCGCCGTCTTCGCGTGGACGATCCGCTGCGCGCCACGCTGCGCGACGATGTTCATTCCTCCATGTCCGCGGCGGTCCGCGCCGTTGCCGGCGGCGATGCCGACGCCGCCGTGAGCCCCGGCAGCACCGGCGGCCTGCTTGCGCTGTCGCGCCACCTCGTCGGCGTCTTGCCCTCCATTCGCCGCCCGGCGATTGCGAAGGCGCTGGTCGGAGAAGAGGGCCGCCGCTTCGTGATGTTGGACTTGGGCGCCAACATCGGCGCCGACGCCGAGCAACTGCGGCAGTTCGCGCGCATGGGCGCGGCGGCGGCGCGGGCTGCCGGAATCGACGATCCTCTGACCGGACTGCTCAACATCGGCGCCGAACTGCGCAAGGGCCCGGCAGAGATTCGCGCCGCGGCGCGCTTGCTCGGCGCCGACGAGCGGCTGAACTACGCTGGATTCGTGGAGCCGGACCGCCTGTTCACGAGCGACGTCGACGTCGTGGTGGCCGACGGCTTCGCCGGCAATGTCGCGCTCAAGGCGATGGAAGGGGCCGCGAAATTGGCGCGGCATGTTTTCGAAGGCGAGTTCGGGGCATTGCGGCTCGCGGCGCCGGAGCGCCGTGCCCTGGCGCGGGCGAGCGCCGCCTGCGACCCGCAGCGCAGCAACGGCGCGAGCCTCCTCGGCTTGCGCAAGGTGGTCGTGAAGAGCCACGGCGGCGCCGACCGGCGCGGCTTCGCAAGCGCGGTGCGCCATGCGCTGCAGGCGGTGTCTGGCGATCAGGTGGCGAAGGTGGCGGAGAGTCTGTAGGCAGTCGCGGGAAGTCGCGCAGCAGCATGACGCAAGGCGAAGGAGGGACGATGAAGTTGGGATTCCTGTTCCCCGGCCAGGGTGCGCAGCACCTCGGCATGGCGGAAGACGTGGCGGCGGCGAACCCAGTGGTCGCCGAGCGCTACGCCGAGGCGGCCGATGCGCTGGGTTTCGACCTGCGCCGGATCGTGCGCGACGGGCCGCTCGACGAACTGAACCGCACGCAGATCACGCAGCCGGCGATGCTCGTCGTCAGCGTGGCGCTGCACGACGCCTGGGTGTCGCTGGACGGGCCGCGGCCGGCCATGGTTGCTGGCCACAGCTTAGGCGAATACTCCGCACTGACCGCCGCCGGCGCCTTGGATTTCGCCGCCGCGGTGCGCCTCGTGTACGAACGCGGCAAGCAGATGCAGCTGGCGACGCCGCCGGGCGAGGGCGCCATGACGGCCATCATCGGCCTCGACGACGACGGCGTGGCCGAATGTTGCGCGGCCACCGACGGCGTGGTGACGCCGGCCAACTACAACTCGCCGGGGCAGGTGGTGATCGCCGGCGCCGCGGCGGCAGTCGAAGCCGCCGCCAGCGCCTGCCTCGAAGCCGGTGCCCGGCGCGCGGTGCCGCTCGACGTCAGCGTGCCGTCGCACTGCGCTCTGATGGCGCCGGCCAGCGAGCGGCTTGCCGAGTTGCTGGACGAAGTGAAGCTGCGCACCCCGACCGTCCCCGTCGTGCAGAACGCCGACGCGGCCGCGACGACCGACCCAGCGGCGATTCGCGGCAACCTGCTGCGGCAATTGGTCTCGCCGGTGCGCTGGTCGGCTTCGGTGGCGACGATGGCGGGCGATGGCCTCGGTGTCTTCGTCGAGTGCGGCGCTGGCAATGTGCTCGGCGGGCTGGCGCGGCGCATCGACCGCAAGCTGGCCGTGCATGGAATCGGCACGCTGGACGCGCTGCAGGCGGCCCTGCGGCAGGTCGAGGAAGCGGCGTGAGCGATCGGCGCGTCGCGCTGGTGACCGGCGCGAGCCGCGGCATCGGCCGCGCCATTGCCAAGCGTCTCCTCGCGGACGGCCTGTTCGTGGTCGGCACTGCCACCAGCGCGGACGGCGCCGCCCTCGTTGAAGCGGAGCTTGGCGAACAGGGCGGCGGCGTCGCTCTGCGCATCGACGACGAATCCGTAGCCGATGTCCTCGACGACGTCGTGGCGCGCTTCGGCGCTCCGCTCGTGCTGGTCAACAACGCTGGCGTCACCCAGGACAACCTGCTGCTGCGCATGACGCCGGCGCAGTGGGACGGCGTCGTCGGCACCAACCTCACCGGTCTCTACCGCGTGGTTCGCCCGCTGCTGCGGGGCATGATGCGCGCCCGCTGGGGACGCATCGTGAATCTCAGCTCGGTGGTGGCGCAAATGGGCAACGCCGGGCAAGTCAACTACGCCGCAGCCAAGGCCGGCATCGAAGGATTCACGCGGGCATTGGCGCAAGAGGTCGGCTCGCGGGGCATCACGGTGAACGCCGTGGCGCCTGGCTTCGTCGACACCGACATGACCAGCGCGCTCGGCGAAGAACAGCGCTCGGCGATGGTGTCGCGCACGGCCCTCGGGCGCATGGGCACCGCCGAGGACGTCGCCGGCGCAGTGTCGTTTCTGGCCAGCGACGCCGCCGCCTACATCACCGGCGAGGTGCTGCACGTCAACGGCGGACTGTTTTCGGGATAGCGTTCGGTGCCGCCTCTGGTCGCCCGGCATCGGTGGCTGGCGGCCTGCCTGGAACGCATGGCGGTGGTCGGCGGCGCGGAAAAACGGCTAGAATGCGCCCCGCCAGTTTGAAACGCCAAGAGGAGCCGAAGACGATGGCCAGTGTCGAAGAACGGGTCAAGAAGCTGATCTGCGAGCAGTTGGGAGTGAAGATGGACGAGGTGAAGGACGAAGCGTCGTTCGTCGACGATCTCGGCGCGGATTCGCTGGACACCGTGGAACTCGTGATGGCCCTCGAAGAGGAGTTCGAGACCGAGATCCCGGACGAAGAGGCGGAGAAAATCACCACGGTCAAGGAAGCCATCGACTACATCCTGGCCCATCAGTAGCCGGCCCGGGCCAAGCGCGCGCAATGAGCAAACGACGAGTCGCGGTCACCGGCCTCGGCGTCCTCTCGCCAATCGGCAACACCGTCGCTGAGGCGTGGGAGAACGCCATGGCCGGCAAGAGCGGGGCGGCCGCCATCGACTCCTTCGACACCACTGGGCAGAGCGTCACGATCGCCGCCGGCGTCAAGAACCTGGCGGTCGGCGACTACATCGACCGCAAGGAAGCGCGCCGCCTCGACCCCTTCATCCAGTACGGCATGATCGCCGGCATCCAGGCCGTGCAGGACGCTGGCATCGACGAGCCGAACGGCGACGCCGAGCGCATCGGCGTGGCCATCGGCTCCGGCATCGGCGGCATCAACACCATCGAAGCCACGCACTCGGTCTGCCTCGACCGCGGCCCTGGGCGCGTGTCGCCGTTCTTCGTGCCGTCGAGCGTCATCAACATGATCTCCGGCAACCTTTCCATCAAGTACGGCTTTCGCGGCCCGAACATCGCCGTGGTCACCGCCTGCACCACCGGCACGCACAACATCGGCTTCGGCATGCGGATGATCCAGCACGGCGAAGCGGACGTCATGGTGGTGGGCGGCTCGGAACAGGCCACGTCGCCGGTCACGGTGGCGGGATTCGCCTCGATGAAGGCGCTGTCCACGCGCAACGACGACCCGGAACGCGCCAGTCGGCCGTGGGATCAAGGGCGCGACGGCTTCGTGCTCGGCGACGGCGCCGGCGTGCTGGTCCTTGAGGAGTACCAGCGCGCCAAGCAGCGCGGCGCCAACATCTACTGCGAACTCAACGGTTTCGGCATGAGCGCGGACGGCTGGCACATTACCAGTCCGCCTGACGACGGGCGCGGCGCCGTGGCCTCCATGCGCAATGCCTTGGCGGACGCCGGCATGGCGCCCGACGACGTGGACTACATCAACGCTCACGGCACGTCCACGCCCCAGGGCGACATCGCCGAGACGCTGGCCATCAAGTCCGTCTTCGGCGACGACACCAAGGTGCCGATCAGTTCGACGAAGTCCATGATCGGCCACCTGCTCGGGGCCGCCGGCGCCGTGGAGGGCATCTTCTCGGTGCTTTCGGTGGCCAAGGGAGTCGCGCCGCCAACCATCAATCTGGACGACCCGGACCCAGCCTGCGACCTCGACTACGTGCCCCACGAGCCGCGCGACGTGCCCATCCGCGCGGCGCTTTCCAACTCCTTCGGATTCGGCGGCACCAACGGGACGCTGATCTTCACCGCGGTCTGACTGCTTGATCGAAGCGCCTGCCGCCTAGCCGTCGTGGGGACGCGGCATCTCCTGCTTCCAGCCGGCGTGGTCGTCGCCGGCATTGCCTTCCTGGTGGGGATCAACGCCTACCTCGCCCATTGGGCCGCGCAGCCGCTGCCGCTCGCCGAGAAGGCCAGCGTGGTCATCGAACGCGGCGCTTCCTTCGCGGCAGTCACCGACATGCTGGAGGCGGCCGGCGTCGTCTCGCCTGGGCTTTTCGCGCTGCGCGCCAAGCAGCGCGACGTGCTCACCTCGATTCGCAGCGGCGAGTACACGATCGTGCCCGGCGATACGCCGGACGGCCTGCTCGACCGGCTTGTGCGCGGCGACGTCGATCTGCATCGGTTCCGCATCGTCGAGGGCAGCACCGTGGCGCAGCTTGCCGTGCGCCTGCAGGCCGACGAACGCTTGCGCGACGACTTGGGAACGATCGAGCCGGCGCGCCTTGCGCAGCGGCTGTCGCTGTGGACGCCAGCGCGCGCGGACGGCCAAGAGGACGGCGCGGTTCATGCCGAGGGCCTGTTCTTCCCGGACACCTACCACGTTCCCCAGGGCTACAAGGCGTCGGCGCTGCTGCGGAGCGCCAACGCGAAGATGGCCGAGGTGTTGGCGACGGCCTGGGCGGAGCGCGGCGCCGGCGCGCCCTACGCGGACGCCTACGAGGCGTTGATCGTGGCCTCCATCGTAGAGAAAGAGACCGGCGCGGCGAGCGACCGACCGCGCATCGCCGGCGTCTTCGCGCGGCGCCTCAAGGGGCGCATGCGGCTGCAGTCGGATCCGACCGTGATCTACGGCTTGGGCGATGCCTTCGACGGCGACTTGAAGCGCAGCCACTTGCGCGCGACGGACAATCCGTACAACACCTATCGGCGCGACGGCCTGCCGCCGACGCCCATCTCGCTGCCCGGCAAGGCGGCAATCGAGGCGACCTTGAATCCGGCCGAGGAGGACGTGCTCTATTTCGTTTCCCGAGGCGACGGCACGAGCGAGTTCTCGAAGACCCTTGCCGACCACAACGCCGCGGTGCGCCGCTATCAGATTCGGCGGCGCGGCCAATGACCCGCGGCCGCTTCATCACCGTTGAGGGCATGGAAGGGGTCGGCAAGACCACGCACATGCAGACCATCCGCCGTTGCCTGGAGGACGCCGGCATCGGCGTCGTCGTCACCCGGGAGCCGGGCGGAACGCCGCTTGCCGAGCAGATTCGGAGTCTTCTGGTGTCGCCTCGGGAGGAAGCCGTCGATGCGCTCGCGGAAACGCTGCTCGTCTTCGCGGCTCGGGCCCAGCATGTGGCGACGGTGATCGAGCCGGCCCTGCGCACCGGCCAGTGGGTGCTTTGCGACCGCTTCACGGACTCGACGTTCGCCTACCAGTGCGGCGGCCGGGGCGTGAGCGAAGCGCTTGTGGAAACGCTGGCCGACGCCGTCCACGGCCACTGCTGGCCGGATGTCACGTTCCATCTCGATGCGCCGGTGGACGTCGCCCTTGGGCGCATCGCCGAGCGCTCCCGGGACCGCTTCGAGCGCGAAGACGCTGCGTTCTTCGAGCGTGTTCGCGGCGCTTTCCGACAACGCGCCCGGCAGCATTCGCGCATCGTGCAGATCGACGCCAGCGGTGCACTCGAAGGCGTAGACCGCGCACTTGCCGATGCGCTGCGCGGCTTTCTCGACACGGCCGCGAAAGGCGCATGAAGCCGCCGCCGTGGCTGGACGACGCCTTCGCCCGGGTGGAAGCGCTGCTCGGCGCGCGCTTGCCCCATGCCTTGCTGATTCAAGGGCCGGGCGGGTGGGGCGAGGAACTCGTGGCCAACGCCTTGGCGGCGAAGATCGTCGGTCTCGACCCGGGCGCGGACATGCGCGAAGTAGCCCATCCCGACTTGCGCTGGCGCGAACCCGAAGACGGCGTGCTGAAGATCGACGCGGTGCGCCAGGTCATCGAGTTTCTCGTGCAGACCCCGCAACTGGCGTTGCGCAAGGTCGCCGTCTTCCGCGACGCCGAACGCATGAACGCGAACGCCGCGAACGCGCTGCTCAAGACCTTGGAAGAACCTCCCGAGGAGAGCTTCCTCATACTCGTGAGTGGCGCCCCGGAACGCTTGCTGCCAACCGTGCGCAGCCGCTGCCAGCGCATCGCGCTGCGCGGCGCCGACACGGCGCGCGCCTTGGCGTGGCTGGCGGAAATGGGCGTGGACGCCGACGCCGCGCGCTACTTCGCCGTCGAATACGGCGGTGCGCCGTTCGCGGTGCTCAGTGCAGCGCAGCGCGAACAGGCGCCGCTGTGGCCGACGCTGACGGCCGCGGGACGCGCAGCGGCGCCCAGCGGCGTGGCAGAGTTGGCAGAGCAGCGCCGCGACGAAGACCTGGCGGACTTCTGCGCCCGCTGGCTGCGCCTCGTCCACTGGCTCGCGCGGCGCACCCCCGGTGCCGGAACGGCGGCGCTGCTCGGCTTCGGCGCGGAACTGATGGAAGTGCGCCGCGCCGCGCTCTTCAACACCGGCCTCAACCGGCCCATGCAGATCGAACGGCTGCTGCTGCTCTGGGCGGCCGTGTTCAGGCGGCTTCCCGAAGGCGACGAACCAAAGGCCGCATAGCCGATGTCGCTAACGCCAGCCGATCCGACCGTCCATGCTGACGGCATGTTCGAAGACGAAATCAGCCGAATCGCGCTTGCGGCCCTGGACATGGTGCGCCACCTGCTCGCGCTGCTACCGCCGGACACCACCGCCGGGCTGGACACGCGGCGCCTGCGGCGGCAGCCCGCGCCCGCGCTCGCCGGACTGCGGCGCTGGCAGCCCGATTTGGAGATGGGGTGTGCGACATTTGGCGGGCGAAGGTGCTCGGCCCGCGCCGAGCCTGCTGCGAAGACGCCTCGCGTGCTAATCTTCCGCGATGCTTGAGATGGCGGAACACGCGGGCCGAATGCGCCGAATGTCGAGGCCGGCGGCGCCGCGGAACGCCGCCAGCGACGGCGTGTTTGTGAGCCCCCCCCCCCATGTGCGCTAACTTGTTTTCGCCGATAGCGTCGGATAGGGTATGGGCCGTCGCGACAAGGAGGTCCGGCGATGGAGCTGGCGGATCAAGACTGGGAACTGCTGTCGTCGCTGCTGCCGGGGAACTGGCGGGAGCTGGCGGCGGAGACGGGGGCGCTGAAAGGGCTGCGCAAGAACAAGTCGGCGGACGGTCTGCTGCGGACGCTGCTGATGCATCTGGGCTGCGGGCACTCGCTGCGGGAGACGGTGGCGCGAGCGCGGGCGGCGGGTCTGGCGGACCTGTCGGACGTGGCGCTGCTGAAGCGGCTGCGGAAGTCGGAGGAATGGCTGCGTCGGCTGTGCGTGGAGCTGTTCCGGGAGAACGGCGCGACGGCGGAGGACGCGGAGCTGCCGTTGCGGGCGTTCGACGGGACGACGGTGAAGGAGCCGGGCCGGGGGTCGCTGTGGCGGCTGCACTACGGGGTGCGGCTGCCGTCGCTGGAGTGCGACTTCTTCGAGCTGACGTCGGCGAAGGGGGCGGGCACGGGCGAGTCGCTGTCGCGCTTTCCGGTGCAGGCGGGCGATCTGGTGCTGGCGGACCGGGGCTACTCGACGGGGCCGGGGCTGCGCCACGTGGCGGACTGCGGCGGCCACGCGGCGGTGCGCGTCAACACCTCGTCGCTGCGGCTGCGCAGTGCGGACGGGCAGCCGTTCGACCTGCTCGGCGCGGTGTCGTCGCTGAAGCGGGCCGGGGCCGTGGGCAGCTGGGCGGCGACGGTGGAGGTCGAGGGCGGCGAGCCGGTGGCGGGCCGGCTGTGCGCGATCCGCAAGACCCGCGAGGCGGCGCGGCTGGCGATGGCGAAGCTGCGCCGCGCGGCGGTGCGCAAGCAGCGGCGGCTGCGCCCCGAGACGCTGGAGTACGCCAAGTACGTGATCGTGTTCACGACCTTCCCGGAGGCCGACTTCGACGCCGCGGCGGTGCTGCGCTGGTACCGGCTGCGCTGGCAGGTGGAGCTGGTGTTCAAGCGCTTCAAGTCGCTCGCCGGCCTCGGCCACCTGCCCAAGCACGATCCGACCAGCGCCCGGGCGTGGCTCTACGGCAAGCTGCTGGTCGCCCTGCTCACCGAAAAGACGCTGCGCCACGCCAGCGCCGTTTCCCCCTGGGGCTTCGACTGGCGGACCATGCTGCCGCAGTCGATGGCGTGACTTCCAGTTCGCCCTCCACCAGGTCCAGCGCGCCATCGAACCAGCGTTTTCGCTGGCGGACATGTTCTGCCGCTGGCATGAGATTTCCCGTTCGCTTGCCGACCCGCCACGCAAACGCACTGCCCAAATCGAGATTATTTTCCAAACTTGCGAAAAATAAGTTAGCGCCTATGCCCCCCCCCCCCCCCCCCCCCCGAGAGTCGGGCGTAGTGGAAGTAGCCGCCGGTCTCTGAACTTTGGCGGCAGCGCCCGCCTTCGCCCCGCGCTTGCCGCCCTCGTTCTTGCCTTGGCCGCGTTGGCGTCCATGCCGGCCGCGGCGCAGACCGTCACCATCTCCGCCAGCGGCAACTGCGCAGGCACGCCGGCCAACTGCGGCACCAGCGGCAACCGCAACGGCGACCGGGACACGACTTGGCCCGGCCTGCAGGTGGACGAGGGGGACATCCTGACGTTCACCTCGGCAATCGCGCCCGCCATCACCAACCCAGGTAATCTGTTGCTTGAATGGAGGCTGTCGGGAAGCGCTCAGAATGGTAACGACTTGAGACGCTCTAACGGCCTTCCACATTCCGCGTCCAGCGATGTCATTACGGGCAGGTTGGACAATATACACCGTTCCGATAGGGATCCCAGCGGCAGAGTTGTTGCGACCACGCTGATCTATAACGATGGCGTCGCGGAGGGCGATGAGACGCTGACTCTCAGACTGCACCTAGTCACTTCGAGCGTCGGCAACTATGTGGCCGGCAGCCCCTCCTCCGTCACCGTCACCATCCGCGGCACCGACTCCGCCCCGTCCTTCGGCACCGGCTCGGTCACCGCCAAGACCTTCACCGCCGGCTCCGCCATCACGGACTTCACGGTGCCGGCCGCCAGCGGCGGCAACGGAACCATCACCTACGCGGCCTCGAACCTGCCGGACGGCCTCGTGTTCGACGCCACTGGCACGGACTCGCCCGGCTGCCCGGGCACCGAGGCGCGGGAAATCTGCGGCACCCCGACCACCGCCGCCGCGGCGGCGACGGTCACCATCACCGCGACGGACGCGGACTCCAACACCATGAACACGGACCGCGGCACGCTGACCTTCTCCGTCGCCGTGGAGGCGAACGCCGTTCCGACCTTCGGCAGCGGCTCCGTCTCCAACAAGACCTACGTCGCCGGCCAGGCCATCGCGGACTTCACCGTGCCCGCCGCCAGCGGCGGCAACGGCGCCATCACCTACGCCGCCGCCAACCTGCCCGACGGCCTGGTGTTCGACGCCACCGGCACGGACACGCCCGGCTGCACGGGCACCGAGGCGCGCGAAATCTGCGGCACCCCCACCACGGCCGGCGCGGCCCGGACCGTCACCATCACCGCCGACGACGCGGACGCCAACATGGCATCGAGCGACCAGGGCATGCTGACCTTCACAATCGCCGTGGACGCGGACACCGCGCCGTCCTTCGGCATGGGCTCCGTCACGAGCAGGACCTACGTCGCCAGCTCCCCCATCGACGAGTTCCAGGTTCCCGCCGCCAGCGGCGGCAACGGAACCATCGTCTACACGGCCTCCGGCCTGCCGGCGGGCCTCGTCTTCGACGCCACCGGCACGGACACGAACGGCTGCCCGGGAACCGAGGCGCGGGAGATCTGCGGCACGCCCACCACCGCCGCCTCCGCCGCGACCGTCACCATCGCCGCGCGCGACTCGGACGGCAACACGATGAACACGGACCGCGCCACGCTGACGTTCTCCGTCACCGTGGAGGCGAACGCCGTCCCCACCTTCGGCAGCGGTTCCGTCTCCGCCAAGACCTTCGTCGCCGGCCAGGCCATCGACGAGTTCACCGTGCCCGCGGCCAGCGGCGGCAACGGAACCATCACGTACGCGGCCTCGAACCTGCCGGACGGGCTGCGCTTCGACGCCACCGGGTCGGACTCGCCCGGCTGTCCGGGCAGCCAGGCGCGGCGGGTCTGCGGCACCCCGACCACCGCCGCCGCGGCGGCGACGGTGACCATCACCGCCCAGGACGGCGACGCCAACATGGCCGCCGCCGACCGCGGCCTGCTGACGTTCTCCGTCACCGTGGAGACGGACTCCGCGCCGGACTTCGGCATGGGTTCCGTCTCCGACGCGGTCTTCGCCGTCAACACCGCCATCGCCGAGTTCACCGTGCCGGCCGCCACCGGCGGCAACGGGACGATCATCTACACGGCGTCCGGCCTGCCGACGGGCCTCGTCTTCGACGCCACCGGGTCGGACACGCCCGGCTGCACGGGCACGGAGGCGCGGGAGATCTGCGGCACCCCGACCGCCATCGGCGGCCCAACGACCGTCACCATCACGGCACGGGACTCGGACTCGAACCTGGGCGCCGGCGACCGCGACACGCTGACGTTCACGGTCACCGTGTCGTCGGACGCCCCGCCGTCCTTCGGCAGCGGCTCGGTGCCGGAGAAGGCGTTCATCCTCAACACGGCCATCGCCGACTTCACGGTGCCGGCGGCGAGCGGCGGCAACGGGACGATCACCTACGCGGCCTCCGGCCTGCCGACGGGCCTCGTCTTCGACGCCACCGGCACGGACGCGACCGGCTGCTCCGGCAGCGAGGCGCGCGAGGTCTGCGGCACGCCGAGCGTCGCCGGCACGGGCACCATCACCATCACGGCGGACGACGCGGACACCAACATGGCCCCGGGCGACCGCGCCACCCTGTCGTTCGCCTACAGCGTGGCGGCGGACACCGCGCCGACGTTCGGCATGGCCTCCGTCTCCGCCAAGACCTTCCCCGCCGGCGCGGCGATCACGGAGTTCGCGGTTCCCGCCGCCAGCGGCGGCAACGGCACCCTGAGCTACGCCGCCTCCGGCCTGCCGAGCGGCCTCGTCTTCGACGCCACCGGCATGGACACGCCGGGCTGTCCGGGCACCGAGGCGAGGGAGGTCTGCGGCGCGCCGGACGCGGCCACCTCCGGCGCGGTGACGGTGACGGTCACCGCGACCGACCTGGACGCCAACACCGCCCCGACCGACCGCGCCGCGCTGACCTTCACGGTCACCGTGACCGCCGGCGCGTCCCTCGCCTCCAGCCCCTCGCCGCTCGCCGAGGCGAACCTGCACGGCGCGGAGCTCGCGGTCACGCTGATCGGCGTGACGTACGCCAGCGGCGTCTCCGCGTCGAGCTTCCAGCTGGCGACCACGCCGACGATCCCCGGCCTCTCCGTCGCCAGCGTCTCGGGCGGCGCCGCGGGAACCGCCGTCGCCACGCTGACGCTGGCCACCGGCGCCGGCTACGACGTCGACGCCGCCGCCACGATCTCGGTGACGGTGCTGGCCGCGGCGCATTCCGGCGCCAGCGACGTCGCGAGCGGTTCGCTGCCCGTGACCCCCACCGCGCCGGCCGTCGTCGTCTCCCGAACGAGCCTGTCCCTCGACGAAGACCCGGGCGCGGACGACGCGAACCAGGGAACGTACACGCTGGTGCTGGACACCCGCCCCACGGGCTGCACGGCCGGCGTGGGCGTCTCCGTCACGAGCGGCAACCCGGACGTGACCCCGGAACCGACGACGCTGACGTTCACCCCCGACGACTGGAACGCGCCGCAGACCGTGACGGTCACCGCCGGGCAGGACGACGACGGCGCCGACGACCGCGCCACCGTGCGCCATTCCATCAGCACGGCCTGCGCCGCCGCCGGCTACCCGGCCACCCTCGCCATCCCCGGCGTCGAAGTGACGGTGGACGACGACGACGCCCCGCCGCCGGCCGGCGACGTCCCGACCGAGGTGCGCGCCGAAGCCACCGCGACCGGCCTGCTGGTCACCTGGACGGCCGCCGCCGGCGCCACCTCGTACAAGGTGCAGTGGCGGCTCGCCGGGCAGGAATGGTCGCCGTCGCGGCAGGAGGAGACGACGGCGACGCGGCTCGAACTCGATCTGGAACCGGGCGGCTACGAAGTGCGCGTGGTGGCGGTGGCCGACGGCCGCGACCGCGCCGCCTCCGCCGCCGCGGCGGGGGAAGTGTCGGAACCGGTCAACGCCCCGCCGCGCCTGGCGGAGGAACTGCCGGCCCTGCAGCTCGACGTCGGCGAGACGAGGACGGTCGGCCTCGACGCGGCCTTCGAGGACCCGAACGGCGACCGCCTGCGCTACGCGGCCTCCTCGGACGGCGCCGCCGTCTCGGTTCGCGCAACCTCCGGCGGGCTGCGCGTCCGCGGCGTCCGCCCGGGCGAAGCGACGGTCACGGTCACCGCGACCGATCCCGAGGGCCTGGGCGCCACGGCGACCTTCGACGTCGCGGTCGGCGCCCTGCTGTCGCTGTCCGGAGACGCGGCTGCGCCGGAGGGCGGCAGGATCGTACTGACGGCGACCCTGGGCCGGCCGCTCGCCGAACCCCTGGACGTCTCCTGGCGCATCGCCCCCGACGACGACCCCGCGACGCCGGACGCCGACGAACAGGACTACCGGAGCGCCGGCGCAGCGACGATCCCGGCCGGCGAGACGACCGCGGACATCGAGATCGCCGTCGTCGACGACGCCGACATCGAGCCGGCGCGGGAACGCTTCGTCGTCGCCCTCGACGAACCGGAGACCGCGAACGTCGGCCTCTCGCGCCGCGCCCGGGCGACGGCGACGATCCAGGAAGGCGTCTGCGACCGCACGCCGGCGGTGCGCGACGCGCTGGCGCGCGGCTGGCGCGACTGCCGCTGGCCGCGCCCTGCCGACCTCGCCCGCATCCCGGCGCTGGACCTGAATGCCCGCGGCATCGACGCCCTGCGCGAGAACGACCTGCTGGGCCTCGCCGGCCTCGAACGCCTCGACCTCTCGGCCAACGCCCTCGAAGCCCTCCCGCCCGGCCTGTTCGCCGGCCTCCGGCGCCTGCGCGAAGTCTCCGTGGAAGACAACCCGGGCGCACCCTTCGGACTGGCCGTGACGCTGGTTCGCACCGACGCCGCCCCCTGGGCGCCTGGCCCGGCGACGATCTCCACCCGCACCGCTCTCGGCGCCCCCTTCGCAATGGCCGCGCCGCTGACCGCCTCCCCAACGCCCACCGCCGAGACCGCCCTGCCAACCGCCGTGGCCGTCGCCGCCGGCGAGACCACCGGCACGACGTTCACGGCACCCCAGCCCCCCGGATCGCCACTGGCCCTCCGCGCCGACGCCCCGCCAATGCCGACGGCGCAGTGCAGCGGAACCCCTGCTTCCGCGGCTTCGAGACCACGCCGGGTTCTCCCCTGATCCTCTTCCACCGCCCGCCGCGCCCGCTGGCGGCGCCCGCCCCGGAACCGCTCGCCGCCGGCGACCCCCTGCGCCTGCCGCTGGCCTTGCTGGTCGCCCCCGGCGACGCCCCCGACGGCATGGCGTGGGAAGCGTCCTCGTCGGACGAATCCATCGCCACGGCGCGCATCGTCGGCGCCGCCCTGCTGGTGCAGCCCGAGCTGGCCAGCGAAGGCACGGCGCAGATAACCCTCGTCGCCACCGACGCCCTCGGCCTCAAAGCGACCCTGCGCTTCGAGGTGCGGGTCGAGTTCCACTGGCCCCACGGCCCGTCCCGCGGCTGGCGCAGCACCCTCGGCAACACGACGCCGAACGCGGAAGCCGCGCCCGGCGCCGCCGCGCCAGCAAGCCCCGCGCCCCCGCCGAACGGCCAATAGCCGCCCGGCGACAATCGCCGCCGCATCGCCTGCCCCCTTCGCATCATCGGCGCCGTCCTCGACACGATCATCCAGTGTGGAGGACTCCGCGCCCCTTCATGCTCGCCTAGCGTTGGATTCAGCCCTTCCGTTCATGCTCGTTTGGCGTTGGACAGTGCTATGTGCGCCTCGTCGTGCCCGAGTGCTGTACGGTTTGGCCGCACTCACGAAACAGGCACTCGCGATGGACCCCCTGACGTTGAAGCCGCCCTTTGACGCAACGGACGAGCGCATGTACGGCCTGCCATGTTCAAGGGCACATGCGTTCCCATTCGCGATTTGATGACGCACCTTGGCGAGTCGGAGGCGGTTCTCGAGTTCCTGCGGGCCCATCCCAATTTGACCAGAGAGCAGATCGACAACACGCTGACGCTCGCGACCCGGGAGCTGGAACGCATCGCGCCAGCGGTGTGATTGGGAGGGCCGCAGCCGCGGTCGGTAACGCATGTCGGGGCGAGCGTTCGGCTCGCTTGCCGCTTGGATGTCGGTGCCCGGAGCCGGAATCGAACCGGCATGGAGTCGCCTCCGGAGGATTTTAAGTCCTCTGTGTCTACCCGCTTCCACCATCCGGGCGAGCCGCCGGCAGTGTGGCGTGCGCCGTGCCGCTTGACAAGCCGCCGCAGCCGGGCAAGCTGGCGGGAACGGTGTTGGGCCGGTCGAGGGAGAAGGAAGTGCTGCGCGTTGCCATGCTGAGCCGCTGGCATGTCCATGCCGATCAATACGCGCGCGAGATTCGCGCCAATGCGGATGCCGACGTGTGCGCGGTGTGGGACGAAGAGCCGGATCGCGGCGCCGCTTGGGCAGCCGAGCTCGGCGTACACTTCGAGGCCGACTTGGACGCGCTGCTCGCAAGCGACGCCGTCGACGCGGTGTGCGTGACGACGCCCACGGCCATGCACCGCGAGGCGATGGTCAAGGCCGCGACGGCCGGCAAGCACATCTTCACCGAGAAGGTGCTCGCGGCCACCGTTGCCGACTGCCGGGCCATTGCCCAAGCGATCGAAGCGCACGGCGTGAAGTTCTGCATCTCGTTCCCGCGCCGGGCGATGCCGGCGCTCCTGTATGCCAAGCAGGCGCTCGACGACGGCCTGTTCGGCAGGGTCACCGCGCTACGGGTGCGCATCGCCCACGACGGTGCGGTGCGGGATTGGCTGCCAGCGCACTTCTACGACGCGGATGCCTGCGGCGGCGGCGCGATGATGGATCTCGGTGCGCACGGCATGTACCTGAGCCGCTGGCTGCTCGGGGCGCCGAAGCGCGTGGCGGCGGTCTTCAACACCGTCACCGGCCGTGCCGTGGACGACAACGCGGTCGCCGTCGTCGAGTTCGAGAGCGGCGCCATTGCGGTGAACGAGACGTCCTTCGCCAGCTTCGGCGGCGCCTATTCGCTGGAGATCGACGGCACCTCCGGCGCCTGCCGGATGCTCGCGCCCCAAGCCGGCGTGGAGGTGCGCTCGGCGCGCTTCGAGGATCGCGGATGGCGGGTGCCGGACGCCTTGCCGCCGGCGCTTCCGAAGCCCATCGACCAGTGGATCGCCGGCTGCGTCCACGGCGCGCGCATCGAGTTCGACATGGCCGCGGCCATCGAACTCACGGAACTCATGGAGGCCGCCTACCGCGCCCAGGAGAGCGGGGCGGCGGTGGCGTTTCGCTGACGCCGGCGAAGGCGCATTGACGAAAGACAACACGCCGTGGTCGCGCTATGATGCGCGGCAGTTCACACACCACACGCACGAGACGGGGAGATGCGAATGGACATTGGGCTGGAGCGGCAGGACGGTGCGCTGATCGCCAAACCGGAAGGCCGCGTCGACGGCATCAACGCCAGCGACTTCGAGAAGGCGCTGCGGGACGCCATCGACGAAGAGGGCGGGCCGCTGATCGTCGATCTGGAGAACTTGACCTACATCAGCAGTGCCGGCCTGCGCGCCATCCTGCTCATCGCCAAGCTGCTGGCGCAGCGCAATGCCGGGTTCGGCCTCTGCTCGCTGTCCGACCCGATTCGGGAAGTCTTCGAGATCAGCGGCTTCGACAAGATCGTCTCCATTCACGGCTCGCGCAGCGACGCCTTGGCGGCGGTCGCATAGCGCTAAGCAGCGCGTCGCCGCCGGTCGAGCCTGGCCGGCGGCATCGCCAACTACAGGGCGCGAAATGGTTCGCCACCCGAACGCGCGTGCAGCGTGCGCCGCTTCTCCGTCAGGTGCGCCTAGTCTTCGTCCTCGTCTTCTTCGTCCGCGCCCTCGCTCTGGGCGACGTCCCCCAAGGGGATGGACACCGTCATCTGCGTGAATGAATCCGCTTCCGTCTCGACTTTGATGTCGCCGCCGTGCTGCCGCACGATGTCGCTGGAGAGGGCGAGGCCGAGGCCGGTGCCCTTGTCGGTGGGCTTCGTGGTGAAGAACGGGTTGAAGATCTTGTCGACGACGTCCTGGGGAATGCCGCTGCCGTTGTCGCGAATCACCACTTCGAAGCGGTCGTCGAAGCGCTTTGTGGCGAGGCGCAGCGTCGGCTGGTAGTCGCCGCCGGACGCCTCCCGCCGCTCGTTGACGGCATAGCAAGCGTTGGTGGCCATGTTGAGGAAGACGCGGCTCAAGTCCTGGGCGACCACCGACACCGTGCCCATGTTGGGGTCGAGGTCCTTGTCGATGGTCAGCTGGAAGTCGGGATCGGCCGCCCGCGCCGCATGGAAGGCAAGCTGGGTGTGCTCGGCGAGCAGGGCGTTGAGGTCGGTGGGCTGGCGCTCGCCGCCGTCGCGCCCCATCGTCAGCATGTCGCGCACGATGCGGTCGGCGCGGTCGCCGTGGTGGCGGATGCGGCCGAGATTCTCGGTCAAGTCCTGATTGATTTCGTCGAGCAGCTCGCGCTGCTCGTCGTTCAGCGCCTCGCCCGCCTCCTTCAGCGTCTCGTCGAGTTCTTCGAGAAGCTCCTGCGAGGCTTCGGAGAAGTTCTTCACGAAATTGAGCGGGTTCTTGATCTCGTGGGCGACGCCGGCGGTGAGCTCGCCGAGCGCCGCGAGCTTCTCCTGCGCCACCATCTGATCCTGGGCGCGCTCCAGATCGGCCAGCGCCCCCTCCAGCTGCTCGTTCTTGCCGCGCAGCTCCTCGGCGAGTTTCTCCACCAGATTGAGGCGCTGCACTTCAAGCGCGTGGCGCCGGAACACTTCCAGCGCCCTGGCCATGTCCGCCACCTCGTCGCGCCCCTCGATCTCCACCTCCGCCTCTAGATCGCCGTCCGCCATGGCGGTCATGCGGTTCGACAACTGCTCGATGCGCCGCAGCAGCACCTTGCCGACGAACAGCCAGGCGATGAGCACGGCGCCGAGGACGCTCAGCACGTTGAGCGCCAGCAGCAGTGCGCGCCCGGTGGAGATGGTCTGGGTGGACGCTTCGGTGGCCGCGAGTGCCTGCTCGCCGGCGGCGCTCACCAGCCCCTCCACTTCGTCCACTAGCTGGGTCGCAAGCTGGCGGTTGTTGGCCAGAAGGTCGCGCTGCCGCGACTCGAGCGCCAGTTCCTGGGTGCGCAGCGCAAAGCCGCCGTTCTCCGCCAGGCCGAGGTCGCGCAGCCGAGCGAATGCCGGCGCCAGCGCGTCCGCGGTCGGCCCCTCGGCGAGCGTCGAGAGGCTCCGTTCCGCCGCGCCGACCGAGGCCTGGAAGCGGTCGCGCAGCGGTTCGAGCAGCGGGGCGTCGGAAAGATTGAAGGCGCTGCCGAGCACCTGGGTGCCGATCGTCGCATCGGCGTACAGGCCGGCCAGGTGTCGATAGCGCGTGACTTCGGACTCCGAAAGATGCTCGCTGCGCGGCGCCGGCGCGGTGCCCAGCTGTCGGTAGCCGGTGATGGCGTAGAATAGCTGGTCGTCGATGGCCGGCACCAGAATGTCGTCCAGCTGATCCTGCAGAGTGCCGAGTTCCGAGCGCACGGCGGCGCTGCGGGCGGCGAGGGCGAAGCGTTCGGACACCGACGCCTCGATGGCATCGATGTTGGCCGTGAGCGCGGCGCCGCGTTCGCGGATGCGGCTGTGCCGCTCGTCCTCGCTCTTAAGCTCCGCAAGCTGGCCCTCGAACGCTTGGCGCTCGGCCTCCACGCTTGCGGTGGTGGTCTCGAACGCCTGCGGCGTCTCGGCCGCGACGAGGCGCGGCGCCGCTGCCACCAGCACGCCGGCGCGCTGGGCGATGCCGAAGGCGGCCGACATCTGCGGCACCCGTTCGTTGACGCGGCCCTGGGAGTCGCCGACTTGGTTGAAGGAGAACCAGCCGACCAAGCTCGCGGCCAGAGTGAAGGCAGTGGCCGCGCCGATGCCAGCGTAGAGCTGGGTGGAGATGCGGAACCGGCTTGCCGCGATGCGCTTGAGCAAGTTTACCTCGGTCATGGCGCGCGCTCCGTCGGCGCGCCCTGCGGCAGGCGGTTCATCGCAGGGCCCCTTCGAGGGTGGTGATCGGGCGGTAGCGCCCGGCGGCGTCGATCACGGTCAGAAACACGTCGTCCGAACCCTGGTTGTCGTGTTCGCCGTAGCGCAGCGGGAAGCCGTCGATGTCCACGCGGTCTTCGCTGCGCAGCGAGCCGAGGAAGCACTCGCGGTCGAGGCCCTGGCAGCGCTCGAGAGCCGCGATGGCGAGGCGCCCGGCGAGGTAGCCTTCCAACGACACGAAGCCGGCGGCCGCCTCCGGCGCGAACTCGCGCAGCGCTTGCTGGTAGGCGAGAACCACCGGATGGTCGCCGTCCGGAAAGGGCACCACCTGGGTGACGAACACGCCGGTGCCGTCGCCGCCGAGTTGCCGCGCCAGCGCATTGCTGCCGACGAAGGAGATGGTGATGAACACCGGATCGAAGCCGATGTGCCGCGCCCAGGAAATCAGCGCCGCCACCGGCTGGTAGGCGCCGACGAGAATCACCGCGCCCGGGTCGCCAGCGCGCACGTCGAGCAGCGCCGTCTTCACAGCCGTCGTGTTGCGCGGATAGACGCCGACCGCCACCGGCGCCATGCCGCGCCGTTGCAGGGCCTGCTGCACGCCGTGATGGCCGGCGCGCCCGAAGGAATCGTCCTGGTACATCACCGCGATGCGCTCGATGCCGAGGTCGCCGAGCAGCCGCGCCACCATGGCCTCGGTCTCGTCGTCGTAGGAGGCGCGCAGGTTCAGCACCTGCTCGCCCTGGCCGCGCGTGTCGCGCAGGAACGCCGCGCCCGTGAACGGCGCGACGTAGGGCACGCCGGCGCTGGCCGCCACCGGCACGGCGGCGCGCGAGGTGGGCGTGCCCACGGCGCCGATCAGCGCGAACACGCCGCTCTGGATCAGGCTGCGCGTGTTCTCGATCGCAAGTTCCGGCTCGTAGCGGTCGTCCAAGGATTGCAGTTCGAGCGGCCGCCCGTGGACGCCGCCGCGCCGGTTCGCTTCCTCGAACGCGGCTTCGATGCCGATGCGCATGTCTCGGCCGAGTTCCTGGGCCGGCCCGGAGAAGGCCGCCGACTGGCCGAACGGGATGGGCTGCCCAGCCGATGCCCGCTCGCCGGCGGTCTCGGCGCCGCACACCGCCGTGGCGAAACCGAGGGCGAGGAGCAGGCGCAGCGCTCCCTTCACGCGTTCGGCGCCTCGGCGCGCCGCTTGCGCAGCGTGATGTGATTGCGCCCGTCTTCGCGGCGGTATTTCGTCTCATCCATCAGCGTCTTCACGAAGTGGACGCCGAGGCCGCCGATGGGGCGGTCTTCCACTTCGGAGTCCAAGTCCGGCGGCGGCGCTTCGGCGAAGGGGTCGAAGGCGATGCCGTCGTCGATGATGTCGATGGCCAGCGCGTCCGGCGTCGACTCCAGCACCAGTTCGATGCGGTGGCTGCCGTCGCCGCCGTAGTTGACGATGTTCACGCACAGCTCTTCGACCACCAGCTGCACCTGGTAGGCGAGGTCCGGCGGCCAATGCTGCTGTTCGCCGAATGCCGCCAACTCCGTTTCGAGGCGCCGCACCTCGTCGAGCGTGGCGTCCATGTCGAGTGCGAGCCGGGCGGCCATGTCACGCGCTACCGGTCACTTGCGCCCTAAGGCGCCCGCCGCCGCAGGGTGAGGCAGGTGATGTCGTCGGACTGCGGCGTGCCCTCGGCGAAGGCGCGCACCGCCTTGAAGACGTCGTCGTTGGCGGTGCGGGCGTCGGTGCCGGGCGATTCGGCGAAGACCCGGTGCAGGCGCTCCATGCCGAACTCTTCGTGCTCGGCGTTCATGGCCTCGGACACGCCGTCCGTGTAGAGCACCGCCGTGTCCCCCGGCGCCAGCGTGACGTCGTGCTGGTCGTAGTCGAGGTCCTCCATGACACCGAGCGCCACGCCGGCCGTCTGCGGCAGCTCCTCGGACGCGCCGTCGGCGTGGACGATCAGCGGCGGATTGTGGCCGCCGTTGGCGTAGGTGAGCTTGCCGCTCTTGGGATCGTAGACGGCGTAGAAGACGGTGACGAACATCAGCGTGTCGTTGCCGTCGGCGAGCAGGCTGTTCACTTCCTTGAGCACCGCGCCCGGCTGCGGCATGCCGATCGCCGCGCCTTTGAGCAGCGTGCGGCAGGACATCATGAACAGCGCCGCCGGCACGCCCTTGCCGGAGACGTCGGCGATGGCGAGGCCGACGCGCCCGTCCTCGAGGGCGATCAGGTCGAAGAAGTCGCCGCCGACTTCCCGCGCCGCTTCCATGTTGCCGAAGATCTCGTAGTCCGGTTCGTCCGGGAAGACCGTCGGCAGAATCGACTGCTGCATCTTGCTGGCGACGTCGAGTTCCTTCTGGATGGAAACCAGCTGGTCGCGGGTCGCCAGCGCTTCGCGCAGCACCTTCAGATGGCTCAGCGTCTTGTCGATGGTGATGCGCAAGTCGTTGAAGTCGATGGGCTTCGTCACGAAGTCGAAGGCGCCGCGGTTCATCGCCGTGCGGATGTTCTGCATGTCGCCGTAGGCCGAAACGATCACCGCGCGGATGTTCGGATCCACGTTGGGAATCTGGTCGAGCAGCGTCAGGCCGTCCATCTCCGGCATGTTGATGTCCGAGAGCACCATGTTGATCTCGCGGTCCGCCGCCAGCTTCGCCAACGCCTCGGCGCCGTTGTGCGCGAACACCAGCTGGAAGCGGCCGGCGCGCACGTCCCGGCGCAGGCGCTGGGTCATCAGATGTTCGAGATCGGGTTCGTCGTCGACGACGAGAATCTTGTTCACCGCGTTGGCCATCTAATGGTTCTCGCTCCATTCCTCCAGGAAGCTCTTCAGGTGCTCGCTGCGGCTCGGATGGCGCAGCTTGCGCAGCGCCTTGGCTTCGATCTGGCGGATGCGTTCGCGGGTGACGTCGAACTGCTTGCCGACTTCTTCGAGCGTGTGGTCCGTGTTCATGTCGATGCCGAAGCGCATCCGCAGCACCTTCGCCTCGCGGGCGGTGAGGCCGCCGAGCACCGTGCGCGTGGCCTCCTTCAGCCCTTGGCCGGTCGCCAGCTCGGCCGGCGAGCCGATGGTGACGTCTTCGATGAAGTCGCCGAGGTGCGAATCCTCGTCGTCGCCGATTGGCGTTTCCATCGAGATGGGGTCCTTGGCGATCTTCAGCACGCGGCGCACTTTGTCTTCGGACATCGCCATGCGTTCCCCGAGCTCTTCCGGCGTCGGCTCGCGCCCCTTCTCCTGCAGCATCTGCCGCGAGATGCGGGTGAGCTTGTTGATCGTCTCGATCATGTGTACCGGAATGCGGATGGTGCGCGCCTGGTCGGCGATGGAGCGGGTGATCGCCTGGCGGATCCACCATGTGGCGTAGGTGGAGAACTTGTAGCCGCGCCGGTACTCGAACTTGTCCACCGCCTTCATCAGGCCGATGTTGCCCTCCTGGATGAGGTCGAGGAACTGCAGGCCGCGGTTCGTGTACTTCTTGGCGATGGAGATCACCAGGCGCAGGTTCGCCTCCACCATGTCCTTCTTGGCGCGGCGCATCTTCGCTTCGCCGATGGACATGCGGCGGTTGATGTCCTTGATCTCGGCCACCGTCATGCCGGCCTCGGTGGTGACGGCGCGGATCTTCTTCTGCGCCAGCGCGATGTCGTCGCGCACCCGGGCCAGGCGGCGGCTGTAGTCGTGGCGCGCGGCGATGCGCTTGTCCACCCAGGCGATGGAGGTCTCGCCGCCGGCGTAGTCGGCGAGGAAGTCGCGGCGGCGCATGCCGGCCTGGCCGACGCAGGCGTTCTGGATGACGCGCTCCTGGCGGCGAATGCGCCGCAGCGCGGCGCGCGGCATGTCCACCGCGGCGTCGTAGTGCTTCGGCACCAGCTTGAAGAAGCAGAACACCGAGGCCAGCTTGACGATGCCGTCCTTGGCCTCCTTGCGGGCCTTCTCCCGCGCCTCGTCGCCGTCTTCGCAGTCCTCGGCGGCGGCGGCCGAACGGCCGGCCTCGTTGAAGGCGCGCTTGAGCGCGGTGAAGCGGCGCCGTGCTTCGACTGGGTCCGGGCCCTTGCGCTCTTCGGTGGTGTCGTCGTCCTTGTTTTCGGCCGGGGCGGTGAGATCCACCTTGGCCGCCGGCGGCACGTGGTCTGCGGGATCGAGATAGCCGACCAGAAGATCCTGGAGCTTGTCCTCGAAGCACACGTCGGAGTAGCGGGCGAGGATGTACTGCACCGTGCCGGGGAAGTGCGCCGTGGCCCAGAGCACGTCGCGGATGCCTTCCTCGATGCGCTTGGCGATGGCGATCTCGCCTTCCCGGGTGAGCAGCTCCACCGTGCCCATCTCGCGCATGTACATGCGCACCGGATCGGTGGTGCGCGACGTGTCGGTCTCCACCGCCGCGAGGGCCGCGGCGGCTTCCTCCGCCGCCAGCTCGTCGGTGGTGTTGTCGCCGGCGCTGGTGAGCAGTTCGTCCGCGTCGGGGGCGTCGTCGGCCGATTCGTAGACGGTGATCCCCATGTCGTTGATCATGGAGATCACGTCTTCGATCTGGTCCGGGTCGCTGATGTCGTCCGGCAGGTGGTCGTTGACCTCGGCGTAGGTCAGGTAGCCCTGCTCCTTGCCCTTGGCGATCAGATCCTTCACGCGCGACTGCTGCTTTTGCTTTTCCTTCTCCGTGGCCATGTCACCTCTATGGTTGTGGCGAACGCCCCCGTTTCAAGCGGGCTGCGGCTAACAGAGCATCGTACACCATGCGCAAGCCCGCTGCCGGCGCCGCACACGGCGCAACGGCGTCCAAGCCGACCGACAACGTCCGAGCCCACCGACAGCCGCGCGGCGCTTCGACAGAGTACGATCGTCGGCTGCCAGCAAGGGTTGGACGCCATGCCGGTCGTGGTCTTTGTGCATGCCGATGGGCGCCGGGAAGCGCATGCCGCGGCCGTCGGGGCGTCCGTGATGGATTGCGCGGTGGACAACGGCGTGGCGGGGATTCGGGCGCAGTGCGGTGGCGGATGTACCTGTTCGACCTGCCACGCCGTCGTCGACGAACGGTGGTTCGCGCGAGTCGGGGGGCCGGTCGGCGACGAACGCGACATCCTCGAGTTCACGCCCGGGCGCCGGCCGCGCAGCCGCCTCACCTGCCAGATCGTCTTGCGCGAGGACATGGACGGCATCGTCGTCCACATACCTTGTTCAGCGCCCCCGTCGTAGGCGGTGCCGCAGAGGAAACAAGCGCGGCCCTGGCGTTAGGCCGAAAGGCGAAGGATGCGCGCCGGGTCGCGGCTGGTGTTGTGGAGCCGCACGCCCATCGCCGCCGCCACGCCGGCGAGGCCCGCGGCCAACGCCAGCCAGAAGCCGAAGACGCCGAGCGCCGGCAGCCCCCACAGGCCGAACCCCAACAGCGCGCCGAGGGGCAGGGCGAACGCCCAGTAGCCGAGGATCGAATAGACCATGGGCGCTCGCGTGTCCTTGTAGCCGCGCAGGGCGCCGGCCATCGTGCCCTGGGTGTCGTCGAAGATCTGGTAGACGGCCACCAGGAGGATCAGCGCCGCCGCCAACGCCGCGACGGCGGCGTCGTCGGTATAGATGGCGACCACCTGGTGGCGCAGCAGCACCAGCAGGCCGCTCACCGCCACGGCATAGCAGAGAGACGCACAGAACGCAGTGCGCGCCACGGTGGCGGCGCGTCCATGCTGGCCGGCGCCGACATGGAAGCCGATGCGGATGCCCGCCGCCGTGCCGAGGGACATGGGCAGCACGAAGGTCGCCCAGTTGACGTTGCCGGCGATGGTGTGGGCGGAGATGGACGTCACGCCGAGGCTTCCCACCAGGAAGCCGATCACCGTGAACAGCACCATGCCGACGAACGACGACAGGCCGATGGGCACGCCCACCTTCAGGATGTGCGCCATCTGCCGTCGGTCGGGACGCTCGAACCGCTGCCAGAGCCCGGTGGCGCGAAAGTAGGGGAAGCGCGTCAGCACCAGCACGGCCGCCAGTTCGAACCACATGACGATGGCCGTCGCCCAGCCGCAGCCTTCGCCGCCGAGCTCCGGCGCCCCGAACGCGCCGTAGATGAAGGCGTAGTTGAGCAATGCGTTGAGGAGCAGGGCGACGCCGGCGATCACCATGGGGCCGAAGGTGTGGCCGATGCCCTCCGAGGCGCCCCGCAGCAGGATGTAGCACATGCCCGCCGGCAGTCCGAACGCCGCCGCCCGCAGATAGCGAATGGCGATGTCCGTGGCTTCGGGATCGATGCGGAAGAGCGTGAACAGCGGCGCTGCGGACACCACCAGCAGGATGCCCGGCACGCTCGCCGCAGCCGTCAGCAGCAGCGCCTGGCGGATCGTCGCGCCGACCTCCGACGTGCGCCCGCCGCCGACCAGCTGCGCCGCGATTGGCGTGACCGACATCGTGCAGCCGGCGAGCACCAGGAAGACCGGCCACAGCACGTTGCTGCCGAGCGCCACTCCCGCCAAGTGTACCGAGGCGTAGTGGCCGGCCATCACGGTGTCCATGAAGCCCATGCCCATGATGAAGAACTGGGTGGCGGCAATCGGCGCGCCGAGACGCGCCAACGCGCCGGCCTCGCTGCGCCACGCTGGCCGGCGGGAGGCGTCGCCCCCGGTTTGCGCCGCGATTCGTGGTTCGGCTGCGCCCTCGCTGCCGCCCGGCCGCGTCAACCGGGATTCCTTGGCCGGCTTCCGCTTCTCTAGGCCTGCGGGCTCTTGTCGAATCTCGGTTGTTCCGGCGACGTCTCGGCCCACGGCTGGCTGCTCGCGGTCCAGATGTGGAACGCCGGCTTCAGCCAGCTGGGGTCGTCCAGCGTCGCCGCCTTCAGAACCCGCATCGCCGCGTTGGCGGAGAGCTCGGACAAGATCGGCGAGCCGCAGCTGGGGCAGAACCTGCGCGTCACTTGAGTGCCGCTGTCGGTGTCCACCGTGTGGCCGGCGAGCTCGCCGCTGAGCGTCAGCGAATCCGTGGGTACGCCGAGAATCGTCGAATAGGCGCCGCCGGATGCGTACTGGCAGTCCCGGCAGTGGCAATGCCCGACGAACATGGGTGCCGCGCCGCATTCGTAGCGCACCTTGCCGCAACGGCAGCCGCCGCTGAATTGATCGGCCATGTTCTCTCCTATGCTTTGCTGTTTCTTGCCGCGTCGGAGTGTAGCGGAAGACCCTGCTTCAACGTCGCCGAGTCCGTCTCGATCAACAATCCGGAAGGTGAAGCCGATGGTTGCAATCCCATGCCAGCCGCGTAGTGTCGAATCCGTCGCGCTTGATCTGCGCGGCGACGCACATGGTTTGGCGCACGGCATGTCTGACACCCGCCCGACGGCCAGCTTCGCCGAAGCCCTTGCCTTGCTGACGTCGGACGATGCCGGCGTTTCGGCCCGCCTCCACAAGGACGTCCTCGACTGCGCCTGGGCCGGCGCAGCGCTGCTCGACCTGGCGTTCGCCGGGCGCATCGACACCGACCTCGGCGGCTTGGACGTCGTCGATCATGCGCCAACCGGCGCACCGGCCCTCGACGATGTGCTGAACGCCATCGCCGCCCGCCGGTCGCGGCTCGACGCCCGTGAGTGGATCGGCGAACTGTCCGGCGCCCAGGCGGAGGCCATCCGCGCCGGCGCGTTGGCGGCGCTGACGGCGCGGCAGGTGCTGGCGGTGAAGCGCAAGCGGTTCGGCGCGCGCCGCCACGAGTTGCTGGATGCAAGCGAGAGAACCGCGCTGTGTTCCCGTCTCTCTGCCACGCTTGACGCGACCGACGTTCCCGATCCTTGGGACGCCGCACTGGTGGCGCTGCTCGACGCCTGCGACTTGCTCGCGAGCGTGCTTCCCGCCGAGGAGATCGAACGCGCCGCCGAGCGCTTGGCGCAGCTGCGCCGGCTCGACCTGATTGGCCGCGAAGTCGCCGGCGCGATCGCCGACATTGAACGCACCGTCGTCCTCGCCGTGCGCACCCAGACGGCCCGCCTGCGCCGCCGGCTGCTGCTTCTCGGCGCCGCAAGCGCGATTGCCTGCCTGGGCATCCTGCTGCTGCCGCGCATCGGCGTCGGCCATCGCTTCGGCCCAACGCTGCGCGAACGCCTTTGGTTCGACGGCGCATGGCAGGAGTGGAGCGGCTACGCGCTGCTCGCCGCCAGCGGCTTGGCGCTGGCCGCGGCCGGGTTCGCGCACACCCCGCTGGCGGCTCGCGCCGGCAGCGTCCACCGGTGGCGGGTCGCGCATTTGGGCTTAGGCGCGGTTGCGCTGGCGTTGCTCGTGGCGCACACGGGACTGCGCCTGGGCGTCAACCTGAACGCCGTGCTGATGGCCTGCTACTTGACGGCGCTGCTGCTCGGCGCGTTGACCGGCGTGGCGACCTACGGAGCGTCGCAGCTGCGCAAGCTCGGCATGGCGCCGTGGCTGCCCGGCGTCCTCCTGCGCTGGCACTTCCTGGCGCTGTTGCCCCTGCCGGCGCTGCTGATCGCGCACCTGCTCGTGGTCTACGCGTACTGAACGCTCGTGGTGCGCAAAGGCCCCGCCATGGTCGCGTGCCTGATCGGCACGGTGGCCGCCGCCGCAACCGTCGCCGCATGGATGTTGGCGGCGGGGCCGCGCGGCGTCTTCCTGCCGGGCGTGACGACGGCCGGCCACCATCAGATCGAGCTGGCTTGCGAATCCTGCCACCGTGCGTCGCCGTTCGCCGCTTCGGCCGACGCCGCGGCGGCCTTGAACGACGCTTGCCTGGACTGCCACGCGGACGAACTCCGGGACGCCAAGGACAGCCACGCCGCCAAGCTCTTCCGCGGCCCGCGAATGGCCCGCTACCGGCGCGTGTTGGACGCCCGCCGCTGCACCGCCTGCCACGTCGAGCACCATCCGGAGATCACCCGGCCGGGCGCCGTGACGGTGGCGGCGGACTTCTGCATGGCCTGCCACTCCGAAGGCGAGCAGGACGTCCGCGCCAGCCGCCCCAGCCATGCCGATGCGGGGTTCGAGACCTGCGCTTCCGCCGGCTGCCACAACTACCACGACAACCGCGCCCTCTACGAAGACTTCCTGCTCGCCCATGCGGACGAACCGTGGCTGTTGGCCACGCCTGAACGCATAACCGCGCTCGCCTCGGCCTCCGAGCCGCCAGCGGATGACGTAGGGGCGGAGTCGGGCTCCCTGGAAAGTCCCAAGGCGCCGGCCGCCGCCTTGGCCGGGCCGGAGGTCGACGACTGGGCACGTTCGGCGCACGCAGCGGCGCAAGTGCGCTGCACGGCCTGCCACGCGCCGACCGTGCCGGAGGACGCTACCGCAGCGGCTGTCGATGGCAACTGGATCGCCGCGCCAGACACCACTCCTTGCGTCGCTTGCCACGTGCCGCAAGCGACGACCTTCGCGCAAGGTCGCCACGGCATGCGGGCGCATCCTCTGGCAGCGCCGGCGCGGAACGTGCCGAAGTGGCTCGCGAATGCCGACTTCGGCGTGGCACATCTCGCGGAGTGGCTGGCGGACGCGCCCCGGCCAACCGCGATGACGGTCGCCGAAGCGCGCCTGCCGATGCGCCCGGACGCCGCGGACAAGACGGTGAACTGCGTAAGCTGCCACGGCCCGCACGCGGTGGACGTGCGGCGTGCGGCGGCGCAGGCGTGCGCTAGCTGCCACGACGACGCCCACAGCCGCGCCTATTTCTCGAGCCCGCACCACGACCTGTGGCAGCGCGAACTCGCCGGCGGCCCGGCCGGCACGGGCGTCAGCTGCGCCACCTGCCACATGGAGCAGCGCAAGCGCCGCGGCCAAATCGAGACCAGCCACGACCAGAACGCGCTGCTGCGTCCGAACGAGAAGATGATCCGGCCGGTCTGCCTGCACTGCCACGGCCTCGGCTTCGCCATCGACGCCCTCGCCGACGAAGCGCTCGTCGCCGCCAACTTTCACGGCCAGCCGAGCGCCCACGTGCCCAGCATCGATTGGGCGCTGCGTCGTGCGGCGACCGAGAGCGAAACCGTTGACAGCATCCCAGGTGGACTCTAGAACAGAGGCGTTCGAGCCCTCAGCGGGGGAGCATGAGGAGGAACCCTTGCAAGAAGGAGGCAGGAGGATGAAGTGGCGCATGTGCCTGGTCGGCTCGGCCCTCGGCCTCGCTCTGCTTGCCCCTGGCGCGGCCGCCGACGAAGCGGGTGGCGAGCAGGGCGTGTCCTACCAGCGGCTGGCGGACATGCTGCATTTGGTGATGGCGTCGGATCGCGTCGTGTACACGCGCAAAGTGGTGCAGCGGCTGACCCGGGACGAGCAGGTCATCACCGCTTCCGAGCACTACGACGACGACCTCGCGCTGCCGTTGCCGGCGCAGATGTTCCGCTACGGCGCCGAGCGGGTGTCGGACATCAGCGACGAACTTTCCTATTCGCTGCTGTCGCTGCACCCGATCAACCGCAAGAACGGCCCGGCCACGGAAGTCGAAGCCGAGGGCCTGCGCCAGGTAGCCGACGATCCCGACGAGCCCTTCTACGCCGAAGAGGAGTCGGACGGCGAGCGCTACTTCGTCGCCGTATACCCGGACTACGCTGTGGCCGAGGCCTGCGTCGACTGCCACAACAACCACAAGGACTCGCCGCGCCGCGACGCTGAAGTCGGCGACGTGATGGGCGCGGTGGTGATTCGCGTGTTGATGCTCTGAACGGGTTCGTCACCGGCTGGGGTGTGCGGCATTTGGTGGCGGCCGACCCTCATGCCGCCGAGGGGAGGCGCTTTCGCCGAGCGGTTGCCGGAAGTCGTCATAGCGGTCGTTGAAGACCGCTGTCCGGTGCCTCGTTCGACCACCGGAAGCGGTGCTCCACCCCGCGCCGTCCGTGGTCTCCCAGCGCTCCACCCCCCGGCGCCAACAGCGCCGACTCCAGTTCCGTCCACCCACTCGAACAGCGCCTGGTCGTCGCCGCTTCGCGTCCAGCAGGAAGCCCATGCCCAGTTCCTTCAGCAGCCGAACGTGCAGCCCGTTCAGCCTATGTTCCTTCTCGCTTCAAGCGGCCACGTGCTGGCGGGCCCGTTGGCCCGCTCCGCCGGACTTGGTAGCCCGACGATCTCGCGCAACGCGCGGTCTACGCTTCGCGGTTCGCCGACATCGACCGCGGCAATGTGCAGCTGGCGATCGGTGCCGGCGATGCGCCAACATCGATTCACGCCTTTGTCCAAATCTCCCACCCCGTCCAGCCACGGATACAGCAGCACCAGCGTTTCGACACCATACGCTTGCGCGTAGGCGAGCATTTGGTAGACGTCGCCTTGGTCGACGCCGAACTTTCGCGTCCCATCGTCTGGGACGAGATCCTTCCACTTGGTATCCAGCACGATGATCGGCCCGCTGGGCGCGTGGATCACGGCATCCGGTTTCAGCTGGAACAGACTATTGCCTCTCTCATCCTGCAACGCGCTGTAGGCCCTATCCTGCAAGTCCACGCGCCAAGGCGCCGCAAGCACGCGGCGGAGGGAACGGCCGATGAACTCCTCGAACAGCTTCCACATCGGGAACAACAGAGAGAAGCCCAGCGACTTGCCGCTCGCGGTGTTCTGCCAGTCGCCGCTCAGAAACAGACGCGCCAGCTGGTGCAGATCGTGGTAGGCGGTGTTGGTGCGATCGAGACGCACCGGCTCTTTGAGAGGATCGGAAGAGTCCGCGACGGGCTCAAGCCGAGCGCGGAGCTCCGCCAGTAGCCGAGCGTTGGCGGCGGAGCGCGTGATGCGGGCGAGGCGGACGACCGCGGCCTTCAACACGCGGTTCAGGGGCGTGTCTTCCGAGAGCTCGTCGAACCGGCAGGCCAGCACGTCCGGCCGGCCGGCGAGCGCGGTAATCTGGCGCACGATGCGCAGGCGGCCGCGCAGCAGCCGGCGGTCCTCTTCCCTGCCCGCGTAGCGACGCGGCAGACCCCGCCGCACCGCGGCGAGCAGACGATTGGCGAACAGGCCGATGAGCAGTTCCAAGAGATCGCTGCGCTGGCGACCGAGGCTGGCGAGTTCGCCGTCCGCCACACGCAAGTTCCACGCCACGCACAGCATGTGCAGAAGCGACGCGCGAACCTTCTCGTCGGGGCCGTCGATCTTGGGAAGTATCTCGAGCGTAGCGCCTGGCAGCGCAACGATGCCTACGACTTTCCCGGCCTTGACACCGGCTAGGGTTCGTTCAAGCACGTCCTCGGCGGGGAGCTTGAGACGCTTCGCTGCACGTTTGGCAGCGGTGCAGAGCCGGTCGGCAAGTTGTTTGTCGAGAGCGATCTCGCTCTTCCGCTCGGGGTGGGCAGGACCACCCGGCTCCCAGACAGGCCCGAGCACACGCATTGCGCGCCTAGTCGTCGGCACTGTCGTTCGGCGAGTTCTGGCCCCGATCCCTTGGCTTCCTCGGCTCGACGAGTTGCTGGTACGCCTCCAGCGTGAACTGGTCTTGCACCGTCCAGCGAAAGCGCTTCTCCTCGTCCGCATCCAAGCCCGGCGGCTGGTCAAGCTCCTCTCCCTTCACGAAGTCGTCTTCGCCTCCCAGCACCGCTTGGACCCTCCGCCAGTCGTCGTAGAAGTACTCGGCGAGCAGCGGGATGATCTTGTGCCGCATGACGTCGTCCACTTTCGCCTTCGTGCTCGCCTTCATCAGCCACGCATGGCCGATGAGATGGTCGCGGTCGAGCAGGTACTCCAGCCGCTCGTTGATCGCCTTCAGCACGTCCCGCAGATTGATGCCCTCGACTTTCGTCGCCACCCGCTGCGGATCTGGTGCCATCTCCTCGAACCGAAAACGGCGTCGCAACGCAGTGTCGATGAGCGCGATGGAGCGATCGGCAGTGTTCATGGTGCCGAGAACGTGCAGTTTCTTCGGCAGCTTGAACTGCTCGCGGGAGTGCGGCAGGGTCACGGCGACCTCGTTTAGCGCACCCTCGCGCTTGTCTTCTTCGAGCAGCGTGATCAGCTCGCCCATCACTTTGGAGACGTTGGCGCGGTTGATCTCGTCAATGACGAGAACGTAGGCGTTCTTGGGATGCTCCTTCGCACGTTCCGCGATGACCTTGAGGACGCCCCGCGCGGGTTCCAATCGGAAACCGGGGTCGCCGCCTTCGTTCGGCTCCGGACGCAATCCCTCCACGAATTCTTCGTAGCCGTAGGATTCGTGGAAGGTGATGAACTCGACCCGCTCGTCGGCGACAAGTTGCTGGTAGCGATCGCGGGTCTTGTCGTCATCCTTCGGCGCCTCGCCGTCGCAGATCTCCACGCAACGTCGTGCGGTCAAGTACGTCTTGCCTGTGCCGGGAGGGCCGTAGAGGATCGTATTGAGTGGAGTATCGATCATTCCAATGGCACCTTGCGGTCCAGCGGGATCTCCTTCCTTGCTTCTCTGGCCTTTGCTTTCGCGGGGTGTCTTATGTCGTTCAAAGCACTCATCTACGACTTGAACGAACGATCCGATTTTCGTTCGGACATGGGTTTCATCGACACCGTCGATTGCGGAGACGAGGTAACGTTTTGGTCGTTTGTCCTCTTCGACGTCTACATCGATCCAGCCGTCTGGCCCCGTGTAGTTTCGGAACGCCCCGTGGGGTTTTGCACCGAACCGTCCCGAGTGCGTGATATACCTTACTCCCTTCTGATCTTGGACGAATAGTCCAGCCACGTCGAAAGGCGTACCATCTTTATTTTCGCTCCGAACAGCAATTGAACACTTGCTTTTCGAGCTGGCTATGAGGCCGAGCTTCACGACCTCTCGATCGTTGCCCCAACGCTCGCGCCGAACCCAAAGCCCATGCTCATCGTGGAGTACGTTAACCCCATGTGCCTCAATTCCGAGTATGCTCTCCAGACGTTCAAGAGCGTCGTTCACCTCCGACTCGGCCACAATTGGCTCGTACGCCATGCTTATCATCCATGACGGCATCAAGTGCCTTTCATTGCGACAATCTACCTACTAAATCACGATTGTCAAGAGGGCGTGCCGGGGTGTGCGACATTTGGGCGCGTGCTCCTTCGCGTACCACAGGCGACGATCTCGATGCGTCCCGAACGGCGCGGCTGCGGGTCCGCACCGCACGACGCCGCGCTCTCAATCGCCGCCGACCCGGCGCACAACGCCTAGCTTGAGGCCGATCGTGTGGCTCCCGATCCGTTGTCACCAAATGTCGCGCAGCCCACCGCCAGCGGACGCTTGCGGCGATCAAGACCTTTTGCCTAAGCTCAAGCCCAAATCCGGGACGCAAGGAGGAAGTGGTGGCAAACGCTGGAAGACGCGCTAGGGCGGTCGGCGTGGCGTGCGCCGCACTCGCTGGCGGCGCCTTGGCGCATGACGATGCCGCGGCGCCGCACTTGCGCTGCGCCCTCGACGGCAGCGACACGCTCATTTGCGTCTACTCGCGCCACGCGACGGGCCCGGCGAGGACCAGCCGCGTCGGCTATGCGGACAAAGGCCGCTACGTGTTCTCCTGCGTCTCCGGGAGCGGCGATAGCCGCGCGTTCCGCACGGAGATCTGTCGCGCCGGAACCGGCACAGGGACGGCGTTCGAGTGCTGGACGCAAGAGCGGCTCGCCAATTGGCTGAGCGCTAGCGAAGACAACAACGCCGCCGTCCGCGAGGGAACGACGCAGCCGCTCGTGGTGCCGGGCCTAGGGCTGCAGGAGACGCTCGTCAAGCTGCTCGTCGATCCGGCCCGGGTAGGGCGGCCGAACTTCGTCGCCGGCGGCGCAGACGGCGCGAGCGGCACCGACATCCGCGACTACGCCAGGACCTGCGGCATCGGCACCCAGGGCGCCTTGACGGCGCAGGACGTCGTTAATCTGCTGCCGACGCTGGCCCTCTTCGGCGCTGGGCGCCAGTAGTCGCGAGGACCCCGACGCCGAGCGAGGCGCATTCTCGCTTCGCCGCCGCGTCGAGGACACGCGGATCCGAGTCGAGAACTGCCAATTCATCCAGTATGCTTGCAGGCGTGGACGCTTGGCCCCGAATCGTCGTGCATGCCGACATGGACGCCTTCTACGCGGCTGTCGAGCAGTTGGACGACCCGCGCTTGCGCGGCAAGCCGGTGCTGGTCGGCCCGCGCAGCCGGCGCGGCGTGGTGCTGGCCGCGAGCTACGAGGCGCGACGCTGGGGCGTCGGCAGCGCCATGCCCGTTGCGCAGGCGCGTCGCCGCTGTCCCGAAGCCGTCACGGTGCCGCCGCGCTTCGAACGCTACCTGGAGATTTCCGAGCGCGTCATGCGCGTCTTCGCGGATTTCTCGCCCAAGGTGGAGGCGCTCTCCCTCGACGAAGCCTTCCTCGACATGTCCGGCGCCGAGGGGCTGTTCGGGCCGCCGGTCGAGATGGGCCGCCGCATCAAGGACGCCGTCCGCCGCGCCACCGGACTGACCATCTCGGTGGGCGTGTCGTCCACCAAGCACGTCGCCAAAGTGGCCAGCGCCGCCGAGAAGCCCAACGGTCTCACCGTGGTTGCGCCGAACCGCGCGAAGGCGTGGTTGGCCCCGTTGCCCGTCGCCAGGCTCTGGGGCGCCGGGCCGAAGACGGTCCCACGCTTGGCCGCCCTCGGCTTGCGCACGATCGGCGACGTCGCCGCCGCGGAATCCGCGCTGCTCGAACAACACTTGGGCGGCTTGGGCGTGCGCTTCCACGCGCTGGCCAATGGTTGGGACCCGCGCCCGGTGCGTCGTCGGCGGCAAGCCGGGAGCATCGGTTCGGATCGCACCTTGACGGCGGACATCTCGGCGCGAAGGGAAATCGAGCGCCACCTGCGCCGCGCCGCCGAGCGCATCGGGCGTCGCGTTCGCGCCAAAGGCTGCGTCGCTCGGGGCGTGCGCGTGCGCTTGAAGACCAGCGGTTTTCGGATGCTCACGCGACAGACCCGTCTACGCCGGCCGGCGCGCCTCGGCAGCGAGTTCCTGGCGGCGGCGAAGCATCTGCTGGGGCAGTTCGACCATCCGGGCCCGTTCCGGCTCGTCGGCATGGCGGTGTACGACTTGGCGCAGCGCGAGACGCCTTGGCAGCTCGACCTCTTCGAGGACGCCTCGTGGCATCGGCTGGAAACCACGGTCGATGCGCTGGTCGGCCGCTTCGGCAGCGGCGCGGTCGTGCGCGCCCGGGATCTGCGGCACCCAGGCACGGTGACGAACGGCGTCAATCTGGACTTCATGGACGCCGTGGTCGATGCCGGAGAGGAATCTGGCCGGCCGGTGCTTGAAGCGTGAAGAGCGCGACGCTGGCTGCGGTGCCCATCCGCGACATCGTGCTGCTCGGCGGCGGCCACGCCCATGTGCAGGTGCTCAAGCGCTTCGGGATGCGGCCGGCGGCGGGTGCGCGGCTCGCCATCGTCGCCCGCGAACCGCACTCGCCCTACAGCGGCATGCTGCCTGGGTTCGTCGCCGGCATCTACGAGTACGACGACGTCCACATCGACTTGGCGCGGCTGGCGGCGTTCGCCGATGCGCGCTTCGTCGCCGCCGAAGCCACCGGCTTGGACTTGGCCAATCAGTGCCTGACCTTCGACGACAGGCCGCCGCTGCGCTACGACGTGCTCTCCATCAACACTGGCGGCATGCCGGAGAGCGGCGCGGCTTCTGCTTTCGCGACGCCGGTCAAGCCCATTGGCGCGTTCCTTCCCAAGTGGCGGGAACTCCTGGCTGGGGGCATCCGCCATGCGACCATCGTCGGCGCTGGCGCCGGCGGCGTCGAACTGGCCTTGGCGATTGCAGCGGGCGAGGGCATCCAATGCACCTTGGTGGACGCCGGGGAGCGCATTCTCGACGGCTTTTCCGCGGCTGCCCGGCGGCGCGCGCTGAAGGCGCTGCGGGGGCGGGGAATCGAGACGTTGACGGGTTTCCGTGCTGCGAAGGTGGAGGATGGCCAAATCTTGGCCGAAGACGGGCGCACCGTGCGCACGGACCATGTGCTTCTCGCCACCGGCGTGGCGGCGCCGTCCTGGGCGGCGGCAAGCGGTCTCGCCACCGACGCCGACGGCTTCGTGGCCGTGGACGGCACCCTGCAATCGACTTCCCACCGTGGCGTGTTCGCTGCTGGCGACGTGGCGGCAATCGTCGGCCAGCCGCGCCCGAAGTCCGGCGTCTATGCCGTGCGCCAAGGCGCGACATTGGCGCGGAATCTCCGCGCCGCCGCGCTCGGCGGCCGGATGCGCTCCTTCAAGCCGCAGCGCCGCGCCATGGCCATCATCGGGCTGGGGAACGGCGAAGCGGTTGCCAACCGCGGCCGACTGACCGCCGCCGGCGCCTGGGTATGGCGCTGGAAGCGCTGGATCGACCTGCGCTTCATGCGCAAGTTCAACGACCTTCCGGCCATGGACGCCGAGCCGGTCGACCAGCTGGCGCAGGACGGGAGCGGGGAAGGGCAGCCGGCCATGCGCTGCGGCGGATGCGGCGCGAAGCTCGGCGCGGACATCCTGCGGCGCACCCTCGACCGCCTTGCCATCGAAACGTCCGCCGCCACCGTGCGCGGCATCGGCGACGACGCCGCGCTGGTCTCGCTCGCGGGCGGCCAGGTCGCCGTCAGCTGCGACGGCTTTCGCACCATGATCGGCGACGCCTATCGGTTTGGCCGCATCAGCGCCCACCACGCGCTGAACGACCTCTTCGCGATGGGCGCCGATGCGCGCTTCGCGCTCGCGCTTGCCACCGTTCCCCTGATGGCGGACGCGATGATGGAAGAGGACCTGTTCCAGATGATGGCCGGCGCCTTGGCGGTCTTCCGCGAGCACGGCGTCGATCTGGTGGGCGGCCACTCCGCTGAGGGCGCGGACCTCGGCATTGCGTTCACGGTCTTCGGCGGCCTCGGCGGCGAGGTGCTTGCGAAGGGCGGCTTGCGCGCCGGCGAGAAGCTCGTCCTCACCAAGCCCCTCGGCACCGGTACCGTGCTGGCCGGCGCCATGCGCGGCAAGGCCCGCGCCAGAGACGTGGTGGCCGCAATCGCCAGCATGGACACGTCCAATGCGAGCGCCGTGGGCGTGCTGCGCGACTACGGCGTCGGCGGCTGCACGGACGTGTCGGGATTCGGATTGGCCGGTCACCTCACCGAGATGACCCGCGCCTCGAACGTCGGCGCCGTCTTGAACGGGCCGCTGCCGCAACTGCCGGGTGCCGCCGACCTCATGGCCAGCGGCATCGTCAGCTCCCTGCAGCGCAACAACGAACAGGCCCTCGACGACTTCGTGATCCGCAAGGCCCGTCCGGACGCGCCGACCGTGCGCATCCTCGCCGACCCGCAAACTTCCGGCGGCCTGCTCGCCGGCGTCCCCGCTGCGGCAGCTTCAAGCTGCGTTGGCGAACTCCGGCGGCTGGGCTACGGCGCTGCAGTCGTCGGCGAAGTGACCGCGACGGGCCTGACGGTGACCGCGTAGCTCCAACGGCAAAGGCTTGGCGCGACGACCATCGCCGGCAGGCGGTGCAGCGTCTGCCGCGACCCTGCGCTTCGCCGTGGAAGTCTCGCCGCGCCCGGCCGGACGCTGGCGGGGCTGGCGCACGACATTGACGCCCTCCGCCGCCAGTCAGTAGTTCCGCCGCGAGGCTGTCGCCAGGGTTGTTGCAATTGTGCGCTATAGCGGCGCATAAAATGACAACAGCGTGGAGCAACCATCGTGAAGATGCCGGAATTGCCTTGGGGTGCAGTCGCCGCCGGGCTTGTCGCATTAGCTACCGTCGTCGGCACTGTTCTTGGTGGCGTGGCCTTTGTGAGAAACGACATCCATGCTGCCGAAGGCCGTTTGAGTAAGCGCATCGACAACGTGGAAGCGAGCATCGGCAACGTAGAGGAGAGCATCGACACCATGCGTGTCGACTTGCAGGATTACGAACGCAACCACAACGAACGGCAGATCGTGGTTGAGAACCGCCTCACCACGCTCGAAACCAAAGTTGATGCCGCAACCGTTGACTTGCCCGCGCAACGGCGCGGGTAAGAGCAGACCGAACGGCCTATACTCGGCGCCAAGGAGAGCAGAGCAAACTGGAGGCGACCATGCCAGTGCAGGCCGAAGTGCGGTACTTGAACGAAGAGTGGCGCGAGCGCGAGGACATTCCGCAGATCGGCGACCGCGAGAGCCGGCGCGCCAACACCAGCAAGCACAAGGTGCTGATCCACGATGCCCGGCCGCGGCTCGTGGCGGGGGAGATCGACTTGGACGTCAACGGCTTCACGCTGCTCGGCCTCGCTTCCGAGGTGCGCGACTTCCACGACGAGAACGAAGTGCGGCGCACCTACTACCCGGAAATCGAAGCGCTGACGAAACGCGCGACCGGCGCACACGACGTGTTCATCACCCAGCATCTGGTGCGCACCGAGGACACCGCCGACTTCAATCGCGCCTACGCGCGCTTTCTGCATTGCGACTACAGCCTCGACGGCGCTCGGCAGGCGGCGCTGCGCATCGTCGAACGGCGCGGCCTCGACGCCGCCGACTACGCCGACGCCGAGTTCGCCTGGTACAACGCCTGGCAGCCCTTCGACCATGCGGTGCAGCGGAATCCGCTGGCGCTTGTCGATGCCGCGTCCTTGGCCTTCAACGACATCGTGGACTACCAGTACACGGGCTATTCCGGCAAGGCGCGCCCGCCGGGGGACGAGCCGGCGATGCAGAGCAAGTCGTCGATGCCGGCGCACAATCCGGCGCACCGCTTCTACTACGTCTCACGGATGGACACCGACGAGGTGCTGTTCTTCAAGCAACTCGATACCCGGCGCCGCGGCGGGGCGTGTCCGCACACGTCCTTCGACGACCCCGGTTCGCCGCAGGACGCGCCGCCGAGACGCAGCATCGAAACGCGCCTGATGGCCGTCTTTCGGAACGCTTGAGAGGGCATCCGCAGCGCCCATCCTCCGGCCAAGGGGCCAAGATGACGCCGGCGCTCGGGGCGTTCCGAATCTGCGACTTCACCGGCCAGCTGGCCGGCGCCGGCGCGACGCGCTGGCTCGCGGCCTTCGGCGCCGAGGTCATCCGCATCGAGGACCCGGTGCGCGAAGGGCGCTGGGACATCCTGCGCGGAACGCCGCCCTTCGTCGACGAGCGGCGCGGCATCGACATGGGCGGCGCCTTCAACAACCACAACGCCGGCAAGTACGGCATCACCCTCAATCTGCGCACCGAGAAGGGCAAGGACATCCTGGAACGGCTGGTGGCCGTCTCCGACGTGGTGAGCGAGAACTTCGCCAAGGGCGTGCTCGAGCGCTGGGGCTTTGGCTACGAGCGGCTGCGCGAGATCAAGCCGGACATCGTCTACGTCTCCAACTGCGGCTTCGGCCACCGTGGGCCCTACAGCGACTTCAAGACCTGGGGGCCGATCGTGCAGGCGGTCTCCGGCCTCACGTTCACGAATGGCCTGCCGGACCGCGAGCCGGCCGGCTGGGGCTATTCGTTCATGGACCACACCGGCGCCTACTACATGGCCATCGCCATCCTGCTGGCGCTGCTGCATCGCCAGCGCACTGGCGAAGGGCAGTGGGTCGACTTGGCCTGCACGGAATCCGCGCTCACCCTGCACGGCCCGGCACTGCTGGACTGGACCGTCAATGGACGCCCGACGCGCCGCCCGGGCCAGCCCCATTCCAACCGCTCGCAGTGGCCGCCGATGGCGCCGCACGGCATCTATCCCTGCGCCGGGGACGACGAATGGGTGGCCATCGCGTGCCGCGACGACGCCGATTGGCGGGCGCTGGGCGGCGCGATCGACGAGGACTGGTGCAGTGGCGATAGCTTCGCCGACTTGCGCGGGCGCATGGCGGCGCAGGACGAGCTGGATGCGGCGCTCGGCGCTTGGACGGCGCATCGTGGCAAACGCGACGTCGAGACCATGCTGCGCGACGCCGGCGTGCCGGTCGCCGCGGTGGCGAAGCCGGCCGAGCGCATCGACGAAGACCCAAGCACCGGCCGCTTCGGCCTTTGGCCGACGGTGCCCCACGCCAAGATGGGCGACGTGCGCGTGGACGGCCAGCCGGTGCATTTCTCGAAGACCGATTGGCGACTGACCCGGGGCGGCCCATGCCTCGGCGAGCACAACGAGGAAGTGCTCACCGGCTTGCTCGGCTTCGCGGCGGACGAAGTGGCCGAGCTGCGCGAGGAGGGCGTGATTTGACGGCGCTGCACGGCCTGCGCGTGGTGGAACTCGCCGCCGCGCCCATCGCCTTCGCCGGCAAGCTGCTCGGCGACATGGGCGCCGACGTGATTCTCGTCGAGCCGCCGGGCGGCGATCCGTCGCGCCGCTATCCGCCGTTTCTCGACGACCAGCCGGGGGAAGACCGCAGCCTTTACTGGTGGCACTACCACACCAGCAAGCGCGGCGTCGTGCTGGACTTGGACGCCGACGCAGGCCGGCGGCGGTTCCGCGGGCTGATCGCCACCGCGGACGTGCTGCTCGAAGCGGAGCCCCGCCAGCGCCTAGGCGCGCTCGGCATCGACTACGCCGATCTCGTCTCCGCGCGGCCCGACCTCGTTCACGTCGCGGTCACCCCCTACGGGCGCACCGATCCGCAGAGCGACCTGCCGCAGACCGACCTCACCATCATGGCCGCTTCCGGCCCGCCGTGGAGCTGCGGCTACGACGATCACGCGCTGCCGCCCATCCGCGGGCCGCAGCAGGGCTACCACACGGCGAGCCACTTCGCCGTGATGTCGGCGCTGACGGCGCTGCTGCATCGCGGCGTGTCCGGCGAAGGCCAGTTCATCGACGTGAGCATGACGGCGGCCTCGAACGTCACCACCGAAGCGGCGACCTATTCCTGGCTCGTCGCCGAGCGCACGGTGCAGCGGCAGACAGGGCGCCACGCCTCGGTGTCGCCCTCGGGGGAGACGCAGCAGCGCTGCGCCGATGGGCGCTACGCCAACACCGGCGTGCCGCCGCGCAAGCCGTCGGAGTTCGCCGCCCTCGACCGCTGGCTCAAGGAGCTCGGCTTGGCCGAGCGGCTGCCGGAGGCGGTGTTTCTGGAGCTGGGGGCGAACTGGCAGGGCCCTTTCGATCTGGCCAAGATCGGCACGGACGACGAGATCACCGCCGTATTCGGGGCTGGCCGGGAAGCGCTCAAGCTCATCGCCTCCACCGTCTCGGCGCAGGATTTCTTCATCGGCTGCCAGCGCGCCGGGCTGGCCGTAGGCGTCGTCAACGCGCCCGAGGAAGCCTTCGAGGATGCCCACTTCAAGGCGCGCGGCTTCCAGGTGCCGGTGCGCCACGGCGAGCGCGAGTTCATCTATCCGGGCGCGCCCTATGCATTCGAAGCCAGCCCTTGGGGGATCTCCCGCCGCGCCCCGAAGCTCGGCGAGCATGACGCGGAAGTGTTCGGCGAAGTCGACGTGTAGGAAACCGTGTAGGAAATATCGCACACGTTTTTCCGAAATCTGCTACGTGCCGCATGGACGATGGCGCAAGATTTGCGAGCGGCGTGGGGCGCACACTTCCCCCATGCGAATTGCCTACGCCATGCATGTGAGGCCGGTCGGAGACGCCGTGGAGGCGTCGTTCCGCGAGGTCGACGGCACGACGGTCCTCGCGCCGAGCGCCCGCCAAGCGCACCAGGAAGCCAAGCGCCTGCTTGTCGAGGTGCTGCGCGAAACGGTGCGCGAGCGCGAGGACGTGCCCATGCCCCGCAAGGGACGGCAACCCGAGTTGGTGGCGCCGCCGCTGCTCCTCGCGGCCAAGCTGGCGCTGTACCAGACGATGCGCGACCAGAACGTCAGCAACGTCCAGCTTGCGAGACGTCTCGACGTGGTGGAAGGCAGCGTGCGCCGGCTGGTGGATCCGGACCACCGTTCGCACGTCGACGCCGTCGAAGCGGCCTTGGCGCAGCTGGGCAAGCGTCTGGTGCTCGATCTGTGGCCGCGCGCCGAGCTGGATCCGCGCCCGCACCGACAGCGTCCGCGGCGCTACGCCAAATAGCCCTGGGCTTCGCCGCGCGCGACGTCCTCGGCCGACATGCCGAGCCAATCGCCGAGCACCGCGGCGTTGTCTTCGCCGACCCGCCGCGTTCTTCGATACGCCGCGTCGGGCGCGTCCTTGAAGCGGATGGGCAGGCGGTCGGCGTAGGTGGCGCCGAGCACCGGGTGCTCTTCGTCGATGCGCAGCACGAAATCCCGGTGGCGCAGTTGCGGATCGCGTTCGACGAGGTCGAGGCCGGTCTGCACCACCCCGGCCGGCACGCCGCTCGCTTGGCAGCGCCGCATCACGTCTTCCGCCGCAAGGCCGCGCGTCCACTCGGCGATGCGCTCGTCGAGGATGGGCGACGACGCCCGCCCTTGCGCCGTTGCCAATGCTTCGTCCGCCGCCCAAGCCGGCTCGCCCATGACCTGCTTGAGCGCCTGCCATTGCGCATCCGTCATGCAGGCGATGGCTACCCAGCGTTCGTCGGCGGTCGTATCGGAGCCCTCAGCTGGGGAGCGCGAGGGGCTCGCCCCTCGCATGAAAGAGCCCTCAGCTGGGGAGCGCGAGGGGCTTGCCCCTCGCATGAAAGAACCGCGCTGGCACGGATAGCAGCCGTGCGGCGCCGCGCAGTCGTGGGGCAGGCGATTGCCGCACGGGCCGTCGGCATGGCCGCTGGCGAAATAGCGCAGCAAGCTGGGCCCGGCGAGGTTCACGCCCACCTCGAACTGCGACAGGTCGATGCGCTGGCCGCGGCCGCTGCGGCGGCGCGCTTCGAGGGCGGCCAGAATGGCCACCGCGCCGTGCAGACCGGCGCAGTGGTCGTTGTAGGAAAAGCCGATGCCGATGTCCTGGCGGCCGGGCACGCTCGTCAAGTGAGTGAGGCCGGCCAGCGCGTGGATGGTCGGCGCGTAGGTGACGAACTTCGACCACGGGCCGCTGTCTCCCATGCCGGACATCTGCACGTAGATGGCCTTCGGATTGTCCGCGCGCACGTCGTCGAAGCCGACGCCCCAGCGCTTGAGCACGCCGACCGAGAAGTTGTCGATCACCACATCCGCGGCGATGCACAGCCGCTTGCACAGGGCGCGGCTCTCGGCGCGCGCCATGTCCAGCGCCAGCGCCCGCTTGTTGCGGTTCCACATCGCGTAGTAGATGCCGTCCGGCGCGTTCGGCCCGGCGCGGGTGGCGGAGTTCACCTTCACCACGTCGGCGCCGAGATCGGCCAGGATGCGCGTGGCGAAGGGCCCGGCCAGCACATGGGTGAAGTCCAGGATGCGCAGACCGGCCAGCGGCCGTGCGTCTCCTCCTTGCGCGGGAGCGTCTTGGGCGCCAGCCGGCGACGACGGCTGCGCGCCGCTCGTGCGCGGCGCGTCATCCTCACGCAGCGCGTCCTGCTGACGCAGCGCGTCATTCTGACGCGGGGCGAATCCCTCCGCCGCGCGCGCCGGGCCGGCCTGCCACGGCGTGTCGCTGAATCGGTAGGGCGCGCCGGGGCCGCGCACGGCGACGTCGCCGAAGCGGTACGTCTGCCACCAGCCGCGCGCTTCCAGCTGCGGATTCCCGGCCACCTTGTCCACCGGCAGCACCCAGCCGTAGGGCGAGTGGCGCTCCTGTGCCTCGAAGAAGAGCTGCTCGACGTCGCGCGTCGCCACCCAGTCGCGCAGCGTCTGCATGAAGCGGTCGATGTAGGCCCGGCGATTGGCCGGTTCCTGGTACTTCGGGTCGAGCAGATCCTGCTGCGCCTCCTGCTCGACGAGCCAGACCAGCTGATTGTCGAAGCTCGGCGTCGGCGTCACCATGATGCTGCCGCCCTTGGCCGCCATCACCTCGTAGGCGTTCGACCAGTGGCGGCTGCCGCGCCGCTCCAGCACCGGGCCGGCGGCATTCGGCAGCTTGTCCTGGTAGACCACCCACATGAGCACGTGCTCCAGGCACGAGGCGATGCTCTCGTGGACGGAGACCGTGCCGTGGTCGCCGATCCCCGTGCGCCGCTGGCGATGGAGGGCGGCGAGCACGGCGATGGCCGCGTAGGCGCCGGAAAGGACGAAGTTCAACTCGCCGAAGGTCTTCAGCGGCGGCGTGTCCGCATCGCCGGTGGTGGCGACGGCGCCGCCAAGCGCGCCGGCGACGAGATCCGGCGCCAGGAAATCCCGCCACGGCCCGTCCGCGCCGAACGACGACGCTTCGACCACCACCAGCTGCGGACGCCGGCGCTGCGCGGCCGCCAGGTCGGCGGCCTCCACGGCAAAGCCGCCGGCGCAGGCGAGCACCACGTCCGCCTCGGCCACCAAGTCCGCCAGCCGCGCCTTGCCGTCCGCCGTGCGCGGATCGAGCGCGACCATGCCGCGGCTGCTGGCGAAGAAGGCATGCCACAACGACGCACCGCGGTGGTGCATGTCGTCTTGCGCCCCGTCGAGATGCGGCCCGCGCCGCCGCAGCGGGTCGCCGTCGGGCGGCTCCGGGCGCACCACGTCCGCGCCGAGATCCGCCAAGAGCTTGGCGCCGTAGATGCCGCGTTCGTCCGTGAGGTCGAGGACGCGGATTGCGGACAGTGCGCCCGTCAATTTGGATTCCCCCATGCCCATGGCGCGAAGCGACCACGATTATAATGAGAGGCTATAATGCCTGCCGACGCGACGACGTGCCTTCGCGTCCGACGAGGAACAGCCAAGGACCGCACATGAACAGAAGAGCCACTGCCACGCTAGCCTGTTTCGCCTTGGCGGTCGGCGCATCGCCGACCGTCGCCGACTGGCGCCAGGCGATCGCCGACGGCGAGACGGACTTCGCCTTTCGCTACCGCTTGGAAACCGTCGATCAGGACGGCGTGGACGAAAACGCCACCGCATCCACCGGCAAGGCGCGGCTCACCTTCACGTCGGCCAAGAACGGACGCCTGAGCATCGGCCTCGAAGCGGACTACGCCCTGATACTGGGCATCGAGGACTTCAACTCCTTGGTCAACGGGCGAACCGAGTATCCGATCGTCGCCGATCCGCAGGGATTCGATCTCAACCAGGCGCATCTGCGCTACGACAACGACGGCTTCACGGTCACCGCCGGCCGACAGCGCATCAACCACGGCCGCCAGCGCTTCCTCGGCGGCGTGGCGTGGCGGCACAACGAGCAGACCTACGACGCCTTGCGCATTCAGCGCAAGACCGAGCGCGCCAGCTTCGACTACAGCTACATCCACAACGTGAACCGCATCTTCGGCCCCAAGGGCGGCGTGCAGCCGAGCGACTGGCACGGCAACACCCATGCGGCGCGCCTGGAGTTCACGCCCGCCGAAGGCCATGCCCTGGGCGGCTTCGGCTATCTCATCGACTTGCAGAACGACAACGGCCCCGGCAACGCCAACGCCACCTTCGGCGTGGACTACAACGGCAAGTTCGACCGCCTGGCCGTCACCGCGGCCTTGGCGCGACAGTCCGATTACGCGGACAACCCGGTCTCCTACGACGCCATGTTCTATTCGATACAAGGCGCCTTCGACCTCGGCATGGCGACGGTCACCGCCGGCTACGACGTGCTCGGCAGCGACGGCGGCACCGCTGGCTTCCGCACGCCGCTGGCGACGCTGCACAAGTGGCAAGGCTGGACCGACAAGTTCCTCGGCACGCCGGCGGCGGGGGTGCGCGATGCCTGGTTCACGGTGTCCGGCAAGGTCATGGACGCCACCGTGACGGGCGCGTTCCACACCTTCAGCGCCCACGAAGGAGACGCGGACTACGGCAGCGAAATCGGCGTCTCCGTGGCGCGCCAGCTCAGCGACACCCTGGGCCTCACGTTCAAGTGGGCGCGCTATTCGGCGGACGAACTGGCCACCGACACCTCGAAGGTCTGGCTGATGTTCAGCTGGCAGTGGTAGCCAGGCGTCCGCGACGGGAGCAGGTCGTTTCGCCTACCCGCCGTTCGAGCTGAAGCTCATGCGAGGCGCGGCCCCGGGCTCGTCGCCGTGGGGTCGTGCTCGAAGCCGTCCTCGTCCTCCTGCGGCGGTGTCCAGCGCGGCTGTTCCCTGCCCTTGCCCTTGGCGAGCTCCGAGGCCGTCTGGCTGTCCTGGAACTGCAGTTCATGCAGCGTGTGGTAGATGCCGCGCAGGGCGAGCAGTTCTTCGTGGGTGCCGAGTTCCTTGACGACGCCGTGGTGCAGCACGAGCACCCGGTCGCACTCCTGAATGGTCTGCAGCCGATGGGCGATGATGATCGACGTGCGCCCCTCGGTGAGCTTGCGCAGCGCGTCCTGAATGACCAGCTCGGTGCCGGTGTCGATTGACGACGTGGCTTCGTCGAGCACGAGAATCTCCGGATCCGACGCCAGCACCCGGGCGAAGGCCAGCAACTGCTGCTGCCCTTGGGAAAGGTTGTGGCCGCGCTCGGCGAGTTCCGTGTCGTAGCCGGCCGGCAGATTGCGGATGAAGGCGTCCGCATTCACCATGCGCGCCGCCCAAAGCGCCCGTTCGCGGCTGATCTCGGGGTTGTTGAGCGAGATGTTCTCCAGCACCGTGCCGGAGAAGATGTGGAAGTCCTGCAGCACCACGCCGATGCGCCGCCGCAGTTCCTGGCTGGCGATCTGGTTCACGTCCATGCCGTCCACGAACACCATGCCGTCGCCGAAGTCGTAGAAACGCGCCAGCAGGCGGATGATGGTGCTCTTGCCGGAGCCGGTGGGGCCGACGATCGCCAGCTTGCCGCCCGGCGGGATGCGGAACGAGACGTCCTTGAGCACCAGGTCGTCCTTGCTGGCCGCTGCCGCATAGGCGAAGGACACGCCGCGGAACTCGACCTCCCCGCGCAGCCGCTCCGGCAGCGCGAGGGGCTGCTCCGGTTCGTGCAGCCGTTCGTCCCAGTCGAGGGCCTGGAAGATGCGCTCGCCGGAGGCCATCGAACGGAACAGCAGGTTGAAGAAGCGGCCCATGGACTCGATCGGATTCACCATCATGTTGATGTACTGCGTGAAGGTGAGCATCACGCCGAGGCTGATGGACTCCTGCACCACCTGCCCGCCGCCGAACCACAGCACGCACACGGTGGCGACGGTGGCGAGGCTCATGTTGAAGGTCTCGAACACCACCTCGTAGTTGATGGCGCGGAACTCCTGGCGCCGGTTGTCGCGGTTCAGCGCGCCGTACTGCTCCTGGTTCATCGCCTCGCGCCCGGAGATCTGCACCACCTCGATGCCGATCAGGTCTTCCTGCATGTACTGGTTGAGCGCCGAGACGGAATCGCGGATGAGCCGGAAGATGCGCCGCATGGCGCGCCGGAAGTAGAAGGTCGCCACCGCCGCCACGGGAATCATGGCCAGGCCGATGGCGGTCAAGTGGACGCTCAAGGCGAGCATGATGGCCGCCGCGGCGAAGAACTGGATGAGCACCCCGGCGCGTCCGACGAAGCCGACGAGCAGGTCGAAGAGATTCTCGACGTCGTTGGTGACGCGGGTCATCACGCGCCCCACCGCCACATGGTCGTAGAACGACGCCGGCTTGCGTTCCAAGGACGCGAACAGGTCGATGCGCAGGTCGCGCAGCGTCTTCAAGGCGCCGCTGGTGAGCAGAAGCTGCTGCGCTAGGCCGAGGATCATCTGCACCGCGAACATGCCGGCGTAGATGACCAGCGCGCCAGCCAGCAGCGGCCACTCCACCGTGAACCAAGCGTCGATCCACCCGGCCGACCAATACAGCAGTTCCGCCAAGTAGAAGCTCGGCATGTCGCTCGCCGCGGGATTCGGCACCAGCACCTCGTCCACCACCACGCGGTAGTGGAACACCGGCATCAGCGACGAGAGACCCACGCCGAGGATGATCAGCACGGCGCTGGCGATCAACGTGATGCGGTAGGGCTTGGTCCACTTGAGCATGCGCAGGAACAGCCGCAGATTGAGCGCCTGATGCGTCAGCTCGGCGTCGAAGGCCGAGTAGTTGCGCGCCGGCGAGGCGCTCTGCGCGGCGTCGCTCATCGTTCGCCCTGGGCCGCGGCCAGCGGTTCGGCGTCGGCTTCGAGATCGTGCAGCAGGGCGCTGCGCCGCGTGCGGTCGCGCTCCTGATTGCTCTGCACTGCCTCCAGCTCCGCGTAGTAGCCGTTCATCGCCAGCAGCTGCTCGTGGCTGCCGGATTCCAGCAGGCGCCCGTTCTCCACGACGTAGATGCGGTCGGCGTGGCGGGCGGTGGAGACGCGGTGCGAAATCAGCAGCGTCGTCTTGTCCCCGCGCAGCCGCTGCAGGCCGCTTAGGATGTTCTCCTCGGTCTCGGTGTCGACACTGGAGAAGCAGTCGTCGAGCAGCAGCACCTTGGCGTCGCGGATGAGGCCCCGCGCCAGCGTGGCGCGCTGCTTCTGCCCGCCGGAGAGGGTGATGCCGCGTTCGCCCACCACCGTGGCGAGGCCGTTGGCCAGATCCTCGCGCACCGTCTGCTCCAGGCCGGCGGCGTTGACCGCATCCCAGATCGCCGCGTCGCCCCGCGCCGGCTCGTCGTAGGTGAGGTTCTCGCGCAGCGTGGCGGAGAACAGGAACGGGTCCTGGGGCACCAGCGTCACCAACGCCCGCAACTGCGTGAGCGGGAGGTCGCAGATGTCCTGGCCGTCGAGGAAGACGGTGCCGCGGGGCGTGTCCAGCAAGCGCACCGCGGCCTTCAGCAGCGTCGACTTGCCGGCGCCGACGCGGCCGAGCAGCGCCACCGTCTCGCCGGGGGCGACGTCGATGTCGATGCCTTGGATGGTTGGTCGCGGCGCGCCGGGATGCCGATACGTGAAGCCGCGGAACTCGAGCCGCCCCTTGACGGGCTGCGCGGCGGGCGTCGCATGCGCCGCGTCTTCGACTTCCGGCGGGTAGTCCAGAATCTCGTAGAGGCGTTCCGCGCCGGCGGCGGCGCCCACGAACATCGCCAGCGCCCAGCCGATCTGCGCGACCGAATGAGTGAGCATCGTCAGATAGGTTGTGAAGGCCGTCCACGTGCCGATGGAGAGTTCGCCCGAGAGCACCATCGCGCCGCCGTAGACGAGAATGATGATCGGCCCGATGGTGGTCAGCGAGCCCATCGCCACGTCCATGAACTGCTGGTAGCGCGTGGCGCGGTAGAACTTCTGCGCGTACACCGTGCTGGCGGTTCGGAAACGCTCGATCTCGTGGTCTTCCTGCGCCATCGCCTGGATGGTGCGGATGCCGTTGAGGTTCTCCTGGGTGAAGGAAGTGACGTTGGCGAGCGCCTCCTGCCGTTCGCGGAAGTAGGGATACATGCCGCGCGCCATCACGAAGCCGACGCCCGCCACGAAGGGCAGCGGCAGCACCACCCACGCCGTCAACAGCGGCGACATGTAGATCATGAAGAAGAGCGCCGTCACCAGGCTGAAGCCCACGGTGGCGATCTGCACCCAGCCGAAGGACACCGCCATGCGCACCATGCGCACGTCGTTGACTGCCCGCGACATCAGATCGCCGGTGTTGAAGCGGTTGAAGAACGTGGGCCCCTGGTACTGCACGTGATTGAAGAAGCGCTTGCGGAGGTCGTAGGTGACGGCGATGGAGACCCGCCGCAGCGCCCGCCGGGAGGCGATGTAGAGCACCGCCTGCAGCGCGACGATGCCGAGGATCGCCAGCGCCGGCAGCGCATAGTTGGGCGGAATGTCCACGTCCGCCAGGCTGTCGATCGCCGTGCGCATGAGCAGCGGCACCACGGACATCGCAAGGCGCGTGAGCAGCAGCCCGACGACGGCCAGCAGCAGCACCCACCCGTAGCGCCGCACGTACGGAAACAGCCGCCGCAAATGCCGCAGATGCTTGATCGACGAACGTTCGCGCACCACCCCGGTGCGAAACCCGCTGACAACAGCGCCGCGCATCGCTACTTCTCCCTCGCGTTTTCCAATGCGACCGCGCCCCGGCCATGCGGGGCGCACGAGGGGCAACCGCTCGCTGGCGAGACGCCCCCTCGCGTGGAAGAAGGCGGGCGAGCAGACGAAAGGGGCGGGCGAGAGAGGGACACGGCGGTCATTCTAACACTATCGCCGCCGCAGCCATGTCTCCGCCACGCGCCAAGTGGCAGAACCCAACGCTTTGGCGGCGTCCGTCGGCGCTACTACAAGGCCCGGCCGCCTTCCGCGCCGACGGCGGTCGAGTCGGCGAGGCAGGCCTCGATGCGGCGCTTCAAGCTCTCGTTGCCGTCGCCGAACTGCACGCCGATGCCGGCCGCGCCGCTGGCCCAGGCGCTGCCGCGCGTCGTCCCCGATGGCGTGGTCCACACCACCGTGCCGGCGAGCGGCACGCTTTCCGTGGCGTCGGGCAGGCGCAGCAGCACGAAGACCTGCTGGCCGAGCAGGTAGCGGTCGTTGGTCGGGATGAACAGGCCGCCGCGCAGGACGAACGGCATGTAGGCGGCGCGCAGCGCGCCGAGGCCGTCGATGGTCACGGCCAGCAGCTCGTGCTGCGGGGGTCGGTTTTGCCCAGTCTGCTTCATGGCCTCGGGGTCGGGTTGCTTTGAGGCGGTGAGCAAACCACGAGTCGCGCCGGCGTTCTGTGCGCCTTTGCAGTGCGTCGGCGTAGGACAATGCCGCGTCGTGCCGTAGGACATTGACGCCCAAACCGCGAAAACGCGACAATGCATGAGTCGGGCGCATGGAAAAGTGATCTGGCCATTAGGCAGCCTCATGTAGGGGAGTCTTGTGTATCAAGTCGATTTGCGGCATTTGCGCACGCTGGTCGCGTTGCGCAGCACCGGCAGCCTCGTCGAGGCGGCGGAGCGCGTCTCGGTCACCCAATCGGCGCTGTCGCATCAGCTCAAGGACATCGAAGACCGTCTCGGCTGCCCGCTCTTCTTCCGCAAGACGCGGCCGGCGCGGTTCACCGCCGCCGGCGAACGGCTGCTGCGGCTGGCGGACGAAGTGCTGCCGCTGGTGCAGGCCGCCTCTTCGGACTTGGCCGGCATGGCCGAGGGCGCGAGCGGCCGGCTGCACATGGCCATCGAGTGCCACAGCTGCTTCGAGTGGCTGCTGCCGGCCATCAACGCCTATCGCGAGCAGTGGCCCGGTGTGGAGCTCGACATCTCCGGCGGCTTCAACTTCGAACCGCTGCCGGCGCTGCTGCGGGGCGATCTCGATCTCGTGGTCACCGCCGATCCCATCGACGCCGCCGGGCTGACGTATCTGCCGCTGTTCGGCTACGAAGCCCAGGCGACCCTGGCGCCGAGCCATCCGCTGGCGGCCAAGAAGTGGCTCGAACCGGCCGACTTCGCCGCCGAGACGCTGATCGTCTATCCCGTGGCGCGTTCGCGCCTGGACGTCTTCACGCGCTTTCTCGACCCGGCCGGCGTGCAGCCGGCCAAAGTGCGCACCGCCGAACTCACCACCATGATGGTGCAGCTGGTGGCCAGCGGGCGCGGACTGTGCTGCCTGCCGAACTGGGCGCTCCACGAATACGCCAAGCGCAGCTACGTCGTGGCGCGCTCCCTGGGCGAGGAGGGCGTGTGGCCGAATCTGTCCGCGGCGGTGCGCAGCGACGATGCCCACACACCCTATCTCGCGGCGTTCGTGGCAATGGCCAAGGAAACCTGCTTTCGCACCCTCGTCGGCATCGTGCCGGCGGATGCCGACATGGCTGCGTAAAAGGGAAGCGCAAGCCGTGCGGCGTGTTGGAGACGTGCTGTCTTAAGGAACCAGCACGGATTCCTGCCAAGTGTCGCCACGGCGTTCGTAGCGGCGGCGGTCGTGGAGGCCGTTTGACTGGTTCAAGCACAGCCGGTCGATTGCGCTCGGCGCCAAGTAGTAGCCGACGGCCGAGTCCGGCGCGGCTTCCGGCAGCGGCGTGTCGAGCAGCGCCTCCAGCCGGCGCCGGCTCTCCACGACCGACCCTTGGGGATGTTCGACATAGAGCCAGTCCAGGCGCTTGGGCGTCGGCGGGCGCAACTGCCAGTTGGCGTGGACGATCGCTTGGGGAATCGCTTCAAGGGCGCAGCGCAGCCGGTACTGCACGCGCACGCTCGGCAAGTAGACGAGCACGGCGACGGCTTTCGACTGCGCGAACTCGGCGTGCTTCGGACTGTGGCTGTTGACGAAGACGCCGAGACGCGAGGGCGGAGCGGCACCGGAGGCCGTCGGTGCCGCGACGTCGCGCAGCACGAGGGTTCGCGCTTGGGGTTCGCCTCGAGCAACGCTTGCGAGCACGCACAGGCTGGCGTTCGGATCGTCCTTGGCGCGCGCCGCGGCACGGTCCGCGTCCAGCATGGCGATCGGATCGGCCAGCGCAGTCGGCGGCCCCTCGTTTCCGTCCACGGCGGCTACGGCGTGACGGCCGAGCCCTTGCGTGCGCTCACGATGCCGGCGCGTCGTCGCCACTCGCGGTTGGTTCGGCTGCCTCGCCGCCGTCTTCGAGGCGGCGCCGGATGTCTGCCACGTCGCGCTGGATTTCACTCAGCCGATAGACGAGGTCCGGCAGCTGATCGACGATGCGCCACACGAAATAGGCGATTGCCACGACGGCTACGAGAATCAAGAAGGTCATGCGGGTCTCCGAGCGGACAACGGGGCGTAACTTAACGCCGAAGGCGAGGGGCGGCAATGCGCGCGGACTCGACCCGTTGCCTTGCGCGCCGCCCCTTGCATAAGGTCGCGCCGTGGCCCTGCCCGATGCCTTCCTCAAGCGCCTCGCCGACGAGCTCGGCGCTGCCCAGGCGGACGCCATCGCCGCGACCATGGCCGAGCCCAAGGACGCCGTGTACTGGATCAACCCGCTGCGGCAGGGGCCGGCGCCGAGCTTGGGCGCGCCAGTGCCCGGCTTGGATGACGTCTTCGCCTGCCCGCCGGCCGAACGCGAGCGGCTGGTGCGCCATCCGGCGGCAGCCAGCGGGCGCACCTATCTGCTCAATCCGTCGAGCGCGATCGCCGTGCATGCCCTGGCGCCGCGCCCCGGCGAGCAGGTGCTCGACTTGGCCGCGGCGCCCGGCGGCAAGTCACTGCTCATGGCCGCCGCGATGGGCAATCGAGGTTCGATTCTGGCCGTGGACGCGGTGCGCAGCCGCTACTACCGGCTGTGCGCCAACTTGCGCCGCTGCGGCGCGGAGAACGTCCGCTGCCGCCTCGACGACGGACGCAATCTGGCGCGCGCCATGCCGGAGCGCTTCGACCGCGTGCTGCTCGATGCGCCGTGTTCCTCGGAAGCGCGCTTTCGCGCCGCCGAGCCGAAGACGACGCGGCACTGGTCGCGGCGCAAGGTGCAGGAATCCGCGCGCAAGCAGCGCGGCCTCATTCGCGCCGCGTTTCGCTGCCTGCGCCCGGGCGGCGTGCTGGTCTACTGCACCTGCGCCTTCTCCCGGCGCGAGAACGAAGCCGTCGTGGACTATCTGCTGCGGCGCGAGAGCGCGGCGCGCATCGTGCCGATCCGAATGCCGGAAATCGCCGCGGCCGGCCCGGGGCTGATCGACGGCACCCTGCGCGTCGCGCCGGATCGGCTCTTCGACGGCTTCTTCGCGGCGCGCCTAACGAAGCTGCTTGGGAGCGACGTAGGCGGCTAGCGCCCAGGCCTGCCCAGCGCCGCCGCGCTCGAAGGCGGCCACGCCGAGCGTCGGCACGTTGTCCGTCACATGGCGCTGCGCCAAGTCGTTGACGAGCTGCGTCGTGGTGGGGTTGTGGCCGATGAAGGCGATGTCGTTGGCTTGCCCGAGCATGTCGTCGACGACGGCCAGGAACTCGCCGGCGGAAGCCTGGTAGAGGGTCGGGCAGACGACGATGCGGCGTTCGCCGGCGAGCAGGGCCGCGGTCTCCGTGGCGCGCTTGGCCGAGCTGGGGACGAAGAGCTGCGGCGCGTCCGCCAGCCAGCGGCGAATCACGGCCGCGTCCGTGTTGGCGCGCGCCGACAGCGGGCGCTGGTGATCGACCACGCCGAAGGGCCGCGCCGACTTGCCGTGCCGAATCAGCCAGATGCGCTGTGCCATGGCTGGCCTTGGGAGGAAAGACGGCGCGGATTGTAAGCCGAAGGACAGTCTTCGGGATGGCGCGGGCGCAAGCCTTGCGAAGACGCGGCGAGCCAACCATGATTCTCGGCAGGGAGCGCAAGCGCGAAGGCGCGTAGGCGTGCGAACGTGTAGAGAGCAAAGAGGGAAGGGAAGCTGCCACGATGCCGTCGGTGGCGCGAGAGCGGTTCGAGGCCGCGCTGGAATCGCTGATCGAGGAGGTGCGCGAGGACGAACACATCCTCGCGGCCATCCTGTGCGGCAGCCTCTCCCACGACGAGGTGTGGGACAAGTCGGACATCGACCTCGTGCTCGTCTGCACGGACGACAAGAAGACCAAGCCCCACGGCGTGGCGCTGGTGGTCGACGACGTCAACATCCACACGACGGTGCAGCCGCGCAGCGACTTCCGCCGCCGCCTCGAATCCTCGGTGCGCAACAGCTTCGGCCACTCGCTGTTCGCCAAGGGCCGGCTCGTCTTCAGCCGCGACCCGTCGATCGACGCGCTCTTCAAGCAGCTTGGGGAGATCGGCCAGCGCGACAGCAACGTGCAGGCCATGCGCAGCGCCCAGGCGGCCTTGACGTCGCTCTACAAGGCGCGCAAGTGGTTCGAGATCAAGGACGACCCGGCCTACACCGCCCTGTGGACGCTGTTCACGGCGCACGCGCTGGCGGAAGTGGAGGTGGGACTCCAGGGCGAGCTGGTGAGCCGCGAAGCGCTGCCCGACGCGCTCCGCCTCAACCCCAAGCTGTTCCGCACCATCTACGCCGACTTGCTGGACAAGCCGGTCACCCGGGAGTCTCTTGAGGCCGCGCTCGCCGCCATCGACGGCTACCTCGAACCCCGCGCCGAGACGCTCTTCGCGCCGGTGCTGGAATACCTCGACGACGCCGGCGGCGAGCCCCGCTCAAGCACGGAAATCGCCCACTACTTCCGCCGCCACCACGACATCGAGCACGTGATCATCGCCTGCGAGTGGCTCTCGGACATCGGCGTCATCGACAAGGCGGCGACGTCCGTGAAGCTCACCACGCGCAGCCAGATCGACGTCGACGAGCTGGCGTTCTTCCACACCAAGTGGTGAGTGCGCATGGCGAAGCCACGGCCTAGGCCGGAAACCGGCGCGCCACGGCGCCGCGCCCCGAAGGCGGCTGGCGAACGCAAGCCGGGCCGCAGCAAGCCGCCGCCCGTGCGCACCACCATCGCCGTGCAGGGCGCTCGCGTCCACAACTTGAAGAACGTCTCGGTCGAGATTCCGCGCGATCGGCTCACCGTGGTCACCGGCCTTTCCGGCTCCGGCAAGTCGTCGCTTGCCTTCGACACCGTCTACGCGGAAGGGCAGCGGCGCTACATGGAGTCGCTCTCCACCTACGCCAAGCGCTTCATCGCGCAGGTGGAGAAGCCGGACGTCGACTACGTCTACGGCCTGTCGCCGGTGGTCTCCATCGAGCAGAAGACCATCGCCCGCAACCCGCGCTCCACCGTGGGCACCCTCACCGACATTTCCAGCTATCTGAACCTGCTCTTCGCCACCATCGGCGAAGCCCACTGCCCGTACACCGACGAACCGGTGCCGACGAAGACGGCATCGCAGATCCTCGAATCGCTCCTCGCCCTGCCTGCGGGCGCCGAGGTGGAGCTGCGGGCGCCGATCTTCCAAGTGTACGGCGAGGCGCCGGAGTTCATCTTCAACGAAGTCCGCAAGCTCGGCTGCCGCTTCGTGGACATCGACGGCAAGCGCGTCGACCTCACCGAGGAAGTGCCAGAAAGCCTGCCGGGCAATCCCAAGCTCTCGGCGCTGGTCGATCAGCTGACGATTGCGCCGGACGTCGAACGGCAGCTCAAGGCGGCGATCGAACACGCGCTGCGCGTGGGCGATTCGCTGATGTCCGCGGCCGTCGTGGGCGGCGCGCCGAAGGCCAAGGCAAAGGAGTTCGCGAAAACCTTCGGCAGCGCCACCCATGCCCTGGTCTTCGGCGACATCGTGCCGGACTTCTTCATGTTCAACAATCCGGAGAGCGCCTGCCGCACCTGCGGCGGCATCGGCACGGACAAGCGCACGCATCCGGATCTGCTCGTCACCAACCCGGAACGCAGCATCCGCGCCGGCTGCTTCCTGCGCGACGTGGGCACCTTCCGCGCCGAGAGCCACCGCGGCTACACGCTGCATTCGCTGGCCGAAGACCACGGCTTCAGCCTCGACACGCCCTGGCGGGAGCTTTCCGCCGAACACCGCGACCTGGTGCTCTACGGCACCAAGGGCGAGCCGCTCACCCTGCGCGCGCCCCCTGAAGCGAAGACGAAGAACGAACGCTGGGAAGGGCGCAAGTTCGCCTTCCAGGGCATCGCCGGCAGCATCGAACGGCACTACCGCTGGTACCGGCAGCGCGACGTCGCGAGCTCCGGCATGGAGGCGTGGCTGGACCGGGTGATGGTCGAGCACACCTGCGCCGACTGCGACGGCGCCAGATTGCGCGCCACGCGCCTCAAGTTCCGCATCGACGGGCGCACCGTGGACGACTTCGGACGCATGAACTTCGACGAGCTGCGTCCGTTTCTCGAGACGGTGGAACCGCAAGGCCCGCATGCCGAAGCCGGCCGGCAGGTGCTGCGCGAGATCGGCCGGCGCATCGACCTCTTGCTCGGCATCGGCCTCGACTATCTGAACTTCAACCGCGCCTCGGGTTCGCTCTCCGGCGGCGAAGCGCAGCGCATCCGCCTTTCCACGCAGATCGGCTCCGGGCTGATGGGCATGCTCTACGTGCTCGACGAACCCTCCGTCGGCCTGCATCCGAAAGACAACGTGAAGATGATCGAGACGCTGCAGACCCTGCGCGACCTCGGCAACACGGTGGTGGTCGTCGAACACGACGAAGAGACGATCCGCGCCGCCGACCACGTGCTGGAACTCGGCCCGGGCCCGGGCATCCACGGCGGCCAGGTGGTCGCCGCGGGAACCTTGGACGACATCCTCCGCTGCGCGCAGTCGCCGACCGGCCAGTACCTCTCCGGCAAGCGGCGCATCGAGACGCCGGCGAAACGGCGGCCGAAGACCGATCTGGCGCTGCGCGTGCATGGCGCGCGCGCCAACAACTTGAAGAACGTGGACGTGGAGATTCCCCTCGGCCAGTTCGTCTGCGTCAGCGGCGCCTCGGGTTCCGGCAAGTCCACGCTGGTCAACGAGATCCTCTACAAGGAGCTGTGGAAGCGCCTGGTGGACTCGCGCTCGCTCTCCGGCGAGCACGACGCCCTCGACGGAGCGGAACACCTCACCCGCGTCATCAACATCGACCAGACGCCCATCGGCCGCAACAGCCGTTCCAATCCCTCCACCTACGTCGGCTTCTACGACCAGATCCGCAGCCTCTACGCCAAGGCGGAAGTCGCCGCCGAGCGCGGCTACAAGCCGGGGCGGTTCAGCTTCAACGTCAAGGGCGGACGCTGCGAGGAATGCCAGGGCGAAGGCACCATCGCCACCAAGCTCTACTTCATGCCGGACGTCGAAGTCGTGTGCGGCGCCTGCAAGGGCCAGCGCTTCAACGCCGACACTTTGGACGTGACGCACGACGGCAAGAACATCGCCGACGTGCTCGACATGTCCATCGAAGAGGGCGTGGCGTTCTTCGAGCCGCTGCCGAACATCGGCCGCAAGGTGCGCGTGCTGAACGACCTGGGCCTCGGCTACCTCACCCTCGGCCAATCGGCGACGACGCTCTCCGGCGGCGAAGCGCAGCGCATCAAGCTCGCCGCGGAACTCTCCAAGCTGCAACGGCGCGGCCACATCCTCTACATCCTCGACGAGCCCACCACCGGCCTGCACCTGGCGGACATTTCCAGATTGCTCGACTGCCTGCACCGCTTGGTGGACGCCGGCCACACGGTGCTGGTGATCGAACACCACCTGGACGTGGTCAAGACCGCCGACCACGTCATCGACTTGGGGCCGGACGGCGGCCGTGGCGGCGGCGAAGTCGTCGCCCTGGGCACGCCCGAGGACGTCGCCGCCAACGAACGCTCCTACACCGGCCGCTTCCTGCGCCAGCACGGCCTGTGAGCGCATCGTCCTGCCCAGGACGCGCGTCCTGCTCAGGACGTCGGCGATTTCCTACAGCGCAAAGCGGCAAACACGCACGGCAGATTGCGATATCGTCCGTTTTCTCGCCGCCTTCGGTCGGTTTACGGTGCCTGCGTTGAATCGACAGAGGCGGAGCGGCGGGGGAACCGCGCCCCGCCGACAAAGAGACAGGAGGTTGTCGTGAGTGCCGAGATTTGGGCCATCGTCACCGTCGGGATCGCGATTCTGGTCGCGATCGCCGCATCGAACCGCGCAATGCGCCGGGAGATGGGCGAGTTGCGGCAAGAGATGAACGGACATCTCACCGAATTGCGCCGGGAAATGAACGAACGCTTTGAAGAAGTGGGCAAGCGCTTCGGCGAAGTGCATGAGCGCATCACTGCGGTGCGGCTGGAAATGACCGAGCGTTTCGGGGAAATGAACGAGCGCATCGCTGCTGTGCGGCAGGAAATGACCGAGCGATTTGGAGAGGTGAACGAGCGCATCGCGGCGGTGCGGCAGGAAATGCTCGAACGCTTCGGCGAAGTGGGCGAGCGGCTTGGCCGCGTCGAGGGCCTGCTGGAGGGCATGGGGTTCGCGCAGCGGAAGCGGGCGGCGAAGGAGCGCAGCGACGGGGAGGGCTGATCGCCGCTGTCCCAGCCGCAACGTCGAGCACCGTGGCCGAAGGTGGGCAGCAACCACCTTCAAGCCGTAGTTGCCGAACTTGCACAACCCGCCGGCTGCGGCGACACGCGATGGACGCCGGGACCGCCTGGGAATCCCATCGCCGCGTCGCAAGCCGACGTGTCGCCGGCCGGCAGTGTTGAAAAGCACGGCCGATTTGTGTGTAGTCGCCATCTCCGTCGTCTGCTTGGCGGCTTCATGTTCGGGGCCGAAGCGGGCGGAACGAGGCCGAGCAAGATCAAATGCGAAGGGCTTGGATGAGCGTGCGCGCCTTGGCTGGGAGAAGTAGTTGCGTTCGTGGCGACGTCGTCGCGGCGATTCCGTACCCCCCCCCCCCCCCCCCCGAACCGCGGGCTGACGCCAGCCTTGGCGTGACGCCGTTGTCGCCGAGTTCCCGAATCCGCCCCTTCGTGCGATGCGCAAAGGGCCTCTTGGCGCTCGCGGCGCTGCTCGCCGGTGCGCCGGCGTTCGCGCAGTCGGCAGTCGTCGCCTCCACCAATCCGTCGACGCTGAACCAGGCCAACCTGCGCATGGCGCAGATCGCCGTCAACCTCACCAGCGCCACCTACACGGCCGCCGCGGCACCCTCCCACTTCACGTTGACCACCACGATACCCGGCCTCGCCGTCCACAGCGTGACGTTCAACAGCGACAGAAACGTCGCCACCCTGCGCCTGCACTGGGACGGCTCGGACTTCGACGCCGCCGCCACCATCGCCGTCGCCGTCGACGCCGCCGCCACGACCCACAACGCGGCGCTCACCACCACCAATACCGCGGCGGTCGGCGTGGCGCGCTGGGCCAACGTCTCCGCCAAGACCGTCGCGCTCGCCGAGGGCGGTTCCGGTGCCTACACGGTCGTGTTGGAAAGCCCGCCCACCGGCAACGTCACGGTCACCGTCACCAGCGACAACGCCGCGGTGACCGTGGGCGGCTCCACCACGTCCACCACGCTCACCTTCAGCACCACGAACTGGGCCACCGCGCAGTCCGTCTCGTTGGCCGCGGCGGCCGACAACGCGGACACCGTGGACGAGCTGGCGCTGGTGACCAACGTCGCCACCGGCGGCGGCTACTCGTCGAGCACCGTGGCGAACCGCACCGTGCGCGTCACCGTCGCCGACGACGACGCGAGGACCGGCACCGACTACGACGCCGACGACGACCAGCTCATCGAGATCGACAGCCTGGCCAAGCTGAACGCCGTCCGCTGGGACCTGGACGGCGACGGCGCGGCGTCCTCCGGCAACGCCACGGCCTATGCCGCCGCCTTCCCCGGCGCGGCGGCGGGCATGGGCTGTCCGGACAGCGGCGACGCCGACGCGCTCGGCAACTGCGCGGGCTACGAGCTGACCGCGGATTTGGACTTCGACACCGACGGCGACGGCGACGTGGACACGGACGACACCTATGCCAACTGGGATCCCATCGGTGGCACGTACACCGCGGTCCTCGACGGCAATGGGTACGTCCTCTCCAACCTGACGATCCAACGCAGCGGCCAGATCGGGCTGTTCGACACGCTGGGCAGCGGCGGCGTGATCCGCGGCCTGGGCGTGGCGGACGCCAGTGTGCGCGGCACCGGCCAATTAGGCGACATCGTCGGCATCGGCATCCTGGCGGGCGAGATCCAGACCGGCAGCAGGATAGTCGCCAGCTACACCGGCGGCGCCGTTGCCGCCACCAACACTCGCGTAGTCAGAGTCGGCGGCCTGGCAGGTGCCGGCGACAACGCTGTCGTCCTCGCCAGCTACTCCGCGGCCGCTGTCTCCAGCGGGCCCGGGGGCAACAACCAACGCGCGGGAGGGTTGTGGGGGGCGGTCACCGGCGGCGCGATCAGGGCGAGCTACGCGGTTGGCGCGGTCACTGAAGGGGCCTCCGGCCACCGTGTCGGCGGGCTGGCGGGCACGGCCTTCGGCAGCGGCACGGCGATGCCCGACAGCTACTGCGGCACGGCCACCGGGCAAAGTAACTGCGTCGACTTCCAGACGCTGGGTGCCAGCGTTTCGGTCCCGCGCCAGACCACGGCGGCGCTGCAAGGCCCCACCAGCGCCACCGGCATCTACGCGTACTGGGACGACTACGACACCGACGGCGACGGCCGCATCGGCGCGGAGGACGACGCCTGGCACTTCGGCCAAGCCAACCAGTATCCGGTCCTGAAGTGGGGCGGCCACTCGCAGTCCGCGCAGTTCGCGGCGCAGCTGGTCGGGCAGACGGACACCGCGCCGAGCTACGCCGGCATCTCGGTGACCGCCAAGACCTACGCGTTCGGCACGGCGATCCAAGCCTTCCAGATCCCGGCGCCCACCGGCGGCAACGGCACCTACGACTACACGGTGACCGGCCTGCCCTACGGCCTCTTCTTCGACGAGGACGGCACCGGGCCCTGCGGGGCGGCGCGCACGGTGTGCGGCACGCCGAGGCCCACGGAGACGACCACGGCGACGGTGACCGTGACGGTGGCGGACGCCGACGCCAACCTGGCCGACAGCGACCGCGCCACGCTGACGTTCACGATCACCGTGCAGAGGCCGGCGGTATCGGTCTCGCCGGAGCGCCTGGCGCTGACGGAGGGCGGCAGCGGCAGCTACGCGGTAGTGCTGGACACGGCGCCCTCGGCGAACGTGACGGTGGCGGTGGCGAGCGACAACGCGACCGTCACCGTGGGCACGAGCTCGCTGACGTTCACGACGCAGAACTGGAACACGGCGCAGACGGTGACCGTGACGGCGGCCGGCGATGCCGACGCCGTGGACGAGGCGGCTGCGGTCACCAACACCGCCAGCAGCACCGACGCCAGCTACAACGGCCTCTCGGGCGAGGTGCGGGTGGTGGTGGACGACGACGAGGCGACGGGCACGGACTACGACGCCGACAACGACGGCCTGATCGAGATCGACTCGCTGGCCAAGCTGAACGCGATCCGCTGGGACTTGAACGGCAGCGGCGCGTCGTCGAACCCGGGCTACGCCGCTGCCTTCGCCGGCGCGGCGACCGGGGAGCACATGGGCTGCCCGGACTCGGACGCGGACGCCGACGGCGACTGCGCCGGCTACGAGCTGACCGCGCACCTGGACTTCGACACCAACGGCGACGGCGCGGTCGACGCCAGCGACGCCTACCCCAACTGGGCGCCCATCGGCGGCGATTACAACGCCGCCTTCCACGGCAACAACCGCACGATCTCCAACCTGACCATGAGGGGCGGCGGCGAACGGGGAATGTTCTATGGACTGGGGGCAGCAAGCCGCGTGTCGAACCTGGGCCTGATCGACTTCTCCGTGACGGCGACCAGCGGCCCCAGCGCCCTCTACCGCGGCGTGGGCGCCTTGGCCGGACACGCTGATGGAACCATCGAGGCGGTCTACGTCCGCGGCGGCACGGTGTCGGCGTCCAGCGGCGGCGGCCGCGGCGTCTTGGTGGGCGGCCTCGTGGGGTACCTCCTCTGGAACGGCGTCATCCGCGCCTGCTACTCGACGGCGGCCGTTTCGGGCTACGGGGTGCTCTCGCCTGCCGTCGGCGGCCTGGTGGGGTATACGTCAGCCCCCATCGTCGCCAGCTACGCGGCCGGGAGGGTGCATGTACAAGTCAGCAGCCAAACGGGGAATGCCGGCGGGCTCGTCGGGTGGGCGGTGTCCAACCTCTCGGTCTTCACGAACTCCTACGCGCGCGGGCGCATATCCTGGACCGGGTCCGCCCGTCGGGGCGGCCTATTGGCCCGAAGAAGCCAGTCCGGCACTGCCCCGGGCTCCACTTGGGACCGGCAGACGACGGGGCAGGGCGGCGGCCAGACCACCAGCGCCCTGCAGGCGCCGACCGGCTACTCGGGCATCTACGCCGCCTGGGACGACCACGACACGAACGGCGACGGCGTGGTGGACGCCGACGACGACGCCTGGGACTTCGGCAACGGCTACCACTATCCAGTGCTGAAGTACGGCGGGATGGACACGGCCTCCCAGTACAACGACTACGACGCCGACGACGACGGCCTGGTCGACATCACCACGCTGGCGCAGCTGAACGCGGTGCGCTGGGACCTCGACGGCGACGGCTCGCCGTCGGCTGGGAACGAGTCCAGCTACTACAGCGGCGCGTTCAACCATCCCGTGTTCAACGCCGACGACACGGGCCTCCCTTGCCCGACGACCGAGGACGACGCGGACGCCAACGACTGCCGGGGCTACGAGCTCCTGAACGATCTCGACTTCGACACCGACGGCGACGGCAGCACCTGGACGGAACCCAGCGGCACCCTCACCGGCGACACCCACGACGCCTACGACAACAGCGGCATGGGCTGGGAGCCCATCGGCCCGGCGTCGACGCCGAGCGCCACGACGCACTTCAACGCGACGTTCGACGGCAACGGCAAGCTCATCGACAACCTGTTCGTGAACCGCTCGCGGCATTGGTCCGGGCTGTTCGCGGGCTTGGCGGCCGACGCGAAGGTACTCGCGCTGGGGCTGCCGGACGCGCGGGTGGGCGGCAACAGCTCGGTGGGTGCGCTGGTCGGCCAGAACAACGGGCACGTCGGGGCGGTCTGGGCGTCCGGGTCGGTGGATGGCGCCAGCACGGTGGGCGGACTGATCGGCGCCAATGTCGCGGGTTCGATCGTGGCGAGCTACTCGACCGCGGCCGTGTCCTGCACAGGCACGACGGGGGCTGGTCTGGTCGGCGCCAGAGCCGGCACTGGCGCGTCCATCGCGGCGAGTTACTCGACGGGGACGGTGACCGGGGCGGCCTGCACGACCAAGGCCGGCCTGGCGACGGGCAGCCTCGGCACGGTGACAGCGAGCTACTGGGACACGGGCCTGAGCGGCATCGCCGGCAATCCGCCGCTGGGGCGGTCGAGCTCGGCGCTGCGGACGCCGACGGCCTACGGCGCGGCGGCCAACGACATCTACCGCCTGTGGGACGAGCAGGACGTGGACGGCGACGGCGCGACCGGCGACGGCGACGACGCCGACCCGTGGGACTTCGGACGCTCGAACCAGCATCCGATTCTCAAGTACCGCGGCCTGGCGGCGGCGCCCCAGCTGGACGCGCAGCCGGACACGGCGCCGGACTTCGGCACGGCGACGGTGGGGAACAAGACGTTCCAGAACGGGCAGCCGATCCAGACGTTCCAGATTCCGGCGGCGAGCGCCGGCAACGGCGTCCTGCGCTACGCGGCGAACGGGCTGCCGGCCGGCCTGGCACTGGGAACGCCGACCTGCGCAACCGCCCGCACGGTGTGCGGCGCGCCGACCGCGGACACCGTGGCGCCGGTCACCGTAACGATCACCGTTTCGGACTCGGACTCGACGATGGGTTCGGGCGACCAGGACACGCTGACGTTCACGGTGGAGGTGGTCACGCCGACCGCGGCGATCAGTTCCCCGGCGGCCTTGGCGGAGGCCGCCTTGAACGGCGCGACGGTGACGGTGGCGCTGACCAACGCCGCGTTCGAGGTCGGCGCGACGGCGGCGAACTTCTCGCTGACGACCAATCCCGGCCTGTCCGGGCTGTCGGTCGCCTCGGTGGCGACGGTGAACGCCGGCGACACGTCGGCGACGCTGACGCTGGGCTACTCGGGCGGCAACTTCGACACGGTGCGCACGTTCGCCGTGACGGTGGCCGATTCGGCGCACACGCTGGCCGGGGCGCTGACGACGGCGACGGTGAACATCGTGCCCACGCCGTCGGTGGCGGTGAGCCCGACCAGCCTGTCGCTGACGGAAGGCGGCAGCAGCGCAACCTACACGGTGCGCCTGGGCGGCCAGCCGGTCGGCAACGCCGTGGTGACGGCGACCAGCGACGACGCGGCGGTGGCCATCGACACCGACGCCACGCCGCAGACGCGGGCGCTCACGTTCACGCCCATGAACTGGAACACGGCGCAGACGGTGACCGTGTCGCCGGTGGACGACGACACCGCGGACGACGAAGCCGTCGCCATCAACCACGCGACATCGAACTACGGCGGCCCGACCGTGGCGAGCGTCAGCGTGACGGTGGACGACGACGAGACGAGCGGCGTCGTGATCGACGCCGACCCGAGCACGGCGACCGTGGTGGATCCCGGCCCGGTGGCGCTGCGCGAGGACGCGATGCATGCGGACAACTCGCGGACCTACTCGGTGAAGCTGATGTCCGAGCCGACCGGCACGGTGACGGTGACGGTGACGAGCACCGACCCGGCCGCGGTGACGGTGGACACTGCCGCGGCGACCGGCCTGCAGAGCACGCTGTCGTTCACGACGACGAACTGGGACACGGCGCAGACGGTGACTCTCGCCGCGGTGCAGGACGCCGACCCGAACAGCGAGGAGATCGCGATCGACCACGCGGCGCAGGGCGGCGGCTACGACGGCGCCACGGCGCGGCTCGTGGCGACGGTGGCGGACGACGACGTGGGCGTGGTCGTGGACACGGATCCGAACACGCCCGGCGACCAGACGACGCCGCTGGCCTTGAACGAAGGGCAGATCGGGAGATACACGGTGCGCCTGTCGACGCTGCCGGTCGGCGGCAACGTGACGGTGGCGGTGTCGAGCGACAACGGCGCCATCGACGTGGCCGTCGTACCGCCGGGCGGCACGGGAGCGACCTTCGGGAGTTCCGCGAACCTGACGTTCACGACACAGAACTGGGCCACGGCGCGGACGGTGCGGGTGCTCGGCGTGCCGGACGCCGACGCGGTTGGCGAGCGGGGGACGATCTCGCACGACCCGGACGGCGCCCAGTACGGCAGCGCCGCCACCATCGACATCGCCGCCACGGCCCAGGACGACGAGATGGACGGCGCGGACTACGACACCGACGACGACAACCTGATCGAGATCGACTCGCTCGCCAAGCTGAACGCGGTGCGCTGGGACCTGGACGGCGACGGCGACGTGGATTCGAGCGCCAACGAAACAAGCTACCGCAGCGCCTTCGCCGGTTCGATCATGGCCGAGGACATGGGCTGTCTGGACGGCCCGGACGCGGACCAGGAAGGCGACTGCGCCGGCTACGAGCTGGCGGCGGCCCTGGACTTCGACACGGACGACGACGGCGACGTGGACTCCAGCGACGACTACCCCAACTGGGCGCCCATCGGCGGCACCTACTCGGCCACCTTCGACGGCAACAACCATGTGATCTCCAACCTGACCATCGTCGACGCGGCGGGCAGCGCGGGACTGTTCAACACCGTGGGCGGCGCCGTCCGCGGCCTGGGGCTGGCGGACGTCGACGTGAGCGGCGTCGGCGGCAGCAGCACCGATATCGCGCCGCTGGCGGTGGTGGTCAACGGGACGGTGATCGCGTCCTGGGCCTCGGGGCGCGTGCATGTCGGTTCGACCGGCCTCGCCCGCGCGGGCGGGCTGGTGGGCAGGGTGACCGGTTCCGGCTCCCGGCTGGCGGCCAGCTACTCCACCGCGAGCGTCACCGGCGCGGGCAACTCCGCTTCCTACGCCGGCGGGCTGGCCGCATTGATCCACAACGGGGCGACGGTGGTGGCCTGCTACGCGACGGGACTGGTCGACGAGGGCGGCAGCGGCAGCGTGCGCGCCGGCGGGTTGATCGGCGGCAACACTGGGCCCACCACGGTGAGGGCGTCGTACTTCGCCGGCACGGTTGCGGGCAGCGGCGTGAGCGGTGTGACCGCCGCGGACGACGGCAGCGGCGAGAACTACCACAACGTGTACTACGACTCCGGCACCACGGGGCTCACGGCGGGGTCGGCGGCCCAGACCACCAGCGCCCTGCAGGGGCCGACCTCGGCGACGGGCACGCTGTACGCGGCCTGGGACGATCTGGACGTGAACGGCAACGGCACGGCGGACGAGGATCCGTGGGACTTCGGCAGCGCGCACAACCACCCGGCGCTGAACTACGGCGGGCTGGACCCGGCCTCCCAGCGCACCGACTACGACGCCGACGGCGACGGGCTGATCGACATCACGTCGCTCCAGCAGCTGAACGCGCTGCGCTGGGACGTCGACGGCGACGGCGCCCCGTCCTCCGGCAACGAGTCGAACTACCACGCCTTCCGCGCCTTCTTCAACCCGCGCCTCAACCCGGGCGGCGCCGGCCTCTGCCCGACGACCGCCGCCGACGCGGACGACGACGACTGCGCCGGCTACGAGCTGCTGAACGACCTGGACTTCGACACCGACGGCGACGGCGACGTGGACGGGAACGACCCGAACACCTACGCCACCTGGACGCCGGTGCCCGGCTGGGCGTCGACGCTCGACGGCGGCGGCCACGTGATCGAGCACCTGACCGTGAGCGGCGCCGGCGACGACCGCGGGCTGTTCGAGACGGCGACCACGGCCGCGACGGTGCGCTCGCTGGGGCTGGTGGACGTCTCGGTGACCGGCGCGGGCGTCCGGCTGGCCGCGCTGGCCGGCACGTTCAACGGCCGCATCGCCGCGGTGTACGCGACCGGCACGGTGCGGGGCGCCGGCGGCGTGGGCGGCCTGGTGGCCGAGGTGCGGTCGGCGTCGGCGCGGATCGTGGCGTCGTACTCGGCGGCGGACGTGGAATGCACGGCGAACCAGAACTGGGCGCGCGCCGGCGCGCTCGTGAGCCGCAACGACGGCGTGATCGCGGCGAGCTACGCCACGGGCGAGATCACCGGCAACTGCCCGACGGAGGTCAGGGGCGGTCTGGCGAGCGTCAACAACGGCACGGCGCCGGCGAGCTACTGGGACACGAACCTCACCGGCATCGACGACGACACGGACGACCCGCCGCAGCCGCCGGAGGGCAGGACGACGGCGGTTCTGCAGGCGCCGACGGACTACGACACGGTCGTCGGCGATCCGGGCGAGGCCATCTACGCGATGTGGGACGAACAGGACGTGGACGGCGACGGCGCGACCGGCGACGGCGGCGACGCCGACCCGTGGGACTTCGGCCGCCCGAACCAGCACCCGATCCTCAAGTACGCCGGCCTGGCGGCGGCGCCGCAGCTGGACGCACAGCCGGACACGGCGCCGGCCTTCTCGGGCACGGTGGACGACATGACGCTGCCGGGCAACGTGGCGGTGGAGTTCCAGGTGCCGGCCGCGACCGCCGGCAACGGCGCCTACCGCTACGCCGCGAGCGGGCTGCCGACGGGGCTGTCCTTCGGCCTGCCGGACTGCGCCACCGAGCGCACGGTGTGCGGCACGCCGACCGCGGCATCCACGGGGACCGTGACGGTCACGGTGTCCGACAGCGACAGCAACATGGCCATGAACGACCGCGACACGCTGACCTTCATGGCCACGGTGCCGGCGGCCTCCGCGAGCATCGCCAGCACGACGCCGACGGCGCTCGCGGAGACGAACCTGAACGGCGCGACCTTGAGGATCGAACTGTCGGGCACGGTGTTCGTCGGCGGCGTCTCGCCGTCGAGCTTCCAGCTGGCGACCACGCCGACCATCGCCGGCCTCTCCATCGCCTCGGCGTCGCGGACGAGCGACACGGAGGCGACGCTGACGCTGCGCTTCGACGGCACGGACTTCGACACGCAGTCCATGCTGCTGGTGCGGGTGCCGGCGGCGGCGCACCGCTTCGGCGGCGACCAGGACACGGGCGCGGTGGCGGTGGCGCCGGCCGGCGGCGTGATGCTCTCGGCGACGACGCTGGCGCTGGAGGAGGATCCCGGAACCAGCAACGCCAACGTCGGAACCTACACGGTCGTGCTGGCCGGCCAGCCGGCTGGCACCGTGACAGTGAGGGCGGCCAGCGGCAACCCGGACGTGACGGTGGACCCGGGCACGCTGACCTTCGACGGATCCAGCTGGAACATCCCGACGTTCGTGACCGTGACCGCGGGCCAGGACGACGACGCGGTGGACGACGTGGCGCACGTCACCCACGCGGTGCAGGGCGTCCCCGGCGTCACGAGCGGCCCGCGGGTGCGGGTGACTGTGAACGACGACGACTCCCAGGGGCTGACGCTGGACGCCGCGACGCTGGCCGGCAGCGGCGTGACGGAGGGCATGACGGCGACGTACACGGTCCGGCTGGCCAGCGAGCCGACCGGCCCGGTGACGGTGGCCGTCTCGAGCAGCGACGGCGCCGCGACGGTGGACGCGGACGCCGGCACGGCCGGCGCCCAGGACACGCTGCTGTTCCACGCCATGAACTGGAACGCGCCGCAGACGGTGACGGTGCGCGCCGCCGAGGACGACAACGGCGAGGACGAGAGCGTCATGCTGAGCCACGATCCAAGCGGCGCGGACTACGGCGAGGTGGAGAACGCGGACGTGTCGTTCACGGTGACGGACAACGACATGAAGGGCGCGACGCTGTCCACGACGGCGCTGAACGTGCAGGAGAACGGCTCGGCGACCTACACGCTGGTCCTCAACACCGAGCCGGTCGGCGGCGCCGTGAGCGTGCCTTTGGGCGTGGGCGTCGCGGCGAACATCGTGACGAGGAGTCCGTCCGCGCTGACGTTCACGGCGCAGAACTGGGACGCGCCGCAGACGGTGACGGTGACGGGCGTGGACGACGCCAACACGGGCAACGAGATCGTCGCGCTTGGCCACACGCCGACTGGAGGGGGGTACAACGGCGTGGTCGTTTCCAACGTCAACGTGACGACAGTGGACGATGACGTGGCGGGCCTGAAGGTGTCGCCGGTTAATCTGACGGTGGCGGAGGGCGCGACGGCGACGTACACGGTGCGCCTGAACGTCGCGCCGACGGGAACGACGACGGTGACGGTGGGCGGCGCGACGGCGAAGCTGACGGCGGACACGGACACGGGGACGCCCGGCGACCAGACGACGCTCTCCTTCGACGCGGCGAACTGGGACACGGCGCAGACGGTGACCGTGACCGGCGCCGAGGACGCCGACGGCGCGGACGAGACCGTCGGCCTGACGCACGCCGTGACCGGCACCGGCGACTACGCCTCCCTGGCGGCGATCCGGCGCCCGGGCGTGGCCGTGCTGGTGCGCGACGACGAGACCGCCGGCGTGGTGCTGTCGCCGACGTCGCTGGCCGTCGACGAAGGCGGCACGGCGACCTACGACGTGGAGCTCTCGGCGCCGCCGGCGACCGGCACGGCCACGGTGACCATCGCCGCAACGGGCATGGCCGGACTGACAGTGGACGCGAGCACCCTCTCCTTCACCACGACCACGTGGGACACGGCGCAGACCGTGACGGTCACCGCCGTGGCCGACCATGCCCGGCTGGCGGACGCCCAGGGGACGCTGACCCACGCCGTGTCCGGCTACGGCGCGGTGGAGTCCGGCCCCGACCTGCCGGTGCGGGTGGCGAACACGACGGTGGACTACGACGCCGACGCCGACGGCCTGATCGAGATCGGCAGCCTGGCGCAGCTGAACGCGATGCGCTGGGACCTGGACGGCGACGGCACGGCGTCCTCCGGCAACGCGGCGACGTACGCCACGGCGTTCCCGACCCCGCGCGGCGGCGGCGTCTGCCCGACGGCGACCTCGGGGACGGCCTGCCGGGGCTTCGAGCTGACGACCGACCTGGACTTCGACACCGACGGCGACGGGCGCACCTGGACGGAGACGGGCGGCGTCGTCGTCGGCGACGACGGCGACGACTACTACAACGGCGGCCTCGGCTGGGAGCCGATCGGCGACGCCACGGCCATTCCGTCGAGCTACTACCGCGCCGTCTTCCGCGGCAACGGCCATGTCGTCGGGAACCTGTTCATCGACCGGAACAGGGGCGCCACCGGCTACGCGGGGCTCTTCGGCCTGGTCGTCGGCGCGGGGCGGATCGAGTCCCTGGGCCTGGTGGACGGCTACGCGCGGGACCGGTACAGCGGCCTGCTGGCGGGCTTTTCGAACGGCGCGGTGGCGGGCTGCTACTCGACGGGAAGGGTCGTGGCGAGGGATGCCCAGTTCGCCGCCGGCGGCGGGCTGATCGGCGTCTTCGGCTCCACCGGCGGCAGCGACGGCAGCGTCGCGGCGTCCTACTCGACCGCCCGCGTGACGTCCGCGCACGACGCCGGCGGCCTGGTCGGCCGCGTGGCGAACGCGGGGACGGCGACCATCGACAGCAGCTGGGCGGCGGGCCCGGTCTCCGGCGCGTCGGGGGTCGGCGGGCTCGTCGGCGCGGTCGTGGACAACGCCGCGGCGACCACGGCCAGCTACTACGACAACGTCGCCACCGGCCAGACGACGAGCGCCCGCGGCACAGGCCAGAGCACGGCCGATCTGCAATCCCCCACCGGCTACGCGGGCATCTACGCGAACTGGGACGTCGACCTCGACGGCGACTACGAGGCCGACGATCCGTGGCACTTCGGCACGTCGCGCCAGTACCCGTCGCTGAAGTGGGGCGGCTTCGACCCGTCGAAGCAGTTCGCGGTGGCCGAGGAACCGGAACCGGAACAGGAGCCGGCGGAGACGTCGAGCGTTCCGACGGCGGTGCGCGCGGAGACGACGGAGCAGGGGCTGCTGGTGACGTGGCGGGCGGCGGCCGGGGCGACGGCGTACCTGGTGCAGTGGCGGCAGTCGGGGCAGGCGTGGTCGCCGCAGCGGCAGGCGGAGACTTCGGAGACGCGCTACGAGATCGCCGGGCTGCCGGCCGGCGCCTACGAAGTGCGCGTGCTGGCGGTGGTCGACGGCGAGGCCGGCGAGCCGTCGGCGCCGGCGCGGGGCGAGGCGGGAACGCCGAACCGCCCGCCGCTGGCGCACGGCATCGCGGACGTGGACATGGACGTCGGGCGCATGGCGGAGGTGGCCCTTGACGCGGCCTTCTCGGACCCGGACGGCGACGTCCTGCGCTACGCGGCGTCCGCGGATGGAGACGTGGTGCAGGCGTGGGCCTCGGGCGGCACACTGCGGCTGCGCGGGATGCGCCCGGGCGAGGCGACGGTCACCGTCACGGCGACCGACCCCGAGGGCCTCTCGGCGAGCGCGTCGTTCACGGTTCGGGTGGGCGCGGTGCTGTCGCTGCGCGGGAATCCGGCGGCGCCGGAGGGCGGCGAGGCGGTTCTGACGGCGGAACTGAGCCGGCCGCTGGGAACGGACGTGGAGGTCGGCTGGCGCCTGGCGGCGGACGGCGAACCCGGCACGGCGGACGCCGACGCGGCGGACTTCGCGGCGTGGGCCGGAACGGCGACGATCGCGGCCGGCCAGACGCGGACGCGGATCGTCCTCGCGGTGCTGGACGACGACGACATCGAGCCGGCGCGGGAGCGCTTCGCGGTCGAGCTCGAAGAGCCGGATGATCCGAACGTGGGCCTGTCGGCGCGCGCCTGGCGGGCGCTGGGCGCCGTGCAGGAGGGCGTGTGCGACCGGACGCCGGAAGTACGCGCCGAACTGTCCCGCGGCTGGCGCGCCTGCCGTTGGCCGGGAACTCTGGATCTGGCGCGCCTGTCGCGCCTCGACCTGCGCGGCGCCGGCGCCGAATCGCTGCGCGCCGACGACCTGCTGGGCCTGTCCGGGCTGCGGACGCTGGCCCTTGGCGGCAACGCGCTGCGCGAACTGCCGGCGGCGCTGCTCTCCCACTCGCCGCGCCTGCGTTCGCTGCGGCTTGACGGGAACCGCCTGCAGTCGCTGCCGGCGGGCCTGTTCGCGGGCGTCTCCGGCCTGCGCGAACTGCGCCTGTCCGGGAACCCCGGGGCGCCGTTCGCGCTGGCGCCGGTACTGCGCCGGACGGACGCCGAGCCGTGGGCGGCTGGCCCGGCGACGGTCGAGGCGCATCTGCCCCTGGGCGCGCCGTTCGCCATGCGCCTGGCGCTGTCGGCGATGGGCGGCGAAGCGTCGGCGGAGGAACTGGCGCTCGCTGCCGGCGCCGTGGCGAGCGGCGCGGTCCGCGTCTCCGGCGACGGCCCGGTGCGCGTCGTGCTCGCGGCGCCGACGATCCCGGATGCACGTTGCGGGAACAGCCCGTGCTTCGACGGCCTGTCGGCGGAAGGCGCGGCGCTGGCGCTGTTCGCAACGCCGCCGCGCGTGGCTGGCGAAGTCGCGCCGGCGGAGCTCCTGGGCGCCGACGCCGTGCGCATCGACCTCTCGGCGCACTTCGCGGCGGGCGGCGGCGGGACGCTCTCGTACTCGGCGGCGGTGGATGACCCCCGCCTGGCGACGGCCTTGGTGGACGGCGCGTTCCTGACCGTGACGGCCAACGAGGACGGCGAGGAAGGCTTCGCCACCGTGACGGTGGTCGCCACCGACGAAGCGGGCCAGACCGCGACCCTGCGCTTCCAAGTGGAGGTCTTCCCGACCCCGCCCGCGAACTGGCGCGGCTGGCGCTCCGCGATCCCCACGCCAGCGGCGCCACCCTAAGCCGAACGCTTCCGAACCTGCTTGGAGGTTCGTCGAGACCGACCAACGTCATCGCCTTCGGATCCGCCCGCGACCGTGCCGTCAATCGGCAAAGGCCGCAGCTACTTGCCGGCCGGCAGCCGATTGTCGAACGGGCTGCCGCGCTGCATGGCGGCGTTCCACTGGCATTTGGGACGTCGATGCGCTTGCCTTCGCCGTGTCCCGTCGGCGACACTTCCGGTCACTGCAAATGCTGGGGATGCGAGTGGACGGCTACGATTTGATTGCGCACTGCTTGAAGGCCGAGGGCGTCGAGTGGATGCCCTGCTTTCCGGCGAATCCGCTCATCGAGGCCGTGGCCAAGGTGGGCATCCGCCCGCTGGTGTTCCGCCAGGAGCGGGGCGGCATCAACGCCGCCGACGGCTACAGCCGGCAGACCCGCGGCGCGCCGGTGGGCGTCTTCGCCTCGCAGTCGGGGCCGGGGGTGGAGAACTCCTTCGGCGGCATCGCCCAAGCGTGGGGCGAGGCGGTGCCGATGGTGTTCCTGCCGGGCGGGGCGGGCATCGGCGGCTACGACGTGGCGCCGAACTTCTCGGCGACCAAGAACTACGCCTCGGTGACCAAGCTCGCGCTCTCCATCGACCGCATCGACCGCACTGCCACGCAGATCAGGCGCGCGTTCCACACCGCCCGTCAAGGACGCCCTGGGCCGGTGGTGGTGGAAATGCACGGCGACGTGCTGGGACAGGAAGCGCCGAACGGTGCCGCCGAGAACTACCGGCCGTCGTCCTTGATGCGTTCGCTGCCCTCGCCGGGCGACGTGAAGGACGCGGTCAAGGCGCTGCTCGCCGCCGAGCGGCCGGTGATCTGGGCGGGGCAGGGCGTGCTCTATGCTGACGCCTGCGCGGAACTGAAGGAACTGGCCGAGCTGACGCAGATTCCCGTGGTCACCACCATGCAGGGCAAGAGCGCCTTTCCGGACGACCATCCGCTGGCGCTGGGCTCCGCCAACCGCACGGCGCCCAAGGCCGTGTTCAAGTGGCTCGGCCTTGCCGACACGGTGCTGGCCATCGGCTCCGGCCTCACGCGCACCGGCTTCGGGTTGCCCATTCCGCCGGGCAAGTTCCTCGTCCAAGCCACCAGCGCGGCAGAAGACATCAACAAGGACTACGCCGCGGACATCGGCCTGGTCGGCGACGCCAAGCTGACGCTGCAGGCGATGATCGACGAAGCGAAGGCGGCCGTCGGCGAGGACGGGCGCGCCGAGGATGCGCGCTTGACGGAGGAAATCGCCGTCGCCAAGGCGAGCTGGCTTGCCGAGTGGACGCCGCTTCTGAACTCCGAGGAAAAGCCGATCAATCCCTACCGCGTCATCCGCGAGATCAACCGCCACATCGACCACGCGAACGCCGTGGTGACCCACGACGCCGGCAATCCCCGCGACCAGATCATGCCCTTCTACCATGCCGCCGAACCGCACGGCTACATCGGCTGGGGCAAGACGACGCACCTGGGCTACGGCATTCCGCTGGCCATCGGCGCCAAGATGGCCGCGCCCGAGAAGTTCTGCCTGAACTTCATGGGCGACCTGGCGTTCGGCCACACCGGCATGGAACTCGAGACCGCCGTGCGCGCGGAGATCCCGATCACCACGGTGGTCATCAACAACCTCACCATGGGCGGCTACGACGAGAAGATGCCCGTGGCGATGGAGCGCTACGGCGTCGGCAACCAGTCCGGCGACTACGCCGGGGTGGCGCAGGCGCTCGGCGCCAAGGCCATTTACGTCGAAGACGCGGCCGGCGTGGCGCCGGCATTGGAGGCCGCCAAGCGGGCCAACGCGGAAGGCGAGGTGGCGATGATCGAGATCCGTACGCGCCAGGAGACGCGCTTCTCGACCTATCCAGACCTGCTGCGTCCGGCCTAAGCCGCCAAGCACCAGCCGCACTGTTTCGGCGCATCGACGCCTGGTGAACGCACAATTGCGGTGCCGGCGCGAGTCGGCTACTGTCGCGCCTGCGGTTGGCGGCGCTGCCGAACGGTGCCGAGCGCCGCCGCCGGCCCTTGACGGGTGCAAGTGGCGTGCTTGTTGCATGTGCTTAAGCTTGGCGGGGTAGGGAACCAGGGCAACGCATTGACGGGGCAACGGCCGGCCGTGCGCCGTTGTCTCGGCGTTCAAGCACTGTGGCACGGCCAGGAAACAAAGGAGAAAGCGACGGAATGAAGACCAAGTTGGAATACATCTGGCTGGACGGCTTCTCGCCCACCCAGAGCCCGCGCAGCAAGACGCGCGTCGAGGAGGATTTCAGCGGCAAGCTGGAAGACTGCCCGGTGTGGTCATTCGACGGCAGTTCCACCCAGCAGGCGGACGGCGGCGCGTCGGACTGCCTGCTCAAGCCGGTGGCGCTGTTCCCCGACCCTGGGCGCAAGAACGCGTATCTGGTGATGACGGAGGTGCTGAACGCGGACCGCACGCCGCACGAATCCAACGCCCGCGCCACCATCGAAGACGACGACGAGGACTTCTGGTTCGGCTTCGAGCAGGAGTACTTCCTGTGGGATACGCGCACCAACCTGCCGCCCGGCTTCCCCATCGGCGGCTACCCAGGGCCGCAGGGCGCCTACTACTGTTCGGTGGGGGCGCGCAACGCCTTCGGGCGCGGCTGCGTGGACGAGCACCTGGATTCCTGCCTGGAAGCCGGCATCAACGTGGAAGGCATCAACGCCGAAGTGGCGGCTGGCCAATGGGAGTTCCAAGTGTTCGCCAAAGGCGCGGCCCGCGCCGGCGACGAGACCTGGGTGGCGCGCTACTTGGCCGAGCGCGTCGGCGAGAAGCACGCGCTCTCCATCAACTGGCACCCGAAGCCGGTGCAGGGCGACTGGAACGGCTCCGGCATGCACGCCAACTTCTCCAACCGCGCCATGCGCGAATCCGGCGACGAGGAGACGTTCACGCGCATCTGCGAGCACTTCGGCAAGAACATCGCCCGCCACATCGCCGTCTACGGTGCCGACAACGACATGCGCTTGACGGGCCTGCACGAGACGCAGTCCATCGACAAGTTCAACTACGGCATCTCGGACCGCGGCGCCTCCATCCGCATCCCCATCGCCACCATCGAAGACGGCTGGAAAGGGCGCTTGGAAGACCGCCGCCCAGCATCCAACGCCGACCCGTACAAGGTGGCCGCAGCCATCGTCAAGACGACGAAGGAGGCGTTGGCGTAGGCGGGGGTACACCGAGCGTTCGCTTGGCCGATGCCGAAGGGGCCGATGACGGCCCCTTCGGCTTGGGCAGCTGCAGCTACAGTTCGTGGCGGCGACGGCGCAATGCGATTGCTCTGGTTGGATGGTGCAGAGCTAGACGAGTCTGAACCGAGTTAGTTTCCCAGCTTGAATGGCTCCTTGATCACGCAGCTCAAAGGAGTGGGACTCGTACGGCACGGGTTTGGGGCGACGCTCTCGAAGCCTAGCACGGCTCTTGGCAGGGGAGATGCTCGTGATGCTCGTCGTCCGTCGTCGGTCGCGCCAGCAGAATGTCGCGGCGGCGACGGGGCCGCTCGCGCTCGATCTGCTTGCGCCTCAGCCGGCGCTCCCAGTCGCTGATCTCCACGACGTCCGAACCCGGTTCCACGGCTTTGATGTCGAATTCCCACGGCGGGATGTCGCTGGTCAGCACTGCCGCCGCCAAGCCGCGGATGCGCGGGTCTGTCGGATGGGAGATGGCCATTCGCCCATCATAACGAATGGCGCGGTTGGCCAGTAGCCTCGGCGATTGCCCGGAGGCGCCACGCGCCGTGCGCCATGCGCTCGTCGCCGGCGGCGGCATTGGGGGAATGACGGCGGCGCTCTGCCTGGCCCGCGTTGGCTGCGAGGCAACGGTGTTCGAACAGGCGGCGGCGTTCGGCAAGGTGGGCGCCGGCATCCAGTTGAGCCCCAACGCCAGCCGCGTATTGCACCACTTGGGGCTGGCGGCGCGACTCGAAGCCTTGGCCTCTCTGCCAGAAGGCGCCGAGTTCCGCCACTGGCGCAGCGGTCGGCGCATTGCCTACGCCCCCTTGGGCGCTGGTGCGCGCGAGGCATACGGTTTTCCCTACTACCACATCCATCGCGGCGACCTGTTGCGCCTCCTAGTCGAGGCCGCGCAAGCGAACCCGCGCATCGCCTTGCGCTCCGATGCCACCGTGCGCTGTTTCGAGCAAGTCCGCGGGCGGGTGCGGCTCACCGTGCGGGAAGCCGGCGCCGAGGCCGTCTACGCCGGCGAGGTCCTGGTCGGCGCGGACGGCATCCATTCGACGGTTCGCGCTGGAATGTTCGGCGCCGACGCGCCCACGTTCACCGGCAACGTCGCGTGGCGGGCCTTGGTGCCGGTCGAGCGGTTGCCGGCTGATGTCGCGCCGCCGGTTGCCGGTGTTTGGTGGGGACCGCGCCGCCACTTCGTCCACTACCTGGTGCGCGGCGGGGCGCTGGTGAACTGCGTTTGCGTCGTCGAGAAGTCCGGCTGGGAGCGGGAGGGCTGGCTGGAGCGCGGCGAACATCGTGAGCTGAAGGCGGATTTCGCCGGCTGGCACCGGAACATCCAGACGCTCATCGATTGCATGGACGCGGACTCCCTCTACCGCTGGGCGCTTTTCGACCGTCCGCCGCTGCCGCGATGGAGCGACGGCGCCGCGACGCTGCTCGGCGACGCCTGCCACCCCATGTTGCCGTTCATGGCGCAAGGCGCCGCCGCCGCCATTGAGGACGCCGCGGTGCTGGCCACATGCCTCGGCCAAGCCGGCGACATCCCGACGGCGCTTAAGCGCTACGAAGCGCTGCGCCGCGACCGCGCGACGGCCATGCAGCGCCAAAGCCGCCGCAACGGGAGGCTGTTCCATCTCTCCGGGCCGGCGGCGTGGCTGCGCAATCGGGTCGCCCAGCGCGGCCTGCGGTCGATGGATGGAATCTACGGCTACGATGCGCTGCGAGACGGCGGGGGAAGATCGGGTTCCTAGGCGACCGGCGCCGCGAGCCGCCTGCTACGATGGACGAATTGGGAGACAGAGGCGCAACGCCGTGGCCGCGTCACGCATGGCCGTCACCATGGGCGATGCCAACGGCGTCGGCCCGGAAATCCTGCTGCGGCGATTCGCCGCCGGGCAGTTGGACGATTCCATCGTGGTCTACGGCGACGCTTGCGTGCTGCGCGCCGGCGCCGAGCGCCTTGGCCTTCAGACCAGCGTGCGCGAGGTGAACGACCCGTCGCAAGCGGTTGGCGGCCACCTCAACGTGTTGGACGCAGCGCAACTTCAAGCCAGCGATCTTGTCCCAGGCGAGTCGAGCGCCCGCGTTGGCGCCGCCGCCCGCGTCTACGTCGAGCAGGCGACTCGGGCGGCGCTGGCCAAGCGCGTTGCCGGGGTCGTGACGCTGCCGCTCAACAAGGAAGCAACGCGGGCGTCCACGCCCGGATTCGTCGGCCATACCGAGCACATCGCCGGCCTCTGCGGAAGGTGCGAGTTCGCCATGATGCTGGCCGGGCAGGGCGTCGCCGTCTCCCACGTCAGCGCCCATGTGCCGCTTCTGGAAGCCATCCGCCGCGTCACGCCGGAGCGCGTCCGCACCGTGATCGCGCTCACCAACGAGGCGCTGCGCCGCCTGTCGCCTTCGCCGCGCATCGCCGTCTGTGGCCTCAATCCCCACGCCGGAGAGAACGGCATGTTCGGCAGCGAAGACGTCGAGATCATCGCCCCGGCCATCGCCGCCGAACGGCGCCGCGGCGTGGACGTCTCCGGCCCCCATCCGGCGGACACCGTGTTCTACCAGGCGATCCACAAGCGGCGCTTCGACGCCATCGTCTGCATGTATCACGACCAGGGCCATGCGCCGATGAAGCTGATCGGCTTCGAGTCCGCCGTCAACGTCACCATCGGCCTGCCCATCGTGCGCACGTCGGTGGACCACGGCACCGCCTACGACATCGCCTGGCAGGGCAAGGCGTTCACGGGCTCCCTGCAGGCGGCCTTGGACTACGCTTGGGCGCTGGCAAGGGCCTGAGCGCTGGTCATTCGACTCGCGGAGCGCAAAGTAGTACGGTACCTACTAATACGACCGTACGGAGATTCATATGCCGATCAGCACCATGACAGGCAGGGAGTTCAACCGCGACGTCAGCAAGGCCAAGCGCCAAGCTCGCCGAGGCCCAGTCGTAATCACCAGTCGCGGTCGAGCAGCGCATGTGCTTCTCACGATGGAGGAGTACGTCGCATTGACGCGGCAAGAGGCAAGCATCGCGGACTTGCTGGCAATGCCCGAAGCCGCGGACATTGACTTCGAGCCGCCTCGGCTGCAAGCGGGCGCGTATCGCCCGGCAACGCTGGCATGACGTGTACCTGCTGGATACCAACGTCGTTTCGGAACTGAGGAAGGCGGCCAAAGCCAGCCCTCGGGTGGTCGCCTGGGCAAGAACCACGCCGGTGGGCGCGTTGTTCGTCTCCGCCATCACGATTCTGGAACTTGAATACGGCGTGTTGCTGGTGGAACGAAGAGACGCAGCGCAAGGCACCGTGCTGCGTTCCTGGCTCGACACCCATGTGACGCCGACATTCGCAGACCGTGTGTTGGCTGTGGACGCGGCAGTGGCCAAGCGCTGCGCGCGGCTCCACGTTCCCGATCCACGGTCTGAACGAGACGCCCTCATCGCGGCAACGGCTTGGGTGCATGGGTTCGTCGTCGTGACTCGGAACCTTCGCGATTTTGCGGAAACCGGCGTTGAAACTCTGAATCCTTGGGAGAGCGAGGAGAGCGAGTAGGCTTTGCCGCAAACAGGTCCGTGAACCAACGCGCCACCTGGCGCCGAAATCACGAAGGAGGTGGCCAAAATGGCCGATGCACCGTTCGTCTGGGACGATCCGCTGCTGCTCGACGAGCAGCTGACGGACGAAGAGCGGCTGATCCGCGATTCCACGCGCCAATACGCGCAGCAGAAGCTGATGACGCGGGTGCTCGAGGCGAACCGGCACGAGCGCTTCCACCGCGAGATCATGCACGAGATGGGCGAGCTAGGGCTGCTCGGCGCCACGCTGCCGGCGAAGTACGGCTGCGCCGAGGCGAACTACGTCTCCTACGGGTTGATGGCGCGGGAAGTGGAGCGTGTCGATTCGGGCTACCGCTCGGCCATGAGCGTGCAGTCGTCGCTGGTGATGCATCCGATCCACGCCTACGGCACCGAGGAACAGCGCGCCAAGTATCTGCCGAAGCTCGCCAGCGGCGAGTGGGTGGGCTGCTTCGGGCTGACCGAACCGGACCACGGCTCCGACCCGGGCAGCATGGCGACCCGCGCCGAGAAGACCGGCGACGGCTATCTTCTGAACGGCGCCAAGATGTGGATCACCAACGCGCCCATCGCCGACGTGGCGGTGGTATGGGCGAAGCTCGACGGGCGCATTCGCGGCTTTCTGGTGGAGCGCGGCGCAGCCGGCTTTTCCACGCCGAAGATCGAGGGCAAGATGAGCCTGCGCGCGTCGTCGACCGGCCAGATCGCTTTGCAGGACGTGCTGGTGCCAGCCGAGAATCTGTTGCCGAACGCAAGCGGCTTGAGCGGCCCCTTCGGCTGCCTGAACCGCGCCCGCTACGGCATCGCCTGGGGATCGATGGGCGCCGCCGAGTTCTGCTGGCACGCGGCGCGGCAATACACTTTGGAGCGCAATCAGTTCGGGCGTCCGCTGGCCGCCAATCAGCTGGTGCAGAAGAAGCTCGCGGACATGCAGACGGAAATCGCCCTCGGCCTGCAAGGCTGCCTGCGCATGGGGCGGCTGCTCGACGACGGGCGCTTGGCCGTGGAAAGCATCTCGCTGCTCAAGCGCAACAACTGCGGCAAGGCGCTGGACGTCGCCCGGATGGCGCGCGACATGCACGGCGGCAACGGCATCTCGGACGAATACCACGTCATCCGCCACGTGATGAACCTGGAGACGGTGAACACCTACGAAGGCACCCACGATATCCACGCGCTGATCCTGGGCAGGGCGCAGACCGGCATTCAGGCGTTCACGGGCGCGTAAGTCGCGTCCTTGCTCGAAACCCAAGCGCCGCCGATCACCTCGCGCCGTTGGCCTGTTCGTCGCGCACCGGCGCGAAGGAGCGGCGGTGCAGAGGAGACGGCCCAAGGCGGCGCAGCGCCGCCAAGTGCGAAGGGGTGGCGTAGCCCTTGTGCCGCTCGAAGCCGTAGCCTGGGTAGCGCTGGCTGGCGGTGCGCATTTCGGCATCCCGCGCCACCTTGGCGACGATTGACGCGGCGCTGATCGCCGGCACCTTGGCGTCGCCGCCGACGACCGCAACCGTCGGGCAGGCAAGGGCCGGGGCGATGTTCCCGTCCACGTAGACGAGACGCACGTCCGCCGCCAACGCATCGACGGCGCGGCGCATCGCCACCAGACTCGCGCGCAGGATGTTGATGCGGTCGATCTCCTGCACCTCGGCGCGCCCCAACGCCCAGGCGAAGGCGCGCTCGCGGATGCGCGCCGCCAGCTCCTCGCGCTGGGTGGCGGTCAACGCCTTGGAATCGCGCAGCCCGGCGATTGGCCGCTCGGGATGCAGCACCACGGCAGCGGCGAAGACCGGCCCGGCGAGCGGCCCGCGGCCCACTTCGTCCACCCCGGCGACGTGTTCCCCTTCGGCCGGCCGAACCGCGCCCAGCAGATCGTCCACTACGCGTTCTCGACCAGCGCAAGCACCGCTTCGGCAGCCTTCGCGGCGCCGTTCCGACGCAGTTGCCCATGCCAATGGGCACAGGCGTCGAGATAGTCGTCGTCGCTCCGCACGCGTTCATGCTGCTCGACGAGCGCCGCCGCCAAACGCTCGGGCGTGGCGTCGTCCTGCAGCAGCTCGGGAACCAGCTCGCGGCCGGCCAGAATGTTCGGCAGCGCCACGAAGTCGGAGCGCTTGAGGCGCTGAACGAGCCAGGCCGAGAGCGCCCCGAGCCGGTACGCCACCACCATCGGGCGGCGCAGCAGCATCGTCTCCAACGTCGCCGTGCCGGACTTGGTGAGCACCAGATCCGCTGCGGCGATGACGGTGCGCGACTGGCCGCGCACCAGCCGCACGTCGAGGGGGCGTTCGCGGCTCGCCGCATGGGTCGCGCACACCGCGGCCATCGCGTCGTGGATGCGTTCGTGGGGCGTCGGCACCAGAAAGACCGCGTCCGAAAAGGGGGCGGGAAGCAGCGCCGCGGCGTCGAGGAAGAGCCGCCCGAGGAAGTCCACTTCGGAGCGGCGGCTTCCCGGCAGCACTGCCACGATGCGTTCGCCTTCGCCAACGCCCAACGTCCGCCGGGCGCGAAGCCGCGCCTCGGCGTCGCCGTCGTCCAAGCCGATTTCATCCGCCAGCGGGTGGCCGACGAACACCGCGTTGCCGCCGCGTTCGGCATAAAGCGCGGGCTCGAAGGGAAAGAGCGCCAGCACCACGTCGGCCGCCTTGGCGATGCCCTTGATGCGGCCACGGCGCCAGAAGTAGACCGAGGGGCTGACGTAGTGCGCGGTGGGAATGCCGCGTTGCCGGACGCGCCGCTCCAGCATCAGGTTGAAGACGTTGAAGTCCACGCCCACCACCACGTCCATGCCGTCGTCGACGAATCGGCGCTTCAGCCGGTGCAGCAGGCGATAGAGGCTCGGCAGTTTGAGCAGCGGATCCTTGAAGCCGTTCACGGAGAGGGCGTCGATGGGCGCGCAGGACTCAATGCCCTCGGCGCACATGGTCTCGCCGCCGATGCCGACGAAGCGCGCCTGCGGTCGCCGCTCGCGAATGGCGGCCATCAGCCGGCCGCCCAGAATGTCGCCGGAGACCTCGCCAGCGACAATGCCCACTTTCAAGCCGCTGCCGTCCGCCAAGTTCGCCCTCTCCCCAGGCTGCAAAAGAGCCTCCCGAACTGCGGCAAGTGTGGTGATTGCAGGCGGCGTCGGCAACAGCGCTCTCGCCGCGACATGGGAGGGTGCTCGGCCCGTGTTCATCGTGTTGCCGTCCGAGTCGCGCGCGGCGATGGTGACGGTGACGGCCGAGGCGGCGGTGGTGGGAGTGCCGCAGATCTCCCGCGCCTCGGTGCCCGGGCAGCCGTTCGTGTCCGTGCCGGTGGCGTCGAAGACGAGGCCGGCCGGCAGGCCGGAGGCCGTGTAGACGATGGTTCCGTTGCCGCCGCTGGCGGCGGGAACCTGGAACTCGTCGATGGCGGAGCTGGCGACGTAGGTCCTGTTCGTGACGGAGCCCATGCCGAAGGACGGCGTGGTGTCCGCGTCCACGGCGATGGTGAACGTCAGCTGGCCTTGGTCGCTCGATGCCATGTTGGCGTCCGCGTCGTCCGCGGTGATGGTGACGGTCTGGGCCGCGCCGGCCGTGGTGGGGGTGCCGCAGATCTCGCGGGCCTCGGCGCCCGTGCAGCCGGGCGAGTCGGTACCCGTTGCGTCGAACACCAGGCCGTCCGGCAGGTTGGCGGCGGCGTAGGTGATCGCGCCGTTGCCGCTGCTGGCGGCCGGCACCGTGAAGTCCGTGATGGCCTGGCCGGCGACGTAGGTCTTGTTGGCGACGGAGCCGCTGCCGAAGGAGGGCGCGGTGTCCGGGGGCGCGTTCACGGTGACGGAGAAGGTCAGGCTGGCGCGATCCGTGTTCATGGTGTTGGAGTCTGCGTCCGTCGCAGTGATGGTGACTGTCGCCGCCGCGGCGGCGGTGGTCGGGGTGCCGCAGATTTCCCGAGCCTCCGTGCCCGTGCAGCCGGGCGAGTCGGTGCCGGTGGCGTCGAACACCAGGCCGTCGGGCAGGTTCGAGGCGGCGTAGGTGATCGCGCCGTTGCCGCCGCTGGCGGCGGGCACCGTGAAGTCCGTGATCGCGGAGCCGGCGGTGAAGGTCTTGGCGGTGACGGAGCCGCTGCCGAAGGATGGGGCGGAGTCGGTGCCGCGGATGGTCACGGTGGCGGAGGAGGGGGTGCCGATAGTGACGGATTGGCCAGTGGTGTCCGCAACTATGCCGGCAATGCCGAAATTCAGGCCCTCGTCGCCTTCAGCACTGCCGTCGGCAGCGATCATGTACGACTCGGTGTGAGACGGACTCAAGCCGATCAAAGTTACGGTATTCGCAGTTGTCGGCAAACCTATAAGAGTTCTCCAGTAGAGGTCCGCAAGTCCGCCAGCGTGTACGCAGTACCACTCCTACTCAACTCAATAACAACACCGCCTGAAGCTGGCGGATTGTTCAAGCGGAAAATGAATGAAACAATCCCCCTCATTGATCTGCAAACCGGGCCAAGTGGTGTCCCGGTCGCCGTTCCGGTTGCCGCTGGCGGAGATGGTGACTGTCTGGGCCGTGACCGGCATGGACGCCAGCGCGGCCAAGGCAAGGACGAGGGTGGCAAGCGCGGCGCGAAGGCGGGCAGCGCTGCCGCCGTAGGTCAGGGATCGGCGGCTACCTCCACTACGCCCGACTCTCGGGGGGGGGGGGGGGGGCTCACGAACACGCCGTCGCTGGCGGCGTTCCGCGGTGCCGCCGGCCTCGGCATTCGGCGCATTCGGCCCCTGTGTTTCACCACCTCAAGCATCGCGGAAGATTAGCACGCGAGCGCCGTGCTAAGGTTCGGCCTTGCGCGAACGGGCGATGCCTTGGATTGACGTGAAGGTCTTGCCCGATCCCACTGCCGACGCAGCGGCGGATGTCGCCGCCAGGCGGCACTTTCGCCGCAACGCCACGGTGCAGCTGCTGCACGGTCTGTTCGGGCAAACCGGCTTCCGTCTGGTCTCGGCGCCGACGTTCATGCCGGCCTACCTGTTCGCGCTCTCCGGTTCGGACTTCGCCGTCGGCCTGGCGCGCTCCCTGCAGGCCGCCGGCACGGTCGCCACGCCGGTGCTCGGCGCGTCGCTGATCGGCCACCGCAAGAAGATCCTCGGCATCACGCTGGCGTCCTCGGGCTTGATGCGCCTGCAGATCCTCGGCCTGGCGCTGGCCGGATTTCTGCTCGGCGCGGAGGCGACGGTGGCGGCGGTGGTCGTCTTCCTGACGCTCCTGGGCGTCTTCCAGGGCATCGCCCAGGTGACCATGAACTCGTTGCGGGCGAAAGTGATCCCGGTCGAGCGGCGGGGCATCGTGAGTGGCGCGCGCAACTTTCTGGCCGGCCTGTCCTCGGCTGCCGTTTCCTACGTCGCTGGCGTGTACGTGATCGACGCGAACCTGCTCGGCAACGGCTACTCGTCGGTATTTCTGCTGGCCTTCGCCATCGCCACGGTGGGCCTGTTCGCGCTGGCGCTCACCGAGGAGCCGCGCGCCGAAAGCGTGCGCGGGCGGGAGTCGATTCTGGAGACCTTCAAGGCGGTGGCGCCGACGCTGCGCGAACAGCCGGCGTTCCGGCGCTTCTTCGTGGCGCGGGCGCTCGGTTCCTGCGGACGGATGGCGCTGCCGTTCTACATCTTGTTCATCGGTTCGCGCATCGAGCTCACCGGCGCCACCCTCGGCTTGCTGACGACGGTGTGGATGATCACCTCCAGCGCGGCCAATCTCGGCTGGGGCGTGGTGGCGGACTGGCGCGGCTACAAAGTGGTGATGGTGGCGACGCTCGGCTGCTGGACGGCATCCCACGGCTTGCTGCTGCAGGTGGACAGCCTGGCCAGCGTGATCGTGTTCTTCGTGGTGATGGGCATGGCTTCCGGCGGCTTCAACCAGTCCGGCCAGAACATGGTGCTGGAGTTCGGGCGGCTGCGCGACATTCCCATTCGGCTGGCGGCCTCGGGGGCGGCGGTGAACTTGGTGGGCGCCGTGGGGCCGCTGCTCGGCGGGGCGGTGGTGGCGTTGGCTGGCTATCAGACGCTGTTCGTCGCCACCATCGGCCTGCAGAGCGTCGCGCTGGCGATCATCTGCATCGCCGTGCCGGAGCCGCGCCGGGCTGGCCGACAGGCGGGGAGCTAGCGGCTGGCTGTCCTGCTCCTCCAGTTGCAAGGAGATGGCCGCCAGCAGGCGCGGAACTGGCTTGGGCACATAGGCGCTTGCGCGCGACGAACGCAGCCCTGAACGCCTAGTGCCCCTTGAAGCGGAGTCGTCTTGCGCTAGCGAAGCCGTGCGCGGGCGAGGAAGTCCTGGCCGCTGTCGCAGTCGATGATCAGCGCGCCGACCCGCGCCAGTTCCGAGGCGTCCTCGACGCCAGCGAGAACCGTCTCCAGCTCGGCGCCGGCAGCCGCGCCGAAGCGCCGGCTGGCCAAGCTGCACAGCACCTCCTGGCGCCCAGCCTGCATTCCCTCCCGCCGGCCCTCGGCGATCTTCTGCTCGTCCCATTCCCGAAGCGTTTCCGCAAGCATCATCGTCTCCTTGTCGTCAACCAAAGCCGGCATCTGTCCGCCCAGGCGCGGACTCAGAGTGCCGCCGCACCATGCCACGAACGACCGCCGAACACCTCCAATAGCCGCGCCCAATCTCCTCCCCAGTGCCCCCAAAGCGCGGAGTCGGACTGTCCGTTAGCGACGTCGCGTGCGGGCGAGGAAGTCCGGGCCGCTGTCGCAGTCGATGATCAGGGTGCCGATCCGCGCCAGTTCCGAAGCGTCCTCGACGCCAGCGAGAACCGCCTCCAGCTCGGCGCCGGCAGCCGCGCCGAAGCGCTGGCTGGCCAAGCTGCACAGCACATCCCGCTGGCCCTCCCACCGGCCTTCGGCGATCTTCTGCTCGTCCCATTCCCGAAGCGTTTCCGCAAGCATCGTCGTCTCCTTGTTTTCCACCAAAGCCGGCATCCGTCCGCCCAGGCGCGGACTCAGGGTGCCGCCGCACCATGCCACGAACGACCGCCACAGTTCCTCGTCGTCCGTCGCCGAAAGCAGGGCCACGGCCCGCTCGAGCGCCGGCGCCAGCCCTTGCGCCGGTGCGGCGTCCAGCGCCAGCACGGCCCGCGCCAAGTTGCCGTCCGCCGCATCGTCTCCCGCGTAGTCCTTCGCGTCAATCAGCCGGCAGCGCAGGCGCGGCTGCAGGTCGCGCAGTTGCGACGGCGCCCACGCGCGCTTGTCCAGCCGCAGCGGCGCGTTCCACTTGGCGCGGCCGTTGTACACCACCAGCGGCACGTGCGTCACGACCCGGCCGCCCTCCGCCGCCATCCAGCCGGAGCGGCGCAGTTCCCCGGGCAGCAGCGCGACGTACTCCAGCAGCCGCTCCGCCATGTGGGCGTCCGGGCTTGATTGAAATTCGATGTGGAACATCACCCCGGCGCCGGCGGGGTGGCCCGTGCCGGGCTTGAAGGGCGCCCACCAGGGCAGGTCGGCCCGTCGGTTGCGCAGGTCGTTCGAGACGTATTCAGTCGGCAGGCGCTCGAGCCGGTCGAGGTCAAGGTCGTCCACCCAGGGATCGCCGAGCAGGCGGATGAGGTCCGCGGCCATGCGCGGATGCGAGAACAGCCGCTTGTTGGCCGGGTCGCTTTGCAGTCTTTGTCTTGCCATGGGCGGCACTGTGCGCCAGCGGCGGGTCGGCGCGAAACGGACAAAGGCTGAAAGTCATGTGCGAGATCGCCCATGCCGGCCGTGCCAAATGTCGCACACCGGGGGCAACTCTTCGGGCGCGTTGCGGTTATGATGGGCGCTTTGGCGGCTGGACAATGCCGCCCAAGCAAGTGTCTTGATTCAAGAGGGGGAGAGGCAAGTGCAAGAAGTGGGAGTGGGGGCGGAGTCGGTCTTCGTCCTGAACACCTTCGCGTTTCTGGTTTGGGGCGCGTTGGTGATGTGGATGTGCGCCGGTTTCACGATGCTGGAAGCGGGTTCCGTGCGCACCAAGAACGCGTCGGTGATCTGCTTGAAGAACATCGGGCTGTATTCGATCGCCGGGCTCGCGTACTACATCATCGGCTACAACCTGATGTACACGGACGTCGGCAGCCTGATCGGCAGCTTCAAGCTCTTCTACGGCTCGTCGCCGGAGGAGATCGCGCTGCTCGGGGCCAGCGACGAGACGAAGGCCGCGGCCACCGCCGCAGTGGTGGGTTCCGGCTACTCCACGATGTCCGATTGGTTCTTCCAAATGGTGTTCGTGGCGACGGCGGCATCGATTGTCTCCGGCGCGTTGGCCGAGCGGGTCAAGCTGTGGACGTTCTTTGCCTTCGTGGCCGTGCTGACCGCCATCATCTATCCCATCGTGGGCGCCTGGACCTGGGGCGGAGGCTGGCTGACCGAGATGGGCTTCAAGGATTTCGCCGGTTCCACCATCGTCCACTCCACCGGCGGCTGGGCGGCGCTTGCCGGCGCCTTGATCGTCGGCCCTAGGCTCGGCAAGTTCCGTTCCGACGGCAGCGTCAAATCGACGCCGCCGTCGAACGTCCCCGCGGTCACGCTGGGCGTCTTCATCCTTTGGCTCGGCTGGTTCGGCTTCAACGGCGGCTCGCAGCTGGCCTTGGGCAGCGCGGCGGACGCGGTGGGCATGAGCAACGTCCTGGCGAACACCAATCTCGCCGCTGGCGCCGGGGTGATGGCCGCGGTCAGCGTCGCGCGCTTGATCCTCGGGCGCGTGGACTTGCTGGCGGTGCTGAACGGGGCGATTGGCGGCTTGGTCGCCATTACCGCCGGGCCCGACTTCACCGATCACTACTGGGCGATCCTGATCGGCGCCATCGGCGGCATCGTCTGCGTATCCGGCATGAAGCTCCTGGAGATCCTCAAGCTCGACGACGTGGTGGGCGCCATTCCCGCGCACCTGCTGGCCGGCATCTGGGGAACGCTGGCGGTGTGCATCGCCTCGGGCGGCGACTTCGTCGCCCAGCTGGTGGGCATCCTGGCCATCGGCGCCTTCGTGTTCGCGGCTTCCCTGGCGGTCTGGTTCGTGCTCGACAAGACCATCGGCGCGCGGGTCACCCAGAAGGTGGAGGAAATGGGGCAGGACGCCTCGGAACTCGGCATCGAAGCCTATCCGGAGTTCGTCGTCATGCCGGACCAGGAGGACGTGGACGTGTTCGCCGCCGCGAAGGAGGACTAGGGCCGTGGCCGACGACGACGAGCGCCCCGCCGTTGCGGTGGGGCATGTGCGCCTGCCGGTGACCGACGTGGGCGAGGCCTGCGGCTTCTTCGCCCGCCACGGCATGCGGCAGGTGCTCAAGCGCGACGCCTTCGCCATCCTGGAACTGCGCGGGGGGACGCACTTGATCCTGTCCGCGGCGGAGGCGCCCGTCGCCGACGGCGAACGCGCGCCCTTCGACCTGATGGTGGACGACGTGGACGCCGCCCATGCCGGCTTTGAGGCCGACGGCGTGGCGGTGTCGGCCATCGAGCGCGGCTCGATCCACGACTCGTTCACCGTGCGCGGGCCCTCGGGGTATGCGATTCCGGTCAATTCGTCGCACGTCGTCGGCGCGGTCTGATCCGTCGGGCGCGAAGCGCTTCCGGGGCGGAGACCGAATGTGCTCCGCCCCGGGCCGCGCCCGCGGCCTGTGCCAATGACGGCGCATCTGTTCGACGGGCTGCGCGTGGTCGATGCGGCGTCGGTCATCGCCGCGCCGGCCGCGGCGATGATGCTGGCGGATTTCGGCGCCGATGTCGTCAAGGTGGAGCAGCCCGGCAGCGGCGACATGCTGCGCATGCTGTCGCGGATGCCGGGCATTCCGGAATCCGGCGACTGGTTCTGGCAGCAGGATGGACGCAACAAGCGCAGCCTGACGCTGGACCTGAAGTCCGAGCGCGGGCTCGAGGTCATGCACCGCCTCGCCGAACGCTGCGACGTCTTCATCACCAACCAGCCCTATGCGGCGCGCGAGTCGATGCGCCTCACCTACGAACACCTGTGCCCGCGCAATCCGCGCATGATCTACGCCTCCCTCACGGCCTATGGCGAGAAGGGCGCCGAGCGCGAGCGCAAGAGCTTCGACCAGCTCGCCTACTGGGCGCGCAGCGGCCTGATGGACCTCATGCGGCAGCCCGGCACGCGCCCGACCCAGGGCCTCGCCGGCATGGGCGACCACCCGACGGGCGTCGCGCTCTACGCCGGCATTGTCACCGCGCTCCTGCACCGCGAGCGAACCGGCGAGGGAGGCATGGTGCATACCTCGCTGCTGGCGAATGGGCTTTGGTCGGCCTCGGGCGTTGCCGGCGGTGCGCTGGCCGGCGGCGACATGGCGGCGTTCCGCGAGCGCAGCGCCACGCCGTCGGCGCTGATGCGCGTCTACCAGGCCAGCGACGGCCGCTGGCTGCAATTCAACATGGTGCGCAACGAGGAGCTGCTGTCGCTGATGTGTACGGCCCTCGGCGCGCCCGACTTGCTGGCGGACGAGAAGTACCGAACGCCGATGGGCATCTGGGAGCACCGCGCCGAACTCGGCGACACCATCGCCGTCATCGTCGCCACCCGCGCCTCGGACGAGTGGCTGGCCGAATTCGCGGCTCTCGGCGTTCCGGTCAACCGCATCGCCGTCGTCGAGGAAATCTCCGCCGACGAACAGGTGCTCGCCAACGACATGGCGATCGCGCCCCGCGACGAGGACATCGACGTGCCGCTCCTTGCGACCCATCCGGTGAAGGTCACGAGCGCACCCTGCGTCGGCCCCAAGCGCGCGCCGGCGCTCGGCGAACACACCGAGGAACTGCTGGCGGAGTTGGGCTACGACAGCGGCGAAATCGCCGCCATGCGCGAGGCTGGGGTGGTCTGAAGCTCAGTCGTGCGTCCCGGGGCTATGCCTCGGCGACCACCGGAGCGACCGACGCGGCTGGCAGCCAGCCGACGGTGCCGTCGGCGAGAGCCACGCGAAGCCACGCCTGCCGCGATTCGATGCGCCCCAACTCGGTTCCCGCCGGCAGTGGATTGGCGAAGGCCGGCGCCGCGCCCAGACTGTCCGCAGTGCGCAGCACCGCACCGTCGGTCACCACGACCAGCGCGTCGTCGTGGTCGTCCGTGAACAAGGCCGACGCCGTGGCGGCCATCCAGGCCAGGAGCAGCACCGCGCCGGCGCTGCGCCGCCAACGCGGCTGCCGGGGCGACCACGGGGCGAGCAGCAGCGCCGCGCCGGCGAAGGCAACGGCGCCGGCGAGCAGCAGCTGGGCGGGGGTGAAGCGTTCGCGCCAGAACAGCAGCGAATCGATGGCGCCGGCGCTGGCCGGACGCGGCAGCCACACCGGCTGCTGGTCGCGCAGCCACGCCAGGTTGGCGCGAGCGCGGGCGTTGCCCGGCGCCAGCCGCAGCGCTCGCCGATAGGCGAGCACCGCGCGCCCGGCATCCTGCGCGCCAAGCGCTGCGTTGCCCCAGTCCACCTGCAGCGCCGAGGCGCGCGGATGCGTCGCGGCAAGCGGCCGCAGGGCGCGCTCGGCCTTGGCGAAAAGGCGCACGCGCAGCAGCCGGTCGGTCTCGTCCAGCGCTTCGCGGTACGCCGCGCGGGCGCCGTCCAAGGAACCGGCTTGCGCGGACGCGGGGATGCTCGCCACCAACGCAAGCACGGCTGCCGCGAGCCACGCCACCGCGGCAATCGCCGGCACGCTCGCGCTTGCCGCCCGCGGTGCGCGTTGCCAATCCTGCGCCAGCGCACGCAACTCCTCGACGATGCTTCGATCCAGCGCCTGCTCCGCGGCGGCCGGATCGAAGGCGGCGGTTTCAAGGCGGTCCAGAACCGGCGCCACGGCGGCCGGCTCGATGCCGAGCGAGCGCGCCGCCCGGCGCGCCGCAACCACCAGCACGGGCGCGGCCTCGCGCGCCGGCGCGGTGCTGCCGAGGGCGCGCCGCAGCGCTTTCAGCGCCTCCCGGCGCTCGCGGCTTCGCGTGCGCCGCGGCGCACTGCGGACGCGGTACAGCGCGCCGGCGAAGAGGATGCCGGACGCCAGATAGAGACTGGTGGCCGCCACGCCGCCGTAGCGGCTTCCCCAAGGCTGGGCGAGGGTCTGCGCCGGCGCGCTCAACGCCATGTCGGCTCCGAGCAGCGTGGCGACCGTCGGCGTGGTTTGCGCGCGGCTGCTTGCCTGCGTCGCCGCCACGCTGGGCGCTGCAACCACTTCGCCGGCGCCGACGAGTCGGCCGGCGCCCACGGACAGCGCGATCGGCTGGCTCTGCGCGCTGCGGTATTCGCCGGCCTCGGGGTCGAAGTAGGCGAACGCGATGGACGGGATTTCGCGCGCCTCGACGCTATTCACGCGCACGGTGGCCTTGAAGCGCTTGCTGTTCGTCGCCTCGTCCACTTCGCCCACCGCATCGGCTTCGGAAACGCCGAACCAGGATGTCGGCAGCGCCTGCGGGCCGGCCAGGGGCGGCAGGCTGAGCCCCGTCAAGGCGCCGTCGCCGCGCACGCGCACGGTCAGTTCGATTGGGTCGCCGACCGAGACGACGCTGCGCGAGGCGTCCACCTCGACGGAGAATCCGCGGCCGATGGCGTTCACGAAGTTGTCGGGTCTACCGCTCTGGGGCAGGGCGCGCACCGTCACCCGCCGCGCATCGCCTTCGGCGCGGAAGATGCGGTAGTTGGCGCGGCGAAAGCCCCAGGAGTCGCGGGTGGTGCCGGTCTGCAGACGCGCCACGACGCGCACCGGGCCAAGCTCCACCACGCCGGGGCGCTGCAGCGTGACCTCGGCGGGGAAGGCGTAGCGCGTGTAGGTCTTGCCGCTCTCGCGCATTTGGGAACGCATCACCGGCAGCGCGACCTCGCCGCCGGCGGCGGCGAAGCGCACGGTCTGCGCGGTCGACGCGCCGGCCGCCGGCGGTTCCACGTGAACGCCCTCGACGTTGAACAGGGGGACGACGAACTCGTGGCTCTCGACATCCTGCGCCACGAGCCACTCCACCGTCGCGTCGAAGGTCTCGCCGGCCCACACGGCGCGCTCAGGCAAGTCCATCCGCACCAGCATGTCGTTGGTGGCCGGCAGTTCGCCGACATCGAAAGCGACTGCCCGGGTGACCGTCTCGAGGCCGGACTGCTCGACACGCAGCGGCGGCACGGCGTAGCGGCCGGCGGCCGGCGCCACCACGCGCCACTGGTAGTTGAACGTGACCTGCTTCCACTCCGAGCGCCGCCCGTTGACGATCTGGATGTGGGAAGAGACGCTCGGGCTGACGCCCAGAAACGCCACGTCGCAGCCGGCGATGGCGAGCTCCGGAGGGGCGGGCACCGGTTCCTCGTCGAAGCCCTCGACCTTCAACGTGAGCGTGAACGGCATGTCGGTGTAGATGGCTTCCGACGACACCGCCCACGACGCCGACGGCGCCGCGAGCAGCGGCGGCGGGGCGAGGGCCAGAAGAACTGCCGCGATGCGGGAACACGTTCTCACCAGTCCTTCTCCACGGGCGCCGGTTGCGTTGCGTTGGCACGGCGGCGCTGGCGCTGCGCTTCGCGGTCGCGAATGGCTTGCAGGCGCTTCAGCGCCTGGCGTTGCGACATCCTCTCCTCCTCGCCGCCTTGTTCGCGCTGCGGCGTTGCCTGCTGCTGATCCGATTGTCCGTCGCCGCGGTCCTCCTGCCCGGAGGGGGGCTGGAGCGCCTGCAGGGCGTTCTGCAGATGATCGAGTGCCGCAAGCTGATCTTCCAGTGCCGGTTCGAGTTCCGGCGACATGGTGGTGGCGCGGACAGCGGCGTCGTCGAGCGTCGCCGTCGCCCGGGCCATGCGGCCGGCCGCTTGTCGAACTTCCTTGGCCGCCTCGGCGAGTCGCTGCGCGGTCTCTTGCGCGTCTGCCTGGCCGCCCGGCGGCGCTTGGTTTGCGCCCTGCGGCGATTGCGCGGCGCCGGGGGCGGCCGGCGAGGGCGCTGGCGCCGCCGGGGGCGCCACCGCTTCGGCGCTGGCGGCATCCGCATGCTGCGCCAAGGCGGCGGCGAGCGCGTCGCCGATCTCCCCGTGCTGCGTCTGGCGGCTCGCGGCGGCGCCGATGCGCGCGGCAAAGTCGTCCTCGGCGCTCGCTGTGGACTCGAACTGCAGCGTCGCCGTGCGGTCGTGGGTCTCGGCCTGGTCGCCGTGCAGCGCCTGGATGTGCTCGACGAGGGTGAAGAACAGCCGCCGCAGTTCCTCCAACGCCTCGAGTCCGTCGCCGGCGGCACCGCGCGCGGCCTGCGGATCGCTCGGCGCAGCGTCGCCGGCCGCCATGCCGCGGATGCTTCCGGCAAGGGCGTCGAGGGCCGTCGCGGCGCGCTGCCGCAGCGCTTCCGCTTGGGCGTGACGTTGTTCTGCCGCCCGCTGTGCCTGCTCGTCCGGGACGTCCTCTTCGCCGCCAGCCGGCTGGGCAAGCCCCTCTTGAAGGAGACCTTCGAGCTGCCGCAGGCGCCGCTGATTGCCGCTGGTGGCGGCGAACACGGCCTCCGTGCGCTCGGCCACGTCGCGCTCGCCTTCTTCGGGCGCCGAACCCGGCGTCAACAGCGCAACGAGGCGAACCTGCTCGGCATGGGCCAGTTCGATGAGCTCCTTGGCGCCGGCGAAGAGTTCGATGGCTTGGCGCAGCTGTTCGATGGCGTGGGTCTGTTCCGCCGCCGCGCTGGCCGGGTCGTCCGACTCCAAGGCGCGGATCGCGCCGCGCATCGCGGCCAGGCCGCGCTCGAGCAGGGGCGTCGCGTCGGTCACCGCCTGCAAGCCCTCGGTTTCGCCGTCGGCGGCGGCCTGCACGGCCTCGAAACGCCCGAGCACGCCGCCGGTGCGCGCGCCGATGTCCTCCTGGCGGTCGGCCAGGTGCTTGGCGGTCAGCCACGGCGGTGGAGGATCGCCCAGCGGTTGCGCGCGGAAAGCCGCCAAGGCCGCGGTCTCGACGTTCAGCTGCGCCTCGTCGCGCGCCGCCGCCTGCAGCGTGCGCAGCGGATCCAGCAGCTGCTCCCGAGCGCGCTTGAGTTCCGCCAGCGCCGCGTCCGCCCGCCGATGGCCGCGTTCGCCTTCCAGCCGCCGCAGGCGTCGCCGCGCGTCGCTCAAGGACTGGCGGGCGCGTTCCAGAAAATCCGCAGCGCCCTGCAGCTGGTAGGCGCGGCCTTGCTGTTCCGGCGCCAGCTGATCCGGCGGCGTCTGCTCGATGAACAGGCGCTCTTCCGTTGCCAAGTCGATGCACTCGCCCACATCCGCCAGCAACATGCGCTCGCGGCTCGCCAAGGCGCGGAAGCCGTCCTGGAAGCCGAGTGGTTCGCTCCCGGCCTCTTCGGCGGCGACGTCGGCAAGCAGGCCGCGGATGGCGTCGCGGACGCTGCGCTGGTCGTCGATCAGGCGTTCGATGCGGTTCTCGAGTGTCGCGCCCTGGTTGAGCTGGTCGGCCAACGCGAGAATGCGGCGCGACACCAGCTCCAAGTTGACGCGGGCGTCGTCGTCGCCGGCCGGCGCCAAGCGCACCGCGTCGTTGAACCATGCCGCGCTCTGGCGCAGCGCGTCGATGGCGTCCGCCGGCGCAGCGCCTTCGGCGACGCCGTGCGCCAACGCGAGGCCGAGATTGAAGGCGGCGCGGTAGCGCAGTTCCGGGTCCGGCCCGGCGCTGTCGCGGGCGGCGAGGAAGGCTTCCGCGGCGGCCTCGTGGTCGGCGCTGTCGAGGCGCGTCAGACCGAGGTTGTAGTGGCCGCGGGGCGTGAGATCGGGGGGCTCTTCGGCGTCCTCGCTATCGTCGTCGGCGTCGCTCCCTTCTGCCACGGTGTTGTCCGCCGTCGCGTCCGTTGCGGCAGTATCCGTATCGGCGGTCTGCGCCGAAGCGTCGAAGGCCGCCAGCGCGACGACAAGGGCAGCGACGAGGCTCTTCATCGTGGCCATCGTGGCGTTCATCTCGCCGCCGGCGCACGCTGGGGTGGTTTGAGCCTGGGCGAGGCGCACCAGACGGTTCCGATCAGGCACAGCAGCGCCGCCAACGCCGGCCAGAAGTAGTGTTCCGTCGGGGCGCGCTGGCGCAGTCTGGAGTCCTCGGCGGCCACCAGCGGTTCGACGTGGGTCTCGACGATGGCATCGAGGTCGAGGGCGGAGGTGCCAGCCGGCACGTAGACGCCTTCGGTGCGCAGCGCGATGTCGCGCAGCAGGTCGCCGTCGAGCCGCGAGCGCACCGGCGCGCCGTCGCCGTCGAGCAGTAGCCGGACGGCGCCGGTGTCGGGATCGGCGACGGAGATTTCGCTGCCGGACTCGCTGCCGAAGCCGATGGCGACGATGCGCACGCCGGCCTCGACGGCGGCGTCGGCCGCGTCGAGGGGAAAGGAGTCGTGGTCCTCGCCGTCGGTGATCAGGAGCATCAGGCGCGACACGCCGCGATTGGCGCCAAAGGTGTCGACGCCCTTGTGGATGGCGTCGCCAAGGCGCGTGCCGCCGCGCGCCACTGCGTTGTGGTCCACGCCGCCGAGCACGAGGTGGAAGAAGCCGTAGTCGGTGGTCAGCGGGCTCATCACCGCGGCGCGGCCGGCGAACGCCACCAAGCCGACCCGGTGGCCGCTCACGTGGTCCACGAACTCGGCGATGTCGGCCTTGGCGCGCGCCAGGCGGTTCGGCGCGGCGTCGTCCGCCAGCATGCTCTTGGAGACGTCCAGCACCACCACGATGTCCGCGCCGACCTTGCGCGCCGCCACGGTCTCGACGCCGCCTAGGGTTTGCGGGCGCATCAGGGCGCCGACGCCGAACAGCAGCGTTGCGGACGCGAGCGCGATCTTCGCGACGCGGCGCTTGCGCGACGCGCCGGCGGCGAGCCGCTCCTGCATCGGCGCCGAGACGAAGCGGTGCAGCGCGTCGCGCCCGCGCAGTTCCAGATACGCAAGCAGGCCGCCCAGCGCGAGGGCCGGCCAGATGCCGTGGACGAGCGCCGGATTGGCGAAGACCACGTCGCCCATCACGGCACCCGGACGAACAGCGCGGCGCGGCCGAACCAGCCGAGCGCGGCGAGCAGCAGCCCGAGAAGGAGCGGCAAGGCGAACAGCTCCTCGTACTGGCGGGAGCGGTCCTCGGTGATCTTGCTGCGTTCCAGGCGGTCGATCTCCGCGTAGATCTCCTGCAGCGCGGCCGCGCTGTCGGCGCGGAAGTAGCGCCCGCCGGTGCGTTCGGCGGTGGCGCGCAGGGTCTCTTCGTCGATTTCCACGGCAACGGCGCGCAATGTCGAGCCGCGGCGCCCGTTTGGCACGCGCATGTGGGCGATGCCGGTGCTGCCGGCGCCGATGCAATAGACCTTCACGCCCTGCGAGCGCGCCAGCTCGGCGGCGGAGATCGGCGTCTCTACGCCAGCGTTGTTGACGCCGTCGGTGAGGAGCACGGCGATGCGCGACTCGGCCGGCGACTTGCGCAGCCGTTCCACGGCGAGGCCGAGGGCGTCGCCAATGGCGGTGAAATTCTCCTCGCGCAAGGTGGTGATCTCCAGATTGCGGGCGACCGCCACCAGGCTTTCGTGGTCGAGGGTGAGCGGCGCCGCAGTGTCGGCGTAGCCGGCGAAGCTCACCAGCCCCACCGCGTCGTCGGGCCGGCCATCCAGACCGTCGCCGCCGAGCACGAACTGTTCGATGGCGTCCAAGGCGGCCTGCAGGCGCGTGCGCTCGCGTTCCGCCGTCGACAGATCGAGGGCGGCCATCGAACCGGACGTGTCCACCACCATCATGATGGCGATTCCTTCGCGCTGGATGCGGCTGTGGCGCTCGCCGATGCGCGGCCCCGCCAGCGACGCCACCAGCGCCAGCAGCGCCAGCGCCAGCAGCGCGTCCGGCAGCCATGCGAGGCGCGTGCGCCAACTGCCGCCGCTCGCCGGCAGCAGCGTGAGCGACGAATAGAGAACGCGCCCCGGCGGGCGTCGGGCGAGCAGATACAGCGGCACGGCCAACGCCGCCAGCAACAGCAGCAGCGGCTCGCGGAACTCGAGCGCCGTCATGCGCTCGCTCCGGCCGGCGGCGCCGGCTGCGGCGCGGATGCGTCGGCCTGCTGCGACGCCGCGTCGCGGGTTTCGCGCAGGAACTGCCGCGCCAATTGCAGCGCTTCGTGGGATTCGGTGTCGCCCGGGCTGTAGCGGGCGAACTTCACGCGGTCGCAGCGCTCCAGGAAGGCGGAGAGCAGACTGCGGTGGGACGGCGTGAGCTCGGCCGAGCGGCCGGCTTCGGCGAGAAACTCCTCCGTCGTGAGTTCCGGCGCCCGCAGGCCGAAGCGGGCCTCGATATAGCGGCGCACGATGTCCGACAGTTCCACGTACCAGGCGTCGAGTTCGGCAGTGCTTGGCAGGCCGCGCCGCTGCAGGCGTTCCAGCCGCTCGATGGCGCGCTCGAAGGCCGTCGTCCGCGCCCGTTGATCGGCGCGGCGCAGCCAGACCAGCAATCCGCCCACGGTGCCGGCCAGTCCCAGAACGCCGACCGCGAACCAAGGCCAATGCCGTGCCCACCAGGGCCCTTGCAGTTCCGCGAGCATGGGACGCGCCGGCCGCAGCTCGTCGACGACCGCGCCTTCGGGCAGCACCGACTCCACCTCGAAGCCGAGTTCCTCGGTGAGCAGTTCGCGCGCCTTGGCGGCGCGTTGGCCGCGCTCGTCGCCGGGGCCGTCGATGTCGTCGCGCTCGTCGACGAACTCGACGCGCAGCCGGGGAATGCGTTGGCGGCCGCTGGCGGATGCCTGCAGCGTGTAGCGCTGGGAGAACCGCGCCTGGCCGTCTTCCGTCGTCTCCTCGCGGGGGGCGTAGTCGACGATGGCGAAGCGTCCGAGCGCGTCGCCGAAGGCCGGCATCTCCACCGTCACGCCGGGCTCGGCCGAGACCGTCAGCGTCAGCACAAGCGGGTCGCCGAGCCGCGGGCTTGGCGGGGCAAGGGAGACGACGGCGACGACCGGCCCGACGCGGGTCTCGGCGGCGAGCGGCGCGGCGGCGTCCTCGGCCTGCTCCGCGACCGGCGTGTTCGCGGCGGGCTCGGAGCAGGCGCCGAGCAGGCCGCAAGCGACAAGCGCGGCCAGGAGCGCAAGCCCGCTGCGCTGGCGTCGTCGCGGCGATCGGCCTGTCGTCATGGCGGTGGCGTTCAGCGCCGCTGGCGGCGTTCGCGCATGTGGAAGAAGCGCAGCAGCGGCTCGATCACCGGCTGCGCGGCGTCGATCGTCACCAAGTCGATGCCGACGGAGCGCAGCTGTCGCTCCAGCGCGTCCGCGCTCGCGGCGGCGTCCTCGCGCATGGCGTGGCGAAGCACGGCGGAACCGGTGTCGAGCAGGCGCCGGGCGCCGGTTTCGGCGTCTTCCACGGTCACCAGGCCGCCCTTCGAGATGGCGCTCTCCCGGGGATCGGTCACGCGCACGGCCACCACGTCGTGCTTGCGATTGGCGTTGGAGAGGGCGCTCAAATAGCCGTCGTCGACGAAGTCCGAGATCAGGAACAGGATGGCGCGGCGCGGCAGCACGCGGCGGCAGAACTCCAGCGCCGCGGCGATGTCCGTGCCGCGTCGGGCCATGCGCTTGCGCGGCTGGAGCAGCGCCGTGAACCGCGCCAGGGCGCGCCTCCCGAGCGCGTTCATCGTGGGGCGGGGGCGGGCGGCGGCTTCGTCGCGGCCTCGCGCCAGCACTTCGCGCACGACCCGCAGCGCGTGCTTCTGGCCTTTGCGCGGCGGGATGTATTCGTCCACCTCGCGGTGGAACAGCAGCAGCCCCACCTTGTCGTCGTTGTGGATGGCGGAAAACGCCAGCAGGGCAGACAGCTCCACGGCCGCCTCGCGCTTGGAGCGGTGCGCCGAGCCGAAGTCCAGCGAGGCGCTCACGTCCACCAGCAGCATGACGGTGAGCTGGCGCTCTTCGACGTAGCGCTTCACGTACGGCGCGCCGACGCGGGCCGTCACGTTCCAGTCGATGGCGCGCACGTCGTCGCCGGGAACGTAGGGCCGCACCTCGTCGAACTCCACGCCGCGCCCCTTGAAGACCGACACGTAGGCGCCGGCGAGCACGTCGGCGACCTGCCGGCCGGTGACGAGCTGGATGCGCCGAACCTGGCGCACGATGTCCGCGGGCAACATGAGGGCTATTCGCGCGTGACTTCGAGCGTCTCAAGGCACCTCGACGTGGGCGAGGATCGCCGCTCCGAGATCGTCCGCGTCGCGGCCTTCGGCCTCCGCCTCGTAGGTCGGGACGATGCGGTGGCGCAGCACGTCCGGGGCGACGCTTTTGACGTCGTGCGGGCTCGCGTAGTCGCGCCCGGCCAGCAGGGCGTGCGCCTTGGCCAGCTGCACGAGGCTGAGAGAGCCTCGCACCGAGGCGCCGTACTCGATCAGATTGGCGAGCTCGGGCAGGCCGGCCGCCGTCGGGTCGCGGGTGGCGGCGACCACTTCCACCGCATAGCGCTTCACCTTGTCGTCTACGAATACCTCGCGCACCACCTTGCGGGCGTCGACGATGTCCGCCGCGGACAGCACCGGCGAGGCCTGTGGCGCATTGCCGGCGCCGGCCATGCGGTCGATGACGCGCACTTCGTCGTCCTTGCTCAGGTAGCCCACGCGCAGCTTCATGACGAAGCGGTCAAGCTGCGCTTCCGGCAGCGGATAGGTGCCTTCCTGCTCGATTGGGTTCTGCGTCGCCAGCACCAGAAACGGGTCGTCCAGGGGGAAGGTCTCCTCGCCGAGGGTCACTTGGCGTTCCTGCATGGCTTCGAGCAGCGCCGCCTGCACCTTCGCCGGCGCTCGGTTGATCTCGTCGGCGAGCACGAGATTGCCGAAGACCGGCCCTTTGCGCACCGAATAGGTGCCTTCCCGGGGATTGAATATCTGCGTGCCGGTGACGTCGCCCGGCAGCATGTCCGGCGTGAACTGGATGCGCGAGAAGCGACAGTCCACGGTGGCCGCCAAGGTGCCGACGGCCAGCGTTTTGGCAAGACCCGGCACGCCTTCGAGCAGCACATGGCCATCGGCGAGCAGCGCCATGAGCAGACGCTGCACCAGCTCGTCCTGGCCGACGAGCACCTTCGCCACTTCGGCGCGCACGACGTCGAAACGCTCCTTCATCGCCGCCCCCAAGGCGTCGTCTCGACCAGTCTCGGACCTGCCTTGCGTCCGACCGCCCGCGCGGCCCCCGCGCCTCTTGCATCGCTGCCGACCTCGGCCATGGCCCCTCCCCAACCGCCTCTGCCGAACGAAGCGGGCGATACTACGCCAACGGCTGCCCGTTGACCTATTCGGTCAACGCGTTGACCCATCCGATCAACGAGCGCCTAGCGAACAAGCGCGAACAGGCGCCGCTCGCCGCGCTGCACCAGCAGCCCCGCCACCTCGCTTTCCGCCAGCGCCTCTTCCAGTTCCTGCACGCTCGTCACCGGGCGGCGGTTGACGCGCACGATGACGTCGCCGGTGCGCAAGCCGGCGTTCCAGGCCGGCGAATCGGGGGCGACTTCGGCCAGCTCGACGCCGCTCACGCTGCCGTGCAGCTCGTGGTCGCGCGACAGATTGCGCCACTGGGCGCCGGCGAGAAGCGGCACCGCGCCGGTGGCAGCGCGAGCGCTCTCCAGGGCGCCGATCACCGCTTCGAGCGTCTTCCGCTCGCCGTCGCGCACGACGTCGATGTCCACTTCGCCGCCGATCGGCGCCAGCGCGATGCGCGTGCGCAGATCGCGGCTGTCGACGACTTCCTTGCCGTCGAGACCGACGATGACGTCGCCCGGCTCGATGCCGGCGTCGTCCGCGGCGGTGCCCGACATCACCTCGCTCACCAACGCGCCGTTGACGCTTTCGAGACCGAGCGCTGCGGAATCCTCCGGGCGCAGGTTGGCGATCATCACGCCGAGCTGCCCGCGGCGCACCTCGCCGTGTTCGAGAATCTGCGACGTGACGACTTGCACGATGTTGCTCGGCACCGCGAAGCCGACGCCGGCGTTCGCGCCCGAGGGCGTGATGATGGAACTGTTGATGCCGACGAGGCGGCCGTCGAGGTCCACCAACGGGCCGCCCGAGTTGCCGCGGTTGATGGCGGCGTCCGTCTGAATGAAATCTTCGTAGCCTTGGCGGCTGAATCCGCCTCGACCCAGGGCGCTGACGATGCCCGACGTGACGGTGTGGCCGAGCTCGAAGGGATTGCCGACGGCGACGACGAAATCGCCGACCGCGAGCGCTTCGGAATCGCCGAGCGGGAGCGCCTGCAAATCGTCCGCGTCGATGCGCAGCAGGGCGATGTCCGTGGCGGCGTCGCTGCCGATCAGCTCCGCTTCGAAGGTGCGGCGGTCTTCGAGCACGACGGTGATCTCGTCCGCGTCGGCGATGACGTGGTGGTTGGTCACCACGTGGCCTTCGTCGGCGTCGATGACCACGCCGGCGCCGGAACCGCGGCTCTGGAACGTGCGGCCTCTCGGCCAGGAAAAGGTGCGGCGCGCCCCAACCACTTCGATGTTCACCACCGCCGGGGTCACTTTCTTCAGCACCGGCGCGAAGGTGAGCTTGCCGTCGTGGGCGTGGGCGATGGCCGGCAAGAGCGCACAGGCGGCTGCCAAGAGCGCGGCAGCGGCTGTTTGGGGAATGCGTATCACGGCGTCGGGTCTCCTCGATTGGCGGCGTCGGCGCAGGAAAAGCAGGACAGCTCGCCTAGTGGTGGATTGTCCGCCCCTTTGATGGTGGCGCAAGATGAAAGTTCAACGGGCCATGCGCCGCGCCGCTTGCGGCTACACTGCGCTTCCCAAGGATGGCGACACGACGGAGGCGCAATTGCGGCGAATCAACGAGGCGCATGTCGAACACTATCGCGAGCACGGCTACGCCGTCGTCGAGAACTTCCTCGACGCGCAGGAACTGGCCGGCGCCCTAGGCGAGTGGCGGCGCATTCTGCCCGGCTGGGTGGAGTTCTGCGAAGACCCGACGCGCCCCAAGCCGGACAACTGGCAGAGGCCCGGACGGCCGCGCCACGTCGGCGCCTACCGCTTCCCGTTCCCGGGCGAGCATCTCAACGCCATCACGCTGCATTCCGATCTGATCGAGTTCGCGGCGCGCATGGCTGGCGGCAGCGAGATGTACTGCGAGCAATCCCACTTGAGCTTCAAGTGCAAGGGGCATTTCGCCGACCAGGATCAGGCCATGCACTGCGACTACGGCAACCACACGCTCGCCTATCCGCCGGACGATCCCGCCTACTGGCAGACGGCCTATCTCCTCTACTACACGGAGGTCACCGCCGACCATGCGCCCACCGCGGTGTGTTCGCGCCGCCACTATCCGGAGAGGATCCTGTGGCCGGCGCACTACACCCGCGAGCAGCGGCCGGCGCTCTTCGACAACGAAACGCCGATCGTGGTGCCGGCCGGGTCGCTGTTCATCTACAGCATGCGGACATTCCACCGCGGCACGCCGTTTCGCGCCGACGTCGGTCGCTTGGCGCATTTCGTCACCTATGCGCCGGCGGCGTGGAAATGGCTCGGCATCGTCGGCTGGTCGGAGCAGGCCATCAAGCCCGAGTTCCGCGCCTGGGTGGAAGCCGCCACGCCGGCCGAGCGCGAGTTGCTCGGCTTTCCGCCGGCCGGGCATCCGTACTGGACAGAGGAGACGCTGGCGGGAGTCGGCGCGAGGTATCCGGGCATGGACATGGCAGCGTATCGGCGCACCACGGCGGGTGCCGATTGACGCTGCCGCGCTGGCGCCCCGACCAGGATTCGAACCTGGGACCTGCCGCTTAGGAGGCGGCCGCGCTATCCAGCTGTGCCACCGGGGCGTGGGGAGCGGCGCACCGCGACTCGGCGCATTGTCGCTTTGGCTGGCGACGCCATGTATGCTCCGCTTGAGCGCAGCATAGCCGAAAAGGAGGGAGCATGTTCGAGAAGCGCAAGGACGCCGCCGCCGACAATGCGCCGGCATTTGGCCGCGGCGCCGAACCGCGCAGCGAAGGTTCCGCCCCTCCGACGCCGGTGTCGCGTCCGGCCGCCGCTGGCGCGGCGGCGACGATTGGCCGCACGATCTTCATCAAGGGCGAGCTCTCGGGCGACGAAGACGTCGTGATCGCCGGGCAGTTCGAGGGCGCCATCGACCTCTCGAACCAATCCCTCACCGTCGTCGAAGGCGGCCAAGTGCGCGCCGACGTGAAAGCGCATGTCGTGGTCATCCAGGGCGAGGTGACGGGCGACGTGGAAGGCGTCGAGAAGGTGATGATCGTGCGCACCGGGCGCATGCAGGGCAACATCAAGTCGCCGCGCGTGATTCTCGAAGACGGCGCCCAGTTCAAGGGCAGCATCGACATGGATCCGCCGCTGCCGGCCACGCCCAAGGCAGCGCCGATGCGCCGCCCGGCAAGCGACGCGGCCAAGCCCGCGGACGGCGCCAAGTCAAGCGCCGGGGTGCGCGCGCAGTCGGGCGGCGCCTGAGCCAGACGGGCGAAATGGGCTGGGCCGATCACGTGCCGGTTCTGCGCTGGCGTTCGTTGCCCACGGAGAACGGCTAGCTTCCGGCGTTCGCTGCGCCGTTCGATTGGCGCCCAGGCGCCCGAGGCGCTATAGTGGCCCACGGTGCGCAGCACATATCAATGGAGGGCGAATGTTCGAAAGGCGCAAGGAATCCACTGGCGAAGGCGCATCCGGTTCCGGTCGCGCCGCGCCGCCCCAAGGGCGCAGCGACATGCCGCCGACGCCGGCGGCCGCTCCCCGTGGCGGCATCTCCGGCCCGAAGGCGGCCGTGGGCCCCACCATCTTCGTCAAGGGCCAGCTCGCTGGCGACGAAGACGTCTTGATCGCCGGGCAGTTCGAGGGCACCGTCGATTTGCCGAACCACTCCCTCACCGTCGTCGAGAGCGGCCAGGTGCGGGCGGACGTGCGCGCCCATGCCGTCGTCGTGCAGGGCGAGCTCACGGGCGACGTCGTGGGCCTCGAGAGCGTGATGGTCGTGCGCGCCGGCCAGATGAAGGGCAACATCAAGTCGCCGCGCGTGATTCTCGAAGACGGCGCCGAGTTCAACGGCAGCATCGACATGGCTGCGCCGGAAGCCGAAGCGGCTGCGGCCCGCGCGGCGCGTCCGGCCGCCGAAGGCGCGGCCAAGCCCAAGGCGCCGGCGCAAGGCGCCGGCGGCGAAACGCGACAGCCCAAGCAGCCCGACGCAGCGTCGTAAACCCATGAATCTGTCGCTGCGGACAAGGACGGCCGCGGTTGGGGAACCGACGCCTGCGGCTCGCCAGCAAATCGTGCCGCAACTGCTGCCGCTGGTCTTCGAGGACCTGCAAGTGCGCGGCTGTCTGACGGTGCTCGACATCGGCGCGGCGCGGCCCGAGAGCGTGCGCTTCTTCAGCCGCTTCCGCTGCCGCCTGCACTTTGCCGATCTGTACGGCGAGACCGGCTATCGGCGTCAGCACAAGGTGCGCCGACTCCCCAACGAGACGCTGTTCGAGCGCATCTTCGAGTTCCCCCGCGACTCGAAGTTCGACATCTGCTTCTTCTGGGACTTCCTCAACTACCTGCAGGCGCCCCTGATGCGCGACTTCGCGCGCACGCTGCGCCCGCACATCCACGACGGCACGCGCGCGCACGCCTTCGCGGCGTTCTCCAACGCCCTGCCGTTCACCGGGCTGCGCTACGGCCTCGACGACGTCGACAGCCTGGCCGTGAAGCCGGATGCGGCGCCGGTGCCGCATCCGCACACCCGCAAGGCCATCGGCCAGGCGATGTGGCCGTTCTCGGTCCGGCGCGCGGCGCTGCTCGAAGAGAACCGCCAGGAACTGCTGATGGACGTGCGCCGGATCTAGCCGGCGCCGGCTGCCGCGGGCTCTTCCGCGCTTGAAGCCGGCGCTGGCGCCGAAGAATCAACGCCTTCCGAAACGGGCGCCGGCGCTTCGGCCAACGGCAACTGCACGAGGAAGGCGACTCCCGAACCGTCCTCCAGATTCGCGGCGTGGGCGCGCCCGCCATGCTGTTCGGCGATGACGCGCACCACGTGCAGGCCGAGGCCGAAGTGCAGGTTGTTCTCCGGCGGGCGGTGGGAAACCATGGACTCGAAGAGCGAGCTCGGCGCCTGTTGCGGCAGCGTCGGCCCGCGGTTCGCCACGACGATGCGCGCGTCCTGCCGGCGCGCGTCCAGCTGGACGGTGATCGGGCTGTTCGGGCGATGGAAGTCCACGGCATTGTCGATGAGCTTGTCGAGCAGCTGCTCGATGCGGTAGTCGGCGGCGCGGACGTAGACCGGGCCCGGTGCGCCGCGAAACACGAACTGCCGTCCGGGATGGGCGGCGCCGCAGTTGCCGACGTAGCTCTCGATCAGCGCCTGGATGTCGAGCACTTCCATGTCCTCGGACGCGAGGGAATCCTCCAGACTCGCCGCGTCGGCGAGGTTCTGCACGATGGCGCCGATGCGCAGCACGCCGCGCTTGGCGCTCTCCAGGTACTTGCTATCGCGCACGTCGGCCGATTCCTGCGCCAGGTGTTCGAGGGAGGTGTTGAGCGTATTGAGCGGGTTGTTGATCTCGTGGCGCAGCGTGCGCGGCATCTTCTTCAAGAACGTGGTGTGCTGGTCGAGGCGCTGCAGCATGGCCGAGACGCTGCGCGCCAGGTCGCCGACTTCGTCGCCGGCCTTGGCGCCGTTGTCGAGCGCGGTGGCGCGCAGGCGGCCGTAGTCGTCGGTTGCCGCCACCGCTTCCCGACGCAAGGCGCCGATGCGCCATGCCAAGCGGCCGGCGAAGGCGACCAGGCACAGGGGCACGATGAAGAGGCTCGCCACGGAGACCAGCGCGATGCGGCTGGTGGCCTGGCGTTGGAAGAACAGGATGTCGTCGATGTTCTGCTCGACGCCGACCATGCCGAGCACCGCGCCGGTGCTGGAGAGCACCGGGTGGCCGGCGATGATCGTCTCGACCTCGCCCACCCGTCGCCGCAGCGCGATCGGCTCGCCGCCGAGGGCCGTGGCGACGATGCGCGTCTGCACGGACTCGACTCCCGCCTCCTGCGCATCGTCGCCGATGAGACGTGAGGACACCGCCGAACGCGCAGCCTCGAAGCGCTTGCGAAGCGCCGGCAGCCAGCCCAGCGCGTTCGTCCGCCAGCCCTGGTCGGCGCGTTCTTCGGCGCGGAAGCTGCCGGTCTCGGCGCGGACGCGGCCTTCGGCGTCGATCACGACGATGTGCATGTTGGAGAAGCCGAGGGCCTGCAAGTGGTTGAGCAGATCGGGAGAGCGGTACGCCACGAGATTGCTCTCCTGGGTGTCGGTGACGGCGCGAATGGCGCGTGCCTGGGGATTGTCGACGTCGACGAAGGAGATGCCGAAGAAGCGCCGCGAGCCGAGCATGGAGAAGGGCATGGCGAGCTCGACCGCGTAGCCGTCCGGCGTCTCGCGGGCAACGCCGCGCACGGAACGCTCGGGCAGCCCCACTGCGGCGAAGCGCCAGTCTTCGTCCATGCGGTACGCGGTGACTGCGCCGGCGTCCGCCAGGGTGACCGAAATGCGCCCGTCTTCGCCGTCGGGCGCGATGTAGGCGATGCGCAGCTGGTCGGCGTTGTCCAGGCGCAGCACCTCGGGGTCGCGGAAGACGCGCGCGTCGTCGGCGATTTCCAGATAGGCGAAGAGGCGGCTGCCGGCCGTGCCGAGATTGAGGGAAAAGCTGCCGTCGCCGCCGACGGCGCCGAACTGCAAGGGCTGCTCGGCAGCGGCGCCCCAGTCCGCGGCCGAGCCGTCGAGGGTCGGGCGCGCGTCTTCCTCGAAGGGCCGCGCCAGCAGCGTGGGGTTGTGCGTTCGCCCGGAGGCGGCGTCGTCGGCCGGAACGCCGATGTCCACCGGCAGGTCGGCGAACAGTTCGTCGTTGCCGCCGAACGAAATGGCGATGCTCTCGGCGATCAGCCGCTGCTGATTGGACTGCATCTGCACGGACAAGCGTTCCATCTCGTCGAGCATCAGAAACGCCACCCACGGCACCAGCAGCGCAAGCGGCACGCCGAGCAGCATGAGCTTGGTGCCGAGGCGCGGTCCGCGAACCAAGCGCGGCGCGCGCCGAAGGCGACCTGGCATCAGGCGCATGGTGGTTGGCAACGGCTCGATGCCGTCCTCTAGGACGTCCAGCGGTAGCCGAAGCCGTACTCGCTCTTGATGGCGGCGAAGGCGCCGTCCGCGCGTTCGAACTTCTTGCGGATGTTGCGCATGTGCGTGTTGATGGTGTTGTTGGTGACCAGGGACTGCAAGGTGGCGTTCATCAGCGTCTCGTAGCTGACCGCGTGGCCCGGCGCGCGCACCAGCTTGGCGAGCATTCGGAACTCGGTGCCCGAGAGGTCGATGCGTTGGCCCTTCCAGCTGACGAGGAGCGCGTCCTGGTCAAGGGCGAGGTCGCCGATCCGCTTGGCGCCGTCGCGCTCGGCGCCGGTATCGGCGCGCACTTCGTTGATGCGCAGCAGCGAGGCGATGCGCTCCGCCAGATAGTCGAGCGAGATGGGCTTCGACTGGTAGTCCCAGGCGCCGAGCCGCAGGCCCGAGATCTTGTCCACTTCCTTGATGCGCTCGGTCAGAAAGATCACCGGCAGCGTGGGGCTGCGCGCCAGAAGCTCCCGGCACAGCTCGAAGCCAGCGTCCACCTCGTCGCCGAGAATGATGTCCAGCACCGCCAGATCGGGCATCCGCGCATCGAAGCCCCGCGACGCCTCCTGCCGGCTCGCGTAGGCGGCGACTTCGTAGCCCTTGGAGACGATGGCGTCCGCGTAGTTCGACCGCTGGTCCGCGTCGTCCTCGACGATGGCGATGAGCTTCGACATGGCCGGCATTGTAGCGAGCGCGGGAAACGGATGCCCGAAGCGCCGGAAAAGCCGTCGCTGATTTGCAGCCGGCTGCGGCGGCGCAGTAGTGTCCGATGGAGAGCGAGTTGCGAACGAAGCTGTGTTGCCAAAAGACGGCGGCAGAAGTACCAGTGTCGGTGCCGCCGAGAGTCGGTGCGCTCCCAGCTTGCGCGTCGTCTGCGCCGTCGGGCCCGAATCCACCGGCAAGACGGCGATCTGCCGCGAGCTGGCGCGGCGTTTCGGCGTGCCTTGGCTTGGCGAATACGCGCGCGAGTATCTGGATGGGCGGCCCTACGGCCCCGACGACGTGGCGAAGATCGCCAGGGAACAGATGCGACGGGAAGCGGCGCTGGTGGCGAGCACGACGCGCGGGGTGGTGCTGGACACCGATCTGGCGGTCATCGTCGTGTGGTGGGCGGAGCGTTTCGGCACCGTCCCATCTTGGTTGGAGGACGCCTTTTCCGCCCAGTCGGAGCGGCTGTACCTGCTCTGTCGCCCGGATCTGCCTTGGGAACCGGATCCGCTGCGCGAGTCGCCGGACGATTTGGAACGGCTCTACGCGCGCTACCGAGAACTGCTGACCGAGCGGCGGCTGTCCTTCGTGGAGATCGGCGGACGCTGCCAAGCGCGTTTCGAGGCCGCCGCGCTTGCGGCTCGGGATTGCCTCGCCGGCTAGCCCGGCGAATCATGCCGGCGAGTCCAGGATGGCAGAGCGCATCGATGCTTCCTGATCCCGGATCTCGTCGCGGCCGGCGCCGGCGGCAATCTGCGCCGCGGCCCAAGCGTACTCGCGGATCCGATAGGCGCGCATGGCCGCGTGCAGGCGAGCTTCGAGAGACGGCGCCACGCGGATGCGCCTTTGTTCGCAGTAGGCGTGCAGGCAAGCGAGCGCGTCCTCGGCGCTCCAGCCGAAGCCAAGCGCCAGGCCGGCGAGGTCGAAGAGCGGGTCGTTGTCGCCGGCCGACTCCCAATCCAAGGTGCGAAAGGCCGTGGGCGCGTTCTCGCCGGTGCCGTGTGCGCGGATGATGTTCCACGGATTCAAGTCGTTGTGGCAGCCGCATCGAAGCGCCGGCTGCCAACGCAGTTCGTCGAAAACGGCCTCTACCTCGGCATCGAGTCTGCCCGCGGCGCGCGCTTGGCGGAAGAACGCGCCGACCTCTGCCGCGTAGTCGTAGCGGGCGATGCCGAGGGGCAGGGCGTTGTGCAAATCGGCAAGGTAGGTTGCTCCTTCGGCGGGCGAGAGAGGCGCGTGGGCGACGACATCGCCGTCGATCCAACGCGTGAGCAGATGCCCGTGCCGCGGGTCGTAGGCCACGACGTCTGGTGCCAAATCCAAATCTAGATACGCGAGCTCGGCGGGGTGGGGCGCGCGGCCCTTGACGACGCGCAGCGCGAAGGCCGCGCCGTCGATCTCCACCCGATAGTTGCGGTTGGTGTAGCCGCCGGGGAGGTATTCGATTCGTTCCAGGGCGGTCTCGGCCCACGCCGGCGCAAGGGCGGCAAGCACGCGGCACACGGATTGGACACCAGCGTGGGCCGTGGCAGCGTCGAACCGGGTCGCTGCCGGCGACGTCGAATAGGCACAGGCCACCGTGCGTTCCCTTCGGTCAGCTGGTTGCCGTAGCATACGTCGGCACGCGCGCCACATGCCCGCGCTTGACGAATCATGCGGGCAAGCGCAGATTGGCCTTATGCCTTACGCAATCGATACTCCGCAACCATCGCCGACCTTGAGTTGGCCGGCGTCGAGCCCTCCCAGGCGAGGGCCATCGTCCATGCGATCAACGGCGCCGCCGGCGATCCGGTCAGCAAGGAGGACTTCAGGGAGCTGCGCGGCGAGTTCAAGGACTTGCGCGGCGAGTTCGGATCGCTGCGCGGCGAGTTCGCCATGCTGAAGAGCCAGTTGACGACCCGCATCCTCCTCTCGCAAGTCGGCACCGCCACGCTGCTGTTCATGCTGCTCAAGTTCTTTGCTTAGAGTGTTTCCGCAGGGGCCGCGGCCCTGCGCTCGCTCCTGCGCCTAGCCGCATGCACCAAGCGCACCAAGCGCGAACCGCATCCCGCGCTTGACAAACAGAGCGGGCAAGCGCAGATTGGCACCATGCCCTACGCAATCGACACTGCCGCGACCATCGCCGACCTTGAATCGGCCGGCGTCGAACCGTCCCAGGCGAAAGCCATCGTCCAGGCAATCAATGGCGCGGCCGGCGATCCGGTCAGCAAGGAAGACTTCCGGGAACTGCGCGGCGAGTTCGGGGGGGTGCGCGGCGCGTTCGGCGTGCTCGACGGCAAGTTCGGGGAGCTGCGCGGCGAGTTCGGGGAGCTGCGCAGCGCGTTCGGCGTGCTCGACGGCAAGTTCGGGGAGCTGCGCGGCGAGTTCGGGGAGCTGCGCAGCGCGTTCGGCGTACTCGAAGGCAAGTTCGGCGTGCTCGAAGGCAAGTTCGGCGTGCTCGACGGCGAGGTCGGGGAGCTGCGCGGTGCGTTCGGCGTACTCGAAGGCAAGTTCGAGGAACTGCGGAAGGAGGTGAACCGCAGGTTCGAAGAGATGGACCGCAGATTCGCGGAACTGCGGGAAGAAATGGACCGCAAGTTCGCCACCAAAGCCGATCTCGCCATGCTGAAGAGCCAGTTGACGTTTCGCATCTTTGCGTCGCAAGTCGCTACCGCCACGCTGTTGTTCATGTTGCTCAAGTTCTTTGCTTAGAGTGTTTCCGCAGAGGCCGCGGCCCGCGCTCGCTCCTGCGCCTAGCCGCGCACCAAGCGCGAAGCGCCTTGGTTGCGGGCTTCGCCTTTGGTATAAAGCGCGTTCCGAAGAGCACTGCGACGCATCCATGTCGAAGGTCTGCGAAGTCACGGGCAAGCGGCCCATGAGCGGCAACAACGTTTCCCATGCGCACAACAAGACGCGGCGGCGGTTCGCGCCGAATCTGCACGTCCATCGCTTCTGGGTGGCGTCGCAGAACCGCTTTGTGCGGCTGCGCGTCTCGGCGGCTGGCATGCGGGTCATCGACAAGAAAGGCATCGACGCGGTGCTGGAAGACATCGAGAAGCGGCGCTCCGGAAAGTAGCAGCGCCGAGACGGAGCCAAAGGCGGAACAGGAACCAAGCCGATGCGCGAGAAGATCAAGCTGGTGTCCACGGCGGAGACCGGGCACTACTACACCACCACCAAGAACAAGCGCACCATGGAGGGCAAGCTGGAGCTGCGCAAGTACGATCCGGTCGTGCGCCGCCACGTCCTCTACCGCGAGGACAAGATCAAGTAGCAGCCGTTCGGCGCAACGAGGCGCGCGCAAGCTGCCCGAACTCCCCGAAGTCGAAACCACGCGCCGTGGCTTGAGCGCGGCGTTGCGCGGGCGTCGTTTGCGGCGGGTCGTGGTGCGCAATCCGAACCTGCGCTGGCCGGTGCGTTTGCCGGCGGAGGTCTGCGGCCAGCGCCTGCAGCCCATCGAACGGCGCGCCAAGTACCTGCTCCTGCCGCTGGAGAGCGGCGGCTTGATCGTCCACCTCGGCATGTCGGGCCACTTGGCGATGGTTCCCGCCGATGCGCCGGCCGGCAAGCACGACCATGTGGACATCCACCTCGACGACGGCAGCGCCGTGCGGTTCACGGACCCGCGGCGCTTCGGCAGCATTCACTGGCAACCGCATCCGCTGCACGGCCACTGGCTGCTGCGCGACCTAGGGCCCGAGCCGTTGTCCACGGCATTCGACGGCGCCCACCTGGCTGCCCGATGTCGCGCGCGACGCCTCGCCATCAAGCTGCTGCTGATGGACGCCAAGGTGGTCGTCGGCGTGGGCAACATCTACGCCAACGAAGCGCTGTTTCTCGCTGGCATTCGTCCACGGGTGGCGGCAGGGCGCGTCCCGAGACGGCGTCTCGACGCGCTCGCGGCGGAGGTCAAGAGGACGTTGCGCCACGCCATCGCGCGCGGCGGCACGACGCTGCGCGATTTCGTCGGCAGCGACGGCCGACCTGGCTACTTCGCGCAGGAACTTGCGGTCTACGGGCGCGGCGGCGAGCCGTGCCGGCGCTGCGGCGCGGTGCTCAAGGAAGTGCGCCTCGGCGGACGCTCGACGGTCTATTGCCCGCGATGCCAGCGCTGAGGCGCTTAACGGTCAGCGGCGATAGTGCTCCGCCACGGCCGGGTGGACGAACTCCGAGATGTCGCCGCCGAGGCCGGCGATTTCCCGCACCCGCGACGAGGACAGCACCGACCATTGCCGAGACGTCGGCAGCAGCACGTACTCCAAGTCCGAATCCAGCGTCTGGTTCATGGCGATCATCTGGTACTCGTAGTCGAAGTCCGACATGGTGCGCAGGCCGCGCACCACCACCCGCGACTTCTTGGTGCGCATGTAGTCCACCAGCAGCACGTTGAAACCCTCCACTTCCACCCGGTCGCCGAACTCGGCAAGCGCCTGGCGGCACAGCTCGATGCGCGTGGCCAGATACTTGGCCGGGTCCTTGTCGGCGGAAGTGCCGACGGCGACGATCACCTTGTCGAAGAGGCGCAGGGCGCGCTCGACGATGTCGCGGTGGCCGTAGGTGATCGGGTTGAAGCTGCCCGGATAGACGACGCTCGTCATTGGCGGTCGAGGGCTCGTGCGGCTTGAGGCGTGGGCGAGTCTAGCCCATTCCCTCCGAAGTTCGGCATCACGCGCTCGGCGAACAGCCCCAGCGAATCTTCTATCTGCGCCGGCGTGTGCAGGCCAGCGGGAATCAGCAGGAACGCCTCGTCGAGCGCGACGCTGGCGGCGACGCGCTCGATGCGCTTGCTGATCGTGCTCGGCGAACCCACCAGGAGTTCCGGCATGCCTTGGCCGAAGGGCACGGCCCAGGTCTCCCAGAACCACTGCATGTCCTCGAACAGCGCTTGGGCGGCGGCGTCCGTTTCGGCGCAGATCATGATGCCGCCCCAGCACGCCTCCTGCCCGGGTGCCACGTCGTGGCCGTGTTCCTCCGCCACGCTGCGCCACTCGCGCCACAGCAGTTGCAGGAACTCGGTGTCGCTGGCGAGCACGATAGGCCGCCCCTTGTACTTTGCCCAGAACTTTGCCGTGCGCAGGCTGGCCGAGAAGCCGCCGTAGAGGGGAATCTCATCCTGCAAGGGACGCGGCGCGATGCCGATTTCGGACACCGACATGTCCTGGCCGACGCCGCTCCCGAACCGCGCGTACACCGGATGGTCGTGCGGATTGACGAAGTTCTCCGGCGGAAACGTCCAGAAGCGCCCCTTGTGGGAGAACGTCTCGCTGCCGAGGGCCTTGACGACGACGTCCACGAACTCGGCGAAGTATTCTCGGTTCAGGTCGTCGTCCGGCGTGTTCTTGTTCCATGGCCCGACTGCCCGCAGCTGCGGATTCACCTTGAAGTTCTCCACCCACCGCGCCTGGTAGCCGCGCACCAGGCCGACGCCGAAGCGTCCGCCGAGCATGTGGTCCATGGTGGCGATCTTCTCCGCCACGGCGAGCGGATTGTTGGTGGTGGAGACGAAGCCGCAGGTGACGATGCGCAGCCGCTGCGTGCGCTGGCCGAGCCACATGGCCATCAGCGCCGGATCGTTGGACGCCTCGAAGCCCTCGATCTGCAAGTGGTGCTCCGGGTGGCCGAAGGCGAAGTAGCCGTGCTGCTCGGCGAATGCGGCATAGCGTCCGAGTTCCTGGATCATGCGCCCGTAGAGTGCGCGGTTCCGGCCGGCCATGCCGGCCTCCAGCTCGCGCCGGCGGCCAACGGTGCAGTAGACGAACAGGCCGAACTTCATGGTGCCGCGAACTCGTCGGCGGCCGTCTCGGCCTCCGCCGACAGCGGCCTAGCGCCAGCATCCGACTCGACGTCCGTCAGCGTTAGATCACCGACGGCGACGACCGCTGCCGCCGCCCGGCTCGCCCCAAGCGCGATGCCGTCGCCGACGGCAACCACCGTGCCGACCTTCTTGCCGGCCGCCGACAAGTCTGCGCCGACCAGCGGCGGCTCGCCGGCGAACCGGTAGCGCCGCAGCCGCTGCTTCACGGCGCCGCGATGTTCGGCCCTGGCGACGACTTCCTGGCCCAGGTAGCAGCCTTTCGAGAAGCTCACCGCGCCCAAGTCCGTCAAGCCGATCATCTGCGGCAGGAACATCTGCGACACGCGGTCGGAGACCGCCACGAAGCCAGCATGCACACAGGCGTCGGCGAAGACCGCGTGGCTTTCGTCGGTGGCGTCCACGGTGGTGTCGACGACCGCGTGGAATGCAGTGGGGCGCAAGCGGACCGCTCCGGCACTCGCTTGGGGCGAGAAGCGCACGCCGGCGGCAGTGCCCGCGAACGTCGACTTGGCGAACATCAGGTAGCGGGCGAGGTCGGCGCGCAGATCGTCGACGACGCTGGCGTGGACGAGCAGCCGCACGCTCTCCGGTCGCCCGAAGACCCAGCCGCTGGCATGCACGCGGCCCTTGATGTTGCAGTACGCCATCGGCAGGGCGGTGCCATCGTCGATTTGCTTGAGGTCGGCGGTGAGATAGCCTTGCAGGAAGTCCGCCGCATCCGGCCCTTGAAGTTCCAAGGAGGCGAAGTGTCTTGGGGGCATCGGTCGGCATTCGGCTTCGGCGTCGCCATGAGCTTAGCAAAGCAGGCTAGCGCTGCGCTTGCGACCGCGCGAAGGCGAGCCGGCGATCCCTCGGCAAGCGACGTCGCATGAACGAAGACAAGGACAACCGGCACCAGGACCGCGCGCGCTGGCGCAGTCGGCGGGGAATGCTGGAACTGGACATTCTGCTCGTCGCCTTCGCGCGCGAGCGCTATCCGCACCTGACGATCGCGGATCAGCGCGCCTACCAGCAGCTGCTGCGACGCGACGACTGGGAAATATGGGACTGGCTGCAAGGCCGATCCGCGCCGCCCCCGACACTATCCGGCATCGTCCGTCTCGTCGACGCCCACGGCAAGAGAGACTCGCCGTGAACGCCCCCGACATCGACGTCTACTGGAAGCCGGATCGAGAGTGGTTCGCGGCAGTGGCGGCGATCCATGCCCTCGTGGTTGCGCCATGGGTCGCGTACTTCGGCGGCTGGCCGCTCCTCGCCTGCCTTGGCTCGCTCGCCTACCACGGTTGGGTGTGGCGGCGGGCGGAGGTCTGGCGCTTTGCTCTCGTGGGCGAAAGCGCCGTGCTGTTCGAGCCGGCGCGGGCGGGTACGACGCCAAGGACGGCGACGTTGCGCGGCCCGGTGTGGATGACCCAGAGCTGGGTCGTGGTGCGCACCTCGCGTCGCGTGCTGGCGCTGCGCGCCGGGCGCTATCCGCCGGCGACCTTCGCGCGGCTGCGGCGGGCTCTGCGCGCCGGCAATGGCTGAAGCACGTCGAGCGGGTCCGCCGCCGGGTGGATCACACTGCGCACGGCGCACTCGGCCGACTGTGGATAGTCGAGGGTGTAGTGCAGCCCGCGGCTCTCCTTGCGCATCCGCGCCGAGCGCACGATCAGTTCCGCGACATGCACCAGATTGCGCAGTTCGACGAGGTCCGCGCTCACGCGGTGGCGGGCGTAGTAGTCGTGGATCTCGCGCTTCAAGAGGTCGATGCGATGCTGCGCCCGTTCCAGGCGCTTGTTGCTGCGCACGATGCCCACGTAGTCCCACATGAAGCGGCGCAGTTCGGTCCAGTTGTGCGACAGCACCACTTGCTCGTCCGAGTCCGAGACGCGGCTCTCGTCCCATGCCGGCGGAGCCGGCGACGGGCCTTGCGTCGCGTCCCGTGCGCGGATGTCCTCGGCCACGGCGCGCGCGAAGACCAGGCACTCCAAGAGCGAATTGCTGGCCAGCCGGTTGGCGCCGTGCAGCCCCGTGCAGGCGGTTTCGCCGACTGCGTACAAGCGCGGCAGGTCGGTTCGGCCGGCCAGATCGACGATGACGCCGCCGCAGGTGTAGTGCGCCGCCGGCACCACCGGAATCGGCTGCCGGCGCATGTCGATGCCGAGTTCAAGGCAGCGCGCCAGAATGGTCGGAAAGCGGGCGCCCAGGAACGCCGCTGGCAGATGGCTCACGTCCAAGTAGACGCAGTCCGTGCCTAGGCGCTTCATTTCATGGTCGATGGCGCGCGCCACGACGTCGCGGGAAGCCAGCTCGCCGCGTTCGTCGAAGCGCTGCATGAAGCGGCTGCCGTCCGGCAGCAGCAGGCGTCCGCCTTCGCCGCGCACGGCTTCGGAAATCAGGAACGATCTCGCCTCCGGGTGGTAGAGGCAGGTCGGATGGAATTGGTTGAACTCCATGTTGGCGATGCGGCAGCCGGCGCGCCAGGCCATGGCGATGCCGTCGCCGGTGGCGCCGTCCGGGTTGGTGGTGTAGAGGTAGACCTTGCTGGCGCCGCCCGTGGCCAGCACCACGAACTGCGCCTCGACCACCTCCACGCGGTCCGTCTCGCAGTTGTAGGCGTAGGCGCCGCACACGCCGTCCGGCGCGGCGCTGAGCCGCTTCGCGGTGATCAGATCCACCGCCACGCGCCCGCTCAGGACAGCGATGTTGGGATGCGCCGTGGCGCGCGCGATCAGCGTCTTGGCGATGGCCGCCCCGGTGGCGTCCGCGACGTGCAGCACGCGGCGATGGGAGTGTCCGCCCTCGCGGGTGAGGTGCGGCGCGTCGCCGTCGCGGTCGAACGCGAGACCCAGCGCGGTCACATGGTCGATGCACTCGGGCGAGCGCGAGACCGCATAGCGCACGACCGCTTCGTCGCACAGCCCGGCGCCGGCGTCGATGGTGTCGGCGACGTGGGAATCGAAGCTGTCGTCTGGATGCGCCACTGCGGCGACGCCGCCTTGGGCGCGATTGGTGGCGCCGCCGTGCAGGGCGTCCTTGGAGAGCACGGTCACGCGCAAGTGGTCGGCCAAGTGCAGCGCCGTCGCCAAGCCTGCGGCGCCGCTGCCGATCACCAGCACGTCTGTTCGATGTCGATTCGCCACGGTTCTGCCGACCCAGCGACTGTCGGGCGAGTATACGCCGCCTGCGCTAGCCGCCCTGCTGCGGCAGTCCGAAGGCGTCGGCGAGCAGCTCGTAGGACTTCAGGCGGTCCTCGAAAGTGGGCGTGATGGTGAGCACGATCACCTCGTCGGCGCCGGACTCCTCGGCCAAGGCTTCGATGCCGGCCTTCACCCGCGCCGGCGTGCCGACGATCTGCCGCGAGCGCTTGCCCCGCGCCGCCTCGAGCTGCGCGTCTGTGAACGGATGCGCCGCGGCTTCTTCCAAGGTCGGCGGCGGGCCGCGCAGGCCGCGGTCGCGGCGCTCCCGCGTAAGTTCGCGCAGCCGCAGGAACAGCTCGGCGCGCTCGGCATCCTCGGCGACGATGGCGAACACGCCGATGGAAGAGTAGGGCGCCGGCAGGTGCTCGGCGACGAATTGCTCCCGGTACTGGCGCATCGCCGCGACCGCCGGCTGCGGCGCGATGAAGTGGGCATGCGAATAGGCAAGGCCGAAGCGGGCGGCGTAGGCGGCGCTGTCGAAGCTCGAACCGAGCATCCACACCTCCGGCGCCGTCTTCGCCTCGGGCGTCGCCTTCAAGTTGCGGAACGCCTCGGTGAGCGGCTCGCGCCCGCAGACGAACGCCAGCAGGTCCTTCACCTTCGCCGGGTAGTACTCGACGCCGAGCGGATTGCCGTAGGCCAGCGCCGCCGCGGTCAAGCCGTCGCTGCCGGGGGCGCGGCCCACGCCGAGATCGATGCGCCCAGGAAAGAGCACCTCCAGCAGGCGGAAGTTCTCCGCCACCTTGTACGGCGAGTAGTGCGGCAGCATCACGCCCCCGGAACCGATCCGCATGTGCTTAGTCTCGCCGGCGAGGCGCGTGATGAGGATCTCCGGCGAAGAACTCGCCAACGTGTTGGAGGCGTGGTGCTCCGCCACCCAGTAGCGATGGTAGCCAAGTTCCTCGCAGCGCTTGGCGAGCGCCGTGCTGTGCGCAAGCGCATCGGCGGCGCTCTCGCCACGGCCGATGGGGGATTGATCGAGAACGCCGAGTCGAATGGTCAAGACGCAAGCCGGCCGGAACGCGCAAGCGTCGAGCTTGTCATGGCCCTCGTCGGGGCGTCAATGTTCGGGCCGGCATTGGCGTCTTCCGGCGACGTCCATGCCGTTGAAGCGGCGCGATTCCCCCTAGAAGAGGCTGGCCTGGCGCTGGCGGAAGAGGTCCGTGCGCAGTTCCGAGCGGCGCGGGGATTTCGGCAGGTTGTTCTTGCGCAAGGCGATCTCGAAGCGCTTGGCGATCAACTCGGCGTAGACGCCTTCGCCGCGCATTCGCGTTCCCCATTCTGCGTGGTACGCCTTGCCGCGGCGGAGGTCGCGCACGCGGTTCATCACATGCTCGGCCTTCAATGGCACATGTTCCCGCAGCCACTCGGCGAAGAGATCCTTCACCTCGAAGGGAAGCCGCAGCATGACGTAGCCGACGAACTCCGCGCCCGCCGCCGCCGAGCGCGACACCACCTCCTCGATTTCGGAATCGTTGAGGATGGGAATGACCGGCGCCATCATCACGCCGACGGGAACCTTGGCGGCGGCGAGTTCCCGCACCATGCGCAGCCGGGTGGCCGGCGACGCCGTACGCGGCTCGAGTTTCGTCTTGAGATCGTTGCTCAAGGTGGTGATGCTCACGGCCACGCTCGTCAGGCCGTTGGCGGCCAGTTCTGCGAGCAGGTCCAAGTCGCGCAGGATCAGCGCGCCCTTGGTGACGATGGTGACCGGGTGGCGGTATTCGAGCAGCACCTCGAGCACGGCGCGGGTCACGCGGTGGCTTTTCTCGCCGGGCTGGTAGGGGTCCGTATTGGTGCCGATGGCGAGCGGCCGGCAGCGGTAGCGCGGATGGTCGAGCGCCTCACGAAGGCGCTGCGCGGGCGCGGTCTTGTAGAAGATCTTCGTCTCGAAGTCGAGGCCGGGCGACAAGTCGAGGAAGGCGTGCGTGGGGCGCGCGTAGCAGTACACGCAGCCGTGTTCGCAGCCCTTGTAGGGATTGATGGAGTGCTCGAACGGTATGTCCGGCGAGTTGTTGGTGGCGATGATGTCGCGGGTCTTGTCCGGCAGAAAGCTGGTGCCCGGCGCCGCCGACGGGAAGTCCTCCTCGGCGGCGGGATGACGCTCCCAGCCGTCGTCCACGACGACGCTCGGCGTCTCGTCGAAGCGGCCCGCCGGATTCGAGACGGCGCCGCGGCCCTTGATGAGGCGCTTGCGGTCCATGCGCGCAAGACTATCTGTATGATCGTACAGTTTCAACATGATGCGCCGGTGCGTTGAAGAGGAGGACCGCCAATGACCATCACCGTTTGGGGCGCCGGCTCGGCGCGCGCGCTGCGCGTGCATTGGGCGCTGGCCGAGCTCGGCATCGAATACCGGACGCGGCCCGTCGGTTCGCGCACCGGCGAAACCCAGAGCGCGGAGTTCCGCTCGCTGAGCGTGAAGGAGAAGATCCCCGTGCTCGTCGACGGCGCCCTCGTGCTCACCGAGAGCGCGGCCATCGTCAACTGGCTCGGCGACAAGCACGGCGGCTTGACGCCGCCTTCCGGCAGCATCGACCGCGCCCGCTACGACGAGTGGACGTCGTTCATCCTGATGGAACTGGACGCCCACACGCTCTACGTCATGCGCAAGCACGGCGATCTGCGGCACATCTACGGCGACGCGCCGGCCGCCATCGAAGCCGCCAAGGCCGGCTTCGAGAAGCAGCTGCGCTGGGCCCTGCCGCGCATCGCCGCTTCGCCTTGGCTCGTGGGCGAGGCGTTCTCCGGGGCGGACATTCTGATGACGACCTGCCTCGACTGGGCCGTCGCCTACGGCTTTGACCTGCCGCCGGCCTGCAACGACTACCGGCGCCGCCACCACGAACGCGACGCCTATCGGCGCGCCGTCGCCGCCAACAAGCCGCCGGCCTAGGCGCTCGGCGTCGCCGAATCGAGGAACCAGTCCATGATGCGCGGGTTCTCGTCGCGCGGCCAAGTGTGCGAGAGGTCGTCGATCTCGCGGTAGCACACGTTCGCGCCGCCGGCGCTCAAGGCTTCGTTCGCCGTGCGCGCGATGTCCACCGGAAACATCCAGTCCAGCGTACCGTGCATGAGGTAGATGGGCATTCCGTGCAGCCGTTTCCGGGACACGCTCTCGAGGAGCAAGGGATGGAAGCTCGCCGAACTCGGCGCCAGATGGGTGAAGAGCGAGTCCGAGCGCAGGCCGCCGACGTAGCAGAAGGTGCCGCCGTCGCTCATGCCGGTGAGCAGAATGCGCCGCCGGTCGATGCGCCAGCGGGCCGCGACATGCTCGACCATCGCGTGCAGGTTGGCGGTGTCGATGTCGGGGCCCATCAGCGACCATGTTCTATCCTTCGACGTCGGGCTCAGCAGGATCGCGCCGCGGGTGCGCGCTTCGACGAGCCAGGTCCAGAGGAAGTCGCGTCCATGCCCGGAACCGCCGTGCAGCGCGACGATCAGCGGATGCTCGCGCTCGGCGGCGTAGTACTCGGGCACGTACAGGGAGAATCCTCCGCGCTGTTCCTTGGCGTTGTCGGCATGGATGACGCCGACGTCGCCGCGCGCCGCGTCTGCGGCGGCGAGCTTGGCGAGCAGGGCGTCGTCTTCCTGGCGCTCGGCTTCGACGAAGAACCGGTTCAAGGGCGGCAGCGGCGCGGCGATGGGATAGAGCGCTTCGACGGCGCGCGTGCGCTGGCCGAGCGCGCGGTACGCCGCCATTGGCCCATCCGCAGCGGCGGCGTCGCGGAGCCCGTCGAGCGCCCGACAGGCGTGCTCCCCGGCGCGCAGAACATGCGCCTTGAACAGCCGAAGGTGCTCCGGGAAGTCCACCGCCTCGAACTGCGCCAACCCGTCGCGCAGCGGCTGCGCCAGCGGTTCCACGGCAGCGCCGAGCGTCGGGATGTTGGGCGGGTGCAGATGCCGCGCCGCGTGATCCAGCGCCTTCAGCGCCGAGAGCAGGGGCGGCAGCGCGGCGGTGATGGCGTCGAGCAGTTCTTCGTTGCGCTGGGCCATCTTTGTGGGCGTTCAGCCTTGCGGGTGTTCAACGCAGCCGCGTGTCGAGCCAGTAGCCGCCTGCTTCCAGCCGCTTGACGTAGCCGGCCGTGGGGGTGGCGAAGTGCGTCCCGATCACCAGCATGGCGCCGTCCGCGTGGCGCTCCAGCAGCGATTCGCGGGTGCGGCGCGCTTGTGCCTGGTCGAAGTCCGCCGAACTGCACCAGTCGGTGCGCGTCATCTGGCATGGATGGTGGATGCAGTCGCCGGTGATGAGGGCGTCCTGCCCGGCCGAGGAAATGCGCACGCTGACGTGCCCCGGCGTGTGGCCAGGGGTCGGTTCCAGCCGCACTTCGTCGCAGAGCCTGTGGTCTTCCGAGACGAAGTCGACCAGCCCCGCCTCGACCACCGGGCGAACCGAGTCCGCCAGCACCTGTCCGCTCGACGCGACGCCCTCCCAATAGTCCCACTCGCTGGCGCCGACGAGATAGCGGGCGTTGGCGAAGGTCGGCACCCACGCGCCGTCCACCAGCATCGTGTTCCAGCCGACGTGGTCGACATGCAGATGCGTGCAGAGCACGGTGTCGATGCTCTCGCGCGGATAGCCCGCCGCGGCGAGGTCCGCGAGGAACGTGGTCTGCAAGCCGCTCCAGGCCGGAATGTCGCGTTCCTTGTCGTTGCCGATGCAGGTGTCCACGACGATGCGCCGCTTGCCGGTGTCCACCACAAGCGCGTGAATGCTCATCACCAGATTGCCAGCCGCGTCCATGAAGTGCGGCTGCATCCACGTCAGCGGGCGGCAGGCGTCGCGGGTGGCGTCGGGCAGGATGAACCGCGAGCCGCCGGTCACTTCCATCTCCACCACGCGGCTGATCGTCACGTCGCCCACCCGCCAGACTTCGTTCATGGCTTCTCCCCTTGCGTTGCACGGCAGCCGCTCGACTCGCAGGGATTGTCGCAGATGGGGCGCATCGCTCAAGCACTTCCGCAAGTTGAGCAAGTTGATGCCCTAGCCTGAGGGGGCCACGGCCCAGAGGCGGTAGGCTTCGTCATAGCGAACGGAATCTCTTCGCATGGCATTCCGGCGAGCCGACTTCGCGCGCCGTCGCAGCTTGCCCATACGCGGTTGTTGCGCCATGCTCCAAGGCAGAAGACTGCGGGGTTGAAAGGAGGCGTCATGCGGGAGTCGATGTCTGCGCTCGTCATTGTCGTGGCGGGCGTCCTGGCGGCGCTTGCCGCCGCGGCGGAGTATGCGCCCGTCACCGATGCGCGGTTGACGAATCCGGCGCCGGAGAACTGGCTGATGTACCGGCGCACCTACGATTCCCAGGGCTACAGCCCGCTGGATCAGATCAACGCCGAGAACGTCGCTGGCTTGAAGCCGCTGTGGACCTTCTCCACCGGCATGCGCGAAGGCCATCAGGCGCCGCCGGTGGTCAACGACGGCGCCATGTTCGTCACCACGCCGAACAACCACTTGCTGGCGCTGGATGCGGCGAGCGGCAAGCAGCGTTGGCGCTATCAGCGCGATCTGCCGGAGGACCTCTCGCAGATGCACCCCACGAATCGGGGCGTCGCGCTCTACGGCAAGCTGGTGTTCATGGCCACTGCGGACTGCTACCTCGTGGCCCTGGACGCCGCGACGGGAGACGTCGTGTGGGAAGCCGAAGTGGAGGACTACGGGCGCGGCTACTACATGACCCTCGCGCCGTTGGCGGCCGAAGGCAAGGTCATGGTCGGGGTTTCCGGCGGCGAGTTCGGCATTCGCGGCTTCGTGGCGGCGTTCGACGCGGCCAGCGGCGAACCGGCGTGGAAGGCGTACACGATCCCCTCGCCGGGGGAACCCGGCAGCGAATCCTGGCCTGGTGATTCCTGGAAGACCGGCGGCGTGCCGGTGTGGATCACCGGCTCCTTCGACCCCGCCACCAAGCTGTCCTACTGGGGCACCGGCAATGGCGGCCCGTGGACCGGCGACGTGCGCGCCGGCGACAATCTGTACGCCACCTCGGTGATCGCGCTGGATGTGGAAACCGGCGAGATGCGCGGCCACCACCAGTACCACTGGAACGATTCGTGGGACTGGGACGAGGTCTCGGCGCCGCTGTTGATCGACTTCGAGCGCGCCGGCCGGACGATCGCCGGCCTCGTCCACCCCGGCCGCAACGGCTATCTGTGGTTTCTCGAACGGCGCAGCGACGGCGGCATCGCCTACGTGGACGCCAAGGCGTACGTGAAGCAGGACGTGTTCACGGCGCTCGATCCCGAGACTGGCCGGCCGAGCTACGACGAGACGAAGAAGCCCCGCATCGGCGCCCCGGCCACCTTCTGCCCGTCGCACTGGGGCGGCAAGGACTGGCCGCCGGCGGCGTTTTCGCCGCGCACGCGGCTGCTCTACGTGCCGGCCAACGACAACGTCTGCGCCACCCTCGGCGGCGTGGCCGAGGAGTACCGCCCTGGGCGCACGTTCATGGGCGCCGACACCGAGACCTTCACGCTGGTGGTCGATGCCGACGCGCCCTCCATCGGCGAGTTGCAGGCCTGGCATGTGGACACCTTCGAGGAAGCATGGACGGTGCCTTTCGAGAGCCACAACTGGGGCCCGGTGCTGGCGACCGCCGGCGACGTGGTGTTCATGGCGGCACGGCGGATCGCTATTTCCGCGCCTTCGACGCCAACACCGGCGCGGAACTCTGGAAGCAGCGCACCAACTCCGGCGTCACCGGCGTGCCGTCCTCCTACGCCGTGGACGGCAAGCAGTACGTCGCCGTGCTGGCCGGCTGGGGCGTGGACGCCGAACGCCAGCAGGATTCCTTCCGCATCCTCGGGCGCACCGACGAACACGTGCCCCAGGGCGGGGTGCTGTGGGTGTTCGGGCTGTAGCCTCCCTAGGCTGACGGAGAGAGGAGCGAAGCGTGGACGAAGCGACCGAACTGCGGAACTATCTCTACGACTTGCAGGGCTACCTCGTCGTCGAGGACGTGCTCGACGCCGCGCAGGTGGCGGCGCTGAACGCCGTTCTCGACGAGCGCCTGGCGGAAGTGCCGGAGGATTGGCGGGAACGGCGCAAGGACGATCCGCGCGGCCCCTACGGCACCTACCGCTTCGGCATGGCCGGCGGCTCCCACGGCACGAGTCCGGGCTTTCTCGACTGGGGCCAGCCCTTCGTCGATTTGATGGACCACCCAACGACGATGGCGGTGATGCGCACGCAGCTGGGCGACTGCTTCCGCCTCGACCGCATCTTCGGCATGCGGATGCGCGCCGGGATGCCGAGCGGCCGACTGCACTCGGACTACGGCGCCTCGGAACCCTTCACCCGCGCCGAACCAGGCAAGTTCTACCCGCAGCCGGCCTTCCAAGCGCTGCACGGCTTCGGCGTGGCGGCCTTCAATCTCACCGACAGCGGCCCGGAAACCGGCGGCCTGTGCTGCATTCCCGGCAGCCACAACGGCCACATCAAGCTGCCGCGGCAGATTCGCGACGGCGAATACGACGACGTGGTGGTCGTGCCGAAGGCGCCGGCCGGCAGCGTCACCTTCTTCAGCGAAGCGACCACCCACGGCACCATGCGCTGGAAGGCGAACCACGAGCGGCGCAGCCTGCTCTACAAGTACTGCGCCTCGCAGCTGGTTTGGTCCCGGGCGCGGGTGACGCCGCCGTCCGGCGTCGCGCTCACCAAGCGGCAAGCGCTTCTGCTCGCCGAGCCGGCCGGGGCGGGCTGGTTCTTTCCATCCTTGTTCGAGGACGACGAAGCGCGGCAGGGATAGCCCTACGGCGCGAGCTCCTTACATCTCGGCGCCTTGGCGCGCCCCGAGCTCGTCGCGCGGCGCCGGTGCGGCGATGTCGTTGTCGAAGATGCTCACCAGCTCCACCTCGGGTTCTTCGATGGTGCCGCCGACGCGGTACTTGCCGCTGGAAAGACGCGCGATCTGATCCTTGAAGACCTGCCGCCCAAGCCAGACTCCAGCGGCGCCGGCCGGATTGGAGAAGGCCAGGAAGGCGGCGTACCAGGGCAGATTGCTGTTCAGCAGCGGCAGCGTCACCACCATCTCGTTGTTCAGATGGCCGGCGTCCAAATCCACTGTTCCCGTGATGAGGAACGAAGAACCGGTGCCTTTCACCTGCGCCGGCGTCGTGAATCGCGCCACGCCATCGTCCAGCGCGAGGTCGGCCAGCACCCGGTCGAAGGCCACGCCTTGGCCGAACACGTCGGAGAAGTCGAGGCTCATGCGCTTGACGATGGTCGAGAAGTTGATGAGGCTCATGATGCGCGCGCCGCCGGACGTCACGTCCAGGAAGCTGCCGTTCGCCACGTCCAGCGAGGCCGTGCCGGAGAGGTGCGCCAGATCGAAGTTGAGCGGCGAACCCGGCCAGCGCAGGCTGCCGGAGGACTCGAAGCGCTCCGAGACGACGCTGTCGGCGAAGTCCCACAGCGGCAGCACGTGTTGCAGGTCGCCGGCGGTGACGTTCCCTTCGAAGCGCGTCTCGTCGCTCGAACTCCAAAACGCATGGCTTCCGGCCGATTCGATGTGCAGTCCGCGCACGTCGGCCACCAGGTCGATCAGCGCCACGCCATCCGCGCTCGGGCGCACGCCGAAGCGCCAGGTGCCGTAGTCTTCGCCGCCGACCAGCACCTGCTCGAGATGCACGTCGGCAGCCACCAGACGGTCGATCAGCACGGTGTCGAGGGGGTCCGCGTCTTCGTCCTCGGGCGCTGGCAGCTTCAGGGTGCGCAGGTGCAGGCGCCAGGGCGCGTCGCCGCTGCGCGACAACGTGCCTTCGAGATCGGGCGCCTGCAGGGCGAAGTGCGCCTCGCCGCGCTCGGAATAGCCGTCGACGGCGAGGTCCGCGAAGCGCGCGTGGTCGAAGCGCAGAGCGCCGATGCGGAAACGGCGCAGCTCCCACGCCACTCGGCCGGTATCGTTCCTGCCCATCAGCGCCTCCGCGGTCTTCGTGTCGATCGCGTCCACGCCGCCGCCGAACACCACCCGCCCGCGTTCCGCATCGATCATGGGAATCGGCGCGCCGATGCCGACGGCGCCGGCGCGAATGCCCTCGTCGCCGACGTGAAGCCAGCCGTTCGACTCTCCGTAGCCGACGGAAACGGCGACGTGGCGGTCGAGAAACTGCAGCGACGCCGTGAGGCGGCGCTTCTCGTCCGCGGCCTTGCCGAGCGGCGCCGGCAGGGCCAGTCCTAGGCCCAGCAGTTCGCTCTCCAAGTGCAGCTCCATGGCGCGGTCGGAGACGGAAAAGACGTTGAACACGGCGTCGAAGTCGAAGGCGCCGTGGGCGATGCCGAAGTCGTCGATGCCGAGCAGCCGGTGGGCGTCGGCGGCGGAGGCGGTGCCGGTGAGCGAGAACCGCACTGTTTCGGGATCGCTGACGATGGCGACCTCCACCGGCGCTCCGAAAAGCTCGCCGTGCACCGTCTCGCCGCGCAGTCCGGTCGGATTCTCGAACGCAACGCGCTTGTCCACGGCCTCGAAGCGCAGACCGAGGTCGGCGAAGTCCAGCACCGCGTCGCGGAAGCGCATGTCGAGCCGCACGTCGCCCGGACGCAGCGCGCCGCCGCGGAACGGCACGATCAGCTCGGCGGCAAGGGCCACATTGCCGGTGCCGTGCCAGTCGTCGGAGAGAAACGCCATGGATTCCCGCACCGGCGTTGCGCGGGCGAACGCGAACAACCGCTCGACGGTGGTGGCGCAATCGAGCGCCAAGTCGATGCGTTCGCCGCGCCGCGGCACGCGCACGGCGACGTCCTCGAGGTCCACGCCGAAGGCATGCGCCCGGCCGGCAAGCCGCACTTCGTCGTGGGCGACTTCCACGACGCCATCGACGCGGCTCGCCGCCGGCCAGTCTTCGTGGTAGTCGATGCCGGCGTCCGCGATGGTCGCCGCCATTTCCAAGCGGCGCAGCGGCAAGCCGTCGCGTTCGCGCACGTGGCCGTGATACACGATCTGCCCGTTCTCGAGTGCGCCGCCGGCGACGGCGTCGAGCAGCCACTGGCGCAGGTTCGGGGCGAGACCCAGCGGCAGGTAGGCGCGCGCCGTGGCCACCGGCACGCGGTTCACCGCGCCGTCCGCGGAAACGCGCACTTCGAGCTGGCCTTCGGGACGCGCCAGCGCGATGCGCGTGCTGGCGACGCTGCCGTCGCGCACGGCCGTCAGACGGTCGCCGCGCATTCCGACGTAGCCTGGCGAAAACGCGAACAGCAGCTCGCCGCCGCCTTCTTGGTAGGGCCCTTGGGGGTCGATGTAGCCTGGGAACCCCAACTCGAAATTCCGCCCTTCAACGCCGAGGCGAAGGGCGCGCTGATGGCCGCCCAAGGCGAAGACGATGCCGGTTACCCGTGGCGTGCCCTTGTGTCCGGCGAGGCTGCCGTTTCTTCCGCCGCCGGCGAAGGCCAGCCCCTCGCCGTCGATGCGCAGGATCAACTCGTCCACGTCGCCGGCCGGCTGCACCCTCGAGAGCCACAGTCCGCTCTGGTGCCGGCGGCCGTAGAACGCGACGAGCGGCGCCACGACGTCGGCGATCGCGAACGACGGCAGCCGCAAGTCCGCGAACGCGGAGCCGGCGTCGACGCCGCCGAGCCGGAAGCGTCCGCCAGTCAGTTCGGCCAGCGCGTTGCCGCTGGCCAGCGTCAGGTGCTCCAACCTGCCGGAGTAGGAGTCCGCGTCGGCCTCCTTCCACGCGCCGAGACCAGCCTTGATGGCGCCCGACCTGCCCTCGACGCCGTGCGCATGAAGCGCCACGTCCAGCCGTGCCCGCTCGCCGCCGTGCTGGTCGCGCTGCCACACGCCCTCGGCGGTGGCGGCGATGCGGGCGTTGGCGAAGGGCGACTCCGGCGAGACGCCGGACAGCAGCATCGCGTGCAGTTCCTGGCCAAGGGCGAAGCGCTGCGCCGTGACGCGGGCAGTGGCCAGGTCGTCCTGGCGGATGTCCCCCTCCACGACCAGCGCGCAGTCCTCGCAGTGGAGCTCGGACTGCACGTCGGTGTGGAAGCGGTGCTGGCCATCTTCGTTGACGTGCATGGACTCCACGTGCAGGGCGCCGACGTGGACGCCGTCGCTGAACAGCAGCCGGCCGCGCAGCCAGATCTGGTCGCTGTGGACGACGAGGGCGCGCACGTCGAGGCGACTCTCCCCGGACGCGCCCGCCAAGCGCCAGCCGCGCTCGGTCTTCTCGAACCGCAAGTGGCCGTCGGCGACGGTCAGGCGCCGGGCGACGAGGCGGTTGCGGCCCAGGCTCTCTAGCACATCAAGTTCGAAATCGAAGCCGCTCGCCTCGCCGCCAGCGAAGCGCACCCGTTCCGCGAACAGGCCGGGATTCAAGCCGCGCCAGCGCCCTTCGAGGCCGGTCACGGACACGCCGCGCGGGGCAAGCATGGCATTGACTGCCCCCTCGAGGCGCGCCAGCTGGGAGAAGGCGACCCGCCCGCCGACCTGCGCCAACGCGAAGCAGACCGCGACGATGGTCGCCACGGTGGCGAACAGGCGCAGCAGTGCGCTCATTGACGCATGGGCTCGGCTTGGCGCCGTTCGTCGGCGCCGGAGACCGGCGCCAAGCGAAACTCCCGCTCGGCGAAATCGTCCCGCGGGCAGAGCCCGATGCGGCAGTCCAGTGCCTCGCACAGCGCCGCCAAGTGCCTTGCATCATCGCCGCGCAGCCGCTCCACAACCGGCCGCGGGGCTTGCAGGAGAAGCTCCCGGCCGCGGTCGTCGAAGGCGGCGATCCGCTGGCGCGCGGCGCGAAGGATGTCGTAGCAGGCACTTTGCGCCGACACGACGTAGCGATCGCCGGCGCATGTCGGGCAACGCTCGCCGAGTTGCTGCACGAGGCTCGGCCGGATTCGGCGCCGGCTGATCTCCACCAATCCCAGCGGCGACACGCCGGATGCCCGAAACAGCGCCGGGTCGCCGTGCGCGGCGGCGGCGAGCGCGGCGCTCACGGCTTCTCGATGCGCGGCGTCGTGCATGTCGATGAAGTCGACGACGATGATGCCGCCGATGTTGCGCCGCCGCAGTTCGCGGGGAATGGCTTGCGCCGCCTGCAGGTTGGTGGCCAGGGCGGTGGCTTCGAGATTGGCCGCGCCGCTCGCCGTGCCGCTGTTGACGTCGATGGTCGTCAAGGCGCGTGTGTGCTCGATGAGCAGATGGCCGCCGCCGGGCAGCGGCACGTTGGGCTGCAAGGCGCGGCGAATCGCGGTCTCCACGCCGTAGGCGTCGAACATGCCGAGCGCGCCTTCGTAGAGACGCACCGGCGGCGCTGGCGCCAACGTGCCGGAGACGTAGTCCGCAAGCCGTTCCTGGGCGGCGCGGTCGTCAACGACGATGGCCGCGGTGGCGGGGCCGACCAGATCGCGCACCGCGCGCAGGGCCATCGGCAGCTCGTCGTGGATCAACGCCGGTGGAACGGCGGAGTCCCAGCGCTCGCCGACGCGCCGCCAGGCGGCGTGCAGACGCTCCAGGTCGTCGCACAGCTGTCGCGCATCGACGCCGACCGCGGCCGTCCGCACGATGCAGCCGTGGGAGAAGCCGAGCGACTCGAGACTGGCGGCCGCGAGGTCCGCAAGGCGCGTTCGCTCGGCATCGTCGTCGATTCGTCTGGATACTGCGACAGAAGCGTCGAAGGGCGTCAGCACGACGTGGCGGCCGGCCAGCGACAGCTCGGCAGTGAGCCGCAGGCCCTTGCCGTTCAACGGGTCCTTGGCCACTTGCACGGCCAGGCGCTGGCCTTCGCGCCAGGGCGCGTCCGGCGCTTCGCCTTCGGCGCGGCGTGGGAACGGCAGGAACCCGGGGCGCGCCGCGCCGATGTCCACGAAGGCCGCCTGCACGCTTGGCGCGACGCGGTCGACCGTGCCGAGATGGATGTTGCCGACCTGGCTGCGGGCGTCGCTGCGCTCCACGTGCAGCTCCACGAGGTCGCCGTCGTCGACGAGCGCGATGCGCGTCTCGAACGTGTCTACGTCGACGAGCAGTTCTTCGGGCATGAAGCAGCCCTCCGCCAACGCCACGTGTCGATGCCGAAGGCGCGCAGCATCTCTTCCGTTTCGGCCAAAGGCAGACCGACGACGGCGCTGTAGCTGCCGCGCACTTCGCGCACGAATATACCCGCGATGCCTTGGACGGCGTAGCCGCCGGCCTTGTCCTGGGGTTCGCCGGTGGCCCAATAGGCCGCCATCTCCGCGTCGTCGATGCGGCGCATGGCCACTTCCGCGGTTGCCGTGCGCAAGGCCTCGCAGCTGCCGAAGCGCAGCGCGACGGCGGTGTGGACGCGGTGGGATCGCTCGGAGAGGGCGCCCAGCATGGCGCGGAAGTCGCGCTCGTCCCTCGGCTTGCCGAAGATGCGGCCGTCGGCTTCGGCGATCGTGTCGGCGGCCAGCACCGGCTGGGGGGAGGCCACCGCGCGCGCCTTCTCGACGGCCATGCGCTCGACGAATCCACTCGCCGTCTCGCCAGCGCGAGGAGATTCGTCGATGCGCGGAGCGCGGCACCGGAACGGAATGCCGATCTGCCTCAGCAGCGCGGCCCGCCGCGGCGAGGCGGAAGCCAGCACGATGCCTTGGGCGGCGCTCATCGGATGAAGCGATCGGCGAGCGGGCGGACGATTGCCGCGACGAGGGGATAGACGAGCATGGTCGAAATCGCCGGCAGCGCCACCAGCCAGGACCACTCGATGCCGTCGGTCAGGACGCTGCGCGCCAAGGTCTTGAACGCCTCGGCGGCCAGCACCACGACGAACACCACCGCCGCCTGCTGCACGACGTTGTACATGCGCAGCCGCTCGTAGAGCTGGGCGGCGACGAACACGGTGAACGCGAAGCAGGCGCCGTGCAGCCCAAGCGGATGGCTCGGCCCAAGCAGGGCGTCGAAGAACAGGCCAGCGATCCACGCCGAAGCCATGCCGGTGCGTTCCGGGGCGACGACGGTCCAGCAGAAGAGCGCCGCCAGCGCCCACTCCGGGCGCAGCCAGAGGGCCCACTGCGGCGTCTCCACCGGCAGGCGCGCAATCGCCAGCACCATCGCGCCGATCAGCGTGAGGGGAATGAGCCAGCCGCCGTTGAAGGGATTCATGGGCCGTCTTCCCGCGTGGCGGCGTCTTCACCCGTGGTGGCGTCGGCGCTCAAGGCATCGTCGGCACCCGTGGCACCGTCGGAGCTCGGAACGTCGTCGTCGCTTGCGGCGTTGCTCTCGGCATTGTCGGTGCTCGCCGCATCGTCGGAGCTCGGGACATTGTCGTCGCCCGTGGCGTCATCGGCGCTCGTGGCACGGTCGGTGTTCGCGGCATCGTCCCTGCTCGCGGAGTCGTCGGTGTTCGCGGCATCGTTGGCGCCCGCGGCGTTGTCTGCGCTGGTGGCATCTTCGGTGCTCGCCGCACTGTCGGCATTTGTGGCGTCGCCGTCGCCAATGGCGCTGTCGCGATCGGACGGCTCGCCGTCGCTGGCGGTCTCTCCAGCGTCCTCGTCGAGCATCGCGTCTTCGCCGGCGACCGCGCCGTCAGCGTCGTCCAGTCCCGGGACGTCGACGTCTGCGACGATTTGCTGCGGTGGCGCGGCGTCCGCGCCGATCACCACCAGCACCTGCGGGGTGCGGTTCACCGATGCCTTTGGACGCAGGACGATGTTGGCGAAGGGCTCGGTTTGGTCGCGCAAGACGGAATCGACCACGCCCACGGGATAGTTGGGGGGAAAGCGTCCGCCGAGACCGGAACTGACCAGTTCGTCGCCCGGCACGATGTCCAGCGTCACCGCGACGTCCTTGAGCGCGAGCCCGTCGCCGGTTCCGGTGGCGATGCTCAGCACGTCGTTGCGCAGCACGCGCACCGGCACCGAGTGCGTGGGGTCCGTGATCAGCAGGACGCGGCTGGTGAACTGTGCCGTCTCCACCACCTGGCCGAGCACGCCCGCCGAGTCGACGACCGCCTGGCCGGCCTCGACGCCGCTCAGCGTTCCCTTGTCGACGATGATTTCCTGGGGCATCGACGACGCGCCCACCAACTCGGCGACGAGCATGTCGTCGCGCACCCGAGTGCGCGAACCGAGCAGCTCGCGCAGGCGCGCGTTTTCCCGCTCAACGGCGTCGTAGCGGCTGGTCAGCGCTCTCAGCTTGAGGATTTCGCGCCCGAGCTCGGCGTTCTTCTCGACGAGGGCGCGCCGACTGGCGAGCGCGTCCGCGGCCTGGTTGCCGAACATGTACGGCGCTTCGGCGACGAAGTAGAGGGCGCCCACCGGCGACGAGAGCGCGGCCCGGGCGCCGTTGAAGAGCGGCGTCTTCGCATCGAGGGCCAAGAGGGCGCAAGACGCGAGCACCCAGAGCAGGAGCTTCTGCACTGCCCGCGTGTCGCGGACGAACAGCGACTTCTCGGCGGTTCCTCGGCTTTGCTGCGCCATCGGCTAAGGGCGTCCTCGAAGGCCGTTGCTGTTGCGTTCGCCGCGTCGGCTTTGGCGGAGGGGCTAGCGGGACGAGGACGCCAGCAAGATCGGGTGCGCGGCGCTCTTGCTCGACATCCGCGCGCTGGCCCGGTCAAGCCGTCGGCGACGCTGGGCGGGGCGTCCGGTCAGTCGGTGCGCAGGAGATCGGCATAGGCCTCGAAATCCTCGAGCGCCTTGCCGCCGCCGCGGGCGACGCAGGTGAGCGGATCTTCGGCCACGATCACCGGCAGGCCGGTCGATTCGGCGAGCAGGACGTCCAGATCGCGCAGCAGGGCGCCGCCGCCGGTGAGCACCATGCCGGTCTCGGCGATGTCCGCGGAAAGTTCCGGCGGCGTTCCTTCCAAGGCGTTCTTCACCCCCTGCTCGATCATCGACAGCGGATCCTGCAGCGCCTTGAGGATGTCGCCTTCGGTGAGCGTGAAGGCGCGCGGCACGCCGAGGGCGAGGTTGTGGCCACGCACTTTCACCTCTCGGCTTTCCTTTTGCTCGTAGGCGACGCCGATGTCCTTCTTGATGCGCTCGGCCATGTCTTCGCCGATGAGAATGCCCTTCGTGCGGCGCACGTAGTTGACGATCGTTTCGTCGAAGCGGTCGCCGCCGACGCGCACCGTGTCGGAATAGACGACGCCGCCAAGCGAGATGACGGCGATTTCCGTGGTGCCGCCGCCGATGTCCACCACCAGCGTACCCACCGCCTTGCTCACCGGCAGGCCGGCGCCGAGCGCCGCCGCCATCGGTTCCTCGATCAAGCGCACGTCCTTCGCGCCAGCCGACTGCGCCGACTCGCGGATGGCGCGCCGCTCCACCGGCGTGGACTTGCACGGCACGCTCACCAGCACGCGCGGACTTGGACGTATGAAGGAGTTCTTGCGGAGCATGCCGTGGACTTTGTTGATGAAGTGCTTGAGCATCTGCTCCGTCACGTCGAAGTCGGCGATGACGCCGTCCTTCAGCGGACGCACGGCCTTGATGTTGGTGGGGGTGCGGCCGAGCATCACCTTGGCGTCGATGCCGACGGCGACGACGCGGTGGCGGTGGCCTTCCTCGCGGTAGGCGACCACAGAGGGTTCGTCCAGGATGACTCCCTGGCCGCGCGCGTAGACGAGGGTGTTGGCGGTTCCGAGGTCGATGGCCAGATCGCGGGACCACATGCCTCGCAAGTGTTTGAACATGGGCGGGCAGCCGTTGGCTTCTTATTGACAGCTCCTGTTCAACCATAACATGCTTGACCGTTCGCTCGCACGAATCCGTTCGACTTCGCTGGCCTCTCCACGCTGGCGCGTGGACCTCGGCGGCGCCGAAGCGCGGGGCCGCGAGCCGCGCCCTCGCCAGCCAAGGGAAACGAATGCATCCCACGACCATCGACAAGCTCCTGCGCCTGACGGCGCTGCGTCTCGACGCCGACGAGCGCGCAAGGCTGGAGGACGATCTCGGGCGCATCGTGGCTTTCGTCGACGCCATGCAGGCCGCCGACACCGAAGGTGTTGCGCCCCTTGCGCATCCGTTGGACGAAATCCAGCCCCTGCGCGCCGACCGCGTCGCCGAGACGGTAGACCGCGACCGCTTTCAGAAGCTCGCCCCGCTCGCCCGCGACGGCTTCTATCTCGTGCCGCGGGTGGTCGAGTGAACGACGGCTGCGAACCGCTGGCGACCGTCGGCGCTGCCGTGGAGGCCCTGCGCAGCAAAGCCGTCGGCGCCGAGGAGCTTGCCCGGGAATGTCTGCGGCGCATTCGCGCCGACGACGGCAACAGCTTCGTCACGGTGTGCGAGGAACAGGCGCTGGCGGCCGCCCGCCAGGCGGATTCGCGCATCGCCGCCGAAGGCTTCCGCGATCTGTGCGGCGTGCCGCTCGCGCACAAGGACGTCTTCTGCACCGAAGGCGTCGCCACCACATGCGGTTCGCGGATGCTCGGCGAGTTCGTCTCGCCCTACGACGCCGCCGTCGTCGAGCGCCTCAAGGCCGCCGGCGCGGTGATGCTGGGCAAGACCAACATGGACGAGTTCGCGATGGGCTCCTCCAATGAAACGAGCTGGTTCGGCCCCGTCGCCAATCCTTGGGATCCAAGCCGCGTGCCGGGCGGATCCTCGGGCGGCTCCGCGGCGGCCGTCGCCGCCGGCCTCGTGCCGGCGGCAACCGGAACGGACACCGGCGGCTCGATCCGCCAGCCGGCCGCGTTCTGCGGCATCAGCGGCCTCAAGCCGACCTACGGGCGCGTCTCCCGCTACGGCATGGTGGCGTTCGCGTCCAGCCTCGACCAAGGCGGCCCGATGGCGCGCAGCGCCGCCGACCTGCGCCTGCTGCTGCGCTTCATGGAAGGCCACGACGCGCGCGATTCCACGAGCGTGGCCATGCCGCCGACCGAGCGCGGCGAACGCCGACGCCTGCGCATCGGCTTGGCCGCCGAGTATTGGCGCGCCCTCGGCGGCGGCTTGGCCGGCGTGCTGCGCGAGGCGGCGAAGACGTTCGAGGGCGGCGGGCACGAACTGCGCGACGTGTCCTTGGCGCACACCGACTACGCCGTGCCGGCCTACTACGTCGTCGCCAGCGCCGAAGCGTCCACCAATCTCTCGCGCTACGACGGCGTGCGCTACGGCCATCGCGCCGCCGCTGCCGGCAGTCTCGACGAACTCTACAGCCGCTCGCGCAGCGAAGGCTTCGGCGCCGAAGTGAAGCGGCGCATCCTCACCGGCGCCTACACGCTCTCGGTCGGCTACTACGACGCCTACTACCGCAAGGCGCAGCGCGTGCGGCGGCTGGTGCGGCAGGACTTCCTCGATGCGTTCGAGGAGGTCGATTTGATCCTCGCGCCGACCACGCCGACGACGGCGTTTCCCCGCGCCGACGGGCAGGCCGACGACCCCACGGCGATGTACCGGCAGGACGTGTTCACCGTGCCGGCGAGCCTTGCCGGCCTGCCGGCGCTGAGCATTCCCTGCGGCTTCGACGCTGGATTGCCGGCGGGCCTGCAACTGATCGCGCCGCACTTCGGCGAGGGCCTGCTGCTCGACGTGGCCGAGGCGTACCAGCAAGAGACGGACTGGCACCTGCGTTCGCCCGGAGAGGGGAGGCGCCCCCCCGCACGGGAACAATCGTGACCACGGGTTGGGAAACCGTCATCGGCCTGGAAGTGCATGTGCAGCTGCGCACGCGCTCGAAGCTGTTCTCCGCCGCCGCCACCGCCTTCGGCGCGGAACCGAACACCCAGGCCTGCGCGGTGGACTTGGCGCTGCCGGGGGTATTGCCGGTGCTCAACGAAGAAGCGGTGCGGCAAGCGGTGCTGTTCGGCGTGGCCGTGGGCGGCACGGTGGCCGAGCGCTGCCGCTTCGACCGCAAGAGCTACTACTATCCCGACCTGCCCAAGGGCTATCAGATCAGCCAGTTCGAGGAACCGGTGGTGCGCGGCGGCAGCATCGCCATCGACGCCGAAGACGGCGTTCGCCGCATCGCGCTGACGCGGGCGCATCTCGAAGAAGACGCCGGCAAGTCGCTGCACGAAGACTATCCGGGCTTTACCGCAATCGACCTCAACCGCGCCGGCACGCCGCTGCTCGAAGTGGTGAGCGAACCGCAGCTGCATCGCCCCGAGGAAGCCGTGGCCTACTTCCGCGCCTTGCGCGCGCTCGCGCTCTATCTGGGCATCTGCGACGGCAATCTCAACGAAGGCTCGATGCGCTGCGACGCCAACGTCTCCGTGCGGCGCCCCGGGGCCCCCTTGGGCGAGCGCACCGAGATCAAGAACCTCAACTCGTTCCGCTTCCTGGACCGCGCCCTGCGCTTCGAGATCGAACGGCAGATCGACATTCTCGAGTCCGGCGGCGAGGTGCTTCGGGAAACGCTGCTCTACGACGCCGAGCGCGACGAGACGCGCCCGATGCGCGGCAAGGAACTCTCCGACGACTACCGCTACTTCCCGGACCCCGATCTGCTCCCCGTGGCCGTGGACGCGGCCATGATCGACGCCGCAAAGGCCGCATTGCCGGAACTGCCGGATGCGAAGCGCCGCCGCTACCGGGAGCAGTTCGGCTTGGCCGACTCCGAAGCCAGCCAACTGGCGGCGGAGCCGCAGACGGCGCGCTACTTCGAGGCGCTCGCCGCGGCAAGCGGCGACCCCAAGACCGCGGCGCACTGGATCATCGGCGACGTGGCGGCGGCGCTGCATCGCGAGGACGCGGACATGGCGGGCGTTCCCGTGTCGCCGGCGCAGTTGGGCCTGCTGCTGCGCCGCGTCGCGGATCAGACCATTTCGCGTACCGCCGCCAAGTCGCTCTTCGAGCTGCTGTGGCAGGGCGAAGACGACGTCGATGCGTTGATCGAAAGCCGCGGCTTGAAGCAAGTGAGCGATTCCGGCGAATTGGCGCGGCTGGTGGAGGAAGCCCTTGCCGCCTATCCGGCCCAGGCCGCCGAATACCGCGCCGGCAAGACGAAGCTGCTCGGCTTCTTCGTCGGCCAGGTGATGAAGGCGAGCGGCGGCAAGGCCAATCCGAAGCAGGTGAACGAACTCGCGCGCGCGGCGTTGGCGGGCGAGCAGGACTAAGCATATAGCCACATCGACATGGCAAGCGCGGTTGCGGTTGCTACGATAGCGGAATCAGATTGCGCCGATTCGGCGCGGCGTCGAAGCTGTCCATGTCCGTATACGCGCTGACTCATCTCAAGCAACTCGAAGCCGAGAGCATCCACGTCATCCGCGAGGTGGCGGCGGAGTTCGAGCGGCCGGTGCTGCTGTATTCGATCGGCAAGGATTCTTCCGTGCTGCTGCATCTGGCGCGCAAGGCATTCTTTCCCGGCCCGCTGCCGTTTCCCCTGCTGCACGTTGACACCACCTGGAAGTTCCGCGACATGATCGCCTTCCGCGATCGGGTGGCGGGCGAACTCGGGCTGGACCTGATCGTCCACACCAACGAAGCGGGGCGGAAGGCCGGCGTGACGCCGTTCACCTACGGCAGCCGCAAATACACCGACGTGATGAAGACCCAGGCGCTCAAGGAAGCGCTGGACCGGCACGGCTTCGACGCCTGCTTCGGCGGCGCCAGACGCGACGAAGAGGCGTCGCGCGCCAAGGAGCGCGTCTACTCGGTGCGCGACGGCAACCACCGCTGGGAGCCGAAGAGCCAGCGCCCGGAACTGTGGAACCTCTACAACGGCAACATCGACCCAGGCGAGGAAGTGCGCGTTTTCCCGCTCTCCAACTGGACCGAACTGGACGTGTGGCAGTACGTCTACTTGGAGAACATCGACATCGTGCCCCTGTACTTCGCCGCCGAGCGCCCGGTGGTGGAGCGCGACGGCCTGCTCATCATGGTCGACGACGAGCGCATGCCCCTGCGCGAAGACGAGACGCCGCAACGCCGCAGCGTGCGCTTCCGCACCCTCGGCTGCTATCCGCTTTCCGGCGCCATCGAATCCACCGCCGCGACGCTGCCGGAGATCATCCAGGAGATGCTCGTGGCGCGCCACTCGGAGCGCCAAGGGCGGCTCATCGACCACGACGCCAGCGGTTCGATGGAGCGCAAGAAGCGCGAGGGCTACTTCTGATGGGCGGCAAGGCGATGGCCCGCGAAGCCGAAGCGCCGCTGGCCACGGCGGCGGACGAAGCGCTCGACATCCACGCCTATCTGGCGCGCCACGAGCGCAAGGAAATCCTGCGCTTCCTCACCTGCGGCAGCGTGGACGACGGCAAGAGCACGCTCATCGGGCGCCTGCTGCACGATTCCAAGATGATCTACGAAGACCAGCTGGACGCCATTCGCCGCGACAGCAAGACCACCGGCACCCAGCGCGGCGGCGTGGACCTGGCGCTGCTGGTGGACGGCCTGCAGGCCGAGCGCGAGCAGGGCATCACCATCGATGTGGCCTACCGCTACTTCTCCACCGCCAAGCGCAAGTTCATCATCGCCGACACCCCGGGCCACGAGCAGTACACGCGCAACATGGCCACCGGCGCGTCCACCTGCGACGTCGCCGTGATCCTCATCGACGCCGGCAACGGCGTGCTGCCGCAGACCCGCCGCCACACCTTCATCGCCAGTTTGCTGGGCATCCGCCACCTGATCGCCGCCGTGAACAAGCTCGATGCGGTGGACTATTCGGAGGCGGTGTTCGACGCCATCCGCGCCGACTACGCGGCCTTCGCCGCCCAGCTCTCGGTGGACGAGCTGCACTTCGTGCCGATCTCGGCGCTGCGCGGCGACAACGTGGTGGAGAAGTCCGCCGCGATGCCGTGGTACCAGGGCGCGACGCTGATGCATCTGTTGGAGAACATCCACGTCCAGACCGACCGCGACAGCGACCACTTCCGCTTTCCGGTGCAGATGGTGAACCGGCCGCGAGCAGACTTTCGCGGCTACAGCGGTTCCATCGCCGGCGGCGTGGTGAAGCCGGGCGATCCGGTGACGGCGCTGCCGTCCGGCAAGACCACCACGGTGGAGCGCATCGTCACCTTCGACGGCGAGCCCGACGCCGCGTTCGCGCCGATGGCCGTGACGCTGACGCTGGCCGACGACATCGACGTGAGCCGCGGCGACGTGCTGGCCGCGCCCGATGCGCTGCCCTTCGTCGCCGACCGCTTCGACGCCATGCTGGTGTGGATGTCCGAAACGCCGCTGCTGCCGGGGCGCGAATACCTCGTCAAGCAGGGCGCGCGGCAGACGCCGGGCACGGTGGCGGCGCTCCGCTACCGCGTAGACGTCGACACCCTGCGCCACGAACCGGCCGGGCAGCTTGGGCTGAATGAAATCGGCCGTGGCGAGCTCAAGCTCACGGAACCGGTGGTCTTCGATTCCTACCAGGAGAACCGCGCCCTCGGCAGCCTCATCGTCATCGACCGCTTGAGCAACGTGACGGTCGGCGCCGGCATGGCCCTGGCGCCGCACGGTTCCGCCTCGGCGCCCTGGGACGAGACGCCCCACGGCCAGCTGCGTCCGGCGGTGAGCCGGGTGGCGAGCCGCGAACGCGAAGCGCGGCTGGGGCAGCGCCCGGCGACCGTGCTGCTCACCGGCCTCGCCAAGGTCGGCAAGACCGCCATCGCCCACGCCGTGGAGCGCAAGCTGTTCGACCTTGGCCGCCTCGCCACGGTGCTCGACGGCCAGAGCTTCCGCCTGGGCATCAGCCGCGACCTCGGCTTTTCGCCTCGGGAGCGTTCCGAGAACATCCGCCGCGCCGCCGAGACGGCGCGCTTGATGAACGACGCCGGCCTCATCTGCCTCACGTCCTTCGTGGCGCCGGAAGCGGACGTGCGGCGGCGCGCCCGCGCCACCATCGGCGAGCCGCGCTTTCTGGAGGTTTTTCTGCACGCGCCGCTGGACGTGCTGCGCCAGCGCGACGAGGACGGCCTGTACGCGGCGGCGGAGCGAGGCGAGGCCAACCTTCCCGGCGTCAGTGCGGCGTTCGACGAGCCGGCGGCGCCGGACCTCGTGCTGGCGACGGATGCGCTGGACGTGGAGACCTGCGCGGCGCGCATCGTCGGGCTGCTCCGCGAACGGGGCTACATCGACTGAGCGTCGACGGCGGCCTGGCTGCCGCGCGATCTGGACTCGAGGAGGATGCGTTGACCACCATACACACGGATGTCGTCATTGTCGGCGGCGGCCCGTGCGGCCTGTTCCAAGTCTTCGAACTCGGCCTGCTCGGCATCGAGGCGCACGTCGTGGATGCCATGACGGCGCCCGGCGGGCAGTGCGCGGAGCTCTACCCGGACAAGCCCATCTACGACATTCCGGCGATTCCGGTATGCGACGCCCAGGAGCTGGTGGATCGGCTACTGAAGCAGATCGAACCGTTCGCGCCGGTCTTCCATCTGGAGAGCCAGGTCGCCGAAGTGGAACCCCGCGAGGACGGGCGCTTTCACGTCGCCACCAGCGCCGGCGAGACGTTCGACGCCGGCGCTGTGGTGATCGCCGGCGGGGTCGGCGCTTTCCAGGCCATGCCGCTGCGCGTGGACGGCGTCGACGCCTTCGTCGACCGCCAGGTCTTCTACCGCGTCCGCAAGCCCGAAGAGCACCACGGCAAGCGCCTGCTGGTGCTTGGCGGCGGCGACTCCGCCTTCGACTGGACGGTCGAACTCGCGCCCCAAGCCGAATCGCTCACGCTCGTGCATCGCAGCGAGAAGTTCCGCGCCGCGCCGGCTACGGTGGCGCGAATGCGCGAGCTGGAAGCCGCCGGCAAGGTGCGCTTTCTCGTCGGCAACTGCATGGGCTTCGAGGCCGACGGCGAGGCGTTGAAGACCATGCGCATCCAGCACCCGGACCGCAGCGCCACGGTGCTCGACATCGACCACGCCCTGGTGTTCTTCGGCCTGTCGCCGAAGCTCGGCCCCATCGCCGAGTGGGGCCTGGCCCTCGACAAGAACCAGATCCCCACGGATACGGAGCGCTTCGAGACGAGCGTTCCCGGCATCTACGCCGTCGGCGACATCGCCACCTATCCGGGCAAGAAGAAGCTCATCCTCTCCGGCTTCCACGAGGCGGCGCTGGCTGCTTTCGCCATCAAGGCGCGCCTGAACCCGGACGAGAAGGTGCATCTGCAATACACCACCACCAGCCCGATCATGCACGAGCGCCTGGGGGTCTGAGCCAGCGAGGTCATCGGGCGTCGGCCAGGCGCGCCAGGAAATCCGCTTCGTCCGCGCACGCCAGGGCGGCGGACATCAGCCGTTCGGGTTCGGCCTCGGCGAAGCCCGGCTGGCCGAGCGGGAAATCCGCCGCGACGTCCAAGTGCCGGGTCATCATCAGGAAGCGCACCATCGCCGCGCGCCGCTCCAGCTCGCTGGCGAACGCTTCCTGCTGGCCTTCCGATCGTGCTTGCTGGCGCAAGGAGCGCAGCATCGGGTCGTCGTCCGGCCCGCTGCCTTCGCGTGCGCCGAAGGCGGCGCCGAGCCGCTCCAACGTCGCCACCGTATGTGCCGACAGTTGCTCTTCGTTCAAGGCCAGATGGACGTCCTCCGAGCGCCAGCCGGGAAACGCCCGGCTCTCGGCGGCTTCCTGGAACGCGCCATCGTGCAGGAGGTAGATCATCGTGCCGTGCGGCTTGCGCGGGTGCGGCGCTTCGTCCGGCACGTCCACCCACAGTTCCGGGAATCCCCATGCCTCGTAGAGCTTGAGCTTGTGCCGCCGCACGTCCGTGCTCAAGTCCACCTCCAGCACGACGTCCGGGTAGTGGTTCTCGCCCACCACCATCGCCGACGGCCCGACGACGTTGGCGCGGTGCAGATGCAGATAGAGGGATTGGTCGGCCTGCATCATGCGCGCCGGACGGCCGTCCGCGCCGGGCAGCACGAGATCCATCGTGCCGAAGCATTGGATGGGGCGCCCGCGCACTTGAGCGATGCGTTCGGCCAAGGCGGCGAGCCGCTGCGACGGGCGCTCGTGGTACGGACTGGTGGGTTCGCGCACCTCGTAGGCGGTGCTCGTCGCGCCGTCCCAGAACTCCAGCCGCCGCTCGTAGGTCTCCAGCTCGCTCTCCGGCAGGTGGACGCGCCGATAGGCGTCGTCGAAGCGCAACTCGTCCAAGGGCGGCCCAAGCCGCGGCGACGGCCCGCCGTTGGCCGACGACGCGGCGTCTGGCGTTTCGGCGGCGCGGGCGGGAGGCGATGTCCGCTGCATGGCGAGCGCTCCCTTCAAGCAACCTGCCGACGGAATCGGCCGGCGAACAGAAGGACATGCTAGCGCGCTCGCTGCGGAAAATCAACGATTCCACATGAAAATCAATTGATTAGTACATATGTGTACGAGGTCCTCAACGCCTGCCACACCCACCCGCCGCTTGGATTGACGCGGCGGCGCGAACGCGCCATGCTCGGTGCGCGAGTTGAGCGGAGGGCTTCGATGGCGAGCAAACCCTTGCCGGCGGTCGGCTATCTGAAGATTCCGGACGTGGGCGAGCCGTACCTGGAGGGGTCGCGCTGCACCTGCTGCGGGGCGACGTTCCTTGGCGAGCGGTCGATCTGCTCGAAGTGCGGCGCGCGCGGCCAGATGTCCGCGGTGCGCTTGGCCGACCGCGGCGAGCTGTACTCCTACAGCATCGTGCATCGCTCGTTCCCCGGCATCGACGTGCCCTACGTCTCCGCCATCGTCGATCTCGACGGCGGCGGCACGGTGAAGGGCAATCTCATCGGCGTCGAGCCCGATCCGGCGAAGATTCCGTTCGGCATGGCGGTGGAGGTCGTCTACGACGACGCCCTTGGGCGCAAGGACGCCGACGGCAACGCCTACCTCGCCTACTTTTTTCGACCTGTTCAAGACAACCCAACCGGGTAGGAGCATCAGCATGGCAGACGCATACGTCGTTGGCGTAGACATGATCAAGTTCGGGCGGTTTCCCGAGAAGTCCGTTCCGCAAATCGGCTCGGAAGCGGCGCTGCTCGCGCTCGACGACTGCGGGCTGACCATCCACGACATGCAGGCGCTGTACTGCGGCAATCTCGGCCAGGCCAGCGGCATGGTCGGCCAGCGCATCCTGCAGGAGATCGGGCAGACGGGCATTCCCGTGGTGAACGTCTCCAACGCCTGCGCCACCGGCGCCACCGCGTTCCGCGAAGCGTGGACGGCGGTGAAGGCCGACCTGTACGACTTGGTGCTGGCGGTGGGCGTCGAGCAGATGGGCAAGGGCTTGCTCGGCGGCGGTGGCGGCGGCAAGGGCATCTCCAAGGAGGGGCTGCTCGGCTCCGGCACCATGCCCTCGGTGTTCGCCGAAGCCGGCATGGAACACGCGCGCGAGCACGGCACCACCTTCGAGCAGTTCGCCAAGGTTTCCGTGAAGAACCATCACCACTCGACCATGAACCCGAAGGCGATGTACCAGATCGAGACGCCGCTGCCGACGGTGATGAACGCGGAGATGATCTCCTACCCGAACACCAAGCTGATGTGTTCGGTGAACGTGGACGGCTCCGCCGCGGCGGTGATCGCCTCCGAGAAGAAGGCGCGGGAACTGGGCCTGATGGAACGCGCCGTGAAGGTGCGCGCCTCGGTGCTCACCTCCGACCCGTGGCAGGAGCGCGATCTGGTGATGCCGGACGTCAACACCTGCACTCGCCGGGCTGCCGCTGCGGCCTACGAGATGGCCGGTCTGGGGCCGGACGACGTCGATCTAGTGGAACTGCACGACTGCTTCGCCACCGCGGAGATCCTGCACTACGAGAACCTCGGCCTGTGCAAGGACGGCGAGGCCGGCCGGCTCATCGACGACGGCGAAGTGGCGCTCGGCGGGCGCGTGCCGGTGAACGTCTCCGGCGGCTTGCTCTCCAAGGGCCATCCCCTGGGCGCCACGGGCATCGCCAACATCTACGAAGTCTCCACGCATCTGCGCGGCGAAGCGGGCAAGCGGCAAGTGGACGGCGCGCGCATCGGCCTGACCCACGTCATCGGCCTCGGCAGCGCCTGCGGCATCCACATCCTGGAGAAGGCGGCCTAAGCGCCCCAGGAAACGGCGGGGCGGCTCCGGCTTGGGGCCGCCCCAAAAGGCTGCGTCGTTGGGCGTTGGATTGGACCGGTGCGGATCGGCGTCGTCAGCGACACCCACAACAACCTCGCCAACGTCCGGCGGATCGTCGCGCTCTTCAACCAGGCGTCGGTGTGCCGCGTCGTCCACACCGGCGACATCACCAAGGCGCAGACGCTGGACCTCTTCGCCGACCTGTCCGCGCCTCTCTACGGCGTCTTCGGCAACAACGACGTGGAACGCGAAAGTCTGGAGCGCAGCGCGAGCGCGCACGGCTTCATGTTCGAAGATCCACCGCTGCGGCTGGATTGGCACGATCGGCGCATCGTCGTCGTCCACGACCCCCGCGACCTCGAAGCGCTGCACGGCGGCACCTGCGACCTGGCGCTGCACGGCCACACCCACTTCCACCGCTGCGAACGCGAGAACGAGCGCCTGATCTTCAATCCCGGCGAATGCGCCGGCCACATGAAGGGCTACAACGCCGTCGGCGTGGTCGACCTCGCGGACTTGGAAACGACGCTGCTGAAGTTCTAGCGCACCTTGTCGGGTGCGCAGCGACGCGACGTTGGTGGGCCCACCAGGACTCGAACCTGGGACCAATGGATTCGCGTGGCCCCGGCGTTTCCGCCGGGCGCGGACTATCTCACCGCCCGCCAAGCGTGTCGCGGACGACCAGCGGCGGGCGCGGGACGCTCTTTGCCTGTGATTAAGGACGCTCGGCGCGGTGGTCGGCATCATGCATGGCGAAACCGTGCCAGTCCCCAGGTAGTCTCTGCACCTTCCGGCGGTGTACCGCCGGCTTGGCTCAGGATTGCCGTGGCCGCGCATCGCGCGCAGCCGACGGTTTCCCTGAGTTCATCCCGTTCATCTGCCGCCTTGCGACGACAGCGCACCTCTTCGATGAGTCCACTGCTCTAACCAACTGAGCTATAGGCCCTGTGTTGTCGGAGTCTAGTGCGATGGCGGGGAGGGAACCAGTGCCGCGGGCCTTAACGTCAGTGCGCGTTGCCGACGCGCAGCAGGATGCCGTAGTCCGCTTGGCCGGCGAAGCGCTGCAGGCGGTCCACTTCCACGCTCCAGCCGAAGCCGCCGTTGGCGACCGTTCGCGCACCCAGGCGGAGGCTCGGCAACGTGCCGGCTTCGACGGCGCCGTAGAGGCGCAGCGCGCCGGTGCGCATGGTCGCGAATCCGTAGCCCAACTCGATGTCCAATCGCGCCGAGCGCTGGTCGTGGAAGCGGTTGCCTGCGTGGTCGTTGCCCATCATCCGGTCGGCGCGCCACAGGCCGGCGACGCCGCTTTCCGGGGCGCCCCAGGCGGGCGCGAGGCGCAGCGAAGCGCCGCTGTTGCGCGCCCCGGGGTCGAGTTCCAGCGCCACGCTCGCGCCCCAGTCCTCGAACCCGCTCTCGGCATGGGCGAGCAGGTAGCGCCCGCGCGCTTCGAGACCCAGGCCGAGGGGCATGTTGCGGTAGTCCACGGCGCCGCCGAGTTCGGCGCCCACGCCGTTGCCGCCGTCGCCGCCGTCGAATCGCGCGCCGAGCTCGAAACTCGCGCCGAGGCGCGTCTGGTCGGCTTGCGGCCACTCGCGGCGTCCTTCGACCATCAGCCGCAGGCGTTGGATGTTCGCATCCGTGGCGGCGATGGCGTCGATGGCGGCGTCCGCCGAAAGCCTTGCCGAGACGGCATCCGCCTTGAGCGCCCAGCCAAGCGACTCGGTGCTGGCGAGCGCATGGCGCAGGCCGAACGCGGCGAGGCGCAGCGAGGTGTCTGTGGTCGTCTGCCCGAATTCGTCGGCAAGGGTCGCTTCGCCGCTGCCTGTGCCAGCCATCGCCCACAGATCCAGCCCGTTGCAGAGGGTCCAGTGGACGTAGGGCAGGAGCGTCGTGGTTCGCAGTTCGATTTCGCCTTCCGCGACGCCTTGGCGCTGGTAGTCGAAGTCGGCGGTGCTGCGCGCCACGGCCACGCCGACCAAGGTGTTGCGCGGCAATCGGGCATCTACGCCCAGGTAGCCGGTGTTGATGCGTCCGTCCACGGCGAATCCGGCGTCGGTTGCGACCCTGCTGGTGCTGCCTTTGCCCCACAGCGTCCATTGCCCCTGGTGGTCGCCCGTGCCGCCGAAGGGCATCTGGAACGCCCCGCCGTGCGGTGCGCTCCCCGCGTTCGTCCAATGGCCGCGATCAAGGGCATTGAATGCCGGTGCGCCGGAGGCGAAGACGGGGCGGTCGGCCGACCTGCCAGTCGCGGCGCGTCTGTCGATGCGGTCGCTGTCGGCAAAGAAGCCAGCCACCGTTCCGGCAATTCCAGCGCCCCGCGAATAGCCGCTGGCGGGCGCCGCCGGCGCGGTCGGCGGCCCTTCCTGGAAACGCGCGCCCACCGCATCCACCGCATCGGCGACGAGGGCCCTGCCGAACGCGCCCAAGGATTCTCCCACCGCGTCTGCCCGGGCCTGCTCCGTGTCGTCGTCGGCGATGGTTCCCGTCGCCTGCGCGTCGTCGAACTCGGCGTTGACCAAGTTGCTGAGAACGACGGTGAACGTCTCGTCGGTTTCCGCCTTGGGATCGCTCGACACGGCGACGTCGATGCTGAGCGACGTCGTGCCAGGCGCGAAGGTGAGCGATCCGGCGGCGGCCGTGAAGTCTTCGCCGGCGGTGGCGGAACCGTCCACGGTTCGATAGGCGACAGTGACCGGCACCGGGACGGCGCTCGAAATGGTCACCGGGAATGAGAGCGTCTCGCCTTCGGGGCCGGAGGCGTCGGCAATGGACGCGGTGATCGCCATGCCGACTTCGATGGCGAACGTCAAGGTCGCGGTGTCGCCGTCTTCGTCGGTCGCCGTCCAAGTGTACTGGGCGCTGCCCGCTTGCGCCGTCGGCGTGCCGGAGACGGTGCGCGTGGCGATGTCGAGGACAAGGCCCGGCGGCAGGGCCGGCGTCAAGGCGTACTGCAACTCGCCGTCGCCGGCGGACGCGGCCGGCAGCACGAGATCGACGATCGCGGTGCTCACGCGATAGCTCTGATCGGCCACGGTGTCGCCGAAGGTCGGCATCGAGTCTGGCTCCACTACGATGGCGAACCGCACGGTCGCGGTGTCGCCGTCTTCGTCGGTCGCCGTCCAAGCGTAGGTCGTGCGCCTTGCCGCGGTCCTCGGCGTACCGCTGATCGTGCGCCGGCCGGCATCGAGCGCGAGCCCGGCCGGAAGCATGGGCGTCAGGGCGTAGGAAAGCCGCCCGTCGCCGCCGGTGGCTCTGGGCAATCGCGTGGAGACTGCGGTGCCGACGTGGTACGTCTGATCCGTCGCCGCCTCGCGGAACCGCGGCATGGTGTCTCGCAGAACCTCGATGGTGAATGTCAGCGTCGCGGTGTCGCCGTCTTCGTCCGTCGCCGTCCATGTGTACAGGGTGCGGGAGGACACCCGTGTGGGCGTTCCCGTTGCCAAGTGCGTGCCGGAATCGAGCGTCAAGCCGGCCGGCAGCGCCGGCGTCAAGGCATAGGCGATTGCGCCGTCGCCGCCAGTGGCCATTGGCAGTTGCAGCGGATCGATGGCGCTGCCGACGCGGTAGGTCTGATCGGCCACGCCGCTGGCGAAGGTCGGCATGTTGTCTTCGAGCACTTCGATGGTGAACGGCAGGTCTGCCGAATTGTCGTCATCGTCGAAGGCCGTCAACGTGTAGGGCGTTTGCGGCTGCGCGGTGGTGGGCGTGCCGGTAATGACGGCGCTCAGTGTGTTGAACGAGAGGCCGTCGGGAAGCTCGGGCTGCACGCGGAAAGAGTCAGCGGCAAACGCGTACGGCAGCGACGTTTCGACAGGAGTGCCGACGCGGTAGACGAGCGCGGGGCCCCGCTGGCCGCCGAAGTCCGGCTCGAAATCGGGGTATTGAGGCTCCTCGACAACGACCCCTCCGCCGCCTCCGGCCCCCACCGGCGTCGCGGTCACTTCCGCCCAGGGCCCGGCGCCGGCGCTGTTCACGGCGCGCAGGCGAAACGTGTGTTCAACGCCGTTGACGAGGTTCGCCACGGTCAACGAGGTGGATGGTGCGGAGTGTCGAACCCACGCCCCGAATGCCCCGCCGCCGACCGAATAGCGCACCTCGTAGTGGGTGATGTCGGCGGGAACGTCGATGACGATGATCTCGCCTTCGAGCTCCTCCTCGCGCTGATCGACGGCGGCCTGCCAGCTGAGGGCCACGGCGGCATTGCCGGCGGCGGCGGCCAACCCGACTGGCTGCGCCGGCGCGTTTTGCGCGTTGGCCGGAAGCGCCAGCGCAAACAGCGCCGTGGCCAGAATCCGGGCGCACCAAGCGAACGCGGGCCTTCCCTTCAACCGAATCTCCACAGTCCTCCCAACCGAACGCACATGCGCCGTGGCGATGCGACCAAGTCTAACGCTTTCGACCGCCTTTCGGCATTATCAACGCAAATTGACGTATTCGCCTGTTCAAGAACATAATGTGCCCCATGTACACCCCGCATCAGCAACGCGAAATCTTCCATCTTCTGTTCTTGGAGCGGTTGCTGAAGGTCTCGGATCCCCGCGCCTTCGTCCTGAAGGGCGGCGCCAATCTGCGCTTCTTCTTCGGCAGCCCGCGCTATTCCGAGGACTTGGATGTGCTTGCCAGCGTCGTCGGCACCTTGCGCAAGAACGGCTACCGCATCCTGCAGGATCGGGCCTTCGCTAGAGCGCTCGCCACCTACGGCATCGAGAAACTGATCGTCGGCGACCCCGACAAGGCCAACACACCGCCACGACGCAACGGTTCCGGGCACGGCTGGCGACCACGGCCGGCGAATCGCTTCCGACCAAGATGGCGTTTTCGTGCCGGGGCGCGGCCGGCGAGAGCGTCGTCGGAACCATAGACCCGGCGATTGCGGCGCGCTATCGGCGCCTCGCGTTCCCTTGCAGGCACTATTCGGCGGCAGCCGCCGTTCGGCAGAAGATGCTCGCCCTGGAGAACCGCCGCCAGGTGCAGGCCCGTGATGCGTTCGACCTCTACATCCTGTGGCTCGGCGGCCATGCGCAGCCGGGCCGCGCCGGAACACTCGCGCCCGCCGAACGGGAGCGGGCGGCGGAGACCCTCCTCGGCTTAACGTATGCGGATTACGCCGGGCAGGTGTTGGCGTACCTCGAACCAGCCGAACAGGACCGCTTCGCCGGCGAGGAACGCTGGGCCGAAGTGGTGGCGCGGGCGTTCGCGCTGGTGGAAGCCGCGCCCACCGGCCACAGCGGGGCCGCGCCATGAACGCCATCGCCTTTCTGCTGGGCCACGCGGCGTTTTCCACGCGGCAGTTCGCGGTGCTTTGCGAACGGCGCATCGACGTGGCTTCGCGCCAGCTCATCCGTTTGGCGCGCGAGGGTGGGGTGACGCGCCTCACACGCGGCGTGTGGGCACAGCCGGCGCATCCGCGCTTCACGCCGACCGTTGCGGTGCCGCTGCTGCTCGGCAACGAGCAAGGCTACGTGTCGTTCCTCTCCGCCATGCACCTGCACGGGCTGATTTCCCAGATCCCCGGCAGCATTGAAATCGCCACCACCGGCCACACCCGCCAGCTCGACACGCCCGTTGCCCGCTACGAATTCCTGCGCATCCAGCCGGCCATGATGCGCCAAGGCATCGCCGCGAGCGCCACCGAACCGCCGTACAACCTGGCCACCGCCGCCAAGGCGCTCATCGACACCCTCTACATCGCCACCCGCAAACGCCGCCGCTTCGCCAGCCTGCCGGAGGTGGACATGGGAGAAGTGGATCGGGCGGAACTACAAGGGTTGCTCGATGTGCAAGTGCGCCCCGGCCCCATCCGCAGCGCCATCGAGAGGCGCTTGGCGGGGTTGGAGGGCAGCTGGTGACACGGTCTCCAGCGACGGGCTGTGATCCAAGGCGCTGAAGGCCACTACCGAGATGGCAAACCAACCCCAAGCACGATGGGTGGACGAGCCCAAGGCTCGCCGCCGAGCATTACCAACCGAGCATCCCGCGTTGTTCGTAGGCCCAGTCTTGGCCGACCGCGAATTCCAGCGTGTCGGCGGCAGCGCAGGCCATCAATGCGCAGGCCGCATCGTCGCGCTCGTGTTGAGTTGCGTTGTGATCGGGGTGCTCCCATGTTTCGGCCAGCTCGTGCATGAGGATGTCCACGGCGCGGCCCGTTGCACGCTTGTCAGTATTGTGGCGATGCCAGTCCTCGCCTTCTGCCGCCGCCGGGCAAGCTAGGCTGCGAAGGAACTCCGTCTCTGTCGCCGCCTCTGGGAAGCGCTCGGCCAAGCTTTGCCAATCCTCGGGGGCCGCCGCCCGCTGCCAATGCTGGCAAGCATTCCACGCCCAAGCGTTCGGTGGGCACGCCGGCGTGTCGTCCAGTTCCAGCCATTGCGAATAGAAGCCTGCCAGCGAATCGCCCACGCGGCTTTCCCGCCTGATCCGGGGCGTCTGAACGGCGCTTCCATTGGCGAATCGAGCGCGACTGAACTCCGTAGCCAATTCGCCGCGACGCAAGACTTCGCGCAGAGTGCTCGCCACCGTCGAGGTGTCGACGGCACCCGCTCCTTGAAAGACGTCTCGTGATGTGTCGGTGGGAGGCGCTGTTTCTCGGGGGGACTGTCCGGCCTGAAGCTGATCGAGAAAGCCCCGTGCCTCTTGGTTCTTTGGGTTGTCGGCCAAGAAGCCCTCAAGCGTCGCCTCAGCTTCCCCGGGCCGTCCGCGCAAGAACTGCAAGTGCGCCATGACAACGTGAGCGTGGCCGTTGTTGGATTCTTGGTCAATCGCACGGCGCAGGTAGTGCTCGGCCTCTTGCCAATTGTCCTTGCCGCGCCAGATGAGTAAACGGGCCAGCTCGACATGCGACGGCACGTTTCGCGGGAACATCCGCAGCATCTCGCGCAGAATGGCCTCCTCTGCATCCCGCTGGCCTTGCGCCTGGTACCACTTCGCCCAGAGCATCCAGCAATAGGCATTGACTGGTTCCCACGCCAACGCCCGTTCGATCATGACGCCGAATCGAACCATGTCGGACGCGCTCAGTGCATGATGTTCAAGCATTTCCCTGCCGACGTTGCACAGCGTCCTCACGAAGGGATAGCTGTCGCCCATCGCCAAGGCATAGTCGTTGTTTTTCTGCAAGATATCAAACAGACGTCGCGCGAGTTTTCCCGGCTGACTTAGCGCGTTGCCGATGTCGGCCAATAGGGCGGTCCGCTCATGTTCTGGAGCAGGTCGCTTCCGATGCGATGGGAAGGACCTGCCTTGGTTGGCTGGCTGCTTCGCCCGCAGCTCATCTACCAGGTTCTTCCCGAGCTCGGAGGGGGATTCCTGCTGAAATCGCGGCAGCGCCTCCTCCAGAACATCGTGCCAGTGCTGAGGTCCGCGGGGATACAGACCGCGCAACGCCATCAGCCGGCGGTTAAAAAACTTCCGCGCTCCGTTCACATCATGGAAGATCGTGGTTGCGTGGCGCAGCAGCGCTTGGAGCATCAAGACTTGGTTCTTCCGTGCATTGCCGCCATTCGGTAGGAGCCGTAGCCCGGCTAGGGCCACAGTCAGATACTCGGCCCGACGGTCCGCGGCGAGACGCAGCCATGTGGCAATGTGGCGCGTGTCGGGTTGGCCGTGGGTGAGCAAGCGAAGGCATTCCAACGCTGGGTCGCGTTCCGGAGCCAGCCGCAAGGGCGAGAGCCAACGCAGCCAAGCGTCCATGTTCCCGCGGATTTCGCCCCTAGCCTGTGGCAGGTCGAGCAACTGGAGGGCGATCAGAGCATCGCCGACGCGCTTGCCGTAGACCGAGAACCCCAATCGTCCTACCTGCGACGCGTAGCTCTCCCACGCTTCGGTGAGCCAAGCGAGAAGCGCTTTGTCGAGTTGCACGCGCTCCTCGACCAAGGTTGGCGGGAACCACATGTGGAGCAAGTCGGGGACGTCGAGGCGCATGCTCGAACCGACGCCTGCGTGGCCGGTGAAGAGGTCCGCGACTGCCATCTTGGGGTCTTGGCGGAACGCTTGGAGCCATCGGTTGCTCATTGCCTTCCTTCCAAAGGTTCGCCGAAGTCCTCGCGTCTGCACGCTTCCCGCAATGCATACAAATGCAGATCGCGGGCTTCGCGAAGCTGGTCTTCGTCCGGCCGGTCAAAGCGCGTGATCTCGCCCAAACGGTACAGATGGGAGCGTTCATAGTCTAGGCGGCTGCGCAGAACTTCAGCTGTAAGCGTATCTGCCTTGTCGGGCACCAAATGTACAGTGGCTCCAAAGGGATGCTCCTTTGGGACGGGGAAGAAGAACTCGTGCATGCCACCGTCAAGGACCGTGGGCAGGGCGCAAGCCGTGCGGCGTTGGTGCTTTTCTTGTGCGGCATAGACGTCTGCGACCGGGTAGCGCATCAACGCGATGGGTATGGGCTGCGCTTGTCCCTCCGGGTGGCTGTAATGCCCGAGCCCCAGGCGATCGCGCAGTGCATGGGGCCAATCCGCGTCGTTCAGTTCCTTCTGCACCTCGTCCCCAAAAGCGGCAAACGCCGGCCGAGCATCTCGGCGGTCGTTCCAAGCCATGAAGAACCCACGCACCGCTTGGGAGGCGTCGTCATCCCCTCCATCCGCCCGCTGCAACAGGTCTTTGAGGCCTTGGAGGTCAATGCCGCTGCCGTGCAGGGCACGGCTGAGGTCTTCAACACGGACGAGGGATTGGTTCTCGGACAGCCCGACCAGCCAAGCGCCTTGATTTACCTCCAAAACGCGTCGGGAACTGCTGGGCCAGCGACATTGCAGTACCGATCGAGATGGAGCCGACTTGCCTCGGCCCAGTCGTCCCAGTTGGCGACCCCGTTGGCTTCTTTGGGCAACAGCGCCTCGAACCTCCGCCATCGCTCGGTTCCGGTCCGCTCGTCGAAGCGGCAGTTGTCCGCCACCGCAGCAACGACCAAGTCGTCGCTGCGGCTGGCTCCATATAGGAGCTCGCTGCAAGGCGGTGCCGGCACAAGCACCTGCGGCAGTTGGAGTGTTGGGAAGCCGTAAGCGAATCACGCGAGCATGCCGGCAGTCAATGCCGCCGGCAAGGGAACACACGGGAGCCTGGCTCGATCGGGCGACATCGACGACACCGGGAGCCGCATCCAGCGGTTGCCCGAGCGACTATGCCGGCCGAGCCGCGACAGCACCCGGCCGCTGACCTCCGGTCCAGCACCGCCATTCACGCCCTCACGACAGGCCGTCGCCCAGCCTCAAGGGCTGGGTCGTTCGGAACATGATGCCCTCGCGGAGCTCCTTGCCGTCTTGGTATGCCCGCTTGGCCAGTCAATCCGTTCGCGCCAATCCGGGTCGACGTCCGTGGCAGGGGCGGTCAGCACGGGCTCCACGCTCTCCTTGCTTGCCGTCGCCCCCATCACCCGTGTGGCGTCTGCGGAGGCGGGCTTTTGGACCGGCTTATCGCTAGGCCTCAATCACCGTTGCCGCATGGGGCACGAGATTGGCCCACAGTCTGGCGGCACATCAAATGCCACTCGCCGGAGGTACGAGCAAGGGAGCGCTTGGTGCCTCCGTGCCCGCGACCGCCCTTCGCATCGCACTCTCGTCGGCGAACTGCCTGCTGTGATGGCGAACGCGGGAGACGGCTCGCTGGTCGTGTCCGGCAACGCTGGCCGTGTGCGGCGTAGGCGTCTGGTCGAGTTGCAGCCGAGGTCCGCATGGCCACTGCCCTGCGAGAAACGGCACGGATTCCGCAGCCGTGTCGAGAAAGCCGCGCAGCGCATCGGTGAGTGCGCGGTCTACGCCTTCGGCCTTAGCGTCGGAAGAACGCGGATCTCAATCGTCATGCCGCTGTTCACAGAACAAACAACATGTTGTGTTGTCTGCGACAAAAAAGCGAGTTTTCCTCCAACATATTGTGTTCCTGGTCTTCGATAAAGCTCGCTTGGAGGCCCTTGATCTAGGGTTCCAACATGGGACGTTGCCCCGCCTCCATGAGCCACGTCGAGATCCCCACGCGCATCTTCAGCAGCGGTCGTCCGATGCGGCATTGAACGGCGTTTGGTTGTATGCTTCGGGGCACCAAGTGCCGGTGGTGGTCGTCACCAACGGCTGGCAGAGTGTCGATCGGAGCGGCAATGGTCACCGAATCTACGCAGGCTTGGCTCTCCATTTGGCGGAACTTCGCGCCAACGGCACCTCTTGCGGTGCAGGATGCGGAAGCCGGTTGGCGCATAGTCACGCCAGATTCGAGGCTGCAGGAACAGGTGTATTCGTGGCCATTGCCGACGGACCCGTTCGGGGGCATTGACGACGACGACGTGCGTAACGATCTTCGCGAGGCGCTCTTTGATCGGCTGGACGTGTCACTGCCGCCTGTGCAGCGCGGCATCTCCGTGCTCCGCGAGTTCGTAGAGAGGGCCGAGTGTGCCGTCAGGGAGGGCCACGCCGGACCTCTGCCAACCGACCCCACGCCGACCGCGCCCTCAACACACACCCCCCTGGAACCGAACCCGTTGCTGGCCTTGGTGGTGCATCTTGAGTGGCTCGTTAGGTGCTTTGGCGACCGTCCGCATGTGTCGGTCACGATCCGATGACGCCCGCGCTGATTTCGCGGCAGGACGCCGAGTTCAAGATCGCGTCCTTGACCGCCGAGCCGTGCGGTATCGAAGTCGTCGAGGAGCGTGCTTTCGTTGGCAAGAGCAAGCATCCGACCTCCAGGGATAAGTGCCTGTCATTAGGTTCGATTTCCTTGAAGCAGGCACTTCAGCCTGGCGGAGTAAACGCTGATGCGGAGCGTCAGCGCGCTTCGCTCGGCAACGAGGGTACCTTCGAGTGGTCGTTGCCAAGCGCTTCTGAGGCGAAAGAAGCGCTTAAAGGCCTTCTTGGCGACGATGACGACGACGCAATTCGGAGGGTCTTGAATTCGATCGCAGCGATCTGCGTGCGTGCGGGATTGGTGAATCCAATCTTCGACGCCGATACCATTGAAAATCTGCCGTTCCGTCGCACAGCAACGGTAGTGTCGGACACTTCCGGGGTAGTTCAAGGTGGCTTGGATTTTGTCGTCCGTCACATACCTAAGGCGAGGGTCAAAGTGCCCGCCATCGTACAAATGGAGATTCGCAACGCCTCTGATCGTTTCCTTAAAATTCGACGAGATAGGAAGGGTGCCAAGAAGCCACGTTCTACGCGGCAGTTGATGGACCATATGACCAGCCAAGGCGCTGAACGAGCACTCCTCCGCCTAGAGCTGCAGGACGACGTGGAAATAGAACGCACATATTTGCTTGGAGACCCGCTTCGCAGCGCATTCGTGCCAGAGCCAGATCGTTCCTTGGCCGACTTGCAACTAAGTGTTCCGGTCCGCGCCTACGTGGATCGCCTCATATTGGAGGCCGCCCGCCATCACCAAGCGCAGTCTGAACCTGGCCACGCCGTGCTCCTGCTCACAAGTGACCAAGGACAGGCCCGCATGGCCTTGGTCGAGGGGGTGAAGCCTTTGTACTTCCGTACGATTCGCGCGGAGCAGGTCTTCGGCCAGCGCCTCACCGGCCGTCCACTCGACCCGTTCAAAGGCGAACCGCGGCCAGTTCCTCTCGCCTTCCTCCTCTGGGAGCTGGCGACAGCGTTCGGCCACGCACGTTTGACCTCGAACGACGGGACGTTCACCGTTTCGGCCATAGGCGAGGACCTCCCTTGGAGCCCTTACCATTCGATTGATGACCTGTTGTGGTACGAAATCGAAAGAAAAGTGCAGGTACTTAGGAAGCCCCTGCGTCAGCGGGATTTGGCAGAAGATGCCGCGCCAACCGGCACCAACATGGAGCCCACTGCTTCTCCCAAGCCTCTAGCTTACCAACGGATGAACGTGAGCCTCCTGTTGAGGCTGATCGGCCTCTTGGATGACAAGCAAGCATTGGAGCAAGCGGAGATTGGCCGGCTACTGAATCTGAGCTCATACAGCATTTCGCACTACCGCAGATTCCTTGCTTCGGCCGGCTACGTTCGTTTGGAAGGAGGAGGCCGCTGGACAGCAACAAGCCTGCTAAAGGAGGCGTCGATTGCGGCCCGGGATGGGGATCCGGAGTCATTGCAAAGGGTCTTAGCTCACGCGCCCTCCTTCCGAGCTCTGGCGCAACGCGTGGAAGGGTTGCACAACGGCGAGCCGCTCGATTTGTCCGATCTGCGTGGCGGTTCGCGTCGTACCTACCTCGTGTTGGGCGAGCTCACTTTGCTCTGCGCATCCGTCGGCAGGGGCGCTGTCTTTCCGACGTTGAATCGTCCGGCACCTGCAAAATTTTCGGAGCTGGCGTTAGCACGATTTCGCGAAATGGCAGGGAGAGACACGATCGTGGCAACCGGTCGTTGGCTGGAATCGTTGATACAGCACGACGGCATTCATCCTGAAGTGGCGCAACGGTCATTGGAGCAGGCAACGGGCGCAGGATTATTGCGGTGGTCCACGGAAGGTTCCACGACGCAGACACAATACGACGACCACATAGTCCATGTTCTTCGGGTCGAAGATGGTGCGCCAGTGGCAAAACCCATACGTCTCTATCGCGGTGATTACCTAATTCCGGGCAAGGCAAGTGTGAGCCTACGACTTGAGGGGCCTAAGTCATGAGTTTGCGCGACAAACTGCGGGAGCTGGACGACGATCCTGCACACGAGCTTTACGGACGGTTCGGGATCCTTTTCAACCCGTTTCCGGCGTCCCATCAAACGACGGGCAATCCTAGGTTCCCGGCCGCCGAGGATGGGGAAGCGGAAGATCGCGTGGTGACGTTCTTCCGTGACGACACCTCGCAAGTCGTTGTCGTTGAAGGAACGCAAGGTGTCGGCAAGACGAGCTTCCTCAATCACTTCGAGGGGGAAGTACGCACGGCGCTTCAAGACCGAGAAGGCTACTACGTTGTGCGATACTTGGCGGACCCAGAGGAGACCTTTGACGGTACCACTAGGCGACTCGTTGAGGAACTAGGAACGGAACATCTGGAAGATTTGGTACAGCGGCTTCGGAAAAGGGATAGCTATATTGAAGAGGCTCGAAGTCACGACATGAGAACCGCTCTTCGGGCTATCGTGAAATCTGAAGATCCGGACACGAAACAGCTAATGATGGAGTGGCTATTGGGTTTTCGGTTGCTTAAATCGCACAGGGAGACGCTTGGGGTACAATTTCGCATGGACACCGTGGAATCAAAAACCGCGGCGCTTAGGGATTTGGCCAAAGTGAGCGGAGAGGCGGGTGTGTTAAAGGGCATTTTCCTGCTGTTGGATGAAATAGAGAAACAAGACGGCGTTCTCGGGATACGGGCAGTAATGCGTTACTTGGCGGCGTTACGAGCGATGATCGATGCGCTTCCGAGGCGACTGTTTCTGATGATTGCCGTGACACCGGACGCCCTTAGGCGCTACTCGGAATCCTACCCGGCACTTCGAAGTCGGCTGCAAGACCGGCTTGAGCTCAAATCGCTGAACAGTGCTAAGGCTGCGAGAAAGCTCGCTGAGTTTTATCTCGACGAGGCGCGCAAGGTCGCGAGAAGGGAGGGGGATGTTGATGAAGATCGACCACATATTTTGAGCTCTAAAGAAATCACGGAATGCTTTGTGGAGCTCGAAGGACAGGCGCAAAAAGGTGCTTATGACGGCGTAACGCCGCGTGAGTTCCTACATCAACTTCACCGGCGGGCTGAAGCTAAACTCAGATGATGCGCACGGTGCGCCGATCGCCGGAGTTCAGGAGTCCAGAGCTAGCCGAAGTCCGTGCGGACAGTCTGCGCGTAGTAGAGCTCGATCTCGTGCCAGAGGTGGCCCGCGCCGAGAGCGTCTAAGAAGAGCCGATCCGAAACGTCCGTAATGCTTCTGCACCGGGCCAGGTTGTAATTCCCCACGCGCTTGCCCGCATTGCGCTTGAACTGCACGGCGTTTGCCATCGCCGCTTCCAAGCGTGTGGCTTGGCGGAGGAGTGCTTGTCGCGGCTTGCTGGGCAGAGCGTCGAGATCGACCGGGAAGTCGGCGAAGTTCCATCGCGCCACATGAAAATCATCTCCAACGGCGGCCCAATAGCAAAACATGAGCTTGCCGTTCGCGAGCGCCATTGCAAGCCTCGCAGCACTGGCCGTTTCGTAATATAGCCCGCCAAACTCGGTGTGCGGCGTCTGTCCTCCGCTTGCGTCGAAGCATGGCGGAAGGACGCGGCAGAAGTTGAGCCAGTTGTACGCGGTCTGCTTGAAGTGAAGAACGTGCTCTGTGGCCGTCTTGGAGATCGCCGCGTCGGCCGTCGTGCCCGTGTTGCCGAGCAGGCGCTCCATCCCGTCGAGCAGCGCCGAACTGCCGATCTTCGGCACTCGGCCCTTCCAGAGATGTGGTTGGAACTCGGCGTAGGCCAATCCCTCGAACAGGGCTGGCCTGGCAGCGTCGAACCAGCGGTGCAGGCGGCTTGTGTAGGCGGCGGGCGGTTCGTTGGACTTGAGCGCGAGCTGGATGGTGTTGCGCACACGCACGTCGAAACTGAACAGCGCCGATGGGATGCGTCCGAAAGAGGCGAACCAGTTGTGGCTGTATCCGGCGAGGAGCATCTGGCGGCATTGCGCGAATGGGGCGCTGAAGCCGAGGCTGAGTGGCACGATCATGCCCGTTCTTCCGCCGGATCGGAGCAGCATCTGGGAGCGCTCCAGCACCCACGCATAGACGTCCGGGCACCGTCCGCATTCAAGGTTCTTGGCGTCGTAGGTCTGCCGCACCTTGGCGCTGGCGATGTACGGCGGATTGCCGATCACCACGTCGAACCCGCCACGCGCCATGATCCCGTAGAACTCCACGAGCCAGTGGAAGGGCTGGTGGCTGCGCTGCCATTTGCGCAATGCCGTCTGGTTGCGGCGGATGCCGTAGTCGTCGGCGAGGAAGGCGTCGAGCTTCTTGCGTAGTTCGTCGAGGCGGTGGCGCAGCGTCGTTTTCGATTCGGCGAAGGCGGCGGCATCCAAGTGTCGTTCCGTCTGCATGGCGCGGAACTGGCGGAAGGCGTCGTCTGCCTCTTCCGCGCTCTTCTCGATGGCTGGCAGCGAGCCGAGAGAAACGACGTCGCTGCCGAGGGTGTCCTGCACCTCCTGCATCGACGTGAAGCCCACCAGCGTGTTGCCGGGGCGGACGTTGAAGTCGATGTCCGGCAGGGGTTCGATCTGCTCGTAGGACTCGAGCTGCGCGACGAGTTTCAGGAACAGGCGGAGTTTGCATATCTCGACGGCCTCTTCCATGATGTCCACGCCGTAGAGGTTGTCGATGACGATGGACTTGAGGACGAAGTAGCGCTCGCTGGGGTGCTTGTCCATTTCGTCGAGCACCTTTGCGAAGTCGTCGAGCTTGTCTGGGCGCTGCTTGCGCTTGGAGTGCTTCAAATCGTCCACCAAGCCGCGCATGGCGTCCAGGCAGGCGTTGTAGAGCGGCTCCAGGACGTTCAACGCGGCGAACAGGAAGGCGCCGGAGCCGACGGTCGGATCGAGCACGGTCACGTTGCGGATTGCCTTCCAGAAGGCGCGCACCAGTTCCGGGCCTTCGCTGGTGCGGATGGCGTCTTCGGCGAACCGCTCGATGTCCAGGTTGTAGGTGACGAGGTCGTTGATGGAGCAGACGTCGCCGGCGGCCAACTTGCCGTACACCTCTTCGTAGCGCTGGCGGCGGGCGATGTGCTCGCGCCATGTCTCCGTGGGCAGCGCGTATTCTGGTGGCGCCGGGTTGTTCCACTCGCCGCGCTTGGCCACGTCCTTCAAGCCGACGGCGATTTCCTTCGGCAAGGCGCGTGGCTTGTCGAACTCGGTTCCGTCGCGCATGTCGAGGGTGATGCCGTGGCGCACGGAGGGGTAGAAGTAGCGGTTCGGGTCTTCGGCGAGCAATCGCCAAACGCTGCCGCCCGGCTTGAAGGCGATGGCGCAATCGCGCTTGGCTTGGTCGAACAGGCGCGGAACGATGGTGTTGCGGCTGATGTAGCCGGTGATGTCCTCCTTTGTGTAGTAGGCACCCATCTGCTTCTGGTTCACGTACTTCTCGAAGATGTAGCCGAGCACGTCTGGGTTGATCTCGTTGTCGTCGCGCAAGGGGCGGTCGTCGAGGTGCCATTGGTAGGCGTCGAAGAAGTCGAAGATCTGCTTGAACGCTTTGTCCGGGATGTCGATGTTGGCGTTGTCGCGTTCCAAGTCGTGTACGTCGAACAGGCCGCCGTTCAGGTAGGGAACGCGGCCAAGCATCTCGCCAAGTTCCGCATCCCGGGCCGTTTCCGGCTGGCCCAGCCCTTCGTGGAACAGTCGGCGCAGGAACAAGCGGTAGAAGCTGTGGAACTTGCCGCTGCCTTTCGTCTTGGCAATGGCCGCTAGGCGATTGCGAAGGTAGTCTGTTTCGTCGTTGAGGAAGCCGCGCTTCTGGATGAAGTAGATGAACATCATCCGATTCAGCATCAGCGAGGCGTACCACTCGCGGCTGGCGGCGTCCCTGATGCCCTTGATGAAGCCGAGGAACGCCTGGTGCTCGGTTCTGAACCGGTCGTAGAACCGCTTGGTGACCTTCTCGACGTCGAACGCCTTGGCCACCCGCAGGGCGGCATCGAAAGTGGAGAGTTCCTCCTCCTCTTCAAGCGTGAAGCGCAGGATGTCGAGCCGCTCCGCCAAGGCTTCGGCGCTCTGTCCTTTGCTGTAGGTGTGCTGGCGGGGCCGGGGCGGTCGGCCCAGTTCGCGCTTCACCCACTGCCAGCACAGCGTGCCGTGGTCCTTGGGCGCGAAGACGATGAGATGCTCGTGCGCGTCCTTGGCAACCTGCCGCTCGATCTTCTGCCGCGTGGCGTAGTCCGGCAGCGTCTGTCCGCCAGCGACGCACTGATAGGCGACGAAGCCGCGCTTCTGGGCAATCGCTTGGAGCGGGAACGTCGTCTCGCCAACGACGGCGGCGGTGTCGGCGCCGCCGTGATCCCAGCCGAGCTCGTTTACGAACAGGGCGCGCAGGTCGAACGCCTCCAGCAGTTGCCGGACGGTGGCTCGATCCAACGGCGCTAATGGTTCCACAGGCTGTCTAGCTCCCGGCGTCGCTCACCAAGCCCATCGAACAGATGATGCGGGGTTCGCCCTTGGCACCCTTCTCGGAGACGTTGCAGAGACGGTCCTCATCGCGCAGCGAGCAGACCAGCGCGGCCAGTTCCGCATCGGAAATGGACGGCAGCTGCCTGTTGAGAACGTCCACCGCATGTTGGCGCAGCGGCCAGCGGTACACGTCGTCCAGCGCTGCTTTCAGCATCGGTTCAAGCAAGCCGCCTGTCTGTTCCGCATGGTGCTTCAGGCGCTCGTACACCTTGAAACGCGCCCCCGAAGGCCGCCCCAGCTGGCCGCCCACTTGCTGTTCCTCGCCGGCGACCAGCGCTGCCGCGGTCCGCACCAGCTCGTGGTGGTTCTCTCGTCTCGGCACGGCTGGCGTGTCCGGTTCGCAGGCCGCGGCCCGCAGAATGTCGAACTGGCTCTCCGTCACGCTGTTGCCGTTCTGGTCCAGCCACGCCAAGGCGTCGTGGTCTTGCGACGTTCGTATATAGGCAAGCAGGCCCTCCGGTTCCTTGGCCGCCTCGACGTGGCGCTTTGAGGAATACACCACGGCTGGCATCTCCTCGATCTCCTTGCGCAAGGCGTCGTCGTTCTTCGTGGCATTCTGCCAAATCTGGTAGGCGTAGGAGGCGAGGTCCACGTCCGAATCCTTGGCGTCGTCCAGTATGCCTGCTTTCTCGTTGTACAGATCGTTGACGGCGCGCTGGTCTTCGTCCTCGAAGAACGCCTCGTCCGTGCCAACCACTTCGGCGTTCTCCTGCAGACGCTCGCGGACCCGGGAGCGAAGGCGGATGAGCCGTTCCACGCCTTGGGCGGGAAGGAACGAATAGCAGAGGATTTCGTTTGCCTTCTGGCCGATGCGATCCACCCGCCCGGCGCGCTGGATGAGGCGGATGATGGCCCAGGGCAGGTCGTAGTTCACGACGATAGCGCAGTCTTGCAGATTCTGGCCTTCGCTGAGCACGTCCGTGGCGATCAGGACGCGAACCTCGTCCTCGGCAGCGACTTTGCCTTGGCCGTTGCTGCGCGGGCTGAAGCGCCGAGCTAGTGCCGTGGGGTCGGTGGAATCACCGGTGGCGGCTGCTATGCGCGACAGCTTGCGGGCATCGAGTTCGCGCTCCAAGTAGTAGACCGTATCCGCGAACTGGGAGAACACGATCACTTTTTCTTGCGCAGGGTTCCCCCTCGCACTCCCCCGCGGGCTCCCCTGCCGGCCGTGCGTCTTTCGCAAGAGTTTCTCCAACGCCCCCAGCTTGGCGTCTTCCGCCGCGTTCCAATCGCCTACGTCCGCCAGCAAGTCGATCAGCTGTTCGGAATCGCGCAGCAGGTCGTCTTTCAACTCGGCGCTGAAGTGATGCGCGGCCAACCACCGGAAGCGCCTGCGGTAGCGCTCCCCGGCGAAGGTGTCGTACGCCTCGGCGGCGCGTTCTCGAAACGCCGCTGGCGTCCTTGGCTGGTCGCCGCTTACATCCTGCCTTGCCACGTCGTCTTCTTCGTCGAACACGTCCCCGGCATCCCCATCCGCATCGCCATCGTAGGACTGCGAGTCCAATACGCCGGCATCGGTGGCGCCGATCGGCAGCGGCAGGCCCTCTTCGATGGCGTGGATGAAGATGAAGTTGCGGAGCACGTGACGCTCCACGGAGAGCAGGAAGGCATGGCCGCTGCTCTCCAAGCGCTTGAACAGATTGGTTCGGCAGAAGCCCATCAAGCGCTTGCCGGCCCGGGAGAGGTCGTCGAGCAGGCGCTGGTCGGCAGCGGCGTTCTTGGATGTTTCGACGACGTAGTTGCCGAGGCCGTAGCGCGGCAGGTTCAGGCCGTTGATGGTTTCCACCACCTCGTCGGAGAAGAGCCGGGCGTACTGGCCGCCGACTTCCACTTTGATGGTCTTGGGAACGCGCGACGGAAAGGCCTGCCTGCTGCCGTCTGGAAACGGCAGGTACTTGCGCCCTTTGGCATCCGTCTTGGCGTAGTTGTCCTGGATGAAGCTGCGCGTTCTGCGCACGAGGTACAGGCGCATCAAGTCGCGCCAGTCGTCGGTGTGTTCCGATTGCTCGAAGGCGGCGATGGAGCGCGGCGACGCCTGGTGCTTGCGCAGGAACGTCGTCTCGCCGATCTGCCGGATCAATCGTTCCGGGCGAATGCCGAGGTCTTCGTCCTCGCCGACGAACAAGCGCAGCTGGCTGGAAAGGTCCTTGTAGGTCTTGTTGTAGGGCGTGGCGGAAAGCAGGATGCACTTGCTGTCGTTCTTGTCGATGTATTCGCGGATGGCGCGGTAGCGCTTGCCTTCGCGGTTGCGCAGATTGTGGCTCTCGTCGATGAGCACGATGCGGTAGCGGCGCAGGTTCTCCAGTTGGCTCTGCACCCGGCTGATGGAGAGCACTCGCGCCCGCAGCCGATAGCAGTCTCGATAGTCCTCCCACATCGACACCAGGTTCTTCGGGCAGATGACGAGGGTTTCCAATCCCAGATCGTCCTCCAGGATGCGCGCCAGCGCGGTGGCCATCAGCGTCTTGCCGAGCCCCACCACGTCGCCGATGAGCACGCCGCCGCGCTTGTTCACATGGTGGGCGGCGATCTTCACCGCGGCCGTCTGGAACTCGAGCAATTCGTTGCCGAAGTCGCTGGGGATGCGGAACTCCGTCAAGCCGGCGCGCGCTTCCTCGGAGAGGTGGTAGGCCATCTTCACGTAGATGTGGTAGGGCGGAATGAGGGATTCGCGCGCCCAGCTTTCCTCGATGATCTGCGCGAGCTCCTTGGTGATGTCGATGCACCAGCGGTCGGCCCAACGCGCCTCGAACCACGCGGCGAGCTTGGCGCAGGCGTCCTGGTCCACCACATCGACGTTCAGTTCGCCCTGCAAGGAGAGGCCCGAGAGGGTCAGATTGCTGCTGCCGACGTAGCCGACGATGGACGCCGCCGGATCCTCACGGAACAGAAGGTAGAGCTTGGCGTGCAGCGCATGGCGGCAGAACAGCTTGACGGCCACTTTGCCGCTGCGGAGTTGCCGGGCGAGCCGGCGCAGCCCTTTTTCGTCCGCCGCCGTGGGAGCGCCGACGGTGAGTTGCTCGCGGAACTTCTCCGCCAGTTCCCGCTTGGTGCGCAGCGCCGTTTGGTTGTCCATGCGCGCGGCGTCGCCGGAAAGGCTCAGCGCCTGCCTGAGCTGGTCGTCCGGGCGCGGCTGCATGCCCACCAGCACGCGGCAGCGGGCGTCTTCGCCGCCGGCCCACTGTTCGATGAGGTCGCCGATCGTGCGCCAGCCGCGCAGGTTGAAGTAGCCGATGCAGAAGTCCGCCCGCTGGGCGACTTCGAGCATCCGCCGCAACGCCGGCAGCAGGCTCTCTTCGATGTTGTCGAGGACTTGCGGCAAGGCTATCCCTTGGACGTTCGCACCGGCCCTCGGGTACGACCCCTACTTCGCCGGATACTTCGCCAGCGCTTCCTCGTTCGGCTCCGTCCCCCACCCGGGCGTTTCCGGCAGGTGCAAATGGCTATCCCTGATGTCCGGGGCCACGGTGAACAGTTCGGCGTCCCTTGGCACGCGGTCGATGTCCGTTTCCATGATGCGCAGGTTCGGCGTGGCGGCGCAGAAGTGGGCGCTCATCATGGACGAGAGGTGGCCGTAGTAGTTGTGCGGGGCCACGTTCACTTGGTGGGCGGCGGCGGTGGCGGCGATCTTCATGGACTGCCAGACGCCGTTCCACACGGCGTCGATGATCGCCACGTCCATGGCGCGCAGGCGGAAGTAGGGCAGGAAGGCGGGCAGCGTGAGCAGGGATTCGCAGGAGGCGATGGCGTGCGGGCTCATGGCGCGCACGTCCGCCAGCGCTTCCGGGTATTCGGTGTCGATTTCCACCCAGAACAGGTCGAAGTCCTCCAGGGTGCGCAGGATGCGTCGGTAGCCCTCGGGCGTGGCGTTGTAGTTGAGGTCGAGCAGGATGTCCATGTCGTCGCCGGCGCCGTCCCGGAAGGCGTCCAGATGGCGGCGCAGTTGGCGGACGATGTGCTTCTCCGTGTTGCGGTCCGGCGCAAAGGGGCCGCCGAAGCCCGGCGCCCAGCCGCGCACGCGCCCGCCGCTCTCCACGGCGCTGAAGTCGAAGATGTTGGTCTTGAGGCCGGTGAAGCCGCGTTCGCGCACTTCCTGGCCGAGGGCGCGCACGTCGTCCAACGTGCGCACCGCCGGCGGGTAGAAGTCCGGGCGGGCGATGCGCCAGGTGCCGCAGTGCGACCAGTACACGCGCACGGCGTCGCGCACCTTGCCGCCGAGCAGGTCGTAGCAAGGCACGCCGAGGGTCTTGGCCTTGGCGTCCAGGAGGGCGTTCTCGATGGCGCCGATGCCCATGGCCATCACGCCGGACATGGATTGCCGCGCACGGGCATGCAGCCGGGCGTAGACGCGCTCGATGTCGTGGACGCGCTCGCCGAGCACCATCGGCGCGAGCTTCTCCACCACCGCCGTGACGCCGATGGCGCCCTGGTGTTCGTCGTATTCGCTCCACCCTGTCACGCCGTCCTCGGTGACGAGCTTCACGAAGTGGTAGTTGCGCCAGCCGGCGTCGCAGTGGCGGGTTTCGATGGAGCGGATCTTCATGGTTCTCCTTTGGTGCCGTTTGTTAGTCGTCGCGGCGGAAGAGCGGCAGCACCACGCCGTCGGCGGCTTCTTCGAGCGCAAGCGCAACCGGCATCCCGATGGCGATCTCTTCCGGCGGCACGTCCACGAGATTGGAGGTGATGCGCACGCCTTCGGCGAGTTCCACTTCCACGGTGGCCAACGGCGTGTGCTCCGCGAAGGCCGGGTGGACGGCTTGATGCGTCACGACGTAGGAATGCACGGTGCCCTTGCCGCTCGCCTGCTGCCATTCGAAGTCGCTGCCTTGGCAGCGCCGGCACAGCGCCTGCGGCGGATGGGCGAGGGCGCCGCACGCGGTGCAGCGCTGGATGGTCAGCCGTCCTTCCTTGAGGGCGTCGAAGAACGGCTGCGCCTCTTCGGCCGGCTGCGGCTGCGGCAGGTTCGGCGGGCGTTGGAAGCGCCAGTTGCTCATGCCTCGGTGCGCTCCAGAATCACCGCGCCGGTGCCGATGCCGGTGTCGCAGAAGGAGAACGCCGCGTTTTCCACTTGCACCGTGGATTCGCCGCGCGCCTGGCGCGTGGCCTCGATGAGGTGGTTCATGCCCTGCATGTAGGCTTCCGAAAGGTGGCCGCCGGAGGTGTTCACCGGCAAGCGCCCGTTCCAGGCGGTGCCGCCTTCCTCGGCCAAGCGCCCGGCGTCCTCGACGAAGCCGTAGTCTTCGAGCGCGAACAGCACGAACGGGCAGAAGTGGTCGTAGATCTGCACCACGTCGATGTCCTGGCGCTGCACGTTCGCCATCGCGAACAGGCGCTTCGCCGTGCGCTTTGCCGCGGCGCCAACGCCCGGCCCGGACTGCGCCGCGGCGCGAATCAGCGCGAGCGGACGGCCGTTGGCGCGCTCCCGGGCTCGCTCGGCGGACATCAGCACCAGCGCGCCGCCGCCGTCCGTTTCCAGGCAGCAGTCGAACAGGTGGAACGGATCGACGATCAAGCGCGATGCCTGATGCGCTTCGAGGGTGAGCTCGCGCTCGAAGAACGTGGCGCGGGGATTGCGGTTGGCATGGCGACGCTGCGCGACCGCCTGCGCCCCGAACTGGCGGCTGGTGATGCCGGTGTCGAACATGCGGCGGCGCGCGGTCATGGCGAGGCCGTGCTGCGGCGTGAGCAGGCCGTATGGTTCGGTGAATGCGCCGGCGCCTTGGCCGCGCTGCCCGGTGACGTCGCCCCGCCCGTAGCGCCTGCCCGAGCGCCCGTTCACGCCACGGTAGATCACGACGATGTTGGCAAGGCCGGCGTGAATGGCCGCTGCCGCATGGGCGACCAGCGCCGCGCCCACGTTGCCCGCCTGGCTGATCTCGCCCCACCAGGCCAAGTCCTCAATGCCGAGGTTGGCCGCCACGTCCGCCTCGGCGCTGGTGTCCACGCGCCACTTCATCAAGCCGTCCACTTCGCGCGGCTCGACATTGGCGTCTTCGAGGGCGGCGAGAATCGCTTGCAGCGCCAGCGCGAGTTCGCTGCGGCCGCTGTCGCGGGAATAGTCCGTCTCGCCGACGCCGGCGATGGCCACCGAGTTCGAGAACGCCGCCATGCCTTGTTTGCCCATGCCCGCTCAGCCCCCCTCAAGGCGTGTGCTGCTGCACGTTGTACCCGACGACCAGCCAGCCGCCGTCCGCCTGCTTCTGCATGTTAACGGTTTCGAGGATGGTGCCGGCATCCCAGCGCGAATCGTGAACCACCACCACGTACTCGCCGGGCGGCGCACCCCAGGGATCGACGAAGTAGCGCGTCGTGTCGAGCGCCCTCGATTGCATTGCGCCGAGCGGATCCCGGTAGCCATGCGCCTTCGCCTGCCACGCCGCAAGCTCCTCCTGCTCCCGAAAGTGTGCAGCGGCGACCTCCCAGCACCGCGCATAGTCGCCCGCATCCATGAGCGCCAGCCAAGGCGCAGTGGCTTCGGCAGCGGCCTTCTCGGCTGCCGGGTTGCTCTGGGCGCACGCGCTGAGCATGAACAACAGGGCAGCCGCTGCGGTCAGGCGAATGCTCCTCACGGGGCTTGCTCCTCGATCCAGCCATTCAACGACGGCGCGGTACCCAAGGACGCACACCCCTCGATCACCGGGCCCTCGCACGCCCGACGCGACTCTGACGTCGCTAGCTAGGTGGCGGTCACCCTTCAACACCGGCCAACGCCATGGATCGTAGCGTGTTCGGCACCCAAAACACCAACACGCGGGTGCAGCGGCATGACCGGCAGGCGGTTTGCCGCGTCAAAACTGGTCCAAATGCGACCAATGCCTGCCAAAACTCCCCTTGCGTCGCTCCAAGTGACGCTGTAGGGTGCGACCTCATCAAACGACCACGAGGGCAATCTACAGATGTACCAACAAGGCGGCACGATTGAAGATGCGCTGCGTCGTATTGGGCAGCACGACTATGTTCTGCCTGCCATCCAGCGAGAGTTCGTCTGGAGCCAGGAACAGATTTGCGCATTATTCGACAGCCTAATGCAAGGTTACCCGTTTGGCGAATTCCTGTTTTGGCAGATCGATCGGGAACACTCCCATAAGTTTAAGTATTACGACTTCGTCCGTGACTACCACGAACGAGACAGGCCGCATTGTGCGGACCTAGGGGTACAGAGCGATCGGCCGTTGACGGCGGTGCTGGACGGTCAACAGCGACTGACCGCTTTCAACATCGGCCTTCGCGGTTCTATGGCCGTGAAACTGCCGAGGCGCCGGTGGAGCAACCCAGATGCCTTTCCGCGCCGCGTGCTCGCGCTGGATTTGTTGTCTGAAACGCGCGACGAAGAGGGCTCGGCCTACAAATTCGAGTTCATCGACGAAAGCAAAGTCGGACAGAAGGGCGCACATCTTTGGTTCAAAGTTTCGGCCATCTTGAGGATGGATCACGGCCCGGCCATGAGCGACTGGCTCCTCGCTAAATGCCTCGATCGGAACGAGCATAGTCTCGCGTTCCGCATATTGGATAGACTATATCGTAGGGTACGCACGGATCCCACTGTTGCCTACTACGAGGAAACGAAGCAGGACATCGATCATGTGCTCACGATCTTCATCCGCCGAAACAGCAAAGGAACGGACCTCGCATATTCCGATTTGCTACTGAGCATAGCTGTTTCACAGTGGGAGGAGCGAGATGCTCGGCGGGAGGTTCTTGCGTTGGTGGACGAACTCAACGCCATCGGACCCGGACTTGCTTTATCCAAGGACTTTGTGCTAAAGGCCGGTCTCATGCTGACGGACATCGCGAGCGTGGGATTTCAAGTTCGCAACTTTACGCACGAAAACATGACAATACTTGAGAAGAACTGGGACGATGTCAGGACGGCATTGGTGAAGACAGTACAGTTGGTCACAAGCTTTGGATTCGACAGCAAGAGCATCCGCGCTAACAGCGCATTGTTGCCCATCGCGTACTACATCCACAAACTGCCCACATCTCACAACTTCGAATCCAGCCAATATGCCGAAGATAGGAAGGCTATTCGGCAATGGTTGACGCGTTCGATCCTGAAGGCATCGGGCATTTGGGGTAGCGGTTTGGACACCTTGCTGACCGCGTTGCGCGACGTTCTGCGAAACAAAAGCGACGACCGATTCCCAGCGGCGGCCTTGGTCAGTGCGATGGCACAACGGGGCAGGAGCTTGGCGTTCACTGAGGAGGAGGTCGACGATCTCGCCGATATGAAGATTGGCGACAGACGGGCATTCGCCATGCTGTCCCTTCTCTTTCCGTTCATCAATGTGCGTGACCATCATTTTCATATCGACCATGTATTTCCAAAGAGCCTTTTCACACCACCGCGGCTGCGCAATGCCGGTGTAAGTGAAGAAAACATGGACAGTTTTATGGAGTGTTTCGATCGAGTCGGAAACCTCCAATTAATGGACGGAGTGATGAACAACGAGAAGCGCGCGAAGTTGCCGGTGACTTGGATGCAGGAACACTTTGAAAAGAATGAGGAGGGGCGTAAACACTACCAACAGCAGTATGTCCTAGAGGAGCTGCCAGAGAGCCTCAACGAATTCTTGCACTTTTACGATACCCGACGGAAACAGCTGCGTGACCGGATAGAGAAGTTGGTGAACGCGGACATTTAGCGCAAGGTTAGAACTATACCTTATATGAAGTGCGCAACTAGTGGAAAAGAGGTGGGTTAGGATACTACTGCGCCGCGCCGATGAACTCCAGGTAGTTGCCCCGGTGGACGACTTGGAAGGAAGCATCGGGATAGGCGCGTCGCCAAGCGGCGGGGGTGCGGCTCTTCGCCGTAGGCGACCACTTCATTTCCGCAGCCAGGAGTTGGCCGCCCCAGTCCTCCACCAAATCGATCTCCTGTTGATCGTGAGTGCGCCAGAAGTAGCTTTCCGCCAAGTGCCCGGTGTACAGGTTGCGCTTCAGTCGCTCCACCATGACGTAGTTTTCCCAAAGTGCGCCGGCGTCGTCGCGCAGGGCGATGGCGTTGAAGTTGTTGATGAGGCCGTTGCGGATGCCGTTGTCGTAGAAGTAGTAGCGGCGGCTTTTGCTGATTTCCTTGCGCAGATTGCGGCTGAAGCCAAGGCGGGCGTAGACGACGTAGGCTTTTTCCAGCAAGTCCAGGTAGCGGGCCACGGTGTTCTTGTTCATGCCGAGCTGGCTTCCCACCTCCGCCATCGAGACCTCGCGACCGATCTGGAAGGCAAGCAGCTGGAGAAGGCGCAGCAGTTTGTCCGCATGGCGAACGCCCTCCAGTTGGAGGATGTCCTTGAAGAGGTAGGAGGCGATCAGTTCCTTGATGTACAGCTGGCGGTCTTCGTTGGACTGCATCAGCACGACCTCGGGGTAGCTGCCGTAGACGAGGCGCAATTCCAGTTGGGCGTTCGTCTCGTGTGGCGCCTCCACGCCTTGAAGCTCCAATTGGGCAAGGGGCAGAAGCAGCAGGGTGTGGCGCCGGCCCGTCAATGGCTCGCCGGTCTTTTGGGCCAAGTCGAAGGAGGACGATCCGGTGGCGATGATCCGCAGCCCCTCGACGTGATCGGCCAGCAGCTTCAAGTTCAAACCGACGTCCCGCAGATGCTGGGCTTCGTCGACGATGAGCGTTCGCCGCCCGCCGACGAAGGCGCGCAGCTTGGCAATGGACCGGCTCTCCAGAAAATCGCGCACGGCGATGTCCTCGGCGGTGACCACCAAGGCGTCCTGGGCGAATTGCTGGGTGTAGCGCTGCATCAAGGTGGTCTTCCCCACCCTTCGCGGGCCGTACACCACCACCACCTTGCCGGGCGTGGCCAAGCGTTCCAGGCGGGGCAGCAGCGTCTGTGGGACGTAGTTTGCGGTCATCGAACTGACGGAATATATGCAATTGCGGTCAGTTGTCAATACCCAATTTGGATAATTTGGGTGTGTTCATGGCTTGGGGAGCGCCCGAGTCGTCGCTGTCCTCCGGGCGGTTCTTGGCGTCGTGCCACCCTTCCGTGCCGTCGCCAGCGCCTGCGGGACGGTGTTCCCGTCATCCAAACTGACCGAGTTCATGCAATTTCGGTCAGTTTCAACCACCCAATTCGCATGAAGCCAGCCTGCACTTGGCGTCCCGGCGTTCGAGTTGGTACGGTGCGGCCTCCCGCAGAGGTTGACGACGAGGAGCGCAGATGGGGTTTGCGGTGCTTGCGGAATCGCCGGAGTTGGACGCCGCCATGGTCGATCCGGCGCATTGGGGCGACGAGGGCTGGGTGCATGCGCAGTTCGCCTGGCTGCGGGCGAATGCGCCGGTGCGGCGCATGGCGCCTGATGGCTTCGAGCCGTTCTGGTCCATCACCCGGCACCAGGACGTCATGGCGGTCGAGGGCGACAAGCGTCGGTTCATCAACGACCCGCGCCCGATCCTGGCGCCGAAGCTCACCGAAGCGCTGCTGCAGCACCTCGCCGGCCGGCGCCATCTGGTGCGCTCGCTGGTGCAGATGGACGATCCGGACCACAGCAAGTACCGGGCGCTCACCCAGCCGTGGTTCATGGGCTCGAATCTGCGCAAGCTGGCGGGGCGCATCGACGAGTTGGCGACGCTCTACGTGGATCGCCTGGGCGAGCTCGGCGGCGAGTGCGACTTCGTGAAGGACATCTCCACCTGGTATCCGCTGCGCGTCATCATGACCATCTTCGGCGTGCCGGAAGAAGACGAGCCGCTGATGATGCGGCTCACCCAGGAACTCTTCGGCAGCACGGACCCGGACGAGCGCCGCGCCATCGAGCCGGAGTCCCTCATGGACGTCGTGGCGGATTTCGAGGCCTACTTCCAGGAGCTCAGCCGCAGCCGGCGCGCCAACCCCACCGACGACGTGGCCAGCGTCATCGCCAACGCGCAGATCGACGGCGAGCCGCTTCCCGCACACGAAACCAACGGCTACTACATCATCATCGCCACCGCCGGCCACGATACGACCAGCTCGTCCACCGCCGGCGGCCTGCACGCGCTGATCGAACATCCCGAAGAGCTGGCGAAGCTGCGCGCGACGCCGGAACAGCACATGGCCACGGCGGTGGACGAGATGATCCGCTGGGTGACGCCGGTGCGCCAGTTCGCCCGCACCGCGACAGAGGACTGCCAAGTGGGCGGCGTGGACTTCAAGGAAGGGGAGTCCTGCGTCCTCTGGTATCCCTCGGCGAACCGCGACGAAGCGGTGTTCGAGGATCCCTTCAAGTTCCGCGTCGACCGCCCGGACGTGCGCCACTTGGCGTTCGGCTACGGCGCCCACGTGTGCCTCGGCCAGCACCTGGCGCGCATGGAGATGGCGGCGCTGTTCCGCGAACTGTTGAGCCGCGTCGACCACCTGGAACTGAACGGCGAACCGCGCTACTCGCAGACGGTGTTCGTCGGCGGCCTGAAGAGCCTGCCCATTCGATACCGGATGCGGTAGGGAGTCTCCGGCCAGGTGCGCTTTCTGGCGAGGAGTTCCGCAGAGTTCGCGGTTGATTTCGTGCGGAACCTTGCCGGTGGCCGATGCTGCCCCAAGCAAGGACGATACAAGTGCTATGCGATGGAACCGAGCGGGATCACCTCGACAAGCTGGTCGAATTGGCGGAAGTCCGCCTGGTTTTCCGTGACGATCGCTGGTACTCCATGTACGAGCGCCGTAGCGACAATGTTGGCGTCGTGAATGACCACGCCTCTGCACTCCTGCGCTTGGACCAGCTCCGCGAGTTTCTCCTGCACCTCGTTGTTCTCGTCAAGGCAGCGCATCACAGACCGGAACGCCGATACGTTGGCGATTGCATCGACAGGCGCCAGACCCAAGCCGTTGGACGCGGGCGGGCGAGTCGCAACCACAAGGTACTCGCGAAGTATCTGGCCGCTGACGCAAGTTCGCCGGTCCAGCGAGGCCCGCCGCACGACGCTTTGCGCAACGCCATGCAGTGTGCGCCTTGACGCTGTGGAGGACACGAGGACGTTCGTATCCAGAATGGAAGGCGAGGGCAAGGCCATCTCCCGCAAGGCCCGTGGCCCCGGCCGGCTTGCCGCTTGTGGCTCATCGGACATCGCCGTAGATTTCCTCCCGACCCACCTTGCCGAGAAGGGGGGCGTTGGACACATGAAGCGCTGGCGCCGGCGTGTTGGTGTGCAGCGACTCGCCGGCTGCTTCCGCGAGAATGGATTGCACCTCGCGTTGAAGCGAGCGACCGTGGATGGACGCCTGCCGCTTCAACGCGCGATGAACGCCGTCCGGCAGTGCCCGAATCAGCAAGTCCGGCATGGAAGGAACCTCAATCTTGGACATCCTGCGCCGGATGATACCGGTATCGCTTCTGCAAGTGATAGCGTCGCGGACTTCGCTGCATCTTCCGGCAGGTCGTTGCAATCTGCGTCGTGCAAGCCTATCGTACAAACCATGAACGTCGCAGGGCAGACCACCACGACGACCCGTTGCCGGGCCGTCGCGTCTGCCTGATCGATCAGCGGCGGCCCGAGCAAGCCGCCGCTCTCCCGCAAACCCCGGAAGGCGTCGGCCAACCGGGGTTTTTTGTTGCAGGAGGGAAGATGAACGCTGAAGCGAAGACGCACGCCGAAGAAAGCGGCTTGGGCGGCGAGGGCGATGCGCTCTACCGCATCCGCCACAGCCTGGCGCATGTGCTGGCGCAGGCGGTGCTGGAGATGCGCCCGGGTTCCACGCTGGGCTTCGGCCCGCCCATCGAGGACGGCTTCTACTACGACTTCATCTTGAGCGAACCCCTTGCCGAGGCGGACTTCCCCGATATCGAGCGGCGCATGAAGCGCATCCTCAAGAAGGGGCAGCGCTTCTATCGGGAAGAGGTGCCGGTGGCCGAAGCCTATGCGCGGCTGGACGCCATGCAGGAGCCGTACAAGCGCGAATACGCCGCCGAGCTGGTGGCGAAGAACGGCCTCGGGAGCCTCTCCTTCTATCGCAACGGCCCGTTCCTGGACATGTGCGAAGGGCCGCACGTGGACACCACCCGCGACATCGCCCGCGACGCCTTCAAGCTGCGCAACGTCGCCGGGGCGTACTGGCGCGGCGACTCCGACAACGTGATGATGACGCGCATCTACGCTTGGGCCTTCGCCAGCAAGGCCGAACTCGATGCTGCCGTCGCGGCCTACCAGCTCGCCCAGGAGCGCGACCACAAGAAGCTCGGGCGCGAACTCGACCTGTTCGTGCTGGACGACGACGTGGGGCGCGGCCTGCCGCTGTGGCTGCCGGCCGGCACGGTGATCCGCGACGAGTTGGAGAAGCTCGCGGTGGAGCTGGAGTTCAAGGCCGGCTACCAGCGCGTCTCCACGCCGCACATCGCCAAGCGCGATCTGTTCGCCCAGACGGGCCACCTGGCGCACTACCAGGAGAGCATGTATCCGCCGATGGAGGTGGTCGAAGAGACGCCGAACGGCGAGGCGGTGCGCGAGAGCTACATGCTCAAGCCCATGAACTGCCCGCACCATCACAAGATCTACGCATCAAGGCCGCGCAGCTACCGCGACTTGCCGCTGCGCCTGGCGGAATACGGGCAGTGCTACCGCTGGGAAGCCTCCGGCGCGGTCTCCGGCCTGGCGCGGGTGCGCGGCCTGTGCATGAACGACGCGCACATCTACTGCACCGAAGCGCAGGTGAAGGAGGTCTTCCGCGAAGTGCTTGGGCAGTGCGACGAAGCGTACGAGACGCTCGGCCTAACGGACTATTCGCTGCGTCTTTCGCGTTGGGACGCGGACGATCCCAAGGGGCGGGAGAAGTACGTCGACGCGCCGGAGGACTGGCGGCGCTCGGAGCGGCTGATCGCCGATCTGCTCGCCGAGATGGACGTGGAATACGAGGACGCCCCCGGCGAGGCGGCGTTCTACGGCCCGAAGATCGACATCCAGTTCCGCACCGTCACCGGCCGCGAGGAGACGCTCTCCACCGTGCAGCTGGATTTCGCCGTGCCGCCGCGCCTGAACCTCGTCTACACCGGCGCCGACGGGCAGGAGCACACGCCGTACTGCATCCACCGCGCGCCGTTCAGCACCCACGAGCGCTTCGCGGCGATCCTCATCGAGCACTTCGGCGGCGCCTTTCCGACCTGGCTGGCGCCGGTGCAGGTGCAGATCGTGACGGTCTCGGAGCAGTTCGAGGAGTACGCGGAACGCCTGAACGCGCAACTGCGGGCGCGTTTCGTGCGCTCCGAAGTGGCCTCGCAGAGCGACACCGTGCCGAAGAAGATCCGCGAAGGAACGCTGCGCAAGATTCCGAACCTGCTGGTGGTCGGCGAGCGCGAAGCCGCCGACGGCACGGTGACCCTGCGCCGCTACGGCGTGAAGGAACAGACGACCATGCCGTTCGCGCAGTTCGAGGCGGCGCTGGCGAAGACCATCGCCGAACGCGCGCTCTCGTTCCTGCTCTAGGCTCGCCGAGGGCCGCGGCGAGCTGCAGTGGGCCGCGTCAGATGCGCTCCCGCTCCGGCGCCGGGCCGGCGCTGGCCAATGTCTTCGGCGAGAGATGGATCAGATCCATCACGATGTTGGCCGTCTCGCGCACCAGCGTGTCGTCCTCCGGGGAGGGCTCGGCGAACGCTTCGGCTTCGCGCCGGTCGGCGAGCTCGCTCACGCTGGCCGCCGGCTGCTCGCCCTTGGCGACCAGGCGCGCATTCTCGACTTCGAGCAGCCAGGCGTCGTCCGCTTCCTTCTCGGCGCGCCGCACCTCCTCGCGCAGCGAGAGATGCGTGCGGTCGCGCAGCCGCTCGAAGCGTTCCTTGCGCGCTCGCAGGTACGCAAACTCGGCGTCGTCCTCGGTGCGCTCGGCGTGGCGCACGCGCAGCACGTCCACCAGCGGCGAGATCTTGTCCAGGGCGCGGAACTGCGCTGCGGGGACGCGCCCGTCCGGCGTGTCGATGGCGCCGCCAGCGCCGCCGGGGGAGAGATCGCCGTAGCGTCCCTCGGAGACGGGGAAGGGGATGTCCGGCGTGACGCCGTTCTGTTCCGTGCCTTCGCCGGAGACGCGGAAGAACCGGCGCTCCGTGAGCTTCAACTCGCCGCGCTGCAAGGCGATCAAGCTCTGCACGGTGCCTTTGCCGAAGGTCTTGCTGCCGACCACCACGCCGAGGCCGTAGTCCTGGATGGCGCCGGCGAAGATCTCCGACGCCGAGGCGGAATAGCCGTTCACGATCACCGCCAGCGGGCCGTTCCACAAGGCGTCGTCGTCGACGTCGTTGTAGACGTCCGGCTCGTAGTCGAGATTCGCCACCTGCACCACCGGCCCGGATTCCACGAACAGCCCGGTGAGTTCCACGGCTTCCTGCAGGGAGCCGCCGCCGTTGTTGCGCAGATCGATGATGAGGCCGTCCATGCCGTCGTCCTTGAGCGCCTGGATGTGCTTCGCCACGTCGCGGGTGGTGCTGGTGTAGTCCGGGTCGCGGTTGCGCAGCGCCTGGAAGTCGATGTAGAAGGTGGGCACGGTGACGACACCGATGCGGTGCGCCGCGCCGGCACGTTCCAGCTGGAGCAGCGACTTGCTGGCGGCCTGTTCTTCGAGCTTCACCACGTCGCGGACGATCTCCACCACCCGCGTCTCCGCCAGCGCCGGTTCCTTGGACATCACCTTGAGCAGCACCGGCGAGCCCTTCGGCCCGCGGATCAGCTCCACCACGTCGTCGGTGCGCCAGCCGACGATGTCCACGAACGGTTCGTTGGCGCTTTGCGCCACCGCCAGGATGCGGTCGTCGGCCTTGATGTCGCCGCCGAGTTCGGCCGGGCCGCCCTTCACCAGCCGATGCACCACCGTGTATTCGTCCTCGGTGCCGAGCACGGCGCCGATGCCTTGCAGGGACAGCGACATGTGGATGTTGAAGTCCGCCGAATCGCGCGGCGAGAAATACTGTGTGTGCTTGTCGTAGGTCTGTGCGAAGGCGTTGATGAACAGCTGGAAGACGTCCTCGCTGCGCGTCTGCCGAATCACCCGCAGGTTGTTGCGCACGCGCTTCGTCAGCCGCTCGGCGATCTCCTCCGGGTCGTCGCCAGCCAGCCGTCCGCCCAGCGCGCGGCTCTTCAGCACCAGCCGCCACAGGTTGCGGGCGTCGTCCTGGGTGGCCGGCCAGGGCGCGTCCTCGCGGTCCAGCGGCACGGATTCGTCGATGTCGAAATCGAACTGCTCCAATCCATCCCGCAGCAGCGCCACCTCGTATTCGACGCGATCCAGCGCCCGCTGCCGCACGACGTTGTAGATTTCGAACGCCGGCGCCAGATCGCCGTCGCGCAGCGCGTCGTCCAATTCGGTGCGGTAGCGCTCCAGCTGCGCGACATCGGACGCCAGCAGGAACATGCGCTTGGCGTCCAGGAACTCCAGATAGCGGTCGAAGATCAGGCTGGAGGCGTCGTCGTCCAGGCGCTTGGTCTTGATGAGGTGATGCTCGCGCAGGCGATCCACCACCGCGGTGGCCACCTGGGAATGCACCTCCAGCGGCTCGACGTCGTCGTAGTCCCCTTCGAGCACGCCGAGCAACGGCGCGCCGGCAACGGCTGCCGCCGCCAGCCCGCAAAGAACCGCAACGGCGCACACGGCGCGGATCAGAGGTTTCATGTCACGCATGGCCCGCCAAGAACTCGCCAAACCGCAAATGTACCCCAATGCAGCCGCCGACAACCACTTGCGGGGTGTGCGACAGATCTTTGGTAAGTGAACACTCCGGCGAGGGTGTTCCGTGGCGCTTGGCTGGTGGCGGGAGGCGTTGTTGAGCCGACCGCGGGCCGCCTACTCTTGGGTTTTGCGAAGACCAAGGGCAAGGAGGCCCGCGATGGCGAAGAGGACTGTCGGCGATTGGGACGGGGAAGGCAAGAGGGAGGCGGGAGCGGCGGAGCTGGACGAGGCGCTGTCGGCGCTGTCGAAGTCGATGGCGGCGCTGGCGAAGGAGCTGGCGGCGAGGCTGATGGAGTCCGGGTCGTCGGCGCCGCGCGTGGACGGCCTGGTTCGGGAGGCGGTGCTGGAGGCGGGCCGGCGGGGTCTGGAGGAGGCGGCGGAGGGCGACCGTTCGGACTGCGGCGCGGCGAACGCGCCGCGGTGCTGCCGCGGCCGGATGCGCTACGCGGGTCGGGAGCGGTCGGCGACGGAGACGGCGCTGGGCAGGGTTCGGCTGGCGATGGGGCGCTACGTTTGCCTGTCCTGCGGGAAGAGCGCGCGTCCGCGGGCGTCGCGCCTGGACGTCGAGGGGTCGATGACGCCGACGGCGCGGCGGATGGCGAGCGAGCTGGGGTCGGCGTGCTGCTGCGCGGAGGCGGACCGGCTGCTGAACGTGGTGGCCGGGGTGAACTTCGGGGCGAAGCGGGTGGAGCGGACGACGCGGCTGGTTGGCGACGATCTGGAGCGGTGGCGGACGGAGTGGCTGTCGGGATCGATCACGGTCGTCGGCGGGGACGGGGAGGCGTCGAACGACGCGTCGTTCGACGGGGCGCCGGTTCGCCGGCCGTTGAAGGAAGGACGGATTCTGTGCGTTGGACTGGACGGCACGGGGATTCCCGCGCTGCCGTCGGAGACGGCGGGGCGGAAGGGGAAGGACGGCGGGCGCGCGACGACGCGGGAGGCCAAGGTCGGCGCGGTCTGGGTGGTCGAGCCGGACGGCGAAGGCGGGATGCGGCCGGCGCCGGGTTCGACGCGGTACTTCGCGGCGGTCGAGAGCGCGGAGGACGACGCGAAGGGCGACTCGCCGGTGGCGCGGCGGCTGCTGCGCGAACTGGCGGCGCTGGGGTTCGCGCCGGAGGACGTCGGCGTGGCGCTGGGCGACGGCGCGGACTGGCTGCGGCGGCTGTACGGGACGTGGTTCCCGAACGCCGTGCGCATCGTGGACTTCTTCCACGCCGCGGAGTACCTGTGGGCGGCGGCGCGGAGCCGCCACGGGGACGACGCCAAGGCCGCGAAGCGGTGGGCGGAGAAGCTGTGCCGGCTGCTCGAAGCGGGGCGGATGGACGACGTGCTGGCGGCGCTGCGGCGCCCCGGCGCGGGAGCCGGGGAACGCGCCAAGGCGGTCCGCTGCCTGTCCGAGCGGCGCGGCCAGATGCGCTACGCCGAGTACCGCTCGCTCGGCCTGCCGATCGGTTCGGGGCGCGTCGAGGCGGCCTGCAAGACGGTGGTGGGGCGGCGCATGAAATGCACCGGCATGCGCTGGACGGTGGCCGGCGCCAACCCCGTGCTCTGGGTGCGCTGCGCCCGCCTCGGCGGCTGGTTCGACGACTACTGGGAACACCGCCACAGGCAGGCCGCGTGAGACGTTGGCGAACACTTACCCAAAATTTGTCGCACACCCCCACTTGCGCACGCTTGCGGGTGCGCGAGCCGGCGCGAGGCCGGTGCGCCGTGCGGCAAGAACCTGTGACATAATCCAGGCTTTCCGAAAGGGGCCATGCCGTGACCGAGACCGCAACCATCGAGAGGCCGCGGACGTCCGCCGCCTATGTGCCAGCGTTCGAGCTTACCGCCGGGCAGCCGCCGCCGATTGCCGCCAACGGCGGGGTGTCCTACATGGCCTTCGACCGCGACGGCGACGCCGGCACCGCGGTGGCGACCCAGGCGGCCTTTGAGCAGATCGCCGAGGGGGAAGGGCAGGCCGTCATCGACCTGATCGAAAACGCGCCGCCGGGGCCCATCGAGACGAAGTGGGGCCTCGGGTTCCGCAGCTACGCGGAGTGCCTGGACTACATTCGGGCGAACGGCATCGAAGCGCCGACCGGCGGCGTGGCGTTGCCGCTGCGCTACACCGTCCACGAGCAGCCTTCCTATTCCATCGTCTCCTCGAACGCGCTGTGGAAGGATTCGGCGCGGCGTGCCGAGGCGGAAGCGCAGCGCGCCTACGAGCGGGATCATGGGCGCCGCTGCCTGTACTTTCCGCAAGTGCTGCGCGATGCGCGGCGCATCGAGGAGTACCACCCGGGCCTGTCTCCCTACAGCGCCGAGTGCATGGATCGGCTCGGCATCTCCCTTGCGCACTGCGAATCCAAGTGCCGCGACTTCTACGACGCCGCGGAGGTCGAGCGCGTCTTCTACGCCGAGATCGAAGCGCTGCTGCTCGATTTCTTCCCCGGCGCCACGGACGCCCTCGTCTATAACCACGACGTGTTCGACAAGGACTACCAAGGCGACCGCACCGAAGACCAGGCGGCGAAGAATCCCGGCGTCAACGCTGGCTACGCCAACTTGGTACACAACGATCTGAACGACAACAGCGGTCGCGTCCGCTGCCGCGAGCTGCTCACCAAGAACCTGCGCAACTTCGGCCGCGAGCAGCGCTACACCGAGGCCGAAGCCGACGCGAAGATGACCAGGCGCTTCATGTCCATCAACCTCGCCAAGCCGATGGAGACGGTGCGCCAGAACCCCTTCGTGCTGTGCGCTTGGCCGTCCTTCGCGGACCAGCCGTACATCACCAACTACCGCATCTACGACGACCGCGTGGGCGAGACCACGCGCTTCACCCATCGCCCGGACCACGACTGGTACTGGCTGCCCCAGCAGGCGTCCAACGAGGTCTCGATGCTCAAGTGCTACGACTCGGTGACGGACGGCTCGGTCTCGCGCTGGTCCTTCCACACCGCCTGCGTCGATCCGACGGCGCCCGAAGACGCGCCGTGCCGGAGGAACGTCGTCGTCCGATCCTTCGTCTTCTTCTAGGCCCTCTGGGGTTGCGCGAGGTCAGTTGACGACGACGACCTTGCCGACCACCTGCCGCTCGGTGATGAGGCGCAGCGCCTCCGCCGTCTGCGCCAGCGGCAGTCGGTGCGAGACGTAGGGCGCGATTCGGCCGGACGCCAGCCAGCCCATCAGCACGCGCTGATTGCGCGCCGCCCAGGCCGGATCGTGGCGGCTCAAGCCGCCGATGGTGAAGCCGATCGCTTCGGCGTCCTTGATGAGCAGGTGGTTGGTCTTGGCGAGCGCCGCCCGGCCGCCGGTGAAGCCGACGACGAGGAGGCGTCCGAAGGGCGCGACGCAGCGCATGGATTCGTCGAAGACGTCGCCGCCGACAGGGTCGAAGATCACGTCTGCGCCGCGCCCGTCCGTGAGCGCCTTCACCTGATCGCGAAAGCCTTCCCGGTAGTTGATGGTGTGGTCGGCGCCGAGTTCGCGCACCACTGCGAGCTTGTCGTCCGCCCCGGCGGTGGCGATCACGGTGGCGCCCATGAGCTTGCCGACGTCCACCGTCGCCAAGCCGACGCCGCCGGCCGCGCCATGCACCAGCAGCGTCTCGCCAGCCTGCAGGCGTCCGCGCTGCATGGCGTAGAGGGCGGTCGCGTAGTTCGAGCGAAAGGCCGCGGCGCTTTCGAGATCGACGCCCTGGGGAATCGGCGTTGCGCGTTTGGCGTCCACGACCACCTGTTCGACGCAGCCGGCCGGCACGAGCACCGGGTCGCCGACAGCGAATCCCTCGACGTCTTCGCCCACGGCGGCGACCTCTCCAGCCCCTTCGCCGCCGATGACGAAGGGCAGCGGCGGCTGCACCTGGTAGCCGCCGCGACTCATCAGGACGTCGGTGAAGGACATGCCGCGCGCTGCCACGGCCACCTTGATCTGCCCTTTGCCCGGCGCGTCTGGCTCGGCGATCTCCCGAACCACCAGCGCCTCCGGCCCGTCGTGCGTTTCGCAGTACACGGCCTTCATTCCTCTGACTCCCTCTGTTGCGGTGCGGCGCAGAATACCCCGGCATCGCCTTCGGCATCCGAGCCTGCTACGGTCACGCCGACATCTTAAGGGGCAGGGGAGATGGAACCCATCGCGCGCTGGGAAGTGCGACGCCGGAAACCCTATGCCGGCGGCCAATCATTTGGCGACCACGGCGCGTTCGAGATCGTCGAGGGCGTCGTCCACTACGCCGCGGCGCCGGACGATCCGCGCAACGCCGGCATCGTCGATCTGGCCCTCGCGCCGCGCGGCGACGACGGCATGGTGTCCTTCAGCGGCGACTTCACATTGGTGGCGCCGGCTCGCCACCCGGCGGGCAAGCTCCTCGTGGACGTGCCGAACCGTGGCCGGCGCTTGTGCTACTCGATGTTCAACCGCGCCGCGCCGGAGGCGCTGCAGGAGGACCCGTGCGCTCCGGGCGACGGCTTCCTGTTTCGCCGTGGCTTCGCGGTGGCGAGCATCGGCTGGCAGTGGGACGCGCCGGGCTTGCGCTTGGACGCGCCGCCTGCGCTCTCGGGCGGCAAGGCCATCGAAGGGCAGGTGGTGTGCCGAGTGCAGCCCGGCAGCGATCGCGCTTTCGTATCCTTCGGGCAGCTCGGCGAGGTGGCCTATCCGCCAACGCGCCTCGACGACGAACAGGCGCGCTTGTTCGTGCGCGACGACGACATGGCGCCGCAAGTGGAGATTCCCCGCGCCGCCTGGCGCTTCGGCAGAACTGTCCGCCGCAACGGCGAGGTGGCGTTCGAGCCGAGCAGGCGCTTCATCCACAAGGACGGCGGCTTCGAGAAGGGGCGCATCTACACGCTGACGTATCGGGCGCGCAATCCGCGCGTGGTCGGCTGTGGACTGCTCGCGCTGCGCGACGCCGCGGCGAGCCTGCGCGCTGGCGAGGGCCCAATCGAGTGCGCCTTCGACCAGGTGTTTGGATTCGGCGCGTCGCAGACCGGCCGCGCGCTGCGCCATCTGCTGCACCTCGGCCTGAACGGCGACGCGGCCGGCCGGCGCGTCTTCGACGGCCTGCACATCCACATCGCCGGCGGCCAGCGCGGCGACTTCAACCACCGCTTCGCGCAGCCGTCGAGCGCCGGCGCGGCCGCCCTCGGCCAGCGCTTTCCCTTCGCCGGCGCAACAATGCAGGATCCTTTGACCGGCGAACGAGATGGGCTGTACCGCCGCACGGAGTCCGCCGGCACGATGCCGAAGGTGATCGCCACCAATACCTCTTGGGAGTATTGGCGCGGCGACGCGGCGCTCATCCATGTCGCGCCGGACAGCAGCGCCGACTTTCCGGGCCACAGCGCGGAACGCAACTACCTGCTCGCTGGCACGCAGCACATCGGCGGCGTTCTGCCCCCCACCAACGTCTTCGCCCTCACCGGCGAGAAGGCGCGGCACACGTTCAACGTCGTCGATCATTCGCCACTGGTGCGGGCCGCACTGGCGAACCTGAGCCGCTGGGTCGAAGGGGAGGCGCCGCCCGACTCTGCGGTGCCGACCTTGGCCGCCGGCACGCTCGTGGAACGCGCCGACGTGCTGCGGAAGTTCGCGCGGCTGCCGGGCTTCGAGGGCTTGGACGGGGAGCGCCTCGGCGGCCTGAGGACGCTCGACCTCGGCCCCCGCGCCGCGCAAGGCATCTGCCGTTTCCCGGCAGAGGAAGGCGCTTCCTATGCGCGGCTGGTGGCCGATGTGGACGAATCGCTGAACGAAACCGCCGGCATACGCCTGCCGGACATCGCCGTGCCGGTGGGCTGCCACACCGGATGGAATCCGCGTCATCCCGACAACGGCGGCGCGGCATTGCCGGCGGCGTTCGTGGGCTTCACGCGCTTCGCCGATCCAGCAGAACTGCCGCCGGAGCCGGATTACGAAGCGCGGGTACGGGCATGGACGCGGCGTCTGGTCGCGGTGCGCTTCGTGCTCGAGGAGGACTTCGAGGTCGTGGTGGCGAACTGCATGGCGCGCTACCGGATCGCCAGCAATGGTGGCCAGCCGTAGGCGGACCGGAGAGTGGCATCCACCCCGAGGGCAAGCGTCGTCGTGCCCGTGCTGAACGACGCGGCAGCGCTGCGTCTGCTGCTCGCCGATCTGCGCCACGACGAGTCCTTGACCGTCGTCGTGGTGGACGGCGGCAGCAGCGACGACAGCGTGGCCGTCGCCGAGGCCGGCGCGGACTTGGTGTGCGAGAGCTCACCTAGCCGGGGAGGCCAGCTGCGGCTCGGGGCCGATCGGGCAGCGGACGATTGGCTGTGGTTCCTGCACGCCGACACGCGAATCTCCCCGGCGGCGTTGGCGGCTTTCAGGGATGTTCGCGTCGGCCACGGCTGGGGATGGTTCGACGTGCGCTTGAGCGGCGCCGCTTGGCCATTGCGCGTTGTCGAAGCAGCCATGAATCGACGCGCCGCGGCAACTGGCGTGGCCACCGGCGACCAAGGCATCTTCGTCCACCGCCGGCTGCTCGACGCTGTCGGCGGCGTTCCCTCGCTGCCGCTCATGGAGGATGTCGCGCTGTGCAAGGGGCTGCGGCGCATCGCCAGGCCGCGCCGTCCGCACGCACGCATCGAGACCTCGTCGCGGCGCTGGGAACGCGACGGGGTGGCGCGCACCGTCTGCACGATGTGGGGGTTGCGTTTGCGCTACTTCCTCGGCCAGCCGGCCGAGACCTTGGCGGCGCGCTACTACGGCAACGGGCTCGCCGGCGGAACGTGAAGCGGCTGGCCATCTTTGCCCGCGCGCCGGTCTACGGGCGCGTCAAGACGCGCCTGGCCAAGGACATCGGCAAGCAGGCGGCGCTCGCGGCGCATCGAGAACTGCTTGCGCGGACGATGGACAACCTCGGCGCGCCGAACGACGCGTTCAAAGCGGAGCTCTGGCTCGATGGCCATTGTCCGGAGATGCGCGCGTGGCAGCGGCGGATGCCGGTGCGCCGGCAACCCGAAGGCGATCTTGGCGCGCGCATGTTGGCGGCGTTTGCAGGCGGCGCGAGCGTGGTCGTCGGCTGCGACGTGCCGCCGCTCGGCACCGGCTACGTCGCGTCAGCCCTTGATGCGCTGGCGGAAGCGGACCTGGTGCTGGGGCCCGTCGAGGACGGCGGCTACTGCCTGATCGGGATGAACGAGCCGCGCCCGGAGCTGTTCGCGGACATTCCGTGGAGCACGGACGCGGTGCTGGCGGAGACGATCAAGGCGGCGCGCCGCCTCTCGGTGGTCTTGCTGGAAACGTTGTGGGATGTGGACGTCGCCGCGGACTTGCAGCGCTGGCGGGCGATGCAGCAGGCGAGGCGAGCGGAGGCCGTCGGTGCCGTGGGGCGTTGAACGAGGCGCGGACGGCTTACGCCATGCATGTGGACGGTGCCAAGGCCGGCCACGAGACAACAGCGGCGCTTTGGCCGCGCCGGGGTGGGGCGGCTGGCCCTGGGCGGGCCAAACCGCCGGCGAAGCGAGTCGCTAGAGCGCGGCTTGGCGCTTGCGCGAGATGACGATGTTCTTGCTGCGGCCCACTTTGTCTTGCCCACTGACGCCCATGGGAATGACCTGGATCTTGTTGCCGGACGCCAGGAACGCTTGGAGATCCCGTTCGATGGTCTTGCGCATTTCGATGTTGTTCTGCGGCAGTTTCTTTGGTGCGCGGCTCACTTGTCCTCCTCAAGCACGAAAACTCAGGCACCGCCATCTTCGCTGCGACGGCGATGTGCTCAGTGAATCGAGTGTCCGCGCTTGTGCTTCTGTACTGCTTGGCCGGTGGCCGGCTCTAGTTGCGCCAAAGGGGGCGCGTGCGCTGTTCCAGCCCGATCCTTCCCTCGGCTTCCGAGTGTAGCGCGACCGCCGCCGGCGATGCCACCCCTTTTCGATGTTTTTTTGGTTGCTTCTTGCCGGACGAGGAAGCGAGTCGAAATCCTCGAAGTCCCTTCGACATCGACGGTTGCCGATCGCGGACGCCTGGTGCATGTTCCGACGTGTGATGGCAAGGCGTGGCGCGGAGTGGCAGGCATGAACGAGGCGGGGCGGCGAAGCGGTTCGAGGCGTCTGAAATCGGCTTTGGCGGCCATTTTCGGCCTTGTCGCGCTTGCCGGCTGCGAACGGGTTGGGGGCGGGGGAGACGCCGAAGCCGACGGCGATCCGAACTGGCGCACGGTGCAGGCGTATGTCGATCTCGACGCGGCGTGGCACGCCAGCGACAGCGAGGGGCGGGGAGCGCATCCGCCCATCGAACTGGCGGTCGCCGCGGCGCGCGAGATCCTCGCGCAGCCGAACCACGCCAAGTACGGTGCTGCCGCAGAGTTTCTGGTGGGCCACGCCGCTGGCCTGTCCAAGACGGCGCAGGACGACGTCGCGCTTGGCATGAAGACCCTGGCATCCATCGTCGGCGCGGACTGGTCGGTGGTCGAGGGTCTCGAGACCGATCGGCGCACTTGGCGGAACCAGATGGAAGCGCTTGCCGAAGAGCCTCCGTCGGACGACGAGAAGCGCCGGCAGGACGCGCTCCGCCGCGCCGAGCCGACGCACTATCGCGCCCTTGCCGCGGCGGCGGCCATCGTCGATGGCGGCGACCACGCCAAGCTGCGCGAGGCAGCGGAGTTTCTGGTCGAGAACGCGACGCGGCTGCACGACGGCGGCGCCTTGGTCTACAAGGGCGGCAAGGCGCTGCTCGAGCGCTTCCCGGACTACGACGGCTGGATGGCGTTGCTCGCCAAGCTGGACAGCGTGCGCGGCTCGGCGATCCACGACGACAACATCGGCGAGCTGCTGGCGGCGTTGGCGCAAGCGAACGATCCGGCCGTCGGCGCCACGGCCCGCTACTACTTGGCCTCGACCTTGGCCCGCGCCGCCAACCGCTTTTCGCTGGATGCCGAGGAACGCGACCGCAAGCGCCAGCGCGCCATCGACGTCGCCACTGGTCTGAGCCGCGGCGTCGAGGATGTCGAACTGCCGAGTTCAGGTGCCTACGACGACGATGGAACGCTGCTCGCTCTGACGCTGGCGCAAGCGGAGGAGCGGGTGTTGTTCCGCATCCGCCACGCCACCGCCGGCGGCACGCTGCCGGCGGCTTCCGGCGAGCGCTTGGACGGCGCCGAGGAAACCCTGGCGGCCTACGCCGGCAAGGTCGTGCTCATCGACTTCTGGGCGACTTGGTGCGCGCCGTGCGTCGCCGCCTTGCCGGAGCTTCGTGACCTCGTGGCAGAGTTGCCGAGGGAGCGCTTCGCGATCCTCTCCATCAGCGTCGATGCCGAGCGCGAGACGGTGGTCGACTTCCAGGCCGACCAGCCGATGCCGTGGGCGAACTGGCACGTCGGCGACCGCAGCGGCATCGCCAAGGCATGGGACGTGCGGGGTTTTCCGACGTACATCCTGGTCGACGAACAAGGCACCATCCTGGGCCGCACCAACAAACTCTCCGCGCCGTTCGTCGATCTGGCGCGGCGCGCGTCAACGGCAGCGAGGGCGAGCGGCGCGGCTTAGAAGCTCGGCGCCCCTTCGGCCGCGATACCGCGACTAAGCTGTTTCCGCACGTCGGCGCCGGCTGTACACGACAGCCGCGAGGGCCCGCCTGGCCCAACCCTCGCGGCTGGCCGCGCCTACGCCGCGTTGCGCAGCACCTGCCCGGCGCAGACGCCGGTGTGTTCGTCGTCGCGCAGGGTCACGCGGCCGTTGCAGACGGTCGCCCGGTAGCCTTGGGCGCGCTGCTGGAACCGCGGCGCGCCGCCTGGGAAGTCGTGGACGATGTAGGGCTGGCGCTCTTCCAGGCGGTCGATGTCGATGACGTTGACGTCGGCCTTGCGGCCCGCCGCCAGCACCCCGCGATCCTTCAGGCCAAGCACCCGCGCCGGCTCGCCGGCGATGCGCCGCACCGCTTCCTCGAGCGAGTAGGTGCCTTTGTCGCGGTGCCAGTGCGAGAGCACGAAGGTGGCCCAGCCGGAGTCGATCATCTGGCTCACGTGGGCGCCGGCGTCGCCGAGGCCCGGCAGCGCCCAGTCCGTGGTGATGAGCATTTCGAGGTTCTCGAGATTGACGTTGAAGCCGCGGTGGTGGAACAGCGCCTTGCCCTTGCTCTCCAGCGTCAAGCGCAGCCACGTCTCCACCGGATGTTCGCCGGCGGCATCGGCGATGTCGGCGAGGCTTTCGTAGCGCGGCTGGGTGTAGTTCGGCCGCGCGTCCTCGCCCATGGGGTAGTAGCGCTTGGTGGTCTTCAAGACCTGCTCGTTGAGCTTTTCGTTGTCGCGCACGTCGGCCACTAGCTGGGCGCGGAAGTCCGCGTCCGCAATGGCGGCGAGGCGTTCCTCGAAGCCCATCTTGCGCAGCTCGTTCCAGTGCGGCGTGCGCCAGAAGTTGCTTGTCGAAAGGCCGCCGACGCCGCCGCCGGAGCGGGGCACGGTGACGGCCGTGATGTCCACGCCGGCGTCGCGCATGGCGGTCACCTTCTCGTCGAGAACCTGCCGGTGTTCGCCGATGGCGCTGAACAGCACGCGGCTCGACTTGCCCTGGGCCGCAAGCAGATCCATCTCGTCCTCGACCTTGCCGAAGTTCGGCACGGTCTGCATGAGGCCGCCCTGGGCGCCGACCGCCTCGGCAATCGCCAGCATCTCGGCGCGCGATGCGAAGGTGCCGGGAATGGGCCGGCGATCCGGCAAGGTGTGGCCGGGATGCCGATTCACGGAAAAGCCTAGAGCGCCTTGGGCCACGGACGCGCCGGCCAAGGCGGCGATCTCGCGGATTTCGTCCTCGGTGGCTTGTTCCTCGATGGCGCGCTCGCCCATCACGTGGAAGCGCGTCGCGCTGTGCCCCACGAGGCCGCAGACGTTGATCATCGGCTGCAGGCGTTCGATGGAGTCCAGGTAGCCGCCGTAGGATTCCCAATCCCAGGGCAGGCCGGTGAGGATGGCGTGCTTCGGAATGTCCTCGACGGTTTCCATCATGCCGGCGAGGAACTCCCGGTCCTCTACCCGGCAGGGGGCGAAGGTGACGCCGCAGTTGCCGAGCAGGGCGGTGGTGACGCCATGCCAAGTCACCGACGTCATGTGCGGATCCCAGCCGATCTGGGCATCGAGATGGGTGTGCAGGTCGATGAAGCCGGGCGTGACGGCATGGCCGGCGGCGTCGATCTCCTCCTTGCCGGTCTGCGCCACCGCGCCGACCGCGGTGATCGAATCGCCGTCGATGGCGACGTCCGCCTCTTGGGGCGCACTGCCCGTGCCGTCCACGACGAGGCCGTTGCGGATTACCAGATCATGAGCCAATTGGATTCCCCTTGCGGTTGGGTTCGACGCCCACTATGCCACATATGCCACAGGTTGCGGCGTCCCGGCGGTGCCGCGCTCGACGGATGCTCGTTCGCAGGGCGTTGCGTTTGACCGCAGCGCCGGGTCTTGGCTAGATTCCAAGGCCAACCGACGAAATAGACGAGAGCAGCGCGACCATGATCGAAACGCCCGGCGCGAAAATGATGTACCTCATCAAGCGCAAGCCCGAGACCTCCCGCGAGGAACTGGTGGCGCATTGGTTCGCCAACCACATGCCGGCCGTCATCCAAAGCCAGAAGGACGCCGAAGCGCGGCGCAGGATGCATGCCACGCGCTACATTGCCACGCTCTTCGACGCCGATGCCTCGGGCGATCATCCTTGGGACGGGGTGGCGCAGCTGTGGTGGCCGCGCGCCCTGCCGAAGCCGGCGGCCGGCTTCGGCGCCGAACCCCGCGACACGTTCCAGCAGAAGGCGGCGCCGTACATGCCCTGGGCGACGCGCGAATACGTCGTGATGGACGGCGGCGAGCATTTGAGCACGGCGCCGCTCACCTTGAACACGCCCTATCCGATGACGCGCTCCGGCTTCTTCAAGATGACGTTCCTGGTGGCGGCGAAGGAGGGCACGGACTACGAGGCGTTCTTCAAGCACTGGCTGGACGTGCATGTGCCGAACGTCGCCTCGGTCATGCAGGCGGTGGCGGGCTTTCGCTACGTCGTGAGCCACAGCATCGAGCCTGCCGCCGAACCCTACGCCGGCATGGCGGAGCTGTATTTCCACGATGCCGAGGCATGGGCCGCGTACCGGCGAACGATCAAGGCCGACGGCATGGAGCGCTGGGTGGATGGCGAACGGATGCGCGTGCTCCGCGCCCAGACCGAGATGGTGGGCATTCCGTAGGTGGCCGCCGAATCCCCCAAGGAAGTGGCGGAGTCGGCGAGCGCACCGCCGGCCAAGGGCCCGCCCGAGCTCAAGTGCTGGAACTGCGCCGCGTCTCTGGCCGAACTGCCGCGGCCGATCACGCGCCACATGAACTGTCCGGCGTGCTTTGAGGATCTGCACTGCTGCCGCATGTGCCGGCACTTTCGGGAGAGCGCCAGCAGCGCGTGCGACGACGAACGCGCCGAACCGCCGGTGTACAAGGAAGGCGCCAACTTCTGCGACTACTTCCGGCCGGCCGGCGACGGCTACCGACAGGGCAGGAACGAACGCCAGGCGCAGGCGAAGGCCGGGTTGAACGCGCTCTTCGCGGACCGGGAAGCGACCGACGAACGACACGCCGCACGGGCGAGCCAAGGCGCCGCATCCGAGGAAGACGACGCCCGCCGCCGCCTCGACGCCTTGTTTCGATAGCGCCTGATGGTCGCCCATGCGAACCAGCTGACCGCCGAACAGGTCGAGCGCTTCCATGCCGACGGATTCCTGTTCCCGATTCGCGTGTTCGACGCGGCGCAGACGGGGCGGTTTCGGAGCCTTCTGGAAGCAGCCGAAGCCGCTGCCGTGCCGGGTGGCGAACGCGCGGCGCGCGCCGGGCTTCCGGTCACCCACGCCTGGGCCTGGGATCTGGTTCACGATCCGCGCATCGTCGAACCAATCGCCGCGGTGCTCGGCGCGAACGTCCTGCTGTGGTCGATGGACTGGTTCATCAAGGCGCCGGGGCCGTCGTTCGTCACCTACCATCAGGACGCCACCTATTGGGGCTTGGCGCCGCACCATGTGGCGACCGCGTGGATCGCGCTCTCGGATGCCGGGCCGGAGACCGGGCCCATGCGCTTCGTGCCGGGCAGCCACCGCGGCCCGCTTCTCGATCAGGAGGAGACGTTCGCCGAGAACAACCTCCTCAGCCGCGGCCAGGAGGTGAAGACGACGGTGGACGAGACGACGACCGTGCTGGCGCCCTTGGCAGCCGGCGAGATGTCCCTGCACCATGTGCGCGTCATCCACGGCTCGGCGCCGAATCGCACCGGCGACCGGCGCATCGGCATGGTGCTGCGGTACTGCGCGACGGACGTGCGCCAGACCAAAGTCGACGGCGACCGCGCCATCCTCGTCAAGGGGCGCGACGACTACGGCCACTTCGAGATGATCCCGCGCCCGCGCACCGACATGGGCGAGGAGGAACGCGCGCTCGCCCGCCGCCACGGCAGGACGCGGCACAAGGCGCTGATGGAGGACTGAGCGCGTTCCTTTGTTGGGTGCAAACGTTCGCGTGCGGCGCACCACAGGTGCAACTCCCGCAACGACGCAACCGGTACCCGTTAAGCGAACATCCGCACCGCGAGGCGGCGGGGCAGTCGCGCCGGTGGTGTACGCTTCGCCACGTTCCTCAAGCGACGGTAAGCCGCGTGCGCGTCCTCCATGTCTATCGCACCTACTTCCCCGAGACCCAGGGCGGCGCCGAAGAGGTCATCCGGCAGATCTGCCTGAACACCCGGCGCCACGGGGTCGTCAGCCGCGTGCTCTGCATCAGCCCGAACGTTCGCCCGCGGGTCGTGCGGCGCGCCGAAGCGGCGGTGTTCCGCGTGCGCCTCGATTTGGAGATCGCCTCGTGCAGCATGTCGCTGGAAGCGCTGCCGATGTTCCGCCGCCTATTGCGGTGGGCGAACGTGGTGCATTACCACTTTCCCTGGCCCTTCGCCGACGTGCTGCACTTCGCGGCGCCGGCGCGTCTGCCGAGCCTCGTCACCTACCACTCGGACATCGTGCGCCAGCGCGCGCTGGCGTTTCTGTACGCGCCGCTCATGCGGCGGTTTCTGCGCTCGGTGGATCGCATCGTCTGCACGTCCCCGAACTACCTGGCGACCTCGAGCATCCTGCGGCGCTTCAAGGAGCGCGTGGACGTGGTGCCGATCGGCCTCGCGCCGGCTTCCTATCCCAAGGCCGACAAGCCCGCCTTAGAGGACGCGCGCCGCCGCTACGGTGCCGGCTTCTTCCTGTTCGTCGGCGTGCTGCGCTACTACAAGTGCCTGCACATTCTGCTCGACGCGATGGTTGGCGCACCGTACCGCGCCGTGATCGTCGGCGCCGGCCCCACCGAGAAGGAGCTCAAGGCCCAGGCACAGCGCCTCGGCCTCGACAACGTGGTCTTCGCGGGGCGCATCTCGGACGAAGAGAAAGTCGCGCTCCTGGCGTCGAGCCGCGCCTTCGTATTCCCGTCCTACATGCGCTCCGAGGCGTTCGGCGTGACCCTTCTCGAAGGCGCGATGCACGGCCGGGCGCTGATTTCCACCGAAGCCGGCTCGGGCACCAGCCACGTCAACGTGGACGGCGAGACCGGCTTGGTGGTCGAGGCGGCGTCGCCCCAGGCGCTGCGCGCGGCGATGGACAAACTGCATGCGGAACCGGCCCTCGCCGAGCGGTTCGGCAGGAACGCGCGGGCCCGGTTCGAGCAGCTGTTCACGGGCGAACTAATGGGCGAACGCTACGCGGCGATCTATTCCGCCCTCGCCAACCGGCGCCCGGTCCTCAAGAGCGACGCGAACTTGGCGTTGGCGCAGCCCTCGACGGAATGAGGGAGCACACCGCCGCGCCGCTCGGCTATTCGCGCTGGCTGTGGCGCATTCGCCGCGCCCTGGCGCTCGCCGCCGGCCACCGCCGAATCGCTCACTTCGCTGGCGGCTACGGGCACCGTCGGCGCAGCGATGATCCGCATGGCGCCCGTCTGCTCGCGGTAAACGCTCTCTAGGCCGTCGTGGCGCCACGACCCGGCGGCTTGTGGAGGTAGAGCATCGCGCCGAGTGCATCCTGATCGTCGACGATTTCCACATGGAAACTCCGCATGCGCGTCTCGCGGATGATGAGCAGGAGCGTGTTGAGGTCGTAGCTGTGCATTTGCATCCGCGACGGTAGTTTTAACCGGGCTTCCCAAATTCGGTCGCCGAAGGACAGGTGGTTGCGCAATGCCCGCAGTGCCGGCCAGCGCGGCTTCATCCAGCAGACGAAGTGAACGGCGGCAATGCCATCGTCCTCCAGATGATCCAACAGCCGTTTGAATATCTGTACGCCACGCGCAACAGGAATGTGCTGTAGAACGAGAACGCTGTGTACGAAGTCGAAACGGCAGCGGCGGGGCAGCAAATCCTGCCCTTGTCCAGCTTGAAGGAGTTCGACGTTGCCGATCCCCCGCTCTTTGCAGTTGTTCTTCGCTTCCAGCAACATGGACGGCGCAATGTCTACGCCAACTGTCTGCGCGACCTGCCGCGACATTGGGATGACAACCCTGCCGACGCCGCAGCCGAAATCGAGCGCCACCCTCGGCTTGAAGTCCGGCTTCAGATGCCGGCGTATGGTGCGGAAGACGTGCGCCACATGCCGCTCGCCGCTCTGGAAGAACAGCTGCCTGTCCTCGGCGGTCATGTTGCCTGACCGGTACTTGTCCTCCGTCAGCACGCCCCAATAGGGTTCGGTGGAGGCCACCCGTTCCCAATAGTCGTCCGTAGAACGGAAGATCACGTTCCCAACCCGCGTTGAAGCCAGCGAAAGTGCCAGCTTACCAGCGGGGTGCAAGCGTTTGTGCTGTTACGGGATTGGTACGCGACGTTTAGTGCGCCAGCCGCGAGTGGCGAAGCAGATGGGACGGGAGATCGCTTGGAACGTGTCGGTCAGCGTGACGGGGTCGAACAGGTGCCGGCCGGTGCTTGACGTGGTGGAGGGCCTGCCGGGCAGGTGCGGCGAACGCGTAACGTCGCAAGCCGTTTGACGCCGGTTATGTCAGACACAGAACGACGACCTCCACAACTGTCTTCCCCGCCCTGTAGAGCATGTCTATCGAGCCCAGAACAATGCCGAGTATGCCCGCGACAGCCGCAATCCACTTGTTCGCTTTGGCGGGGAATATGGAGGCAAGCCACACGAGCACCTTCCTTGAGAGCAAGTCCTTGCATCGCGCTGTGACTTCCATGCTGAAGTCGGGCCCTCTTGATTCTTCGTATCCTTGTCCCTTCGTGCTCTGCACAAGCCCCAATGCTTCGATCCTCGAGAGTGTGGCGGACGAGCACTCCACGACATCGGCCGCACCATCGTCATGCCACCTGCCTTCCAAGTCGTGGCAACGCACTGTGGCGCAGGGTTGGCCGGCCGATGACGTTTGCGCCCCCATGTTGCGATTGATCTCTTGCAGCACCCTTATTTCTTCACGTCCAATTTCGTCGAGCAACTCAAGCATCTTCGCCACCTCTCGCAAATTGGAATCTGCGGGGCGTGTTGCGCCCCGGCGAATCTAAGCATGCGCTCACGCGCAATACAGTTGGTCTGAGGTGGTCCTGTTTCGTGAGGCAGTTCGAGGGCTTGGTTAAGGTGTACTCCCTTGGTGTTGAGTCCCTCGAGCGCAAGGCATTCTTGCGGCTTGCCGAGCGACCGTCAAGGCCGATTCGCTGCCATGTTCGGCGGCTTTCCCGTTGCCGATGCCCGCGTCTTTGCAAGACCTTCCCAACTCCCGACTTCGCAGCTGCCAGCCAAGGCTCGAAGGCCCCGGCGTCCTCGGCCGCATCTCCCAGCCGCATGGCTGGTCGCCTTTCGTCCGCCGGGCCGAGGCGAACCGCCGGAGGCGGGTTGGTCGGATTTTCCGAGCGGAGGGAGCGGAGCGACCGGAGTCCGGAAAATCCGGCGCGGCGTTCCGCCGCGCCGGGGCGGCCGGCCGGTCATGCCGCCTCCGCGAAGGCGCCGCCGTAGGCTTCCGCCGGAGTTCGGCCGCCCAGCGAGAAGTGAGGACGCGATCCGTTGTAGAAGCGCATCCAACGGGCGATCACGCGCTCCGCCTCGAAGCCGTCGGCCAGGTCGTGGAGGTACACCGCCTCGTACTTCAGCGAACGCCACAGCCGCTCGATGAACACGTTGTCCATGCACCGGCCCCGGCCGTCCATCGAGCACCGCGCCCCCGACTCCAGCACCCGCCCGGTGAACGCCAGGCTGGTGAACTGCGCCCCCTGGTCGGTGTTGAAGATGCCGGGCGCCGCGCCGCCGCCGAGCGCGTCCTCCAGCGCCTCGACGCAGAACGCCGCGTCCATCGTGTTCGACAGCCGCCACGACAGCACGAACCGCGTCGCCCAGTCCATCACCGCCACCAGATACAGGAAGCCGGAGCGCACGGGGATGTAGGTGATGTCCGCGCACCAGACCTGGTCCGGGCGCTCCACGGCCACGCCGCGCAGCAGGTACGGATGCACCTGGTGCTCGGCGCTCGGCGCACTCGTGCGCGGCTTCGGGTAGACGGCGTCCACGCCCATCAGCCGCATCAGGCGGCGCACCCGGCGCCGACCGGCAACGACGCCCTCCCGCCGCAGATGCATCGACATCCGCCGGCTGCCGTAGAACGGACACTCCATGTACAACTCGTCGATGCGCCGCATCAGCTCCAGGTTCGCCGCGCTCTCGCCAGCCGGCTCGCGGTACAGCGACGCCCGACCGACCGCCAGCAGCTCGCACTGCCGGCTCAGGCTCAGCGGGCCGTCGCGCTCCACCATCGCCAGGCGCTCCGGGCGGCTCAGTGCGCCAACCCGCGCCGAAAAAAATCCCGTTCCATCGTCAGCTCCCCGATCTTCGCGTACAGCTCCTTCGCCAGCGCCTCGTCCGCGCCCGACTTCCGGCTCGACGCGAACACCTCGCCCAGGCCCTCCACCGCCTGCTTCTTCCACATGCCCACCTGGTTCGGATGCACTCCGTGCTTCGCCGCCAGCTCCTGGATCGTCCGATCTCCGCGCAGCGCTTCCAGCGCCACCCGCTTCTTGAAGTCCGCCGTGAACCGGCGCCTCTTCGCTGTCATTCCATGCCTCCTTCAAGGCGTGGAATACACCTTAACCGACTGCCTCAAAGACGGGCGGGTGATGCGCGGCCGCCTGTTGCCGGTCAGCGTTTCGGATCGTTTTGCCGGCCTCGGTGTCCACATCACGGACGCTGGTGGACGTTCGGCAAGGTATACGGGGCCGGCGTCCATCGCACCACCCTCCACAGGTGGCTACGCGGGGCATCATTCGCCCATGAGGTCGACGACAGGCTCAAAGACGTTCGGCAAGGTACGCAGCGAACATGCGGGTTCCGAACACAAACGCTATAGCCACGATCATTTGCCAAAAAACCGTCCACTGGCCCTCAAAGGCAGCCGCGACGAGCGCCACTGGCACGATGCCTACGCCGAGCAGTACGACACCGACGATCACCGCCCACCATCCCCACAACACCAAGGTCACTCCGAATGCCCATAGCCATGTTGTCACGCCAACACTGCCGAGAAGGTCGTCATGAATGCTGCAACCGAACCGCGAGCGCGCTTGAGCGCGGCCAAGGGGGAAACAAGAACGGCACAAATGAACATGACACTGACGACAGGCCAAATGTACGACAGCGCCTTGAAAACGAACTCAACCAAAAGGGAATCTCCGTATCATGTTGTGCAAGCCGTGCAAACCCTGAGCCGGTCCAAGTGGCATGCGGCCTCGTCCAGGACGACAGTCGGGCTTGGCGGGCTTGGCGCGAGATCACTGGACAATGGCACGATATTCGGACGGTTGCTCAAGCTGGTGCCAAAGAAGCGGATTAACGGCGACACTACGGCCCACGGATCGGCGTTGTCAACCCCCCCCCCCCTCGCTCCCCTGTGCAGCGGGTGTGCGACATTTGGTGGCAAAGGAGGTGAGCCATCGCGATCGGCCCTAAGCTTAGGCGTTGTGTGAATGCCGGCGAAGGAGATCGCGATGACGGCTGCGAGCGTGGCGCGGGAAGCGCTGGAAGGCAAGGGCGGGCGGCTCGATGCGGCCCCCGGGAGGTGGTGTCGTCGGCGCTGTCGTGGTCGGCGGAGTGCCGGGAGCTGGCGTCGGGCGTCGAGGACTTCAAGGCGGCGGAGGAAGGGCGGCGGTGCTGTCGGGTGCGGGGTCGCCGCCGTCGGTGCCGCTGTCGGATGCGGACGATGGTCGGGAGTCGCGGCCTGCGCCGAGTGCGGCGGGGCGCCGCGCTGCCGGGCGTCCGGCTGGAATCGCGCATGGACGCTGTGTTCTTCGACGACAGATTGCTCGACGCGCTCGAACCGCACGACGTCGTATACACGGTGTCCGTGCCGTTCGCCCGCTTCTCCGACCTCAAGGCCACCGTCGGTGGCGACGGGCCGGCAGGGACGAGTCGTTCTTTGAACTGCGCTGGAAGCCCGCCGGCTGGGATTCCCGCCGACGCCTGGTGGTCGTCTGGCGGCGGCCATCTGCCGCTAGGGGCCGCGCCAGCTCGACTGCTCGAGCCCCACGAGCACGGCTTCGAGTTCAAGGCCGTGGCCACCAACAAGCGCGTCTTCGCCCGCGCCGTGGCGCTGTTCCACGAAGGCCGCGGTGCCCAGCAGGCGATGTTCGCCGAACTGAAGTCGCAGTACGGCCTCCGGCTACGCGCCGTGCCGAAGGAGGTTGCCTACCGCGCCTTCGCCCTCGCCGTGCTTGCCCACAGACTTCGGACGCGAACTCCAGATGGCATCTTCCCCACCCCACCCGGCGCACCACCGCTAAGCGCTCGTCGCTCTGGGCCTTCGCGCAGCTGCCGCCGCCGCATCGACAGCTTGCCGACCTTCGCCCGACCGTCTCGCAGGCCAGCTCCGGTGCCTCCCGATCCTCTGCGGGACCCCTTCGTGCGCCACCTCGACCGGCCGGAGCCACGCCGCCGGCTGGCCGTCATTGATCTTGCCCAGAGCCACCGACACCCTCTTGCAATCGAACAAAAGACGTTGTAAATCAGTTAGTTAAGTCGATAAGGCGAGGAGACTTAGTACTTCCGCAGCCATCCTGCCGCGGCCCAACTCGACCCTTCATCGCCACGGCACAAAACGCGCAAACCCCTTGACAGGGTGTGCGACTCGCCGTACGGTTGATCCCAACGGCACGGCGAGGCATGGATTTTCTGGAGCGGCCGTACGGCTTAAACCCACAACGTCTATGGAGCGATAATGAACCAAACGAGCGGTTTCTACGTCGCGTAGAACCGATCAACGCGAGGTGCGCCCAATGACAACCACGTTTGACCCCTTCAACCCCGACACTTGGACCGATAGGGAAGAAGCCTACTTCCGAAAAGTCGATTCGGCCATCGAGCTTGGCACAAATCTGCTTTTCAGCAACGGGCTACCCCAGCATGCTGTGTACCTGATTGAGAGGTTCTTTATGAATGCCAAGGAGGTAGTTCGCCTATTCTCTGGCAACCTAAGCCGTGCCATCGGGGACGTTGAGGTATACAGCAACCCCAAGGTTGCTGCTGCGGTCGAGAAGATGCTATCTGGCGGCGTGAGTCTCCAGGTCGTCCTCCACAACGCCATAGATGTCGATGAGGATGAAACTTGGATCGATCACCCACTTGTTCGTATTAAGGATCGCTTGAACGAGGCAGGGCGACTGTCAGGGTCATTGGACATACGTCAAGGCTCACAAGATAGCATTAGGCATCTTGAGAAGTTCAAGTTTCTCAACCATTGGATGGTGATGGACAAGAGCGCCTATCGCCTAGAGACCGACATTCGCAGAGCTAGAGCCCATGTGAATTTCGGTGATAATGATATGGCTCGCGTTCTCGCGGACATATTTGATAACGTACTGTTTCGCTCAGCTAAACCGTTGATGCGGCCGGCCTAATCAAGAACACGGCCGAATGGGGCCGCCATCGGCGGCCTTCTGATTGATTGGGGAATTTGCACCGTGAGTGACCAAACGCCTATGTCATGGTGCTGGCCTAGCGACGATTGTACGTTGCATGACTACGCCACATTCCTCAGCGTAACCTCTGCACTCAACATTACTTTTTGCATCTGGTGGAACAGAATATATGAATTCATCCGAATGCGCATTGAACGCTCGAAGGACGAGCGGGACAAAGAACTCGCAAAAACGAACGTCGTGAGGGAGGACGACGGTGGCCGCAGCAAATGCGACGTCTTTATGTACTGGTTTAAGCAGGTGGGTCGCGCCTCAAGTGCGCTTGTCACTGTGATTGTCGTTTTGGTTCTCCTAGTCTTTCGTTCCAACAGCCCTATGTACTTTTGGTGGACCGCATCAACGCTCTTCGTTAGCCCTCTATTGATGACGATCACGTTTCTTGTGCAATGGGTCTGGCTGTCCATAATCGAGCTCGCTGACTATTATTTCGCTCGTGGTGTCAACGCGACGAAGATGACGGCAAGGAACGTCCCTTTACGAGAGCGGGAAGACGACTTGTGAGAGGACTTTTGAAACGAAGCCGTGCAGGAACGTCTCTCTGTGATCATATCCCCGAGCCGCGATGCTACGATGCAATATTGTTGCGGGCGCGGGTCCTTAGGGTGAGGGGACGCAAGATCGAAGCGAAAGGCCGGTGTCGGCGGGCTTCTGCGCGACAAAAATAGGTCGCCCTAGAGCAATGCGAATAGCGGTGGATGGTCGCCCGCTGTGTCATCCGCACACAGGGATCGGCGTCTACACGTTCGAGCTGATCGTCCGCATGATGCGCGAGCACCAACTGTTCGTTTACCTAGACCGGAACATACGCGAGCTGCCAAACGTGCGGGCGTTGTTCCGGATGGGTTCGGGCTGCGGGCTCACTAGGTTGGCCATCACACACTTGCGGTTTCCGCGTTGGGCACACCGAGATACGGTGGATGTCTTCTGGGGGCCCCGACACAATCTGCCGTTGACGCTGGGCGGCACTCCCAGCGTGGTCACGATCCACGACATGATGTGGAGGCAGGCGCCGGACACGATGAGGCCGCTCAACAGGATGAGCGATTCCATGTTGATGCCAATCGCGTTGGCACAAGCTTCTCGTGTGCTCGCGGTTTCCGTCGCTACCGCTGAGCAGGTTCGACAATATAGCGGTCGTCGTGACGTCGTGGTGACGCCGTTGGCTGCTCGCCCATTCGCCGGCGCGGCGTCGTTCGCGCATGAGCGGCCCTTTTTCTTGTGGGTTGGCCAGCGCGAGCCGCGCAAGAACCTCGTTGGAATAGTCACGGCATTTCGTCTCGCGGTGGAGCGTGGCCTGTCGTCGCACGACTTGATTCTAGCCGGCCCGTACGGCTGGAAGCAGGAGCACTTGTCGGAAGCGATCGCGAAGAGTGGCGTTGCTGACCGGATCGTCGTGCTCGGTGAAGTGTCGGAGCGATTGCTGGCGGGCGTCTACCAAGCGTGCTCTGCGCTGGTCCTGGCATCCTTCTACGAGGGATTCGGCATTCCCTTGCTGGAGGCAATGCAATATGGCAAGCCGGTGATTGCCTCGAACAGAGGCGCGATGGCGGAAGTGGCCGGCGACGCCGCGCTGCTCGTCGACCCAGAGCGACCGACCACCATCGCTTCGGCCTTCCTCCGTCTGGCGCGAGACGCTGCTACGCTCCGCCGCCTTGCTACCAATGCCAGGCGGCGGAACGAGTCCTATTCGTGGGATCGCACCGCCCGCGACACCCTGCGCGTGTTGGCCGCTGCCGCCCAACGCCGCACTGACGGTTAAGAGTCTGCGCGTATGGCAGCTGTCGGCGAAAAAGAACGCGCCACGGTGCCGCTCGGCTGTTCCCGCTGGCCTCGGCGCTTCCGGTGCGCTTTGGCGCTTGCCGCCAGCCACCGCGCCATCGCGCGTTTCGTTGGCGGCTATGCGGCGGCGGTCGGCATCGCCTTTGATCTCATGCGCACGCGCGGCTTGGGCTCGGTGCTGGGCTGGGCGACGACGGCGGCGGTGTATGGTCGGTGCCTGGATGCTCGGCAGTACGCTGCGTGGGCCGCATCGCGACCTCCGCCGTCGTCTAGCGGCAGTTTGCTGGTGGTTGCGTCCACGCTTGGCGTGTCGGCCGCCGACGTCGATGCGTTTCTCGGTCTTTTGGTCCACCGCTTGGATCGTCTCGCGCAGAGCGCAGAGGCGGCTTGCGTCGTCGTCGCCGACGAAGCGGCGGTGGCGCACTTTGAGGCCATGCCGGGCGCTTCTTCGCTGAATGTCGAGGTGGAGCGCGTGGATGCGCCGACGTTGCGCGCATTGCTCGACGCGGCGCGGCGTCACTGGAAGGGGAGCGGCCATGTGGCGCTGCTGAAACCCGGCTATCTGCCGGGGGCGATCGCCGTTCCGTTTGGCAGCGACCCGAATGCGCTGCTGTATGGCGACGAGGATTGCATCAAAGGCAGCGGCGTGCGCTTCAAGCCCTACTTCAAGCCGAACTTTTCCCCTGACCTGCTTTTTGCCGAGGACTATCTCGGTTGCCTGCTGGCGCCGCCGGCGCTTGTCGAGGCGCTGCCGGACGACGCCGAGGACTACCACAGTCTGGTACTGCGGCTGGTGGAACAGGCACCTTCGGTCGCGCGCCTCGATACGGTGCTGGCGCACCGTTTTCAAGGTGCTGCCGAGACCGGCAGCGGCTTTGCCAAAGCCGACACGCCGCCGGCGTTTCTGGGCGATTTTCTCCGCAACCGCTACGGCGCGGACGCGACGGTGACGACCGGCGGCACCTCGCCGCGCTGGCGCTGCGACTTCGGCAATCGCGACGCATCCGTGTCGGTGATCCTGCCGACGCGGGATCGGCTGCCGCTGCTGCGCAACTGCGTGCGCGGAATCTTCGAGAGCAACAGCGGCGACTTCGAGGTGGTCCTGCTCGACAACGACTCCACCGAGGCGGAAACCCTCGATTGGTTCGAGCAGGCGGCAGCGCAGTGGCCGCGCCTGCGCGTGGTGCCAGCCCCGGGCGCGTTCAACTGGAGCCGTCTGAACAACCTGGGCATCGCGCACGCGCGAGGCGATGTCTTCGTCTTCTTGAACAACGACACCGAGCCGCGCTGCCGCGATTGGCTGGCGCGGCTCGCCGACGTGGCGCTGCGGCCGGACGTTGGCGCCGTGGGGGCGCTTCTGCTGTACGCGAGCGGACGCATTCAGCACGCCGGCGTGGTGGTGGGCGACGGGCGCTGGGCGGACCACATCTATCGCGGCGACTTTCCATCGAGCGACGGCCATGTCTTCGTGCCGCCGACCCTGCCGCGCAACGTCACGGCCGTCACCGGCGCCTGCATGGCGATGGCGCGGCGCACGGTGGAGCGCATCGGCGGGTTCGACGAGGGCTATGCGGTGGCCGGCAGCGACGTGGAGATCTGCATTCGCGCCTTGCGCCACGGCCTTCTCAACGTCTATCTGCCGGACGTGGCGCTGCTGCACTTGGAGTCACAGACCCGGGGCCGGCGGGACCCGGCCGGGGACGTCGAGCGTCTGGTGGCCCTGCTGCGCGCCGAGTGCCCCACGGATGCGTTCTTCAGCCCGCACTTGAGCGCCGCGCCGCTGTACCTCACGCGGCGCGGCGACGGGGCTTGAAGCGGTCTCTTGGCCTGGCGAAATGCGCTGTCGTTGGAGGCGGCAGTGAACGAAACGGAAGGATGCGTGGCCCCCTGCGGGTTGGAATCAGAGAGCGGCGAGGCAGGCTGCAACGAAGTGCGAAGACGCCGGCGTTCAGGACGGCAACTTGGGAGTGGACTATGCGACGGGAACCTATTGCTTCGAGCAACTTGGCCGAAGTTGGTTACGACTCTCGGACTGAAACCCTTGAGGTCTGCTTCAGGGGCGGTCACGTATACCAGTACTTCGATGTTCCAAAGAGGGTATACGACGATTTGAGGACGGCGGCGTCTCCAGGCGGGTACTTGAACCGCGAAATCAAGGGGCGATATCGATACGCAAGGGTCTGATCAGTAGGCAGGAGAGGCCGTTTCATCTGTAGAGATGTGCAGTCTCAAGGCGGCTATGTTGACTGTGGGGGCGAGGCCGTCGTCGCCGCTCTCGGCAGGTCGTACGCCACGTGGCAGGTCAGCGTCGGCTGCCGATTTCCCGCAGCAGTTCGCCGCCCGTGGCGCAGCGCACAATCGCCTCGCCCACCTCTTCCAAGCGCTGCGGATCCGACTCCGTCCCGATGGCCACGGCCAGACGATCGGCCGTGGCCGAGTCGAAGCGCGCCGCCGTCGAGCGGCGCAGCAACTGCCGCTCATGCTCCATGCCCAGGTTGATGCCCTGCTCCATGCCCAGGCTGATGCCCTCTTGGCGGCCCTGCTCGATGTACGGCTTCCGCCACTGCGCCACGCGTTCTTCCAAACTCATCGCCACGTCCTCCAAGTTCACGTCTTCGGGCGGCATCGGCGCCGGCCCGCTCCCGACCAGCGACCGCCCCAGCGCCCACAGCCAGTGCGCGAACGTCCGCCTCAGCTCGACCTCGCCGGCGCCGGCCAAGAGCCTCGTCAGCCGCCGACCTATCCGCGCCAAGTCCGCCGCGGTACTGCTCTGCTCCAGCTGCGCGACCGTCCACGTCAGCTCGTGCAGCTTGAAATCTTCCGCCTGCGCGCGGCGCTGGTCAAGCACGAAGTGGCGCTGCGACGGCTGGTACGGCGCCAGCAGCGGCGATGAGGTCGCGCATCTCGGTCGCTGGGCGAAGGGGTGCTGCGGTCGCAAGCCAGAAGCTACCTCGACAACGGCATGATGCGCTTCGTCACCGGCAAGTACGCCAAGGGCTTGCCAGTCGCCTGCGTGATCGGCTACGTCATGGACGGCGACCTGCCCTTCGCATACGCCGCATCAAGGCGACGGTTGGGCAGAACGGAAGCGCGTTGCGCCTTCATGATGGCCCAACGGACGAACCGCCCCTCGACGCCATGACGCGCTTCGTCACCACGCACAAGTGGAATGGCACGGCATCGAGCTCCGGCACGCGCTGCTGCCCTTCGTGGGTGCGGCGTGAATGCGCCACATGGCCCCACCGCTCCCTATAAGCACGCCGGCTTGGGGTGGACAGTTGTATCTCTTCGTTGTACTGTACGGATGAACAAACGGCGTAACGCCAACGACATGGGTTGGGGCACCGTTGCGGCGACTTTGGAGGGGCCCCGGCATCTGACGGGTGCGTTCACGGCTAAGGAGGAACCATGATGCAGTTGAGCTGGGTCAAATGTGTTGGGAATGTCTGGTGCGCTCTGAACAACCTAGACTTGGGGACCGTATCGGGCGAAGGTGTCTATGTCATCTGGGTCGCCCGGCATGACGGCACATCGCCCGTTTACGTCGGTCAGGGCTCTATCAGAGATCGCCTTGAGTTCCACAGAACCAACAGGGAAGTGCAGCAGTTCGGCGTTCATGGCACGTTGTACGTCACTTGGGCCGCGGTTTCCCCTCTGTATCAGGATGGCGTAGAGAAGTATCTCGCCGATCAGCTCCGACCCTTGGTAGGCGAACGGCATCCCGATGTTCTCCCGATCGCTGTAAACCTCCCGATGTAAGCGCCGAGTGCTGTTCAGCGGTGGCGACGCGGCCCATGCGCGAGGGCGGCTGGACGCATTGGCATCATCTGTTCACGCCCAGTCAACTGCTGGTGCAAGGGCTGCTGGCGGAATGGCGGCGATGGCGTGCCTCTGCCCGAAAGCCCAAGCCGCCTGTCTGCTTGGGCTGAGGCGCGGCGGATTGGAACAGCAAGCTGTCGCGGTGGTGGCCCGATCCCGCCGGTGAGAAGGTCATTCAGACGTTCAGCAATCAAGCGCTGAACACACTGTTCACGTTGGCAGCGGGCCGATAACGGGGGCAAGTACCACCGAAGGCTCCGACCGACGCCATCTTCGACTCCCGCAGCGCTCCACCGCTCGTGGCGCACCATAACGAGAAGGCCTGAGCCTTGCCGCGTGGCCCCGGCTGAGGGCTGCCGGCCGTGCCGAGTGCAGCGACAAGGCTGCACGGCAGGGCACGCGCGACGCGGCGAATCAGCGGCGCCTGCCGATTTTCCGCAGCAGTTCGCCGCCCGTCGCGCAACGCACAATCGCCTCGCCTACCTCTTCCAAGCGCTGCGGATCCGACTCCGTCCCGATGGCCACGGCCAGACGCTCGGCCGTGGCCGAGTCGAAGCGCGCCGCCGCCAAGCGGCGCAGCAATTGGCGCTCATGCTCCATGCCCCGCTGGATGCCTTGCTCGATGCCTTGCTCGATGTACGGCTTCCGCCACTCCGCCACGCGATCCACCAAACTCATCGCCATGTCCTCCAAGTTCACGTCTTCGGGCGGCGCCGGTGCCGGCCCACTTCCGACGAGCGACCGCCCCAGCGCCCACAGCCAGTGCGCGAACGTCCGCCTCAGCTCGACCTCGCCGGCGCCGGCCAGGAGCCTCGTCAGCCGCCGCCCCATCCGCGCCAAGTCCGCCGCGGAACTGCTCTGCTCCAGCTGCGCCACCGTCCACGTCAGCTCGTGCAGCTTGAAATCTTCCGCCTGCGCGCGGCGCTGGTCAAGCACGAAGTGGCGCTGCGACGGCTGGTACGGCGCCAGCAGCGGCGACGGCCTGGCGATCAGGTCGCGCATCTCGGTCGTCGGACTCCACGGCGCGTCGCCGTTGTACAGCACCACCGGCAGCACGGGCGGCAGCGCGCCGGGCCTGGCCCTGCCGTGGCGCAGCAGTTCGCCGTAGAGCAGCGCCGTGTACTCCATCACCCGCAGCGCCATGGCCGCGTCGGTGGTGCTCTGGAATTCGAGCATCACCAGCACGTGCAGCCAGCCGTCGGCGCCGCGTGCGCGCAGCCGCCACGCGGTGTCGCCGCGCCGTTGCTGAAGGGCTTCGCCGACGTACTCGGCGGGGAGCTTCTGGAGCGTGCGGTAGTCGGCGTCGAGATCGGCGCCGAAGAGGCTGCGCAGCAGATCCTCGACCATGCGGGCGAAGGCGTAGAGGCGCTTGTAGATCGGGTCGCTGGGCGGCGGTGGGGGCGCGTTGTTCATGATGGGTACGCTACCGCGCCGCCGAGCACGGTGATGTAAGCCATTGCCCCGGCCGGATGTAGGAAATCGCCGCTTTGTGGCCGCAGACTTCGCCCCGGCCGGACGTGGGAAATCGTCCCGGCGGGACGTGCGAAATGCCTCGCCGGTACACCGGCGTTGGCACAATTGACCCCAACGAGCGCTACGCTGCGCTTTTCGAGCGGCCGGAAGAGCCCGAATGTCTCGAGCCGAGGGAGCAGATCGCGTGAATCTGCCTTCGGCCTATCGAAGCGCCATGTGGTCGCTGTCAGCCATGCCAGCGCCGAAGCGCGCCGCGTCGTCGAGTGCGGGGCGGCAGCGCAGGGCGATGCCGATGGCCACCGGTAGCCAGAACAAGAGCCAAGTCCAGCCGATCTTGTCCACCAGTTCGTAGCCGTCGAGCAGGTAGCCGGGTAGGGCGAGGGCGCAAATCGCGAGGCCCAGCTTGGCTTCTGGGCGGGCATAGTGGCGCAGCAAGGCGTTCAAGGTGGCGGCGACGACGAGCAGCATCAGGCCCAGGCCGAGCAACCCGCCTTGACGGGCGACGGACAGGTACAGATTGTGCGGATGCAGCACCGGCGAACCGGGCACTTCGGTGGCGTCGTCCGTCAGCACGCCGAGCCCGAACCAAGGCCCGTCCGTGGCGATCTGCGCCACATAGCGCGACCAGATGTCCAAGCGGAAGCTGTCGCCCCGGGGCAGCACCAGCGCGTCGCCGCCGGGCACGGCGACGTAGACGACAAGTACGGCAGCGACGAGACACGCTGCGACAAGAGCGGCACGGGCAAGGAATCTCCCGGCGGTCGGCGCGCGGTGCGCGAGCAGCAGGCAGGCCAGCGCGAATGCGCCGCCGGCCATCGCCGTTCTCGACGCGGTGAGGCACACGGCAAGCATCAACACCGCGATTCCGGCCCCAGTCGCCCAGCGGACGATGGGCCGTGCGTCGCGCCAGGCGTCGAGGAGCCACGAGACGCCGCAGAGAACGGCCATGGCGTAGACCATGCCGGCCATCACGTGGGTGTCCAACTGGCCGAGGCCGTTCAGCCGCGCATCCAGCGGCGGAGCGATGAAGAACACGCACAGCGCGGCAAGCGCGGCGAGGGCAGCTGCGGTTGCCACGGCGAGCGTCATGCGGCGGCGGAACCAGTCCACCTGCATGCACTCGGCGAAGGAGACGACGAAGGCGAACACCAGCACGGCGCGGATGGCTTGGCTGAAGGCGCCGCGGGCGTCGAAGGGCGTGGACCACGCGCTGGTGAGTGGAATGTAGATGAGGAGCGCGACGACGGCCAGGAATCCCCAATCGAGAAACAGCCCCCGCCAGCGCGCCGCGCCGAGCAGGACGTAGGCGGCGAGCAGGTAGGTGGTGATGCTGGCGGCGCTCTGGGAGGGGAGCGAGAACGCAGCGACGAGGGCGACGATCATCAGCGTCGCGCAAATAGGCACCCGGTAGTCGGCCAGGAAGCGCTTGGACAGGGCGGCCCAGCCGCTCGCGGCGCGTTGTCCCGGCGATCCTTCGACAGCGGCCGACGTCATGGTTCGGCCAAGGCCGCATAGGCGTCGATCAAGGCCAGCAGATGCGGCGGCGTGTCCAGCTCGTCGACGCGGGCGAGGATGCCGGTCACGGGATGGTCGAAATAGTGTTCCTCGCCGTTGCGCATCCGGCGGCCCTCGGCGAGCAGCGCAATGCCGCCGGTGGGCAGGCGGTATTGGAGCTCGTAGTCGATGTGCGCATAGCGGCCCGCCACGACGCTCAACCAGCCTTCGATGGCGAATCTGTTGTCGGCGTCTGGAACGCCGACCTGCACGAGGAGCGGCTGCGGCGCGTTTCGGGGCGGCAGCGGCTGGTGCCATGAACCGACGACCACCACGCGGAAGGCGCTGCGCAGGCGCGGCAGCAGACGTTCGAGCGACGGCGCCGTCGGCTGCCAGCGGTAGCTGCTCGCAAGCAGGTCGTCTTCGTGCGCCTTGAAGCCGGCGACGAGGGCTTGCAGGGCCACGGCGTGGTCGTCGAGTTCGGGCGGCGCGATCTCGCGGGGCGGTCGGTCGATGTCCCACACCGCGAGGGGATCGTCTGGGAAGCGCGCCTCTAGGTCCACGACTTCGACGCAGGGATCGAAGGCGCCGGCGGGAAGGGCGGCCACCGTCGCGCATTTGCCGGTGAACCAAAGCGGCGGCGGCATGTTGGAGATCAGCAGCGGCAACTCGTCCGTGGCGCGATGCGGCGCACTGCCCACGGCAAGCCCTTCGCTCGCAAAACCGCCGCCGGCAAGCGGAAAAGCGCGCAGCGGCAGACGCATCGGATCGAGCTGCCGAGGGCGGGCCGCCGGCCACTGCACCTGCCGCTCGAAGACCACCATCTCGATGCGATGCCAGCGGTGCTGGAGGTAGTCGTCGGGAGTCGGCGCTTCGGTGCCGGACGAAGAGAGCGCGACGGCAAGCAGTGCGCTCGCTAGAGCGCCGCGAACGGTGCCGCGGCAAACGCAGACCGGGCCGATGCCCGGGCGGGAAGGGGACGTGCTCCCGCTGCTTCCATCCGGCGTCATCGGCGACAGGCCGGGGCGAAACGTCAGCCGACCTGGCTCGCCGCCGGCACGGCTTCGCCGGCGCTGTCCGCCTCCAGCTTCCGCAGCAGTTCCTCGACGAACTGGAAGCGCGCCGGCGGGTTTTCCGTCTCCACCGTCATCAGCAAGCGCGTCTTGCGCTGGGCGTCCGCCGCCGAGTCGCGCAGGCGATAGGTGTTCGGCGCCTGCTGCATCAGCTTCACCAAGGCCAAGGGCGACACTTTGGTGTGCGGCGCGAACTCGATGCGCCCGCCGTTGGCGCCGATGTCCACGCGGTCGATGCCGAGGCCGAGCGCGGCGATCTTCACCGCGGTGGCGCGGAAGAGGTTCTGCAGCGGCGGCGGCAACAGGCCGAAGCGGTCGATCATCTCCACGCGCAGATCGTCCAGGGCCGGCCGGTCCGGCGCATTGGCGATGCGCTTGTACATGATGAGCCGGGCGTGGACGTCCGGCAGGTAGTCCTCGGGGATCAGCGCCGGCACGTGCAGGTTCACGTCGTGGCTGGTCTGCAGCGGCTCGTCCAAATGCGGCGTGCGCCCGGCCTTGATCGCCGCCACGGCGCGTTCGAGCATTTCCATGTAGAGCGTGAAGCCGATGGTGGCGATCTGCCCGGATTGTTCGTCGCCCAGGAGCTCGCCGGCGCCGCGAATCTCCAGGTCGTGGGTCGCCAGCGTGAAGCCGATGCCGAGTTCGCCGGCCGCCTGCACGGCGTCGAGGCGCTTGCGGGCGTCGTCGGTGAGCGCCTTCGGATGCGGCGTCATCAGGTAGGCGTAGGCCTGGCGGTGGGAGCGCCCGACGCGGCCCCGCAGCTGATGCAGCTGCGCCAGGCCGAACTTGTCGGCGCGGTCGATGAGCATGGTGTTGGCATTCGGAATGTCGATGCCGCTCTCGATGATGGTCGTACACACCAGCACGTTGCTGCGGCGCTGGTAGAAGTCCGTCATCACCTGCTCGAGCTGGCGTTTCGGCATCTGCCCGTGGCCGACGCCGATGCGCGCCTGGGGGGCCAGCTCGGCGATTTCGTCGGCGGCGCGGTCGATGCTCCGCACTTCGTTGTACACGTAGAACACCTGCCCGCCGCGCGCCAGCTCGCGGGCGATGGCCTCGGCGATCAGACCGCGCCGCTTCTCCGTCACGAAGGTCTTGATGGAAAGGCGCTTCGCCGGCGCGGTGGCGATCACCGAGAGGTCGCGCAGGCCGGAGAGAGAGAGATTGAGGGTGCGCGGTATCGGCGTGGCGGTCAGCGCGAGCACGTCCACGTGGGCGCGCAGGTTCTTCAACTGTTCCTTCTGGCGCACGCCGAAGCGGTGCTCTTCGTCGATCACCACCAGCCCCAAGTCGTTGAACGCGATCGACTTGGCGAGCAGACGGTGGGTGCCGACGAGGATGTCGATGCGCCCTTCGCGCAAGCGCGAGGCGATGGCGCGCATGTCGCCCTCGGTGCGCAGCCGGGACACCGCGTCGATGGTCACCGGCCAGTCGGCGAAGCGGTCGGAAAAGGTCTCGAAGTGTTGCTGCGCCAGCAGGGTGGTCGGCGCGAGCACGGCCACCTGGCGGCCGCTTGCGACGGCGAGGAACGCGGCGCGCATCGCCACCTCGGTCTTGCCGAAGCCCACGTCGCCGCAGATCAGGCGGTCGGTCGCTTCCGTGCGCGTGAGATCCTCGATCACCGTGTCGATGGCCGCTTCCTGGTCCGGCGTCGCCTCGAACGGGAACTGCTCGACGAAGCGCCGGTAGTCGTCGTCCGGCGGCGCGAAGGCGAAGCCGTTCGCGGCTTTGCGGCGGGCGTAGACGTCGAGCAGCTCGGCGGCGGCGTCGCGCGCCTTCTCCGCGGCGCGGCGCTTGGCCTTTGCCCACTGATCGGAGCCGAGCCGATGCAGGGGCGCCGTATCTTCGTCCGCGCCGACGTAGCGCGAGACCAGGTGCAGCGCCGTGACCGGCACGTAGAGCTTCGCCTCCTCGGCGTATTCGATGGCGAGAAACTCCATCGGATGGCCGTCGATGGTGAGCGTCTCCAGCCCGCGGTAGCGGCCGACGCCGTGGTCGATGTGCACCACCGGCGACCCCACGTTGAGTTCGACGAGGTTCTTGACCACGAGGTCGGGATCGACGGCGCGCCGTTTGGCGCGCTCGACAGCTGCCTCGCTGCGGTGTCCGAAGATTTCCGTCTCGGTGACGAGCGCATGATCCCCAAGCCAGTGGCCGCGCTCGATGGGCGCGATGGCCACCGTCACCGCGTCGCCGCTGGCCTCCTCGAAGGCGGCAAAGCTGTCGATGTCGTGGGCGCGAATGCCCTCGCGGAGCAGGAAGTCGTTCAAGTGGACGCGGCGGCCGGCGGTCTCCGCGGTGAGCAGCACCCGCGCGCTCGTGTTGGCGACGAAGGCGCGCAGGCGCGCCGCCGGATCGGAGGCGCGGTGGTTGGCGGCGACGTCCGGCAGCTCCCGGCCGCCGAAGCCGACCCGGTGCCGATGCTGCTGCCCGTGCGGGTCCAGCCTCGCTCGCCCGTGTTCCTTCAGCTGCGCGTCCAAGTCGGCCGGGGTCAAGAACAAGCTGCGCGGCGGCAGGATCGGCCGCTCTGGATCGTGGCGCAGATTCTCGTAGCGCTCCGCCACGTCGTCCAAGTGCTGCTTGGCCGCACCGGCCGCGTCGGCTTCGAGCACGAACACCGTGCCTTGCGGGAGGTAGTCGAACAGCGTCGCCGTGCTTGGCGAGTCGGCGCCGGGCGCCCCGTGGCCGAAGAAGAGCGGCAGGTAGTACTCGATGCCCTGGGGGACGATGCCGGCGCTTACGTCCTGGTAGATGCCGCACTTGCGGACGTCGGCGTCGAAGGCGCGGTGCCAAGCGTCGCGGAAGCCGGCGATTCCGGCGGCGTCCATGGGGATTTCCCGCGCTGGCAGGATGCGCACCTGCGCGGTTTCGGCGTGGGTGCGCTGGGTGTCGGCGTCGAACAGGCGCAGCGTGTCGATTTCGTCGTCGAACAAGTCGACGCGCACCGGATTGGCGGCGCCCATCGGAAAGACGTCCAGGAGCGAGCCGCGCACGGCGAACTCGCCGCGTTCGGAAACCGTGTCGGCTGCGCGGTAGCCCGCCGAGACCAGGCGATCGCGCTCGGCGGCGAGGTCGAGCTTCTGCCCGACTTCGAGCAGCAGCGACTGGCTCTGCACGAAGCGCGTCGGCGCCAGGCGCTGCAGCAGCGTAGCCGCCGGCACCACCAAGACGCCGCGCGTGGCCTTCGGCAGCGCGAAGAGCGTCGCCAGGCGTTCCGATACGATGTCCTGGTGCGCGGAGAAGTCGTCGTAGGGCAGGATTTCCCAGTCTGGGAACGTGAACACCGGCAGGTCCGCCCCGGCGAAGAAGCGGATCTCGTTGCGCACACGGTACGCCCCCTCCGTGCTCGCGGCGACGTAGACGACGAGATGCTGCGCCGACGCCGCCATCCGCGCCGTGGCAAGGCTGCCGGCGCTGCCGAACAGCCCTTGCCAGTTGTGCAGCAGGCGCGGTGCCGGGGCTTCCGGTGGGGGAGAGAGTGGCATCCGCGTATCCTACCACTGGCTTGACGCCGCGCTGTCGCGTCAATTCGCGCCATCCGCGCCTGTCGCGGGATGGAACTCGACCTCCCATGACCGCTTCGTTAGGTTGTACTGCCCGGTTCGGACAGCAGCGACAGCATGTTCGGGAAGCAGCTGCACGGCCACGCAGCGCGGCATGAAGTCCAACCGTATGTGCGAGAAATCGAAATCGCGGTTGTCGTACCCGTGCTTCCTGCGGTGCTCGGGAAGGTCGTTCGGATCGACTGGCACAATGTGCAAAAAGAACGGATCCTCGCGGTCGTCGCAGTGATCCTTGACATAGTAGAGCAGCCGGTTGCCGTGGAGCCAGACGTCAAAGCGGCCACTGGTCACGAGCCGCGCGCTGTCCAGTCTCTTCTGAAGGCGTTCTTCAAGCGGCTCCCCCTCGATTATCTGCTGGTACAAGTTCATCCGCAAAAAAAGGCGGTCGATCAGTTCGGCTACTTTCCGGTAGCCCGCCGGCGTCGAGTGAATGCCGTCACCTTTGAAGAACCGTTTCAGTTCGCGCTCTGGCAGTTGGTTGAACTCCCAATAAAGGTCAACGAGCGGAGCGTTTTCCTCCGCCGCCACATCCCGTACGGCTTGGACGTATCGCCGATGCAGCGGCACCAGATCGTCAAGGTTTTTCAGCCAATGCTCGGCCAAGTAGGCTGGTTCTCGTCCGCGTCGATGCGAACTGGGGCGGTGAGCAGGACAGGAACGATACCGTTGGCCCGGGCGATGCGGACCATGCTGCGAAGGTTGGCGCGGAAATCGGCCAAAGGAACCCGATACATGCTGGTGCCGAAGATCCGCTTCGAGGCCAAGGCAGCCCGTTCGGCGAGCTGGACAGTCCGAAACATCGAAGGCTCCTTGAGCAACCTGGGTATGTCCTCGTCATCGAGACCAAAGTTGTCCCAGTGGTCGTTCCATCCAAAATAGATCGTGATGGCTTTCGGCCTCATGGGCAAGACATCCCGCTGCAGTTGCCGCAAGCCGGACCAGGAACTCCACCCCGATACGCCGACGTTCACGAAAGACAACGGGGCGCTTGGATTGCGCGCTGCGACGAGAGCGCGCAATTCGTCGCTATACCGTCCGTCCACAGATGTCCCTTCAGTGCAAGAGTCGCCCATGAAGACTATCGAAGGACGCCAATCTGCGGCGGCCGCCACTTGGTCCGCGTATTGGTGTGGCACCCAGAGCAAGTCGTCGTCGACAAGGAACTGCCTCGTCCCTTGAATCGGGTTTGGGAAGCCGAACTCGACCCGGGGCGGGGTCAGGACGAACTCCGAACCGAAGAGGCGCAACCCGATCTCGATCGGGATCAGCAGAACCGCCGCGATCAAGACGTTGTAGCCGACCAGCCGCATCATGCGACGGATCCGCGAGCGGGAACCAGAATTAGATGATCGCGTCATGGTTGTCCTCCGCCAGCAGCGACCCACCACGACATGCGTCCGCCTGCAAGACGGCCGGATGTTGAGCACAGCGTACGCGTATCAATCGGAACCTCCCGCTAGGTCATCCCTCTGCCTAGGCCGCCGCGGACCGCAACATGCGTCTATGCGTCGGTGTTGTGAGCCGACGGGACGCCGACAGTGCGTAGAGTACCCGCGAAAGCGCTCGGAAGCACCCCTTGTGCCGGTCTTGTCGGTCCTTGCCCAGCAGCCAGAAAGAACGCTCGCTCCGCTACACTTGAAGGCATGACTGCGATCCGCACCCGCGTCGCGCCCAGTCCGACGGGAGATCCCCACGTCGGCACGGCCTACATGGCGCTCTTCAACCGCGTCTTCGCCAAGAGCCGGGGCGGGCGCTTCGTGCTGCGCATCGAAGACACGGACCGTGCCCGCAGCAGTGCGGCGGCAGAGGCGGCCATCTTCGATGCGCTGCGCTGGGCAGGCCTCGACTGGGACGAAGGGCCGGACGTCGGCGGCGACTTCGGGCCCTATCGCCAGAGCGAGCGGCGGGCTGTCTACCGCCGCCATGCCGAACTGCTGCAGGAGAAGGGCAGGGCGTTTCCCTGCTTCTGCTCGCCCGAGCGCTTGGCCGAAGTGAGGCGGGCGCAGCAGGCGGCCGGCGAAACGCCGCGCTACGACGGCCTTTGCCTGGGTCTTGGGAAGGCCGAGGTACGGCAGCGCATCGAGGCGGGCGAGCCGCACGTGCTGCGCTTGGCGGTGCCGAACGAGGGTGCCTGCCGCTTCGAGGACGGCCTGCGCGGCAGCATCGAAATCCCCTGGCGGCAGGTGGACATGCAGGTGCTGATGAAGGCCGACGGCTTTCCCACCTACCACCTCGCGGTGGTCGTGGACGACCACCTGATGCGCATCAGCCACGTGCTGCGGGGCGAAGAATGGATCAGCTCGATGCCGAAGCACTGGCTGCTCTACGATGCCTTCGGCTGGGAGATGCCAGCCCACTACCACCTGTCGCTGCTGCGCAACCCGGACGGCAGCAAGCTCTCCAAGCGCCGCAATCCCGTCGGCCTCGGCTATTTCCAGCGCGCCGGCTACCTGCCGGAAGCGCTGCTGAACTATCTGGCGCTGATGGGATGGTCGATGCCGGACGAGCGCGAGATCTTCAGCGTCGCCGAGATGACCGCGCATTTCGACAGCGACCGCCTCTCCGTGCGCGGGCCGGTGTTCGACCTCGCCAAGCTCGGCTGGCTGAACGGCCAGCACATCCGCGCCTTGAACGCCGACGCCTTCATGGACCGTGTGGCCGCCTGGGCGCTCAACCGCGACGCCCTCGCACCCCTCGCGCCGCTGCTGCAAACACGCACCGAGCGCTTGAGCGATCTCTTGGGCCAGGTCGATTATCTGCTCGGCGACAGAGCGCCCATCGCCGAGGAGGATTTCGCCGGCGCGGGCACCGACGTCGACGAATGCAAGCGCATGCTCCATCATGCGGCGCTGCGCCTCGAGGAAGTCGCGGATTGGCAACGCGCCGAACTGCGCGATGCCATGCAAGCGCTCGCGACGTCGATGGAGGCGAAGCTGCGCGACCTCGTCCGCCCGCTGTTCATCGCCATCGCCGGGCGAACAGTGGCGCTGCCGCTCTTCGACTCAATGGCCTACCTCGGCCGCGACCTCGTGCGGGCGCGGCTGCGCAGCGCACTCACGGCCCTCGGCGGCATCTCGAAGAAGGAAGCGCGGCGCTTGGAGAAGGACTACCGCAGTCTGTAAGGGTTGTGCTTCACGCCCTGCGCCAAGGTGTTGATCCAACGTCGCGCACCGTCTATTGTTGGCATCGTCTGTCGGCGCGAAGCCGCCGATCCGTGGGGGCCATAGCTCAGCTGGGAGAGCGCTACAATGGCATTGTAGAGGTCGCCGGTTCGATCCCGGCTGGCTCCACCACTCCCGATCCTCAGCGTATCCGTCGGCGAGCGCCGCGCCGACGCTTCAGTTCGAGATGTCCGCCTTCAAGGCCGCGATCTCCGCGCCGATGGCGTCCGTGCCTGGCCGTGTGCGATTGGCGCGCCGATACCAGTAGTCGGCGTTGCCCAGGTCGCCTTCCATCATGTGGACGATGCCGTGCGCCCAGCTGCCGTGGGAGGACGAGTCCTTCTGCACGATGGCATGGGCGGCCTGCCAGTCGCCGGCTTCGAGCAACGCGATTGCCTCGGTCAAAGTCGCCATTTCAAGTGACTCCGGTGTCTGAAGGAACGGCCCATTCGTTGTCGGCGTCGTCGCCGGCCACGGTGGAGCGGGCCATCACCCGTGCCTGGCCGGCCGGCCACGGGCGGCCCCGGTGGAGGACGCAGCGGTTGTCCCAGATGGCGATGTCGCCGGGTTGCCAGCGGTGTCCCCAGGTGCGGGGCGGCTGGCAGGCTTCCTTGGTGAGGTCGCGCAGCAGCTGGCGCGAGGCTGCCTCGTCTTCGCCGAGAATGTGGCTCGCGTGGCGGCCGACGAAAAGGCTCTTGCGGCCGGTGGCCGGGTGGATGCGCAGCAGCGGATGCTGCACCGGCGGCAAGCCGTCGAGGTCCTCCTTGCCGAGGATTTCCAGGCCGCCGTGCCAGGCGTGGCTGAACCGGTAGCTGTGTACCGCGGTCTTGTCCGCCAGCCACGCTTGGCGCTCGGGGTCGAGCGCTTCCCAGGCGGCGCGCATGTCTGCCCACTCGGTCTCGCCGCCTTCCTCCGGCACCACGTGCGCGGCAAGGATCGACGCCTTGGCGCCGACGCGCTTGTACGAGCTGTCCGAATGCCACTCGCGGTTGCCGCGCTGGAAGCGCGCCTGAATGTGTTCTTCGTCCACTACGCTGCCGTCCTTGGCGACGTTGGACATGCGCCCAAGGCCGACGCCGCGCGCGCGGCCATCGCTTGCGCGGCGCGTCAAGCCGCGCTCCAAGCGCCCGAAGCGGCGCGTGAAGGCGATGTGGTCGGCGTCGCTCAAGTGCTGCTTCGGGAACACCAGCACGGCGTGGCGGTGCCATGCTTCCTCGACGGCGTGGAAACCCGCGTCGTCGAGCGTTGCCAAGGCGATGTCGGTGACGACGGCGCCCAGCGTGGCGCCGCTTGCCTCGATGCGGATGGCGAACGCCTCCGAATGGCTGCGACGGCCTTAGCGTACACTGTCTTTCGGCGTTGGAGAGCAGCGGATGCGCGCCTCGGTTGCACAGCGTGGAACAAGCGCACGGGCATGGGCCGTGCGGGCCGCCTTCATGGTTGCCTTGGCCGGTTCCGCGCAGGGACTGGCCGAAGCGCAGTCTCCCGCAGTCGACGCTGGCGTCTACGTGGGCGATACCGTGGATGGCTACCGAGAAGGCGTTGGAACGCTCGCCTGGGGAGGCGGCTACCGCTACGAAGGGGAGTTCCGGCGCGGGCGGATGCATGGCCGGGGCGTGCTCGTCACGCCGGCCGGGGAGGTCTACGACGGCGCGTTCGAGAACGGCGTTCGCCAAGGCGAGGGCGAGCTGCGCACGCCCGACGGCGACGTCTACCGCGGCGGCTTCCGCGACGACGCCATGCACGGCAAGGGCGTCATGACCTGGCGCAACGGCGATGTCTACGACGGCGACTTCGTGGCCGGCGCGCGCACCGGCCAAGGCGTCTATCAATGGCGCGACGGCGACCGCTACGAAGGCGGATTCCTGGCCGGCGATCCCCACGGCCAAGGCGTCTACCGCCATGCCGACGACCGCGTCTACGCCGGCGAGTTCGCGCGCGGGCTGCGCCAGGGCTTCGGGGAACTCGCGTGGAAGAACGGCAATCTCTACCGCGGCGCCTTCGTGGACGATCTACGCCATGGCGTCGGCCACCTCGCATGGCGCGACGGCACGCGCTACCGCGGCATGTTCGCCTACGATCGGCAGCACGGGCCGGGCGTCAAGGACACCGCCGAAGGCGAACGCCTGTTCGAGATCTGGGACGCCGGCGAGTTGGTGGCGGCGCGCGCGGTGGCTGCGGTCGAACGCTGCGCCCTGACCATCGGCGAACTGCCCTGGATGTACGACGGCGACGGCTGCATCAACGGTCTGGCGCACGGCGACGGCACGGCGGTGCGGTTGGACGGTCTGGCGTATGTCCTGGACGGACAGTTCATTCTCGGCAATCTGGTGCGCGGCGAAGTGCGTTCGCTCGGCCTTGCACCAGCGCCGGCGGGGGTGCCGCCGGCGAACCGATGAGGTCTGCCGCGCAAGGTCGCGCCCTCCATGTCCGCGATGCATGACGGCGCAACGTCGCTGGCGGCGGTTGGTTTGCCGCTGCCGGAGATTCCAGGCTACAGAATCCAACGCCTGATCGGCGCCGGCGCGTCGGCGCGGGTGTACCTCGCCGTGCAGCAGGCGCATCCGCGCCTCGTCGCCATCAAGCTCCTGTCGCCCGACGCCGCGGCGTCCCCGGAGGCGCGACGGCGCTTCGAGCGCGAAGCTGCGCTCGTCAAGCGTCTCGACCATCCGAACATCGTGCGCGTCTTCGACGCCGGTCTCGACGGCGAAACCCCGTACTTGGCGATGGAATATCTGCGCGGCGGCGATCTGAACTCGAACCTGCGCGGCGGCCTGCACATGCAGAACGTGCTGAGGGTGGTCAAGGAGATCGCCTTCGCCTTGGACTACGCGCACGGCAAGGGCGTGGTTCACGGCGACGTAAAGCCGGAGAACATCCTCTTCAATGCCCAGGGCACGGCGCTGCTCGCGGACTTCGGCATCGCCACGGCGCTTGCCGGCCGGGCAGGGGAGGGCGATGGGCCGCGTCTCGCCACGCCGCCCTATGCCAGCCCGGAGCAGGTGCGCGGCGCCGCGCTCGACGGCCGCTCGGATTTCTTCAGTCTCGGCGTGGTGTTCTACGCCGCGCTCACTGGCCGAATGCCTTTCGGCAGCGGCGACGCGATGCGCGACGCCGCCTCGCGCTTGCCGTGGCAACCGTTGCCGGCCGCGCTCGGCGTCTTTCAGGAGATCATGCGCCGGTTCCTTTCGCCCGACCCGGCGGAGCGTTTCCAGACGGCTGGCGAGATCGTCGCCGCGCTGGACGCGGTGCGCTTGGACGGCGCCGTGCCGGATGCGGTCGTGCGCGTGGAAGCCGTAGGAGCGGGCGAAATCGAAGCCGCGATTGGCGACTTGCAGCAGCTGGACGACGCTGCCGGAACGCCGCGAGCCAGACTACGCGGACGCCGCTTGGCGGCGCTTGTGCTCGGCGGTCTGCTGGCGGTCGCCATGCTCGGCGGCGGCTATCTGGCCACCCGGCCGGGCGGCTTGACGCGGGCGCTGGCACTGGCCGGGCTGGCCGAGCATCCCGATGTCACCAGCGCCTGGGCCGAAGCGGAGGCGCTGCGCCTCGACCCCAACCAGAGCCTTGGCGTGATCGTGGCGGCGTATCGCCAAGTGCTGGCACGCGACGCTGGGCATGGCGGCGCCGCGAACGCGGTTCTGGCGGCGCTGGAACAGTGGAAAGGCGATGCCGCGGCGGCGCTGGACTCGGGCGATGCGGACGTCGCGACGGCGAAACTCGACGAACTGGCGGCAGTGGCGCCGGACGACCAGGACATCCCGCCGCTCCTCGACCGCTTGGACGACTTGCGCCACTCCGAGCGCCTGCTGGCGAACATGCAGCGTTTGCTGGCGCGTTCGGGGCTGGACGACGTGCCTTCCGTGGAGACGGCCATCGTGGCCTACAAGGAGGTGCTGCGTTTGCGTCCGGGAAATGCCGAGGCGCAATCCGCCTTGCAGGACATCGCCATCCACTACGGCGCCTTGGCGGAGCGCGACGCGCGCAATCGCGACGTGGCGGCGGCCATGGAGAGTTTCGAGCGCGCGGTCGCGGCCATGGCCGAGTTCGACGGCGTGGCCTCGGTGCGCCGCACCCTCTCGGAGGCGGAAGCGGTGCAGGCGGAGATCAACGCACTGCTGCAGCAGGCCGCGGCGCTGCGGCAGGTCGGCGACCTCATCGCGCCGCCCAACGCCAACGCCGCCGAGACGTACCGCCGCGTGCTCGCCACCAAGCCCGACGACGCGGTGGCCATCCAGGGCCTCGCGGAAGTGTCCGCGCAGGTCCTCGCCGACTTCCGCGACCTGCTGGAGCGGGGCGACATCGACGCCGCCCGCAGCATGGCGGACCGCGCCGCGGCAGCCGCGCTGGGCGACGACCCGGTCGCCGAGATGCAGGCGCGCATCGGCGCCGAACTCGACCGCATCGACGCCCTGGCGGGGCATCTTGCCCAGGCCGAGGCGCTCTACGAGCAGGGCTACATCACCGGCCCGTCGCGGGAGGACAACGTCGTGGCGCATCTGCGCGAAGCGCTGCGCCTCGACCCGGACAACGCCGATGCGATCCGTCTGCTTTCGGTGGCCGCGACGCGGCTGGCGCGAGCCGCCGTGGAAGCGCGCGACGCCGGCCTGGTGGAAGAGGGGCTGCTGTATCTCGACCTCGCCCTTACCGTCACCCCCGGCATCGGACGCTGGCGCGAAATGCGCGAACGGTGGCAGACGGAAGTCGAGGAAGCAGGCCGGCAGTAGCCAAAGCGCGACCTCAGAGGGCGCAACGACCGCTGCAAGCAAACATGAGCAGCCTTCAAGTTTGTGGGCGCTAACTTGGAAACGCTTGTTGAAAGAGCCGCTGTTGGCGTTCGCCAACTTGAATCGTGCGCCAGGCTGGGTGTGGGCGGGAGCCTAAAGCCCGCGACCATCAAGGGCAGCGGTCGGATCGACTTCGCGCCCCGTATACTCGCCGGCGTAGCGTTGGTGGAGATGCCCTGTGGCAGCGATTCCCTTCAGGCGCGAGCTCGCGTTCGAGTACGGCGCGGTGGCGGCGGTATCGCCGCTGATTCGGCGCGTGGTCGCCCGCAACCCAGGGCCCTTCACGCTCTACGGCACCGGCACCTACATCGTCGGGCGCGGCGAGGTGGCGGTCATCGACCCAGGGCCGCCGGACGAGGCGCACATCGAGGCCATCCTTCGCGCCACCGCCGGCGAGACCATCACCCATATGCTGGTCACCCACACCCACATGGACCATTCGCCGGGCTGCCGGCTGCTCGCCGAACACTCCGACGCCCCGACCTACGGCTACGGGCGGCACGGCGCCGGCAAGATCGAACAGGGCGTGCAGGTGGAGGAGGGCGGCGACATGGATTTCGCGCCCGACGTTCGCTTGCGCGACGGCGAAACCGTGCAGGGCGACGGCTGGTCGGTGGAGTGCGTCTACACGCCGGGCCACACGTCGAACCACCTGTGCTTCGCGCTGCGCGAAGAGAACGCGCTCTTCAGCGGCGACCATGTGATGGGCTGGTCGACCAGCGTCGTCTCGCCCCCGGACGGCGACATGAAGAACTACATGGCGAGCCTGGAGAAGCTCCTGCAGCGCGACGACGCGGTCTACTGGCCCACCCACGGGCCGTCCATCGTCGATCCGAAGCCGCACGTGCGCGCCTTCGTCGCCCATCGCCGCGAGCGCGAAGACCAGATACGCGAATGCCTCGCTTCCGGCGCCGCGCGCATCGCCGACATGGTGCCGACGATGTACGCGGGCGTGGACAAGCGGCTGCACGGCGCGGCGGCGCGCAGCGTCTTCGCGGCCTTGGCCTACATGGTGGAGCGGGGCGAAGCGGCCTGCGAGGGCGACTTGGCCGTGGACGCGGTCTTCCGCCTCAGCGCGGCTTCCTAGCGCCCATTGACGCCGCGGCGGCGTCCGGTCCGATGGGCGGCTAGCCGCGCTGGTAGGTGCCGACGAGTCGGTTCATGCCGACCACGTGCGGTTCGATTCGTTCCAGCAGTTCCCACAGCCCAAGCCCTGCTTCAAGGCCAAGCTCGGCGTCGAGGGCCAGCACCCAGAAATAGTAGCGGTGGACGCCGTGCCCCTCCGGCGGCATGGGCCCGCCGTAGCCGGGCTTGCCGAAATCGCTTTGCCCCTGGGTGTGGAGGTCGGTGCCCTCGGCGAGCCGCGTCTGCGTCCCCGGGATGTTGTAGAGCACCCAGTGGACGTAGCCGTAGTGCCCGGGCGTCACCAGGGGCGCGTCCGGGTCGTGGCAGACGACGGCGAATGCCTTCGTGCCGGCCGGCGCGTCGCTCCAGTGGAGTTCCGGAGAGACATCGACGCCCTCGCCGGTGTGCTTGCTCGGAATCGCGCCGCCGTCGGCGAAGGCGGGGCTGCGCAGCTGCATGGAAGACAAGGCGAAACCCATCGGAATGAACCTCTTGCGTCAAGAATCGACGCCAAGCATATGCGATGCCCGGCGCCGGCACACGCCGCCCTCGCCACTGCGCGAGAGGTCGTGCGGAATCGCGGCGCGAACGCATGAAAACACGCCGTCGAAGGTTCTTGCCATCTCGTTGCGCCACTGTGCTACTCTCGGCGCGTTCGCACGTCAGGGATGGCGCGCGCCGAGGGACGGCGCGAGCAAGTGCGAGCCGCCATCGCCGTCACAGGGAGGTGATATGGTCAGGGGCGTTCTGGCGCTGGAGAGGCTGCGCCGTGGGAGTGCGCAGCGCAAGCGCGTCTCCCGCATGTCGCTGCGCACGCTGGTGCTGGCGATCTTCGCCCTGATCGGCGACGCCGCCTACGCGGCATTCGAAGAATTCGTAATCACCTCCGATCCCGGCGACGGCTACTACGCCGCCGGCGACGCCATCGACATCCGCGCCGACTTCGACGAGACGGTGGAGGCGCACAACGACCCCGAGCTGAAGTTGCGGTTGACCGTCGGCACGGCGCAGCGGTTGGCCACTGCCCCGCCCCCAGAACAGGCATCGACGCCCATCACCACGGCAACCAGCACGCCAGTGTCGGCGCGCAGTTTCACCTTCCGCTACGTCGTGCAGGACCGCGACCAGGACGCGGACGGCATCAGCGTTGCCGCCGGCGCCTTCGTCGACGGCCACTTCGAGTACCCGACGACCAATGCCCGCGTCAACGTGGCGGCGGCGATGCTGGCCCCGCAGCTCCTCCATCGCGTCGACGCCGTTCGCCCCGAGGTCGTGGACGTCGTCGTGACGTCCGACCCCGGCGCCGACAACACCTACGGCATCGGCGACCACATCGAAATCGAGGTGAACTTCGACGAGGACATCAGCGTCGAAGGCCGGCCTCAGCTTCACCTCTCTGTGGGAACCAACACGCCAGGCGCCCGCCGCCCGGGACCGCTTACGAGACGGGCGACGCTGGTCAGAACGCTAGCCAGACGACTCGTCTTCCGCTATGTCGTCCAGGGCGGCGACGAGGATGGCGACGGCGTGCGCATCGACGCCAACGCGCTGCGCGGGGGAACCATCGAGGACGTGGCCGGCAATCCGGCGCGACGCGCGTTCGCGGCAGTGACCGCGGCCGGCCACAACGTGGACGGCGTCGGGCCCTCGGTGCAGGGCGTCGAAATCGTCGGCGGGCCCGCACGGGGGAATACCTACGGACGTGGAGAAGCCATCGTCGTGGAAGTAACCTTCGCCGACGGCAGCGCGGCCGGAGACCAGTCCGTCTACCTCAATGCTTGCGGCGCTGGCGAGCCGTCGCTCGACCTGTCCATCGGCGCCAACAACCGGCGGGCTCAATACGTCACCGGCAGCGGCACCGCGCGGCTGGTCTTCCGCTACACGGTGCTCGCCCAGGACGAAGACGCGGACGGCATCAGCATTGCGGCGGACGCCTTGCGTACTGGCGGATGCGTCGGAGACGCGACCGGGAACTCTCTCGCCGACCCAACGCGCATCGTTCCCGTGCAGCAGCAGGCACGCCACCGCGTGGACGGCGGATTCGTCACGCCGGCCGCGACTGGCGTCCGCATTCTTTCAGAGCCGCCTTCGGGCCAGGATGGGAACTACCGCCTTGGCGACGAGATGCGGTTCGCCGTGGATTTCAACGTGCCGGTGCATGCGCGCGTCGACGCCGACGACGAGTCGGCGCAGCTGGTCTTCGCCATCGGCGGGCGCGACGCCAGGGCGACCCTCGTGGGCGGGGGCGGCACGAGGACGCTGATGTTCCGCTACGTGGTGCGCGCCGGAGACGCGGACGACGACGGCATCAGCATCGCGCCCAATGCCTTGGACGGCGGCGTGATCCAGGATGCCGACGGCAACAACGTCGTGCGCAGAACCGTCGGCCTTGGAAGCGACGGCGACCACAAAGTGGACGCCGTTCGTCCCGCTGCGTTGCGCGATGGACTCGCGATCAGTTCCCGCGGCCCATACGGCCTCGGCGAGCCGATCGCCATCGACGTCCGCTTGAACGAACGGGTGTGGGTCACCGAATCCGACAACGACCAGCTGGAGCTGGTGCTTTCCATCGGCCAGCGTTCCCGAGCCGCCCGCTTCATCGGCGGCAGCGGCACGTCGACGTTGCGTTTCCGCTACATCGTACGACGCGGAGATTCCGACCCCGACGGCGTCAGCATCGGCCCTAACGCCCTAGTCGGCGGCACCGTCACCGACGCGGCCGGCAACACATGGACCCAGGAGGACCGGCGGTTGCCGCCGTTGCCCGCGCGGAGCCAGCAGCGCGTCGACGCGAGCCTCGGCGACGACGGCGATCCGATGATTGAGGAAGTGCGATTCACTGGCCGCACGGGCACGCGAATGCACTACGGGCTAGGCGAGGTCATTCGCGTTGAGGTGGCCTTCAACGAGACGGTCTACGCTTCCGGCTCGCCAACGCTCGCTTTGGAAATCGGCGCCGCGTTGCGTCGAGCGCAACTGGGCGACGGGAGCGGCAGCGACACGTTGGAGTTCCGCTATACGGTGCAGGCCAACGACCGCGACGCCGATGGCGTGACGATCGGCCCAGACGCCTTGTCTGGGGGCACGATCGTCGATGCGGCTGGCAACGAGGCCGCGCGCGAATTCGATCCGGTCTCCGCGCAGGAATCGCGGATCAGGGTGGACGGCATCGCACCGGTCGCGGTGACGGTGGACGTCACGTCGAGACCGAGGGTTGCCAGGAGCGGCTACGGCGTCGGCGAAGAGATCAGGGTCCAGGTGGAGTTCGCGGAATCGGTGTACGTCACGGAGACCGGCGGCGAGCTGCAGCTGGTTCTCTCGGTCGGCGAGCACTCGCGCTACGCCAGCTATGTGACCGGCAGCGGCAGCGACACGCTGGAGTTCGCCTACGTCGTGCAGACCGGCGACTTCGACGACGACGGCATCAGCATCGCCCCCGACGCGCTTGTCGGCGGGCTGATCGAAGACGGCGCCGGGAACGATTGGGGCGAGACGCAACGCCGTCTGCCGCCGACGGCGGAGGACCGCGACCATCGGGTCGACGGCGGCGGCGGTGGGGCCATACCAGCAGTGGAGAGCGTGGAGATCGGCTCCAGACCTCTGCGGAGCGGCAAATACCGCCTCGGGGAAGACATCGACGTCGAAGTGGAGTTCGACGACACGGTGTACGTGGTGGAGGCGAGCGAGCTTGAATTGCGGCTTTCGGTCGGCGAGCACACGCGGCGCGCCGCATACGTGGACGGCAGCGGCACCGACAAGCTGCGCTTCCGCTACACGGTGCAGGACGGCGACTACGACGGCGACGGCATCAGCATCGGCGCCGGCGCACTCGTCGGCGGCACGATCCAAGACGCTGGCGGCAATCCCGCGCGGCGGGAGTTCGCTGCCTTGGCGGCCGATTCCAGGCACAAGGTGGATGCCCGCCGTCCGGCAGCCACCGCGGCCACGATTGCCAGCACGCCGTTCCGCGGCGACACCTACCGCGTCGGCGAGAACATTGACGTGGACGTCGTGTTCAACGAGCCGGTGCGGACCGGCGGCGACGAGGAGCTGCTGCTGACCGTCGGGGAAGAGAGCAAGGCGGCGGGTTTGGTGGAAATCTCCAACGGCAGACGCACATTGACGTTCCGCTACCGCGTGCAGCGCGACGACGAAGACGCGAACGGCATCGCCATCGCCGCCGATGCGCTGCGCGGCGACGACCTCGTCGACGACGACGGCAACCCGGCGGTTCTCGCGTTGACGGCGCTTGCCGACCAGGCCGCGCACAAGGTGGACGGCACGCCGGTGGCAAGCGCCTTCGAGGTGGTGCCGCTGACGCTTGGCCAAGCCCCCTTGGTGCTCGACCTCGGGCAATTGCTGGCCGAGTTGGACATCTACTTCGCCGGCCAGTTCGCGCCGCCGCGCAACACGTTGCCTGATGCGGTGACGGCGGAAATCTCCGGCCGACGGCTGGTGCTCACGCCGCGCACGGAGGGCAGGGCGGAAGTGCTGGTGACGGACAGCGACTGCGGCCTCGCCGACGAGGTCTGCGCCATCGCGCTGGCCTTCGTGGTGACCGTACAGGCGACTCCCGCCGAAGTGGCGGTGCTCAAGGAGTCGCTGGCGGCGGTGGGTCGCAGCCTGATGGCCGGCGCCGCGAACACGATTGGCGCGCGCTTGGAGATGTCGAAGTACGGGCCCCATGCGATCCCCGGCGGGCGTCGCTTCGCGCCCCATGCGTTGGACGGCGACGCTACGGCGCAGACCGCCGGCGCCGATCCGTTCCGCCTCAGCGCCGACGCTGGCGATCCGCTGCGCGCCGGTGTGCATTGGCCGCAACGCGTGCAGAATCTGGCGCCGTCGCAGCTGCTGCGCGGCACGGCCTTCGAGATGCCCCTCGTCGGCGGCAGTCGGGGTCGATCGTCGTGGGCATTGTGGGGCGCTGGCGACTACCAGACCGTGGCCGGCAAGCCGGATCAAGGCAGCTACGACGCCGAAGTGGCAAGCGTCTACCTCGGCCTCGACGGGCGCGGCGATTCCTGGGTCGCTGGCGGCGCGGTGTCGCGCACGCGGGCGGAAGCCGATTACGGCTACAGCGCAGCCGCCGACAGCGTCGGCGCCGTCTCCGGCAAGGGAACGGTGACGACCGATCTGACCGCGTTCCACCCCTACGTGCAGTGGTCTCTCGGCAGGAAAGGGCAGGCCTGGCTGATGGGCGGCTTCGGCACCGGCGAAGCCGAGCTGGAACGCGAAGGCTCGGCCGCACCGGCGCCAAGCGACGTCTCCATGACCATGGGCATGGCCGGCATGCGTCTCGAACTGGGCCGCCCCGGCGGCCTCGACTTCGCCATGCGCGGCGACATCGGCACCACCGAACTGGAGACGGAAGACGGCGTTCGCGCCTTGGACGACATCGCCGTGAGCACGCAGCGCGCGCGCATCGGGGTGGAAGCGTCGCTGCCCCTGGTGATCGAAGGCGGCAGCGCCCTCACGCCGTTCGTGGACGTCGGCGCGCGCGTGGACGAAGGCGACGGCGAGACGGGCAACGGCGTGGAAGTCGCCGCCGGCGTCCGCTACGGCGGCAAGACGGTGCGCTTCGAGGCCAAAGCGCGGCAATTGGTGATGCACGACGCCGAGGAATACGAGGAGAGCGGCGCGTCGGCCACGCTGGTGGTTGCCCCCGGCAGCAACGGCCGCGGCTTGAGCCTCTCGGTCGCTCCGCGCTGGGGCGCCGCCGCCGATGCCACGGACGCGCTGTGGCGACGGGGCGATGCGTTTTCCGCCGCCAACGCCGCGCGCGAGGCGGCGCGAGGATTCCAGGACGAAGACGTGCGCTGGGGCGTCGCCGGGCGCATCGGCTACGGCATGCCGTTGAAGCAGCGCAAAGGCACCGTGACGCCGTTCGGGGAAGTGGACATGGCCAGCGCCGAACAGCAGCGCACGCGGGTCGGCGTCAAGTACGCCATCGACCGCCTTGGCGGCGACGGCGCGATTCAGTTCGAGTTCTCCGGCGAGCGCGTGGAACGAGCGCGCGGCACGGAACATCGGTTCTCCGTCACGGCCCAGGGACGGTTCTAGCGTCGAACCGCTGGAAGAGGGCGCCGGCACCCGCCGGTCCGTCCCTCGTGCCGTGGTCGGGGCAGGCATTCCAACGTCGCCGCCGCAACGGAGTAAGATAGGCCGCAAGAGGCGTCTTCGGCGGCGCGATTCTGTTGGCTTGCGCCGCGAAGAGGCGGGCGGATGCCGTTGCGCCTTCGCTGGCCAGCCCTCGAGCAACTCGGAATGGAGCAACGCATGACCTTGCGCATCAACAGCGAAGTACCCGACTTCACGGCCCAGACCACCCAAGGGCAGATCCGCTTCCACGACTGGATCGGCGACGGCTGGGCGATTCTGTTTTCGCACCCGAAGGACTTCACGCCGGTCTGCACCACGGAACTCGGCTACATGGCGGGCCTCGCGGACGACTTCAAGGCGCGCAACTGCAAGATCGTCGGCCTCTCGGTCGATCCGGTGAACAGCCACAGCGAGTGGCTGCGCGACATCGAGGAGACCCAGGGCAACGCCGTGACCTATCCGCTGATCGGCGACCCGGAGCTGCAGGTCGCCAAGCTGTTCGACATGCTGCCCGAGGACGCCGGCGATTCCTCCGAAGGGCGCACGCCGGTGGACAACGCCACCGTGCGTTCCGTGTTCGTGATCGGCCCGGACAAGCGCGTGAAGGCCATGCTCACCTATCCCATGAGCACCGGGCGCAACTTCGACGAAGTGCTGCGGCTGCTCGACAGTTGCCAGTTGACCGCCAGCCATCAAGTGGCCACGCCGGTGAACTGGCGCCAGGGCGAGGACGTGATCATCGTGCCGGCCGTCTCCGACGACGAGGCCAAGGCCAAGTACCCGGAAGGTTGGCGCGCGCCCAAACCCTACATCCGCATTGTGCCGCAGCCGAAGTAGCCACTAACGGAGCGCATAACATGGACTTGGAATACAGCCCCGAGCACCAGGCGTTCCGCGACGAGGTGCGCGGCTTCCTCGCCGAACACAAGCACAAGGCGCCCACCGCCAAGCCGCCGGTGCCCGGCCAGCCGCCGAACTCGGCGAAGGCCTGGCAGCAACTGCTGATCGAGCACGGCTACGCGGCGCGCACCATCCCCCGGGAGTACGGCGGCTACGGCGCCGAACCGGACATCCTGAAGTCGCGCATCATCGCCGAGGAGTTCGCCCGCGCCCGGGTTCCGCCGGGGCACTCCGGCGACAACCGGCTGGTGCCGACGGTCCTGGAACTTGGCACCGAGGAGCAGAAGCGGTGGCTGGTGCCGCCGTCGGTGCGCGGCGAGATGTCCTGGTGCCAAGGCTATTCGGAACCGGGCTCGGGCTCGGACCTGGCCTCGCTCTCCACCAAGGCGGAGCTCGACGGCGACGAATGGGTCATCAACGGCCAGAAGATCTGGACTTCCGGCGCCCGCACCGCGGACATGATGTTCTGCCTGGTGCGCACGGAGCCGGACGCGCCGAAGCACAACGGCATCAGCTATCTGGTCTTCTCCATGGACACCCCCGGCATTGACGTGCGCCCCTTGGTGACCATGACCGGCGACGCCTTCTTCAACGAGGTCTTCTTCACCGATGTGCGCGTGCCGAAGGACCAGATCATCGGCAAGCGCGGCGAGGGGTGGTTCGTCGCCAACACGACGCTGCGCTACGAGCGCGGCGGCCTAGGCGATCCGAACGAGGCGGAGAACCGCTTCAACCGCATCGTGGACATCATGGAGAAGGAAACCGTCAACGGCGAACGGTTGATCGACAACCCGGTCTACCGCGACCGCCTGCTGAAGCTCCAAGGGCGGATTCTCGCCATGAAGTTCAACGGCATGCGCGTGCTCTCACACAACATCAAGGGCGAAGAGCCGGGCCTTGCGCGCTGGATCGTGAAGCTGAACGGCTGCGAGCTCAACCACGTGATGGCGGAACTGGCGATCGACGTGCTCGGCGAACTCGGCCTGCTCTACGACGGCAGCCCGTACCTGCGCGACGCCGGTTTCTGGCAGGCCCGCTACATGCTCGACCTCGGCCTCGTCATCGGCGGCGGCACCGCGCAGATTCAGAAGAATATGATCGGCGAGCGGGCGCTCGGCTTGCCGAAGGAGCCGAAGGCGGCAGAACCGCCGAAACTGCAGGCCGCTGGCGCTGCGGGAGCGTAGCGGCATGGACTTCGCACTGAACGACGAGCAGCGGATGCTGCAGGACAGCATCGCCGGCTATCTGGAGACCGGCTGCGCGCTGGACCGAGTGCGCGCCGTGGCCGAAGCTGGCGAAGCGCGCGCGGACGAGGTCTGGCGCGGTCTGGCCGATCTCGGCGCCCATGCCGTGCTGATCCCCGAAGACTACGGCGGCGTTGGCTTGGGTCTCCTCGAAGCAGCGCTCATTGCCGAGGCGCTAGGCGGCGCGGTGGCGCCGGTGCCCTATGTGGCGTCGTCGGTGATGGCGCCGATCGCGTTGGCGGCTGCCGGCAGCGAGCGCCAGAAGGAAGAGTGGCTGCCGCGCATCGCCGCCGGCGAGGCGGTGTTCGGCGTCGGCGTGACGGAACAGATCGGACGCCGCGAGACGGACGGCGTTCGCGTGGAGGGCGACGCGCTGCACGGCAAGGCGATGTTCGTGCTCGACGGCGTGGATGCCGACCGCCTGATCGTCGCCGCCGGCGACGCGCTCTATCTGGCGGACGCCGCCAGGGCCGAGACGACCAAGCTCAAGACCATCGACCGCACGCGCACCGTCGCCGAGACCGTATTCGACGGCACGCCAGCGGAACTGCTGCCCGGCAGCGCCGACAGCCGCGAACCGCTGCTCGAAGCCATCGACGCCGGGCGCATCATGCTCGCCGCCGACACCTTGGGCGCAGCGCAGACGATGCTCGACAAGGCCGTCGCCTACGCCAAGGAACGCCGCCAGTTCAACCGCGTGATCGGCTCCTTCCAAGCGGTGAAGCACATGTGCGCGGAGATGGCAGCGGAGCTGGAGCCGTGCCGGTCGCTGGTCTGGTACGCCGCCCATGCCTACCGCGCGATCCCCGAAGAGGGCCGGCTGATGGCCTGCCAAGCCAAGGCCCACCTGGCCGAGGTCGGCAAGTTCGTCGCCCGCAAAGCCACCGAAGTCCACGGCGGCATGGGCATCACCGATCTGCTCGGCCTGCACTACTGGTTCAAGCGCATCGGCTTCAACCGCCAACTCCTCGGCGCCCCGGAACTCGTGCGCGAGGAAGCCGCACGGGTGCAGGAGTGGGTCTGAGGCGGGCATAGCGGCCTTGGCGTCGAGCCTAGGCCAGAAGCCGCGAGAGACTCCTAAGCGGGGCGGGCTCGCCTCGCTTGCGGCCGTCGCCGTCCGCAATCGCAAAAAGGCCGACATCGGCACCATTGACGCGCCGAGGCCGCGCCTCGACTCCGCCAAGCGGTCGCGCCGATTGATACCCCTGATTTTCAGCTTGCCAGCTTGCTGCCGTGGACAACTGGTTGGATAATCAATGCACAAGCTGTGAGTGTTCATCGGGGTTCATCGGGAGAAGCCATGCGCGGTTGGATGTGGGCGCTGCCACTGTTGCTGGTCTTTCCGGCGAACGCCGAGCGCGTCGTGCGGGTGAAGGACGGCGACAGTCTGGTCGTTGTTTCCGGCAATCGGCAGGTGGATGTGCGGCTGGCGGACATCGACGCCCCGGAGCATGGCCAGCGGCGGGGCGGGGAAGCGCGCACCGCGCTGCGTTCCCTGGTCGAAGGCAAGGACGTGCAGCTGCAGCTCCACGGCGGCGACGCCTACCGCAGGATCATCGCCCGCGTTTTCGTCGACGGCGTGGACGTCAACGCCGCGATGGTCTCCGCCGGCCTGGCTTGGGTGAACCAGGCGTTCAATCCCGATCCGGCTCTGGTCGTGTTCGCGGAAAAGGCCCGCGCCGAACGTCGCGGCCTATGGGCCGATGCCAAGCCCATGCCGCCTTGGGAGTGGCGCAGGGCCTGCCGTGGCAGCGGCGCCCGCCCGGAGTGCCGCGGCAGCATGGAAGGCCGCGCCCGCGCGCCAAGGGCGAGCGCGCCCAGAGCGACGCGGTCAATCGCCAGCCTGCGCCTGCCCCGGGTCCGCTGCGGCAGCAAGCGCTACTGCCGCGAAATGACCAACTGCGCCGAAGCCGTCGCCTTCCTGCGGCAGTGCCGCGCACCCATGGACGGCGACAAGGACGGCGTCCCCTGCGAGCAAGTCGCCTGCAAGGGATACCGCTGAGAGCAACCTGCGTCTCGCTTGAGCGGTGGTTCCGCTCCTCGGCCGCGGCTATGATCCGTGCGATCCAATCCTTGCGGTCAAGCCAATGCCGGGAATGCAAACTCGCCTGCCGCTGACCGCAGAGCCGCCCAAACAGACGCCCTCGGGCCGGCGCTCGCCCCGCGGCACGGCCACTTCGGCGCTCGTGGTCTCCGCCCATGTCGGCACCAACGCGGACGTCTTTCCGCAAGTGCTGGGCCTCCATGTGCCAGGAGGCGCGCGCATTGCGGACGTCACGTACGGCAAGGGCGTTTTCTGGCGGAAGGTCCAAGAGGACGACTACGACTTGCTGGCGACGGACATCGCCACGGGCGTCGACTGTCGAGCACTCCCGTACGGCGCAACAACGCTGGACGCGGTGGTGTTCGCCCCGCCCTACATGGAGGGCTTCTTCCGCAGCGGGGGGAACACCACCAAGGCTGGCGAGGGAACGCACAACACGTTTCGCGACCACTACTCCAATGGCGACGAGCAGCCCCAAGACGGGCGCAAGAAGTGGCACGCCGCAGTGCTGGAACTCTACGTCGACGGCGGCAGGGAAGCGTGGCGCGTGCTGAAGAAGAAGGGCACGCTCATCGTGAAGTGCCAGGACGAGGTGAGCACGAACAGGCAGAACCTAACGCACGTCGAGATCATCAACGCATACGCGGACCTCGGCTTCCACTGCAAGGACCTGTTCGTCGTCGTTCGCCCCAATCGTCCCGGCGTGAGCCGGATCATGAAGCAGGTTCACGCGCGCAAGAACCACTCGTACTTCTTGGTCTTCACCAAGGCCCTGGCCCTTCAATAGCTTCGTTCACTTACGTTTGGGATCCCTTCGCACCGGCTAAGTCCCTCGCACCGCGCCGACCCGCTACCCCTTCGGCAGTCTCGCCGTAGCCGTGCCGAAGACGCGGGTTTCACCGGCTTCGTTGGTGACGGTGATGTCGATTTCGACAGTGCCGGCGTCTTCGTCCACGTCGGTGACGACGCCGGTGATGTCGTGGCGGTGGTCGACCAGCACCGGGGCGCGGAACACCGTGTCGATGGCGACGATTTCCGCATCCGGCGCCCAGCGGTGGATCATGGCGCCGAGGAAGCCTTGGCTCATCACGCCGGGCACGATGGCGCCGGGCAGGCCTTCCTTGCGCGCACCGTCGTGGTCGGTGAAGCGCGGGGTGTCCCAGCCGACGTGCTTGCCGAAGCGCCGCGTGGCGTCGATGCTGGTGTCCGGCACGAAGCTCGGCAACTCGCCGCCGAACTCCACGTCGGCGATGGTCTTCACTGTCACTTGATCTTCTCCCGAATCACGGTCCTGGTGTCTGCGTTGGCGACGTGGGTGTCCTGGTCGTAGAGCTCCATGCGCGTGACGAGGAACACCATGCGCCCGGAACGTCCGGTCTTGGTGTAGATGTCGTGCAGATGGCTGCGCCCGGTGAGCGTCGCGCCATGGCGCACGGGCGCCTTCCACTCGACGCCCTTGCCAGCGTCCATGCCCATGCCGCCGAGATTGGGGAAGTCGGACGGCATGCTGCGCCCGCCCACCAGCGTGGAGACGAAGGTCGGCGGCGCTTGGAAGTCCGGATGCTCGGGATCGGTGAAGCGCGGCGCGGTCTCGCCGCAGACCTTGGCGTATTCGGCGAAGCGCGCGCCGTCGATCTCGAAGGTCACCTCGTCGAACTCGCGGTTCAGAAAGCGCTCGCGCAGTTTCAAGATGTCCTCGTCGACGGCTTCGTCGTCGACGGCCTGCTGTTCTGCCATTGGCTGCTCCTTAGTCCTTGTCGGTGGGTGCGTCAGTCGGCGCGGGGGATGGCGGCGAACTCCTCGGCCTCGAGCGCCTCCACGAGGGCGGCTTCGGTCGGCACCGCGGCCGGAAACTCGGTCGCGCAGCGCCCGATGTGGCTGACGATGTGCGAGTCGCTGCCGCCGATGCCGAGATAGCCGAGGTCCTCCGCCATGGCCTTGGCCACGGCGTCTTCGTCGCCCCGGCTGCCGCCGTTGTGTATCTCGACGATGCGCACGCCCTTCGGCACGCCGTGTTCGGCGAGATGCGCGGACATGCCCACGCGCGGTCGGCCGGGGTGGCAGGGGGCGGCGATGGCGTGGTTCGCGTTGCAGTGTTCGATGACCTCCTCTAGGCGCAGGCCGATGCGCGTGAAGTCGAAGGTCTTGTAGAGCGCTTCGGTGACGCCGAACACGAGTACATGGCCGTATTCCGTCTCGACCTCCGCGCCCTTGAGGATCGTCAGGCCGTGCTTGCTCGCGAGGCCGCCGTAGTCCGACTCGAAGTCGAACTGGCGGTGTTCGGTGAGCACGAAGCCGTCGATGGGGATGTCGCGGCTGCGTATCCACTGGCAGTAGTTCTGCACCTTGGCGCGCCCGTCGTCGGACTTGATCGAGTGCGTGTGGAGGTCGAGGATCATGCTGCGTTGCTCTCCAAGCGCCGCCACTCGTCGTCGAGACGGGCCACGAGCGCGGCTTGGTCGCCGGCGTTGTCGATCACGACGTGGGCATTGGCGGTTCGCTCGTCGTTGGAAATCTGCGCGTCGATGCGCGCTTGGACGGCGGAGGCGTCGATGCCGTCCCGGGCGCAGGCCCGCGCCACGGCAACCGCCGGTTCCACCACGACGGCCCACGTCTCGTCCACTTCGCGCTGCCAGCCGGCTTCGATCAGGACCGCCGCCTCCAGCACGACGACTGCCGCGCCAGCGCCTTTCGCCTCGGCGACTTCCGCCTTCGCCATGCTCAGGATCTGCGGCCAGACGATGTTCGTCAGCCGCTTCAGCGCGCCTGGATCGCTGAAGACCTTGCCGCCGAGCGCCTTGCGGTCGATCTCGCCGTCCGCCCCCACGACATCTTGGCCGAACTCGGCGACGACCTTGGCGAATGCCGGGCGCGTGCGCTCGTAGGCGCGGTGGCCGAGCTTGTCGGCGTCGATGACCACCGCACCCCGCGTGGCGAGATGCCGCGCCGCGGTGGATTTGCCGGAAGCGATCCCTCCAGTGAGGCCGATGACGATCAATGCGCTGGCACCCTTGGCAGCAAACGCACGATTCTAGCGAGTTGCAGGGCGCGTCACTAGCGTTGTGTCGCCGCTGTCGCCGCTCTTCCAGCAACCGGCCCAGCAACCGGCGCCTGCGGTTCGTGCTCCTCGCTCGCCAGCGTCGATGCCGGCGGCGGGCGGCGGATGGCAGCGCGCTTGGCCTCGGCGAAACGCTTGAGATCTTCCTTCGAGTCGCTTTGCAGCACAGCCTCGAGTTGCACCGCGGCAGCGCGGTCGTCTTGCGCTGCGCGCAGAAAGCGGAGTGCGCCCGTGCGGAAATCGTCGGCCAGCGCCGCTTCGCCCAACAGCGCAGCGGCTGCCGCGAGACGTGCGATTTCGGCGTGGACCTCTTCGCCGACGAAGCGGCCGAGCAGCGCGGCGGTGTCGGCCTCGGGCTGGCTGGCCAGATATCCCACGACGATGCCGAGCGTCGAGCCGTCGCGGGTCTCAAGAACGAGCCGTTGCCGTGTATCGTCGTCCAGGCGCCGCAGCAGATGCGGATGCTTGACGAGCAGACCGAGCAGCCGCTGGCCCAACCGCGACGGATGCGCAGCGCCGTGCCGGCCGCTGTTGGCGCGAGCCAGGCCGGCGCCTTCGCGCAGCCGCTGCTCCAAGACTTGGGGATCGGCGTGGCTGAGACGCGCCAGATCGGCGATGAGCACGTCGCGCAAGGCGCCGGTCGGCAGCCGGGCGATGTGCGGCAGCGCCAGGTCGCAGAGCAGGGCGCGGCCGTCGACGGCCGCCATGTCAAGTCCGGCCCGCAGGTGGTCGAGAAAATACGTCGCCACCGGCGTCGCGTTCTCGATCAGCTTGAGAAACCGCTCTGCGCCGTGGCGCCGCACCAGCGAGTCAGGGTCTTCGCCGTCGGGCAGAAACGCGAAGCGCAGTTGGCGGCCGGAGGAGAGGGCGGGGAAGGCCGCGTCCACCGCTTTCCACGCCGCGGCGCGACCGGCGTCGTCGCCGTCGAAGCAGCACGTCACGACGTCGATGCGATGTTGGAACAAGCGGTCGAAGTGTGCGCTGCCGATGGCCGTTCCGAGGGTGGCCACTGCATTGTCGAAGCCGTGCTGGGCCAAGGCCAGCACGTCCATGTAGCCCTCCACGACCACCACGCTGTCGAGACGGCCCTTGGCTTGGCGCGCCTCGAAGAGGCCGTACAGCTCGCGGCCCTTGCTGAAGTGCGCCGTGTCCGGCGAGTTGAGGTACTTCGGCCCGCCGCCAGCGGGCGTCGCGTCGCCGAAGATCCGCCCGCCGAAGCCGATGACGCGCCCGCGGGTATTGCGAATGGGGAAGACGATGCGCTCCCGGAAACGATCGTAGGTGCGCCCGCGTTCGTTCTTCGCCAAGAGGCCAGCGTCGACCAGCTTGGCTTCGCCGTGGGATCCAAGCGCGGTCTTGATCCGATCCCATCCTCCAGGCGCCAAGCCAACGGCGAAGCGCTCGAGGACCTCAGCGCCCAGCCCGCGTTCGCGCAGGTAGGCTTGGGCTTGTTTCCCAGTGGCTGGTTCGTCGAGCCACTTCCCATAGCGTGCGGCGGCGGCCTCGAGCAGGTCGTAGACGCTGGTGTCGACCTTCGGCCCGCTGCCGCGTTCCCGGGGCACCTCCAGGCCGGCCAACGCCGCCAACGATTCCACGGCTTCCGGGAAGGTCAGGCCGTCGAGTTCCATCAGGAAACCGAGACTCGTGCCGTGGGCGCCGCAGCCGAAGCAATGGTAGCCGTCCGCGTAGACGTGGAAGGACGGCGTCTTCTCCTGGTGGAAGGGGCACAGGCCGGTGTACCGGTTGCCGACCCGCCGCAGTTCCACGCGACGGCCGATCACCTCGGCGGGATCGATGCGCTCGATCAGCGTGTTGATGAAGGACTGCGGAATCTTGCCAGCCATGGATGGCGAGCATAGTCCGACGGCGGGTGGATTGTCGCGTGGCGAGCCGTCGGAGTCGGCGTGAGAGCCTGCAACGCCGCCCCGGTCAGTACTTAGGGCAAAGCCGTTGCGAGGGGCGTATCGTGACGCGCCGCTCGCCGGCGAGTGGCGCGGCCGAGCGCTCAGCCGGTCAGCGCCGCGCGAACCTCTCGGCTTGCCGCCCCCATGTCCACCCGACCCGCGAACTCGGCCTTGAGCTTGCCCATCACCTTGCCCATGTCCTTCATGCTGCTCGCGCCGGTGGCGGCGATGGCGTCGCGGACCGCCTCGCCGAGTTCTTCGTCGCTCAGCATCTGCGGCATGAACTCGTCGATGACGGCGAGTTCGTAGCGTTCGATGGCGGCCAGATCGTCGCGCTCGGCGCGGGTGAACTGATCGAGCGAGTCGAGGCGCTGCTTGCGCATCTTCACCAGCACCGCGAGCACGTCGGCGTCTTCGAGCGGCTTGCGGCCGTCGATCTCTGCCTGCTTGAGGGCGGCGTTCACGAGCCGCAGCGCCTTGACGCGCTCGCGGTCCTTGGCGCGCACGGCGGCGGTGCTGGCGTCGGCGATGCTGGCTTTGAGGGAGGACATTGTGGTCGCGAGTCCCGCGGCCCGATTCGGGCTGCGCCTTAGTGCGCCTTCTCGAATCGGCGCGCTTCGCGTTGGAGCTTCTTGATGTGGCGCTTCACGGCCGCCGCGGCCTTGCGCTTGCGCACGGTGGTGGGCTTCTCGTAGTACTCGCGCTTGCGCACCTCCGAGAGGATGCCGGCTTTCTCGCACGAGCGCTTGAAGCGCCGCAACGCGATGTCGAAGGGTTCGTTGTCCCTAACCTTGACGAATGGCATGGCGTCTCCAGTTGAGTCGCCGGCGATTCTAGCGCAGACCAGCCCGCAGATGCCACGCGCCGCCACGCACATGCGGCAAATCTTGTCGGCGGTCGCTTGCTCACGGTTCACGCAGCCGTCGCAGCGTCTGATTTCCGAGAATTCGCACACGACGCATGGCAAATCTCCTACAGACGGAGGCTTTTCAAGCCTCGACACTGTCCGCCGAGACCGTGCCCATCGGCGCGGGGACAGAACGGGGCGCGGCCTCAGCCGCGATGAACCATGCTACTTTCGCCACGGACGAGGCTGCGGGCCGCGCCGAGCCCTCAGCCCGGAGCGCGAGGGGAACCCTCGCTTGCAAAAGGAGAACAGCCACATGAGAGCGCCTCTGCCGGTCACTGCGGCCGCGGCTGCCGCAACCGCCTCGAACGTCGGCGCCGCGCGCGCGGACGACGTGTTCTACCCGAGCTCGGACGGTAGGCCGATGTCGGACAACATGTGGCAGGGGAAGGCCATCACGAATGCCGACGGCGACCTCGAATCGGCGCGCCCGAAGGCGCTCGTGGCGGCGGATATCCTCGTGTACCCGGAGAAGGGGAACAACAGGAACCGCATTGCGCCGGACGTGCTGGTGGCGTTCGGTATTGGAACGCACAAGCGTTCGAGCTACTTCGTGTGGGAGGAGGGCAAGCCGCCGGACTGGGTTCTGGAAGTGGCGTCGCCCGGCACGGAGGCCGAGGACCGCGGCGCCAAGCGCCGCAAGTACGCGGAGATGGGCGTGCCGGAGTACTGGATGTTCGACGCCAAGGGCGATGTCTACCCGCCCGGGACGCCGCGACTGCAGGGGCTGAAGCTGGTGGACGGCGAATACCGTCCGCTGAAGTCGCGCCTTGTGGACGGCAGGCGGATGATTCGCAGCGAGGTGCTGTGCTTGGACGTCCGAGTGGACGGCGAGCTGCTTCGCTTCCAGGACGTCGCGACGGGCAGGGACGTCCGCCACCGCTGTGAGATCGAGGCAGACGAGAAGCAGGCCAGAGCGGAGACCAAGCGGGAGACTGCGCAGCGCAGGGCCGCCGAAGCCCGTGCGATGCAGGAAGCCGCCGCCCGCTCGGCCGCCGAGGATCGCGTTGCACAGGCCGAAGCTCGCGTTGCGGAGTTGGAGGCTGCGCTGCGGCGCTCGAAGGCGGGCAATCCGCCATGAATGGTCGTTGACCACAACTCGTCGCGCCGCCTGCCGCGTCGGCGAGAGCCCGCAGCGGTGCTAAAGAAGCATTTTGTATTGCATGTGCCGGCTTGAATCAACCGTGCTCAAGGGCTCTTGGATCGAAGACCGAGTTGCGCCAAGGCGTCGAGGTCGCCGTTCGCCACCAGCGTGCCGTTCACCATCATGCTCGGCCCCTGGGCGCACAGGCCTAGGCAGTACACGGCGCTGAGCGCCACGGCGTCGCTCTCTTCGCCCAGCCGAAGGCCGAGGCGCTGTTCGACGTCGCGCGTGAACTGGCGGCCGCCGACGGCTTGGCAGGCCTCGGCTTGGCAGACGCGCACTTCCACCGGCGGCGCCGGAGTTGTTCTCAAGTCGTGGTAGAAGGAGACGATGCCGCGCACTTCGGCGCGGCTCAGATTGAACACGTCGGCCACGACGCGCTCCTGCTCGCGGTCCACATGGCCAAGTTCGGCGACGATCTCGCGCAGCGCGCGCAGCGCGCCGCCGACGCGGTGGCGGTTGCGCTCGGCGATGTCGCGCGCGAGCGCGGTCGGGTCGTCGGCGCCGTTCATCTATCGCAGGCGCCGCATCCCCTTAGAAAGGCGATGCGATCCCCAGCTCGTTCATCACGCCGTTGAACCATTCCAGCACTTCGGGGTGGTAGGGAATGCCGTTGGCGCGGCGGTCGGCTTCCGCTTCGTGTTCCGGAATGCCCGGATAGACGACGCGCTGCTCCCCGGGCGCCGGCTTGCAGTCGAGAATCGAGCGCAAGTAGGCGTCCATGTCGGCCTTGAAGGTGTCGACGTCCGTGAAGGCGGCGACGTTGTAGGCCATGAAGTAGTGCGCGGTGCCCTGGCGCCGATGCGGCCCGGCGCCGGTGCCGGTGAGGGCGCTGCACAGCACTTCCACCAGCATCGACAGGCCGAATCCCTTGTGCGAGCCGATTTCCCGCGTGGCGCCCAGCGGCAGCATGAGGAAGCGCTCCGGCACGTCCGCTTCGGCCATCACCGGCGTGCCGTCGGCTTGCGCTACCCAGCCCGGCAGCACCTTGCCGCCGACGCGGCGCAGCAGCTGGATCTTGTTGCCGGCCACCGAGCTCATGGACGCGTCGAAGATGAACGGCGGCTCGTCCTTCGACGGCGCCGCGATGCCGATGGGGTTGAGGCCGAGCAGCGGCTCCGCGCCTTGGGTGGGCGCGACCTGCATGCCGCCGGCGGTCATCGACACGCCGATCATGTCGTGTTCGAGGGCGAGATGCGCGAAATAGGCGGAGGGCCCGTAGTGGCCGCTGTTGAAGGCGGTGACCACCGCCACGCCGTTGTCCTTGGCGCGCTCGCAGGCGAGTTCCATCAGTTCCTTGCCCTGGCCGAGGCCGAGGCCGCGATCGCCGTCCACCGAGACCGCGGCCGGAAAGTCGCGCAGGCGCGTCATGCGCGGCGTCGGGTTGATGTGGCCGCCCTTCAGACCCGCGACATAGGGCCGCATCATGTTGCTGACGCCGTGCGAGTCGATGCCGCGCACGTCCGCATAGACCAGCACGTCAGTGCATTTGGCGGCATCGGCGGCGGACATGCCGAGGGCCGCGAAGATGCCCTCCACGGCTTCGCGCATCGTGTCGGGCGCCACGCGCACCGCGATGTCGTCGGGCACCTTGAACCGTTCGAGCACTAGCGTCTCCTCTGTGTAGCTGAATCCCGTGTCGCCGCGCCGCTTTAGGGCTTGCGGAACAGCAGCGTGAAGCGGTCGGTGTTGCCGGTCACCGTCTTGCGGCCCACTTCGTAGACCAGCTCGTCGTCGGCGCGGTAGTGCAGGTCCGAGTAGTCCACGAACTCGAAGCCGGCGGCCTTGATTTCCTTGATGGCGAGCACCGGGTCCATGCGCCGCCAGTTCTCGTAGTTGTCGGCCTGCATGTGGCGGCGCGTGTGGTCCACCACGCCGTAGCGGCCGCCGGACTTCAAGGCGCGGAACACGGCCTCGTTGATGGCGTTGCGCCCGACTTCGTTGAAGTTGTGCAGATTGCGGAAGGTGAGAGCCATGTCGAAGACGCCCTCGCCGAAGTCCATGTCGGTGATCTGGTACAGGCGCGAGCCTTCCACCGGCGAGAAGTTGCCGGTCTCGACGACCTCCACGTCCCAGCCCTGCTCCTCGATGATGGCCGCTACACCCTGGGTGCCGATCGAGACCACCAGGCGTCCGTTCTCCGCCAACACCGGCGCCAGCACCTTGGTGTACCAGCCGCCGCCGGGCACCAGTTCGAGCACGCGCATGTCGTCCGCGAGGCCGAAGAACTTGAGCGTTTCCAAGGGCATGCGGTTCGCGTCGCGGGCCGTTTCCGCGTCCGTGCGGATGTCCGAGGCAAGCGCCGCCTGCACCTTGTCGTCGATTTCGCCGGCGCTGGCCGTGGCGGCCAAGACGCCAAGGGCGGCGATTGCCGCGATTGCGTTCTTCATCGGTTGGGTCCTCGGTTCATGGGGTAGGGCTGCCAGCGCTCCAAGGGCGTCTTCGGCAGCACGGTGGGATTCACGCAGCTCATCGGCCACCGGCCGCGCAGCACCAGCGACACTTCGCGCCCGACGCGGCGGCGCGCCGTGGGGCGCATTCTCGTCGAGGCCGACGCCACATGGGGCGTGACGATCACGTTCGGCATGGCGAGCAACGGATTCTGGGGATCGGGCGGCTCCTGTTCCAGCACGTCCAGCCCCGCGGACTGCACCTTGCCGCTCCTCAGCGCATCGATCAGGTCCGCTTCCTTGACGATCGGCCCGCGCGCGGTGTTGACGATCACCACGCCGTCCTTCATTTGCGCGAAGGCGTCGGCGTTCAAGCTGTGGCGCGTTTCTTCGTTGTCCGGCGAGTGGACGCTGATGTAGTCCGAGCGTTCGAGCAGTTCGCCCCAGGGCACCGGTTCCACGCCGTGCTCGCCGACCGTGAGTTCGCTCACGTAGGGATCGTAGGCGATGACGTTCAAGCCGAACGCCTTGGCCCGCGCAGCGGTGCAGCGGGCGACGTTGCCGAAGGAGAGCAGGCCGAGAGTGCGCCCCATGAGCCGCGGCACGTGGTTGAGCTGCGGGCGGCCTTTGTGCCATTCGCCCTCGGCGGCGAAGATGTTCTGTTCCTTGGTGCGGCGGATGGCCGAGAGCAGCAGCATCATGGCGTGGTCCGCCACTTCCTCGATGAACACGTCCGGCGTGTTGGTGACGACGATGCCGGCGCGGGTGGCCGCTTCCACGTCCACCATGTCCACGCCCACGCTGCCGAGGCCGATGACGACGCACTTCTCCAAGCGTCCGACGATGGCTTCGTCCAGGCGAATGCCCCAGGAGGTGATGACGGCGTCGCAGTCGGCGGCCCCTTCAACGAACTCGTCGGCGTTGGCGCTGGCGACTTCGACGATCTCGGCCACCGGCGCAAGCGCCTCGAGCTCCAGCGCGTAGCGCTCCCGCAAGTTCGCCACGGCCGCGCGCCGCGGCAGCTGCATGGCCACTTTCTTCTTGTTTTTCATTTGCTTCCTTGGGCCTCCAGCAATGCGATGGCTTCCTCGCGCAGGCCGCGCTTGAAGATCTTCTCGGAGGCGATGCGGGGCAGGCGCTCAGTGCGCACCCACACATGGTCCGGCACCTTGAACTTGGCCAGGTGCTCGGCGACGAATGCCTGCACGTCGCTCGGTTCGAGGGCGCAGCCGGGCTTGGCGGCTACCACCGCGGCGAGGGTCTCGCCCAGGCGTTCGTCCGGCACGCCGAAGACGGCCGCTTCCTGCACCGCCGGATGGTTGTAGAGCACCGCTTCGACTTCCTGGCAGCCGATGTTCTCGCCGCCGCGCAGCACCATGTCCTTCAGGCGGTCGGTGATGAAGACGTAGCCCTCGTCGTCCAAATGGCCCACGTCGCCGGTGTGGACCCAGCCGTCGGTGAGGCTCTCGGCGGTCGCCGCGGGCTTGTTCCAGTATTCGGAGAAGTTCATCACGCCGTGGATCCACAACTCGCCGGTCTCGAACGGCTGCGCGTCCTCGCCGTTCTCCTTCACCGCCTTCACATGGACGATGGGCGGCACGGCGCGACCGCAGCTGCGCGGCCGTTCGAGGAACGCCGCGCCGCCGATGGTGGTGGCAAGGCCTTGGGTCTCGGTCATGCCCCAGCCGGTGCCGGGCGCGCCTTTGGCGATGGTCTTGTCGATCTGCCGCGCATGTTCCGGGGCCATCGGCGCGCCACCGCCGCCGGCGCTGCGCAGGCTCGAGAGGTCGTATTTGGCGCGCTCTGGCGACTGCACCAGCTCCCAGGCCATCGTCGGCACGCCGTTGAACTCGGTGATGCGTTCCGCTTCGATGATCTTGAGGGCTTCGCCGACGTCCCACTTGTACATGCCGACCACCTTGCGCCCGCGCCGAAAGGAGGAGAGCAGCTGCACGACGAGACCGGTGACGTGGAACAACGGCACCGTGAGAATCACCGCTGGCGGATGCTCGGGCTGCGGCGCGGAGCGTCCCACGGCGGCGCCCATCTGCGGATTCATGGCCATGGCGATGGCGCCGCCGCATTCCCAGCCGAGCAGCGCGTTGGCGATGGCGCGGTGCGTCGAGAGCACGCCCTTGGGGTGCGCCGTGGAGCCGGAGGTGTAGAGGATGGTGGCGTTGTCTTCCGGCGCGATGGGGTCTTCGGGCATCGCGGTGGCGGCGCCGTCGACGAACTCCTCCCAAGTGGGATGCCCCGGTTGCCGGTGGCGCACCGTCACCAGTTCCACCGCGAGCCGCGCAAGGCGATCCAGCAGGCGTTCGCTGCGTTCGACGTCCGCGAAGAGGAGCTTCAAGCCGCTGTCCTCGATGCCGTACTCCAGCTCTTCGCCGGACCACCAGGCGTTCATGGCCACCGCGACGCAGCCGGCGCTGGTGATGCCCATGAAGGCGGCGATCCACTCCGGGTAGTTGCGCAGCGCCACGCCCACCCGGTCGCCCGGCCGCAAGCCGCGCTCGCGCAGCCGATTGGCGCACTGCGCTGCGAGATCCCACATCCGCTGGTAGCTGTAGCGCTCGTCCTGGTAGACGTAGAAGTCCTTCTCGGCATGCGCCAGGCCGCTCTCGTAGAGCGCGCGCAGGTTCGACGGCGCGTTGGCGAAGACTGTGAACTCCACGCCGCGTATGTGCGCCTCGGACGTCTCGTAGGGCTGGCCTTGCGCCGTCACATCAGCGACAGCGGCTGCAAGTTCCATCTTGGGAGGGGCGGCTGAGGGCGTCTGCATGGCGCAAGTCTACACAAACGGCGGCAAGCGCCGGCCAAGCGGCTGGCAGAAGGGCAGGGCGGTTTGCCCCGCTACACCACCCTCTCTTCGCGCAACTCGGCGATTGCCGCGGCGTCGTAGCCGAGTTCGGCGAGGATGTCGTCCGTGTGTTCGCCCAAGGTGGGCGCGCGCCGGCGAATGCCGGTGTCGGCGTTGGAGAAGTCCACCGGCATGGGGCCGACCGGGGCAGGGCGGGGCAGGGTGGGGTAGTCCGTGGGGACGAGGAACTCCTTCGCCACCACTTGCTCGTTCACCAGCGTCTGCGCCGGGGCGAGCACTTCGCCGCACGGCACGCGGGCTGCTTCCAGTTCGGCCATCGCCTCGGCGCTGGTGCGTTCCGCCGTCCACGCGCTCATGCGGGCGCTGATGTCCGCCGCGTTGTCGCCACGCGCTTCGTCGGTGGCGTAGCGGGGGTCTTCGAGCCAGTGCGGCTCGCCCATGAGCTCCGCCCAACGGGCGAACAGGGGATCGCCGACCACCTGCACGAGAATCCAGCCATCGCGGGTCTTGAAGACGTCCGACGGCGCCGCTGTCTGGCCGCGGTTGCCGGTGCCTTCGCGGTTCACGTTCAGCAGCGCCTGTTCGATCAGCGCGCCGTTGGCCACCGTGAGCGCGGAGGCCAGAAGGCAGCTCTGCACATGCTGCCCCTCGCCGGTGTTCATGCGCTGGATGATTGCCGCCAGGGTCGCCATCGCGTTCAGCGTGCCAGTGGTGTAGTCCACGTAGGGCATGTAGTTGCGCATCGGCTCGTCGGCGTGCCCGGTGAGGTGCATGTTGCCGGACATGGCCTGCGCCACGCCGTCGAACCCGACGCGGTTGCCGTACGGCCCGCCGGCCCCGTAGGCCGTGGTGGTGGTGAGGATGATGTCCGGCTTCACGGCCTTGAGGCTCGCGTAGTCCAGCCCCATCCGCGCCAGCGTGTCCGGCGGCAGGTTGGCGATCACCACGTCTGCCGTGGCCACCAGCTTGCGCAGCACTTCCTGTCCCTTCGGCTTGCGCGGATTGAGCGTGAAGCCGCGCTTGTTGCGGTTCAGCGCCAAGTACGCGCTGCCGACGCGATCGGCGTTCACCGGGGCCGTGAAGCGGTCCTCGCTGCCGTCCACCTTCTCCACGCGCACCACGTCCGCGCCGAGATCGCCGAGCAGCGCCCCGCAGAACGGCCCGGCGATGTAGCGCCCGAAGTCCAGTACGCGAATGCCTTGAAGAATGCTCATGGGACCTCGCTTCGACCAGTGGGGGAGCACTCCATGCGGCAGGGTTCAGCCATCGGCTCTCTCCTTCATCAGCACATGGATGGCGAAATCGCGGCGTACGCTCCGCGGCGTTTCGAGGAAGCGGTCGATCGCCGTTCGAGCGCTGTTGATGTCTTCGACCACGTTGGACTTCCTGAACGAACTGTCTGGATCATAGTCCGCTTGGTGGCGTTTGCTCTGCAATTCCACGAACTTCTGCCCGAAGAGCTTCACTTCCTCCGGGAACGACGGCGGCATGTTCTTGCAACGCTTCCTCGCATCCCCGTGATCTAGCGCCCGGTACGCCCGCCGCCACATTGGCCGCTTGCCCGCCGAACCGGCACCGCCGGCCAAGCCGTCCGCGCATGTGCGCGCCAGACAATGGAACAGGGCGTAGTACGCGGTGCTGACCGCACGACAAAGATTCGCTCGCCGCGGCCGGCGGGCACTGGTTTGGGCAAGGTTCGTGGCTATCTCGAGCAGCTGATGCGGATCCACAGCGAGCTATTCCGGCACGTCGTCGATCTCCGACTCGGCGGTGAACGAGACGACAGGGAACGCCTCGATGTCGGCGCTCTCGAGCTCGGCGCGCAAGCGCGCTCTCAGCCGAATCAATGCCAACGAGTCCGGGAGATGCGGCGCCGGACGGCCATCGTCGTACTTGAGCGAGATCCAGAGGAACTCGTCGCCATCGCGGTCCACCTCCGGGTCCACCGCCAGCACCGCGAGCGTGGTGTCCGCGTACTGCGCGCGCAGAAAGGCTTCCACGGTGCTCCGCGCCCGGTCCAAGATCTGCTGCTTCATCGCTCCGGCGCCTGTCCGTCGCTCGGTGGCCTGTACGTCCTGAGACTATACCGAAGAGGGCAGGGCGCTTGCACTCGGCTCGTGCATGGTGTGCATGGTCAGCACCGCAAGACCGCGGAGACGGTCAATCAAGGATCAGCCAGTTGTCCGGCGACTCGGGCTCCGCGGGGCGTCGTTCAACGCCGCGCAGTTCCTCGGCTTCCAGTTCGCGCAGATGCTCGGCCGCGTTCTCTGCGTAGTCTTCCGCCGAGGCCCCGCCCTCGGCGGTGCGGTCTCCGGCGTTGTCGATGACGTGCTGGCAGGCATCCGCGATGGCGTACGCAGGCCGTCCGGCGCGCTTGAGCGCGTCCGCCAAGGACAGCCCGATTTCGCCGCTGCCGGGGTCCAGATCCAGGGCCCTGCGCAGCGCCTCGGCTTCCGCGTCGTAGCCAATGGTCGTGACCACGATGCGCGAGTAGACGAGGTGGAACTCCGCCGAGCGATGCCAGTCCGGCTCTGCTTCGAGGAGCCGCTGCAGCATCTCGAGGGTCGCCATGCTGTCGCTGCCGAGTTCGCCGTATCTGGCGACGTGGGCGAGGGAACGAATGGCATCCAGCACATCGTCGCCGAGCGGCGCGTTCTCCGTCCGGTCGCGGTCTGCGAGCTCGCGGATGGCGTTCCAACACGGCGCGTCCAAACGCACGCGCAGCCCGTTGCCGTGGCAGAGAAACTCCAAGCTGGCGGCGCGGTTCTCGGGATCAAGCGGCAACTCTCGTGCTGCCATGTCGGCCGCCACCCGGGCGCGGAACGCCTCGACGTCTTCCGGACGGTAATACTCAAGCGCACCGTGCTTCCGGCGAGCATAGAAGAGCTTCCTCGTGCCCTCTGCATATTCGTAGGCAAGCGCCAAGTACCTCATCGACTCGTCGATCACTGCGTCGGTTGGCTCGTCGTCGCCACTCGTCAAGGACTCGCTGAGCCAATACGCCGCCTCGGTGCAAGTTGGATCAATCGCCACCACCTCGCGCAGGAGCTCTCGGTAGCGCACCTCGTCGCTGACGAGGTGGAAGCTGGAGTACGCATAGAGCAGCATCGGGTCGCTCGGTGCCGCGTCGACGAACGGCTTCAGCACTTCTCGCCCGGCCCGCTCCATCTCGGCAGCCTCGGCATCGTCGTATCGCACCTGCACCGGCGACGTGTATCGTTCCGCCTGCAGGGCGAAGGCGCGCCCGTAGGCGAGCGATAGGGCTTGATCCAGAGACGGCTCTTCGATGGCCGTCAACTCGTCGAGGTGCTCGTGGCACTGGTTGCGCGAGGCGGGCATTTCGTCCATGCACAGTCGCCCGGTCTTCTCGTAGAGCTCCGTCTCGGGGAACTCGCAAGGCGGCCCGGATTGGGCCATCGCCGAGAGCGAGAGCATGGCAGTGCAGGCCATCGGAACTGCAAAGGCTCGTTCGGTTCGCATCGTGATGCTCCTCGTCGAGTGACAGCTGTTCAAGGCCGCTGTCCTTTCTCGGCTTCCAGTTCGCGCAGGTACTTGGTTGCGTGTTCGACGTAATAGTCCGCCGGCCTCCCTCTCTCGACCGCCCGGCCGTCGGAATTGGCGATGACGTGCCGGTAGACTTCCGCGATTTCATGCGCTGGCCGCCCGGCATTTCCCATCGCGCCCGAGAGGTACAGCCCTATCTCTCCGCTGCGGGGATCCAGGTCCAACGCACGACGGAGAGCGTCCGCCTCGGCGCCATGGCCGACGGCCGGGCGCAGCACGCGAGAGTAGACGACGTAGAACCACGCCGTGCGGCGGTGCTCCGGTTCCGCTTCGAGAAGTTGCAGTAACGTCTGGTGGTGCTTCGCGCCACCGTCGCCAAGTTCGTCGCTTTCGGCCGATGCTGAAAGGGAGGCCACCGCATCCAGCACGTCGTCGCCGAGCCGCACGCTCGCAGATCGATCGTGGCTCGCCAACTTGCGGATCGCGCTTTCGCACGGAGTATCCAGCCGCAGCAAGAGCGCGTTGCGGTCGCACAGCACGTCCAAGCTCTCGGATCGGTTCTCGTGGTCCAACGGCAAATCCAAAGACGCGGCGTCGGTCGCTACTCGTTCGCGGAAAGCTTCGGCCTCGTGGGGCCTTTCGTACTCAAGTGCGTCGTACTTCCGACGAGCAAAGACGAGCTTCCTCGTACCCTTCGCATGTTCATAGCCATGCTGCAAGTACCTCATCGACTCTTCCCTCGCGGCATGGTCCTCGCTCCGAAGCAAGGAGTCGCTGAGCCAGTACGCCGCCCTCGTGCAGGCTGGGTCCAGCGCCAATACTCGGCGCAACAACGTCCGGTGCCGCTCGTCGTCGCCGAAGTAAAAGCCAGAATACGCGTAGAGCAACATGGCGTCGTTAGGCGCCCCCTCAACGAGGGGGCGAAGCAACTCGCGGCCCGCGAGTTCCGCCTTCGCGACCGCGTCGACATCGTCATCGAACTGCGACGCGAAGGCTTGGCCGAAGGCGAGTGCGAGCGTCTGCTCGAGAGTGCGGCTCTCGATGGATGCCAATTCGTCGACGTAATCCTGGCACTGGTTCAGGGAGTCTGGCATCTCGGCCATGCAAAGCAGTACCACTCTCCCGTACGGGCCGGTCTCTGGCGGCATGCATGCCGGCTTGAGGTCGTCCGCTAGCACGGCCAACGGGAGCAGCACCGCCACAAGCGCGAAGATCCCCGTTTTCGACTTCACCACGGTTCTTCCTGGCGCATTCAGCGGCCCTGTTCCCAATCCGCTTCCAGTTCCCGCAGGTACTTGGTCGCGGTTTCGACATAGTAGTCTGCCGGCAACCCTTCTTCGAGAGCCCGGTCGTCCGAGTTGGCGATGACGTGTCGGTAGATTTCTGCGATCGCGTGGACAGACCACCCGGCGCCCTCCATCGCACCGGCGAGATAAAGCCCGATCTGGCCGCTGCGGGGGTCCAGCTCCAAAGCGCGGCGCAACGCGTCGGCTTCGGCACCAGACCCGACTGTAGAGCTCAGAACACTTGAGTAGACGACGTAGAACTCCGCCGATCGGAGCCATTCGGGCTCCGCTTCAAGCAACTCCAGCAGCATCTGGTGATGCTTCCGGCCGTTCTCGCCAAGTTCGCCGTCTTCCGCGAATGCCGAGAGGGCATCCACCGCATCTAGGACATCCTCGCCGAGCGGCGCGTTCGCGTGGCGATCGCGCCCCGCCAGTTCGCGGATGGCCTTCTCGCACGGCGCATCCAGACGCAGCGACAGTCCGTTGCCGTTGCAGAGTACTTCCAAGCTGCGGGCGCGATTCTCGGGGTCCAGCGGGAACTCCCGCAATGCCATGTCGGCTGCCACTTGATCGCGGAACGCCTCCGCTTCTTCAGCGCTCCGGTAGATTAGGCGCTCGTACTTCTGGCGGGCAAACAGCAACTTCCAAGTGCCTTCGGAGTGTTCGTAGCCATGCGTCAAGTACTTGGCGTTCTCTTCTATGTCTGCTTCGTCGTCACTGGCACCCACCGTTCTGCTGAGGAAAAACGCCGCGCTGCTGCAAGCGGGATCCAGCGCCAGTGTTTTGCGCAGCAAGGTCCTGTAGTGCTCTTCCTCAAGCATGTGAAAGTACGCATAGGCGCGAACCACCATGGGGTCGTCGGGTGCAAGCTCCATGAACGGCTTCAGCACCTCGCGCCCGGCCAATTCCGCTTCCGCCTGCGCCGCTTCATAGTCCTCCGGCAGGGCGAACGGATCAGGCCGAAGTTCGAAATTGGCGGCGAAGGACCGACCAAAGGCGAGTGCGAGGGCTTGGTCAAGCGATGGGTCTTCAATGGCCGCCAACTCGGCGAGGTGGTCATAGCACTGCATACGCGAAGTGCCAGGCATCGCGCCATCGCAGAGTCGCCCGGCTTTTTCGTACGGTCCCGTGTCCGGCAAATCGCATGGCGACGCCTCGGATTGCGCCACCGCGAGCGAGAGCAGGGCAACAGAGGCCGTGGCGACTGCGGATGTTCGTTTCGCTGGCATCGCGGCCACTTTGCCTGTGCTTCGTCGTCACAGAACCCTAGACCCATTCTGCACATTTTGCACCGGTTTCTTGCAAAGTTGTCGGTAGCAAATGGATTTGTCCGGTTTTTCCAGCACGTCATCTGTCCGGTTTTGCCCGTCCCCGTTTTCGGCTCCTGCGGCGTTCGGCCCCGCTGCCGCCCGACACGCTATGATCCATGGTGCGGACCTTGGAAGCGGATAGGCCGCACACTGGCGCAAGCCAAGGGCGGCGACGCTGCCGGAGTGGCCGTCGCCGCCCCCTTTGCGCCGGTGTCCATGTACTTCGGGGGTTCGGGGGCAGCGCCCCCGAAAGACCCGAAGGGTCTTGCGCCGTTCACGCCGTGGCGGCCGGCGAGCCGTCGGCCTCGTAGCGGGCGAGGCGCCGCGGGCCGTGGAACACCGACAGCCGCCCGTCGGCGTGTTCGTGGACGCGCACGCGGCGGCGCACGTAGTGCCTGCCGTGCGGTCCCGGCGGGATCTGCAGCGACCGGTTGCCGAAGCTGACGCAGTTGTCGTGCCCGACCACGCGCTCCTCCTTGACGCACAGGATGTCGTCGAGGTCGACGCCGCCGAGCGGCACGAAGGCGTCGCCGTCCTCCCGCGCCGGCACCGCGAAGCGCTTGTTGTAGGCGGGCCAGAACCGCTCGCGCAGGTAGTCGTTGGCCGACCCCATGTCGCGGACGCCCTCCAGCGCCAGTTCGTTCGGCAGGCGCCCCTGGATGGTCTCGAAGTGCCGCTCCGAGCGGCCCCGCGCCTGCGGCGAGTACGACGGGATCATCTCGATGCCGAGCTCGCCCATCGCCCGCCCGAACTGCGTCGGGTTGCTCTTGTCCACCTTGCCGCCGGCCTCCGGCGTGTGCCAGTAGTGGCTGCCCCGGTCCGAGTAGAAGCTCAGGAACAGCCCCGGGCCTGCGCCGTCTCGCGCACCCCGCGGAAGCTCGACCAGGTGCCCTCCTCCTCGACGAAGAAGCCCGAATACACCTCGCCGGTGGCGTCGTCCAGGGTCACGATCAGATCCCAGAACGCGTCCGGCACCCACTCGTGCGTGGAGCCGTCCTGATGCACCAGCATCCCCGCCAGCGGCGCCCGTTCGCGCTTCTTCCGGTACTTGCCGCGCGCCCGGCCCTTGCCGACCTGCCCCGACTCCTGCAGCCGGTTCTTCACCCACGTGTACGACCGCCCGCCGCCGTGCTTCTCCCGGTACCACTCGTGGAAGTGCGCCACCGTCCAGCCCCGGTAGGTCTCCCGGTACAGCGCCTCCAGCCGGAGCACCTCGTCCGCCGGCGCCCGCCGCGACGACACCTGCCCCATCCGCTTGTCGATCAGCCCGTCGATCCCGTCCTCGTGGTACCGGTCGACGTAGCGCCGGAACGTGCGCGGACACACCCCCAGCAGCGCCGCCGCCTCCTCCTGCGTCAGACGCTTCTCCGTCCAACTGTCCAACGCCTCCTCGAACCTCGCCATCCGCGTCTCCTGCAACCACTTCGCCCGCCCCATCGACCCCCTCCCAGAGGTGCCCGAAAGCGGACAATCTATGTGCTAGAAAACCGGACAGATCATGTGCTCCCGACACGGTTTCTTGCAAAGTTGGGTGTGTCGGGTAGGCTGTTTGCAGGAAATCGTCGGGATAGCGCCCTCATGCACACGAAGCCTGCGGAAGTCGTCGCATTCGACCGTGCCGACCGTCATTTGCTTCACGAATCGCAGCTCGCTGGTTCGAGCACCCACGAGCAGGGCCACGACGAAAAGCTGTCGCGGCTGCCAGGCGTGGAGCACTTGGACACGTCCATCGCCTTGCGCACGGTGGTGCGCAAGACGGCGTTGCCGGTCGCCGCTTTCGGGACGCGACCTCCCGCGCAACGGTCCCCCGCGTCGTGACCAGGAACGAAGGGGAGGGGGGGGCCTCAACGAGCGAGAAGCCGAGGGACGCTGGCGCCCCCGCAACGGCGTTGGCTGATGCGACGGCGCTGTTCGAGCGGGCGAGGGGGCATCTTGCTGGCCGCGACGTGGACGCGGTGCAGATGGAAGCCTACGACCTCGCGCGCGCCTGGGCGGAGCTGCGCGCCGCCGGCGTTGCCTTGGATGCGCTGGGGGCCGCGAGCAGCGACGAGACCGCTTTCGAGCGCCAGCTCGCGAATCTCTTCTGCGCCGAGACGATTGCCAACTTGCGCAACCGGCTCGGGGCGCGGCCAGCGGCGTTCGGCTTGGACGGGGCGGCGCTTGGCGCAGCGCCCTTCGTCGGTCACGCCTTGTCGCCGGCCACGCTCTGCGGCATCGGCGAAGCATTGCGCGAGCGCCAAGGCCGTCTGCCGGCGGACGGCATCGATGGCGACCATGCGTTGATGCGCGAGACCTTTCGGCGTTTCGCCGAGGAGCAGGTGATGCCGCTTGCCGAGTCGATTCATCGCAACGACACGATGATTCCCGACGCCATCATCGACGGTCTGCGGCAGCTCGGCTGCTTCGGGTTGTCGGTGCCGGCGCGCTACGGCGGTTTGCAGCCCGACGACGCGGACGACAGCCTGGGCGTGGTGCTGGTCACCGAAGAGCTGTCGCGGGGCTCGCTCGGTGCCGCCGGCAGCCTCGTCACGCGACCGGAGATCATGGCCCGGGCCGTGCTGGAAGGCGGCACGGAGGAACAGAAGCAGCGTTGGCTGCGCGGGCTTGCGGCGGGCGAGCCGCTGGTGGCGGTGGCCGTCACCGAACCGGCCACGGGCTCCGATGTCGCCTCGGTGGCGTTGCGCGCCACGCCCGTCGAAATAGACGGCGCACGGCACTGGCGTCTGTCCGGCGCCAAGACGTGGTGTACGTTCGCCGGCAAGGCTGGCGCGATTCTGCTGTTGGCGCGCACGAATCCAGAAGCCAAGCCGCCGCACCGCGGGCTGTCGCTGTTCGTGGTGGAGAAGCCGAGCACCGACGACAAGGCGTTCGTGCATCGCAGTCCGCTGGGCGGAGCGTTGACCGGCAGCGCGATCCCCACGATTGGCTACCGGGGCATGCATTCCTTCGAGCTGGCGTTCGAGGACTACATGGTGCCGCACGGCGCCTTGGTCGGCCAAGACAACGGCATGGGGCGCGGCTTCTACTACACGATGCGCGGCTTCGCCGGCGGGCGCTTGCAGACGGCTGCCCGGGCGAACGGTCTGATGCGCGCGGCACTCGAGGCGGCGCTGCGCTACGCCGAGGAACGCAGCGTGTTCGGGCGACCGGTCGCGGACTATCCGCTGACGCAACAGAAGCTCGCCCGCATGGCGGCGCACATCGTCGCGTGCCGGCAGATCTCCTATGCGGTCGCCAAGCGCATGGACAATGCCGAGGGCCAGCTGGAGGCGAGCCTGGCGAAGCTGCTCGCGTGCCGCGCCGCCGAGTGGGTCACCCGCGAAGCCATGCAGATCCACGGCGGCATGGGCTATGCCGAAGAAACCGCCGTCAGCCGCTACTTCGTCGATGCGCGGGTGCTTTCCATCTTCGAGGGCGCGGAGGAAACACTGGCGCTGAAGGTGATCGGCAAGGCGCTGCTTGGCTGACGGGCGGCAATGCCGAGCCGCGTCTACCATCTACAAAACTTCGCATAATGTATATTATGTTAAATTATGTACTTCGCGTAGCAAGTAGCCGCCGCTTCGGTGTATCCCTGCGGCAACAGACCAACGAATCCCCCTCGCAGTTGATCCGCTCACTTCACGGTGCCGCCGCCGTGATGGTCACCCGCCAGCCCAGCCCGGACGAGATGCCGTAGCGGCCGGCGAAGTCCGCCTGGTTGAGCGCGATGGCCAAGTTGCCGATGCTGTTGACGTAGAGCAGCGGCTCCCCAACCTGCACGTCCGCGAAGGTGTCGCACAGCCGCACCGCGCCGGCGAAGCGCCGTTCGCCATCAGGTGCCGCGATGGCCACGGCGTAGGTCGATCCCACGCTCAGCCCTGCCTCGGCGGCCGGAATGTCCGTCCAGACGTTGCCGAACTGCGGATCGAGGACCGGAATGCCGCCTGTTGCCGCGCCATCGCCGAAGGTCGGCATCGAGCGGCGCAGCAGCACTGCGGCAGTCTCTTCGCCGATGTCATCGAAGCGCAGCTGCGCCGCCGCCAGCATGGCGCCGACGTGGACGTACAGGTCGCGGCCATGGAAGGTGTGCGAGTCGGCTGAACCCGGCAGCCGGTACTTGCTCTCGTCGATGCGCCGCACCGCGGCGATGCCTGGGCGTTCATGCAGCAGCGTCAGCGTGCCGTTGTTCGGCGTCACCACCAACTGTCCGCCGGCGAGCTGCGCCACCACGGACTCGCGTTCGGAGCCGACGCCGGGATCGACCACTGAGACGAAGACCGTCTGGCGCGGCCAGTAGTCCATTACCGCTTGCAAACGATAGGCGGCCTGCCAGATGTCGAACGCGGGAACCTCGTGCGTCAAGTCGTCGATGACGAGATTCGGCGACACGAGCCGGGCGACGCCGCGCATCGCCCCCACGGCGTGGTCGCGCAGCCCGAAGTCGGTCTGCAGCACCAGCGTGCTCGAAGCAGACGCCTGGCCGCCGACGGCCGCCGCCAGTCCCAATGCCAACCAGATCATGCGCTTCCTCGTGCCTACCGCAACGTGAACCTGGCGTTGACGACCCCGTCGTCGTGGCGGTCGATGCGGGCATTGACGATCTGCACGCCGTGCGTCGTCTCCAAATCGCTGGTCCAGCCAATGACCTTCGCGAACGGCTGCGCTTCCACTTGCACGCTGATGCCGCTCGCCTCGGGCTGGATGCGGCGCAGCGGCAGCCCGACATCGCGGGCGGCGGCGCTGATCGTCGAGATGGCGGCGCCCGGTTCCGGTGCTCCCGCCCCCGCGCGGCGGGCCGCGACGGCGGCGCCGCGATTGGCCTGCAACCATTCGAGGTCGCCGCGCTCGCGGGCGTAGCGCGCCAGGGCGTCGCTGCGGAAGCCGACCAGGGACGTGGCGAGACTGTAGAGCAGCGCCGCGCCGAGCGCTGCAAGGCAGGCGCCGATCAGCAGCCGTTCCCGGGGCGCGAGCGCGTCGACGCGCTTGCGCAGCGGCGAGCGCTGCCAGGCATCCGCAAGGGCGCGGGCAACGGAAGACAGCGCGACCACCCTACCCGCCTGTGGAGATTCTCAGATTGGCGCGCACGCGGGATTCGTGCTGTTCGGCGGAAACGACGACGAGTTCCATGCCTCTGCCGCTGAACGCCGCGCGCACTTCCTCGAGCGCGTCGTAGTCCGCGACCACCACTTCGGCGCCGAAGCCGCCACGCTCCGAATAGGACAGGCCAAGCAGTTCGTGCGCCTTCGTGAGCGCCCCCAGGGCATCGCCGAAGATGGCGGCCAGTCGATGGAAGTCGGAGACCTGCGCCGGCCCTTGGCCAAGCCGCTGCCGCATGCGGCGCGCCGGGTTGCCGGGAACGCGCTGCACGTCGTAGACCTCGCGGTAGATGCCGTTCGCCTCGCTGCGCAGCGCATCGGCCTTGCCGGCGGCCCAGAACCCCTGTGCCGCGAACAACGCGAGCGCCAGTACGCCCCAAGCAACCACGCCGGCGGCGACCGCCCGCCACCGCCGCCAATTGCCGGCGCTGCCCCGCTTCGCCGCGTAGGCGCCTTGCAGCAGGTTGACGGCATCGGAGTCGTCCACGCACTCGGCGAGCGCCTGCAACGGCGATTCGCCGATCTGCACGGTCTGCACATGCAGCGGGTCGAAGCCGGTCTCGCTCAAGCCCAGGTCGCCGAGGTCGCCATTGATCTGCAGCAGGGTCGGCGCGTCGTTCTCGCCCGGTTCGGCGCCCTCCCCTTCGCCAAGTTCGGCGCACAGCCCGGCCAAGGCGACCAGGAGATTCGGCAAATCGACGCTGGCGGTCTGCGCCTCGGTGCGAATCAACGCCGCCTGCGGGCAATAGAGTACGCTCGCCTGGTTCGCCGCCACAGGCAGCGCCATGGCATCCGCGGTCATGAATCCGGGCGTTGCGCCGGCGTCTTCGAGCAGCGCCAGCCAATCCGCCATCTTTGTCTGCGGCGCGACGAGGCAGCGCACTGGCTGGTTGCGCTGGATCGGGCCGCACGCCACGTGCATGGCCTCGATGTCGCCGGTGACGTATTCCTCGATGGCGTAGGGCGCCGCACGTCGAATCTGGTTCGCGTTGCGCCCCGGCACGGTGCAGCTCAAGGCCACGGCCTCGGACGCCGGGACGAAGACGACGACCTTGGCCGGATCGTCCGCCCAGGGCGCTTCCCGGGCCAGGACGTCCGCCAGCTCCTCGGCTGACGCGAGACCGCTTGCGGAGACGGTTTGATCGCCGCCGCGCACCAGCCATCCGACGGCGGGCGCGTGGCCGTCCTGGTCGTCGGTGAACGCGAGGAACAGGCGCGGCATTAAGGACCTCGAACGAACAGACGCTGGAGCCCGCTCAACGGGCGCTTGAGCAGAGTCGATTAAAGCGCATCCGCCTCGTCGTTGGAACGTCCTTGGGCATCGTCGGCGTCGTCCTCGGCGTCGGCAGCGACCTCCTCATGCGCCTCGAAGGGCTCGCCGAAGTTGCGGGAGAGCAGCGTCAAGCGGCCGGTGTCTGGGTCCCGGTGCAGGTCGGAGGTCAGCTCGACTTGCGTGTCGCGGAGCACCACGCGCACCTGCACGCGAAAGAAGTCGCTGCGCACGTCGAGTGCGCCGGCGCTCTCGCCGAGGGCCGCGTATTCGGCGATGACCGACTCCACGTCGTCGAAGTCGCGGATTTCCGCAGCGAGCAGCTGCGCCTCGCCCACGGCGAAGTTCGGCGCCAGGGCACCGAGGACTTCCGGCGTGGCGGTGTTGATGTTGATGCGCTGGTCGAGAAGCGGCAGCACGGCGACGTGCGGGCGCAGCGCCGCGATCTGTTCCGTGGACAAGGACGCGGCAACGGTGAGCTCCGAGAAGTGGTAGGCGCGCTGGTTGGCGCTGCGCAGGGGCGGTTCGCGCAGCAGGTAGTCGGCGTCTTCGGCGCCGTAGCCGGTGATTTCCTGATCGGCGTCCACCCAGTCGCGCCAGGCGTCCGCCACCCGCCGTTCGATGCCGAAGTTGGCGAACAGGCGCTCGAGGCGGGCGACCTCCTGTGCGCTTTGCGGCCCGGCCACGGCGTTGAGATTGAAGCGTCCACGCAAGTCGTCGATGCGCATCTCCAAGCTGCCGCCGTCGATGTCGAACGCCGAGCGGAGAACGCCATTGGCTGCGCCCTCTCCCTCCGTGTTCGTCTCGGGGTCGGCGTGGGCGGGCTGGCCGTCGTCGTCGCGCGCGTCGCCGCCGGCCCAGGACTCGAACAAGGTGTCCTTGCCGCGGGTCTCCTCGTCCTCCCAGTCCGCGTACAGCACTTGCCGTGCGTACGCCTCGCCGCCCAAGGCGTACTGGCGGGCCTGGGCGCCGTCCAGGGTCTGCCGGCTCTGGGACACGCTCAGCGCATGGCGGGCGATGATCTCGTAGCCGAGGGCCGTGGCAACGGCGACGACCGCCAAGGCGCCGATCAACGCCAGGCCGCGCGCAGGCTGCATTGCCGCCATTCTCAAGCTGCTCAAGCCGCGCCCGTGCGCTTCAAGCGCGGCGCCGCGGAGACCTCCGTCGTCTCCGGCGCCGTCGGTTCCTCGCGTGCCGGGGCGTCCGGCTCGTCTTCGTCGTCGAGCTCGCCGTCTTCGGGTTCGGCCAGGTCGGCCGGCGTCGGCACCAGCAGCAGGCGCTCGATGCGCCCATAGGTCTCGGTGTCGATGTTGAAGCCGATGGCGGCGAGCTGCCCGCGCGCGTCGAAGTTCGAGCGGGGCCAGAACCGATGCTCCTGGCCACTGTCGTCGTAGGCCACGAACTCCGCCTCGCGCACCTCCGCAAGCAGCGTCTGGACGACCGGTTCGCTGCTCGGCGCGCGGTCGAGGACGTCCCAGAACAGCCGAATCAGCCGGCCGTCCTCAAAGACATAGGAGACCCGCTGCAGTTCCGAACGCGCCGCAGCCAAGGGGTTCTGCCAGCCTTGGCGGGTGATTTCCAGCAGCGAACCGTCGCCCACCGACGCCGCGGCGCGCGTGTCGCCGAGCTCGTCGCGCACCGCGCGGTGGACGAGCTGTTCGACGTCGCGCTGCACGATGAACAGGGCCCGCTGCAAGTCGGCGAAGGAGTCGCTGCGGCTGTGCATCGTTTCGGCCACGTCGACCATGCCGGCGAGAATGCGGCTCGACATCACGCCGATGGCGGCGAAGACGGCGAGCGCGACGAGCACTTCCAGCAAGGTGAAGGCGCGCCTTGGAGGGCGCGTTCGAGTTGCTGCGCAACTCGGCGCTTGTCGCGAAATCCGGCTCATCCGTGGAGGTCCTCCCGAGATCGCTAATGTTGGCCGACGAAGGCCGTCAAGGTGTCCAAGGGGCCGATGTCGCGGCCGTCCCTCACCGCGTAGACGGAGACCTCGACGCGTCGCAGCGCGGGGCTGCTGGTGGACGCGGTGCGGCGCACGACGCGCCATCGCCGCTCGCCTTGCACCACCATGCCGCGTCTGCTGCCGAGGGGAATGTCGTTGCCGCGTTCGGCGCCGCGGTTTCCGTCGGCGCCTTGGGCGTCGGCTGCGCGAACGCGCCGCTCCAAGCGCATTCCGGCGATCTCGTTCTCCGCCACCCAGCGCGCCAGCGTGCGTTCCTCTAGGTTGTAGAGCTGGCGGGCGCTGTCGCCGCTGCGGCCGAGCACCGCGACGGCGACGACAGCGAGCACCGCCAGCGCGATCATCAACTCGAGGAGCGTGAACGCGCGTGGAGCACGCCGCGCACCGTCCGCTGCTGGCCTCGCTACCATCGCGTCCTTCGGTCGCGCTCGGCGCGCTGGTCCGCCTCTTCTCTGGTCAAGGCGCGAACGCGCTCGATGCCATCCGACTGCACCACCCAGGCTGGCGTTCCGGGGCTGGAGACGACGATGCGGTGGGGCGTGATCTCGCCGCCGGGCAAGAGCGCGACAGCCGGCCAGTCGACGCGCTCGTCATCGTCGCTCGCATCGGCGGAGCCGCCTTGCGAGGAACGTCCTGCGCGACTTGCTTCGCCTGCCGATGCCAAGCCTCTAGCCGACGCGAGAGCGTCTTGGGCGCGGTTCCCACCGCCGAAGGCCATGTCCACCTCGAACTCGACGCCCTGCTCCGCCCGCCAAAAGCCGAAAGGCCGCCGCGCGACATCCTCCCAGCGACCAGTGGCGCGCAAGTGGCGCTTGAACGCGTAGCCGTTGCCGGCGAAAGCGACGCCCCATGTCTCGTTGCGCTGCGCCGCTTCGGTGCGCGCCTGCTCGACGGCCACGGCGAGCCGTTCCGCTTCGGTCTGCACCCGCCGGTGCCGTCCGGCGTCGGAGAAGCCGGCCACCACCGCGCCGGCGAGGATGCCGACGATGGCAAGCACCAGCAGCAGCTCGAGCAGGCTGAAGCCGGGCGACGGCGCGACGGCGCAAGGGCGCGCCGGCATCGGCCTACAGGTCCGCGTACGCCAAGTCCGCGGCTTCGTCTTCGCCGCCCTCCTCGCCGTCCGCGGCCAGCGACGCGAGCTCGAACGAGCCGCCGTCGCTGACGTACACGAAGTCGTTGCCCCACTGGTCCACCGGCATCTTCTTCAAATAAGGCTCCGGCCCCCAGTTCCTCGGCTCGGGAAAGCCGGAAGGCTTGGCGATGAGCGCGTCCAGCCCTTGGTCGGTGGATGGATAGGCGCCGTTGTCCAAGCGGTACATGTCGAGGGCGTTGCCGATGGCCAAGAGGTCGCTGCGCGTCACTTCGCGCCGCGCCGTGTCCGGCCGCCCCATCACGTTGGGCGCGATCACCGACACGAGGATGCCGATGATGATGACCACCACCATGATCTCGATGAGCGTGAGACCGCGGCTGCGCCGGGCCGAGCGATCCGTCCGCCCCGCCGTTGCCGCCTGCCGCTGCATTGCCCTCTTCCGCCCCATTCGCTGCTCCTCCTCAAGCGAGCGGCTCAGACGACCAGCTGGTTCATGTTCAGGATGGGCACCAGAATCGCCAGCACGATGGTCAGCACCACGCCGGCCATGAACAGTAGCATCAACGGCTGGAAAAGCTGAACAAGGGTGGTGACCAGCCGGTCGAGTTCCTGCTGCTGGTACTGCGCGACCTTGGCCAGCATTGCGTCGAGCTCGCCGCTCGCCTCCCCGCTGGCGATCATGTGCAGGAACATCGGCGGAAAGTGGCCGACGGCGTCGAGCGCGTTGCGCAGACTCGCCCCTTCGCTGACGCGCAGCACCGCGTCGGCCAGGCGTCGCTTCAGCCAGCTGTTCGCCACCGTTTCGGTGGCGATGCGCATGGCGTCCACCAGCGGCACGCCGCTGCTCGTGAGGATGGCCAAGGTCGCGGCGTAGCGGCTGGCGTTGCCGCCGCGCACGATCTTGCCGAACACCGGCAGGGCCAGGCAGCGGCGATGCCAGCGCAGGCGCACTTCGGGGCGGGCGAAGATCCAGCGCCCGGCGGCGACGAGCGCGGCGCCGCCGGCAAGCGCCAGCCACCAGTAGCCGACCAGCATGTCGCTCAAGGCGATCAGCGCCGACGTCAGAAACGGCAGCTCCTGGCCGGTGTCGGCGAAGACGTCGACGATGTCCGGCACCACGTAGACCATCAGCGCCGCGACGATGCCCAGCGAGACGATGAACAACAGCACCGGATAGAACAGCGCCATCTGCACGTTGCGCAGGGATTGGTAGTGCTGCTCGGTGTGCTCGGCGAGATTGGCGAGCACCACGTGCAGGAAGCCGGACTGTTCGCCAGCCGCCACAGTGGAGCGGTACATGGCGGAAAAGGCGTCCGGGGCTTCGCCCAAGGCCATCGCCAGCGCGTGGCCTTCGAGCACCCGTGCGCGCACGTTCATCACCAGTGCCGACAGGCGGCGCTTCTCGGACTGGCGGGCGATCGTGTGCAGGCACTCCTCCACCGGCAGGCCGGCGGCGAGCAGGGTGGACATCTGGCGCGTGAAGAGCGCGAGGTCCAAGGGCGACATGACGCGCCGAAAGCCGCTCGGCAGCCGCAGGCTGCGGCCGTTCTCGACGGCTGCCGAGCCGGATGCCGCCGGCGCCACCTGCATGGGCGCCAGAGCGCGGTCGCGCAGCGCCTGGCGCACGTGGCGGGCGCTGTCTCCCTCCACCACGCCCTTGCGCTGGCGCCCGTTGGCGTCGATTGCCGTGTATTCGTAGGCCGCCATTGAACGAAGAGCGCGGACTTGAGGCCGAGACGACTTCGCCGCTAGCCGTCGGCGAGGCTCACGCGCATGACTTCATGCACGGTCGTGACGCCGGCGTGTACCTTGGCGCGGCCGTCGGCGGCGATGCCCGGGCTGCTGCGGCGCACGTAGTCGGTCATCTCCTGTTCCGACGCGCGGTCGTGGATCAGCTCGCGCAGCCCTTCGTCGGCGACGATCAGCTCGTAGATTCCGGTGCGGCCCTTGAAGCCGGAGCGACCGCAGTGGTCGCAGCCGCCGGCGCGCTGCACGGTCGTCGCGCCAGCGCCGAGGAAGCTGCGCTCGACGGCCGTGGGCTCGGCTGGCGCCTTGCACTGCGGACACAGCATCCGCACCAGGCGCTGCGCCAGCACCCCGACGACGCTGGAGGCGATCAGAAACGGCTCCACGCCCATGTCCACCAAGCGCGTCACGGCGCCGACGGCGGTGTTGGTGTGGACCGTGGACATCACCAAGTGTCCGGTGAGGCTCGCCTGCACGGCGGTGCGGGCGGTCTCCAGATCGCGGATCTCGCCGACCATCACGACGTCCGGATCCTGCCGCAGGATGGCGCGCAAGCCACGGGCGAAGGTGAGATCGGCCTTGTCGTTCACCTGCGTCTGGCCGATGCCGGCGATGGCGTATTCGATGGGGTTCTCGATGGTGAGGATGTTCACCGATTCGCGGTTCAGCTCGCCCATCGCCGCGTAGAGGGTGGTCGTCTTGCCGGAACCGGTGGGGCCGGTAACGAGGAAGATGCCGTGCGGGCTCGCCACGACGCCGCGCAGCCGCTGCAGGGTTTCGGCGCCCATGCCCAGATTCGGCAGTTCGAGGGCGCCGGCCTGCTTGTCGAGCAGCCGCAGGACGACGCGCTCGCCGTTGCCGGTCGGCAAGGTGGAGACGCGCACGTCCACCTCCCGGCCGCCGATGCGCAAGGGGATGCGTCCGTCCTGGGGAATGCGTTTCTCGGCGATGTCGAGCTTCGCCATGACCTTGATGCGCGAGACGAGAAGCGGCGCCAGCGCGCGCTTCGGATGCACCACCTCGCGCATCACGCCGTCCACCCGGAACCGCACTTGCAGCAGCTTCTCGAACGTCTCGATGTGGACGTCCGAGGCACCTTCGCGGATGGCTTCGGCGAGCACGGCGTTGATGAGGCGCACGATGGGCGCGTCGTCCTCGCCGTCGAGCAGGTCTTCGGTTTCGGGCAGGGAATCGGCGAGGCTCGCGAGATCGAAGTGTTCGCCGATGTCGGCCACCATCTGCTTCGCCTCGGAGGCGTCGCGCATGTAGACGCTGGCGAGCAGGTCCTCGAACTCGGCCTCCGAGACGATGCGCACGACGAAAGGCTGCCGCGTGGCGCGCTTGACTTCGGCCAGCGTGGCGAGGGAAGGCTGCGCCCGGCAGGCGGCGACGCGCTCGCCGGCGCGTTCGTCGTCGAAGACCACGACGCCGAAGCGGCGCGCGAAGGAAAACGGCAAGTGGGGGTCCTGCGCCCCCGCCGGGTGGTCGCCCGAACCATTGGCGGCCACCCCTTCCGGCGCCGCATCGACCACGAGATCGGCCATGAGAAACCACGACTGTCGGCGATTGACGCATCATAGCAGGCGCAGTGGGCTGCCATTGGGTTCGGGCGTCCGAGCGTCCGGGGGATAGAATGGCGGCATCCCCGCGTGAAAGAGAGCCTCCCCGCTTGGACTTCGTCGGCAGCCACATCCTCTCGGTGGACCAGTTCGAGCGCGCCGACATCGACCGCTTGTTCGCGGTCTCGGACGGCATGGCCCCCTACGCCAACCGGCTGCGCATCACCCGGGTGCTGCAGGGCGCCATCCTCTCGAACATGTTCTTCGAGCCGAGCACGCGCACGCGCATCTCCTTCGGCAGCGCCTTCAATCTGCTCGGCGGCGACGTGCGCGAGACCACCGAAGTCACCGCCTCGGCGTTGGCCAAGGGCGAGTCCCTCTACGACACGGCGCGGGTGCTCTCCGGCTACAGCGACGTGATCGTCATGCGCCACCCGGAGGAAGGCGCGGTAGCCGAGTTCGCGCAGGCGTCGCGGGTGCCGGTGCTGAACGGCGGCGACGGCGCCAACGAACATCCGAGCCAGGCGCTGCTAGACCTCTACACCGTGCGCCGGGAGCTCGGCGCGCGCGGCATCGACGGACTGCGCATCGCGCTGGTGGGCGACCTGCGCCATGGCCGCGCCGTTCACTCGCTGCTCAAGCTGCTGGCGCTGTTCGACGACGTCGCCATCCACCTCGTGTCGCCGCCTGGTCTTGAAGCGCCAGCGGACATCGTCGCCGCCCTGCATCGCCGCGGGCATCGGGTGGAGGCGTTCCACGACTTGGAGGACGGCATCCACCATGTGGACATCCTCTACCTCACGCGCACCCAGGAAGAGCGTTTCGCAAGCCAGGCCGAGGCCGACCGCTACCGCGGCCTGTTCCGCCTCAACCAGGAGATCTACACCGAGCACTGCGAGCCGAACACGGTCATCATGCATCCCCTGCCCCGCGATTCCCGGGCCAAGGCGCAGGAACTCGACGACGACCTCATCGCCAACCCGAACCTGGCGATCTTCCGCCAGACCGACAACGGCGTGCTGGTGCGCATGGCGCTGTTCGCCTTGGTGCTCGACATCGCCGACCAGGTCCACGACCACTCGCAGCCGGTGACCTGGTACACGGCCAAGCGGCTGCCGCGCGGCCAGCCGCGGCGCGCTCCATAGCCATCTGCCGGCGCGCTTCACGACGTGAAGTGGGTGATGTCCTACGGACGAAAACGGCAAATTCGCACAGCGCAACGGGGCAATATCCGTTTCTTCACCGCTCCCGTGGGTCTAGGATGCATGGGTGTAGGTCGAAGACAACATGCGTCTGGCGAGCGTCCAGGAGTCGCCACGAAGACGGATTGCGGAGCGAGAAAAGCAAGAAGGAGGTTGTTGCCGTGAGTCTTGAGGTTTGGTCCATCGTCACGACTGGAATCGTGATTCTGATCGCAATCGCCGCGTCGAACCGCGCGTTGCGCCGGGAAATCAGCGAACTGCGACGGGAAACGGGCGAACAGATCGCTGGGTTGCGCAGGGAAATGACCGAGCAGATCGCTGCGCTGCGCCAGGAGATGACCGAGCAGGTCAATGCGCTGCGTCAGGAGATGACCGAGCGGATTGATGGGTTGCGCCAGGAAATGAACGAGCGGATCGATGGCGTGCGCCGGGAATTGACCGAGCAGATCAATGCGTTGCGCCGCGAAATGAACGAGCGCATGGATGGATTGGGCGAGTACATTGGCGATGTGCGCGAACGGCTTGGCCGGGTCGAGGGTCTGCAGGAGGGCCTTGGTTTCGCGCGGCGCAATCCCTCGTCTGGAAAACAGCGGGCGGACAAGGGGCGCGACGACGAGAGGCGCCTCCCGTCCCAGTCCTAAGTTGAGAGTCGCGTATCCCCAGGGGCACGCGACTCGCCTCGTCATTCAACGCCGTAACGCCTTGAAGAACGCCGAGGCGGCGCTCAGTCGAGGGCGGCTTCGAGTTCCGGCAGCGCTTGGAAGAGATCCGCCACCAAGCCGTAGTCCGCCACTTGGAAGATCGGTGCGTCTTCGTCCTTGTTGATGGCGACGATCACCTTGGAATCCTTCATGCCGGCGAGGTGCTGGATGGCGCCGGAGATGCCGACGGCGATGTACAGATCGGGCGCGACGATCTTGCCGGTCTGCCCAACCTGCATGTCGTTCGGCACGAAGCCGGCGTCCACGGCGGCCCGGGAAGCGCCGATGGCCGCGCCGAGCTTGTCCGCGATGCCTTCGAGGAGCGAGAAGTTCTCGCCGTTCTGCATGCCGCGCCCGCCGGAGATGACCACCGACGCCGCAGTAAGCTCCGGGCGTTCCGACTTGGCGATCTCTTCGCCGACGAACGTGGACAGCCCGGCGTCCTCGGCCGCCGCCACGGCTTCCACCGTCGCCGAGCCGCCGTCGGCCGCAGCGGGGTCGAAGCCAGTGCCGCGCACCGACACCACTTTCTTCGCGTCCGAGGACTTCACGGTGGCGATGGCGTTGCCGGCGTAGATCGGGCGCTTGAACACGTCCGGCCCGTCGACGCCGATGATGTCCGAAATCATCTGCGTGTCGAGCAGCGCCGCCGCGCGCGGCAGGAAGTTCTTGCCGGTGGTGGTGTGGGCGCCGAGGACATGGCTGTAGTTGGCGCCGACCTCCGCCACCAGCTTGGCCATGTTCTCCGCCAACGCATGTTCGTAGGCCGGGCCTTCCGCGAGCAGCACCTTCCCTGCCCCGCCGATGCGCGTGGCTTCTTCGGCCACCCCGCCGCAGCCTTGGCCGGCGACGAGAATGTCGAAGCCGCCGCCAATGGCCTGGGCCGCCGCCACCACGCTCAAGGTGACCGGTCGCAAGGCGGCGTTGTCGTGTTCCGCGACGACCAGAATGCTCATGCTCTCTCTTCCCTCGCTTGTCTTGGCGCAATGCCGTCTTTCGTCTTCGGGTGCTCTCTACATGCGAGGGGTGCCCCCTCGCGCTCCCCAGCTAAGGGCTTTCAATGACCTTCGCTTCGTTGCGCAGCTTCTCCACCAGTTCATCGACGTTCTCCACCTTCACGCCGGCTTGGCGTTCCGGCGGCGGCGCGACGGCGACGACTTCCGTGCGGCGGCCCACGTCCACGCCCAAGGCGTCCGGCGTGGTGGTGTCGAGGGGCTTGCGCTTCGCCTTCATGATGTTCGGCAGCGACGCGTAGCGCGGTTCGTTGAGCCGCAGATCGGTAGTGACCACCACCGGCATGGCGAGCGCCACCGTCTGCAGGCCGCCGTCCACTTCGCGCACGACCTGTGCCGTGTCGCCGTCGATCTTGAGTTCCGACGCGAACGTGCCCTGGGCGAGGCCGCACAGCGCGGCGAACATCGGCCCGGTCTGGCTGTTGTCGCCGTCGATGCTCTGCTTGCCGAGAATGACGATGCCGGGCTGCTCTTGTTCGTAGATGGCGTGCAGCAGCTTGGCGACGGCGAGCGGCTCCAGGTCCGGCGCCGCTTCCACGAGGATGGCGCGGTCCGCGCCCAGCGCGAGGCAAGTGCGCAGCTGCTCCTGGCAGGACGCCTCGCCGACCGCCACCGCAAGCACTTCGCTGGCCGTGCCGGCCTCGCGCAGGCGCACGGCTTCTTCGATGGCGATTTCGCAGAATGGATTGACGGCCATCTTCACGTTCGCCAAGTCGATGCCGGTGCCGTCGGGCTTGACCCGCACCTTGACGTTGGCGTCCACGACGCGCTTCACGGGAACCATGACTTTCATGGGCATACCACTCTTCTTGTGTCGGTTGGCCTTGTGCCAGGTCGGCGCTGTCGAACGGCGGTGGCTCGAAGCACCTGAACATACATTCTGCAACATCGCTCGCCGAGTGGAAACCCACCGTTTCGTCGGCGAGAAACGATGATCGCACAGTAATGGCCCTTGTCCTTGGGCCGTGGTGCGCAGCCACCTGTGCCGCGGCCGTTGAACGCCAACCGCGCCAGAGTCCGCGCAGAGCTTCATGTTCCCAGGGCCGACGGCAGGTGCGCTTGAGACCGCACACCCCGCAAGCATGGCGTTGCCGCGTCTCGCTTGGTGGCACCGCGTGGGGTACTCTCCGTCGTTCCGATCGTTCGCTCGACGCGGCGGTCTGCCGCCGGGGGAGATTTGGCAGCCCACGAGACCTTGACGCGACGCATCGCCGCGACGGCTGCGGCGCAGGCCGCGTTTCGGGCGTTGCGCCCTTTGATGGCCGCGGCTGCGATCGTGATTCGGGCCTTGCGCCCTCTGGTGGCCGCGGCGGCGGTCGTGATTCGGATCATCCGGCGCGCGACGCGCCCCTACGTCGTGCGGCGGGTGCTGGGGATGGTGCCGACGCTGGTGCTCATCTCCATCATCATCTTCGCCGTCATCCAGCTGCCGCCTGGCGACATCGTCACCTCCACCTTGGATCGCCTGCAAGCCTCCGGCGTCGAAGTGTCGGCGGAGCAGGTGCAGAACCTGCGCGCCCAGTACAACCTCGACAAGCCCATGTACATGCAGTATCTGCATTGGGCCGGCGGCTTCGTCGTCGGCGACTTCGGCTATTCCTACCGCTATTCCCGGCCAGTCAACGAGCTCATCGGCGAACGCCTCGGCTATACGCTGCTCATCACCATCTCGGCGGTGCTCTTCACTTGGACGGTGGCGCTGCCCATCGGCATCTTCTCCGCGGTGCGGCAGTACTCCGTGGGCGACTACGCCTTCACCGTGATCGGTCTCGTGGGGATCGCCACGCCGCAGTTCCTGCTGGCCCTGATCTTCATGTACATCGGCTACGAGTGGTTCGGCATCAGCATCGGCGGGCTGTTTTCGCCGGAGTTCCGGGAAGCGCCGTGGAGCCTCGCGCGGCTGGCCGACTTGGCGCAGCACATCTGGATTCCGATGGTGGTGCTCGGCATGGGCGGCACGGCGGCCACCATGCGCGTGCTGCGGGCGAATCTGCTCGACGAGCTGAACAAGCCCTACGTCGTGACGGCGCGCGCCAAGGGCGTGAAGCCGCTGACGCTGGTGCTGAAGTATCCGCTGCGCATCGCCCTCAATCCGTTCGTGAGCACCGTCGGCCTGCTGCTGCCGACGCTGATCGCCGGCGAGGCGATCATCTCCATCGTGCTGAATCTGCCGACGCTGGGGCAGCTGCTGCTCGACTCGCTGCGCACCCAGGACATGTTCCTGGCCGGCAGCGTGGTGATGCTGCAGGTGATCCTCGTGCTCGTGGGCCTGCTGCTCTCGGACCTCCTGCTCGCGTGGATCGATCCGCGCATCCGCTATGAGTGAGGCAGCCTCGGCACCGGCGCTCGCGCCCGCCGCGGCCGGCGTCGAACCGCGCGGCGAGCAGCAACTTGCCACCATCACGCCCCGGGAGCTCACTTGGCGGCGCTTCAAGCGGCATCGGCTGGCGCTGGCGAGCGGCTGCTTTCTGGGCGTGCTCTACCTCGTCGCCGCGCTGTGCGAGTTCGTGGCGCCGTATCGCCCGGAGACGCGCAACGTCACCGCCATCAACGCGCCGCCGATGCTGGTGCGCTTCTTCGACGTCGAAGGCAACTTCCATCTGCGCCCGTTCGTCTACGGCTACGACATGGAGGTGAACCCCGATACCTGGATGCGCGAGTACACGGTGAATCCGGCCAAGCGCTTCCCTCTCGAACTGTTCGCCGAGGGCGACGACTACCGGCTGTGGGGACTGTTCGCGTCCAATCTGCACCTGTTCGCCACCGCCGACGAGGGCGGCTACGTCCACGTCTTCGGCACCGACCAGCTGGGCCGGGACATGTTCTCGCGGGTGTTCTACGGGGCACGCATCTCGCTTTCCATCGGCCTCGTCGGCCTGGTGATGACGTTCGTGCTCGGCATCGTCTTCGGCGGCCTCGCCGGCTACATCGGCGGCTTGGTGGACCGGGCGGTCCAGCGCGTCACGGCGGTGCTGCTCTCCATTCCCCAGTTGCCGCTGTGGATGGCGCTCACCGCGGCGCTGCCCCCGGCCTGGTCTCCGCTGCGCATCTACTTCGGCGTGACCATCATCCTTTCGCTGTTCGGCTGGACGATCCTGGCGCGCCAGGTGCGCGGGCGCTTCCTGGCGCTGCGCGTGGAGGAGTTCGTGGTCGCCGCCCGGCTCATCGGCGCGCGCCGGATGCGCGTGATCCTGCGCCACATGCTGCCCAACTTCCTCAGCCACACCATCACCACGGCGACCTTGGCGGTGCCGGCGATGATCATCGGCGAGACTGCGCTCAGCTTCCTCGGCATCGGCCTGCGCCCGCCGGTGGTGAGCTGGGGCGTGCTGCTGCAGCAGGCGCAGAACTACCAGGTCATCGTGATGACGCCGTGGCTGATGATTCCGGGCCTCTTCGTGGTGCTGGCGGTGATGGCCTTCAACCTGTTCGGAGACGGCCTGCGCGACGCCGCCGATCCCTACAACACCGGCGGCCAGGGCTGATGCCGGCTCCGGTGCTCGAAATCCGCGAGCTGGCGGTGGAGTTCAAGACCGACACCGGCCTCACCCACGCCCTGCGCGACGTGAGCTTCGATGTGCCCCGGGGCGAAGTCACGGCCATCGTCGGCGAGTCCGGCTCCGGCAAGTCCGTCACCGCCAACTGCATCATGCGGCTGATCGAGAAGCCCGGGCGCATCACCAATGGGTCCATTCGGTTCATGCCCACCAGCGGCGAGGAATTCGACATCGTCGCCCTGCCGAAGAAGGACCCGCGGCTGCTCGACTTGCGCGGCGGCCACATCAGCATGGTCTTCCAGGAGCCGATGACGGCGCTCTCGCCGGTCCACAACATCGGCGGCCAAGTCGCCGAAGCGATTCTCTGCCACCGCGACGTAACCAAGCAGGAGGCGTGGGCGGAAGCCGCCGAGATGCTGATGCGCGTGGGCATCGACGACATCGAGCGGCGCATGCGGATGTATCCGTTCGAGTTCTCCGGCGGCATGCGGCAGCGGGTGGTGATCGCCACCGCCCTAGTGTGCAACCCCGAGGTGCTGATCTGCGACGAGCCGACCACGGCCCTCGACGTGACCATCCAGGCCGAAATCCTCACCCTCGTGCGCGACCTGCAGAACGAACTGAAGAACTCGGTGATCTTCATCACCCACGACCTCGGCGTGGTGGCGCAGATCGCGGATCACGTGGTGGTGATGTACCAAGGGCGCGTGCTGGAGATCGGCACCGTGCGGCAAGTGCTCAAGGATCCCGTGCATCCCTACACGAAGGGCCTGTTGAAGGCGATTCCCGGCATCGTGCCGCCCGGCGAGCGCCTGGCCACCATCGCCAGCGTGGTCGGCGATGCCGACATCACGACGCCCCATCCGCTCGTGGCGCTGCCGGACGGACGCCAGGCGAGCCTGCCGCCGGCGGAAGCGCTTCGCCTGGGAGGCACGCCATGAGCGACACGCTGCTCGAAGTGCGCGGCCTCGGCAAGATCTTCGACGGGCTGGCGGCGGTGGAGGACGTCTCCTTCGACTTGGCGCGCGCCGAGACGCTGGGCATCGTCGGCGAGTCCGGCTCCGGCAAGACCACCCTCGCGCGGTGCATCCTGCGCGCCATCGATCCGGACGCCGGCACGGTGCGCTTCAACAGTGCTTCGGGGTGGACGAATCTGCACGACCTCCGGGAACGTGATCTGGTGCCGCTGCGGCGCGAAATGCAGATGATCTTCCAGGACCCGTTCTCGTCCCTGAATCCGCGCATGACGGTGCGCCAGATCGTCGAGGAGCCGCTCCTCGTCCACGGCGAACGCAACCGCGCCAAGCGGCTTGAACAGGCGATCCACATGCTCGAGCTCGTGCAGCTGGAACGCGACTCGCTGACGCGCTATCCGCACGCCTTCTCCGGCGGCCAGCGGCAGCGCATCGGCATCGCCCGCGCCCTGGTGCTGCGCCCCACCTTCGTGGTGTGCGACGAGTCGGTCTCCGCCCTTGACGTCTCGGTGCAGGCGCAGATCATCAATCTGCTTGAAGACCTGCAACAGGAACTGGGCCTCACCTACCTGTTCGTCGCCCACGACCTGGCCGTGGTGCGCCACATCTGCGACCGCGTGCTGGTGATGCACCGCGGCAAGGTTGTGGAGACCGGCACCGTGGAGGACGTCTTCGAACAGCCGCAGCGGAACTACACCAAGCTCCTGCTCTCCGCCATCCCCTCGCCGGACCCGGATGTGCCGCTGAAGCCGCTAGACCGTGGTGCGCTTGGTCTCTAGCCGACCTCCGCAGCCCCTGTTCCGACCTCGAGGCACTGGCGAGGCGGATGGAACGACGGTGGCGCCGGCACACCAATTCGCGCAAGCCTAATCGACCGAACTCATTCGTGTTGCTGCCCGTCGTCCACTTGGCGGGCTGCCTCGGAACGGCCTCGGGCTGCCATGAATGCCAGATACGCCTCTTCCAAGGTAGGCGTCTGCACGATGTCGGCGCCGTCCGGCGGGTCGTTCGCCGCCACGCCGCGCAGCACGACGTTCTCTCCATCGCCGCTGCGCGAGACGATCTCGTAGTCCGTCTCCACCTGCTCGGCCTGGGCGGCGCTTGTCGTGAGCTCGAAGACGCGGCCTGCGGCCTGCTCGAGAATGCGGTCCGGGTGGCCCTTGAAGACGATCTTGCCGCCGTCCAGGAGCGCGATCTCCGTGCATCCGCCGCCGAGGTCGGCGACGATGTGGGTGGAGAGTAGGATCGTGCGCTCGCGTCCAAGCCGCGCCATCATCTGCCGGAAGCGCATGCGCTCTTCGGGATCCAAGCCAACCGTCGGCTCGTCCACAACCAGCACTTGGGGGTCGTGAACCAGCGCCTGCGCCACGCCGAGGCGCCGCACCATGCCGCCGGAGAGCTTCTTCACCTTGCGATCCGCCGCCTCCGCCAGGCCGACCTGCTCCAGCGTTTCGGCAACGCGTGCGCGGCGCTCCTTCTTGTCCACCATGCCGGAGAGCCGCGCCAAGGTGTCGAGGACTTCCTCCGCGCGATGCTGCCGCCAAGCACCGAACTCCTGCGGCAGGTAGCCGATGCGGCCGCGCACCTCGCGGCGCTCGCGGGCGACATCGTAGCCGCAGACGCGCACGCGGCCTCGGCTCGGCTCGAGCAGCGTGCAGATGATGCGCATGAGCGTGCTCTTGCCGGCGCCGTTGGGCCCCAGAAGCCCGAACAGCCCGGTGCCGAGCGCTAGATCGACGCCATCGAGCGCCGTGTGGCCGCCCTTGTAGGTGTGGCCGAGGCCCTGCGCCTCGATTGTGGAGCCGCCATGGCTCGACGGTGCGAAGTCGGTCATTTGGCTCGCGTTCGCTGCGACGACCAGCGCACCATACCCCAAGAACACGACGTTTTGCGCCCACAAGCCACGGATCGTCGAGGATTTGGCGTCCCCTAGGGGAGTCGAACCCCTGTTGCCGGGATGAAAACCCGAAGTCCTAGGCCACTAGACGAAGGGGACGTGGCAAACCGCCGGAGAGCGGCAAGGCGGCGCATTGTAGGGCGCGACCATGCGGATGACAAGCGTTTGTGCGGGCTACTCCAGGGCTTTTTCACGCTATGTCGCAAGTGGTTGAGAGGGAAGGCGGAGGAGGAAGTGCTGGCTATGCGGGCGCGGAAGGTGTATCAAGGAGGGCATGGAGAGGATCGAAGCGCTGGCGGGGCGTCTGGACGTGGCGGTTCGGGAGGTGGCGGTGCGACCGGCGCGGGCGGACGAGCGCCGGCGCTGGGACGCGCTGATGGCGGAGCACCACTATCTTGGGTTCAGGCAGTTCGCGGGCCGCGGCCTGCGGCACGTGGCGGAGTGGCGGGGCCATTGGGTGGCGCTCGTGGGCTGGCAGTCGGGGGCGTTCAAGTGCGGGCCTCGGGACCGGTGGCTGGGGTGGCATCGTTCGGTGCAGTTCCGGCGTCTGCACCTGATCGGGAACAACACGCGGTTCCTGGTGCTGCCGGAGGCGTCGGGGACGCCGAACCTGGCGTCGCGGGCGCTGTCGCTGAGCCTGCGGCGGCTGAGCGCGGACTGGCGGGAGGCGCACGGCCATCCTCTGGAGCTGGCGGAGACGTTCGTGGATCCGTCGCGGTTCCGCGGGACGTGCTGCCGGGCGTCGAACTGGACGCGGGTGGGTCGGACGCGGGGCTTCGCGCGGCACAACGGGCGGTACGTGGACGCGCATGGTTCGCGCAAGGAGATGTACGTGCGGCCGCTTCGCCCGGACGCGCGGGAGCGGCTGGCGTGCGCGGAGGACCGCGCGGAGTGGGGCCCGCCGAAGGCGTGGTCGGCGTCGTGGCGGACGGACGGGCTGCGTTCGCTGCGGGACCTGTTCGCGGAGCTGCCGGACTGCCGGCGCGGCCAGGGCAGGAAGCACCGTCTGGCGACGGTGCTGTCGCTGGTGGCGCTGGCGCGGCTGTCGGGGCGTTCGGGGCCGGCGGCCGGCGAGCGCTACGCGAAGGGGCTGTCGCAGGAGGAGCTGGCGGCGCTGGGGGCGTGGCGGAACCCGCGCGCGGGGAAGCGGGAGGCGCCGTCGGACTCGACGTTCTGCCGGGTGATGGCGGACACCGACCCGGACGCGCTGCAGCAGGTGCTGTCGCGCTGGTCGGCGCCGCGCGCGGATGCCGACGCGGAGCGCGAGGAGGCTGCGGCGCGGGAGCGCGGGAAGGCCGCCGCGGGGAGGAAGGCGGCGGACGCCAGGGACATCCGCGACCGCTTCGACCGGCGGGCGCTGTCGGCCGACGGCCGCGACCCGGAGGGTCGCCGCGCATCCGCGGCGCGAACCGCAACGCCGGCGGCGACGCCCGCTTCGAGACCGTGACGCTGGTGGCGCACGACGGCCGGCCGGTGGCCAGCCGCTGCGTCCTCGAAGAGGGCGGCGAGGCCGCGGCCACCGCGGCGCTGCTCGAGGACGTGGACGTGCGCGGGCACCTTGTCACGCTCGACGCCCTGCACCCGTCGTTCGACATGGAGCGCCGCCTGGTCGACGTCCACGGCGCCGACTACCTGTTCGCGGTCAAGGGCAACTGCCCGGAGACCTTCGCGGCGCTGGCGAAGATGGACTGGGACGCGCCCGGCGTCCGCCGCCACGAGGCGCCGCCGGAGAAGGCGCACGGGCGCATCGAGCGGCGCGCCGTCGCCGCGCGCGACCTGCCGAAGGGCATGCTGAAGTTCCGGCACGCCCGCCAGGCGTTCCGCGTCCGCCGCCAGCGGACCGTCGCCAAGACCGGCGAGGCCGCCGAGGAGACCGCCTACGGCATCTGCTCGGTCGCCGCCGAGCGCGCCGGCCCCGAACGCCTGCTGGCCTGGAACCGCGGCCACTGGATGGTCGAGAACGGCAACCACCACCCCCGCGACGCCAGCCTCGGCGAGGACGCCTGCCGCGTCCGCGTCCGCCACGCGCCCGCCAACAACGCCATCATGAACAACATCGCCCTCGCCGTCGTCCGGCACCGCGGCTTCCGCTTCGTGCCGGAAGCCGTCGACCACTTCTCGATGCGCCGCGAGGACGCCTTCGACGCCGTCCTCTCGCCCGGATAGCCTGCTCCGCGCCTCCGCCGCCCCCCATCCGAAGCGTTCCGGCGCCCGCCGACGGCCGCCGTCCCCGGACGGGGGCGCGAAAACCGCCCAAACGACCACGAAATCACCGACCGGCAACAGACCGGCCGCGCATCGCATCGCCACCCGTCCGGCTCAACCTCCCGCTTCCCGACCAGCCCCGCCTCGCCCCAAGCGTGAAAAAACCCTGCGGGCTACTCCAAGGCAATCGCATTTGGGCCGTGGCAGGGCGAAAAACCGCCCATGAAGGCCCGATTTCCGCCCTAGGAGCGCTCCAAACAGACCAGAAAGAGACCTTTTCGCAGCATCAAGCGGCCAAGACCGGCGATACCGAGACATATTTTGTCCTAATGCGTTTGCCCTGCGGGCTACTCCACGCTGTCAAATGTCGTACGGCGCAAGGAAACTGCGGTGCGGCTGGTGTCGCTGCTGGCTCAGTCTTGCGTCAAGAGCAACAGCACCCGCTCCAGCACGGCGTCCACCGTTTCCGCAGGCAACGCGGCGATGACCGAAGCATTGCGCTTCCGCCAGTCCAAGCTCTTGATCTGATCGGCCAGGATCACGCCAGTCACCCTCAGACCACTCGGAATCGCAACTTCGAAAGGGTAGCCCTTCGCACGGTTCGTGATTGGGCAGAGCAAGGCAAGGCCAACTTTGCTGTTGTACGCGCTAGAAGACACCACAAGCGCAGGACGCCGGCCGGCTTGTTCGCGGCCGGCCTGTGGATTCAGGTCGATCCACACCGCGTCCCCTCGACGGGGTGACCACGCAGCCGGCATCACCACGCTTCGTCGCCAACGCTCGTGCCGGTGTTGACCTCCCCATGCCGATTGGTCTCGGAAACCTGCCGCAGCAGATCGTGCAGGCGCAGAGGACGACGCACGATCGGGCGGACAGTCAACGCGGCGCGATCGCAACTGAGGCGAACAGGGCTATCGACGTCCAACGCCAGCTGCTCGGCGACCGATTCGGGGATGCGAAGGGCCAAGCTGTTGCCCCACTTCTTGATCTGCGCCTCCACGGCCAGCTCCCAGTAGATACAGACGTAGAGACACTACCGAACACACTTCGGTACCGTCAACGCCGGCCCAGCAGCGCGTCCCTAGCCCCGGCGGCACCACGTCAACAACGGCTACGGGGCACAGTGCCGCACTCCTTAGCCGTCCAGTGCCTTCAACATGCGCTTCAAGGCGAAGTGGCGGTAGCTGCCGAGGACGAGCTCGCGCACTTCCTGCCAATTCACATGCTCTTCGATGTCGAGGTCGATCCAACCGCGGTGGCCGATGTAGCGCGGCACCTCGAAGCGCGGATCGTCGGTGAGCGTTGCCTGCAGTTCGGCGCCAACCCAGAACTCCACGCGAAAGCGCAGTCGCCGTGTTCGGTAGGCAACGAGGAAGGTGCGCTTGCCGGCCTTGAACGCCGGTGCGCCGAACTGCGTCGCCTCGACGGTTTCCGGCAGCTCGGCGCACAGCGCCCGCAGGCGGGCGAGCTTCTCCTGGGCGTGCGGCGCCGAGAGCGGGTCGAACACCTCGGGATCGACGGTTTCGGTGGGTGGTTCGATGGCGATCGTCTCGCCGATCTGCTTCGCCAGCGCTGCCGGCGCCGTGTTGACGTATGCCTCCCGCACCCGCGTGGCGATGGTCAGCCAGTCGTTGCCGCGATTCAAATGGACGCCCAGCCAGCCCTTGGTTCCGACGTAGGGCGGCACGAAGTAGAACCGCTCCTCGCCTTCCACGTGCAGCGCCTGGGCACCCGGCGGCGCGTTCACCCACAGCGCGATGCGGCCGTCGCCGTGGTGGTTCACGGCCAAGGTGGCGAAGGTCTTGCCGCGCACCTTGAAATCCGGCGCCAGGGCGCTGAAGGCGGCATCCTCGGCAGAGCCTGAGCCTTTGCCGGCAGGCGCTTCCGCTTCCGGGAAGGAAAAACAGATCTCGCGCACCGCGGCGACGATGTCCTTGCCCAATGGCCTCCTCCAGTCGAACCTTGGCGTATGATCGCCTCATGCCTGCCGCGCGTCCAGTTGCGAAGCGTCTGCTCGACGCGCCCATCGTGGCGCCGACGTCGCACCCCAGCATCGGCGAGAACATCCAAGGGCCGTCCCTCGTTCGCGTTCCGGAGTGGATTCCGAGCGCCCTTGGCCGCTACTACCTCTACTTCGCCGACCACAAGGGCGCCTACATCCGCCTTGCCTACGCCGATGTGCTGACGGGGCCGTGGCGCATCCATGTGCCAGGCAGTCTGCACCTGCGGGACACGCCCTTCCCCAACGATCCGCCGCCGATTTCGGAGGAATCGCTGCGCACTGCCGAAGCGCACATGGAGGCGTCCGGGCGGCGCATCGCCCACAGCGTGCGCGCCGAACTGACGACGCCGCACATCGCCTCGCCGGATGTCCACGTGGACGACCAGAACCAGCGCATCGTCATGTACTACCACGGTCTGGAGAGCGCTGGCCGGCAAGTGACCCGGGCCGCCGTGTCGCGCGACGGCCTCGCCTTCGAGTGCGGCGAGGAGATTCTCGGCCGAACCTACATGCGCGTCTTCGACTATCGCGGCGACACCTTCGCGTTGGCAATGCCCGGCCAGTTCTACCGCGTCGTCGAACCCCTGCGCCGTCTCGAAGCCGGCCCGCTGCTCTTCAACCCGGACATGCGCCACTCGGCAGTGCTGCTGCGGGGCGGTTCGCTGTGCGTCTTCTGGACCCAGGTCGGCGACGTGCCGGAACGCATCCTGCTCTCCACCATCGACCTGCGCGGCGACTGGATGCGGTGGCGAGAATCCGAACCAATCGAAGTGCTGCGCCCGCAACGCCCCTGGGAAGGCGCCGACGCGCCCCTCGAGCCGTCGATCCGCAGCGTCGCCTACGGGCCCGTGAACCAACTGCGCGACCCGGCGATCTACACGGAAGGCGAACGAACCTACCTCCTCTACGCGGTTGCCGGCGAGAGCGGCATCGCCATCGCCGAGATCGACTGGCAGGCGTAGCGACACGGCGGGTTCGGGATCTCGGCTGCACGGCGAGCCATTTGCAATGTCCGCGGAGTGCCGTAGGAGATGTCGGTGAGCGCGGCTTCTTCGCCAAGGCGTATGATGGCTTGGTCAGGGGGAGCGGAAGGCCATGAGCCAAGCCAATCTCCAAGCGCCGGCCAAGGCCGCCGCAACAACGCTGCTAAGGGCGATGGCTGCCGAGCTCGCCGCGGTCGGCGTGCGCGAACTGTGGCTGTTCGGGAGCGTGGCGCGCGGCGACGACGGCCCGAACAGCGACATCGACATCGCGATCCGCGTAGGCAAGCCGATGCTCAAAGCGGTCTTCGCCGCGGAAGACATCCTGAGTTCGCGGCTCGGCCGGCGTGTCGACGTGGCGATCTTGCCGTTCACCGAACGCCTGCGGTTCATGGGGGCCGAGAAAGACCTCGTGCGGGTGTTCTGATGCGGAAGCCGAGCCGGGCAGTCTGCGCGATGTGGTTGTGGAACACGCTGAACCACGCGATTGAAAGGCACAAGAGAGGCGTGATCCCTATGCCGCAAATGCAGGATTTGTATTGAATATCAACATGTTAATTAGGAACTTGGCGGAGAGGGAGGGATTCGAACCCTCGATGGGCTTTTGGCCCATACTCCCTTAGCAGGGGAGCGCCTTCAGCCGCTCGGCCACCTCTCCGCAGTGGCGCTTCCAGCTGCGCCCGCCGTGTCGCCAGCGAACGCAGCCACAAGAACATGGCGCTCCGAGCAGGATTCGAACCTGCAATCCCCAGCTTCGTAGGCTGATGCCTTATCCAGTTTGGCCATCGGAGCAGTCTTGGCCTACATTAGCGCGTCGTCGCGGCCCAAGCAACAGCGGCGACATGGCCGCGGCCCGGCCCGTGAGCCGACCCGTGCCTGCCGTTCCCAAGAGGCTTGCAGTATGCTTCGTGCATGGCGAGCGCGGCTTCAACAATGGCGTGGGCGATGTTGGCCGCGCTGCTCGCCGCCGCCCCGGCCGCGTCGGCCGACGAGGGGAGAGAACCAAGGGACGCCTTTCGCGATCCGATGTCGAACGGCGGCGAAGGCCCGTTGCTGGTCGTCGTCCCCAGCGGCACTTTCGAGTTCGGCAGGCGTCTCGAACAGGAGCCGCTGCTCCATGCCCGACCGACCGCGACCATCACCATTGCCGAGCCGTTCGCGGTCGGGGCCTTCGAGACGACGTTCGCCGAGTGGGACGCATGCGTCGCCGACGACGGCTGCACCCACTGGCCGATGCATCGCCCCGTCGGGCGTGGCGAACACCCTGTCGCCTTCGTCAGCTGGCGCGACGCGCAGCAATACCTCGAGTGGCTTTCGCGGCAGACGGGGAAGGCATACCGCCTGCTCAGCGAAGCGGAATGGGAGTACGTTGCGCTCGGCCGTGGGAACCCGCCCGCTCCCAACAGAGCGCATGTCGATCTGATAGATCCTTGGCCGGTGAGTTCCTCGCCTGCCAACGCATTCGGCGTCCATGGCCTGTACGGAAACGTACGGGAGTGGGTTCAGGACTGCGCCGACGCCAGCTATGTCGTCCCTCCGCCCGACGGCCGCCCATGGCTGGGGGGCGATTGCGCGAACCGCATGATGCGCGGCGGCACATTCGACTACGAGGGCTGGCGCCGGCACTCGACCATTCGCACTGACCAGGCGAGCTCCTACCGACAGTTCAACACCGGATTTCGCGTTGCGCGTTCGCTCGGCCAATGACCATGCCGCGCCACCGTCCCCGCACGTCTACCGCCCGGTTTGCGCCTTCAAGCTCAAGCTGTAGCGGGCTGGATCCTCCGACACCAAGGTGTCGCAAGTACCCCTAGGAATTGGATGCGCTCACGATGTGGTTTCTTGTGTTCAAGAATTTGATGCGACGCCCGTTGCGGACGGCTTTTACGTGGCTTGGCATTTCCATAGCTTTCCTCCTATTTGCTCTCTTGAGAGCCTTCGTCGAATACTCCCTTGGCGAGCGTTTCGTGGCCGCCAGCGAGGCGCGCCTTGTGGTGAGCCCTCGGTATTCTCCGCTGGATTCGCTGCCCTTGTGGTACGTCGCCAGGCTGGAATCGATGGACGGTGTTGTTGCGGTCGAACCGCATCAGCTGCTTGTCGGACACATAGAAGGGGAAAGGCGTTTTCAGCAGCTTGCCGTGGACCCGATGAAACACTTCTCGATCTTCCCTGAATACATCGTCGACAAAGATGTGGTACGCGCCTTTCAAGCCGAGAGGACCGCGGCGTTGTCGCCATTGGGACTCGCGGAAGAATTCGGATGGGAAACCGGGCAAGAGATTCACATCGAAAGTCCTTATCGGCTCCGAGGCGGGGGTGCAGTCTGGCGATTTCGGCTCGTGGGCACCTACGATGCGCCTGGCAACGTACCGGTGCGGCCACTGTTTCTCTTTCGCTGGGACTATTTCGACGATGCTCGGATCTACGGCAACGGCACAGCGAACTGGCTGACCGTCGGTGTTTCGAATCTGGACGTGCTGGATGCCGTCGCACAAGAGATAGATGCAACCTTCGCCAACTCGGCGAATCCGACCGACACCCATCCGCACGCCGACGCGCAGCGCGAACTCGTGCGGCAAGTTGGCGACATCGAGTTCGTGACGTCCGCCGTAATTGGTTGCGCGTTCTTTGCGGTGATTTTCAGCACTGGCCACATCGTCATGCAGATGCTCCGCGAACGCACTCGAGAGTTTGGGGTCTTGGGCTCGGTGGGGTTCACCCGCACGAGGATCATGGCGTTCCTGACCTTGGAGGTAGGCTTGCTCTGGTTCTCCGGGCTTGCGTCGGGCTTGCTGCTGGCAAGCTCGGTTCTCGGCTCCGCCGGAGAAGACGCGAGGAGCATCCTTGGCGATCTTGAAGTGTCCGTAGATACAGTCGTGGAAGGGATGTTCTTGGCGGCGTTCACACTGGCGCTCGTGGTTGGCATCCCCTGTCGCAGGATCGGCCGCACGACGGTTGCTGCGGCCCTGAGTCGACGTTGATGTTGCGTCAATGGCTGGCGGTAGTCGGGTTCAACCTCCGGGCGGTGCGGCTACGGGGTGCAAGTTCTCTGGTGGTCGTCGGCGGCATAGCCAGCGTCGTCGTTGTTCTTGTGGCGCTTCTCGCCGCATCCGAGGGATTCGAGCGCGTGTTGACGCGCGGCGGAGATGCGACCCGGGCCATCGTGCTGCGCGATGGCGTCGCTGGCGAGGGCGGCAGCAGCATTGGCGCGCTAGAGGCCGCTCTGCTTGAAGACTTCGCCAACGTTTTGGCGGCCAGCGGCGAGGTGGTTGTGGTCAGCGCAGTAGAGAGGGACCCCGAGCGCGCGCCGGCGAACTTGAGCATCCGAGGCGTGTCCGACGCGGCCTTCGTTGTCCGGCCGGAAGTCGGCATCACAGCCGGGCGGAAATTCGCGCCTGGTCTCTTGGAAGCGATTGTCGGACGGGGCGCCGCCGCCGAATACGACATCGCATTGGGTTCGTCTGTGACGTTGCGCGGCGAAGAGTGGCGAGTCGTCGGAATCTTCGAGGCGGACGGCTCGGCCTACGAGTCGGAAATGTGGACGGATTTGGCCACCCTGCAATCGAAGGTTGGCCGCGGCAGTTCCGTCAACTCGGTCCGGCTGCGGCTTGATTCGGCCGCAGCCGTCGAGGAAGTTCGGCGCGCCGTGGCCGCCGATGGTCGCCTCGACTTGGAAGTGCAATCGGAAGTCGCATGGCTCTTTTCGCAGTTGGGCCCTGTAACGGCGCTCATCGACTCTTTCGGGCTCGTCGTTGGCGCCATCATGGGGCTGGGTGCTGTTTTTGCTGGTCTCAACACGATGTATGCCGCTGTCGAAGGACGGCGAAGCGAGATCGCGACGTTGCGCGCACTTGGGTTCGATGGAACCGGCATTGTCCTGTCGATCTTTGCGGAAGGCATCCTGCTGGCGTTTCTGGGTGCCTGCGTTGGAGGCGGTCTGGGATGGGCGATCTTCAACGGCTGGTCGTCATCCATGCTCAACCAGAGCTCCTACTCCCAGGTGGTCTACGATTTCGCGGTCACGCCGGCAATCCTGACCGATGCGGCATTGTTGGCCCTCTCGCTAGGCGTCTTGGGCTGCATTGCGCCAGCCATCCACGCCGTTCGGCAGGACATTGCCGCTTCCTTGCATCAGGACTGAGCACTCGAAGCTCGATTTTCGGTCATCCCAGCGCAAGCCCACGGCAGTGCTTGCCGGGACTTCCGCGCCACCGTCCTCAATCCGCCTACCTGCCGGTTTGCGCCTTCAAGCTCAAGCTGTAGCCGATGCCCGGAGCGTAGCGTTCGTAGAGCAGTCCGCCTTGCGTCCACTCGACATCGGCGTCGAGCAGGTTGCGCGCCTTGAACTCCGCCTCCAGCGGGAAGCCGCGCAGGTCGAAGGCGTAGCGCAGCAGGAAGTCCAGCTGGGCGCGGGCACCCTCGACGATGTTCGGCGCGTTCTCCGCCCCGACGAGGACGATGCGCTCGCCGGTGTAGTTGAGGGCGAGCGACCCTTCCAGTCCGCCCGCGTAGGGCGCGTAGGCGAGGATGAGGTTGCCGAGCAGGTCCGACTGGCCGCTCAAGCTGCGCTTGTTCTCGAACAGCCGGGCGATGCGGCGCGAGCCGGTCACCGGCACGTCGGCCGCCGTCTCGCCGGCCCCGAACAGGGTCACTTCGGAGTCGATGAGCGACATGTTGGCGGCGAGCGTGAAGGCGTTCCAGGCGTCTCCGGCATCGAACCAGGCGCCGAACGGCAGGTCCTTGCGCAGTTCCACCTCGACGCCCTGCAGTTCTGCCTCTTCGCCGTTGAACCAGGTGAAGATGTCGTTCTGCGCCTGCACCTTGCCGATCTCGATGGGCTCGTCGAAGGTCTTGCGGAACCAGCCGACGGAGAGACTGTCGGCGAGGCCGAAGTACCACTCCCAGCGCGCGTCGAGGTTGTCCACGGTCGCCGGCTCCAGGAAGACGTTGCCGCGGTAGAGGTTCGAGTCCTCCGGGTTGCGCACGGTGGTGCCGGTGATTTCCAGCAGGCTGGGGCGGTTCAAGGTGCGCGAATAGGCAAGGCGCAGCTGCATGTCGTTGACGAACTCGAAGGTCAGCGACCCGGCGGGAAGCGTGTCCGCGTAGTTGCGGCGCACTGCGTTGGCGGCGTTGGCCTCGGTGTTGCCGCCGAAGGCGTCGGCGTCGAGCGCCGTGTCTTCCCGGCGCACGCCGGCGGCGATGCGGATGCGCGGCGTCGCCTGCACGTCGATGCCCAGGTAGTAGGAGGTCGTCTCTTCGCCGGAGGCCGCGAAGGGAAAGATGCCGCTGGCATTCGCCGCGCCAGCGGAGAAGTCGCGCACGTCGAGATAGCCGCGGCCCCAGTTGTCCAGGCCGAAGAGCCGCTGCGGGGTGAGCAGCGCGACCTCCGAAGGCGCGGCGGAGGTGATGTCGAAGCGGAAGAAGCGGGCCGCGCTCTCGCGCCGTCGCTCGTAGGTGGACGCGCCCAGCTTCAGCGCGACTTCCACGGCATCGAACGTCAGCGGAAGCTCGGCGTCGATGCCGTATTCCTCGATCTCGTCGTCGAGTTCCGAGAAGACGCGATCCGGCGCCTGGAAGACGTCGCGCAGATCGCCGGCCGCCTGGCGGCTCGGCGTCACCGCTTCGTCCATGCCGCGCGCGTTCTCCGCATAGGTGAAGGTGCGCGTGTCGGGCGCCTCGCGCCTTGCGCGGCCGACGACGGCGCGCCAGTCGATGGTCAAGCCGCTGCCCAGCCGGCCGAGGTCGAAGTAGTGCTCGCCGGTGAGCCGCGTGCTTGCGACGACGTTCTCCGTCCACTGGAAGCGGTAGCTTTCCACCCGCGTGCCGTCGGAGACGTCGTCTTCGCTGGAAAGCCCCTGGTAGCGCTGGGTCTCGTCGTCGGTCTGCCAAAGCTCCACGTGCGAAAGCTGCAGCGAGTGGCCGTCCTGGAACTCCACGCCGAGGTTGAAGAAGCCGCTCCAGTTGATGGTCTGGCGGGTGGTTAGCTGTTCGTAGTCCACGGTCTGCGCACTGCCGCCGTCCACGCCGGTGAACTCGTAGCGGCGGAAGTCCTTGCGGCGGTTGTTCCAGGCGTTGCCGTATTTGCCGGAGGCCAGGAGGCCGACCGAAAGCCCGCTGTCGAAGTCGCGCCGCAGGCCGAGCTCGCCGTCGCCGGCGACGTCGGGCTTCAACCGCTCCTTGGCGTAGACGTCCCAGAAGTTGTAGAAGCTCGCGCCAAGGCCGGCGCTCTGCGGCCAGGGGGTCGCCTCGAAGTCGTCGCTCGAGAGGCTCTGGACGTTCGCTGGCACCGATCGCGTGCCGTCGTCGAAGCCCCAGTTGTCTTCGAGGCCGCCGCGATAGGAGAGCCCCTCGCGGCCGGTGGTCTCGGAGTCGCCGCCGACGTTCGCCTTCAGCGAGAGGTAGTTGACGTCGGGCGTCGCCCTGGTGCGGATCATCACTGCACCGCCGCTGAAGTCCCCCGGCAGGTCCGGCGAGTAGGTCTTCTGCACCAGCAGATTGCGCACGATGCTCGTGGGCACGATGTCGAGGGGCACGGTCTTCTGGAACGGCACCGGCGACGAGACCCGCGCACCGTCCAGGAGCGTCATCGAATACCGCTCGCCCAGGCCGCGCACGTAGACGTACTTGCCGCGCACCAGACTCAAGCCCGTCATGCGCGAGAGCGCGGCGCCGACTTCCGTGTCCGGCAGCAGGCGCACCTGCTCCTCGTCGAGCAGGTTCGCCACTTCGGACGTGATGCGCTTGTCGCCGGGCACGAAGCGGCCCAGCACGACGATCTCTTCCACGCGCTGGCTCTCGGGCGCGGTCTCTGGCGACGCAGCCTCTTCGGCGCCGACGAACGCCGAGACCACCATTGCCAGCGCCCCGAAGAACACTTGTCGCTTGCCGTTCATGGCGCTTGCGGCCCGTGGCCTAGCGGCTGGCGGCGGCGCCGGTGCCGCTCACGCCGACCGTCCAGCCGCCGCCCCAGTCGGCGATGTTCGATCCGACGACATCGCTGCCGGCGGCGAAGCGCGACGGCAGGGTCACGGCACCGGGCGTCGAACCATCCTGGGCGACGTTGATCGCCGAATCGAGAAACGCCTGCACCGCGCTCTCTTCGTCGCCTTCGTTCACCGTCGCGCAGCGTAAGCCCACGCCTTGGAACGTAATGCGCGTGCCGAGCAGGTTCAAGGATTCGCCCTGCACGCGCAGGCAGGTCGCCGAGCCGGACACCAGCGTGTTGTAGAGATGCAGGCCGGTGCCTCGGCGCAGGCGGATGGCGCGTTCGTCGGATTTGCCGATCATCGTCCCATTGGCGATGTAGGGTTCGGAGATGGGCGCGGCCTGCTCGTCGCCTTCGCGGTTGTCGGCCTCGATCATGTTGTCGCCGGCGGACGCGATCTGTTCGATGTGCAGGTACTGGATGCCGCCCTGCCAGCCGTCCGTCCAGTCCAGGCTGTCGTCGGCATTGCCCACCAGCACCACATGGCTCGCGTTCACCGTGCCGCCGAAGAACTCCACTCCATCGTCGAGGTTGTTGTAGACCTCGATGAAGTCCACCTCCGTGCCGCTGCCGACGCCTTGGAAGGCGATGCCGTTCAGCTGGTTCTCAGGGTCCACGTTGGAGCCAGCGTACTTCACCACGACGTAGCGCAGGATGCCGCTGGAATCGTTCGGATCGGCACCGCCGAACAGGCCGGAGCTGGCCTCGCCTTCCTTGACGCACGCCGTGGTGCCGCCTGCGGCGCCTTCGGGACAGTCGTTGATGGGCGCGTTGCCGTTGACGACCAAGCCGCCCCATAGACCTCTGGTGTTCACCGGGTCGGCGATGCCGCCCGTTGCATCCGCCGCGGCGGTGAACGTAACCGGCATGTTGCGGGTGCCGAGGGCCTCGATCCGCGAACCGCGCGAGATCACCAGGAAGTCCTCGGGATCGTCGCCGATCACGGTGGTTCCCGACTCGATGCGCAGCGTTCCCGCGTTGGCGTTGTCGCCGCCGACGACGACCTTGCCGTCGAGCACGTAGTGGTTGTCTCGACTCAGCACAACCGTGCCCGACAACGTGCCGGAAAGGCCGCAGGCTTCGCGTCCCGCCACTTCGTCCGCCAGCGTCGTTGTGCCGGTGGGACAGGCGTAGTCCGGCGACGACTCGGGCATTCCGACGGTCCAGCCCTGGGTCCAGTCCTCGTCCGCGCTCTCCACGGCTCCAATGAAGGTGGTTGCGTCGAAGAACGCCGCACCGCTCAAGTCCGCCGCCGGCACCGCCCGGCCGCTGGTGGAGACGTTGCTGTTGCCGAGCGAGGACTGGATGGCAGCCACGTCGTCGCCCTCCACCACGGTGGCGCAGTCGAAGCTCACGCCGTCGAAGCGAATGCCGCTGCCGAGCTGGTTCAAGGAATCGCCCTGCACGCGCAGGCAGTCGGCGCTGCCTTCCACCACGGAGTTGTAGAGGTGCAGGCCAGTGCCCCGCCGCAAGCGGATGGCGCGTTCGCCGGGGTTGCCGTTGATGGTCATGTTGGCGATGCGCGGCAGCGAACGCGGCTCGGCGGTCTCGTCGCCTTCGCGATTGTCCGCCTCGATGCCGTTGTCGCCAGCGTCCTCGGCCTGGTCGATCACCAGGTACTGGATGCTGCCCTGCCAGCCGTCCGTCCAGTCCAAGGAGTCGTCGGCGTTGCCGGTGAGCACGACGTGCTTGGCGTTCACGGTGCCGCCGAAAAACTCCACGCCGTCGTCGAGGTTGTTGTGGACTTGGATGAAATCCACCTCCGTGCCGCTGCCGACGCCTTGGAAGGCGATGCCGTTCAGCTGGTTCTCCGGGTCCACGTTGGCGCCGGCGTACTTGACGACGACGTAGTTCAGCCGTCCGCTGGAATCGCTGGCGTCGGCGCCACCGAACAAGCCAGAGTTCGCCTCGCCCTCCTTTGTGCAACCCGCGGTGCCGCCGGTGGCGCCTTCCGGGCAGTCGTTGATCGGCGCGTTGCCGTTGATGACCAAGCCGCCCCACTGCCCGCGGTCGTCGTCCCCGGCTTCGCCGAGGACGTCGGCCAGGCTGGTGAGCGTCACGGGCGCGGTGCGCGTGCCGTTGGCAATGAACTGGGCGCCTCTGGAAATCACGAGGAAGTCCAGGTTCGTGCCGCCGTAGATGGTCGTGCCGGCCTGCGCCGTGAGCACCGCGGAATTTTCGTTGTCGCCGCCGACCACCACTTTGCCGACCAGCTCGTAGAGGTTGTTGCTGGTGAGCAGGACGTCGTCGGTGACGGTGCCCGAGAGCTGGCAGACCCGCTGGCCGTTCAGCGAGCGGCTGGAGACGGTGGTGCCCGCCGGACAGCCGAAGTCCGGCTGCGCGGGGTTGTTCACGGAACCGGCGTAGGTCCAGCCGGCCGCCCAGTTCTCGGCGCCGAATGCGCCCACGAAGTCCGTTTGCTCGAAGAAGGAGTCGCTCGTCGCCACCGCGTCCACGCGGCCGCCGTTCTGGGCGACGTTCACGGCGCTGGCCAGATAGTTCGCCACGGCGCCGTCGTCGTCCCGGTCGTGGGTCTGCGCGCAGGCGAAGCTGACGCCTTCGATGGTGAGGTCGCTGCCGAGCAGGGCGCGGCTCGCGCCGTCCACGCGCAGGCAGCGCTGCGAACCGTCGATGAAGCTGTTGCGCAGCGCGAGGCCGGTGCCACGCCGGATGCGCAGGGCGCGCTCGTCGGATTTGCCGTGGACCGTCATGTTGGCGATGGCGGGGTTGGAGCGCGGCTGCGCGTCTTCGTCGCCTTCGCGGTTGTCCGCTTCGATGGCGTTGTCCGCCGAATCCGTCTGTTCGATGTAGAGGTATTGGATTCGACCGGTCCAGCCGTCCGTCCAGTCCAGGGAGTCGTCCGCATTGCCAGTGAGCGCGACGTACTTGGCGTTCACCGTGCCACCGAAGAACTCGATGCCGTCGTCCAGGTTGTTGTGGACCTGGACGTATTCAAGCGTCGTGGCATCGCCCACGGCTTGGAAGGCGATGCCGTTCAGCTGGTTCTCCGGGTCCACGTTGGCGCCGGCGAAGCGCACGCTGACGTAGCGCAGCGTGCCGGAGTTGTCGTTGGCGTTGGAACCGCCGAAGAGGCCGGAGTTGGCCTCGCCCTCCTTCACGCAGTCGTCGCTGCCGCCGGCGGCCCCTTCGGGACAGTCGTTGATGGGCGCGTAGCCGTTGACGACCAGGCCGCCCCAGAGGCCGCGGTCGCTGTCTTCGGCGTTGCCCAGCACTTCCGCCTTGGCCGTGAACAGGATCGGTTGCTCCGCGGTGCCGTCGGCGACGATGGCGCAGCCCCGTTCGACCACCAGGAAGTCCTCGTTGGTGGCGCCGACCACCACTGCGCCCGGCGCCAAGGTGATCCGGCAGTCCGGCAGCGCGCCGCCGCTGCTTGCCGCCGAACCGTCCGGCGGCGTGATTCGCGCCGCGCCGCCGACGATCTCGTAGATCGCGTCGTTGCCGAGCACCAAACCTTCTGGATCGATGGCGCCGTTGGCCGTGGCGCCGACGTCGATGGTGTAGATCGGCTTGCCGTCGAACCCAGCGCCGGCGATCTCGCCGGAGTCGGCGACGACGTCGCTCAAGGCCGACGGAATCGCCGATGCCGTGGCCGTCCCGCCACCGCTGCCGTCGTCGTCGCCGTCGTCATCGTCGCCACTCCCGCCGTCGCTGCCGCCGCCTTCCACCGGCACTTGCACGACCACCGACCCCGGCGACACGTTCTCCGACGAACCGCACGCCGCGACGAACGCCGCAGCAAGCGCCAGTGCGCCAAGCCGCAACAGGCACAACAATCCGCCAACGCGCCCACACCTCGTTCCTGCCATTGCCGATCCCCACGAACCGCCGAAAACGGCAGGCAAAGTAGGCGTCCAATGTGACGGGCGAATGACGATTTGCCGCCTGTTGACTCCCTTTGTGGGCGGCGCTATGGATGCGGGATCAACGCTTGGAGATCGCACGATGGCGAGAGCGACGGGGCTGTTGGCCGCCGCACTGCTCTCCTTGGCGACTGTCCAGGCGCACACCGAGGCGGATTGGATTCGGGAGAGCGTATTTCGGGTTCTCAAGCGCAGCAGCGAGCTCAAGCGGCAGGGCGACTACGACAGGGCGTTGACCATGCTGCGCACCACGTTGGACGGAAACGTGGACATCGGCGATGGCATGCGGGCGCGCACACGTGCGCCGAGCCCGTATGAGGCGGCGCTCCTCAACGAAAGCCTGGCGTCCACGTTCAACATGGCCGGGGACTACGAGAACGCGAGGAAGCATTGGCGCATCGTGGTCGACAAGCCCATCGGCCTCGATTCGAAGGGCCTGAATCGCGCCTGGTACCAGCTCGCCGTCTCGAACCACCTGCTGGGCGACCATGAAGGCGTCGTTCGCGTCGTCGCGCAATGGCGCGAGCGCGTGCCCAAGCCTTCGCCCAATGCCGCCAAGATGGCCGCCTTCGCGCACCGCAGCCTCGACAACCGGGAAGCGGCGCTTGAAGAGGCCGAACGCCACGCGGCGCTGCTGCGCGAGGTCGGCGAACCCATCTCGTCGCACATGACGACGTTCATCGAACGTCTTCGACGTCCCAAGGGCGAGATGTCGGACCTCCTGACCAGCGAGCTCGCCGGTTTGGTCGGTCCCGACACGCGGGCGCTGCTCTTTCGCGCAAACGACATGATGGGCCGCGCACGGCAAAAGCAGGCCGCCGACCTGCTCTCCAACGCAATGGCGGCGTCAGATCTGCCCGCCACCGATGTCGCAGCCCTGCGCGAGAAGCTCGGGTGGGCGCTGTTCTATCGACGAGACTTGGAAGGCGCGAGAGAACAGTTCAAGGCGATCACGCAGCGGCCGGGGGATCTGCCGGACGAGACGCTGGACAAGGTTTGGATGCGACTCGCAGCCGCAAGCTACCGAACGGCGGCATACGACGAGGCGCTGGCCGCCGCCAACGCATGGAAGGCGCGCACCGGCGAGCCGAACGCGCTCTACTTCCGGCTTGCCGCGATGTCCCATTGGCGACTCGACGATCGAGAGGCGGCGCTCGAGTACGGCAGACGCTACATCGAACTGGAACGTTCGGAAGGCAGGGAGATTTCGGCTCGTTTCAGGGCATTGCTTGGCGATGCGCTCGCGGTGGAACTGGCGCACAACGCACCGATCATTCGAACGCTGGAGTCCACCGCCAGCACGATTGACGGCCCGTGAGCGACTTCAAGGCACGCGAAGCGCGCGTTGGCCCGCGAGAGTCGCTCAGTCCGGCGTGCCGTTTCCGGCGCCGCGGGCAATCGCCGGCAGCCGTTCGAGCAGCGCCTCGCCGGTCTCGCAGTCGACGAGCCATTCGCCTGCCGCGTCCAGCCGCGACGTGTCGGACACGTCCGCCAGCAAGGCCGTCACCCGTCCCGCCACGCCGTCGCCGAAACGCCGCGCCGCCTGCCGCCCCAGAAGTGCGATCCGCCCTTGTGCTGCACCCTGCTCGACGCCCTGCGCCATGCCCTGCTTCACGCCTTGCGCGACGTTCTCTTCGCGCCAGCGGTCGAAGTTCGCATCCGCCATCGTTCGCATCGTCTCTCCTCTGCCATCTCTCAGTAGCCGTTCGCACTCGTCCAACGGCGGCAGTGCATCGGCCATCCCTTGCCGCCGCAGAATCGCCGTCGCGCGCAAGTGCAGCCCGCGCCGCAACGCTGTCGACTCCGGCCCCGCGTAGCGCTGGAACGCTTCCGCCAAGAGCCGCGGCAGCAACGAAGACGCCGCCGACTCCAAGCGCGTCAACGTGCCAAGGCGGCTGTCCGCAGGAACATGGTCGTCCAGCTCTTCCGCCAGCAGCAGCAGATCAACCGTAGCATACGCTGGGCGCGTTGGCCGTTCGTCGCTGGTGCGGAGGACCAAGCCTTCCGCGGATGCCCGCCACGGGCGCTCGCCGTTGTGGACGACGATGGCCAGCACTTCCGGCGGACGACTCGCCTCGTCGCTTTCCACCGCACCGGTGGCCGCAAGGTGGGCGTATTCCTCCATCCGCAAAGCCATGTCGGGATCGTTGCTTGACTGGAATTCCAGCAGCACAAGCAGGCTTGGACGGTCGCGGCGCGGTTCGCGCCATGCGACGCGATAGACCTTGTCCTGCAAGCGGGTGCGCCCGGTCGCCGCGAGGTGTTCCTTGTCCAGCGCGACGACGGATTCGAAGTCGAGTTCGGCGGCCAGACGCGGGGCGACGAGGCGCACTATTTCCTCGAACAATCCACGGTCCTGAAGGAGCACCTTGTAGGGTGCGTCGCTGGGTTTCATGCCGTCCATGGGACGAACTGTGGACGGTTCGGAGGCCGAAGCGGCGGCACCGGGACGAATTCGCACAACGATTGCAGACATTCGCCACGAGCGGCATCCGTGGAGGGGCCTCAGGCGAGAACATGAGAGCGCAGCCTCCGGTGCATCAGTCGGGCTGACTGATACGGCTGGCAAGGTGGTTCATCAGCGACGGAATTGGGAAGACCAGATCCGTCGATCCCTCGGCGAGGCTGACGACGCCCTTCTGGATGGCGGCGGTGAGCAGTTGCCGGCCGGTAGCGCTCGTGTCAGCGGCATCCGTCGCCTCCGCCGCTACGCGCCATGGAATGCGCCCATCGCGCTCGCGGGCCATCGCCGCGATTTGGCACAGCGCGATGCCCTCGTCCGGCGAGAACGAGGCCAAGCGGCCTTCGTAGTACGTGCGCCGCGCGTCGTCGCCTTGGGTCATCACCCACTGCCTCGCGTCTTGCGTTTCCAACGTGTCCCAGTTGCGCAACGCGCGCAGGGACGCTTCGACGTAGCCGTGCAGGTGCTGTGGGAACCCCATGCAGACGTTGGCGACTCGTTCCGCCAGATCGGCTGGCATCGCTCGGTTGCCGGCTTTGAGAACGGACTGCCGCACCGCTTCAACGGAATCCTCGTGGGACAGCATGGCGAGCGTAAGCGTCGAGAACCGAGAAATCGTCGGGCTTGGCCGGCCGTCCGTGGTCTGCATCGGGTCTTGGAGGACTTGCCGGCTGTGCTGCAGGCCGGCGCAGAGTACCAGGATCGGGCACCCGTGCGTGCCTTCATGGAGGGTGGCGAGATTCCTGCGCCCGTTGCCGTCGATGTTCTGCACCTCGTCGATGGTGAGCAGCAGCACCATGCCGTCCCACCAGCCAAGGGCCTTGGATTCGCGCAGCAGCTGGTTCAGCGGCAAGTCCGCCTGCACGCGCAGCTCGAAGCCGGGGCCGCGCTTCACGGTTCTTCTGATCCACGCGAATGCGCGACTGACCTCCCGCCTCGCGCCCTGAATGTCCTTCGGCACGGCCGACGGAATGCTGTTGAGCAGCGTGGCGGCGAGATCGCCTGGACGTCCGCCGAGTTCTTCGGCCACCAGCGGCAGATGCACGACTTCCGTCTCGCCGAACCGCCCTTCGCCGGACACCGCTTGGCGGGCGAACTCCCGCAACAGGCCGGTCTTGCCAATGCCTTGGATGCCGTCGATCAACACCAGGCCGTCTTCCGGATCCTGCTCGCCGATGACGTACTCGAGACGCGCATGGAGCGCTGCGAGTTCCGTCCGCCGGCCGGCGAAGTGGAGTGAACGCGACCTGTCTCCGCCAAGCAGCACCATGCGCCTCATTATAGGCGGGCGGCGGATTGCTCAGGCCAGACCGGTACGCCACACTACGCATGAAACGAAGGCGCGGACGACACGCCATGGCAGCGACGATCAACCACGGTGGACTCCGGTTCGCCCATGTGAGCGCCGACACGCTGCGCTACGCCCGCGAGCGCAGCGGACTCTCGCTGACCGAGGCCGCCAAGCGCGTTGGCATCTCGCGTTCGTCGCTCGCCGCCTACGAGCGGGGAACGCGAACGCCCAGCCTGGAGCAGCTGTTCAGCACATTGGAGGCGCTGAGTTTCGCGGTGCGCATCGAGTTGGAGCCGCGCATCCGCGAGCGCGACGGCGTCGCGCGCGGCGACGAGCTGGCGGAGGTGATCCGTTTGGCCGAGCAGTTCCCGCCGCGTGAACGGCCAGTGATTATTCTTCGGGACATCCTGCGCGACGCGGCGGCCAAGCGCGCTGCTCGCCTTGATCAAGCGGCCGAGACCGACAGGGGTTGAAAAGACGCCCATGGCCCAGCTCGCCGACTCGCTGACGGACAAGATGGCGCTCTTGCATGCCGCCTTCCAAGAGTTCGGTCTGGCGCACGCCTTTGGCGGCGCATTGGCGCTGGGATGGTGTACCGGCAACGGGCGCGCCACGGTGGACATCGACGTCAACGTCTTTGCCGCCACCGATCGAGCCGACGACGTGCGAGCCGCCCTGCCGTCGGGCGTGACCTGCGACGACGACGGGTTCAGGGCACTGGTCCGCGACGGCCAGGTGCGCCTCGATTGGCAGGGAACGCCGCTCGACATCTTCCTCGACACCACGGAAATCCACGCCGAAGCCGCCCGATGCGTGCGCTGGGAGCGTCTCGGCGAGCACTGCCTGCCGTTCCTGTCGTGTTTCCACTTGGCGCTGTTCAAGGCATTCTTCAATCGCGCCAAGGACTGGGCGGACCTGGAAGCCATGCGCGACGCCGGCACCTTGGATGTGGGGCGCTTGGCGGTCGCGCTGGCCCATCATCTCGGCGAGGACGACGAGCGCATCAGGTCGCTGGAGGCTCTGGCTTGAACGGAAGCACCGAATTGAAGGGAGGGCCGACCTCCCACATCTACTTCTCGCAACGGCTGCGGCTGCACTACGTGGACTGGGGCAACGAGGGAGCGCCGCCGATGCTGCTTGTGCATGGCGGGCGCGACCATTGCCGCAACTGGGACTGGGTGGCGCAGGAACTCAAGGACGACTACCACATCATCGCGCCCGATCTGCGCGGCCACGGCGACTCGCAGTGGCTGGTGGGCGGCGGCTACGCCACCATCGACTACGTCTACGACATCGCCCAGCTGGTGCGGCAGACCGGCATCGAGGACATCGCGCTGGTCGGCCATTCGATGGGCGGCTCGGTGGCGCTGGCCTACGCTGGGCTGTATCCGCAGCGCGTGCGCAAGCTGGTGGCCATCGAGGGCATGGGCATGTCGCCGAGCACCGGCGACGACGCCACGCCCGGCCACGAGCGACTGCTCGACTGGGTGGGCAATCTGCGCCAGCTCTCGGCGCGGATTCCGAAGCGCTACCCGACGCTGGAGGACGCCTTCCAGCGCATGCAGCAGGCCAATCCGCATCTCACCGCCGAACAGGCGCGGCATCTGACCATCCACGGCAGCAACCAGAACGAAGACGGCACCTACAGCTGGAAGTTCGACAACTACACCCGCGCCTGGTCGCCGGTGGGCATGTCGCCGCGCCAGACCTACAGCCTCTACCGGCGCATCGCCTGCCCGACGCTGCTCGTCCATGGCGCGGAATCGTGGGCCTCCGACCCGCAGCAGGATGGACGCCTCGACTACTTCCAGAACGCCCGATCCATCGGCGTGGACAACGCCGGCCACTGGGTGCATCACGACCAGCTCCAGCGCTTCCTCGAGATCGTCGGCGAGTTCCTCGATGCCTGAGCGCAAGGACGCGCTCGTCAATGCCATCCACGCCAATCCGCGCACCGGCGTGTTCGCGGTCACCGGCGGCGGCAGCGGACTGCTCTCGGCGCTGCTCTCGGTGCCCGGCGCTTCCGCCACGGTGCTGGAGGCGCACGTTCCATATGCCGGCGCCGCCCTGCGCGACTTCCTCGGCGCCGAACCAAGCCAAGCGTGTTCCGTCGAGACAGTGCGGGCATCGGCGCTGCGCTGCCTTCTTCGCGCCCGGCAACTCGGCGGCGATTTCGGTTTCGCCATCACCGCATCGCTCGCCACCAACCGCCCGAAGCGCGGTGCGCATCGTGCGCACTGGGCCTTTCAGGAGGCGGCAACGGCGCGAAGCTGGACATGCAGCGGCGAAGACGCGGTCGAACACGGCCGGGACGGCGCCAAGCTGCGGCCAGCCGCGCATTGGGGACGGGCCGTGCGCCTAGAAGAAGAGCGGTTCGTGGAGAACGTGGGCATCGAGACGCTGGCGTTCTCGCTGGGGGTCGGCGACGAACCCGGCGTGGCCGGCGAGACGGCGACGATTGGGCGCTACGCGGATGTTGTTCTCGGCTCGCGCTCCCACATTGCCGAACGCTCTTTTCCAGCGATTCTGCCTGGCGCCTTCGACCCGCTCCACGACGGCCACCGGCGAATGCGCGCGGACGCTGAACGGCGTCTCGGCATGGCCGTCGGCTTCGAGCTTTGCACGGCGAACGTGGACAAGCCGCCGCTCGACTTCTTTGAAGTGCAATCGCGCCTTCGACAGTTCGCGGCAGACGACGTGGTGGTGACCAATGCGCCGACTTTCGTGGCAAAAGCCCGGGCCCTCGGCGGCGTGACGTTCGTTATCGGCGTGGACACGCTCGCGCGCGTTGCCGAACCACGCTACTACGGCGGCACCGCGGCAAGAGACGCCGCGATCGAGGAGATGCGCAGTCTCGGCTGCCGGTTTCTCGTCTACGGGCGCGTCGGCGCCGACGGCGCATTCAAGACCACCGCGGACCTTGCGCTGCCGCCGACGCTCGCTGGCATGTGCATGGCCGTTGCCGAGGACGAGTTCCGCAGCGATCTCTCATCGACGACGCTGCGCGCCGAGAACCGCTGCGGCTGAACGCGGGACGCGCCGCCTCAGCCGGCGAACTCGCGCAGCGTCAGCAGCACTTCCTCCGCCAAGTCCACCGCCAGCGCTTTGCCGTTGCGGGCGTGGACGTGGACCACGGCGCCCTCCTCTCGGCGTTCCACGCGGATCGTCACCGGGGTGTCCTTGCCCGACTCGCCGCCGGGCACGATGCGCCGCAGCCAGCCGCGCCGCCCGGCGGTGGGAAAGACGGCGCGGTAGGTGGCCTCGTCGCGATCCGCATCGGCGTCGATTTCGGCGCGCTCCAAGGCCTGACCGACCGTCGCCCAGGCGCGGTCGAAGGACACATGCAGGCGCAGCGACGGATAGCCGCGGTCGTCCTTCACCACCTCCGCCTTGTCCGCGGCGGCGATGTCTCGACCCACCATCGACACCGGCGCCGCAACGCCGGCGGCGAAGTACTCGGCGAGCTTGGCCACCACTTCGTCTTCCACTTCGGTCGCGGCTTCGTCCAGTTCGTCGCCGACGCCCAAGGCGCGTTCGTGATGCACATGCACCTCGGTGGAACCGCGCCGAATGCCGCGTTCCACCCGGAAGCGCAGCCGGTCCCGGCCCGGCGGCACGGCGACGCCGCTGTCCTCTTGCTTGCGGCGGCCGTCTTGAATCGCCGTGCGCACCACGTCGCCGTAGTCTTCGTCCACGACGACGACCCAGGCGCTCTCGATGACGCCTTCGCCCGGCTCTTCGCGGCCAACGGCGACGCCGTTCTCGGCGAGGAACTGCTGGATCATCGGCCACACTTGCGCCGGCGGACGGCCGAGCACGATCCACTGGGCGTCGCCGAGGCGCTGAATGCGCACCGCGTCGAAGTCGCGGCCCACCAGCACGGTGGGCGGCGGCGCATCGTGCGGGAACATCTTGGTCACCGGCTGCTCGGCGACTTCGGGAATCGGCAGCGCATCCTCGATGTTGAGGCCGGTCAACCCGTCGGGCACGACCAACGGCGCACCGGGCTTGGCTTCAAGGTAGTCGTCCCGGGGATCGACGAAGAGCCCCTTGTCGTCGCGCATCAGCCGACAGCCGGCGGTCAGCGCAAGCGCCACGGCCAAACACGCGCCCAAGGCCGCGGTGCGCACCGGGGCCGCGGTGCGCACCGGGGCCGGCATTCGAGGGTGAGTCACAGAGCGCCTAGGGCCTCCAACCGCTTGCGCACTTCGATTCGCGCGCCGGCGGTGAGTTCCACCAACGGCAGGCGAATGCCGCCTTCGATGCGGCCAAGCTCGGCGAGCGCCCACTTGGTGGGAATCGGGCTGGTCTCGACGAACAGAATCTCGTGGATGGGCTGCAGCTTGGCGTCGAGCGCCCGGACCTTCGCGTCGTCGCCGTTGACGAACGCTTGGCAGAACTGCGCCATCATCGCCGGCAGCACGTTCGCCGTGACGGAAATCGTGCCCGTCGCGCCGTAGCCGGCCATCGTCATGGTTTGCGCATCCTCGCCGGAGAGGAGCACGAAATCCTCCGGCACCAGCGCTTTGATCTGCGCCACGCGCTCCGCATCGCCGCAGGCTTCCTTGATGCCGACGATGCGATCCACTCGCGCCAGCCGCGCCACCGTCTCGGCCTGCATGTCGCAGGCGGTGCGCGGCGGCACGTTGTAGAGCACGATCGGCAGATCCACGGCTTCCGCAATGGCGCAGAAGTGGCGGTACAGACCTTCCTGGGTCGGCTTGTTGTAGTAGGGCGTGACGGAAAGGCAGTAGTCCGCGCCGTCGCCTTGGGCGGCCTCCGTGAACTCGATGGCTTCCGCCGTGGCATTGGCGCCGGCGCCGGCGACCACCGGCACGCGCCCGTCCACGCGCCGCACCACCGCCTTGACGACCTGCTTGTGCTCGTCGTGGGTGAGCGTCGCGGATTCGCCGGTCGTGCCCACGGGAACGATGCCGTGGGTGCCGGACTCCAAGTGCCAATCCACCAAGCCGTCCAAGGCCGCCCAATCCACGGCGCCGGAGGCCTTCATCGGCGTCACCAAGGCGACGAGGCTGCCCTTCAGATCGTCCTTCGCGTTCGACGGATTCGCCATCGCCTTCCCGCAATCCAAGTGTCCGCGCACCTTACTCACGGGCAACCCCAAGGGCAACCTCAAGCGCAACCCGAGAGAGCGCCGTCAAGGCCCCTGCGCAAGCCGCTCGGCATCCTGGCTTGGCCAGGCATTGACGATGGCCTTCAACAAAGTGGCGAGCGGGATGGCGAAGAAGACCCCCCAGAAGCCCCAGATGCCGCCGAACACGAGCACCGCGACGATGATGGCGATGGGATGCAGATTCACCGCCTTGGAGAACAACAACGGCACCAGCACGTTGCCGTCCAAGGCCTGGATGACGGCGTAGACGACGATCACCACCAGGAAATCCGTCGTCCAGCCGAATTGCAGCAGCCCGACCGCCGCCACGGGGATGGTGACGACGGCGGCCCCGACGTAGGGAATCAGCACCGAGACCCCCACCAGCAAGCCGAGCAGCGCGGCGTAGTTGAGGTCCAGCAGCGAGAACGCCAGGAACGTGACCACCCCGACGATGGCGATCTCCACGACCTTGCCGCGCATGTAGTTGCCGATCTGCACCCCCATCACGCGCCCCACCTGATCGAGCAGGCCGCGCTTGCGCGGCAGCAGGCGCATCAACGCCGCCAGCATCCGCCCCTTGTCCTTGAGAAAGAAGAACAGCGCGATGGGCGCCAGCACGACGAAGATGAGCAGCCCCAGCACGTTCGGCAGCTGCGCCACCAGCTGCTGCAACAGCGCCCCGCCGAGATTCGTGACCTGCGGCGTGAGCGAGGCGATCCACTCGTCCACGGCGTTTTCCGAGAAGATGTCCGGGTAGCTGCGGGAGAGATCCCGCGCCAGCTCGCGCAGCCGTTCGATGAATCCCGGCAGCGCGTTCACCAGATCGCCAAGCTGCGCCCACACCAGCGGCAGCACGCCGACAAGGAGCGCGATCAGCGCCCCGAGAAAGAACACCTCCACAAGGCAGATGGCGACCAGCCGCGGCATCCGCAGCCGCTCCAGCTGCGCCACCGCGCCTTCGAGCAGAAAGGCGAACACCAGGCCGGTGAGAATGGGCGCCAGCACGGTGCCCAACGTAATCAGCACAAGGAAGGCGCCGACCACGGTAACCACCACGAAGATGGCCTCTTCGTTGGAGAAATAGCGGTTGATCCAGTCGCCGATGACGTCGACGAACTTCACCGATCGCATGGCGACGCCCTTGCGCCTTGCCTACGCCGCGCTTCGCGGCGGTCAGTCCTTCTTCCGCAGCAGGTAGGTGTAGCGCCCGTCGTTCTCCTCGGACTCGAGGAGCGCATGCCCGCTCTGCTCCGCGAACACCTGGAAATCCCGCACCGAGCCCGGATCGGTGGCAATCACCCGCAACTGCTCCCCCGGCGCCAACGCATTGAGCGCCCGCTTCGCCTTGAGCAACGGCATCGGGCAGTTCAAGCCCGTGGCGTCGAGTTCTGCGGTGGCGGCAGGCATGAACGCATTATCGCACACGGATGCGGTGGGGTTCGTTCACACCCCGCTGCCCCGCGAAGAAAAATCGACGCGAGGCGAGCTCTGCGCGTCGCCGTAGCGTAGGCAGTGCCCTGCCCCACCTTTGCCCGGCCCGGCTCTTCGACACCCGGCCCTTCGACTCTGGCGACTTCAGCGACTTTACGGTAGGGTGCGCTGCTTGATGAACGGCGTACGCCCCTCCAGCGACCTCCGAGCAGTTCCCAAACGGCCATGACGAGGCAGCGAACCCTAAAGGCGCAAGCCGCGGTGCGTGTTCGAGGCGTGGTTGCCGCGGTCGCGCTTGCGGCCATGGCGATGCACATGGTGGCTGGCGCGGCAGCGCATCACAGCCACGATGACGAAGAGGAGGAGGAGGCCTGTTCACTCTGCGCCGCCTTCTCCAGCGAAGACGACGCCGTCCAGCCGTGCGCGGCGAGACGGCAGGCCGTGCGGCGCGCCGAGCCGGGCTTGGGCGCCCTGCCTGCGCCGCTGGCCGCCCGCAAGCAGCTCCCCTACTTGCCGAGGGCCCCGCCGACGCTCTGCCGTTGACGCGAAAACGCGCCGGCCACCTGTTTCGTGGCGAACGGCGCCAAGACCCAACGTCATTTGGAGAGCACCAATGCAATCTCTTTTCGCCCGTGTGGGCAGCGCACTCGCGCTGTTCGCGCTGATCTACGCCCCTATCGCCGCTGCGGCGGCAGATGAAGAGGCGGCGGACGCGGCGGCAGAAGCCGCCGATCCCGAACTCGAAGAAATTCTCGTCATCGCCCACCCGCTTTCCGCCGGAGGGCTTTCCCAGGCGGCCGTGGTTCTCGACGGCGCGCAGCTTGAACGCGATCTCGCCGACAACATCGGCGAAACCGTGGCCCGGCAAGCGGGCATCCACTCGGCATCCTTCGGCCCCGCGGTGGGGCGGCCGGTGGTGAACGGCTTGAGCGGCCCGCGCGTGCGCATCATGGAAGACCGCATCGACGCCATGGACGTTTCCGTCACCAGCGGCGACCACGCGGTGACCGTTGATCCCGCCATCGCCAACCGCGTGGAAGTGCTCAAGGGCCCGAGCGTGCTGCTGTACGGTTCCGGCGCCATCGGCGGCGTTGTCGACGTGCAAACCGGGCGCATTCCACACGAACCGGCCGACGGCATCAGCGGGCGCATGATCGTGCGCGGCGCCGACAACGGCGACCAGCGCGGCACCGTGCTGCGGCTCGATGGCGGCGGCGGCCAGTTCGCCTGGCACCTCGACGCATTCCGACGCTCGGCGGACGAATACGACATTCCCGGCTTCGCCGAATCCGCCCGCTTTCGCGCCGCCGAGGAAGCCGAGGAAGAGCACCACGACGAAGAAGACGAGCACGGCGAGGGCGAAGACCACCACGACGAGGACGAAGACCACGACGAACACGAAGACGAACACGAGGACGAGGAAGTCTTCGGACACCTGCCCGGCAGCCAGACCGAAGGCCAAGGCGGCGCGTTCGGCGCGTCCTGGGTCGGCGAGCGCGGCTTCGTCGGCGTCTCGTTCAGCCAGTTGAAGTACGACTACGGGCTGCCCGGCGGCCACGCCCACGCGCACGGCCACGAAGACGAGCACGAGGACGAGCATCACGACGAAGGAGCGCACGAAGACGAGCACGCAGAGGACGAAGACCACGACGAGCACGAGGAGCACGAGGAAGAAGGCAACGTGACCTTGGACTTGGAGCAGACGCGCTTCGACTTCGAGGCTGGCATCGAAGAGCCCTTCGCCAATGCCTCGGCGCTGAACATCCGCTTCGGCAGCAACGACTACGCCCACGTGGAGATCGAACCGAACGGCGAAATCGCCACGCGCTTCGCCGTCGATTCCTACGAGGGGCGCGTCGAAATCGTGCAGAACGATAGCCGGGGCCTGGACGGCGCCGGCGGTGTGCAGTTCAGCGAGCGGAGTTTCTCCGCAGTCGGCGAGGAAGCGTACGTGCCGCCCGTGGACACATCGACCATCGGCGTCTTCGTGGCGACCGAGTACGACCTCGACGGCTTCGACTTGGAATCCGGCGCGCGCTTCGAGCGCGTGCAGCACGAGCCGATGGCCGGCGACGGCGCGAGCTTCTCCGTGTTCTCGGTGTCTCTCGGCGCCGTCGTGCCCGCCGGCAACGCCCTGTTCGGCATCGAAGGCTGCTATTCAAGCCGTGCGCCGGTGGCCATCGAGCTCTACTCCCACGGTGCGCATCTGGCGGTGCAGAGCTTCGAGATCGGCGACCCGGACTTGGACGTGGAGTCCGCATGGCACGGCAGCGCCACCCTCTCCTGGTCCGGAGAACGCGCCAGCTTGAACGCCACCGCCTTCGCGGCCACCTTCGGCGACTACATCTACGCCTTCGCCGACGGGACCGAGGAGGACGGCCTGCCGGTGCGGCGCTACGGCCAAGCAGACGCGCAGCTGCGCGGGATCGACCTTGCGGGCAGCGTGACTCTGGCCGAGTTCGACGGTGGCAGCGCGGCGCTCACTTTCCTCGCCGACACGGTGGCGCTGACGATCGACGTTTCCGGCAACGACAATGTGCCCCTAGTGCCGCCGGCCCGCATCGGCATGGGATTGCGCGTGGAACGGGGCCGCTACAGCGCCGACTTGGACTACCTGCACGTCTTCGAGCAGAGCGACAACGCCGATTTCGAACTGCCCACGGACGCATACGCAGACTTGCGCCTGCACCTGGCCGCGAAATATGAGCTCGGCAACGCCCAAGTGCGCGCGTTCCTGCAGGGACGCAACCTCACCGACGACGAACAACGCCACCACTCCTCCATCGTCAAGGACATGGCGCCAGCGCCAGGCCGAACCATCGCCATCGGCGCGGAGGTCTCCTTCTAGGCCACAAACTCGGGCAACGCCCGCCTCGGCATCCGTCGACGTCAAGGCGGCGTTGTCCGTTCAACCCGGCGACACAGCGCTCCCGTCCTCGCAGCGGAAGGGCAAGTTGGACAAATTGAAGGTGGCACTTTCAATTTGTCCAACGCTCCACTACGCTCCGTTCCATGATCGAGCGCACCATCAAGCCGCGCCTTGTTCGGCTGTTCGAGCAATACCCGTTCGTCACGGTCACCGGGCCGCGGCAGTCCGGCAAGACGACTCTGTGCCGGGACGCCTTCCCCGATTTGAGATACGTCAACTTGGAGGCGCCCGACCAACGGGCCTTCGCCCAGGAGGATCCGCGCGGCTTCCTCGCCGAAATCGAGGGCGGCGCGATCATCGACGAAGTCCAGAGGGTGCCGGACTTGCTCTCCTACTTGCAGTTGTTCGCCGACGAACGCCGCGCCAACGGCCTATTCGTGCTCACCGGCAGCCAGCACTTCCAGCTTTCGGACGCCATCGCCCAGTCCCTCGCTGGCCGAACGGCGTTGCTGCGCCTGCTGCCCTTCTCAATGGCGGAAGTCGCCAGCATGGGCGCCGAACTTCGCTTGAACGAAGTCCTCCACGCCGGGTTCTACCCGCGCATCCACGACCAGGGGTTGGCCCCGCAGCAAGCGCTCGGCGACTATTTCGAGACCTACGTGGAACGCGACCTGCGCACCATTGGCCAAGTACGCAACCTCGGCGCCTTTCAGAGTTTCGTGCGCATTTGCGCCGGGCGCGTCGGCAGTCTGCTGAACCTGTCCGCATTGGGCGCGGATGCCGGCGTGTCCCACGCCACCGCGAAGGAGTGGCTGAGCCTGCTGGAAACCAGCTACATCGCGTTTCCGCTGCGCCCACTGCACGCCAACCTCACCAAGCGGTTGGTCAAGGCGCCCAAGCTCTATTTCTACGACGTGGGCTTGGCGGCCTACCTCATCGGCGTGGAGCGCGCCGACCAGATCCCCACCCACCCGTTGCGCGGCGCACTGTTCGAAAACGCCGTGGTGGTGGAAGCGATGAAGCACCGCTTCAATCTCGGAGAGCGCTCGAATCTGTCCTTCTTTCGAGACAGACGCGGCCTTGAATGCGACCTCCTGTACGGAACCGACGAACGAATGCTCGCCATCGAAGCAAAGGCCGGCGCAACAATCGCGTCCGACTACTTCGCCGCCATCAATCGCGTGGCCGATCTGCTCCCAAACGTGGCCGCCAAAGCGCTGGTCTACGGCGGCTCGGAACGTCAGAAGCGCACCGCCGCGGAGGTCGTTCCCCTAGCCGACCTCGACAGCCTGCTGACAGCCTTCGATGTGGCCGATGCGGCCAGATAGCGTGTGACCATCTCTACGCGCTAAGTCAAAATCCCACCTCGACAGCTCCGGTGCCGCCACCTTCGGCCTGCCACATCTTGCCGTCGACCTTGACGCTAAATCCGGCGATTCTTGCTGCAGCAAGGACCAGTTTCCACTTTTCCTTGGTCATAGCGCCGCCTCCTCCCAAGTACCAACCACTGTCCAGCCGTTTCGGGGATTTATTGAGGGCCCCGAGATCAGTTTCCGTCTGAGTGATGTAGCGGGATTCCCCGCGCCAAAAGCTCGCATCAGTCGAACATCGCTCTAGGAAATTGCTGTCTCTTCGTTGTAGCTCATTGAGCACGATCTCCAGACACCCTACAGAATCCTTGTACTCGTAGGAGCTGTCGCCAATTGTGACTTCGCCGTGTGGGGACTCCCTCCTAGTGCCCTCCGCATTGAACGGGGGTGGCCGCTCCTGCTTACGGTCTTGCACAAATACGATGACGCCGGGTTCACCGTCCGTACCTCGCGCACTTGGACTAGGAGCAGTGTGTCGGCTCCGACTCCTCCGCGGGGCGGCAACGCCAAGCATCGGAACCTTGGGCCTCGTCCACTCCTCGCAGTACTTCTCTGGCTGATCGTCTTGCGGCCCGACCGCTTCCCATCGACGGTCGAACCACTCTGCCAATCCCTCGGCCTCTTCGGTCTCGTAGATAAGCTCCTCGTTGCCGTCGAAGCCAGGGCCCGTGAAGTTGGCGCTGCCAACCCACGCAAGCGACTTGCGCGAAGTCCGGAACAGAACGAGCTTTACATGGAACAAGCCGGTACGGTCGTTAACCAGCCTGACTGAGCTGGTCCTGCTTTTTGAGGCAGTCGGTTAAGGTGTATTCCACGCCTTGAAGGAGGCATGGAATGACAGCGAAGAGGCGCCGGTTCACGGCGGACTTCAAGAAGCGGGTGGCGCTGGAAGCGCTGCGCGGAGATCGGACGATCCAGGAGCTGGCGGCGAAGCACGGAGTGCATCCGAACCAGGTGGGCATGTGGAAGAAGCAGGCGGTGGAGGGCCTGGGCGAGGTGTTCGCGTCGAGCCGGAAGTCGGGCGCGGACGAGGCGCTGGCGAAGGAGCTGTACGCGAAGATCGGGGAGCTGACGATGGAACGGGATTTTTTTCGGCGCGGGTTGGCGCACTGAGCCGCCCGGAGCGCCTGGCGATGGTGGAGCGCGACGGCCCGCTGAGCCTGAGCCGGCAGTGCGAGCTGCTGGCGGTCGGTCGGGCGTCGCTGTACCGCGAGCCGGCTGGCGAGAGCGCGGCGAACCTGGAGCTGATGCGGCGCATCGACGAGTTGTACATGGAGTGTCCGTTCTACGGCAGCCGGCGGATGTCGATGCATCTGCGGCGGGAGGGCGTCGTTGCCGGTCGGCGCCGGGTGCGCCGCCTGATGCGGCTGATGGGCGTGGACGCCGTCTACCCGAAGCCGCGCACGAGTGCGCCGAGCGCCGAGCACCAGGTGCATGAGCTGGTCCTGCTTTTTGAGGCAGTCGGTTAAGGTGTATTCCACGCCTTGAAGGAGGCATGGAATGACAGCGAAGAGGCGCCGGTTCACGGCGGACTTCAAGAAGCGGGTGGCGCTGGAAGCGCTGCGCGGAGATCGGACGATCCAGGAGCTGGCGGCGAAGCACGGAGTGCATCCGAACCAGGTGGGCATGTGGAAGAAGCAGGCGGTGGAGGGCCTGGGCGAGGTGTTCGCGTCGAGCCGGAAGTCGGGCGCGGACGAGGCGCTGGCGAAGGAGCTGTACGCGAAGATCGGGGAGCTGACGATGGAACGGGATTTTTTTCGGCGCGGGTTGGCGCACTGAGCCGCCCGGAGCGCCTGGCGATGGTGGAGCGCGACGGCCCGCTGAGCCTGAGCCGGCAGTGCGAGCTGCTGGCGGTCGGTCGGGCGTCGCTGTACCGCGAGCCGGCTGGCGAGAGCGCGGCGAACCTGGAGCTGATGCGGCGCATCGACGAGTTGTACATGGAGTGTCCGTTCTACGGCAGCCGGCGGATGTCGATGCATCTGCGGCGGGAGGGCGTCGTTGCCGGTCGGCGCCGGGTGCGCCGCCTGATGCGGCTGATGGGCGTGGACGCCGTCTACCCGAAGCCGCGCACGAGTGCGCCGAGCGCCGAGCACCAGGTGCATCCGTACCTGCTGCGCGGCGTGGCCGTGGAGCGCCCGGACCAGGTCTGGTGCGCGGACATCACCTACATCCCCGTGCGCTCCGGCTTCCTGTATCTGGTGGCGGTGATGGACTGGGCGACGCGGTTCGTGCTGTCGTGGCGGCTGTCGAACACGATGGACGCGGCGTTCTGCGTCGAGGCGCTGGAGGACGCGCTCGGCGGCGGCGCGGCGCCCGGCATCTTCAACACCGACCAGGGGGCGCAGTTCACCAGCCTGGCGTTCACCGGGCGGGTGCTGGAGTCGGGGGCGCGGTGCTCGATGGACGGCCGGGGCCGGTGCATGGACAACGTGTTCATCGAGCGGCTGTGGCGTTCGCTGAAGTACGAGGCGGTGTACCTCCACGACCTGGCCGACGGCTTCGAGGCGGAGCGCGTGATCGCCCGTTGGATGCGCTTCTACAACGGATCGCGTCCTCACTTCTCGCTGGGCGGCCGAACTCCGGCGGAAGCCTACGGCGGCGCCTTCGCGGAGGCGGCATGACCGGCCGGCCGCCCCGGCGCGGCGAACGCCGCGCCGGATTTTCCGGACTCCGGTCGCTCCGCTCCCTCCGCTCGGAAAATCCGACCAACCCGCCTCCGGCGGTTCGCCTCGGCCCGGCGGACGAAAGGCGACCAGCCATGCGGCTGGGAGATGCGGCCGAGGACGCCGGGGCCTTCGAGCCTTGGCTGGCAGCTGCGAAGTCGGGAGTTGGGAAGGTCTTGCAAAGACGCGGGCATCGGCAACGGGAAAGCCGCCGAACATGGCAGCGAATCGGCCTTGACGGTCGCTCGGCAAGCCGCAAGAATGCCTTGCGCTCGAGGGACTCAACACCAAGGGAGTACACCTTAACCAAGCCCTCGAACTGCCTCACGAAACAGGACCACCTCAGACCTCGCCAAGGTTCGCCAGTCGCTTGAGTGCGTCCGGAGTGGTGTGGTTCCCAGAGACTCCGGCCAATGTGCGTACCCGCAGTCCTTTGCGCCGCCGCTCCTTCAGATCTTCGAGGGCGTCCAAAGCACTGCCTTCCGTTGCCCAAGCCGTGGCGATGTCCACTCTCCCCACCGACCAGCGCTTTAGAAGCACCAGCAACTCCTCCCCAAGATTGCCTGTCAACACACGCACGGCAGGTCCCAGTTCCAAATCGATCGACAGCCTACCTTATCCGACCAGCCGTCGTTGCGATCCCCTCCCCTTGGTGAAGTTCCACTGTCTGTCCGGCCTTGAAGTCGCCGAACAGTTCCGTTTCACCCTCTGGCCAGCGAACCGTCACGGCGGTTGCGCCGTCGGCGTCGCCGAGGCCGAAGTGGGGTCGGGGGTCGTTGGACGAAAGGTAGCTGGCGGCGGGTTGGACGTCGCGGTGAATCGAACGGCCGGCGACGCGCAGGGAGACGGTGGCGGCGTGGGCGTCGCGTCCGTGGCGCGTTCGGACACGGAAGCGCAGCCAGTTGCCGCGGTGCGGCGCTTGGTTCATGAGCAGGTAGGGTGGCGCGTCGCGGTTCACGACCAGCAAGTCCAGGCCGCCGTCGTTGTCGACGTCGCCGACGGCGAGGCCGCGGCTGGTGTGGACGAGCGGCGGGGCGACGCCGCCGGGCGGCGCCACGAGCTCGAACGGCCCGGCGGGGGTGCCGCGATGGAGCAAGTTGGGCTCGGCGAACAGGTCGCCTTCGCCAGCTTCCGCGTGGGCAACGCGGCCGTTCGCCTCGAAGAGATCCAGGCGGCCGTCGTTGTCGAAGTCCGCAAGCGCCACGCCGAACCGCGTGTGCTTGCGGCTTGCGCTCAAGCCGAAGGCCGCGGTGGCGTCCTCGAACCAGTTTCCTTGATTGAGGAACAGCGAGTTGGTCTGCCCTTCCAAGTTCACCACCAGCACGTCCGCATCGGCGTCGTCGTCAAGGTCGGCTGCCGCCACGCCCATGCCGGCCTTGGCTTGGCCGTATTCGTCCACGCCGCAGCCCCACTCGAGGGCCGACTCGACGAAGCGCAGGCCGCCTTGGTTCAGCCATAGCTGGTTCACCGTCATGTCGTTGGCGACGAAGACGTCCGTGTGGCCGTTGCCGTCGAAATCCGCGCCGACGACGCCGAAGCCGTTGCCGAACTTGAGCTTCAGGCCGGCGTCGCGGCTGGCGTCCGTGAACGTGCCGTCGCCGTTGTTGCGAAAGAGCACGTCCGGCGCTGCCGCCTTGTAGTTCTGCGGCGGGCAGTAGGTGCGCACGCCGGCCATGTAGCACTCGAGTTCGGTTTCTTCGCTCCACTTGATGTAGTTGGCGAGGAAGATGTCCAAGTCGCCGTCGGCATCCAAATCGAGGAACGCGGCGGAAGCGCCCCATCCGGGCTCGTCCACCCCCGCGGCGGCGGCCACGTTCTCGAAGACGCCGCCGTCGTTGCGCAGCAGCACGTTGGGGCCGAGGTTCGTGACGTAGAGGTCAACGTCGCCGTCGTTGTCGTAGTCGCCGGCGGCGACTCCCATCCCGTAGCCGTCGCCGTCGGGCACATCCTGCCCCGGCTCGAAGTAGCCGTCTCCCGTGTTGATGTAGAGGCGATCCGAATGCGGCGACGTACCCGCGCCAAGAAGGCCGCTCTGCACCAGGTAGATGTCCAGGTCGCCGTCGCCGTCGAAGTCCGCCAGCGCCGCGCCGCTGCCGGTGATTTCGGGGATCCGAAAGCGGCCGTCGGCGCCGGACACGTGGCGGAAGTCGATCCCCCGCTTGCCCGCTTCGTCCACGAACCAGGCCGGGCTTGCCGGCTCGGCGCATGCGTACAACGCACCCACAAGAACGAGGACGCACAGGCGACCAAGCAGGAGCGCGCTGGCTGCTCGGCTTGCGTTCACCCCGCGTTCCGTTCCAGCGCTTGCAGACGGCGCCGGGCGGAGGCGCGCTGCTCGGCATGGGTGCCGATGCGGTCGGCCCAGTCGAGGGCGGCGCGCGCTTCGTCGATGCGCCCAGCTTCGGCAAGACAGCGGCCCAAGTGGACGTGCGCCATCGTGAACGCGGCGTCGAGCTGGGCGGCTTCGCGAAAACGCGCAATCGCCTGCGGCCAGCGCTTTGCTTGGCCGTCGAGCAGGCCGAGCCGATAGAGGACCTCCTTGGGCTCCCGGGCGCCCTTCTCCAGCGCCCGTTCGAGCAAGGCCATGCCCTCCTCGGGCTTGCCTTGCCGGGCCAGCAGCCAGCCAAGCTGCTCGAGGGCCCGCACGTTGTCCGGCGCCAGCGCAAGCACCCGTTCGAGTTCGCGACGGGCGCTCCCGATGTCGCCCTGTTGCTGATGCGCGTTGGCCAGCATCAGGTGCAGGCGCGTTTCGTTCGGGAACTTCTCGAGGGCGTCGCGCAATGCCAGCCGTGCCTCGGCGAGACGTCCCAACGCGGCATACGACCACACCAAGGTGTTGACGGCGGTCACGTCGTCCGGCTGTTCTTCGACCAGCGCCTTGGCGATGGCCAACGCATCCTTCTGGCGCCCGGCTTGAATGAGGTTCTGCGCGTGCTTCAAGCGGTTGCTGTAGCCGGCGATGAGCGGCACGCGCCGCCCCAGCTTCGGGTCCAGCCACTGCATGGCTGGCGCGGACTGCCCCCTTGCCAGCGCGATGCGCGCGTCCTCCTCTCGGCCGAGGGCGCGATAGGCGCGGCCAAGCAGGCGGTCCAAGCGCGGGTCCGGCTGCTCGGCGTTGAACGGTTCCAAGAGCGCCACGGCGTCGTTGAAGCGCTCGGCGGCCAGCAGCAGGTGCGCCAAGCCAACGACGGCTGGCGCGCCGGCGCCAAGTTCCTCGGCGCGCTCGTAGGCGGCTTGCGCTTCTTGCGGACGCTTGCGCTCGCGCAGCCACTCGCCGCGCCACAGCCATGCCGGAACGTAGCCGTCGTCGAGTGCGAGCGCCACGTCCAAGGATTGCAGCGCCGCATCGTAGTCCGTCGCGGCGCGCGCTAGCAGCAGTGCGCTGAAGTAGGGCCAGTCGAACTCTTCGGGCGCGAGCGTGGCGGCTTGTCCATAGACGACGATGGCGCGCTGCTGGAAGTCGTTGACGTCGTAGGCCATCGCCAACTCGCCGCGCTTCTCGCCGGAGTCGGCGTTCTGCTGCGCGGCATCGTGGAGCGTCTGCAGGGCGCTGCGGAGTTCCGCGTCGATGTCCTGGTCTGGAAGCGGCGGCAGCCGCATGGACGGGTCGGCGCAGGCGCCGAGCAGCGCCAGCGCCAGCGTGGAAACGAACGTCGATGGACGCCAGCGGTGCTCGTTCAAGGGGCCAGTGGCCGCATCGAGGTCAGCGGGCCAGCATCTGCGCACACTTGCGTCGGTCGTCTGCGCGGATGTCTTCGCTCTCGCAGTGAATGCGGAAGGCGCGGATCTGCGTTCGCGATTCTCCCGTGATGCGCCACCGGCGGCTGCCGCGGAAGAATCGCGACGACACCTTGGCCACTTCTACGCGCTCCCCGCCTTCGAGACGCGCGTGGGCGGCGCTGTCGCTCTCGAAGAGGTAATTGCCGTCGACGGCGATCAGCTGGCGATCCAGAATCGACTGGTAGATGCGGCTGACCGTGCCGCTCCACTCGTCCGGCGGTTCCGGCGACGGTACGCTCTGCGCGCGCGGGGCGTCTGGCGGTCTTGGCTCGTCTCGGCCCGGCGCGTCCTCTCGTATCGGCGCTTCGTGCCGGACTTCGGGCTTGGCTGGCACGACCTGCTGCTCGTGAAGGATGGGCGGGTCTTCCTGGACCGGCGGTTCGTCGCGGGCCGGCCGTTCTTCGGAACCCGATGCAGGCTCCGCTTCCGGTTGCTGCGCGGCGTCGATGCAGGCGCGACGGACTTGCTCGTCGTCCACCCGCAAGCAGCTTAGGACCTTCAAGCACTGCGCCCGACGCGATTCGGGCACTTGGTCACAACCCGCTTCTTCGCCGCTGGCGGCGGCGCATCCGAGAATCAGGCCGCCGATGAACCAAGCAACCCGGCATCCGCGTTGCGGATGCCGGGCGTTGGAGACTGCCGGCGGGCGCACCGGCAGCGTCGCCGATGTCGGTGGCGCGATCGGCAGCGCCTAGAAGCCCACCGTCATGCGCACGAACAGCTGCCGCCCCATGATGCTGTCGAGGTAGCTCTCGTAGCCGACGCCGGAGGGGAACGCCTTCGGCTCGGCATTGAAGATGTTGCGCATGGCCACGTTGCCCGCCACGTACCCGAAGCCCATGAAGTCCGGGCGGCGGTAGGTGTAGCTCAGGTCCCAGTATGCGCGCGCCGCGATCTTGCAGTAGGGATTGCGGTCCTGGTCGGTGCAGGCGTCGGCCTCCGTCCACGTGGTGGTGTCCATGCCGTGGTCGTGCGACAGATACGGATTGCCGGCCGAATGCGGTGCGCCGTAGCGAGAGACGATCTCGTCCCAGGACGCGATGACATCGCTGATGCCTTGGTGCCAGCGCACGCCGAAATGCACCGTGTGCTCGTCCCGGAACCAGCGCAACGAGGCGTTGGCGCGCCACTTGGGCGTCGGCGGCAGCGGCGAGAACAGCGCGTTGTAGGGGCGCCAGAACGCCGCGCTGTTGCGGTTGCCGAGGCCGTCGACGCGGATGCCGGCGAATGGGTGGCCGCTCGTCGTCGCGTAGCGCTGCAGGCTCATCTCCAAGATCTGCGTGGCCGAGATGCGGAACTCGAAGTTGCCGTAGTCGCGGTCGAGGTCGAGCAGCGGCAGGTCGGCGGCATCGAAGCGGTAGCGCAGGTTGTAGACCACCGAACGCACCGTTGCCTCGCCTTGATTGAGCCAGCCTTCGTCCACGCCCACCAAACGGCCGCTGGCGTTGCGCACGATGTTCGCGCCGCCGAGCCCCGCTTCCTGATCGGAAATCCATGCATTCGCCGCCGAAGCCCGGCATTGCAGCTCGCTGGCCGACGTCTGCGCTAGGAACTCCACCACCGACAGGTTGGCTTCGTCCACGTTGTCGTAGTCGAGCAGCGTACCCGGGCATTGCTCGGCCGCGTACTGCTCGAACGGCCCGGCGTTCTGGCCGAGGATCACCCCAGCGCCCATGCGTTCGACGCGGCCGTTGAAGACCACGTTCGTGTAGTCGGCGTCGAAGACGAAGTCGCCGTCCATCAGCAGCAGCGAGAAACCGGCGTTCCACAAGTCGGACACTTCGGCATCAAGGCCCCGATTGGAGGCGTTTTCTCGAACCGCGACGCCGGGGATGCCCCCGCTCTGGCCGAGACTGCCCACGCACATCGCCAGCTCCGGCATGGCGTCGCAGATGTAGTCCGACTGCGTACTGTAGACGACGTCGCCCGGCGCCGAGGCGAACAGCTGGTAGCTGCCTGGCGGCACGAAGCCTTCGGTGATGCTGCCGCGCAGCGCCAGCCAGTCCACGGGACTGTAGCGAATCGCCAGCTTGGGCGTGGTCACCTCGAATCCGGCCGACTGCCCGGCGGAGGCGAAGGAAGCGTTGATGTCGAACTCGGTGAACCGCACCGCCGCCTGGACCTCCATTTGGCCAAAGCGGTCACTGGAAATCGGCTGCAGGCGAACTTCCGCGAAGGCGGCGCGGACTTCTTCGGAGGAACCTTGGAAGTCCACCCGGTCCGACGAAATCCCAGCCGCGCCAAGCTGGTCCGGCCGGAACTCCTCGTCTTCGGTGCGCAGGTGGACGCCGATGGCAATGCCGACGGGCGTCTGGTTGTACCAGAGGTCGAACAGCTGGCTGTTGGAGACGCTCAGATCGAGGATGTTCATGCCCACGTCGCGCTGCACGTGGCGCGGGCTCAGGCCGGCATTGCGGGTTTCGGTGGAAGTGTTCCAAGCCGGATCGTCCTTGCTGCGCCAGGACTGGTGCTGCGCCGGCAGGATCAGCCCCGTGTCGGGATCTTGGGAGAGCCATGCCGTGGCGAACGGGTTCCAGCAGGAATCGCCGTTCGGCCCGCCTTGGCAGCGCAGGCTGGATACCGTCAAGGGCCAGGCGGGATCCAGCGAAACCCACTCGCGGCGGCTCTTGTTCCAGATCCAGTCCACGTCTACCAGCCATTCGGTGTTCGGAATGTTCACCGTGGTGCCGAGGCGCAAGCGCAGGTTCTCGGACAGGCGCCGGTCGTTCAAGGACATGTCCGGGTTCAGCCACGGATAGGATTCGTGGACGTAGGGCTGCTTCGGAAAGGCGCCGATGTAGCCGTGGATGCCGACGCCGCTGTCGCCCATCAGCACGTCGTCGAACAGCCGAATGCCGCCGCTGGTGAAGGTGTCCAGCACGCCGTCGCCGTCGCTGTCCACGCCGTCCATGTCCGGGTCGAAGCGGTCCGGCACGCCGTCGCCGTCCATGTCTTCGGTCATGGAGAGCAGCACTACGCGATGCAGCGGATTGAGCTGCCCGGTGCGGTCCGCGAGTTCGCCATCGTCCGCGATGCCGTCGCCGTTGAAGTCGCGGTCCGGCAGGCCGTCGCCGTTGCGGTCCTGGGCGAAGATCAGCCACTCGCCCGGCTCCTGCAGGTAGTCGTAACGGCCGTCGCCGTCCACATCCTGCCAATCCAGCGTGCCGTGGGACACGAGGACCGGGCCGGTAAGGACGTATCCCCATTCTTCCGCTGCTTCCGTGTCGCGCTGGTCGCGGATGTGCCCAGGCACGTAGTCGGCGCAGGCGCTGATGCTCGCCGCCACCTGCTCCACGTCGCAGACATTGGAATCGTCCGCGTAGGCGCGGAACGGGTTTCCGGGCAGGCTGCCGATGGCGATGGGCTGGGTGTGGTCGTAGCGCCGCACGCCGGTCGGCCACTCGTCGATGGAGGGGGCGAAGGTGCGGGTGGAGTAGTCCAGCCGCGAGAACACCGCCTCGCCGCGCACGGTCACGTAGTCGTTGAACTCGTGCTCGAAGTAGGCCATGCCCTGCTCCTGGTCGCGCTCCTCGCGGATGTCGGTGATGTCCGTGATGGTGTAGCGACAGTCGCTGCCGAACGCCTGGTTGGTTTCCGTGCCCCGGGAGCGCGTCTCCTGCCCGCGCCAAGTGCCGGTGGAGAAGCCGTTCAGGAAGTTGCCGTCGTGGACGGTGTCGTTCTGGCCGAGGGTGTTCGTCGTATACGGCTCGCGCAGCGACGCCGGGTCCGGCGCAATGCCGAGGCTGTTGTGGCCGGCGCCGAAGTCGTTGTTGCAGCCCGGATCCTCCAGGTGCAGCGTGCGGAAAGCGCCAGTGTTGTCGGTGTAGTCGCGCGGATACTGCGGGTAGCGCCAGCTGGAGGACCACGGGTCGGCGTAGGGCACCAGCGCGCCGCTCTTGTCGAGGCGGCTCGGCCGATTCTCTTCGTTGAGCAGGTTGATGTTGTTGTAGACCTCGTGGATGTCCGCGCCCAGGGCGGTCGAGTGCTGGGCGTTGGCTTCGTACCAGAAGGGGTTGGTCTCGGCCGGCAGGTACAGTTCGCCGTTCTCGTTGCGCAGAGGAACGCGCCAGTCGCCCGGCAGGCCGTTGCCGCGCTCGCCGTAGGTGGGCAGCAGCTGGCCGGTCCAGCCGGCCGAGTTGACGATGTAGTCTGGCCTGGCAGTGAACGGCATGCGGTCCGCATCGCGGATTTCCAAGGCGAAGATGGCGCTTGTGCGGTCGCCCTGGGCGCCAGCCAGGAGGCCGAGGGCGCGATAGGGTGCGCCGTCTTCCAGCGCTTGCTGGAACTCGTAGTTGACCATCAGGCCGTCGAAGTTCTTGCGCGGAATGATGTTGACGACGCCGGAGACGGCCTCGGCGCCGTACAGGGCGGATGCGCCGTCGAGAATGTTGTCGATGCGCTGCACGGCGATGTTCGGATACAGGTTCGTCAAGTCGGCGCCGGTGCGGCGGGTGTCCGGCCCGTAGCCGTTGACGTTGGTGGGCACGCGGTGGCCGTCCATCAGCGTCATCGTGGCGCGGGTGCCGACGCCGCGCAGGTTGGCGTAGGTCTCGCCGCCCTGCGGCCCGTCTGGCCGGTTCACGCTCTGGTTCCAGCCCTCGCCGGTGCCTTGGCCGTCGGCGCCGCCGATCTCCGAGGTGTTGGTGTTGGCGTTGACGCCGATCTGGTAGGTCTGGTCGAAGATCACGTCGCCCAGGTCGGGCGTGCCGGCCAGTTCCATGTCGATCTCGCCGATCACGTCCATCGGCGAGGGAAGGTCGAAGTTGGTGCGCCGGATGTGCGATCCGGTGACGATCATCTCCTCGACGGAGCGGTCCTCGCCTTCTTCGTCCTCGTCGTCTTCGTCATCCGCCTCCGCCGCCAGCACAGCGACCGAAAGCAAGACCGCCACAGCGGAAAGCGAAGCCCGCAAGCAGTGTCGAAACCACATGGCATCCCCTCTTGTTGCCGTCGAAAGGCATCTTCAAGGCACCGCACCTTCCATTAGCGGCAAGCCGAAGTCAAGCGTTTCTCGACGTGCAGGCACCCAGCGGAGTGGTCGCCAACCAGCAGCCGGCAGCCTGACAGGGAGTTGAAGTGATCGCCAACCGGCACGAGTGCAAGCGCTCGGTTCCAGCCAGGCCCGGCCGCAGTCCGGCGCGGCGCTACTTTCGGCGCAACCTTGCCGCCGGCAGACGCAGGCCCGTACCCGCCCGTCGGGGCGATGTCTGCAATCCTTGTGCGACTTTCGCCCGGCGCGGCATCGCCGCCGAACGGAAGGCGCACAGTCGGCGCGATCAAGCCCAGAAGCGCCCTCCATGCTGCAGCCCAGCGACCCGCCCTACAAGGTGCTGTTCCAGGACCCGGGCCTCTTCGAGGAGGCCGTGCGCCTGGTCGCCCCCCAACTCGCCGACGAGCTCGACTTCGAGACCGCCACCTCCCTCGACAAGGAACACCTCACCGCGCTCGACCGCGTCCGCGTGCAGGACAAGCTCCGCCGCGTCGAGTTCAAGAAGGGCGCGCTCCCGACCGGCCGCCGGCGCTACCTTCTGGTGCTGCTTGAATTCCAGGCCGGCCACGACGCTGACATGGCGTGGCGAATGCGCGACTACCTCCACCAGGTGGAGTCCGCCCTGCGCGAGAGCGGGACGGTTCGCGCCGAGGGCGGCGTGCCGCCCATGCTCTCCATGGTCGTCCACAACGGCGACCGGCCGTGGCGGGCCGCGACGGAGTGCGCCGCGCCGCTGACCGGCGACGGAGCGACGCTGGCGGTGCGAACGTATGCTACGGTGGACTTGCAGGTGCTGGCGCTGGGGCCTGACAGCGAGGGCCGGCGGCTGGCGCCGGGCAGCCGTCTGGCGACGCTGGCGGAGCTGGAGTCGGCGCCGGCGGAGTCTCTGCCGAAACTGCTGCTGGCGGCGTTCCGGCGCCACGACGGCCTGGGGTCGGCGATGCTGCGGCGCGGGTTGCACCTGCGCGTGAAGGCCGCGCTTGCCCGCCACGGCCGGGCCGAAGGACTGTCGCCGCTGGAAGAATGGGAGCGGATGCTCGCGGCAAGAAGAGGAGAAGACATGACGGCGATGTTGGACGCGACGCTGGCGCGTTGGGAAGAATCGAAGGTGGCCGAGGGCAGGAGGCGCGGCTTGGCCGAAGGCGTGGAGCGCGGCCTGGCCGAAGGCGTGGAGCGGGGCCGGGCCGAGGGCGCAGCGCACGGTCTGGCACAAGGGCGCGTCGCCTTGCTTCGCCGTCAGGTGGAGTGGCGGTTCGGCGCCGACGTTGCCGGTCAGGCGTCGTCGCTCTTGGCCGAAGTAACGGACGTTGCGCGTTTGGACGAGGCAGGCAAGTGGCTGCTCGAGTGCGACACGGGCGAGGCGCTGCTGGCGCGGCTTCGGGCAGGCGGACGCCGGGCGGGCAACGGCGCTTCCGGCTGACCAGCGATCGGCGGGACGTGAGCGGAGACCGAGCCGCCGATCGAGGTCGTGGCCTAGCAAACCGCCGAGAGTGACGCCCCAACGGGCGTGCGGCCGTTCCTCTTCGTACCGTGCGCTATGCTCAGTGCGTGCCCAAGCCCAAGAGATGTGCGATGACGACCTATCCCGTGCCGCCCGCGTTTCGCGCCAAGAGCCACTCGGACGAGCAGCGCTACTGGGAGATGTACCGCCAGTCCGTGGAGGCGCCGGCGGCGTTCTGGGGCGCGCAGGCGCACCATTTCCTCGACTGGTCGGCGCCGTGGAGCGGCGAGGTCTTCTCCCACGACTTCCGCAACGGTCGCGTGGCATGGTTCGAGGGCGGCCAGCTGAACGCCTGCCACAACTGCGTGGACCGTCACCTGCGAACACGCGCAGACCAAGCCGCCATCATCTGGGAGGGCGACGATCCAGCGCTCTCGAAGACGATCACCTACCGCCAGCTCGCCGACGAAGTGGGCCGGCTGGCCAACGCCTTGGCGAGCCGCGGCGTCGGCAAGGGCGACCGGGTGTGCATCTACATGCCGATGATCCCCGAGGCGGCCTACGCCATGCTCGCCTGCGCGCGCATCGGCGCCATTCACTCGGTCGTGTTCGGCGGCTTTTCGCCAAAGTCCTTGCAGGATCGGATCCTCGATTCGGACTGCCGAGCGCTCGTCACCGCGGACGAAGGCGTTCGCGGCGGGCGCACGGTCCCCTTGAAAGCCAACGCCGAAGTCGCGCTGGCCGACTGCCCGAACGTCCACACCGTGCTGACGGTGCGCCGCACGGGCGGCGAGGTGCCGTGGCAGGATGGGCGCGACGTCTGGTACCACGACCTGGTGGACGCCCAATCGACGGCCTTCGAGCCGGCGACGATGGACGCCGAAGACCCGCTATTCATCCTCTACACCTCCGGTTCCACCGGCAAGCCGAAGGGCGTTCAGCACAGCACGGGCGGCTATCTTCTGCACGCCGCGATCAGCCACAAGTACGTCTTCGATCACCGCGATGGCGACGTCTATTGGTGTACCGCGGACGTCGGCTGGATCACTGGCCACTCCTACATCGTCTACGGGCCGCTGGCGAACGGCGCGACGACGCTGATGTTCGAGGGCGTTCCCACCTACCCGGACGCCTCGCGCTGCTGGCGGATCGTCGACAAGCACGCCGTCAGCGTCTTCTACACCGCGCCCACGGCGATTCGCCAGCTCATGGGCCAGGGCGACGAGTTCGTGACCGAGACCTCCCGCAAGAGCCTGCGCCTTCTCGGCACGGTGGGCGAGCCCATCAACCCGGAAGCGTGGGAGTGGTACCACGGCGTGGTTGGTCAACGCCGCTGCCCGGTGGTGGACACCTGGTGGCAAACGGAAACCGGCGGCATCATGATTTCACCATTGCCGGGGGCGACCGCCCTGAAGCCCGGCTCCGCCACGCGCCCGTTCTTCGGCGTGCAGCCGGCGCTGGTGGACAACGACGGACGAATCATCGAAAAGACGGAAGCGTCCGGCAACCTGGTGATCGTCCACCCTTGGCCGGGGCAGATCCGCACCGTCTACGGCGACCACGAGCGCGTCGTCGACACCTACTATTCCCAGTACAAGGGCTTCTATTTCACCGGCGACGGCGCCCGCCGGGACGCCGACGGCTACTACTGGATCACCGGCCGCGTGGACGACGTGATGAACGTCTCCGGCCACCGCCTGGGCACTGCGGAAGTCGAAAGCGCACTGGTGCTGCACCAAGAGGTCGCCGAAGCCGCCGTGGTCGGCTTCCCGCACGACATCAAGGGCGAGGGCATCTACGCGTTCGTGACGCCCATGGCCGGCAGCAACGTCGAGCCGGCGGCGCTGATCGACGAGCTCGCGGAACAGGTGCGCGCGGAGATCGGCCCCATCGCCAAGCCGGACGCCATCCAGCTTGCCCCCAGCCTGCCGAAGACGCGCTCCGGCAAGATCATGCGCCGCATCCTGCGCAAGATCGCGGCCGGCGAGGTGGACGATCTCGGCGACACCTCAACGCTCGCCGATCCGGCAGTGGTCGACGACCTGCTGGCGAACCGGCGCCGATAGGCCGCCGAACGCGAGGGCGAGCGCGGGCTACTCCCCGCGCACGGCCCGCCGCACAGGAGCAGACGGCAAGCGATCTACCAGCCCGCCGCCTCGTCGCCGTGCCGGCCTGAGTTCATGAACGCCGCCGGCGCATTGCCGATGCTGAACAGGATGCCGTGGTCGGCGCGGCCGTCGAAGCGTTGCAGGCGATCGACTTCGACGCGCCAATTCAAGCCCTTGTCGGAAGTCGTTCGCACGCCCAGCCGATGACTTGACAGCGCGCTGCCGCCTCCGACAACGCCGTAGAAGCGCAGCGGGCCGGCGCCCCTGGACTCGGCGATGCCGTAGCCGAGCTCCATGTCGAGGCGAGCGGGGCGCTGGTCAGGGAAGCGCAAGGCGGTATTGCCGTTCAACATTCGGTCGGCGCGCCAGAACGACTCGACGCCGCCGTCCGGCCTGCCCCAGGCCGGCGCAAGACGCAGCGATGCGCCGCTGCCCTGGATTCCGGGGTCGAGTTCCAGCGCGACGCTCAAGCCCCAGTCCTCGAAACCGCTCTCGGCGTGGGCGAGCAGGTAGCGCCCGCGCGCTTCGAGGCCGAGGCCAAGCGGCATGTTGCGGTAGTCCACGGCCGCGCCGAGCTCCGCGCCCACGCCGCTGCCGCCATCGCCGCCGTCCAGTCGAGCGCCGAACTCGAAGCTCGCGCCGAGCCGTGCCTGATCCGTGCGCGGCCACTCGCGGCGTCCTTCCACCATCAGGCGCAGGCGTTCCACGTCCGCATCGGCGGCGACGATCTCGTTCGCCAGTGCGTCGGCGCTGAACCTCGCGGAGACCGCGTCCGCCTTCAGCGCCCAGCCAATCGTCTCGGTGGCGGCGAGTTCATGGCGCAGCCCGAAGGCGGCAAGGCGCACCGACGTATCCGTCGTCGTCCGGCCGAACACGTCCGCGAGCGTCGCTTCGCCGCCGCCGGCGCCGGCCATCGCCCACAGATCCAAGCCGTTGCAGAGCGTCCAGTGGACGTAGGGCAGCAGCGTCGTCGTCTCCAGCTCGATTTCGCCCGCCGCCACGCCCGGGCGTTGATAGTCGAAGTCCGCCGTGCTGCGCGACACGGCGATGCCGACAAGCGTGTTGCGCGGCAGCCGCGCATCGACGCCCACGTAGCCGGTGTCGATGCGTCCGTCGACGGCGAAGCCGGGCTCGGCGGAGACGCGGCTGGTCGCGCCCTTGGCCCATAGCGTCCACTCGCCGCGCTCGCCGGCGTCGCCCCCGAACGGCATTTGGAACGATCCGCCGCCGGGCAGACCAGTCGCCGCGCTCGTCCATGCGCCGAAGGAATCGAGCGCCGGGGCGCCGAATGAGGGCCTTCCGGCGGCAGCCGCATCCGCGCCGGCGCCCTGCCCCGCCAAGCCGCCGATTGCCGACCCGCGAGAGTCTTGGCCGCTCAGGAAGCGCGCCACGGCGACTCCCAAGCCGGCGCTGGCACGCGGCGCGGTCGGCGGCCCTTCCTGGAATCGCCCACTCACGGCATCCACCGCATCCGCGACGAATGCTCTACCGAATGCACCCAAGGCCGTGCCCAGCGCCTCTCCCCGCGCGGCCTCCATGTCGTCGTCGGCAATGGTTCCGGTCGCCTCGGCGTCGCCCAACTCGGCGTTGACCACGTCTTCAAGGACGGCCGTGAAGGTCTCGTCGGCTTCCGCCATCGGATCGCTGGAGACGGCAATGTCGATGCGCAGCGCTGTCGTGCCAGGCGCGAAGACGAGCGATCCGCTTGCTGCGGCGAAGTCTTCGCCAGCGCGCGCCGAGCCGTCCACGGTGCGGTAGGAGACGGTGACGGGTACCGGCACCGCCGCGGAAATTTCAACAGGAAAGGACAGCGTCTCGCCCTCGGGAGCGGCGGCATCGGCGATGGACACTGTGATTGCGGCGCCCACTTCAATGGCGAAGGTTAGCGTTGCCGCATCGCCGTCTTCGTCGGTGGCCGTCCACGTGTATTGGGCGCGGCTCGCCTGCGCCGTTGGTGTGCCGGCGATCGTGCGCGTCGCCGAGTCGAGGGCGAGGCCCGGCGGCAAGGCCGGCGTCAAGCCGTAGACCAGCTCCCCATCGCCGGAAGTCGCCCTCGGCAGCACGAGGTCGATTACCGCGGTGCTCACCCGATAGCGTTGATCCGCCACGCCGGCGCCGCCGAAGGTCGGCATCGCGTCCGGTTCCACTGCAACGGCGAACCGCAACGTCGCGGTGTCGCCGTCTTCGTCGGTGGCCGTCCAAGTGTAAGTCGCGCGCCGCGACGCCGCGCTTGGCGTTCCGGCGACGGTGCGCCGGCGAACATCGAGCGCGAGCCCGCGCGGCAGCGCCGGCGCCAAGCTGTAGGAGAGCGCCCCGTCGCCGCCGACGGCCTCCGGCAGGCGCAGCGAGACGGGCGTGCCGACGCGGTAGGTCTGATCCGCCACCACCGCGCGGAATGCCGGCATCGAGTCCGCTTCCACTTCAATGGCGAAAGCCAGCACTGCTTCGTCGCCGTCTTCGTCGGTCGCGGTCCATGTGAACGTCGTGCGCGGCGACACAGCCGTTGGGGTGCCCGCAATGGTGCGGCTCGCCACGTCAAGCGCCAGTCCCGCCGGCAGCGTCGGCGTCAGCTGGTAGGCGATGTCGCCGTCGCCGCCGGTCGCCATCGGCAATTGCAGCGCCGCGACCGCGCTGCCCACGCGGTAGGTCTGGTCCGCCACGTCCTCGCCGAAGGTCGGCATGGCGTCTTCGAGCACTTCGATGGTGAACGGCAGCGTCTGTTCGTCATCGTCGTCGTCGAAGGCCGTCAGCGTGTAGCGCGAGCGGGGCTGCGCGCGGGTGGGCGTACCGCGCACGACCGCGCTCAGCCGGTTGAACGACAAGCCGTCGGGAAGCGCCGGCGCCACCGCGTAGGATGTCGCCGCGAACGCCAGCGGCAAGGACGTCTCGACCGGACTGCCGACGCGGTACACAAGCGCTGGGCCGGTGCGGATGCCGAAGTCCGGAACGAAATCCGGCACGTCCCGCGGCGTCGCCGTCGCTTCCGCCGCAGGCCCGGCCCCAGCGGCGTTCACGGCGCGGAGTTGAAACGTGTGCAACACGCCGCTGACGAGGTCGCCCACCGTCGCCGAGGTGGATGGCGCGTCATGCCGCGTCCACGGCCCGAAGGCGCCGCCGCCGACGGCATAGCGCAGCTCGTAGTACGCGACGTTCGCCGGCGCGCGCCACCGCAGCACGACCTCGCCGGAGCCAGCAACCGCAACGAGTTCCGCCGGCACCGCCGGCGCCCCTTGTGCGGCCGATGGCAGCGCAAGCGCCAGGAGGCAGAGGCCCAGCGCCCTTCCTGCCCAGCGGCGCAGCGTCCGCCACACATTCCCACGCGCAGTCTGTGCGCCCCCCTGCACGTCCTGTGCGCTGCGACCGTTTGCCATCGAACTTCCTTGGTTCGGAAACGTTGCGTTCAGTCTAACCCGTTGACGGCAAACGGAAAACGCCGTTGCGAGCTTCCGAGAGGCCGAGACGAGGGAGACGCCCAATGCCCCGGCAGAGGCTCAGGCAGACGAAGGCGGCTCTTCGCGCACGAAGGTGAGCAGCACCATGCCGACGATGAGCACCAGCGCCACCGAGAGGATCCCCAGCCTGGAACTGCCGGTCAGGAGGCCGGTCACGGCCACCAGCGACGGGCCGATGATGGCCGCGAAGCGGCCGAGCATGTTGAAGAAGCCGAAGAACTCGCCGCTGCGCGACGGCGGCACGAAGCGCGCGTAGAGCGAGCGCGAGATCGCCTGCACGCCGCCCTGCACGAGGCCCACAGCCGCCGCCAGAACGTAGAACTCGGCGACCGACGACAGAAAGTAGGCGTAGACCGTCACCGCCACGTAGACCGCCACGCCGAAGTGCAGAACCGGCTTCGGTCCCAAGCGCCGAGCGGCCATCCCGAACGCGAGCGCCGCGGGAAAGCCGACGAACTGCGTCACGAGCAGCGCCACGATGAGGCTCTCCGCCGGAAAGCCCAGCGACAGGCCGTAGTCCACGGCCATGCGGATGATCGTGTGGACGCCGTCGATGTAGAAGAAGTACGCCAGCAGAAACAGCCCGGCCATGCGATGGGCACGGTATTCGCGGAAGGTCCGCGCCAGCGAGCCGAGGCTTCCGCGCACCCGAGCCGCCACCGCCAGCAGCTTCGACGCGCCGCGCGAGGCCGCGTCGATGGCGATGCTCGCCGGCCCCTCGCGCACGGCGACGAAGAGCGGCACCGAGAACACCAGCCACCACACTGCCACGCTGACGAACGACAGCCGCACCGCCTCGGCCGGCCCGGACAGCCCGAAGAAGCCCGGCGCCAAGGTCATCGCCACGTTGACGGCGAACAGCACGCCGCCGCCGAAGTAGCCGAGGGAGAAGCCGAACGCGGACACTTCGTCGTAACGCTCCGGCTTCGCCACCGAGACGATCAGCGCGTCGTAGAAGACGATGGCGCCGGAGAACCCCGCCGAGGCGAGGACGTAGACCAGCGACGCCGTCGACCAATCGCCCTGGGGCACGAACCACAACAGCGCCGACATGGCGATGCCGAGCGCCGTGAACAGGCCGAGAAACGTCTTGCGCGCCCCGGCGCCGTCCGCCAGCGCCCCGAGCAGCGGCGCGGCCACCAGCAGGAAGGCGCTCGCCAGCGAGTTGGCGAAGCCGAGCCGCGCCGTGCTCACCACGGCGTCCGCGCCGTCGCTCCAATACTCCTTGAAGAACACCGGGAAGAAGCCGGCGATCACCGTGGTGGCGAAGACCGAGTTGGCCCAGTCGTAGAGCGCCCAGGCGAACACCGGCCGATCGCGGAACAGATCGCGCATCCGTTGGCGCGCTGGCGCTCCCCCTTGCGGGCCGATGTCCGTCTCGGTTCCCACTCGGCCCCGCCCGCCGCCGCTCACAATCCCAAGTTGCCGACGATGGTCTGCGTCGGGCGCGCTTTGTTGAGCGTATAGAAGTGCAGCCCCGGCGCACCGCCCCGCAGCAGCCGCTCGCACAGCGCCGTCACGACCTCGATGCCGAAGTCGCCGAGCGCCGCAGCGTCGCCGTCGAAAGAATCGAGACGCAGCCGCAGCCAGCGCGGAATCTCGGCGCCGACCTTGGCGGAGAAGCGCGCCAGCTTGGCATAGTCGGCAATGGGCATCACGCCGGGCACGATGGGCACGTCGATGCCGGCCGCAACGCACGCATCCCGGAAGTGGAAGAAACCGTCCGCGTGATAGAAGTACTGCGTGATGCAGCCGTTCGCGCCGGCATCCACCTTGCGCTTCAAGAAAGCGATGTCGGCCATCGCCGACGGTGCTTCCGGGTGGACTTCGGGATAGGCGGCCACTTCGATGGCCAACGTGGCCAGCTCGTCTGCTCCATCCTCCTCGGATCGAATCAACCGCACCAGTTCCTCCGCGTGGCGGATGCGCTTGTTCGAGCCGACCCCGGAAGGAATATCGCCGCGCAGCGCCACTAGGCGGTCGATGCCCAGGCGCCGGTACGCGGCGAGCAGATCGAGCACCCGCTGGCGCGGGTCGTCGCCCCAGGACAGATGCGGCGCGACGCGAAAGCCCGCCTGCCGGAGCGCCGCCACCGTGGCGAAGGTGTGCTCGCGGGTGGAACCGCCAGCGCCGTAGGTCACCGAATAGAAGGCAGGCTGGGCGCAGTCGAGGTTCTCGGCGGTGCGAACGAGGTTGGCGCGGCCACGATCCGTTCGCGGCGGAAAGAACTCGAAGCTGAGCTGCACGGGCTGGGCCAGGAGGCCGACGGCTGCGTCTTGTTCAGCGCCCGGCCGCCGCGCGAAGCTGCTCGGCGCGATCCGTCCGCTCCCAGGAGAACCCCTCTTCCTCACGCCCGAAGTGGCCGTAGGCGGCGGTGTTCCGGTAGATGGGGCGCTTCAAGTCGAGCATGTCGATGAGGCCGCGCGGCTTCAGGTCGAAGTGTTCGCGAATCAGCCGCACGATCTTCTCTTCGGCGATCGTGCCGCTGCCGAAGGTGTCGACGCGGATGGACGTCGGCTCGGCCGTGCCGATGGCGTAGCTCAGCTGGATTTCGCAGCGTTCCGCCAGACCGGCCGCCACCACGTTCTTGGCCACGTAGCGTCCGGCGTAGGCGGCGGAGCGATCCACCTTGGACGGATCCTTGCCGGAGAACGCGCCGCCGCCGTGGCGCGCCATGCCGCCGTAGGTGTCGACGATGATCTTGCGCCCGGTCAGGCCGCAGTCCGCCACCGGCCCGCCAATGGTGAACGGGCCGGCCGGGTTGATGTGGATCGCCGTCTGCGCCGTCAGCCAATTGCCGGGCAGCACCGGCTTGATGATCTCCTCGCGCACGGCTTCGTGGAGCCTGTCCTGGCAGACTTCCGGCGAGTGGTGGGTGGAGAGCACCACCGCGTCGATGCCGACCGGAACGCCCTCGGCGCTGTAGCGAAAGGAGAGCTGGCTCTTGGCGTCCGCCCGCAGGAAGTCCAGCCGCTCGCGCACTTCGGCATGGCGCTGCATGAGCCGATGGGCGTAGGTGATCGGGGCTGGCATCAGCACGTCGGTCTCCGTCGTGGCGTAGCCGAACATCAGGCCTTGGTCGCCAGCGCCCTGTTCGCTGGCCGCCGTCTCGGCGATGCCGTCGTCGATTTCCGCGGACTGCGGCCCCAAGGCGTCGATGACCTTGGCGCTCGCTAAGTCGTAGCCGCTCGCTGCGTCGCCGTAGCCGATTTCGCGCACCACGCGGCGCGCCAGATGATCGACGTCCACCTCCAGCCGCGCCGGACTGAACTCGCCGGCGACGACGATGAGGTCGCCCTTCAGGAGGGCTTCGCAAGCCACGTGGGCGTCGGCGTCCTGCTCCAGCATCGCATCGAGAACCGCGTCCGAGATCTGATCCGCCATCTTGTCCGGATGGCCGGCGGACACCGACTCGGACGTGAACACCGAATAGTCGCTCATCGATTGCCCCACTCTTGTCTTTGCTTGCTTTGGCGGCCGCGAGGCCAAAGCGCCGAATTGTAATGGACGCCGGCGGGCGCAAGCATGGCGGCGCGAAGACGCGGCGTCTCTTCCCGCGTGTCGCCGCTTCTTCCCGCGTGTCGCCGCTGCCGCTTATACTCGCGCCATGGCCCAGTCCAATGCGACCGTGGACGAACGCTTGGCGCAGGACTACGCCGCCGGCTTCGTCACCGACATCGAATCCGAGACCTTGCCGCCGGGGTTGAGCGCCGACACCGTGCGCTTCATTTCGGCGAAGAAGGAGGAGCCGCGCTGGCTCACGGACTGGCGCTTGAAGGCCCTCGAGCGCTGGCGCGCGCTGACGCCGCCCAACTGGGCGCATGTCGCGTTTCCGCCCATCGACTTCGACGCCATCTCCTACTACTCGGCGCCGAAGCAGCGCCCGAAGTCCTTGGACGAAGTGGACCCGGAACTCCTGCGCACCTACGAGAAGCTCGGCATTCCGCTGCACGAGCGCGCCGCGCTGGCCGGCGTGGAGGGCGCCGAAGCGCGGCCAGTCGCCGTGGACGCGGTCTTCGACAGCGTCTCCGTGGTCACCACGTTCAAGGACACGCTGCGCGAGGCCGGAGTCGTGTTCTGCTCGATCTCCGAAGCCGTGCGCGACCATCCCGACTTGGTGCGCAAGTACCTCGGCAGCGTGGTGCCGCAGTCGGACAACTTCTACGCCGCCCTGAACTCGGCGACGTTCAGCGACGGCTCGTTCGTCTACGTGCCGAAGAACACGCGCTGCCCGATGGAGCTCTCCACCTACTTCCGCATCAACGCCATGAACACCGGGCAGTTCGAGCGCACCCTCATCGTCGCCGACGCCGGCTCCAGCGTGAGCTATCTCGAAGGCTGCACGGCGCCGATGCGCGACGAAAACCAGCTACACGCCGCGGTGGTGGAACTCGTCGCGCTGGACGACGCCGAAATCAAGTATTCCACGGTGCAGAACTGGTATCCGGGCGACGCCGAAGGCCGCGGCGGCATCTACAACTTCGTCACCAAGCGGGGCGCGGCCCTGGGCGCCCGCTCGAAGATCAGCTGGACGCAGGTGGAGACGGGCTCCGCCATCACCTGGAAGTACCCCAGCGTGGTGCTCAAGGGCGACGCCGCGGTCGGCGAGTTCTATTCCGTGGCGCTCACCAACAACCATCAGCAGGCCGACACCGGCACCAAGATGCTGCACATCGGGCGCGACACCAAGAGCACCATCGTCTCCAAGGGCATCAGCGCCGGCAAGAGCCAGAACGCCTACCGCGGCCTGGTGCGGATGAACCCCGGCGCCGTGGGCGCCCGCAACCACACCCGCTGCGACTCCCTGCTCATCGGCGACGACTGCGGCGCGCACACCTTCCCCTACATCGAATCCAAGCTGCCGTCGGCGCGCATCGAACACGAAGCGACCGCCTCCAAAGTGAGCGACGAGCAGCTCTTCCTCTGCCAGCAGCGCGGCATCGACGCCGAGCAGGCGGTGGCGATGATCGTCAACGGCTTCTGCAAGGAAGTCTTCCGCACGCTGCCGATGGAGTTCGCCGTGGAGGCGGCCAAGCTGCTCGAAGTGAGCCTCGAAGGTGCCGTCGGATGAGTCTGCTGCGCGTCGACGACTTGCGCGTCGACGTCGAAGACAAGCCGATCCTGAAGGGCTTGAGCCTCGAAGTCGCCAGCGGCGAAGTGCATGCGGTGATGGGCCCCAACGGCTCCGGCAAGAGCACCTTGGCGAACGTGCTCGCCGGGCGGCCCGGCTACGTCGTCACCGGCGGCGCGATGACCTTCGCCGATGCCGACATCGATCCCCTCCCGCCCGAAGAACGCGCCCACCTCGGCCTGTTCCTCGCGTTCCAGTATCCGGTGGAGATTCCGGGCGTCAGCAACATGGAGTTTCTGAAGGCGGCCGCGGATGCCCGCGCCAAGCGCAACGGCGAAGAAGCGCCGGCGGCCGTGGATTTCATGAAGCGCACCCGCGCCGTGGCGGCGAGCCTAGGCCTGAGCGCCGACTTCCTGCGCCGAGGCGTCAACGAGGGGTTTTCCGGCGGCGAGAAGAAGCGCAACGAGATACTGCAAATGCTGCTGCTCGCGCCCCGGCTCGCGGTTCTCGACGAAACCGACTCCGGCCTCGACATCGACGCGCTCAAGGTGGTGGCCGACGGCATCAACGCCTTCCGCGCCGCCGACAACGCCGTGCTGCTGGTCACCCACTACCAGCGCCTGCTGAACCACGTGGTGCCGGACCGCGTCCACGTGCTCTCCGAAGGGCGCATCGTGCGCTCCGGCGACCGCTCGCTCGCCTTGGAGCTCGAAGAGAAGGGCTATGGCTGGCTCGACGCCTGATGCCGACCGGCTGCGCGAACGGCTGGCCGCGCAGAACAATGCCTACGCAACCTGGCGGAACCGCGACGCCTGCCGCGACGCGCTGGCGCGCAGCGGGCTGCCGCACATGCGCTCCGAGGCGTGGCGCCACACCAATGTCGCGCGCTGGTACGCGACGGCGCTCGCCGACGAGGCGCCCTCTTCCGCCAAGCGCGGCGAGGTCGCAGCCCCCTCCACCATCGCCGTGGCCGAGTTCTCGGCGCCATGCGCCGCTTCCTTGGCGGGCGGGAACCTCGGCGCTGCGTTCGATCTGGCGGAGCACCCGCTTGCCGCGGTCAACGGCCTGCTGCTCGACGCCGGCGTGGTCGTCCATGCGCCAGCGCAGCGCCATGCCGAGCCGGTGCGCATCGGCTGCCTCGGCGGCGCCTTCCAGCACGTTCTGGTGCAAGTCGAAGCGGCGGCGGAGCTGGTGCTGATCGAGGAACCGTCGGCGTTCACGCACCGCATCGTGGAAGTGATCGTCGGCGCCGGCGCCAAGGTCCGGCATCTGCGCCGCCAGGCCGCGGACGATCGACGCGAGTGCAGCCTCGTCGCCGTGCGCGTTCGAGACGGCGGCGAATACGCCCTCGCCCAGGTTTCCCGGGGCGCCGACTTGCGCCGCAACGACATCGTCGTAACGCTCGCCGAAGGCGCTCGGGCCGCCGTTACCGGCGCGTGGCGCCTGGACGGACGGGGCCATTTGGACAACCAAGTGGCGCTCAACCACGACGGGCACAGCGCGTTCAGCCGCCAGACCTACCGCGGCGTGGCGGAAGGACACGCTAGGGCTGTCATCAACGGGCGCATCCACATCGCGGCCGGCGCCGACGGCAGCGACGCCGCCCTCTCCGCGAAAAACCTGATCGCCAGCGACGCCGCGCAGGTATTCGCCAAGCCGGAACTGGAAATCAACGCCAGCGACGTGAAGTGCAGCCACGGCGCCACGGTCGGCGCACTCGACGACGACGCCGTGAGCTATCTGCGCTGCCGCGGCATCGGCGAAGCCGAGGCGCGGCGGCTGCTGGTGCGCGGCTTTCTGCGCGAAGCCATCGCGGACGAAGAAGGCGCGAGGATGATTTCGCTCGCCGCATGAGCGCTTGCCAAGAGGCCAAAACGGCGCACGCCACGCGCCACGCCGTGCAATGGGCACGTTGCCCGTGAGCAGAGACTACGCCGCCGACTTCCCGCTGCTCGGCAAGCGGACCGATGTCGTGTACCTCGACAACGCCGCCACCACGCAGAAGCCGCGGCGCGTCATCGACGCGCTGCGCAGCTACTACGAGACCGCCAACGCGAACGTGCATCGCGGCGCGCATCGGCTCTCGGACGCCGCCACCGCAACGTTCGAGGCGGCGCGGGAAACCGTCGCCACGCGCATCAACGCCCGTTCCAGCAAGGAAGTGGTGTGGACCCGCGGCACCACCGAGGCAATCAACCTGGTCGCCGCAGCCTATGCGCCGCTGGTGCTCGGCGAAGGCGACGAAGTGCTCGTCACCGAACTGGAACACCACTCGAACATCGTGCCCTGGCAGCTGGCCTGTTCGCGCTTCGGGGCGCGCCTGCGCGCCGTGCGCGTGCTGCCGAGCGGCGAGCTGGACATGGCAGACTTCCACGCCAAGCTCGCCGAGCGCACCAAGATTGTCGCCGTCGGCCACGTCTCCAACGCGCTGGGCACGATCAACGACCTCGCCGCCATCGTCTCGTCGGCGAAGGCCGCCGGGGCGGCGGTGGTGGTCGACGGCGCCCAGGCCATGGCGCACTTCGAGGTGGACGTGCAGGCGCTCGGCTGCGACTTCTACGCCTTCTCCGGGCACAAGATGTACGGGCCCACCGGCATCGGCGCCCTCTGGGGACGGCAAGCGCTGCTCGACGCCATGCCGCCGTGGCAAACCGGCGGCGAGATGATCGAGCGCGTGCGCATCGAAGCCACCACCTACGCCGCCACGCCGCTGAAGTTCGAGGCCGGCACGCCGCACATCGCCGGCGTCGTCGGGCTCAAAGCCGCCGTGGACTATCTCGACGATCTAGACCCGCAAGCGGTGGCAGACCACGAGGACGACCTCCTTGCCTACGCCACGGCGTCGCTGCAGCAGATCGACGGCGTGTCGGTGATCGGCACCGCGCCGCGCAAGGGGCCCGTGCTTTCCTTCGGGCTGCGCGACGCCCATCCGCACGACGTCGGCACGCTGCTCGACCAGCAAGACATCGCCGTGCGCACCGGCCACCACTGCGCGATGCCGCTGATGGATCGACTGCGCATTCCCGGCACGGTGCGGGCGTCCTTCGCACTGTACAATCGGCGCGACGACGTGGACCGGCTGGCAGCGGCAGTCCGCAAGACACGGGAGATGCTATGACGCCCTCCAAAGACACGGCCGGCGCGCAGGTCTTCGACCCGGCGCAAAGCGCCGGCGAAATCGCCATGACGCCGGCCGCGCAAGCGCACGTCCGGCGCCAGCTCGCCAAGGAAGGCGCACGGGCGCTGGTGCTCGGCGTGAAGACGAGCGGCTGCAACGGCTACATGTACGACCTCTCCTTTCTGGAAAGCCCCGAGAGCGGCGCGGAACCGGCCAACGCCAGGGCCTTCGACTTCGACGGCGTGAAGGTCTTCGTCGGCAACGCCGACTGGCCGCTGGTGCGCGGCACCGAGATCGACTACGTGGTGGCCGGGCTGAACGCCGCGCTGACCTTCAGAAACCCCAACGCCGCTTCGGAGTGCGGCTGCGGCGAGAGCTTCTCGATTGCCGCCGAGAACGCCTCGGCCTAAGGCGCCTTCACTCGCCAGCATTCCAAGACCACGCCCATGCAGCGCAAGATCGTCCCCGTGGCCCGTGGCGTGCAGGCACGGCTCGTGCCCACCGGCGCCCCGCTCGACATTCCGGCCGGCGCGTTCGTGACGCTCACCCAGGCCCTCGGCGGCGCCTACACCGTGATCCACAACGGCAACATGGCGCGCATCGACGGCGAAGACGCGGACGCCCTCGGCCTGGAACCGCTGGTGCTGTCGCTGACGCCGCCGGCCGACGGCAAAGTGTCGAACGAACAGGTTTGGGAAGCGCTGCGCACCGTCCACGACCCCGAGATTCCGGTGAACATCGTCGACCTCGGCCTCGTCTACCGCTGCGACATCGACGCCTCGGCCGTGGCCATCGACATGACGCTCACCGCCCCCGGCTGCGGCATGGGGCCGATTCTCGTCCACGACGTGGAAGAGCGCGTGCGCCGCGTGCCCTTCGTTCAATCGGTGGACGTCAATCTGGTCTTCGACCCGCCCTGGGAACGCGGCATGATGAGCGACGAAGCGCAGCTGGAACTGGGCCTCTACTGATGGCCACCGTCGTCGAATCGGAAAACGCCGCCTTGGAGGACCTGCGCTCGGCGTTCGCGTTCTTCGACTCCTGGGAAGAGAAGTACCGCTTCATCATCGACCTGGGCCGCGAGGTCGCGCCCCTGCCAGACGACTTGCGCACCGAGCAGAACTTGGTGCGCGGCTGCCAGAGCCAAGTGTGGCTGGTACCGGCCTACGACGCCGACACGAACCGCCTGCGGCTCGCCATCGACAGCGACGCCCACATCGTGCGCGGCCTGATCGCCATCGTCCTCGCCGCCTACGACGGCCGCACCCCAGCCGAGATTCTCGCCTTCGACATCGAGGCCCTGTTCGACGAACTCCAACTCGTCAACCACTTGAGCCCCACCCGCGGCAACGGCCTGCGCGCCATGGTCGGGCGCGTGCGGGAAACAGCCGAGGCATACGCCGGCGGCGGCCTTGAGGGGTGACGACGATGCATGAGCAGACGCGATTCGGCGACCCGGCCAAGTTGGAGCTGGGCATTCGCTGGGTTGCCGACCCCGAGCCGCCCGAGCAACGGCCAGCGGAACACGGTTGGTCCATGGGCGAGCTGACCATTCGCGTGGTCGACGTGAACGTCACCGCAACCAAGTTCGGCGGCGAGCAACAGCCCCATGTTGGCTGGTACCTCGCGCCCTTCCTCGATTGGCTGGCCACGAACTGGGCGGCTTTGCTGCACGAAGAGCGCCTGCCGTGGCCCAATCCCGGCAGCGAGCCCGCCGCCACAGCCTGCAATCATGCGCTCGAAGAATGGATCGCAGCCGACGATGCGCGCGGCATGCAGCACTACGCCGATACCCAGGATTGGTACTTCCGGCATGGCGTTCGCAGCGCTGCGGCAGGCGGCATCTTCCCCGATCTGTTCATCCGCCGCATTGCGGACGACATCGAGCTCTCGTGGTCCGGCCAGCCGATTGCGTTCACCGAAGACGGCTTGGCCTTCGAGAGCGGCGCTGGCCACGCTCAACTGCCGGTTGGCGACGTGGCGGAGACAATCCGGCAGACCCTCGATTGGGCCGTCAACCACCCGCCCGAATCGCCAGCCCATTACCACGACCACATTGCGGCGCTCCGAACCAAGGTGGCGTCGCTCCGCGCCATCGAGTAGCCGGCGATGGTGCGAACCTATGGAGAAGATTCGGCCCTATGTTCCGCTCATGGCGGGTCTTCATTGAAGGGACAATTTCGATGCCGGCTGGCTGCCCGTCACCTGTATCTCCCGCTTCATTGCGGGCTTCATTGAAGGGCCCGCAGGTCGTGCTCGCGCCAGCGCGCGTTGCCGGTATCTCCCTGCTTCGTCGCGGGGCTTCATTGAAGGACTCTGTCCTGGTTCGTGACGAAATCGAGCTTGCGCGTATCTCCCCGCTTCATCGCGGGGCTTCATTGAAGGATGTAGCCGATGAACGGCAACCCAGTGCGCCGGAGGCATCTCCCCGCTTCATTGCGGGGCTTCATTGAAGGGGCTAAGTTCCGGCGGCGGTGCCGAGCCGCTCGCCGGTTCCAGCTCCATGCGCCTCATCGAAGGCGGCACTCTCCGAGCGCATCACGGCGTCGGCGCCAGAGCGCTGTCCTCGACTGCCGCGGCGGCCCTCGTGACGTTCATATACTTGCCGGAGGAAATCCTCCGCGCCTGACGCCGCTCCACAACACCAAGGGCGGCTCGGACACTTGGATTGTCGAGATGCGGGTGGCCGAGCAAGGCGCGAATGCCAGCGAGGCCGGTTGCTTCGCGCCAGATCGGCCAGCTTAGGATGTGGGCGCCATCCCGTTCTCGCTCGCCGCCGACGAGCGCCAGCCGAATTCTGCCGTTCCGGTGCCTCGGCACCACCGTCAATAGGGAGAGACCAACTGCGGCGAGCCGATTGGCGCCGTGCTGCGTGCCTTCCTTCGTCTTCTTGTTGGTCGGATTGTTCGCACGCAATGCATAGCGCACATCTTCATGAGGATCCCAGCGGAATGAACGCTCCGTAGCCTCGTCGGGGCGTCTCCACGGCGCAAAGAGGGCCTCGCCAAGGCACTCCGCCTCGGACACGGATCTTTTCTGCGCGGAACCGCGCTTCAGCGGCACGGTCTCCTTCGGAACCGAAGCGAGGCGCGAAAGGAAATGCTGATGGCCCTGGCCGAACAGGAAGCACAGCGGTGTCGGTTCCACCTTCTCGCCGTCGCGGGCAATGGCTGCGTCGCTAACGAACGCCGCCCACAGAGCGGCGGTATAGGCGTCCGAATCCGCCGCCTCGCGCAGTCTCTGCGCGGCGTCTTCGGGCGCCAGCGTCAGGTCGCGCAGCCCGTCGAAGTCATGGTGGCGAGCCAGAACCGCCAATCCCTCGGCTGCCGCTTCGGCAACCGCATTGCTGCCGACGTTCTCGACAACGTGCAAGCGTGGACGAAGGGGCGGTTCGGCGACGGTCCAGGAAGCGCGAGGTCGCCAGCCGGGGCGCGCCTCTTCAAGGGTCCGCAGCAGACCCAGCAAGGCCATGAAGGCCAGCAGGTTGTCCGGCTCAAGCCCGTCTAGGCGATGGGTTCCGCCAACGGTCACGCGTTGCGCTCCTCTTCGGACGCCCGGTGGTCGGCGAGGCGCAGGATGGCCTCGAGATGGGCAAGTTTCCAAATCCCGTAGCGCTGCTTTAAGTCCTCGAACAAGGACGGCCAATCGGCGCCGCGGAAATCGAATGCCGACGACTGCGGCCCCGGTTCTCCCGCCCGGAGACGCCAATTCTCAACGTCGAGACACTCGGGCAGATGTTGGTCCGGCGCCGGATCGAGAAAGCCGAAGAACGGCCGGCCCAGCCCGTGATGGCTTCCGATCAGCCACAGCACCAGCGCGGGATCGTGCGCGTTCGCAAAGCGCGGGTGTGCTTGCGCCATCCTCACGGAAAGCGCCTCGTGCCGCCAACCCTCCGGCAGCCCCGCGCGCTTGCCGGCGGCCGGCGACCAATTTCGCGCACCGCTCTTGGCAAGTGGTGAGCCTTCAGGACGATTCCACGGATCGCCGCCGGACAGCATGGTTTGGAAGCGCGGATCGGCCTTTCCTGCGTCGTGAAGATAGGCGGCCAGCCGAAGGTCCGCGGCTTCGCCAAGCCCCAGCGTCTCTGCGAATCGTCCGGCGAGGTGCTCCACGCAGGCACCATGTTTGTCGAGCGCAACCGGTTTGCCGAAGGTCGGCGAGATGCTGTCGTCTTCGGTTGCGGATCTGGCGTCATCCGACCTGCCAGCGCCTTTGATCCCCTGCTCCACCACGAAGACCGCGCCTTTTTCACGACCTCCACGGTACGGAAAGCGGAGTTCAAGCCGGCCGCGTTTGGGACGCAGTGCCTCCAGCCCTTGCCGCACTGCCCGCACTGCGCAGAGCCCTTGATTCTCGGCCTCTTCCAGCAGGGGTGCCTGGCCGGTCGGCAACACGTCAAGCAGGCGATCGCGGAGGTCATGGGCGCTGGCCGCGTCGTCCTGCAGCATCTCCGACATGCGGCCCCACTGGCCTGCGTCGGGCACGAGGCCACGTGCGACCCGCACCGCGCACCGCTGCCCCCAAAATGGCATCGCGGCTTCGTTGGCCACGTCCTCAACGTAATCGGTGTCGTCGGGGGCCCAGCCGAATTGGTCGCAACCGCCGTATTCGGCGGGAACGATCACCATGTCTCCGGGGCGCAGCTCGTCCGGTGACACGACCCCAGTGCGCGGATCGCCGGCACCGGCCCAACGGAAGGCGGGACGTCCTGTCGCGTGCTCCGACACCGGCCTGTCCTCTTCCCGCGCCGGCACGTCGGCCATCGGGTCAAGCGCAGCCTCGTCGCCGGGCACTCGCCGAAGCCACTCTCGCGCGGCCCACAACGAGACCTCTACCGCTTCGGCGGCGCGAGGTGGAACCAGCCGAAGCAGTTCTTCGATCTCGTCCGCCGCGTCCTTCATGTCCCGTTCCGACACATCCCCGCGCCACACAACGGAGACGCCGGCGGCCGTCCGTTCGGCACCGTGCAGGAACAACCCGACTTCGGGATCGGCCGTCGGTCGCGGCGCGGTCTGGGCCCAGAGGTCCAGATACGCCGGCATCACGACCGGCGCGTTCGCCTGTTCCGCCCCAAGCGTCTCGGGGTCGATGCCGGCTTCCTCCAAGCGCCTCGGCAACGTCTCCACGCCGAAGTCCACCTCTCCATCTTCGGCGACTTCTTCGAGCGCTTCCCACGTCAGTCGAATGCGGTCGCCATAGACCGGATCATCCGCTTTCTTGGCGATGTCCTCGGCGCAAGCGAGGATCATCCCTTGCGCAGGCACCTGCCGCCCGGCGCGGTTGACCCTGCCGAACCGCTGGCGGAGCGCATCCAGGGAAGCCGCCTGCGTCACCATGCCGTCGAGGTCGAGGTCCACGCCCACTTCCAAGCATTGGGTTGCGACGACGAACAGGGGCTTGGCTTGCGAACGCTCTTCCGCGCCCGTTCGAAACGGCGCCAGCTTGCGCACGATTCTGTCTCGGCCAACATCACGCGACGGCCCGATCATCAGAATCACGTCGATTTCGTCTGCTTCTTCGCCGGCACTGGTGCGCTCGGCCTTGATGCGCTTCTTCAGCGCGTTGAAGATGTCCCGCGCCAGCGCGACGCGGTTGACGACAATGCCAACCGCAGGCGGCGAGGCCCCGCTCTGTGGTTGTTCGGCCATCGTATGCGCAGCCTTGGCGAAGGCCGCCGAGATCGTTGCACTCTTCCCGCGAAGGGGCTTCTCCAATGCGACGGGCTTGCGCGCTTCGAGCCGCTTCTTGAGCACCGGATCGCTGCGGTCCGCCGACGAGAGCTCGAGGCACCGCGATGGCCGACCTGGCCGCGATCGCGCCTTCGCTCTCGCTCCCGGAGTCGCGGACAGAATCGCCGTTCGGACACCGGCCTTGCCGATGCGTTGCACCGCGCAGAGCGTCTGCCGGAACGGTTTGGACAGGTGCGCTTCGTCCAGGAGGATCAGACTGTCGACGCCGAGCAGGCCGGCATGGACGGGCTTCATGCGGTCCGAGACGCCGTAGCCGCGAAACAACAGCCGCGAACCGATCTGATCGACGGTGGAGCAAAGGATCGTCGGCTGCGTGGGCGTACGCGCCCAATCGTGCTCGAGTGGCGCACCGCCCCGAAGCCGCCGGGCCACGAGCGGCGGCGCGCGGTCGCCGGCCAGACGGCGAAGTCGACCGGCGACTTCCCTGACGACGTCGCCCGCTTTCGCATCGTCGTGCAGCGCAAGGCAAAGCGTTTTGGCGATCTTGTTGGCTCGCCCGAAAGCGTCGTCGACCACGAGGCGCCGATCCACGACAAAGGCAATCCGCAGTGCCGCACTCCCCGGCGCGTCGGAACGCAGCGCCAGATGGAACACGGCCGCGTCCATCGCCGCGGTCTTTCCCGTGCCGGTTGGCAGATCGAGCACGTCCGGCCACTCGTCGCCCTCGGCGAGGCGATCGACCAGTTGCTGCTGCCAGGGGAACGGGGCAGCCGTGTACGGCCTTGAAGAAAGCCCTGAAATCCGTGGCGCGGAGTTCCATGCTCAACTCCCGCCGCGGCAAAGGCCAAGGCCGGTGAACCGCCCGGCGCCTAGGAGAACAGGGCCGCGCACGTCTTCCCCAAAGTCGATGACTGCATGCACCAGTTGCCGACTCGCGAGCGATTCCGGCACTTTCCAGCGAGTCCAAGGCGGCTCGCCCGCCAAAGGCCGAGCGGGCGGCATGCCTTCGACGGCCGAATGCTTGCCTGCCTGAATCGACTCCGGGGCCGGTCGCGGCAACCCCGCGTTCTCGCAAGCCCTGGCGACAAGCCCGCGCACTTCTGCGTCGCCCCGGCCCTTCAGATGCCGTTCGAGCACGATTGGCGTCGCGCTGGCCCAGGTGCGCGACGGTTTCAGGTAGGGTTCCGGCGTGAGCGACCGTTTCAATCTTCCGTCCCTAGGCACGGGCGCCAGGCGCAGCGGCTCGTTCAGAGGCCGCCCTTGCAGCGTCAACACGCGCCTCGCCGTCTTCTGGTCGTAGGGCGCCACTTCCTCGAACGCCTTGCGAAAGCCTTCCATGTCGCCGAGCGTGCTGCCGCGGGGCGGGATCAACGCGAAGCCAAGGACGTGCCCGTCGGCATGGGGATGGCCGGCAAATGCCAGCGGCGCAATCGCGAGATGCGCCTGCCGGGTCGGTGCGCCGCTCGGCGTATGGCCGGACACGACCTCGGGTATGGCACCTCCCATCCCTGCTCGCCGATAGCCGCTCATCAACGTGTTGCGCAGCACACGGCAGACGAGAGCAGTCGCGCGGACATCGGGAACCTGGCCTGCGACCACTTCCAAGGTCAGCCAGTCGTCGCCCAGCGGAACCGGCTCGGACTCTTCGGCGAAGACCGGGGCGCCGGGGCGAATCGCGGGACGAAGGGAGTTCGCGCGGTGGGCTTCCTCCAGTTCGCGCAGGCGCCCTGGATAGACGCTCCGACGCGCGGGACTAGCTGCGCCGAGGTGGGTCGCGTCGCTGGCCGACAGGAACCGGCAGCGAACCAGACTTGCCGAGTGGCCCAAATAGCCTAAGCAACGGGTGATCGCCTTCAACGCGTCGAACACGGCAGGTTCGGGTTCCACCGACCAAGCCATGGCCATGACTGGATGGTCCGGGCAGGCGGTGGGAAAGCGGCGTTCCTTTCTCTGCCTACTTTCGGGGAGCGTCGACAGCGCTTGCTTCCAGTTGCGCTCGTGGCCACCCTTGTCTGGCGGACGCTTGCCACGCGCCAGGAAATCCCGGTACCACCTTTGTTTATCGAGATCGTTGTGCGGGGTTTGGAAGTCGTTCGGCGGCACGAACACGTCCGGCGTTGTCCTGGCGGTGTGATCGCTCGCATGAACAGCGGGCGGCGGTTGGGCTTCCAGCCATTCCAGTGCCCGGCGCTCCTCCGACCGTTCGCCGCCGGCCGCCCAGGCGGAGACCAGGGCGGAAAAAACTCTGTCTGGCTGCGGCGGCCAATCCGGCGCGTCGTCGCCGGGCTCGCGGGCGGCCCGGCAAACGCCGGTGAGGAACTCGATCTCAAGAACGAGGCTCATTGTCCCCGCTCTCCCCGCCTTCGCCTTCCAGCGCCAAATGACGGCTGCGGCGGACGATCTCCACCAGTTTGTCCTGCGGCTTGAGGACGAGCGACTTGAACCGGAATCCGGCCGCTTCGGCCTGCGCGTAGGCTTCGCGATAGAGTGCTCGCGCGCCCGCCCGGCCAAGGTCCACGGGTGCCGTAGACCCATCCGCATGCACCAGTTCGAGCGGTGCGGCGCCGTCGCAAACCAAGTCGCAGCGCGAGCGCAGCGCATAGCCGCGCACGTCCTGTTCGGCCAGCGCCAAGAGGCCGAGCGACGCGATCAGCGCCCGCCCCGCGGCATCCCTGGCACCGTCGCCGAAACGCAGTCTCCTAAGCCCCGCCAGCGTGATCGTTGCCCTGTGTTCCACATGGTCACAGGTGACGCCCAGAGGTTCGACGGTGGGTGCGATGTTGCTGTGGTTGATCTCGGAAGGGCGAACTTTCTTGGTGCCCTTGCGGGTTTCCGTGCTCCAGTCCGAAGCGGAAGCGCCCTTGAAGACCTCGACCTTTCGAAGGATGCCCAGCGGGTCGATCCTGCTCCTCGTGCGGCGGCCGGCGGTTCGAGGCTCTGGCTCGCCGTCACGTTGGTTGACAACGACTTCCTCGACCGGCGTGTCGACGCCCATGATTTCGGAGACCAGCGCACGCGGGAACTTGGCACCGAGACCGCCGCCTTCCCCTTGGCTGTGCCAGGCGCCGAACAGCAGAGCGCTGGGCGACAGCTCCAAGAGCGCAGTCGCGTCGGCAGGTTTGGCGGCCGCCAAGCGACGGCCCTCTTCGCTTTGCATAAATGGGCTGCCGTCAAGAAGACTGTCGCGGAGGATGGCGTCGTACACCCTGTGCGGCGCATCCAAGGACGTGATGCGCTCCAGCGGCTCCAGCCCGGCGCCCGCGAAATCCACCGTGACGAAAGGCAGCGGCACGGGTTCGTCCTCGCCTTCGGCAGCCGCTAGCAACACCTCTTCAAGCCGATTGGCTTGGCTCTGGACGCTGTCGAGCAGGACGCACCACACCTCGTCGCCATCTACCCGACGCCGCTCGAACACATGGCGTGGCGGCGCGTTGCGGGGGCTGCCTTGTGGCGGCGGATAGGTGGGCGGAAAAATCTTGTCGCCCGGCCCTCCGATCGGCTGAAGCCGCCGCACGACGCGGAACGCGGCGTCCTCCCCAACGGCTTGCGCCAAGGTTTGCAGATCCATCGTCATGGTTCGTCTCTCCTGTCGATTGCTCGCTCGGCGGAGTTGCGCCGAGCGAGAGTTGGACTTGCCGGATTTCCGTGCGCTCAGTATGCATGGCCTCCGGGCCGCAAGGCCCGGCTTCAATCCCCTGTCAATCGGCAAGCTACGAGGCACGACAGTGCCCGACGGTCTTCGTCTTCAGCGCGCTCGCGCATCGTGCCGCGGCAGGCGGTGTATAGTCGAAGCATGGCCCGCGAGCGTCCAAGACTCCCCGGCCCGCGCCAGCCGCCCCTCTACTTCGCCGGTCGGACGGCAGAGATCGACTCTCTGCGCGAGGCGCTGGCCATGCTGTGCGCCAGCGGCGACGCAAGCAACGGCATCGAACTGTTCACAGGCGTGCCCGGCGCCGGCAAGACGCAGTTGGCGAACGAGTACGCCAGGCGCGTGGCCGGCGAGCGGCACTCTGGCCGCACGGTGCATGTCGTGGACCTCGACACCCATCTGCTCACGGACGAGGTCGGGGTGTTTCTGACCCTCGCCAAGGCGCTCGGCGAAGCGGCGATTGGCAAGGCTGTTACCGGCTTGGACACGAAGACCACGGGCCGCACCTTCGGCGTTGCCGGCGTTCAAGCCGGCGCCACCGTGAGCCACGGACGCCGCACCGGGACGTTGCCCGAGCTGTTGAGCGATTCGCTGGATGCGGGAATGTGGCGCGGCAAGGCGCTGGTGGTCGTGATCGACGAGCTGCAAAGCGTGGAACCGGCGGGCATGGCGGCGTTGCGCGTGCTGCACCGAGGCGCGCACGGCTGCCCCATCCAGCTCATCGGCTTCGGCCTGCAGCACACGCCGGCGGTGCTGGCCGCGCCCGGCGACGGCGTCGCCGGCATTTCAAGGGTGGCGAAGAAGACGGCGCTCGGGCCGCTCGACGCCGCCGAGTCATGCGATGCGGTGGCGGGCAATCTGCAAGCGCTAGGGCACGGCTCGGTTCCGCCTGCGAGCGTGCAGCGCCTCGCCGAGGCGTCCTTCGGATTCCCGCGGCATGTGCACGGCTATCTCGAAGGCGCCGACGTCGCCATGGCCGCACATGGGCATTTGGAAGGCCAAGCGCTGGCCGCGGCGCTTTCCCACGGCGACGAGAAGCGCACCGAGCACTACAACGAACGGCTGCAAGCGGCCAAGGGCCATCAATCGATGCTCGCGCTGGCCGCCGCCATGGAACGCCTGGGCCGGCGCAAGCTGGCACGGGACGAGGCGCTCGCAGCGCTCAAGGACGACGGGCGCGATCCAGCCGGTCTCGATGCCGCCGTGGCGCACGGGGTGCTTGCGGCGGACGAGAACGACGATCTCTCCTTTGGCATCCCGTCCTTCCATCGCCACATGGTCTCAAGGCTCGAGGCCAGAGGGCGCGGCTGCGCGCCAAAGCGTTGAGCCGTCGCGCAGCCGAAGCAGCGGCGCTCTGCCCTCCAGCGCAGCATTGCAAATGGCGTGGGTGGCACTGGTCGCGCTGGAACCGAGCCGCGTCAGCACGTCGTGGTTGCGAAAGAGGTAGGCCGACAGTCTGTCTCGGTCGACATCCGCGCAAAAGCCGACGCTCCGCCCCGGCGCGATTGCTCGCGCCACCGCCGCGGCGTCGTCCATGTACTGGCGATGGCGCGACACGTCACCGAAACGGACGACGGCGACAGCGATCGCCAAACAGAGCAGCGCGGCCGCAAGCGGACGCAAAGGCCAGCGCGGCATCGGCAGCGGCGCGGCGTGCGCGACAGCCAGCGCCAAGAACGGCATCGCGGGAAGCAGATAGTGTTCGAACTGCCGGGCGCTGACCATCAACGGCAGCAGGCCGGCGCAGGCGACTACCAGCCACGGCAGCGCGGCTTTCAGCTTGCTCACGACACCGTTTCGGCCGCCGCGCACCACGAGCCACAGGCAACGCAGCCCAACGCCGCAGCGATGCCGACGTGCAGCGCGATCTGCCCAAACTGCCACATCCGGCCATGCATGGCTGGTCTGCTGCCGTCGATGCTGGCGACGACGTTCCCGGAGAGGTATGCGCGAGCCCAATCGAGCGCGTCCGACGAAGTGGCCAGAGGAATCGCGACCATTGCGACAACCACCCCGGCGCCGACCGCCCAAGTTGCACCGGCGCGCAGCCAAGTCTTGCTTTCCGCAAGCGGCTCTTTGCAGAGCACGAAGACTGGACACGCCACAAGCGGGAACAGCGCCACCGACCCCTTGATCCAGAAGCCTGCCCCCACCATGAGCCCCGCCACGGCAGCTGCCGTCGCCGCCCGCCGCAGGCTCGGCGCAGCCGCGGCACGATAGGCAGCCGCTACGGCTGCGATCATCGCCAGCGCCAGCGGGCCTTCCAAATAGTGGTTGGAGAGAACATCGATCGTGCTCGGCAGCGCGAAGAAGATGAAGAGCGCCCAAGCGGCGTTGACTCCCGTGGCGCGCGCCAAGGCGGCCAGAGCCACGGCAACCGCCAGCATCCAGCCGAGCGAGAGCGCCTTCTCCACCCAAAAGGCATCGCCCAGCCAGCGGAAGGCCAGGCCAGTGAGGAAGAGAACGCCCGGCGGGTGGTCGACGAAGAGGCCTGGCTGATCTTCGCCGGTCGTCTCGTAGTACGGGAGGCGCCAGAAGCCGCCATGCCCATCGGCCAGCAACTTGCCGATGTTGGCATACGCGATGCCGTCCAGGTCCATTCCGCGAGTGGCGAAGTCGGAAGCGGAATAGAGGAGCACGGCGCAGAGGACGGCAAGCGCCGCACCGCGGGCCGGCTCGCGAAACCAGCGACTCATCCTCGAACTGTTGTCGGCATGTCGGCGTCTGCGAGGTGGCACAGGCGGCTCTTCCGTCACCGAGGAGGAAGTGGGGCATCACCTATCGGGTGTGCGACCATGATCGTACTCGACGCACCCAAGTTCGGTGGCAAGCAACAGCCACAGCCGCGATCATGCTGGCCCCCGCAGCTTGCCGACCAATTCATCGGTTGACCGGCCCCTGCCGAGCGAGCCGAAAACCGCCTCCACCGGGCCCTGCGGTGGCAGTTTGGCTGCGACCAGTCTCCCACCGTCTACCTCGAAGTCCAGAATCGTCCCCGGCACAAGCCCGAGCTTCCTGCGAAGGGTTTTCGGAATAGTGACCTGACCACGTTCCGCGACTTTCGCCTTCATTCGCACACCTTAAGCCAGAACATGGATATGGCACCCTACATGAAGAGTGTGCAAATCTCCGGCTGGCGACTTCGTTCGCTTCGTTTGTGGGTTTGTCGCGGTCGTTGACGCCATCCGATGGACTGCATACGCTCGCTTTGCGGTTCTAGGGGAAGGGGGCGCCGGATGGCGGACGAGATCAAGCGCGCGCGGCTGCTGGTGGACGGCGAGGACGCCATCGAACTGCCGGTGCTCAAGCCCAGCCTCGGCAACGACGTCATCGACATCGGCTCGCTCACGACCAAGGGCTACTTCACCTACGATCCGGGCTTCGTCTCCACCGCCGCCTGCGACTCCAACATCACCTACATCGACGGCGACGCCGGCGTGCTGCTGCATCGCGGCTATCCCATCGAGCAACTGGCGAAGCACTCCAACTTCCTCGAGCTCTGCTACCTGCTGTTGAACGGCACCCTCCCCTCCCGCGCCGCGTACGACGAGTTCGCCCGTGCCGTGGCGGCCGAACGCGCCGTGCCCGAGGCGGTTCGCGCGATGGCGCGCGGCTTCTCGCGGGGCGCGCACCCCATGGGCATCATGACGGCGCTAGCCGGGGGCCTGGCCGCGGAGTACCACGCCGGCCTCGACATCACCGTCCCAGCGCACCGCGACGCAACCGCGCAACGGCTGATCGCGCAAATGCCCACCCTCGCCGCGCTCACCTACCGCCACGGCCAGGGCAAGGCCGACCTGCCGCCCCGCGACGACTTGGGCTTCGCGGCGAACTTCCTCTACTCCACATTCGCCGACGACGAGAACTACGCGGTCAATCCGGTGATCGAGCGCGCCATGGACCGCATCTTCATGCTCCATGCGGACCACGAGCAGAACGCATCCACCTCCACCGTGCGGCTTGCCGGCTCGACCGGCACCAATCCCTACTCCGCCGTCGCAGCCGGCATCGCGGCACTCTGGGGGCCCGCGCACGGCGGCGCCAACGAAGCGGTGCTGAACATGCTCGCCGAGATCGGCACGCCGGACAACATCGACGCCTACGTCGCCAAGGCGAAGGATCGGAACGATCCGTTCCGCATCATGGGCTTCGGCCACCGCGTCTACAAGAACTACGACCCCCGCGCCAAGGTGATGCAGGAGACCTGCCACGAAGTGCTGGCGGAACTCGGCGTGGACGACGACCCGCTGCTGCAGATGGCGCAGCGGCTGGAGCGCATCGCCCTGGAGGACGATTTCTTCGTCGAACGGCGCCTGTACCCGAACGTGGACTTCTACTCCGGCATCACGCTCAAGGCGGTGGGCATCCCCACCGAGATGTTCACCGTGATCTTCGCCGTCGGGCGCGCGCCGGGCTGGATCGCCCACTGGCGCGAGATGGTGAGCGAGCCGTACAAGATCGGCCGTCCAAGGCAGCTCTACCGCGGCGCCACGGCGCGCAACTACCTCCCGCTGGCGGAGCGGGGCTGAACCGAGCCGACGCGCGCTAGGCGACGCCGCGTTCGTCCTCGACTCGCCGATAGGCGGCGGGCAGGGGCGCACCCGTCGCCAAGGAACGCTTCAGCTCCCGCGCGTGGCGGCACATGCCGCGATAGGCGAAGCCCTTGCAGTCGCAGGCGATGTCGGCGCCGTCCACTTCCAAGCGGTAGCTCTGCGCCGGATTCGACGCGCTTCCGATGGCGTAGACGACGCGCCGCGGGGCGGCCAGCACCGCCGCCAGGGCGCGGATGGCGCTTTCGGAGACCGGCGCGAGTTCGCGGCGGGCACGCTCGCTTAGGCGCGGCGCGTTCTCCCGCAGGTAGCGCTCGCCAACGCTGCGCAGCCACGCCTCGGCCGCTTCGGCTTCCAGTTCGCCAGCGGACACGGCGCGCTCCCCCAAGTACGCGGCCATGCGCCGGAGTTCCTGCAGCACGTCGCCTTGCACGGCGGCGCCAAGCGCCCGCCCTTCAACGACGTCGTCGACAAGCTGCGCCTTGGTCTCGAGAACGCCGCGCACGAACTCTTCCAAGGTCTTGCGCGCCACCATGTAGGTGACATTCACCGTGCCCGCCTGGCCGATGCGGTGGGCACGGTCCTCGGCCTGCCAGTGGTTGGCCGGCACCCAGTCGAGGTCGTTGAACACCACTTGGCTGGCAGCGGTGAGGTTGATGCCGACGCCGGCGGCGTGGATCTGGCCGACGAAGACGCGCACCGCCTCGTCGTTCTGGAAGCGGTCCACCAGCGCCTGGCGCTTCGCCGTCGGCACTTCGCCGGTCACCGTCACGCACAGATCGCCGAGGGCGCGTGCGAAACGGCGCGTGGCATGGGTGAAGCAGGAGAAAAGAATCACCTTCTCGCCCTGCTCGACGGCGCCGCGCACGAAGTCCAGCGTCTGCGGCACCTTGGCCACCGCCAAACGGCGACGCGCGCCCGAGAACATGGCGATGCCGAGCCGGCCGCCCCGCTCGGTGCGCTCCTCGTCGAGGAATCGCGCCACGGCGCGATGCAGCTGGTCGCGCACCTCGTCGTCGACGTCCACGTCGATCCAGGCCCGCTGCTTCGGCGGCAAGTCCAGCACGTCGTCCTTCCGCCGCCGCAGCATGATGCCCTGCAGCTGCACCGACAGCTCCTGGGCGTTGCTGACGCCGCCTGTCATCCAGTGGCCGTAGTCGTTCTTGCGCCCGTCGCAGTAGCGTTTGGCAAAGGCGAGAAAACTGCGCCCGAGGGAGTGCCCGACCAGCTGCAGCAGCGGGAACAGGTCGCGCGGCCGATTGGTGAGCGGCGTGCCGGTGAGCACGTGTACCGCAGGGTCCGCTGCCGCTTCGTCGATCAGACGCCGCGAGTAGATGCTGCGCTGGGAGCGGTGGTTCTTGATGTAGTGGCCCTCGTCGAACACCAGCCCGCGGAAGCGCTGGCCGGCCAGGGCCTCGAAGTGGCGCTTCAGCAGGTCGTAGTTGACAATCAGCCAGCCTTCGAAGCCAGCGCTTGGCGGCGGCGACGGGCCGACGACGCGCACCTCGGCGCCGTCCAGGGCAAGCGCGATCTCGCGCGCCCAGTTGTGCTTGACGGAAGCGGGGCAGACCACCAGATACGGGCCGCTCGGCACGGCCGTGGACATGGCGATCACGGACTGCCGCGTCTTGCCGAGCCCCATGTCGTCGGCGAGGATCGAGCGCCGCCGGCCAAGCAGGAAGGCGACGCCTTCCACTTGGTGCGGATACAGGCCCGCGGCGATCCGCTTGGCTTCGGCCAAGCGGGCCGCATCGGACTTCACGGCTGGGGCGCGCTGGCCGGCTCTGGCCGGCGGCAGCGGCTCGGGCGGAAGACCGGCCGCGGCCACCGTCGTTGCTCTCGGGTGGCCGCTGCCGAGGCGCCTAGCCGTCGCCGAACCGATACCGCGCCGAGACGCCGTAGATGCGCGGCTCGGTGAGGAAGTAGTTGCGGAAGAAGCCGGACGTGTCCGACGTGAGGTACTTGCCGGTGACGTTGTCTTCGTCCTGGATGTTGCGCACCCAGGCCTTGAGCGACCACGGGCCCGTCTCGTAGATGGCCATGGCGTTGTGCTGCGACCAGGCGTCGATCTCGTCGCCCACGGCATTGAACTCCCGGGCGAAGGATTCGCTCTGCCAGTAGTAGTCCCAGCGCGCCGTCAAGGTGGCACCGGCGCCGACGTTCCATGTGTGCGCCAAGCCGATTCGCGCCGTGTGCTCCGGCGCGTTCGGCAGCGAATGGCCGTCGAGGTCGGTGGGGATACCGTCCAGCGTCTCGACGCCGGCGGCGTTGAGGAAGTTCCGCGAGAAGTACACGGGAATGGCCACGCCAGCGCTGTTCGCGGGATACGCCACCGGAATCACCGCCCCGGCCTGCCCAGCGGCCGCAATCAACGCGGCGCTGATCTGCGATTCGCGGGCGACGTAGTTGACGCCGGTCAGCGAGCCTGGATCGATGTTGTTGAGCAGGACGTACTCGCTGTTGCCGCCGGTGCGGTTCACCGGGTCCAGCGACTCCGAACCGTCCACTTCGTTCCCCAGCCAGCCGTAGGAGAAGTCCACGGTCAGGCCCGGCAACGCTTCCGGACGCCACTGCCCTTCGAGCTCCAGCCCGCGCAGATTGGCGTCGATGTTCTCGTTGATCGACGTGTTGTTGCGGATGCGCGTCGCCTGCAAGCCGACGTAGTCGTAGAGGAAGAACGAGGCGTTGAGCATCAGCCGGCCGTCCATCAGCAGGCTCTTCGTGCCCACCTCGAAGGCGTTCACTTGCTCGGCGTCGAAGGTGAACGGCGACGTGGCCTGGAACGCCGGCGGAATCGCCGGATTGAAGCCGCCGGGCTTGTAGCCGCGGCTGTAGAAGCCGTACAGGAGGGTGTCGTTGGCGAGCCGATAGTCGAAGCCGAGCCGCCCGCTCACTTCGCGCCAGGACGCATCGCTGGGGCTGCCGGTGACGAAGCGGGTCTCGCCGAAGGCGGGCACCGGCCCCACCGCGGCGGCGATTGCCGTGAACGCGGCAGCGCCGGCGGCAAGGCCGGGATCGGTTGCGATGCCGGCTGGATTCGTCAGCAGCGTGGCGACCGTGGCCTGCAGCACCGGCGGCAGCGGCAGCGCCGCGATCTGTGCCGGCACGGCAGCCACCGGCAAGGCGCCGGAGGCGATCGCTGCGCCTAGCTGCTGCGCGGCGCCGACCGCGGCCATCACGCCAATCGCCGTCGCGGCGTTCTCCGCGTAGACGCCGGTGGCGTTGTGGAACTCGAGCATCCGCGCCGATGCGCCGCTGAGTTCGACCGCCGGATTCGACGCCATGGCGGCCATCTCGGTGAACAGCCCGGCGCGCAGCCAGATCGGCTGCGGGCCCAGCAGGCCGCCCAAGGCCGCGCTGGCGTCCGCCGCGTTCAGCAGCACACTGGTGTCGCTGGTGCTCTTCTCGTCTTCGTTGACGCGCAGCCCGGCGGTGAGGGTGAGGCGGTCGCTCAAGTCGTAGTAGAGCTCGCCGAAGAGCGCGGTGCCTTCCTGCTCGGCGCCGCCGGCGGGATTGTTGGCGTTCATGAAGAAGCCGGGATAGAGCGGCGCTGGAAAGACCGCCGGCGGCGCCACCGTCGCCAAGTCCAACGTGTTGGCGAGCACGTAGTAGCCGCCGTAGTTCGTGCCCTCGAACCGGCTCGCGCCGACGAGGAAGTTGAAGGGGCCGTCGAAGCTGGAGTGCAGCTTCGCCTCGACGGTCCAGAACTCGTTGTCCGAGTCCTGCTGGTCGTACGCGAAGACGCGGTTCTGATGCACCGGCAGGATGCAGCCGCCAGGCACGCCAGCCGTGCCGTCGAGAAGGTTGCACGTCGCGGACGTCCACTCCTCGCCAGCGCCGCCGGCCGGTTGCGACACGGGCCAGGCGCCGCTGGGGTTGCCCGGGGTGGCGGCCAGAGACGGGCCGACGTCCATCATGTAGTCCTGCCGCGAGAGATATTCGCCCGTTCGCCGCGCGCCGATGACGCCGAGAGTCAGCTCGTCGAAGTCGTAGTCGAAGCCGAAGGCCCAGATCGCCTCGTCGTCCTGGAAGACCGGCTCGAAATCCGTGTGCATCTGCCGAAAGCCGTCGATGGGCGGGCGCTGATAGTCGTAGAGCGAAGGATTGCTGCCGTCGGCACCGAGGGGCAGCGCGCCGGCCAGGGCGGCAAAGATGCCGGCGGTGGTCGCACCGAGGTGCGGCGTGTCGCGGCCGAACGCGTTCGGCAGACAGCCGGTGGTCGGCAGCGGATTGCGGGCGCACACTTGGTTGGTGATGCGCACCCGGTCGTCGTCTTCCTCGAAGGAACTGAACAGCAGCCAGGCGTTCGCGTCGTCGTTGATCTGCCATGCGAAGGTCGCGCGCAGCGCCTGCACGTCGCGGCCGTCGACGTCGTCGTCGATGCCGGGCAGCACGCTGCCAAGGCCGTCGGTCTGGCCGTATGCAAGGTTCTCGATGTAGCCGTCGCGGTCGAGGGAGAAGCCCGACAGGCGCATCGCCACGCGCTCGCCGAGCGGCAGATTCACGGCGCCCTTCAGGCGCTGATGCCCGTAGTTGCCGTATTCGACGTCCAGGAAGCCGCTCGTCTCGCGCAGTTCCGGCCCCTTGGTGACGAAGTTGATGGCGCCGCCGGTGGCATTGCGTCCGAACAGCGTGCCCTGGGGCCCGCGCAGTATTTCCACGCGCTCCATGTCAAAGAACTCGATGGAGTTCAAGTTCGTCGGCACGGCGATTTCGTTCAAGTGCAGGGACACGCCGGACTCGCCGGTGCGCCCGATCACCAGATTGCCGATGCCGCGGATGCTGAAGCTCGAACCGCCGAAGTTGGTGGCGGTGAACGTCACGTTCGGCGCGTTGAGCTGCAGGTCGGACGGGTTGACGACCTGGCGGTCCTCGAGCGCCGCGCCGCCCACGGCGGTGACGGCGATCGGCACGTCTTGAACGCCCTCGGCCACGCGCTGCGCCGTGACCACGAGCTCTTCGATGGGACCGGCTTGTTCTTGCGCGGTTGCCGTGACCGACGCAACAAGCAAGCCTGCGAAGGCGACCATGTGGGGGATCTTCATCGAGCCTGCCTCGTGGGTGTGACTTGAGCGGCGAGTATACGCCCGCCGCCAACCTTGGGAGACGCGGCCTTCCTTGCTCCCCGTCCTTGCGAGGGGGCCAGCCCCTCGCGCTCCCCCGCCGAGGGCTCTTGAGTAGAATCGCGCCATGGCTGCCCTGCAACCGCTCGCCAGCCCCGGCGCTCCCGGCGAAGGCACCGTCGTCGGCGTTCTCGGCCTCGGCTACGTCGGGCTGCCGCTCGCCGTGGAGTTCGGCAAGCGCTTCGCCACCCGCGGCTTCGACGTCGATTCGCGCCGCATCGCCGAGCTCCAAGCCGGACGCGACGCCACCCGCGAGCTCGCCGAAGCAGAGATCGCCGCGGCGACGCGGCTCGTCTTCCGCGAGCGCATCGACGCGCTGCGCGGCTGCGATGTCTTCGTGGTGGCGGTTCCCACGCCCATCGACGACGAAAAGCGCCCGGATCTCTCCGCCCTGCAGGATGCCAGCCGCCTCGTCGGCCAGGTAATCCAACGCGGCAACGTCGTGGTATTCGAGTCCACCGTCTATCCGGGGGCGACCGAAGAGGTGGCCGTGCCGCTGGTGGAGGCGGAGTCCGGGCTGGTCTGCAATCGCGATTTCTTCGCCGGCTACAGCCCGGAACGCATCAACCCAGGCGACAAGGAGCACCGTCTGCCGGACGTGGTGAAGATCACCGCCGGCTCCACCCCCGAGACAGCGGCTTTTGTGGACGCCCTCTATCGGCGCATCGTCGCGGCCGGCACGCACTCCGCGCCGGACATTCGAACCGCCGAAGCCGCCAAGGTGATCGAGAACATCCAGCGCGACCTGAACATCGCCCTGGTGAACGAGTTCGCCATGATTTTCAATCGCCTTGGCCTCGACACGGAAGCGGTGCTGCAGGCCGCCGGCAGCAAGTGGAACTTCCAAGCCTTTCGTCCGGGGCTGGTCGGCGGGCATTGCATCGGCGTGGACCCCTACTACCTCGCCGCCAAGGCGCAGGCCGCCGGCTGCAACCCGGAATTGCTCCTCGCCGGACGGCGCATCAACGACGGCATGCCCCGCTACGTGGCCGAACGGCTCGAAGAGCGGATGGCCCGGGCGTCCATCGCCGTCGCCGGGGCGCGGATTCTGGTGATGGGTCTTGCGTTCAAGGAGAACTGCGCGGACGTGCGCAACACCAAGGTGGCGGACGTGATCGCCGCCCTGCGCGAGCGCGGCGCAAGGGTGGACGTGTTCGACCCGTGCGTGGATGCGGACTCGGTGGACGAGAATCTGCTGGCCATGCCGGCGCCGGGGGTCTACGACGCGGTGCTGGTGGCGGTGGCGCACGATGCCTTCCGGGAGCTCGGCGCGGCGCGCATCCGCGCCTTCGGCAAGCCGCGCAGCGTGGTCTTCGACGTGAAGCATCTGCTGCCGGCCGGCGCGGTGGACGGACGCCTGTAGGTGCGCACCGTGGTCACCGGCGCCGCCGGCTTCATCGGCTCGTTCGTCGCCGAGCGGCTGCTCGAACGCGGCGACGCCGTGCTCGGCATCGACAACTTAAGCGACTACTACGACCCGCGGCTCAAGCGCGCACGGCTGGAGCGGCTGACGCCGCACCAGGGGTTCACGTTCGCGCAGATCGACGTCGCGGACCAGGGCGCGGTGGACGACGCCCTGCGCGGCCACCGTCCGCAGCGCATCGTCCACTTGGCGGCCCAGGCAGGCGTGCGCCACTCCATCGCCAATCCCCGCGCCTACGTCGATGCCAACGTCGCCGGGTTCTTGAGCATCCTCGAAGCGGCGCGCGCGTGGCGCGTGGAGCATCTGGTCTACGCCTCGAGCAGCGCCGTCTACGGCGGCAACGAGACGCTGCCCTTCGCCGTCTCCGACAATGTCGACCGCCCGCTTTCCATGTACGCCGCCACCAAGAAGTGCAACGAACTGATGGCGCATGCGTACAGCCATCTGCACGGGCTGCCGACGACCGGCTTGCGCTTCTTCACCGTCTACGGGCCCTGGGGCCGGCCGGACATGGCGCTGTTCGTGTTCGCGCGCAAGATTCTCGCCGACGAACCCATCGACCTGTTCAACCACGGCCGCCACCGCCGCGACTTCACCTACATCGACGACATCGTGGAGGGCATTCTGCGCGTGCTGGCCCGTCCGCCTGCGCCGAGTGCGGAGGGCGGCGCTACCGTTCCCTACCGCATCTACAACATCGGCCGCGGCGAACCAGTGGAACTGCTGCGCTTCGTCGAACTGATCGAAGAGTACCTCGGCCGGCGGGCAAGGAGAAATCCGCTGCCGCTGCAGCCTGGCGACGTGCCCGATTCACACGCGGACGTGGCGCCGCTCGCGGCGGACTTCGACTTCCGCCCGCAGACGCCAGTGGAGGTCGGCGTCGAGCGATTCGTCGCCTGGTATCGGGACTACTACGCCGCCGGGAAGCAGGCAGGCGGCCCAGAGTGAAGGTTCTGGTCACCGGCGGCGCCGGCTACATCGGCAGCCACACGGCCATCGAGCTGCTTGGCGCTGGACACGAACCGACGCTCCTCGACGATTTCTCGAACTCGTCGCCCGGCGTTCTGAAGGCGTTGCGCGTCGTCGCCAACCGCGACGTTCGATGCGTGCAGGCGGACATCCGCGACGGTGAACGCCTCGACGCCGTCTTCGCCGCCGGGCGCTTCGACGCCGTGGTGCATTTTGCGGCATTGAAGTCGGTTTCCGAGTCCACCGCCGAACCGCTGCGCTACTACGAAACCAACGTGGCCGGCACGGCGACTGTGCTGCAGGCGATGGCGCGCCATGCGGTGAAGACCATCGTCTTCAGCTCGTCGGCGACCGTCTACGGCGCGTCTGCCGCGATGCCGCTGACCGAGGACAGCCCGCTGGCGCCGTCGAACCCCTACGGACGCAGCAAGCAGATGGCCGAACAGATGCTGCGCGATGTCCACGACGCCGACCCGCAGTGGCGCATTTCCATCCTGCGCTACTTCAACCCGGTGGGCGCCCACCCAAGCGGCCATCTCGGCGAAGCGCCGCTGCGGGCCGCCCCGAATCTGCTGCCGGTCATCGCTCAGGTGGCAGCCGGCCAACGCGAGCGGCTGGAGGTCTACGGCGACGATTATCCGACGCGGGACGGCACCTGCATCCGCGACTACGTTCACGTCCTGGACATCGCCAGCGGACACGTCGACGCCCTGGCGCACTTGAACGCCGGGGCACGTTTCGCCGTCCACAACTTGGGCACCGGCCACGGCCACAGCGTTCTCGACGTGGTCCGCGCCTTCGAGCAGGCCAGCGGGCGGCGCGTTCCGTTTCGCATCGTCGGGCGACGCCCCGGCGACGTGCCGGCATCCTACGCCGACGCGCGCCGCGCCAACGACGAACTCGGCTGGCGGGCGGTCCACGACTTGCCGCGCATGTGCGAAGACGCTTGGCGATGGCAGTCGTCGCACCCGAACGGTTTCGACGCATGAACACGCAGCCGCACAGAGTGCGCGGCCTGCAACGGGTCTACGCGAAGAACTTGAGCAGCATGAACAGGAGCGTGGCGGTGGCGATTTGCGAAACGACGATGCGCACCGTCAACTGGTTCTTCAGGATCGCCAGATCGGCCTTGGTGGCGAACTTGCGGTCCATCTCCTCGCGCAGTTCCGCGAACTTACGGTCCATCTCTTCCCGCAGTTCCTCGAACTTGCCCCGCAGTTCCTCGAACTTGCCCCACAGCTCCTTGAACTTGCCCTCGAGCGCCTTGAACTCGCCGCGCAGTTCCCTGAAATCTTCCTTGCTGACCGGATCGCCAGCGGCACCGTTGATCGCCCGGACGATGGCTTTCGCCTGGGACGGCTCGACGCCCGCCGACTCGAGGTCGGCGATGGTGGCGGCAGTGTCGATTGCGTAGGGCATGAGAGCCAATCTGCCCTCGCCCGCATGGCTTGTCAAGCACGTGTACTGGTTCACTACTTCTGGCACTGGGGCTAGGCAGCCTCCTGAGCGACAAGGTACTCGCTGGGGGTGAGGTAGTCGAGGGCGGAATGGGGCCGCTGGTAGTTGTAGAAGAACTCGTACTGGAGGAGCCTGGCGGAGACGGCCTGGACGGTGAGTTCGCAGTCGAGGAAGTTCCAGAACTCGATGCGGGCGGTTCGGTTGGCGCGTTCGACGCAGCCGTTCCACTGCGGGCGGCGCGGCGGCAGGACGTGGAGTTCGATGCCGAGCTCCCGGCATGCGTCCTCGAACTCGGCCATGAACTCGCTGCCGCCGTCGACCTGGACGGACCGCAGGGGCACGGGGAGGGCTTCGACAACGTCGTCGAGGAAGCGCCTGGCGTTGAAGGCGGTGGCGCGGGAGAAGACGCGGGCGACCATGAAGCGGCTGGCCGGGCAGACGGCGCGGAACTCCTTGATGGTCTGCCCGTCCCGGGAGAAGGTCATGTGGTCGATCTGGACGAGCTGGCCGGGGCGCCGGGGCCTGGCGCCGTACTTCCAGCGCTGCGCCCAGCCGTTGAACTTGCGGCGGCGCCTGGGCTGGAGGCGGCCCTCGCAGACGCTGGCGCGGGGCACGCGGCCGTCGGCGATGGCGCGCGAGAGGATGCGCCCGACGGTGGACACGCTCAGGCGCCGGCCCTTGCGTTCGAGCATGCGCTGGATCGGCGCCTTGCCCATGAACGGGTGCTTGCGGCGCAGGTCCATGACGGCTTTCGCGTCGCCCGGCCTGTACGACGGGCGGCGGACGCGGCGCGGGCGGGTGGACTCCGGCTCGAGGCCGCGCTGGCCGCGCGCGGCCAGCGCGGCCTTCCACCGGAACACGGTGCGGCGGCTGACGCCGATCTCCTCCAGGGCGGCCTGCTCGGCGCAGCCGGCGGCGCGCAGCGCCTCGAAGCGGCGGATGGCCAGCAGGCGTCCGCGGGCCTGCTCCGACAGCTCGGCGTCGTCCACCTTGAAGCTGCGGTACGATCGCGTCCGCATGGACTCGATGTTCATGGTTCGGTTCCTTCAGTGGGTTCGCGTTCACCGAAGGCTACCCGAACCGGCTCCGGCGGCGGTCATTCCGCCGTCGGCGCCGCGCTCAGCCGGTCATGGCCGCCACAGTGCCAAATCTATCTGAGCCGGCACAGCACGGCGGATGTGCAGATGTGGAAGATCGACGGGGTTGCCGCCGGTTGGAGTACAGAGAAGGAGGTCGCCGGTTCAGATTTCCGCGGCCCACCAGCAAGGAACAGCAGTCCTCGCCTGCGTGGTGCTCTACGCGAAGAACTTGAGCAGCATGAACAGCAAGGTGGCGGTTGCGATTTGCGAGACGATGATGCGGGTCGTTAATTGATTCTTCAGGATCGCGAGATCGGCCTTGGTGGCGAACTTGCGGTCCATTTCGTCGCGCAGTTCCGCGAACCTGCGGTCCATCTCCTCGCGCAGTTCCGCGAACTTTCCTTCGAGTGCCTTGAACTCGCCGCGCAGCTCCTTGAAATCTTCTTTGCTGACCGGATCGCCAGCGGCGCCGTTGATCGCCCGGACGATGGCCTTCGCCTGGGAGGGCTCGACGCCCGCCGACTCGAGGTCGGCGATGGTTGCGGCAGTGTCGATTGCGTAGGGCATGAAACCAATCTGCCCTCGCCCGCATGGCTTGTCAAGGCGCATCGCTCACGACCGCGCATGTGCAAGTCGCCGCGTTGGATTTCGATGCTCCGCCAGCACGGAACGACCGTCGTCGCCTGCGTGGCGCTCTACGCGAAGAACTTGAGCAGCAAGAACAGCAGCGTGGCGGTGGCGACTTGCGAGACGACGATGCGGGTCGTCAACTGATTCTTCAGGATCGCCAGATCGGCCTTGGTGGCGAACTTGCGGTCCATCTCATCGCGCAGTTCCTTGAGGTCTGCCTTGCTGGCCGGATCGCCAGCGGCGCCGTTGATCGCCCGCACGATCGCCTTCGCCTGGGACGGCTCGACGCCCGCCGATTCGAGGTCGGCGATGGTGGCGGCAGTGTCGATTGCGTAGGACATGAAGCCAATCTGCCCCTGCCCGCTTGGCTTGTCAAGCGCTGCGGCGCGTGCAGGCGGGTTGCCGACGATGCCTTCCCAAGCCACAATCGCCGCACATCTCCTGATCTAAGGAGGGGTGGCTGAGCGGCCGAAAGCGCTGGTCTTGAAAACCAGAGAAGGGAGACCTTCCCGGGGTTCGAATCCCCGCCCCTCCGCCAGTACGAATCCAAGGGCCTTGCATGCCGCCAGCCCGACAGCGCGATGCGGCCATTGCGGTTGTCTGCATCATGACAATCATCAGCTGCCTGCAGGGCTGTGGCCAGCAAGCGTCGGTCGAGGATGCGGCGCCGCTGCCGAAGATCGACTTGGCGCCGCAGCTGCTGCACGACGAAGACGAGATCGCGGCCTACGTCGATGCCTTTCCCTTCGACGAGCACCAGCCGTACCACATGCCGGCGCGGTGCCGGCAGATGCGCGCCTTCTTCGCCTGCTGGCGCAACCGGCTCGCGTCGCCGTACGTGGGCCGCTTCTGGATCGAGGGGCCGCCGCTCGACGTCATCAAGCGAAGGCATGTCGCTGGCGTGGTCTGGGAGCCGGAGGTCGTTGCCGCCTTGGAAGACCATGTGCGTCCGGGGACGGTCGCGCTGGACGTCGGCGCCTACATCGGCACCCACGCGCTGCTGATGGGGCGGCTGGTCGGCAGCCGCGGCAAGGTCTACGCCTTCGAGCCACAGCGCAAGATCTACCGCCAGCTCGTCCACAACATCGCGCTGAACGGCCTCGAGGATGTCGTCGTGCCGCTGCGCTACGCCCTCGGCGCGGACACGCGCATCGTCGAGATGAACCCGGTGACCGCCACCACCGAGGGAGGGGCGAGCGTGGGCAGCGGCGGCGATCGCGTGGAACTGCGCACGTTGGACAGCTTCGGCTTCGAGCGCGTCTCGCTGCTCAAGATCGACGTCGAAGGCTTCGAGAAGGAAGTGCTGGCCGGCGCGGTCGAGTTGCTGACTACCGGCCGGCCGGCGGTTCTGATCGAGATTCTCGGCGGCGCGTTCTACCCCGGCGCACCGACGACGGCCTGCTGCGGCAAACCGGCGACAGCCGCGCAACTGGAGGAAATCCACGCCATGTGGCGCATGATCGAGGCCCACGGCTACGTCGTTTCGCCGCTGGAGAGCCACAACTATCTCGCGCTGCCGAACGAACACGCCGCTGGTGGATGAGCAACACTCTCAAGCGTTCCCCCTGTGCGCCGGGATCGTGAAGATCGCCACCCAGTGGCCGTTGGACTCAAGCACGATGCCTTCTCCGGCCGCCACCGCATCCGACGACGCGCACGGCCGGGTCGTCCTGGCCCGAAATGTGTCGCCATCGAGCGCGACTTCCACGTCCTTAAATCCAAGGTACTCGCCGATCAGCGGATTGACCGCCTTGTAGACCGCTTCCTTGGCGCCGAAGAGCGCAGTGCGCCAGCGTGGGCTCGGCAGACTCTCGATCTCTCCCCGCGCGAGCAGGCGCGGCGCGAGTCTTGCGCTCACTCTGTCCACTGTTTCGATGTCCGCGCCGACGCCCCGAAAGCGCTCCGTCCGTGCCGCCAGCGCAAGGGCGAGGCCGCGGCTGTGGGCGATCGCGCCGACGATGCGAGGCGGCCAGCACGGCAGTCGGCCACGCCGCAGGATCGGCCAATCGCCGGCGCCCAAGTGCCGCAGTGCCTCGCGGGCCACGCGCCGGCCGGACGAGAACGCGGCGGCGCGCGCGTCGCCCATGCCAGCGGCTTCCTCCCGTTCCGCGTCGAGCAGCGAATCCCGGTGGTCCGCGACGCGCCCGAGCGCCAGCGCGCCGTCGCCGCGCAACGGCAGATCGAACGGCGTCACGCCGTCTAGGAAAGAGGTCTGCACGGCGCCCGGCGCTGCCCCTCCATGTAGCGAACCCGTTGGCGCGTCTCGTACACTGTCCGCGACCTTTGCGAACCCAAGCCGATGGAGGCAAGCACATGATGCTGGTGGAGCAGATCTGGACCGGCAACGCCTATCGCAACTTCAACTACCTGATCGCCTGTTCGGAGAGCGGCGAAGCACTGGCCATCGACCCCCTCGACCACCAGAAGTGCCTGCGCCGCGCCAAGGAACGCGGCTGGGAGATCACGCAGGTGCTCAACACCCACGAACACGGCGACCACACCGGCGGCAACGGCCCCGTGATCGAGGCCACCGGCGCCAAGCTGCTCGCCCACGCCAACGCCGGCGCGCGCATCAGCGGCATCGACGTGGGGCTCGGCGCTGGCGACACGGTGCAGGTCGGGCGCTCGGTCGAGCTGCTCGCCCTCGACACCCCCGGCCATACCATGAGCCACATCTGCCTGCTCTCGAAGACCGATCAGCCGGCCCTGTTCAGCGGCGACACCTTGTTCAACGCCGGCGCTGGCAATTGCCATGGCGGCGGCCATCCGGCGGAACTCTACGACACGTTCGCCGCCCAGCTGGCCGAACTGCCGGCCGACACGCAGGTCTATCCCGGCCACGACTACATCACCAACAACCTCGCCTTCACGCTGGATCGCGAGCCGGACAACGCGGCCGCCGCCAAGCTGCTCGGCGACCTCGAGGGCAGCCATGATCCGAACGCGCCGCTGGTGACGACGCTCGCGCAGGAGAAAGAGGTCAACACGTTCTTTCGGCTGGCGAGCCCCACCGTGGTCGCCAGGCTGCGCGAGAAGTTCCCCGACATGCCCGAGGAACCCTCCGAGAAGGACGTCTTCCTGAAGCTGCGCGAGCTCCGCAACAGCTGGTAGGCCCCTCCGGCGCCTCAAGCGAAGGGGTCGGTGCCGGTGCGCATGAAGGGCGCGACGCGCTCCGGGTGGTCGTTGTGTTCTCGGTACGGGTAGAGATGCTCGGTGCCGAGGATCGTCTTCAGCTCCCCGAAGCGCTCCAACAGCGCGGGATCGACCTCAGCCTCCTGCCACATGTTGATCGGCCGCATGTGCATGCGCATGTAGACCTGCACCAGCGTGATGCGCAGCCCCGGATTGCTGCGCGGCGTGGAACCGTGCCAGGTCGCGCCGTGCCAGACGGCCAGGGAGCCGGCCTTAGCCTTCAAGGTGACGGTCTTGAACGGGCAGGTGTCGATCTTCTGTTCGTGGGGCAGCGTGGCGCGCCCGTAGCGATGGCTGCCGGGCACGAAGACCGTCGGCCCGTCCTCCGGCCCGGCGTAGTCGGTGCATAGCCAGGACAGATTGGCGACGTGGGCGATGTGGCCGCCGCCAGGCGGTACGCCGTGGGCGTCGCTGTGCAGGCTCAAGTCGTGGGCGGTGCGCGGCTTGATGATCCAGGTGTGGCCGGCGAGGACGGCGCTGCGCCCAAGCAGCCAGCGCGCGACGGCCAGCGCGGCCGGATTGGTGGCGGCTTCGGCGAACACCGGATCGTCGTGCAGCAGATACCACGAGTTCTTGAACAGCCCCTCGCCCTTCGCCTCCGAGGTGCGGTAGTCGCCGATGGCGACGCCGTTGCGCTTCTCGCAGGCCGCGACAATCGCGCCGCGCAGACGCGCGACGAAGTCGTCGTCCACGCCGAGCTTCTCCGGCGGAATCACCGTCACGCCGTAGGCGTCGAGTTCCAGCGCGTGCTTGACCAGATCGTGCTTGTCGAGTTCCAGCATCACGGCGTCGGTGTCGGGGCAAGCGCCCAATTCGGCGATGTCCACTCGCGTCCCTCCTCTTGCGTTCGATCCCACGGGGCACGACGTGCGGCCCTGCCAAGGGTTCTGGTGCCCAGGGAGGGAGTCGAACCCTCACGCCACAAGGGACACTGGAACCTAAATCCAGCCCGTCTACCAGTTCCGGCACCTAGGCTTTGCGGCAGCCTAAAGCTCTCTCATGCGAGGGGCAAGCCCCTCGCGCTCCCCCGCTGAAGGCTCTCTACTTCGAGGGGCAAGCCCCTCGCGCTCCCCGGCTGAAGGCTCTCTACTTCGAGGGGCAGCCCCTCGCGCTCCCCGGCTGAAGGCTCTGAGGGCAAACCCTTCACAAGACGCTCGCGTAGACTCTGCCGGCCCGTGTACGAACTCGAGGAGAACCATGAAGGTCTACCATGTGGCTGGGTCGCGCAGCGTGCGCGTCATTTGGCTTTGCGAAGAGCTGGAATTGCCGTGCGAGGTGGAGACCATCGACTTCTCGCCGGCGTTTCGCGCCACGCCGGCCTGGCGCGCCAAGAACCCCACCGGCAAGGTGCCGGTGCTGGACGACGACGGCTTCACGATCTACGAGTCCGGGGCGATGGTGCAGTACATCCTCGCCCGCTACGGCAATGGCCGCCTGCAGCCCGCCGAGGGCTGGGGCGAGGGCGCGAAGTTCCTGCAATGGTGCTGGTTCGCCGAGGCGACCTTCGCCCGCCCGCTCGGCGACATCATGCACCACACGGTGTTCAAGCCCGAGGCCGAACGCATTCCGGCGGTCGTTGCCGATGCGCGGCAGCGGGCCTTGGTCTGCTTGGACGCGGTGGACGCGGCAGTCGCCGACTCGGCCTACCTGCTCGGCGACGAGTTCATGGCGGCGGACATCATGATGGGCTACACGCTGCGCCTCGCCAAGCGCACCGGCGTTCTGGAGGACGCCCACCCCCACGCCAGCGCCTACTTCGCCCGCCTGGCGTCGCGCCCCGCCTACCAGCGGGCGATCGCTGCGTAGCCCAACGCCTCGGCCGAAGCTGCCGCCTTACGACAGCACCGCCGTCTGCTTCGCCTCGATCCTGTCGAAGTCGATCGCAGCGCCCAGGCCCGGCTCGTCGAACGCATGCACTAGGCCGTCCGAATCCACTTCGATGTCCTCCACGAGGCCGTGCTTCTGGGCGCCGTCCGGCAGCAGCACCTCGAAGTATTCGCAGTTCGGAATCGCCATCAGGAGATGCAGGTTGGCGACGTTGTTCAGTGAGTTGCCGCCATGGTGGACCTCGTAGTTCATGTGGAACGCCTCGGCCAGGTGCGCGGTCTTCAAGCAGGATGTGAGGCCGCCCTTGACCGCCACGTCGCCGCGCAGGAAGTCCGTGGCGCGTTCCAGCACCCACGGCGCGTAGGAGGTCGGGCCAGCGGCTGGATATTCCGTCGCCATGATGGGTATGGAGAGATTCTGCTTGAGCTTGACGTAGTGGTAGAGGTCGTCCTCGACCAGCGGGTCTTCGTACCAGTAGAAGCCGAGCTCCTGCACGGCGTGGCCGACCTTCAGGGCTTGGACGTAGTTGTACGACCAAGTGGAATCCAGCATCAGGCGGAAGTCGTCGCCGACCGCCTTGCGCACCGCCGTGCAGATCTCGATGTCGAGGTCGGGCTCGGCCGGCGGATGGATCTTGTAGGCCGTCCAGCCGCCTTCCTTGTGGCGCAGCGCTTCCTCCGCATACGCCGCCGGCGACGGCAGCACGGCCGAACTGGCGTAGGCTGGCACGCTGTTGCGGTAGGAACCGATCAAGCGGTGTACCGGCACGCCGGCAGCCCGCCCGGCCAGATCCCACAGCGCCACGTCGATGGCGCCGATGACGCGCAGCAGCTGCCCGCGCGTGCGCCGCATCATGGTCTGCCAGATGCGCTCGCGCGCCAAGGCGTCTTCGCCGATCAGCATGGGCTTGAAGCGGGCGATGAGGGCCGCGGCGTCGTTTTCCGCGCTGCCGAGCGCGGAGCCCAGAAACGAATAGCCGTCTGCGCCGTCGTCGGTGACGATGCGCACCAACGCCATCTGCGTGCTGCGGCTGCCAGCGCTGGCGATGGTCTTCGTGTAGCGGGTGGGCGGAATGCCGTCCCACGTCCACAGTGTTGCGGTCACGTCCTGGATGCGCATTGCCAAGCCCTGTAGGGGAAGTGCGCCAAGCATAAGTCAGCTCGGCGGGTTCGTGACCGCGACGACTCGGCAAGCGACGAGCGCATGCCGCCCCACCAGTTCGGACTGCGACTCCCGAACAGCCGCCCGCGCGGGCTAGCGCGGCCGCCACCTTCTGAGCAGAAGCGAATTGCCGACGACGCACACGCTGGAGAACGCCATCGCCGCCCCCGCCACGGTGGGGCTTAAGAACCCCAAGGCCGCGGCCGGAATGCCGACGACGTTGTAGACGAACGCCCAGAACAGGTTCTGCTTGATCTTGCGCAAGGTCGCCCGGCTCACCGCGACGGCCGCCGGGGTCAGCATGGGATCGGGACGCATCAGCGTGATGCCGGCCGTTTCCATGGCGATGTCCGTGCCGCTGCCCACGGCGATGCCGACGTCGGCGACGGCAAGCGCTGGCGCATCGTTGACGCCGTCGCCCACCATTGCCACGCGCTCGCCCTTGGCGCCGAGCTCGCGGAGCACCGCGGCCTTGTCCTCCGGCAGCACGCCCCCGCGCACGTCGGCGATGCCGAGCGCCGCAGCCGCGCGCCGCGCCACTGGCGCGGCATCGCCGGACAGCATCAGCGGACGCAAGCCAAGGCCGCGAAGTTCCTCCACGGCCCGCTTCGCCTCCGGCCGCAAGGCGTCGGCAAAGGCAATCGCGCCCGCAACGACACCCGAAGCGTTGCCCTCGTGGTCTTCGGCAACAACCCACACCACCGTCTCGTCCGTCTCGGTCTCGCCGCTTGCCGGCACCCGGTCGGCCATGCCGGCGAACTCGCGCCGCCCGACGCGCACGCTTCTGCCGCCCACCACGGCGCTGACGCCGCGCCCGACATGGTTGCGGAAGCCAGACGCCGGCAGCGCGGGAACGCCGCGCACCTCCGCGCAAGCCACGATCGCCTTCGCCAGCGGATGTTCGCTATGCCGCTGCACTGCCGCGGCCAAGGCCAGCAAGTCGTCCTCGCTGCCCTCCTCGGCGACAATGCGCACGACTTCGGGCCGCCCCTCGGTCAAAGTCCCGGTCTTGTCGAAGGCGATGGCCGTGACGCCGCGCACGCGCTCCAAGGTCTCGATGTCGCGCACGAGAATGCCGGCGCGGGCCGCGGCGCCGGTGCCGACGACCACCGCCGTGGGCGTCGCCAGCCCCAAGGCGCAGGGGCAGGCGATGACGAGAACCGAGACCGCGGCGATCAGCGACGCCTCGAAACCGCCTCCGAACGCCAACCAAGAGGCGAAGGTCGCGCTGGCAACCACCAGCACCACGGGCACGAAGACGCTGCTCACGCGATCCGCCAGCCGCTGCGCCTGCGCCTTGCCCTGCTGCGCTTCTGCGACGGTGCGGGCGACGCGGGCCAGCATGCCGTCTTCGCCCACCCGCGTGGCGCGCACTTCCAGATGGCCCGTGGTGTTCACGGCGCCGCCGGTCACCGCATCGCCGACGCCCTTGTGGACCGGAACGCTCTCGCCGGTGAGCAGCGATTCGTCGACGTCGCTCTCGCCGGCGACGACGGTGCCATCGACCGGAACGTGCTCGCCTGGGCGCACGATCACGACATCGCCGACCGCCACGCTTGCCGCCGCCGTCTCGCGCACGGAACCGTCCGCCAAGCGCAGCAGCGCCCGCTGCGGGCGCAGCTTGGCCAGCTTGCGAATGGCCGTGCTGGTGGCGCGCTTGGCGCGGGTCTCCAGGTACTTGCCGAGCAGCACCAGCGTGATGATGGTCGCCGATGCCTCGAAGTACAGTTCGCCGTCCGCCGCCGCGCCGAGCACGAGCAGCAGATACCAGCTGTAGAAGTAGGCGGCGCTGGTGCCGAGCGCCACCAGCACGTCCATGTTGGCGCTGCCGTGGCGCAAGGCCGCCGCGGCGCCGCGGTAGAACCTCGCGCCGAGCACGAACTGCACCGGCGTGGCCAGCAGCACCTCCGCCGCCGGCATCAGATGCAGGTCCTCGTAGCCAAGCTGGTAGAAGATCATCCCGACGACCATGGGAACGGTCAGCGCCGAGGCGACGACCACGGCGCGCCGCTCGGCATCTCGGCTGCGCACATCGGCAGCCTCCTGGTCGGTCGCGGCGGACATGCCCGGCGACAACGCCGGAAGCAGCGCATAGCCGGCCTTGGCGACGCGCTCCGCGAGAACGCCGGTACTCGTCCCCTCGGCCAGCACGACGGCGGCGGTCTCCAGCGCCAGATTGACGTTCGCCTCGCGCACGCCCGGCGTTTCCCGCAGCGCGGCTTCGACCCGCGACGCGCAAGCGGCGCAGGTCATCCCGCGAACGGGCAGTTGCAGCGCCACGCCCATCGTCCCAGCGCCGGCCTAGGATCGCTCGATGCCTAGGTGTTGACGAACAGCGCCAGCATTCCAAGCCAGACCAGCAGCAGGAAGTGCCAGTACAGGGCGCACAGGTCCACGCTGCGGGCGAGGTGGGCAGCCTCGGCGTCGGCGCGGGCGAAACGATGCGCCGCCCGCGCCCACGCGACGAGCCCGCCGAGCAGATGCGCGCCGTGAACGCCGGTGATCAGGTAGAAGAAGGCGTTGGCCGGATTGCCGTGCGCGTAGTAGCCGCGCGCCGAAAGCGCGTTCCAAACGGCCAGCTGCAGCACCAGAAAGGCCAAGGTCGCCGCTCCGGCCGCCAGAAAGGGCAGCTTCGCCGCGCCCACGTCGCCGCGCTTCGCAAGCCGTCGCGCCCATTCGTAGGCGAGGCTCGCCAAGCCGAGAACGAACGTGTTGAACCACAACAGCGCTGGTTCCGGCATCGGCACCCAGTCCGAGCGCTCGTTGACGGCGAACTCCAGCGGCTCCAGGCGCATGTGGTAGGCGGCGAAGAACAGAAAGAACAGCACGCCGACGATGGCGAGAAAGCACACCAACGCGACCTTCTGGTTGGACACCCCGAAAGAGGCCGGATGCAGCTCGGCGACCGTTCCCCGGTCGTTCGTCCACGGCTTCTCGGCGAGCGTCTTGAAGATTCCCATGCCGCTATTCTACGCCCTGCAAGGCGTCGCTGCCGTCCGTTTCCGCGAGCGCGACCGACTCCGAACGGCCATCGGCGAACACCGTCGCGCCGGTCGCAAAGCCGGCCGCATCGAGCTTCACCATCACCGCCACCGCGCCGCGATTCTCCCAGAACCAGCCGTGGATGCCGTCGTAGGGCGCTTCATAGATGCCGCTGTCCGCGTCGCTGCGTCCTTGGGCGAAACTCTCGGCGTAGCCCTCCGCCGCCCCGGCCGGTTCGGCATGAAGATCGAAGACCACCTGGCCGCTCGCGGTCCACGAATAGGCCAGCCCGCGGCCAGCGTCGAGGTGGTACTTCAACTCAACCGACTCGAACGGCGCAAGATGAAACTCGCGACGATCGCCGACCAGCGCGCCCGGCAGCGGCTGGTAGCGCTCGCCCGCCTGCCCCGAAAGCCCCACCAGCCCCAGCGTCCGGCCGACGCCGCTCGGGTCGACGCCGAACTCCGCCGGCAGCACCAGCGCCACGAACACGGCGCTGGCGGCAAGCAGCGCCGCGGCCGTCGCCAGCGCCACGCGCATCATTCTTCAAGCAGCCACGCGGCGATCTGGATTTCCGCCAGCAGGAATCCGGCACCCATCAGCATGGTGTTGAGCGCGAAAGCGGTGCTGGCGTAGGCCGCTTGCCGCCGCCACCACGCCAACGCGCCGACGACGGCCGCCAGCGCAACCACCTGCCCCAGTTCGACGCCGACGTTGAAGCTCGCGAGGTTGGCGACGAGGCCATCCTCGGCGAGGTAGAGCTCCTGCACTTTGGTGGCAAGGCCCAAGCCGTGGCAGAGGCCGAAGGCGAACACCGCGAGGCGGGGATCCGGCGCGACGCCGAGCGTCCGCGAGAAGCCGCCGATGTTCTCGAACCCCTTGTAGACGACCGAGAACCCGATCACTGCGTCCACGAGATGTGCGTTCACCTGCCATTCGCCGAGGACGCCAGCCAGCAAGGTGATGCTGTGGCCGAGGGTGAACAACGACACGTAGAGCAGCACGTCCTGCAAGCGGCGCAAGAAGAACACCACGCCGACCAGAAACAGCAGATGGTCCAGCCCGGTGACCATGTGCTTGGCGCCGAGATAGGCAAAGGCCGCCGGCGCCGGGCCATCGAGTGCCTGCACGTAGGCGGCGTTGTCGCCGGAAATCTCGTGCGCGAAGACCAACGGCGCCGCCAACGCCAGCGCCGCCAAGCAGAGCGGCTTGAGGCGCCGCAACGAGACGCTTTGCGTGGCGTCAACCTTCACAGGTGGGTCGATGCCGGAAAAGATGCGCAACCGTCACGATGCGCCATCGCCCGCCGCATTCTCCCGGGCGAACACCTGGTGGCAGGCACGACAGACGTTGTAGAGATGGCCGCCGATTTCGAACAGCGCATCCGCGTCCTGATCCTGCGCCGCCTGCATGGCCTGCTGCGCGATTCGCGTCATGCCGTTGGAGAACTCGACCCACGCCGCGATGGACCCGCCGCCCTCCCCCTCGCCAGCCGGCGCCAAGTGGGGCATGAGCAGCAGGTTGCCGCCCTCGGCCACCACGGCAGCCGCGTGGTACACATGGTTCCACTCGTCGTCGGTCGTCGGCGCGAGATTGCGCTCGCCCTCCGCCGTCAGCACGAAGCCCGCCGAGCCCCAAATCACGTCCGCCGCCGGATCGAGCACCCACGTCATCGTGTGCATCATGTCGCCCACCGGCTGCACATTCTCCGCCGCATCCGGCGGCACCTGCCCGCAACCGCCAAGCAGGCAGCCGCAAAGCACCGCGAGGCACATCGCCTTGCGCCTGTTCAATCTGAATCGCTCCCCTGTGGCACGCCCTTCCCTAAGCAATTGGCGAAGACGCGCCATTGTAAGGGCAGATCGAAGGCGCACCCGTCGACACCAAGCGGTCCGGCGCGGGCGCTTGCCTTATGATTGCCAACCCTTGCCAAATCTCGACAGGAGGCAGTCGAATGGGGTTGTGGACTTTTCTCGCCATTTGCGTCGTCTGCGGCTGCGCGTTGGAGGCGTACCGGGCCTATACGAAGTCCAAGGCGGCGCGGAGTTCGCAGGCCGCCAAGCTGGAGGCCCGCGTTGCGGCCTTGGAAACGGACCTCGAGGAGCGGGTGCGGACCTTGGAGGCCATCGTCACCGATCCCAAGGCGGACTTGGGTCGGAAGATCAACGACCTCGCTGGCTGAAGACTCAGCCGGAGAAGCCGATCCAGCGGCCGGCGGCGGCCACCGTGAACCAGATGCCGATGGAGAGCACGGCCATCCCCTTCATCAACGCCGGCGCCAGGGCGTCCTTGGCCAGCAGGCGGTTGCGGACGCCGAAGGTAAAGGCGATGCCCAGCAGCAGCGCGGCGATCTTCACCTCGAAGGAGTGGTTGAAGCAGCACTTCACCGCTTCCGAGAGGAACAGCGGGACGCCGGTGGCGAACATCAGGAGCAGGCTGCCGAGAAACCACGGCGCGGCGTTGGCATGGACGGCCTTCGGGGAGAGCCGCGTCAAGCCGACGCCGAGCAGCCGCAAATCCACCACCAGAACGGAACCACCAAGCACCGCAAGGCCCACCAAATGCACGGCCTCGACGGCGGGAAAGAGCCACAGGGATTCGCGGATGGCGTTGCCGATGGCCGTCTGTTCCAGCCGGTCGTAGGCATCGAACCAGCCGAAGGTCTCGCACCAGGTGGCGTCCACGACGTGCGCCTCAAGCCGCCGCGCAGCCTGCCGCCCAGGCGATGAACGCCGACGGCTGCTTGTCGCAGTCGAACCAGTTGTAGGCGATCATCCGCCCGGCGACGATCACGCCGGTCCAAACCCCGAGCGACGTCGCCGCCGCCAGGCGCACGCCCAGCGGCGGCTTCTCCTGGGCGTCCCAGCGCTCCCGATCCTTCGACACGCGCCGATGGAACCACCAGGCGTTGATCGCCGCGGCAATCAGCAGCACGACCTTCACGCGGAACCAGACGCTGTGCGCCGTGCGCACCGGAATGGCGTAGAAGAGCAGCACGCCGGTGCCGACCATGATTACGAATCCGGCCACCGACCACGGCAGGAGACGGCTGGTAAGTTCAGACACCGGCGTGTCGCGGAACGCGACCCCGAGCATCCGCAGATCGACCATCGCCAGCATGCCCACGAACAGCATCAGCGTGAGCACATGGGTGGATTCGACGAGAGGATAGACCCACAGCGATTCGTGCAGCGCCGTGCTCCACGCATGGGTATCGACCCACTCCGCGAAGTCGTGGATCAGCGACGGCGCGTAGGGCGACGGCTGGTTCACGGCGACAGGCCAGCCAACTTAGTCGGATGCGGCCCGGCGTCCCTGCCCTTGGGGAACGACGCCGAGCGCGGCGGCGTCACTCTCTTCAGTCGCCTCAGTCGCCGCTCTCGGAAGTCTCGGCGCTGTCTTCCCTCGGGCGCGGCGGTTCGGTGGGGTCGGCGCCGTCTCTCGGTGCGCCGGTGCCACTCGACCCCATGAACAGGGTCTGGCCGTTGGCGAAGGTCATGTTGCGGCCATTGCCGCTGTTCGAGAGGTCCTTGGACTGGTAGCCGTCGATCACCACCTCGGTGCCGATGGGCACGGAGTTGCGGTGGATGCCCCGCCGCAGCAGCGTGTTCGGCGTGCCCGCCTCCATCATCCACACGGTCTTCGTGCCGTCCTCGTTGGTGTGTTCGACGTGGAACCAGGCGTGCGGATTCGTCCACTCGATCTTCACCACCGGCCCGCGCACGATGATCGGCCGGTTGGGGTCGAACTCGGCGCCGAAGGCGTGGTGGGCGGACGCCTGCGCGCCAAAAAGAACAGCCGCCGCGAGCACCGCCCCGAAGGCCCAGCGTTGCGCCGCAGCCTGCGGCCTCGTCATGGTCGTTGCGCGCCTCATCGCTTCCCTCCTCATGCTCGCTCAGTCGTCATTCCGCCCCGCTGGCGGAGGCCCCCTCGGCGCCGACGGACATTCCCACCCTGGCGCCGCACGGCGTCTCGGCGAACGCGGCCATGGCTTCCTCGCCAGCGGCCTCGGCCTCTAGACGACGGGCGCCGCAGAGAATGTTGCCCATCGAGTAGTTGCCTTCGTGGCAGGCGTATTCGTACACCGGCTCGTCCGTGCGCGGCCAAACGTACTCGCCGCTCCACGACGTGTCCCACGTGGAGGGATCCTCGACGGTGAAGTTGTACAGCAGGGAGTCCTCGTCAATGGGCGTAAAGCGCTCCACCACCTTCAGATTGCGGGATGCGCCTTGGCCCAGCGCCGGCGTGTCGTTGAAGTTCGTTGTTTCCACGACCAGCGTATCGTCTTCCCACCAGCCGATGGAGTCGCCGATCCAGCGGCGGATGTCGTCCGGCGCATGCTCGCCGCCCATGCGCACGATACGGGCGTCATGCACCATCTCGGTGAGGATCATCACGTGATCCGGCGTTTGCACGATGCGCTTGTGGTTGTTGTAGAGCGCCGGCAGCATCGGCGGCCCGGCGGTGGAACTGAAGCCGAGCAGACAGCGATCCGGCATCGGCCGCACTTCCGGGTCGTCGTAAGGGCCGGGATCGTCGCCCCACCAAGCCGTGCCGTCGTTCTGCCGTGGCGAGTAGCCTCGGTAGCGCTTGGCCATCCGAGCCCGCGCCTCCTCCTTGCGCTCCGGCAAGCGGCCGTTGGCGGGATCGATGATGATGGAAGTGCGGTATTCGCCATCGATCTTGGTGTGCCTTTCCCCCGGGTCGATCCAGAACCCTTGGTAGCCGCCGACGTTGCCAGCCGCTCCCGGCGAGCCGTCGCCGCCTTCCGGCGGCGCTTCACGATCCGCATCCAGTTGTCCGGATCCCTCGAACAAGCGCGTCGCCGTTTGATTCGCCAGGAACTCGGCGCGCTCCGCCGAGAGCGTGGCCTCGTCGCTGCGACGCTGCAGCGGCGTGGCGGTCGCCGTGTCGTAGTAGCCCGACAGATCGGGCTTGCCGTCGCTGGCGCGCGGCACGTCTCCCCAGGCCATGTCGGCGGCCACGACGACCAGCACCACGGCGGCCGCCGCAAAGGCCATCTGTATCCAACCGAGCAGCCTGCCTTGATGTGTTCTCATGTCTTCCCTCTCGTTTGGTGCGTTCCTGCCGCCCTATTCGCGGCGCTCGCCGTCGTCTCCGCGCGGCAGCGGGTTGCGTCGCATGTGACCGTACATCAGCTCCTCCACGAACTCGACGCACTTGAAGTCCAGGATCATCGCGTTCGGCTCCATGCGCCGGTACAGCGGCATGGCGATCTTCCACGGGCGGGTGAAGGTCTCCGGGTCGGTAATCGTCGCTTCGTAGTGCAGGTGGTTGGGGCTGGTAGGCGTGTAGCGCTCCACCACCGTCATCTGGTTGCTATGGTGGTTACCAGCGCGGTCGAACCAAGTTTGGTCGATCAGCCCCGTCACCGTCAGCACCAGCGCGTCGCCCTCCCAGCTGGCCACCGACTGGCCCATCCAGGAATCCACCGGCGCTGGCCCTGGGTCCTCGCTGTAGATGTTGCGCACCGCGCCGGCGTACTGGTAGACGAACTCGATCTCCTTATCGCCCTGCAGGATGCGGAACGGCTGCGGCATGTACGTGGCGCGGGGCACGCCCGGCAGAAAGCACTTGATCTCCGGATCCCGCTGCAGCCAAAGCCGCCGGTTCTCGTCGCGCTTGGCAAGCGCCTCTGGCGTGTAGGGAATGCGCCCGCCCTCCACCACCCCGAGCCCAGGCGGCACAGACGCCACGGCGCCAAGCCACAGCGTCGCCAAGTCCGGCAGCGGGCCGTGGGGGCCGTCGCGCAAGGACATCGACGGCCGCGCCATGTGGCGCTCGATGTCGTAGTTGGCTTCGTTCAGCGCCTGCCAAACGCCGTTCAGATCCGGGTTGACGCCGCCCGGCCCGCGCGGCGCCACATAGTCCGTCTGCGCGGTCGCCGCCATCGTCAGCGCACAGCCCACAGCTGCGCCGAAACGCTTGGCGCGAGACGCGAATTGGTTCGCATGGCCTTTGACGTGTTCCAAGCGCAATCCTTCCTCCAACCGAACACTGACATTAGCACACATTCTGGGCCACACCGCGCCACGCTCGACGTCCTCGGCGGCATCCGCCGTCAACCCTTCCACGCTGAGGCCCAGAACTCCCGCACGGCGGCGCCGGCCGCCTTGGCCGGCAGGGTTCGCGGTTGCCAGCGGGCGGGGAAGAACGTCTTGTAGGCGGCTTGGGCGAAGCGCGGGTCCACCAGCAGGGCGACGCCGGGCCGGCTGCCTCGGGCGATGCGGCCCACGGCTTGGGCGGAGCGCGCCATCGCCGGCTGGCGGTAGGCGATTTCGTCGCCGTCCGCGAGGTCTGACGCGCTGTCGCTGGCGATCAAGTCGCGCTTCAAGGTGCGCGGGGGCAGCCCGGCGCCGACCACGACGACCGCCCGCAGGGCGTCGCTGTCGAAGTCCACGGATTCGGCGAAGACGCCGCCGGCGACCACGAGCCCCACGCGACGGGCATCGGGTTCGTTCAGGAAGCGGATGAAGTCCTCGCGCTCGGCCGGTTCCATGTCCGGCGCTTGGCGGCGCCACTCGACGTTCTCGCCGAAGAGCGCGGCGCATTCGTCGGCCGCGCAGGCCAAGTATTCGAAGGACGGGAACGCCACTAGGCAGTTGCCGGGGGTTGCTCGGCGCACGTCGTCGATCAGGGACGCAAGCGCCGGCAGGCTGCGGCGCCGCATGCGGTAGTAGGTGGGCACGTCCGGCACGACGAACAGTCCCAAACGGTCCTCGGACGATCCGGCCACATGCAGGGAGTCGGCGCAGTCCTCCTCGAAGCCGTGGAGACGCTGGAAGAGGCGCGGCGGCGTCAACGTGCCGGAGAGTCGAACCGTGCCGTGGAAGGGCGCCATCGTGTCGCGGATGTGCTCGCCCGGCAGCGTGCAGACCGCCTCGACCGCGAAGTCGCGCCTAGCCCCGCCTGCCAGGAAGCGGTACGCGCCGTCCTCGGCGCGTTCCACGGCGCGGAGAAAGCACAGCAGTTGCCACGACGCCTCGCTGGCGACGGCGTTGTCGGGCAGCCCAACGGGCGCGGTCGGCAGTGCTTGCGCGAAACGCGCAATGGCCCGCCGCAGCGCCGTCGGCGGCGGGATTTCCCTCGCGTCTTCAGCGTGTGGGGGCGTCTCCGGGTCCGTCAAGGCATTGCCCTGCTCGGCAGTCGCCTTGGCCTTCGCCAACGCGCCCAGCGCTCGGTCAATGGACTTGAGCCGCGGGCGCAGCGCCGCCATGCCCTCCTCCCGAAGCGCCGCCTTCACCAAGCGCCGCTCCAGTCGCGCGCTCAGCATGGCGCGCGTCCGTTCGCCAAGCTGGTGCGCTTCGTCGACGACGAGGCCGGCGCGCGCGCCCGGCAAGGGCGCCGCGGTCAGCCGCTTCAGCCGCACCACGGGATCGAAGACGTAGTTGTAGTCGCACACCACCACGTCCGCCCACGCCGCCGCCTCCAAGGAGAGCTCGAACGGACACACCTCAAAGCGCCGCGCCACCTGCTCCACGTCCTCGCGCCGGCACAGGCCACGGGCCAGCAGTTCGCGGCGCGCGGCAGGCGCTCGGTCGAAGTAGCCCCGGGAATAGCTGCACAACTCCGGATCGCAAGGCGTGCCTGGGTTGAAGCAGATCCGCTCCTTGGCGGTGACCGTCACGCTGGTCAGCGCCCTCCCCTCCGTGCCTACCCGCGCCAGCGCCTCCTGCGCCGCCTGCTGCCCGGTGCCGCGGGACGTCAGGAACACGAGCCGGTCGAGGACGCCCTCGCCCATCGCCTTCAGCGCCGGGAACATGCACGCCATCGTCTTGCCGGAACCCGTCGGCGCCTCCACCAGCCAGTCCGCGCCGTCGCGGAAACCGCGAAAGACGCGCTTGGCCAATTGCCGCTGATGCGGATGGAAGCGGGCATACGGAAAGCGCAGCCGTCGCAGCTGCGCGTCGCGCTCCGCCAACCGCGCCGCAACGGCATCCAGCCACGCGACGTAGAGGCTGCAAGTGGCCTCGAAGAACGCGATCAGCTCGGCCGCCTGCCAGCTCTCGTCGAAGATGCGCGGCGGCGCGGCGTCGTCGGGGTGCAGGTAGACGAGCCGCAGCCGCAGTTCGCGGGCGGCTTCGTCGCCGGCGGCTTCGTCGCCAAGCGCGAGCATGGCCGCGTAGAGCCGCAGCTGCGCCAAGTGGACGGCGCCAGCGTGACGGTGCAACGCCGCCACGTCGGCGCGCGTCGTCTTCACTTCCTCCACCAAGGCGGCGGCCGGATCCCAGCCGTCGATTCGGCCGGCCACTTGCAATGCGCCGAAGGCGACGGCCACGGGATGCTCGCGGCAGTACGTCTCGCCCCGGTCCTGCTGCCAGCGGCGCTGTCGGGCAATGCCCTCCTCGGCCAGCGTCGTGGACTGGAACGGCGCATGCAGGTCGCCGCGCCGGTGGACGAACTCGGCCAATTCCTTGACGCTGGTTCGCAGCGGCGGCATCACGCCCTTCGCAAGCGCAGCACGCGCACCGGCAGGCCGCGTTCGAGCAGCGCCTGGATCCACAGCCGCTGGTGGATTTGCAGCTGGTCGCCGGGCCCCTTGACCTCCACGAATTCGTAGCGGCCGGGCCCGTAGACCACCGTGAGGTCGGGAAAGCCGCTGCGCCGCGCCCTCAAGTCGGCGCGCGCGATGTCCAGCAGTGCGCGCAGATGCGCCTCCGGGATGGCCTCGATCACCGTCTGCGCGACGTCCGGCGTGAAGCGCCGCCAGTTGAACAGGCGATTGGCGATGCCGGCCTTGGCGCACACCCGTTCGAGCAGGCGCGGCTTCAAGGGCGCGGCCAGCGGGTCTGCGCAGACGCCGCTGCGGGAGGCGAAGAAATCGGGCCAGAAGAGGTCCAGCGGGCCGGTCTGGAAGGCGTTGACGAACGCGCCTGCCACCGGCGCGAAGATCCAATCCCAGTAGGCGAGCGCGAAGACCGCCATCGGCAGGTCGTTCTCCAAGTGCCAGCCGACGCCGCCCTCGGCGGCGATCGAATCAAGGGCATGGCGCTCGGGCGACGTTGCGGCACCGACGCGATCGCCGTTGGCCACCCTCGGCAGCCAAGGCCGCTCCACCACGGGCAGCGGCGGACGGCGCGACGAACGCTTGAAGCGCTCCGCGAAATCGCGCTCGAGTGCGGTCTGCGGCGAGGCGAGGATCTCCCCGCGCAAGCCTTCGACGCCGTGCCGGTCGCCCAGCCGCTGCAGGATGCGCATGCGCCGCTCCCGCGCCGGCGCCAGCGTCGAGCGCCGGTAGCAGGCGAGCGCGTGGTCGAAGTCGCCGGCGCGTTCCAGCTTGCGGGCCAAGCCGTTCAGCACCCGGCTGCGCCGGCGTTCCAGCAAGCGGTTCTCGTGCGGCGCCCAGAGTTCCCCCAGCAAGCGCGGCGCTTCGCGCCGACAGACGGCCAAGGTCGGGGCGCGTCCGAGTTCGGCAACCTCGTCGCCCAATTCCAAGAGCCGGAGGCAGCACTCCAGCGCTTCGCGGTCGGCGAATTGCCGCGTTGCGCGGCAGAGCGGAACGGCCTCGAAGCGGAACACGCCAAGGTCGCGCAGCACGAACGTGGTGAGACTCTGCTGGCGGTCGCCGAAGAAGAGCAGCTGGTACAGCGAGAGATGGCCCGGCTCGCCCAGCCGCAACCAGCGGCAATGCCGGCGCACGCGCCAACGGCAAACGCGCTCGGAAACGCGCGCCGCGATGCTGGCGATTCGCTCCGCCTTGGTTCCCCCGCCGCCGGCTTCCCAGAACACGCGCCCAAGCTCGGCCACCGTCAGCAACCCGAGCAGGGCCGGCGCGGAAACGGCCGGACAACGCTCGACCAGTCCGCGCGCCGCAAGCTCCGCCAAGGGCGCCTCGACGTCGCCCACCTCCGCGTAGTCGAGATGGTCTTCCCGAATCAGCGCGCGCCGACCGACCAGACGCGCGAAGAGGCGCTGGCTCGGCTCGCTTGCCGCGCGCAGCTTCAAGCCGAACGCGCGCTCCGCGTCGTTGAGAATGTCGCCGTAGCGTTCGAGTACGGCGTCGACCACGACGAGCAGATTCTCGGCGTAGTAGTTCGCCGGCGGCGGTGCGCGGGGATGCAGCCGCACGACCGGCGCGGCGCAAGCCGCGGCGTTTCTAGCGAGCTCGGACAACGTCGTCTCGACTCAAGTTGCGTTCGGCCATCGTACCGCAAGCTGTACATGCGTACACGAACAATCAGAGGCGGCACGCAGAGAGCCTTGCCATCGGCGCAAGTACCTCAGTTGGTCGCCGCTCAACGCGGCGATGGCGCGTCAAGGCCGGTTGGCAGACGTCGCGCCGTGTTCGCGATGCAATCCCCGGTAGCATCCGCCGATGGACCCGATCAGCCAAGGCACCATTGGCGCCGTCCTTCCCCAGGCGCTGGCGACGCCCGAGAAGCTGCGGGCGGCGGCGTTTGCCGGGTGCGTGGCGGGTCTGGCGCCGGATCTCGACGTCTTCATCAACTCGTCCGTCGATACGCTGCTGTTTCTGGAGTTCCATCGCCAGTTCACCCATGCGCTGGTCTTCATTCCCATCGGCGCCGGCATCGTCGCGCTGCTGCTGGCGTGGCCACTGCGCCGTTGGCTGACCTTGCGCGAGTGCTATCTGGCCTGCCTGCTGGCCTACGCGACCCACGGCGCGCTCGACGCCTGCACGTCCTACGGCACACAGTTGTTCTGGCCGTTTTCGTCGCACCGCGTGGCATGGAACAACATCTCGGTGGTCGATCCGCTGTTCACGCTGCCGCTCTTGGGCGCGGTCGTTGCCGCCGCCGTCACGCGACGCCGCTGGCTGGCGCTCGTTGGCATCGCGTGGGCCGCCTGCTATCTGCTCTTCGGCGTTGTGCAGAACCAGCGGGCGGAAGCCGCAGGCCGGCTGCTGGCGGAACAGCGCGGCCATGTGCCCGAGCGCCTGACGGCGAAGGCGGGGTTCGCCAATCTGCTGGTGTGGAAGGTGGTCTACGAACACGACGGACGCTACTACGTCGATGCGATTCGCACGGGTGCGGCGAGCGCGGTCTGCGAAGGCGCGAGCGTGGCGGCGCTCGACCTCCGGCGCGACCTGCCGTGGCTGGACGCAGACTCCCAGCAGGCCCGCGACGTCGAACGCTTCCGCTGGTTCTCGGACGGCTACGTGGCGCTGCATCCGCAGCAGGCGAATCACGTCATCGACATCCGCTATTCGGTGGTGCCGAACCAGATCGTGCCGCTGTGGGGCATCCAGCTCGATCCCGTCGCCGATGCCGAAACCCACGCGCGCTTCGTCGCCGACCGCCGAGGGCGCGCCGAACAAGGCCCGGCCTACGCCGCCTTGCTGACGGGCGAAGGCTGCAACGGGTAGCATCCCCACAACGAACCGCCCTGACCGCCCAAGGAGACCACCAGTGAAAGTCGGCATCTCGCTGCCCGTTCGAGAATTGAAAGACGACCTCGGCGCCATCCGGGAGTTCGCGCAGATGGCGGACGACGTCGGCTACACGCACTTGCGCGTGCCGGATCAAGTGCTGCGCCCGAAGAGCGGGCACCTGCACGAGCCGCTGATGATCCTCGCCTACGTCGCCGCGGTGACGCAGCGCATCGAACTCGTGCCCTCGGTCGTCATCGCCCCGGCGCGGCAGACCGCGCTGCTCGCCAAGCAGTTGGCGACCTTGGAACGGATGTCGGGCGGGCGCGTCCGCCTCGGCATCGGCGTCGGCGGCAGCACCGCCGAATACCAGGCCCTCGGCGAGGACTTCCACACCCGGGGCGTGCGCTGCGAAGAGCAGATCGACCTCCTGCGCCGCTTGTGGGGCGAATCCGAGGTGAATTTCGAGGGCCGCTGGGACACCGTGCAGGGGGCTGGCATCGATCCCCTGCCGGCGCAGCAGATTCCGATCTGGATCGGCGCCGCGGGAATGCCCGTGCCACGCATCCGCAAACGCATCGGCCGCCAAGCGGACGGCTGGTTCGTGCTGTGCAGTCCGGAGCAGTTCGACGGTTTGAAGAGCGACATCGACAGCACGGCCCGAGCCGCTGATCGAGACCCGGCAAGCATCGGCATGGAAGCCGGGGTCGCCGTGGTCGGCCCGCGCCAAGGGGAATGGAAGACGCGGGTGGCCGGCTGGCGCGACAAGGGCTTGACCCACCTGTGCCTGCGCACCCTCGGCGGCGGCCTCGACGCCGACGCGCACTTGGCAACGGCGCGGCAGGCGTTCGCAGAACTGCCGAGCTAGACGGCGAGCCGAGCGCTCAGTCGTCCTTGTTGCCCCTGCCCTACCCCGCCGCAGCGCTCCACTTGCTGGCCGGCGCGAAGGCGTCGATGCCGATTTGCGGGCGCAGGTCGACTGACGCTTCGTCCGTGCTGGCGTCCAAGCGGATGCCGATGGCGTCGGCCACGCGGGTGATGCCGTTGAAGCCGGCGGCGACGAGGATGGCGTCGCTGGTCTCCTGAGCGCCGAGGCGCTCTTTGCCTTCCTCGCGCAATTCCGCCACCGCGTCCCACTGCCAGCGCGCCACGGCACCTGCCAAATCCAATAGGAAGGCACCGTGGGGAACGCCGCCGTCGCCTTCGGAACGTCCGGTCACCACGCCCAAGTCCGCCGCTTGTCCCGATTTCGTGCTGCTCTCACGGAGCGCCACCACATGGGACGTTGTTCAGTAGAAGCACTCGTTGACGGCGGAGACCTTCGAGGCGACCAGCTCCACTTGCCGCCGGCCGATGGCGAAGCGGGCGTTCGGGCGCATGAAGTAGGACGTGCCGAAGGCGCCGAAGAAGAGCGCGCTTGCCGTCGGCACCAAGCCGAGCGAACGCAGGATGTTGGCATGGCCTTCGCGGGCGATGGGCACCCATGCGCCGCCATCCACCACGTCTTCGGACGCCTCGAAGGTCGGCTCGCCCGACGCCGGCGGCGGCAGTTCCGGCAGTTCCAAGCCGACGCCTTGGGCGAAGGTGTCCACGACGACGGAGCTCGCCACCAAGCTGGCCAGTTCAACGTAGGCTTCGGTTTGCAGCCCCATGTCCATCAGGTTGTCGAACCAGCGCCTGCTCAACCGCCCGGAATCGTTGCGGATGCCATGCACGGCCTCGACAGCCACCAGCGGCGTTTCCGCGCTGTATGCCGTGTGTTCGCCTTGCACGGCGTCCGGTGAGAGCGCTTCCGCCTTCGCCTTGCAGAGCGCGCAGTCCGGCGCGGCGCGGGTCTCGCGCACCAGCGCCAAGCGGTCCGCGCCGCTCCACCACGCGCCGGGCTGCGCAAGCGCCTTGTACGTCGCATGATGGGCAGCGGCGGTCGCCTCCGCTACCGGCAGGGCCGCTGCGGCGTAGTTGACGGCGCCCATTTTAGGACGCCGCCCGTGCCGCGGCTTCCCGCGCCGCCCGCACCTTGTCGTTGGTCTGGTTGAACAGGAGCGCGCGCCGCGCTTTCTCCTCTTCGTCGGTGAGCTTGCGGCTGCCCAGTTCCTCGCCGATGCGCCGCCCTTTGTCCACGGCCGGCCGCCCGCCGACTTGGTAGACCCAGCGCTTCACGTTCGGGAACTTCTCCCAGGCTTGATCGTCCACGACACGGCGCAACAGGAACGCCCAGGGCCAGGTGATGATGTCGGCAATGGTGTATTCGTCGCCGGCAAGGTACTCGTTCACGGCGAAGTGCGCGTCCATCACGCCGCACAGCCGATCCACTTCGCCCACGAAGCGCTTGGTGCCGTATTCCAGCTGCTTGGGATCGTCGGTGAGGTTCTTGCCGTAGTTCTTGAAATGGTTGGCGTTGCCCATCATCGGGCCGAGGTTGGCCATCTGCCAATGCACCCACTGCAATGCGCGGTAGCGTTCCCGGGGCCCCTTGGGCAGGAACTTGCCGGTCTTCTCCGCCAGATACTCCAGAATCGCGCCCGACTCGAAGAGCGCCAGCGGTTCGCCGCCGCCCAGGGGCTCGTGATCGACGATGGCCGGCATCCGGTTGTTCGGCGAGATGCGCAGGAACTCCGGCTTGAACTGGTCGCCGCCGCCAATGTCCACCGGCACGATGCGGTAGTCGAGACCGCACTCTTCCAGCATGATGGAGAGTTTCCAGCCGTTCGGCGTGGGCCAATAGTGGGCGTCGATCATCGCGCAAGCTCCTTGAGGGCAAGCGGCTACTCTACCGCAAGTGGCGGCGCCGAGAGGAATCCGCCACAGCCGCAGGGCAGGCCACTCGGCCGGCGATGGGGCGATGGTAGGATGCCCAGCGGTCTGCCGGGCAGGAGATTGGCGAGCGTGAACGGAGCGGACACGCGGATTGACGCGGACGAAGGCGCATCTGCGGCCACGCAACCAGCGCAATCCTATCTGCGGCTGCAGGACTACAGCGACGCCGTGGCCGAGGGGTGGAAGCGGGCGGACATCTACCGTGCGGTCATCCACGAACTGCCAAGGCTCTTCCACAGCCTCGGCCCAGCAGCGCAGCGCCAGGCCATCGCCAATGCGCCCACCCTGACCGGCACCCGGTGGGACGCGCTGATCGCGGCAACCGTCGAGCATGTGGCCAGGCTGCACGGCCAAGCCATTCCAGCCTGGGTGGAAGAACCCGAGCGCTTTCTGGACGAGCCGTGGGTCGTCGCCACCCTGCCCCTCATCCGCTACGAGTCCCTCGCCTTCGCCCCAGGCGCATTCATTCGCCACGGTGCGCTGCCGGACCCGCGCGATCTCGACGCCCGTGGCGGGGAGCGCCATGCCTGGGCGCCTTGACCACGGCCGGCTGACCGCGCTCTTCGAGGATCTAGCCGATCATCTGGGCAGGCAGCGAATCCGTGGCCACATCTACGTCGTTGGCGGCGCTGCCATGACGCTCGCCTTCGAGCGCGGCAGGACGACGCGGGACGTGGACGCCTACATTCGGAACCAAGGCGCCGAGCACGCGGGCGTCATGGAAGCCGTTCGGCGCGTTGCCGGCGAGCAGGGGCTGCCGGAGAATTGGCTGAACGAACTTGCAACGATGTTCATGCCGTTGGGAGAAGATTCGAGAGCGCAGGTGCTGTTCGACTCGCCGCATTTGGTCGTGACCGGCGCATCGGCCGAGCACATGCTGGCGATGAAGATGCAGGCTGGCAGGGAAGCCGACCTCGACGACATCGACACGCTGTTGGAACATCTGAAGATCACGAGCGAAGAAGCGCTGGCGCTCTACGAAAGGCTATTTCCGACGACGCCAGTGAGCGAGCGGGCGCGAGGCCACGTCATGCAGAAGCTCGACCCGCCGAGATAGCAGCAACCCCGACAGCACCGCATGAAACTCAAGCACGCCATCTTGGAAACAATGGGGCGGGACGCCTTGAAGACCGCGCTCGTTCGCCTCGATCTGGCCGAGGGCGTGGACAAGCGCGTTCCCAGTGCCATGCAGGCCCGCCTCAGACGCGCTCGCCGGGCCACCCCGGAGGCGCTGCTGGGGCTGTTGAGCGTGGGCGACTTGCGCGGCGTGTGCGCCCTGCAAAGGGTGGATGCCAAAGGGCGCAAGCGCGAGCTCGTGGCGCGGTTGCTGCGCAGCGATGCCAAGGCGAAGGCCGTCGCGCCGGCGCCGAGCACCAACCGTGGCGGCAGGCGCAAAGTGCCGGCGGAGGCCATTGGCGGGGCTGCGAAGCCGGAGAATCGCAAGGCCGCCGCTGCGCCCGCCGCAAAGGAGAGCGGCGTCGGCACGGGCTTCGAGACCGAGTTGTGGGCTGCCGCCAACGCGCTGCGCGGCAACATGGATGCGGCGGAGTACAAGCATGTGGTGCTGGGCCTCGTCTTCCTGAAGTACATCTCGGACGCCTTCGAGGAGCGGCACGCGCAACTCGTGGCCGAGCGCGACGAGGGCGCGGACCCCGAAGACCCGGACTTCTACGTCGGAGACAACGTGTTCTGGGTGCCGCCGAAAGCGCGCTGGCCCGCTCTGCAAGCGCTCGCCAAGCAGCCTTCCATCGGCCAAGCCGTGGACGCTGCGATGGCGGCCGTCGAGCAGGACAACCCGAGCCTGCGCGAAGTGCTGCCGAAGACCTACGCCCGCCCGGCCTTGGACAAGCGGCGCCTGGGCCAACTCATCGACTTGATAAGCAACATCAAGGTCGGCGACGGCGATGCCCGCTCCCGCGACGTGCTGGGGCGCGTCTACGAGTACTTCCTCGGCTCTTTCGCCAGCGCCGAAGGCAAGCGCGGCGGCGAGTTCTACACCGCCCGCTGCGTGGTGCGGCTGCTGGTGGAGATGCTCGAACCCTACCAAGGGCGCGTGTACGACCCGTGCTGCGGCTCGGCCGGCATGTTCGTGCAGTCCATGGACTTCGTGGACGCCCACGCCACCGGCAACGGCAATGGCGGCAGGCAGCCGAGGCGAACTTCCTCGGACGTCGCGGTCTACGGCCAGGAGTCCAACCACACCACTTGGCGCTTGGCGAAGATGAACCTTGCCATTCGCGGCATCGACGCCTCCATGATCGCCGAGGGCGACACCTTCCACGCCGACCGCCACCCGGACTTGAAGGCGGACTACATCCTCGCCAACCCGCCGTTCAACGTCTCCGACTGGGGCGCCGAACAACTGACCGACGACAAGCGCTGGGCCTACGGCGCGCCGCCCAAGCGCAACGCCAACTTCGCGTGGGTGCAGCACATGGTGCATCACCTGGCGCCCACCGGCGTTGCCGGTTTCGTGCTGGCCAACGGCTCGATGTCGTCCCAAGCCGCTGGCGAGGGCGAGATTCGCAGGAACCTGATCGAAGCGAACCTCGTGGACTGCATGATCGCCCTGCCCGGCCAGCTCTTCTACTCCACGCAGATTCCCGTCTGCCTGTGGTTTCTTGCCCGCAACCGCGGCAACGGCAAGTTCCGCGACCGACGCGGCGAGGTGCTGTTCATCGACGCCCGCAGCGAGGGCAGGATGGTGGACCGCACCCACCGCGAACTCACCGACGACGACATCGCCCGCATCGCCCGCGTCTACCATGCGTGGCGCAGCAAGCGCGAAAATGCGGACTACGAAGACGTGCCAGGCTTCTGCAAGAGCGCGACGTTGGACGACATCCGCGCCCACGACCACATCCTGACCCCGGGCCGCTACGTCGGCATGGCCCCGCAGCCGGAAGACGACGAACCGTTCCACGAGAAGATGACGCGCCTCGCCACCGAGTGGCGCGAACAGCGGGCGGAAGCGCGGCGGCTGGACGCGGCGATTGCGAAGAATCTTGCGGCGTTGGGTTTCGGGCCGGAAGCGAGCAAGGGGTAGGCCATGCTGAACTGCATTTGCGACAGGGGCCGCAAATCCCGCGTGTCTTGGATGTGGAATTGGCCGGCAGCTAGCGTTCAGGGCCGGTCGGAAGCCTTGTCGCCGCGCCCGCATACCACTCGCCCGCCGCACCGCAAAAGAACCATTGGCAATGATTCTTTTGCCAATAGCCGATTTGCCGGCAAGGGATAGCCATGTTGAACCGCATCCGCGTCAAGGGCTACAAATCGCTGTGCGACCTCGACGTGCAACTGAAGCCTCTGACGTTGCTGTTCGGGCCGAACGCGGCTGGCAAGAGCAACATCCTGGACGCCGTGCAACTGCTCTCTCGGTTGGCGACCGGCGGGACGCTGAAGGAGGCGTTCGATCCCTCGTGCCGGGGCAAACCGCTCGAGTCCTTCACAATGGGGCCGGGCGGCCTCAAGAGCCTGCGCGAACAGGAACGGCTGGCCTTCTCCATCGAAGCGGACCTGCACATCTCCGAAGCCGTCGCCAAGGCCATAGACCGGGAAATACTCGAGATGCGCCAGCCCGCTGGCACCGGCAACACCGACACAGTGCCAGCGCGCGTGCGAGAACGCCGCCTGCGCTATCGCTTGGAGGTGGAGATGTTGCCGAGTTCGGGCCTGCTCCGCGCCACCGACGAATACTTGGCTGCGCTGACCAGAGACGGCAAACCCACCCGCCGGCGCACGCCGTTCATCGAACGGCAAGGCCAGCATGTGCGCCTCCGCCGAGAAGGCCAATCGTTCCCCACCGACTACGAACGCCATCTGGACCGCACCATCCTGTCGATGCCCCACTACGCGCCCCACTACCCCCACCTCACAGCGGCGCGGCGCGAACTGGAAAGCTGGCGATTCTTCTACTTCGAGCCTCGGGAACGCATGCGGGCAGCCACGCCCATCAAGGAAGCGCGCCATGTCGGCCCGATGGGCGAGGACCTGGCTGCTTTCCTCGTCACGCTGAAAACGCGCCAGCCGCGGCAGTTCCAAGCGCTGGAAAGGGCGTTGCGGCTGCTGCTGCCGGATGTGGACGGCATCGAGACGAACGTGAACGACTTGGGCGAAGCGGAGTTCCGCCTGCGCGAGAACGGCGTGGCCATTCCAGCGCGAGTGCTCTCCGAAGGCACGCTGCGGCTGCTGGGCCTGCTGGCGTTGTCGGGTGCGGAAGACAGCCCTTCGCTGGTGGGCTTCGAGGAACCCGAGAACGGCGTGCATCCGCGCCGCATCGAACACATTGCCGACCTGCTGAAGACGAGCTCGCAATCGGGAGAGACGCAGTACATCGTCACCACGCACTCCCCAATCCTGCCGGATCGGCTGCCCGATGACGCACTGTTCGTGGTAAGCCGCACCAACCGCGAAACGCAAGTGGCGTCGTTCAAGACTTGGGGCGCACTCGGACGCAAAGCGGACATCGACGAGGGCCTAGATGACGAAGGCGAGCCCCTGCCGGTTTCTGAGCGCATCCTGCGCGGCGACTTCGATGCGTGAGATCGCGTTGTTCGTGGAGGACAACGCGCATCGACAGGTGGTTGGCGCACTCCTGCAACGCTTGGCGAACGAGAGCGGCATCGCCGTCCGGCTCGATTGGCGCAGCGCGATTCGCGGTCACGGTAGGGTTGTCCGGGAACTGAGGCGTTATCTGGACGACTTGGCAAAGCATGGCGGACGCCCGGACTTGATCGTGGTGGCGACGGACGCCAACTGCAGCGGATTGCAGCAGCGCATCAGAGACATCGATACGTCGGCTGCGGTCTCGCCAGTGGTTCTCGCCGTTCCCGACCCCCACATAGAGCGGTGGCTTCTGCTCGACGGCGCCGCATTCAAGGCCGTGTTTGACAAGGGCTGCGACGCGCCTGACCAGAAGTGCGACCGTGGCCGCTACAAGCATCAACTGTTCGAGGCGGTCCGCGCCACCGGCGTCGTGCCCCGGCTGGGCGGCATCGAGTTCGCCGAGAATATCGTGCAGCACATGGACATCGAACGTGCTGCACGCGCAGACCCTTCCCTGCACCGCTTCGTCGATGCGCTTCGCGCTACCTTCCGGCAGTGGAACCGCCGTGGTCGATGATGGTGTATGGTCGGCAGCGAAAAGGCGCAGCGCCCCACCGCCATCGCCGAGGGCTTGGCACAGCGGGCGTTGGGCATCACAATACGGAAGGTGCCTTGATCCTGCAACAGACAGCATGAATTGCGCTTTGGTCATCGAGAAATCGCCGAGGAGCTTCTCGAGGGAAGCCGGGCCGCGGCTGGTCCAAGAGCCAATTGAGTTCTACGTCAATGGCTTGCGGCAACAAGGAGCGGCAACGGTGCGGCAACGCACTGCAACAGTTGAACGGTCACGGGCTGGGATCTGATGGCCAACATCGCGTTGACGCAAGCCGAAGCAGACGGCCTCCTTGCCATGGAGAAGCACCGCGTCGACGACAAGGTGTGGTCTGCTCCGCACCGTGGCGGCAGCGTCACCATCCCTCTGGTGTCCGTGGACGGCCGCGAGTCGTTCCTCCTTGACCTAAGGCGCGGAAGGATCAATTTGGCCAAATGCACCTACCAGAACCGCGTACGGCAAGTCTTCGTACTTGCTCGGCTCGATGTCGGTGGCCCGCCCCACCGGAACCCGGATGATGAAGTGATCCCGTGTCCGCACCTCCACCTCTACCGTGAAGGCTACAACGACCGCTGGGCAATTCCCGTCCCGCCGGAAGAGTTCCCGAATCCTGACAGCGCAGCGCAAGCGCTGCGGGACTTCATGAACTATTGCAACGTCACGTTGCCGCCACCGGTGCAACTGGTGCTTGTTTCATGATCGAAGAAGTACAAAACCTCATGGATCGATATTGGACTTGGCTGCGGGACCAAACCAGCCTTCGTGAAGTTGAAGATTGGGTCGAGATCACGACGCCCTATCTGGACCACCACAACGACTTTCTGCAGATCTACGCTGGTCGCAGCGAAGGCGGCTGGTTGTTGACAGACGATGGCTACGTCCTCGACGACCTTGAGCAATCTGGCTGCAATATCGACAGTCCGAAGCGAAAGGCGATGCTGAACTCGACGCTCGCCGGATTCGGCGTGCGGCTTGAAGACACGCGCCTCAGTGTGACGGCATCGCCGACCGACTTTTCCCTACGCAAGCACAACCTAGTACAGGCGATGCTCTCTGTGGGCGATCTGTTCTATCTGAACACCCCCTCCGTTGCCAGCCTGTTCTACGAGGATGTCGTGGAATGGCTCGACAGTTCGAACATTCGCTATACGCCAAACATCAAGTTTGCCGGCAAGAGTGGGTTTGATCACAGGTTCGACTTCGTCATCCCGAAATCCAAGCAGCAACCAGAGCGCGTTCTTCGCACCGTCAATCGACCTCGACGCGACACGGCGCAAGTGGTGGCGTTCTCCTGGATAGACACCAAAGACGTGCGGTCTCCGGACAGCCGCGCCTACGCCATACTAAACGATGCCGAGCAGCAAGTTCCTGCCAACGTGCTTGGTGCAGTTCGCAGCTATGGCGTCAATCCCCTGCCATGGTCCGCACGTGACGGGGCCCGTGAGGAACTGGCAGCATGAAGGCCGGCGCTGGCTTTCGACACTTCGGTTTCCAACAAGGCCGAGGAGCGACGATGCGTAAGGATGCGCTCCTCCCCGAGCTCGACTACGGCAGGTTTCGCCTGTCGCTGGCGCGGCTTGAGGAACGATACGCCATTTTTTGCAGTCCGGACATCGCCCTGCCCCAAATCCATGAGGAGGCGGTTGCCGAATCCGTCGTCCGGCGTTTCAAGCGCTGCTACGACTGCCTGTGGAAGGTGCTGAGGCGCTACCTCGTCTACCGGATCGGGCTTGCCCACGTACCCAACGGCCCCAAGCCGATCTTCAGGCTGGCTGGTCAGAACAGCCTGTTCCATGCGCCCGTCGATCAGTGGCTGATGTACGCCCAGACGCGCATCGACGCCAGCGACGACTACGATGGCACGAAGGCGCAAGCGGTTCTTGACGTGGCGGCTGACTTCGTGCGCGATGCCATCGATCTCTACGAGACCATGAGCGGCAAGACGTGGCAATAGCCGCCGCCGTCGACCTCGCAGCCCGCCTCCGCCGGATGGTGCTCAAGCTGCTCCCCCGGTGCGTCACCACTGGGCCGGATCCATGCCCCTGCACCTAGACAACCTTCGCAGCGCCACTGGCGCACTGCGCGAACTGTTGCGGATCAGCGAAGATGCCGACCGCATGGCGCAGCTCAGCGAAATCGAACGCATCGGAATCCGCGCCGGGGTCATCCAGCACTTCGAAGTGGCGTACGAAATCTCGTGGAAGCTCATTCAGCGGTGGCTGAACGTCAACGTCACGCCTGGCATCGCCAATGGCATCGCCAAGAAACAGCTGTACCGGCTGGCCGCCGAACACGGCCTCATCGCCGACGTCGAAGCTTGGCAGCGCCACCACAAGGCAAGGAACGCAACGTCGCACATCTACGATGGTCCGCGAGCGCTGCGCGTGTACCAGGCGACTTTGGACTTCGCCGGCGACGCAGAGCGGCTGTTGGCCGCATTGGAAGCGCGGAATGATTGATTTGAGCCCCCATCACCTCGAGACCGTCAAGCAAATTCTCGACGAGCATGTGCCGGGCTGCGAAGTCAAGGCCTTCGGCTCCCGGGCCACTTGGACGGCGACGGACTACTCCGATCTGGACTTGCTTGTCCTCGGCCAGTCGGAGGTTGCCGGCGCCACGCTCTCTCGACTCAACGAGGCATTTGAGGAATCCGACTTGCCGATGCGCGTCGATGTCGTGGACTGGCACGCCACCTCACCCGCGTTCCGCAAGCTCATCGAGCCCAGCTGCGTCAGGCTGCCGATGGCCGCTGGTGTCGATTGGTCGCAGACAGCATTTGGCGACTGCGCGTTGTTGGTTGGCGACAAAGTCGACCCAGCGAGCTGTGGAGACATGCCGTACATCGGGTTGGAGCACATCGGCCAAGGCACGCTGTCGCTGCTTGGCAACGGCACGGCGTCGGATGTGGAGAGCACCAAGACCGCTTTTCGTGCCGGCGATATCCTGTTTGGGAAGCTCAGGCCGTATTTCCGCAAGGTCGTGCGGCCAGATTTTGATGGAATCTGCTCGACAGATATTTGGGTAGTTCGGCCGAAAGTGGGCATTGATGCGGGCTTCCTCTTCTACTTGATGGCATCCGAGGCGTTTGTGGATTTCGCTAGCCAAGGGTCGGAAGGAACGCGAATGCCGCGGGCAAAATGGGAGCATGTGGCTCGTTACGTCGTACATCATCCACCGATGGCCGAGCAGTGTGCCATCGCGCACGTTCTTGGCGCACTGGACGACAAGATCGCACTGAACCATCGCATGGTGGAGACTCTGGAACAAGCGTCCATTGCACTTTTCAACTCATGGTTTGCCGTTCCTGCTGACACCGATTTGCCAGATGGTTGGTCCGTTAGATCACTGGACGAAATCGCGCACTTCCAGAACGGCCTCGCACTACAGAAGTATCGCCCATTAGAGGGTGAGGAACGCTTGCCAGTCCTCAAGATCGCCGAGCTCCGCAAGGGAACGACTGGTGGCAAGGAGTATGCCTCTGCGGACATTCCCTCCGAATGCATCGTCGAAAACGGCGACTTGATCTTCTCTTGGTCTGGTAGCTTGATGGCAAAGATCTGGTGCGGTGGTCGAGCCGCTCTGAACCAGCATCTTTTCAAGGTAACGTCGAGCGACCTTCCCGATTGGCTTGTTTTCGGTTGGTTGAGTCGACACATGTCGGAGTTTCAATTCATCGCCGCGGACAAGGCAACTACGATGGGCCACATCAGGCGGCATCATCTGCAAGACGCTCAGTGTGTGTTGCCAAATGACGACTTCATGGAGACGACCAATCGCGTGTGTGGAGCGATTCACAAGCGCTGCATTGCGGCGAGAGTAGAGTCCGGCAGGCTAGCCGACATGCGGGACATGCTCCTCTCCAGGCTCATCTCAGGCAAGATTCGCATTGACGAAGCCGAGAAGCTGGTCGAGGCCGCCACATGAACGGCGCGTCCGAAGCCACCGTCGAACAGGCTGCCCTTGATTGGCTCGGCGGCATCGGCTGGGCAACGGCCAACGGCCGGGACGTCGCGCCGGACGCACCAGCGGCGGAACGCGTCGACTACGCACAAGCGTTCCTGCCCAACCGCCTGCGGAGCGCCTTCGAACGACTCAATCCAGATATTCCCGCCGCGGCACTCGAAGACGCCTACCGCAAGCTCGTGCAACCGGAGGGCGCCACGCTTGAGTTGCGCAACCGCGCCTTCCATCGTCTGCTTGTCGATGGCGTCGGTGTCGAATACCGAGCGGCCGAGGGAACGGTTCGGGGCGCGCAAGTGCAAGTCGTCGACTTCGACGCCGCCGCCAACAACGACTGGCTGGCGGTCAATCAGTTCACGGTGGTGGAGAACAAGCGAGAGCGCCGGGCGGACATCGTGCTGTTCGTGAACGGCCTGCCCCTCGTCGTCATCGAACTGAAAAGCGCCGCCAGCGAAGACGCGACGATTTGGACGGCGTGGCAGCAACTGCAAACCTACAAGGCGGCGCTGTCCGGCTTGTTCGCCATGAACGGGGCGCTGATCGTGTCGGATGGTCTCGCGGCCCGCATCGGCACGCTCACCGCCGGGCGCGAGTGGTTCAAGCCGTGGCGGACCATCGAAGGCGAAGAATTGGCCGACGCCAAGCTGCCCGAATTGCAGGTGCTGTTGCAGGGCGTTTGCGAGCGCGAACGGCTGCTGGCCTTGCTGCGCGGCTTCATCGTCTTCGAGGACGACGGCGGCGGGCAGCTGGTCAAGAAAATGGCGGGCTACCATCAGTTCCATGCGGTTCGGCAAGGCGTCACCGAAACGCGCCGCGCCAGGGCCAGAGGCGATGGGCCGCCGGAGATAACGGGCGGTCCTGGTCGCTACCAGACCGTGCGGCGCACCGGCGGCAGCCCCGGCGATCGGCGCATCGGCGTCGTCTGGCACACCCAAGGCGCTGGCAAGAGCCTGACGATGGCCTTCTACGCCGGCGCCATCGTGCGCGAGCCGGCGATGGAGAACCCCACCATCGTCGTGCTCACGGACCGCAACGACTTGGACGATCAGCTGTTCAACACCTTCGCTCGCTGCCAGGACGTTCTGCGGCAGCCGCCAGTGCAAGCGGCGAGCCGCGCCGATCTCCGCAAGAAACTCGCGGTGCAGTCCGGCGGCGTGGTGTTCACTACCATTCAGAAGTTCTTCCCCGAAGAGAGAGGCGACCGGCACCCGGTGCTCTCCGAACGCGGCAACATCGTGGTGATCGCCGACGAAGCCCATCGGAGCCAGTACGACTTCATCGACGGCTTCGCCCGCCACATGCGCGACGCGCTGCCGAGGGCGTCCTTCGTCGGCTTCACTGGCACGCCGGTGGAGAAGAGCGACGCCAACACGCGCAACGTCTTCGGCGACTACATCAGCATCTACGACATCCAACGCGCCGTGGAAGACAACGCCACGGTGCAGATCTACTACGAGAACCGCCTCGCCAAGCTCTCCTTGGACGAGCGCGAAAAGCCGCGCATCGATCCCGATTTCGACGAAGCCACGGAAGGCGAGGAAGTGGCCCGCAGGGAGAGGCTGAAGACGAAGTGGGCGCAGTTGGAGGCCGTGGTCGGTGCCGAACCGCGGCTGGAACTGATCGCCAAGGACATCGTGGAGCACTTCGAGCAGCGTACCGAAGTGCTGGCCGGCAAGGCCATGATCGTCTGCATGAGCCGCCGCATCTGTGTCGACGTCTACCGGCAGTTGGCGACGCTGCGCCCGGACTGGCTGCATGAAGACGACGCCAAGGGCGCGATGAAGGTCGTGATGACGGGTGCGGCTTCAGACCCACCCGACTGGCAGCCGCACATCCGCAACAAGGCCCGCCGCGAGGCATTGGCCCGCCGCTTCCGCAACCCGGAGGACGCCTTCCAAATCGCCATCGTGCGCGACATGTGGCTCACCGGCTTCGACGCGCCCAGCCTGCACACCATGTACGTGGACAAACCCATGCGCGGTCACGCGCTGATGCAGGCCATCGCCCGCGTCAACCGCGTGTTCAAGGACAAGCCCGGCGGCTTGGTCGTCGACTATCTGGGCTTGGCGAACGAACTGAAGCAAGCGCTCTCCACCTACACGGAAAGCGGCGGCGAGGGGTGCGCGGCGCTGGATCAGAACGAAGCCGTGGCGGTGCTGCAGGAGAAGCACGAGATCTGCCGCGCGCTGTTCCACGGCTTCGACTGGCGCAGTTGGACGAGCGGCAAGCCCGCGCAACGGCTGGCCTTGCTGCCGGCGGCGCAAGAACACGTCCTGGCGCAGAAAGACGGCAGAGAGCGCTGCGTGAAGGCCGTGCGCGAACTTTCGCAAGCCTTCGCGTTGGCGGTGCCGCGAGAGGAAGCACTGGCGCTGGGCGACGACGTGGCGTTCTTCCAAACCGTGCAGGCGGCGCTCGCCAAGCGTTCGGCCGGCGAGGCGCGCCCGGACGAAGAGCTGGACCACGCCGTGCGCCAGATCATCGACCGCGCCGTCGCGCCCGAAGGCGTCACGGACATCTTCGCCGCCGCAGGCCTGCCGAAGCCGGACGTCTCCATCCTTTCGGACGAGTTCCTGGCCGAGGTGCGCGGCATGGAACACCGCAACGTCGCCGTGGAACTGCTGCGCAAGCTGTTGCAGGGCGAGATCGCCACCCGCCGGCGGGAGAACGTCGTGCAGGCGCGCTCTTTCGCCGAGATGCTGGAGAACACGCTGCGCCGATATCAGAACCGCGCCGTGGAAGCGGCCCAGGTGATCGAGGAACTCATCGCGCTCGCCCGCGACATGCGCACGGCCAAGGAACGCGGCGAAGCGCTGGGCTTAAGCGGCGACGAGCTCGCCTTCTACGACGCCTTGGAGACCAGCGACAGCGCCGTGCAGGTGCTCGGCGACGAGACGCTGCGCCTGATCGCCTGGGAGCTGGTGCGCACCGTGTACGCGAACGTCACCATCGACTGGACGAAGCGCGAAAGCGTTCGCGCCAAGCTGCGCGCCGCCGTGAAGCGCGTCCTGAACAAGCACGGCTACCCGCCGGACAAGCGCGAGAAGGCGGCGGAAACGGTATTGGAGCAGGCCGAAGTGCTGTCGGCGGCCTGGGCGGAGACGCCGCCGCTCGGCTTCTGGCCGATGCCGAAGCGCGGCGACGGTGTGGTCACCAACGAAATGATCGACAGGCTGCGGGAAGAGACCGGCGACTGATGCGCCCCGGTCGTAGATCCGCTCTACTCCATGCGGTCATAGGGTTCCGGCGCTTGTCCTCCTTGCCGGTTGAGGATGTTCAGCGCTGCATGAACATCGGCGTCGGCGGCCCTCGCCGCAAAGAACTCGGCCGTCTTCATTGCACAAATCTTCTCCGCTACAGCCGTTGCGATGAACTGGTTGATACTCGTGCCGTCTTCCTTGCTGATCTCTGCAAGAGCCGCCTTCAACGACACCGGCAGCCGCAACGAGTAGGTGGCAGTTTGCTTCATGATTCTAAATCCTCCTCAAGACTTCCTGTGGCGACAACACCACGACCCCGAATCGACTCGGCTCATCGCCGAAGTCGCGCCAGTTGAACGTCACCAGCGCATCCGCTCGCCCGTTGATCGCTGCTTCCAACACCATTTCGTCCGCCGGGTCACGAAGAAGCGGCCGCCACAAGAACCAGACGTTCACATGCTCTCCAACGCGACACAGTGCCGTGATGAACGTCTTCACATCATCGCGGCCCAGCCCGGAGACCGCACGTTGCGCCGCTTGACCGCACACGGCCTCGCACTCTAGCACCAATGCAACGGAGATCAGCATCGTGAAGTCGCCGCCGAAAGCGCGGTTCAGCAGAGCCGCCGACGCTCCCATTGGACTGCGCAACGCCGCGACCACGACGTTGGTGTCGAGTACCAAGCGCACGCTTAGGCGTCCGCACCGGTCTTGGCAGACATGGGCTTGCCACGGACCGGATCGTAGCGCACATCCATTCCATGCCCTGTCATTCCACCTCTCCTCTCGTCCGCACGACTCTGCTCCATCGAGCTCACCCCCCCAACGGCTGCCGCAGCAACTCCAGCAGCTGCTCCGCATCCAGCCGCCCCGTTGCGTCCGTGCCTTCGAGCAGCTGCTCCGCCAAATCCCGCTTGTGGTGGTGCAGTTCGACGATCTGTTCTTCGATGGTGCCTTCGGTGACGAGGCGGTAGATCGTCACCGGGCGGGTCTGGCCGATGCGGTGGGCGCGGTCCGAGGCTTGATCCTCCACCGCCGGATTCCACCAGGGGTCCATGTGGATCACGTAGTCCGCGGCGGTCAGGTTGAGGCCCACGCCGCCGGCCTTCAGGGAGATCAGGAAGACGTCGCCCTCCCCCGCCTGGAACGCGGCGATGCGCTCGGCGCGCGCCTTGGCCGGGGTGGAGCCGTCCAGGTACTGGTAGTTCACGCCGGCCGCCTGCAGGTGTTCCTCCACCAGCTTCAAGTGCATGACGAACTGCGAGAACACGAGCACCTTGTGGCGGCCGGCGAGCAGTTCCTCCAGCGTGGCGGCGAAGGTGGCGAGCTTGGAGCTTTTGGGCGGACGGCCGCCGTCGAGCACCAGGCGCGGATTGCAGCAGGCGAGGCGCAGCTTCGTCAGATGCGCCAGCACCTGCACCCGTCGGGCGCCTTCGCCCAGCTCCGGCGCGTCCAGGCGGGCGGCTTCGAGATCCTCCACGGCCTTGCGCCGCAGCGCTTCGTAGAGCGAGGCTTCCTCTTCGGACATCGCCACGTGCAGTGTGATTTCCGTGCGCTCCGGCAGATCGTCCAGCACGTTGGCCTTCAGCCGGCGCAGCACGAAGGGGGCGATCACGCGGCGCAGCCGGCTTTGCGCATCGGCGTCCTCGTCGCGCTCAATGGGCAGCGCGAAGTTGTTGCGGAACCGTTCCAGGCTGCCGAGCAGGCCCGGGTTGAGGAAGTTGAAAAGCGAGTGCAGATCGAAGAGGTTGTTCTGTATCGGCGTTCCGGTGGTGACCACGCGGAAGTCCGCTGGCAGGCGGCGGGCGGCGCGGGTGCGCTTGGCGGCAGGATTCTTGATCGCTTGAGCTTCGTCCAGAACCGCGCTGTGCCAAGGCACCGCGGCGAGGTCGTCGATGTCGTTCTGCAGCACGCCGTAGGTGGTCACGAACAGATCGAAGGGCGCTGCGCTCGACAGCATGTCGGTGCGCGAACCGGCCGCGCCGGCGTAGACCTTCACGTTGAGCGTCGGCGCGAAGCGGCGCGCCTCCTCGCGCCAGTTCGCCACCACCGAGGTCGGCGCCACCACCAGCGCCGGGCCTTCCGGCGCGCGGTCGAGAAGCACGGCGAGGGTCTGCACCGTCTTGCCGAGGCCCATGTCGTCGGCAAGGCAGGCGCCAGCGCCCCACTTGCTCAGCCGCGCCAGCCAGCGATAGCCCTCCACTTGGTAGGGGCGCAGTTCCGCCTGCAGCGTGCTGGGCACGGCGGGCTCGAAGGATTCGGCCTCGCGCAACCGCCGCTGCAAGTCGCGCCAGCCGTCGTCGGCGTCGAGGTCGGCGCCGTCCAGCAAGTCCTCGATGGCGAGCGCCGCCAGGCGGTGCAGGCGCACCTCGCCTTCCGCCGCCGGCGTGGAGAGGCTCGAGAGGTCGTCCAACTGCCGACGGAAGGCGTTGCTCAAGGCGAGGAACTCGCCGTCGCCGAGCTCCAGGAAGCGCGACTGCGGATTCGTCTCGAGCAGCTCGAACAGCCGCTGCAGATCGAGCACTCGTTCCTCGTCCACGGCCAGCTGCCCGGATGCCTGCAGCCACTGCTGCGCCGGGCGCACCGCGAGCACCAGCGACGGCGTGTTGGCGACGATCCGAAACGGCTGGCCCTTGGGCCACTTGCAGCGGGCATTCGCGCTCTCGAGCCGTTCCAGCAGTTCAAGGCACTGCGTTGGTTCCGGCAGCGCCAGCGGCGCGAACTCGGTGGGGCGCACGGCAAGCTCCGGGCACGCCGCCGCCAGCGCATCGACCGCTTGCCGTTCGGCATCCAAGTCGCGCTTGGCCTGCACGCGCTCGCCGTCCCGATTGGCGAACACGACGCTGCCGCCGAGGCCGGGCTCGAAGCCGATGCCGGAATCCGCAATGGGTTCGACGACGAGCGCGACGGTCAGCCCGGCGTCGAGGGGCTCCAGCTGCACCCAGGGATCGGGGTCCGCGTCCACTTGCGGGGTGGCGCGGTCGGTCTCGGCGCTCTGCACGCGCACGTCCGACGCCAGGGACGCCACCGCTTCCAGCAGTCGCGGCTTGGCGGCGATTGGCAGCGTGAGGCCCTCCTCCGGCACGACTTCGAGCAGCTGCGCATGGGTCGGCTCGAAGCGCGTCACCTCGCAGCGCCGCGACGACGCCAGCGCCGCGTGGTACTCGGTCTCGCCGAGGGGAAAAGGACGCAGCTGCACGACCATGCTGCCGTCGTCGGATTCGTCCACCACCAGTTCCGGCGGGCGCCGCACCACGTCCACCGATTCGCCCTCGGCGTTGACGACATGGGGATGGCCGGCCAGCGCATAGAGGCTGGGCGAGCCGAGGTAGAAATCCTGGCCGCCGTCGTAGTAGCGCCGCGAAGACATGGCGGCGATGGCGGCGCGATCCTGGGGCAGCAGGAAGTCCATCGTGGCGGCCTCGGTCGCGAGGCGGCGCAGCCCGATTCGACGCCCCTTGCCCCAGCTGCCGTTCTTGTTCTGGCGCTGTTCGCGCGCTTCGAGGAGCAGCGAGTAATCGCCGATGTCCAGCAGCCAGGCCAGCCGCGTCTTGCGCTGGGGGGCCGAGGTGCTGCTCTTGGCACGGTTCGTGGCGACATGGGCGACGCGCTCCAGCGCCTTGAGGGAATACTCCCAGTCCGGCACCGGTGCCGCGAGGCCCGCGAGCGTCGTCGTGCCAAGCCGCGCGTGTTCGTCGCTCGGCGGCGCTTCCTGGTTCTCGTGGCGAACCGCGTAGCAGCGCAGTACTTCGTTGCATTCCGCGGCAAGCCAGGCGAAGCCGTTCGCGGCAGCGCGGTCGCGCAGTTCGCGCAGCAAGTCGCGCCGCCGCTCCGGCGCCGGGTGGAAGTCGTCGAGCCAGCAGCTCGTCAAGCCGTCGAGCAGCGCATCCAGTGTGGCGCGGCCCGGCCGTCGCCCGAAGATGCCGCCGCCAGCCTTCGCCTTGGCGGCATTGGCGACGAACCCCAGCATGGCCGGCCGACGCTGGGGCGGGCCAGCGCTGCGCAGTACGCGCTCCAGCAGATCCTGGGCAATCGGCGTGTCGATCCGCACGAGGGCGAGCAGCGCCAAAGCGAAGGCGCGCCACTTGGGCAGCGGCATGCGCTTGCGCGTGCCGGCGCGCTCGGCGTCAAGCGTCTCCTCCAAAGCGCGCCAGGCTTCTTCGTCCTGATCCCGCAGCAGGGCGATCAACGCCCGCGTCGCTGCAGCAGCGCTGCGCGCGCCCGGGGCATCGGGCGGCAGCGCCGCAAAGACGGCGTTGGCATCGTCGAAACGCCCCTGCAGCACGCGCACGAAGGCGATGTCCGGCGCATGGCGCCACGGCGCATCGGACTTGCTCCAACATGCTTCGAGGACCGCTTCCGCCGGCGCCGCCGTCTCGACCACGTGGTTCAAGCAGCCGTCGAGAGCGGTCTGGCGCAGCGCCTCGGGCAGCGCGTCGAGCAGATCGACCGCCAACGGCTCGGCGAGAAAGCGCCAGTCGACGACCGCTCGCGGATCCATGAACACCGCCTCCACGACGTCCATGTCGCCGGCCACCATCGCCGTGCGCAAAGTCATGTCGTCCTCGGCCGGGTCGTACCAGTGACTCGAGCGCAACGAACGATAGGCATCGACGAACGCCACAAGGCAGCCGCTCGCGTGGGCGAGCCGCGTCAGCGGCAAGGCGAAATCGGGCACCGCGCACCGACCGCCCTCGGCGGCCTGAACCACCACGCCGGCCGCTTCGAGCTCGGCATAGCACTCCCGAACCCGTGGCGCGTCGAGGCGGCGGCCATCCACTCTGGCATCCGCCTTGGCCAGAATCCGCACGGCTTTCGTAATGCCAAGCGCACACGGCGCCACCGCGCCATACACCAGCGCAACGAGCATGCTGGCTTCAGACAGCCCTTCCAAGACAGCCTCAGCCCCGGCGCGCGACGGCGCACCGGGCAGGGAATCAGGCTGAACTTCGCGCCGCGAGATGCTCGTGCTGGGCATTGTCGGGCTCACCAGCTCTTGCCCTTCAACTCCTCTGGGAAGAGCTTGCGATTCGACAACCGGTACTCGTCCAAAGCGTGGATGAGATGCTCGATCGTGTCTCGCTGCTCCCCAGCGTCGTCTTCCTCCATCCACGATTGGATCATGGTGCCGAGGTACGTCGCTTTCTCTTGCGAGGTGAATCTCCTGAGTTCGTTCATTGCCTCGTGCTATTCCGCCCGCGGCCAAGGTGCCGATTGGCCTCGCCGAACCACCGCGACCTGAGTTCCGTCAGACGCTGGCACCTTCGTTCAAGCGGCGCGAGTTCATGGCACCAGTGTCCCAAGGCGGCTTCGCAGGTTCCCGCATGCCGCCGGGGCTCGTTCTGGCCGCGTATCGTACATGATGCTGCGGCGAGGTCGCGCCGGCATGCACAAGCTGGACGGATCGCAAGTGACCTGCCGCGTGGACTTCGCTACGCTCTTGGACGACAGACAAGAGGAGCGACCCATGAACGAATCCGACGCTGGCCCGGTGGCTGGCAAGCTGCTGAGCGAGCGCGCCTACGTGGTGACCGAGGGTGCGCTGGCGGACTACTACAACGGCTTGAAGCTCGCGCCGAGGACGGACGGCCTGGTGCCGACGACGGTGGCGAGCGACGCCGAGAACGGCTACTTCAACGAAATCGCGTTTCCCAACCACGTCGGCCACCTGTGGATGCGCCAGGGGTGGGAGTGCTTCGGCAGCATGAAGGCTGGCGGCACCTATGCCGCGAGCGGGCGCATCCGCGACATCTACGCGCATCGGGACCGCTCGGTGGTGTACTACGAAGTGGACGTGAAGGACGCCGCCGGCGCCGTCGTGGTGCGCACGCACCACCACCAGAGCTTTCTGCGCGAGAAGCCGGCCGGCGGCACGGTGGCGTTCCGGGATCCGAACCGCAAGCCGGGGGCGCGCAAGTTCGACGTGCCGCCGGGCGAGCGCTTCGGCGGCCTGTCGCGCACCATCACCTTGGAGATGTGCGGCGAGTACTTCCACGGCGACGCCAACTACCACACGGACAAGGCAGCGTCGGCCGAGCTCGGCTTTCAAGACGTGGTGGTCGGCGGGCGCATGACCCTCGCCTACGCCGCGCACATTCTGGAGGAACGCTTCGGCGACGCCTGGTGGCGCAGCGGGCGCTTGAACGTGAAGTTCACCAATCCCACTTGGCCGAACGACACGCTGACCGTGCATGGCGTGGCCACCGGCGTGGTCGCCGACACGGCGGAAGCGCCCGGCAACGGGGAACGCCAGGGCGCGTTCGTGTGGATCGCCAAATCCGACGACACCGTCGTGCTGGTGGGCGAAGCAAGCGTTGCCGCCTGAGCCGACGGCGCCGCTGGCCGGGGTTTCGCGGCGCGCGCTGGTCTACGGCCGCGCCGACGGCCAAGACCTCTGCGCGGAGCACCATCTGGCCAATGACGCCGCCGTACGCGCCGGCAAGGCCGTCGTCATGGTGCATGGCGGCGCCTGGAGCGCCAACGACCGGCACACGCCAGCCGTGCTCTGCGACTTGCTGGCCGCGGCTGGCTATGCGGTCTTCTCGCTGGACTTCCGCGACGGGCGCAACGGCAAGCACCCGTGCGCCGTGCGCGACATCGTGGCGGGCATCCGCCATGTGCGGGCGAACGCGGAGGCGCTCGCCATCGACGCCGACGCCATCGGCTTGGTCGGCAGTTCCTCGGGCGGCCACCTTGCGCTGTTGAGCGCGATTCAGCCGGATGCGCCGGCGCATCGCGGCACGCCCTTCTTCGTCGCGGAATCGCTCGGCGAAGCCGACGTCTCCGCCGCCGTCTCGTGCGTCGCGGCGCTGTGGCCGGTCTCCGACCCATTGGTTCGGTTTCGCTACGCCATGAAGAGCGGGCGCGACGAATTGGTCGCCGCGCACCTGCGCTACTACCGCGACGAGCAGCACATGCAGGACGCGAGCGTGCAGAAGGCGCTCGCGCGCGACGAAGCGCAGTCGCTGCCACCGCTGCTGCTGGTGCAGCCGGGCGAAGACGCCAACGTGCCGCGCGAGATGACGCTCAACCTCGTGCGGCAGTACCAGCGCACCGGTGGGACGCTGCGCTACCTCTTCTATCCGGGACTGCCGCACGCCTTCGCGTACCAGGCATCGCCGGAGACGACGCGGCTGGCCGGGGAACTGCGCTGGTTCTTCGACCAGCACCTGCGGCGCGGTCGCCGAACGCCAGCGCTTGAGCGAGCCGCGCTTTTCCCGACGCCGCAAATGCCCATACACTCTCGCCCGTGACCCGCGCATCAGCACACTCGGCACAAGACGCGCCATTGCTCGGAGCACCGGCGCTCGGCGGCGCCGGACGAACGGCGCTGTGCTTCGCCAGCATCGTCGCCTTGGGGCTGATCGTCGCGCCGGCCGTGCTGGCTGCGGCGGGTTCGCCCTACGGCGCGGTGCTGCGGTGGTTCGCGCATCCGATCTGCCATCAGCTTGCGGAGCGCAGCTTCCACCTGCTCGGCGAGCCGTTTGCGGTGTGCCAGCGCTGCACCGGCCTGGGCGCAGGATTCGCGCTTGGCGTGCTGGTCTGGCCGCACCTGCGGCGCACCGGGGCATGGCTGGCGGCGAATCCACGCTGGGTGCTGGCGTTCATGCTGCCGCTCGGCATCGACTGGGCGGCGCCGAACACGCCGGCGTCGCGGTTCGCAACGGGGCTGCTCGCGGGATTTCCCGTCGCCCTGCTGGCGCTGCTCGCGCTGCCGCGCCCTGCAACGGCCAACAACGAAATACACAAGCAACTTGGGGAAGGGAACTCATGAACAATCCGAAAGTGAAACCAGCGCTCATCGCCGGCATCGTCTTCGGCGCGTTGGCCGTCGTGCCCATCGTGTCGTACGTGAACGCGCTGTGCTGCGCCCTCTACATCGGCGGCGGCGTGCTGGCCGTCTATCTCTACCTGAAGGACATTCCGCGCCCGGACGCCAGGCCCTCCGGCGACGGCGCGGTCCTCGGCATGCTCACCGGCCTGTTCGGGGCCGTGGCGCAAACGGTGGTCGGCACGCTTCTGCGCGCCATGGGCGTCGGCGAAGAGCAAGTGCAGACGACGCGGCAACAGCTGGCAGAGGCTGGCGTCGAACTGCCGCCCCTCGCCATGGATCTGTTGGGCATCAGCGGCCTGTCGGTCGGCTCGGTGCTGATCGGTCTCGTCGGGTCGGCGATCCTGTTCGTCATCTTCGGCGCCATCGGCGGCCTGATCGGCGTGTCGATCTTCTACAAGAAGGACGGCGCGTAGGCGGCCTGCAACGTGCGCATCGCCACTTGGAACGTCAACGGGCTGCGCGCGCGGCTCGACTTCATCCTGCATTGGCTGCGCAGCCGAGCGCCGGACGTGCTGGGAATGCAGGAGCTCAAGGTCACCGACGACGAGTTCCCCCATGCGGCGTTCGAAGAGTGCGGCTACCAAGTGGCGACGCACGGGCAGAAGGGCTGGAACGGCGTGGCAATCGCCTCGAAGCTGCCGCTTGAAGTGGAGGAGCGCGGGCTGCCGGGGCAAAGCGATGCCGGGGCGCGGCTGATTCACGCCCGGATCGCGGACTTGAGCTTCGCCACCGTCTACTGCCCCAACGGCAAGGATCTCGACCATGCGGACTTCCCCATGAAGCTCGCGTGGTACGACAGCCTGCGCAACTACGTGGCGACAGTCGATCCGGCAACGCCGTTCGCGCTCGGCGGCGACTTCAACATCGTGCCGGAACCAGTGGACTGCTGGCGCGGCGAAGCGGCGGACGGCTCCATCTTCTGCACCGAAGACGAACGCCGCCGCTACCAGGCATTGCTCGATCTGGGATTGACGGACCTGTTCCGCCACTTGCGCCCGGACGCGCAGCGCTTCTCTTGGTGGGATTACCGCGGCGGCGCTTTCCACCGCGGCATGGGCTTGCGCATCGACATGCTGCTCGGCAGCAGCGCCGTGGCGGAGCGCACGCGACAAGTCGTGATCGACCGCGAGTACCGCCGCAAGCAGGACGGATTGACCGCCTCCGACCACGCGCCGGTCTACGCCGACTTGGACTGATCGCCGCCTTCTTCAACGTCAGAGACAACGCATGAAGCTGCTCATCGCAAATCGCGGCGAGATCGCGATTCGCATCGCCCAGGCCGCTGCCGAACTCGACATTCCGACGGTGGCCGTCCACTCCAAGGACGACGAACGCTCGCTGCACGTGCGCCGGGCGGACGAATCTGCGCCGATCCCCGGCGTGGGCGCGCGCGCCTACCTGGACGTGGAGGCCATCGTCGCCGCGGCGCAAGGCGCGGGCTGCGACGCCCTGCACCCCGGCTACGGCTTCTTAAGCGAGAACCCGGCGCTGGCGCGGGCCTGCGACGCGGCTGGCATCGTCTTCGTCGGCCCGGCCGCGGCAACGCTGGAACGCTTCGGCGACAAGAGAGCGGCGCGCAAGCTCGCCGCCGAACTCGGCGTGCCAGTGATCGGCGGACTGAGCGAGGCGGTGGATCTGGCCGCGGCGCAACGCTTCTTCGCGGACCTTCCAGCCGGCGCGGCCATGCTCGTCAAGGCGGCCAACGGCGGTGGCGGGCGCGGCATGCGCATCGTCCACGACGCCGGCGACATCGACGACGCCTTCGCCCGCGCGCAGTCCGAGGCGCAGGCGGCGTTCGGCTCGAGCGACGTCTACGTCGAACGCTTCCTCGCCGACGCCCGGCACGTCGAAGTGCAAGTGGCGGCCGACGGCAGCGGCGGCTTCTGCCACTTCGGCGATCGCGACTGCACGATTCAGCGCCGCCACCAGAAGCTGATCGAAGTGGCACCCGCCCCTGCCCTCTCGGACGCCGTGCGCGACGGCATGGCTTCGGCGGCGATCGAACTGGCGCGCGCCGCGAACTACCGCAGCCTCGGCACCTTCGAGTTCCTCGTCACCGGTGCGCCGGGCGAGCAGCGCTTCCACTTCATCGAGGCCAATGCGCGGTTGCAAGTCGAGCACACGGTGACGGAGGAAGTCGCCGGGGTCGACTTGGTGCAGCTGCAACTGCGGCTCGCCCAGGGCGCCACGCTCGCCGAGCTCGGCTTCGACGCCCCGCCGCGAATGCGCGGCCATGCGGTGCAAGCGCGGGTGAACATGGAGACGATGACCGCCGACGGCGCCACGAAGCCCGCCGGCGGCGTGCTCGGCGCCTTCGACCCGCCTACCGGCCCGGGCATCCGCACGGACACCTTTGGCTATGCCGGCTACGCCACCAGCCCGCATTTTGATTCGCTGCTGGCGAAGGTGATCGTCCACAGCGACGCCTCCTTCGCCGCCGCCGTGCGCAAGGCGGAACGGGCGCTGGCGGATTTCCGCATCGAGGGCGTGAACACCAACATCCCGTTCCTGCAGGCGATCATGCGCCGCGCCCTGGCGTCGCCGGTGGTGCATACGCGGTTCGTGGACGAGCACATGGCCGATCTGGTGGCTGATGCGGAGGCGACACCAGCCGCGCCACGCCACTTCGGCACCGCGCCGACAGCCGCCCCCGCTGCGGCCGGCGCAAAACTCGACAGCGACGATCCACTGGCGGTACTCGAACACGGCAAGTCCGCCGCGGAGCGCACCGCCCCGACCGCGGTGCCGGAAGCGCCCGAGGGCCAAGCCGTCGTCTCGGCGCCGATGCAGGGCACAGTGGTGGGGGTCGAAGCGAGCGCCGGGGAGGACATCGCCGAAGGCGCGCTGCTGCTGGTGATGGAAGCGATGAAGATGGAACACGAGATCCGCGCGCCGGCGAGCGGCACCATCGCGCAGATCACCGTGGCCGTGGGCGACACGGTTTGGGAAGACCACGCGCTCGCCTACATCGAAGAGAAGGACGTCGCCGCCAGCGGCCCAGGCGACGACCGCGAAGTCGACCTCGACCACGTGCGCCCGGACCTCGCCGAAGTCCACGAGCGCCATGCCGCGACCTTGGACGGGGCGCGCCCGGACGCCGTGGCCAAGCGGCGCAGAACCCATCAGCGCACCGCCCGCGAGAACGTGGACGACCTGTGCGACGCCGGCACCTTCGTCGAACACGGCCAGCTGGTGCTCACGCCCGGCACCGGGCTCTCCCTCGAAGAAACCATCCGCAAGTTCCCCACCGACGGCATGGTCACCGGCATCGGCGCCGTCAACGGCGCACACTTCGGGCGCGAGCGTTCGCGCTGCGTGGTGATGTCCTACGACTACACCGTGCTGGCCGGCACCCAAGGCGCCATCAACCATCCGAAGACAGACCGGATGCTGGAACTCGCCGAGAAGTGGCGCATTCCGATGGTGCTGTTCGCCGAAGGCGGCGGCGGACGCGCCGGCACGGGCGGACGCCGGCAAGGCAGCGCCGCAACGCCGCCGAAGCGGCCCGCCGGCGATCCAGTGCGGCGCTTCGACGCCCCTTCGCGCCCGCTGGACACGCCTACCTTCGCCTCGATGGGGCGACTCTCCGGCCTCGTGCCGATGGTGGGCATCACGTCGCGCTACTGCTTCGCCGGCAACGCCTCGCTGCTCGGCTGCTGCGACGTCATCATCGCCACCCGGGACGCCAACATCGGCATGGGCGGCCCGGCGTTGATCGAGGGCGGGGGCTTGGGCGTATTCCGCCCGGAAGACATCGGCCCGCTGGCCGTGCAGACCGCCAATGGCGTGGTCGACGTGGCGGTGGAGGACGAAGCCGAGGCCGTGGCGGTGACCAAGCAGTACCTCTCCTACTTCCAAGGCCGAATGCAGGACTGGGAGTGCGCGGACCAGCGCCACCTGCGCAACATCGTGCCGGAGAACCGCCTGCGCATCTACCGCGTGCGCGACGTCATCCACGCGCTCGCGGACACCGGCTCGGTGCTCGAACTGCGCCCGAAGTTCGGCCTCGGCATGGTCACCGCGTTCATCCGCATCGAAGGCCGCCCCATCGGCGTCGTCGCCAACAATCCGGAGCACCTCTCCGGCGCCATCGACAGCGACGGCTCCGACAAAGCCGCCCGCTTCCTGCAGCTGTGCGACGCCTTCGACATCCCCGTGCTGGTGCTGTGCGACACCCCGGGCATGATGGTCGGCCCGGAGATCGAGAAGACCGCCCTGGTGCGCCATTGCAGCCGCCTGTTCGTCACCGGCGCCAACCTCACCGTGCCGCACGTCACCATCGTGCTGCGCAAGGCATACGGCCTCGGCGCCCAGGCGATGGCCGGCGGCAGCTTCAAGGAGCCGTTCGCGGCCGTGGCATGGCCCACCGGCGAGTTCGGCGGCATGGGCCTTGAAGGCCAGGTGAAGCTCGGCTTCCGCAACGAACTGGCCGCCATCGACGACGCCCAGGAACGCATCGACCGCTACGAAGAACTGGTGGCCGCCGCCTACGAACGCGGCAAGGCGCTGAACGCCGGCATGTCCTTCGCCGTGGACGACGTGATCGACCCCGCCGACTCCCGCCACTGGATCACCGCCGCCTTCGACGCCGCCCCGCCACCACCGCCGAGGAAAGAGAAGAAGCGCCGCAACGTGGACACTTGGTAGGCTCTTGGAGGAGCTTAAGTGGCGGTCAGGTGGGTCAAGGGAGGAACTGATGAGGTACATGCAGCGTAGCCCAGCTGTCCGCAACGCGATCTTTTTCTCCGGCATCCTTGCTTTTGCGGCCATCGTCGCCTTGGCCATGGATGCACTCGGCACGAGCAAGGCGTTCTTGGCAGCGTTGCCGCTGTGCATCGTCGTCGCAGGCGTCGTCGGCACCGTGCCGGCGGCACGCAATCGACCCCGCCGACTTTGCGGGCTCGATCCGATCTAGGCCCGCATGCGGTATTACCGCCCGCGGTTCGACATTCGCTCCAAGGGGATATCGTGTGCGTCGCTTGACACGGCGCAAGAAAGGCATAGGCTTCTACCCATGAAGTCGAGTGTCCGTCTTGGGGTCGCGCTGGCAGCCTTCGCGCTGGCGGGCTGCCAAGCCGTGGAACCGATGACCTTCCACTTCAAGTGGCATGAGGGCGACGCCGGCTTCAAGTGGTTCGCCGAGTGCTTGGGCGAGCACCCTCGCGGGACAAACCTGAAAGGCCGCATCGAGATCGTGGATCCGGTCACGGCCAAGCGAATGGCTCGGCGGGGCCCCAATGCGAAAATCGAGGAGGAGGATTTGGCGGGCTTGCGCTGTATTCCTCCCGTCGAGGTCACTCCACCAAGAAGCGAGCAGTGAACCGCCAACTTAGCGCATCCACGCGCAATGTCGTTTGTCTGGCGTGACGCAGCGCAGTTTCGATTGCCGTTGAAACCCGGTCGATGCACAATGGAGGACATGGGGCCGCGCCGAGTGGAACGAATGCACAACGAATTGTCGATTGGCGATGTTCTGACGGCAGAGTACCTGGCGCTCACCGTCGCCGACGCGGCCGACGAGGCACACTGGGACATGCAGTTTGCCAAATCGCAACGCTTTCTGGAGCAACTTGCGGACGAAGCCGCACGGGAACGAAGCCTAGGCCGGACTGAAGATTTGGATCCCACACGCTGGTGAAGTCGCGCACTGGTGCGCCGCCAGCACGCCGGGCAGTCCCGACCTTGCGACGCCCATCGGGAGCAAGCGATGTCCGAAGCCAGTTCCGACTTCCACCCCCCGCCTAGGCCAGTCGTGCCGCTACGCCGCGTACGGACTGTCCCACGTTCGCGGCGCGCCGATGAACAGGAGGAAGTCGACTCGCGGCTCGACGCCGCGCTCTCCCTGCACAATCCGGTCTATCCCCTCGATCCGCCAATCGTGGACGTGCGCATCCCTGTGGAGGCGCCCCACTCCGCCGCCACGCGCTACTCGTGCGACGCCCTACGGCACCAGTTCCCTAGCGCAGAGGTGGGCGACGACCTGCACATGCTGTTCTCCGAGCCCGACAAGGCAGAGGAGGAAGGGCAGAGCCGGCTGGCACCGGACATCTTCGTGGCGCTGAACGTGCCACGCGAGAGTGACCGCGACGACTACGACGCAGACGCGCTGGGGCCGCCGGATTTCGTGCTGGAGGTGCTGTCGCGCAGCACCTGGGAGCACGACCTGGGACGCAAACTGGACTGCTACCAGCAGATCGGCGTGCGCGAATGCCTGCTGTTCGACGCCACCGGCGCGGGTCGTGCCCGCGAGGGGGTCGGCCCCCTCGGAAGCAAGGAACTGTGGGGTTATGCGCTGACGCCCAAGCACCGAGAGCCGCTCGGGGAAGTCGCGCTGCCGAACGGCGAGCGGGCCGTGCGCAGCGACGTGCTGGGGCTCGTGGCCTACGTGAGGGACCGGATGCCGCCATCGGGGCCACACGAGGTCTGGGCACTGACGATGCGTTGGCACGATCCAGCGACGGGGACGGACATCCCGGACTACAGCCAATCGCGCGCCGAGACGCGAACCGAAAGAACCCGCGCGGATGCGGCGGAGCGCAGGGTCGCGGAATTGGAAGAACAGCTTCGCCGGCGTGACGGGTCTTAAAGGCCCCGCACACCCTCGCGCTCCCGCTATCGTTGTCTCGTACGGATGGCGAACGCCTGTCGCCGGGCTTGGCAGTGCCGTGCCAGGCACGTCGCCAGTCGCGTACATGGCCTCCGTTCAATCCGCAGTGCCCGTGGAGACGTTGACGAGGTGGCCGTCGCGGCTCTCCACCAGGCTCATCACGGCTAGCGGCACGTCGGATTCCACGCGCAGCCGCCACTTGCCGTAGCCGTCGCCCAGGCTGCCGGCGAGTCCTTCGCCGCCTGCCTCCAACTGCGCGGACGTGAACGTGGCCGCCGACATCGCGGGAACCGCGAGCGTCACCGCGCCGGACTGCGCCCCTCTGTCGTCCAAGCCGGTGATCGTCACCGCCGCCGTCTGCTCGCCATCGTTGGCCAGCCGCAGCTTGCTCACGTGGCGCCTGTTGCTGGCCGGATTGAAGTACACGACGCGATGGCTGCCGTCCACGGCGATCGGCGCCAAGTCGTGCATGGCGGAAACGAAGCCGCCCTCGGAGCGCACATACGAGAGCACCTGCAGGTCGAGCGCGGACGTGAGCGCCAAGCGCCAATCGCCTTCGCCTGGGCCGACCGCCCCGGCAAGCCCCTTAACGTCGTTGCCGTGTTCCAGGTCGGCCGAAGTGAGGAGCACGGCTTGCCGCGGACGCAGCGGCAGACGGCCCGGGCCGAACCGATTGCCTTCGTCGTCCGTGGCCTCGATTGCCGCCACGCCAGCCTCGGACGAGCGGTTGACCACGCGCACAAACCCTTCGTACGGGCCAGCGGCTGCGGGAATGAACGGCACCCGGTGCCTCGTCGTGCCGTCCGCCAGCAGTTCGGCGCTGTTCGTGGGCGCGGTGGAAAGATTGGCGAGATGCCCGGCCGGGCTCATGTACAGATTCTGCGCGAACCACGGGAACCCGCGCACGCGCAGTTGCCAGCTTCCCTGGGCGAGACCGTGCGTGTTCGCCAGCTGCTCCGCCGTGAAGGTCAGGGCGCTTCCGCCGGGCAGCACGAACGCATTGGCCATTGCCCGCCAGCGGCCGCGGTCGTCGTAGCCGCCGGTCGTCCACCTTGCCCGCTCGGCCTCCGTATTGACCACGCGCAGGATGCTGCCGCCGCCCTCCGCGGAGTCGAAGACGCCGAAGGACGGCAGCCCTCCCGCGGAGTGCCCGGCCTCCCGTGCGATGTCGTGCATCGGGGTGACGAGGCCACCTTCGGATCGAACGTAGGAGAGCACCTCGATGTCCAACGCCGACGCGACCTCCAATCGCCAATCACCGACGGTGGGCGGGCCGATGCCGGCGAAGTCCTTCGCGGCATGGCCGTCCTGCAACTCGCCCGAGTCGAAGTGGAGCGCCCGCCCGGCGCCGAGCCGCAGACGCTCCGGGCCGAAGCGCACCCCGGCATCGTCCACCGCCTCAATGAACACGTCGCCACTCGCGCCGCTTCTGTTCACCACGCGCACGAAGCCCTCGTTGCTGCCGCCCGCCGCGGGGAAGTACGGCACCGGCTGGCCCATCAGCACCGTCGTGCCTTCGTCGCGCAGCGCTGGCGCGTGGACGTTCGTAGACGCCTCTGCAAGCGGATTCCCGAGCACGTCCACCACCGCCAGCCGTCCTTGGCGCAGCGATTCGATGTTGCGGATGCGGTTGTTGCGCAAATGGAGCTCGACGAGGGATTCCAAGTTCAGCGGGGCGAGATCGCGGACTCGGTTGCCATTCAGAAAGACGTGCTCCAACTGCGACAGCCCGGCCAGCGGCGCAAGCGAGCGAATGGAGTTGCCGCTTAGTCGCGCCTCCCGAAGCCTCGGCAAACTCGCCAAAACGCCGATGTCCGAGATGGCGTTATCGGCGAGGTACAGGTATCGGAGAGAGGCCGGAAGCGCCGGCAGATCGCGTATCGCGTTGCCGTCGAGGGCAAGCCAGTAGAGGGAATCCATGCCGGCAAGTGCGCTGAAGTCTTCCACCTTGGTATTGCTGAGCGACAATACCTCCAACGGCAGCTCGGCCAGCGCACCGATGTCGGAGATTTCGTTGCCGTCCAAGTACAAAAGACGCAGCGACGACAGCCCTTCGAGCAGCGCAAGTTCCGTGACCGCGCTGCCACCGAGATCGAGGTATTTGAGGTCCGTCGTATGTTCAAGGCCAGCCAAGTCCTCGATGCGTGAACCGCGTGCGTCGAGTTTGGTGATCGTCGCGATCTCGTTCACGCCAATCGGCCAACCCGCTCCCTTGTTCAAGGCCTTCTCGAAGACGGCGCGCATTGCCGGGTCCGGGATGTCGGCCGCTCGGTCTCCTTCATCTAAAGTTCCCGGCGCGTCGAACGCCACCTCCACGCCCCGCTCCTCCAACGAGGGGATGTCGGTGTCTAGAGCCTTTGCGCTCAGCGGATTCCCTTCCAAAGTCAGCGTGTCGCCGCTGCCGAGACCGTCGTTCGCCACGAGTGGGGCGATGTCGGAAATGGCGTTGTCGGTAAGATTCAGCTCGGCTAGGAGGCCGAGCCCGGCAATGGGAACAAGGTTGGAAATGGCGTTGTAGGTGAGATTCAAACGGGTCAAGCGGTTGAGCCCGGCGATGGGAGCGAGGTCGGAAATGGCATTGGAGCTGAGGTCCAATCCGGTCAGGAGGTCGAGTCCGGCGATGGGAGTGAGGTCGAAGATCGTGTTGTTCCGGGCCCACAGCCACGTCAGCGAACGGAGTTCCGCGAGGGGCCCGATGTCGGAAATCCCCGCCGACGAGACCGACAGCCACGTCAGCGAACGGAGTTCTGCGAGCGGCGCGATGTTGGAAATCGCGGTGAGACCGATGTCCAGCGATGTCAGGGCTTCGAGTCCAACCAGCGGCGTGATGTCGGAAATGGCCTTGTTGTAGAAAAGGCCCAGCCGCGTTAGCGAACGGAGTCCGGCCAGCGGCGTGATGTCGAAAACCGCGTTGCGGGAGAGCTCTAGCCGCGTTAAACCATCGAGACCAGAGAGGGGCGTCAAATCCGAAATGTCGTTACTGCTGAGGAACAAATCCGTCAGCGACTCGAGGCTGGCCAACGGGGCGACGTCGGAAATGGCGTTGCGCCGGAGGTCCAGCCACGTCAGCGAACTAAGTCCCGTGAGAGGCGTCAAGTCCGAAACGCCTCCATTTGTGCAAGTGAGGGACACTAGATTGATCGCATGGTCCAACCCAGCGAGTTGGTCGACACCGCCGTCGATCGTGAGACGAGTCAGACTCGCCATGTCGCCTCGTGTAATTGGCGCGTCCTCGTCCTTGCCAAGCACCTCTTCCAACGTGCGACGAAGTGTCGCGTCGGGGATGTCTACCAATGCGTCCGGGTCGCTTAGTTCCGCCGTTTCCGATATGTCGAGCGCCCCCTGCCGCGTTGGGCTGGCCGTCGCGTCGGCCAACGCCAACACCGCGCTAAGCTCGTCGGCAGATATTGGGGAGGCGGCGCAGAGGAGTACCACGCCGAGCAACCGGTTACACCGAAGTCGAAGCACTTGACGTCTCAATCAGACCGTCGATTGTGCCGGCGCGGCTTGAGACCTGCAATCGTGTTGCGCACGCGATTCAGATGCAGGACGGCATCCGCCGGGCCGTCGGCACCTCGTCCGCCACTGAGCCTCGACATCCCGAGACGGGCTCCATCGACAGGGGAGAAGACGGCCGGCGAAGAGAAGAATGGAAAGGCCGATTGAACGAGGCCCCGAATACGATGCCAGCTCCCAGGTCGCCAAAATATGCACTGCTCTCCATAGGCCATGATCGTATTCGTGCAACGCGAATCCTTCAAGGTCGTGTAGCCGTGCGCGTAGTCGGTCTGCGTCGTCCCACCACGGCTCCATTGGGAGCGCTCATGCCAGAGGCCGAAGTTGTGCCCAAATTCATGTGCGACGGTGCGTGGACTTCTCGACGTGACACTAAATGCGCCCCCAAGAAGCGCGCTACCACCCCATCCGTCTACCGCCAAGCTAACAAGATCTGCGCCCAGAGCGTCGCGCCGATCGTGTACGGCATCAATGTGGCCGTCAGACGGATTGACCAACTTGGCGAAGTCTGAGCCATTGTCCGAGTCATCGTAGTCCGGCAGTGGTTCCGCACCGACCAAGTTCAGCGATACGAACGCACCACTGCGCTCAAAAGCGTCGTTGGTATATGCGATGCCGAGCTCTATCTCGGCCCGCACCGTCTCGGCGCTCCCACTCTCCTCCTCTCGCTGTGGCGTCCAGACGACCAGCACGTCCACCACCGTGTTCTCCCCGCCGGCAGGTCCATTCTCCTGCCAGACAATTGGTTGCGCCTCGGGTGAAGAGACCGGTCCGGCGCACCGTCGGACGACGTTCGCCACTTCACGCACCGCATGGACGCCGCCGCCCAAGTGGGCGACTTCGTACGACGCATCCGGTGTCCAGATTGCGCCAGCCACCGCTTCGTCGTGAACCACCAGCGTCACGAATCCCACGGTGGGATCGTCGATGCGGCCAGAGAGCGTATAGCCCCAGCGCGTCGGCGCCGTCCGCTCGACTACCACCCCGAGTTCGAGGTCCGCATCCACATTGAGTCGCAAGCGGCCCGCACCCCGGCTTGCGACCTGCTCACGCACGCCCGCCAACTCGTCGCGGGCAATGCGCACCAGTCGCTCCTTCGGCATCCCTGTTAAGGCATCGTTGGATGACGAAGCGGCCGCCGGCACGAAGACGTTCGCCGCATGTGCCCAGAACCCAATGATAGAGAAGAAACCGACGAACGCTGCCAGGATTCTTCTTTTCAGCTGTTTCACATTTCCCCCAACGTCGCCTTCGTACCCAACCAACATCACTGGCGTTACGGCATTTCGTCCAACGCTCCGTCAGACGCTCTCCTCCGGTTTATGCTGCTTTTCCGGTCCAGAGACCTGCACGGAGCTAGTCGTCCCCGACCTAATGGGGCGATGAACGACATAAGCGTCGAAATCCAACAAGCCGCCCAGGTCCCGCAAATCCCTTACGAATCCTTCGAACGTCTCGGCGTACTCGTCCTCATGCTCGTCCCGGTTGGCCCGCATCTTGATGTAATCCGTTTCTGGCATTTCGTCAACGTCGACGTCCCACGTGACTCCGAGGTATTGATCGACGAAATGGACGGCCAATGGGCAGGCGTCCATAGTTCTGTAGCGCAGAAACACAGTTAGCTCCAGATGCTTAGCGGAGCCGTAAGCGAACGAGCCTATGCCGGAGTTCAACTTCGATCCGGAGTGTTCCTTCAAACAATTTGCTAATCTGGCAATTTTTAGCGATCCTTCGAACTTAGGAGGCACGCCGACGATCACCATCGCGCTACTTGCCGTCGCCAATACGCTCGTCGGGTCGTGCTCGCCGCTGCCAGATTCCACCGACAGGCCTTGTGGCTTGTCAACGCTGCTTTCGTACAGGTTGGCCAACGCACGTTCCACTAGTGTAGATTCCAGATCTACTTCGCCCCAGAGTTCCTCGGCGAGGTGGCTCATGGCTAGCACACATGTCTTGCCGATCAAGAACCCGAGCTCCCGTGTGTCCACGTCCCGGGTGATGCCGGCAACGTTGCCCCGAAACGTGAAATTGGCCATCCGTATGGCGAACTCGGAGAGATAATTATTGAGGTTTTGCAACGCTTGGGGGTCACCCTCGTCGCGGGGGTTGGAGAACAGAATTACAGACGAAGGTTCATCGTTTTGGTCGCCGGCGTTCGTGGTTGTGATATCGTTTTTGTGGCGGGCGAGCGCACGACCAGCGTTGAGGGCGTACTTTTTGTTGTCTGAGCTAGCCTCGAGGCTCGGCAGGATAATGGCGTGCGCAACGATGGCTTGGTTCGGCCCATCATTGGCTTGTGCCCTATTGCTGGCCGGCGGGAGCGTACCGGCCTTCGTTAGATATACCCCTCCCCCGGAACCCGTTGCGCCCCCGCCGGACGACACCACCAAGAAAACGGAAACGGGAAAGCCGACGAGGTCGCCTTGCGTGAGCCGCCCGTCGTCGTCCACGCCGAGCGCATTCCGCATGTCGTCGGGCGCCAAATTAGCTGTCGTTACCGCCTCCCCGACCAAGCTGTTGGCGCAACCATCGGTCCATGCGTCGAAGCCGAGCACCGTGGTGTTACCGATGAGAGCGACGAGTTGCTTCAAATCCAGGTCGTTCCTCTCGTTTTCTTCGTTGGCCAAGACGTCATTGGCGAATTTGCCAAACGCATCCTTGACGAAGTTGTCCGGATTGCCGTCTATGATCGCCGTCTTTGGCAGGATGAAAGCCTTGCGGCCGCGTGTCGCGTCGAAACCGAAAACGCGACTTACCCAAGGTGCGACGTGGGCCCTCCAAACGCTGGTCTTCGTAAGGTCCTGCTCCATCCGCTTCAGCAGGTCGTTGCTGGCCGCCGCGGCGCCGCCAGCCCCAGGCCTGGACTTCACGTCCTTCGATTTCACGAATCCCGTGAGGTTGGCGATGACGTCGTAGGCGACCGACGTGCCGCATTGACCAATTCCGACGATGTAAACCTGCATGGGGTTTCCTCTTGTTTCTAACGATCGAGGGCGTCGTTAGGGGCGGTGGTTTCAACTAAGGCAATTGGCTGGGCCATTGCAATCAAGGCGATGGCAAGCAGAAGAAACACGGCGATTCCGTAAAGCCGCTTCTGTACATGCTCTACGAGCCGAGCTACGAAAGGACGTTGGCCAGGGCGACGGTGCCGCTTGCTGATCTCGAACGCGCCGATCGTGGGAATGTGGGTACCAAAGAGCACGGTGAGGATTGCGGTTATCGCGGGAGGCCCGCCTACGGTGCATCTATCCGAAACCAGGGTCACGGTGCTGATGAGCGAAACAACAGCACCGGCCAACAGCAGGATCAAAAAGTACCGTCGCAGGTAACCATAGATCGGCAGAGCCACATACATCCCCTGCTCGTCGGCGATGTCGAGATCGAAGTGTTGGATCAGCCAGAGCGGCCGCAGCATGCCCCAACAGAGGCTGATGATCCCAATGCCGGCCACGAGGCTGGCGAAGCACTGGAGGAGCCCGTAGCAGCCAGCCATCTTATTGCGCGACCGAGCCTGCGGCAGTCAAGCCGCGACGCTTGCGACGTCCGGTTGGCGAGTTTAGGCTAGAGAGGTCGGGGGGGGGGGGGGGGCATTAAATTGTGCCAGCCAAACAATGCCGCACGAACGGCGCGTTCTGCGTCGGTAGCAAACCGTCAAAGCGGCGTTGTCGAGCTTGTCAAGCACGCCCGGCACTCCTCCCAAGTGCGCCTACAGTAATCATTTGCCATTGGCGTGTCAAGCGCATCAAGCGCAATTTGCGGCCTCTGCGGCCCCCGGAGTGGAGCGTCTCCACCGCCGCATCGGGTACGATCCGCGTTCCATTGCGGAAACAGAGGCGGCATGGGCAAGGGCGACATTCGTTCCAAGCGGGGCAAGATCGTGCGTGGCACGTTCGGCAACGCGCGCAAGCGCAAGAAGAACCAAGGCAAGGACGGCAAGAAGAACTGAGCTGGTGCCGGCCGATCGCGCCGTCGCGGCGTTGGCGGCGGATCTGGTCTCGGCCTTGACGCGGGCGGGAGACCCGCAACGGGCGCGGGGCCAGCAGGCGTACATGAAGTCGGCGATGCCGTTTCACGGCGTGCCGGTGCCGGCGGTGCGGCGGTTGGTGCGTCACGCGCTCAGGCGCCACGCACTGGCGGATCAGGACGCTTGGCAGGAGGCTGTGCGCTTTCTGTGGCGCCGGGCGACGCATCGGGAACAGCGGTACGCGGCGGTGGAGGTGCTGCTTGCGCCGGCCGATGCGGCTTGGCTCGCGCCGCCGGTGATTCCGCTCGTCGAGGAGCTGGTCACGACGGGCGCTTGGTGGGACACCGGCGATGCGCTCGCCATCAACGGCATGGGCGCGGTCTTGCGCTCCTGCCCGGAGAAGGCCACGCCGCTCCTGCTGCGCTGGGCCGAGGACGACGACTTCTGGAAGCGGCGCACCGCGATCCTCGCCCAACTCAAGTTCAAGGACGCCACGGACGAAGCGCTGCTCTGCGCGGCCATCGAACCTTCCATCGACGATCCGGCCCAAGCCACCCAAGGCGGCACGCCGGCCCAAGCGCGGTTCTTTCTGCGCAAGGCCATCGGCTGGGCCTTGCGCGAACATTCGAAGACCAACGCGCCGTTCGTCATCGACTACGTGCATGAACGCGCCGGGCGGCTTGCGCCGTTGAGCAAGCGCGAGGCATTGAAGGTTCTGCTGAAGAACGGCGCCGTGGCTGCGGTACCCTAGCCGTCACGAACAACATGGAGGGGATGCGATGACCTTGGACATCGAGACGTGCGACGAGCTGCTCTGCACCACCAGGGCGGTCCGCAAGCGGCTGGACCTCGCGCGACCGGTCGAGCGCAAGGTGGTCGAGGAGTGCCTGCAAGTCGCCGTGCAGGCACCCACCGGCTCCAACAGCCAGAACTGGCGCTGGGTGGTGGTGGACGACGCGGAGAAGCGCAAGGCCCTCGCGGACCTCTATCGGCGCGCCGGCGAACCCTATCTCACCTCGGCTGGCGAGGCGGCGAAGAGCGCTGGCAACGCGCAGACGAGCCGCGTGTTCAGCTCGGCGCTGTACTTGCTTGAGCACCTGCACGAAGTGCCCGTTCACGTCGTGCCCTGCCTGAAGGGGCGGCCGCCCGAAGGCGCTGGCGTGCCGGCGCTCGGCGGCTACTACGCTTCCATCTATCCCGCCGTGTGGAGCTTTCAACTGGCGCTGCGCGCGCGGGGCCTGGGTTCCTGCTTGACGACGCTGCACCTTGGCTTCGAGAAGGAAGCGGCGGCGATTCTCGGCCTGCCGGAGGACGTCGTGCAGACGGCGCTGCTGCCGGTGGCCTACACCATCGGCACGGACTTCAAGCGCGCCGCGCGACCGCCGGTGTCGGGCATCACGCACTGGAACGCTTGGCACGGCGACGACTGAACAGACAGCGGCTCCGCACGTCGTTGGCGGCTTGGACGTGAGCGATCCCTGCTTCCTCTCCGCCACCGAGTTGCGGGGGCTGATCGATGCCAGGCGGATCGGCTGCCGCGAGGTACTCGACGCCCACATTGCCCGCATCGAAGTCGTCAATCCGGCGCTGAACGCCATCGTCACCGAGACTTTCGAGGCGGCCCAGGCGCGCGCGAACGAGCTCGACAACGCACCACGCGGCGGCGTCTCAAACGCGGGCGCGCTCGCGGGGCTGCCCATCGCCCACAAGGATCTCGTCGCCACCAAGGGCATCCGCACCACCTACGGTTCGCCGCTCTACGCCGATCATGTTCCGGCGAGCGACGACCTGATCGTCGAACGCATGAGGCGCGCTGGCGCCGTGACCATCGGCAAGACCAACACGCCGGAGTTCGGCGCTGGCTCGCACACCTTCAACCGCGTCTTCGGCGCAACGCGCAATCCCTACCATCTGGGCAAGACCTGCGGCGGCAGCAGTGGCGGCGCGGCGGTTGCCCTAGCGGCGCACATGGCGCCGATCGCGGACGGCAGCGACACCGGCGGCTCGCTGCGCAATCCGGCGGCGTTCTGCAACGTGGTCGGCTTCCGGCCGTCGCCGGGGCGCGTGCCGTTGTGGCCCGGCAATCCGTGGTCGGACCTCTCCACCGCCGGGCCGATGGCGCGCAACGTAGACGACGCGGCGCTGTTGTTCTCGGTTCTCGCTGGCCCCGACCCGCGCATTCCGCACTGCCTGCCGAAGCTAGCGCCGTTCCTTCCCCTTGAACCCGTCGACGTCGCCGGGCTGCGCATCGCCGTCACCGAGGACTTCGGGCTGCCGGTGCAGCGTCCGATCCGCGACGCCATCGGCGCACTGCGGCAGACCTTGGCCGATGCCGGCGCAACCATCGTCGATGCCGCGCCGGACTTGCGCGACGCCAGACGCATCTTCCACATCCTGCGCGCCGACGGCTTCAGGCGGCGCTTCGGCGCGTTCACGGCTGCGCAGCGTTCGGAACTGAAGGAGACGATCATCTGGAACCTCGACGCCGGACTCGAACTCACGATCGCCGACCACGATTGGGCGGTCACGGCCCGCACGGCGCTCGCGGCGCGCATCGGCGCGTTCTTCCAAGAGGTGGATTTGCTGATCGGCCCCACCACGCAAGTGCTGCCCTTCGACATCGACACGGACTGGGTGCGGGAAATCGACGGCCAGCCGATGGCGACCTACATCGAGTGGATGGAGAGTTGCAGCTTGATTACGGTCACCTGCTGCCCGGCGCTGTCGCTGCCAGCTGGATTCGCGGACGGACTGCCAGTGGGTGCGCAGATCGTCGCGCCGCTGCGCGAAGACGTCTTTCTGCTGCGGGCGGCCAAGGGCGTCGAGGAGATCGTCCGCGTCGCCAACCCAGCGCCACCGCCGCTGGCCGTCTGAGGACCGGACTGCCCTACAGAAACCGCGCCGCGCCGACCAGCACCCACGTCACGACGACGACCAGCAAGCTGACGAACACCGCCGCCGAGGCCATGTCCTTGGCTCGGCCAGCAAGCGGATGGCGTTCGCGGCCAACGCGGTCCACCGCCGCTTCCACCGCCGAGTTCAACAGCTCGACCACCAGCACCAAGGCGACGGTGGCGATCAGGAGCGCCGACTGGGCGAGCGTCGCGCCGACGAAGAACGCCGCGGGAACCAGCACCGCGGCGCACACGCACTCCTGCCTGAACGCCGCCTCGGCGCGCCATGCCGCGCGCAGCCCGCGCAGCGAGTCGCCGGCGGCGCGCGCAAGCCGCGCCAGGCCCGTGGCGGCGGGTTTCACCGTGCCGTCAGGACGCCTTCGGCGGATTGCACTTGAGGTCCGGGCAGTCGCCGCGTTCCACTTGCACGGTCGAGTGCTCGATGCCGAAGGTCTCTTGCAGCACGGCCTTGATGCGCCCGACCACGGATTCCGCATCGACGGCTTCGGCGACGGTCGCGTGCAGCGTGAGCAACGGCCGTTCCGGCGTGAGTTCCCAGGCGTGGAGGTGGTGGACCTCCAGCACGCCGGCGACTTGCGCGGTCAACGTCGCGCGCACGGCGTCGATGTCGATGCCCGGCGGCGCCGCTTCGAGCAGCGTGGATGCCGATGCCTTCAAGACCCGCCAAGCGCCGTGGGCGAGAATCGCCACCACCAGCAACGCCAGGATGGGATCGGCCAAGCGCCAATCGAACCACAGCGCGGCGAGCGCCGCGGCGATGGCCGCCACCGAGCCGAGCAGGTCGCCGAGCACGTGCAGCGCGGCGCTGCGCACGTTGAGGTTCGCCGAACCATGCAGCATGGAGAACGCGACGAGATTCACGCACAAGCCGACGGCGGCGATTCCAAGCACCGGCAGCGGCAGCATCGCTTGCGGCGAACGCAGACGCCCTGCCGCCTCGATCAGAATCCACGCGCACAGCGCGAGCAGGGCCACCGCGTTGAGGAATGCCGCGAGCACTTGGAAGCGATGGTAGCCGTAGGTCAGGCGACCCGTCTGTCGCCGCTCCGACAGGCGCATGGCGTACCAGGACATGCCGAGCGCCGCCGCGTCGAGAAACATGTGCCCGGCATCCGCGGCAAGGGTGAGCGAGTTGCCGATCCATGCGCCGGCGACCTCGACCAGCGCGAAGCCGGCGACCAGCCAAAACGCCATTCCCAAGGCGCGTCGATCGCGCTCTTCCTTCGTCGGCGACGCCTTTGGCGCACGGTGGGCGTGAACAGGGGTGTCGATGAACTGGCCTCCGCTGGTTCGCCGTCGCGCATGGCGTCGCTCGTTCGAGTGCGCCGGCCACGGTTTCCGCGCCGAGAACGGAGTATATAGGCGGTGCGCTGTTTGCCGGCGCGAGTCACCGGCGGCACCGGCTAGCCCGTCCCACTGAGAACGCGCTTAGACTGGAACAGCCTCAAGCCGCTGCCCGCCCATGCCGACCATCGAGCAACCGCTGTCGCGCTGCTTCTACGAACGCGACCCCCGCCAAGTCGCGCCGGACCTGCTCGGCGCCCTCCTCGTCCACGGCGAATGCGTTGGCCGCATCGTCGAGACGGAAGCCTATCTGGCGCGCGGCGACCCGGCGGCCCATGCCTTCCGCGGGCACACGCCGCGCACCGAGGTGTTGTTCGGGCCGCCCGGCCACGCCTACGTCTACCGCACGCGGCAGCACCACTGCCTGAACGTGGCGGTGCAGGAGGTGGGCGTGCCCGGCTGCGTGCTCATTCGCGCCGTCGAAGCGGTTGCTGGCGAAGCGCTCATGCGGCGTCGCCGCGGGCCGTCCGCGGCGCGGCTTGCCGCCGGGCCGGGCAACTTGTGCAAGGCGCTGGGCATCGACATGCGCCACTACGGCGCCGACCTCTGCGACGAGCTGGCGGCGCTGCGCATCGTTCCCGGCGGCACTTCGGCGCGAACGATCTCCCGCAGCCAGCGCGTCGGCGTGACCAAGGCGAAGGATCGGCTGCTGCGCTACACCCTGAGCGTACGACCCGCAGGCTCGCGCAACCCTCCGCGCAACGTTCTATGATACGGCGCAATCGATAGCGCTTTGGAGAAAGCCATGTTCGGCCCGAAGGAACTGATGGTCGTCCTGATCGTGCTGGTGATCGTTTTGGTGCTGTTCGGCCCGAAACGCATCAAGAGCCTTGGCTCCGAGCTCGGAAACGCCATCAAGGGTTTCCGCCATGCGGTGAAGGACAAGGACGCCGAGACGGAGGCGCAGGCCGTCGCCAGCGAGGGCGCCAACGCCGCGCCAGGCGCGACAACCGCCGCAACGACCGCCGAAGAAGGCAAGCAAACGCAGAATGTTTGACATCGGCTTCCCGGAGTTCTTCCTGGCGGCCGTGGTCGGGCTGCTGGTGCTCGGCCCGCAGCGGCTGCCGAACGCGCTGCGCACGCTGGGGCTGTGGCTTGGCCGGCTGCGGCGCAGCTACTACAACGTGAAGACGGAAATCGAGCGCGAAATCGGCATGGACGACGTGCGCCGGCAACTGCACAACGAGCAGGTGATGGCGGACGTCAAGCGCGTCGAACGCGACGTGCAGGCGATGGGCAAGGAGGTCGCGGACGTGGCCAACGCGGCGATGGACACGGATCCGCCCCAGCAAATCGCGCATCCGCCGGGGAAGCAAGTCGGCGCGACTCCGCCAGCCCAAGGCGTCGAGCACGCGCCGGATGCCGTCACCGAACCGAAGACGGATGGTTCGTCTCGCGGGGGCACCGCGCCCTAGGCCCTCGACACCGTGCCAGCCGAACCAAACGGCGCCGATTCGAGCGAGGATCAGAACGCGCCCGAGGGGCAGGACGCCGCCCAAGGGCGAACCAAGACCGAGCGCGAGCGCACCCACGACGAGAAGGTGGACGCCGACGAGCGCCCGTTCCTCGCCCACCTCATCGAGCTGCGCCAGCGCCTGCTGCGGTGCCTGCTGGTGGTGTTCGTCGGCTTCTTCCCGATCTTCGCCCTCATCGACCCGATCTTCGATTTCGTCACCGGCCCCATGCGCGCCGCCCTGCCCGGCACGATGATCGCAACGCAGGTGGCGTCGCCCTTCCTCACGCCGCTCAAGCTCGCCGTCTACGCGACGATCTTCGCGGCCATTCCCGTCCTGCTGCACCAAGCCTGGGGCTTCGTGTCGCCGGGGCTCTACCTGCGCGAAAAGCGCTTTGCGGTGCCGCTTCTGGTCTCCAGCACCGCCCTCTTCTACCTCGGCATGGCCTTCGCCTACTTCGCCGTCTTTCCGCTGGTGTTCAAGTTCTTCGCCGGCGTCACGCCCACCGGCGTGGAGATGATGACGGACATCAACCACTACCTGGACTTCGTGCTGAAGATGTTCTTCGCCTTCGGCATCGCCTTCGAGATTCCGGTGGCCACGGTGCTGCTGGCCATGACCGGCTTCGCCACGCCCCAGGGCATGGCGCGCAAGCGCCCCTACGTGATCGTCGGCTGCTTCGTGGTCGGCATGCTGCTCACGCCGCCGGACGTGATCAGCCAAATCATGCTGGCGCTGCCGGCATGGTTGCTGTTCGAGGCCGGGATTCTGTTGGCGCGGATGCTGACGAACAAGCGCGGCGACGCGGCCGACGACTAGCCGGGACGCGCAGAGACCGCCGCTTCGACATACTCCGAATCAGTTCGCGTCGAGCAGAATGGTCACCGGGCCGTCGTTCTCAAGCGCCACCTGCATGTCGGCGCCGAACCTTCCCGCCGCCACCTTGGCGCACTGTCGGCGCAACGCCGCCAGGTAGCTCTCGTAGAGGGGCTCGGCGGTTTCCGGCCCGGCCGCCGGCCCGAAACCGGGGCGGTTGCCGCGCCGGGTGTCCGCCGCCAAGGTGAACTGCGACACCACGAGCACCGCGCCGTCGATGTCCAAGACGCAGCGGTTCATCGGCTTGCGTTCGTCGGCGAAGATGCGCGCCGCCAAGGTGCGCTCGGCCAGCCGCCTGGCGATTGCGTCGTCGTCTTCCCGGAAGACGCCGAGGAACACCAGCAGGCCGCGTTCGATGGCCGCGACCTCGGCCCCCGCCACATGGACGGACGCCCGGTTCACTCGCTGCAGCAGAGCCCGCACGACGCACACGGAGAGGGAAGACGCACGCGAAGCGGCGTACCATACGCGCCATGGCAACGCGAAACAAAGACATCCGCGCCGCGGCGTTGATCTCCGGCGGGCTCGATTCGATGCTGGCCGCCAAGGTCGTGCTCGACCAGGGCGTGCAGGTGGAAGGCGTGAACTTCTTCACCGGCTTCTGCGTGGAGGGCCACACGCAGGCCATCCGCAAGAAGGCGCGCGCCAAGGAGAAGCGCAACAACGCCCTCTGGGTGGCGGATCAGCTTGGCATCAAGCTGCACATCGTCGACGTGATCGAGGAGTACAAGGACGTCGTGCTGAATCCCAAGCACGGCTACGGCGCCCATCTGAATCCGTGCCTCGACTGCAAGATATTCATGGTCCGCAAGGCGCTGGTGGCGGACGTGATCGACGACGGCTTCGACTTCGTCGTCACCGGCGAGGTCGTGGGGCAGCGCCCGAAGTCCCAGCGCCTGGACACCATGCCGTTGATCGCCAGCGAGTCCGGCGCCGAGGATCGCCTGCTGCGCCCGCTCACCGCGCTGAACCTGCCGCCAACGCTGCCCGAGCGCGAAGGCTGGGTGGATCGCCAGCGCCTGTTCGGATTCCGCGGCCGAGACCGCAAGCCGCAGATGGCGCTGGCGGAATCCTTCGGCTTCGCGGACTACGCGCAGCCAGCCGGCGGCTGCTGCTTCCTAACGGACGAGAAATACTCGGGCAAGCTCGCCGATCTGTGGCAGGCGCGCGGCGAGCGCAGCTACGAGTTCGACGACATCATGCTGCTGAAGGTGGGGCGCCACATCCGCCCGGCGCCCCACTACAAGCTCATCATCGGCCGCGAGGAAGGCGAGAACAACTTCCTCGCCGGCTACCGCAAACAGTTCACGCATCTGCGCACCGCGAGCCACGAGGGGCCCTTGGCGCTGATCGACGGCGAACTGGGCGCGGAAGACGCGACGCTCGCGGCGCGCATCGTCGCCCGCTACTCCCAGGGCCGTGACGCAGACGAAGTGGTAGTCGAAATCCGCGCACCCGACGGCGCGAGCCAATCCCTCCGCGTGGCGCCGTTGCCGCCGACGGCGCTGCAACCCGCTTGGCACGTCGGCGCATGACCCACAAGCTCGACGCCCGCGGACTGCTCTGCCCCTTGCCGGTGATCCGCGTGCAGGACGCGATGCGCCCCTTGGCGGCCGGTACCGTGCTCGAAGTCGAGGCGACGGACCCCGGCGTCCTGCACGACATTCCCGCCTGGTGCCGCGTCCACGGCCACGGCGTGGAGTCCGAAGAACGCGGCGACGCCTTCCGCTTCCGCATCGTCAAGGGGTCTTGAGCCTGCTTTCATGCGAAGGGGCGCCCTCTCGCGCTCACCCGCCGCGCATCCCGCGGCAAGATGAATGGAACGCCCACAGCGAAAGGAGGCCCGATGACCATTTCCGAGAAGCTCTTCCAAGCGGCTCATCCGTTCCAGGACGACGTGCTGGCGCTGCCGGTGCAGGACGTCGACGTGGCCGCCGAGTGGTATGCCAGGGCCTTCGGGCTGCGCGAGGTGGAACGGTCGGCCACGCCGGTCGCCACCGTGGTCATGGAACGCGACGGCGTGCGCATCGGCTTCGCCGTCAACGGCGGAGACGCCTCGAACGATGGCGCGGCGATTCTCGTCGCCGATGCGGCCCGCGCCCGCGCCGAGCTCGAGGCGAACGGCGTGGAGACCGGCAACTGGCGCATCGACGAGCGCGACGGCAAACGCTACCAGGTGTTCTTCGTCGTGGCGCCGGACGCGCTCTGCTACTACTTCCACCAAGAGCTTGCCAGCGGCTCCTGAACGGCGCCGGCAGTCCGGTCGCGGCACTGGTTCGTCATCGTTCCCGGCGGAGCGCCGAGACGCTCAGAGTTCGAGCAGGATTCGCGCCGGGTCTTCGATCAGTTCCTTCACGGTGACCAGAAAGCGCACCGCTTCGCGGCCGTCGATGAGGCGGTGGTCGTAGGAGAGCGCCAAGTACATCATCGGCCGAACCGCGACTTCGCCGTCCACGACGACCGGCCGCTGCTCGATCTTGTGCATGCCGAGGATGCCGGTCTGGGGGGGATTGAGGATGGGCGTCGAGAGGAGCGAGCCGAAGACGCCGCCGTTGGAGATGGTGAAGGTGCCGCCCTGCATGTCCGCCATCGTCAGTTTGCCGTCGCGCGCGCGGCTGCCGTATTCGACGATGGCGTCCTCGATCTGATGCAGCCCCAGGGCGTCGGCGTCGCGCACGACCGGCACCACCAGGCCGCGGTCGGTGCTGACGGCGACGCCCACGTCGTAGTAGCCGTGGTAGACGACGTCGTTTCCGTCGATGCTGGCGTTGACGGAGGGGAAGCGCTTCAGCGCCTCCACAGAGGCGCGCACGAAGAAGCTCATGAAGCCGAGCTTGGTGCCATTGTGCCGCGCTTGGAACTCGTCGCCGTAGCGGCGCCGCATGGTCATCACCGGCTGCATGTCCACCTCGTTGAAGGTGGTGAGCATGGCGGCGGTCTGCTGCGCTTCCACCAGGCGCTTGGCGATGCTCGCCCGCAGGCGGGTCATGGGAACACGGCGTTCGGCGCGTTCCTCGCTCGGCGCTGGCGCCTCCCGCGCCGGGGCTTCCGAGTCGACGACGGCTTCCTCTTGCGTCGCGGCCTCGGCCGCGCCGTGGCTGCGCAGGATGTCTGCCTTGGTCACCCTGCCATCCCTGCCCGTGCCCTGCACTTGCGCGACGTCGACATTCGACTCCGCCGCCAGCTTGCGCGCCGCCGGCGACAGGCGCTGCGCGCCAGCCACGGCACTCGCTGCGGCTGCGGCGGCTTCCTGCGGCGGGCCGGGTTCGCCGGACGCGGCGCCTTCCTCCTCCGCTTCGGTCAACCGCGCCAGCAGGTCTTCCGCCTCCACCACCTCGCCTTCGGTCTTGAGAATCTCCGTCAGCACGCCGTCGGCCGGCGCGAAGATCTCGATCACCACTTTGTCGGTTTCGATGTCCACCAGCACGTCGTCGCGCCGCACGGCATCGCCGACGCCCTTGTGCCATGCGCCGACAGTGCCTTCGGAAATCGACTCGGCGAAGGCCGGCGTCTTGATCTCAACGCTCACGCGGATTCCTCATGTAGTGGTTCCGAAAGACCTGCGCCACTCAGTCCGCGAACAGCGCGTCATGCACCAGGGCGCGCTGGCGCCGGGCGTGCAGCCCGGCGTAGCCGCCAGCCGGCGCCGCGAACGCCTCACGCCCGGCGTAGGCTAGGCGCAGCGACGGATCGTGGCGCTCCAGCACGGCGTGCATGTGGTGCTGGCTGGAATACCACGCGCCCTGGTTCATCGGCTCCTCCTGGCACCAGACGGCGCGCGTCAAGTGCTTGTAGGGCGCGATGACGGCCGCGAGTTCCGCCTCCGGGAACGAATAGAGCTGCTCCAGGCGCACGAGGGCGACGTTTTCCAGGCCCGCTTCCCGACGTGCTTCCAGCAAATCGTAGTAGACCTTGCCGCTGCACATCACCAGGCGGTCGACGGCGTTTGGGCGCAGCTGTTCGACCTCGCCGAGCACCGGCTGGAAGGCGCCTTCGGCGAGCTCCTCCAGCGTCGACACGGCGAGCTTGTGGCGCAGCAGGCTCTTCGGCGTCAGCGCCACGAGGGGGCGGCGCACCGGACGCACCATCTGGCGGCGCAGCAGGTGGAACATCTGCGCCGGCGTGGTGGGGATGCAGACTTGGATGTTCTGCTCGGCGCAAAGCTGCAAGTAGCGCTCCAGGCGCGCCGAGGAGTGTTCCGGCCCCTGCCCTTCGTAGCCGTGGGGCAACAGCATCACCAGCCCGCACAGCCGCGCCCACTTCGTCTCGCCGCTGACCACGAACTGGTCGATCACCACCTGGGCGCCGTTGGCGAAGTCGCCGAACTGCGCCTCCCACACCACCAGCGTGCGCGGCGAGGTGGAGCCGTAGCCGTACTCGAAGGCGAGCACGGCTTCCTCGGAGAGCAGCGAGTCGTAGATGTCGAAGGTGGCCTCTTCGGCAATCCGGTTGAGCGGCACGATGCGCTTGCCGTCCTTCTGGCTGTACAGCGACGCATGGCGATGCGAGAACGTGCCGACGCCCACGTCCTGCCCGGTCAGGCGCACGTCGAAGCCTTCGTCCAGCAGCGTGGCGTAGGCCAGCGTCTCCGCATGGCCCCAGTTCACGGGCATTTCGCCGCGCGTCATTTGCCGCCGGTCGTCGAGCACCTTGCGCACCTGGCGATGCAGCGGGAAGCCTTCCGGCACGGCGTTGGCGCGCTCGGCGAGATCGCGCAAGCGGGGCAGCGGCACGCGGGTGTCCGCCGGCGCATCGGGCGGCTGGCCGAGATAGGGGCGCCAGTCCACGAAGAGCGACGCATCCGGTTCATGCACCAGCGAGAGCGCCATGCGGTCGCCGGTGTCGAGGGCGAAACGGTAGAGGCCCACCAAGGCGTCGATTTCCTCGGATGGGACGCCGCCCTCGGCGACCAAGCGCTCGGCATAGAGGGTGCGCGTGGTGGGATGCCGAGCGATCTTCTGGTACATGAGCGGCTGCGTCTTCGACGGGTCCTCGGCTTCGTTGTGGCCGCGCCGCCGGTAGCACACCAAGTCGATCACGATGTCCTTCTTGAAGCGCATTCGGTAGTCCACGGCCAGCTGGGTGGCGAAGACGCACGCCTCCGGGTCGTCGCCGTTGACGTGCAGGATGGGCGCCTGCACGAGCTTGGCGATCTCCGAGCAGTACTCGGTGGAGCGGGCGTCCTCCACGCGCTGGGTCGTGAAGCCGATCTGGTTGTTGACGATGACGTGAACCGTGCCGCCCACGCCGAAGCCGCGCGTTTGCGACATCTGCAGCGTTTCCATCACCACGCCCTGCCCGGCGAAGGCCGCATCGCCATGCACGATGAGCGGCACCACCTTGTCGCCGTCGTAGTCGCGGCGTCGGTCCTGGCGGGCGCGCACGGAACCGGCGACCACCGGCGCGACGATTTCCAAGTGCGAGGGATTGAACGCCAGCGCCAAGTGCATCTCGCCGCCCGGCGTCATGACGTTGGACGAGAAGCCCTGGTGGTACTTCACGTCGCCGTTGCGGTCGGTCTCCGGCATTGCGCCCTCGAACTCGTCGAACAGGTCCTTCGGGTCCTTGCCGAGGATATTGACCAGCACGTTCAGCCGCCCGCGGTGGGCCATGCCGATCACCGTCTCCACGCAGCCGCGCTCGCCGAGGCGCTGCAAGGCTTCGTGCAGCATGCAGATCAAGGATTCCGCGCCTTCGAGACCGAACCGCTTGGTGCCCGGAAAGCGGGCGTGGAGGTGCCGCTCCAGGCCCTCGGCGGCGCTCAGGCGGTCGAGGATGGTGAATCTCGCCTCGGCGGAGAACGCCGGCTGGCCGCGCGCGGACTCGAGACGTTCGCGCACCCACAGCTGCTCGGCGGCGTCGGTGATGTGCATGTATTCGGCGCCGAGGGTGCCGCAGTAGATGCGCTCCAACGCCGCCACGATGTCGCGCAGCGGCGCGCGGGGTGCATCCTGATCGAAGAACTGCGCCGAGCCGGTGTCGAATACGGTGTCCAGGTCGGCCTGGCTGAGGCGGTGGTAGCCGAGCTCCAGCTCCGGCGTCGGCGCCCGTTGCCACAGGTCGAGCGGGTCGAGGCGCGCCTTGCGATGGCCGCGGTGGCGATACGCGCCGATCAGTTCCAGAACGCGGATCTGGGTGCGTTCGTGCGCCGACGAGACGTCCGCCGAGACCCGTTCCGGGCGCGCCTTCAGGCGGTTGCGCCCCAGACGCTCGAAATGCCGTACCACGGTGCTGTGCGGAATGTCCTGCGCGGCACCGTTGATGCCCGGCAGCGCGTCGAAGTAGCCGCGCCACTCCTCGGGCACGCTGGCCGGGTCTTCGAGATAGGCATCGAAGAGCGCCTCGACGTACCCGGTGCCCGACGACAGGTGGGAACCCGCCCGCAAGCGTGTCAGATGCGCGGAGTCCATCGTTCCCGAACCGTGCTCTTGCGATCCCTCTCCTACTCCGCGTCATTGTCGCGCAAATGCGTTGCCAAAGCATCCGTCGGTGCAAGAGGCGCCGGTGTCGGAATCGCGCCGAGAGCCTTGGCTTGGGGCGCGAACTCGACCTGCCAGAGGATGCGCTTCTCGGCGCGCGTGCGCTGCCCGGCGCGAACGCGTTGGATGTCGTAGTCGGGAAGGCGCACGGTCGCCAGGCACTTGCCGTCGAAGAGGGCGCCGCGTTCTCCGAAATCGAAATCGAGGTTGTCGAAGCCGTAGCGCCGGCGGTGTCGAGGAAGGTCGCCCGTCGCGGCGGGAACGATGTGGAGGAAGAACCGGGGCGCCGTGTCGGCGACGCCGCACGGCGCCTTCGTGAAATCGAGCGCCGCATCGCTCACATGGACGTCGAAGTGCCCGCGATCAGCGGGAGGGGCACCGAACGCCAGCGCTTCGTACCGAGCCCGGTAGTAGCCGGCCAAGCCGAACGGCTTCTTTGTCGTGAAGTCGTAGCCGACACCCCAGATCATCTCTCCGGCAGCCATGAACTGCCCGGTGTGGATGCGGGCTACCGGATAGTCCGGCAGCCGCGCCCGTTCGACGCAGTCCGCGCTGCCGTTGCGGCGACGGTCGCCGAAGTTCCCGTTGGCGCGGTAGTGACCAACCGAGAGATCGTCGCCGACGGCGTGTTCGCCCGCGAACGCACGCAGCCTGAACCGCGCTGCCCGGGGTGCGAGGGCGCAGTCGTCTATCACATAGACGAGCCACTTTCCATCGCGGTACACGTTGTACTCGGCGCGAAGGAGCAGTTCGCCGCGGCCAGCGTTCCCGCGGTCGTTGTCGCGCAACAGCGCAGCAAGCGCAGTCGGAATGCGGTGCGCTGTCTTCTGCGCCACCGTGACCGCATCGACGTCGGTCGTCAGCGTATACCCGGTTCGCGCATAGGGAATCGCGCCGAATCTGCCGACGTTCTTGGCGAAATCGTACACCGCGGTCGTCGCCCCGACGCCGAGCACCACGACCAGCATGGCGAACACGGCCCGGCCCGACAAATCCGACGCGATCCACCGCTTCTCGCCGCTCCTTCCGGCGCCGCCCGCCGGCAAGCCTTCGGCCACGGTGCGCGCCGCAAAGTAGGCCAGCACGAACAAGGACGGGATGGCGACGCGATGGAACTCGTTGAAGCGCGGGCCGCCGTACCAGAACCACGGCACCGCCAGCAGCACGACGACGGCGACGACGAAGAACGGTTCGCGCCCCAGCTTCGGTTGCAGCCACCACAGCACGAGCGCCAGCGCGAGAAACTCCGCCAAGTAGAAGAACCCCACGTCCATCGCCAACTGCGCACCGCTGGCGTACAGCTGCCACAGCCAGCCCCTCGGGAAGTCCACCTGGCCGCTGGCGAGATAGAGCGCGAGCAGCGCCGCCAGCGCCGGCGCGACTATTAGGTTGCGCCATCCAAGAAACGGGCGGAGGCCGTTCTTGAGAAGCAACGCGCCGGCGAGCGGCAGCAGCCCGACGCACAGCAGCGACGACCAAAACAGGCAGCAGGCAAGCACGATGCCGCTCGCCGCCAGAAAGCGCGGCTCGTTGCCAAGCCGCAGCATCAGCAGCGTCGTCAGCCCGCCGCCGATGAAGTGCTGGGGCGAGACCGAGAAGACGTGGACGTTGGACAGATACTCCAGGAACAGCGGGCTTGCCGGCGCCGGCAGGGATGCAAGATCGCCGATGCCGTAGGCGTGGTAGGCCACCCACTCGGCGCTCGACGGCGAGCGGATGAACGCCAAGCCGTCGACGCCGAACTGTTCGACCAAGCGCCGTACGACGGCCGGCAAGCCGTCGCGCAGCACATGCTCCAACACGTCCATGCCGCTGAAGAACACGAGCACGACCGCCGCCAGCAGCATCGCCCGCCGCGTCGGCAGGCCCTCGGCGACAAGCGCCACGATCAGCGCAAGGCCGCCCCAGGTCCACAGCGGCACCGCCCAGTGCAGCGCATCGACGCCCAGCCACTTGGCAATCAGCCCCGGCACGATGAAATAGCCGAGGTAGTAGCGCAGCAGCGGCGGTTCGTTGCTCACATAGTCGGGCAAGTAGGTGGGCCAATCGCCGCGCGCCAAGTCGAGGAACACGGCGCGATGCGCCACCCAGTCGGTTCCCGTGGGATCGACCAGCCCGCCCGGCGGGAGCAGCATCACGCAGCCCAAGGCCAGCGGCAGCGCGATCATCGCTAGCCGACGCACGGCCAGAACGTCGCCGGTCCTCCCCGTCAACGCCCGCCAGAGGCCCGCGGCCAGCAACGCCGCGGCGGAAACGCCGAACCACCACTCGAACCACCCCAGCAGCCACACGAGCACTGGCAGCACCAAGTAGACGATGGCCAGGCGGCACGCGGGAGACAATGCGTCTCCAGCGGCGTCGCCAGTGCCCCTTGCGGGAAGCCGCCAGCGCATTTCCGACAGCACCCTTCGCGCCCGGCTCATCGCCCGCGCATCTCCCGCTCAGCCGGCGCCACCGCCGTCTCCCCCGCTCGTGCTCGTTGGGAAGTCCACTCGCCAAAGATCCCGATACCCACCCTCGGCACGAACGAACTGGCCCACGGCGACGCGGGCGATGGCGTAGTCGGGAAGCTGGATCGTCGCAAGGCACTTGCCGTCCCAAGACACTCCCTTCTCGCGGAAGCCGAAGTCCAGATTCTCGAAGCCGTACTGCTGCCGACCGGCGGGCAAGTCGCCAAGCTCGCGGGCGTAGAGATGCACCAGAAACCGCGCCCTCGTGTCGTCGCCCTTGCACGACGCCTTGAAGACGGCGAGCCGCCCGTCCTCCATGTACACGTCGAAGTCCGAACGCGCCGCCGGGACGCCGGCGACGACAGCCTGGTACTCCTCCAAGTAGAAGTCCGGCATCGAGAATTGCCTGGAAGTCTCGAAATCGTACCCCGCCTCCCACAGCACCGTGCCATCGGCTTCGTGCTGGCCGGTGTGGATGCGCGCGATCCCGTGGTCGGGCAGCCGCGCGCGCACGACGCAGCCCCCATGCGCTTCGTAAGGCGCGTCATGGAAGTTCACGTTCATCGCGAACCGATACCCCAGGTAGAAATCCGAGATGGTCGCGCCGAACAGGTGCTTCGGGCCGGCCGCCTCCCCTGCGACTGGATAGACGCGCAATCGAAACCGACGCCGCGTTTCGGCTCGGCCGGCGCAACCGCGCTTCGCATAGACGAGCCAGTTCCCGTCGAGGTACACGTCGTAGTCCGACCGAATGAGCGGGTCGCCCTTGGCGCCGTCCTCGTCGGCGCTCCCCCGCAGCAGCGCCGAGAGGGCGCGCGGAACGTCACGCGCAGATCTCTGCGCCACGACCACGGGGTCGAAATCCGTCGTCGGGACGGGGCTCAATCGCCCGATGGGGACCACACGCCGCCAGTCCACTTTGGCGAACTCGAAGAACGTCGTGACGGCGCCGACGCCCAGGACCGCGACCAGCAAGGCGAACACGGCGCGCGCCGAAACATCCACCGCCAGCCATCGGCGTCCGCCGAAGTCCGCGACGCGCCCGGCAAGGCCGCGCACCCGCGTCTCCGGCAGGCGCATCGCCACCGCATGCGCCGCGTAGCAGCCAAGGACGAACAACGACGGGATCGCCACGCGCAAGAACTCGTTGAGGCGCGGGCCGCCGTACCAGAACCACGGCGCGGCCAGCAGCACCGCCACGGCGGCGACGAAGAACGGCTCGCGCGCCAGCCGCGGGTGCAGCCACCACAGCACGAACGCCAGCACGAGGAACTCCGCCAAGTAGAAGATGGCCACGTCCGTCGCCAGCTGGAAGCGGCTGACGTACAGCTCCCACAGCCAGCCGTGCGGGAAGTCCACGTCGCCGCTGGCGAGGTAGAGCGCGAGCAGCGCCGCAAGCGCTGGCGCCAGAAGCAGGTTGCGCCAGCCAAGGAAAGGACGGATGCCGCTCTTGAGGAACATGGCGACGATCAGCGGCAACAGCCCGACGCACAGCAGCGACGACCAGAAAAGGCAGGCCGCCACCACGATCCCGCTCGCCGCCAGGAAACGCGGCGCCCTGCACAGCCGCAGCATCAGCAGCGTCGTCAGCCCGCCGCCGATGAAGTGCTGGGGGTTGATGGCGAGGAGATACACGTTGGGCAGGTACTCCAGGAACAGCGGGCTCGCCGGCGCCGGCATGGGTGCCGGGCCGCCGATGTCGTATGCGTGGTGTTCCACCCACTGCGGGCTGGTCGGCGAGTTCATGAACCGCAGACTGTCGACGCCGAAATGCGCCATGAAGCGCCGCGCCGCATCTGGCACGCCGTCGCGCAGCACGTACTCCAGCAAGTCCATGCCGCTGAAGAACATGAACACCGCAGCCGCCAGCAGCATCGCCCGCAGGGTCGGCAGACCTTGGGCGCACAGGCCGACGACCAGCGCGATGCCGCCCCACGTCCACAGCGGCACCGCCCAATTCAGCGCACTTGTGCCCAGCCACTTGCCAGCGAGGCCCGGCACGATGTATTGGCCGAGGTAGTAGCGCAGCAGCGGCGGTTCGTCGTTCAAGTAGTCCGTCAGGTACGTGGGCCAGTCGCTCTGCGCTAGGGCCAGGAGAACTCCTCGGTGGGCCGCCGAGTCGAAGCTGTCCACGTCGAAGAGCCCGAAGGCGGTCAGAACCCCGCAGGCCAGCGCGAACAACGGCAACGCGACGGCGCCTGGCCCGATCTTCTCCCGCCACGGCCCGGAGAGCATTCGCCACAGGCCCGCACACACGAGCGCCACAGCGGGAATGCCGAACCACCACTCGAACCAGCCGAGAAGCCAGACGCCCACCGGCAGCAGCAGATAGATCACCGCGAGCCGATAGACGACGGGCAGCGCCTCCCCCGCCGCGCGGTCTCCCGCCGCGCCAACGACTGGCCCGAGGTCGCCCTCAGCCATCCCCGTCGTCCCCGCTCCCACCGATCGGAAACCCGACCCGCCAGAGAATGCGGTTCTCGGCGCCGACAAACTGTCCGGTCACGATCCGCACGATGGCGTAGTCCGGCAGCCGGATCGTGGCAAGGCACCTTCCGTCGAAGGCCACTCCGTGTTCGGCGAAGTCGAAGTCCAGGTTGTCGAACCCGTACCGCCGCCGATTGCGCGGCAGGTCGGCCGAGTCCGCCGGATAGAGATGCACCAGGAATCGCGCCTGGGTGTCGCTCGCACCGCACGACGTTTTGACGAAGCCGAGTTGCCCACCGCCCACGTACACGTCGAAGTCGGAACGCGCCGCCGGGGGGGCGTGGGCGACGATGGCCTGGTATTCCGACAAATAGAAGTCGGGCGCCGAGAACTGCTCTTTGGTCTCGAAGTCGTAGCCGGCCTCCCACACCACCGCGCCGCTGGGTTCGTGCTGTCCGGTGTGGATGCGTGCGATCTCGCCCTCCGGCAGCCGAGCGCGCGCAACGCAGCCGCGGTCGGCGTCAGGCGAAGCAACGAAGTCGGCACGGTTCACGGCCCGATGATGAAGGAAGAAGTCCAAGTTGGCCGCAGTCGGTCGTCGCCCTGCGCCAGCTGCGGCGCTCTCGACGAAGAAGGCGCGCAGTCGGAACCGGCGCCTTGCCTCGACGCCCTCGTCGCACTCGCGCTTCGCATAGACGAGCCAACCGCCGTCCAAGTACACGTCGTAGTCGGAACGAATGACGCGCTCGCCCCGGGTGGCGCTTTGGCCGGGGCTGTCGCGCAACAGCGCCGCAAGCGCAACCGGAACGGACGGCGCCGTCCTCTGCGCGGCGACCGCGGGGAAGTCGGTGAGCGCGGCGCCAATGCTGCCGAACGGCACGAAGCGCAGCCAGTTCACCTTGGCCAGCTCGAAGACGCTCGTGACGGCGCCGATGCTCAAGACCACCGCCAGCAGCGCGAACACGACGCGCTCGGAGAAATCCGCCGCCAACCATCGCTTTCCGCTATTGCCGACCCCGAAAGCGCTGGCCTGCGCTTCCGGCAGACGTCCTGCGACAGTGTGCGCCGCGTAGTAGCCCAGCACGAACACGGCCGGAATCGCCGCTCGAAAGAACTCGTTGAAGCGCGGGCTGCCATACCAGAACCACGGCACCGCCAGCAGCACCGCCACGGCAGCGACGAAGAACGGCTCGCGGCACAGCCGCGGGTGCAGCCAGCACAGCACGAACGCCAATACGAGGAACTCCGCCAAGTAGAAGACGGCGACGTCCGCCGCCAATTGGAAGCCGCTGGCGTACAGACCCCACAGCCAGCCGCTCGGGAAGTCCACTTGGCCGCTGGTCAGGTAGAGCGCGAGCAGCAACGCCAGCGCCGGCGCGAGCAGCAGATTGCGCCAGCCGAGGAAGGGGCCCACGCCGTTCTTGAGGAGCATCGCGGCGATCAGGGGCAGCAGCCCGAAGCACAGCAGCGACGACCAAAAGAGGCAGCTGGCGAGCACAATGCCGCTCGCCGCGAGAAAGCGCGGCTGGTCGCACAGCCGCAGCATCAGCAGCGTCGTCAATCCGCCGCCGATGAAGTGCTGGGGCGTGACCGCAAGGAGATGCACGTTCGGCAAGTACTCCAGGAACATCGGGCTTGCCGGCGACGGCAGGGAGGCGGCGTCGCCGACGCCGTAGGCGTGGTAGGCGGCCCACGCAGCGCTTGACGGAGAACGCATGAACTTCGGGGTTTCGACGCCGAACTGCTCGGCAAGACGCCGCGCCGCATCGGGCAGGCCGTCGCGCAACACGTACTCCAGCACGTCCATGCCGCTGAAGAAGACCAACACGCCCACCGCCAGCAGCATTGCCCGCAGCGTCGGCAGACCTTGGGCGCACACGGCCGCCACGAGCGCGATGCCACCCCAGGTCCACAACGGCACCGCCCAGTTCAGCGCATCGAGCCCCAGCCACTTGCCAGCCAGCGCCGGCACGATGTAGTAGCCGAGGTAGTAGCGCAGCAGCGGCGGTGCGTCGCTCAGATAGTCGGTCAGATACGGGGGCCAGTCGCTGTGCGCCAAGGCCAGGAAGACCGCACGGTGGCCCGGCGAGTCGAAGCTGTCCGCATCGAACACGCCGAAGGCGGTCAGAATCCCGCAGACCAGCGCGAACAAGGGCAATACAACAGCGGCCGGTTCCAGCGGCAGCCGCCAGGAACCGCCCAGCATTCGCCACAGGCCAGCGCCTAGGACGACGACGGCGGGAATGCCGAACCACCACTCGAACCATCCCAGCAGCCAGACGGCCACCGGCAGCAGCAGATAGACGACGGCGAGGCGGTAAACGACGGGCAGCGCGTCGCCGGCTGCGGCGCTGCCGTCCGCTCCGAACAACCGCCGCCGCCACTGGCCAATCTCGTCCCACGCCCGGCGTCCTGGGCGCGAGTCGCCTTGCGCGGCGCGGCGCGTCTTCAATCGACGATCGGCCGCGCCTACGGTCTCTTCGGAGGGGTGCTCACGCGAAGATGCGGCAGCACCCTTCGCAGCGCCCGCCACGCCCGCTCGCACGGAGGCGGTGCTGCGCGTTCGCCCCTCTCCTGTGTCCGCAGCAGGCGCCTTAGGTCGTCAGCCAGCCGAACTGCTGCGGCTTGCGGCCAGCCCTTGGGTTCAGCGGCACGTTCACGAGCGCCGGCCCGTCGAAGGCCATCGCCTCGTCCAGCGCCGCGCGCAGATCCTTCGGGTCTTCGACGTAGAAGCCCTTGCCGCCAAGCGCTTCCAGCATGCCTTCGTAGCGAGCGCCGTAAGTGAGATTGCCGGGCGGCGCCGTCTGGCCTTCCTTCAGCGGGTGGACGCCGCCGCCGATGCCGCCGTTGTTCAGCACGATGAGCTTCACCGGCAGGTTGTAGCGCACCATCGTCTCCAGCTCCATGCCGGTGAAGCCGAAGGCGCTGTCGCCCTGCACCGAGACGATGGGCTGGCCCGGCTTGGTGACTGCCGCGGCGATGGCGAAGCCGAGCCCGATGCCCATCGTGCCGTAGGTGCCGGCGTCCAGGCGGTGGCGCGCGCGGCGGTTCGGCATCTGCGTGCGGCCGATGTCCATGGTGTTGGCGCCCTCGCCGATGATGATGGCGTCCTCGGGCAGCCAGTCCACGATGTCCTTGAAGGCGCGGTAGTAGTTGGTGGGCGCGGAATCGTCGTCGATCATCGGCTGCACGGCTTCCATGTTCGCCTGCGCCTTCTCCTGCAGCAGCGCCCGCCAGGGCGTTTCGGACGGATAGAACCACTGGCGGTTGTCCAAGGCGCGGTTCAGCTGCCCCACCACCGCCTTGCCGTCGCCTACCAAGGCGACTTCGGCCGGCACGTTGACGCCGATTTCCGAAGGCTCGATGTCCAGCTGCACCACCCGCACGTCCTTGTGGAAGCGCGGCGGCAGCCCGAAGTGCATGATCCAGTTCAAGCGCGCCCCAAGGAGCAGCACCAGATCGGCTTCGCGCAGCGCCGTGCTGCGGGCGGCGCCGACCGAGAGCGGATCGTCGTCCGGCATCGTGCCCTTGCCCATCGGCGAGTTCAGGAACGGCAGCTGGGTGCGCTCGATGAACTCCCGCACTTCGTCTTCGGCACGTGCCCAGGCCATGCCCTTGCCCACCACGACCAACGGCCGCTCGGCCGACTCGAGGGCAGTGAGCGCTGCTTCCACGGCATCCGGATCGGCCAGGGTGCGCGGCGGTTCCGGCACCCGGGCGGCCTCGACCACGGCGTCTTCTTCGCATTCGCCGCGAATGATGTCGTCCGGGAAGTCCAGGTAGACCGGCCCCGGACGCCCGTACAGGGAGTGGCGCACGGCCTGGTTGACGTAGTGGGGAATGCGATGCACGTGCTCGATGCCGTGCGCGTACTTGCAGTAGGGCGCGGCGAGCTCCGTCTGGCGCTCTTCCTGGAACCCGCCCATGCCGTTCTGGTAGATGGGGGAAGCGCCGCCGATGAGGATCATCGGCCAGCAGTTCTGCTTGGCGTTGGCGAGCCCCGCGAAGGCGTGGATGACGCCCGGCCCGGACACCGTCAGGCACGCCTGCGGCCGCCCGGTGAGATAGCCCGCCGCATGGGCGGCGTAGCTGGCGGCCTGCTCGTTGCGCATTCCGACGTAGGTGATGCCGACCTTCTGCGCCTCGGCGGCGAAGCCCTGCACGGGAAAGCCGACGATGCCGAACATGTAGTCGACCCCCTGCTGCTTGAGACTGCGCGCCATCAACTGGGCGCCGCTGACAGTGGCCATGTGTCCTTCCCCTCTCCGATTTCGTTGCGGTGGCAAAACACCAACGCTATCGCGCTAGGTCGCCGCTGTTCAAGTGCGGCTGTCGATTTAGATCGATTGAGGTATGTGGCATGGCGAGAGCGTCGGGAAAGTCCGCGTCCTCAACCAAGGCAAGCGTCGCCGGCGTGTCGGGGGCTGCCGAACGCGCTAGCTCCCGCCGTTGAGCAGGCCTCTGCCGCGCCGGAGCAACTCCTCCGCGCTCGCACAGCCGACCACCAGATCGCCCACTTGCGCGAGCCGTTCGGCATCCTCTTCGTTCGCCAGCAGCACCGCCAGCGCATCGCCCGCGGCGACGCCGAACCGCCCCGCCGCCAAGCGCCGCAACAGCACTCGTTCGCCTTCGGACATGCCCTTTCGCCTGCCCTCGTCGAGCGCCTCCTGGCGCCATTGCGTCATTCTTTCCGCCAACATCGTCGGTTCCTCCATGTGCTGCAGCGCAAGCCGCAGTTCCTCTGTGTGTTCCGCGCCCGTTTCGTCGCCGCCGAAGCGTGCGACGGACATGCGCATCAGCACGTCCGACAGCCGCTCCGCCACCAGCCGCAGACCTTCCCGCCGCAGCCCGCCGAACAACGCCTCCGACAGACCGGGCAGCTCCGCCTGCCGGCGGCAGCGCTGCAGGCGCAGCAGCGCGGCCATCGGGTTGGTTTCGGCATCCTCGGCGGTCAGCGTCGCCGCGTCAAGCGGGAGCATCTCCAAATCGGGCTGCCAGCGCCGCAGCCCGGCCGGTGCCGGTGCGGTCAGCTGCCTAAGGCCCGCCGGCTGCCAAGAGCGGTCGCCGGTGTAGACCAGCACGGGCAGCACCGGCGGGAGGCCGGCGGCGGCCGGCAGGTCGGCGGCCATCTCCTGGCGCAGCAGCGCCACGTAGGCGTCCATGCGCAGCGCCATGCGCGGATGCGGGGCGGTCTGGAACTCGACGACCAGCAGCGCCTCGGCGTCCGGGCGCTCCGGCGTCGGGGCGCCCACGGCCCAGGCCATGTCGGCGATCCGCCGGCGGGCGCCGCGTCCGACCTGTTCGGCGGGCAGTCTGCGCAGTCGCCGCGTGTCCAGCCCGGCGGTGGCGTCCGCCGGCAGCAGGGCGAGCAGGTGGCGCACCATGTGCGGGTCGGCAAGGGCAATTCGGCTGATTTCGTCTTCGAACATGGCGCCAGCATGGACGGGCCGGTTGGGCTGGCGCTAGCGACATCGGCCATGCGGCGTGTGCGAGATCAGCCATGCGCCGTGTGCGAGATCGCAGAAAAGCCGTGTGCGAGATCGCAGAAAATGGCGGCGGCGACAGCCTGCGCCGCCGGCCGAAGCCGACCGGTCGCCACGCAAGCCGTTCCCAAGTAACCTTCGCGCCCACAGGGCAACGGGAGGAGAACACGGATGCCGAACCAGGATGCGGTGCGAGCGGTGCTCGACAAGGCCAAGGCCGAGGGGCGCTCGTCGCTCAACGCGGACGAAGCGAAGGCCGTCTGCGACGCCTACGGCATCGCCACGCCCCGGGAGGGCATCGCGGCCTCCGCCGAGCTGGCCGGGGACATCGCGGACGACATCGGCTATCCGGTGGTAATGAAGATCGTCTCGCCGGACATCCTGCACAAGTCCGACGCCGGCGGCGTCATCGCGGACATCCACGACCGCGCCGCGGCCATGCGGGCGCACGACGACATCATGGCGGCGGCGAAGCGCCATCGGGCGGACGCCCGCATCGTCGGCGTGCAGGTGCAGCAGCAGTTGCCGGCGGCGCAGGAAGTGATCGTCGGCGCCGCCACCGACCCGTCCTTCGGCAAGCTGGTGGCGTTCGGCCTCGGCGGCGTGCTCGTGGAAGTGCTGCGCGACGTGACGTTCCGGCTCGCCCCCACCACTGCCGAACACGCCGAGGCCATGCTCGGAGAAATCGCCGGCGCGCAGATTCTCGACGGCGTGCGCGGCCAGGAGGCGGTGGACCGCAAGGCGCTCGTCGAGCTCATCGTCAACGTCGGCCGCCTGGCGGACGATTTTCCCGAAATCAGCGAGCTCGACCTCAACCCGGTCTTCGCCACCGCGGAAAGCGCCACCGCCGTGGATGCGCGGGTGCTGCTCGACTTCGCGCCGAAGGAGGCGCGCTTCCGCCCCGCCCACGACGACATCCTCGCGTCGATGACGCGCATCATGCAGCCGAACGCGGTGGCGGTGATCGGCGCCTCGGCCGGCGAAGGCAAGATCGGCAATTCGGTGATGAAGAACCTCATCGACGGCGGCTACGACGGCGCCATCCACCCGATCCACCCCAAGGCCGACGAAATCCTCGGCCGCAAGTGCTACCCCAGCGTCACCGAAGCGCCCGGCGACATCGACGTGGCCGTGTTCTGCATTCCCGCCGCCCTCGTCGCCGGCGCGCTCGCCGAGTGCGGGCAGAAGGGCATCCCCGGCGCCGTGCTCATCCCCTCCGGCTTCGCCGAAATCGGCGAGCACGCGCTGCAGGCCGAGATCGTCGAGGTGGCGCGGGAGAACAACGTGCGCCTGATGGGGCCGAACATCTACGGCTTCTACTACACGCACAAGAACCTCTGCGCGACCTTCTGCACGCCCTACACCGAGAAGGGGCAGGTGGCGCTTTCCTCCCAGTCCGGCGGCGTCGGCATGGCCATCGTCGGCTTCAGCCGCTCGGCGAAGATGGGCGTCTCCGCCATCGTCGGCCTCGGCAACAAGGCCGACATCGACGAAGACGACCTGCTCACCTTCTTCGAGCAGGACCCGAACACCGGCGTCGTCGCCATGCACGTCGAGGACTTGAAGGACGGCCGCGCCTTCGCCGAAGTGGCGGCGCGGGTTTCCAAGAAGAAGCCGGTGGTGGTGCTGAAGGCGGGCCGCACGTCGATGGGCGCGCGCGCCGCCAACTCCCACACCGGCGCCTTGGCCGGCGACGACCGCGTGTACGACGCCGTGCTGCGGCAGAGCGGCGTGATTCGCGCCCACAGCCTGAACGACATGCTGGAGTTCGCGCGCGGACTGCAGGCGCTGCCCACGCCCAAGGGCGAGAACGTGCTGATCCTCACCGGCGCCGGCGGTTCCGGCGTGCTGCTCTCCGACGCCTGCGCCGACAACGGCCTGACGCTGATGCCCATGCCGGACGACTTGGACAGCGCCTTCCGCGAGTACATCCCGCCCTTCGGCGCCGCCGGCAATCCAGTGGACATCACCGGCGGCGAGCCGCCCGCCACCTACCGCGCCACCATCGACCTGGCACTGCGCGAAGACCGCATCCACGCCCTGGTGATCGGCTACTGGCACACCATCATCACCCCGCCGATGGTGTTCGCCGAACTGCTGGGCAAGGCCGTCGAGGCGGCGCGGGCAGCCGGCAACGACAAGCCCGTGGTGGCGTCGCTGGTCGGCGACGTGGAAATCGAAGACGCCTGCGACTACCTGATGGAACGCAACATCCTCGCCTATCCGTACACGGCCGAAAAGCCCGTCGCCGTGCTGGGCGCGAAGTACCGGTGGGCGCGGGCGGCGGGAATGCTGTGAGGGACAACTTATTGACGTTCTGATGTTCTGACGTTCTGACGCCCAATTCGCTTGACAGCAGCCGCAGTCTGTGGCCAACTACGAGCTGGGACGCGGAACGCTGGATGCCTTTTGATTGGAGACTATGTTGTGGGAACCGAAAAACATAAGCTGGAACTCCAAGAGGAGCAACGCCGGCAGGCTTCGTTGATAGCCATTGAAGCGGGCGCGATCAGTGCGTGCGAGATACACGAAGGCGTATACATCGATTCCGGCGACAGCGAATCGGCTTACCGACTCGCGAACCACCTATTCAACGTCCGTGATGTGCTCGCGGATGGTTTCGAAACTCGACGAGAAATGACGGACGCCATCAAGTCCGTCTTGGAGGACGCGAGATCCACTTGCGCGCTTTGCCAGAAGATCTTTGAGGACGACTAGTTTCCTAAACGAAAGCGCAGGGGAGCCGGCTTCAACAGAGGCACGATCTTTATACCTCGCTGGTACACAACGCCCTACTCGCTGGCGCATCGAACGGGCGCCCCTTCAGCGGCACCAACACGTCATCGGATTAGCGTGTGTGGCAGGTTCACTTCGGGCGGTACGCACTCCCTGCCGCCGTCCCGCGTAATGCCATGCGCTCGGGACTCATCTTGTGCTCGCCCTCGGCGATGCGCCGAAGCCGCTTCTCCGGTTCGTAGCCTTCCACGAACACCGCGTAGTAGCCCGCTTTGGTCGGGGCGTTGTCGAACAGCAGGCCGGCCACCGCGAGCGCTGTGCGGCGTATCCGCTCGATATCGGCGTTCGCCATCTGATCGACCAGCAGCACGGGGATGAGCGGCTGATGCTCCTCCGCCATCATCTTGTCCGAGCTGACCAGGTGCGTGTAGCCGTGCGCTCTCGCCAACGCCAGCAGTTCGCCGTTCTTCTTGCCTCGCCATCCGACTTCCACGGAGCGGGCTACGGTCACGCCTTCGGGTTCGAGGAGGTCCCTCAGCGCCCGCGCGAAGGTCTTGCCCGTGTCCTCGTCTACGACAACCTTCAACGTTCCAAGACCGCGGCCCGTCGTTCACGGGGCATGCCCTCGCGTAGCCGTGCGGAGGTAGGGGCCAAGCGCCCGCGTCGCTCGCGCAAGTACCGCTTCCGCTCGTAGCCGCGGGCGACCATGATGCACCCTGCTCGCTTGAGCGTGGCGACCACCTGCTCGCGTCCAATGTGGTCGTACTCGGCGAGAAAGGAGTCGACGGTGCCGCCAGACGCCAAGTGCGTGAACAGGAGATCGACCGTCACCCTCGTTCCGCCGAAGCACGTGCGGCCTTGCCGCTTGCCGCTAATGGACTCCGTTGCTGGTGGGCCCTTCGGTGATGCTTGGAGCCCGAGCTTGTTCTTCATGCGCACCTCCTTTTGGATGGATGGGAAGTATCCCCGCACGGGCGGACGGGCGCAAACGCCGGCTGCGAACACGCACGTGGCGTCGAATAGTCGCGCATCCGACGCCGCACTCTCGCTCCACTCTGTGCAACTCCGAGCGCGACCAAATGCCTTGCCCTTGGGCCCATTGGGCGCTACCCACCCCGAGCCTCGATGTAAGGAGGTTAGGGTTCATGGGCCGAGCGTCCGAGCCACACGGAACCCGTACCTGAAGTTCCGGAAGCCGGCGGTGCTCCAGACCCGGTCCGCGGCGCGGAGGATCGTGGTCCACGAACCGCCGCGCAAAACGCGCCGCGCACAATTCCCAAACTCCCAGGCGCTGCCGTCGGATGGCGCTCCCGCGTAGCTGTCGTTCCAGCAGTCCTCCGTCCATTCCCAGACGTTGCCCAGCATGTCGTGCAGCCCCCAGCCGTTCGCCCCAAAGCTCCCCACCGGCGCGGTACGCTCATGCCCGTCGCGGCACGACGCCACCCGCACCCAGGGGTAGTTCTCTTTCGCGCTCTCATCCGCGCCGTTGGCGTGCCGGCACTGGCCCGACTCGCCCTCTCCCCAAGGCCGCGCCGCCGACGTGCCGGCCCGGGCGGCGTACTCCCACTGCGACTCGCTCGGCAGGCGGTATTCCTCTCCCGTCTTCCGCGACAGCCACGCCGCGTACGCCTGCGCGTCGTTCCAGCTCACGCACGCCACGGGATGCCGCCCGCTCTGGCGGAATCCCGGATTGCGCCAGTCCCGGTCAGCCCCGCTGTCGTATGTCCGGCACGAACTCCCTGCCGAGTATCCCGTCTCGTCCACGAATCGTCCGAACTCCGCCACCGTCACCTCGTACACGCCGATCGCAAACGGTGCCGCAATCGTCACTTCATGCACCGGGCCTTCATTCTCCTGCCGTCCCTGCTCGTACGACGGCGAACCCATCCGGTACGAACCTGCCGGAACCACCACCATCTCCGGGCACTCCGGACAGTCGCGGAAGCTTGCGACTGCGACACGGTTCCCTTGAACAGTCGCGAAATACAGGAATACCGCGACGGCCACCGCCATGCCGCATAGCAGCCATGCGGCGCGATATCTCCGCTGGGCGACCGCGTCTCCCCGTTCGGCTGCTTTGCGCGACTTTCGCATCCGTCTCCGCCGCAACCAGTCCGCCAGCGCTGAGCCGTATTTCATCCGCCGTCGCGACAACCGCTGACCCCAAGCTCGCCAGCGCAGCCGACTGGCTGCCCGCTGCCATCCAAGCAGTACGACAGAAACGACGGTAGCTCCGGGGAGGACCAGCAAGCCGTACACCACGCCCCTCTGCGCTCTGCCGAGGACAGTGACCAGCTCCCAAAGGGCAACAACTTGCACAGCCAGACCGACGAGGAGCAGCGCGATGACTTCGCGTTTCGGCCGCCTCCCAAGCAGCGCGAGTGCGACGGCGGCGGCGACGGGCAGGGCCAGCAGGCCGCTCATCACGTCGGGATCGACTTCGCCAGACGACCGGCTGCGCCTGAAGCTGCGCCCGAGCACGACGTCCAGCAGCTCCCAAAGAGCAACGGCTTGCACAAGCAGGCCGACGAGCAGCAGTGCGATGACGCTGAGCGCACGTCTCGATCCGCCCCCTTCAATCTCGGCGGGTGTCGTCAGTCCACGGCCTTCCCTTGGAGCAGGGCGGACCGCCGTGGATGCGTTTGCGGTTTCGCCGGCACCGCCCTCCAGCTCGGCCCGCCACTCGTCCAGACTGCCCTGGCGCTCCCCCTCCACCACGCGCAAGCCACGGTCCACCGCCGTGAGGAACGCCTGCGAGCAACGTCCGCCCGCAACCTCCGCCAAGCTCGGCAGCGGGTCCTCTTCGCCGCGCAGCAGCCGGCTCTGGCGTCGCGTGGCTTCCACGGGCGCAATGCCGGTGACGGCGCGGTAGCACAAGGCACTCAAGGCGTAGATGTCAGTCCACGGGCCCTGCTCGCCGTCGCTCTCGTACTGCTCCGGCGGCGAGTAGCCGGCCGAGGCGATGGCCGTCACGCTGCGCGAGCGGCTGCTCAGCGCTTGGCGGGCCGAGCCGAAGTCCAGCAGCACCGGGGATTCGTCGCTGCGCCGGATGAAGATGTTCGCGGGCTTCACGTCGCGGTGCAGGAAGCCGGCGGCATGCACCTGGCGCAGCCCCGCCACAATCGGCAGCAGCACCCGCTTGATCTGCGCCTCGGTGAGCGTTCCCTTGCGTTCGAGCACCCGATCCAGCGGCTCGCCATCCTCGTAGTCCATCACGATGTACGCGGTGCCGTTGGCCTCGAAGTAATCCCGCACGCGCACCACGTTGCGGTGCTCGAAGCGGGCCAGCGTCCGCGCCTCGTCGAGGAACCGGCTCAAGCCCCACTGGTAGCCCTCGCGGTCGGCAGCGGACTTCGGCGCCACGGCATCGCCGGAGCGCACCGCGATGTCGTTCGGCAGGTACTCCTTCACCGCCACCGTCACGCCCAGGCCGCCGTGCTCGCAGAGGTAGGTGACCCCGAAGCCGCCCGCGCCCAGCACGCGCACTACGCGGTAGCTGCCGAGGCGGAAGCCGGGCGGCAGGGCTTGCTTGTAGTCTTGCGCGTTCATTGTTGGCTCGCAGTCTACTTCGCCATCGGCACCACGTTCGCAACTGGCGATGTCCGCAGGACGCACCGTTTGGGACATTCGCGGCGTGCTCGTGGAAGTGCTGCGCGACATGACGTTCCGGCTCGCCCCCACCACCGCCGTGGATGCGCGGGTGCTGCTCGACTTCGCGCCGAAGGAGGCGCGCTTCCGCCCCGCCCACGAGAACATCCTCGCGTCGATGACGCGCATCATGCAGCCGAACGCGGTGGCCGTGATCGGCGCCTCGGCGGGCGAAGGCAAGATCGGCAATTCGGTGATGAAGAACCTCATCGACGGCGGCTACGACGGCGCCATCCACCCGATCCACCCCAAGGCCGACGAAATCCTCGGCCGCAAGTGCTACCCCAGCGTCACCGAAGCGCCCGGCGACATCGACGTGGCCGTGTTCTGCATTCCCGCCGCCCTCGTCGCCGGCGCGCTCGCCGAGTGCGGGCGGAAAGGCATCCCCGGCGCCGTGCTCATCCCCTCCGGCTTCGCCGAAATCGGCGAGCACGCGCTGCAGGCCGAGATCGTCGAGGTGGCGCGGGAGAACAACGTGCGCCTGATGGGGCCGAACATCTACGGCTTCTACTACACGCACAAGAACCTCTGCGCGACCTTCTGCACGCCCTACACCGAGAAGGGGCAGGTGGCGCTTTCCTCCCAGTCCGGCGGCGTCGGCATGGCCATCGTCGGCTTCAGCCGCTCGGCGAAGATGGGCGTCTCCGCCATCGTCGGCCTCGGCAACAAGGCCGACATCGACGAAGACGACCTGCTCACCTTCTTCGAGCAGGACCCGAACACCGGCGTCGTCGCCATGCACGTCGAGGACTTGAAGGACGGCCGCGCCTTCGCCGAAGTGGCGGCGCGGGTCTCCAAGAAGAAGCCGGTGGTGGTGCTGAAGGCGGGCCGCACGTCGATGGGCGCGCGCGCCGCCAACTCCCACACCGGCGCCTTGGCCGGCGACGACCGCGTGTACGACGCCGTGCTGCGGCAGAGCGGCGTGATTCGCGCCCACAGCCTGAACGACATGCTGGAGTTCGCGCGCGGACTGCAGGCGCTGCCCACGCCCAAGGGCGAGAACGTGCTGATCCTCACCGGCGCCGGCGGTTCCGGCGTGCTGCTCTCCGACGCCTGCGCCGACAACGGCCTGACGCTGATGCCCATGCCGGACGACTTGGACAGCGCCTTCCGCGAGTACTGAGCTGGTCCTGCTTTTTGAGGCAGTCGGTTAAGGTGTATTCCACGCCTTGAAGGAGGCATGGAATGACAGCGAAGAGGCGCCGGTTCACGGCGGACTTCAAGAAGCGGGTGGCGCTGGAAGCGCTGCGCGGAGATCGGACGATCCAGGAGCTGGCGGCGAAGCACGGAGTGCATCCGAACCAGGTGGGCATGTGGAAGAAGCAGGCGGTGGAGGGCCTGGGCGAGGTGTTCGCGTCGAGCCGGAAGTCGGGCGCGGACGAGGCGCAGGCGAAGGAGCTGTACGCGAAGATCGGGGAGCTGACGATGGAACGGGATTTTTTTCGGCGCGGGTTGGCGCACTGAGCCGCCCGGAGCGCCTGGCGATGGTGGAGCGCGACGGCCCGCTGAGCCTGAGCCGGCAGTGCGAGCTGCTGGCGGTCGGTCGGGCGTCGCTGTACCGCGAGCCGGCTGGCGAGAGCGCGGCGAACCTGGAGCTGATGCGGCGCATCGACGAGTTGTACATGGAGTGTCCGTTCTACGGCAGCCGGCGGATGTCGATGCATCTGCGGCGGGAGGGCGTCGTTGCCGGTCGGCGCCGGGTGCGCCGCCTGATGCGGCTGATGGGCGTGGACGCCGTCTACCCGAAGCCGCGCACGAGTGCGCCGAGCGCCGAGCACCAGGTGCATCCGTACCTGCTGCGCGGCGTGGCCGTGGAGCGCCCGGACCAGGTCTGGTGCGCGGACATCACCTACATCCCCGTGCGCTCCGGCTTCCTGTATCTGGTGGCGGTGATGGACTGGGCGACGCGGTTCGTGCTGTCGTGGCGGCTGTCGAACACGATGGACGCGGCGTTCTGCGTCGAGGCGCTGGAGGACGCGCTCGGCGGCGGCGCGGCGCCCGGCATCTTCAACACCGACCAGGGGGCGCAGTTCACCAGCCTGGCGTTCACCGGGCGGGTGCTGGAGTCGGGGGCGCGGTGCTCGATGGACGGCCGGGGCCGGTGCATGGACAACGTGTTCATCGAGCGGCTGTGGCGTTCGCTGAAGTACGAGGCGGTGTACCTCCACGACCTGGCCGACGGCTTCGAGGCGGAGCGCGTGATCGCCCGTTGGATGCGCTTCTACAACGGATCGCGTCCTCACTTCTCGCTGGGCGGCCGAACTCCGGCGGAAGCCTACGGCGGCGCCTTCGCGGAGGCGGCATGACCGGCCGGCCGCCCCGGCGCGGCGGAACGCCGCGCCGGATTTTCCGGACTCCGGTCGCTCCGCTCCCTCCGCTCGGAAAATCCGACCAACCCGCCTCCGGCGGTTCGCCTCGGCCCGGCGGACGAAAGGCGACCAGCCATGCGGCTGGGAGATGCGGCAGAGGACGCCGGGGCCTTCGAGCCTTGGCTGGCAGCTGCGAAGTCGGGAGTTGGGAAGGTCTTGCAAAGACGCGGGCATCGGCAACGGGAAAGCCGCCGAACATGGCAGCGAATCGGCCTTGACGGTCGCTCGGCAAGCCGCAAGAATGCCTTGCGCTCGAGGGACTCAACACCAAGGGAGTACACCTTAACCAAGCCCTCGAACTGCCTCACGAAACAGGACCACCTCATACATCCCGCCCTTCGGCGCCGCCGGCAATCCAGTGGACATCACCGGCGGCGAGCCGCCCGCCACCTACCGCGCCACCATCGACCTGGCACTGCGCGAAGACCGCATCCACGCCCTGGTGATCGGCTACTGGCACACCATCATCACCCCGCCGATGGTGTTCGCCGAACTGCTGGGCAAGGCCGTCGAGGCGGCGCGGGCAGCCGGCAACGACAAGCCCGTGGTGGCGTCGCTGGTCGGCGACGTGGAAATCGAAGATGCCTGCGACTACCTGATGGAACGCAACATCCTCGCCTATCCGTACACGGCCGAGAAGCCCGTCGCCGTGCTGGGGGCGAAGTACCGGTGGGCGCGGGCGGCCGGGCTCCTGTAGGCCGCAAGCGCGTTGCGCGGCATTCGTCCGTTGGGTGCCGCTCGCATACGCGAGTCAGTCTTCGTCTTCGGCCGGCGGCAGGCGCACGGCGATCACCGTGGCGTTGTCCTGGCCTTCTTGTTCGAGAGCGTCGATCCGCGCCACCAAGGCGTTGGCGACGTGTTCCGCGCCTTGCTTCGCCGACGCCGTGCAAACCGCCGCGATCTCGCTCGCTGGCAGGCTGGCCAAGCCGTCGCTCGCCAACAGCACCAGGTCGCCCGCCTGCAACGGCAGCTCGCCTTGCGCGATTTCCGCCACGTCCACGCCCATGAGCACGCTGGTGAGCGCTTGGCGCTCCGGGTCCATGCGGGCTTCTTCCTCGGAAAGGGCGCCCTGCCGCGCCAGTTCGTCCAGCTCGTTCGCATAGATGTGCAGCGGGTTGATGCGTTCGATTTCGCCGTGCCGGCACAGCAGCAGAAGCGAATCGCCAATGCTCAGCCACGCGCACCGATCCGGGAAGAACAGCGCCGCGACGAGCGTGGTGCCCATGCCGGCAAGTTCCGGCGCGTCTTCTACGGCCAGCCCAATCGCGTCGTTGGCTTGAAGCATCGCCCCCCGCAACCGCTCGCGGACGGGCAATGCAAGGGACGAATAGCCGTCCATGAATGCACCGACGGCAAGCGCGCTGGCGCGGTCCCCGGCTGGCCCGCCGCCCATGCCGTCCGTCACCACGGCCAACAGGCGAGCATCGGATTCCAAGGCAGGCGGTTCGACGTGCAGGCCCCAGTCGTCCTGCTGGCTCTCGCGCATCCCGACGGTGGCTGCTACCGCGAAATCCTGGCCCTCAGTCATTGATGGAAGGTGGGCGATGGAGATGGAACGGCGTGGGGTACCGCGAGGCACCAGCCGGTGCCTAGTCGAAGCGACGACACTATGCCTTCGGAGCAGCACAGACGCTCTTGGTCAAAAGCTTCGCGTTTGCTGCGCCCGAGTAGACCTTTCCTCTCGGCTTGTGGATGATGCGCGAGTTTGTGAAATCCGCGATGAGCTCATTGTCCCCCGTGTAGAGCAGGCGCGCACCACTCGCTCTGGCCAGCGCAAGCACATGGGGATCGTCGGAGCGGACTATGTCGCTGGCCTTGAGTTCTTCTTCCTCCTTCGCAAACCGACACGCGGGCACGAGCTGCGCCCGGCCGGCGCGGTAGTAGTCCTCTAGCTTGCGCTTGGCATTACCTCCCACTTCGCAGGCGAACTTGCCTTCCGTGGAATAAACGAGGGTTCCCGCGCCCACCCGCCTGTTCAGCCACTGGTGTATCGGCGCAGCGTCTTCGTGTGGCGGGTCAGCAAGAAACCCATTGAGCTTGTTGGCGTCCACGATGATGCACATTCAGCGGCGTTTCCCAGTCCGCTCAGTCCGCAAAGCCGAGCAGCCTGTCCGTCTCGCGCAAGAAGAACTCGCGGTAGCCGGCTGGTGCGCCGAGCAAATTACCGTCGGCATCCAAGCTCATGCTGTGGATGCTCACCGCGTTGCCCTTCGGCTCGAAATAGAGAATAGCCACGTCGTCTGGCTCCAGCTTCCCTTGGCGCACCGCGATGCGCACCCGATCCACGATGTAGTCGCTGTGCGTCTCGATCAAGAACCTATTGCCGCGCTTCTTGAATGCTTCAACGAACAAGCTCGCAAGCTGCGCCTGGCCCCGAGGATGCAGGTGGACCTCGGGTTGCTGCAGGAGGAACGTGCCTCCTCTCGGGCGTGCCGCCATGATGTCCACCAGAATCGGCAGGCTCTGGCTGATGCCGTAGCCCACATCCATGATGTTGGCGTGCGGGCCGGAGCGCACCTTCACTTGCAGCTGGAACGGATCGCTCATCTGCTTGCCGTGGCGCTTCACCTTGATGTCGGAGAACAAATCGGCGCCGCCGCCGAACTCGACGAGATCGTCGTGCAAGGAGTCCCAGTCCTTCTTGCGGGTTCGGGCCAACCGCATCATCAGCATGGGAATGTGTTCGCCCTCTGCCGATGCCGTCTCGCGCACTGGATCGTATGTGCGCTTGGGCTTCGAGCGCAGTGGTGCTACTGGGGTCAGGCCGGGGAGAAGCGGCAGGGCAAGGCCATGCTGTCCGTACTCTTCGTCTTCGCCGAGGCGTGGCCCATTGAGATGCTCGAAAAAGGGTTCCAAGTTTGGTATGCGGCGCAGAGGTTGCGAATCGTCTACGCTCAGCACATGCAGCAGGTAGCCAGCCTTGCCAAAGGGGGCATTGACCTCCCACACGGGAACGCCAGGAAACTCCAAGGCGCACTTGCCGCTCTCGGTTCGCTGCAGTTCCAAATACGAGTCGTCACCGACCTCAAAGCGCAACGACGAAACGACTGGCTGGGAACCAGACTCCAAGAGTGTGACGGTCAGCGCCCTGTAGGCGAGTCCAGACTGTTCTGCATCAAATCCAAAGCCCAGTTTGAACTCGCTGATGCGTCCATTACGACCACGGCGCGACCGCACGATGTCACGGAAGGACCCCATCGCAAAGGGCTCTTCGTTGAAGTCCGGCTCATTGACGAAAGTGAAAATATCCCGCCTCGACAGCATGCGACACGTCGCCGCGTAGCAGCCCAGCAACGTCGTCTTGCCAGTGCTGTTCTCGCCGACCAGCAGCGTGATCGGGCGCAACGGCACCCGCTGTTCACCCCCAAAGCAGCGGACGTCCCGCAGGATCAGCTCCGTTGGATAGGCCACAGCCATTCCTTCACCCTCTGTTTCCGCCGCCCACCGCGATCCAGCACGTCCAACCGTAGCATACGCCTGTCGCACCGGCGGTTCACTGCCAGTGCGTAGTGTGCTCGCCGGTAGTAACGATGGTGGCCCAGCACCGCCGGGGGCTAACCTGCCTCCCACCGTTCGCGTTCCAACCCATAGCTAGCCACAGACTGCAACTACTGTCAAGCGAATTAGCGCTGTCCGCGCTGCCCAAATCGTCCGGCATCGGCATCAGCGTCAAGTCGTTGTCCGCGCAGGCGTCGGAGACAGCACACCGGAACCACCTGCGCCGGTGAAGATCAGCACGTCTCTCGCCCTTGGGCGTCGGCAGCGCCTGCAGTCCGCACGCGAACTCCATCATGTCGTTCGTCGCTCGCGCAAGTAACGCTTTCGCTCGTGGCCGCGGGCGACCAGATGCAATGCCTTGCCGTTGAAACCCGTTGGCCCCCCGAGCCCGATGTAAGGAGATTAGGACTCATGAGCCGAGCGTCCGGGCCACACGGAACCCGATGATGCTGCTACGGACGCCGGTGGTGACCCTGCCCCGGTTCGCGGCGCGGAGGTACGATGGTTCGTTGAACCACGAACCGCCGCGCAAAACGCGCCGCGCACAGTTCCCAAACTCCCATGCGCTCCCGTCCGATGACGCTCCCGCGTAGCTGTCGTTCCAGCAGTCCTCCGTCCATTCCCAGACGTTGCCCAGCATGTCGTGCAGCCCCCAGCCGTTCGCCCCAAAGCTCCCCACTGGCGCGGCACGCTCATGCTCGTCGCGGCACGACGCCGCCCGCACCAAGGGGTGGTCTTTCGCGCTCGCATCTGCACCGTTAGCGTGCCGGCACTGGCCCGACTCGCCCTCTCCCCAGGGCCGCGCCGCCGACGTGCCGGCCCGTGCGGCGTACTCCCACTCCGACTCGCTCGGCAGGCGGTATTCCTCTCCCGTCTTCTGCGACAGCCACCCCGCGTACACCCGCGCGTCGTTCCAGCTCACGCACGCCGCGGGATGCCGCCCGTTCTGGCGGAATCCCGGATTGCGCCAGCCCCGGTCAGCCCCGCCGTCGAATGTGATGCACGAACTCCCGGCCGGGTACCCCGTCTCGTCCACGAACCGTCCGAACTCCGCCACCGTCACTTCGTATACGCCGATCGCGAACGGTGCCGCAATCGTCACTTCATGCACCGGGCCTTCATTCTCCTGCCGCCCCTGCTCGTACGATGGCGACCCCATCCGATACGAACCAGCCGGCAACACCGCCATCTCTGGGCACTCCGGACAGTCGCGGAAGCGATCCCCCACCATGGGGCCAGCCTTGCGCAGCGCGATCGGCTGCACCGTCGTCGACAATCCGCGGGACACAATCTCCGTTGCGGTTGTGTGGCCTTCCGCTTCTTCCTGCTCGGGGACCATGCCCTGGGCCGGCACGGGTTCGGGGCTTGCGACCGCGACGCGGTTCCCTTGAACAGTCGCGAAATACAGAAATACCGCGACAGCCACGGCTATGCCGCATAGCAGCCATGCGGCGCGATATCTCCGCGGGGCGGTCGCGTCTCCCCGTTCGGCTGCTTTGCGCCACTTTCGCATCCGTATCCGCCGCAACCAGTCCGTCGGCGCTGAGCCGTATTTCATCCGCCGCAACAACCGCTGACCCCAAGCTCGCCAGCGCAGCCGACCGGCTGCCCGCTGCCATCCAAGCAGTACGACCGAAACGGCGGCAGCTCCGGGGAGGACCAGCAAGCCGTACACCACGCCCCTCGCTCTGCCGAGGACGGTGACCAGCTCCCAAAGGGCAACAACTTGCACAACCAGACCAACGAGGAGCAGCGCGATGACTTCGCGTTTCGGCCGCCTTCCAAGCAGTGCGAGTGCGACGGCGGCAGCGACGGGCAGCGCCAGCAGGCCGCTCATCACATCGGCATCGACTTCGCCAGACGACCGGCTGCGCCTGAGGCTGCGCCCGAGCACGAAGTCCAGTAGCTCCCAAAGAGCAACGGCTTGCACAAGCAGGCCGGCGAGCAGCAGTGCGATGACGCCGAGCGGACGCCTCGATCTACCCCCTTCAATCTCGGCGGGTGTCGTCAGTCCACGGCCTTCCCTTGGAGCAGGGCGGACCGCCGTGGATGCGTTTACGGTTTCGCCGGCACCGCCCTCCAGCTCGGCCCGCCACTCGTCCAGACTGCCTTGGCGCTCTCTTTCCACCACGCGCAAGCCACGGTCCACCGCCGTGAGGAACGCCCGCGAGCAGCGTCCGCCCGCGACTTCGGCCAGCCTCGGCAGCGGGTCGTCCTCGCCGCGCAGCAGCCGGCTCTGGCGGCGCGTGGCTTCCACGGGCGCAATGCCGGTGATGGCGCGGTAGCACAGGGCGCTCAGGGCGTAGATGTCCGTCCACGGGCCCTGCTCGCCGCCGCTCTCGTATTGCTCCGGCGGCGAGTAGCCGGCCGAGGCGATGGCCGTCACGCTGCGCGAGCGGCTGCTCAGCGCCTGGCGGGCCGAGCCGAAGTCCAGCAGCACAGGGGATTCGTCGCTGCGCCGGATGAAGATGTTCGCGGGCTTCACGTCGCGGTGTAGGAAGCCAGCGGCATGCACCTGCCGCAGCCCGGCGACAATCGGCAGCAGCACCCGCTTGATCTGCGCCTCGGTGAGCGTTCCCTTGCGTTCGAGCACGCGGTCCAGGGGCTCGCCGTCCTCGTAGTCCATCACGATGTACGCGGTGCCGTTGGCCTCGAAGTAGTCCCGCACCCGCACCACGTTGCTGTGTTCGAAGCGGGCCAGCGTCCGCGCCTCGTCGAGGAACCGGCTCAGGCCCCACGCATAGCCCTCGCGGTCGGCAGCGGATTTCGGCGCCACGGCACTGCCGCTCCGCACCGCGATGTCGTTCGGCAGGTACTCCTTCACCGCCACTGTGACGCCCAGGCCGCCGTGCTCGCAGAGGTAGGTGACGCCGAAGCCGCCCGCGCCCAGCACGCGCACCACGCGGTAGTTGCCGAGGCGGAAGCCGGGCGGCAGGGCCTGCTTGTGGTCTTGGGTGTTCATCGTTGGCAAGGCAGTCTACCTTCGCCGTTGGTTTCCTGTGCGCAACTGGCGATGTCCGCGGGGTGCACCGCATGGACGCCGCCGGAACTGGTCGGCCTGCAACCGCATCTGGCCGGTCGGCTGGTTGACGCGAAGGACTACACCGGCGACGATGCTGCGGACGGCAACTTAACGCGGGCCGCCCTGGCGCTGGACGCGGCGTCGGGGCAAGGGCTAGAACCGGTGCTGGCGCAGGCTGCGGAGCTGTTCTGGCAAGCGAACGATCAGGAACTGTGGCGGTCGTTCGAGGCATGGTGCGACGGCATCTTGGGGCCGCGCTTGGGCAACCAGCTGCGGACCTTCGCGGAAAAGAAGGAGATAACGGTGCTTAGGGAGACGCTTCGAGAGTGGGACGAGCAGAATCGGCAGGAGGGCCGGCGTGAAGTTCTGGAGGAGGGGCTGGCGCAGTTGTGCAGCTTGGCCAGCCAGCGCTTCGGCGAGGCCGCCGGCGCAGAATTGTCCGGCATTCTCGCCAGCGTCGACGACGGCGCGGAACTGGCGCGAGTAGGCACGTTGATCATCGGCTGCGACACCGAGGCGGACTTCCTCGCTCGCGTGCGGTCTCGCTAGCCGACAAGCTCCGCGGCTAGGCGGTGGCGGCCAAGCGCCCTCGTCGCTCGCGCAAGTACCGCTTCCGCTCGTGGCCTCGGGCGACCATGATGCACCCTGCCCGCTTGAGCGTGGCGACTACTTGCTCGCGCCCAACATGGTCGTACTCGGCGAGGAAGGAGTCGACGGTGCCACCAGACGCCAAGTGCGTGAACAGAAGATCGACCGTCACCCTCGTTCCGCCGAAGCAGGTGCGGCCTTGCCGCTTGCCGCTAATAGACTCCGTTGCTGGTGGACGGATGGACGATGCTTGATGCGCGGGGTTGTTCTTCATGTGCAACTCCTCTGGGTTCGGGCACATTCGTTGGACGCCGACCGTCGGTAGATATCAACACTTCGCCGGCCACCCAACGCCTAGGCCGCCAGCAGGTCGTAGCCCCATGAGGTGGTCCTGTTTCGTGAGGCAGTTCGAGGGCTTGGTTAAGGTGTACTCCCTTGGTGTTGAGTCCCTCGAGCGCAAGGCATTCTTGCGGCTTGCCGAGCGACCGTCAAGGCCGATTCGCTGCCATGTTCGGCGGCTTTCCCGTTGCCGATGCCCGCGTCTTTGCAAGACCTTCCCAACTCCCGACTTCGCAGCTGCCAGCCAAGGCTCGAAGGCCCCGGCGTCCTCGGCCGCATCTCCCAGCCGCATGGCTGGTCGCCTTTCGTCCGCCGGGCCGAGGCGAACCGCCGGAGGCGGGTTGGTCGGATTTTCCGAGCGGAGGGAGCGGAGCGACCGGAGTCCGGAAAATCCGGCGCGGCGTTCGCCGCGCCGGGGCGGCCGGCCGGTCATGCCGCCTCCGCGAAGGCGCCGCCGTAGGCTTCCGCCGGAGTTCGGCCGCCCAGCGAGAAGTGAGGACGCGATCCGTTGTAGAAGCGCATCCAACGGGCGATCACGCGCTCCGCCTCGAAGCCGTCGGCCAGGTCGTGGAGGTACACCGCCTCGTACTTCAGCGAACGCCACAGCCGCTCGATGAACACGTTGTCCATGCACCGGCCCCGGCCGTCCATCGAGCACCGCGCCCCCGACTCCAGCACCCGCCCGGTGAACGCCAGGCTGGTGAACTGCGCCCCCTGGTCGGTGTTGAAGATGCCGGGCGCCGCGCCGCCGCCGAGCGCGTCCTCCAGCGCCTCGACGCAGAACGCCGCGTCCATCGTGTTCGACAGCCGCCACGACAGCACGAACCGCGTCGCCCAGTCCATCACCGCCACCAGATACAGGAAGCCGGAGCGCACGGGGATGTAGGTGATGTCCGCGCACCAGACCTGGTCCGGGCGCTCCACGGCCACGCCGCGCAGCAGGTACGGATGCACCTGGTGCTCGGCGCTCGGCGCACTCGTGCGCGGCTTCGGGTAGACGGCGTCCACGCCCATCAGCCGCATCAGGCGGCGCACCCGGCGCCGACCGGCAACGACGCCCTCCCGCCGCAGATGCATCGACATCCGCCGGCTGCCGTAGAACGGACACTCCATGTACAACTCGTCGATGCGCCGCATCAGCTCCAGGTTCGCCGCGCTCTCGCCAGCCGGCTCGCGGTACAGCGACGCCCGACCGACCGCCAGCAGCTCGCACTGCCGGCTCAGGCTCAGCGGGCCGTCGCGCTCCACCATCGCCAGGCGCTCCGGGCGGCTCAGTGCGCCAACCCGCGCCGAAAAAAATCCCGTTCCATCGTCAGCTCCCCGATCTTCGCGTACAGCTCCTTCGCCAGCGCCTCGTCCGCGCCCGACTTCCGGCTCGACGCGAACACCTCGCCCAGGCCCTCCACCGCCTGCTTCTTCCACATGCCCACCTGGTTCGGATGCACTCCGTGCTTCGCCGCCAGCTCCTGGATCGTCCGATCTCCGCGCAGCGCTTCCAGCGCCACCCGCTTCTTGAAGTCCGCCGTGAACCGGCGCCTCTTCGCTGTCATTCCATGCCTCCTTCAAGGCGTGGAATACACCTTAACCGACTGCCTCAAAAAGCAGGACCAGCTCATGCACCTGGTGCTCGGCGCTCGGCGCACTCGTGCGCGGCTTCGGGTAGACGGCGTCCACGCCCATCAGCCGCATCAGGCGGCGCACCCGGCGCCGACCGGCAACGACGCCCTCCCGCCGCAGATGCATCGACATCCGCCGGCTGCCGTAGAACGGACACTCCATGTACAACTCGTCGATGCGCCGCATCAGCTCCAGGTTCGCCGCGCTCTCGCCAGCCGGCTCGCGGTACAGCGACGCCCGACCGACCGCCAGCAGCTCGCACTGCCGGCTCAGGCTCAGCGGGCCGTCGCGCTCCACCATCGCCAGGCGCTCCGGGCGGCTCAGTGCGCCAACCCGCGCCGAAAAAAATCCCGTTCCATCGTCAGCTCCCCGATCTTCGCGTACAGCTCCTTCGCCAGCGCCTCGTCCGCGCCCGACTTCCGGCTCGACGCGAACACCTCGCCCAGGCCCTCCACCGCCTGCTTCTTCCACATGCCCACCTGGTTCGGATGCACTCCGTGCTTCGCCGCCAGCTCCTGGATCGTCCGATCTCCGCGCAGCGCTTCCAGCGCCACCCGCTTCTTGAAGTCCGCCGTGAACCGGCGCCTCTTCGCTGTCATTCCATGCCTCCTTCAAGGCGTGGAATACACCTTAACCGACTGCCTCAAAAAGCAGGACCAGCTCACCAGTCGACCAAGGAGCTGGTAACCAAACTTCACAAACGCGATCTCGGCGGCAAGCTCGCGACTGAGACGCTGGGCCGCTGCGATCTGATTCCGATTCAGCCAGTTGTTCAGACTGGCCTTTGCCTCACTTGCTTCCTCACTTACGACATGCTGTCCTTGTGCGGCCGCAAGGTTGTACCAAGCGTAGGCTTGGACAGGGTCTTCTGGAACACCCTCGCCTCGGGCGTACATCCATCCGAGACCAAACTGGGCCCCCGCTTCCCCCTGCTCAGCCGCCACGCGGAACCAACACACCGCTTGGCTGTCGTCCTCGGCAACACCCTCGCCTCGGGCGAACAGCCATCCGAGTTTGGTCTGGGCTAACGCGTATCCCTGCTCGGCCGCCTTGCGGTACCACAGCACAGCCTGATGGACGTCCTTAGCAACGCCCTCTCCAAATTGGTACATGATGCCGAGATTGTTCTGGGCACCCGCTTGTCCCTGCTCAGCGGCTTTGCGGTACCACAGCACGGCCTGACGGGCATCCTGGGCAACACCCTCTCCAGATTTGTACATGGCGCCGAGATTGTTCTGGGCTAACGCGTTTCCCTGCTCGGCCGCCTTGCGGTACCACAGCACAGCCTGACGGGCATCCCGGGCAACACCCTCTCCAGATTTGTACATGGCGCCGAGATTGTTCTGGGCTAACGCGTGTCCTTGCGCCGCTGCCTTGCGATACCACAACACCGCTAAGCTATCGTCTTCGGCAACACCTTCACCGGAGTTGTACATGACGCCGAGCGCGTACTGGGCATCCGCGTGTCCCTGCTCGGCAGCCTTGCGGTACCACAGAACCGCCTGCTGGTGGTCCTTGTCGACGCCTAAGCCACGGTAGTACATCAAGCCAAGTGAGAGCTGGGCATCCGCGTCTCCCTGCTCCGCGGCCTTGCGGTCCCGCTGCCACCGCTCTCGCGTAGAGAGCTTATATTGGGCAGCCAGGCTACCCTGCTCGGCAGCCTTGCGGTACCACAGAACCGCCTGCTGGTCGTCTTCGTCGACGCCTTCGCCACGGTCGTACATCCCGCCAAGTGTGAGCTGGGCATCCGCGTGTCCCTGCTCGGCAGCCTTGCGGTACCACAGAACCGCCTGCTGGTCGTCCTCGTCGACGCCTTCGCCACGGTCGTATATCCCGCCAAGTGTGAGCTGGGCAAGCACGTGTCCCTGCTCTGCCGCCTTGCGGTACCACAGAACCGCCTGCTGGTCGTCCTCGTCGACGCCTTCGCCACGGTCGTACATCGTGCCGAGGTCGAACTGGGCATCGGCGTTTCCCAACTCGGCGGCAACCCGTAGCAGGTATCTGTCGAGAGCCTGCATGAACCAAGACTTGGCATCTGGCCCCTGCTCTGCGCTTTCACCGAAGGTCGCGTTCTCTTCGAACGTTGCGAAGTACAGGAATGCTACGACGGTGACCGCCATCATCACGCTGGAGAGGACCCACGCGGCGCGGAATCTGCGCTTTGGTTTGGGCGGCCTCTCGGCGACCGGCCTTGGGTCTTGCTGGGCCATCTTTCTTCCGCTGCGAGATGTCGGCAGCACCAGATGGCTTGTCGCTTGGCCGGTGGCTCGGCCTTCGAGTTCCGCCCACCACTCGTCCAAGCTGCCCTGGCGCTCCCCCTCCACCACGCGCAAGCCACGGTCCACCGCCGCGAGGAACGCTTGCGAGCAGCGTCCGCCCGCGACCTCCGCCAAGCTCGGCAGCGGGTCGTCTTCGCCGCGCAGCAGACGGCTCTGGCGGCGCGTCGCTTCCACCGGTGCCACGCCGGTGATGGCGCGGTAGCACAAGGCGCTCAGCGCGTAGATGTCCGTCCACGGGCCCTGCCCGCCGCCGCTCTCGTACTGCTCCGGCGGCGAGTAGCCCGACGAGGCGATGGCCGTCACGCTCCGTGACAGACGGCCCAGCGCCTGGCGGGCCGAGCCGAAGTCCAGCAGCACCGGGGATTCGTCGCTGCGTCGGATGAAGATGTTCGCGGGCTTCACGTCTCGGTGCAGGAAACCGGCGGCATGCATCTGCCGCAGCCCCGCCACAATCGGCAGCAGCAACCGCTTGATCTGCGCCTCGGTGAGCGTTCCCTTGCGTTCGAGCACCCGATCCAGCGGCTCGCCGTCCTCGTAGTCCATCACGATGTACGCGGTGCCGTTGGCCTCGAAGTAATCCCGCACCCGCACCACGTTGCGGTGCTCGAAGCGGGCCAGCAACCGCGCCTCGTCGAGGAACCGGCTCAGGCCCCACTGGTAGCCCTCGCGGTCGCCAGTGGATTTCGGCGCCACGGCACTGCCGGAGCGCACCGCGATGTCGTTCGGCAGGTACTCCTTCACCGCCACCGTCACGCCCAGGCCGCCGTGCTCGCAGAGGTAGGTGACCCCGAAGCCGCCTGCGCCCAGCACGCGCACTACGCGGTAGCTGCCGAGGCGGAAGCCGGGCGGCAGGGCTTGCTTGTGGTCTTGGGTGTTCATTGTTGGTTTGCCGCGTCAGCCCGGTACGTGACGAGCAAGCTCGCGGCAGAGACTCTGAGCTTCCGTGAGCTCGCCGAGCGTCATTACTTTCTCCATGGCCGCCCGGTCCGAAACGGCCTCAGTTAATCCTTGTGCGGCCGCGAGATTCATCCAAGCGTAGGCTTGGACTGCATCCGTTGGAACGCCCTTGCCATAGGCGTAGCTCACCGCGAGATTGTACTGAGCTGGCGGGAGTCCTTGCTCAGCGGCCTTTCGATACCACAGAGCGGCTTGGCGATTGTCCTTGGTGACACCGACGCCGGAATCGTACATAGCTCCAAGGTTGTTCTGAGCGTCCGCATGTCCTTGCTCGGCCGCCCTGCGATACCACAGCTCTGCTTGGCGGTGGTCCTGCGCAACACCTTGGCCAATGCCATACATACCGCCAAGCGCACACTGTGCAAGCGCGTGGCCCTGCTCCGCGGCCTTGCGGCACCACAGCGCCGCTTGCTGGTGGTCTTGGGCAACACCCTCGCCGGCGGCGTACATCGCACCGAGTGCTGCCTGTGCAAGCACGTGATCCTGCTCTGTGGCGCGGCGAAACCACCGCGCCGCTTGGCTGTAGTCCTGCACAACACCCTGTCCCTTGCCGTACCTCTCGCCGAGTGCATACTGCGCATCGGCGTGGCCGTGCTCCGCCGCCTTATGCAACCAAATCGCCGCCCGACGGTGGTCTTGGGCAACACCTTGGCCCAAACCGTACATCGACCCGAGCACGAACTCGCCATGCGGGTGTCCCTGCTCCGCGGCTTTGCGGAACCACAGCGCCGCCTGCCGATGGTCCTGAGCAACCCCTTGGCCCAAGCCGTACATCGAGCCGAGCGCTCCTTGGGCACCCGCATGTCCCTGCTCCGCGGCCTTGCGGAACCACAACGCCGCCTGACGGTGGGGGTGGACTAGATCTGCGCCCCTGCCGGACATTGCTCGGAGCCGCAAAGCCAGCCTGAATTGGGCTTCTGCGTCTCCCTGCTCTGCGGCCTCCCGCAGCCATGTCGTGTGGGCGAGCAGCATCTCCATCGAACCGTTGCTTTCGAGCGCGTCTAGCTCAGCGAATGGCGTCATCTCACCGCACCAGTCCGTAGAGTGCGGAGCGTGGCGAATCGACTCGTAAAACAGGCGCAAATAGGGACGATAGACGTCGAAGGCATCGCCGAGCGCTTCCGCCATCTGCTTGGCGTAGTCTTCGAACCTGCGAACTCCTCCCTCAATGAAGTACCAAGCCAATGTCATGCCATTGATGAGCATTTCTTGGTCTGCGGCATCGCGTGTCGGCGCATCAGCCTCCGGCGGCTCGGTGGGCTCTTGGGCATTCCTGATACGACCATCGATTTCCGCCTGCCACTCCTCCAAACTCTGCGGGCGCTCCCCCTCCACCACCCGCAAACCATGGTCCACCGCCGCAAGGAACACCGGCGAATAGCGTCCGCTCGCGATAGCCGCCAACTTTGGCAATGGATCGTCCTCGCCGCGTAGGAGCCTGCCTTGGCGCCGCAGTGCCTCAACTGGTGTCTTGCCGCTGATAGCGCGGTAGCACAGGGCGCTCAGTGCATAGATGTCCGTCCATCGGCCCTGCTCGCCGTTGCTCTCGTACTGCTCCGGGGGCGAGTAGCCAGGCGAGGCGATGGCCGTCACGCTGCGTGAGAGGCGGCGGAGCACTTGACGTGCTGCCCCGAAGTCAAGCAGCACGGGGGATTGATCGCTGCGCCGGATGAAGATGTTCGCGGGCTTCACGTCGCGGTGCAGGAAGCCTGCGGCATGCACTTGGCGCAGTCCATCCACAATCGGCAACAGCACGCGCTTCAGCTGCGCCTCGGAGAGCGTTCCCTTGTGTTCAAGCACCCGGTCCAACGGCTCACCATCCTCGTAGTCCATCACGATGTACGCGGTGCAGTTGGCCTCAAAGACGTCGCGTACCCGCACCACGTTGCGGTGCTCGAACCGCGCCAGCGTCCGCGCCTCGTCTAGGAACCGGCTCAAGCCCCACTGGTAGCCTTCGCGGTCGGCGGGGGACTTGGGAACCACCACATTGCGGGTGCGCACCGCGATGTCGTTCGGCAGGTACTCCTTGACCGCCACCGTCACGCCTAGGCCGCCGTGCTCGCAGAGGTAGGTGACGCCGAAACCGCCTGCCCCCAACACACGCACCACGCGGTAGTTGCCAAGGCGAAAGCTGGGCGGCAGGGCCTGTTTGTGGTCTTGGATGTCCATCGTTGGCTTGTGCAGCTGCCACAGTGCGGCTGCCGAGACTCCTAAGCGTAGCGTACTGGCAGCGCAGCCAGTACGCCAGCACATTACGCTCTTGAAAGGCAGTCGTCAATGGCGTAAATTTCTGCCACATGACCTTCCGCCGCGAACAGTACGACGCGCTCATAGAGCGCCTTGGGGAGCCGCCACGAACGCTCACGTTCGTCACGGGCCCACGGCAGACCGGCAAGACCACGCTCATCCGGCAAGTGTTGGCGGATGTCGGCGTACCGTGGCGCTACGTGCCCGTAGACAAGCCGGGGCCAGTTGCCAGGCCGATGTTGCCGGATGCACCGCTGGCGTACCGGGCAGGCGTTGGACCGCCCAACCAACGGGATGGCGTGTGGCTTACGTCGGTGTGGGAGCGGGCCCGTGCGCAAGCGACCAGCTCGCCAGGCGGCTTCATCCTCGCCTTGGACGAAATCCAGAAGGTGCCCAATTGGGCCGAAGTCGTGAAGGGGCTGTGGGATGCAGACCGTCACGCCGACCTGCCCCTCCGTGTGGTGCTGGCGGGTTCGGCGCCGCTGCTGATGCAACAGGGCCTCACGGAGAGCCTGGCGGGGCGCTTCGAGACCATCCGGCTTGCCCACTGGGCCTATTCGGAGATGGCGCAGGCATTCGGCTTCGACCTGCCGCGCTACGTCTACTTCGGGGGCTACCCGGGGGTTGCGGACTATGACGAACGCCGTTGGCGAGACTACGTTCGGGATGCGCTCATCGTGCCGAACATCGAACGGGACATTCTGGCCATGCAGCGCATCGAGAAGCCGGTGCTGCTCAAGCAGCTGTTCGAGCTGGGCACGGAACACTCGGGGCAGATTCTGGCCTACAACAAGATGCTGGGCAGCCTGCAGGACGCCGGCAACGCGACGACGCTGGCGCGCTACGTCGGCTTGCTTCGGCAAGCCGGGCTGCTGGCCGGGCTTGACCAGTACCGCGGGACGCAGCTGCGCCGGCGCGCTTCGCCGCCGAAGTGGAACACACTCAACATGGCATTGATGACGGCGCTCTCGGACTACACCTTCGAGGACGCGCAGGCGGACCGCAGCTATTGGGGGCGCTTGGTGGAGAGCGCTGTCGGCGCACACCTCTGCAACACGGCTGGCAGAGACATCGAGGTCTGCTATTGGCGCGACGGCGTCCAAGAGGTGGACTTCGTGCTGCGCGGCAGGCGTCGGCTGTTGGCCATCGAGGTGAAGAGCAGCCGTCGTCGGGGACGGTTGACCGGCTTGGAAGCGTTCGCCGCGCGATTCAAGGCCGCGCGGTGCCTGCTTGTCGGTGCAGACGGCGTTCCCCTTGAGGAGTTCCTGTCGTCGCCGGCGACGCATTGGCTGGAGGATGAGATCCATGACGTTCGTTGAACGCACTTGCACGGTCTTAGAGGGAGGCGATGCACAAGCGCCAGCGTACCAAGCCCTGGACCCATTGGAGCTCGCCCTGCAAATCGAGAATGGAACACTGGATTGGGAAGACTGGGCACAATCGGCCATGTCAGGTCGGCGAACCACCGGCAAACCGCTCTCTTGCTATGCGGAACATCCAGCATGGGTATTGCTTGCCCCAGCTGGTGCCGGCAAGACGGTGGCATTCGAGAGGGAGGCCGAACGGCCGGGCGCCTACTATACGACCGCCCGGGATTTCGTGGCGCTGGACCGACCCGAGTGGCGCAGCGGCACGGTTTTCATCGACGCCTTGGATGAGATGCGGGCTGGCGCCACGGACGGCAGAACGCCGTTGGACCAGATTCGCAAGAAGCTCAGCGAAATGCGCAATCCGCCGTTCCGGCTTTCCTGCCGCGAAGCGGATTGGTTCGGCGTTAACGACCGCAGCGACCTGGAGAAAGTGGCGCAAGATGGCAATGTGCTCGTGCTGCGGCTGGATTCGCTGACCGATGGGCAGGTTCGGCAACTGCTTGCGGAGCGACCGGATGTCGTGTCCGCCGAGGCGTTTGTTGAACGGGCGAAGAATAACGGCTTAGGCTCGCTGCTGAACAATCCCCAGACGCTTGATCTGCTCGTGCGAGCCGAGGCAGAGGGTACGCCGGGTGGCCGGAGCGACACGTTCGAGTTGGCCTGCAAGCAGCTAGTGCGGGAATGCAACGACGAGCATGTGATTGGCCGCGCAACGCCCGCGAACGTCGATGAGCTATTGGATGCCGCTGGCAAGCTGTGCGCCGTTTGCCTTCTAAGCGGCCACAAGGGTTACGCCGTACGAACAGCGCAGAACAGCCAGGAGTTCATCCCTCTCCCCAACATACAAGGCACCAAACAGGAGCTCTTGGAGGCCGCCTTGCACACCGGCCTGTTCGCCGATTCTGATGGTAGCCAGTGCCCGGAACCGGTGCATCGGCAGATCGCCGAGTTTCTGGCCGCCAGGCTTTTGGTGCAACTCGTGAAGGGTGGCTTGCCGCGCAAGCGTATTACGGCGCTCGCACAAGGACTGGACGGCGGCGTCGTAACCGGCCTACGCGGCCTCGTTGCGTGGCTGGCAGCGCTGGACGGAGAGTTCCGCGCGGACTGCATAGAGCGCGACCCCCTCGACACCATGCTCTACGGCGATGTCAGAGGGTTCACGCTGGACGACAAGCGCCGTCTCCTCCAGCGCATCAAGGAGCGAGCAAGCGGCGACCCGTGGCTCCTGCGCAACCGCTTCGACCTCAATGCTCGCTGGGGGGATCTGGCGACCAAGGATGCGGAACCGATATTCCGAGAAGAGCTGACGAACATCGCACCCGGTGACGCCGGGCAGCTACTGGCGGAGAACTTATTGCAGGCGCTGATTTACGGTGACGAGGCCCTGCCCCTCGACGATCTTCTGTTGGACATCGTGCGCGACCGAGACGACAAGTCGTGGCCTCGATTGCAGTCACACGCGCTTCATGTCTTCGTCAAGTGGCACAGCGAGGATTCCAGCACGGATAGGATTCGGGATCTCTTGCACGAGGTCGAGAGCGGCACGGTTAAAGACCCGCTCGACGATCTCCGGGGCATCCTGCTGAAGTACCTTTACCCGAACCCTCTGGGGCCGGCAGAGGTCATCCAGTACCTGCACGAGCCAAAGCGGTTCAATTGGATTGGCACCTATCTGATGTTTTGCAACTCCGGCATTATCGACAGTTCAACTCCGCGCCAGCTCGAACAGTTGCTTGACGGTCTCTGCGACCAAGAGGGCGGCGGCGTGTTGCAAACCTTGTGCGACAAAATTCTTCGGCACCTGCTCAAGCAGGGGCTAGACGGTGCCTGCGGCGCCAACACCAAGCAACCACTGGATGACGTGCCTGCAAAGCGCCTGTTCAAGTGGCTCTCGGTGAAGAGGGAGCCGAAAACGGACGACGCCTTGGCGCGTTGGCTGACAGACAACCCAAACACATACAGAGCGCTGATTACCGAAGCTGCCGAGCACCGAGAACGCTCCATCCTAAGCACGATGTCTTGGTTGTGGGATTGCGAACCACGAGATTTCGGCAGATGGTGCTTGGACCAGGCCGTCCGCGCGGAAGACGACGCGCTCACCGAGTTCTACATAGAAGGCGTGTATTTTTGCCTGTCCCTTGGGCGTGGGTGCGAAGGACTTTCCACCGATGTCGTCACGAGACGCATACAGAAGCACCCACACATCGAGAAGCACTGGCTCGATGCAAAGCGAAGGTACGAGAGGCACGAGGTAGAGGCTGCTTCCACGCGGGAAGACCTAACGGCCAACTGGCGAAAATCGTGGCAGGACTGGCTACGGGATCACGCCGAAGAGGTCCGCGTCAACTGCCCGCCGGCGATTCTGTCCGCGCTTGGGCACATCAGCTTGGGCCGCTTTAGTCTCGCGGGCGACACGCCGACGGAATACCTGCGCAGCGCTCTCCAAGACGATGATCTAGTGCGTTTGGCCTTGGACGCGATCCGAGACACACCGAAGCGAGACGATCTCCCCAGCGTCGCCGAAGTAGCAAAATCCAAAGAGACCTACCTTCTCGCCACTCCCTTCGCTGCTGCGTTGGAGTTGGCGCCGCGCCCGCGACTCGACAGGGCCGGCAAGATGCTGGCGCTTGCTTTTCGATTCCACTCCGGCGGGCTCGGCGACTGGTACGAAACCGTACTTGAGACGCAACCCGACTTGGTGTCGGACACATTGTTGACCTACTGCCGGACCGCCTTCAAGCACGGCAACTACCCCTCGTTCTGGTTTCTCGCAAAGCCCAAACACGCTGCCGTTGCCCAGTCGGTAGCGCTGAAGCTGCTCAAGGCATTCCCGCCACGGTGCCGCGCCGAACACCTTGCGGAGCTGCGACGGCTGCTTGTGGCGGCGTTGAAGCATGCTCGCGAAGGATTGCCGGAACTGGTGCGGCACAAGGCTGGGCTATCGAGCATGACGGCCATGCAGCGCGTCCACTGGCTGTGCTGCGGGCTGGGGCTGGAGCCGGCCAACCATAGGGAAGGCCTCATCAAGGCGCTGACGGGACGCCGCGAGTATGAGCGCATTTTGTGCGCCATTGGTTTGATGGACCAGCAACGCCTCGCCCGTGTCGCACTCGACGAAGGAGTCCTGCCGGTGGACGACTTGGACGTCGAATCCGCGGCGGTGCTTGTCGAACACTTGGGCACGCGATGGCCGCCATCCTCGTTGTCGGCAGGCCGAAGCGCCGTATCGACTGCGGTGGAGCGGTTGATCGACCATCTGGCATCTCTGAGCGAAAGCGCTGCGACCGATGCGCTCGAGAGGCTGGCAGCGAACGCCCTTCTCGAGCGCTGGCAAGACCGCCTTCGTCATGCCGTGGGACGGCAGCTGGAGACGCGACGCGAGGCGGAGTTCCAGTACGCAACAGTGGAGCAAGTGCAAAAGACGCTCGACGGCGGCAACCCGGCCAACAGCACCGACCTCGCGGCCTTGACAACCGATCACCTGCGGCAGTTGGCCGAGTCCATATCTAGGGACAATACTTCGGACTGGCGACAGTATTGGGACAGTCTGCAGGAGGCCCCGCAGCCGAGGCATGAAGACCTCTGCCGGGACGCCTTGCTTTCCGATCTCCGCCGCTTGCTGCCGGAAGGCATAGATGCCCAACCCGAGGGACGCTACGCCGCAGACCGCCGAGCGGACATCCGCGTGTCCTGCAAGGGGTTCAACGTGCCGGTGGAGATCAAGAAGAGCACGCACCGAGCGCTCTGGTCGGCCATCGGAACCCAGCTGACGGAATACGCAAAGGATCCGGGGGCGGACGGCCACGGCATCTATCTTGTGTTCTGGTTCAGCCCAGAGGGTTGCCCAAGGCCCCCCGACGGAGAGAAGCCCCAAACGCCCCAGCAACTCGAAGCGCAACTGCAGCGGACGTTGGCACCGGAAAAGGCGCGAAAGATCGACGTGGTCGTGATAGACGTTTCCGACCAAAAGCGCACCGTCCCCCGTGGCGTGTAGCGCCGCTGGGGCGTGGTGCATGGCGGAAGGCCAGCCGGACTAGACGTCCAGGATCGCCAGCAGCACGGCCGCGATCATCGACTGCCCGCCAACGTCGTCTACGAATTGTCCCTGGCCGGAGGCGGCGAGTTGGCGGAAGAACTGTTCGGCGTCGCGGCGGGCGACCATCACGGCGGCGACGTGCTGGCCGGGCGTTGCGGCGAAACGGGCCGCGCGGGCGTAGGCCGAGGCCACTTTTTCGGGATAGGCGGAGGCGTCTCCAACCACGATGATGTAGCGGCGTTCGCTCTCTGGGCGCCAGTTCATGGCAACGGCTTCGGCGAGGCCCTGGTCCACCGCCTCCGGCAAGTCCTGGTTCGGTCGGAAAAACGAGCCGCCATTCGGTTGCAGGGCGTTCACGAACTGTTGCAGCGTGCGCATCGCGTCCGTGCGGACGATTGGGTGCTTCTCGACCACGCGGTCGAACACGCGGTCGCCGTAGGCCACCACGCCGATGCCGACGGATGGCGCCAGGCGGTCGAGAACCCGCGCCAAATCGTTGATCTCCTGCTTCAAGCCTTCAATCTGCTCGCTCATGCTGGCGGTGATGTCCATGCAGATCACGATGTCCAGCGGCGGAATGCGCACCTCCATCCGCGCCGCCTCCAACGCGCTGGCGCGCCGCTCCATCGCCGCGCAGTAGGCGGCGAGCGCATCCATCTGCGCGTCGGTGTCCGCAAGCTGCGCCTCGGTTCCGGCCAGCCGCGACTCGCAGGCGGCAAGTTCGGCTTCGGTTGCCGCCAAGGCTTCGGCAGGCACGCGGGTGGGATCTGGCGACGGCTCTGGACACTCGACGGGTTCCGGCGCCGGCGCCTCCGGGCACTCCGGCAGCGGCGGCGCTTCGGCCTGTGGTTCAGGCGGCGCGGGCGGCGCTGCCGTTTGCGCGGTCATCTTGAAGAACACCATGAACACGATGGACATCAGGATGAACGCGCCCAGGGCGGAGGCGAACAGGTCCAGCGCGGAGATGCTGAAGATGTTGATCTCGCGGCTGCGCTGCTTCACGGCCAGTCGCTACTCTTCGTAGAGGCGGTTGATGAGGTTGTCCAGGCAGTATTGGCCGGCGCGGTTCAGCGCGGCTTCCTCGCGGCCTTGGGCAAGATGCGTGAGGAACACCAGCACGGCGGAGAGCGCCAAGGCCAACAGCGTGGTGTTGAAGGCGAGGGCCAGGCTGCCGGTGAGGGACTTCATCCAAGCGTCGAGCGCTTCGGACTGCGCGAGGTCCGGCATGTTGCCGGCTTCGCCGAGCGCCAGCGCGATGCCCACCACGGTGCCGATGAAGCCAAGCGTGGGAATCAGCCACATCAGGTAGCGCAGCATGTTGTATTTGAGATCGATCTCGTGCTGGAAGAGTTCGAGGCTGGAGTTCAGCAAGGCATGCGACTGGTCGATTGAGCGGCTGGCCTGGAACTGCAAGCAGATGCGGGCGACGAGGCGCTGCAGGAATGGCGCTTCCGCCGTGCTCGGCAGCAGCCGCACGCGGCGGTAGACGCCGCCGAGGTCCTTGGCGCGCAGCATCGTCTCCTCGTCTTCCGGCAACAGGCCGCGGCGCATCTGCGCGCGTTCCTTGCCGCCACGGAACCAGCGCACGCCCACGTCGCCGATGCCGACGAAGAACAGCAGCCACATCGCGTTCTGAATGGTGAAGGGATAGAAGGCGCTGGCGCGGTCGAGCAGGATGCCGCCGGCGCTCAGTTCGTCCGGGCGGGCCGGCAAGGCAATGCTCAGAAGGGCGACGAACGCCGCGCCGACGGCAACGCCGCCGAGCGCGGTGCAGATTCGCAGTGTCGTCTCGTTCACGTTCGCCTCCGTTCCGCGCAGTCTGCCGTCAGTCGTCCCGCATTACCTCGCCGGTGCCCGGGTTGCGCTTCACCGGGCCCACGGGCCGATCCTCGGACGAGCGCCGCTGGTCTTTCGCCGCATTGCCACGGGCTGCTGGAACCGCTGCCAGCAGTTTCGCAATCGTGGTCTCGAAATCGCCGAAGCGCACCCGTTCGCTTGGCCGAACCACTTCGCGGCTGATGCGTCGCCAACGTCCTTCCCGAAAGACGCTGGTGCCGTTGGCGCTGTTGCAGTCGCGCAGGACGTAGCGGTTGGCGTGGGGGCCGCCGACTTCCAGTTCCGCGTGGCGGCGCGACACCTTTGCCGATTGCAGCGCGACGTCCATGCGCCGGCTGCGACCGATGCGAATGCGCCTGCTCAAAGCCGGATCGGCCGCCGGCGGGCTTGCCGCCGCCCGCCGAGACTGTCTCGCCGCTAAGCGCTGGGAGGCGGTCTCCCGCACCCGCTGCGCCGCCATTACTACCGTGCGACGAAAAGCCGCCAGCGCAATCAGCAGTGCCAGGCCAGCCAACGCCACGGCCAACAGCACCGCACTCTGCGTCGGCACCCATGCTGGCGCCGCTTCGCAGGCATCGGACGCCGACTCGTAGGGAATCGCCAGCGCGTCCAAGGCGTCCGCCAGTTCGCCGCTGAAGGCCGCCCAGAACACGCCGCTCGGCGCGTCGATGCGGGGGCCGTCCGCAGTGAGCGAGAGCGAGGCGGCAGCGAACGCGGTGTTGACGCCGACGACCCTTCCGCAGGCGTCAAGGAGCGGGCCGCCGCTGTTGCCGGGATTGATGTCCGCGCTGTGCTGCACGATGCGCACCCTTCCCAACCCCCAGGTGCCTTCGACGACGCGCCCGACGCTGCCTTCGTTGTAGCTCGGCGCGATGGCTGCGGTCACCGCGTTGGCGGCGCCGGGAAAGCCCACGGCGAGCACGTCGAGCAGCGGCGCTGGCGGCGCGATGGCCAGGGGCAATGGACGCAAGGCGCCGAGCCTATTGTTGCGGACGCGCAGCACGGCGAGGTCCAAGCGTTCCGAGGCCCACACCGTCTCCGCCAATGCGGTGCGCTCGCCGTGCCTCGCTAAGATGCGCCCGCCGCCAGCCACGACGTGGTGGTTCGTCGCGATATGCCCTTGCGCGTTCAGCACGAAGCCGGCGCCGTGGCCGTCCTCCACCATCAACAGCACCACGGCTGCGGCGGCTCGATCGCGCATGGCGGCATCGTCCAGCACGGTCGCGGCCAGTGTGTTCTGGCCGAGGGCTGCGAGGACGGCGACCAACGCGAACGCGAACGGACGAGGGAGCATCACGCGGTTTCGGACGAATCGGGGCGTCGGTTGGGGCTGTTGAGGACGCTGGACGCGCGCTGGCGCGCCGCGTCCACTCCGGCTTGATCGATCAACCAGCCCAGGCGACATGCAGCTTCACGCCGCCCAACTCGGCGAGGTCGCCGTTGACGATGCGCGTGGGCGTCCTCGGCGGCAGCGGTCGGCCGTTCAGGCGGATGCCGTTGCGCGAGTCGAGGTCCTCGATCAGCAGGCCGCGCTGCGGGTCGTAGCGCAGGCGGGCGTGCTCGCGGGAGAGCGTCTCGTCGTCGATGAGCAAGGAGGCGTTGCGGGGATTGCGGCCAATGACGGCGCCTTCGCCGCCCAACAGCCTGCCCGGCACCTTCAGCGACACCGGCTGGCCGGCGCTCGTCTCTCCCGTGAGCAGGCAGTCGTTGGCGAGGCCGGGCGGCTGGGCTTCGGCCATCGCGCGCTCGGCCTTCTCCTGCGCTTGCGCTGCTTCTCGTTCGGCGCGAGCGGCCTGTTGACGGGCGTTCTGCGCCTCGCGGGCGCGTCGCCTCTGGGCAACGACGAGCACCGCAACGACCAGCGCCGCGACAAGGGCAACTGCCGCCAGGACGATCAGCAGCAGGCGGTTGGTCTCGGCATCGGCTTCTCTTTCCGCCTGCAAGCGCGCCAGCTCCTCCTCCCGCTCGCGAACGGCGGTCTGCGCCGCTTCGCGCTCGCCGCGGGCCGCATCAAGGTCTGTGCGCAGAGAGTCCGCCTGCGCCGCCCCCGTGCGCGCCGCCTCGTCGCTTTGCGCCTGCAGTTCGGCGAGCCGCGCTTCGGCCGTGTCGAGCGCTGCCTGCCGCTCGGCGAGTTCCACGTCCTTCTGTTCCGCAAGCCGGGCTGCTTCCTGGGCTTGCGCCTCGGCCTCTCCCGCCTTGCTGGCCGCCGCCTCGGCCTCGGCCTTCGCTGCCGCTCGTCCTTCCGCGCATGACGCCTCGCTCTGCGTGAAGGAGACGCCAGTGGGCAGGAACGGCAGCAGGAGTTCGGCAACGGAACTTGCCGCGGCGGCATGCACGACGGCATCCGGGGCCAAGCCTTGACGCAGTTGTCGGCTGCGCGCGTCCGGGTCGCCGCGATTGACGCCAGCCACCTCGCCGCACTCGTTGAGCACCGGCCCGCCGTAGCCGGCGGCGGGAATCATGGCGTTGTGCAGGAGCAGCGCGAGGGCCGGCTGGCTTCTGGCGGCGGCAATCTCGCCGTGGCGCCCCACGGCGCCTACGGTCGTCGCGGCAAGCACGCCGCCGCCGGCATCCGCGACGAACAGGCGCTCGCCCCGTTCGCCCCAAACACCAGCGGAGAACACCACGCGCCCCGGCGCGAAGCCGTCCTTGGCGAACGGGAGCGGGGGCTGCGCCAAGCCGTTCGCGTGCAGCAGCGCGACATCTGCCCGCTCGTCCGCGTGAACCACGCGAGCAAGCAGCTCGGCCCCGGAATCAAGCGGCACGACGACGATGCGATCTTCGTTGGCGATGCCGTGCGCCGCGGTCAGCACATGCCCCGCCGCCGAGACGGCGAAGCCGGAACGGGCGCGGCGCGGGACGCCGTTCGCGTCCATCGCCACGACTTGGACGAGGCTCTCCCGCAGGGCTGCCGGATCCAACTGCGCGTAGGCCGGCGAGGCTGCGGCGAGGAAGGCGAGCGCCGCCAAGGTGTTGCGCATGTTGCCGGTGCGCGGTTGGCGTGGCCCGCCGGCTGTGCGGGCGCGGAGCGCCGGCGTCAGTCCTCGACGTCGGGCCAATCGAAATCCTGCGAGCAGAACGCTTGGAATCGCAGCGTGGTCTCGCCCACCTCGATCATCGCGCCGGAGGTGACCTCCACCGTGCCCATGACGACTTCGCCGTCGAGATAGGTGAGGTTCGCCCCTTCGCCGTGGGAGAGCAGCCAGCGGCGTTGCCGAGGGTCGTAGGCGAGCTGGGCGTGGTTCGCGCGCGACACGTTGTCGTCGCCGAAATCCAGCCGCACCCGCGAAGAGGCGCCGCGGCCCACGGCGTTCATGCCATTGCCGAGCGTGAGCACGTTGCCTTTGCCAGGCCCGCGAACGACCACCAGCCAGCCCACAGGCGGATCGGCCATGGGGTTGGCTGCCGCTGCGCGGCTATCGTCGGCCGGCGCAACCCGCCGCCGGCCGGGCGAGAGAATGCGCGTTGCGCCCTCGCCGCCTCCCTCGCCGCGCAGCGCCGTGCGATTGACCGGCTTGGTAGTCGAGTCCCACCGTTCGCGCGCACGGGTCGGCGCATCGGCGAGAAGCGAATCCTTGAGCAGCGGCGGCGCCGGCTCGGTGGGCGCTTCCGACGGCGAATCCGACCGCCCGCCCCGGCGCCGCGACTGCTTCGTGGCCTCCTGGACGACTTCCCCGTCGCCCCGGCGTCTAACTGGCATATACGCTGGCGCTCGCTTGCGACACGATTGAGTCAAGCGTTGTCCGTCGGCCAACCGTTGTCAAGCGCCAGCCGCACAGCAGAATGTCCGCTCAGATGTTCCATCCGCGAAGCGCGTTGCCGGCCGCTACGAAGTGTGGCGCGGGTCGGTCGCGGCGGTCTGGTGGCAACGCCAGGACGGGGCGCAGCGCTTGTCGGAAGCCGTCTAGTCCGTTGGCTTGGCGTGCGTCGATCAGCGCCTGCACCGTCGGTTCGTTCATGCGCGTGCGGTAGTCGTTGTCGAAGGTGACGAGGGCGCGGTCGAACGCACGGTGGTGCAGAGCGCACAGGGCGATGCCGTTCGCGGTTTCGTCGCTGCTCTCCGGCCGGGCGGCTGGCACGATGTGGGCGCTGTCGAGCAGTCGCAGCGCAAGGCCGCACATGGCGCAGCGGTGGCCATAGGCCGTCAGCACACGCCTTCTGAAATCGGCAGCGCGTATTGCGCGCTGCGTCGAGACCACCGCGAATTGCCGCTGTTGCGCGACCATGTTCTCGATTTCATCCTGCGTCACGGAGGCCGGTTCTTGACCGATGCGGGACAAGACGGCGAGCTCCTCCGCCGCATCGCCCGTCGCGTGGAGCCGTTCAGCGTGGTCGATGTAGGCGGCTAGGAAGTCTGGTCGGAAGGCGATGACCAGCTCTCCATTGCCTTTGTTGTGAACCGCCAGTCCGTCAATGGCGGCGCGGTGAAGCGCCGCCTCGCGCACTTGGAGCGATGGCGACGTGCCCAACTCGCTACGGTGCTGCGCGATGTCGAAGCCCGCGAATACGCCAAGGTCCGCGCGCCATCCCAGAATCAGCGATGCGCCGCTGTGCTCCGGCTCGAATCGTTGGATGCCGGTGGCTTGGACGCGCCACTCGTCGGCAGGTCGGTTGGCGCCTCCATGGGTCAAGTTCCAGATGTAGACGCGCGCGATCCGCTCTACAGCGCCGCCAAGCACTTGGTAGCGGGCCGGATGAGCACCAGCGGGTGTCAGGCGAAGGCAGTGGCGTTGGCACTCATGGATCGCGTCTTCGACGACATGCAGGAGGTCTGCTTTGGGGAGTCGCGCCATGTCACTTCGTTGCGGCCGGGGGACGAGCTGCGCCGCCGTCGGCAGCCAGCGGCGCGGTCGACTCGTCCAATGGCACGCTGCAAGGTGCGCTGATGGTGTAGGCGGTTTTGGAGGCTGCCTTGCTCGCGCCATTGGCGGCACCGGGGAGCAGCTCGCCGCTTGCGTCGTCGGCAGGCTCCTGGAACCGCGCCATCGCGCCTTGCAGGTACTCCTCCTTCAGTTCACAGCAGGTCCAGTGGCGGCCCAGCCGTTCGGCTACCGCGCCGGTGACGCACGAGCCGGAGAAGGGATCGAGCACGTGGTCGCCTGGGTCCGTGAGCATTCGGATGAAGTACTCCGGCAACGAATCGGGGAAGCGCGCCGGATGGACGGGATAGCCGTGGCGCCGGCAGTAGTCCTGGTAGCGGCCGTTGGACTCCGTGTTGGCGACAGCCAGCAGGTTCGGCGGCACGGAACCGCCGTTGTCCTTGCCGAACTTCGCCGAGATCTGATGCCCGGACGGGCGCAGCTTGGCGCGATAGCCGTTCTTCATGAGGCTGCGCATGGACGCGCTGTAGGGGGCGAGCACGCGCCGGTTGCTCGCCTTCGGCCAAGGCGTTGGCGACAACCACCACACGCAGTTGACCGCGTCCTTGACGCGAACGCGGCGCACGTTCACCCATTCAGCTGGAGTGGGCAGCTTGGACGGATTCCACCAATAATGTTCCTGGCAAAGATGAAAGCCGTATTCCTTGCAGAGCATCGATAGCAGCTCGAAATGGTAGAGCGACCGCGTCGGCGTGCCCGGCTTCCAAGCGCCGCCAATGTCGATCACCAAGCTGCCGGTCTTCTTCAACACGCGCTGAAATCCCACCGCGAAGGGACGAAACCAATCGCAATAGCGGTGCGCGTCTTCGTTGCCGTAGCTCTTCTTGCGCACCAAGCCGAACGGCGGGGAGGTCATGACGAGATCGACGGACTCCGGCGGCGCGTTGTGCAGGTGGCAGAGCGCATCGCCGCGCAACACCGTGCCGAGCTCTGTCGAGTGATAGACGCGCACGCCGTCCGCTGGAAAGGCGGTCAGCTGTTTCGCCGGCGACTCGCGCGCGGCGCAGGCGTGCAGGTGGCGCAGGTAGGCGGTCAGCGAAGCGAAGCCTTGACGCTCGGCGGCGCAGGCCATGTCCGCTCGCTCGGCGGCAGACAAGCGAACGGCGGGCGCGTCATGCGCGTGCTTGCGCTGGGAGCGAACGGCCACGGCACCTCCTTGGGAGAGCGAATGTTAACAGCGTTACTGGATGTAAAAACAGCCTCCGCAAACGCGCTCCTCGCCAGCGGACTGGCGCTACCGCTGCTTCCACTCCGGCGGGCGCTTTTCGGCGAAGGCGCGGGCGCCTTCGACGGCGTCTTCCGAGGACCACACGGATTCGATGAGCATGGCGCCCATGCGGCGGGCGTAGTCCAGGGGGAGTTCCAGGCCGATGTGGGCGAGCTTGCGGGTTGCCCGCACGGCAAGCGGGGCGTTGCCGGCGATGGTCTCGGCCATCTCGATGGCGGTGTCGAGCAGTTGCGGAAGGGGCACCACGCGGCTCACCAGGCCCATGCGCAGGGCTTCCTGGGCATCCACCGGCTCGCCGGAGAGCAGCAGCCACATGGCGTTCGAGAGGCCCACCAGACGCGGCAGGTTGAAGGAGCCGCCGGGCGGGCACAGGCCCACTTTCACTTCGGCGAGCGCCATGCGGGCGTTCTCCGAGCAGATGCGGATGTCGCAGGTGAGCGCCTTCTCCAAGCCGCCGCCGTAGGCAGCGCCGTTGATCGCGGCGATGGTGGGCTTGCCGTGGTCGGCGGCGATGCGCTCGAAGCGCGAGACCGGCGATGGGGCTTGCGGCTCCGGGCGTACGCTGCCCGCTTCCTGCTCCGCCGCTTCCTTCAGATCGCGGCCGGCGCAGAAGGCACGGTCGCCGGCGCCGGTGTAGATGCCGAGCCATACGTCGTCGTCGCGCACGAACTCGGCCTCGGCGTCGCGCAGTTCGGCGCTGAGCTCGCGCCCGAGGGCATTCATGCGTTCCGGTCGATTCAAGGTGATGACGGCGACGTGGCCGCGCTTCTCGTAGGTGACGTAGGCCATTCCCAAACCCCAGATGAACTGTTGCCGCGCAGTCTCTCACGTTCCGCGCTTTCAGGTGGCTGCGGGCCGCAACGCCTCGGCACCCTGCCAACACAATGTCATTGAAGATGGCCTAAACTCGAATCATTGCAATGTGGGGGCGGCAAATGAGCACAGGGCGTCTGGCCGGGAAGGTCGCGTGGGTCACGGGTTCGTCGCGGGGCATCGGGCGCGTCGTTGCAGACCACTTGGCGGGCCTCGGCGCAAAGGTGGCCGTTCATGGCACGACGCCGACCTCCACCCGCGCCTTCGACGAAGCGGCGTCTCTCGATGCGGTGGCGAAGGAAATCGCCGATGCCCACGGCGCCGAGGTCCACGCGGTGCATGGCGACCTCGCATCCGAGGACGTGGTGCGGGATTTGACGGCGCAGATCAACGCCCGGTTCGGCCCCATCGACATTCTGGTGAACAACGCCGGCGGCGACATCGGCAGCCAAGGCACCGGCGGCGAGCGGGCCGGCAAGCCGGTCGTGAACGACGCCGTGAATGTCTCGCTGGACGACGTGCGCATCGTGCTCGAACGCAACTTGATGACCTGCATTCTGGTCTGCCGGGAGGTCGTGCCGGCGATGATCGAACGCAAGCAGGGCTGGATCGTCACCATCGGCAGCATCGCCGGCTTGAGCGGCCACCCCTCGGAGGTGATCTACGGCACGGCCAAGGCCGCGGCGCATGAGTACACCCGCTGCCTGGCGGCCCAGCTGCGTCCGCACGGCGTCTACGCGAACGTCATCGCGCCGGGCGAGATCATCACGCCGCGCTTCGTCGCCAGCCGTCCCACCCGCGACGAACGCAAGGTGCGCGAGGGCGCCCTCACCCGCTACGGCTGGCCGGAGGAGATCGCCCGCTGCGTCGAGTTTCTGACGACCGAGGATTCGTCCTACATCACCGGCCAGGTCTTCCGCATCGACGGCGGCGCGCAGATCTTTCCGGCTTGACGGGCGGCAAGCATGGCCATCAAGACCATCGCCGTCATTGAAGGCGACGACGCCGCGCCGGAAGCCGTGCGCCCGGTGGTGGCGCTGCTCGATTCCTTGAACATCGGCATCGAGTGGCGGTACCCGGAAGTGGGAGAGCCCTCAGCCGGGGTGCGCGAGGGGGCACCCCTCGCAAGAAAAGAGCCCTCAGCGGGGGTGCGCGAGGGGATGCCCCTCGCAAGAAAAGAGCACGCGGAAGCGAAGACCGGCGCGTTCCCGGCAACCGCCAAGCAGATCATCGACGATGCCGACACGACGCTGTTCGGCGCCACCAGCGGCAAGGCCGGCGCCGCCCTGCACTATCTGCGCTGGGGCAAGGACACCTACGCCAACGTGCGCCCCTGCCGCTTCCTGCCGGGCTGCTCCAGCCCGCTGGCGGCACCCGAGGGCATCGACTTCGTCATCGTCCGCGAAAATCTCGAAGACCTCTACGTCGGCGTGGAAGGCGATCTCGCCGAGCTGGCGCCCCTCGGCTTGACGGGCCGCACCACGCGCCGCGCCGTTCACGAACTCGGCAGCGGGCGCTACGCGGTGAAGGCGATCACCCGCGAGGGCACGGAACAGGTGGCGCGCTTCGCCCTCGAACTCGCTGTCAAGCGCCGCGGCAAGCTGACCTGCGCCACCAAGCACAACATGCTGCGCGAGACCGACGGGCTGTTCCTGGACGTCGCCCGCGAAGTGGCCGCCGAATACCCGAACGTCGCCTTCGAGTCGTACATCGTCGACGACTTCGCCTGCCGCATGATCCGCGAACCGCAGCAGTTCGACGTGGTGGTGATGCCGAACCAGTACGGCGACATCCTCTCCGATGCCGCCGCTGGTCTGCTCGGCAGCCTGGGGCTGGCCCCAAGCGGCTGCTACGGCGACAGCTACGCCTATTTCGAGCCGGCCCACGGCACGGCACCCGACATCGCCGGGCGCAACATCATCAATCCCACCGCGACCATCCTCTCCGCCACCATGATGCTGGAGTACCTCGGCTTCGCGGCCCAAGCGCGGCAAATCGAAGCCGCTGTCGAGCGCGTCTACGCGGAGGGCCCGCGCACGCCGGACCAAGGCGGTACCGCGACCACCACCGAGTTCTGCCAGGCCATCGCCCGGGCGCTTTGATGGGCGATGCGCCCTATTGGGAGGTCTGCGACGGCGACGGGCCCTATCTGCTGCTGATCCACGGCTTCCTTTCGAGCAAGGCGCAGTGGCTGCTCAACTTGGAGGCGCTCGGACGGGTGTGCCGGCCGGTGCTGTTCGAGCTGTACGGCCACGGCGCTTCGCCAGCGCCGGCGGACGCGCAGCGCTACGAGACCGGCAGCTACGTGGCGGCAATCGAAGCCATGCGCGAACGGCTCGGCATCGAGCGCTGGTTCGTGTGCGGCTACTCCCTCGGCGCGGCGATCAGCATTCGCTACGCGCTCACCCATCCTGCCAGGGTCCACGGCCACATCTTCACCAACTCCGCATCGGCCTTCGCGGACGCCGCGCTCGCGGGTTCCTGGCGCGCCAATGCCAGCGCCGCGGCGGCGCGCATCCGCAGCGGCGGCAAAGCAGCGCTCGAACGCATCGCCGTGCATCCGAAACATGCCCGGCGCCTGCCGCCGGCGGTCTACGACGCCTTGGTCGCCGATGCCGAATCGATCTCGCCGGAGGGCGTCGCCAACGCCATGGAACGCACCATGCCGACCGCCTCGGTGCGTGGCGAGTTGCAGCGCAACGCGCGGCCCGCACTGCTGATCCAAGGGCGCTTCGAGAAGCGCTTTGCGCCGCATCGGGCCTTCGCCGAACGCGCCATGCCGCATCTCGAAGTCGTTGCGGTGGACAGCGGGCACGCCGTGAACATGCAGGCGGCGGACGCCTTCAATGCCGCCGCGGCGTCGTTCATCGCCACCCATGCGCCATGACGCACATCGTCGATACGCTGATCGAGGAGCGCGCCGAACGCTGGCTGCGCCATCCGCGGCTGTGGCGGCACATGCTGCGCTGGCTCAAGCCGCTGCTGCTCTACGACGTGGCGCGGCAGATGATGGACGTCGTGGCGCCGATGCCGGGCTTGCAGGTGCTCGACCACATGCAGCGCACGCTGGCCATGGACGTGCGGACCACCGGCCTGGAGAACGTGCCGCGCCAAGGGCTGGTGGTGGCCACCCCCAACCATCCGGCGGGAATCGCCGACGGCATCGCCGTGTTCGCGGCGCTGCGCGAAGTGCGCGAGGACATCACGTTCTTCGCCAACCGCGACGCCATTCGCGTCTGCCCCGGGCTCGCCGACGTCATCGTGCCGGTGGAGTGGCGGGAGGACGAACGCACCCGCGCCAAGACGCGCGAGACCTTGCGCCGCATCCGCGACGCCTTCGACAGCGAGCGCCTGATCGTGATCTTCCCTTCCGGCCGGCTGGCCCGCCCCACCCCCTTCGGCCTCCACGAACGTCCGTGGCAGGCGACCGCGTTCGCCTTGGCGCAGAAGCAGAACGCGCCGATCCTGCCCATGCACATCCACGGCCACAACTCCGCGCTCTACTACCTGCTGTGGTTCTGCAACCGCGAGCTGAAGGACATGACGCTGTTCCGGGAAGTCATCAACAAGCGCGGCGGCCGCTACCGCATCCGCATCGGCGAACTGTTCCAGCCGAGCGGCGACCCCGCCGAACTCGCCGTCGCGCTGCGCCGCTTCGTGACGCGCTGGATGCCGCGCGGACGAGTACGGTTCCACTGATCCCCCGCGTTGCAAAGCACTCGAACCCGCCCAAGGCGCCCCTCAGCGCAATCCCGCGACGGCCTCGAGCGAGCGCACGGCGCCGTTGCGGCGGATGCGGATGGCGAGCCGGGAGCCGGGTTCGGTTTCGAGAATCTGGCGCAGCACGGGCTGCAGGGCGGTGGTGGGCTGGCCGTTGATGGAGAGCAGGACGTCGCCGCGCCGCAAGCCGGCGCGGTGGGCTGGCGAACCGCGCACCACGCGCGCCACGCGCAGGCCGTCGGGCGCCGGGTTGGCGGCGAAGACCACGCCGAACCAGCCGTGGCGCGCTTCGCCGTGCTGGAGGATCTCGTTCAGCACGCGCACGGCGCGATCCACGGGAATGGCGAAGCCGATGCCGTCCGAACCGCCGCCGCGGCTGTAGATCATCGTGTTGATGCCGAGCAGACGGCCCTGTCGGTCCACCAAGGCGCCGCCGCTGTTGCCGGGATTCACCGCGGCGTCGGTCTGGATGAGATCGTCGTAGGGAGCGCCGATGCCGTAGTGCCCCTTGGCGCTCACGATGCCCAGGGAGACCGCTTGGCCGATGCCGAAGGGGTTGCCGATGGCGAGCACGACGTCGCCGACTTCGGCATCCTCGGAGGACGCGCGCTCGATCACCGGGAAGTCCGCTCCGTCGACCTTCACCACGGCGAGATCGGTGATCGCGTCGGTGCCGACCACCCGCGCGCGTTCCTGGCGTCCGTCGTTGAAGGCCACGACGATCTCCGCGCCGGCGTCCACCACATGGTGGTTGGTGAGGATGTAGCCGTCCTGGCGCACGATCACCCCGGAGCCGAGGGAGCTCTGCAACTGGCGGTCGCGCTCGCAGAAGGCGCGGTATTGCGGCAGCTCGCACAGCCAGCTGCGCGAACGGGTCGTGACGCGGGTCGAGAAGATGTTGACGACGGCCGGCGCGGCGCGCTGCACGGCGGCGGCGTAGCCGTGTTCGGGCGTCGCGGGCGACGTCGGGGACGCCTCGCGGAAGAGCAGCAGCGAGAGGCCGATCACGACGCCGACGAGCACGGAAGCCAAGAGCCAGGTCGCGGTCTTCCACATTCGCTGCGCGGCCTCTCTCCTTGCCGGCTGAAACTCGCCGCTTGAACTCGTCGCGCCGCAGCGACGGCCCGCCGCCGGCGTCATGCGCCGCGATTCCTTCATTATAGAATGCGCCTGCCCATCGGCTTGGCGAGAGCTTCGTTGACGCAGCGAACCGCGCGCATCCTCCACGGCATCGACGCCATCGGCGCCGCGGCATGGAACCGTTGCGCCAATCCCTCGCACATGGCCTACAACCCGTTCCTCGACCACCGCTTCCTCAAGGCGCTCGAAGACAGCGGCAGCGTTTCCCGGGAGACCGGCTGGCAGCCGTTCCACGTCGTGCTGTCCGGCGAAGGCGGAGAGGTGGACGACGCGGTGGGCGTGGTGCCCATGTATCTGAAGTCGCACTCCCGGGGCGAGTACGTCTTCGACGGCGGCTGGGCCGACGCCTTCTACCGCGCTGGCGGGCGCTACTACCCCAAGCTGCAATCGAGCGTGCCGTTCACGCCGGCAACTGGTCGGCGACTGCTCGCGGCCGAAGTCGACGACGATGAGGAAGTGGAAAGCCAGTTGCTGCAGGTGGCCGTGCGCGTTGCCGAGCAGATCGAGGTCAGCTCGCTGCACTTCACCTTCCTCACCGAAGCGCAGTGGCAGCGCACCGCCGCGGCCGGCTGCCTGCAGCGCATGGACACGCAGTTCCACTGGCAGAACGACGGCTACGCCGCCTTCGACGACTTCCTCGCCGCGCTGTCCTCCAAGAAGCGCAAGAACATCCGCCGCGAGCGCCGGCAAGCGCTGGCCGGCGGCATCGACATCGAGTGGCTCAGCGGCGACATCGCCGAAGGCCAGTGGGACGCCTTCTACGAGTTCTACGCCGACACCGGCCGGCGCAAGTGGGGCATGCCCTATCTCAACCGCGAGTTCTTCAGCCGCATCGGCGAAACCATGCCCGAGCGCGTTCTGCTGGTGATGTGCAAACGCGCCGGGCGCTACATCGCCGGGGCGATCAACTTCATCGGCGACGACACGCTCTTCGGACGCAACTGGGGCTGCGTCGAAGACCACCGCTTTCTGCATTTCGAGGCCTGCTACTACCAGGCCATCGACTTCGCCCTGCACCACGGGCTGGCGCGGGTCGAAGCCGGCGCCCAGGGGGCGCACAAGATCGCCCGCGGCTATCTGCCGACGCCCACCTACTCCGCGCATTGGGTGCGCGATCCGGCGCTGCGCGACGCCGTGCAGCGCTATCTGCGCGAGGAAAGGCGGCATGTGGAAGAGGACATCGCCTACGTCGAGCGCCACCACTCGCCGTTCCGCCAGGAAGAGCTTTCCGCGAACGGCGCCGACTGCGTCGTCCGTCCAAGCGCCTTCAAGGTTTCTTGACGATGGCGGCGACCATCCACACCGTGCGCACGATCCTCGGCGCCGGGGTCGAGATCGGCGCCGACGTGCGCGTTCAGGGCTGGGTGAAGTCGCGGCGCTCCTCCAAAGGCGGCTTCTCGTTCATCGCCGTCAACGACGGCTCGTGCTTCGCCGACCTGCAGGTGATCGCCGACGACACTCTGGACAACTACGCCGAAGTCGCCGAACTCGGCGTCGGCTGCGCGGTGGACATTGTCGGCGCCGTGGCTGAATCTCCGGGCAAGGGGCAGGACCGCGAAGTGCGCGCCGCCACGGTGGCCGTGGTGGGCCGCGTCGCCGATCCCGAAAGCTATCCGATAGCCAAGAAGCGCCACACTTTCGAGCATCTGCGCACCGTCGCGCATCTGCGGCCGCGCACCAACACCTTCGGCGCCGTCGCCAGAGTCCGCAACGGCATCGCGCAGGCGGTCCACCGCTACTTCGACGAGCACGGCTTCGTGTGGGTGAATACGCCGATCATCACGGCCAGCGATTGCGAGGGCGCTGGCGAACTGTTCCGCGTCAGCCACGACGCGCCGACGCCGTTCTTCGGGCGCGACACCTTCTTGACCGTCTCCGGCCAGCTCAACGTCGAGTCCTACTGCCTGGCGCTTGGCAAGGCGTACACGTTCGGCCCGACGTTCCGCGCCGAGAACTCGAACACCAGCCGCCACCTTGCCGAGTTCTGGATGATCGAGCCGGAGATCGCCTTCGCGGACCTCGACGACCTTGCGGACTTGGCGGAGGACTTCCTGAAGAGCATCTGCCGAAGCGTGCTTGAACGCCACGCGGACGACATGGCCTTCTTCCAGCAGCGCATCGCCCCAGGCGTGATCGAGCGCTTGGAGCAGATGATCGAGTCGCGCTTCGCCCGCATCGACTACGGCGACGCCGTGGACGTTCTGACCAGTTGCGGCGAGACCTTCGAGTTCGCCATCGAGTGGGGGCTGGATCTGCAGTCCGAGCACGAGCGCTACCTCACGGAACGGCATGTCGGCGGGCCGGTGGTGGTGACCAACTATCCCAAGGACCTCAAGGCGTTCTACATGCGCCGCAACGACGACGGGCGCACCGTGGCGGCCATGGACGTTCTTGTTCCCGGCGTCGGCGAGATCATCGGCGGCAGCCAGCGCGAAGAACGCCTCGACGTGCTCGACGCCCGCATCGACGAAGCCGCGAAGGAAGACCTGTGGTGGTACCGCGACTTGCGGCGCTACGGCTCGGTGCCCCACGCCGGCTTCGGCCTGGGCCTGGAACGGCTGGTGCTCTACGTCACCGGCATGGACAACATCCGCGACGCCATTCCGTTCCCGCGGGTGCCGAACAACGCCTCGTTCTAGGCGATCCAGCGATGCCGACCAAGCCGGCGAGCGGACGCAAATACCAGACGCCCCAAGGCTTCGCCGCCATCAAGGACGGCATCAAGGCGGTCGATCTCGATGCGCCCTCCCGCCAAACCAAGCCGCAGCGCCGGCCAAAGCCGCCGTGGCTGCGCGTGCGCGTCGGCGCCGGGGGGCGGTACGGCGAAGTGCGGCGTCTTGTTCGCGAGCACGCGCTGGCCACGGTCTGCGAGGAATCCCACTGCCCCAACATCGGCGAGTGCTGGAACGCCGGCGTCGCCACCATCATGCTCATGGGCAGCGTCTGCACTCGCGCCTGCCGGTTTTGCGCCGTGGACACTGGCAATCCGCGCGGCTGGCTGGATGCCGACGAGCCGGCCAACGTCGCCGAGACAGTGGCGCTGATGGGCCTCGACTACGTGGTGCTCACTTCCGTCGATCGGGACGATCTGCCGGATGGCGGCGCGGCGCATTACGCGGCCTGCATCCGCGCCGTCTTGAGCCGTTCCCCGGCCACCCGGGTCGAGGCGCTGACGCCGGACTTCCAAGGCAGCGCCGAGGCCGTGGCGACGGTCCTCTCGGCGGGCACGGACGTCTTCGCGCAGAACCTCGAGACGGTGAGCCGCTTGACGGCGTCGGTGCGCGACCCGCGCGCCGGCTACGAGCGCACGCTCGACGTGCTGGCCTGCGCCAAGCGCCTCGGCGCAACCACCAAGAGCAGCCTGATGCTGGGCCTCGGCGAGACCGAAGCCGAGATCCAAGACGCGATAGCCGACCTGCGCGGCAGCGGCGTCGACCTGCTGACGCTCGGCCAGTATCTGCAGCCGACGCGGAACCATCTGCCCGTCGAGCGCTGGGTGCGCCCCGAGGAGTTCGACGCCTACCGGCGCTGGGCGCTCGCCGCCGGCTTCAAGGACGTCGCCGCCGGCCCGCTGGTGCGGTCGAGCTACCGAGCCGACCGGCTGGCGCAGGGCATCACCGGCTGACGCGCGCCGGGCGCCGCCATAGAGGTCGGACTCCCCGCCTTCCCTACATGGCATTTCTCACGTGCCCCTTGGCCAGCGTCGCACGAACATTTCAGCCAATTCGCACAGCCCGCCGGGTCGATCTCGCACAGGGCAGCCCATTCGCGAGTGGCAAGATGAAGTTCCTGCTATGCTTCGCTGAACAAGGAGAACAACATGGCGACAGCGGCCATAGACACGTTGCGCTATGCCGAGAGAGTCAAGGAGAGTGGCGTCGAACATTCGACGGCAAACGAAATGGCCCGCGCTCTGAACGACGAACTTGCCGACCATGTGCCGACGAAGGTCGATCTGGAGCCGAGGTTTTCGTCCTTGGAAGCCAAAGTCGAGTCCTTGGAGACCAAGGTCGATACGTTGGACGCCAAGTTCGAGGTGCGGTGCGACGCCTTGGAGGCCAAGTTCGACGCGCGGTGCGACGCCATGGAGGCCAAGTTCGAGGCTAGGATCAATGCCCTGGACGCCAAGCTCGAGGCCAAGTTCGACAGTTTGGCGGCGTCTCTGAAGACGACCAATGCGATGATGCTCTTCGGATTCGCGCTGCTCGGAACGCTGGGCTTCTTCCAGTTGGCGAAAGACCCCTCGCCTCCGCCGGCGCCGGTCGCCATCGAACGGCCGGCCGTCCCCAACGCGCCGCCCGTGGAATCGACGCCATGAACATCCGCGTCATCGTCGAACATCCGACGCTCGTCGCCATGCGCTGTTGAGCCGAGCAGGGGCGCCAAGCCCGCTCCGCCAACACCCGCGCTGGCTCGAAGGACCGCCAGCGCACGCAATGGCCAGACGACCGAGCCGCCACGCACATGGAAATCCGCCTTCACAACACGCAGTCGGGTGCCAAGGAGCGTTTCGAGCCGCTGCAGCCAGACGCGGTGGGCATCTACGTCTGCGGGCCGACGGTCTACGGCCTCGTACACATCGGCAATGCGCTGCCGGCGGTCGTCTTCGACGTGCTGGTGCGGCTGCTGCGGGTCGCATACCGCAACGTCAAATACGTCCGCAACATCACCGACGTGGACGACAAGATCAACGCCGCCGCCCGGCAATCCGGCCGCCCCATCGCCGAACTGGCGGACGCCTACGCCGCCGAATACCGGCGCGACATCAAAGCGCTCGGCGTCGCCGATCCAGACGTCGAGCCCCGTGCAACGGAACACATCGCCGAGATCGTCCGCATGATCGAAGCGCTCGTCGCCAGCGGACACGCCTATACGGCCGAGGGCGCCGTCCAGCCCGAGGCGGGCGAAGACGCCAGGCACGGCACCCATGTGCTGTTCCACGTTCCTTCGGACCCGGCCTATGGTTCGCTTGCCAAGCGCAGCCTCGACGAAATGCGCGACGGCGCGCGGGTGGAAGTCGCTCCCTACAAGAAGGATCCCAAGGATTTCGTGCTGTGGAAGCCGTCGAGCGCCGCGCTCCCCGGCTGGGACAGCCCCTGGGGACGCGGCCGCCCCGGCTGGCACATCGAGTGCTCGGCGATGATCCGCAAGCACCTGGGCGCGGTGATCGACATTCACGGCGGCGGCAGCGACCTGGCCTTCCCGCACCACGAGAACGAATGCGCGCAGAGCCGCTGCGTCAACGGCGGCAAGGCGAGCGTGCGCTACTGGATGCACAACGGCATGCTGACCCTTGGCGCGACGAAGATGTCCAAGAGCATCGGCAACATCGTCACCATCCGCGAACTGCTCGACGCCCACGACGGCGAGACGCTCCGCTACGCCCTGCTCTCCGGCCACTACCGGCAAAGTCTGGCGTGGAGCGACGCCCTCCTCGCCCAGGCCAAGGCCAGCCTCGACGCGCTGTATCGGGCGCTGCGCGACGATGCCTGCGAGGACGCGCCCGACGGCGCTGCCGCCGAAGAGCCAAGCGCGTATCCCGCCGCGGTCCTCGACGCCCTCTGCGACGATCTCAACACGCCCAAGGCGCTCGCGGCCCTGCACGCCCTGGCGCACGACATCCACCGCACGGACGCCCGCCAAGCGGATGCGCTGCGCAGCCAGCTGCGCGCCGGCGGCGGGCTGCTCGGCCTGCTGAACCGATCGCCCGCGGCGTACTTCCAAGGCGACCTCGGAGAACGGCGAGGCAATGCGCCAAGCGTCGATGCGGCGCACGTCGAGAAGCTCGTGGACGAACGCGCCGCTGCCCGCAAGGCGCGCGACTTCGCGCGCGCCGACGCCATCCGCGACGAACTCGCCAAGGCGGGCATCGAGCTGGAGGACTCGCGCCATGGCACGCGCTGGAGGGTCGCCCGCGGCGAATGACCTAACGCCTTGGCGCAGAGAGCGCCCGCGGGCGCTCAAACGAGCCTACATGCGTTCCACCGGCTCGATGCCGAGCAACTCCAACCCCGCAGCGAGCGTCCGGGCGCCGCGCCGGCACAGCGCCAAGCGATCCTGCTCCCGCTCGCTGCCAAGCACCGGACACGCTTCGTAGAAGCGCATGAACACGGTCGCCAAGTCGTAGAGGTAGGCGCACAAGTGGTGCGGCATCACGGTTGCCGCCACATGTTCCAGCGTCTCCTGGAAGCGCGCAAGCTGCAGCGCCAGCGCCCGTTCCTCCGGCCCGTCGATGCTTGCCACGTCCGGCAGCGCATCCACATCGACGCGCCCCTTTGCGAACACGCTCTGGATGCGCACGTGGGCGTATTGCAGATAGGGCGCGGTGTTGCCGTCGAGGGAGAGCATCGCTTCCCAATCGAAGACGTAGTCGCTGGTGCGGTTCTTCGACAGGTCGGCGTACTTCACCGCGCCGACCCCGACGGCGCGGGCGATTCCGGCCGCTTCGGCATCGCCGAGCTGGGGATTCTTGGCCTCGACCAGCGCCCGCGCCCGCGTGGTCGCTTCGTCCAGGAAATCAAGCAGCCGCGTGCCGCCGCCTTGGCGCGTCTTGAAGGGGCGCCCGTCGCCGCCGAGCATGGTGCCGAAGGGATGGTGCTCGAACGACACGCCAGCGCCGTAGCCGGCGGCCTTGGCGAGCGCGAACAGTTGCCGAAAGTGCAGCGCCTGGCGCGCGTCCACGATGTACAGCACACGGTCGGCGCGAAGGACATCCGCTCGATAGCGCACGGCGGCAAGGTCCGTGGAGTGATAGAGGTAGCCGCCGTCGGACTTGCGCACGATCACCGGCTGCACGCTGCCGTCGCGGCCCTTGAACTCGTCCAGGAAGACGCAGAGCGCGCCGTCGGATTCCCGCAGCAGCCCTTTCGCGTCCAGGTCCGCCACGACGCCGTCCAAATCGTCGTTGTAGGCGCTCTCGCCGCGCACGTGCTCCGGCTTGAGGCCCGCTCCCAGTGCGTCGTAGACGACTTGGCAGTGCGTCATGGAGACGTCGATGTAGCGCCGCCAGCGCGCCAGCGCCGCGTCGTCGCCTTGCTGCAGTGCGACCACCGCCTGCCGGGCGCGTTGCGCGAACGCTTCGTCGGTGTCGAAGCGCTTGCTCGCCTCGGCATAGAAGCGTTCCAGATCGGCAAGCTCCTCGGCGTCTTCGCCGCAATCGTCCAAATGCGCGACCAAGCGCCCGAAGCCGGTGCCCCAGTCGCCGACGTGGTTCTGCCGCAGCACGGTGCAGCCAAGGGCTTCGAGGATGCGCGCCACGGCGTCGCCGATGATGGTGCTGCGCAGGTGGTGGACCTGCATCTCCTTGGCGAGATTCGGATGCGAATAGTCGACCACCACGCGCTCGCCCAGCGACTGCTCCAGAATCGGCCCGGCGAGGGCCTCGACCAACACGTCGTCGGCGACCGTCAGGCTGATGAAGCCCGGGCCCGTCACCGCGCAGCGCGACGCGATGTCGGCGAGGCCATGCGCGGCGTCGATTGCGCGTTGCGCGAAGCGCCGCGGATCCTCCCCCAGGCGCTTCGCGGCGCCCATCGCGCCGTTGGCCTGGTAGTCGCCGAACTCCGGGCGGGCTGCGACGCGCACCATCGCCGGCGCCGCGGCGCCGACCTCGGCAAGCGCGGCTTCGAGACGCGCCGTCAATGCCTCCTTGAGATTCACGCCGGCGGCTTGGCCTCGACGTCGGCTGCTTGCAGGCCGCGTTCGCGTTCGACGGCGACGAAGGTCACGGGCTGGCCGTCCGCGAGCGTCTTGGCGGCGTCGCGACGGCCGCCGATGGCGCTGTGGTGGACGAATATCTCCTCGCCGCTCTCGCGCACGACGAATCCATAGCCCTTGTCCGGGCTGAACCACTTGACGGTGCCGGCTTCCCGAGATTGCGCCTTCCCGGCGTCGCTTCGCGCTCCGCGTCTTCGGTTCGGCGGACGTTCCCGAGCCGCGCGAGTCTCGACCTTGGCCAGCCACCAGCCTTGGACACGCACGGTCGCCAGCGCCGTCGCGGCCGAGGCAAGCACGAACAAGCCGAGCAGGATGAGATGGCGACCGTCGAACAGCAGCACGTAGGCTTGCATGGCAACGGCCGCGAACATCGACGCGAAGACCAGAGCAGGAAGAAGAACTCGCATGGATCGATCCGTCCTTGGAAGCGGCGCATCATAGCCGATCGGACACGCCGCACAGCCGTTTGGTTCAAGGCGCCGGCTGCGGGCCTACTCCGGCGTCGCCGCGTCCTCCAATCGCTCCGCCGACAGGATCGTGATCGGCGTCGTTGGCACGGCGTCCTGGCCAGTCTCCGCGAACTCGATCTCCTCCGCGACGTCGCGCCCCGCCGTCAAGACGCCGAAGACGGTGTAGCCGGGTTGGCCCGGGCGGGCATCCAGGTGCGGGCTGTCTGCCAAGTTGACGAAGAACTGGGAGTCCGCCGAATCGGGGTCGCCATGGCGCGCCATCGCCACCGTCCAGCGCAGATTGCGCTCGCCGTTGAAGGATTCGTTGACCACCTTGCGCGGCGGCTCGCGCAGCCGCATGGCGGCGTCGTAGCCGCCGGCCTGAATGACGAAGCCGGCGATCACACGATGGAACACCGTGCCGGCGTAGAAGCCGTCGTCCACCAGTTCGAGGAAGTTGCGCACCGTGTGCGGCGCCTTGTGCGGCCACAACTCGATGGTCAGCGTACCCATGCTGGTGTGGATCGCCACCTGCGGCAGCTCCTGTTCCGTCTCGACGCTCGCCAATTGCTCCTCCCCGGCGACGGGCCACGCCGCCAACGCAACGCCCCAAGCCACGCCGAGACGCACCATGCGCATGCAGCCACTCGACAAGCCCCGTGCGCGACGCAGGATTCGACCCATCGATCAGCCCCGCTCGATTTAGGACGCCTCGCGGCAAATGCGCGCATAGCGGCGCACGGCTTCCGCAAGACCCATTTCCAAGGCATCGGCGATCAGCGCATGGCCGATGGAGACCTCGGCGATGCCGTCGATTTCGAGGAACCGCGCCAAGTTGACGAGATCGAGGTCGTGGCCAGCGTTGACGCCAAGGCCACTCTGGTTGGCTTCGTCCGCGCAGCGCCGATAGCCGGCCCAGCAGGCATCGGCCTCGGCGGCGCGTAGACCGTGCTGCGCCACGGCGTCGGCATAAGGCCCGGTGTACAGCTCCACGCGGTCCGCGCCAACGCTCTTCGCGGCCACGAGCTGCTCCGGCCGCGGATCGACGAACAGGCTGACGCGCGCGCCCATCGCCTGGTAGCGCGCTACCGCCCCGGCAACACTGGCCCGATTGGCGCACTTGGTCAAATCCCAGCCGTGATCCGACGTCAGCTGCCCATCGGCGTCCGGCACCAAGGTGCATTGGTGCGGCAGAACAGCTTCGACCAGCGCATCGAGACCCGGGTAGCCGCCGCGGGCCGCGGCAAGCGGATTGCCTTCGATGTTGAACTCCGCGCCGGGATGCTGCGCCACCAAGTCGCGCAGCGCATGGACGTCCGCCGCGCGAATGTGCCGCTCGTCCGGGCGCGGATGCACGGTGATGCCCCTCGCCCCGGCTTCGAGCGCGATGCGGGCGCTCGTCACGACATCGGGCCGCGCACCGCCGCGCGCGTTGCGCAGCCACGCCACTTTGTTGACGTTGACGGAAAGCGCGGTCACGCCGACTCGCCAGCCTTCCGCTCGGCCTCATCGGCCCGTGCAGGCTCGCCATCCTTCGACGGCGCGCCTTCGAGACCGTCCTTCCCGCCCAACCCCGCCGGCAGCTGCCCGCTTGCGGCAAGGTAGCCGACGCTGCCGAAGGTGAGCAGGAGCGGCACGGCGAAGGCCGTGACCAGCTTGTAGGTCACCCAGGCCTGCTCGCTGAAGCGGTAGGCGACGAGGATGTTGGCGACGCCGGCCAGCGCCATCGTCGCCGCCCAAGCCCAGGTGAGATTGCGCCACGCCCGGTCCGGCAGCACCAGCGCCTTGCCGAGCGCCCGCTGCACATGGTCGCCCCGGCCGATGAAGCGGCTGCCGCCGATGGCCACCGCCATGGCCCAGTAGACGATGGTGGGCTTCCACTGAATGAAAAGGGCATTGCGGAACAGCAGCGTCAATGCTCCGAACACCAGGGCGACCCAGAAGACCGCCCACATCTGCCTGCCGATCGGCCAGCCCTTCGCCTTGAAGAACGCCACCTGCAGCACGGCCGCCGCCATCAGCGCAGCCGTTGCGAAGTAGATGTCCGACGCCAGATAGACCGCGAAGAAGGCGGCGACGGGCAGAAAGTCGAGCAGTTGCTTCATTGGAAAAGTGTTCCAGTCGCGGCGCCATTTTAACCGCCCGCGGTGCCTTTCCGCCCGCACGAACCACCGCCGGCCGAGCAGTGTGTGGCCGCGGCACGGCGGCGCGACCGTGCCTGCCGAACCTCGAAACCGTCTACAATCCGCTTCCTGCCCGGCGCGGCAGTCCCTTCCCGCGAGGAGTTCGTCATGGCGACGCCTGCTGATTCGTCCACGTTTTCATTCGTGGAGATGGAGCACCGCATCCTCGCGCATTGGGAAGAACACGACGTGTTCCGGCGTTCTCTGGAACAGACGGCCAGCGGCAAGCCCTACGCCTTCTACGACGGCCCGCCCTTCGCCACCGGCCTGCCCCACCACGGCAATCTCGTCGCTTCGGTGCTCAAGGACGTCGTCCCGCGCTACTGGACGATGCAGGGCCGCCACGTGCAGCGGCGCTTCGGCTGGGACTGCCACGGCCTGCCCATCGAGCAGGAGATCGACAAGACCTTCGGCATGTCCGCCAAGGAGACCGTCGCCAAGCTCGGCGTCGCCGGCTACAACGCCGCCTGCCGCTCCATCGTCGAGCGCTACGTCGCCGAGTGGCGCAGCACCATCACGCGGCTCGGCCGCTGGGTCGACTTCGACAACGACTACAAGACGATGGACGTCTGGTACATGGAGTCGGTGTGGTGGGTCGTCAAGCAGCTCTGGGACAAGGGCCTCGTCTACCGCGGCTTCAAGGTGATGCCCGTCTCCACGGCGCTCGAGACCGTCCTCGCGAACTTCGAGGCCAGCCAGAACTACATCGACGTCGAAGATCCGGCGGTGACCGTGCTCTTCCCGCTCGAAGACGAAGACGCGAGCCTCGCCGCGTGGACCACCACGCCGTGGACCCTGCCCTCGAACCTCGCGGTCTGCGTCAACGCCGATCTCGACTATGCGCGCGTGTACGACGAAGACGTCGAGTGCGCCTTCTATCTGGCGGCGGCGCGGCTGGACGCCTATCGGCAGCGCCATCCCAACCTCGTCGTGCAGGCGCGCTTGAAGGGCGCGGACTTGGTCGGACGCCGCTATCGCCCGCTGTTCGACTACTTCGAGGTCGAGCGCGAGCGCGGCGCCTTCGTCGTGGTGGCAGACGCCTACGTGACGGCGGACGAAGGCACCGGCCTGGTTCACCAAGCGCCGGCCTTCGGCGAAGACGACTACCGCGTCCTCCAGAGCGCGAACATCGACGCCTTCGTTTGTCCGGTGACCATGGGCGGCGTCTTCACGCCCGAAGTGCGCGATTTCGCCGGCCGCTTCGTGAAGGAGGCGGACGCGGACATCGTGCGCAGCCTGCGGCAGCGCGGCGCCCTGTACGACCGCGCCACCCTCGTTCACAGCTATCCGCACTGCTACCGCACGGACAAGCCGCTCATCTACCGCGCCGTGCCGTCCTGGTTCGTGCGCGTGACGCGCTTCCGCGATGTGCTGGAAGCGGCCAACGAAGAGGTGCTGTGGGTGCCCGAACACGTCAAGCACGGACGTTTCGGAAACTGGATCAAGGGCGCGACGGACTGGGCCATCTCGCGCAACCGGGTCTGGGGCACGCCGCTGCCGCTGTGGGTGAACGACGAGACCGGCAATGTCCGCTGCCTCGGTTCGCGGGACGAACTCGAAGCGCTGACCGGCGCGCGCGTCGACGACCTGCACCGCGAACACGTCGATCCGCTGACGTTCACGGTGGACGGCGAGGCCGGCGTCTACCGGCGCGTCGAGGAAGTGCTGGACTGCTGGTTCGAGTCCGGCGCCATGCCCTACGCGCAGCTGCACTATCCGTTCGAGAACCGCGCCGCGTTCGAGGCCGGCTTTCCCGCCGAATACATCGCCGAGGGCCTCGATCAGACGCGCGGCTGGTTCTACACGCTGATGGCGCTGTCGAGCGCCCTGTTCGGCAAGCCGGCCTTCCGCAACGTGATCGTCAACGGCATGGTGCTCGCCGAAGACGGCAAGAAGATGTCCAAGAGCCTGCGCAACTACACGCCGCCGGACGAACTGATGGAGACCTACGGCGCCGATGCGCTGCGCCTGTACCTCGTCAGCTCGGGCCTGGTGCGCGGCGAGGAACAGCGCTTCGCGGACCGCGCCGTCCGCGACATGGCGCGCCGCGCCCTGCTGCCCTGGTACAACGCCTTCTCCTTCCTGAAGACCTACGCCGAAATCGACGGCTGGACGCCCGACGATGCGGCGCCGTCCGAGAACATCCTCGACCAATGGCTGCTCTCGCGCCTGCAGACGCTGAAGGAGACCATCGGCCTGGAGATGCAGCGCTATCGCCTCTACAACGTGGTGCCGGCGCTGCTCGCCTTCATCGGCGAACTGACGAACTGGTACATCCGCCTGAACCGCCCGCGCTTCTGGGGCGAGGGGCTGCACGCGGACAAGCGCGCCGCCTTCGCGGCCCTCCACGCCGCGGTGCGCGAACTCGCCACGGCAATGGCGCCGTTCGCACCATTTCTTGCCGAACACATCCACTTGGCGCTGGCGGAACTCGTGGGCGACGGCGAGGCGACGCCGGTGTCCGTCCACTTGGCGAGCTATCCCAAGCCCCGCGAGGACCTCAAGAAGCCGCGTCTCGAAGAGGCCGTCTCGCGGATGCAGCAAGTGATCGAGCTTGGCCGCCGCCAGCGCGAGGCGAAGAAGATCGGCCTGCGGACGCCCCTGCGCCAAGTGACGATCATCCACCGCGACGCCGCGCTGCTCGACGACGTCCGCGCCTTGGCGCGCTACGTGAAGGCCGAGCTCAACGTCAAGCGGGTGGCGTTCGAGAGCGACGAATCGAAGTACATCGCGCTCTACGCCAAGCCGAACTTTCCCGTGCTCGGCAAGCGCCTCGGCAAGCGCATGCGCGAGTTCCAGCGCAGGGTGGAAGCCCTCGACGCCGCGAGCATCGACGCCTTGCAGGAGAACGGCACCGTGGAAATCGACGGCGAGACCTTCGACGACGGCGAAATCCACGTCCTGCGGCAGGCGCGGACGGGAACGGACACCGTCTCCAACCGCTACGTCTCCATCGACCTCGACTGCCGCCTGGACGACGCCCTGCGCGCCGAAGGCTGGGCGCGGGAGTTCATCCACCATGTGCAGCGCGCCCGCAAGGCGAGCGGCCTGCACGTCAGCGACCGCATCCGCATCGACTATGCCGGCGCCGAGGACCTTGCCGCGGCCATCGCCGCGCACCGCGACTACGTCGCCGGCGAAACGCTGGCGCGCACACTCGATCAGCGCTCGGCAGACGGCCATGCCTTCGCGGAGACCATCGACGGCAAGGCCATCGCCTTCTCCATCGAGGTCGCCTGAGACTTCGCGGCGCAGGCCGCTGGCTCGCGCGGCGGGTCGCGGATGAGCGCGGCGTGCGCTTGCGCCGCTCGTCGGGGATTGGTGAATCCTGTGGCCCGCCCGTGCATACCGAGGTGATAAGCTCGGCGCGACGCTTTGGGCGGGTGGTTGGCCATGTGGATCGGTTCGCTCTTCTCCGGCATCGGCCGTCTGTTCCGCTTTCTTCGCGTCACCATCGCCAACCTCTTCGTACTGCTGTTCTTGTTGTTGGCGGCGGCCATCTTCCTCGGCATCGCCGCCGGCCCGTCGCACACCGCGATCCTCCCCGGCAGCGCGTTGCTGGTCGCGCCGAGCGGCGTGGTGGTTGAACAGAAGGGCGCGAGTCCAACGCTCCTGCTCGCCGGCGAACTCGGCCAAGCGAGCGTCGACGACTTGCTGCGCGGCATTCGGCGCGCCGCCGAGGACGACCGGGTAGGCGCCCTGGTGCTCGACATGTCCTCGGCGTCCTTCTCGGCGCCGGCGCAGCTCGAAGTCCTTGGCGAGGCGATTGCGAACTTCCGCGACAGCGGCAAGCGCGTGATCGCCAAGGGCGACTACTACAACCGCGACCAGTACTACTTGGCGAGTTTCGCCGACGACGTCTACATGCATCCGATGGGCGAAGTGGCGCTGGGCGGCTACGCGCTCTACAACGACTACTTCCACGGCCTGCTGGAAAAGCTGGACGTCAACGTCCACGTGTTCCGCGTCGGCACCTACAAAGCCGCCGTCGAGCCGTTCACGCGCAGCGACATGTCGGTCGAGGCCAAGGTGGCCAATCAGGTGCTCGTCGATGGCTTGTGGGCCCGCTACGCGGCGCAAGTCGCCGCCAACCGCGACCTGTCGCCGGCGGCGATCGTCGCCTATGCGAATCGCTTCGACGAATTCCTCACTGCGGCGAACGGCGACAGCGCCAAGGCGGCGCTGCAACACGGCCTTGTGGATGCGCTGCTGACCAAAGCGCAGACGGCCGACCGCTTGCGCGACCTCGTGGGTTCCCCGGAGGCGCCGGGCAACGGCACTGACGACGATGCCTTCCGCCACGTCGACTTCGACAACTACGTGCAACCGCGCGCGCCGGTGGTCTTCGGCGACACGGTGGCGGTCCTCACCGCCACGGGCATCATCCTCGCAGGCGAGCAGCCGCGCGGCGCCATCGGTTCGACAACCGTCGCCGGGCTGTTGCGCCAAGCGCGCGAGGACGACTCGGTGAAGGCGCTGGTGCTGCGCGTCGACAGCGGCGGCGGCAGCGCCTTCGCATCCGAGCTCATTCGCCAGGAAGTCAAGCGGGTGGCCGACGTCGGCAAGCCGGTGGTCGCCTCCATGGCCGGCGTCGCCGCATCCGGCGGCTACTGGATCGCCGCCGATGCCGACGAAATCTGGGCCTCGCCATCGACCCTCACCGGCTCCATCGGCATCTTCGGCATCGTGCCGACCTTCGAGGACACCCTTGGCGCCGCGGGAGTCACCCGAGACGGCGTGGTCAGCGGGCCCTTCGCCACCGGCCTCGACCCCTTCCTGGGCATGAGCGACGGCATGGCGCGCGCGCTCCAATCCGCCGTCGACCACGGCTACCGGCAGTTCTTGAACGTGGTGGCGAACGGACGCGACATGTCCGTCGAGCAAGTGGACGCCGTGGCGCAAGGGCGCGTCTGGAGCGGCGCCGAAGCGCGGCAACTCGGCCTAGTGGACGAACTCGGCCACCTCGACCAAGCCATCGCCAGCGCAGCAGAACTGGCCGGACTGCAAAGCTACAAGGTGCGGTTCCTGGAAGAACCGCTGACGCCTTTGCAGATCGCTTTGCAGACCGCTTTGGAGGAATACGGCGCACACGCCCTGCCCGCGACGGCTCTTCCGACTCCGGCCCTCGCCGGCAAAGCCCAGACCCTGCTGCGGAGCCTGCACATGATCGAGACCCTCAACGACCCGAAGCACGTCTATGCCCTGTGCGCCGCGTGCAAAACGACGCTGTAGCACCGCGCTGTGCGCCGAATCGCAGCCCGTCAACCTCAGGGGAAGTGTCTGTAGAAATCGCTTCGGTGCAGGAGCCGCACAAACTCGACCGCGCCCTCGACCACCTTCAGCCCAATTCGATAGTCGCCGACTCGTACGCGATAGCACCCCACGCCCTTGCGCAGTTTCTTCACGTTGCTCGAAGGGAAGACAGTCTGATCGGCGCTCGTGCTCTCGATGCGCGTTTTGAGCTCGTCGATGGTCTGTTCAATCTGCTTTACGGTTCTACTGTTCTTTTCCTTCCTAACCAACTTAATCACGTCGCGTTCAAAGCTCCTCCGGACCAATGCCCTCATCATGGTTCCTCAAGATTCTCGAGATAGTCTCCCAATTCGAATATCCCTCCTCGCCGTTCTCCATCGCAGCTGCCAAAGCAAAGTCTTCGATCTCTTCAACCGCGTCCTGCAAGAAGCCGTCGGCGACGTCTAACGAAGAGAACAGCAGAGCAGCAAGGTTCTTGTTGCCGCCATTATGCGTTATCTGGTGCTTTTGATAGCGCATGCCGGTCAGCGACGAGAGTTCCTCGACGAAACCCCAGAACGCGCAACGCCGCTCCTCCTGCATTCCATATGCAAACAGCGCCACCATTCCGGGCTGCTTGCTATCGACATACCGGCGGAGCGGTCCGCGCAACAGCGCGATGTCGTTCCAATGCAGGTTGTCGTCGTCGCGGTACGGCCCATGTTGTCGGTAGGTCATCGGATCCATTGCGAACAACCACGGCACATGCAAGTCTGGCGGGCACGCCAGCACGCCCCCGGGTTGCACCTCGCAACGCCAAGACGCCATCGCCGTCTGCACCGGCGACCCGGCCCAGGCGGCCGCGAGCTGCCGGTGCTTCACGGGGCACGTCTCGGCGATTCCACCAGCCAGCTCCCTCCGCAACGTTCGCAGAATCTCCGCCGAGTTCGGATAGCGCCGTGACGCGCCAACGCACCGATAGGCTGTGACGATGGCAGGTTCGCCCTCTTGCCACGGCTTGCCGGCCAGTCCCAGCGCTGCCTTTAGGCGGCACCGACTGAGGCCAGGCGCCTTGTCGCTCAGCCCGCGCTCGAAGGACTCGAACGGCGCCATGCCGTGGGCGAACGCAACATGCAGCGCGTTGGGATTCTCCGCGCCCAAGCGACACGCCGCGGCGAGCTCGACGCAGTGCTGAAGGTAGTTGCCGTCGTCGCCCTTGGCCATGGTCTTCGACGAATCGATGGAGCCGCGATCTTGTGCCGGCGCTGCCCTTCTGTCAAGTTTGCGTGGTGTGCTGGTGCGCCTTTACCTCGCCGCCAGATCGGGCACTGTTGATCCGACAGTTGAACTGGGCTTGCTGATGATCGCTCCTCGTCTCCAGATGGCCGGCCGGCCTTCGTTGCTTTTGGCTGGTGGCGTCGTCTTGTTCGCTGCCGTCGGCGCCTGTCTTTGGCTGCTGGTCGCGCACCGTTCGCCCCCGGCGGTCGAACGCGCTTCTGTCGCGATCGCGCCATCTTCTGCTCCTTCCCCGCCGCCACGCGTCGTCGCCAAAGCCGCTGCCACGCCCGTCGCGTCGGAAACGCGCATCCGGCGCGGCCCCTTGGAGCCCTACGAAGTGCTCGGCAACATCGAATGCACGATGGTGGAGGCGAGCCGGGTCGACGACATCGCGCTGGTGATGTTGCCGACGGAAGACGGCGCACGATTCTCGGTTGTCGACAGCGAAGGGACGGCGCTCTGGGACGACGTGCCGTTCGAGCCGCACTACTACGGCCTCGGGAAGCAGGAGGACGGCACGCTGGTGGTCGGGTTGGCCGATCTGCGGCTCGGCTCCAAGACGTTCCGCCCGATGGACTCCCCGGAACCGCTGCGCGTCTATGTGGGCGAGGTCGCGGTCTACGAGACGGCCAAGGCATGGGACTTCGCCGTGGCCGGGGACGGTTCCTCCTTTGCGGTTCACGAGCCGTACGGCGGCGGCGCTTCGCGGCTGGTCGTGCATGATCTTGCCTCGGGGGAAGAGAGACACTTCGACCTGGGCACCGGCAAGTCGCGCACCAACGCCTACGAAGCCGATTACATGCTCGACTACACCCTGGATGGACGCGAGGTCGTGTTCACGCCGGCGCACGCCGACGCGCAGGGCATCGGCGACTACGCGTTCTACCCGGTTGGCGACGGGCGGACGAAGGGCGTCACCGTGGAGAACAGCTTGAGCGCGGTGCTCGTCTCGAGCGCGGAGGGCTATTTCGTTGACCGGCCGGCCGATCTGCAGCCCGACGACCAAGGCCATGTGTGGGAAGTCGCCAAGCGCCGGTTCGACGCCGCAAGCGGCACGGTGGAGGACGTGTGGCGCCACCGACTGCGCCTGGGCAGATTCGACGGAACGATGTTCGTCTCAGACGACGGACGCTGGCTGGGCCTAGACAGCTGGAACCTCCATGTGCTGGACACCGAGACCGGCGACGTCGCCTTCAGCTACCCGACCGTGCAGCGGTCCGAACAATTGGCCCGGCTGGCGAGCTTGGGCGAAGACGCTTCGCCGGCCGACCTCGGCCCAATCGGGAGCATCTGGTTTCGAGGCGACACGATGCGGTTCTTGAGGACTTTCGGCAACAACATGAACTGTGCAACGCCAGTCGGGGAGGAATACGACCGGACGCGGTACCGGCGCTGCGTCAGGTACAACCGCAACCGAGGCCGGTACCGCGAGGTGGTCGACGTCTACGACCTCAACGCCCTCGCCATGGATGCCCAGCCGGCCTATCGGACCGCAACCTACCGCCACGAAGGCGGCTGCGTGGCGAGCACCCTGCCAAGTCGCGGATTGCAGAGCGTTGATGGAAAACTGGCGTATCTAGGCGGCTAGGTTTCACCCCTATGGAGCGCCTTCGCCACGGTCCACGTCGCGCCAGTAGTCCCGCACCGTCTGCTTCATGTCGCGGCGCAGGAGCATGATGCCGAGGAGGTTCGGGAGGGCCATGAGCGGCAGCGTGATGGCGGAGATGAGCCAGACGAGGGAGGTGTCGGAGATCGCCGCGATGAAGAACATGGCGACGTAGGCCAGTCGGTACCACAGCACGGCCCGGGTGTCGCCGAAGAGATAGGTCATGGCGCGGTCGCCGTAGTAGGACCACGCCACCGCGGTACTGAACGCGAACAGCACGAGGCCGATCGTCACCGCGTATTGGCCGTAGATGCCGAAGAAGCTGCGCTTGAACGCCTCCGCCGTCAGTTCCACCGAGTGGAGCAGCGAGGCGCCGCGCACCGTCAAGTCCTCCACAAGCGCGCCGTCAACGATGGTGATGGCGCCGGCGTAGGGTGCGCCGTCGCTCTCGAAGCGCACGTTCTCGGCCACCGAGCGGTTGTGCAGGATGGTGATGTCGGCGTCCCGCAGTCGGCCGTCCACGACCGCGAACGTGCCCTCCGCCAGCGGCACGGCCGAGTGGGCGCTGGGGAAGATCGAGCCGAGGGGGTGGACGCCGCTGTGCAGATGCGCGTAGAGCGCTTGAACGTCTTCGGGGTTCTGGTCGCTGTAGACGCCGGCGAGGTATTCGGTGTCCGTCACCTGGAACTCGGTGTCGAACTTCTCCTGCCAGACGCCGGAGGAAAGGATGACGATGCCCGTCAAGGTGCAGATGACCAGCGTGTCGATGAACGGCTCGAGCAGCGACACCAGGCCTTCGGAGACCGGCTCGTCGCCGCGCGCCGACGCATGGGCGATGGGGGCGGAGCCCTGCCCCGCCTCGTTCGAGAACAGGCCGCGGTTGACGCCGCGGTTGAAGGCGTAGGCAATCGACGCGCCGAGGAAGCCGCCGGTGGCCGCCGAGCCGGTGAAGGCGTCCCGGAACACCGCCAGGAACGCACCGCCGACGTGCTCGTAGTTCGCGGCGAGCACCGCGAATGCGCCGATCGCGTACAGGACGCCCATCAGCGGCACGATGGCCGAAGCGACTCGGGCGATGGTCTTGATGCCGCCGACGATGACCAGCAACAGCAGTGCGGCGAGCACCAGCCCGCTGGCCCACTGCGGCACGTCGAAGGAGGCGTTGAGGCCGGCCGCCAGGCTCGCGCTCTGCGGCATGTTGCCGGAGCCGAGCGTGCTGAGCACCGTGGCGACGGCGAACAGCACCGCCAGCCACTTCATATTCAGGCCGCGTTCCATGAAGTACATCGGCCCGCCGGCCATCTCCCCCTTGTCGTCCTTCACGCGGTACTTGTGGGAGAGCGCGACCTCCACGAACTTGGTGGTCATGCCAAGGAACGCCGTCATCCACATCCAGAACAGCGCCGCCGGGCCGCCGAGGAAGATGGCGAAGGCCACGCCGGCGATGTTGCCCGTGCCGACGGTGCCGGAGAGCGCGGTGGAGAGCGCCTGGAAGTGCGAAGTGTCGCCCTCGGCATCCGGGCGCGTGTGGCGGCCGAGGAGCACGCCCCAGGCGCGCTTGAAGTAGCGCAGTTGCGGAAAGCCCAGGTAGAGGGTGAAGAACAGCCCCACGCCGAGCAGAACGTAGGGGAAGTAGGCCGCGGCGCCGAGCCAGCTGTCGACCTCCCGCAGGATGGCTTCGAGCAGGTTCACTCGACGCCTCGCGCAATCTCTCGCCGCGCCCAGACGCGCGCCGACCGCAAGGCCCGGCCTTGGCTCAAGGCCCTGCCTCGGCGCCGAACAAAGCGGCGCGCATCACGCCGTGCAGTTCGTGCTGATCCATCACGCCGCGCACGCCCTCCGCTCCGACCCCGAGCGCATAGGCCGCCACGTCTTCGCCAGCGTGGGTTTCGGCGAGCATCGGATGGGTGGCGCGCTGGCGGTAGTCCGCGTGACTCGGCGGCAGTTCTTCCGCTGCTTCAGCGCCACGGCCTGCGGCGCTGCGGATCGCGCCTGGGCCGTTGGCATAGCCGAGGGTCGTGTACCGCGTGCCTTGGGCGTCCTTGGCGTCTTCCCCGTCCGGCCCGACGACGAAGCCGAGGATGGGATTGCCGCGCGCCGGATAGCCGGCGATGGTCAGCGTGTGGCTGTGGTCCGCGGTCACAAGTATCAGCGTGTCCTCCGGATCGGTCATGGCAACCGCCTCCTGCACCGCTTCGGCGAAGGCGATGGCGTCCGTGAGCGCGCGGTAGGCATTGCCGGCGTGATGGGCGTGGTCGATGCGCCCGCCCTCGGCGATGAGCAGAAAGCCGCGTTCGCTTTCTTCCGAGCGAGCCAGGCGCGCGATGGCGAAGCGCGTCATGGCGGCGAGCGAGGGTTCGCCGCCGAGGTCCGCTGCCCGGTCCGCCTCGAACTCCATGTGCGATTGCTCGAACAGGCCGAGCACTTGGCCCTGCGCGGGCAGCGCCTCGAATCCGGCCAGGTCGTAGACGTAGCGCCGGTGCTCGCGCTCGCCGAGCCACTCGGCGACGAGATCCCGCCCGTCCCTGCGATAGCCCGTGCTGTCGGCTTCCTCCGGGTCCGCGGCCGTCGTCGGCAGGAACATCGCCCGGCCACCCCCGAGCACCACGTCCACGCCATCGCCGTAGGGAAACTCCACCAGCTGCCGGGCGATGTCCGCGCAGACGCCTTGCGCTTCCGCCGGCACCGCGGCTTCCCAGTTGCGGTCGGCGGCGTGGGCGTAGGCGGCGGCAGGGGTCGCATGGGTGACCCGCGCCGTGCTCACGATGCCGGTCTTGTAGCCGCGCTGCTCGGCTTCCTCCAGCAGCGTCGTCAGTTCATGCTCGCGGCTGCCCTGGCAATCGCCGCGTTCGGCTTGCGGGCCGATGCTGAGCACGCCGGCGCGCGTTCGCTGTCCCGCGATCAACGCCGTCATGGTGCCGGCCGAGTCCGACACCTGGGCATCGACGTTGTAGGTCTTCACCAAGGCGACGTTGGGGAAGCGCTCGAACGCGAGCAGGTTCTCCTCGCCGCTGCCGCCCTTGTTCTGGCCGTCGAGAATGCGCGCCGCGGTGACCGTGGAGACGCCCATGCCGTCGCCGACGAAGAGAATCACGTTGCGCGGCGCGGCGGCGCCCACTGCCGTCAAGGCCAATGCCATGCAGAACATCGCTGACTTCACGACTTTCATTCGCTCGTCCCCTTCTGTCTCGTCGCGCTCAGCGGACTGCCTCGCGCATGGTCACGAACTCTTCCGCGGCCGTCGGGTGGATGCCGATGGTGGCGTCGAAATCGGCCTTGGTGGCGCCGGCCGTGATGGCCACGCTCAAGCCCTGGATGATCTCGCCAGCGTCCGGGCCGCACATGTGCGCCGCCACCACGCGGTCGTCGTCGGCATCGACGAGCAGCTTCATCATCGTGCGCTCGCCGAGCTTGGTGAGCGTGTGCTTCATCGGCGTGAACGTGGACTCGAAGACCTGCAAGCGGGGGAAGCGACGCCGGGCTTCTTCCTCGGTCGGCCCCACCGTGCCGATGTTCGGCTGGCAGAAGATCGCCGTCGGGATGGTCTCGTAGTCCACCTCGCGCGGTTTTCCCGGCCCTTGGCCGCCGAAGAGGTTGTGCGCCACCGCCATGCCTTCGGCGATTGCCACCGGCGTCAGCTGCGCGCGGTCGATCACGTCGCCGATGGCGTAGATGTGCGGCACGCTGGTGCGGTACTCGGCGTCCACCGCAATCGCGCCGTTGGCAGCGGTCTTCACCCCGACCGCTTCGAGGCCGAGGCCGTAACTCGCCGGCGCGCGGCCCGTGGCGAGCAGTGCGAGATCGGCTTCGATGGACTCCCCGGCGCACGTTTCGCAGCGCAAGCCGGCGCCGCAGCGGCGCAGCGCCGCCACTTGCGTGTTCAGCCGCACCGCCACGCCCTTGGCGGCCATTTCCTTCAGCACGAAGCGCCGGATGCCCTCGTCGAAGCCGCGCAGGAAGAGCTCGCCCCGATACGCCAACGTGGTCTCGGCGCCGAGGCCGGCGAAGATGCCGGCGAACTCGACCGCGATGTAGCCGCCGCCCACCACCAGCACGCGCCGTGGAAAGCGCGGCAGGTAGAACGCTTCGTTGGAGGTGATGGCGAGATCGCTGCCTGGAAAATCGGGCACGACGGGCCAGCTGCCGGTGGCGACGAGAATGTGGCGCACGGAGACGGCGGCGTCGCCAACGCGGAGTTCGTGCGGCCCCACGATCGTCGCGCGCTGCTCGAAGATGTCCACCCCGGCGCCCTCCAGCAGTCCGCGGTAGACGCCGTTCAGCCGCTCGATCTCGCGCGTCTTGTTGTCGCGCAGCGTCGGCCAATCGAAGCCCACGTCGCCGACGTTCCAGCCGTAGCCCTTGGCGGCGTCGAAGTCCTCGCCGAAGCCGGCGCCGTAGACGAAGAGCTTCTTCGGCACGCAGCCGACGTTCACGCAGGTGCCACCGAGATGGCGTTCTTCCGCGATGCCGACCTTTGCCCCCAAGGACGCGGAAACGCGCGCCGCGCGAACGCCGCCGGATCCGGCGCCGATGACGAAGAGGTCGTATTGATGGTCGGGCACGTCACTCACTCGACTACGGACAAGCCCGCGCATTCTACAGCGGCGCGATCCCGCAGCCGCCCTGCTGGCTGTGGGCGCAGAGAATCCTGACGTCGTCCAAGCGCACGTGGGCGGCGCCGGTGAACGCCAGCGCGAACAGGCCGAGGACGCGGTCCAGATCGACGGCGCCGTGCGGATTTCCGACGACGTCGCTGATCTGCACGGTGATCGTCGTCCATTCGTCGCGGGGCAGCTGGCGGATCGGCAGTTCCACGAATCCAGCGTTCGCCGGGCCGCTGTCCAGCCCGACGCGCAGGGCGCCCGCCAACTCTGTCGCAGCGCCGAAGATGTAGAGGTCGAACTGCAACTCGCCCGCCAAGGGCGTTGCCAACGCGGCGTTGCCCATGCCGAAGAACCGCTGGCGCGACGAATCCGCGGCACGGATCGCGAGGCGGCCGCCTGCGCTCGCCTCAATGTCCACGACTTGGCCCCGTCCGCCCTCTTCCACTTCCGAGAGAGCCACCGTACCGTGGTCGCCGATGCCGAAGTCCAGCGCGACAGCCGGAGCGTCGTCTGCCAAAGCGAGCGCACCCAGCGCGTCGCCATAGAGCACATATTGGCGGCGAAAGACGTCGCTGGCCGGCGTTGGTCGAATCGACTCGTCCACTTGGTCCGCCAAGCCGCCGCAGCCAACGCCCCTGGCCGGATCGACGGCGCACTGGTAGGCGCGCACGTAGTCGACCAGCAGTCGGCCGGGAAACGCGCTGGCGGCGGGATCGCCCGGCAGATGGCCGCCGACGGCCAGATTCAGCAACAGGTGGAAAGGCTGGTCGAACGGCGCCGAGTCGCCGCCGGCCACGTGCGCATTGGTGGCCGGATCCTTGAAGTAGCTCCAGTAGGTCGTTCGCGGAATGGTGAAGAAGTGGGCGCCGTCCACGAACCAGCGCAGTCCCGTCTCGTCCCATTCGACAGCGTAGACGTGGAAGCCGTCCGCCGGGTCGATGCCGAATCGACCAGTCGAGTACGCGTTCAGAGGCCACGCCATGCCGTAGTGCGCCGCGCCCTGGACGAACGGCGCCGGGTCGCGGCTGTAGACCTCCACGATGTCGATCTCCCCGCTCGCCGCCCAAGTGCCGTAGGGCGAGCGTTCCGGCAGCATCCAGAACGCTGGCCAGAGCCCCTGGCCGGGCGGCGTCTTCAGCCGCGCCTCGAAGCGCCCGTAGCGGGCGTGGAACTTGCCCGCCGTGGTGATCCGGGCGGACGTGTAGCGATGGCCGTCCACGTCTTCGCGCCGGGCCGTGATGGCCAGATGGCCGTCGGCGACAACGATGTTCTCGGCGCGATAGGTTTGCAGTTCGGCGTTGCCCCAGCCTGGAAGGCCCTCGGCGCTGCCGTCGCCGAGCTGGATGTTCCACTTGCTCGAGTCCAAAGCGTTGCCGTCGAACTCGTCCGCCCAGACCAAGCGCCAGCCCTCGCCCGCGCTCCCTTCCTGCCCCGCCGCGGCTTCCTGCCCAGCCGCGGCTTCCTGCCCAGCCGCGGCTTCCTGCCCAGCCGCGGCTTCCTGCCCAGCCGCGGCTTCCTGCCCAGCCGCGGCGCTGCAAGCAAACGCCGCGGCGGCAAGCGCAAGCGCGCCAGCCCGTCGCCGCGTCCTCACGCCGCAGCACCCGGCGCTGCCTTGCAGTAGTAGTCGATGAAGCGCTGGTGTTCGGGAAGCTCGTCGGTGAGCTTCCGCACCGCGCCGTGCAGGCCGCCGAGGAACTGCTTGAGCTCGTCGTCGCTCATCATGTTGACGATGGGGTGGTACTGCTCCGGCGTGACGCCCTGGCCGAGCATCACCTGGATCCAGGAGTTCTCGCCGAACAGCTCGATGGGCAGCTTGAACACGCGCCCCGCCTGCCGGAACAGCTCGATGCGGTGGCGCAGCGAATCCGGGATGTCCATCTCCCGGCACTGGCGCCAGAAGTCCGAATCGGCGCGGTTGGTCACATGGTAGTGCAGGATAATGAAATCGCGCACGTTTTCGATCTCGAAGCGCATCTGCTTGTTGAACTCGTCGATGTCCGGCTGGCGAATGCCAGCGTAGGGGAACATCTGCAGCAGGCGCACGACGCTGCGCTGGATCAGATGGATGCTGGTGGACTCCAGCGGTTCGATGAAGCCGGAGGAAAGCCCCATCGCCACGCAGTTCTTGCGCCAGTGGCTGTGCCGCTGGCCGGCGACGAAACGCAGCACCCGCGGTTCCGTCAGCAGCCGCCCCTCGACGTTGCCGAGCAGGCAGCACTGCGCCTGCTCGTCGCTCCAATGGGCGCTGGAGAACACGATCCCGTTGCCCACCCGATGCTGCAACGGGATGCGCCACTGCCAGCCCGCTTCCCGGGCAATCGATCGGGTGTACGGAAGGGGCGGCCCCGCCGATTCGGTCTGCACGGCGACGGCGCGGTCGCAGGGCAGCCAGTGGCGCCAGTCTTCGTAGTCCACGTCCAGCGTCTGGCCGATCAGCAGGCCGCGAAAGCCCGTGCAGTCGATGAAGAGATCGCCTTCGATCAGCTCGCCCGACTGCAGGCGCAGGCCGGTGACGAAGCCGCTCTCGGGATCCTGTTGCACCTCCTCGATTCGGCCTTCGCGCCGCGTCGCCCCGTTCTCTTCGGCGATGCCGCGCAGAAACTCGGCGTACAGCGACGCATCCATGTGGTAGGCGTAGTTCAGCCGCTGGTTGGGCAGCACCGCGAAGCGGCTGCGCTTGGCGGCGGCCCACTCGTTGCAGTATTCGCCGAACTCCTGGCTGATCCCCATTCGCCTGCCCTTCAGCCAGAAATGCTGGAAGCCAGCGGCCCAGCTGTCCTTGCCGGTCCAGCCGAACGAATGGATGTAGTTCTCGCCCAGATCGCGCCAGTTCTCGAAGGAGATGCCGAGCTTGAACGTGCCCTGCACCGCCTTGACGAAATCCTGCTCCTTCACCTTCAGCAGCTGATGCAGCGTGAGCAGCGTCGGAATGGTCGCCTCGCCCACGCCGACGGTGCCGATCTCCTCGGATTCCACCAGCACGATGTCCAGCGTCTTGCCCAGGAGCTTCGCCAGCGAAGCCGCCGCCATCCAGCCGGCGGTGCCGCCGCCGGCGATGACGACCTTGTGGATCTTGGCGTGTTGCACGGCTTGTTCCTCCTTCGATTCAGGCGCCGCTCGTCGCCTAGGGAAGGTCTGATCTAGTGGCGATTCGGCGGGGACGTTGGCCGACGGCAAGTTTTCGCGTTCGCTCCCGCGCCCGGACGCCGCCGCAATGCCCGACGCGGGGCTTCCGCGCCCGTTTCGGGCGCTTTCGCCGCCTTCCGGGCGCACGGGCGCCGCGCTCACGCCGCCAGGCTCCGCTCGGCGATCAGCAGATTGGCGAAGCCGAGCAGCAGCGCGATCCGCTGCCTGTTCTTGTGCAGGCCGCGGTAGCGCACCTTGCGGTACCCGAACACCCGCTTCACGTAGAAGAACGGATGCTCCGACTTCGCCCGGATCGACGCCTTCTCCTTCTCCCGCCGCTCCTCGTCGCCGTCCGCGTCCAGCAGCCGCCTCTTCCCCGGACGCATCGCCACCTGCCAGTCCACGCCGCGGCCGCGGTTCTCCTCGCGCTTCCCCACGCCCTGGTACCCCGAATCGCCCCACGCCCGCTTCTCCCCGCCGTGCAGCAGACGGTGCGCGTGCGCCACGTCCGACTCGTTCGCCGCCGTCACCGCCAGGCTGTGCGCGATCCCCGTCTCCGCGTCCGACCCCACGTGCATCTTCATCCCGAAGTACCACTGGTTCCCCTTCTTCGTCTGGCGCATCTCCGGATCCCGCTCCCCTTGCGGTTCTTCGTCGACGACGGCGCGTCCACGATGCTCGCGTCCAGCACCGTGCCTTCGCGCAGCGACAGGCCCCGCGACTCCAGGCTCCGGTCGATCTCCGCCTTCAGCCCTTCTCCCAGGCCGTGCTCCTCCAGCAGGTGGCGGAACTTCAGGATCGTCGTCTCGTCCGGCAGCGCGTCCAGCCTCAGTCCCGCGAAGCGCCGCACCGACTCCACCTCGTAGAGCATGTCCTCCATCCCCGGATCGCTCATGTTGTAGAACAGCTGCACGCAATGCACCCGCAGCATCGACGACAGCGGGTACGGGCGCCGGCCGCGCCCCGCCTTCGGATAGTGCGGGCGGATCAAGTCCTCCAGCTCCCGCCACGGAACCAGCCCGTCCATCCGCTCCAGGAACTTCTCCCGCCGCGTCTTCCTCTTCTTCGCGTCGTACTCGAGCTCCGCGAACGTCGCCTGCGTCGCCTCCTTCACGTCCATCCTCGACTCCAGGAAACCTGCCAAGCGCCCATTGTCGCAGCTTCAACCGCGCCCGAGGCACTTATTCAGAGGTTCCCTAGCGGTCGAGCTGATTGCGCAGCTCGGCGCGCAAGCGTCGGGCGGCGTCTTCGTCCAGCGGCGCGAGACAGCCCCGGCCCGGGGGCGGGATGTGTTCGTAGACGGTCTCGTCGGCGTCGAACACGTAGTGGTTGAAGACGCCGCGCCACGCCTCGCGCTGCCGGGGCGGCAGGTCGCGCAGCGCCAGGATGGCGTGCCTGAGCGCTTGCGACGGCGCCCCCATGAAGGCCGGGTTGCTGCACCACCAATAGTTGACGAGCAGATTGAACGTGGCCTGGGACTCGACGTGGTGCCACCACATGCTCGGCACGAAGACGGCGTCGCCGGGCCGCATCGAGGCGACTTGGGCGTGTTCGACGGCGGCGGCGAACTTGGGAAAGCGCTCGAAGTCCGGCGCCGCGAAATCCACCAGGCTGATGGCCTGGCCCGACGGCGTGCGGTCCACCGGGCCAACGTACAGATTGCCGATCTGCTCCGGCGGAAACAGCGTGAAGCGCCGCTCTCCAGCGACCACGCAGGCGAGGTTGCTGGGGAAGTCGTAGTGCGCGGAGATGCGCGTTTCGCTGCCGAGCCAGAAGCTGGCCAGGGCGTCCGCCGGCACCGCCACGTCGTTGTCGGCGCGAAAGCCCGGCAGCCATTGATCGACCGGCGTTGAGCCCACGTAGATGGTCGCCACGGCGTCTTCGCGCCGCGCATCCGCAAGCCGCTCCAGCACTTGGCCAAGCGGCGCCTTGCCGCTGCGGAAGTTGAAGCCGGTGCATTGGTCGTCGTAGAAGAAGCGTTGCGCGATGGACTCGTCGCCGACGTACACCGTCAGCGGCACCTCGGTGCTGAATCGGCGCAGATAGCGCATGGCCGAGGCGACGGAACGGCGGCAATGCCGCACCGCTGGCCAGTTGGCCACCAAGCCGCGCAGCAGCACCGGCTGGTCCGCGTCGAAGACATCCGCCGGCACGGCGCCGTCGGCGCAGTCCAACGCCGCCGCGGGCGCGACCTCAGAGAGCCAGTCCATCGTTCCCCAGCATCTTCACCGTTTGGTTCTTCAGTTCCACCAAGCGTTGGATATTGCCCATCGACGCCAGCGCCATGAAGAGCGGCATCAGGAAGTCCTGCTCGTTCAGCTCCCCCAACGCCGCCGCCGAGAGCTTCGGCACCGCCTCTTCGGCGATGCAGTGGAATCCGAGCAGCTGGTTCCTCGAGCCGTCCCGCAAGGCGATTTCCATGGTCACCGCTTCGAGCAGTTCATGGCGCTGCAAGGCCGCGACGAACGCCTTGCTGTGCGCCAGGCCTTCGTAGATGGCTTCCAAGAGATTGGCGATTTCCTCCAAGAAAGGCGTTCGCCCGCCCAGCGGCTCGAACAGCGGCTCGCCGGCGTCGCGGGTCACGCGCGGATGGCTCATGTCCAGCGACAGCACGCGGATGCGCTCCGGCTGGCCGCCTTCGGCCGCGTCCTTGAAGCCGATGAGGAACGGTTCGCGGCGCATCATGGCCGGGATGTAGGCGGCTTGCCAGCCGTCGTCGCCGAGGAACAGGTTCTCGTGCTCCTCGAAGCCGAACAGCGCCACCGGGTGCAGCTCGCCAGCGCCGTCCTGCTGAAACAGGATCGGGTAGAACGCCTGGATGTTGCGGAACTCGAAGGGGAACGTCTGCGCCTTCATCACCCGATCGCCGAAGCGCGCCGCCCGTTCGGTGACGATCCGCACGTCCTTGTGATCGACGTTGTTCAGCAGCGCGTAGCTGGGCATGGCTTGCGCCCTACGCCGTTCGTTGCGCGAGGGCGCGCAGGAGGTCGCGGTTGGTGGGCAGGACTCGCGCCATCTGCCGGGCGCGCTGCCGAGTCTCTTGGAACACCGCCTCGGCGCGCTGCCGCAACTGGCACGAACGCCCCAGGCTGGCGTAGCGCGGCTCGAAGCCCATGCCGTAGAGGACGTACTGGTAGCTGGCCGACGGAAACAGCTCGTCGAGCATCGGCGCGTCGTCGTGCCAGGGCGGTTGCTGCTCCCAAACGGCCAGTTTGTCGCGCAGCGCGTCGGGCCAAGTGGAGACGTCGCGATGGTCGCGCCAATAGGCGCTGTCGTCGCGGCTGCTCGCCGCGTAGTGCAGCTTCAAGAACTCGACGATGCGCCGCCAGTGGCGATGCATCTTGGCGTTGAAGCGCTTGGCGGCCACCGCCATGATCCGCCGGTCTCGGGGCAGCTGTTCGGCGATGAACGCCGCCGCCTGCTCGATCAGCGCCAGGGCGGACGCCTCCAAGGGCTCCACGAAGCCGGCGGAAAGACCCACCGCGACGCAGTTCCTCTCCCAGAAGGACGTGCGGTGGCCCGGCTGGAAGGCGATGGTGCGGTAGGAGAGCGTCTCGGCGTCGATCTGCGGCGACGTTTCGGCAACGTAGCGCTTGAGCGTTTCCAGCGCGGCGTCTTCCTTCGCGTGCGCACTGGCGTAGACGTAGCCCAAGCCACGGCGCATTTGCAGGCCGATGTCCCAGATCCAGCCCGCGGCCTGGGCGGTGGCCAGCGTGGCCGAGGCGATGGGGTCACGCCCGGCGTCTGCATACGGCACTTGCGCGACGAGTGCGCGGTCGTTGCAGAGCACATCTTCCACCGAGACCAGCCGCTGCCGGCAGTGTTCGCCGATCAAGAGCGCCCGAGCGCCGGTGCAGTCCACGAACAGGTCGCCTTCGACGCGCTCGCCGCTGTCCAAGACCAACGCCGCGACGTCGCCGTCGGGATGCGGCTCGATCCGCGCCACATGGCCGAGGATGTGCGCGACGCCCAAGCGCTCCACGGCGTTGCGGCGCAGCAATGCGGCGAATTTCACCGCGTCCAGGTGGTAGCCGTAGTTGACGGCGAATGCGTACTCCGGCGTTTGCGCCTGCTTCGGCGCGAGTCCGCGCGCGATGGTGTGCGCCTGCGGCGTGACGACCTCCGCGAAAGACCCGCGCTGCTTCTGCGCCAGCCAGAAGCGCGCCGGGTTGAGGTCGGCGTATTCCGCCGGCCAGCTGAACGGATGCGCGTACGCCTCGACGCCGGCGCGCCCCGACCAGCCGTGGAAGCGCGTGCCCTGCTTGAAGCTGGCGTCGCTCGTCCGGAGGAAATCGTGCTCGGCGATGCCGATGCGCTTGAGCGTGGCGCGCATCGACGGCCAGGTGCCTTCGCCGACGCCGACGGCGGGAACGTCCGGCGACTCCACCAGCGCCACCTGCAGATCGCCGCCGATGTGCTCCGCGGCCACCACGTTGGCGGTGAGCCAGCCGGCGCTGCCGCCGCCAACGACGACGACCTTCTTCGTGGGCCTCGTCTGGCTAGCGATTCGATCCACGGCAAGTCACCTGCCGCTGGCCTAAGGAGAGCAAGCCTTCGCGCGGCCCGCGCTCCCCGCCCCGCCGCGGTTCTAGAGCTTGTATCGGAAGCCCAGGTTGAAACGCATACCGCTCTGCGCCGCGAACAGCGTCTGGTACTCGTGGCGCCCGTACACGTGCGTCGTCTCGTTGGTTAGGTTCAGCACGTCGGCGTAGAGCTGCATGTTGTCGTTGAACCAATAGCTCGCGCTCAAGTCCAGCTGCTGGTAGGCGGCCACATGGGTCGGCGGCCCGGCGCCGACATTGGTCTGGCCCGTGCCGGCGAGGAACGCATCGCGCCAGTTGTAAGCCAAGCGCACGCCGATGCCGTCCTTGTCGTAGTAGGCGATGGCGTTGGCGGAGTCGCTCAAGCCGGTGAGCACGAACTGCTGCTCCAGGCTGAAGTTGTCGTAGCCGACGTCCGCATCGACGATGGTGGCGTTGACGATGGCGCCGAAGCCGGTGTCGCCGAAGGCGTGCTGCACCACCAGCTCCCAGCCCTTCATCTGCGCCTTCTCGATGTTCACCGGCACGGTCAGGTTGAAGGGCGTCACCGGGTCTCGGCCGGCCACGCCGGAGATGACGCCGTTCTCCGCGTCAACGCCGGGCTCGTCGGCCCGGTTCTCGAGTATCCAACCGTAGAGCGTGCCGCCGTCCGAGCTGCCGGTCGCTGCTCGCGCGGCGTCGCCCAGCGGCCCCAAGGCCGGATGCGGCAGATTGAACGTGTTCTCGGTCACCGAGGACGTGCCAATGAAGTTCTCCACGTCCTTGATGAAGTAGCCCACCGCCGCGTAGCTGTCGTCGCCGTAGTAGTACTCGAACGAGAGGTCGATGTTCTGCGACTCGAAGGGCAGCAGCGCGGGATTGCCGCGGTTGCCGGTGCCGCCACCCACGCGCACGGGCGAGTCGATGGTCTGGCCGCCTTGGATGTCGGTGTAGTTCGGGCGCGTGATCGTCTCGCTGTAGGAGAAGCGCCCCACCATGTCGTCGGTAATGCCGATCTTGAAGTCGACATTGGGCAGCACCACGTCGTAGTCGCCGTCGAGCGCCGAGAACTCGGGATTGGCCGCCTGCACTGGCGAAAGTTCGTTGCCAGCAACCCAGTTGAGCCCGACGTAGGCGGGCGACAGCGCCCGCGACGCCACGTCGGTCTTCTCGAAGCGAATGCCGACCCGGATGTCCACCGGCCGGTAGGCCAGTTCCGTCGCCATGTTCGCCTGCGCGTAGACCGCGGTGGATTCCTCCGCCGTGCGACGGTCCGACGTGAAGCGGCTGGACGTACACAGCCCCGTGCCGCAGTCGCCCATGTCCGTCAGTTGGAAGATGGTCGCCTCGCCGGAGGCCATCAGCGCCTCGGTTCTGGCAACCACCTCCGCCATGCTCCAAGTGTAGTAGTCGGATTGGCGCCGATCGTCGTTGCCGCCGGGCACTTCGTCGAACGCGCTCGCCGCCGAGGCCGGCGTCAAGAGGTCGGCGATGGCGCCGGGCTGGGTGACGCCGCCCCACGCATCGCGCTGCACAACCGAACCGGCCGCGCGGTTGTCCACCTCGGTCAGTTCGACGCCGAAGTCGATGCTCTCCACGAAGCCGGTGTCGAAGTCGTAGGTGCCGGCGAGCTTCGTCTGCGCGATGTTCATCCTAGCGAAGTTGTTCGCGAACACGCTGCCGGTGACGATCATGTCGTCCGGCGACAGCGGATTGCCCAGCCTCAGTTCCAGAACCGGCAGGTCGCTGCCGAAGTAGGCGGTCGTCTTGTCGCGGGAGAGCGCCGCCATCGAGAGCAGCGCCGAGTCGCCGTAGGGGCTGTTCGGCGAGCGCTCGGCAGACGAGTCGTGGTAGTCGAACTCCAAGCTGAGCTGGTTGGTGACATCCCAGAGGAGATTCAGCCCCACCGCGCCGTTGCGCGTTTTCCAAGCGTCCTGGCCGGCGCCCATCGAGTAGTCGCTGTTCGAGGAGTTCTCGGCGTAGACGAGCGGCGTGGCCTGCGGGCCGTCGGTCCAGACCGTCTCCTGCCCGCCGAAGTTGAACCACGCCGAGAGGTTGTTGTAGGTGCGCTCCAGCTCGACCTCGGAGAACGTGTAGTCCAGCGTCGCCGTGAGGTCTTCTGTGGCTTGGAACTGCAGCGTGAGTTGGCCGTTGGTGCGCAGCCGCTCGTATTCGGCAATCTCGTAGCCGATGGCCTGCGGCACGGAGTACAGGTCGTCGTCGCCGGGGCGATTGACTTGGTTGGCGTCGCCGGCCGGCGGAATGCCGCCCCACTCGGACCGCCCGACGCCGCACCAGCAGTTGTTCACCTCGCCCGGGAAAGTGCGCCAGCCGCCCACGTTCGCGGTGTTGGCGCCGTTGTTGCGATCCTGGCGCACGATGCTCAGCGCCACGCCCGCGCGGTCGTCGTTGAAGGTGTTGGAGAACAGCGCCGACACCTCCGGCGTGAAGCCGCTGCCCTCTTCCGTCGAGCGGTCGTGCATCCCACTCGCCGCCGCGGTGAAGTTCAGCCCAGGCGCGTCCAGCGGGCGCGTGGTGCGGATGTTGAGCGTGGAGCCGATGCCGCCGGTGGGCACGTTCGCCTGGCCGGTCTTGTAGACCTCCACCGCGCTCACGGCCTCCGAAGCGAGATCGCCGAAGTCGAAGGAGCGGTTGAGGCCGCTGTTGGTGGGCATCTGGCGCCCGTTCAGCAGCACCAGATTGAACGGCGGCCCGAAGCCGCGCACGGTGACGGACTTGCCCTCGCCGCGCTCCCGGTCGATGGACACGCCGGTGATGCGCTGCAAGGACTCCGCCAAGTTGGTGTCCGGGAAGTCGCCGATGTCCTCGGCCGTGATGGCATCCACGATGCCGTCCCGGGCGCGCTTCAAATCCATCGAGTTCTTGAGGCTCTGGCGGATGCCGTACACCACCATTTCCTCGACGTTCGGCGACTCGTCCTCGGCGGCGTTGGCGTCCTCGCCCTGCTCCTGGCCGTAGGCGGCGTTGCCCACGGCAAGCGACACCGCCAAGGCAAGCGGCGTCTTCTTGAATGCTCGGTCGGTCATGCGTTCCCCCGTCTGTTGTGACGACGCGACTCCGAAGCGAAAGGCACTTGCCCAAGCACCGAATCGGCGCACAACGCCCCTTCCTTGTGGCGCACCATAGCCCAAAGCAGGGCTCCACTCGCCGTATTTTTTTCGCAAATCGCGGCATGTGCCGGCTCAGATAGATTTGGCACTGTGGCGGCCATGACCGGCTGAGCGCGGCGCCGACGGCGGAATGACCGCCGCCGGAGCCGGTTCGGGTAGCCTTCGGTGAACGCGAACCCACTGAAGGAACCGAACCATGAACATCGAGTCCATGCGGACGCGATCGTACCGCAGCTTCAAGGTGGACGACGCCGAGCTGTCGGAGCAGGCCCGCGGACGCCTGCTGGCCATCCGCCGCTTCGAGGCGCTGCGCGCCGCCGGCTGCGCCGAGCAGGCCGCCCTGGAGGAGATCGGCGTCAGCCGCCGCACCGTGTTCCGGTGGAAGGCCGCGCTGGCCGCGCGCGGCCAGCGCGGCCTCGAGCCGGAGTCCACCCGCCCGCGCCGCGTCCGCCGCCCGTCGTACAGGCCGGGCGACGCGAAAGCCGTCATGGACCTGCGCCGCAAGCACCCGTTCATGGGCAAGGCGCCGATCCAGCGCATGCTCGAACGCAAGGGCCGGCGCCTGAGCGTGTCCACCGTCGGGCGCATCCTCTCGCGCGCCATCGCCGACGGCCGCGTGCCCCGCGCCAGCGTCTGCGAGGGCCGCCTCCAGCCCAGGCGCCGCCGCAAGTTCAACGGCTGGGCGCAGCGCTGGAAGTACGGCGCCAGGCCCCGGCGCCCCGGCCAGCTCGTCCAGATCGACCACATGACCTTCTCCCGGGACGGGCAGACCATCAAGGAGTTCCGCGCCGTCTGCCCGGCCAGCCGCTTCATGGTCGCCCGCGTCTTCTCCCGCGCCACCGCCTTCAACGCCAGGCGCTTCCTCGACGACGTTGTCGAAGCCCTCCCCGTGCCCCTGCGGTCCGTCCAGGTCGACGGCGGCAGCGAGTTCATGCGCCATTCATGGCGCTCCGAGCTTCGAGGACGCATGCCGGGAGCTCGGCATCGAACTCCACGTCCTGCCGCCGCGCCGCCCGCAGTGGAACGGCTGCGTCGAACGCGCCAACCGAACCGCCCGCATCGAGTTCTGGAACTTCCTCGACTGCGAACTCACCGTCCAGGCCGTCTCCGCCAGGCTCCTCCAGTACGAGTTCTTCTACAACTACCAGCGGCCCCATTCCGCCCTCGACTACCTCACCCCCAGCGAGTACCTTGTCGCTCAGGAGGCTGCCTAGCCCCAGTGCCAGAAGTAGTGAACCAGTACACGGCATGGATGCGGTCGTCACGTCGGGCTACAATGCATCGGCAATCGGGGGTGCCGTCAGTGGGAAGTCGACCGTGCGCGCCTTGTGCGTCGTTTCCGTTGCTTAGGACTACGGCCTTGGAATGAGCAGCCATGCGCAGGCCGATCTCGCAGCCAACCGGCGGCGCGCTCGGGCGTTGCCGATGTTCGGCGACGGGCACGTTCCGTTGGAGCGCTTCGCTGGCCTGACGCACGACGCCAGCGGCTTCCGCGACGTGCTGCAGCTGCTGCTGCGTTCCTGGCCCTACATTCGGCCGCGCTTCCTGGGCCACTGGTGGTATCCGGGCCAAGGCGTCAAGGCCGGCGTCGCGGAACTCTCCGGCAGCGACGGCTATCGCTCCTACGCACCCTTGCTGACCCTCGCGGTGGCCGTGAGCGGCCCGCTCACGGGATGGACCGAAAGGACCCTCGAATGGCCCTTCAGCCTGCTCTACATCCCGGTCGCGGGCCTGGTGGTCGGCGCGTTCTTGATGAACTACGGCCGCGGCGCCCTGCAAGGCATTGGCATCGTCGCCGTTCTGCTGTGCGCCATCGGCGCGTTTCTCGCCGGCGTGTTCATGGTGGACATCTACGTCTACGGCCCATACATGCTGGCCTGCGTGGGTGCCTGCGTGTTCGGCTGGCTCGTGCAGTTCCGCGTGCGCGAACAGCGCCTCGAGTGGCGTGTGCGCTCGCGCACTTGGCTCGTCTACTTCTACGCCATCAACTTCTTCGAGCGCTTCCTGGACCTGGCGCTCGGCGTGATTCTCGCCGACCTGCTGAACCAGAGCCTGTTGCAGGCGGACCCCTTGGCGCCTGGGCTGGCGGCCCTCGTGGGCTACCCGCAGTGGGCGGAGGGCGTCGTCGAGGAGCTCACCGCCGAGCAGCGCCACGAGCTCAAGTGGACCTACGTCTACTTCGCCCTCGGCACGCACCTGGCGCGGCTGCCGCTGCGCATCTTCAACCCCTACTTCAACATGTGGATCATGCAGGGCATAAACCAGGATCTGCGCCTCGACCTCTTGGCGCGCTGGCACCAGCTCTCGCTCTCCTACCACAGCGGCCATCGCACCGGCGACTCCATCTACCGCATCTACCAGGACAGCGCGATGGTGACCGCGGTGGTCGGCCATCTGATCGGCATGACGCTGGCGATGATGAGCTACTACAGCTGCGTGCTCCTCGTCACATTGCTGAGCCCTTGGCTCGGCCTGATCGCCGGCGTCATCGTGGCGCCGGCCCTGCTGTGGGCGCACTGGGCCATGCCGCGCATGAGAACGCGCGCCCTCGTCTACCGCGCCGCGACCTCGGACGTCACCGCAACCGTGCAGGAGGGCTTCGGGGCCATCCGCCTCATCAAGGCATTCGGCACGGCCGGGCGGGCCCAGCGCCGTCTCGAAAGCGATTCGGTGATCGCCTTCAATGCCGCCTACCGCGTGAAGCTGCTCATCGCCCTCGTCACCATCGTCATGTACACGATCGCGGCGGCGTTCATGGCCGGCGGCACGTTCGTGATGGCCTTCTGGGCGAACCGCGGCGATCCCACCTTCGCCATCGACCTGATGGCGCTGCTCGGCATCAGCTGGCTCGTTTGGAACCTGGCGAGCTTCAGCTGGGCGCGCGATCAGTTCCATGAATCGAGCGGCGACATCCGCAAACTGCTGCGCGACTGGATGACGGCCCAGGACATGGCGATGGGCCTGCGCCGGGTGTTCGACATTCTGGACATCGAGCCGGACGTGAAGGATGCCGCCCATGCCGTGCCTTTCACCTCGTTCAAGGAAGAGATCCGCTATTCCGACGTGAAGTTCGCCTACGAAGCGGACCGGCCGGTGCTCGACGGCGTGAGCTTCGTCGCCAAGCCAGGGTCGATCACCGCGATCATCGGCCCCACGGGCAGCGGCAAGAGCACCTTGAGCGCCCTTCTGCTGCGGCTTTTCGATCCGCAGAGCGGCACGGTCTCCATCGACGGCAAGGACCTGCGCGACTACCAACTGCGCTCCGTGCGCGAAAACGTCGCCGTGGCGTTGCAGGAGAACGTGCTGTTCGCCATGTCGGTGCGCGACAACATCCGCTATGCGGCGCCGGCGGCCACCGACGATGACATCCGCGAAGCGGTGCATGTGGCGGCGATGGACGACTACGTGGCGGGCTTGCCCAACGGCCTCGACACGGTGCTCTCGGACCGCGGCGGCAAGCTCTCCACCGGCCAGCGCCAGCGCCTCTCCATCGCCCGCGCGGTCGTGCGCGACACGCCGATTCTGGTGCTGGACGAACCGACCGCGGCCTTGGATGCCGCCACCGAGCACGAGGTCATGCAGAATCTGGCCAGGTGGGGGCAAGGGCGGGCGATCTTCGTCATCACCCACCGCATCTCGACGATTCGGCGCGCCGACAACATCCTGTACCTTGACCACGGGCGCATCGTCGAGAGCGGCGACCACGACGGCTTGATGCATCTTGAAGGCGGGCGCTACCGCGCATTCGTCGACGCGGAGCGCAGCTTGAGCGGCACGTCCGAAGCGGCGCGCACTGGAGCGGAACATGGCTGAGAGCGCACTCGAGCCGCCGGGCGGCCCAGCGGCGCCCGGGGCATCCGGCCCGAACGAAGGCCGTTCGCTGGACGAGCGGTCGAGCGGCATCGACACGCGCACGCAGATCGGCGAGCGCGATTCCATCCGCATCATCCTGCGCAGCGCCGCCTACATCCGCTTCTTCTTCTGGCGCTATCTCGGCAAGTTCGTGCTGAAGCTGGCGGCGTACGTGATCCAGCTCGCCATCCTGCCCTGGCCGGCGAAGATGCTGGTGGACAACGTCATTCTCGGCCGGCCGGTGGCCGAGGCCACCAACTACCCGCCCTACTGGCAGCCCGTGCTGGACGCCATGACCGGCATGTCGTCGCTGGAAGTGCTGTTCTGGCTGGCGATGATGGGCTTGGGGGGCGTGCTCCTGCTCGGCAGCTACATCACCGGCTACCGCGACGAAGTGGAAGCGGGCCTCGCGCAAGGCCACGACTACGCCACGCAGACGGAGAACAAGATCCACGGCGGCCACAGCACCTTCGGCGGGCTCTGGGGCTACGTGGAGTTCAAGCTGAACACGCGGCTCTCCCAGGCCCTCAACCACACGCTGCGGGCGCAGCTGTTCAGCCGCATCGGCGCCCTCTCCATGACGCAGCTGGAGGACCAGCGCATCGGCGACTCGGTGTACCGGGTGATGTACGACGCGCCGCAGGTGCAGGAGATCTTCTACGAGATCACGCACACGCCGATCATGTCCACGTTCCTCTACCTGTGGGCGCTGGTGACGGTACTGGCGACCTATCCGGCGGTGCCGGAGATCTTCTGGATCACGCTGGCGATGTTCCCCACCTACGCCATCCTTTCGAGCCTCTTCTCGCGCATCGTGCGGCGGCGCGGCCAGGCGGCGCGGGCCGCCGGCGCGATCACCACCAGCACCATCGAAGAAGGCATGGACAACGTGCTGGCGGTGCAGAGCCTGGGCGGCAACGAAGAGAAGGGGCGCTTCGACAAGGACAGCTCGGAATCCTTCAAGCGGTTTCGCGGCGTGGCGCTGATGTGGATGATCATCCCGCAGGTGGGCGACACCATCAACGCCATCGCCCAGACCGCGTTCTTCGTCTTTCTGATCGGCCTCATCATCGACGGCGTGATGACGCCGGGCGACTTCGGCGCCATGTTCGTGTTCTGGGGCTTCCTGCGCGGCCCGGCAATGGCCTTGGGCGTGTTCTGGATCCGTTTCCAGGACAACGTCGCCGGCATGCGGCGCGTGTTCGCGATGATGGACCTGCCGGCCGAATCGGACCTCGGCGCCACGCGCCTGCCGACCATCCGCGACGGCATCTCGATGCGCGGCGCTGGCCTCGTCTATCCGGACGGGCGGCGGGCATTGGCCGACGTCGACCTCGACGCCCGCGTGGGCGAGATCGTCGCCTTCGTGGGGCCCACCGGCGCCGGCAAGACCAGCCTGGCCTATCTGATTCCGCGCTATCGAACCGCCAGCGAAGGCGTGGTGCGCGTGGATGGCCACAACGTGGACGACTTGACCCTGGAGAGCCTGCGCAGCCAAGTGACCTACGTTTTCCAGGAGACCCAGCTCTTCTCCGACTCGATCCGCGACAACATCCGCTACGGCAATCCCGACGCCACCCAGGAGGAAGTGGAGCGCGTGGCCCGCACGGCCGGCATCCACGACTTCATCGTCTCCATGCCGGAGGGCTACGACACCAAGCTCGGCAGCGTCGCGGCGAGCAAGCTCTCCGTCGGCCAGAAGCAGCGCATCTCCATCGCCCGCGGCCTGCTGCGCCAATCCCGCGTGCTGATCCTCGACGAACCCACCTCGGCGCTGGACCCGGAGACCGAGCAGTACCTCGTGCAGTCGCTGCACGAAGCCGCCAAGGACCGCCTCGTCATCATCATCGCCCACCGCCTCTCCACCATCGCCCACGCCGACAAGATCGTCTTCCTGGAAGACGGCCGCGTCATGGAACAAGGCAGCCACAGCGAACTGATGGCCGACCCGAACAGCCACTACCGACGGTTCGTGGACTTGCAGACGTCCGCCGCATGAGCGCCGATCGTCCTGGCGCAATGCGCTGAACAACGCCGCCGGCAGGCCCGGCAGTTTCGCCTGCCGCCGGCAGCGCTGCAGGCGCGTCAAGCGGCAGCATCTCCAAGGGTGTACGACATTTGGCGGCGGAACGCGCTCGGCCCCTTCGAACAGCGGTTCAGCGGCTGCGAAGGAGATGGCCGCCGACAGGGGCGGAACTGGCTTGGGGGCATAGGGCGCTTGTACGCGACGAGCACAAGCGCCGAACGCCCGGCGCTCCTTGAGGCGGAGTCGTCCCGCGCTAGCGACGCCGCGCGCGGGCGAGGAAGTCCGCGCCGCTGTCGCAGTCGATGATCAGCGCGCCGATCCGCGCCAGTTCCGAGGCGTCCTCGACGCCAGCGAGAACCGCCTCCAGTTCGGCGCCGGCGGCAGCGCCGAAGCGCCGGCTGGCCAGGCCGCACAGCACCTCCCGCTGGCCCTCTTGTCGCCCGGCCTGCCGGCCCTCTTGGCGTCCTTCCCGCCGGCCCTCTTGGCGCCCGATCAGCCGGCCCTCGTCGATCTTCATCTCGTCGCGCTCTCGAAGTGCTTCCGCAAGCATCGTCGTCTCCTTGTCGTTCACCAAAGCCGGCAGCTGGCCGTCCAGCCGCGGACTCAGAATGCCGTGGCACCATACCGCGAACGACTGCCACAGCGCCTGGTCGTCCGCCGCCGAGAACAGCGCCTCGGCGCGCGCAAGCGCCGGCTCCAGCCCTTGCCCCGAGGCCGCGTCCAGCGCCAGCACGGCGCGCGCCGGATTGCCGTCCGCCGCGTCGTCGCCAGCATAGGCGCCAGCGTCGATGAGCCGGCGGGCCAGGCGCGGCTGCAGGTCGCGCAGTTCCGGCGGCGCCCAGTCGGGCTCCGCCAGCCGCAGCGGCGCGTTCCACTTGGCGCGGCCGTTGTACACCACCAGCGGCACGTGCGCCACGGTCCGGCCGCCCTCCGCCGCCATCCAGCCGGTGCGGTGCAGGTCGAAGCGCAGCAGGGCGACGTATTCCAGCAGCCGATCCGCCATGCGGGCGTCCGGACTCGACTGGAACTCGATGTGGAACATCACGCCGGCGCCGGCGGGGTGGCCCGTGCCGGGCTTGAAGGGCGCCCACCAGGGCAGGTCGGCGCGCCGGGTGCGCAGATCGCCCGAGACGCTTTCCGCCGGCAGGCGTTCCAGGCGGTCGAGGTCCAGGTCTTCCACCCAGTCGTCGCCGAGCAGGCGGACGAGGCCCGCCACCATGCGTGGGTGCGAGAACAGCCGTTTTCATGCGAGGGGCAAGCCCCTCGCGCTCCCCCGCTGAGGGCTCTTGTTGGCCGGGTCGCTTTGCAGTGTCTGTCTTGCCATGGGCGGCACTGTGCGCCAGCGGCGGGGCGGCGCGAAATGGACGAAGGCTGAAATCCTTGTGCGAGATCGCCCATGCCGGCGCTGGCAAATGTCGCACGCCGGGGCATCGAGGACGGCGCCGAACCGGCGCGGAATCGGCGCCTGTGGAGCGCCGAGGGGGTTGGGCGCGGCTATTGGCGGGCGGTCGGCGGGGGCGCGGGGCTTGCCGGCGCATCCGAGCTGGCTTCCGCGTTCGGCGTCGCGTTGCCGAGGATGCTGCGCCAGCCGCGGGACGGGCCGTGGGGCCAGTGGAACTCGACCTGCACGTCGAAGCGCACGGTCGTAGCGAAGCCGAGGGCGTCGGTGGCGACGAGGACGATCTGCGCCGTTCCTTCGCTGGCCAGCTCGGGCTGCACCAGCAGGGCGGCGCCGACGATGCGCGCCGTCGCGATGGAGTCGTCCGACGACGATGCGGCCCACGTCATGCCGTCCGGGGCGTCGCCGGGGGCGACCAGCGAGGACAGCGGGAGGCGCAGGGGGTCGCCGGCGGCGAGCGGTTCCGGGACGGGCGCCGCCAGCGGGCGCGGCGGGCGGTGGAACAGGATCAGCGGGGAACCCGGAACGGTCTCGAAGCCGCGGAAGCAGGGCGTTCCGTTGCACTGCGCGGTTGGCGTTTCCGGCGCGGCTGCGCGGAGGGCCAGGGGTGATCCATCGGGCTGGGGCGCGGCGAAGGTCGTGCCCGTGGTTTCGCCGGCGGCGACTGCCACGGCGGTCGGCAGGGCGGTCTCGGCGGCGGGCGTTGGAGAGGCGGTCAGCATGGCGGTGAGCGGGAACGGGGCGCCGAGGGCGGCGCGGGCGGTGATCGTGGCCGGGCCGGGCGCCCAGGGGGCGGCGTCGGTGCGAACCAGCGTCACGGCCAGTCCGAACGGGGCGCCCGGGTTGTTCGCCACGGAGACTTCGCGCAGGCGTTGGAGGCCGGCGAACAGGCCGGCCGGCAGGGCTTCGAGGGCGTTGGCGGAGAGGTCGAGGCGTTCGAGGCCGGCGAGGCCCAGCAGGTCGTTCCCGCGGAGGGCGTCGATGTTGCGGGCGGCCAAGTCCAGCGTTGCGATGCGGGCGAGGTCGGCGGGCCTTGGCCAGCGGCAATCGCGCCAGTTGCGGGCCAGCGCGTCGCGCACCGCCGGCGTGCGGTCGCAGACGCCTTCCTGGATCGTCGCCGTTGCTTGCGCGGTGCGCGAGAGGCCGACGTTCGCGGCCGGCGGTTCGTCGAGGGCGACGACGAAGCGTTCCCGCGCCGGCTCGATGTCGGCGTCGTCGACGACGGCGATCTCGATGTCCGCGGCGGTCTCGCCGGCCGGGATCGTCGTTGCGCCGGCGCTCGCGTAGTCGCGGGCGTCCGCGTCCGGCGTCGCGGGGTCGTCGTCCGGCGCGATGCGCCAGGAGACGGCGAGGGGTTCGGCGAGCGCCCGGCTCAGCGCCACCGTCAGGACGATTGCGCCGCCCTCCGGCGCAGCCGCGTCGCCGGACAGGGACAGCAGGGCGCCGACCGCGACGTCGAACGCCGCCGTGGCGCCCAAGCCCTCGGGATCGGCCGCGGTGACGGAGACCGTCGCCTCGCCCGGGCGGACGCCGCGGACGCGCAGCCCGCCGGAGGTCGCGCGCACCGAGACGGCGGCGCCGTCCGAGGAGGCCGCGTAGCGCAGGCGGTCGCCGTTCGGGTCCTCGAAGGCCGCGTCGAGGTCGACCGTCCTCGTCTCGCCGACGTCGAGCTGCAGGGCCGGCAGTTCCTCGGCCAGCCGCGGCGGGGCGTTGACGGGCTCCGACACTTCCCCCGGCGCGGCGGCGGAGGCCGCGCCGTCGCGGCCGTCGGCCACCGCCACCACGCGCACCTCGTAGCCGCCCGGCGCCAGGCCGTCGAGCTCGAGCCGCGTCGCGGTCGTCTCCTCCTGCCGCGACGAGGACCATTCCTGCCCGGAAAGACGCCACTGCACCTTGTACGAGGTGGCGCCGGCCGCGGCCGTCCAGGTGACCAGCAGGCCGGTCGCGGTGGCTTCGGCGCGCACCTCGGTCGGGACGTCGCCGGCCGGCGGCGGGGCGTCGTCGTCCACCGTCACTTCGACGCTCGGAATGGCGAGGGTGGCCGGGTAGCCGGCGGCGGCGCAGGCCGTCGTGACAGTGTGGCGGAGGGTGGCGCGGTCGTCGGCGCCGTCGTCGTCCTGCTCGGCGGTGACCGTCACGGTCTGGGGCGCGTTCCAGTCGTCGGGCGTGAAGGTCAGCGTCGTCGGTTCCGGGGTCACGTCCGGGTTGCCGCTGGCGACGGAGAGGCCCACGCCGTTGGTGCAGCCGGTGGGGCGGGTGTCCAGCGCCAGCGTGTACGTTCCCTGGTTCGCGTCGTCCGCGCCCGGCTCTTCGTCGAGGGACAGGCTCGTTCGGGAGACGACGACCGCCGGCGCGATGGGCGTCACCGGCAGCGAACCGCTCGTGACGTCGCTGGCGCCGGAGTGGGCCGCGGCCAGCACGGTCACCGACAGCGTGGCGGCGGCGTCGTAGCCGGCGCCGGTGGCCAGCGTCAGCGTGGCCGTCGTCGTGCCGGCCGCGCCGCCCGACACGCTGGCGATGGAGAGGCCGGCGATGGTCGGGGCGGTCACCAGCTGGAAGCTCGACGCGGAGACGCCGCTGGCGAAGCTCAAGTCGCTGCCGGACGCCGCCAGCTTCCTCAAGGAAGGCGCGACCTTCGACGCCCTCGACCGCGCCGCCACCGCCCCGCCCGACGTCCGCAAGCGGAACACGCCTGCCTTGCGTCGACACCCCCGCCACTCTCCACGCACCGAACGAGGACCAGCGCCCCGCCAGCGCAGCCCACGCTCACTTTCTCATTGGACATTACTCGCATGGCCGTTCCTGCAAGGAGCCGCGTGTCGAATCCGCCACTTGCCGCCATCATCAAGACCTCGCGCACCTGTGAAGTTCCTCGCCGCGCAAGTAATCTACGGTTCTCGAATGAGGAGAATGTAAGGAGACTCCAATGGCCAAGCGAGCACACCTTGTGGTCGGCGGCTTTCCGTTCGGCGCCACGGCCGGCCACGACATGGACTACGCCCGCATCGAACTTCTGAACAAGCTCTACGCGGGCGGCTTCCAGGGCACCACCGTGGGCAACGGCTTCGACGACATCGCCCGCGCGCTCGACGGCGCCGATCTGCTGCTGAGCTACGTCGCCGGCCCCTACCCCGACGACGACCAGTGCCGCGAACTCGAGGACTGGATGCGCGGCGGCGGCAAGTGGTTCGCGCTGCACGGCACGAGCGGCGGACGCGCCAAGCGCATCGACGGCAGCCGGCAGCGCAAGATGGTGCAGCTCGCCCACCACGACCTGCTCGGCGCGTTCTTCCTCAACCACCCGCCGGTGCGCCGCTTCGACGTCGCCGTGCAGGCGCCCGAACATCCGCTGCTGGCCGGACTGCCGAGCTCCTTCGAGGTCGCCGACGAGCTCTACCTCATCGAACCGCGCGGCGACAGCACCGTGCTGCTCACCACGGAACTGCCGGCCGATCCGTCGCCGGCCGGCTTCGGCTTCGTCTACGACGAGGACACGTCCCTTGGCGACGACGGCAAGACCCGCGTCCTGGGTCTCACCCGGGAGGTCGGCAACGGCGCGGTGGCCTACGTCGCCCTTGGCCACTGCCATTCGCCGGCCACCAACAGCCAGCCTTTCGTGGACGACAGCGTCGCCGCCGAAGGCAAGACGCCGCGCGTCTTCCGCGGCGCCTGGGAGACCGGCGCGTTCGGGCAGATCCTGGAAAACGCCGTACAGTGGGGCGCCGCCTAGCCCATCCCGACGCAGCGCCGCCGCGCCGGCTTGCGGGCCGGCGCCTCGGGTTTGCGGCACCGTCCGCGCCGGTGTGCCGGCTCACGCCGGCGGAGAACTGCGGTATGCTCAGACGCCTCTTCGCACCACCGTGACGGCCTGCGGGCCAAGGAGGACTTTCCACATGGCCCACGAGACCATCATCGCCGGCGGCACCGTCGTCGACGGCAGCGGCGGCCCCACCAAGCGCACCGACGTCGCCATCGACAACGGGCGCATCAGTCGCGTCGGCGACCTCGCCGGCGAATCCGCCGCCAACACCATCGACGCCGCCGGCAAGCTGGTGACGCCCGGCTTCATCGATCTGCACACCCACCTGGACGCGCAGATCGGCTGGGAACCGGAAATGCGCCCAAGCTCCTACCACGGCGTGACGACGGCGTTGATCGGCAACTGCGGCGTGACCTTCGCGCCCTGCGCCGAGAGCAACCGCCGCTATCTGGCGAAGCTCATGGAGGCGGTGGAGAACATCGCCGCCGACGCCATCATGGACGGCCTGCCGTGGAACTGGACCAGCTTCGGCGAATACCTCGACAGCGTGCAGGCGCTGAAGCCGGCGTTGAACGTGGTCGGCCTGGTCGGGCATTCGGCGATCCGCTTCGAGGCCATGGGCGACAAGAGCTGCGACGAAGGCGTGCAGGCGGACGACAAGGAACTCGCGCACATCGTCGATCTGGTGAAGGAGTCCGTGGAAGGCGGCGCGGTCGGCTTTTCGACATCGCGCTTTCTCGGCCATCGGGTGCCGGATGGACGGCTGACGCCGGGGACCTGGGCCGACGCCCGGGAGACCGCGGCCATCCAGCAGGCGGTCGTGGACGCCGGCGGACGCGGCGGTCTGTTCCAAGTCGCGCCCGACATGCGCACCCGCTACCAGGTCGAACGGGACATGTTCGAGCGCGGCGCGGAAATCGGCTGCCAAGTGCTGTTCTCCGGCGGCGCCGGGGGAGACGGCGACGGCGGCGTCTCGCGCTGGCAGGAGTTCTTCGCGCGCAACAACGAGGCCGGGCGGCGCATCGCCTCCATCTGCCACACGCGGCCGAGCGGTTCCTTCTTCGGCCTCGCCCAGCAGGCGTTCCTGCGCACCCCCGCCTGGCGCGAGCTGATGCAGCTGCCGGACATCCCGACGCGGGTGGCGGCTTTGAAGGATCCGGCGACGCGCAAGCGGCTCGTGGACGAAGCCAAGGAAGCCGGCGGCTTCGGGCAGACGGCGCGCATCCTGCACCCGATGGGCACCGGCGAGTTCCCCGACTTCGACCTCGACAACAACAACAACCTCCAGCAGCTGGCCGACGCGGCCGGCAAGGACCCAGTGGAGGTCTACGTCGATCGCCTCGTCGCCTCGGAAGGCAAGGAACTGTGGAATCTGTGGGCCTTCGGCGGCGCGCTGGAAAACCAGTGGAACTACATGCGCCTGCCCTACGTCGTGCCGATGCTTGGCGACGCCGGCGCACACGTCGGCCAGTTCACGGATGCCGACTCGCCCACCTTCCTGCTCGGCGAACTCACCCGCGAACGCGGCGTGTACACGCTGCCGGAGGCCGTGCATCGCATTTCCGGCAAGTCCGCGCAGGTGCTCGGCCTCAAGGAACGCGGCGAACTGCGCGAGGGCTGGCACGCCGACGTGAACGTCATCGACTACGACGAACTGCGCTCCTGCCACCCGGAATACCACAACGACTTCCCGCACAACGGCGGCCGGCTGGTGGTGAAGAGCACGGGCTACGACGCCACGCTCGTCGCCGGCCAAGTAGTCATCGAAAACGGCGAGTACACCGGCAACCGCCCCGGCCAAGTGATCCGCGACTTCATTCGCGGCTGAGCGCTCGTCCGCGACGTCGGGTGCGCTGGTTCCCGCGCCAGCGCACCCGCGGTTGCTTCACTGGCGTTGCCCCTCGCCTTCGGCTGAGGATCAGAAGCTCTTGCGCAGGCGCAAGCCAAGGGCGAAGAAGCCAGTGTCGCCTGTCTTGGTGCGGTAGCGCACCGGTTCGCTGCCGTTGCGGCGCAACTGCGAGGCGTGGCCACGCAGCCGGTCGTAAACGCCGCCGCCTTCGAATGGCGCGAAGCCGACCCAACGCGCCTGCAAGGTCAGAGACAAGCTCCGGGCAAGCGCGAAGTCGACGCCGGCGAGCAATTGCAGGCCGCGAAGCTGGTCGCGCAGACGGCCGGCGGCGCTGCTCGCTGTGCCGGCCAGATTGCGTCGCACCTCCTCTTCGTTGGGCAGGCCGCGCGCGGACTCGACGTCGTTCGGATCGTCGCTGCGCCGCCACAGCGCGGCGTATTCGAGGGAGGCGAATCCCACCCCGGCGCCGAGACCGACGAACGGCGTCCAAGCGCCGGCGCTTGGCCAATCCACATAGACGTTGGCGAACAGGTTGCGCGACGAAAAGCCGTCGATGGTCTCGAAGGCTTCCGGCAGTTCCGCGCCGAAGATCCGTGTGAAGGCCACGCCGTCCGGACTCAGGATGGCCGACGATGCGTCCACGTCGGCGTCTCGGTGCATGAGTTCCAGTTCCAGCCGCCATCGGTCCGCGATGCGAAAGCCCACGGCTGCGGCGCCAACCACGCCCAAGGCACCGTCGAAGCGGCTCATCCAGTCGTCCACAGCGCCGTCTCCGCGCGCCATTGCCGTGCAGCCCCCGAGCTCCGCGAACCTGGGATTGACGAACTCGTCGCAGCGGCTGGCGCGATCGGTATCGCCAGAACGCAGCAGGATGTCCGGCGCCGCCTGGACGCCCAATTCTCCGGCGACGTACACCTGCGCCCATGCCGGCCAAGCCGCCAGCAGCGCCAGCGCGCCGGCGACGATGCCGCTCGCGGCGCTGGTTCGAGGCGCGAGGCAACGAAGGCGAACAGAGCCGGTCATTGCCTGCCCCCACTCGATTCGTGCTCGCCGAAGTGTAGTCTATGGATGTTTGCGCAGCCGGCGGCACGCCGCAGCGCCCAACCCAGTTCGAGGAGAACGACCATCGCAAGCCCAGTCGTGGATCAACTGAATCTCGTGGTGGGCGACATGGAGAAGGCCATCGCCTTCTACCGTGCCGTTGGCTTCGACATCGCCGAGGAGGCGATCTGGAGCACGGACACCGGCGCCCATCACGTCGTGATGCGAATGCCCGACGGCTTCGAGTTGGCGCTCGACAGCGAGCGCTTGGCGGCGACCTACAACGCCGGCTGGCGGCCCGGGCGGAGCGAAGGCGGCGGCGTGGTGATTGGACTGCGTCTTGCGAGCGCCGAAGCGGTGGATTCGACCTTCGCCCACCTCGCGGCCGACGGCCACGACGCCATGCAGCCGCCCTACTACACGTTCTGGGGTTCGCGCTACGCCATCGTCGCCGACCCGGACGGCAACCACATCGGCCTGATGGGGCCGCCCGAGGCGGAGCGGCGCGGCAAGCCGCCGGCGATCTGATGGCGCTCGCCCTGCAAAATCTACGCGAGATGCGCCCCGGGCAGTGGTACTTGGCGGGGCCGTGGCCAAGCCGCCTGCGGCACCGCGACAGCGGCAGGACGCTCGCCGCCGAACGCGGCCTGCTGCTGGTGCCGTCGCGCCGCGAACACGACGCGAGCCCCGCCATCGCCCTGCCCTTCGTGCGCTGCCTGGCGAAACGCGACAGCGGACTGCCACCGTTGGTCGTGCTCTTCGGCGGGCCGGGTGCGGCCAGCATCGGCGCCTTCGAGACGCACTTCTTCCCGTGGGTGGAGCGCCTTGCCGAAATCTGCGACGTCGTGACCTTCGATCAACGGGGCTGCCATGGCGCGTTGCCCTGTCTCGACAACCCGTTCCGCCTCGAGTTGCCCACCGACGCGCCGACGACCCGCGACGCCTACCTCGCCGCCCAGCGCGTCAATGCACGCGACCTGGCCGCGACCTGGCGGGAGCGCGGCGTGGACTGGAACGCCTACAACACCGTCGAAAGCGCGCACGACGTGAACGACCTGCGCCAGGCCCTCGGCGCCGAGCGCATCAATCTACACGGCGCGAGCTACGGTTCCCACCTGGGGCTTGCGTTCCTCAAGCGCTACGGCGAAACCGTCGAACGCGCCATCCTGTGCATCGTCGAGGGGCTCGACGACACGCACAAGCTGCCAGCCAACGTCGATGCGCACTTTCGCGGCATCAGTGCGCTTGCCCGGGGAGCGTCGGCACTGCAAGGCCAATGCCCCGACCTCTACGGCGAACTGCGCACCGCCATCGACGACTTCCGAGAGCGCCCGCTGCCGGTGAAGCTGCACGATGCCGACGGCCGGCAGCGCACCTTCCTCATGGGCGGCTTCGCGGTTCAGCAACTGCTCTCGGCCGCCCTCGGCAGCACCCGCGCCATCGCCGCCCTGCCGACCTTGGCGCGGCGTCTCTCGCGCCGTTCGGAGAGCGCCTTCAAGCGTCTGAACGGGCGTCTTCCGGCGGCGGGGATCCACGGCATGATGCTGGCGATGGACTGCGCGTCCGGCGCCACGGAAGCCCGCTTGGTGGCCATCGAGTCGCAGCGCAAGGCGACGATCCTAGACGACGTGTTCAACCTGCCCTTTCCGTACATCGGCGCGGACCTCGGCATCGACGATCTCGGCGACGCCTTTCGGGCGCCGGTTTCGAGTACGGTGCCAACGCTTTTCTGCAGCGGCGCACTCGACGGGCGCACGCCAACGGACAACGCCTTGGTGGCCAGCAAGGGGTTCACGGATTCGCGCCTGCTGCTGGTCGAGGGCGCGTCCCACGAGGTGCCGGACGTGCTGATCGACGAGCACCTGCGCTTTCTGGCCGGCAAGGAGCCGACCCAGGAACGCCTATCCAAGCCGTTCTCCTTCGAACCGGTCGCTGCGGACTGACCCGCATGGCCAGCGACGACCCACGCCTAGCCGCCTTCATGGAGGGCCTCAAGCGGCGCAATCCGGGCGAGCCGGAGTTCCATCAGGCGGTCTTCGAGGTGGCGGAGTCGCTGGTGCCGCTGATCGCCGCGCACCCGGAATACGAGGAAGCGCGGATTCTCGAACGCTTGACGGAACCGGACCGAATCGTGGTGTTCCGGGTCACTTGGCTCGACGACGCCGGCCGCGTCCACGTCAACCGCGCTTGGCGCGTGCAGTTCTGCAACGCCATCGGGCCATACAAGGGCGGGCTGCGCTTCCATCCCACGGTGACGCAGAGCGTGCTGAAGTTCCTCGGCTTCGAGCAGATCTTCAAGAACAGTCTCACCGGCCTGCCGATGGGCGGCGCCAAGGGCGGCGCGAACTTCGACCCGCGCGGCAAGAGCGACACCGAGGTGATGCGCTTCTGCCAGGCCATGATGCGCGAGCTGCATCGGCACATCGGCGCCGACACCGACGTTCCCGCCGGCGACATCGGCGTTGGCGCGCGCGAAATCGGCTATCTGTTCGGCGCCTTCCTGCGGCTCGGCAACCGCTTCACCGGCGCGTTCACGGGCAAGGGCCTGGCGTTCGGCGGCAGCGTTCTGCGGAAAGAAGCCACCGGCTACGGCGCCGCCTACTTTCTGCGCGACATGCTGGCGGGCACTGGCGACGACATCGCCGGCAAGACCGCGGTGGTGTCCGGCGCTGGCAACGTCGCGCTATACGGCATCGCCAAGCTCGCCGAGCTCGGCGCCAAGGTCGTTACGGCATCGGATTCGAGCGGCTTCGTATACGACCCCCAGGGCATCCACGGCGAGCGGCTCGACTGGCTGAAGGACTTGAAGGAGGTGCGGCGCGGGCGGCTGCGCGAATACGCCGAACACTTCGGCTGCGCCTACCACGAAGGCGAACGGCCTTGGCGCGTGCCCTGCGACGTCGCCATGCCGTGCGCAACGCAGAACGAGCTCGACGGCGACGACGCGCAGGCGCTGCTTGGCAACGGCGTCAAGGCGGTCGCCGAAGGCGCCAACATGCCCGCCACCACCGCCGCCGTTCGGACCTTCGTCGATGCGAAGATCCTGTTCGCCCCCGGCAAGGCCGCCAACGCCGGCGGCGTGGCGGTCTCCGGACTGGAGCAGAGCCAGAACGCGCTGCGCATCGCGTGGACCGAGGACGAAGTGGACGCACGCCTGCAAGCCATCATGCGCGACATCCACGACAAGTGCCGTGACGAAGGCGCCGAGACCGACGGCTTCGTACACTACGTGCGCGGCGCAAACATCGCCGGCTTCCGCAAGGTGGCCGCGGCCATGCTTGCGCTGGGCGTGGTCTAGCGCCAATCCGAGCATTTGGGCTGAACGCAATCTGAACGGCGCCGCGGTTCGTCGTTGCCACGCTTTCGGCGCTCGGCATAGAGTGCGGTTCGCAGCTTGGCAACCAGAGGAAACCGCCATGCCACGGAGCTTCATTTCGACGACCCAAGGCGACGCCGGGCGGGATCAACGGCGGCGGCTTGGGCACATCATGCTCGCCGCCATTGCCGCGTGCTTCGTCTTCTCGGCCGACATCGCGCTGGCAAGCGACCACGACGATCACGACGAAGGCGTCGCCACGAGGATTCTGATCGGACAGTGCTACGCGGCGTGCATGGACCGCGGCCAGACGACGGCGCTCGCCCTCTACGCTCGTTCGGACCGCTTGTCCGACCTGCTGATCTCGGACGAATACCACGCGCTCACGACCGACTCCCAGGAACAGCTGGTGCGGCTCGAGGAAGACGCCATCTGCGCCTTGGCGCAAGATCACGTGCGCACCTTGGACGGCTGCCAAGCGAGCTGCCAGGACATCGAGCGCAGCCGCGGCGGCAATATTGGTTCAGCGGCGCGCACGCGCTTTCGACACCTCTTCGACGCCGAGCGCAGGGCATTGCAGGACGTGGGCCTGTGGCGCGGCTATGCGGAATCGACGACGTCCGGCGCCGCCTTCGACGCCGGCTGCGACCGCTACTGGGGCGCCGGCCAGAGCGCGGCATCGAGCCTGGTCGCCAGCATTCCGGCCCGTGTGCGCCACCGGCAGCACCGGCCGCTGCGCGTCCCGCCGAGACCGCGCGCCGGCCAAGGCGGGCCGTGAAGCGCCCTTGCAGGGAGTACGCGCTCTGCGGACAGGTGTCCTATGCGAAGAGCTTGAACTCGGGGACAAGGTTGAGCGTAGGCTGGATTCGCTCTCGCTCGCCACGGCGAGCGGCGCAACGTTCGCGGCGGCTCGTTGTCTAAACGCCGGCGAAGTTTTGGCTTGAAGCCGTCCCATTGAGAGAGAATGCCGCCATGCGTACCGCCACGCTTCTGGTTGCCCTCGTCGGCCTTGTCCTTCCGGCACTGCCGGCCGGCGCTGCCGGGGCTGGCGAGAAGATGTACCGCGAGTTCGTTGCCGAGGGGCAGATCTACGGCGACGAACGTTGGCAGCGCTACGTGCGCGACATCGGCGAGCGGCTGCTTCGGCACACCACGGACGCCGGCCGGGAGTACCACTTCCACGTGCTGGACGGCGACGAAGTGAACGCCTTTGCGACCGGCGACGCCTACATCTTCGTCAGCCGCGGCCTGCTCGCCTACCTGGAGTCGGAAGACCAGCTGGCGGCGGTGATCGGCCACGAGATCGGCCACGTGGTCGGGCGCCACATGCGCAAGCGCCGCCTCACGAACATCTCCGGCAAGCTCATCGGCGTTGCCGCGGCCATGGCCACCGGCCGCGGCGAACTGATGCGCGACGTCGCCAATCCGCTCACCACCCTGCTGGTGTCCGGCTACGGGCGCGAAATGGAGTTGGAAGCGGATCAGCTCGGCGGCGAGTTCATGGCGCTCGCCGGCTACGACCCGGAGGCGATCATCGAGACGGTGTGGGTGCTCAAGGATCAGCAGATCTTCTCCAAGCAGGTGGCGGCCAAGGCGCCCACCTACCACGGTCTCACCGCCTCCCATCCGCGCAACGACCGGCGCCTGCATGCCGCCGTGGGGTACGCACGGGGCATGTCGCCGGAGGAAACCGTCGAACCGCTGGGGGACTTCTGGGAGCTGATGAACGGCCTCGTCTACGGCGACGAAGCGGCTGGCGGGTCGGTGCGCGACGAGACCTACTACCACGGCGGGCTGCGTGTGGTGATGCCCTTCCCGGAAGGCTGGCGCGTGACGGCGCCGCAGACGCAGGTTCTGGCCGAAGCCCCCGGCGGCAAGGCCGAGGCCGCCATCATGGTGACGCGCCACGAGATGGTCAAGCGCCGCTCGCCGGAGGAATACGTCGTCCGCGTCCTCAAGCGCGACGACGTGCAGAACGGCCTGGAACTGGACGTCAACGGCGCGCCGGCCTTCATCGGCGAAATCGACACCAGCGAGTCGAACGCGCAGCTGCAGCTCATCGCCGTGCTCTATCTGCGCCAGGACGTCTTCCTGCTCAAGGGCGAGTGCGGCCCCCAAGGCGACCCGGAGCGCTTTCGGACGCAGTTCGAGGAGACCCTCGAGGCGTTGCGGCCAATGACCTCCGACGATGTCCAGGAACTGAACAGCCGCCGCATCGAGGTCGTCGTCGCCGAGCCGGGCGCGACCTACGCCGCGTTGGCGACGCAAACCTCCCTGCGCAGCCATCCGGTGGAAACCCTGCGCCTGCTGAACGCCGACTATCCCAACGGCGAACCCCGCGCCGGGGACTACGTGAAGATCGTCAAGTAGCCGCCAAGCTCAGTACGGCGACTTTCCGCGCTCCTCCTGGGCGAAGGCCGCAAGCACCGGCAGGTAGCGCTTGGCGTCCGCCGAGAAACCCGCCAGATCGCCATCGAGAGCCACATCCAGGTGCGCCGCGAGATGCTGCATCCGCAGCCGGCGCAGCACGTGGCCCATGGCGCGGTGCGCCACGTCCGGCTCGACGTAGGCCGAGAGCAGGTCGCGGCGCACCATGTAGTCGACGAAATCCCGCGCCCGCTCCGGCACCCAGGGCGCGTAGCTGGCGAGGGCGGCGTAGACCTTGGCGGCGAAGGCCGGCAGTTCTTCCTTCGAATAGCGCGGCCAGTCCAAGGCCAGGCAGTGGTCGGCGACGATGTCCAAGAGCACCGGCGCCGGACGCCGCAGCGCCGGATGGAAGCGCGCCACGCTGTCGGCCAAGAGGGGCAGCCGGTTCGAGAACGAGTCGATGCGGCGGTGCAGCCAGATGCCAGCGCGCAGCTCCGCCGGCATCTGCTCGGGAATCCGTCCCTTCACGAAATCGCCCAGAACGCCGCCGGCGAGCCAGCCGTCCCCTGGGCTTGCCAGCAGGCAGTGCGCCAGGAAGTTCACGCGCTCATGCGTCCAGCGTCAGGAAGCGGCGCAAGTAGTCGTCGAAGGTCATGCTGTCGGCCGCTTCGATCGCCGCTCGGCTTTCATGCGACTCGGCGCTCGCGGCTGCGAGCGCTGCTTGGCGTTCCGGCGCGCGGGCGCGATCTTCGATCCAGCGCCGATGCGCCGCCGATTGCCGCAATCCGAAGCGCGAGAACGACTCGTTGGCGCCGGCGAGCGCGGCCAGCACCTTCGCCGATGGCGTGCGTTCGGGGGCTTCGATCTTGCGCCGCTGCGCATCCACCGCCTCGACGTGCTTGCCGTCGCCGGCAACGGCATCGACGACCAGCGCCACGCCTGCGCAGTCGTCAAGCAATCGCTTCGCCCAACGCTCGAGCTTCTGCGTGCCGTCCACCGACCGAAGCGGCAGATTCGCTTCGCGTCCATGTTCGACGACCGCCAGCTGGTTGGCCGCCACGGCATCGGACTCGCGCACACTCTCGGCGGGGCTGTCGGCGAGCAGGCAGAACAGCAGGAAGACGTCGAGAAACCGGCAAGTCGTCGCGTCGATGCCGAGGGGCAGGAACGGGTCGAGGTCGATACAGCGCACTTCCACGTACTCCACGCCGCGTTCGCGCAAGGCGTTGAGGGGGCGCTCGCCGGAGCGCGTGCGGCGCTTGGGGCGGATGGCGGCGTAGAACTCGTTCTCGATCTGCAGCAGCGCCGTGGAGAGCTGGCGGTAATCCCCGTCCGCGCCCTTGAGACCGATTTCCGCGTAGGGCGGATAGGCGACCGTGAGCGCCTTGCGCATCGTCGCGTCGTACTGATCGAGGCTGTCGTAGGAGACCCGCAGCGTCGCCTGGGCTTCGCTCTGATAGCCCAAGCGGCCCATGCGCAGCGACGTGGCGTTCGCCAGATGCGCGGTGTTGTCGCCCAGCGGCTGGAGGGATGTCGCGCCGTCGGCGATGAACGATCGGCATACCGCTGGCGACGCGCCGAAGAGATGGATCAACAGCCACGAATAGCGGCGGAAGTTGCGGATCAGGCCGAAGTAGGCACCAGTCACGAAATCCCGATCGGCGTTCGCGCCGCGGCTCTCGGCAATCGCCGGCCAGAGCGTCTCCGGCACCGAGAAGTTGTAGTGGATGCCGCTGATCGCCTGCATCCGCCGCCCGTAGCGGTGGCTCAAGCCGTTGCGGTAGACGGTCTTCGAGCGCCCCACGTTCGAGGCGCCGAAGCGGGCGATGGGGATGTCTTCGTCCGCGCCCAGGCGGCACGGCATGCTCGCCGCCCACAGCAGCTCGTCGCCGACGTTCGCACACACGAAGCGGTGGATGTCCTCGAGCTCCCCCACCACGCCCTCGGCGCTAGTGTGAACGCCGGTGATGAGTTCCAGCTGCGCCTCGCTGAAGTCCGTGGTGATGCGCGGATGCGTGAGCGGCGAGCCGAGCGCCGGCGGATGCCGCGTCTGCGCCAGCTCCCCGGCCGGCGTGACGCGCAGGCTCTCCTTCTCGATGCCGCGTTGCAGCGCCGCCAGTTCCCGGCAGCCAGCCACCGCCCGGAGGGCGTTCGTGTCGCCCGCCAAGGGCTGGCTACGGGCGCGGCCCGGCGTCGACGATGGCGCGCTCGACGTCGAACCGCTTGAAGTTGGCCGCGAATTTCGCCGCCAAAGCGGCGCTCGCCTCGTCGTAGGCCGCCGTGTCGGCCCAGGTGTCGCGCGGATTCAGCAGCCGCGAATCCACGCCCGGGACGCGCCTCGGCACGTCCAGATTGAGCGTGTCGAGGCGGCGCGTGGGTGTCTGCGTCAATGCGCCCGACTGGATGGCGCGGACGATGGCGCGGGTGGTGGGAATGTCGAAGCGCTTGCCGACGCCGTAGCCGCCGCCGGTCCAGCCGGTGTTGACCAGATAGACCGCGGTGCCGAAGGCCGCGATGCGCTTCATCAGCAAGTCCGCGTACACCCACGCCGGGCGCGGAAAGAACGCCGCGCCGAAGCAGGTGGAGAAGGTTGCCGCATAGGGCTCGGCGGCGCCGACGACCGTCGAACCGACCGTCGCCGTGTAGCCGGAGAGGAAGTGGTAGGCCGCGGCTTGCGGCGAGAGCACGGCCACCGGCGGCAGGACGCCGCTCAGATCGCAGGTGAGGAAGACCACGGCGCTCGGCTCGCCGGCGCGGTTCGCCGCGACCTTGGCGGCGATGTTGGCGCGGGGATAGCAGGCGCGGGTGTTCTCGGTGAGGCTCGCATCGGCGTAGTCGGGTTCGCGGGTGCAGTCGTCGACAACGACGTTCTCGACGATGGCGCCGAAGCGGATGGCGTCGAAGATCACCGGCTCCGACTGCCGCGTGAGGTTGATGCACTTGGCGTAGCAGCCGCCCTCGAGGTTGAACACCGTGCCCGCGCCCCAGCCGTGTTCGTCGTCGCCGATCAGCAGCCGCTCCGGGTCCGCGGAAAGCGTCGTCTTGCCGGTGCCGGAAAGCCCGAAAAACAGCGTCACGTCGCCGTCCGGGCCGGCGTTCGCCGCGCAGTGCATGGGCAGCACATCGCGGTCCGGAAGCAGGAAGTTCTGCACCGCGAACATCGCCTTCTTCATCTCGCCGGCGTAGCGCATGCCGACGAGCAGCACGCGGCGGCTGGCGAAGTCGATCATCGCAGCGACTTCCGAGGCGGTGCCGTCGCGCTCCGGCACGCAGGTGAAGGACGGCGCGTCGAGCACTGTCCACACCGGCTTGTCCTCGGGATTGTAGGCATCCGGCGAAATGAACAGCGACTTGGCGAAGAGCGCGTGCCAAGCGTATTCCGTGGTCACCGACACCGGCAGATAGTGGTCTGGATGGGCGCCGACGTGGAACGGCGCGACGAAGGTGCTGCGCTCGGCCAGATGCGCTTCGACGCGGCTCGCGAGCGCGGCGAAGGCGTTGGCTTCCACCGGCTGGTTGACGTCGCCCCAGTCGATGGCGGCGGCGCTGCCCGGCTCGCGGACGATGAAGCGGTCCGACGGCGAGCGCCCTGTGCGCTTGCCGGTCTCCACCACGAGGGCACCGTTGCTGGCCAAGCGCCCCTCGCCGCGCAGCAAGGCGAGTTCCGCCAGCACCGCGCTTGGCAGATCGTGCCGGACGAGGCCGCCAGCCATGTCGAGGGAGTTCGGGTGAAGCGCCATGGCTGTTCAAGCTCGGCAATCGGCGGAGTCTACACGAGGGACGCCGCATCTCGATGCGCCACGCCTTGGCCGGGCGTCGCCGAGACGCTCGGCCAAGTCCGCATCAGCGCACTTCGTTCGCGGCGGCAAGACGCGCCTTCGCCCGCCGGGCAACCGCGCGGGCGACGGCTTGCGCGATGAGGTCGGCGAAGGCGGCGCTTCGCCTACGCTTCGTAGGCGAGCTCCTCGGCGGATGCCTGCACGGCGCGGACGATCTTGTCGTAGCCGGTGCAGCGGCACAGATTGCCGGCCAGCCAGTAGCGGATGGTCGTTTCGTCCGGGTTCGGGTTCTTGTCCAGGAGCGCCTTGGTGGCGACGATGAATCCGGGCGTGCAGATGCCGCATTGCAGCGCCGCGTGCTCCAGGTACTTCTGCTGGATCACGTGCAGGCCGTCCGGCCCGGCGATGCCTTCGATGGTCGTCAGCTCCACGCCTTCGGCTTCGACGGCCAGCATCAGGCAGGAACACACGACGCGGCCGTCGACGAGCACCGAACAGGCGCCGCAGTCGCCGGTGGCGCAGCCTTCCTTGGTACCGGTCAGGCCGAGGGTCTCGCGCAGCACGTCGAGCAGCGACTGGTGCGGCTCGCAGAGGAACTCAACCGCATCGCCGTTGATGGAGGTGGAAACGTGGGTCTTGCTCATGGTTCTTATCTCCAGTGTTCGCGGCGATCAGAGGGCGGCGGCGCGGTCGCGGGCGATGGCGGCGGCGCGCTTCGTCAGCACCCCCACCACCTTCCTGCGGTATTCCACCGTGCCGCGCTTGTCCGTGATCGGCTTGGCAAGTGCGCTCGAAGCAGCGGCTGCCGCTGCCAGCGCCGAATCGTCCACCTTGGTGCCGACCAGCGCCGCCGCGGCGTCGGGCACCGGCAGCGCGGTGATGGCCACGGCGCCGATGGCGACCTTGGCGGCGGTGCAGGTTCCGCTGGCGTCCAAGGTGAGGGCGACGCCGGCGCCGCAGACGGCGATGTCCATTTCCGTGCGCGGAATGAAGCGCAGGTAGGCATCGGACGTTCTGCCCTTCGGACGGGGAATCTTGAAGCCGACCAGGAACTCCGTGGGCGCGAGCACGTTGGTGCCGACGCCGGTGACGAAGGATTCGGTGGGCACGTCCCGATTGCCGCCGGGCGCGGCGACGACGCACACCGCGCCGCACGCGATCAGCGCCGGGATGGTGTCTCCGGCCGGGGAGGAATTGCAGAGATTGCCGCCGATGGTGGCGCGGCCCTGGATCTGCGTCGAACCGATGAGATCGGCGGCTTCGATCAGGCCCGGCAGGATGCGCTTGAGCTCCGCGTTCTCGTTGAGCACGGCGCTGGCGATGGCGGCGCCAATGAAGATCTCGTCGTCGCCGATGCGCAGTTCGTTCGCCTCGGCAATGTGCTTGACATCCACGAACGTGCGCGGCCCCTTGTCGATGGACCGCATCTGCACCAGCACGTCGGTGCCGCCGGCGAGCATCTGCGCGCGCGTGCCGGCGCCAGCCGCATCGCCCAGCGCCGTCAGCGCCTCGGCGACATTCGAAGGCGCAACATAGGCGTAGCCCCCCATGAACCTCTCCCTCGCAAATCGAACAATGGCGGCAAGTGTATATCAGAATGCGCTGCCGCAAGGGGCCGCTTGCAAGGCGCTTGGCACGACGCAAGACGGCGCGATGGCGACGACGGCGCCGCGAGGCTGCGGCATACTCCGTTGCGGTGCGCCGCGCTTGACAGCGGCGAGACGGATTCGCTGGCGCGGCGGGGCTTGGAGGTGTTCAAGGTGGCGGAAGACCATGCACGGCAGATGCTCGTCTTCTGCTTCGACGGCACCGGCAACGAACCGAGCGACGCCGGCGAGTTCAAGGAAGATCAAAGCGTCAGCAACGTATTGAAGCTGCACGTGCTGCTCGGCGGCAACTTCGACGAGTCGCCGCCCAAGGCGAAGCAGAAGAGCTTCTACTACAACGGCATCGGCACCCGCGAGGGCAAGACGCGCATTCCGCTCCTCGGCAAGATCTACGCCGCCGGCCGGTCGCGCCTGAACATCCTGGTGGCGCCCACCTTCGGCGACGCCAAGCGCATCCTCGACGAAGCGCGCGCGGACTTCGACGCCCACTACCGGCATGGCGACGCGGTGGCGCTCTTCGGCTACAGCCGCGGCGCCGCCCTGGCGCGCAAGTTCGCGGCCATGATCCTCGGCGACCATCCGGAATGCGCCGTCTCCTTCCTCGGCGCCTTCGACACCGTGGCGGCGATGGGCGGCATCCACCGCAAGAGCGACAAGGTGAGCAGCGACGTGGTGTTCGAGAACGGCACCTTGAACCCGCGCATCGAGAAGGCGGTGCATCTCGTCGCCCTGGACGAAGACCGCGTGACCTTCACGCCCACCCTGATGAACCGGGACCCGCGGCGGCCGGAGCGCATTCTGGAGGTCTGGTTCCCCGGCGTTCACGGCGACGTCGGCGGCGGCTACTGGGTGGACGGCCTCTCGGACGTGGCCCTCGCCTTCATGATCTCCCGCTGCAAGGCCGCGCTCGGCGACGACATCGCCATCGCCGGCGGCGACCCGGCCAGCATCCGCGCCCTGTTCGACGCCCACGGCGAGGCGCTCGCCGGGCTGGAAGTGGACGACATCAGCGTCCATCCGCAGGCCCATGCGCCGCTGCACACCCACGGCGGCGTGCAGGCGGCGGTGCTCTACCAGGACCTGCGCAGCGTCCATGTCTGCGACGACGACGAACCCTGCGCCGACCTGCCGATCCTGCACGTCTCGGTGCAGCGGCGCTTCTCGCAGTTGGCCAGCTACCGCCCGCCCGCCTTGCGCGGCCTCAAGTACCGCCTGCTGTTCGACAGCGGCGAACTGAGCCCGCCCCTCGAAGGCGTCAGCGGCCTGCGCCGCTACCGACGCGGCGCACCGGCACAGCGCACGGCGCAGCCGGACACGCCGTAGGCGTTGGCAGGCACCACACGCCTTTGATTTGTCGTAGGGTTTCGCAGGTTCGCTTCGAAACAGTCTCCCCTATGGCCCCCCCCCCCCCCCCCCGATCGTTCCGGTCGCTCAGAACCTGAAGTAGAAGCGATTCCGCCGCAGCAAGTTGATAGAGTAGCCGGCGATGCGTCCTGTCCAAGACATCGCTGTGGATTGCCGCGCCGGCAGGTTCTTCGCCATTCCATTCGACGCCATCGCCGGCTTCGAGGAGGTCGCCGAGACCGCCCGTTCTCTGGCGACGTTGCCCGTCGGGCTGGACCTCGGTCATTTCGCGCGCGCGGACGAAAGACTCCACAGAGGGCGGAGACGGCTGCAGGCGCCGCCGGACGTGGAGTGGGTGGAGCGGATGAAGTCCTTCGAGCGCCGCCGTGCCGCCGGCAGAAAACTCAAGCGGCTGGCACGGGTAAAGAGGGCGGCCAGGGGTGTGGCGGAACTGGAGACACGGCACGAGTGGCGCACCGGGCCCACCAACTGCTACTTCAGGCATCCCTCCCCCCGCATCGCGCCGCTGTGCCAGAGCATGAACCGCTTCTTCGGCGGCGAATGTCCCTGCGCAGGCGACCAGTTCTATCCACCCGGAGCCTTCAGAGGCTGGCACTCGGACCAGTTCGGCTACGTCGGCTGGGTGGTGTTCCTGGTGGAGGTGGCGGAACCCGGCCGCTCCTCGTTCCGCTACGTCGAGCCCGGCAGCGGCGAGATGGTCGTGGTGCCGGACCGCAACGACGTCGCCTACTTCTTCCGCGTGTCCGCCGAGGAGCCGCTGTTCTGGCACGGCGTGCTGTGCGAGGAGACCTTCCGCTGGAGCCAGGGCTTCTCGATTCCGCCGGACTGGCAGTCGCGTGTCCGCATCGTCGCAGAACAAGCATGACGCGCCGCAGCGCGGAAGTGCCGTTCACCGTGGCGTGGTACGACGCGCCGCAGGTGCAGGAGATCTGCGACTTCGATCCGGCCCGGCCCGAGGTTGCGCTGCGCAGCCACGGCGCCGACGTGGCCGTTCGCCGCGGCTCGGCGCACCCGGGACAGAACGCAGGCCGCCTGAGGCGGTTTTTTGCCCGCGATCGCCCAGCCGGCGAAACCAAGCCTATACATCCCTTGCAGCCGTCGTGATAATGGATGGCTTGCGCTGGCCGTCCGCTTGGGAGGCGGTTCCGCTGGCGGCGCCGGCGCACGGCGCATCGTAAGGAGGATTCGTGACCGACATCGAGCAGCTCGCCGCGTCCGTGGACACCTTGAAGGACGGCTTCGAGTCCCACCGCTACATTTGCAGCAACCAGATCGCCACCGCCGTCTACCTCGCGTTCCATCTGCGCAAGCCCGTGCTCATCGAGGGGCCGCCGGGGGTCGGCAAGACGGAACTGGCCAAGACCAGCGCCGAGATGTTCGGCCTGCCGCTGATCCGCCTGCAATGCTACGAGGGCCTCGACGAGGCCAAGGCCATCTACGAGTGGAAGTACGGCAAGCAGCTGCTCTACACCCAGGTGCTCAAGGAGACCTTGGACGAAGTGCTGCAGGGGGCGCAGGGCTTCGCCGAATCGGTCTCGCGCCTGCACGAGTTCGGCGACATCTTCTTCTCCGAGGAGTTCCTGGAACCGCGCCCGCTCTTGAAGGCGCTGCGCGAAGAAGACGGCTGCGTGCTGCTGCTCGACGAAGTGGACAAGTCGGACCACGAGTTCGAGTCGCTGCTCCTGGAAATCCTCTCGGACTTCCAAGTCTCGATTCCCGAGATCGGCACCGTGAAGGCGCATCGGGAGCCGCCGATCGTGTTCCTCACCAGCAACAACACGCGGGAAATCTCGGATGCCCTGAAGCGGCGCTGCCTGCACCTCTACATCCCCTTCCCGGACGCCGACCTCGAGCAGCGCATCATCCACGCCCGGGTGCCGGACATTCCGCCGGAACTGCGCCGCCAGCTGGTGACGTTCATCCAGGATCTGCGCGACCTCGACTTGAAGAAGGTGCCGGCGATCTCCGAGACCATCGACTGGGCGCGCACCCTGCTGCTGCTGCACACCGAGAGCCTCGACCCCGAGCTGGTGCGCGACACGCTGAACGTGATCCTCAAGTTCCAGGAGGACATCGAGAACGTGGACGCCGAAATCGCGACCTTGACCAGGAACGCGGTGAAGGCGTGAGCCAGACGCTTCTAGGCTGATCGGCGGCGAGCTTGAAGTGGACCGCACGCTGACGCACTTCATCGCCGCGCTGCGCAATGCCGAGGTGCGCATTTCGCCAGCGGAAACGCTGGATGCGATGAACGCCCTCGAACTGGTGGGCTACCGCGACCGCGACTTCCTCAAGGACTCCCTCTCCCTCGTGCTGCCGAAGACCGCGGACGAGAAGGAGACCTTCGACACCACCTTCGACCAGTTCTTCTCCTTCGAGGACGTCTCCGCGCAGGCCGCGACGCTCGCCGAAGCGGGCGAGGGCTTTGGCGGAGACGGCGAAGGAGAAGGAGAAGGCGCTGGCGGCACGGGCGCCGGCAAGGGGGGCAAGGGCCGCAAGAAGGGCAAGTTCGAGGCGGAAGCCGAGGAAGAGGACCTCGGCCCCGGCGAGATGACCGAACCGCGCTCCGAACTCGGCCGCGCCCTCATGCACGAGAGCAGCGTCGATCTCGCCGTGCGCATGGCCGCCGCCGCCAAGGACGCGAAGCTCGAAGACATCCAAGTGTTCACCCAGAAGGGCCTCTACACGCGCAAGATCATGGACGCGATGGGCCTGGCCGAGCTGATGCGCGAGATCGGCGATCTGCGGCAGAGCCCGCGCGTCCCGGAACGGCGCCTCGGCCAGGAGCTGAACAAGCGCCGCGACTGGCTGCGCGAGCTGGTGCGCGACTATGTGGAGCGCCAGTTCCTGCTGCACGCCGACGCCAGCGGGCGGCGGCTGCGCGAAGAACTGCTGCAGAAGGTGAAGCTCTCCAACGTGGAGCACCGCAATTTCCGCCTGGTGCAGGAAATCGTCTACCGCATGGCGAAGAAGCTCGTCGCCCTGCACTCGCGACGGCGCAAGGTGTTCAAGCGCGGGCAACTGCATGTGCCGCGTACCCTGCGCCACAACATGAGCTACGACGGCGCCATCTTCGACCTGCATTGGAAATCGGTGAAAGTGGATCGCCCGCGGGTATTCGCCATCTGCGACGTCTCCGGCTCGGTGGCGAGCTACGCGCGCTTCATGCTGATGTTCCTGTACAGCTTGGAGGAAGTGATGCCGAAGGTGCGCTCCTTCGCCTTCTCTTCCGATCTCGCGGAAGTGACCGACCTGTTCGAGCGCAACAAGATCGAAGACGCCATCTCCAAGACCCTGCGCGACTACAGCGGTGGCTCCACGGACTACGGCCAAGCCTTCGCGGACTTCCGCAAGCTGTGCATGGACGACGTGGACAACCGCACCACCATCGTCATCCTCGGCGACGCGCGCAACAACTACGGCGACCCGCGCACGGACATCCTCAAGGAAATGTACGACCGCTCGAAGCGCGTCATCTGGCTGAATCCCGAGTCGCGCAGCACCTGGACCACCGGCGATGCGGAGATGCGCAAGTACACCGCCTACGTTCACCAGGCGGAAGAGTGCAATTCGCTCGCGCACCTGAACCGCGTCGTCGGCAACCTGCTGCGGAGCGTGGCGTCGTGAGCGAAGCGGTTGTGGAGGAAGCGGTTGTGGAGAAAGGCACTGGCGGCGTTGCCGCGCGTCCCCTCGATCTGAGCGCGCTGTGGCAACTGCTCTACATCGCCGGGCTCGGCGTGCTGGTGCTCGGCGCGATTCTGTGGGTGCTCGCGCAGTGGAACGAGGGCGGCGCCAGCGATGCGGTGGATGCGGCCACCGGCACGGTGACCCTCGCGCTCTCCCAGGAACCGCCGCAGATGGATTCCACCCGCGGCACCGATCAAGTGAGCTTTCGCATTCTCGGCCACGTCATGGAAGGTCTGCTGCGCTACGACGGCAGCAACCGGCTGGTGGGCGGAGTCGCCGAGCGCTGGGAAGTGCGCGATCTCTCCGCGACGTTCTGGCTGCGCCCCGAGGCGCGCTGGAGCAACGGCGAAGCGGTGACGGCGCGCGACTTCGTGTTCGCCTGGCGCAAGGTGCTCGAACCGGCGAACGCTTCCGAGTACGCCTTCATCCTCTACGGCATCAAGAACGCCGAAGCCGTGAACCGCGGCGAGCTGCCGCCCGAGGAACTCGGCGTTCGCGCCGTGGACGATCGCACGCTGCATGTCGATTTCGCGCGCCCGGTGCCCTATTTCGACAAGCTCACGGCCTTCGCCACCTACAATCCGATCAACGAGGCGTTCTACGAATCCACCAACGGCCGCTACGGCGCCGATGCGGAGGATCTGCTCTACAACGGCCCGTTCACCATCGCCAGCTGGGTTCACGGCGCCAGTCTGCGCTTGGAGAAGAACCCCACCTACTGGGCGGCGGAACGCATCCGGCTGAACGTCATCGACCACGCCTACATCACCACCGACACCAACGCCACGCTCAACCTCTTCAAGGACGGCAAGATCGCGCTCGCCGGACTGAGCGCCGAAAACCTGGACGACGCCATGCAGCAGCGCTGGAAGATCAAGCGCTTCGCGGACGGCTCCGTGTACTACATCGGCCTGAACCACCGCCCCGAGCGCCTCACCTCCAACTGGCACCTGCGCAAAGCGCTGCAGAAAGTGAACGATCCCGCGGAGCTCGTCTACAAGATCATCAAGCTGCCGGGCAATCTGCCCGGGGAATCGCTCTTTCCCGTGTGGCTGAAAGGCGTGCGCGGCTTCTTTCGCCAGGAATATCCGGTAGAGGCGCATCAGCCGGACGAAGCGATGGGGCGGGTTTATCTGCGCAACGCGCTGGAAGAGCTCGGCCTCGAGGAACTGCCGCCGCTCACCATGCTCATCGGCGACAGTCCGACGGCGCGCAAGCAGGCCGAGTACTACCAGAACCTGTTCAAGCGCAAGCTCGATCTGGACGTGAAGATCGACGCGCAGATATTCAAGCAGCGGCTCGCCAAGATGACCGCCGGCGACTACGACCTCGTGATGGCCGGCTGGGGCCCGGACTACGACGACCCGATGACCTTCGCCGATCTCTTCACCTCGTGGAACGAAAACAACCGCGGGCGCTATTCCAATCCGGCCTTGGACGAAGCCGTGGACATCGCCCGCTCCACCAGCGACGCGCAGACGCGCATGGACGCGATGGCGCGGGTGCAGTCCATCATCTACGAAGACGCCGTGGTGCTCACCCAGTACGAGCGCGGCTCGGTCTACGTCGCGCATCCCCAGGTGAAAGGCGTGGTGCGGCGCGCCGTGGGCACCGACCCGGACTACACCCACGCCTGGATCGAGTCGTAGGCTGCCGATGGCCCGCTACGCGCTGAAAAGACTGCTCCAAGGCATCGTCACGGTGTGGTTCATCGCCACCGCGACGTTCTTCGCCATGCACTTCGTGCCGGGCGATCCCTTGGTGAACGACAAGGCCGTGCCGCCGGAAATCCGCGCCAACCTGGAGGCGCGCTACGGCCTCGACAAGCCGCTGCCCACCCAGTACTGGATCTATCTGCGCAACATGGCCAAGGGCGACTTCGGCATTTCCTTCACCCAGCAGAACCGCGAGGTGAACGACATCATCGCCGAGCACTTCAAGGTTTCCGCCACCCTCGGCATTCTCGCCGTGGTGTTCGCGGCCTTCGGCGGCATTCTGTGGGGTGCGCTGACGGCCCTCTACCGCAACCGCGCGCCAGACGTGATCATCGTGATGCTGGTGATTCTCGGCATTTCCGTGCCGAGCTTCGTCTTCGCGGCCTTCGGCCAGCTGGGCGTGGTGAAGATCAACGAATGGCTCGGCTTCACGCTCTTTCCAGTCGCCGGCTGGGGCACGGTGCAGCACATGATCGTGCCGTCGATGGTGCTCGGCCTCGGCACGATGGCGTTCCTCACGCGGCTGATGCGTTCGTCCATGCTGGAGATCGTCAACGCGGACTTCGTGCGCACCGCCCGCGCCAAAGGCGTACCGGCGACGCGCATCTTCCGCAAGCACCAGTTGCGCAATGCCATCCTGCCGGTGATCACGGTGCTCGGCCCGGCCATCGCGGCGATCACCACCGGCGGCTTCGTGGTGGAGATCGTGTTCGCCATTCCCGGCCTCGGGCGCTACTTCGTGCAGGCGGTGCAGCAATCCGACTACACCGTCATCATGGGCACCACCGTGCTCTACGGCGCGTTTCTGGTGTTCATGGTGATCGCCGTCGATCTCGTCTACGGCCTCGTCGATCCCCGCGTGCGCCTGGAGTGAACGGCATGGCGACGACGCTCTCCTTCGAGCCAGTGCAAGCGGCGCGCGAGGTGGAGACCATCTCGCGTCCCTCGCTCTCCTATTGGCAGGACGCTTGGATTCGCTTGAAGGCCAACAAGCGTGCGCTGTTTTCGCTGTATCTGGTGATCGCCCTGCTTGCATTCACCCTCGCCGGGCCACTGCTGTGGCGCGTTGATCCGGCGGTGCCGGACTTGGATCAGATCAGCGTTCCTCCCGGCGCCGGGCGGGCAGTGACGGTGGTGGAGGAACGCGCGCCTTGGAAAGGCGTCTCGGTGTCGCCGACGCCCGCGACCAGCGGCGCCGACGCCCTCGGCGCTCCGGAAACCCTCGCGGTCGCCGGCTGGGCGACGACGCGCGCGGTGCGGCTGCATTGGTCTTCGGTGCCAGGCGCGGCCGGCTATCGCGTCTACCGCAGCATCTTCGACCCGGCACCGGACGGCGCACTCGGCCTGCCGATTGCCGACGTTCTGAATCCGGCCAACGTGAGCTTCGAGGACCGCCTGGACTTGAAGCCCCTCCTCTACCACTACTCCATCGTCGCCTTGAACGCCGAGGGCGGGGAATCCGCCGCCTACGTGTCGTTGGCCGTCGCCGTCACGCGGGTCATCACCGCCGAGGAAGCGCTGCAGAAGGGGCTGGTTCAGAACATCGACGACGCCGCGCCCGGCGACGTGCTGAAGCTCCCCCTGCATCCTCTGGGCACGGACTACCTTGGCCGCGACATGCTCGCGCGGCTCATGCACGGCGCGCGGGTGTCGCTCTTCATCGGCATCGTCGCGCCCTTCGCCTTCGTGCTGCTCGGCATTCTCTACGGCAGCGTCGCCGGCTTCATGGGCGGGCGCGTCGATCAGGCGCTGATGCGCTTCGCGGATTTCGTGGTGGCGCTGCCGTTCCTGCTGTTCATGATCCTGTTCCGCATCCTCTTCGACGTGCAGCCGGGCGACGACAGCATCTTTCCGATGATGGTGGCGATGGTGCTGCTCAGCTGGCCCGCCGCGGCGCGCCTGGTGCGCGGGCAGATCCTGCAAATCCGCGAAGAGGGCTACATCGGCGCCTCCCGGCTGCTCGGCGCGAAGACGAACTACCTCGTGCTGCGGCACATGATCCCGAACACGATGGGCGTGATTCTGGTGACCCTCACCTTCGCCGTGCCAAGCGCCATCTTCACCGAAGCGTTCCTCTCCTTCATCGGCATGGGCGTCGCCCCGCCCACGCCCTCCTGGGGCAGCATGTGCAACGAAGGCCTGAAGACCATGCTCACCACCCCCCACGAACTCATCGCCCCGGCCGCCCTCATCAGCGTCACCGTACTGGCCTTCAACCTGCTCGGCGACGGCCTGCGCGATGCGCTGGATGCGCGGATGAGGTCCACGGAATGAGCGCGGCACCAAGAAGCCTCCGCGAAGTGGAGCGCGGGAGGGCGCGACTGCCGCAGCCGCCGGCGCCGCCACCGCCGCCCCAGACCGTCGCGGAAGCGTTCAAGGGGTTCGTTTGGAGGTCCGTGCGGTACTTCCTCTATATGCTCCTGGGCCTCCTCGCACTCGTCTTCGCCCCGAACATGCTCGCACAGGAGACGACCATTGAAGTGCCGCAAGGCCCTGTCTTTCCCTCCATCGCGCAAGCGGACTGCCGCTGGGGACAAGCGACAAGCGGGTTGACGCCGAGCTCGGTACTGAGTAAGTTGCGCTCGACGGTCTACAACGGATGTAGCTCAGTCGGTAGAGCGCTGCCAGAAGAAGGCAGAGGTCGCAGGTTCGATGCCTGCCATCCGTCCCATTTCCGTCAGTTGTATCTCGACACGCAAGGCACGGAATGAGCGCTCTGCTCGAAGTGCGCGATCTGCGCGTGGAGTTCGCCACTTACGGCGGCACGGTGCATGCCGTGCGCGGCGTGTCGTTTTCCCTCGAACGCGGCAAGACGCTGGCCATCGTCGGGGAGTCCGGCTGCGGCAAGTCGGTGACCGTGCAGAGCATCATGGGGCTCATTCCGATGCCGCCCGGGCGCATCGTCAGCGGCTCGGCGAAGCTCGGCGGGCACGAGGTGCTGCACGACCAGCGCATCGACGGCAAGGACGTGCGCGGGCGCTTGGTAGGCATGATCTTCCAGGATCCCATGACCTCGCTGAACCCCACCATGACCATCGGCGACCAGATCGCCGAGACGCTGCAGGTGCATCGCGGCTACAGCCACCGCCGAGCGCTGGCCCGCGCCGTGGAACTCATCGACATGACGCGCATCCCGGACGCCGCCAAACGCGCCCGGCAGTATCCGTTCGAGTTCTCCGGCGGGATGTTGCAGCGTTCGATGATCGCCATGTCGCTGGCCTGCGAACCGTCCATCCTGATCGCCGACGAGCCGACCACGGCGTTGGACGTGACCATTCAAGCGCAGATTCTGGACTTGATGAGCGACTTGCAGCGCGACACCGGCATGGCCATCGTGCTCATCACCCACGACCTCGGCGTCGTGGCGCGCATGGCCGACGACGTGCTGGTGATGTACGCCGGCGAAGTCGTCGAACGCGGCGCCGTGGACGACGTCTTCTACCGTTCGGCGCATCCCTACACGCTGGGCCTGCGCGCCGCGATGCCCTCCAACCGCGACGACTCCGCCCAGGAACTCACGCCCATCGACGGCAGCCCGCCGGACCTGTTCGCGCCGCCCGCCGGCTGCGGCTACTTCGCCCGCTGCCCCCACGCCATGGCGGTTTGCGAAAACGAACCGCCAACGGCCTTCGACTTGACGCCTGGACACGCGGCGCGCTGCTGGCTGCACCATCCGGACTGCGACCAGGACGGCGGCGAGGTGCATCGGCTTGCGCCATCGCAACCGTTGGATTCGGATGCGCCATGAACGCGCTGGTGGAAATCCGCAATCTCACGAAGCACTTCGCCATGGGGCGCGGTCAGGTGGTTCATGCGGTGGACGACGTCTCCCTCGACATCGCCGCCCAGGAGATCGTCGGCCTGGTGGGCGAGAGCGGCTCCGGCAAGTCGACGCTCGGCAAGACGGTGCTGGGGCTGCACGACAAGACCGGCGGCGCGGTGGTCTACGACGGCGAAGAACTGCCGGCGAAGTATCGGGCGGCGGATTTCCAGCGCCACGCCCGCACCATGCAGATGATCTTCCAAGACCCGTATTCGTCCTTGAATCCGCGCATGACCGTCGGCGAGATCGTCGGCGAGGGCCTGAAGCTGCACACCGATTCGAGCGCCGCCGAGGTGCGCGAGGCGGTGGGCGACTGGCTGCGGCGCGTGGGCCTCAATCCCGACCACATGTCGCGCTATCCGCACGAGTTCTCCGGCGGCCAGCGGCAGCGCATCGGCATCGCCCGGGCCTTGGTGCTTGAACCGAAATTCGTCGTCTGCGACGAACCCATCTCGGCGCTCGACGTCTCCGTGCAGGCGCAGGTCGTCAACCTCTTGGACGAGCTCAAGGAATCCCTCGGCCTAACCCTGCTGTTCATCGCCCACGACCTCTCGATGGTGCGCTACGTCTCGGACCGCATGGCCGTCATGTACCTCGGCTCGCTGATGGAACTGGGCCCCGCCGACCGCGTGTTCTTCGCCCCGAAGCACCCCTACACCGAAGTCCTCGTCGGCTCCAACCCGGAACCGGACCCGAAGAGCGAACGCGAGCGCGAATCCACCGCCATCCGCGGCGAAATCCCCTCCCCCGTGAACGTCCCGCCCGGCTGCCGCTTCGCCAACAGATGCCCAAAGGCCATGGACATCTGCCGCGAGGCCACCCCGCCGTTGCTGCCGGTGAAGGACGCGGAGAATCCAGAACGGCTCGTGGCCTGCCATCTGTACGGGTAGCGGCACCGGAGCGTGCCCTGTGCCCGGCCGGGCTTGTCTCCGAGACGCCCTGTTGTCGCCGCTCGGCCCGTGCGCGTATGCTCAATTGCCCGACTGGCAAGGCAACCATCATGAGGCATCGTCGAACCAAGCCTCGTGTCATCGGCCCATGGAACGGTGCCGAGTCGCCGGCTGCGACGGCATCCAAAGTGCGCTATGTGGGCAGCCCGGAACACAAGGGCTACCCCAGCGCCGCTGGGCCGCCAGCGCTCCGTTCCGACGCCACGCCCTGTGATCCCAAAATCACGGCGGACGCAATCAACGCGGTTCTGCAGGAAGCCATCCGGCGCCGTTGCACGAGCACGGACTTCGAGCAGGGGTTTCCAAAGTACGCTTGGGGATGGCTCGACGGAAACCTCTACGAAGCACGGCACATGAACGGACCGCCCGGGACCTACAAAGGCTACCAGCTCGACGAGTCGCAGTACCCTCGCGACAAAGAACAGCGACTGGATTGGAGCGGCCATACATGATCCGGTTTCTCATGGAGTGGCAGGATGCGCCTGGCGTGCGGGATGTGGTCCTTGCCCGCACTTGGTGTCGATTGGTCATCGAAATCGATGGGCGCTTGGTGACGCAAGCGGTCCATGGCCCATCTGAGAGCTTGCGCGGCGGCGTCTACGGTTCGGCCTTTCCGCTATGCCGGTGGCTCGTGGAAAACTGGTGGTTCCTGCTGAACGAGGCGTATCGGTTTCCTGCTCGCTTCTCCTCGTCCGAGCTCGCCCGAGAGCCGAGAGACCGGGCGTGGGTGCAGCGCCACAGCCTGTTGGCCGCGCAAGAAGGATACGCGTTGCCGGACCTGATGCTCTTCCGGGACGAACAGCGGGTCATCGCCCGGTGGATGCCCGACGGCAGGGCATCGACTCATCCCGCTCTCCGCTTTGTTGGAGAGGGAGAGACCCAAATCAACGTCGCCGACGCCGAACACGGCGTGGCCGAAGTCATCCGCGCCGTTGTCGACAGGCTCGACGGAGTCGACGTCCCGGAAGTGGCCGCGCTGCGCCAAGACTGGGCGGAAATCGAAGGCGCAACGGAACAGGAACGCCGGCTCTGCGAGTGGTCGGCATGCCTCGGCCTCGATCCCTACGATGGAGAAGAGCTCACAGACGACCTGGAGAAGACGCTGCGCGAGTCCGTGGCGGCCCTCGACACACCCCTCAGACGCGATTTCCTCGACGCGGCGCAACCGCAGACCTTGCCGAGGGACCTGAACTGGATCCACGAGGCCGAAGCATTGGCTGCCGGCGCTGGCAAGGGTCGCAATTCCCGAGATGTCTCCTGTGAAAACGGCTCGGCAACCGCCCACGGGTTTGGCTACGAGTGCGCGACGGCGCTCCGCCAAAGCATGTTGCCGGCGCGCGTCTACGATCCCATTGATGATCTGGACGAGATGCTTGTGCGCCTCGGCTGGGCGCAATGCCCGTCTCGAACATTGGAACTCGACCCCGAAAGCCCCTTGGAAGCCGCATTGACCCAAAGCGCCGAAGGCGCACCCGTGGCGATCGTGGGCGATGCAGGGACAGACGCGAATCGATTTCGGATTGCACGGTCCGCCTTTCTTCATCATTTCGCGCCGAGCGGCAGAACGCATCGCAGACTCGTCACCGAAGCCCATACTTGGGAGCAACGGGCCTCGCGGGCCTTTGCCGCCGAGCTTCTTGCGCCAGCGGCGGGGCTCGCAAGGCACCTCGGCCGCAAGGCATCACCTCTCCAGACCGACGAGCTGGCGCGTAGCTATGGCGTGAGTTCGGAGGCGGTCCGTCGCCAGATCGAAAACCATCGCCTAGGTTGGCCCAGCTATTCATAAGCTGGAGCTGGCGGGAGCTTGCGTGAACGATCCAGCGCGCCGCGGCGAACTCGGCTCGGAGCGTGAACCGCCTCTGCACTTCGCCGGCAGGACCAAGGAACTCGCCGCGTGCGCAAGCGCTTGGGCGATCTGTGCAAAACCGGCGACGCCAGCGGCGGCATGGCGCTGATCGTCGGCGTGCCCGGCGTCGGCAAGACCCAGCTCGGGCGGAAGTTCGCCGAAGACGCAACTGCGCGGGATGCGGCGTTGGACATCCGGCGCTTGGCCACGGACACCAGCATGTTGGAGCACCATGTCGACCTGTTCCTCGCCATGGCACGCGCATTGGACGTCGAAGAGGAAGCTCGCAGAGTCGCAGACCTCGATACCCGAAGCACGGCTTGCTCCGCTGGCGTGGGCTTTGCGCGAGGCGGTCTCACCCAGGAGCATGCCCGGCACACGGGCGGCTTGTCGGCGTGTTGAATTCGGCGAAGCATGCCGGCAGCTGGCGCGGTAAAGCGCTGGTGCTGGTGGTGGACGAATTGCAGACCGTGCAACCACAAGGCATGACGGCGTTGCGCGTGCTGCACCAAGGCGACCACGGCTGCCCGATTCTGCTGGTCGGCATCGGCCTGCAGCACACGCAGCAGGTGCTCGCCAACCCGAGCGACGGTTCGGCGGGCATCTCGCGAGTGGCCGAACCGATTCGCCTAGGGGGCTTGCCCGATTCCGAAGCGTTCGAAGCCATCGAGAAGAACATGCTCGCGCTTGGCCACGCGATACCCGAATCCTGCGTCGCCAAGTTGGCCCGCGCCTCGCACGGCTTTCCGCAGCACATCCACGGCTACTTGGCTGGAGCGGAGGCGGCCATCGCCAAGCACGGCGGGCTTGCGCCCGGCCCGTCGCTCGACGACGCCTTGGAGGCGGGTGCTCGCGCACGGGCGGACTACTACGACACGCGCTTGAGCATGCTGCCGAACCAAAACGCCATGCTGCCGGTCGTCGATGCGATGCTCGAACAGCGCAGAAGCGCCCTGTGGCAGGAAGAAGCCGTCCGTGCGATCAACGATGCGTCGTTCGATGGCGAAAGAACCCTCCAAGAGGCCATCAAGCACGGCGTGCTGACGTTGGAGAAAGGCGGCGTGAGCTTCGGCATCCCATCGTTCTTCGACCACATGAAGAACCTGCTCGCCGAGCGTCGACATTCCAGAGACTAGAGCGAAGCCAGACAGGATGTCGCGTCTGGCGCGCGCTCATGGCGCGTTCGCATCGAACAGGTCGCTCTGGCCGTTGTCCTCGTCTTGCTCCTCCACGAAGAGGAAGCCGCTCTCGCTCTTCTTCACGCTGCCGTCCTTCTCCGCGCGCTTCAGCCATGCTTCTACCTGAACCTTCCGCACCCCTTCTTCACGGCGAAGCACAGTGTCCAAATTGACCGGCATTTGGGCAGCCCAGGACTTCATGTGCATCAGGAACAGGCTGTAGTGATCGAGCGCCACGCTGTCGGCCGGCGCCGCCGGTGCGGGTCGTTCGGCGCTGAGGCGTTCAACGCGTGTTCGTCGCTTCGCCCCCGCCGCAACTTCCGCCGGACGCTCGCCGTTGAACACGACGGCGGTGTCGTCGGGCAGCCAAAGGGCGCCACACTCCACCAAGGCCCGATTGCCGCTTCCACCTGCGTTGCGGCGGACCCAAGTTGGAACCCAGCGATGTCGAAGATTTTCGACTGCTCCTTTCCATGTGCCGCCGGCGCCTTCCTCGCACGTCACTACCACGGCGCTCGTCGCCAGGCAGTAGATGAACCGATTGCGGCTCATCGCGTTGCCGCTGTGGAAACCCGCCTCCGGCGCAAACGGCGAAAGCAGCGCCAGGTCGCCGCGTTCAAGCGCCGGCCGGTATTTCCGCGAGGTGGCAGAACGCAGCAGGCCTGCCGCCACGACTCCCACGGCCGTGCCTTCAGCCTCGAGGCTTGCCAACATCGCGGTTTCGTCCACGCCCCGGGCAGCGCCCGAAACAACGGAATGGCCAGCTGCCGCCGCTTGCTGGCCGAGGCTGGCGGCCGCTGCCAAATCGTCTGGAGACGCGGCGCGGGAACCCACCACCGCCAAGCCGCGCTGGCCGGCGACCTTCATGCTGCCGCTGCCGAACAGCACCGGCGGCGACTTCCATTCCAGGCGGCGCTTCAATTGGGGCGGGTAGTCCGGGTCCGAGCGAACAAGCACCCAAAGACCGGCCCGCTCCCACCGCTCCAAGCACAAGCCCAGGGCAGTGCCGCGATCCAGCAGGCGCTGCACGCGATCCGCCGTGACCGAACGGTGCTGCCAATCCGCCATCAACTCCGCGACTTTGCCAGCCAGCAACTGCTCTGGTTTCGCCCCTCGGCTGTGCAGCATTTGCGCGAGTTCCGCCCACTCGGAGGTGGACAACGGCTGGGGGCCGTTCGGTTGCCGCTTGCCCAGCACCGCGGTGAGCAAGACCACGCTTTGCGCTTGTTCGTCCAGCACGTCAGTCTCCTGGCGCTGCGCTGGCCAAGGCGACGGGAAAGACCGGCCCACTTCCCGCTTGGCGAAGCAAGGCGGCCACCACCGCCAGTGTCCAACCGGAATCGAACACGTCGTCGAGCAGCAGCACGGGGCTCGAAGGCACGTCGCCGACGATCTCGAACGCGCCGTCGAGGTTTCGACACTGACGGTAGCGGTTGTGCTGATTCTTCTGCGGCTCGTTCGACCGCACTTTGGCTACCACTGCGCAGAAGGGGACGTCCAAGCGCTCGGCCAGTCGCCGCGCCAAGTCCGGCACGAGCGCAGGCGCCCGCAACGACGGCACACAAGCCACCCACTTGGGCTCCGGTTGCGGCTGCCAGCGCTGCTGCACCATGTCGGCCAGCGCGACTGCCAGCTCGCGGCGGAACCGGCCCTGGTGCTTGTCCTGCTTCACCATGGCGCCCCAAGGCGCATCGCCCCATCGTGACAGCACTCGGCCTTCCTCATGTTGCAGGTCCTGCGGCAGGCCGTTCCAACCGTAGATTTCGAACGCTTGGGGAGCGATCTGTTTCTTCGGCTTGATCGGCTCTTCCGAAGTCCGCAGATGCCGTGCCGCGCCGACAAGGTGCCGGCCGAAGGTCTCGCCCACTATTGGCCGGCCAAGGCAAGACGCGCATTTGCCGCAGGCATCCTCTGCGGGGTCGTCCAGCGCGCGGCGCAGAAACCGCATCAGGCAACCGGGTTCGTTCACATAGCGCTTCACCTCCGCCCACTCGGTTTCGCGTTGGCGGGTGAGTCGATTCACATGCTCCCGGTCCACGACGTAGGGAGCGGGGGTGCGCAGCCATGTGCTGCCTTCCTTTACAACGGGAGCGGGATTGGCGGCGGCGAGAAAGCGGAGCGCCTGTTTGATCTGCCCGCTGCGCAGATTGACCATGCGTTCGAGATTCCGTTCCGACAGGCCGTCGCTCTCTTCCAAGGCGGAGAGGATCGCCTGTACATGTTCTTCATCGGGGAACGCAGTGCGCCGGAAGTAGTCGAGAATCGCGTCGTCTTCCGCGCCGTGCATCATGATTCCGAATGCGTGGTCGATCTGTCGCCCGGCACGACCGACCTGCTGGTAGTAGGCGATGATCGAGCCCGGCGCCTGGAAGTGGATGACGAATCCCAAGTCCGGTTTGTCGTAGCCCATGCCAAGCGCAGTTGTGGCGACCAGCGCCTTCAGCTCGTTGCGGTGCAGCGCACGTTCAAGGCGCTGGCGGTATGCATCGGAGTTCTCGAAGTTGGGGTGCCCCACGTCGCTGTAGTAGGCGCGGGCTTCTATGCCGCTCTCTACCAGCCAATCGGCCACCCGGTCCGCGTCGCGCTTGGTCAAAGTGTAGATGATGCCTGTTCCTGGCAGTTGCGGCAGGTGCTCGCTCAGCCAAGCCAATCTGGCGTCTTGCGAAGGCAACGCCAAGGTCTGCAGCGCGAGACTCTCTCGCGTCAACGGCCCGCGCTGCACATGGACGTCGCCTAGCTGCTCGCTTACGTCCTGCACCACTCGGTCGTTTGCGGTTGCTGTCGTGGCCAACACTGGCGTTCCTTGAGGAATGCGGCGCACGATGTTGCGCAGGCGCTGATAGTCCGGCCGGAAATCGTGTCCCCAGTCGGAGATGCAGTGTGCCTCGTCGATCACCAGCAAGCCTAGCGAGTCGGCGATGGGCATGAGCACGCCATCCACGAATTCGTCATTTGGCCAGCCGTTCCGGCGACACCAGCAGCGCATCCGCTTCGCCGCCATGAACGAGTACCTCGATCTCCGGCCAATCGGCCTTGTTGGTGGAGTCGATTCGCACCGCCCGCACGCGGTGGCGCTCGGCACTGTCGATCTGGTTGCGCATCAGGGCCAAGAGCGGCGATACGATCAACGCAGGGCCCCGCCCACTCTCGCGCAACAGCCGGGTGGCGATGAAGTAGACGGAGCTCTTTCCCCAACCCGTGCGTTCCACGACGAGGAGTCGACGCCGAGCGCGCACAAGCGCGTCGATGGCCTCCCACTGGCCGTCGCGGAAGGTGGCGGATGTGTCGTCCACGGCATCGCGGAGCAGTGCCAAGGCGTCTCGGCGACTGGATGGTTCGGATGTCGGCATTCGGCCATTGTAGCCGCCGAATCTCGCGCTCCTCACTGCACCACTGGAGGCGCCGTGTGCCGAAGTCGCCTATCCCCCGCCCGCCTTCGTCAGCCAAGCCACCAGCAGCCGAATCTGCAAATCGTCCAAGCGCTTCCCGAACGCTGGCATTTCGCCGCTGCGGCCATTGCGGACGGACTCCTCCAGCGCTGCGGGGTCGCCGCCGTAGAGGTAGATGTCGTTGGCGAGGTCGGGGCCGCCGAGAAGCGGCTGGCCGCGGCCGTCGGGGCCGTGGCAGGCGACGCAGAAGCGGTCGTAGTGGGCCTTGCCTGGGTGCTCGGCGGGGAGGCCGGCGGGCATCTTCCGCAGGTAGTCGACGACTTGCGCCACGCCGTCGTCGCCGAGAGCGGCGCTCCAGCCCACCATCACGGCGGTGCGGCCGTTGCGGATGCTGGTTTCGATTTCGCGCGGGGTTCCGCCCCATTGCCACTCGTCGTCGAGAAGATTGGGAAAGAGCCGCGCCTGGCCCTGCGCGTCGGCGCCGTGGCAGGCCGCGCACTCGCGGGCGAACAGCCGTTCGGCGGTCGCCATGAGCGCCGCGTCGCGCTGCAACTCCGCAAGCGGCACGTCGGCTGCCGCGGCCCGAGACGGGCCGAAGAGCGCTTGCCAATCGGCCCGGCTCTCCTCGAAACGCCCACCTTGGCTCCACTGCAAGGCGCCGGAGTAGCTGCCAAGGCCCGGATAGAGCATCAGATAGACGACGGAGAACACCAGACTCGCCAGAATCAGCCAGAACCACCACATCGGCGCGGGATGGTCGCCTTCGCGCAGGTCGCCGTCCCAAACTGGCGATTCGCTCTCCGCCTGTTCCGTTTGCTCCGCTTGCTCGCGCTCGCCGTTGCCGAAGTAGATGCTGAACACGAACCAGATCAAGGCCAGCACGCTCGCCGCCGTCAGCGCGAACACCCAGCCGGCCCAGAAGTCCGCCGGCATCGTCATGCGTCCTCTTCGGGCGGCTTGGCCGGCTCGGCCGGCGCTTCGTCGTGCAAGGGAATTGCCGCCGAGGCGCGATGGGTCTCGTCCGACGAACGCCAGAACACCCACACCACCAATGCCGTCATGAACAGCATCACCAGCATGTCGCCGGCGAACAGGAACCACGTCATGGCGTCGCCCCCGAGGTCTCCGGGGCCCGCAGGACCTGCAGGTACGCCACCACCGCATCCACTTCCATCTGCCCAACGAGCGCTTCCGGCGCACCTTCGATGTCGGCGTCCGTGTAGGGATGGCCGAGGCTTCGCAACGCGCGCATCCGGCGTTGAATCGTGCCGTCGTCGGCCGGCGTCTCGCCGAGCCAGGGATAGGCCGGCATGATCGAATCCGGCACCACAGCGCGCGGGTCCAGCAAATGCAGGCGCTGCCAGACGTCCGTGTACTTGCCGCCAATCCGGTGCAGGTCCGGGCCGGTGCGCTTGGAACCCCACAGGAACGGCCGGTCGTAGACGGATTCGCCGGCGCGGGAATACGGCCCGTAGCGCCTCACTTCCGCTAGCAGCGGGCGCACCTGCTGCGAGTGGCAGTTGGCGCAGCCTTCGCGGATGTAGATGTCGCGGCCAACGAGTTGCAGCGCACCGTAGGGCGCGACGCCCTCGTCCGGCGTGCCCAGCGTGTCGTCGAAGATGCTCGGCAGCACCTGCACCAGGCCGCCGATGGCGGAAACGAACAGAATGCCGAAGATCAGCAGGGCGGCGTTGTTTTCCAACGCGCGATGCAGGCGGACGGCGCTCATGGCGGCGATGCCGTGGCGGTCGCCCGCCCTTGCACGGTGCGCCACAGGTTGTAGGTCATCAGCACTGCGCCGAGCAGAAAGACGACGCCGGCGAGCAGCCGCAGCGCGTAGTAGGGCACCATGCTGGCCATGATGTCGCGGAAGCCGAAGCGCAGTTCGCCCACGTCGTCCAAGGCCAGCCACAACAGCCCCTGGGAGACCCCGGCGCCCCACATCGCCAAGACGTAGAGCATCGTGCCGGCCAAGGCCAGCCAGAAATGCACGTTGGCGAGCCGCACGCTGTGGAGCGCGCCGCCGACCAGCCGCGGCACCAGGAAGTAGAACGTGCCGAAGGTGATCATCGCGTTCCAGCCGAGCGCGCCGGAATGCACGTGGCCCACCGTCCAATCCGTGAAATGGCTGACGACGTTCACGCTCTTGATGGACATCATCGGCCCTTCGAAGGTGGCGAGGCCGTAGAACGCCAGCGACAGCACGATGAACTTCAGCGCCGGATCGGTCTTGAGCTTCTCCCAGGCGCCGGCCACGGTCATCACGCCGTTGATCATCGTCGCCCAGGAGGGCGCGAGCAGCACCAGGCTCATCACCATGCCCAGCGACTGCACCCACTCCGGGATGGCGTTGTAGTGCAGATGGTGCGGCCCGGCCCAGATGTAGCTGTAGGTGAACGCCCAGAAAGCGACGATGGAAAGGCGATAGCTCCAAATCGGCCGCCCGGCGTGCTTCGGCAGAAAGTAGTAGAGCATTCCAAGAAAGCCGCCGGTGAGCAGAAAGCCCACCGCGTTGTGGCCGTACCACCACTGCACGATGGCGTCCTGGGCGCCGGCGAAGAGCGAGTAGGACTTGGAGAGCGTGACTGGAACGGCCAGGCTGTTGACGATGTGCAGCATGGCGATGACGATGACGAGCCCGCCGTAGAACCAGTTGGAGACGTAGATCGGGCGGATGCGCCGCCGCCCGATGGTGCCGAAGAAGACGACGCCGAAGCACACCCACACGACGGCGATGGCGATGTCGAAGGGCCATTCCAGTTCCGCGTATTCCTTGCCGCCGTTCCACCCGGCCAGCAGCGAGACGCCGCCAGCCAGCACGCCTAGCTGCCACGCGATGGCGCAGAACCAGGCCAGCCCGGGCGCGAACAGACGCACGTGGCAGGTGCGCTGCACGCTGTAGAAGGCCGTCGCCATCAGCGCGGAGACGCCGAAGCCGAAGATCACGCCGTTGGTGTGCAGATTCCGCAAGCGGCCGTAGGTGAGCCACGGCTGGCCGAAGTCGATCCCCGGCCACACCAGCTCGGCGGCGATGTAGACCCCGGCGGCCATGCCGAGCAGCGCCCAGGCAATCGCGCAGAAGGTGAGCACGCGAACGACGCGGTCCGCATAGGGCGCGAGGGTGTGGCCGTCTCCGCCGACGGGTTTCGCGCCGGCGCCAGCCGCCAAGGGCTGCGCCTCCGCCGGCGGGTTCTTCAACACGGCGACGCCTTGCGCCATCAGACGCCCACCGTCGGCCCGAAGCCCGCCGCCCACAGCGCCACCGTGACGCCCAGCAGAATCACCGCCGCGACCAGCAGGAATCCGGTCAGCGAAGACGCCATCAACATCCCCTGCTCGGGCGTCGTGCCAAGCGCAACCGGCAGTCCCTTGTAGAGCAGATACATGCTCCACATGAGCGCCGGAATCAGCACCAGCAGATTCAGAAAGACATGCGTGTAGAGGTGCGCCACGCCGCCCATCGCCAGCGGCGCGGCAACCACCGCCACCAGCTGGAGATGCCGCCCGAAGTCCTTGCTCGCGCCATAGGTCGGCGCCATCCAGAAACTCGCCCCGGCGGCACCCACGAAGCCGAGCAGCAAGGCGACGAAATAGCCGAGGCTTATCAGGGCGAGCGCCGGCGCGGCGACCACGAGCGGTTCCTGCCCGCCGAGGTGCCAGCCGAAGTTGGCGGCGCCGACGAAGGCCGCGGCAGGCGGCAGCAACGCCAGCCAAAGGACGTGCTGAAAGAACACCCGGTGCGCGTCCGGCGCGTCGCGGGCAACGGCGGCGAAGGCCGCGTTCGGGTGCAGCAGCAAGCCCAAGGGAGATCGGAAGGCCAGCGCCATCATTAGCCCTCACCGTGCCGCAACGAAGAATAGCACCTCGCCTCCGCCAGCGCGTCCGTCGAGCGACATGTCGCCACGTCTGCGGGCGTTTCAAATGGCAAGCCAAGCGCGGCATTTGGCGGATAGCCGCAGGATGGACTCTTCCGCAGTGAGGGCGGCCATGCTCGCCAGCGGAACCCACTTCAGGCCGAGGGATTCCTCAGTGCTCTTCGGCGCTCCTGATTCGGCCAGCAGCACGAAGCGCACGTCGTAGTGGAAGTGCCCCGGGTCGCTGCCGTGGGGCGGAATGGCGTGGATGTCCACGTCGATGGGCTCGGGCGATGCTGGCGCGACTTCGAGCCCCGACTCCTCCGCCGCTTCCCGGCATGCCACGGCCAATGCATCGGTCTCGCCGTCCGCGTGGCCGCCGAGCTGGAGCCAGCGGCCGAGCTTGGCGTGCAGCGTCATCAGCATTGCCTCTCGGCGCGGGTCGAGCAAGGCGGCGGACGCGGTGACGTGGCCGTCGTCCCAGCAGTCGCGCTCGAAACAGCGCGGCTGGCGGCGCACGAAGCACTCGAAGCGGTGCCCGGCGTCTTCGTCCGGCCAACGCTCGCGGTAGCGGTACAACATTTCGAGCAATGCGTTGCGATGCATGGCGGCGTATGCTCCCCAAACAACCTCCAAGAAGGACACACCGATGATCGCACTGCTCGCCCGCCTCAAGGTCGCCGAAGGCAAGGAATCCGATTTCGAGCGCGTCATGCTCGAACTGGCCGCGCAAGTCCGCGCCAACGAACCCGGCAACCAGCTCTACACGCTGGTGAAGGACGACGAAGGCTACGCCGTGATGGAACTCTACGACGACGACGAGGCGCTGCGCGCCCACGGCGCCAGCGACCACTTCAAGGCCGCCGGCGCCAAGTTCGCCGGGCTGATGGCCGGCCGGCCGGACATCAAACGCTTCGAGGTTGTGGGCTAGGCGTCCGACGAAGCGCCCGCATCGAGCAGCTGGTAGATGCGGGCGACGGCCTGCGGGTCGGCGCCGGCCCGGGCGACGCCCAGCGAGTCCTTGAACTGCGTCAGATCCACCGTCGCGGCAGCCTCCGCCGCCGACTTGCCTTCCCCGTGCAGTGCCGCGACATCGGCCCAGAGCGCGCGGTAGTAGTCCTGCACCAGGTCGATGCGGCCACGGTCGGAGAACGCCGGCCCGTGGCCGGGCAGGATGAGGTCGAAATCCAGGGCCTTGAGGTTCTCCAGCGTGGCCGGCCATTCGTCCACGTGGCCGTCGCCGAGCCATGACGGGCCGTTGAGCATCATGTCGCCGGTGAACACCAGGCGCTCGTTCGGCAGGTAGACGACGATGTCGCCGCCGGTGTGGGCGCGTCCGCAGAAGATGAGCTGGATTTCGCGGTCTCCGCGGTAGAGCGTGATGCGCTCGTTCAGCGTCACGTCCGGCGCTCTGGGCGTCGTCTCTTCCACCGTCGCCATGTGCGCCCGCAAGGCAGCGAGCTGGACTTCGAGGGCTTGCTTCTGCTCCGCGTCCCCGCCTGCGGCGCCGTCTTCGCCATCGGCGGCGTCCTCGCCAGCGGCGGCGTCCTCGCCAGCGGCGGCGTCTTCGCCCGTGCCTTCCTCTCCGCTTGCGGCTTCGGCAATCCGCCGTTGCAGGCCCTCGATGCCGGCGGATATGCGCCCGACGTGGCCCGCGAAGGTGGGCTCGGCAAGCGGCGTACCGGCCATCTTCATGCGCGTGAACTCGTGGCCGATGATCTTCGCGCCCTCGAACGCCTGGTTGCCGTGGGCGTGGTCGTAGTGGAAATGCGTGTTCACCACCACGCTGATCGGCTTGTCCGTGATGCGGCCGATGTCGGCGATGAGCTCGCGGCCCGTTGCCGGCGTGATGTGGGAATCGACGACCACGACGTCGGCGTCGTTGACGATCACCATCGAGTTGCTGTTGAAGAAGTTCGGCACCGTGTAGGTGACGAAGTAGACGCCCGGCGCCACTTCCTCGAAGCGATGGTGGTCGGTCTCGAAGTCGCCGCCGGCGGGCGAGGACGCGGCCTCTGCTGGCGCGGGTTCCGGCGCCGCGTCTTCGCCGCTTGCCGCGGCCGGCTCGTCCGGGGCGTCCTGGGCCTGCCCGCAACCCACCAGAGCGAGAAGCATGACGAGCGTGGCGAGGTGGATGATTCGCATGGCATTCGCCTCCAAGGCGCGCAGCGTTCGGTCGAACCATTGTGACCGAACCGGCTGACGGTGGCGAGCGTTGCGCCCAAGGCGTAGGATTCCGACGACTTGGCCGCTGCCGACGCAAAGAGGGAACATGCCGACCCACACCCAAGCAGGCGCTGCCTTGGCACTGGCTGCGGCCATCGCCGCCGCGCCAATCGCCAACGGGCATCATGCCTTTTCCGCCGAGTTCGACGCCGACTTGCCGATTCGCGTGCAGGGCAAGATCGTGCAGGTGGATTGGATCAATCCCCACGCCTGGGTGCATGTCGCCCACGAGCAGGAGGACGGCAACATGCAAGTGTGGCAGCTCGAAGCCGGCACGCCGAACACACTGCTTCGGCGCGGCATGACGCGCACGCTGCTGCAGCCCGGCACCGAGGTCGTGGTGCGCGGCTACCAGAGCAAGGACCGCAACTGCGAACCGATCTGCTCCGGCAGCGGACGCGACATCACCTTCCCGGACGGCCGCAAGTTCTTCATGGGCTCCTCCGGCACCGGCGCACCGCGGGACGGCGCAGACCCGCGCGAGCCCGCGCGCAACGAAGAGAGCAGCCTGCCGGCGGAGGGCGCCGCCGAACAGTCAGGCGGCTAGCCGACGGCGGCCTCGAATCCGCTCGGCTTTCCCGCCCGCCCTAGTCCTCGCCTTCGGCAGCTTCCGCGCCGCCGTCGGCAGCCGCTTGCTCGGCGCTGGCCGCTCGCGCCAGCAGGTCTTCCTTCTTCGGCAGGCCACGGTACCAAGTGGGCAGCCAGCCCTTCTTGTCCTCCGCGCCTTCGCGCTCCTCCCGGCGCGCCCCGGCGAGCATCAAGTGCATCGCCCGGTTGCCCTCGTGGCAGGCGTATTCGTACACCTGATCCTCGGTCGCCCGCATGTCCTGCACGGTGGACCAGGGCGCGGCGAAGGATTCGGGATCGTCCACCGTGTACTCGTAGCGCAGCGTGTCCGCGTCGATGCGCGTGAAGCGCTCGGTGAGGGTCATGTTCGGCCCCGAGCCGCTGAAGCTGGTGTGCGGCGTGAAGTTCGTCGTCTCCACCACCAGCGAGTCGCCTTCCCAGCGTCCGCGCGAGTCGCCCTTCCAAAGGCGCACGCTGCTCGGCAGGTGGTCGCCGTCGTCGGTGGGAATCACGCGGTGGTCGTTCACCATCTCGTTCAAGATGGCCACGTAGCCGGGCGCTTGGAAGACGCGCATGATGTTGTTGTAGGCGCCCGAGCTCATGGGCGGGCCGGAGTTGAAGCCGACCAGGCAGCGCGTTGCCGGTGGGCGGTCGGCCGGCGTGAGCGGGCGGCGCTCCCACGTCTCCCTGTTCTCCGCCATGCGCATCCGCGCTTCCGGGGTGTGTTCCGGCATCCGCCCATCGGGGGGATCGACGATGAGCGACGTGCGCCGGGTGCCGGTGATCGTCGCGCCGATGTCCAGAAAGACGAAGTCGTAGCCGACGTCCACGTCGCCCTGGCTCGGCTCGTCCGCCGCGGATCGTTCCGACGCGCTCTTGTGCCCTTCGGCGACGCGGTTCTCCCACGCCTCGATTTCCTCGTCGGTGAGGAACTCCTGATCCGCGAACTGCGCTGGCCGTTGCATCGGCGTCGCGGTGCGGAAATCCCATGTGCCTTGCAGGTCGGCAACGCCCCAGGAGGTCTTCGGCGACGGCGCTTCGACGCTGGCGAGGGCGTCTCCGTCGGCTGCCGGCGCGTCTTCGCCAGCCACGGCCGGCACGGCGGCCAACAGCATGGCCGCGGCGATGGGCCCGCCGCGGCGGGCAAGTTGCGTCTTCGATGGCGTCATGGCGAACCTCCTCGTTCGGTCGCGCCTTCTGGATACAGGTGGCCGTAGGTCGCCTCCTCGGCGAACTCGATGCACTTGAACTCAAGGATCTGCGCCCCGGGCTCGAGGCGCCGGTACAGCGGCATGGCGATCTTCCACGGGCGCGTGAACACGTTCGGATCATCGATCGTGGCCTCGTACCACAACGTGTCCGGCGCGGTGCGCAAGTAGCGTTCTTCCACAGCCAATGCATCGGAGTGGAAGTTGCCGGAACTGTCGAACCAGGTGTCCGGCACTTGGGCGGAGACGTCCACGACCAGCGCGTCCCCGTCGAACCGGCCCAGCGAATAGCCCATCCAGGCCGGCAGTTCAGCCTCGGTTCCGGCGCGGTCCAAGTGGATGACGCGGCTGGAACTGGTGAACTCGTAGGCGGCCAAGATGGCGTCCTTGCCCTGCACGAACTGGAAGGGGAACGGCATGTAGGTGGCGCGGGGAATGCCGGGCATGAAGCACTTCACCGCCGGATCGAGGCGCACCCAGTCGGCGCGGTTTTCGGCACGCTTGGCCAGCGCCCAGTCCTGGTAGGGAATTGCGCCGCCTTCCACCACGCTGCGCCCAGCCGGAATCGCGCCCAATGCGCCAAGCAGCGGCGCCGGCCCCTGCCGCGCGGCGTGGTCTTCCAAATCCCAATGGGCGCTGCCGAGGGCCTGCCAGATGCCGTTGTAGTCGGGGTCGCCGTCCGGCGTCTTCGGGACGACGTAGACATCCGGGTCGGCAGCAACGACTTCCTCCGGCGGTTCGGCCGGCGGCGTGCAGGCAGCCGCGAGCGCCAAAGCGCCGGCCGCCGCTGCCCACGGAACGGTTCGTCTTCGCCTCATCCCGACCTCCAAGCGTCGCCCAGCACCAATGGCCTTCGAGCGTACTACAACCGCGCCACCGGAACGCCGCCGCGTACCGAAGATGCAAGGCTTGAGATAATCGTGTTGATAAATCGTCGTTTCGGACAGTTTCATCCTAGTTTCCCGCACAGATTCAGAACATTCGCAAAGAAATCACGGTGTAGTGCGAATAGTGTTCCCCGCCAGTTCATGCGTTGACCCCATCGTTCGCAAAAGAGAGGAGAACCGCCATGCATTGCGAAGATTTCCACCGCGTCGTCGTGCGCAACGATCCCGATTCCGGCTTGCGGGCGGTGATCGCGATTCACGACGTCACCCTCGGCCCAGCCCTCGGCGGCGTGCGGCGCTGGGTCTATCCGACGCAGCAGGACGCCATCGCCGACTGCCTTGCGCTGGCGCGCGGGATGACGTTCAAGAACGCCATGGCCGGCCTCCCCTTCGGCGGCGGCAAGAGCGTGATCATGGCGCCGCTCAAGAACGGCCGGCCAGCGCCCATCACCGATGCCCAGGCCGTGCAGTTCGGGCGCTGGATCGAGGAACTCGATGGCGAGTACGTGGCGGCGGAAGACGTCGGCATGCGCGTGGCGGACCTGCGGCGCATGGCCAAGGCGACGCGCCACGTCACCGGCATCGGGCGGCGCGGCATCGGCGGCAATCCGGGGCCGAAGACGGCCCAGGGCGTGCTTGCCGGAATGGCCGTCGTCGCCGAGCGCCTCGGTTTCGCCGGCCTGCGCGGTACGCGGGTCGCCGTCCAAGGTCTCGGCAACGTCGGCATGGCGCTGTGCGAAGGCCTGCACCGCGCCGGCGCGCATCTGATCGTGGCGGACATCGACGCGGCCAAGGTCGCAGCCGCGACACAGCGCTTCGACGCCGCGGCCGTTCCCGTCGCCGACGTATTGGCGGCGGACGCGGACATCGTCGCGCCCTGCGCTCTCGGCTGCGCCATCACGAGACCTTTGGCGGAGACGATGCGCGCCCGCGCCATCGCCGGTTCCGCCAACAACCAGATCGCCGACGACGACGTGCCAGCCGTGCTCAAGTCGCGCGGCATCCTCTACGCGCCGGACTACCTGATCAACGCCGGCGGCGTCATCAGCGCCGGCCTCGAATACCTCGGCCGCCCCGGCTTCGAGCAGGCCGTGGCGCACATCGGCACCCGCCTGCGCCGCGTCTTCGCCGAGTCGGAGGCGAGCGGGAAACCGGAAGCCGTGGTGGCGGACGCCATGGCGCAAGCGGCCCTTGCACGGCCCGGCCTGAAGCAGGTGGCGTAGACCACCCCCGTTGCGACGGGAAGGAACTTCCAACTCCTCCCGTTGCAGCGCGTCTCGCGTTTGCGTCCTTGCGCCAAAGAGGACAGACTGCCGGCACGCTCTCTTGACGCTCGCGCATGAAACCGAACACCCCGCCGCAACGTTCGGGCGCGAGCGCGGCGCCGGCCAGTGCGCCGGCGGCGGCAGGGGCGACCGTGGCGCGGGTCGCCGTGCCGAGGCCGTTGCGCCGCCTCTTCGACTATGCTGCGCCGACCGGCGGCGCACCGCCGGTCGGCACACGGGTGCGGGTGCCGTTCGGGAGCGCTTCCCTCGTGGCGGTGGTCGCCGCGCACGGCAACGAGTCGGCGCATGCCTTGAAGCCAGTCGCCGAGGTTCTCGACGCCGCGCCGCTGCTGCCGCCCGACCTTCTGGCGCTGGCGGAGTGGCTTGCCGCCTACTACCACCATCCCATCGGCGAGACCTTCGCGGCCATGCTTCCGGTGGCGGCGCGGCGCGGCCAGGCGCCGCCGGAACTCGACGAACTGGTCTGGCAGCCGGCGAACGGCGACGCGCTCGAAGCCCTGAAGCGGGCGCCCCGGCAGCGCGATGCCTACGCGCGTCTGCGCGAACTCGGGGGCATTGCGGACGCCGACGTGGCAAGCGTCGGCCTCGAGCGCCGCCATCTCGCCGCCCTGCGCGCCAAGGGGCTGGCGCGGGCGCATGTCGTCGCGCCTTGCTACGGCGTGCGCGAAGACCACGGCGTGTCGGCAAGCCCGGCGCAGGCGGCCGCCATCGACCGCGTCGTGAAGTCCTTGGGCACGCCGACCACGCACTTGCTCGACGGCGTCACCGGCAGCGGCAAGACGGAGGTCTATCTGCGCGTCATCGCCGAAGTCTTGAAGCGCGGCGAACAGGCGCTGGTGCTGGTGCCGGAAATCGCCTTGACGCCGCAGACCACGGCGCGCTTTCGGGAGCGCTTCGGCGCCGCCGCCACGCTGCACTCCGCGCTGTCGGACGCGCAGCGGTTCGACATCTGTTTGAAATGCGCGCGCGGCGTCCATCGCGTTTTGATCGGCACGCGCTCGGCGGTTTTCACGCCGTTCGCGGACTTGGGCGTGGTGATCGTCGACGAAGAGCACGACGCATCCTTCAAGCAGCAGGACGGCCTGCGCTACTCGGCGCGCGACGTGGCCGTCAAGCGCGCCCGGCTGCTTTCCATTCCGGTCGTGCTCGGCAGCGCCACCCCGTCCTTGGAGTCGCTGGAGAACGCCAAACGCAAGCGCTATCGCTACGCCGCGCTCCCGGAACGCGCCGGCGCCGCGGCGATGCCGGCCTACCGCGTGGTGGATGCCCGCCGCGAACGCCTCGACCGCGGCTTCGGCGATTCGCTGCGCAACGCCATCGCCAGCCATCTGGCCGCCGGCAGCCAAGCGCTCGTGCTGGTCAACCGGCGCGGCTACGCGCCAGTGCTGCTGTGTACGAAGTGCGCCTGGCGAGCGCAATGCGGCCATTGCGACGCGAAGCTCGTCTACCACCGCGTGGGCCGCCAGTTGCGCTGCCACCATTGCGGCCGGCGGCGCAGCGTTCCAGCCGAATGCCCGAACTGCGGCAGCGATGGACTCCGCGCGGTCGGCACGGGCACGCAGCGCGCCGAGGAGGCGTTGGCCGAACACCATCCGAACGTGCCCCTGCACCGCATCGACCGCGACACCGTGCGCAGCGCCCGCAGCCTGGACGCTGGCCTGGCGGCGATACGCGCCGGCGGGCCGGCGATTCTGGTCGGCACGCAAATGCTCGCCAAGGGACACCACTTTCCGAACGTGACGCTGGTGGCGGTGCTCGGCGCCGACGCCGGCTTCCTCTCCGCCGACTACCGCGCCCCGGAACGCACCGCGCAGTTGATCGTGCAGGTGGCCGGCCGCGCCGGCCGTGCCGAACGGCCGGGCGAAGTCTGGATACAGACCTTCGATCCCGACAATCCAAACCTGCTGGCGCTCATCCACGCCGGCTACCACGGCTTCGCCGGCAACGAACGCGAGCTGCGCGCCGCCGCCCGCATGCCGCCCTTCGCAGCACTGGCACTCGTGCGCGCCGAGAGCACCATCGCCTCCGCCGCCGAAGCGCTGCTCGACGACGCCGCCCCCCTGCTCGCAACCCCAGGCGTGGAAGTCCTCGGTCCGGCCCCCGCGCCCATCGCCCGCCGCGCCGACCACCACCGCAGCCAGCTCCTCGTCCTCGCCCCCCGCCGCCGCGACCTGCACCGCGCCCTGACCGCCTTGGAACAAGCCGACCTAAAAGCCCGAGGCGTACGCTGGGCCATCGACGTCGACCCGGACATGTGGTGACGACCACGGCGGGCGTAGTGCGCCTTTGCCGCGCCGCCAACGAACCGGGTCAACCGGGGGTAGACTGCGCGGGCCGAGTTGCCGTTGATGGTCTGATTGGACGACTTCGCCGCCAGTTGCGTTGCCTTGGATTTGGAGGTCGACCGCGAAGACCGTCGCATCCATGCCCTTGCCGCGGTGCATGGAGATCGCCAGCCACTTACTCATCGCGGCGGCGGCTTGGCGTCCGCGCTCGTGCAACTGGATGCCTACGCGGAGGGCGCGACCTACGTCCTCGGCCACAATCTGATCGCCTTCGATCTGCCGCACTTGCGGGCGGCGAATCCAAGCCTGCGCCTGCTGCGCCTGCCGTCGATCGACACGCTTCGGCTCAACCCGCTGGCCTTTCCGCGCAATCCCTACCATCACTTGGTGAAGCACTATCAGGACGGGCAGCTGAAGCGCGGGCGGGTGAACGACCCGGCGCTGGATGCTCAGCTGGCGCTGCGACTCCTGGCCGACCAGCGCGACGCGCTGCGTGAGGCGGCGTCGGACCTTCTAGCCGCATGGCATTGGCTGACCACGGCGGACGCGGCGCGGTGGCCACGATGGCCGGGGCAAAGAGCGCAGAAGCACGCCTCGATGGATCGGGCCGCGCAAGCGCAGGCCGGCTTCGACGCCTTCTTCTCCACGTTGCGCCAAGCGCCTCGGCCCGCCGACGCCGAAGCCCGCGAAGCCATCCGCCAGAGGCTGGCCGAGGCGGCTTGCCGCAAGCAAGCCGAGAAAGTACTCGACCAGTCGGCGCGCCACGGTTGGGCGCTGGCCTACGCTCTGGCTTGGCTCTCGGTGGCCGGCGGCAACTCGGTGATGCCGCCCTGGGTGCGGCACGAGTTTCCCGAGGCCGGGCATTTGGTGCGCCGGTTGCGGGACCTCGCCTGCACCGATCCTGCCTGCAATTGGTGCCGCGAGCGGCAGGACGCCCGCAAGGAACTCAAGCGCTGGTTCGGCTTCGACGACTTCCGCCCTGAGCCGGCGGACGGCAACGGCCGGCCCATGCAGCAGGCCATTGTCGAAGCGGCCATGGCTGGCGAATCCGTGTTGGGCATTCTGCCCACGGGCACCGGCAAGTCGCTGTGCTACCAACTCCCGGCGCTCTCCCGCTACGACAAGACCGGGACGCTGACGGTGGTGATCTCCCCGCTGGTGGCGCTGATGGCGGATCAGGTGGCCGGCTTGGAGCGCCAAGGCATCGACTGCGCAGTCACCGTCAACGGCATGCTGTCGTTGCCGGAGCGCAAGGAGGCGCTGGATCGGGTGCGCCTGGGCGACGCCGGCATCCTCGTCATCGCCCCGGAGCAGCTGCGCAGCGTCGCCGTGCGCAGCGCCCTCGCGCAGCGGGAGATCGGCGCCTGGGTGCTCGACGAAGCGCACTGCCTGTCGCGCTGGGGGCACGACTTCCGGCCGGACTATCGCTATGTCACCCGCTTCATCCGCGAGAAGGCACCCGATGCGCCGGTGCTGTGCCTGACCGCCACCGCCAAGCCGGATGTGCGCGAAGACATCCGCCGCCACTTTCGGGATGGCTCGGACGTGAAGTTGAAGGTGTTCGACGGCGGCGCCAGCCGCGCCAATCTGGAGTTCGCGGTGGTGCAGACCACGCCCGGCGAGAAGTTCGCCCACATCCACCAGATTCTGGAGGCGGACTTGCCGCCGCACCTGCCGGGCGGCGCCATCGTCTACTGCGCGACGCGACGCCAAGCCGAAGACATTGCGGAGTTCTTGAGCCGCAAGGACGTCCCCGCCGAACACTTTCACGCCGGGCTGTCGCCGGAGATCAAGAAGACCGTCCAGCAGCGCTTCATCGACGGCGAACTGCGCGTGATCGTCGCCACCAACGCCTTCGGCATGGGCATCGACAAGCCGGACGTGCGCCTGGTGGTTCACGCCGACATTCCCGGCTCCTTGGAGAACTATCTGCAGGAGGCGGGCCGCGCCGGCCGCGATCGCGCCTCCGCCCGCTGCGTGCTGCTCTATACACCTGAAGACGTAGAGCGCCAGTTCAGCCTGTCGGCCCGCTCCCGCCTCACTCGGCGAGAGATTCAAGGCATCCTGAAAGCGCTGCGCAATCTGGATCGCAAGAAGCGCATGGCTGGCGAGGTCGTCGGCACGTCCGGCGAAATCCTGGGCGAGGACGAAGACGCCGCCTTCGAGCGGGATTCCGCCACCGACGACACCCGGGTGCTAACCGCCATCTCGTGGCTGGAGGAGGCGCAGCTGCTGCGCCGCGAGGAGAACCGCGTGCAGGTCTTTCCGTCCTCCCTGCGGGTGGGCTCGGTCGCTGAAGCCGGCCGCAAGCTGGCCAAGCGCGAACTGCGCGCCGGCTACCGCGACCAGCTGCTGGCCATCGTCAAAGCACTGGTCGAGGCGGACCCGGACGAAGGCATCTCCACGGACGAACTCGTGGGCATGTCCGGCCTGAAGCCGGAAGCCGTCCGCCATGCGATGTTCGACTTGGAGACCCTGGGCATCGCCAGCAACGACACCGCGCTGACCGCGTTCGTCCACGTGGGGGTGCAGCGGCCGTCGCGCACACGCCTCTCCAAAGCAGCAGCCTTGGAGGTCGCCTTGATCGAAGCGCTGCAGAAAACGGCACCGGACTTGCAAGTCGGAGAAACGTCCACTCTCCATCTACGCCTCGTCACCCAGCACCTGAAGGACGCCGGCCACACCCAGGCTTTGCCGGAGCAGGTGTGGCGCATCCTGCGCAGCATCGCCGGGGACGGGCGCGACGGCAGCATCAAGGCGGACGGGCGCGACGAAGGCGGCGGCAAGGGCAGCCTGGGATTGCGCCGCACCGACTCCGAGATCGTCCAGGTGACTCTGAAACGCTCTTGGAAGGTGCTCGGGGAAATCGCCTCGCGCCGTCGCAGCGGTGCCGAGCGGCTGCTCGATCACTTGCTCGAGTGCTTGCCGCCTGGTGCCCGCGGCACGGACCTGCTCGCCGAAACGACCCTCGGCAAGCTGATGCAGGCGCTCAAGTCAGACTTGGAGCTGAAGGTCAAGATCGCCGACCCCGAGAAGCTCGCCAAGCGGCTGGACCATGCCCTGCTGTGGCTGCATGACCAGGAGGTCGTGCGCCTCAACAAGGGGCTGGCGGTGTTCCGGCCGGCCATGACCATCCACTTGGAAAGTGGTCGGCGTGGTTTTGCCAGCGCGGACTTCGTGCCCCTCGACCTCCACTACCAGGACCAAGTGCTGCAAGTTCACGTCATGGCGGAGTTCGCGCAGCGCGCCTTGGGCACCATGGCAGAGGCACTGCGTCTAACCATGGACTACTTCCGCTTGAGCCAAGACGACTTCCTGCGCCGCTGGCTGCCGAACAAGGACAAGGAGCTGGCGCGCCAGACCACTCCGGAGTCCTGGCGCAGCATAGTGGAGAGCCTGAAGAACCCGGTGCAGCAGCGCATCGTCGCCGACGATCGGGAACGCACCAACGTGCTGGTGCTGGCCGGCCCGGGTTCCGGCAAGACCCGCGTGCTGGTGCATCGCATCGCCTACCTGCTGCGGGTGCGGCGCGAAAACCCGCGCGGCATCATCGCCTTGGCCTACAACCGCCACGCCGCGGTGGAGATTCGCCGCCGTCTTGCGGAGCTGGTCGGCGACGACGCGCGCGGCGTTCTGGTCTACACGTGCCACGGCCTCGCCATGCGCCTGGTGGGAGCCAGCTTCAGCAGCCGCGCCGAGCAACCCGACGACGACGCCTTCAAGGACGTGATGCGCCAAGCGGTCGCCCTGCTGCGCGGCGACGGACTGCCGCCGGAGGAAGCGGACGAACACCGAACGCGGCTCCTGGCCGGCTTCCGCTGGATACTGGTGGACGAATACCAGGACGTCGGCCCAGAGCAGTACGAGCTGATCTCCGCCTTGGCGGGCCGAACGCTGGCCGACGAGGACGACAAGCTCAGCCTGTTCGCCGTGGGCGACGACGATCAGAACATCTACGCCTGGGCGGGCGCCTCGGTGCGCTTCATCCGCCAGTTCGAGGCCGACTACCAGGCCAAGACGGTGTTCCTGACGGACAACTACCGCTCCACGGCGCACATCGTCGACGCGGCCAACGCGGCCATCGAACCAGCCGCCGAGAGGATGAAGGCCGACCACCCCATTCGCGTTGACCGAAACCGCGCCAAGAGCCCGGCCGGCGGAGATTGGGAAGCGCTGGACATCGTGGCGCAAGGGCGGGTGCAGATTCTCGACGCTGCGCCCGATGCCATCGCCCAGGCCCAGGCGGCGATGGCGGAGTTGCAGCGTCTCTCTGCATTGACGCCGGATTGGGACTGGTCGGCCTGCGCCGTCGTCGCTAGGAAGTGGAAGTACCTGGATCCGCTGCGGGCGTGGTGCGACGTGAACAGGGTTCCCGTGCAAATGGCCAACGAGCGAATCCCCAATTTCTGGTGCCTGCGCGAGACCCAGGCGCTGTGCGCGTGGCTGCGCGGACCGGAGGCGCACTCCCTCGTCGACGATGCCGCGCTGCGGGATTGGCTGGCCCGGCAGCGTCCCGGCCCTTGGATCGAGCTGCTCGGCGAAGCGGTGGATGAACACGAATTGGAAACCGGCGGCACGCAGACGCCGGTGGAACACTTCATGGAATGGCTTGCCGAGTGGGGCCGGGAGGCGCGCCGCCGCCAGCGCGGCCTGCTGCTGGCGACCGCCCACCGCGCCAAGGGCTTGGAGTTCGACCACGTCGCGGTGTTGGACGGCGGCTGGCGCGACGCCAACCGAGGCGAGGACGCCGATGCGTCGCGCCGCCTCTACTACGTGGCCATGACCCGCGCCCGCAAGACCCTGGCGCTGATGCGCTTCAGTGGCGAAGGACGGGACGTCTCTCGGACGAGCCGCTCGCTCGCCCCGCCGATGGTTGCTGACGAACGCGCCGTTTACGGGAATGCGGATGCGCCGTCTTTCGCGCACCCGCATCCACTGCCGCCGGTTCTGGAACAGGCCAGTGCGCTGCGCCGCTCGCCTGCCTCGTTGCCGCCAGCAACGCCCGGCCTTCGCGCCCGCCACCAGCGTTTGGAAATGAAGGACGTCGATCTTGGCTTCGCCGGGCGAAGGAACGCCCGCGATCCGCTGCACCGCGCCATCGCCGAGCTCGCGCCGAACGACCCGCTGACGCTCCGCCCCCACGGCGACCGCTGGGCCTTGTTCAACCACGCCAACATGCGGGTAGGCCGGCTGGCCAAGAGTTTCGACTGCCCGCCCGGCCAGCACTCCGCCAAGGTGTTGGCCATCGTGGGCTGGAGCCGAGAGCGCTCGGAACCGCAGTACAAGGACAGCGTCCAGTGCGACTCCTGGGAGGTCGTCGTTCCGGAAGTGCGGTTCGTGACGGACGATGCGTAGCAACGTCGGGCGTGCGACAAATCTTTGGTAAGTGACACTCCGGTGGGTGTTCGTGGGTTTGGCCGATGGCGGGAGGAGTTTGGCCTCGTGATGAGGCGCGGCCAGCGCTGTCGAAGTCGATGGCAGACCAGGCGAAGGAGCTGGTGGCGAGGCTGATGGAGTCCGGGCGTCGGCCGTGCGAGACGTGGTTCCCGACGCCGTCCGCGTCGTGGGCTTCTTCCACGCCGCGGAAAGCGCGATACCGTTCATCAGTGCGCTCGAATCGGGAGATGGCGTCCTCCCGCCGTCACACTGTCGCGAGGTCGCGCCGCCTGCGTTTTAGTGCCGGCTTGGAAAAGAAGTGAACGCAGGGGAAGCCGAGGTTCTCTTCCGCTTCCCAGAACGCTTTGGAGACCACCTCCGTCAGCACTTGCGAGAGCCCGCGGGCGTTCAACTGCTCGTACTCGCCGTCGTAGATGATGTGGACATCGACGATGGGGGAGTCGTCCTCGAAACCGAAGCCCGGCCAGATGTTCACGCGGTCAAGCACGACATCGGGGAACTTGCCCTTGAAGGCCGCCTCCGCGATCTCTCGTATTTGCTGTTCGGTCATCTCCCGCTCCTTGCAGCGATCGTCGTCACCGTGGTCGCCGCCTGAACAGCACATGTGCAACAAAGGCGCGACGGTGCCGCGCGCCGGCTTGCTCGAACCCGGCGATGGCGTCCTCGGCGATGTCGATGGCCGCTCGCATGTCCTTGCCGTCAAGCGCGTAGTCTGCCATCTGCCGCTCCTTCTGCAAAGCCGCGAACGTCGCGGCGAAGTCGCGCACCCCTGGCGGAAACACGGCCATCGCCCTTTGGTCCTCGCACGCGATTCTTGCCTTGCCGTGCTCAAGCGCACGGTACGTCCGGTGCCAGGCCGAATCGCGTGCGCGACCGACGAGCGAGTTCGCCGCGCACGCCGCCAAGCAGTGGAATATCGCGTAGTACGCGGTGCTCACGGCGCGGCGTAGGTTCGCCTGGGAAGGCCGCCGCGGGCTGAGTTCCGTCAGGCCGCGGGCGGTCTCGATCAAGTCGCGCGACTTCACGGGCCTCTACCAGTGTACTTCGCTGCCTCCGCCGAGCAGCGTCAGTCCGCCCATCAGCGCAGCCACCGCGCCGGCGCCGAACGCGACGGCCAGCGCCGCGTTCAGCGGCTTGCCATGTCGCGCCAGAAGCCACGCCACCAAGAGCAGGAAAGCGCCGGTGAACACGTAGCGCAGACCGCTCATCCAGCGAAAGGCCAGTGCGCCCGCGAGCGCCTCCTCCAACACGCTCGTCGGCCCCAGAAGCTGCGCCGGCGTGATCGCATCCGGCGGCGCCGCAGCGAGCAGCGCCACGCCGAGCCAGACGAAGGCGCCGAAGACCCAGAACCCCTTGCAGACGGCCTTGGCGATCTGCCCTGCGGTCGCCTGTTCGCCGAGCCAGCGCAGCATGGCGCCGCAGCACAGCCCGAACAGCGCCGCCACGCCAACGATCAGCGTCGAGAAGACGAGCGACGTGACGTAGGCGGTCACGCGCCCGACCAGGAACACCGGGTGGTCGTCGGCGAACATGCACTCGACGCTCACGACGGTGAACAGCGCCATGCCGACGAGCCAGGCCACAAGCGGCAGCAACGCGCCCGACACGAGCGGCCGGCACTTCCCCCAGAACCCGTCCGCAAGGCGCAAACCGAGGCTTCTCCGATCGGATGCGCACATGTTCGCCGCGCTGACTGCCGCACCATCTCGTCGCGCCATCAGCCACTCCCTGCCGCCATGTCGGCGCGAATGGCGTCGACGAACTCGATGGTCACGAACGCTTCCACGCCGGCCGCCACGGCCAAGGCGCAGACGCCGAACGCCGCGACCACGCCGAGACGCAGCGGGCGAATGCCCTCGCGGCTCACCTGCAAGCGCCCGAGGGCGAACCGAAGGCCTTGGAAGCCGACGGCGCCGGCGATGCAGAAGGCGCCGATTTCCAGCACGCCGTGGGGCAGCAGCAGTTCGCCGACCGCCGAAGCCGGCACTCCGGACCACACGGCGGACGCAATCGTCTGGCCCAGCGTGATGCCGTTCATCAGCAGCACCACGAACGTGATCGCCCCGGCGGAGAGCAATCCCATGAGCAGCCAGACGTAGACGGAGACGTTGCGGCTCCAGATGAAGAGGAACAGGTCCCAGCCGGTCTTCGCCTGCTCGGGGCGCGCATCTGCCGGTGCGCCGCCTTCCGAGGGCGAACCGCCCTCCGCCTCGGCGCTTTGCGCGGCGGCGGGCATCTCGGCCAAGGCATCGATCAAGTCCGCGGCGGGAAGACCGCTGGCCCAGTCCACGAGCGCGTAGCCGGCGACCATGCCGCCAATCCACACCAGAAGCGCCAGCCCGAAGGCGCGCAGCCATCCAATCTGTTGCATCCCAAACCCCTATTCCGGCCAAAGGGATGCGCACGATAGGGGCATGGGCAGGGCAAGGGGCCTCGAATGGACGATCTCGCACACGAATTGCAGACATCGACCATCCCGCGACGCTCGCGGGAGGCAAGAACGATGTGTGAACGGCTCGGCGTGAGGGCCTGAATTCGAGCGCTCTGAAGATGCTCAGGCGCGCTGTCCGCCGCGAGTCAGATGCCCGCGGCGACCAGATCCTGCAGTCGCACCACGCCCACGGGGCGCTTGCCGTCGAGAATGACCAGGTGCGTGATCTCGTTCTCCTGCATTTGCCGCAGACAGTCGAAGGCAAGCGCTTGCGGCGTGGAGGAGCCGTGGACTTCCGGCGGCGCCGAGCTCTCGGCCCCGCGACGGCTGCGGGCAAAGCACTCGGCGACGGTCAGCTCGCTCACATGCTCGCCCCGAAGCAGCAGGCGGCGGATGTCGGCGTCAGTCACCACGCCCACATGCCCGCCGCCATCGTCCACCAGCACCACCATGCCGATGCCCTTGGAGGAGATCTCGTAGACGAGGTCCGCGAAGCGCTGGCCGCCGCCCACCACCGGCAAGGCATCGCCCTGGATCATCACCTCGGCCACCGAGAGCAGCAGCCGTCGCCCCAGCGTGCCGCTTGGGTGGAAGCGGGCGAAATCGCGATCCGTCAGCCCCTTGGACTGCTGCACGAGGATGGCGAGCACGTCGCACATGGCCATCGTCGTCACGGCGCTGGTCGTGGGCGCCAAGTCGAACTCGTCGATCTCCGAGAGCGCCGGGATGTCCAAGGCGATGTCCGCCACCTCGGCAAGCTGCGAACGCGGTTGCGTGATGGAGACCACCTGGCCAAGCGCCACCGCCTTGAATTGCCGCGCGAATTCGATCGTCTCCACGTTGCCGCCGCTCTTCGAGAGCGCCAGCATGGCGGCACCCGGACGAACGATGCCCAAATCGCCGTGCAGCGCCTCCACCGGATGCACGAAAGCCGCCTGGGTGCCGGTGCTGGAGAGCGTCGCCGCGGCCTTCTGCGCCACCAAGCCGCTCTTGCCGAGGCCGGTGACGATGAGGATGGAGTCCAAGCCGGCCACGAGTTCCACGGCCGCCGCGAAGCGCTCGTCGAGATGCGCCCGGGTCGCCGCCATCGCTTCGGCATAGCGCTCGAGCATCGCGCCGGCGCGCTGGATGATGCTGCTCACGGTGTCCCGCGCCACTGTGGAAAGGCCCAGTCCTGAGCTTGACAGGCCACTAGATGAGTTCGCGCACCGCTTCGGCGATCTGAATGCTGTTCAGCGCTGCGCCTTTGCGGACGTTGTCCGACACCACCCAGAGATTGAGGCCGCGCTCGAAGCTCAAGTCTTCGCGGATGCGGCCGACGAACACCGCATCGCTGTTGGCGCCGTGATCGACCGCCGTCGGACTGGCGGCGGGATCGTCGATCACCATCACGCCGGGCGCGCGGCTCAGCAGCTCGGTGGCGTCGAGCGCCGACAGCGGCGCCTCGGTCTCGATGTGCAGGGCTTCCGAATGCCCGTAGAAGACCGGCACGCGCACGCACGTCGGATTCACCCGAATCGCGTCGTCCTCGAAGATCTTCCTGGTCTCGTTGACCATCTTCATCTCCTCCACCGAATAGCCGTTGTCGCCGATTTCCCAGGCGTGGGCGATGGCGTTGAAGGCGATCTGCGCGGGATGCGCCTCAAAGTCGTCGAGCGGCTTGGCGTTCAGCAGATTGGCCGTCTGGCTGGCCAGTTCGCGCACGCCGGACATGCCGGCGCCGGAGACCGCCTGGTAGGTGGCGACGTTGATGCGTTCGATTCCCACGGCATCGTAGATCGGCTTCAAGGCGACCGCCATCTGAATGGTGGAGCAGTTGGGATTGGCGATGATGTTCGGCCCGATGCCGTCGGCGATGCGCCCGCCGTTCACTTCCGGCACCACCAGCGGAATGCCCTCTTCCATGCGGAACTTCGAGGTGTTGTCGATGACCACCGCGCCCGCCTCGGCCGCCCGCGGCGCATGGTCGGCGGAGACGGCGCCGCCAGCCGAAAAGAGCGCGATCTGCGTGTTCCCGAAGTCGAAGTCGTCGAGCAGCTGCACGGCGACCGACTTGCTGCCCACCGGCAACCGCTTGCCCACCGAGCGCTCGCTGGCGAGCAGGTGGACTTCGCCGAGCGGGAATCCCCGCTCGGCGAGAATCTCGCGCATCGCCTCGCCGACCGCGCCAGTGGCGCCGACGATGGCCACGTTGACCTTTTCCATGCGTTGCCTTTTTGTTTGCCCACTGCCCGGGGCTAGCCAAGCGCCGCGATCACCGCGTTCGCCATCTCCGTCGTGCCCACTTGCCGCAGATTGCCCTGGGCGTCGTCGCCGAGGATGTCCGCCGTGCGGATGCCTTGGTTCAATACGGCGTCGACGGCGCGTTCCACGCGCTCGGCTGCCGGCGCTTCGTTCAAGCTGTAGCGCAGCATCATTGCCGCCGAGAGGATGGTGGCGAGCGGGTTGGCGACGTCTTTGCCGGCGATGTCCGGGGCGGTGCCGTGGACCGGCTCGTACATGCCCTGCCCGTTCGCGTTCAGGGAGGCCGAGGGGAGCATGCCGAGGGAGCCGGTGAGCATGGCGGCCACGTCCGAGAGGATGTCACCGAACATGTTGCCGGTCACCACCACGTCGAACTGCTTCGGGCGGCGCACCAGCTGCATGGCGGCGTTGTCCACGTAGAGGTGCTCGAGTTCCACGTGGGGGTAGTCGGCGTGGACTTCGGTCACCACGTCGCGCCATAGCTGCGTGACTTCCAGCACGTTGGCCTTGTCCACGGACGCGAGCCGGCCGTTGCGCTTCGCCGCCAGGTCGAAGGCCACGCGGGCGATGCGGGCGATTTCGCGCTCGTCGTAGACGTAGGTGTTGAAGCCGCGCCGACCGCCGTTGTCAATCGTGACGCCGCGTGGTTCGCCGAAATAGATGCCGCCGGTGAGCTCGCGCACGATCAGGATGTCCAGGCCGGCCACCAATTCGGCCTTCAGCGACGACGCTTCCGCAAGCGGCGCGAAGAGCAGCGCCGGGCGCAGGTTGGCGAACAGGTCGAGGCCGGAACGCAAGCCGAGCAGGCCCTTCTCCGGGCGCTTGTCCATCGGCAGCGCATCCCATTGCGGGCCGCCTACGGCGCCGAGCAGCACGGCATCGGCGGCGCGCGCCGCGTCCAGCGTTTCCGGCGGCAGCGGCACGCCGTGCTTATCGATGGCGCAGCCGCCGGCGTCGGCGTGGGAGAACGCGAAGTCCAAGCCGAGGGCGTCGAGTACGCGCAGGGCGTGCGGCATGATCTCCGCGCCGATGCCGTCGCCGGGAATGACGAGCACGCGATGGGTCACGCCGGTGTCCTCCTCAATCGTCGCAGCGTGGCAAGACCAGGCTCGCCGCCGAGTCAGAAGACCCAGGGCGATCGGCGGCGGTGTTCCGCCTCGAAGGCCCGAATCGCCGCGGCGTGGTGCAGGGTCATGCCGATGTCGTCCAGTCCCTCCGCCAGCAGGCGCTTGCGCTCCGGCTCGATGGCGAACTCGACGGCGAAGCCGTTGCCAGCGATGCGCTGGTTCGGCAGATCGACCGTCAACTCGCAGCCCGGATTCGCTTCGACTCTGGCGAACAGCTCCGCCACCGCCGCTTCTTCCAGCGCCACCAGCAAGAGGCCGTTCTTCTGCGCGTTGGTGAAGAAGATGTCGGCGAAGCTCGGCGCGATCACGCAGCGAAAGCCGTGTTCCAGAAGCGCCCACACGGCGTGTTCGCGGCTGGAGCCGCAGCCGAAGTTGCGCCGCGCGAGCAGGATGCTGCCCTCGGCGTAGGGCGGCTGGTTGAGCACGAAATCGTGGTTGATGCGCCGTTCGTTGGCGTTCATGCCGATGTCGCCTTCGTCCAGATAGCGCCAGGCGTCGAACAGGTTGTCGCCGAAACCGGTGCGGCGGATGGACTTCAGGAACTGCTTGGGGATGATCTGGTCGGTGTCTACGTTGGCGCGGTCCAGCGGCACGACGACCCCGGTGTGGCGCTCGAAGGGGCGCATCAGAGCATCTCCCGCACGTCCGCGAAGCGCCCGGCCACGGCAGCCGCAGCGGCCATCGCCGGACTCACCAAGTGGGTGCGGCCGCGATAGCCTTGGCGCCCCTCGAAATTGCGGTTGGAGGTGGCCGCGCAGCGCTCGCCGGGCAGGAGCCGGTCGTCGTTCATCGCCAGGCACATGGAGCAGCCCGGATCGCGCCACTCGAAGCCGGCGCTCTTGAACACGGCGTCGATGCCCTCCTCCTCGGCCTGCTGCTTCACCAGCCCGGAACCCGGCACGGCCATCGCCTGGGTGACGCCGGAGGCGACCTTGCGCCCGTCGAGAATCTTCGCCGCGGCGCGGAAGTCCTCGATGCGCCCGTTGGTGCAGGAGCCGATGAAGACGCGATCCACCGGCACGGCGGCGATGGGCGTGCCGGGCGTCAAGTCCATGTACGCCAGCGCCCGCTCGCACAACTCGCGCTTGGCCGCGTCGTCGAAGTCTTTCGGCGACGGCACCGATTCGTCCACGCCAAGCACCAGTTCCGGCGAGGTGCCCCAGGTCACTTGCGGCGGCACCGTTGCCGCGTCCAAAGTCGCCTGCTGGTCGAAGACGGCATCAGCGTCCGAAACCAAGGTTCGCCACGCTGCCTCGGCCTGCTCCCAGAGCGCCCCCGTCGGCGCGAAGGGACGCCCGCGCACGTAGTCAATGGTGGCGTCGTCCACCGCCACGAGGCCATTGCGTGCGCCGGCCTCGATGGACATGTTGCACAGCGTCATGCGCCCTTCCATGGAGAGCGCCCGCACGGCCGGCCCCGCGTACTCGATGGCATGGCCGGTGGCGCCGGCCGTGCCGATGGCGCGGATGATGGCAAGCGCCAAGTCCTTGGCACCGACGCCGGCGCTCAACGCGCCTTCCACTTGAACCCGCATGTTGCGGCTCTTGCGCTGCGCCAGGCATTGGGTGGCCAGCACGTGTTCGACCTCCGAGGTGCCGATGCCCTGCGCCAACGCGGCGAAGGCGCCGTGGGTGGAGGTGTGGGAATCGCCGCACACGATGGTCGTTCCCGGCAGCGTCGCGCCCTGCTCTGGGCCGATTACGTGGACGATGCCTTGGCGAACATCCGTCATCTCGAACTGCCGAATGGCGAATCGCTTGCAGTTCTCGTCCAGCGCCTCCACCTGCGCCTTGGCCACCGGATCGGCAATGCCGTCGATGCCAGCGGCGCGATTGGTGGTCGGCACGTTGTGGTCCGGAGTCGCCAAGTTCGCGCCGCGCCGCCACGGTTCGCGCCCGGCAAGCGCCAGCCCCTCGAATGCCTGCGGCGACGTCACTTCGTGCAGCAGATGGCGGTCAATATAGAGGAGCGTCATGCCGTCGTCGCGCTCCGCCACGGCATGCGCATCCCAAATCTTGTCGTAGACGGTGCGCCCAGCCACCGCACGGCCTCCTGCCCCTCGGCGGGGCGCGAGCAACTCGCTGCGAAGTATAGCGAGTCCGCGAGTCGTCGAGTCCGAACGGGTGGAGTTCAAGGCGTCATGGGTGCTGGGACCACCGGCCCGCAGGTGCTGCAGACGATCTGCGCGTTCGCGCCAACAAGCGTGGGCTCAGCGCGTGCTGCCCGCAGCCGCCATCGGGTGCGCGGCATGATGTGGGGCCGCTGTGGGCGTAACGGATCGCTGCTCGCGTTCCTGTTCGCGCTTGCTGACCTTGGCGAACAGGGTGTTGTAGTAGGACGCCATGTCCGCGTCGGCCGCCGCGGCGTCCTCATGGAGGGATTGGCGATACTCCGGGTCTTCGAGCGCCAGTTCAACCTCAGCGTCCATGTGTGCGTTCGCCAGCGATGCCCGCTGCGCCGCGCTTAGCGAGCAGTTCTCTTGCGTGGGAGATGTCATTGTTCTGCTCCTTCGTTGTGTCCTTCGTGCCGCCGCACAGCCAGCAGCGGTGATGGTGAGTGTGTTCATGCTCCGTTCTCCGGTGGGGGTGGAAGCTCCCCTTTCCGGGTCCAGCCCTTCGATTGCAGCCAAACACGGTGGTTCTCGTTGAAGATAGCCGCGAACCAGAACCCCAGCGGAATCTGGGACAACCACGCTCTATCCAGCGGTTCCAGATGCAGGCTGAGCTGGTCCTGCTTTTTGAGGCAGTCGGTTAAGGTGTATTCCACGCCTTGAAGGAGGCATGGAATGACAGCGAAGAGGCGCCGGTTCACGGCGGACTTCAAGAAGCGGGTGGCGCTGGAAGCGCTGCGCGGAGATCGGACGATCCAGGAGCTGGCGGCGAAGCACGGAGTGCATCCGAACCAGGTGGGCATGTGGAAGAAGCAGGCGGTGGAGGGCCTGGGCGAGGTGTTCGCGTCGAGCCGGAAGTCGGGCGCGGACGAGGCGCTGGCGAAGGAGCTGTACGCGAAGATCGGGGAGCTGACGATGGAACGGGATTTTTTTCGGCGCGGGTTGGCGCACTGAGCCGCCCGGAGCGCCTGGCGATGGTGGAGCGCGACGGCCCGCTGAGCCTGAGCCGGCAGTGCGAGCTGCTGGCGGTCGGTCGGGCGTCGCTGTACCGCGAGCCGGCTGGCGAGAGCGCGGCGAACCTGGAGCTGATGCGGCGCATCGACGAGTTGTACATGGAGTGTCCGTTCTACGGCAGCCGGCGGATGTCGATGCATCTGCGGCGGGAGGGCGTCGTTGCCGGTCGGCGCCGGGTGCGCCGCCTGATGCGGCTGATGGGCGTGGACGCCGTCTACCCGAAGCCGCGCACGAGTGCGCCGAGCGCCGAGCACCAGGTGCATCCGTACCTGCTGCGCGGCGTGGCCGTGGAGCGCCCGGACCAGGTCTGGTGCGCGGACATCACCTACATCCCCGTGCGCTCCGGCTTCCTGTATCTGGTGGCGGTGATGGACTGGGCGACGCGGTTCGTGCTGTCGTGGCGGCTGTCGAACACGATGGACGCGGCGTTCTGCGTCGAGGCGCTGGAGGACGCGCTCGGCGGCGGCGCGGCGCCCGGCATCTTCAACACCGACCAGGGGGCGCAGTTCACCAGCCTGGCGTTCACCGGGCGGGTGCTGGAGTCGGGGGCGCGGTGCTCGATGGACGGCCGGGGCCGGTGCATGGACAACGTGTTCATCGAGCGGCTGTGGCGTTCGCTGAAGTACGAGGCGGTGTACCTCCACGACCTGGCCGACGGCTTCGAGGCGGAGCGCGTGATCGCCCGTTGGATGCGCTTCTACAACGGATCGCGTCCTCACTTCTCGCTGGGCGGCCGAACTCCGGCGGAAGCCTACGGCGGCGCCTTCGCGGAGGCGGCATGACCGGCCGGCCGCCCCGGCGCGGCGAACGCCGCGCCGGATTTTCCGGACTCCGGTCGCTCCGCTCCCTCCGCTCGGAAAATCCGACCAACCCGCCTCCGGCGGTTCGCCTCGGCCCGGCGGACGAAAGGCGACCAGCCATGCGGCTGGGAGATGCGGCCGAGGACGCCGGGGCCTTCGAGCCTTGGCTGGCAGCTGCGAAGTCGGGAGTTGGGAAGGTCTTGCAAAGACACGGGCATCGGCAACGGGAAAGCCGCCGAACATGGCAGCGAATCGGCCTTGACGGTCGCTCGGCAAGCCGCAAGAATGCCTTGCGCTCGAGGGACTCAACACCAGGGAGTACACCTTAACCAAGCCCTCGAACTGCCTCACGAAACAGGACCACCTCAGGCCACCCAAGGAGTCCGGCAACACTGCCATGCCTACCAGCCCGACCGCGAACTGGCAGCAGAGCATGATTGCGAACCACTTGAGGTTTCCCCGGAACAGGGGCACCCAGTGGCCGAAGAAAAGCGTTGGCCAAGACCAGCCGACCTTGACCGTCCTGTCTCGCTCGTAGGCGGGGTGCGTGAATACGATGCGCTTCATGCCCGAAATCCGTTGCGCTCCTCTCCTTCCCCGCAGGCAGACCGTAGCACAGGCGGCGCAACCACCCGCCCCACGTTCGTGGTGCGGAAGTGTAGCGATGGACGCCGAATTCGCCGCACGCTCTCAGGCGCACCTGTGCCAGTCGTGACCAGCGGGCCAACGCCCTTGACAGCATTCGAAAGGGCAGTATGTTCCGCTTCGCCGTTTGCCGAGGGATTCCATGAACCTGCACCGCGACGGAGCCCCATTGAAGCTCGCTGCCATTGTCGCGCTCTGCCTCACGCTGGCGGCTGTCGTTGGGTGTGCCATTCAACCCGTGGTCGCCACCACTCGCATAGACGAGGAAGACGTCGAGATCATCGCCGATTCTTCCAAGCGGCGACTCCCGCAAGAGCAGCTAGACGCTGTGAACGCGGAAGCCGCCTTGCGTTGTGGCAAGTACGGACGCAGCGCCGAGTATGTGAGCACGCGATGGGAAGACCTGACGACGTACTACAGCGGTGTTCCCCACAACAGGTGGACCTTCCTGTTCCAATGCGTCCCCACTGACGTCCAGCGGACGATTCCGGCGCCACCACCCACCATCCCATAGCGCTCTGAAGCCAGCCGCCCCGTGCAGGGGCGCACAGAGTTTGGACGGGCAGGCTGCACCCGTGGGCAGCGTCTGGGCGCGTTCCGCGGCCATGCCACGCGCAAAACCGCTTCTCGGTTCGCCTTTGTTCGCAGCGGCCCAACCCTCCCGGATGCCGAGGCGACATTGACCGACCTGCCGAGACGTAATAGGTTGGGTCTTGCTCTGCCGGCGGTCTTGCTGTGCCATGCCCCTCTCCATTCTCCCCGTCAATGTCCGCGATCTGCTCTATTGCCAGGGCGTCGAGTCCGAGCGGGTGGAGTTCAAGGCGTCCTGGGATGCTCGGGTCACCGGCCCGCAGGTGCTGCGGACGATCTGCGCGTTCGCCAACGACTACCACAACCTCAACGGCGGCTACGTCGTGATTGGCGTTGCCGAGCGCGACGGCCGTGGCGCGATCCCGCCAGCGGGTCTCTCCGCCGAAGACGTCGACGCGGCGCAGAAGTGGATCCGCGGCAACTGCAACCGATTCGATCCGCCCTATGCGCCGGTCCTCTCGCCCGAACTCGTCGACGATCGATTGGTGTTGGTCGTTTGGGCGCCGGCAAGCGACACGCGCCCGCATCGCGCGCCCGCCCAGGCTGCCAGAGGAAAGCGCAAGGCGGAGGCGCCCCGCTACTGGGTTCGCCTAGGCAGCGAGACGGTGGACGCGGAGCAGCGCGGCACCATGCTGCGCGGCCTGATCGATCAGACCGCCCGCGTGCCGTGGGACGACCGCCCGGCCCGACAGGCGCGGGTGGAAGACATGCGCGAAGCGAAAGTGCGCGAGTTCCTGCACGACGTGCGCAGCGGCCTGCTCGAAGAACCCGATGTGCGCGAGATCTATCGCCGCCTGCGGCTGGTGACGCGCATCAACGGCGACGATGTGCCCCGCAACATCGGCCTCCTGTGCTTCTCCAACGATCCGGCGGAGTGGTTCCCATGCGCGAAGATCGAGGTCGTGCAGTTCCCGGACGGCCCGGCCGGCGACGTGCAGGAAGAGCGCGTGTTCCGAGGCAGCCTTCTCGACCAGGCGAGGGACTGCCTCGCGCATCTCGAGAATCTCTCCGCCACGCACCTGCAGAAGCAGCGCGACAGCATCTACGCCCGCACTTGGAGCGCCTACCCCATCGCCGCCCTGCGCGAGGCATTGATGAACGCGCTCTACCACCGCAGCTACGACATCGACCAGCTGGAACCCACCAAGGTCTACGTCTTCCCCGACCATGTGGCGGTCATCAGCTATCCCGGCCCTGTGCCCGGCATCGAGCCGGCGCACCTGCTGCCGGGCGCGAAGGCGAATCACGCCGTCCAGGCGCGCAATCGACGCATCGGCGAGTTCTTGAAGGAGTTGGGATTGGCGGAAGGGCGGCTCTCGGGCCTGCCGAAGATCTACGCGGCGATGGCGCAAAACGGCTCGCCCACGCCGCGCTTCGAATTCGACGAAGGGCGCAGCTACTTCCAAGCCGTGTTCCCGGCACATCCGCCGTAGCTCAGCGCGGAATCTGCCCCCGGTCGCGCAGCAGGTGGTCCATCAGCACGAGCGCGGTCATGGCCTCGGCGATGGGCACGGCGCGGATGCCGACGCAGGGGTCGTGGCGGCCTTTGGTGGCCACCGTCACTTCGTCGCCATGCACGTCCACCTTGCGGTCCGGCTTCACGATGCTCGAGGTGGGCTTGAGGGCGATGCTGGCGACGATGTCCTGGCCGAAGGAGATGCCGCCGAGCAGGCCGCCGGCGTTGTTGGAGAGGAAGCCGCTGCGGTCGCGTTGATGCCCATGAGCGCCGCCGCAAGCTGGGCGTCGAGCTTGCCGAACACGGGCTCAGCGAGGGCGCATTTGATCTCCTTCAAACCGCTGCCTTCTTGCACCCGTTCTACCGCGTCGACGAAGTCGTTCAAGGATGCCGGGGCTTGCGTCGCGACGGAGTTGACGTGTTGAGCGAAGCGCAGCCACGTCAATGTCGACTACGACCCAATGGCCATTGCGGTAGTCGGGGTTTTCAAGCAAATCCGCCAAGTCGCTTGGCACAGGAACCGACATGTCCTCGCCCTCGCAATGCACCTCGATCGCCTCTTGGACGTTTCGCTTCAGATCGCCCCAGCAAGCTGCGCTGGAGAAGCAGCCTGGGAAATCCGGCACGGTGACGCCAAGGGGGCCGGCACCGTCTTGATGGACGTAGACTGGATACAGCATCGCGGATGTCCTTCGTGTCAACCTAGCCCTGAGCCGCCGTCAAGCCCGCCTGTTTGCGGATGTTCTGAAGCGTTCCCTTTGGAATGTCCTTCACCGGGTGCGGCACCGTCACATGTTCTCGGAAGTCCTCATGCCTGAACTTCTGATGGTCTCCCCTGCCTCCTACGCGTTTCCAACCATTTGCCTTGAGCTCAGCGCGGAATCTGCCCCCGGTCGCGCAGCAGGTGGTCCATCAGCACGAGCGCCGTCATGGCTTCGGCGATGGGTACGGCGCGGATGCCGACGCAGGGGTCGTGGCGGCCTTTGGTGGCCACCGTCACTTCGTCGCCATGCACGTCGATGCTGCGGCCCGGCTTCACGATGCTGGACGTTGGCTTGAGGGCGATGCTGGCCACGATGTCCTGGCCGGAGGAGATGCCGCCGAGCAGGCCGCCGGCGTTGTTGGAGAGGAAGCCGTTGCGGTCGCGTTCGTCGCGGTGCTCGCTGCCGCGCTGCCGCACGGCGCCGAAGCCGGCGCCGAATTCCACGCCCTTGACGGCGTTGATGCCCATGAGCGCCGCGGCAAGCTCGGCGTCGAGCTTGCCGAACACGGGCTCGCCCAATCCCACCGGCACGTTGCTCGCTACCACGGTCACCTTGGCGCCGATGGAATCGCCGTCGCGCCGCAGCGCGTCGATGTGCGCCGCGATGTCGTCCGTTGCGTCGGGGTCGGGGCAGAAGAACGGGTTGTCGTCTACCGAATCCAAATCCACCACGGCCAGTTCGCGCTCGCCGATCTGCGCCAGATAGCCGCGAATGGAGACCCCGGCGTGTGCCGCCAGGTACTTGCGGGCAATCGCCCCGGCGGCCACGCGCATCGCGGTTTCCCGCGCCGAGGCGCGCCCGCCACCGCGGTAGTCGCGTCGCCCGTACTTGGCGTGGTAGGTGAAGTCCGCGTGCGCTGGGCGGAACTGATCCTTGATGGCGCCGTAGTCGCGTGGGCGCTGATCCACGTTGTCGATGGCGAGGCCGATTGGCGTGCCCGTGGTGACGCCCTCGAAGACGCCCGAGAGGATGCGCACCGCATCCGGTTCGCGGCGCTGGGTGGTGTACTTGGACTGCCCCGGACGGCGACGATCCAGATCCCGCTGCAAGTCCGCCGCTTCAAGGGCCAAGCCCGGCGGGCAGCCGTCCACGACCGCGCCGAGCGCCGGCCCGTGGCTCTCGCCGAACGTGGTGAGCGTGAACGCCTGCCCGAAGGTGTTGCCGGCCATGAAGGAAGCCTACCGCAGTGCCCGCGCAAGCACGAAACGGTCAGTGGCGGAACGATGCCCGCCACTGACCATGTTTGCCCCACGTTTGCCCCGCGGCTAGCCGGAAGACACGACCTTGAGGCCGTCTGCTTCAACCGCGTGTTCAAGCAGCGTGTACATGAACTCCGGCGCGCGGTCTTGCGCCTTGGTCTCCCACTCCCGTACGAGCAGGCGCAACAGCCGAGAGGCGGGGCTGGGCATCTCGGCCTCCCCCTTCTCCCAGCGTCGAACTTGCTGGTCCGAATAGCCGAGCAGATCGGCAAGCCCCTTCTGGGAGAGGTCCAGCCGCTTGCGCAGGAAGCGCAGCTCTCGGCCGCTCCAATAGCTCTTGCGTTCCACGATCCAATTCGCGATCACGGCGTCGAGGCCGTCCACGTCGTCAATCGACACGCCCGGCCCATAGGCGGTCTTGTGGTGCTTTACGCCGCCATCCAGCCAAACGTTGTCCAGACCGCACTCGGTGTAATGGTGCCAGCCAGTGCCATTTGCTTCTTCGGCGCTGGTCAGCGGTTGAATAACCCACTTCGGCGTCATCCTATGCTCCTCCTTCGCCCGCGTTGCCGAGGTCTTCGTCGCCTGCAAGCCAGACGGTGACCACGACAACCAACTCGTCCGCCGACGACACCGCGACCACGACCACGATTTCTCGGCCGGTGGCCGTGCCAACCATCTTCGCGCGCCAGTCGCTGCCATGCCCCGGCTGCGGATCTTCCTGGCACATTCCGCAGCGCAGGACGCGGAGCACCTCGTCCAGCGCAATGTCGCGCAGCGTCATTCGCTCTTGCGCGTGGCGAACGACGACGACATTGCCCGAACTCCGGGCACGCTCTTGGACGGTTCGCTGCAACCACGGCCGGCTGCCATGGAGCGCGATCACGTTGTCGTTGGTGGCGTCCATGCTTGGAAAACTATCAATTTGATAGTTCTCTTGCAACAGCAAGTTCCCGACGTCGAATGGCGACGAAGACGCCGAAGCTGCCGTCGGCTTGGGGCTCCGCGTGTTCCAGCTCCAGCCAATGCGCTCCGAGCTGCGGGAAGGCGGCGGCAAATGCCGCGCTGCCGTTGCCGATTTCGCCGACGAGCACGCCACCTTGGGCGAGGCGCGAGTCCAGCGCAGCGACGATGCGCCGCCAGATGTCCAGTCCATCGGCGCCGCCGTGCAGGCCGAGACGCGGCTCGTGGCGGAACTCCGGCGGGGCCGCGTCGAGTTCGGCGGTCGGCACGTACGGCGGGTTGCAGAGAATGGCGTCGTAGCGGCGTTCGCCGAGGCCGGCGAAGAGGTCCGACTGCACCAGCCGCACGCGGTCGGCCACGCCGTGCCGGGCGGCGTTGCGGCGCGCGCACGCCAATGCGCGGGAATCGACGTCCGCCAAGTCCACAGTCGCGCCGGGGAACGTCAGCGCAGCCAGAATGCCGATGGCGCCGCAGCCGCAGCACAGGTCGAGGATTCGCCGCGGTTCGTCGGCGAGCCAAGGCCGAATGCGGTTGCCGAGCACTTCCGCCATTGGGGATCGCGGGATCATCACGCCGGGTTCGACGTCGAAGGGCAAGCCGCCGAACCACGCCGTGCGCGTCAGGTAGGGCAAGGGCAGACGCTCGGCGATGCGGCGTTTCAGGAGCGCCTCCGGATCGCGCGCTCCGCTCTCGCCCGCGTCGGCATCCGCGAGCAGCCGGTGCGCCTCGTCGCGGGCATTGTCCGTGCCGTGGCCGAAGACGACGCCGGCGAGGGCGAGTCGGCGCGCGAAGTCCTCGACCAAATCAGGCTCGGCCTCGCGGCCGTCGGGGCTTCGGCGCTTCCGGTTGCCGCGACGCGGCATGGATCACTGCGCCGACGGCAGAACCAGTTCGATGCGGCGGCCGCTCTCGGCGCTGCGGGGCAGCATTGAACCGGCGCCGAACGGTCGCGCATCCAAGCCCGCCGCAAGCATTCTGTTCGCTGCATCGGCTGCGCACTTGCGCGAGAGCCGCAGCGCCGCCTGCGCTTCCCCCGCGATGTGGCAGACGACGTAGATGGCGCGGCCGGCCAAGGAGTCCAGCTGGCCAATCGCCGATTCGAGCGCATCCAAAGACGCCGGGGAGAGTTCGCCGGCCGCGCTCGGCTCCACATTCGGTAGCACCGCGTAGCCTTGGCGAGCGAGGGCGTCCGCGAGGCCGTCCGCAGCGGCGTTGGCTGGGCGCGGGCGGTTCTCCACGCGGGCGACATCCACGTGGGCATAGTTGCGTCGATTGCCGCGCTGCACGACGTAGACGGCGTACAGGGCATCCTCGGCCCTTGCCGCCAAGTAGAACTGGGCCGAGTCCGGCGCCACCAGCTCCTTCACGCCGAACACGTCGTTCGCCCAAACCGTGCTGCGTCCGCAGTCCCGACCGCGGCAGTTGAAGACGACATCGGCGCCGAGCGCGGCGACGGCTTCGGCATAGTGGGCCGCCACCTCGTCGAGGCGCGATCCTTCCGGCGCGCGGTAGGTGACCCGCAGCAGCGTCGCCGTCACGCGCTCGCCGCGGTCCACCCGCAAATCGCGGCGGGCGCGATCCACCCGGCCGGTGACGAAATCGTAGCTGCGCGGTCCGGCCTCGGGCACGAAGGCGACGATCGTCGCGCCCGGAAAGCGCGGCAGAGACGCGGGATCCTCCGATCCTTCGACATCGCCCGCGCCAGCCGCGATCGGCACCCCGACGCCCAAGAAGGCAGCCGCCAGCCCGCGTTGCGCAACCTGTCGGAGAGCCGGCGCCCTCATCGCCCGTCGCCATCCTGCTTGCGCCACGGCACCGGCGCAGCGAACTCGACGTCCGCGCGCTGCTCGCTGGTCATCAAGTCCGAAATCACGCGGTTCAAGTCCGCGTCGTCGAAGAGCAGACGGTGGAGGGCGTCGGCCAGCGGCATGTAGACGCCGAGTTCGGCGCTCTTCGCGCACACCACGCGCACCGTGTTCACGCCCTCGGCGAGCTTGCCGAGGTCCGCCATCGCGTCCGCCAGGCTCGCCCCCTCGGCGAGCTTCGCGCCAAGCTGAAAGTTGCGCGACAGCGGCGACGTGCAGGTGGCGAACAAGTCCCCTACTCCCGCCAAGCCCAGGAACGTCAGCGGATTGGCGCCGAGCGCCACGGCGAAGCGCCCCATCTCCGCCAGGCTGCGCGTCACCAGCATGGCCAGGGCGTTCTGGCCCACGCCGATCGCCGTGGCCAAGCCGCAGACGATGGCGTAGATGTTCTTCAACGCGCCGCCAAGCTCCACGCCGTACACGTCCGAACTGGCGTAGACGCGGAACGTCGGGCTCTTGAGCACCTCCTGCACGGTCGCGCACAAACTCTCGTGGCGGCTGGCGACCACCGTGCCGGCGAAGCGCCCATCGGCCATTTCCTCGGCGAGATTCGGGCCGCTGATGACGCCGATGCGGGCTTTCGGCAGCGCCTGCTCGAGGATCTGGCTCATCAGTTGAAAGCCGCTCGAGTCGATGCCCTTGGTGGCGCTGACGACGCCCGTCGCCGGCTGCGTCACGGCGCCGAGCTCGGTGGCGACTTCCCGGAAGGACGCACTCGGCACCGTCACGAACACCAGCTGGCTGCCGCCGACAGCCGCGGCCAAGTCGGCCGTTGGCGTCACCTGCTCCGCCAACGGATGGCCAGGGAGATAGCGCCGGTTCTCGCCATGCTCGCGGATGTCCGCGAGCTGCGCCTCGTCGCGCATCCACAAGCACACGCCGATGCCGCCCCGGGCGACGATGTTGGCGATGGCGGTGCCGAAGTTGCCGGCCCCGACGATGGCGACTTGCATGGCTTGAGCTGCCGCGCCAGCGTGTCGGCGCCTTCGCGTCGAAACCGCAGGCGTCGCAGGCTACAGACGATTGACGCTCGCCACGTGGGCCCACTCGGCCGGCGGCGCTTCGGCCGGGGCGTCCTTCGCTTCCACGCTGACGGCCAGCGTTCTGCCGAAGCGCAGCAGCGCCGCCGAGGTGTCGGTGAGCCGCAGCGCACTGCGCGCCCGATCCACCGGCAAAGCGCCCAAGCGCTGCGGGGCTGGCCCGGAAATCCACAGCACGTGCTGCTCGCCTTCGCCCGGCCCCTTCGCCGCCTCGGCCCGCACATGCATGGTGCTGCCGCGCAGGTCCGCGCTCGCCACCCACAGCGGCGCGGCTTCGTCGCCGATGACCGCCACGTAGTCCGGCGTGTGCCCGCCCACGACCAGTTCCGCATTGGCGATGTAGGCGAAGAGCGCCGCCGCGGTGCCGAGAACGGCCCAGCCCTGCCAGAAGCGGATGGATTGAAAGATGCCGCCTGCGTTGTCGTCCAACGTCGTCCCCCATGGGTGGTTGCCGCATGGCCGGCGAACATACCGAGAACGCGCCCGCAAAGGAAGCGCAGTAATGTCCAATGAGCCGGTCTCCGCGTGCTGCTTGAGCAGCCGGCTGGTCTGCGCCGGCGAGAATCCGCACCTTGCCGATGTACGCCCGCTGTACGCCCGCGCGCAGCCCCGGTCGGCGCGCCCGAGCAGGTGGCAGTCGAACTTCGCCGCCGTCTTCTGCGCGAAGGCGTAGCGCGCCGCCGGTCCTTGGGTTCGTAGTCCACAGGCGCCGAACCTTCGACGAAGGCGCGAACCTGCTGCGAAGACGCCTCGCGTGTTAATCTTCCGCGATGCTTGAGATGGCGGAACACGCGGGCCGAATTGGGCCGAATGTCGAGGCCGGCGGCACCGCGGAACGCCGCCAGGGAGGCGTGTTTGTGAGCCCCCCCCCCCCCCCGAAAACGGGCGTGGCGGAGGTAGCCGCCGCTCCCTGACCTGCGGCGGCAGGGCCGCCCGCCTTCGCACCGCGCTTGCCGCCCTCGTCCTTGCCTTGGCCGCGCTGGCGTCTGGGCCGGCCGCGGCGCAGACCCTCACCATCTCCGTGGCCGGCAACTGTGCCGGCACCCCGGCCAACTGCGGCACCAGCGGCAACCGCAACGGCGACCGGGACACCACCTGGCCCGGCCTTCAAGTCGATGAAGGGGACACGATTACCTTCACTTCAACGTTGAGCGGCGTTACGGGCAGTTTCATTGTGAGCGTTAGCCAGTCTGGAAGCGGCGATGCGTGGAACACCAGTGACTTGAACATCTCGACCACATCGTTGCTCCCTAATACATTTGTTTCATTCTTACAGGCTACTAACGCATTTATGGTTAGGAGCGATGGCGTGCAGGAAGGCGACGAAACGGTGCGGGTCACTCTAGACAGCATCACGTCTGACAGCACCGGAACCGTCTCCATCGGCACTCCTTCCTCCGCCACCGTCACCATCCGCGGCACCGACTCCGCCCCGTCCTTCGGCAGCGGCTCCGTCACCGCCAAGACCTTCACCGCCGGCGCCGCCATCACCGACTTCACGGTGCCCGCCGCCAGCGGCGGCAACGGCGCGATCACCTACGCCGCCTCGAACCTGCCGGACGGCCTCCGCTTCGACGCCACCGGCACGGACTCGCCCGGCTGCCCGGGCACGGAGGCGCGGGAAATCTGCGGCACGCCCACCACGGCCACGGCCGGCGCCCAGACGGTGACCATCACCGCGAGGGACGCGGACTCCAACACCATGAACACGGATCGCGCCAGCCTGACCTTCTCCGTCACGGTGAACGTTCTGGACACCGCGCCCTCCTTCGGCAGCGGCTCCGTCTCCAACAAGACGTACATCGCCGGCCAGGCCATCACGGACTTCACCGTGCCGGCCGCCAGCGGCGGCAACGGCGCGATCACCTACGCCGCCGCCAACCTGCCCGACGGCCTCGTGTTCGACGCCACGGGCACGGACACGCCCGGCTGCACGGGCACGGAGGCGCGCGAGATCTGCGGCACCCCCACCACGGCCGGCGCGGCCCGGACCGTCACCATCACCGCCGACGACGCGGACGCCAACATGGCATCGAGCGACCAGGGCATGCTGACGTTCACCATCGCCGTGGACGCGGACACCGCGCCGTCCTTCGGCATGGGTTCCGTCACCGCCAGGACCTACGTCGCCAGCTCCGCCATCGACGAGTTCCAGGTTCCCGCCGCCAGCGGCGGCAACGGAACCATCGTGTACGCGGCCTCCGGCCTGCCGGCGGGCCTCGTCTTCGACGCCACCGGCACGGACACCAACGGCTGCCCGGGCACCGAGGCGCGGGAGATCTGCGGCACCCCCACCACCGCCGCCTCCGCCGTCACCGTCACCATCGCCGCGCGCGACTCGGACGGCAACACGATGAACACGGACCGCGCCACGCTGACGTTCAGCGTCACCGTGGCCGCGAACGCCGTCCCCACCTTCGGCAGCGGCTCCGTCACGGCCAGGACCTTCGTCGTCGGCCAGGCCATCGACGAGTTCACCGTGCCGGCCGCCAGCGGCGGAAACGGAACCATCACGTACGACGCCTCGAACCTGCCGGACGGGCTGCGCTTCGACGCCACCGGGTCGGACTCGCCCGGCTGCCCGGGCAGCCAGGCGCGGCGGGTGTGCGGCACGCCGACCACCGCAGCCGCGGCGGCGACGGTGACCATCACCGCGCAGGACGGCGACGCCAACATGGCCGCCGGCGACCGCGGCCTGCTGACGTTCTCCGTCACGGTGGAGACGGACGCCGCGCCGGACTTCGGCATGGGCTCCGTCTCCGACGCGGTCTTCGCCGTGAACACCGCCATCGCCGAGTTCACGGTTCCCGCCGCCAGCGGCGGCAACGGCGCCATCGTCTACACGGCCTCCGGCCTGCCCACGGGCCTGGTGTTCGACGCCACCGGGTCGGACACGCCCGGCTGCACGGGCACGGAGGCGCGGGAGGTCTGCGGCACCCCGACCGCCATCGGCGGCCCCACGACCGTCACCGTCACGGCGCGCGACTCGGACTCGAACCTGGGCGCCGGCGACCGCGACACGCTGACGTTCACGATCACCGTGTCGTCGGACGCCCCGCCGTCCTTCGGCAGCGGCGCGGTGCCGGAGAAGGCGTTCATCCTCAACACGGCCATCGCCGACTTCGTGGTTCCGGCGGCCAGCGGCGGCAACGGCGCGATCACCTACGCGGCCTCCGGCCTGCCCACGGGCCTCGTGTTCGACGCCACCGGGTCGGACACGCCCGGCTGCACGGGCAGCGAAGCGCGGGAGGTCTGCGGTACGCCCTCCGTCGCCGGCACGGGCACGGTCACCATCACGGCGGACGACGCGGACACCAACATGGCCCCGGGCGACCGCGCCACCCTGTCGTTCGCCTACGGCGTGGCGGCCGACACCGCGCCGACGTTCGGCATGGCGTCCGTCAGCGCCAAGACCTTCCCCGCCGGCGCGGCGATCACGGAGTTCGCGGTTCCCGCCGCCAGCGGCGGCAACGGCACCCTGGGCTACGCCGCCGCCAACCTGCCGAGCGGCCTCGTCTTCGACGCCACCGGCATGGACACGCCGGGCTGTCCGGGCACCGAGGCGAGGGAGGTCTGCGGAACGCCGGACGCGGCCACCTCCGGCGCGGTGACGGTGACCGTCACCGCGATCGACCTGGACGCCAACACCGCCCCGACCGACCGCGCCGCGCTGACGTTCACGGTCACGGTGACCGCCGGCGCGTCCCTCGCCTCCAGCCCCTCGCCCCTCGCCGAGGCGAACCTGCACGGCGCGTCGCTCACGGTCACGCTCATCGGCGTGACGTACGCCAGCGGCGTCTCCGCGTCGAGCTTCCAGCTGGCGACCACGCCGACGATCCCCGGCCTCTCCATCGCCAGCGTGTCGGGCGGCGCCGCGGGAACCGCCGTCGCCACGCTGACGCTGGCCACCGGCGCCGGCTACGACGTCGACGCCGCCGCCACGCTGTCGGTGACCGTGCTGGCCGCGGCCCACTCCGGCGCCAGCGACGTCGCGAGCGGTTCGCTGCCGGTGACCCCCACCGCGCCGGCCGTGGTCGTCTCCCGAACGAGCCTGTCCCTCGACGAAGACCCGGGCGCGGACGACGCGAACCAGGGAACGTACACGCTGGTCCTGGACACCCGCCCCACGGGCTGCACCAACGGCGTGGGCGTCTCCGTCACGAGCGGCAACCCGGACGTGACCCCGGAGCCGACGACGCTGACTTTCACCCCCGACGACTGGAACGCGCCGCAGACCGTGACGGTCACCGCGGAGCAGGACGACGACGGCGCCGACGACCGCGCCACTCTCCGCCACGCGGTCACGACGGCCTGCGCCGCCGCCGGCTACCCGGCGACCCTCGCCGTCCCGAGCGTCGAAGTGGCGGTGAACGACGACGACGCGCCGCCGCCGGCCGGCGACGTCCCGACCGAGGTGCGCGCCGAAGCCACCGCGACCGGCCTGCTGGTCACCTGGACGGCCGCCGCCGGCGCCGCCTCGTACAAGGTGCAGTGGCGCCTCGCCGGGCAGGAATGGTCCTCGTCGCGGCAGGAGGAGACGACCGCGACGCGGATCGAACTCGACGGCCTTGCGCCGGGCGGCTACGAAGTGCGCGTGGTGGCGGTGGCCGACGGGCAGGACGGCGCGGCCTCCGCCGCCGCGGCGGGGGAAGTGGCGGAGCCCGTCAACGCCCCGCCGCACCTGGCGGAGGAACTGCCGGACTTGGAACTCGACGTCGGCGAGACGCGGACGGTCGGCCTCGACGCGGCCTTCGAGGACCCGAACGGCGACCGCCTGCGCTACGCGGCGTCCTCCGACGGCGCCGCCGTCTCGGTTCGCGCGACCTCCGGCGGGCTGCGCGTCCGCGGCGTCCGCCCGGGCGAAGCGACGGTCACGGTCACCGCGACCGACCCCGAGGGCCTGGGCGCCACGGCAACGTTCGACGTCGCGGTCGGCGCCCTGCTGTCCCTGTCCGGCGACGCCGCGGCGCCGGAGGGCGGCGCAATCGTCCTGACGGCGACCCTGGGCCGGCCGCTCGCCGAACCCCTCGCCGTCTCCTGGCGCATCGCCCCCGACGACGACCCCGCGACGCCCGACGCGGACGCCAGCGACTACGAGAGCGCGGGCGCAGCGACGATCCCGGCGGGCGAAACCGCCGCGGACATCGAGATCGCCGTCGTCGACGACGCCGACATCGAGCCGGCGCGGGAACGCTTCGTCGTCGCCCTCGACGAACCGCAGACCGCGAACGTCGGCCTCTCGCGCCGCGCCCGGGCGACGGCCACGATCCAGGAGGGCGTCTGCGACCGCACGCCGGCCGTGCGCGACGCGCTGGCGCGCGGCTGGCGCGACTGCCGCTGGCCGCGCCCCGCCGACCTCGCCCGCATCCCGGCGCTGGACCTGAATGCCCGCGGCATCGACGCCCTGCGCGGGAACGACCTGCTGGGCCTCGCCGGCCTCGAACGCCTCGGCCTGCGCGGCAACGCGCTCGCCGCGCTGCCCGCCGGCCTGCTCTCGCACGCGCCGCGCCTGGAAAGCCTCGACCTCTCCGCCAACGCCCTCGAAGCCCTGCCGCCCGCCCTGTTCGCCGGCCTCCGCCGCCTGCGCGAAGTCTCCGTCGAAGACAACCCAGGCACCCCCTTCGGACTGGCGCTGGAACTGGTTCGCACCGACGCCGCCCCCTGGACGCCCGGCCCGGCGACGATCTCCGCCCGCGCCGCCCTCGGCGCCCCGTTCCCGCTGGCGGCGACGCTGGCTGCCGCCCCAACGCCCGCCGCCGAGACCGCCCTGCCCGCCGCCGTGGCAGTCGCCGCCGGCGAGACCACGGGCACGACGTTCACGGCGGCCCAGCCCCCCGGATCGCCCCTGGCCCTCCGCGCCGACGCCCCGCCATTGCCGACGACGCAGTGCAACGGAACGCCCTGCTTCCGCGGCTTCGAGACCGTTCCGGGCACCCCCCTGATCCTCTTCCACCGCCCGCCGCGGCCGCTGGCAGCGCCCGCCCCGGAACCGCTCGCCGCCGGCGACTCCCTGCGCCTCCCGCTCGCCTCGCTGGTCGCCCCCGGCGACGCTCCCGACGGCATGGCGTGGGCCGCATCGTCGTCGGACGCCTCCATCGCGACGGCGCGCATCGTCGGCGCCGTCTTGCTGGTGCAGCCCGAGCCGGCCAGCGAAGGCACGGCGCGGATCACCCTCGTCGCCACCGACGCCCTCGGCTTCGCCACGACGGTGCGCTTCGAGGTGCAGGTCGAGTTCCACTGGCCCCACAACCCGTCCCGCGGCTGGCGCAGCACCCTCGGCAACGCGACGCCGAACGCGGACGCGCCAGCAAGCGCCACGTCCCCACCGACCGCCCGCCAATAGCCGCGCCGAACTCCCCTGCGCTCCAAGCGCGGAACGGGCCTGTCAGCCAGCGGCGTCATGGCGAGGCACGAGCGTTGCCGCGTTGCCGCGTCACCTGCGGGAGAGCGACGTTTTGGGGCGCTATACTCCACGGCGTCTCGCTGCCGACGGAGACTGTCGTGGGCTATCCGACGAACAAGGAAGGCCTGCGCGGGCTCGCCCGCGCCACCTATCACTGCACCGTGCCCATCGACGAAATCGCGCACCCGTTCGTGCCGCCTTCGGAGGATCAGCCACGGCCATCGTCGTGGCGCCGGCACCAAATGCGCGAGCTCAACCGCGCTCTGCGGGACGGACGCGACGAGACGCCCGATTCAACGGAACGCTGAGGCGGTCGCAAGCGAGTCGGGCAATGGACGACAGCATCGCCTTCGACACCAACATGCTCGCCAAGCCCACGCCTCGGCGTCTGATGACGCTGTGGCTCGAGCAGGCCGACTGCCGGACCGTCGTTCTCCCTCGGGTCTACAAGGAACTCACGGCATCGTCCTTGGCGCAACGCGACAAGCGACACAAGGACCGGAACATCCAAGCGGAGACGTGGGATCGCGCAATCCAATCGCCCGACTCCCCCTACCTCTTGGTGGAACTGAGCGACGATCAGCAGGACGCCGCCGCCGAGTTCTTGAGGCGGTTCAACCTGCGGTGCTTCCCGTCCCTCAACGAAGTGGGAGAGATCGCCCGAAGCCCCGACGCGGAGATCATCGCGCAAGGGTTGGCGTTCGGCGCCGACATCATCATCACCAACAACATGCGCAGCATCGACCACTTCGAGGTGAACGCGGTCGCCACCGCCCACTTCGGGCGGAACTCCGGCCTTCTCGTCACCGCCGACAACGCCGTGCTCTCCGCCCACCCCTCGGGCGAGGCATCCCGCCACCTGCTGGCGACGGCTCTGGCGTCGTCTTGGCCGGATCATCTGCGTCAGCTCGACGTGGCGGAAGCCAAGTTGGTCTTGGACGGCCTGTGCGCCAGGCTCGCTGCAGGCGTGAACATGCCAGACGCCGCGCAGCGGCTCCTCAATGCCTACGACATCGACGAAGATTTGGAAGGGCTGCTGCGCGACGCGCACGCACTGGCATCGAAATCCATCGCGCTCGCCGTGGAGAGACAGCGCGCCGACCAGCGCCGTGCCGTGCAGTGACGGGTGTGCGACAAATTTGGGTAAGTGTTCGCCAACGTCTCACAGCCCGTCCTCGAAGAGCTGCTCGGCGAGTTCCGCATCGTCTATTTGGCCGGGCCGCGGCAGGCCGGGAAGACGACGCTCGCCCGCCTGGTCGCCCGCGACTTGGAAATGGAATACATCACGCTGGACGATCAATCGGCCTTGGCTTCCGCGCAAACCGATCCCCACGGCTTCGTCCAATTGCTGGGGCGCAGATCCGCGGTCCTCGACGAGTTCCAGTACGCGCCGACCCTGATCGCCGCCATCAAGGAGACCTCGGACAAACTCGAGCCGCACGAGAGGGGCAAGTTCCTGCTCACCGGTTCCGCGCGCACGCAGGAATCGTTGCCCGGCCACATGGCGCGGCTGGAACTGCTGCCGCTGGCGATTGCGGAACTCCGCGGCCAGCCGCTGAATCTCGTCGACCATCTGTGGGCCGGCGACTTCACCAGCGCGCCAACCACCCCGACGACACGGGAGGAAATCGCCAGCTTGGTGCTGCGCGGCGGCTATCCCGAGGTGCAGAGCAAAAGCCGACGCGGCAAGCAGGCGTGGTTCCGCTCGTACATGGACGGCCGGCTCTACAAGGACTTCGAGACCTTGCACGCCGCCCGCGGCGACTACCTCTCGAAACTGCGCGCCCTGGCGCCGTGGTTGGCTGGCGTCAGCGGCAACCTGCTGAAGTACGCGAACACCGCCAACGACCTCGAACTCGACGACCGCCTAAGCAAGCGCTACGTCGAAGTGCTGGAACTCATGCACATCGTTCGCCGTCTGCCGGCATGGCCCAAGGGCCGAGCCAAGCGCCAGGCAACGCGCATGCCCAAGCTCCACTATGTCGACACCGGGCTGGCCTGCCATCTGCTTGGACTGCGCGGCGAACGGCAGCTGTTGGCAAGCCCGCACTACGGCGGCCTGCTCGAGAGCCTGGTCTGCATGGAGTTCTGCAAGCACAACGCCTGGGCCGAGGAGGAAGTCGACCTGTGGCACTTCAGGGACAAGCGCAAGCGCGAGGTGGACATCGTCATGGAACACGGCGACTCGCGCATCATCGGCGTGGAAGTGAAGGCGTCGGCAAGCGTCCGCAAGGAAGACTTCCTGGGTCTCGCCGCGTTGGCCGAGTCCGCCGGCGACACGTTCGAGCGAGGAGTTCTGTTCTTCGGCGGGCAGGATGTGCTGCCGTTCAGCGTCGGGGGGCGGCGCTTTCACGCGTTGCCATTGGGAATGCTGCTGGGTTCTGGCCAGGTGCCATGAATCGCGACAGGCTGCACACTCTGCCGGAGCCGAGCGCCGGCGGCAAGCGGCATCAGCCTCGGTACATGCCCTCGATCAGCTCCCCGTACTTCTCGTTCACCACCTTGCGCTTGAGCTTTTGGGTGGGCGTCAGTTCGTCGTCTTCCGGGTCGAGCAGCTGGTCGATCAGGCGGAACTTCTTGATCGTCTCCACGCGGGCGAACCGGGCGTTCACGCGCTCGATCTCGCCGTTGACGAGGTCCTGCACCTCCTGCGCATGGCACAGGCTCGTGTAGTTGGTGAAGGGCACGTCGTTGTCCTGGGCGTACTTGGTGACGTTGTCGTGGTCGATCATGACCAGGCAGGTGAGATAGGCGCGCCGATCGCCCACCACCACGGCGTCGGTGATGTAGGGCGAGAACTTGAGCTGGTTCTCGATTTCGCTGGGCGTGATGTTCTTGCCGCCGGCGGTGATGATGATGTCCTTCATGCGGTCCACCACGTAGACGAAGCCGTCGTCGTCGATGCGGCCCACGTCGCCGGTGTGCAGCCAGCCTTGGCGGATGGTGTCGGCGGTCTTCTCCGGCTGGTTCCAGTAGCCTTGGATGACGCCTGGGCTGCGGATGACGATCTCGTCGCGCTCGGCAAGCGCCACCTCCACGCCCTCGGCGGCCTTGCCGACGCTGCCGATGCGGAAGTCGCCGGGCAGATTGGCCGTTGCGATGCCGGTGCATTCGGTCTGCCCGTAGCATTCGTACATGGGCTTGCCGAGTGCCCAGAACCATTCGATGAGCTCCGGCGCGATGGGCGCGGCGGCGGTGGCGAGCCAGCGGCACTCGTCGATGCCGAGCAGACGGCGGATGTTCTTCAGCACCAGCGCATCGGCGCAGCCAGCGGTGGCGCGCAGCAGGAGCGGCAGCGGGCGCGCCGACTTCAGCAAGGCGGCGCGGCGCTCGCCGAGGGCCATCGCCGCGCGGTAGGCGAGACGCCCCAGCGCCGTCGCCTCCTTGAGCTTGATCTGCACCGTCGAGAACTGCTTCTCCCACACCCGCGGCACGGCGAAATGCACGGTCGGCGAGACCTCCTGGATGTCCTGGGCCATCGTCTCCGGGTTCTCCACCAGGTTCACCGTCGAGGACGCCTGAATCACCGAGAAGACGTAGAACATGCGCCCGGCCACGTGGGCAATGGGCAGGAAGCCAAGCTGCTCGTCGGCGCTGCCGATGCCGTAGCAGTCCGCAAGCGTGGCCATCATGAACATCATGTTGCCTTGGGAGATCATCGCCCCCTTGGGCGGCCCGGTGGTGCCCGAGGTGTAGGTGAGGATCATCAGATCCTCGGGCCGCGCCAGGTCGATCTGCTCGTCCCAGGCCTGGGGATGCGTCTCGGCGTAGTCGCGCCCGAGATCAAGCAGCGCCTCGAAGGACATGCACATCGGGTCTTCGAAATTGCGCAGCCCTTCCATGTCGAAGACGATCACCTTGGCGAGCGTCGGCGTGCGCTCGCGCACCACCAGCACCTTGTCCAGCTGCTCTTCGTCCTCGGCGAAGTAGAAGCGCGTGCCGCTGTCGTTGATGAGGTATTCCACCTGCGCGGCGGAATCCGTCGGATAGACGCCGTTGGTCACGCCGCCGGCGCAGATGACGCCGAGGTCGGCGAACAGCCACTCCTTGACGACTTCGGCGGCCACCGAGCACACGTCGCCGCGCTCGAGCCCCAGCGCCAGCAGGCCGTTGCCCACCAGCCGCGCCTGCTCGCCCCAGTCCGCCCAGGCGTATTCGTTCCAGATGCCGAAGTCCTTGGCGCGCAAGGCCACCTTGCCGGCGCCGTGTTGCTGCACGCGGCGACGAAACAGCGCCGGCACGGTGGTGCAGCCGTCGATGCTGGCAGGCGCGGAGGACATGACGCGGAGCATAGCGCCTTGCGGTTATGATGCGGCAATGGCCAACGCCCGCCACCACTCGCGCCCATGCTGACGTCGCACCTCGCAGATGGCATCGCCCGTCTCGGCTTCGACGGCGCGCCGATCGACTACCCGGCCTTGGAGGCGCTGCGCCAAGCCGTCGCCGAAGCCGCAGAGGACGACGGCGTGCGCCTGCTGGCGCTCGACTGCCGAAGCGACGGCGACGCCTGGCCGGAGATGGGCGAGTGGCCGGCGCGGTTGGCGGCGCGCCGTCCAAGCGGGTCGCACGGCCCTGGGCCGCTGCCGGAACAGGACGCGATCCGCGCCCTGCGCGGGTTCATGAAGCCGACTCTGGCGCTCCTCCACGGCAAGGTGCATGGCCTCGCGCTCGATCTCGCCTGCATCTGCGACATCCGCTTGGCATCCGCCAGCGCAAGCATCGGCGACCCGCGCATTCGCCAAGGGCGCGCCGCGGCGACCGGCATCGCCTATCTGCTGCCACGGCTGATCGGCCTCTCCCAGGCCATGCGCATCCTGCTGCTCGGCGAGATGCTCGACGGCGCCGAAGCGCAGCGCATCCGTCTGGTACACGAGGTCGCATCCGACGCCGAGTTCCAGGCCCGCGCCGATGCGCTGGCCGCGGACATCGCGGCGTTGCCCACGCGCTCGTGGGAGGTCCACAAGCTGCAAGTGCTGCCGCAGCTCGACATGGGCTTCGACGCCGCCATGGTGCATTCGCTCGGCGTTCGCCAAACCCACGTCATCGAAGACCGGCTCGAAGGCGCAAAGGCCTGGCGCGAGCGCCGCCCGCCGCAGTTCAAGGGCCGGTGACGGTGCGATGAGCGACGAAGACGCGCTGCTGATCGAGGACGACGTCGCCGTGCGCCACCTCGTCCTGAACCGCCCGCGCAAGCTGAACGCGCTGGACCTCGATCAGCACCAGCGCATCGGGCTGGCCATCGCCGAAGCCGCCGAGGACGACGCCGTGCGGGTGCTGGTTCTGTGCGGCAACGGGCGCGCCTTCTGCGCCGGCGACGACTTGGCCGCGGCGCGCTCCGCCAGCGCGAACGATCCCGTCGCCAAGCGGCGCGTGGACTTGGACGTCGGCATCGGGCCGGTGCTGCTGCTGGAATCCGCCGCCGCTCTGCGCGCCTTCCCGAAGCCGACGGTGGCGCTGCTGCACGGCCATGCCCTGGGCTCCGGCTACGACTACAGCCTCTCTTGCGACTTCCGCCTTGCGACCGCGGACGTGAACTACGGCGATCCCCGCATTCATCGCGCGCTGTGGGCCGCCGAGGGCTGGAGCTACAAGCTGCCGCGCCTGGTCGATCAAGCCCTCGTCGGCACGGTCGCCTACCTCGGCAAGACGATGGACGGCGACGCCGCCGGCGAGTGCGGCCTGGCGCACCGCGTCTATCCGGCCGGCGCGGATCTGCGCCAAGCCGCCAAGCCGTTTCTCGACGACTTGGCGACTTTGGACCCGGTGGCCTATGCCGAAACGAAGGCGCGTCTTCTCGCCGCCGCCGACAGCGCCTTCGAGCAAGCGTTGGGCTGTGCGCCATGAACGACGCGACCTTGAACAGCGCCAAGCTCTTGAACGACGAACAGGTGCGCGAGTTCATCGGCAACGGCTTCCTGCGCTTGACGCCGGACGTGCCTCTCATTTTGCACGAGGAGATCGACGCGACGCTGCGCCGGGTGATCGAGGAGGAGTCGTGGTACGGCAACAACATCCTCTCGCGCGTCCCGCAGATGCACCAGGTCTTGAACTGCCCGGTGGTGCGCGGCGCCGTGGCGTCCATCGCCGGGCCCGACTACTACCTGCATCCGCACCGCGCCGTTCACAGCAGCACGCCGGTGGGCGAAGTCGACGCGGCGCTCACCGCCGAGACGAACGCGCCGCCGATGGGCAAAGGCTCCCGGGCCGGCTCCGGCTGGCATCAGGACGCGCAGAGTCCCCTCTCCCGGGCGCGCCATCACCTGCCCCGCTATCTAATCGGCTTCTACTTTCCGCACGACACGCCGGTCGCCATGGGGCCGACGCGCATCCAAGCCGGCAGCCACCTCTACGCCAATCCGGTCGCGCCCTCCGGCGTGATTCTCGACGACGTGCCGGCCGGCACGTTCTTTCTGCTGCACTTCGACATGGTCCACGCCGGCTTTCCCAACCGCACGGAACGGACGCGCTACATGGTGAAGTTCGTGTTCGCCCGCACGCGCCATGCGGACGCGCCGGCCTGGCGCAACGCCGAGGCGGATTGGCGCAAGCCGAAGCACTGCCTCGCCGAATACGACGCGCCGGCGGCGTGGGGCCATGTTTGGCATTGGATGCGCGGAGCGCCGGCGGCTCGCGCTTCCGGTTCCGTCTCTTCATCGGCGGAGGTGGCCGGCTTCGACAGCGCTGATCAGGCAACACGCCTGCAGAGCATCTACCGCGCTGCGGAATGCGGCGACGTGCAGGCGCTGGTCGATGCGCTGCTTGCCCACGCCGGCAAGGGCCGGCACGAACGCGCATTGGCCGTGGACGAGAGCGGGCGGTCGATTCCCCGGGACGACATCCGCGGCTGGCCACGGCGCTGGAACGAGCGCGCAGTAGTCATGGAAGACGCCGCCTACGCGCTGGCGGCGTGCGGCGCCGATGCCGTTCCCGCCCTCGAAGACCTGCTCGCCAGCGAAGACCCGTGGATGCAGATCAACGCCGCCTTCGCCCTAGGGGAAATCGGGCCTGCCGCGAAGCGCGCGACGCCGAAGCTCGCCGCCGCACTTGACAGCCCGCACAGCCAAGTGGCGCGCCAAGCGCTCGATGCCCTGGGCGCAATCGGCGAGTCGATCGGGCCGGCGCTGCCGAAGATCGAACGCCTGCTGACGCGGACGAATCCGGCCTGGCAGGAACCGCAAGTGACGCGCGGCTGGGCGGCCGAAGACCAAGTGCGGATGAACGCCGCGCTGGCACTCCTGAACGCGCTTCACGCCGGCGAACACGTCGACGCCATCGAACGCATCGCTGCGGCCGCCCTCGGCGACCGCAACGGCTACGTCGGCGCCATCGCCGCGGAAGTGTTGACGCGCATCGCCACGCCTTCGGCCCACGCCAGCGCCATCCGCTTCTTGGCCGAGCGGCGCTGGGACGACACCCTGACCCGCGCCAAGCCGTTCTGACGCTGCCATGTCATTCCCCGTCGCCAGCGTCCGCACGGTTCCGGTGGATTTGCGCGGGGGTCTGGCGGCATTGGCTTTGGCCCTCGCGCTGTCGGCGGCGGGGACGGCGAACGGCGCCGTTCAGGACGCGCCGCCGACGGAACCGGACATCGAGAGCGCCCGCGCGGCATACGAGGCGTCGCGGTTCGCCGCGCACGGCCGGATGCGTCGGCAGGGATCGGCGCCAACAACAGCGAGCAGCCCGGCAGCCCATCCAGAGTGGGCCGTCGGCACCGAGGCTCGGCGCGAGCTTGGCGATCGGCCCGCATCGAGTGCTCTGGCCGTCGGCGAGACAAACCAAGTCTCGCCGCGTCCAGCCGACTTAAAGCACCACGTCGCGTTCCTGCCGGCCGCGCCCGGCGCGTGCGCCTTCGTGCGGGTGGTGAACCGCGATGCCCGTTCCGGCGAGGTGGCCATCGTCGCCATCGACGACGCTGGCCAGCAGTTCGGCCCCGTCCAGCTCGCCATCCGCAGCCTCAAGGCCGTGTCCGTAGATGTCGACGACTTGCAGTACGGGAACGCAGCGAAGGGATTGGCGCAAGGCGTCGGTCTGCCCACCGAAGGAGACTGGCGGCTCGAGCTCGCGTCCTCCTTGGACATTCGCGCGGCAGCGTTTTCGTGCTCGGCGGACGGCCTGCTCGCCAGCTTGGACGGGCGCGTCGCAAAACGCGATGGGGTGCGGAAGCTGGCCCTGTTCAACGTCGCCGCGGGAAGTGGCGCCGGAAGCCTCCTGCGCTTGGTCAACCCCGGCGACGAATCGGCCACGGCGACGATTCGCGGCGTCGACGACGACGGCGCCGCCAGTGTCGGCGAAGTCCGCGCGACGATCCCGCCAAGAGGGGCCAAGACACTGAACGCGGACGATCTGCGCTCCGGCGGCGGCGCATTGGACGGCGCGCTCGGCGACGGCAGCGGCAATTGGCGGCTCGCCGTTTCCGCGAACCGTCCCATTCACGTCGCCCACTTGCTCCCCGTTCCCAGCGGCTTGGAGAACGCCTCGTCGGAGCTGGCGTGGCGCCATGAGAGCGGCCAACGGGTGCATCGCATCCCCTACTTCCCGCCGGAGTCGTCGGCCGGCGTTGGCGTCGTTCGCTTCGTCAACGACTCCACTGCGGCGGGCACGGTTGAATTCCGCGCCTTCGACCGGACAGCGCGGCAGCTTGCGGCGGTACGGCTCTCGGTCGCGGCGCGGCAAGCGGTTCAGTTCGACGCCGCGGAGCTTGCGAACCGTCTGGACGGCGACATCGGCGAGGGCGCATGGCGGCTCGAACTCGCGACCACCTTGAACGGGCGCGCCGGCGCCTACTTCCGCAACGCCGACGGCCAGCTTGCCAATCTGAATCCGGCGGTCACCGAACCCGCAGCCGACCTGCCAAGTGAGCACCGCGTCTCCATGCTGTTCTTCGACGGCGCGGACTCGCCGCGCCGCAGTCTGCTGCGCCTCGTCAACTGGAATGACGAGGATGCGGACGTGACGGTGACCGCGCGAGACGACCGCGGCATTCGCGCAGCCGTCGCGCGCATCCAAGTGCCGGCGCGGAGCGCGCGGACCTACGACGCTTGGCAGTTGGAGACCGGCGACGGGCCGGGGCTGAGCGGTGGTCTCGGCGACGGCGCGGGAAGCTGGCGCTTCGACATCGCCTCGACCGTGCCCTTGCAGGTATTGAATCTGCTTGAGAGCAACGGGCAACTCGCGAACCTCTCCCACGGCCCGACGCCAGAGGACGCCTCGGCCGCCGGCATCTTCGGCGAGCACGTCTCGGAGATCGTGCAAAGCCGTTGCGTGCGCTGCCACGTCGCCGGCGGACGCGCCGCCGGCGCGCGGCTTCGCTTCACGCCGGCTTCGGCCTCGGCCGACCACCAATCCCTCAACATCGAGGCGCTCACGACCTTCCTCGCCGACGTGTCGGACGCCGCCGCCCTGCTCTTGAACCGCGTCCAAGGCATCGGCCACGGTGGCGGCGTGCAGCTTGCCGCGGACACCGAGGACTTCGTCCACATGGCGCGGCTGCTGACGCGGCTGGGCGAGGAACCAGTTGCGACGCCGTCAACCTCCGGCCTCTTCGACGGCGTGCGGCTCGAAGCGCCCCGCCGCACCTTGCGCCGCGCCGCGCTGATCTTCGCCGGACGCATCCCCACGGCAGCCGAATACGCCGCCCTCGACGGCGGCGGCGCGGAGGCGCTGCGGCGCGCCGTGCGCGGCTTGATGGCCGGCGACGGCTTCCACGAGTTCCTGCTGCGGGCAAGCAACGACCGGCTCTTGACCGACCGCGAGCTCGCCCGCTTCTCGGTCATCGACAACGACGGCTACTTCGTGCGCTACGACAACGAGTTCGTGCGCCTCAAGCAGACCGACGAGCGTGCGGCATACGACTGGCACCGGCGCGTGCAGTACGGCGCGGCACGGGCGCCGCTGGAGCTGATCGCGCATGTCGTGGAGAACGACCTGCCGTACACGACGGTGCTCACCGCCGACTACATCATGGCGAACCCCGAGGCGGCGTGGGTGTACGGCGCCGACACGGCCTTCGACGACCCCGGCGACGTCCACGAGTTCAAGCCGAGCGCCATCGTCGGCTACTACCGCCACGGCTTGGGCCATCGGCGCGAGTACCTGCCCGGCATCGGCGTGCGCGTCGTCGATGCCGGCCCCTTGATTACCGACCATCCCCACGCCGGAGTGCTGAACACCAAGGCGTTCCTGCAGCGCTATCCGACCACCGCCACGAACCGCAATCGCGCCCGGGCGCGCTGGACCTACCTGCACTTCCTGGGCGTCGATGTCGAGAAGTCCGCATCGCGCACCACCGATCCCGTGGCCTTGGCGGACACCGACAACCCGACCCTCAAGAACCCGGCCTGCACCGTCTGCCACCAAGCCCTCGACCCGGTGGCCGGGGCCTTCCAGAACTACGGCGACTCCGGCTACTACCGCGACCAATGGGGCGGCCTCGACGCCCTCGACGAGTTCTACAAGAACGCCGCCGACAGCGCCCAGGCCGTGCGCGGCGAGTCCGCAGAGAACCCCAGCACGCTCGCTTGGGAACTGCCCCTCGCCGCCGGCCGGCACACCGTGGGCTTCACCTACAGCAACGACTTCTACGACGACGAGACCGGCGACGACGGCGTCGTCTTCCTCGACACCTTGCGCGTGCTGGACGAAGACGGGCTGGAAGTGGCGCACCACGAGTTCGAGTCGGCGCCGCCCGTCGCCCCTTGGGGCGCGTGCGGAGAGCCCGGCACGGAGCCGCAGACGCGCGGCTACCTGCAGCTGTGGAACGGCGGCCATCAATGCGCCGTTCACCTCGAACTGGCAGTCGAAGACGCCGGCCTCCACGTCGTGGAAGTCGTTGCCTGGGGCCGTCCCCACCCGGGCTACGGCGGGGAGGGTCTGCCGAAGCTCTCGGTGGTGGCCGATCCATACCGCCTCGGCGACACCTGGTACCGCGACATGCGCAGCCCGGGCTTCCCCGGCGAGGTGTTGCCCGACAGCGACTCGAGCCTCGCATGGCTCGCCCGCCGCATCGTCGCCGACGACCGTTTCGCCGTCGCCACGGTGAAGTTCTGGTGGCCGTCGGTGATCGGGCGCGAGGTGGCCGAACCGCCGGCGGACGCTGCGGATGCGGACTCCGCCGGGCGGTTGCTGGCGGCGAACGCGCAGCGCGCGGAAGTGCAGCGCTTGGCCAGAGGCATGCGCACCGGCTTCGCCGGCGGCGCGCCGTACAACGTCAAGGATCTGCTGACCGAACTGGCGCTCAGCGCGTGGTTCCGCGCCCGCTCCGCCGACGGTCTCGACGACCTGCAAGAGACGGCGCTCGCCGACGCCGGCGCGGCGCGTCTGCTCACGCCGGAGGAACTGTCGCGCAAGACCGCCGCGCTCACAGGGTTCGAGTGGGGAAGGTGGCGTCACCCGGCCAGAAAGCCGCATCGCCAGCGCACCGCCGCCTTGACCGACGACGAAGGCTATCGGCTGCTCTACGGCGGCATCGATTCGGACGGCATCACCACGCGGGCGCGGGACATGACCTCGGTGATGGCCGGCGTCGCCAAGGCGCACGCCGCCCAGACAAGCTGCCCGGTGGTGTTGCGCGAGTTCTATCTGCTGTCGGACGACGAACGGCGGCTCTTCGCCGGCATCGGCCCCGAAGTGTCGCCGCGCTTCGAGTTGGGCGCGCGCTTCGAGGTCGGCGCAGCCAAGACAGAGCACACACTGCGCGGCCATCTGACGTGCGGCGACAAGACCGTGTTCCTGAAGTTCCCGAACGACCACTACACGCCAAGCGGCGACCGCAATCTCTTCCTGGACCGGCTCGACGTGCGCGACGCCGACGGCGAGATCGTGCAGACAGTTGAACTGGAGTCCATCCCCGCCACGGACGATTGCAACAGCACGCAAGACGATCACCATGCCCTGTTCTGCCGTGGCTGGCTGGAGGCGCCGATCACCGTCGAGGCAGCCGGCGAATATGCGCTCGGCGTGGTTGCCTGGGCCGATCTCCACGGCGACGAGGCGCCGCTCTTGGATGTGGTGGTGGAAGCGGCGACGACCACCGCAATCGGCGAGCGGGCCATCAAGCGCAAGCTGGTGGAACTGCACGACACGCTGCTGGGCGTGGCGCTCGACATCGACGACGAGGAGATCGCCGACGCCTACGGCCTGTTCACGGAGGTCTGGCAGCGCAAGCGCGCCGGCGAGCCGTGGTTCATGGATCGGGCGTGCCATTGGCACGAAGACATCCACTTTCTGGACGGCTTGCTTGCCGACCCCGTTGGCTTGCACGAATGCGAATACGGGCCGTGCCGCCAGTGGAACTGGCCCCGGGCGTACGCGTACCTGGACAGCCTCGACCTCTCCGACCCGCACTTCGCCGGCCGTGCCTGGGTGGCGGTGCTGGCGCATCTGATGATGGACTACCGGTACCTGCACCTATGAAACGCCGCGCGCTGCTCAAGGGCGCCGTCGCGGCCGGGGCGATGGCCGGCGGCTTTCGCCTGCCGCTCGTCCACGCCGCCGACCACCGCGGCAAGTTCCTCGTCTGCGTTCAGGCCGACGGCGGCTGGGACCCCACCAGCTTCTGCGACCCCAAGCCGAACGTGCGCGGCGAGCGCACCATCAACCACTGGGCGATGTCGCAGGAGGTCGGGGAGGCCGGCCGCCTCGCCTTCGCCCCGTTCGCGCGCAACGAGGCGTTCTTCAAGAAACACCATCGGCGGATGCTGGTGGTCAACGGCGTGGATGCGGAGACCAACTCGCACACCGTCGGGGTGGTGCACAACTGGAGCGGGCGCGCCTCGGAGGGTCATCCGAGCCTCACCGCCCTGCTCGCCGCCGAACACGGCAATGGCCTGGCGGTGCCCTACTTGAGCTTCGGCGGCTATTCGGAGACCGGCGGCGCGGTGCGTTTCGCGCGCATCGGCGAGCCGGGGCTGGTGCGCCGCATCGCCGCCCCGGCAGAGTCGTGGGAACCCGACGAGCCGCCGTTCTTCGACGCCGACGACTGGGCGACCTTGGAGCGCTATGGACGCGCCCGCGCAGAGCGATCCATGGCCGCCGACGGACGCCTGCCTAGGGAACAGAGAGCGCGGGAGTTCTACCGTTCCTCGCTCGCCACCGAGGGCCTGCGCGCCTTCGCCGCAGCCCTGCCCGCGGACGACCAGCTGGAGCAGACGACGAGCTACGCCGGCGAGACGACCACCTACTACAGCTCCCTGCGCCGTCAAGCGCAGTTGGCCGTGCTGGCCTTCAAGACCGGCGTCGCGGTGAGCGCCGATCTTTGGCAATGGGGCTTCGACACCCACGACCACCACGACGGCGACCACGCCTGGCTGCTCGGCAATCTCACCGACGCGGTGGACTTCCTGTGGGAATACGCGGCGCAGCACGGCGTGGCGGACCGCCTCGTCGTGGTGATGGGCTCGGACTTCGGACGCACCAACCACTACAACTCCGCCGCCGGCAAGGACCACTGGCCCATCGGCAGCGTGGTGGTGATGCAGGAGGGCCAGCCATGGACGAATCGCGCATTGGGCGAGACCGACCCGCTGCATCGCGCACTGCGAATCAACCCGCAGACGCTCGAACGCGACGACGCCCACGGCACGCGCCTGCGCCCGGCGCACGTCCACAAGGCGCTGCGCAGGCTCCTCGGCGTGGACGGCACGGCGACCGCGCAACGCTTTCCGTTCGCCAACGTCGAGGACTTCCGCCTCTTCGGCTAGGCGCAATCGTCGCCAGCATTAAGCGTTCCTTCTCAACAAGCCCCTTTGGCACTACAGTGTGCCGACCTGCCGCTGTTTGGAGACCTCCATGATCTTCGAGATCCGCAACTACCACTACGAACCGAGCGCCATGGCCGCCTACCGGGAATGGGCGGTGGACAAGGCGCTGCCCTACATCCGCGCCAACCTCGACCTGGTGGGGTTCTGGATCAACATCGACGAACCGGCCCAGGTGGGCGGCAAGCCGCTCGACGATCTCGGCTCGGCGACGGTGACGTGGATCATCCGCTGGGAGGACGTCGAAACCCGCCATCGCGTGATGGGCGACGTCTTCGGCAGCGACGAGTGGAAGGGAATCATGGCGGCGAACCCGGGCCAGGAGAACTACCACCGCACCGAGGCGAAGTTCGCGGAAGCGCTCTGAGGGATCGAACGGGGCCGGGGAACTGTCGAGGCTACAACGGTCCGGGACCTTCGCTTCCGCCGAGAAGCCAGCGGATCATTGGCAGATGCTGGCGGCCTAGGAAGAGCTGATCCGCGACCAGATAGGCGGGCACGGAATGGACGCCGCGTTCGGAGAGGGAGGCCCGCTCTTCAGCGTGCTTCGCCTGCAGCGCGTCTTCGGAGTCTTCGGACATCGGCTTGCCGCCAACCTCCGCGAGCGCCGCGTTCAACGCTTCGCGCTCGCCGATATCCAGCCGCCCGCCCCAGAACTCGCGGAACACTTGTTCCACGAAGGCCCGCGCCACGCCGTCGCCGCGGGCTTGCAGGCAGGCGAGGCTGGCGAGACGGGAATCGACGCCCACGGCGTCGCGGCGCACGTCCAGCCCTTGCGCCTTTGCATAGCGGGCGAAGTCCGCGGCCTGGTATTCGGCGCGCACCCGGGCATGGCGTTCGGCGACGGTCTCGCCCTCCTTGGGCTGGGGAACTCCTCGCGGCGCTTCCGTCGGGAACGGACGCCACTCGATGGCAACGCCCAAGTCGTCGACGAGCGCCAACGTCGGCTTCAACGCCAAGAGCGACGCCGTGCTGGCGAAATCAAAGGCGAACTCGATCACGGGCGAGTCGGGGCGCATCGCGTCACTCGAACCGGTCGTAGGCGACGTCCGGCGGCGGCCCGGCGCGACCGCCAAGCAGCCAGCGCACCATCGGCAAGTGCTCGCGCCCGAAGAAGATCTCGTCTTCGACCACGTAGGTGGGCACGCCGAAGACACCGCACGGATGCAGCCGTTCCTGCAGCGCATCGTGGGCGCTGCGCCCTTCGCCGGCCGCGTAGCGCAAGTAGCCGGCGGCGTCGCCGCCTGCTTCGCCCACCGCTTCGGACACCGCCTCGGCGCTCTCGACGTCGATGTCGCGCAGCCAGAAGCGGTGGTAGACGACGTCCATGTAGCGTCGCAGCACGGCTCTGTCGGAGCGCGTCCACAACATGCCGATGGACGCCAGGGACGAATCCCATACCTTCCTCGGGCCGTAGACCTTGATGTCCTTCAGCCGCGCGTAGCGCTTGGCGTCCATGTAGGCGTAGCGCACGCCCTGCCACTGGCGCGGCGTGCGGTTCTGTTCGGTCACGCGACCGGTGGCGTCCACCTTCGCGGAGCCAAGGAAGCTGGGGATGTTCAGCGTCAGCGGCCGCCAATCGATCTCGATGCCGAAGTCGGCCTCCAGCTGCCACGTGGGGTCCTTCGCCAAGTAGGCGTAGGGACTCTTGAAGTCCATGTAGACGATCAGCGGCGAGTTGGATTGCAGCGGATGCATCGGCGCACTCGTGGCTTGCGGGCAGCGTCAAGCATACGACAACGACGCTGAACGAGGGCGCGGACGGGACGCGGTAGAATCGCCTCGCGCCAACCGGCGCTGCCCGGAAAAAGCAAACAGGAGCCAGGATGAGCTGGAAGAAGGAAGTCGGCGAGCTCGAGCAGCAGGTGGCCTTCGCGCAGGAAATGGGCGGTGCGGAGAGCGTCGCCTTCCACCATTCGCGGGGGCGGCTGACCGTTCGGGAACGGGTCGCGCTGCTCGAAGACCCCGGCACGTTCCACGAAATCGGCGCCATCGCCGGCACGGCCAGCTGGGACGGCGACGCCGTGGCCAGCTTGAAGCCGGCCAACTCCGTGGCGGGGACGGTACACGTCCACGGTCGCAAGGTGGCGTTCTCAGGCGGCGACTTCACGATTCGCGGCGGCGCCGCCGATGCCGCGGTCGGCAACAAGGGCGGCTTCGCCGAGCGCTTCGCCCTCGAAGCGCGCATTCCCTACGTGCGGCTGCTCGACGCCACGGGGGGCAGCGTGCGGACCTTCGAGCAGATGGGGCGCACCTATCTGCCCGGCAACTCCGGCACCGGCCTTTCCGCCGAGCTCATGCAATACGTCCCGGTGGTCTCCGCGGTGCTCGGCTCGGTGGCTGGCTTGCCGGCGGTGCAGGCGTGCCTGTGCCACTTCAACGTCATGGTGCGGGGCACCAGCCAGGTGTTCGTCGCCGGCCCGAAGGTGGTCGAACAGGCGACCGGGCAATCCATCACCAAGGAGGAGCTTGGCGACGAGCGCATTCAGGTGAAGAACGGCGTCGTCATGAATCTGGCGGAAGACGAAGCCGATGCGCTTGCCCAAGTGCGGCGCTTCCTCTCCTATTTGCCGGCGAACGTCTACGAGGCGCCGCCGGTCGCCGAGGCGACGGACGACCCGCAGCGCCGCGACGAGTCGCTGCTTTCCGCCGTGCCCCGGGAACGCCGCCGCATCTACGAGCCGCGCAAAATCCTCGACGCCGTGCTGGACCGCGGCAGCTTCTTCGAGATGGGGCCGTACTACGGGCGAGCGCGGGTCACCGGCCTCGCGCGGCTGAACGGCCACCCGGTCGGCGTCATGGCCAACCATCCCAAGTTCAACGGCGGCTCGATGGACATCGCCGCCGGCGAGAAGACCATCCGCCTCATCGAGCTCTGCGACACCTTCCATCTGCCGTTGGTGTACTTCGCCGACGAACCTGGATTCTCCGTCGGCAAGCCGCAGGAGGAACTCGGCATCGTGCGCGCCGGAGCGCGCATCGTCACCACCCTGACGCAGAGCCGCACGCCCTACGTCTGCATCGTGCTGCGGCAGCTCTACGGGGTCGCCGGCGGCCTGCACCAGCGCGGCACGGGGCTGTACCGCCGCTACTGCTGGCCATCGACCCACGGCGGCTCGATGCACATCGAAGGGGGCGCGGCGATTGCCTACAAGCGCGAGATCGAGAGCGCGGAAGATCCGGAGGCGAAGCGGCAGGAAATCGAAGCGCGGTTGCAGGCGATTTCCTCGCCCTTCCGCAATGCCCACGCCTTCGGCATCGAAGAGATCATCGATCCGCGCGACACCCGGCCGCTGCTGGTGGACTTCATCGACGACGCGCAACGGGTGATTGCGACGCAGCTAGGCCCTGGCAGCGGCCCAAGCTATCGTCCCTAAACCTCAGCGCACGGACTGAAGCACAGCACCGGCCGAACGCGCGGCGCTCCGCGCTTCGAGCGAGGAGGCGAGAGCCGCCGAACGCGCTCTCGCTCTTTCCCGCCCTTGCCCGCGCTCTAGCCGCGCCGTCGCCGCGCCAGCGGGTCGAAGGGCGTTGCCGCGCTCATGTCCACCACCGTCTCGGTTGCGCCGGCCAAGTCGTCGTAGCCAGCTTCGAGGCCCAGCGACACGCCTTCGTTGGTGTAGGTCTGGGAGCGGGAGAAGCGTCCGCCGGCGGCGTGGATGGTGTGCGCCGACGGGGCGTCTTCGCTGCACATGTAGAGGACGGCCGGCGTCACCAGCGCCGGACTCATTGCCGGCGGCGGATTGGCCATGTCGATGGTCGAGCCGGGAACGCTCGCCGTCATGCGCGTGGCGGCGCCCGGCGCCAGACAGTTCACGCGCACGTTGTGCGACGCACCCTCGATGGCAAGGACGTTCATCAGCCCCAGCATGGCCATCTTGGCGGCGCCGTAGTTGGCTTGGCCGAAGTTGCCGAAGATGCCGGAAGTGGAGCTGGTCAACACCACACGCCCCCAGTTCTTCTCGTACATGATCGGCCATGCGAACTTCGTGACGTAGGCGGTGCCGCGCAGGTGGACGTCGATCACCAGGTCGAACTCGTCCAGGGTCATGTTCTTGAAGGACTTGTCGCGCAAGATGCCGGCGTTGTTGACGACGATGTCGACCGTTCCGAAAGCCGCCACGGCGTCGTCCACGATGCTCTTGGCACCGTCGCGGTCCGAGACCGACGCCTTGTTGGCCACGGCCTGGCCGCCAGCGGCCTTGATCTCCGCCACCACCGCATCGGCCGCATCCGACTGGCCTTCGCCGTGGACGGAACCGCCCAAGTCGTTCACCACCACCTTGGCGCCGCGTTCGGCGAACGCCAGCGCATGGCTCCTGCCCAAGCCGTTGCCGGCGCCCGTGACGATGGCCACCTTGCCTTCGAAATCGCTCATGTCGTCCACGCTCCTTACGAGCTCAACCGCAAAGCGCGAATCTTAAACCATGCGCGCAGCCCATCGACGCCGCCAAAGCGCCGAATCCGCGATGCTTCAGCTATTGCCGGCGCCCAGCCAAGCGAGGAACTCGGCCTCGCTTTCACACGCGAGGGCCGCAGCGACGGCGTCGTCGATGGCGCACGTCGTCAGCCGCGCATCCGCCAGCAAGCTGCGCGAACACGGTATGCCGCGCGTCGCCAGCACGGCTCGCACCGCTTCGGCTTTGGCGCTGCCCTCGCCTTCGGAACGCCCGGCAGCGCGCGCTTGCGCCAGTCGCCGGCCGACAGGAGACATGTCCGCGGGCGCCGAGCCTTCCGGGCACAGGGCGCAGCCGACTCGCTCAAGCGCGGCCCAGGTGGCGTCGGATCGCTCCGGCTCGTTCAATGCCAAGTGAATCTCTGCGGCCGTCCAGCCGGGAAACGCTTTGCTCGCCTCCGCTTCGCGGTAGCAGGCGGATGTGCCGTTCCCTTCCAGCACATGGATCGTCAGACCGGCGCGGCGTCGAGACCGCCGACCCTGCCACGGCGGCGGAACCTCCACCCAGACCTCCGGGAAGCGCCACCGCTCGTATTCGCGGAGCTTTCGCCGCCGCACATCCGTGGTGTGATCCACTTCCAGCACCACATCCGGCGGCGCATCCGCGCCGAGCACGATGGTTGGCGACGCCAAGGCCCGCGCTCGGGCGGAATCCAAGTAGATCGTCTGATCCGCCTCCATGGCGCGGATGTACCCGCCCATCGGCCCGCGTTCGTAGAATGTCATCGCGCCACCGCAAACGATGGCGGCCCCTCGAACATCGGCGACGCGTTCGAGGAGCGCCGGCAGCTTGTGCGCGGGGTATTCGTGGACGATGGTGGGCCCGTCCCGCAGCGTCCAGGCGACGCCGCCTTCGGCATCCCAGTACTCGAAGCGCGGGCCGTCCTCCAACGCGGCCAGCTGCGCCGCCGTCATGGGCACGGCCTTGCAGCCGGGAAAGCCTGCCTCCGCGGCCGTCTGCCGCCGGCCGCTTCGTCTGGCGGGCCGGCGCGGCGGACGGGAAACCATGTAGACGGCGCGGGGTTCAGTCATGCGGGTAGAGTAGGCAGAGAGGAGCGTCTGTGCAACTGTTTTTTTCAAGAAAATCAGTATCGTACAGATATGTGCGAGGCATCTTCCGTATGGGCCTTAGAAACGAGACGTGTACGCGGGCTGCCGAAGCAACGTGGCGGCACATGACCGCCCATGCCAGCGGTTTTCCGCTAGCATCCCCGCGCAACTGGCCACCCGGATATTCCAATGCCCTCGACTGCCTCGGCAGACGCAGGCGACGGCTGGGCGGACGACGCCATCGAAGCCGCGCTCGCCGACGCCCATGTTCCTTCGCTCGTCAACGCGCTGCTCCACCTCACGGGCGACACGTCGCTGATCCGCGGCAACATCCGCCCGACCAGCCAGCTGTTCGGCGATCCCCAAGGCGGCGTTTCCCCCGAGGACCAAGCGGCGGTGCGCAAGCGCGCCTTGGAGGCGCTGAAGGCGCACCGCGACGCTGGCTTCCCGCAGCTGCCGCAGCCCTCGCCGGCGCTGGTGAAGGAGATGGTGGACTTCATCGTCGGCACGGAACTCGACCCAAGCTACGGCGAGTTCCTGATGTCGGAACTCAAGATCTTCGACGAAGACCCCTATGGCGTGTCCTTCGACGGCGTGCCAGCCGAGACGCGGCGCCGGTTCCACGTGCTGGTCGTCGGCGCCGGAATGTCCGGGCTGCTCGCCGCCATTCGGCTGCAGCAGGCCGGCATCTCCTACACCGTCGTCGAGAAGAACGCCGATGTCGGCGGCACATGGTTCGAGAACCGCTACCCGGGTTGCCGCGTGGACAGCCCCAACCACACCTACTCCTACTCCTTCGCGCCGCACGACTGGCCACAGCACTTCTCGCCGCAACGGGTGCTGCTCGACTACTTCCGGCGCATTGCGGACGAACACGGCCTGCGCGAGAACATCCGCTTTTCGACCGAAGTGGTCGAGGCGCACTTCGGCGACGACGGCTTTTGGCGGTTGCGCGTCGACGGCCCGGCTGGCGAAGAGACGCTCCGCGCCAACGCGGTGATTAGCGCCGTCGGCCAGCTCAACCGGCCGAAGCTGCCGGACATCGAGGGCCAGAAGAGTTTCGCCGGCCCGGCCTTCCACACCGCCCGCTGGAAAGCCGAACACGACCTCGCCGGCAAGCGCATCGCCGTCGTCGGCACAGGCGCCAGCGCCTTCCAAACGGTGCCCGAAATCGCCCAAGTCGCGGAACGCGTAACGGTCTTCCAGCGCACCCCGCCGTGGGTGGCCCCGCGCGCCGAGTACCACGACGACATCTCCAGTGCCAAGCACTGGCTGCTCAACAACGTGCCCTTCTACGCCAAGTGGTTCCGCTTCTGGATGTTCTGGACGACCGCCGAGGGGCTGCTCGGCATGGTGCGGCGCGACTCCGGCTGGAACGAGACGCGCTCGGTGAGCGAAGCCAACGACCAGCTACGCGCCATGCTCACCGCCAACGTGCAGCAGATGGTCGGCGACGACGCCGACCTGTTCGCCAAGTGCGTGCCGGACTATCCGCCGGCCGGCAAGCGCATGCTGGTGGACAACGGCCACTGGTTCCGCGCCTTGAAGCGCGACAACGTGGAGCTGGTGACGGACCCCATCGTCCGCATCAACGCCGACGGCATCGAGACCGAATCAGGCCGCCAAATCGACGCCGACGTGCTCATCTACGGCACCGGTTTCCACGCCAGCCGCATCCTCTTTCCCATGCGCATCCACGGCAAGGACGGCGTGGAACTGCGCGAGCGCTGGGGCGCCGATCCGCGCGCCTACCTGGGCATCGTCATGCCGGGATTTCCGAACCTGTTCTGCTGCTATGGGCCGAACACGAACATCGTCGTCAACGGCAGCATCGTCTTCTTCTCCGAGTGCGAAGTGCGCTACATCATGGGCTGCCTGCGGCTGCTCATGGAACGCGGCGACAAGGCGATGGACTGCCTCGCTTCCGTCCACGACGCCTACAACGAGAAGATCGACGCCGGCAACAAGGACATGGCCTGGGGCGCGGAGAACGTGAGCAGCTGGTACAAGAACGAGCATGGCCGGGTGACGCAGAACTGGCCCTTCACGCTGCTCGAGTTCTGGCAGCAAACGAAAGGGCCCACGGCCGCCGACTTCACGTTTTCCTAAAACCGGCGCCGGGGCCGCTCGCTGGCGACTTTGGAACGGGCGTCTTCCCTTCGCAATCGGGCGCGGCGCGTTGCCGGCGCGGCCGTTCGGCTTGCCGCCTGCTTGCGCTTCGCATCCTTTGCCGGCATCTGCGTTGCGGTTTTCGCACTCCCGGTGCGCGGCGGCGAGAGCGCGAAGGTCGAGCGCATCATGGCGGAAGTCTGCGCAATGCGCGGTCTCGCGCTCGCGCAACCAGTGGCGGTTCGCCCGATGACGGCCTTTCAGGGCGGCTATACGCCGGGAGTGGGAAGCGTCTCTTGGGAAGAGGACTATGCCGAGCAATGGCGCGCCGGCTGGTGTGCCCTCGGCGTCTACTGCGCGCCGCCGAAGGGCGCAGAGGGCGAAGCCGCGCCGAGCAAGGCCGATCGCCGGCTGGCCGATCCAAGCGGCCTCTACGACCGCAACCGCAACGTGCTCTTCGTGCGAGCAGGCGCCCGGTCCGCGGTCACGATCGCCCACGAAACCGTCCACGCCCTGCAGTTCCAGAACCATCCACACCTGCGCGCCCTGCATCCGTGGCACAACCGCGATCTGGCGGCGGCGGCGAGCACGGCGCTGGAAGGCGACGCCCATCTTCTTGGCCAGACCTTCGATCCCAAGCGGCGTCTTCATCTGTGCAGCATCGATCCGCGCCAGGCGGCGCGCACCCACCGGCGCTGGTGGAACTGGCAGCCGGACGTCCTCTGGGCCTACGAGGGGCTGCCGCACGTCTTCGGCCCGGAACTGGCGCTGCGGCGGGCCATGCGTTCGCACACCGACGGACTCGATGCGTGGCTGCGGGCGCCCCCGATCTCGACGTTGGCGGTGCTGCGCCCGCAAAGCACCGCCGCCGTGGACTTCATCCGCTTGCCGAGCGACATCCTGGGCTCCGCCCTCGCTGAACGTGGCTGCGTTCAACGCCTCGAGAACACCGCCGGGGCGCTCGGCATCTGGGGCCTCCTGGCGCAGCACGGCAATGCCGAACGCGACGAGTTCCCCGAGCTGCTCGCGCAGTGGCGCGGAGACCGCTTCATCCACGTCGAGTGTCCTGGGGACGGCGACGACGAGTTGATTTGGCTGACGCGCTGGAGCAGCCGCAAAGCGGCCCGCGAGTTCGCGGCGCGGTACCAGACCATCGCCGCGGCGATCTCCTCTCACGGCCGCGTCCTCGGCACCGCGCCGAAAGCGTTCGCGCGCCGCCGCCACGTCGTGGTGGCAACGCCGGGCCTGCATCACGCCGTAGCGGAGATCGCACGCTCGCGCACGGAGACTTTCGCCAACTACGAGGACTGGATTGCGAGCGGCTGTTTCCCGCAACGCGGTTGCGACCTGCCCGAACCGCCGGCGTCGAACGGCGCGAGCGATCACGTCTGCGCCACGAAGGCCGCCGAAGCACCCCGCCTGGCGCACTGGCTCGAGCGCGTGCGCAGCGCCCGGGCCGCAGCCGCTATTGCGCCCGCCGAAGCCCAATTCTTGGCCGAACACGTCGCCGCCTTGGCGACGTTCTGCGCCAGGAACCGCGCGTACAACACCGACTTGGCGCTGGCCTGTCGCGCCGTCTACGGCGGCATTCGCTTTCAGTTGCAGATTCGGGAAGACGCCCATTGGCGGCTGCTGCCCCACTGCGCCACGCCAAGCGAGCTGCGGAATTGGGTGCGCGAGACCTACTACGCGGATGCCGATGCGCACGCGGCATCTGAGTCGGCTTTCGCCGGCGTCTACGGCCTGCCCCTGGCGGCGCGGGTTCTCGCCGACAAGGGCCGCATTGGCCTCGCCGCGCTGGCAGTCCACGCACCGGTCTCCACGCGACAGATCCTGTGGCCTTCCAGAGCCGCCGTGGACTTCATCCGCTTGCCGCCGGCGGTCCTAGCGCAAGCGGACTGCGAAGCGACGGCCAGCGACGTGCGCGGCGCCTTCGGCATCTGGAAGCTGCTGCTCGACCACGGCGGTCTGCCGCCGGACTCCCCGCCGCCGCTTTGGCTGAAGGATTGGCGTGGCGACCGCCAGGACTACCTGCGCTGCCGGCAAGGCGAAGGCTGGGCATGGGTAAGCCGTTGGCGCGCTGCCGCGGCGGCGGAATCCTTCGCCACCGCCTACAACGCGGTTGCGCCGACGGCGGCGAACGAGACCGGGCTCGGCAGACACGCCGAAGCGCAGGGGCACTACGTCTGGGTGCTGCCGCCCGCACTCGCCTCTATCCGGTCACCGCTTCAATCGGAGCTCGAGACGCGCACCGTCCTCGACCTGCACGAATGGCGAGCGGCGGACTGCTTCCCCGCGAGTGGGTGCAACTGACGCAACACGCACCCTCTTGACGCCTCGACATCGCGCCTTGCCGGAACGCCACCGATTCCGACACACTCGCCGCTTACGCCTACGGTGCCACCCGAGAAGAAGAAACCATGACCCTTGTCACTTGGTCTTGGCTGTTCCTCGTGCTCTACATCGGCGCGATGCTCGCCATCGGCGTGCTTGGCCAGCGGCGGGTGAAGCACGCCGACGACTTCGCCACCGCGCGCGGCGGCTACGGGCCGGTGTTCCTCGCCTTCGCGTTCGCCGCCACCACCGCCAGCGGCGCCACGTTCCTGGGCGGGCCGGGCCTCGCCTACGAATGGGGGCTCGCCACCGTGTGGGGCAACTTCCTCTATCCCATCGGCGTCTACTTCGGCGTGCTCATCTCCATGCGCCTGATCGCCACGGCTGGCAACCGCTTCGGCAACCGCACGATTCCCGAGTACCTCGGCGACCGTTTCCAGTCCGACGGCATCCGCGTGATCGTCTCGGTGTTCTCGCTGGTGCTGTTCTTCTATCTCGCCGGGCAGCTGGTCTCGGGCCTCGTGATGTTCGAGATCATGCTCGGCATGGAACCCATTTGGGCGCTCATCGTCACGTCGGTGGTGCTGATGATCTACGTGGTGCTCGGCGGCGCCCATGCGGACATCCTCACCGACGGCGCCCAAGGCGTGATGATGCTCGGCCTGGCGATCCTGGTGATCCTGCTGTTCCTGTTCGGGGTCGGCCTCGACGGCGGCGGACTCGGCGCGGTCATCGACCGCCTCGGCGAGCAGGACGAACATCTCGTGAAGCCCCTGAACGTCACCACCCCGCTCTACCACTCGCCGTGGTCGATCATCTGCGTGGTGTTCGCGCACATCCCGCTCGGCCTGCTGCCGCACCTCGGCAACAAGCTGTGGGCGCTGCGCGGCACCGATCAGCAGCGTTCCTTCATCAAGCTGGCGTTCACCTTCGGCATCACACTCGGCATGTTGGGCTTGGCCGGCTTGTTGGCGCGCGCCGTGCTCGGCGACGCGCTGCTGGCCGAAGACGCCAATCCCAACCAGTCCCTGCCGAAGCTCTTCATCGAACTGTTCCCCACTTGGCTCGCGGCGCTGATCGGCGTGGGCATTCTCGCCGCCATCATGTCCACCGCCGACGGCCTGGTGGTGTCGTCCTCGCAGATCATCTCCAACGACCTCTACCGCCGAACCTTCGCCAAGTACTTCGCGCCGAACGCCACCGAGGAGCAGCACGACCGCACCGAGCTCGTCATCAGCCGCGTCGCCACCGTGGTGACGATGGTGATCTGCACCGGGCTCGCGTGGATACTGGTGGAACGCAACGTGGCGCTGATCGTCTGGATCGGCATCGGCGGCATGATGGCGGCCTTCGCCGGGCCGCTGGTGGTGGGTGCGCTGTGGCGCGGCGTGACTCGCGCCGGCGCCTACGCCGGACTGGTGAGCGGCTTCCTCACGTTCGTGATCCTGCATGCGGAGCTGCTCGATCCCGCCTGGTTCGGCGACTTCTTCGTTGCCACCTGGCTGGCCGGCGAAGGGCCCAATCCCACCTCCTGCGCCGCCATCGGCGAAGGCGTCGGCGTGGTCGCCACCTTCGTCGTCTCCAAGCTCACCGCGCCCATGCCGGAGAACCACGTCGCGGCGATGTTCGGAGACGACGACGTGCCGGCCGGCGAGCCAGCGCCGGTGGCCGCCGCCAAGGACGCAGCGTAGTGTCCTTCTACGAGCACCTGTTCGGCGTGCGCGGCAAAGTGGCGCTGGTCACCGGCGGCACGCGCGGCATCGGGCTGATGATCGCCGAAGGCCTGGTGCGCTGCGGCGCCAAGGTCTACGTCTCGTCGCGCAAGCACGACGCCTGCGCCGAAGCCGAGCGCAGCCTGCGCGAGTTCGGCGACTGCACCGCGATTCCGGGCGATCTGCGCGATGTCGCCGGCTGCGATGCGCTGGCCGGGGCGCTGCGGGAACGCGAAGACAAGCTGCACATTCTGGTGAACAACGCCGGCCTCACCTGGAGCCTGCCCATCGACGAGTTCACCGAGAAGGCGTGGGATCGCGTGGTGGACTTGGACGTGAAGAGCCCGTTCTTCCTCATCCAGAAACTGCTGCCGCAGCTCCGCGCCGCAGCGACGCCGGAGCAACGGGCGTCAATCGTCAACATCTCGTCGGTGAACGGCATCCGCCCGAGCGGCCTGCGCAACTACTCCTATGTCGCCGCCAAGGCCGGCTTGAGCCAGCTCTCTGCCCAGCTGGCCCGCGACCTGATGCCGGACCACGTCAACGTCAACACGATTGCGCCCGGCCCCTTCAAGTCGAAGATGACCGCGCCGCTCTTCGCCACGCCGGAACAGGACGCCGAAGTCACCGCGAGCTTCCCGATGAAGCGCTGGGGCGCGATGGAAGACGCGGCCGGCCTCACGATCTTCCTCTCGTCCCGCGCCGGCGCCTACCTCACCGGCCAAACCATCCCCTGCGACGGCGGCGCGACCACCATCGGCTGAGCGGCGCCCAACCCCATGTTGGCGCCTTTCGCTCCGTTTCCAGAGCCTTGGCTTGGCCACCAACGGGCGAAGACGATGGGTTCGTCCGCGCTTCGTCGACCAGACTGGAGAGAATGGCGCACGTGACCGGACGCAGCGCCGCTGCCACGTCTCGTTGTGTTCCAAGAACGACCTCGGTGACGCGGTTCGGCCTTGACATGGCCACTGGCGGCAACGCAGTCTGCACGCGATGCGGGGCGCGGTCGGAACATGCATGGCGTTGGCGGCGTTCGCTGCCAGCGCGTCGTGTGCGGACGCCGGCCAGGTGGGAGCGCCGGCCGCCAGCGCGCCGGTTAGCGCCGAAGCCCAGGCGCTGGCCGAGCGTCTGTTGATCGTCGATACGCACATCGACGCGCCGTACCGCCATTACCGCGATCCAGCCGATCTTGGCGCGAGTGCGCCGGATCGGCAGTTCGACTATCCGCGCGCCAAGCGCGGCGGTCTCGACGTCGCCTTCATGTCCATCTACACGCCGGCCAGAGTGGCCGAGGAGGGCCAGGCGAAAGCACTGGCCGATACGCAGATCGGCTATGTCGAGGAGATGGCGCGAGATCATCCGGCGAAGTTCGCCATCGCCACCTGCACCGCGGATGTCCAAGTGCTTGCCTGGCGCGGCGTTCTGGCGCTTGCCCTCGGCATGGAGAACGGCAGTCCGTTGGCCGTCGGAGACGCCGAAGCGACCCTCGAACACTTCGTCGAAAGCGGCATCCGCTACGTCACCCTCGCCCACTCCGCGGCCAACGAATACGCCGACTCGAGCTACGACGACAACGAGCGCTGGCAGGGGCTGTCGGCGGCCGGCGCGGCGCTGGTCGCGGCGTTGAACGCCAGCGGCGTGATGGTCGACATTTCGCACCTCTCGGATCGGGCGGCCTGGCAGGTGCTGGAACTGTCGAAGACGCCGGTCATCGCCTCCCACTCGTCGTTGCGTCGCTTCACGCCCGGCTTCATGCGCAACATGAGCGACGAGATGTTCGAGGCGCTCGCGGCCCAGGGCGGCGTGCTGCAGATCATGTTCGGCAGCGGCTTCGTCGCCGCGCCGGCGCGCCGCTGGGAAACCCTGCGCAGCGCCGCCTTCGCAGCCGAGTTCGGCGACGAAACCCCGCCAGCCCCGGCGCGACGGGCATTCATGGACGCCTATCTCGCGGCGCATCCGTACCCCTTCGCCGCCATTGACGACGTGCTGGCGCACATCGACCATGCGGTGGCCGTCGGCGGCATCGACCATGTGGGCATCGGCTCGGATTTCGAGGGCGTCGGCGACACCATGCCGGAAGGCTTGAAGGACGCCGCGAACTTTCCACGGCTGATCGAAGGCATGCTGGCGAGAGGCTACGAGGAAGACGCCATCGCCAAGGTCATGGGGCGCAATCTGATGCGCGTGTGGCGCGACGTGGAGGCATTCGCCAGCGAACAAGGCACGCCGCCCCGGTGCCGCCACGCGGCTTCCACACCCGATCTGTCGCCGCCGAGACCACCGCCGCCGGTGGGGCGGATGTGACGGTGCTGGCACCCGCTCCCAGCAGTCCTCGACGGCAGCGCACCACTACGCCATTCGGCCGGGCTTGAGCGTTGAGCACGACCAAGGCGTTCCCGCGGACGGTGCGTGCGCTATCGCTTGCGCCGCTCGTCCTCGCCTTCGCCGCCTTGGACGCGGCGGCGGTCGAGGAGCGCCTGCACATCGTGGTTCCAGCGGCGCCGGGAGGCGGCTTGGACGGCGTGGCCCGCGAAGTCGGGCGCACCCTGCGCACACTGGGGCTGGCGGAACAGGTGTCCTTCGAGAACGTCTCCGGCGGTGGCGGCGGGCGCGCCATGGCGCATTTCCTCGACACCGCCGACCGATTCGACGCGCCGCTCCTGGTGAACTCCACGCCGCTCTTGGTGCGCAGTCTGCAAGGCGTTTTTCCCTACGGCGTAAGCGACTTGACGCCGGTGGCCGCGCTGGTTGCCGATCCGGGCGTCTTCGTGGTGCGCCGGGACGATCCCCTTGCGGATTGGTCAGCGCTTCTGGCGAAACTGCGCGCCGATCCGCGCAGCGTCGTCTTCGGCGGCGGATCGGTGCGCGGCAGCCTCGACCACATCGTGCTTGCGCTCGCCCTCGAAGCCGCCGGCATCGGCGCCCGGCAGGTGCGCTACCTGCCCTACGACGGCGGCGGCAAGGCCATGCTGGCGCTGCTCGGCGGCGAGGTGGACGTGCTCTCCACCGGGCTTGGCGAAACCGTCGCATTCCTCACGGGCCCCGACGGCGGTCAAGCCCGCGCGCTTGCCGTGACGTCCGCCGAGCGCGTGGCCGCGAGTGCGGCGACGCCGACGTTGATCGAGCTCGGCTTCGACGTCGCGTTCGCCAACTGGCGCGGCCTGTTCGCGCCGCCGGACCTCGCCGACGACGCCCTCGAACGCCATCTGAATACGCTGCGGGCGATGCAGCGCTCGCCGCAATGGCAAGCGGTGATGGCCAAGCGCGGCTGGCAGCCCTTGGACGTGGACGGCGCCGCGTTCACCGCGTTCCTCGACGAGCAGGAGCAGGTGCTGGCGGCGATCTTGCAGAGACTCGGCTTCGCGCAGTGATACGGCGCCTCGCGCCGCTCGGGCTCGTCGTCTTCGGCCTCGCCTACCTCTGGCAGGCGCTGTCGATTCCGCTCGATCCGTGGTCGGCGGCGGAAGCGGTGAACGCGCGCACGCTGCCGACCGTCTACGCGGTCGTGCTGCTGCTCCTTGCCGGCGCCTTGCTGGCGCGTCCGGGCGCAGTCGGCGCCGACGCTCCCACGCGGACGACCGGCGCACGGCGCTGGCTGACGCTGGCGGCCCACTGCGCGGCCATCGTCTGCTTCGGCCTGCTCATTCCCCTGTTCGGATTGTGGGTCGGCATCGCGGCGCTGCTCGGCGCCTGCCTCGTGATCGCCGGCGAACGCCGCATCCTGGTGCTCGCAATCGCGCCGCTGGCCATCGCCGGCGCGGCGTGGTTCCTGCTGCGCGTCGTGCTGGACATCTACGTCGCGCCCGGCCGCTACCTGCCCTGATGTTCGAGGGCATCGCCACCGGCCTTGCCACGGCGCTGGATCCCGCCAATCTGGCCTGGGTCGGCGTCGGCTGCATCGCCGGAACGCTGATCGGCATGATGCCCGGGCTGGGGCCGATCACCGCCATCGCGCTGATGATTCCGGTGAGCTACTCGCTGGATCCTGCGGCCGGGCTCATCATGATGGCCGGCGTCTACTACGGCGCGGTGTTCGGCGGCTCCACGTCCTCCATTCTCATCAACGCGCCCGGCGTCGCCTCGACCGTGGCGACGTCCTTCGACGGCTATCCGATGGCGCGCCGCGGGCAGGCAGGCCGCGCCTTGGCGCTGGCAGCCTTCGCATCCTTCGCTGGCGGCACCTTCGGCGCCGTCGCGCTGCTCGCCTTCGCCAACGTGCTGGCCGTGCTCGCGACCAACGTCGGCTCGCCGGAATACGCGCTCGTGCTGCTGTTCGCGCTGTCGGCGATTGCCGCCTTCGGCGAGCGCGGCCAAGTCCTGCGCTCGCTGGCCGCGGCCGTGCTGGGACTGATGCTGGGCGCGGTCGGCACGGACCAGTCGGCCGGCGTCCAGCGCTTCACGTTCGGCAGCCTCGAACTGGCGGATGGCGTGAGCTTCGTGCTGGTGGCCATGGCGACCTTCGCCTTGGCCGAAGCATTCCGCATGGTGCTCGAAGGCGGCGGCGAGACGCCGGAACGCGGCATCGCCCACCCGCGGCTGCATCCAGGCGACGCCAAGGCGATTGCGCCGACGGTGGGACGCAGTTCGGTGCTGGGCTTTCTGGTGGGCGTTCTGCCCGGCGCCGGGGCGACGTTGGCGAGCTTCTTCGCCTACCAGCTGGAACAGCGCTTCAAGCGCGGCGACGACGCCGACCGGGCCCGTGGCGTGGCCGCGCCGGAGGCCGCGAACAACGCCGCCTGCACCGGCTCCTTCGTGCCGCTGCTGACGCTCGGCATCCCCGGCTCCGGCACCACCGCGGTGCTGCTCGGCGTGATGCTGAGCTACGGCGTCCAGCCTGGGCCGCAGCTGCTGCAGAGCCAGCCGGCGATGTTCTGGGGCGTGATCGTCTCCATGTACGTCGGCAACTTGGTGCTGCTCGCGCTGAACCTGCCGCTCATCCCCTACATCGCCCGCATCGTCTATCTGCGACGGTCTGTTCTGGTGCCGCTGGTGATCGCCTTCTCGCTGCTCGGCGTCTACTTCACGTCGCTCAACACCTTCGACATCCACCTCATGCTCGGCTTCGCGCTGGCCGGCCTCGTGCTGCGCCTCGCGGGCTTCCCACTGGCGCCGCTGCTGCTCGGCTTCATCTTGAGCGGCATGCTCGAAGACAACCTGCGCCGCACCCTCCTCCTGGCCGACGGCGACTTCGCGCTGCTCCTCGAACGCCCGGCGAGCGTCGCCTTGGCGCTGGCTTGCGTCGCCGTCTGGCTCGCGCCGGCAGTGCGCCTTCTGCGCGAGCGCCGGCGGCGTGCGGCGGCGGATTCGGGCTGAGCGTCGCCGCGTTTGCGGGGTTGCGGGGTTGCGGGGTTGCATTGCGCGGGCGGTTTGGCGTTAGATGGGCGCTGTGGCCGGGGTGCGTCCGGGCGGCGAAGACGAGGGAGACGACATGCGCAGATTGACGACCCGCGAGGAAGTGGAAGAGAGCAAGATCAACCTGACGCCGATGCTCGACGTCGTGTTCATCATGCTGATCTTCTTCATCGTCACGGCCACGTTCGTCAAGGAGGTCGGCCTCGACGTGAACCAGCCCGAGGACGACAAGCCGCAGACGATCGATCCGGACAAGAAGAGCATCGTCGTGCGCATCACGAACCGCGACCGCATCCTGATCGCCCAGCGCGACGTGGACCTGCGCTCGGTGCGCGCCAACATCGAACGCATGCACGCCGAGAACCCGGAAGCGCCGGTGGTCATTCAGCCGCATCCCCACTCCAAGACCGAGACCATGGTGCATGTCATGGATTCCGCTCGGCAGGCGGGGGTCATGAAGGTGTCCTTGGCCGCCGGTTCGTAGCGCGGAACGCCAGCCCTTCTTCAAGCCACGCGAGGGCCGCATTGCCCATCGATCTGCGCTCGGACACCGTCACCAAGCCCTCGCCAGCCATGCGCGCCGCGATGGCCGAGGCCGAGGTAGGCGACGACGTCTACGGCGAAGATCCAACGGTCAACCGGCTCGAACGCGAATGCGCGCAGCGGCTTGGCTTCGAGGCGGGCCTGTTCGTCGCCAGCGGCACACAGTCCAATCTTGCGGCGCTCTTGACCCACTGCGCGCGCGGCGACGAATACATCGCCGGCCAAGAGGCCCACGCCTACCGCTTCGAGGGCGGCGGCGCGGCCGTTCTCGGCGGCATCCAGCCGCAGCCGCTGCCCTTCAAGGCAGACGGCACGCTGTCCCTCGCTTCCATCGAAGAGGCGATCAAGCCCGCGGACAGCCATTTCGCCAAGACCAAGCTCGTCTGCGTCGAGAACACGCAGGCCGGCAAGCCCATCGCGCTCAGCTATCTCGCAGACGTGCGCGCCCTGGCCGACCGCCACGGCCTGCGCCTGCACATGGACGGCGCCCGCCTGTTCAACGCCGCCGTGGCATTGGAACTGCCGGCAGCGACGCTCGCGCAGCATTGCCACTCGGTTTCGGTGTGCCTGTCCAAGGGGCTTGGCGCGCCGGCCGGCTCGGTGCTCTGCGGCGACTCGGCCTTCGTTGCCGAAGCGCACCGCTGGCGCAAGGTGCTCGGCGGCGGCATGCGGCAGAGCGGCATTCTCGCGGCGGCCGGCCTCTACGCCCTCGAGCACAACGTCGAACGGCTGCGCGACGACCACCAACGCGCCGCGCGTCTGGCCAAGGGGCTCGCGGCGGCCGGCCTCGACGTCGCCTGCCACACCAACATGGTGTTCGTGCAAGGCGTCGACGAAGCGCGAATGCGCACCCACATGGCCGCCGCTGGCGTGCGCGTGCGCGGCCCGCGGTGGGTCGTCCACCTCGACATCGGCGACGACGACATCGCCCGCGTCATCAATGCCGCGCAAGGAATGGCCCGCGCCCGAACGGCTGCTTGAGCGGTACTGGGCAGACGCTGCGCTACAGCCTCGTTACAAGACCGGCGAGGGTGCCGGTCAGGCAAGACACCAGCGTGCCGGCGAGCAGCACCCGAGGCACCAGGCCAATCAGTTCGCGGCGTCTTTCCGGCACCAGGGTGCCGAGGCCGCCAAGCAGGATGCCGACGCTGCCCAGATTGGTGAAGCCGCACAGCGCGTAGGTGAGAATTACCCGCGACTGCGCCGAGAGCGCCTCGCCGGACTGGGCGAACTGCAGGTACGCGATCAACTCGTTGAGGACGATCTTCGTGCCGAGCAGGGCACCGGCGTCGGTCGCTTCCGCCCAGGGCACGCCCATCAGCCACGCCACCGGCGCGAACAGCCACCCGGCGGCGCGCTGCAGCGTCAAGGGCGCATCGACGATCTCGACCGCGCCGAGCAGCACGTTGCCCAAGGCCACCAGCGACACCAGCACGAGCACCATCGCGCCGACATTGGCGACCAGCCGCAGGCCGTCGGCCGTGCCACGGCTGATCGCGTCCATCACGCCGTCGTAGCGCAGCGCGTCGGCGATGTCGCCGCCGGTGGCAGCGCCGTCTTCGGGAATCATGATGCGCGCCAGCGTCGCCGCGCCGACGACGTTGATGACCGATGCCACCAGCACATGCCCCAAGGCGCCGTCGATGACATCCGCGAGGATGGCCGCGTAGAGCGCCATGATCGAACCGGCGACGGTGGACATGCAGCAGGTAACGACGACGAAGAACTCCGAGCGCGTGAGGCTCTTCAAGTAGGCGCGAATCACCAGCGGCGCCTCCGCCAGGCCCAGGAAGACGCTCGACGCTGCCGCGACCCCGACCGCGCCGCCAAGGCCAAGCGTGCGCCGCAACGTCCACGCGAACGCCCGAATCACCCACGGCAGCACGCGCAGATGCCAGAGCACCGCCACCACCACGCTGAAGACGAGAATCTGCGGCAGGATGCGGAACGCGAAGATGGGCGCGAGCGTCCGCGCCGGATTGTCTTCGACGAAGACGAAAGGCGCCGGCTCGCCGCCAAGGAAGCCGAACAGCAGCGACGTGCCGGCTTGCGTCGCCGTCTCCATCGCGTACACCACATGGTTGAGCACCAGCAGCGCATCGCGCACCGGCGCCACCTTCAAGAGCACGAAGGCAAGCACGATCTGCGCCGCCAGACCGACCGCCACATGCCGATAGGCCACATCCCGCCGCCGCTCGCTGAACAGCCACGCAATCGCCAGCAGCGCGACGACGCCTACGATGCCTTGCACACGGCCCCTCCACCGCTCGCCAGACCGCAGTGTACTTGAAGGCCGGCGACCTCGGCATGTGGCGCACCTCGAGCTCGTGCCGCATCACCGCCCGCGTGGCCGGCCCCGACAACTGGCCGAGCAGCTCGTCCGCCTCCGCCGGCAGCTGAGCGCCCGCCGCCGTGTAGGCCCACGCGAAGAGCTTCGGCGGCGCATCGCTGCGGCCGTCCTCGATCCGCCCGGTGGCCGCCTGCTGCGCGATCAGCTTGAGGTTGGCGGCTAAATCCGCCGAAGGACGGGACGTTGGCGGAACTCGAACGGATCGCGACAGGGGCCACCCGACGACCGACGCCGAACGTGCCGACTCCGGGCGGGAAGGGTGTAAGCCTTAAGCGCCCGCCGGCCACTTGCGCCGGGTGTGCCTTCCGTCGCATAGTGCGGCGCGAACGCAGCAAAGGAGTGGCGCATGTCTGACCAGAAACCGAAAGTGCAGTGGTATAGGTGCGACGAGTGCGATCCGCCGACGAATGGCTACAAGTTGACCGTGTCCCCGATTGATGTTCCCGGATTAGGCCTGTTCCTGCCGCCCAGCACCGTCGTGGGACCGTTGTTTTTCAGGGACGGCAATTGGTGGATATTCGAGGGCGACATGCACAACCGCATGAAGCCCAGCCATTGGGCGGCGATCGTCGACGAGGAACCGGTCGGCACTTTCCAGTTCAAGTTCGACTGGGTCGAAGCCAGCGATCATCCGCCGGCAGAGCCTGGGGGGGTGGTTTGGGCCCGTGGTCGAGAGTTACGGCTCGCGTTGTTCGACGGCAGCAGATGGCGGGAACACGCTGGATACGGGAAAATCGAATCGCCGGACTGGTGGGCAAGTCATTGGGCTGTACTTGAAGAATGAAGCACTTGCTCAACGGAGCGGGACCCTACCTGCCTTGAACCGATGGCCACCGTGACGCCACCGAGGGACAAGCTTGCCAGCGCGGAACGCCCCGCGCGACTGGCGGGCCGCCATGCTGGAACAGATCGTCACTGCGGAGCACGAGCGCGGTATCTTGGGCAACCGATGCCCGCCTGTCGGTGATCATTCACGCTGCCAAGCTCGCCCAAGGCGACGGCACAGGCGCGTACTTAGCCTTTGCTCTGCACCCACTGCAATCGACGAAGGGCGACGACACGCTGACGCTGCGCCGAGAGCTCGCGGAGCAGAAGGCGAAGCTGCCGATCTGAGGCTTGACTGCAATGGAGAATACGAAGTGAGCAGCATCGTCTACGTCCTCTCGAACGAGGCAATGCCGGGCCTATTGAAGATCGGCAAGACCACCGACATGCCGCGGCGCATGGGTAAGCTGTACTCGACAGGAGTACCGCTGCCGTTCGACTGCGAGTTTGCCGTCGCCGTGCCCGACGATCAGGCCACGAAAATCGAGACCGCCCTGCACCTCGCCTTCGAACCGCACCGGGTGAATCCTAGGCGCGAGTTCTTCCGCATGCGATTGGAGCAGGCGGAGGCCTTGCTCAAAGCGTGGCCCGGAGCCGAAGACGTGACTGACTCCGCCAGACGCGTCTTGGAGCGCGATGTCAGCCAAGGTGAGCGCGACGCGGTGAAGCGGGAGCGCCGTCGCAGGCCGAACTTGGACCTCGAAGCGCTTGGCGTCATGGCCGGCGACACGTTGGAATCCACCGGCGGCGGCGATGCCGCGACGGTGAAAGTGGTCGACGCCAGCCATCAGACGGTGCATCATAACGGCGAGACCATGCATCTTCGAGACGCGACGTACCGAGTCACGGGCAAGGAGCAAGGAACGACCATACGGCAGGCGGCCCATTGGAAGTTCAAAGGGCGCGTGCTAGTCGATCTGTACGACGAACTGCACTCCGAAGCGGAGACCGAGGAACTGCGACGCAGAGGTTGATGCTGGCGGCTGAAACCGCGCTGCCTGCTGCCCACCGAATGCCGGCGCGGTCGGAACTGCCGCCGATGGAGCTGCGGGGAGCGGCCCGCGCAGCGTACGCTGACCGCGCAGATGCGGATGTTTTCGCCGCCTTCCCATGAGAGCGACGTCAGCAAGCCCCTTCTCGCGCACCGCGCTGTTACCCCATCCTCCAGCGCACGGCTCGCCGTCCCTTGCCGGGGGCGGTCTTTACGCGCTCCCCATGACGGTGTAGGGTTGCTCTTGATTTTGGGGGCATTGCCGCGGGGGAACGGTGAAGGGCGATTATGGCGTGCTCGCGATGCTTGTTTTGTGCCTCGGCGCACTCTCTTGGTTGTTCTTTGACAGCTTCACCGTCGGTGCCGTCGGCGGCTTGGTCATGTGGTACTTGATGGGCCGGAGATGAGCGCGGCACCTTGGCGTGGGCACCTTCCGCAACTGTTCGGCGTGTCCGGGATGGTGGTGATGCCGCCCGCCCGCGTTCACGCTTGACTGCACCTGCTGCGCCTTGGTCAAGATGCGGCGTCTTTCGGGCAAGGGGACGGATCGTGGTTGAAGCTGCGATGGCGGCAAAGGCCGTGGACGGAAGCCGTTCGAGGCCGCCACGCTGCGCCCTCGGCCTCGCGCTCCTCGTCGGCGCATTGGCCGTCGGCCATGCCGCTCACGCCGCCGACACCTTCCGCGACTGTTCGGAGTGTCCGGAGATGGTGGTGGTGCCGGCCGGTTCGTACCAGATGGGTTCGCCGGCGTCCGAGCTGGCGCGGCACGAGAACGAAGGCCCGGTGCATGAAGTGACGATCGCGGCACCGTTCGCGCTTGGGCGGCACGAGGTGACCGTGAGGGAGTTTGGACGGTTCGTAGACGAAACGGGTTACTCGGCCGGGGAATCGTGTCGTGTTTGGGAGAAAGACAGCGTTGCCGCCTGCGAGGGCGCGATTGAAGATCTCTTGAACGAGTGCGAGGGCGATGTCGACGACTACGAAATTCCGACGGCTGTCCTTGCTGGCAGACATTGGCGCAATCCTGGCTTTCGACAGGACGGATCACATCCAGTGACGTGCGTGAGCTGGGACGACGCGCAAGCATATGCAGCGTGGCTGGCGCGGGTGACGGGCGAGCGATACCGGCTGCCGAGTGAGTCTGAGTGGGAGTATGCGGCGCGGGCAGGGAACCAGGCAGCACGTTACTGGGAGGACTTGGAGAGGGAGGGTCCGCACCCACCTGCCGAAAGCTCGAACTGGTGCAGCAACGTCAACGGCGCGGACCGGGCGCTGGCAGAGAGCACGTTCTTCAAGGATCTTGTTTTTGCGGCAAGCGAACAGCTAGCTCGCGATAGCTTGAAGTTGCAAGCGCTAATCGCCGCACACAAAGCCCTCAGAAGGGGAGACGTTGTTGACGCTGAGGTGCGATACGCCTTTCGGGTCGCTCGTAGAGAGCTTGACAGAGAAATTGTTCCTATAATGGCTCGAATGGAACGCACGGGCCTCATGCTGCCGTGCAGTGACGGTGCCGCGCATACGGCACCAGTCACGGGCCACGGCTTTTCCGCGAATGGCTGGGGGCTCAAACACATGTTGGGCAACGTGTCGGAGTGGACGGAGGATTGCTGGAACGAAGGGTATACGGGAGCACCGGCGGACGGCAGCGCACGGACGGAGGACGACACGGCCCTGCTATCGGGCGAGTGCGACAAACGCGTTCACCGCGGCAGCACTTGGGCCACAGGGCCGCGGCATATCCGCTCTGCAGCGCGATCGGGGCTTGCGCCGGGAGACCGGTTCAGCACCACCGGGTTTCGTGTAGCCCGAACGATCATGGTGGCGACAGGCATGGCACCGAGCTTAGGTGCCACGCTGACGGATCGGGCCGCGACCGTCGGACGGGACGAGACAATTGACCTCGCCAAGGCGTTCGTGGACGACCAAACGTTGGTCTACGAAGCGCGGTCGAGCAACGCCGACGAGGCGCGAGCGAGCGTGGACGGCGACGTGCTGACGCTGACGCCGGTGGCCGAAGGCACGGCGACGGTGACCGTGACGGCGCGGGACCCGGACGGAAACACGGCCACGCAGACCTTCGCCATGACGATCGCCGAGAGTGACGGCACGGACACAAGCGGCGCCGGCGACTCCGGCGACACGTTCCGCGACTGCGCCGAGTGCCCGCTGATGGTGCCGATTCCGGCCGGCGCGTTCACGATGGGTGCGCCAGAGTCCGAGCCTGACGGGGAGCTGGTGATTGCTACGAGCCCCGGTGCGTTCGGCAGGTCATCGGAGTCCGAGCGTGAATCAGCGAGCGACGAGAGGCCCCAGCGCACAGTGTCGATTCCGGCCTTCGCGGCGGGCGCCCACGAGGTGACGTTCGCGGAGTGGGGGGCTTGCGTGGCGGCAGGGGGCTGCGCCGGCTACAGCCCAGACGATGAGGGCTGGGGGCGGGACGATTGCTGGTGGGGGTCGTCGTGCGCCGCCGTCGTCAATCGCCCCGTCATCAACGTGAGCTGGGACGACGTACAGTTGTACGTCGATTGGCTGTCGCGGAACACCGGCCAGCGCTACCGGCTGCTCACGGAGTCCGAGTGGGAATACGCGGCGCGGGCGGGCACCACGACGCCGTTCCACACTGGCTATGCGATCACGACGCAGCAGGCGAACTTCAACGGCAGGTTGGATTATCCGTCCGGCCAGCGCAACGAATCGGGGCTATTTCGAGGGCAGACGATTCCGGTCGGGTCCTTCGCGCCGAACGGGTTCGGCCTCTACGACATGCACGGCAACGCCAGTGAGTGGGTACAAGACTGCCACGGCGACTACGCGGCTGCGCCGAGTGATGGAAGTGCCGTAGAGAGAGATGGCTGCCGCCGCGTTTTGCGCGGCGGTTCGTGGTTCTTCGAGCCAGGGGGCCTCCGCGCCGCGGCCCGTGGCTGGTCCAACTCCGGATACCGCCGCAGCTTCAACGGGTTCCGTGTGGCCAGAACGAGTATGGTGACGACAGGCGCGGCGCCGACCATAGGCGCGACGCTGTCGGATCGTGGCGCGGCCCGCGGGCAGGACGAGACGATTGACCTCGCCAAGGCGTTCGCGGACGACCAGACGCTGGCCTACGAAGCGCGGGCGAGCAACGCAGACGTGGCGCGGACGAGCGTGGACGGCGACATGCTGACGCTGGCCCCACTGGCGGAAGGCATGGCAACCGTGACGGTGACGGCGCGGGACCCGGACGGCAACTCGGCCACGCAGACCTTTGCCGTGACCGTCGCTGGCAGCGACGGCACGGATGTGGGCGGTGTCAGCGTCGCCGACACGTTCCGCGACTGCGGCGAGTGCCCGCTGATGGTGCCGATTCCGGCCGGCACGTTCACGATGGGCGCACCGGAGTCCGAACGTGGGTCGGGGAAACAAGAGAGACCCCAGCGCACGGTGTCGATTCGGGCCTTCGCGGCGGGCGCCCATGAGGTGACGTTCGCGGAATGGGATGCTTGCGTGGCGGCCGGGGGCTGCGCCGGCTACAGCCCGGACGACGCGGGGTGGGGGCGGGACGATCGCGCCGTCATCTACGTGAGCTGGAACGAAGCACAGTTGTACGTCGATTGGCTGTCGCGCAGTTCCGGGCAGCCCTACCGCTTGCTCACGGAATCCGAGTGGGAGTACGCGGCCCGGGCAGGCACGACGACGCCTTACCACACAGGGGAAACGATCACGCCGCAGCAGGCGAACTTCGATGGCGGATCGGAGCCCTATCGGAGACAGACCAGACCGGTCGGGTCCTTCGCGCCCAACGGCTTCGGCCTCTACGACATGCACGGCAACGTAGCGGAGTGGGTTCAAGACTGTCATGACGACTATGCGGCGGCACCGAGTGACGGAAGCGCTGTCGAGAGAGCCGGCTGCCGCCGCGTTTTGCGCGGCGGTTCGTGGAGCAGCAGTCCAGAGTACCTCCGCGCAGCGAACCGGGGCGGTAGCTCCACCGATAAACGGTACTACGGCAGCGGGTTCCGTGTGGCCCGGACACTCTGATTGTGCATCTTCACCTCTTTACGTCGCGCTCCCGGGGCAAGCTCTTTTGGCTGATCTTCGAGGTAGCCAACGTTGAGTCTTGATCTTCCAAGGTCTTTCGTTTCGCACAGGAGGGAGCATGGGGAAAGTGTTGGGTTGGCTGGTGGTCATCGCCTTGTGCTACTTCGTCGGGATACCTCTCTTGAAGTTCTTTTTCTGGTTGTTGTTGCAACTGGTGTTTGGCTGAACAAGCCAGTCCAAATGGACGCCGACAGCGAAGAAAGAAAGGCGAGTGGCGTGAGGAGCGGCGCAAAGGAGGGGCGCGTGTCTGACCAGCAACCAACACCAACTAACCAAGGGACGTGAACAAGGAGTCATTATGTCAAACAAGAAGTGGGAGCAAAAACTCGTTGATGAGTTCGTCGAAAAGCTGGAGGAGAATTGCAGTGACGTAATCATGTGTAACAAAAAATGTCGTTCGCAGACTTTCGCGGATGTAGAGTTTACGTTTCCCGATGGGCAGCGTTGGGCCATAGAAGCAAAAAGTCACTGTTCGGGGGATGCTTTCAATACGAGACACAAAATTTTCGGGAACTTACTGAAAGAGACTGGGCGAAAAAATAGGGATAACTGTATGATGGGCATACTGATACCGGAAGATGGTGTCTGTTTTTATCAAGCGGGTTTTAAGGAGATAGCGAGAGAAGAATACATCGGTTTTGGACTATTGATCCCCGTTGATTGGGTTTTCACTTACGATGATCGTGGCGTAAAATATACATCTTGGACGTCGTTCTACGACAATGGATTTGAGAATTGTCACCGAGGATTTCCACCTGGGACTGCATAGAAGCAGGAGCCTGTCCATCCTCAGGCGCGGTACGCGGTAGCCGTCCAATACGGATTGCGCTACAGCCCACGGCGGTCTCGCGCTCGCGAGCCATCGCTTGAGGTGACGAAGAAGGAGGACGAGGGATGCGGCGAGTTGCGTCGCAGGTCTTCCGTTGGGCGGAAACGCCGTCCCCACGCACTAGCTGCGTTCACATGTATCAGCCCGCACACAGGCGCTGCGGTTCTGCACGCTGGGCGACAAGATAACGCTCGACGGGTGTTCACGAACAGGCGCACGGGAGTCGGTCCGTGACGGGCGGCGGCCGGTGGCAATGGCGGGGGCTCGTCAGGCTCGACGGCGCGGCGCGGAAGAGCGCGAAGGATGCCGTCCCAGAGGGGGCTGGCCGGTCCGTGACGTCGTGAACCGGGCTGCCACTGCTGCAAGCCGTAGTGTTACGCTTGGCGCCAAGTGCCAGGGCCAGCGAGGCCGGCGTGGCGACATACGCGATCTGGAACAACAAAGGAGGGGTTGGGAAGAGCTACCTGACGTTCCAGCTTGCCTGCGAATACGCCCGCTCGCATCCGTGCGAGACGGTCTTGGCGGTCGATCTCTGCCCACAGGCCAACTCGTCCGGGATGCTGCTTGGCGGCATCGAAGCCGGCGAGAGCGCGCTCGAGAAGCTGGCCGGCAACTCGCGCCCCAAGACCATCTCCGGCTATGTCGAAGATCGGATCACCAGCCCCTACGTCAACACCAACACCGGCTCGTCGTACGTCGTGCGCGTCGCCGACTTCAATCCACAAGCCCCGCCCAACCTCAGCCTGGTGGTCGGCGATGAACAGCTGGAGGTGCAGGCATCGCGAGTGCTGGCTGCCACCACGCCCGGGCCGCAGGATGCGTGGCGCATCGTGCATACGTGGATCAGCGACCTGATCGCGGACGTTCGGCGCCAGTGCAACTCCGCCTCGACTGTGTTCCTCGACTGCAATCCCAGCTTCGGCATCTACACCGAGCTGGCGCTGTCGGCGGCCGACAGGCTCATCATCCCATTCTCCGCGGACGGGTCGTCCCGGCGCGCCGTGCGGAGCGTCTTGGCGCTTGTGTACGGGGTCACCCGCCGGCCAGGAACGCAGCAGTCCGAGTACTTTCTGCGCTCGGAGCAATACCGGCTGCCGTTGCCGAAGATCTACTGCTACGTCGGGAATCGACTGACGCAGTACCTCAAGTCGGCAAAGGCGTTCAAGGCCATCGTCGGGGCGATCGGCGACGAAATCTGGGCCGTTTGGAGAGACAACCCGAACCTGTTCTACATTCACCCAGAAGGAGCACCGCCGCCCAGAAGCCGCAAGGACTTCGAGCGCATGTTCCAGGCCGAAGTGCCCGATGCGAATACCGCGTCCGTGGTTTCCAGTTCCCTCGGCATTCCGGTGGTCAAACTATCGGCAGGATTCCGGCACGTCGCGGGGAAGGACGTCATGGTCAACCAGAGCCAGTTGGATCGGCAACAGCCTGGCATCAGGGAACTCGCGGAAATCGTCGCCTAGGCTTGTGCTTGTTCAAGGGCAGTCGGTGCCACACTCGCAGCCGTTCCGCGTTCTGGTCGCCGGCACGCTCGCCATCGACACTGTCTGCGACTATCCGGGCGACTTCGCCGCGCTGCCGCGGCAACCTGGGCTCAATCTTTCGGTGCAGCTAAACGGCATGGCGCGGCGCTTTGGCGGGTGCGCGATGAACATCGCCTATACGCTCAAGGCGCTCGGCTGCGAGCCGGCGCCGTTCGTCTTCGTCGGGCGCGACTTCGATGCCGACTACGCGGCACACCTGCAACGGCTGGGCATGGACACGAGCGGCGTGAACGTCGCGGATGCGCCCTACTCTTCGCACTGCTTCATCTTCACGGACCGGCATCAGAACCAGTTCACGGGCTTCTTCGGCGGCCCGGCGACCGTTCCCGACTTCGCGCCGCGCCTCAAGCGCTTCGCCATCGCTGGCGGGTTCGCAAGCGCCATCCTTGCGCCCGATCTGCCGGCCAACATGATCGCTGCGGCCAAGACGATGCGCGAACTCGGCATTCCGTTTCTTGCCGATCCGGGGCAGAACATCACCGATTTTCAGGCGACGGACGTCGTTGCCCTCGCGCGCCTTTCCGAGACGTTGATCGTCAACGAGTTCGAGCACGCGACGCTGCGCCGGCTCGCTGGCGACGACGCGCTTGCGCATCTCGACCCGCTGATTGTGACTCTCGGCAAACGCGGCGCCCGCTGGCGTTCCAAGACCGAAGGCGACGGCGAGCAGGGCGCGGTCGCCGCCAGCGTGGTGGACCCTACCGGCTGCGGCGACGCTTTCCGCGCCGGGCTGACGTTCGCGCGGCTGCGCGGCGCTTCCCTGGCCGATGGCGTGCGGGCCGGGGGCGTAACGGCTTCCATCGCGCTCTCCAGCGCCGGAACACAGGAACATCGCTGCGACGACTTCGCCGAGCGCTACCGCGCGGCCTGGAACGATTCGCCGTGCTGGCTCGACGCCGCACGGAGCGAGAACTGCCCATGAGCGCTGGCAGGGTCATCCTGCTCAACGGCAGTTCCAGCGCCGGCAAGACGACGCTCGCGCTCGCCGTGCAGCGCTTGAGCGCGGCGCCGATGCACTACGTCTCGCTGGACCAGTTCCGCGACGGCATGTGCGGCCGGTTTCGCGGCATGAACTCGAAGCCGTCCGAGCCCGGGGCGCGGGGTCTCAACGTCGTGCCAGCGCCCGGACACGCGACCGAGCTGCGGTTCGGCGACGTGGGCCGCCTCACCTTGCGCGGGATGCGCCGTTCAATCGCCGCCATTGCCACGGTCGGCTTGGATGTCGTGGTCGACGACTTGCTGCTGGAACCGTCCTTTCTCGACGACTATCTCGACGTCCTCGATGGATTCGCGGTGACCTTCGTGGGCGTTCGCTGCGCCCTCCACGTCGTCAACGAGCGCGAACGCGCTCGGCCAGACCGGTTCCCCGGCACGGCCGAGGCGCACCACCAGCGCGTTCACGCCGGCTGCCGCTACGATGTGCAGGTGGATACGTCCGCGCATACGCCACGGCGTTGCGCCGAGATGGTGCTGGCGACGGCCGATGCCGCGGCGACGCCCACGGCTTTCGAGCGGATGCGGCGGCAACGCGCCGCGCCACAGGCGACCGGCGAACAGGAGCCCGGACAATGAGTACGACCAATGCCAACGTCGATGTCTTGCGGGCCATGATCGATGCTGCGCGGCGGATCGTGTTCTTCACCGGTGCCGGCATCAGCACCGAGTCCGGCATTCCCGACTACCGCAGCCCAGGCACCGGCTTGTGGAACAAGATCAAGCCCATTGAGTTCCAGGACTTCGTGGCCTCCGACGACGTGCGCCAGGAGTCCTGGCGGCGGCGCTTCGCCTCCGGCGCCGAGTGGGAGGACGCCAAGCCCAACCGCGGCCATCGGGCGCTCGCCAAGCTGATTGCCGACGGCAAGGCCACCGCCATCATTACCCAGAACGTCGACAACCTGCACCAGGAATCCGGCGTCGCCGAGGAGCGCCTGATCGAGCTACACGGCAACACCCGCTACGCCAAATGCCTCTCCTGCGAGACGCGCTACGAGCTCGGCGACCTCAAGCGGCAGTTCGAGAGCCTGGGCCGCGTCGAGCCTTGCGGCAAGTGCGGCGGCATCGTCAAGACGGCGACGATCTCCTTCGGCCAGCCCATGCCCGTGGAAGCGATGGAGCGCGCCCAGGCGGCGACCAACGACTGCGATCTGTTCGTGGTCGTCGGCTCGTCGCTCGTGGTCTACCCCGCCGCCGGCTTCCCGGAGTACGCGAAGCGCCTCGGCGCCAAGCTGGCGATCGTCAACCGCGAGCCGACGCCCTTGGACGGCATCGCCGACCTCGTGCTGCATGAAGAGATCGGCCCTGCGCTGGGCTACGCGGTCGGCGTGAACTGAGAAGTCCCACGGGCAGGCGACGCCTGTTCAGGCACTCGCCGCGCTTCGCCGCGAGCTCCGTTTTCAGTGCTCGAAGGACACGGCCAGGTAGCCGAAGACCCCCGGAAGGTCGTGCAGCACCAGACTCATGCCAGCCGGGCCGCACGCCGTGCAGGCCGCGGGTTCGTTGTTCAGCACGTTGTTGATGCCGGCCGTCGTCCGCAGCTCGCGTCCAGCCCAGCGCCACCAACGCTGCGCGCGCACGTCCAAATAGCGTTCGGCGGCCAAGCGCGTGCCGGCGCTCTGGCGCAGCGCCGAGACGTGCCGCAGGGTCAGGCCGGCGAGCCAGCTTCCCGCTCGCCAGTCTGCGTTGGCGGTGGCGCGCCATGTTGGAAACGCGCGCTGGAAGGTCTCGCTGGTGATGCTGCCGGCGCGCTCGCGGACGCCTTGCGAGCCGTCGGCGTTGCGCAGCAGTTCCTCGTAGTGGCGAAGGTACGTCGCGCCGACGCCCAGCGTGAGCTGGCCGGCGGCGGTCGACGGCGCGGTCAAGTCGATGCGGAGGTCGGCCCCCGCGGCGCGAATGCCGCCGATGTTCTGCAGCGGGCTCTCCACCAGCTCGATGGCGCCTTGGCGGTCGCGCCGCACGTTGGCGCACAGGCTCCGCGCCAAGGTCTCCACGCAAGCATCCACCACGTCGCCCGGCGCGCGCGCCTGGATCGCATCGTCGATGTCGATGGCGTAGACGTCGGCCGACACCGCCAGCGCGTCGATCCACGCTCTCCTCTCGATCCAGCTTGGCCGATAGACGAAGCCGAGCATGCGGCCCTTGGACGTCTCCGCTTCGAGGCGGTCGTTGCCGGCCGCGACCGCGCTCAGCTGCGGATTGCGTTGCGCCAGCCCCGGCGCCACGCCCATTCGGGCGCAGTTGTCGACGATGCGGTTCGGCTGCGGCATGTCCCGGCCGCCGTTGGCAGCACCAAGGACGCCGTGGACGTCGGCGCACGGATCCAGATGCCGGAAGTCCTCCCGCGCCGCGCCGCCGTAAAGCTCGCCGATGCCGGGAGCGCGAATGCCGGTGGAGACCGACGCTCGCCAAGAGAGGTGGGCAGTGGGCCGCCACAGAAGGCCGACCTTGTAGCTCGTCGCCGCACCCCAACTGCTGTAGTCGGAGCGGCGCGCCGCAACGCTCGCCGCAAGATATTCGGCGAGCGGCGCCTCGGCCAGCAGCGGCACGTCGAGCTCAAGGTAGAGTTCGGCGACGTCGAAGGCGCCGCGGGTGCTGCCGGCGGGAATGCCGGCGGTCTCGCCGCGCTCCGCCACCGGGTCCGGCTGGAACGATCCAGAGTGGGAGCGGCGCTCGAACCCCATCGCAAAGGCGAGCGGGCCGGCCGGCAGGTCCACGAGGTCGCCGGAGAGCGTCCCCGCCACGTCGCGCAGCGTCTGTTCGCTGAAGTCGCGCTGCACGAAGCCCATGTAATCGAGCATGGCCTGGGTGATCGAACCCTGCCCATCCGGGCCTTGCCCGCCGAAGAAGTTGAAGGGTACGCAGCCCGGCGTCGCCGCGCAGACGCTGGGCTCGCCCAGCGCCGTGGCCAGCCTGGCCGCGTTGTGGGCCCCCTGCTTCTGCTGCCAGCCGCGGTTCTCGCCGACGTTCGACGCCAGTTCCCAGAACAGGGCGCGTCCGGCAAGCGCGAACTCGCCCTCCAGCACGGCGCTCAGAAACCACGTGTCCACCTGCTGCTCGAACACCCGTGGACCGGATTCCAACGGCCGCCGCCCGAAGAAGACCAGGTTGCCATTGGCGACGGACAGCTCGGCGCCGAAGGGGTTGTAGCGCTGTCCGGCGGCGACGACGACGTTTTCCAGAATGGCGTTGCCGCAGCCGCTGCCGAGGCAGAGCGGTTCCGGCGCGCCCTTGGTAGTGGATTCCCGCCGCGCGTAGGCGGCCTTGGCCAGCAGCCGCACCGACCCGCCAAGTTCGTGGCGCAAGCCGGCGTAGAGGTTGAGGCGGCGATTGGGCGTCAGCAGATAGTTGAAGCGATTGCCGTTGTAGTTGAAGCGGTCGGCGCTGGCGAATTGGTGGAAGTCGCCAGCCGTGGGCCGCGCCGGATCGAAGGCCGGCAGGCGAACGCCGTCGTTCAAGGCACCGTCGTTCAGCGCCAGATCGGCGCTGCCGAGGTTCGGCCCCAGCACGAAGCGGCCCTGGGGCGTGAAGGAAGAGCAGCCGCCGTCTTCGCAGCTGGTGCCGAACGGCGTGGGGAACGCCGACTGGGCGCGGTCCGACGTGTACACCGAGCCTTCGTCGACGTAGGAGACGCTGGCCAGGACGCTGTTCCCGCCCACGTCTCCGCGCCCCCAAAGCGCATTGAACCGCGTCGCCCGGCCATCGCCTTCGCCCACATAGCCGCCGCTGCGCGCCGAGACGCGCAAGCCGTCGAACGCTTGCCGGGTGACGACGTTGACCACGCCGCCGATGGCGTCCGAGCCGTAGATCGCCGATGCGCCGTCGTGGAGCAGCTCGATGCGCTCGACCACCGCGGCGGGCAGCGAGTTGAGGTCCACCGCGCTCGGCACCCCGGAGGCCGACGCGCCGGCGATCCAGCGCCGCCCGTCCACCAGCACCAGCGTTCGCTTCGCGCCGAGATTGCGCAGCGACACCCGGGCGGCGCCGGCGCCGATGCCGTTGCCGTCCTGCGGAAAGCCGGAATTGCCGGGCACATTGAAGCGGGCGTTGATCGCCGAACCGGTAATCGGCAGTTGTTGCAACATGGCGCCAAGGTTCGTGAGCCCGGCGCGGTCGAGATCGTCGCCAGCCAGCGTGGAGATGGGCGCGAACCGCTGCAGCGCATCGCCGCGGCGAATGCGCGTTCCCACGACCACGACCTCCTCGATCCGCGACGCCTCCGGCGCCTCGGCTTCCTCCGCCTGCGCCGACCCCATGCACAAACACGCCAGCGCGCAAGCCAGCGCGAACCCTCGGCGCAGCCACGGCGCTACTTGGTCAGCGCGTGGCCAGCAGCAGTTCATCGGCGAAGCGTTCGATGTCGCGCACCTTGTTGCAGGTGGTCGCCTTGAAGCAGTGCGGCGCGTAGCGGCGCATTTCCGAGTCGCCGGTCTGCCATTGATCGCGCGTTTCCGGGTTCAGCCAATAGGCGTGCTTGGCGCGGCGGCAGAGCTCCTGGAACGTGCGCGGGCGCGGATCGTAGTGGTTGTTGCGGGCGTCGCCCAGCACGATGAGCGTGGAGCGCTGGTCGAGGTCCGCGCCGGCGATGTCGCGGAAGTCCGCGAACGCCCGCCCGTAGTCGGTGTTGCCGTTGCCCCAGGCGAACAGCGCCTCTTCCACCGCCACTTCCGAGCCCCGCTCGCGCATCGTGGCGGTGATCTCGCCCAGCCGGCTCGAGAAGGCGAAGGCGCGCAGGTTCGGCAGCAGATCGGCCAGCTCGTACAGAAACAGCAGCAGGAAGCGCGCCACCCGGGCCACCGAGCCGCTCACGTCGCAGAGCACGAAGACGGTGGCCGGCTCGCGCTTGCGCTGTCGCCAGCGCACCTCGAAGACGTCGCCGCCGTAGGCCATGTTGCGGCGCAGCGTGCGCTTGACGTCCAGTGCGCCGCGATTGGACTCCTTGCGCCGCCGGCGATGCTCGCTCGCCAGCCGCGCCGCCAGCTTGGCGACCACCCGGCGCACGTCGTCGTGGTAGGCGCGCGGCAACTGCGCGAGGTTGGCGGCGAGTGCCGCCGACACGAGCGCCCGCTTGCCGCTGGCGTCCACGTGCAGCCGGTATTGCGTGTCCAGATAGGCGCGAATCTCTTCGTGGAAGTAGCGCCTTAAGTAGCGCAGCGGCGCATCGGCATGGCCGCCGCCGGCGATGTGGGCATCGAGCTGGTCGAGGCCGAGGGCAGCGCCAATGCGCTCCGCGTAGTCGCTCTTATCGCGCAGGGCAGCGATCTTGTGGACTTCGGCGCGCTGCGCCGCCTCCTGCACGCGCAATGCCAGTTGGTCGCGGTCGCCGTCGAGCACGCTCGCCACGGCCTGCACCAGACTGCCCGGCGCATCGTCGCCAAGGGCGTCGAGCATCGCCTGGCGGTCGTCATCGTCCAAGCCGCCGAGGAAGGCCCGCTTCGGCGGCTCCCGAAAGGCGAGTTGTCCGAAGAAGCGCTCGAAGGTCGCGTCGAAGCGCACCTTCTCGTCGCGCGACTTGGCGAGGCCGAGCGCCAGCGCGTCCTTCAAAAGCGCCGGGTCGCCGATGCCGAGGCGTTCGACGATCGCGAAGGCGTCCAGCGTCTCGGCCGGCGACACCTGCACCTCGGCATGGCGCAGCGCCGCGACGAAACGGGCGAACGTGACGTCCACGATTCGACCTTGGCAGGTGCAGGAAGCTCAGGCCGCGGCGTCGAGCTCCAGCGGGCGTTCCAGTTCGCGCCAGTCGATGTCGCCGTCGGTGGCGAGATTCTCGAAATCCAGCACGCCCATCTCCTCGAACTTCGGCCGTACGCGGTCCGTGAGCAGGCCGATGCGCTTCAGATTGGGAACGATGCGGGCGTAGAGCATGTTCAGGAAATCCGCGTTCAAGCCCCGTTCCACGAGCGCCCCTCGGGCGTGCTCCACGTCCCAGCCGAAGTAGCGGTGGACGTCGCTGCCGATCAGCCGGTCGCGGCTCACGACGCAGGCCTGGTAGGCGAACTCCGCGCGCTCCTCGCGTTCCTGCTCGGAGAGCGTGGCGACGAACTCTTCCAGGTAGTTGACGCCGAAGGTGACGTGGCGCGCCTCGTCGCGGATCACCAGATAGAGCAGCTCCTTGAGCACCGGATCGTCGGTTTCGTTGCGGCGCGTGTGGAAGGCCGCCAGCGCCAGCCCTTCGAGGACGATCTGCATGCCGATGAACTTCAGGTCCCAGCGTTCGTCGGTGAGGATCTTGTCGAGCAGGTCCTTGAGGCCGCCGGTGACCGGATAGGAGAAGCCCGTCTTCGTGCGCACGTAGCGGTTGAAGACCTCGACGTGGCGCGCTTCGTCGAAGGTCTGGGACGCCGCGTACAGCTTGGCGTTGAAGCTCGGCGCGCAGGACGCCAACTGCGACGCCACCAGCAGGGCGCCCTGTTCGCCGTGCAGGAACTGCGACAGCGCCCACGCCACTTCGTGCCCCATGAACTCCAGCTTGCGCATCGTCGGCATGGCTTCGTAGGGCGCATAGCCCTTCCAGGGACACATCTCAAGCAGCTCCTCGATGCGCGACGCCGTCGGCTTCGGCCGTTCGTGCCAATCCGGAGTCTGCTCCCAGTGGATGTCCGTGGAGCCGTTCCAGTTCAGCTCCTTGCCCAGCTCGTAGAGCCGCCGGATGCGGTTGTCCGCCACCCGGTAGTCCCAGTTGTAGGCGCCGGTGAGCGGCGTGCGGAAGAGCTCCGCCACATGCACGGCATCCGCTTGCGCCATGTCGAGTTGCGGGTCGAATTGCTGCAAGCGGCGCGGTACTTCGTCCACGTAGTTGATGTCCATCGCAATCCACCGTTCGTGTAGCCGTCGTAGGAGAATTATAGGCTTGAACTTGCCGCGGTTTGCTGCCGAGCACGCATGAAGAACCATCCAACACGATGCGAAACGCTGCCGTTGCCCAAGCCCTACCACCACGCCTGGGTCTTCGGCTTCCTTGGGGCGCGTGCGATCGCCGGCATCGAGGCGGCGTCGGAAAGCGCCTTCTGCCGGCGCCTCGGCAACGGTGTGTGGGTGCGGGTCGCGCTTGCCGAAGACGCTTTGCAGGTGTCCATGCCGGCCGTGGCCGCCGCCGAGGGTGGCGGACATTCTCGAACGAGTTCGCCGCGTCTTCGACGTGTCGGCGAACACCGCCGCCATCGACGCGCATTTGGCCGCCACCCTGCGCTTGCAGCCGCCGCTGCGCGCGGCGTCGGGCATTCGTGTGCCCGGCGTCTGGGATGCCTTCGAAGGCGCGGTGCGGGCCGTTCTGGGGCAGCAAGTGAGCGTGGCGCGGGCGACGACGCTGGCCCACGCCCTCTGCCAGCGCTTCGGCGGAGGCGCGTTCCCAAGCCCCGCTGTGCTGGCCGAAGCCGAGGTCGCCGCCATCGGCATTCCGGGCGTGCGCGGTCGGGCGATTTCCGAAGTGGCGCGGCGCGTGCTGCGCGAAGGCGAAGACTGGCTCTTGGACGCCGACGTCCTGCGCCGCGCCTTCGCAGACATTCGCGGCATCGGCCCGTGGACGACGGAATACGCCGCCATGCGCGTCAGCCGCGACGCGGACGCTTTCCCCGACTCGGACTGGGGCGTCCACAAAGTGCTCGGCGTGAAAGGCGCCGCGGCGCGAAAGTGGGCGGAACCGTGCCGGCCTTGGCGCGCCTATGCGACCATGCTGCTTTGGCAATCCCGCGCTGGCGCCAAGGACAGGAGACGACATTGACCAACCCCACCACCTACACCTACGCCGCCACGCCGCTCGGCGACTTGCTCCTCGCCGGCGCCGCGGGCGTTGTCGAGACCATCAGCTTCCCGTCCGGCCAGAAGGCGCAGCAGCCGAACGCCACTTGGGAGCGCCGCGACGACGCGTTTCCCCAAGCGAAGGAACAGTTGGCGGAGTACTTCGCGGGGCGGCGGCGCCAGTTCGACTTTCCGATTCAGCCGCGTGGCACGCGCTTCCAGCTGCAAGTCCTCGATGCGCTGCAACGCATTCCCTACGGCGAAACCCGCAGCTACGCCGACATTGCGGAAGAGCTCGGCAGGCCCAAGGCCGTGCGCGCCGTGGGCGCGGCGAACGGCCGCAATCCGCTGCCGATCGTGATTCCGTGCCACCGCGTGATCGGCAAGAACGGTTCGCTCACCGGATTCGGCGGCGGCTTGGATGCGAAGCGCTTTCTACTCGCTTTGGAGCAAGGTCAAGCGCTGGCGGCCTAGGAACCCCGAGTTCGATCCTCGGAGCGCGGGCATCGGCCCGGGCGACGGGGATTGGAGTGGTCGGCCCTTCCTGGATCGTGCTCACTCGCGCTCGGAACGTCGCGCGCCCTCGCCTCGTCTTGGCCCGCCCCGCGCTTGGGAACGCCGCATCGCACTGAGGAAGCGCTCGCGTTCCGTCGGCGACAGCTGCGCGGCGATGTTCACCAAGGCGGCGTGGCCGTGCGCTTGACTTGTGGCGAAGCGCTCGCGGAACGCGGCAAGCGCGGTGCTCAACCGTTCGCTGTCGAACGGTTCCGCGACCAGCGCCAAGTCGATGGCGCGCTGCGCCTGCCGCAGTTCCACTAGAGACGCCCGGATCGCGCGCCGCCCTTCCCTGTCCATCGCGCCCTCGCGCTGCTCTTTGGGCAGCACGCGCATCATGCGGCCAATCCCCATCGTTGGGTCCAGGCCCGGCCCCCGCCACTTCGAGCCGCCGCTGCTCGCGGAACCGATGAGATAGCCGACGGCGCCGATGTTGAGCACGAGGGAAACGCCAAGCGCGATCGCGAGCCACTTGGCGTTCAACTCTCCCCTCCTTTCTCACCACCTCCGTTCTCGCCATCCAAAAGCGCGAAGTCCGCAAGCGCGTCGTCCGCGAACGCAACCAGCACGCTCTCCTCAAGGGTCTGAAGGGCTGCGTCTTCCAAGTCGAAATCCGTGTTCGCGGCGGTCGATCCGAACACGAAGCCGACCAGCAGCGGCACGCACGCCGCGCTGGCCGTGCGCCACGGCCTGGTGAACCACTCGCGCCACGGGTTGAATACATGCGCCCGGGCATTGGCGACAACGCGGGTGGCGAGGCCGAACGGCTGCGGCGCGCGGCCCCAAACGTCCAGCGCGTCCTCCAACGCCAGCGCCTCCGCCAGCAGCCGTTGCGCCGCCGGCGAAGTGGCGAGCAACGTCGCCGCAAGCGCCCGCTCGGCGTCTGGCCAGCGCTCGCGCTTCGCGCCGTGGCGGTCGAGCAGCGCCTCGAAATCGGCTTTCGTGAACGGCACGTTGTTGGTCGGTTCGGTGGGCATCAGCGGTAGTCGCGCAGTTGCTGCCGCAGCGTGCGGCGGGCGCGCGCGAGCAGGGATTCCAAGGCGTCCACGCTCACGTTCAGAACCACCGCCGCGTCACGATTGGGCATGCCCTGATGGTGGCACAGCACGAGCGCAGTGCGCTGTCGCTCCGGCAGCGCGGCAATCGCCGCATCCAAGGCTTGGCGAACGGCGCTTTGCTCCGGCGCGGACTCCGGCTTCGGCTCGCCGCTCTCGATCGCATCGAAATCCATCGGCGTCGCGTCGCGGCGGCGACGATGCGCGTCGATGCACAAATTGCGGGCGATGCGGTGCAGCCAGGTGGTGAACCGCACGCGCCCAGGCCGCCACGTGGCGGCGCCGCTCCACACGCGCAGAAACGTCTCCTGGGCGAGGTCGGCGGCATCGTCCGCATTGCGGGTGAGGCGGTAGTTGAAGGCGTGGATGGCCGGCAGATGCCGCTCCACCAACACGGCGAACGCGCCCTCGCTGCGCTTTGCGACTGCGGCCATCAGGTCCTCGTCGGACGTTGCATCTTGCTCTGCGGGCATTCGGCGGCAGCGACCATCGGCGGCGACGACCGCCACCCTACAGCCAACGCCGGCCAATGCCGCCTATGAGTTCGTCGCCGAACCGTCGCCGCGGCCCTTCGCGCCCGGGGCTCGGCGCGGGCGGAGCATCCGCGCCGAGAACTCGTCCACGGTCAGGTAGCCGTCGCCGTCGCTGTCCATGCGCTCGAAAACACGCTTGCGACGAGCTTCCCGCCGCGCCTGCGGCAACGCATCGAACTCCTGCGGCGAGAGCGCGCCGCTGCCGTCCGTGTCCGCAGCCTCGAAATCCCCCTCGCCCGGCTTTCCGCCCACGCGCGGGCCGCGTTCCCGGGGCCGCATTCGCTGTCCACCGCCGCGGCGCATGGCGCGGTCGATATCGACCGCCGCAAACTCGTCCACGGAAACGCGGCCATCTTCGTTCGCGTCTGCTCTGGCGAAGAACGCCGCAATCCGCGCTTCTCGGCGCTGATTGCGGAGTTCCGCGCCCGCTTGCTCGGCGGCTTCGCTCTCGTCGCTGGCGGACTCGCCCGCAACGGCGGCGCGGGCAAACGCGACGTTCACGGCGAAGGCGAAGAAGGCGATGGCGAGCACCGGCCAAGCCGGCCAATGGAAGGCAAGCGCCAGATCGCGGGTTTTGCACGGTTGGCTTTGCATCTGCTGTTCTCCAACGGGGTTGCTTGCATTGGTTCTACGCGATTGCGGCGAGAATCCGTCGCTCTCGGCGGTCGCGGATATGGCCAAAGCGGCCGGCCGGGCGGACGTGGGGAATCGCCCCATGTCCGCGCACCCGTCTTCCCGACTTCGCGCCCCTGCCGACCAAGGTGCGCCGACTCTCTGGAGCGAGGGCTTCGGCGATTCCCACTGTCCGGGACGCTGTGGGACGCCGACGGGCGGATCGGGGTGAACGGCATTCGGGTGGTGCGGGAGATTGGGGATTGAGGTGGCGGCAGACCGTAGAGCGGGCACGGCAATTCGATGTGGAGATGCTGAACGAGTGGTCCACATCGAGGTGCCGACGGGTTTCCGCTGCGATGCGTCGCCGAGGGCTTTCGCCCCGTAGCGAACGCTCGCCCCCATCCCGCCGGGGCGATGTCTGCAATCCTTGTGCGACTTTCGCCCGGCGCGGCATCGTCGCCGAACGAAAGGCGCACAGTGGGCGCCGATCAAGCCCAGAAGCGCGCGCCATGCTGCAGCCCAGCGACCCGCCCTACAAGGTGCTGTTCCAGGACCCGGGCCTCTTCGAGGAGGCAGTGCGCCTGGTCGCCCCCGAACTCGCCGACGAGCTCGACTTCGAGACCGCGACGTCACTCGACAAGGAACACCTCACGGCGCTCGACCGTGTCCGCGTGCAGGACAAGCTCCGCCGCGTCGAGTTCAAGAAGGGCAGGCTCCGCAACGGCCGCCGGCGCTACCTTCTGGTGCTGCTTGAATTCCAGGCTGGCCACGACGCGGACATGGCGTGGCGCATGCGCGACTATCTCCATCAGGTGGAGTCCGCCCTGCGCGAGAGCGGCACGGTTCGCGCCGAGGGCGGCGCGCCGCCCATGCTCTCCATCGTCGTCCACAATGGCGACCGGCCGTGGCGGGCCGCGGCGGAGTTCGCCGGGCCGCTGACCGGCGACGGCGCGCCGCTGCTGATGCGAACGTATGCTACGGTGGACTTGCAGGTGCTGGCGCGGGACCCCGACGCCGAAGGCCGGGAACTGCCACCAGGCAGCCGCCTGGCGACGCTGGCGGAGCTGGAGTCGGCGCCGGCGGAGTTGCTGCCGAGGCTGCTGCTGGCAGCGTTCGAGCGCCACGACGGCCTGGAGTCGGCAACGCTGCGGCGCGGACTGCACCTGCGCGTGAAGGCCGCGCTTGCCCGCCACGGCCGGGCCGAAGGACTGTCGCCGCTGGAAGAATGGGAGCGGATGCTCGCGGCAAGAAGAGGAGAAGACATGACGGCGATGTTGGACGCGACGCTGGCGCGTTGGGAAGAAGCGAAAGTGGCCGAGGGCAGGAGGCGCGGCTTGGCCGAAGGCGTGGAGCGGGGCCTGGCCGAAGGCGTGGAACGGGGCCTGGCACAGGGGCGTGTCGCTCTGCTCCGCCGACTGGCGGCCTTGCGGTTCGGTGCTGACGTGGCCGGGCAGGTGTCGGCACTTCTGGCGGACGTGACGGACGTTGCGCACCTGGACGAGGCTGGCATGTGGCTGCTCGAGTGCGACACCGGCGAGGCGCTGTTGAGGCGGCTCCGGGCGGGCCGAGAGGGAGAGGGCAACGGGGCGCCTGGCTGACCGCAACGGCGGCGTGGCCCTGCCGGCGCTCCCGCCGCCTGCGCACGCCGACCCAAGCCAACTACAAAGCCTTCGCCGGCGCCGCCAGCGACCGGCCAGCGGGAACGCCGTACGGTGGCAGAGTGCTCGCGGCGCATTCCCTTGTCCGAAAGCGCCTCATGTTTCAGAGTCATTCCACTAGACTGGCCGCGTGAAAGACGACGCGCACGCATCGCGGGGCCAGTTCGGGCTGCTGGGCACGCGGCGGTTGGGGCCGCTCTTCGTGACGCAGTTCCTCGGCGCCTTCAACGACAACGTATTCAAGGCGGCGCTGGCGGTGCTCTTCGCCTACGGCGCCATTGCCGCCGTCGAAGACGCCGAGAGCAAGGCGATTCTCGTCAATCTGGCGGCGGGGCTGTTCATCCTGCCGTTCTTTCTGTTTTCCGCCACCGCTGGCGTTCTGGCCGACAAGTTCGAGAAGGCGCGCCTGATTCGCTTTGTGAAGCTCGGCGAGATCGGCGTCGCGGCGCTGGCTGGCATCGCGCTCTTTTCGCAGAGCGTGCCGGCGCTGTTGGCGGCGCTGTTTCTGCTTGGAACGCAGTCCACCTTCTTCGGCCCCTTGAAATACGCGGTGCTGCCCCAGCACCTCGACGCCACGGAGCTCGTGGGCGGCAACGCCATGGTGCAGATGGGCACGTTCGTGGCGATTCTGCTCGGCACCATCGCCGGCACGACCATCGGCGGCTTCGGCGACGTGTCGCGGGGATTGTTCGTCTTCGTGGTGGCCATCGCGGCGACCGGCTATGCGACGAGCCGAGCCATACCGGTCGCGCCCTCCTCACACGCCGGGACGGTGCGCTGGAATCCGGCCACCGAGACGTGGGCCTTGATTCGGCTGGCGCGGGAGCGCAAGGCGGTCTTCCAGTCGATCCTCGGCATCTCGTGGTTCTGGCTGCTCGGCTCCGTCTATCTGGCGCAGATTCCCGTGCTGGTGCCGGAGCGGCTGGGCGGCGGGCCGTCCGTGGTCACGTTGGTGCTGGTGTCCTTCACCGTGGCCATCGGCATTGGCTCGCTGCTCTGCGAGCGGCTCTCCAGACGGCGCGTGGAAATCGGGTTGGTGCCGGTGGGCGCGGTGGGCGTGAGCGTCTTCGGCATCGACCTGCACTTCGCCCTCGGCGCCGTCGAGAGCGCGTTGACAGGCGCGGAAGGCTTGCGCAGCGCGTGGGCGTTCCTCGGGGCGGAGGGCACGACGCGGGTGTTGATCGACCTCGTGCTGATGGGCGTCTTCGCCGGCCTGTTCGTGGTGCCGCTGCAAGCGAACATCCAGGCGCGCACGCCCGACGACCGGCGCGCCCGCGTAATCGCCGCGAACAACGTGCTGAACGCCTTGTTCATGGTCGGCGGCGCTGGTGCGGCCATCGCATGGCTGGCGCTCGGCGGTTCGCTGCCGACGCTGCTGCTCGCGCTGGCCTTCGCCAACATCGCGGTGAGCGTGTACATCTTCCGGCAGGTGCCCGAGTTCACCATGCGCTTTCTGGTCTGGCTGGTGTCCCACTCCGTGTACCGCGTGCGTCACCTTGGCCTGGACAACGTGCCCGAGCGCGGCGCCGCGGTGATCGTCTGCAACCACGTCAGCTACGCCGACGCGCCGGTGCTGGCCGGCGCGGTGCGGCGCCCGATCCGCTTCGTGATGTACAAGCCCATCTACGACATCCCGGTGCTGAACTTCATCTTCCGCACTGGACGCGCCATCCCGATCGCCGGCGAGCGCGAGGACCCAGCGGCGCTGGAGGCGGCGTTCGCCGCGGTCCGCGAAGGCTTGGCCGCTGGCGACCTGCTGTGCATCTTCCCGGAAGGTTCGCTGACGAGCGACGGCGAACTGGCGCCCTTCCGCAAAGGCATCGAACGCATCGTGCAGGAGACGCCCGTGCCAGTGGTGCCGATGGCGCTGCGCGGCCTCTGGGGGAGCGTCTACAGCCGCCAAGGCGCCGGGGCGTTCAGGAAACTGCCGCAACAGGTGGGGCGACGGATCGACGTGGTGGCGGGGCCGCCGGTTCCGTCCGAAGCCGCGACCGCCGACGCCTTGCGCGAGCGCGTGCTGGCGTTGCGCGGCGACGTGAAGTAGGACGTTGCAAATCTCACGAGAAGGCCGAGAACGGCAAGGTAGAATGTCCCCATGCAGGAAGCCATCAACGTAGGCGCGCTGCCGCGGGTGCCAAATGCGCGGGTCGCCATCCTGCGCTCCAAGTGGTATCCGCAGATAGTCGGCGCACTGCACGCGAAGTGCGTCGCCACTCTGGCAGCCAAGGGCGTGGACGACGTGGACACACACCTTCTGCCCGGCTGCTTCGAGTTTCCCTTCGCCGCCAACGAGATCATGGCCACGCACCATTCGCCGAACGTCTTGGCTGACATCTCGCCAGAGGCCATCATCTGCCTGGGCGTCGTGCTCAAAGGCGACACCCGCCACTTCGAGATGATCGTCGACGAATGCGTGCGCGGGCTGGGGGATGTATCGCGACGGCACCGCGTACCGATCGTCAACGAAGTGCTTCCGGTCACGGACATCGCCCAAGCGGAAGCAAGAGCCGGCGACGACGAGTTCAACAAGGGCATCGAGGCTGCGGCAGCCGCCATCGAGATCATCCACTGGCGACGCGAGCTTGAAGTGGAGGCACAAGAGCGAAAGCAGGCGCAGGTGGCGAAGCTCCAGGAGAGCATCCGACGGCCGCTCAATCCCTAACCCTCACTCGCCTGATGCCGCTGCCAAGCGAAGTGCGGCAGGGCCCTCAGCTCGCGCTCGGCTCGCCGCCCAACGCCGTCGCGCCCGACACGTCCGCTCGCTTGCGCCGGGCGGTGGAACGGCTGCCGCCGCTGGGCTTGCGGTTCGCCTTCGCCGTGACCGAGCCGGTGCGCGAAGTGCCGGCGCTGCACGATTCCTACGCCTATCGGCTGCGCTTCGAGAACGCCACGGCGACGGTGCAGGCAGACACCGAATGGGGCGCCCTCGCCGCGTTGGCCACCCTCGCGCAACTGGCTGGCGAGGGCGTGGTCGATGTCGCGGAAGTACGCGATGCGCCGCGCTTCCCCTGGCGCGGGCTGATGCTGGACACGGCCCGGCACTTCATCTCCACGACGGCGCTCAAGCGCACGCTGGATGCGATGTGGTTCTACAAGCTGAACGTGCTGCACCTGCACTTGACGGACGATCAGGGGTTTCGCTTCCGTTCCGATGCCTTCCCCGAACTCGCAAGCGCAGACGCCTACGCAGCCGATGAACTGCGCGATCTCGTCGCCTACGCCGCCGACCGCGGCATCCGCGTGGTGCCGGAACTCGACGTGCCGGGGCACACGACCAGCTGGCTGGCCGCGCACCCGGAGTGGGCTTTGGGCGCACCGCCGGCGGTTGCGCCGAGCCGTCGCTTCGGCGTCCACAAGACCTGCATCGACCCCGGCAAGGCGGCAGTGCTCTCTGCCGTGGACGCGCTGTTCGGGGAACTGGCGGAGGTGTTTCCAGACGAGTTCCTGCACCTCGGCGGCGACGAAGCCGTGGCCTTGGATGCCCACACTCAATCTGCTTTCGTCGCGCGCCTCGTCCACAGGCTGCTTGAACTCGGCAAGCGCCCGCTGGCCTGGGACGAGTGTCTGCATCCCGACTTGCCGGCGCAGACCACCGTGCAGGCGTGGCGCGGCGTGGCGGCGCGCGACGCGACGCTGCAAGCGGGCTTCGACTGCGTGGTCTCCGCGCCCTACTACCTCGATCTGTTCTATCCCGCGCAGGCGCATGCGGTGTCGCCGACGGCTTCTGCAGCCGATATTGCTTCCGCCAGCGCCGATCCGCGGCTTTCCCATGTGCGCCAAGGCATCGATTGGATGCGCGACTTCGCCACCGTGCCGGCGTTGCGCCTGCGACCACACGGCAGGGTTCTTGGCGGCGAGGCCTGCATGTGGAGCGAACTCGTCACCGAGGCGCTTCTGGATGCCCGCGTGTGGAGCCGCCTGCCGGCCATCGCCGAGCAGTTCTGGCGCGGCGACGCGGCCACGTCGGGCAGCGGCTTGCTTGGCCGTCTGTCGAAGACGCGCAGCGCGCTGGCCGGGCTCGGCATCGTCGCCGAGGATCGAGACGTCGTGCATGAGTTCCCGGACCTCGCCCCGCTCGTTGAGATGCTGGAACCGGTGAAGTGGTATCGGCGGCTGCTCGGAGAGGCGGTTTTCCAAGCCCGGACGAGCGGCCTGGGCGATGGCAACGACGAGCGGCCCTACGATGTCGCATCGCCGCTCGACCGCATCGTCGACTGCATTCCTCCGGAGAGCCTCGCCTCGCGCCGCGCCGAAGCCGACCTCGCGCGCGGCGCGGACATGACGCCGTGGCTTGCCGGCTGGCGAGCGCAACGCGCCGCGCTGAACAACCACCCCGACTTGCTGCCGGAACTGCGCGCGGTCTCCGATGCGCTGGCCACTGTCGCGGAGGTGATTGCCGGCGCCAGCAACGCGAATCCGGCGGACTTGGCCGGGCCCTTCGGCGAGTACTTGCTGCCCATCGCCTATGCCCTCGACGGACGTTGAAGAAGCGCTGGCGCACTGGCCGCAAGCGCCGCAGACGGCGCGGCCACTGGAGGCCGGCCACATCAACGACACCTACGTCGTCGGCGAGGACGAAACAGGGCCGGGGCGCTACGTTCTGCAACGCCTGAACCAGGCAGTGTTCCCCAACCCGCACGCGGTGATGCGCAATCTCGCCAAGATCGTCGATCACGAGGGCGGCAACACGCTGGTGGCGCCGATTCGCTGCGCGAAGGGCGAGCCGTGCGCCGTGCTCGGCAATGGCGATGTTTGGCGCCTCTTCCCCTGGGTGCCGTCGCGCACCTTCCAGATGCTGCCGCACGAGCTCCTCACCAAAGCGGGCGCGGCATTCGGCGGCTTCCTGCGGCGCTTCGCCGATTTTCCGCACCGCTTGGAAACGGTGATCGATGGCTTCCACGACCTAGGCCATGTGCTGCAGCGGTTCGATGCCGCGCCAACCCAGCCCGGCATCGACGCCGAAGCGGCCCGGATCGACGCTCTCCGCGCCAACTTCGCTGCCGGCAAGCCAACATGCGTCATCCACGGCGACTGCAAGGTCAACAACCTGCTGTTCCACCCGGCCAAGGACGCCGTGACGGCGATCGTCGACCTGGACACGGTAATGCTGGGCGATCCAGCTTGGGATTTCGGCGACCTCGTGCGCTCGGCATTCGCCGGCAGCGAGGAGACGGCGCCGGCGCAGACGCTATCGCTGATCCGGTTCGAGCGCCTGTGCTCCGGATTCGCCGCCGGCTACGGCGTGGAGTTCGGCGCCGGCGACAACGCGCAACGCTTCGCCACCGCGCCGGCCTACATGAGCTTCATGCTCGCGGTGCGGTTCCTCACCGACCACATGGAAGGCGACAGCTACTTCAAGGTGCCCGAGCGCGGCGTCAACCTGCGCCGTGCCCGCTCGCAGCTCGATCTGGCGGAACGCTTCCTCGCCGCCAAGCCATCCCTCGAGCGCGTCGTCGAGCGCGTTGCCGCGCGAGGCGGCGGCGCTCCTGAACGAGCAGAGCGTCCCTAGCACACGGCGCATACGGTTGATTGTCCGCCGCAAGGTCGTCAGGATGCTCGTGTCCAGGTGGTGGACCGCGAGCTATAGGCCCAGCGCCGCCGGTGCCGCGACGTGAGCCCTTCACGGCATCGCCGACAGCCGCGCGGGCGCTGTTTGATGACATCGTCCGCTCAGGAGACATGGATGTACGCCCCGCCTCCCCCAAACCCCAGCCTGTCCCTGCTGCGTTGCGGATGGTTGACGCCGTGGTTGGTCGCGGCATTTGGAATCGTGCTCGAGGGTGCGCATATCGCACAGGCGGCGCAGCCACCTACCGAGACCAGGACCATTGAGACGCACTTGTATGCGTTGAAGGTCACGGAAGCACAGATTCCTGCGGACCCGGCCTCCGGGGGCGCCATCGCGCCTTTGCACAACGACTTGCTGCTGGCAACGCCTCACGGTTCGCTCTTTCTCGTGGGCAGACGCGGCGAAGTCGTTGCGATCGATGGCCGCGTTCCCATGGGTTCCATAGATTCTCTTCACGCGCAAACCGGTGTCTGGACAGACCGGTTCCGCGTCACCGACATACTGCTCAAACGCTCGGCAAAAGCGCGCTATCAGCTCTTCGTGACGCACCTGTACTTCACGGGCTCGTGCATTCGATTCCGGCTCTCGTCGACGACCATCGGCCTCGGGTTCCCTAGACGCGCGCCCGGTACCGTCATCCATGTCGGCGTCGGATCGTGGAAGACGATATTCGATGCCGACCCGTGCCTGGCGACCGACGATCCCGACCTGCATCAATCGGGGGGAAAGATGCTGATGGACGGAGATGAACACCTGCTCGTGACGGTCGGCGACTTCAACAAGCCGGTTCAGTCCATGGATACGCACTTCGGAAAGCTGCTGCGGATCAACATCGACACCGGCGCCGCCGAGCTTATTGCTTCGGGGCTTCGCAATGCGCAGGGGCTGGCGCACGATCGCGATGGCAATCTGTGGGAGACGGAGCATGGGCCTGTGGGCGGCGACGAGCTCAACATGATCGAGTCGGGCGCCAATTACGGTTGGGGCGAAGTGTCGTATGGCGTTGCCTACGGACGCTTGACCTTGGCGGAGGACCAACCGGTCGAGCAGCTGGGGCGACACGACGGTTTTGCGAGGCCGGTATTCGCCTGGGTGCCGTCCATAGGGATTACCAGCATCGTGGTCAATGACGAGCGGTTCTACCCTTTGTGGGGAGACGATCTGCTGATCGGTTCGCTAGGTGGTCCCAAGACCTTTTTTCGCGTTCGTCGCCACGGCCGGCAGGTGTCGTACGTGGAGCGCGTCTGGATGGGCTACCTAGTCCAGGAAATCAGAGATATCGCGCAACTCCCGGACGGGCGGATCGCCTTGTGGTCGTCCGAAGGAAAAGTTCTCTTTCTCAGTCGTGCCTACGCACCATACTGCGGCCCGGAAACGGCTCCCCGCGACGTGTACGCAGTCGACTGCCCCAATTGAATGAGCACCGCTGCGGCCGGCGCACCCCGCCGGGGGCGCGCCGGCCGCGAACTCTCAGGAAGACTAGCGGCTTCCCACTCGTTCGAAGAGGAGAAGCGCGTCGTCGTCGCTCACATAGATGTGCTTGCCGTCCGGGCTGGCCGCCACGCCGCCGTCCAGGGAGTAGTAGAACGGCAGGTCGTTCCCGAAACGGTCTTGGCCACCGCCGAAGACGTCGTCCTCCGGGCGCAGGAGACGCGCTGCGGGATTGAGCCGAACGCTGTAGGCGGAGTCGATGCACACCACGTCCGCAGCCAGCGTTTGCGAGCGCATGGCCACGAATCGGCAGCCGGGCAGGAAGCTGCTGAAGAGCGACGTGGCCCAGCCGCGCGTGAACGCCTCGGTGCTGGCCAGCAGTTCCGGCGTCGTCGGGGTTTGCAGATCCAATGCCGCCGGCGCAAGGCCGCCGCGCCCGAAGGCCAGGAGATAGCGGTTGTCGGCGTCCACGGCGAGCAGGCGAACGTCCGCCAGCGCCTCTTGCACAGGTACGGCCTCCGCAGCGTCCACGTCGTCGGAAGAATCATCCGACTTCGAAGAGTCGGCGGAAGAGTCCGCTGACGCCGAAGCATCCTCGTCGCCAGAGAGAGTGCCGGCGAGGGTCAACGCCCCGGTCGCCGAGTCTCGCGCAAAGACGTGCAGAACGCCCGGAGCAGCCGCCGCATACAGGAAGTCGTCGCCGGGGCTCAAGACAGCCGCCGTGAGGCCGCTGACCGGTTCGGCGCCGAGGAAGGCGAACGCGCTGCGTTCGGCATCGAGCGCAAAGGTCAGGATGCCTAGGCCCGGCGTCGCAACGTGCAGGAACGAACCCGTCGCGTCCCAGAGCATCGCGGCGCCGCACGGCACCACGCCCTCAAGAGGGCGTCCGTCGAGCAACGCGCCGTCCTCCGATGCCGCGTAGGCCAGCCAGCCGTCGCAGGAGCCGGCGAGCAGCGTGGAGGTGGTCGCATCCCACCACAGCGCAGCGTCGAGACCCGTGCCGGACAGTGCTTGCGCGACTTCAAGAGCGCCGTCGCCGGCGTTGCGCCCGAAGGTTTGCAGGCCCGACGCGGTGGCGACGAAGAGTTGGCTGCCGTCGGCGTTGAACGCCAAGGCGTTCGGCGCCGACAGGCTCAGCACGCGCCCGGCCGAATCGACCTCGCCATCGCGAATCCGCCCCAAGTAGCGCAGCCAAGCCGGCGGCCCATCCCGGTTCCAAGTCAGCGCATAGGCGCCGGCCACGTCGCCGCTGCCGATGCGAATGGCGTAGCGCGCGCCGGCTTCGGTGCGCAGCGACGCATCCGTCGTGACGGCGACCTGGCGGCCGCTGGCGGCCTCTTCGAGACCGGCCATGCCGTCGCCGACGATGCGGTACACGGCCAAGGTGCCGGCGCTTCCCACGCCGGCCTCGCCGGCCAAGGAGAAGCGGAACCACGCGGCGGCAGGCGCTTCCCAAATCCACCAAGTGGACGCATCGCCGAGGACGCCGGTGCGCTCGCCGCTTTCCACCGTGGCGAACTCGTTGGAGCCGCGCACGGCGCCGGCGGCGCCGGCAAGGGCGCCGGCGCTGGCGAAATGGTCGTTGCCGGGCGCTTGGCCCCAGGCGAAGCGAAGTCGAGACATGCCGTTCGCATCCTCGAACGCGCCGTCGATGGGCAAGCCCGCGGACAGCAGATAGGGCTGGCCGGCGCGCGCCGGGAACGACACCCGGGCGGACGTTCTGTCGTCGCCGCTGCACGCCGCCAAGGCCAAGTCCGCGGTGGATTCGCCGGAGAAGACGCAAAGCCGCAGCGCGATCCACTCGGTGTCCATCTGCCAAGTGAAGTCGCCGTCCACGGGTGCGGTCCAGCGCCACCAGGCAGTGCGCGTTCCCGACGCCGGCGGTTCGCCTGGCTCCACTGTCATCGCGCCGAAATCGACCTCCGAGGCATGGAGGGCCGCCGGCGACGCCGGCAGCGGCTCGGCGGTTGCCACGTCGTCGTTGGCGAAGAAGGGCCGCGGCTCGGGCGCCCAATCCAGAACGAAGTCGCTTCCCGATTGGAAGGCGTCCTCGGCGGCGACCACGATGCTGTATTCCAGTCCCTCGCGCGCGGGGAACGCCACCGACTGCCCGGGCAGGCCGGAAACCAAGCGCAGGTCGTCGACGCCGTCGCCGACGAACGCCGCGACGCTGAGCCGGCTGCGGTTCACGCTGAACGTCCAGTCGCCGGAGGCCGGCGCCGTCCATCGATGCCATGTGGTGGCCGCGAGGCGATACAACGCCTCGCCGCGCTCCGCCGTTGCGCCGAGATTGCTGCCGCTCGTCGAACCGCTTGCCCCGTCGAGGCGCGCGGCGAACTGGAAATCGTCGTTGCTCGGCCGGCCAGCGGCGCCCCAGGCGAGCGACAGCGGCACCACCACGCGGCGGCGGCTCTCTTCTTCATCGCCTGCCAAGATGATCGCACCGAAGGGGTCCACGGGAGGCAACAGGTTGGAGGCGAGGATGCTCAAGCGGATGCGGTAGTCCCGGGCGCGCTGCGCCTGGAACGACGTGCCGCCGCCCGATCGGCCGTTGAAGCTGGTCAGCGATGCCAGCGCGTCGCCACGGCGCGCCTCGAAGACGTCCAGCTGTATCTCGTCGGCGAAGTCGTCGAGTGCGCTCGGCGCGATGCCGAAGCGGAATACGCCGGTTCGCGGCGCCGTCCACGCATACCAGATGGAGCGCGGTCGAACGCTCGGCTGCGGCTGCAGGAACGCCTGCAGCCGGTCGTCGATCAAGCCGCGCGCGTATGGCGGCTCGCCCGGCTCCGGCGTGGCCAGCAGCAGGTCGAACTCGGCAGCGCCAGCTTCCCCCCGCAACACGGTTGCGGCGTCGAAGTCGTCGTTGGCGGGGACATTCGCCACCGCCGGAGACGCGGCATCGGACTCCCCGACCGCGACCGCCACCGAAGCCGATCCGGCGCTTGCGTTCCACGCCGTCGCGGTGAAGTACAAGTGCAGGTTCTCCGCTTCTTCGGAACCTCGGAACAGCAGCCGCACGGTCTGTTCCTCGCCGGCGGCGACTTCGCCGATGGCGATGCGGTCGCCGCTCTCCCGGGTCAGGGGGCGCTCCAAGTCGTCCTCGCGGGTGGCGGTGCTGCCCCTCGGCAGAATCTGCTCGATGCGCGCGCAGCTGTTCGGCATGCCGGGCGCGTCGCTGGCGCTGCGGCAATCCACGCGCAGCATCGTGCCGGCCGCCACGTAGCCGTCGGTCGCCACCGTCAGATTGACGGCGAACGGCGCGCCGGCCGGCGCGGTCACGCTCTCTTCGGCGACGGCAACGGAAAGCCGAGGCGTAGACGGGCCGCGGATGATCGTCCACGCTAGCGCGGCGCGCGGCGTCTGCACCCGCGCGTACTTCGGCACCACCTTCAAGCGATAGAGGCCGGCCGTCGGATTGCGCAGGATGAGCCACTCGACGTTGTCGCGGCTGGAGCGAGAGGCTGCGTTGCCGCACGCCGCTGGTTGCGTTTCGGGACAGTCGGCGTCCCTGTCCACCCACAGGTCGAGATCGTTCAGCATCGGCTGCGCCAGCGTGTCCGCCGGCGGCTCGTCCCAGGTGAGCGCGATGTCCAGGCGGCTTGCGCCCTCCGGCACGTTGATGTCCTGATAGCCGTATTCGCCGTCGCCGAGCTCCAGCGTCGCGCTGCCGGTCGTCCAGCCGTCCGCCGAATCCCGGCTCAACACGCTGGTGCGCGCCGAGACCTTGCCCAGGCCGTACTGATTCTGCAGTTCTCCAGGGCCGTCGCCGGCGTGCAGCGGGAATTTCTCAGTGTCGTCGAGGAAGGCGTCCGGCCTGATGGCGCTGGCGAGGAGCCGGGCGCGCACCGCCGCCGGCTGCTCGCGGAACTCCGGCACCGCGTCCATCAACAGCGCGGCGACGCCAGCCACCGCTGGCGAGGACATGCTGGTGCCGCTGGATTCCGCGTAGCCGCGGCGGGAACCGCTGCCGGCGGCGGAGACGAGCCGCACGCCGGTGCCGACGATCTGCGGCCGCAAGCGCCCGTCCAGCGTCGGGCCTTGGCTGCTGAAGCTGGCGATGTCGCCTTCCCGGGTCGCCGCGCCGACCGTCAGCGCATTCTTCGCGGAAGCGTAGTCGCCGCGCCCACGGAAGTCGGAGTTGCCAGCCGAGACGACGTAGAGCTGGCGATGCCGCCACACGGTCGCGTCCAGCTTGCGTTCGTCCGCCGTCCGCCCTTCCCAGTCCAGGCCATTGCGGCCCAGGCTCATGTTCACGACCAAGGGCTTGGCCGCCTCGCCGCCGCAGGACGACGCTTCGGCGAGAAAGTCGATGCCTTGGCCGATGGCCACGGCGGTGGTCGAGTTGGTGTGTCCAAGCACCTTCCCGAAACGGATGTGGCGCGCAAGCGGGGCCATGCCGGCGTACCGCGCCTCGACAGCGCCGCTGCCGACGATGGTGCCGGTGACGTGGGTGCCGTGGCCGACGACGTCCACCCACAGGTCGCGGTCTTCGTCGCGCGCCGCGCTGATGCCGCCGGGCACGAAATTGGCACCGCAGATGCTTGCTCGCCCGCTTGCGATGTCCGCATGGTGAATGTTCAGGCCGGTGTCGAGCACGCCCACTGGCACCGACGCGCCAGCGCTGCCGGAGAACAGGCGCGTCGCCGCATCGAAGCGGCGCAGCGCATCCGCGCCCATCGCCGGCACCGCCGTGTCGTGGGCCGGCCTGAGGATGCCGACTGGTTCAACGGCAAGCACGAAGTCCGCTGCGATCAGCGCCGAGAGCGCGCTATGGGGAACGTTGGCCGCATAGGCGCGCGTGTCCGGGTCGAAGCGGCCAACCACGGCGCCGAGGTCTGCGAGCGCTTGGCGCCAAACGCCGTCTGGATCGTCCGACATCAGGGTGACGAAGGCCGGCGTCTGTTCCAGGGGACGCGACGCCGCCAGCTCGAGGAACTGCGCGGCGGTCTTGGCGGCATGCGGCGTCGGGGCGATGCCGGCAACGCCGGGCAAGTCGGCGATCCGCCGCAGTTGCACTGCGTCCGCCGGCAACCGCGACCGCAGCAGGCGGCCGCTGCGCCCGAGCATCTCGCCGCCCAGGGCCGGCAGAGCCTCCGCGATCCGTTCGACATCCGCGGCCGGCGTCGCGCCGATCCAGCCGAAGGACCAATTGCGGCCGTTCGCGCTTGCTCCCTGCGCCGCCAACGCGCCGACGCCACTGGCGGCCGAAATCCATTCGTAGCCGTCGGCGGATTCGGCGTCGGCCACGGACAGATAGTCGGCGGCGGTCATGCGGCCGGTCTGCATCTGGCCGTGGAAGGCCGTGAACGAATGGCCCGGCGGCGGTTGCGGCGCGGACGCCGGGGCCGGCGGGACGGGCTCGAAGCCAGGCGGCGCTTCGGCTGGCAGGAACGTCTGCTCCGCCGCGCTCTCCGCGGCGATGTGCGCCAGCGCCGCATCGTCGGCGGCGCGTTTCTCCGCCGTCGCTTCCGCCTCGCTGGCCGGCTGCGAGAGCGCGAGCGCTTGCGGCGTCGCCGTCGGTTCCCCCGCGCCCTGCCACGTCAGCCAGGCGGTCGCGGCCAAGGCGATGGCCAAGGCGCCGAACAGCGCCAGCTTCGTCGTTCCGGACATGCCCTTGTCTCCTGCTCCGCCCAATGGTCCTGTTCAAGCCAGTTTCGCTTGACGGAACTTAGCACCGTTTGCCGGCGGCTGCCCCGACTATGAAAACGCGGTCAACGCATTAGCCCGCGGCTGCCCGGCTACGGAGCGCCGTCAACGCGGTAACATTCTTCGCATCCTCCCGTGGAACAGACAGACCCATGCCCGACCCCGTTCGCGTCACCATCACCGGCGCCGCCGGCCAGATCGGCTATGCCCTCGTCTTCAGAGTGGCTTCCGGCGCCATGCTCGGCCCCGACCAGCCGGTGATCCTGCAATTGCTGGAGATTCCGCCGGCCATGGACGCCCTGCGCGGCGTCGTCATGGAGATCGACGACTGCGCCTTCCCGTTGCTGCGCGGCATCACGGCCACCGACGACCCGAACGTCGCTTTCGAGGGAACGGACGTGGCACTCCTCGTCGGCTCCCGGCCACGCGGCCCGGGCATGGAACGCAGCGACCTGCTGGAGGCGAACGCGGCCATCTTCTCGGTGCAGGGCAAGGCGCTGAACGACCACGCCAGCCGCGACGCGAAGGTGCTGGTGGTGGGCAATCCGGCGAACACCAACTGCCTGATCGCCCAGCGCAACGCCCCGGCGCTGAACCCGCGCAACTTCACCGCCATGACGCGCCTCGACCACAACCGCGCGTTGGCGCAACTCGCCGCCAAGACCGGCGCCGGGGTGGCCGACATCTCCGGACTCGCCATCTGGGGCAACCACTCCCCGACGATGTACCCCGACCTGCACCACGCCACCGTCGGCGGCTCGCCAGCCCTCGATCTGGTGGACATGGCATGGGTGGAGAACGACTTCATGCCGACCGTGCAGAAGCGCGGCGCCGCCATCATCGACGCCCGCGGCGCCTCAAGCGCCGCCTCGGCCGCCAACGCCGCCATCGACCACATCCGCGACTGGACGGCCGGATCGGCCGGCGTGGTGAGCATGGGCGTGCCCTCCGACGGCAGCTACGACATCGCCGAAGGGTTGATCTTCTCCTACCCAGTGGTCTGCGAAGACGGCGATTGGCGCATCGTCCAAGGCTTGGAGGTCGGGCCATTCAGCCGCTCCAAGCTCGACATCACCGAAGCGGAACTGAAAGAAGAACGCGACGGCGTGGCGCATTTGCTGCCGAATGGGGCGGACGGCACTACAAAACGAGCATAGTGGTCGCCGCAACGCATCGTCGACCGCACAAGGAGTAAGCAATGGCATTGCCGATTTTGAGAGGGGGCGAAACCATGCCGGTCATCAAACAGCTCGCTGCGTTGAACCCTGAGCTGTCTGGCTTGATCGAAGCCCTTGGCGCGGAAATCCTGCAAATGCCCGGGGTGGGCTTAAGGAACGGGCTTGCTGGTGCGTCCGACACATATGACATCGCCTTTGTCCGCTCAAGCCCTTCCTTGGCGTTCGCCACCTTCAAAGCACCATCGTTTTCTGGGACGTGGAGATTGGGAGAGCAATTCGCGGATCGACTGACCGTGGAGGTCAGGTTCAACGGTGCGCTAATTGCGGACTCCCATAGTTGGCTGGATCAAGCGTGGGAAAGAAACGGTTGGCATGTGGGACACATCAAGATGCTTGCTCAGAGAGCCAAGGTGCTCGAGACCATTAGGGCAGCCCACGGTTCATGGACGCCCACACCCAGGCGCCCACGGCCGGCAGAGTCATCCTGGTCGGCATCCTGCTGAAGACCGGTGCCTACGGCCTCATCCGCTTTCGACCGATGAGCAATGGCGTGCCGGAGCATTGAGGCCACCGGCTGCTTCAAGTCCGCGGCGATGGAGCGTCGGTATGCGGGCCAGCACGTCCTGTCGCCTGGAGCATGACCGATTGGCCACGCCGGCATGGTGGCCGTCGCTAGCAACGCACCGCGCTCCTGACGCGACGGCCAGCTACCATGCGTCTTCAACCGGCGTATGCCTCCAACTGCTTGTTGAAAGTCAATATCGCGACTGTCCTTCCCCTTTTCTGCAGGTCCTGCACCAAGTCGATGACGGAGATGTTAGCAAGCGAGTATCCAACGGAAGAGTCCCTCGCGAAGCGGCCCGCCAGATCGACGAGGTCTTGTACCTTCAGCAGAATGTCGTCTTCGCGCAAAGCCGGGACGATCGTCCAAGGCATCCCTTTCTTAAGTGATCGAACGACGTGGTTTCGATATTTTTTTATGAGCTTGTGGCGTCGATTTCCGTCACGAACACGCACGATGTGGTTGGCGACCTCGAACAAGACCGGAACGGTCACGAGCATCTCTACTTGGATCGCCCATTTGGCTTGTTCAACAACCGGCCCATGCCGTTCCTGCTTCGAGTCACCGGGCACTTCGTACAGTTCAAGCAGCCACGAGGTGTCAAGGATGGCGATGTCCGTCACGACACGGACTCGATCCATCGCCGCATGGCCTTCTCCCGATCCTCGTCGTAGTTCGCGGCTAGGCGATTCTCAAGTGCGCCACGCGTGACGAAATCGCCCAAGGAACCTTTCAACCCCATCGTCATCAGCACGTCGAGATCGGCCAGCCGCGTCACCTTCGAGGACTTCCGAGCGCCGTCTCGATGGCAAATCCAGACGTTCTTCAACTGCGCCTCGTCCAAGGCGTCCATGCATGCTGCATTGTGGGTGGTAAGCAAGACGTTCAGTTCGCGCTGCTCGGCCGTGCTGGCCAAGTGTTGAACGAGGAGCTTTGCGCGAGATGGGTGCAAGCCGTTGTCGAACTCCTCGATCACGATGCGCGAGCGCTTCGGGACGGTCTCCAACGCGGTCAGAACGGCCAGCATTCGCAGCGTGCCGTCCGACAACAGCCTAGCGTCCATCAGCTGGCCGTTCAAGCCCGAGCCGGGTTCCGCGTGGAATCCGGCCATGACGTCGCCAAGCTGCGTCTCGACGAAGCCAATGCTCTTGAACGGTTCCTCCGGTATCTGGCGTATGGTCCGCGTGATCCGCTGCAATGTCTCTCTCTGTTCCGAGTTGCCCTTGGACAGGGCGAACAGCACCGCCGACAGGTTGCTGCCGTTTCGCAGCAGCAGCGGTTGCGGACTGGCGCGCTCGTAGCTGCGCATGAACTTGGCGACTGGATCGAATATGTACGACCCTCTCAGGTAGTCCCTAACCACCGCGACGGTGTGCTTGGCGCTTCTCAGTCGTTTGCTCGTTGTCTTGGAGTTAGCGACCACTTCGTCGTAGCGAGAGAGGACCGACGACGAAGTCGACAGATGACAACGCGGGTTCTTGCCTCGGGCGAAGTTGTCGTACTGGACGTCGAATATCTCCCCGTCCTCGCTCCGTGCGTCGAACCATACTCGGTTCCCCACCTTCAGCGTCTCCGCAGCAAGGTGGGCACCGGTCGAGTCGTCCGTTGCGATCCTTATCGCGTAATTGATTGGTTGCCGCTCGCCCTCGAACTTGACGCCTGCGTGGTCCAGTCGAAGCGTAAAGCTGGTCGTGCCAAAACGCCCGCACGAGGGCAGGCCACCGCGCACCTCGAGTGCTCCGCCGCGACCGATGTCGGTCACTTCGTTGATTGGCACGCCGTGCGCCAGAGCGGCCATCAATTCGACGCCTTCGATCAAGTTGGTCTTTCCCGAGCCGTTCCTGCCAAGGAGGATGGTGAGCGGCTTGAACAGGTCAAGACCGGCCTCTTCAAAGTTCTTGAAGTTCTTCAAACGGTGCATTCGCTTCCGCTCGATTGTCCAACAAACCTGTTCGTCACCGGACCGCCAGAGCAGCGGCCGGCGCCAAGCGGTCTCCCAGCCTACGCAGCAACCCGGGCCACCCTGTTCGAGATGCTCACCGTTCGCCGGCCGAGGCGGAGTGGGTTGCGGTCGAAGCCGTTGGTGCAGTAGCCGATGGAGATTCCGGTCTGCGGGTCCACCCATGCGATTTGGCCGCCGGCGCCGCCGTGGCCGAAGGCGAGTGGGCTGTTTTCGTGGCCGAAGCCGCGGAAGTTGCGGTCTTCGTCGCCGGCCACCACGACGCCCAAGGCGCGGTTGACGCGCTTGCCGGAGAGCGGGTCGCGCAGATCGCCGGACCGCACTTCGGTGGCATTCACCAGCGTCTCCTGCTTCCAAACGCGGCGCCGTCCATCGCTGCCGCCGTGGAAGAGCGCCTGGTAGAAGAGCGCCAAATCCGCGGCGGTGGCGATTCCGCCGCCGCCGGGGGTCGGCACGGCGCGGACTTCGGGCGTGTTGAAGGCGAGAATGGCGTCTTCCGTGACTTCGGTGACGGGGGGTTCCGGGATGCCGAGGCGGGCGTAGTCTTCGCTCGTGAGCGGCTCGCCGTAGTGCGCCAACGTGGCGACGCGATGATTCTCTTCCGCCGGCAGGCCCAAGTGGAAGTCCGGCAGGCCGAGGGGCGCGGTGACTTCCTCGCGCACGAAGGCGTCGAAATCGCGCCCGCTGCGGCGCTCGATGATCTCCGCGATCACCCACATGCTGGACGTGGGGTGGTACTCGAAGCGCGAGCCGGGTTGCCAATTCAGCCGCCAGGATGCGAACCGCGCCAAGCGGCGGTCGCGGTCGAACCAGTCCGTGGGGCGGAACGGGGCGCTCGGAAAGCCGGCGCTGTGCAGGAACAGCTGCTCCACCGTCACGGCGTCTTTGCCGTTGGTGCCGAACTCGGGGACGATGTCGACCACGCTCTCGTCGACGCGCAAGTCCCGCGATTCGATCAGCAGCCAAGCGGCGGCGCTGGTGAGCGCCTTGGTGGAGGAGAACACGCAGTACAGGTTTTCGTTGGTGGCCGCGCCGATGGTCTCGAACAGCGCAAGCCGCCCTTCCCTGGCCACCGCGATCTGCGCCGACGGCAGGAGCCCGTCGTCGACCTCCCGGCGCACGCGCTGCAATGCCTCGGCCAAGCGGTCGGCATCGATGCCGACAGCCTCCGGCGACGGTGCGAAAAAGCTGGCGTCAGGCATCGGGGTCGTCCTCCATGTCGGGCGGCGTGTTCGATTGCCGAACCACGCGCATGGCCACCGGGCGCCCGTCCCGGGGGTTGGCGTCGGGCGTGAACTGCACGCGGTCGCCCGGTTGCAGATCGCGGAAGTCGCACCCTTCCACCCAGCTTTGGTGGAAGAAGAGGCGCTCGCCCCCGGCATCCGCTTCGATGAAGCCGAACTCTCTGCCGATGGGCATGTTGGCGATGTAGCCGAGCTCGCGAATGGACGGGTCGGTCGGCTCCGGCACCGTGAACCGAGGCTGCTGCCTGGGCGGCCAAGGCCGGGCGTCGCCGTCGCCGGCATCGCCATCCGCGCTGGCCGGCTGCGCCGGCTCCTGCCGACTCCCCGGGGGCGGCTTGGGCACGAACAGGTTGACGATCAGCGGGTCGAAGCGGCGCGCCCGGTCGTCGATGATGCCGCCCATCATCACCGGATAGGTGACTTCGTCGATCAGCGCCTGCGCGGTGCGCGTGTCGCCGCCGCGGTCGGCCATGCGCAAGTCCCACGCCGTTACCAGCACGCGCGCGCCGATGCCGTTCAGCTTGCGCACCAAGGGCACGTAGTCGCCGTCGCCGGTGACCAGCACCACCACGTTGAGCTCCTTGCTGCGCGCCAAGTCGAAGGCTTCCAGCGCAAGCCAGACGTCGATGCCCTTCTCGCGCGGCGGACGGCCATCGTCGTTGGCGAACAGCGGCAGGAAGTGCGGGGTGACGCCGGCCTTGATGAGCGCGTCCTCGAACTTGCGCTCGCGGTAGAGCGAGCTGTCGCCGTCGGCGCGCTGGGCGTCGTAGCGGCGGGCGTCGTCCGCCGAGAACCGCCCGCGGAAGTAGTGCGCCTCGACGATCTGGCAATAGCGCGCGTCGGTCTGCTCCCGCGCCCCCACTTCGTCGCGGATGAGCGCATGCAGGCCCTGGATGCTGATGCGCGCCCCGCGCTCGTGCTGGTAGAGGTAGTAGTCGCTCACATGGGCAAAATAGCTGCCGTCGTAGAAGATTCCGATGCGCGTCAACTTGGTATCGGTCACTAGCACCTCGCCATATTGCTTCGAGAATGGTCAGAGCGTAATGCCGCACGGTGCGCCCGTCAACCGCTGGCGGGCAGCTGGTCAGAGTTGACATCGGAGAACATCCGGTTGCGTTTTGCTCTGCGCCCATGCCAGCACAATGCAGGCCCGTCGAACCAAGCCACTTAGGGTGCTACTTCAGCCTCGTGTCCTCCTTGTCGCGTCCGTTGTGGTGGTAGATGATTGCGATCCTGCCTCTAGCCAAGCTCTTGCTTCATGGATCGGTATTTCACTTCTTCACTATGCCTGAGCGACATTCGTCATCAATGTAGAGCCGGTCGTTCGAGAGAACACAAGGAGATCTATGCGAGTGTGACGTCTTGTTCGCCGACCCAGACCAGCGGCGGCGCCTGTTGCGTCGTCTTGCTTCCTCGGTCCGCTGCGTATGGACTCTGGAACAGACAGCGGCTCGTTCGAGAATTGCGACTCCGGACACGCCCGTCTGGCCGTGCAATAGGTCGTCCGCGGTGCTAGGCTTCCGGTTCGCTGCAATCGCAAGAGGCGCCTTGTCGATGTTCTGCCGTGTCGCACTTTGGCCACGCTTGGCGACGCCCGTTCTCGTTGCGGCCGGCGTGTCGGTTGCCGTTGCGGCAAGCGGATGCCGGCTGGTGCCAACGCAGCCCGAGACGGCGCCGCCCGCCACGGTCGGGATCGTGCCCGATCGCGACGAAGCACCGGAAGGCGATCGCGTCGCCCTCGTGCGCGAGGCGATGATCGAGTCGGCGGCGATGTCCGAGGGCCCGCCCCATTCGGACCGGGCGCGCGAAGCCGTGCGCGTCTGGCGTGGGCAAGGCGGCGCCACTGGCGGCGCCGCTGCCGGCAGCGCTGGCGGCGGTTGACGCCGCGTTCGACCCGCCGCCGAAGGGCCGGACACACACGCCTAGGAGCTCGCAGCCGATGGCAGAAGACGCCTTCGTCGCATTCCTCAACGACCGCCAGAGCCGCAATCTGGTGCAGAACGCCAAGCTGGACGCGAAGGTGCAGAACGGCAGCGTGCGCAACGCGGCGTGGGAGTTCCGCTCCAAGCGCTCGCCGGGCATCCTGCTCGTCGATCTGGACGGCGAGCAGAACCCCATCGTCTACGTGCCGGCGCTGATCCAAGTGTGCCGGCCGGAGAGCATCATCCTCGTCACCGGCTCGGAGAACAACGTCGCGCTGGCGAACGAGCTGTACCGAAGCGGCGTCTTTCTGTATCTGCCGAAGCCGCTGGACACCACCAATCTGGCCGCCGCCATGCGCGAAGTCGCTGCCGTCAACGGCGAAGGGGCGCGTCCGGACATCCAGGCCAGCCGCCTGCTGCCGGTGCTCGGCAAGGGGATGGGCACCAATACGATGACGGCGCTGCTGGCGCGGATGGCGGCGGAAGCCGGGCGCTACGTGAGCTGCGTGGACCTCGACCCCAACTTCGGATCGCTGGCGATGGCGTTCGACACCGAACCCCGGCGCGGCCTGGCGCAGGCGCTGCAAGCGCCCGGCGGCGACGCCAGCGTGCTGGAGCGTCTGCAGGCGCCCGTCTCGCCGCGCATCGGCCTCGTGGCGCATCCGGTCGATCAGTCCGGCCAGGATTCCTTCGCCGAAGAGGGCCTCGGCGACTTGATCGACGCCTTGGTCGCGCAAGCGCACATGATCCTGCTGTGCGGTCTGCAGCCGCGCCACGTCGACATGCTGCGGCATACGGCCACCAGCCACGTGATCGTCTTCGAGCCGACGCCGGCCGGCGTCTCGGTGGCGGTGCGCTGGCTGCGCATTCTCGACGGCGCCCAGTCGACGCTGGTCGTCAACCACACGCGCCCATTGCCGAAGCTGCTCAGCACCGAACAGCTGCGCACCGGCTTCGGCGGCCGAAGCCCGGACTTCGAGCTGCCCTACATCAAGGGCATGGCGCGTTCCATGGCGCTCGGCGAACCGGAATCCGCCCTCTCCCGACGGGAGCGCACGCTGCTCGGCAACTTCCTGCAGCCGCTGCTGGGCCTCGGCGCGGATCAGATCGGATAGGCGTCGTTCCGCCTATTCGACGGCGTAGCCCGCGGCGGCCATTTCCGCCCGCAAGTCGGCAACGGTCTGTTCGTTCGCCAAGGGGCCGATGCGCACGCGGTGCAGCGTTCCCGCGCCGCGCTGGACCTGCTCCACGAGCACCGGCTGGCGGGTGCGCCCGCGCAAGTCCGAAGCCAGTTCGCGCGCGGCCTCCTGCGTGCCAAAGGCGCCAAGCTGCAGGAACCGCCGACCGCCCTCTTCGACGATGAAGCCGCCGGGCTGCGCGCGCGGCGGCGGCGCGTCGGCCAATTCAGCCCCCCTGCTGGGCACCGCCGCGGTGCGCTCCGCGCTGTCTCGCGTCTCCGACATCTCTCGCACGACATAGCCTTGGCTTGCCAAAGACTCGACCACAGTGCCGAGCCTCGCTTCCGAGGCCAGCGGGCCGATGCGAACGCGGTAAAGGGACCGAACGAGCACGACGTGGGCGGCATTCCCGGCAACCGCCGCGAGCCTTTGCGCAGCCGCATCCGCAGCACCAAATGTCTCGAAGGCGCCGATTTCCACGAACGCCTGGCCCCCTTCCCGGCGCACCACCCCGGCGCCAAGCACTTGGCGGACGGGAGGCGGTTGCGTCGCAACCGGCGCAACGTCCGCGACATCCGCTTGCGGCGGCACCGCGTCCGGCGCGGCGTCGATGGTTTCCGTTCGCGGGCTCGTCGAGTCGCCTTTGGTCGGATCGTTCAGCCAATCGACTTGCCGAGGAGAGTCCGGTTGCAGGGCGACGACGCTCTCCGCCGCGTCTGGCTGCGTGACAGCAGGCGCCAGTGCGGCGGGCCTCGGCACGGGCGCAGGCGGCGTCTCCGGCGCCGGCGGGGGCACGGCGGACGGCGCGCCCACGGCCGCCGGCATGGACGGCTCGTTCAACCATTGCACCGTCGCCTCCGGTTCGGTCGGACGTCGTGTCGGTTGTTCGGGTGGCGGTGCCGGCACGGCTGCCACAGTGCGCCGAGGTTGCTCGCTGGCCGGAACCGTTGCTCTCGGTGCCGGTGCTGCCGGCACCGCGGGCGGCGCCGCTGGACTGCGAACCGTCGGTTCCGTCACCGGCAGATCGGCAAGCGCCACCGGGGCGCTCTGCGCCACGCTGCGGGCGCGCCGCTGCGGGCCGATTGCGCGCTGCTGTTCGGCGAGCATTCCCAGGGCGCGGTTGAGATTCTCGGCGAACATCGGCTCGCTGGGCGCTTGCCGGACCGCCCGCTGCATGGCGGCGACAGCGCCATCGAGGTCGCCGTCGAGCAGCCTTGTGAGGCCAATGCCGTTGAAAGCCCACGCGAGATCGCGCAGCGATGCCTGCTCGCGCGTCTCGGTGAGTTGCAGGAAGCTCCGCCGCGCCGATTCCAACTGCCCGCCCTCCAATGTCGCGCGGCCGTGCCAGAGCAGCGCCTGGTGGCGGTCTTCCGGTCTCTCGGCGAGCGCCAAGGCGCCGAGATACCACTGCGCGGCGTCTTCGGAACGGCGATTCTTGAAGGCGACGTCGCCCAGGCCCATGTGCGCCTCGAAGGACTCCGGCGAGACGTCCAGGAGCCGTCGGTAGAGGCGCTGGGCGGTTTCGAGCTGGCCAGTGTCCACGGCCACGCTGGCCATCGGCAGCAGCGCCCGTTCGACTTCCTCGATGCGCAGCTGCTCGGCGCGCTCGGGCATCAGCGAACAGGACGCCACGAGCGCTGCCGCCGCGGCAACCGTCGCTCGCGCACACCACGTCCCTGTAGGAACAACGCAACGCAAGTCTCCCTCCTTGGCGGCTACGGCGCGTTGGCTCTCTCCGCGCGCTCCGCGCGCGCACACGCAACTTGCAGTTCGCACGCTCGCCGCGCTTGCATTGGCAGCCCGCCTATTGTAAAGCATGGAACGTCCGCGAAGGCCACGACTCGGCAAGGTTCGGTCGCGGCTTGCGTCAAGGCAAGCGAGGAGGAGAACGCGAACGTGCGCCCAGCAAGGTTGCTCCGCACCACGGGCGGCGCAAAGGGATTCCGCGGGAAGAGCGCGAGGGGGCCTGCCCCCTCGCAAAGAGCCCTCAGCGGGGGAGCGCGAGGGGCCTGCCCCTCGCAAGCAAGAGCCCTCAGCCGGGGGAGCGCGAGGGGGCTTGCCCCCTCGCATAAAAAAACCCGCGGCATGTTCTCGGTGGAGTTCGGCCTTGTCACGCTGATCGCGCTCTTTCTCTTCGCGGTGGTCGGCGAGTTCCTGCGCATCTCCTTGTACGACCAGATTCTCGCCCGCGCCACGCACTTGAGCGCCCAGGCGGTGGCGCGGCTGCCGGTTTCCAGCGGCTGCGCGGCGGCTGTCTCTGGCGCGTTCGCCAACGACGGCACGGCACGCTGGCTGTTCGACGAGAACAGCGACGGCACCGTCGCCGTGGGCGTCACCACCGCCGACGGCTGGCCGGCGGACGACGCCAACGAAGTGCAGGTGGCCATCAGCTGGGATGGCGATCCATCCGACGGCGTGGATTGGAGCGAGGCCGTCGCCGGGCAGTGCGGCGACACCGGCTCCTGGCTGCGCGTGCGTTCCCGGGTGGCCGTCAGACCCTGGTTCGCCCCGTTCCGCGCCGCCGCTCCCAACGGCGTAGTGCTCAACCACGAAAGCTGGGCGAGGAACAACCGGTCGTGAGGACGCAAGCGCCCGAGCGCCTTGCGCGGCGGCGACTTTCACGCATGAGCCGCCTGCGCACACGCCGCTTGCGCGGCAAACGCGCACCTCGCGCTTCTACAAGGCGCCACGGCGCCGCTTCCGTGGAGTTGGTGGCGATCGCCCCTTTCCTGCTGCTGATGATGGCAGCCATCTGGGACCTCCGCGCGTTCACCGCGCATCGCGCCGACCTGGCGCGCGAGGTCTACGTCGTCGCCGAACTGATCGCCAACGGCGCCGACTGGGACTTGGCCGGCGTCAGGAACGCCATCGACGCCGCCATGGCGCGGCTGAGCGGGGAAAGCGCCGGCTGGATGCGCGTGGTGGTGGTGACGCGCGAGCAGGACATCCCCGCGGTGGCGCCGACGCCGCCAGACCCGTCCACCACGCCGCCCACGCCAGGGAGCCCCGGCAGTCCTCGGGTGGAAGCGACCAACGGCGACGGGCGCGACTGCGACGATACGGCGGCAACGGCAGACGATCCAGCCACGCTGTGGGACGACACGACCGTACCCTGGTGCGAACCGATCATCCGCTTGGAAGTGCAGGCCACGGCCGGCACGGCCAACCAGTGGTCGTCGCAAGCCGGCACCACCAACTGCGCGAACGTCCAGTCGCAACTGCCAGCGTGCGCTTCGCCGCCTTGCGACTTCTCCGGCCAGGCGGTGCTGCCGCAGGAAGGCACGGACCCGGACGGCGCCGGGCCGGCAACGCCGCCGCCAGAAGCCGAGTGGCCGAGCCGCAGGCTCGCCGACGACGAATGGTGGGTGGTCGTGGAGACGTGTTCCCACTTCGGCGGCGGCACGTCGCAGCCGTTCCTCGCTGGCGGCCTGTTCAATTTCGCCACCGACGCGCTCAACGTGCGCAACGTTCTGTACCGGCGCGTGGCGTGGGGCGCGGTTGCCGACTTGGCCGACTGCCGCTGGTGCTGACGACTCCACCGCCGCGCCTGCTAAACTCGATGTTCAGCTTGCGAGCAGGCGCACAGGTCGAAAGAGGGGTCAGGCAAGAGACGATGTTCAAGGCGCGTCGGCATCTGACAGCGTACGTTCCGCGGTTCGCCCTTCGCGTCGGGCGCGCCGCGCGGGCGTTCGCCGCCTGTCGGCGTGGCGGCGCCATGCTCTACTCCGGCGCCACCGCGCTGGTGCTGCTGACCGGCATGGGCGCGACGATGGCCAACTTCAATTGGCGCGAAGCGCAGCAGGCGGAGCTGGACGCCGCGATGCGCGCCGCCGTGTCGACGACCGCCCAGCTGCTGCCGCGCGTCACCGAAGCGGGCGTCGAGGAGACCATCAAGGAACGCACTGCCGCGGTCTTGGCCGGCTTGAGCGAAGGGCTGCAGGTGAGCAAGGACGACATCACCGTCTCCTACGACGCGGCGACCAACGTCACCCGCGTCACCGTCGGCGGCAACGCCGTCTTTCGATTCCGGGGCGTCTGGGGCAGCGACGCGGACAACGAGCAGGACACCGCCTTGGCGCGCCAGTCGGTGGCCGTGCGCGTGGACATCGACCGCTACGAGACGGTCATCGCGGCGGACATCTCCGAGTCCATGGGAACGCGAATGGAAGTCGGCCAAACGGCGACCAAGCTGGACGCCCTCAAGGCCGCCGTCGAGGTGGCCATCGGCATCATGGAAGAGGCGTCGGCGGAAAACACCGGCGCCGTCACCATCGGCATGGTGCCGTTCGGCAGCGCGGTCAACGTCGGCGACACCAGCGGCGCCGGCGAGACGGCCGGCAAGCGGCGCTACGCGCACCTGCTCGCCGGCGGCGCCCACGACGACCAGAACGCCGCAAACACGGCGCACTGGGTCGATGCGTACCACCACTACGGCAGCACCGGCGGTTCCTGGGGCAACGATCTGCAAACGCAGACGCTGCCGATCTTCGAGGCGACGAAGAGCTGGAACCTGCGCGGCTCGACGAGCATCGACTTGTCCGACGAAGCGCCTGGCTTCGGCACTTGGAACGTGCAGCGCGAAGACTTCTGGAACGGCTGCGTCATGGCGCGCTGGGGCGCGTTCTGGGAGCGCCCGGCGGCCTGCACGGCCGGTTGCCAGCGGGCGGCATGCCCCGACGGCGACGCCACCTGCACCCAGTGCGACCCCGGCTGTTGGATGCCGGACATCGACGACAACCGCGAGCTGTGGCCGGCGACGCTCGACGTCGCGGCGTGGACGCCGGCCAGCGACTCGCTCAAGAACGAGCCCCTGCACCTTTCCGATGCCCCGCCGAACGCCAGCAACGCGAACACCCGCTTCACCGCCTACTCCTGGCCCGACGACGCGGTGAGCGGCACCTCCGACGCGCGGCTCATGGGCGTGCTGGTGGAAACGCTCGACCCGGGAAAGCTGTCGGCGATGCATTTCGTGCAGCACGCCCGCGGCGGCGACAACAACTGGTCGCGCACCGACAGTTCCGGCGACTGGTTCTGCCCGGCGAGCCCCATCGTGCCCCTCACCGAGACCGCCGCCACCCTGCGCAGCGCCGCCACCGGCCTGCAAGCCATCACCGAGAGCAGCGCCCACGGCGCCTCGGGCGGCACCTACCTGCAACTTGGCGTGGTCTGGGGATTGCGCGTCCTGTCGCCGCTGTGGAGCGACATCTGGGAGGCCGTGGACGCGGCCGGCACGGCGCGGCCGCTGACGCCCTGCGCAACCGGAGAGACCGGCGCCCACTGCCAGCGCTCCCTGGAAAAGCTGATCGTGCTCATCACGGACGGCAGCAGCGGCATCGGCAAGACCAGCCAAACGTGGCCAGGAAGGGTCGTCTACGACGCGTATCCGGCCAACTACGGGTTCTCGAATCCGAGCAATCTGCCAGTGGACGCAACGACCAAGCTGTGCAGCACCGAGTTCCGCCCGAAAAGCACGCCGTTTCGGGAAGCCGCCGCAGACGGCACGGACACCGCATTCGACGCCCGCTTCTCCGACCTCAATGCGGCTGGAAGGTTCGCCGGCGACTCGCTCAATCGCCTGGTCGCCAATGTCGAGCGCGTGCTGGAGACGACTCTGACCCCGCAAGGGCGCGCCGAACTGGGCGACTTGACGCCCTGGGAGCTGTTCCGCGGGCGCGGCTTCAAGAACGACGGCACGAGCCTGACGGACATTCTGGTCGATGCCAACAACGGCTTCGGCCTCGACGGGCGGCCCATACTGGACGACATGGCCTGCCGCAACAGCTCGTCCTTCGGCGCCTACGGGCGCATCGAAGACCTGATGCAGATCGGCGGCGAGCCGGTGGCGGGCGTGGCCCCCTTCGCCGACATCCAAGGCAACTTGGCGCCCGCCGCGCGAACCCGACTCGAAGGCTGGCTCGAGGACGCCTGCCGCATCGCCGGCGAGCGCGGCGTGCAGATCAAGGCGGTCTACCTGAGCACGCAGAACGCCAGCGCCGCCCAGCAGGCAATCGAGGCGGCCGATCTCGCGGCGCTGGGCCGCTGCATCGACGCCGCCAACGGCAGCCGCAGCCGCGACATCTACGAGGCGCCGACCGCGAGTCAGCTGGCGTCGACGTTTCGTTCCATCTTCACGGTGCGGCGCAATCTGCGCTTCCTGAACTGACCCGCGACCCACGCAGAACAGGCAACCAGCGCCACAGTCCAGGAAAGAAGCATGGTGCAATCCATCCGCCACAAGCGCGAGGGTCTTCGCCCGCGAACCGGCGTCCAAGTCGGCACCCGCTTCGCCAGCCCGCAGCCGTCGCGCAGCCGCTTCGAGGAGGCGGTGCCCTGGTACCACGGCCGAATCCTCGAAGCCATGGACGCCGAACAGGCGTCCGTGCTCGACGAAGAGGGCATGGGGGAGCTCGTGCTCTCGCTCATCCGCCAACTCGAGGCCGCGCCGGACGCGCCAGCCATCGGCGGCGCCCACAATCTGCTGGCGACGCGGCTGGTCGACGAGATGCGCGGCCTGGGCCCCCTCGGCCCGCTGCTGCGCGATCCGGACATCTCGGACATTCTGGTCAACGGCCTGAACTCGGTGTATGTGGAACGCCACGGCCGGCTCAGCAAGGTGGACGTCGTCTTCCGCGACGCCAACCACTTGACGCGCATCGCCCAGCGCATGGCCGAAGGCGTCGGGCGGCACGTGGACGAGCTCAATCCCATGTGCGACGCGCGCCTTCCCGACGGTTCCCGGGTGAACATCATCGGCCCGCCGCTCGCCATCGACGGCGCGGCCATCTCCATTCGCCGCTTCCGCGCCGGGGGATTCTCCATCGCCGAGCTGGCGCGCACCGGCGCCATGCATCCCGGCATGGCCACGCTGCTGGAACTGGCCACCAAGGCGCAGCTCAACATCGTCGTCTCGGGCGGTACAGGTTCCGGCAAGACCACGCTCTTGAACGCGCTCTCGGAGAACATCGGCGTCGAGGAGCGCGTGGTCACGCTGGAGGACGCCGCCGAACTGAGCCTGCAGCAGCCGCACGTGGTGCGCCTGGAAACCCGCGCTCCTTCGGCCGAAGGCGCCGGCGAAATCCACATGCGCGATCTGCTGAAGAATGCGCTGCGGATGCGCCCGGACCGCATCATCGTCGGCGAGGTGCGCGGGCCGGAAGCCATCGAGGCGCTGCAGGCGATGAACACCGGCCACCCCGGATCGATGTTCACGGTCCACGCCAACAATCCCCGGGACACCATCCAGCGCCTGGAATATCTGGTGATGATGGGCACTGGCGAGATGCCGCTCACCGCCATTCGCCACCAAGTGGTCTCGGCGGTGGATCTCATCGTGCAGGCGGCGCGCTTTCGAGACGGCAAGCGACGGGTCATCTCGATCACCGACATCGCCGGCATGGAAGGCGAGGTGCCGGTGCTCGAGGACATCTGGAGCTACGATGCGGCTGCCGACCGCTTCCGCTGCAGCGGCACGCGCCCGTCGTTCTTCCGCCAGGTGGAGGACCTGGGCCTTGGCAATCTCCTACGCCAGAGCATGGCGCAAGGCGTCTCCGGCGGGCCGGCCACGCGGCAGTGGGGAAGCAACGCCCAATGATCGTGCTCGCCGGCACCCTCGTTTTCGTCGGCACTGCGCTGCTGGCCATGCTGGCGGTCGACGGCATGGGCCGGCGCAGCAAAGTGGCGCGGCGCATTCAGTCCCTTGGCCAACTGCTTGGCGAGACGGAGGGCGGGCCGCAGACCCCAGCGGTCCGGCAAAACCGCGACGACGAGGGCAATGCGCTGGTCGCCGCCTTCAACAAGCGCTTTCCGCTGGCCGGGGGGGCGCGCGTCGCCACCATGGCCATCCTAGCCGGCGTCTTCGGGGGCGCGGCGTTCTTCGCGCTGCTGTTGTTCGTTCTCGTGCCGCCGGTGCTGGCCGCGGCTGGGGCGATCGCGGCCGTCGTCGGCATCGGCTACGCCGTCGGCACGTCGCTTGAGAAGAACAAGCGCGACGAGTTCACCGACCGGCTGCTGGTGGCGATGGAGGATTTCCAGCGCATGGTGCGCTTCGGCATTCCCCCGCTGCAGGCGCTCAACTCCGTTGCCGAGGCATCGGAAGAGCCCTTGAAGGCGTCGCTCAACACCATCCTGCTGGAAGCGAGCCTCGGCGTTCCACTGGAGGACGCGGTGGCGCACGAGGCGCACCGGGTGCGCATCAGCGATTTGGCCATGCTGGCCGCCATCCTCTCGACCCAGGCCAGCACCGGCGGCAATCTCTCGGAATCGGTCGCCAATCTGGCGACGATGCTGCGCGAACGGCGCGACAGTCGGGCGCGATTGAAGGCGACGACGGCCGAACCGCGCATCACGCTCATCGTGCTGGGCCTGATGCCGATTGCCGGCATTGGCCTGCAGGCGTTCATGCAGCCGCAGATCGTCTCCACGCTGCTCGGCGAAGGACGCCACCTGCTGGGGATCGGGCTTGCTTTGATCGGGATCGGATTCGTGATTTCCATGATGCTGGTGAGGAGCGCGCAACGATGATCGTCGATGCCGTGGCGGGCTTGGCCGCCGTCTTGGTGGGCGCGGGCATCTACGCCGTCGTCGTCTCGACGTTCGAACGGCGCCGATTCGCGCAGCGCGTGTCGCTGGCCGCCGGCCGGTCGAACCAGGAGAGCAGCCTCGAAAGCCGCATCGCATCGGGCACGGCCGGCATCCGCGGCGCATTGGAGAGCGTCCTGACCGTGTTGGGGCGCCTGATGCCCCTCGGCGAAGAGGACCGGGCGAAGATCGGCACTGCGCTGAATCTCGCCGGCTTCCGGTCCCCGAACTCGGTGATCGTGGTGCTCGGCAGCAAATTCGCCTGCCTGGCCACGGGCTTGATCGTCGGGACGCTGTTCTTCAACGATTTTCAGCCGGGCGCGCTGGGCTGGCTGATCGGCGTGGGCATCGGCTTCTTCCTCGGCGTGCTGCTCAATCTGCTGCCGGAAATGATCGTCAACAGGATGGCCAAGCACCGCCGGCTGGAGATCACGTCCGCGCTGCCGGAAGCGCTCGACCTGCTCATCGTGTCCTTGGAGGCGGGGCTCACGTTCGAGCGCGCGCTGCGGCGCACGGTGGAGGACTTGAAGACCTTTCAGCCCGTGCTGGCTGCCGAACTGGGGCAGGCGAGCCTGGACATGAGCGTGCATGGCCGCAGCCGGGACGATGCCCTGACCCGCGTCGCCGAGCGCCTGGACAGCCGGGAGATCCGCGACCTGGCCATTACCGTCGCGCAGTCCGAGCGGCACGGCACGCCGACCGCCGATGCGCTGCGCAACCTCGCCGGCTCCGCTCGCGTGGACGCGCTGGCGCGGGTCGAGGCGAAGATCGCCCGGCTGCCGACGTTGATGGTGCTGCCGTCCATCGCCTGCCTGCTGCCGGGATTCCTCATCATCGTCGGCGGCCCGGCGATGATCCAGCTCGTCGGCGAGCTGCAGACCATCAACTGACAGGCGCGCGCCGGCGGGAACACGCCGCACTGCCGCGAATCCGACGAGCGCCGGATCGGACTACGCGCGCGCCGATTGTCGAACGGAACAGGGCCGGCGAACTACCTTCGACCGTGGCCGCCCCGCCATTGCCGCGCCGCGCGATCCGCCGCCTCGCCAAGGCGAGCCTCGTCCTGGCGGGCCTGGTCGAAGTCGTCTCGATAGGAAACGGACTGGCCGGCATCCGCCGGCGGGCGCTCGCCGCGCCCGAACGCGCCGGGCATGATGACGTTGCTGCCCGCTTGGGCGGCACTGCGTTGGCCGAGGGGCCGTGCCTGGACTTCGCCAGCCGGCCTTGCGCCAGACTCCCCGTCGCCGACGATGCGCGCCAGCGCTTGGCGCATGGCGATGCGGCCGAGGCCGAGGTTGGCGGCTTTGTCCGTAATCAACAAGAGCAGAGTGTCTTCCCGGCCGGGCACCACGGACATGAAGATGGACGTGTGTTCGGTGGTGGTCTGAATCTCCTGCACGAAGCTGGACGCGGACTGGCCGCCCGTCATCGCCAACTCCAGCTGCCAGACCATGCGCCCGCGGAAGTAGTCCGCACCCGCCGCGGACATGAGCTCCATCGCCTCCTGCCCGACGATCGACCGCGGCGCCACCTTGATGCCCAAGGGCAGCCCCGTCTCCAAGTCCACCACCGAGCAGCCCAAACAGCCGTCCACATCGGCCACCGTCTGCTCGCAGAGTTCCTGCAGTTGCATCGGTACCCCTCGCTGGACTTGCCAGCCATTACCGAGTCGCCCGCACATTGCGCCCATCGCCGCTGCCTGTCAAGCGGCGCGAGCGCTTTTCCGGCGCTCACCGGTCTTGCTTGCCCGCCGTCCTGCCCTCAAGTTCCGCCAAGCGCCGTCTGAGCTCGGCATTGGCCTGGCGCTCCTGGCGCAGCTCTTCGGCGGCTTGGCGCTGGGCCGACGCGGCTCGGCGCTGCGCTGCCGTCGCTCGGCGCTGCGCTATCGTCGCTCGGCGCAGTTCTTCGTCGAGCGGCAACAGGACCTTGCCCGTGGTCGGATCGTAGAGCCGAAGCACTGGCGGTCGCGCGCCGCCCCAGGCGCGCAGTTCCAGCCCCAATTCCTCGCTCGGCACGCTCAGGCCGCCGTCCGCAAGCCGCGCGGCGCGTATCCGGCGGTAGCCGCGACTGGCCAAGCGCAGGCCTTGCAGCACGGGATCCAGCAAGCCGCCCACCGGGTCGAAGAGGAAGTAGTCGGCCACGCCCATCGTGGCGTAGATGCGGCGCTTTTCCTTCACGTCCCGGGGCACCGTGCTGCGCGACGCCAGTTCCAGCACGAAGTTCGGCGGCCCGCCCTCTTCCCAGACCTTGTAGCTCGGCGCGATGTGGCGCGGCGCGTGGGTGGCGCAGTACACGTCCGGCACCAGCACTGCGTCCGGATTGCCCCGCTCGTAGTAGAGGCCGTTGTTGGCGCCGTAGTGGGCGTCGGCGCCGAAGTGCATCTGGAAGACGCCGACCACATAGTGGGCCGCGAGATAGTGTTGCAGAGTTTCCACGGGCTTGCCGTCCCAATCGGGGTACTCGACGGGATCGGCGTCGTGGAGCAGCGCTTCGGCCATGACCTCCCTCTTTGGCTGGCGGCTCCGTCCGCGGTGGCGGCGCATGGAGCCAAACCAGCGTCTGGGCCGTCCAAGTCGTTCGTTGTTGGTTCGAACAGTGTCGGACACTGGACAGCCGCGTCGCTAGCGACATTCGCCCGGCGCAGTGTAGGAGATTGCCGCCAATTTCGCAGGCCTGTGCGCGGCCGACGCGGCCGAAGCGCTTGCGCGGCGCGATGTTGTCTGTAGGATGGGTTGCGGTGCCACGCCTTGGAGGGGGTCTGGTGGTTTCCGACTGGCCGAAGGGCAGCGCCGGCGCGTTGTCGAACCGGGCGATGCGGCGTGCGTCTTCGGCGCCCCACAGGGCCGTTGATGGCGGGACGGGGGCGCTGGCGAGCAGCCGCTCCCTGGCGGCGAGCACTCGGAGGTAGGCGCCTTGGGACGCTACATCCTGCGCCGGCTGGTGCTGATTCCGGTCACCCTGCTCGGCATTCTGCTCATCACGTTCACCATCGCGCAGTTCGCGCCCGGCGGGCCCATCGAGCAGATCATCGCCAAGGCGACGATGGGGCAGATGTCCACCACCATGGGCATCAGCGGCGGGGGCGACGGCGGCGGCATGACGACCCAGGCCATGGACACGGCCGCGGTGGGGCCCAACACCGCCACCTACGGCCTCGACCCGGAACTGATCGCGGACTTGGAGCAGCAGTTCGGCTTCGACAAGCCGATCCACGTGCGCTTTCTGACGATGGTGTGGAACTACCTGCGGCTGGATCTTGGCGACAGCTACTTCCAGGACCGGCCGGTGCTCGATCTGGTGGTGGAGCGGATGCCGGTGTCGATCTCGCTCGGCTTCTGGTCGCTGCTGCTCATCTACGGCATCTCCATTCCGCTCGGCGTCGCCAAGGCCGTGCGCGACGGCACGCGCTTCGACTTCATCACCAGCACGGTAATCTTCGTCGGCTACGCGATTCCCGGCTTCGTGCTGGCCATCCTGCTGATCGTGCTGTTCGCCGGCGGCAACTACTGGGACTTCTTCCCGCTGCGCGGCCTCACGTCCGAAGACTGGGATCAGATGGACTGGTTCGGCAAGGCCGCCGACTACCTCTGGCATCTGGTGCTGCCCTTGACGGCGCTCACCGTGAACGGCTTCGCCACGCTGACCATGCTCACCAAGAACTCGTTTCTGGAGGAGATCAGCAAGCAGTTCGTGCTCACCGCCCGCGCCAAGGGGTTGACGGAAAAGCGCGTGCTCTACGGCCACGTCTTCCGCAACGCCATGCTCATCGTCATCGCCGGCTTTCCGGCCGCCTTCGTGGGCATCCTCTTCACCGGCTCGCTGCTGATCGAGGTGATCTTCTCGCTCAACGGCATGGGGCTTCTTTCCTACGAGGCGGTCATCAAGCGTGACTATCCGATCCTGCTCGGCACGGTGTTCATCTTCAGTCTCGTGGGCCTGGTGATGCATCTGGTGGGCGACCTCACCTACGTGCTGGTGGACCGGCGCATCGACTTCGAGGCGCGCTAAAGCGCACGGCGAGGAACGACGGATGCGATTGACGCCCCTCGGACGCCGCCGCCTCAACAACTTCAAGGCCAACCGCCGCGGCTACTACTCGATGTGGGTGTTTCTGGTGCTGTTCGTCGCGTCCCTGTTCGCGGAACTGATCGCCAACGACCAGCCCATCGTGCTCTACGTCGATGGCGAGCTGTGGTTCCCGGTGCTGCAGGTGGTGACCGAAGCGGACATCGGCGGCGAGCTGCCCATCGAGCCGGACTACGCCTCGCCCTACGTCAAAGCCCTGATCGAGAAGGGCAACGGCTGGAGCATCGGCGCGCTGATCCCCTACGACTACCGCACGATCGATCTCTACATCGAGGGTTCGGCGCCGGAGGCGCCTTCGGGAAGACACTGGCTCGGCACCGACGACAGCGCCAAGGACACGCTAGCGCGGCTGATCTACGGCTTCCGTCTCTCGGTGCTGTTCGGCATCACGCTGACGTTCATCGCCTCCATCATCGGCATCGCGGTCGGCGCGCTGCAGGGGTTCTTCGGCGGACTGGTGGATCTGCTCGGCCAGCGCATCGTGGAGATCTGGGCCGCAGTGCCGTCGCTGCTCATTCTCATCATCCTGGCGAGCGTCATCGAGCCGAGCGTGTACTGGCTGCTGCTGATTCTGCTGCTGTTCAGCTGGATGGCGCTGGTCTCCGTTGTGCGCGCGGAGTTCCTGCGCGCCAGGAACTTCGATTTCGTGCGCGCCGCCCGGGCGCTCGGCGTCTCCAACTTCACGATCATGCGTCGCCACGTGCTGCCGAACGCCATGGTGGCGGCGCTGACCTTCGTGCCGTTCATCCTAAGCGGCGCCGTCACCACGCTCACGGCGCTGGATTTCCTCGGCCTTGGCCTGCCGGCCGGCTCGCCGTCGCTGGGCGAGCTGATGGCCCAGGGCAAGAACAACCTGCACGCGCCCTGGCTCGTGCTCACCGCGTTCTTCACCCTCGCCACGCTGCTGACGCTCTTGATCTTCGTCGGCGAGGCCGCCCGCGACGCCCTCGACCCGCGCCGCACGATGAAGGATCCGCTGATGAGCTGACGCCACGGCTGGGGCGGCGACCCAATGCGCTGCCGAGGGGACAAGCTCGCTTAGAGTATGGGGATGCGCAACACACCGGGATTCGTGACGATGGCAACGGAAAAAGAACAGTGGCTGGCGCTGGCGGAGGAGGACGCGCTCGAGCCGGAGCTGCCGATCTGCGACCCCCACCACCACTTGTGGGATCACCCAGGCAGCCGCTATCTGCTCGACGAACTACTCGCGGACGTGGGCGACGGCCACAACGTCGTCTCCACGGTGTTCATGGAATGCGGCTCGATGTACCGCGCCGACGGCGAGCCGGCCATGCAGCCGGTCGGCGAGACGGAGTTCGTGAACGGCATCGCGGCGATGAGCGCGAGCGGCGGCTACGGCGAGTGCCGGGCCTGCGCGGCCATCGTCGGCTACGCGGACCTGAACCTGGGCGCTGCGGTCGGCGCGGTGCTCGATGCCCACGCTGCCGCCAGCGGACGCTTCCGCGGCATTCGCCACGCTGCCGGCTGGGACGCCAGCGCCGAGGTGCGCAATTCGCACACCTCTCCCAGCCAAGGCATGATGGCGTCGTCCGGGTTCCGCACCGGCTTCGCCGAACTCGGCAAGCGCGGCATGACCTTCGACGCTTGGCTCTACCATCCGCAGATCCCGGAACTCACCGCCTTGGCGCGGGCGTTCCCCGAACAGCCCATCGTCTTCGACCACTTCGGCGGGCCGCTCGGCATCGGCCCCTACGCCGGCAAGCGCGAGGAGATCTTCGCCTACTGGAAGGACGCCGTCGCCGAACTGGCCACCTGCCGCAACGTCGTCGCCAAGCTGGGCGGGCTGGTCATGCCCATCAACGGCTTCGGCTTCCACAAGAACGACCGCCCGCCGACGTCCGAGGAACTCGCCGCCGCCACCCGCCGCTACTACTTGCACATGATCGACTGCTTCAGCCCCGAGCGCTGCATGTTCGAGAGCAACTTCCCGGTGGACAAGGCGAGCAGCTCCTACCGCGTGCTGTGGAACTCCTTCAAGCGCATCGCGGCGGAATTCTCGGCCAGCGAAAAGGCGGCGCTGTTCCACGACACGGCGGCCCGCGTGTACCGACCCGCGTAAGCGTCCGAGCGACCGAACGCTCGCTCACGGTCGCCCGCGGCGAGTCGCCAGTCAGTCGCACTCGCCGACGCCGCTCTCGATGGCGGCCAGAACAGCCTCGTTCGGTGCGGCATCCGTTATCGCGGACCGGCCCAGCCCGTCGCAGACCACCAGCCGCAGCCGACCGTCGCGGACTTTCTTGTCCATGTCCATCGCCTCGCGCAGCGCCGCAGCGTCGAACCCCGCCGCTTGGAGCGGCAGGCCGGCGGCGGCGAGCAGCCGGCGCACCCGCGCCGCGTCTTCCGGCGCCGCTCTCCCCAGGCGCACCGACAGTTCCATCGCCATGGCCATGCCGATGGCCACCGCTTCCCCGTGCAGGTGGCGGCGGTAGCGCCCAAGGGCCTCGACCGCATGGCCGAAGGTGTGGCCGAAGTTGAGAACGGCGCGCCGCCCCTGCTCGCGCTCGTCGCCGGCGACGACTTGCGCCTTGATCTCGCACGAGCGGCGAACCGCGTGCAGCAGCGTCCGCGGGTCGCGGGCCAGCAGGCGGTCGATGTGTACTTCCAGCCAGGCGAAAAACGCTGCGTCAGCGATCACGCCGTACTTCACCACCTCGGCAATGCCGGCCGCCAGTTCCCGCGCCGGCAGCGTGCGCAGCGCGCGCACATCCGCCACCACCGCGTTCGGCTGGTGGAACGCGCCGATCAGATTTTTGCCGCCCGGGTGGTTCACGGCCGTCTTGCCGCCGACCGAGGAATCCACCAGCGCCAAGAGCGTGGTCGGAATCTGCACCAGGCCGACGCCGCGCTGGTAGGTCGCCGCGGCAAAGCCGGCGACATCGCCGACCACGCCGCCGCCGAGCGCCAGAACGGTGGTGGTGCGGTTGTGGCGCCGCTCCACCAGCGCGTCGAGAACCTTGGCGTAGGTGGCGAGATTCTTGTGTTCCTCGCCATCGCCGATCTCGACCACGTCGACTTGCCGGTCTTGCGAACCGCCCAAGGCCCGCAGCAGCGTCGGCAGAAGAAGCCGCCCGACCGCGGGGTTGGTGACGATCAGCGCCTGGGATCCCACGTGCGGCGCGAGCACGCCCGGCGCGCCGAGGATGCCGTCGCCGAGCAGGATCGGATAGCCGCGTCCGTCGCCCAGCGCCACTTCGACACGCTGTGCGCCGGGGGGCGACGCGGCAAGATTCGTGGGCATGGCGTTCACTGCGCGCGCACCGCCGGCGACTCGGTCAGCAGCTCGGAAACGCGAGCCGCGATTTCCCGCGCCGGCCGGCGGTCCGTGGCGACCGTCAAGTGGGCCACGGATTCGTAGAGCGGCGCCCGCTCCCGCAGCAGCGTCTCCACCTGCTCGGCCACGTTCGCCACATCGAGCAGCGGGCGCCGACGGTCGCGCCCGGCGCGTTCCAGAATCACGTCGGCGGCGGCTTCCAGGTAGACCACCGTGCCGCGTTGGCGCAGCAGGCTGCGGTTGTCCTCGCGCAGCACCACGCCGCCGCCGGTGGCCAGCACGATGCCGCTGCCCGCCGTCGCGTCGGCCAAGGCGGCGTGTTCGCGCTTGCGGAAACCGCTCTCGCCTTCCATGTCGAATATCCAGGCGATGTCGGCGCCGGCGCGGCGCTCCACCAGCTCGTCGGTGTCCTCGAAGGCGAGGCCGCGCAGCGCCGCCAGCCGGCGGCCGATCGTGCTCTTGCCGGACGCCATCATGCCGACCAGAAACACATTGCGCTTGCGATCCATCGTGGCGGCATTATGCCGCGTCCGCACTGCCGCTCCCGAACCCCTTGACCGATGGCCGCCAAAGGCGCCCCTGCTTCGCCTACGCATTGTTTGGTTCCTCCACGATCGCCGGCGTGATGAAGATGAACAACTCCTGCTTGTCGTCGCGCTTGGTGGTGCGGCGAAAGGCGCGGCCGAGCAGCGGCAGGTCGCCGAGCAGCGGCGTGCGCGTCATGGCGTGGTGCCTGTCGGTCTGGAAAATGCCGCCGAGCACTACGGTGGCGCCGTCGTCCACCAGCACTTGGGTCACGATGCGGGTGGTGTTGATGCTCGGCACGCCGTGGTATACGCGCCCGACCGTATCTTGCTTGACCTCCAGGTCCATCACGATGCGCCCGTTCGGCGTGATGCGCGGCGTGACGCGCAGCTGCAGCACGGCGTCCTTGAAGGCAATCGACGTGGCGCCGGACTTCGTCGCCTGCTGATATGGAATCTCCACGCCGGCTTCGATGGTGGCGGCCTGCTTGTCGGTGGTCACCACCTTCGGCCGAGCGACGATCTCCACTTCTCCAGCGTCCACCGAGGCCGACAGCTCCGCATCCAGCCAATAGCCGGCGCCGGCCACTTGGCCGGCGAGGACGAGGGCGCCGTCCAGCGTCAAGGCCGCGCGCGCGTCCACGCCGTTCCGAGCCGCCGACCCGTCCGCCGTCCGCACGATTGCCCCGTCGCTGCGCACGTCGACGCCCCAGCGAATGCCCAGCTGCTCGGAGAAGTTCTGGTTCGCGTTGACGATGCGCGCTTCGATCTGCACCTGCCGCACCGGAATGTCCAAACGCCCGATCACTTCCTCGGCAGCGGCCAGATTGGCGGCGGAGTCCGTGAGAATCAGCGAGTTGGTGCGCTCGTCCACCAAGACGCGGCCACGCTCGGAGAGGGTGGAACCGTCGCCTTCGGCGCCGAAGAGCGCCGCCAAGTCGCCAGCATCGGCGTAGCGAATGCGCACGAAGCGCGTCTCCAAAGGTGCGGCTGCCGCCAGCGCGGCGCGCATCTCCGCGTCGTGTCTCTCGCGCTCGGCGATGGCCGCCGCCGGCGCCACCAGCAGCACATCGCCCATGCGCCGTTGGCCGAGGCCATTGGTGGCGAGCACCAGGTCCAGCGCCTGATCCCAGGGCACATCGGCCAGGCGCAGCGTCATGTCGCCGGCCACGTCGTCTCCGGCGACCAGATTCAAGCCGGCGAAATCGGCGATTAGCTGCAGCACGCCGCGCACGGGCACGTCCTGCAAGTTGAGCGAGAGCGACTCGCCCGAGTACGGCGCGACCACGCAGTCGTCGCCCAGACACTCGCCGAGCGGCTCTTCCGCCGCCGCGCTCGCCGCGAGCAGCAGAGCGAGGCAGCGCACGGCAATTCGAGTTCCCGCCAGCCGCTTCATGTCGCCGCCCCGGTCGGCTCGGCCGACTGTTCGGGCGTCTTGAGCATCGTCAACGTCTGCGCGCGGCGCTGCCAGCCGCCAGCGCCGTCGCGGACGACCTCCACGAGGCGAACGCTCGACTCTTCCACCGCGGCGATGCGCCCGCTGTCGCCGCCAAGCGCATCGCCGACCGCCAGCCGATGCACCGTGCCGCCGGGGCCCTTGAGCAGGGCGAAACGGGCGCCGCGGCCAGCAAGCGTGCCGAGGAGCTGGAGCTGATCCAACGGCACGCCGGCAAGCGGCCCTTGCGGACCCTCGGCGACCGGTGGCGGCTCGCCTTGGGCCGGCGCGGCAAACGGACTGCGCAGGTGCGCCGAGCGGTAGGCGAAGGGCGGCGGATGCGCTTGCGGCCTCGAAGTCGGCGCGGCGGCCGGCGCTGGCTTGGACGCCACCAGCGCTTCGAGGTCGGGCGAGTCCGTCGTGCAGCCAGCGCACAGCGCTAGCGGCACAAGGGTCGTGGCGAATCTCATTGCGGTTTCTCCTCTTGCGGTTGTGGGGTGCGGCCCCTTGCGGAGCGTTCGCGGTAGGTCTTCGCGGCCACGGCGAAACGCAAGCCGTCGCCGCCGCGTTCGGCGTGGATGGCGAAGTCGTGCAGCGTGACGAGGCGCGGCAGCGCCGCCACGGCGGCGGCGAAGGCGCCGAACTGGTGGTAGCCGCCGCGCAGCTCGACGGCGAGCGGCAACTCGAGGCGACGGTCCCCGGCGCGCTCTTCGCCAAGGTCGAGGCGCTCGATGGTCATGCCGCTGTCCACCGCGGCGCGGGTGATGGCCTCGAGCAGGCCCGGCACTTCGGCGCGTTCGGGAAGGCGCCGCAGCAGGCGGGCGAATTCCTCCGAAGCGCGTTCGTTGGCCGCGCGAAGCGCTGGCAGTTCGTCCGCCAAGGCGCGTTTGCGCGCATATTCGGCGCCCAGCTGCGCCTCGCGCCGTTCAGCGGCGGCGATTTCCTGGCGCACTGGCGCGGCCCAAACGCTCCACGCCAGGCCGAAGGCGACCGCGGCGACGGCGCAAGCGCTGGCTGCCTTGAGCGGCCACGCCAACGCCGCCATGTCGCCGATCTCCAAGCGCGCTGCGAGTTCCGACAGCGACTGGAGGGCGTCCTTCTTCATGCCGCATCCTCCTTTGGCTCGTGCTTGATGGGCGGGCGCGTCTGGTGCGCGGATTCGCTCGCCGGCGCAGACACCTCGAAGACGATCTCGAAGGCTGCGGCGTGGCGGCCGTAGGGCGTGCCGGGCGCATGGCCGATGTTCTTCAGCGCCGGCGCTTCGAACCAAGCCGAGTCGCCCAAGCTACGCATCAGGGCTGCGACCCTGTCGTTGGCTTCGGCGATGCCCTTCGCGCCAACGACATCGCCCTCTTTCGTCAACGACAGAAAGTGCAGGCCGGGCGCGAGCGCCTGCGCCACTTCGTCGAGAATGCGCGCCGTGTCGGAACGCGCGCTCCACAGCCGCGCCAGCGCCTGGCTGCGTTCCGCAAGCGCGGCGTGTTCGCGGCGCAGCGCGTCGAGCGCCATGATCTGCGCATCCACATCGGCAATCGCCGCAACGAGAAATGCGTTGCGCGCCTGCTGCCGCGCCGCCTGACCGGCGGCGACAGCGCCGGCCAAGAGCGCAAGCCCGGCGCCGACGAGCGCCGCTGACGCCAGCAGAGCGAGAAACCGGCGTTGCCGCCGCTCGCGCTGGCGGGCCCGCCAAGGCAGCAGATTCAAGCGCAACATCGCGCGTCCTCCTCGTCGAACGCGCGCAGCGCCAGGCCGAACGCGGTCGTCAGACTCGGCGCCTGCCGTCGAAGCCAGTCGGCGTCGACCCGCGCGCTCGCCTCCATGCCGAGAAACGGATTCGCCGCGGCGACCGGCATCGCCAGGCACTCCTTCGCCAGCAACGCCAGTTCGCTGTTGCACGCGCCGCCGCCGGCAAGCCACACGCGCCCAAGGCGCTGTTCTGGATGCGCCGAGGCGAACTGCCGCAGCAGGCGCTCGGCCAGACGAAGCGCGTCTTCCGCGTAGGCGCACTCGCCGCGGGTCTCGAAGAGATTCGCGCCGGCGAATGCCTCCTCGCGCGCGAACAGCACGCTTTCGCCGTCGAGCACGAGCAGCGACACGGTGGCGGCGCCGGCGTCGACAATCGCCACGGCGTCGTCGCCCTGACCGTCGCCCGGCGTTTGCCACGCAAGTGCCGCGCGTTGCAGGCAGTAGGTCTCGACATCGACCAGCGCCGCCTTCAGGCCGCCCTCCCGCAGCGCCGATTCCCGTGCCGCGACCTGATCGACGCGGCAGGCCACCAGCAGCACGTCCACCATCGCGGGGTCGGCGGCGTTGAGATGCAGCGGTTCGAAGTCCAACGCCAGTTCCTCGGCGGCGAAGGGCGCCAGCCGTTCCGCCTCCAAGGCGACTTCCACTTCCATTGCGCGGTCGTCGAGCGCCGCGTCCAGGGAGATGGTCTTGGCAATCGCCGCGGCGCAGGGCACGGCCACCGCGGCGCGCTTGGCGCGGCTGCCGGCGCCCCGCCGCGCGGCTCGAATCGCTTCGCCAACGACGTTGGCATCGTTTATATTGCTCGCACTGTTTCCATTGCTTGCGTTGTTCGCGGCGTTGCCCGCGGCGGCTTCGGGCAGCGGCGCCACCGCGCACCCTTCAAGGCGGGGCGCGTTCGGCGGGCCACCGAGCTCGACCAGCTTGACCGTGGTCGAGCCGATGTCCACGCCAAGCAGGGAACAAGACTTGCGGCGGAACTGTCTCATCCAAGGCTCCTTCTCCAGAGCGTCATCCGACATTTGACCGAGCAACAACGACCTGAAATGCGCCGCGCCGCCAAGCCTGCCTACCGAACCATCGACCTCGCAGCACTTCTCGTGCGGCGGCGCAGGTGGTTTCTGAAGGGGATGTTGTGGCTTGGCGCAGCCGGAATCTGTACGACATGTCTGATTTTGGCGTCAGTTTTTCTCTACTTGGACCCGCAGATTCCGTCCACCGACACCTACAGACATTACCGACTGAAGACGCCGCTGCGCATCTACACGGCGGATGGCGCGTTGATTTCGGAGTTCGGCGACCGGCTCGTGCCCATCGCTCTCGAAGACGTGCCACAGGGCTTTCTCGACGGCCTCATCAGCACCGAGGACAAGCGCTTCTACTCCCACGGCGGCATCGACTTCGTGTCCTTGGCGAACGACGTGCTCGGCCTGCTCACGTCCGAGGTGCGCACCGGCGCAAGCACGTTGACGATGCAGCTGGCGAAGGTCGTCTCGTTCAGCCACCGGCAGGAGTTCATCCGCAAGTTCAAGGAGATGCTGCTGGCCCTGAAGGTGGAGCGGGAGCTCGGCAAGGACGAGATTCTCGAGCTCTACGTGAACATCATGGCTTTCGGAAAGCGCGCCTACGGCGTGCAGGCCGCCGCGCAGACGTACTACGGCAAGCCGGTCGCCGAGCTGAACCTGGCGCAGATGGCGATGCTCGCCGGCATCATCAAGAAGCCCGAGGGGGGCAATCCGATCAACGGCCCCGGATGGGCGTTGGAAAGGCGCAATCTGGTGCTGCGGCGGATGCTTGCCCAAGGCGCGATCGGCGACGACGAATACCGCCAAGCGGTTGCCGCGCCCATCACGGCGCAAGTGTTCAGCCCCGGCATCGATCTGCCGTCGCCCTATCCCGCCGAGTGGGTGCGCGGGCAGTTGTTCGAACGCTTCGGCGAAGACATCTACTCCGGGGTGGTCGTGCATACGACGCTCGACTCGCGCTTGCAGAGCGCCGCCCAGAAGGCGTTGCAGGGTGGATTGATCGCCTACGACCGGCGCCACGGCTATCGCGGGCCGGAGAAGACGGTCTCGGAAGTCGCCCAGGCCGACAGCGCGGACGCACGGGCGCAAGCGGCCGTGCGAGCGCTCGACGGAGAGCGCGTCGTCCACGGCCTGGCGCCGGCGGTGGTGGTTGCGGTGGAGGAACGGGCGGCGCGGGTGGTCGGCCTTGGCGGCGACGAGGTGGAACTGCCTTGGAACGGCCTGCGCTGGCGGCCGTTCATCGACGCGAACCGCATGGGCGCGCTGCCGAGCGCGGCGGCGGACGTCGTGGCGCCCGGAGATCTCGTGCGCGTCGAAGCGCAAGAGAACGGCTGGCGTCTCGCCCAGCTGCCGGACGTGCAGGGCGCAATCGTGGCCATGGACTCCATGACCGGCGGCGTGCGGGCGCTGGTCGGCGGCTGGGACTTCCATGCCAACCAGTTCGACCACGCCCTGCAGGCGCAGCGCCAGCCCGGCTCCGGCTTCAAGCCGTTCGTCTACTCCGCCGCCCTGGAGCACGGCGTCACGCCGGCCACTGTGTTCTGGGACGCGCCCCTGGTTTTCGAGGACGAAGGCTTGGAGACCGTCTACCGCCCGCGCAACGACGACGGCCGGTTCCGTGGCCCAATGCGCCTTCGCCAAGCGCTCTATCTCTCCCGCAACGCAGTCTCGGTGCGCGTGATGACGCGCATCGGCCCGGAGCCCATCCTCGAGCACTTGCAGCGTTTCGGCTTCGACCCGCAAGCGCTGCCGCGCACGACCCAGCTCGCCATCGGCGGCGGCATCATGACCTTCGCGCCGATCGAGATGGCCTCGGCCTACGCCGTGCTCGCCAACGGCGGCTTTCGCGTGACGCCGCACGTCGTGACGCGGGTGGCGCGGCTCGACGGCACGGTGCTGCTGGAAGCCCAGGAGCCAAAGGTCTGCGAGCGCTGCGCGCCGCTGCCGGACCAAGCCCTCGTCGCGGACGGCGGCTCGGCGCCGACGCCCGCCGCCGAGCGCGTTCTCGACGAACGCAATGCCTTCATCATGGACTCCATGCTGCGCGACGTGGTCCGGCGTGGCACCGGGCGGCGGGCGCTGGCGCTGGACCGACCCGACATCGCCGGCAAGACGGGCACCACCGACGACGCCACGGACACCTGGTTCAACGGCTACCACCCCCACCTGGCCGCGTCGGTCTGGGTGGGATTCGCCGACCGCGCCCGCACGCTCGGCGCGCGCGAGTACGGCTCCAATACGCCGCTGCCGATCTGGATCGACTTCATGCGCGAGGCATTGGCCGAGCAGCCCGTGGTAGAGCGGCTGATGCCGGCCAGCGTGGCCAGAGCGAAGGTGGACGCCGCATCCGGCCAGCTTGCGGCCGCCGGCAGCGCCGATGCAGTCTTCGAGTTCTTTTTCGCAGACAACGTCCCCGCCGCAGCCCCCGACGCCTTGGCGCGTCCGGCGGCGCCGACGCGGGTGCAGCCCGAGGATGTGTTCTGAAGATGGCAAAGACGATGGCGGGGTGGTTCGGCGGCGCGTGGCTCGGCATCGACGCCAAGCGCTGGTGGAATCTGGCGGCGGTCGCGTGGGCGGCGATGCTGCTCAACACCGCCCTCGTGCTCGAATACGGGTTCGGCCTCGCGCCCTGCGCGCTGTGTCTCACCCAGCGGCTGTTCGTCGTGCTGGCCGGACTGTGCGCGGCGGCCGGGCTGGCGCACGATTCCCGCCTCGGCATCTATCCGCTGCTGGCCATTCTCGCCTCGGCCGGCGGCGGCTACTTCGCCGTCCGCCACTTGTACCTGCTGACGCTGCCGGCCGACGAAGTGCCGAGCTGCGGCGTGGACTTCGACTATCTGATCGACGTCTTCCCGCTGATGGACGTCCTGCGCGCCATGATCGTCGGCACCGGCGACTGCGCCGAGCAGTCGGCGGCCATCCCGGCGCTGGCGTTGGCCGGCTTCGTCGGCATGGCCGCGCTTGCCGTCGCGTACTGGCGAGCGCGCTGACGGCGTTCCGCGCTCTTACCGTCGCGGTTTCGCCGGCGTCCATTGGCCGATGGCGATGGCCGGCAGGCGCGAGGCGTTCTTTTCCTTGAGCTCTTCGAGGTAGCGGTTCCAGTACTGCTCGCTGTTGTCCGCGAGATCGCGGAGGAACGCCCAGGAGTAGATTCCCGTGTCGTGGCCGTCGTCGAAGACGATGCGGATGGCGTAGTTGCCGACCGGCTCGATGGCCGCGACCCCCACATGCTTCTTGCCCGTTTGCAGCACCCGTTCGGCGTCGCTGTGGCCGCGCACTTCGGCGGATGGCGAGTAGACGCGCAGCAGTTCCGCCGGCAGCACGCTGGGTTCGCCTTGGGCGTAGGAGAGCTCCAGCGTCTTGGAGGACTTGTGGTAGACGATGCCGGTTGGGTTCATGGCCGTCTCCTAGCGCGTCGGCGCCGGCCCGCGCGCAAGCCTGCCTGCCTTCCGCGCCGAGGTACTGCGCGCGCTACAGGATGTAGCGCGACAGATCCTGGTTCTTGGCGATTTCGGCAAGGTGGCGGTCCACGTAGGCGGCGTCGATGACGGCTTGCGATTCGCCGTCGCTGGCCTCGAAGGAAATCTGATCCAGCAGCCGCTCCATCACGGTGTGCAGGCGCCGGGCGCCGATGTTCTCGGTGTTCTCGTTCACATCGCACGAGATCTCGGCGATGCGGTTCAGCGCCTCGTCGCTGAACTCGACGCGCACGCCTTCGGTGGCCAGGAGCGCCTGGTACTGCTCCGTCAGCGAGGCGTCCGGCTCCGAGAGGATGCGCCGGAAGTCCGCGGGCGTCAGCGCGGCGAGCTCGACGCGAATCGGCAGCCGGCCTTGCAGTTCTGGAATGAGGTCCGAGGGCTTGGAGAAGTGGAAGGCCCCCGAGGCGATGAACAGCACATGGTCGGTGCGCACCATGCCGTATTTCGTGTTCACGGTGCTGCCTTCGATGAGCGGCAGCAGATCGCGCTGCACGCCTTCTCGGGAAACGTCCGCCCCGTAGCTGTCGCTGCGCCGCGCCACCTTGTCGATCTCGTCGAGGAAGACGATGCCGGTCTGTTCCACGGCATCGACCGCCTGCGCCTTCAGTTCGTCCTCGTTGACCAGCTTGAGCGCTTCCTCCTCGCTCAAGCGGCGCAGCGCGTCGCGCACTTTCAGGCGCATGGCGCGAGTGCGCCTGTTGGCGATGTTGGCGAACATGCTCTGCAGCTGGCCGGTGAGCTCCTCCATGCCGGGCGGCGACACCACTTCGAAGCCGATGGGCGCGGCATCCACTTCGATCTCCACTTCCTGATCGTCGAGGTCGCCTTCGCGCAGGCGCTTGCGCAGCACTTGCCGGGTGTTGGCGTTGTCGCGCTGCTCCGCGCCCATGCCCTGCTGCGGCGTCGGCAGCAGCACGTCCAGGATGCGGTCCTCGGCGGCGTCTTCGGCGCGGTTGCGCACGCGCTCCATGGCCTGTTCGCGCAGCATCTTCACCGCGGTGTCCGTCAAGTCGCGGACGATGGACTCCACGTCCCTGCCGACGTAGCCCACCTCGGTGAACTTGGTGGCCTCCACCTTGATGAAGGGCGCATTGGCCAGACGCGCCAGGCGCCGGGCGATTTCCGTCTTGCCGACGCCGGTGGGACCGATCATGAGGATGTTCTTGGGCGTGACTTCGTCGCGCAGCCCTTCGGCAAGCTGCAGCCGCCGCCAGCGGTTGCGCAAGGCGATGGCGACGGCGCGCTTGGCGTCGTCCTGGCCGATGATGTGCTTGTCGAGTTCGTGGACGATTTCGCGCGGCGTCATCAAGGTCATAGCGTCTCGATGGTTGTGTTGTGGTTGGTGTAGATGCACAGATCGGCCGCGATCTGCAGGCTCTTGGCGACGATCTCGCGCGCCGACAGGGAGGTTTCGTCGAGCAGGGCGCGGGCCGCGGACTGCGCGTAGGGGCCGCCGGAGCCGATGGCCACCAGCCCGCCCTCCGGCTCGACGACGTCGCCGTTGCCGGTGACCAGCAGCGTGCTGTCGCGGTCGGCCACGACGAGCATCGCCTCGAGCCGCCGCAGGGCGCGGTCCGAGCGCCAGTCCTTGGCGAGCTCCACCGCGGCGCGAACCAGATTGCCCTGGGATTTCTCCAACGCGCCCTCGAAACGCTCGAAGAGCGTGAAGGCGTCGGCGGTGCCTCCGGCGAAGCCAGCGAGGACTTTGTCCTGCCGCAGCCGCCGCACTTTGCGCACGTTGGCTTTCATCACGACCGAACCGACCGTCACCTGGCCGTCCCCGCCAACGACGACGTCGTCGCCACGGCGCACCGAGACAATGGTTGTGCCTTCGAATTGCTTCAAGATCTACTCGCGGAGCTCGTGGGCGAGATGGGCGGGCGCTGCGAAGTGCATTCTAGCACCGCCGGGCAGCGGTGCCGGGAGTGCGGCGGTGCTGCTTCCCATCAAGCACTGTCTTTGCGTGCCCGCGGCCAAACCGTCGCGAACCGCTAGCCGCCGTTGCCGCCAGCCAGAACCGAGCGGCCGCGCCGCAGCAGTTCGTCGCTGTTCGCGACGTCCACCACCAGATCGCCGATCGTCGCGAGCCGCTCCGAGTCGTCCTCGTGCCCAAGGAGCGTGGCCAAGGCGTCGCCGGCCTCCGCGCCGAAGCGCCGTGCGGCCAGTCTCCGCAGCAGGGCGCGTTCTTCGGCCCTGCCCTGGGACCGCCCCTCGGCGATGCCCTGCGTACGCCCTTCGGCGATTGCGGCTTGGCGCCATTCGGTGATCGCTTCTTCCAGCATTGTCGGTTCTCCCAAGTACCTCGCCGCCAAGGCCAGGTGGCCTCCGTGTTCTTCCTTCGCGTCTTCGCCCATGAAGCGGAAGACGAACATCCGCATCAGCATGTCCGCGAGCTCGGCCGCCAAGTCGTCCAGCTTGTCCGCGCGGAGGCCGTCGAACAGTGCCTTCGACCGCGCCGGCAGTTGCGCCGCGACGCGGCAGTGCAGCAGTCGCAACAGCGCCGCCAGCCAATTCGAGCGCGCATCGTCAGCCGTTAGCCGGCCGGCGTCAAGCAGTTCGAAGTCGACATCGGGAGAGCGGCGGGCGAGGCCTGGTGGCGATTTCCGCAAGAGGTCCCGCAACGTCTTCGGACGCCAACGCCTGCCGCCGGTGTAGACAACCACGCGCAGCGCCAGCGGCAACTCTCGGCGACGGTAGCGCGGCGTCTCCGCCAACGCCTGCCAGAGCAGGCCGTTGTAGACGAGCATCCGCAATGCCATGCGCCGATCGGTGGAGGACTGGCACTCGACGACCAGCAGCGCCTCGGCGTCTGGATCTTTGTCGACGCCAATCGCCCACGCGATGTCGCCGATGCGCTTCCGGCCGCCGCGGGCAACGTATTCCGCAGGCAGACGGCGCAGCCGGTTCGCGTCGAGACCGGCAACGACATCCGGTGGCAGCAGCGACAACAAGCGCGGCACCGCGGCAGGGTTGCCGAAGGCAGTACGCATGATGGCGTCTTCGTTCATGGCGGGCAGTGTGGACGTTCGAGCGGCGCCCCCGCAGCCGAGATCCGCCCGGCGCCGTGTGCGAGATCGCCGCATTTCGATGTGCGACCTCTCCCCTACAATGGCGGCTCGCTCTGCGTTGGTCTTACGGAGGCACGGAGGAAGGACATGGAACTCGCCAGCAAGCACGCGATCGTCACCGGCGGCGCCAGCGGCATCGGCGCCGCAACGGCGCGGGAGTTCGCCAGACTAGGGGCGCAGGTGGTCGTCGCGGACCGCAACGGCGATGGCGCGCGGCAAGTGGCCAGCGAGGTGGGCGGCATGGCGGTGGCCTGCGACGTCGGACTGGAGGCGGACGTGAACGGTCTCGTGGCCGAGGCCGAGCGCCGCTACGGCCCGGTGGACGTCTTCTTCTCCAACGCCGGCATCGCCAGCGGGCGCTCGCCCTTGGACACGGACCTCGACATCTGGCACGAGCAGTGGCGCGTCAACGTGATGGCGCACGTCTACGCCGTTCGCGCCGTGCTGCCGTCCATGCTGGAGCGCGAATCCGGCTGCCTGCTGCACACCGCGTCGATGGCCGGCATCCTCACCACCCACGGCAACCTGCCCTACGCCGTCACCAAGCATGCGGTGGTCGGTTTGGCGGAGTGGCTCTCGATCACCTACCACGACAAGGGCATCCGCGTGTCGCTCCTGGCACCGCTCGGCGTCAACACGCCGATGCTCGGCAGTTCCCCCGCCGGCTTCGCCAGAAACGCCACCGGGCCGATCAAGGAGCCGGAGGACGTGGCGCGGATGGTGGCCGAGGCGGTGTTCGAGGAACGCTTTCTGATCCTCACCGACCCCATCGCCCAGACCTGGATGGATCGCAAGGCCGGCGACCTCGAACGCTGGCTGAACGGCATGCGACGGCTGCAGGCGAAGATCGAAGCGGCGGATTCGGGGCAGTGACGCCGCCCAAGAAACGGGCCTTGGGTTAGACTGACCCGCACACGTTTCGCACAAGGACACGAGCATGGCGGACGACGATCTGGTGCTGACCGAGCGGCGCGGCAACAAGGAGGGCATCCTGTGGCTTACGCTCAACCGCCCGACCAAGCTCAACGCGCTCACTTTCCCGCTGCTGCGCCAACTGCGCGAGATCTTCGTCGAGGCCCGCTTCGACCGTTCCGTGCGCTGCGTCGTCATCACCGGCGCCGGGCGCGGATTCTGCGCCGGCATGGACATGGGCGGCGCGGCCAATCCGGACCGCGAACCGCCGCCCGGCGACGGGCCGGACCCGGAGGGCTATCGGCTCAACTTTCGCCACGAAGTGGAGACCTACGTCGCCTTCCGGCGCCTCGAAGTGCCGGTGGTCGCCATGATCAACGGGCCCTGCGTCGGCGCCGGCTTCGACCTCGCCAGCCACTGCGATCTGGCCGTGGGCTCCACCGCGGCGCGCTATCAAGTCGCCTACGTCAAGCGCGGCGTCTACGCCGACCTCGGCGGCTTCTGGTCGCTGCCGAAGATCATCGGCTGGCGCAAGGCGATGGAGCTGATGATGACCGGCCGCTTCATGAGCGCCGAGGAGGCCCACGACGCCGGCCTCACCAACTATCTGGTGGCGCCGGAGGAACTCGAAGCGAAGACGATGGAGCTGGCGATGGAAGTCGAAGCCGGCCCGCCCATCGCCCAGAAGCTCGGCAAGATGCTGGCGCTGCGCACCGCGCACCTGGACTTCGACAGCGCCATGCAGTGGTCCGAATCCGCGATTCCGGTGGTCGGACTCTCCCGGGATTCCGTGGAGGGAATGCGCGCCTTCATGGATCGACGGGAGACGGACTTCCAAGGACACTGACCGGGCGACTCGCCCCCGCTTCTCCTTCTCAAGCGGTTTCCGACCGCTTCGCCAACCTGCGTCGCGCCGTCCGGTGGCGTCGCGCAATGTCGCTCGCCAGCCACGGGCCGGACGGCCTGCGGAACCCCGCCCGAAGCCATCGAATGAGACGCTGAGGGTCGGCTACCCCTCGGCGCATCCGCACACAGCGCTCTTGTCCTACAAGAAGCATGGGCGATTTCCTACATACGCCGGCGAAACCGTTCCTTAAATTGGCACCCACCTGGCGCGAACCGAAAGACGCCGACTCCACAGCAGGTGCCCCCGATGACGACCCGAAAGCCCACGCCGCTGGCGCTCCGCCGCGCCTTGAAGCGCAAACTCGAACCCCACGTCGTGGACCAGCACGGCTGGACGGTCCTGCACTACGCCGCCACTCTGAATCTGCCCGGCCTCGTCGACGCGCTGCTGCGACGCGGGGCGGACGTGCAGGCGCGGCTGCCGCAAGACGACGCCGAGGACGAGACGTTGACCGCGTTCCTCGCCAGCTTCGGCGTCAACTTCGGAACCTGCGCTGGCGAGACGCCGCTGCACCTCGCGTGCATCGTCAACGCGGGGCGGGCGGCGCTGGCGCTGGTCAAGGGCGGCGCCGACAAGCACGCCGCCATGCCCGCTCTCTCCAATTGGACGCCGCTGCACGTGGCGGCTCGCTTCAACGCCCAGGACGCGGCGTTCGTGCTTTTGCTGCATCGCGCGGACCTGCACCACCGAGACGAGTTCGACGCTCCGCCGCTGCACGCCGCGGCTCTCTACAACGCCGTCGATACCGCCGATCTGCTGCTGACGGCCGGCGCGAGCGTCCACGCCAAGGCGCAGGACGACATCACCGCCCTGCACGCTGCCGCCCAGGCGGACTCGCCGGGCGTGGCCGGCCGGCTGTTGGACCACGGCGCCGACGTGAACGCGTTGACCATCGCAGAAGGGACGACGCCCCTTGACCATGCCGTGGCGAAGAAGTCCCGCTCCACGGCCGACCTGCTGCGACGACGTGGCGGGCATCTCACGGTCGAGTCGCGCCTGGACTTGAAGACGGTGATGAAGACCAAGCTCGGCGGACAGGAAGTGCTGGTGCCCGTCCTGGAACACACCTGGGCGCGACGGCCTCGGCCGCATCCGATGACGGCGCTGTTCTCGCACGCGGCGCTTGCCAAGGACCTGCTGACTGGCTTCGTGGCGAACGCCGAGCCGCCCAACTGGCTGCGTCGCTTCGAGCTCGACAAGATGGTGCTCGTGCCCGTCGACTGGGTGCCCCTGGAATGGCGCTACGCCGACGTGACGTGGAGCGTTCCGATCCGCCGCAACCGCCAGCGGAAAGCCACCCACATGCTGTTCGTCATCAAGTTCGCGGACGAAGTCCAGGCGGACGCGGACAAGCGCTTGGGCCACCACGTCTCCGTGCTGCTGCGCGAGTTGGGCCGCCGCAAGCTGTACGGTGCGCCGAAGCGCCCGCCGCTGGTGAAGAACGTGGTCATCAACCTCGGCGACGAACGCTGGCCAGACGCGCCGAACATGGAGCGCATCTAGCCGGGTTTCAGCCGTTCGGCGTGTCCCGTGCCGCCGACAAGGCCTGACACGTGCTCGACGATGACTCGCGCCGCGAGCGACGGCGCTAGGACGCGGCCAGCGGTCCGCGCAGCAGCTTGCCGGGCGCGGCGCCGGTGTGTTCGTTGTCCTTCAAGAGCACCTCGCCGCCGACCACGGTGGCGCGAATGCCGGTCGCCGTCTGCTTGAAGCGCTTGGCGCCGGCCGGCAGGTCGTGGACGATCTCCGGCATGTTGGCGGCGATGGTGCTCGGATCGAACACCGTCGCGTCCGCCGCGAAGCCCGGGCGCAGCAGGCCGCGGTCGTGCAGCCCCCAATGCCTTGCCGGATCGTGGGTGACCATCCGCACGGCCTCTTCCAGGGTGAGTTCCCCGCGTTCGCGCACCCACTGGCTGAAGATGTTGGTTTGCAGGGAGCTGTCCATGATCTGCGAGACGTGGGCGCCGGAATCCGAGAAGGTCGCCACCGAGCGCGGATGCTTCATCATCTCGATCACGTCGGCGTCGTTCTCGTTGTTGATGGGCATGCGGTAGAGGGTCTTGAAATCCTGCTCCAGGGCCAGGTCGATCAGCAGCTGCGCTGGCGCGACGCCACGCCGTCGAGCGTGTTCGGCCACGCTCGCGTCGCGCCCGTCGGTGCCTTCCATGACGAACAGCCAGTCCCAGTCCGGCGGATTGACGGTGCTGCCGAACTGCCGATGGCGCTCGCTGGGGTTGCTGGCGATTTCCACCAGCTTGGCTTTCAAGGCCGGATCCGCGAACTTCGCCTTCTGCTCGGCAAGCGGCAGCTTGCGGATGTCGCGCCACAGCTCCCAGCTGTCGAAGGGCAGATGCGACTCGAAGGTGAAGATGACGTTCAGCGCGCGCGAGTGGACTTGCGCGAACATGCGCCCGCCCGCTTCCGCCACGTCGTCGAGCAGCGCCAGGTACTTGCGCCAGAGCGCCGGCGCGCGGCGGCTGGCGAAGAGGCCCCAGGTCACCGGCACGCCGGTTTCCACCGCCAGCGCCTTCAGGCGGCCGTGGTAGTCGGCGAGGCGCTCGGGATCGCCGCCCACCGCTTCGCCAGCGATCTCGAACATGCCGGCGCCGGTGCGGCCGATCGCGGCGACGATGGCGCGCACTTCGTCCCACGCCGCGACGCGGCTCGCGACGGGCTTGCGGTCCGACGTCTGATGGTTCGGCGAGCGCGAGGTGGTGAAGCCCATCGCGCCAGCCCGCACGGCCTCTTCGGCGATCGCCGCCATGCGCGCGACGTCGTCTTCGCCGGCCTCTTCCTCGAAGGCGCGCTGCCCCATGACGTAGGTGCGCAGCGCCGAGTGCCCCAGATAGCCCGCGTAGTTGATGCCCTTCGGCAGCGAATCCAGCACGTCGAGGTATTGCGGGAAGGTCTCCCAGCGCCATTGGATGCCCGCCAGCATCGCCTCCCGGGCGATGTCCTCGGCGCGTTCGAGATTGCGGAACACCAGGTCGGCTTCGCTCTCCCGGCACGGCGCAAGCGTGAATCCGCAGTTGCCCATCACCACGCTGGTGACGCCGTGATAGCAGGAACACGAGCCGATGGGATCCCAGAACACCTGGGCATCCATGTGCGTGTGCCCGTCCACGAAGCCGGGCGCGACAACGTGGCCTTCCGCGTCCAGCGTCTCCTTGGCGCGTTCCTTGAGGTCGCCGATGGCGGCGATCCTGCCGTCCGCGATTCCCACGTCCGCATGGTAGCCGGGCGCGCCGGAACCATCGACGACCGTGCCGTTGGCGATCACCAAGTCGTAGGCCATGGGTTGTCTCCTTGAAGCGGGCATGAGGACGAGCGACCGCAGCAACATACACCAAAGGCGCCGCTGGTGGCGAAGCGGTTGAACGGCGCGCAAGGCGTCAAGCAAGGGGGCCGGCAAGGGATCCAGCAAGAGCGCCGACGCAACGTGGCCATGGTGCGGCGTCTCGCCGCCATCAAGTTCGGCGCACAGACCGCCGACAACCTGGTCACGATCCTCGGCGCCAATCCCACGGCGGAGCGGATGGACCGGGTCGGCGTGGCAATCATGGAGTGCGACAGCGGCGCGGAACTCTGGCGCGGTGCTCGGAGGCGGGAGCATAGGCACCTTTGACGTTCATGCTACACACTCCAAGCCCGCGCTTCAGCTAGGACGCCCACTTGCGACGATTCTGATTATTCTGTCGAACTCCTCCTGTGCGACTTCTCTGGCGACTCTTGCCGCTTCTCTCACGGCCTCGATTTCGGCTACGCGCCTTGCTTCCGTGGATGCCGCCGCTCTTGCCGCAAGATCGGCGTGGTAACTGGCTTCCGTTTGAGCGACGGCCTGCGCCTCCTTTCTTGCGCCGTTCTCGATCCGCAGCGTCATGAACACGAACACGCCCGTTATCAGAACGCCAAACAGGGTCACGATCACCGGCATGGCTGCGCCAGCGGGAGCGGGGGCCTTGATCACGAGCCAAACCAAAGCGAAGCAGAGGACCAGCACTAGGATGGTGAACAGCACGGTCGCGAGGATCTGGAAGCCACGGCTCCCAAGATGGTCCTGCTTCTTTCGTGCGGTGCTGCTGTCATGCAAGCTGCGATCGTCTTCATCCGAGCGGTGTCTCGCGTTCTCGTCGTTGCCACCAGCGCGTTGGTCGTCTCGCCGATGTTGGTTGTTGTCGTCGGCCATCCTGCTTTTCTCCTGTCTATTGGTTGAGAGACTTGCCTTGAGGGGGATGCTCAGCTACCAGCTTCGCCCCTTGGAACCCATCGGGGGCAAGCCCCGAACCCCCGACGTGAAGAAGCAAAGATGCACGATCAGAGCGTCCGGGCCACACGGAAACCGGTGTCGGAGCCGGGGGAGACGCTGATGTCATGTGGGCCCCGCTCTGCCGAGCGAAGCTGAGCGGGATTTTCGTTCCAAGCGCCGCCGCGTTGCACGCGGACCCGGCAGTCGTCGTCTCGCAATGCGCTTCCGTCGTTCGGAGCGTTCTCGTAGCTGCCGTAGCAGTCTTGAACCCACTCCCACACGTTGCCGTGCATGTCGTAAAGGCCGAACGCATTCGGCGCGAACGATCCGACCGGCACCGTCTGACCCCGATAGAGACCGTCCTCGATCCAGTCATTGGCCGGATAGTCCCGCCTGCCGTCGAAATTCGCCTGCTGCGGCGTGATCGTCTCGCCCGTGTGGAACGGCGTCGTCGTGCCCGCCCGCGCCGCGTACTCCCACTCGGACTCCGTCAGCAGACGGTAGTGCTGGCCCGTTGTGCGCGACAGCCAGTCGACATACTCCTGCGCCTCGTCCCAATGCACGTTGATGGCGGGCCGATCGTCTCGGCCCCAGCCCCCGTCGTTTTTCCCACCGGTGGCGTTAAACGGGGAGTTGTAGCTCTCGCACCCCCCAGCCCCCACGCAAGCATCCCATTCCGCGAACGTCACCTCGTGGACGCCCGCCGCGAAGGCCGGAATCGAAACCGTGTGCTGGGGTCTCTCCCCATCATTGTCATATGGACAGCAACCCGGCTCGGACTCCGGCGACCCCATCGTGAACGTCCCCGCCGGAATCCGAACCATCAGCGGGCACTCGGCGCAGTCGCGGAACGTGTCGCCGGCGCTGCCGCCGCCCGTGTCGGTGCCGTCGCTCTCGGCGACCGTCACCGTGAAAGTCTGCGTCGCCGTATTGCCGTCCGGGTCCCGCGCCGTCACCGTCACCGTCGCCGTGCCTGCGGCCACCGGCGTCAGCGTCAGCGCGTCGCCGTCCACGCTCGCCCGCACCACGCCGGCGTCGCTCGACCGCGCTTCGTAGGCCAGCTGCTGGTCGTCCACGAACGCCTTGGCGAGGTCGATCGTCTCGTCCTGCCCAAGGGTTGCGGATCGATCCGCCAGCGTCGCGCTCAGAGTCGGCGCCACGCCTGTCGCCACGCCGCCGGTCGAGAGCGCCCCCCACGCGAGATCGCCGCTCAGCGCCGCTTCGCCGGATGCGGGGAGCACGCGCCGGCCGTCCAGCGCGTAGTACTGCCAGCCGCCGTCGGCGAGCCGCGCCAGCACGTCGGCGCAGCCGTCGTAGTTCAGGTCGCCGATGCCGGCCACGGTCGTGGTCGTGTCGTCGGTGAGGTTCACGAGGCCAGCGCCGTCCAGCACCCGCCGTCCCTGCAGCGGGTAGTAGCGCCAGCGGCCGTCCGTGTGCCGCAGCAGCACGTCGTGGCGGCCGTCCGCGTCGAAGTCGCCGACGCCGGCCACGGCCCAGGCGAGGTCCCGCGTCAGGGGCACGGTGCCGCGCCCGGCGATGGACGCCCGGCCGTTCATGGGGTAGAAGTACCAGCGGCCGTCGTCGCGGCGGCGAAGCAGCACATCGTCCTTGCCGTCGCCGTCGAAGTCGCCGACGCCGGCCATCTGCCAATCGAGGTCCCGCGTCAACCGCCCGCTGCCGCTGCCGGCGAGCGGTCGCCGCCCGTTCATCCGGTAGTAGTGCCAGCGCCCGTCCGCGTGGCGCATCAGCACGTCGTCCTTGCCGTCTCCATCGAGGTCGCCGATGCCGGCCACTTGCCATGCGAGGTCCCGCGTCATTCGCACCGTGCCGCGGCCGGCCAGCACGTTGCGCCCGTCCATCGGATAGAAGAACCAGCGCCCGTCCGTCTTGCGCAGCAGCACGTCGTCCTTGCCGTCGCCGTCGAAGTCGCCGATGCCGGCGATTCGCCAGGCGAGGTCCCGCGTGAGGTTCGCCGCGCCGTTGCCGGCGAGCACGGTTGCGCCGTCCATCGGGTAGTAGCGCCAGCGCCCGTCCGCATGCCGGAGCAGCACGTCGTCCCTGCCGTCGCCGTTGAAGTCGCCGAGGTTGCGCAGGTGGCCAGCGGCGGCGTTCGCCGGATCGGCCGTCGCCGGCTCGGTCGTCGTGGGGGCACCGACTCCGTCGAATAGCAGTTCGATCGTGTAGTCGCCAGTGCCGTCGTTGTAGGACAAGCCGTCGTGCTTCACCTCGAGGTAGTGGACGCCGGCTTCGATGGACAGTTCCCAATCGACTTCCGTTGGGCCCGAATAGCTCCACTCGGCGAGAACCAGGAGAAACCTGAGGTCGCCGCCGGCGACGCGGGCGCGGACGGTCAAGGCGCCGGCGCGGGCCGCCTCGAAGCGGAACCAGTCCGCGTCGCCGGCGGGGTCGATGTGGCCGGAGACGTTGCCGGGCAGAGCGACGGCGGTCGCATCGGCGGCGGAGTTTCCGTGGTCGTCGTCCGATCCTTCCTGGCGGAGGTCCAGAACGTAGCTGCCGGTTTCCTGAAAGCCCGACCACACGCGCACGTAGTGGGTCCCGGCGCCCACCGCGTGCCGGATGCGGAAGTTCCCAAAGTTGTCCACCGCATCGTTGTTGGACGCCAGCAGGGTGCCGTTCGCATCGTAGAGACCGCCGAGGGTGTCCAGGCCGCCGAGGGTCGAGGCGGTCACCACGCCGGCGACGGGGACCTCGAAGCGGAACCAGTCCTTGTCGTCGCCGGCGCCGATGGCGCCGGCGGTCCGGCTCGGCAGCGCCACGCGGGTGGCCGTGGCGAGAGAGTCGCCGTGGGCGTCTTCTTCCGCTTCGCCACGGCGCATGCTCAGAACGTAGCTGCCGACCGCGCCCCCGAACGACACCACCAGAACGTAGTAGGTTCCGGCGTCCAGCGTCTGCCGGATGCGGAAGTTCAGGTCGCTGCCCGGGTCCGCGTCGTCGTTGGACGCCAGCAGGTTGCCGTCCGCGTCGAAGAGGAAGCCGACCGTGTCCAAGTCGTCGCCGGTGGTCTCGGCGGTCACCTCGCCGCCGTCGGCGGCGACCTCGAAACGGAAGAAGTCCCAGTCACCGCCGGGATCGATTTCGCCGGCGGTCTCGCTCGGCAGGGCCACCTGCGTCGCGGACGCGAGGGTGTCGCCGTGGTCGTCGTCCGGCGCGCCGGTGCGCAGATGCAGAACGTAGCCGCCAGTGTTGCTTTCGAAGGACGTCACCCGAACGTAGTAGGTGCCCGCTTCCAACGTGCGCTGGATGCTGAAGTTGAAGGCGCCGCCCGAATCGTCGTCGACCACGAGCGCGTCGCCGTTCGCGTCGTGGAGGGCGCCGATGGTGTCCAAGACGCCGGACGTCTCGACGACCACGTCGCCGCTGGCGGCGACCTCGAAGCGGAACCAGTCCTCGTCGCCGCCGGGGTCGATTTCGCCGCTGGTCTCGCTCGGCAGCGCCACGCGGGTGGCCGAAGCACGGTCGTCGCCATGGTCGTCCGCATGGGCCAGCGGGCCGACGTACAACGCGCTGGCCAGGAGCGCAAGCCCGAGGCGCGCCGGCGCGGCAAGGCGCCCGCGAAACGGGCGCCTTGCGTCTTGGTCTTCGGTGGCGCCGGCCGCGGCCGGCGGTACTACTGGGCGATGGCGGCGTTCTGCGGCATCATTGTTGCCGCATTTGTCGTCGCGGGGGGGGGGGGGGGGGGGTAGAATTCCGCGCTCAATTGCACGTCGGTGCCAAGCGGCCGTCGCGCCAAGGCTCGTCCGACAACACCCGTCACCGCGACTAACGCAGCTTCACCCACGGTCAGTACCCCTCCCCGAAAGAGGCGCAACCTTAGCGACGTTCCTACGAGCGTGTCAAATGCATCCCAAATGCAGACGGCGCGCACGGCGCGCAAACGCGGCTTCGCTAGACTTCGCCGCTCGACGGATGCGGGGCGAGGGCAAGGCGGCATGAGCGAGGGTGGTTCGAGGGCAGGCGCAAGCGGTGCGTCATTCGTCGGCGTGGCGCAGCGGGTGGCCGCCGCGGCGTGGTTCCACTGGGGCGTCGTCGGCGTCATCGGCGTGAATGCGCTGGTCATCGGCCTGGACACGTCGGCGTTCCTCGCCGAGCGCTACGGCGCCTGGTTCAAGGCCGCCAACCAGCTCTTCCTCGGCATCTTCGTGGTCGAGGCCATCGTCAAGCTGATCGCGCAGTGGCCGAGGCCGCACCGCTACTTCAAGGACGGCTGGAACGTCTTCGACTTCGCCATCATCGTCGTCAGCCTGCTGCCGAGCACCGGCGAGCTCGCCACCTTGGCGCGTTTGGCGCGGCTCTTGCGGGTGCTGCGGCTGGTCTCGGCGCTGCCGGAACTGCGGCTCATCGTCACCACGCTGGTGCGCTCGATTCCGAGCATGTTCAACGTGGTGTGCCTGATGTCGGTGATCTTCTACATCTACGCCGTGGCCGGCTACCACCTGTTCCACGACGTCGATCCGACCCACTGGCGCACCCTCGGCATCGCCGCGCTGACGCTGTTCCGCGTGGTGACGCTGGAGGACTGGACGGACGTGATGTACGCCGCGATGGCACACCACTGGTGGGCCTGGGCCTACTTCGTGAGCTTCGTGGTGGTCGGCACGTTCGTGGTCATCAACCTGTTCATCGCCGTCGTGCTGAACAACCTCGACGAAGCCAAGGCGCAGCGCCTGAACGAACTGGTGTCACCGCCCTCGCGGGAAGAACTGCTGCGCGAGCTGCTGGAAACCCAGGCATCGCTCAAGCGCCTAGAGGAACGGCTGCGCGACGCGCCGCCGAAGGCCGGCTGAGTCTTGACCCGCGCAGCCGAAGCGCCTACATTGGCGACCATGCTCAGCCAAGTACGCCCACCTGCGGCAAAGACGGCCAAGGAGCGGACAGCTCCGGGGAACAAGCCGCCGAAGAGAAAGTCGCCAAGCGGCCGGCCCACGAACGACTTGGTGCTCAGCGCCCACTTGGGCCGGAACGACGATGTATTCCCTTACGTCCTCTCCCTGTACGTCGAGCCCGGCAGCACAGTGGCGGACGTGACCCATGGCAAGGGCGTGTTCTGGCGCAAGGTGCCGAAGGACGCATATCGACTGCTTCCTTCCGACATCGCCACCGGCACCGATTGCCGCACGCTGCCATACGAAGACGGAGCGATCGATTGCGTGGTATTCGATCCGCCCTACATGCATACGCCGGGCGGCACCGCGCATGTCGGCCATCAGAACTTCGAGGGCTACTACAAGAACAACAGCGTCAACTCGAAGGGAAAATACCATGACGCCGTGCTGGACCTGTACTTCGCCGCGGCACGGGAAGCATGGCGCGTGCTCCGCGAAGCCGGCGTCTATGTCGTCAAGTGCCAAGACGAGGTGTGCGCCAACATACAACGCTTCACTCATGTCGAGCTCATCAACGAGCTGTCGGGCTACGGCTTCATCGCCGAAGACCTATTCGTGGTTGTGCGAACAGGCAGGCCAGGCGTAAGCCGGATGCTGAGGCAAGCCCATGCGCGCAAGAACCACTCCTATTTCCTAGTGTTCCTCAAGCGCACCGGAAAGCAGAGATGGACGGGCCTTGACCGCCGCTTGAGGGCGCACGGTCTAGGCGAAGCACTGCAAAACGGCGTCGCTAACGCAGACCAAATGCCGCTGTTCCGGTGAACGCTTCGCGAATCGGCTTGATCTGGATGGCCTGCGGGTAGGCGTCCGCAAGCTCACGGTAGCGAACGGGCGTGTCGAAGTAGTAGATGCAGTTCATCTTCGCAATCAGAGTCTGATAGACGAGCCATTGACTAGGTACGCAGATCTCCACGACGTCGAGCGTCTTGGAGTTCAGCTTCGTCTCGGAGAACAGCACCATTTCTCCTCGATAGTGTCCCTTGCCAAAAGCCTCGTCGAGTATCCGTTGGTGCGCCCAAGCCTGCACAATGCGTTCACGCGTCGACATCTTGATCGGCACATGGATGTTCCCCGAGTCGCCTGCGGTTTCGAACAAGAAGTCCATCGTCATCCGGGCCTCTTGGCCAAAGACCTCGAGAGGAGGCTGCCGCGCTGGTCCAACGCCGAGCGACCGCGAGACCAAATGGCCAACCAAACACTCGAAGTAGGTCGCTGGCCCCTTCTTGTTGTTCCTGTTCAGCAGTTCAAGAGCCAAACACGGCGCCAGCGCGACGGTGTAGGCCAAATGCCCAAAGTCCATCGCATCCTCGTGTCCTCTCAGCCACTTGCGCCAGCACTCCACGACGGCGCGCCAGTCCGTCTCGAAGAGCTCGCGGTTCGCAGGCCGCGCAACCACGCCATCGCGCGAGTAGGAGACGTAGCGCTTGCCCGCCACGGACGAGCTGAGATCCACGCGCTCTGCCTCAGACGCCAAGAACCGCAACGCAAGAGCGGCCATTTCGCCGATGGCCACGCCCGCGCCCTCGCCCAGCCAGTCCCGCCTGCAGGCTTGGCGCACGTTCCGGTAAGCACCTTTCAAGTCGTTGCGCCAATCCATGCCTCGCCTCCTGGCTCGCACATAAGAGTACGACAACCCGTCCTTCCCCGCGGCAAACGCAAGGCCAGAGCGTCTGGCGCGTCGCCTCGACCGACACACCCATGCAGGCTTGATGCAACGCTGTGTTCGTTGGCACACTGACGCCCACCAGTCGCCGTCACAGCGGCGCGGCCAGAGAGGAGATCACCAGTGAAAGCAGCGGTATTCCGAGCCGTCAATACGGCCATGGAGGTCGAGGAGATCGACATCGACAAGCCGGGGCCGCGGGAGGTGCTGGTGCGCACGGCGGCGGCCGGGGTGTGCCATTCGGACATGCACTTCTTCAACGGCACCTATCCGGGGCAGACGCCGTGCGTGCTGGGGCACGAATCGGCCGGCGTGGTGGAGGAGGTCGGGGACGCGGTGCGCTACGTGCAGCCGGGCGATCACGTCATCACCTGCCTTTCGGTGTTCTGCGGCCACTGCGAGTACTGCCTCACCGGGCACATGTCGCTGTGCCAGGAACCCGAAGTGCGGCGCGGGCGAGACGACGATCCGCGCCTCTCGAAGGAAGGCGGCGCGTTGGCGCAGTTCGCCAACCTCGGCTCGTTCGCGGAGCAGATGCTCGTCCACGAGCATTCGGTGGTGAAGGTGCGCGAGGACATGCCGCTGGACCGCGCCGCGCTGATCGGCTGCGGGGTGACCACCGGCGTCGGCGCGGTCATCCACACCGCGGCCGTGGAACCCGGCGCCACCGTCGCCGTGATCGGCTGCGGCGGCGTGGGGCTCTCGTGCATCAACGGCGCGGCCATCGCCGGCGCGTCGCGGGTGATCGCGGTGGACATGGTGGCGTCGAAGCTGGAGTTGGCGCGTTCCTTCGGCGCCACGGATGCGGTGGATGCGAGCGCCGGCGATCCGGTGGAGCAGGTGCGCGAGCTCACGGGCGGCGGGGTTCACTATTCGTTCGAGGCGATTGGGCTGAAAGTCACGGCCGAGCAGGCGTTTCGGATGATTCGACGCGGCGGCACGGCCACCGTCATCGGCATGATTCCGCCGGGCCAAATGGTGCAGCTGCACGGCCCGGACTTCCTTTCGGAGAAGAAGATCCAAGGCTCGATGATGGGCTCCAACCGCTTCCGCGTGGACATGCCCCGCTTCGTGGACTTCTACCTGCAGGGCAGGCTGCACCTGGACGACATGATCTCGAGCCGCATCCCCCTTTCGGAAGTCACCGACGCACTCCTGGCGCTGGACAAGGGCGAGGTCGCGCGCAGCGTCATCGTCTTCGACTCCTAAGAGGGCCTCGAAACACAAGCGGCCATGCGCTGACGGCGCGGGACGCGCATGGACTACTTCCGCATCGAGGGCGCGCGACGGCTGGCCGGCCGCATCGCGCCGATGGGCAACAAGAACTCGGCGCTGCCGCTCTTGGCGGCGTCGATCCTCACCGACGACGCGCTGACCATCGGCAACGTGCCGGACATCGGCGACGTGCGCACCAAGCTGGCCTTGCTGCGCAGCATCGGCGTCGACGCGCGAATGACGGCGAACGTCTGCACGTTGAACGCCGCCGGCGTAATCGACGGCCTGCCGGACGAGGAGTTGGCGCGGCGGATTCGCACCACGGTGCTGCTGGCCGCGCCGTTGCTGGCGCGCTTCGGGCGGGCGCAGATCCTGCGTCCCGGGGGCGACCGCATCGGACGGCGCCGGCTGGACACGCACCTGCTCGCGTTGCAGGCGCTCGGCGTGGAGATCAAGACCGAGCGCGACCACTATCTGCTCACGGCACCGCGTCTTCGCGGCGGCGACATCTTCCTGGACGAAATGAGCGTCACCGGCACCGAGCAGGCGATCTTCGCGGCGGTGCTGGCCGACGGCGTGACCACCATCGCCAACGCGGCCATGGAGCCCCACGTGCAGGACGTCTGCCATTGCCTCAACGCGATGGGCGCGCGCATCGGCGGCATCGGCACCCACGACTTGACCATCGAGGGCGTGGCGGCGCTGCACGGCGCACGCTTCGACATCGGCCCGGACTACATGGAGGTTGGCTCGCTGGTGGGGCTGGCGGCGGCAACGGGTTCCGGCATCCGCATCGTCGGCGCCAATCCCGACGAACACCGCATGACGCGGATCATGTACGGGCGCCTCGGCGTGCATTGGCAGGACGACGGCGACGACATCGTGGTGCCGCCGGATCAGCAACTGGCCGTGGTGCCCGACTTCGACGGCGCGATACCGAAGATCGACGACATGCCTTGGCCAGGCTTCCCCCCGGACCTCATCAGCATCGCCCTGGTGGTGGCGACCCAAAGCCGCGGCACGGTGCTGATCCACCAGAAGATGTTCGACCGCCGGCTGGTGTTCGTCGACCGCCTCATCGACATGGGCGCCGGCATCGTCCTCTGCGACCCGCACCGCGCCCTGGTGATGGGCCCCGCCCACCTGCGAGGCGAATCCCTAGTGTCGCCGGACATTCGCGCCGGCATGGCGCTGGTGATCGCCGCCCTGTGCGCCGAGGGCGAGAGCACGATTCACAACGTGGGCCAGATCGACCGCGGCTACGAGCGCTTGGAAATCCGTCTGCGCGAGCTCGGGGCGGCAATCGAGCGCCTGACGGACTGAGTCGCGGCGGTCCGACAGGTGTGCCGAGCCCAAGAAAGGCCGCATTTGGCTGCGACTCAAGATCAAAAAGTATGCTTTTTTGCATAGGCTGCATATGAAAAGTATGCTTTTTTAGATTCAGAAGCGCAGAAAATGTATACTTTTTCAAGACACATGGGCTCCGGAAGCCACCGTGAAGCAGGGCGAAATCCAGCAGATCCTAACCGCCACCAACCGCTGGTGGCGCAATCCGCGCACTTGGATGCGCCAAGACCCCGACCTGTCCGAGGCCAACACCGCCCCATTCCGCTACGTCGCGGGGGTGCTCAACGACCTCGAGCCGGGTGGCCTCTACGTGCTGCGGGGGCCGCGTCGGGTGGGCAAGTCCGTGGAAATCAAGCGCACGATCGAAGCGCTGTTGGACAGCAGCACGATCGCCCCGCGTTGCGTGCTGCATGTTGCGACCGACGGCTGGCGCGCCGCGGACCTCGGCCGACTCGTGGCCGCCGCCAACCAGCTGACGCCGGCAGGACGCCGCTACTGGTTCATCGACGAAATCACCGGCATCGCCGACGGCTGGCCGGAGCGCATCAAGTGGCTGCGCGACAACGACGAACGCTTCCGCCACGACATCGTGGTGGTGACGGGATCGTCCGCGGCGGACCTCACGGCAGCCGCCAAGGCACTGGCGGGACGGCGCGGCCCCGCAGCGGTGTCCAACCGCTTCCTGCTGCCGATGGGCTTTCGCACATTCGTCCAATACGCTGATCCGACATCCGCCGTGCCGACTCTAGGCCCGCTGCACGTCGCCGACCTCACGCCGGCGCGGCTTGTGGAAGCAACGCAGGCGCTGGCGCCTTGGCTGGATTGTCTGGTGTCCGCCTGGGACGCCTACCTGCAGGTGGGCGGATTTCCATTGGCGCTGGCCGGCCACTTGCGCGAGCGCGAAGTGCCGCCGCACTTTCTCCGCAGCCTGCTGGACGTGATCCAAGGCGACGCGTTTCGGCGCGCCAACTGGTCGCAAGTGCAGACGACGGCGCTGCTGCAGCGCTTGGGACAAGGGCTCTGCTCGCCAGTCAACTACGCGGCCATCGCCGACGACCTCGACCTCGCGCAGGCCAGCGTCCGTCAACGCTTGGCGGACTTGCGGGATGCGTTCGCGCTCTGGCCCTGCCATCGCGAAGACCGCTTGCGCGTCAAGCTGAACGCGCGTGGCAAGGTCTACTTCCTGGACCCCGCCTACGCCCGCCTCTGCTCCACGCCGCCGGACGACAGCCAGCTCTCCGAGCAGCAACTCGGCGTCGCCCTGCTGCGCTGCTTCGAGCGCAAGCATCCGGGCAGCCTCATGGACTTCGCCCACGTCTTGCACCATCGCTCCAACACGCGCCGCGAGATCGACTTCGTGGGCCCGGGCTTCGGCGGGCTGGCCATCGAGTCGAAGTTCGTGGACGGACGCTGGAAGCGCGACGCGCAGACGCTTGCCGCATCCGGCTGGCGCGGCATCGTGGCCACCCGCTCGGAACTGGATTCAAGCGATCCGAAGGGCGTCCTCGCCATCCCGACGGCCATGCTCGCCTGGCTTGTGGACGACTAAGGCATCACGAATCGCGCAGCCGAAAACGCACGCCGCAGACATGGACTTCGTCGTCCGAGACGTAGGCGTTGCGCTCCTTGGCCTTGGAGAGGATGCGTTGCCGGTCGGCGACGCGCAGATCCAAGCCGCCCAGCCCGTAGCCGCGCCCGTCGCTCGCCTCCACGAAGCGGACGTCGACGTTGTTGAGCGCCATGTGCAGCACCGCGCCTTCGCGGCGCACCGGCAGGCCGGCGACCTTGCCCCACAGTTCCGCCAGCCCGACCGGATCCGGCCCCTGCAGCTCCACCGCGGCGTAGTCCACGGTGACGGACTGATCCACCTTGTCGAACCACTGGGTGCCGCCGGCCGGTTCCCAGTTGCCGGTGAAGTCGTTGGCTTCGTCCCAGTCGATCTCGAAGAACGCCGCCTTCATGTCGCCCGGATGGATTTGGCAGATGTTCCAGTTGTCGCGGTCCACTTCCCACGCGATGCGCACGCCGTTGTCCAAGGCACGTTGCCGCACGGCCTGCTGGTTGGCGCTCGAATCCGCCTGGCAGATCACCATGTAGCCGCCGTCGCCGTTGCGCCGATCCAGATAGCGCCCGGCAGCGGTGTTCTCTTCCACCGGCGCCACCACTTCGAGCAGGTTGCGGCCGATCGGCAGCAGCGTGTTGACGAGGCCGAACCTGCCGACGCCCGGATCGACGAAGCAGCGGTGGATGCCGAAGATCTGCTCCAAGTCGTCGATGGTGGAGTCCAGCTCCCGGGCAACGAGGCAGATTTGGCGAAGTTGAATGGTCATGTCGGTTCCTCGCGGTGGAAGGGAAGGCGCGGCCCAAGCGCGTATCATCAACGCGATGTTCGGAGATTGCCAGCGCCTGCGGCAAGTCGCGTGGCTCGCGGCGATGCTGGCAGCCGGTTCGGCGTTCGCCGAAGCCACCATCGAAGTCGGCCTCGGCCTGGTGGACGCGCACGGCCACTTGCAGACGCCAGCAGGCGGCGCGGTCGGCACTGCGACTTGGCGCCGCCCGACGCTCGCGGAAACAGGGCTGGACGGAGGCCACTATCGCCACCTCGCCGGCAGCGCAAAGCTCCGTCGCAGCCGCCTGCACTTGCGCTACGCGGACGTCGGCGCTGCCGGAACCGGCATGTTGACGGAACCGCTCGTCAGCCAGGCCCGCGCGTTCAGCGCCGGTGAGCGCATTCGCTCGCAGGCGTCCTTCGACGCGCTCTCGCTCGGTTGGACATGGGTATTCGAGCGCGAGAGCTACACCGCCGAACTCGGCGGCCAAGCGCTCTGGACGGCCTTCCACCTGCGCATGGATGGCGCGTCCAATACAGTGGACCGGCGCTACACCGTGTACGCCGTCGGCGCACTCGGCACTCTCTCGAAGCAGCTGAGCCAGCGCTTCCACGCCGCCCTCGAAGCCGCCATCGCACCCGCTTTCGACGGCGCGAGCAGCTTCTACGCGCTGGCGCCGAGCATCGGCTACCGCTTGGGCGCACACTTCGACCTGCGCCTAGGCGCTCGCTTCGAGGCATTCGGCTACGACGACGCCCACAAGCAAGCCCTGCCGAACGACCTCCGCGTCCGCCGACGACTGCTGCCGATGCTCGCGCTCGGCGTTCGTTGGTAAGCTGCACCCAAAAGACGCGACATGCGAAGGCCAACGACTGAACAACGAAGCAATGGCAGCACCCTTGCCGGGGTGCCTTTTCGATAAGGTGGCCGTTGCAGTGAGGATGAACGGAACAATGAAGACCATCACCATCGCAGACGACTTCTCCAAGTTCCCGGCGGGGCGGTTCCGCGAAGACGGCGAGGCGTCGGGTGCGGCGTTCCGCGACGATCTGCTGGCGGCCGCCCTGCAAGACGCAGAGAAGGTCGAGGTCGTCTTCGACGGCGTGGCGGGCTTCGGTTCGTCGTTTCTGGAGGAGGCGTTCGGCGGCTTGGTACGCGAGTGCCACTTGGACAAGACGTTTCTGGACGAGCACTTGCTCTTGCGGGCGGACGACCCGGATCTGGTGGACTTCGTGCAGTTGGCGAAGCGCTACATCAAGGACGCCGATCAAGCTGCGACAGCTTGAACAACCAGTTCGCAAAACACTGATCTTGCCAGTTGCTGATGAGCTGGCTTGCGCTTGCGCCCCTCGCCACGGCGCTTCTTGCCGCATCGCTCGCGCTGGCTGGCAACTACTGGCTGCAAAACCGTTCCGGACGACGCATCCGCGATGCGGACGAGGCGAGACGCCATCTATACGATTTCCTAGCTCTGGTGGCGGAGTATTGGATGGCCAAGCAGCGCGACACCGTACTTGAAGCAAGAGTCTTGGCGACGACGTGGATCGTCATGGCCGAGCTTCGACGGATGCAGAGCCACTCTAGACGTTTGCGTCGGTGGTATCACGACACCGAAGAGCACCGCCTCGACATGATCGATGCCGCAACCGGCGGTTGCTTCCAACAGGAAGACTGGGCGGCCGACCCGAACCGGGTGTTGCTGGTCGCTCGCAGCATGCGCCATATCCTGGGCGGACTCCGTCGAGCTTGCTGAGGTTGGCATGCGCGAGTGACGAACGCTGACCAGACGGGGATACTGACGGCTCAGCCCAAGCTCGCGCACTCAGGATGGCGTGTACTTGCAAGGACAATCGCGAGGGAAGGTGACACCGATGGAAGAAGCCGAGACCGAGTTGCCGAAGCGCATGGATGAGTACGCCGCGCCGTCGGTGGCACCCGGCGAGGTGTCCGACGAGTTGCGCCCGCGCATCGACGAGTTGGGTCTGTGGGATGCGGTGCGGCACATGCGCGAGCACGGCTATGCGGTGATTCGGGAAGCCGCCCCGCCGGAGCTGTTGGACGACTTGCGCGACGCGATCCACGCGCTGGCGACGAAGACCGACGATGCGACCGCCATCGCGTCGGCGCCGATGCTGCTGGGCAGGCATCCGGCGGTGGATCGCGTGGCGACGTTGCCGAAGATCATGGCGTTTGCCGAGTTCAGCGTCGGCAAGGCCATGCGCGCCGGTCGATTCGTCGGCAGCATCAAGCCGGAAGGCGGCGCCGGGCTCGCCCTGCACGCGGACCAGAACTGGATCCCCACGCCCTTCCCGGACCACAACCTGCTGGTGACCTTCTGCTTCGCCTGCGAGGGCATGACCAAGGCCGGCGGCGCCACCCGCGTCGCGCCCGATTCGCACCGCCACCGGCGTCCACCCCAGAGCGCGGAGGCCGAGACCGTCGAGACCGTCTCCATCGACACCGAGAAAGGCGACGTCGCCGTGTGGGACGGCGCGGTCTGGCACGGCGCCTATCCACGCACCATCGCCGGCACCCGCACCGTGCTCCACGCCACCTACCAGCGCCTCTACACCCAGCCCATCGACGACTTCACCTACCTGCTGAAGGACGCCGACTACATGGCGAACGCGCCGGCGGGAATGCGTCAGCTTCTAGGCGCGGATTTGTTCTTCCACACGGCAACTCCCGAGCGCGACCTGGACATGAAGAAGTTCATGTACGCCGTAGCGGCATCAAAGCTGTAAGCGGTTTGAGGCTACCTCGGCCACGGATTCACCACCTGCACGCCCGTGGGCGTGAAGTCGCTCGCGTTGCGCGTCATGACCGCCATCCCATGGTGGATGGCGGTGGCCGCGATCAGGCCGTCGGCTAGGTCGATCTGTATTCCCACGCCCTGCGTCTTGGCTCTGATCTGCCCGCAGAGTCGGGCGATGTCGGCACCGACGTCGAGGGTTCGTTCAGCGAAACGTCGCTCCGTTTGGGCGAGCTGGTCGAGGCGCTCGCGCTGCCTACGGCCAGCGGGCAGCGAATGTGCGCCGATGGACATCTCGCTGATGGTGACGACGCTGATGTAGGCGTCCTCTCCCAGCGCGTCGATCGCCAACTCGACTGCTGGCTCCGGCTCGGCGCGGTACAGTTCGGAGATGGCGCAGGTGTCCAAGAGCGTGCTCACGGCTCGAAGTCCGCGAGCCGTTCCAATTCTCGGGGCGAAAATCGGTCGCGAGCGAGACTCACGCCTTGATCGAGGTCGCAGAAGAAAAAGTCGATCACCGCGCTCTCGTTGCGCCCGGTGTATGCCGACCGGTTGGAGACCGTTGGTTCGGCGGCGATCAGGCGGCGCGTCCAAGCGATCGAATCGATGTCGATGTCGAGACACGCAGTTAGCGCAGAGTCGAGCTTGGCGCGCACGGGGCACTCGTTCATCTTCGGCCACGGCAGCAACTCGGCGTCCTGAAGTTCACGGAAGGCGTCCGCCAAGGGCGTGAGGTCGCACTTCGCGGGGTCGGGGAGCGGGATCGTGTGCAGTTGCGCTGGTCGGTAGCGACCGTAGGTGAGTTTGCGGGCGCGCCGGTGCAGGTAGGACAACACGCCCAGCGTCGAGTTCAGATAAGCGCACCACGCCTGCATGGCCTCGTCGGGCCGGGCGATCCGGTCGTTTGGCCGGAACGCGGTCCAAGCCGATCCGAAACAGGGTTCGGGAAGGATCTGCGCCGTGGTCCGTATCGTGGTCGTGGACGTCGCCAGCGTCACCAGCAGGCAGCTTGTCTTTGGCAGGATGCGGGACTCGACGTAGCCGCGCCTGCCGGGCTTCGGCGCCACATGGAACTCGACCTCGCCGCGCATGGTTCGGCGGCGGTCGGCCTGATGCCGCCAGACCACGGCATGGCCGTTGGCGTCCTCCGATGGCGGCGTCTTGAGCGGGTTGTGTACTGCCCCGGAGACCGGGCCGGGATCAATCACCGGCGTGACGATCAAGTCGCTGGCCGGAGAGAGTTCATCCATCGTTTCGTGATGGTCGTTGTGCGCGGCCAAGAAGCCGTCGTAGTAGAGCGCCGGCGACCAGTCTCCGGCATTGATGCGTTCCGGCGGCCATATGTGGATTTGGTGGCAGGGGTGCGGCACACGCTGGATCGCCGCATCCACCCATTGGGCCACTTCTTCCGGCGACCTCGGCATTCGGTTCAAGGCGATGAAGGCCGTGGTCGGACGGGACATCCATTCGCGCCGACGGCAGATCAGCAAGGACTCGTGAATGTCCGTGTTCTCGGAGAAGTTGGGCCGCTTGGGGTCGTGGCTGGTCACGACCATGTCGATGTGGAAACGAGAGGCCAGGAAACGGCGCTCCTCGCGCCCCGAAGTGCTGGCGAACGCCGTGGTGGGGACGATCTTGGCGAGGGTGCCGCGCTGCTTCCCAACCAGCGCCTCCGCCAAGGGCGTGAAGTAGGTGCTGATGCTGTTGCTCTCGATGACCGCCGCGGCGCCGGGATCGCCCTCCTGCACGCTCGCCTTGATCGTGGCCTCGCGCTGGCGGACGCGCTTTGTCGCGTCGTCCGAATACTTGGTATTGCGTTTTCCCTTGTTCGTGAACGGCGGGTTCATCAACAGCAAGTCCACGTCTCGTATGTCCGGCACGTTGGTCGCGGGCGAGCTCTGCGTCGAAACCGCCGCCTGCTTGACGTGCCCCACCAGATCAAGCTGCCGGCCGCCGCCAACGGCCTCCGGCAGCAGTTCCAAGCTGCCGAGGGCCACCGAGCCGTCCGGCTGCGGGCCGTGGCGCATGGTGTGGATGTGCATGGCCTCGTAGTCCACCGTGGGGGCGCCGAGGGTCAGGTTCGAGGCGGCCAGCTGGGTGGCCTGGTAGTTGATGTCCAGGCCGCGGATGGAGTGCTCCACCAGCGCCTTGTGGGCCGCGCGAACCTGCGCCGGCGTCATCGGCCGGGCCGCCGCCATGCGCTCCTTGATGGTCTTCAGCGCCGCCATCAGCAGGGTGCCGGTGCCGCAGGCCGGGTCGAGGATGCGCAAGGCCGTCGCCTGCTTCCAGTCGCCCCAGTCCACCAGGTCGGGCGACAGCGCCAGCCCGGCCAGCATCAGCGCCGAGATGTTGTTGGTGTAGAAGGCGCCGTCGCTCTCGGCGCTGCCGAGGATCTTGTGGTACAGCGGGCCGGCGTGGTCGTAGCCGAGTTCGGCCACCGTGTCCGAGACGTTCACCGCGCACTCCGCGAGGATCTGCGCCGGCGCCTTGAGGCTCTCGAAGGACGGCGAGTTCTCGATGAGGGCCAGCGCCGGGCGGAACACCGGCGCGTAGTCCTTGCCGAGAATCTCGTCCCAGGCCTCGGCCAGCGCTTCCGCCGGCGTCTGCGAACGGCCGATGGTGGTCAAGTCCGGCAGCCCTTCCAGGGCGGACGACTCCTTCTGCAGGCGGCGGTGCAGCAGGCAGGCGTTGCACAGCAGCAGGGCGGCGGTGGTGGAGACCTCCCGATCCTTCACGCCCGCCAAATCCAAGGCCTGGCGGAGCGAGTCGAGCAGCGCGGCGTCCTCCTCGATGCGCCTGGCGGCAAGCCGCACCGAACGCACGATGTCGTCCGCCGTCACCTGCCCCGGCCTGCCCAGGCCCGAGGACGCCACCAGCTTGGCGAAGATGCCGGGCTCCACCGCCTGGAAGGTGAAGAGGTCGTCGATGGCCGGCGCCGGCTCGGCGGCCTCGCGCACTTCGCCCGGCCGTTCCCGGGCCGGCCGAGCGCTGCCCTCCTCGCCCCTCTCCGCCTCCCCGGACTTGCCCTCGTCGATCAGCACATGGACGAAGCTCGCCGGCGATTCCGCAAGCCGCTCGTCGTGGGACTGCAACGCGCGCAGCACCGCGCCGACGTGCCGGTAGTCGTCGCCGCGCTGCTCGAGCAGTTCGGCGATGTCGCCCTCCCCTTCGGGCACGAACACCGGCACCACGATGTAGCCGAAGCGCTTGCCGGGCGCCTTGCGCATGACGCGCCCGACCGCCTGCACGATGTCGATCTGGCTCTGCTTCGGATCGAGGAAGGCCACCGCGTCCAGCGCCGGCACGTCCACGCCCTCCGAGAACACCTTGACGTTGCAGATCATCCGCGCCTGGTCGCGGCTCGGGGCGTCGTTCAGCCAGCGCCGCTCGCTGTTGCGCTTGAGCGCCGTGCTGCCGCCGTCCAGATGGCGCGACTCGAGGTCGGCGCGCTTGCCGCGGCCAGCCAGCACGCGGGTGACCCGGCCCTTGAGCGCGACGTTGCGGTTGATGGTGTCCGTGAACCACTTGGAGCGCTGGATCGTCGAGGCGAAGGCGATGCTGCGCGCCAGCGAGCCCGGCCGTTCGCCGCCCTCCACGGCGCCGTTCAGCGCCAGCATCGTGCCCAGCAGCCGGCACAGGTCCGTGTCGGACGCCCGCTTCGGCACGTTGCTCCCGCGCAGCGCGGCGCGGATGCCGGGGGTCAGCTGCCCCTCGCGGATGCCCAGCACGACCACCCGGTAGTCCGACAGTTCGCCGGCGGCGACGGCCTCCGAGAACTTCACGTGGTGCAGCAGCGGGCCGTAGACGTGGACGTCGGACATGTCCACGACGTCGCAGGCCAGCCCGCGCTTCTCGGCGGCCCGCCGCGTGGCGCGCACGGACGTCTCCGAGTAGATGCGCTGCGTCGCGGTCATGTACAGGCGCTTGGCGGCGCGCAGCCGGGCGTCGTCGTGGAAGGCCTGGAAGTCCACCCTGTCGCCGTTCCGCCCGCGGCCGGCGACGTCGCCGCGAACGACGCCGGTGGTGCGGTGGGCCTCGTCGGCGATGGCGAGGTCGAAGGCGGGCGCGCCGTGCAGCGCTTGCGCCTCGCACACCCGGCGCAGCGAGTGGTAGGTGCAGAAGACGGCCTTGACGCCGCCGGCCGGCGCTTGCAGGCGGCGGGCGATGGCGCTCGGCTCCGAAACGACGTCGCACACCAGGTCGTCGGCGCCGATCTCGTAGCGCTCGCCGCGACCGCCGGCCGTGCTGTCCGAGCACACCACCAGCGCCGACATCGGCCGCGCCCGGTGCGTCAGCCACTCGCGCCGCGCCTGGGACACCAAGGCGATGGTCGGCGCCGCGAAGAGGACGCGCCCGTCGTCCGGCACCATCCGTTCCGACAGCCGCAGCGCCGTGAACGTCTTGCCGGTGCCGCAGGCCATCACCAGCTTGCCGCGGTCGTTGCCCTGGGCCGCGAGCCCGTCGCAGGCGGCGTCGATGGCCTGCCGCTGCAAGGGCTTCGGATGGCGCAGCGCCGTCGGCTTCTGGAACTCGCGGATCGCGTGGCCGAGGAAGTCCAGGAAGTCGATGCGCGCGACCCGCGGTTCCCGGCCCGCCGTCGCCCGTTCGGCGGCGGCGTTCCAGGCGCAGGTGGAGACGATCCAGCGCAGTCCGAACGCTGGCCGAGCCGACTCGTTCAGGAAGCTGTCGATCTGCGGCTTGCCGATCACCGCGTCTTCGGCGTAGCACTTGCACTGGACGGCGACGACCGCGCCGTCGCCCAGCACGGCCACCAGGTCGATGCCGTGGTCGCGCCCGTCGAGCCCCGTCAGCCGCTCCCGCTCCGGCCAGTCCCGCCACGGCCAGATGTCCGCCACGTCGAACTCCGGGTTGTCGCGCACCGTCGCCATGAACAGATGCTCGAACCACCGCCCCTTCTCCGCCTCGCTCGACGCCTCCCGGCGAATGCGCGCAAGCACGTCGCCCACGCGCTCGCTGGGGCGGAGATCGAGGGAGGGCTGGGTGGTCGTCACGAGCTTGTCCCTGGGCAGGCGAAGGCGGGCGGCGCAGTCGGCGGTTGTAACTGTAGCCGATTGGTAGCAGTCTATGGGACAGGCTCGCTTGCGCACGGTAGAGCGACGGCCTGAGGACGGGCTCCAGCGCAAGTCTCCGAAACGGGAATCCTTGGCCGAGCATTGGTCTCTTGGGAGGATCTGTCCTTGTCACGCGCATCCGATGCGGCACCCGCAAGAGGCGGACGACTCGCCTACGTTCGCGTGCAGGGCGCTGGGCCGGTTTCGCCGCTGGAGGTCGAACCGGCCGAACGGCTAACGCTAATTGCCGGCGACAACGGGCTAGGGAAGACTTTTCTCCTGGACTGTGCGTGGTGGGCGCTGACGGGTTCTTGGGCCAGCATGCCGGCCGTGCCCCGGGAGGATGGCGGCCGCGAGGTTTCGATCGAGTTCAACGTTCGCGGCACTCACGGCGCACAGGACGACCGCCCCCGAAAAGTTCTCTACGACTGGAATGCCTTGGGCTGGGGAGATCATCCGGGCAGCGACACGTCGACGGGGCTGGTGGTCTATGCGTGCGTCGACGGGTCATATGCCGTTTGGGATCCCGTTGGCCAAGCACGTGCCTCGGTCTACGCGCGGGAGGAGGTTTGGGATGGCGTGATGGAAGGCGAGCGCAAGATCGAGGGCCTCGTGCGCGATTGGCGCAACTGGCAAACGGACAGCGACAGCGTAGCCTTCGGGACGTTTAGGAGTGTGCTCAAGGGCTTGTCTCCGTCGGACCTCGGCGTCTTGGCGCCAGGGCCGATGACGCGCATTCCCCATGACAGGCGGGAAATACCCACGATCATCCATCGCTACGGCCAAGTTCCAATCGTCTACGCATCGGCGGCCGTCAAACGTGTGCTATCTCTCGCGTACCTCATGGTGTGGGCGTGGCGCGAGCACCAAATCCACTGCCGCATGGCCAAACGAGAACCGGAGCGTCGCATGGTCGTGCTCATCGACGAGATCGAGGCGCATCTACACCCTCGCTGGCAGCGGCAACTGCTTCCGGCGCTCGTCGATGTCGTGCGGCACTTGGGAGAGCAAGTCGAAGCGCAATTGATCGTGTCTACGCACTCACCGCTGGTGATGGCTTCCACTGAGACCCTATTTGCCGACGACAAGGACGCACTGCTGCACTTGGATCTTCAGAACGGCGTCATCGCGTTGATGAAGCTCGACCACATGAAGTACGGAAAGGTCGATCGTTGGCTGACGTCGCCAGTCTTCGGGCTGCAATTCCCACGCTCGGTGGCCGCCGAAGAAGCCATCAAGGAAGCCAGAGAGCTCCAGAAGGGCGAGGTGGCGCCAACGCCAGAATCCGTCCGATCCGTGTCGGACCGCCTGTGCTCTTCGCTTGCGGACGATGACGACTTCTGGCCACGTTGGATCGGCTTTGCCGAGCGGTATGGAGTCGAGCTGTGATCCCGGTGAGGCAAGCGCCCGAGCCAGCGTACTTCGACGCCAAAATCAGACAACCTGGCCGCGCCTTCCTCGACAGCCAACCGGACAAGGAACCGAAGCCGCTGTGGACGTTCGCGCACGACGACATGCGTCGCAGCTACAGGCGCACTTGCGCCTATCATTGCCGGCGAATCGTGGGTGGCACGATCGACCATTTCCTGCCCAAGAGCAAGTACCGAGCGCTAGCGTACGAGTGGTCGAACTACAGACTCTGCAGCGATGCCGCGAATCGCGCGAAGGCCGCCAAAGTTGGCCTGTTGGATCCGTTCAAGATCCGCCGGTTTTGGTTCGCCATAGCCTTTCCCCAATGCGACGTGGTCTTGGGCGAAGCCCTGCCAGCTGCGATGCGCACGGACGCACGATTCACGATAGAAGCACTGCATCTCAATGCGGAAGCGCTAGTGGAGGATCGTGCCGAGATGGTCTTGGACTTTTGCGAAGGCGATGTGAAACTGAAGTTCGTGAAGGAGCACCGCCCCTTTCTGGCCGCGGAAATCGAACGGCAGGGCACCGCCAACGGACCGGTTGATGAAGCGAGCCTGCGACTGTTCATTGCCGGCATCTTTCGCCGACGGGGAAAGTGAGCATGCCGGATGCGAAGAGGAGGCAATACCGGAACAATCGAGCGGGAGATAACAAGCAAGGCACGAAAACCGCGGCGGATTACGGCCCAGCGGGCTGGCTGGTTGTCACGGAGGGCGGGCGTGAAAGTCGTGTCCGCCGTTTAGTTGGTCGGGCCAGCGCAAGCGCATAGCGCTTGCGCTGGATGTACCTATCCCAAAAACGCCAAGCAGCCCGTCTCCTTCAAGAATGCGTCGAGGGCCGCGTCGTCGATCTGCCCGTACCTCGCCTTGAGCGCCGTCAAGCTTCTGGCGTGGTACTTCTGCGGCCGTTGGGTCCAGCGCTTGCCCTTGAGCGTCACGTCGAACTCGGCGGTGCCGCTGGCGATGGCTTCGGCATTGGCGTTGCTCCACGGGAGAAACATGCCTGCCACTTGGTCGCGCAGCAGGGGTGCCAGCGTGTCCTTCAGCGCCGACCAGTCCTCGAACTCGCCCTGCGCCTTCGGTTCCCACATCCGCTCCACCCAGGCGACGACGTTGGCGTGCTGCTTCACCAGTGCGCCGGCCGTGGGGTCGCGTCCACATTCGTAGATTTGGCCCCACAGGCCGAAGTCCGCGAATGCCGGGCGGGCGCCGAAGAGGTAGGGGCGCGAAGACAAGTGGGCGTCGACGAGCGGCAGCGCGTCCGCCAGGCTCTGTTCGATCTGCGGAGCGGTCGTCTCGTTGGCGCCGACGAACCAGGTGCGTGGCACCATGCGTTCGCGGATGCCCTTGGCGGTGGCTTCCACGTCCTCGGCCTTGGCGGCGAAGCGGCGTGAGACGGCGAGCTGGTCCACCTCCCGCGCCCAGCGCATGTGGAACATCCACTTGTTGCCCCACTCGTCGCCGAACTCCTCGATCAGCGCCGAGACGAACCGCGCCGTGGCGTCCGGCGGATGGATGCCGCGCTCCGGGAACCGCGCCTCCATCGCCTCGATGATCGGCGTGGAATCCTGGATGCCGGTGTCCTCGGGCGTCACCACCAGCGGGATCAGCGGCAGGCGGGCGTGTTTGGCGAAGAGTTCCTGCGCCTGCCCGCGCTCGCGCCACTCGTGGGCGATGCCCTTGTAGCGGAAGTACGAGCGCACCTTCACCGAATAGGGCGACTCCTCCGAGCCGATGACGATGAAGTCCGCCATTCGTCAGCTCTTCCGCGTGCCCGTGAAGGAGGCGTTGCCGAACCCGCCGAGCTTCACGTTGCCGCTGATCTCGTCGCCCTCCACCGTGGCGCTGAACTCCAGCGTCATCGGCATCGGCTGGGTCATGTTGGCCGTCCAGGTGGCCTTGCCGTCCTCCACCTTGCCGTTGTCGATCTCCATGCTGCCTTGGGCGCCGGCCATCGTGCCGGTCAGGGCGCTCCCGTTGCTGGCCAGCGTCAGCGTGGCCTTCTGCTGGCCCATCGGCGAGTTCACCGTGGTCTCCCAAACACCGTCAAAGTCGCTCATGGCGTCTCCTTGCGAATGTGCGATTGATGTGCGCAAGTATGGCAGACCGCAAGCGCCGCAAGCACGCAAACGGAATACCGCAGAAGGTCGGCTGCCGGTTGCTAAGCTCCAACCCACTGCGGGCCGCAGGCAAGACGCCAACGGCGGGATCTTTTGGTCGAGAAGCCACGCACAGGAAGCCGCCGGCACCGCGAATTTCCGGTGCTGCGGTGGCTGCTCGCGGCCGGCGCATTGGCGTTCGTCGGTGCCGCCGACTGGTTCTCGGACGGCATCGGCCCGCGCCTCGTGCTCGGCTCGGCAACGCTCGACCTGCATTCCGATCCTACGGCGGCGCGGGTGTTCGTGGACGGGCAGCCGGTCGGCGAGACGCCGCTGCGCCACGCCGTGCGTCCGGGCGAAGTGGTGGTGCGCTTTGAACATCGCTTCCGCGACGCCGCAGCCACCCGCGTTCGGGTGGGCCGCCACGAGGAACGACGCGTAGACGCTGACTTCGCCCCGGCCTTCGGCACGTTGGAAATCGTCAGCAATCCTCGCGGCGCCGAATTGGCGCTTGACGGCGAACCGCTTGCCGAAGCCGCGCCGGCGCTGCTGGCGGACCTTCCCGCGAAGGCATACGAAGTGCGGGCGACGATCCTCGGCCGCCAGACGAAGACCAAGACGGTGGACGTGCTCCCACGCCAGCGCACCGAGGTTTCCTTCGAGCTCGAACGCATTCCATTCGGGCAACTGCATGTGACGCTCGTGCCGGCGGACGCCGAGCTGGCGATCCACGACGTCGAAGAACCGTACCGGCCGGGCATGATGCTGCCCTTCGGCGCCTACCGAATGAGCGCCTCGCGGGCCGGCTACGCCACCGAGCACTTCACGATGCACGTGCGGCACGGCGAGAACCGCCACACGGTGCGCCTCGAACGACCGGTCGGCCGGCTGCGTCTCGCCACGCATCCGCAAGACGCCCTGGTGGAAGTCTCGTTCGGCGAAGGCGCGGCTCGGCGAACGGTGCCAGCGCGGCAGGATGACGGGCCGCGCATCCCCGTCGGGCCGTTCGAGATCAGCGCCCGCGCTCTTGGCTACCGACGCTACGAGAGACGGCTGACGATGCCAGCGAGCGGCCTCGACCATGCGGTGCGAATGGCGAGGATCAAGGCGATACCTGGGCAGCGCCTGCGCGACCGTCTGCGCTCAGGCGGCGAAGGCCCGCTCTTGACGGTCGTTCCCGCCGGACGCTTCCGCATGGGTTCCGAGACTGGTGCGCCCGACGAACGCCCGATGCGCGCGGTGACCGTCTTCGAGCCCTTCGCAATGGGCGTCTTCGAGGTGACCCAATGCCAGTTCGACCGCCACGCACGGGGAGAGGCGACGCCGGATGAACCATCGCCATGCTCCGAACGTGGCCCGCCCGCCACCAACATCGCATGGCCCGAAGCGACTGATTTCCTCGACTGGCTCAGCGACGAGACCGGCGAGCGCTACCGCCTGCCGAGCGAAGCGGAATGGGAATACGCGGCGCGGGCCGGTTCCGCCGCCCGCTTCCACCACGGCGACGCCGCCGCCGGCCTGTGTGCCTTCGCCAACATCGCCGACCAAACGCTCGCCACCCGCTTCAGCACCTACGCAGTGGCGCCTTGCGCCGACGGCCAGACGCAAATGGCCACGGTGGGATCGTATGCCGCCAACGCCTTCGGGCTGCACGACATGCTGGGCAATGCCGAAGAATGGGTCGCCGACTGCTGGCACGGCAACCACCAAGGCGCGCCAACCACCGCAGACGCGCGCACGACCGGCTCCTGCCGGTTTCGCGTCGTGCGCGGCGGCAAATGGGACTCCGCGCCGCACGAAGCCACCGTCAGCTACCGTTCCTTCAGCAGCGGCAGGAACAGCGCACGGGGATTCCGCGTGGTTCGAGAGCTCTGAGGCTGTTCCGCCAGTCAGGCGTTGGCCAACTCGTCGCTGGCGTGTTCCGCGGTTGGAATAATGTCGAATCACCCCTTGGGAACATGCCGAATCACCCCCTGGGAACGTGCCGAATCACCCCCTGGAAACGTGCCGAATCACCCCCTGGCGCTCAAAGGTGTGCGATATCGGCGGCCGACGACTCTCATGCCGGCAAGGGAGATGCTTCGCCGCCCAGTTGCCAGAATCGCCCGGAGCCGCGAGTGCGCGAGCTGTCGCTGCCGCCTTAGTTCGACCGGCTGCGTTTGCGCCGGCGTAGCCCGGGAATCGCCACGCGCACGGCGTCTTCGAGGCGGTCCACCAAGGTCACTTCCATCTCTTCGCGCACCGGCGCTGGCAGCTTGGCGAGTTCGGCTTCGTTGTCCTTTGGCAGGATCACGTGGCGGATGCCGGTGCGGTGGGCGGCGAGCACTTTCTCGCGGATGCCGCCGACTGGCAGCACGAGGCCGGAGAGGGTCAGTTCGCCGGTCATGGCGATGTCGTCGCGCACGCTCTTGTTGCTGTAGAGGGAGGCGAGCGCCGTCGCCATCGTGATGCCGGCGGAGGGGCCGTCCTTCGGCACGGCGCCGGCGGGGACGTGGACGTGGATGCCGTTCTTCTCGATGGTGTCGCGGTCGATGTGCAGCCGGTCCGCCACCGACCAGATGTAGGAGCGCGCCGCCTGGATGGATTCCTGCATCACCTGGCCCAAGTGGCCGGTGGTGATCGTCTTGTCGTCCTTGTGGGTGAGCGTGGCTTCGACGTAGAGCACGTCGCCGCCGGCCTCCGTGTAGGCGAGGCCCGGCGCCACGCCCGGGGCCATGTTCTCGCGCTGGCGGTCGGTCTTGAACTTCTCCGGGCCGAGCAGCGTCGGCAGGTCGTCCACGGTGATGGGCTTGGCGGCCTCTTCGGCTTGGACGATCTGCCGGGCGCGCTTGCTGGCGATGCGGCCAACGACTCTGTCCAGCTCGCGCACGCCGGCTTCGCGGGTGTGGCGGCGCGTCGCCCAGAACAGCGCCTCGTCGGTGAACGCGAGCTGCTCCTCCTTCAGGCCGGCGTTGTCGCGCTGGCGCGGGATCAGGTAGCGGCGGGCGATTTCCAGCTTCTCGAGCTCGCTGTAGCCGGTGAGTTCGAGCACTTCCATGCGGTCCAGCAACGGCCGCGGCACGCCGTCGAGGTGGTTGGCGGTGGTGATGAAGAAGACCTTGGAGAGATCGAAGGGCAGGTTCAGGTAGTTGTCGCGGAACTCCTTGTTCTGCGCCGGATCGAGGATCTCCATGAGCGCAGCGGCCGGGTCGCCGCGGAAATCGCGCCCGAGCTTGTCCACTTCGTCCAGCATCAGTACCGGGTTGCGCACGCCGGCGCGCCGCACGCCTTGCAGGATGCGCCCCGGCATGGCGCCGATGTAGGTGCGCCGATGGCCGCGCAGTTCGGATTCGTCGTGCAGGCCGCCGAGGCTCATGCGCTCGAACTTGCGCCCCATGGCGCGGGCGATGGATTGGCCGAGGGAGGTCTTGCCGACGCCCGGCGGCCCCACGAAGCAGAGGATGCTGGCCTTCGCTTCGGGATTGAGCTGCAGCACGGCGAGGGATTCGAGAATGCGCTCCTTCACGTCCTCGAGGCCGTAGTGGTCTTCGTCGAGCACGGTCTGGGCATGGCCGAGGTCAAGGGTGTCCTCGGTGATGACGTTCCAGGGCAGTTCGGCGACGAGCTCCAGATAGCCGCGGGCGATCTGGTAGTCCGCCGCGTGGGCGGACATCTTGGAGAGGCGCTTGAGCTCCCGGTCCACCTCCTTGCGCACGTCGTCGCCGAGCTTGATGTTGCGCAGCTGCTCGCGCAGTTCGGCGATGTCTTCGTCGCCTTCCTCGCCGAGGGCCTCTTCGATGACCCGCTTCTGGTGGCGCAGCATGTGTTCGCGCTGGCTCTGCTCCACTTCTTCGCGGGCCTGGGACTGCAGATCGCGCTGCATTTCGACGACGGCGATTTCCTGCCGTAGCAGGCTGTGGATGGCCTCCAGGAAGGGCTGCGCGTCGTCGATTTCCAGCACCTTCTGCTTTTCCGCCAGCTCGACGTTGCGCAGCAGCTCCGCCAGCCGGTACATGCGCGTCACCGGATCCTCGATGCCGCCGACCATCTGCTGGAAGAGCTGGTCCGGGTTCTGCGACATGATGTGCGCGATGCGGCGGGCGATGTCGAGGTTCTCGCGCATCAGCGCCGACGCCTTGGCGCGCGATTCGCCCTCCTCCGGCAGGGCAACCGCCGGCAGCGGCGTGGCCTCCACGACCACAAGGGGGACTTCCTTCTTCTCGGCCTCCGGCTTCGCGGGTTTTCTGGCCTTCTTGGGCTTCGGCGTCTCGGCCTCTTCGCCAGCGAGCGCGCTCAGAGCGCCGATGCGGGCGCGCTGCACGCCGCGCACGATCACCTGGGCGCCGCCGTCGCGCTGCTCCACCCGCGTGACCTTGCAGATGGTGCCGACATCGTGGAGCGCGGCGCGCTCGGGGTGTTCGTCGTTCGGATCCTTCTGCAGCACCGTGCAAAGCAGCTGGTCGCTGTCCATCGCCGCCTTGATGGCGGCCAGGGACGCCGGACGCCCGACGATGAGCGCTTGGATCAGCTCCGGGAAAACGGTGACGTTCTTGAGCGGCAGCAGCGGCAGTTGTCGAGTGGTCAAGGTCTACGCTCCGTCGAGCGCCTCAGGTTGCCAAGGGTGCCAAGCCTTCAAGCGCCTTGGGAACAGGAGGCTCGTACTCGGCATAGTGCGTCCGCCGAGGTGTTTTTCAAGGGTGCTCAAGCGCCCCTTCGAGAGCGGGCGCGTTCGAGTGGCCGCGCGAACTCGGCGCGGCAATGCCACTCGAAGAACACGGCAGCACCCATGCGGCCCACCAACGACGTGGGCGCGAAAGGGTTGCATTGGGGGGCGGGTTGGATGCCCGGCGGAACCGCCAGGCACACAGTCGAGGACTCCCTTATCGCCAGGAGCTCCCCCGGCGATCCGGACGCGGACGCGCTTCGCTGACGCGCAAGGTGCGGCCGCTCAGCTGCGACGAATTCAAGGCGTCGATGGCCTCCTTCGCCTCCGCGTCGTTGGGCATTTCCACGAAGCCGAATCCCTTCGAGCGACCGGTCTCCCGATCCATGATGACGTTGGCTTCAACGACATGCCCATGCTGCGAGAACAGCTCCTGGAGGTCCTCCGAGCTGGTGCTGTACGGCATGTTTCCGACGTAGATTTTCAATTCTCTCTCCCGACCGCATCCAGCCGGGGCTGATCAGCCAGCCTTGCGACGATGCGATTGGCGGGCAACCATACGCCGTTGCGACGGCGGTTGCCATCGTTTTTTTCCGCTCTCTCGCGCCGGAAACGGCACCGGCGCACCGCCCCGTTGCCGCACGGCGCGGATGCCGCCGGTGCCAATCCTCGTTCGCGGCGCTTGCGCGTTGACCAGACGGCGCTCGCCGACATAGGGTTTGCGGGTGGGGAGCGGGCCGTCCATCGACGAAACCTGGCAGCGCCTGGGCGCGATGGCGGCGATGCAGGCGCGCCACAACCGCCTCGTCCACCCGCAGTGGGAGCGGCAAGGCCATCGCTACTACCGCGCGGTGTGGGTGGAGTGCGCGGAGCTGCTCGACCACGTCGGCTGGAAGTGGTGGAAGCGCCAGCCGGCCGACCTCGACCAGGCGCGGCTGGAAGTCATCGACATCTGGCACTTCGGATTGTCGGAGATCCTCCGCGCCGGCAAGCTCGACCGCGATCTTGCCCAGCGCTTCGCGCAGGCGCTGGCCGAGCCGCCGGGGGGCGACTTGCGCCTCGCCGTGGAGCGGCTTGCGCTGTCGAGCTTGGAGACGCACGCGTTCGACTTGGACGCCTTCGCGGCCGTGATGCGCGCCCTGCCGCTGGACTTCGACCAGCTCTACCGCATCTACATCGGCAAGAACGTCCTCAACGCCTTCCGCCAGACCCACGGCTACAAGTCCGGCGGCTATCGCAAGACCTGGAACGGGCGCGAGGACAACGAACACCTCGTCGAACTGGCGAGCGCCTTGGACGCCCGCAGCGATGCCTTCCCGGAGGAGCTTGCGGCGGCGTTGGAGAAGCGCTACGCCGAGTGTTCGTGAAGGGCGCGTCCTCGGCGCACGAGTCGCGCAAGGCACCGCCGTCCGCAAGCCGCGCCGCGACGCCGATGCGGCCTCGCGCCGCGCCCACCCTCGGCCTGTTCGCCGCCGCGTGGGGCGCGGTTGGCTTGTGCGCCCTGCTGGCCTACGCCATCGCGCGCCTCGGCTTCATCGTCGCCGCTGGCTTGGAGGCGGCGTGGCAGCCTTGGCATGTCGCGGTGGCGCTCGCCAATGCCGTTTTCATGGCGTGGTCGGAGGGCTACCGCGGCTTCCAGCTTGGCTTTTCGCCGCGTTCGGCGGCGCGGGTGAAGTGGCTGCGCCACAACCCCAACCTCGTCCGCACCGTGCTGGCGCCGCTGTTCGTGATGGGCTACTTCAACGCGCCGCCCCGGCGCCTCGTCGCCGGCTGGGCGCTCACGGCCGCCATCGTCGTCGCCATCGTCGCCATCCACGCGCTCGCCCAGCCGCTGCGCGCCGCGCTGGACATCGGCGTGGTGCTCGGCCTTACCTGGGGACTCGCGAGCTTCCTGATCTCGCTCAAGCGCGCCTTCGCCGCGCCTGGCTACCCGACATCGCCGCAAGTGGCGTCGGCCTAAGCCGCATCGAACCGCTAAGCGCGAACGCTTTCCGTCACTTCGTCCACCGCCGCCGCGAGCACGTCCACCATCTGCGCCACGTCGCGTTCGTCGATCACGAACGGCGCGCCGATGACCACGATGTCGCGCACCGCGCCCGTGCCGCCGGGATAGAACGCCACGCCGCGGCGCATTCCGGCCGCCACCACGCGATTGGCGACGCCGGCGGCGAGCGGAAACGGCGCCAGGGTGTCGCGGTCGGCGACGATTTCGACAGCCAGCAGCAGGCCGCTGCCGCGCACTTCGGCCACGTGCGGATGCTGCGCGAAGGCGTCCGCGAGCTGCGTCTTGAGCTCGGCGCCGATTGTCGCAGCACGGTCGACCAGCTTCTCCCGAGAGAGGATTTCGAGCACCTTGTCCGCCGCCGCGCAGGCCGCCGGATGCGCCGCGAAGGTGTGGAACATCACGTTCATGCCGGCGGCGTCGAGCGCCGCGCCCACCTGTTCGGTGGCGAACACGCCGGTGATCGGCGCATAGCCGCCGCCGAGGCCCTTGCCCGCCACCAGCACGTCCGCCGCCACGCCCCAGTGGTCGAGGCTGAAAGGCGCGCCGGTGCGTCCGAAGCCAGCCATCACGTCGTCCGCCAGCAACAGCATGTCGTGGCGGTCGCAGAGCTCGCGCGCGCCCTGCCAATAGCCGTCTGGCGGCACCAGCGCGCCCCCGCTCGCGCCGACGATGGGTTCCGCCAGCAGCGCGGCGACGGACTCCGAGCCGACGCGCAGAATCTCTGCTTCCAGCGCATCGAGGCAGTGGCGCACGACGTCCGCATCGCTCCCCGGCTGGCGCAAGGGATAGGGCGCCGGCACCCTGGCATAGGCGGCAAGCGCCTGTTCGAGGCCGCGCTTGCGGGCTTCGTGGCCGCTCGCGGCAGCCGTCGCCAGCGTCGTGCCGTGGTAGGACGGCGTACGGGCGACGATCGCCGTCTTGCCCGGCTTACCGCGCGCGGCGTGGTATTGAATGGCGATCTTCATGGCGGTTTCGACGCCTTCGGAGCCGCTGCAGGTGAGGTGGTGGCGGGTCAGGTGCGGCGGCAGCCAGTCCCGCACCAAGCGTTCGAGCAGCCGTTCGCGCTCCGGCGTAAGCCAAGGCGGCACGACGTAGGAACACGACAAGGTGGCCTGGTGGACGGCATCCGCCACTTCCTCGCGCCCGTGCCCGACGTTGACCACCACGGCGCCGCCGGCGGCATCGAGTATCCGCGCCCCGTCGGCGTCGTAGAGATGGGCGCCCTCCCCCTTGACCACTGTGTTCAAGGGGCGCGCGGACCAGGAGAAAGGCCAGTGGACGGTCATGGCGATATTGACGCGGCGCGTTGCCAGCAGGTATGACAGCGTAAGCAAGTCGGGGCGGGAAACTCAATCATGGCGACGGCAAGCGGGGAATCGCACAGCGGAATCGAAGGCATCGACCTCGACCGCGTGACGCGCTGGGTGGCGGAACGCATCGACGGCCTCGAACCGCCGCTGCGCTTCGAGCTCATCGCCGGCGGGCACTCCAACCTCACCTACAAGTTCACGGACCAGCGCGGCAGCGCCTACGTGCTGCGCCGCCCCCCGCTGGGGCACATCCTGCAAAGCGCGCACGACATGGCGCGGGAGCATCGCATCATCAGCGCCTTGGAGGCGACCGACGTGCCGGTGCCGAAGACCCACGGCCTGTGCGAGGACGAGTCCGTCAACGGCCAGCCCTTCTACCTGATGGCCTTCGTCGAGGGCGTGGCGCCGCACGAGCCGGACGTGACCGAGGCGATGCCGGAAGCCGAGCGGCGCACGGCCGGCGAACACATCGTCGAGGTGCTGGCGACGCTGCACCTCGTGAACCCGGACGACGTCGGCCTCGGCAATTTGGCGCGCAAGGAAGCGTACCTTGCCCGCCAGCTAAAGCGCTGGACGCAGCAATGGGAGGCCACCAAGACCCACGAGATACCGGAGATGGAGGAAAGCGCGCGCCTGCTGCACCAGGACATGCCGGAGCAAGTGGGTTCCGCCATCGTCCACGGCGACTACCGCATCGGCAATATGCTCATCAAGGACGGGCGCATGGCCGCCCTGCTCGACTGGGAGCTGTGTACGCTCGGCGACCCGCTGGCGGACCTCGGCTATCTGCTCAACAACTGGGGAGAACCGGGGGAAGCGGGCATGGAAACCGCCCTGCCCACCGCGGTCGGCGGCTTTCCGAGCCGTGCGCGGGTGCGCGAGGTCTACGAACAGCGCACCGGGCGCGACCTGGGGCGCATCGACTACTACCGCGCATTCTCCCACTGGCGCCTCGGCGCCATCGCCCAGGGTGTCTACAAGCGCTACCTGGTCGGCGCCATGGGCAAGAACCGCGACTTCGACCTGGAGAAGTACAAGCAGGGGATCCACCAGCGCGCCGAGTCGGCCTTGCGCTTTCTGACCGGTTCCTAGCCCGGAGAACGCTCCGTGCCCGTTTTGCGCTTGCGCGCGCTGGCGGCTTGGGGGAGAGGTAAGAGGCGTGCCAGCGGTCGAAACCGACCGCTGGAGAGCAGCTAGCAACAGGGGGGAAGGAGGAGGAACCGCTGCTCGTCACGCCGTAGAACTCAAGTTGTCCATACTGTGTACAGGTTTTTCGGGCGTGTCAAGCGTTTTTGTACAATTTTTTTCGATTCGGCGACTCGGTCACGTCGAACCCGCCGTCGCGAGCAGACCGTGCTTCTCCACAAGGGCATCGAGCGAGCGCTCCAGACGCGCCCGGGCGGCGTGCAAATCGCCCTCGATGAGGTTGTGGTCCTCTTCGCCCTCGCAGCGCCCGACGTGTACGGCGTAGTCGTTCAGACCGCCGATCAGCTCGGCGAGATGGCGCGGGCACTCGCAGGCGGCGCGCGACGCCATCAGCGAGATGTGCAGCAGTTCCTCGTCGCTGAATAGCCTCGAGGTGTCCCCGTCGCCCGGCAGCAGCGCACCGACGCCGAGCAGCCGCTCCACCGCGGCCCAGTCCGCCGGCCACCGCAGCAGCGCATGGCCGGCGGCCCGGCAGTTCGCCAAGTCCGTGGCCGTGGCATACGCAAAAGCCGCGACCAGCCGCGCATCCGGGAACGTATCCGCAATTTTTTCAATCAGTTGGAAGTCCAACGACGGCAAGTGGACGGCAACGCCGTCGAGCGCCGGCAAGGCGCCGCGGTCCGCAAGCATCGCACCAGGCGTGGCCCACTCTGCAATGACGCCGACGGTGGTGGCCGTGGCCTGTCGGAAGGCATGGATGAGGCGGCTGCCGACAATGCCCACCCGCGCCGCCCGTCGCGCCGGCGCCCGTTCGCGGCGCGGACGCAGCCGCCGTTCGAGTTCGGCATCGTCGAGGCCGACGACCTGGCCGATCGGATGCCCAAGATCCAACAGCGCCTTGATGGCGACGAACCGATCCACCTGCCCGGCGCTGTAGAAGCGCGTCTTGCCGGCGCGCTGCGCCGGTTCCAGCCCGTAGCGCCGCTCCCAGGCGCGCAGGCACTCCGGCGTAATGCCGGTGCGCTTGGCCACAACGCCGATCTTGTAGAGTTCCTCTGACACGGCTTGTCCAGATAAAACCTGGACGTGATTGTACACAGAAACGGCAACGTTGCTGACCAGCAGAGGCGGAACAGGCGGAACGTCCTTGCACCGCGCGGCGCAAGGATGGATGGAGGACGAGGCTACGGCTGGCTTTGGCGCCCGCGGGAAGCGGCGTTGCCCGCTTGGAAGGGCCTTGCTGGTCCGGGGCGCAGACTCGCTAGGGCTGCGTCGATGCGGCGTTCTCGGCCGCGTTGGGCAAGGTTACAAACACACGGGTGCCACGCATGGCGTCACACCGTCGTCGGGTCGCGCTCGCCGAGGTCGGACTTGGCGATCATGTGAACGTACGGCCAGCCTGGGGAATCCTCCTCGTCCCACCACACCTTCTCTACGATCTCAGACTGTACACGCAAGAAGCCGGCGGCATTCAGCTGCTCGAACTCGCCGTCGTAGATGATCTTCACCTCCAGCATGGGATCATCGTAGTGGTCGAAGCCTGGCTTGACGTTGACGCACACGATGTCGACATCGCTGAAATGGGCCCTGAATGCCGTCTCGGCGATCTCGCGCACCTGCTGTTCGTCCATCTTGGGCCTCCTACGACGGCCGTTGCCGGAAGAGCGCGAGGGCGGCGAAGCCGCGCCGCGCCTCAATGTCCGCCTTCTCGAACTGGCCTATGGCAAGTTCCGCAGCAGCAATGTACACGAGAACATCGGACTCTTGATAATCGTCGGTGTCCAGCGCGTAGTCCGCTCGCTGCCGAGCCTTCTGCATAGCGACGAACGCCTCGGCGAAATCGCGGACTTCCGCTGGGAACCTCCGCACCGTCGGCTCCTGACACGCGCTCCTGGCCCGGCCGTGCTCCAACGCGCGGTACGTCCGATGCCATGCCGGGGTGCGCTGCTGGCCGATGAACAGGTCCGCCGCCGTTGCCGCGAGGCAATGGAACAGGGCGTAGTAGGCCGTGCTGACAGCGCGGCGAAGACTCGCCTGCGTGGGCCGGCCGGGGCCGGACTCGGCCAAGACGCGGGCGGTTTCGATCAGATCAAGGGGCTTCATCGCTGGGGTCGCAACACACGGGGCGTCGCCGAACTGCGGCACGGATCGAAGTATAGGCCCGGCGAGAGCCTCTTTGCCCAAGATCTGTCGCACCTTCCGCTCGTCCATATGCTCGCCCCGTGGCCGTCTGCCCTACAATGCCTGCCGGCCACATGCGCGGCGGCGAGGACGCTGGGCGCAAGGCCGCCGCAAACGGGGAGGAAGCATGGAGAACAACATCGGCTGGTGGCTGGCGAAGCGGGCGTTTCTGTCGCCGCAGCGCGAGGCGTACGTCGGCGACGACGGCGGGCGGCTCACCTTCGCGGCGCTGAACGAGCGCTGCAACCGCATTGCGAACGCCTTCCTGGGCGCCGGCGTGGCGAAGGGCGAGCGCGTGGCGCTGCTCTTGATGAACAGCCCGGAGTTCGTTGAGGCGTACTTCGCGCTCGCCAAGATCGGCGCGGTCGTGGTGCCGCTGAACTGGCGGCTGGTCGCCGACGAGCTGGAGTTCATCCTGAAGGACAGCGGCGCCACGCGGCTGATCTTCGACGACGAGTTCGTGGACACGGTGGCCGACCTGCACGGGCGCGGCGAGAAGACCGACGTCGCGCAATGGCTGCAAGTGACCGACGGCGAGACGGCCTACTTCGCCCACAACTACGCGACGTTCCGAGACGGCGCCGCGCCGACCGAACCGGCGCTGGGCGCGCGCGACGACGACATGCTCTACATCATGTACACCTCCGGCACCACGGGCTTGCCGAAGGGCGTCGTCCACACCCACAACACCTGCGTCTGGGGCTGCATCACCATTGCCGCCACCACCTACTTCCACGACGGCGACCGCTTCCTGTCGCCCCTGCCGATGTTCCACGTCGGCGCCTTGACGCCCATCACTCTCGCCGTCTATCGCGGCATCACCACCATCGTCATGCGGGCGTTCGATCCGCAGCGGGCGTGGCAGCTGGTGGACGAAGAGCGCATCACCGTCGGGCTGGCGGTGCCGGCCATGCTGAACTTCATGCTGCAGGTGCCGAACCTAGAACGCTTCGACTTCTCGCAATGGCGCTGGTGCATGTCCGGCGCCGCGCCGGTGCCGGTGGCGCTCATCGAAGCCTGCGCCAAGCTCGGCGTCGAAGTGCATCAGATCTACGGGCTCACCGAATCCTGCGGCCCGGCGGCGCTGATCGATGCCGACAACGCCTTGAAGCGCATCGGTTCCACCGGCAAGGCGTTCTTCCACACGGACGTGCGCATCGCCCGCCCGGACGGCAGCGACTGCGCCCCGGACGAGCCAGGCGAGGTGCTGGTGGCCGGCCCGCACATCATGCGCGAATACTGGAATCGCCCGGAAGCCACGGCGGAGACCGTCGTCGACGGCTGGCTGCACACCGGCGACGTGGCGCGCATGGACGCGGACGGCTTCATCACCATCGAAGACCGCATCAAGGACATGATCATCTCCGGCGGCGAGAACGTCTATCCGGCCGAGATCGAGAACGTCCTGCAGGCGCATCCGGGCATCACCGAGGCCGGCGTGATCGGCCAGCCGAGCGAGAAGTGGGGCGAGTCGCCTTTCGCCGTGGTCGTGAAGGCCGATGCGGCGCTCACCGAAGCGGACGTGCTGGAGTTCTGCCGCGGGCGCATGGCTGGCTTCAAGCAGCCGAAGGGGGTCGCGTTCGTGGACGCCGTGCCGCGCAATCCAAGCGGCAAGATCCTCAAGCGCATCCTGCGCGAGCAGTTCCCTGGGCCGGCGCCGGTCTGAACGGGCCGCCGAGTCGCGGAAGCAGCGAACGGAGACGGGCCTGTGGAACTCGCCGAACTGGAGCGCCGGCTGGGCCCGTTCTGCGCCGCCAAGTACGGGCGCGACGTGCGCGTCTTCGACGTGCATGCGATGCCGGGCCATGCGGGCTTTTCCTACGGCTTCAGCGTGGCGGCCGGCGACGACGTGGAGTCCTGGTTCATCCGCCTCCCGCCGCCGAACGTGAACTGGCGCGGCACCGCCGACGTCTTGCGCCAAGTGGAAGTGCTGAACGCCTTGGACGGCACCGCCGTGCCGCACTGCTCGGTGCGCTGGGCCGGCGCCGACTTGGAGTGGTTCGGCTGCCCCTACTTCGTCGTGCCGAAGCTCGACGGCGACGTGCTGCGCTTCGGACCGGGCGAGTGGGCGGCGGCGCTCTCGGACGAGCAGCGCCTCGACATGGGACGCCAGGCCATGCAGGCGCTCGCCGAGATTCACAAGGTCGATGCGGCCAAGGCGCCCTATCTGGGCGAAGCGGTGCCGTTCCACGAAGACGTGGAGCGGTGGGACCGCTTCTACGAGCGCGCCGCGGACCCGCAGTGTCTGGCGCGAGCGCCGGAATGTCGCCGCCGGCTGCTCGAAACGCTGCCCGACGACGCCCCGACCGGCATCTTCCACGGCGACTTCCAAATCTCCAACCTGTTCTTCGCCGACCGCGGCGCCGATGTCGGCCGGCTGCTGGCGGTGATCGACTGGGAGCTCACCGGCATCGGCGCGACGCTCAACGACGTCGGCTGGATCTGCACCTTCAGCGACCGCGAGGCGTGGGCGAGCGGCGCCGGCGCGCGCCCGATGTTCCTCGATCCGCAGACGCTGACCGGGCTGTATGTCGATGCCTACGGCGAGGGGCTGCCGGCGCTGAACTGGTTCCGCGCCCTGGCGGCCTACAAGTTCGCCATCATCACCGGCTTCAACCTCGGCCTGCACCGACGCGGCAAGCGCGTGGACGAATCCTGGGAGACGACGGCGCTCTCCATGACGCCGCTCATCGACCGGGCGCTCGAGCTGCTTGGATAGCGAAGGCCGGTGCTAGTCCTCGGCATCGAGACATCCTGCGACGAGACCGGCGTCGCGCTCTACGATTCCCAATCCGGGCTGCTCGCGGACGCGCTCTACAGCCAAGTCGAACTGCACGCCCGCTACGGCGGCGTGGTGCCGGAACTCGCCTCCCGCGACCACGTCCGCAAGATCGTGCCTCTGCTGCACACGCTCCTCGACGATGCCGGACGACGGCGGGCGGACATCGACGCGGTGGCGTTCACGGCCGGCCCTGGACTGATCGGGGCTTTGATGGTCGGCGCCATGGTCGGCCGCGCCTTGGCCTTCGGCCTCGACGTGCCGGCCATCGGCGTGCATCACATGGAAGCCCACCTGCTGGCGCCGCTCATGGGCTCGCAGCCGGGAAGCTCGCCCGCCGATGAACAGCCTTTGCGCCCGCCCTTCACGGCGCTGCTGGTGTCCGGCGGCCACACGCAGCTCGTGCAGGTGCAGGACATCGGCGACTACCACATTCTCGGCGAGAGTCTGGACGACGCCGCTGGCGAGGCATTCGACAAGACGGCGCAGATGCTCGGCCTCGGCTATCCGGGCGGCCCGGCCGTCGCCAAGGCCGCGCAAGCGGGCGATCCGACGCGCTTTCGCTTTCCGCGCCCGATGACCGATCGGCCTGGGCTGGACATGAGCTTTTCGGGCTTGAAAACCTACACGTTGAACACGGTCCGCGACCACGCCCCCCTCGCAGATCGCGACGTGGCGGACATCGCCCGCGCCTTCGAGGACGCCGTGGTGGACACCTTGGCGATCAAGTGTACGCGGGCGTTACAGGCGGCCGATACGAACACCCTCGTTGCCGCTGGGGGCGTCGCCGCGAACCGGCGGCTGCGCGCGCGCTTGCAGGCCGACCTGCCGCGCGTCGTCTATCCGCCGCCAGCCTTGTGTACCGACAACGGCGCGATGATCGCCCATGCTGGCGCATTGCGTTTGGCCGCCGGCCAGCACGACTCCTTGGCGGTCGTGCCTAGGGCGCGCTGGCCGATGGCGTCGCTGCCGCCCGTTGCTTGAAGAGCCAGCGTTCGATTTGCCGCAGCCGCTCCGCCTGCAACGCGGCGCCGTAGGCCGGGCCAGCTTCCGCCTGTACGCGCAATCGGCAGAGATTCTCGATTAGGCGCCGCAGCGGTGCACCATCAACGCCGCTGCAAGCCGCCACCGCGTCCAACACCAGCCCCGGCACCGGCCCTTGGCGGAAAGCGCCGATTGACGTGAGCGCCGCGTGCAGTGCTTCTGGCGGCACATCGGAGCTGGCGAGGGACCGACCATGCGCCGCCACGGCTTTGACGGCGCGGCGCATGACGGCCGGGGCTTTGAGCTTGGCGTAGGTGGACGCCACCGCCGGCGGCGTGTTGGCCCAGCCCACCGCGGCCAAGGCAGTCTGCGCTTCATCGAAGTTGTGCGCCGCGAACAATCCAGCCGTCGCAGGCAAATCGAGAGCCGCGAACCAGTGGGCGCCGCGCAGCTCCGCCACGACCTCGAAGAACCGGCCAAGACGAGGCGCCGCCTTGCTTAGCTCCGCCCAAACGCGCTCGCCGGAGAGCGCCGCCAGTTCGGGAATCATGCGCCGCATCAGCTCCAACGTCTGCGGATGGATGGCGAAGCCGGGGAGCTGGGCCGCGAAGCGGGCGACGCGGAAGACGCGCAGCGGATCCTCGGCGAACGCCGGCGAGACGTGCCGCAGAACGCGATCTTCGAGGTCCGCCTGCCCGTTCCAGGGGTCGATCAACAAACCATCCGCGTCCTTGGCGATGGCGTTGATGGTGAGATCGCGGCGCGCCAGATCGTCTTCCAGCGTCACGTCCGTCGCCCGCCAAGCGAAGCGCTGGTGGCCCGGGCCGGTCTTGCGCTCGGTGCGCGCCAGCGCGTACTGCTCGCCGCTCTGCGGATGCAGGAACACGGGAAAGTCGCGCCCCACCTGCCGGAAGCCACGCCGCAGCATGTCTTCCGGGCTAGCGCCCACCACTACCCAATCGCGTTCGGTCACCGGACGGCCAAGCAGCTCGTCGCGCACCGCCCCGCCGACGAGATAGATATTCATGCGCTGCTCGTACGCTCCGGCGATGCGCTGCCCTCGGCTTGCTGGTTCGGGCGATCCCTCGGCGCAGCCGGAACGGAGAACACGGCCCCGTCCTCGGCGCGAACGGCGGTGAGCGTTCGACCCCAGACGCAGCCGGTGTCGAGGCCGATCAGCGCATTGCTGCCCGTCTCGCCGTCTAGAGCGGCCCAATGGCCGAAGTAGAGGGTCTTGTCCAGCCGCGACGGGTAGCCGAACCAGGGCCGGTAGCCAGGCGGCAAATCCTGCAACGCCCCCTTGTGCGCGAACTCCATGCGCCCGTCGGCATCCACCAAGCGCATCCGCGTGAGGTAGTTGACGATGGCGCGGTGCCGCGGCAGTCCTTCCAGATCGTCGCTCCACAGCGCCGGTTCGTTGCCGTACATCTCTCGGAAGAACGCCCGATGCCCGGGGCCGGCCAGCACGCCCTCCACTTCCCGGGCGCGAACTCGCGCTTCCTCGAGGCTCCAGATGTGGGGAATCCCCGCATGGGCCATCGCCCACCCTTCGCCTTCCGCCAAGAGCGGCCGACGGCGCAGCCAATCGGCCAACTGCCCGCAATCCGGCGCCTCCAGCAAGTCGTCCAAGGTGTCGCCGTGGCGCTGCGCGTGGCCGCCGTAGACCATCGCCAGAAAGTGCAGGTCGTGATTGCCGAGCACCGTCTCGAAGCGCTCGCCGAGGCTGCGCGCGAAACGCAGCGTGGCCAGCGAATCCGGCCCGCGATTCACCAAGTCGCCAACGCACCAGAGCGCGTCGTCGCTGCCGAAGCGCACTTGGCCAAGCAACGCCCGCAAGCTGTCGAGACAGCCTTGGACGTCGCCCACGATGTAGGTGGCCACGGGCTTGGCGAGACCGGCGCGTCCGGCCGGCTAGTGGACGACGATGTTCGGCGCTTCCAGCGAGAACGCGGCGATGGGCACCTCGAAGAGCGCGCCGTCGCTCGCTTGGAACTCGTAGTGGCCTTCCATCACGCCCACGGCGGTCTCGAGAACGCAGGCGCTGGTGTAGCGGAACGCCTCGCCCGGCGCCAGCGTCGGCTGATTGCCGACCACGCCCGGCCCGCGCACTTCCTGCTGCCCGCCGTCGCCGTTGGTGATGAGCCAGTAGCGATTCAGCAACTGCGCCGTCTCGTCGCCGTGGTTGGCGATGGTGATGGTGTAGGCGAAGACGTAGCGCGGCACCGCGGGATCGGATTCGGAGGCGATGAAGCGGGTCTCGACGTCAACGCGGATGTTCGGCATCGGGTTCTCCGTTGTCGGGGCTGCGCTGCCGCGCCCCGGCGCCACCGCAATGATTGGCGATGGCGACGTACTCCGCCACGGTGACGCTCTCCGCCCGCCGCCCCGGATCGATTCCCAGAGCGCACCAGTTCGGCGCAAAGGATTTTAGGGCATTGGCGAGAATCTTTCGGCGCTGCCCGAAGCTCGCCCGCAACACGCGCCGAAGCGCCTCCACGTCGCAAGGCTCGCGCTCGCGCGGCGTGAGGCGCACGAACGCCGAGGCGACCTTCGGCTGCGGCGTAAAGCTCGCCGCATCCACATCGAACAACTTGACCACCCGGCAGTGGTACTGGGCCATCACCGACAGCCTGCCGTAGCGCTTGCCGCCGGGCTGCGCCGCAAGCCGCGCCGCGACCTCCGCCTGCAGCATCACATGGATGTCCGCGACGCGCCCACCAAGGGCGAACAGCCGCTCAAGCAGCGGCGACGCGATGTTGTAGGGCAGGTTGCCAACCACGCGCCAGTGCTCCCCCGCTCCCCCCTGTTCCCGCGGCGCAACGATGGCGCAGAGATCGGTGCGCAGCGCATCGCCACAGACAAGCTGCAGCGCCGGCAACCGCCGCCCAAGCACCGCCGCCAGATCGCGGTCGATCTCGATGGCCGCCACCCGCCCCGCCTCCGCGCAAAGCCGCTCCGTCAACGCCCCCCTGCCGGGGCCGATCTCCAGAACGCAGTCGTCCGCCTTCACCATGAGCGCGGCGAAGATGCGCTCGAGTGCCGCCGCATCGGTGAGAAAGTGCTGGCCGAAGCGTTTGCGAATGGGCATTGATGAGCCTAGGGGTGGCTGGGCGAGCGAGAAGGGTGCAAGGGAAAGGACATTGCTGCGACTGATACTTGATCCGGTGCATGGAGCGAGCGATGGGCACGATGGGCACCTTGAGACTGGACAGATTCAGCAAGATGGCACATCATCAATGCTACCATCGAAACTCAACCACCAGAGGAGGCCGTGACCGTGGCCAAGGAATGGCACCGCATCACCGACTACGAGGTCGATCCACAGCAGCTCGCCGACAAGGAGTTGGCGGCCCTCTCCAGCGTTTGGGTCGAGCAAAGAGCGAAGTTGGGCGAATCGTTGCCCATCTCGGAGTTCACCGAACGCCTGAAGCGGGAGTGGGCGATCGAAACGGGGCTCATCGAACACCTCTACACACTGGATCGCGGCATCACGGAGCTGATGATAGAGCAAGGTGTGAACGCGGCATTGATTCCTCATCGATCCACGCAAGAACCAGAACTCGCAGCGGCGATGATCGGCGACCAGCAAGACGCAATCGAGAGCGTCTTCGCCTTCGTCAACGGCAATCGCGATCTTTCCACCAGCTACATAAAGGAACTCCACAGTTTGTTTACACGTCACCAGAAAAGTGCGGAGGGACGCGATCAATTTGGCCAGAATGTCGTGGTGCCCCTTGTTCGAGGCGAGTACAAGCGCCAGCCCAACAACCCCACCCGGCCAGACGGCACACCGCATGCCTACTGTCCACCCGAGCAAGTTGCCTCGGAGATGGACGCCCTCATTGACCTGCATTCGAAGCACGTCTCTGTCGCACCAGAGGTCGAGTCCGCATGGCTCCATCACCGATTCACGCAGATCCACCCGTTTCAAGACGGCAATGGGCGCATCGCAAGGGCATTGGCGACACTCATTTTTATCAAGGCCAATTGGCTGCCGCTGGTGGTTCGAGATGCGGACCGGGCGCTCTACATCGACGCCTTGGAGCAGGCTGATCTCGGAAATCTGCGTTCGTTGATCGCCTTCTTCTCCAAGCTCCAGCGCCAGCAGTTCATCAGCGCGCTTGGCATCGCCCGGGATCTGGAAACGAGAGTGCGCGTCGAAGCGCGCGTCCACGCAATCAGGAAACGGCTGGCCGATCGCCGACAGGAACTGGAGCGAGAGTGGGAAGCGGCGATTGCGAGCGCCAAGCACCTTCAGGAAGTCGCCAGAGGACGTCTGGACGAAGTCTGTTCTTTGCTCGAGGAGGTCCTGCGAGACGAGCCGTTCACATTCTATGTCGATCAAGAGTTTGACGACGGAAACCGGAGCCATTGGTTTCAAAACCAAATCGTCTCAACCGCCAAGGAGCTTGGCTACTACGCGAACACGCAGCACTACCGATCCTGGTCGCGCTTGGTGATGAAGGACGGCAGCCAAGCGCAAATGTTGCTTTCCTTCCATTGCATCGGACGCCCATTTCAGGGTGTTCTGGCCTGCTCGGCAACGTGGTTCCGGCGGCTGCCTACCGACGACGGCGGGAGCGAAACGGAGGGCCGCTCGGCGCTCAGCGACGAAGTGTTCCAGATCAACTACAAGGAGCCATTGGCCGATTTGGAGTTGCGGTTCAAGGATTGGCTCGAATCCGCAGTCGAGCGCGGGCTTGCATTGTGGGAGAAGGCGGCGCTCTGACGAGCTGCCTTGTGTGCGAGCGGCAAGGCCCTCGCGCTCCCAAGCCGAGGGCTCTTGGGTAGGCGTCATTCCATGCCGATGTTGCCCGCGACGCTACGTGGTTTGCCGACGCCCAATAGAGCGCCAACGTCAACAGGCATCGCAGAAGTCCTTACGGTCATGAGGCTCCGGCGGTTGCCCTCCATCCCGATGGAGAATGCCCAGCTGCACGAACGTCGCCCTCGGCCCTCGACGCAAAGAACTCGGCCGTCTTCATCGCGCAGATCTTCTCCGCCACCGCTGTCGTCACGAACTGGTTGATGCTGGTGCCGTCTTCTTTGCTGATCTGCACGAGAGCGGCCTTCAACGACGCCGGCAGCCGCAATGAGTAGGTGGCGGTTTGCTTCTTCATACCCTACATCCTCTTCAAGGCCTTTCGCCACGCCATCATGCTTCTCCGCGCAAACGCTCGTAGCGTGCTTCTATTTCCCAGAACCGCATCCACTGGCGCAGGTATTCGCAGTCGAGCCGAGGCTTGGTCCGTAGGATGGCCCGCACGTCCCAGTCGTCCTTGTCGCGGCCGGCGATCAGTTTGTGGATGAGCACGTCTTCGACGGCCATGACCTTGATTGATACGCCGTCCGGCGTCTCCATATCGACGGCGCGGGACAGGGCGACCTCCTGATAATCCATGCCGGTTGCCATCAAATCCAACTTGCCGTAGTCGCCGTGCTCCGCCCGCAGCAGCCAGCCATCGCCCGCGTGCTGGCGAACCTGCCAGCCGTCGCGCACCATGTCCGCGGCGAGGTCGGCCATGCGTGCGCCGCCGAGGGACACCAGCACGTCGTAGTCCGTCGTCAGCCGCACCTCGTCCCTGTGAATGTTCGCGGCGTGACCGCCGACGAGGGCCCACGAGAGCCCCCGCGCAGCGAGGAAGCTACCCAGCCATGCCAGCAGACCCGGCATCGGACTTCCTCATCATCGCCTCTCGCTCGGCCAGATGTTCGGCCAAGTCGTCGCTGGCGTTGTACACGGGCCACTGCGCTCGATGCCTCGCGAGTTCTTCAAGCACCTCGCCGAGCTGCCGGGGCGGTCGGGAGCCGAATTTCGGCACGGTCTCTTCCAGTTCGCCCAGCCGCTTGAAGTACGCCCGCTCCCGCTCGCTGGCCTTGCGGTTGGGCGGCAGGCGGTTGGCAGCACGTTCCATGCCGATACCGTAGCAGCGGGCTGCCGAGAGGGTCAAACGCGAACGCCGACTGAGCGTGCGGGCGATCTTGGGAAAGAGCAGTCGGAAGGCGCGTCACGCTGCCCTGTGTCGCCCGGTCTACCCATGGCCCTAGCGTGGGAAACGGCATCGGCTGTACATCCGTCATCCCATGCCGACGATCTTCCGCAATGCGCACGCGACGCTGCGTGGTTCGCCGACATCGACTGTAGCAATTTCGAGCTTTCGCTCGGTGCCCACCACGCGCCAACGTCGAACTGCGCCCTTCTCCACGCCTTCCAGCCACGGATAGAGCAGCACGAGCCGCTTCGCATCGTACGCTTGCGCGTATGCGAGCATCTGGTAGATATCGTCTTGGGCGACGCCGAGCTTCCTGTCTCCGTTGCTGGCGAGCTTTTTCCATTTGGTGTCCAGCACGATTGGTCCGCTCGGGGTGTCGATCACCGCATCCGGGCGCAGCTCGAACAGTGGGCCCTCGTCGTCCTGCAACGCGCTGTGGCCTTTGCTCTGCAGGCGCACAGACCAAGGCGCAAGCGCGCGGCGAAGGCAGCGGCCGATGAACTTCTCGAACAGCTCGGGCATCGGGAAGAGCAACGAGAAGCCGAGCGACTTGCCGCTCGCGGTGCTCTGCCAATCGCCGCTCAAGAACAGGCGCGCCAGCTTGTGAAGGTCGTGGTAGGCGGTGTTGGTGCGATCCAAGCGCACCGACTCGTCGAGTGGCGCGGAAGAGTGGCCGACGAGTTCCAGCCGAGCCGCGAGTTCCGCGAGCAGCCGGGCGTTGGCGGCGGAGCGCGCGACTTGGGCCAGGCGCACGACCGCGGCCTTCAGCACGCGGTTCAACGGCGTGTCTTCGGAGAGTTCGTCGAAACGGCAGGCCAGCACGTCGGGCCGAGCGGCGAGCGCCGTGACCTGCCGGACGACGTGCAAGCGCCAGCGCATGATCTTCAAGTCTTCTTCGTGGCCCACGTAGCGGCGCGGCAGGCCTTGCCGCATGGCGCCAAGCAGTCGGTTGGCGAAAAGCGTGATGAGCAGTTCCAGTAGGTCGCTGCGTTGGCTACCGAGGCTGGCGAGGTCGCCCGCGAGCGGCCGCAGGTTCTGCGCCACGCAGAGCATGTGCAGGAGCGCCTTGCGAACGGTTTCGTCCGGGCCGTCGATTTTGGGAAGTATCTCGAGCGTCGCACCCGGCACCGAGATGACGCCGACGACTTGCGCGGCCTTGACGCCGGATCGCGTCCGTTCGAGGACCGCGTTTGGTTTGAGGCGTTTGGCGGCGCGTTCGGCGACGGCACAGAACCGCTCCGCCAATCGATCATCAAGTGCGAGCTGGCTGTGTTCCCGGACTTGCTCCTGGATGAGACGCACGCCTAGGCGTCCGCATCGGCTTCGGACGACGTCGATTGGCCGGAGATCAGACGGCCGTATGCATCCGGTGCGAAGTCGTCTCGCACCGTCCAGCGAAAGCGCTCCTCCACGTCTTCTTCGTCGAGGCCGGGCGGCGGCGCGAGCCGTTCCCCGCGCACGAAGTCGTCCGTGTTGCCAAGCACGGCACGGACCTTGCGCCAGTCGTCGTAGAAGTACTCGGCAACGAGCGGAATGATCTTGCGCCGGAAGATGTCGTCCACATCCGCCTTGGTCCGGGCGTTAATCAGCCACGCATGGCCGATCAGGTGGTCGCGGTCGACCAAGTACTCCAGCCGCTCGTTGATGGTCTTCAAGATCGCCGGTACATTGACGCCATCAACCACCGACAGCAGCTCCGGCTTCGGCGCCATCTCCTCGAACTGGAAGCGCCGCCGCAACGCCGTGTCGATGAGCGCGATGGAGCGGTCGGCGGTGTTCATGGTGCCGAGGATGTGCAGATTCGGCGGCAGCGTGAACTTCTGTTCATCGCCGGAGTGCGGCAGCGTCGCGGCGACCTCGTTCGGCGCACCCTCGCGCTTGTCCTCCTCGAGCAGCGTGATCAGCTCGCCCATCACCTTCGAGATGTTGGCGCGATTGATCTCGTCGATGACCAGAACGTAGGCGTTCTCAAGGTCGCCCCGTGCGCGTTCAGCGATGCGCTTGAGGACGCCGGGCGTGGGCACCAGCCGGAAGCCCGCCTGCCCGCCTTCGTTCGGCGCCGGCCGCAGCCCTTCGACGAACTCCTCGTAGCCGTAGGACTGATGGAAGGTGACGAACTCGACCCGGCCGCACTCGACGAGTTCTTTGTAGCGCTCGCGATCGTCGTCCCGAACGTCCGGGCCATCGCAGAGCTCCACGCAACGCTGTGCGGTCAGGTAGGTCTTGCCGGTGCCGGGAGGGCCGTAGAGGATCGTGTTGAGTGCTCTCATATCCGCCCCCGCCGAGCCGTGCGCCGTATCACGGTTGTTCGGATTAGAAGCCGGCGCTTGTTCCGGTTCGGCCGTGCCTCCAATGATGTCAATTACTTCTTGGACATACTTGCCAGGAATCTCATAGTCCCGCTTCATCCTCGGCACCGGATAGTGGTGATCTGGTTGGTGTATGAAGTCGCGCAGTTGTACGTCGTTCGGGAAGTTGTGCAGACGTGCCCTCTCAATATTGAGACGGTCGGGCGTTGGGTCGTTGACATAGATCGATGCCCCAGTGCGATTCTCAAACGTACATATCCAGACCTCCGTATTTCTTCGAAGAGCCCCGATTCCCGAAGACTCTGCTTGACATCAAACAGGCATCGCAGACGTCCTCATCAGGCCCGGCATCGGACTTCCTCATCATCGCCTCTCGCTCGGCCAGATGTTCGGCCAAGTCGTCGCTGGGTGGCAGCAGCGGCCACTGCGCTCGATGCCTTGCGAGTTCCTCAAGCACCTCACGAAGTTGCCGGGGCGGTCGCGAACCGAACTTCGGCACGGTCTCTTCCAATTCGCCCAGCCGCTTGAAATGCGCCCGCTCCTGCTCGCTGGCCTTGCGGTTGGGCGGCAGGTGGTTGGTGGCACGTCCCATGTCCATACCGTAGCAGCGGACCGCCGAGAGGGTCAAACGCGAACGAGGACTGACGTCGGCCCGCTCGACCGACACGGCGCTACGAGTCGACGTCCTCCCCCTCCCCGCCATCCCCGCCATCCTCCCCCAGCGCCATGCGTTCCTCAACGAACGCTTCGTCGCGGATTTCCTTGAGCCATTCCTGCAGGCTGTCGTCGAAGCGTTGGGCGTGGAGGACGCGGACGGCGTAGTCGCGGCGGGCTTCGTCGCTGGCGTCTTGTTCGCGGCGGCCTTGGACTTGCAGAACGTGCCAGCCGAACTCGGTCTTGAAGGCTGGCGAAAGTTCGCCTTCGGCGGTGCCGGCCATCGCTTCCTGGAACTCGCGCACGAAGCCGTCCGCGGTGCTCCAGCCGAGGTCGCCGCCGACCAGGGCGCTGCCGGGGTCTTCCGAGTGTTCGATTGCCAAGGCGGCGAAGTCTTCGCCGGCGAGGATCCGGGCGCGCAGATCCTCCACGGCGGCGCGGGTCTCGTCGTCGGTGCGGATGGCCGAGGGCTTGAGCAGGATGTGGCGCACCAGCGTCTCGCTGCTGGTCTGCTGGGAGGCGCCGCGCTTGTCGAGCAGTTGCACGATGTGCAGGCCGGAGCCGTCGCGCAGCGGTTCCGCCACGTCGCCGACGGCGAGTTCCAGAACTTCCTCCGCGAACAGGCTCGGCAGTCGGCTCGCCTTGCGCCAGCCGAGATCGCCGCCTTCCAGGGCGGTCGGCGCCGCCGAATGTTCGACGGCCAGCGCGGCGAAATCGGCCCCGTCGCGCAGTTCCGCCACAAGCGCATCGGCGCGGGTGCGCACAGCTTGCAGTGCCGCGCCGCTCGCGCCCTGTTCGACGGGCAGCAGGATGTGGCCAATGCGGTACTCGTCCGAAATCTGCTCGGCGAAGAACGGCGACGCCAAGAGCTCGTCGATGTCCTGCTCGGTGACGTAGACGCGGCGGTTGACGACCTCGCGCTGCACCCGGTCGAGGGTCAGCTGGCGGCGCACCTGGTCGCGGAAGCCGCGATAGGAGATGCCTTCTTCGCCGAGGGCGACGATGAACTGGTCGATGTTCATGCTGTTTTGCGCCGCGTAGTCGCGCACGGCGTTGGTGAGCGTCTCGTCGTCCACCACCACGCCGCGCATCTCCGCCTCTTGCAGCTGGATGCTCTCGAGGATCAGCCGTTCCAGTATCTGTTCCAAAATGGCGTCCCGCGGCGGCGCTTCGCCGCCCTCGGCCTGCAGGCGCTGCATCACGCCGTCGTAGCGTTCCAGCACTTCGCTGGCGAGCACCACGTCGTCGTTGACGATGGCCACCACGCCGTCGATGGTCTTCGGCTGCGCCGCAACGGGCGCGGCCAGCACGAGGCTCGTCAATGCGGCCAGCGCCGCGCTCGAGCATTTGGACATGAACCGCCCTCGCGTCATTCAGCTCTTCGATAGCCCTTTATGCCACGCGCCAAGCGGGCGTCAACACCGCCGCCGAGCCCGGCCAGGCCGCGCAGCTCCAACTGCAGCAGCACGCCTTGGTCGGTGGCAAGCCGTGACGAAGGCAGATCGCGCGGCGCGTTGTGCCCCACGTCGAGCGTGCGGTGCCATAGCAGCTTCGCGGTGAGACAGCAGCTTGCGTAGCCGAAGCCAGCGAACGTCTCGATGGCCTGGCCACGCCGCCAATCGTAGTTCCACCGCCCGAAGATCGTCCAGCGCCCGGCGAGCGGCCAGTGCAGGGCGAAGTCCGTCTGCCGCGTGTCGTTGTCCTCGCGGCGCCGCAGGCCGACGTTGACGATGCGCCGCGCGTCGCGCCGGTAGGACGCGCCGAAGTACGCCTCGTCCAGCGCGTTGTCGTTGCCGTCCCAGGCCAGAACCGTGGCCACGCGCAGCGGGCCGAGCGCGCCGCGGAGTTCGCCGGCGATGGCGGATGTGTTCTGCATCTCGTCTGCGCCTGGCTGGCCGCTGAGCACCACGCGCCGATCGCGCAGGTGGGCGATGCCGCCGATGCTCGCGGCAAGCAGCTCGCGGCCCGATGCCGCCTGCAGAAGGCGCGTCGTCAAGCCGAGCGCGAATTGGTTGGCGTCGCCGATGCGGTCCACGCCGGCGAAGCGGTTGTCGTGGAACAGCCGCCGGAAGGAGAACGTCTTGGGCGCGGTGTCAAAGCGCGGCAGGTGACCCTGCCTGGCGTAGGATTGATAGCGATACTGCAAGCGCGGTTCCAGCGTTTGCAGCCACGCGCCGCGCCGGGCCGCGCGTTCGAAGAACAAGCCGCTGTCGGCAACCGCCAAGCGAATGTCGCGCTGGGTCTGCACCGAATGAGCGTCGTAGACCGTGTGGCGCAGGCCGGCGGTGAGCGCCAGAAACCCCCAGGGCTTCGAGAGAGGCAGCCGCAGGCGCGGCTCCACGTGCAGCCGTTCGCCGCCTTCGCCGCCGCCTCGTGCAAACGAAGACCACGCGCCGCCCAGAGACCACGCGAGCGGGCCAGCGAGGCGGCCCGCGTAGGCAAGCTGCAGCTCGGGCAGCCGCCGATAGGGTTCGCGCCCCGGTTCCAGGCGCTGGAAGCTCTGCCCCCACAGTCGCATGGCCAAGCCGCCGCGCGCGTATTCAATCTCGGCGCGCCGTTCCAGCTGCACGCGGCTGAAAGCGCCGATGCGCGAGCCGAGGTCGGCGAAGTAGTCGTTGTCGCTCACCGCGGCGAAATCGACCAGCGTGCGAGCGCCGAAGAGCCGCCCGCGATGGTCGACGTCGAGCAGCCAGCGCTCGGCCGGCGCAAAGGCGGACTCGATGCCGCCGGCGGCAAGGAACTCGCGGCGCGAAAGCTGGCCGTCGTAGTCGTCGTCCGCGCCGAGCCACGCCCCGGAGATTTCCGTTCTGCCGCGTCTGCCGCGGCGCCGGAACTCGCCTTCAAGGCCCGTTCCCCGGCGCGCCATGTAGCGCGCCGTCACGGTCGCGTCTAGGTTGGGGGCGAGATTGAGGTAGTAGGGAATGGACAGATCCAAGCCGTCGTCGTCGCCCACGGCCGGGAAGAGGAAGCCGCTCATGCGCTCGCTGCGCACCGGAAAGCGCAGGTAGGGGGCGTAGAAGACCGGCACCGGGCCGAGGCGCAGGCGGGCGTGGCGGGCGGTGGCGAACGCCTTGGATTCGTCGAACTCGACGGATTGGGCGCGCAGCAGCCAGCCCGAATCCGCCGGCGGGCAGCGCGTGAAGGACGCCTGCGCGACGCCGAGCGCTTCGCCCGCTCTTTCAATGCGCTCCGCTTTGCCGCGCCAGCCCAGCAACGGCAGCACAAACTCCGCGTCCTGCAGTTGCGCCCGACCGCCGTCGAGTTCCACTTCGGCGCGGCGTCCGAGCAGGTGCAGCCCCGGTTCGCGCAGGCGCAGCGGGCCGTCCGAGGTGGCGAGCCCCGCGCTCTCGTCGATGCGCATTGCGGGTGCGGCGAGTTGCCTCTCCGCCTCGCCCTCGCCGACGGCTTCCCGCGCCTTGATTCGCTGGCGAACCACGACGCCGCCGCTGGCAACCGTGCCCACGTCGGCGCGGGATTGCAGGTGCGACGCGGAGACAGCGATTGCCCCTGGATCGACGTGTTCCACGGGCTGAAGGTCGGCATAGGCGCCGCAAGACGCTGCCTGTTGGACGTCGCCTTGGAATGCTTGCCAGAGTTCGTCGGCCAGCCCGGGTTCGTCGGCGAGGCCTGCGACAGCGCTGGGCGCCAACGCAAAGACCGCCAGCACTGACACAACGCACAGGGTTCGCGCCCTGCCAAAGCGCCAGCGCTTCGGCGACAATCTGCACATGGAGGCGCCGCCGGACTTGCTCGCTTGGCTTGGCGACGTGTGCGAGGACGGCGACCAGGCAACCGTTGCGGCGCTGCGGGTGGAGGCCAGCACGCGCAGTTTCTTTCGGGTGTCCACGCCCGCGTCCACCTTCGTCGCCATGCGCTCGCCGCCAGCAACGGAGAATAACCCGCGCTTCGCCCGTTTGGCGGCGCTGTTCCGACGCTTCGGCGTGGCGACGCCGCAAATCTTCGCCACCGACTTCGAGCGCGGCTTCCTGCTTCTGGAAGATCTCGGCGAGCGCGATTTCGAGGCGGCGTACGGCGATGGCGATGTCGAGGGGCCGCTCGCCGGTGCGCTTGGCGTCTTGGAACGCCTGAGCGAGATCCCCACGGACGAAGTGCCGCCCTACACCCGGCAGCGCTTCGCCGACGAACTCGAGATCTTCGCCGAGTGGCTGGTACGACGCTGGCTCGGGCTGGATGTCCCGCCGTTCTTCGGCGCACTGCGCGACGGCCTCGTGGAGGCGACCCAGAGCGTGCCGACCACGGTTGTCCACCGCGACTTCCACTGCCGCAACCTGCTTTGGCGCAGCGATGGCCGCGTCGGCGTGGTGGACTTCCAGGACGCGCTTGCCGGGCCGGTCTGCTACGACATCGCATCGCTCTTGCGCGATTGCTACGTCGCGTTCGACGAAGCGACGGTGGCGCACTGGCGGCGGCGCTACTTCCAGCAGGCGCGATTGGCGCGAACGTGCGATGCGACCACCTTCGACCGCGCTTTCGACTTGACGGCGCTGCAGCGCCAGCTCAAGGCCGCGGGCATCTTCGCCCGGCTCCATCTCCAGCGCCGTCGCGACTCCCATTTGGGCGACATCGTGCCGGTGCTCGAGCGCATTGCGGCACTTGCGCCGAACTACCCGGAGACGGCTGAACTCGCTGCGTGGATCGTCGAAAACGCCTTGCCAGCAGCTGCCCTGCGCCTGCCCGGATGCCGAGGCCAATGAAGGCGATGATCCTGGCGGCGGGGCGCGGCGAACGACTGCTCCCGCTCACCGAACGGCTGCCGAAGCCGATGATCCCCATCGGCAGCGAACCGCTGATCGTGCATCAGATCCGCTGGCTGCGGCGCGCCGGCATCCGCGACGTGGTGATCAACGTGCATCACCTCGCGGAGCAGATCGTGGACGGCCTCGGCAGCGGCGCCGACCTGGGCGTGCGCATCCACTACAGCCGCGAAGAGCATCTCCTGGAAACCGGCGGCGGCGTGAAACGCGCCCTGCCGCTGCTGCGGCCGAGCCCCTTCGTGGTGTTCAACGGCGACATTTGGACGAACTATCCGTTCAAGCGCCTGCTGGACGTGAACCCCGAACGCGCGCACCTCGTGCTGACGCCAACGCCGCCGCATCTGCCCCACGGCGACTTCCACCTGCGCGACGGCCAAGCGCAGCGCGGCGAGAACGCCGACCACACCTACTGCGGCATCGCCGTGCTGGCGGAGGCGCTGTTCGCCGACGCGCCCGAGGGCGCCTTTTCGCTGCGCGACCTGTTCTTCGCCGCGGCAGCCGAAGGCCGGCTCGGCGGCGAGTCGTTCGCCGGCACATGGATCGACATCGGCACCCCGGAGCAACTCAAGCGTGTGCGCCGGCTCACGCTCTAGGCGCACCCTGCGCCCAAGCGCGGACTCAGAATGCCGCCGCTCATGGCGCGAACGACCGCCGTTCCTAGTCGTCCCACAGCGCGATTCCGACCAGATGATGTAGAGTACGCCAAGTACCGGAGCCGCCCCGCAGGTGGCGACACTCCCTTGCGCTTCAGGGCGGTACGGAACGGAATTGGTTGGGACGACGCCAGTGAAATCGCGCGACTTGATAGAGACCGCCCGCAGCCTGACGGAAATCAGCCCACGGCGGCCCTCCCAGGCCAACCTTCGCCGCGCCGTGAGCACCGCCTACTACGCCATGTTCCACTGCTTGGCGGGGTGCGCGGCCAATCTGATCATCGGCCGCACACGCAAACCGGCATGGCATCAGACATACCGCGCACTGGAGCACGGCAAGGCAAGGAATGCATGCGAAGACAGGCGAGCGCTGGCCGCGTTTCCGCCGGAAGTCCGCAACTTTGCCGACATGTTCGTGGCCTTGCAGAAGGCGCGGCAGCAGGCTGACTACGCGCTTGACGGCCGGTACGACAAGCTGAGAGTACTTGCGGCGATAGACATGGCAGAAGACACCATCGTTCAGTTCGATCAAGCCGGCGTTCAACACCGGCGCGCCTTCGTCGCCCATGTGCTGTTCAAGCGACGATCAGGCGACGATCACGGGGCGATCATGACGAGGAACGCGAGATGAACGAACAGCAGATACGCGAGATCGCAGAGGCGGCTTTCAAGCGCCAGTTCCCGGACGTCAAGCTCGCCCGGGTGAACGTCTGGCCGGGGGTCGGCTTCGAGGACGACTCGCCGGTGGTTGATGTACACATCATCTACGACGGCAAGTACGAGCAGTTGAACGCCGCCGGGCTCGTTAATGTGCTCTCGGAGGTCGTTGACAAAGCGTATCGCCAGGTGGAGGACGACCTGGGCTTTCCCTGCACCAGCTTCTTCGCCAAGTCCGAGCTTGGGCGGCGCGACTTGGCGACGGTGTGACGCCATGTGCAGCGCCCGTGCAACGCCCCCGCCCCCCTCGCGGAGGCACTGCCTGACGCCCTCCAAATGGCCCACGCCTAAATCTTCCGTAACCTGATTCATCTGTGACGGTCGGCGCACCGAAGGGCTTGAGACGAAGGACATTGTCACAGCAGGGGAACCAATCGCGCGCCACCGCGCTGGCGGAACAGCAAACCGGGCCGTGGATCGCGCCGTCCATTCTCGCCGCCGACTTCGCCAAGCTCGGGGAAGAGGTGGACGACGTGCTCGCGGCCGGCGCCGATCTGGTGCATTTCGACGTCATGGACAGCCACTACGTGCCGAACTTGAGCGTCGGCCCGCTTGTGCTGCGCGCGCTCCGGCGCCACGGCGTCGCGGCGCCGGTGGACGTTCATCTGATGGCGAATCCAGTCGGGCGGCTGATCGACGACTTCCTCGCCGCCGGCGCCGACATCGTCTCCATCCACATCGAAGCGACGGACGACCCGCGCCGCGACTTGCGGCGCATTCGCGATGGCGGGGCTTGGGCTGGCCTGGTCTTCAACGCCGACGTTCCAATCGACGGCCTGGCGGCGCTGCTGGACGCGGTGGATCTGGTGCTCGTGATGTCCGTGCAGGCCGGCTTCGGCGGCCAGTCGTTCATGCCGTCGAGCCTCGAGAAAGTGCGCGCGGCGCGGCGCATGATCGCGCAGAGCGGACGCGCCGTTCGCTTGGAAATCGACGGCGGCATCAGCGCGGACAACATCGCCGCCTGCTACGAAGCCGGCGCAGACGCATTCGTTGCCGGCTCGGCGATCTTTGGCGCGCCGGCAAGAGGCGGCGAGCGGGCGGCGGACTACCGCGCCGCGATCGACGCCATGCGGGCGCGGATCTCGTGAGGCGCGTTCAAGAACCAGCGCCCCAGAGCTATCTCTTCGACCTCGACGGCACCCTCGTGGACACGGCGCCGGATTTGATGCGGGCGCTGAACCATGCGCTGGCGTCGGTGGACTTGCCGCCCGTGGACGAAGCGCTCACCCGGCATTGGGTCGGCCACGGCGTGCGCGCCATGCTGCAGGCCGCTTTCGCGCATCACGCGCAGGATTTGGCGCCGGAACGCGTCGACGCTCTCGAAGCCAGCTGCGTGGGCTACTACGGCGCTCACGTCGCGGACTATTCGCGGCCTTACCCGCATGTGATGGAGACGCTGGCCGCGCTCGCCGAACGCGCGCCGCTGGCGGTGGTAACCAACAAGCCGACGGCCTTGAGCGAGAGCCTGCTCGAAGCGCTGGACATGACGCGCTTCTTCGGCGTGATCGTGGGGCGCGGCACGACCGCCAAGCCCAAGCCGGATGCCGCGCCGGCCCTGTACGCTTGCGAATCCCTCGGCGTAGACCCCGCCTCCGCGCTCTTCGTCGGCGACTCGGAGACCGACGTGGCCTGTGCCCGCGCCGCCGGCTGCGCGGTGGCGATCTACCGCCACGGCTACAACCACGGCATCGCCCCGGAAGCGCTCGGCGCGGACCGCGTGATTGATTCGTTCGCCGATCTCGTCTAACGTCGCCGCCTTCCTTTGGCTCCAAGTGGCGAGTTCGGCAGGCATCGTGAAGAGCGAGAAGGCGCACCCCCGCTGGCGATGAAACGCAAGCGGCCCTGACAAGGGCCGCGGAACGTGCGTGCTTTCTTGTTCTCCACTTAGGCGCTGCCATGAACCAGCAGGAATTCGACGCCCTTGCCAGCCAGGGCTTTACCCACATCCCGGTCGTCCTCGAGATCCTCGCGGACTTGGAGACGCCGCTCTCCACCTATCTGAAGCTCGCCGACGCGCCCTATTCCTATCTGCTCGAATCGGCGGCGCAAGGCGGCGAGAAGTGGGCGCGCTATTCCATCATCGGCTTGCCCGCGCGCACCGTGCTGCGCGTTCGCGGCGACACCCTCGCCACGCTGCAAGACGGGCGCGTGATCGACACTCAGCACGCGGACGATCCCCTTGCCGCCATTGAAGCGTTTGCCAAGGGTTTCGTGGTGCCAGACCTGCCGCACCTGCCGCGCTTCTTCGGCGGACTGGTGGGCTACTTCGGCTACGACACCGTGCGCTACGTGGAGCGGCGGCTTGCGGACTCGGCGCCGCCGGACGACATGGACACGCCGGACATCCTGCTCATGGTCTCCACGGACGTGGTGATCTTCGACAACGTCTCGGGCCGCATGAAGCTGGTCGCACTTGCCGAGGCTTCAAAGCCCGGCGCCCTGAACGCCGCCAAGGAGGCACTCGCCAAACGCGCCGCGCTGCTCGACGCCTCGGCGCCGGCCATCGCTTCGTCGAGCGCCAATCAGCCCATCGAGGAGGAGGACTTCGTCTCCGCCTTCGGGCGCGAGCAGTTCATGGATGCGGTGGAACGCATCCGCGAGTACATCCGCGCCGGCGACGTGATGCAGGTGGTGCTCTCGCAGCGCATGTCCATTCCCTTCGCCAGCGCGCCGATCAATCTCTATCGGGCGCTGCGCAGCCTGAATCCGTCGCCGTACATGGTCTTCATGCATCTCGACGGCTTCCACATCGTCAGCTCGTCGCCGGAAATCCTGGCGCGGGTCGAGCCGGTGGAAGGGGATGCGGAGCGCTCGCGGAAGCGCCGCAAGATCGTCAACCGGCCCTTGGCCGGCACCCGGCGACGGGGCCGCACCGAGGCCGAGGATCGGGCGATGGAGGAAGAACTCGTCAACGACCCCAAGGAAATCGCCGAGCACCTGATGCTGATCGACTTGGGCCGCAACGACGTCGGCCGGGTGGCGAAGATCGGCAGCGTCGAGGTGACGGAACAGTTCGTCGTCGAGCGCTATTCGCACGTGATGCACCTCTCGTCGAACGTCGTCGGCGAGCTCGAAGACGGCAAGACGGCCATGGACGTGCTGCGCGCCACGCTGCCGGTGGGCACCCTCTCCGGCGCCCCGAAGATCCGCGCCATGGAGATCATCGACGAGCTGGAGCCGGTGAAGCGCGGCATCTACGGCGGCGCCATCGGCTACCTGGCCTGGAACGGCAACATGGACACGGCCATCGCCATCCGCACCGCCATCGTCAAGGACGGCACCCTGTACATCCAAGCCGGCGGCGGCGTCGTGGCCGATTCCGTACCGCGCCTGGAGTGGAAGGAGAGCATGAACAAGGGGCGCGCGATCTTCCAAGCGGCGCGCTTGGCCGAATCGTCCTTCCGCACGTTGGATTGAGTGCGGCCAGTGCCATCGCGCCGAGCCCAACGGGCTGCGACGGCAAAGGAGCTGTGTGTTCACCCCGACCAACGACGTACATGGCGGTCATCGAATGAAGGGGTCTTGGCGGCGTTCCCGCACCGGAGGCGTCTTGTGCTGCTCGACGCTCTCCCTCAAGTCGGGAAGGCGGCGTATCCCGTTCCACAGAGCGGCGGGCATGACGTCGATGTATTCGTGGGCGAGGTTGTTCCGCAGCGTCCTGTAGTACTTCGTCAGATCGGGGTCCGCATGGCCACTACCCTCCCAGATGTCCTGGCATACGGCCGCCAGCCATCCGTGCGCTTCCCTCTGCAACCTCTTGCTCGCCTCGAACTCGGCGTAGTCCACGCCGTTGAACGCGGCGACGGCGTTGTCGATCTCTTTCAGAGTGCGTTCCCTGCACTCCGCGAACGTGGGCCTTCGTCTCTTCGAGGAGGACGGTCTGGGCATCAAAGCACCCTAACCAAGTCCTCGCCGGCGGTCGCCGCTAGCCGCTCGCCCAGAGGAAGCGTTGCGAAGTCGACATGCCGCGGGAAGTTCGCCCGCAGGAAGTCGGCGATGTCGTACTCGGCCTCGAAGACGAAGGGATCGCGCAGGCGTACCGCGATGTCGATGTCGCTGTCTTCGCGGTCGTCCCCGCGAGCCACGCTACCAAAGAGCCAGACCTCGTCCGCGCCGAGCCTTGCCAGTTCCTCGGACAGGGAACGCAGGAGTGCCGTAGCGGCCGCTTTGGCGGGCGGACGCAGTTCCGGTACCGTCGCGACGGTGCTCATGATCGTTCCAACCTCGCCTTGACCGCCCCATCATACTCCGATGTCCAGCCTTCGATGGAAACGCACAGGGACACAAGGAAGCACTAGGCAGCATCTTCCCGCTTCTTCACTGCCGGCCGGCGTACTTCAGGTGATTGCCCCGGCAACAAGCCCACGCCCAATATGATCTTCCTCGGGTACCTTTGTTTGGAATCGCCAATTGACTAGGATTGGCGGCGACGCTTGATCCGAGGGGTTGCCAATGTCTTTCAGAAGCGAAGCCCGCGCTTGGCTGGACGCCAATTGCCCAGCCAGCTGCCGCGGCCCCGGCGAGGTGCCGGGCGGCGGCACCAAGGCGCCGATGACGGACGACCAGCGGCTGTGGCTCGAACGCTGCGCCGACCGCGGCTTCTCCGTGCCCACCTGGCCGACCGAATACGGCGGCGCCGGCCTCGACACGGACGACTACGTGGCGCTGCTCGAGGAGATGCGCGAGCTCGGCGTTCGGGCGCCCGTGGCGGGCATGGGCACGGCGATGATCGGCCCGACGCTGCTCGAATACGGCACGGACGAGCAGAAAGCCCGCCATCTGCCGCGCATCGCCCGTGGCGAGGTGTGGTGGTGCCAAGGCTACTCGGAGCCGAGTTCCGGCTCGGACCTCGCCTCCCTGCGCACCCGCGCCGAAGACAACGGCGATCACTTCGTGGTGAACGGGCAGAAGATCTGGACCTCTGGCGCCTTCAACGCCGATTGGATCTTCTGCCTCGTGCGCACCGACCCGGACGTGCCCAAGCATGACGGCATCAGCTTCCTGCTCTTCACCATGAACCAGCCCGGCGTGACGGTGCGGCCCATCCGCCTGATCTCCGGCAACTCGCCCTTCTGCGAGACCTTCTTTGACAACGCCATCGCGCAGAAGGACGACCTGGTCGGCAGCCTCAACAAGGGCTGGACCGTCGCCAAGCGCCTGCTGCAGCACGAGCGCTCCGGCATCTCGATGCTGGCGAGCGGCGAGAACCGCGAATCGGGCCCCGAACTGCCCGAGCTGGCCCGCCGCTACGCCGGCGTAGACGGCAACGGCGGTGCGAACGGCGGACGCATCGACGATCCCGTGCTGCGCGACGCCATCGCCAGCCACGACATCGACAGCCACGCCTTCCGCCTGACGCAGCGGCGCACGGTGGAGGAATCCGAAGGCGCGACGCCCGGCCCGGCCACGTCCATCTTCAAGTACCGCGGCGCCAACCTGCGCAAGCAGCGCGCGGAACTGCAGGTGTCCATCATGGGCACTCAGGGCGTCGGCTGGGAGGGCGAGGCATTCGCGGGAACGGAACTGGCGACGACCCGCAACTGGCTCGGCGGCAAGGCCGGCTCCATTGCCGGCGGCAGCAACGAAGTCCAGCTCAACATCATCGCCAAGCGCGTCCTGGGGCTGCCGGATTAGGCGGTGGCCTCCCTAGCCCGCAAGGGCAGGGCTGTCTCGGCCTTGATCCGTTCGCCAGGTTCGCGGATGTCATGGCGGCACTTCGCTGGTTACTCTAGGTGCGGACTCACTACGCAAGGCGCGGCTTAAGCAGCCAGGACAGCGGCAGTCGTCGGCCAGCACGAAGTGGCGCTCGGTCGGGTTCTTCACGGAACCCGACCCGTCCAAGTAGAGCAGGTACATCCGAAAGGAACCTCAAGCCAAGCCGCAGCTAGGTGGGGCACCTGGCCCCAGCGGACCGTGTAGCCACAGCCCTCCCAACCGCGTGAATGGAATGTTCCTCGCCGTTCGACGGGTTGTCAAGTCGCGCTGCCGTCCTGCAGGCTGTGAAGTCGCTCCATGCGCTATGATCGAACAGGTCTCTGGAGGCAGCCGAGGAACCTTGGAGGGTGCGCACGCAATTGGCCGCGCAAGGGCTGCAAGTCATCGGCGCCGGCTTCGGCCGCACCGGTACGCTCTCGCTGAAGAAGGCGTTGGAGACGCTCGGCTTCGACAAGTGCTACCACATGGCCGAGGTCGCGGCGCATGCCGAACACACTGCGCTGTGGCGGGCCGCGTGGCGTGGCGAAGCGCCTTGGGAGCAGCTCTTCGACGGCTACGCGGCAGCCGTGGATTGGCCGGCCGCGGCATTCTGGCCGCGGCTCATGGAGGTCTATCCCCAGGCCAAAGTGATCCTCACCGTGCGCGATGCGGAGAGCTGGTACGCGAGCGCCCAGCGCACCATCTTTCAATCCATGAAGGACGGCCTGCGGGCAACCGACCCGGAACGCCGCGAGCGGCTGCGGATGGCAGCCGAGATCATCGTCGACGGCACCTTCGGCGGCGATCTCGACGACAAGGCGAACGCCATCGCCGTCTACGAGGCGAACGTGGCGCGGGCGCAGCGGGAAGTGCCTGCCGAGCGGCTGATCGTCTTCGACCCCCGCGACGGCTGGCAGCCGCTCTGCCGCGCCTTCGACTTGCCGGTGCCGGACGAACCCTATCCGCGCATCAACACCACCGAAGAGTTCATCGAACGCTGGCGGGGCGGCAATCCCAACCGCGCGCTGCGCGAGGGCGGCTAAGCCAGCGTCCGGCGGCCTGGCCGGAGCGCCTACGAAATCTCCACTGCTGCCGCGACCGCCCGCGCCTTGCGGCGCGCTTCGGCGATGTCCGATCCAGCGGCCAGCGCCACGCCCATGCGCCGCTCGCGCCGCACGTCGGGCTTGCCGAACAGCCGCAGTTGCGTGTCGGGCCGCGCGAGCGCGGCGGCAAGATTGCCGAAGGTCGGCGCTTTCAACGGGCCATGCGCCGTCACCACCGCGGAAGCGCACGGCCCCCGCTGCCGCACGCCGGGAATCGGCAAGCCCAGGATGGCGCACACATGCAGCGCGAACTGCGACAAATCCTGGCTCAAGAGCGTGACCATGCCGGTGTCGTGCGGGCGCGGGCTCGCTTCGCTGAAGATCACGTCGTCGCCGCGCACGAAGAACTCCACGCCGAAGACGCCCGCGCCGCCGAGTTCGGCGGTCACCAGCCCGGCGATGCGGCGACATTCGGCAAGGGCAGCTGGCCGCATCGGCTGCGGCTGCCAGGACTCCCGATAGTCGCCCCGCTCCTGGCGGTGGCCGATCGGTTCGCAGAAAGTCGTGCCGGATGCGTGCCGCACGGTCAGCAGCGTCACCTCGAAGTCGAAGTCCACGAAGCCTTCGACGATGACCTTCCCTGACTCGCCCCGCGCATCCGCGCTGGCACGGCGCCACGCGGCGTCGCCTTCGCTGCGGTTGCGCACGACGGACTGGCCCTTGCCCGAGGAACTCATCGACGGCTTGACGATGCAGGGCAGGCCGATGGCTACCAAGGCGTCGTGGAACTCCCGCTCGCTGCTGGCGAAACGATAGGGGGAGGTGGCGACGCCCAGCTGTTCCGCGGCGAGGCGGCGGATGCCTTCGCGGTCCATGGCGAGCGCCGCCGCCCGCGCCGTCGGCACGATGCGCCAGCCTTCGGATTCCAGAGCGAGCAGCTCGGTCGTGGCGATGGCCTCGATCTCCGGAATCACGAGCGCCGGCTGCTCCTGCTCGATCACGCGCCGCAGCGCGGCGCCGTCGCGCATGTCCAGCACATGGGAACGGTGCGCGACCTGCATGGCCGGCGCATTGGCGTAGCGGTCTACGGCGATGGTCTCCACGCCGAGCCGCTGCAGCTCGATGACAACTTCCTTGCCGAGTTCGCCAGCGCCAAGCAGCAGCGCCCGGGTCGCCGTTTCGGCAAGCGGCGTGCCGATGCGCGGGAGAGCGTCCTCAGGCGGCGGCACGGCGGCCCTCGCATGAAAGCACGCGGCGCGGCACCGCCCTATTCGCTCCGAAGGTGTGCCTGGTAGCGCCGGAAGTTGCGCACGTAGCGATCCGCGAAGTCGGTGATTTCAGCGACTTCCGCGTCGCTCAGTTCGCGCACCACCTTGCCGGGCGAGCCGAGCACCAGGCTGCGCGGCGGAATCCGCTTGCCTTCGGTAATGAGCGCATTGGAACCGATCAGGCAGTCGTCGCCGATCACCGCCTCGTTCATCACCACCGCGTTGATGCCCACCAGGCTGTTGTTGCCGATGGTGCAGCCGTGCAGCACGGCCTTGTGGCCGATCGTCACGCTGTCGCCCAAGGTCACCGGAAAGCCCGCGTCCATGTGGACGACGGCGTTGTCCTGCACGTTGCTGCGCTGGCCGATGCGGATGCTGTCGTAGTCGCCGCGCAGCACGGCACCCCACCATACGGATGATTCGTGATCGATGGCGACGTCGCCGATGACCACGGCGGTCGGCGCGACGAAGGTCTCTCCGACCGTGCGCGGCGTCCGCCCTTCAAGCGAGTAGATCAAGCTCTCTCCCTCGACGAGCCGCTCACCGAAGCGCTGCCGAGGCGGCCGAGCACCGGCTGAAGTGCCTCATGCGTTGAAGTCCAACATGCGCTGCAAGGGCAGCATGGCGCGCTTGCCCAGCGCCGGTTCGACAAGAATCTCGTTGTCGTCGCGTTCCAGCGTCGCCGCCAGCGCTTCGAGCTCGTTCATCGCCATCCACGGGCAGTGGGCGCAGCTGCGGCAGGTGGCGCCGTCGCCGGCCGTGGGCGCCTCGATGAAGCGCTTGCCCGGCGCCGACTTGCGCAGCTTGTGGAAGATGCCGCGGTCGGTGGCGACGATGAATGTGTCCTGGGGCAGTTCCTGGGCGGCGCGGATGATCTGCGAGGTGGAACCCACGCAGTCGGCGGCGTCGATGACCGCCGCTGGCGATTCCGGATGCACGAGCACGCCGGCGTCTGGATAGACGCGCCGGATGTCCTCGAGCGCCTTGAACTTGAACTCTTCGTGGACCACGCAAGCGCCGCTCCAGAGCAGCATGTCGGCGCCGGTCTTGGCGCGGATGTAGGCGCCGAGGTGCTTGTCCGGCGCCCAGAGGAGCTTCCTGCCCTCGGCGGCCAGGCGTTCGACGATGCGCAGGCCCACGCTGGACGTCACCACCCAGTCCGCGAGCGCCTTCACTTCCACCGAGGTATTGGCGTACACGACCACGGTGCGCTCCGGGTTCGCTTCGCAGAACGCCCGGAACTCGTCCGGCGGGCAGCCGAGGTCCAGCGAACATTCGGCCTTCAAGGTGGGCATGAAGACGCGCTTCTCCGGCGACAGAATCTTCGCCGTCTCGCCCATGAAGCGCACGCCGGCGACGATCAGCGTCTGCGCCGGGTGGTCGCGCCCGAAGCGCGCCATCTCCAGCGAATCGGCCACGCAGCCGCCGGTTTCGTCCGCGAGGTCCTGGATGTCGCCGTCCACGTAGTAGTGCGCCACCAGCACCGCGTCGCGCTCGGCGAGCAGCGTCTTGATGCGGTCGCGCAGTTCCTCGCGCCGCGTGGCCGTGAGCGCGGCCGGGAAATGCACGGGCACCGCAGTGGCTTGCAGGCTGTAGTCGCGTAACATGGCGAGCATCATACACCTGCCGCCCAAATCCTCCTGCCGTATGCCGCGCATCGCCTTCTTCGTCGCCAAGCCCGACTCCGGCGAGCGACCCGCCAACGACAACCACGAACGGCTGCCGCGGGCCTTCAGGGCAGCCGGCTGGGACGCGGTCTGCATCGACCGCGACTCCCTGGCGCTCCAGCGCAACCGCCTCGTCGCCGCCAGCATCGACGGCGAACCGGTGGACCCGGCCTCCTTCGATCTCTTCTTCATCCTCGGGTTCGGAACCGCAGCCACCTTCCTCGACCGGATGCAGCTGCTGCGCAGCCTCGACCAGCGCCGCTTCGTCAACACCGTGGACGCGCTCGTCTACCAGCACGGCAAGGCATCGCTGATCCTCGCCTGCCCGGACGTGCCGCAGCCGGCCAGCCACTTGAGCAACGACCCCGGCAAGCTCGAAGCCATCGTCGCCGCCGGCGGCGAGTGGATCGCCAAGCCGCCAGCGTCCAGCTTCGGCCGCGACGTGTACCGACTGCGCGCCGGCGACAGCAACACCGCGGCGATTCTCGGCCATCTCACTCGCGATGGCCGCTACGCCCTGCTGCAAGAGCGCGTCGCCGCTGCGGAATCGGAAGAAAAGCGCCTGCTTATCGCCGCCGGCACGGTGATCGGCGCCTACGGCAAATGCCCGGCGGACCACCGCGGCAACCTGGACGCCGGCGCCAGCGCCTCGGCGGTGACCCTGACGATCGAGGAACGGGCGGTCGCGGCCAGCTTGGCTGCGCGCCTCGACAGCCTTGGCGTGCGTTTCGCGACCGCCGACTTGGCCGGCCCATGCGTCCTGGAGATCAACGTCGCCAACCCGGGCTGGCTGCGCACCTTCGAGGCCGTGGCGGGTGTGGACAACGGTCGCGACGTCGTGGCGGCGCTGGAGAACTGGGCAGAGCGCGTCAATTGGACCTGCTAGACGTAGCGCTCCGCCCTGCATCCCATTCAGCGTCCAATGACCGCGCCATCCCTGTCTCGCATTCCTTTGCAATTTGGAAACTTGGGGCAGCCCCAGAACTCGCCCCCGGCGTGCTGACCTCTCTTTGCCGTTCGCTCGACCATCGGTGCCTGGCATCGTGGACAAGAGGGCGTCTCGATTCGTGAAGCGCGTTCATCGGGCGGGTCGAGAGGACGTGGAATATCGCCAGCCCCTCCGATCAGACGGACCAGACCCTCGCCGTCTACCAAATCCAGTTGGGTCTGCTTGGCGAACTCCAACGCGTCGGGCGTAAACGCGCCGCTGGTGACCAAGACGCCATTCGCGGCACCCTCTGCTTTCACCAAGCCGAAGAGTTCCCGCGCCTTGTCCACGCCGACTTTCCTAGCGCGCCAATGCTTGCACTGGACAAGGACCTTCTCGCCGTCCTTTCTCGCAATCAGATCGACGCCGCCGTCGGCGCCAGGGCTTGTCTCCTCGACCGTGTAGCCGAGGCGTCGGTACGCTTCGCCAACGTAGCGCTCGAAGTCCTGCCACGATAGATCGCGAATGCTCTGCAAATCGTGTGCGTCTTTGAATAGTTTTGCGCGGCGGCGCCGTCGGAAGAGAGAGACGACGGCAGTGAAGCAGAACAACAGCGCCAAGAAGCGCAAGAAGAGGGTGGCCACCGGAACGAGCTGTGTGAGGATTTGCACATGGACCTGGTGTGCCGGGAGTCCCGCAAGCGACTCGCCGTATGCGCCCACCAGTTCTCCCAAGAGCCAAGCAGCGGCAGCCAGAACCAAACTGAACCACCAAGGAACGTCGACCAGCTCGACGAAGAAGCTCTTCCTCTTTCGTGGCATCGCTAACTAACCTCCTCTGCCCTCGGCTGCGCCAGCGTTCAAACTGCCCCGCACGCCGGACAGTCCGGATCTTTCGGCAATTTGAGCTTGCGCCATTCCATGCGTTTGGCGTCCAAGTACAGCACATGGCCGACCAGCGCCTCGCCGACGTTGGCGAGCACTTTCATCGCCTCCATCGCCTGCACGCTGCCGATGATGCCTACCAAGGGCGCGGCGACGCCGTTCTGGGCGCAGTTGAGCGCTTCGTCGGCGGCTTCTCGGTACAGGCATTGGTAGCAGGGGGAGTCCGCGCGCCGGGGGTCGAATACGGCGACTTGCCCTTCCATGCGAATGGCGGCGCCGGAGACCAGCGGCGTGCGTTCGGCGATGCAGGCGGCGTTGATGGCGTAGCGGGCGGCGAAGTTGTCCGTGCCGTCGAGCACGACGTCGGCCTCCCGCACCGCTTCCCGCAGCGACTCGCCGGCGAGCTTGGCGGCGATCGGGCAGACGCGGACTTCCGGGTTGATGGCGTGGATGCGCTGTGCCGCGGACTCGACTTTGGGAATGCCCAGCGAGCCCTGGTCGTGGATGATCTGCCGTTGCAGATTGGTGATCTCCACGACGTCGTGGTCCGCCAGCGTCAATGCGCCAACGCCGGCGGCGGCCAGATACAGCGCCGCTGGGGAGCCCAGGCCGCCGAGGCCGACCACCAGCGCATTCGCGTTCAGCAACGCCTCCTGGCCGGCGATGTCGAACTCCGGCAGCATGATCTGGCGGCTGTAGCGCAGCAACTGTTCGTCGTTCACGCCTCGCTCCCCCCACGCCCCAAGCGCGCCACCGTCGCGCGCGGGCGGTCTTCGATGTCCAAGTGCGTCGATGCCTCCGCAAAGCCGTGCTCGCCGAGCAGCCGCCGCACCGCCGGGCCCTGCCCGCAGCCGTGTTCCAGCGCCAGCCATCCCCCGGCCAGCAGATGCGCGCGCGCATCGGGGATCAGCCGCCGGAAGAATGCCAAGCCGTCGGCGCCGCCCACCACCGCCCTCCTCGGCTCGAAGCGCAGGTCGCCGCGCCGCAGGTGCGGACCGGCGGCGGCGACATAGGGTGGATTGCTGACGATGGCGTGGAAACGTCCATCGACGCCGTCGAGACAGTCGGCGACGACCGTGCGCACGTCGAGACCTAGGCGGCGGGCGTTTCGCCGGCACAGCGCGACGCAGCGCGGGTCGATGTCGGTGGCGGTGACCGCAGCGCCCGGGCGTTCCTTGGCGATGGCCAAGGCGACGGCGCCGCTGCCGGTGCCGACGTCCAGCACGCGGTCGCTTGGGCCGATCAGCGGCAACGCGGCGGCGACCAGCGTTTCGGTGTCCGGGCGCGGAATCAGCGCATCCGGCGTGACCTCGAGGTCAAGGCCCCAGAAGCCCCGTCGGCGCAGGATGTACGCCACCGGCTCGCCAGCCACGCGCCGTTCCAACCAGCGCTCAAGCCGTACGCGCGCCGCGTCTTCGACCGTGCGCTCCGGAAAGGCAAGGAGTGTCGCCCGCGACACGCCAAGCGCCTCGCCGGCGAGCAGGTCCGCCTCGAACGCCGGCAATCGCGCTCTGGCGAGGGCCGTGCAGTCGCCGATGGTGGCCGGCGCCGCGGCCACGCCGAGAGCGCACCCGTTCCCTTCCGCGCCGCCGTCAATCAGCGTCATCGTCGCCGAGCTTCTTCAGTTCGTCCGCCTGGTGTTCCTGGGTGAGCGGGCCGACCAGCAGGTCGAGTCGCCCGCCAACCACTTCGTCGAGCTTGTAGAGCGTCAGGCCGATGCGGTGGTCGGTGACCCGGCCCTGGGGGAAGTTGTAGGTGCGGATGCGTTCCGAGCGGTCGCCGCTGCCGACCAGCGAGCGCCGCGCCTCGCTCTGCTCCGTGCGCTGTTCGGTCTGCGCCGTGTCCAGCAGCTTGGCGTGGAGGAGCTGCATGGCGCGGGAGCGGTTCTTCAACTGCGAGCGCTCGTCCTGGCATTCGACGACGATGCCGCTCGGCAAATGGGTCAGGCGCACTGCGGAGTCCGTCTTGTTGACGTGTTGGCCGCCGGCGCCGGAGGAGCGGTAGGTGTCGACACGGATGTCCTCCTTGGCGATGTCCACGTCTTCGATGGCGTCCTGCTCCGGCAGCACGGCGACGGTGCAGGCGGAGGTGTGGATGCGGCCTTGGCTTTCCGTCTCCGGCACGCGCTGCACGCGGTGGGCGCCGGACTCGAACTTCAAGCGGCTGTAGACGCGCTGGCCGTCGATGCGGGCGATGATCTCCTTGTAGCCGCCGTGTTCCCCGGCGCGCGCGTTCAGGACGTCCAGCCGCCAGCGCTCGTTCTCGGCGAAGCGGGCGTACATGCGGTACAGGTCGCCAGCGAAGATGGCCGCCTCGTCGCCGCCGGTGCCGGCGCGGATCTCCAGGAAGACGTTGCGTTCGTCGTTCGGATCGACGGGAACGAGCAGGCGGCGCAGTTCGCTTTCGATGCCGCCAAGCCGTTCGCGCAACTGCGCGGCGTCTTCCTGGGCGAGTTCGCGGATGGCGGCGTCGTCGTCCGCCAGCAGACTCTGCGCCTCGTCGAGATCGTCCGCCGCTTTCCGATGTTCCTGATACGCCGCCACCAGCGGCGACAGCTCCGCGTACTCCCGCGACAAGCCGGCGAAGCGCTCGCGGTCGGCGACCACGCCCGGGTCGGCAAGCAGCGCCGCCAGCTCTTCGTGCCGCTCGGCAAGGCCGGCGAGCTTGGCGACCATGGTTGCGGAAAGCGCCATCAGTAATCCCTTCGAGCACAGCGGCTTGTGCCGCCAACGGCAACGCTTGCGCGTTCGGAACGCGCACGTTCGTACCGCATCGAACGGCTAAACTGGCTGCATGGTCAAGCATAGCAACCAGACGTGCCGGCGGCTTCGCGGCGTGCGATGGAACGAGTGGGCCTCGGCGCGTCGGACAGCAGGGGCCTCCTCGGTGGGCATCAATGGGCACCTCCATCTCCCGCCCAAGACGTGGGCTTCGACTTGCCTCCTTGCGCTCGCCTTGCTGCCGATGCTGTTCGCCCTCGGCTGCGCCGCCACCCGGCAAGCGCAGCTCCAAGACGCCGATTTCCGACTGCGCGGGCGAATTGGCCTCAAAGAGCCCTCGGCCGAAGCACATGGGGAGCGCTCTCGCGTGAGAGCACTTTCCACGTCATTCGATTGGCAGCAGGCCGGCGAGCGCTTTCGCATCGAGTTCTGGGGCGCGTTTGGCCAAGGCCGTGCGCTCCTGTTCGGCGACGGCGCCACGGCAAGCCTGCGCGATGCGCGCGGCAACGTCACGAGCGGCGTGGACATCGACGCCTTGATGGAGCAGACGCTCGGCTGGGCGGTGCCGGTGGCGGCGCTCCGCCATTGGGTGCGCGGGCGCGTGGATCCTTCCCTGGCCGCAGCGGCCGAGCAGCGCGACGGCGAGGGGAATCTCGCGCGCTTCGAGCAGTCCGGCTGGACGATCCGCCTCTCGCGCTGGCGGCAAACGGCGATCGGCGCCGCGCCCGGGCGCGTCGTGGCGGAGCGCGCCGGCCGCGTCGTGACCGTGATCTGCAAGGAGTGGCGGCTTGACTAGGCTCTTGCGTTCCATCGCCGTCGTCGGCGTCCTGGCCAGCGCCTGCACCGCGCAGCAGCGCTACGACCAAACCCGCGACGAACAACGCCAGAAGTGCGAGCTCGCGGTCTCCGAGGCGCTGCGCGAACAGTGTCTGGAACGGCTGGCGCCGGCGTCCTACAAGGAATACGAGCTGCTGCGCCGCACCCTGCCAGCGCCCGGCGACGGCGCGACGCCATGACGGCAACGGCGATCGCGCATCCGAACGTCGCCCTCGTCAAGTACTGGGGCAAGCAGCCGGAGGCCGACAACGCGCGGCGGGAAAACACGCCGGCCACGCCGTCCCTGTCCATCGCCCTCTCGGCCCTTGCCACGCGCACGGTGGTCGCCGCCGCCGAGCGGGACGAACTGCGCGTCAACGGCCGGCCGGCGACGGATGCGCGCATCGCTGGATTGCTCACCGAGATGCGGCGCGCGTGGGACCTGCCGCCCATTTCCGTAACCACCTGCAACGATTTCCCCACCAGCGCCGGGCTGGCCTCCTCGGCATCGGGATTCGCGGCGCTGGTCACCGCCGTCGACGGCGCCTTCGCGCTCGGCTTGTCCATTCGGGAACGCAGCGTCTGGGCAAGGCGCGCTTCGGCATCGGCGGCGCGTTCCGTCGTCGGCGGATTCGCGGCGCTCGCGCCCGCCGGCGACGATGGCGAGTGGGCATCCTCCGCGGTGCTCGCGAAGGAGGCTTGGCCGCTGGAGGTCGTCGTGGCGGTGGTGTCGGAGGTCGCCAAGGGCACTTCGTCGAACGTCGGCATGGAGCAGTCGCGGCGCAGTTCGCCCTTCTACGGCGCCTGGGTGGAATCCACCGGCAGCGACTTCGAGGCTGCGCGGCAGGCCGTCGTCGCCCGGGATTTCGACGCCCTGGCGACGGTCGCCGAGCACAGCTGCTTCAAGATGCACGCCGTGATGCTCGCCACGCAGCCAGCGCTCGTGTACTGGAAAGCGGCGACGCTGGCCTGCATCGACGCCGTGCGCCGCTTGCAGGACGCCGGAGCGAGCGTGTTCTGCACCATTGACGCCGGGCCGCAAGTGAAGGCGGTGTGCGGCCCCGGGCAAGCCGGCGCGGTAACGAACGCACTGGCCCAGGTGCCGGGCGTGCTGCGCGTGATCAGGAGCGGCATCGGCGGCGCGGCGCGCTGCGTCGAGGCGAGCGATGCGGATGTTGGGTAGCCGGGCAGGATGAGCCGTGCCGCCGTCGTGGCGTCGGCGCCTGGCAAACTGGTGCTGAGCGGCGAATACGCGGTGCTCGTCGACGCCCCGGCGCTGGTGGCGGCGATGGACCGGCGCGTCACCTGCACGGTGACGCCGCGTTGCAGCGGCGGTTGGCAGTTCGCCAGCACCGGCTTCGAGGCGCAGGCGGCGCTCTCCCGCGCGGAGGTGCTGCGCGCTCCGCCGACCACGTTGGCCGGCATCGCCCGGCGCGTCCTGCCGGCCGAAGCGATGCCGGCGCATCTGCACGTCGCCGTGGATTCGTCGCCCTGCTTCCACGCCGGCGTCAAGCTCGGCGTTGGTTCCAGCGCCGCCACGGTGGTCGCCTTGGCCGGGGCGTTGGCGGCCCTCGGCGGCGACATGCCGACGCTCGACGCCCTCTACGACATTCACGCGGCCTTCCAAGGCGGCGGCAGCGGTCTCGACGTGGCGGCGGCGACGACCGGCGGCGTGATTCGCTTCCAGGAGCGGCGCATCGCCCCGGCGCGGCTGCCCCAGGGACTGCACGTCGTCTTCGTGTTCTGCCAGACGAGCTCGCGCACCCAGGAGCTGGTCGCCCGCTTCAATGCGTGGCGCACGCGCCGAGAAGCGCAGCCACGGGCGCTGGCGGAGCTGGTCGACGCCGCCCAGGAGGTGGCCGATTGCACGGGAAATGCGGATTCCTTCGTGGCCGCATTGCGCGAATATGCGCAGGCGCTGGAACGCATGGACCGCGCCGCCGGCATCGGCGTCTTCGGCGAGGGCCACCGTCGCGCCGCGCGGATCGCCGCCCGCTGCGGCGTCGCCTACAAGCCGTGCGGCGCCGGCGGAGGCGACACTGGCTTCGCGGCGTCGACATCGGCCGACGACTCAGCGGCGTTCGCGCGCGAGGTCGAGAGCGCCGGCTTGATTGTGCTAAACATGGAGTTTTCGCCCGATGGGCTCGATGTCCGCAGCAACGAACAAGGCTGACGCCCGCGCCGGTTCGCGCATTCCCAGCTTCTTCAAGATGCGCGTGGAGGATCGCCTGACCGCGCTGCACGAGCGCGGACTGATCTCGGACGACGACCTGCACGCGCTGCGTTCCGGCGACCATGCCCTGAAGCGCGACGTCGCCGACAAGATGATCGAGAACGTGGTCGGCGTGTTCGGCCTGCCCCTGGGCATCGGCCTGAACTTCCTCATCGACGGCCGCGACTACGTGGTGCCGCTGTGCGTCGAGGAGCCGTCCATCGTCGCCGGCTTGTCGGGCGCGGCGCGCACGGCTCGGCTCTCCGGCGGCTACCGCACGCAAGTCACCGATCCGGTGCTTATCGGCCAGGTGCAGGTCGTCAACGTCGCCGATGCCGAAGGCGCGCGCCGGGCGCTGCTCGAGCGCGAACAGGAGATCCTCAACCTCGCCAACAGCCTGCATCCGAAGATGGTCGCCCGGGGCGGCGGCGCTTGCGGCATCGAGGCGTTCTGCCACCGGGCGCCGGAGGGCGGCGATCCGCAAGCGGCGACCCGCGACATGCTGGTGCTGCATCTCTTGGTGGACACCTGCGACGCCATGGGCGCCAACATCGTCAACGGCATGTGCGAGGGCGTGGCGAGCCTCGTGGAGTCCATCACCGGCGGCAAGGTCTTCCTGCGCATCCTCTCCAATCTCACCGACCGCGCACTGGTTCGCGCCCAGGTTTCCATTCCGCAGCAGAACCTCGCCATGAAGGGCTTCTCCGGCGCCGAGGTGCGCGACGGCATCGTTTTGGCGAACGACTTGGCGCTGGTCGACCCGTACCGCGCCGCCACACACAACAAGGGCATCATGAACGGCGTCGACGCCGTGGCCATCGCCACCGGCAACGACTTCCGCGCCATCGAAGCGGCGGCGCACGCCTATGCCGCGCGCGATGGCCGCTACCGCGCGCTGACCCGCTGGCATGCCAATTCGGACGGCGACCTCGTGGGCGAGATCGAGATGCCGATGAAGGTCGGCACCGTGGGCGGTTCCCTCGAGACCAACCCCACCGTGCGCCTGAACCACCGCCTGCTGGGCTCGCCGAAGGGCACCGAACTGGCCGCGGTGATGGGCGCCGTGGGCCTCGCGCAGAACTACGCCGCCTTGCGCTCGCTCGCCACCGCGGGCATCCAGCAGAACCACATGACCCTGCACGCGCGCAGCGTCGCCTCGGCCGCCAACGTGCCGGAGCATCTGTTCGACGACGTCGTCGACGCGCTGGTGGAGAGCGGCGACATCAAGGTATGGAAGGCCCAGGAAGTGGCGCGCCACTTCGCGCGGGCGCGCATCTACGGGCGCAGCGAGGCGCCGTCCGAGGAAGCCGAGCCGCGCAGTTCGGCCTGCGGCAAGGTCATCCTGCTGGGCGAACACGCAGTCGTCTACGGCCGCTCGGCGCTGGCCGCGCCCATTCCGCTGGCCGTGGAAGCGCGGGTGGTGGACGCCGCCGCCGGCATCACGCTGCTCATTCCGCGCTGGGGCGTGGCGCAGCGCGTGCCGCCGACCGACGAACACCCCACCGGCGCGGCCGGCATCCTGGCGCTGCTGCTGAAACGTCTGCGTCTTGCGGACCGCGCCATGACCATAGAGGTCTTCCCAAACGTGCCGCGGGCAGTCGGCCTCGGCGGCTCGTCGGCGCTGGCGGTGAGCATCATCCGCGCCTTGGACTCGCACTTCGGCCTGGGGCTTGGCGCGGAGGAGGTCAACGCCTTCGCCTTCGCCTGCGAACAAGCCGCCCACGGCACGCCGTCCGGGGTGGACAACACGCTGGCCACCTACGGCGCCACGATGCTCTACCAGGCCGCCCGCGACGACGAACCGGCGCACTTCGAGGAACTGGCGCTCGGCAAGCCCCTGCCGCTGGTGCTGGGGATGTCGGGAAAGGAGAGCCTGACGGCGACCAGCGTGGCGACCGTGGCCGCTGCCTGGCGCCGCAACCGCCGCCGCTACGAGGGCATCTTCGACCAGATCGACGCCTTGGTGCAGGCCGGGGCCGGCGCCGCCCGGGACGGCGAGCTCGAAGAGCTGGGCGAGATCATGAACTTGTGCCACGGCTACCTGAACGCCTTGCAGGTTTCCACGCGGCAGCTGGAGGAGCTGGTGGAAATCGCCCGCGCCTCCGGCGCGGCCGGCGCGAAGCTCACCGGCGGCGGCTGCGGCGGCTCGATGGTGGCGCTGTGCCCGGACGGCACCGATGCCGTGGCCAAGGCGATGCGCGACGCCGGCTACGAGGCGCTGGCGTTGGAGATCCACTGAGGGTGTGCGACAAATTTGGGTGAGTGGTCGCCAACGTTTTCACGCGGCCTGCCTGTGGCGGTGTTCCCAGTAGTCGTCGAACCAGCCGCCGAGGCGGGCGCAGCGCACCCAGAGCACGGAGTTTGCGCCGGCCACCGTCCAGCGCATGCCGGTGCATTTCATGCGCCTTCCCACCACCGTCTTGCAGGCCGCCTCGACGCGCCCCGAACCGATCGGCAGGCCGAGCGAGCGGTACTCGGCGTAGCGCATCTGGCCGCGCCGCTCGGACAGGCAGCGGACCGCCTTGGCGCGTTCCCCGGCGCCCGCGCCGGGCTTGCGCAGCGCCGCCAGCACGTCGTCCATCCGCCCCGCCTCGAGCCGCCGGCACTGCTTCTCCGCCCACCGCTTCGCGGCCTTCGCGTCGTCCCCGTGGCGGCCCCGCGCCGCCGCCCACAGGTACTCCGCGGCGTGGAAGAAGTCCACGATGCGCACGGCGTTCGGGAACCACGTCCCGTACAGCCGCCGCAGCCAGTCCGCGCCGTCGCCCAGCGCCACGCCGACGTTCTCCGGCGCGAATCCCAGCGCCGCCAGTTCGCGCAGCAGCCGCCGCGCCACCGGCGAGTCGCCCCGCGCGTCGTCCCCCGCGCTCTCGATCGCCGCGAAGTACCACGCCGAGTCCTCAGCCAGCCGCGTCCCGCCTTCGCCGTCCGGCTCGACCACCCAGATGGCGCCCACCTTCGCTTCCCTCGTCGTCGCCCGCGGCGAACCCGTCGGGTTCGCGCCGTCCTTCCCATTCCGCCCCGCCGTCTCCGACGGCAGCGCCGGAACTCCCGTGCCGTCCAGTCCCACGCACAGAATCTGTCCTTCCTTCAACGGCTTGCGAACCACGGTGGCACTCCAACTCCATGCCACCCCGAAGTGGTCACTTACCAAAGATCTGTCGCACACCCGACTCCTCACCGCCTCTTGCCTCGCCAGCCTCTTGGGCGTTACACTCCTCAACTACTTCAGCGAGTGCGGGTTGGTGCCCGGAGGACGATCATGTCTGGCGACGACAGCAAGAACAGTGAAATCTCCCTTGAGGGCGTCCTCTGCCTGCTGGACAGGTGGCGCCACTTGCCGGCCTATCAGCTGGAACGCCGGGCGGACATTCTGTTTGCGCTGTTCTTGCCCGAGGTTCTGGAGAAGCGGTTTGGTACCAGCAACTTGCGCCTGATCCCTGAATTCCCGATCAAGAAGTCGCTCTTGCCAGCGTATCGGGGCGACACTACCGCCCAGTCCATCAATGTTGATTTCCTCGCAGTAGCAAGAGAAGAGGGTGAACCTGCAGGACGAGCGTTTCTTGTCGAACTCAAAACAGACATGGCCTCTAGGAATGAAAAGCAAGTCAGAGATCTTTGCCAAGCTGCTGAAGTGGGTCTCAAGAGTCTGGTCTGCGGTACTGTAGAAATTGCTCGCGCCACAGACCAAAAGAAAAAGTACGCTCATCTTCTGTATTTTCTCTCAGAACTTGGGCTGGTCGAATGTCAAGACACTCCCTCAAATGTGAAAGGCTACAAAGTAGCGGATAGGACGACTTGGCCATGTCTGGAGTTGGTGTATGTACAACCCAAGTGCCCGAAGATGACCACGATCGACTTCAACCAGTTCGCAGCAACTATCGAGAAAGATGGATCGGACATTGGCCGCACATTTGCGGGCTACTTGAGAGAGTGGGCTGCCAGAGATGCCGGAGACCGAGACCCGAATAAATGGAGCCCGGCCTGACTCCCCGCCTCTCCAAGTCCACCTACCTGAACGGCAAGCAGTGCCACCTTCGTCTGTGGCACCAGTTCCACACGCATGAGCTAGCCACCCCGATCAGCGAGACGCTGCAACTCATCTTCGACACCGGGCACGAGGTGGGCGATCTGGCTTGCCGGCGCTATCCCGGCGGTCACTTGGTCGCCCACGACCACCACCATGTAGCAGAAGCGTTGGCGGAAACGCAGCGGCTCATTGAGGCGAACACCGCCCCGGCGCTCTTCGAGGCAGCCTTTGAGCATCGGCATGTCTTCGCCCGCCCGGATGTGCTGGAGCGGCTGCCGGAGGGCGGTTGGCGGTTGGTGGAGGTCAAGTCCACCGTCAATCTCAAGGATCTCTTCATTCAGGACGTGGCCGTGCAGTTGTGGGTGCTGCGGGGCGCGGGGCTGGACGTGCGCGATGCCGGAGTGCTCACCCTGAACCGGGGCTATGTGTACGACGGCGTTCGGCTGGATGTCGACGCGCTGTTCAAGCTGCATCCGGTCTTCGACGAAGCCGTAGCGTTGCAAGAGGGCATTGGCGAAGAGACGGAGGCGATGCGGGCCGTGCTCGCCCAGTCCGATGCGCCGGACATCGCGCCGGGCGACCATTGCTTCACGCCCTATCGCTGCCCCTACCACGCGCACTGCACCCGCAATGCCACTCGGCCCGACCACGGCATTGGCGAACTGCCTCGGCTTCGGCGCGAGCGCCGGGCGGATTTGCAGGCCGCCGGCATTGAGGAAGTGAGGGACGTCCCGGAGGACTTCCCTCTAAGCCCCTTGCAGCGGGTCGTGCGCACGGCGGTGCGGCAAGGGCGCAGGCAAGTGCATGGCGACTTGAGCAAAGCGCTCGCCGCCATCAAGCCGCCGGTGCGGCATCTGGATTTCGAGGCTTTCGCCCCGGCGGTGCCCCGCTTCGCCGGCACGCGACCTTACGCCCCTGTTCCCTTCCTCTTCTCCGTACATACCGAACGGGAGGGCCAGCCGCCCGACCACGCGGCCTATCTGCACGAAACCGCCGACGACCCGCGGCCCATGCTGACCGAGCGCCTGCTCGCCGCCGTTGGGCAGGAGGGAACCGTCTGCGTCTATTCGGGCTATGAACGACGGATGCTGCGAGTGTTGGCGGCGGCGGTTCCGCGTCACGCGGCTGCGCTTGCCGCACTCCAGGAACGGCTGTTCGACTTGCTGCCGGTGGTGCGCAACTGCTTCTACCACCCGGATTTCCGCGGCTCCTTCTCCATAAAGAACGTGGCGCCGGACATAGGCTACGACGACTTGGCCGTCACCGACGGCAACTTGGCCGCCGCACGCTACCAACGCGCCTTGGCCAGCGACGACGGCACCCAACGCCAACAGACCTTTGCAGACCTCCGCGCCTACTGCGAACGCGACACGCTGGCGACCGTGGAGCTGCGCAAGGCGCTGACCGCATTGGCGCAATCCGCCGCTTGACGAACGTCACGTCCTGGGGGGTGTGCGACAAATCTTTGGTAATTGGCCACCAGCGCCTCACGCCGCCTTCCGAAGGCGGTGCTCCCAGTAGTCGTCGAACCAGCCGCTGAGGAGGGCGCAGCGCACCCAGAGCACGGGGTTGGCGCCGGCCACCGTCCAGCGCATGCCGGTGCATTTCATGCGCCGCCCCACCACCGTCTTGCAGGCCGCCTCGACGCGCCCCGAACCGATCGGCAGGCCGAGCGAGCGGTACTCGTCGTAGCGCATCTGGCCCCGCCGCTCGGACAGGTAGCGGATCGCCTTGTCGCGTTCCTCGGCTCCCGCGCCGGGACGGCGCAGCGCCGCCAGCACGTCGTCCATCCGCCCCGCCTCGAGCCGCCGGCACTGCTTCTCCGCCCACCGCTTCGCGGCCTTCGGATCGTTCCGGTGGCGGGCCTGCGCGGCCGCCCACAGGTATTCCGCGGCATGGAAGAAGTCCACGATCCGGACCGCGTTCGGGAACCACTCCCCGTACAGCCGCCGCAGCCAGTCCGCGCCGTCGCCCAGCGCCACGCCGACGTCCTCCGGCGCGAAGCCCAGCGCCGCCAGTTCGCGCAGCAGCCGCCGCGCCACCGGCGAGTCGCCCTGCGCGTCGTCCGCCGCGCTCTCGATCGCCGCGAAAAACCACGCCGAGTCCTTCGCCAGCCGCGTCCCGCCTTCGCCGTCCGGCTCGACCACCCAGATGGCGCCCACCTTCGCTTCCCTCGTCGTCGCCCGCCCGCCGTCCTTCCCCTTCCGCCCTGCCGTCTCCGACGGCAGCGCCGGAACTCCCGTGCCGTCCAGTCCCACGCACAGAATCTGTCCTTCCTTCAATGGCTTGCGAACCACAGACCCGTCGAACGACGCGTCGTTCCACGCCTCCCCGTCCCCGCCGACGACCGTGATCGATCCCGACAGCCACTCCGTCCGCCACCGCTCCAGGTCGTCGCCAACCAGCCGCGTCGTCCGCTCCACCCGCTTCGCCCCGAAGTTCACCCCGGCCACCACGTTCAGCAGCCGGTCCGCCTCCCCGTAGCAGCACGCCGACCCCAGCTCGCTCGCCATCCGCCGCGCCGTCGGCGTCATCGACCCTCGACGTCCAGGCGCGACGCCCGCGGACGCGCGCTCTTCCCGCAGGACAGGCAAACGTAGCGCCCCATCGCCAGCCGATCCCTGCCCAGCGCCGTCTCCGTCGCCGACCGCTCCCGACCCGCGTAGCGCATCCGGCCGCGGCAGCACCGCGGCGCGTTCGCCGCGCCGCAGTCCGAACGGTCGCCCTCCGCCGCCTCCTCCAGACCCCGGCGGGCCGCCTCCAGCACCGCCTCCCGAACCAGGCCGTCCACGCGCGGCGCCGACGACCCGGACTCCATCAGCCTCGCCGCCAGCTCCTTCGCCTGCGCCGCCATCGACTTCGACAGCGCCGACGGCGCCTCGTCCAGCGCCGCAGCTCCCGCCTCCCTCTTGCCTTCCCCGTCCCAATCGCCGACAGTCCTCTTCGCCATCGCGGGCCTCCTTGCCCTTGGTCTTCGCAAAACCCAAGAGTAGGCGGCCCGCGGTCGGCTCAACAACGCCCCCCGCCACCAGCCAAAACGCCACCGAACACCCCCGCCGGAGTGTTCACTTACCAAAGATCTGTCGCACACCCATCCACTGAGTCGCCGGTCGCCCTCAATACCGAAGGTGTTACGGTAGAAGGCGACGCATAGCACTGGCAGAAACATGGCCGAATCGGCAGAGACCCCGCTGGATGTGCGCCGTGGCCTCGCGGCAGCCGAGGACGTGGCGTTTCCGCTGCGCTGGGGCATTCTGGGAACCGGCTCGATCTCGGCGCAGTGGGTGGGCTGCCTGCGCGAGTGCGCTGGCGCGGAAGTCACGGCCGTGGCGGCGCGCAGCGCCGAACGCGCGCAGCAGTTCGCGGCGCGGTTCGGCATCGAATCCGCCTACGGCGGCGAGGACGGCTATGCGGAGATGGTCGCGTCCGACGTGGACATCGTCTACGTCGGCACCATCACGCGGCTGCACAAGGCGCACAGCCTGTTGGCCATCGAGGCTGGCAAGCACGTGCTCTGCGAGAAGCCCCTGGCGGAGAACATCGCCGACGCGCGCGCCATGTACGCCGCTGCCGCGCGGCAGAGGGTGATGCTTCAGGATGCGATGTGGACGCGCTTCTTTCCTGCCGTCGAGCACGCCCGCAAGGCCATCGAGGACGGCGTGATCGGCGAGCCGACGCTGGTGCAGTCCGATTTCTTCGACCCCATCTACACCATTCAGGCGGCGCCGCTGGCATTCGGCGCCGACGCCGAACCGAAGACGATCGTCGCCACGGGGCGGCGTTCAGGCGCGGCGGTGGTGGAATACGCCGAAGACCGCGCCGCGGTGCTCACGTTTCCGCCCTTCAACAGCGAACTCGCGGAAGTGACGGAGATCGTCGGCCGGACGGGACGCCTCACCTTGGAGCAGCCGGCGCACTGCCCGACCGCGCTGACCATTCGCGTGCCGCCGGCCGGCGGCGTGCCGTCGCGCTATCGAACGCGCAATGCGCCGGCGCCGGTCACCCGCTACGAATATCCGCTGCCAAGCGCGGTCGGCCTGGCGACGGCCTTTCCGAATCAACACGGCTTCCTCTACCAAGCGCAAGCCGTGCATCGCTGCCTCGCCGCCGGCCTGCGCGTCTGCCCGCAGTACGACAAGGCCGAATCGCTGCACGCCATGGACTTGCTGACGCGCATCAACGAAGCGCGTTTCGGGCACCCTGGCTAGGCGCCCGCACGCAGATCGCTACTTCGAGCGAGCGTAACCGAAGCGACGGCTCCGCCCGCCCGTTCAGCCAGCGGCGGCCGCCGCCGGGCGCTCGTAGATCGACTCTTCCTTCTTCGACTCTTCGGAGACCTTGCGGCCGAGCGACTGGAAGATCGGAATCTCGTCGTCTCCGAGTTCCGCCATCTCCACCTTGCGCGCCATGGCGGCTTCCAGATACGGCGCGAGTTCGGCCATCTTCTTGCGTTCCCGCTCCGCTTCCCGCTCCTTGAACTCCGGCATCACCTCGGCGGCGAACAGTTCGAGCGCCTCGCAGATGTGCTCGTGCTTGTTGCGCCCGGCCTGCTGGATGAACGTCACTTGATCGACGTTGCAGGCCTCGAATTTCCGCAGATGCTCGCGCAAGTCGTCCGGCGTGCCGATGCCGCCGCGGCTGCCCGACAGCGACTGCGTGATGTCCGTCGTCTCCTGCTTGGCGTCGCGCAGCGCCTCGAACTGCTTCCAGAGATCGGTCCGCCCCGGCTTGTGCTCGCCGAAGGCGTAGAGGCTGCCTAGCGCGAAGCCGAAGAACTCGAAGCCGGCAAGGCCGCGCCGCACCGCTTCTTCCCGATCCTGATGGCAGGAAAAGCTCGACACCATGCAAATGTTCGGATTGATGGCGTGGCCGATCGGCACGCAGGCGTCCGACTTGATGATGCCGTAGTACTCCTCGACCCACTCCGTGGCCTCGCTCGGATCGACGAACGCGAAGGTGAGGGCGCCGATGCCGAGGCGCGCCGCCATGCGGATGGTCTCGCGCTGCGAGCAGGCGACCCACAGCGGCGGATGCGGGCGCTGCACCGGCTTCGGCACGATGTTGCGGCAGGGCATCTCGAAGTACTGGCCCTTGTAGCCGGGGTAGGGATCCATCGCCAGCATGTTGCAGATCTGCTCGACGGACTCCATGAAGATCTTGCGCTTCTGCTCCACCGGCACGCGGAAGCCGCCGAGTTCGAGCTCCGCCGAGGATTCGCCGGTGCCGAACTCCACGCGCCCGTTGGAGACGAGATCCAGCGTGGCGATCACTTCCGCCGTGCGCGCCGGATGGTTGTAGCCGGGAATCACTTGCCGAATGCCCTGCCCGAGGCGGATGTTCTTCGTGCGCTGGGAACACGCTGCCAGGAACACCTCCGGCGCCGAGGAGTGCGAGTACTCCTCCAGAAAGTGGTGCTCCACCTCCCAGGCGAAGTCGATGCCGAGGCGGTCCGCCACCTCGACCTGCTCCAGCGCGTCGTTGAAGAGCTTCTGCTCGTCGCCCTCCTGCCAGGGCCGTGGCAGCTGGTGCTCGTAGAAGATGCCGAACTTCATCGCGTTCCCCCGCTTGTTCGCTTGTTCGCAAAGCGTCAAGTCAACCGAGTTGCGCGCGCGATTGCAAGGGCGCGTCCGTGTCGATGCCGACACGTCCAAGACGCCTGAACAAACCGTTGAACAACGGTGGCGAGGCGCGGTTATAATGTGTGCTTCGCTACTTTGGAGACGCGAACCATGGCTGATCCCCGGCCTTCCGACGAGCAGCGCCTGTACGCTGCGTTTCAGCAGGTCGTCGACGTGATGCTGCCCTTGGAGACGGGTCTCCGGGAGCGGGCGTATGTCACGATTGGCGCCTTCTTCGGGTTCAACGACGCCCCCGTGCCAGCCGCTCCGCCGCCGGACGCCCCAGCGCCAGCCGCCCCGAAAGCCGGCAAGCGCGCCGCAGCGCCAGCCCGCTCGCCCGCCGCGCGGCCTGCCCCCGCCGGAACCCCGACGCCCAAGGCGTTCCTCTCACAGAAGCAACCGACTACCGACGTCGAGCGCGTGGCCTGCTACGCCTACTACCTCACGCAGCACCGCGACATGCGGCTATTCACCACCGGCGACATCAACAAGCTCAACGCCGAAGCCGATCAGCGCAAGTTCGCCAATGCCTCGAGCACGCTGAACAACGCCATCCGCGCAGGTCTTCTCTCCTCGGCGTCGAGAGGCAAGAAGCAGATCGCCAGCCAGGGCAAGCGCTATGTCGAAGCGCTGCCGGACCAGGCCGCCGCCCGGGCGATCACCAAGAAGCCGAGGAAGAAGCGCCAGCGCCGCCAAGGCTCGGCCGAAGCGAAAGCGGAGTAGCCGCCAACGGCGCACGCGTCGAGAAGAGCCGCTACCCACTCGATACGGTAGCGAACAACCGCGTGGATCGCCTCTCCAAGGACTCCGTTCGTCAAGTCTCGCCGCAAGAGCCTGCCGCGCCTAGCGGGCATGTTCACAATGACGCGATGCGACGGGCCGGAGTCCTTGCGCGAACGTGAGCGGCAACATGGACGACATTCGCATCCAGAGCGGCAAGCGCCTGGCGGTGCTGGTGGATGCGGACAACGTCTCGCCGCGCTGGGCGGGCGCGGTCTTCAAGGAAGTCGCCACCTTCGGCGACGCCACCGTGCGCCGGATCTACGGCGACTTCGCCGCCGATTCGCTGCGCCCCTGGCGGGGCGTCCTGCAAGAACACGCCTTGCAGCCGCACCACCAGCCGGCGTACACGAAGGGCAAGAACTCGTCGGACATCGCCTTGGTGATCGATGCCATGGATCTCATGCATTCGGGCCATGTGGACGGCTTCGTGCTGGTGTCGTCGGACAGCGACTTCACGCGCTTGGCGAGCCGCATCAGGGAACGCGGGCTGGAAGTGATCGGCATTGGCCAGCAGAAGACGCCGGAATCGCTGCGCAGGGCCTGCAAGCGTTTCATCTTCCTAGAGAACCTGGAGACGCAGGAGGCCAGCGCCGAAGGCCACGCCAAGGCGGAACCGCAGCCGCCCCCGCGCCCGCTGCAACCGCATACCAAAGTCGTTCCCCTCGTGCTCGACGCGATGCGCACGGCGGAGGAAGAGTGGGTGTCGCTGTCTGCGATCGGCAGCCACCTGCACACCACCAACCACGACTTCGACCCGCGCACCTACGGTTGCAGCAAGCTCTCCGATCTGCTCGAGAAGACCGGCGCGTTCGAAGTGAATCGCAAGAAGGGCCCGGTGCGCGTGCGCCGCAAGCCCGCCAAGCACGTCTAGGTTCGAGCCTCGCTGTCGAGCGCAACGCCGGCGCCTCCAATGCACTATCCGCTAACGCGCATGCGCCGCAATCGTCGGGCGGAGTTCTCGCGCCGCCTCGTGCGCGAGAACGCGTTGACGGTGGACGACCTGATCTATCCGATGTTCGTCGTCGAAGGCCGCGGCCAGCGGCAGCCGGTGGCGTCGATGCCGGGCATCGAGCGGCTGAGCATCGACCAGCTGGTGGGAGACGCCAAGCTCGCCGCCGGCTTCGGCATTCCCGCGGTGGCGCTCTTTCCCTACGTCGAGGCGACGCAGAAGACGCCCGACGGCGCCGAGGCGACCAACGCGGACGGGTTGATTCCCCGGGCGGTTGCCGCCGTCAAGGAGGCCTGCCCGGAGCTCGGCGTGGTCACCGATGCCGCGCTCGATCCCTACACCACCCACGGCCACGACGGCCTGCTCGACGCCGAGGGGCATGTGCTGAACGACGAGACGGTGGAGGTGCTGGTCGCGCAGGCGGTCGTCTGCGCCACGGCCGGCGCCGACGTGATCGCGCCCTCGGACATGATGGACGGGCGGGTCGGCGCCATCCGCGAGGGGCTGGACGAGGCGGGGTTCGACCACGCCCAGATCATGGCCTATTCCGCCAAGTACGCCTCCGCCTTCTACGCGCCGTTCCGCCAAGCCGTGGGCTCGGCCGCCACGCTCGGCCAAGGCGACAAGCGCACCTACCAGATGGATCCGGCCAACGGCGACGAGGCGCTGCGCGAGATCGAACTCGACATCGACGAAGGCGCGGACATGGTGATGGTGAAGCCGGCCATGCCCTATCTGGACGTCGTCGCCCGCGTCAAGGACGCCTTCGGCGTGCCCACCTTCGCCTACCAGGTGAGCGGCGAATACGCCATGCTGATGGCCGCGGTGGGCGGCGGAATGCTCGGCGAGGCGGTGATCGCGGAGTCCCTGCTCGGCATGAAGCGCGCCGGCGCGGACGGCATCCTGACGTACTTCGCGCTGCGCGTGGCGGCGCAGCTGGCCGGCGCGGCGCAAGGCGCATGAATGCGCTGGCCCTGGCATTCGCGCGTTCGCGCCCCGATCTTCCCGCCGCGGGTGTAGAATCCCCTCCCGCCTGATCTTCCCACAAGCTATCCAAGGAGTTGCCATGTCGGAGCACATCCACCACGTCAGCGACGCCGATTGGGACGACAAAGTCCTCGGCGCCGACAAGCCCGTGCTTGTCGACTACTGGGCCGAATGGTGCGGGCCCTGCAAGATGATCGCGCCCATCCTCGAAGAAATCGCCGAGGAATACGCCGGCCGCGTCGAGGTGTGCAAGCTGGACATCGACGCCAACCAGGCCACGCCGCCGAAGTACGGCATCCGCGGCATCCCCACGCTGATGCTGTTCCGCAACGGCGAAGTGGAGGCCACCAAGGTCGGCGCACTCTCCAAGTCGCAACTCGCCACGTTCCTTGACAGCAACATCTGAATCCGGCCGCACGTCGGCGGTGGACGCCACCGCCGACGCGGCGCTAGTATTGGCGCGTCGTGGAACAGCGGCGCAGTGAGGATGCGGCGCCGCACCGACGCCGCGCCGATTCGACAACCTCCCTACCCTCTTCCCAAGCCTCCCACTCTCCGGGGCGGCGTTCAGCCACCAAAGGGCGATCCATGAACCTGACTGACTTGAAACGAAAACCCGTCGGCGAACTGGTGGACATGGCCAGAGAGATGGGGCTCGACAACCTGGCGCGCTCGCGCAAGCAGGAAGTCGTGGCGGCGATTCTGCGCCGCCAGGCCACCAACGGCGAGGACATCCACGGCGAAGGCACGCTGGAGATCCTGCCGGACGGCTACGGCTTCCTGCGATCGGCGGACAGCTCCTACCTCGCCGGGCCGGACGACATCTACGTCTCGCAGAACCAGATCCGCCGCTTCAACCTGCGCACCGGCGACGGCATCGCCGGCAAGATACGCCCGCCCAAGGGCGGCGGCGAGCGCTACTTCGCGCTGCTGAAGATCGACGAGGTGAACTTCACCGAACCGGCGGCGAAGAAGCAGAAGATCCTCTTCGAGAACCTGACGCCGGACTTCCCGGACGAACGGCTGACCCTCGAACGCGGCAACGGCACCAGCCAGGACATCTCCTCGCGCATCGTCGACCTCATCGCCCCCATCGGCAAGGGCCAGCGGGCGCTGATCGTCTCGCCCCCGAAGGCCGGCAAGACGCTGATGCTGCAGAACGTCGCCGATTCCATCGCCGCCAACAACCGCGACGTGGTGCTCATCGTGCTGCTCATCGACGAGCGCCCCGAGGAAGTCACCGACATGCGCCGCATGGTGCGCGGCGAAGTGGTCGCCAGCACCTTCGACGAACCGCCGGCGCGCCACGTGCAGGTGGCGGAAATGGTCATCGAGAAGGCCAAGCGCCTGGTCGAGAACAAGAAGGACGTGGTGATCCTGCTCGACTCCATCACCCGCCTGGCGCGCGCCTACAACACCATCGTGCCGTCCTCCGGCAAGGTGCTCACCGGCGGCGTGGACGCCAACGCCCTAGAGCGGCCGAAGCGCTTCTACGGCGCGGCGCGCAACTTCGTGGAGGGCGGCAGCCTGTCCATCATCGCCACCGCGCTCATCGACACCGGCTCGAAGATGGACGAGGTGATCTACGAGGAGTTCAAGGGGCGCGGCAACCTGGAAATCCACCTCGAGCGCAAGATCGCGGAGAAGCGCGTCTGGCCGGCCATCAACATCCGCCGTTCCGGCACCCGCCGCGAAGAACGGCTGCTCTCCGAGGACGACCTGCAGCGCGTGTGGATTCTGCGCAAGCTGCTGCACGACATGGACGACATCGCCGCCATCGAGTTCATGGTGGACAAACTGAAGGAAACCAAGACCAACGAGGAGTTCTTCGCGTCCATGCGCGGCGGGCGCTGAGCGCCAAGGTGCCGCCGTCGAACCTCCAGCAAGCCCTTTGATCTAGACCTGCTCCCCACTCGCGCCGCGTCGCCTCAAGTCTCCAGCGCGCGCCGAAAGTAGCGAGCAGCGGCGGCTGCATCCCCTTGCGCTTCGCTCAGTGCGCCGAGCTCGCGCAGGGCCTCCACACTCGGCTGCGAATCGACACTGGCCTGAAGGTAGCCCTTGGCGCCGGAAGCGTCGCCGCAGCGCTTGGCCAGACGCCCCAGCGTCAACAGCAGATCGGCGTTGTCCGGGCGCTCCTTCAGCCACGCCCTGGCCGTCGCGAGCATCCCTTCGGCCTCGCCGTCGACGGTGCCGTAGCGCCGCGCCCACGCATCCCGCCAGCGCCCCTTGATGCCGCGCCGAAGAACCGCTTCGGCCTCGGCGTTGGCATCGTGTCGCGCCAGCACGTCCACGTAGGCCAAGACCAGCGCTTCGTCCTCCTTGAGCGCCCTGGGCACCGCCTTCCACGCCGCCTGCGCCTGCTTGGCGGCGTCGTCGCCGTCGATGCGCGCGATGCGGCTGCGCCAAATGGCGACTTGCGTTTCGGCGTCCAAGTCGTCCGGCAGCGACGGCGCCAGTTCGGCCACCCGATCCCATTCGCCGAGCGCCCGGTGCGCTTGGAAAAGCCGCGCCGCGACCAGCGGATGGCGCGGCGCCTTCGCTTGCAGCGCCTCCAAGGTTTCCACGCTGGCGCGCCACTCGCCGCCCGCCTGCTGCAACTCGGAGCGCATCAGTTTGGCCACGAAGGCGGCGTCCGGGTGCGTCTCGACCGCGCGTTCCAGGATGCGGTCGCGCATGGCCGCGTCGCCGGCTTCGTTGGCCGCCCGGGCAGCCGCGAAGCAGTCGAGCAGCGACGTCTCCGCTTCGCCCGGCGCCGGCAGGGCCCTCACCGCTTCCTGCCAGCGTGCCTCGGCGAGCAGCATCGCGCCTTGCTGCGCCTTCGAGCGCAGCGACCGTTGCCGCCGGGACGCATTCCAGACGCCCAACGCATTGGCGCTGCGCATCGTCTTGCGCAGCAGAAACGCAACTGCCCAGACCATCAGCGCAGCCGCGCCGAGAGTCGCCGCGGCAAACCAGACGCTGGTCTCCAAGGTGGCGTCCCGGAACGCGATCAGCACGTAGCCAGGGTCGCTCGACATGAGGCCGGCGAGCAGGCCGCCGAGCGCCAGCGCCGCCACGGCGAGCAACGGCCAGCGGATCATCCGTCCTCCTGCGCAGCGTCGCGCCGATCGCGCAATTCGCGGAGCTTCGCCAAGGAGCGCGAGATGTCGGGCAGCCGCGCTTGCAGATCCACCGTCAAGAGCGCGTCGATCTGCGCGGCCATGTTCGCCGAAGCACCCGCACGCTGATCGACATAGCGTTCAAGCCAGATGCGGGCCGCTTCCAAGCTGGCGCGGTAAATCACCGGGTCGTAGCGCAGCGCCGCCAGCTGGGCGCGGTCGAAGGCCAGCCGCAAGTGCAGTTCGAGATGCTGCGCTTGGCGCGACGGCAGCAGCGGCCGCACCGGCTCGCCGTCGTGGCGGCGGAAACGCACCAACCCGGCGAGGCGGTCGCCAAGGGTCTGCAGCATCGAGCGCGGCAAGGCAGCGGCACCGGCTTGATCCCGGCTGGATGCGGCGTAGCCAGGCAAAGTCAGCGGCAGCGAAGCGATGGCGTCCTTCAGCGCTTCGATGCGCAGGAAAATGCCTTGCACGTCCACATCGGCCATGCCGTCAAGGGCGGCGATTTCTTCCGCCAAGAGTGCGCGCACGTCGTGGTAGGCAAAGCGCTCGCCCTCGGCAAGCACGCGATCCGCAAGCGCGAGCAGGTCTCTGGCGCCGGCCCGGTCGCGCTCCAGAAGCAACCGACGGTTGGCGACGCGCAGCAGGTACTCGGCTTCCGCATGACGCCAAGCGCCGGGCACGGCCGCCACCGGGCCAGCCTCCGCTTCGACAACGGCGTCAAGGGCGGCGCGCAGCTCCGCTTGCTCTTCGCCGACAGTGGCGATCTGCGCTTCGAGGCGCGACATCGCGCCACTCCATTCTTCGCGCTCGGATGCGGCTTGCATGTCCATGCGCTGTTGCAGGGCGGCGAGTTCGGCGCGGAAGGTCGCATCGATGCCGGCGGCGCGCGCATCCGCGGCCTGAGTGCGCCAAACGGCATAGCCGGCCCCGCCGCCAGCGCCCAGCGCGAGCAGCAACGCCAAAGCGGCAAGCAAGCGTCCGGGGCGCGGCTTGTCCGCCGGCGCAGGCGTCTCGGTCGTGGGAGCGCCGGGCTCGGGACCGGCGCTTGGCCCCGGCACGGCGGCTGGCTTCGGCGTTGCTTCGGATGTTGGGAGATCGCTCATGCTTGTTCTTGCGCGAGGCGGCTGGCGCCAGCACTCCCTCCGTTCGGAACTCCTAGGCCTTCCAACGCGGTGACGACGGCGTCCGCGTTGGCGCCGTGGGTCGCAACGGTCTGGGCGAAGCCCAACCTCCGCGCCATGTCGGCCACACGCTCGGACGGCACCAGTACGGGAACAGCAGGATCCCGCGCCGCGTCCTGCCAGAGCCGAGCGACCTCGCGCATGCCTTCGCCGCTGCCGACCACCACCGCGTCGATGCGTTCGCCGGCGATGTCTGGCCGCGCCGGCAGACGCTGGTAGACGTTCCACTCGACGACCGCGCCGCCTTGTCGGCGCAGCCATCCTTGCAGGGCGTCGCTGCCGCCCTCGCCCTTGACGATGAGCGTCTTCGGCGGCGGTGCGTCCAGTTGGTCGATCACTGCCGCCGCGGAACGCGGCGGCGCCATGCACGGCGTGACGCCGTGGCGGCGCAGCGCCGAATCGCCGACCACGCCGATGGCGGCGCTGGGGCAGTTCCGCCAGTCCGCATTCAGCCAGCCGAACCGCGCCGCGTTGGCGATGGCGTGCTCGGAGACGAACAGCACGAAGTCGAAGCGGCCCTCGGGCGCCATCGACGGGCACGGCGCGATGTTCAGCACCGGCGCCTTGAACGCGGCGATGCCGCGCTCGGCCAAGGCCGCGGCGAGGCGCTGCGCCCCTGGCTCCGTTCTGGCGATCCAGACGCGCACGGGATTCACGGCGTCACGCCATTCATGGCGCCGCCGCGCCGAGCAGGTCGCGCACGCCCAATTCGAGCAGACGCTGCGCGGCTTCGTCGGCAAGCGCGGCGGCATCGTCGCCGACGAGTTCGATGCGCAGCAGACGCTCGCCTTCGGCATCGGCAGCGGCGGCGGTCAGCCGCACTTCGTCGCCGCGCCCCATGCAGTGGACGCCGAGCGGCATCGCGCAATCGGCTTCGAGGCAGGCGACGAGCCGTCGCTCGGCGGCCACGTCGCGGCCGACCTCCGGCGCCACGCCAGCGGCGACCAATGCCGCCACGTCCTGCCGTTCGGCGAGGTATTCGACGGCGAGTGCGCCTTGGCCAGGCGCCGGAACCAGCACGTCGCAGTCGATCCGCTGCGCGATTCGCCCGCCAAGGTCGAGGCGGTCCAAGCCGGCGCAGGCGAGCAGCAGCACGTCGCAATCGCCGTCGTCCAAGCGCCGCAGGCGGGTGTCCACGTTGCCGCGCACGGGTTCGAAGGCGAGTCCGCGGTTGATGCTCGCGAGCAGCGCGCGGCGGCGTGCGCTCGACGTGCCGACGCGGGTTCCCGGTGCCAGGTCGCCCAAGGATCGCTTTGGCGCACCGGCGCGTCCGACGAGCGCTTCCCGCGCATCCGCCCGCGGTCCGAACGCGGCCAGCGCGAAATCGTCGGCCAGCGTCGCCGGCACGTCCTTCATGCTGTGAACGGCGATGTCCGCCTGGCCGCTGCCGAGGGCCTCCTCCAGCGCATCGACGAACGCGCCCTTGCTGACAGCAGAGCCAGCGGCGCTTTGCCGGTCGCCTTGGGTGGAGACCTCCACGAGCTCCGCTTCGATGCCCGGCGCGACAGCCCGCAGTTGCTCCGCCACGGCGCGCGCTTGCGCCAGCGCCAACGTGCTGCGTCGCGTGGCGATTCGGATTCGTTGCAAGCCAGTTCGTCCCTATACTCTCGGCTTCGGCGACTTGAGCGAACCTGCATGAGCGAGCAAAAGGCGCGTCCTGCCAACGCAAGCCTGTGGGGCGGTCGCTTCTCGGAGCCCACGGACGAGTTCGTGGCGCGCTTCACCGCCTCCGTGGACTTCGACTCGCGGTTATACCACTACGACATCCAAGGCTCCATCGCCCACGCCAACATGCTGCTCGAGGTCGGCGCCCTCGACGCCGAGGACCACCGCGCCATCGTCGACGGACTGGCGGCGATCCGTGAAGAAATCGACGCCGGCCGCTTTGCATGGGACCCGGCGCTCGAGGATGTCCACATGAACATCGAGCAGCGCTTGACGGCGCTCGTCGGCGACGCCGGCAAGAAGCTGCACACCGGCCGTTCGCGCAACGACCAAGTGGCCACGGACATCCGCCTGTGGCTGCGCGACCGCATCGACGCCATCGACGAACGGCTGTCCAGCGTGATGGCCGCGCTGGTCGCGCTGGCGCGGAACCATGTGGAGACGATCATGCCCGGCTTCACGCACCTGCAGACCGCGCAGCCCATCGTCTTCGCCCATCACCTGCTCGCCTGGTTCGAGATGGCAGCGCGCGACCGCGACCGCTTCCGCGACTGCCGGCGGCGGCTGAACGTCTCGCCGCTCGGCAGCGCGGCGTTGGCCGGCACCACCTTTCCAATCGACCGCGCGCAGACCGCCGCCGAACTCGGCTTCGACGCGCCGGCCAGCAATTCGCTCGATGCCGTGAGCGACCGCGACTTCGCCTTGGAGTTCTGCGCCGCCGCCAGCATCGCCGCCGTCCACCTCTCGCGCTGGTGCGAGGAACTCGTCATGTGGACCTCGCCGCAGTGGGGCTTCGTGACGCTGCCGGACGCCTACTGCACCGGTTCGAGCATCATGCCGCAGAAGAAGAACCCGGACGTGGCCGAGCTGGTGCGCGGCAAGACCGGGCGCACCATCGGCGATCTGAACGCGCTCTTGGTGCTGATGAAGGGCCAGCCGCTGGCCTACAACCGCGACAATCAGGAAGACAAGGAGCCGCTGTTCGATGCCGCCGACACGCTGCTCGACAGCCTGCGCGCCATGGCCGACATCATCGCCGCCATGCGGCCCAATCCAGACGCCATGCGCACCGCGGCGGAGGCCGGCTTTTCCACGGCGACGGACTTGGCCGACTACCTGGTGCGCAAGGGCCTGCCGTTCCGCGACGCCCATGCGGTGGTCGGCAGCGCCGTGGCTCTTGCCGCCGAGCGTGGCCAAGCGCTCGACGAACTCGACATTGCCGACTTCAAGCGGCTGTCGGCGCACATCGACGAGGACGTCTACGGCGTGTTGTCCGTCGAGGGATCGGTTGCCGCCCGCAGCCACTTCGGGGGCACCGCCCCGCACGCCGTGCGCCGCGCGGTCGAGGCCGCGGCGCAACGCATTGGAGAAGGCCGTCAGGCCGCGTCGGGGCAGAAAACGTAGCCTTTGCCCCAGACGGTGCGGATGAACACCGGCGTGGCCGGATCCGGCTCGATCTTGCTGCGCAGCCGGGTGACCCGCACGTCGATGCTGCGGTCGAAGGGCGAGCGTTCCGCGCCGGTCAGCAGGTCGAGCAGGCGGTCTCTGTCGAGCACTCTGTTGGGATGTCGAACGAGGATGCCCAAGAGGTCCAGCTCGCCGGACGTGAGGGGCACGGTCTTGCCGCCCTTGGTGAGCCGATGGGCGCTCGCGTCGAGCCGAAAGTCGCCGAACTCCGCCACTTGGGCACTGCCGCCGGCGCCGGCTGTGCGCCGCATGACGGCGCGCACCCTGGCCAGCAGTTCGCGCGGATTGAAGGGCTTGCCCATGTAGTCGTCGGCGCCGACTTCAAGGCCGACGATGCGGTCCATCTCCTCGCCCTGGGCAGAAACGATGATGATCGGCGTGTCGCTCTCGCGCTTTAGGCGTCTGGCGATGGAAAGCCCGCCTTCGCCGGGCAGCATCAGGTCGAGGATGATCAGATCGACGTCGCCCTCGGCCAGCGCCTCGTCCATGGCGTTGCCGTCGCCCACGGCCACGATGTCGTAGCCCTGCTTGGCAAGAAACGCGGAGATCAACTCCCGCAGCTCGGGATCGTCGTCGACGACGAGCAGCTTTTCCGGCGTGTTCACGATGCCTCGAACCCTTGGAACCGGCGGGGCGTGTGCGGGAGAGACGCGAAACGCCGACCGCTCCTGCAAGCGGCCGGCGTTTGCGATGCGGCAGGCCGCGGACAGCGAAACCGCGGCTCGCCTTTGGGCGCCTAGGCGCGCTCGAAGAGGCCGGCTGCGCCTTGGCCGCCGCCGATGCACATGGTGACGACGCCGTAGCGCTTGTTGCGCCGCTCCAACTCGCGCAGGACCGTGCCGGTGCAGCGCGAACCGGTCATGCCGAAGGGATGGCCGATGGCGATGCTGCCGCCGTTGACGTTGTACTTGTCGTTGTCCAGATCCAGCTCGTTGCGGCAGTAGACGCACTGAGAGGCGAACGCCTCGTTGAGCTCCCACAGGTCGATGTCTTCCTTGCGCAGGCCGGAGTTCTCCAGCAGGCGCGGAATGGCGTAGACCGGGCCGATGCCCATTTCGTCCGGCTCGCAGGCGGCGACCGTGAAGCCGCGGTACACGCCCATCGGCGTGATGCCAAGCTGGTTGGCGCGCTCGGCGCTCATCAGCAGCGTCATGGACGCGCCGTCGGAAAGCTGCGACGCATTGCCGGCGGTCACCGTGCCGTCTTCCTCGAAGGCCGGCGCCAAGCCGGACAGGCCATCGATGGTGGTGGTCGGGCGGTTGCACTCGTCGCGGTCCACCGTCACCTCTTCGAAGCTCTCCTCGCCGGTCTGCTTGTCGACCTTCTTCATGGTGACGGACATGGGCACGATTTCCTCGGCGATCCTGCCATCGGACTGCGCCTTGGCGTAGCGCACCTGGCTCTGCAGGGCGTATTCGTCCTGCATCTCGCGGGTGACCTGGTAGCGCCGGGCGACCACCTCGGCGGTGTTGCCCATGGCCATGAAGATCTCGGGCTTTTCGTCCAGCAGGCGCTGGTTGCGCTTGGACTTGCCGGGCTGCTGGCGGGCGCCCATGGAGATCGAATCCACGCCGCCGGCCATGGCGACGTCCGTCTGCCCGGAGGCGATCTGATTGGAGGCGATGGCGATGGATTGCAGCCCCGAGGAGCAGAATCGGTTGATCGTCATCCCCGCCGTGGAGATCGGCAGCTTCGACAGCACCACCGCCAGACGCGCCAAGTTGCCGTCCTGCTCGCCGGTATGGTTGGCGGCGCCGACGACGACGTCTTCGACTTCATCCGCGGCGACGCCGGGATTCCTCTCGAGCAGCGCGTCGATGCAATGCGCCAGCATGTCATCGGAGCGCGTCAGATTGAAGCTGCCGCGGTGGGCCTTGGCCAACCCGGTGCGGACGCTGTCCACGACTACGACTTCTCGTACGGCCATTCCTTCCCCCTCGTTGAGAGTTTGTTGGTTCCTCTCGCTGCCCGCCACGGGCCGCGATCTGCAATCGAGTCTACCGCATATTCCAAGCCATGTGCTTCGGCTTCACTGGCTCTCGGGCCCTATCCAGCCAATCGCTGTCCATCCAGCGCTACGGCTGGGGCAGGGTCGGCCCCTGCTCTCCGTCGCGGCGCTCCTTGCCCGCCCGGTTCCGCTGCGCGAACCCCATGCCCTCCAGCAGGCCCTCGACCCGCCCAAGCCGCTCGGCCACTTCCCCGAAGCGCTCCACCATTTCCAGCCGCACGGCGGCGATGCGCTCGTTCACCTCCCCAAAGCGCTCGCTCATCTCCAACCGCACCGCGGCGATGCGCTCGCCCAGTTCGTTGATGCGCCCGGCTAGCTCATTGATGCGCCCGTTCATTTCCTGGCGCATTTCGCTCATTTCCCGGCGCAGCGCGCGGTTCGACGCGGCGATCGCGATCAGAATCACGATCCCAACGGTGACTATGGACCAAACTTCGGCACTCACGGCACAACCTCCTTCGTCTCGTCGTCGGCGTACGCGGCCTCGCGCCGCCGTCCAAACCTTGTGGATTCAACGCAGAGCATCCTAGACCGACGAAACGAGCGAAGAAACGGACGATTTCCCAATCCGCCGTGCGCGTTTACCGCTTTCGGCTGTAGGACATCGCCGTCGTCGGGGCGGCCCGTGCCGGCTGCCGCGCCGAAGCGTGCTGAAGAAGGTGCCGTCAAGCCCCGCTCGGCAATTCCGCGGCGGAGGCGACGACGCTGCCGACGAGGCCGTATTCGATGGATTCCTCAACGCTCATCCAATGGTCGCGGTCGGTGTCCTTGGCGACGCGCTCCAGGGGCTGGCCGGTGCGTTCGGCGATGATGGCGTTGATGCGCTCGCGGGTCTTGACGATCTCGCGGGCGTGGATCTCGATGTCCGAGGCATCGCCGCCGAAGCCGCCGGCCGGCTGGTGGATGAGGAACCGCGTGTTGGGGAGGGCGAAGCGGTGCTCGCGTTCGGCGGCGAGGTAGATGTGGGTGGCGATGCTGCCCACCCAGCCGGTGCCGACCATGCGCACCGTGGGCTCGACGAAGCGCACGACATCGAAAATGCTGTCGCCGCTCTCCACGTGGCCGCCCGGCGAGCCGATGAACACCGTGATGGGGTCGTCGCTCTCGAAGGACAGCGCGAGCAGCTTCTCGGTCGTGCGCCGCGCCACCGCGGTGTCGATCTCGCCGAAGATGGTGAGCGTGCGGTTCTTGAACAGCGTGTTCTCGAGCAGCGCGAACCGCTGCGCCGCGCCAGCGGCGTCGTCCGCGCCCTCGGGGGCGTCGTCGGGCATGCGCACCTCGTCAAAAGCACCGTGGAAGGTGCGCGATGCTACCCGATTGACCAAGGGGCTGCCGTGGCGCGCGACAGTCCGGCAGCCGTGGGCAGAGTCGCCTGCGGGCGATCTGTCCCGCATCCGCCGTGGCAGCTAGCCGCAGGCTGTTTGCGAAACGGTACACTCGCCGCCAACGAACCAAGGGGAGGCAGCCGATGGCGACGTTGCCCGCAGACTACGAGGAGCGCGTCTACGCCGGCGTGCTCGGCAAGCTGATCGGCGTCTATCTGGGGCGGCCGTTCGAGGGCTGGACGAACGAGGCCATCGAGCGCCGCCTGGGGGAAATCGACTACTACGTCCACGACAAGCTCGACGTGCCGCTGATCGTCACCGACGACGACATCAGCGGCACCTTCACCTTCATCCGCGCCCTGGAGGACTACCACTGCGACCCGCAGATCACGCCGAAGCAGATCGGCCAGACGTGGCTCAACTATCTGATCGAGAAGCGCACCATTCTCTGGTGGGGCGGCCTCGGCAATTCCACCGAACACACCGCGTTCATCCGCCTGGCATCGGGCGTGCCAGCGCCGGAAAGCGGCTCCATCGCCATGAACGGCAAGGTGGTGGCGGAGCAGATCGGGGCGCAGATCTTCATCGACGGCTGGGCGATGGTGTCGCCCGGCGACCCGGAACGCGCCGCCGATCTGGCGCGGCGCGCCGCCAGCGTCTCCCACGACGGCGAGGCCGTGTACGGAGCGCAGGTTCTGGCGGCGATGGAAGCGGCGGCGTTCGTGGATTCGGACACCAACCGCCTGCTGGACATCGGCGTCGCGCAGATTCCCTCGGACAGCGTCCTGTACCGCATGATCGGCGACATTCGCGGCTGGCACGCCGGCAACGGCGACGACTGGCGCGCCACCTTCGCCGAGATCAAGGCCAACTACGGCTACGACAAGTACGGCGGCAACTGCCACATGGTGCCGAACCACGGCCTGATCGTGCATGCCCTGCTGCACGGCGACGACGACTTCCAGAAGGGGCTCAAGATCGTCAACACGGCCGGCTGGGACACCGACTGCAACTCCGGCAATCTGGGCTGTCTGCTGGGCATCCAGCTTGGCCTCGAGGGCATCGACGCCGGGCCGGACTGGCGCGGTCCGGTGGCCGACATCTGCTATCTGCCGAGCGCCGACAGCGGCGGCGGCGTGAGCGACGCCGTGGCGCAGACGGACCGCATCCTGCGCACCGGCCACGCGCTCGCCGGCAGCGCCTTCGCCGCGCCCAAGGGCGGCGCGCGCTACCACTTCTCCTACCCCGGTTCCGTGCAGGGCTTCCGTGGCCACGAGTGCGTGCTGAAGAACCGCGTCAACGCCAGCGGCGAACGCTGCCTGGCGATCCACTTCGACCCCTTGGATTCCGGCAAGGGGGCGCGCGCGACGACCGCCACCTTCGTGGACTCCTTGGACACGGCGCGCTATTTCGAGCGCCGCGGCTACGGGCTGATGACCAGCCCCGCGCTCTCGCCCGGGCAGACGGTGAGCGCCGCCGTGGAATTGGACAAGCAGGCGGATGAACCCATCGAAGCGGCCATCTGCATCCGCGTCTTCAATCAGGACGACAAGCTGCAAACGCTGCGCGACGCCGCGGTGCAAATCGAACCCGGCGCCCGTGCGTCGCTGCAATGGACCGTGCCCGACCTCGGCGGCTATCCGATTGCCGAGGTCGGCGTGGAGGTGGTCGCCGCGCCGGCCGGAGGCACCCTCTATCTCGACCATCTCGATTGGAGCGGCGCTCCCACGGTGACGTTGACGCGGGTGAGCGGCAGCATGTGGCACCGCGCCTGGGTGAACGGCGTGGATCAGTACATGCCGCGCTATCCGGAGCCGTTCCGGCTGGTCCACAACAACGGCACCGGGCTGCTGCTGCACGGCGCTCGCGACTGGCGCGACTACCGGGCGAGCGCGGACGTGACGCCGCACCTTGTCCGCCGCAGCGGCATTGCCGCCCGGGTGCAGGGCATGAAGCGCTACTACGCGCTGGTGCTCACCGCCCAAGGCAAGGCGCAGCTGGTGCGCGAACTCGACGGCACCACGGTTCTCGCCGAAGCGGACTGCCCGATGGAGCTGTATCGGACCTACCGCATGGAGTTGGCCGTTGAGGGGTCGCGCATCGCCGGCAGCGTGGACGGCGGCGTGGAACTCGAAGCGACGGACGACGCTCTGGCGAGCGGCGGCATCGCGCTCTTGGTGGACGAGGGGCGCACGGCCACGAAGTCGGTCTCCGTCTCGCCGATCTAGGCGCACCCCCCATGGGCGCGGCGCACCCTTCGGGTGCGCCCAGTCGTCCAATCGTCGCGTATGCGCCAGCCGAGGCGAGTAAAGATGCCCAAGCGCCGCGAGACGGCGAGCGCAGTCAGTGCATCTCGTAGCCGCCGGCCACGTTCAGCGCCACGCCGCTGACGTTCGGCGCGCTGGCCAGGTAGAGCGCCGCCTGGCCCATGTCTTCCGCGGTCTGCGGGCGGCCGAGGGGGATGATCTCGCGCATGCGTTCCTCGAACGCCGGTTCGCCGCGGTTGGCCATCAGGTGGTCTTGCCACATGGCCGTGCCGACCATGCCTGGGCACAGCGCGTTGACGCGGATGCCGTCCGGCGCGAGTTCCAAGGCGAAGGACTGGGTGATGCCCACCACCGCGAACTTGGAGCCGCAGTAGGCGGCCATGCGCGGGGCGCCGCGCTTGCCGGCGATGGATGCCGTGTTCACCACCGCCGCATCGCCCGACGCGCGCAGTGCGCCGAGGGCGGCGCGGGTCATCAGGAAGACGCCCTTCACGTTCACCGCGAAGACGGTGTCCCACTGCGCTTCGCCGAACTCCTCGAGCGGCCCGCTGTCCACCACGCCGGCGTTGTTGACCAGCACGTCCAAGCCGCCGAAGGCGTCCACGGTCGCCTGCACGGCTGCGGCGCAGGACTCGGCATCCGTGACGTCGAGCGGCGTGCAGCGCACGTCGCCGAGCTGGCCGAGGTCGCGCGCGGCTTCCTCCATCTCCGTTTGCGAGCCGAGCTCGTAGCGCCAGCCGCCGCCGGCGGCCAAGTCGCCGATCATCACCTTGTGCCCGGCTTCTAGGAAGCTCTTGGCGATGCCCTTGCCAATTCCCCGCGCGCCGCCTGTGACCAAGACCGTTCTCGCCATGACTCCCCCCTTCACCAACCGAAGACGCCGACGCGCTTGGCGCAAAGGCACGCGCGCGGCGGATTGGCTAGACAATAGCAGCGAAGCGCGGGCGCTGTTCTGCGTTTGCGTCACGGGTTCAGATTCCGAGGTCGGTCCAAGAGAGACGCCCGGCGAGCCTGCTTGGCGCGCCGTTGCGGGCGCGGGCGTAGGTGGTTTGCAGCGTGGCCGACGCCCGGCCCTCGCTGCGCGCCGTGACGCGGTAGATGTCCACCGTCGCCGGCGAAAGCACGTTGCCCTGGGCATCGCGGTCCGCCACCGCTGCAAGCCACTCGACCATGTAGCGCCCGCGCATCGAACCCGCGGTCGCGGTGCTCGCGGCCCGGCTGTTCTGCGCATCCCACGCGCCCGCGTCGCGCCACGGCGGCGACTCGCCGTAGCCCGGCGGCGCGAACAAGCCGCCTTGATCGACGAACATCGTGGGAAGCGCATTCGCCTCGACCCACGCCTCGCCTTCGCGCAACGCCGCCTCCGCGACGTGGAAGGCGCTCGCGGCCTCGCGCTCGGCGCGCGCCATGCGCAGTTCCAACGTGGTGATCTGCGCCGCGGCCATGCCGCCGACCGCCAAGGCCAGCAACAGCGCCAGGCACACCAGCAGCACGCTGCCGCGCACCCGCGAGCGCCGTTGGGAAAAGAACGCGCTCAATTGCGGAACGCCACGGTGCGGGCGAAAGTGCGGCGCGGTGCGCCATCGATGCCCGACAAGACGACGGAGACGTGCATGGCCAGCACCGCATTGCCGCCGACGGCGTTCGCGTCCACATAGCGCTCGACCGCCGTGTCGCCATTGGCCGGCGTCTCGTCGATGCCGAACAACAGTTGCAGCCCTTCCACGCCAGCCACCAACTCGGCCGGCGCTCGGGTGGACGTCTTGCGCCACAGCGACCATGCGTCGGCGTTTCGGCCGGCGGCCCGTGCCACGAAGTAAATTTCGGAAACGACCCGGGCAACCACGGCGCCTTGCGGGCCGGCTGCGTCGCCATAGGAGAGGCCATGCGGCAGCAGGGAATGGCCGGCGCGGTTGGCGAAGGCGCCTTGGCCGTCGCTTCTGGCCAGCGTCATGCGGCCGCCGGCGGTGCTTGCGGTGGTGACTCGAAACAGCGCGGCTTGCTCGCACGTGGAGACGAGAACGAAGTCGTCCGCTCGGAAGGCGCTGCCGTCGGCGGAGACGACCACCGCATCGACGTCCCGCTGCAACGGCGCAGCCAGGGGCACGCCCGGTTCGGCGCGGCGAAAGGCCACGATGTCGCTGCCGGGGCGCAGACGACGCAGGTTGATGCGGTTGCGCGACTTGAACGCTGGAACGGCGCCGGACGTGCGCACCGGCAGCGCCGTCAGCCCCGGCTGCCAGTCGCCCGCATCGACTCCGTCGCCGACCGCCTCGAAGCCTTGCACCGGGCGCGAGACGTCCAGCTCCGCCACGTCGTCCCAACCACCATGCAGGGCGTTCGCCAGAACGCTGTCGCCCGAAGCGCACCCACGATAGCCAGCATTGCGCGCGGAGCGCGCGAGAAAGCCGAGCGCGTGGCGGGCGGACTCCTGCAAGCGCGCTTGATCCCCGAGCGCGGCGTGGCTGCGGCTGCTGCCGGCGAAGAGCTGCACGACGGCGGCAGTGAGCGTGACGCCGAGCGCCACCGCGAGCATGAGCTCCAGCAACGAGAGGCCCGCCGCTTGGCGATGGCGCAGCGGCGTCTTCATCGTCCGCCTTCGAGAACCGCGACGCTGGTGCCCCAGGCGACCGCAACGGAGACCGCGCCGGCGGCGTCGACTTGTACGCGCCCGTCTCCGCCCGGCAATGCCGCCTGCTGCGGTCGCGCCGGCAACGCGCCGGCGGTGCGCGCTTCGCCGCAAGGGGCTTCGTCCAGCCAGCGCCCGAGGGAACACTTCCACACCGCAGTATCGAACGCCGCGAGCTGCGGCGGCGAGCAACTGCGCGAGAGGCAATCGACGAATCCCGAAGGCGCATCGCCGAGCGCGATGCCGTAGCTGCCTTGGGGATTGGCGCGGATGCGTTCCAGCATGTCTTCCGCGAACATCGTGGCGAGGCTGTGCTCCAAGGCGGCGCGGTTGTTCTGGGTGCTCAGCATGGTGAGCTTGGCTGTGCCCAGCGCGCCGACGCCGACGACCAGCACGGCCACCAGCAGTTCCATCAGCGAGTGGCCCGCCTCAGGGGCGCCAGGAGTTCTCTTTCGCATCGTCGAAGTCGCCGTCGTGATTGCGGTCCCAGCGCGTCGCGCCCGTCTCGTCCACTTCCAACATGCCGTCGGCGGCGACGCGGCTCGTCGCGCTCGCCGGGGCGGCGCGCAGCACGAAGCCATCCGCATCGGCGGCGCGCACGGTGACGCGGTAGAGCTCCGCATCCGGCGCGCAGATGTTCGCGGTGACCTCGCCGACCGTGGCGTCTCCGGCGCCGTCGCCGTCCGTATCCAGCGCCAGCGCGTAGCTCCAGCGCTCGCTGGCATGGCGCTCCATGCCCTGGGCGCAGCGCAGCAGATCGCCCTGGGCAGCGGTGCGGTGGGTGCGCACCACGTAGCCGTGGTAGGCCGGCAGCGCCACGGCCACGACGATGGCTAGGATCGCCAGCGTGGTCATCAGTTCAAGCAGTGAAAAGCCTCGCATCGCGCAGCCCGTCAGTTCATTTGGACTGCGAATCCTCGCCCGTCGATCAGGCCACCGGCTACGGAGATCGGCTCGCCGCCTTGTGCGAGATCGCTGTTTTTCGCGTGCGTCTTCGCCGCATGGGGCAGATCGGTTTGCAGTCTGCGGAATCGCCTGCCACCATCGCGTTGTTGAAGCTTGGGCGCGGGCATGAAATTCGGCATCTTCTACGAGCATCAGCTGCCGCGGGACTGGCAGCCGGACAGCGAGCACCGGCTGCTGAAGCAGTCGCTGGCGCAGATCGAACTGGCGGACAGCCTGGGGTTCGACTACGCATGGGAAGTGGAACACCACTTTCTGGAGGAGTACTCCCACTCCTCGGCGCCGGAGGTCTTCCTGGCGGCGGCAAGCCAGCGCACGCGCAACATCCGCCTGGGCCACGGCATCGTGCAGCTCACCACCAACCATCCGGCGCGGGTGGCGGAGCGCATCGCCACGCTGGATCTCGTCTCCGACGGGCGCGTGGAGCTTGGCTTGGGCGAAGGCGCGTCGGTGACCGAACTGCATCCCTTCAACCTGCGCTACCGCGACAAGCGCGACATCTGGGAAGACGCGGTGCGCTGCACGCTGCCGATGTTCTGGAACCACGGCTGGGAGTACGACGGCGAGTTCTTCAAGTTTCCGCTGCGCGCCGTGGTGCCGAAGCCGCTGCAGAAGCCGCATCCGCCGCTGTGGGTGGCCTGCTCGCAGCTGGACACCATCAAGTACGCGGCGCACCGCGGCATGGGCTCGCTGTGCTTCAAGTTCGTGAGCCTCGACGCCGCCCGCGCCTGGGTACACGCCTACTACAACACCTACGTCCACAATCTGGAGAAGCTCGCCGACTACCAGACCAATCCGAACATCGCCGTCGTCTCCGGCTTCATGTGCGCCGAAACCGACGAGGAAGCGTGGCAGAAGGCCGACGGCTGGACGTTCTTCCAGTTCGCCCTGCAGCTCTACAACAAGGAAGGCCCGTTCGCCCCCGGCACGATGAACTTCTGGGAGCGCTATCAGGAGTGGAAGCAGACGCCGGCCGGCCAGAAGCGCTCCGGCAGCGAGCTGATCGGCTCGCCCGACACCATCCGCGAACGCCTGCGCGAACTTGAACGCGCCAACGTCGACCAGGTGATTCTGCTCAACCAGGCCGGCAAGAACACCCACGAAGACATCTGCGCGAGCCTGACGCTCTTCGCCAAGGAAGTGATGCCGGAGTTCCACGCCCGCCACGGCGAGCAGGAGGCGTGGAAGGCGGCCGTGCTGGCCGGCGAGACGGAACTCGAGGACATCGACACCGACCCCTTCAACTTCGCCGCCCGCGGCAAGCCGAGCAAGCCCTCGACGAAGGAAGCGCGCAACATGGTCTCCGGCGTGAGCGGCAGGCCAGCGGCGCAGAACGTGGCCTGAGCACGACGTCGCTGCGATGAAACGAAACAACATGGCTCTCGAAAATGACTGACGACGCGCGCCCGCTGCTCGGCGCCATCGACAAGGTAGGCGGCCCCTTGGACTTGGCCGCCTACGAAGCACATGGCGGCTATGCCGGCGCCAGAACCGCGCTCTCGACGATGGCGCCGGCGGACGTAGTGGCGCTGGTGAAGGAAGCGAATCTGCGCGGCCGGGGCGGCGCCGGATTTCCAACCGGCATGAAGTGGAGCTTCGTGCCCCAGGACGTGGACGGCCCGAAATACCTCGTCTGCAATGCCGACGAAATGGAGCCGGGCACCTTCAAGGACCGCTACCTGCTGGAGTACAACCCGCATCTGCTCGTGGAAGGCATGGTCATCGGCGCCTGGGCGATTCAGGCCGAACAGGGCTACGTCTTTCTGCGCGGCGAATACCATCAGCCCTACCGCCAATTGCAGCAGGCCATCGACGACGCCTACGCCAAGGGCTATCTGGGCGACAACATCTTCGGCACGGATTTCAGCTTCCATCTGCGCATCCACCGCAGCGCCGGGCGCTACATCTGCGGCGAGGAAACAGCGCTCCTGAACGCCCTCGAAGGCAAGCGCGCCCAACCCCGCCAAAAGCCGCCCTTTCCCCCGGCGAGCGGCGCGTGGGGACGCCCCACCATCGTCAACAACGTGGAGACCTTCTGCAACGTGCCAGCCATCGTCCGCAACGGCGCCGAGTGGTATCAGGAACTCGGCAACGGCGAGGACGCCGGCACGAAGATCTACGGCGTCTCCGGGCGCGTGAACAAGCCCGGCCTCTGGGAACTGCCCATCGGCACGACCATCCGCGAGATCATCGACGACCACGCCGGCGGCATGCAGCCCGGCCGCACCCTGCGCGGCCTGCTCCCCGGCGGCGCTTCCACGGACTTCCTAGTCGAAGAACACCTCGACCTCGCCATGGACTACGGCACCATCCAAGCCGCCGGCAGCCGCATGGGCACCGGCACGATGATTCTGATGGACGACACCATCTGCCCGGTGGACATGTGCCGCAATCTCGAACACTTCTTCGCCCAGGAATCCTGCGGCTTCTGCACCCCCTGCCGCGAAGGCTTGCCCTGGGTGGAGCAACTGCTCACCGACATCGAAGAAGGCCGCGGCAAAGAGAGCGATCTGGAACTGCTCCAAAGAAACGCCATGTTCATCGGCGGCACCACCAACACCTTCTGCCTGCACGCCCCCGGCGCCATGGAACCGCTCTCCAGCGCCTTGCGCTACTTCCGCGAGGACTTCGAGGAACACATCCGCATCGGCGCCTGCCCGTATCGCCAATAGGCCAGCCAATGGGAGAAATCGCCGTTTCCGCCAAGCTGGAGAACGCCGGCGACCGCGTGGCCTTCGAACAGGGCTACCACGACGAATCGAGCATCCGCAGCACGGCAGTGACCGGCATCGTCGACACCGGCGCCGTGACCTTGGTGCTGCCCCAAAACGTGGTGGAACGCCTCGACTTGAAGACGCGCCGCACCGTCGTCGTGACCTACGCCGACGACCGCAAAGAGGAACGCCCGGTGGCCGGCCCATTGACCATCGAGGTCTGCGACCGATTCATGAGCACGGACTGCATCGTCGGCCCACCCTTGAGCGAACCCCTGATCGGCCAAGTCGTGCTGGAATCGCTGGACCTGATCGCGGACTGCGCCAAACAGACTCTGCTGCCCAGAACGCCGGACTATCCGTTGTTGAATCTGAAGTGAACGGTGCGTGTTCGAGTTCGAGTGGGACCCCGCGAAGGCGGCCAGCAATGCGCGGAAGCACGGCGTTTCGTTCAAGGATGCGGCGACGGTGTTTGCCAACGACCTGTTATTGTCCATGCTGGACGACGAACATGGCGGCGGCGAAGAGCGGTGGATTTCGCAAGGCCGAACGCACGACGGGCAACTGTTGGTCGTCGTGCATACTTGGCGAGAGTTGGAAGATCGCACCTTGGTCCGTATCATCTCTGCACGGCGTACAACGCCTAGGGAACGACGACGCTACGAACTGATGCCATGAAGCAGGAATACGACTTCTCGGGTGCCGAGCGTGGCAAATTCGGCCACGCCGGCGCCTCATTGAAGCTGCCCGCCGGCCGTAGCGAGGCAGCGTGGGCGGGGCCAGATGGCGCCCTCGGACGTTTTGTCGCAGCCGAAACCAAGAAGACCCTTGACGCCTATCGCGCACAGCCGAACCACGTTACGGAGCACGCCAACCAAGAACACGACACCGCACACGGCGGCTATGCCCATCGGCAGCTGTACGAACTCGTCCAGAACGGCGCCGACGCCTTGAGCCAAGCCGGAACGGGTCAGAGCATCTTGATCCGCTTGACCGAGCAATTCCTCTACTGCGCCGACGACGGCAAGCCAATTGATGAAGCAGGCGTCACCGGCCTCATGTTCTCGCACATGTCGAGCAAGCGCGGAACCGCCGAAATCGGCAGATTCGGGATGGGGTTCAAGTCCGTCCTTGGCGTCACCGACCGGCCAGAGTTCTTCAGCCGATCCGGATCCATCAGATTCGACGGGAACCAGGCCGCAGAACGGATTGGTCGCGTCGTGCCTGGGGCCGACCGTTATCCTGCCCTTCGGCTACCGGAATCGATAGATCCCAACCACGAAGCAGCAGAAGACGACGACCTCCGCGAGTTCATGAGTTGGGCGACCAACATCGTCCGCCTTCCCCTCAAGTACAACGCGTTCCGGGATTTGGCCAAGCAGATCGGCGAGTTTCCGCCGGAGTTCCTGCTGTTCGTGCCGCATGTTCGCTACTTGACGCTCGAGTGCAGCAACGGCGAATCCCGCGAGTTCACGCTTCGACGCGAGAGCGAGGAGCTCGAGCTCGACACGGGAGAGAGCTCTTCGCGGTGGCGATGCTGGGAGACGACGCACACGCTTTCCGATGCGGCCCGCCAGGACAGTCGCGCGTTGGACGACGCAGGAGACGTGCGGATTGCTTGGGCTGCCCCCCTTGAAGCGTTGTCTGGTTCCGGACATTTCTGGGCGTTCTTTCCAACGCAGACAGCCTGCTTGCTCGCCGGCATCCTGAACGCGCCATGGAAGACGAACGAAGACCGGCAGAATCTCTTGGCCGGCCCCTACAACGATGAGCTGATCGGTGCAGCGGCAAGATTGGTCGCGGGTAAGCTGCCCTCGCTTACCGCACCAGACGATCCAGCAAGGCATCTTGACGCATTGCCCCGACGTGAAGAAGCCGGGGACGGTGCCCACAGCAGACGCCTGCGGGAGAGCTTGCTCACGGCTTTCGAAAGACAAGCGATTGTCCCCGACCAAGAGGGCCGCTTAAGGGCCATTAACGAGGTCAGCTATGCCCCCGAAGAACTCACGTCGCCTCGAGTCGTGCAGGCACCACTTGATTATTGGCAGTCTCATGAGCATCGACCAAAGGACTGGGCGCATCACGCTGTGCTGACGAGAAACACAAGCTTCAGGCTGGCCAAGCTCAACGAGTTGTTCGGCGACACGGGAACGCCTCGTGCATCGCTTGCCGACTGGTTGCTCGCCCTGAAGGACGGGTGGTCAGTGGAGGATTCCGTAGAGGCTTCGAAGGCAGCGATCCAAATCGCCGCGCTCATACCCCTAGAAGCCCGAAGAGACTCACGATTCCTAGGCGACATCGTCCTTTCGCAGAGCGGCGACTGGCGCACACCCGATCCGGACACTCTTTCCCTTCCAGTCATTCCAAGCATGCCGTTCTCGGCACCCGACGAACACTTGGTACACGTTGACCTCGCAACGGATGAACGGGCGGCCAATGACCTTCGGCAGTTGGGTCTGCGGGAAGTTTCCGACGAAAGCGCTTTTAAGTTGGTCGTCGCCGAGTTGCGGCCTAAGGATGGCGGCCTAACGCTTATACCCCAACTCAGACTTGACGATAGCTGGTGGCGACAGTTTTGGGCGAAGTCACGGGCGGTCGACGTCAACCGTGTCCTATCGATGCTCAGCGGTGTCGAGCACGAGCTCTGCATGCATACGGTGTCGGGAGATTGGAAGCCCATGGACTCAGTGTTGCTCCCTGGTGACATTGTGCCCGCTGATGGCAGCCGAGATGCCAAGGTGGCCGTAGACCCCGGCTTTCACGCGGATGACGTCGATCTACTGCGTCGAATAGGGGTTGTGGAGCGACCGAACGAGAGAGACGTTTCGACAGAGTCTTGGTTTTATGACTTTCTTTGTCGATGCCGGCAAAGTTACAAGTCAAGTAATCTCCCGCAGAATCCACAGGATCACTATCTTAATTTCGAGTCGACCCGCAGTGTCGGCCCGCTGGAGGTCTTGAGGCTTCTTTCGGACGAGGGAGCAGCTCTATATGTGAACGCCCTCCTTGGCGTGGAGAGCAGCTACAGCCCTTGGCAGATGGGGCACAAAACACGCAGCGATGTCTATCCGAAGATCGGGTATAAAAACCCGGCACTAATTACGATTGCATCGCACGGGCGCATCCGGTGTGCGGGAGGATTCGCCGATTTCGACGACGCTATCGGTCAAACACCCAAAAGTCCCAAAGCACGCCAAGCCCTGCTCTCGCACCCCATGGCCGACCGCATTCGCACGGTTTTCGCACTTACGGAGCCTCAGTTCGACGCCATTGGCGAAGAAGACCCTGTTCCCTTTGCAGATGTGTGGCCCGGTGCGCTCGCTGTTTGGTCTGGTGCGCCGACAGCATGGCCGCGCTACAACCTGGTTCGCTGCCAGCACCTCGTCGGCGATGATGGCAGCGAGTCCGCTTGCGTCCGCAAGGACTCGGACGTATATCTCGTGAGCACCGGGGATGACGCTAGCGATCTTCGCCTAGTCGCCCACGAAGTGGGAGCTGAACTCGACGACAACGAACTCGACGCGATCCTCCGGTTCGTCGCGCACAACGAGCGACGAGCCGGCGTCAGAGAGCAATCGACGGACGCAGCGAAGCTGCTCTGCGCGGTCGGCGAAGAAGCGCTTAGGCGCCACCTGCCAAGGTCGCTTATCAGCGCCCTCGAGGCCACGGGAGATACCTTGGCCGACATTGACGTCGCCAAGGCAGCTATTGCCACATTCCACACCGGGGCGTTGGTCGAGTGTCGATTGGAACTGGACGACTTGGCACCGCCGTCCCGATGGGCCGGATCGCCGCGGGCGGTCGAATTCGTGCAGTCGCTGGGGTTCGCGCCCGAGTGGGCAGGCGAGCGCCAAGCGCGGCGAGCGCCCTTCATCGAGGTCGAAGGCCCTTTCTCTTTGCCAGAACTGCACCGCTACCAACACCACATCGTGGGCAACGTTGTCGACGCGCTTGGACGCGGGCGAACAGGCGGTAGTGCCCGACGCGGGATGATCAGCCTGCCAACGGGCGCCGGCAAAACGCGGGTGACCGTGCAGGCCATCGTCCAAGCGATTCGCGATGGCATCTACACGGGAGGCGTCCTCTGGGTCGCCGATCGGGACGAGCTGTGCGAGCAGGCGGTGGAAGCGTGGCGGCAGGTTTGGTCTTCAAAAGGCACGGCAGCCATGCCCCTGCGCATCTCCCGCATGTGGGGTCAGCAGCCGCCACCCATGGCGACCAGCGAGTCGCACGTTGTGGTTGCAACCATCCAAACCCTCCATGCGAGATTGTCCAAGGGCCATCCCGCATACCGATTCATCAGCGACTTCGGACTGGTCGTGTTCGACGAAGCGCATCGGTCCGTTGCCCCAAGTTATACATCGGTAATGGAAGAGATTGGCTTCACACGATGGCGACGACACGGCGAACCAATCCTGCTTGGCCTGACTGCAACGCCCTACTGCGGTCACGACGAACGGGAGACCGGCAGGCTGGTCGGGCGCTACGGCAGAAACCGCTTGGACAATGGCGCGTTCTCCAGCGAAGACCCGATCTCGGTGGTCGGCGAACTGCAGGAGATGGGCGTGCTTGCCCAAGCCGACCACGAGACGATCTCCGGGGGCAGCTTCTCATTGACCAAGAACGAAGCGGCCGAGATCGAGGCCATGCAGCGTCCAGCCTGGCTCCCGCGAAGCATCGAGCAACGAATCGCCAGCGACACCAACCGCACGCTCGGCATTGTCGATGCCTACGAGTCATATATCGCCAAGACGAACCGCGACTGGCCAACCTTGATCTTCGCCACCTCCGTGGAGCACGCGCAGACGGTCGCCGCGTTGTTGAACACCAAGGGCGTGACCGCACGAGCGGTGAGCGGCACCACCGACAGGGCGGTTCGCCGCCGCATCGTAGACGACTTCCGCGCAGGGAAAATCAACGTCCTCGTCAACTACGGCGTCTTCCGGGAAGGATTCGACGCGCCAAAGACCCGCGCGATCTTGGTCGCCCGCCCCGTCTACAGCCCGAACCTGTACTTTCAGATGATCGGCAGAGGGCTGCGCGGGCCCAAGAACGGCGGCAGCGAGCGCTGCCTTGTCATCAACGTGCAGGACAACATCGACAACTTCGACAGGCAATTGGCATTCGCGGATTTGGACTGGCTGTGGGCGTAAATCCAAACAGCGTTGCCGCTGCGACTCCGGGCCAGCCAGTCGCCCGCACGCCAACCGAGGACGTCGTTCGCCACGCTCCAACACATGGAACGTGCAGGGACCACGGTCGCGCCCCTCCGCTGCCTACCTACGACCCGACACTACAAGCTCTCGCCGGCAAGCCTCCCAGCGTGCGCTCTGGCTTCGTCGCCTCGTGGCTATCGATGCCGCACACGCCTCGGAGCCCTCGACCCGCTTGCAATCGACAACCTGTCCACATACAGTGCTGCGCTCAACGGCAGGCAGGAGGCCGCACGATGGCAGCAAGAGATCGTTGGACGATAGCGCTACAGTGTCCTAGCTGCGGGCAGACCGACGAGGCATTGGTCTCTGAGGACGACTACGCCTTTATGCGACACCCGAATTTTCTGGTCGACTGTGTGCGGCATGGGAGATTCGTAGTTGCGTGCGGCGCAAAGCACAGGCACGAGACCGAGGTAAGATGCACAGGCTGTGGTGAGCAGTTCCACTTGTAGTCATTCGACGACGAGGCATAGTGTGGCAGAAGATCGATTTAGGGCCGTGCTTTTCGCCCTTAGCGTTTGGTGTTGCAGTTCAACAGGAGCAAACTGGTCACTGTACGGGTCCCACCACGAACTGGAGGGTTACACTATCATCGAAGTCGGCGAGATTTCGAAGAAGCACTGGTATGACCCAGCGACACTCCAGAGACTTGACTGGTTCGAATTCAATTCCTATCGCACACAGTGCTTTTTGTTCTCTGACGGAGGTTATTTTATGTCGGAATACTCCGCTATCCCATCTCTGCTCCTAAAAGAGGTCGTAGGAGAAGAAGTGGTCGTGAAAATCGCGCTTCTGGAACCTTCATTCGGTATCCTAAGAGTGGAAGTAAGGTCCGTTAGGTTCGTTTCATGTCCTAATTTCTATCCTTAGTAGTCGATGGGCAAGATCAGGACGATCAACCCGTGGCATTGGTCGACAAACAATGACGGTCCAGTGGGAAAGGCTCGTGGGTGACACCAGCCGCTTCGCGGTTCGGTTGGCGTTCGCGCCCGACCCCGACGACGGCCGGGCCACCGCGCCAGACGTGAGTGCCTCCTGGGGGAGTTTCCAGCTCTGGGTGGATGGTCGGAATCTGTGTGCGCACAGCGAAGAAGGCGAGCGCATCGAGTCCGTCCACTGGTATCTGTTGCCGCTCATGGAGTGGCTGGCGCGGAACTGGAACCCCTTGCTCCACGAAGAACGGCTGCCCGTGAAGAACGAGGGCGGCAACGCATGGGCATCCCTGCACAGCACGCGGTTTCCCCCGGCCGCGACGGCGATGGACGCCGATCTGGAGGCAGCGTGGGAGGCGCGGTGGCAGGGCTGGTGGCGTCGTCACGCCTTGCGGGCAGCCAGCGACGGAGGGCTGTTTCCAGATGTCGTCTTCCGCCGTTTTCGCGATGCCGTGGAAATCTCGTGGGGCGACGTTCGCAGCGCTGGCATGCCGGCGGAGTTCGATTTCCTAGAGTGCAGCCAACGCGCAGTCCAACTGCCGCCGACCGAGGTGGCGGCGCCGCTACACGAGGCGCTCGCGAGTGTGTGCGATCATCTTGTCGGTCGAGTACCAGAATCAGCGCGGGTCAGGAACCTCCGGCGCACGCTGGCGGTCTTGCCTCGCGCTGGCCAGCGCCCGAAGCGGCTCGGCGGATAGCCGGTCAATTCAAACCAGCTTCGATGCAACGTTACGGCCTCTGACGAACCGCAGCTACATTGACGAAGAGACAATGCAGCGCATTCTCGCGCCCTCGGGCTGACGCAACCAAGGCTCCCTATTCCATCGCCGAGTGCGTGCAGGGGATCGAAGTCGAGAGCTGACTACCGGTTCGGTCAGACATCCCGCGGCCGTTGTCGTTCCTCCTTCACAAGGCTGCGCCGCTGCTTCTCTTCCCGCCGCTTCGCTCTCTGCGCCGCCGAGGGCTTGCTGGGGATGCGGGTTTTCGGGACTTGGCGGGCGGCTTCGAGCAGGGTGCTTAGTCGGGCGAGGGCGTCGGCGCGGTTGCGGGCTTGGGTGCGTTGGGCATCGGCGAACAGGACGATTTCGCCGCTGGCGGAGAGGCGGCTGCCGGCCAGTTTTTCGAGTCGGGAGCGAGTTGTGGCCGGCAGGTCGGCGCGGTCGAGGTTCAGGCGGCATTCCACGGCGGTGGCCACCTTGTTCACGTTCTGGCCGCCCGGCCCGGACGAGCGCAGGAACTTCCAAGTGATGGCTGCTTCGGGGATGTCGAAGCCGCCGAGCGAGATCGGGGGCATGGGTTGGCCTTGACGACGAGTGGCCGCGCGGTTGGCTGGCGGGTGCGCGGGGCTTGGGCTAGACGCTGCGTGGACGCGCCTGCATCGCCCGCAGTTCGGCTTCAAGCGCAGCGACTCGTGCTTCAGCAGCCGTTGCGCGTTGTTCCGCGGTTCGCCGCGTGCATATTTCGTCGTAGGTCGGCAGCGGATCGCCGGTCTCCGGCTCGTAGAAGCGCACTAGGCCATCGCGGACACACAACTCCAACCCCAACTCCTTGCTCGGCAGACGACCGGCATCGTTGGCACATACTCGTTCGTACTCGCCTTCCCGCAGTCGATAGCCGACCAGCAGCTCGCCGAGCCGCGTACCCGAGTCGTCGCGCAGACGCTCGCCGGTTTCGTCGAACATCCAGTATTCCGCAACCCCAAGGCACCGAAAGAGAACGCGCTTGTCCACCGCGTCTCGACGCCAGTTGGCTGGCGACAAGTCTTCCAGAACGAAGTCCGGCGCCGGCTCTTCCCACAGCTTGTACGAGTTGCGGTCCTCGTCTTGCCGCGCCGCCAAGGCCACGAACAGATCCGGCGCCACTACCTTGCCGGGGCTGCCCTTCACATAGGGCATCGACAGGTCGACGCCGACGAAGCCGCGGTCGCGATAGCGGGCCTTCAGCGGCAGGGCGTAGGCGAACATCCGCACCGTATACCCTATTGTTGCAGTTTAGGCAGCTCGAATAGGCGGGGAAATCCGGCGACGGGCTGGGTTCGGCGCGCTTCGGGGTCTTCCGGCAAAGCGCACTCGCAGTGAGGTTGACCGGGGAGGGTTTCCGGGAGAGGTCCGGCGCGGCTGGAACGACGATTCCATCGTTTCGGAAAGATGAAGAGGCGGCCTCCTTTGGTACGATGTTGATTGTCGAAAACAGCATCGGAGGAGACCGCCGAAGCGAATCGTATCAGGAAGGAAGTCAGCGGCAAAACGCGGAGCGGGCTGGTCGTCCGGTTCGAGGATCAGAGCCTCACGTCGCACGCCGGACTGGTGGTGTTCCAGCGCCTGTTCTCGCGCCTCGGCCTGAAGGAGCGGCTGCGCGGCTGCTTCCGGCACGAGTCGGGCCGGCGCGCCTACGCGCCGCACGCGGTGGCGCTGCTGCTGGTGGTGCATCTGCTGGTCGGCTGCCGGGAACTGCGCGACATGGCGCGCTACCGGAACGACGAGGCGGTGCGGCGGGCGGTCGGACTGCGCCGGCTGCCGGACGTGTCGACGGTGTCGCGGGCGCTGTCGGACATGGACGCGCGCGGCGCCGAGCGGATGCGGGCGCTGGCGCGGCTGCGGGCGCTGTCGCCGCGGCGGGTCACGGCGGACTTCGACGGCACGGTGCTGGGCACCGGCCGGCTGGCGGAAGGCACGGCGGTCGGCTACAACCCGGCGAAGAAGGGGCAGCGCAGCTACTGGCCGCTGTTCGCCACCGTCGCGCAGACCGGCCAGGCGCTCGACGTGCTGCACCGTCCGGGCAACGTGGCGGACTCCACCGGGGCCCTGGACTTCATCGGCGAAACGACCGAGCGGCTGCGCGCCGCCCTGCCCGGCGCCCGGCTGGAATCGCGCATGGACGCCGCGTTCTTCGACGGCCGGCTGCTCGACGCGCTCGAGCAGCGCGATGTCGAATACACGGTGTCCGTGCCGTTCGCCCGCTTCGCCGACCTCAAGGCCGCCGTCGAGGGGCGCCGCCGGTGGCGGCGGGCGGGCAAGGACGTGTCGTTCTTCGAACTGCGCTGGAAGCCGGCCGGCTGGCATCGCCGCCGGCGCCTGGTGGTCGTCCGGCGGCGGGTTCCCCTGCGCCGCAAGGAGCCGCTGCAGCTCGACCTGTTCGAGCCCGCGAGCACGGCTTCGAGTTCAAGGCGGTGGCCACCAACAAGCGCGTCCGCGCGCGGACCGTGGCGCTGTTCCACGAAGGCCGCGGCGCCCAGGAGGCCATGTTCGCCGAACTGAAGTCGCAGTGCGGCCTCGGCTACGCGCCGTGCCGAAAGGAGGCCGCCAACCGCGTCTTCGCCCTCGCCGCCGTGCTCGCCCACAACCTCGGACGCGAACTCCAGATGGCCTCTTCCCCGCCCGCTCGGCGCACCAACGCCAAGCGCTCGCCGCTCTGGGCCTTCGCGCAGCTGCGCACCATGAGGAACGACTTCCTTCTCCGTGCCGGACGCTTCGTCAACTCCGGCCAGAAGCGCGTCCTGTCCATCATGAACGACCCCAGGGCGGAGACCGCCATGTCCCACTATCTCGACGCTCTCGCAACTTAGATCGAGAAAAACCTGCAACAATAGCGCATACCTGTTTGTCTTCGGCAACGCATCGGAGATCAGATAGCCGTCGTCGTCGACAACGAACGGCGGCACTGGCACATAGTCCCAGGGCTCGCGCACCGCGGACCCGAAGCGCAGCGCCTCGCTGCTGCTCGCTTGGTCCGCCGCCTCGCGCCAAGCGGGCGGCACTGTTGCTCTGACGAATCCATGCGCTTGGGCTTCGGCGGACGTGCCTACCGCGCCGTATACCCCCCGTCCACCGGCAGTACCACGCCGTGGACGAAGCTGGCGTCGTCGCTGGCCAGGAAGGCCACGGCGGCCGCCACTTCCTCGGCCTGTCCCAGCCGCCCAAGGGGATGCAGGGATTCGAGGAAGCGGGTGCCCTCTTCCTGTTCGCGCAGCGGGGCGGTCATCGCCGTTTCGATGTAGCCAGGGGCGACGGCGTTCACGCGGACGTTTCTGGGGCCGAAGGTGATGGCGTACTGGCGGGTCAGGCCGGCGACGCCGTGCTTGGCGGCGACGTAGGCGCCGGCGCCGGGGGGCAGCGGTTCGTTGCCGAGTGGCGTCATGCCGGTCAAGCCGACCAGGCCGGCGACGGACGCGGTGGAGACGATGCTGCCGCCGCCGCGTTCGGCGAGGAACGGGGCGCCGTGGAACAAGCCGTAGTGGACGCCGCTCAAGTTCACGGCGATGGTGCGCTCCCAGTCTTCGCCGCCGCCCACGCCGGCGTTGTTGAACAGGATGTCGAGGCGGTCGAGGCCGTTGAACATGGTTGTCGTGACAGCGAGCACCTCCTTCACGTCGTGCTCGTTGCTCACGTCCAGCTCCGTCGACGCGGCCCTGCCGCCGCGGTTGGAGATTGCCTCCGCCGTGTCGTTCGCGCCGATGCCGTCGATGTCCGCGCACATCACCGCCGCGCCTTCGCTCGCCAGGCGCAGCGCCGAAGCGGCGCCGATGCCCCGCGCCGCGCCCGTGACCAACGCGACCTTGCCGGCCAAGCGCCCCTCGTCCCATGCCATGCCGCTAATCTCCGTAGCCCGCGCCCGTTTTCGGGGCGCTCTTGTCCATGCCCGCCACCGGGCGATCCTTGGGCGCGCTGTCGTAGGCGCCGCGGAAATCGCGGAACGGGCCGTCGCGCCATTCCAGGGCCGCCTTCAAGCCGTCGTCGCGCACCCGTCGCCCCCATTCCGAAGCGGCGTCGCGCTGCGCCGAGAGCGCCTGGATTTCGGTGCCGGAATGCAGGCCGTCGCGGATGCCCTGGGTTTCGTACTGGCGATTCACGGCGCGCTTCGAGTACATCAGCATTTCGTTGTCCACGTGCGCCATGCGGCGCGCGAACTGCTCCACGAAATCGCCGAGTTCGCTGACCGGAACAGCGTAGTTCGCCCAGCCGAGGCGCGCCATTTCGGTGCCGGAGAAGGAATCGCCCACGTAGGCGAACTCGCGCGCCTTGCAGGGCGGCAGATGCCACGGCGTCCACATCATGTCCATGGTCGTCATGGCGCGCACCGGCGGATAGCCGATCTTCGCGTCTTCGGCGCAGATGCGGAAATCGCACACCGTGGCCAGTTCAGTCCCGCCGGCCAGGCAGTGCCCCTGGATCTGCGCGACGACGGGCTTGGCGAGTTCCCAGACGATCCAGTTGGTCATCACCACGTGGCGCGCCCACTGGGTCTTGCCGGGATGGGTGGAGCCGGTGTCCGGCAAGCCGGAGCGCGGGCTGACGAAGTCGAAGCTGTCGGCGGCGCGCGCCGGCGAGAGGTCGTAGCCGGCCGAGAACGAGCGCCCGGCGCCGCGCAGCACGATGACGCCGATGGCGTCGTCGCTCTCGGCTTCGCGCATCGCATCCATCACTTCGCCGCGCAGATTGTTGCTGAGCGCATTGAGCTTCTCCGGGCGATTCAGCGTGATGAACGCCAACCGCCCGTCGGTTTCGTAAAGAACGTCTGTGTAGGCCAACGTGCCTCCCTCCCGATTGGACTTCGGCGGCTATTCTACGGCTTTGGCTCTGCCGTGTTGGCAAGGGCCGCGGCCCTCTCCGCTTCGATGCGCAACAGCGCAGCCAGGTTGCGGTCGATGCGCGCTTGGGCTGCCCACTGCGCCTGTTCGGAGTTCTGCGCGACGACGTTCTCGAAGGTGCGGAGCACGCCGATGCGGCGCTTCGCGCTGAAGACCTGCAACGTCTGCCCGCGCCACTCCCAGTGGAAGTCGCCGTGGACGCCGGAGTATTCGTTCATGGGTTCCCTCTTTGGCGATGCGGATGGCGAGCGCGAGGGAATCTGCCCCTCGCCTGACGAGTCGATCGCGCCTGTTTACGGGAACGCCCCGCGCATGTCCACGCGGTCCACGCTGCCGATTCCCGTGGGTTTCTTGACAGCTGTGGTAGGTTTTCGGCATGTCCTTGATGACCGTGAAGTTCCTGGCCGCGTTCGCCATTCTTGCGGTGGCGGTGCTCGGCGGCCTGATTCCGCTGTTGGCCGCTCGCGGATCGAGCAATCAGCGCTTCTTCTCGCTCGGCAATGCGTTCGCCGGCGGGCTTTTCCTCGGCGTCGGCTTCATGCACCTGCTGCCGGAAGGCTTCCGGCAGCTGAATGCCATCGAATACCCCCTTGGCGCCTTGATGGCCGGCCTTGGCTTCGCCGTCCTGCTGCTGATCGACCGCGTGATGGTGAGCGAGCGCCACATGCCGGAGGAAGGGCCGCTGCACTACTGCGGCGGCTGCGACACGGCCGACCGCTGCGCCGGCCGCTCGGCCTACGCCTACATGCTGCTCATGCTGCTGTCGATCCACTCGGTGATCGCCGGCGTGTCGCTGGGGCTGGAGGCGCACGTCATGGCCACCATGGTGGTTCTGCTCGGCATCCTCTGCCACAAGGGGTCGGCCGCCTTCGCGCTCATGGTGAGCACGCATGGGGCGGAGTTGAAGGAGGGTGCGCAGTGGGCCCTGCTCGCCACCTTCGCCGCCATGACGCCCATCGGCGTGCTGATCGGCATGTTCGCGGCCAACGCATTCGAAAACGACGCCACGACGAACCTGGTGACCGGCGTCTTCAACACGCTGGCGGCCGGCACGTTCATCTACGTGGCCATCTTCCACATCATCGACCCGGAACTGTCCAGCCGCGACGTGCGCATCGCCAAGTTCGTGGCGAGTTCCGTGGGCGGCAACGGCGAAGTGGAAATACCGATCGCGGACCCGGACCGGGTGGCCAAGTTCGTGCTGGTGGTCGTGGGGCTCGCCCTCATGGCGGTCTTGGCGGCGCTGCACACGCATTAGCTTCGGCACGTCGAGCCGCGCTTGCTCGCCGAGCGAACGCGGCGGGCTCGCGGATCAGCGCAGCGCCTGCAGCACTTCGTCGGCGACCTCCATGCCGCAGACGGCGTGCAGCACGCCGATTCGGGAGGTGAGCTCGAACAACGCCTCGTAGACGCCCGAGCCGCACTCGCCGCGGTGGAAGGCCACGTCGAAGTGCGGGGCCAGCGCCTGCTCCACGCGCACCGCGTTCTGGTGTGGAACCAGGCGGTCGTACGGCGAGTGGTAGAGGTGAATCGCCGTGTCCGAGGCGATGGCGTCTAGCCCGACCAAGTTCGTGAAGGAGTTGAGCTGCAGCAGCGCCTTGAGCACGTCGAAACGAACATCCGCGCCCAACATGCCGGCCACGAAGTCCGCGCGCAGCGCATCGTCGTCGGCCACGTCCTCGAGCGTCAGGCCAGTGCTCGCGTAGGCCAGGAAGCCCGGCAGGATGCGCCCGGTCGCATAGGGCACCACCGACTCGTCCACGTAGCGGCACCACGGATTGCCGTCGCACTGGCCAGCCACCGCCTGCAAGGTGCCCCGCAGCGTTCGATGCAGGTCGAAGGGCGCGCCGCCGACGTGCAGTTCGCGCACGTTGATCGGCGCGGCGCTGGTCTGCGCGGCCAGCCACAGGGCGAAGGCGCTGTGGCCGCCTTGGGAATAGCCGAAGATGGCGGCATCGGCGCGTTGGCCGGCTTCCCTTTCGGGCTGGAAGCGCCGGTAGGCGGGATCGGCCAGCACGGCGCGCACCAGATCGAGGCTGTTGGCGGCGGTGCGATGGCCCATCAGGTAGGTCTCCGGCTGATCGGACGTGCCCTCCCCGCGTCCCCAGTTGTCCGCCGCGACGACCACAAAGCCGCGCCCGGCGAGCATGGCCGCCAAGACGAACCAGGTGTCCGAGAAGCGCAGCGCGCTCGGCGTGGAACCAGTGGCGTGGCTGAGGATCACGATGCGGTCGCGGGCCTCAAAGCCTTGTTCGGGCGCGTTCGGCACCGCCACCAGTCCCGTGACCGCATCCGAACGCGCGCCGCTCGGCGTTCGGGAGACGTAGGACACGCGCTGTGCGACCACGCCGTGGGCAGCGCCGGGCGAGCGCAGATCGCGCCATGTGCGCCGCGCCAGCTGATCGACGAGCTCGGCTGCCGCCCGTCGCGCCAAGCGCGACTCGATGTCGTCGACCAGCGCATCCTCCACGTAGCGTCTGAACAGGCGGTTCACGTCGTCTCGCGACAACTCCTGCGTCTGCTGAACGCGCAAGCGCGGGCCGTCTTCAGCGGCTGTGGTCGTGAAGGCAAGCGCGGCTTGGTACTGATCCGGGCCGTCTTCGATTTCCACTGTCAGGGCATGGGCAGTGTTGGCGTCCAGCTGGCAATGAATGTGGTGATCGAACGCCTGCACGGGCGAACTCGTGCTCAAGTGAACGAGCGAACGGCGCAGTACCAGGCCGCGCGGCTGGCAGCCTCCCTTGTATCGGAACGTGCTGCCGGGAGCGCCGATGTGGGCGAGGCGCAAATCCCCGCTGCCCGGTTCAACGGCGGCATCCGGTGCCGGCATGGCATCGAGCAGCGGCAGCGCTCCCGGGCCGGTCGGCGCGGAGAGCGTCGCCACTTCCAGCAGCGCCGCCCGCCAAGACCGCGCAACGCCCAGATGCGCCGGATGCACCGCCACGTCGAATGTCGCTGCCACGCTCGCGCCTTCGGCATCGGTGGCCGTCGCCGTGACGACGGCAACGCCTTCCTCGCCGTCCGCGTTCGCCATCACCGTCAAGGTCTGTTCGACAACGCTGGCGCTTGCCAGCGCCGGCAGCGACGAAACGGCGGCGAACGTCAGGTTCTCGCCGAGGAAGTGATCCGGCAGGTGCAGGACGCGCACGTCTTCGGGTCCAACGAGTTCTTGCGCCGGAATCGGCGCCCCGAGGCGTGGCTGCGCGAGCAGAATCGTCGGCGCCAGCGCGAACGCGCACAGCGCAAGCACAGCCAAACAGCTTGGCCGTGCGCAACGCACTGCCACGGCAGCCGCCCGCTCCGCGCCCCGGATCGCAAGCACCCCGCCGCGCAACGCGCGCCAACCTTCGCCGATTGGCAAGACCGTGCTTGCCGGACGGCGTCTAGCGGTTGAACTGCGCCTCGCGCTTCTCCAGGAACGCCGAGACCGCCTCGGCGTGGTCTGGCAGCCGGCGCGCAATCTGGTCGCGCAGCCCTTCCCGCTCCATCACCGCGTCCAAGTCCGGATCCATCGGGTTCTTGCGCAGCAGTTCCTTGATCATCATCACCGCCGGGGTGGAGTTGTTGGCGATCTCCTCGGCCTTGGCAAGCGCCGTCGGCAGCAGATCGTCGGGCCCGACCACGGCCGAGACCAGCCCGATGCGCAACGCTTCCTCCGCCGGCACCATGCGCCCGGTGAGGCACATGTCCGTGGCATTGCCGAGGCCCACCAGCTGCGCGAGAAGGCGCGTCGAGCCGAGTTCGGGCATGAGGCCCATCTTGATGAAGCGAATGCTCAGGTTGGCGGCGGTGGAGGCGATGCGCACGTCGCAAGGCAGGATCATCGTCAGCCCCACGCCCACCGCGTAGCCGTTGATGGCGGCGACCGTCGGCTTCGAGTCGCGCATGAACGCCGTGAGGTTGTAGCCGCCCCGACGCAGCCCCTCCCCCTGCCCTTCGCGATTCGCCTCCACCCGCTGCGCGAAATTGCCGACGTCCGCCCCGGCGCAGAACGCCCGCCCCTCCCCGGTGAGCACCACGGCGCCGATGCCGTCGTCCTCGTTCCAGGCCGTCATCTGCTCCACGATCTCGCCGCTCATCGTCTCCGTCCACGCATTCAACTTGCGCGGCCGATTCAACCGAATGACGCCGACCCGCCCCTGGGTCTCGGCAAGGATTTCTTCATAGGCCATCGGAGGTTCCTCAAAGAAGGTTGATGGTGGCTTCGCCGTTTGCCGCGACGCTGCCAGAGAATGTGAACTTAAGGGTTCGCCGCCCCGCTTTGCAAACCGCCTGGGAGCGCGAGCGTGGCGATTCGTCTGCACGCCGAGTCGCCAGCCCACAGCGCCAGTGGTAGCGTGTTCCAAATCAAGACAAAGGGTTGGAGCGAACATGAGACCTTGGGCATGGCCAATGGGCCTGCTGGTCCTCTCGCTCCTAGGGAGCAACTCCCATCCGGAGCGTGGCAACGACGGGCCGAACGCGCTGGCGCCGTTCACGATTGGGGCGGAGTTGGCGGCCGATCTGCCACGGCTGCGCGGCATCTGCGCGCCGTTGTGGGACGATCTGTCGCCGGCCTGCATGGGGGAGCTGGATCGGGTCTACCTTGATCGGGACGTGACGCGCAACGCCTTCCTCGGGTCGCCGGCGGAAAGAGCGCAGTACAGCCATTGGCGAGGCCCGCGGCCACTGCAGGACCGCATGGTTTGGCGCGACGTGTTCGCCGATCCGCTCGCCTTGCGCAGCGCCGTCGGGCGAGCGTCCCGCGATCCGCAGTGCCAAGCGAGACGGGGCGAAGCGCCCCACCACTTGCGGCGCGTCTGCGCGGCGGATGCCTTCGCGCGGCTGTCCGTGCTGCACGGCGCCTGCGGCAGGGCGACGCGCTGGGGCAGGACCCTGGGGTGGGGCTGGCCCCGCGAATTTGTCGACCGGCCGGGCGCCTGGGACGGCTGCTGGGAACACGCTCGCGACCATTTGGACGCGAAGGCGATGGGCGACTTGGCGACGCTCCGCGAGAGCGAGCTGCATTTCGCCTGGCGCTTGCGGAAGTGCGACAGCATACGGCGACGGCACGACACCATGACACGAGTCGACGCCGTGCGGCCAACGCCCATGCCGCTGCGCACCAGACACCAGGAGCTGGAGCTGCTCGTCGCCGCCAGCCGCCTCGGCAGCGTGTGGGCGAACGCGCAGCTCTCGCCTCGGGTTCCCTCGGACTTCGCGGACGTCAACGCCATCGCCGAACACGATCTCATGCTCGCCTATGTCCGGCGCGCGCGAGCGCCGGCGCCTGTGGGCTACGACTGTCCGCAATCGAGTTCGCAGGCACGGCATCTGCATCTGCCCTACCTGCTGGCGGCCAAGATGCTGGATCTCCGCGACGAACCGCGGCTGGACTGGCGCGAACTGCCGCGCCACTTCTCCCAAGCCGCCATCCACTGCGCCACGCCGATCGCCGAGCGTCTCCTGCGCGAGGATTGGCAGCCCGTGGCGGAACAGCCGGAATCGGACGCGACCTGGCCCTGGGCCGTCGCGCCCCCGGTCGTGGAATTCAGAACCATCCGCCGCCGGCTCGCCGCGGACGGAACGCTGCGCTGGGTCTACGAGAACGGCGACGAGGCCTGGTTCGAAGACAAGGCGGTGCCGTTCCATTGGCACTCGGAGAGCGGCGAGATGGAGAGCGGCGACCACACGATGCTCGGCAAGCGGCAGCGGCTGAAGCTGCGCAAATGGGTGGACGAAGAGGGTCTGTCGCGCTGGTTGGACGACGACGGCGTGGAGCACTGGATCGACGCCGACGGCGCCGAGCACTGGATCGACTACGGCGGCGTCAAATGGACTCTGCCGCGGCTGGATCTGACGCCCGAAGAAATGCCCCGCGTCACCGAGAGAACAACCGGCGACTACATCGGCACGGAGGACCTGACCGCAAAGGGCGACTTCGACGGCGACGGCGTGGAGGACGAGGCGTATTTCGTGCGCACCGGCAAGACCTATGCGCTCATTCTGCGGCGGAGCGGCGCACAAGCGCCCGTGTTCCTGTATTCCGACATGCCTTCCATCGACAACTATGGCGTCAGTGCTCTGCCGCCTGGCAGGTACGTCGCGCACTGCGCGGAGATGTTTGCGCGACGCGGCCGGCGGGATTGTCCGGAGCACGTGCTGCGGGAACTGGTGACCACCCACGACGCGATCCTATCGATCTACTTCGAGTCAGCGGGGACCGTGCAGTATTGGGACGATGGCCTGCACGTCCTCTACTACTCGGACTGATGCCGCCTTGTGGGATGCGACGACACTAGATCGTCCCTTCCTCCCGCAGCCGCGCCAGTGTCTTTGCGTCCAAGCCGAGTTCGCTCAGCACTTCGTCCGTGTGCTGGCCCAGGATCGGCGCCGTTGCGGCGGGTTGCAGGGGCGTGCCGGACATGCGGATGGGCGTGCCGACCACTCGCGCCGCCGTGCCCTCTGCGTCGCGCGCTTCGGCGAAATAGCCGTTCGCCCAGGCGCCTTCGTCGGCGGCCACTTGCGCGTAGTCGCGCACCGGCGCATAGCGCACGCCGGCGGCGGCGAGCGCGGCGCACCAGTCGTCGGTGCCGCGCTTGGCGAACGCGCTTTCCAGTTCCGCCTTGAACCAGTCGATGGCCTGCGGCGAGACGGCGATGCCCTGCAAGCGTTCGTCGAGGGCCAGGTCCGGTCGGTCGATGGCCACGAAGAACGCATCGCGGGCATCGGGCGGCACGCCGATGATGCCGATCCAGCCGTCCGCGGTCGGGAAGATGCCGTAGGCGGCTTTGATGAGGGGATGGCCGAGGTTGGCGCGGCCGGGCACTTGGTCGGTGAGCAGATAGTGCGTGAACTCCGTCGCCTGCGCCCATATCTGCCCGCCGAGCAGCGAGACGTCGATGTTCTGGCCGTGTCCCGTGGCGTTGCGCACGTGCAGCGCGGCGAGGATGCCGGCGACCATGTTCAGGGAACCGATGTGGTCGGCGATGAAGGCGCCCACCGGCGTCGGCGCGTCGCCGTCGCGCCCGGTGGTGCTGATGAGGCCGCCGGCGGCTTGGCCGGCCAGGTCGGCGCCCTCGCGGTGCGCGTCCGGCCCTAGCGCGCCGAAGGTGCTGCCTTGGGCGCAGACGATGCCCGGGTTCACTGCCGACAAATCGGCATGGCCAAGCCCCCACTCGTCCAACGTGCCCGGCTTGAAGTTGCTCACCACCACGTCTGCCCCACGCGCCAGGCGCTTGAAGATCGACGCCCCTTCTGGGCGGCGCAAGTCCAGCGTCACGCTGCGCTTGCCGCGGTTGCAGGCGGCGAAGACGGCGCTGCGCGGATCGTCGGGCGCGACGTGGATGTGCCGGCTGTGGTCGCCGACGCCCGGCAGTTCGATCTTCACCACGTCCGCGCCCATGTCCGAGAGCAGCGCCGCCGCCTGCGGCCCTTGGATCAGAAGCCCTGCTTCCAGAACGCGAATGCCTTGCAGCGGCCCGGCCATGTCGTCCTCCTAATGCGCCGGCGACGTTGTTCGGCGTTCGACGGTCGGCGCGTTGGCGTTCATGTCCACGCCGCGGCGCGTTCCTTGATCGGCGCGTAGCCGGCCAGCTCGCGGCGCAGCACCGGCGCCAGAAAGTACAGGCCGAGCAGGTTGGGGATGGCGACCATGAAGATCAGCGCGTCGGAAATCTCCACCACGGATTGCAGATTCACCGCCGCGCCAACCACCACGAAGCCGCAGAAGGCGAGCTTGAAGCCGAGATCCCGGGCGCGGCCTTCGCCCGCCAGATAGGTGAACGCCTTCAAGCCGTAGTAGGCCCACGCGATCATCGTGGAAAACGCGAACAGCGCCGCGGCAATCGCCAAGGGCAGCGGCGACCAGGAGAGCGTCGAGGCGAAGGCGCGCGTGGTGAGCTCGATGCCCTGCACGTTGCCGTCCGCCATCCCTGGCTCGTACACGGTCGTGACGATCACCAGCGCCGTCATGGTGCAGATCAGCACCGTGTCGATGAACGGGCCGAGGGACGCCACGAAGCCCTCCGTGAGCGGCACGGAGGTCTGCGCCGCCGAATGGGCAATCGCCGCGCTGCCGAGGCCCGCTTCATTGGAGAACACGGCGCGTCCGAAGCCCACCACGAGTGCGCCCAGCACGCCCCCGGCCACGCCTTCCGGGCGAAAGGCGCCGTGCCAGATCGCCAGCACTGCGCTTGGCAGTTCGTCGGCGTTGAAGGCGATCACCAGGAGCGCCGAGACGACGTAGAGCACCGCCATGCCCGGCACGAGCCGCGCCGTCACCCGGGCGATGGACTGGATGCCGCCGACGATCACGAGCGCCACGAGCGCCGCCAGCACGCCGCCGATCAGCCACGCGTTGTGGCGCAGCCAGTCGATGTCCAGCAGGTCGACGACGATGGCGCTCGCCTGGTTGGACTGGTACATGTTGCCGATGCCGAGACAGCCGAGCACCATCGCCGCGGCGTAGAAGACGCCGAGCGTCCGCCCCAGCGCCGGCAGCCGCTTCTCCTTCAGCCCGCGTTCCAAGTAGTACATCGGCCCGCCGGAGAAGCTGCCGTCGGCGTTGCGCCGCCGATAGACCACGCTCAGGGTGCATTCGGCGAACTTGGTGGACATGCCGAGGAAGCCGGCGACGATCATCCAGAAGGTGGCGCCTGGGCCGCCCAGCGAGATCGCCAGCGCCACGCCGGCGATGTTGCCGACCCCCACCGTGCCGGAAAGCGCCGTGGCGAGCGCCCGGAACTGGGAAATCTCGCCCGGATCCTTGGGATTGCGGTAGCGCCCGGAGACGATGCGCAGCGCTTCGGCGAAGCCGCGCACGTTCACCAGACGCAGATAGACGGTGAAGAACGCGCCGCCGGCCACCAGCCAAAGCACGATCAGCGGCACGTCGGCGCCGAACAGCGGCACGCTGAAGAAGATCACTGCGCTGGCGGCGTCCGCGATGGGCCGCAGCGCGGCGTCCAGCCACTCGTCCATGCCTTGCGAACCGCCCCGAGTCTATGCCGCCACGCGCATCTGGCCGTCGCGCAGGGCCACCCGTCGTCCGCAGAACTCCTCCCGCGTCATGGCCGTCGCCACCTCCCGATCCTCGGTGTTGACCCAGGTGCGGGCGCCTTCTTCGGTGAGGCAGGAGACGTGGCCGATGGCGGGTTCGTCGTTCGCGTACATCACCGTGTAGGACTCGATGGTCGCGTCGCCGTCGTATTCCGGCAGGCACTCCCGGCTCGGCAAGGCGGCGATCTCCGCCTTCACGTCGGCGAAGCGGAAATCCCGCTCCGGCGGCGCGCTGCCGTAGACGCCGTGCGCATGCTTGTAGAGGTTGCCGCCGTTCGCCGTCACCAGCGCATGGCCGTCGTCCATGCCGCGCAGCAGCTCGACGCTGCGGGCGATGCTGTGCATGACGTAGTTGTTGAGCGGCCCGCCGCCGAAGGTGAGGCCGCCGGTCACCGTGAGTGAGCGCTCCTCGGAGAGTCCAAGCTCGGCGGCGGCCACCTGCACGGCGGACGGAAAGCAGCTGTAGAGGTCCACGAAGTCGAGCTCGGCCGCCTCCACGCCGGCAAGTTCCAGAACGCGCCGCCCGGTGATGCGAATGCCCGGCGAGGTGTGGAAGTCCTCGCGCACCGATGCGGAGAAGTGGTCGTAGCCTTCGGCGCCGGCGAGGGGATAGACCAGCTTCTCCTCGGCGATGCCAAGTTCCCGCGCCTTGCCGAGGGAGCAGACGACGAGCGCCGCCGCCATGTCCACCGAGAGGTTGGCGTTCATGAACTTCGTGTAGGGAAAGCTGATCTGCCGATTGCGCGGACTCGGCGTGCGGATTTCCTCCGCCGTCATGGCGCGCCGCACCCAGGCGTTCGGATTGCCTTGCGCCACGTCGTTGAAGCGCGACCACAGCGCCGACACCCGCGCGATATGCTCGTCCAGCGTCTCGCCGCGGGCGTGGCGAATGGCGTTGTCGTACATCGGATACACCTGAATGGCGCGGCTGATGCCCTTGGCGCGCTCATAAGGGTGATGCTCCGGCTGCTGCTCGGCGCCGAAGACCACGTCCGGCGCGCCGCTGGCCTCGCTCTCCGGCAGCGTCTTGCCGGTGCGCCGCGCCTTGCCGCTGCTGTAGCCGTTCTCGGCGCCGGCGATGAGCACGAGGTCCACCTTGCCGGCAAGGATTTCCAGCGCCGTGTGGTTCATCAGCGCCTGGTTCTGGTTGCCGCCGATCAACGTGCCGACGGTCTGCGCCCCGACCGCGCCGATGCGCTCCGCAATGGCCGCCGCCGGGTTCCGGTAGTTCCACATGCCGCGCACCACGCGCACCGACTGCGCCCGCCGCAGCACGTCGCCGACGCCGGCATCCGCCTCCGCCCGGCGCACCGCCTCCAGCATCATCTCCAGCGGCTCGAGCGCCTGCTCCAAGGATTCGATGCGGTTCAGGAACTGCCCGACCCCGGCGATGACGGGCGTATTCGGATTGCGCGTGGACACCAACGGCCTCCTTAGTGGATGGCGCAGTATAAGACGCTCCCACAGCACGATTCCGGCCAGACGATGTAGAGTACGCCAAGTGCCGGAGCGCCCTTGCGATTGCCAGCGATGAAGCCCCTTGATCTGATCGAAGCCGCCCGCGTCTTGGCGGAATCCGGTATCGACCGCCCCACGCAGGCGAGTCTTCGCCGCGCAGTCAGCACCGCCTACTACGCGATGTTCCATTGCCTCGCGGCAACGGCGGCGGACCTGTTCGTCGGCCAGCAGCGCACCCCGGCATGGCATCGGATTTACCGTGCGCTGGAGCACGGCCGGGTCAGGAATGCGTGTCGGGAGGCACGTCCGATGCGGCAGTTCCCCTTGGAAATCCGCAACTTCGCCAAGACATTCGTCGAGTTGCAGATAGCGCGGCAGCGGGCGGACTACGCTCTGCACTTGGCGGCTTACACGAAGTCCGATGTTCTGGTGTACATTGCTTCCGCGGAGTGGGCCATCGGCGAACTCGATCAGGCGGACATCGACGCGAGGCGCGGTTTCGCTGCCCATGCCCTGTTCCGGCAACGGCCGTGGTAGGAGGTGCGAGATGAACGAAGAGCAGGTGCGCGAGATCGCGCAAAGGGAGTTCAGTGCCAGTTTCGGCGACATCGACGTCGTCTGCGTCAACGTCAAACGCGGCTTCGACCACTGCGACGATCCGATGTTCGAGGTGACGATCATCTACGACGCCGAGTTCGAGCAGCTCAATGCCGCCGGCATCCAGCGCGTCCAGATGAAGATCTTCGAGAAGGTGTGGGAGGAAGTGGAGGACTCCCCCGTCTGGCCGCACATCCACATGATCGCAAAGTCCGACATCGGCGAGCGCGACCCAGCGACGGTGTGACGCCGCCGGCCACCCTCGCCATCCCAAGCGTCCAAGTGACGGTTCCGACGACGAAGCCCCGCCGCCGCAGCCCTGAGCAGCCGGTACAGCGCTATGCGCCGAGCGCCACCCTCGCGTTTCGGAACAGCCGCAGCCACGGGCCGTCTTCGCGCCAGCTCGCGTGTCGCCAGGAGTTCGAGACGGCGCGGAAGACGCGCTCTGGATGCGGCATGGCGGCAAGCACGCGGCCGTCTGCGGCGGTGATGCCAGCCAGGCCTTGCTCGGCGCCGTTGGGGTTGCGCGGATAGCGTTCGGTGGGGCGGCCGTCGCCGTCGGCGTACTGCAAGGCCACGCCGCCGGCACGTTGCAAGTCGTCGAAGCCGGAGCAGGCGTCGAACTCGGCGCGGCCCTCTCCGTGCGCGACCGGCACCGGCAGCAGGGCATCGGCCATGCCGGCAAGCCACGGCGATGGGGAATCGTTGACGCGCAGCAGCACCGTGCGCGCCTCGAAGCGCTCCGAGCGGTTGCCAACGAAGCGCGGCCACATCAAGGTGCCTGGGATCAATTCGCGCAGCGCGGTCAGCATCTGGGCGCCGTTGCAGACGCCCAGCGTCAGCGTGTCGCGGCGGAAGAACGCGGCAAAGGCGTCGCGCAGCGCCGGCGCGAACAGGATGGACTTCGCCCATCCCCCGCCGCCGCCAAGCACGTCGCCGTAGGAGAATCCGCCGCAGGCCGCCAGCGCTTGGAAACGGTCGAGCAGGCGCGGCGACTCGAAGAGGTCCGTCATGTGGACGTCCACCGCCTCGAAGCCGGCGCGGTGGAACGCCGCCGCCATCTCGATCTGGCCGTTGACGCCCTGTTCGCGCAGGATCGCCACCCGCGGGCGATGGCCGCTGGCGATGAACGGCGCGGCAATGTCCTCGTTCGGGTCGAAGCCGGCGCGGAACGCGAGCAGCGGCGCGTCCTCGGCGATGGCGTCGAACTCCTCGTCGGCGCACGTCTCGTCGTCGCGCCGGCGCTGCATCACATAGCTGGTCGCCGCCCACAGGCGCTCCAGTTCGGCACGCGTTGAGGAGTACACGATCGCTCCGTTGCTCCGCACGCGAATGTGCTGGTCCGAACGAACGGTCGCAACGCAGTCGAACCCCAAGCCAGCGTCTTTTGCGCTCGCGCTCGCCGCGGCGACATGTTCCGGCGCCACGCCCACCACCACGCCGACTTCCTCCGCGAACAGCTCGGCCAGCGGATCGGCGCCTACCGCAATGTCCAGGCCGCAACGGCTGGCGAACGCCATCTCGGCAAGCGCCGCCATCAAACCGCCGTCCGAGCGGTCGTGGCAGCAGGTGAGCCAGCCATTGCCGCGCGCATGCCCGATCCACTCGAGCAAGGCCCGCAGTTCGCCGGCATCGTCGACGTCCGGCGGCTGCTCGGCATCGAGCGCACCCCGGCACTGCGCCAGTGCGGAGGCGCCGAGCCGCCGCTGTTCGGCGAACGACGGCGCCACGAGAAACAGCGACTCCGTGCCGTCCGGGACTTCCGGCGTCAGCCCCAAGCGCACGTCGGCCACCGGCGCGAAGGCGCTGACGATGAGCGTCACCGGCGACACCACCACTTGCTCGTCCTCGCCGCGCCCCCACGCCGTGCGCATGGAGAGGCTGTCCTTGCCCACCGGAATGGAGATGCCGAGGGCGGGACACAGTTCTTCGCCCACGGCGCGAACAGCCTCGAAGAGCGCCTGGTCTTCCCCCTCGTGGCCGGCGGCGGCCATCCAATTGGCCGAGAGCACCACGCGGCGCAAGGAGTCGATCGGCGCCGCGGCCAGATTCGTCAGCGCCTCCGCCACCGCCAGCCTGGCCGCCGCCGCCGGATTCAGAACCGCCACCGGCGAGCGTTCGCCCATCGCCATGGCCTCGCCGGCGTAGGTGTCGAAGCCGTCGAGGGTCAAGGCCGCATCGGCCACCGGCACCTGGTACGGCCCGACCATCTGATCCCGGCCGACCAAACCTGTGATGCTGCGGTCGCCGATGGTGACGAGGAACTTCTTGCTGCCGACCGCCGGGAAGCGCAGCACCTGCACGACGGCGCCGCCGACGTCGACGCCGCGCAGCTCCAGCGCGCTCCTCGGCGCCACGCAGCGCTGCGCCGTGGCAACGCGGCGCGTGGTCTGCGGCGGCTTGCCGAGCAGCGTGCCCAAGGCCATGTCCACAGGCGTGTCGCGCAGCAGCGCGTCTTCCACCGTCAACTGCTGCTGCATGGTGGCTTCCCCGACAACCGCGTAGGGACACCGCTCGCGGGCGCAGATGGCATCGAACACGGCCAACGCATCGTCGCGTACCGCCAGCACGAAGCGCTCCTGGGCTTCGTTGCACCAGATCTCCATCGGCGACAGCGCACCGTCCGCGCTGGGCACCGCACGCAGGTCGAAACGCCCGCCGACGCCGGCTTCGCGCACCAGTTCCGGCAGCGCATTGGAAAGGCCGCCGGCACCCACATCGTGGATCAGGCGGATGGGATTGTCCGTGCCGAGGGCGCAGCAGCGGTCGATCACTTCCTGGCAGCGCCGCTGCATCTCCGCGTTGTCGCGCTGCACCGAGGCGAAGTCCAGCCCTTCGTCGCCCTCGCCGCTCGCCATGCTGGACGCAGCGCCGCCGCCGAGTCCGATGAGCATGGCCGGCCCGCCGAGCACGATCAGCTTGGCACCCGGCGGCACGTCGGCGGCATGCACATGCGCTTGCGCCACGGCGCCGACGCCGCCGGCGATCATCACCGGCTTGTGGTAGCCCCAGACTTCGCCGCGCCGATGGCTCGGCGCCTCGAAGGTGCGGAAGTAGCCGGCGAGGCAGGGCCGCCCGTATTCGTTGTTGAACGCCGCCGCGCCGAGGGGCGCTTCGAGCATGATCTCCAAGGCCGAGGCGATGCGCTCCGGCCGGCCAGCCAGCGGCGCCGGCGAGGTGCCCATGCCGAGGTCGCTGGTGGTGAAGCCGACCAGGCCGGCCTTCGGCTTGGAACCGCGTCCCACCGCCGCTTCGTCGCGGATTTCGCCGCCGGCGCCGGTTGCCGCTCCCGGAAAGGGCGCAATGGCGGTGGGATGATTGTGCGTCTCCACCTTCATCAGCAGGTGGGCGTCGTCGTGAAGCGGTCGGTAGACGCGGTCCGCGCCCGGAAAGAAGCGCGCGGCGCGGCTGCCCTCGACGACCGCGGCGTTGTCCGCATAGGCCGAGAGAACACCCTCGCCGTTGGCCGCCTGGAAGGTGTTGCGAATCATCCCGAACAGCGTCTTCGGCTGCGCCACGCCGTCGATCAGCCAATCGGCGTTGAAGATCTTGTGCCGGCAATGTTCGGAGTTCGCTTGGGCGAACATCATCAGCTCGGCGTCGGTGGGGTCGCGCCGAAGCCCCGCGAAGGCAGCTGCCATGTAGCCCACTTCGTCGGCGGAGAGCGCCAGGCCGAGGCGCAGGTTGGCCGCATCGAGCGCGGCGCGGGGCTCGGCGCCCAAGGCGATGCGCGTGAGCGGGCGTGGTGCGCCGGGCGCGTCCAGCGCGCTGAAGTCGTCGTCGAACAGGACGACTTGCGTCATGCGGTCGTGCAGTGCGCCGAAGTCGGTGGGGCGACCGCCCTCGAAGTACCAGCGGACGCCTCGTTCCACCCGCGCAACGGCGCCCAGGCCGCAGCGGTGGAAGATGTCCGTCGCCTTGCTGGCCCACGGCGAGACGGTGCCGGGGCGGGGCACGACGGTGAACAGCGGGTCGCCGGTCTTCGCTGGCAGGTCGCGGCGCGGCCCGTAGCGCAACAGCTCGGCGGCGACGCGCCGCTGCTGCGGATCGAGTTCGCCGGCGACGAACAGCAGGTGGACGAACTCGGCGAAGACGCCCTGCATCTCCGGCGCCTCGCGCTGCAAGGCGAGAAGCGTCCTCGCCAGCCGCGCCCGCGAAAACGCTGGCGGGCCGGCGAGGATTTGGGGCCGGGTCACGGGCGGCAGCCGCGGCGCGCGGCGAAGAACTCGGCGAGAAGGCGCGCGCTGCAATCGGCCAGAATGCCCCCCTCGACGCGCAGCCGATGGTTCGACGGCGCGTGTTCCAACGTCGCCACCGCGCCCGTCTTCGGCGCCGACGCCCCATACGCCAAGCGCTCGACGCGGGCATGCAGCAGTGCGCCAGCGCACATCAGGCACGGTTCCACGGTGACGTACATCGTCGCTCCCGGCAGCCGGTAGTTGCCGACTCGCCGCGCCGCGTCGCGCAGTGCCTCGATCTCCGCATGGGCGGTGGGATCGCAAGCGCTGATCGGCCGATTGCAGCCGCTGCCGATGATCTCGCCCGCGCGCACCAGCACCGCGCCGATCGGCACTTCGCCGAGGGCTTCGGCGCGGCGCGCTTCGCCGAGCGCCACCCGCATCCATGCCAAGTCTTGGGCCACGTCTTGGGCCACGTCTTGGGCCACGTCTTGGGCCGCGTCTTGGGCGGCGCTGGCAGGCTCCTCAGCAGTGCCATCTTTTACTCCCACTCGATGGTCCCCGGCGGCTTGCCCGTGACGTCGTAGACCACCCGCGACACGCCGTCGATCTCGTTGACGATGCGGCTGCTCGCGCGCGCCAGCAGGTCGTGGGGCAGCGCGGCCCAGCGCGCCGTCATGAAGTCCGTCGTTTCCACGGCGCGCAGCGCGATCACGTGCGCGTAGCGCCGGGCGTCGCCAACCACGCCCACCGAACGCACCGGCAGATAGACGGCGAACGCCTGGCTCACCTTGTCGTACCAGTCCGCGCGCCGCAGCTCTTCCAGGAAGATGGCGTCGGCCTCGCGCAGCACGGCCAGGTATTCGCGCCGCACTTCGCCAAGCACGCGCACCGCGAGCCCCGGGCCGGGGAAGGGATGGCGGCGAATCAGCGCCTCGGGCAGGCCAAGCGCCAAGCCCATCTCGCGCACTTCGTCCTTGAAAAGATCGCGCAGCGGCTCCAGCAGGCGCAGGTTCATGCGCTCCGGCAGGCCGCCGACGTTGTGGTGGGACTTGATGACCCGCGCCTTGCCGGTGGCCCCGGCGGCGGACTCGATGACGTCTGGATAGATCGTGCCCTGGGCGAGCCAGCGCGCGCCGTCGATCTGCGCGGCTTCGCGCTCGAAGACGTCCACGAACGCGGCGCCGATGGCCTTGCGCTTGGCTTCGGGCTCGGTCACGCCGGCAAGTACGGCCAGAAAGCGCTCGCCGGCATCGACCATGCGCAGCTTCAGCGGCAAGGCGTTGGACGGCCCGAATGCCGCCCGCACCTCGGCGGCCTCGTTCTTGCGCAGCAGGCCGTTGTCCACGAAGACGCAGGTCAGCTGCTCGCCGACGGCGCGCGAGACCAACGCCGCCACCACGCTCGAATCGACGCCGCCGGAGAGGCCGAGCAGCACGCCGTCGGCGCCCACCTGCTCGCGGATGCGGGCGACGGCGCGGTCGATGATGTTGGCCACCGTCCAGTCGCCGGCGCAGCCGGCGATGTCGCGCACGAATCGGCGCAGCAGCTCGCCGCCGCGCTCGGTGTGCATGACTTCCGGGTGGAACTGCACGCCGAAGAAGCGCCGCTCGGCGTGCGTCATGGCGGCGATCGGCGCATTGGCGCTGGCCGCGGCGATCGCGAAACCCGGCGGCAGCGCGGTCACCTTGTCGCCGTGGCTCATCCACACGTCGAGGGTGCTTCCCAAGCCCTTGAACAGCGCGCCGTCGCCCCGCACCTGCAACTCCGCGTGGCCGAACTCGCTGTGCGTCGAACGTTCCACGGCGCCGCCAAGCTGCATGGCCATGGCCTGCATCCCGTAGCAGATTCCGAGCACCGGCGCACCGCACGCGAACACCGCGTCGTGGATGCGCGGCGTGGCGGCGGTGGTGACCGTCTCCGGACCGCCAGAGAGAATGATGCCGCGCGGCGCGAAGGCGCGCAGCGCGTCTTCGCCGATGTCGAAGGCGCGGATCTCGCAGTAGACGCCGTGTTCGCGCACCCGGCGGGCGATGAGCTGGGTGGTCTGGGAACCGAAGTCCAGCACCAGAATGCGGTCGCCCCCGGCGTCGGCCGAGGCCTCGCCGTGGCTAGGGGAGGTCAAGCGGGCACGGGCGCTCAAGCGCCGGGATAGTTCGGTGGCTCCTTGGTGACGGCCACGTCGTGGACGTGGCTCTCGGCAAGGCTCGCCGACGACACCTTGGTGAACCGGGAATCGCTGCGCATCCGCGTCAAATCCGCGCAGCCGGTGTAGCCCATCGCCGCCCGCAGTCCGCCCATCAGCTGGTGGATGATCGGCCCGGCCGGCCCACGGTAGGGCACGCGCCCCTCAATGCCTTCCGGCACGAACTTGCCGCCGTCGCTCATGGGTTCCTGGAAGTAGCGGTCGCTGGAGCCGAAGCGTTCCGACATGGCGCCGAGGGAACCCATGCCGCGATAGGACTTGTAGGTGCGCCCCTGGTAGAGCTCCGTCTCGCCGGGCGATTCCTCCGTGCCGGCGAAGAGCGATCCCACCATCACCGCCGAGGCGCCGGCGCTGATCGCCTTGGCGATGTCGCCGGAGTAGCGCACGCCGCCGTCGGCGACCACCGGCACGTCGGCGTCGTCCGCTTCCTTGGCGGCTTCGAAGACGGCAGTGATCTGCGGCACCCCGACGCCGGTGACCACCCGCGTGGTGCAGATGCTGCCGGGGCCGATGCCGACCTTCACCGCGTCCACACCGGCATCGAGCAGCGCCCGGGCGCCGTCGCCGGTGGCCACGTTGCCGCCCATCACCGGCACCGCCGGGTACTTCTGCTTGATCCAGCTGATGCGGTCCAGCACCCGCCGCGAGTGGCCGTGGGCGGTGTCCACGACGAGGATGTCGACGCCCGCCTCCACCAAGGCCGCAACTCGGTCGTCCGTGTCGTCGCCGGTGCCGACGCTGGCGCCGGCGCGCAGCTGGCCGTGTTCGTCCTTGCAGGCGTTCGGAAACGCCTGCGCCTTGGCGATGTCCTTGACGGTGACCATGCCCTTGAGCTCGAAGCGCTCGTTCACCAGCAGCACCTTCTCGATGCGGTGCTTGTGCAGCAGCGCGGTGACCGTGCCCACGTCGGCGTCTTCGCGCGCCGTCACCAAGCGCTCCTTGGGCGTCATCACGTCAGCCACTTTGGCGTCCAGGCGCGTCTCGAAGCGGATGTCGCGCCCGGTGACGATGCCGAGCAGCTCGCTGCCCTGCACCACCGGCACGCCGGAGATGTTGTGCTGGCGGGTCAAGGCCAGCAGTTCGCGCACGGTGGCGGCGGGGTCGATGACGATGGGATCGTGGATGACGCCGCTCTCGAACTTCTTCACCGCGCGCACTTCCTGCGCCTGCGCCTCGAGGGGCATGTTCTTGTGGACGATGCCGACGCCGCCCTCCTGCGCCACCGCGATGGCGAGGCCGGACTCGGTGACCGTATCCATCGCCGCCGAGAGAAGGGGAATGTTGAGGGCGATGTCCCGCGTCAGGCGCGTCTTGAGATCAACCTCCGAGGGCAGCACCTGGGAATACGCGGGCAGCAGCAGAACGTCGTCGTAGGTGAGCGCTTCGTTGGCAATCCTGAGCATGACGACCCCAGCAGCGCCGTGGCGCACGGCATGCGACCACGGCATGGCACTTGAAGCGAACGGACCATACGCCCCGAGCGGCCAAGTGTAAATCCGCCGTCTTGTCCAATGAGACATGAGCCTGAACGGAGGTCGTCAATCCAACGAGACATGAGCCTGAAGGCGGCCGGATTGGGATCATCGGAGGATGATCTTGAAACTGGAAACCGAAAGGCTCTCGACCCTGGACGAGGTGCGGATGTTCGTGGCCGGCAGCGCGGCGGTGGACTTCGCGGGGCTGGACCGGGAGTCGACGTACGAGTTCACGAGGCGGACGCTGGCGCGCTTCGACTACGGGCGGCTGGGCAAGGCCGACAAGGGGCTGCTGCGGCGGTATCTGATGAAGGCGACGGGGCTGTCGCGGGCGCAGGTGGCGCGGCTGATCGGGCAGCACGCGGCCACCGGGCGGATCGTGGACCGTCGCGGCGGGGCGCCGTCGAAGCCCTTCGCGCGGGTCTACACGGCGGCGGACGCGCGGCGGCTGGCGGAGGCGGACGAGCTGCTCGGCCAGCTGTCCGGGCCGGCCACGCGGGCGGTGATGCGGCGCGAGTTCGAGGTGTTCGGCGACGCCCGCTTCGAGCGCCTGGCGTACATCTCCAACGGCCATCTGTACAACCTGCGCAAGTCGAAGACCTACCGGCGCCAGCGCACCGCGCGGACGCGCACCAGGCCGTCGGCGGTGGCGATCGGCGAGCGCCGCAAGCCGCAGCCCGACGGCCAGCCCGGGTTCGCGAGGGTGGACTCGGTACACCAGGGCGACCTCGACGGGCGCAAGGGCGTCTACGAGATCAACCTGGTGGACGAGGTCACCCAGTACGAGTTCGTGGGCGCCGTGGAGGCCATCTCGGAGCGCTTCCTGATCCCCGTGCTGGAGGGGCTCCTGGGGCTTTTCCCCTTCGCGGTCAAAGGCTTCCACGCCGACAACGGCTCCGAGTACGTCAACCACCGCGTCGCCGCCCTGCTGGAGAAGCTGCGCATCGAGTTCACCCGCTCGCGCCCGCGCCGCTCCAACGACAACGCGCTGGTGGAGAGCAAGAACGGCAGCGTCGTGCGCCGCCACCTCGGCCACGCCCACATTCCCGCCCGCTTCGCGCCGCTCGTCCACGAGTTCGCCAGCGGCACGCTGTCGCCCTGCCTGAACTACCACCATCCGTGCCAGTTCGCCGCCGAGGCCGTCGGCGAGGACGGCAAGGTGCGCAAGGTCTACCGCGACGCCGACCTGGCGACGCCCTGCGAGAAGCTCAAGTCCCTCCCCGACGCGGCGCGCTTCCTCAAGCCCGGCGTGGACTTCGAGACGCTCGACGCAGAAGCCCACGCCGAGAGCGACCTCGCCGCCTACCGCCGCGTCGAGCGGCTGTTCGCCGCCATCGGCCGCGCCTGGCCAGCCGTGGCGTGACGGAAGGCCGACGCCGGACAGGCCGCCGGCGCCGCCAGTGGTCCAGACGGCCGGGCGGCCTTCGAGGCGGCGTCGGGCGGGGTTGACCACCCTTTGCCCACCGCTCCGGTTCGGCCAAGGGACGGAGCCGTGGACAAAGCGTGGACAACCCCGCGTCAAGACCGCGACGGACTGAACGCGATCAACGCGACGCCCTTGCTTGACCCGCGCGCTGACCCGCGCAACCATCGTCCAGTCTCGACTGGCAACTTCCCATTTCGATCCGCACGGGCAGGTACCCGTTCAGGCTCATTTCGGTATTGGAAACGACTTCCGCAAATGTCCCCAGCGCCGCAAGACCTGCACCTGAAACGTGCCACAATCAAATGATGCGCGTTGGGAAAGCACGGTGGTCGTCGAAGGTCTTCGGCGTCGCCGTTGCCATCGCCATCGGTAATGCGGCCCAAGGCGGCGAGGCAGACGGCCCCGGCGGCAAGCGAACCGAAGCGCTGCTTTGGCCGCCTCCGGTGGGCGTCGGGCCGGCGCGGGCCGAACTGCGCTTCGCCACCGACGGCGGGCCGCCGACCTCGGTGGCGACGCCGCTTGGCCTGGCCGTCCACAAGCCGGGGGTCTCGGCCGGGTTCGTCCTGTTCACGAACGGTTCCGCCGGCACGTTCCTCATCGACAACGCCGGGCAGGTGGCGCATCAGTGGGAACACGCCCTAGTCAATGCGAGGCTGCTGCCGAACGGCAACGTGATGGGCACGCTGTCGGGCTTCCTGCACGAGATGGATCCACAGGGAAATCCAGTGTGGGAGTACGAGCCGCCGCTGCCCATGCACCACGACTACCTGAAGCTGCCGAACGGCAACGTGCTCCTGCTGCTGGCGCGCAACCGTTCCGCTGCCGAAGCGATCGCCGCCGGCGCCAATCCCGAGTTCGTGGACGCGCAGCACGGCCTCACCCACGACGTGCTGGTGGAAGTGCGCCCCTCCTATCCCATCGGCGGCGAGGTCGTCTGGCGGTGGGCCGTGTGGGACCACCTGATCCAGGACTTCGACCCGACGAAGGAGAACTACGGCGACGTGGCGGCGCATCCCGAACGGGTGGACATCAACTACGCCCTGGCGAACTTGAGCAAAACGACCAAGCAGCCGGACCGTGCCGACTGGTCCTACGGCAACGCCTTGGACTACCACGCGGAGCTCGACCATGTGCTGATCTCGGCGCGGAACTTCAGCGAGGTCTGGGTGCTGGACCACAGCGCGTCGCAAGAGGAAGCCGCGACCGGCAAGGGAGGCCGCAGCGGGCGCGGCGGCGATCTGCTCTACCGCTGGGGCAATCCCCGCGCCCACCGCGCCGGCACGACCGCCGAGCAGCAGCTGTTCTGGCCGCACAGCGCGCACTGGATTCCGCCCGGCCACCCCGGCGCCGGCAACATCCTGGCGTTCAGCAACGGCGACGAGTTCGAGGGGTTCGAGCGCGGCTACTCGACAGTGGTTGAGTTCGCGTATCCCGTGGCCGACGGCAAGCTGGCGGCGCCGGCGCGCGGCAAGCCCTTCGCCCCGGCGCACCCGGCGTGGGAATACGTCGGCGACCCGCCGAGCAGCCTCTACTCCCAGCGCACCTCGAGCGTCCAGCGCCTCGCCAATGGCAACACGCTGGTGCTGGCCGGCCTGCAGGGCACGATGTTCGAGGTGACGCCGGCCGGCGAGACGGTCTGGCAGTACGTCAACCCCTTGGACGCTACGATAGCGCTGGCGCAGGGCGATCCGCTGCCGATCATGCGCCGCCGCGGCCGCTTCGTGTGGGCGAACATGCTGTTCCGGGTACGCAAGTACGCGCCGGACCATCCCGGCCTCAAGGGCCTCGACCTGTCGCCCAAGGGCACGTTGGAGCGCACGCCCGAGCAGGGCGCGTCGCGCATCGTCGCCGGGCAGTTTCTGGAGTGAGCCGAGAGATTCGAGAGTCGCGGTTTTCGATGAACTGAAATCGGGACGCCAACGCCCGCCCTCGCTTCGTCTACACTCGCCCTTGGATTCGGCCTCGGGATGGAGACTCCTATGCGAAACTGCGCCGGTCGCTCAACTCGTTGGGCTTCGATGTGCGCCCGACAGGGCGGCGCCACGCCATGTCGATTGCCGGGAGGACGTTCGTGAAGCCCATCGCAGTGCAGCTCTATTCCCTGCGCGACGAGAGCGCCGAGGACTTCGACGGCGTGCTCGCGCGCATGGCGGCCATCGGCTACAAGGGCGTGGAGCCGTTCAGCTTCTTCGGCAAGAGCCCGAGCGAGTTCAAGGCGCAGATCGAGGATCTCGGCATGGCGGTGTCGTCGAGCCACACGCCCTGGGCGAACCGCGCCGAACTCGGCGAGGTGGTGGAGACCACCCAGGCGCTTGGGCTGCGCCGCGCCCCGGCCGGCTTCGGGCCGGCGGACTTCGCGGACATGGACGCCGTGGAGCGCACCGCCGAGACCATCAACGCCCTCGTGGAAGGCCTTGCGCCGCACGGCATCGAACTCTTCCTGCACAACCATTGGTGGGAGTTCCAGGACGTCGGCGGCAAGCTCGGCATGCGCCACATCGCCGAACGCTGCCCGAACGTGCTGTTCGAAGTGGACACCTACTGGGCAGCCAATTTCGGGGAAGTGGACGCCGCGGCGGAAGTGGCGCATCTCAAGGCGCGAACGCCGCTCTTGCACATCAAGGACGGCCCCCTCGAACGCGACCGCGCCCATGTCGCAGTCGGCGACGGCAAGGTGGACGTCGCGGGCCACATCGAAGCGGCCGACCCGGACGTGCTGGAGTGGGTCATCGTCGAAATCGACTCCTGCGACACGGACATGACGACCGCGGTGGAGAAGAGCTACCGCTACCTCACCGCAAACGGCTTGGCGGTCGGCAATGTCTGAAGCGCAATCCCGCGAATCGATGGAGTTCGACGTCGTCATCGTCGGCGGCGGCCCGGCCGGCCTTGGCGCGGCCTGCCGGCTGAGCCAGCTCGCCGCCGAGGCTGGCGAGAGCATCGAGATCTGCCTTGTGGAGAAGGGATCGGAGATCGGCGCCCACATCCTTTCCGGCGCCGTGCTCTCGCCGCGGGCGCTGAACGAGCTGCTTCCAAACGCCGCCGAACTCGGCGCGCCCTTGGGCGCGCCGGTGGTGGACGACCGCTTCTACTTCCTCGTCAACGACACCAACCGCATCCTGCTGCCGTCGTGGACGATCCCCGCGGCGACGAAGAACCACGGCAACTTCACCCTCTCCCTCGGCAACCTCTGCCGCTGGCTCGGCGAGCAGGCGGAGAGCGCCGGCGTAAACGTCTTCCCCGGATTCGCCGCTGCCGAAGTGCTCTACGACGACCAGGGGCGTGTCGCCGGCGTCGCCACGGCGGACATGGGCGTCGGCGCCGACGGCGAACCGAAGGCCACCTTCCAGGCGGGCTACGAACTGCGCGCCAAGTACACGCTCTTCGCCGAAGGCTGCCGCGGCCATCTCGGCAAGCAGCTGATGCAGCGCTTCGATTTGGCTGCCGGGGCAACCGCGCAGCACTACGCCATCGGCTTGAAGGAGCTGTGGGACGTCGATCCCGAACGCCACCACGCCGGCCGCGTGCTGCACAACGTCGGCTGGCCGCTCGGGCGCGTCGGCGGCCCGGGCATGGGCTCGTTCCTCTACCACCAGCAGAACAACCAGGTCGCCCTCGGCTTGATCGTCGACCTCGCCTACCGCAATCCGCATCTCTCGCCGTTCGACGAGCTGCAGCGCCTGAAGCACCACCCGCTGTTCGTGGAGACGCTGGCCGGCGGGCAGCGCGTCTCCTACGGCGCGCGCGCCATCGTCAAGGGCGGCCTGCAGGCGTTGCCCAAGCTCGCCATGCCCGGCGCGCTGATCGTCGGCGACGACGCCGGCTTTCTGAACATGCTCAAGATCAAGGGCACCCACACGGCGATGAAGTCCGGCATGATCGCCGCCGAGACCGCGTTCGACGCCCTGCGGCGGGGCGATGCGCACACCGAGCTTGCGGACTACCGCCAGCGCGTCGACGGCTCCTGGCTCGGCGAGGAGCTGCGCCGCGCCCGCAACGTCGGCCCGGCGCTGCACAAGCTCGGCCCGCTGCTCGGCTCCGCCTATGCCTTCGTCGACCAGACCATCGCTCGCGGGCGGATGCCGTTCACGCTGAAGGATCGCACGGCGGACCACGACCGCCTGCTTCCAGCCGCCAAGGCGCCGCGCATCGACTATCCGAAGCCGGACGGCGCACTCTCCTTCGACAAGCTCTCCTCGGTGTTCCTCTCCAACACCAACCACGAGGAAGACCAGCCCTGCCACCTCGCGCTCGCCGACGCCGACCTGCCGATCCGCGACAACCTGCCGCTGTTCGACGAACCCGCCCAGCGCTACTGCCCGGCCGGCGTCTACGAAGTCGTCGAGGAAGACGGTGCCCCACGCTTCCAGATCAACGCCCAGAACTGCGTCCACTGCAAAACCTGCGACATCAAGGACCCAGCCCAGAACATCACCTGGGTGGCCCCCGAAGGCGCCGGCGGGCCGAACTACGGGAACATGTAGGCTTGCAAACTGGTTTTGCATCCAGTATGTTGCGCGCTTCGCCGTCCGCCAATGGATGGAGGAAGCAGATCGATGCGTAGGGCCCGCCACCACAGCGACCGCCGACCCGCACCACACGCGGGGGGCCGACGCCACCATGCCCTGAGCCTGCTTGGAGAGGCTGGAATCGGCAGTCTCAATAGGATTGCCGACGGCGGACTGTCCGTTGCAGAGGCAACGGCATGACGGCACGCATATACCACGGCGACTGCTTGGACGTTCTGACGGACGGGCGCATCGCCCCGCAATCGGTGAACTTGATCGTCACCTCACCCCCTTACGCCGACCAACGGTCGGAGAACTACGGCGGCATCCGGGCGGACGACTACGTGGAGTGGTTTCTCCCCCGTGCTGCCGCCCTCAAGAATTGTCTTGCCGAGGACGGGTCGTTCATTCTCAACATCAAGGAGAAGGCGGTCCGCGGCGAGAAGCACACCTACGTCTACGACTTGGTGTTGGCGATGCGCCGCGAGCAGGACTGGCGCTTGGTGGACGAGTACTGCTGGCACAAGAAGAACTGCTACCCCGGGAAGTGGCCAAACCGTTTCCGGGATTCGTGGGAGCGTCTTTACCACTTCGCGCTCTCGCGGAACTTCAAGATGCGCCAAGAGTCGGTCATGGTGCCCATGGGGGACTGGAAGGACGCAAGATTGCGCAATCTTTCCGACACCGACAAGACCAGGGACACATCCAAGCACGACAACGGCTTTGGCAAGAAAGTCGAGAACTGGATAGGCCGCGACATGGCGTATCCGTCGAACGTCTTGCACATGGCCACCGTGTGCGGCTTCAAGGGGCATCCCGCCGCCTTCCCGAAGGAACTGCCGTCGTGGTTCATCAAACTGTTTACGGACGCAGGAGACACCGTGCTGGATCCCTTTGCTGGAAGCGGCACGGCTTTGATCGCTGCATTGGAACTTGGCAGGGACGCCATCGGCATCGACGCCGAGCAGCGGTATTGCGATGCGATGGCAGAGGAAGTCGGGCTCCATGCCTACGCCTGATTGGTGGCCGAACGCCGAACCCCATGTTCACGAAGCTGTAGAGGGCTTCGCGCAATGGGTACACAACAAGGTCGCCACCGTCCCACCGCACCGGCTGATCGAGAAGAATCCCTTTCTGTATCGCGCACGCGCGCCTGACAACGTCGATCAACTTGCCGACCGCTTGATTGAGGCTTTTCTGTCATCCAGCGAGGAAACGCGATTTGGCGGCATCTTGGAAGACATCGCCATCGCCGTGTGTCGAGCGGCGAAGGGCGGGAAGAAATCAAGCAGCGCAGGCATCGACCTCGAATACGACGAGAACGGCGTACGCACCATAGCGCAGGTGAAGTCCGGCGCGAACTGGGGCAATGCCAGCCAGCGCAAGCGTCTCGTATCCGAGTTCCAAGCCGCCACGACGCGGCTGCACCAAGGCGGCGTGACCGCCCGCTGCGTCGAGGGGATCTGCTACGGCCCGAGCGGATCTAGGCACATGGGATCGCATCTGAAGATCGTCGGCAACGCCTTTTGGTTCGATATTTCAGGCTGGAAACGCACAGGCAGGGCGGTGTTCGAGGTCGTAGAGTTCCACGCGGCCAACGGATTGGCCGATGCCCGCAACATCGCCCGGGCCGGGTTGGTTGACTATCTCCATAAGACGAAGTGCGCATCCAAGAAGGGGAGAGTCAAGTGGGGCAAGGTCTTTGACCTGATAATGACGCCGACACGGGAACGGCCTAGATGAACCGAGACGAATCACATCGTTCGTCGTGCGGAGCGCGCAGACCTATGCCGACTGCAGGTGCCGCCAACACCACCCAGCGCACGTTGGAGATGCCGCAGTGCGAGGCGTGGATCATGCCGGGAGATTGCCTGGACGTTCTGACGGACATGGCGGAAGAGAGCGTTGACCTCATCGTCACGTCGCCGCCTTACGCCGATGCGCGGCAACGCACCTACGGCGGCGTCAAGCCTGTCGACTACGTGGACTGGTTCGCGCCAAGGGCCGAGCAGATGCTGCGCGTGCTCAAGCCCACCGGCTCCTTCGTGCTGAACATCAAGGAGAGGGCCCAGGACGGCGAGCGCCACACCTATGTGCTTGATTTGATTCTGCACCTGAAGCGCGAGACCGGTTTCCGCTGGGTCGAGGAGTACGTTTGGCACAAGACCACAGCCGCCCCCGGCAAGTGGAAGTACCGCTTCCGAGACGCTTGGGAGCGCGTACTCCACTTCGCCAAAACCCGCGACGTGAAGATGAACCAAGAGGCGGTCATGGTGCCTACCGGAGACTGGACCAAGGCGCGCCTCAAGAACATGAGCAGCAACGACCGCTCGCGGCATGAGTCCGCCACGCGCTCCGGCGTGGGGCGCCGCATCAGTGCTTGGCAAGGGCGCCCGATGGCCTACCCAAGCAACGTCCTCTACGCTTCGCCCGTGGCCCACAACACCGGCCACAGCGCTCCGTTCCCCGAGTGGCTGCCGGAGTTCTTCATCAAACTCTTCACCGACCCAGGCGACGTGGTGGTCGACCCGTTCGCCGGGAGCGGCACCACGCTGAGAGTCGCTGCGCGGCTGGGGCGGAGAGCCACAGGCATTGAGATATTGGCGGAGAAGCCGGTGCGCGTCTCAGCGAGCTGAGTTTCGGAAGGCTCGACTCACCGCGTCCTCGCCTTTGTGCGGTCTGGCGGCAGCAGCCGTATAGGCGGCTAAGCTCCGGTTGCCCCCAACACGAACCGCTCTCCAGCGCTCCAGACCCCCACTTCCCCGCCCGCCTCTTCCGCCAAATCCACCAGCCGGTAGAACGCCGGGCGGGCGATCAGCGCCCGCAAGCCGTCGCGCACATGCACGTAGGGCCGTGGTTCGCCGTTCCGATCCTCGACGACGATGGAGTGCTCTGCGTCCGCCAGCACCGCATCCCCCACGTTGATGGCGAAGACGATGCGGCGCGTCGCGCCCTCGCCTTCCGTCTCGAAGTCCGTGGCGATGAAGGGCGCGTCGTCGACGCGGATGCGCAGCTTCTCCGCTGGCGTCACCAGGAAGTGCTCGCCGTTCTCGACGCGCAGGATGGTGGCGAAGAGGCGGGCGATGGCGAAGCGCTTGACGACCGCACCTTCGTGGAACCAGTCGCCGTTGGCGGCGATGCGGATGTCGATGTCGCCCACTCGGGTCGGCTGCCAGCGTTCCACCGGCGGCAGGGAACGGTCGCGGGCGACCTTGAGCAGTTCCTCGAACGCGCTCACGCGGCGAATCAGCCGCCGATGAACTTCATCACCGTCGTCTCGCCCTTGAACTGCAGCGTCTGCTTGTCGCCGAGCGCCCCCATCAGGCGCGTTTGCAGCAGCGTGCGCGCCTGGTCGTCCGGCAGGGCGAGCACGTCGGCGATGGCGTGGCGCTTGCTGCTCGAAAGACAGCCGTAGAGATAGCCGTTGGAGGAGAGCCGCAGGCGCGTGCAGGAGGCGCAGAACGGTTCGGATTCGTTGGCGATGATGCCGAAGACGCCCTTGCCGGGAATCTCGTAGCGCACCGAGGTCGAGTCGTAGGCGGCGTCTGTGCGGGCGAACTCGTAGCGGGTGCCGATGAGCGCGAGGATGTCGTCCATGCCGATGAAGTCGCGCTGGTACGTCGCGCTGTGCTTCAAGTGCCCCATGTTCATCAGCTCGATGAAGCGCAGCTCGATGCCCCGCGCCAGGCAGTAGTCCAGCATGGGCAGGATCTGATCCACGTTGGCGGACTTCATCGGCACCATGTTCACCTTCACCTTCAGCCCGCCGGCGAGCATCTGCTCGATGCCGTCGAGCACCGTCGCCAAGTCGCCGCTGCGGGCGATCTCGCGGAAGCGCAGCGCATTGAGGGTGTCGAGGCTGACGTTGATGCGCTTGAGGCCGGCGGCTTTGATGAGGTCTGCCTTGCGCGGCAGAAACTGGCCGTTGGTGGTGACGGAGACGTCTTTCAGCGGCAGCCGCATCACCGCTGGCAGGAACTCGTCGAACTTCGCCGAGAGGAGCGGTTCGCCGCCGGTGATGCGCAGCTTGTCGATGCCGGCGGACTCGATCAGCAGGCGCACCGCGCGCAGCAGGTCCGGGGCGCTCAGTTCGGCAACCGCCGCTTGCAGGCGGCGGCCGTTCGGCACGCAGTACGTGCAGGCGTAGTTGCAGGCCGCGGTCAGGCTGACGCGCAGATTGCGAAAGCGCCGTCCTTGTGCGTCAACGATCATTGCCGAGCAGTCCGCATGGCCCCGAATCGAACATGTGAAGGGCGATCATACGCCATCGCCCGAATCCGCTCCGCCGCCGTCGTCAAGGGCGGCCGTGAGCGCGGCGACGAAACCCTTGGCCCAGAACGTGCCGTTGGAACCCTTGACGAGCACCCGGTCGCCGACTTCAAGGGCCTTCGCGCACCGAGCGACGAACGCGGCATCCGCTTCTTCCGCATGGCCGAGCCGCAGACGCGGCGCCAAGGCGTCGTGCAGCGCCCGCATTCGGCTGCCAACGCAGAACACGCCGTGCAGGTTCTCGCAGTGGGCGGCGAGCTGGCGGTGGTGGCGCATTGCGTCGGCGCCGAGTTCCAGCATGTCGCCGAGCACCGCGATGCGCCTTCCGCCTTGGCGCTCTGGGCTGGCCGCGAAAGCGTCCAAGGTCGCCTTCATGCTCTCCGGATTGGCGTTGTAGCTCTCGTCCACAAGCGCCACGCCGCCGGCCTCGACCACATTGCCCCGCCCCCGGGGCACCTCCAACGCCGCCAGCCTCTCCAACGCACTGAGCGGCACGTCCAAGGCCAGCAGCACCGCCGCGAGGGCCGCCACCGACCGCGCGCGATGGACGCCGCCGGCCGGCACCGGCGCTTCCACCCGGCCGTCAGCGGTGTCGAGCACCGCCACGCTGCCCTCGCGCCCGCGACGCAACGCGGCCAAGCGCACATCCGCATCTTCCTCCGCGCCGCCGAAAGCGACCCGCCTGCCGTCGAAGTCCACCGCCACGTCCGCGGCATGCACCAACACCCCGTCATCGCCAAGACCTTCGGCAATGGACGCCTTCTCGCGCCGAATCGCCTCCAGCGCGCCGAAGTTCTCGATGTGCGCCGGATGCACGTTCAGGACCACGGCCACATGCGGCGCGACCAGCTTCGACAAGGGCGCGATCTCCCCCGGGTGGTTGGTGCCGATCTCGCACACGGCGCCGTTCGCACTGCGCGGCGCGCGCGCCAGCGAGAGCGGTACGCCGATGTGGTTGTTCAAGCTGCCGTCCGTGGCGAATGCGCCGAGCACCGCCGCGGCGAAGGACTTGAAGGTCGTCTTGCCGCTGCTGCCGGTGACCGCCACCACCGGCGCGGAAAGGCGGCGACGGGCCGCGGCGCCGAGGTCCCACAGGCCATCGAGCGTGTCCTCGACCAACAGCGTCGGCGCACGGTAGTCGCCGGGACGATGCGCGAGCACTGCCGCGGCGCCCTTCGCCACCGCATCACCGATGAAGTCGTGGCCGTCGCGGTCCGATCGAGACGTGGCGGTGAAGCGCGGGCCCGGGTCGCCGGCGAGCGCCACGAACAAATCCCCGCCCGCGAGTCGCCGCGAATCGATGCAGATGCCGTCGATGTCCGGGCCGTCGGCGGCGCTTGCGCCCACCGCCTGGGCCAACTCGCGGAATGTCCACAGCGGATCGCGCACCAAGCCACTTCAACACACGATGCGTCTTCGGCACAAGATGGCTTTCGTCGGCGTCGTTGGACGAGCGCGAGGCCCGGCCCGACACCATTCTGCAGAGACGAGCGACAGCGCTTGACTACGCCTACGCCCGTGCGGACACTGCCTGCAAGGAACTTGGTCGGCGGCGGGCAATCCAAGCTGACGCGCATGTTCAAGACACCTGCCAGATTCGCCTTCATCGCCCTCTGGACGGTCGGCGCAGCGCCGGGTCTCGGCGCGTCCGTCGAGTCGGCCGAGAACGGCGCCGGCATGGCCGCCACGGTAAACGCAGCCGGCGGCATTGCTCCGCCAGCGCTGGAAGCTGCGGCACACCCCAATGCGGCGCACCAAGGCGCGTTGCAGACCGCCGAGCAGCGCATCGCCGTTGCCGAGCATCTGGAAGCCATCGTCCTGGTCGAGGCGGCCATCGAGGCCATCGAGCAGCGTTCCAACCGCTATGCGGAGGAGCTGGTGCGTCCGCTCACGCTGCTCGGCGACGCGCTGGCCGGCGTCGGCGACGTCGAAGGCGCCTTCGGGGCCTACGACCGCGCCCTGCACATCGCCAGGGTGAATCATGGCCTGCATCATCCGGACCAAGTCGCCGTGGTGTACCGCCAAGCGCGCCTGCTGGCCGACGGCGGCGACTTCCGAGCGGCGAACGCGCGCCACGAATACGCCTACACCGTGCTGCTGCGCAGCCATGGCGGCAGCAGTCCGGCGCTGCTGCCAGGGCTGTTCGCGCTGGCCGACTGGTACATGTCCGGCTACAACATCTTCTCGGCGCGGGAGCTCTACGAACATGCCGCCGAAGTCGCGCAGATGAGCCTCGACGACGACCATCCGGCGCACATCCGCGCTCTGCGCAGCGTTGCCGCCACCTATCGCCGCGAGCGCTTTCCGCCCCTCTACAAGCGCCGTCCCACGGGGCCGAGCCTCGGTTCCTACGCCGGGTTCCAATACCGCCCTTCGAACAACGCCTCGGTCAACAGCTTCGCCAAGGGCGAGCGGGCGCTCATCAAGGTCATCAACATCGTGCAGGGGCGCGACGGGCCGGCCGGCGAGGAACTGGCGCGGGCGATGCTCGAACTCGGCGACTGGTTCCTGATGTTCGACAAGCAGGCGCGCGCCATGTCGCTGTACCGCCGCGTCTGGGAACTGCTGCAGAACAACCAGCCGCTGCTGGCCGAGACCTTCCATGCTCCAACGCCCCTCTATCTGCCCCTGCCGAAGCCGCCGAGCGGCAGACGCGGCGGCGAGGACGGACGCCAGGGCATCGTGGAACTTTCGGTGGACATCAACGAGCGCGGCGTCGTCAGCCGCATCGCCACGGTGCGTTCGGAGCCGCCGGACTTGATGGACTTCAAGGTGCGCCGCGCCGTCAAGCAGGCGCGCTACCGGCCGGCCTTCGACGGGCAGCAGCCGCATCCCACCAGCGACCTGCGCGTCAAGCACACGTTCGTCTACTATCCCGATGGCGACCCCGCCAGCGAAGCCGCGCGCCCGTTGCAGGTCGGCATGGCGCCGCCGCCGGAGAGACTCGGCAAGGTGGCGGCCGTTGGGAGAGCAGACCGATGATAGACAGGGCCATGCGTCAGACAGCGTTCCTTCCGCGGCTCGCCGCCGTCGCCGCGGCGTTGGCCGTGTTGGCCGGCTGTGCGCAAGTGCAGCTGCCCACCCCGCGCGCGCCGCAGATGCCGATGCCGTCCTCGTCGTCGCCGTCGATGCCGTCGCCATCCAGACCATCGCCGCCCTCGCCAAGCGCCATGCCTTCGCCCTCGTCGCCAAGCGCAAGACCGTCTCTTCCTTCGCCAAGCCCCTCCCTGCCGTCGCCGAGTTCGAGGCCGTCGCTGCCTTCGCCGAGCGCCATGCCTTCGCCGTCTTCGCCGAGCGCCATGCCATCGCCCAGCGCGCGGCCGTCGCCGCCGAGCCCGCCGGGGCGTCCCAGCGCAAGCTCCGGCGCGACTCCCCAGCGCCCCGAGCGGGGCCAGAGAGATGCGAACGAAGGCCGCCAGCAGGACAGCGCTCAGGAAACGCCAGCAGGCCGCGACCAAGCACAGGCGCGCGGGCAAGGCCAGGCAGGCGACGCGAGCGAAACCGCCGACGGGCAGCCGAATCGAGATGCCGAGGGCAACCCCGGAGACGACGGCTGGGAGACGAGCAACGAGTTGCCGCAGGTGCTCGGCGACTTGGCCTCCGAAGGCCGCAAGAACGCCGGCGCCGATGGCCAAGAGCGGCCTGCTGGCCAAGAGTCCGCTGGCCAAGAGCAAGGCGGCGAAGCCGGCGACGGCGAAGATCAGACTGCCGATGCTGGCCAGCCCGCCGGCCAAGCGGGCGATGGCGAAGACCAGACTGCCGATGCCGGTCAGCCCGCCAGCGAACGCGGCGGCGCCAATCAGACCGCCGACGGCGAACCGGGCGCCGGCGACGTGCTGGCGAGAGCCCTCGAAGACCTCGACGGCGAGATCCGCGACGAACGCGTCGCCGCCACGGACGGCGCGCCGCGCCCCAACGCTTTGCCGGGCGCCGGACAGGACGATCAGGCGAACAGCAGCGGCGACGGCCAAGGCGCGTCCCAGTCCGGCGGCGGCGCCATGCCCGGCCGCGGCACGGTGGCGTCGTCGATGCCGCCCACGCCGCGTCCGCCCCTGCCCGCCACGCCGGACACGCCGGATGCCCGAGACGACGACGTAGTGGCGCGGCAACTCCGCGAGGCGGCGCTGGCCGAGACCGACCCGGAACTTCGAGAAGCGCTTTGGGAAGAGCTGGAGCGCTACAAGTCCGGCTTGCGCCGACGTTGAGTCCGTCGCCGATGCGGTTCGTGGCAGCCGCCGTCTGCGCGGCTGCGCTGTGCGCCTGCAGCACGCACACCGTGCGCGTCGTGGACATGACGCCGCCGATGCAGCTTGCGGCGATCGACGAAGACGTGCTGCTCGATGTCGGCGTCGCGGTCTTCGACGCCAACGTGCCGGCTGCCTTCGACGACCAATTGGCGCAGAACGTCACCGCCGAAGTGCGCCGCGCCGAGGCCAACTACATCGCCTACTTCGCCAAGAACCTGCTGCAGTCCACGGGCAACTGGGGCGCCGTGCGCGTCGTCCCCCGCGCCACCCATGCCGTGGACTTGACCCTCTCCGGGCGCATCGTCCATTCCGACGGCGAGCGCCTGATCGTCGAAGCGCGGGTGGCGGACGCGCGCGGCGACGTGTGGCTGGACGGCACTTACGAAGCCTTGGCCAGCAAGTTCGCCTACAGCGACAAGGTGCCGGCCGACATCGACCCGTTCCAATCCGTCTACCGGCAGATCGCCGACGACATGCTGGCCTACCGCGAGACGCTCTCCGAGGCCGACATCCAGGGCATCCGCACCACCGCCGAGATGCAGTTCGCCCGCGACATGGCGCCCGACGCCTTCGGCGACTACGTTGCGGAGTCGGAACTCGGCGTCCTCGAAGTGCTTCGCCTGCCGGCGCCGGAGGACCCCATGCTCGGCCGCGTGCGCAAGGTGCGCGAACGGGAGTATCTCTTCATCGATACCTTGGACGAATACTTCGACGACTTCAGCGCGCGCATGTACCCGGCCTACCAGAACTGGCGCCAGGCCACCTACTCGGAAGCCATCGCCTACCGCGAACAGCGCCAGAAGGCGCGCCGCCGCGCCATCGCCGGCGCCGTCGGCATCGCCGCCGGGCTCGCCGCCCAGACCAGCGACACTCGCGTCACCCAGTACGGCGGCCTAGTGAGCGTCATCGGTGGCGCCGCGGTGGTCGGCAAGGCGATCCAGGACTTCGCCGACGCGAAGATACACAGCGAGGTGCTGCACGAACTCGGCGCGTCCGCCGAGGCCGAGATCTCGCCGCACACGATCGAACTCGAAAACCGCACCATCAGCCTGCAAGGCACCGTGGCCGCCCAATACGAGCACCTGCGCCGCATCTTGAAGGAGATGTACTACGAGGAACTCGGACTGGCGCTGGACGACATGGACTCTCCGCCCGACGTGGCCGCAAGCCTCGACGACAGCCCAGGCCCCGCAAGCCCCGCGCACGACCAGCCCTAGATGCCGCCGCCGGACGATCAACTCGTCATCGAGCCGGTGGCGGCGCCGCTGTCCCAGCGCCGCGGCGAACGCCCACGGCGCGCGCTCGCCTTGCCAAGACTGGGGGCGCGGGCGTGGTGGTTCGGCGGCGCACTGGCGCTGCTCGGCGCCGTGGCCGTCTTCGTCTTCGCGGTGTTGCCGGAACGCATCGACGCGCCCAGCCAGCCGTCGCGCGGCGCGGTTGCCGGCAAAGCGGCGAAGCCGGCGGTCGAAACGGATGCGCCGCCGCCCTTCCGCGCCTTGGAGATGCAGCGGGCGCGCGAGCAGGCGCAGGAGAAGCTCAACGACTTCATGGCGCTGCACCTGGAACTGGAGGAGGTCCACAACGTCGCCGCCTGGGGCGCCGACGACTTCGCCGCCGCCATCGACCGCGCCAACGCCGGCGACGCGCTCTTCCTGGAAACGAAGTTCGAGTCGGCGCTGCTCGAATACGCGGCGGCGGCTACCGCTCTGGAGAACTTGACGACCACGGCGCACCAGCGCTTCGACGCCGCGCTCGCCGAGGGCGATGCCGCGCTTGCCGCCGGCGACCATGATCGCGCCAAGGCCGCCTTCGAGCGCGCCAGCGTCATGCGCGGCGACGAACCGCGCGTCGCCGCCGGCTTGGCGCGCGCCGCCAAGCTGCCGGAAATCGCCCGCCTGCTGCGCGAGAGCGAACGCGCCCGGCTGCGCGGCGAGATCGACGCGGCGCGCGATCTCCTGCTCGAAGCCCGCGCCCTCGATCCCGAAACGCCGCGCTTGGCGGCGCTGCTCGCCGATGTCGAAGCCGCGCGCAGCGCCGAGCGCCGCAAGGCGCTGCTGAGCAATGCTTTCGCGGCCCTCGAAGACGGCGAGTACGCCACCGCGCTGGAACGCTTCGACGACGCCCTGCGGGCGTTTCCGAACGACGCCGCCGCCCTTGCCGGACGCCAGCAGACGGAGCAGGCGCGAACCCTTGCCGAAATCGACTCCCTGCGCGAGACCGCCGCCGCGCAGATGCGCGCCGAACAGTGGGCGGACGCATTGGCGACGTTCGAGCGGGCGCTCGCCATCGATCCATCGCTCCAATTCGCCAGCGAGGGGCGCGACGCGGTGGCTGTGCGCAAAGCCCTCATCGACGCCATGGGGCGGATCGTCGCCGACCCGACGCTGCTATCCGCCGACCGCGAGTTCGAGGCCGCCGGGCGCACGCTCGCCGAGGCCACGGCGCTGCCCGGCGCCGGAGACGCCTTCGCGGCCCGGCTGGCGCGCTTCGAGGCCGTTCTTGAACGCGCCGCCGTGCCGGTTCCGCTGGTGCTCCTCTCGGACAACGCCACCGAGGTCACCATTCACAAGGTGGGCGCCATGGGCGCCTTCGAGCGGCGCGAACTCGCGCTGCGCCCCGGCCGCTACGTGATCGTCGGCAGCCGCGACGGCTGCCGCGACGTGCGCAAGGAAATCGTCCTGGCGGCGGACACCGCGCCGGTGGACATCCGCTGCATGGAACGCATCTGAGGCGTCGATTTGCACGACGAGGAGCGCGTGTCTCGCCCGTCCGCCGCGGCGCCGTCGAGTGCCACGGCACCTTCGAGTGCCGCCGCTTCCTCGGCACTGCCCGAAGCGGACGGCGTCGCCATCGAGGCGGTGCGCTTCCGCCCCACGCCGATTGGCGCGGCCGAGCGCAAGCGGCTGCTCCGCCCCCTGCCCTTGGCCGCCCTTGTCGGCGCTTTGCTGGTCGGATGGTTCCTGTGGTTCATCTTCACGGCCAAGTCCGTCTCCTTCGAGATCGCGCCGACGCCCGCCACGCTGTCGCTCGAAGGCGGCTTTGCGCTGCGCCTCGGCGACGTCCATCTGCTGCGCCAAGGGCGCTACCGGGTCGCCGCCACCGCGCCCGGGCACTACGCCATCGATGAGCCGGTGCGCATCGGCGAAGAACGCAGCCAGACCATCGCCCTGACCATGACCAGACTGCCGGGGCGCGTGACGTTCGACATTTCTCCCGCCGGCGCGGCAGTGACCATCGGCGGCGCCGCGGAACCGGCCGGCACCGCGCCTTTCGAAACGCTCGTCGCGGCCGGGCCGGCCAGCGCGCTCGTGACCCACGACCGTTATCAACCCGCAACCGTGTCGTTCGACGTGGCGGGCATGGACGGCGCCCAGACCGTGGCCGCGACGCTCGCCCCCGACTGGGCCGAGGTGACCCTGCCGACGCGCCCGGCCGGCGCGCAGGTGCTGATCGACGGCGAAGCAACCGGCGCCGCGACGCCGGGGCCGATCGAAGTGCTGGCCGGCGAACGCCGCATCGCCGCGCGGCTCGACGGCTACCAGACCTGGACCGACATCCTGCACGTCGAAGCCGGCAAGGATCTCCTGCTGCCGCCGGTGGCGCTGAAACGCGCCGGCAGCCGGCTCGCCGTCGCCACCACGCCGGCCGGCGCCAGCGTCACCGTCGACGGCGCCTACCAGGGCACGACGCCGCTGCAGGTGGACGTCGCCCCGGGCCGCCACGACGTGCGCGTCTTCAAGGTCGGCTACGCCGCGCAGGAGCGCAGGGTGCAGTCCCGCTCCGGCGGGCGCGAGTCCATCTCCTTCGCGCTCGATGCGCTGCAAGGCGAGCTGGCGGTGCAAACGCAGCCGGAAGACGCCGAGCTGTGGATCGACGGGCAGTTGCACGGCCCGGCCAGCGGCGTGGTGACGCTGACCGCGGTGCCGCACGAGGTCGAGATCAAGAAGACCGGGTTCGCCAGCTACCGCAAGACCGTCACGCCGCAGCCGGGCTTCACGCAGCAGTTGAAGGTGCGGCTGCTGACGCTGGAGGAGGCGCGCATGGCCGCGCTGCAGCGCGTGCGGCGCAGCGGCGCCGGGCACGAACTGGTGCTCCTTCGGCCCGGCGAAATCCAAATGGGCGCGTCGCGCCGCGAGCCGGGCCGGCGCGCCAACGAGGTGCTGCGCACGGCGAAGTTGACGCGCCTCTTCTACTTGGGCCGCCACGAAGTGACCAATGCCCAGTTCCGCGCCTTCGCCAGCGGCCATTCGTCGGGCGATTTCCAGAACATCGGCCTCGACGAGGACGATCAGCCGGTGGTGGAGGTGTCCTGGCGCGAGGCCGCGCAATACTGCAATTGGCTGTCGCGGCAGGATGGCCTCGCCCCCTTCTACCGCGAGGAATACGGCGACGTGGTGGGCTTCGACGCCGCTGCCCTCGGCTATCGCCTGCCCACCGAGGCCGAATGGGCCTGGGCGGCGCGCGATGCCGGCGAAGACGTCGCCTTGCGCTTCGCCTGGGGCGACAAGCTGCCGCCGCCGGAGCGCCACGGCAACTACGCCGACCGCTCGGCGGCGCATCTGGTGGCGCGGGTGATCCTCGGCTACAACGACAACTACATCGCCAGTGCGCCCATCGGCGCGTTTCCGGCCAACGCCAAGGGCATCCACGACATCGGCGGCAACGTGGCGGAGTGGATCCACGACTACTACCAGATTCCCGACGCCGGCGAGGCGACCGACCCGCTCGGCCCGGAGCGCGGCGACTACCACGTGATCCGCGGCGCCAGTTGGCAGAAGGGCACGGTGACCGACTTGCGCCTCTCCTTCCGCGACTACGGCAGCGCCGGACGCCAGGACCTCGGCTTCCGCATCGCCAGGTTCGCCGAATGAGGGACGTCCGGCCGGCGCTCGCGCTTGCGGCTGCCCTGTCGCTGGGCGCTGTTGCCGCGGGCGAGGCAGAATCCCCGACTGCGCCGCCAACCGGCGCGGCGACGCCGGCCGAAGAACCGGCGCAGAGCCCGGACTCCGCGCCAAGCGACGAATCCGCGCCGGAGCGCAACGAACCGCAATCCCAGGAGCGGCTTGCGGCGCCGGAGATCTTCACGCCGAGCGAGGAGATCTCCGAGGACATCGCCGTGCCCTTCCCGGTCGATATCTGAGTACAGTTCGCCGCTGGCGCTACGCCGCTGCGAGGGATCCGCATGAAGAAGACGCTGCCCTTCGAGTTCGTCTACCAGGTGATCGCCTTGGCGCTGGCCGTCATCATCGTCCACTTGGTCTACGTCACCGTGGTGCGCCCGAACGCGGACGCCATCCTGCAGGCGCAGCAGGAACAGGCCGAGGCTGGCGGCGCCTACATTCCGCAACGCTCGCTCTACGTCGTGCTGCGCGACTACGAGCAGGAGTCCTGCTTCATCCTCGCCCTGTGGGCCGTCTCCATCATGGGGCTGAAGACGCGCAACGCGCTGCGCGAGCGGGCAATGCTGCAGCGGCAGTTCATCGACGTGACGGAAGGCATGAGCATCCTGCCCGAGGACACCCGGGAATACGCGCGCCCCGTGCAGGCGCTGCCGGAGGAGACCCGCGCCAATCTGCTTCCCCGGGCCCTGCTCGCGGCTCTGCAGCGCTTCGCCTCGACGCGCAACGTGCAGGACGTGTCCACCGCCGTGCGCACCGTCTGCGACACCGAGTCGGACCGCCTGGACAGCGAGCTGTCGATGGTGCGCTACATCGCCTGGGCCATCCCCTCCATCGGCTTCATCGGCACCGTGCGCGGCATCGGCGACGCCCTCGGCCAGGCATACCAGGCCGTCGAGGGCGACATCGCCGGCGTGACGACCAGCCTTGGGGTGGCCTTCAACTCCACGTTCGTGGCGCTGGTCATCAGCATCTTCGTGATGTTCCTGATGCATCAGCTGCAGCTGGTGCAGGAACGCCTCGTGCTCGACACCCAGCACTACTGCGACGACTATCTGATTCGCCACATGCAGGTGCGCTGACGGTGCTCGTGTTGGAGATCAACGACGCCGAGATCGTCCTCGCCGAGGACGGCGAGGTGCGCTACGCCGAGCCGGGCGTTGCCTTCGTCGACCGCGACGGCGCGCAATTCGGCCACGCGGCGCTGGCCAAGTCGCGCCTGCACCCGCGCCAATCGCACAACGAGTTCTGGCAGCGGCTGAATGCCGATGCGGTGACGCCGGCCGGCCGTGGCATCGCCAACCAGGCCGACCTCGTGTATCGGCACTTGCTGGCCATCCGCGCCGCGGCCGGCCTGAAGGGCCGCTGCGAAGTGGTCGTGGCGGCCCCCGCCGCGGTCAAGCCGGCCGACCTCGCCATGCTGCTCGGCATCGCCGACGAAGCCAGCATGACCGTCGCCGCCATCGTCGATTCGGCGCTGGTCGCGGCCTGCCAGCATGTCGCCGACGCCTGCCGCGTGCTCGACGTGGGGCTGCACCGTGCCGTGGTGACGCAGTTGGAGACTGCAACCACAAACACTGGGAGCGGCGCCGGCCATGCGCTCGAACTGCGCCGCGGCGCGTTCGCCGAAGTGCCGGCGGTCGGCTTCGCGGCGCTGCTCGAAGGCTGGGTGGACGCCGTGGCGGACCGTTTCGTGGAAAGCGCCCGCTTCGACCCGCTGCGCATCGCCGAGACCGAGCAGCAGGTCTTCGACCAAGTTCTCGGCTGCATCGCGCGCGGCGACTCCGAGGCGGCCATCGAGGTGCGCCACGGCGACTCGTCGCGCAACGTCCAAGTGCCCCGCCAAGCGCTCGCCGACAAGTCGGCGCAACGCTACGAGGTGCTCCTTGGGAACTTGGCGGCCGACGGACAAGCGGCGTCCGGGGGAACTTTGGCGCTGACCGAACGCGCCCGCAGCCTGCCCGGGCTGGCGCACGTGCTGCGGCAGGCCGGCTACAGGATCGAGGCGCTGCCGGCCAATGCCGTCGTGCAGGCGACGCAGCATTTCGAGGCAACCATCGGCGCGGCACAGGAAGGCGCCGGCGCGCGCTTGGTCACCGCGCTGCCGCTCGACCGAGGCACGGCGCCGGCGGTCGAAGACGCGCCGCTGCCGACGCATCTGCTGTGCAACGGCATTGCCGCGCCGCTGAACGAGACGACGGCGGCCGGCGGCCATCCCGCCTGTGGCGCACCCGGCGCGATGTTCTCCGTGCGGCTTACCGGACGCACGGCTCTCTTGGCGCCCGACGCCGGCGCCGACGTGCTGGTCAACGGCGAGCGCGTCGACGGCGAGCGCCGGGTGCGCCGTGGCGACGCCGTCCGCTGCGCCGGCCACGAGTTCCAGCTCGTCGAAGTCGTGTAGGCATCGCCGTGCCGCGCCGAACCTCGCGCCGCCGCTTCAACGTCTTCTCGCTCGCCTTTCTGGACGTGATGTCCTGCGGCTTCGGCGCCGTCGTGCTGATCTTTCTGGTCATCAACCATCGCGTGGACGACGACGCGAAGGAAGTGGACCGCGACATGCTTGCCGAATCGCGCAAGCTGGACTTCCTCATCACCGCCGGCCAGGACAATCTGGCCGAGTTGCGCGAACGCCTGGAAGGCGCGCTCAAGCGCGTCGCGGATGCGCGGCGGCAACTGCTCGCCACCACCGAGGACGCCGAGCGGCGCAAGAAGGACGCCGACGATCTGCAAGCCCGCACCATCGCCCAGCGCGAGAGCGTCGAAGAATTGAAGACCGACGTGGAGACCCGCGAGCGCGAAGTGAAGCGCCTGCAGGCGGCCGAGGAGGCATCGGCCGGCGCCAGGGCGCGGCAGGTGAAGGGCGAAGGCGACCGCCAGTACCTCACCGGCCTCTACGTCGGCGGTCGGCACATCCTGATCGCCCTCGACGCCTCCGCGAGCATGCTCGACAGCACCATCGTGCAGGTGCTGCGGCGGCGCAACATGGCCAAGGAGCGGCAGTTGGGGGCACCGAAATGGCAGCGGGCCCAGCGCACGGTGGAATGGCTGGCGGCGCAGATGCCCTTGGACAGCAACTTCCAGATCGCCGTGTTCAACGCCGAGGCGCGCTTCCTGCTCCCCTCGAGCGCCTGGCACGAAGTGCTGCATCCGACGGCCATCAACGACGCGCTGGAGGCGTTGGCGGGCGTGGTTCCCGCCGGCGGCTCCAGCCTCGCCAGCCTCGCCGGGCTGGTAGCCGGCATGGCACCCCTGCCGGACAACGTGTTCCTGGTGACCGACGGCCTGCCGACCCGGGGCGAACGCCCGCCGCGCAGTCCGACGGTCACCGGCCGCCAGCGCGTGCGCCTCTTCACCGACGCGGTGAGGCTCCTGCCGAAGGGCATGCCGGTGAATCCCATCCTGCTGCCGCTCGAAGGCGACCCGCAGGCGTCCTCGGCCTACTGGGCGCTGGCGGCGGCAACCGGCGGCACCTACATGTCGCCGTCGGCGGACTGGCCGTGATCCGCCGCCGCGACTTGGAGGAGATCGGCCTCTCCTTCCTGGACGTGATCTGCTGCGGCTTCGGGGCGATCATCCTGCTGCTGATGATCGTCAAGATCGTCGAACCCATCGTGCTGGAAGAACCGGAAGTCGATCTCGAAGGCATCGTCGCCCAGAAGCAGGACTCCCTGCACGCCATCCGCGGCCAGACCCGCGAGCTCACCCGCCAGCTGAGCAACGAGGAGCGGCAGCTCGCCTTGGAACTCGCGCAGCTCGCCCGCGTCGAGCAGGAGCTGCGCGACGTGCTGAGCCGCTTCGAGACGACCCAGGAGGAAGCCGAACGGCAGATGCAGGAACGCTCCAGCTACGCCCGCGCCAAGCAGTCGCTCTCCGACGAAATGGAACGCCTGCTCGGCCTCGACTTCACCCGCGCCGACAACACCATCGGCGGCATCACCGTGGACAGCGAGTACGTCGTCTTCGTCATCGACACCTCCGGCAGCATGTACAGCTATGCGTGGAACCTCGTGCGCCGCAAGGTGAGCGAGACCCTCGCCATCTACCCGCGGGTGAAGGGCATCCAAGTGATGAACGACATGGGCGACTACATGTTCAGCCAATACGCCGGCCAGTGGATTCCCGATTCCGACGCCATCCGCCGCAACATCGTGCAGCGCATGGGCACCTGGAACGTCCACTCCAATTCGAGCCCTGTGGAAGGCATCGAGCGCGCCATCAGCGTCTTCTACGCCGAAGACAAGAAGATCAGCATCTACGTCTTCGGCGACGACTTCCAAGGCGAGTCCATCGAGACCGTGGTGGATCGGGTGGATCGCATGAACCGCGTCGACGACACCGGCGCCCGGCGGGTGCGCATCCACGCGGTGGGCTTCCCGGTGGTTCTCGGCACGCGCACCGGCGACCGCTTCGCGGCGCTAATGCGCGAACTCACCTACCGCAACGACGGCACCTTCGTGGCGCTGCCGTCCTACGAGTAGCGCAGGGGCGGGAAGCGCCGCCGAGCCGCGGCCTACCAAGACGAAGCCGCCGTTGCGATACTCTGCCGCGCAGGGACACGGGAGCCGGACATGATCGACTTCGCTGGCCTCAACTGGTGGGCCATTCTGGTGGCCGTCGCCGCCGCCTTCGCGCTCGGCGGGCTGTGGTACGGGCCGCTGTTCGGCAAGGCATGGCTGAGCGCGCTCGGCAAGACCGAGGACGACATCACGCCCTCGGCGGAACCGTTCATCGTCAGTGCCGTCGCGGCGCTCGCCACGTGCGTCGTGGTGGCGGCGCTGATGAACGGCCTCGGCCTGACCGGCCTTGGGCACGGGCTCGTCTTCGGCTTCATCACCGGCGTCGGCTTCATCGCCGCGGCGATGGCCTCGGACACCGCGTTCTGCCGCTGGGGCTGGGATCTGTGGGCGATTCAAGCCGGCTACCGCGTGGCCTACTCCGTTCTCATGGGCGGCATCGTCGGCGTCTGGCCAGCTTAGGAACCTTGGCTTTCGCACTGTCCGACGCACCGCGGGCCAACTGGCAAGCCGCCGCCCAGCGCGTCGCGGTGGGGGGCGCCCGCGCCGCCTGCGCGCTGCTCTCGCCGCTTTCCATCGACGCCTTGCGGCGCATCGGCGCCCTCGCTGGCGACGTGGCGTTTCGCCGCAACGGTCGCGGCGTGCGCACCACGCGCACCAACATCGGCCTCGTCTATGCCAGACAGAGCGCGGCATGGCGCGAGAACTTGGCGCGCGACAGCGTTCGCCACACGGCGATGCTCGCCGCGGAAGCCACGGCGCTGTGGACCTGGCCGCTGCCCCGGCTGCTGGCGCTGACCCGCATTGAGACCGGCGACGGCCTGCTGCGCGAGCGCACTCGCGGGCGCGCCGCCGTCATGCTGGTGCCGCACTTCGGCAACTGGGAGTTCCTCGGCTGCTATCTGAACACCATCGAACCGGTGGTGCCGCTCTACGAGCGTCCGAAGTCGCCGGTGCTGGACGCCGCGCTGGTCGCGGCGCGCCAACGCCTGGGGCATCGCTCGGCGGCGGACTCGGTGGGCGGCTTGCGGCTGCTCGTACAGTCGCTGCGCGCCGGCGCGCTCGCCGCGGTGCTGCCCGACCAAGTGCCGCCGCCGGGCAGCGGCGTGGCCGCGCCGTTCTTCGGCCAGGACGCCTACACGATGTCGCTGGTCGGCAAGCTCTTGCAGCGCGTGGAGGCGGAGGTGCTGATCGGCGCCGCGCTGCGCGTGGCCGGCGGCTTCGCCATTCGCATCGAGCGCGTGGACGACGCGATTAGAGCCCCCTGCCTCGCCGAGAGCGCGCGCGCCATGAACGCCGCCGTCGAGCGCTTGGTCGCTTGCTGCCCGGCGCAGTACCAGTGGGAATACAAGCGCTTTCGATTCCGCCGCCAGCCCAACATCTATCGATGACGGCGGCGATGGATATCTGTCTGGTCGTGGGCGGCGACGAGACCGGCGGCTTGGAGACGCACTTCGCCGATCTCGCCGGCGGCTTGGCGGCGCTTGGCGAACGGGTGGCGGCAATCGCCCACGAGCGCTTTCGGCCAGCGCTCGACGAGGCCGTGCGCTTCGTGCCCCTCGACCTCTCTCGTGGCCGCCGCAACCCGCTTCTCAAGCGCCGCCTGCGGCGGTTCGTCGAAGACTTGGCGCCGGACGTCGTCCACGCCCACGGCGGCAAGGCCGCGCACCTGCTTGCGGCGGTTCGTTGCGCCGCGCCGCTGGTAGGCACCGTGCATGGCGTGAAGAAGAACCTCGTCCCCTACCGCCGCTTCGACGCCGTGATCGGCGTGAGCGCCGGCGTCGTCGCCGCCCTCGACCACCCGCGCAAGACCGTCGTCCACAACGGCGTGGCGCCGCCGCCGGCGCCGCTGTCGAAGGCCGAAGTGTACGCGCGTTTCGCCATTCCCTCGAACCAAACGCTCACGTTGGCGGTTGGCCGCCTCGCGCCGGTCAAGGGCCTCGCGCACCTGCTGCGGCTCTGGCACGACGGCCTCGGCCACCTGTTGGTTCTCGGCGACGGCCCCGAACGCCAGCGGCTCGAAGCGCTGGCCCTCGGCAAGCCAGTCACGTTCGCCGGATTCCAAGCGGACGCGCGCGCGCTGATGGGCGGCGCCGATCTGCTCGTCGTCGCCTCCGAGCGCGAAGGCTTCAGCTACGCGCTCGCCGAAGCCCTGCAGGCGCGCCTGCCGGTGGTGTCGACGCCGGTGCCGGGCGCCGTGGATGTTCTGCCGGCGAGCCACCTCGCGCCGCCGAGCGGCCTTGGCGCCGCGATAGCCCGCTGCCTCGGCGACCTAGACGCCGCGCGCGAGCGTCTGCGCGCGACATTTGACTGGGCAGCGCAAGCGCTTACCGTCGAACGCATGGCGCGGGAGACGCGCGACGTCTATCGAGGGCTGCTGCAATGCTGAAGCTCGCCGGGCGAGAGCCGTTCGCCATCGGCGGCACGCGGCGCTGCTACGTCCACCCCGAGGACGAGCAGCTGTGCGTGAAGGTGCTGCGCGCCGATCGCACCGCGGCGATGCGCCTGCAGGCGGCGCAGGGCTGGCGCAAGCTCAAGGGGCGGCGCGGCTTCGACGATCAGCGCAAGGAGCTCAAGGCGTACCGCACCCTCGAACGCCGCGGCATGGGCGATTGGACGCATGTGCCGCGCTGCTTCGGCGCGGTGGAAACCGACATGGGCGTCGGCATCGTCACCGCCCTCCACCGCGACTGGAACGGCACCTTTCCGCCGAACCTGGAACAGCTGCTCCCCAAAGTCGGCCTGGCGCGGCCGCTCGCCGAGGCCATTGCCGAGTTCAAGGCGTGGCTGCGCCGCGACCTCTTCCTCTCCCGCGATTTGCTGCCGCACAACATCATCGCCGTGGCGACGGCGAAGGAGCGCTTTCGCCTGCTGATCGTCGACGGCATCGGCAACAGCGAGCTGGTGCCGTTCTCGAGCTGGTTCGACGTCTGCGCGCGCCGCAAGGTGGAGCGGAAGATCCGCAAGTTCGACTACCGCGTGCGCATCCTGCTGCCGGAAGAACGCAATGCGGCGTGAGATCAAGCTGGCGCTCAAGGGCGCGGAGACGCGGCTGCGCCGATTGCGCAACCGCGCCGCGCCGCTGCTCTACGCCGGCAGCGCCCGGCACTGCCCGGTCTGCGAGCGCTCCTTCCGCAAGTTCCGCGCCGCCGGCCGGGAACGCCGCCGCAATGCCGTGTGCCCCGGCTGCGGCGCGCGCGAACGCGACCGGCTCTCGGCGCTGTTCCTGCGCGGCCTGCCGCCCACGACGCGCATCCTGCATCTCGCGCCGGAGCCGTGCCTGGTCGCCCGCTTGCGTGCCCTCGCTCCGGCCGGCTACGTCGGCGCCGACCTGCTGCGCACCGATGTCGACGAACGCCTCGACCTGCTTGCCCTGCCCCACCCGGACGGCGCGTTCGGCGGCGTCTATTGCAGCCACGTGCTGCAGGACGTGCGCGACGACCGCCGCGCCATGGCCGAGGTGTTCCGCGTGCTTGGCGCCGGCGGCTGGGCGATCCTCAACGTGCCGATCAACGCCGCCAAGACGATCGACCACCAAGACGCGCCCCTGCATGTGCGCGACGCCGCCGACCCGCGGCCCCCGGAGCACCTGCGCACCTACGGGCCGGACTTCCGTTGTCGCATGGCCGCGGTGGGATTCGCGGTGCGCGTGGTGACCGCTGGCGACCTCGCCGCGCCGCCCGAGCAGGCGCACCTCGGCATCGAGAACGCCGGCGCGGTCCACTTCGGCACCAAGCCGTGACCGACCGTCTGGCAAGTTCGTCTTCGACGCTGGCGCGACTCGCGCTGCTCGCGGCGATCGCATGGTTCGGCGCGGCGCCGGCCGCCGCGGCGTCTGCCACCGCCCCCCTGTGGCTGCGCTACGACATCCAGATCGCGTGGATTCCGGCCGGCGAGGTCGTGATGTCGCTCACCGAACACGACGACCGCTACGCGCTCTCCGGCACCGTGGCGACGAGCCGCCTGATGGAGCGGTTTTTCTTCTGGCACGGACGCTTCGTGTCCACCGGCCGCTACCAGGACGGCTTCCCGCGCACCGACGCCTACATGCTGTGGGGACGCGACGACGACGGCCTGGAGACGCTGCTCTCCTTCGGCGGCAAGACGACCATCCGCAGTCCCGGCCGCAGCCAGCGCATCATCGCGCAGCCGCCGGGCTCGGACTTCATGTCGGTGACCTTCCTCGGCCCCCACTGCATGGCCGAGACGACGCTGCACGACGGCAAGCGGGTGTACGCGCTGCGCTTGGACCGCATCGTGGAAAGCCAGACGCTCGAACGCCACCCGCCCCACTACGCCGGCCCGGCGCGCCGCTGCGACTACCGCTTCCGCTATCCCTCAGGCAGCACGCGCCGCCTCTCCCTGTGGGTCGCGCCCTGGCAGGGCCGCGACCTCCTGGTGCGCATGCGCGTTCGCATCCCGCTGCTGCCGGACGCGCTGCTGCACTTGCGCGTCGAGGAGTTGGACGCCCCGCGCATGGAACAAGGGCACTTGAACCTGTAGCCAAAGGGAGTCGTGCGCTTACTTGCCGGTTGGCATCCCAACCGTCCGAAACATCCATGTCTTCAATGTGGTATGGTCGCTGCTGATCTGTCGGAGGGGGGCGGCCATGATTGCGCGCCAGCGCTGTCGGGCGGCACGAGGCTGCTCGTCGCTTGTTCTCCTCTTTGCTTGTCTCTCTCGGGGGGGGGGGGGGGGGGGGGGCTCCATATAACTACAGCGCCAGGAGGGAACTGTGCTGAAAGGGCTGAAAGGAGAAGATTCTCATACGACCGTTCGACGTTCGTGGTCGACGCGGGCGCGAACGCTGCTGCTGGCGTTGGTCGCCGCCGCGGCGCCGGTCGCCAACGCGGTCGCGCCGGTCTTGGAACAGGACACCCTGAATGCGTGGCCGGAGGTAGGCGCGGTCGGGTTCGGTTGGCGTTTGCCCGAGAACACCACCGTCACCAAGCACCAGTACCGCTACAAGATTTGGAACGGGAGCGTGATTCCCGCCTCCTGGACGCGCGATTGGACGGACCTCCTCTTGGCGAACACGCGGTGCCTTGTCGCGACCAATCCCGGCACGCCCTCCGAGACCCGCACTCCCCAGGCCACGGGCGCCGCCTGCGCCACTACGGGCAGCAACGCCGCCCAGCATTACAGGTATTGGACTACCTTGCCCAACTTGCCCAACGGCGTTCGCTTCCACTTCGAGCTGCGCGCCGTCAACAACGACGGCAACAGCGACGCGGTCGAGTGGGACATCGCACTGCCGGCCAACCCGAACCGCATCGTGACGATTCCGGACGCGGTGCTCGAGGGCTACATCCGGGAGCGGGTTACGGCCCGCGTGCCGTCGCTTGGCGCGAACGACCCAATGAACGAGCTGCACCTGGCCCGCGTGCGGGTGATCCTGAAGAACGTCGGTGCTGGGACGGCCGTCAACCGGATTCGCAGCTTCGAAGGCATCCAGCACGCCCTCAACCTGGAACTACTGCTGATCGCAAACCACCAAGTGCTGGACTTCCAGCGATTGGCTGGCTTGCACATGCTGGAGGTCATCAACAACAACGGCAGCCTGCTGTCCGACGTCAGCCCTTTGCAGGATGCGGTCAATCTGGAGCAGCTCTGGCTGAACCGTGGCCGCACCTATCCGCCGCCGGGCGTCTGCACGGGTACGGCCGCCGGGCCAGAGCATGGTCAGACCACGTGGCCGCCGACGGCAGACTGCCCGCCGGACCAGGTCGACAACGTGGTGGTGAAGGACTTGAGCTCGCTGCGTCGCCTGACCAAGCTGGAGCGGCTGTGGCTGTGCGACCAGCGGGTGAATCCACAGCACCTGACGCCCTTCGTGAACATGGAGGCGATGAGCTACTGCCGGAACGACCTGCGCGACATCTCGGCCATGCGCGGCCTGACCAAGATGGAGACGCTGTATCTGTTCGAGAACCACATCGAAGACGTCTCGCCGCTTGCCGGGATGACGGAACTGCAGTTCCTCCAACTGCACGACAACAACATCCGCGACGTGTCCTCCTTGAGCGGCCTCACCAAGCTGGCCCACGTCTACCTCTCCGACAATCCGCTCGACGCCGGCGCGTGCAGCACCGGCGGCCACGCCACGCGCACTGCCTGCACCGACGCCTCGGGCACCTGGACGACCAGCGTGGTCAGCACGCTCACGCCGCTGGTCACCGGTTCCTGCAGCGTCGCCGGCCAGACCACCGAGGCGGACTGCACCAGCAACTCCGGCACCTGGACGGCCGGCGCGCTGAAGCTCATCGACCTGCGCGGCGACACGCAGCTGACCGACGCCGACGTCGCCGCGCTGAGCGGCCTCGCCGGCGTCACCGTGCTGCACGACTCGGACATCCGCCCGGCCGCGCCCGCGAGCCTGTCGGCCACCACCGGCACGAGGACGGCGACGCTGTCGTGGACCGATCCGTCCAACGCCGCCATCGCCGCCTACCAGTACCGCCATCGCCAAGGCACCGGGACTTGGTCCGACTGGAAGATGACGCCGGAACCCGGGAGCAGCTTCCACTACTGGAACCGCGGCGACCCGGCCTTGGCGTCGCTCGCCCTGTCCGACCTGCCCGGCGGCGCCAACACGGTCGAGCTGCGGGCGGTGGTCGCCAGCGACTACAACAACGCCCGCAACCGCAACTCCGACGGCTCGGCGTTCACCGCCATCAAGACCCACCAGACGGCGGTCACAGCCGCCGCGGTCGGCGCCGGCCGCTGGGACGTCGGCCGCGTCCTCACGCCCGGCGCGTCCGCCAGCGTCACGGTCAACGCGCCGGTGACGGCGAGCATTGCCAGCACCGCGCCGACGGCGCTGGCCGAGACGAACCTGGACGGCGCGACGGTCGTCGTCGAGCTCTCCGGCACCACCTTCGGCTCCAGCCTGGCGGCGTCGAACTTCACGCTGCAGACGAGCGGCACGATCGCCGGCCTCTCCGTCGCCTCGGTGTCGAGAAGCAGCGACACCCGGGCGACGCTGACGCTACGCTACGACTTCGAAAACACGAACTTCGACACGCAGGCGACGCTGGCGGTGCGGGTGCTGGCGGCGGCGCTCAGCTCGGCCAGCAACCTGGACACGCAGACGGTGGCGGTGGCGCCGACCCTCGGCGTCGTGCTGGGCGGCCCCACCGGCATCGGCACCGGCATGTTGGCGCTGCAAGAGGACCCCGGAAGCATGACGGCCAACCTCGAAGCCTACAACGTGACGCTGGCCGGCCAGCCGACCGGCGCCGTGACGGTGACGCCGACCAGCAGCAACTCCGACGTGGAGCTGTACGCGTTCACCCCGCCGCTGTCCTTCGACGGCACGAACTGGAACGTCGGGCAGACGGTGGGGGTGCGGGCCCTCCACGACCTCGACGCGATTGACGACGTGGCGCACATCGACCACGCGGTGACCGGCATCCCCGGGCTGACGGCCGGCCCGCGGCTGACGGTGACGGTGAACGACGACGAGACCCAGGGCCTGACGCTGGCGGCGACGACGCTCACCGGCAGCGGCGTCACCGAGGGCGGCAGCGCGGTGACCTACACGGCGCGCCTGGCCAGCCAGCCGACCGGCCCGGTGCGGGTGCAGATCACCGGCGGCGCAGGCGCGGTGTCGGTGGACACGGCCGCCGCCGCCGGCCTGCAGAACACGCTGCTGTTCAACGCGACCAACTACAGTACGCCGCAGACGGTGACGGTAACGGCGCTCGCGGACGACGACGGCGAGAGCGAGTCCGTGACGCTGAACCACGTCATCTTCGGGGCGGACTACCAGGATCTGGACGACGTCGCCCTGGCGTTCACGGTGACGGACAACGACACGAGAGGCGCGACACTGTCCACGGGGGGCGTCTCGTACGTCGTGCAGGAGAACGGCTCGCGGCAGTACACGCTGGTTCTGGACACGCAGCCGGTGAACGGCAACGTGAGCGTGGCGGTGGCGAGCTCGGACACGGCCATTGTCACGGCGGCACCGTCCACGCTGACGTTCACGGCGCAGAACTGGAACGTGCCGCAGCCGATCACCATCTCGGGCGTGGACGACGCCAACACGACCGACGACAACGCGTCGGTGACCCACACGCCGAGCGGGGCGGACTACGGCAGCGGCGTGACCATCCCCAACCTGGGGGTGCGGGTCAGCGACGACGACGTGGCCGGCCTGACGGTGCTGCCGTCGGTGCTGACCGTGTCGGAGGGCGGCACGGGCACGTACACGGTGCGCCTGAACGCCGCGCCGACGGCGACGGTGACGGTGACGGTCGCCGCCGCCTCGGCGAAGGCGACGGCGGACACCGACACCGGCACGACCGGCATCCAGACGACGCTGTCCTTCGACGCGGCGAACTGGAACACGGCGCAGACGGTGACCGTGACGGGTGCCGCGGACGACGATGGCGCGGACGAGAGCGTCGGCATCAGCCACTCCGTGACGGGCACGGGGAACTACGCCTCGGTGCCCGCGTTTCAACGGCCAGGCCTGGTCGTGCAGGTGCGCGACGACGAAACCGCCGGCGTGGTGGTGTCCCCGACGTCGCTGGCCATCGACGAAGGCGGCACGGCCACCTACACCGTGCGGCTCTCCGCGCCGCCGGCGACCGGCAGCGCCACCGTGACCGTCGCGGCGACCGGCGCGGTCGGGGCGACGGTGGACACGAGCACGCTGACCTTCAGCGGCACCACCTGGAACACGGCGCAGACCGTCACCGTGACGGCGGTGGCGGACCACACCCGGACGCTGGACGGCAGGGCGACCTTGGCCCACACCGTGGCGAACTACCCCGTGACCGCCGGCCCGGACGTGCGGGTGCAGGTGCGCAACACCACGATGGACTACGACGCGGACGCCGACGGCCTGATCGAGATCGCCAACCTCGCCCAGCTGAACGCGATGCGCTGGGACCTCGACGGCGACGGCACGGCGTCCTCCGGCGACGAGACGACCTACGCCGCGGCTTTCCCGAACCCGCGCGGCGGCACCGTGTGCCCCACGACGATCACCGGCGTGGCCTGCACCGGCTACGAACTCTCCGCCAACCTCGACTTCGACACCAACGGCAACGGCCGCACCTGGACGACAAGCGGCGGCGCGCTGACCGGCGACGGCGACGAGTACGACAACAGCGGCATGGGCTGGGAGCCGATCGGCACGGACGCGGCGCGCTTCGCGGCGGTCTTCCGCGGCAACGGCCGCACCATCGACAACCTGTTCGTCAACCGCCCCGGCCTGGTCGGCCTGTTCGGCTCGACGGACGCGACGGCGCGCCTGGAATCGGTCGGCCTGCGCAACGCGCGGGTGGCCGGCTCCGGCGTGGTCGGCATTCTCGCCGGCGAAGCCCACGGCGACGTCGTCGGCTGCTATGCCACCGGCACGGCCGGGTCGCCGACCACGCCCACCGTCGGCGGGCTGGTCGGCCAGCTGCGCGGCGAGATCACCGCGTCGTACTCGGCCGCCGCCGTGGACGGCAGCGACCAGATCGGCGGCCTGGTCGGCGCCGTCGTCGGCGACTTCGGGCAGACGCGGATGGTGTCCGCCAGCTACGCGGTCGGCCGCACGAGCGCCCTCCCCGAGGGCCTCTGGGCCGGCGGCCTCATGGGCCGGGCGTCCCCCCTCCTGCCGCAGTCCGCCGTCTCGGCGCCGGACAGCTACTACGACCGCGCCACCACCACCCGCACGCAGAGCGCGCGCGGCGAGGCGCTGTCCACCGCGGCGCTGCAGTCGCCCACCGGCTACGTGGGCGTCTACCGCAACTGGAACAAGGACCTCGACGGCGACGGCCAAATGGACGACCCGTGGAACTTCGGCACCTCGAGCCAGTATCCGAAGCTGAAGTGGCAGGGCTTCGACGCCGAACGGCAGCGGTTCCCGTCGCCCGAGGAGGAACAGACCACCACGCCCACGTCGCGGGTTCCGACCGCCGTGCGGGCGGAGTCCACCGGGCAGGGCCTGTTCGTGACGTGGCGGGCGGCGATCGGCGCGACGGCGTACCGCGTGCAGTGGCGGCGGTCGGGGCAGTCGTGGTCGACGTCGCGGCAGGCGGAGACGACCCGGACGAGCTACGAGATCGGCGGCCTGGCGGAGGGATCGTACGAAGTGCGGGTGCTGCCGGTGGTCAACGGCCAAGTCGGCGAACCGTCGGCGCCGGCCCAGGGCGAAGTGGAAGAGACGGGCAACCGCCCGCCGCGCGCGCTCGGCCTCGCCGACGTCGAGCTGGACGTCGGCGGGAGGACGGAGGTGGATCTGGACGACGCCTTCGAGGACCGGGACGGCGACGCGCTGCGCTACTCGGCGGCGGTGGACGGCAACGCCGTCGAGGCGTCGGTGTCCGGCGCGACGCTGCGGCTGCGCGGCCGGCGCGCCGGGGAAGCGACCGTGACCGTCACGGCGACGGACCCCGGCGGCCTGTCGGCGAGCGCGTCCTTCACCGCGCAGGTCGGCGCGGTGGTGTCGCTGCACGGCCGCCCGGCGGCGCCGGAGGGCGACGCGATCATGCTGCGGGCGCAACTGAGCCGGCCGCTGGGAGCGGACGTGGAAGTGCCCTGGCGCATGGCGCCGGACGGCGACCCGACGACGGCGGACGCCGACGCGGCGGACTTCGGCGCCTGGGCCGGCACGGCGGTGTTCGCCGCCGGCGAGACGCGCGCCGTGATCGCCGTCGCGGTGCTGGACGACGACGACATCGAACCGGCGCGGGAGCGCTTCGCCGTGGAACTGGCCGAGCCGGATGACGGCAGCGTCGGCCTCTCGGCGCGGAACTGGCGGGTACTCGGATCGGTGCAGGAAGGGGTGTGCGACCGGACCCCGGAAGTGCGCGCCGAACTGTCCCGGGGCTGGCGCGGCTGCCGCTGGCCGCGGCCGGCGGACCTGTCGCGCCGAACCACGCTCGACCTGCGCGGGCACGGCGCCGAAGCGCTGCGCGCGGACGACCTGCTGGGCCTGTCCGGGCTGCGGACGCTGGACCTGGGCCGCAACGCGCTGTCGGAACTGCCGGCGGCGCTGCTGTCCCACGCCCCGCGCCTGCGCGCATTGCGGCTGGACGGCAACCGCCTGGACTCGCTGCCGGCGGGCCTGCTCGCGGGCACTGCCGGTCTGCGCGAACTGCGCCTGGCGGGGAACCCGGGCGCGCCGTTCGCGCTGGCGCCGGCGCTGCGGCGGACGGACGCCGAGCCGTGGGCGGCCGGCCCGGCGACGGTCGAGGCGGCGCTGCCGCTGGGCGCGCCGTTCGCCATGCGCCTGGCGCTGACGGCCGTCGGCGGCGAGGCGTCCGCAGAGACGCTGGCGCTCGCGGCCGGCGCCGTGGCGAGCGGCCCTGTCCGCGTCTCCGGCAACGTCCCGGTGCGCCTGTCGCTCGCCGCGCCGACGATTCCCGAGACGCGCTGCGCGACCGGCCCCTGCTTCGACGGCCTTGCGGCGGAAGGCTCGGCGCTCGCGCTGTTCGCGGCGCCGCCGCGCACCGTCGGCGAGATCGCGGCGGCGGAGCTTCTGGGCGCCGAGGACGACGCGACCATCGACCTCTCCGCGCGCTTCGCGGCCTCCGCGGCCGGCGGCGCCCTGTCGTACTCCGCGACCGTGGACGATCCGCTGCTGGCGACGGTCTCGGTGGAGGGCGCGGTGCTGACCGTGGCCGCCAACGAGGACGGCGAAGAGGGCACGGCGACGGTGACGGTGGTGGCGACGGACGAGCTGGGCCAGACCGCGACCCTGCGCTTCGCCGTGGAAGTCTCGCCGCGCCCGCCCGGACGCTGGCGCGGCTGGCGTTCGACGATCCAGCCTCCGCAGTAGCGGACGGCTGGCCGCTGCTCGGGCTGGGAGGACGCTCCCGAACAATCGACGATCATCAGGCGAAAGCAATCCTTCGCCTTCGCCTGGTGATCGTCGACGGCATCGCTGGTTTCGAGCTGGTTCGACATCTGCGCGCGCCGCAAGATGAAGCGGAAGATCCGCAAGTTCGACTGCCGCATGCATCCCGCTGCTGCCGGGCGCACTCCTGCACTTGCGCGTCAAGGGGTTGGACGCCCAGCGCATGGAACAGGAGCACTTGAACCTGTAGCCAGGGGAGCCGTGCGCTGTTGCCGCCGGGCATCCCAACCGTCCAAATCGTCCATGTCTTCAATGTGGTAAGGTTCGCCGCTGATCTGTCGGAGGGGATCGCCTGTGCAGATTTGCGCGCCAGCGCTGTCCAGCGGCACAAGGCCGCTCGTCGCTTGTTCGTCCTCTTTGCTTGTTCTCTCTCGGGGGGGGGGGGGGCTCCGTAAACCGCAGCGCCAGGAGGGAACCGTGCTGAAGGGAGAAGACTGCTATACGACCGTTCGACGTTCGTGGCCGACGCGATTGCGAGCGCTGCTGCTGATATTGGTCGCCGCGGCGGCGCCGGTGGCCAATGCGGTGGCGCCGGTGTTGACCCAGGACGACCTGATCAGCACGTGGGTGGACGACAACGCCACCGGCCTCACTTGGTCATTGCCCGCGAGCACCACGGTCACCAAGCACGAGTACCGCTACAAGGTCTGGAACCGATCCGAGGTGCCCACCTCCTGGACGCAGGATTGGACGGACCTCCTCTTGGCGGACACGCGCTGCAACGTCATCACCAATCCCGGCACTCCCTCGCAGACGGCTTCCGCCACGCAAACGGGCGCCGACTGCGCCACCAAGGGAAGCGACGCCACCCAGAGCCACAGGAACTGGACGACCCTCGGCGGCTTGACCAACGGCGCTCGCTATACGTTCGAGCTGCGCGCCGTGAACAACGACGGCAACAGCGACGCGATTACGTGGAACATCGCTCTCGCCGCCGACCCGGACGGCGTCGTGACGTTTTCGGACGCGGAGTTCGAAGGCCGCGTCCGAACGCGGGCGCAAGCCTACTTTCCGTCGCTTGGCGCGAACGACCCGATCACGCAGCTGCACATGGCGCGCCTGACCTGGCTCCACGAACGCGGCGGCGCCAGGAACGTCGACAACCGGATCCGCAGACTCGACGGCATCGAGTACGCCGTCAATCTCGAATCGCTGTTCATCGACTTCCATCAAGTCCTGGAAATCCAGCGCTTGCAGGGGCTGTATGAAATGGAGGTATTCAGCTTCAGCGGCGGCCTGCTGTCCGACGTCACCCCTTTGCAGAATCTGCTCAAGCTGGAACGGCTCCTCTTGAACCGTGGCCGCTCCTATCCACCGCCCGGCGTCTGCACGGGAACGGCCTCCAGCCCCGAGCACGGCGACACGGCAGTGTGGCCGCCGGCGGCAGACTGCCCGGCGGACCAGCTCGACGACGTCGTGGTGAGGGACCTAAGCTCGCTGCGCCGCCTGACCAAGCTGCGCGACCTGTACGTGTGCGACCAGCGCGTGGACCCGCGCACCTTGACGGCCCTCGTGAACTTGGAAGAGATGAGCTACTGCAGGAACGACCTGCGCGACATCTCGGCCATGCGCGGCCTGACCAAGATGGACAAGCTGTACCTGTTCGAGAACAACATCGAGGACGTCTCGCCGCTTGCCGGAATGACGGAACTGCAGTTCCTCCAACTGCACGCCAACGCCATCCGCGACGTGTCCTCCTTGAGCGGCCTCACCAAGCTCACGTCCATCTACCTCTCCGACAATCCGCTCGACGCCGGCGCGTGCAGCACCGGCGGCCACGCCACGCGCACTGCCTGCACCGACGCCTCGGGCACCTGGACGAACAACGTGGTCAGCGCGCTCACGCCGCTGGTCACCGGTTCCTGCAGCGTCGCCGGCCAGACCACCGAGGCGGACTGCACCAGCAACTCCGGCACTTGGACGGCCGGCACGCTGAAGCTCATCGACCTGCGCGGCGACACGCAGCTGACCGATGCCGACGTCGCCGCGCTGAGCGGCCTCACCGGCGTCACCGTGCTGCACGACTCGGACATCCGCCCGGCCGCGCCCGCGAGCCTGTCGGCCACCGTCAGCGGGAGGACGGCGACCTTGACGTGGACCGATCCCTCCAACGCCGCCATCGCCGCCTACCAGTACCGCCATCGCCAAGGCACAGGGCCGTGGTCCGACTGGAAGATGACGCCGGAACCCGGCAGCAGCTTCCACTACTGGAACCGCGGCGACCCGGCCTTGGCGTCGCTCGCCCTGTCCGACCTGCCCGGCGGCGCCAACACGGTCGAGCTGCGGGCGGTGGTCGCCAGCGACTACAACAACGCCCGCAACCGCAACTCCGACGGCACGACGTTCAGCGCCATCAAGTCCCACGCGACCGCGGTCACCGCCGCCGCCGTCGGCGCTGGCCGCTGGGACGTCGGCCGCGTCCTCACGCCCGGCGCGTCCGCCAGCACGACGGTCAACGCGCCGGTGACGGCGAGCATCGCCAGCACGGCGCCGACGGCGCTGGCCGAGACGAACCTGGACGGCGCGACGGTCGTCGTCGAGCTTTCCGGCACCACCTTCGGCGCCAGCCTGGCGGCGTCGAACTTCACGCTGACGACGACGCCCGCGATCGCCGGCCTCTCCGTCGCCTCGGTGTCGAGAAGCAGCGACACCCGGGCGACGCTGACGCTGCGCTTCGACGACACGAACTTCGACCTGCAGGCGACGCTGGCGGTGCGGGTGCTGGCGGCGGCGCTCAGCTCGGCCAGCAACCTGGACACGCAGACGGTGGCGGTGGCGCCGACTCTCGGCGTCGTGCTGGGCGGCCCCACCGGCATCGGCACCGGCATGTTGGCGCTGCAAGAGGACCCCGGAAGCATGACGGCCAACCTCGAAGCCTACAACGTGACGCTGGCCGGCCAGCCGACCGGCGCCGTGACGGTGACGCCGACCAGCAGCAACTCCGACGTGGAGCTGTACGCGTTCACCCCGCCGCTGTCCTTCGACGGCACGAACTGGAACGTCGGGCAGACTGTCGGAATAAGAGCCCTCCACGACCTCGACGCGATTGACGACGTGGCGCACATCGACCACGCGGTGACCGGCATCCCCGGGCTGACGGCCGGCCCGCGGCTGACGGTGACGGTGAACGACGACGAGACCCAGGGCCTGACGCTGGCGGCGACGACGCTCACCGGCAGCGGCGTCACCGAGGGCGGCAGCGCGGTGACCTACACGGCGCGCCTGGCCAGCGCGCCGACCGGGCCCGTGCGGGTGCAGATCACCGGCGGGGCCGGCGCGGTGTCGGTGGACACGGACGCCGCCGCCGGCCTGCAGAACACGCTGCTGTTCAACGCGACCAACTACAGCGCGCCGCAGACGGTGACGGTGACGCCGCTCGAGGACGACGACGGCGAGAGCGAGTCGGTGACGCTGAACCACGTCATCTTCGGTGCCGACTACCAGGATCTGGACGACGTCGCCTTGGCGTTCACGGCGACGGACAACGACACCCGTGGCGCGACGCTGTCCACGACCTCGCTCAACGTGCAGGAGAACGGCACGGCGACGTACACGCTGGTTCTGGACACGCAGCCGGTGAACGGCAACGTGAGCGTGGCGGTGGCGAGCTCGGCCACGGCCGTGGCCACGGTGGAACCAGCCACGCTGACGTTCACGGCGCAGAGCTGGAACGTGCCGCAGACGGTCACGGTGGCGGGCGTGGACGACGCCGCCGCGGACGACTCCGCTGCGAACGTGACCCACACGCCCACCGGCGCGGACTACGGCAGCGTGACCATCTCCAGCGTGACGGTGGTCGTTGGCGACGACGAACCGGCTGGCCTGAAGGTGTCGCCGACGTCGCTGACGGTGGCGGAGGGCGCGACGGCGACCTACACGGTGCGCCTGAACACCGCGCCGACCGGCGCGGTGACGGTGACGGTGGGCGGCGCCACGGCGAAGGCGACGGCGGACACGGACACCGGCACGACCGGCGACCAGACCACGCTCTCCTTCGACGCGACGAACTGGAACACGGCGCAGACGGTGACCGTGACGGGCGCCGAGGACGCCGACGGTGCCGACGAGACGGTCGGCCTGACGCACGCCGTGACCGGCACCGGCACCTACGCCTCGCTGGCCGCAATCCGGCGCTTCGGCGTGGCCGTGCAGGTGCGCGACGACGAGACCGCCGGCGTGGTGGTGTCCCCGACGTCGCTGACCATCGACGAGGGCGGCACGGCCACCTACACCGTGCGGCTCTCCGCGCCGCCGGCGACCGGCCTCGTGCCGGTGAACGTGGCCGCCTCCGGCGCCGCCGGGGTGACGGTGGACATGAGCACGCTGAACTTCAGCACCGTCACTTGGGACACCGCGCAGACCGTCACCGTCACCGCCGTGGCGGACCACACCCGGGTGGCCAACGGCGCGGCGACGGTGACGCACACGGTGGCCGGCAACTACCCCGTGACCGCCGGCCCTGACGTGCAGGTGCAGGTGCGCAACACCACCGGCGACTACGACGCGGACGCCGACGGCCTGATCGAGATCGCAACCCTCGCCCAGCTGAACGCGATGCGCTGGGACCTCGACGGCGACGGCACGGCGTCCTCCGGCGACGAGACGACCTACGCCGCGGCCTTCCCCAACCCGCGCGGCGGCACGGTGTGCCCCACGACGATCACCGGCGTGGCCTGCACCGGCTACGAACTCGCCGCCGACCTCGACTTCGACACCAACGGCAACGGCCGCACCTGGACGACGAGCGGCGGCACGCTGACCGGCGACGGCGACGAATACGACAACAGCGGCATGGGCTGGGAACCAATCGGCACCGACGCGGCGCGCTTCGCGGCGGTCTTCCGCGGCAACGGCCGCACCATCGACAACCTGTTCGTCAACCGCGCCGGCCTGGTCGGCCTGTTCGGCTCGACGGACGCGACGGCGCGCCTGGAGTCCGTCGGCCTGCGCAACGCCCGGGTGGCCGGTTCCGGCGTGGTCGGCATTCTCGCCGGCGAAGCCCACGGCGACGTCGTCGGCTGCTACGCCACCGGCACGGCCGGGTCGCCGACCACGCCCACGGTCGGCGGACTGGTCGGCCAGCTGCGCGGCGAGATCACCGCGTCGTACTCCACGGCCGCCGTGGACGGCAGCGACCAGATCGGCGGCCTGGTCGGCGCCGTGGTCGGCGACTTCGGGCAGACGCGGATGGTGTCCGCCAGCTACGCCATCGGCCGGACGAGCGCCCTCCCCGAGGGGCTCTGGGCCGGCGGCCTGATGGGCCGGGCGTTCCCCGTCCTGCCCGAATCCGCCGTCTCGGCGCCGGACAGCTACTACGACCGCGCCGCCACCACCCGCACGCAGAGCGCGCGCGGCGAGGCGCTGACCACCGCGGCGCTGCAGTCGCCCACCGGCTACGTGGGCGTCTACCGCAACTGGAACAAGGACCTCGACGGCGACGGCCAGATGGACGATCCGTGGAACTTCGGCACGTCGAGCCAGTACCCGAAGCTGAAGTGGCAGGGCTTCGACGCCGAACGGCAGCGGTTCCCGTCGTCCGAGGAGGAACCGACCACCACCACGCCCACGTCGCGGGTTCCCACCGCCGTGCGGGCGGAGTCCACGGGGCAGGGCCTGTTCGTGACGTGGCGCGCCGCGGCCGGGGCGACGGCGTACCGCGTGCAGTGGCGCCAGTCCGGGCAGTCGTGGTCGACGTCGCGGCAGGCGGAGACGACCCGGACGAGCTACGAGATCGGCGGCCTGGCGGACGGAACGTACGAAGTGCGGGTGCTGCCGGTGGTCGACGGCCAAGTCGGCGAACCGTCGGCGCCGGCCCAGGGCGAAGTGGAAGAGACGGGCAACCGCCCGCCCCGCGCGCTCGGCCTCGCCGACGTCGAGCTGGACGTCGGCGCGAGGGCGGAGGTGGATCTGGACGACGCCTTCGAGGACCGGGACGGCGACGCGCTGCGCTACTCGGCGGCGGTGGACGGCAACGCGGTGGAGGCGTCGGTGTCCGGCGCGACGCTGCGGCTGCGCGGCCGGCGCGCCGGGGAAGCGACGGTGACCGTCACGGCGACGGACCCCGGCGGCCTGTCGGCGAGCGCGTCCTTCACGGCGCAGGTCGGCGCGGTGGTGTCGCTGCACGGCCGCCCGGCGGCGCCGGAGGGCGACGCGATCATGCTGCGGGCGGAACTGAGCCGGCCGCTGGGAGCGGACGTGGAAGTGCCCTGGCGCATGGCGCCGGACGGCGACCCGACGACGGCGGACGCCGACGCGGCGGACTTCGGCGCCTGGGCCGGCACGGCGGTGTTCGCCGCCGGCGAGACGCGGACCGTGATCGCCGTCGCGGTGCTGGACGACGACGACATCGAGCCGGCGCGGGAGCGCTTCGCCGTGGAACTGGCCGAGCCGGAGGACGGCAGCGTCGGCCTCTCGGCGCGGTCGTGGCGGGTACTCGGATCGGTGCAGGAAGGGGTGTGCGACCGGACCCCGGAAGTGCGCGCCGAACTGTCCCGGGGCTGGCGCGACTGCCGCTGGCCGCGGCCGGCGGACCTGTCGCGCCGCGCCACGCTGGATCTGCGCGGCGACGGCGCCGAATCGCTGCGCGCGGACGACCTGCTGGGGCTGTCCGGGCTGCGCACGCTCGACCTCGGCCGCAACGCGCTGTCGGACTTGCCGGCGACGCTGCTGTCCCACGCCCCGCGCCTGCGCGCGCTGCGGCTGGACGGCAACCGCCTGCAATCGCTGCCGGCGGGCCTGCTCGCGGGCACCGCCGGTCTGCGCGAACTGCGCCTGGCCGGGAACCCGGGCGCGCCGTTCGCGCTGGCGCCGGCGCTGCGGCGGACGGACGCCGAGCCGTGGGATCCGGGCCCGGCGACGGTCGAGGCGGCTCTTCCGATGGGCGCGCCGTTCGCCATGCGCCTGGCGCTGACGGCCGTCGGCGGCGAAGCGTCGGCGGAGGAACTGGCGCTCGCGGCCGGCGCCGTGGCAAGCGGCCCTGTCAGCGTCTCCGGCGACAACCCCGTGCGCCTGTCGCTCGCCGCGCCGACGATCCCCGATACGCGCTGCGCGACCGGCCCCTGCTTCGACGGCCTTGCGGCGGAAGGCTCGACGCTCGCGCTGTTCGCGGCGCCGCCGCGCACCGTCGGCGAGATCGCGGCGGCGGAGCTTCTGGGCGCCGAGGACGACGCGACCATCGACCTCTCCGCGCGCTTCGCGGCCTCCGCGGCCGGCGGCGCCCTGTCGTACTCCGCGACCGTGGACGATCCGCTGCTGGCGACGGTCTCGGTGGAGGGCGCGGTGCTGACCGTGGCCGCCAACGAAGACGGCGAAGAGGGCACGGCGACGGTGACGGTGGTGGCGACGGACGAGCTGGGCCAGACCGCGACCCTGCGCTTCGCCGTGGAAGTCTCGCCCCGCCCGCCCGGCCGCTGGCGCGGCTGGCGTTCGACCATCGCTGCGCCGGCGCCGACCAACTGAGCGTTCGTATCGAGAATCCGTCGCACATCCCGAACCGCCGGCAGCGCCTGCGAAAGCGCGTTGCCGGCGAGTTCGCTAAGATGCGCCTCTTTGCAGCGAACCGCGAGAGCCTGGCATGACGATTGTGGTCGCGGACTACGGGACGCCGGCGGTCGCGACGGAGAACGGCACGAGCGCGACGGTCGCGCTGACCATCGACGGGCAGCGCGTCGAGGCGCCGGTCGGCACGTCGATCATGCGCGCCGCGAGAAGCGCGGGCCTCGACATTCCGAAGCTCTGCGCCACGGACGCGCTGAACGCCTTCGGTTCTTGCCGGGTCTGTCTGGTGGAGGTCGAAGGCCGGCGCGGGCTGCTCGCGTCCTGCACCGAGCCGGTCGCCGAGGGCATGGCCGTGTCCACGCAGACCGAGCGCGTCGCCCGGGTTCGGCGCGGCGTGCTGGAACTGTACATCTCCGACCATCCGCTGGACTGCCTCACCTGCGCCGCCAACGGCGACTGCGAGCTGCAGGACGTCGCCGGGGCCGTGGGGCTGCGCGACGTGCGCTACGCCGAAGGCGCAAACCACCTCGGCGCGGCCGTCGACGGTTCCAACCCCTACTTCCAGTTCGACCCTTCCAAGTGCATCGTCTGTTCGCGCTGCGTGCGCGCCTGCGACGAGGTGCAGGGCACCTTCGCGCTCGCCATCGACGGGCGCGGCTTCGAATCCAAGGTGGCCACCAGCGCGGACGCCTTCTTCGACTCCGAATGCGTCTCCTGCGGGGCGTGCGTGCAGGCATGTCCAACGGCCACGCTGATCGAGAAGTCCGTCGTCGAGCACGGCGTGCCGGACCGCAGCGTGGACACCACCTGCGCGTACTGCGGCGTCGGCTGCTCCTTCCGCGCCGAAGTGAAGGGCGACCAGGTGGTGCGCATGGTGCCGCACAAGGACGGCAAGGCGAACCACGGGCATTCCTGCGTCAAGGGGCGCTTCGCCTGGGGCTACGCCAACCACCGCGAGCGCATCGTCTCGCCGATGGTCCGCGAGACGACTGCCGACCCGTGGCGGCAAGTCGGTTGGGAAGAGGCCGTGGCCTACGCGGCGAAGCGCCTCAAGGCGGTGCAGGCGAAGCATGGGCGCGCGTCCATCGGCGGCATCACGTCGTCGCGCTGCACCAACGAGGAAGTGTGGGTGGTGCAGAAGATGGTGCGCACCGCCTTCCGCAACAACAACGTGGACACCTGCGCCCGGGTCTGCCATTCGCCACCGGCTACGGCTTGAAGCAGGCGTTCGGCACCTCCGCCGGCACCCAGGACTTCGACTCGGTGGCGGAAGCGGACGTGATCGTGGTGATCGGCGCGAATCCCACCGAGGGGCATCCGGTGTTCGCGTCGCAGATGAAGCAGCGGCTGCGCGAAGGGGCGAAGCTGATCGTCTGCGACCCGCGCCGCATCGATCTGGTGCGCTCGCCGCACGTGGAGGCCGCGCACCACCTGGCCTTGAAGCCCGGCGCCAACGTGCCGCTGATGAACGCCTTCGCCCACGTGGTCGCCAGCGAGGGGCTGGTGGACGAGGCGTTCGTCGCCGCGCGCTGCGACGTCGAGTCGTTCCGCGACTGGCTGGACTTCGCCCGCGACCCCGCCAACGCGCCGGAACAGGCGGCGGCAGCCACCGGCGTGCCGGCCGAGGACATCCGCGCCGCGGCGCGGCTCTACGCGGAAGCCGGCAACGGCGCCATCTACTACGGCCTTGGGGTCACCGAGCACAGCCAAGGCTCGACGATGGTGATGGCGATGGCGAACCTCGCCATGGCCACCGGCAACATCGGCCGCCCCGGCGTCGGCGTGAATCCGCTGCGCGGCCAGAACAACGTGCAGGGTTCGTGCGACATGGGCTCGTTTCCGCACGAACTTTCCGACTACCGGCGCGTGGACGACGACGCGGTGCGCAGCGCCTTCGCCGCGCACTGGGGCACGGAACTCGATGCGGTGCCGGGCCTGCGCATCCCCAACATGCTCGACGAAGCCGTCTCGGGCAGCTTCAAGGCGCTCTACATCCAAGGCGAGGACATCGCCCAGTCGGACCCCAACACCCAGCACGTGGAGGCGGCGCTGGACGCGATGGAGTGCGTGATCGTGCAGGACCTGTTCCTGAACGAAACCGCCAAGTTCGCGCACGTCTTCTTCCCCGGCACATCGTTCCTGGAGAAGGACGGCACCTTCGTCAACGCCGAACGGCGCATCAACCGCGTGCGCGCCGTGATGCCTTCCAAGGCCGGCTGGCAGGAGTGGCAGGCGACCCAGGCGCTGGCGACGGCGATGGGTTACCCCATGCGCTACGAGTCCGCGGCGGAGATCCTGGCCGAAATCACGGCGCTGACGCCCACCTTCGCCGGCGTTTCCTTCGAGCTGCTGGACCGCGAAGGCAGCGTGCAATGGCCCTGCAACGACGCCACGCCGCGGGGCACGCGGGTGATGCACGAGGAGCAGTTCGTGCGCGGCAAGGGGCTGTTCGTGCGCACCGACTACCAGCCGACGCCGGAACGCGCCACGCGCAAGTTTCCGCTGCTGCTCACCACCGGGCGGCAGCTCAGCCAGTACAACGTCGGGGCGCAGACGCGGCGCACCGAGAACGTCGTGTGGCTGGAAGAGGACGTGCTGGAAATCCATCCGGCGGATGCCGAGGCGCGCGGCGTGCGCGAAGGCGACTGGGTGTCCGTGACCAGCCGCAAGGGCGAGATCACCCTGTGCGCCACGGTGACCACGCGGGTGGTGCCGGGCGTCGTCTACACCACCTTCCACCACCCCGAAACCGGCACCAACGTGGTGACCACCGAACTTTCGGACTGGGCCACGAACTGCCCGGAGTACAAGGTGACGGCCGTGGAAGTGCGGCCGGCCAACCACCGTTCGCCGTGGCAGCAGGGCTACGCGGCGCGCGCCAAGGCGCAGCTGGAGGCGCTGCCGGTGGAAATCATGGACGGCGCCGGCTGACGGCGCCTTCCGCCGTGGACGACGGAACGACCCAGCGGCCGACGGCGCGGATCGTCCCGCTCGACGAACCGCAGCCGCAGAACATGCGCGTCGGCGTGTGCCGCCACGGGCGCGGGGGGAGCGGCCTCGGCATGGACGACGACACCGACCTGGTGACCGTCGAAGAACCGATGGAAGTGCGTCTCGCCTACCACGGCGACGGCGAGCGCGTGGAACAGAGCATCGCCGTCACCATGCGCACGCCTGGGCACGACTTCGATCTCGCCCTAGGCTTCCTCGTCGGCGAAGGCGTCGTCGGCAGCCGCGACGACGTGGCGGACATCGCGTTCTGCGGCGCGCCGAGCCCGGACAAGGGGCTGGACAACATCGTCGCGGTGTCCTTGGCGCCCCATGTGCGGTTCGACGCGCAAGCGCTCACGCGCCACGTGTTCACCTCGTCGAGCTGCGGCGTCTGCGGCAAGGCGTCCTTGGATGCGGTGCGGTTGCGGGTTCCCGACGCCGACCGAGCGCCGTTCGCCATCTCCGCGGCAACCCTGCAAGGCCTGCCCGATGCGCTGTGCGCGGCGCAGAAGGAGTTCGCGCGCACCGGCGGCCTGCACGCCGCCGCCGCTTTCGACGCAGGCGGACGCATCGCGCGCCTGCGCGAAGACGTTGGCCGCCACAACGCCCTGGACAAGCTCGTCGGTTCCTATTTGGCGGAGGGCGAACCGCTGCTCGACGGGAGGGCGGTGCTGCTCTCTGGCCGGGCGAGCTTCGAGCTCGTGCAGAAGGCGGCGATGACCCGCGCCCCGCTGATCGCCGCCATCGGCCCGCCCTCCAGCCTCGCCATCGAATTGGCGGAAGAGGCCGGCATCGGGCTGGTCGGCTTCCTCAAGCCGAACTCCTTCAACGTGTACGTGCGCTGGCAGTCGTTGAATTGAAGGCCCCGCGCATCCTCGCCATCGTGCTCTGCGGTGGCCGGGGACGGCGCTTCGGCGCCGCGGCGAAGCCGCTCGCCGAGCTGGCCGGCAAACCTCTCGTGGCGCACGTCGTCGAGCGCCTGAAGCCGCAAGTGAACGAAGTCGTGCTGTCGTGCTCCGAGGCCGACCCCGCCTACGAGCGGCTCGGCTGCCGGATCGTGCTCGACGCCGCCTCGGGCGAAGGGCCGCTCGGCGGCATCGTCTCGGTGATGGACGTCGTCGAACCGGCCTGGCTGTTGACGGCGCCGGCGGACACGCCGTTTCTGCCCCGCGACTTGGTTGCCGTTCTGTCGCCGGCGTGCAAGCGGCGCGGCCTCGCCGTGGCCTCCGCCGGCGGTCGGCGGCAGAACCTCGCCATGCTCATGGACGAAGCCCGCGCCGTGTCGCTGCGCCGCTTCTTCGAGGCCGGCGGACGCGCCGCCCACCGCTGGCTGGACGACAATTCGGCCCCAGCCGTGGCGTTCCCCGCCGACGGCTTCCTGAACGTGAACACGCAAGCGGACCTAGAGGCTGCCCGTCAACGCGTGGCGGCGATGGAAGCGCCTGGCTGACCCCGCCGGCAACGGCGCCGTTTAACGTTACACTGCGGCGCAGTCTGAGGGCTTGCGGGAGGGGTCGCGTGAACGAACCGAGCGACGACGTGCTGCGCGACATGCACCGGCGGATGGTGCGCATTCGCGTGTTCGAGACGGAGGCCGGGCGGCTGGCCGAGAGCGGGAAGATCCCCGGGGCGCTGCACCTCTACGTCGGCGAAGAGGCAGTCGCGGCCGGCGTGATGGTGCATCTTTCGGACGAAGACTGGATCACCAGCACGCACCGCGGCCACGGGCATTTGATCGCCAAAGGCGGCGCCTTCGACAGGATGTTCGCGGAACTCTTCGGACGCGCCACCGGCTACTGCCGGGGCAAGGGCGGCAGCATGCACATCTCCAACATGGAGCTCGGCATGCTCGGCGCCAACGGCATCGTCGGCGCCGGGCCGCCGATTGCGGTGGGCGCGGCGTTCTCCACCAAGTTCCGCAAGACGGACCGCGTCGCCGTGTCGTTCTTCGGCGACGGCGCGAGCAACGAAGGATCTTTCCACGAAGCCGCCAACATGGCCGCCCTGTATCGGCTGCCGTGCATCTTCGTCTGCGAAAACAACGGCTACGGCGAATACACGGCGCAGGCGGACCATCAGGCCATCGTCGATGTGGCGGACCGCGCCGCTGGCTACGGGATGCCCGGCGTGGTGGTGGACGGCATGGACGCGGTGGCCGTCTTCGAGGCCGCCGGCGCGGCCATCGACCGCGCCCGTGCCGGCGAAGGGCCGACGCTGCTCGAAGCCAAGACGTACCGCTTCTTCGACCATGTGGGGGTGCGCGGGATGGGCCTCTCCTACCGAGCGGACGAAGAGTTGGCGGAGTGGCAGAAGCGCGATCCGATCCGCCTGTTCGAGGCGCGGCTTGAGGAACTGAACGTGCTCGGCAAGGAGCAGGCCGCCGCCGTTCACGACGAGGTGGTCGCCGACGTCAAGGCCGGCATCGACTTCGCCGAATCGAGCCCGCTGCCGGATCCGGAAACGCTGCTCGACGACGTCTACGCTTGAGGGAGGGAACGATGGCTGAACGCGAAATCACCTACGTGGCGGCCATTGCCGAGGCGGCCGGGGCCATTCTCGCCGAGCAGGAGACCGCGTTCATCGCCGGCGAGGACGTCGCCGGCGCCGGCGGCGTCTTCGGCTCGTACCGCGGACTGCTCGACGAATTCGGCGCCGAGCGCGTGGTGGACACGCCGATTTCCGAGGAAGGCATCGTCGGCCTGGGCGTGGGCGCTGCGGCGACGGGGCTGCGCCCCATCATCGACATCATGTTCATGGACTTCATGGGCGAGTGCATGGACGAAATCGCCAACCAGATGGCGAAGATGCGCTACATGTTCGGCGGCGCCGCGAAGCTGCCGATCACCGTGGTCACCATGTCCGGCGCCGGCATGAACATGGCCGCGCAGCACTCCCAGAGCCTCGAAGTGTGGATATGCCACCTGCCGGGGCTGAAGGTGGTGGCGCCGGCCACGCCCTACGACGCCAAGGGGCTGCTCATCGCCGCGGCCCGGGACGACAATCCGGTGTTCGTGGTGATGAACAAGCTGTCGCTGCGCAACAGCGGCCCGGTGCCGGAGGACGCCTACGCAGTGCCCATCGGCAAGGCGCAGGTGGTGCGCGAAGGCGCGGACCTCACGCTGGTCGCGTACAGCCGCATGGTGGGCGAGGCGCAGAAGGCGGCCGAGTCGCTGGCGGCCGAAGGCATCGACGCCGAAGTGATCGACCTGCGTTCCCTGCAGCCGATGGACACGGAGACCGTCGTCGATTCGGTGCGCAAGACGCACCGGGCGGTGGTCGTCCACGAAGCCGTGCGCTTCGCCGGCCTCGGCGGCGAAATCGCCGCGCAGATCCAGGAACTCGCGTTCGACGACCTGGATGCGCCGGTGGCAAGGGTGGGCGCTCCGTTCTCGCCGGTGCCGTTCAGCTCGGTGCTCGAACAGACCTATCTGCCGAACGCGGACAAGATCGTCGCCGAGACCAAGAGTCTCATGGGCTAGCGCCGAAGCGGCGAAGCGGCTGCCGCAGCGCATGAGAACACGCGGCCAGCCGTCGCCCGCTCGCCCACCCGGCGTCCTCGAGCGCCTGCCGCGCAGCACCGTCGCCGCCTACGGCCTGCCGGCGGTCGGCGCCGGCTACATGTACTTGCTGGTCGGCCTGTACGTGATGAAGTTCTCCACCGACGTGCTGCTGATCTCGCCGTTGGTGATGGGCTTGATCTTCAGCGCGTCGCGGGTCTGGGATGCCGTCTCGGACCCGCTGGTGGGCTATCTCTCGGACCGCACCCGCTCGCGCTTCGGGCGTCGGCGCACGTGGATGGCCGCCAGCGTGGTGCCCATCGGCGCGGCCTTCGTGATGATCTTCGCCCCGCCGACGGGGCTGACCGACGCTTGGCTGGTGGCCTGGATGGCGGTGGCCGTGATCGGCTTCTATTCCGTGATGACGGTCTTCTTCGTGCCGCATCTCTCCCTTGGCGCGGAGCTCTCGACGAACTACCACGAGCGCAGCCGCCTGTTCGGCTACCGCCACGGCTTCTACACCCTCGGCTACATCTCCTGCCTGGTGACGATGCAGTGGCTGATCGCCGCCGAAGCCGAAGGCGGCGAGGCGGTGCGCGGCTGGGCGCTGACGCTGTCGTTTCCGGCCTGCGCGGCGATGGCCGTGCTGGTGCTGTTCGCCGTGCTGAAGCTGCGCGAGCGACCGGAGTTCCAAGGCCGCGTCGGCACGAATCCGCTGCGCGCCTTCGCGGACGTCTGGCGCAACGAGCACTCGCGCCTGCTCATCATCGTCACGCTGATCGAGAACATCGGCTCCGCCGCCATCGGCGCCCTGACCCTCTACGTGACGCAGTACGTCGTCGGCGCGCCGCACATGGGGCCGGCGGTCATTCTGGCGTACATGATCCCGTCCGCCTTCTCGGTGCCGCTGTGGATTCCCCTCTCGCGGCGCGTCGGCAAGGTGCGGTTGTGGATGTATTCCATGATCGGCACCGGCGTGTCGTTCGGCGCGATGTTCCTGCTGCCCTTTCTGCCGGAGGAGCTGCGCTTGGGCGCGATGTTCGTGTTCGCCGCCTTCGCCGGCTTGGCGGCCGGCTGCGGCGGCACCGTAGGGCCCTCCGTGCAGGGCGACGTCATCGACTACGACGAGCACCTGACCGGGGAACGAAAGGAAGGCTCCTACTTCGCGGCTTGGAACTTCGTCTACAAGAGCGCCGCCGGCATCATGCTGGCGCTCACCGGCTTCGTGCTCGACTTCTCCGGCTTCGTGCCCAATCAACCGCAGACGCTCGCCACGCAAGTGTGGATCGTCGGCCTGTACGGGCTGTTTCCGCTGATCTGCTACGCGATCGGCGCGGCGCTCTTCGCCCGCTTCAAGCTGGACGAAGCGGCCTACGCCGAGATACGCAGGAAGCTCGACGACAACGCCGCGGCGGCGTCTTCGGCGTCTTCGGCGTAACCCGTTGGCGCAAGCCGTCGGCATCGTGGCGAATCCGGCCTCCGGCAAGGACGTGCGGCGCGTGACCGCTCGCGCTTCGGTGTTCGACAATCAGGAGAAGACGGCGATGGTGCGGCGCTGCCTGGTCGGCATTCGCGCCATGGGCGCGGCGCGCATCCGCTACATGCCCGATGCCCACCATGTGAGCCGGCGGGCTGTGGACGAAACCGGCGTTGTCGCGGAACCGCTGGCCATGCCCGCGACCGCAAGCGCTGCGGATACGGTACTGGCGGCGCGGCTGCTCAAGGGCGCCGCGGCAGTGCTGGTGCTCGGCGGCGACGGCACCAACCGGGCGTTCGCCAAGGGCTGGCTGGACGCGCCGCTGATCCCGCTTTCCACCGGCACCAACAATGCCTTTCCGAGCATGCTCGAAGCCACCACCGCAGGGGCGGCAGCCGGTCTGCTGGCGGCGGGCGGCATGGAGTTGCACAACGTCGCCGCGCAAGCCAAAGTGATTCACGTGGCGATTGAAGGCGAGGCCGAGGACTTGGCGCTGATCGACGCCGTACACACCGCCGAGCGCTTCGTCGGCGCCCGGGCGCTGGACGCGCCGTCGCGGCTGCTCGCGGCGATGCTCACCCGCGCCGACCCGGCCGGCGTCGGCATCGCGTCGGTCGGTGGTTTCGCGCGGCCTTTGGACGCCGGAGAAGACGCCGCGCTGGTGCTCCGCTTCCAGGACGACTCGCCGCGCAAAGTGTTGGCGGCGGTGGCGCCCGGGCGGTTCGAGGAGGTCGGCCTCGCAAGCGTGGAAACGCTCGGCCTCGGCCAGGCGATGCAGGTCGTCGGCCCTGGGGTGCTGGCCTTCGACGGCGAGCGGGAGCGTCCGCTGCGCGCCGGGCAGCGCGCCACGCTGCGGGTGCGCCGCGATGGGCCGTGGGTGATCGATGTCGGCAAGGTGCTTGCCGCAGCGGCGCACATGTCGTCGCCGTTCGCGTCGCGTCGTTGCGCCGCCGTTGCGGCGAATCCGCTGGAGTCAGCGTCGTCGGAGGAAAGCCGTGGCAACTGAGATCCATCTGGTGAAGGTCGGCATGACGATGCACGAGGGCACCGTCGAAGAGTGGTACGTGGGCGACGGCGAGCGGGTGGAGACCGGCGCGCTGCTCTATCGGCTGGAAACCGAGAAGGTGAATCTGGACGTCGACGCGGAGAGCGCCGGCGTGGTGAAGCATCTGGTGGCGGAAGGCACGACGCTGGAACCGGGCGAGGTCGTGGGCTACATCTACGCCGACGGCGAGCCGATCCCGGACGTGCTGCCGAAGCCCGGGCCGAAGCGCGATGTCGCCGTGCTTGAAGAGTCTTCCGTTCCCGCCAAGCCCGCCCCGAACGCCGAGCGGCCGCGCGGCAAGGCCGGAAAGCGGATCGCCGCCTCGCCGGTGGCGCGCAAGCTGGCCGCCGAACGCGGCATCGATCTGGCGACGGTGGTCGGCACCGGGCCGCGCGGACGCATCACCAAGGAAGACGTCGAGCAGGCCGCGCAGCCCGCCCACGTTCCCGCCCCGGCCGCAAACGCGATTCCCTTGCGCGGAATGCGCAAGACCATCGCCGAGCGCATGTTCGCCAGCTTGCGCGATTCCGCCCAGCTCACGATGGACATGGAAGTGGCCATGGACGACGCCGTGAAGCTGCGCCAAGCGCTGATCGCCGAGTGGGAAGGCGACGGCGTGCGCGTCACCTACACCGACCTCGTGCTGGTTGCCGTGGCCAAGTCGCTGCTGCGCCATCCGGCGATGAACGCGGCCTTGGTGGACGATGCGATTGTGCGCTTCGACCACGCCCACGTCGGCGTCGCCGTGGCGCTCGACGACGGCCTGATCGTGCCGGTGGTCAAGGACGCCCACGGCAAGAGCTTGCAGGAGGTGGCGCGCGAGTCCGCCGGTCTCGCCGCGCGGGCGCGGCAAGGCGCGTTGACGGTGCAGGACGTGGAAGGCGGCACCTTCACCGTCACCTCGCTCGGCATGTTCGGCGTCGACGGCTTCACGCCGATTCTCAACCCCCCGCAGGCCGGCATTCTCGGCGTCGGCCGCATCTACGACGGCGCACGCTGGGACGGCGACGCGCCGCAGCGGGAAGCGCGGATGCGCCTGTCGCTCACCTGGGATCACCGCGTCCTCGACGGCGCCCCGGCGGCCGAGTTCCTCGCCACGGTGCGCAGCCATCTGGAGTCGCCGTTCCGCCTGCTGGTCTGATTTTTGCGCTGCGCGAGAGCGTCGGCGTACTTCAAAATATCATGTATATTTGAAGTACCACTTCAAATTTACACGGTTTTTTTGAAGTTCATGTTCCATCGAAAACTGCCGTTGCCAGCACCCGGCGAGGACACGTTCTTCCTCTGGGGGCCGCGCCAGACGGGCAAATCCACGCTCCTCAAGGAGCGTTATCCGCAAGCGCGTTGGCTGGATCTGCTCAAGGCCGACGAATTTCGCCGCTATTCGGACAACCCGGAACTGCTGCGCCAGGAAATCATCCTCGACGGGCCGCCGCCGGGCAACCAAATCGTCGTCGACGAGGTGCAGAAGGTCCCCGCTCTGCTCGACGAGGCGCATTGGCTGATCGAGAACCGCGGCGTGCAGTTCGCGCTGTGCGGCTCGAGTGCCCGCAAGGTGCGCCACGGCGCGGCGAATCTGCTCGGCGGGCGCGCCCTGCGCTTCGAACTGCATGGCCTCGTCGCCGCCGAGCTCGGCGACGCCTTCGACCTCACGCAGGTGCTCAACCACGGCTATCTGCCGCGCATGGTCGAGGTCGCTCGGCCGCGGCAGCGGCTCGACGCCTACATCGCCAACTACCTTCGGGAGGAAGTCGCCGCCGAGGGACTGGTGCGCAACCTGCCCGCCTTCTCCGGCTTTCTGACCGCCGCCGCCCTGACCGACGGCGAGATCGTCAACTTTTCCAATCTCGCCGCCGACTGCGGCGTCTCCAGCCACACCGCCAAGAGCTACTTCGAGATCCTTGAAGACACCCTGCTCGGCCGTTGGCTGCCGGCCTACCGCAAGCGTCCGAAGCGCCGCCTCGTCACGGCGCCGAAGTTCTATTTCGCGGACGTCGGCGTCGTCAACCGGCTGGCGAAGCGCGGCGCGCTGGCGCGGGGCGGCGAGCTCTACGGCAAGGCGTTCGAGAATTGGGTGTTCCACGAACTCGCCGCCTACCTGGCCTACCAGGAGATCGACGCCAGCCTCGCCTACTGGCGTCTCGTTGGCGGCACCGAGGTGGATTTCGTGCTTGGCGACATGCAGCTCGCCGTGGAAGCGAAGGCCAGCGAAAAGATCGTCGCGCGCCATCTGAAGGGCTTGCGCACCCTCGCCCAGGAACATCCGAACGCCGAGCGGCGCGTGGTCGTGTGCCTTGAACCCCGGCCGAGGCGCACCGAAGACGGCATCGACGTGCTGCCGGCAGCGGAGTTCGCGCACCGCCTCTGGCAAGGCCGCCTGCTCGATTCGCGCTGAACGGAACACCCGCAACCCGCGCCGTTCGCCGCGTTACTATGGCAGCGGCAAGCAAACGGCGAAGGAGGGGAGAACGTGTCCGCGAGCAACTGCCTGCTGCGCTTCGTGCGCGTTGCAATAGCCGCGTTCGCCGTCGCGTTCGCCGTCGCGCTTGCGGCCGAAGACATGCCTCGGGAATGGTTCGACGGCCCGCAGACGGCGAGCGAAATCGGCCTCGCCGCGTTCTCCCAAAGCCCCTTCCTCGACGACCGCGATCTGCCGCCGGTGGCGGAGCGCCTGCCCGACGATCCGGTGGTGATCCAACCCCTGCGCCGCAACGGCAAGTACGGCGGCACGGCGCGCATCTCGCTGGACGACAGTTGGCAGTTCTTCAACTGGGAGCCGGCGGTCACGCTTTCGGCGGACATGCGCACGCTGCTGCCCAATCTGGCGGAACGCTGGACCGTGAGCGAAGACGGGCGCGTCACCACGGTGCATCTGCGCCCGGGCCTGCGCTGGTCCGACGGCGCACCTCTCACGGCAGACGACTTCGCCTTCAACTTCAACAACATCTGGATGGACCCGGAGCTCTCGCCGGTGACCTCCCGGATGGTGCTCGGCGGCACCTTCGTGAAGATCGACGCCAACACGTTCCAGTACGTCTTCGAGGACCCGAACCCGGGCTTCGTCTACTTCTACGCCCAGTACGGCAGCCACTTCGTCGATCCCAAGCACTACCTGCAGCAGTTCCATCCGGCGTTCACGGAGCGCGCCGCGCTGGAGGAATACGTCCGAGGCGAGGGCTTCATCAGCTGGATGGCGTTGATGACGGCGCTGCGCGGCTGGCAGAACGAGCGCGCCGTCGAAGTGCCCACGCTGCGCGCCTACCGCGTCAAGCAGCGCACGCTGAACATGATGCGCCTGGAACGCAATCCGTACTACTTCAAGGTGGATTCGGAAGGTCGCCAGCTGCCCTACATCGACGCCGTGGACGTGGAGATCATCCTCGACAACTCGGAGCTGGTCACCGCCAAGGCGGCGTCCGGACAGCTCGACTTCGCCGCCTTCAGCCTGCGCACCCAGGACATCCCCCTGCTCAAGCTGGGCGAACGCGACGGCGTGGCCAACGTCCACATCTGGACGCGCCTGCACATCAGCGACGTGGCCATCCAGCCGAACTACAACTACGCCGACGAGCGGCTGCGCGAGCTGATGTGGGACAAGCGCTTCCGCATCGCCCTCTCGCACGCCATCAACCGCGACGAGATGAACGACATCATCTACTTCGGGCGCGGCGTGCCGAGCCAGGTGACCGTCCATCCGACGAGCATCTTCTACGAGAAGCGCTTCGCCAATTCCTACATCGAATACGACCCGGCCCGCTCGCGCCGATTGCTGGGGGAACTGGGACTGCACGACGGGGACGGCGACGGCCTGCTGGAGTACGCCGACGGCACGCCCTTGGTCATCACCATGGAGTATCTGGACTTCGAGACGCCCAAGGCCATCACCATGGAGCTGGTGGCCGAATATTGGCGCGCGGTGGGCGTGGACTTGCGCCTGAAGCTGGTGGACCGCAGCCTGCAATCCGCCCGCGCCCAGGCCGGCGAAATGCAGATGACGCTGTGGCACGCGGACAAATGCACCGACATCCTGTTCCCGCTGCTGCCGGACTGGTTCGTGCCGCATCGCGCCGGCTGGGACATCCACATGTGGAACGACTGGGCGCGCTACTACCAGACCGGCGGGCGCGTCGGCGCGGAACCGCCGCCGCTCATCAAGCAGATCCACCGCTGGAACGACCAGTTCCGGGAAGCGACCGACCCGGACGAACGCTTCGCCGCTGGCCACCAGCTCATCAAGGCTGCGGCCGAGAACCTGTGGACCATCGGCACGGTTGGCCAAGCGCCGCATCCGGTGGTGACGTCGCCGCGCCTGCGCAACGTGCCCACGGAAGGCATCTGGGGCTGGGACAACCGCTGGACCCTCGCCTACCACCCCTCCACTTGGTACTTCGACGAGCAGTAGCGGGCGGGTCGGCGCTTCCACGCCACGGTGTTCCAACGGCGTTTGCCTGAATAGGAATAGCGCAGAGGGGGCGTGCCCCTCGCAAGGACGGCTTCTCAGCGCCCGACGACGCGCACCCGCAGCCCGTCCAGCGCCTCGCTGAGTTGGATCTGGCAAGAAAGGCGGCTGGTCTCCGTCACTTCGCCGTCGTATTCCAGCATTTCCCGTTCCAGATCGCTGGGCGCACCCACCTTGGCCATCCAGTCCGGCGCCACGTGGACATGGCAGGTGGCGCAGGCGCAGCCGCCGCCGCATTCGGCGTCGATGCCGTCGATGCCTTCGGCGCGGGCGAGTTCCATCACCACGTCGCCCACCTCGCCTTCGACGGCGACCGTCTGGGCATCGAGCGTCTCGAAGTAGACTGTCGGCATGGCCAAGCGCCCCTCGCTGCGGGTGCCGGACTATACGCCAGGACGCCGGGGAAGGTCGCATGGCAAGGCAGAAGCTGGTTCATTCGCGCCGCGACTTGAGGCCGCCAGCGTCGCTGCTCGAGGCCGTGCGGCGCGCCCAGCCGGACGCCGTGGCGCAGCACTTGGCCGAGTGCGCCGATTGGGGCTGGGCGGACGGCCTGTTCGCCCTCGCCTGCCGGGTGCCCGGCTACGAAGGCCACGGCGGCGCCATCGCCGCTGCGGACAAGCGCGAGGCCGAACGCATGGCCATCGTGGCGATGTTCGCGCGCCACGGCGCGCCGCCGACGATCCGCAACAACCGCAAGGTGACGCCGCTGCACATGGCCTGCCGCTTCGACTTGCCGAACGTGGCGCAGCGCTTGGTCGATCTCGGCGCGGACGTGAACGCCTACGACGCGGCGCGGGAGACGCCGCTCTTTCGCGCGGTGAATCTCGGCTACGTCGATTGCGCGAACGTAATGCTGCGCGCCGGCGCGGACGTGGACTTCCAGAATCGACGCGGCGCCACCCCGCTGCACCGCGCCGTGCAGCGCGGCAAGCGCTTCATCGTGCCGCTGCTGCTCCAGGCCGGCGCCGATGCGTATGTTGCAGACCGCGCCGGCAAGCGGGCCTCGGACTACGCCCGCAGCAAGGCCATCCGCAACGCACTGCGGGCGGTGCCATCTTGACGGCGCTTGGCAGTCCCGCCTCGAACATGGCAGCACTCGGACGCCGAACGCCCATTGCGTTTCGGGTCAGGCTGCAGGCGGCAGCGTCCACGGCGCGCGGTAGCGCGGCTCAAGCAGTGCGTTGGCGGCGCTGTCGGGCGGCCCTGCGAACGCCTGCTTCTGCGCGTCCCAGACCACCTTGCCGCCAGTGCGGAACGCGATGTTGCCGAGATGGGCGCTCACCGCCGCCAGGCTCGCCGTGTCGGCGTTGCACGCCGGCTGGCGCCGCGAGCGCATGCAGGCGACGAAGTCCGCGGTGTGCTGGTCGAGGCCACGCTCGGCCGGGTCCGCCTCCACCCGCGGACGCCCCGGCATCTTGTAGCCCACCGGGCGCTGGTCCTCGAGGCGTTCCTCGGGATGCAGCTCCCAACCCTCGCGGTCGACCACCAAGGTGCCGTTCTCGCCCGCGAACGCCACCCCGTGGGCGCGTTGGAAGGGCCCAAGCTCGATGCCGATGGCATGTTCCCAAGTCAGCAGGAAGTCGTCGAACTCGTAGATGGCGGTCATCGTGTCCGGGGTTTCCTGGGCGTCCTCGGGATAGGCGAACTTGCCGCCGCTTGCGACCACGCTGCGCGGCGCTTTCGCGTCCATGGCCCAGAGCGCGATGTCGATGAGGTGGACGCCCCAGTCGGTCATCAGCCCGCCGGCGTAGTCCCAGAACCACCTGAACCGCGTATGGAACCGGTTGCGGTTGAACGGCCGCTCCGGGGCCGGGCCGAGCCAGCGGTCGTAGTCGACGCCGGGCGGCGCCTCCCCGTCCGGCAGCACCGGCAGCGCGGAGAACCAGTTCATGTACGCCCAGGCGCGCACGCTGCGGATGCGCCCAAGGGCGCCGCCGCGCACAAACGCGACGGCCTCGGCCCAGTGCGCGCCACTGCGCTGCCACTGGCCGCACTGCACGACCCGGCCGTAGCGGCGGGCGGCAGCGGTCATCGCCTGGCACTCGCGGACCGAGTTGGCCAGCGGCTTTTCCACGTACACGTCCTTGCCGGCGGCGCAGGCATCGACCATCTGGATGCAATGCCAATGGTCGGGCGTGCCGACGACCACCGCGTCGATGTCGTCGTCGTCGAGCAGCGCCCGGTGGTCCGAATACAGCGCCGGCGTCCCACCGCCAAGCGCCTCAAGGTCGCCAGCGCGCCGTTCGAGCACGCGCCGATCGACGTCGCAGAGCGCGGCGCACTCGACCCCCGGCTGCCGAAGCAGCGACTGCACATTGGCGAACCCCGCGCGGTTCACGCCGATGGCGCCAATCACGATGCGGTCGCTCGCCGCCACCGCCCGCCGACCCTCCGCAAGCGGCGCCCACACCGCCGCACCCGCCGCCCCAGCGACAGAGCGACGAAGAAAGCGGCGTCTCGACAAGCTCATGGAAACTCCATCGGAAAGGTCGGCCTCGCGCTTGAGATGGTGGCAACGGCATGGCGCCAACGTCAACGCCTGCCTCGCCACGCCTCGGCCCTTTGCTTCAACCCGTAAAGGTCAACCGCCTCGCCCCTCGTAGGCGGCACCCCTGATGCGCGGCCACTCCGCGCCCTGGTACTCCTTGTGCAGCCCTCGTCCGCCGACGCTGGCATCCTCCAATCGGAACTGGACGGGTTGTTCGTCGGCGTTCAAGACCTCGCGCAGGCCCTGTTCGACGAGCGCACGCAGGGTGGTCCTCTGCTTGGCCGCATGCGCTTTCGCTCTGTCGAGCAGATCGTCGGCCAGCTCTATCGTCACCTTCATGGTGGGCTCCGGTACTTCGGCCATCCTATCTTGAAACGGCTGGCGCGTTTCCGCCGCTTCGTCCCTTGCGACCTCACGGCGTTGGGCAGTCGTCGCCGGCGGGGAAGATGCGGCATAGGGAGCGGCCGGTGGCGTCGGTGGCGGTGACGGTCCAGCTTCTGGCGCCGTCGGCGACGACTCGGTAGGTCGTGGGGTCGTCGCCGGGCTGCCAGCCGATGGCGGTGCGCAGGGTGTCGACGCCGTTGGCCGGGTCGTGGACGCCGGCGCCGAAGGCGCCGGTGCGCAATCGGGTCTCTTCCTGGAACACAGCCATTGACGCCATGCGGTTGAGCAGTGCGCCGTCGCGGGCCGTGGCGACGTAGCCGCGGTACGCGGGAATGGCGATCGCCGCAATCGCCACGATGATGGCGGCTGCCACCAGGAGCTCCAGCAGCGAGAAGCCGGCGCACCGTCGCCGATGCGCCGGCCGGTCGCTCGAAACGAAGACGCTGGCCATCAGACCTCCGCCAAGGCGATGTCGTGGTCTTGCGGATCGCCGTTGAAGTCGGCGTATTCGGGGCGCGTGATGGTCACCACCATGTCGTCGCCGGCGAAGGTGCCGGTCACCGCCACGCCGACCACGCCGGCGGCGTCGTCCGCGGCGGCGCCGTATGCGGCGACGCCACTCGGCGCCGTGCCGCCGCCCTGGCCGTTCAGCGCGTCGATCCAGTCGGTCTGCGTGTATTCGGCGTCGGCCGCCGGCGCGGTGAGCGTGCCGAGGGAGATGCGCGCCCGCGCTCGGCGCATTTCGTTTTCGACGTAGCGAATGCCCTGCCGATAGTGGGCGTTCACTTTCGCCATGTTCGAGTTCTCGACGTAGTTGCGGTAGGCGGGGATCGCGGCGGCGGTCAGAACGCCGACGATGGCGACGACGATCATCAGTTCGACGAGCGTGAAGCCGGCCGCGGCAGCGTGCTTCTCAAGGCGCATGGTTTAGCTCCTCTTGGTTGTTCGAGCCGCAACGATGCCGCCTCCGCACCCGCCATCGCGCGCCGCGAGCCGATGTCGCACGCAACAAAGGGGGAATTTCCTACACGCCGTTGCGAGATCGTCCCTTTCCGAGCGCCTTCGACAGGCCAACAATTGCCCCTCGACTGCCAAGCGGAGCAACGCCGTGTTCGCCAACCCATCCGTCGACGCCAAGTCCGTCGCTGCTAGGAACGAGGCGCTTCTCGCCACGGCGACGGAGTTCGGACTGCCGCTGTTCGATCTGGCGGCGTTCGATCCCGCGCACATCCCCGATGGGCTCGCGGACCAGGAACAGGCCCGCCGCCACGGCGCCCTGCCGCTTGCGAAGGGCGGCGAGAAGCTGTTCGTCGCCATTGCCGATCCAGCGAATCTCGGCGCCATCGACGAGATCAGGTTCCGTTCGGGGCTTGAGGCGGAACCGGTGCTGGTGGCCGCCGACCAGCTCGAGGAAGCGATTGCCCGCTGCGCCGCGAGCAGCGGCGATGCACTGCTGGCAACGGTCGAGGCCGAGCCGGCGCCGCCCGTCGAGTTCGCGGAATCCAGCCCGTCCGCCGATGCGGTCGAAGAAGCGCCGGTGGTCAAGTACGTCCACCAAATGCTGCTCGACGCCATCGACGCTGGCGCATCGGACATCCACTTCGAGCCCTACGAGGGCTTCTACCGCATCCGCATGCGCATCGACGGCGTATTGCGCGAGGCGCGGCGTCCGCCGCCGCATTGGAGCGCCCGCCTGGCGGCGCGGCTGAAGGTCATGGCGCAGATGGACGTCGCCGAACACCGCCTGCCCCAGGATGGCCGGCTGCGCCTCGCGCTGGCCGACAACAGCATCGACTTCCGCGCCAGCACGTTGCCGACGCGGCATGGCGAGAAGGTCGTGCTGCGCGTTCTCGACTCCTCCGCCACTGGGCTCGCCATCGATCAGCTGGGCTTTGAGGACGAGCAGCGCCGGCACTTTCTGGCCGCGCTGCGCAGACCCCAGGGCATGGTGCTCGCCACCGGGCCGACCGGCAGCGGCAAGACGGTCACCCTCTACGCCGGCTTGAGCATCCTGAACGCCGAAGACCGCAACTTGGCCACCGCCGAGGATCCGGTGGAGATCAACATTGACGGCGTCAACCAAGTGCAGGTGAATCCGAAGATCGGCTTGGACTTCGCCACGGCGCTGCGAGCGTTCCTGCGCCAGGACCCGGATGTGCTCATGGTGGGGGAAATCCGCGACCCGACCACCGCCGAGACGGCCGTCAAGGCCGCCCAGACCGGGCACTTGGTGCTGTCCACGCTGCACACGAACTCGGCCGCCGAGACGTTGACGCGCCTGCGCGACATCGGCGTTCCCGCCTACAGCGTGGCCACGTCGGTGACGTTGATCGTCGCCCAGCGTCTGGTGCGCCGCCTTTGCGAGCGCTGCAAGCGGCCGTTGCGAATGCCGTCCGAGGCGCTGCTAGCCGAAGGATTCACGGCTGCGGAAGTGGACGCCGGCGCGCGCGTCTTCGACGCCGAGGAGGCCGGCTGCGACGCCTGCAGCGGCGGCTACCGCGGGCGGACCGGCATCCACGAAGTGGTGCCGATCGTGCCCGAGCTGCAGCGCCTCATCCTTGCCGACGGCGACAGTCTGGCGCTCGCGGACCAAGCCCGCGCCCTCGGCTTCGAGGGACTGCGGCGCAACGGCCTGAAGAAGGCGGCGCGCGGCCTCACCAGCCTGCGCGAAATCAATCGCGTCGCCGGCTGACGCAAACGGAGCGTGGCCATGACGCAGCACACGTTCGTCTGGCGCGGCACGGATGCCGCCGGGCGCGAGACCAGCGGCGAGCTGGAGGCGCCGGAACGGCGCTTCGCCGAAGCCAGACTGCGGCGGCGCGGCATCGCCGTGGCGAGCCTGCGGCGCAAGGCGCGATTCGCGCTTGAGTTCGGCCAGCGCGTGGGCGGCGCCGACACGGCCTCCTTCGTGCGCCAGTTGGCGACCCTGCTGGGAGCCGGCGTGGCGCTTCTGCAGGCGTTCGACATCATCGCCAGCGGCGCGCGCCCGGCGGTGGCGAAAGTCGCCCATGGACTGCGCGACGAGGTCGCGGCCGGCGCGTCGCTGTCGGCCGCTTTGGCCAAGTTTCCGGCGCTCTTCGACGCGCTGCAGCGGAGCCTGGTGCGCGTTGCCGAGCGGTCGGGCACCTTGGAGGCGATGCTGGAACGCATCGCCAGTCATCAGGAGCGCACCGAGGCCATCAAGCGCAAAGTGAAGAAAGCGCTCACCTATCCCACGCTCGTGATCCTTGCCAGCATCGGCATCTGCGGCGCCTTGATGGTGTACGTCGTGCCGCAGTTCGAGAAGGTCTTCGCCGGCGCCGGGGCGGAGCTGCCGGCGTTCACGCGCTTCGTGATCCGTTGTTCGGAGGCGCTGCAAAGCACCTGGTGGATGGTGCTCTTGGCCATCGTCGGCAGTGGCGTGGGCGGCGTCCTGCTGCACCGGCGCTCGCTGCGCTTTCGCCATGCCCTGAATCGGGCGTCGCTGCGCGTGCCGATCGCCGGCGGCATCCTCGCCAACGCCGCGGTGGCGCGCGCCAGCCGCGCCCTGGCGACCGTGGTGGCGGCAGGCGTGCCGCTGGTTGAAGCGCTTGGCAGCGTGGCCGACGCCGCCGGCAGCGTCGATCATGCGGAGGCGCTGCGCAGCGCTGGCGACGACGTGGCCGCCGGCGGCCCGCTCCACCAGGCCCTCGGCCGCAGCGGCGTCTTCCCGCCAGCGGTAGTGCAGATGGTCGCCGTCGGCGAGCAGTCCGGGCGCCTCGACGACATGCTTGCCGGAGTCGCCGAACAGTTCGAGGCGGAAGTCAACGACGCCGTGGACAATCTGACCACCCTCATCGAACCGCTGACGATGGCGATTCTCGGCGTGCTGGTCGGCACCATCGTCGTGGCGATGTATCTGCCGGTCTTCCAGCTCGGGCAGGTGTTCGGCTGAGGGCACGCGGGCCAACAGCGAGCTCTTCTACCCGTCAGCACCGCACCCGCTCTCGACTACCGCACACCCAGCGGTTACTTTGTCGCTTGAGGGGGTTCCCAGCCCAATGCCAGAAGCAGCGAACCAGTACGGTTGATGGCGGTTCTGCATCTGCTGTCCAATCCGGCGGCGGCGTCGAGCTGCCTCGACGCCTTGGCTGCGGGCGATTCGCTGCTGTTGATCGGCGAAGGCGTGTTCGCGCTGCCGACCGTGGTCGCGGCGGAACCAGCGGCCCGCCTTGGATTTCTGGCGGACGACGCGCAGCGGCTCGGCGTGGCGCCGGCGCCTGGCGTACTCGCGGTGTCCGATGCCGAGTTCGTGGCTTGGGTGGTCGAGTGCAGGCACAGCGTCACATGGACCTGACGCTGGACGGCGACGGCCACTTGGCGAAAGCCGAAGAATGGAGCGAAGCAGCGGCGAATCGACTGGCAAGCGCGGTTGGCATCGCGCTTGGGGCGGATCATTGGTTGGTGCTCCGGGTGCTGCGCCGCTTCCACGCCGACACCGGCGTCTCTCCGTCGATGCGTCCGCTCGTGACGCTGCTGCGGGAGGGCGGGCATGGCCGTCTGGCATCCAGCATCGCGTTGCTGGGCCTCTTTCCGGCCGGCCCCGGCAGCGCCGACAGCCCGGCGACGGTCGCAGCGAGAATCGCTGGCCTGCCGCGGCCGGACAAGTGCTTGTAGCGGGGAGAGCGGCGAAGGCGGCTTAGGCGCTGTGCGCCAAGGACGCGACGCGGCCCACAATCGTCGTTGCCGGCCCTTCGATGCCCTCGGCGCGAACCTTCGCCGCCAGGTCGCCCAACACGCCGACGACGACCTTCTGATCGGCCAAGGTGGCCCGCGCCACGGTTGCCGCCGGCGTTTCTTCCGCCACACCATGCGCCACAAGGTTGGCGCAAAACGCGTCCAAAGCCGCGAGACCCATGTAGACGACGAGCGTTTGACGGGCGGCGTCTGCCAGCATGCGCCAATCCGCGTTCACCTCGCCGCCGCGCTGCCGCGCCGAGACGAAGCACACCGACTGCGCCCACTCGCGGTGGGTCAAGGGAATGCCCGCCACCGCTGCGGATGCCTGCGCCGCGCTGACTCCTGGCACCACTTCGAACGGCACGCCGTGGCGCGCCAGCGCCGCGATCTCTTCGCCGCCGCGCCCGAAGACGAGGGGGTCGCCGCCCTTCAGACGCACCACGCGCTTGCCCTCGGCGGCGCTGTCCAAGAGCCGGCGGATGATCGATGCCTGGCGTTCTTCCGCAGCGAGACCGGTCGCCGTCGGCTCGCGGCCCACGTCGATGCGCTGCGCGTCGCGGCGGCAGCGCGCCAGCACGTCGGCGCCCACCAGGCGGTCGTAGTAGACGACGTCCGCCCGTTGCAGACAGTGCAGCGCCTTCAGCGTGAGCAGGTCCGGGCTGCCCGGGCCGGCGCCCACCAAGGAGACGAAGCCGGCGACCGACGGCGCATCGAGCGCGGCCTCGAGCACCTCGTCCGCGGCGGGGATGTCGCCGCGTTCGGCGAACGTCGCCATGTTGGAATCGAGCGCCGCATCCCAGAACCGCTGGCGGGATTCCGCATCGGGCAGCGCCGCCTTGATGCGCTGCCGGCGGCTGCGCAGATAGTTCGCCAGATCGCCGGTGGAGGCTGGCAGCAATGCCTCGATGCGCTCCCGCAGACGCCGCGCCAAGGTCGGCGATGCGCCGCCAGTGGAAACCGCGACCGTGACCGGGCCGCGCTCGACGAGTGCCGGGAAGAGCGCCGTGGAGCGCTCGCCGTCGTCCACGCAGTTCACCAGCACGCGCCGCTGGTTGCAGGCGCGGCTGACGGCGGCGTTCGTGCCGTCGTCGTTGGTGGCGGCGATCACCAGCAGTTGACCGTCCACGTCCGTCGCCGAAAACGCGCGCTCGTCGATGTCCACGCCATGCGCCGCGCAGAGTTGCCGCACGGCGGCCGAGACCTCTTTCGCCACGACCTTGACGTCCGCCTTGGCGCGCAGCAGCAGTTCGAGCTTGCGCCGCGCCACTTCCCCGCCGCCGACGACGAGGCACGGCTGGCCGGCGATCTTGAGCGCGAGGGGCAGCGCCTCCATCAGCCGAAGGCCGGCAACGCCACGAAAGCTGCGCGCTGGTTCAAGAGGTCGTCGGCTGCAAGCGCGGCATCAACACGACGTATTCGCGCTCGATCTGCCGCTGGAATCGCTCCGGCAGGCGCGCCCAGTCGTGGACGTCCACCAGAAAGGGCAGCGTCGAATCCGTCAGCGCCTCCTGAAACTGCACGAGCTGGCTGCTTGGGATCTCCGCCAAACCAGGGCCGCGCAGCACGAGGTCGAGGTCGCTGCCGTCGTGGCTCTCCCCATTCACCCGGCTTCCATAGGCCCATATCTCGATGCCAGGCAGGTGTTGCCGAGCCAAGCTCTCGATCATCCGCCGGTGCCGGGGCAGCAAATGCAGGTCGTCAGCCATCGGCTTCGGCCTCTACGACACCGCTTGGTCATTCGGCTGCAAGCGCGACTCGCCGCCCATGTACGGGCGCAGGGCGTCGGGCAGATGCACCACGCCGTCGCCGTCCTGGCCGTTCTCCAGAACGGCGATCAGCGCGCGGCCCACCGCGAGGCCGGAGCCGTTGAGGGTGTGGACGTAGTCCGGGCGGTCTTGCGCGGCGCGGAAGCGCGCCATCATGCGCCGCGCTTGGAAGTCCAGGAAGTTGCTGCAGGAGGAAATCTCGCGGTAGCGCTGCTCCGCCGGCAGCCACACTTCCAAGTCGATGGTCTTGGCCGCGGCGAATCCCAAGTCGCCGGCGCACAGGGTCACGGCGCGATAGGGCAGTTCCAGCTTGCGGAGAATCGCCTCCGCGTGGCCGGTGAGTTCGGCGAGCGCGTCCCAGGATCGCTCTGGGCGAACCACTTGCACCAGTTCCACCTTCTCGAACTGGTGCTGGCGGAAGATGCCGTGGGTGTCCTTGCCGTAGTTGCCGGCCTCGCTGCGAAAGCACGGCGTGTGCGCGACGAAGCGCAGCGGCAGCTCGCTGGCGTCGAGGATGCGGTCGCGCACCAGATTGGTCACCGGCACTTCGGCGGTGGGAATGAGGAACTGATCGCGTTCGCCGCCGATGGCGAACAGGTCCGACTCGAACTTCGGCAGTTGGCCGGTGCCCTCGAGCGCGCTGCGGTCCACCACGTAGGGCACGTAGACTTCCTCGTAACCGTGCTCGCCAGTGTGGGTGTCGATCATGAGCTGCGTGAGCGCCCGGTGCAGCCGCGCAAGCGCGCCGCGCAGCACGGAGAACCGCGCGCCGGAGATTTTCGCCGCCGCCGGCAGGTCGAGCAGGTTGGCCGCCAGCGCCACATGGTCGCGCGGCTCGAAGTTGAACGCAGGCGGTTCGCGCCAGCGACGCACTTCCACGTTGTCCGCATCCGTGCGGCCGGCCGGCACCTCGTCGTCGGGCACGTTCGGAATCGTCATGGCGAAGTCGGCAAGCTCCACCCGCACGGACTCGAAATCGGCCTTCGCCGCGCCGAGCCGCGTGCCCAAGTCGCCGACCGCGGCGATCAACGGCTTCACATCCTGGCCCGCGGCCTTCGCCGCGCCGATGCGCGCCGATGCGCCGCGACGTTCGTTCTGCAGCCGTTCGGTCTGCAACTGCAATTCCTTGCGCCGCGTCTCCAAGGCGCGAAAGCGCTCCGCGTCGAGCACGAAGCCGCGCCGGCCCACCTTGGCGGCGATGTCGTCGACGTCGCGCCGCAGGCGGCCGGGGTCGATCACGCCAGCGCCCCTGCCAGGCGATAGCCGGCGTAGGCCGCGCCCAGACTCATGGCGACGCTGCCGGCAACGTAGGCAACGCACCAGCGGTAGCGCCCCTGTTCCCACAGCAGCAGCGCATCGGCGGAGAAAGCGGAGAACGTGGTGAATGCGCCGAGCAGGCCGGCGACGAGGAATGCCCGGCCAATGGTCTCGAACCACGGTGCGCCGGCGAAAGCGCCGATCAGCCCGCCGATGGCGAGCGATCCGAGAACGTTGGCGAAGACCGTGCCCCAGGGCAGCGCCGCGTTGGCGGCCCAGGTCTGCACGCCGTAGCGCAGCACGGCGCCGCAAGCGCCGCCCGCGGCGACCCATAGCAAGGTCTTCACGCGGTCTCGGTTTCCATGCATGGAAGCGCTGCGGGCCGATGGCAAGGCTACGCCGACGGCGCCGGCTCGGGCGCACCCGGCGCCGGCTCGGCCGCCCCGTCGATCCCGTCTCGAAACGCCCGGTCGCGCTCGCGGAGCGCCGCCAAGCGGGCCGCGACCTTCGCCTCCAGGCCACGCTCCGTCGGCTCGTAGAAGACCTGCTCGGTCACCGCGTCCGGGAAGTAGCGCTCGCCGGCGGCGTAGGCGCCGTCCTCGGCATGGGCGTATCGATAGCCCTTGCCGTGGCCGAGTGCGCTGGCCAGCGGCGTCGGCGCGTTGCGCAAGCGCAGCGGCACCGGGTGCGAGGGCTGTTCGCGCACGAAGGCCATCGCCTTGTTGAAGGCCACTTCGATGGCGTTGCTTTTCGGCACGCTGGCCAGGTAGACGACCGCCTGCGCCAGCGCCAGATCGCCCTCCGGCGAACCTAAGCGCTGGAACGCATCCCACGCCGCGAGGCTGATCTGCAAGCCGCGCGGGTCGGCGTTGCCGATGTCCTCGCTCGCCATCCGCACCACCCGGCGCGCCACGTAGAGGGGATCGCAGCCGCCGTCGAGCATCCGCGCCAGCCAGTACAGCGCCGCATCCGGCGCCGAACCGCGCACGGCCTTGTGCAGCGCCGAGATCTGGTCGTAGAAGGCGTCGCCGCCCTTGTCGAAGCGGCGGTAGCTCTGGCCGCTCGCCTGCTGCACGTGTTCGACGTCGATGTCGCCGCGCGTCAGCTGGGCGGCGATCTCCAGGGCGTTGAGGGCGCGTCTGGCATCCCCGTCGGCGAGCGCCACGAGCTCCGTCATGGCGGCCGGCGCGATCTGCACTTCCAACTCGTCTTGCGCCGCCCGCTCCAGCAACGTTTCGATGTGCGCGGCTTCGAGCGGCTTGAGCAGATAGACGCGGGAGCGGGAGAGCAGCGCGGCGTTCACCTCGAAGGACGGGTTCTCGGTCGTTGCGCCGATGAACACCACGGTACCTCTCTCCACATGCGGCAGGAAGGCGTCCTGCTGCGCCTTGTTGAAGCGATGCACTTCGTCGATGAAGAGCACGGTGGTGCGCTCCGGGAACGCCTCGGCTTCGGCAATCGCCTCGCGCACGTCGCGCACGCCGGCGAGCACCGCGGAGAGGCTGCGCCAATGCGCTTGGGCGGCATCGGCAAGCAGGCGTGCCAGCGTCGTCTTGCCGGTGCCCGGCGGCCCCCAGAAGAGCATCGAATGCACTTTGCCGAGCGCGGCCAATTGGGCGAGCGGCCGGTCGGGCCCCAGCAGGTGTTCCTGGCCGACGTATTCCGCGAGGCTTTGCGGCCGCATGCGGTCGGCAAGGGGGCGAGCGAGCGCCGCTGCGGCGTCAGTTTTCGGCAGGATGCTCTGGGTCTGGCCTTGGGACATCGCCGATGACGTCGATCCCTTGGGGGACCTCGAACTCGAAGAGCGCCGATTCTAGCACCGGGTTCACGGTCGCCGCCGTGAACGAAATGCGCGTGTGCTGGTTCAGATGGTCGACGATTGCGATGCCCGCTGGCGCACCAGCGCTGGTGAAGGAGAGCGACGCCTCGCGCAGCACGGAGGATGGATCGCGGGGTTCCAGCACGAAGTGCGACTCTTCGCCGCCCTCGCCGGATGCGTCGCCGGCCTTGCGGCGCACGTGGAACCGCGCCGCGCCAGGGCCACCGACGTCCAGCAGGAACGCGGCCGGCGTGCCGTCGATGGCCTCGGCCAAGGGCTGAACCGTGGCCTGCTCCAAGTCCTGGTCATAGGTCCACAGCGAGACGCCGTCGGCCAGCAGCAGTTGCGGATAGGGTTCGTCCACTTCCCAGCGCAGCATGCCGGGCCGCTGCAAGTGCATTCGCCCGGTGCTCCGCTGCAGCGTTTCGCCGAAGCTGTTCGTCACCACCTGCTCGAACTGCGCCTCGAACGCCGCTAAGTCGCCGAGGATCTGTTCCAGCTCCGCCGCTGCTTGCGCGCGGGCCGTGGAACTGCACGCGACGTATGCCAAGAGCGCAAAGCAGATGCGGCACATCCGGCCCATCGCGTCAGTCCGCAGTGCGCTTCGGCACCAGCACGTCGCGCCCGCCGTTGGCGTTCATGGGCGAGACCACGCCAGCCTGCTCCATCGTCTCGATGAGCCGAGCGGCGCGGTTGTAGCCGATGCGCAGCTTGCGCTGCACCGAGGAAATGGACGCCCGGCGCGATTCCAGCACGAACGCCACGGCTTCGTCGTAGAGCGGCTCCTTCGACTCCGCGTCGTCTCCCAGATCGACCGTGCCGGGCACTTCCGCTTCCGGCGGCACGCCCTCCAGCAGATCGGGGATGTAGTCCGGCTCGCCTTGGCTCTTGCGGTCGGCAGCGACGGCGTGGACTTCGTCGTCCGACACGAACGCGCCGTGAACGCGCATGGGCATGCTGGTGCCCGGCGGCAGGAACAGCATGTCGCCGTGGCCGAGCAGCTGCTCGGCCCCGCCTTGGTCAAGGATCGTGCGCGAGTCGATCTTGCTCGACACTTGGAAGGCCACCCGGGCCGGAATGTTCGCCTTGATGAGGCCGGTGATGACGTCCACCGACGGGCGCTGGGTGGCGAGCAGCAGATGGATGCCGGCGGCGCGCGCCTTCTGGGCGATGCGGGCGATGAGCTGCTCCACCTTCTTGCCGACGATCATCATCATGTCCGCGAACTCGTCGATGACGACGACGATGTACGGCAGCCGAGCGAGCGGCGCGACGTCGTTCTCCGGCAGCGGCGAGGCCAGCGTTTCGCCGGCCTGCTCGGCGGCGTCGATGCGCTTGTTGTAGCCGCCGAGATTGCGCACGCCGAGGGCGGCCATCAGCTGGTAGCGGCGCTCCATCTCCCCAACGCACCAGTTGAGCGCCTGGGCGGCGTCCTTCATGTCGGTCACCACCGGCGTGAGCAGATGCGGAATGTCGTCGTAGACCGCGAGCTCCAGCATCTTGGGATCCACCAGGATCAGGCGCAGTTCCTCCGGCGTCGCCTTGTAGAGCATGGAGAGCAGCATGGCGTTGATGCTCACGGACTTGCCGGAGCCGGTGGTGCCGGCCACCAGCAGGTGCGGCATCTTGCCGATGTCCGCCATCACCGGCACGCCGGCGATGTCCTTGCCGAGGGCGAGGGTGAGCGGCGAGTCGGCGCGCCGGAACTGCCGCGAATCGAGGATTTCCTTCAGCCGCACCGTTTCGCGCTGCTCGTTGGGAATCTCGATGCCCACCACCGACTTGCCTGGGATCACTTCCACGATGCGCACGCTCACCACCGCCAGGGAACGCGCCAGGTCCTTCGCCAAGGCGCTGATCTTGCTGACCTTCGTGCCCTTGGCGGGTTCCAGCTCGAAGCGCGTCACCACTGGCCCCGGCAGCGCGGAAACCACCTTGGCGTCCACGCGGAAGTCCGCCAGCCGCTCTTCGAGCAGGCGCGACATGTCCTCGAGCAGCTCCTTGGAGAAGCCGCCGCTGGCGCCACGGTCGTAGTCTTCGAGCAGGGCGAGGTCCGGCAGCGGGGCAACGGCCTCGTCGGCCACCGGCGGCTTGCGGACGTCGATGGCGACGCCGCGTGGGAGTTCGGCTTGCCGTTCCGCCGCTTGGGACGGCGTTGTCGGCGTGGCGGGCGTTGGGGGGAGCGGCGATGCTGGCGAAGCGGCAGCATCCGGCGCGCTTGTCGGCGGCGCTTCGGCTGCGAAATCGGGCGCGTCTTCCGCGACCAGGCGCGCCGCGTCGGGTTCTTCCCGGACGATGGGCTCTGCCGCGCCCGGATTCGACTCCCAAGGTTCCTCCCCTACAGGCGCATCCACGCTTGGAGCAGCGGGTTCGATGCGCCGTGGCGCGTCGACGACAGGTTCCCGGCGCAGCGTTTTGGCGGTACTGGATGGCCCTGCCGCCACGGTCGGTTCGCGGCGCGCCGCTTCGCTGCGCCCAACGCGCGGCGCACTGGGGGCGTCGGCCATTGGCGGCGAGAGGAGCACGTCCTCGGCCAGCGGCGTACGCGAAGCAACGGCACGCGGCCAAGTCGGCTTCGGAATCGTCGGCATCCTGGCCAACAGACCGCCGAGATGAAGCGACGCCGCGCCGGCCACGATGCCGCGCGCCAGCGCATAGACGCCGCGCCCGGTGCGCTCCAGAACATGCAGCCACGAATAGCGCAGCACCGCCTGGGAGCCGACCAGCAACGCCGCCATGGCGCACAGCGTCAGCCCCATCCAGTTCAGCACCGGCAGCCCGGCGGCGACGATGCCCGCGCCGACCGCGCCCCCGGGGCCGGCCGGCAGGCTCGACCCCGGCGCCGCGTGCAGCCGCGCCAGCACGCACGTCGCAATCAGCACGGCGACGAATCCGCCCACGCGCACCAGCACCTGCGGCCACGCGCCGACGTCCGGCAAGCCCCGCCGCAGCAGCATCACGCCGCACAAGGCCAACGCCGCCGGCAGCAGGTGCGCCGGCCAGCCGAAGGCAAGGTAGATCGCGTCCGCCGCCACGGCGCCGCTTCGGCCCACCAGATTGGAGACCGCGAGATCGGTGCCAGCGAAGTTGAGCGCCGGATCCATCGGCGAATAGGAGCCGAGCGCCAAGAGCAGGTAAAGGGCGACGGCGACACAAGCGACCAGCCCGATTTCCCGGCCCGGCAGCGCAGCAAGAACAGGCGACGACATGGAGAAGTCCCTTTCTCCACAACATTGCCCACAGTCTAGCGCCACAACCGACCAACGCACAATGCCCTTAAAGACCGCGGACGCCGCACGGAAACCCATCCTTTGGGTGCATACTCCCGCGCAAGACTTTGGAGCGAAGGGACGCGGGATGGCGGACACGGTGGACGTGCTGATCGTCGGGGCCGGCGCTTCGGGCGCGGCGGTGGCGTGGAGCCTGGCGGAGACGCGGATGCGCATCGTCTGCCTGGAGCAGGGCGACTGGATGAACCCGCTCGACTATCCCAGCACCGGGCGCGACTGGGAAGCGCGCGCCTTCAGCGACATGAGCATCAGTCCGAATCGCCGCCAGCGCGAGACAGACTATCCGGTGAACGACGCCGACTCGCCCATCTCCGTCGCCAACTTCAACGCCGTCGGCGGCAGCACGATCCTCTACGCCGGGCACTTTCCGCGCTTCCACCCGTCGGACTTCCGCGTCAAGACCTTGGACGGCGTGGCCGACGACTGGCCCATCGACTACCGCACGCTCGAACCCTTCTACGCGGAAAACGACCGCATGATGGGCACCTCCGGCCTCGCCGGCGATCCGGCGTATCCGCCCAAGGAAGCGGTGCTGCCGCCGGTGCCGATGGGCAAGTCCGGGCAGGCCATCGCCCGTGGCTTCAACAAGCTCGGCTGGCATTGGTGGCCGTCCGACACCGCCATCGCCACCCAGCAGTACGACGGCCGGGCGCAGTGCATCAACCTCGGCGCTTGCGGCAGCGGCTGCGCCCAGGGCGCGAAGGCGAGCACGGACGTCACCTACTGGCCGCACGCCGTGCGCGCCGGCGTGGAAGTGCGCACGCGCTGCCGGGTGCGCGAGATCACCGTGAACGCCGACGGCATGGCCTCCGGCGTCGTCTACTACGACGAAGACGGCGTGGAGCGGCATCAAGCCGCCGAAGTGGTGATCGTGGCCTGCAACGGCGTCGGCACGCCGCGCCTGCTCCTCAATTCCACCTCAGGCAAGTTCCCGAACGGCCTTGCCAATTCGAGCGGCATCGTCGGCAAGCACCTGATGTTCCATCCCTACGCCTCCATTCAAGGCGTCTTCGACGAACCCCTCGACGGCTACCGCGGCCCAGGGGTGTGCATCTGGAGCCAGGAGTTCTACGAAACCGACGCCGAGCGCGGCTTCGTGCGCGGCTACACCTACGAGATCAACCGCGGGCGGGGGCCGGTGGCGACGGCGTTGACGGGCATGTTCTCGGGCCGCATTCCCTGGGGCGAAGGACACCATCGCGCCTACCGCGACCTCTTCAACCGCATCGCCGGCATGGTGGGCATCTGCGAAGACCTGCCCGAGGAACACAACACCGTCACCCTGGATCCCGAGCTCAAGGACGCCCACGGCATTCCCGCGCCGAAGATCGACTACACGCTCTCCGAGAACAGCCGCCGAATGCTCGACCATGCGGTGGCCCGGGGAACCGAGGTGCTGAAGGCGGCCGGCGCCAAGGACGTCGTCACCGAAGCGCCCATCGGCGTCGGCGGCTGGCATCTGATGGGCACGGCGCGCATGGGCACGGATCCCGAGCGCTCGGTGGTCAACGAGTGGGGACGCGCCCACGACGTGCGCAACCTGTTCATCGTCGACGGCAGCATCTTCGTCACCAGCGCCGGCGTGAATCCCACGCGCACGATCCAAGCCTTGGCGCTGTACGTCGCCGACGCGATGAAGAAGCGCCTCGCCAACCTTTTCGACTGACTCGACTGACTCGACTGACGCTGGGGCAGCCCCGATGGCAAGCGACACGAACACGATCGGCACGGACAACCCGTTCACCGAACGTCAGCAGGCCACGCTGCTGGCGCTGGCCGCGGCCATCATCCCGGCGAGCGCCGAATACGGCGTGCCAGGGGCGGACGACGCGGCGATTGCCGCCGACATTCTGGCCACGGCCAAGCGCTTTCACGAACCCATCGCCGCCGCGTTGGAGATGGAGAACCACTTGGCGAACGCCAAGTACGGCGCCGACTTCCTGGACTTGCGCGCGAGCGACCGCGCCGCCCTCGTCGAAGGCGCCAACACGCCCGGCTTCTTCGACGACGTGGAATGGGAGTTCGACGACGCGCGCAGGGCGCAGATGGCCGGCCAGCGCACGCTGGTGAGCATCGTCGCGCAGTGCTACTACCGGGACGACCGCGTGATGCGCTCCCTGGACATGGAGCCCCGCTCGCCCTTTCCGCAAGGGTTCGAGGTGGAGGAAGGCGACTGGAGCCTGCTCGAGCCGGTGCGCCAGCGCGGCAAGGTCTATCGAGAGGCGTGAAAGCGCCCGCTTTGGCTCCGCGCCGCGCGTTGTTCCGGCCAAGGCGTTCGTGAACGGCGCGGTCTCGGCCATCGCCCGCTTGGCTTCGCAGCGCGGTTGCCCTTCGCCGTGATCGCCCTGATCTACAACGGCCAGTACCTGGTCTTCGCGCTGCTGTTGGCGGCGCTGGTGCTGTCGCTCTCCTGCCACGAGTTCGGCCATGCCTTCGTGGCCAAGCTGTGCGGCGACGACACGGCCGAGCGCGCCGGGCGGATGACGCTCAATCCCATCGCGCACATCGATCCGCTGGGGCTGGCGATGGTGGTGCTGGTCGGCTTCGGCTACGCCAAGCCGGTGCCGACCGATCCGCGCTACTTCCGCGTGCCGCGCGCCGATCTGTGGGTCGCGGCGGCGGGGCCGGCCATGAACCTGCTGCTGGCGGCGCTCGCGTGGAACGCCTTCCTGCTGCTGCGCTCGGCCGACGTGGCCTTCGCCTTCGGCGAGGGCGCGACCACCGGCGTGGTGCTGCTGGTGCAGATCAACCTGCTGCTGATGCTCTTCAATCTCATCCCCTTGGGGCCGCTCGACGGCCACTACATCCTGCCCCACTTCCTGCCCGAGCGGCTGGCGCGCCTCTACCGCGACTACAACGCCCGCTTCGGCGTATGGGCGCTGCTCGGCCTGATCCTGGTGAGCCTGCTTGGGGTGCCGGTGTTCTCGACATTGATGTCCTGGGCGGCGGCGCTGCTGCCGTGGATCACCATCGTGGAGTAGGCCGGGCAGCGCACGCCACCCCCGAACTGGCTTCTGCGGATTCCTCGCCGCCCATCGTGTCGAAATCCGCCGGCACATCGACCTCGCCAGCCATGAAGCCGATGCGCCCTCAGGCCCGCCCCTTCGCCGCAAGAATGTCGTGGACGTCGCCGGGCCGCCACGAAACCGCGCAATCCCAGTGTCCGAAGCCGCCGTGCGCGTTCACGGCCTCGCACCACTCTTCCATGTAGCGGCGCTTGGTTCGATCCTCCTCGCGTTCCCGGCCCTTCACTTCCAGCACCAGCATCGTGCCGTCCGCCAGGCGGATCAGATAGTCCGGCCAGTACTTGCGAACTACGCCGGCGTGAACGTAGAACACCTCGAAGCCCAAGTGGTCGTTCTTCACCCAGGCGTCCACCCGTTCGCTGTGGGCCAGCGCGTAGGCCTCGGTGGCTTCCCAAGCGCTGTCGTAGACGCATTGGTTGATGTGGCTGCGCTCGGCGTGCTCGCAGGGCTTGCCGGTATGCCAGGTGGCCATGTCGCCGGTGCTGCGGATGGGCTGGTCGCGGTCGAAGACGGGCACGAAGCGCTGCGCGTTCTCGAAGCGAATCGCCTGCCAGAGATGCCGCACCACCTTCGTCATGTTGAGCGCCAGCAGCAGGCGGCGCTTCAGGTCGTCGGTGCCGAACAGGCGCGGTTCGACGACGATCTTGTCTGAACGCAGAAACCGCTCCGTCAGCCGAACCAGCTGCACCAGCAGCACTTCCCGGCATCCCGTCCATTCTTCGCGCATCTCGTCGAAGACCTTCGCCGCGGTCTCGAAGACGATGCGCTGCAGTCGGTAGTCCTGGGCCAGGCGCTCGAGGTCGATGGTCTCTATGGCGGTCACGTCCGGCTTGCCTTCCACCACCGGCGCGAGTTCCGCCAACTGCGGGGTTTCGCTGGCGTCGAGCACCAGCGGCTCAAGCGTCTCCAAGTCCAACTCCAAGCGCGGCTGAAACACGCGGTCGATGCGCACCACGTTCGGCCAGCGAATCTCGAACGCCCGCTTGGCATCGACCGGCTCGATGGCGGTCTTCGGCTTCGGCGGCGGCGGCACGACGTCTTCGTCCGGCGCTTCGTGGGGCAGGAACGTGAAGGGCACGCCGAAGACGTTGACGTACTCTGCCTCGAACAGCCCCGTCTCCGGCGACACCTCGTAGGCCGTGCGGCGCAGGCCGCGCCCCACCACCTGCTCGCACAGCAACTGGCTGGCGAAGGCGCGCAGGCCCATGATGTGGGTCACCGTCTTGGCGTCCCAGCCTTCGGAGAGCATGCCGACGGAGATCACGTTCTGTATCCGTTCGCCCGGCTGCCCAGGCTGCCCTACGGTATCCACCTGCCGGCGCAGGAGTTCGGCGCGTTCCCTGGCGTTGCTCGGCTTGGCCGCGCCGGCCTCGGCACCGACGTCCTCCGCCGCCTCCGCCTCCGTCAACACCTTGGAATCGATGTGCAGCGTGCGTTCCGGATCGCACAGCTCGTCGATCAGAATGTCGCGGCTGTCGAAGGCGTGCTTCACGCGGGCCGCGGTTTCCGTGCGGTTGGCCACGGTAATCATGGTCGGGCGCGTCGGGATGCCGGCCTTCTCCCACGCCTTGGCGGTCTCCCGCCAGTCGTAGCCGAGCAGGGCGTAGCCGTTGCGCACCAAGTCCGGCAGCGGCTCTTCGGCCTTCGCCCGGCGGTTCAGGTCGTCCTTCACTTCGGCGTCGTCGTAGATGTGGTACAGGCGCGACTTCACCGTCTTCGCATCCGGCAGCGCGTCGTCGCGCACCACCACCCGCGGCGTCTTCACAAGCCCGGCTTCGATGGCGTCGTTCAAGCCGAAATCGCTGACGATCCAATCGAACAGCGCCTCCTCGGAACTGGTGCGCCCGCTGGGCGCGAAAGGCGTGGCGGAGAAGTCGTAGCAGCGCAGGATGCGCCGTGCGCGGTGGATGCGGTCCAGCCCGCCGATCCACTTCGTGGCCGTTTCCACTTCGTCCTTGGCGATGCCTCTGGTCTTCCCTTGGCCCGGCACCCGCCAAGCGTGATGCGCTTCGTCGTTGAGCACCAGAATGTCCCGCGCCCGCGCCATGTCGCCAAGCACCTCGCGGGCATACGCCTCGTCGCTCTTGGCGCCGCGCTTGTCCACGCTGCGGCGCTTGGCAAGGCGCTCGTCCGTCTCCCAGTTCAGCGCATGCCAGTTGCGAACCAGCACCTTGCCCTGACGCAGCTTGTCGCGCAGCGCCGAAGGCACGACGTTGAAGACGTCGTAGTAGTTGCCGGGCCGAGCGGGCTCCAGCACCGCCAGCCGGCTCTTCACGGTCAGCCCCGGCGCGATGACCAGCACGTTCCTGGAGAACCGCCGATCCCCCGGTTGCGCCACGCTGTTCAGCACCTGCCAGGCGATCACCATCGCCATCACCACGGTCTTGCCGCTGCCGGTGGCCATCTTCGCGCACAGCCGCTGAAACGCGCCGCCGTCGGACGGCACGGCGACGCCGACTTTGTCTGCGTTCGACGCCTCGGCCAGCCAGATCAGCGTCTCCGCCGCCTCCAACTGGCAGAAGAAGAACGGCTGCTCGGCGTCCTTGCGGCCGTGCCAGTGCCGCAACAAGCGCCGCGTGACCGCCGAGACGCCCGGGTGCCCCGCCTCGCGCCACGCCTTGACGCGGGGGCGAATGGCGTTCACCAGCGGAATCTCGACGAAGACGCCCGGATCGTCGAACGCCCGGGAATCCTCGGACGCCACGACGTAGCCGGCCGGCCGTCGCCCCGCCGCCAAGTCGAAGAGCCGCGTCTCGCGGTCGTAGCGCCAGTGCTGCGCGGGTTCCTCGTAGGGCGAGTTGACGATCAGGCGGTCGATGGTGGCGCTAGACGGCATAGATCGTCCTCGCCGAACCTAGGATGGCACGGCGACGGATATAGTTTGGGCTTCGCTCGACGCCCCTGCGCTCCACCAAGTCGACACGTCGGCCAACCATTTCCGCGAGATCGGACTCCATCTTGGAGAGGCCGAACAGAGAGGGATATTGACCGGGCCGAAACCGCACCAGCACGTCGATGTCGCTATCCGGCCCGAAGTCGTCCCTCAAGACCGAGCCGAACAAGGCGATCTCGACAACGTTCCAGCGTTCGCAGAAAGCCGCGATCTTCTCTTTTGGGAGGTGGACGCGAGCCGCTGCTTCCTCCGGCACGGACACTCGTGCCACTTAGCCCAACTCCACAATCTTCAAGCTCTCGATGCCCCGATCGTCGACGATCTTCACCGCCACCCGGCCACGTTCTCCAGCCTCGAACGGCAGGGAGACGGTGCCGCGGTAGGCGTCGATACGCTGTTCGTCGATTTCCGCCTTCAGGTTGCGGGCGATTTTGGCCCAGCCGTCGGTTCGGGCGGCCATGGGGAAGAAGACTTGGCGGGGGTAGAGGCTGCGGCCGTCGTAGTCCGTGTCCAGCATCCAGATGGCGATGCGGTTTGCGTCGCCGGATTCGATGTCGCCGGTCTTGGTGTTGTAGTAGTCGAAGCCGGAGACGACGACGCGGTGCTTGCCGGCGTCTTCGCCGTCGGCGATTGTCTCCAAGGTCACGTCCGGCTGGCCGATCAGCCAGAAGCTTTCATTGCTGGCGCGTTTGCGCTTGAGGTCGGCGGTGAGCAGGTCCGCGTTCATCTGCGCCTTGAGCAGCGTGATGCCGGGCCAGTCGGTCTCGTCGATGTCCTTGGCGGCCTCCGGGTCGAACTGGAACGCGGCGAAGACGATGATCTTGGGCCGCGGTACCAGCGTCTGCGCTTCTTCGATCGCAAGCTCCACTTGGCGCTGTTCCAACGGCGTGTGGTCGGGGCCGAAGGAGATGGCCACCGGCGTCGCCAAGGTCGCCGTGCCGTCGCGCACTTCGTTGGCGCCGCGGACGTCTGGCCGCGTCTCGCCTTCCGCGTGCAGCCAATGGGCGCCGGGCTTGGGCTCCAAGCGGGCGAAGGAGATGCGCTGACCGCCCTTGCCGCGAATGCCGGTTTTCAGCAGTTCGTCGCGCCAATCGCTCTGGCGGAGGGTCTCGCCGGAACGGGCGATGGATTGGTCGGCGGGCAGCGGCGGAGCGTCGATGGCGTCCACGGGCTTGACGACGGGAGCGGGCACGGCTTCGACGGTAAAGGGCCCGGTGACGCGGGCTTTGGAACGGTCGGTCAACGGCTGATCGTAGAGAGCAACCGTGTTGGCGGGCTCGTCGTATGCAAGCGTCCTCGCGGAGACGGTCGCCGACGTTTCGTAGCGGAAGCCGGAACCGACGCCCTCTTGCGGATGCGCCAACTGGTAGTAGTCGAAGTTCGACGTCATCAGGCGCTGCCGCGCAATCGCCACGGCCACACGCGACGTGTCGCACCCGATCCATCGGCGACCCCACTGCTCGGCGACGAAGGGCGTGGTGCCGGAACCGCAGGTGGGATCGAACACCAAGTCGCCAGGATCGGTGGTCATCAGAATGCAGCGCTGAATCGCTTTGGTGGCTGTCTGAACAACAAACCGCTTGTCGTTCGCATACATTTGCACAGCCCACAGGTTGTTGATACGGCGCCCCGGTACTTCGTCCTCATATCGCTTCCATTGCAGCGATGACTGACCGTCCGAAGCGTCAAGCCGGCCCAACTTGGCCATGCGGTCCATGCCTTCGGAAGAGACGCGCCATTGAGCGCCACGAGCACAAGTGAATGTCCGACCGTTCCAAACGTATGGTTCAGATCGGCCGGTTGTAGAAACGCCTTGCGAGTCGAGGCTGGTACGTTTGTAAATTCGCGCACCTTTCTGCAAGTGCTTGTCCGGGTCGAAGCACTCCATAGGCGTCAGCTTCCTGCAGGTTCCATCTTGCAGTTCGACCATTGCATAGGAGCTGAAGAACTCGATGATCTCCCGCCGCGTCAACGGTTCGTACAACTGCCGGTACTTCAAGCGCTCTTTGTCCTTCGCGTACCAAAGCAGGTAGTCCGCAACTTGTGGCAAGGTCTTGGCGGAACTGCCGCTCGTGGTCGCGTAGGAAATCGTCGCCACCCTGTTTTCCGCGCCGAAAACCTCGTCCATCACCGTGCCGACGCGATGCACGTTCTCGTCGCCGATCTGCACGAAGCAGCTACCGCTTTCGCTCAGCAGTTCCCGTGCCAGCAGCAGCCGGTCGCGCAGGTACGTCAGGTAGGAATGGATGCCGAGTTCCCAAGTGTCGCGGAAGGCGCGGATGGTCTCCGGCTCTTGCGTCAAGTCTTCGTCCTTGCCGTCCGTCACGTCGCGGTTGCCCACGAAGGGCTGGAAGTTGGAGCCGTAGCGGATGCCGTAGGGCGGGTCGATGTACGCCATCTGCACCTGGCCGCCCAAGCCTTCCTTCTCCAACAGGCTGTTCATCACCAGCAGGCTGTCGCCGGCGATCAGCCGGTTGCTCCAGTTGTGGCGGTGCTGGTAGAAGTCGATGGCCTGGCGGATCGGCGGGTTCTCTTCCGGTTCCTCGAACAGCGAGGCTTGCGCCGACGCGCCGTTGCGCTTGCGCACCGCCTCGATGACCGTGCGCGGATCGATGCGCTCGTGAACGTGCAGCGACACCGTCGGCACCTCGAACGCCGTGTGCTCCGCCTTGCCCGCCCAGGAAAGCTGCGGATCGATGTGCGGATCGTGCGCGTAGGTCTTCCGCGCCGCGTCCTTGTCCGTCTCCGGCGTCACCAACCCCACCGGCGGATTGTTCACGCGCTCCTTGTCCGTATGCGCGTAATTCTCGATGTCCCGCTTGCGCGGCTTGCGTTTCGCCATCAGCCCGCTTCGTCCCCTCGCGCCCAAGCCAGCGCACCCGACAAGGAGCATGATACGCGCCAGCGCGGGCTGCGGCACAAGACGTCACGCGCCCCACGCCGCCCACGCCGGGGGTGCGCGACATGTGGTGGCATCGCCCGCCGGGACGATTTCCCACATCCAGCCGGGGCGAAGTCTGCGGCCACGAGGCGGCAATTTCCTACATCCGGCCGGGGCGATGGCTTACAACACCGTCCTCGGCGGCGCGGTAGCGTACTCGTCATGAACAACGCACCGCCGCAGCCGCCCAGCGACCCCATCTACAAGCGCCTCTACGCCTTCGCCCGCATGGTCGAGGACCTGCTGCGCAGCCTCTTCGGCGCCGATCTCGACGCGGACTACCGCACCCTCGAGAAGCTCTCCGCCGAGTACGTCGGCGAAGCCCTTCAGCAAAGGCGCGGCGACACCGCGTGGCGGCTGCGCACACGCGGCACTGGCGACGGCTGGCTGCACGTGCTGGTGATGCTCGAATTCCAGAGCACCACCGACGCGGCCATGGCGCAGCGAGTGCTGGAGTACACGGCGCTGCTCTACGGCGAACTGCTGCGCCGCGGCATCGCCAGGCCCGGCGCGCTGCCGCCGGTGCTGCCGGTGGTGCTGTACAACGGCGACACACCTTGGAGGCCGGCGACCGAGATGCGCGACCTGATCGCCGCGCCGTCGCCGCTGCTGGCGCCGTACCAGCCGTCGCAGCGCCACTTCGTGCTTGACCAGCGCCGCGCGCAGGCGGAAGATTTCAAGCTGCACGAGCTGACGTGGACGGTCGCGGAGCTGGAGCAGAGCAGTACCGCGGCGGACTTGGCGCGGATAGGTCGGCGGCTGGCGGCGCTCTTGGCTGGCGAGCACGAGCTGAGGCGGACGTTCGCGCACTGGCTGTGGGCGCTGAGGCGCCCCTTGGTCGGCGGTGACCCGGTGCCGAGGCCGCCGGAAGACTTGAACTTGGAGGACCTGGCGATGAGTTTGGAAGAACGCGTGGCACAGTGGCCGAAGCCGTACATCGAGCAAGGCATCCAGCAAGGCCGCCAAGAGGGCATCAGCCTAGGCCGCGAGCAGGGCATGGAGCATGAGCGGCAGCTGCTGCGCCGCATCGCGGCGACGCGGTTCGATTCGGCCACGGCGGACCGTCTGGCGGCGACCATTGGGGCCGAGGCGGACCCGCAGCGCTTGATGGAGGTGGGCGAGGCGATCGCGCGCTGCGCGACGGGCGGCGAACTGCTGCGGGAAATCGGCAGCCGTCGCTGATTCGCCGTATGGCGCGTGGCCGGGCTGGCGCTTGCACAAGCTCAGCGGCGACCGGCAGGACCAATGGAGCGTTCGGGTGTCCGGCAACTGGCGGATTGTCTTCCGCTTCGAGGGAACCGAAGCTGTGGGCGTGGACCTCGTTGACTACCATTGAAGGAGGCTGACAAATGCCCATGCGCAATCCTGCCCACCCGGGCGAAATCGTCCGCGAGTGCATGGAGTCGAAGGGCTGGACGGTGACGGAGTGCGCCGCCCAGCTTGGCGTCGGCCGCATCACGCTGTCGCGGTTGCTGAATGGCCGGGCTGGCGTCTCGGTCGCCATGGCACTGGCCTTGGAACGCATCGGCTGGAGCAACGCCGACCACTGGGTTCGGATGCAAGGCAGCTACGACCTGGCGCAGGCGCGGCTGCGGGAACGGGTCGCCTGAGCGGGCCGCCCTAGCGCCGCCGGCCCGGCGTGGGAGTCTTCGAGCCGCGCTGGAGCCCGTCAGCGGGGATCGCCGCCCCGTGGTCGTCGTCCGCCACTGCGTTCCGGCGCACCGCATGGAGCCTCTCTAGGGTGACCTGTTCGAGCTCCGCCGCGGGCGCCGCAACGCTCCCAGCGCCGTCTCGACTCGCACCACATGCGGGCGTCAGCGGGTGGGCGGCATTTGCTGGCGTCTTGACGGCGCGAAAGGGCTTGACAGGGCCCTCTAATCGCCGGTACGGTGCCCACAAATGCCCCCTGGCGTCGGGCATCCCGGTCTGTTGCCGAGGGTGTACTGGAGGTCAGGCTAAAGGTGGGGGCTAGGTTGTCGACGACCTAGCCCCCATTTTCTTGCAGGTAGTCTTTGACCCGAGTGCTAGCCGTGGCCCGACTGGCGATCCACATTGATGGCGGCTACATCTCGAACGTGGCCAAGAGTGCCGGCAAATGGGTCGACTTCGAGCTTTTGAGTGCCAAGGTGGCTGCCAAGATACGGGAGACCACAGAGGAACCGCTTGATCTGATTCGCACCTATTACTACGACTGTTTGCCGTACCAAAGTGCTCGTCCCACCGCAGAGGAAGAAGACAGGCTGATGAAGAAAAGCCGGTTCTTCAACGGGCTGAGAGGGCTACCCAACTACGCGCTGCGCGAGGGACGACTGAGACTCCAAGGTGTCGACCGGCAGGGCGTGCCGATGTACCAACAGAAGCTGGACATCGCTCGTTTGGCAGCCAAGGGCCAAGTGACACACACGGCCCTCCTGTCGGGTGACAGCGATTTGATTCCAGCCGTTGAAGCAGCCCAGCAGAAAGCCGTGATCGTATGGCTGGTCCACGGCACGCAAGGCGCAGCCAAGGAACTCAAGCTATTGGCGGACAACAGGATTCTGCTCGATGACGAGTTCTTGACGGCAGTCGAGCGGAGGCACGGCTCCCAAACCACCTGATCCAGCCCCACGGGCCGGTGCAGGTCGTGCTGGCAGGTCTTCCGCACCAGCCCGCCAGCGGATTGTTCACCACTCCTTGTTCGTATACGCGTAGCGGCTTGGCCGTCCTCGCGCTCTAGATCCGGCTCGGCGAGGGTTCCTGAGCTTGTTCGGCTCGCCATCGGCAACGGCTTCAATCGACGCGATCCGACACCCTACCCCATCGGCCCCACCGGAGGGTCGGTTGCCGGGAGCGCTGGAGCGCAGGTGTTCGGAGGTCTGTGATGCCCTTCTCGGTCGTCGCTCCAAATCCACCCACGGCGACGTTGGCGTACCGAGTCTGACACAATGCCCCACTTGCCAAGCAATGCCGTCTCCGCCATGCCCCGCAACGCCTTCTATGCCCAGTCCGGCGGCGTGACCGCCGTCATCAACGCCAGCGCGTGCGGCGTGATCGAGGCGGTGCGCGCCAATCCGGGGCGCATTGGGCGGCTCTTCGCCGGGCGCAACGGGATTCTTGGGGCGCTCGAGGAGGACTTGATCGACACCGGCCGGGAGACGCCGGAGGCCATCGCCAGGCTGCGCACCACCCCAGGCGGCGCGTTCGGCTCCTGCCGCTACAAGCTGGCCTCGCTGGACGACAACGCCCGCGAGTACCGGCGCCTGATCGACGTGTTCAGAGCCCACGACATCGGCTACTTCTTCTACAACGGCGGCGGCGATTCCCAGGACACCGCGCACAAGGTGTCGCTGCTTGGCGAACGCCTCGGCTATCCGCTGGTTTGCATCGGCATTCCGAAGACGGTGGACAACGACTTGCCCGGCACCGACACCTGCCCCGGCTTCGGCTCGGTGGCCAAGTACGTCGCCGTCGCCGTGCGCGAAGCGGCGCTCGACGTGGCCTCCATGTGCCGCACCTCCACCAAGGTGTTCATCCTCGAAGTGATGGGGCGCCACGCCGGCTGGATCGCCGCCGCCGGCGGCCTCGCGCAACGGCAGGCGGACGATGCGCCACACGTCGTCGTGCTGCCGGAGGTGCCATTCGACAAGGCGGCGTTCCTTGCCAAGACGCGCGCCGCCGTGCAACGCGCCGGCTACTGCGTGGTGGTGGTCTCCGAAGGGGCACGCTACGCCGATGGTCGCTTTCTGGCCGATGCAGGCGCTACAGACGCCTTCGGCCATGCCCAGCTCGGCGGCGTCGCGCCGGTGCTGGCGGCGATGGTGCGCGACGAGCTGGGCTTGAAGTTCCATTGGGCGGTGGCGGACTACCTGCAGCGCTCGGCGCGCCACATCGCCTCGGCGACGGACGCGGAGCAGGCGTACGCCGTCGGTAGACACGCGGTGCAGCTGGCCCTGGCCGGCAGGAACGCGGTGATGGCCACCATCGTGCGCGAATCCGACGCGCCCTACCGCTGGGCGCTCGGCGACGCGCCGTTGGAGCAGGTGGCGAACGTCGAACGCCCGCTGCCGGCGGAGTTCATCGCCGCCGACGGCTTCGGCATCACCGAAGCGGCCCGCCGCTACTTGCGGCCTCTGATCGCCGGCGAGAGCTATCCGGCCTACCGCGACGGCCTGCCCGACTACGCCGTGTTGCGCAACGAATCCGTGCCGAAGCGTCTGCCGCAGTTCGCCGCGTGACTCACGCCGGCGGCTGTTCGCTGGATTGGCGCGACAAATCCGGGTTCAGACGCTGGCGGATTTCCGCCAGGCGCGTGGACTGCTGCAGCACCGCCGGCAGCGCGACGCCGGATTCCACGAACTCCCAGGAGTAGCTCAGGATGGCGAAGATCATGCCGGCGGTGACGGCCGGGATGGACGCGGCGAACCACAGGTTCGTGAGCACGAACGCGAACATCGCGGCGAAGATGGCGCCGTAGAGCAGCGCTTCGGTGTCCGACAGCCGCACTTCGCAGCGGCGCAGACGCATCAGGTGCGTCCACAGCGGTTCGCGCAAACGTCGTTCAAGCACGGCGATCTGCTTTTCGGTCTGCGCGTTGAGGTCGCTGTTGAGCCGGTAGAAGCGGCGGTGGAAGAGCGCGTAGACCACGGCGATGGCGGCCACGACGGCCAGCGCGGTGCCGCCGAGCCGCACGTCGAAGCTCCACAGGATCGCCACGCTGACCACCAGCTGCACCACCGCGGTGAGCAGCTCCGGCACGTAGCCTTCGAGGAAGTCCACCATCTCGCGGCTCATCTCCAGCCGCGCATTCACCTGCGAGACCGGGCGCTCGCCCAAGCGCCGCACCAGCTCGGCGCCGAAGCGCACGCGCATCGTTCCATAGCAGCGCGTGTCGTAGACGCGCCGCCCGACGGCGACCACCGTGAGCGCGGCCAGCACCGCGCCCACCTCCCACAGGGCGTTGATCTCCTTGGCCAGCAGCGCGTCGATGGCGCGCCCGATGAAGAGCGGCACGAACGCCCACAGCGTGTTCTCCAGCAGCACCAGCAGCCAGGTGACGGCAATGCGCCAGTGGAAGTGGCGCAGCAGCAGGCGCACGTCCAACGTGCCGCGCATCGGCGGCGCTTCGGTCGGGCCGTCGGTCACGGCGCTGCCTCGGCGCGGGCGCTCGCCGGGCTCGACGCAGCGCCGGATGCGCGTTGCCTTCGCGCCTCGAACAGCAGCAGCGCGGCTGCGGTGGCGGCGTTCACCGAATCCACCCGCCCAGCCATGGGAATGCGCGCGCTCGCCGCATCGGCGAGCCAATCCGCGTCCAGACCGCCGCTCTCGCTGCCGACCGCGAAGGCGATGTGGCCGCGCAAGTCCATGGCCGCATAGTCCGACGCGGCTTGCGGGCTGGCCGCCACCAGGCGGATGCCTTGTGCATCGAGCCAGTCGCGTATGGCCGCGCCCTTCGCAACGGCGATTGGCATTCCGAACAAGGCGCCCACGCTGGCGCGAACGGCGTTCGGATTGAAGACGTCGGCCACGGCATCGGCCACCAGCAGCCCTTGTCCGCCCACGGCATCCAAGCTGCGCAGCATGGCGCCGAGATTGCCGGGCTTTTCCACGCCGACGGCAACCAGCCAGAGCGAGCCGTCCGATGTTTCCGGCGGCGCCGGCAGCGCGTCCAACCCAAGCAGGGGTGCCTCGGCGACGCCGAGCAGGCCGTCCGGCGTGCGCCGGTAGGACATCTTCTTGAACACCGCGGCGTTCGTTTCCTCGCAGGCCGTGCCAAGCGCCCGGAAGCGCTCCACCAGCTCGGCTTCGCCGCGCGCCGCATGGAAGTCCGGGCAGAAGTAGAGCGTCTGCACGGCAAACGCCGCCTCTGCCGCGGCGGCGAGTTCGCGCGCCCCCTCGACGACGAAGCGCTTCTCGCGCTGGCGATGGCGACGGTTGCGCAGCCGAACCACGTCCTTGACGCGGGGATTGCGAACGCTTGAGAGCAAAGAGCGCTGGCCAGCCGGCGACGGCCGCTACGGCGCGAAGGCCGGCGCCGGCTCGTTGTAGCGCGCGCCGACGAGGTGCTTCACGAAGGAGCCAAGCCACGCATCGCCGCCTGCCAGCGCGTGGCGTTCCAGCAGCGCCACCGCCAGGCCGCGCACGTAGCGGTCGTGGTCCGCGAGGCCCACCTTCGCCAAGGTCGCCAAGTCCGCTTCGTCCAGCGCGGCGTTGCACAGGGCGTACATCACGTTGACGCGCACCGTGGAACGCGCCATGCCGCCATTGCCGGAGTTGTCCGGTTCGGCAGCCGGTTCCAGACGCTTGAGCAGACGCGCTGCGGGCACGCGCGCCTTGGCGGCCCGCGCCACGTTGCCGAGCGCATAGGCGGCGTTGGAGCGCACCAGATCGTCCGCGTCCGTTTCCAAGAGCCGAAACAGCGCTTCCACCGTCTCGGAATCCGCCAGCCGCGCTTCGCCAGCCGCAGCGGCGCCGGCCCGCCGCACCGGCGCTTCGGCGCTGGCCAGCGCCTTCGCCACCGCTGCTTTGCTTGCCGGCCCCGCAATGCCGGCAGCGTAGATCATCGCCCTTCGCCGCGCCTCGTGGTCGGCGGTCAAGTGCCGACCGAGGTGGTCGAGCGCGTCTCGATCGGCGCGCGCGAGCCAGCCGATCTCGTAGGCCAGGCGAATGCGCTCGTCCTCTGCCTTCGCCGCCGCGAAGCGCGCAGCCTGCCCAGTGTCCTCAACTTCCGGCTGCCAGTCCGCCTCGCCGCGCAGCCAGCGCCAAATGGATTCGACGACGCCATGCAGCGGGCCGCATTCGCCGAGCGGCGGCATCGGCGACGGGCCGGAGGCCGGTTGCGGATCGCGCGTGCGCAGGTAGTAGAACTTGTACATGAAGCGGCGGCCATCGAAGTCCGGGGCGGCCCGCGAACCGCGATGCATCAAGTCGTAGTTGGCCAGCACGATGCTGCCGGCCGGCAGTTCGATGCGTCGCCGCTCGACCTTGGAAATGCCGAGGGAATCCACAACCGCCTGCAGGCGACGGTCGCGGGCGGCGAGGTCGTCTTGGCCGAGTTCCTCCGGGCGCAAGCGCTTGTCCACGGCATCGCCCTTGTGCCAGGTGCCGTCCGGCTTCTCGAAATCTGTCGTCCAATACTGCGTTCCCGGCAGCACTTCGGTGGCGCCGCTGGCCAGCGTCACGGGCTGCGGGTAGTAGAACAGCATCGCCCAGTTCGGGCGGTGCGTCCGGTAGTGCCCACGGTCGTTCCACGGCAGATTGCCGTCCTGGTGGAAGCTCTGGTCGTTGCCGGTGGATTCGTGGACGAAGTGGTGCGGGTGCAGCAGGAAGCCGTCGCCGAGAACGCGCGTCAGTGCGCCGCGCACGGTGGGCGAATCCAGCAGGCGCTCGACGAGCGGAATGCGCGCCCGCAGATTGTCGCCGACGACCTGCAGGTGGATGGGTTCGCCAGAGAGCGCCCGCGCTTCGTCCCACACCCGACACGCCGCCGCGAACATCGCCGCGTGGAAATCCGCATCGAGGTCCTCGGCGCGCAGCACGACGAAGCCATCGCGCAGATAGCGAACCAGTTGTTCGTCGCCGAGCGCCATCAGCCAGCGCGCGAGGGCGCCCCGCGCATGGGAACCCTCAGCGGGGAGCGCGAGGGGAACCCTCGCATGAGAGCCTTCAGCGGGGAGCGCGAGGGGAACCCTCGCATGAATAGCAGCGGATCGACGGCCACGGGGAATTCCTTGTCGAGGTGCCGCAGCGAATGCTACGGCGCGATGCGCTGCGTGTCATCAGCGGCAGCGGGCCGTCCGTGGGCCGTTGCCGATGCACGAAACCAGAACGACTGCCGACACTCGTGGAAGGAGTGTTCCACTTCGCGGGGGCACAGGGTCTTTCTGTCGCCGGGGCTAGCGCAAGGCTTCCATCACCGCCTTGGCGCCGACGAGGTGGGCGCCGGTCTCGGCATGCATTGGGACCGGCGGGTCAGGGACGAACATCGCCTTCACGATTTCGCAGTCGTTCGGCACGGGCAGGGTCGAGCGGATGTGCCGGGGCGCAGCCGGAGGGCGCCGCGACGTCGACTGCGACCACTTGACTTCCCCCACCAGCAGTCGCTTGCCGTCGACGGAACGCGCCACCACGTCGAACTCCGGATCGTTGCCGCGCCAATGGCGCTGCGCGGGTTCCCAAGGGCCGAGGGCGGCTATGGGGAGGTCGCAGCGATGCAGCGTCGGCACAGCCATGCGGCAGAGCTCCTCGAAGGCGTAGGCTTCGAGAGCCGTGCGGTGGCGCTGCCAATAGCCGATGCGCGTCTCAGGCGGGGCTTGCGCGTGGACGGCGCGATGGGGCGCGACAACGCGAAACCAGAAGCGCAGAAACGGATCGTCGATGCGGTAGAGGGCCCGCTTGGTGGCACGCGGGCTGGTGCCGAACGGCGTCTCGCGGCGCACCAGCTGCATGGCTGCCAAGGTGGCGAGCGGCCGCGAAAGGCTGGAAGCGGGTCGTTCGAGACGCCCGGCGATTTCGCTGGCACGGTGTACGCCGGCGCCGATGACGTCCAGCAGCGGCCGTAGCGCGAGCGCCGGCGGGGTTTCTTCCAGGAACAGGCGATCCGGTTCGCCGTGCAGCGGGCCGGCCGGGTCCAGCACCAGCGCATCGACCGCTTCCGCCAGATCGGCGCCGGCGGTCAAAGCGCTCTGCGCCAGTTCCCAATAGCGCGGCATGCCGCCCCAAAGGGCGTACAGCGACACGAGCTCCCGCGCATCTTCCGTCCCGAACGCATCGCCGAGATGGCCCGGCCGCAGCGGCTGGATGGCGAACGCTTCGCCGGCGCGGCCGTAGAGGGGTGCGCCCGCATCCAGCGCCGCGCCATGCATCATGTGCTGGCTGGAGCCGCTGACGACGGTGCAGGGCCGCGGCGTCTCGGCGTCGATCCAGTTCTGCAGCGTGCCGACGATGGCGGGATCGGCGGCGATCAAGTAGGGCAGTTCGTCCAAGACGAAGGGGCCGCGCCAGCCGGCGGCGGCCGCCTCGCTGCCGAGACGAGCGAAGAGCGCCCGCCAATCGGGATATTCCACGTCGGCGAAGCCGGGAAAGCGCTCGGCGATGGCTGCCGCCAGATAGCGGCGCTGCACGCTCGGCGCGGACTGGTCGGCGACCGTGTACAGGCCGCCGCGACGCCGCGTCCACTCGACGAGCAGGCGCGACTTGCCCACCCGGCGGCGCCCCCAGATGACGGCGAACGCCCCCGGCCGAAGGGCGTTGTCCAGCCGGCGCAATTCCGCCTCTCGATTCAGAAACTCCATGCGCAGATTATGCGCCTATGCATTATGCGTGTGTGCATGATCTTGGCGCACTGGCGAACGCAGTGACCTTTGCCGCAAGGACTTCCGCAGCGTGATGCCGCTCGCCCAGGAAGCGCGCAAGCCGAGCAGCACCAGCAGCACGATGCGCTGTAGCGTTCCGTTAAATGACCGTCAAATAGGAAAATCAAGCAAAATTAGCCACTTGCGTGGAAACACGGCATCTGTGGCACTCTCTCGTTAAACGAACCGCAGTTGGCCTCACCCCCCGATCCCAAGCGCCTGTTAAATGACCGTCAAATAGAAAACATCCATTTATTCAATGAGTTATGCAGATTGTTGCCCGACCTTCGGGGGAGTTGTTATGAAACCGTGCTTGGCACAGGGTGGGCCGAGCGCACAGGATCGTCGCGCCTACCTTGGGGGAACGGCGGTTTCCGTCGACCTTCCGCCCCAATAGGGCGCATAGCGCATTCTGCGCCGCCCCGCTTGTTCATCCAAGGGTTTGATGGCCCCGGCTTCCACGGCTTCGCGGATGTAGCGCGACGCGATGCTTGTGGCCGACGCTGGCGTTGCGGCATTGATGTCGAAGCGCTCGCGCAGCGAGGCGTTGGTGAGGAACTCCCTGTTCACATGCTTCAGGCAGGCGTGCAGATAGCAGGCGCGCACACGGTCGGCTTTGTCCATCTCCGCCAAGGGCTTGCGTCCGTACAGAATCGCGCGCGTAAAGCCGGTCGGCGCTTCGAAGACCGGCGCGGGAAGCTGAAAGCGCTCGACTTCGGCTACCACCTTGTCGATGCCGCTGCCCCGTTCCTCGCAAATGTCGAAACGGCGCATCAGCGAAGCCAGCGCTTCGTTGCGCGACCGAGGCGGACTGTCCAGGAAGCGCTCCGTGCTCGTCAGCGGCGCACCCGGGTTGGTGATCTCCAAGCGCCCCTCGAAGATCTCCACCGTCGGGCCGGCGCCAGTCACCGAGAAGTCCTGATGGATGAGGGCGTTGACCACCAGTTCGCGCACCGCCAGCGGCGGGAAGTCCGGCATCGACCGCTGAAACGCGCGTCCGTTCACTTCGCGCGTTGGCAGCCGCGCATCGATGTAGTCCATCAACTCGGCGAAGCCAGCGGCATATCCCTTCGCCTCCTCGCGCTCGCGCAGCGTTTCGAGTCGGCCAGTGCCGCGGTATTCGACGACCCGCAGCGCCTTGCGCTGCAGACGCGGAAAGTCGCGCAGATTCCGAGCCAGCAGGATCGCGCCAAGGTTGGTGACATCGAAGCCCCCCGCTCCGCACGGTACGATCAGCTTGTCGCGCTCGAGGACCTCGAGAGTGGCGTCCCGGCCGTCCGCCACTGGCAGCCCGAGCAGGTCGAAATAGGCAGGGCAGTCCAGCTTGAGCAGAACGTCCTCTCCGCGAACGCGCTCGGCGGCGACTCCTTCCTCAAAGCGAGTGCGGCTGAAGGTCTGCCAGAGCGCCCGTTCCGTCTCTGGAAAGTCCTTGAGTTTCCTTTTCGCGCTGCCGACGCGAACGAACTCCGTGCCGCCAAAGGCGACTGGACGGTGCGCCGCCCTCTCTACCTCAAGCAGCACGAAGCGCTTGTCGTCCTTCTGCAACTCGTGAAAGCGAAAAGCGACTTGCGGATTCAATTGGCGGGCAAGCCAAGCTTCCAGAGGTTCGTTGCCTTTCTTGGCCGTGCGAGGAGAGAACCGCGTTCCTACCAAGTCCAGCGTCTCGTCTTCGACGCCCCAGACGACGTAGCCGTGCGCCTTCTCCACCAAAGCGGCGGCATTGGCCAAGGCGGAAATGTACTCGCCAATGCGCACTGGCTCGTTGTTGTCGACCTTGAACTCCACCCATTCCGCTTCGCCGCTCGACAGCAGCTCGCGGAGCAGGCCGCGCAGGTATTGGGTGTCTCGATTCGCGGCCATAAATCTATGCTCATATGCCCTAATCGATCGTCGGCCAACCTACCACGCACCTGCAAGGCGGTCAATTTGAGCGGTGCGATGGGGGGTGCGATGGCCCACTCGCCACGCAACTAATGCGCCACCCCCGCCGCCCCGTGTTCGTCGATCAGCGCGCCGGTGTGGAAGCGCTCCAGTGCGAACGGTTCGGCGAGCGGGTGCGGGCGGTCGTGGGCGACGGTGTCGGCGAAGACGTAGCCGGAGCCGGGGGTCGCCTTGAAGCCGCCGGTGCCCCAGCCGCAGTTGAAGTAGAGGCCGGCGATGGGCGTCTTGCCGATGATCGGGCACGCATCCGGGCAGATGTCCACGATGCCGCCCCACTGCCGGTTCATGCGCACGCGGCTGAAGGCGGGGAACAGGTCGCAGACCGCCTGCAGGGCGTGTTCGACCACGTGGAAGGAACCGCGCTGCCCGTAGCCGTTGTAGGCGTCCGTGCCAGCGCCGATCACCAGATCGCCCTTGTCGGCCTGGCTGATGTAGCAATGCACTGCGTTGGACATCACCACCGTGTCCAGGCACGGCTTGAGCGGCTCGGAAACCAGCGCCTGCAACGGCCGCGACTCGATGGGCAGGCGCAGGCCGGCCATCGCCGCCAGCACGCCGGAGTGCCCGGCGGCAACGCAGGCGACCTTGTTCGCGGCGATGAAGCCGCGGTTCGTCTCCACGCCCTTCGCCGCGCCGTCCACAATGCGGATGCCGACGACTTCGGTGTTCTGCAGGATGTCCACGCCTAGGGAGTCGGCGGCGCGCGCGAAGCCCCAGGCCACGGCGTCGTGCCGCGCCACCCCGCCACGCGGCTGCCAGGACGCGCCAAGCACCGGGTAGCGCGCGTTCGGCGAGCAGTTCAGCAGCGGCGCCTTGGCCTGCACCTCGGCTGGGGCGAGCACCTCGCCGTCGATGCCGTTCAAGCGATTGGCGTTGACGCGCCGCTCGATGTCGCGCATGTCCTGCAGGGTGTGGCCGAGATTCAGCACGCCGCGCGGGCTGAACATCACGTTGAAGTTCAGCTCCCGGCTCAGTCCCTCCCAGCGCTTGAGGGCGAACTCGTAGAGCTGCGCCGCTTCGTCGCGCAGGTAGTTGGAGCGCACGATGGTGGTGTTGCGTCCGGTGTTGCCGCCGCCCAGCCAGCCCTTCTCCACCACCGCCACGTCCTTGACGCCGTGGTTCTTCGCCAAATAGTAGGCGGTCGCCAGGCCGTGCCCGCCGCCGCCGACCACGACGACCTCGTAGCGGCGCTTCGGCGTTGGTTCGCGCCAGACCGGCGCCCAGTCCTCGTGGTGGCGCAGGGCGTGCTTGAGCAAGCCGAAGAAGGAGTATTTCTGCATGGCCGAGTGCCGCCGAAAGACCGCAAGCAGAATACCGCTTGGCAACCCTTGAAGCGCGCCTCCTTCGCCCCGACTATGCGCCCACTAGGCAAACGTAGCTGCCGGAGGTTCGTGCGATGAACACACGTTCGGACATGGCGCAACGCGACGGGCGCTGCCCTTCCCCCAGCGCTGCCCCCGTTGTTGCCCCCATCGTTCCCCCCGTCGTTTCCCCCATTGTTTCGCTGACGGCGCAGAGCGACGCCCTCTTCGCCAAGTGGCAGGACGGCGCAAGCGCCCGCATTCCGCATCTCTGGCTGCGCCACAACTGCGGCTGCGAGCAGTGCGTGGTGCGCCAGACGAGCGAGAAGCGCTTCCAGATCTTCACCGTGGCACCAGATTTGAGACCGAAGCGCGCCTGTCTCGCAGACGGGCAGGCGTTGGTCGTCGATTGGCCAGACGGCCACCGCAGCCGGTTCTCGGCGCAGGATCTGCGGGCGGCGTTGCACGCGCCCCCTGCCTCGCTGCGGCACTGGGACGGGGCGTTCAAGCCGCACCGCGTCGACTTCGACGACTTCCTTGCGGACGACAACGCCGCCACGGCCTGCATCGAGGCGTTTCTGGCAACCGGCGCCTGCGTGTTGACCAACGGGCCGACCACGCCCAATGCCCTGGAGCGTCTGGCGCCGCGTCTCGGGCCGGTGCGCGAGGTGCTCTTCGAGCGTATCCACAACGTGCTCGTCGATCCCGCTGGCTACAACATCGCGCACACCAGCGAAGACGTGCCGCCGCACAACGACATGGTGAGCTACGCGTGGCCGCCGAGCGTGCAGGCGCTGCACATGCTGGCGAACGACTGCCGCGGCGGCGAAACGGGCATCGTCGACGGCTTCCGAGTGCTCGAGGGCCTGCGGCGGGAGCGTCCGGGGATGTTCGAGGTGCTGTGCGCCGTGGACGTGCCGTTCCGCCAGTTCGACGCGAACAACGAGACCAGCGCCCGCGCGCCGACCATCGCGCTGGAGACCGACGGCAGCCTGAAGACGCTGCGCTATTCCAACCAGCTCATGCAGCGCATGGCGCTCGACGAACCGCGCTTGGCGGAGTTCTACCGCGCATTCCACGAGTTGGCGACGCGCTTGAACGACCCGACGGCGCGGGCGCGGCTGCGCCTCGACGCCGGGCAGGTGCTGCTGATCGCCGGCCATCGCGTGCTGCACGCCAGAGAGCGCATCGCCGGCGGCGGACGCCGCCACCTCCAGGACGCCTACTTCGAGCACGACAACGTGCGCAACCACTTGACCTTGCTACGCCGTCGCCGAAGCAACGACGGCTCGCGAGCGCGGGACGAAGCGGGCGCGGATTCATTCCGCGACCGTCAGGGTCAATCGCCGCCAGGGTAGTAGCTGTAGTTGAACTCCAGATTCACGCGCCGGCGCGGCACCGGATCGCCATCGCGGAAGGCTGGGCGGTAGCGGGCGAGCTTGGCCGCCTGGCGCACCTTGAACTCCATCAGGTTGCGCGGCTCGGCGCGCAGCGTCCGGCGCCCCACCACGTCGCCCCGATGGGTGATGTTGAGCGCGAGCTGCACCACGCCGTCCAACGCCCCGCCACGCCGACGAAGCGGCGTGGACGGTTCCGCGGGCAGGCGCAGGAACAGCGCCGTGGGCACCTCGAAGGTCGCCCGCCGTTCAGGCGGATGCGCTTCCAGCAGATGCCAGGCGCGCCGGTAGTGGCGCATGGCGATGCCGTATTCGTGATGCAGCAGGTTCCAGTCCGCCAGTTCCACGACGGCCGCGGCGATGTCCACGTCGGTTGCCGCGCCGGACGCCTCGGTGAGTTCGAGGACTTCCCGCAGGGCGTTTCTGCCACGGCGAAAAGTGGACTTCTGATACCACGGCGGATCGCGCGGCGAGCCCGGCGGCCAGGCGCGGAAGCCGCCACGTCCATGCTCCCGCGTGCCGAAACGCCGTTCCCGGTAGGTTGCCGCGTAGCCGCGCAGCGCGTCGATCAGGCGCGGGTCGTTCTCCCCGTAGTGCGTCCTCGCAATGGCGATGATCTGCTCGTAGAGCACTTGCGACGCGCGGTACTTGTAGTTGTGCCGGTACCAGTCGACCAGCCGCTGCAGGCTCGGCAGACGGCGCGGGTCGTCCTCGGGGTAGAGCCGAGACTCCAGCGAAAAGGCGAACTCGTGCCGGTCGTTGGCCGCCGAGCGGTCGTTCAGCGCCACCAGCGCGTTCGCTTCGCGGAACAGGAACGGCAACTGTTCCAGTCCCTGCACGCCGCCGTCGATGCGCACGATGTGCTTCGCCCGGTCGTAGGCCTGCAACGCCGCGTCGGGATCGTCGAGCCCCATCCGCGCATCGCCGAGCAGCATGAGGGGCTCCGCGAGGGAACGGTGGTAGCGTCCAAGATCAGCTTCGACAGCCGCCGCCAAACCCTCGGCTTCTGCCGCCGCCGCAGCGTACTCGCGCACGGCCAAGCGCACTCGAACCGCATCCACGGCATCCGCCATGGCGTTCTCCGCAGGCTGCGCCAACACGCCGCAAGCAGCCGCGAGCGCGAGGCCCGCGCAAACGCGAACAATGCCCTGCCGCGACGCCGCCATCGACGCATTGTAGTGAACGGCTATGCGAATGACAGACAGGCCGTACACTCGAGCTGATTCCATCTATGCAGGGCGCGATGCGGCTGGTCGTCGGCATTTGGGCGAAATGCTTGATCCTGGCGCTGACGGATGCGGCGGGCGCGGCGCCGGGGCAGTTCGTCGAGGTGGCGGCGGAGTCGGGGCTTGCGTTCGAGCATGTCAACGGCATGGTGGGCGAGCGTTGGCTGGTGGAGATCATGGGCAGCGGCGTCGGCGTCTTCGATTTCGACGGCGACGGGCGCTTGGACGTCTGGCTGGTGCAGGGCGGTCCACTCGTCCCGACAGACGACGCCCTCCCGTGCGATCGGCTGTTCCGCAACGTCGGGCGCGGCGGCGCAATGCGGTTCGAGGACGCGACCGGCGCTTCCGGCATCTGTTCCTCCGGCTACGGCATGGGCATCGCCACTGGCGACATCGACAACGACGGCGATCTCGACGCCTTCGTTGCCAACTACGGCGCCAACGCGCTCTTCGAGAACACCGGCGGCGGGCGCTTCCGGGACATCACCGCGAGTTCCGGCATCGCCGGCGACGCCTGGTCGGTGAGCGCGAGCTTCGCGGACGTCGACGGGGACGGCCTGCTCGATCTCTACGTCGGCAACTACGTGGCGTTCAGCCTGGCCGATTCCAAGCGCTGCACGAGCGACAGCGGCGCACCAAGCTACTGTTCGCCGGTGGTCTACCCAGGCGCTGCCGACAAGCTCTATCGCAACCTCGGCGCTGGCCGGTTCGCGGATGCGAGCGCGGCTTCGGGAGTGGGCGCGGCGCGCGCCGCGGCCCTGGGCGTGGTCGCCGAGGATTTCGACGGCGACGGCGACATCGGCTTCTACGTTGCCAACGACATGCACGACAACCTGCTGTGGATCAACGACGGCGAGGGCGCGTTCACGGATCAGGCGCTGCTCGCCGGCGCGGCGGTGAACGGCGACGGCATGGTGGAGGCGAGCATGGGCGTGGCCGCGGCGGATTTCGACCAGGACTGCGACGTCGACCTCTTCATGACGCACCTCGCCGTGCAGACCAACACTCTCTACGCGAACAACGGCCAAGGCTGGTTCACGGACAAATCCAACGCGGCCGGCGTGGCTGCGAGCAGCCTTCCCTACACCGGCTTCGGCACGGCCTGGTTCGACGCCGACAACGACGGCGACCTGGACCTCTTCAGCGCCAACGGAGCCGTCGCCGACATTGCCGGCCAAGCACCAGGCCCGGCCGGACTCGCGCTGCGCCAGCCCAACCAGTTCTGGCTGAACGACGGCCGGGGGCGCTACGCGGCAGTGGACGTTCCCGCCTTCGCCGTGGAGGAAGTGAGCCGCGGCGCCGCCTTCGGCGACCTCGACAACGACGGCGACCTGGACATCGTGGTGTCGAACAACCGCGGCCCGGCGCGCCTCTACCGCAACGATGCCGCGCCGGCGTCGGCACATTGGCTCGGTGTCGAACTCGCCGCCACGGACGGCGTCGCCGGCGCCCTCGTGTGGCTCGACGGGCAGCCCTGCCGCAGACAACGGGCGACGACCGACGGCAGCTACGCCTCCGCCAACGACCCACGGCTCACTTTTGGCCTCGGCGGCGACGACACGGCGAAGAACGTGGTCGTGCGCTGGCCGGACGGCGAGGAGCAGCGCTTCGGCCCCCTCGCCGTGGATCGCTACCACTTGCTGCGACGACGCTAGGCTGAATGTCGCCGGCTGCGTTGAATCGTCCCCGGATCGCCGGGCAGCCTGCGGCCAGACGAGCTACTGCATCGCCGACGCCGTGCGTCGCAAGCGCACGGGGCGATGCCCGTGCGGCCGCAGGATCTCGCTGCGCAAGGCCCACAGAACCGATTCAAAGCCGTTTCCACAGCCAGCTATCGGAAATCTCTCCCTCCCAGACACACCCGTCAGCCTTGCACTGGCCGGTCCTGATCTCCGCGATGCGGTAGCGCGGCAGGGGGACCGTCGCCAGACAAGAGCACGTCTCCCGGTCTCTGCAGAACCGGCCGCCGTGCTTCTCGAGCATGAAGGTCGTTTGCACCTCGCGGCCGCCATCGAAGTCGTCAGCTGGCACCAGATGCAGGAAGAACGGCGTGTCGACGTCCGCCCACTCGCACGCCGCCTTCACATATGCCAAGGCGTGTCCCAGATAGACATCGAATCCGCCTAGCTGCGGCGAATCTGCACGGATCGCCAGGCCGCCTCCGGCCAGACCGGCGGCAGCCTGGACCAAGGACACGCGCCGCACATGCAGTGGCCCAACATGCCCGTGCGGCAGCAGGATTTCGCTGCTGCACAGGCCGTCGGCAGTCTGCGTCCAGCCGCTGACTGCCCCGACCTTGCCGCCGAAGGTCCACACGGCCACTTCGTTCTGGTCGCCCGTGCAACCCCAGGCGAACGCTTGCACGGTCCGGCCCTCCACGAGGAGTCCGGTGCCGTCCGCCTGCCATTCGAGATGAAGCGCCATCCGGTCGCGGAACCAGGCGGCGCGGTCGGCGACAGTCCACTCAAGCCGTCTTGAGTCGTAGCGTAGGAGCTTGAACTGGAGGATCGTCCCGCTGAACCGGCGGGAGGCCCGCGCCGCCTCGTACAGCATGATGCCCGCCTCCCCCCACCCTGGGCAGCCGTCAGCGCAGTACACGTTGCCGAAGTGGAAGAGACCATGCCGCCGCCAGAACAACTCGATCTCGACGTCGCCCTCCTTTAGCGCCTCCTTGTAGTCGTATGAATTGACCATTCCATCCCAGTTCATCACCGGCAGGCGCGAGAAGTAGCCGACGACGCCACTGTCCGACGCGCCAACCAACGTGCCCTCCGGCAGCAGGCGACTCACGACCGCCGCTCCCATGTAGGAACGCAAGTCGTAATCGATTACCAAGTCGCTTCTTCCCGTGTCGACGAACCGGAACGGCTTGCCGACGTCCACTTTCGCCACGAGAACGACCATCGCGACGACGATCGCCGCCAAGCGCAGAACGTTGGACGTGCGCGGCAGTCTCGGCCCTACGAGACGGCGGATGACATAGATGGCGACGCAGCACCGCAACGGAACGGCGAGCGCCTCCATCAGATACGCCGGCACGAAGTACCACTCCCACAACGACACCCCTTTCTCCGGATACAAGAAAAGAACGCTTTGCGCGAACTTGGCCAGATGGCCAGCGGCCAAGCCGAAAACGCCCGCCGTGAAGGCCAGCAGCAGCGCATCCTCGCGGCTGCGGGAACCGCGCACAAGCCACCACGCCAAGAGTGCATAGACGCACACCTCCAGCGCGGTCAGGAGTTCGCCGTCAAAGGGTTCCGACCGCGAAAAGGCTCCAAGCTCTTCGCCAGACTGTAGCCCCCTTCTCTATCCCATGCCTGCGGCGCCAAGACCTCCGCCTTGACCGCTCCGCTCACTGGCACGACGCCGCCGAAGACGATGCCGTTGTAGGCGAAGTAGACAAGGACGCCGGCGAAGGCGGCTGCGAGCGGCACCGCGGCCCGCAGCCGCAAGAGCGGAACAACGCCCCCGCGGGAGGCAATGCCCGGTCCGCACGACCGTTGGGAGGGGGGGCGTCGCGAGGCACAGGACAACCTGCCCGACCGCTCGAGGAAGCCCAGTGCAGCCGTCGCCGCCACTGCGACGACGGCCCACTCCAGGCGCGCCCAGGGCAGCGCGAAGACCACCACCGCAAGCGGCCACTTCCACCGCGCAGGGTCGTCCGCGAAGAGACACATGGCCAGCAACAGCAGCCCCAGCATGAAAAGCACCAGGGCGGCCTCCAGTCCGTAGAGCATCCCGTCCTGCGCACAGAGCGTCGGCAGCACCGCGAACAGCAGGATCCACGGCAGCCGCGCCACGCGCGCCGCGACGGCGACCAAGGCCACTCCGCCAGCGAGCAGCATGATCTCCAACGCCTTGATGGCGAACAGCGCCTCGGTCTTGTCGAACGCCCAGTAGAACGGCGTGATCAGGAACAGCCACAGCGGGTGGTAGCCGTTGGTGCGCGTGATGCCGCCGTCGAAGGTGGAGAACCGCCCCTCGGCCATGTGATGGGCGATCTGGAAGTAGTAGAACGCGTCGTCCCAGTAGCCCTCGCGGATCAGGTTGACGAGGTCGAAGCGATCCAGCGTGTACCAGGCCAACGCCGCTCCGTAGGCCAGGATGGCGGCGACGAACAGCGCGAAAGGCGCGTTCCGCCAGGGCCCTAGGCGGGGCAGCGCGGACGGACGGTCAGGATCGCCCAAGCGTGCCAAGGCCCTCTTCACGTCGCGCGCGTCGCCGTGCTTTCGTGGGTTGCCACCGCTTCCGCCAGGCGTTCAACCCTGTTCGGACGCGCCTTCCCGGGATGCCGCGGATTCAGTGCGCTCTTCCTTGACGAAGAACATCAAGCCGGCGCCCACGGCGAGCAGCACCAGAATCGAGCCGAAGCCCACGCGCTGGCTGTCGAACCAGCCGGTCGCAAGCGCGACGATGAAGGGGCCGAGTGCTGCCGTCACTTGCCCAGAGAGCGCGTAGAGGCCGAAGAACTTCGTCATCTCGCGCTCCGGCGCGATGCGCGCCAGCATGGTGCGGCTGTTGGCGTAGGCCGACGTGATGAATAGCGCGAACAGCACCGAGACCACCAGATAGGCGATCTCCGGCAGCGTGCGGAAGAACGCGAACGCCCACACCGGCTCGTCCAGGCCCTCGAACTCGATGAAGAAGATCGTCGTCGGCGTGATGGAGACGGCGGCGACGAGGGCGACGACGTTGCCGCTGATGGTGAAGATGATCGCCTTCCTGGAACCCACGATGTCGTCCAGCCAGCCGCCGATGAAGCCGGCGGCGATGGCGAACACGGTGAGGAAGACGCCGACCAGCAGGCGTTCGGCGCCGCCCCAGTCGAAGATGCCCGTGGCGTAGATCATGTAGAAGGTCATGATCGCCAGCTTGCCGTCGTTGAAGAACATGCGCGCGATCAGATACAGCAGCACGTTCTTGTAGGCGAACAGATGCCGCACCGTGTTCCAGATGTCGGCAATGCCTTCGCGCACGGCCTGCCGCGCCGTGGTGGAGACGTTCCCCTGATCCGGCGTGAAGAAGAAGAGCGGCAGCGCGAACACCACGAGCCAAACGGCGGTGATCGGCGCGGCGATGCGGTCGTGCTCGGACATCTCGGTGTCGAGGCCGAACATCACCTCGTTCGGCAGCCACGCCCAATCGAGCATCCCGGACGCCGGCAGCGCGAAGGCGTAGAGCATGAAGCCGAGGATGAACAGCGCCCCGCCGTTGCCGAGCGCCAGCCCCCAGCCGGACACCGTGCCGAGGCGCTGGTAGGGCACCACCGAGGGCAGCATGGCGTTGTGGAAGACCTCGGTGAAGGCGAAGCCGGCGCCGGCCACCGCCAGCGCCACCGCCAAGGTGACGATGCCGACATCCGCTTGGCCGGGCACGGCCAGCCACAGCAGCAGAATCGCCGGCACCATCACCGCCACGAACGCGCCGATCCACGGCTTGCGCCGCCCCACTTTGTCTGCAATCGCGCCGAGAAAGGGCGCAATCGCCGCCGTGACGAGACCGGCGAAGGCGTTGACGTAGCCCCAGATCTCCTGCCCGCGCACCGGATCGCCGATGACTTCGTTCGTGAAGTACGGCCCGAAGATGTAGATGACGATGAGGATGTAGTAGGGATTGCGCGCCCACTCGAAGAGCGCCCAGCTCACCTGGCCGAGGGTGTTGGCGTGGGTTTGGCTTGTCGCTTGAGTCACCGGTTCGGCGGCAATCGAAGATGCGCCGAGCCGTCGGCAAGCTGCTACGGCGCGCCGCCGGATCGGCGCAGCTCCTGCATCACCCTGATCGCCTCGCGGCGGCGCTCGTCGAACAGCCGATCGGCTGCTGCCCTAGCCTGGCGCTCGTCCAGGCCCTGCCGCACATCGTCGTGGAGGTCTTCTTCGAAGAAGCAGCTAAGCTGCTTCACATGGCTGTGCAGCGGCCGCCCCATCTCGCAGACGACACCGGTGGCTTGGCGGCCGTACTTGCTCTTGTACTCCGCCACCACTTCCTCGAAATAGGGGACGTAGCGTTCCGGGATGCGCGCCCAAATGTCGTTGAAGTAGTTGCGAATGCCCGGCGACGTCACGCCGTCGGAAGCCACGCCGAGCCAGCCGATGCCCTGTTCGGTGTCTCGCTGCACATCGCCGAGGCCTTGCAGATAGATGTGGCCGACGCGCGCTTGCGAATCCTTGAATCCGCGCTCCGCGGTCTTCACCAAGTAAGGGAGCGCCTTGTCGACGCGCTTCTTGGCGAAGAGCCTCTTGCCGCGGGCCAGCTCGCGGTAGAGCTGTCGACGCTCCGCCGCGCCAAGCGGCAAGCGCTCGCCGACGACCGTCATTTCCTCCGTCGGCTGCCCGCTGGGCGCGACCTGGGGTTGATCGCGCACACTGTTCGAGTCGTCCGCCGCAGATGCCGTGGCATACAGCGCCAAGCCGAACGCAAGGGAACGCGCAGCCATGATTTGCTCCAGCCTCGCCACAACAGGCAGCCTACAACCCACTGGTGCGCCTGTTCAAGGCATTGCGACGTTGCTTGGCGAACCAGCACCGCGCCGCAGCGTGAAGGTTCGTCCGCCAACACCACGCTCCAGCGGATGTGGCGGCAGCATTGACGGTGCCCGCAACGCTGGCTAGGGTGCGCGTATGGAGATGGGGAGGAGGAGAGCACCTCATGCATCGCTCGCACATCGTGAACACCGCTGTTCCGCTGCACGCTGTTCTACTGCGCTGCCTGCTTGGCCTCGTCGCATTGTGCAGCCCGCTTGCCCACGCGCAGAACAGCCGCGTCTCGCAGCAGGAGATCGAAGACACCTACCGCGCCAAGAAGCAGGGCGAACACCTCTATCGCGCCGGCAAGTACAAGGAGGCCGTGCCGTTCCTGGAGTTCGCGGCGCAGCGCGGCTTCAAGCAGGCGCAGGCACAGCTAGGCTCCATCTACGTCAACGGTCTCGGCGACATCGAGCAGGACGTCGCGCAAGGCATCGGCTGGCTGGGCGTGGCCGCATCCGGCAAGTCGGATGCAAGAATCAAAGGCCTGTTCGACGACGTGTGGAAGAGCCTTCCCAAGGCCCATCAGGAAACCTTGCAAGGCGTGATCGACAAGTTCAAGGAGATGTACGACGGCCGCCGAACTCGCGTGTCCTGCGAGCTGGATCAACGGGCCGGCACGAATACGCGCGTGCTGCGGTGCAAGTTCCAGGACGAAGGGCAATATCCGCACTTGGACGTCGAGGTGTAGTTGCCGTCGCCGGCGGCCTACCGTCGGCGCAGGGTGTACTCGGCTCCCCACTGGCCTTGCACAGAGCCGCCGGTGCCACCGGACGTCATGGAGGTGCCGAACGGCGATTTCATGCGCACGGCGTTGCGCGAAATCCACTCGAGCTTCACGCGGCCGGCTCGTGCCGTTTTGTCGCCAGTGACGGACAACGTGCCCTTCATGGCCTTCACCTTGTATTCGGCAAGCGGCTGCTTGATGTCGTATTCGAGGTTTTGCGTTACATGCATGTACACCTCGGCCCCGCCGGCGATGTTCCTGGAATAGGTGCCGGCGAACAGGGCCTTGTGCGCGTCCGTCGCCGGGATTCCGGTCGGCGCCGGGGCTTGGCAAGCGATCAGTACCAAGCCCGCCAAGAACGCAGCCGAAGCCGCCCGCAAGCCGTTGGTTCCATGCGATGCGCCGCCAAGCGGGGACGGCGGGGCGCTTTCGCAGCGCGACTGAGGCATGAGTGAGCACTCCGTTTCGTCCATCCACGTCCTAGGATCGTGGAGTGGCAAGAGCATGTCAACAGCGAGCGGTGTCCTTGAGGCGCAGAACAACGGGTGCGAGGCCGCCGCCCGAAACCACAGCCTGGCGGTGCGGGAGTTGCGGGGCCGTGCTTGGTCAACGGGGCGCATCGGCGTCGCCGCCGCCACGCCGCAAGAACACGGTGCGGCCAGCCTCGAAGTCGCCGAAGCGCTCCAGCTCGTCGACGCCGGGCCAACGCACGGCCACATCGCGCACCATCGTCTGTTCGCCTAGGCCAAGGTGTACGCCCGGGTCGCTGTAGGACAGGTAGCTGCCGTCCGGGCGGACGGCGCCGACCCTGCGGACGTCGCCGACGGTGGCGAACACGACCGTGCCATAGGCGTCTCGCCCGCTGTCCAGGAGGGCGCGAAATCGTATCCAGTTGCCGCGGTTCCGCACGCGGTTCATCAACAGATACGGCGGCGCATCGCGGTTGACGACCAAGAGATCGATGCCGCCATCGCCATCCACGTCGCCGGCTGCCACGCCGCGGCTGGTATGCACGAGCGCCGTCTCCACGCCGCCCTGCGGCACGTCCTCGAAGCGACCGGGCGGCACCCCGCGCAGCAGCACGTTCGGCTCGTCGAATACATTGCCGGCGCTAGGCGACGGTGCGCTGACCTTGCCATTTGCCTCGTACAAATCCAACCAGCCATCGTTGTCGAAATCCGCCAACACCACGCCGAAGCGCGTGTGCTTGCCGCTCAGCGCCAAGCCTAGCTGCGCGGTGGCGTCGCGGAAGTGGCTGCCTTCGTTGCGGAAGAACGAGTCCGTCTGGCCCTCCAGGTTCACCACCATCACGTCCGTGTCGCCGTCGCGGTCGATGTCGCCGGCGGCGACGCCCATGCCGGCTTTGGCGATGCCGTGTTCGTCCACTGCCGTGCCGCGCAGCATCGCTTCGTCCGCGAAGTGCAGTGCGCCTTGGTTCATCCACAGCCGATCGAGCATCATGTCGTTGGCAACGAACAGATCGGTCAGGCCGTCCTGGTCGAAGTCGACGCCAACCAGCCCGAAGCCGTTGCCGAAGCCCGAGCCGATGCCGGATTCCGCGCTCACGTCGGTGAACGTGCCGTCGCCATCGTTGCGGTAGAGACGATCCGTCGTCGGCGCGTTGTAGTTGGCTGGCGGACAATACGTGAGCGCAATGCCCACGTAGCACTTGATCTCGCCTTCAAGGGTCCAGTTGATGTAGTTGACGACGACGAGATCGAGGTCGCCGTCGTGATCCAGATCCATGAAGCCAGCGCCGGTGCTCCAGAGCGGATCGCCAACGCCGGCGCTTGCCGTGACGTCCTTGAAGTTGCCCGTGCCATCGTTGCGCAGCAGCACGTTCGGGCCGACGTTCGTGACGTAGAGGTCCACGTCGCCATCGTCGTCGTAGTCGCCAGCGGCCACGCCCATGCCGTAGCCGGTGTCGGCGGCAGCGTCGCTTTCGGGCGCGACCACGAAGGTGCCGTCGCCGCGATTGAAGTAGAGGCGGTTGCCAACCGGGTCGCCGTGGCGGGGATCGCCGGGTGGATAGAGACTGCCGGATTGCACGATGTAGGCGTCCAGGTCGCCGTCGCCGTCCACGTCCGCCAGCGCGGCGCCGCTGCCCGTTATTTCCGGCAGCAACGGACGCTCCCGGAAGCCGGAACGGTGCTGGAAGTTCAAGCCGCGCGAAGCGGCTTGCTCGGAAAACCAAGCGTCGCTTCCGGAGCACGCGCCCAGTTGCGCCACGCAGGTGGCCGCGGCGAGCACCTTGAAACGGGTGCCCGTGGAGACGCCCGGCGACGACCGCACGGGCCGACTAGCCGTCCGCCGCGCCGTTGGATGCAAGCGCCCGTTCCAATGCCGCCAAGCGCACGTTGGCGCTGCGCAAGTCGTCTGGATGCGTGTTCAACTGCTCCGCCCAGGCCAGCGCCGCACGCGCTTCCTTGAAACGATGCGCCTCCGCCAGCGAACGTCCCAAATAGATGAACGCCTTGGTGTACGCGGGATGCAGGACGGTGGCGCGCTCGAAGCGGGCGATCGCCTGCTGCCAGCGTTCGCGCGCTCCTTCGATCATGCCGGCGGTGTGGAGGATGCGTTCCGGGTTTTCGACGCCATGCTGCAAGGCGCTGTCGAACGCGTCGAGCGCATCGTCGTAGCGCGCCTGGCTCATGTAGATCGTCGCCATCTGTTGGTAGGGCCACGCCTGCACTGGGTTGGCGGCCACGGATCGTTCGAGGTGGGCGAGGGCGGCGCCCTCGTCCCCTTGGTGGAAGCGCAGGCTCGCCAACACGTTGTGGAATCGGTAGTAGTCCGGGTTCATTGTCAAGCCGCGCTCGACGAGGCTCACCGCTCGCGCAATGTCGCCGTTGCGGCCAACCGCCATTGCCAAGTTGGCGAGAATCACTTCGTCGTCCGGATAGGTGTCGAGCATGGGCGACAGCACCTCGATCACTTCCGCGAAGCGGCCTGCGTTCAGGAGTTGCTCGGCGTGAACCAGCCGCCCGCCGTAGCTCGCCAGCAAGTCCCACTTGTCCACATGCCGCGGGTCGCGCCATTGCAGCGGCGTGGCGTTTCTGCCTCTCGCCGCGGCGATCCGGGCCTCGTCCTCGTTGCCGAGGGCCTGGTGCGCCCGACCCAACAACCGATAGACGTGCGGATGATCCGCCTTCTTCGCCAGCGGCGCCAATAGCTCCAACGCCTCGGCCGGCTTGGACTGGCGCAGGGCCGTCTGTGCGACGCCGACTTGGGCGGTCGTTTCCGCGCCTAGCTCGGCGGCGCGCTCGAACGCGGCCACGGCGTCGTCGAAGCGGCCGAGATCCCGCAGCCAGCTGCCGCGCCACAGCCATGCCGGCGCATAGTCGCCATCGATGGCGATGGCGGTGTCCAGCACCTCGAGAGCGGTACCGGGATCGCCCAGTTCGGCGATCAACAGGGCGCGGAAATACGGCCAGTTGAATGCCTTGGGGTCGAGCGCGGCGGCTTGGCCGTACACGTCGATCGCGGCCTCTTTGTAGTCGTTGATCTCGTACGCCATGCCGAGGCGCCCGCGCATGGCGCCGGACGACGGTGCTGCGCGGACATCTTCCAGGAGTTGCTCGAACAGCGCTGCCAACGTCACGTCGGTGCGGCTGTACGACACCGTGACCGGCGCCGGCGGCCCGTCCGAGCAGGCGCCAAGCGTCCCTACCAATGCCGCAACGGCGCCGAAACGTACCGCCTTACGGGGCACCCTTGGGGTAGCCAATGGTCACTCGACGCGGTCGTTGGCAACCATTAGACAGCGGCGACGACTCTGTTTGCTCAACTCCACCCGCTCGCAGGAAATGCGTCGCGCCATGATTGGGCGCTGCGATGGGCCGATGATGCGGTAGCGTTCTCCGAACGCCCTGGAGATGCGCCGAATCTCCACGCGGTCGCCGAGCTTCAGCGCACTCTCGGCGGAAACGTCGCCCTCGAACAGCAATTGGTTGTCCACTGCCACAAGCTGCCGATCTCGAACCAGGCGTCGCAGCGCGGTAATGTCGGCGGAGAAGCGGTTGGGAATGTCCAGCACTGTCCTGTCGACGACGTGCTCCGAGACGGCTTCCGCATCGACCTTTGCAACGACGGTCTGCCCAATGTCGGCCCGCGGCGGCACAGACACGGCCGGCTGCTCCTGTTGCGGATCCGAATCGTCGCGAACGGATGCCGCCGCCTCTCCACCAGCCGCAGGCGCACCGGCCGCAGGCGCACCAGCCGCAGGCGCACCCGCGGCAAGCGACGGCTTGGGCTCGGTTCGTTCAGCGCTGTCGACCGGGGCGGCCTCCGTCTCCAGCGCTCGACGTAGATTCGCGGCCAAGCGCAAACATTCCGTCCGCTTCTCGTGGTCGCTCAGCCGGCGGCAGCCTGCCTCCATCCAGCAGGCGGCCTGCTGCGCTTCCGGCAACTCGGTGCAATCGGCGGCGCCGGCGTCGCCAGCTGCCGCAGTGCCTGCCAACAGCACAGCAAAAAAGAAGGCAGCGCGCGCACGGGAGCCCTGCCAAGCCTGGATTGCCGTTGGAGACCGCTCGGACGAGCTGTCGCCGAGGTTGGACCCGTTGTCTCGCAACATCGAATCCAGCCCCGGCCTATCCCATCGCCAAGCGCCCTGCGCCCGCGCAAATGCTTGGGCGCAGGGCGTTCAAGCCTTCTTGGTGCGCCCCTAGAAGCCCACCGTCAGCCGCATGAAGCCGATGCGACCCATGATGTTGTCCACATACGTGTCGTAACCCACGCCGGAAGGCATGGCATCGGGCTTGGTGTCGAAGATGTTGCGCATCGCGAGGTTCATGGCCACGTAGCCGAGGCCGAACACATCCGGCCGCGTGTAGGTGTAGCTCACATCCCAGTAGTGGCGGGAATCGATCCTGCAATGCGGGTTGCGATCCTGGTCCACGCAGACGAGCTCCTCGGTCAGCGTGGACTGGTCGCGTTGGCCGTTCACCCACACGCCGCTGAGGTCGTTGCCGGCAGCCGACACCTCGTCCCACGACGCCATCACGTCACGCAGTTCATCATGCCAACGCACGCCGATCTGGGCGATGTGATCACGATAGAACCAGCGCAGGTTCATGTTCACCCGCCACTCCGGCGTCGCCGGCAGGCTCCAGTACAACTCGTTGAGGTTGCGGATGTAGTGAACGCCGTTGTTGCGATTGCCCACGCCATCGACGCGAATGCCGCCGTAGCTGTGGCCGCTGTCCGGCGTGAAGCGAACGATGCTCATTTCCAGCATTTGCGTAGCGCTCATCGTCAACATGAAGCTGCCGTAGTCGCCGCCGATCAGCGGCAGCTTCTCGGCGTCGAAACGATACCGCGCGCCCCAGATCACGCTGGTGGTGGTCTGCTCGCCTTGGTTGGTCCACGGCGACCCCACTTCCAGCAGCTCCAGCCCGTCGATGCCGCCGCGCACGATGTCGCTGCCGGCAACGCCCATCTCCTGCGTCTGCACCCAGTCAATCGCCGCTTGGCGGCGGCATTCCAGCTCTGCGGCAGGCGTGACGGCGATGAACTGCGGCACTTCCATGCGGCCGTCCAGGCGTTGTTCGTTGTCGTAGTCGAGGATCGTGCCGGGACAACGCTCTTGCGCAAACGGGCGGAAGCGGATGCCGGCCGCCGAGATGTTCGAGGCGGCGGTAAAGCGATCGACGCGACCGTTGAAGTCCACCGTGGTGTAGTCGACGTCGAAGTTCAGGTCGCCATCCAGGAACTGCAGGGAGACGCCTGCGTTCCACAAGTCGGAGACCTCGGCGGCCAAGTCGGGAGACTGCGAGTCCGGCGTGGCCACATTGGGCACTATGCCGGCGTTGGTGTTCGCGCATGCGGCCAACTCCGGCATCTGGTCGCAAATGTAATCCGTCAAGTCCTGCGTGTTGTTCGAGTAGCTGCCGGACTGCTGGATGGCTACGTTGAACAGCTGCGCCATCCCAGGCAATACGAAGCCCTCGGTAATGCTGCCGCGAAACGCCAGCCAGTCAAGCGGCTGGTAACGGACTGCGAACTTGGGAATCACGGTGTCGAAGGTGGCCTTGCTTCCAGCGGTGCTGAGCCCCCCGCGCGCCTCGAACTCGGCGTAGCGGGCGGCGGCTTGGACCTCCATCGTGCCCCAGCGGTCGTGGTTGAGGAGCGGCAGAGAAAACTCGACGAATGCCGCTCTCGTCTCCTCCTCGGTCTTCTGGTAGTTGATGGACGTATTGCCGGCCCACGGGTCGAAGTCCGCGGTGCCGATCCCAAGGCCGGCGGCGCCCATGCCGTCGGGAACGAACTCCTCGTCCTCCACGCGCCAGTGCATGCCGGCGGCAATGCCAACCGGCTGATCGTTGTACCACAGGTCGAACAGCGAGCTATTGGACGCAACCACGTCGATGACCTGCAGACCCACCGTGCGCTCCATGCGCGTGAGCTGGATGCCAGCGAAGCGACTCTCCTGTTCGGTGTTCACCTCGTCGGCATTGGGGTCGCGCCACTGCGGCTGCAGCTCGCCGTCCTCGGTGGTGTGGAGCCACGAGGTACTGAACGGATTCCAGCACGAATCGCCGAATGGCCCGCCTTGACAGCGCAAGGCCGCCAGCGTCAGCGGCCACGCCGCCTCCATGCGGTCGTCCGTTCGGCGGCTGAGCTGCCAGATCCAGTCCACGTCGATGATCCATTCCGTTTCCGGAATGGTGACTTCCGTGCCCAGTCGGAAGCGGAAGTTGTCCACTTGCGTGCGGTCGTTCCACGTCATGTCGTCGTTCAGCCACGGGATGTTGTTGTTGTACGGCTGCTTCGGCGTAACGTTGTTGTCGTGCCATGCGCGCACGTCCTCGAACAATCGAACGCCGCCGTTGTTCAACGAGTCGGGGTCGAAGCGGTCGGGGATGCCGTCTCCATCGGCGTCCGCGGTGTCCGAGAGCAAGACCACCCGATACTCCGGGTTGCGCGTTAGCCCGAAATCCGCATCCGGGATGCCGTCGCCGTCCGCGTCGACGCCCGTCGTGCGGTCGGGAATGCCGTCGCCGTTGGCGTCCTGGGCGAACAGCAGCAGCTCGCCGGGTTCTTGCAGGTAGTCGTAGCGGCCGTTGCCGTTTCGATCGATGTAGTTGAGATAGGAGTCGGCGTGTACGCCGCGGTCCACGAAGTCCTGCGCGGCGGTGCCGCCGTCGCTGGCGAAGGACGTCAATATCCACTGTTCGCGCTGTGCCCAGCGGTCGTTCCACTCGGCGCAGCCGTCAAGGTCGAGGTGGTCGCAAGCGCTGGAGCCGTCCGCGTAGGCGCGGTAGGGGTTGCCCGGATTGGAGCCGACAACCATGGCGGCGGCCGGCCCGTTGGAGGCGGACGCATCCCAGTCGTCCAAGCGCACCGAGTATTGGCGGGTGTTGTAGTCCAGGCGCGATACCACCATCTCGCCGCGCAGCTTCACGTAGTCGTTGAACTCGTGCTCGAAGTAGGCCATGCCGGACTCTTGATTGCGCTCTTCGCGGATGTCCGCCTGGTCGCCAAGAGACATCCGGCAGTCCTGCGGCTCGCCGGCGGGGCTGCCTTCCTGACCGGCCCAAGCGGACCAGCCGTCCAGTTCGCCGACCATGAAGCCGTTGAGGTAGTTGCCGGGCTTGGTGTTGTCCGTATAGCCCAGGTTCTGTTCGGAGGCGTGGAATCCGCTCGTGGTCACCAAGGGATTGCCGCCGAGGTCCGCATCCGGCGACGTGTGGCCGACGCCCTGGATGATGTCGAGGCGGCGCGGATCGTCCGCCGCCAACGGAGGCCGCCACGGCGTGAAGTCGTTGCCGCCGCCGAAGGCGTAGCCGCAGCCCGGATCCTGACGGAAAGCAGTCCACAGGCCGCCGTCGCCGAAAGGCGCTTGCGCGTCGCTCAGCACGGGACCGCGCCATGCGCCCCGCCCGCCTTGCCCGGAGCCCATGAAGTGCATCGGCACGACGCCGGGATCGTTGATGTCGTAGACCGGCGAGAACACGCCGCCGGACGGGCCAGCGGCGGGGACCCCGCCTTGCGTGTCGCCCGACCTTGTGGGCGAATAGCGGTCGGCCAGCCAGCCGCCGGTGTTGCCCCAGCCCCAGCGTTCGGACTCGGGCAGCCGGTACCAGGTGGCGCTAGACGGCGCAGGCTCCAAGTTGCCGCTCTCGTCGCGCACGGGGATGAGATATTCGCCTGGGTGCGCCCACGGCCGTTCCTGGTAGGGATGCAGGTATTGCCCGGTCCAGCCAGCGGAACTGACGATGTATTCCGGGCGATCCGTCTGCTTCATGCGCTCGACATCGCGGATCTCCAAGGCAAAGATCACGCTGGTGCGTTCACCCTGAGCGCCGGCCAGGAGGCCTAGGCGCTTCTCCGGGGCGCCGCTCTCGAGCGGCTGGGAGAGCTCGTAATTCACCATCAGGCCGTCGAACTCCTTGCGCGGCACCAGGTTGATCACGCCGGATACGGCGCTGGCGCCGTACAAGGCCGAAGCGCCGTCCAGGATGGTCTCGATGCGCCCGATGGCGATGCCGGGATAGAGGTTGTTGAGGTCCGAACCGGCGCGGCGGGTGGAAGAACCAATGCCCGTGACGCTGGTCGGCACACGGTGGCCATCCATCATCGTCATCGTGGCGCGGGTGCCCAGCCCGCGCAGGTTCGCCCACGTCTCGGCGCCCTGCTGGAACTGCTGGTCGTCGGCCCCGTGGAACTCGGTGGGCGCCGAGTTGGCGTTCACGCCGATCTGGAAGGTCTGGTCGAACACGATGTCGCCCAAGTCCGATGTCGCGGACAGCGACAGGTCTACCGCATCGACGATGTCGCGCGGCGAAGGCAGGTCGAAGTTCGTGCGCCGGATGTAGGACCCGGTGACCACCATCTCCTCGACTTCTTCGTCCTCGTCTTCTTCGTCAGCCTCCTCGTCCTCGGCTCCGGTGCTCAAGGCCGTCAGCGACAACGCAAACACCGACGCCCACAGCAACGTCCGCTTTGACCGTAGGTCCATGTTTTCACTCCCCATTTAAGAAATGCGACGCCCGTATCGGGCAATCCCCCCAAACGGCGATGCCAAGAACTAGCTCCACACGCTCGACACCCCTTTGACGGTCCTACCCTACCATGCGCAACGCACCAACAGTGATCCTTGTACTGCCGCGAACAGGCCCTGTCAAGCACCTGTACTGGCAGTGCTGGCAGCTGTGGCGGAGAACCGAGGTACGGCCTTGGCAAGGGCTCCCTTGGCGCCCGCCGGGAAGCCGTCGTAGCGGTCGTGACGATGGTCGCCGGAGCACGAGAACGGGATTGGCACTGGCCACGCTCCGGCGCTTTCGTATTCAGCGCCTAGGGAAGGTCTGATCTAGTGGCGATTCGGCGGGGACGTTGGCCGACGGCAAGTTTTCGCGTTCGCTCCCGCGCCCGGACGCCGCCGCAATGCCCGACGCGGGGCTTCCGCGCCCGTTTCGGGCGCTTTCGCCGCCTTCCGGGCGCACGGGCGCCGCGCTCACGCCGCCAGGCTCCGCTCGGCGATCAGCAGATTGGCGAAGCCGAGCAGCAGCGCGATCCGCTGCCTGTTCTTGTGCAGGCCGCGGTAGCGCACCTTGCGGTACCCGAACACCCGCTTCACGTAGAAGAACGGATGCTCCGACTTCGCCCGGATCGACGCCTTCTCCTTCTCCCGCCGCTCCTCGTCGCCGTCCGCGTCCAGCAGCCGCCTCTTCCCGGGACGCATCGCCACCTGCCAGTCCACGCCGCGGCCGCGGTTCTCCTCGCGCTTCTCCACCCCCTGGTACCCCGAGTCGCCCCACGCCCGCTTCTCCCCGCCGTGCAGCAGACGGTGCGCGTGCGCCACGTCCGACTCGTTCGCCGCCGTCACCGCGAGGCTGTGCGCGATCCCCGTCTCCGCGTCCGACCCCACGTGCATCTTCATCCCGAAGTACCACTGGTTCCCCTTCTTCGTCTGGCGCATCTCCGGATCCCGCTCCCCCTTGCGGTTCTTCGTCGACGACGGCGCGTCCACGATGCTCGCGTCCAGCACCGTGCCCTCGCGCAGCGACAGGCCCCGCGACTCCAGGCTCCGGTCGATCTCCGCCTTCAGCCCTTCGCCCAGGCCGTGCTCCTCCAGCAGGTGGCGGAACTTCAGGATCGTCGTCTCGTCCGGCAGCGCGTCCAGCCTCAGTCCCGCGAAGCGCCGCACCGACTCCACCTCGTAGAGCATGTCCTCCATCCCCGGATCGCTCATGTTGTAGAACAGCTGCACGCAATGCACCCGCAGCATCGACGACAGCGGGTACGGGCGGCGGCCCCGACCCGCCTTCGGATAGTGCGGGCGGATCAAGTCCTCCAGCTCCCGCCACGGAACCAGCCCGTCCATCCGCTCCAGGAACTTCTCCCGCCGCGTCTTCCTCTTCTTCGCGTCGTACTCGAGCTCCGCGAACGTCGCCTGCGTCGCCTCCTTCACGTCCATCCTCGACTCCAGGAAACCTGCCAAGCGCCCATTGTCGCAGCTTCAACCGCGCCCGAGGCACTTATTCAGAGGTTCCCTAGCGTCGTGCCTGTTCCAGCATCGCCGTGTCCTGGACGTCCTTCGGCCTGCCGGTGGCGCGCTTGTTGCGCAGCAAGTCGTCATAGGAGAGCACTGGCACGGTGCAGCCGCCAACGGTCGTGACGACTCGGCTCTCCCAGGCCGATGCGAAGTCCACGCCGTCGATCGACGTCAGCACGTCGATGCGTCGCGGCGGCAGTCCGAGTTGCACGACGTTGCCCGCCGCGGCGAAGTCTTCCACCGCGATGCCGAGTTCCTCCAGCGGCGCGCCGAAAGTCGCCAGCGCCTGCCAGACCCGCTGCGCATTGGCGGCGTCCGCCTGCACCCAGATGTCCAGATCGCCGGTTGCGCGCGGCACCCCATGCGCGGCCACGGCGTGGGCGCCAACCACCAGAAAGCGAACGTCGGCGTCGCGGAGAGCGGCCAGCAGGTCGAGGAAGTCGTCGTTCACTCGCGCCCGTCTTCGCCGCTGGCAGGCTTGCGAATGATGCGCACCGGCATCTCGCGGCGCGAGTAGCGGGGCATCGGCAATCCCGCGCTCGCCCAGGCGTCCTTGGACAGCTGCTCGACCATCATCATGCGTTCCCCTGCCGTGTAGGTGGAGTAGTCGTCCACGGGTTCTTCGCCCAGGCGGAACTTGCGCACCGGCCAGTCGGCCCGCGCGGCGCGCCTTTCTTCGACGGCGGACGGTTGGCCTCGCGGCGCGTTCTTCGCCATCGAAATCAACCGCGAATGCGGACGAACTTCTGCAAAGCGTGGCAGTCGAGCGGCACCAGGCCGCGATTGCCGCCGCCGCTGACGATCACTTCGGAGACGTAGAGGTCGCCTCTCGAATCGGCCCAGATGCCGTGCGGCGCGAAGAAGCTGCCGGGCTGCACGGGGTCCGCGCCGCCGAAGGTCTGCACGACTTGGCCGTCGAGGTCCAGCAGCGTGACGCGGGCGTGCGGCATGTGCGGCAGGATCTCCACGTCGGGGTTGCGGCCGGCGATCTCGCCCAACTCCGCCACGTAGAGGATGTCGTCGCCGTCGATGTACAGGTCGTCCGGGCGGGTGACGTGCGTCCACTCCTTCACGTACTCGCCGTTCGGCTTGAACACCTGGATGCGCGAGTTCTCGCGGTCCGCCACGTACACCGTGTCGTCTCGGTCCAAAGCGATGGCGTGGGGCAGGCGAAACTCGCCCGGGCCGCGCCCGGGCTGGCCCCAGGAGAAGCAGTGCTCGCCCTCGGCGGAGAAGGCGTGGACCCGGGCATTGCCGTAGCCGTCCGCGACGAAGAGTTCCCCGCTGCTCGAAAGCGCCACGTTGGTCACGCGGTTGAACGGCCCGCCGCCGAACTGCACTGGCGTCTTGCCAGCGACGAAGCCAGTGTCCGCTGGTTTGTTCTCCTCGCCAAGCGTCTGCAGCAGTCGCCCGTCGGGCGTGAAGATGCGCACGGTGTGGTCGACGTTGTCGGCGGCGTAGATGCGGTCGTCCGGACCGATGTGGATGCCGTGCGGGTTGGCGAACACGCCCTCGCCCCAGGCGTCCAGGAAGTTGCCGTCCGCATCGAAGACGATCATCGGATGCTCGCCGCGGTTGAAGGCGTAGACCCGATCACTGGAATCGGTGGCCACCCCCGCCACTTCCACGAAACTCCACCCCTCGGGCAGCTTCTCCCAGCCCTCGACGACCTCGAACTCGATCCGCGCCACGGTTGCGCTCCAACACGGCAACAAGCGTCTCGATAATACGCTTGCGGCGCTTGAGGGAAGAACCTAGCGCTCGGCGCCCGCCGACGCACCTCATTGCGCGGCAGCACCGCCGTCTGGCCGGCAAGGTGTGCGGGTTCTGCTGGCCACGCGCGAACGAGGACCGGCGACCGCCAACGCAGCCCTCGTTCATGCTCACTCGATCCCGTCGATCCCGTACATCGCCTTGCGTGGCGGCTGCTCCGCGCCTAGAATGCGGCGCTTTGGCTATGGGCGAAGTCGCCGTCGGCGCTGGTGCGCGATGGGAGGCTCAAGCTAGGCCGGACCGGGGCAGCTGCGCTCACGTGACCACCTTCAACGATTTCGTCGTCCGCTTCGCCAACGTCAACGGCTCAGGTTCCGCATCCGCCAATGGGATGTTCGCCAAGGCGTTGTTCCGCATGGGCATTCCGATTGCCACGCGGAACATCTTTCCGTCCAACATCGAAGGGCTGCCCACCTGGTTCGAGGTGCGCGTGTCCGAGAAGGGCTACCTCGGGCGGCGCGAGGGCGTGGACATCATGGTGGCCATGAACGCCGAGACTTTCGCCGAGGACATCGACTCGATCGTGCCCGGCGGCTACCTGGTGTACGACAACAGCAAGGAGATCGCGCCACGGCTGCGCCGTTCGGACATCAACTACGTCGGCGTGCCCACGTCGCAGCTGGTGCTGCCGGAGTTCCCGAACCCCAAGCATCGGGCGCTGTTCAAGAACATCGTCTACTTGGGCGCGATGTCGGCGCTCATCAGCATCGACTTCGAGGTCATCACCGGCATGGTCTCCGCCCAGTACAAGGGCAAGGACGACCTCATCGCCCCCAACATCCACGCCCTGGAAATCGGCCGCAACTACGCCTTCGACTATCTGGACTGCCCGCTGCCCATCCAGGCGCGCTACTCGGAAGCGGTCGGCGACGGGATCCTGGTGGACGGCAATGCCGCCGCCGCCCTCGGCGCGCTCTACGGCGGGGCCACGGTCTGCGCTTGGTATCCGATCACGCCCTCCACGTCTCTGGCGGAAGCATTCGAGCGCTACTGCAACCAGCTGCGCGTGGGGGAGAACGGCGCGCGCAACTACGCCATCCTGCAAGCCGAAGACGAGCTCGCGGCGATGGGCATCGTCATCGGCGCCGGTTGGAACGGCGCCCGCGCCTTCACGGCCACCAGCGGCCCCGGCGTGTCGCTGATGACGGAGTTTCTGGGGCTCGCCTACTTCGCGGAAATCCCCGCCGTGCTGTGGGACATCCAGCGCGCCGGCCCGTCCACGGGAATGCCGACGCGCACCCAGCAGGGCGACCTGCTGGCGGCGGCCTACGCTTCCCACGGCGACACCCGCCATCCGCTGCTCTTTCCCGCCACGCCCAAGGAGTGCTTCGAGTTCGCCGCCGACGCGCTCGACCTCGCCGACCGCCTGCAAACGCCGGTGATCGTGCTGTCGGACTTGGAGCTGGGCATGAACGACAACCTCTCCGAGCCCTTCGCGTGGGACGACGCGCGCCGCTACGACCGCGGCAAGGTGCTCGATGCGCAGGCGCTGGAGAAGATCGAGCGGTTCGGCCGCTACCTGGATCCGGACGGCGACGGCATCGGCTATCGCACGCTGCCAGGCACCCATCCAGACAAAGGCGCTTTCTTCACCCGCGGCACCTCGCGCGACGAATACGCCGCCTATACCGAACATCCGGATGCCTACACCGCCAACATGGAACGCCTGCTGCGCAAGTGGGAGACGGCGCGTTCGGCGGTGCCGGGGCCGGAGATCGAGGACCAGGGCCGGCGCGCCGGCCTCGTCTACTACGGCACCACGGCGGCACCCGTTCCCGAAGCTCTCGACCGGCTGCGGGAAGAAGGCGTGGAGCTGGACTCCATGCGCATTCGCGGCTTCCCCTTCGACGACGCGGTGCGCGGCTTCATCGACCGCCACGAGATCGTCTTCCTGGCCGAGCAGAACCGCGACGCGCAGATGAAGACGCTGCTGGTGAACGACCTCGGCATCGATCCGGCGCGCCTCGAATCGGTGCTCTACTACGGCGGCTTCTCCATCTCGGCGGACACCATCTACAGCCAGATCAACGACTTCTACGAAGCCCGCCGACTGCCCCGGCTGCGCGAGGTGGGATCATGACCTTCGTTGCCAAGCCGCGAGTCCACCATCCGCTGCTCGCGCTCAACGAACTCGGCCTGACCCGGCGCGACTACGAAGGCTCGGTGTCGACGCTCTGCGCCGGCTGCGGCCATGACTCCGTCTCGGCCGCCATCGTGCAGGCCTGCGCTGGCTTGTCGCTGCCGCCGCACAAGTTCGCCAAGGTGTCCGGCATCGGCTGCTCGTCGAAGACGCCGAGCTACTTCCTCGGCAACTCCCACGGCTTCAACTCCGTGCATGGCCGAATGCCCTCGGTGGCCACCGGCGCCAATCTCGCCAATCGGGAGCTCTACTGCGTGGGCGTCTCCGGCGACGGCGACAGCGCGTCCATCGGCATCGGCCAGTTCGCGCACATCGTGCGGCGGCGCATCAACATGCTCTACATCGTCGACAACAACGGCACCTACGGGTTGACGAAAGGCCAGTTCTCCGCCACCAACGATTTGGGTTCCACCAGCAAGAAGGGCGTGCCGAATCTCTACGAGCCAATCGACATGGTCTCGATGGCGCTGCAGATCGGCGCCAGCTTCGTGGCGCGCAGCTTCTCCGGCGACAAGGGGCAGCTGGTGCCGCTCATCCAGGCCGCGCTCATGCACAAGGGCTTCGCCTTCATCGACGTGATCTCGCCCTGCGTCGCCTTCAACAACCACAACGGCTCCACCAAGAGCTACGACTACGTGCGCGGCCACTCCGGCAACCTGGTGGCTGCCGACTTCATCGCGCCGGGCGAGGAAATCACCGTCGACTACGAACCCGGCACGGTGGAAGACGTGGCCATGCCGGACGGCGCCACGCTGCGCCTGCGCAAGCTGGCCGAAGACTACAACCCCCACGACCGCGTGCAGGCGCTGTCCCACGTCCAGCGCGCCGCCGAGAACCGCGAAGTCGTCACCGGCCTGCTCTACATGGACCCAGACGCCGGCGACTGCCACGACGTGCTGGAGACGCCCGCCGCCCCGCTCAACGCGCTGGACGAATCCGTGCTCTGCCCCGGCGCGAACGCGCTGGAAAGGGTGAACGCGGCATTGCGGTGAAGGGCTCGGGAGGCGAGTCGACGGCAATGGCGTAGGCTGCCGCCATGCGCAAACGCAAGCTCCCCACCGGCATCCAGACCTTCCGCAAAGTCCGCGAAGAGGGCTGCTACTACGTCGACAAGACGGCCTACCTCCACCAGCTCGTCACGGAAGGCACCCACTACTTTCTCTCCCGCCCACGGCGCTTCGGCAAGAGCCTGTTGGTGGACACGCTGAAGGAGTTGTTCGAGGGCAGCGAGGCGCTGTTCAAGGGTCTGCACATTCACGACCGCTGGGATTGGTCCACGAGCAATCCCGTGGTGCGGCTGAGTTTCGCGGCCGGCAGCTTCGACCGACCAGGCGCACTCGAAGGCGACTTCGCGGACCAGATGGCGCGTCTCGAGCGGCTCGCGGGGGTGTCGCACGACTACGCCACGCCGCACCGTCGTTTCGCTGGCTTGATCGAAGCTCTGCATCAGCAGAGCGGGCGCCAGGTTGTCGTGCTCGTGGACGAATACGACCGGCCGATCACCGAGGCGCTGGGCGACGCGACGCTGGCGAAAGCCAACCGCAGCTTCCTGCGCGGCGTCTACGGCGTCGTCAAGGACGCCGACGCGCTCATCAGGTTGAGTTTCTTCACGGGCGTCACCAAGTTCAGCAAAGCTGGTCTTTCGGGGTTGTTCTCTGGCTTGGACAACCTAACGGACATCACGCTCGATCCCTGCTACGCCGCCATCTGTGGCCACGCCGCCGCCGACGTGGACCGTGTTCGAGTTCAAGATGGTGGCCGGGGAGGGCGACGGCTCGGCCATGCGCCAGATCAAGGAGATGCGCTACGCGGAAAAGCACCGAAACGCCGACGAAGTGGTGCGTCTGATCGGCGTTGAGTTCAGCGAAGCGGAGCGCAACATCGTCCGCTTCGACGTGGAGCGCGGCTGACGATCGCGGTGGCGCACGGTCCCGCGTCGTTCTTGCTGGTGCTGGCGGCTTCGCGCGCGAGAAGCAATTGGTCGTACACTCGACTGCCCAAAGGTTGGAAGAAGGGCAGGCCATGACCAGCAAGCACGACGAATCGGAGCTTGGCCGGCACCCGTCGCGGCGCGAGCTTTCGCGGCGGGAGCTTTCGCGGCGGGAGTTCGTGGGCGATGTCGCCAAGGGCGCGGCGGTGCTTGGCGCGGCGGCGCCGCTCTCGGCTCTCGCTTCGGCATCCGGTCTGCCGCTGCGGCCGCTCGGACGCACCGGCGCCGAGGTCTCGGTGCTGTGCCTCGGCGGTTGGCACATCGGCTTCGCGGCGTCGCAGGACGAAGCCGCGGCCATCCGCGTCATGCATGCCGCGATCGACGAAGGCGTCACGTTCTTCGACAACTCCTGGGACTACCACGACGGCGGCAGCGAGAACGTGATGGGCAAGGCCCTGGCGAGCGAAGGACGCCGCCACAAGGTGTTCCTGATGACCAAGGGCTGCGAGCGCGACTACGCCGGCGCCATGCGCTGCATCGACGAGAGCCTCAAGCGGTTGCGCACGGACTATCTCGATCTGTGGCAATTCCACGAGATCATCTACGAGAACGACCCGGACTGGGTGTTCGAGCAGGGCGGCATCCGCGCCGCCGTCGAAGCCAAGGAAGCCGGCAAGATTCGGCACATCGGCTTCACCGGCCATCGCGATCCCCGCGTCCACAAGCGCATGCTGGACAAGCCCTTCGACTGGGAGACGGTGCAGCTGCCCATCAACATGATGGACGCGCAGTTCCGCAGTTTCCGCCAGGAGATCGTGCCCATCTGCGTGGAGCGCGGGGCTGGCGTGATCGGCATGAAGAGCCTGGGCGGCGGCGTCATTCCATCGCGCGCCGGCGTGGCCGCGGACGTGTGCATCCGCTATGCGCTCAGCCAGCCGGTCTCGTCGCTGGTGGTCGGCATCACCTCGATGGAGGAGCTGCGGCAGAACGTGGCCACGGCGCGCGCTTTCACGCCAATGCCGGAGGCGGAACAGCGCGCGCTCCTGGCCAGCACCCGCGACGTGGCCGGCGACGGACGCTTCGAGCTCTACAAGACCACCCAGCGCATGGACGGGCCGTACCACGTGAAGCAGCACGGCTTCGACGTGGCGTGAGCCTCAGCCGCGCCGCGAGCCTGCTCGCCGTGATAGGTTTGCCGCTCAAGCCAGTTTGAGGAGGGGAACATGCGCATTGGCGTGATGCTTGGCGCATCCGGCGGCGACGACAGCATCGACGCGGTCGTGCGGACGGCGCGGCGGGTGGAGCAGGCCGGGCTCGACAATCTGTGGATGGCGAACATCTTCTCGTTCGATGCCATCTCGACGCTCTCCATCGTCGGCCGTGAAGTGCCGCGCCTGCGCCTCGGCACCGCGGTGACGCCGACCTTCCCGCGCCATCCCACCGCCATCGCCCAGCAGGCGCTCACGGCTGCGGCGGCCACCGGCAACCGCTTCGTTCTGGGCATCGGCCTCTCGCACAAGGTCGTCATCGAGAACATGCTCGGCCTCTCCTACGACGCGCCCGCCCGCCACATGCGCGAATACCTCGACGTGCTGATGCCGCTGCTGCGCGGCGAGACGCTCAACTACCAGGGCGAGCTGTACCGCGTCGGCGGATTGACGTTGACCGTGCCCGGCGCCGAGCCCGTGCCGACGGTCGTGGCCGCGCTGGGGCCGCTGATGCTGCGCGTGGCTGGCGAACTGGCGGATGGCACCAACACCTGGATGGTCGGGCCGAAGACGATGGAGACGCACATCGTGGCGCGTTTGACCAAGGCCGCGGAAGCCGCCGGCCGCCCAGAGCCGACGGTGGTCGGCGGCGTGCCCATCGTGCTCACGCGCAAGCCGGACGAAGCCCGGCAGCGGATTGCCCAAGCGCTCGTCATGTACGGCCAGCTGCCGTCGTACCGCGCCATGCTGGATCGGGAAGGCGTCGACGGCCCGGCCGACATCGCCATCGTCGGCGACGAAAACGCCCTGCGCGGCGAAATCGACCGCTTCCGCAATGCTGGCGTGACGGATTTCAACGCCGCCATCATGGCCGTCGAAGACGGCGCCTACGAGCGAACGCTGGAATTCCTCGCCAGCATGAAGTAGGCCGCGGCGAAGCGGCCCGAAGCGGTCACAGCCGGATCGCCGGCAGCTGCTTGAGGCGGTGGTTCTTCGGGTCCACTTCCACGCCGACGGACTCCATCGCCGTCAGGCCAAGGATCGGCTCGGCGTTGCGCTCGCCGAACAGCACCGTGCTGAATGTCGAGTGGCCCATGAACTCGAACTGGGCGCCGGCAATGCCGATCTCCGCCCGGCGGCCGTCCGCCAGCGCGTAGGTGCGCACGTCCAAGGGGCGCAAGCCGATCTCGCGCAGGAAATGCGCCGGCAGCAGGGAGTCCGTCGCGCCGGTGTCGACCAGGCACCGGCCACTCCAGAAGCGCTCCGGATCGTTTGCGTTGCGGACTCTCACGTCGATGTGAATGACGCCCACGGCGCTCTCCTAACAACAGCTTGCTTGCGGACATCGTAGCGACCGCGTAGAGGCCACCGCTAGAAGAGATTGGCCACTCCGCTTGTGCGAGATTGGCCACTTGTGAAGCGCGTTCGTCAGACGGCTTGAGGTCGGAAGCGCGGTAGAGTCGCGGCATGACGACACGACGGACGGCTCCCTCCACTCGCCTGATCGCCCTCGCTTGGAGCGCCAGCTGGCCTCTCTGGGCAAGCGCGGGCGAACCCGAGGATGCGCGGGATTCGGAAATCGAGGTCGTGGACGTGGTGGCGCCGCTTGCCGTGGACGAGGCCGAGGCCGCCGCCAACATGCTGGCGGCAAGCGCCGAGGCGCTGGCCGCCGGGCGCGAAATCGCGCTGGCAAACCATCTGGCGCGCAATCTGCCGAGCGTGTTCGTCAACGAAGCGCAAGGCAATCCGCTGCAGCCGGACCTCCGCTACCGGGGCTTCGTCGGCTCGCCGCTGCTGGGGCTTCCCCAGGGGCTCGCCGTCTACGTCGACGGCGCGCGCGTCAACGAACCCTTCGGCGACACGGTGAGCTGGGCGCTCCTGCCGCGCTTGGCGGTGGACGCGGCGGTGCTGGTGCCCGGCGCGAATCCCCTCTTCGGCTTGAACGCCCTTGGCGGCGCGCTTGCCCTGCGCACCAAGGACGGCTTCTCCAGCGAAGGCGTCGGCATCGAGGCGTCCGCCGGTTCCTTTCAGCGCCGCACCCTTGCCGCCGAGGCTGGCGGTGCGATTGGCGAGGGCTTCGGCTACTTCGGGACGATCTCGACGTTGCGCGAGGACGGCTGGCGCGACTACTCCCCCACCAGAGCGGCGCAGGGTTTCGGCAAGCTGAGCTGGCGCGGTGCGGGAGGCAACGTGGATGCCAGCTTCCATGCGGCAGACACCAACCTCGTCGGCAACGGGGCAGCGCCCGAAGAGCTGCTCGCCACGGCAAGACGCACCGTCTTCACGCGCCCGGACCAGACCCGCAACGCCCTCGTCGCCGTCAATCTGCTTGCCGAGCGCGAACTTGGGGAGGCTCTGTCGCTGCGCGGCAACCTCCACTTCCGCCGCAGCGACATCGACACGTTCAACGGCGACGACTCGGATTTCGAGGAATGCGAGAACTCCATCGGCCTGCTCTGCGGCGTGGACGAGGACGCGGACAGCGAGGAGGTCCTAGAAGATGCGCTTGGCCGCCCGGTGGCGGCTGCCGAAAGCCTCAAGGGCGCCACCATCAACCGCACCCGCACGGCCCAGCGCAGCGGCGGCTTCGGCTTCCATGCCGAGCGGGCCACGGAATCGAGCACATGGCGCAATCGCACCGTGTTCGGCATCGCGTTCGAGGCCGCCGACGTCGACTTCGCCTCCAGCACCGAGCTCGGCGCCCTGGACGACACCCGGCGCGCGCTTCCCGGCGGCGTGTTCGTCGCCGATGCGTTCACCGACGTGGAAGTGGCGACCAGCCACGCTTCGATCTACGTGGCCAACAGCTTCGCGCCCAGCCCACGGCTGCGCGTCGACGCCGCCCTGCGCTACAACGACGTGGCCGTGGAACTGCGCGACCAGCGCGGCACGGCGTTGGATGGCAGCCACCGCTTTCGCCGCCTCAACCCATCGCTCGGCGCAACGCTGCGGCCAACGCGGCGAGTCGCGCTCTACGCCAAGTACGGCGAGACGAACCGCGTGCCCTCGCCGGTGGAACTCACCTGCGCCGACGAAGACGATCCGTGCCGGCTGCCGAATGCGTTTCTCGCCGATCCACCGCTAGAGCAGGTCGAGGCGCGCACCGTCGAGGCCGGGGCGATGGGCGGCGACGGGGCTTGGCGCTGGCGCGTGGGCTGGTTCCGCACCCGCAACGACAACGACATCCTGTTCGTCAGCGCCGGCGCCCTCGCCAGCGAAGGCTATTTCGACAACGTGGGAACGACTTTGCGCCGCGGCGTCGAGGCGAGCGTCTCCCGGGAGGCCCCGCGCCTGCGCTGGTTCGCCCACTACACGCACATGCGCGCCACGTTCGAGGACGCCTTCCTCGTGCCGAGCGTGAATCACCCCCAGGCGGTGAACGGCGCGATTCCGGTGCAGCCCGGCGACCGCCTGCCGCTGGTGCCGGAGCGGCTCCTGAAAGTTGGGCTGGCTTTCGTCGCCACCGAGCGCCTCGGCATCGACGCGAGCGCCCACTACGCATCCAGCCACCGTTTTCGCGGCGACGAGGGCAACCTTGCTGCCGGCATCGCCAGCCACGCGGTTGCCAATCTGCGCGTCGACTACCACATCCGCGACGGCCTGCTCGCATTCGCCAAGATGGACAACGTGTTCAACGAACGCTACGCCACCTTCGGCGTCTTCGGCGAGGCGAACGAGGTGCTCGGCGACGCCTTCGAGGGCAGCCGCTTCGTGACGCCAGCCGCGCCTCGGGCCGGCTGGCTGGGCGTTGAACTGCGCCGCTGAACGGTGCCGCTCGGCTTTAAGTTCAGATCAGCTCAGCGTAGCGGTCGACCGGCCGCAGCACGGCGTCGGTGCCGGCCGACGGGAGCGCTACTGGCGCCGTCTTTCGCGGACGATGCCGTGTTCCGAGGCTTCGATGGAGGCGAGGAAGCAGGCGACTTCCGGGATGCGTTCCGCTGTGGCGCGCAGTTGTTCGAGCGCCTGCTTCAACGTCAGGCCGCGCCGGTAGACGGTGTTGTAGGCGTCTTGGAGGGCCTTCTTCACGTCGTCGTCGACGCCGAGGCGGCGCAGGCGCTCGACGTTCAAGCCCACCGCGCCGGCCGGATTGCCGTCGATGGAGACGTAGGCGGGGACGTCCTTGGTGACGAGGGACATGGCGCTCACGAACGAATAGGCGCCCACGCTGCGGAACTGCGGCACGCCGACGTAGCCGCTCAGCACCGCTTCGTCGCCGACCGTCACATGGCCGGCCACGGAGGCGTTGTTGGCCATCACGATGCGGTTGCCGAGCACGCAGTCGTGGCCGATGTGGACGTAGGCCATGAGCAGATTGTCGTTCCCGATGGCGGTGCGGCTGCGGTCGGTGGCGAGGCCGCGGTGGATGGTGACCCCTTCGCGGATCACGTTGTTGTCGCCGATGGCGAGGGTCGTGCTTTCGCCCTGGTAGGCGAATGCCGGCGAGCCTTCGCCCACCGTTGCGAATTGGTAGATGCGATTGCCGCGCCCGAGGGTCGTAGGGCCGCGCAGGATGACGTGCGGGCCGATCTCGCAGTCGTCGCCGACCACGACATCCGGCCCGACGATCGACCACGGCCCCACCGTGACGTTGTCGCCTAGCCGCGCCCCCGGATCGATGATCGCGCGGGGATCGATCAGCGCTTTTTTCCCGCGGGAGACCTCGCGCCCCCGGCGGCTGCCGCATCGTCCGCGTTGCGAATCTTGCGCTCCACGCAGATCAGCTTCACCGTACACGCCAGCTCGCCGTCCACGCGCGCCGCGCAGTCGAACTTCATCAGTTGCCGGCGTTCGCTGACCACGGTGCCCTGGAGTTCCACCACGTCGCCCGGCAGCACCGGCCGCTTGAAACGGGCGTCGTCCACGCCGGCGAGATATTGCAGATAGCCGTCGGCCGGCTTGCGGCCGCGGGTCTGGAACGCCAGCACGCAGCAGGCCTGGGCCAGCGCTTCCACGAGCAGCACGCCGGGCATGATCGGATAGTCGGGGAAGTGGCCTTGCAGATAGGGCTCGTTGGCGGAGACGTTCTTGCGCCCGACGACGCGCTTCCCCGGCACCAGGTCGTCGATGCGGTCGAGAAGCAGGAACGGGTAGCGGTGCGGCAGGCAGTCGCGGATCTGGTTGATGTCGAGCTTCACTTGGCCGCGCCCCCGGCGTCGCCCTTCGCTTCCAGCCGCGCCACGCGCTTGGCCAGCGCATCGAGTTCGTTGAAGCGCAGCGCGTTGCGCTTCCAGCGGTGCGCCGCGCTGTGCAGGATGCTGCCTTGGTACACGCCCGGCTTCGTGATCGACCGCGTGACGGTGGTGACCACGCCCACCTGCACATAGTCGCATATTTCGATGGGCTGATCGCCGCACACGCCGGCGCCGCCGCCGAAGGCGCAGTGGCGGCCCACCTTGGTGCTGCCGGCGATGCCGACGCGCCCGCAGATCACGGTGTGTTCGCCGATGTCGCAGTTGTGGCCGATCTGCACATGGTTGTCCATCTTCACGCCGTCGCGCACCACCGTGTCGGCGATGGCGCCGCGGTCGATTGCCGTGCCGACGCCGACCACCACGTCGTCGCCGACGACGACGCCGCCAAGCTGGGCGATGGCCTGCAAGCGGCCGTTCTCGTCCGGCGTGAAGCCGAAGCCGTCCGCGCCGATCACGGCGCCGCTGTGAATCACGCAGCGCGCCCCGACGCGCACCCCGTGGTAGAGGGTCGCGTTGGCGTGGACGATGGTGTCTTCGCCGACCACGGCGTTCTCGCCGACGAAGGCGCCGGCGCCGATCTGCGCCCGCGCCCGCACCGTTGCCCCGGCGGCGAGCACGGCGCGAGGGGCAATCGCCGCGGTTGGATGCACTTCGGCGGCTGGGTCGATGATGGCGGCCGAAGACGCCCCGGCGGGCAGCCGCGGCACGTCCTCGAAGAGTTGCGAGACGTGCGCGAAGGCCAGGTAGGGATTGGCGACGACGATGGCGGTGGCGTCGCAGCGCTCGGCGTCTTCGCGCCGCAGCAACACCGCGGAAGCGCGCGTCGTTGCCAGGAAGCGCCGGTAGGCGCGCCCCGAGAGGTGCGTGAGGAAGCCCGGCTCGGCCGTCTCTATCGGCGCCAAGCCTTTGATTTCAATGTGTTCGTTGCCGCGAACCTCGGCGCCGCCGACGAGCTCGCGCTGCAAGGCGGCGCTGATCTCGCCAACGGTGGTCACGCCGATTGTTCCGCGATCGCGCCAGCGCCGCAGCGAGCCGTCGGCGCTGGCTTCGCGGATTCGTCGCGGCCTTGCCGGGCCGGGCGCATGGCTGCGCCTAGTTGTCTTCGGCGAAGCGCTCGTTGAGCTTCTCGGTCACCTTGGCGGTGATGTCGTGGCGCGCGTTCACGTAGGCCACGTTGCGGCGCTCGAACACCAGGTCGTAGCGTTCCACTTCGACGAGGTCGTTGACGATGGCGCGCACCTTCGGCGCGACCGTCTGCAGCAGTTCCGTCTGCCGGTCCTGCAGCGCCTTCTCCAGCTTCTTGGCGCCGAAGTCGAGGTCGATGCGCTTGTTCTCGATGTCCTTGGCGATGCGCAGACGCTCCTGTTCCGACATCACGTCGCCGTCGTCGGCGACTTGCTGCTCGAGCGCCACGATTTCGTCGCGCAGCCCTTCGAGCTGCTTGGAGTCCGGCTCCAGTTCCTGCTGGATGGTCTCGACGAAGCTCTTCGCCTCTTCGCTCTGCTGAATGGCCTGGGCGGTGTCGACCACCGCGACTTTCAGCTGCGCGACGGCCCCCGGAGCCCACGCCGCGGTCGCCCCCAGCGCCAGAGCGGCAGCCAATCTGTGTACGTTCCTCACGTCGCCTAAGACCTCCCGCGGTTGCATCGAGAACGGCCGCCAGTGGCCGAGCGGCGCACATTATACGGGCGTTGCCGTGGAATCTAAAACGTCTGCCCCACCTCGAAGGAGAAGCGCTCCACTTCGTCCCCCGGCTTGTTGTTCAAGGGGTGCGCCAGGGCGAAGGACATCGGCCCCATCGGCGACAGCCAGCTCACCGCCAGGCCGGTGGTGATGCGCAGCTCCTTGGCGTCGAAGTCCAGGCAGCGTTCGCTGTAGGCCGGGCAGTCGGTGTTGAAGACGTTGCCCACGTCCACGAAGTACAGCGAGCGCACGCCCCGGGAGGCGTCGATGAAGGGCAGCGGGAAAATCAGTTCCGCCGAGCCTTCCATCAGCAGATTGCCGCCGAAGGGCCGCCCCTCGGGCCGCCGGTAGAAGGTGTCGGTGATCTTGGGGCCGAGGGTGCTCTTCTCGTAGCCGCGCACCGAGCCGAAGCCGCCGGAGAAGAAGTGCTCGTAGAACGGATAGTTGGCGGTGGACGAGTAGACGCCGCCGTAGCCGAGCCTGGTGCGCAAGTGCGCCGAGAAGGAGCGCGCGAAGGGCAGCGGATAGAAGAGGTCCGCGGCGTAGTTGATGCGGTAGAACTGGAGGTCGCTGCCGGGCACGGCCAAGGTCGCGCTCAGCGACTGCCGGCGTCCCGCGGTGGGGAACAGGCCGTGGTTCAGGGTGGACTTCATCCACAGCCCGCGCAGCTTCAGATTCAGGAAGTCCGCGCCCACCGAGGAGACGAACTCGGTGATCTCCTGCGCCGAGACCAGGCTGTCCTGCACCGACGTCTGCTCGGCGGTCAGGCCGAACTGCAGGCGCTGGGACTCGCCCACCGGGAACTCGAAGTTGACGCCGGCGCCGTAGGCGTCGGTGGAGTAGTTGGCGATGTTGATGGCGTAGTAGTTGGTCTCCCGGGCGAAGAGGTTGAAGCCGCGGCTGATGCCGTCCATCGTGTAGTAGGGGTCGTGGTAGCTGAAGTTGGCGGAACGCTGGTAGTCGCTCCAGCTCACCGAGACGCCCATGCTGTTGCCGGTGCCGGCCACGTTCTTCTGGTTGACGCCGAGCGAGACGAGCAGCCCGCCCCATTGCGAGTAGCCAAGCTGCGCGGTGTAGGCGCCGGTGGGCAGTTCCTCCACCGCGAAATCGACGTCGATCTGGTCGTCCGTGCCGGGCACCTGGGGCGTCTCCACGTTCACCGAGCGCGGCTCGAAGTAGCCGAGCTGGTCGAGGCGCACCTTGGAGCGGTCGATCTGCTGGGTGGACGCCCAGCCGCCTTCGACCTGGCGCATTTCCCGGCGCAGCACTTCGTCCATGGTCAGGGTGTTGCCGGTGAAGGAGATGCGGCGCACGTAGGCGCGCTTGCCGGCGTCCACCACGAACTTCACGTCCACCAGGCCGTCTTCCTTCACTTCTGGAACGCCCGAGGCGCTGGCGAAGGTGTAGCCGGAGTTGCCGAAGGCGTTGGTGATGCGTTCCTCGGTGGCCGTCACCAGGGCGCGGTTGAAGACCTGCCCCTTGCGCACCAGGAACAGGTTGGAGACCAGCGCCGGATCGACATCCGAAAGCTCGCCAATGAGGTTCACGTCGTCCACCGTGTAGCGGTCGCCTTCCTTGACGTTGACGGTGATGTACACCGAGCGCTTGTCCGGCGTGATGCTCACCTGCACCGAGCGGGCGTCGAACTCGACGTAGCCGCGGTTCTGGTAGTAGGCCTCGAGGGTCTCCAGGTCGCCCTGCATCTTCTCCCGCGAGTACTTGTCCTTGCCGCGGATGAAGGAGAAGAGCGTCGGGTGCTGCAGTTCCAGCGGCTCGAGCAGCTCGCGCTGGTCGAACACCTTGGCGCCGACGAAGTTGATGTGCCGCACGCCGGAACTCTTGCCCTCGTCGATGTCGATCTTCACGTTGACGCGGTTGCGGGCGAGCTTGTCGATGGTGGGATCGATGCTGGCGCTGTAGCGGCCCTGGGCGAAATAGGAGCGCGTGAGTTCGATGCCGATGCGCTCCAACGTCGCCTGCTTGAAGATCTCGCCCTCCTTCAAGCCGGCGTCGCCGAGGCTCTTCAGCAGGTCTTCCGTCTTGATGGCCTTGTTGCCGTCGAGTTCGATCTTCTCGATGGCCGGGCGTTCGCGCACGCGCACGACCAGCGTGTCGCCGTCGCGCAGCAGCGAGATGTCGTCGAAGAAGCCGGTCTTGAACAGCTCGCGCACCAGTTCGCGCAGGGCGGGCGCGTCCACGGTGTCGCCGACGCTCGCCGTCAGCGCGTTGAAGACCGTGCCGGAGGAGACGCGCTGCAGGCCCTGCAGCTGGATGTCGGCGACGCGAAACGCCGCGTCCGTGCGCGGCATGGCGACGATGGATTCCAAGGCGCTGCTCGGCACCGCGCACGCCACGGCGAAGAAGGCAGCCAATGCGCGGCAGCCCATTGGGCCGTGCCGCTTGCTCGATCGGTGATGCGCCATTGCTTCGCCTCCGCCCGTTTAGAACCAACGCAGGAAGTCGGCGTAGAACACCAGCACCATGAGGCCAGCGACCAAGGCAATGCCGACGCGCCCGGTCATGGCTTCGGTCAATGCCGAGACCGGCTTGCCGCGCACCAGATGCAGCGCGTTGAGCACGATCTGGCCGCCGTCGAGCACCGGGATCGGCAGCAGATTGACGATGCCCAGGTTGATCGAGAGGATGGCCAGCAGCAGCAGGAACGGCGCCACGCCGGCGCGCGCCGAGTCGGCGCTCACTTTGGCGATGGTGATGGGGCCAGCGACGTTCTTCGGCGAGATGCTCAAGGTCGCCATCTTGCCGATCATCTGCACGGTCAAGGCCGTGTAGCGCCACGTGTCGCCGAGGGCGACGCCGAGCGCGGCGAAGACGCCATCGCGCTGCAGCCGCGTCTGCAGACCGGCAGTCACGCCGACGTAGCCGTATTCGTCGCCAGCGTCGTCGAACCGCAAGCGCGGCGTCACCGTCACGAGGCGCGCGCCGTCGCCGCGCAAGACCGTGAGTTGCAGCGGCGCTTCGGGATTCGCGCGCACGATCTCCACGAACTCGCCCCATTCGGCGATGGGGCGGCCATTCACCTGGGTCACGAGGTCGCGCGCTTCGATGCCGCCTTCCGCCGCCGCGCCGTCCGCTTCCACGCCGCCGATGTAGGGCAGGTCCAGCGGCGCGATGCCGAGGGAACGCAGGGGATCGGGATCTTCGCTCTCCGCGTGCCAGCTTTCGATGGCGATGGCGTGGCGGCGCTGCTCGCCGTCGCGCAGGGTGTCGATCTCGATGCTGCCGCTCTCGCCCAGCCGCTGCACCAGCGCCAGGTTCGCCTCGCGCCATGTGGCCGTGGGCCGGCCGTCCACGGCGACGATCTCCGCGCCGCTGCGCATCCCCGCGTCGTGCGCGGCGCTGCCGTCGGCGATCGCCGCCATGGGCGTGGCGACTTGGGTGCCGAGGACGGCGACGAGCCAGAAGAACACGAACGCCAGCACGAAGTTCGCCGCCGGGCCAGCCGCGGCAATGGCGATTCGCCACTGGGGCTTGAGGCGGTCGTAGGAGCGGCGGGCGGCAGCCGGGTCCGCGGGCGCCGTCTCGGCGGCGTCCGGGTCGCGTCGGTCGTAGAGGCGCACGTAGCCGCCGAGCGGCAGGGCGGCGATGGCGAACTCCGTGCCGTGGCGGTCGCGGCGACGCCACAGCACCTTGCCGAAGCCGACGCAGAACCGCACCACGTGGACGCCGGTCCAGCGCGCCACGAAGAAGTGCCCAGCCTCGTGGAACGTCACCAGAACGCCGATGGCGACGATGAGGAAGAACACGCTGACGGCCGCCGGCCAGGCCACCGGAAGAATGTGGTCGAGCAGTCCCATCGCTTCGATTCGACATCGGTTCCGCGGAGGAAGTTCAGAGGACCGCCTTAGTGCGCGGCCCCGCGTTGCAGCACGAAGTCGCTGCCGGGAGAGACAGCAGCCATGAGCGCGCTCAGCTTCTCCAACGTCGGCAAGGAATCCCCGCGCTCGTACCGGGCGTAGGCGTTCGCGGACTTCGCGCCGAGACGTCGCGCCGCTTCCGGCAGCGAGAGGCCGCTTCTCATGCGCTGGCGATGCAGGATCAGCGCCATCAAGCCGCGGGCGTCGTCCGACCCGAGCTCGATGTTGCCGTCTGCGCACGAATGCACCGTCACCGAGAACCCTGGGCGATTGGCCAGCGTCTCCACCATGTCCTTCGCCATGTCCAAGGCGTCTTCCCTGGACGTGCCCTGGGTCATGGCGTCCAGAATGGGAACTTCGGCCAACCAGAACCCGCCATCCTCGAATATTCTGCCCTGCACTCTCATGTCGCTGCCTCCTTTGCGCGTCGAACGATGGCTTGCGCCAAACGGTCGTTTATCTCCACGTGGCGGGGTATGGCCTCGACGAACCGGCCCTTGGCCCAGAGGTCGTGACGACCGCCATGGCGCAGAAACGACCACCCGCACTCGCGCAGCTTCTTCTCCAGAACTCGACGCTTCATCCGATTGTACACCTCGCCGAACCGACCCTCGCGCATGGGCAAGGGCTGTGTTTCGGAGCACTTTGCCAGTCGCTGGTGCGTCGCTGGATCCGACGGGCGGATTTCTACGCGAATTTCAGAAAAGGCCGCAATGGAACGGCGAGTGCCGTCCACTGTCCTTCGCCAGACTACGGCACCGAAGTCCAGCCGCCTGGCAGGGCCAGCGAGTAGAGCGCGAGCGTCGGGGCGGCGGCCAGCACGGCGTCCACGCGGTCGAGGATGCCGCCGTGGCCGGGCAGGATGTTGCCCGAGTCCTTGACGCCGGCCAGCCGCTTGAGGGCGCTCTCGAAGAGGTCGCCGACCACCGCCGCGGGCACCGCCAGGCAGGCCGCGCCGAGCCAGCCGAGCAACGACCCGGGCAGGACGACCGAACCGCAGACGGCGACGCCGACCACCGCCAATGCGCCGCCGCCGAGTCCTTCCCAAGTCTTGCCTGGGCTGACTCGGGGCGCGAGCTTGCGGCGTCCGAAGCGTCTGCCGGCGAAGTAGGCGCCGATGTCCGCCGCGGCGACCGCCAGCAACAGCCAGAGGACGTACACGGGGCCGGCGCTGGCATGCAGCGCCACGAGGCCGAGCCAGCCGCAGACAATCACCACCGCGCCGGCGGCGAGAACGAGCCCGCGCTTGCGCAGCGGGGCGGCGCCGGCGGGAAAGAAGACCACGACGGCCGTCGCCGCGCCCCAGAACGCCACTGCCACGGCGAGTGCTGGTGGCCAAGTCGAAGGCGCAAGCCACAGCGCCGCCGCCAGCGCGACGAGGCCAACGGCATAGCCGATCCAGCCAAGCGGCGTTGCAACGCTGGCCAGGCGCGCCCACTCGTAGGCGGCGACGAGCAGCAGCAGAAGCAGAAAGGCGGCGAATCCCGGCGTGGGCAGCCACAGGGCGCCAGCGACCGCCGCGGCGAGGATCAGCCCGGAGGCGACGCGCTTGCCAAGCTGGCCCAAGGAGTCTTCGGCCTGGTCCGCGCCAATCGCCGCAGACTCTAGGAGCGCTCCCGCGCGCCCGCCTTGCGCCGCCCGTAGCGTCGCTGGCGGGCGCCGAAGTCCGCGAACGCGAGCGCCAGCTTCTGCTCGTCGAAGTCCGGCCAGTAGTCGGCGGTGAAGTAGAACTCCGTATAGGCGAAGTCCCATAGCAGGAAATTGCTGATGCGCCGGTCGCCGCCGGTGCGGATGCACAGATCGGGCGGCGGCAGGTCGGCGAGCGACAGCAAGGACGCGAACCGCTCCTCGTCGACGGCCTCGGGCGTCAACTCGCCGGCGTCGACGGCGTGCGCCAATTGCCGCGCCGCCTGCACGATGTCCCAACGGCCGCCGTAGTTCACCGCGATGCGCAGTTGCAGGCGCTGGTTGTGCGCGGTCGCCCGTTCCGCGCTCGCCATCAGCTCCTGCAGGTCTTCCGGGAAGCGCCGCTGGTCGCCGACGAAGCGCACTTGGGCGCCGTTGGCGTTCAACTCCTCGATGTCGTCGTTCAGCACGCGGCGCATGAGATCGAGCAGCAGACTCACCTCGCGCCGTGGCCGCTGCCAGTTCTCGGTGCTGAAGGCGAACAAGGTGAGGCACTCCACGCCGAAATCGGCCGATGCCTGCGCCACGGCCTTGACGTTGTTGGCGCCGGCGCGATGCCCGGCTGCGGCCGGCAGGCGGCGGCTCTTCGCCCAGCGGTGATTGCCGTCCATCACGATTGCCAGATGCCGCGGACACGCCGTCACGGCCGGTTGGACGAGTTTGAGGCCGGGCTTCGCCATCGAGGGGTCCACGGTGTGCGGCAACGCCGAAAGAGCTTAGCGGTTCGCTTGCCGCCCGTGGCAGCGAAAGTGCGCCGATTTCGTGCAAGTGCCGCGCCGCCGGCTGGCGCGACTGCGCTGTCGAGGAACGCAGCCACGAGGCGGGTGTTGGTGGTAGGTTTAGTGGGGCGACTTGAGCTCGCGTAGTCGGCGACGTAAGCCGTCCGAGGGTCGTTGCCAGCCGTGCGGCGAGCGTTGAAGGCCGAATCATGATTGGACGCCACGACATCCCCTTGTTCCCGCTCGGCCAAGTGCTGTTCAGCGGCGGGCGAATGCCGTTGCGGATCTTCGAGCCGCGCTATCTCGACCTCGTGGGGCGTTGCATGAAGACCGAGACCGGCTTCGGCATCGTCCTCATCCGCGCCGGTTCCGAAGCGCGGCGCCAGGGCGACGACCAGCCGCCGTCGCTGTTCGAGATCGGCACCTATGCGCGAATCGTGGATTTCAACGAGCTGCCGAACGGCATGCTGGGCATCGTCTGCGTCGGCAAGGAGAAGTTCCGCATTCTGCGCTCCTGGCAGGCGCCGGATCACCTGACGATGGCCGAGGCGGAGTTTCTGCCGGAGGAACCGCCGTCGCCCTTGGACGACGAGTTCAAGCCGCTAGTGGAGACGCTGCGCGTGCTCGTCAAGCATCCCCTCGTGCAGCAGCTCGGGCTTGGCGTGGACTACGACGACGCCCGCTCGGTCAGTTGGCGGCTGACCGAGCTGCTGCCTCTGGAACCGGTGCGCAAGCAGGAACTGCTGCAGATGCAGGACGCCCGCGAACGGCTCGCCGCAATCGGCCGCCTGGTGGCGAAGCTGCGCGGCTGAACGGTGGCGGCATCCGCTAGCGGCGCCTGCCCGCCTGTGACGCAGCAGCGCGCAAGACCCGCTTGCATGGCGGTCTTCGGCGGCACTTTCGATCCGGTCCACCTCGGCCATCTGCACGCCGCCCGGGTCGCCCGGGAAGCGCTCGGCGGCGTCGACGTCACGCTGCTGCCGGCGGCTCGGCCTTGGCATCGTCCACCGCCGCTGGCGAGCGCGGCGCGGCGCTTCCGCATGCTGGAACTGGCCGCCGACGGCGAAGACCTTGCCGTGTCGCGCCTCGAGATCGACCGCCCTGGCCCATCCTATGCGGTCGACACGCTGCGCGAGCTCGCCGGCCCGCAAGCGCCTCGAAACGCCGAGTCGCACACCTCGGTCGTGTGGTGCATCGGCGGCGACGCCTTGGACGCCTTGGAGACTTGGCATCGCGCCGAGCAGCTGCCGTCGCTCTGCAATCTGCTCGTCTTCGAGCGCCCGGGCAGTCCACGCGCCCGCCCGCCGCGAGGCTTCGACGTCGTGGACGCGGCGGCCTGCCTGGGTTCGCGCAGAAGCGGCGGCGTCCACTTCCTCGACGCGCCGATGCTCGACGTCTCCGCCACCGCGGTACGCCGCGCCATCGCCCGCGGCGACGCCACGGGCGCATTGCTCCCGCGCCAAGTCTGGGACTACATCCAGCGCAACGGCTTGTACAGCGCGGCCGGCGCATCGCTGAAGTAACGCCACCCTCCCGGGAAAGGAGCTACGCCGTCCTTGGCGACGCCTCGAGCCTTCCCCGCGCCCGACAGTCCGTAACGCGAGGAACCGCTCCTGCCACGGCTACGCAGCCGAGGAATCCTCCGCGAGCGACTTCAGCACGCCGAACACCATCGCCAGCAGCACGACGCTCACTGGCAGGGCGGCGGCGATGGAGGCCGCCTGCAATGCCTGCAGGCCGTCGGCGACGAGCAGCACGGCGGAGACCAGCCCGGCCACGGTGCCCCAAATCACCCGGAAGCGCTGCGGCGGGTGGTCGTCGCCGAGGCTCAGCATGGTCGCCACCACCAGCGTGCAGGAATCCGAGGAGGTGATGAACCAGGTGGCCAGCAGGAAGGTGGCGAGCGCCGCCATTGTCCAAGTCAGCCAGCCGATGTCGCTCACCGCGTCGATGGTGGCATAGAGCGCGGCTTCCGGCTGGCCGCCGCGCACGAGGTCGAGCAGGCCGGCGCTGCCGGCGCCGTCCGGCGCGTAGAGTTCCATGTGCAGGGCGTTGCCGCCGAAGATGCAGATCCACGCCACGCCCATCGCCGTTGGCACGAAGATCGCGCCCAACGTGAACTCGCGGATGGTGCGGCCTCGGGAAATGCGCGCGATGAACATGCCGACGAAGGGCGCCCAGGCGAACCACCAGCTCCAGTAGAAGACCGTCCAATCGCCCTGCCACGCCGCGTTGCCGGGCGAGGCGGCGGTCCAGAAGCCCATCGGCACCAGGTTCCAGAGGTATTCGCCGACCGTCGTGGCGAAGAATCCCATCAGCCACTCGAAGGGCCCGAAGAAGAGGAAGAACGCCAGCAGCACGATGCTGATGTAGATGTTCCATTCGGAAATGATGCGGATGCCGCGGCCGATGCCGGAGACCGCCGAGAGCGTGGCGGCCACCGAGATGCCGAGGATGAGCACGACCTGCGTCAGCAGCGACGGATCGATGCCGAACAGCACGTCCAGCCCGGCCGCCATCTGCTTCGCCCCGAGGCCGAGGGAGGTGGCGATGCCAAACACGGCGCCGAACACGGCCAGGAGGTCCACCGCGTGTCCCAGGGGCCCGTAGATGCGCTCGCCGATGAGCGGATACAGCGCGGAACGCAGCGTCAGGGGGAGTTTCTTGCGGAAGCCGAAGTAGCCCAGGCACAGTCCCACCACCACGTACACCGCCCAGGCGTGGAAGCCCCAGTGGAAATAGGTCACGCGCATGGCATGCGCGGCCCGCCGCTCGTCCAAGAGCGCGGCGCCGGCGTGGTCCGCGTGGGGGTTGTTGGGATAGCCGGATGTCTGCTCGGTGTCGAAGTAGAACAGCGGCTCGTAGATGGAGAAGAACAGGATGCCGATGCCGAGCCCGGCCGAGAACAGCATCGCCAGCCAAGAGAACGTGCTGAACTCCGGGCGGGCGTCGTCGTCGCCCAGGCGCACGCTCCCGTGGCGGCTCACCATCAAGTACGCCGAGGCGAACAGCATCACGCAGATGGTGAGGACGTAGTACCAGCTGAGCGTCGCCTCGATCCAGCGCCGCACCGCGGCGAAGACCACGCCGGCGCCGTCCACGTTCAGCACCGTGAAAACCACGAACGCCAGCACCATGCCCTTGGAGGCCACGGCCATGCCCGGATGCAGGCCCGCCCACAGGCCGGACTTGGCGACGACCAGACGCTTGCGCGGCGCTTCGCTCATGCGCGATGCCTGCCGCGCCAGCGGTTCATGCGCGTTCTGCCGCGGGCGCGAGCTTGGCCATCATGTCCATCATGGCCAGCGAAGGTTCAGGTTCGATTCGGCGCAAGCGCCGTTGAACCACTCGACCACCTCGCGGTGGTACGGAATGCCATCTTCCTTGCGCCGCCGCGCCTCCTCGTGCTCGATGAGTCCGGCGTAGTAGACGCGCTCATAGCCCGGCGCCGGCGTCATTCCGCTCAGCCTGCCCAAGAGCGCGTCCATGTCGCGCTTGAACTGCGCCACGTCCACGAAGGCGCTGATCTTGAAGGCCATGACGAACTGCGAGTGCCGCTCGCCGCCGGCGACGAAGCCGGGGCCGTTGCCGCTCAACATGCCGGCCATGATGTCGGCGATGGCGGCGAAGCCGAAGCCCTTGTGGCTGCCGTTCTCGCGGGTGCCGCCGAAGGGCAGCATGTAGAAGCTGCCGTAGTCCGGCGCATCGACGGCCTGCATGATGGGCTTGCCGTCGAGGTCCGCGATCCAGCCGGGCTCCAGCTTGGAGCCGATGCGCTTCGCCAAGCCCAGCTTGTTGGCGGCCACTTGCGTGGTGGCGACGTCGAAGACGAACGGCGGCAGGTCCTGCGCCGGCGCTGCCCAGGCGATGGGATGGGTGCCGAAGACGGTCTCCGAACCGAAGGTCGGCACCATGATGCCGCCGCCGGCGGACACCATGCAGACGCCGATCATGTCCTGCTCTATCGCCATCAGCGGGTAGTAGGCGAGCATCCCGACATGGCCGCAGTTGCGCACGCCCACCGCGCCGATGCCGAACTGCTCGGCCTTCTCCATGGCGATGCGCATGGCGCGGGGCCCAACCTGCAGGCCGATGCCGCGGTCGGCGTCGAGGGTCGCGCTCACCGGCGATTCGTGGAGGGTCTTGACGTTGGGCGCCGGGTTCATTGCGCCCTGGGAGTAGGCGCGAAGGTACTGGCGCACCATGTTGGAGATGCCGTGGCTCTCGCAGCCGCGCAGATCGGCGACGATGAGCACGTCGGTACAGAGCGCGGCATCCTCGGGCGCCATCCCGACCGACTCGAAGAGCGCCTGGATGCCAGCGCGGGCGTTCGCCTCGGAGACGACCACCTGGTCCGCCTCGGGCACGAGAAAGTGTCGGAGCACTCGGCGCCTCCCGATCCGGCTCGATGCGCCGCGGCACCGCAAACCCAATCCCTTGAGCGACCAAGCGTAACGCAGATCGGGCGACTAAGGGCGCGTCGCGGAGTTGGAGGCGGCGCTGCGGCGTTCGGAGGGCGACCATCCACCGCGAGTGGTCGCTGGCCCCTGGTTCGTCGCAACTTGCCGACACACTCTCATCAGCGCCAACTTTTCGCCTCGTTCGAGGTGCGAGAATGAGTGCCTGCGGTTTTGCGGGGATGCGCCATCGATGTCCGAACTCCTGCGCTATTGGCTCGTGGCGGACGAATACGTCGGCGCGGCGCTCGGCGTGCTGGTGGTGCTCTGCCTGGTGCGCGAGAAGCTCCTCGCCTGGCCCTTGGGCGTCGCCTACGTTCTCGTGACGATTCCGCAGCTTGTCGAAGCGCGGCTCTACGCCAACTTGACGCTGCACGTCATCGGCTTCCTGCCGCTCAATCTCTACGGCTGGTACCACTGGCTGTTCGGCGGCGAGCAGCGCGACGACTTGCCGGTCGCCCGCGCCAGCGGCCGGGCCATGGCGGTGCTGGTCGTCGCCTGCGCCATCGGCTCCGCGTGCCTCGGCTGGCTGCTCGCCGAACACACGGACGCCGCGCATCCGTACTGGGACAACGGCGTGCTGCTGTTCAGCCTCGCGGCGATGTGGCTCACGGCGCGCAAGCTGCTCGAGAACTGGGTCCTCTGGTTTGCCGTGAACGTCGTTTCCGTGCCGCTCTACTTCGCCCAGGACCTCCCTTGGTACGCCCTGCTCTACGCGCTCTACCTGCCCATGGCCGTGTGGGGCTACGCGAGCTGGCGACGCACGATGCGCGAGCAGGAGGCGACGTTTCCTGCCGCAACGAGACCAAGCGGCTGAAAGCCATGCCATGTGCACCGCTGGCGGGCGCATGTGTCGAAGGCGAAGCGTTGGTGGCCAGGGGCAGAATCGAACTGCCGCCACGCGGATTTTCAGTCCGCTGCTCTACCGACTGAGCTACCTGGCCTCTTGCGTTGGCACGGCCCGTTGGGCGCTTGCCCCACGAAGGCCGCGTACTGTACGCGCTCTCCCTAGCCCGTCAAGCCCGATGTGCCGCTCACCGCGGCATCTTGCGTCCCGCGAGCCGCGCCAGCGCGGCCTTGCCGCCGTCGGGATCGACGAACAGACCCTCTTCGCAGCGCTCGATGGCGAGCCCGCGCCCAAGCCGCGCGAGATCTCCCGCGGAGACCCGGTAGGCGGCGTTCGTCGGCCCGATTACGCCCTCCTCCGCCGTCTCCAAGTGCTGCTCGACGATCAGCAGGCCACCGTCGCGCAATGCGCCGCGGAGCCCCTCCACCAGACGCACGTTCACATAGCGGATGTTCACGATCACGTCGTAGCGGCAACCCGCGTCGAAGCCGTCGTCCAAGTCCCGCCGCAGCCAGCGGATGGGCAGGTCGCCAGCCGCCGCCCGCCCTCGCGCCAAGGCTTCGGCGGAGATGTCCACGGCATCCACCGTCAGCCCGCGCCGCGCCAGGAACAGGGCGTTTCGACCAGCGCCGCAGGCCAAGTCGAGGGCGCGGCCGGTCGTCGGCAGCAGGTCCGCGCAGTCTTCGAGGAAGGCGCTTGGCCAAGGCCGTGCCGAATAGGCACCTTGGCGGTAGCGTTCGTCCCACTTGCGGCGGTCGGCGTCGCTCACCGCCCGCCTTCTTCGATGTCTTCGAGACGTTGCCGCCGCGACAGCAGCGCGAGGCACCCGGCGCCGAGCAGGGCGAAGCCAATCGCAACGGCGGCGGCCACGAGGAGCGGCGCATCGGCGCCGGCCAAGCGGGCCGCGATCAAGGCCATGCCGCCGAGGCCGAGCGTCATCGCCGCCAAGGCGAGGACCCGCCCGATGCCGACGCGGCGGGCCGGCCGCGCCTGCATCGGAACCGCTTGCGGCGGAACGTCCGGCGTCTCGCCGCCCTCGCGCGCGGCACCGTTCACCAGCCGCCAAGCCAGCCACATGCCGCCGAAACAGACAGCCAACGCGACCAGCGGAATGACGACGGCGCCGAGCGTCATGGGCGCCACTGTACTGGAATCGACGCCCCGTTGTATGGTTCGCCCATCTTTGCCGCTGGACAGCCGATGAAACTCTACGACTTCAAGATGGCGCCGAACCCGCGCCGAGTACGCATCTTCCTCGCCGAAAAGGGCATCGAGGTGGAGACCGAACAGGTGGACATCCCAAGCGGGCAGAATCTCGGCGCCGCGTTCCGCGCCGTCAATCCGCGCTGTCTGCTGCCCACCCTCGTGCTCGACGACGGCACGGTGATCGACGAGTCGGTGGCCATCTGCACGTACTTCGAGGCCGAACATCCCGACCCGCCGCTGTTCGGCACGGACGCGAAGTCCAAGGCCACCATCGCCTCCGCCGAACGGCACATGGAACTCGACGGCATGAGCGCGGTGGCGGATGCCTTCCGCAACGGCAATCCGGCGTTCGCCAACCGCTCCATTTCCGGCAGCGAAGGCGTGCCGTCGGTGCCTGGCCTGGTGGAGCGGGGACGCGCCGCGGCGCAGCGCTTCTTCGAGCGGCTGAACGCCACCCTCGACGACTCCGAGTTCGTCGCTGGCAGCGCCTACAGCGTCGCCGACATCACCGCGCTGTGCGTCGTGGACTTCGCCAAGTGGATTCAGATCCGCGCCGCCGACGAACATCCGCACATCAAGCGCTGGTACGCCGCCGTGTCCAGCCGCCCGAGCGCCGCCGCTTAAGGGTCGCTGGAACGCGAGGGACGAACCCGTAGAAAAGAAAAAGGAAGGTCAATTGGATTTCAACAAGGTCGTTCTCGATTTCGAGGGCAAGGTGGCCGTGCTCAAGTTCAACCACCCGGAGGTGATGAACGCCGTCGGCGCCGACATGCTCGAGGGCCTGAACGCGGCCATCCGCGAAATCCAGGATCCGAACAACGGCGCGCGCTGCCTGCTGCTCACCGGCGTCGGGCGCGGCTTCTGCGCCGGCGCGAATCTGGCCGACCGCGGCGGGCGCGGGGACGGCGCCGGCGCGTCGCTGCGCACGGCCTACCACCCGCTGCTGCTGACGCTGCGCGACCTCGACATGCCGATGGTCACAGCGGTCAACGGCGCAGCTGCCGGCGTCGGCATGAGTTTCGCGCTGCTCGGCGACATCGTCTGCGCCGCCAAGGGCGCTTTCTTCCTGCAGGCATTCGCCCGCATCGGCCTCGTGCCCGACGGCGGCGCCACGTTCATGCTGCCGCGCATGGTCGGCTGGGGGCGCGCAATGGAGCTGTCGCTCCTCGCCGAACGGCTGCCGGCCGAGAAGGCCGAAGCGTGGGGCCTGGTCAACCGCCTCTACGACGACAACGACGCGCTGCTGGCCGGCGCCCTCGACATCGCCGCCAAGCTCGCCGACGGCGCCAAGTCGCTCACCCTCATCCGGCGGCTGTACTGGGCCACTTGGCACAACGCCTACGAGCAGCAGCTCGACCTCGAAGCGCGAATGCAGGCCGAAGCCGGACGCACCAAGGACCACGCCGAGGGCGTGAAGGCGTTCTTGGAGAAGCGCGACCCGGCCTTCCGGGGGCAATAGGCGCCGTGCCGGTTCCGTCTGCCGCATCCGCCGAGCGCCGGTTCGGCTGGAGTCTTGCAGCGTCCTGCTCTGCGCCAAAGCGGCCATGTCGCTGACCGACCGCGTCGCCCTCGTCACCGGCGGCGGCCGCGGCATCGGCCGCGCCATCTCCTTGGCGCTCGCCGCCGACGGCGCCGCGGTGGCCGTGAACTACCGGCGCAACGAGGAAGCGGCGCGCGCCACCGTCGACGACATCGCGCGGCTTGGCGGCAACGCGCGCATGTATCTGGCCACCATCGACGACTTCGACCGCGCCGAGGAAATGGTCGCCATGGTCGAGCAGGAGCTGGGGCCGGTAAGCATCCTCGTCAACAACGCCGGCATCGCCAGCCGCGGCCTGTCGGTGGTGGACACGGACCCGGCCGAGCTGCGCCGGGTCGTGGCCATCGACGCCTTCGGCTCGCACTACCTCTCGAAGCTGGTGATCCCGAAGATGCGCCAGTTGCCGCGCGGCGACATCGTGATGATCTCCAGCGTCGCCTCGCGTGGTCTGGCGGCGAACGGCGGCCCCTACAACATGGCCAAGGCGGCGATGGAGGCCCTCGCGGTGACGCTGGCGCGGGAAGAGCGCGACAACGGCATTCGCGTCAACACCGTCGCCCCTGGCCTGGTCGAAACCGAGATGGGCCGGCGGCTGATGAAGGCCACCGCCGGCGTCACCGACATGCGCACACTCGATGCGTCCATGCCCTTCGGCAAGGTCTGCCAGCCGGAAGACGTGGCCAACGTGGTGCGCTTTCTGGTCTCCGACCGCAACATCTACATCACCGGCGAGAAGGTCTACTGCGACGGCCGGGTCCTCTGACGCCATCCCCAACGCGAAGCCCAGCGCTCAAGGCGCCTCGAAGTACACGCTCTTGTGGTCGGTCGCCACCTTGAAGTGTCTCGCCAGCGCCGGCAGATAGGGGCTGCGGCGCGCCGGCGCGCCGTTGATGGTCTCGGTGGCCAGGCGTCTGCGGGCGCGGCACACAACGACGAGATTCGGCAGCAGGAAGTCGAGCCCGGGCGAATCTGGTTCGAGGCGAATCGCCAGCCGCCGACCGAAGTTCTCGGAAACCAGCGCCAGCTTGCCCTCGTACCAGCCCAGGTGGTTCGCCAGCCGGCGCGCCGGCAGGTCGCTGCCGCGCAAGCCGAGGCCGCACGGCGACGCCGGATCCAAGGCGTTGATCCAGAACGACTGCTCCGCGACCTGCAAGCGCTCCAGCTCGCGCAGCGCCTGCGGCAGGGCGAACTGCGGGCCTGAGAGCCCCTCGAAGAACAAGCCGGCCACGACTTCGCCGGCAAGTTCCATCAGCCGCAGCGCCGGGAACACCGCCGCCCAGCGCAAGGCACCGCCTTCCCGGTTGGCCAGCTCGCGGCACAACACGCCGTAGCGGTCGAGCAGCATCCGGCACCGCTCCTTGTCTTCTTCGAGCCGGCCGATGCGGCTTTCGTCGGGCAACTCCTGATCGCCGGCGGCGGCTTCGCTCGGCGCATCGACTCGATGCCACGCCCCGGGCCAGCCCAAGGCCGCGCCCCTTGCATGCGCCCGCGCCGCGTTGCGCCGCCGCGCCCTTGGCGTCGGGCCCTGCGGTTTTGCGGCGCGGGAGCCGAGGCAGAAGCGCCGTTCCCGTCCCGCGGTGAGCGCCTGGAACCCGTCCGCGGCGATGCGGCCTTCCCACACCGCCTCCCAGAACGCGTCGTTCAGCGCCTCCGGCGCGTCGAGCCCCTGCGCCGAGCGGCGCGACTCGTCGAGCAATTGGGTGAAGGTGTAGCGGGCAAGCGGATCCTTGAACAACGCCGACACCGGGCATGTGCTCTCGCCATCGGCGCTGGCGGCACCAATTGTTGGCGGATCGAGCAATGCCAAGTCTTCGCGGAAGCCGACCGCGATCGACTCCTTGCCGCGTCCGCGCCATGCCAGCCCCTCGTGCGCGGCGGCGTTCTCCAATGCGTTCGCGGCGCCGCCGTGCTGCTCCGCCCGTGGCCGCAACGCCTCGTCCAGCCAGAATCCCACCGGCGCGACGTAGCCGCGCAAGCGCTCCAGCGCGTCCACAGTCGCGTCCACGCGGCCGAAGCCGTGCCAGCGCCCCAGAAAGGGAGCGAGGTCGGTGGCCGGCCGCGGGGCGAAGGCCGGGCGCGACGCGGCGCGCTGGAAGCGGATCAGGGTCTCCAGATTCTCGGCGTCGCAGTAGCACTCGTCTTCCGCATCCGCCAACAGCCGTCCCTGCACCAAGGCCCCAGCGTCCACCAGCTCGCGCAGCAGCGCCGACGCCTGCGCCGCCGGGAACGGCAGCAGCTGCGCCGCTTCCGAAGCGCGGCGCGGGCCGTAGAACTGCAGAATCTCGGCCGCTTGGCGGAGCGGCGCATCGCCGAGGGCGATTTCCGCATGCACCAGAAAGCTGCCCCCGTTTACGACCACGCGCTGCAAGCCCGCCGGTTCTGGCACGCCGGCGAACCACTCGCCGATCGGAATCGCCACGCGCTCCTTCGCCCACTCGCGCAGTTCGTCCTCGCCGACCGGAACGTAGCCGTCCCGCGTGCGCTGCGCCTTCGACTCGAACTCCGCCACAACCGCGCCGGCGATCCTCGGCCGCAGCGACTCCTCGAAGACCACCTGGCGAATCAGATCGTCCGACAGCCGCGAGCGGTCCGCGTGTTCGCCCGAGGGCGCATCGTCGGCGTACATGTAGCGCCCGATCTGCCCGAAGGCCAGGTCGGCGGCGAACGGACTCGGCACGGCGCAGTCGGCAAACGACCACCGCAGCTCGCCGGAGGCCAGCCGTTGGAGCATCTCGAAGGCCGCCGGCAGGTCGAACTCGTCCTTGAGGCAGGTGCGCCACGTCTCCAACAGCACCGGAAAGTCGTCGTGGGGCATGGCTGCCCCCAACAGCTTCTTCGCCTGGCGGCGCGTCATCCACAGCGGCATCCGCTGCTTGAAGCTGCGCTTGGTGAGCAGCAGCGAGCGCCCGGCGCACTCGCGGAAGCGCGCGCCGAAGAAGCCCGATCCTTCCAGCGATTGGCGCAGAAGCGCCTCGAAGTTGGCTGGCGTCACCAGGCTCAGCAGCAACTCCGGCGCGACCTCTTCTTCTTCCTTCACCTGCAGGGCGACGGCGTTGTTGTCCGCGTAGACATCGACCTCCGTGCCGAAGCGCTGCCGCCAGGCGGCGCCGAGGGCCAGCGCCAGCGGCTGGTTGACGCGCCCGCCCCACAGCGTGTGCAGCACGATCTGCCGCTCCCGATCCGGCCCGTCGTAGCCGCCGGGCCCGCTGCGCACGTGCTCCACAAGCAGATGGCCGCCGTGCGGCAGATCGCAGCCGGTCGCCTCCCGCTGCCGCTGCAGGTAGTCCAGCAGTTCGGCGCCCGCGCACGGCTCGAAGCCGAGGCGCTCCAGCGCCGCGGCGACGCGCTCGCCGTCGCGCTCCGCCAGAGCCGCGTTGGCATTCTCGAGGAACGCGCCGATGCGCTGCGAGAAGTGGAAGCTGCGGTTGATGGCCTCGGCGCGCCAGAACGGCGGCGCGGTGCCGGTCGGCCGCGCCGTCTGCACCAGCACGTCGTTGTGGGTGATGCGCTGGACGCGCCAGGTCTGGGCGCCGAGGCTGAAGGTTTGGCCGACGGTCGCTTCCCAGACGAACTCCTCGTCGAGTTCGCCGATGACGGCGCCGGATTCGGCGTGGCGCAGCGTGAAGTAGCCGCGGTCCGGGATCGTGCCGCCGGAGGTATAGAGCGCGAACAACGCCCCTGGGCGCACCTTCACCGTTTGTCTCGCGCGGTCGAACGCCAAGCGCGGGCGAAGGTCGCGGATGCGCGTGCCGGCGTAGCGTCCGGCGAGCATTTCCACCACCAGGTCGAAGTGTTCCCGGGGCAGGTCGGCGTAGGGGGCGGCGCGCGCCAGCACGCGGTACAGGTCGTCCGTGCGCCACTCCTCGGTGCCGCAGCAGGAGACGATGGTCTGCGCCAGCACGTCGAGGGCATTGCGCAGCGGGCGCAACGGCTCGATGTCGCTTTCGCGCACGGCCTTGGCAAGCACCGCGGCTTCCAGGAAGTCCTTGGCGTGGGTGGGGAACAGGGCGCCGCGGCTGGTCTCGCCGACGCGATGGCCGGCGCGTCCGATGCGCTGCACGGCAGCCGCGATGGAGGGCGGCGACTGGACGAGCACCACTTCGTCGAGGTCGCCGATGTCGATGCCCATCTCCAGCGAACTCGTGGCGACGATGGCCTTGAGGTCGCCGCGCTTGAGCCGGCCCTCCACTTCGGCGCGGATTTCCCGCGCCAGCGAACCGTGGTGGGCGTAGGCCAGCGGCGGCGTTTCGTCCTCGTTCAGCTTGAGGGCGATCTTCTCGGCCATGCGCCGGCTGTTGGCGAAGAGCAGCGTCGAGCGGTTGCCGTCGATGATCTCCCGAAACGCCTCCGCGAGCGGTTCCCAGACCTTCTGGCCGTTGTCGGCGGCGGTGCGCGCCGCTTCCGGGAAGCGCACGCGAAACGCCATGCGCCGTGGCCCGCCAGCGTCGACGACGCCGACCTTGCGCGGCCGGCCGTCGGCATCCTTGCCGCCCACGTAGTCGGCGACGAGCTGCAACGGGCGCACCGTGGCCGACAGCGCCACGCGCTGGAACTCGCCAGCGAGCTCGACCAAGCGCTCGAGGCCGAGCATGAGCTGCGCGCCCCGTCGGTTCTCCACCAGCGAGTGGATCTCGTCGACGATCACCGTCTCCACCGTGGACAGCGCCTGCCGCCCGCGCACGGTGGTGAGCAGCAGGCCCAGGCTCTCGGGCGTCGTGATGAGCAGTTCCGGGGGACGCCGCAGCATGCGCCGCCGGTCGCCTGGGTCGGTGTCGCCGCTGCGCGTCTGCACGCGCAGCTCGGGAAACGCGAGCCCGGCGGCGGCGAATCCGGCGCGAATGCCGGCGATGGGTTCCGTCAAGTTGGCGCGGATGTCGTTGTTGAGCGCCTTCAGCGGCGACACGTAGAGCACCCGCGTCGCCCCGGGCTCGGACTTGCCGGTGGCGAAGGCGTCGATTGCCCACAGGAACGCCGTCAGCGTCTTGCCGCTGCCGGTCGGCGCCGTGACCAGCAGATGCTCGCCAGCGGCGATGCGCGGCCAGCTGCGCCGCTGCACCTCCGTCGGCTTTCCGAACGCGGCCTCGAACCAGCGCCGGCTCTCGGGATGGAATGCGTCGAGGGCGGCCATGGCCGGCATTATCTCACCGCTCCCACGGCTCGCCCGACACTTGGCCCGGCGCTTCACGATCGACGACGCCCGCAGCGGGCGAAAGTATCCACGTCTGCAAGCGTCCCCAAGGGGACAGCATTTGCCGGCGGGTTACAACAAAAAGTGACGCGAGGATGTGCGACATTGGCGGCGCCGGCATGGGCGATCTCGCACATGAATTTCAGCCTTTGTCCGTTTCGCGCCGACTCGCCGCTGGCGCACAGTGCCGCCCATGGCAAGACAAAACACTGCAAAGCGACCCGGCCAACAAGAGCCCTCAGCGGGGGAGCGCGAGGGGCTTGCCCCTCGCATGAAAGCGGCTCTTCTCGCACAAGCCCATGGTCGTGGGCCTCGTCCGCCTGCTCGGCGATCCCTGGGTGGACGACCGGTGGACGACTTGGACCTCGACCGCATGGAACGCCTGCCGGCGGAGTACATCTCGGGCGATCCGCGCCTACGAGGAAGTGGAAAGCGCCATCCACCGCTTCTCCGGCGCGCAGACCGTGCTGGTGCGCGTGGACTCCGTGGACACCTTGCGCCGCGCCTACCCCAACTACTTCGCAGACACGGCGCTGTTTCTTGCCGAACTGAAGAACGCCCTCGACACCGCAGACTGACTTCGGCGGGTGCCGGCCCCGTGCGCCGAGGGCGGCCGCTCAGGCTTGATCGAGGGCCTGGTCCAAGTCCGCGACGATGTCGTCGATGTGCTCGATGCCCACCGAGATGCGGATCATCTCGGCCGAGACGCCCACGCTCGCCTGCTCTTCTTCCGTCAGTTGGCGGTGGGTGGTGGAGGCCGGGTGGCAGGCGAGGGACTTGGCGTCGCCGATGTTCACCAGGCGCTTGAAGAGCTTGAGCGCGTCGTAGAACTTCACGCCAGCGTCGAAGCCGCCCTTGACGCCGAAGGTGAGGATGCCGGACGCCTTGCCGCCCATGTAGCGCTGCGCGAGGTCGTGGTAGCGGTCGCCGGGCAGGCCGGCGTAGCTCACCCATTGCACCTTCCCGTGGCCTTGCAAGTGCTTGGCGACGGCAAGGGCGTTCTCGCAGTGGCGATCCATGCGCAGATTCAGCGTCTCGATGCCCTGCATCACGAGGAAGGCGTTGAACGGCGAAATCGCCGAGCCGGTGTTGCGCAGCGGCACCGTGCGGGCGCGGCCGATGTAGGCCGCTGGCCCAAGCGCTTCCGCGTAGACCACGCCGTGGTAGCTCGGTTCGGGCGTGCTGAACATCGGATAGCGTTCGGCGTGCTCGGCCCAGGCGAACTTGCCGCTGTCCACCAGCACGCCGCCGAGGGAATTGCCGTGGCCGCCCATGTACTTGGTCATGGAGTGCAGCACGATGTCGAAGCCGTGGTCGACGGGCTTGAGGAGCGCTGGCGTGGCGACGGTGTTGTCGACGATGGTGGCGACGCCGTGCGCATGCGCCATGTCCGCCACCGCCGCGAGGTCGATGATGTTGCCAGCCGGATTGCCGATGCTCTCGCAGAAGACGGCCTTCGTCTTGTCGTCCACGAGCTTCTCCAAGTCCGCCGGCGAATCGCCTTCGGCGAAGCGCACGTCGATGCCCTGCTTCGGCAGCATGTGGGCGAACAGCGTGTACGTGCCGCCGTAGAGCTGCGGCACCGTCACCACGTTGTCGCCGGCTTCGGCGAGGTTGAGGATCGAATAGTTCACCGCGGCGCTGCCGGAGGAGAGCGCCAGCCCGCCGACCCCGTGCTCCAACTCCGCCACGCGCTGTTCCAGCACCGCCTGGGTGGGATTCATGATGCGCGTGTAGATGTTCCCCGGCACCGCCAGATTGAAGAGATCGGCGCCATGCTGGGCATCGTCGAACTCGTAGGCCACCGTCTGGTAGATCGGCACCGCCACCGCATGGGTAGTCGGCTCGCTCTCGTAGCCAGCGTGAATGGCAATGGTTTCGTCCTTCATTGAGAAGCTCCTAGGTGGTGCGGTTTCGAGGTTGGCCGACGGCTGCCAGCGCGACGTGCGGAGAGTCTAGCACCGGCGTTTGCGCGGGCGCGGAAGGTGCCGCTGTCTTGCCGCTCAGCGTTCTGTTCGCAGCGGCGTGGTTTCGCTGCATGGGCCGTTCCGCCCGTTCTACAATCTCCGTGTCTTAGCGCCTTCGCCGGAGCCAGCCAATGCCCCTGCCCCTTGCCCACATCAGAGTCCTCGACCTCACCCGGGTTCGCGCCGGCCCCACCTGCGTGCGGCAGCTTGCCGATTGGGGGGCGGACGTGGTGAAGATCGAGCAGCCTGGGCGGGGCGATGGGCAGATGGGGGATGGGCGGCTCGGCCCGGATTTCCAGAATCTGCACCGCAACAAGCGCAGCCTGACGCTGAATCTCAAGTCCGAGGCTGGCAAGGGCGTGTTCATGAAGCTCGCGGAGACCGCGGACGTGGTGGTCGAGAACTACCGGCCGGACGTGAAGCACCGGCTGGGCGTGGACTACGAAGCGGTGAAGGCGATCAACCCGGGCATCGTCTACGCCAGCATCTCCGGCTTCGGGCAGGACGGCCCCTACGGCAACTTGCCGGGCTTCGATCAGGTGGCCCAGGGCATGGGCGGGCTGATGTCCATTACCGGGCTGCCGGGGCAAGGCCCGGTGCGCGCCGGCATTCCAGTGGCCGATCTCTCCGCGGGCCTGTTCGCCGCTCTGGGCGTGCTAACGGCGCTGGTTGGCCGCGCCGAGACCGGCGAAGGCCGATGGGTGTACACGTCGCTGCTCGAAGCGCAGATCACCATGCTGGATTTCCAAGCCGAGCGCTGGCTGCTCGACAAGGACGTGCCGCAACAGGCCGGCAACAACCACCCCACCGGCATCCCCACCGGCGTCTTCAAGACGAAGGACGGCCACATCAACATCGCCGCCACCGGCGACGCCATCTACAAGCGGTTCTGCGCCGCGATGGGGCGCGAAGACTGGCTGACGGATCCGCGCTACGACACGCCCCGCAACCGCTCGGTGAACCGCGACGCCATGAACGTCGAGATCGAGGCCATCACGCGCACCCGCACCAGCGGCGAGTGGATCGCCGCCTTCAACGAGGCCGGGGTGCCGGCCGGCTACATCTACGCCATCGACGAGGTGTTCGCCGATCCACAGGTGCAACACTTGGGCATGGCCGCCCCGGCGAAGCACCCGAAGCTGGGCGACATCGAACTGGTGGCGCAGCCCGTCAAGCTCTCCGGCGCCGAGTTCGCCGTGCGCTCGCCCACGCCGGATCTCGGCGAGCACACCGACGAAGTGCTGGCCGAAGCTGGCTACGGCCAGGAGGAGATCGCGGCTCTGCGCAGCGCCGGCGCGGTGTGAGCGAACCGCCTTGCGACCCTAGGCGCGATGCGCCGGCGGCAGGACGAGCTGCCGGCCAAGCGCCACATCCCAGGAATACGGCAGGATGCGCTCGTAGCCGGCGCCTGGATGGAATGTCGCCTCGCCGAAGTAGAGCGCGGCGCCGATGACGTACCAATCCACGCGCAGGTAGGGGAATCCCTCCGCCAACGCTTCCGACAGGCGGATCAGATCGTCCAGCCGCGCCGGCTGCTCCACCGCTGCGCCGTTCGGCCAAAGCGGCCGGTCGCCGACGCAGATCGACCAAGTGAAGGGCAGCAGATTCCAGTCGCGGTCGTACAGGTTGCGGCGGCGGGCCGTGCGCCGGTCCAAGTCCACTTGGATGAACGTCGCTCGGCCGCCCAGGCAGTGCAGCTTGTAGTCCAGCACCTCGGCGCCGTCCGGCATGGCCAGCAGTTCCTCGACCAGAATGGATGGTTCGACCAGCCCGTACTGCCACTCCCGGCTCCGCCGTCCGTAGCGCTGCTTCAGCCAGCGGCGGCAGTCGCTGGCCAAGGCGCGCAAGTCGACGCGTTCGCCAGCCGCGAACGCTCGGGTGCTGCCGCTCAGATGGGATGGCTTGACCATGAACGGCGGCGTCAAGCCGTGCCAGTCGATGTCCTCGAAGCGCGCGCCGCGAGCAAGCAGCGGCACCAGATGTTCCGCGCCGATGCGTGTCGCCACCTGATTCCGCACCGTCCACTTGTCTGCCCAGTCGCCGTAGTGCGGGCGGCGGTCGTTCAGCTTCAGCCATTGGATCTTTTCGTTCAGCGTCCGCGCATCATTCCAGGGCATGGCGTAGCCGTGATTGAAGCGGAACATCAGCGCGTAGTACGCCTTGTCGGAAAGCAGGCCCAGAACGCCGTTCTTCAGCGCGTGGAGCGGCTGCAAGAACGGCCGCAGGCGCGTCGCTCGGAAAACCGACTGCGCCCGTCGCAGTGCGGCGCCCGGCCCTTGGGCCGTCATCCGAGCAGGTGGCGTCGCCAAGCTGGGCTCGGCTCGAAGGGGCGCCCAAGCACCGGCTCGATGTCGTCGATTCCAAGGTCCGCGTCGTCGTAGCGGCAGCGTGCGCTTTCGGCGTCCACGCCGGCCGCGCAGTAGCGCATGGCGCGGTCGAAGGCGCGCCGCACCAAGGGCAGGCGTTCGGGGTCGAAGCCCATCAGCCGAGCCGCAGCGAGGTCGCACAGCGCAAGGTCCTCGGCGAACATCAGGACTTGCGAAGACACCGGCGTCGGCGACAAGGGCCCGCGGCCTTCGCCGCCGACGATGCCGTCCACGAGGCAGATGTTGGCGCGCTGGGGCGCGTCGCGCATGTTCCCTTCGCGGTCGGCGTAGCGGACGATCCGCGCCAGATCCAAGGCCATGCGCCAGCAAGTGTCGTTGCCGTGCCAGGCGCCGCCGTAGACGACGCCGCAGCGGCCCAGCACGCGCGCCAGATTGCGGTCGAACATCAGCCCCGCTTGCCACCCCGGCCCCTCGTGCTGCGCAGCGTGCAAGCGCTCGTGCAGTCTGCTCTGCCAGCGTCTCCAGGTCCCTCGGCCTGGGTACTCGTCGCCGCCTTGGTCGGCGGCGCCCGAGCGATAGTGCGCCAGACAGTCCTTGCTGCCGACGATGCCGACGACGCCCTTCAGTGCGCAGGTGATGCCGACCTTCTCGTGCGTTTTCAGCTTGGGGATGTGGATGACCACGTCCGCATCCAGAACGTCGCGGCTGACGACGTAGCGGTGCGCGACGTCGCTCTGGCAGCGCTCCGTGCGCCGGTAGTCGTAGTCGGTCACGCGGAATCCGGGGCTGCCGCCAGCGCTCAGCTCGTGCAAAAGGCTGTCTTCCTGCAAGTCGATTTCGACGCAGTGCCGCTCCGCGTCTTCGTATTCCGCTGCTTTGTTCGCGCCGGCGAAGCTGCGCGGGCGACGGAACATGCGCAGGTCCTTCTGCCGCACGTCTCTCCCTTGGCGTCGGTAGTGCGCCTCGAGGAATCCGGCGCCGGTCTGCTGCATCAGCTGCGCCCAGTCCGAGGATTGCAATGCGGCGTTGCCGTAGCAGACTTCGCCGCTGTCGCCGAGCGCTGCCAGCACCGCCTCGCAGACGGCATGCACCACGGCGCCGTGGGTGCATTTCGCCTGCAACTCCGCGAGCGACTGCCCCAGCCGCCGCTCCTGCACGAAGTTGCACAGCAGGAAGACCTTGTCGCCGGGATTGACGGCGGATTGGATGCGCTTCCAGCCGACCCACTGCGGCGCCAGCGTCGTTCCGGGGCCAGCCGCCGCTGCGGCCTGCCAGTCGCCGGGATAGCGTGGAACGGTGGCGATGGCCAGGGAGTCCTGCATGGACGAAGCCGCTTGCTCGAGCAAGCGCAAGTGGCCTCAAGCGCTCTGCCGCGCATCGAGCGTGAAGGCGACGAGCACGTCGTTCGCCACGGCTTGGCGCAGCTGTTCTTCGTCCGCCGTCGGCCCGCGTTTGGCGTCGATGCCGTGGTAGGCGGCGTCGCTTGGATGGGCCGCCAACATTCGCCGCAGCACGGCGTCGATTTCCACGTCGGCTTCGGGAAACGCCTCGGCGGTGGCCGACACCCGCCGGCCCGCCAGTTGCAGCTCCACGCTCGCCGCCTCGCGGAAGTTGTGCCACCAGGCCGTGCGCCCGCTCGTTAGGCAGACCAGCCGGCTTTCGCTCTCGCGCAGATAGCGCACGGGCGTGGCCCGCCGCGCACCGCTGCGCCGGCCAGTGAAGCGAACCAGCATGATGCTGCCGCTCGCCAAGAAGTGCAGCGGCGAGCACAGCAGCAGCGCCATGACCCGATTGGCGAGCGGAAAGAGCCATTCGGGGACGCGCACGGGTCACCCCTTGAGACTGGCGATCACGTCGGCGATGGACGCCTTGGCGTCGCCGAACAACATGCGCGTGTTCGCGCCGACGAACAGCGGGTTGTCCACGCCGGCGAAACCGGAGGCCATGGAGCGCTTGAGCACGAAGACCGTGCGCGCGTGGTCGACGTTGATGATTGGCATGCCGTAGATCGGGCTGGCCTGGTCTTCCCGCGCCGACGGATTGACGACGTCGTTGGCGCCGATCACCACCGCCACGTCGATGTTCGCCATGCGCGGATTGACGTCCTCCATCTCCACCAGCTGGTCGTAGGGCACGTTCGCCTCGGCGAGCAGCACGTTCATGTGGCCGGGCATCCTGCCGGCGACGGGATGAATGGCGTAGGTGACTTCCGTGCCGTTCTGCTCCAGAAGCTCGCCGAGTTCCTGCACCACATGCTGCGCCTGCGCCACCGCCATGCCGTAGCCGGGCACGAAGGTGACCGCGCTCGCGGCTTCGAGGATCAGGCTGGCGTCTTCGGCGTTGATGGGCTTCGCCTCGCCGTCCACCTTGGTCGCCGCCTTGACGGCGCCGAAGCCGCTGAACAGCACGTTGGCCAAGGATCGATTCATGGCCTTGCACATGATGTTGGTGAGGATGATGCCGGCGGCGCCGACCAGCGAACCGGAGACGATCAGCACGTTGTTGTTGATGGCGAAGCCCGCCGCGCACGCGGCGAGGCCGGAGTAGCTGTTCAGCAGCGAGATCACCACCGGCATGTCCGCGCCGCCGATCGGCGCCACCGCCATCACGCCGAGGAGTCCGGCGAGGGCCAGCACGGCGATGAAGTAGGGCGAGTCCGGCGTCGGCGAGAGCACGAACAGCGCGCCGCAGGCCAAGAGCGCGATCAACAACGCCGCGTTGACGAAGCGCTGGCCGGCGAATGTGAGCGCGCCGCTCGGAATCGTCTCGGCCAGCTTGCCCCAAGCCACCAGACTGCCGGTGAAGGTGACGCCGCCGATCATCACCGAGAGGAACACCGTGGTGGCGGTGAACACCCCCGGGCCGCTGCTCGACGATCCATCGGCAGAGAGCAGCGCCGAAGCGCCCACCAGCAGGCTGGCGACGCCGCCGGAACCGTTGAACAACGCCACCATTTCCGGCATCGCCGTCATGGCGACCAGGCGCGACGCCAAAGCGCCCACCAAGGCGCCGGCCGCAGCCGCAACCGCGATCCAGTGCAGCTCGACGACGCCCTTGGAGGCGAGCGTCACCACGATGGCGATCAACATGCCCGAGGCCGAGAGGGCGTTGCCGCGCCGCGCCGTGGCCGGCGAGCCGAGCATCTTCAGGCCGAAGACGAACAGCGCCGCGGCGGCGATGTAGGCGATGTTGACCGCCACGGCGTTCATGGCGAGCTGCGCTTGTGCTCTGTGTCTGCGCCGCGCTTGCGGAACATCCCCAGCATCCGATCCGTCACCAGATAGCCGCCGACGACGTTGACGGTGGCGAAGAACACTGCGGTGCAGCCGAGCAGCGTGGCAAGCCATCCCGGGCCGCCAGCGCCGGCGGCAAGCAGCGCGCCGACGATGGTGATGCCGGAGATGGCATTGGCGCCGGACATCAGCGGCGTGTGCAGGGTGGCCGGAACCTTGGAGATCAGCTCGAAGCCGAGGAAGATGGCCAACACGAGAATGAAGGCGAGGTAGACGGGAACCAGCTCCATCGAAGTCTTCCGCCCCGTCTAGAGGCTGCGAATCGTCTCGCTGACGATGCCGCCCTCGCGGGCAACCACGCAGCCAGCCACGATCTCGTCTTGCGGATCCAAGTGCAGGCGAGACGCCTCGGCGTCCCAGAACTCCTCCAGGAGATGCGTGACGTTGGCCGAATACATCTCGCTCGCGTTGCAGGCCACCTCCGAAGGGAGGTTGCCGAGGCCGATCACCTTGGCGCCGCCCACGGCGACGATCTCGTCGATGGCCGAACCTTCCACGTTGCCGCCGGATTCGACGGCCATGTCCACCACGACGCTGCCTGGGCGCATCGCCGCCACCATGTCGCGGCTGACGATGCGCGGCGCCGCCCGCCCGAATACTTGCGCCGTGGTAATCACGACGTCGGCGCGGGCCACCGCTTGCGCCATGCCTTGCCGCTGCCGCTCGAGCTGTTCCGGCGTGAGCGCGCGGGCATAGCCCTGCTCGGTCTGCCCCGTCTCGCCCATGTCGATGGCGACGAACTTGGCGCCGAGTGACTGCACCTGCTCGGCGACGGTCGGGCGCGTGTCGAAGGCTTCCACCCGAGCGCCGAGCCGCTTCGCCGTGGCGATGGCCTGCAGCCCCGCCACCCCGGCGCCGATGACGAACACCCGCGCCGGGGCGATGGTGCCGGCGGGCGTCATCATCATGGGAAAGATGCGCGGACAGTGCGCCGCGGCGACGATCACCGCGGCGTAGCCGGCCAGATTGGCCTGCGAAGACAGCGCGTCGAGCTTCTGTGCGCGCGTCGAGCGCGGCACCATCTCCATGCACACGGTCGTCACGCCGCGCGCCGCGAGCTGCTCGATGAGCGGCTTGTTGTTGAAGGGGTCGAGAAAACTCACGTGCAGGGCCCCCTCGGCGAGGAGGTCCACATCCTCTGGCCGTGGCTGGCGCACGCGCAGCACGATTTCGGACGAGACGATCGCCGAGGCGATGTCGGCGACGACGTCCGCGCCGGCCGCCCGGTAGGCGTCGTCGTCCATGCCGGAAGCAAGACCCAAGCCGGTCTCCGCCATCACGTCGAAACCGAGCGCAGAGAGCTTTTTGACGCTGCCGGGAACTAGCGCGACACGCAATTCGCCAGGCCGCGTCTCCTTGGGCACGGCGATACGCATCCTTGGGAAACACCGTTTCGGCAACGAACTACGCGAAGCATAATCGAAACCGGCTGCCACCGGAACACGGTGCGGCGGGTGACGCCGACCTCTTCCAAGGTGCCTCCTCGGAGCAGCCGGCGGCGGACATCCGCTGCCGGAGCCGCTCTCAGCCGGTCAATGGCCGCCAGCGCCAGGTCTTTCTAAGCCGGCACAATGTCGCTAGCAACTCATTCGTGGGGTGACGCGGCGCCCTTGGGCGCGTCGGCCGGACGCAGCAAGGCATCGCCGACGTGCTGCTGCGCAAAGTGCAGCGCGGTGCGCCCGTTGCGTACGCCGCGCGCCAGCGCCCAGCGCAGAGCCGCTTGGCGCACGTCGTCGGTCCACGGCGCCGCCACGCCGTGCTCGGCCGCCAGCCGGGCCAGCCAATGCCGGGCGGCGAGGAGATAGTCGTCCTGTCGGAAAGGGTGGAAGGAGAGCCACAGGCCGAAGCGGTCCGACAGCGAGATCTTCTCCTCCACGCTTTCGGCCTGATGCAGCTCGCCCTCGACGTGCCGCGCCGCCAGATTGTCGGCCATGTGTTCCGGCACGAGGTGGCGGCGGTTGGACGTGGCGTAGATGACGACGTTCGCGGACTGCGTGAACACCGAGCCCTCCAGGGCGCTCTTCAATGCCGTGTAGGAGGCGTCTCCGGCCTCGAAGGAGAGATCGTCGCAAACCAACAGGAAGCGATACGGTTCGCTCTCCAGACGGGCGGCAATCTCCGCCACGTCCGCAAGCGCTTCCTTGCTCACTTCCACGAGCCGCAGCCCGCTGTTCCCATAGCGGTTGAGGAGGGCGTGGACGAGCGACGACTTGCCAGTGCCCCGGGCGCCCCACAGCAGCGCGTTGTTGGCCGGGAAGCCGCGCACGAACTGCTCGGTGTTGGCGGCGAGAAGGCGCTTCTGCTCGTCCACGCAGAGCAGGTCGTCGAGGTCGATGGCGTGCAGGCGGTCGAAGGGCGCGAACTCGCCGCCGAGCGCGTCGCGCTGCCAACGCGCCGCCAAGTGCCGCGACCAATCGACGGGGCTGCGCCGGGGCAGCAACGCGAGCAGCCGCCGGCAGAGCTCCAAGGCGGCGTCGATCAGGCCCGTTGCGCTCGGCGTCGTCACGGCGCGCGGATTGTGCCAGTAAACTCGATCCGCGGTATTCCCAAGTCGGCGAAGGCGGCGATGGCGGTTGGATTCATAGGCTATCTGGCGATTGTCGCGGCCATCGCGTTCTACGCGACGAAGCGCACCAGCACGGCGCACGACTACATGATCGGCGGCCGTTCGCTGTCCGCGCCGGTGGCGGCGCTCTCCGCCGGCGCGTCGGACATGAGCGGCTGGCTGCTGCTCGGTCTGCCCGGGGCGGTGTTCGCGCTGGGCTTGGGCGAAGCGTGGATCGTCGTCGGCCTGGTCTGCGGCGCTTGGGCGAACTGGCGCCTGGTGGCGGCGAAGCTCCGCGACTACAGCGAACGGCTGCAAGGCGCGGTGACGTTGCCGCAGTTCTTCGCCCGCCGCGTCGCCGCGAGGACGCGGGCGCCGGCCTTGGTGGCGACCCTGCTCGTGCTCTTCTTCTTCGCCGTCTACACCGCCGCGGGATTCGTCGCCGCGGCCAAGCTGTTCGAGTCGGTGCTCGGCCTCGACTACGCCGTCGCGCTGTGGAGCGGCGTCGTCCTGGTGCTGCTCTACACGGCCCTCGGCGGATTCCTGGCGGTGAGCTGGACCGACTTCGTGCAGGCGCTGCTCATGCTGCTGAGCTTGGGCGTCGTGGCCGCGCTCGCGTTCCTCCATGCGCCAGCGCCCGTTGTCGATGTCGCGGCGCCCGGCATCGGCGCGTTGGCGCTGATCGGCGCCTTGGCCTGGGGGCTCGGCTACTTCGGGCAGCCCCATGTGCTGGCGCGCTTCATGGCAATCGACGCCGCGGCGTCGGTCGGGCGCGCGCGGCGCGTCAATCTGCTCTGGATGAGCCTGGCCGGCGTTGCCGCGATCGCCGTGGGCGCCAGCGGGCGCGGCTATTTCGGCGGCGCCGGCCTCGACGACCCGGAGACGGTGTTCATCGCCTTGGCCGGCGAGCTGCTCGCGCCTTGGATCGCCGGCATCGTCGTCGCCGGCGTTCTCGCGGCGGTGATGAGCACCGTCGATTCGCAATTGCTGACCGCCGCGACGGCGCTCGTGGAAGACGTCGTGCGCCCGGCCGCGGCGTCGCTTTCGGACAAGCACTTGCTGCTGGCCAGCCGCGCCACCGTGGTCGTGATCGCCTTGGCCGCCGGCGCCATCGCCGCCGACCCGGACAGCCAAGTGCTCTCGATGGTGGCCTACGCCTGGGCCGGCCTAGGCGCAAGCATCGGGCCGGCGGTCCTCGCCTGCCTCTATTGGCGGCGCGCGACCGAGGCCGGCCTGGTCGCGGGAATGCTCCTCGGCGCAGTCACCACCGTGGTCTGGCACGAGCTGAGCGGCGGCGTCTTCGACCTCTACGAAATCGTGCCGGCCTTCGCCGCCGCCATGCTCGGCATCGGCGTTTGCGGCTGGCGAGAGCCCTCAGCGGGGGAGCGCGAGGGGCCTGCCCCTCGCATGAAAGAACCCGTAGCGGATGGGCCTCGCAAGCGAGCGGATGGCGAGACCGCCGCCATGATCTTCGACCGCCTTGCCACGCGGCGCTGAGCGCGTCAGCCGGTCGTGCTCAGCAGCGGATTGATCATGCCGTGCTTCACCGCGAGCATGGCCAGCTCCACGTCGCTGGAGACGTTGAGCTTGTCGAAGATGCGATAGCGGTAGCTGTTCACGGTCTTCGGGGAGAGGTGCAGGTTGGCCGAGATGTCGTTCACGCGCAGGCAGTTGACGACCATGAGCGTGATTTGCAGCTCGCGCCCGGAGAGTTGCTCGAAGGGCGACACGCCGTCGTCGTCGAAGGATTGGAAGGCCAGCCGCTGGGCGATGTCGGCGCTGACGAAGCGCTTGCCGGCATGGGCGCGCTTGATCGCCGCCACCATTTCCGCCGGCGTGCAGCGCTTGGTCACGAAGCCGCAGGCGCCGGCGCGGAGCGCCTGGGCCGGATAGGGCGCCTCCCACGCGCACGTCACCATCACCACCTGGGCGCCGCATTCCGAGGCGAGGATGCGCCGCGCCGCTTCCAGTCCGCCGATGCCCGGCATGGCGATTTCCAGCGACACCACGTGCGGGTTGAGTTTGCGAGCCAATTCAACGGCTTCTTCGCCGTCCTCCGCCTCGCCCACGATGTCGATGGTCTTCGTGTCGTGCAGCAGGCGCACGACGCCGGCTCGGAACAGGCTGTGATGGTCTGCCAGTATCGTCCTGATCATCTTTTCTTTCTTCCGCGTTCCCTCGACGAGTGCAGGACGATAGGCAAGGCCGTGGCCTTGGTGGGCGGGAATAGGAGCTTTCCGCCGAACAGTCGCGCCTAATTCGGCGGAGCAATATCACGGCGACATTATTCGCCCATGAGATTCAGGAGCAGTTTGTTGATGCGCTGCACGTAGGCGCCCGGCTCGGCGATCGGGTTGCCTTCGGCGAGGGCGGCCTGGTCGAAGACGATTGCCGCCAAATCCTCGAAGCGGTCTTCGTCCGCCTCGGCGTCGAGGCGCGCGATCAGCGGGTGCGCGAGATTGACTTCGAGATGCGGCTTGCTGGTCGGCGCTTCCTGCCCGGTGGCTTCGAGGATGCGTCGCATCTGCAGGCCGACGTCGTCTTCGCCGAGCACCAGACACGCCGGCGAGTCGGTGAGCCGCGACGATTTGCGCACGCTCTCCACCTTGTCGCCGAGCGCATCGGCCATGCGCTTGAGCAGCGGCGCGTCTGCCGGCTCGTCCTTCGAGTCCTGGTCGGCGTCTTCTTCGTCCTCTACGTCGAAGTCGAGCTCGCCTCTGGCGACGTCGCGGAACTCCTTGCCCTCGAACTCGTTGGCGAAGGACATCCACCACTCGTCGATCCGGTCGGTGAGCAGCAGCACTTCGATGCCGCGCTTGCGGAACACCTCCAAGTGCGGGCTCTGCCGTGCCGCGGCATCGGATTCGGCGATCAGGTAGTAGATCTTCTGCTGCTCTTTCGGGCTCTCCGTGCCAGAGTCCGCCTCTTTCTGGTCTTCCGCCGCTTCATCGGTAGCGGGGACGTCTTCCTTGGCCGCAGACGCCCGTTCCATGTAGTCGCGCAGAGACACCCGTGGAACCGGATTCGAGTCGTGGGTGGAGGCGAAGCGCAGCAGGCCGAGCAGCGCGTCCTTGTTGGCGAAGTCTTCGCCCACGCCTTCCTTCAGCACTTGGCCGAACTCGTCCCAGACCTCGCCGTAGGCGTCGGCGTCCATCTTGCCGAGCATGTCCAGCGCGCGCTTGGTCAAGGCGCTCTTGATGGTGCGCACGCGGTCGTCCTCCTGGAGGATTTCGCGGGAGACGTTCAGCGGCAGGTCGCCGCAGTCGACGATGCCGCGCACGAAGCGCAGATACAGCGGCAGGAACTGCGCGGCTTCGTCCATGATGAAGACGCGCTGCACGTAGAGCTTGAGGCCGCGCGGCAGTTCGCGGTTCCACAGGTCGAAGGGCGCGCGCTTGGGAATGTAGAGCAGGCTGGTGTATTCGAGCTTGCCTTCCACTTTGTTGTGGCTCCACGCCACCGGGTCCTCGAAGTCGTGGGAGATGTGCTTGTAGAACTCCTTGTATTCGTCGTCGCCGACATCGTTGCGCGGCCGGGTCCAGAGCGCCTTGGCGGCGTTGACGGTCTCGAGTTCGGGGGCGGCAGCCTGCTCGTCCTCCCCTTGCTGCTCCTTCGCCATCCGCACCGGCACCGCCACATGGTCGGAATAGCGGCGCACCACCGAGCGCAGCCGAAAGCCGTCGGCGAACTCGCGGGCGTCGTCCTTGAGGCGCAGGGTCACCTTGGTGCCCCGAGGGGCCGACTCCACGCTCTCGACCGTGAACTCTTCCTCGCCGTTGGACGTCCAGCGCGTTGCCTCGTCCTCTCCGGCGCGCCGGGTCAGCACGTCCACCTCCTTGGCGACGATGAACGAGCTGTAGAAGCCGACGCCGAATTGGCCGATCAGCGCGCTGTCCTTGCGCTGGTCGCCGGTCAGGCGCGAGAAGAACTCCTCGGTGCCGGACTTGGCGATGGTGCCGAGGTGCTCGACGACCTCGGCGCGGCTCATGCCGATGCCGTTGTCCTGGATCGACACCGTCGCCGCGTCCTTGTCGAACTCCACGAGGATGCGGAAGTCGGCGTCGTCGGTGATCAGCGCGTCGTCCTTGAGCGCCTCGAAGCGCAGCCGGTCGATGGCGTCCGAGGCATTCGAGATCAGCTCGCGCAGAAAGATCTCCCGGTTCGAGTACAGGGAGTTGATCATCAGCTTGAGCAGCTTGCGGGCTTCGGTTTGGAAGCCGAGGGTCTGGGCAGTTTCGGTCATGGCGGTGCGCGGCGGTCGTGAGGGTGAGTGGAACGCCGGGGGCCGGCCTTGCCGCCCCAGGCAGTGTCGTGGGAGTCGCTCGGACATCCAAGCAGGCTGTCGTCGCGTTCAAGTCATCATTGGATCCTCAAGCCCTCCTTGCGGTCGCTTCAGTCCCAGCCCGTGCTCGCCGCCAAGGCATTGCCGATCTCCGCCAGGCTCCGCACCGTGGCGACGCCGGCGTCTTCCAGCGCCGCGTACTTTTCCGCCGCCGTGCCTTTGCCGCCGGCGATGATCGCGCCGGCATGGCCCATGCGCTTGCCCGGCGGCGCCGTGGCGCCGGCGATGTAGGCGACGACCGGCTTGCGGACGTGTTCGGCAATGAAAGCAGCCGCCTCTTCTTCGGCGCTGCCGCCGATCTCGCCGACCAGGACGATGGCTTCCGTGGCGTCGTCGGCCTCGAACAGCGCCAGCACGTCGTTGAAGTGGGTGCCCGGAATGGGGTCGCCGCCGATGCCGACGCAGCTGGACTGCCCGTAGCCGCGGTCGGTGGTCTGCTTCACCGCCTCGTAGGTGAGCGTGCCGGAGCGCGACACCACGCCGACCTTGCCCGGCAGGTGGATGTCGCCCGGCATGATGCCGATCTTGCACTCGCCGGGCGTGATGACGCCGGGACAGTTCGGGCCGATCAGGCGCGCGCCGGCGTTGTCGATGCGCGCCTTGACGGCGAGCATGTCGAGTACCGGGATGCCTTCGGTGATGCACACGATCAGTTCGATGCCGGCGTCCACCGCCTCCAGAATCGAATCCATGCAGAAGCGGGCGGGAACGTAGATCACGGATGCCGTGGCTTCCGTCTGCGCCACGGCTTCCGCCACCGTGTCGAAGACCGGCAGGCCCAGATGCGCGCTGCCGCCTTTGCCGGGCGTGACGCCGCCCACCAGCTGGGTGCCGTAGGCAAGCGCCTGCTCGCTGTGCAGGGTGCCTTGGGAACCGGTGAAGCCCTGGCAGATCACCCGCGTGTCGCGGTTCACGAGAATGCTCATCGGCTGCCCCCTGCCGCCTCGGAGGCCCCGCTATCGGGTGCGCCGTCTCCGTTCGCCGCGGCGACGGCCTGGCGCGCGGCGTCCTCGAGGGATGCGGCGGTGGCGATGGCAAGGTCGCTCGCCGCCAGCACGGCAAGGCCCGCTGCTGCGTTGTTGCCCTCGAAGCGCACCACCACCGGCACTTCGACCCCCACCTGCTTGACGGCGGCGATGATGCCTTCGGCGATGACCTTGCAGGAGACGATGCCGCCGAAGATGTTGATGAGCACGGCGCGGACGCCGGCGTCCGAGAGGATGATCTTGAACGCCTCGGCCACGGCCTCTTCCGTCGCGCCTCCGCCGACGTCCAGGAAGTTCGCCGGGCTGCCGCCGTGCAGCTTCACGAGGTCCATCGTGCCCATGGCCAGCCCGGCGCCGTTGACCATGCAGCCGATGCTGCCGTCGAGGGCGACGTAGTTGAGGCCGAACTTGCCGGCCTCGGCCTCGCGTTCGTCCTCCTGGGACAAGTCGCGCTGCGCCGCCAGCGCCTGCTGCCGGTAGAGGGCGTTGTTGTCCACGTTGATCTTGGCGTCGAGACAGAGCACGTCGCCGTCCTCGGTGACCACCAGCGGGTTGACTTCCACCAGCGAACAGTCGCATTCGTGGAACAGCCGCGAAAGGCGCAGGAAGACGTCCGCGAATTGCCCCACCTGCTTGTCCGAGAGGCCGAGCGCGAACGCCATCGCCCGGCCTTGGAAGGGTTGCGCGCCGGTGGCGGGATCGATGCTGGCGCGGATGATCTTCTCTGGCGTCTGCGCCGCGACCTGCTCGATTTCCACGCCGCCTTCCGTGGACGCCATCACCACCACGCGGCGGCTGGCACGGTCCACCACCGCGCCCAAGTAGAGTTCGCGGGCGATGCGCGCCGGGCGCTCGACGAAGATTTTGGCGACGGGCTGACCGTCGGCGCCGGTCTGCACCGTGACCAAGCGGCGGCCAAGCCAGGACGCGGCGAAGTCGCGCACCGCGTCAAGGCTGTCCAGCACCTTGACGCCGCCGGCCTTGCCGCGGCCACCGGCGTGAACCTGCACTTTGCACACCCAGGCGTCGCCGCCGAGTTCCCGTGCCGCCGCCGCCGCTTCGTCCGGCGTCGCCGCGGCCTTGCCTTCGCCGACCGGCAGGCCGTGTTGCCGGAACAGCTCCTTCGCTTGGTATTCGTGCAGATTCATCAGTTGCGCCGGGCTCTGTTGACCATGTGGATGGCGTTGCCGGAGACGCCGAGGGCCGCCTCGTGAACGGCCTCGGAGAGCGTCGGATGCGCGAACATGGTGAGCGCCAGATCCTCCGCCGCGGCGTCGAACTCCATGGCGATGACGGCCTGGCCGATCAGCTCGCTCGCCTGCGGGCCGAATATCTGCACCCCGCGGATGCGGTCGGTCTCGGCTTCGGCGACGACCTTCACCATGCCCGTGCCGTCGTTGGCCGCCAGCGCGCGTCCGGTCGCGGCGAAGGAAAACGTGCCGACGTTGGCCGCCTCGCCGGCGGCCTTCAGTTCGTCCTCCGTCTTGCCGACCCAGGCGACTTCCGGGTGCGTGTAGATGACGGATGGAATGCAGTCGTAGTTCACCAGCGGCTTGCCGCCGTGGATGCGCTCGACCACCATGACGCCTTCTTCGATGCCCTTGTGCGCCAGCATCGGCCCGCGCACCGCGTCGCCCACCGCGTACACGCCGGGGGCGTCGGTGGCGCATTGCTCGTCCACGCCGAGGCATCCGTTCTCGTCTACGGTTACGCCCGAATCCACGGCGAGCAGATCCTCGACACAGGGCTTCCGCCCGACGGCGACGATCAGCTTGTCCACGGTCAAGTCGTGGTCGCCTTGTTCGTCCGAATAGGAAACCTGAACGCCGTCGGTGCCTGCCCGTGCGGCGGCGACCCGCGCCCCGAGGCGGATGTCCAGACCTTGGCGGGCGAACTCGCGCAGGGCGTCGCGGGCGATGCGCCGATCCACCATCGGCAGGAAGTCCGGCAACGCTTCCAGCACCACGACGTCGGAACCAAGCCGCCGCCAGACGCTGCCAAGCTCCAGGCCGATGACGCCAGCGCCGATCACGCCGAGGCGCGGCGGCACGGCATCGAATGCCAAAGCGCCGCTGGAATCGACAATCGACTCGCCGTCGCAGGGCGCCGCCGGGATGTCGATGGGTACGGAACCGGGCGCCAGCACCACGTTCGAGGCTTGAATCTCCCGCGCCTCGCCGTCCCGGGGCGTGAACGCGACTTTCCGCTCGGCGAGCAGCCGGCCGTGGCCGGCGAGGGCGTCGACGCCGTTGCCGGAGAAGAGCGAGGCAATGCCGCCGGTGAGCTGGTTCACCACCGAATCCTTGCGCGCGATCATGCGCGGCACGTCCACTTCAATGCTGCCGACGTTGATGCCGAGGGCGGAGAACTTCTCGCTCGCTTCGGCGTACTTGTGCGATGCGTCGAGCAGCGCCTTGGACGGAATGCAGCCCCAGTTCAGGCAGGTGCCGCCGAGTGTCGGCTGGCCGTCGGCGGCGACGGACTTGTCGATGCAGGCCGTCTTCATGCCAAGCTGCGCACCGCGAATGGCCGCCGCATAGCCGGCCGGCCCGGCACCGATGACAATCAAGTCGTAGACGTCGTCCATTGCGCGTCGCGTTCCCCCCGGCGTCGGCGTCGCCAACGCTCCACGGCGCCGATTCTAGCAGCCACTGCCGGTAGCTGCGCCATGTTATGCAGCCGGAAATAGCTCGCGTTCGGGGCAAGGATGTTCGCATCGACCGGGGTCGCGCGGATGCGAAAGCGCGCCGCGTACTTGGGGAAGACAAGACGCAGGGCGGCTTCGCACAGCAAGGCCGCGAGGAGCACCGACGCCGCGACCAGGCAGAACCGCGCGGCGAGATCTTGCGCTTTCTTCTTGGACGGCAGTTCTTGCCGTTCACTTCCGGGCGCTCAGCGGTAGCCGAACATGGCCATCGTGCGACCGTGCGCACGGACGATTTCATGCACTTGGCTCTGGCTCAGAAGGCGACGCCCGTCTCCTGTCTTCCCGGAGCGAAAGAACGCCCGTCCCGGCGGCGCTTCGTTGAAGCCCTCCTCCCGCTCGCGCTGGCGCAGCGAGGAGAAGTCCGAAGACGCGGCCGCCCGGCGCAGGCGGGCTTGGTCGGCAGCGCCGTCCAGACGCAGAAAGCGCGCCACCCTGCCGAGCTCTCCAGCCGTGTCCGCCAACAGATCCTCGTAGCGCACCGTCAGCAAGGGGAAGGGCGCGTCGCGCCAGCTCCGCACGTGGCCCGACCAGTCGAGCAGCGGCTGCCCCAGCCTCGGCCCGTCGGGGCCGCGCAGCCAGGCGCGCGCGTTGCACACGAAGTCGACGCCTTCGGAGAATCTGTCGTAGCCAGCGTAGAACGTCCAGGAGACAGCGACGTCGAGGGGATTGCGAACGAGGTAGACGGCGGCAACGGTGATGTCGTCTGGAAACAGCGGCTCGCCGCCCGGAGTGGGCAGATAGGCGTCGTGGGCAACATAGAAGAAGGGCGTCGGGCTGGCCGCGTGCCGCTCGGCCCGCGCCCGATGCACGGCCGGGCGCAGCCGCGCCACTTCGTCGTCCGTGTAGTCCGCGGACGCCAGACCCGAGAACTCGTCGAAAGGCCGTCGGCCTCCCGTGGTACCGCCCGGCAGCGCGGCGCGCAGCTCGTTGATGGGAACCGGCGCATCCGCGCCGGCGAGGAAATTGGCGAGCAGCGCCCGCAGCCAAGTGCTGCCGGATTTCGGATAGGCCGCAAGCCAGACGACGCACTGCGTGCCGCAGAGCCGGCGCGCTTGGGGCACGTTCAGCCGTCCTCGGCAAGCGCACGGGAGAGTGCGGCGACGCCCTCGTCGAATCGGGCCGGCGTCACGGCGCGGTGGAAGGCGAACATATCGACCTCTCGAACCAAGCGCGTCAACCACTCGAAAAGCCGGGCGCGACCGACAATCGCGACCGCATACGGTCGGCGATGGATTGCGCCGTAGGCGGCGCGAATCGCCTCGTTGCCGCGCAGCGGCGCATCGCGCAGCGGATTGCCGGGCTGATGCGACTCCGCCAGCACGCGCAGTGTCCGCAAGCGGCCTTCCACCCGCGAAGAGAGTGTCGGCGCCACGGCGTAGCGCTTGTCGAAGTCGGCGACCTCGCGCACCGGTCCGCTTGCGGGCAGCCCGACGAGCGCCAGCGCCTTCGGCCACAGCTTGAGATCTTCGTAGCGGTAGCAGAACGCCCCGGAGTCGAGGCGATTCGGGTCGAGGAGCAGCACGTCGTCGGCGAAGAACGGATGGCCGCGCACCGAGAGCGCCGCCGCCAAGGTCGATTTGCCGCTCGCCGATGCGCCGACGAACGCATGCACGTTCGCGCCTTCGGCGACTGCGCTGGCGTGCAGAGGAAGCAGACCCCGCTGCATGGCCAGCACCGGCCAAGCCGTGCCGAGCAGGAACAGCCGTAAATCCGCGGCGCCGACTCCCTCTTCGACCGCGTAGCGGATGACCTCGCCGCCTTCGACGAGAAAACGGATGCCGCAGGGCAGCGTGATCAGCACGCGATCTCCGGCGCACTGCCACGCCAATCCCCCGTCGTCGGCGTCCGGCAGCGCATCCGGCACCTCGCCACGCGCGATGGCTACGTCTGCGCCTTGGGCCGAGAGCCACGGTGCCGCCGCTGCGCCAAGATCGCAGTCGACCGTCACCGTGAAAGGCGTCGCCGCCACAGACAAATGGCGACGAGGCAAGGCGCCTGACGTCAACTCGTTGGCGTTGAGGTCGGGGCGGGGACGCCGGCGGGTTCGTTGGCGGGGCCCTTGAAGGTTCTTACGTCGTCGAGCACCTCAGAGCCCTTTTCGAGTTTCGGCGGAGTCCAAGGCCTGCGCTGCCCTCTTGCTGCTGCCGGATTATCGGGGGGGGGGGGGGGGGGGGGGGGATCCGCACATCAAATCGCTCCGAGTGGCTTCCATGCAAAAGACCATGCCATAGCCGCGAGGCCCGTGTCAACGACTCGCACGACTCGCTTCGAGTTGGGTGCGCGACATGTGGCGGCATCGCCCGCCGGGGCGATTTCCCACGTCCGGCCGGGGCGAAGTCTGCGGCCACGAAGCGGCGATTTCCTACATCCCGCCGGGGCGATGGCGCACAACACGGCCCTCGGCGGCGCGGTAGCGTGTGCATATGAACAACGCATCCCCGCCTCCGCCCAGCGACCCGATCTACAAGCGCCTCTACGCCTTCGCCCGCATGGTCGAGGACCTGCTGCGCAGCCTCTTCGGCGCCGATCTCGACGCCGACTACCGCACACTCGAGAAGCTCCCCGCCGAGTACGTCGGCGAAGCCGTGCGCCCTAGCGGCGCGTTGGCAGTTTGCTACGCAAACTGCTGACGACAACCGCAGTTGGCATGGCTGGCTGCACGTGCTGGTGATGCTGGAATTCCAGAGCACCACCGACGCGGCCATGGCGCTGCGGGTGATGGAGTACACGGCGCTGCTCTACGGCGAACTGCTGCGCCACGGCAGGGCCAGGCCCGGCGCGCTGCCGCCGGTGCTGCCGGTAGTGCTGTACAACGGCGACACGCCGTGGAGGCCGACGACCGAGATGCGCAACCTGATCGCCAGGCCGTCGCCGCTGCTGGCGCCGTACCAGCCGTCGCAGCGCCACTTCGTGCTTGACCAGCGCCGCGCGCAGGCGGAAGATTTCAAGCTGCACGGGCTGACGTGGACGGTCGCGCAGCTGGAGCAGAGCAGCACCGCGGCGGACTTGGCGCGGATGGGTCGGCGGCTGACGACGCTCCTGGCCGGCGCCGGCGAGGTCGAGCTGAGGCGGACCTTCGCGCACTGGCTGTGGGGGCTGGGACGGTCGCTGGTCGGCAGCGGGCCGGCGCCGATGCCGCCCGAAGACGTGAACTTGGAGGACGTGGCGATGAGTTTGGAAGAGCGCGTGGCGCAGTGGCGGAAGCCGTACATCGAGCAGGGCATCGAGCAAGGCATCGAGCGCGGCATCAGCCTGGGCCGCGAAGAGGGTATCGCACAACAGCGGCAGCTGCTGCGCCGCATCGCGGCGACGCGGTTCGATTCGGCGACGGCGGATCGTCTGGCGACGGCGATAGGGGCCGAGTCCGATCCACAGCGCTTGGAGGAGGTGGGCGAGGCGATTGCGCGCTGCGCCACGGGCATCGAGCTGTTGCGGGAAATCGGCCGCCGTCGCTGATTCGACGCCTGGCGCATGGCTGCCGCCAGCCTCGTCACTCACGCCGCACTCCGGCACGGGACGGGAGCCATCAGCGGGTAGCGCGAGGGAACCCCTCGCAGTAAAGATTCCCTCAGCCGAGGGGAGAGACCTCCCGCCCGATTGCGCGGGTTCCATCCTGCAACTCCCGACAATGCCGGGAGCGCCTCCTGCCACCAAATGCCGCACGCCCCTTCGAGTCGACGATCAACGTCCTTGTCCGCGCCAGTTCGGCGCGTCCTCAACGCCAGCAAGAACCGCTGCCAGCTCGGCGCCAAGCTGCCCCTGGCACGTTGCCTTCATGTCGCGGCCCAGTTGCCGCCCCCTTCCGCCCAGCGAATGAACCGTCCCGCCGCAAGGGCGTGGTCGAGATCGTGGCGGATGAACAGATGATCCGAATGGTCCTGTCGCCGTGCCAGATGACGAGTCAAAGCGCCTGACATTAACTCGTTGTCGTTGAGGCCGGGGAAGGGACGCATCGCCCGCCGGGACGATTTCCCACGTCCGGCCGGGCGAAGTCTGCGGCCACGAAGCGGCGATTTCCTACATCCCGCCGGGGCGATGGCGCACAACACCGCCCTCGGCGGCGCGGTAGCGTGTGCATATGAACAACGCACCGCCACCGCCGCCCAGCGACCCCATCTACAAGCGCCTCTACGCCTTCGCCCGCATGGTCGAGGACCTGCTGCGCAGCCTCTTCGGCGCCGATCTCGACGCGGACTACCGCACCCTCGAAAAGCTCCCCGCCGAGTACGTCGGCGAAGCCGCGCGCCCTAGCGGGCGCGTTGGCAGTTTGCTGCGCAAACTGCTGTCGACAACCGCAGTTGGCATGGCTGGCTGCACGTGCTGGTGATGCTTGAGTTCCAAAGCACCACCGACGCGGCCATGGCGCTGCGGGTGATGGAATACACGGCGCTGCTCTACGGCGAACTGCTGCGCCACGGCGTGGCCAAGCCCGGCGCGCTGCCGCCCGTGCTGCCGGTGGTGCTCTACAACGGCGACGCGCCGTGGCGCCCGACGACCGAGATGCGCGACTTGATCGCCAGGCCGTCGCCGCTGCTGGCGCCGTACCAGCCGTCGCAACGCCACTTCGTGCTTGACCAGCGCCGTGCGCAGGCGGAAGATTTCAAGCTGCACGAGCTGACGTGGACGGTCGCGCAGCTGGAGCAGAGCAGCACCGCGGCGGACTTGGCGCGGATGGGTCGGCGGCTGACGACGCTCCTGGCCGGCGCCGGCGAGGTCGAGCTGAGGCGGACCTTCGCGCACTGGCTGTGGGGGCTGGGACGGTCGCTGGTCGGCAGCGGGCCGGCGCCGAGGCCGCCCGAAGACGTGAACTTGGAGGACATGGCGATGAGTTTGGAAGAACGCGTGGCGCAGTGGCGGAAGCCGTACATCGAGCAGGGCATCGAGCAGGGCATCGAACAGGGCATCGAACAGGGCATCGAGCGCGGCATCAGCCTGGGCCGCGAAGAGGGCATCGCACAACAGCGGCAGCTGCTGCGCCGCATCGCGGCGACGCGGTTCGATTCGGCGACGGCGGATCGTCTGGCGACGGCGATAGGGGCCGAGTCCGATCCACAGCGCTTGGAGGAGGTGGGCGAGGCGATTGCGCGCTGCGCCACGGGTGGCGAAATGCTGCGGGAAATCGGCCGCCGTCGCTGATTCGACGCCTGGCGCGTGGCCTGCCGCCAGCCTCGTCACTCACGCCGCACTCCGGCACGGACGGGAGCCATCAGCGGGCAGCGCGAGGGAACCCCTCGCAGTAAAGATTCCCTCAGCCGAGGGAGAGACCTCCCGCCCGATTGCGCGGCTCCATCCGCACTCCCGACCCCGACAATGCCGGGAATGCCTCCCGCCACCAAGTGTCGCACACCCCTTCAACGTCCTGGTCCGCGCCAGCTTGGCACCGGTGCCAAGCGCTGCCTCTGGCACGTTGCCTTCATGTCGCGGCCCAGTTGCCGCCCCCTTCCGCCCAGCGAATGAACCGCCCCGCCGCGAGGGCGTGGTCGAGACCGTGGCGGATGAACTGATGATCCGGATGGTCCTGCCGCCGCACCGGCGTCGCTTGCGGCCACGCGTCCACCAGACGCAGGCAGCGCTCGATGTCGATCCGCTCGGCGACTCCGGGCTCGCTGCGCCAACTCTCCAGCGTGGCGCGGATCTCCGGCAGTTCGCGCGTCGCCAGCAAATGCCAATCCGAGCCGGAGCGCCCGCGCGGCCCGGTCAAGATTTCGGGCGGGAGCCGGGCCTTCATCATCCGCCGCATCAGCCGACGGCTTTGGCCGCCGTCGAGATGCTGTTCGTCCGGAATGCCCAAGGCCCACTCCACCAGCCGCCGGTCGTGCATGGGCGTACGCACCTGAATGCCGGTAATCGCCTGCATGGATCGTTGGGTCGCCCTGCCCTCATGCCGTTGCGCACGATGTTCCCAGCGGTGGAACAGGACATCGCGAACCGACTCGCGACCGCGATAGTAAGGGTCGAACCCGTTCTCGCGGGCACGTTCGTCCACGCGATTGGCGCGGGCGAAGCGCGGATGAATCGCGCAGACGTCCGCCCAGCCGCGCTGCCCGTAGACAAGGCGGCGGACCGCGCCATGCAGGCGACGCGGCAGGTTCCGGTAGATTCCGTAGTGCAGCACGGGCGACAGGCGCCCGAGGCGCGTCCCTGCCGGCCCGCCAGCCGACTCCCGCAGCAGGCTCGGCAGGCGGCCGGCGCGCAGCAGGCTCGCCAAGCGCGCCAGCCCACTGTGGCTCAGAGTGATGTTGCCGCCGGCCCCCGTAAGGAGGACGTTCCGGCCCGACTCGGCGACCAAACGCGCCATCTTGTGGACTTCGCGCAACCACGAACGGCTCCGCATCGGCAGTTCCGTCAGCTCGATCATCCGCTGCTGCAGCTGCAGCAACTGCTCGAACGGGATGTCGCCGACATCGAAGAAGCGCGTGTCCAAGCGCGGGTACATCCTTGCCAAGGCCGGCACGCGGTGGGTCACGTCGCCGACTTCGGCGGTTTTCACGCGGCCATCCCAGCCCGGCGTCTCCGTTGCCGTGAAGGAGACGAGCGGCGCCGCGTCGCCGCGATCGGCCAGGTGGTCCAGCATGGCCACGGCCACGGCGCTCGAGTCGAGGCCGCCGCTCAGCGAGATGGCCGGGGTCCCGACAGCGCGCATCCCGCTGGCGACCGCGTCGCGCAGCAACTCGTTCGCGGCGTCGACGTAGTCCGCGTCGTCGCCCAGGCGAACCGGCCGCACGCGCTCCGCCAGGGTGTAGTAGCGCCGCACGCGCATGGCCTTCGGCGCGGCGGTCAGCGCCTCGCCCGGCAAGAGCGAGTTCACGCCCTTGTAGCAGGTCTGGCGGCCGTCTCCGTAGTCGTTGATCAGGTTGCTGGCCAGAATCCCGTCGTCAAGGGCGCGCGGCAGGTCGCCCCACGCGAAGACGGCGCTCGGCGTGGTGGCGACGATGGCCCGGCGGCGGTCGACGGCGTAGTAGAGCGGCGGCGCGTTCAAGGGGGAGCAGACGGCGGCGAGGACGCGGCGCCGGGGATCCCAGACGACGGCGGCGAACTCGCCCTCCGCCCGCAGAGCGGCATCCTCTCCCCAGCGCTCCCAGGCGCGGGCGAAGAGCGCGCTGTCCGCATCCTCCGCGGCGCGGCGCGGCGCCAGGCCCAAGGCGTCGGCCAGCCGCCGGCGATGCGCAAGCAGTCCGTCGAACAGCACCAGACGGCCGCCGGCCGAGACCGGCTGGCTGTCCAGCGTGTTCTCCGGCACGAAGCAGCCGCCGGCGATCCAGACCAACCCCGCCGGCCCGTCGCACCATGGTTCCGCCCTCACGGTGCCGAAGGGCTTCAACGCGTTCGCGACACGTCCAAGCGCGGCCCGGTCGATCGGCCGGCCGTCGCGCTGGAAGACTGCGGCCAGGGCGGTCATGCGCCGCTCCCGCCTCCCGCCATCCCTTCGCAGCCGCCAATCACACCGCTGGTTCGTTCGGGCGTTCCCAAGGGACCGGCGCTGGCAATGTCGCCATGACCGTCGCCAACGCGCTGTGGAAGCGATGTTCGTCCATTTTGCGCTGGATGACGCGCACTTCAACGCGTTCGACGACCCGAGCCATCCAATCCACGAGGCGCCGCTTTCCGCAAATGGCGTCGATCAGCCCCCGGCGACGGATGGTTCCGCACAACGCCACCATGCCGGGCCAGCCCTTCAGGACTGCGACGCTGCACTGTGGCTGTGGGCCGCTGGTCAGCAGCGACAGCGTCTTCAAGCGGCCAACGGCAGGCGGCGAGCTGTCCGGCAGCTCCATGTAGTGCTTGCCATAGCCTTCGTGTGTGCTCGCCGGTTTGCCGAGCGGCAGGCCGGCCAGCTCGGCGCCGGTTCGATCGAGCTTGAGGTCCTTGTAGCCGTAGCAGCGCATGTCGTCTGTGGCGGGGTCAAGCAGCAGCGAGTCGTCCGTGAAGAAGGCATGGCGGTGGTTGGAAAGCGCCGCCACCAGAGTCGACTTCCCCGCTCCGTCGGCGCCGCCGAACGCATGCACGTCGCTGCCGGCCCGCACGGCGCTCGCATGCAGTGGCAGCAGGCCTCGCTGGACCGCCAGTGCCAGCCAAGGCGTTCCCATCAGGAAGAGTCGAATGTCCAATGGATTGGTGCCGGGCGGGACCGCGTAGCGTATGGTCCGCCCAGCTTCCACCAGACATCTTATTTTGGGCCGGGAACCGCGGATCAGCACGCGCTCGCCGCTCCACTGCCAATTCCTCCGTGCCCGCCCCACTCGACGCAGCTCCGTTGGCACGGCGCCACGGCAAATGCGTACGTCCGCGCCTGGTCCGCGCAGCCAAGGTCGGGCGGCTCGCCCGAGATCCAAATCGGCGTCGACGGTGAACGGGACGTGGATGCCCGCGCAATCTTCGGCTGCTTGGGCCGAATCCGAGCCGGGCATGGACAATTCGGGAGCGGCGCCGCTAGGGCGCGACTTCCGCAAGACCGGCTTCGCTCAAGTCGTCGATCAGGACTGCGAGGTCCTTGAGGCAGGTTTCCGCGTCCACCTCGAACTCGCGCAGCAGCGGGGCGACGAGATCGCTCACCGGCGTCCAAGCGCCATCCTCGTCTATGTGCTTCCACGCCTCCAAGGCGGTCTCGCGCAAGCCGTAGAAGACGCCGCGTTCGATGTGCATGAACACCAGCTCGCCGTCGACTTCCGTGCTCACGAAATCGGCATCGGCGCGCCGCACGCGACTGGTGGCCCCAAGCTCCATGGCCGGACAGTAGCACAGTCGCCGGCGCCGGCCAAGCGGCCTGGCTCATCGTGCTCATCGTGAGGCGCTTGCGGACTCCCGCTCAGCCAGCCGCCGCTCGCCCTCGCGCGCGTCGATTTCGCCGAGGGTCCTCCTCGGGTCGTAGCCGAACGCCTCCATCGTCGCCCAATGCCTATGCACCAACAGGCGCGCCTGGGCTGCGGACAGATGCTCGCGCCAGCCACCGGCACGGCCTTCGCGGAAGAACCGGCCGGCGCTTGTCTGCGGCTTCTCGACGAATCCCTTGCGCTCTTCGATCCGGCGCAGCCTGGCGAAGCTCGAATGCGCCACCGCTCGCCGCAGCCGGGCTTCGGACACGTCCTCGATCCGCAGGAAGCGCGCCGCCCGCCGAAGTTCCGCAGCCGTGTCCGCGAGCATGTCCTCGTAGCGCAGGACCAGCACGGGAAACGGCGCTTGGCACCAGCTTCGCACGTTGCCCGACCAGTCCAGCAGGCGCTCCCGGCACATTTTGCGATGCGGCCCCCCGATCGTCGCGCGCGTGTCGTTGAGGCGCGCGGTGCTCCTCGCAAAGCTCAATCCGGAGTGGAACGCCCACGACGCCGCCACGTCGAGGGGATTGCGCACGATGTAGACCGCGCCGGCCGTCGCGTCGTTCGGGAACAGCGCCTTGCCGGAGCGGTTGACGACGTAGGCGCTGTGAACCTTCCGGTACAGCCGACGAGGACGGAGCGCGCCCGACTTGGCGAGATCCAGTCGAAGGAATGCAGGGATCAGGTGGTCCATCTCTTCCCAGTTGAGGTCGTCGAACGCGACGCCAGCCAGCTCGCCGAAACGTCCGTTGTCGATGGCGGCTCTGAATAGCAACGTGTTCAAGGGAACCGCTCTATCCGAGTCGGCGAGGAGGTTGGCCAGCAGCATCCGGAACCATGTGTTGCCGGACTTGGGATAGCTGGCCAGCCAGACGAAACGGCACCGCCCGGCATTGGGGCGCGTCGCTCCCAGACGAGGGCTCTCGCTGCCATCGCCAGTCATGTCGCTTCCCAGTTGCTGCCCCTTCGGCCCAGCGAATGAAACCGCCCTGCCCGGATGGTGGCGTCGGCTCGCCGGCGTCGTTCGCGCCAGGCACCTCGAAAGACGCAGCGCCCCTCGCCAACAGCGCATCGCCAGGGCAGGCGTCCACGCGGTCGACGCCCGGGCGGTGCGCCGAGCGGCTCTTCGCCGCCGATCGCCCCCATCGCCCAAGCCGAAGCGGCGTCGCCGCGCAGTGCGTGCAGCGCCCGGTACGCCGCGACAGCCTGCGCGAACTTCCCCTCGCGCCGCGCCACGTCGCCGAGGCCAAGCAAAGCGCCCTCGTCGCGCGGGTCGGCAGCCAACCTGTGCTCCAGCGCATCCCGCGCCCGTTCCATCAACGCAGCGTTGGTCAGCGCCTGCACCATCGCCGGCATGCGTTCTCGCGCGTTGGGGATTGGATCGAACATTGGCCGTGGTGGCGACGGAGACATATCAAGTCGTTGTGGCGGCCGCTCGAGACGCCGGGGAGAGAGGGGAGGGGTGTCGTCCACGGCCCAAGAGCACCCTGTTGCCGCCCTTGGCGCTTGGCCAGTCGATGCGACAGTAGTCGCGGGCCGCGAAGGCGACGCCGTCGCCCGGCGCCACGGTCACCTTGACGCGATCGAACGCGAGCACGAGTTCGTTCTCCAGCGGCGCCAACAGGACGACGCCTTGGTCCGCGGCATCGGAGAGGGTCCGGGCCTGGAGGTCGACGACCTTGAGACGCGGCGGCGCGGCCTGCGGCACCGCCGAGCGGGCAAGGGCCGTGCCGCTGTCGAGCAGGTCTGCCCTGTCGCTCCGCCGCATCCCGCCGTCGCGCAACCTCAGATGCCGATCGCGGTCGAGGAACTGCGGCCACAGAACGGCCGGCGCGCGCCAGTGCAGCAGCAAGACGACCGAGCGGGTGCCCTGGAACGCGTCCCGCCAATGCGGGCGCCATCGACCATCCACGACGAGCGCCGCGCCAGGCCTGCTTGGCCACTCCATCACGTCGCCATTTGGCTGACGCACATGGATCGGCCAAGCGTCCACGCCGTCCAGCGCAATCGGAATGCTCATCGTGATGTCGAGCGGCGGACGATCCATATGCGGCAACACGCGGCAGCCGCGGTCGTACTGCCACAGGAAGGAATAGGTGAAGACGCATCCCGGCCGAAAAACCAGCGCGCCGATTCGCGGGGCCAGCTTGCGGCCGACAAGCCTCCCGATCGGCGGGTTGTAGAAACCAAGGCTGCAGGTCGCTGGGTCGACCCAACTGATCGGCTTGCCGAACGCCTGCTCGGAGCCAAGCGCAGCGCGCAGGTTTTCGAGCGAGAGGCCAAGCTCCTCGATGCGCAGCGCCGAGGGCAGGTCGATGCGCACTCGGCCGCGACCGTTCGCCGCGCGACCGGGCGAGTCACTCTCCGCAGACCCAGCAGTCCCAAGCACCCGACGCCTCCCGCGAGGCGGCTCTGGCGCGACCCGACGACCCCAAACGGCGGCAAGCGCATCCACGGCGTGGAACCACGGACGCAGGAAGAAGTAGAGGAAGAACAGCCGGTCCGGCAGGTTCACCCGCCGCCAGTCCTCGGGCACGACCATCAGACGGGCCAGCTCGTGCGCCGCGAAGCGCAGGTTCGGCTTGAGGGCGGCGCGCAGCGCGACCTTGCGCCAAAGCGGCGGCCAGCGCCCGCTGCGCCACACCTCCGGCAGCATCCGAGCGACCGCTTCCCCACGCCGCCCATCGACCGTTCCCGCGCTGGGCGACGTCGACTCGACGCCCAGCGCACGGCATGCTGCGAGCGCGGAGTTCCACACGGCGCCGATGCCGGCCTGCCGGCACCGCGCCGCGATCCGCGCCAACTCCGCATCGTCGGTGCCCTTGAGACACAGCGCCACATCGCACAGCCACTTGAGCTGCATCCAGCCGTGGCCGGCGCCGTGGCACATCAAGTACACGAGCTCCTCGTCCGGCGGCAGCGTCGGGTAGCGTTCGCCGCCGATCGCCACCCAGGCTCGGCGCTCGTGGAACCGTGCGAACGGCGCGTCGAAGTAGTGGGGGTTGCCCAAGACGCGACGATGCAGCTCCAGCCGAATGTCGTTGCGCATGAAGGTCTCCTCCTTGCGCACCCGCTGCGCCCAGCGGACCCGCGCTGGCGTCTCGTCGAAGGACATCGCCGGCCGAAAGCCAGTGGCCAGCACGGCCTCGCGGGACTTGGCGAACGATTCCGGGGCAACGAGGAGGTCGATGTCCCCAGCCTCCCGAGCGAATGGATCGCCATACAGGCGCTGCGCCAGGGGCAGCCCCTTGAGCACCAGAAACGGCGTCTCGCGCTCGCGCAGGCTCGAAGCCAGGCGCCGCAGCGAAAAGAGTTGCATGGAGGCACGCTGAAACGTGAGCGCTGGGGCCGCATTGCGCAGGCAGCTTGCCGCCAAGGCGGCCAGTGGGCCGCCGGCGCCGTCCTCTTGCTGCCTGCTCGCGACGCGCACCAGCAGCCCGCGGACCCGATGCCTCGCCGCGAGCGCCACGAGGCCGTCGAGGCCGTCGAGGTCGACAACTTGGCCAAGCAGCGCAGCGTCGGCCTGCGCATCGCCCCCAAGGGGCAGACTCAGGCGCAGCGCCGCGAGCAGGCCGTCGAGCGGCGTGGCCGGTTCGGCGCGACCGTCTGAATAGTCGAGTCGGATTCCCTTCATGTCCGCCGCTGGCGGTCGCGCTTTAGCGCCCGCAGTTGAGCACGAATGCCGCCACTGGATTGACCTCGCCATCCTCGGCGCTCAGCGTTGCCATGTCAACCGGCACACCGGCAGCATGTCCAAGTCGGGCTGCCAGCGACGATTGCGCCGGCTGCCGCTTCATCCCGCCGCGCGCTGCCTGTGCAGCCAGCCGTGTATCGCAAAGCGCGCATTGTCGAAGTCCGCCGAGTCGCCGTGGACGGTGGCGACCTTGTGGATGCCCGACGCCGGATAGAAGACGATGCTGTTGTGGCGCGGTTCGATCAAGGTGAACGCTCCTGTTCCATCGCCGTCGTAGAGCAGGAGCTCCCCTCCGGAAAAGCGCTTCGGCTGGCGATGGAAGTAGTAGACGAAGCTGACCATCCGAGTGGGGTAGCGTCCGTCGTCCAGATGCTTGGCGAAGAAGCCGCCGGGGAGATAGGCCGTCATCGCCAACTCGACCCAGCACCTGCTCGGCTCGCGCATCCCCAGTCGAGGCAGCGCGCGCGAGAAGGCGTCTCGCAGCAGCGCCTCGAACCACGGCCGGACCTCCCGCTCGATGATCCGATGGTCGACGATCCGCGCCTTGCGCCGCGACGGATCGACCGTGTGTTCCACCGCCTCGGCCTGCCCCGCATCGCCACTGCCGCGGCGGCCATGCGCACTGTCCGTCTTCTTCGGACCTTGTTCGATGATGACCTTGGCGGGCGCGAATCGTTCGCGGCTGGCCAGCGCGAGGGCGAGCAGCGCGCTGCAACGCTGCGGCGGGAGAAAGCCCGCCTTGCGCACGAAGGGCATGGGCCGGGCGACCTCCGGCGCCGCTGGCGGCAGTGCGCTCCCGCTCAGGATCGCCGCGAGCCAAGGCGCTTTCCGATCGCCCGGCCGCAGCGACGCGACTCGTTCGTAGCAGCCAAGCGCCTCGCGCAGCTTCCCAAGCCCGCGGCACGTGTCGCCGAGCCGGAGCAGCGCGTCCGCATTCTCGGGGTCGGCCGCCACGGTACGCCGCAGCGCCGTCGCGGCGCGCCCCAGCAGGCCGTCCGAGCGCAACAGCAGGCGCGTCAGATTCCTGTAGCCGGAGACCGTCCCGCCCACCGCCGATCCGGCGTCTTCGCCATTCACTCTACGGTGCCTTGCGTCGACGCAGCCCGAGCGCCACGATGCAGCCAACCGTGCAATGCGAAGCGCGCATCGCCGAAATCCGCTATGTCCCGCTCGAAGGCGGCCACTTGGTGGAGGCACGCAGCAGGGAAGAAGACGATGCTGTTGTGCCGCGGTTCGATTCGCGTGAAGGCATGCGTCCCATCGCCGTCGTAGAGCAGGAGTTCCCCGCCGGCGAAGCGCCGCGGCTGGCGATGGAAGTAGTAGACGAAATTGAGCAGCCGAGTGTCGGCCGGAGGGTTGGTGTCGCGGTGCTTGGAAAAGTAGCGCCCGCCGAAATAGGCGGACATCGCCATCTCCACCCAGCTCTGTTTGGGTTCGGGTATTCGCAGTCTCGGCAACGCCTCGGCAATGGCGTCGCGCAGCCGCGCCTCGAACCAAGGCCGCACCTTTCGTTCCGTGACCTGGGCGTCGACGAGGAACTTGCCGTGGGACGGGCCCGCCTCGGCGAGCGTTCGCTGCGTCCTTGCCGCGAGAAGCGCCGGCCCGAATCGTTCTCGGTTGGCGAGCGCGAGGGCGAGCAGTTCACGGCAGCGCGGCGGCGCAAGGAAGTCCGTCTCGCGCACGAAGGGCGTTGGTTCGGAGTCCGGGGGCGAGTCCGGCAGCGCCTTCCCGCTCAAGATGGCAACGAGCCACGACGCTGTCGAGTCGCCCGGGCGGAGAGCTGCGACTCGTCGATAGCATTCGAGCGCTTCGCGGAGCTTGCCTGTTCCTCGGTACACGTCGCCGAGCCGGAGCAGCGCCGCCGCGTTCTCCGGCTCGGCCGCCACGACGCGTTGCAATGCAGCCGCGGCGCGCTCGAGCAGACCGTCCGAGCGCAGCAGCATGCGCGTCAGATTCCGATAGCCCCAAGCTGCTTTCGTTTCCATCCGTCCGCTCGTTCCCTTGCGGCCGCTCGGACCTCGCCGCCAGTGGCCGCCCGAGTGCGCCTTTTGCTCAGTACGTTCGCAGCCAGCCGTACACCGCGAAGCGCGCATCGCCGAAATCCGCCACGTCGCTGTCGAAGGCCGCCACCTGATGGATGCATGCCGCGGGGAAGAACACGATGCTGTTGTGCTGGGACTCGATGCGCGTGAAGGCGCCCGTCCCGTCGCCGTCGTAGAGCAGCAGGTCCCCGCCCGCAAAGCGCTTCGGCTGGCGATGGAAATAGTAGATGAAGTTGAGCAGCCGAGTGTGGAAGTTCCCGCCGTTGTCGCGGTGCTTGGCGAAGAAGCGGCCGCCGAGACAAGCGGACATCGCCATCTCCACCCAGTACTTGGCCAGTCGGCGCATCCGCAGCCGCGGCAGCGCCTCGGCAAAGGCACCGTGCAGCCGCGCTTCGAACCAAGGCCGCACCTTGCGCTCGACGATGCGCGGGTCGACGACGAACTTGCCGCGAGACGAGTCCGTTTCGGTCAGCGTTTGCCGCATTTCTTCCGTGAAAAGCGCCGGCTCGAATTGCGCGCGGCTGGCGATCGCCAGGGCAAGCAGTTCGCTGCACCGTTGCCGCGGCAGGAAGTTCGCCCTGTGGACGAAGGGCGTTGGTTCGGCGTCCGGCGGCGGATGCGGCAGTTGCCTGCCGCCCAGGACGGCGCCGAGCCACAGCGCCTTCGGGTCGTCCGGACGCAGCGCAGCGACTCGTTCATAGCATTCGAGCGCGTCGCCGAGCCGCCCCGTTCCTCGGCACATGTCGCCAAGCCGGAGCAGCGCCGCCGCGTTTTCGGGGTCGGCCGCCACAGTGCGCCGCAGCGCCGTCGCCGCGCTCTCGAGCAGCCCCCCGGAACGCAACAACATGGGCATCACGTTCCTGTAGTTCGGCACTCTCCTCCTCCCCAGCTACGGGATGCGCCGTGGCTGGCCAGCACACCGGGCCCGCCGCATCTCGGGAATCTGCGCAAGAATGTCGTTGCCGTGGCGAGGCACGGTGCCAAGCCGCCCTGCGGCACCGGACCGGAGCGGGGCGCTGGCACGGGGCCTAGTTCCGCGCTTCGCAACTGGAGATTTCGTCATGCGCACCGTGGACCCAGCCGTTGACGGTGAAGCGCGCGTCCTCGAACCGATCGGATTCGCAATGCACCCGGCAGTATCTCGTGGTAGTAGCAGCTCGGGAACAACACCAGCGTATTGCGCTTCGGATCGATGCGCGAGAAACGGGTCCTGGCGAAGCGCTTGGTACCGGGGCATGTGTCGTAGAGCAGCAGTTCGCCGCCGGTGAATGGCTTCGGTTCGCGGTGGCAGTAGTAGACGTAGCTGATCGCGCGCGTCCTGTACGGGCTTTCGAGATCACCCGAACGGTCTCGATGGATGCGGTAGAACCCGCCGGCAAGCGTCGCGGTGAGGGAGATTTCAACATGGCCGTCGTCGACGCCGATTACTCCGAGGCGAGCGGCGACGTCCGGCAGCACGGCTCGCAGCTTGGGTATGAACAACGGGCGTATCTTCTCGCGCAACGGGCGGCGTTTGGCCGCGAGCGCCGCGCGGTATTCGGGCCGCGCGATTTTCCTGCCAACAGTGGCCGGCTGGAACGCCTCGGGCCCGGCGCTCAGTGCGACTTGTAGCTTCTCCTGCTCGGCTGGGCGCAGGAAATCCGCACGCCGAATGAACGGCGCCGCACGACAGCCATCGGGCGGCGCGCCGAGCGGCTCACCGCCGCCGATCGCCCAAGCCGAAGCGGCGTCGCCGCGGAGCTTGCGAAGAGCGCGATATGCCGCGATGGCTTGCGCGAATTTCCCCTCGCGCCGCGCCAAGTCGCCGAGGCCGAGCAAGGCGTCCTCGTCGCGCGGGTCGGCAGCCAGCCTGCGCTCCAGCGCATCGCGCGCGCGTTCCATCAACGCGGTGTTGGTCAAGGCCCGCGCGATGGCCGGCCTGCATTCGCGAGCTTTGGCGGGTGGGGTGTCGGACATGCTTTTCGGCGCCGGCGGGCTGTCGCGCAACCCAAGCACAATAGCGCAATTCCCGTCGCCGCAGCACGTCGTCGGCGAAGAACGGAGGCCGCGCACCGAGAGCGTCGCCGCCACAGCCAGCCAACGAGTCAAAGCGCCCGATGTCAACTCGAGGTCGTTGAGGATGGGTTGGGAACGCCGGTTTCTGTGATATGGCCCTTGGCGGTACCTACGTCGTCGATTACGTCAGAGCCCCTTTCGAGCCTTGGCGGAGTCCAAGGCCTGCGCTGCCCCTTTGCTGCTGCTGGGTTCTCGGGGGGGGGGGGGGATCCGCACATCAAATCGCTCCGAATGGCTTCCACGCCAGAGACCATGCCATGGCCGCGAGGCCCGTGTCAAACGACTGCAACGACTCGCTTCGAGTTGGGTGCGCGACATGTGGCGGCATCGCCCGCTGGCGCCTCTGGCACGTTGCCTTCACGTCGCGGCCCAGTTGCCGCCCCCTTCCGCCCAGCGAATGAACCGTCCCGCCGCGAGGGCGTGGTCGAGACCGTGGCGGATGAACTGATGATCCGGGTGGTCCTGCCGCCTCACCGGCGTCGCTTGCGGCCAAGCGTCCACCAGACGCAAGCAGCGCTCGAGGTCGATCCGCTCGGCGACCCCGGGCTCGCTGCGCCAACTCTCCAGCGTGGCGCGGATCTCCGGCAGTTCGCGCGCCGCCAGCAAATGCCAATCCGAGCCGGAGCGTCCGCGCGGCCCGGTCAAGATTTCCGGCGGGAGCCGGGCCTTCATCATCCGCCGCATCAGCCGACGGCTTTGGCCGCCGTCGAGATGCTGTTCATCCGGAATGCCCAGGGCCCACTCCACCAGCCGCCGGTCGTGCATGGGCAGGCGAGCCTGAATGCCGGCAATCGCTTGCATGGATCGCTGGGGCGCCCTGGCCTGATGCCGTCGTGCATGAAGTTCCCAGCGGCCGAACATGACCTTGCGAACCGATTCGCGGCCGCGATAGTAAGGGTCGAACCCGTTCTCGCGGACGCGTTCGTCCACGCGATTGGCGCGGGCGAAGCGCGGATGAATCGGGCAGACGTCCACCCAGCCGCGCTGCCCGTAGACAAGGCGGCGGACCGCGCCATGCAGGCGACGCGGCAGGTTCCGGTAGATTCCGTAGTGCAGCACGGGCGACAGACGCCCGAGGCGCGTCCCTGCCGGCCCGCCAGCCGACTCCCGCAGCAGGCTCGGCAGGCGGCCGGCGCGCAGCAGGCTCGCCAAGCGCGCCAGCCCGTCGTAGCTCAAGGTGTTGTTGCCGCCGCCCCCGTTAAGGAGGACGTTCCGCCCCGACTCGGCGACCAAAACGGCGGTCTTGTATACGATGCGCAACCACGAACGGCTCCGCGGCGGCAGTTCCGTCAGCTCGATCATCCGCTGCTCCAGCTGCAGCAAGCGCTCGAACGAGAGATCGCCGACATCGAAGAAGCGGGTGTCCAAGCGCGGGTACATCCTTGCCAAGACCGGCACGCGGTGGGTCACGTCGCCAACTTCGGCGGTCTTCACGCGGCCATCCCAACCCGGCGTCTCCGTTGCCGTGAAGGAGACAAGCGGCGCCGCGTCGCCACGATCGGCCAGGTGGTCCAGCGCGGCCACGGCCACGGCGCTCGAGTCGAGGCCGCCGCTCAGCGAGATGGCCGGTGTCTCGACAGCGCGCATTCCGCTGGCGACCGCGTCGCGCAGCAATTCGTTCGCGGCGTCGACGTAGTCCGTATCTTTCGCCAAGCGAACCGGCCGCACACGCTCCGCCAGGGCGTAGTAGCGCCGCACGCGCATGGCTTTCGGCGCGGCGGTCAGCGCCTCGCCCGGCAAGAGCGAATTCACGCCCTTGTAGCAGGTTCGGCGGCCGTCTCCGTAGTCGTTGATCAGGTTGCTGGCCAGAATCCCGTCGTCGAGGGCGCGCGGCAGGTCGCCCCACGCGAAGACGGCGCTCGGCGTCGTGGCGACGATGGCCCGGCGGCGGTCGACGGCGTAGTAGAGCGGCGGCGCGTTCAAGGGGGAGCAGACGGCGACAAGGACGCGGCGCCGGGGATCCCAGACGACGGCGGCGAACTCGCCCTCCGCCCGCAGAGCGGCATCCTCTCCCCAGCGCTCCCAGGCGCGGGCGAAGAGCGCGCTGTCCGCGTCCTCCGCCGCGCGGCGCGGCGCCAGGCCCAAGGCGTCGGCCAGCTGCCGGCGATGTGCAAGCAGTCCGTCGAACAGCAGCAGACGGCCGCCGGCCGGGACCGGCTGGCTGTCCAGCGTGTTCTCCGGCGCGAAGCAGCCGCCGGCGATCCAGACCAGCCCCGCCGGCCCGTCGCACCACGGCTCCGTCTTCGCCGTGCCGAATGGCTTCAAGGCGTTCGCGACACGCCCGAGCGCCGCCCGGTCGATCGGCCGGCCGTCGCGCTGAAAGACCGCGGCCAGGGCGGTCATGCGCTGCTCCCGCCCCAAGAGAGCAGGCGTCTCCGCCATTCGGCTGCGCGGGCTGGGTTGTCGTGCTGCAAGACCGCCGCCCCAAGGGCTCAAGCGCGCCGAATTCGGCGGCATCCATGCGCGTCCGCCGGCGGCAGGGACGCAGCGATGGTTTGCCAAGCCGCCGCCGAAACGACGCTTGTCTCTGCGTCTCGGCCTGCGCCATCTCTTCGGCAGCCGCCAATCACGATGCCGGTCGTTCCGGCGCTCCCAAGGGAACCGGCGCCGCTCCACTGCAATTTTCTTCCGCACCCGCCCCACTCGACGCAGCTCCGTTGCCGCGGCGCCACGGCAAATGCGTACGTCCGCGCCTGGTCCGCGCAGCCAAGGTCGGGCGGCTCGCCCGAGATCCAAATCGGCGTCGACGGTTGAATGGGACGTGGATGCCCGCGCAAATCTTCGGCTGCTTGGGCCGAATCCGAGCCGGGCATGGCAATTGGGGAGCGCTGCCGCTAGGGCGCGACTGCCGCAAGACCGGCTTCGCTCAAATCGTCGATCAGGACTGCGAGGTCCTTGAGGCAGGTTTCCGCGTCCACCTCGAACTCGCGCAGCAGCGGAGCGACGAGATCGCTCACCGGCGTCCAAGCGCCATCCTCGTCCATGTGCTTCCACGCCTCCAAGGCGGTCTCGCGCAAGCCGTAGAAGACGCCGCGTTCGATGTGCATGAACACCAGCTCGCCGTCGACTTCCGTGCTCACGAAATCGGCATCGGCGCGCCGCACGCGACTGGTGGCCCCAAGCTCCATGGCCGGACACCATAGCACAGCTGCCGGCGCCTGCCAATCGGCCTGGGCTCATCGTGAGGCGCTTGCGGACTCCCGTTCAGCCAGCCGCCGGCACGGCCTTCGCGGAAGAACCGGCCGGCGCTTGTCTGCGGCTTCTCGACGAATCCCTTGCGCTCTTCGATCCGGAGCAGCCACCCTCGTCAAAGTCGGTAGCGGCATGTGACGCGACATAGCACGGCCATGTCGCAGCAAGCGCCCCACGCGGCCGGCCACCGACTCGGCGCGTTGCCAACGTTGACGCAGCGCAAGCACCACGATGCAGCCAACCGTGCAAAGCGAAGCGCGCAGCGCCGAAATCCGCCACGTCGCTGTCGAAGGCCGCCACCTCGTGGATGCATGCCGCAGGGAAGAATACGATGCTGTTGTGCTGGGACTCGATGCGCGTGAAGGCGCCCGTCCCGTCGCCATCGTAGAGCGGCAGGCCCTCTGGCCGGTCATGCGCGTCGGGCCCAGACCGCCGCTTCGAGCTCGTCTTCGTCGCCAAGAAGACCCGCCGGGTCGTAGCCGAGCGCCGCCATCGTCGATCGATGCCGGCGTGCCAGCTTGCGCGCCTCGGCGGCCGGCAAGTGGCGGCGCCAACCGCCTGCCCGCCCTTCGCGGAAGAAGAAGCCGGCGTTCACGGACGGCTTTTCCCGGAATCCCTCGCGCTTCTCCCTCTCGCGCAGGTTGGCGAACGCCGACCGCGACACCGCATGGCGCAATCGCGCATCCGAGACGTCGTCGAGCCGAAGGAAGCGCGCGACCCGCCGGAGTTGCGCGGCCGTGTCCGCAATCAGGTCCTCGTAGCGCACCACGAGCACCGGAAACGGCGCCGCGCACCAGCTTCCGACGTTGCCGGACCAATCGAGCAGGCGCAGCCGGCGCCCAGGCGCGCCGAGGGTCGTGCGCACGTTGTTGAGCCGCTCGACGCTCTTTGCGAAATCCCCCTCGCCGGCGTGGAAGGTCCACGAGACCGCCACGTCGAGCGGGTTGCGAACGATGCAGACCGCGCCAGCGGTGACGCTTTCTGGAAACAGCGGCTCGCCGGCCCGGTTGAGGACGTAGGCGCAGTGAACCTTCCTGTAGAGGTGCGAGCGGGCGTCCATGCGCTGTTCGGCAATGTGCAGCCGACGGTTCAATCGAAAGAAGGCCGGGATCAAATTGCCGACCTCGTCTCTCGTGAGATCTTCCATCGCCACGCCAGCGAGCTCGCCGAAACGGGCGCTGTCGGGCGCCACTCCGAATGGCAGTGCGTTCATGGACACGGGCCGGGCCGGCGCGGCAAGAACGTTGGCGAGCATCGCCCGCATCCAGGTATTGCCGGACTTGGGATAGCTCGCCAGCCAGACGAAGCCCCGCCGTTCATCGACGGAACGCACCTGTCCGGGGTCTTGCCGCATTCTCGCCCGCACGGCATCGACGCGCGGCTCTCCGGCGCCGGCGTCGTTCATGCCGCCGCCCAGTTGCCGCCCTCTTCGACCCAGCGAATGAACCACGACTTCAACCCGTTGTGGGGAGCTGTGGGGAGCTGCTCGGACGCTGCGGACGCGCTTCTAGCGCCCGCCGTTGAGCACGCCTTTGGCACGTCGCAACAGTTCCATCGCGCTCGCGCAGTCGACCACCAGGTCCCCTACTTCCGCAAGCCGGTCGACGTCCTCCTCGTTGGCCAGCAGCCCAGCCAGCGCATCCCCGGCCGCAAGGCCGAACCGGCGCACAACGAGGCGCTGCAGCTCGTGCGACACGCCCTGCCTTCGGCCCTCGGACAGGCCCTGTCTCCAGCCTTCGAAAATGCCCTGGCTTCGGCCCTCGGACAACCCCCTTCTCCTGCCTTCGTCGACGGCCCCTTGGCGCAATTGCGTGATTAGTTCCGCCCACATCGTCGGTTCCGTCATGTTGTTCAGGAGCCCAAGCTCCAGTTCCTCCGCGCTCGCGCAGTCGACCACCAAATCGCCCACCTTCGCCAGCCGCTCGACGTTCTTCACGTTCGCCAACAGCCGCGCCATCGCATCCCCCGCCGCAACGCCGAACCGCCGCGCAGCCAAGCGCTGCAACTCGTGCGACACGCCCTGCCTGCGGCCCTCGGACACGCCCCGCTTCCAGCCTTCGGAAATGCCCTGCTTCCTGCCCTCGGACAGGCCCTGTCTCCTGCCTTCGTCGAGCGCCTCTTGCCGCCATTGCGTGACTCTTTCCGCCAACATCGTCGGTTCCTCCATGTTGCGCAGCGCAAGCCGCAGTTCCCGTTCGTGCCGCTCGCCCGTCCGTCGCCACCGAAGCGGGCTCGACGGCAACCATGCCGTCGGGCGACCATCTGAATAGTCGAGTTGGATTCTCTGCACATCCGCGCGCTGCGGACGGACTCTAGCGCCCGCCGTTGAGCACGCCTCTGCCGCGCCGCAGCAGTTCCTCCGCGCTCGCACAGTCGACCACCAGATCGCCCACCTCCGACAGCCGTTCGACATCCTCCACGTTCGCCAGCAGCCCCGCCAGCGCATCCCCCGCCGCAACGCCGAACCGCCGCGCGGCCAGGCGCTGCAGCTCGTTCGATACGCCCTCGGACAGGCCCTGTCTCCTGCCTTCCTCGAGCGCCTCCTGGCGCCATTGCGTGACTCTTTCCGCCAACATCGTCGGTTCCTCCATGTAGTGCAGCGCAAGCCGCAGTTCCTCGGCATGTCTCTCGCCCGTTTCGTCGTCGCCGAAGCGCGCCACGAGCATGCGCATCACCGCGTCCGACAGCCGCTCCGCCACCAGCCGCAGACCTTCCCGCCGCAGCCCGCCGAACAACGCATTCGACAGACCGGGCAGCTCCGCCTGCCGCCGGCAGTGCTGCAGGCGCAGCAGCGCGGCCATCGGGTTGGTTTCGGCATCCTCGGCGGTCAGCGTCGCCGCGTCAAGCGGGAGCATCTCCAAATCGGGCTGCCAGCGCCGCAGCCCGGCCGGTGCCGGTGCGGTCAGCTGCCTAAGGCCCGCCGGCTGCCAAGAGCGGTCGCCGGTGTAGACCAGCACGGGCAGCACCGGCGGGAGGCCGGCGGCGGCCGGCAGGTCGGCGGCCATCTCCTGGCGCAGCAGCGCCACGTAGGCGTCCATGCGCAGCGCCATGCGCGGATGCGGGGCGGTCTGGAACTCGACGACCAGCAGCGCCTCGGCGTCCGGGCGCTCCGGCGTCGGGGCGCCCACGGCCCAGGCCATGTCGGCGATCCGCCGGCGGGCGCCGCGTCCGACCTGTTCGGCGGGCAGTCTGCGCAGTCGCCGCGTGTCCAGCCCGGCGGTGGCGTCCGCCGGCAGCAGGGCGAGCAGGTGGCGCACCATGTGCGGGTCGGCAAGGGCAATTCGGCTGATTTCGTCTTCGAACATGGCGCCAGCATGGACGGGCCGGTTGGGCTGGCGCTAGCGACATCGGCCATGCGGCGTGTGCGAGATCGACCATGCGATGTGTGCGAGATCGCCGACAATGCTGCAGGCCCCGGCTTGCGTCCCCGCCAGACTTCGCCCACCCGCCGCCCGAAGGACTTGGCGAGCAGCTGCCGACTTGCCTTTGTCGCCGATCCAGCTGTCGTCAGGCGTGTCGTTGAGTGGCGGCGAATCGTCATTTGCTCGTCATGCCGTCATGCGGCTCGGGACTGGCTGGCTCTTCGCAGCACTTCCGCGGCGATGGCCGAGACGTGCCGTTCTCGTCTCCGACGGCGGCCGTGGCGATGCGTTCGATGGCGTCCAGGTGGTTCGCCACGTGCAGCGCATTCAAGAGCACCGCACGGCGTTCATTTCGCACTTGGTCTTCGGCCGTCCAGCCGCGCTTCGCAACCAGAGTTCATTCGCGCGGGCCGTGTATCCAGCCGTTGACGGTGAAGCGCGCGTCCTCGAACCGATCGACGCCACGCACTGGCAGTATCTCGTGGTAATAGCAGCTTGGGAACAACACGAGCGTGTTGTGCATTGGGTCGATGCGCGAGAACGTCTCCTTGCGAAAGCGTTTGGTCGCGGGGCACGTGTCGTAAAGCAGCAGCTCGCCGCCGGCGAAGGGCTTCGGTTCGCGGTGGCAGTAGTAGACGTAGCTGATCGCGCGCGTGCTGCTTGGATTTGCGGGATCGTTCGATTTGTCTCGATGGATGCGGTAGAACCCGCCAGCGAGCGTCGCGGTGAGGGAGATTTCGACACGCCATCGTTTGCAGCGCGGCACCCCGAGTTGCGTGGCGACGTCCGGCAGGACGGCTCGCAGCCTAGGCATGAACCACGGGCGTACCTCGCGCAGCGTACGGCGTCTGGCCACCAAGGCCGCACGCACGAGGCATTCAGGCCGCTCCGATTTCCCTTTGTAAATCTTGGCTGGATGGAACTCCTCGGGGCCAACACCGAGCGCGACGCGCAGTTTCCGCTGCTCCGCCGCGCCCAGGAAGTTCGTCCGCCGCACGAACGGCGCCGCACCGTAGCCCTCGGGCGGTGCGCCGAGCCGCTCTTCGCCGCCGATCGCCCCGATCGCCCAAGCCGAAGCGGCGTCGCCGCGAAGTTCGTGAAGGGCGCGATATGCCGCGAGGGCTTGGGCGAACTTTCCCTCGCGCCGCGCCAAGTCGCCGAGGCCGAGCAGGGCACCCTCGTCGCGCGGGTCGGCAGCCAGCTTGCGCTCGAGCGCATCGCGTGCCCGATCCAGCAGCGCGGTGTCGGTCAATGCCCGCGTGATGGCCGGCATGCGCTCGCGGGCTTTGGCGGGTGGGTTGTCGGACATGCTCTTCGGCGCCGGCGGACTGTCGCGCAATCCGAGCACAATAGCGCATTTCCCTTCGCGCCGCCGGAAGCTGGAGCTGGCGAGAGCCTGTCCAACGCATAGCGTCGCACGGGGCCGCACCTCCTAGACGGCTCCGCCCGAGGAATCCCCTAAGGTCATCCGCCGATGTCCGCTTCGCCCTCCCAGAGCTTGCGCGGGAACAGTTCCTCGCCATCGCGGACTGCGGCGTACTGGCCGGTTCGGATGCGGCGGATGGGATAGTCGGGCAGCCGCCAGCGCACGACGCAGCGCTCGCCGAGGGTCACGCCGGCCCGGTAGAAACCCAAGCTGTTGTAGCCGTGCTCGATCCGCTCCGGCGGCAGGTCGGCCTCGCGCACCGGCGTGACGTGCAGGAGGAAGGGCGTTCTGCCGTCTGTTCCTTCGCAATCGTCGGAGATGTAGAAGATGCGCCGGCCGTGGACGTGTACGTCCATGCCGGACGAGATGATCGGCCCGCCAGCCGCAGCGAGCATCTCTTCGAGCGTTTGGACGTGCTGTGCAACCGCGAGATCAAGTTTCTCGAAGGCGATCCGGTCGATGAAGATCTCGCCGCTCCAGAGAACGCGGGCCGCGCCGCCGCCTTGGCTGACTTGCAGGTGGGAAATGCGCACCACCGGCATGAACGACACCGCCGCACAATCTCCTCCTTCGTGCCGCAGCCATGTGCGCTTAGGCAGCGGAGGCAGCGGAAGCCAGCTTTGCGCTCGGGCAAGGATGCCCGCATCGACTGGCGTCGCGTGGACGCGAAGCGGCGCCGCGTCGACATCGTGGCAGTCGTCATTCACGAAAACGAGCTTCGAGCCGTCGAAATACACGTCGTAGGCGTCGGAATCGATTGCGCGCTCGTCGGCAGAGACATAAGACTCGATGGGCCCGAGATCCCCCCCCAACGCCTGGTACCTGCGCCGGATCCATTCGCCTGCAGAACCTGCATGTCCGAGTGGCGACGGGATCTCGAAAGCGGCGTAGTACTCCGCCAGAGCCGCGTCGCGCACGTCCTCCTGCATGGCTGGCAGCCCTGCTTCGCGCCGCAGCCACTCGTCAAGGCAGGCGGCCGCCAAGCGGTTCCCAAGTTCGTTCCAGTGCGAATCCTTCTCGAAGCGGTACGGGGACTCCCGCCAGTTGCGGTCCCGATGCCCGTCGTCGCGGCTCTCGAAGCAGGAGTTGAGGTCCAACGCCTCGGCGCCGGCCCGCGCGAGCAGCGGGCGCACCAGCGCAAAGTCGGGCTGCGTGGGCAGGAGCACCACGAAGAACCTGCCGCCGTTCTCCTCCACTTCTAGTTTCCAGCGGCGGATCAGCTGCTCGAACACGGCCAGACCACGGTTGAGAAGATGGGGCGGAAGGTCGCGGGTGCCACGCAAAGTGCCGAAGTCGGGCAGTTCCTCGGCCGCGCCGGCGATGTACGGCGCAAGACGGCCGGTCGCATCGAGCCAGAGGTAGGTCAGGTGCAGCCGGGAGACGAGCGGAACCCACCAGGCCGAGCCGCGCGCTTCGCGCTGCCGCAGTCGCCCGCCGTCGTCGAGATCGAGCAGCCGGTTGTGGACGAGATCGGCCAGATCGTTGCCGCCGAAGTAGACGAACAGCACGTAGTCGAGGTGCTCCCTGGCGTGGAAGCTCCGGTAGGCGAAGTACGACTGCGCGGGCCCGTAGCTGTCGACGCCGAAGTTCAGCACGGTGAAGTCTCCGTCCTGGCCGTCCTGGTTGAGCAGGTAGTCCAACGGCTCGGTGAAGACGTAGGGCGCATCCAAGGTGGACGCCTGCGTGTAGGAATCGCCGAAGACGCCCACGGTCGTCGCGGAGACCAGGTCGGCGTCCGAGAAGTCCCGGTGCTGCCGCAGGCCCAGGTTGTTGGTGTGGAAGGGATGGCGGCGTCCGGCGTCTGGATGCACCCGCCAGTCCCGCGTGTTCGGCAGCGGCGCGAAGATGCGCATGGCGTCCGGCGCAAGCTGGCCTTCCGCAACCCCCCGGTACTTCGGGAAGACGAAACGCAGGGCGGCTTCGCAAAGCAAGGCCGCGAGGAGCACCGACGCCGCGACGAGACAGAACCGCGCGGCGAGCTCTTGCGTATTCTTCATCGGGGTGTCTTGTTGATTCACCTCGGGCGCTCAGCGGCAGCCGGCCGCGGCCACAAGCCGGGCGGGGCGCAGGAAATGGCGCCGTCGCAGCCACGGTTGCGCCGGCTGCCGCTTCTTCCCGCCGCGCCCTGCCTGTGCAGCTAGCCGTGTATCGCAAGCGCGCATTGTCGAAGTCCGCCGAGTCGCCGTGGACGGTGGCGACCTTGTGGATGCCCGACGCAGGTTAGAAGTCGGTCAAGGCCGCGTGATGGCTGGCATGCGCTCGCGGACTTTGGCGGGTGGGTTGTCGGACATGCTCTTCGGCGCCGGCGGACTGTCGCGCAATCCGAGCACAATAGCGCATTTCCCTTCGCGCCGCCGGAAGCCGGAGATTGCAGAGCTCGCTGCGGCCGCTGCGCGACGCGCCTCTAGCCCGACTTCTGCGCTTCGAGTTGCGGAAGTCCGGCTAGCTGAGGACCCTATGCTTGCGAAGGGCAGCAGCCACTCCCAAGCGGGCGAAGCTACAGGCGCAAGTCCGTCACCGCGCCTGCGGAGGCGGACGACACCAGCTTCGCGTATTTCGCCAGCGTGCCCTTCGTCGCGTAGGGGGCCGGGCGCTGCCAGCGCGCCTTTCGCGCCGCCAGTTCGTCGTCGCCAATGTGCAGATTGACCTCGCGCTTCTCGGCATCCACGGTGATGCGGTCGCCGTCTTCCACGAGGGCGATTGGGCCGCCTTCGAAGGCTTCCGGCGTCACGTGGCCGATGACGAAGCCGTGGGAGCCGCCGGAGAAGCGGCCGTCCGTAAGCAGCGCCACGTCCGCCGACAAGCCGCGTCCGTTGATAGCGCTGGTGGGGCTCAGCATCTCCCTCATGCCCGGGCCGCCCTTGGGGCCCTCGTAGCGAATCACCACCACGTCGCCCTTCTGCACCGTGCCGTCCATGATGGCCGCCATGCCCGCTTCCTCGCCGTGGAAGACCCGTGCCGTGCCTTGGAAGCGCAGCCCTTCGTGGCCGGTGATCTTCGCCACCGCGCCCTCGGGCGCGAGATTGCCGCGCAGGATCACCAAGTGGCCGTCCGGCTTGATGGGATCGTCGAGCGGGCGAATGATGCGCTGGCCATCTGGATACGGCTGCACGTTCTCGAGGTTCTCCGCCAGCGTCTTGCCGGTGACGGTCATGCAGCTGCCATGCAGCAGTCCGGCGTCGAGCAGCGTCTTCATCAGCGGCTGGATGCCGCCGATGGCGATGAGTTCGGACATGGCGTAGTTGCCGGCGGGGCGCATGTCCGCCAGCACCGGCACGCGCGCCCCGATGCGCGTGAAGTCGTCGATGGCGAGCGGCACGCCGGCGGCGCTGGCGATCGCCAGCAGATGCAGCACCGCGTTGGTGGAGCCCTCGAGCGCCGTCGCCACCGTGATGGCGTTCTCGAAGGCTTCAATGCACAGGATGTCCGAGGGCTTGATGCCGGCCTGCACGAGGCGGGCCACGGCCATGCCCGCTTGATGGGCGTCCCGGCGCTTGTGCTCGCCGACCGCCTCCTGGGCCGACGAGTTCGGCAGCGACATGCCCATCGCCTCGATTGCCGACGCCATGGTGTTGGCGGTGTACATGCCGGCGCAGGAGCCGGGGCCGGGGATGGCGGTCTGCTCCACGGCCAGCAGTTCGCCGTCGCTCACCGTGCCGGCGGCATGGCCGCCCACGGCCTCGAACACGGAGATGATGTCGCGCCGCGCTTCGCCGGTCTGGATGGTGCCGCCGTAGACGAAGACGCTCGGCCGATCCAGCCGCGCCAACGCCATCGCGCACGCCGGCATGTTCTTGTCGCAGCCGCCGATGGCCACCACGCCGTCGAAGCCCTGGGCCCCCACCACCGTTTCGATGGAGTCGGCGATGACTTCCCGCGAGACGAGCGAGTAGCGCATCCCAGGCGTCCCCATCGAGATGCCGTCGGAAACGGTGATGGTGTTGAAGACGACGCTCTTCGCGCCCGCTTCGTCCGCGCCGAGCGCGGCTGCCTCCGCCAAGGCGTCGATGTGCATGTTGCACGGCGTCACCATCGACCAGGTGGAGGCGATGCCCACCTGCGCCTTGGCGAAGTCCTCGCGCTTGAAGCCGACCGGATAGAGCATGGCGCGACTCGGCGCTTGCTCCACGCCGTCGACCACGATTGAGGAATAGGGGCGCTTGGTTTGCGTCATGGCGCGAGGTCCTTACAAGAGCACGTTGGCGTTGAGTTCGGGGCTTGGCCGGCCACTTTTGATACCGAACGCAGTATTGTCAACCCGTGGCGAGGACGCATCGGCTCTTGACGGCAGCGCAATGAAATTGGAGGACTACGCCATTCGCATCGAGCCGCTCCCACAGGACGAAGGCGGCGGCTTTCTGGTGACCTTTCCCGACTTGCCCGGCTGCGTGGCCGACGGCGAGACCATCGATGCCGCCATCGCGGAGGCGCAAGACGCCTTCCAAGCGTGGACGACGGCCGAGCGACAGGACAAAGGCGAATTGCCCGCGCCAAAGAGCTACAGCGGCCAGTTCGTGCAGCGCATCCCAAAGAGCCTGCACAGGCGGCTGGCGACGCGCGCCGCGGCGGAAGGCGTGAGCTTGAACCAGTTGGCGGCGACTTTTCTCGCACACGGACTGGCCGAGGGGAACCGGGTCGAACCTCGACAGCGGCGCGGCCAATGAGTTGGGAACCGTTCAAGCGAGGCGATCCAGTTCTTCCTGCACGTCGAGCCACGCCTGCTCGCAGCGCTGCAACTCCTGCCATGCGTCTTTCCTGGCGCGCGCAAGTTCCGCCAGTTGGTCGGTTTGGCCGTCGATGGTGCCGAGGCGCTGGTCGAGATCGTCCACGAGTCGCGTCTGGACGTCGATCCGCGCTTCCAAGTCCTGCTGCTTGCGCACCAGCGGCGCGGTGGGCAGAGAGCGCCGCTCGTGCGGCGTCGAAGATGCGCCGACGGCGGTTTGGCGCGCGCCTAGAGCGCCGTTCGATGCCGCGTAGTCGTCCAGATCGCCGCGGAAAGGACGCACGCCGCCGTCGGCGACCAGCCAGAGGGAGTCGACGCAGCGCCGCAGCATGCGGCGGTCGTGGGAGACGAGCAGCAGTGCGCCGCCGTATTGCTGCAACGCCAGCGCAAGCGCCTCGCGCATCTCCAGATCCAAGTGGTTGGTTGGTTCGTCCAGCACCAGCACGGCCGGCTGCCGGCAGGCGATGAGGGCGAGCACGAGGCGCGCCTTCTCGCCGCCGGAGAAGGTGTGCGCCTGCCGCCGCGCGCTGTCGCCGCCGAATCCCCAGCCGCCGAGGTAGTCGGCCGTCTGCTGGCCGGTGAAGCTGGCGGCTTCGGCGACTTCGCCCAAGTGGTCGCTCGGCGAGCGCGCCAGATCCAGCAGCTCCAGTTGATGCTGCGCGAAGTAGCCGACCGCGCTGTGGCGTCCCCGCGCCAGCGAACCCGCCAGCGGCGACAGTTCGCCGGCCAAGGCGCGCAGCAGCGTCGTCTTGCCGGCGCCGTTGGCGCCGAGCACGCCGATGCGGTCGTTCGGATAGACGCGCAGCGTCACGTCGCGCAGAACCGCATCGCCGTCGTAGCCGAGCGCCGCCTCGTCCAGCCGCAGGATGGGATTGGAGACTTTGCGCGGCGCGGCGAAGGCGAACCGATACGGCGACTCGGCGTGGACCGGCGCCGCAAGATCCATTTTTTCGAGCGCCTTCAGGCGGCTTTGGACTTGCTTGGCCTTGCTCTCCTTGGCGCGAAACCGATCCACGAAGCGGCGAATCTCCGCCACCCGCAATTGCTGGCGCTTGTAGACGGCGGCCTGCCGCGTCAGCGCCTCGGCCCGCTGTCGTTCGAATGCGCTGTAGTTGCCGGCGTAGACCGCCGCCTGGCCATGCTCCAGGTGCGCGATCTGCTGCACCGTGCGGTCGAGGAAGTCGCGGTCGTGGGCGACCATCGCCAATGCGCCTTCGTAGCGGCGGATCCAGTTTTCCAGCCACAGCGTGGCTTCGAGGTCGAGATGATTCGTGGGTTCGTCGAGCAGCAGCAGGTCCGACGGCGCCATCAGCGCCTGCGCCAGATGGAGACGGATACGCCAGCCGCCGGAGAAGGCTCGATGCGGCTTGGATTCGTCCTCCTTGGCGAAGCCGAGGCCGCTTAAGATCGCGCTGGCGCGAGCCTCGGCGTCGTAGCCGCCGGCGTCCTCGTAGTCCGAATAGAGGTGGCCCAGGGCGTCGTCGTTCCCTTCCCGCTCGGCTTTGGCGATGGCGCGTTCCACGCCGCGCAGTCTCCGGTCGCCGTCGAGCACGAAGTCGATCGCGCTGCGCCGCGACGGCTGCACGTGCTGATCCAGCGTGGCGAGGCGCCACGAATCCGGGCGCGACACCGTGCCCTCTTCAGGCGCGAGCGCGCCCCGGACCACGGCCAGGAGCGTGCTCTTGCCGACGCCGTTGCGCCCGATCACGCCGAGCTTGTGGCCGTGGTGGAGCGTCAGGTTCAAGCCGTCGAAGAGCGCCCGGTCGCCACGGTGCAGCGTGATGTTGCGCAGTTGCAGCATCGGCGCGCGACCGAAAGCTAAAGGCAATAGTGGGCGACCAGGGCCGCCAAGGCGTCTTCCATCGGCTGCAGCTGCGCCGCGTCGAGGAACTCGTTCGGCTGATGCGCCTGGTCGATGGCGCCGGGCCCGAACACCACCGTCTCCATGCCCAGCGCCTGAAAGAACGGCGCTTCGGTGCCGAAGGCCACCGCGCCGGCGCGTCGCCCGGAGAGTTCCTCCAAGGCACCGACCAAGGCGCCGTCGGCGGGCGTCTCGTAGGGCGGCACGGGCGTGAACTTCGTCTCCACTGTTGCCGGCGTCTCGCGCCCGGCGGCTTCCACGCAGGCGCGCAGGTCGTCCACCACGGCGGCGGTGTCCATGCCGGGCAGCAGGCGCAGGTCGATCTGCAGCTCGGCGTGGCCGCAGATTCGGTTCGGGTTGTCGCCGCCGCGCAGGCAGCCGAGGTTGAGCGTCGGCACCGCCACCTCGAAGGCCGGTGCCACATGGCGCTGGCCAAGCTGGGCGCGGAACTCCATCAACGCGCCCATCACCCGATGCATGCCTTCCAAGGCGTTGTCGCCAAGCGCCGGGTTCGAGGAATGGCCGGAAGACCCCTGCACCGCAATCGAGAGCATGGCCACGCCTTTGTGGGCGCGAATGGGCGTCATGCTCGTGGGTTCGCCGATCACCGCGGCGGCAGCCTTGGGAATGCCCCGTTCGGCGAGCAGGCGGGCGCCGTCCATCGAACTCTCTTCGTCGGCGGTGGCGACGATCGTGAGCGGCCGCCGCAACCGCGCATCCGCGTGGCGCTCGGCGGCGGCCAGCGCGAGCGGGAAGAAACCCTTCATGTCGCAGCTGCCCAAGCCGTAGAAGCGGCCATCCCGTTCGGAGAGCGCGAACGGATCGCTGCGCCACAGCGATTCGTCGCATGGCACCGTGTCCGTGTGCCCGGCCAGCACCAAGCCCCCCTTGTCGTTCCCGCCGCGACGGGCAATGAGATTGCCCTTGCCCGGCTTGTTCGGCAGCGGCAGCACCTCGGTCTCGAAGCCCATGTCTTCGAGCCAGTTCGCCAGGTGATGGACGACTCCCAGATTGCCCTGGTCGCGCTCGGCGTCCGTGCAGCTCACGGACGGCGTCGCCACCAGCGTCTCGAGCATCTCCTTTTGCTTCGGGATTCGCATGGCGCCGCCCGTCGAGAATTGCTTGGCATTGTGCCATGCATCGTGCGCGGCTCGCGCCGCATGGCGCGACGTTCAGGCGCGGGAGCTGGGCGGCTCGAACCGCCACAAGCCGGTGCCGAATGCGCCGACGAGCAGGATGGCGAGGGAGACGAAGACGCCCGGCAGCAGGCCGGCGCTCGCGTCGCTCAAGGCCACGACTCCGGTGAGAATCAACGCCGAAGCCGGGCTCGCGACCATGAAGCTGGCGACCAGGATGGCGAGGATCTTCGCCCGATGCGCCTCCGGCGCGAGTTCCTGCACCGTCGTGCGCGCGACCGTGGTGGTGACGCCCATGTTGACGCCCCAGGCAAGAGCCAGCGCGAAGAAGAGCCAGGTAGGCGGCTCCAGCCACAGGCCGAGCAGAATGGCGATGCGCGTCGTCTGCATCAGCAGAAAGACGCGCCCAGGGCGGCGCAGCGGCATGACGAAGAACAGCAGCAAGGTGGCGCTGGTGCTGCCGACGGTGAACACCGTGAGCATGTTGGCGAGAAACGCGCCGTCGCCGGCGTAGACGTCGCGCACCACCAGCGGCATCACCACGATGAAGGCGCCGGCGTTGAACAGCGCCGACACGAAGTTGAGGCCGATGACGTCGCGCACCAAGGGCGCTTTCCACAGTGCCCGCAGGCCAGCGCGCAGATCGCGGCCAAGCGCTGGCGCTGCCGCCGGCAGCGGCTGCGGCGAGAGCTTGCCGGTTGCCGCCGCGGCCAAGGCGAAAAGGCCCGCCTGGATGAACAGCACGGTGGCCAGCCCAAGCGCCTCCAACCGGCCCGCCAACTGGTAGGCGCAGATGCCCACCAAGGTGGTGGCGAAGGTCGTCAGCGCGACGGTGCGCTGGATGTCCAGCCGCGTGACGCGGTTCATCATCGCCGCGCGCGCCGGATCGCTCGCCGTTTGCAGCAGCGCCATGGCGATGCCGAAGGCGATGATCGGCCAGTAGCCGAGACGGCCGACCCCGGCGGCCATGGCCAGCGGCGGGACGCACGCCGCCAACGCCAGCGCGATCAGCAGCTTGCGGCCGTCGACGCGGTCGGCGAACACGCCGCCAAGGAGCAGCATCGCCAGCGGCGGCACTTCCATCAGCGCTCGGCTGGCGCCGAGCGCCATCGCTTCGACATTGAGGTGGAACACCAGCAGCCATTGCACGAGATAGGTCTGCACAGTCATCGCCGCGAGCCAGGCGCTGGAACCGGCGAGATACCAGGGAAACTCCGCCTTGGGCGGCAGCGCGTTGGGTTGCGGGGGAGGAGTCGGCGGGGGGCTCACGAACGTTCGCTTGTCGCCTCAGACAGCTTGCGCTCGAGGGGCAGCGCGGTGGCAGCAGCGCAGCTTCTCCGACGCACCGGCGGTGACGCAGCGGCGCTTTCGCTCGGCGGTGTCGGCGTTCGCATCAGATCTCCAACGCCACCGCAATGCGCTCGATGGCCTTCACGTAGACGGCCGGCAAGCCGTGTTCCTTCGCGCCGAGCAGAACGTGGCGTCTGTAGTCGGCCAACGGCCGCAGTTGCGGGTCGATCTTCCCAGGCTTCGCCTTGTAGGTGAGGGCGGCTCTCGGCCCGGCATCGGTTTCCACGCGCACTTCCCTCTCGTCGTAGCCGATCCCCAGGCCTTCGATTCGATCCAGCAGGGGCTTCTCGGCAATCGCGATGCGGTACAGCACGCCCCACACCGCGTCCGTCTGCTCGCCGCTCGCGGCGATGTCGCACTTGCCGCTGCCGTCGCGGCCGAGCTTGTGCCAACGCAGCGCGTAACGCGGCAGGCAGCCGATGCCGAGCGCCCGCGCCGAGGGCGTGCGCTGGCGCAGACGCCGGCTCGACATGTTGGAGCCGTAGGCGAAGTACAGGTAGGTGTTCGTTCCGCTCGCCGAGTCGCAGCCCACCGCACCCATCGTAAAGACGCTTGCCGATGCGCACAATCGGCTGGCATGAAGGTCGAGATCGTGGTCGTGACGGCAAGTGGCGCATTGCGCGAGGAAGTGGCGGTGCCGCCTGGCGCGACAGTGGCCGATGCGCTGGCCGTCTCGGCGCTCGCCGCCGAGGCCGAAGGCGAAGAAGGGGAGCTTGCCGTCGCCATCCACGGCGCACTGGCGAGCCCGCGTCGCACCCTCGAAGAAGGCGAACGCATCGACTTGCTGCCGGCGCTGCTGATCGCGCCCGCGGAGGCAAGGCGGCGACGCGCCGAGGCGCAGCAGGGTGGCCAGCCCGAAGGAGTGGGGAGAGCCGGGCGACGACCGTTGACGGGGCGAGGCCGAATCTAGCGGCTCTCCTGGCCCGATCCGCCATCCGGTCCAGCGCTCTGCCCCGGCGCCCCCGCGACGACTGCCGTGGTGGGCTTGAAGTCGCCGCTGAAGTGCGTGAGCGCGCCGTTCGCGAAGAACACCGAGAGCTTCGCGTTGTCGTCCACGTAGCCGGGCACGCGCAGGGTGTAGACGTAGTCCCAGCGGCTGTCGTCGAAGGGATTGCGGATTACCGGCTCGCCCATGATGAACGCCACTTGCTCCCGCGTCATGCCGGGCTTCAAGCTGTCCACCATCTCCTGCGTGATGACGTTGCCCTGCTGCACCGTCAGCCGGTAGACGCGCGGCAGGCTGCACGACGAGACCGCGCCGACCGCCAGCAGCGCCAAGGCCGCCACGCCAAGCGTCGCCGCGCTCTTCAGGCTGCGGTTCTTCAACGGAATGAGCATCGCGGCGCAATTCTAACGCGGAACATCCGCGATTAACGCGCCGGCGTTCCCACGCCCTCCGCGAGCAGCGTGCGGGCGTAGGCGCGCGAATCGTCCGTGACGGCCCGCCCGCCGAGCATTCGCGCCAGCTCTTCGATGCGCTCCTCCCCGCTCAGCGCGCGAATCACCGTGTCTTGTTCGCTGGTCTTCGACACCTTGAGGTGGGCGTCCCCCAAGGCGGCGATCTGCGGCGCGTGGCTGATGGCGATGACTTGGGTGTTCCTCGAGAGATCCCGCAGCAGGCGTCCGAGCACGTCCGCGGTGGTGCCGCCGATGCCGACGTCGGCCTCGTCGAGGATCAGGCACGGCAGCCGGCAGCGTTCCGCCGCCGCGACTTGAATCGCCAGGCTGATGCGCGACAGCTCGCCGCCGGAGGCGATCTCGGCCAGGCTGGCGGCGCCGTAGCGCGGGTTGGTCACGGCTTCGAAGAGCACCGTTTCCAAGCCGTCCGCGGATTCGGCCGCCTCGAAAGCGACGTGTAGCGATGCGCCAGCCATGCCGAGCTTCGCCAAGGTTTCCGTGACGCGCTCGGCGAAAGGTTCGGCCGCCGCCCGACGCGCCGCGGACAGCGCCTCGGCCGCGCATCGAAACTGCGACTCGGCGCGGCGCAGCTTCTCGGCGAGCGCCTCCAGATTGGCTTCGCTCGCCGCCAGCGACTCCAACTCGGCGGTCAGACGCTGCCGGTGCGCACCGAGCTCGGCAGCGGCAACGCGGTGCTTGCGCGCCATGTCGTGGACGACGGCCAGGGTCTGGTCGAGTTCTGTCAGCACCGAATCGTCGTCCGGGAAGGACTGCTGGTAGCGACGCAGCTCCCCAAGCGCCTCCTCAAGATGCGTGTGCGCCGTCTCGGCGAGCTCCGCGGCGGAGCGCAGGCTGGCGTGGTCGTCGTCGAGCTCGGCGAGGCGCGCCGCAAGACGCGCGGCGCGTCCGAGCAGGTCGCCGTCGAGCTCCGTCATCGTGTCGCCGACGGTCTCCATCAGTTCCTGGGCGCGACTCAGCCGCTTGTGCGCCGCGGTCATCTCCTCCACGCGCAGCAGGCTGTCGCCGAGACCGTCCAGTTCGTCCACCTGGTAGCGCAAGAGGCTCTGCCGTTCGCTGGCCTCGGCCGCCGCCTTGCGGCGTTCGTCCAGTCCCCGGGAGAGTTGCGCGCACTCGCGGTAGCGCTTCGCCGTGGCGGCAAGCAGCGCCGCGTCCACCCCGAACTCGTCGAGCAGCCGCCGCTGCGCCTCGCGGGAGAGCAGTTGCCGATGTTCGCTCTGGCCGTGGATGTCGATCAGCGGCGCCGCGAGGGACTGCAATACGGCCAACGTGGTCGGCGCCCCGTTCACGAACGCCCGCGAGCGCCCAACGCTCGCCACCCGGCGCACCAGGCAGGTGGCCTCTTCGCCGCTCGCGAACAGATCCAGCCGCTCGAGCGCGTCGAGGCTGCGCGGACGATCGGCCACGTCGAACTCGGCGCTCACTTCGCAGGCGGCAGCGCCCGGACGCATCTGCGAACGCCTGGCGCGCGCGCCGAGCACCAGCCCAAGCGCGTCGAGGAGGATGGACTTGCCGGCGCCGGACTCGCCGGTGACGACGGTGAGGCCCGGCCCGAACTCGATGTCGAGTTCCCGCACCAGCGCGAAATTGCGGATGTTGAGCGCTCGGAGCATAGGCGCGTCGGGCCTTGGGGCGCGAAGGGAATGGGAAGTGTAGAAGAGTGTAGAGTAGCCGCAAGAACGTCTCCTTGGAGGCTCGCCCGATGGCCCACATGGCGTCCACGCCGCAGCGTCTCGGCGCCGCTGGCCGTTCGCCCCGGCTGCGCGGCGTGCATGTGCCGTGGACAGTGGACGCGCCCAAGGGCGAGATCACCGAGCGCGCGCAGCAGCTCTTCAAGCTCCTGGTCGAGCACTACTTGGCGGACGGCGCACCGGTGGCGTCGAACACGCTCGCGTCGTCCGCCAACGTGGCCGTGAGCTCGGCGACCGTGCGCAACGTCATGGCCGACCTCGAAGCGCGCGGCCTGGTCTTCAGCCCGCATCCATCGGCCGGCAAGGTGCCCACCACCCAGGGCCTGCGGTTCTTCGTGGACAGCCTCATCTCGGTGCGCCCGATGGACGCCCGCGACGTGGGCGAGCTGCGCGGCAGCCTCGATCCCGACATGGCGCCGACCCAGCTGGCCGAGGCGGCCTCTGGGCTGCTCTCCCGGGTGACGCACCTGGCGGGGCTGGCGACGATGCCGCGCAAGGATCAAGTGTCGCTGCGCCAGGTGGAGTTCCTGCCGCTCTCCGGCGATCGCGTGCTGGTGATCCTGGTGGTGAACGAACGCGAAGTGCAGAACCGCGTCGTGCATACGGATCGCCCCTACGAACAGAGCGAGCTGGTGCAGGCCGCGAACTACGTCAACCGCGAATTCGCCGGGCAGTCGCTGGCGGCGATCCGCGCCGGGGTGCTGGCGAGCATGCGCGAAGACAAGGCGCGGCTCGATTCGACGATGCAGACGACGCTGGACGTCGCCGCCAAGGCGTTTGCCGGCGACACCGACGATCCGCCCTACGTCGTCTCCGGGCAGTCCAACCTGGTGGAGTCCCTGGCCAGCGTCGAGGAGGTGCGCGAGCTGTTCGACGCCTTCGCCCGCAAAGGCGCCATCGTCCACCTGCTCGACCGCTGCATGGACGCCGACGGCATCCAGCTGTTCATCGGCGAGGAATCCGGCTACGGCCTGCTCGACGACTACAGCCTGATCACCGCCCGCTACGAAGTGAGCGGCGAGGCCGCCGGCGTGCTCGGCGTGGTGGGGCCGACGCGCATGGCCTACGAGAAAGTGATTCCGGTGGTGGACGTCGCCGCGCGCCTGCTTGGAGCCGCCATCGACTACGACCAGCCGCCCGCGCCGAAGGAGCGCAGCGGCGCATCCTGACAAGGGCCTCGCTCCCCTCGATCTCCACGGCTCAGATAAAGGCGCGGTACATCGCGCCTTGAAAATCCGCGCCGCGCCGCCATATACGGTCGATTGCTGCTGCCGGAGAGAAGGGCAAGTGGAAAACGGCTCGAGTGCGACCGTCGAAGACGCGCAGGCGGACGCGGCTGGCGCTAAATCCGATACTGGCTCGGTCGACGCCGAGCTGGAAGACGCGGAAGCGCTCAACGCAGAATCCGAGGACGCCAAGGCTGGCACCGAATCCGAGGACTCTGCGGCGGTCGAGGAATCCACAGCGGCGCTGCGCGAAGCACTGACGGCAGCGCAGGCGGAAGCCGAGACGCAGAAGGACCGCGCGCTGCGCGCCGCCGCCGAAGCGGAGAACACCCGCAAGCGCGCCGACCGTCGGGTCGAGAACGCCCACAAGTTCGCGCTGGAGGGATTCGTCGCCGATCTGCTGCCGGCCGTGGACAGCTTCGAGCGCGCCGCGCTTTCCGCTAAGGAGGCCGCCAAGGAGGCCACCGAAGAGGCCGACAAGGAAGCCGCCGAAACGGCGGCTGGCATGGAGGCCGTCGCCGAAGGCGTGCAGCTCTCCCTCAAGCTGCTTGTCGAGGCGATGCAGCGGCAAGGCATCGAGGTGGTCGATCCCCTCGGAGCGCCGTTCGATCCGAATCTGCACGAGGCGATGACGATGGTGGCGAGCGAAACCGCGGAGCCCGGCTCCGTCGTCGAGGTCTTCCAGAAGGGCTACACCGTGAACGGACGCCTCGCGCGCGCCGCGCGGGTGGTGGTCGCCAAGGCGCCGGAGGCCAGCGCGGACTCGCCGGCGGACGACGCGACGGACGGTGGCGAGGGCGGCGACGCTGCGTGAGGAAGCGCGAACGGCGGCTTGAATCGGCGCGTTTCGCGCCAACTATGTAGGTTGAACCGTCGCCAGAACGCAACGGAGTGGGCCGAGCGGCTCAAGGCAAGAGAACGGAGAGCGAAAGAGCATGGCAAAGATCATCGGCATCGACCTCGGCACCACGAATTCGTGCGTCGCCGTGATGGACGGCGGCGAAGCGCGGGTCATCGAGAATTCCGAGGGCGACCGCACCACGCCGTCCATCGTCGCCTTCACGGACGGCGAGACACTGGTCGGCCAGAGCGCCAAGCGCCAGGCCGTCACCAATCCCGCCAACACGCTGTTCGCCGTCAAGCGCCTGATCGGGCGCAAGTTCAGCGACGGCGTGGTGCAGCGCGACCTCTCCATGGTGCCCTACAACATCGTGCAGGCGAAGAACGGCGACGCCTGGGTGGAGGCCAACGGCGACCAGCTGGCACCCCCGCAAGTCTCCGCGGAGGTGCTCAAGAAGATGAAGCGCACCGCCGAGGAATATCTCGGCGAGGACGTCGGCGAAGCCGTCATCACCGTGCCGGCCTACTTCGACGACTCCCAGCGCCAGGCCACCAAGGACGCGGGGCGCATCGCCGGCCTGGACGTGAAGCGCATCATCAACGAGCCGACCGCGGCGGCGCTCGCCTACGGCATGGACAAGCAGCGCGGCGACTCCAAGATCGCGGTATTCGACTTGGGCGGCGGCACCTTCGACATCTCCATCATCGAGATCGCCGAAGTGGACGGCGAGCACCAGTTCGAGGTGCTGTCCACGAACGGCGACACGTTCCTCGGCGGCGAGGACTTCGACCTGAAGATCATCGAGTACCTCGCCGAAGAGTTCAAGAACGAGAACGGCATCGACCTCAACAACGACGCCATCGCCCTGCAGCGCCTGAAGGAAGCGGCGGAGAAGGCGAAGATCGAGCTTTCCTCCAGCACCCAGACGGAAGTGAACCTGCCCTACATCACCGCCGACAACACCGGCCCCAAGCATCTGGTCATCAAGCTCACGCGGGCCAAGATCGAAGCGCTGGTGGAGGACCTCGTCGAGCGCACGATGGGGCCGTGCCGCACGGCGCTCACCGACGCCGGCGCCCGCGTCGGCGACATCGACGAAGTGATCCTGGTGGGCGGCCAGACGCGCATGCCGCTGGTGCAGGAGAAGGTCGCGGCGTTCTTCGACCGCGATCCACGCCGCGACGTGAATCCAGACGAAGCCGTGGCGGTGGGCGCCGCCATTCAGGCCGCGGTGCTCTCCGGCGACGTGAAGGACGTGCTGCTGCTCGACGTGACGCCGCTCTCGCTCGGCATCGAGACCCTGGGCGGCGTGATGAACGCGCTGATCGACAAGAACACGACCATCCCGGCGAAGAAGCAGCAGGTGTACTCCACCGCCGACGACAACCAGACCGCGGTGACCATCCACGTGCTGCAGGGCGAGCGCAAGCAGGCCGCGCAGAACAAGTCCCTCGGCCGCTTCGACCTGACGGACATCCCGCCGGCGCCGCGCGGCGTGCCGCAGATCGAGGTGAGCTTCGACATCGACGCCAACGGCATCTTGAACGTCTCCGCCAAGGACAAGGCCACGGGCAAGGAACAGTCCATCGTCATCAAGGCATCGAGCGGCCTTTCCGAAGAGGAAGTCGCCAACATGGTGAAGGAAGCGGAAGCCCACGCCGAGGAAGACGCCCGCTTCGAGGAGATGGCCAGCCTGCGCAACCAGGCGGACGGCTTGGTACATTCGGCGCGCAAGATGGCGAGCGACGCCGGCGACAAGGCCACGGACGACGAGAAGCAGGCCATCGAAGCCGCGGCGAAGGATCTGGAGCAGGCGCTCAAGGGCGACGACAAGGCCGACATCGAAGCCAAGGTGCAGGCGCTCAGCACGGCAACGGCTGCGGTGGCGCAGAAGATGTACGCCGAACAGGCCCAGGACGCCGCTGGCGAGGCCAGCAGCGCCGACGGCGGCGATCAAGGCGCGCCGGCGAACGATGCCGTGGACGCCGAATTCGAGGAAGTGAAGGACAAGAAGGACGGCGGATAGCCGCCAAGCGGCCCGCGCGCCGCTTGCAACGACGGGGTACACATGGCCAAACGCGACTACTACGAGGTGCTCGGCGTGCAGCGCGGCGCAGCCGAGGCCGACATCAAGAAGGCGTATCGCCGCCTGGCCATGAAGCACCACCCGGACCGCAACCCAGACGACGCCGCTTCCGAGGAGAAGTTCAAGGAAGCGTCCGAGGCATACGAGGTGCTCTCGGACGACGAGAAGCGCCAGCGCTACGACCGCTTCGGCCATGCCGGAGTCGATCCTGCCGCGGCCGGCATGAACGGCGGCTTCGGCGACATCGGCGACATCTTCGGCGAAGTCTTCGGCGACATCTTCAGCGGCGGGCGGGCGCGCCGGGCATCGCGGCGCGGCGCCGACATGCAGTACACGCTGGATCTGACCCTGGAGCAGGCCGTGCGCGGCGACAGCGTGGAAATCCGCGTGCCGACGCTCGCGTCATGCGACGACTGCGACGGCTCCGGCGCCAAGCCGGGCACTGCGCCGAGCGCTTGCCCGGAGTGCGACGGCCGCGGCCAGGTGCGCGTTTCCCAGGGCTTCTTCTCCCTGCAGCAGACTTGCCCGCGCTGCCGCGGCGCTGGCCGGGTGATCCTGGACCCGTGCCGCGCGTGCGGCGGACGGGGGCGCGTCGAACGCCGCAAGACGCTGTCCGTGAAGGTGCCGGCCGGTGTCGACAACGGCGACCGGGTGCGGCTCACCGGCGAAGGCCAGGCCGGCGCCAACGGGGCGCCGCCAGGCGACCTCTATGTGCAGATGCGCGTTGCCGAGCACCCGATCTTCACCCGCGACGACACCCACCTCTATTGCGACGTGCCGACGTCCTTCGTCGATGCCGCGCTCGGCGGCGAGATCGAAGTGCCGACCCTCGACGGCCGGGTGAAGCTGAAGGTGCCGCCCGAAACGCAGACCGGCAAGCTCTTCAGGCTGCGCGGACGGGGCGCCCCGGCGGTGCGTGGCGGCGCCACCGGCGACCTCCTGTGCCGCATCGTGGTGGAAACGCCGGTCCACCTTTCCGACGAACAGAAGGACATCCTGCGCCGCTTCAAGGAAAGCCTCGAAGCCAACGGCAACCGCCATTCGCCACGCGAGAAGGGCTGGTTCGACTCCGTGAAGCACTTCTTCGACGGCCTCACGAAGTGACGTTGCACGAAGTGACGTCGACAGCCACCCGCATCGCCGTGTCCGGCGCCGCGGGACGCATGGGCCGCATGCTCGTCTCGGCCATCGCCGAAGCCGAGGACCTGACGCTCGCCGCGGCGGTGGACCACCCGCAGTCGCCGCACATCGGCGTCGATGCCGGCGAGCTTGCCGGTGCGGGCAACACCGGCGTGGCGATCGGCGGCGCATTCGGCGACATCGACCCCGGCGCGTTCGACGTGCTGCTGGATTTCAGTGCGCCCCAAGCCACGCTGGTGGCGCTTCGCGTCTGCGCCGAGCAGGGCAAGCCGGCCGTCGTCGGCACCACCGGATTCGACGACGCGGGCCTCGCGGCCATTCGCCAAACAGCGCAGTCGGTTCCCGTGCTCCTCTCCCCGAACATGAGCGTCGGCGTGAACGTCGTCTTCAAGCTGGTCGAGGCGGCCGCCCGTGCCTTGGGCGACGACGTGGACGTGGAAGTCTTCGAAGCGCATCACCGCCACAAGGTGGACGCGCCCTCCGGCACGGCCGTGCGCTTGGGCGAAGTGCTCGCCGCCGCCTTGGGCCGCGACCTCGCAAGCGACGCCGTCTATGGACGCGAAGGCATCACCGGCGAAAGGCCAAGCCGAACCATCGGCTTCCACAGCCTGCGCGGCGGCGACATCGTCGGCGAGCACACCGTCACCTTCGCCGGCACCGGCGAGCGCATCGAAATCACCCACCGCGCCGCCAGCCGCAGCAACTTCGCAGCCGGCGCACTGCGCGCCGTCCGCTTCATCGTCGACCAACCGCCTGGCCTCTACGGCATGGACGGCGTGCTCGGGTTGTAGCGATGGGCCTTGCGAACGCGAAGATCCAGCTGCGCAACCCGAGGCGTCCGGAACTTGGCGCCATGGAGGTCGAGGCGTTGGCCGACACTGGCGCGGTGCATGTGTGCGTCCCCGCCCATGTGCAAATGCAGTTGCGGCTCGATGCGATGGACGAGAAGGAGGTCACGTTGGCGGACGGCAGCCGACGGCTCGTGCCCTATGTCGGCCTGATCGAGTTGCGCTACGCGAACCGAGTGGGCTTCGTCGGCGCTCTCGTGATGGGCGACCAGCCCCTGCTCGGCGCCATCGCGATGGAGGACATGGACTTGGTGGTGGTGCCGAAGACGCGCCAAGTCGTCGTCAACCCGGAGAGTCCGAACATCGCGTCATCGGCGGCGAAGCCGTCGCGCGAGACCGCGACGGTCGCCTAAGGAGGTCTGTACATGGACAATAGTGTTACCGACAACGGCGTTGCCGCCCTGCTGCCGCGCTTGCTCTTTAGTGAGGTTTTTTTCGGAGCATTGCAGGATCTCCAGCCAAATGAGCAGTCACGAGTAATCACTGCAATCGTCAAGTACACGAACTCGCCGAACCACACTTCGCTGAACTTGGAGCAACTCAAGGGCCGCCCCGGTCAGAAACGGCTTTGGACCATCCATGCGTCGCAGGAGCTGCGAATCCTATTGGCTCGTCAAGGTGGTCTCACCGTGTTCGTTCGGGCTGGCCATCACGACGCCATCTACCGGTTGGCGCGACAGAGCGCGTTCGTCGTCCCGGCGCCGGCGGCAGGCGCCCCGGGGCTGATCACAACCATGCGCGAGCTAACGCTCGACCAAGACACCACGCCGACGCGATCGGCCTTGGAAAGCCGCCTCCCCATCACGGTCGAACGTCGATCTATCGTCGAACATTGGACCGCCAAGGAACTGATGCAAGTTGGCTTCACCGAGAGCGAAGTCGATAAGCTGCGTCTGGCAACGCAGGACACCCTGCTCGATGTTTGGCCTGAACTCGATAACCCCGACAAGCTAGACCTCATCTTGAAGTGCTGCGAGGGGACGCCGGAAACCGTACTGCAAGGGGATCTCCTGCAGGACGAAGAAGCCGAGAACGCCCGTTTCCGCGAAGCCATCATCCAGCGAGGGGCGTTGGCCGGTCTTTCTTCGCTGTTGACGCCGGAAGAGGTCGAGCGCTTGATGTCTGCGCCGCCTCAAGGTTGGCACGTTTCATCGCGCCAAGGGACTGGAGTTCAAGGTGGTGTTTCTTCTCGGGATCTCCGCGAGCGAATTTCCCGGTCCGCGCAGGCGCGGGCAGACCGATGCGGAGTACGAAGAGCGCTGCGCGTTGGAGATGAGCCAGCTCTTCGTCGCCATGACCCGCGCCCGAGATGGCCTGTTCATTCTCTGCAACGCCGAGCCCAGCGACGTGCTGTACGAGGCGCTCGACTACTTGGAAGAAGTGACTGCGTAACGTGGAGAGTTACACTTGCGTCGGGAGCAGAATGACCTAGCTCGTGACGGTCCTACTGCCAACGGCGCCAACATCGCCATCAGACGCTTCAAGGGCGAAAGGAGCGCCGCTCCTAGGTTGCGGTGGAAGGTACCATCTTGCGGTCTGCGAGCGGTGCTGGCGGTCGTTCGCCGGTCGTCGCCAGGTCTTCAAGGATGTCGAACACCAGTTTGCGAATGCCCGAGAGCGCTTCGTCGGGCGAGGCCGCCAACCAGCTTAAGGATGGGAACTCGATACACAAGCCGACGTGTTCTTGATCCTCAGGGGACCAGGTTACGCGATACGTGTAGTGGTCAGACACGGCCGTCCTCCTGCCTCCTCTGAGTCATGAATCCAAGGTCTGAGTTCGAGCGCCGCCCTCTGTGCGAGCATGTCCTTGCTCGCCAAGTTTCCTGAACGCTCGGATGGCTTGGCGAACCTGATAAGCCTTGGCCGAACATCGCGTCATCGGTGGCGAAGCGTGAGACCGCGACCGTCACCTGCCGAGAAGCGCGCGCTGGTCCCGTTCCTTGATCTGCTCGCCCATGTAGGCGAAGAACGATGGGATGCCGAAGCCAACGGTGCCGTCTTCGTTTTCAGCAAGCACGCCGCGCTCGATTGCGGCTTGGACTACGGACTCCGGGTTCGGGCGCTTCGCCGCTGCCGCTTCCACTGCGTCGTCCCAATCCAGACGATCCACGCCTCTGTCGAGCATCGTCGATGCGACGTTCAGCATGGCGCTGCGGTTGGCCGCGCCCAGCGCGGCCAACCTGCCTTGATAGTGTTCTTGACGCAAGCGGTGGCCGTGGTCCGCCGCTTCGTCGACGGCGGCTGAACTGTCCAAGCCGCCGTGCTTGTCGTAGGCGACGCAAGCGCCTTCGATGTAGCCGTGGACGTGTTGCGGAAAGCCCTGCGACATCTTCGCCAAAGTGGCTGCACGCGGCTTTGGAATGTCCCCGCCAAGCGCTTGCAACGCGCCCGATATCGCTTCCTCGGCCTCGTCGATGGCCATCGTGCCGAGGCGAAGATGCGTGGCCGGCCGCGAGAGCCCCGCCCCGCTGTCGCCTGATTCCAGAACCCGAAGCGTGTGCTGCAAGCCGATTCCGACGAGCAGGATGGGACAACGATGCAGCCCCAGGTGAAGCTCTTCCAAGGCCGGCATGCCTTCGGGCCTCAATCCCTGCAGCTCGTCGACGGTCAACACGAGAGCTTTGCCGCGCCACGCTGCCGATGCGCCGGTCGCAAGCAGCAGCGAACCGAACGAGCCGGTGTGCCGCACATGCTCCTTCGTCACGTTTCCCTTGACGATGCCGATCCCGCCGCCAGCCGCGGTCGTGCGCGTGTCGGTCTCTGCGGCTCGGCGAAACTCGTCCTCGGCATCCAGCTCTCGGCCAATGGCCATGAACAAGCCCAGATCGTCGCGCAACATGCCGGCGCTGATCGCCAGATGCTTCACCGTCCCATCGCTGCGCAGCTGGGCTTCCTTGCCGAAGCGACGGCCCAGCTGCGTCTTGCCGACTCCCGGCACGCCCGTCACCAACGCCATGCCGCCCAAGGATTCGCTGGTCTCGGTCACCTCGTCGAGGCGTTCGTGCAGCACGGTCAGTTCCTCGCGACGGCCAGCAAAGTGGTACGGCTCGTCGCGGGAGGTCCTGTTGTGTGCTGCCAAGAGCGGCATGGGCGGGATTGTACTCCGTGCCTCGTGCGGGCAGTGGCGGCCGGCCTCGCTTGCTGCCCCGTCTTCGTGTTGACGACGGCGCAGAGTTGCGGCGTACGGCTGCGCTAGTCGGGCTCCCACAGTTGCCGCACGGGTACGGCGTACAGGCCGTCGCCGAAGCTGGCGCGCACTTCGCCGTCGTACACCACCACGCCAGCGACGAAGCGGTCGCCCACGGCGCGCTGGAGTTTGCGCAAGCCGCGGAAATCCGACTCGCGGACGGTGGCGGACGCCTTCACCTCCACGCCGGCCACGGCCCGCGGACCGCGCTCGACAACGACGTCGACCTCGACGCCGTCCTTGTCCCGGAAGTGGTAGAACGCATGCGGCTGTTCGTGGCAGGCCGCTTGCCGGCGCAGTTCCTGGAGGACGAATGTTTCCATCAGCAAGCCGAGCTGCGCTCGGTCGCCATGGAGTTGCTCCGCGCCGAGGTTGAGCAGCGCACAGGCAAGGCCCGTGTCCACGAAGTGCAGTTTGGGCGTCTTCACCAGCCGACTCAGACGGTTGCTGTGCCACGGCTGCAGCCGCTCGACGAGGAACACCCACTCCAGCAGCGTGACGTAGTCGCCGATGGTTGGCCGGCTCAGGCCGAACGGCGCGCCGAGGTCGGCGAGATTGAAGAGCCGCGCGGTTTGCGCTGCTGCCAACGCCAACAAGCGGGGCAGCGCATCCAGAGACCGGATGTGCGCCAACTCGGCCACGTCGCGCTGCACCAGCGCGTCGATGTAGTCCCGGTGCCAGTTCGCCCGTCGCCGGCCAGACGCCCGCGCCAACGCCGGCGGATAGCCCCCGGCGACGACGCGCTCGGCCAGCGCCGCGCCAAGGCGCGCACTGCTGCGGGTGGCGAATCGTCCGGCGAACAGGGCATCCAGGAACCGCGGCGGCTCGCGCTGCAGTTCCGCTTGCGACAGCGGATGCAGCCGCACCACTTCCATGCGGCCGGCCAGCGAATCCGCAAGTTTCGGCACCGTGAGCACATGCGAAGACCCGGTGAGCAGAAAGCGCCCCGGCGTGCGGCGCACGTCCACCGTGCGCTTCAACGCCGAGAACAGCGATGGCACGCGCTGTACTTCGTCCAACACCACGCGCTCCGGCAAGTCCGCCACAAAGCCGTCGGGGTCTGCGCTGGCCGCCTCCCGCACGACGTTGTCGTCGAAGCTCAAGTAGGCGTAGCCCAAGCGTTCGCCGACCGTGTGCGCCAGCGTGGTCTTGCCGCACTGGCGCGGGCCGTGGACCAACACTACGGGCGAGTCCGCCAACGCCTCGAGCAAGCGCGTTTCCGAGTGGCGCTGATACAGGCCGGATGAGGCCGTTTCGATTGGCATCGGCTGATCGCAGGTTTGGAGTGCGGCTGATCGTAACTTTTAGGTGCGGCTGATTGCAATGTTTGGGTGCGGCTGATTGCAACGTTTGGGTGCGGCTGATTGCAACGTTTGGGTGCGGCTGATTGCAATGTTTGGATGCGGCTGATTGAAGAGTCATAGTGACGAACGACTAGCTGCAACGGCCGCGACCAAGCCCGGCTGCAAGCCCGCAGCGGTGCCGGCGCGTTCGGTCAGCCTTGGGTGTTGACGATGCGCATGGAGAGGTCAAGGGGCGCCACTGCCTTGGTGATTTCGCCCACGGAGATGTAGTCCACGCCCGTTCGGGCGACCTCGGCGATGGTTTCCAAGGTGATGCCGCCGGATGCTTCGAGGGCGACCCGGCCCTTGGCCGCCGCCACGGCGCGGCGCAGGGCCGCTGCAGAATAGTTGTCGAGCAGCACCCGGTCCGCGCCGGCCTTGATGGCCTCGGCGAGTTGCGCGTCGTCCTCCACTTCCACTTCCACTTCCTTGTCTGGATGGCGCTGCCGCGCGCGGTGCACGGCGGCGGCGATGCCCCCTGCCGCGGCGATGTGGTTTTCCTTCAGCAGATAGGCGTCGAAGAGGCCCAGCCGATGGTTCGCGGCGCCGCCAACACGCACCGCGTACTTCTGCGCGAGCCGCAGACCCGGCAGCGTCTTGCGCGTGTCGAGAATCACGGCGCGTCCGCCGACAGCCTCGACGTAGCGCGCCGCCTGGGTGGCGGTGGCCGACAGCAACTGCATGAAGTTGATGATCGTCCTTTCCGCCGTGAGCAGGCCGCGCGCCGGGCCGCGCAGCACGAGCAGCGTTTGTCCGGCCGTCAGCGGATCGCCGTCGCGCACATGCCAGCGCACGTCGATGGCGGCATCGACCTGGCGGCAGGCTTCCTCCACCCAAGGCGCGCCGCAGAAGATCCCCCCGTCGCGGCTGATCACGACGGCTTCGGCCTGGATGTCCGGCGCGATCAGCTCGGCATTGATGTCGCCGCTGCCGACGTCCTCGCGCAGCGCCGTCGCCACATCCTGTTCAACAGCCGCCGAATCGAGTTTGACGGCCTGCCGCTGCGGTCGCATATTGCGAGTATATGGTTGCGGTGACGGCGGATCATTGGCTGCGCGGCGCGGTGCGGCTGCCCTCGCCCAACGCCGACTGCCGGCCGGACCCAGAGGACGTCTCCCTGGTGGTGGTGCATGGCATCTCCTTGCCGCCTGGCAAGTTCGGCGCCGATCATGTGGCGGCACTGTTCACGAACAAGCTGGACATCTCGGCCCACCCTGCCTTCGCCGACCTGGCCGGGGTGCGCGTTTCCAGCCACCTCTTGATCTCCCGCCGCGGGCGCATCACCCAGTTCGTGCCCTTTCATCGCCGCGCCTGGCACGCCGGCGTCACCGCCTTTGGCGGCCGGCGCGGCTGCAACGCCTACTCCATCGGCATCGAACTCGTCGGCGCCGACGAGACGCCCTACACGGACGCGCAGTACCGGTGCCTCGCCGAGGTCATCCGCGCCTTGTCGGTGCGCTACCCGGCGCTGTCGCCGTCGCGCGTCGTCGGCCACGCGGAAATCGCGCCGGGGCGCAAGACCGACCCCGGGCCATCCTTCGACTGGCCAAGGCTGCTCAAGAGCTTGCGGGAGTGACGGCGCTATACTCGGCCAAGGCAACAGGACAGCCGATGGCCACTTCCGGGGAATCGCAGATCGCAGACGCTTGCGCAGGAACGGATCCCAATCCCGCCGAGACGCGCGAATGGCTGGACTCCATCGAGTACGTTCTGGAAGGCCAGGGCATCGAGCGCGCCAACTACCTCTTGGAGCGGCTCTCCTCGCGGCTCACCGAAACCGGCGCCCGGCTGCCGTACACGATCACCACGCCGTACCGCAACACGATTCCCGCCAACCGCGAAGCGTTCATGCCCGGCGACCTCTTCATCGAGCGGCGGATCCGTTCGCTGGTGCGCTGGAACGCGCTGGCGATGGTAGTGCGCGCCAATCGCGGCGACGGCGACCTCGGCGGACACATCTCCACCTTCGCCTCGGCGGCGACGCTCTACGACGTCGGCTTCAACTACTTCTTTCGCGGCCCGTCCGACGACCAGGCGGGAGACCTCATCTACTTCCAAGGCCACAGCGCGCCGGGCATCTACGCGCGCTCGTACTTGGAGGGGCGGCTCGACGAGAAGGACCTCGACGCCTTCCGGCGCGAAGTGGACGGCGGGTTGTCCTCCTATCCCCACCCTTGGCTGATGCCCGACTACTGGCAGTTCCCCACCGTGTCGATGGGGCTCGGGCCGATCCAGGCGATCTATCAAGCGCACATCATGAAGTATCTGGACAGCCGCGGCCTCATCCCCATGGGCGACCGCAAGGTGTGGGCGTTCCTGGGCGACGGCGAGTGCGACGAGCCGGAGTCCTTGGGCGCGCTGGGTCTGGCCGGACGCGAAAAGCTGGACAACCTGATCTTCGTCGTGAACTGCAATCTGCAACGCCTGGACGGGCCCGTGCGCGGCAACGGCAAGATCATCCAGGAGCTCGAAGGCGCGTTTCGGGGCGCTGGCTGGAACGTCCTCAAGGTGGTGTGGGGGCGGCTTTGGGATCCGCTCTTCGCCAACGACCGCGACGGCCTGATGCAGCAGCGCATGGACGAAGCGGTGGACGGCGAATACCAGAACTACAAGGCCAAGGGCGGCGGCTACACCCGCGAGCACTTCTTCGGCCGGCATCCGGCCTTGGCCGAGCGCGTGGCCGCGCTTTCGGACGACGACATCATGCGCCTGAACCGGGGCGGCCACGATCCCTTCAAGGTCTACGCCGCCTACCACGCCGCCTTCCACCACACGGCCGAACCGACGGTGATTCTGGCGAAGACGGTGAAGGGCTACGGCATGGGCGACGCCGGCGAAGCGGAGAACACCACGCACCAGGTGAAGAAGCTCGGCACCGAGGATCTCAAGCACTTCCGCGACCGGTTCGACATCCCGCTCGGCGACGATGCCCTTGCGGACGTGCCCTACTACCGGCCGGCGCCGGATTCGCCGGAGGCGGTCTATCTGAAGCGGCAGCGCGCCAGGCTCGGCGGCGCCATCCCCAAGCGCGTGGAATCCCTGCGCGACGTGAAGACGCCGGCCCTGTCCATTTTCGCGCAGCAACTGCAAGGCACCGGCGAGCGCCCCGTGTCCACCACGATGGCCTTCGTGCGCTTGCTCTCCACGTTGACCCGCGACGCGGAGCTCGGCAAGCGCATCGTGCCGATCATCCCCGACGAGGCGCGCACCTTCGGCATGGAGGGGATGTTCCGGCAGCTTGGCATCTACTCCTCGGAAGGGCAGCTCTATCAGCCCGAGGACTTCGGCGAGATCGCGTCCTATCGGGAATCCAAGGACGGCCAGGTGCTCGAAGAGGGCATCAACGAATCAGGCGCCTTCGCCGCATGGCTCTCGGCGGCGACCTCCTACAGCACCCACCGCTACACGCTGGTTCCCTTCTACATCTTCTATTCGATGTTCGGCTTCCAGCGCGTCGGCGATCTCGCCTGGGCCGCCGGCGACATGCAGGCGCGCGGCTTTTTGATGGGCGCCACCGCTGGCCGCACCACGTTGAATGGCGAAGGGCTTCAGCATCAGGACGGCCACAGCCACCTGCTCGCGTCGGCCATTCCGAACTGCGTCGCCTACGACCCCTGCTACGCCTTCGAGCTCGCGGTGATCGTCCACGACGGCCTGCGGCGGATGTTCGGCGAGGGCGAGCGCGTCTTCTACTACGTGACGCTGATGAACGAGAACTACGCGCAGCCGGCTCTGCCGGAAAGCCAAGGCGGTCCGGACGGCGTCGAAGCGCACATCCTGCGCGGCATGTACAAGCTGGAATCCGTCGGCGACGGCAGTGCCGGAGGCAAGCGCGTGCGGCTGCTCGGCAGCGGCGCCATTCTGCGCGAGGTGCGCAAGGCCGCGCGCCGGCTGCACGAGCAGCACGGCGTGGCAAGTGAGGTCTACAGCGTCACCAGCTTCACCGAGCTGGCGCGGGAGGGCAGCGACGTGGCGCGCTGGAATCTCCTCCACGCGGACGAGCCGTCGCGTCGCAGCCATGTTGCACGGTGTCTCGACGGCGACGCGCCGGTGATCGCCGCCACGGACTACGTCAAGGCGCTGGCGGAGGGCATTCGCGGGCATTTCCGCGCGCCCTACCGCGTGCTGGGCACTGACGGCTTCGGGCGCAGCGACACGCGGGCGAAGCTGCGCGACTTCTTCGAGGTGGACGAGCGCTTCGTGACCTTGGCGGCGCTGCGCGAGCTCCAGGACCGCCAAGTGGTTTCGGCGGCGGAAGTGGCCGGCGCGATGCGCGAGATGGGCATTTCCCCAGACAAGGCCAATCCGAGGTTGTCGTGAGGGAAGTGACGATCCCGGACATCGGCGACGCCGAGGAGGTAGAGGTCATCGAGATCTGCGTCTCGCCTGGCGATGCCGTCGCCGAGAACGACGCGCTGATCGTCATCGAATCCGACAAGGCGTCAATGGAAGTGCCATCGCCCTTCGCCGGCACCGTCTCGGAAGTGCTGGTGGCGCTTTCGGACCACGTCAACGCCGGCGATGCGATTGTCCGTCTGGAAGGCGCGGAACGCGACGCGCCCGATGTCGATGCCCAGCAGGCCGAGGCTGGTGCTGTGTCCGAGACCGCCGCCCACGCAGCGGCGGTGCCGGAGGCGGCACCGGACACGCAAACCGAGCCGACGACGGCTTCTTCGCCGCAAGCTGCGAGCGCAACGCAAGCGCCCGCGACGACGCAACAGCCAAGCTCGCCCGGCAAGGTCTACGCCGGGCCGGCAGTGCGGCGACTGGCCCGCGAAATGGGCGTTGCCTTGGCCCAAGTTCAAGGCACCGGCGTCGCCGGGCGCATCGTCAAGGACGACGTCAAGGCATTCGTGAAACGGGCCTTGACGGCGCAACCGATGCAAGGGCCGGCGCTCCAGCCGATGGAGGCGATCGACTTCTCGCGCTTCGGCGAGGTCGAGATCGTGCCCCTGACGCGCATCCGGCAGCGCGGCGCCGCGAACCTGCACCGCAGTTGGCAGCATGTGGTCCACGTCACCGCGCACGACGATGCGGACGTGACCGACCTCGACGCCTTCCGCGCCTCGCTGCGCGAGGAAGCGCCGGACGCGAAGCTCACGCCGCTGCCGTTCATCGTCAAGGCCAGCATCCACGCGATGCGCCGGCATCCGCGCTTCAACGCCTCCCTCGACCCATCCGCCACGGCGCTCGTCTGCAAGCGCTACTTCCACATCGGCATCGCCGTGGACACCGAGGACGGACTCGTGGTGCCGGTGGTGCGCGACGCCGACCAGCTCGGCCTCTTCGATTTGGCGGAGAAGATCGCCGCGCTGTCGCACGCCGCGCGCGAGGGCAAGCTGCGGCCCGACGACCTGCAAGGCGGCAGCTTCACGATCTCCAGCCTCGGCGCCATCGGCGGCACCGGCTTCACGCCGATCGTGAACGCGCCGGAAGTGGCCATCCTCGGCGTCGCGCGCCTTGTCGTGCGGCCGGTGTGGGACGGCGCCGAGTTCCGCCCGCGCAAAATGCTGCCCCTGTCGCTCTCCTACGACCACCGCGCCATCAACGGCGCCGAAGCCGGCCGTTTCATGGCCGAACTGGTGGCGACGCTGGAGGACATCCGGCGCCTGGCGCTGTAGGCGACGTGCGGATGGCAACTTCGCCTTGGCGGATTCGCGCCGCCGCGCTGGCGCTCTTCGGCGCCGCGCAGGTTGCCGTCGCTGGGCCAGCCGGCGACGATGCCGCGAGTCGCTATCGCGCCGTGCTGGCCGCAGACTCGGACGTTCCCGTCGCATGCAGCTTCACGGTGTTCTCCGAGTCGTCAGAACGCCCCGACGAAGTCCACGAGGAACGCTTTGATGCACACGGCGATGACGGCCGCTGGCAACTCGTCGCGGTCAACGGCGAGGCGCCCTCCGCGCGCGCCCTCGACGACTATGCGAAGGCGAGTGGCGAGCGCGCACGACGGCCGAGCACCGCCGCCGACTTTCCGCTCGCGGACGTGATCGACGAACAGTCCGTCGCCGTGGCGCGGGAAGACGCGCGGACCGTCACGTTCTCCTTCTCGCCGACGGAAGAAGGCGCTCCCGAGCCGCAGAAGGTGGCCGGCACGCTGGTCGTCGACAAGGCGACGTTGCGCCCACGTCGCTTTGTCGTGGCCAATACAGAGACGCTCTCTCCAGCACCGACGGTGAAGATGCAGGAGTTCCGCCAGGAGATCGACTTCGCCGTCGATGCGGCGACCGGTGCGCTGATCTTCGAGTCCATGCGCTTCGCCGTGCGCGGCCGGGCGATGGTGTTCAAGAAGATCAACGAGGAAGTAACGCTCCGGTTCTCGGACTACGACTGCCGGACTTGAGCGCCGGCGCTGGGTGCTCGCCGCCACAGGCGTTCCTCCCGCGCCACCGTGCGCGCAAGGACGAACAGATAGTCCGAGAGGCGGTTCAGATACACGCCGACCGCGATGCCGCGCAGCGCGTCGTCGTCTTCATGCGAGGGGCAGGCCCCTCGCGCTCCCCCGCTGAGGGCTCCTTCATGCGAGGGGCAGGCCCCTCGCGCTCCCCCGCTGAGGGCTGTCCCATGCGAGGGGCGGGCCCCTCGCGCTCCCCCGCTGAGGGCTCCTTCGCTCGCCCGCCACCAAGCGCGCTCGGCGCGGCGCACGACCGTGCGCGCGACGTGGGCGACGCTTGCCGCCCGGCCGCCGCCCGGCAGGATGAACTCGCGCAGGGGCTCGAGGGCACTGTTCAAGTCTTGGGTTTGCGCGGCGAGAGACGCGGCGAGACCGTCCCAATCCAGTGCATCTGCCGTCTCGGTGCCGGTTGCCGCGACGGCGCCGGCGTCGAACAGGCGCGACTGGATGTCGCGCAAGTGTTCGGCGAGTGCGGCATCGACTTCCTCGGCAAGCAGGCCGAGCATGCTGTTCGCTTCGTCCAACGCGCCCACCAGTTCGATGCGCGGGTCGGACTTGCGGTAGCGCCGACCGTCGGCCAGCGACGTCGTCCCCGCGTCGCCGGTGCTGGTGGTCACGCGGTCGATGCGGTTGCGTTCGGTCGTCGGCTGCTCCGGCCGCCAACCGCAACTGTCCAAATCGAGGCGGCCGTTCCTGAAGCGATGGCCCTCTTCGCGCAGTCGTCGGCGCTGCCGTCGGCCGGCGTCGCCGGGCAGCGAAACCGCGCCGCGGGCGTTCAGCACGCGATGCCAAGGCAAGCGGCTCTCCTTCGGCAGCCGCGCCATCGCTTTGCCGACGGCGCGGGCGCCGTTCGGCAGCGCGGCGAGTTCGGCGACTTGGCCGTAGGTCGCGACACAGCCCTCGGGAATGGCCGCGACGACCTGCCAAATGCGTTCGTCGGCGCTGGAACCGAACTCGTTCGACCTCGCCGGCCGCTGCTGGTCCGACGCGCTCAACACGCCCAGAGTTGCGCAGCAACTCGCACGCGCCCGCAGGGCGCGCCTAGAGCGTCTCGGTCAGCTTCTTCATGCCCTCGCCCAGGTTCATCCAGGCGGCGCGGACGATCATGCGGTCCCAGCCGATGCAGAAGTCGCGCACGCCCAGATCGACGTAGCGCTTCGCTTGTTCCACGGCGCCGATCTCGATGCGCGGTCGGATGCCGTATTCCAGCGACTTGGCGATCACCTTCTCCTCGAAGGGCCGGATGTCGGGCGAGGCCATGAGGCGCATCTGCCCGCGCGAGAAGCTGAAGTCCGCTGGCCCCCACTGGGTCATGTCCACGCCGCGCTCCTTGGCGCGCCCAAGCACGTCGTCCAGCCCCTCCACGGTGACGTTCTTCTCGATCATGATGGCGAAGACGACGGACTGCAGATCCTCCAGGTAGCCGTCCATGCTGTAGCTGCCGAGCGCCGGACGGCGCAGCTTCACGCCCATCAGCCCGCCGGTGTTGGGCGTGTCCGGGGCGATGGCGCGATGGCAGTCGTCGACGTCTTCCGGCGTGCGCACGTCGGTGAAGAGCACGGACTTGAAGCCGGCGCCCAAGGCGACCTGGGCCCAGAAGCTCTGGGCTTCCTGGTCGAGCTTGATCATCAGCGGCAGGTTGCCGCACTGGGCGGAGCGCGCCAAGTGGTAGAGCAGGCGCATGTCGAAGGCCGAGTACTCGGCCACGTATTCGGCGTAGTCGAACATTCCCGTGTCGCCGATGATCTCCGGAATGTCCGCATCGGCGAGCAGGAAGTGCGTGCCGACGGTCGGCTCGCCGCGATCGAACTTCTCGCGGAAGGTGTTGTGCAGAATCATGGCGCATCCTCGACGGGTTGAGCGCGGGAGTGTCCTGCAAGCGCGGGCTGCAACTCAAGGGAGCATCGACGCCGACCACTGCACGCGTCCGTCGCGCACCGTCGCGGCCACGTCGTCGCTGCGCAGCCGCACGCGGGCCTGGCGCCAAGGCAGCGTGAGCAGGCAGAAGTCCGCGGCCGTGCCCACGGCGATGCGCCGGGGCGCGGCGCCGGGCGCGTCGAGCGGCGACGTGAAGAGCGCCAGCGCCTGTTCCGGCGTCAGCGCTTCTTCGGCGCCGAGCACGTCGCCGTCCGCCGTGCGTCGATCGACGGCCGCGCGCATCGCGCCCCAAGGGTCGGGGTCTCCGAAGGGCGCGTCGGTGCCCCCGCCGAGGGGAATGCCGGCGTCGAGGAAGGCGCGGCAGCGGTAGAGGTGGGGATGCTCGGCACGCGGCACGTCGCGCAGATAGCGGTCGCCGCGCTCGGCGACGAAGTTCGGCTGGGTGACGACGGTTGCCCCGTCGTCCCCCGCGCCCAACTCCCGAAACAGCGTCAAGGCAGCGGCATCGGTCACCGAGGCGTGTTCGATGCGGTCGCCGCGCATGACTCCGGCGTCGCCGATTGCCGCGAGGGCGAAGACCAGCTCGGTGCGCGTCGCGCAGTGGACGGCGACCGGCCGCCCGCGCTCATGGGCGTTGGCGATGCGATCGCGCGCGGCGTCGAAAGGGGGCAGCTGCGCATCGTCCAGGATGATCTTCAAGCTGCCGCCGTCGAGCGATTCGTCGCCCATGCAGTTGACGCGCTGGCGCAAGTCCAAGCCGCGGTAGAACGCCACGGTGTCGCGATTGTTGTGCGGCGTCGCTTCCGTGAGCCCGGTGACGCCATAGCTTGCCAAGCGCCGCGAGACGTCCTCGACGTCGCCAGGCGAAGTCGCCCGCGGCCAGCGTTCGCGCAGTTGCGCGTCGGCGCGGAACAGTCGTCCGTCCACGGCTTCTTCGCCGATTTCGCGCAGGGCGGCGGAGTTGAGAAACCACATCTTCCCCGAGCGATGCTGGATGCGCACCGGGCGCGTCGCCTCCAAGCCATCGAGCGCTTGGCGATCCAGCAGGCCGGCGACGGATTCGTGATAGCCCACGCCGCGGATCCATCCCGACCCCGGCGTGTTGCGCAGCGCGTCCCGAAGCTCGGCGCGGGTGTTGACCACCGGCGGCCCGCAGGGGAGTGAACGCGATGCCGCGGCAAGCGCCAGCAGGTGAATGTGGTGGTCGTGCAAGCCCGGCAGCAAAGCGCCGCCCTTGGCGTCGATTTCCCGCTCGTTCGCGCCGTGCTTCAGGCCATGCCCGATTTCAGCGACAAGACCGCCACGGCAGCGCACGTCCAAGCCGCCAACGCCATCGACTTCGGCGCCGCGCACAAGGAGGCCAGCGACATCTGTGTAGTACATGCGACTCAACTGTGCGGACTCGATTGCGGAGAAGACGAAAGCCGCGATTCGGGCTGGCGTTCGGCCAGCGAAGGGAGGCGCGACAAGGGAATTGTGGGACGGTGCAGGCGCGGAGCGCAAGGCCGAGGACGCGCCCTCGCGGCGCCTTGGATCGACTCAAGCGCCATCCGCCCCGCGACCGCCAACAGCGGCGCACCTTGGCCGAATCAGGTCGTTCAAGGTGGGCTGATTGGGTTGATTCAGTTGATTGACAGTGGGCAACGTGGCCGTAAACTAGCGTCTTGGGTGGAGGGTCTAGTCTCAGCTCATCCGTGGATGGCTCGTCCCGCCAGCACCGCGCCGACAAACCCAAGCACAGAGGGCAAGCACACATGACCAAGACCGAGCTCATCGACGCGATCGGCAACGAAGCCGATGTTTCCAAAGCCGCCGCGTCCCGCGCCTTGAACGCGACGTTCGCCGCCATCGCCAAGTCCCTCGCGGAGGGCGAACCGGTGTCGCTCGTCGGCTTCGGCACGTTCCTGGTGCGCGAGCGCTCGGCGCGCACGGGGCGCAATCCGCAGACCGGGGAGTCCATCCAAATCGCCGCCTCCAAGGTGCCCGCCTTCAAGCCGGCCAAGGCGCTGAAGGACGCGCTCAACTAAGCGCGGAATCCGCCACCGGCTTCGAGCCCCTCGGCAGATCGAGGGGTTCGAGGCTCGTGCTCTGCCTTGGGCCTCGGGCTTGATTCGCTGCGCCTTTGCGCCTGCGCCGCGAGAAGCAATAGAATCGAACCATGCTGTTGAAGATGCGCGCCAAGGCGCAGGGCGTGTTCGCGAAGGTGCTGGCGGGCATCATCGTCTTCGTGCTCGCGGTGTTCGGCTTCGGCGCCTTCGATCTGTTTTCCGTCTCGGAGCCGGTTGCGGCCACGGTCGACGGCGCGGAGATCACCCAGCGCGCCTTGGAGCTGGAGACGAGCCGCCAGCGGGCCATCCAGCGCAGCCAATTCCCCGAGGACGTGCCCGTCGAACTCATCGAGCAGCTCGTCAACCGCGAGGCCGTGCTGCAAATGCTGGTCGACCGGGCGCTGTTGGATCAAGCGGCGGCCGATTTGGGCTTGTCCATCGCCGAGGAGGCGGTGCAAGCGCAGATCCGCCGTGAAGTGGGCGTCGCCGATCAGGCGACGTACCGCAACCTGCTGGCCAATCAAGGCTATACGCCGAGCTCCTTCCAGGAGGCGATGGCCGATGCGGCAACCCGTCGGCAGTTCGACGGCGCCGTCGCGCAGACGTCGTTCGCCACCAAGCGCGAATCGCGCTTCACGGCCCGCCTGCAGGCGCAGAAGCGCGACGTGGCGTGGCTTCACTACGATGTCGAAAGGCTGAAGGTCGTCGGCGTGGCGCCGCCCTCGGAAGCCGACATCGAACGGCACTATGCCATCTTTCCAGACGACTTCCTCAGCCCCGAACGTTTCGACTTCGACGTCGTGCGCCTGCCCGGAAGCAGCCTTGAACCCCTTGTCGAAATCGACGAAGAAGCCGTGGTTGCCGCCTTCGAGGACGAGATCGCAACGCTGGCGCCGCGTCGCCACAGCGCCCACATCCTGCTCCGCGTGACGGAGCGCAGCGTCGAAGAGGCCACCGAAGCCTTGCTCGACATGCGCGCGGAGATCGCGGCTGGCGCCGATTTCGCGGAAAAGGCGCGCGCGTTCTCCGAAGACGTCGGCTCGGCGGAACTCGGCGGCGACCTAGGGGTCGCCGGCCGCGGCATCTTCGCGCCCGAGTTCGAGGATGCGTTGTGGGCGCTCGAACCCGGAGAGCTGTCGCTGCCCGTCGAAACGGAGTTCGGCGTCCATCTCATCAAGCTGATCGCCCTCGAAGAACCGGACGTGCCGAGTCTCGAGGAGCGGCGCCCCGACATCGTCGCCGATCTGCGCCGCGAAGAGCTGGCGCGCCTGTTCGACGAAACGCTGCGCGACATGGAGGAGATTGCCTTCGAGCAGGGCGACTCCCTTGACGCGCTGGTCGCTGAATACAACTTGAGTGTGGAGCCCCTTGACGGCATCGTGCGCGACAGCACCGAGGGCATCCTCGCGGACCGCGCGGTGCGCGAGGCGCTTTTCGCGGACGACGTGTTGTTGGAGGGCTACAACAGCGAAGCCGTTGCCACCTCCGACAACCAGGCCATTGTCGCCCGCCTGCGCCAACGGCACCCGCAAGAGCGACGCCCGCTTGACGAAGTGCGCGAGGAAATCCGCGCCGCCTTTCTCGACGACAGCGCTCGGGCGATGGCCGAACAAGCGGCCTTCGAAGCGCTTGCCGCCTTGGCGGAGGGTTCGCCAGCCACCGAGATCGCAACGAAGACAGGCGTTGGCTGGGAACGCAAGGACGGCATGCGGATCGACGAGACGGAGGTGCCGCAGCCGATTGTCCGCGCCGCCTTCAAGATGGCCGTCCCAGAGCCCGGCGAACGCAGCACCGACGCGGCGGTCTTCGACGACGGTTCGCGCGCCGTGGTGGTGCTGTCCGCGGTAGACTTGGCCGACTACGACGCGCTCACCGAGGCGGATCGCAACGCCGTCGCCCAAGCGCTGCAGAGCGCCGCCGCCGGCCGCGACCGGGCGGCGCTGCTCGCCACCCTGCGCAGCGACTCGAGCGTCTCGACGATCGACTTCGAGGCCGAGTCGTAGCCTAAGCTGCCAGTGGCGCAGAAGAGAACTTTTGAGGACAACGCCATGCTGAGATTCGCCGAGGAAATGCTCCTGCTCGTGCTCGACGACGAGAACGGCAGGTTCGCCCGCGTGCCGGACTGGTCGATGAACTACGCCCTTGCCGGCAGCGTGCTGATGGATCTGGCGATGGAGAACCGCATCGACACGGACCCGAACAAGCTCGTGCTGCTCGATGGAACGCCGACCGGCGACGATCTGCTCGATCCCACGCTCGAGGACATCGCCCTGGCGGAGAACGAGCACGACGCGCGCTATTGGGTGGAGCGCGCCGCTGGCCGAGCGCAGGTCATCCGCGAACGGGCGCTGGAGCGGCTGGTTGAGGCGGGGATACTCGAGCAGCGCGACGACCGCTTCCTGTGGGTGTTCAAGTCGCGCCGCTACCCGGCCGTGGACGGCACGGCGCAGCGCGAAGTGAAGCTGCGCGTCATGGGCGTGCTGTTCAGCGACGAGATCCCCGATCCCCACGACGTGGTGACCATCTGCCTGGCCGACGCTTGCGGCATCTTCCGCAAGATTCTCTCCAAGCGACAAGCGGACCAAGCGATCGAGCGCATCGCCCAGGTGCGCAAGCTGGACCTCATCGGCCGCACCATGACCCAAGCGATCCGCGACATCGAAGTGACGCTGGCGATGCTCCAACAGCACCACGCCTATTGAGAGCCGAGTCCGAACATTGGTGTGCGGCCCGCTGAGGCCGCGGCTGGCGGATAGTTGGCGACACGATGAACCGGCGCAGGGCAATCGCCTGGGCTCTCGGGGGCGCGGTGGCAGGAACCACTGGCGGCTGGGCTGGGCTGCGTGGAGTCGGCAAATGGTCGCCGCTTCCGGCGGCGCTTGTCGACCTGTACGACGAGCGGTTCGTCGAAGCGCTGCCGCAGATTTCCTTGAGCGCCATCGCCGCTCGCCTAGCGGCCCGCGGAGTACTCGTTGGCGCAACGGGCGAATACGAAGGCCAGCCGAGTCCGCTCTGCGCCTCGCCAACCGAAGCCGAACGACGCGGGTGGAGACTCGACATCGACCGGGTCGGCGCCTCTGCAGCCGACGATGCCCTAGTCGAATTCGGACGCTCCCTCTACACCGAGACCGAACTGCTGCTCTATTCCTTCGTGGCGCGGTTGCGATCGAGCGCAGCGGCGGCACTACTTCCGACACGAACGCGATGAACCAGCGCACAGCCATCGCCGGGATTTCCGGCGCCGCCGTGGAACTTCCGCTCCGTTCCGCCGTAGCGCCGGTCACACTCGAGTTCGGTATCGATGCGGCAGCGCTTGGCACCCGGCGCACCCGGCATCGGCTTGCGCCGGGCGACGCCCCAGGTGGTAGAGTGTCGTGGTCGAGGAAGGTTGCCGAAGGGCGCGGGGACGCATGATCAAGCTCTACCACTGCACGCGGGCGCGGTCCATGCGTCCGCTGTGGACGCTGGAGGAGATGGGGCTGGACTACGAGCTGGAGACCATGCCCTTTCCGCCCCGCTACCTGCGCAAGGAGTACTTGGCCGTGAACCCCTTGGGCACGGTGCCGGCGATGACCGACGGCGACCTGGTAATGACCGAATCCGCCGGCATCTGCCAGTACCTCGTGGACAAGTACGGCCCTACGGAACTGGCCGTGGCGAAGGACGAGCCGGACTACGGCGCCTATCTGAACTGGCTGCACCGCAGCGACGCCACGCTGACTTTCCCGCAGACGCTGGTGCTGCGCTACACGCGCTTGGAACCGGAGGAGAAGCGCAACCCGCAGGTGGCGAGCGACTACCGCAAGTGGTTCCTGCACCGCATGAGGAGCGTCGAACGGGCGCTCGAAGACCGCGAGTATCTCTGCGCCGGCCGCTTCACCATCGCCGACGTCTGCATCGTCTACTGCGTGGTGCTGGCGCAGTCGCTGGACATCGACGAGGTGTTCACCCCGAACGTCAAGCGCTACTGGGACTTGGTGACCCAGCGCCCGGCGTACCGGAAAGTCTTTGAGATATAGGGAGTTACAGCGTTGTCCGTCATCCAGTCCCGGCTCGACACCAAGGGCGAGCAGTTCCAGAAGAACCGCCAGCAGATGCTGGCCAAGCTCGCCTTTCTCGACGAGCTCTACGCCGAAGCCGCCAAGGGCGGCGGCGAGGAAGCCATGGCGCGGCTGCGTTCGCGCAACAAGATGGCGGTGCGCGAGCGAGTGGCGCACGTGCTGGACCCGGACTCGCCGTTCCTCGAAATCAGCCCGCTCGCGGCTTGGAATTCCCACTTCAACCTGGGTTCCGGCTTCATCGTCGGCATCGGCGTCATCTCCGGCGTGGAGTGCGTGATTCTCGGCCATGATCCCTCGGTGCAGGCTGGCGCCATGAACCACTACAACTCGAAGAAGCTGATGCGCGGCCTGGAGATCGCCCGCGAGAACCGCATGCCCTACGTGCAGTTCGTGGAATCCGCCGGGGCGGACTTGCGTGGTGGCGGCGGCGGGCGCGGCGGGCCGAGCCGGGAGCCGAGCATCGACGACCGCGAGGCGTACACCAAGTACCTTCTGGACGGAATGCGCGGCGCCACCGGCCACTTCGCCGAGTCCGGGCGCTTGTTCTACGAGATCACCGAACTCTCGAAGATGCGCATTCCCACCATCTCCGTGGTGTTCGGCGTCTCCACCGCTGGCGGCGCCTACCAGCCGGGCATGAGCGACTACAACATCTTCGTGCGCAACCAGGCGCGGGTTTCCCTTGGCGGCCCGCCGCTGGTGAAGATGGCCACCGGCGAGGACGCCGACGGCGAGGAGCTGAGCGGCGCCCTGATGCACACCACCAAGTCCGGCCTCGGCGACTACCTGGCGGAAGACGAACTCGACGGCATCCGCCTGTGCCGGGAAGTGGTGGCGCACCTGAACTGGCGCAAGCAGGGCCCGGGGCCGACGCTGCCGGCCGATTCGCCCGTGTACGACAGCGAAGAACTGCTCGGCATCCTCGGCGAGGACCTGACCATCCCCTTCGACATGCGCGAGGTGATCGCCCGCACCGTGGACGGCTCCCGCTTCGAGGAGTTCAAGCCGCTCTACGGCCCGACGCTGGTGTGCGGCTGGACCTCCATCCACGGCTACCCCGTCGGCATTCTCGGCAACAACGGCGTGCTGATGTCCGAATCCTCGGAGAAGGCCTCCCAGTTCATCCAGCTGTGCAACCAGATCGACGTGCCGCTGCTGTTCCTGCACAACATCACCGGCTACATCGTCGGCACGGACTTCGAGCAGCGCGGCATCACCAAGAACGGCTCGAAGATGATCAACGCCGTCTCCAACTCCACGGTGCCGCACATCACCGTGATCGTCGGCGCCTCCTACGGCGCCGGCAACTACGGCATGAGCGGCCGCGCCTACGGCACCCGCTTCGCCTACACCTGGCCCACCGCCAAGATCGCCGTGATGGGCCCCAAGCAGCAGGCCGGCGTCATGACCATCGTGCAGCGGGCAGCCGCCAAGCGCCGGGGGTTGGAGTTCGACGAGGAAGCCAACGGCAAGCGCGTCGAACGGATGGAGCTGCAACTCGAAGAGCAGTCGAAGGGGCTGTTCGCCACTTCGCGGGTGGCGGACGACGCGATGATCGATCCGCGGGACACGCGAGACTTCATCGGGATTTCGCTGTCAGCCTGCCACAACAACGCGGTGCAGGGAACGAAGGAGTTCGGAACGTGGCGGATGTAAGCACGATGCCCAAAACAGACGACTTTCGCGACCAGTTGGCGAGGGAGTTCGAGGCGGCGACGGTAGCCGGCCGGCACTACGTGGATGTTCGGTCGGGCTGCCTACATTCGAAGGTCGGCGGTTATCCTGCCAAGAGTCACAGGATGCGAAGTTGCTGCAAAGTAATGTGTGATGCGATTGGCGACGACGACGAGGTGCTTCAATCGCCACCAAGCGGTCAGGGTGCCACGTTGACAATCCGTTACAGGACACCCCGATGAGCAGTTGTGCGCTGGTTACATTTGCCGTTTCCAACCTCTCCCGCTGCGACTTCAAGCGGCGCTTGCTTGCACTTGCAGCGGTACTGTTAGCTATGTCAGTAAAAGGGAGCACATATGTCTACGTAGGAGTCATTGACGAGCTCCATAGGCAGGTTGTCTGTGAAGTAGGGTCTGTGGGGGAATCTTCAGTAGAAGACTCCCTAGTGGTCGTTAGGTTTGTTTCCCGGTATCGTGATGTCCAACCAACGTATTCGCTGGAAATTTTCCCTCCTAACGATTTTCACCTCAAGGAAGCGAAGGAACAAGGCGTGAGCTACGAACTTCCTGCAACCGTAGAACTCCTGAATGGTCACGTCGAAACAACGCCAAAGAAGTGCTTGGAGCTGGCATATAGCTGCGTTGTCGCGCCACTGCAGAACTTAGGAGGAGAGGTGGCCGTGGACAGCGAACTGCGTGTGCAGTTTGACGTGTTAGTGAGGACAAAAAAGGGGTCTGTCTCCAACTTGTTCAAGGATGAATACGGTATTCGCGCTGCCGTCTTTTCGTGGGACCTCACTCATTGGACATACTCGGCCAGCAAGGAAGCCTGTGTTCGGACCGCAGAACCTGCGGACACCGGGGGGCTCTTCAATGGCTGGTTCGAGTAGGCAGGCTGCTCATCTTGGAGGCCACATGACTATCAAACCATGCGCCGCCAATCGCGAGATCGCTAGGCGCGACATCCGCAGTACCCAAGAGACGGGCCGACAGCCGCCTCTTGAGAACGCGCCCCCCAAGCCGCTCGCGGCGAGGACGCGAGAACGTGGTGGGTAGGTCCGTTGCGGAAGCCATCGAACAGAAGGGAAACAAGCTGACGCGGCCTTACTAATGGTGGAACAGGCGCACGCTGGTGTGCGCCATGGCGATACCGTATTCCCGACAGGCATTGATGACCTCGGCGTCGCGGGCCGAACCTCCCGGCTGGGCGATGAAGCGCACGCCGTGGCGCTGGGCGCAATCGACGTTGTCGCGGAAGGGGATGAAGCCGTCGCTGGCCATCGACACGTTCGCGGGTTTCGCAAGCCACGCCGCACGCTCCTCCGCGGAGAGTGGCGATGCCGGCTCGGTCAGTGCGGTGGCGAAGGCGGCCTGCTCGGCGGCGGCCATGTCGCCCTCGATGTAGCGCACGCGCCAGTTGATGCGTTCCTGGCGCTTCGCGCCGGAGACGAAGCGCAAGTTCTGCACGTTTGGATGGCAGCGCAGGCGCCAGACGTTCGCCTTGGCGCCGGCGAGCTTCGTGCAGTCCACGCGGGATTGCTGGCCGGCGCCGACGCCGATGGTTTGGCCGTCGCTTGTGAAAGCAACGGAGTTGGACTGCGTGTACTTCAGCGCAATCAATCCTAGCAACAGGTCGCGCTTGGCGTCCTCGGAGAGCGAGCCGCACACCACGTTCGCCAAGTCGGCGTCGGCGATGCGATGGTCGTTGCGGGCTTGGGTCAGGGTGATGCCGAAGACTTGGCGCGATTCGAGCGGTGGCGGTTCGTAGGCCGGATTCGCTTCCAGCACCACGAAGGCGCCGCCCTTCTTCCGCGCCAGCGTCTCGAAGGCGCCCGGCTCGAAGCCGGGGGCGATCACGCCGTCGCTGACCACGCCCTTCAGGTAGTTCGCCGTGGTGGCGTCCACCGGTTCGGAAAGCGCCGCGAAGTCGCCGAAGGAGCTCTTCGGATCCGCGCCGCGGGCGCGTGCATAGGCAGTGGCCAATGGCGTGAGGGCAACGCCTTCCACTTCGTATGCCCGCTGCAAATCGGTCGGCAACGGCACGGCCACCGCCGCCCCGGCCGGCGAGACGTGCTTGAAGGATGCCGCCGCCGGCATGGCCAGCGCATCCTTGAGTTCGCGCACGAGCTGCCAGGCGTTCAGGGCGTCCAGCATGTTGACGAAAGAGGGCTGGCCGGCGCGAACCCGCACGCCCGCGCTGGGCTCGAACGCGGCGTGGGTCTGGTGCGGATTACAGCCGTAGCGGAGCACCGTCGCCATGGCGCGGTCTCAAAGCGCCAGTGCGCTGCCCGTCAAGCGGCGGTATGCCTCCAGGTAGCGTTCGAGAGTGTTGTCGAGCACGTCGTTCGGCAAGGCCGGGCCGGGCGGCGTCTTGTCCCACTCGCCGCTGGCGACCAGCGTTTCCAGGTAGTTGCGCACATACTGCTTGTCGAAGCTCGGCTGTTCGCCGCCGGGCTGCCACTCGTCGGCGGGCCAGAAGCGCGAGCTGTCGGGCGTGAACAGCTCGTCGATGAGAATGGGCTCTGCGCTTCCCTCCACAATGCCGAACTCGAACTTGGTGTCGGCCAGCAGAATGCCGCGCTCGGCGGCGTAGTCTCTCGCTCGGCCGTAGAGGCGCAGCGTCGTGTCGCGCAGCCAGGCCATCGTCTCTTCGCCGACGATCGCCGCGCCTTGCTCGAAGCTGATGTTCTCGTCGTGGCCGGTCTCGGCCTTGGTGGAGGGCGTGAAGAGCGGCTCGGGCAGGCGGTCGCCGTTGGCCAGGCCGGCGGGGAGCGGGATGCCGCACACTTCGCCGCTGCGCTGGTAGTCCTTCCAGCCGCTGCCGGCCAGATAGCCGCGGGCGATGCACTCGATGGGCACAACCTTGGCAGCTCGGCAGAGCATCATGCGCCCCTCAAGCTGGCCGCGTTCGTCGTCGCGCAGGCCGGACAGATCGGCCACGTCCGTGGAGACGAGGTGATGGGCCGCGACATCCGCGAAGTGATCGAACCAGAACTTGGAAATCTGCGTCAGCACCACGCCTTTGCCGGCCGGGCCGTTGCCGAGCACCACGTCGAAGGCGCTCACCCGGTCGGTGGCGACGATCAGAAGGCCAGCGGCGCCGTCCGGCAGTTCTGCGTCGTAGATGTCGCGCACCTTGCCGCTGCGCTTGTTGGGCAGCCGCAGGTTCGTCTCCATGACCAACGTTGGCAAATCGCTTCTCCTCAACTTCGCCCGCTCAAATGCTCAATACGCGCTGTTGCCGCCGTCCGCCTTGTAGACCGAACCCGTCACGAATGCCGCATCGTCGCTGGCGAGGAAGAGCATGACCTTGGCGATGTCGGCCGGTTCGGCGTAGCGTCCGAGCGGGATGGTGGCCTTGAGTCGCTCGCGGGCGGCTTGCGGGTCGTCCGGCGAGATGCCCTGTTCGAGGCTGCGCATCATGCGCGTCTCCACCGGCGACGGGTTCACCGTGTTGACGCGGATGTTCCACTCCGCGCACTCCCGGGCGGCGGCGCGCATCAGGCCGATCACGGCGTGCTTGCTGGCGCCGTAGGGCGCGATGTTCGGCGTCGGCCCGAGGCCGGCCACGCTGGACGTGATGACCACGCTGCCGCCGCCGCGCGCCTTGAGGCAGGGAATGGCGTACTTCAAGCCGAGCCAGACCCCCTTCACGTTGACCGCCATCACGCGGTCGAAATCGGCCTCGTCCGTCTCCACGATCGGCGCCACCGCGCCCTCCACGCCGGCGTTGGCGAGCAGAATGTCCACGCCGCCGTAGCGTTCGGTGGCAACGGCGAACATGCGTTCGTTGTCCGCGGCGCTTGCGACGTTCGCCACGCAGCCGCTGACGCGGTTGCTCGCCACCGCCTCGAGCGCTTCGTTCAAGGCGGCGTCGTCCACGTCCACCGCCAGCACGTTCGCGCCCTCGGCGGCGAACAGCGCGACGGCAGCGCGGCCGATGCCGCCGGCCGCGCCGGTGACGACCGCCGTCTTGTCCTGCAAACGCCCCATGCTTCGCGCCGCTTCCTCAAGCCTTTGGAAGGGCGCAAGATTGCGCGAGTTGGGGATGCGCTGCAAGCACCGCAGCACCGCAAAACACGAGAAGCACGCGGCGCGGTCTGCGGTAGTCTCGCGGGTTTGGTTGCGGAGCGGCGCGTGGACCCCAAGCTCGAAGCCAATCGCCGAAGCTGGAACGAGCGTACGCCCGTGCATGCGGCCTCGTCGTTCTACGATGTCGCCAGCTTCAAGGCCGGACGCATCACGCTGCACGACATCGAGCGGCGCGAAGTGGGCGACGTGGCGGGCAAATCGCTGCTGCACATGCAGTGCCACTTCGGCTTGGACACCATGTCCTGGACCCGCCTCGGCGCCGTCGCCACCGGCGTCGACTTCTCGGACGAAGCCATTGCGCTGGCGCGGTCCTTGAGCGGCGAACTGGCCTTGCCGACGCGGTTCGTGGAAGCCAACGTCTACGACCTCCCGCAGGCGCTGCACGCGCAGTTCGACATCGTCTACACGGCGATGGGCGTGCTCTGCTGGCTGCCGGACCTCGACGCCTGGGCCAAGGTGGCGGCGCGGTTCGTCAAGCCCGGCGGCGTCTTCTACCTGTTCGACGACCATCCCCTGCTGAGCATCTTCGACTTCGTGCGAGAACCGGGACAGCAGAGCCAGCCGAGCATTGGCGATCTGCGCGTGGCCTTCCCTTACTTCCACGACCGTGAAGGCATGCACTTCGAAGGCGGCGAGCCCTCCTACGCCGGCAGCACGCCCATCGCCTCCGGTGCCTACGAGTGGGCGCACAGCCTCGCCGAGGTCGTCGCCGCAGTGCAGAACGCCGGCTTGACCCTGGAGTTCCTCCACGAGTTCCCCGTGAACTGCTACCAGGCGTTCCCGGGCATGGAGAAAGGCGCGGACGGCTGGTGGCGCTTCCCGGAAGGGCAAAACCGCCTGCCGCAGACGTTCTCGCTACGGGCGCGAAAGGACGCTTGAAACGCTAGCCAGCGGCCCGTCAGCAGGCTTGGCGGTAGCGACTATTCACGCACACGCTGGTATGGTGCCGCGTCCTTCGCCGCGAGCTGTTTCCATGACCGACTACAAGGTCGCCGACATCGCCTTGGCCGAGTTCGGCCGCCGCGAGATCGCCTTGGCGGAAGCCGAGATGCCGGCGCTGACGGCGCTGCGGCGCCGCTACGAGGCGGCCAAGCCCTTGGCTGGCGCGCGCATCATCGGCTGCATCCACATGACCATCCAGACCGCGGTGCTCATCCGCACGCTGATGGCGCTCGGCGCCGAGGTGCGCTGGTCTTCCTGCAACATCTTTTCCACCCAGGACCATGCCGCCGCGGCCATGGCGGACGCCGGCGTGCCGGTGTTCGCATGGAAGGGCGAGACCGAGGCGGAGTACGAGTGGTGCATCGAGCAGACCATCCTGAAGGACGGCGAACCCTGGGACGCCAACCTGCTGCTCGACGACGGCGGCGACTTGACGAAGATGATCCACGACAAGCACCCGCAGATGCTCGACGGCATCCACGGCGTGAGCGAAGAGACCACCACCGGCGTGCATCGTCTGCTGGACATGCTCGCGAAGCACGAGCTGAAGATTCCGGCGGTCAACGTGAACGATTCGGTGACCAAGTCCAAGAACGACAACCGCTACGGCTGCCGCCACAGCCTGAACGACGCGGTGAAGCGGGCAACCGACATGCTGCTGGCTGGCAAGCGCGCCCTGGTGATCGGCTACGGCGACGTCGGCAAGGGTTCGGCGGCGAGCCTGCGCCAGGAAGGGATGATCCCGCGCATCGTGGAAGTGGATCCGATCTGCGCCATGCAGGCCTGCATGGACGGCTTCGAGGTGGTCTCCCCCTACCTCGGCGGCAACAACACCGGGCGCATCGACGACATCGATCGCCGCCTGCTGGGGGAGACGGACCTGCTGGTGACCTGCACCGGCAACACGGGCGTCTGCGATGCGGCCATGCTGGCGAGCCTCAAGCGCGGCGCCGTCGTCTGCAACATCGGCCACTTCGACAACGAGATCGACACCGCCCACATGCGCGACAACTGGCGCTGGCAGAAAGTGAAGGACCAAGTGCATCAGGTGTTCCGCAGCGACGACCCGATGGACTACCTCATCCTGCTCTCGGAAGGGCGCCTCGTGAATCTCGGCAACGCCATGGGCCACCCGTCGCGGGTGATGGACGGCTCCTTCGCCAACCAGGTGCTGGCGCAGATGCACATCTTCGAGCAGCGCTGGGCCGATCAGCCGCCGGCGCAACGCTCGCCCATCGCCGTGGAAGTGCTGCCGAAGAAGCTCGACGAAGAGGTGGCGCAGCTGATGGTAGAGGGCTTCGGCGGCGTGGTGACGAAGCTCACGCCGGCGCAAGCGGACTACATCAACGTCGCCACCGAGGGCCCGTTCAAGCCGGAAGGCTACAAGTACTGACGAAGCGCGGCTTCTTTCGAGCCGGCCTCAAGCCGGCCCACGAGCGCGGATTCAAGCATTCGGCCCTGCCGGTTGCGCGTCCTGCGGGGCGACCATGCGCCGGCGGGAGAGATCCAAGTCAGTCTCGTATCGGTGCTGCATGCCCTCCCAAGGCACCAGGAACGTCACCTGCTCGTAGAAATCGTCCAAGGGAACGAAGACGCCGTGCGCTTCCACCCATTGGCGCATCCGCTGATTGCAGGAGTTTGCCCAGGAGAGCACCTCCACGCGCCAGCCGCGGCGATGCATCCTCTCCAGGTCGGCTTGGAATCCGGCGCCGTCGAAGAACCCCTGTCCGTCGCCAGTAAGCACGACGGCAATGCCTGGATCGCCGTTGTAATCCGCGAAGTCGCGCAGCATCTGCAGCTGCAGGACGCGATCGGGCGTTTGCTGTTCGCCGCGATCGACCGCGCCCCGGTCGAACAGCTCGACCTGCACGCCAGCGCCGCTGAGCCGATTCCACAGTGCCTGCATCTCCGGCGGCACGGAGCCCGCGGCGAGAGCGCGTTCCACCGGCCGGTCGGCGTGCGCGAGACGCAGCATCGTCTTGAAGTGGATGCGGATCCGATGCCGGGCCGCCTTCCCTTCGCGCTCTTCCGCTTCATCGAGAGCGCCGAAGAAAATGTTTGAGTTGTCCCAGTAGATGAAGACTCTATCCACTTGATTCTCCAAATGGCCCCGGCGGACCAGTCGCGCAAAGGCAACGCGCCGAGCGCGCACTCGGCGCGAGCGAACGGCACGTTGCCCTGCTGGGCGCTACAGCGCGCGCAGCTCCTCGACCAGCGCGTCTTCGTCCGGGAACTCGCCGGTTTCGTGCTTGGAGTAGACGAGTTTGCCGTTCACGTTCACGTCGAAGATGCCGCCGGCGCCTTCGATGATGAATGCGTCCGCGCCGAAAGCGTCCTTGATCTTGGCAGCCAAACTGACCGCTTTGGGCTTGTAGCCTCAGGACGTGCAGTAGGTGATGGAAATGTCCATGGCGTGTTGCCTCGCGTTGCAAGTGTTCAGTAGCGACCGCCGAGCTTGGCGTGGTCCCAGGCGAGCGTGCGTTCCGGCGTGAACTTCAGCACCACGCGCTTCGCCGCGGTGCGCCCGACGGATTCGCGGAGCTTGGCCTTCGCCGCGGCATCCAGATCGCGCCCTCGGCTGTTGATCGCCACCAGAGTGTCCTGCACCGTGTCGGCATCGTCAATCACTTCGCAGCGGGCGTAGATCACCACGCCCTTGAGTTCGGCGTAGTCCTCGCCGCTCTCCACCAGCAGCGTCGCCTTCGGATCGCGGCGCCAGTTCAGCACCTTCTGGCTCTTGCCGAAGGTGGTGCAGTAGAAGCAGCCGGCGTCGTCGCGGGCGAACCACATGGGCATCGGGTGGGGGAAGCCGTCCTTGCCGTTGGAGACGATGACGAGCGTGCGCTGGGCGTCCACGTAGTCGCGGACTTCCTGTTCGGTCATGTCGATCAGCTTGCGCCGCGATGGCATTGGGCATCTCCAAGGAATTCGTTGCGGATGAGCTGCGTATGTTCGCCTACCTTGGGCAGCGAGGGAACCGCCCCGGCGACGGGATCGAGCGCGGCGTTCGGGTGCGCCGGCATGGCGATGTCGCCGCTCTCGCTCGCCACCCTCACGCGGCGCAGGTGCGGGTGGGAGGAAAGACCCGCCAAGTCGTTCACGGCGCCGTAGGCGATGCGCGCCGCGCGCAGCGTCGCTTCCATCTCGGCGCGGCTGCGGGCGGCGAAGAAGGCCTGCACGAGGCCGTCCACTTCGGCGCGGCGTTGCATGCGCGCCGGATTGGTCGCGTAGCGCGGATCGTCGACGAGCTCGGGGCGTTGCAGCACGTCCCTGGCGAAGGACGCCCACTCGCGGTCGTTCTGCACCGAGATCACCAGCGTCGCGCCATCCTTCGTCTCGAAGCCGCCGTAGGGCGTGATCGACGGATGCGCGAGGCCGACGCGCTGCGGGCCGACGGCGTAGTCGTGCTGCAGCAGCGGCACGGACATCAACTCCGCCATCACGTCGAACAGCGACACCTTCACCGCCGCGCCGACGCCGTTCTTGCCGCGCGCGAGCAGCGCTTCGTTGATGGCCAGCGCCGCCGACATGCCGGTGGCGTAGTCGCAGAGGGAGACGCCGACGCGCCCGTACTCACCGGGGGCGCCGTTGATGGAGATCAGCCCCGCCTCCGCCTGCACCAGCAGGTCGTATGCCTTCATGTCCGCATAGGGGCCGGACTCGCCGTAGCCGGAGATGTCGCAAGTGATCAGCCGTGGAAAGCGCTCGCGGAGTGCATCCGAGCCGAGGCCGGCCCTCGCCGCCGCGCCACGCGCCAGGTTCTGAACGAAGACGTCCGCCTGTTCGAGGATGCGCAGCACGAGTTCGCGGTCCGCGGTGGCCTTGATGTCCACGGCAAGCGATTCCTTGCCGCGGTTGATCCACGCGAAGTAGGCCGATTGGCCGTTGGCGGCCGCGTCGTAGGTGCGCGCGAAGTCGCCGCTCGGGCGCTCCAGCTTGATGATCCGGGCGCCCGCATCCGCCAAGCGGCACGTCGCCAAGGGCGCCGCCACGGCCTGCTCCAAGGCGACGACAAGCACGCCCTCTAGCGCCCGGGCGGGAGACGCGCCGAACTCGGCGTTTGCCATCGAGTGCCTGCTTTCGATGCGGCGAAGCAGCGCATCATACCCAAGACAACGAGCCGCGCCGCCAAGGGTTCGCGGCGCCGATGGTACGATTGTGGCCGTGGTCGCCACATTTGATCGGGTTTTGGCAAAACCGCCGAAAACGGCCCCGGCCCACGATGTGAGGCCAAGAAAAACAATCGCTTACGGGCGAATACAGCATTTGACTGGATTTTGATTCACACCATGAACTTGCCGCGCCAAAACGAGCGGAGGCTCGCGTTGATCGACGAGCTGCGGGCGCAGGAGGCCGAGACGTCGCTGGCCGAGTTCAAGGAGAACTACGACGATCCGGCCATGATCGGCAAACTGATCTCCGGCATCTCGAACGCCGCCCGGATTGCCGGGAAGGATTCCGGCCACGTCGTCTGGGGCGTGCGCGACGCCGATCATGCGGTCGTCGGCACGACCTTCGAGCCGGCCACGGCAAGGCACCAGCGCCAACCGCTCGAGTTCTGGCTGAATCAGCGGCTGCGGCCGGGCGTGGCGTTCTCCTTTCAAGCGGTCGAGCATCCTCAAGGGCGAGTCGTGCTGCTGGAAGTCCCCGCCGCCCCCACGGCGGCGGTGGAGTTCGAGCGAACCGCCTACGACCGCATCGGCAGCGCCACGCCGCGGCTGGCCGACAATCCCGACCGCCTGCGGGCGCTGTGGGAGGAACTGCGGCCCTACGCTTGGGAGACCGGCGTTGCCCGAGCTTTCGCCAGCGCAGACGCGGTGCTGGCGCTGCTGGACGTCGAGAGCTACTTCAAGCTGCTCCGTCTGCCGACGGAGGGCAGCGTCGAACGCACGCTTTCGGCGCTCGAACGAGATCGGCTGATCTCGCCCGACGTGGGCGGCCAGTGGAACATCAGCAATCTCGGCGCCATCCTGCTCGCCAAGGACCTGCGCGACTTCGAGCCGAGCCTGGCGCGCAAGGCCGTCAGATTCGTGGCCTACGACGGCGACGGCCGTACCGCCACGGTGACCCATCGCGAGGACTTCCTGCGCGGCTACGCCAACGGCTTCGAGGACTTGAACGCGCACGTCAACGTCCTTTTGCCGGCGCGCGAGGATGGCGATTCGCCGATTCGAGAGGCGCACGCGCTCGTTTCGCCGGTGGCCATTCGCGAGGTCGTCGCCAATGCGCTGATCCACCAGGACATGACGGTGGGTGGCGCCGGGCCGACGATCGAGCTGTTCAGGAACCGGCTGGAGATCACCAATCCGGGGGCTCCGCTGATGGCGCCGGAACGGTTCATCGACTTCCCGCCCCGCTCGCGCAACGGGGCGCTGGCGTCGCTCATGCGCCGCTTCGGGCTGTGCGAGGAGATGGGAACCGGCGTCGACAAAGTGATTGCCGCGGCGGAACAGGACCGCTTGCCGCCGCCCGAGTTTCGGGCGGAAGCGAGCGCCACGCGAACGATCCTGTTCGGCCCGCGTCGTTTCGCGGAGATGACGACCGAAGAACGACGTCGGGCCTGCTACCAGCATACGGCGCTGCGCTTTCTGGACGGCGGCCGCATGCGGAACGCGACGCTGCGCGAACGGTTCGGCGTGGCGGAGCACAACGCGGCGCAGATTTCCGGCGTGATCCGCCATGCCCTGGACGAGAACCTGATACGCCCGGCGGACCGCGCCCGGCCGCGGTCCGGCTACGTGCCGTTCTGGGCGTAGCTGCGGCGCGCGAACGGGGCAAAGATTTGACGAGGTTTTGATCGATACCACCAAATAGGCCCTGTTGATGGGCCTCGGAGAATAAAATCTTGTTTATAAACAATGCATTACATACGCACCCAACTTTTGACTGAGTTTTGATCGGCCCGGTCTCGCCAAATGTTGCATTGGCCTACGCCCCGGCATCATGCGGAGCATCCGACCAACGGCCCGCCCCTCAGTACACGGACGCCATCCGCCACACGTCCAGCCGCGTCAGTTCGCTGCTCGCGCCTTGGGAGCGGAAGGAGATGCCGGTGCTGTCCGGGCGCTCTGGATAGACCCGCGCCGCCACGCACTGCTTGGCGTTCACGAAGACCTCGACGATGCTTCGGTCCACGAAGACGCGCAGTTCGAGGGGCTCGTCCGGCTGCAGGCGAACGTTGGCGGTCTCCGGGGCCCGGCTGCGCACGTCCGCTGCGGTGGATGAATAGGACGTGTCCAGCGTCACCCGGCTCTCCACGTGCCGACGCCGGTACACGTTGTCGCGGTAGCCCCGATCGCGGTAGAAGGCGATGCGCGTGTACTCGCTCTTGTCGGGCGACCGCAGAACGTTCAGTTCCAACATCGACTCCTCGCCTGGCGCGAGCACCGCCTGAATCTCCAGGGCGTCTCCTTCGATGCCGGGCATGACCACTTCGCGGTTGGCTGGCAGGGTCTGGGGGGCACCCCCAAGCCGCGTCTCGCGCGCACTCGCCACGGCCTCGACCGGCGCTTGGCGCAGTGCGCCGTCCGCATCCAGAGACAGGCGGCGCGGCAGGCTCATGATCTGATTCCAGCCCACTGTGCGCTTGGCCGGGTTCATGTTGAAGATGGCGACGATGCCGCCTTCGCCGTCCGGCGTGGCGGAAGGCGCATGGACGCCGCCCGGCCCCACCGGCCCCATGTTGAACTTGCCGGCGCTGGTGGCGCAGAACTTCTGTCGCTCGGTGTCGTAGTCGCCGAGCAGGTACTGGCCGCCGCTCATGTGGCTGAAGAAGAGCAGCATGTGCTTGTCGCCGATGGGCCAGAAGTAGGGGCAGGCGCCGTCGTCGCCCACGAGCGTGAAGCGGTCGCCTTCGACGAACGGATGCAGGTACTCCCAATGCGCCAAGTCCTTGGAGCGGAACAGAAAGTCCGCAGCCACCGGCGTGCCGCCCGGGCCGTCGGGAAGCTGGCCGGCCGAGAGCGAGTAGTAGCTGTCGCCTTGGCGCCAGATGCACGGGTCGAAGACGCGGTAGGGCAGGCTTCCGCCATCCGGCGCGGCAATGGGAATCACCGGCGCATCGCCCACCTTGCGCCAGTTCAACAGCAGCGGATCGCTGGAGACGGCGACCATGTTGCCGGCCTTGGTGCCGTGGTACATGGCGACGACGCGATCCACTTCCACCAGCGTGGCGCCCGAAAAGCAGCACTCCTCGGGGTGCGGATAGATGCAGTACGGCAGATCGCGCCAGTGCATCAGATCGTCGCTCACCGCATGACCCCAGTGCTGGCGCGGATCTTCCGGCGGATACCCCTGGTAGAAGAGATGCCAGCGCCCCTGCCAGAAGCACAGCCCGTTCGGATCGTTCAGCCCCCCTTCCGGGTTCACGTAGTGGTAGGTGGGCCGATGCCTGTCGCCAGCAAGCGCAGCCCGCGCCTCCGCCAGACGCTCCACCATCGGATGCCCCCGCAACGCCGCCTCCTGCTCGGCAAGCGTGGCCGGAAAGGCGTAGAAGGGGACCTTGGATCGGTATTCGGGCATGGGCGCTGCTGGTCTTGGTGAGTGTTCGGTGAACCCTAACACCCAAAAGGTCACGCAACGCACTGTCACTACCTGTCCCGATCGTGGCCCTCTTCAGGCTTGACAGGCGGGCGGATGCAGATAGCGTTGAGATTGGGACGAAGTCGATTGCACGGCTGAACCAAGCCATTCGCCGAAAGCTGGGACGAAGCAGGGAGAACTATGCCAAAACGCCTTCCAGCCGAATATTCCATCGCCAGCATGGCGCAGCTGGCCGACGCTCTGGCGGCGGACCATGCGGCCGGGAAACACGTTGCGCGGGAGCGGGTCGATGCCGCCTTGGGCGCGCCTTCCGGTGCTGTCGCCACGCCCCTCGGCCAGGAGGATGCGCGGCAAGTCGTTGCCTTGGAGCACGGCTTCGCCAGTTGGCGGCAGCTCGTCGTTTTCGTTGCCCGTCCCGAGGGCGGGGACTTCCTGCGCTGCGCCTGCATCAACTACAACACCTCCGACCGGGCGGAGAACTACCGGCGCGCCGGGGAGATGCTGGCGGCGGACGCCAGCCTCGGCAGCCGCGACATCTGGCATGCGTCGTGCGCGGGCAACGCGGGCGCGGTTGCCGACTTCCTCGCCGCCGATCCCGACCTTGTCGACCGGCGCGGCGGCTATTTCGATTGGCCGCCGCTGCTCTACGCCTGCTACTCGCGCATCAACGCGCCGGGCATGTCCACGCTGGCCGTCGCCGAGCGTCTGCTGGAAGGCGGCGCCGATCCCAATGCCCATTACATGTGGGGCGGGCAGTACCGCTTCACGGCGCTCACCGGCGCCTTCGGCGAGGGCGAGATGGGGCCGGTGAACCAGCCCCCGCATCCGCAGCGGGATGCGCTGGCGCGGCGGCTGCTGGATGCCGGCGCGAGCTGCAACGACGGCCAGGCGCTCTACAACACCATGTTCACGCCGGGCAGCGACTGCCTTGAACTGCTCCTCGAACACGGTCTGGGGGCCGAGCACCGCAACAACTGGCTGCTCGAAGAAAGCGACGAACTGATCGCCAACGACGATCAGACCCTCGGCTACCAATTGGAGTGGGCGGCGCGCAATCACCACGTCGAACGCGCCAGGCTGCTCGTGGACAATGGCGCGCAGGCCGACCGCAGCGTGGACGGCCGCACGCTGTACGAATGGGCGTGGCTCACCGGGCATCCCGACTTGGCGAGGTATCTGGCCGACCACGGCGCCAAGGCGGTGCGCTTGAGCGACGAGCAGCGCTTCGGCGGCTGCTGCATGAGCGGCGATGGCGACGCGGCCCGCGCCATGCTCGGCGCCCAGCCCGGCATCGTCGAGCGAACGCAGGCCGCCATGCCGGACTTGCTGCCCGATGCCGCCGCCGGCAATCGGCTGGATGCGGTGCGCACGATGCTGGACTTGGGCTTCGACCCCGCTCTGCCGGACCGAACGGCGCTGCATCAAGCCGCCTTCCACGGCCACTTGGACATGGCGAAGCTGCTGCTCGAGAAGGGCTCGGACTTGAGCCTGCGCGACGCCTCGTTCGCGGCGACGCCCATGCAGTGGGCAGTCACCGCTGGCAATGGCGAGCTGGCGTCCTTCTTCGCCACGCAGGACATCGGCATCTTCGATGCGACGCTGTGCGAGAACGAAGACCGCCTCGCGGCACTGCTCGACGCCGACCCGACGCTGCTCGAAACCACCATCGGGCGGCAGCGCCAGGGCGACGCCCACGCCGAGGACTGGCAAACGCCGCTGGCCTTCGCCGCCACGCGCAACCGCGCCAAGGCGGTGGCGTTTCTGCTGCGACGCGGCGCGCGCGTGGACGTCCGCAACGGCGACGGCCAATCGCTGCTCGACGTGGCGCGTGGGAGCGCGAGCGCCGAAGTGGTCGCACTGCTGCAAGGACACTCGCCGGCGGAGTAAAGGCAGCCGCTCGCCGAACGTCCTTGAAAGGCGAGTCGGCGCTCTTGGGAACTGCCTTCGGCGGCCTGGTCGGCCCGCGCAACGTCTTGTTGAAGACCGGCGACTCAAGTAAAGTGCGGCGCCTTTCCGGTGCCGGGGTCTCGGGCGCGACGCGTGTCGCCTGCGCCGGCGCGACAATCGGGGGAACAGCGCTTGATGTACGTCTTGGAAATCGCGCTTGCTTGCGGCGCGCTGGCGCTCGTCTACGGCCTCGTGGCCGGGCGGGTGGTATTGGCGGCAGATGCCGGCAGCGAACGCATGCGCGAGATCGCCGGCGCCATCCAGGAGGGTGCCGCGGCCTATCTGAATCGGCAATACACCACCATCGGCATCGTTGGCCTGGTCGTGGCGGTGGTGCTGTGGCTGACCCTGGGGCTGTGGGTGGCCGGCGGCTTCGTCATCGGCGCGGTGCTTTCCGGGGCGGCGGGCTACGTCGGCATGCACGTTTCGGTGCGCGCCAACGTGCGCACCACCCAGGCGGCGACCATCGGCTTGAAGCCGGCGCTCGACATCGCCTTCCGCTCCGGCGCCATCACCGGCATGCTGGTAGTGGGCCTCGGACTGCTGGGCGTCGCTGGCTACTACGGCATTCTCGGGGCCGCGGATGCGCCGCAGCGCACTACGATCGAGGCGCTCGTGGCGCTCTCCTTCGGCGGCTCACTGATCTCGATCTTCGCCCGTCTCGGCGGCGGCATCTTCACCAAGGGCGCGGACGTCGGTGCCGACCTCGTGGGCAAGATCGAAGCCGGCATCCCCGAGGACGATCCGCGCAACGCCGCGGTGATCGCGGACAACGTCGGCGACAACGTGGGCGACTGCGCGGGCATGGCGGCGGACCTGTTCGAGACCTACGCCGTGACGCTGGTGGCGACCATGCTGCTGGCCACGATCCAATTCAGCGCCGATCCCACCGCCGGCATGGAGTTGCCGCTGCTGATCGGCGGCGCGTGCATCTTCGCGTCCATCGTCGGCACGTTCTTCGTGCGGCTCGGCCGCAGCGAGAACATCATGGGCGCCCTCTACAAGGGCTTCGTGGTGACGGCGCTGGTCTCCGCAGTGCTCATCTATGTCGTCACGCGCATGCTGCTCGGCGAGCAGGCGCTCGCCTACTTCGGCTGCGCCATCGTCGGCCTGGCGGTGACCGGCCTCATCGTCTGGGTCACCGAGTACTACACCTCCACGGAGTACCGCCCCGTGCGCTCGGTGGCGCGCTCGTCGGAGACCGGACACGCCACGAACGTCATCCAGGGCCTTGCCGTGTCCATGGAAGCCACGGCGGTGCCGGCCATCATCGTCGCGGTCGGCATCGCCGTTGCCTACCAGTTCGGCGGCATCTACGGCATCAGCATCGCCGCCACGACCATGCTGGCGTTGGCCGGCATGGTGGTCGCGCTCGACGCCTACGGGCCGGTCACCGACAACGCCGGCGGAATCGCCGAGATGGCCGACTTGAGCGAGGACGTGCGCAAGACCACCGACGCCCTCGACGCCGTGGGCAACACCACCAAGGCCGTCACCAAGGGCTACGCCATCGGTTCGGCGGGCCTCGCCGCCCTGGTGCTGTTCGCCGCCTACATCGAAGACCTCACGCACTACTTCCCGAACGTGAAGATCGATTTCGACCTCTCCAATCCCTACGTCGTGGTGGGCCTGCTGGTCGGCGGCATGCTGCCGTACCTGTTCGGCGCGCTGGGAATGCAGGCCGTGGGCCGTGCCGGGGGTGCCGTGGTGGAGGAAGTGCGCCGCCAGTTCCGCGAGATGCCGGGCATCATGGACGGCACCACGCGGCCCGACTACGGACGCGCCGTGGACCTGCTCACCCGTTCCGCCATCCGCGAGATGATCGTGCCCTCCATGCTGCCGGTGCTGGCGCCCATCGTCGTGTACTTTCTGGTGAGCATGAAAGGCGAGGCCGAAGCGCTGGAGACGGTCGGCGCGATGCTGCTCGGCACCATCGTCACCGGCCTGTTCGTCGCCATCTCGATGACCGCCGGCGGCGGCGCCTGGGACAACGCCAAGAAGTACATCGAAGACGGCAACCACGGCGGCAAGGGCTCCGAGGCGCACATGGCCGCGGTCACCGGCGACACCGTGGGCGATCCGTACAAGGACACGGCCGGCCCCGCCGTGAACCCGATGATCAAGATCATCAACATCGTCGCCCTGCTGCTGCTTGCAGCCTTGGGGGGCTAGCGGCTGAGGACGATGCCCACGCGGTTGGGCTCGTCCTCGCCGGAGCGCTTGGGAAACTCGATCAGCAGATCGTCGCGCCCGTCGCCGTTGAGGTCCGCCACTTCGACGTTGTCGGGGCCGACCTTGCGGTCCGGTAGATCCACGGCGACCTCCAAGGGCCGTTCCGCGAACAGCGCATCGTCGCCGGTGCCGGGATAGACGTCGATGCGCGTCTCGTCGTAGTACACGACCAGGTCGACGATGCCGTCGCCGGTCAAGTCGCCGAGTTCCACCCAGTTGCCGGCAAGCATGTCGCCGCTGGCCAGGCTGAAGCGGATCTTCACCGGCCGGGTGACGTTCGGCTGCTCGGGATAGCCGCCTTCGCGCATGACGTAGAAGTCCAGGTCGAAACGCAAGGCGCCGGTCAGCAGAAAGCGGATCAGCATGCCGATGCCGATGTCGAAGGAGCCCATGCCGAAATCCGTCTTGCCATCGTTGTCCATGTCCATGGCGTCGAAAGGGGCTTGCACGCTTTCCGACACGATGGCCGTGTCCGGCTCGCGCGGGAAGGTCGTGGCGCCGGCGGCGCGACGACCGAAGTAGAAGTCGTAGCGGGTGGTCTGGTCGAACAGCCCCTCGACCGTTGCCCTGGTGGCCGCGATGTCCGCCACGCCATCGCCGTTGAAGTCCTCCAGCGCGTAGAGCATGGTGACCGGATCGTCGTCGCCGAAGCCGAACGACACGGTGATGTCGTCGCTGTCGAAAGCGACGGGCGAGGGCGCCACGATCGGCTTCGCATGAAAGCCGCCGGCGTCCTTGCCGCGATGGACGACAAACCGCGTCTCGTCCCAAACGGCAAGGTCGCCAAGGCCGTCGCCGTCGTAGTCCAGCGTGTAGAGGCTTCGCGGCCGATAGCTGGCGGCTTCGAAGGTGGTCCTGGCGGTGGCGGCGATGGGCAGGGCCGTGCCCTCGCTCAAGGTGCCGTCCGGGCGCTGCAGCCACAGCCGGTAGCCGTCGAAGTTCGGCACGGCGATGTCCTCGCGCCCGTCGCCGTTGACGTCGCGGCCAATGTCGACGTGCGGCACCGTGCGGGTCGGCACGTTGTAGAGCGATGGCGCAGCGGCCAGCGGCTTGCGCGCGCCGTCGCCGAAATCCAGCCAATCGACGCTGCCGCGCCGGTAGAGCAGCAGCCGATCCCGCCCGGCAAGCCGGACGGTGTCCGCGAAGAGCACCTCGGCGGCCACTTCAGCCTCGTGGACCTGCTGCCAGGCGCCCGGCGACAATAGGGAATACACCGCCAGACGGCGCTCGTCGTCGCTGCGCCCGAAGACGACGATCTCGTCGGCGTGACCATCCTCCAGCAGTTTGCCGTGCAGCACGACCTGCGCTGTGCCGTCGCCGACGTCCAGCACGAAGCTATCGAATGCCGGCGCTGTGGCGGCGGTGACAGCTAGCGCGCACGACGTCGCGCCAGCGGCCAGAAACGGCCAAGCTGTTCGTTGCACTCTCGTCACGCTTGGCCCCGCTGCCCTTGCCGCTTCGCGTCGCTATTCCGACATGCCCGGCGGCTTCGAGTTCACCGCCGCGACCCCGCGGCCCTGCCCACGTTGCAGCGCCAAGAGCGTATTCTTCGCTCGTCGAGCCACTGCGGAGACCGCCATGTCGGACTACAACACGCTGATCCTGGAGCGCCTAGGCACCGAGGAACGCCTGGCGCGCATTACCCTCAACCGCCCGGAGAAGATGAACGCCCTCACCGGCGAGCTGTTCACCGAACTCAACGACTGCCTGCACGATCTGGAGGCCGATCAACGCTGTCGCGTCATCATCCTGCGCGGCGCCGGGCGCTGCTTCAGCGCTGGCTACGACTTGACGCCGGGCCGCGAGCGGCGGCCAGGGGAGCGGCGCTACCAGACGGTGGACGACAAGAACCGCACCTTGATGATGAACGTGCGCACGTCCATGCAGCAGATCACCGACGTGCAGATGTACTTGTGGAACATGGCCAAGATCACCATCGCCCAGCTGCATGGCTACGCCTTGGCCGGCGGCTGCGAGCTGGCCATGATGACGGACTTGGTGGTGGCTGCCGAAGACACCAAGATCGGCCATCCCGGCTTGCGCGGCCTCGGCACGGCGCGCAACGGCAACATCTGGCCGCTGGTGATGAGCATGCGCAAGGCCAAGGAGTACTACTACACCGGCGACAGCATGACCGGTGCCGAAGCCGCCGAAGTGGAGATGATCAACTACGCTTGGCCGAAGGACGAACTCGACGCCAACACCATCGCCTTCGCCGAACGCATCGCCAACGGCTCCGCCGACCACCTGGCGGTCCTCAAGCTCACCATGAACCGCTTCTACGAGAACATGGGCATCTACTCCTCGGTGCGCAGCGCCACTGAACAGGACGCCCTCGCGCAGATGACGGAATGGACCTACCGCTTCGGCGAATCCATCCGCGAAGGCGGCCTCAAGCACGCCTTCCAGAGCCGCGACGAACCCTACCTGGGCAACGAGGGCTTCCGCGGCAAGGACGCGGACTAGCATCTTCGCTTCGCTCGCGGGGTCCCCCAGGTGTCCCTGCTCACCGGCAAGACCAGCGACTTTCTGAAGATCGGCGTCGCCGCGGCCGGCCGGGGCGATTTGGATGTCTTGCGCGGCGTGCTGCGCGAGAAGCCGGAGTGGGTGCGGCGGGTGGGGTCGCATGGGCGCACGATGCTCTGGGAGGCGGCTTGGCGGGGGCAGTTGGAGGCGGCGGTGCTGCTGCTCGACCAGGGGGCGGACGTCGACGCCTGCGGCTGCTATTTCACGCCGCTTCTGGTGGAGGTCTCGCCCTACTGCGCGGCGCGGTTCAAGAAGCGCGATGCGCTCGCCGCGCTTCTGCTCGAACGTGGCGCTACGAAGGATTTCTTCAGCCGCGTCTTCCTCGGCGAGACGGATGCGGTGCGGCAGCGCTTGCGCGACGATCCGCGGCTCGCCACGCAGGAGAAGCCCCAGCACGATCCGAACGTGTGCGCCACGGCGCTGCACTACGCCGTGAGCCCGGGGCATGGCGCGCTGGTGGAGATGCTGCTCGAGCAGGGCGCCGATCCGCGGCCGTACGGCGAGTGGCTGATCAGGTTCTGCATCTGGCGGAACAGGTCGGACATTCTGGAGACGCTGCTGGACGCCGGCGTTGATGCCGCCAGCGCCGAACCGCCGCGCGCCGGCGTTGCCGATCCGCGCATCGTCGAGGTGCTCGAACGCCACGGCATGGCCGTCGATCCAGACCGCGCCGAAGGCGGCTGGCCGCCGCTCGTCTTCCACTGCCGGGGCGACCGTGGCGGCGATGTGCAGCGCGTGCGGCGGCTGCTCGACGCCGGCGCCGACGTGAACGTGCGCAACCACAAGGCGCAGACGGCCCTGCACTGCGCCGCCAAGGCCGGCTTCGTGGACATCGCGGCGCTGCTCGTCGAACGCGGCGCGGAGGTGGATGCCGAGGACCGCGACGGCGCCACGCCGCTCGCCACGGCATTGCGTTCGAGGATCAAGGACGAACGAAAGCTGCTCGACGTGGCGGCGCTGCTCTTGCGCTGTGGCGCGGACCCGCTGCGGTGCGACCGCAAGGGGCGCTCGCCGTGCGACATCGCCGCCCGCAAGCGCAATGCCCGCGCTTGGCTCGCCTGCCTGGAGGCCGGCTGACGGACATCTCGGGGCCTCGCGCGGCTTGCGCGAATCTCAAGTTGCTATAGTCGCGCGATGGTCGTCGAGCTTGGCCACTTCGCAACGATCGCGGCGCTGGTTCTGGCCTTGGCGCTTGGCCTTCTGGGGCAGTGGAGCGCCACGCACGGCGCTTGGCGCAACGCGGTCACCGCCCTCGCGTCGGCGCAGTTCGCCTGCCTTTGCCTCGGCTTCACCGCCCTTCTCCATGCCTTCGTGGGCAACGATTTCTCGGTGGCCTACGTTGCCGGCAATTCCAGCAGGGCGCTGCCCTGGCACTTCCGGCTGAGCGCGGCCTGGGGCGGCCACGAGGGGTCGTTTCTGCTTTGGACGCTGGTGCTCGCCGGCTGGACCTGGGCGGCGAGCCTCGGCACGCGCCGCCTGCCGGACGACGTTCGCAGTCGGCTGCTCGGCGTGCTCGGCTTGCTGAACTTCGGCTTCCTGCTGTTCCTGCTCGCCACGAGCAGCCCGTTCGAGCGCCTCGTGGGCGCCCCGGCCGACGGCGCCGACCTCAATCCGCTCTTGCAGGATCGCGGCCTCTTGGTGCATCCGCCCATCCTCTACCTGGGCTACGTCGGCTTCGCGGTGCCGTTCGCATTCGCCGTGGCCGGTCTGCAGAGCCGCCGCCTGGACGCCGCGTGGGCGCGCTGGACGCGACGCTGGGCGAACGTCGCCTGGGCCTTGCTCACGGTCGGCATCGCGCTGGGCAGCTGGTGGGCCTACTACGAACTCGGCTGGGGCGGCTGGTGGTTCTGGGATCCGGTGGAGAACGCATCCTTCATGCCTTGGCTGGCTGGCACGGCGCTGGTGCATTCCCTCGCCGTCGCCGAGAAGCGCGGCGCGTTCAAGAGCTGGACGGTCTTCCTCGCCATCGCGGCGTTTTCGCTGTCGCTGTTCGGCCTGTTCATCGTCCGCTCCGGCGTCATCACGTCCGTGCATGCCTTCGCGTCGGACCCGGAGCGCGGCCTGTTCATCCTCTGGCTGCTGGTGCTGGCAATCGGCGGGGCGCTCGCGCTGTACGGATTCCGGGCGCCGACGGCGCGCGGCAGGGCCCGCCACCACGGGGCTTCCCGGGAGCTCATGCTGCTGGCGAACAACCTGCTGCTCGTGCTGGCCCTCGCGGCGGTGCTGATCGGCACGCTCTATCCGCTCGTCTACGAGACGGCCACGGGGGAGAAGATTTCCGTCGGCCCGCCGTACTTCAACCGCGTATTCGTGCCGTTGGCGCTGGTGCTCGCGGGCTTCCTCGCGCTGGCGCCCGTGGCGCGCTGGAAGCACACGCCGCTGCGGCTGTTCAAGAACGCCGGCCTGCTGGGGCTCGCCGCGCTCGGTCTCGGCATCGTCGCGCCGCTCGTCGTCGCCGGGGCGTTCAAGCTCGGCGCGGCGCTGGCCATTGCCTTCGGCCTGTGGGTGGTGGCGAGCCACGCCGTGGATTTTCGACGGCGCCGCGCAACCTTGGCGCGCGGCTACGTCGGCATGACGGTCGCCCACCTGGGCTTCGCTGTCGCTTTGGCGGGCATCGGCGTCACCAGCGAGTTTTCCCGCGAAATGGACGTGCGCATGGCGCCGGGAGATCGAGTGGAACTCGACGGCGTGGTCTGGCAGTTCACGGCGCTCAGCCAGGTGCAGGGGCCGAACTACGTCGCCGACCGGGGCGAGTTCCTAGCCGATGGCGAGCAATTGGTGGCAGAGAAGCGGCGCTATGCATCGAGCGGCCAGGTGATGACTGAAGCGGGCATTGCCGCCGGCTTCTGGCGAGACCGCTTCGTCGCCCTGGGCGAGCCCCTTGCCGACGGTTCCTGGGGCGTGCGCATCAACCACAAGCCGCTGGTGCGCTGGGTGTGGCTGGGCGCGTTTCTGGCGGCGATTGGCGGCGTCTTGGCGGCGTTCGATCCGCGCTACCGCCGCCTCGCAGCGCCCTCGCATGGCCGCCTCGCCCAAACGCCGACCGCGGAGCCCTCAGCGGGGGGAGCGCGAGGGGGCCTGCCCCCTCGCATGAAGGAGCCCTCAGCCGGGGAGCGCGAGGGGTTTGCCCCTCGCATGAAAGAGCCCAGGATCGCCCAGCCTGGAATCGCCTAGCCAGTGGCCGCTCCACGGCGCTTCCTGCCGCTGCTCGTGTTCGCCGCGCTCGCGGTCGCGCTCTACTTCGGCTTCTCGCTGCGCGACCCGCACTTGCTGCCCTCGGCGCTGCTGGACAAGCCGTTCCCGAACTTCGACCTGCCGCTCTTGGGACGCGACGAGCGGGCGCAGCGCGAGCGCCTGCTTGGGCAGCCGCGCCTCGTCAACGTGTGGGCCACCTGGTGTCCGACGTGCCTCGCGGAACACGGCGAATTGCTGCGCATCCGCGCCGAGACCGGGCTGTCCATCGTTGGCGTCAACTACAAGGACGATGTGCCCGAGGCCGTCGCATGGCTGCTGCGGCACGGCGACCCATACGATTTCAGCATCGTCGACTCGAGCGGCGATCTCGGCGTCGAGCTCGGCGTCTACGGCGCGCCGGAGACCTTCCTCGTCGATGCCCAGGGCATCGTCCGCTACAAGCACGTCGGCGCGTTGACGACCGCCGTGTGGCGCGACGAACTGGTTCCCGCTCTGGCTGCGCTGGGGCGGCCATGAGCCGCGCACTGGTCTGGTGCTGCGTCTTCGCCGCCGCGAGCGCCTGGGCCGCATCCGCCATTGACGCCTTCGACTTCGCAGACCCTCAGGATGCCGCCCGCTACCAGCGCCTCGTCGCCGAGTTCCGCTGCCCCAAGTGCCTGAACGAATCGCTCGCCAGCTCCGGCGCGCCCATCGCCGCCGACCTGCGCCGCACGGTGCGCCGCCTGCTCGAAGCGGGCGAGTCGGACGACGCCATTCGCGCCTATCTGCGCCAGCGCTACGGCGACTTCGTGCTCTACGACCCGCCGCTGCGCCCCGCCACTTGGCTGCTCTGGTTCTCGCCGCTGCTGCTGCTTGCGGCGGTGGCGTTCGTGCTGTTCCGCGTGGCGCGGCAGCGAGCTGCCGTCGCCAGCGCCGAGGATCTCGAACGGGCGCGACGGCTGTTGGAGCGCGAGTGACCGGCATTTGGCTTGGAGTCGCCGCTCTCGCGCTGCTGGCGGCTGCCTACGTCGTCGCCCGGGCGCACTGGCCGCGGCGTTCGCGGCCGGCGTTTCAGGATGCGCCGAACACGCAATCGCTGGCGCAGCGACGTCGCGAGCTCGAAGCCGAAGCGCTGGCGCAAGGCTTGGGCGACGTGGAAGTCCAGGCCTTGGAAGAGGACCTCGCGCTCGATGCGCTGGACCAGTTGCCGCCCGAGGAGAGCGAGCCGCCGCCGAGCGACGGGACGCCCACGGGGAACGCGCCGCTCCTGCCGTCCATCGTCGCCGCTGCCGCCGCCGCTGCGCTCGCCGTTTCCCTGTACGCGCTGTGGGGCGAACCGCATGCGCCGACCCTCGCCAATGCAGCGCAGTTGATGGAGGCCGCGCGCGCCGGCGACGATGCGGCCTTGGAGCAGTTGCGGGCCGCCTTGGAAGCGCGCACTAGGCGCCAGCCGGGCGACCGCGACGGTTGGTTCCTGCTCGGCCATGTGCGCATGAACGACGGCGACTTCACAGGCGCTGCCAGCGCCTTCGCCACATTGCACGGCATCGCCGGCGCCAATCCGCAGGTGGACCTCGCATGGGCGCAGGCGAGCTACTTGGCGGACGGCGGCAGCATGTCCGCCGCGACCCGCGCCATCGTCGACCGGCTGCGCACGAGCGAGCCGAACCGTCCCGAGCTTCTAGAACTGCTGGCCATGGACGCCTTGCGCCGAGGCGATTTCCTTGCTGGAGCGCGCCACCTCGTGCGGGCGCTGGGGCAGCCGCTGCCAGCCTCGCGGCGCCGGGTGCTGGCCGAGACACTCGCCTTGGCGCGTACACGCCTCGACCCGGAACGACCGTTCGTGGAAGTGACCGTCGACGCCGCCTGGGAAGCAACCGAGCCGGCGCCGTGGCTGATGGTCTTCGCGCGGCCGCCGGAAGGCGCGATGCCGGTGGCCGCGCTGCGTCTACCCGCCGAGCACACCCAGACCGTCGTTCTCGACGACGCCACGACAATGGCCGACGGCGCTTCCCTCTCCGGCGCCGGCCCGCTGCGTGTTGTGGCGCGCCTGTCCCAGACCGGCGAAGCGACGGCGGCGGATGTCGAGGCTGCCGCCGAGGAGCTTGCGGACCCGGCAGCCCAGCCGCGCATTCACCTGCGCCTGGCCAACGCGACCAGCGCTGCACCCTAAAGTAGAATCCCCGCGCCATGAACGCGCTTCAGCCCGGCGCAACCGTCCTTGCCAGCGACGGCCACGCCTTCCTCGTGGACGACGCGCTCGCCACGGCGTTTCGCGCTGGCGACCGGGTGGTTGCCGACGCGAGCAGCGGCTTGCTGCACATCCCCGCGTCCGAGATCAAAGCCGCCCGTGTTGCAGTGGACGCAGCGGCGAACGCCTTCGCCGCCATGAACGGCATTGCCGACGCGGCGATCGTCGATTTCTACGGCCATGCGGCTGCGGCCTTGGCGGACGATGCGGTGTGGTCGCGCATCGCCAAGGCGAACGCGGTCGATGTCGAGGACGCCCGGCAGCGTGGCCGTTCCACGACCCGGCTGGCGGTTTCCGACGCCATGCGCCGCAACATGATCGCCGGTCTGCGGGGCTGGGCGGCAGCGCCGTCGCGCCGTGGCGCAGTGCTCGAGACCGTGGAGCACGACGGCTTTCGCATCGAGATGGTGGGCGCCGCGCTCGGCGTGGTGGCGTTCGTCTTCGAGGGCCGCCCGAACGTTCTGGCGGATGCCTGCGGGGTGCTGCGCGGCGGCAATTCGGTGGTGTTCCGCATCGGCGGCGATGCGTTGGGCACGGCGCTTGAAATCATGCGCCTGTGCGTGCAGCCGGCCTTGGCCGCCGCCGGGCTTCCCGAGGGAACGGTGTCGCTGGTGGAGAGCGCGGCCCACGCTGCCGGCTGGGCGCTCTTTCTCGACCCGCGCCTGGCGCTCGCCGTGGCGCGCGGCTCGGGGCACGCCGTGGACACACTCGGCGCGTTGGCGCGCAGCGTCGGCACGCCTGTAAGCCTGCACGGCACCGGCGGCGCCTGGATCGTGGCGTCGCGCTGCGCCGACGACGCGCTGCTGCACGATGCGGTGCTGCAATCGCTCGACCGCAAGGTCTGCAACACCTTGAACACCTGCTGCGTGGTGCGCGATGCCGCAGCCGAGCGCCGCGTTTCGGTGGTGCTCGACGCATTGCGCGAGGCCGGCGAACGGCGCGGCCAGTCCTTCAAGCTGCACGTGGCCCAGGGCAGCGAGGCGCTGGTGCCGGCGGCGTTGTTCTCCAACACCGTGGTGGTCGAACGCGCCGGTGGGCCGGTGCGCGAGCAGCAGGCCGTGTCGATGGACCGAAGCGAGCTTGGCGTCGAGTGGGAGTGGGAAGAGACGCCGGAGATTTCCCTGGTCGCCGTCGACTCCCTGGACGAGGCCGTGGCGCTGTTCAACGACTTGAGCCCGCGCCTGGTCGGTTCGCTGGTGTCGAGCGACGCCGAAGAGCACGAACGCTTCTTCGCCACGCTCGATGCGCCCTTCGGCGGCGACGGCTTCACGCGCTGGGTGGACGGCCAATTCGCCCTCGGCAAGCCGGAGCTGGGTCTCTCCAATTGGCAGCACGGACGCCTGTTCGGACGCGGCGGCGTGCTCACCGGCGACAGCGTCTACACCATCCGAACTCGTTACCGCAGGAACCCTTAGGGAGCGCGACGGCCTGCCCCTCGCATGAGAGCGCTCAGCGGGGGGAGCGCGAGGGGGCTGGCCCCTCGCATGAAGGAGCCCTCAGCGGGGGAGCGCGAGGGGCTTGCCCCCTCGCATGAAAAAGCCCTCAGCGGGGGAGCGCGAGGGGCTTGCCCCCTCGCATGAAAAAGCCCTCAGCGGGGGAGCGCGAGGGGCTTGCCCCATAGGCGCTAACTTATTTTTCGCAAGTTTGGAAAATAATCTCGATTTGGGCAGTGCGTTTGCGTGGCGGGTCGGCAAGCGAACGGGAAATCTCATGCCAGCGGCAGAACATGTCCGCCAGCGAAAACGCTGGTTCGATGGCGCGCTGGACCTGGTGGAGGGCGAACTGGAAGTCACGCCATCGACTGCGGCAGCATGGTCCGCCAGTCGAAGCCCCAGGGGGAAACGGCGCTGGCGTGGCGCAGCGTCTTTTCGGTGAGCAGGGCGACCAGCAGCTTGCCGTAGAGCCACGCCCGGGCGCTGGTCGGATCGTGCTTGGGCAGGTGGCCGAGGCCGGCGAGCGACTTGAAGCGCTTGAACACCAGCTCCACCTGCCAGCGCAGCCGGTACCAGCGCAGCACCGCCGCGGCGTCGAAGTCGGCCTCCGGGAAGGTCGTGAACACGATCACGTACTTGGCGTACTCCAGCGTCTCGGGGCGCAGCCGCCGCTGCTTGCGCACCGCCGCGCGGCGCAGCTTCGCCATCGCCAGCCGCGCCGCCTCGCGGGTCTTGCGGATCGCGCACAGCCGGCCCGCCACCGGCTCGCCGCCCTCGACCTCCACCGTCGCCGCCCAGCTGCCCACGGCCCCGGCCCGCTTCAGCGACGACACCGCGCCGAGCAGGTCGAACGGCTGCCCGTCCGCACTGCGCAGCCGCAGCGACGAGGTGTTGACGCGCACCGCCGCGTGGCCGCCGCAGTCCGCCACGTGGCGCAGCCCCGGCCCCGTCGAGTAGCCCCGGTCCGCCAGCACCAGATCGCCCGCCTGCACCGGAAAGCGCGACAGCGACTCGCCCGTGCCCGCCCCCTTCGCCGACGTCAGCTCGAAGAAGTCGCACTCCAGCGACGGCAGCCGCACCCCGTAGTGCAGCCGCCACAGCGACCCCCGGCCCGGCTCCTTCACCGTCGTCCCGTCGAACGCCCGCAACGGCAGCTCCGCGTCCTCCGCCGTCGCGCCGTTCTCCCGGAACAGCTCCACGCACAGCCGACGCAGCCATTCCTCCGACTTCCGCAGCCGCTTCAGCAGCGCCACGTCCGACAGGTCCGCCAGACCCGCCGCCCGCGCTCGCGCCACCGTCTCCCGCAGCGAGTGCCCGCAGCCCAGATGCATCAGCAGCGTCCGCAGCAGACCGTCCGCCGACTTGTTCTTGCGCAGCCCTTTCAGCGCCCCCGTCTCCGCCGCCAGCTCCCGCCAGTTCCCCGGCAGCAGCGACGACAGCAGTTCCCAGTCTTGATCCGCCAGCTCCATCGCCGGACCTCCTTGTCGCGACGGCCCATACCCTATCCGACGCTATCGGCGAAAACAAGTTAGCGCACATGGGGGCTTGCCCCCTCGCATGAAAAAGCCCTCAGCGGGGGCGTGTGAGGCCCCCGCCCTCGCAAGAAGAGCCTCGGCTAGGGAGCGCGAGGGACCCCGCCCTCAATCCGTGACGACGATGTCGTGTTCCTCGATCAGCGCACGCACGGCTTGCCGGTCGGCGGCGGCCACCTCCATGGCGATGTCGGCCAGCGCGATCCCCCGCTCGGCAAGGCTGTGCGCTGCGACGTGGATGGCCTCGACGCCGTAGGTCGGCAACGCCTTCACCGGCGATTGGCGCTCGCCGAGGCCGACCAGCTGGAAGACGCCGTCGTCTAGGAACAGCACGGAGACGGCCTGCTCGAAGACGCCGGAGACGAGCACCAGGTCGATGGTCTCCTTGGCGGCGACGCTCGGTGGCCGACGCAGCAGATAGAGAACGCGCTTCATGCCCGCGCCGACAGCGAGAGCAGCGCCGCTTCAGCCCTCGCCCAGCTGGAACATCACCATCCAGCTGATGCCGAACTTGTCGATGCACATGCCGAAGTAGGCGCCCCAGAAGGTCGTCTCCATCGGCATCGTCACGGTGCCGCCGGCCGAGAGCTTGGCCAGCAGGTCGTCGCTCTCCTCGCGGCTGCCGGTGTCGAGCGAGACCGAGAAGTTGTTGCCCGCCGCCAGCGGCGGCGCAACGGCACTCGAGTCGCTGCCCATCAGGACGCTGCGGCCGATGGGCAGCGAGACGTGCATCACGCGGTCCTTGTGCGAATCGGGCACGTCCAAGTCCGGCGGCGCTTCGGCGAAGGTCGAGAGCACCTGAAAGTCGCCGCCGAACACGCTGCGGTAGAACTCGAAGGCCGGCCGGCAGTCGCCGTCGAAGGTGAGGTAGATGTTGTAGGCGTTGATTGCCATGTCGCGTTCTCCTGTTGTTTCCCAGCGTTTAGAAAGTCACGAGCCGCTCGCTGTTCTCCATCGAGTCGACCAGCTGTCCCAGGCCGACGATGGCGAAGCCTTCCGCCACCGTCGCCTCGACGATGCCGCGCCGCTCGGCGGCGGCGATGCACACCGCCAACTCGAAGCCGCCCCGCTCGGCGAGCGCCCGCCACTGCGGGCGCAGGTCGTGCTCGTCGTCGGCGAAGCGATTGCCGACCTGCACGGCATCCCAGTAGAAGAAGACGCGCCCGATGGCGTGTCCCGCGTCGAGCACCGCGGCGGCGAAGCGCAGCGCGGTGTGCGGCGCGGACGTGGCGAGAGGCGCTCCTTGCACAAGCAGATCGATGCGCATGGCTCTCTCCTCAACCCGCAGCGTCGAGCCGTCGCGCTTCGTCCTTGTTCAGTGCGCCCATCAGTCCGGCGAGGCGCTTGGCCACGGCTTGCGGCGAGCCGGTGCGTCGCGCCAGCAGCGCGTAGAAGGACGGCACGACGAACAGCGTCAGGAAGGTGGCCAGCAAGACCCCGGCGAACACCACCACGCCGAGCACGGTGCGGCTCTCGGAACCAGCGCCGGTGGCCAGAATCAGCGGAATCGAACCCATGACGGTGGAGATGGTGGTCATCACCACTGGACGCAGGCGGATGCTGGCGGCTTCCACGATGGCGTCCTCGAAGGACCGCCCGGCGTCGCGCAGCTGGTTGATGAACTCCACGATCAGCACGCCGTTCTTGGCGGCGATGCCGATCAGCATCACGATGCCGATCTGGCTGTAGATGTTCATCGTGGCGTCGGTGAGGTAGAGGCCGAGCAGCGCGCCGGTGACCGCCAGGGGCACCGTCACGAGGATCACCACCGGGTGGACGAAGCTCTCGAACTGCGCGGCCAGCACCAGAAAGACGATCAGCAGCGCCAGGCCGACGGTGAAGGCGAGGCCGCCGCTTGCCTCCTTGTATTCCAGCGATTCGCCCTGGTAGTCGATCTGCGCGGTGTCGGGAAAGGACTCGCGCACCACCCGCTCGAGGAAGCCGAGGGCGTCGCCGAGCGCCGCGCCCGGCGCAAGGCTGGCGGAGAGGGTCACGGAACGCAGGCGGTTGTAGCGGTTGAGGGTGCCTGGGCCGGCGCGCTCCTGCACGGCGATGAGGTTGGCGAGCGGGATCAGTTCGCCGCTGCGTTCGGAGCGCACATGGATGTTGGCGAGGTCCTCGCCCGAGGCGCGCTGGTCGTCCTGGGCTTGCAGAATCACGTCGTATTCCTCGCCGTCCTTCACGTAGGTGGTGATTCGCTGCTCGCTCATCATCGCCGCCAGCGTGCGGCCGATGTTCTGCACCGAGACGCCGAGCTCGGCGGCGCGGTTCTTGTCGATGCGCACGATGACCTGGGGCTGGGTTTCGCGCAGATCGCTGTCCAAGCGCACCATGCCGGGAAACTCCTGCGCCCGGCGAAGGATTTCGTCGCGCCAATCGGCGAGGGTCTCGTAGTCCGGGCCGCCCAGCACGAACTGCACCGGCTGCCCGCCGCCCATCCGCGACAGCCCGGAGCGCATGAATGCGAAGGCGCGCACTCCCGGCACGGTCTGCCATGCGGCGCTGATGCGCGCCGCGGCGTCGGCGGTGGAGATCTCACGCTCGCCCTCTGGCTTCATGGTCACCATCACCACGCCGCTGTTGGAGGAGTTGCCGCCCCAGCCCGGCACGGCCAGCACCACCACGTCGGCGATGCCGTCGTTCACCATCTGCATGGCGGGCACTTCGAGCTTCAGCGCCTCGCGCTTCATGCGCTCGATGCCCATGCCTTCCGCGCCGGACACCCGCGCCATGAACGCGCCTTGATCCTCTTGCGGCGCGTATTCCTGGGGCACCGCCTGGAGCAGGAAGTAGACGGCGGCAAGGGCGCCGACGGCGACGGCCACGGCCGCCCAGGCATGGCGGATGAGCACGCGCAGCGCCTTCGCGTAGCCGCGGCGGAGCGCGCCGAAGCCGGCGTCGATCCCGCGCGCCAGACGGTTCTCCCGTTCCGATCGGCGCAGCAGCTTCGCGCACATCACCGGCGTCAAGGACAGCGCGAGAACGCTGGAGAACACCACCGCGGCAGCAATCGTCACCGCCAGCTCGCCGAAGATCACGCCGATGTTGTCGGTGAGGAACATGATCGGCGTGAACACGGCGACCAGCACCGCGGTGGTGGCGATCACGGCGAAGCCCACCTGCCGCGAGCCGTTGTAGGCGGCGAGCAGCGGCGGTTCGCCCTCTTCGATGCGGCGGTGGATGTTCTCCAGCACCACGATGGCGTCGTCCACCACCAAGCCGATGGAGAGCACCAGCGCCAGCAGGGTGACGAGGTTCACGGTGAAGCCGAAGGCGGCCAAGGCGATGAACGCCGAGACCAGGCAGACCGGGATGGTCACCACCGGGATGGCCATGGCGCGCAGCGAGCCGAGGAACGCCAGCATCACCAGGCTCACGAGCACGATGGTGACGGCGATGGTGCGGTAGACGGAGTTGATGGCCTCGCGGATGAACACGGAATCGTCGGAGCCGGTGGACAGCTCGATGTGTTCCGGCAGCGTCTCGTTTAAGCGGGCGATCGTCGCCTTCACCTGTTCCAGGGTCTCGAGGGTATTGGCCGTGGACTGCTTGATGATGCCGATGCTCACCGTCGGCAGGGCGTTGGCGCGATAGATGGCGCGGTGGTCGCGCGGCGCGACCTCCACCCGCGCCACTTCGCCGAGGCGCACCAGGTGGCCGTCCTCGCCCCGCGCCACCACGAGCTCGCGGAAGTCCTCGGCGGTCTCGAAGCCGCGCGCGATGCGCACCGTCAGTTCGCGGTCCGGCGTTTCGATGCGCCCGGCCGGCAGCTCGAGGTTCTCGCGCCGCAGCGCCGCTTCGATGTCCGTCACCGTGAGTCGCCGCGCCGCCAGCGCCAGGCGGTCGATCCACACGCGCATGGCCGGCCGAGCGCCGAACACGCTGGCGTTGGCCACGCCCGGAATGACGGCGAGGCGGTCGGCGATGAAGCGCTCCGCGTAGTCCGTCATCTCCATGCGCGAAAGCTCGGTGCTCACCACGTTGATGTACATGACCGGGCGGGCGTCGGAATCCTGCTTGCGGACTTCCGGCGGGCGCACGTCTTCCGGCAGCGAGCGGTTCACCCTGGACACCCGGTCGCGGACGTCGTTCGCCGCCGCATCGATGTCGCGGTCGAGGCCGAACTCGATGTTCACGAAGGCGCCGCCGTCGCGGCTCGAGGAGCGGATGGCCTTGATGCCCTCGATGCCGCTCACCTGGTCTTCGATGAGCGTCGTCACGCGCGATTCGACCACGTCCGCCGAGGCGCCCGGATAGCTCGTGCTGATGGAGACCACCGGCGGCGTGATGTCGGGATATTCGCGCAGCGGCAGCGCGGTGAAGGAGAGGATGCCGAAGGCCAGCAACGTCAAGCTGATGACGGTGGCGAACACCGGTCGCTGCACGGCGATGTCGGACAGCCACATGGTCAGTCCGCGCCGACCGGAGAAGCGGCGTCGCCGTCGGCCGTGCGCACGGCCATGCCGGGGCGCACCTTCACGACGCCCTCGGCGATCACCGCCTGGCCAGCCACAAGCCCGGAGCGCACCTCTGCCCAGCCTTCCTTGCGCGCGCCGAGTTCGATGCCGGTCGCGGCGGCCCGATTGCCTTCGCCCAACGTGTAGACGAACGATTCGCCAGCCCGCTGCAGCAGCGCCGTCTCAGGCACCACGAGCGCCTCGCGGCTGGCGGTGGTGAGGCGGACGGTCATCAACATGCCGGGGCGCAGCAGCAGTTCGTCGTTGTCGATCAACGCCCGCACCTGCACCGCGCGGGTCACCGGATCCACCCTCGAGCCGACCGTGGCCACTTCGGCGGGGAACGTGCGTTGCGGAAACGCCGTGCTGAACGCCACCAGCGACAGCCCAGGACGCACCACGCCGAGGTGGATTTCGGGAAGGGAGAAATCGAGCTTGATGGTGCCGATGTCGTCCAAGGTGGTGATCGGCGTGCCGGGCGTGATGAGGGTGCCGGCGCTCACCTGCCGGAAGCCGAGCAGGCCGGCGAACGGCGCGCGCACCAGGCGGTCGTCGAGGCGCGCCAGAATCGCCTGATGGCGCGCCGTCATCGCTGCCAGCCGCGCTTGCGCTTCGTCGAAGTCCGAAACCGGCACGCTGCCCTGGGCCACCAGATCCTGCAAACGGTCGCGCTGGTTCCTAGCATCCACCACGTTCGCTTCCGCTTCCGCAAGCAGCGCAGTCTGCTCCTGATTGGTGAGTTCCACCAGCACATCGCCAGCGTTGGCGAAGTCGCCGTCCTCGAAGCGCACCTGACGGATCGCGTCGGTGACCTTGGCGGTGATGGTGACGGACTCGTTGGCGCGGGTGGTGCCAATGCCTTCCACGACGTCGCTGAGCGCACGCACTTCGGCCTCCGCCAGCACCACGAGGGTCGCCGGCCGAGCGCCGAAGCCGCCACCGCTCCCGCCGGCGTTTTCCTCGGCGCAGCCGAACAACAGCGTCGCCACCGCCAGCGTCGATAGGCGGCCAGACAACGGCAGCGCGCCGCCGTTGCGCTGCAACGCGCGCTGCAACGAGGGCATGTCGGCCACCGGCCTGCCGGCGGGATGCGCTAGTCCGTCTTTTCGCGCCGCACCCAGCGGCTGCTTGCGCTCACGTCCTCGACGGGGCCGCCAGCCACTTGCCAGCCGCTGAAGCCAAGCGCCAAGTGCGCCACGTTGGTGAAGCCCATGTCTGAGAGCGCTTTGGCCGCGAGGGTGGAACGGCCGCCGCCGGCGCAGAACAGCACGATGCGCTTGTCTTCCTGGAACCAGTCCCGGTAGTAGGGGCTTTGCGGGTCGGCCCAGAACTCCAACATTCCGCGCGGCACGTGCTTGGCGCCCGGAATCGTGCCGAGATCGACGCGCTCCTGGATTTCGCGGATGTCGGCGAGGAGCAGATCGGGGTCGTTCAACTCGGCCTTGAGCTCCACCACGGACAAGTTCTCGACGTCCTTCTTCATCTCGTCGACGACCTGGAAGATGTTCTTGATGGCCATTTGTCCGTTTCCCAAGGGATGGACAGCGCACATTACCACCTTAACGGCAGCCCGCGGGGGCGTTGGGCATACTCGGGAGACTGCGACAAGGCGGGCGAACGCCCGATGGACGCATGCTCGTCACGATCTAGACGGAGCACAAGGAGCTTGTTCAAGGATCGCTTCGACCAGCCGGTTTCGGCAGCCTCGGTGCTGGCGGTGGAACGCAACGACGCCGCCGTGGCCCGGCTCTTCGCGTTGCAGCCGGGCGCCGACGCTTTGGTGGACGACGCCTTGGCTGCCGATGCGGACTTCGCGCTCGCCCATTGCACCAAGGCGCGCACGCTGCTGCAGAGCGGCGACTCCGCCAGCGCTCGGCGCTGGGCAAGGCGCGCCCAGGAGCTGGCGGCGCCGTTGCCGGAACGCGAACGCCGCCACGCGGAAATCGTCTGCCGGGCCATCCACGGCGAATCCGCCGCCGCCTTGGGCCTCGTGCGCGACCATGCCGCTGCCTGGCCCCGCGACGCGGTGCCGTTGTCGTTCGCGCTCGGCGTCTACGGGCTGCTCGGATTCGGCGGCTTCAAGGACTTCGAGGCGCAGCAGGTCGCGCTGCTTGAGCGCGTGGCGCCGGCCTGGGGCGAGCAGGACTGGTGGTTTCTCGCCGCGCTCGGCTGGGCGCGGGTCGAGGTCGGCGAAGCCAAGCGCGGCATCCCGCTGCTGGAACGGGCGCTCGATCTCAATGCGGCGAACGCCAATGCCGTCCACGGCCGTGCGCATGGCTACTACGAGCAGGGCGCGGCCGCCGAAGGCGCGGCGTTCATCGCCGCTTGGCTGCCGAGCTACAGCCGCAAGGCCGTGCTGCATGGCCACCTCTCTTGGCATCGGGCACTGTTCGCGCTGCAAGGGGGCGACGTCGAACAGGCGCTTCAGATCTACGCGGATGCCGTGGCGCCGGATGCGTCCGAGGCGCTGCCGATGTTCACGATGATCGACAGCGCGTCGTTCCTGTTCCGCCACATGCTGCACGGCCACGCGCCGGACGCGGCGCACTGCCAGCGGCTGGCGGACTACGCCGCCCGGCACTTTCCAAAGCCCGGCGTCCCGTTCGTCAACGTCCATCTGGCCATGGCGCACGCGCTGGCGAAGGACCACGGTGCGCTCGATCGCTTGGCGGCGGGCGTGGCGACTCTGCTGGAAGAAGGTCGCCAAGCGTCCGGCCCGGTGGTGGCAAGCGCGTGCATGGCCATCGCCGACTACGGCGCGGCGCGGCACGACGCCGCCGCAGCCATCGAAGAGCTCCTGCCCGAGACAGCGCGCCTTGGCGGCAGCCGAGCGCAGCGCGACGTGTTCGTGGATCTCGCCGTTTCGGCGTTGCTGCGCAGCGGCGACTTCGAGAGGGCCGCAGCCGTCGCGCGCGAGCGTCACAGCCGTCGCGCTGGGCATTTGAACGACGGTTGGCTGCGCCGGGTCGCGGCGATCGGTTCCAGTCCAGGCGGCCAACCAGACGACTCATAACCACCGCCCGCGCTCCGCCCACACCCGACGAACGGCAACGATGCTATGATTTGCCGCACCGCGCAACTTGGAAGGGAAAGATGAAACGTATGCGAACACAAGCACTTGTGCTCGCCCTGCTGGCACTGTTGTTTCCTTATAGGGCCAGCATGGCGCAGACCACCGAGGAGCCGGCCGACGAACCGGCTGGGCAGGAGATCGACGAAATCGTCGTCATCGTCGGCACCCGCGCCGCGCCGCGTTCGGCGACGGATTCGGTGGTGCCCGTGGACGCCATCCCCAACGACGCGCTGGCCAGCCAGGGCAGCGGCGACATGAGCAACCTGCTGCGCACCGCGATTCCGGCGTTCCACGTGAGCACCAATCCGTCGCGGGACGCGGCGGCGCTGCTGCGTCCCATCAACCTGCGCGGCATGGCGCCGGACCACACGCTGGTGCTGGTCAACAACAAGCGCCGGCACCGCGGCGCGGTCATCCAGTGGATCTCCAACGGCGCATCGGACGGCGCCCAGGGGCCGGACATCTCGGCCATCCCGGCCACCGCCATCGAGCTCGTGGAAGTGCTGCGCGACGGCGCGGCGGCGCAGTACGGCTCGGACGCCATCGCTGGCGTCGTCAACTTCATCTTGAAGGACGCGAGCAGCGGCGGCAGCGTCGAGGCCAAGTACGGCGTCTATTCCGAGAACACCAGCGAGGACGTGACGGTGGTCTCCGGCAACCTCGGCCTGCCCCTCGGCGTCTCCGGCTTCGTCAACCTCAGCGCCGAATACAACGTGCAGTCCGGCACCGACCGCAGCGTCCAGCATCCGGACGCGGCCGCCCTGGGAGCGCTCGGCGTGCCCGTGGCCAATCCGGCCAAGCCCTGGGGCGACGCCGAAGTAAGCGGCGGCATCAAGACCTTCGCCAACATGGGCTTCGATCTCGGCAACGCCAGAGTCTACGGTTTCGGCAACTACACCAACCGCGACATCGAGACGCCGTTCTTCTACCGCCCGCCCCAGGGCCGCACCGGCGTCTACGTGAGCGGCGGCAAGATCCTCATCGGCGGCGGCGCCGAGTGCAAGGCGATGTACGACTACGACGCGACGCCGGAGAACGTCGTCACTGTGCGCGATCTGCTGCGCGACGACGCCGCCTGCTTCGCCTTCGCCGAGATGATCCCGGAAGGCTTCACGCCGGCCTTCGGCGCCGAAATGACGGACACGTCCGCGGTGGGCGGCATCGAGGGCATCACGGGCAACGGCTTCTCCTGGGACGTCTCCTTGAGCTTCGGCAGCAACAACGTCGCCTTCTACCTCGACGACACGGTCAACGCCTCGCACGGCCCGGCGACGCCGCGCTCGTTCGAGATCGGCGAGTACACGCAGTCTGACACCACCTTCCACATCGACGTGGCCTATCCGATCGACTTGGGCCTCGCGTCCGACGTCAATCTGGCCGGCGGCTTCGAGTGGCGCGACGAGGAATTCGAGATCGCCACCGGCGAACGCGCCTCCTGGGACACAGGGCCCTTCGGCGCCGACGGATTCGCCGCCCGCTCCAACGGCTTCGGCGGCTTCAACCCGGCCAGTTCCGGCACTTGGAACCGCGCCAACACCGCGGCCTACGTGGATGCGGAAGCGGACGTGTTCGACAACCTGCGCCTCGGCGCCGCCGTGCGCTTCGAGAACTTCGACGACTTCGGTTCCGTCACCAACTACAAGTTCGCCGGCCACCTGCGGTTCAGCCCCGTGGTCTCCGCGCGCGGCTCGGTGGGCACCGGCTTCCGCGCGCCGACGCCCGGGCAGCAGAACGCCAACAATCTGGCCACGGTCGTGGATTCGGCAACGGGCGTCTTCCGCGAACAGGGCACGGTTGCCTCGACCAATCCGGTGGCGCTCGCGCTCGGCGGCGAACCGCTCGACGCGGAACGGTCGAACAACTACACCTTCGGCTTCGTCCTCGATCTCGACAACGGCGTCGACATCACCTTCGACTGGTTCCGCATCAACGTGGAGGACCGCATCGCGCTCTCCGAGAACATCACCGTGGACGACGCCATCCGCGAGCAGCTCACGGCCGCCGGCGTGGACTCGGCGTCGGACTTCAACCGCGTCCGCTACTTCGCCAACGACTACGACACGGAGACGAAGGGCATAGACGTGGTGCTGTCGCAGACCTACTCCTGGGGCGGCGGCATGACCAACCTCCTGCTTGGCTACAACCGCACCGTCACCAAGGTGAAGCTGTTCCAGCAGGCGTCCACGGCGGCGCGTCGAGGCGCCATCCAGCGCGGCTCGCCGGGCTCTCGGCTGAGCATCGCGGCGCAACACAGCACCGAGCGCTGGGACCTGGGCGCGCGCGTCAACTACTTCGGCAGCTGGTTCGACTCGGACGACGGCCGGGTCCACGAGGGCTACGCCTACTTGGACCTCTCGGCGCGCGTAAACGTGGGCGGCAACGTCGCGTTGATCCTCGGCGCCGACAACGCCTTGGACGCCTACCCCGACGAAGCCGCGCGCTCGCCAAGCTCCGGCCGCCTCTACCCCCGCTACTCCCCAGGCGGCTACAACGGCAGGCTCGTCTACGGGCGCGTGCGCTACGAGTTCTAGGCCGAACTGCGCAACGCCGAACTTCAAGCCGCCGCGGCGCTCTTGCGCTGCGGCGGTTTGTGCGCGGCGAGTTCATGGGTCTGTGCGAAAGGGGCGCTTGAAGAAGGAGTCTCTGTCAACGGCTTGCTTCAACGGCTGTGGCGGAGATGGTCGCGGAACGCCCGCAGCCTCGGCAGCGAATCTCGGTCCTTCTGCCGGTTCGACGCTGCCTTGCTGGCGATGATGTCGTCGAGCGAGCACACTGGGAAGCCTTCGATCTCCATGCGGCGCCGATAGGCGTCCTCGAATCTCTCGATGCCGTCGGGAGCGAACACGAGGTCAATGTCGAAGGGGCCATTCTTCAGCTGCACGAAATCCTTGCCGCGAACGACCTCGTCGCATTGCTCCGCCGTGAGGACGAATCCCAGCTCGCGCAGCGCAGCAACCAGTGCCCTGCCGTTTTCGCGTTGGCGACGCACGAAGAGGGTGGTTTCCTGGGTAGTGTCGGGGAAGCCGTGGAGTACCGCGGCGGATTGGCCGATGAACAGGTATTGCACGCCGTGGCGTTTCAGCGCGTCCCTGATTTCCTCAGCTTGAAGATACGTGAACGCGGCCATAGCCCAGCCACTCCGGCAGGGGTGTGCGACGTTTTAGTGCGCTGGGAGGGTTGAAGGGGCCATCGCGATTCCGGCATATGCTGAGGGTATCGACAACCAAAGCGGACGGAATCGCGATGACGGACGGGATGTTGGCGCGGGAGGCGCTGGAACGCAAGGAGGCGTGGGCGTTTCTGGGAGACGGCGTTCGGATGCTGCTGGCGTCGTCGCCGGAGTTCCGGGAGCGTTGCCGGGAGATGCTGGGGAGCGGACGGGGCTGCCTGGAGTTCGAGGAGGATCTGCGCGGGGCGGTTCTGCGCGGCGCGGCGCGGGGCGCGTCGGAGGTGCTGTCGGAGCTGGACGGGGAGTTGGACGCGCCGTTGTGCGAGGGGTGCGGCGCGAGGATGCATCGCCGGGGCACGCGCGCGCTGTCGCCGCTGTCGCTGCTGGGCCGCCTGGAGTTGAAGCGCGGCTACTGGACGTGCCCGTGCGCGAAGGGCGGGGCGCATCCGCTGGACCGCGCGCTGGGGGTGGCGGGGCGGGCTGGCGTCCGGCTGACGCCGGCGGCGCTGCGGGCGCTGGCGGAGGAGGCGTCGGAGAAGAGCTTCGCGAAGGCGGCGGAGAGTCTGGGCCGGCAGGCCGGGGTCTGGGCGACGGCGAAGCGCGCGGAGCGGGCGGCGAAGCAGGCGGGGCGGGAGATCGCGGCGTGGGACCGGTCGGCGCCGGGGCTGGCCGAGGCGCCGGCGGAGACGATGTACTGCAGTCCGGACGGCACGGGCGTGCCGATGGTGCGGCGGGACGCCGGCACGGGGGAGGACGGCCAGCCGGCGAAGACGCGGGAGGCGAAGGTGGCGGTGTTCCACACGGCGGAGCGGAGTCCGAGGACCGGCCTGCCGGAGCGGGACGCGGGTTCGGCGCGGCACACGGCGGCGATCGACAGCGCGCGTTCGAAGGACGCCGACCCGCAGCCGTCGCCGTTCGCGCAGCGGCTGTGGCGGGCGGCGCGGCGGTTCGGGTTCGCGGCGGCGAAGCGGCAGGTGGTGGTCGGGGACGGCGCGAAGTGGATCTGGAACACCGCCGCGGAACTGTTCCCGAACGCCGTCTGCATCGTCGACATCTGGCACGCCCGCGAGCGGCTGTGGGAGGTCGGGCGCGCCGTGCACGGCGCCGGCGCGCGGCAGTGCCGGGCGTGGTCGGAGAAGGTCTGCGCGGCGCTCTCCGAGGGACGCATCAAGGACGTGCTGCGCGAACTGCGCCGGCACGCCGGCGAGCCGGCCGCCGACAAGGCCATCGGCTACTTCGTGAACAACCGCAGCCGGATGCGCTATCCGCGCTACCGCGCCATGGGGCTGCTGGTCGGCTCGGGCGTGGTCGAAAGCTCCTGCGGCACGCTGGTCGCCGCCCGCTTCAAACGCGGCGGCATGCGCTGGAGCAGGGCCGGCGCCAACGACATCCTGCCCCTGCGCGCCTGCATCCGCAGCGGACTGTACGACGACTTCTGGCGACAGCGTCGCGGACCGCCAATCCCCGCGCCGGAGCGCCTAGCGCACTAAAACGTCGCACACCCCTCCGGCAGGTTCTCTTCGCACCACTTTCGGTATTCCTCCATCGTGTCGAAGGAACGGTAGTCCGCATCGTCGAGCACCGGCTTGTAGGTCTTGATGAACGCGTAGCGCCAACGCAGCGCGAGCGGCCGCTTGCGCGCCGCCTCGAACTCGGCGATCCACGCCGGATCGATTGGCGCGGCGTCGTCCGGCGGCGGGTCGGCGGCGTTGTCTGAGGCGCTGCTGGCCATGCGTCAGCCGTAGCTGACGCCCATGCCGGCGCGCACGTCGTTGTTCACGCCGTACTGGGGGATCGGATAGCGCAAGCCGTTGCGGGAGAGGCGGTCGAGGCCGGAGATCACCTTGGGCAGATAGCTCGGCGGAATGGCCATCAGCAGTTCGTCCTCCATCACCCCGCCGTAGCGGCGTTCGGCGAAGCAGGGAATCGACAGGCTCGGTTCGCCGGTGGCCAGCGCCCGGCCCCAGGAATCGGCGCAGGCGGACTCGCCCACGCAGCCCCAGTCGAGCTTCTTGAAGCCGGTCCACTGCAGGCCGTTGATGAACAGGATCATCTGCGCCGGGGTGGCGTAGATGAGCGCGACATCCGGCGGATTCAGCCGCCCGCTGGCCAGCGGGCTCACGGCCAGCGCCTGGTGCTTGCCGAACGGCGCGGCATCCATCGCCTGCTGGTGCCTGGCGGCCTCCGCCGCGTTTTCGTACCACACGCCGGCCATGCGGTCGCCGGAGAGCCACTCGTCGCTCCTCGGCGCCAAGCCCACCACCACCCGGCACTGATCGCCCACAAGGTCTTCGGCGGTGATGCCGACCGTCCAGCCGTTGCGGCTGGCCTGGCCTACGATCTGATCGGTGGTGTGGACATGCGACGGGCGGCGAATGCGCGGCACGGCTTCCATGTCGGCCACGGTCTCGAACAGCTTCATGCCGATGGGCGTGGTGCGCAGACGCAGGTAGCGGTTGAGGCCGGCGACCAACTCGGCCCAGTCGACGTCGCGCAGGTCGCTTGCGATCACGTCCGCCACGGCTATTCCTCCTTGAGCGCCGGCCGATTCATCGTCTCGACAGCCGCCGGGCCGGCGACTTCGTAGAGAAAGTCCTTGTACATGGCGTGCGCCTCCCATTCGCAGCCGGGCACGATGGCGCACAATCTACCGCAACTGGCGCTGGCGATGTCGGCGACATTGTCGGACACGAAGCCGACAGTGGGACGTACCTACTGACCTAACGGTTCTGGGTGTACGAAGCGTCGGGCAGGACGCCCTGCGCTGGTTGCGATGGTCAGCCAGCGCACGGTGGCGGTGTATACTGCGCTGCGTTAGATCACCCACCACCTGCAAAGGAGGCAAAGCGTGGAACTCAAAGACAGCGGCACGCTGCAGAATCTCAAGGACGCCTTCGCTGGCGAGTCGCAGGCGAATCGGCGCTACCTGTACTTCGCGGCGAAGGCCGACATCGAGGGCGAGAACGACGTGGCGGCGGTGTTCCGCTCCACCGCCGAGGGCGAGACGGGCCATGCCCACGGGCATCTGGAATACATGGAAGGCGTTGGCGATCCGGCCACCGGGCTGCCCATCGGCACCACCGGCGCGAACCTCAAGGCGGCCATCGCCGGCGAGACCCACGAGTACACGGACATGTACCCGGGCATGGCCAAGACGGCCCGGGACGAAGGGTTCGAGGAGATCGCCGACTGGTTCGAGACCTTGGCCAAGGCCGAGCGTTCCCACGCCAACCGCTTCCAGAAGGCATTGGACGCGATGGCGTAGGGGACGAACAGCGGCCCCCCCTTCGGGCTTCTGCCCGAGGGGCACCCTTCGCGCTCACTGGCTGAGGGCTCCGATGTTCATGCGGCCCCGTGTTCTCCCGCTCGGCAACTCCCGCTGCCTGCCCGCGCATGAAGGCCCGCGGATGAAGGCCTGCACATGAAGGAGGGCAGCCTCGAAGCGCCCAAGCGCCAGCCCATCGACTGGCGCAGCGCGGGCTTCACCGACCGCGCCGCGGTGGACGCCGAGCTCGAGCGGGTCTTCGACATCTGCCACGGCTGCCGCCGCTGCGTGAACCTGTGCGCGGCGTTTCCGACGCTGTTCGACCTCGTCGACGAGTCGGAGACGCTGGAGGTGGACGGCGTGGCGAAGAGCGACTACGGCAAGGTCGTGGAGCAGTGCTTCCTGTGCGACCTGTGCGCCGAGACCAAGTGCCCCTACCTGCCGCCCCACGAATGGAAAGTGGACTTCCCGCACCTGATGCTGCGCGCCAAGGCCGCGGCCTTCGCGGAGCGCAAGCCGCGTTGGCGTGACCGGCTCATCACCAGCACGGCGCCGGTGTTCAAGGTCGCGTCCACGCCCGGCGTCGGGCAGTTGGCGAACGGCGCGGCGAAGGTGGGATTTCTGCGCGGCATCGGCGAGCGGGTGGCGGGCATCCACAAGGAAGCGCCCCTGCCGACCTTCCAGACGCGCACGGCGAGCAAGCGCATCGCGCCAAGCGCCAACGGCGTCGCGCCCACACCCGGCAGCAACACCACCGGCAAGGTGGCGGTCTACGTCACCTGCTACGGCGAACACAGCGAACCGGAGGCGGTGGAGGACCTCGTGCGCGTGCTGCGCCACAACGGCATCGAGGTGGAGCTGCTCGCCGACGCCGGCTGCTGCGGCATGCCGAAGCTGGAGCTGGGCGATCTGGAGGCTGTGGCGGCACGCAAGGAAGCCAATGTGCCGGTGTTCACTCAGGCCATCGACGCGGGCTACGACCTCATGTCCATCGTCCCGTCCTGCACCTTGATGTACCGCCAGGAAATCCCGCTGCTGTTTCCCGAGGACGACGCCGTGGCCAAGGTGCGCGCCGCCTTCTTCGATCCCTTCGAGTACCTGCTGGCGCGCCACCGGGACGGGCTGGCCAACGTGGAATTTCCCAATCCGCTGGGCAAAGTCGCCTACCACGCCGCCTGCCATCAGCGCGTGCAGGCCGTCGGCCAGCGCACCCGCGAGTTCCTGTCGCTGATTCCGGACACCGAGGTGGCGATCATCGAGCGCTGTTCCGGCCACGACGGCACCTACGCCGTGAAGGCCGAGACCTACGCCGCGGCCATGAAGATCGCCCGTCCGGTGGTGCGCATGGTGCGCGACGCCAAAGCGGACGTCTTCGGCTCGGATTGCCCGATGGCCGGGCGGATGATCGAACACGGCCTGGGCGGCGACGACCGCGCCACGCACCCGGCGACGATGCTGCGCCGCGCCTACGGCATCGACGCTTAAGTCCGATGCGGAAGCTCGACCGCGACAGTCTGTGGAGCTTGGAGCAGTACGCCGTCGAGCGGCCGGCCTTCCGCGAGCGCGTCATGGCGCACAAGAAGGCGCGGCGCATCGCCCTCGGCCCCCATGCCACGCTCCTGTTCGAGGATTTCCTGACGATGCAGTACCAGGTGCAGGAGATGCTGCGCGCCGAGCGCATCTTCGAGCCGGCCGCCATCGAAGAGGAAATCGCCGTCTACAACGCGCTCATCCCGGACGGCGCCAACTGGAAGGCCACTTTCTTGATCGAATACGAAGACGTGGAGGAACGCGCTGCGGCGTTGGCGCGGATGCCCGGCGTGGAACACCGCGTCTGGCTGTGCATCGGCGACTCGCCCCGCGCCTTCGCCCATGCCAACGACGATCTGGAACGCACCGAGCGCGACAAGACCGCGGCGGTCCACTTCCTGCGCTTCGAGTTGAACGTGCGGCACATCGCCGGCGTGCGCGCCGGAGAAGCGGTAGCCATCGGCATCGACCACGACGAACTGCGCTGCGAAGCCACGCTCGGCGCAGAGAGCGTCGCCGCGCTGGCAGCCGATCTCGACTGAGGGCGAGCACCGCCCGGCCGGCGAAGTTCCGGCTAGGCGGCCACCGTCATCTGCTCGACCAGGATCGAGCCGCAGCGGATGCTGCCGCGCCGGTCGATGTCGTCGCCGCAGCCGGCGATGCCCTTGAACAAGTCGGCAAGATTGGCGGCGATGGTCACTTCGTCCACCGCGTGGCTCGGCTCGCCGTTCTCCACCCAGATTCCGCCGGCACCCCGGGAATAGTCGCCGGTGACGAGGTTCACGCCTTGCCCCATCAAGCTGGTGACCACCAGCCCGGTGCCCATGTCGCGCATGAGGGCTTCCACCGGCACGGTCTCGGTCTCCACGTCGAGGTTGAAGATGCCGCCGGCGTTGGCGGTGGTGGCGAGTCCAAGGCGGCGCGCGGAGTAGGTGCCGAGCACGTAGCTGGCGACGCAGCCGTCCTGCACGAACGCCTTGGGGCGGGTGGCCACGCCGTCGCCGTCGAAGGCCGCGCTGCCGATGCCCTTGGCGCGGTGCGGATGTTCGGCCAGCGTGATCGATTCCGGCAGCACTTGGCGGCCGATGGAGTCCAGCAGAAAGGACTCCTGGCGGTACTGGGCGCCGCCGCTGAGTGCCGCGAGCAGGTGGCTGATCAGGCCGGCGGCCATGGGCGGCGCGAACAGCACCGGATAGCTGCCGGTCTCGATGGAGCGTCGGCCAAGCCTGGCGACGGCGCGGCGGGCTGCCTCCTCGCCCACCTGCATGTGATTCTGCAAGTCCTCGTGGTCGCGGGCGACGGTGTACCAGTGTTCCTGCTGCATGCCGTCTTCGTCGGCGGCGATCAGGGCGCAGCTCACGGCGTGGCGCGTTCCCCAGGCGGCTTCGACGAAGCCGTGGGAGTTGCCGTAGACGTGGCAGGCGCGCTGGGTGGAGACTTGGGCGCCTTCGGAGTTGACGATGCGCGAATCGAAGGCGAGGGCCGCCGCCTCGGTCTCCTCGGCGAGCGCGGTCGCCTGTTCGACGTCCACGGCCCACGGATGGTGCAGGTCGAGCTGGGGCAGCGTCGTTGCCATCAGTTCCGCATCGGCAAGGCCGTTGCAGGCGTCTTCGGCGGTGTACTTGGCGATGTTCAGCGCGGCGCGGACGGTTTCACGCACGGCCTCGGCGCTGTCGTCGGAAGTGTTGGCGCTGCCCTTGCGCTGGCCGACGTGGACGGTGATGCCGAAGCCGCGGTCGTTGTTGAACTCGACGGTCTCCAACTCGCCCTTGCGCACCGTCACGCCAAGGCCGGCGTCGTCGCTCGCCGACACCTCGGCGGCGCTTGCGCCCTGGCGCTTGGCCTCGGCCAGAATCCCCGCCACCAGCGCCTTCAAGCGCTCCGCGCGCGGCGCTGGGTCGTCGCCGAAGGACGGCCCTTTGGCGCCCTGCTGCGCGGGCTTCATCGTTGCGCCGCGCGTTGCCAATCGGAGCGCCGCTTGCGGTCGTTCGCCGAGGCGCGCAGCCACGCCTCGCCGCCAGCGAAGCGCTCCTTCTTCCACAGCACCGCGTCCGTCTTCAAATAATCCATGACGAACTCGCAGGCCGCGAAGGCGTCTGGCCGGTGGCTGGAGGCGACGAGCACGAGCACGATCTGATCCTTGGGCGCCAAGTCGCCGACGCGGTGGATCACCACGGCGTCGCGCAGCCGCCAGCGTTCGCCGGCGTCGGCGACGATGGCTTCGATGCTCGACTCGGTCATCCCCGGATAGTGTTCGAGGCGCAGCCCGCGCACGGCGCGCCCCTCGTCGTCCTCTGCGTCGCCAGTGTGAACCATGTCGCGCACCAGGCCGCCGAAGGCGACGATGGCGCCGGCCGCGCCGCCGCAGCGCGCCCGGCAGGCCTCCCATTCGCCGGCGATGTCGAAGTCCTTGCGCTGAATGCGCACGTCGCAGCGCATCGGTCAGCCGCCGGTGACGGGCGGCAGAAAGGCGACTTCGTCGCCCGGCCGGAGCGCCGCCTCGCCCTGCACGATCACTTGGTTCACGGCCACCTGCACGCCTGGGGCGTTGAGCGCCGCGCACTGGCCCGAGTCGAGCAGCGTCGCCAGCTGGGCGTGTACGCCGGCGAGGGAGGCGTCCTCGAGCGCGAGTTCGACGGCGTCCACGTCGATGGCCTCGCGCAGGGATGCGAAGAAACGCACACGCACATGGACGGCAGCGGCGACGGTCACGGCGTCCCATCCGCTGGCAGCCGCTCTTCGCCGTTGCGCCATGCGCCCGACCTGCCGCCGCGCTTTTCCACCAGCCGCACGTTGTCGATCGTCATGCCGCGATCCATCGCCTTGCACATGTCGTAGACCGTGAGCGCCGCCACGCTCACCGCGGTGAGCGCCTCCATCTCCACGCCGGTCTTCGCGGCGACTTTGCAGTAGCTCTCGATGGCGAGAGCGCCGTCGTCCGCGTGGAAGTCCACCGCCACCTTCGCCAGCGGCAGCGGGTGGCACAGGGGGATGAGATCGGACGTGCGCTTGGCGGCCTGGATGCCGGCCACCCGCGCCACCGCGAGCACGTCGCCCTTGGCCGCGCCGCCGTCGAGGATCGCCTGCATGGTTCGAGCGTCCATGCGCAGCGCGCAGCGGGCTCGCGCCTCGCGCACGGTGGGGGTCTTTTCGGACACGTCCACCATGGACGCCTCGCCGCGCGTGTTGAGGTGCGTGAGCTCGGACATGGCGGCAGATTACCACGGCGTTGGCGCGGCATCGCCGGGGCAGGCCCGCGCGTCGCCAAGGTATGATCTTTCGCTGGCGGTTTTGAGACCAAGGCGCTCGAGAACGAAAGCGCGCTTGAGAGCAGAGGGCGAAGGTGGCGAAGCGGGTCATGGTGGGGATGTCCGGCGGCGTGGATTCCGCCGTGAGCGCGTTGCTGCTGCTCGAACAGGGCTTCGACGTGGCCGGCCTCTTCATGAAGAACTGGGAAGAGGACGACGGCACCGAGTACTGCACTGCCGAGGCGGATTTCGAGGACGCCCAGGCGGTGTGCGACGTGCTCGGCATTCGCCTGCACGCCGCCAACTTCGCCGCCGAATACTGGGACAACGTCTTCGCGTGCTTCCTCGACGACTACCGGCGCGGGTACACGCCGAATCCGGACGTGCTGTGCAACCGCGAGATCAAGTTCAAGCTGTTCCTCGACTACGCGGCCATGCTGGGCTTCGACACCATCGCTACCGGCCACTATGCGCGCCGCAGCGAACCGGGCGCACCGTTTAAGTTGCGGAAGGGCGTGGACGGCGACAAGGACCAAAGCTATTTCCTGCAAGCCGTGCCAAGCGGGCAGTTGCAGCGCTGCCTGTTTCCGGTCGGGGGCATGCTCAAGGGGCAAGTGCGCGACCGCGCCCGCTCGGCTGGCCTGCGCGTCTGCGACAAGAAGGACAGCACCGGCATCTGCTTTATCGGCGAACGGCGCTTCGCCGACTTCCTGGGCCGCTACGTGCCGACGCGCCCCGGGCCCATCGTCGACGCCCACGGCGCCGAGCTCGGCGAACACCAGGGCCTCGCCTTCTACACGCTGGGGCAGCGGCAAGGATTGGGCATCGGCGGGCTGGCCGGACGCGCCGAAGCGCCTTGGTACGTCGCCGCCAAGGACCGTGCGAGAAACGCCCTCGTAGTGACCCAGGACGAGCACGATCTGGCGACGACGACGCTCGAAGCGTCCGAGCTCAATTGGTTCGCCGAACCGCGCCCGGAGTGCGCCGCCAAGACCCGCTATCGGCAGCCGGATCAAGCGTGCGCGGTGACCCTCGACGGCGCCCGCGCCACGGTTCGCTTCGAGCAGCCGCAGCGCGCCGTGACGCCGGGCCAGCACGTCGCGTTCTATTGCGGCGACGAATGCCTGGGCGGCGGGCGCATCGAGGCCGCATCGTGAACCTCGAGGAGCTGACGGCGATCTCGCCCCTCGACGGGCGCTACCGGCGGCGCGTGCAGGCGCTGGCGCCCATCGTCAGCGAGTTCGGCCTAATGCGCTATCGGGTGCGCGTCGAGGTGGAGTGGTTCCTGCATCTCGCCAAGCTCGACGAGGTGCCCGAGCTGCCGCCGGCGAACGCCGGCCAGAAGGAAGCGCTGCGCGCCCTGTGGCGGCGCTTCGACGTGGCCGACGCCAGGGCCATTCGCGCCATCGAAGCACAGACCAACCACGACGTGAAGGCGGTCGAGTACTTCGTCAAGGACGCCGTGCGACGCATCGACGGCTTGGCCGCACACGTCGAGTTCGTCCACTTCGGCTGCACTTCGGAGGACATCAACAACCTCGCCTACGCGCTGATGCTGCGCGAGGCACGCGAGAGCGCACTGGCGCCGGCGATGAACCGCCTCGTCGCGGCGCTGCGCGAGTTCGCCTTGCCGCTCGCCGACGTGCCCATGCTGTCGCGCACCCACGGCCAGGCGGCGACGCCCACCACCGTCGGCAAGGAGATCGCCAACACCGTGGCGCGGCTGGAACGCCAGCGCGACGCGGTCCTGGGCACCGAGCTGCGCGGCAAGATGAACGGCGCGGTGGGCAACTACAACGCCCACGCGGTGGCCTATCCGAACGTGGACTGGCCCCGGGTGGCGCGGGAGTTCGTCGCCGGCCTCGGCCTGGGATTCAACGCCAGCACCACGCAGATCGAGCCCCACGACGACATCGCCGAACTCTTCCACAGCATCGCGCGCTTCAACCAGGTGCTGCTCGACTTCGACCGCGACGCCTGGGGATACGTCTCCCTCGGCTACTTCAAGCAGCGCCAGGTCGCCGGCGAGACCGGCAGTTCGACCATGCCGCACAAGGTCAATCCCATCGACTTCGAGAACTCCGAAGGCAACCTGGGCCTCGCCAACGCGGTGCTTGGCCACCTCGCCAGCAAGCTGGCGGTCTCGCGCTGGCAGCGCGACCTCTCGGATTCGACGGCGCTGCGCAGCATCGGCACGGCCTTCGCCTACAGCCTCGTGGCCTACGACAGCGCCTGCCGGGGCATCGCCAAGCTTGCGCTGGACGGCGAACGCTTGAGCGCCGATCTAGACAACGCTTGGGAAGTGCTCGCCGAAGCCGTGCAGACCGTCATGCGCGCCGCCGGCAGCGCCGAGCCCTACGAACGCCTGAAGACCTTGACCCGCGGGCAGCGTCTCGACGCGACCGTCTACCACAAGCTGCTCGAGCAGCTGGAACTCACGGAGTCCGACCGGCGCAAGCTCGACGGACTGACGCCGGCGGCCTACACCGGCCTCGCCGAGCGGCTGGCGCGCGACGTGCTCGCCGAGGAACCGGCCGAAGCGCACGTGTCGGAGGTGGCTTGGAAGACTCACTCAGCGGCGTTGATGGCCGTTCGACGCGCCGTGTTCATCGAGGAGCAGGGCGTCTCCGAAGAGGAAGAGCTCGACGGCGAAGACGCCAGCGCCAGGCACTTCCTCGCCGAGGACGACCGCGGCAAGCCCATCGGCACGGCGCGGCTGCTGGCGAGCGGCCAAATCGGCCGCATGGCCGTGCTGCCGGAATGGCGCCGGCGCGAAGTCGGCGCCCGACTCCTCGCCGAGGCCGTCGCCGCGGCGCGCGCGGACGGCCTCGACGTCTTCCTGCACGCCCAGACCCAGGCCTTGGTCTTCTACGAACGCAACGGCTTCAAGGCAGCGGGCGACGTGTTTCTGGAAGCCGACATCGAACACCGCCGCATGACGCTCGCCTGAGCAGGCCGGAACTGGAGCTCTTCAAGGTAGTGGCGTCGGCTGCCGCAACCAGTGCGCCGCTGTCGAGAACCGCCGGTTCGGCCGCGGCCGCTTGCGCGCGCGAAGCAAGTACGCGCCCGCCTTGAACGCTCCCGATTGCCCAGGTTTTGCCCAAATCGGCGGTTGCAGCGGCACCTTCCGCCCACTAGGATGCGCCGCTTCGCTGCGAGGGGCGAGCCCCTCTCGCGCACCCCCGTCTTGCCACCAATGAGGAACAATCGATGGCGTTGCATTTCGTACCCCGCAGACCGCGCGCGGAACAGGTCGCGGAGTTGGACGAAGAGTGGAGCAGCAATCCGCGCTGGAAGGACGTCAAGCGCGGCTACACCGCCGAAGACGTGGTGAACCTGCGCGGCACGATTCCGCACCGCAGCATGCTCGCCGCCCACGGCGCCGACAAGCTGTGGGAACTGCTGCAAACCGAGGACTTCGTCAACTGCCTCGGCGCCGTCACCGGCGGCCAGGCGGTGCAGCAGGTGAAGGCCGGCATCAAGGCCATCTACCTCTCCGGCTGGCAAGTGGCCGCCGACAACAACACCTCGGAGACGATGTACCCGGATCAGTCCCTGTACGCCGTGAACTCCGTGCCGAGCGTCGTCAACCGCATCAACAACGCCTTCCGCCGCGCCGACGAAATCCAGTGGGCGAGCGGCGTCGACGACGGCATCGACTTCTACGCGCCGATCGTGGCCGATGCCGAAGCCGGCTTCGGCGGCATGCTGAACGCCTTCGAACTGATGAAGGCCATGATCGCCGCCGGGGCGGCCGGCGTTCACTTCGAGGATCAGCTGGCGTCCGTGAAGAAGTGCGGGCACATGGGCGGCAAGGTGCTCGTGCCGACCGTCGAGGCGGTGCAGAAGCTCGTCGCGGCGCGCCTGGCGGCGGACGTCTGCGACGTGCCCACGCTGCTGATGGCGCGCACCGACGCCAACGCCGCCGACATGGTGACCAGCGACATCGACGAGTGGGACAAGCCCTTCCTCACCGGCGAGCGCACGCCCGAGGGCTTCTACCGCACCCGCAACGGCTTGGACCAGGCGATCTCCCGGGGCCTCGCCTACGCGCCCTACGCGGACCTCATCTGGTGCGAAACCGCAGTGCCGGACTTGAACGAGGCCAAGGCGTTCGCCGACGCCATCCACAAGGAATATCCGGACCAGATGCTCTCCTACAACTGCTCGCCCTCCTTCAACTGGAAGGCGAATCTGGACGACGCCACCATCGCCAAGTTCCAGCGCGAGCTGGCGGCGATGGGCTACAAGTTCCAGTTCATCACCCTGGCCGGCATCCACAGCATGTGGTTCAACATGTACGACTTGAGCCGCGACTACGTGAACCGCCAGATGTCCGCCTACGTGGACCTGCAGGAGAAGGAGTTCGCCGCCACCAACGCCGGCTACTCCTTCGTGAGCCACCAGCAGGAAGTCGGCACTGGCTACTTCGACCGCGTGGCCGAGGTGATCCAAGGCGGGCAATCGTCCGTCACCGCCCTCAGCGGCTCGACGGAAGAGGCGCAGTTCGCGGTCTGAAGCCGCACTTTGCTCCGCGGACGACCAGGTGCAAGGGTCGTCCGCGGCGCCTTCGTCCACTGCTTCGGCACTCCATCGCCTCAACGCGGCCGTTGTGCAACGGCCGCCGTCGTGCTATGGACACAGGGAGGCGAGCGGCACGAACGGAGGCGGCATATGAAGAAGGTTGGCTTTGATCGCAAGGTACGCGTTCTGGGCTTTCTCCTTGCGGCGCTTGCGGTGTCCAGCGTGCCGTCGGCCGGCGCGGTGGCAGTCGGCAACCAGCCCGGCGGCGGGGGCTTCACTTGGGGCGTCGGCGTGGGCGGCAACTGCACGTCGGTAGTGGAGAAGATCCGCCGCAACTGGATGGACGTGCGCCCGGTGCTGGCGCCGGAGTCGAGGGTCATGCGGCCACGCTCGCGGGATTTCTTCTGCGTCTCGCCGGCCTACATCCGCGAGGCCATGCCCAAGGCGGTGCCGATGACCACCGGCCTGAAGTGCTTCGACGTCCAAGGCCAGGCGTTTTGCTGCGACAACCAGTACCAGCAGTGCGCGGCGATGTAGGCGATCGAGACGGAGGCCCGCGACAGAACGGCTTGTTCGCTTGGTTGCGCGAGGCGGCATTGATCGTGCCGTGGTAGGCGCTGCGTGGACGATTGGAAGCGCCAGCGCGGGCCGAGGCCAAGGTCGACCACGACGCCGACCGCATCGAGCGCTTTTGCCCAGGCCATCGTCCAATTGCAGGAGTCCGTGGCCTCGCTCAGCGAACCCTGCGGATCGCACCCGCGCCACGCGCAATTGGCCAGTCTCTTGCATCCGTCGTTGCCCTTCGCGGCCAGTCGTGGTAGAAGCTCGATCAAGAACCTTGGTCGTGGCGGTGGCGGACATCGCCCCTGTTGCATCGGATGCAGGAGCAAATGCATGGCGCGGTACGTCCGATTCGGGGCCTTGTTGGCTGCGCTCGGTCTTTTGGCTTTGCCGGCGGCAGCGTCCGGTTCCATCGGCCCGGGGGGCGTCAAGGCGGCGTCGCGAGCGGAATACGCGCGCGGCAAAGCGGTCGTGTTCAAGGAACTGGTGTGCAGGAACTGCGCCATCAGCAGGCGCGAGTTCAAACGCGAGCGCGCCGAGCAGGTATTGGCGGAGGTGAACGCCTTGTTGGCAGGCGATGACGCATCGGGCATGGATGCCGCTGCGCTGTGCCGCGACGGCGTGGAAGCCTGCCGCCCCAAACTCCAGTCGGTCAAACGGTACTTGACGAAGCGATACAGGCTCTAGCCGTGCCTCGCTTGCCGCCTGAGAGCCGCAGCCGGCAGACCACTCCAACATCGACAAGGAAGATGATGATGACAGTGCGCCCTTGGTTCCATCGCCTAGGCTGGGCGTGCGTTCTGCTGTGCCTGGCATTGGGGAGTCGCGCCTTCGCCGCGGCGTCGCCGTGGCTTGCCGAACCGGGGACGGGTTATGCCAGCGTCTCCTGGGTGTCGCAGACGGCGGACGAGTTCTTTCTTGGGGAAGTGCAAATGCCGACCCCCGGCGGCGCGGATCTCCGCCAAGACACGCTGTGGCTGCTCGGCAACTACGCGGTGTCGGACAACATCGGCATCGATGCCCAGGTCGGCTTCGCGTCCGGCGAGTTCGCCGGGCCGACGACGGCGGACACCGACAGCTTCACCGGCCGGGCGGATTCCAGCATCGGCGTCACTTGGCGCGTCGTGGACGAAGTCGCCAGTTCGCTGCCGAGCATGGCGATTCGCGTCGGCGCCATCGTCGCCGGCGACTACGAAACGGGTCACATCAATTCGCTTGGCGACGGCGGCGACGGCATCGAAGCATCGCTGGTCGTCGGCAGGTTCATCGGCGACCGGCTGGGCGTGTCGGCGGAAGCGGGCGTCCGGGATCGCAACAACGACATTCCCACGAACTACTTCGGCAATGTCGCGGCGATCCTCCTGCTGGCGGAGAAGATCTCCCTCGGCGTGGACTACAGAGTCGTGAAGTCCGAGCCCAGTCTGGACATCGGCGGCGCCGGCTTCACGCCGCCGCGCTTCCCCGAGGTGCGCGAGGAGCGGCAGCTGCTCGGCGGCCAAGTCCACTACAACTTCAGCGACAACCTGACCCTTGGCCTCTTCTACCTGGTCGTGAACGACGGGCGCAACACGCCGGCCTCGAAGGCGTTCGGCGGCACGTTCACCTACTCCTTCGGCAACCTGTAGCGACTCGCTCGCTTCTTCGAGCGGCGCATGGCGTCCCAGCAGAGGGCGACCGCGATCATCCCGAACTCGATCGGACGCACCCACCACGGGTGGCCATATGGCTCCAAGCGCATATCGTCTAGATTCAGCCCCGTGACGTAGGAGAGCAGCACCGCCGCGGAAGCCGTCCACGCCCAGGCGCTGCGGCAGACCACCGCGAACGGCAGCACCCAGATCAAGTACCAGGGATTGACCACCGGCGACAGCAGCAGCAACGCGCCGAAGATCCAATCCCCCCGCGGCACCTCGTTCGCCGCTTCGCCGTGGCTCAAGCCCCGCGCCTGCCGCCAATAACACCAAACGAGAAAGGCCCCGAACGCGACAACGGACGCGACCCGCGCGGCCATGTCCGGAAGGCCGGCAGCGAAGACGTCGAACAACGCCGCGTTGAAGCGCCACTCCAGCGCCATCGTTGCCGTGGAGGCGAGGCCGGCCACGGCGTCGCCCGGCGCGAACGGCAGAACAACCGGCAGCGCGAATGGCAGGTACAGCGCAGCCAAGACCCCGCCGAAAAGCGCCCAGGGCAAGGCGCGGGCGCGCATCAGCACGAGCGGCGCAAGGAGCAAGGCGAAGACCTTGGCGCCAGTCGCCAGCGCCAGAACGACTGCGGCCGTCTTCAACAGACCGCGCTTCGCAAGCGCGATGGCCGCCACCAGCAGGCACACGCCGAGGCTTTCCGGATGCGCCGTGAAGGCGATCTCCTTCACCACCAGAGGGCACCAGGCGTAGAGCAGCACCGCGCCCGCCGGCGCAAGCCGCAGGAGCAGCAAGACGATGCCGAGGTCGAACGCGACGAAGATGGCCTGCAAGGGCAGCACGCTCGCCGGCGCCACGGCATAGCCGAGCAGGAAGGCCGCCTGGGAGACCGGGCCGTAGATCGTCGGCAGCCCCGGGTTGTTCACTTGGTCCAGCACGCGCTGGAACTCCTCCGGCACCGATGCGTCGCCGAAGTACGCCGCCGGCGCGGCACCGTAGGGCGTCAGGTCAGACGCGAACCGGTAGGCGTCCCACAAGTAGCGGTAGAAGTCGTCCTCGAAGATCGGCCCGCCGAGTAGCCCGCAGACGCGGAATGCCACCGCCCAGAAGAGCAGCCGGCCAACCGAGAGCGGCGCGCCGTTGGAGTGGTAGGCGTAGAGGCCAAAGGTGGCCAGGGCCGCGAGACCGAGGAGCGCGAGAAACGCCCACAGGTCCGGCCCCCCGGCCTGGTTCGCCATCCAAGCCAGTGCGCCGTAGCAGGCCGCGCAGCCGAGGCCAGCGACGTCCACGGCATGAAGTCTCTGCCAAGGCGGGCGAGAGACCCCGATTGGCGCGGGTTCAGCCAAGGGAAAGCGGCAACGTGGCGATGGCGTCCGCGACCGAGTCCGCGGCGCAGGTCGTCCCTAGCGCAGGGCGACCGAGGTGCGCACGGTGCGGCAGGACGGCCGCGGCGCGCCAACGCAACGGCTTGCGTAGGTGAATGTCGCCGTGCCGCGTTGCGCTCTGGAGCAATTGCCGTCGGTGTCGGCGAAGTCGAACTGCCAGGCCATCATGTCGGCGATGGTGTCGGCCGCCAAGGCGTCGAAGTGTTCCGGCATCTCCATGTTCGAGAGATCGCGGCGCACCGCCACGCCAGTGTCGACGATGGCGCCGCGCTCGTCCAGCGCGTAGTCGAACACGAGCACCCCGGCGCCGTAGTTCACGCGCTCGCCGCCGGGGTAGCCGCCTGGCGCCAGCGACGTCTGCGACGGCGCGCCGAGGGTCGCCGGGCACGGCGGCGCGTCGTCCGCGAATGCGGCGGCGACTTCCAAACTTGGCGGCGGTTCGCCCGTGCCGACGGCGAGCTGGGGCGGCGGAGGGGCGGCGACGGGCAGCGCATCCTGCGCCTCCTGCGCGTTCGCCTGGTCGTTCCCCACCGCAGGCGGCGCGGCGCCCGGTTCGCCTTCCGAAAATGCCGCATCGCCCGTCGGCAAATCCGGCGGTACGTCGTTCGGTTGGGAAGCGGCTTGGTTCGGAGGCGCTTCGGGCGGCGAGTCGACCGCGCCCTGAGTCGCATCCGCCGGCGCATCGAGCGCCTGTTCCGCGTTCGCCAAGGTCTCGCGGGCGGCGATGCTCTGTTGGCGTTGCTCGGCCAGCGCGGCTGATTCGGCCCTCAGGCGCTCGCGCAACTCCTCGATCTTGGCGCGCTCCTCGTCGAGGGCCGGGTCGCCTTCCTCCTGCAGGCCGGCGGCGGCAGCGTCCATCAGCGGCAGCGTCGCGTAGCGAGGCACGGGCTCGTAGTCCGCGAAGGTCACGTCGGCGCCGTCGAAGAACGCCCGCCAGTACTCCTGGTGGACTCGGCGCGGGCGCAGCGGCTCGGTGATGTCCTGGCGCGGCAAGTAGAGGATCTTCGCGGTCATGGCGCCGTTCGCGGCGGCATCCTGGCGCGCCGTGTACTCCGTGCGCCACTGGGTCCAGTCCAGGTCGAAGTGCGAATACCAGTCGGCGTGCTGCAGCATGTCGGAGTAGACGTAGAGCGTGCGCGGCGCCTTGCGCCGGACCAGCGAACGCCGCGCCTGCAGCAGCGCATCGACGAGGTGCGACGCGGCGACGACGCGGCGCGGCGCGCCCTTGGCCAATTCGTCCACGCGGGCGCCGAGCTCGTTGCGGCGAACGCAGAACCGCTGCGCGGCCTCGCGCACGAAGGGCGTCAGCTGCGCCGGCAGGTCGTCGCAGTCGCGGCTGGCCTCGCGCTGGTCCTTGGCCATCGCCACCGATAGCTGGCTGCTGTCGTAGGGCTTGCAGAGCCGTCCCAGGCTTGTCAAGGGCGCATTGGGGTTCTCCCGCACGGCATACAGGTGGAGTTCGGTGTTCGGCGCCATTTCGAGGCTCACGTCGCGCAGCACGGCGCTCGGCGACGGGGCGCCGCCCAAAGGCTTGCCGGTGTCCAGCACGAGCGTGGCGCTGGCGGCTATGCCCTCGGGGTCGGTTGGACAAAGATCGGCGTCGAAGGCGAGCTCGGCCGGCGGCGCGTCCTCGCCGGGCCGCAGCAGGACGACCGCGAGCAGGGCGCCGACCACCAGCACCAGCAGCGCCACGACGAGCAGGCGCCGTGGCGTGCGGCTCGGCGACGCTGTCGAACCCTCAGCCTCGGCCACGCGCGTTGTCCCTCGACGACCATGGGCGGCAATCATGCGACCGCGCAGCGGGTCGCGCAAGCACCGGCCGCGCGACAGCGCCGCCGGCCGCGTCGGCCAAACCGCGACCAATGCCCCTCAAAGGGGCGCTGTGGCGCTCGCACATGGGTTGGAAGGGTGGGGACGCTAGTTGGAGGCGGCGACGCGGAAGCCGGTCTCAATGGCGCGCACCGCGATGTCGTCCCACTCGCGGGTGGGCAGGCGGAGCAGCCTCGGGCTGTTCGACCACGAGCCGCCGCGCAGCATGCGCCGATTGCAGTCGCCGTCGCTGCGCGGCGACGCATCCGACGGCGCATCGGCGTGGTCGGAGTTGAAGCAGTCCGCAACCCATTCCCAGACGTTGCCGTGCATGTCGTGCAGGCCCCAGGCGTTCGCGCCGAAGGAGCCGACCGGCGCCGGGCGCAGATTGTCCCAGCGGCTGCCGCAGCCGTTGCAGTTGGCCTGCGCTTCGCCGACGTCTTCGCCCCAGCTGTAGGCGGTCTCGGCGCCGGCGCGCGCCGCGTATTCCCATTCGGCTTCGCTGGGCAGTCGATAGCGGCGGCCGGTCTGCGCCGTGAGCCAATCCGCGTAGGCCGCGGCGTCGGTCCAGGAGACGTTGACCACCGGCAGGCTGCCGCGCTCCCAACCGCGCGGATTGTCGGCGCGCGGCCTTCCCGTGGCGTCCGTGAAGCGGTCGTAGTCCGCGTAGGTCACTTCGCGCTTGGCGAGCGCGAAGGTGGTCGCCACCGTGACGTCGCGCACTGGCTCCTCGCTGTCGCGGCAGCCGGCGTCCGCCAGACAACCCATGCGGAAGTCGCCGCCGGCGACGAGCACCATGGTCGGCCCGTCGCTGCCGTCGGCCAGCTTGTCGGCGAACTCGGCGACGCCGGGAATCAGCGTCACGTCCCGCGACGTCGGCTCGTAGCCGTGGCTGATCGTCTCGTCGAACGTGGCGTAGCCGACCAGCAACGCCTGCACCCGGTAGTCGCCGGGCAGCAGACGCATCGCCGGCGAGTAGGTCTCGCCGATTTCCGGGAAGCGCACCAGCGCCCCGGCGGGGGCGACGGCTACCGTGAACGGCTGCGGATCCGGCGTCAGGGAGACGGCGTATTCCGAATCTCCCGCGACTTCCACGGTGCGTTCTTCCGCAACGAAGCCGGGGCGCGTGACGAGCACGCGGTATGGGCCTTCGGCAAGGGTGAGGCCCGGCGCGTACTCGGGCTCGATGCCGGGCAGGACGACCGTGGCGTCTTGCGGCGTCAGGGCGAGCGTGAGCGTGCCGTAGGTGATGCTGGCGCGCAGCGCGACGTCCAACGTCGCCGTGTCGCCCTTGGGCACCACGGCGTCGATCTGCTCGCGATGGAAACCGGGCGCGGCGACGAACAGCGTCAGCGGTCCGGCTGGCGCCTGCACCGTGGTCGGCGTCGTCTGCTCCAGGCGCTCGCCGTCCATCTCGATCCATGCGCCGGCCGGTTCGGTTGTCAGGGCAAGCGCACCGGTTGCCCGCACGAGGGTCTGCGTCACGACGGTGGTCTCGCCGGCCGGCAAGTCCTGTTCGAGTTCGACGGTCTCGTAGAGCGGGTGGTCGAGGACCAGGTCGCGGATGCCGGATTCGACGTCCGCCGCTTCCAAGGGCGTCGTGCCCAGCACCTCGCCGCCGACCGCCACTTCCGCGCCTTCGGGTTCGGTGCGCACGACAAGGGTCGCCAAGGGCATGGCGACGCTCGCCGCGCTTGCTGCTGCCGGAGACGGCGCCGCCACGGCTTGGCGGTCGTCGCCCGGAGAACGCAGCACGCCGACATCCGTGTAGGTCAGGATGACCGTCATCACCACCAGCGCGGCGATGGGGCCGATCCAATGCCAGCGCGCCTTCCTGCCGGTGTCGTCCGACGGCCGCTTGCCGAGCAAGGTGCTCGCGCCGCGCGCCGCGAGGCGGCTGGATTCCTGGGGCGCGACGGGCCGCGAATCGCCGCCGAACGCAAGGTTGGCGCGCCATGCCGCAATGCTGCTCGGGCGCTCTCCCGCCGCCACGGCCAGCGCTTGGTCGATGGCCTTGAGGGTGTTCTCGTCGTAGCTGCTCCGAGCCGCTTGGGCAGCTGGCACGAGTTCGTCTTCGATGACGCGGCTAGGCGCGTCCGGCGGCGGCCGGCCGGAGATGCAGGCGTACATGACGGCGCCGAGCGCGTAGATGTCGGTCCAAGCGCCGAGGCGGCTGCGGCTCGAATACAGCTCCAACGCCGAGAAGCCGGCCGTGGGCGCGGTGAGATTGGGCGCTCTGGCGCGGTCGCCGAAGGTCTGCCTGGCGCCGCCGTGGACCTGCCTGCTGCCGCCGATCTCGAGCAGCACCGGCGTGCCGTCGCTGCGCAGGACGATGTTGCCGGGGCGGATGTCCTGATGCAGAAAGCCGTGCTGGTGCAGCAACTCGAGCGGGCCGAGGATGGGCCCCACCACGGCGTTCAAGTCCTCTTCCGCCAAGGTGGAGCGGCGTTCCAGCAGTTGCGCGAGGGTCTCGCCCTCGACGTAGTCCATGACGACGTAGCCGGTGCCGTTGGCGCGCAGGGCGCGATGCACTTGGACGAGGTTGGCGTGTTCGAGGCGCGCCTGCATTCGCGCTTCGTCCAGGAACCGGCCGAGGCCGACGTCGAACGCCTGCTTGTCGGCGCTCGAGCGCGGCACGACGGTCGTGTCGTCGCTGCGGGCGGCTATGCCGTCCGGCAGGTACTCCTTGATGGCGACCTGGTTGCCGGTGTCGTGGTCGAGCGCCTGGTACTTGATGCCGTAGGCGCCGAGGCTGAGCACCTTGCTGAACTCGTACTGCTCTAAGCGGTAGCCGCTCGGCAGGGCGTAAAGGTGGTCTGCCAACTCGCGTTACCTCAATGGTTCCCTTGGCTCCGGCCACGCGCAGGCTGACGCACTCGGCCATCCTGGCCCGCCCTCGCGCGACCGAGGCATCCATGATGCCCTATTTTGGGACGCTACCGGTAGTTGAACTGAAAGGTCGTGGTGGCTTCCTGACGCCTGACGCATCCGGCGTCCGCCTCGAAATCGAACTCCAGCCGCTGCACGAACTCGCTGGCTTGGCTCGCGAACATGTCGAAGAACTGCTCCGGCCGCGCCGTCGACTGCGACTCGACCACGGACACGGTGTTGTCCACGGTGTTGCCCTGTTCGTCCACCACGTAGCTGACGGTGATCGCCCCCTCGCCGAAGCGCCGACGCGCTCTTTCCGGGTATTCCGGCGTGGCCCCTTGGAACCTCGGCTTGGGGTTCATCGGGCAGGGCGCTGTCGCTGACGGGGCATCGACCACTGTCGCCGCGATGGGCGGCAACTCCGGCGCCGACAGCGGGCTCGGCGGCGGTTGCGCCTCGGTGGGCGGCGGCGCCGATTCTGCGGCGTCTTGGTCGAGGTTCGCCGCGAGATCGGCGGCTGGTTCGGATACTGGCGCGGACGGCAGGCTGGCTACCGGTTCGTCATCGGACGCCGATGCCGATCCCGCGTCGGCAGCGGCGAAATCCACCGGCGCCGGCGACGACAGCGCCTCCGGCGACGTGCCGGCGGGTTGCTGGGCGAGAGGGTTCGCCGCTGCCAGCTCGGCTGCGGCGGCTTCTCGGCGGCGCTGCTCTGCTTCGGCTTCGGCCGCGGCAAGCTCGCGTTGGCGGCGCGCCGCTTCGCGCTCTAGCTGCTCGGCGCGTTCGAGGGCCACGGCGCGCGCTTCTTCCAAGGCGGCCCGCTCGCGTTCGACGACTTCGAGCAGGCGTTCCGCTTCCTCGCGCTCGCGCTGCAGGCTCTCCCACTCCGCATTCGGCGCCTCCGGTTCCGTGCCGAGACCGAACGGCGCCGCCTCGAAGCGAGGCATCGCCGGCAGGTCGTGGAAGATCGGTGCGGTGGCGAAGGCGTTGGCGACGTACTCCTGCCAGAAGCGCTTGTGCTCGCGGCGCTGGGGCGACTCTTCGGTGACCCCGGAGCGCGGCACGTAGAAGATCGTCACGTCCACATCCGCCACGGCGCCAGGCGCGGGGCCAACCAGCGTGTTCTGGTCGCTGCGCAGCTGCTCGAACTCGCGGAAGCTCAAGCTGGCGGTGTCGCGCTCCGCATGGGAGTACCAAGGCGCGTGCTGCATCATGTCGGAGAGGATGAAGAGCGACTTCGGCCCGGATGCGGCGGCGAGTTCCAGGCTCGTCTCTTCGATGGCCTCGACGAGGTAGGCGTTGGCCACGGGGCCGTCGTGCTGCGCCGCCAAGCGCCCGATTCGGCGTTGCAGCCTGTCGCGGCGGGTGCAGAACCGCATCGCGGACTCGCGCTCGGCGAGCTCGGGCGGCAGGTTTTCGCAGGCGTCGTCCGCGTCGCCGGCGAGTTCAAGCAAGGCGCCGTCGTAGGGTTTGCAGAACCGGTCCACGGCCTGGCGCGGCGCTGCTGCCGTGCCGGAGAGGGCGAAGACGCGCAGCTCGGTGTCGGCCGCCAGGCCGGAGGCGACATCGCCCACGGCCTCGGCGAGAAATGCCGAAGCGCCGTCGTTCCAAGGCTTGCGCAGGTCGAGCAGAAGCACCGCGCGTTCGGCGATGGCACCCTCGCCGATCGGACAGAGGTCGCCGTCGCGCCGATCGGTCTGCGCCGGTTCGCGGAGGTACACGGCAACCCCGGCAACGACAACTCCGACGAGGACGATCGGCAGGCCCACGCTGAGGATGCGGCGACCGCCGCCAGCGCTTTCTTGCGGAGCACGATGGGTAGCCAACGGGCAGCACCCCTCCCACGCAAGCGCACCGCCTGCAAGTGCCACGCCCGGTCTGCAAAGCGCCCGGCCGTGACGGGCGGCGCAATCTTCGTGTTCCGTCCAACCCGGCGACGCCGACTGTGCCGGCGCGAAACCAGTGTCGAACCCCTCTAGCGCATTGAATCATAACAGGTTGCGAGATGCACTCGCACGACTCGCACGGGCCGCCGGCGCCGCCTGCTCTACGGCTGCCAAGTGAACATCGCGATGGATGGATCGCGCGATCCGCTGATCGTCGGTTGGAACCCTTAGGCGTCGCCGAACTTGAACGCGGTGGTGAGCTCCTGTTGCCGCGCACAGGAGAGGTCGGCCGTTGGCAGGAACTCGAACTCCCATTGCTCCACAAGCTCGCGGGCCGAATCGGCGAACTGCGACAGGAACGCTGGCGGGTTGGCAGTGGACGCCGATTCGACGATCGACACGGCACTGTCCACGGTCGCGCCTTGTTCGTCAACGACATAGCGCACGGCGATGGTCGCCGCCGCCAATCGGGCGGCGGTGCGGCTCGGCAGCCGGGGAAACTCGGGAACCACGCCTTGGAAGCGCGGTTTCAGTTGCAGCGGGCAGGGCGTGTTCGAGGGCGCGGCATCGAGACTTGCCAAGTCCTCTTGCACCGGGGGCTCTTCCAGCGACGGCAGCGGCGGCGCCGTCGGCGAGGTGGCCGTTGGCTCTGGTGGCACAGGTGCCGTGTCGGTGGACGACTCCGCCGCAACGACGGATGACGATTCGTCGCCCGCGCCCAACTCGACGATCCCCGCGTTCGGCGGCGGCACCGCATCCTGTTCGTTGCGGTTTGCTTGGGGACTGGTTTCGGGTTCGGCCGGGCTATCTGCCGCCACTTCGTCCGCGGCGACGAGTGCTTGGTCCTCCGGCTCCTGCTGGGCTGCCTGCTGGAGCGGCAGTCCGGCCTGGGCAGCCACGGGCGCTGGCGTTCGCGCCGCTGCCGTGCGCTGCGCCTCTTCAAGCGCGGCCCGCTCGCGCACCACCTGCTCGAGCAGACGTTCCGCTTCTTCGCGCTCCTGCTGCAGGCGCTGCGCCGCGGCGAGACCGCCGTTCGTCGCCTGCCCGCTGAAGGACGCGACCTCGTAGCGTGGCATCGCCGGCAATTCGTTGATCACCGGCGCCGTGCGAAAGGCGTCCGCCACGTATTCCTGCCAGAACCGCTTGTGGCCGCGCCGCTCCTGGGGGCTCTCCGTCATGCCGGTCCGCGGCAGATAGAAGATCGTCACGTCGACGTCCTGCAGCGCCGGCGGGCGCGGGCCGATCCGTGCGCTCTGCCGCGCGCGCAGCTCGGCGAAATCGGCGAAGCCGAAGGTCGCGGCACCTTCGGCTTGGGAATACCACGGCGCATGCTGCACCATGTCCGAGAAGACGACGAGCGATTTCCGCCCAGGCGCGTCGCCGAACTCCAGGCTCGTCTCTTCGATGGCCTCGACGAGAAAGGCATTGGGCACCGGACTTGGCGGCAGCTGGGCCATGCCGTCGATGCGCCCCGCAAGGGAATCGAGCCGCGCACAGAACCGCAACGCGGCGTCGCGCTCCGGGAGATCGGCCGGCAGGCCCGCGCAAGGGTCGGCTTGCGGCGCGACGGCGCCATCCTGGGCCAACGCCGACTCGCCGTACGGCCGGCACAGCCGGTCGATGCGCTGGCGCGGGGCGGCGTCCGTGCCGGAGAGCGCGAAGACGCGCAGCTCGCCATTGGCCGCGAGCTCCGAGGCGACTTGCCGGAGCGCCTCGCCGAGCAGGCCCCGGCCGCGCTCGCTCAACGGCTTGCGCAAGTCCAACAGCATCGCCGTGCGGCCGGCGATCGCGCCGGCTGCCGGGCAGAGATCGGCGTCGCGCGGCAACGTGGGCGACGGCCGCTCGAGAAAGACGGCAACCCCCCACGCCACCGCCGCCAACACGACGATCGGCAGCCCGAATACGGCAATCCGGCGGGCCCCGGTGTGTTTCTGTACGCTCGATGAAACAGCCAACGGCGAACACCGTCTTAAAGAAAAAGCAGACTACTGTATTGAATCACAAATGCCTGCCGGACGCATCGACCACATCGGGTGCGCACCCGAGCACGCTTCGCTGGGGGCTCGTTGGAGCTCTCCCTAGAATCGAATCTCTTCCTCCCACCGCTCCTCGTAGCTGCCTTCGACTAACTGCCCCGTTCGGATGGACGCGATGACGTAGTCGGGAAGCCGCCTTGCCACCACGCACCGATGAGAGATGCCGAGCCGCAGTCCGATGTCGGCGATGTCGAAATCCAGATTGTCGTAGCCATGCTCCTTGCGACTCGCCGGAAGATCGCTCGGATGCAACGGCACGACGTGCAGGAAGAATCGTCCCTCTGGTTCCTCCTCCGAACCGACGCATCGGCCATCCTTGACGTAGAGCAGCTGGTTGCCGTCGAGCCAGACGTCGACGCGGTTGCTGGCCAGAAGCCGGGCGCCCTCGACCACCTGCTCGAAGCGCGTCTCCTCAAGCGCGCGGGAACGCGGCTCGCCGCCGACGACGCGCCAGTACAAGTCGGCCTGAACGAGATGCTGGTCGATCACTTCCGAGATCTTGCGGTACCCCTCCGCCGTCAAGTGGATGCCGTCTTTCAGAAAGAAGCTGTCGAGTTCCCGTTGGGGCAGCTGATCGAACTCCCGATGGAGGTCGACCAGCGGCGCGTCTTCCGCCGCCGCCACACGCCGCACGGCGTCGGCGTACCGTCGATGCAGCGGCACCAGGTCCTCGATATCGGCCACCCAGCGCTCGGCCAAGTAACGGGGTTCCCGCCCCGGACGGTGGGACGTGGGCGCAGTGAGCAGGATGGGAATGACGCCGTGTTCACGAGCGATGCGGACCATTTGGCGCAGATTGGCGCTGAAATCGGCCAAGGACACGCGCAGCGGGCTGTGGTCGGCGAAGAAATCCTCGGCTGCCAAGAGCGTCCTTTCGACGAGTTGGGTCGTCCGAAAGCGCGGAAAGGTAAAGCCAAGGCTGTCGAGAGGAGGAGCATGTTGCTGCCTGATGAACCGGGCCGCATGTTTGTCCTCAAAGCCGAAGTTGATCCAGTGGTCGTTCCAGCCGAAGTAGATGGTCACGGCTTTCGGCCGCATGGGCAGAACGTCCCGTTGCAGCTGCTGCAGGCCCTGCCAGGAACTCCACCCAACGACGCCGACGTTCACGAATGTGAGGAGGGCGTCGGGATTGCGCGTCATGACGATCGACTGCAGCGCCTCGTCGTACCGTCCGAACTGGGTGCAGGAGTCGCCCATGAAGACGATTGAAGGATGCGTCCCCCGTGCTGTGGCAATCCGTTCCGCGTAACCGGGATAGACCCATAGCAGTTCCGAGTCGGCACGGAGCCGTTCCATCTCTCTCGGGTTGGGCGAGCCGAACTCGATCCTGGGAGGCGTCACAGGTGTCGGAAGTTGGAACAACCGCATTCCGAGCTCAATCGACATCAGCGCGACGATCGCGGCCAGGAGGTTGTAGCCGATCAAACGTGTCGTTCGACGAGCTCGCGAGTCGGGGCCGGCTCTTGTTTTCATCGAGCTTTCCGATGCTGCCACACCAGCCTGGACGCCGTTGCGAAGTTGATGCCGAACCCCACGGCCGCGCCGGCGACGACGGCAATCGGCCAAGGCAGCCCGGCTTTGAAGCAGGCGACGGAAACGAGCCAGTTTGCGCCCGCTCCCAACGTTTGGCAAGCGGCGTAGAGCATGAATCCCCGCGCCAGGGGCGCTGCCCCGCGACGGCTCGCGTCGTGGAACGTGAGGTGGTTGTTCAGGAAGTAGTTCTGCGCCATCCCGGCGGCGATCGCCGGCGGCCGCGCGAATGGGAACGGCACGGCGAGTGCGCCGTGCAGGAATCCGGTCACCGCCATGTCGGTGACGAAGCCCAATGCGCCGACGCATCCGAAGCTCAGCCAGCGCCGCGGCACAAGGCCGCGCAGCACGCCCCGCAACACCGACACCAACAGCTCCCAAAGCACCGCGAAGGCGACCTTGCTTGATCCCCCGTGGCGCGCCCGGAAGTTGATGGGCAGCTCGGCGACGCGCAGCCGCGGCGACGCGGCGAGGAAGTCCAACAGGAACTTGTAGCCGCCCGTCTCGAAACGGTCGGCCGCCTGCAGCCACGCGTGCCGGCGCAGCGCGAAACAACCCGATAGGGGATCTCGGACGCCGTGGCAGCGCAGCGCGGCGCGCACGGCGAAGAGCAGGCCAGCAGACAAGGCTTCGCGAGAACGAGGCCAATCTTCGGCGACCATCGCACCCGGCGCCTTGCGCGAGCCGACGACCACGTCGTGGCCGGCGTCCAACGCGCGGAACAGCGCTGGCACAATGCGCGGATCGTGCTGGCCGTCGCCGTCGACAACCACCAGCCGCGGTTCCGTCGACATCTGGACGCCGTGTTGGATGGCCGCCGCCAAACCGGGTGGACAATCCACCACCACCAGATCGATGCCCTGCACTGCACGCGCGCGTTCCACCGTCGCATCCAGCGAGCCGCTGTCGAGCAAGTACACGCGCCGCCCCGGCGCACAGGCGGCGAGTTCCGCAAGGAAAGGGCCGATCACATCTCCTTCGTTCAGGACGGGCACTAGGATCGCCTCGGCCTCTTCGGGCGCCAGCGCCCCCGCGGCTTGATCTTCCTGCACGTTGGACGGTCTGCGGCAGAGGGCCGCCGCCGATGCCTAGGGCGCCGTCGCGCCCCAGAGCGGGCCGAAGCGGCGCTCCGCGACCTTCTCGGCCGGCAAGTGCGCGGGAGCGACGAAGTCTCCAGAGCGCACGCGGTAGGCGCCGGGAGCGGCGGCGCCGGGCGGCGTTGCGCCAGCCGCGACGTCGCGCGCCGCCGCCAAGGCCATCTCGCGGAAGCGCACGACGCCGAGATCGGTCTGGCAGAGCATCTCCTGGGTGCGGTCGGCGACGACGCCCTGGCTGTCGGCGATGGCTTGATCCTGTTCGGAGATGCCGCGAATGCCGGTGAAGCTGGACGCGCGCTGGGCGTCGCGGTCGATGCGGTAGTCGTTCTCGCGCCGACTGAGCGGCATGTAGTCCGCGTCCACTTCGGCGAAGATGGCGCTTCCAGCCGCAAGGCGGCGGCGTTCGTCGTCGCCGATCGGGCGCTGCGGATGCCATGCGTAGCAGAAGATCCAGCAAGAGGCGTCGTCCACCGGCACCCAGGTGTTGGCGTAGCAGGTGTCCGGCGGCAGATTGCCCGGCGTCAACGAGTGGTTCGGCATGAGGAACTGGGTCATGCGCCAGTACAGTTCCCCTTCTCCGGCATGGCGCGCCCCGCAGAGCAGCATCCCCGCCGCATGGCGCAGCACCGAGAAGCGCGGCGCCGCGTCCTCCGCGATCCAGCGCAGCCGCGCCACGCTCGGCGGTTCGTTGTCGCCGCGCCGCAGCGGCGCGGAACCCGCCTCGTGCAGGCCAACGCGCTCGCCGTCGCGGATGCCGGCGTGCAGAAAGGAAAAGTGCGCCGTGTCCAGGCCGCCCTCGCAGGCCTGGGCCCAGTTGCATTGCTGGAACTTCTTGGAGACGAACCGCTGCTCCGGCGGCACCGCCAGAAACTCGAAGTCCGGCAGCGCCGGCGCGTCCTCCGCGCCGAGCCAGGCCCAGACGATGCCGCCGGATTCCGCCACCTTCAGCGCGCGAATGCCGGCGCGCGGCTTCATCCGCTCGGCGACCGCCGGTTCGACATTGGGCACGTCCACGCAGCGCCCATCGGCGTCGAACTTCCAGCCGTGGTAGGCGCAGCGCAAGCCGCACGCCTCCACGCGCCCGAAGAAGAGATGCGCGCCGCGATGCGGGCACCGCGCAGCGACGATGCCGACGCGCCCGGCGCTGTCGCGGAACGCGACGAACTCCTCGCCGAGGAGCTTCAAGCGCTTTGGCGGGCAGTCGGGCTTCGGCAGTTCGCGGCTCAGCAGCGCCGGCATCCAGTAGTGCCGGAACACCGCGCCCATGGGCGTCCCAGGCCCGGTCTCGGTCAGGATTGCGTTCTGCTCGGAGGTCAGCATGTTGCCCTCGCTCTAGCCGCTCACCGCGGCAAGCCTAGCCCAACCGTGGCGCCCTGTGTGCCGCTTGACAGCGCGGCATGGGGTGTGGAGAGTTCGCGTCGGGAAGCTGCCCGGCAAGCGTCGCCGACTGCGCCGACTCTTGGCGCGCCGGCGAGCAGGTTGGGCGCTCACCGCGATGAACCCCTTGGGGGAAGGGGCGTGGGGAGGGATGCCGGCATGGCCAATGGCAAAGTCAAGTGGTTCAACAACGCCAAGGGGTACGGTTTCGTCCTCGCGGACACCGGCGGCGAGGACCTGTTCGTTCACTACTCGTCGATTCAGATGTCCGGCTACCGAACGTTGCGGGCCGGCCAGGACGTGACCTTCGACATCAAGGAAGGACCGAAGGGCATGCACGCGGTGAACGTGCAGATGGTGGGCGATCCCTACGGCGACGACGGATTCGCGCCGCCGGACTGAGGAAGCTTGGTTTCCATGCGAGGGGGCGGCCCCTCGCCGCTCCCCCCGTTGAGGGTTCCTTTCATGCGAGCGGCCCCGCTGAGGCTCTTTCATGCGAGGGGCAAGCCCCTCGCGCTCCCCCGCTGAGGGCTCTTCCATGCGAGGGGGCAGGCCCCCTCGCGCTCCCCGGCTGAGGGCTCTCGCTACATCTTGTCGATGATGGCGTCGCCGAACTCGGAACATTTGAGCAGCGTGGCGCCCGTCATGAGCCGCTCGAAGTCGTAGGTGACCGTCGCGGCCGAGATTGCGCCCTCCATGCCCTGCACCACCAGATCGGCGGCTTCGCGCCAGCCGAGGTGGCGCAGCATCATCTCCGCGGAGAGGATCAGCGAGCCGGGATTCACTTTGTCCTGGGCCGTGTACTTGGGCGCCGTGCCGTGGGTGGCCTCGAACAGGGCCACTTCGTCGCCGATGTTGGCGCCGGGGGCGATGCCGATGCCGCCCACTTGGGCCGCCAAGGCGTCCGAGAGGTAGTCGCCGTTGAGATTCATGGTGGCGATCACGTCGTACTCGTCCGGGCGCGTGAGGATCTGCTGCAGCATGGCGTCGGCGATCATGTCCTTGATCACGATCCGCTCTTCGGTCTCCGGGTGGGTGATCTGGTGCCAGGGCCCGCCGTCGAGCGGCGTGGCGCCGAACTCTTCGACGGCCAATTGATAGCCCCAGTCCTTGAATGCCCCCTCGGTGAACTTCATGATGTTGCCCTTGTGGACGAAGGTCACCGAGGAGCGGTTCTCGGCGATCGCGTACTGCAGGGCCTTGCGCACCAGACGTTGCGTGCCGGCCACCGAGATGGGCTTGACGCCGATGCCGCAGTTCTCTGGGAAACGGATCTTCTGCACGTCCATCTCGTCGCGCAGGAAGCCGATCACGCGATCCGCATCGGCCGAGCCCGCTTCCCACTCGACGCCGGCGTAGATGTCCTCCGTGTTCTCGCGGAAGATCACCATGTCCGTCTTCTCCGGCGAGCGCACCGGGCTCGGCACCCCTTGCAGCCAACGCACCGGACGCTGGCAGACGTACAGATCCAAGTGCTGGCGCAAGGCGACGTTCAGTGAGCGGATGCCGCCGCCGACCGGCGTGGTCATGGGCCCCTTGATGCCGACCAGGAACTCGCGCATGGCGGCGAGGGTCTCCTCCGGCAGCCATACGTCGGGCCCGTACACGTCCAAGGACTTCTCGCCGGCGTAGATCTCCATCCAGGCGATGGCGCGCTTGCCGTCGTAGGCGCGCCGCACCGCCGCATCGACGACCTTCATCATCACCGGCGTGATGTCCACCCCGATGCCGTCGCCTTCGATGAACGGAATGATTGGCCTGTCGGGAACACTCAGAGTGCCGTTCCTGGCGACCCTGATCTTCTTTCCCGCGGACGGCACGGCGATGTGTTCGTAACCCATTGGCGACAGCTTCCCCCTTGGCGGCAAGCGGCGCATTGTACATGGAAGCGCGGCGGGCGAGGCGCGCCGGCAGCCCGCCCGCCGACGAACAATCGGAGCCGGCCAAGGCTGCTATTCTCGGCGCGCCGCGCCCAAGACAGGTCTACCGAGCGCTTGGTTCAAGCAAGTCGATGACGGCCCCCTCGCATTCGTCCGCGCAACCGCCCAACCGCGCCAAGCGCCTTGCGGCGCCGCATCCCTTCGTCGTCTTCGCCACTTTCGTGTCGATGGGCGCCGGCGTGGTGCTGGGCCTGGGCATCTTCGTCGCCGAGAGCCTGCGCGAGGCGCCGGAAGAACGGCTGCTGCTCTCGGTGGTGCGGGAGGTCGGCGCCCACTACGTGGAGGACGTTCCGCCCTCGCAGCTGGTGGACGACGCAGTGCGCGGCATCCTCGCCGGGCTCGACGACTATTCGACGATGCTCGACGAGGGCGAGCTGACCTTGCTCGAAGAGGAGAACAGCGGGCGCTTCGGCGGCGTCGGCGTCGTGCTGGGCATGGTGGACGGCTACGTTACCGTGACGAAGCAGCTGCTGGACACGCCGGCGGCGCGCGCCGGCATCGTCGCCGGCGACCGCCTGCTGGAGGTGGACCACGAATCGCTCAAGGGGCGCACGCTGCGCCAGGCGGTGCGCGAGCTGCGCGGCGAACCGGGCACGGACGTCCACTTGCGCATTCGCCGCCCCGCGGTCTCGGCGGCGCTCGACTTCGAGCTCACCCGCGACGCCATCGCCGTGCCGACTGTTTCGAGCCGCCGGCTTGCGGAGGGCTACGGCTACGCGCGCATCAGCCGCTTCAACAACGCCACCGCCGGCGAGCTCGAAGCGGCCGTCGCCGAGCTGCGCGGGCAGGCGCCCCTCGAGGGTCTTGCGATTGACCTGCGCGGCAATGCCGGCGGTCTGCTGACGGCCGCCGCAGCCGTGGCCGATGCGTTCCTCGACGCCGGGCTGATCGTCTACACCGAGAGCCGAACGCCGCACTCGGCCAAGCGTTTCGAGGCCGAAGAGGGCGATTTGCTCGCCGGCGCGCCGCTGGCGGTGCTCATCGACGCGGACTCGGCATCGGCGTCGGAAGTCGTGGCGGCGGCGCTGCGCGACAACCAGCGCGCCGTCGTCCTCGGCGTGGCCAGCTTCGGCAAGGGTTCCGTGCAGTCGGTGATGACGTTCCAGAAGCGCCGCGCCATCAAGCTCACCACGGCGCGCTACTACACGCCCGCCGGCGCGTCCTTGGAGGAGGTCGGCGTGACGCCGGACATCGCCGTGCCGGCCAGCGCCGAGGAGAGCGCAAGCGACTACGAGACGCGCTTGCTCGCGCGCACCGTCGAGGCGCTGCATGGCCAGCGCGCGGCGCTCTCGGCGGGATGAGGCGGCAGGTTTGGTAGCTGCGGTTGGACTTGAACCAACGACCCCAGCATTATGAATGCTGTGCTCTAACCAGCTGAGCTACGCAGCCCCGTTTGGGTGCGCGATTGTCCTACAGCCGGCGACCGTGTTGTCAAGACGGCCGTGCGATGGCGCACTGCGGCGAGTGCGGCGCAACTGTGCGCCGTTCTTGAAAAAGCTGTCCACAAGGCGCTTACAATCGTGGTTCAGCCCGCCGGTGACGATCCATGCCCGACGACAAGCCGCACATCTACCGCGTCTACTTCCACAGCCACGGCCAGATCTACGAGGTCTACGCCCGTTCGATCTATCCAAGCGACCTGTACGGCTTCGTGGAAATCGAGGACTACATCTTCGGCGAGAAGTCGAAGATGGTGATCGACCCCAGCGAAGACAAGCTGCGCACCGAGTTCGAGAGCGTGCAGCGAAGCTACGTGCCGATGCATGCCATCATCCGCATCGACGAGGTGGAGAAGGAAGGCACGGCGAAGATCACCGACGGCGCCGGCAACAACGTCACGCCGTTTCCGATGCCGCTGCCAAGCAAGAAGGGCTGATCCGGCGCATGGGCATCGTCATCGTCGGCGGCGGCCATGCCGCCGGACAAGCCGCGGCGAGCCTCAGACAGCTTGGCTACGACGGCGGCATCGTCGTGGTCGGCGAGGAACCGCATGTGCCGTATCAGCGCCCGCCCCTCTCCAAGCAGTATCTGGCCGGCGAATGCGGCCTGGAGAAAGTCCACTTGCGTCCGGCGGCCTTCTACGCGAGCAAGAACATCGAGGTGCGCAGCGGCATCCGCGTGGCCGGCGTGGATGCGAAGGCGCGTACTGTGGTCTGCGCCAACGGCGAGACCCTGGGCTACGAGAAGCTGCTGCTGGCCACCGGCGCCCGTCCGCGCCGGCTCGATGTGTCGGGCAGCGACCTGCCGGGCGTCCACTACCTTCGCAGCATCGCCGACGTGGACGCCATCCGCGAGGACTTCAAGCCCGGGCGGCGCATCGCCATCGTCGGCGGCGGCTACATCGGCCTGGAAGTGGCAGCCGTCGCCGTGGGCCAAGGCATCGAAGCCACCGTTCTGGAAATGGAAGAGCGCATCCTCAAGCGCGTGGCGACGCCGCGGCTCTCCGCGTTCTACGCCGCGCTGCACGCCCGCCACGGCGTGGCCATCCGCTGCGGCGCCCGCGTCACCGCGTTCCTCGGCGAAGACCGACTGCAGGCCGTGGCAAGCGCCGACGGCGAGCGCGTCGCGGCCGACTTGGCCGTGGTCGGCGTCGGCATCGCGCCGAACGTGGAGCTGGCCGCGAACGCCGGGCTGCGCTGCGACGACGGCATCGTCGTGGACGAGTACACCCGCACCAGCGAGCCGGACATCCACGCCGTCGGCGACTGCACCAACCATCCCAATGCGCTGCTCGGGCGGCGCTTGCGGCTCGAATCGGTGCCGAACGCCATGGAGCAGTCGCGGACGGCAGCAGCGTATCTCGCCGGCGAACCCGCGCCCTATGCGTCCATGCCGTGGTTCTGGTCGGACCAGTACGACTTGAAGCTGCAGATCGTGGGCTTTCCGGCGCAAGACGACGACTGCGTCCTGCGCGGCGACGAAGCGGCCGGACAATTCGCCCGCTTCTACTTCCGCGACGGCGCATTGGCGGCAGCGGAAGCGGTGAACCGCCCGCGGGAGTTCATGGCCGCACGGCAGCTTGTCGGCAAGACGGTGCGCGACGTCGAGCGCCTTGCCGATCCGGCGACGGACTTGAAGGCGGTCGTGGCGGAGGCGGCGTAGTGGGTCGCGCCGCAGATCGCCCGCCGTACCGTGGTCGCTCCTTCGCCGACGCGATGGACGCGATGGCGGAGACCGGCGGCGACGTCGTCGAGGAGACCATTGACCCGAAGCTCGCGGACATCGTCGACGACGCGCAACGGCCCAAGGACGGCTTCGTCTTCTGCAGCGCCTGTTCGCACGTCATCGGCCACGTTCAGGACCGCATCGAGGTGCAAGGCGCGCATGAGCACACTTGCACCAATCCCTACGGCTTCGTGCATCGCTTCGGCTGCCATCGGGATGCGCCGGGCTGCGCGGTCAGCGGCGAACCGCAGGCCGCGGACAGCTGGTTCGCGGGCTTCCGCTGGCAGCTTGCCTCCTGCGGGCGCTGCGACACGCACATGGGCTGGCTCTTCGGGCGCGGCGGCGAGCACTTCTACGGCCTCATCCTCGACCGCATCCAAGTAGGCTGACATGGCGCTTCCCAAGGCCGACGACTACGACGCGCTCACCTTCGACTGCTACGGCACGCTGATCGACTGGGGGCGCGGCCTGGTCGACTTCCTGCAGCCGGTGCTGCTGCAACGCGACGCGCACGTGATCGATGGATTCCTGCTCGAGTTCTTCGCCGAGACGGAGCCGCAAGCGCAGGTGCCGGGGCGGCGCTACGCAGACGTGCTGCGCGAAGTGCTGCGGCGCTTGGGCGAGCGGCTCGGCTTCACGCCGGACGACGAACTGCTGGGCGCGTTCGCGGCAAGCCCAGGCGACTGGCAGCCGTTCCCGGACACCGTGGATGCCCTCGCCCGCCTTGCCGAGCGCATGGACCTGGTGATCGTCTCGAATATCGACAACGCACTCTTCAGGCGCACCGCCGGCAAGCTCGGCGCGCGCTTCAAGCACGTGGTCACCGCCGAAGACGTGGGCGTCTACAAGCCCGATGCGCGGATGTTCGACGCCGCCTTGGCCGCGCTCGGGCGCGACACGCGGGTGCTGCACGTCGCGCAGAGTCTCTACCACGACATCGCGCCGGCGACGGCCAAGGGCTTGGACACCGTGCGGATCCGCCGCGACGCCAACGCCGCCAAGCGCATCGCGGCGAAGCCCACCTGGACTTTCGACTCGCTGGCCGAGTTCGCGGACGCGCTGCTCCGGCCATGACGCGGCGCTGTGCCAGCATCGAGATCCGCAAGGAGGACATGCATTTCTCGGCGGCGCACTTCACGGTCTTTTCCGCCAGCAAGCGGGAGAATCTGCACGGCCACGACTTCTACGTCGCCGCCACCGCGAGCGGCCCGGTGGGCGACGACGGGCTGTGCTTCGACTACAACGAGCTGAAGGCGCGGCTGCGCGCGCTGTGCGCTGGCCTGGACGAAAAAGTGCTGCTGCCGGCGCGTTCCCCCCATCTGGCCATCGAGCGGCGCGAGGACTACATGGTGGTTTCCTTCGCAAACGAAGAGCTGCCTTTCCTGCCCCGGGACGTCAAGCTGATGCCACTGCGCAACATCACGGTGGAGGAACTGAGCCACTGGTTCGTAGACGAACTCGCTGCCGACGCGGGCTTTCTGGCATTGCCGATAGAGTCGCTGCAACTGCGCGTGTCTTCGGGGCCGGGGCAGTGGGCGGCAAGCCAATGGCGGCGGCCTTGAAGCTCGCCGTCGTCAGCGGCGCCAGCGCCGGCATCGGCCTCGCCACGGCGACATGCTTCCTGAACGCCGGCTATGCCGTCGCCACGCTCTCGCGGCGACCTTGCCCGCTCGCCGGCGTCTCCCATCTGCGCTGCGATCTGGCCGATCCGCAGTCGCTCGCCGAAGCGGCCACGGCGCTCGGCCCCATGCTTGCCGAGGCAAGCGAGACGGCGCTGGTTCACAACGCGGCGCAACTGCGCAACGACACGGCCGCCGCCACTTCGGACGACGCGCTGCGGCAAGTTCTGGAAGTGAACGTCGTGGCCGTCAACGCCTTGAATCGCCTTGCGGTTCCCCACATGACCGCCGGCTCCAGCATCCTCTTCGTCGGCTCGACGCTGGCCGAGAAGGCCGTGCCGGGGAGCTTTTCCTACGTCGTGAGCAAGCACGCGCAGATCGGCATGATGCGCGCCTGCTGCCAGGACTTGGCCGGCACCGGCATCCACACCGCCTGCATCTGCCCCGGCTTCACGGACACAGAGATGCTGCGCGAACACGTGCCGGCCGACGCCATGGCCACAGTGCGCGCCATGTCCGCCTTCAACCGCCTGATCGAGCCGCAGGAGATCGCCGAGACGCTGCTGTGGGCAGCCGGGACGCCGGTGCTGAACGGCAGCGTGATCCACGCCAATCTCGGCCAGGTCGAGCGGTGAAGCGCGCGATTCTCGGCTTTCGCCTCGACGAGGACGGCGACTGGATCGCCAATCTCGACTGCGCCCACGGTCAGCATGTGCGCCACCGTCCGCCCTTCGTGAACCGCCCGTGGGTCGTGCGCGAGGCAGGACGCAAGGCAATGCTCGGCACGGCACTCGACTGCGCGCGCTGCGACCGGATGGAATGGCCCGAGGGATGCATCGCCTACCGCCGGACGCCGGAGTTCGACGAGACGACGGTTCCGCCGGGTCTCACGTCGGAGCACGCGACGAAGCGCGGCGTCTGGGCCAGGATCCACGTGATCTGCGGGACGTTGCGCTACCACGTCGGCGCGCCGCTCGACCGCACGTTTCGAGTCGATCCGACGTCGAGCGCGGTCATCGTGCCGGACGTGCGGCATCGGGTAGAGCCGGAAGGCCGGGTGCGGTTCTTCGTCGAGTTCGCCCGGGCGAGGTAGCGGCCCGGCGGGAGTGCAACGGCCCGGCGCGCTGGCGGCCGGAATCACGACCGAAGCGAGCCGACGCTTGCAGCCGGAAGGTAGAATGCCGCCCCCTTGCCGCTCACGCGGTTGTCCTCATGCTGCATCCCGTGCTGGCCGAGTTTCGCGCCCTCGGCCTGCTTGCCCTGCCCATCGTCGTCACCCAGCTCTCGCAGATGGGCATGGGGGTGATGGATGCGGTGATGGCCGGGCGGGTGAGCGCCGCGGACCTCGCCGGGGTGACGCTCGGCGGCAGCTTCTACTGGCCGACGATGCTGCTGATGTCCGGCACCGTGATGGCGGTCACGCCGTCGGTTTCGCAGCTGCACGGCGCTGGCCGGGTGGTCGAGACCGGCGCGGTGGTGCGCCAAGCGATCTGGATCGCGGTCTGCGGCGGCGGTGTTCTGGCCCTTGCCCTCGGCAACGCCGAACCGGTCTACCGCTTCGTGGGCGTGGACGAGCGGGCCATTCCAATCGCCATCGGCTATTTGCAGGCCGCAAGCCTGGGGCTGGTGCCGATGCTGGTCTACGCCGCGCTGCGGTGTCTGTGCGAAGGCATGTCGTGGACGAAGCCGGCCATGTTCATCAGCTTGAGCGCCTTGGCGCTGAAGCTGCCGCTGAACTGGCTCTTCATCTACGGCTCGCCCGCGCTCGGCGTGCCCGCCCTCGGCGGCGTTGGCTGCGGCTGGGCCACCTTCGTGGTGGTGACCTATTCGCTGCTGGCCATGATCGTCGTGGTGCTGTGCTCGCGGATTCGCGCTTCGCAGGTGTTTGCCGTGTTCTCCTGGCCGGACGGACAGGAGATCGGCCGACTGTTGCGCCTCGGGGTGCCAATTGGTCTGGCGTTGTTCGTCGAGGTGGCGTTCTTCAACGTGGTGACGCTGTTCATCGGGCGCCTTGGCGTGGACGTCGTGGCGGCGCACCAGGTGGCCTTCAACGTCGCTGGCGTGGCCTTCATGGTGCCGCTGTCGCTCGGCATGGCGGCGACCATTCGCGTCGGCTTCAACGTCGGCGCGGAGAATCCGCTGGCGGCGCGCACCTCGGCGCGGATCGCCCTGTGTACCACGCTGGCCTGGGGCTGCACGATGGCCACCCTCATGCTGCTGCTGCGGCACCGGATCGTCGGCTTCTACAGCACCGAGGCGCAGGTGCTCGGCCTGGCGGCAAGCCTGCTCGCCATCGGCGCGGTGTTTCAGGTGTTCGACTCCGCCCAGGCGACGATCATGGGCGCGCTGCGGGGCTACAAGGACACCCGAGCGCCGATGTTCATCGCCGTGGCGGCCTACTGGGCGGCTGGCTTGCCCTTCGGCTTCGCCATGTGCTTCGGCGTCGACGGCTTCGGTTTCGATGGGCTCGGCGTGCGCGGCTTCTGGTGGGGCCTGGTGCTGGGGCTGGCTGTCGCGGCGCTTGCGCTGCTCGCACGGCTCATACGGATCTCGGACCGAGCGGCAAGAAGCGCCACCGACGTGGGCGCGGGACAGGCCGGACTGGCCGCCGAAGATACTGGTCACCGACTGCCGTAGGAGGCTTCGCATGGAATCGAACTCGACCGAAATGGCAGCCGAGGATGCGGAACGGGCGCTCGTCGGCGCGCTGCTCACCGGAGACCGAGAGCGCGCCGAGGCGCTGGCCGAAGGCTGGCCGGCGCTCGCCGCCGATTCGCTCGCTTGCGCCTTGTGCCTTGCCGACCCCGAAGCTGCGGCCGGATTCACCGCCGAGACCGTCAACGAAGGTCTGGCGCCCCTTGGCTGGCCGCCGCTTGTCTATCTTTGCTCTTCGCGGTTGGCTTTCGAGGCTGGCGCGGACGAGCGCCGCGTGCGCATCGCGCGCGAACTCGTGGCTCTGGGCGCAAACGTCGATGCGGGGGTGCGCGAAGCCGAGACCATTCGCGGCTACCGCACCGCGCTGGGCGCGGCCATCGGCTGCGCCCGCAATCCGGCGCTGGCGAAGGCGCTCATCGACGCTGGCGCGGACGTGGCCGACGGGCCGACGCTGTACGAGGGCTGCGCGATGTGGCACGCGGTACGGCACAAGGACGTGGCCAGCCTCAAAGCCCTGCTCGCCGCCAAGCCACCGCAGTGGCACGTTTGCCACGCCCTGCCGCACGCGCTGCGCTACGACGATCTGGAATTGACGCGGCTGCTGCTGGAGAACGGCGGCGACCCCAACTGGACGATGGGCATCTGGGGCTGCAAGGGCAATTGCCTGCACGAAGCGGTGATGCTGGACAACGATCCGGCGCTGGTGGAAGCCCTGCTCGAACACGGCGCGCAGGTGGAGTTTCGGGACCGCGACGGTCGTTCGCCCCTGGCTGTCGCAGTCTGCCTCAACCGCCATGCGCTGGCCGAGCTGCTGCGGCGACACGGGGCCCAGGAAGACGCGGTGCGCGACATCGACCGCTGGGTCGGCGCTTGCATGGCTGGCGACGGAGACGCGGCGACGCGGCTGCTGGGAGGATTCGCCGACCGCGAGACGCTTCGCGCCTTGTCGGAAGGGACGCCGGAAGAGCGGCGCAAGGCCAGAACGCAACTGGCGCCGCTGTTTCGGCAAACCGACCACCTGTGGGTCTGCCGCGCCGTCGGGCGCAGCACTGGCGACGCGCCGCCGGCATTGCGCGCGGCGAACAACGCCGCGCTGGGATTGCTCTTGGCCGGCGGCTTGAGCCCGGACGCCATGGACGACGACGGCGAATATGCGCTGCATCTGGCCGCGGCCGGCAACGCGGAGGCGGCATCGATGCTGCTGGCGCACGGCGCCGAGGCGGGCAGCATCAACTTCGCCAACGAACGCCCGCACGACGTCGCGTTCAGGTGCGGCCAGCGGGAACTTGGAAGAGCGCTGCTGGCGGCGCGAAGAGGCCTGGTGCGCCCGCTCCCCGGCGTCGAACTCGCCGATGTCTTCGAGCAGGCGGCGGACGCGGTGGTGGACGGCGACTTGGCGACGTTGCAGGAGTTGCTCCGCCGGCATCCCGACTTGCCGTATGCGCGCTCCCAGCGCCCGCACCGCTGCACGTTGTTGAACTACCTGGGCGCGAACGGCTTCGAGCACTGGCGGCAGCGCACGCCGCCCAACGCGGTGTCCATGATCGCAACCCTCGTCGACGCTGGCTGCGATCCGAACGCCCAGTGCTACACCTATCGCGGCGGGCCGGGCGAGAACACGCTGGGACTGCTGACGAGCAGCGACCATCCCAAGAAGGCCGGCCTGGCGCTGGCGATGGTCGCGGCCTTGGCGGGGTGGGGCGCCGAAGTGGACGAGACCACGGCGCTCCTGGCGCGGCTCCATGTGGCGAAACGGGACGGCCGGCTGCCGGCCGCGGCGCAAGGCGAAGACGCCACGGCCCGCGCGACCGAGCTCGCGCTGGTGGAGAGCGCGGCACTCGGCGAAGCCGACATTCTGTTCGCCCTGCTGGATGCTGGCGTGGATGTACACGCGCGCCGCGGCGACGGCGCAACGGCGCTGCATCAAGCGGCCTTCGAAGGCAACGCCGCGCTCGTCGACGCTCTTCTCGAACGCGGCGCCGACTTGGCAATGCGCGACCACGTCTTCGACGGCACGGCTGTCGGCTGGGCCTTCGCCGGCGGCCATGCGGAGCTCGGCGAGGCGCTCAAGAAGCGCGAGGCTTGAGGCGGCTTCTCAAGTCAGGGCGCGCCGCAGCCGCGCCCTTCGTACAGCCCCACGTCGTCGATCCGCACGTCCACTGCGCTTTGCGCCAAATTGAAGGTGAGGCGAGCGGTGGAGTCGGTCTCCGGCGGCACGAAGCGGTGGCGGAACCGGTGGTACGCGCCGGTGAGGCTCGCCCCCGTGCCGCGTTCGGCGGCGCCGACCTCCGGGCTGGAAGCGGTGCCCATCAGGCTCCGGTAGGCATTCGCGCCGCCCGGCCCGCGGTCCACGTTCACCGCGATGTAGCGGTAGTCGCTGGCTTTGGCAGAATAGCAGATCGAGTACTCGACCCCTTGGCGCACCGCCACGGCGTGGGTCAGGCTCACCCGCCAAGGCTGCTCGCTCGGCGCGTCGATGGCGAAGGCCGCCTCGCCGTTCCAGGTCACGCGGGCATTGGCGGTCTGCGCGTTCCAAGCACCGCGCCCGTTGAACCGCCCGCCGCTGGCGATCAGATTCCGGCTTCCTGCCGGCAGCGGCTCGTCAAGGACGAAGAACACGAAGTCGTTGCTGAAGAGGCCGCCCGGATTCTGCACTTGCAGCAGACGCATTCCGGCCGCTGGCGGCAGGGTTGCGAGTTCGACGACGATGGTGTCGTCCTCGCAGTCCGGCAGTTCGCCGGCCTCGCAGCGCACCGTGCCGGCCACGCGCCGGCCGTCCACCAGCAGATGGGCGCCGGGCTGGATGTGTTCGCCGCGCAAGCGCATCGGCGCGTTGTGGTAGAGCTCCGGGAAGTCCGCCGGGCGGCCGCCCGGGAACTCCGGCAGGATGGGCAGCTCGTGCGGGCGCAAGGTCGGCTGCGGATGCGCGTAGTCCGCGTTCGCGCCGAGCCGCGCCGTGACGGTAAGCAACGCTTCGCCGGCTGCCGCAAGCTCCACTAGCTCGGCGCGGGCAAACGCCGTGTCGCCGTCGCGCTCGCGGTATTCGCCGCTGCGGTATTCGAGCGCCAGTGCGCGGCGCGGGCCGTCCGGCGGCAGAAGCAGGCCCTCGCCGTGCAGCACCACGCCGCCTTCGTCGGCGGACTGTTCCAGCGCGTCGAGCAGTGCCGTGGTCGCTTGCAGCCGCGCGCTGCGTTGGTTCAGCGTCGTCTGCCGGCCGAGGGCGCCGGAGAAGCCCACGCTGCCTTCAAGGATCATCTGGAACATGTCGCGGTCGCTCGTGAAGCCGAAGCGCTCGGGGAACCCGCGGGTGTCGCCGCGCACGTTGTCGGCGAAGAAGAAGCGGTTCTGCGGGGAGTTCTTCCAGCGGTCGTTGGCGCCGCGCCAGGAAGGCACGTCCATGCCGCTGCCGCCCATGTTCGTCATGGTCCAGAAGGGCATTCGATGGCAGTTGCCGCACTGCTTCTCGAACTGGAACTTGCGAATGCCGGTCGTCGCCTGGGCGGTGACGGCGTTGGTGTAGGGGCGCTCCGGCGACGGCGGATAGGGCACGCTCAAGAGGTACTTGGCCAGCGCCGCGCGCTCGCGGCCGGAGAGCAGGCCGGGCTTGCCTTCGTCGTTGGTGTCGCAGTTGCCCTGCTCGCACATGGTGGTGGCGAGGGCGCCTTCCAGCACGTGCAGGGTGCAGGTCTCTTCCACTTCGCCGTCGCAGTTCGGTTCCACCAACTGGTTGATGTTGGCCGTGTTGACGCCGCCGTAGGGATCGCCCGGGATGCCGTCCCAGTGGTAGGGGGCGCTGCCGCGCAGACCGCGCACGTCCTGCGCCAGCCGCGGCTGGATCTGCTCGCAGCCGGCGTCGCACAGCGGCGTGTCGAGCACCCACAGCAGCTGGTCGGTGTTGCCGTCCGGGTGGCAGCTGGCGCAGGCGAAGGTGCCGGTGCTGGAGGCGTCGGCGTCGTGGAAGGCGATGCGCCCGCGCCGCAGCTCGGGTTCCACCGGATCGGGCAGGGCGACGGTGTGTTCGACCAGCGGCTCGGCGGGGTCGGCGAGGTTCACCCGCGACACGCTGTTGGCGAGGGCGTTCAAGACCCAGGCCCGGGCCGGCGCTCCGGCGGCGTCGCTCTGCAAGGCGATGCCGCGCGGAATCGCGCCCACGTCCACACGGCCGAGCACCGTGCCCGTGTCGGCATCCACGGTGAACAGCCGGCTCGATGCCGCGGCCGTCGCCACCAGCGTCGCATCGTCGCCGCTCACGGCAATGGCGAACGGCGTGGCCAGCGCCATGTGCTTGGGCGGATGCTGCGGCGGCAGCGGTTCCAGCTCGAACCGCGTCGGCGCGCCGCAGCCTTCGGCGCAATCGAGGGTCGTGATCTGGTTGAGGAAGGCGCGGTTCTCCATCTCGGCCAGACCGTGGCCGAGAGTGCCGGCCTTGCCGTTGGCGTCGTTGCGCGCCTCCGCCTGGGCGATGAACACCTGGGCGCTGGAATCCACGGCGATGCCGTAAAGCAACGTGCCGAGGGTGTCCACGACTTCGACGAGCGCGTCTGTGGCGGTGTCGAAGACGTACAGATCGCGGTCCGGGATGTCCGGGTGGCGCACGATGTCCGCGACGTAGCCGGTGGAGAGGCTCTGCGCCGCGCCGCCCACCGCTTCGGTGACGTGTTCGCGGGCGTCGAAGGTACACAGCGCACCGTCGATGTTCTCCTTCCAGCAGCCGGAGATCTGCGTCTGGTTGTTGGACTCGAACGGCACGACGTACAGGCGGTTGCCGCGCACCGCGAGGGCGCGGGGGTCTTGCGCGGTGATCTGCAAGTGGCGAACGACGCGGCGCCGGAGCACGTCGACCACGGCGATGCGATTGGAGGAAGAGAGCGCGACGTAGGCCTTGAGGTTGCTTGCGAAGGCGATGCCCACCGGCTCGTCGAAGCGCGTGGACTTGGTGGCGGCGTCGATGTCCTGAATGGTCGCCAGCACCTGGTGCCGGGTGGGGCTGTCCGGGTCGGCGTCGACGACGCTGACGGAATCCGAGACGTGGTTCGACACCCACACCTCCCGGCCGTCCGGCCGCACCGCCACGCCGACCGGATCGATGCCGGCCGGAACCCGCGCGACGATGGCGTCCGTCGCCGTGTCGATCACGTCCACCGTGTCGGCCGGCGTGTTGGCGACGTACGCCAGCGAACCGTCCGGCAGCACGGCGATGGGATTCGAGTGCGGGCTCTCGTAGTTGTAGTAGCCGACCCCAGCCACGCCCTGGCTCGGCAGCCGGCCGGCGGATTCCAGCAAGCCGCTCAGGAAGCCCTGCATGGCCGTGTGATCCTCCGAACCAAGCGCCACCTGCTGGCCACCGCCGTGGCCAGCATCGCCGGCGATCTTCGCGAGCACCCTTGCCGCCCCCTCCGGCACCCGCGCCACGAAGTTCTCGAGCGTCTCGAAGTTGCGCGCCAGATGGTTCGCCGATGCCGCCGGCAGAAACACCAGCCGCGTGCCGGCGGATGCCCCGCCAGCGACATGGCAGTACACGCACTTCGCTTGGACGATCGCCGGCGAGATGCGGCTCTCGAAAAGCTGTTCGGGCGTGGCTTCCGCCCCCTCGCCGTCGGCGACCGTCGGAACGACCGAGGATTGCGCGAACGCGCCGACACCCAAGAAGACCCCCGCCGCGGCCAGGAGCCGAACGACGCTGTGGAGACGGATCGGCGTGTGCGGCATGGATTCCCCGCCTTCGCCCCGCGCTGGGTTGGAATCCTAGGCCACTGCGCAGCGCCGATTCAACTTGCTCGGTGCTTTTGTCCAATGCGAATGCTCTTCGCAGGCGGCTTTCGATCCCTTGGCGTGTGCAGCGGAAGTGCCTTATATTCGTACTTTCGCGTTCGAGCCCGAGGGCTGCAAGATGCGACGCCTGCCCGCCAGACCGCAAGCGGACACCGTGAATGGCCGGTGACCTCCACAGATGAGTCGAGTCCGCCACAGGCGCGGCGCTGGGGAGGCCGCGTGGGCCGCGGCGCACGATGGCGACTCGGGCGACCACGACCAGGACGCGGACGTCGGCACGGTCGTCGAAGAGCGGCCGGCCGATCCGCAGGTCGAGAAGCCGCCGCTGTACAAGGTCATCCTGCTCAACGACGACTACACGCCCATGGAGTTCGTGGTCGTGGTGCTGATGCGGTTCTTCCGCATGGACGAAGAGAAGGCGTGGCAATTCATGTACGCTGTCCACACCACTGGCAGCGCCGTGGTGGGCATCTTTCCGCGCGACATCGCCGAGACCAAATCCGAACAGGTGAATGCCTACGCGCAGGAGCACGATCACCCCTTGCGATCCACGGTGGAGATGACGGACTAGTGTTTAGCGAAGAACTGAAAGTCGCCCTCAACGAGGCGTTCAAGAACGCGCGCTCGAAGCGCCACGAATACGTGACGCCGGAGCACATCCTGCTGGCGCTGCTCGACGAAAAGCAGGCGGTGGACGTGCTGAACAACGTCGGCGCGGACGTCGACACGCTGCGCAAGAAGCTCGACGAATTCATCGACGCCCACACGCCGCAGATTCCGCCCGGCGACGATCGCCAGGCGGAGCCGACCCTGGGCTTCCAGCGCGTCGTGCGGCGCGCCATGTTCCACGTGCAGTCCAATGGCCGCCAGGCGGCGACCGGCGCCGACGTGCTGATCGCCTTGTTCGCGGAGCAGGAAAGCCACGCGGTGCATTGCCTGAAGGAGCAGTCCATCGCCCGCCTGGACGTGGTGAACTACGTCGCCCACGGCATCTCCAAGACCGCCAAGGAAGGCGCCGGCGCCGACGGCGAAGCCCCGGCCCAGGAGGGGGAGGGCAGCGGCCAGCCGGCGCTCGACACCTTCGCCAGCGACCTCAACGAACTCGCCAAGGCCGGCAAGATCGACCCGCTGGTGGGGCGCGACCACGAGGTGGAGCGCGTCATCCAGGTGCTGTGCCGGCGGCGCAAGAACAACCCGCTCCTGGTGGGCGAATCCGGCGTCGGCAAGACGGCCATCGCCGAAGGGCTGGCCAAGCGCATCGTCGATGGCGAAGTGCCGGAGGTGGTGGGCGAGAGCCGGGTCTTCGCGCTGGACCTCGGCTCGCTGCTGGCCGGCACGAAGTACCGGGGCGATTTCGAGAAGCGCTTCAAGGTGATGCTGGCGGAGCTCAAGAAGGTCGAAGGCTCGATCCTCTTCATCGACGAGATCCACACCATCATCGGCGCCGGGGCGGCTTCCGGCGGCGTGATGGACGCCTCGAACCTGCTGAAGCCCCTGCTCGCGTCCGGCGACATCCGCTGCATGGGTTCCACCACCTACGCCGAATACCGTGGCGTCTTCGACAAGGATCGGGCGCTCTCGCGCCGCTTCCAGAAGATCGACATCGTGGAACCGGACGTCCACGACACCTACCTCATCCTCAAGGGCCTGAAGTCGCGCTTTGAGGGCCACTACCAGCTGCGCTACACGGACCGCGCGCTGCGCGCCGCGGCGGAACTCTCGGACCGCTACATCACCGACCGATTCATGCCGGACAAGGCCATTGACGTGATCGACGAGGCCGGCGCCGCGCAACTGCTGGTCTCGGCGAGCCGCCGCAAGAAGTCCATCGGCCCAACCGACGTGGAGCAGGTGGTGGCGAAGATCGCCCGCATTCCGTCCAACCAAGTGACGACGTCCGACAAGGAAGCCCTGCGCGACCTCGGCGGCCGGCTGAAGATGGTGGTGTTCGGCCAGGACGACGCCATCGACACGCTCGCCTCGGCCATCAAGCTCTCCCGCGCCGGGCTCAAGACCGAGGGCAAGCCAATCGGCTCGTTCCTGTTCGCCGGGCCCACCGGCGTCGGCAAGACGGAAGTGTGCCGCCAGCTTGCCAACATCATGGGCGTGGAACTGCTGCGCTTCGACATGTCCGAATACATGGAGCGGCACACCGTCTCCAGGCTGATCGGCGCGCCGCCCGGCTACGTGGGCTTCGACCAGGGCGGCCTGCTCACCGAGGCCGTGGTGAAGCATCCGCACAGCGTGGTGCTGCTCGACGAAGTGGAGAAGGCGCACCCGGAAGTGTTCAACCTGCTGCTGCAGGTGATGGACCACGGCACGCTCACGGACAACAACGGCCGCAAGGCCGACTTCCGCAACGTGGTGCTGGTGATGACCACCAACGCCGGCGCCCAGGAAGCGGCGCGCGCCTCCATCGGCTTCACCGAGCAGGACCACTCATCCGACGCGCTCGAAGCGCTCAAGAAGATGTTCACGCCGGAGTTCCGCAACCGCCTCGACGCCATCATCCAGTTCAACTCGCTGCCGCTGGAGGTCATCAAGACCGTGGTGGACAAGTTCCTCACGGAACTCCAATCCCAGCTCGACGCCAAGAAGGTGGAACTCGACGTGGACGACGCGGCCCGCGAGTGGCTGGCCAAGGAAGGCTACGACGAGAAGATGGGCGCCCGGCCGATGCAGCGCCTCATTCAGGAGAAGATCAAGCGCCGCCTGGCGGAGGACATCCTGTTCGGCGACCTCGCCGACGGCGGCGGCGTGGTGCACATCACCGAAGAAGACGACGACCTGGCCTTGGAAGTGGAGCCGCGCACCGCCAAGGTGTAGGCGCGCTGAAGGGCGCGACCGGCGTCGCAGCCTGACTGGGCGCGCGCTACCGTTCGCGGAAGGTGATGCGCCCCTTCGAGAGGTCGTAGGGCGTGAGTTCGACCTTCACCCGGTCGCCGGTGAGGATGCGGATGTAGTTCTTGCGCATCTTGCCGGAGATGTGCGCGGTCACCTTGTGGCCGTTGTCCAACTCCACCCGGAACATGGTGTTCGGCAGCGTGTCGATCACGGTGCCGTCCATTTCGATTTGCTCTTCCTTTGCCATTCGGTCCTTAAGTCGCGTGGTACGTTGCCGCGGGCTGTCCGTGCAGTCACAGGCGGGGCATTTAACCACTTGCGCCGCGCTGTCGCCAATCGCCGTCTTGTCCAATGAGACATGAGCCTGAACGGAGGTCGTCAATCCAACGAGACATGAGCCTGAAGGCGGCCGGATTGGGATCATCGGAGGATGATCTTGAAACTGGAAACCGAAAGGCTCTCGACCCTGGACGAGGTGCGGATGTTCGTGGCCGGCAGCGCGGCGGTGGACTTCGCGGGGCTGGACCGGGAGTCGACGTACGAGTTCACGAGGCGGACGCTGGCGCGCTTCGACTACGGGCGGCTGGGCAAGGCCGACAAGGGGCTGCTGCGGCGGTATCTGATGAAGGCGACGGGGCTGTCGCGGGCGCAGGTGGCGCGGCTGATCGGGCAGCACGCGGCCACCGGGCGGATCGTGGACCGTCGCGGCGGGGCGCCGTCGAAGCCCTTCGCGCGGGTCTACACGGCGGCGGACGCGCGGCGGCTGGCGGAGGCGGACGAGCTGCTCGGCCAGCTGTCCGGGCCGGCCACGCGGGCGGTGATGCGGCGCGAGTTCGAGGTGTTCGGCGACGCCCGCTTCGAGCGCCTGGCGTACATCTCCAACGGCCATCTGTACAACCTGCGCAAGTCGAAGACCTACCGGCGCCAGCGCACCGCGCGGACGCGCACCAGGCCGTCGGCGGTGGCGATCGGCGAGCGCCGCAAGCCGCAGCCCGACGGCCAGCCCGGGTTCGCGAGGGTGGACTCGGTACACCAGGGCGACCTCGACGGGCGCAAGGGCGTCTACGAGATCAACCTGGTGGACGAGGTCACCCAGTACGAGTTCGTGGGCGCCGTGGAGGCCATCTCGGAGCGCTTCCTGATCCCCGTGCTGGAGGGGCTCCTGGGGCTTTTCCCCTTCGCGGTCAAAGGCTTCCACGCCGACAACGGCTCCGAGTACGTCAACCACCGCGTCGCCGCCCTGCTGGAGAAGCTGCGCATCGAGTTCACCCGCTCGCGCCCGCGCCGCTCCAACGACAACGCGCTGGTGGAGAGCAAGAACGGCAGCGTCGTGCGCCGCCACCTCGGCCACGCCCACATTCCCGCCCGCTTCGCGCCGCTCGTCCACGAGTTCGCCAGCGGCACGCTGTCGCCCTGCCTGAACTACCACCATCCGTGCCAGTTCGCCGCCGAGGCCGTCGGCGAGGACGGCAAGGTGCGCAAGGTCTACCGCGACGCCGACCTGGCGACGCCCTGCGAGAAGCTCAAGTCCCTCCCCGACGCGGCGCGCTTCCTCAAGCCCGGCGTGGACTTCGAGACGCTCGACGCAGAAGCCCACGCCGAGAGCGACCTCGCCGCCTACCGCCGCGTCAAGGAAGAGCGCGAGCGGCTGTTCGCCGCCATCGGCCGCGCCTGGCCAGCCGTGGCGTGACGGAAGGCCGACGCCGGACAGGCCGCCGGCGCCGCCAGTGGTCCAGACGGCCGGGCGGCCTTCGAGGCGGCGTCGGGCGGGGTTGACCACCCTTTGCCCACCGCTCCGGTTCGGCCAAGGGACGGAGCCGTGGACAAAGCGTGGACAACCCCGCGTCAAGACCGCGACGGACTGAACGCGATCAACGCGACGCCCTTGCTTGACCCGCGCGCTGACCCGCGCAACCATCGTCCAGTCTCGACTGGCAACTTCCCATTTCGATCCGCACGGGCAGGTACCCGTTCAGGCTCATTTCGGTATTGGAAACGACTCTATGGCACCTGGCTGCGGCGGTGGGACTCCGGCGCCAGCCTTGCGAACAGCAGCGCGGCGAGGAACAGGCCGGCGGCGGCGACCCAGAACGGCAGGTCGAGGCCGCCCCAGTCGCCCAGCAGACCCAGCAACAGCGGCCCGGCCACATAGCCCACGTCGCTCAACGTGCGGTACGAGCTCATCGCCGCGGCGTTCATTCCACGCGGCGCCGAATCCGCCGCGTAGGCCGCCGGGGCGGCGCTCGAAGCCGCGCTGGCGCCGCCCCAGATCGCGCACGCCAGCAGGAACCATGCGTAGCTTGGCGCGAGACAGAAGCACAGCATGGCGACGGCGGTGAGCATCGTCATCGGCACGATCATGATCTTGCGTCCGTAGCGGTCCACCACGGCGCCGGCCGGGTAGGTGACGGCCAGGCCGATGACGCTGCCGAGGGCGAGCCCGAAGCCGATCTCGCTGGCGACGAGGCCAAGCCGATCCCGGGCCGTCACCGGCACGATGCTGAACAGTGCGCCGGTGCGCGCCAAGGCGTTGGTGAAGCCGACGAGACAGACGAGCATGAAGCCGGTATTGCCAGCCAGCAGGCCGAGCTGCGCGCGCAGCGATCTGTTCCTCTCGCCGGAACCTTCGTTGGCGTCGCGCAGCGGCGTTCCCTCGTCCAAGGAGCGGGTCTCCGCCACGCAAAGCCAAGCGACCAGCGTCACGATCGCGCTCGCCATGCCGTAGACGAAGAACGGCGCCGCCAGGCCGAAGCGCTCGGCAAGATAGCCGCCGGGAAACGGCCCGATGCCGACGGCGAACAGGAAGACCCCCTGGTAGATGGCAAGCGCTCGGCCACGGGTCGCCGGCGACGTGATGTCCGCCAGCACGATGAGCCCGGCTGTGAGCACGATGCCAGCCCCGCCCCCGGCCACGAGCCGCGCCAGCACCAGCTCGGCATAGCTGCCGGCGGCGGCGCACCAGAAGTTGCCGAGGGCGGAGACGATGCCGCCGATGGCCAGGCAGTTGCGCCGCCCGACGGCGTCCGCCATCTGCCCGGCCGGTACGCCCAAACAAACGCGCGCCAGCCCATATACGGCCACCGTGGCGCCGATGGCGAACTGCGAGACGTCGAACGACAGCGCATAGAGCGGCAGCACCGGAATGACCGCCCCGAAGCCAAGCTGGTTGACGGCGATCAGCACGCACATCCACGCCAGCACCGCGGAGGAGCCTTCAGCCGGGGAGCGCGAGGGGGCTACCCCTCGCATGGAAGAGCTTCAGCGGGGGGCGCTCGCCGGCGAGCGGCGCGCGAGGACCCCGCCCGTCGCTTGTGATTCGGGCCGCCGCGTCGTCGTCCTAACACTTGCCGATCGTCCAAGCTGGGCGGTTGCGGCCCGTAGCGTCCATCATAGCGTTGCCGGCCGGCGGCGATGCCCGTCCGGCGCACGGGCAGACTGTGTGGTTCAATCGCCGTGCTCGCACATTTCCAGGCTTCCGTCGCCATGACACGAATACGAACGGTTCGCTGCCATGCCATCAGCGAGGACATCGCCAGCGTGACGTTGGACGATGTCGAGTTTCCCGACCCTGGGCCGCAGGAAGTGCAGGTGCGCTTGAAGGCGTGCGCGGTGAATTTCCCGGACATCCTCATGATCCAGGGCAAGTACCAGCACAAGCCGCCGCTGCCCTTCGCGCCGGGCGGCGAGGCGGCCGGCGACGTGGCGGCGGTGGGCGCCGGGGTGCGCAGTGTGAAGGAAGGCGACGCCGTGTGCGTGGGGTTGCGCTCGGGCGGCTTCGCCGAGGCCGTGAACGTGCCGGCGGCGGCGGTGCAGGCCATCCCCGGCAGGATGAACTACGAGAAGGCCGCCTCCTACGGCACCGCGTACATGACCGCCTACGTCGCGCTCAAGGTGCGCGGCGGCCTCCAAGCGGGCGAATGGCTGCTCGTCCACGGCGCGACCGGCGGCGTCGGCATGGCGGCGGTGGATCTCGGCAAGCATTTCGGCGCCAAGGTGATCGGCACCGGCGGACGCGACGACAAGCTGGCGGTGGTGAAGGCGCGCGGCGCCGACGCCGTCATCAACTACACGCTGCCGGACGGCACGCTCGGCGGCTTCCGCGACGCGGTCAAGGCGCTCACCGGCGGCGGCGGGGCGGACGTGATCTACGACCCGGTGGGCGGCAGCGTGTTCGACGAATCCATGCGCTGCATCAACTGGCGCGGACGCCTGCTGACCATCGGCTTCACCAGCGGCCAATGGCCGCAAGCGCCGGTCAATCTCATTCTCATCAAGAGCATCTCGGTGATCGGCGTGCGCGCCGGCGAAATCGGCCGCCGCGATCCGCAGCTTGGGCGACGCAACCAGCAAGCGCTGCGGGAACTCGCCGAAAGCGGCGCCATCGACCCCCACGTGTGCGCCGGCTTCCCCTTGGAGAGCGCCGTGGACGCGATGCGGATGCTGCAGAACCGCGACGTGGTGGGCAAGTGCGTGGTGACGATGAACGGCTACGAAGTCGCGGCAGAGCGCCGCGTTTCCTAAAGTCGGGCGAACGTTCCTAGACCGGCGCTTGGGCAGCCGCCGGTGCATCCGCCAGGCGCAGCCACACGGCGCCGTTCTCCGCCGCCTCGTCGAGGGTTCGAAGATAGGCCTCGTGCGCCGCGAGTTCCTCCGGCGTCGCCAGCAGAACCGGCAGCGGGGCACGGTCTTCGGGCAGGCGCAGGAACTCGTCCGCGGCGCGTTCCGCGCGGCTGTCGCCGCCCTCGCCGAACAGCGACATCTGGCCGCCGGTCATGGCCAAGTAGACGTCCGCCAGAATCTCCGCGTCGAGCAGCGCGCCGTGCAGCTCGCGCGCCGAGTTGTCCACGCCGTAGCGTCGGCACAGCGCGTCGAGGCTGTTCTTCTGCCCCGGATGCTTGCTGCGGGCGAGCGCGAGCGAGTCCGTCACCGTGCAGAGTTCCTGCATCGTCTTGGCGCCATCGCGGTCGAGCATTGAGAGCTCGAAGTCGATGAAGGAGACGTCGAAGGGGGCGTTGTGGATGATGACTTCCGCGTCCTTCACGAAAGCGAGAAAGCGCTCCGCCACTTCGCGGAACCTGGGCTTGTCGGCCAGCGTATTGGCGTCGAGGCCGTGTATCTCGAAGGCCGCGTCGTCGATGTCGCGCTCCGGATTGACGTAGAGCTGCAGGTGCTGGCCGGTGAGGCGGCGGTCGACGATCTCCACGGCGCCCACCTCGACCACCCGGTGGCCGCGTTCCGGTTCGAGACCGGTGGTCTCGGTGTCGAGCACCACCTGGCGCATCAGCGCACGGCGCCTTCGTCCGCCAGCATCTGGTCGATGGCGAGATTGGCGGCGCGGTCCACGGCGTCGTTCTCGGCGTGGCCGCTGTGCCCCTTGACCCAGTGCCAGACCACCTCGTGGCGCTGGTTCAGGGCGTCCAGCCGCTGCCACAGATCGCGGTTCAGGACCGGGCGCTTGTCCGCCCGCTTCCAGCCGCGCCGCTTCCAATCCTTGATCCAGCGCGTGATGCCGAGGCGCACGTACTGCGAATCGGTGGTGAGCGACACGCGGCTGGGCTGGGCGAGGGCCTGCAATCCTTCGATGGCCGCGGTGAGCTCCATGCGGTTGTTGGTGGTGCTGGCCTCGCAGCCGCGAATGCAGCGCTCGGCCTCGCCGGTGCCGCCGCGTTCTCCGCCCGGGTAGCGCAGCAGCGCGGCCCAGCCGCCCGGCCCGGGATTCCCGCGGCAGGCGCCGTCGGTGAAGATCTCCACGTCGCTCATTCCCGCGCCGGCTGTCGGGTCGCGGGATTGGGCAACGCGGACTGGCGTGCGTCGGCCGCTGCGCTGGCCATCCGGCGGCGCTCGGAGATGTAGCCGGGCGCGACCTTGGTGGCGGCGATGAGATACACCCCGCCGATCGGCGCCTGCAGGCGGTTCAGCCAGCCGCTCGCCTGTTCGCAGGCCTTGCCGCGCAGCGCCAAGGGCAGCACCGAGCGGTAGTTGAGGTAGCGCGTCTTGGCATCCTGCTCCAGGCCGAGCACGGCCAGCCAGTCCTTGAGGCGCGGCACGGCCACTGGCTTCAAGCGCCGGAACACAGCGAAGGGCTTGGCGAGCAGCCACAGGCTCGACGGATTGACGCCAAGCAGCAGCAACCGTCCGCCGGGGCGCAGCACCCGCGCCGCTTCGCGCAGCGTGGAGCGCCGGTCGTGCTCGGTCTCCAGCGCGTGGTGCAGAACCACCCCGTCCACGCTCGCGGAAGGAAACGGCAGCTTGGCCGGCAAGGTGCGCACGACCTTGAAGCCGCATGGCGCACTCTCCGCCAAGCCGCTCGCCGACTCCGTTTCCGGCAGGCAGCACGTCGCAAAGAACCGCTCGCGCACCAGGCATCTCGCGGTGGTGTCCAAGAGCCGCGCCGTGGTGCCGATCCACAGCGCGGCATCGCCGTGGAAGCGGCGCACCGAATCGCGCAAGGGCGGCCTCTCCACTTCCAGCAGGCGCTCCCCGGCAGCTGAGCGGAGCCAGGCGGAGAACTCCAGCGCCGCGTCTTCGCTCGTCGCCTGCCGCGTCTTGTCGATGGTCTGGGGGTTCATGTTCGCCCCAAGTTTAGCGCCTAATCAAACGTCGCTCGCGAGACCGCGGCCATGTGGCCGTGGTTGTGGGAAGTCGTCCATGCACCATGTGCGCCAAGGCTTACACGCGGCAGTGCCGATTTCGCACATGGCGCCGGGGCAATCGCCCATCGCGCCGCCACGGCGATGCGCTAGACTTTTCGTGCATCGGTTGTGCGGCAAGGGGAAGTCATGGCGCGAGGCATCAACAAAGTCATCCTGATCGGCAATCTGGGGCGCGACCCGGAAATGCGCTACACGCAGGCGCAGCAGCCCATCGCATCGTTTTCCGTCGCCACCAGCGAGAGCTGGACGGACCGCGCCACCAACGAACGGCGCGAGCGCACCGAGTGGCACCGCGTGGTCTGCTTTCGCCGCTTGGCGGAGATCTGCGGCGAGTACCTGCGCAAGGGGTCGAAGGTCTACATCGAGGGCAGCCTGCAGACCCGCTCCTGGGAAGGGCAGGACGGCCAGACCCGCTACTCGACGGAAGTCGTAGCCCGCGAAATGCAGATGCTGGACGGCCGCGGCGGCGGAGACGGCCAAGGCTACGGACAAGAGGCGCGGGGCGCGCCCGACGGCCCTCCCGACGGCGGCTATGGCCAACAGCCCCGCGGCCCGGCGCCGGCGCGACAAGCGCCCCCGCCACCGCCGGCGGACGACGACTTCGAGGACGACATTCCGTTCTGAAGGGCCGAGCGCCGCCTAGAAGAACACCAGCAGGGCAACGCCGAGCAGCACGCGATAGATCGCGAACGGCGCCATGCCGATGCGCTCGACGAAGCGCATGAAGGCGCCGATGCAGAGGAACGCGCACGCCGCCGCCACGGCGAAGCCGAGCGCCAAGTCAATCCACGGCAGCGCGTCTCCGGCGCCGGCTTCGAGCCCGGTGAGCAACGCCGCGCCGGCAATCGCCGGAATGGCCAGCAGGAACGAGAAGCGCAGCGCCGCCGTCCTGGCGAAGCCGAGCGCCAGCGCCGCGGCGATAGTGATGCCGGCGCGCGACGTGCCCGGCAGCAGCGCCAACGCCTGCGCGCCGCCGATCAGCAACGCCTGCCCCAAGGTCGGCAGCGAAGCCGTGCCGCCGCGCTTGCGCCGTCGGCTATCCGCCCACCACAGCGCCAGGCCGAAGACCAACGTCGTCGTGCCAATCATGGTGGTGGTGCGCAGGTGCGCCTCGATCGGTTCCTTGAAGACGGCGCCGGCGACGGCGATGGGCAGCGTGGCGACGGCGAGACGCGCCAGAAGCGCCGTGTTGTCGTCGCGCGCGCCGCGCAGCAGGAGAGCGCAACCGCTCGCCGCGATGCCGCGGAGCTCGCGCCGAAAGTAGACGATCGCCGCCAGCAGCGTGCCGACGTGAACGGCCACGTCGAAAGCCAAGCCCTGGTCCGGCCAATCCAACAGCGCCGACGGCAGGATCAGATGCGCGGAACTGGAGATCGGCAGAAACTCCGAGACGCCTTGGATCAGCGCCAGTGCGACGATCTGCAAGAGACCGATTTCCAACGCCTCCTCCATCCTGCGCGGGGGCCGCCGGCGCGGTTCGGTTCACGCCAACGCGTTCGTTCCAAGCCTGGCGCCAAGAGCCCGCCAAGCGCGCACCGCTATTTCGGCGGCTTGTCCACCAGCACGCCGGCCGCTTCCAGCGCCGCGATGCGCTTCTCGTCGTAGCCGAGCCAGCTCTGCAGCACGCTGCGATTGTCGGCGCCGAGGCGCGGACACGGCGTCCAGTCGGCGCTGGCGATGCCGGCCATCTTGATCGGATTGCCGGGCATGGGCGTCGGCCCCGCTTCCAATGGCACGAAAAAGCCGCGCGAACGCACTTGGGCGTCGGCGGTCATGTCCGGGGTGATGTTCACCGGCCCGGCCGGCACGCCGGCGGCTTGCAGCGTCTCGGCGGCGGCGTCCTTCGGGTGGCGGCGCGTCCACGCGGCGATTGCGTCGTCGATGTCGTCGTGGGCAGCGAACCGCTGCTGCAAGTCCGCGTCCTCGGGCAGGCCGTCGATCACGCCGCACAACGCGCGCCACTCGTCGTCGTCGCGGCAAGAGAGCGCGATCCAGGCGTCTTCTCCGGCGCACGGGTAGACGCCGTGGGGCGCCATCGCCGGATGGCGGTTGCCGATGCGGGCGATTGGCTGCCGGCCCAGCTGCGCTTCGACGAGCCACGGCCCGCAGAACGCCACGCCGCCTTCGTGCAGCGACAGCTCCACGAACGCGCCTTCGCCGGTGCGCTGGCGACGGCGCACGGCGTCGAGCACCGCCGCGGCGCCGTTGACCGCGGTGATGGGGTCCATCAGCGCCATCGCCGTGTTGCGGGGTTCCTCGGGCGAGTAGCCCATCACCGTGGTCAGGCCCGACATCGGCTCCACGGTGGGGCCGAAGGCCACGCGGTCGCGGTAGGGGCCGCTGGTGCCGTAGCCGGGCATGGCGACGTAGATGATTTTCGGGTTGGCTTCGGCCAGCTGCGCGTAGCCAAGGCCGAGGGCCGGCATGGCGCGGGCGCTGAAGTTCTCCATCACCACGTCCGCCTTCCCCACGAGATCGAGAAACACGGCGCGGCCGGCTTTCGTCTTCAAGTCCACGGCCACGCTCTTCTTGTTGCGCTGCAGCTTCACGAAGATGGCGTTGACGTTCCACGGCTCGTCCGCCGGCGGCGCACCGCCCAGCCAGCCGCCGAGCGGCAGGCCGCCGCGGTACCGGCGCGGCCCGCGGCCCATCGGCGCTTCGATCTTCACCACCTCGGCGCCGAGGTCGGCGAGCATCCGCGTCGCCAACGGCCCCGCCCAGACGTGGGTGAGATCGAGAATGCGCAGGCCGCGCAGCGGGCCGTCAGCCATCGACGGCGGAGAGCTCGGGCGAGGGCCTGGGCGCGCCGTGGATGCGCCAGGACGGGCGCGGCGAACGCACGGCGCCGTGCTCGGCGGCGTCGATGGTCTGCCAGACGTCGCGCGCCGCCAGGTGCGCGTCGTCCAGCACGTCGTCGAAGGAATGCACCACGCCGAGCGGAATGCGGCATTCCTCCGCGCGCCGGCCAATCTCCGCCTTGCCGCGCCCGGCCAGCGCCTCGGCGACGATGGCATGCAGGGCGTCGCGGTTCTGCATGCGCGCCTCGTTGCTGGCGAAGCGCTCGTCGAGAAGAAGCTGCGGGCGTTCGAGGAAGACCGTGAACGAATCCCAGAACGTCGGCACGATGTTGATGTACGCCCAGCCGTCGGCGCAGCGAAACAGGTTGGTGGGCACGACGGACCAGAAGTCGTTGCCGTGGCGGGAGCGAACGGCGCGTCCGCAGTGCCACATCACCGTGGTGAACTGGCTGAGCGCCATCACCACTTCCAACATGCCGATGTCGATGCTGTTGGCCTCCTCGGCCAAGCGACACGCATTGGCCGCGGCGAAAGCGAAGCCGCCGCTTTGGAACTCCACGTAGTGGCCGGGCAGCGACAGCGGCGCGCGCCCCGGATCGCCCATCAGATTGGTGTAGCCGCCCATGGCCAGCAGCACGTGCGGCGTGGCGCGCCAATTGCGCTTCGGCCCGCTGCGGCCGAAGGGCGTGACGACGGCCTTGACGGGCGTTTGCCAGTCGTCGACGCCAAGCGCCGCGGCGGCATCGGCGCTGTCCGCCTCGACGACGACCACTTGCGCTTCGGCTGCCATCTCGGCCAGCCGCGCCGGGCTTGGCATCGTCGCGCGCTGCTTGCCGGCGTGCAGGTAGACGTCCAGCGCCTGGCGGCTCACCCACGCCGGCGGCGGCGGCGACTCCACGCGCACCACCTCGCAGCCGGATTGGGCGAACAGCCGTCCGCAATAGCCCGCGGCGTAGCCGCCGATTTCCAGCACCCGATCCATCGTCGCGATGATACGCGCCGCGGTGCGCGGGGGCACTCGCGCCTTGGGGTACACTCGGTTCGGGATGCGAGGAGGTCGAAGTGCCCTACGCCGAGCGGGAGATTCCGCTTGCCACCGGCAAGGTCAAACTGCTTGAGGCCACCGGGGAGAGCGCCGGAAAGCCAATCGTGGTTCTCCACCACAGCTGGGGCAGCCCGGGCTGGCTGCCCTTCCACGAGCAGCTTGCCGCCGCCGGACGTCGCGTTGCGGTGCCGGACATGCCCGGCTGGGGCGGTTCGGAACGCCCCGTCTGGGCCCGGGAACCACGCGACATCGCCATCGTCATTGGGCGCGTCCTCGACGCGCTGGACGTCAAAGGCGCAACGCTCCTCGGCCTCGGCTTCGGCGGCTTCGTGGCCGCCGAACTGGCGGCGATGAACCCGGCCCGCTTGGACGCCCTCGTTCTCGTCGGCGCCGCCGGCCTGCAGCCGCAGCAGGGCGAGATCCTCGATCAGATGATGCTCTCCCACCGCAAGTACATCGAGGAGAGCTTTGCCAACGCGGACGCCTGCGTCGCCTGCATCGGCGAAGAGCCCTCGGACGAGATGCGCGACCTGTGGGACTTCTCCCGGGAGATGACGGCGCGGGTGACGTGGAAGCCCTACATGTTCAATCGCCGCCTCGAACCGCTGCTCGGCGACATGCGCCTGCCGACGCTGCTCGTCTGGGGCCGGCACGACAAGGTGGTGCCCTTCGAGTGCGCCGAACGCTACCAAGCGACCATTCCAGACGCGACAATCGAAGTCGTCGAGGACGCCGGCCACGTCGTGGAGCTGGAGCAGCCGGAGCGGCTGGCCGCGCTGGTCTCGGCGTTTCCGAGCCGCTCCTGACGCCTACATTCCCCTACAGCAGGGCCATGGCGCGCCCGAGGGTGTCCAACCGCTCGGTGAGGTCGCGGCCCACGGGCGAGAGGCGGATCGTCGTCACGCCGGCGTCGCGGTAGGTCGCCAGGCGTTCGCGCACGTCGGCTTCGCTGCCGAGCAGGTTGCCGGCCAGCACCATCTCGGTGGGAATCGCCTGCGCCGCGGCGTCGCGCCGCCCGGCCACCCACAGCGCCTGCGCTTCCCGGGCGACGGACTCCCAGCCGGAACGCTTGTAGGCGTCGTTGTAGAAGTTGGTGGCGGCGGAACCCATCGCGCCGAGCGTGAAGGCGAGGCCCATCTTCAAGGGCGCCGCCAGTTCCTCGGCGTCGCCGAAGCCCACGGTGCCGCCCACTTGGATGTCGATGTCGCGCATGGACCGGCCGGCGGCTTGAGCGCCTTGGCGGATGTGCGCGAGATGGGCGTCGGCGGCGTTCGGCACGAAGGACGTGCCGAGCCAGCCGTCCGCGGCTTCGCCAGTGTAGACGAGCGCCTTCGGGCCGAGTGTGGCCAGATAGATCGGGATGTTCGGATTGGCGCCCTGGGCGAGCCGCAGCGCCTTGCCCTCGCCGCCCGGCAGCGGCAGGCGATGGTGCTTGCCGTCGTAGCGGATGCGTTCGCCAGCGAAGGCCAGCCGCACGATGTCGACGGTTTCCCGCAGGCGCGTCAACGGGGCGCGGAACGGACGCCCCTGCAAGCCCTCGACCACTTGCGGGCCGCTGACGCCGAGGCCGAGCAGAAAGCGGTCTCCCGAAATCGCCGCCAAGCTGAGCGCGGTCATGGCCGTCATGCTCGGCGTGCGGGCGCTGATCTGCATGATGCCGGTGCCGAGGCGGATGCGCTCCGTGCGCGCCGCCAGATAGGCGAGCGGCGTCACGGCGTCCTGGCCCCATGCCTCGGCGCTCCACGCGGCGTCCACGCCGAGCTTTTCGGCCTCCGTGACGAACGCGACGTGTTCCTGGAAATCGCGTTGCGCGTTCGATGCGGCGCCGCCGATGCCGATGCTGACCTTCATGCGCTGGCCTCCTTCTCGCCGGTCTGTTTCGCTTGATCCGCCCCGTCGGCATCGTCCGGCGGCGCGGCGCCGGTCGGGTCGGCCTCGAACGGGCCCTCAAGGCCGAGCTCCGCGCCGATTTCGCGCACCGCGGGGATCACGTCCGAGCCCATCAGCCGCAGGCTGCGCATCTGGTCGTCGTGGCTCATGGCGCCGTCGCCGTCCCAGAAGAAGATGGTGCCCGGGCGGATGGTCTCCAGCACGTGGCGCACCTTCGGGATCACCGTGTCCGGCGTGCCGGAGATGATCGAGAGCTTCTCCGTCTGGTCCTTGTAGATGTCCTTCGGCGGCGGGGGCGGCGGCGCTTGTTCCTGCTCTTTCCCCTGCTTGCCCTGTTCCTTGAGGTGCTGCCCGGCGCGGCCCCTGGACGCCGCGGCGGCGAAGCTCTTCATCGTCGGCAGCAGGTTGTTGCGCTGGGTGAGGCCGGGCAGGTTCTGGATGAACGGGCGCACGATGCCCTGGTTGCCTTCGAGGAAGGGATTGCTCGGCCCCTGGACGTACTTCCGGCCGGCCGCTTCGGCGAGTTCCTCGGTCTCGTCCACATGCACCTTGAACAGGTAGCCGCGATGCTGCGTGCCCGCCTCGAAGCCCTCCTGGGCCGCCACTTCGTCGTAGTAGGCGAAGGATTCCACCGTAGGCTGCAGCTCGGTGGCCAGCATCAGATACGGATAGCGGTGCTTGGCTGCCCAGGCCACGGTGTTGCGGCTCATCACGCCGGGAATCCAGATCGGCGGATGCGGCGCCTGGTACGGGCGCGCCCACGGGTTCACGTAGCGGTAGTGGTAGTGCTCGCCCTCCCAGCGGAACGGGCCGGGCTTCGTCCACGCCTCGACGATGAAGTCGTGCGCCTCCTGGAAGCGCTCCCAGTTGTAGGGCGGCACGGCGTTGTGGGCGACGCTCTCGCGGCCCGTGCCGCGCACCCAGCCGGTGACGAGGCGGCCGCGGGAGATCATGTCGATCTCGGCCAGTTCTTCGGCGAGAAACAGCGGATCGTCCCAGATCGGCAGGATGTTGCCGAGCAGCACGATCTTGGCGCGGCGCGTGATGCGCGCCAGGATCGCCGCCTCCAGGTTCATCACGCCGCCCATGCAGAACGGCGTGGAATGGTGCTCGTTCAGCATCAGGCCGTCGAAGCCCATCTCCTCGGCGAAGACGCGCTCGTCCAAGTAGCGGTTGTAGAGGTCGGCGCCGAGCCTGGGGTCGTAGCTGGCGTTGGACATGCCGAGGTCCATGATGCTGCGCCCGGTGGCGCCGAAGTAGCCGGAGCTCGGATCTTGGTACGGGCGTTCGGTGAAGTGGCCGATGAACATGGAATCTCCTTGCCTTTACAGGGGCGACCTCAAGCCGCAGTCTACATAATTGGACGCCAGCCAAGCGGCGGATGGGCGCAAGCGCTCAAGACGCAGTGCCCCCGGCCAAAGGGAGCAGCATGGAACAGCACGGATGGGGCCCTCCCCGAACGACCCGCGTGCATTGCTTCCGTCGCCAAGTCTGGCACTATGTTCGGCGCAACGGACTGGACGGTGCCGGCGGCCCGTCGGACGGCAAGTGACGAGAAACGAGTGGTTACCGTGCCTAAGCTACGCCGTGCTGGAGGTGTGATCGTGGCGGGTGCCATTTTGAAGCTACGCCTCCGCCTAGCAGGCGCTGTCCTTGCGGCCCTCTTGGTCGTCTACTCGATCGCATCTGACCAAGCCCTCAGCCCCTCGAAGGAGATCCGAGTGGGGCTGCACCGGAACGACCCCGGCGCGTCCGCGGGATACACGTTGTTCGGCACCCGTGCGGGGCCGGTCTTCTTGATCGACAACGCGGGCTACGTGGTGCATAGATGGGAGCTGCCGGAACACATCCACTTCCCCGGTGCCGAGTTGCTGCCGAATGGCGATCTGATGGTGATTCTGGAGGATGCGGCGCGGGATTGCGGGATTCCGACCGGGGGCGACATCGCGTGGATGCGTCCGGACGGCGACGTGGTTTGGCGGTATGCGGCGGCCGGCTGTGTCCATCACGACCATGTGCTGCTGCCGAACGGCAACGTGCTGCTCCTGCTCCGTTCCACCAAGTCGCGCGAGGAAGTCATCCGCGCCGGCGCCGACCCTGCCTTCGTCGGCCCCGACGGCCTCGTGGTCGATCACTTGGTGGAAATCCGGCCCGAGCCGCCGTCCGGCGGCGAAGTCGTCTGGCGGTGGTCGCCGTGGGACCACCTCGTGCAGGACTTCGACCCCGCCAAGCCGAACTACGGCCGCCCCGCCGAGCATCCCGGGCGCATCGACCTCAACTTCCTGCTCGAGCCGCTTGAGCGCGCGGCGAAGGTCGAGCGCTGGATGTGGAAGGACTGGCTGCACTCGAACGCCATCGACTACCACGCGGAGGCGGACCATGTCCTGTTCCTCGCACGCCACTTCGGCGAGCTGTGGGTGGTGGACCACAGCACGACCGCCGAGGAATCGCTGGGCCGTTCGGGCGGGCGCCACGGCCGCGGCGGCGATCTGCTCTGGCGCTGGGGAAACCCGCGGGCGCATGGGGCGGGCACGGTCGCCGACCAGCTGCTCTTCTGGCCACACGCCGCGCACTGGATTCCAGAGGGGTTGCCCGGCGCCGGCAACATCCTGCTCTTCAACAACGGCGACGAGTTCGGCGGCTTGCGCCGCGACCACTCGGAGGTGTTGGAGCTGGACTATCCGTTGCGCGACGCGAAGTTCGGCGCATGGCCGGCCGGCGAGCCGCATCCGCCGTCTGCGCCGGCATGGCGGTACGTGGCCGACCCGCCCGGCGATTTCCTCTCATACCGCGCCTCGAACGCGCAGCGGCTGGAGAACGGCAACACGCTCATCGCCTCTGGCTTCCAGGGCACGCTGTTCGAGGTCACGCCCGAAGGCAGGGAGGTGTGGCGCTACGTCTCGCCCGTCGTGATGGGAGAGCGGTTGTTTCAAGGGGACGCAGTACCGTACGAGGTCCTCGGGGAAGGGGGGATTTTCGAGCGCACGGTTTGGAGAAACTTGGTTTATCGAGCGTTCAGGTATCCGCCAGCGTACCCGGGCTTGAAGGCGCTGGACGTGACGCCCCGAGGAACGTTGGCGCCGCGTATCGAGTCCTACCTCGCGCCGGACAAGCTCGCGGTCTCGGCCCTGTCGGGTACAGGCCACTACGACGTGTACGCCGACGGCCGCCGGTTCATTCTCGTAAACGACGACTGCCACGCCGACGACGCCACGGAACGCCTTCTCGCGCACGCGACGCCGGTCGACAGCAGCATCCTCGACCCCGACCAGAGCTACCTTCCCTTGTACGCCCGCTACCCCCCCCTGCAAGAAGAGGGCCGGTGCATTGCGAGGTGGGCCATGCCCCGATTCCCCATCTCCCACGTCCTCGCCGGCCAACGCGACAGCGCAAAGGCGATGCTCTGGAGCGGCGAGATCGTCCTCGACCGGGCCGCCTTCGAGAAGACGCTGGCGGCCATGCTCGCGGCCGCCGGGGAGCCCGTCATCGCGTCCGGCATGAACGTGCATGTCCACGGCCGGCGCATCTTCTACGTCTCGGACGACTGCGAAGGCACGGACGGCCGCACGCCTTTCTTCCTGCACGTCGTGCCGACGCACGAAGCGGACCTGCCGCCGGAGCGGATCGAGCACGGCTACGACAACTTGGATTTCCACCAAGCCGGCGTGACCTTCGGCGAGCGCTGCGTCGTGCGCTGGCAGTTGCCGGACTATCCCATCCGCCGCATCCGAACCGGCCAATACGTCGTGGTCCGGGACGGGGAGGAAGTACACGTACACAACCTCTGGGAGGGCGAAGCGGAGATCGACGGATGACGACGCCGAGAGGTCTCTTCGCGGTTGGCGGTCGCGGGAACGCAAGCGCTCCTCATCCCTAGAAGAAAGAAGACGAAGATGCGCTACGGGAACCTCGCCGCACGGTTCTGCCTTGTGTTCGTATCGGTGCTCCTCGCAGCCCTGCTGTGCGAAGCCGGGCTGCGTCTTCTCTTCCGAAGTACCGGGACGTCGCGCAAGGACACGCGCTGCAGCCCGACGACTTGCGCATCTACGCCTCGATCCCGAACACGCGGGACTGGCGGGTCAATCCCGCCACCAAGCGTCGTCATCCTTCCACATGAACAACCTCGGCCTGCGGCAGCACCGGAACTTCTCGGACGCGGACATCCTCTCCGCAACCACCGTGGGCGGCTACGGGCCGGCGCAGTCCTACTTCACGTACAAGAGTTTCGACGCCAGGGAGGCGCTCGACTACGTGCTGTTCGTCTACTTCGGCGGCGACGACCTGCACCAACTCGCCCGCCGAGGGTTGCTCGATCTCGACGACGACGGACGGCTGCGGCAGCGCGAAGCGCGCGGCTCGCCTGGTGGGTGCCGTTCGCCTCGAAGCTGCATCTGACCTACCTTGCGCTCGACGCGACTGGCCGCCTCGCCCCCTACGTTTCCAGCGTCGTCGCGGAACTGCACGCCAATCACGACGCGCGGGGCGGTGTGCACCGCCACGTCGGACGACCTGCTCGATCGCGGTCTGAAGGTATTCGGGCAGCTGATCCGGCGCTGGAGAGACGAGGTGGAAGAAAGCGGCGGACGGTTCTTCGTGGTACTCCTTCCCACGCAGCCCGACTATCCGCGGGTGCGTCCGCTGCTCGACGAAGCGGGCGTCGGCGTGATCGACCTGAACGCCTGCTACGCAAGCCGCGACGAAGGACATCGCGAGCGCGACTGGCTGGAGTCGCCCTACCGGCTGCACAACGACGGGCACTGGAACGAACGCCGAAACCGGCTGACAGCCGCCTGCCTGAACGAGCGACTGCGGCGGGAGGCCGGGTTGCCAGCCTTGGAAAGCCGCCGGCGAACCGGTCATCGAATCCGGCATGGACGTGCATGTTCACGGCCGGCGCATCTTCTACGTCTCGGAGGACTGCGAAGGAACGGATGGCCGTACGCCCTTCTTTCTGCACGTCGTGCCGATGCGCGAGGAAGACCTGCCGTCAGAGCGGGTCGAGCACGGCTACGACAACTTGGACTTCCACCAGGCCGGCGTGGCCTTCGGCGAGCGCTGCGTCGTGCGCTGGCAGCTGCCCGACTATCCGATCGCATCCGAACCGGCCAGTACGTCCAAGTCCGCGACGGGGGCGACGGGGAACAGCTGCTCCTGCACAACCTCTGGGAAGGCGAAGCCGACTCAGCTGACCTGCGGCGTTGAGGCGACAAGCGTGAACCAAGTACGCTCTTCCTACATGGTCAGCAAGCGAAGAAAGGACCTCGCCGCGAAGTACTGCCTTCTGGCCGCGTCGGCGCTCCTTGCGCTCTTGCTGTGCGAAGCCGCGTTGCGCCTTTTCTTGCCGAAATACCGGGATGTCGCGGAGGGACGGCTGCAGCCCGACGACATGCGCATCTTCGCTTCGTCGCCGAACATGCGCAACTGGCGGGTGCATCCAGACACCAAGCGTCGTCACCCCTTCCATACCAACAACTTGGGCATGCGGCAGCACCGGAACTTCTCGAACGCGGACATCCTCTCCGCAACCACCGTGGGCGTCTTCGGCGACTCCTTCGTTCGAGGAAGCTACTTGGACGCGCCCTACGTCTTCACGGAGCCGCTCGACTACCTGCTCAATCTGGACGGTGAGTTCACCGTGCTGAACTTCGGCATGGGCGGCTACGGGCCGGCGCAGTCCTACTTCACGTACAGGAGCTTCCATGCCAGGGAGGCCCTCGACCGTGTGCTGTTCGTCTACTTCGGCGGCAACGACCTGAAGGCCCTCGTTCGCAACCGCTTGTTCGATCTCGACGACGACGGACGGCTGCGGCAGCGCGAAGCGCGGGGCTCCGCCTGGTGGGTGCCGTTCGTCTCCAGGCTGCACCTGACCTACTTGGCGCTCGACGCCACCGGCCGCCTCGCGCCCTACGTCTCCAGCGCTGCCGAGGAACTGCGGCGACGCCGCGACATTTGGTTCTACAAGGCACCATACGTTCCGGACGACCTTGTCGAGCATGGTCTGGACGTGTTGGGCAAGCTGATGGGCCGCTGGAGAGACGAGGTGGAAGAGAGCGGCGGAAGGTTCTTCGTGGTCCTCCTGCCCACGCAGCCCGATTTCCCGCGGGTGCGTCCGGTGCTGGAGGAAGCGGGAGTGGGCGTGGTCGACCTCAACGCCTGCTACGCAAGGCGCGACGAAAGGTATCGGGAGCGTGGCTGGCAGGAGTCGCCTTATCGCTTGCGGAACGACGGGCACTGGAACGAACTCGCGAACCGGCTGGCGGCAGCCTGCCTAGACGAACGGCTGCGCCAAGAGGCGGGGCTGCCGGCCATGACGGAGCCGGCGCGCGACGCCGCTCTGGACCAGTACTACGCCGCCTTCGAGCCCTTGGCCGATGACTCTGCCGGCGAGGACATCCGACGCAAGTACCAGGCCCTAGGAGGTTTCGAGGCCGCCGACGCGCGGATCGGGTCCTACCTCGTCCCCGACAATCTCGTGATCGACTCGGCCCTGTCGGGACAGGCCCACTACGACGTGTACGTTCACGGCCAGGAGGTCGTCTTCGCGAACGACGACTGCCATGCCGACGACGCCACGGAACGCCTTTTCGCACACGCGCTCCCCGTCGACGCCAGCGTCCTCTCCCCGAACTCGAGCTACTATTCGTTGAGCACCCGCTTCCCGCCCTTGAAGAAAGAGGGTAGGTGCATTGCGAGATGGGTCGTGCCCGCATTCCCCATCTCCCACATCCTCGTTGGCCAACGAGACAGCACGAAGGCGATTCTCTGGAGCGGCGAGGTCGTCTTCGACCGAGTCGCGTTCGAGGAGACGCTCGAGGACATGCTCGCGGCCGCCGGCGAACCGCTCATCGAATCGGGCATGGACGTGCATGTCCACGGCCGGCGCATCTTCTACGTCTCGGACGACTGCGAAGGCACGGACGGCCGCACGCCCTTCTTTCTGCACGTCGTGCCGATGCGCGAGGCGGACCTGCCGCCCGAGCGGATCGAGCACGGCTACGACAACTTGGATTTCCACCAAGCCGGCGTGACCTTCGGCGAGCGCTGCGTCGTGCGCTGGCAGTTGCCGGACTATCCCATCCGCCGCATCCGAACCGGCCAATACGTCGTGGTCCGGGACGGGGAGGAAGTGCTCGTACACAACCTCTGGGAGGGCGAAGCGGAGATCGACGGATGACGGCGCCGAGAGGTCTCTTCGCGGTTGGCGGTCGCGGGAACGCAAGCGCTCCTCATCCCTAGAAAGAAGACGAAGATGCGCTACGGGAACCTCGCCGCACGGTTCTGCCTTGTGTTCGTATCGGTGCTCCTCGCAGCCCTGCTGTGCGAAGCCGGGCTGCGTCTTCTCTTTCCGAAGTACCGGGACGTCGCGCAAGGACACGCGCTGCAGCCCGACGACATGCGCATCTACGCCTCGATCCCGAACACGCGGGACTGGCGGGTCAATCCCGCCACCAAGCGTCGTCATCCTTTCCACATGAACAACCTCGGCCTGCGGCAGCACCGGAACTTCTCGGACGCGGACATCCTCTCCGCGACCACCGTGGGCGTCTTCGGCGACTCCTTCGTTCGAGGAAGCTACTTGGACGCGCCCTACATCTTCACCGAGCCGCTCGACTACCTGCTCAACTTGGACGGGAACGGGAACTTCACCGTGCTGAATTTCGGCATGGGCGGCTACGGGCCGGCGCAGTCCTATTTCACGTACAGGAGCTTCGACGCCAGGGAGGCGCTCGACTACGTGCTGTTCGTCTACTACGGCGGCGACGACCTGCACCAACTTGCCCGTCAGGGGTTGCTCGATCTCGACGACGACGGACGTCTGCGGCAGCGCGAAGCGCGCGGCTCGGCCTGGTGGGTGCCGTTCGCCTCAAAGCTGCATCTGACGTACCTTGCGCTCGACGCGACCGGCCGCCTGGCGCCCTACGTCTCTGGCCTCGCCGCGGAACTGCACGCCAACCGCGACGCGGGGGGCCGCGCGCGGGGCAGCGCGTCTCCGGACGACCTGTTCGATCACGGTCTGAAGGTATTCGGGCAGCTGATCCGGCGTTGGAGAGACGAGGTGGAAGAAAGCGGCGGACGGTTCTTCGTGGTACTCCTTCCCACGCAGCCCGACTATCCGCGGGTGCGTCCGCTGCTCGACGAAGCGGGCGTCAGCACGATCGACCTGAACGCCTGCTACGCAAGCCGCGACGAAGGACATCGCGAGCGCGACTGGCTGGAGTCGCCCTACCGGCTGCACAACGACGGGCACTGGAACGAACGCGGAAACCGGCTGACAGCCGCCTGCCTGAACGAGCGACTGCGGCGGGAGGCCGGGTTGCCAGCCTTGGAAGCCGCCGGCGACGCTTTGGGGGAGTACTACGCCGCCTTTGAGCCGCTCGCAAGCGAGCGGCGCGCGAGGGGGCACCCCTCGCATGCAAATAGCCCTCAGCGGGAGCGCATCCGGCGCGAGTACCAAGCGCTGGGAGGCCTCGAGGTCCCCGACACGCGCATGGCGTCCGACCTCGCCCCCGACAATCTCGCGGTCCACTCGGACCACTACGACGTGTACCTCACCGATTCGCGGCTTGTCTTCGCGAACGACGACTGCCACGCCGCCGCCGCCGAACGCCTTTTCACGCACGCGACGCCGGTCGACGGCAGCATCCTTCCCCCGCACGCAAGCCACTTTTCCATGGCGCGACTTGGCTTGCCCCTGCACGACGATGGCACATGCAATGCTAGGTACTACATGCCGCGAATGCCCATCTCGCACATCCTCGTCGGCCAACGGGACAGCACGAGGGCGATCCTCTGGAGCAGCGAGGTCGTTCTCGACCGAGCCGCCTTCGAGAAGACGCTGGCGGCTATGCTCGCAGCCGCCGGCGAACCGGTCATCGAATCCGGCATGGACGTGCATGTCCACGGCCGGCGCATCTTCTACGTCTCGAAGGACTGCGAAGGCACGGACGGCCGCACGCCCTTCTTTCTGCACGTCGTGCCGATGCGCGAAGCCGACATGCCGCCGGAGCGAATCGAGCACGGCTACGACAACCTCGATTTCCACCAGGCCGGCGTCACCTTCGGCGAGCGCTGCGTTGTGCGCTGGCAGTTGCCGGACTATCCCATCCGCCGCATCCGAACTGGCCAGTATGTGCTCGACCGCGACGGGGAGGAACTGCTTCTGCGCAACCTCTGGGAGGGCGATGCGGACATCGGCGAATGACGTGCTGCGATGTGACAGTCGGGCGCGAACCAAGTACGCTCTTTCCACTTCGCCTTGCAGGCGAAGGAAACGGCCTGTGTACCGTCGCCGAAGCGCAAGGCGCGTTCGTTCGGCAACGGATGATGCCTTGGCAGATGCGTGATCGAAGACGCCGATCAAAGACACACGCGAAAATCGCTTGCAAGGAGCAGGGCCGGCCGCATGATGCAAGACGTTCCAGCAGAAACACGTCCGATGCGCCGCTTGACCGTTTCGACCTTGTTCGTGATCGTCATGGCCATCCTCGGTGCGGCTCACGTCCTGGTCCGCACGTCCACTATGGGCGCCGGCATCGGCGCGGATTCCGTAAGCTACCTGTCCACAGCCGAAAACCTCATTGCAGGAGAGGGATTGCAGGATTTCAGAGGCGCCGGACTCCTGCCATGGCCGCCCCTCTTTCCCTTGCTCCTGGCCGCGATCGGCCTTGTCGGAATCGAACCGCTGGAGGCGGGCCGCCTGGTCAATGTCGCCTCTTGCGGGCTGATCATCCTCGTGTCCGGCCTTTGGCTGCGCCGTCGCTTAAGGTCGCCCTTCCTGGCGATGGGCGCCGCGCTCGCCTTGGCGACATCCTATCCCCTCGGCTACTTCTCGTCGTTCATCTTGACCGATGCCATCTTCGTCCTGTTCACGCTTCTCGCCTTGATGCGGATGGAGAGCTTCTCCAACCGGAAGGTCCGATGGAAGCCCTTGGCGCTGGCCGCGCTGTTCACTGCCCTGGCAGCCTTGACACGCTACGCCGGGATTGCCGTCGTCGTCACGGGAGTGCTCGTGCTGCTCCTGTACGCTGGAGGCACCCTCGCAGAGAGACTGAACCGCGCCGCCGTCTACGGCGCCATCTCGGCGGCGCCCGTGGGCACCGTGTTCGCGCGCAACTATTTGCTCTTCGGAGACTACGACAGAGATGCCACCCGGATCGGCCAACCACTGCTCACGTCGCTCGAACAGGCCGCCGGGCTGTTCCATGAGGCGGTCATGCCCGCCAACGTGCCGGGCTGGATCGGCGCTTCTCTTCTGTGGTCGTTCGTCTTGGCGGTCTCGGCAGGCGTAGCGATTTGCGTGTACACGGCGGTGGGGCGGAGAGCGAGCCCTTCGCCATCGCCGACGTCCGGTGCATCTTCAACATCGCGGGAGTCGGTGCGCCCTCTAGCAGTGTTCTCCTTGGTCTACCTGACGTTCATACTCCTAGTCGTCTCCTGGGTCGGCAATCCCTCCGGCATTGCGATGCGCTTCCTGCTGCCGCTCTACGTCTCGCTGTTTCTCCTAGGGGCGTGGCTGTTCGACCGATTCTGCCGCATCGGCGCTCGCGGCTGGCGCGGCGTGGCCAAGTGGGCGGCGGCTTCTCTGATTCTGGTCGTCTGCCTCGGACATTTCGGTCTCTGGGCGAGGAAGAGCCTCGACCTTACGACCGAGGCACTGAAGACCGGCTTCGTCGGCGATACGTTCAACACAGTGCGATGGGACCAATCCGAAACAATCGCGTACCTCAGAGCGAATCCCGTCGATGGCCGCGTGTACTGCAACAGGTTCGGCTTGCTGCACAGTCTGCTCGCCTTGGAGAGCGGTATCAATGTTCGAGGGAAGTATCCCACCCTCGCCGAAAAGCGCCAGTCTCTGGCAGGAATCGAAGACGGCGCCTATGTCGTCTGGCTGAAACCAGCCGAAGCCCATTCGAATTACGACTTCAATGATGCGGATCTTCGCGCTCTGCCGGGCGTGGAGACGGTGGCCGAAACCATCGACGGCGCGATCTTTCGAGTGGCTCGTGGCGTCGTGAAATCAGAAAGGCACATCGAGAATGCGCGTCGGGGCGGTGGCGTCGGCGACCGAAGGAACACGGGAAGGTGAAGCGAAGGAGCAGCGCTTGCCGAGGCGACGTCGCGGCCCGGATCTGTCTTGCATTGGCGTCGGTTCTCGTCGCGCTGCTGCTGTGCGAAGTCGGGCTGCGTCTTCTCTTCCCGAAGTACCGGGGCGTCGCGGACGGACACGCGCTGCGGCCCGACGACTTGCGCCTCTATGCTTCGATCCCGAACACGCGGGACTGGCGGGTCCATCCAGATACCCGGGAGCGCTTTCCCTTCCACATGAACAACCTCGGCCTGCGGCAGCACCGGAACTTCTCGGACGCGGACATCCTCTCCGCGACCACCGTGGGCGTCTTCGGCGACTCGTTCGTCCGAGGAAGCTACTTGGACGCGCCCTACGTCTTCACGGAGCCGCTCGACTACCTGCTCAACCTGGACGGCGAGTTCACCGTCCTGAATTTCGGCATGGACGGCTACGGGCCGGCCCAGTCCTACTTCACCTACAGGAGCTTCCACGCCAGGGAAGCGCTCGACTACGTGCTGTTCGCCTACTTCGGCGGCAACGACTTGCACGACCTCGTCCGCAATGGCCTGTTCGATCTCGACGACGACGGACGCCTGCGGCAGCGCGAAGCGCGCGGCTCGGCCTGGTGGGTGCCGTTCGCCTCGAAGCTGCATCTGACGTACCTTGCGCTCGACGCGACTGGCCGCCTCGCGCCCTACCTCTCGAGCGTCGCTGCGGAACTGCGAGCCAACCACGACGCATGGTTCTTCGCGCAGCGCATCCACATCCCGCGAACAACTCTGCGTGGCCGCAGTCTGGAGATGTTCCTGCAACTGATCGAGCGGTGGAGAGGCGAGGTCAAGGAGAGCGGCGGCCGGTTCTTCGTGGCACTCCTTCCCACGCAGCCCCACTATTCGCGGGTGCGCGCGCTGCTCGACCAAGCGGGCGTCGGCGTGATCGACTTGAATGCCTGCTACGCAAGCCGCGACGAGGGGCATCGCGAGCGCGACTGGCATGCGTCGCCCTACCGCTTGCGGAACGACCCGCATTGGAACGAACTCGGGAACCGGCTGGCGGCCGCATGCCTCGACGAGCGGCTGCGCCGGGAAGCCGGCCTGCCGGCGATGACGGAGGCCGTGCGCGACGCGGCTCTGGCGGAGTACTACGCCGCCTTCGCGAGCCCCCCCCCCCCCCCCCCGAGAAGAGGAGTCCTCACAGGTGGCGAGAGCATCCGGCGCAAGTACCAGGCGCTGGGCGGATTCGAGGCAGCCGACGCCCGCATGGCGTCCTACCTCTCCTCCGACAATCTCACGCTCGACTCGGCCCTGTCGGGTACAGGCCACTACGACGTGTACTTGACCGCTTCCCGGCTCGTTTTCGCGAAGGACCACTGCCATGCCGACGACGCCACGGACCGGCTCTTCGCGCACGCAACGCCAGTCGATGGCGGCATTCTTCCCCCGCACGCGAGCCGCCTGTCCATGGATCCCATGGGCCCCACGGGGCGTCACCGCATGCCCCTGCACGACGATGGCAAGTATGGCAAGTGCATCGCCAGCTACTACATGCCGCGAATGCCCCTCTCCCACATCCTCGTCGGCCAGCAGGACAGCGCGAGGGCGATGCTCTGGAGCGGCGAGATCGTCCTTGACCGGACCGCGTTCGAGAAGACGCTGGCGGGCATGTTCGCGGCCGCTGGAGAGCCCGTCATCGCGTCCGGCATGGACGTGCATGTCCATGGCCGGCGCATCTTCTACGTCTCGGACGACTGCGAAGGCACGGACGGCCGCACGCCCTTCTTCCTGCACGTCGTGCCGATGCGCGAGGCGGACCTGCCGCCGCAGCGGATCGAGCACGGCTACGACAACAGAGACTTCCACCAAGCTGGCGTGACCTTCGGCGAGCGCTGCGTGGTGCGCTGGCAGCTGCCGGAATACCCCATCCGCCGCATCCGAACCGGCCAGTACGTCGCAGTCCGGGATGGGGCGGAACTGCGCCTGCGCAACCTTTGGGAGGGCGAAGCCGACATCGGCGGATGACCGGTGGCGCTGTGGCGCGCCCGTCCGCCGCTGCGTGTAGACTCTCCGTGTGCTGCAGGAGGAGGCGCTGAATGGTGCTGAATGGTGGTTGACGCCTTGGCGCTGAAAGACAGGTGTGGTAGCCGGGCGACACGGTGAACATGTCCATTGGCCAAGGCGATCTGCTCCGATGTGACAGTTGGGCGCGAACCAAGCACGCTCTTTCCACTTCGCCAACAGGCGAAGGAAACGGCTTGCGCACTGTCGCCGAAGCGCACGGCGCGTCCACTCGACAACGGATGATGCCTTGGCAGATGCGTGATTTGAAGACACCGACCAAAGACGTGCCAGCGAGGCGCAAACCAAGTACCGCGAATTGGCGAATGGGCGAGGGCACACGCGGATTCCACTCGAAGAAACAAAGAGGATCGCACCATAAGGTACTGCATCGTGGCGGCGGCATTGCTCCTTGCACTCTTGCTGTGCGAAGCCGCCTTGCGTCTGTTCTTGCCGAAGTACCGCGACGTCGCGGAAGGACGCGCACTGCGGCCCGACGAGTTGCGCATCTACGCCCCGTTGCCGAACACGCGGGACTGGCGGGTCAATCCCGCCACCAAGCGTCGTCATCCTTTCCACATGAACAACCTCGGCCTGCGGCAGCACCGGAACTTCTCGGACGCGGACATCCTCTCCGCAACCACCGTGGGCGTCTTCGGCGACTCCTTCGTCAGGGGAGGCTACTTGGACGCGCCCTACGTCTTCACCGAGCCACTGGACTACCTGCTCAACCTGGACGGCGACTTCACCGTGCTGAACTTCGGCGTGGGCGGCTACGGGCCGGCGCAGTCGTACTTCGCCTACAAGAGCTTCGACGCCAAGGACCACCTCGACTACGTGCTGTTCGCCTGCTACGGCGACGACCTGAAGCAACACGCCCGCCAAGGGCTGTTCGATCTCGACGACGACGGACGCCTGCGGCAGCGCGAAGTGCGCGGCTCGGCCTGGTGGGTTCCGTTCGTCTCCAAGCTGCATCTGACCTACCTGGCGCTCGACGCGACTGGTCGCCTCGCGCCCTACGTCTCCAGCACCCTCGCCGAACTGCGCGCCAACCGCGACGTCGGGGGCCGTACGCGGGGCGCGTCTACGGACGACCTGTTCGATCACGGTCTGAAGGTATTCGGGCAGCTGATCCGGCGCTGGAGAGACGAGGTCGAGGAGAGCGGCGGCCGGTTCCTCGTTGTCCTCCTTCCCACGCAGCCCGACTATCCGCGGGTGCGTCCGCTGCTCGACGAAGCGGGCGTCGGCGCGATCGACTTGAACGCTTGCTATGCAAGCCGCGACGAAGGACATCGCGAGCGCGACTGGCAGGAGTCTCCCTACCGGTTACGGAACGACGGGCACTGGAACGAACTCGGAAACCGGCTGGCGGCCGCCTGTCTCGACGAGCGGCTGCGCCGGGAAGCCGGCCTGCCAGCCATGGCGGATGCCGTGCGCGATGCGGCGCTGGCGGAATACTACGCCGCCTTCGAGAGCCCTCGGCCGGGGAGCGCGAGGGGGTACCCCTCGCATGAAGAGAGCCCTCAGCGGGGGCCGCTCGCCGGGGAGGGGCCCCGCGAGGGAGAACCTCGAGAAATCCCTCGGCTGGCGAGCATCCAGCGCAAGTACCAAGCGCTAGGAAGGTTCGAGGTCGTCGACACGCGCTTGGCGTCCTACCTCGTGCCCGACAATCTGGCGCTTGATTCGAACCACTACGACGTGTACATGACCGATTCGCGGCTCGTCTTCGCGCAGGACGATTGCCATGCCGGCGACGCGGAACGCCTCTTCGCGCACGCCACGCCGGTTGACGGCAGCGTCCTCTCCCTGGACACAAGCCACGTTACGGTGGGACGTCTGGGCATACCACTGCATGACGGTGCCGAGTGCATTGCCCGCTACCGCATGCCGCGAATGCCCCTCTCCCACATCCTCGTCGGCCAGCGGGACAGCGCGAATGCGATGCTCTGGAGCGGCGAGATCGTCCTCGACCGAGCCGCCTTCGAGAAGACGCTGGCGGCCATGCTCGCGGCCGCCGGCGAACCGGTCATCGCGTCCGGCATGGATGTGCATGTCCATGGCCGGCGCATCTTCTACGTCTCGGACGACTGCGAAGGAACGGACGGCCGCACGTCCTTCTTCCTGCACGTCGTGCCGATGCGCGAGGCGGACCTGCCGCCGCAGCGGATCGAGCACGGCTACGCCAACCTCGATTTCCACCAAGCTGGCGTTACTTTCGGCAAGCGTTGCGTCGTGCGCTGGCAGCTGCCGGAATACCCCATCCGCCGCATCCGAACCGGCCAGTACGTCGCAGTCCGGGATGGGGAGGAAGTACACGTACACAACCTCTGGGAGGGCGAAGCGGACATCGGCGGATGACCGGCGGCATCGTGGCGCACCCGTCCGTCGCTGCGTGTAGACTCTGAGCGTGCTTGCAGGAGGAGGCGCTGCACCGGTGGTTGACGCCTTGGCGCTGAAAGACATGGCGATGGCTGCGATCGCTGACCGCAAGGGCATCGACGCGGTGGCGCTGCCGGTGGCGTCGCTTACCGACGTCACGGACTACATGGTGATCGCCAGCGGCACCTCGAACCGGCATGTGCGCGCCATCGTCGACCACTTGCTGCAAACGGTGAAGGAACGCGGCGTCGCCGTGCTCGGCACCGAGGGGCGCGAGCGCAGCGAGTGGGTTCTGGTGGACCTGGCCGATGTGGTGGTTCACGTCATGCGCGCGCAAACGCGCGCCTTCTACGATCTCGAACGTCTCTGGGAGACGCTCGAACCGGCTGTCCATCAAGCGCGCGACGCACGCGGCCCGGCGGACCTGGCGGCGGCCGAGCCGGCGACCGCTTGAAGCTGCGTCTGCTTGCGGTCGGCAAGGCCCCGTCGTGGATCGAGGAAGGATTTGCGCACTACGCCCGGCGGCTGCCGCCGGAGAGCGCCTTGGAACTGGTGGTCGTGCCGCCGCGTCGGGGAGCGAGCGACGAGCAGCGTCTGCTGAGCGCCCTGCGTCCGCGCGAGACGATGGCGGTCTTCGACGAACGGGGCGCGACGCTTACGAGCCGCCAGTTGGCGGCGATCCTTGCCGACTGGCGCCAGGCGGGCCGCGATGTGGCGCTGCTGATCGGCGGCAGCGCCGGCTTCAGCCAGGAGACGCGCAGCCGTGCGGCTTGCGTGCTTTCGCTCTCGGCGCTGACCTTTCCGCATCAGCTGGCGCGGGTGCTGGTGGCCGAGCAGATGTACCGCGCGTGGGCGATCCTGCACGGCCACCCCTACCACCGGCAGTAGCCGCGTTCGAAGTCGCGGCCGTGAGCCTGTAGCGCCGGGGTGGATCGCCATGTTGCTGGCCATGGATGCGCAGCCGCGCGTCAAGGACGCGAACCGGGAGCAGGCGGCGTTCGTGTCGCGCACGATCGTGCTCGTCGTCCTCCTGGCGCTGCTCTTCTTCCTGCTGATCTTCCGCCTCGCCTGGCTGATGGTGGCCAAGCACGACGAGTACCGAACGCTCTCCGACGAGAACCGTTTCCAGAGCATCGCGCTGGCGCCGGCCAGAGGCCTGATCTACGACCGCCACGGCGAGCTGCTGGCGCACAACCGCACCGTCTATTCCATCGTCATGGTGGCGGAGCGCGTCGCCGACGTCGATGCCAAGCTGGCCGAGGTGGCGGCGCTGGTATCCCTCTCTCCCGCCGAGACCGCGGCCTTCCGCGAGCGCTGGGCCAGCCGGCGCCACCGCCTGGCGCCGGTGCCGGTGAAGCGCAACATCGAGGAGCGCGAACGAGCGGTCATTGAGGTCAACAGGCATCGCCTGGGCGGGGTGGACATCCAGCCGGAGACGGTGCGCAGCTATCCCTTGGGGCAGCTGATGGCGCACGCCGTCGGCTCCGTGCGGCGCATCTCGAAGGATGATCTGGCCGGGCTGGACTTGCGCCGCTACCGCGCCACGGAACTCGTCGGCAAGCGCGGCGTGGAAGCCTTCTACGAAGCGTCGCTGCATGGCGAACCGGGCATGAGCAGCGTGGAGGTGAACGTCCAGGGCGTCACCCAGCGCGAGATCGCCCGCGCCAGCCCGACGCCTGGCTTGAGCATGACGCTGCACTTGGACAGCAATCTGCAGATCGCCGCCACGGCGGCGCTCGGCCAGCGGCGGGGCGCCGTGGTGGCCATCGACCCGAACACCGGCGGCATCCTCGCGCTCGTCAGCACCCCGTCCTACGATCCCAATCTGTTCGTCACCGGCATCGCCCCGGCGCAGTACCGGCAACTGGCGAACTCCCGCGACAAGCCGCTCGTCAACCGCGCCGTCGACGGCCGCTACTCGCCCGGCTCCACCTTCAAGCCCTTCGTCGGATTGGCCGCCCGCGCCATGGGCATCACCGACTGGGACCGCACCATCCACGACCGTGGCGAGTTCCGCCTGCCGAACCAGCGCCGCGTCTACCGCGATTGGAACTGGCGGCCCGGCAACGCCGGCGGCCAAGGCATCGTCGATTTGCGGCGGGCGATCTACCGCTCCTCCAACGTCTACTTCTACGACCTTGGATCGAAGATGGCGGTCGACGCGCTGCCCGACTTCGTTGCGCAGTTCGGCTTCGGCAGGGCCGCCGCGCTGGACGTCGCCGATGCCGACCCCGGCCTGCTGCCCGACAGCACTTGGAAGGCCGGCGCAAGGGGCGAGGTGTGGTATCCGGGCGACACGGTGAACATGTCCATTGGCCAAGGCGATCTGCTGGTGACGCCCCTGCAGCTGGCCACGGCGGTGGCCACGATTGCCAACCGCGGCGTTCTCGTGCGTCCGCGCATGGTGAAGTCCAGCGACGCGCCGCTCCCCGAGCTCGTGTCGAGCGAGCCGCAGCCGGTGCGGGGGCTGGCCACCGAGGACTGGGAGCGCATGGTCGACGCCATGGAAGACGTGGTGCATCGCGGCAACATGGGCTACGGGCAGAACGGCACCGCCTGGGCCTACATCGGCCGCAACATCTCCTATCGGATGGCTGGCAAGTCGGGCACGGCGCAGGTGGTGGAGATTCCGCAGCACGAAGAGTACGACGACGAAGAACTCGACGAATATCTGCGCAAGCACGCCTGGTTCATCGCCTTCGCGCCAGCCGACGAGCCGCAGCTTGCCGTCGCCGTGCTGGTGGAGAACGGCGGCGGCGGCAGTTCGGTGGCCGGGCCGGTGGCGCGGGAAGTGCTGGACGCCTACTTGCTGCCGCGCCTCGGCGGAACGCATCGCGCCTTGGCTGCGGTGGGAACCGCCGCCGCGGTCCGCGCCGGCACTTGAGCCGCGCACAAGTCACGCAGCGGCGAGCACGACCATGGCGCAAGACTACATCCGCACCATGCCCTTCGACGTCGGCGACAGCCGGCGCCGGCTGCAGGATCTGCATCTGGACCCGCTGCTGCTCTTCGCGCTGCTGGCGGTGCTGGCCTTTGGGCTGATCGTGCTCTACAGCGCGGCGCACGGCGACACCGACGTGCTCGGCAACCAGCTGGTGCGCATCGGCATCGCCGGCGGAGTGATGTTGATCGCCGCCCAGTTGCAACCGCATTTCTACCGCCGCTGGGCATGGGTCATCTACGGCGTCGGCCTGGCGCTGCTGGTGGTGGTGCTGTTCCTCGGCGACACCGCTAAAGGGGCCCAGCGCTGGCTCGACCTGCCGGGGCTGCCGCGCTTCCAGCCCTCGGAGCTGATGAAGCTGGCGGTGCCGCTCGCCATCGCCTCCTACTTCCACGAGCGCCCGCTGCCGCCGAACTGGCTGGAGCTCGGCGTGGCGTTCGCGCTGTTCGCCGTGCCGGCTGGGCTGATCGCCATGCAGCCGGATCTCGGCACCGGCATCATGGTGGCCGGCGGCGGGCTGGCCGTGGTGCTGCTCTCGGGCATCCGCTGGCGCCTCGTGGCCGGCCTGGCGACGCTGGCGGCAATGGCCGCGCCCGTGCTCTGGTTCGTCATGCGCGACTACCAGAAGGCGCGCGTGCTGACGCTGCTCGACCCGGAGAGCGATCCGCTGGGCGCCGGCTGGAACATCATCCAATCCAAGATCGCCCTCGGTTCGGGAGGTTCTCCGGCAAGGGCTTGACCCAAGGCACCCAGGCGCAGCTGGAGTTTCTGCCGGAGAGCCGCACGGACTTCATCATCGCCGTCATCGGCGAGGAGCTTGGGCTGCTCGGCGCGGCGCTCCTGCTGGGCCTGTACTTCGTGGTCATCGCCCGCGCGCTGCTCATGGCCGCGCGGGCGCCGGACACCTTCGGGCGGCTGGCCGCGGGATCGCTGACGCTGGTTTTCTTCGCCTACGTCTTTGTTAACATCGCCATGGTTTCGGGGATGCTGCCGGTGGTTGGGGTGCCCTTGCCGCTGGTGAGCTACGGCGGCACGTCGGCCATCACGCTGCTGGCTGGATTCGGCATCGTGATGTCCATCCACACGCACCGTCGATGGTAGCGGCCCGACACGACAACTCAGGAATCGAAGGGACTCGATGAACGCGATGCTAGGGACGGCAAGCGCACGCGCCATGCGCACGCGCTGCATCGAACTGCTCGGCGCAGACACCTCGGGGCGTGTCGCCGAACCACTCCGCCGCTTTGCCAAGCCCATGCTGCGTCCGGCGCGCTGCCTTGGCGCTGGCCCGATGAGAGCCGTGGCGGCGCTGGCGCTTGCGCTGGCCCCTGTCGGCGCCAAGGCGGATTACGCGGCGGTACCCGCCGTGCAGGAATACATCGCCGAGCTGCATGCCGAGCACGGCTTCGACGTCGCCTGGCTGGCGGACGTCTTCGCCGGCGCGCAGCGCAGCGACGACGTCATCGCCCGCATGTCGCGGCCGGCGGAACGGGCCCTCAAGTGGCACGAATACCGGCGCATCTTCATGACCGCCAAGCGCATCGACGGCGGCGTGGACTTCTGGCGCAAGCACCAGGCCGCGATGGGCGCGGCGCGCGCCGAGTTCGGCGTCGCCGAGGAGATCGTCGCCGCGGTCATCGGCGTGGAGACGCTGTACGGCAAAGTGCTCGGCAGCCACCGCGTGCTGGATTCGCTGACGACCCTCGCCTTCGACTATCCGCGCCGCGCCGCGTTCTTCCGAGGCCAGCTCACCGAGTTCCTGCTGCTGGTGCGCGAAGAAGACGCGGACCCGTTCGCCTTCAAGGGCTCCTACGCCGGCGCCATGGGCTACGGCCAGTTCATTCCGTCGAGCTACCGCGCCTTCGCCGTGGATTTCGACGACGACGGGCAGCGCGACATCTGGCGCAACGAGACGGACGCCATCGGCAGCGTGGCGAACTATTTCGCCGCGCACGACTGGCGGGGCACCGGGCCGGTGGCGCTGCCGGTCGAAGTGGCGGACGGCGACCTGCGGGCTGCCGCCAACGCCGGCTTGGATCTGAACTTGGCGGTCGGCGATCTGCGCGCCCAGGGCGTGACCGGCCTCGATACCCTGGACGACGCCGAGAAGGCCGCGCTGTTCCGCATGGAAACCGAGCACGGCGAGGAGTTCTGGCTCGGCCTGCACGATTTCTACGTCATCACCCGCTACAACCGAAGCGCCATGTACGCGCTCGCCGTGCTGCAACTGAGCCAGGCGATCCGCCAGCGCTTCGACGGCGAACTGGCGCAGGAATCGGCGGGACGCGGCGCCGCAGCCAACCGTTCGTAGTCTTGGAGTCGAATCGCTGGCGCCGGCAGGCGGCGTTGGGGCGCAGCCGGATGGCGAAAAACACCTTGATCGCGATGGCCAAGGACGCAAGCGGCTGGCGCCGGGTCGGCACCGCAGCGAAGTTGGCCGTCGGCTTGGCTGGCTTGGGAGCGTTGCTCGGCGGCTGCTCGGTCGTCTTCCCCGTTGCGTTGCCGGCGCCAGCTTCCGCGCCGGCCACCGCGGCGCAGCCGGAAGCCATTGCGTCCGCCAAGGAGGACTACGCCCCGACGGCGCCGCCGGCCGGCCTTGCGCGGCTGCCGGACCCGGTGGTGCGCGCGTTGCCAAAGAGCCCGCGCGGCAATCGGCCCTACATGGTCTGGGGCACGCGCTACGACGTGCTCGACAGCGCCGAAGGCTACGACCGGCGCGGCTTGGCCTCCTGGTACGGCACGAAGTTCAACGGGCGCGAGACGTCGAACGGCGAGGTCTACGACATGTTCGATCTCACCGCCGCGCACCGCTCGCTGCCTCTGCCCTCCTACGTGCGGGTGACGAACACGGACAACGGCAAGAGCACCGTGGTGCGCGTCAACGACCGCGGCCCGTTCCATCCCGAACGGATCATCGATCTCTCCTACGCCGCGGCGGTGAAGCTCGGCTTCCACGATCAAGGGGTGGCGCCGGTGCGCGTGCAGGCGGTCGTGCCGGAAGACGACGGCAGCGCGCTGGAAGACGCGCCGGTGTTCGTGCGCGCCGGCCGGTTCAACGACTTCCGCAGCGCCGATGCGGCCCGCGAAGCCCTTGCGTCGCTGGTTCCCGGCGATGCCTACGTGATCCGTGCCGACGATGCGTTCACCGTGCGCATCGGCCCGTTGCAGACCGCCCGGCAGACCGAGCGCCTGACGGCGCTGCTGGTCTTCCAGGAACACGCACCCGTGACTGTCGAGGAGTAGCCATGCGCCCCAGCCACTCGGCCCGTTCGGCCCACCGGACCCACTTTCGTCTGGCCTTCCGCTTGGTCTTGCTGACCGCCGGCCTGGCCGCGGCCAACGCCTTCGGCGCCGCCGAGATCCTGCCGGACGCGCCGCCCATTTCGTCGCGCAGCTTCGTGCTGATGGATGCCGACACCAGCCAGGTGATCGCCGAGCGGGACGGCGACCTGCCGCTGCCGCCGGCGAGCTTGACGAAGATCATGACCAGCTACGTCGCCGCCGGCGAAATCGCCGCCGGGCGTATCGACTTGGCGGACGACGTGCCGATCAGCGTCAAGGCGTGGCGCACCGGCGGCTCCAAGATGTTCGTGCGCGAGGGCACGACGGTGAAGCTCGAAGACCTGCTGCGCGGCATCGTCATCCAGTCCGGCAACGACGCGAGCGTTGCCGTGGCCGAATACATCGGCGGCGACGAGGACGGCTTCGCCAACATGATGAACGCCCAGGCCAAGGCGCTCGGCATGACCTCGACGCGGTTCGTCAACGCCACCGGTCTGCCGGACGACGGGCACCATTCCTCGGCGCACGACCTGTCGCTCCTGGCCGCGGCCCTGGTGCAGCGCTACCCGGAACACTACCGCATGTACTCCGAGCGCTCGTTCAAGTACGGCGACATCGACCAGCCCAACCGCAACCGCCTGCTGTGGCGCGACAAGTCGGTCGATGGCGTGAAGACCGGCCTGACCGACGCCGCCGGCTACTGTCTGGTCGCCTCGGCGCTGCGCGACGGCACGCGCCTGGTCGCCTCGGTCATGGGCGCGGCCAGCAACGACGGCCGCTTCCAGGACGCGCAAAAGCTCCTCGCCTACGGCTTCCGCTATTTCGAGAGCCGCGAGATCTACGGCGCCGACGAAGTGCTGGCGACGGTCGACGTCTGGTACGGAGAGACGGAGAAGCTGGACGTCGGCACCGCCGAAGCGCTGCGGCTGACGATTCCCCGGGGCCGCTACGACGACTTGGATGCGGTGCTCGACCTGCCGCATCGACTCGACGCGCCCATCGACGCCGGCGCCGAGCTGGGCACGGTGCGCTTGAGCCTGGACGGCGAGACGCTGGCGGAAGCGCCCCTCGTGGCCACGATGGCGATTGCCGAGGGCGGCGCCTTTTCGCGCCTTGCGGATTCCGTGCAGTTGTTCTTCCGAGGCATCTTCGGTTCGTCCGACGACGCTGCCGCCGAGTAGCGATTGGCCGAAGCCCATGCGCGGCGGCTGCTTGACGGTGCGCGACCTCGGGGCCGACACGGCCTACGGGGACGTCCTCGAAGCCATGCGCGACTTCACCGATGCCCGCGCGGCGACCACGGTGGACGAGCTGTGGCTCACGGAACACAGGCAGGTGTTCACCCAGGGACAAGCCGGCAAAGCCGAGTTCCTGCTTGATCCGGGCGACATTCCGGTCGTGCAGAGCGACCGTGGCGGCCAAGTGACCTATCACGGGCCCGGGCAGATCGTCGCGTACCTGCTCTTCGACTTGCGGCGCTTGGGGCTGACCGTGAGGGCCCTGGTGGACGGCATCGAGGGCGCAGTCGTTGCGCTCCTGGCCGACTACGGCCTGGCCGCCGGTGCCCGCGCCGACGCGCCCGGCGTCTACGTCGGACGCGACAAGATCGCCGCCCTCGGCCTGCGCGTACGCCGAGGGTGCAGCTACCACGGCTTGAGCCTGAACGTGGACATGGACCTGGCGCCCTTCGCCCGCATCGTCCCCTGCGGCCTCTTCGATATCGGCGTCGCCACGCTGGCCTGCCTTGCCGGGCCGTGCTCCACGGCGGAGGTGGCGCCGCGCCTGGTGGAGCACCTGGCGCGGCAATACGGCTTCGAGCGCGTGTCCTACGCGCCGCGCTGAGCCGAATCCACGAAGGCGGCGTTCGCTACTGCGGCGTGTGCGCCTTCAGAAACTCCACCACCGTTTCCACCGTGCCGTGGGCGGGGGCGTCCTTCCACTCCTCGACGAGGCGGGCATTGGGGGCGAGTTCCGCGATCTCCCGGGAGGTGGCCTGCGGGTGGTAGGCGTCGTCGCCCATCAGCACGAGCAGCGGCGTCGCGCAGGCGGCGACGAACTCGCGCGACGTGTTGTAGAGGAACGGCTGATCGAACATGTTGGCGCGGAAGCTCTGCCACGCCGTGTCCGGGACGTCCGGCAGGCGCTGCTTCACGTCGTCCGCCCACTGGTCGAACATGGCGAAGAAGAGCTCGCGGTTGTTGCCGTCGTTGCCGATGGACTGCTGCAGCACCGCCGAACAGACGCGCTCCGACGCTTGCGCGATCACCCCGAAGCAGTAGGGGCCGCCGATGCACCCGCCCATCAGATGCGTCTTCTCGATGCCGAGATGGTCCAAGAGCGCAATGTGGTCCGCGGTATAGACGTGCCAGCCGTCGTCGGCGCTCACCGGCGCCTTGGAGCGCCCGGCATTGCGCTGATCCATGGCGATGACTTGGAAGTGGGGCGAGAGCGTCTCGATGGGATCCCACTCCGAACGCCTCCAGAACGGCACCGCCGAGCGCATGCCGCCCGGCGCGAAAAGCAGGATGGGAAACCCCTCGCCATGCACCTCGTAGTGCAGTTCCACGTCGCCACGCTTGAATGTCGCCATCGGCCGATGCTCCTCACGATCCTTGAACTGGCGACAACCTACGTTTCCGGGCGCAAGCAATCAAGCGTCTGCCTCTGGTGCACCTAACGCACGATCTTGCGCGTGCGCAGGTCGGTGATCTGCTCGTCGCTGTAGCCAGCTTCGCCGAGCACCTCCCGGGTGTGTTCGCCGAGTTCCGGCGAGCAGCGGAAGATTTCCGCCGGGGTTTCGCTGAACCGCGCTGGCGGGCGCGCCTGGCGCATGGGGCCGGCGATGGGGTGCTCGAACTCCCAGAGTGCGCCCATCGCCTGCACCTGCGGATCGTCGATCACCGCGTCCCGGGGGTTGATCTTGGCGAAGGGCACCTGTTCGGTTTCGAGGCGTTCGGCGAGGTCGTCGGTGTCGAACGCGGCGTAGGCGTCGTTCAGCGCCTGCTGGAAACGGTCGGAATCGAGACCGTCCTGGGTGCGGAAGCGCTCGTCCTCGAAGAGATTGGGCAAGTCGAGGGCGCGAAACAGGCCTTCCCACTCCGCTGCCTGCACGGGCATGGTGCAGATGTAGCCGTCGCGGGTCTGGCGCACCATGTTGACGTGGGAACGCCGCCCCGGATGAGGCGTCTCGTCGCCCACGAACGTGTAGTTCAGCATGTTGTCAGGCCACAGGAAGAACAGCGCAGCGTCGAGCATCGACACCTCCACGCGCTGGCCGACGCCGGTGCGTTCCCGCGCCACGAGCGCCGCGCTGATGGCCTGTGCCGCGGTCATGGAGGTGATCTTGTCGCAGATCAGCGAGTTCACCAGGATCGGCCGTTCGTTTGCCGGGTCGGCCTGCAGCGAGCCGATGCCGGAAATCGACTGCACGATGGCGTCGTAGACGCGGCGGCCAGCATACGGCCCGCTGGCGCCGACGCCGTTGATGGAGGCGACGATCAGCTTCGGATTCACCTCGCGCAGCGTCTCGAAGGAGAGGCCTAAGCGTTCCATCACGCCGGGCCGGTAGTTCTCCATCACCACGTCGGCGCTTGCCGCGAGGGTCTTGAACACCGCCTTGCCGTCCTCTTCGGAGAGGTCGATGACGATGGAGCGCTTGTTGCGGTTCATCATGGCGAAGGCGCCGCCGACGCCGTTGCGCTGGGACGCCCCCGGATGGCGCATGAAGTCGCCCTGGGGCGACTCCACCTTGACGATGCTCGCCCCTTGGTCGCCGAGGATCGACGCCGCGATGGGGCCGGAGTAGATCGTGGTGAGATCGAGGATGCGGATGCCGTGCAGGGCGCCGGCCATCATGCCGCCCCGTCGCCAAGAGCGCCGCGCAGCGCGAATCCTTCGTAGCCGTTGGCGGCCACCGCATCGCATTTCTCCACGTAGGGCGGAAAGCCGACGAGGGGCATGAACACCTGCGGCTTGCCGGGGATGTTCTTGCCGAGATACCAGGAGTTGCAGGTTGGATAGAGCGTCTGGTCGGCGACGGCGTTGACGTGATCGACCCAGGCGTCTTCCGCCTCTTGGGTGGCCTCGATGGAGGCGACGTTGGCGCGCCGCAGGTTGGCCATGCAGTCGGCGATCCAGTCCACATGCTGTTCGATGGAACAGAGCATGTTGGTGAGCACCGACGGACTGCCGGGGCCGGAGATCAGGAACAGGTTCGGAAAGCCCACCGTGCCGAGGCCGAGATAGGTGCGCGGCCCGGCCGACCACTTGTCGCGCAGCGAGCGCCCCTGGCGACCGCGAATGTCGATGCCGAGCACGGCGCCGGTCATGGCGTCGAAGCCGGTGGCGAAGACGATGGCGTCCAGTGCGTGTTCTTCGCCGGCGACGACGATGCCGCGCGGCGTCAAGCGCTCGATGGGATCGGCGCGGATGTCCACCAAGCGCACGTTGTCGCGGTTGTAGGTCTCGAAGTAGCCGCTGTCGAGACACGGGCGCTTGCAGCCGATCACGTTGTCCGGGCACAGCGCCTGCGCCGTTCGCGGATCCTGCACCGTCTCGCGGATGCGCCGGCGCACGAACTCGGCGGCGGTGTCGTTGGCCTCGCGGTCGATCAGCAGGTCGTTGTAGGCGCCGAGGAATCCAAAGCCGCCGCGCGCCCAGCGGGCGTCGTAGTTCGCTTCCCGGTTGTCGGCATCGTCGGCCAAGGCCGAGGCGTCGTTCTGCGGCATGCGCGAGCCGAAGCCGGCCGGCATGAGCCGGTTGCGGGCGCGGAACTGCGCGTATTCGGCCTTCACGTCGCGCACCATGTCGGCGTCGATGGGGCCGTTGCGCGCCGGGATGGAGTAGTTGGGCGTGCGCTGGAAGACGGTCAGATGCTTGGCCTGGGCGGCGATGATCGGGATGGCCTGGATGGCCGAGGAGCCGGTGCCGACGATGCCGACCCGCTTGCCGCTGAAATCCACCTCGCGGTGCGGCCAGCGTCCAGTGTGGTAGGTCTCGCCCTCGAAGTCGTCGCGCCCTTCGAAATCGGGCAGGTTCGTGCTCGAAAGGCAGCCCGTGGCCATCACGCAGAATCGCGCCAGCACGACTTCCCCAGAGTCCAACTCGACGCGCCAGCGACTTGCTTCTTCGTCAAAGACCGCACTGCGAACTCGCGTGTCGAAGGCGATGTGGCGCTTCAGGTCGAAGCGTTCCGCCACATGCTCGGCGTAGCGCAGGATCTCCGGCTGCCCGGCGTAGCGCTCGGACCACTGCCACTCCTGCTGCAGCGCCTCGTCGAAGCTGTAGGAATACTCCATGCTCTCCACGTCGCAGCGCGCGCCGGGATAGCGATTCCAGTACCAGGTGCCGCCGACGCCGCTTCCCGCCTCGAAGACGCGCACCGAAAAGCCAGCGCTTCGCAGCCGGTGCAGCATGTAGAGCCCGGCGAATCCGGCGCCCACGATCACCGCGTCGCAGTGCGCTTCCCGCTCCATTCAAGCCTCTCCCAAACGTGACGCCGACGGATTCTAACCCGCCCCGGCAGCAGCGCCCTGCACGGCCGCCCGCAAGCGCGCGATGCCCTGCTCGAGTAGCGAACGCGGGCAGCCGAAGTTGAAGCGCAGAAAGCCCTTGGCGCCGAACTCCACGCCGTCCGAAAGCCCCAGCCCGCAGGCCTCGAAGTGCGCCGCCGGGTCCGGCAGCCCGAGTTCGGAGACGTCCAGCCAGGCGAGGTAGGTGCCCTCGACGTGCGCCGAGCGTAGCGCGCCAAGTTCGGCAATGGCCCGCTCGAGGCGTTCGCCGTTGCCGGCGAGGAAGGCGTTCAGATCGTCGAGCCAGCTCGTGTCGTTGAAGGCGGCGGTCAAGGCCGCGTAGGCCAGCGGCGAGACGTTGGAGGCCATGCCCTTCACGGCGGCGGCGAAGCGTTCGCGCAGGCGCGCATCGGGAACAACCGCCACGGCCCCGCCCAGGCCAGGAAAGTTGTACGCCTTGGTCGGCGCGAACAGCGAAATGGAGCGCTTGGCGATGTCGTCGTGCAGGCTGGCGATCGGAATGTGGCGGCGCTGGGCGTCGAGAACCAGCGGACAGTGGATGTCGTCGCTCACCAGCACCGTGTCGCGCTCGACCACCAGCGCGGCCAAGCGCTCCAACTCGGCGCGCTCGTAAACGCGCCCGGTGGGATTGTGCGGATTGCAGAACAGCACCATCGCCGTGTGCGGCGACATGTGCGCCGCCAAGTCGTCGAAGTCCATCTCCCAGCGCCCGTCGTGCCCGCGCGCCAGCGTCGAGATCGAGTTCGCGATCCCGGCGCGTTCGGCCACCTTGAAGAACGGCGGATAGGCCGGCGAGAACATCACGAGATCGGCACTCGGGCGGGCGACCACTTGTGCCGCGAGATTGAACCCCGGCACCACGCCGGTGAGCCACACCAGCCACTCCTCGCGCACCGCCCAGCCGTAGCGCCGCGCCAGCCATGCGACGAAGGCCTCCACGACCGCCGGCGGCGTCGCGGTGTAGCCGAGGATCGGATGGCGAAGACGCTCGCGGACCGCATCGACCACCGCCGGCGCCATCGGCAGATCCATGTCCGCGACCCAGAACGGCAGCACGTCGCTGCCGGCGTAGCGTTCCCACTTCTGCGCCGACGTGCCGCGCCGGTCGATGGGCGGCTCGCGCTCGATTCTCGAGAGAGGCGTAGTGCGTGGAGGTGTGGAAATGCCGCTGCCCGTCCGGGTGCCGCGCTCAAGCGCGCCGCAGAGCCAATGCGTTGAAGACTTGGATGCTAACCCACATGGCTGCAGTGCCTCATGGCCTGCGGCAAGCGTGGCAAGCGCTTCGCCTGCGCCGTTCGATTAATCGACGGTGCCCAGTGGTTCGGGCCGCCGCGTTTTGCCGTTCTCAAAGCAAAGCGAACCCAGCGCGAACTTGTCCCAATAGTCCATTTCCGGCGTTGGGCGGCGGCTGGAGAACTGATTGACCCAGAGCACCGCCTGCCACTGGCGCACGTCGATGTCGTGGAAGAGCGCCGCCATCCGCCCGGGCGTTGCTCCCGCGGCGCGCATCACTTGCGCGATCTCCAGCCCGTCCAGCTCCGTAAAGAAATCGCGCAGCGCCAGGCGCTCGTCTTCCGCAGCGTCCGCCGAATCGCGGATGATTGCTTGCGCTCTGCCCCACTGCACCTTGCAGCTGTGGCCGGCGAGTCTCTTGGCAAGCAGCCATCGCGCGCTGCGCAGATCGGCGTCGCTGGCCTTTATCGCCAGCGAGCAGGCGGGCGTGTCGAACGTCTCCAGTGGATGGACGCGCTGATTGTGCGGCGCAAAGCGCAACCGGTCATCTTCCGCGTACACGGCGACTCCCTCCGGCGATGCCCAAATCCCCCTGCGGATTCCGAAAGACCTGCGCGGCGAGTTTCCACAGGCCCGCAGAGCAACGTGTTGAAGGCTTAATGGCTCCGGATACTAACCCACATCGCTGTGCGTCCTTGCTACACTGCACCGACGCCAACCAATCGAGGCCGCCATGACCGACGCTGTCCTGAGCACGATTCGCCAGCAGATCGCCGACAACCCGATCCTCCTCTACATGAAGGGTTCGCCCCAGGCGCCCCAATGCGGCTTCTCCGCGCAGACGGTGCAGTGCCTGATGGCCTGCGGCGAGCGCTTCGCCTACGTGGACGTGCTCTCCAACCCCGACATCCGCGCCACGCTCCCTGGCTACGCCAACTGGCCCACCTTCCCGCAGCTCTACGTGGACGGCGAACTGGTCGGCGGCTGCGACATCATCACCGAGATGTACCAGTCCGGGGAGCTCGAGCCGCTGGTCAAGAACGCCGGGCAGTCGGCGCAGGAAGCTGGCGAGAGCGCGACCGCGGAATAGGCGTCAGGCCCTGGCGCCAGCGCGACGGCCGCACGGCGTGCCGTCGCGCTTTCCTTCGTCCATGCGGTGCCCAACGCGCGGGCTGCTTCCTCCAGAGCCTCCCGCCCAAGTAGGGCTGCCAGTCATCCTTCTGGCCTAGAGGCGGCTGGTTCCGCACTCCTTCCTCACACCGCCAGCAAGTCGGTGAACTCGTGGACGGGCGTTGCCGCCAATGCTTCGCCGTCCGAGCACAGTTCGAGGATTCTCTTGGCTTGGCCGCCCGGAAAGCGCGTTGCCAGATTGCGCTCGAACTTGGCGATGAGCAGGGGGATGCCTTCGGCGCGGCGGCGGCGGTGGCCGATGGGGTATTCCACGGCGACCTTCTCCGTGGCCGTGCCGTCCTTGAAGAAGACCTGCACGGCGTTGGCGATGCTGCGCTTGTCCGGGTCGTGGTATTCGCGGCTGTAGCGGGCGTCTTCTTGGACCTCCATCAGTTCGCGGAGGCGGTCGATGCGCGGGTCCGCGGCGGCTGAATCCTCGTAGTCGTCGGCCGTCAGGTCGCCCTTCAGCAGGCCGATGGCGGTCATGTATTGCAGGCAGTGGTCGCGGTCCGCCGGGTTGTTCAGCGCGCCGGTCTTGCTGATGATGCGGATGGCCGATTCGTGGGTCGTGAGCGCGATGCGCTCGATGTCGTCGAGTCGCGCCGCGACCTGCCCATGCAGCTGCACCGCCGCCTCCACCGCGGTCTGGGCGTGGAACTCGGCGGGGAAGGAGATCTTGAACAGCACGTTCTCCATCACGTAGCTGCCGTAGGGACGCTGGAAGCTGAACCGCTGGCCGTTGAAGGCCACGTCGTAGAAGCCCCAGGTCGGCGCCGTGAGGGCGCTCGGGTAGCCGATCTCGCCTTTCAGCACTAGGAGCGCCAAGCGCACGGCGCGGCTGGTGGCGTCCCCAGCCGCCCAGGACTTGCGCGGCCCGGCGTTGGGCGCGTGGCGGTAGGTGCGCAACGCGCTGCCGTCGATGAAGGCATGGGAGAGCACGTCGACGATCTGCTCGCGGCTGCCGCCGAACAGCCGCATCACCACCGCCGCGGTGGCCACGCGCACCAGCAGCACATGGTCGAGGCCGACGCGGTTGAAGCTGTTCTCCAGCGCCAAGCAGCCTTGGATTTCGTGCGCCTTCACCATCGCTTGGAGCACGTCGCGCATTGTGCGCGGCGGCTTGCCGGCGGCCACCGCGCAGCGGCTCAAGTAGTCGGCGCTGGCGAGGATGCCGCCCAGGTTGTCCGAGGGATGCCCCCACTCCGCCGCCAGCCAAGTGTCGTTGAAGTCCAGCCAGCGGATGATGCAGCCGATGTCCCAGGCGGCCTTCACCGGGTCGAGCTGGAATTGCGTGCCGGGCACACGCGCGCCGTTCGGCGTCGTGGTACCCGGGGCGATTGGCCCCAGATGCTTCGCGCACTCGGGAAAGCGCAGCGCCAGAAGGCCGCAGCCGAGGGTGTCCATGAGGCAGTGCCGGGCGGTGTCGAGGGCTTCGGCGCTCTCGATGTCGAAGTCCGCCACGTAGTCGGCGATGGCGACGAGTTCCTCGTCCGGCGCCGGGCGAACGTTGCTTTCCACGTTGGCGCTCACCGCGGCCTCTTCCTTCCCGTTGCGACCATTCCCACAACCCAGACCCCAACCAAGCACCTAGCGTTCCGCCAGCGGCACGACGGCGCGTGGTTCTTCGCCGACGTAGTCCGCGCTCGGGCGGATGATGCGGTTGTTCGAGCGCTGCTCCATCACGTGCGCCGCCCAGCCGGACAGCCGCGAGCAGACGAAGATGGGCGTGAACAGCTTGGTGGGGATGCCCATGAAGTGGTAGGCGCAGGCGTGGAAGAAGTCCGCGTTGGCGAACAGTTCCTTCTCTTCCCACATCGTCTTCTCGACGGCGCAGGAAATGGGATAGAGGCGCTTCTCGTCGCCGGTTTCCTCGGCGAGGCGTTCCGCCCACTGCTTGATGATGACGTTGCGCGGGTCGGACGTGCGGTAGATCGCGTGGCCGAAGCCCATGATGACTTCCTTGCGCTGCAACATGCCGTGTACTGCTTCGGCCGCCGCCTCCGGCGCGTCGAACTGTTCGATCAAGGCCATCGCCGCCTCGTTGGCGCCGCCATGCAGCGGGCCGCGCAGCGAACCGATGGCGCCGGTGATGCAGGAATGCATGTCCGAGAGGGTGGACGCGCAGACCCGGGCGGTGAAGGTGGAGGCGTTGAACTCGTGCTCGGCGTAGAGGATGAGCGAGACGTCCATCACGCGCCGGAACAGATCGCTCGGCGGGGTACCCTGCAAGGTGGCTAGGAAGTGCCCGGCGATGGAGTCTTCGTCCGTTTCCAGTTCGGGCCGCACCCCCTCGTGGCTGTAGCGGTACCAGTAGTTGACGATGGACGGCAGGGCGCCGAGCAGACGATCGGCCACGCGCTGCTGATTCTCGAAATCGCCCTCGGGCTCCAGGTTGCCGAGCATCGAGCAGCCGGTGCGCATCACGTCCATCGGATGCGCCGAGGCGGGAATGCGCTCCAGCACGTCGAGCACCGCCTGGGGCAGGCCGCGCAGCCCTTTGAGCTTGGCGCGGTAGGCATCGAGCGCCTCGGCGTTCGGCAGTTCGCCGTGGAAGATGAGATGCGCGACTTCCTCGAAGGTGGCGTGCGCCGCCAGATCGGAGATGTCGTAGCCCCGGTACGTCAGCCCGGTGCCGGTCTTGCCCACCGTACACAGCGCCGTCTGCCCGGCGCTCTGCCCGCGCAGCCCCGCGCCGCCTAGTTTCTTGTCCACCATCGCCCGCCCTTTGCCTCCTTCTGCGCTTTTGCCGCGCTCTATTGCGCTTGCTCGGTCACTCGCTCGGCCTTTGCGCTCTGCCGAATCTCCTGCCGCGCGTCGCCTCGAAAGCCGCGCCTCGCGGCATCTCAAGCCGAATGCCCTCCGCGCTCCTCGGCGAACAGGCGATCCAGCTTCGCCTCGTAGTCGCGGTAGCCGAGGAACTCGTAGAGCTCGTCGCGGGTCTGCATCTCGCCCACGACGCCAGCCTGGGTGCCCTTGCCGCGTATCTCGCGGTAGACGCCGAGCGCCGCCAGGTTCATGGCGCGGAACGCCGAGAGCGGATACAGGGCGATGCTAACACCAACCCGGCGCAGCTCGGCGAGGGAGTAGAGCGGCGTCTGGCCGAACTCGGTGAGATTGGCCAGCACCGGCACCTGCACCGCATCCACCACCCGCGCGTACATGTCGAGCGCCGTCATGGCCTCGGCGAAGATGGCGTCCGCGCCGGCTTCCTCGAACCGCGCTGCCCGCTCCAGCATGGCGTCGAGCCCCTCCACCGCCAGCGCGTCGGTGCGCGCCATCACCACGAAGGCGGGATCGGTCTTCGCGTCCACCGCCGCCTTGATGCGGTCGCACATCTCGCCGGTCGGCACGATGGCCTTGTTTGGCCGATGTCCGCAGCGCTTGGCGGACACTTGGTCTTCGATGTGAACGGCAGCGGCGCCGGCGCGGGTCATCTCGCGGATGCTGCGGGCGATGTTGAAGGCGCCGCCCCAGCCGGTGTCGATGTCCACCAACAGCGGCAGGTCGGTGGCCGCGGTGATGCGCCGCACGTCCGCGAGCACGTCGTTCAGCGACGTCATGCCGAGGTCGGGAAGTCCGTAGGAGGCATTGGCCACCCCGCCGCCGCTCAAGTAGAGTGCGCGGTAGCCCACTTGCTCGGCCATGAGCGCGGCGTAGGCGTTGATGGCGCCGACCACTTGCAGCGGGTTTTCCGCCGCGCAAGCGTCGCGAAAGCGTTGGCCGGGTGTCGTCATGGGGTCTCCGTTGTGTCGATGGCGGCGGCGAGTTCCTCGAGCGCAGTTGCCAGCGCATCGTAGGTGTCCACGGCTTGGAAATCGGGAAACCGCGCCAGCACGTTGGCCGGCGCGTTGAAGAAGACGCCGCCGTCGGCTTCGTCGAGCATCGTGGCGTCGTTGAACGAATCCCCGGCCGCCAGCACGCGGAAGTTCATGGCATGGAACGCCCGCACGGCCTGGCGCTTGGCGTCCTCCTGCCGCTGCTTCCAGCCGACGATGCGGTCGTCTTCCACCCGCAGCCGATGGCACAGCAGCAGCGGATCGCCCAGCTGCCGCATGAGCGGCTGCGCGAACTCGTAGAACGTGTCGGACAGCACCGCCACTTGGAAGCGCTGCCGTGCCCACGCCAGAAAATCCGCAGCGCCCGGCAAGGGCCGCAGGCCGTCGATCACGCCCCTGATGGTGCTCAAGGGAACGTCGCGTTCCGCCAGCACCCCAAGCCGCATCGCCATCAAGTCGTCGTAGACGGGGATGTCCCGGGTGGTCTTGCGCAACGCGTCGATGCCGGTGCGGCGCGCCACGGCCTGCCAGATCTCGGGCACGAGCACGCCTTCAAGGTCGAGGCAAAGAATGTGCAAACGGCAAATCCCCCTGGCGGGCAGCGAAGTGTAGCGCTTTGCGCGGCAACCGACGTGCGGCTGCCTAGGTGGACTGGGCGGATGCTCAGGTGCTCAGCGGGGGAAGCTTCGAGCGCCGCTCTGTTTCAGGCCTTCATAGCCAGCAGCTTGTCCCTGAGCTCGACCGCCAGAACGTCCAAAACTTGACCGCGCTTGATGCCGTGGTCGTAAGCACATGTTTTGATGCGCGTTTCCACTTCGTCTGGCGGCTCGTACTCGTGCCGAACGTAGTCGAAACACTTCTCCTGTATCTCGTAAGGGGTCTGCCCCTCGATTTGCGCTTGCAGGCGCGGCGCGAGGCCCTGCGCCAACGCCACGGCGCCGAGGCGTTCGGAAATGGACTTGCCACAGTCCGTCAGCTGGAGCGGGCTGGCATCGGTCACCGTAGGAGACGGCAGCCGCCCGAGTATCTCCTTGATGTCGTCACGGACCTCCTTCATGAACTCTTCGAACGAAGCCCGATCCGAGTCCACTTTGCCTTTCCATGTTCCAAACGCAAAGGCCCCCCCGACAACCACCGACAGCATGGACAAGATGGCAACCCACGCCACCGGGTTGGCAAGCCATTCGTTCACGATTCCACTCCATCTCTCTCCATGCGTGCCTGATGTGCCTCGGCACGTCGCATCCTTCGGCGAGACACGCCAAATGGTGCAGTGTTCCCCGCAGTCTACCGCACAAATGCTGCGCTTTGCGCAGCGCAGGCGGTCTAGTCTTGCAGCGGATCGCACCTGAAATCGCTGACAAATCAAATACCTGTGATCTCCTCCGCCGCCCTGACGCCGGACTCCATCGCGCCCTCCATCCCGCGGCTGTCTCGTGCCAAGTGCTCGCCGCAGAAGTGGATGCGGGCGTGGGGCTTGCCTAGAGCGTCCGCGAAGCTCCCGATCTGGCCGGGGCGGAAGTAGGCCCAGCCGCCGCCGGAGAAGGGGTCGCTGCCCCAGCTTTGGCGGCCTATGTAGCGTAGTTGGCCGTGTGCGGCTGGCCGCAGGCGTTCGATCTCGTTTAGCACGAGCTGGCCGGCCGCGTCTTCGGGCAGCGCGTCGAGGCGCTCGGCGTTGCGGCCCATCGCCCAGGCGGTGATTCCGGTGACCTCTTCGGGCGTCTCCGCGCGCCGATGCGCCGCGACCATGCCGGCGGCGCCGTCCGTGAACATGCTCGGGCTGTGGCCGTCCTGCTCCCAGAACGGCGATTCGCAGGCGAAGTAGAGCTGCGTCATCGGCTGCGCGGGCAGCGCCGCCACGGCTTCGGCCTGAGGCCCGGCGAACGGCGGGTCGATATGGATTCGCCGCAGGGCGGGAAGCGGCGCCGAGCACAGCACATGCGCCGCTCGCCAGACATTCCCGTCGGCGCAACGCACCCGTGCTTCGCCTCCGTCGCACTCGATGGCCGCCACCGGCGCGCCGAGCCGCACTTCGCCCTGCAACGCCCCGGCCATCGCTTCGGCGATGCGCTGCACGCCGTCGCGGGCCGTCCAGCCGACGACACCCGGCGGCGCCTTGCGGCGCTGGGCGATGGAAAACGCGGCGCGGGCGAACAGCATCAGCGCGGAGATGTCCGCGGCATCGCGGCCGTAGCTGGCGTTCACGTCGTAGCCGAGCGCGATGGCGGCGCCCAATCCGCGCGCTTGCATCCAGTCGCGCATGGCGATGTCGAGCTCAGCGTGTTCGGCGCACAGCCAGTCCTGCGGTTCGGCCAATGGGCAGTGGCGCACGGCGAGCGTGCGCGCATAGGCCCAGGGCAGGATGCGCCGGTCTTCTTCAGGGAACGGATTGGCGGGATGCGCCGGCCATTCGTGCTGGCGGATGAGCTCGCCGCGCAGGGCCAGTTCCTGCTCTCGGAAGAACGCCAGCATGGGCGTGGCGTCGATCAGCGGCACGCCGAAGCGCTTTGCCGCGCCGATCACCAGATCGTAGCCTGCGCCGATCGTCGTGCCGCCAGCCTCCTGCACGCCGTCGCCGCGATCCAGCGAGCGCACGCGCCCGCCGACTTGCGCCTTCGCTTCCAGCACCGTCACCCGCGCGCCCGCTTCTTCGAGACGCAGCGCGGCGGCGAGACCGGAGAAGCCGGCACCGACGACCACGACGTCTGCACGGGCACTCACCCTCATGATGCTGGCCGAGCGTTCGGTCGCCCCGGCGGGCAGCAGTCCGTCGCGCACACGTCCGCGCACGGGCCGAGGCTGCCGAGGGCCGGTCGCTGCGGATGGGCGGCCATGCGTTCGAGAACCAAGTCGCGCACCATGTTCACGTAGGCCGGGTGGGTTCCCACCGTGCTGGCGCGAACGAAACGCAAGCCCAGGCTGCGGGCGGTTTCGGCGGCTTCGACGTCCAAATCGTAGGCGACCTCCATGTGGTCGCAGACGAAGCCGATGGGGGCGACGACCACTCCCTGCGCGCCGTCTTCGGCAATCTGCTCCAAGGCCGTGTCCACATCCGGTTCGAGCCAAGGCACCGGCGCCGAACTCGCGCTTTGGTAGGCCAGCGACCAGCGCTCGACGCCGGCGCGTTGCGCCACCAGAGTGCAAGCCTCCGCCAACTGCGCTTCGTACGCCGAACCGGCCGCCATCGCCCGCGGCAGGCTGTGCGCGGTGAAGAGCGTTGGCGCGTTGGGAACGTCGGCAAGCGCCCCGGACACGCGATCCGCCATCGCTGCGATGAAGCCGGGGTGGTTCCACCCTTGGCGCAGCTTGTCGATGCGCGGCGCGTCGGGAACGCCGGCGACGGCAGCGTCGATGTCTTCCCGATACTGTCGGCAGCCGCTGTAGGAACTGAACAGGCTGGTCGCGAAGGCGACGGCGCGGCGCACGCCGTCGGCTGTCATCCGCTGCACCGCGTCCTGCAGAAAGGGATGCCAGTTGCGGTTGCCCAGATACACCGGCAGGCGCAGTCCCGCCCCGCGCAGCGCCTCTTCCAGCGCCCGAACGAAAGCCCGCGTGTGGCGATTGATGGGGCTGACGCCGCCGAAGTGCTGGTAGCGCGCCGCGACCCGCGCCTTGGCTTCGGCGGAGGCACCTCTTCCACGCAGCACGTTGTCGAGGAACGGCAGCACGTCGCTTGGGCCTTCGGGCCCGCCGAAGGAAACCACCAGCACGGCGTCGTAGCGCTGCTCAGCCTCGTCGAACAGCTCGCCTGGCGCTCCCAAGGCGTCTAGCCGCCCGTCGATTCAAGTGCTCCGCGAGCCGACTGCCAGACCACATGGCCGACGAAGAACGGCCCGAGGCGGCTCAAGAACTGCGCCGTCTGCTCGGTGCTGCGCATCGTCTGCACCAGCACCGAGAGCGGGTGCAGCTGCGCCCCGAGCAGGCCGATCACGAAGTCGTTGTCCTGGGGATCCAGGCCGTGGCAGGCGAAGCGCACGTCGGCGGCAAGACCAGCCTCGCCGAAGCGCCGCCCGATGCCCCCGTGTTCTCCCAGAATCTGCCGCTGCCGCTCCGCCGAGAGCGCGTAGAACGCCTTGTCTCTTTGCAGCGGATACCAGACCGCCCAGGGCAGCGCCGGATCGAGGACGCGGCCGAGCGGACGATGCAGCAAGACATGCTCCAAATCCGCCTCGTAGCCAATGGCGTAGGTGCGTCCCAGCATGTCGAACTCGGCCTTGTGCCGCAGCCCGAGAAACGGCGGCGCGTTGTAGAGTTCGCGCAGACCGCGCGCGAAGTAGAGCGGATCCTCCGCAAGCGCGACCACGCCGATGCCGCGCGGATCGTGCAGGTCTTCGTAAAGCGCGCCCCGCACGCCGCTGCGCGCAAGCGCGAGGACGGCGCCGGCCGTCGAATCGCAATCGCCGAACGCCGTGAAGTTCATGAAGAGGCGCCGGTCGAGATGGATCGCCTGCCCATCCCGCCGCCCCTTCTCGCGGATGTCCAAGCGCGATTCGGTCACCGTGCGCTGTCCTCGTGAACCGGTTCCAGCTCGATGTTGCCCTTTGGCGTTGCATCCTATCAACGTGGCATCTTCCCTGCGCCTGCCACCGACCCGCGGTCGAGATACCGCTTGTGGCGGTGGGCGGACGTGGCGCGTTGGTTCGGGCGCGAAGTCGGCCAGGAAATCCCGGGTGCCCGACAAGAACGCCTCCGCTCCGCCATCAGCGCCTGCTTGGAACTCTCCGTCAAGAGCGCCGTTGGCTCGATGGGAAGGAGCGGAACCGCCCGCAGACTCTGGCGGGGCTCTAGCCCGACCTTCCGCAGCCTGGAGCGTCGGAACACTTCTGCTTTGCGTTGACATCCGCATACGAAAATGACTTGCATTAACTTTTGTATTTCATCTAGTCTTTCGCCGCACGAGCAACTGCAAACAGGAAAGCACCTCATGTTCCACAGAATCTTGGCCGTCGGCGCCTTGGGCGTCGCCCTCGTCGGATGCGACGGAGACACCGGCCCGCGGGGTCCCGCCGGGCCTGCCGGGCCAGCCGGCGGGTCTGGGCCCCAAGGCGACACCGGCCCCGCCGGCACGCCGAGCGAGGTCACGCGCGAGGACGTCGTGCGCACCAACGCCAACATCGCCTACGCCGCCTACGGCGACTCGCTGCTTTCGGCCTTGACCTTGCGCGGCAAGCTGCGCGACTTCGTGGCCGCGCCCACCGAAGAGAACCTCGCCGCCGCCAAGTCCGCCTGGCTCGCGGCGCGCGAACCCTACGGTCAAACGGAGGTCTACCGCTTTCGCGTCGGCCCGATCGACGCGCTGCGCGAGGACGGCACCCTTGGCGAGGACGGCGACGGCCCCGAGGGCGCGATCAACGCCTGGCCGCTCGGCGAAGCGCTGATCGACTACGTGGCCAACAGCGTCGACGGCAACGCCGGGCCGGAGATCGCCTCCAGCGTCGCCGCCATCCGCGGCAGCATCATCGAAGACACGACTGGCTTCCCGACAATCGACGCCAGCGTAGTGGCCGCCAACTTCGAGCTCGGCGGCGACGAACGCAACGTGTCGAGCGGCTACCACGCCATCGAGTTCCTGCTCTGGGGCCAGGATCTCAACGCCGACGGCAGCGGCATCGGGCGGCGCGACGCCACCCCCGGGCAGCGGCCAGTGAGCGACTACAGCATCGTGCCGGGCGAATGCACCAGCGGCGTCAACCCAGCGAGCGACGAGATCTGCACGCGCCGCGGCCAATACCTCCTTGCCGCAGCCGATCTGCTGATCGAAGACCTCACGAGCGTGGTGGACGCTTGGAATCCCAACGACGAAGACAGCCACTACGCCAGCTTCGTCGCCGGCGGCGACGCCTCGCTGGCGAAGATCCTGGAAGGCATGGGGCGCATGGGCTTCGGCGAATTGGCCGGCGAGCGCATGAACATCGCGCTGCTCACCAACAGCCAGGAAGACGAGCACTCCTGCTTCTCGGACAACACCCACCGCGACATCTTCCTCAACGCCAAGGGCATCCAGAACGCGTTCGACGGCAGGTACGCGCGCTTGGACGGCGATGTCCTCGACGGCGCCGGCATCGACGAACTGCTGGTCGCGGAAGGCATGACCGAGATCGCCAACGACATGCGCGCGGCGCTGGAGGACACGATGGCCAAAGTCGGCGTCATCGACCTGGTGGCCAAGGCCGGCGAACCGTTCGACGCCCAAATCCAGCGTGGCATCAACGAGCCCAACGTCAGCGCCGCGATCCGCGCCCTGTCGAGCCAGACCATGATCCTGGAGACGGTCATCTCGATGCTGGGCGTGACCACCGGCGATCTGCGCCAGGACACCGAGGAGGACATCTAGGCCGCCGGCGTCGTTCGGCGCGCTTGGACGCGCGTGACGGACGACGCCACGTCGAAGCGCGCGCCTGGGCTTGGCTTGGAAAAGTGGTTCGGAGCAGGCGGCGCCAGCGTGCGTTTCGCGTTGATCGCGCTCGGCATCGGTGCCAGCCTGCTCGCTCCCGGCTGCGGAGGCGGGGGCGGCGGAAGTGCGGCACCGCCTCCTGCCGCGCCACCGCCGCCACCGCCGCCGCCACCACCGGCAAGCATCGACGTTCCCGATGTCGTTGCTGCCGAGCGCTTTCCGGGCGGCGCGGCGACGACGCCGCTCGCCAACGAGGAAGCGTTCGGCCAGGCCCCGCCCGACATCCAGAGCGACTTCTCGGCGGACGCCAACTTCAAGTCCGGCAACCACATATTCCGCAACTCCCACGATGGCGAAGGCCCGCTGCTGAACGCCCGCACCTGCCAGGGCTGCCACACCCGCGACGGGCGCGGCGCGACGCCGCCCGACCAGGACACGCCGATGGATTCCATGTCCATTCGCCTCGGCCTCGGCGTCGATGCAGACGGCGAGACCATCCCCGATCCCAGCTACGGCACGATGCTGCAGACCTTCGGCCTCGCGTCCTTCCACGGCGATGCCGGCGTGGCTGCAGGTCTGTCCGCGTTCGGCGGCGGTGCCCATGCCGCCATCGGCGAAGGCTTCGCCTCGGTGGAGTACGAGACGGTGAGCGGCGCCTACGACGACGGCGCGCCCTTCGATCTGCGCCGCCCCGTATACAAGGTGCGCGAACTCAGCTACGGCGCATTCGCCGACGGCATCGAGTTCTCGCCTCGAGTGGCGCCGCAGCTGATCGGCCTCGGCCTGCTCGGCACCGTGCCGGAGGCGCAAGTACGGGCCCTTGCGGATCCGGACGACCGCGACGGCGACGGCATCAGCGGGCGGGCGAGCGAGGTCTACGACCAGACGGTGGATGCGCGCCGCCTCGGGCGTTTCGGCTACAAGGCGAGCGCGGCGTCCCTCTTGCAGCAGACCGCCAATGCCTATCGCCTCGACATGGGCGTGACCAGCCGCTTCGCGGTCGAGGAAGCCTGCGCTCCCGGCCAGCCCACCTGCGCGGCCGCGGCCCTCGAAGAGGCCGATCCCCACCCGCTCGGCGTGGACATCGAAGACGTGCGGCTCGCCTTGGTCGAGTTCTACGCGCGTCTTCTGGCCGTTCCCGAACGGCGCGGCTACGACGAATCGGCCGATGCCTGGGACGCGGACGTGCTGCGCGGCCGCACGCTCTTCTTCGAGACCGGCTGCGGACAGTGCCACCAGTGGCGGCTGGAGACTGGCGAGGCGGCCGGCAGCGTGCTCGGCCAAGTGGAACTGAACACGTTGTTCGAGGATGCGCCGCCGATTGCGGTGCTCTCGGAGCAGACCATCTTCCCCTACACGGATCTGCTGCTGCACGACATGGGAGGCAGCTGCGATGCCGTGAGCCGCGAGACCGAGGACGGCGGCGCTTGCAGTGCCGACGACAACTGCGTCTGGGCGCTGCGCTGCACAGGGCTCGCGGACAGTGCTTCCAGCGAGTGGCGCACCGCGCCGCTGTGGGGCCTCGGGCTCGTGCAGACGGTCAATCCGCGCGCGACGTTCCTGCACGACGGGCGCGCCCGAGACGTCGCCGAAGCCATTCTCTGGCACGGCGGCGAAGCGCAGCCCAGCCGCGACGCCTTCGCGGCTCTGGATGCCGCCGAGCGCGACGCGCTGCTGGCCTTCCTGGGTTCCCTGTGACCCCCGACTCTCTGTGAGCGTGCGGCTGGCGGCTGGCGTGTTGTTCTTGGGCGTTTCGACGGGTTGCGGCGACGGTGCGCCGACCGCGGAAGTCGTCGAGGCGGCCGACGCACTGCCCGCGCCGGGCGGGTCGTGGACCCGCGCACGGCAACCAGACGCTTCCTTCATCGCGCCAGCGGCGCACCTCGACGCCGACGCGCAGCTGGATTTCTACACGGGCTTTTCGTTCTTTCGTTCGCCTTGGGTCGCGGCGCCGTCGTCGACCACGGCGCGCGACGGCCTGGGGCCGCTCTTCAACGCCCACTCCTGCGACGGCTGCCACCGCAACGGCGGGCGCGGCAAGTCGCTGCTCGATTCCGGCGCCCGTGCGCCTGGCATGGTCGTGCGCGTGAGCACCCGCGATGCGCTTGGGCGGGTGCGCCCGCACCCGCGCTACGGCGAACAGGTGCAGACCCGCGCCACCTTCGGTGCGCCGGAAGCCGAGCTCGCCATGCGGGCTGTGGACACGGCTGGCGGCCTGCGCAAGCCCGCGCTGCACGTCTCGTGGCTGCCGTCGGAACCAGCGTCCGAAGACGCTCGAGGGGAAGTGCTGCTCTCGGCCCGGGTCGCCCCGGCGCTGCTGGGCATGGGACTGCTGGAGTCCATTCCCGAGGCGGCGCTGGAAGCTCGAGCGGACCCAGACGACGCGGACCGAGACGGCATCTCCGGGCGCGTCCACCGACTGCCGGACGGGCGCATGGGCAGATTCGGCTGGAAGGCGATCCAGGCCACCGTGCGCGAACAGACCGCGGCGGCGTTCAGCGAAGATCTCGGCATCACCAGCCCGCCGCGGCCCGAGACCGCCTGCACGCCGGCGCAGACCGTTTGCCGCGGCCAGCCGCACGGCAACGATCCGCAAAGCGGCGTGGAGATACCGGAGCCGCTGTTTCGCCGCGTGGTGCATTTCGTCGCCCACATCCCGCCGCCCGCGGCCGGGCGCTTGACCGAGCGCGTGCGCCGCGGCCGGCGCACATTCTCGATGCTTGGCTGCCAGGCGTGCCATACGCCCAGCCAGCCGGCGCAAGCGGGTGCCGTCTGGCCCTACACCGACTTGCTGCTGCACGACATGGGCGACGGGTTGGCGGACGGACGGCCCGAGGGCGCCGCTGGCGGCAGCGAGTGGCGAACGCCGCCGCTGTGGGGCTTGGGCGCGTTGCGGAAGGTCTCGGGCCACACGACGTTGCTGCACGACGGCCGCGCCCGCAACATAGGCGAGGCGATCCTGTGGCACGGCGGCGAGGCAAAACGCGCCCGCCGCGGCTACGAAGGTCTGGACGACGCGGCCCGAGCCGACCTGCACGCCTTCCTGAAGGCCATCTGAGCAGTGAAGATCGGCGACTCGCCGACCGTTGCAAGAGGAGAGAGCGGGATGAACCGTCGCATGAGACTCGGCATCGCCGCCGTTCTCGTAGTCGTCGGCGTCTACGCCGGGGAAGCGCCCCCGGAACCGGAAGCGGAGACGCCGGTGCCGCTTGGTCTGCGGGCTTGGTTCATCGGCTGGCTTGCCGGCGGCGGGAATGCCGAGACGCCGCCGGAGGAGCCAGAGACGCCCGAAACCCCGCCACCGCCGCCAACCCAGGGCGCCGGCCTAGGAGAAGTCGGCACGCTGCGCGAAGAACGACTGCGGCTCTTCGAGGCCGTGGGACAGGACGTCTTCGCGCCCTACTACGCGGACTTCATCGACACCACCGCAGCGCTTGCGGACACGGTCGGGGGCTATTGCGACGCGCCAAGCCGCGACGTCGCCGACGTCGCGGCTGCCTGGCGCGCGGCGATGTCGGCATGGCAACGCGCGCAGTTCCTGGCAGTCGGCCCGGTGGAGGAAGACAACAGGCGGTTTCGCATCCAGCTTTTCCCCGACTCGAACGACGCCGTGCAGCGCGGTGTGACGACGCTGCTCGGCGGTTCCGAAGCGATCACCGAGGCGGTCGTGCAGTCCAGTTCCGTCGGCGCGCAAGGCCTGCCGGCGTTGGAATACCTGATCTACGGCGATGCCGCGCCCTTGACGGACGCCGCCAGCGAGCCGCGCCGCTGCGCGCTGGCAGTGGCGATCGCCCGCAATCTGCGCACCATCGCGACGGAAATCGGCGAGCCGTGGGCGGTTGGCGGGCAGATGCGGGCGGACTTCGCCAGCGCCTCCGGCTTCTTCCTGGACGACGACGATGCGCTTGTCGCGGTTCTCGAAGCCATGGCCGTGCAGGCGGAGTTCATCGCCGACCGCAAACTGGGCCGGCCGTGGGCGCTGCGCAACGCCGCCGGCCTAGAGTCCCATCTGGCCGCGCACTCGAAGGAGAACGTGCAGGCCAACACCGCCGCGCTGGCGGCCTTGTTCGACGCCGGCGGCGACGACTATCGCGTGCGCGACTATCTGCGCCGCGCCCACGACGACGAATCCATCGGCCAGCAGATGGCCGACGCACTGGACGACGCGCAGCAACGGCTCGCCACCTTGGCCGGCCTCGAGGACATTCTGAACGGCGCCGAGCCGGGCGACATCGACGGCCTGGAAGACGCCTATCAGCGCATGGCCGATCTGGCGCTGGACGCCGCCGTCGCCGCCGGCGTCGAACTCGGTTTCAACAGCCAGGACGGCGACTAGGGCGCGCCATGCCGCTCTCTCGTCGCACAGTGCTCGCCGGCGGCATTGCGCTCGCCTTGCCGATTGGTGCGGCAACGCGGTTGCGTCTTGTTGGCGCGGCCACCACCAAGAGCGGCCAACATCTCGTGGTCGGCTTCGACGGCGCCGGCAACGCCCTGTTGCGCACGGCGCTGCCGGGGCGGGCGCACGACGTGGCAGTGGCACCGGACGGGCAGACGCTGTTCGTGGCGCCCCGTCGCCCTGGCACGGTGGCGTCGGTGATCGACTTTGCCGGCAAGACGCTGCGCCGGTGCGAAGCGCGCGCCGGCCGGCATTTCTACGGCCATGCCGTCTATTCCGGCGACGGAAACCACCTGTTCACGACCGAGAACGACTACGCGAGCGGTCGCGGCGTCGTCGCCGTTCGGGGCGCCGCAAGCCTGCGCGTCGAGGCGGAGTTCGACAGCGGCGGCATCGGCCCGCATCAACTCGCGTGGCTTGCCGATGGCCGAACGCTGGCGGTGGCGAACGGCGGCATCCGCACCCATCCGAGCGCCCCGCGCCGGAAGCTGAACTTGGCGACGATGCGCCCGAACCTGTCGCTGGTCGATGCCGCCAGCGGGCGGCTGATCGACCGAGCGGTGGGAGACCACCCGCAAGCCAGCATTCGCCATCTCGCCGCCACGCCCACCGGCGACGTGGTGGTGGCGATGCAATACGAGGGATCTCCCGCGGACGACGTGCCGCTGGTCGCCCTCTATCGTCGAACCAAGGGCGCCGGCGTACTGGAACCGCTGTCGATCCCGCTCGCCGAACAGCGCTCGCTGAAGCAGTACACGGCCAGCGTGGCCGTCGACGCCGCCACCGGCAATGCCGCGGTGACCTGCCCAAGGGCGAACCGCGTCACGTTCTGGGACACGGGCACCGGGCGCTTCGTCGCCAAGCATCGTCTCGGAGATTGCGGCGGCGTCGCCGTGGATGCGTTGAGCGGCGAGTTCGTGGTGAGCAGCGGACGCGGCGCGCTCCTGCGCTTCGACACGCGCACGTTCGCGCTCGCCGAGGGCAAGACCGCGCGCCAACCCGACCTCAAATGGGACAACCACCTTGCGGCCATCGCCTCCACGACGAACCCGCCGGTCTTGCCGCGACTCGACGCATGGGGCTGACCCGCGCTCTCCTCGTGGCGGCATCGGCCTCTGGGCCCGCGCTTGCTGTTGTCGCCGACCCGCTCGCGCAGGGAGAGCAACCAGCGGATGAACACCGCCTCGAGCAGGTCGTGGTCGTCGCCCCAGCCACCGTCCCCGGTTCGGCGACGGTGATCGACGAGGCCGAGCTCGAACGCTTCGACCACATCGATTTGGGCCAAGTGCTCGCCGCCCATCCCGGGGTGTATCTGCGCGAGGAAGACGGCTACGGCCTGCGCCCGAACATCGGCATTCGCGGCGCCGCGGCGGAACGCAGCCAGAAGATCACGCTGCTCGAAGACGGCGCGCCCATCGCGCCGGCGCCGTATTCCGCGCCAGCCGCCTACTACGTGCCGAACGTCAGCCGGCTTCAGGCCGTGGAAGTGCTCAAGGGGCCGGCGGCAATCGCCCACGGCCCGCACACCGTCGGCGGCGCGATCAACTTCGTCACCCGCGATGTGCCCGGCGAACGGCTCCTCGAAGTGGACGCCAGCGTGGGAAGCAACGGCTTCCACAAGCTCGCCGCGGCGCTTGGCGCGGGCGGCACGGCCTCCGGCGGCGCTGGCGCGAGAGGCTTGCTGATCGAGGCGCTGCGCTACGGCAGCGACGGGTTCAAGACCTTGGACGGCGGCGGGGACACCGGCTTCGCTCGCAGCGACTTGAGCGTCAAGCTGCGCTGGGCGTCGGCCGACCAGCGGCGGCAGCGCTTGACGCTGCGCGTGGGCGCGGCGGACGAAGACTCCAACGAGACCTACTTGGGGCTTGGCGACGCGGATTTCCGCGCAGACCCGCGCCGCCGCTACGCCGCATCCCAACTCGACGCCTTTCGATCGCAACATGTCGGCGGCTTGCTCAACTACGGGATCAACGTCGGAAACACGGCGCGAATCAACGCCAAGGCGTACTGGCACGATTTCGACCGCCAATGGAACAAGCTCGACGGCTTCATCGCCGGGCGTGCCCTGCAGACGGTGCTTGCGCGGCCGGAACGCCATCGACAGGCCTACCGGCTGCTCACTGGCGCCGTGGACTCCATCGCCACGGCAACCCAGACGTTGGACGTCACCGACAGCAACCGCGCCTACCGCTCCCGCGGCTTGCAGTTGACCGCCACCGCCACCGTGGGCGACGGTGCCTTGCGCCACTTCTGGACCGCCGGCCTCCGCCTGCATCGAGACGACGTGGAACGGGACCATCAGCCACGCGGCTATCTGATGCAATCGGGCCGCATGGCGTTCGACGGCATCGCGCGCCGACCGAAGCTGCGCAATCGCGCCGACAGCCGCGCCGTCGCCGTCTATGTTTCTGATGAAATCGCCTGGCGCGACCTCACGCTCACCGTCGGCGTGCGCTTCGAGGACATCGACGGACGCTTCGAGGATCTTCGCCACGCGGAACAGGGGGAGAAGACCAGCGCCCAGCGCGTACTGGCACCCGGCCTCGGCCTCCATTGGCAGGCCAGCGAACGCTTCGGCCTGTTGGCGGGCGTTCACAGAGGCTTCTCGCCGGCCGGGCCGGGCTCCCAAGCCGACCCCGAACGCAGCGTGAACGTCGAATACGGCGTGCGCTACCGGGCCGCGGGGATCGAGGCCGAACTGCTGGGCTTTTTCAGCGACTACGACAATCTGCTCGGCCGCTGCCGGGTAAGCGACGCTGGCTGCGAGGCAGGCGACGAGTTCAACGCCGGCCGCGTGGAAATCTCCGGCGCGGAGCTGTCCGCGTCAAGGCGCCGCGCGCTGCCCAGCGGCGCACGCTTGAGCGTACAGCTCGCCTACACCTACACCAACTCCGCCTTCCGCAGCGGCTTTCTTTCCGGCTTCTCGCAATGGGGTCTGGTGGAAGAAGGCGACGAGCTGCCCTATCTCCCGACGCATCGCGCCCACCTGCGCACTGGCCTCACGAAAGGCCCGTGGGAAATCTTCGCCGCCATCAAGTCGCACTCGCCGATGCGCGAAGAACCGGGCAGCGGCCAAGTACGCGACGGCCTCCACGCCGATCGCCTAACGACGTTGGACCTCACGGCCGCTTGGCGATTCAGGGCGGCCACAATGGCGCAAGTGGTGGTCGGAAACGTCACGAACGAAGCCGCCATCGTCTCCCACCGGCCATACGGCGCCCGCCCCAACCGCCCGCGGTGGTTCACGTTGCGCCTGCGCCATGCGTTCTGAGGTGGAAGCGCGAAGTCGTCCTCCAAGTGTTTTCGCGCCGCTCTACCACGTATCGATGTACGGGTATTTCTTCTCCGTGCGTTCCGTCTTCGGCGGCAGGCGTTCCATGTTCACGCGGGCTTGGATGGCATGGCCGCGCGGCGTGGCGACCGCCGGATCGTCCAAGCCGAGCTTGGACAGCGACGCCCCGGCGGCGAGGCGCAGCTGCGACTGCACGATGTCCACGCCGGTGACTTCCTCGGTGACCGTGTGCTCCACCTGCTAGCGCACGTTGGTCTCGATGAATGAAGGGCGACGTGATTCAGTATGATTGACCGCGACTGACCACGCATCCAACACCATCGACACGCCCGAACAACCGGCCCGGCCAGAGCAGCAAGCCCGCGGCGTCATCGACGACAACTTGCGGGCTGCGGGATGGCAGGTGCAGAGCGCCGACCGCATGGACATCTCCGCGGCACTTGGCGTGGCGGTGGCGGAAGTGCCCATGTCGCGCCGCGTCGGCACGCCGGACTACACGCTGTACGTCGACCGGGAAAAGGTGGGCATCGTCGAGGCCAAAGCGCACGGCGCGTTGTCCGGCGCCGAGGCGCAGAGCGCCCGCTACGCCTCTGGTGCGGATAGGCGGGAAGTCCGTGATGCCCGCCCGCAACCCGCGCTTCGCTACCGCTTCGAGTCCAACGGGCACAAGACCTACTTCACCGACGGCAGCGACCCCGTTCCCCGCAGTCGGGAGGTGTTCAACTTCCCACGGCCCCAGACCTTGGTGGAGTTGAGCGCACAGCCTGCCGCGACACTGCGTTCTCGGCTGCAGCGCCTGCCGGCGCTGGACGAGTCGCGGCTGTGGGCGGTGCAGGGCCGCGCGATCAGCGCCTTGGAAGCATCGTTCGCCAGGGCCGACGAGCGGGCGCTGATTCAGATGGCGACCGGCGCCGGCAAGACCTTCACCGCCGTCAACGTCGTCTACCGCTTGTTGAAGCACGCCGGCGCCAAGCGCGTGCTGTTCCTGGTGGACCGCAACAACCTCGGCCGCCAGGCGCGCGACGAGTTCGCCAACTTCGCCCCGCCCGACGACGCGCGCAAGTTCCCCGAGCTCTACGCCGTGCAGCGTCTTGACGCCAACGTCGTCAACCCCGCGGCGAAGGTCGTCATCACCACGATCCAGCGATTGTTCTCGATGCTCAAGGGCGAGGCCGAGTACGACGCCGGCAACGAGGACGACTCCGCGTTCGACGCGGCGCCGTGGCGCGGCGAGCCGCCCGAGGTCGTCTACAACGCCGCGATTCCGCCGGAGTTCTTCGACTTCATCGTCATCGACGAGTGCCACCGCTCCATCTACGACCTGTGGAGCCAAGTGCTGCTCTACTTCGACGCCTTCCTGATCGGCCTGACGGCGACACCGGCCGGCAAGACGCTCGGCTTCTTCAACCAGAACCTGGTGATGCAGTACGGCCACGATGCGGCCGTGGCCGATGGCGTGAACGTGGATTTCGACGTGTACCGCATCAACACCCGCGTCACCGAAGAAGGCGCCACGATTGCCGCCGAGCCCGGCGCCGTCTATGTGGCGCAGCGCGACAAGCTCACCCGCCAGGAACGCTTGGAACGGCTGACGGACGATCTCACCTACACCGCCAACCAAGTGGATCGGGACGTGGTGGCGGTAAGCCAGATTCGCACCGTGCTGCGCGAGTTCCGGGACGCGGTGCTGCCGGCGGCGTTCCCAGACCGCGAGGAAGTGCCGAAAACGCTCGTCTTCGCCAAGGACGACTCCCACGCCGAGGACATCGTGCGCTTGGCGCGGGAAGAGTTCGGCGAAGGCAACGATTTCTGCCAAAAGATCACCTACCGCACCGGCTTCACCAAGGTGCCGACCACGGTGAAGGACGAAGACGGCGCCGAGCGAGAGTCCTTCGAGTGGCGAAAGACCGCGGACATGACGCCCGAGGAGCTGCTCGCCAACTTCCGCAACAGCTACCACCCGCGCATTGCCGTGACGGTGGACATGATCTCCACCGGCACCGACGTGAAGCCCATCGAGTGCGTGTTCTTCCTGCGCAACGTGAAATCCGCCGTCTTCTTCGAGCAGATGAAGGGCCGCGGCGTGCGCGTGATCTCGCCGGACAAGCTGCGCACCGTGACGCCCAGCGCCAAGGCGAAGGACCGCTTCGTCGTCGTGGACGCCGTGGGCGTGTGCGAACAGGACAAGACGGATTCGCAAACCCTCAATCGCCAGCCCTCCAAGTCGTTGAAGCAGGTGCTGGACTACATCGCCCAAGGCGGCTTGGACCCGGATGCCCTGACCACCTTGGCAAGCCGCCTCGCCCGCCTGCAACGCCGACTCGCCACCCCCGAACTGGCCGAGTTGCGCGAGCTGGCCGGCGGCGAGTCCCTGACGACGTTGGCGCACAGCCTGCTGCAAGCCGGCGATGCGGACGCCGTGGCTGCCGCAGCCAAAGCGCAATTCGACGTGGCGGAACCGAGCGAAACGCAGATCGAAGCCGCCGCCCGGCAACTCGCCCGCGACGCCGCGACGCCCTTCCTCAAGCCGGCTCTGCGCCGCCGCATTCTGGAAGTGCAGCGCCAGAGCGAGCAGACCGTGGACCGCCACACCATCGACGAAGTGCTCTACTCCGGCTTCGACGCCGCGGCGCTGGAGAAGGCCCGCGCCAAAGTGACGGATTTCCGCGCATGGCTGAAAGAAAACAAGGACGAAATCGCCGCCATCCAGGCCATCTACGCCGGCACGCGGCCGCTCAAGCTGACGCTTGCCGACCTGCGCCAACTGCGAACCGCCATCGCGGGGCCGCCACTCGCCGCGACGCCAACACAGCTTTGGCGCGCGTTCGAGGCCAGTGCGCCGGAGCGCGTGCAAGGCCAAGGCGGAGAACCGCTCGCGGACCTGGTACACCTCGTCCGCTGCGCCCTGCTGCCGAACTTCACGCTGGTGCCCTATCGAGACGGCCTGCGCGAGCGCTACCAAGCGTGGCTGCAAGAACGCGATGCGGACAACGCCTTCACCAAAGACCAGCGCCAGTGGCTTAACCACATCGCCAAGCACATCGCCAATAGCCTGGCCATTGAACCCGCGGACTTCGAGAGCGGCTGGTTCGGCCAGCAAGGGAGCTTGGGACGAGCCCATGCGTTGTTCGGCGACAAACTCAAGCCGCTGCTGGCGGAGTTGAACGAGAGGCTGGCGGCGTGAGTGCCGACACTACGCCCGACGGCTGGGCAACAACGACGCTCGGTGACGTGATCGAACCAAGGCGCGTCAAAGCCGACCCGCAAGCAACGCCTAATGCCAAGTTCGTCGGCATGGAGCACGTTGAAGCGCACACCACGAAATTGCTCGACACCACGACGGCTGGCGCGATGAAGAGCAGCGCCAACGTCTTCAAACGAGGCGATGTGCTCTACGGCAGGTTGCGCCCCTACTTGAACAAGGTGCATCAGCCCGATTTCGACGGGCTTTGCTCCGGAGAGTTCGTGGTCATGCCCGACAACGACGCCATATCGGGCGCGTTCCTCAAGCACCGCTTGAGCGCCTACGATTTCGTCGACTTCGCCAGCCATCTCAACGCCGGCGATCGTCCGCGTGTCGATTTCGGCCAGTTGCAGTCCTTCGCACTCGCACTGCCCCCAAGAGACGAGCAAACACGCATCGCCAATCTGCTCGACGAGCTGCTTGACGATCTGGCTACCGGCGTCTCCGCCTTGGAACGCTGCCGCGAGAAGCTGCACCGCTACCGCGCCTCGGTGCTGAAGGCCGCAGTGGAGGGCGATCTGACCGCCGACTGGCGCTCAGCGCATCCAGATGCCGAGCCCGCAAGCCCACTCCTGCAACGCATCCTCGCCGAGCGCCGTGAGCATTGGGAGCAAGAGCAGCTACGCACTTACACCGAGAAAGGCAAAACGCCTCCGAAGAACTGGAAGGCGAAGTACAAAGAACCGGTTGCGCCGGACCTTGCCGACTTGCCCTCCCTGCCAGCGGGTTGGGAGTGGGTTGGCTTCGATCAGATCGGCGCCATACAGGGCGGGTTGCAGAAGTCCCCGGCGCGTGTACCCAAGCGCAACCACTTCCCCTACCTGCGCGTTGCGAACGTCCGTCGCGGGCGGTTACAGCTTGATGAACTGCATCGTTTCGAGTTGACGACCCAAGAACTCGCAAAACTACGCTTGGAAACGGGCGACGTGCTGCTGGTGGAAGGCAACGGCAGCCGAACCGAGATCGGGCGCTGCGCGTTGTGGAACGGCGAGGTCGAAGATTGCGTTCACCAAAACCACATCATCAGGGTGCGCTTGGCGACCGGCGTGTTGCCACAGTACATCAACATCTTCTTGAACTCGCCGATCGGCCAGTTCGCCATTCAGCAGGCGGCAAGTTCCACCAGCGGCCTGTACACGCTGAGCGTCAACAAAGTGAAGCGGCTGTCGCTCCCCCTTCCGCCCACAGCGGAGCAGCAGGTCATCGCTGACTGCGTTGAAGGCCATGCCGCCGGCATCGAGCAAATCGACACGACGCTCACGGACAAGCTGTCTTCGGCAACGCGCCTGCGCCAGTCGATTCTCCACCGCGCCTTCACCGGCAACCTGCTGCCCCAAGACCCCAACGACGAACCGGCCTCGAAGCTCGTCGAACGCATTGCCGCCAACAAAGGCAAGACATAAGCTGCCGCCCTCAGAAGCACTGGAGCAGCCGCATGGAGATCGCCATCAGCGCGGCCAAGCCGCGCCTCTCGGCACTGATCGCCGCCGCCGAGCGCGGCGAGCGGGTGGTCATCACCCGGCGCGGGGAGCCGGCGGTGGAACTCGTGGCGTGCCCCAAACGGAAGCGCCGCGGCGGCATCAATTTCAAGCGGCTGGCGGAGACGCGACGGCGCTTGGGGATCGAGGACGATCCGCCCGAGGTCGGGAGGGAAATGATGGCGGCTCTGCAAAGCCCCGCGCTCAGCCGCAAGGTGCTGGGCCTGCCCGACGACTGGCCAGGCACCGCCTAGCCGCCAAGCTGCGGATGGGCGTAAACTGCGCCCCAGAACAAGGAGCAGCGCCATGCAACTCGCCGTCAGCGCGGCCAAGCCGCGCCTTTCGGAACTGATCGCCGCCGCCCAGCGCGGCGAGCGGGTGGTCATCACCAAGCGCGGGGAGCCCGCGGTGGAACTGATTGCCTGCCCCAAACGGAAGCGCCGGGGCGGCATCGACTTCGAGAGGCTGGAGGCGACCTGCAAACGGCTTGGCATCGAGCAGGATCCGCCGGAAGTGGCGGAAAAGATGATCGCGGCGTTCCAAGACCCCGCGTTCAGCCGCGAGGTGCTCGGCTTGGATGATGAAAATGAGTAATCGGAACAAAGGGCACGAGCATCGAGAGATGTTCTTGCAGCATATGAAGCCAAACCGGAGATGCAAAAAGCATGAGCATCAATACTTCATGGACGAAATCCAAAACATCGCAGAGAATGTGAGAAACGTAGGCGAGACCATAAGTAAAGTGCAGAATGATGCCGACAGGGTGCGGATGATGCAGGTGATCCGAAGCTCTGCAAGAAATGTGACAGTTTCCTTGCGGACGATCCTGCTGGATAACTCTCCGCTCATATCGAGGGCAGTTGAACGTCCAGGATTTCATCAGCTTTTGCCGGTTGTGAAGCACAGTCAACCATTTGGATTGCAGGAGAAGAACGATGAAGGGAGGTGGGTGCGGGCTGGAACGTGGTATGACTTGGGAAACCTGCCAGGGTTTCGGTTACGTCGGAGCGGCCTAAATTCACGGGAATGCCAAACGGAGATTTTCGACTTGGAAAACCGTCGGGCAATGATGAATCTACATCGGTGGCTCAACCAACCCGTGATGATCGTTCGGATGAACAGTGAGGAAGAAACATTTCGGCTGGGCGAAATTATACGCTATGCAGCGAACACAGACGCGGCGCACTTCGATAGGTCATCGCTTGGCCGCCGAACACAGCGGCTGGAGATGTGCATGACCCTTGGCGATTACGATGAGTTCTTCTACCCACAATGGCTGGCTTTGTGTGTAGGGAATTACCTGCATCGGCGAGTGGCGTACAGTCTGCGTCTGCGTCCGTCACAAACACAATTCTGGGAACAAATGATTGAGGAAACTTTCATAAAAAAGGTACACAAGATGGAATTCACGGTAGGATCGATGAAGATTCGGGACCCAAGACAAAAGGAGTCCTGGTCAGAAGTTGACGAAGAACCATGGGCCGACCAAGCATTGGCTTTAATGTCATACGGCGAGAAAACGTCCGTCAGTATCCAAGCACCAGCAGACTTGCTCGTGGAGACAACAGACAACCGAAGAAGCAGAGAAAAATGACCCGCCTGCAGTACAGCGAGTGTCTTCATGGAGATCGCCATTGGCGCGGCCAAGCCGCGTCTATTCGGAACTGGTCGCCGCGGCCCAGGGCGGCGGGCGGGTGGTCATCACCAAGCACGGGGAGCCGGCGGCAGAACTCGTCGCGTGTCCCCAGCGGAAGCGCCTGGGCGGTATCGACTTCGAGAGGCTGGAGGCGACCTGCAAGCGGCTTGGCATCGAGCAGGATCCGCCAGAAGTGGCGGAGAGAGATCGCCGCCTTCCAAGCCCTTGCGCTCAGCCGCAAGGTACTCGGCTTGGACGACTGGCGGGCCCCGACTAGCCGCCAAGCCTGCGGACAAGGCGTAAACTGGGCTCAGAACAACGGAAGCAGGCGCATGGAAATCGCCGTCAGCGCGGCTAAGCCGCGCCTCTCGGAACTGATCGCCGCGGCCCAGCGGGGCCCAGCGGGGCGAGCGGGTGGTCATCACCAGGCGCGGGGAGCCCGCGGTGGAACTCGTGGCGTGTCCCCAGCGGAAGCGCGGGGGCGCCATCAACTTCGAGAGGCTGGCGGCGACGAAGCGGCGCTTGGGGCTCGTGGACGATCCGCCCGAGGTCGCGAAGGAAATGATCGAGGCGTTCCACGACCCCGCATTCAGCCGCGAGGTGCTGGGCTTGGATGACGACTGGCCAGGCACGGCCTAGCCGCCAAGCGGTAGAAAGGCGTAAACTGCGCCTCAGAGCAACAGGAGCAGCGCCATGCAACTCGCCGTCAGCGAGGCCAAGCCGCGCCTCTCGGAACTGATCGCCGCCGCCGAGCGCGGCGAGCGGGTGGTCATCACTCGGCGCGGGGAGCCGGCGGTGGAACTGGTTGCCTGCCCCAAACGGAAGCGCCGGGGCGGCATCAACTTCAAGCGGCTGGCGGAGACGAAGCGGCGCTTGGGGATCGTGGACGATCCGCCCGAGGTCGCGAGGGAAGTGATCGCGGCTCTGGAAAACCCCGCGCTCAGCCGCCAGGTGCTCGGCTTGGAGGACGATGACTAGCGGGTCTCAGCGCGATACGACCCGCCCAGAACTAGGCGTCCTCCTCGACACGACCTACCTCTACCGGCTGATGGCGTCCGATGCGCTGTTCTCGCCGTCGGAACGCCAGTATCTCGAAGAGCGGGGCGCCAGCATTCACGTCAGCGCCGTATCGCTCTGGGAGCTGCGCATCAAGTACGGTTCGCGCTATCGCTCGGGCGTGCGGAAGAATCCCTTCGATCCTGAGATCGTCTTCGCGACCCTCAAGCGCGAAGACGTCACGCTCCTGCCACTCGAACCGGTCCATGCCGCCCGAGCGTTGGATGTGCCTCTGGGCCACAAGGACCCCTTCGACGAAGTCCTGTTGGTGCAGGCCCAAGTCGAGCGCCTTCGATTCCTGACGACGGACAGGCTGCTGGTCGATCACCCCTTGGCCATCACCGTGCGCTAGCCGCTCCATGGACGCCTCGCAGATCGGCAAGCGCGCTTGGAGCTACGCGGGGGTGTTGCAGGACGCTGGCCTCTCGTGCTTCGAGTACGTGGAGCAGCTCACGCTGCTGCTGTTCCTGAAGATGGCGGATCAGCTCACCCGGCCGCCCTACGAGCGCGCGCCGCTGGTGCCGGCCGAACTCGGCTGGCAGCCCTTGCTGCGGCTGGACGGCGCGGCGCTGGAAGCGCAGTACCGCAAGAGCTTGGAGGCGCTGGGCGGGGCGTCGGGGATGCTCGGCGCGATCTTCCGTGGCGCCCGCTGCGAAATCCACAACCCGGCGCTGCTCAAGCAGCTCATCGTGAACCTGCTGGACGACGTGGACTGGATGTCGCTGCCGGTGGACGTGAAGGGCACCATCTACGAAGAGCTGGTGGCGCGGTCGGCGCAGGAGTCTTCAAAGGGCGCCGGGCAGTACTTCACGCCGCGTCCGGTGGTGCAGGCGATGTGCGAGGTGGTGCGGCTGACGCCGCGAGACCGCATCTGCGATCCGGCGGCCGGCACCGGCGGCTTCCTCTGCAACGCCTATCGGCATGTGCTGGATCGTTTCGGCGGCGAACTGGACAGGGACGAGCTGCGAACCCTGCGGATGGAACTGGTGGAAGGCATGGAGCTGTCGCCGAAAGTCGGGCGGATGTGCGCGATGAACGCCTACCTGCATGGCATCGGCGGCGAAGGCGAGGACGAGGTGGCGATCCACAGCGGCCACGACAGCCTCGCCGCGCCCTGGGGCGGCGAATACTCCGTGGTGCTCGCCAATCCGCCCTTCGGCAAGAAGCAGAGCCTCACCTTCGTCAACGAAGAGGGCGAGACGTCCAAAGAGGATCAAGTGATCGTGCGCGAGGACTTCTGGACCTCCACCAGCAACAAGCAGCTCAACTTCGTGCAGCACATCCACACGCTGCTGAAGATCGACGGCCGCGCCGCCGTGGTGGTGCCGGACAACGTGCTCTTCGAGGGCGGCGCCGGCGAGAAGGTGCGCCGCAACCTGCTGCAGACCTGCCGCGTCCACACCCTGCTGCGCCTGCCCACCGGCATCTGGTACTCGCCCGGCGTGAAGGCCAACGTGCTTTTCTTCGACAAGAAGGAAGGCAGCGCCAAGGCATGGACGGACAAGCTGTGGATCTACGACCTGCGCACCAACAAGCACTTCACCTTGAAGCAGAAGCCGCTGCGCCGGGAGGATTTCGACGAGTTCATCGCCTGCTACAAGCCCGGCCGCCCCCATGCGCGCAGGCAGACGTGGAGCGAGGCCAACCCCACCGGCCGCTGGCGCAGCTACGACTACAAGCGCCTGCTCGAGCGCGACAAGCTGAGCCTGGACATCTTCTGGATCAAGGACGACAGCCTGACGGACGCGAGCGCCCTGCCGCCGCCGGACGTGCTGGCCGGGGAAATCGCGGAGGATCTGCAAGCGGCGCAGGAACGATTCCACAGCATCGCCGCTCGCCTCACGCAGCGCATTTCGTGAAGGCCCAATGGGCGCTAGATGAGCCAATGGATGACGGCGTAGCTGCGCCTCTCGTATCCCGACTCAATCTCCTTGCAGATGTCATCCGCCACCGCGCAGACTTCCGCCGGCGCGTTCACAACATCGCCCTGCCTTTGCCGAAGCGCCGCGACGAGGGGTGCCATGGCATCCGCCTTCTCTTGCTCCGTCATCAGAATGTCGATGACCGTCGGCTCCGCCATTCCGTGCGTGACCAGCTGGATCACACCTGCGATCATGTCCCTGAGCATGTCTTGATTGGTTGGATCAAAGGCACGATACAAACCCCGAAAGACGTTCTCGGACAAATCGGCCCTCCGCTCACGCAACCGAACAGTGGCTTTGATCCACAATGATCGCCACACCAACGATACGCCATTCTTCTCCTTCAGATCGCCATGCTTTTTCGCCAACTCGTTGCAGGCGTCAAGGGCACCACCGGTCCGCCCAAGCCAGGTCAGCGCCCGCCCCTTGCCAAGCAGGGCTCGGGCAACGGCCCGCCTCGAATCAAGCGATTGGTCATGCGAGCAGCGCTTCATGATCTGGTCGAAAGTCGTCACGGCTTGCTCATGGCAGCCCATCATCATTTGCGCGTTGCCCCTGTTGTTCAGCGCTATAGCGACCAAGTTCTCGGCGTCGTCGACGTCCCCGCCGTCCAACCGCTTCACTACTTCGTGGAAGAGCTCCGACGCCGATTTCGGATCACCCAACTGAAGATATGTGCTTTGTTTGTGTATCAGCGCCGCCGCGGCGACCCGCCGCGCTCCGTCGGAGCGCGGATGACGGACCTGCTTCTCTGCCTGGCCAAAAGCTTCAATCGCCCCATCAGGCTGTGCATTGTCCAGATAGTGGATGCCTTGCCTAATGAGCACCTGCGCATTCGCAACGTTCGCAACGGTTGATTCGACAGGCACCGCCAAGACGTCAACCAGTTCGGCCGTCGAATAGAACGCGATCATAAAGTCAATCACACGATTGACCACGGTGGCACTCTCGCGCTCATGCCGCATCTTATAGTAGATGCTGTAGAGCCGCTGCACGCCAACGTATCGCCGTGCCTTGCCTGTCCCGTGAACTTCGACTACGCCTCGGTCAACGAGCCTGCCGAGCAAGGATGAAGTATTTCTGATGTCCATTCTGGCCCGTGCCGCCACTTCGCCAGCAGTTGAGGGCTCCCAAAGATCGACGACGGCCAAGTAGACCCGGCGTTCGGTCTTGGCGAGGCCCTCCAGATGGGCACGGAAGTATTCGGTGTGGTCGTCGACGAGCGATACGAGATGCTCTAAAAGCTTGCGTAGGGACCGTTGCTGGCCGAATTGAGCCATGAGGACCATCAGCCGAGGGTCGCCGCCGGTGAGGATCTCTAGGGGACGGATTGCCCGTTCTCGCACCTTGTCGCCCGAAACCATCTGCCATAGTGTCCGCGACTCATTGGCGTCGAGCGGATCGAGAGGAAGAACACGGAACAACTCGAAGAAAGGTTGCTCTACATCGTCTAGTCCCTTGAAGCGAGCAGTCGCCGTGGCAAGCAACATGATCTGCGGTTCTGTCTGCAACGCCTTGCGGAGTTTCCAGCCAAAGCGATTGTCCACGGCGTCGTTCATCGCCTGCAGGTTTTCCACCATGAGCACAAGTTGCCGCTTCAGTCGATCAGCCGCATCCAATACGGCGGCTTGGGCGCGTTCCTCCAGGTGGTCGCCGCGCCACTGCCGCGTTAAATCGCCGTGGGTCCTTCGCAGTTCTTGCGCTAGGTCGGCGTTGCGGCCCTCGATTTCCTTAGCTAGATAGAACAGTGTTTCCAGCCAAAAATCGGCCATGCAAAAGATTTCGTGGCTCTCCTCCATGAAACGCACAGGCAGAAGGCGTTCTGACAGTTCGTCCGTCCGCATTTCCGCTGCAGCGCGGGCCAGCAGCATCGTCTTTCCTCTGCCGCGGGGCGCCACGATCAAAAGGTGTTGGCAGGAGGGAGAGTCGATGTTGCCCCGCAAGACCTCCATGGCGATGCCAAGTTCTCTTTCCCTGACGACGAACTGTTCGATTACTTCTTCGTCCGACTGGAAGGTGCCAGGGTTGAACTTGCGAATTGTCCGCTCAGGCGACACGCTCATTGCCTCTTCATGGGTTGTCTCTTTGGAATCGACTTGCCAATGGCGTGTGGTGGTCGCGGAAGCGGTTCGCCCACCAGTCTTGAAGGAGACGGAACGCGAAGCGATAGCCGCCACGCTCGGCGGTTAGGTAGCCGTCATGCACCAGTACGTCGAGCGCCTCGCTGATGCGGTCAGGCGCATCGGAAGTTATCGCGGCGTATTCCCGAGAGAGGTTGCGCCTCGAACTTGCGGTGAACACGCCTTGGGTAGCGGCCTCGGCGAGGATTTCCATGGCGATTTGGAAAGTTCCGTCATCCAAGCCCTGCTTGAGGCGCTTCTCGTAATGCAGAAAGTCTGCTTGCCCCGAAGGGCCGAGCAACTTGGTTTGGTAGACCTCTTCGACATCCACCACCGTTGCACGGTTGCGGCCTTGCATGGTGGCGAAGTCCCGCAATTGGGCGAAGAAAGATTGCACATGGTGAGGAATGCCGATGCCTAGGGTTTCATAGACAGCTTTCGCCACCCCGTCTTCCACGCACAATTCGTTGTGCTGGACAAGTCGCTCGAAGCAGAGGATGCTGGTTTGGCGGTTCCATGGTTCCAAACGAAAGTCGTAGAGGTCGTTGATGCAGTCTGGTACTCCCAACCTTCCCACCAATGGCGCGAGCCCAATGCTCCCCGAAAGCAACAACACCGGGGAGCCTCTTTCCAAGGCCTGGCGGACGCTGCGCAGCCAGCGCAGGAATTCAACGGCCTGCTTCGCGTCTTGATCTTCCAGCAAGTTGTTGAGGAAAATTGGCAACTCATCGATAACGAGGAAGACTGGCCTGTCGTGGGCGGCGCACGCCTGGAAAAGCTCCTCGCCATGTCGCCGCCAAGTTCCGGCGTCCATGCCCGCACGGAACTTCAACCCGAATTCGTGGGCATTGATCTCATCGATGTGTTCTTTGATGAACCGGCTCATCGCACCGGCAACCCGTGACGAGATGGCGCGGATCGGGTGCGTCGCCTTGGCGATGGCGGCGACCAAGTCTTCCGGGGAGCTCGCACCCTCCACGTCCGCGAACAGAAACACCCATCCTTGGGTTTCGAGGTGGCGGCCAAGCTCTCGGGCAACGCTGGTTTTGCCCATGCGCCGTTGTCCAGTGAGCAGAATGTGGTTGCCGTCGCGAACCTGCCTCTCCAGGACCTCCAGCTCGGCTTCGCAGTCAAAGAAGTCGTCGCCGCTTACCCAGCGGCCTGTGGAGGGCTTCATGGGACAAGCTCCACGCGCCAACAGTGTGCCGAACCGTAACGCTCAACAAAACCGTTGTCAACGTTTTTGTTGAGCTTGGGATTCGCGCCCTTGTCGGCTTACCACGTATCGATGTACGGGTACTTCTTCTCCGTGCGTTCCGTTTTCGGCGGCAGGCGTTTTAGGCTGCTGGCGATCCAGCTGCGGGTGTCGGCGGGGTCGATCACGTCGTCGAGGCCGCCGCCGACGCCGGCGTTGATCGCCTTGGCGCCTTCGTAGGCGCCGGCGACGCGGCGCTCGAACTCCAGGCGGCGCTCTTCCGCATCTTCGATGGCGGCGAGTTCCTTGCGGTAGCCGAGCTTCACCGAGCCTTCGATGTTCATGCCGGCGAACTCGGCCGTGGGCCAGGCGACGGTGAAGAAGCCGACCAGCGAGCTGGCGCCGCACATCGCCTGCACGCCCAGGCCGTATGCCTTGCGCACCACCACGCCGAAGAGCGGCACCGTCAGGTTGGCGCCGGCGTTGAACATGCGCACGCAGTGGCGCACCAGCGCCGTGCGCTCGACGTCCGGGCCGACCATCATGCCTGGGCAGTCCATCAGGCTGAGCACGGGAATGTCGAAGGCGTCGCAGAGTTGGATGAAGCGCGCGCCCTTGTCGGCGCCGTCGGAGTCGATGGCGCCGGCCAGGTGGTGCGGGTTGTTGGCGATTACCCCCATCGGGTGGCCTTCCACGCGGATGAAGGCGGTGACCACGCCGATGCCGAACTTCTCGCGGATCTCCAGCACCGAGCCTACGTCGGCGATGGTGTGGACGATGTCCTTCATGTCGTAGAGGCGCAGGCGGTTCTCCGGCACCACATGGCGCAGCCGGCGCTGGTCGTGCGCTTCCCAGTTCGGCGCGCGCCCTTGGAAGTAGGAGAGGTACTTCTTCGCCACCTCCACCGCGTCTTCTTCGTCCTTGGCGAGCAGGTCCACCACGCCGTTGGGCACCTGGAACGACATCGGCCCCACTTCCTCCGGCGTGTAGATGCCAAGCCCGCCGCCTTCGATCATCGCCGGGCCGCCCATCGCCACGGTGGTGCGCTCGGTGGCGATGATGACGTCGCAACAGGCCACCAGCGCGGTGTTGCCGGCGAAGGTGCGGCCGTTGATGACGCTCACCAGGGGCACCAGGCCGGAGAGCTGCGAAAAGCGCGTGAAGGTGTGGGTGTCGAAGGCGACGCCGGGGCCGTTGCCGTCGTCGCCTGGCCTGCCGCCGCCGCCTTCGCCGAACAGGATCAGCGGAATGCGGAAGCGGTGCGCCAGCTCGAACATGCGGTCCTGCTTGTAGTGGTTGCGCCCGCCCTGGGTGCCGGCGAGCACCGTGTAGTCGTAGTGGACGAGCATGGTGCGGGCGGCGTCCTCGCCGAACAGATCGGCGTTGACGGTGCCGATGCCGGCGATCAGGCCGTCCGCCGGGGTGTTCTGGCGCAGCGTTTCCATGTCGTGGCGCCGGTGCTGGCGGGCGACGATGAGCGGCCAGTATTCCTTGAAGGAGCCGTCGTCCATCAGTTGCGCGATGTTCTCCCGGGGCATCCGGTAGCCGCGGGCGTAGCGCTTGGCGACGGCCTCGGCGCGGTTTTCGTCCAGCACGTAGGCGTGGCGTTCGTAGGTGAGCGCCAAGTCCGGGCGAATGTGGTCCGGATCGAGTTCCTCGGCCTGGCCGGCATCGCCGCCGGCGACTTCGGCTTCCTCGATGAACACGATCGGAAAGCCTTCGCGCACCACGTCGCCCTGGCGCATCGTCACGTCGCGCACGATGCCGTCGTGGGCGGCGGCGATGACGTGTTCCATCTTCATGGCCTCCACCACGGCGACTTGCTGCCCGCCGCGCACTTCGTCGCCCGGCGCCACGTCGAGCGAGACGATGGTGCCTTGGATGGGCGAACTCACGCCGGTGGCGCCTTCCGGGCCGACCGTTTGGGGCGCGTCCGGCGCCGGCAGTGCGCCCTGTTCCGCCTTCACCTTGGCGTCGTGGTCGAAGAGCGCGAGCGGATCGCTGGTGTCGACGCGGGCGCCGGCGAAACCGCCGCTCTCTTCCGCGCCGGCGTTGGACGCTGGCGCCGATGCGAAGCGCTGCTTGACTTCCGAAGCTGGCACGGCGAGTTCGGCCAAGTGTTCGTCCACCCATCGCGTGTGGACGCGCCCGGCGGCGAAGTCCGCGTGGCCGAGTACGTTCAGCAGGAACGGAATGTTCGTGCCCACCCCTTCCAGGCGGAACTCCGAGAGCGCGCGCGTGGCGCGGGAAATCGCGGCTGCGAAGTCGTTTGCTGGCGAGTGAGCGATCACTTTGGCCAGCAGCGAGTCGAACGCGGTACTGGTGCGGTAGCCGGCGTAGCCGAAGCCGTCCGTGCGCACGCCTGGGCCGTTCGGCGCTTCGTAGGCGTCCAGCGTGCCGCTCGAAGGACGCACGGTGCCGTCTTTGCCCAGGGTTTCCATGTTCACGCGGGCCTGGATGGCATGGCCGCGCGGCGTGGCCACCGCCGAATCGTCCAAGCCGAGCTCGGACAGCGACGCGCCGGCGGCGAGGCGCAGCTGCGACTGCACGATGTCCACGCCGGTGACTTCCTCGGTGACGGTGTGCTCCACCTGCAGGCGGGCGTTGGTCTCGATGAACACGAACGGCTCGCCGCCGTTGCCGGAAGCGTCCACCAGAAACTCGAAAGTGCCGAGGTTCTCGTAGCGTTCGCGGTGCGCGAAGCGCACGGCGGCGTCGATGATGGATGCCCGCAGGTCGTCGGCCAGCGCCGGGGCAGGCGCGATCTCCACGACTTTCTGATGCCGCCGCTGGACGCTGCATTCGCGCTCGCCCAAGTGCGCCACGTTGCCTTGGGAATCGCCGAGAATCTGCACTTCCACATGCCGCGCCTGGGCGAGGAAGCGCTCCACGTAGACGTCCGGCAGCCCGAACGCGGCCTTGGCTTCGGATTGGCAGCGCTCGAAGGCGCTCTCGAGCTCGTCCGCGTCGGCGACGATGCGCGTGCCACGCCCGCCGCCGCCGGCCACGGCCTTGACGATCATCGCACCGCCATCCAAGGAGGCGAAGAAATCCTTGGCTTCTTGAAGCGAGACCGCGCGGTCCAGCCCCTCGACCACCGGCACGTCCGCGGCGATGGCTGCGGCCCGGGCGCGCCCCTTGTCGCCGAACAGTTCCAAGTGCGCGGGTTTCGGGCCGACGAAGGCGATGCCGGCCGCTTCGCAGCGCCGCGCGAAGCTGGCGCGTTCGGCAAGGAAGCCGTAGCCGGGATGGATGGCGTCGCAGCCGCTTGCCTTGGCCGCCTCCACCATGCCTTCTTCGTTCAGATAGGCCGGCGCGCCCAAGCCGGCCAGGCTATGCGCTTCGTCCGCAACGCGGGTGTGCAGGCTGGCGTCGTCGTCTTCGGAATACACGGCGACGGTGCGAATGCCGAGGTCGGCAGCCGCACGCGCGATTCGGATGGCGATCTCGCCGCGATTGGCGATCAGCAGGGCGTTGAAGGAGCGAGCTTTGGCTTCCGCCGCATTGGCATCTATCATGGCCGTAAGGTTAGACCATCCAAACGGCGACGCTCAATGGCCGCGTTGGGCGCGCTGGACAAAGAGGGGCGGATCGGATCACCGGCACATTGCGATTCACTTGGGATTCCGGGAGCGCAGGCACCGGAGAAGACGGCGATGCGGTGCAAGTCCACGTGGCGTGGAACGCCCGCCGCAGGTCCCGCCTCAGCTTCTCCTTCTCGCCAGACGGCATCGTTCACGTCGAAGCGCCGTCGCATGTGGGCGTTGACGATGTTCGCGCCGTGCTTGGCAGGCACCGGCGCTGGGTTTGCCGACGGCGTCTTGCCGCTGCGGAGCGCAAGGGCAAGTGGCCGCCGGACGAGTATGTCGACGGCGCGTCGCTGCTGTTTCGGGGGCACGCGCTCGCGCTTCGCCTGACGGCGCAGATGGACGTTCGCCAAGTGGATGGCGAGCTGCTGGCGCCTTCGGCAGACCCAAGGCCGCGGGTCTGGGCCTGGTACACGGCACAGGCGGAAGCGCTGCTGCCCACCGTCGTGGCGGAGTGCGCCGCCGCGCTCCCGTGGCTAGAGCGCACGCCGGCTTGGCGGCATCGGTTCATGCGCAGCCGCTGGGGAAGTTGCTCGAGCCGTGGCCATATTTCGCTGAATACGCACTTGGTGAAGCTGCCGGATGCGCTTGTGGAATACGTGGTGGTTCACGAGATCTGCCATCTGCGGCACATGAACCACGGCAAGGCGTTCCATCGTCTGATGGATGCGTCGCTGGCGGATTGGCAGCCACGGCGGGAGGCGCTCAAGGGCTACCACGGCTTGCTGCTGGAATCTCCGCCGTAGCGCGAGCGCAATCCGCGATGGGTGGTAGTATTTCTTCAACGACCAACGACAGCCGCGTGCCACGCCGCTGCGAGATGAGCCAGCCAGACGACACCGCATCCACTTCCGGCCCCCTGCCCATGCCTGCCGATGCGGAACAGGCACTGGCGCGGCTGCGCGAAGAGAACACGCGCCTGAACGCCGAACTCGCCCTGGCCCGCCAACACCCCCGCGCCTCGTCCGAGGACGACTGGGAACACGCGATGCGCCAAGGCATCGTCTACGCGGACGGCCAATCCGCCGCGAGCGCCCTCTCCGCCGGCCGCTTGCTCAAACAGCTTGCCGGCGTCGCCAAGGAACGCTTGGAGGCTGGACGCATCCGCAACAGCAGCGACTTCGACTATCTGCCGAAACCGAGCGCGGACGAAGCCCAGCTGCAGGCGGATTTCGTGCGCTGGGGGTACTGCCTGGTGGCAGACGCGATGTCGCCCCAGCAAGTGCAGGCGCAATTGGATCGCCTCGTCGAACAGGCCGCCGCCGAGCGCCGCCTTGACGCCGCCACCATGACCGGCCGCAACGCCACGGCGCAGCTGGTGGCGAACATGGTGCTGAAAGGCGCGGTGTTCCGCGACGCGGTGGAGTTCAAGGAGAACGCGGCGCAACGCGGCCCGCTGGTGGATCGGCTGCTCGCCAAGGTGATGGGCGAGGGCTTCGGCCTCGGCTGCGCCCACGGCTCCATCGTCCACCAGCACGGCGGCCTGCAGGAACTGCACATCGACCAAGGCGGCATGCCGTTGCCCTATCCGCCCTTTCCCTTCGGCTCGCTTATCATCTGGTGCTATACGGAGTTCAACTTGGAAGCCGGCGCCACCTACGTCGTGCCCGGCTCGCACCGCACGGCGGACGGCGCGACGGTGTTCGCGGACGGCGCCGACCTGCTGCGGCTGGTGGACGGCGAGCCCGGCCTGGTCGCCATTTGCGCCCCGCCCGGCACCTGCATCCTCACCGACACCCGGGTGCTGCACGGCGGCGGCAAGCGCACGGCGGAAGGCACCCGCTACGCGATGCGCTGCCACTACAACCGCCACTACATCCGCGCCCTGCACGAACAATCCAACGCCAATCTGCACGTGCCGGAGGACGTCTACGCCCTGCTCTCGCCCAGGTTGAAACAGATGATGGGCGTCGGCGTGAACAACCACGCGCCGACCGGCGAACTCACAAACGGCGGCTGAATCCTGCGGATTCCGGCGGAAAAACGACGATCGGGCGAATTTCCTACACGATTTTGAGAGATCGCCGCTTTTTTCCGCCTTTCCACTCGCGCATATTGGCACCCGCTACTTCAACCTCAACAGACAAGGAGAAAGCAATGAAGAAGCAACTACTGGCACTCGCAGGTGCCGCTGCACTGGGTGTTGGCGTCGTCGCCGGGAATTCTGCGCCGAGCGTGGACGTCGATCCGACGGCGCGGGTGGGCTACATGGTGGCCGACGTGGTGTCCGACAATTACTTCGGTGTTGACTACTCCGACTATGGTGGCATGGGTGCCGCCATCGGCGGCCGTGTTGGAGATATCTACGGAGATCGGGCTGCCAAGGCCCTCGGCCGTGCAATATCGAGGCCAGTCCATGTGGCTGCGCACACCGCAGCTAGGGCGGCCTTCACGCGGGGCGGGATGCTGATGGGTGCGCGGATTGGCGGCATGATCGGCGCCTTCGGCGGCCCGATTGGGTTCGTGCTCGGCACCGGCATCGGTATGGCGTAGTTCGGAGGCTTGTGGCCATGACCCTCCTCGCCGGCCTGACTTTGATATGTCTCGCTGTATTCGCGCTGAGCCGCATTCGCAAGCGGACCGGCGAGGAGGACGAAACTGAAGGACTCGCTCTCTGTGCCTTGGCAATCCTGACGGTGGCGTGCTTTGTGGTGCTGTTCGCGGGGATCCGCGCTCTCGGCCCCCACATGAGCACGCTTGCCGAAATGACTCCTTCGTGGCTTAGGCCCGTGGTTGGCGGCGCGGTCGTTGGCGTTGTGATCTACATGGGGTCTATCTTCTTGTTCGAGGTCTGCGGGCGGGTCTTTCTCTGGGGGCGCAGAGAGTCGCGCCTGGCCGATGAAACGCTGGGATTCTGGGTACGTCGACACCTCTACGGCAGCGCGACCGCCGCGTTGTTCATGGCCATCTTCGCAGTCGTCATCGTGCGAGTCGGCGACAACGCCGCACCATGGGCTGTGGCGTTCATCACCGCAGCCGTCCATCTGTACTACCCTTGGGTGATGCCTTGGTTCCTCTATCTCCGGAGTCAAAGACTCGACCCGAACGAGTTCCGCGAGGTCCACCAGTGGCTCCACGAGCAGACTCGGCGACGGGAAATCCCAAAGTTCTACCTGCGCGTTCAAGCTGGCGGCATGATCAACGCGCTCGCCTCCGGCGGCGTGTACCGTCACTTCATCGTTCTCGGCCAAGGCCTTCTGGATCGGCTCTCCATCGAGCACGTCAAGGCGATCCTGGCGCATGAGCTCGGCCATGTCCTCAACCGCGACAGCACGCGGCGGACATTGCCGGTGATTGGCCTCTGCGCCATTCTCCACGCCGTGTACCTTCAGGAGTTCGCTTTTACGCAAGAGAGCGTAGCGTTCCGCATTGGTGCCTTCACTGTCGGAATGCTGGTTTTCTGGTACCTCTTGCCCAACTACTTCGGGCGCCGGCGCGAGTTCGAAGCGGATCGACGGGCCGTGGAACTCATCGGCGACGCGGAACCGGTCGCGCAAGCCCTGGAAGCGTTTGCGGAAGCGTCGGGGACGCCGCTCGACCACAAGGGCTGGACACACCCGCCAATGCGCGATCGAATCGAGGCGATTCGCAAGCTCGGTGCCAAGGGGAACCCTGACGACCCGAAATCGCCGACGTAACGCGGACTGCCGCTACTTGCGAAACGGCGATGCGGCGACCATCGAGTGGAAGAACCACTTGGTGGTGTCTGGGTAGTCGGGAAGTTCCTCGCCCAGCTGGCTGTCGATGGCTTCAAGGGCACGGCGTAATTCCCCCACGCAGTCGCCATAGCGCTCGCGCCAAGCGCGTTCGACTTGCGTCACGAGGTAGGCGTAGGAATCCCGGGCCCGCTTGCCTTTCGGCGTGAGAAACACGCGGCGCGTCATGTCGCGGGGCTTGCCTGTCTCGACGACCGCCACCAAGTGCCGTTCCGCCCCCGCCTTGCCGTTTCCCGCCACTTCGCCTCGTGACTTTGCGTCGCCCAGCGGAATGCCCTCGTCGGGAACGTGTTGCAGCAGATTCGCGGTAGCGTTCAGCCCCGCGCCATAGCCGAATATCTCCCATTCGTAGTCGATGGTGAAGCCGGCCAACGCTTGCGAGAGGAGCGCGGGCAACGGCTGCTCCGAGACGTCCGTGTTCGGCTTGCGCAACACCACCGGCCAATCCTGGCCGTGATGGGGAATGCGCGGCGGGCCCAGCTCCGCGGCGATGTGGTTGCCGCCGGTGATGCTCGCGTCGGCCGGCCCGTAGCCGGTGAGGCACCACGGCAGCGCGATGTCGAACTGCGCCACCAAGGCACCGAGCGCGGCGCGCAGCGTCGCCATGCGCTTGCTGCCGAAGCGCTTCTCCCAATCGGCCTCCAAGTCCTGAATCAACGCTCCCATCGCGTCGCGGGCTTGGCTGCCAACCCTCGTGAGACGAACCACAGCCGTGCGGCCCTCCTTTTCAGTGGCAAGCCAACCCAGCCGCTCGGCATCGCGCAACACGCCGGAGGCAGCACGCTTGGAGATGACCGTGCGCTTCGAGAAATCGCGGCGATTCAAGCCGTCGTCGGGAATCGCCCGCAGCACGTTCGACCAGATCCCAAGCGACGGCTGCGTCAACAAACGCGCCTCGTCAAAGCCGCGCTCGAAAGCGACGAAGGCGTGGCTCAGGAGCGTCGACAGCGGCTGCGCTCTCAGAACCCGCTTCGGTCGAGCAGGCCCTTGCGGTTCCGGCGACGCGTAGCGCAGCATCCGCGCGAAGGTCGCCGCCTGCTGATGCGTACACACGTACCACGTCAAGGCCGGCGTTTCGCGGCCGTACGGCGGTTCATGTTCAGGGACGATCGGCGCACGGCCATCCAGCCGGCGACCGTTCCCCATGTGCGAGAAGATGAAGTCCGCAACCATGCGGGCGACTTCGCCTTCCTGGTCGTCGGCGAAGCGCAGCGCCAAGACCACCCGCTCCGCTTCGACATGCACATGGCTGCCGGCGGCGGCATCCGGCGCTGTGACGATGCCCGGGAAGCCGTCCAGCGCCTTGGCGATTGCCTCGCTCACGGATTGCGTTCGTGCAACCGCTTGAACCATAGCATCGTGTTCGGAAAGTGGGGGAAGTTGCTGCCGAACTTGGCATCCACCACATCCAGCCCTCGGCGCAAGGCCGCGATCGTGCGCGCGCCGTACTGCGCCCGCCAGTTGCGCTCGATCTCCATGACCAAGTGCGGATAGCTGTCGCGGGCACGGCGCATCTTCGGCGAGGGGAAGACGAGCGGTATTGCGCCGCGCTTGCGCTCCACCACCACCCAAAGATGCCGCTCCGGCGTGGAGCGCCCGCTGCCTCGGACGCCTCGGTAGCGAACTTGCTCGAGCGGCGTGCCGTCGTCGTCGATCTCCTGGAACACCGTCGAGGCGCTGCGCAGATCGCCCAAGCGTTCGCGTTCGTAGTCGATGGCGAAGTGCGCCAGGACGATGGAGACGAGCGCGAACAGCGGCAGCTCGGAAGCCTTGGAGTGCCGCAGCACCACCGGCCATTCCTCTCCCCTTGCGGGAATGCGCGGCGGGCCGGGTTCCTCGGGCAAGTATGGCCCGCCGGTAATGGCGCCATCGCCCGGCCCGTAGCCGGTCAGGTAGTAGGGCAGTTCCACGTCGATCGCATCGGCAATGGCGCCGAGCGCGGTACGCAGGCCCTCTATCGTCGCGACGCGAAATCGACGGCGCCAGCGCCGCTCCACGTCGCCTGCAAACTGTTCGCCAGCAGTCTTGGCCGCGCGTCCCGCCGCCGTCAGCCGCAGCATCTTCAACCCGCGCACGTTGGCCACCTTCTCGACCTCCAGCCAGCCTTGCGCCTCGAGATCGCGCACCACGACGCGCACGCCGCGCTTCGCCAGAATCGCGCTCGGCCCGAGCTCGCGCAGATCCAGCCCCTCCTTCGGTATGACGCGCAGCACGTTCGCCCACACGCCGAGGTGCGGGGCGCTTCGCTTGCCGAGTTCGTCGTAGTCCTGCTCGAAGGCGAGCAGCACCCGGCTCAGGAGCGCCGGCAACGGCGTGGCGGAGAGCGCAGCCGGCGGCCGTGCCTTGCCCATCGGCCGCAGCGAGGCGTAGTTCAGATAGCGCAGGAAGGCGACGGTCTGCTTCGCATCGAGGCGCCGGCGTTTGTCCTTCCGTTTCACGCCGATGCGCTCGATGATGAAGTCCACACAGAGCTGGGCGGCCTTGCCGTGCGCCGAGTCGAACGCCATCGCCAGCGCGACGCCGCCGTCTTGCGCCGCCCGCACGTCGCTACCCGGCGCAATGCCGGGGAAGAACTTGAAGACGTCCAGCAGGTCGCGCCGCGAATCCGCAGCCGCGCTCGACGCCTTCAACGCGAGACGACTTCCCACTGCACCAACGTATGTGGCGGATCGTCGTCCTGGTGATGCTCGAAGACCGCCCGCACTTCGGCGCCGATGTGTACCGGCTGCTGCGGGTCGCCGAGCAGGTTGCCGACCATGCGCGCGCCGTCGTGGTCCGGGAACTCCACCAGCACGACGATGTACGGCCCTTGCTCCTTCAGCGCCGGATGCACCGGGTGCCAGACGCGCTCGTAGCTGTAGATGCGGGCGGTCTGCGGCACTTCGTCGAAGGAGAGGTCGAAGCTGTGGCAGTTGTGGCACGTCCACTCCGGCCCCCACTGCCAGGTGCCGCAGGTGTTGCAGCGCTGCAGCACCAGCCGCCCTTCGACAGCGGCCTGCCAATACGGCGCATCGAGGCCGTCCGGCGCCGGCAGCGGCTTCGGCAGGCCGGGGTTCAGGTACGCCGCGCTCATGCCGTTGCCTGCGAGCCGAAGATGCTGGAGCTCACCGGCGTCACCATCGGCCCGGAGACCACCATCGACACGTCCACGTCCTGCACCTGGTTGGGCGACGTGCCGCGAATCTGCCGCACCGCTTCGATGTTCAGTTCCAGGCCGTGCATGTAGCACTCGGCCAGGTTGCCACCGCTGGTGTTGGTCGGCAGCTTGCCGTCCGGCGCCAGCAGGTTCTCCTTCACCAGGAACTCGTTGCACTCCTCCGCCTCGCAGAAGCCATGCTCGACGATGCTCATCAGCACGCCGCCGGTGAAGTTCTCGTAGCACTGCAGCACGTCCACGTCGGCGGGCCTGCACTCGGCCATGTCGTACAGCCGCGGCACGCAGGTCTTGAAGTTCGAGGTGGCGTAGTCCGGGGTGTTGTGAACGGAGGCGCCGGCGCGGTAGTGGGAGCCAGTGACGGCGCTTAGGACGTACACCGGCGGATGGTCGAAGTCCTTGGCGCGTTCGGCCGGCACCACCACCATCGCCGCCGCGCCGTCGTTCTCCAGGCAGCAGTCGTAGAGGTGGAAGGGCTCCACGATCCAGCGCGAGCTGTCGTACTTCTCCTCGTCGAGCGGCCGCCCGTGCATCACGGCGCGGGGGTTGTTCTGGGCATGGTGGTAGGACGCGAGCGAAATCGCCCGCAGCGCCTCCTGCTGCACGCCGTGGTCGTGCATGAAGCGCTGCACCTTCATGGCGAAGCTCTGCGCCGGCGACATCAGCCCGTAGGGCGTCGTGAAGGCGCCGGCGCCGGAGACGACGTTGCTGCGCGGCCCCTGCCCGAAGCGCCCGAACTGGCCTTGGGCGAGGGCGCGGAACACCACCACGCACTCCGCCAATCCGGTGGCCACGGCTGCCGCGGCATGGGCGATGGCCGCCGAGCCCCCGCCGCCTCCGCCGCCCCACTGCATGTTGGAAAAGCGCAGATCGTCGATGCCCAGCGCATTGGCCAGCCGCGAGGGATCGCTGCGGTCGTTGGAGAAGGACGCGAAGCCGTCCACTTCCTTCGGCGAAATGCCGGCGTCTTCGCAGGCCGCCAAGGTGGCCATCAGCGCCAGCTTGAACTCCGGGTCCGGCGACTGCCCGCGCTTGTAGTAGGTGGTCTCGCCGACGCCGGCGATTGCCGCGGCGCCTCTCAAGGTCCTTGCCATGAACCCTCCCTTCGGACTGTTGCGTTCAAGCCTCGCTTCCCCGGCACCGGCCATTCGGCGTGCCAACGAAGCGCAGATCGGATGAGCATACCGCAAGCGCCGATTCGGCAGCGCGCGACGCGCGGCAAGCGGTTAGAATCCGCATCGGTTCGCCGCCGGCAAGCTGGCGGCGCACAGTGCGCAGGCGCGTAGCTCAGTTGGTTAGAGCACCACCTTGACATGGTGGGGGTCGTTGGTTCGAATCCAATCGCGCCTACCAAACTGGCGCATCAAGCCTTGACTCGGCGCTTTCAGCGCCAGGTCTTGCGCTGCTTCCAGCGCCGCCGTCCGCGCACGCCGTGGTCCTTCATGCCGAGATAGAACTCCTGAATGTCCGAGGCGTTCTGGAGCCGCTCGCAGGTGTCTTCCATCACCACGCGCCCCACTTCCATTACGTAGCCGTAGTCGGCGACGTCGAGCGCCATGCGCGCATTCTGCTCCACCAGCAGGATGGCCATGCCCTGCTCCTTGTTGAGCCGTCCGACGATCTCGCCGATCGCCGCCACCAGACGCGGGGCAAGCCCCAGCGAGGGTTCGTCGAGCAGCATCAGCTTGGGCCGCAGCATGAGCGCCCGGCCGATGGCGAGCATCTGCTGTTGACCGCCGGAGAGGAATCCCGCCGGCAGCTTGCGCCGCTCGGCCAATGCCGGAAAGTAGCCGTAGACCATCTCCAAATCGGCGCTCAAGTCCGCGCGCGGTCTGGCGAACGCGCCGACGCCCAGGTTCTCCTCCACGTTCAGGAAGGGAAAGACTTCGCGCCCTTCGGGAACGTGGCCGAGGCCCAGGCGCGCCACGCGGTCCGGATCGCGGGCGGTGATGTCCTCGCCGTCGAACACCACGCTGCCCTTCTGCGGCTCCATGGCGCCGCAAATGGTCTTCAGCACCGTCGTCTTGCCGGCGCCGTTGGCGCCGAGAACGGCGACCACCGAACCCGCGGCGACTTCCAGCGACACGCCGCGAATGGCCATCACCGGGCCGTAGTAGGTCTCGATGTTGCGCAGCGTCAGAAGGGCCATGCCGTTCGCCTCAATCGCCCAGGTAGGCGCGCAGCACCGCCGGATGCTTCTGGATGGCCTCCGGTTCGCCGGTGGCGAGCGCCGCGCCGTCCGCCATCGCCATCACGCGGCTGGACACCGCCGCCACCAGGTTCATGTCGTGTTCCACCATCGCCACGGTGATGCCGAGCTCCTCCACGATGTCCTCGATCCAGAAGGCGAGATCCTCCGTCTCTTCCGGATTGAGGCCGGAGGACGGCTCGTCGAGCAGCAGCAGCCGCGGTTCGGTACACAGGGCGCGCCCGATCTCCACCATCTTGCGCACGCCGTAGGGCAGACTGCCCACCGTCGAGCGGCGGTGGCGCTGCAGCTCCAGCAGGTCGATCACGTCCTCCACCTTGCGCCGAAAGGCGATTTCCTGGCGCTTCGCGGACGGCAGGAAGAACAGGTCGGAGACGAGCCCGGTGCCGCGATGCACGTGCCGCCCGATGAGCAGATTGTCGAGCACCGTCTCGCGGTCGAAGAGCTCGGTGTTCTGGAAGGTCCTAGCGATGCCGAGCTCCGCCACGTGGTGCGCCGGCGTGCGCGTCATGTCCTCGCCGGAGAAGACGAGCCGGCCGGCATCCGCGTCGTAGAAGCGGCTGACGAGATTGAAGAGCGTCGTCTTGCCAGCGCCGTTGGGGCCGATGATGCTGAACACTTCGCCTTCGTTGATCTCGAAGGACACGTCGCGCACCGCCTTCACGCCGCCGAAGCCGAGCGACAGGTTCGTGGCCTCGAAGAGTGCGCCGTCGGCTTCTGCCTCGCCGATCGATGCCTCCTGCCCAGTGCTCAATGCACCCGCTCCGTGCGCAGAAACGACCGCTGGCGCTTGAAGGTCGCCTTGCGGTAGAGCGGGAACTCGTCGAACCAGGCGCGCACCTTCAGCCACCGCCCGTAGATGCCGAGTGGTTCGAAGACCAGGAACAGCACCAGAATGGCGCCGAAGACGCCGAGTTCCAATCCGGGAATCTGCCCCACCGCCGCCGGCAGAACGTCCCTGGCAAGGGCGAGCACCTGCGGCAGAAAGCCGACGAACAGGGCGCCGAAGACGACCCCGTGCAGCGAGCCAAGGCCGCCGACCACCACCAGCAGCAGCAGCTGAATCGACGTCTGCACGGTGAACGCTTCCGGCGACAGATGGCCGATCTTGTGCGCGAGCAGCCCGCCGGCCAGGCCCGTGAACGCCGCCGAGACCGCGAAGGCGATGGTCTTCGTGCGCGCCAGGTGAACGCCCATGCTCTCGGCCGAAATCTCCGAATCGCGCACGGCGACGAACGCCCGCCCGGTCGGGCTGCGCAGCAGATTGCGCGCGCCGAGCAGGGACAGCGCCAGCACGCCGAGGCAGATGTAGTAGAAGAGATGCGGCTCCGCCACGCTGGTGCCGAACCACTCCGGCTGCGCGACGATCTTGCCGCGCAGGCCGCCCGTCACCGGCGTCCAATGCTCGATGGCGTAGGCGACGATGCGCTCGAAGGCAAGCGTCGCCACCGCCAGGTACACGCCGGTCATGCGCAGCGCCGGAATGCCCACCAGGGCGCCCACCCCGGCGCTCACCAGCGCCGCCAGGGGCAGCGACACGGCGAAGGGCAGGCCGTAGTCGAGAAACACCGCATGGCTGTAGGCGCCGATGGCCAGGAACGCGGCGTGGCCGAGGCTCACCAGGCCGGTGTAGCCGACGAGCAGCATCACCCCGGCGCCGGCGATGGCCCAGATGAAGACCAGCGCGAACTCGCCGACGTAGAACTCGCCCATCAGCCACGGCGCGGCCAGCGCCAGAACGCCGAGCAGCGCATACCAGAAGCGCTCGCCGTTGTGCCGGAAGAGCGCCACGTCCTGGGCGTAGCGGGTGGTGAAGACGAAGCGCACCGGAAGCCCCTACACCTTCTTCGCCTGCAACGACGCGAAGATGCCCTGCGGGCGCACGAAGAGCATCGCCAGCAGGATTACGAAGGCGCTCACTTCGCCCAGGCCCGGCGGCAGATAGAGACCCACGAACTGCTCCGCCACGCCGATCACCAGGCCGCCGACGATGGCCCCCGGCAAGCTGCCGAAGCCGCCGACGATGGCTGCCGCGAACGCCTTGATGCCCACCAGCCCCATCGCCGGGTCGATGAGCGCGATGGGCGCCACGAGCACGCCGGCAGTTGCGGAAATCGCCGCCGATATGCCCCACACCAGCGACGTGATGCGCTTCACCGGCACCCCGCAGTAGTACGCCGCGAGCTGGTTCTGCGATGCCGCCTGCATGGCGATGCCGATGCGCGAGAAGCGGAAGAACAGCCACAGCACGATGCACAGCAGCGCCGTGCCGGCAATGACGACCAGATTGTCGTAGCCGGCGACCAGGCCGCCGATGGCCAGCACGTCGCCAGCGAAAGGCACGTCCAAGGTGCGCGGCTCGTTGCCCCAGACGGCGCTTGCCACCGCCCGCAGCACGAAGCCGAGGCCGATGGTGAGCATCAGCACCGCGAACGGCGGCTCGCCGATCATCGGCCGCAGCACGCCCCGTTCCAGCGCCATGCCGAACGCCAGCATCACCACCAGCGTGAGCGCGAAGCCGGCGATGAACGGCAGCCCCACGAGATTGACGAGCGTGAACGCGACGAACGCGCCGAGCATCATCAGCTCGCCCTGGGCGAAGTTGAGCATCTCGGTCGCCTTGTAGACGAGCACGAAGCCGAGCGCGATCAAGCCGTAGACGCAGCCGTGGGAAACGCCGCTCAACAGAAGCTGGAGGATTTCCATGCCGTGTCCTTGGCTGTCGCGCTTTCGAGGCGGCGCTATGCCTTCGGCGGAGAGCGGCTAGCCGTCCGTCAGCCGTCCGTCTTCGTCGCGGAACTCCGGGCCGTTGACGCGCACCCGGCCGTCGCCGAACTTGGTGTCGCGGTTGCGCAGGGTCTCGCGCAGGCCGATCTTGGCCACCGACTCGCGGAAGCCCGTCGCCGCCTTGGCGTTGTGGCCGCGCACATCGTTCTCCGCCGCCATGCGCTGCAAGGTGCGCGCGCCCATCAACTCCAGGCCCATGTTGATGATGCGCTTGTTCGTGGAGAGAAGATCGGGATCGATCTGGCAGAGCCGATCGGCAAGCTGCTCCACCTCGTACTCCAGGTGTTCCTTTGGCACCGCCTTCAGCACCAGGCCGATCTGCTGCGCCTCGGCGCCGGTGATGGAATCGCCGGTGAGCATCAGCCGCTTCGCCCACTGCGGCCCGACGTTGTAGAGCCACATGTTGTTCGGCAGCGCGCCGAGATCCCGCGCCGGCGGAAAGCCGAACAGCGCGTCCTCCGCGCAGATCACCATGTCGCAGAGCAGCGCCACGTCCGTGCCGCCGGCCAGGCAGTAGCCGTGAACCTGGGCGATGGACGGCTTGTGCATGTCGAATAGCGCCATCCGGTAGCGCTGCGCCCGCTCCAGCTGCCAGGCATCGTCGTCGATGCCGCGCCCGCCACGGTAGCTGTTCTCCGAAGACTGCACCCGCGACACCGGCACGTTGCCGTCCGCGCCGGTCAGATCGTAGCCAGCCGAGAACGACCGCCCGGCGCCGCGCAGAATCACGCAGTGGACGCCGGTGTCGTTGTCCGCCTCCCACAGCGCCTCGTTGAGCTCGGCCTGCAGCTTCAGCGACAGCGCGTTCAGCTTCTCCGGCCTGTTCAGCGTGATGCGCGCCCGCCCATCCGCCACCTCGTACTCGATGCTGTCGAAACCGCTCATCGCCATCCTCCAAGCCCTCCAAGCCGCGACACGCACGTTGCCACATGCAAGCGCCCAAGACTACTTGAGTGGCGACGGCCTTCACAGACGAACCGAGGCCGTCGCAGGACGGGGCGAGCCGAGGCCGAGCAGCAGCTTGCCTTCCAAGGCTTCCTGCGCCATGCTTGCCGCCGTCATCGCGGTCTCCCTTCGCTGGTATTCGCACAACGCCCAGCTTAAGGCCGATCGCGGTCGCCCCACTCCTTGCCACCAAACGTTGCACACCCGCTGCCCGGAAGCCATTTTTGAACGCGAACGGCACAATAGAACCATGCTGAGTCATTGGCTGATCGTGGTGCCGAAAGACCGCGTTGCGGACGACGAGGTGCGATCACGCATCGAGGCGGCCATCTCCCGCTCTCTCTACTACCTGCCGGATCGGATCTTGTGCCATCGGCAGGCCAACGGGATCTGGTGTCTGAGCGTGTCGCGCGCCACAGCACTGTGGGACATGGAAGAGCCCTACAGCGTATCCGAACACGGGTTCCTCGCGTTGGCAGGCGTGCCGACGCTTGAGGCCATCGCGGGAAGCGGCAATGTGGTGCAGAAGGTCGCGCGGGCGCTGGATGATTGCGGCCCTCAGTGGATCTACGAAAACGTCGGCGGCACGTTCAGCATCGGCAGCGTGACCAAGGATCCCAGCGGCGGCACCGTCGTCTCCGCGCTTTCCGATTTCAGCGGCTACCACTCCTGCTTCTATCTCGACACGGAGCGCTTCTTCGCCATCGGCAATCGCGCGTCTTTCGTCGCCGCGTTCCGTCCGGGCTTTCCCGACCGCCACGAAGTCCACCGCGAAGCCTTGAGTTGGCCGATCGGCACAACGATGGTCATGGGCACTGCGACGCCCTTCGCGGGCGTTCACCGGTTGCGCTCCGGGTATCGATTGACAGTTTTCAAGGATGCGTCGGGCAACGTTGCGGAACCAGCGAAGTCGGCGATGAAGCCGGACCACTTCGCACCAGTCGAGGGCGCTTCCATCGACGAGCTGCCGCTCGACGACGTCGGCGAGCGGCTTGGACGGCGTGTTCGCTGGTGTTCGGAAATGAACGCGGATTTGCGCGCGCATCTGACGGGCGGGCGGGACACGCGAGCGATAGCGGCCATCTTGGCAGGCCAAGGCTGCACCGATGCGGTCGAGCGTTTTCTGACGGTTGGGACGGAAGAGAACGGCGACGTGATCGTCGCCCGGGAGCTGGCCAAGGCGCTGCATGTCGAAGACAAGCACCAAGTCCTCGCCGGAAACAAAGGCGCCCAACCACTTTCCGCCGCCGAGGTCGCCTTCGTGCTGTGTCGATCACCCTTCGTCTTCGAGTGCCAACTGACTGCCTATGACGGTCGCAAGCAGATCCTCCCAAGGCCGCCAAAGCACATCATGCTGATGGGCGGCGGGGGCGAGATCTATCGGCAGGAGTGGGGATCGCCAGGCGCCTTCGTCGGACCGCAAGGCGCCAATAACGCGTTGAACCTATTTGCTCCCCACGATCGATTGGGCCTGCTCTCCGAGTCTGCCAAGGAGGCGCAACTGGCGACGTTGCGCCACGAGCTGCGTCATCTTCAAGAACGCGGCGCAGTCAATCTTGCTTGCGCGTTCTATCTGGAGGAACGGTTGTCGAACTGGGGATGCAGTCACTTCAGCAACGGGCCGACGACCCAGTTTCCGCTCCTCTTGGACCAGCAACTTGCGAGGACCATGCTCTCCATAGGCGACGTGGCGGAGCATCTGCATTTCGAGATCATCCGACACGGCGGGAGACGGCTGCTGGACGTCCCCTTCCTCAACAACAAATGGGCCGAGGCAACCGAGGCGCGAGCGAAGGCCCTCGGTTTGGCGCCGACTCCACTGGCGATTCCACCCCAACGGAACTTCCCTTGGCAGTTCGATGCCTACGGCCGCTTCAGAAACGCCTTGATCGACTTTTGCCTGGAGTGCGGGGACGCCCTGCGCGACTGGGTGCCACCAGCGAAGCTGGAGCGACTGCGCTCGCAGCCGGTCGACCCGTTCGGCTCGGCGCACATCAAGGTTCTGTTCGGCTTGTGCGGGGCGATCATCTTCGCCGAACAGGGCTGGAATCCCACCCGAGACTTCGACGACGGCAAGCTTCCGTTGTGCGCCGGCAACGCAGCCGATGGGCTCCGAGCCAGCCTCGGCGGCGGGCAAACGGTGAACGACGAGACGTCCAAAGCGCTGACGAGGCACTTGCAGGCAGCCGATGACGGGGCAAGTGCCACCGAAGGCACTTCGACTGACGCCAGCTTTCGACTGCTGCGGCGCTTTCACCGCTCGTGGCGCACCATGACGACAGGGCCTGGAGCCTCGCCGCGTGGCCCCGGCTGAGGGCGCCCGGCGGTGCCGAGCGCAGCGACAAGGCTACGGGCCGTGGACGCCGGCCCGAGCGACGACGCGATCCCGCCAAGCCGTCGCCGAGGCGTGGGCGCGGCAGATGCGCCGCGCCGCCAAGCGCTTCGCCCTGTCCACCCGCGCGGTCCACCGGCTGCGCAAGGTCCCGCGCCATCGCCGACTTGGCCCAGCAGGACGAAATCGACAGCCCCCACGTCGCCGAAGCCCTGGGCTACTGCCGCGGCATCGACCGCTGACGCCGCAAGAGGGCTGCGATTGCGCCGTAGCGCGCCCACGCGCCAGCGTTGTACCATGCGTACCACTACGTTGGCTGGCGGTTTCGGCACTCTCCACATTCTGCAATGACGACCTACCAAGCACCGAAGGACATCTGGGCTGTCAACAGTGCGCTGCACCCGAACGAGCCCATCGATGGCGACCAAGACCCGCGCTGGGTGGACACTTACAGCGCGAGGGGCGAGGCCACCCTCAAGAAAATCGGGCAACTGTTGGGCGTAGACGTTGTGGAACGACGCGTGCAAGAACCTCCCGCACGCGGCTACTACCTCTTTTTCGGGCACCACGGCAGCGGCAAGAGCACCGAGCTGCGCAACCTCCGCAATCAGTTCCACCATGCCAATCTCTTTCACGTCGTATTCGCCGACGCGGCCGTGGACTTGGATGTCCACAACCTGCGCTACCAGGACATTTTGCTGCACCTCGCGGCGAAACTCGCAGAGCAGTTGGGCGCAGCCGATCGCGGCATCGATCCAATCCACTTGGAACCGCTTTACGACTGGTTCACTGAACGGGTTGAGAAGCGCGAGGAAACGAAGCAGTTCGCGCAGGAATCCAAGGCCGGCATGGAAGCCGCGCCGAGCGTTCCCTTCCTCGCCAAGGTGTTCGGCAGCATCAGCGTGGCCTTCAAGACGAACGCCAGCTACAAGCAAGAACTCCGCCTTGTGCTGCAGAACTACTTCACCGACTTCGCGGACGCCTTCAACAAGCTCGTCGCCATAGCGGAGGAGACCTTGGACCAACGTCTGCTGTTCGTCGTCGACGGCACGGATCGCCTGCGCGGCGAAGATGCGGCTGCTTTCTTCGGTGCGGACGTGTACCAGCTGCAACAGGTGAAGGGCCTGTTCATCTACTGTGCGCCAATCCACTTGGCCTACGAAGGCGGCCAAGCCGCTCGAAACTTCGACAAACTGTTCCATCTACCGATGGTGAAGGTGGAGAACGAAGACGGCTCCCCCAACGAAGAGGGGTTGCGCGTAATGCGGCGCATGCTCGAATTGCGCGCGCACTCCAGCCTGTTCGACGCTGGCGTGGCCGACCGCTTGGCGCGAACTTCCGGCGGCCACCCCCGCGAACTCCTGCGCCTGCTCCGCGATGCTTTTTCCCACGCGGAGAACGAGCGCTTCGACTGCACCAGCGCCAGCCGCGCTATCCGATCGTTGGCGAGCCACTACCGTCGTTTCTTGAACCCGGAGGACTACCGCATCCTCGCGTCAGTCGATGCTGGGAACGAGGTAGGCGCGGAAGATGCCAATCGTCTGCTCTACGAGTTGGCTCTACTCGAATACAACAACTTCTACCGGCGCAGCCACCCACTCGTCCGAACGACTGACGAGTACAAGAGGGCGGCCGCCAACCTTGTGCGTTCGGAAGGTTCGTCGTGAGACGAAGCAATGTCACATGGCCTTTCATCGCTGATCATGCGGGTGACTTCGTCCGTCTGCAAAGGACGCTCACCGGTGCGCAAGGCTTCATGCTCTGCTTCCTGGTCTTTTCGGACAGCGCGTACCGGAACAAGATCGCCAATTTCCTCGCCGATCACTTTCGCGCCCATGTGCATGTCACGATTGATCCGGAGGAGTCCATCGGCACCGAAGAGCTGTTCATCCGACTAGACGGCGGCGCCCCGAATGATCCGTCGCAGCTCTTCGGCCTCGAAGACTGGCCGGAGGGGCTGGACAATCTTCTCGGGCGCTTGAATCTTCGCCGCGAGGCGCTGGCGGAGCGGTGCCGGCGACCCGTGCTTGTTTGGACATTGTCCACCCAAGTAAATGCCATCATCATGCGTGCGGCGGATTTGTGGGCGTGGCGCGCTGGCATCTTCGAGTTCGCTCTGCCGAGAGGCCCGCGGCCTGGCCAGACGCTTGCCTATTCGCCGTTCTTTTCGCTTGCGGATGAAGAAGTGAACAAACGCCGGAATCGGATTGAGCGCTTGGAAGGCTACCTGGCTAGGAAGCGCGTGATGCTCGCTTCCGACATCGATCTGCTGTGCGAACTGGGCGCACGCCGGCTGTCCCTTCGCAACGTGGCCGGTGCCGAGACGGCCTACGCACGGGCGCAGGATGCGTCTTGCCGAATGGGCGATCCACACCGTCGCGCCACCGTTGAATGCGGCATCGCGGACGTTCTGGAGGCCCGCGGCCAACTGGCCCAGGCACAGCGTCTGCGCGAGGAGCAAGTGCTGGTGTTGGAAGCTGCGCACGACATTCGCGGTGCAGCGCTGGCGCAACTCAAGATCGCCGACGGGCTACGGGTTCGCGGCAGGTTCGCGGAGGCAATGCCCATCCTCGTCGACGAGGTCGTGCCTGCCTACGAGCGCCTTCAAGACAACCTGTCGAGGGCCGCCGCCTTAGACGGCGTGGCGGACATGCATTTCGTTGCGGGGCGGCTGGACGAGGCGCTCCGCATCCACAGGGAGGAACGGCTGCCGATCTTCGAGCAGCTTGGCGAAAAGCGGCGTCAGGCGCAGGCGCACACCCAGATCGGGGCTGTTCTGCTGGCCCGCGGATTGTTCGACGAGGCATTTCGCACGTTGACCGCCACTGTGCTGAGGCTGTGGGACGAACTCGCGGATGCACACTCCTCGGCTGTCGCCCAGAGCAGAATCGGCGACATTCATCAAGCACGAGGCGAGTGGGACGAAGCCCTCCGCATCCGTACCGAGGTGCAGTTGCCGGTGTTCGAGCGCTTGGGCGACCTCCGCTCCGCAGCGATCACGCAAGGCCAGATCGCGACGATTTGGCAAGCCCGCGGCCAACTCGGTGAGGCGCTCCGTCTATGCACCGAGGAAGAACTGCCGATTTACGAGCAGATCGGCGACCGGCACTGCAAGGCTGTCGCGCTGGGCCGCTCGGCGGACATCCTCCGGGATCTCGGACAGCTGGAAGAGGCCCTTCGCAGACGCCGCCACGAGGAATTGCCCCTCTACCAGGAGCTCGGGGACGTTCGTGCCGAAGGGATCGCAAAGGGCAAAATCGCCGACATCCTGGATCAACTCGACCGTGCGGACGAAGCCCGGGATATACGAGCGTCTACGGAATGTCCCATTGACGAAGCCTATGGCATGGCCCCCAACGGCTGCCTTCCCGAATACATGCCCTTTGAGCGCGGCGGCGTCCTCTATGAAGGCCAGCTGGCGGACGGCGTGGCCGGCACATACAGGAGCCATCCCGTCGAAAACCACCACTGGACCGCGAGCCCATGACGCTCCCCGGGGGCCCTGCGGCCAAACTCGGTCACCGGTACGAGATGTGGTGGACCCTCTCCGAGTTGGTGCGGATGCTGCGCGGCGAGACCGACTCTCTGCGACTTGAACCGCCCGGCGAGGACGACGTTGAGTTCATCGTCAGGGCAGGGGGCGCACAGGAGTACCATCAAGCGAAGCGCAGCCATCGGAGCGGCAAGTGGAGCGTGGCCACACTGGCAAGCGCGGGCGTCTTGGCCAGCATCGGCAAGCTGCTGATCGGCAATTGCCACCGGTTCGTCTTCGTATCCGGAAGCGATGCCCGGGAACTGGCAGATCTCTGCGAAGGGGCGGCTGACGCCGAGTCGTTCGAAGAATTCGGCGAACGGTTCCTACGCGCAGAGCCGAGGGCCAGCAGCTACGAGAGGGTGCTGAGCAAGTGGGGCTGCGATCGGCGCGATGCCTGGGACGCTCTCCGCCGGGTTGATGTTCGCACGACCAGCGAGCACGAACTCGCGACGAAGGTGGACTACGGCCTGTCGGCGCTTTTTCTTGGCAATGCCAACGACCTGTGCGCTCGCCTCGCCACAATCGTCGAAAATGCCGTGCATCGCACCATCGAGCGCACGGCGCTTTTGGGCCAATTGGAGCAGGCAGGCTTTCTTCTACGCAAGATCTCTGGCCCCCACGCTGCCCGGCAAGCGGTGGTCGACGCGACCGAAAGATACCTGAGCGGCGTTCGTCCAAACCTCATCCAAGGTGCGCTGATCCCGAGGACAAAGACGGCGGAAGTCATAGGCCTGCTCACCGGCGAGCGCCCTTCTGATTGCGTACTGACCGGCCAAGCCGGCTCGGGGAAGACCGGCTGCGTGATCGAGGTCGTGGACAAGCTGCGGGCTAACGGCGTCCAAGTCCTTGCGTTTCGCCTAGACCGACACATGTCCGCGACCACCACCGCCGGCCTCGGCCAGAGACTAGGGCTAGAGGAGTCGCCCGCATTGGTGTTGAATGCGGCGGCCAAGAACGCCGGCGCACCGGCTGTGTTGATAATCGACCAGCTCGATGCCGTCAGCGCCATGTCCGGCAGAGTTTCGGAAGCCTTCGACGTCGTCGCGCAGCTGCTCGTGGAAACCAAGGCCGCCTCCATCCAGACGGTCGTCGTCTGTCGCGCCTTCGATTGGCACAACGACCCCCGCCTGCGCAGCCTGATTCGCGAAGACAACAAGGAGGCCAACCTCGACGAACTTTCTCTTGACCAAGTGCGGGAGGTGTTGAGGAAAGCCGGCCGTGACGCCGGGAGCTTCTCTACCCGCCAACTCGACCTTTTGCGCCTACCGCAGAATCTCGCCCTCTTCCTCGACGCGAATTTCCCTTCCACAACGACGTTTTCTTCCGTCGGTGACCTTTTTGAACGCTATTGGAACGAAAAGAGGAAATTAGTCGGCGAGCGCACGAGAGGAGAGAATGACCATTGGGTCGACGTCATCGGCACGATATGCGATGTGATGAACACGACCCAGCAGCTGTCTGTGCGGAAGGAAAAGCTAGATCGTTTCTCTCCAGATCACTTGTATCAATATGTCTCGGAGCATGTCCTAGTTGTCGATGGAGACAGCTATGCGTTCGGCCACGAGAGCTTTTTCGACTACTGCTTCGCCCGCCTGTTCGTTAACAAGGAGACGCCGTTGACGACGTTGCTCACATCGTCCGAGCAGCACCTTTTTCGCCGAGCGCAAGTCCGCCAGATCCTCACCTATTTGCGCAGTGCGGATTTCGATCGATATACAAGAGAGCTCCAAGCGCTCGTTTCTGCTGACGACATTCGAATACATATCAAGGACCTTGCCTTTGCACTGCTCGGTGCCGTCGATGATCCATGCGATGAGGAATGGAACATTTGGATGGCGTTCACCAAGTCCCAGCGCTCTGCATTGGAGCAGGGAAGACCTGGCCAAGGCGGCCTAGCCGTACGCGCTTGGGAGCGCGTCTTCTATGCGCCGTCGTGGTTCGAGCAGTTCGACGAACGCGAACTGATATGTGGCTGGCTCAGGGGCCAAGGCCCTTGTTTAGATTTGGCGACGAACTATCTTCGTGCGCACCAGGACGATTGGCCCGACGTGGTAGCGGCATATTTGGAACCTTTCGCCGACGAAGGTGGAGATTGGCGGCGCCGGCTACAAACGGTAATGTCCCATCCAGGCTCCTGTCGCAGCCGGCGGCACTTTGATCTTTTCTTACGGCTGTTGGACAATGGTACTCTGGACGTTGGTGGCCGCGGTGCTTCAAGCGATGTGACCGAGATGGTGTACCACCAATTGCAGCGCCGACAACCCGCTTGGATACCGGAAATCGTTGCCCGGCAGATCAAGCGCCTTCGCCCCGTGGCTGTGCCGCAGACCGCCCCGTTCCTGGAGGTTGGGCGGCTTGACCTCCTTGTTGGTGGCGTCAGCAGTGAGGCCATCGGAGAAGCGGCGGAGAAAGCACCAGCGGCCTTCGTAGACCATGTATTGTCCGCCGTGCACGAGCTGGCCGAAGCTGCTTCAAGTGCTGGGCAGAGTCCGCCAATTCAAGACGTAGTGTGGCAGATTCCAATGAAGGGTTCGCGAAATGCTGCCGATGTCTGCCTTCGGGCACTTGAGGGTGCTCTTAGCCGACTCGCCGGCAACGACGAAGACATGCGCAAATGGATCGAGACGCTCTTCAATAGTAAGACACATATCGCCAATCACCTGCTGCTGACCATCTTCCGGGGCGCCCCCCAACGTTACGCGGACGAGGCTGCCTTGGCATTCTGCAAGGATCCGTGGCGCTTCGACTGCGGTTACGTGGATAGCTCCTATTGGTGCGCGACAGAAACGTTGAAAGCTGTCGTTCCGTATTGCACGAAATCGAGCCGTTCCCAAGTGGAGCACGCGATTCTGGCATATGTTGATCCCTTCGAGAGAACCAAAGAGGGCGTTCGTCATCGCGGTTGGGCAGCGTTCAACCTACTGGCGGCGATCCCCAACGAACTTCGCAGCAATGTTGCAAAGCGGCGCTTTATGGAATGGGAGCGCAAGTTTCACAGCCCTGCGACCGAGCCGAGAGAGATGGTAGGGCGGATTGTAGGGTCGCCTATAGCGTCCAAGCGGACGGAAAAGATGAGCGATCGGGATTGGCTGAGTGCGATCGCAGCGTACCCGTCCGAACGGACGGCACCTTCGAGACTTCGGTTACGCGGCGGAGCACGGCAGCTCGCACAGGAGTTTGCCGAGTTGGCACAGAAGGAGCCAGAACGATTTGCGCACCTTGGCTTACAGTTGCGACCAGAGACGAACCCCGTCTATTTTTCTCAGTTACTGAACGGGTTGACAAAAACAACTGTCGACGATGCTGCCAAGATTGCACTCTGCCAGCGAGTGTTCGAATACGCGGGCGTCGGGTGCGGCGGCGAGATTGCAGGGCTTTTGGCGTCTGCGAATGTACCGTTGCCGGATGACGCGCTTGATATGCTTGTTTGGCTGGCAGTCGAGGCCGAAAATGTGGAAGATGAATGGCAGTGGAATAAAAGCACGGCGAGCGGTCAACCCATTTACGGGGGCGACATTTATGCCAATGGCATCAACACTACGAGAGGCCGAGCTGCGTTGGCGATGGGCGAGCTGATCCTAAAGGATGGGCACTACATATCACGTCTTGGACAGGCCCTGCCGCGGCTGGTGCGTGTGCGGAGCGCGGCAGTCGGGTCATGTGTTGCGCACACGCTCCGAGCGGTCGCCGTACACGACCGGGCGTTGGGTGTTGATTTGTTTCTTCGTATGGACTTTGGCGAGGAACGGCTGTTGGGGACGCGGCACGTTCATGAGTTTGTGCGCGAGAACGTACACCGCGAATTTGACAGGTTGAGAGATCTGATTGCTCGTATGTTGAGGTCAAGTAATCCCGAAGTGGGGAGGGCGGGAGCTAGACTTGGATGTTTGGCCAGCCTGTCTCATGAAGATGCGTTCGAACTGGCGGAGGAAAGTGTTCGCGGAGTAGTGCATCAACGGCTTGGCGCTGCGGACGTTGCGGCGGCGAACGTCGGCGAATCTAAATGTCGTCAGTGGTGTGAGGATGCACTGACAACTTTTTTTGTAGACGACAACGTCGACGTCCGAAAAGTCGCTGCGTCGTGTTTTCGTAACATTCCGGAGAGCGATCTCGTGAACTACGAAGAGCTGATAGGAGCATTCTGTAACGGCCCCGCTTTTCGGGACGGCTCCTCCTCTCTATTGTATGCGTTGAGAAGGGCACGGGCGTCGTTGCCCGCGATGACTTATCTCGCGTGCGGAAAGGCCTTAGAATCTACCAAACGACGCGGCATGGACACCAGGGCGGCAGGCGAGCTCACTTTCCGGCTATACCAGCAGCATCTGAACGACGAGTGGACTGCGCGTGCTTTGGATCTGATTGATCGCCTTTGTTTGGAGGAGCCCGGCGAAGCCGGGGGGCGTCTTGAAGACTTCGAACGCTAGCCTGCTCATCCGGATCCGCTGGCACGGGAAAGACGGCGCTACGGCGGCCGGTGGCGGGACCACCGAAGGCACTCCGACTGACGCCATCTTCGACTTCCGCAGCGTTTCCGCCGCCCGTGGGGCACCATGACGATAAGGTCTGGAGCGTTATGCGCGTAGCCTCTGTCGAGAGCCCGACCGTATCAATGGGAGCGACAAAGGCGATCAGCCACTACCAAATCATTGAGTTTTGCTCGCCTACACCGCTCCGTGCAGCAGTCTCGAATAGGCGCGGAAATCGGCGCGACGCCCCACCTGCGTGCGCACGCTGGCCGGAGCACCGGGCTTGCTGCGGACCTGTGCGGTGGTGTTGTCGAGGCAGGCTCTGGCGGCGTCGGTGAAGGTTGGGGGTAGGCCGAGAAGGCGTAGGAGGTCGACGTAGGTGCGGCGTCTGCGCAAGAGGCGGTTGAAGGAAACGCAGAGGAAGCGTCTGCCGAAGCGCGACCGGGCCTTGAGCGCGATGGCAACGGACTCGTTCCATCCATCGATCCAACGGTCGATGTCGTCGTTGGTCGGGCTCTCCAAGGCCGCTTCGTCGTGCAGCCATGCAGCGACGGCGGAGACGGGATCGCGCACCACTTGGAGCACGATGCAGTCGGGGAAGAGGTCGTACGTCGCGTCCAGACGTTCGTACAGATTCCCAACCACGGCGCCGACGTAAGCGGCGTTGTCGACCTTGGCCTGCGACGTTGCGGTGCCTTCGGAGGAAGATCTTGCCGCTGGCGTTTCGTCGCCGTTTGGCAATGTCACGGAATGGTCAACGAGGGGAAGATCGTCGGCGGCGCCGCCCAACCGGTCTTCGGGAACTGGATCAACCAACTTCTCCCAGGAAGACTCCAAGCTGAGGGCCACGCCAGGATCGGCATTGAGCAGCGCCCCCAAGGTGGCCGCGCCGCACCCAGGGGCGCCGCACACGAAGAGTTCCCTCGGCGTCTTGGCGTTGGTGCTCTCGGGCGCCTGCGCCTCGTTGGCCCCCGCGCTGGCATCCGCCGTTCCTGACGCGCCGGCCTTCTTGTACGCGCCAATCACTTCGCTTGCGGCGCCGTCCATGCGAATCCGGCCCTCCTCCAGCCAGATCGCGCGCTCGCACATCTGCTCGACGAACCAGACGTTGTGGCTCGCCAGCACGACGGTGCGATTCTCCTGCAGTCGGTCGATCATGGCTTGGCGCGACTTCTCGCGGAACTCGCGGTCGCCAACCGCGAGCACTTCGTCGACGAGCAGCACGTCCGGCACCAAGTCAATCGCCGTCCAGAACGCCAGCCGCGCCTTCATTCCGCTCGAATAGGTGGATACGCGACGGTGGGCGGCGTCGCCGAGGCCGGAGGCCTCGACCACAGCGGGCACCCGCGCCATCGCCTGCTGCCGCGTCAGCCCCATCAGCATGCCGTACATGACGACGTTGTTGGCGCCGGACAATTCGGCGTCGAAACCGGCGTTGAGTGCCAGCAGGGCGATTGACGCTCCTTCGGCGTCGCAAGTGCCCGCATCCGGTGCCAGCACACCGGCCATCACCCGCAACAGGGTCGACTTGCCGGCGCCGTTGCCGCCGACGACGCCGACCTTCTCGCCAGCGCCAATGCGCAGCGAAACGTCGGCAAGCGCCGGAACGCCGTCCTTCGCGGCAGGCCGGCCGCGGTAGCGCAGCGACACGCCAGCGAGCCGCATCAGGAGATGATCCGTCGGGTCAGCATGTCGTTCCAGCGCCGATACGCATAGTTGAGCAGCGCCAGCCAGAGGAGGCAGCCGACGCCAAGCGAAGCACACCAGCGGAAGTTCGGCAACTCGCCGTCAAGCAACACGAGCCGATATTGCTCCAACATCACCGCCATCGGGTTCAGCCGGAACCAATGCTGCATGGCGTCTGGGAAAGACGCGATTTCAAAGAAAATGCCCGAACAGAACATCATCAGCTGCAAGCCGGAGGCCACGACGAATCGCAGGTCCGGCAGCCACGCGCATAGGAACGCGACGCTGCAAGCCACGGCAGCGATGAGCAGCAACTGGGTGGCGAACAGCGCCGGCAAGGCGAGCCAGGCGGAACTGCCGCCCACCAGTGCGCCAACGACCACGAGCAGCGCCGCAAAGACGAAAACCTGCTTCAACGTCACGGAGACGACTCCGATGAGCGGGAACATCATCTTGGGCAGTTTGACTTGCAGCACCAGGCTGCGCGCGTTCGTCAAACTCTGCGCCGCGTTTCCGGCGCCGGAGGAAAACCAGAGCCAGGCCACGACGCCGACGATCAGAAAGTAGACGAAGTCCTCGTCCGCGCCGCGCAGGTAGCGGAAGACGACGTAGAACACGGCCGTCATGGCCAGTGGCTCCGCGATCCACCACAGCCAACCCAGTCGGTATCTCGATGCTTCCGAGAGCAGGTTCGCGTAGGCGCGAAAGACCGTGTAGCGCCAATAGCGTGCCGCCATCGGCATCAAGTCGGTTCTCAAGGGCAATACGGCCACGACTCTCCACCACCGACCGTCAGCAGATCACAATGCACGATGCGAGATTCTTGGTTCCTCCACAGCACATAGTCAGTCGCGCTCAAATCCGCGCCTCTTTCTTGAACCATTCGTAGGTTCCATGGTCCGTATGCTCTTCCGCGTAGCGCAGTTGCGTAGCACAAGCCTGCACATCTCGCCGTGTCGCTCTTCGCCACATCTTCACCAAGTCGCCGATATCGCCCATTTCTTGCTCATCCAAGTCGAGTCTGGACAATAGCCGGCGCAAGCCTTGCGCTGCGAACATTTCCTCGAAGAGTACAACCGTGAGATCGTCGCCGAGAACGGTCTTGGCCAGCATCGCAATCCGCAACGCGTTGTTCCACTCCGCGATCCCCTCGGCGAAGCCAGCTCGATGCGACCATTTGTCGCGGGAGTTGTCGGCACGCGCTTGCCAAGACAGCGCAACAGAGACGGCGTTCCGCAGCAGGAAGACCACTTTGCACCCAGGGAACATCTCGCGGAGAAACCGTACTCGGCGGTAGAGGTCGGGAATCTTGTCGCCGACATAGAACACGTCGTCGTACTTCTCGCGCGCATCGTCGTACATTTTCTTCGGCCACTCCAATACTGGCACGGACGTCTCTTGGACGTCGGCGCCTTGCGGGCTCGGCAGCAGCAACTTGGCGTAGGCGCTGCCATCGGAAGGCCGAAAGTCGAAGAATCGATCCTTGTCGAATAGACGGCAATAATCCGCTTCGCCGCTCGAATCCAGCAGGGCGCGTCGATACCGCTCTATTCCCAGGGCCACCCGCCGATGTCGATTCAGGCAGCGCACGAGGGCCGTCGTGCCGGATCGTCGAACGCCGCACACGAACAAGTGGCTTCTTCGCCTGTTCGTGTCCGGCGCGCTCATGCGACAGCGAGCCTTTCCTCTGTCCGGCCTTCGCCGAGCCAACTGGCGCTGTCGAACGGCGCCGCCCCCCGCTCGAATGCACAGGCGTTCGGTTCCTGCTCGGCGGACTTCAATGCCCAAGCCTGCCTGAAGACGCTGAGCTCGGACAAGCTGGCGCGCGCGACGCTGTATTGGCGCGCGGTCTCCAAGCCTTGACGTGCCAAGCGACGACGCAGTGCAGGATCGTCGATCAACTTCGTCAACTCAACGACGACCGTCTCGAAGGAGGACGTGTCCACGACAAGCGCGTTTTCGCCATGCACGGCGTATTCGTCCACGCCGCCTTCGGCTGGCAGCAGCACCGCGCAGCCGCAAGCCATGGCTTCGAGCCCGGTTCTGCCGAATGCCTGGTAGTCCGACACGTCGATGAAGACGTCCGCCCGGCGGAGCAGCCCGGCGACGCCTTCCGAGGAGAGGACGCCGTGGTTCCGATAGCTGAAGCCGCCGCCGATGGCTTCCGCGTTTCGTGCTATGTAGGACTGCAGATCTCCCTCTTCGCAACCGAACACCTCGACCCGCACCTTGGCGCGCGCGGTTTTCGTCACCGCCTTGAGCACGCGCAGCGTGCGCAGCGGGGCGCGCCGGCTGGTGCTGGGGCGGATCATCGCGGCCACAGTGACCGATCCGACGTCGCTCCCGTCGGCACCACGCGGATGGTAGACGCCGCGGTCCAAGCTGGCTGCGACGCGATGCACTCGGCGGCCGTGCTTGTCGAGGATGGTGCGGCAGATCCAGTCGGTCTTCGCCATCAGCACCATGTTCGGCACCAGCGTGTAGGAGTCCCGGGCGACGGCTTGACTCTCCGCATCGTTGGGGAAGAAGTTCGGCTCGTAGTCCTGCACGTAGTAGACGTAGAGCTTCTGCGGATGCCGCTGCGCGAAGGGCGCGATCAGCGCTGGCGTGGACCACAGGGTGGCGACGACGACGTCGAAGTGCTGCGCCTTGCCGTAGAGATCCTGGTCCGATTCGTAGAAGACGAAGACGTCGCCGGCGTCGAAGAGCCGGCGATAGAAGCGCTTGAAGGAATCCGCGTGCTTCGCCGGGGTCGCCACCCTAGCATCGACGCCGAGGCGCCTCATGCCAGCGGCTTCCTGGACGACCGAATTGGCGCCGCCGCTGGCGCCTTTGACCGGCAACAGAAAGAGAACGTCGCAGGTGTTCGGGCTCGGCTTGCCGTGTGGCGCCCCTCCGCCGTGAAGATCGCCGTCAAGGCCGCCGTGAAGGAAATCGTCGATAGTAAGCCGGGTGCGCGCCAAGTCCGCACAGTTCCGCACTTGCTTCGTGCCCGCTTCGATCGCCGCGGCGCCGTGCTTGGCGACAAGCGCCTCGGCACCGGCCCGGGCCAGTTCCTCGCGCCGCGCGCCGAAGCTCTTGGATTTCGCGTGGTAGACGAAGCAGTGGTCGGCGACGGCCAGTTCGTATCCCGCTTCGCGCATCCGCAGGCAGTAGTCGTCCTCTTCGCCGTAGCCTTGGGGAAACGCGGCTTCGTCGAGCAGGCCGACGCGCTCGACGACGCTGCGCCGCAGCATGAGGCAGAAGCCGTTGAGAAACGCCACCCGGGGAAATCGCCGCGCAGAAAGCGCGTGCACGAGTTCGCCGAAGTCGTCCACGTTGTAGCCGGCCGGCAGTTCGTTCACCTTCCAGCCGTCGGCGTCCGAAAGCTCGGGCACGGACTGCCAACTCGCCGCGTTGGAAAGCGGGCCGACCATGCCCACGTTGTCGCCGCTCGACATGGCGTCGAGCAGGCCCTCGATCCACAGGCGCGGCACGATCGTGTCGCTGTTGAGGAGCACCACGTAGTCCGCGCTGCCGTGGCGCAGGCCGCGATTCGCCGCGCCAGCGTAGCCAATCGGCGTCTGCTCACAGCTCGTCTCAACCACTTCCATCTCCGCATGGTTTGCCGCGAGTTCGCGCAGCCGCGCTGTCGTCGGTTGGTCCGAACCGTCGTTGACGACGATCAGCCGGAAATTCACGGTCGTTCGCGTCAGGACGGAGGCTAGGCACCGCTCGACGTGCTCCAGGGCGTTGTGGACGCACACCACGACATCCACTTGCGCGCGCCGCCAGAGGTCGTTGGTTTGGTAGAGGGGCTTGGCCGAGCGGAAATCCGCAGCTTGGGCCGCGTCTTGGAGATTGAAGTCGAACTCGCCCGATTTGAGTTTCTGCAAGTCGCCGTGGTCGACGCCGACAAGCTCGGCGAGCGAATCAACGGCCGTGCGTTGCGGCGGCCGCAGGGCGATTCGCCTCGGCAGCGACAGGAGGCCATTGCCTACCCGCCAGCGCAGCGAGCCGCGCAGCACCTCCGCGATCTGCGCCAGCGCCGCAACATGCCCCGCCAGCGCCGCGCCTTCGGCGTACTGCTGGGACGCCTTCAGACGCCGCTCCAAGGTCATGCGCAACAGCTTGGCATCCCGCGCAGCATCGCTGCCGGCCGGCGACGGTGCGCTCGGGTCAATGGCTTGGGACGCCAAGTCGGCCGGCATCTCGGCAAATCCGTTCGCCATCGTACGAATGGCCTCGCGTCTCGACTCCTGCGCATCAACGGTGTGCGCGAACAGCGCGTGCAGGGTGCCGCGCCGCCCAGGCGACAATGTCGCCCAGGACACCAACGCATTGCCGAGACGCCAACGCGTCGATGCCAGCAAGGCGCGGATGTGTTCCTCCAGCAAGGCGGCGAGCTGGCTCGATTCGGCGATCTTCGCCCGTCGCAGGCGATATTCGACGTCCCAGCTGCGCACGGCGGCGAGGGTTCGGGCGTGTCGCGCCTTGCCGGCCGCGGCGGCTCTGCGAACGCCGGCGCGCACTCTCGCGTCGCGGTCCGCCAGCGCGTCGCGCTGCCGCTCGAGGTCGCGCGCCGTCTCGTTCGCTTGCGCGAGCTTGGCTTGGTAGTCGCCGACGGCGGCCTGCAGTTGTGCCGTCTTGCGCTCGAAGCCCTGGCTCCTTTCCTGTGCTTCCTTGATGCGGGCGTTGGCGTGGGACAGATCGAGGTCCTTGAGCGCGACCTGCAACGCAAGGCCCACGTCCGAGCGGCGCGCCGCGCCGACGTCGGCATTCGCCTTGCGCAAGCCCAAATCCACCGTCGCTTCGTAGTCGGCGAGCACGCGGCGGCTTTCTTCGGAGAGGGCGGGCGCTTCGAGCGGCGCATCCGTCGCGCTTGCCACGGCCTCGCGCAGCAAGTCGTAGACCGCCAATTGCCCGACGTTCGCAACGCCCCGCAGCTCGTCTTCGGAATGCCGTCGACGATGCATTCGCGGGTCGAGGAAGCGCGTCAGTTCCGGCTCCGTGGGCATGCGCAACGGGTAGTCGCCGAGCTTCTGCAACGCCGCGTGGACGGCGCCGGCGGTTGCGGCCGGCCGTTGCAGCAGGCTCTCGAAGCTGGCGAGGAGGCGCGGCAGGCCGGCGGCGCCGGCCAAGGCGCGAACGTTGTACGCCTCCCACAAGGCGAGCCCGACGTGCAGCGGGACGCCGTTTCGGTCGTGCAGCGAGGAGGCGACCTCGAGCGGGTTGCGGAAAACATGGACGCAGATCGGCGTTTCGGACGCCGTGCGCCAGATCGGAAACAGGGCGCACAGCCGCGGCTCCTTGACGAACCACGGGCGGTGGGCGTCGAGCTTCAGCACGATGTCGCCGGCCAGCGCGACGTATCTGGCTCGCTGCTGGGTTGGCAGCGCGTCGATGTTCAGCGACGACAGGCAGTCCCAGTCGCAGCCGGCCTCGAACAGCATGGCGTCATTCAAGGCGCGCACGTCGCGCCGCTCCCAGAAGCCCTTCTCGTTCTCGGCGCTGCGCCCGATGCCGACCTCTTCGCCGCCGAAGTAGAGGCCCATCAAGTTGAGCACGCGCGCGAGGGCCGAAGTGCCGGACCTGTGCATTCCCAGCACGAATACCTGCATCCGCTCGCTTCCTCGCCGCTGGGTCTAGCGCACTGCGCCAGCGTCTGATGGAACGTCTCCGCCACAGGCGGCCGCCGGATCGACTTCAAGCACCATGCAGGCAAGCGTAAGCAGCACCGCCTGCGCCTTCAAGCGGCAGCTACCGCAAATACTCAGCAGTGAGCGCGTTTGTTTTCGTGGGAACCAAGGCAAGCGCAACGCCGTGCGAGTTGGGGTTAGGCTACGTCCATGGATCTGCGGCGCTACGACTTTCTCGACTTCGGCGCGTCCAAGGGCGGCTGCATCGACTTCGCCGTCGCCAAGCTCGGCGGCAGGCGCGGGCTTGGGGTCGACGTCGATGCGAAGAAGGCGGACGCGATGCGCGAGCGGGGCTACGACTGCATCGTCGGCGACGTCGCCAATCTGGATTTGCCGCCGAAGTCCGTGCGCTTCGTGACGATGAGCCACTTTCTCGAACACCTGCCGGATCTCGCGGCCGTTCGCAAAGCGGTGCAGAGCGCGGCACGGGTCGCCACCCACTTCCTGTTCATCCAAGGGCCGTTCTTCGACGCCGACGGCTACTTGCGCGAGCACGGCCTCAAGTTCTACTGGTCGGACTGGAGTGGCCATCCATGCCATCTGACCATCGACCAGCTGGTGGCCACCTTCGAGGCCCTTGGCTTGAAGGACTACCTCGCCTTGGCGCGCCTTCCCGTGGAATCGTCGCTCGATGCGGCCATCCATCCGCTCGCCTCGCCGCGCAACCAGCAAGCCTACGTTGTGGGCGAGCATCCGCCCAAGCCGACGACGACGTTCGACCGGCCGCTCTACCGCGAGATGGTCTGCCTCGTGCGCCTGCGGCGCTTCCTCGGCTGGCGGCGCGTCGTGCAGGCGCGCCGGGGCTGCGTCTTCGTGCGCGGCTCGCTGCCCTTCGAGTAGTCGCCGGCGTGCCGCCTCAAGGGCGCCGCGCCAATGCCTCGAGGTAGTCGCGCAGCGCGCCTTGCCAAGGCACTGGCGCAATGCCGAACGTCGCTTGCAGCCGGCTGGCGTCGAGACGCGAATTGCGTGGCCGCGGCGCCTTCGCCGACCACTCGGCGCTGCCGATCGCACGGATTTCCGGCGGCGAGCCGAGCAGCCCGGTCTCTGCCGCGACGGCGACGATCGTGCGGGCGAAGGCACACCATGAGAGCGGCGGCGTTGCAGAGAAATGGTAGGTTCCCCAGGCATCCTCCCGTGCCGCCACGGCGAACGCGATCGTGCGCACGGCTTCGGCAATGGCCGTCGCTGGCGACGGCGCCCCCACTTGGTCGTCCACGACCGTGAGTTCGCGCCGTTCGCGGGCCAAGCGCAGGATGGTGTCCACGAAGCTGCGGCCAAGGCGTCCGAAAACCCAACTCACGCGCAGGATGAGGTGCCGTGGCGTGGCCGCGCGCAGCGCTTCCTCGCCGGCCAGCTTGGTCGCGCCGTAGACGCCGAGGGGCCGCGCGGCGTCCTGTTCCAGGTATGCGCCCCGCTTGGCGCCGTCGAAGACGTAGTCGGTGGAGAGATGCACGATGCCGATGCCGCGGGCGTTGCACGCCGCGCCCAGCACGCCCGGCGCTTCGGCATTGGTGCGCCGCGCCGCTTCCGGCTCGTCCTCGGCGCGATCCACGGCCGTGTAGGCCGCACAGTTCACGATCAAGGCCGGCGCCACCTCGTCCAAGCGCAGCGCGACCATTGCAGGATTCGCCACGTCCAAGGATGCGCGGTCGAAGGCATGCACGTCGAAGGCGCCGTCCTGGAGCTTGGCGACTTCGCAGCCGACCTGCCCGGCCGCGCCGGTCAGCAGCACCTTCACCGGCGCAGGTATTCCTCGAGGGTCGGATTCGCGGCATCGGCTGCGGAGACGATGGGCGACGCGACGGGCCAGTCGATGCCGAGGGCGGGATCGTTCCAATGCACGCCCTTGCCGTCGCCGGGCAGGTAGTGGGCGGTGGTCTTGTACTGCACGTCCGCCACCTCCGAGAGGACGCAGAAGCCGTGGGCGTAGCCAGGCGGAATGAAGATCTGCGCGTGGTCGCGGTCGTCCAGATGGACGCCGACATGCTGGCCGAAGGTCGGCGAGCGCGGGTCGATGTCCAGCGTCACGTCGTAGATTCGCCCCCGGCTTGCCCGCACCAGCTTGCCCTGGGGCTGGCTCTCCTGAAAGTGCAGCCCGCGCAGTACCCCATGCGTCGAACGCGAGTGGTTGTCCTGCACGAAGTCCCAGCGCAGCGCGGGGAAGGTGTCGTAGCGCTCTTTGCTGTAGCTCTCCAGCAGAAGGCCGCGTTCGTCCTCGAAGACATCCGGGTAGACGACGACCACGCCCGCGAGCGCTGTTTCCTCGACTCTCATGGCCGCGCCCCCCTGCCCTCCGCCAACAGCCCGCGCAGGTATTCGCCGTAGGGGCGCTGCTCGAAGGCGTCGGCAAGCGCGCCGAGCTCGCCGTCCGTGATCCAGCCCATGTGCCAGGCGATTTCCTCCGGGCAGGCGATCTTCAAGCCTTGGCGATGCTCGATGGTCTGCACGAACAGGCTTGCTTCGAGCAGCGCATCCGGCGTGCCGGTGTCGAGCCAGGCCATGCCGCGCCCGAGATGCACGACGTCCAGCCGCTGCCGTTCCAGGTAGATGCGGTTCACGTCGGTGATTTCGAGTTCGCCGCGCGCCGAGGGCTTGAGCGACTCGGCGATGCCGAGCACTGCGTTGTCGTACACGTAGAGGCCAGTGACGGCGAGGTTGGACTTGGGCGCCGTCGGCTTTTCTTCGATGCCCACCGGCCGGCCTTGCCCATCGAGTTCGAGCACGCCGAACTGCTGCGGCGTTCGCACCGGATAGGCGAACACCGTGGCGCCGCGGTTGCCGCGAATGGCCTCGCCGACCTGCCGAGAGAGCGCGTTGCCGAAGAAGACGTTGTCGCCGAGGATCAGCGCCACCGACGACTCCCCAACGAACTCGCGCCCGACGATGAACGCATGGGCCAAGCCACGGGGCTGTTCCTGCACGGCGTAGGAAAGGCGCATTCCCCACTGCCGGCCGTCGCCGAGCAGTTCCTCTAGGCGCGGCATGTCGCGGGGCGTGGAAATGACGAGCACGTCGCGCACGCCGGCGAGCATCAGGGTCGTCAGCGGGTAGTAGACCATCGGCTTGTCGTAGACCGGCAGCAACTGCTTGCAGACCCCGACGGTGACCGGATGCAGGCGCGAGTTGCGCCCACCGGCCAGCACGATGCCTTTCGTGTCGCCGGGCGACGCACTCGGACTACGTTGCATGGCCTGCCCGGTGTCCTGCGGGATTTGGTGCCGAAGAGAGGACTCGAACCTCCACGGACGTTTAGTCCACTACCCCCTCAAGGTAGCGTGTCTACCATTCCACCACTTCGGCGCTTGCGGGAACGCTCGGTTGCTCCCGACGCGGCATCATACATCCGGCAGGTCGGATTCGGCATCCCCATCGTCCCCCTCGCCGGGCTCTTCATCCTCGATCTCGTCGAACGGCTCGACCACGCCCGGCAGCGAGATGGCGCGCACCGCGTCGGCGCGCTGCTTGGCGGTGTAGGCGAGGCCGAAGGCGATGACGAAGAAGCCGATGGCGAGCCACACGGTCGTCTTGGTGAGGAAGGACGTCGAGCCGGCGCTGCCGAAGAGCGTGTTCGCGCTGCCGGAACCGAATGCGGCGCCGACGTCCGCGCCTTTGCCCTGCTGAATGAGCACCAGCACGCCGAGCGCCACCGAATCGACGACGAGCAGCGTGAGCAGGACGGTCTCGAACGTGGTCAAGGGGGCGCCTCCGATGCGACGGCGCAGCATATCGCGGCGAACTCGGCGGCGTCCAGAGACGCGCCGCCGACCAACGCGCCGTCGACGTCCGGCGCCGCGATCAATGCGCCGGCATTGGCGGCGTTGACGCTGCCGCCGTAGAGGATGCGCACGCTGGCAGCGGCGTCGCCGAGGACCTCCCCCACGCGCTGGCGCAGCACGGCGTGCATTTCCTGCGCTTGCGCCGGCGATGCGGTCTCGCCGCTGCCGATGGCCCACACCGGTTCGTAGGCGAGCACCGCATCGGCCAGCGCCGAGGCGCCGCAGCGGTCGACGACGGCATCGAGCTGGCTGAGCACGACATCGCGCGCGCGGCCAGCGCGACGTTCGGCGATGGTTTCGCCAACGCAGAGGATGGGCACGAGCCCAGCGCCTCTGGCGGCGGCGAACTTGGCCGCTACGACGGCGTTGGTTTCCGCGAACAGCGCACGCCGCTCCGAATGTCCGACGATGGCGAACTCGGCGCCGAGATCGCGCGCCATCGGCGCCGCGTGTTCGCCGGTGAACGCGCCGGCCGGCTGCGCGGCCACGTTCTGGACGCCGAACCGCACGCGGCGCCCGGCCAGCGCTGCGGCGAGGCGGGGCAGATAGGCGAACGGCGGACAGAGCACCGCTTCGACCTGCCGCGGCGGGGCCTGCCAACCGGCTGCATAGTCATCCACGAATGCCGCGCTGCCGTGCATCTTCCAGTTCGCGACGACGAGGGAACCCACGGAACGCTTCACTCCTGCCGCGTCCACGGCGCGTTGGCGATGACGAATCGGGACGCCTGGCTAAGGCGCGTCGGGATCCAGCAACTCCCCGACATGGCGCGCCGAGCCGGTTTCTTCGACGGACGACCCGATGTCGTCCGGGTCTCGGAAATCGCCGATGTGCTGCCCCGCTGTGTCTCCTTCGGCGACTGGCGCATCGGGATCGACATAGCCTTCGGCGTTCGTCGCTGCCGTCTCGCTCGGCGGACTGGAAGCGGCGGCGGGAGGCTCGGCTTCGGCGGGAGTCGCCGCGGCAACGGCGTCGGCGTCTCGTGGGGCTGGCACGGCAGGTTGGACTTCAAGCGCCTTTTCGCGCACGACAGGTTGCTGGGCGTTGACCGGCTCCTTTTCGACGCCCGCCTGCTCGCGCTTGCCTTCTTCGGCGACCGTTGCCGCCAAGCCCAAGGCAACGCCGACCGCCAGCAGGGGGGCGAGGGCATAGACCACTGGCCAGCGCATGGGACGACGCCACAACGCCGCCGCGGTGCGGCGGAGGTTCTCCACCATGCGTCTTCCGATCTTCCCCAAGAGCCGCATCTTCCTTAACCAAGCCTCGACCAAGCGCGCGGCGAACCCTAACCGCGGGGCGGCGCCGGCGCAACGGCCTATGGCGACTCGCGCTACAAGGCGGCGAGGCGTTCCACGCGGGCCTTGAACTCGTCGACGTTCGCATAGCGTCCGCCGACGACGAGCCGTTCCGCGCCAGCGGCCTCGTAAGCCGCGATTGTCTCCGCGGCAGCGCTTGGATCGTCGATGGGCAGGGCGCCCATGACCGTGGCTGCGCCCGGCGTGCGGCCTTGCGCCGCGCAGAGTTCGCGGTACGTCGCCATGTTCTTGGCGAGCTTTTCCGGGCGGAGACCCATCGGCAGCCAGCCGTCGCCGTAGCGGGCTGCCCGCTGCAGGGCATGGGGCGGGCCGCCGCCGATCAGCACCGGCGGCTTGCGCGGGCGCGGCTTGAACAGGAACCGCTGGCCGTTGTGCGACGCCTCGTCGCTGGCGAAGCAGCGGTTGAGCAGGTCGAGCGTCTCATCCGTGATCGCAGCGCGCGCCGAGCGGCGCACGCCGAGCGCCCGAAACTCCGCCGCCATCCAGCCGACGCCAGCGCCGAGAATGAGGCGCTCTCCGGAGAGCTCCTGCAAGGACGCGATCTGCTTGACGGTGGGCAGCGCCGCTCGATAGGGCAGCACCAGCACGCCCACGCCGAGGCGGATGCGCCGCGTCGCGCCGGCGAGCCAGGCCAGCGTGACAAGCGGATCGACGTAGCGTCCGCCGGACCCTTCGGCGTCCTCGGGCGGAATGGCGATGTGGTCCACGACCCAGGCGGATTCCAGGCCGGCGGATTCCGCGAACGCCGCGCACTCGCGCAGAACTTCGGGCGTCGATTGTTCGCCCATGTTGCGCAGCGTCACCCCAAAGTGCATGGCGGCTCCTTTCGTTGCTTCATGTTCCGTGGCATCGCCATGTCGTGGCTCGCGCTCAAGAGGCGCCCGGCGAGACGTGGAGCGCCTGGCGCGCCGCCTCGATGTCGCGCAGCAGCTTGGCGTCTGGCCGGGGAAAGCGCGGGTCGATGCGCGCCAGCGTCTCGACGATGATCGACGCCACGATCACGCGCATCGCGGGCTTGTGGTCGGCTGGCACGACGTACCACGGCGCCGCGCTCGTGCTCGTGGCCCGAAAGGCGGTCTCGAAGGCTTGCTGGTATTCCTCCCAGCGGCGGCGGGCGGCAAGGTCCGACGGATCGTATTTCCAGTTCCTGGCCGGGTCGTCCAAACGCTTGACGAGGCGCCGGCGCTGTTCCTGCTTGGACACGTTCAGGAAGAACTTCACGACCGCCATGCCGTTGCGCGCCAAGTGGTTCTCGAAGCCGACGATGTCCTGCAGCCGTTCCGCCCAGAAGGCGTCGTCCGCGTCCTCGGGCGACTGCTTGCGCATCGCCAGCAGTTGCGGGTTGACGCGGACGGTCACCACCTCTTCGTAGTGGGAGCGGTTGAAAATGCCGATCCGACCCCGCGCCGGCAGCGCCAGCCAATGGCGATGCAGCCAACTGTGCTGGAGCTCCGTGGCGCTCGGCTTGGAGAAATCCGCGACGCGAAATCCCTGCGAGTTCACGCCCGCCGTGACGTGCTTGATCGTGCTGTCCTTGCCCGCGGCGTCCATGCCGTGGAAGACGATCAGCACCGCATTGCGGCTCTCGGCGAAGAGCTTCGCCTGCAAGTCCGCGAAGCGCGCCACCTGCGTCTGCAACCGCCGCTGCAACTTCCGACCGCCAAGCTCCGCCAGCACCGCCCGCGTCGGCAACGCCCCCAGATCCAACGCCGCTCCGGGCGCCACGCGGTAGTCCGCGCCGCGAACGGGCGCATCGAGATCAATGGCCCGGGACGATTTGGCTTTGCGATTTTCGGAAGTCATGATCCTGCCGACCGCGCAGTGTCGCCGCTGCTGAAGACGACCACCATCATGCCCTCGCCGCCCGTCGCGCTCAAGCGCGAACTGGCGACGGTCGGGCATTCCGGCGTTCCCGCCGGCTCGACACATGGCATCATGCGCTCATGTTCTGCTCGGTCAAAGTCTATTCGAGCGGACTCCGACACCGCGGACCGAGGACACCTCTCTGATGCGAACAGCCAAGACCAGGAACTCCCGAGTGCGGGGTCGAACGAATCAAATACCGAACGCCTCGGCACACGCCTCGCCAACAGGTTCGGGGGCGCCTCGTTGAAGGAGCCATTCGAGGAAGTACGCGGCGCATCCATCAGACCACTGGACATCCGTGGTTGTTCTGGACGAGCGTGGTCGCCGCACTGATTCCGGACTGCTACGCCGCCAGCACCGAGGCACTCTTCGTTACGCTGGCCAAGGTGCAATCCCAGTCGGCGACGGCTTTGGCCAGGACGTCCTGGTCCTCGGCGGGAACGTTCGCCGCATCGCCTTGGAAGTAGACCAGCGCCTTGGCTGCTTCCGTGGGAGGAAAGGACTTGCCGAACAATGTGGCGGCGGCGCCTAGGCCGTCGCGCAGAGCCAAGCCCGCCCGCAGAATCGCGGCCAAGTCCTGGTAGTCGCGTGGTTGCACCCGCTGCAGCAGCACCTTCAGCTTGGTGGCGAACAGATCCAGCGTGGACGCCACCTGCAGGATCCCGTCGGCGGTGCGCTGCGGGTCGCCCACGCGGCCGAAGTCGATGCCGCCGAAGAACGACACCTTCACCGGCGCGGACGACGTGGCCACCGAGAGCGTCAGCGTGTCCGGCTGTCTTTGCAGCACTTCCGCGTCTGCCGCGAACGGCAGACGCAGCAGCCGTTCGGCATCGAACGTCTCGCTGGTGAAGAAATCGAAATCCACGGATGCGCGGTGCGCCAAGCGCAGCGCCAGCGCGGTGCCGCCGTAGAGAACGAAGTGATCCGGCACGGCAGCCAGCGCCGGCCACAGCTCCCGCTGCGACGGGGGCAGGATGTCCAAACGGGCGGCGAGCGTCACGGCGGCAGGGGACGCGCCGGCAACGGCGGAATCGGTGCAACGCCGAGCTGCAGGTGCCAGAACCGCCACGAACGCATGTTGAAGATGCCCACCGGCGGGTGCCGAAGGACGCCGCGCAGCGCATCGCGGGAGACGCGGCCAAGCAGCCACTGCACATCCTCCAGGACGCCCAGCGTCATGATCTGCGCGACCAACAGCGCTGGTTCGGCCAGCGTCTGCCGCGGCGGCTGCCACCAGACGTATTTGCGGGCGAGCTTTTCAGCGCTGGCACCTTGCAGACCGCCCAGGCCCACCGGCGCGGCGACGGATTGCCGGCGGCCCTCGCGCGGACTGCCCACAGCGGACTGGTACACGCGCATCTCCGCGACAAGAAGAGTGCCAATATCGAACAATCCCGGCAATGCCGCAAGTCAGGCGGCGTGCGCTGCGTGCCGACGCGGCGGACTCCGCTCGCTACTGCCCGCGATGTCCGCGCCCCGATTGCGCCGCCGCTTGAACGGCGCTCCAGCCGCGCTGCGCGTACCGAAGGACGGCGTTGCGCTCGTGCTCGTCGAGCACGAAGGGCGCGGATTTCTCGCCGAGGAGGGTGTCGACGTCGCGCACCAGTGCGACTGCGTGGTCGCGCTCGGGGCCAGATGACAGTACGCGGTTGCCGACGCGCAGCATCCGCGCGCCGAGCTCGCCAATGGAGCGATTGCGGCGTTGATGGGCAGCTGGCAGGGGCACGCCGTAGGCGTTAATGAAGGTCTGCACCGTGTCGTCGCCGAAGAGGAACGGGCGCACGCGGTCGGCGCCGAACAGCGCTCGCGCTTCGTGCAGGAAGCCGAGGTAGTCGAAGTGGCGTCGAAACCAGGGGTCGGCGAGCGCCGTGGCGAAGTCGATGTCGCGGCCGTAGACGTGCCGAGGCTCGTCTTCCGTCGGCGGATTGGCAAGGTATTGAACGTACAAGGCCGCCGCGAAGGGCACCGGGGGGCGGAACCAGACGCACAGCTCGAAATCGAAGAGCGCGGCCAGATGCCGCAGCGTGGCTTTGGCCCACGGCGCGTAGTCCCACCAATGGTTGTAGATGCCTTCGGTGGTGAACAGCACGGTGTGGGCGCTGTCCGGCATGTCGCGCAGCGCCTCTTCGACGTAGGCGGCGAAGGATTGGGCGTTGCCCCGCCGCAGCAGCGCGTTGAGGCGCTGGTGCTTCGGTTCCGGCGTATCCGACGGCGCCGGATACCACCAACCCTGCGACGCGAGTTCCCGCCGGTGGCTTCCCAAGTGCCGCTGCAAGGACGACGTGCCGGTCTTCGGCGTGCCGGCGTGAAGGATCAAGCGCCGTTGCTTGCCCGAGGGGAGCACCGCCTTGCGGGCGCGAAACGCCGCGCTGAAGGGTGTGGCTGTCGCCGTTGGCACTTGCGCCACGGTCTCCTGTGCGCGTCGCTGCTTGAACAGATCGAAGAACGTGCCGCCAAAGTCAGCGCCGATGCCGGCGTTCACTTGCTCCACCGCATCGTCCACGGCCTCGAACCCGCGCACCGTCGGCGCCAGCAGGCCGAACTCGTCCAGGCAGTCGTGGTAGTGCAAGGAACGCAGCGGCTCGTGCCGCCGGTACAAGCGTGGCCGGCAATCCTTGTGGCAAGGAAAGTTCCAGTTCGTCGGCAAGCGGCAAAGCGGCGCGGATTCGGACGCCAGCGCCAGCGCCAACGCCAGCTGGTCGACGTGCTTGAACGCCGCCTCGCGCTCGGCGCGTGGGCCGAACAGCGGCGGGCGCGCAAACAGAAACTCCGCCCACTTGCGCCAGGCCGCGCGCAACGGCGCGATTGAACGGCGCGGCAAATAGACGAAGCCGCCGTTGAGATTGGTCGCCACCGTGTCGCCGCGGCCTTCCCAGTCGCTGGGCACGATCTCCGGCAAGGGAACCCCCGCCGCTTGGAACAGCTTCTCGATCAGCGCCAGGTTGGGATTGTCGCCGTCCACCACCTTGCCGCACACGGCGCTTGGCTCGGGCAGGCGCAGCGGCGCCGCAATCGCCAAATCCAGGTCGAGCAGAAAGACGCCCTCTACTCCGGCGTCCAAGTGCGCGGCGAAGCGATCCAGCTGGGCGATCTTGTTGCAGTATTTGCCGTCGAGATAGGGCGCGATGCGCGTCACCGCATGGCCGCTGCGCCGAAAGTGCGCGGCCACGTCTTCGTCCACCCGCGTCGTGCATTGGACGACGACCGCCTCGGGCGGAACCGCGGCGTTCTCGCGCAGCGTGTGCAGCAGCACTTCCGCCTGGTAGGGATGCGTCGCCACCGCATCGACGACCATCGAATAGCGATACGGATGCGTCACGCCCGGTGCCCGTCGTCGCCGTGCCTTGCGCCTGCCCGCGCCTAGAAGAAGTACACGAACCGCAAGAAGGCCTGGGCGCCGCCGCCCACGGTCAGGCCTTCGCCCACGGTGACGCCGCCGAACTCCGCGCCGCGCCGGCCGAACGGCTTGGTCAGCCCCGCTTGCAGCCGGGAGGCATCGCTTGCGTCGAAGGTCAAGGAGGTCTGCACGGCGAAAGAGGAATCGTGCAGATTGGCGATTGCGGCGACGCTCTGGTTGACGAGGAAGTGCCAGCGGAAGGACGTGCCAAGCGCGAGGTAGTTGCGCATCAGGTTGAACAGCTCGCCACGCGCCACGCGGGCGGTCAGCGGCGAAGGCAGCTGGCGCAAGTCCGCCGGCAGCCGCGCCACGCCGAAGCCGTTGTGGTAGTACTCGCCGAAGACGTGGACGATGGTGCCGGCCACGACAAAGCTGTAGTCCGCGTTCACCACGCCGGAGAGCGTCAGCGCGCCGTCCTCCACAGTCCAGACGACGTCCGAGCGCACCAGGGCGCCCCCAGCCGGTATCCGCAAGCCCACGCCGTATGCTTGGCCGCCGTAATGCTGCGAGGCCATGAGCTCGACCTCGTTCTCGTCGACGTTGGCGCGGTACTTCACCGCCAGGCTGGAAGCGTCGGCGCGCGCATCGCCGTTGCCGTCGCGCCGGGCGACGGCCAGCAACTGCAAGTCCGAGCCGTTCGGGAACAGGCGTTCGACGCGCAGCATGTCGTCGCCGGCCTTGTAGTCCTGATCCACTGCCGTGGGCGCGAAGGGGTTGAACAGATCCATCGGCTGGAACACCAGGCCGCCGCCCCAGGTCACTGCCTGGCGCCCCACCCCCACGGCCCAATGCGCACTGCGGTACTCGACCGCCAGGCGGTCGAAGCGCTGCAGGAACGTGCTCTTGCCGCTGCCGCCGAGCTCCCAGGCGAGGTCGAAGAGACGCCGCCCGTCGCCGGTCGGCGTCTGGTCCAGCGTCAGGCTCGGCGAGCCGGCGCCGGCGGCGTCGCTGTGCAGCCAGGTGGTGGAATGATCGGCGTGAAAGCGCAGCGAGCCCGTCTGCCGCCGCCACATCAGGCGCATGTCGGCGTTGTGCGCCAGCGGCAGGCGCTTGCCGGTGAGTTGCCGGAGCGCATCGCCGGCCGGCAGCGACTGGGCAGCCGTGTACCACTTCAGGCGCATGTCGAAGCCGTCGAAGTCGTTGCTGCGCTGCTCCGCTCCAGTGCTAGACGGTGCATCCGCGCGTCGGAGCTTGTGCAGTTCGAAGCCCGCCGGCAGCGGCACGGGTTCGAGAGCGGGCGCACTCGCCGAGTCGGTGGGCGAAGCAGTTCGTTCGGGCGCTGCGTCCTCGGGCGGCGGCAATCGCGGCGGCGAGTCCGGCCAGCCTTGCAGAAGAAACTCGATGGACGGCAGCTCGACGTCCCCCGTTTGCGCCGACGAATCCTCGCGCTCCGGCGCCGAACTCGGATCATCCGTGCGCTGCTCGGCGATTGCCGCCGCGCCACACAACGCGAGCAAGCCGACGATCAGGCGTCGCGCCGTCGTGGCGATTCGCGGGCCGCTAGGCGGAGACGACGCCGCCATCGCGCAGGTTCACCTGCCGGCCAGTGTAGCTCATCACCATCGGATCGTGGGTGGCGGTGAGAATCGTCACGCCGCGCTGTTCGTTCAGGGCCTTCAAGAGGTCGAGCAGTTCTTCCGTGGTGGCGGTGTCCAAGTTGGCGCTCGGCTCGTCGGCGAGGAGCAGAACCGGATTCGTGACGATGGCGCGGGCGATGGCCACGCGCTGCTGCTGGCCGCCGGACATCTCGCCCGGGCGACGGTCGGCCAAATCGGCGAGGCCGAGCGAATCGAGAGCGTCCAAGGCGCGCTCTCGCCGCTCGCCGCCGGACGTTCCCTGCAGCTGCATGATGAACTCGACGTTCTCCACCGCCGAGAGCACTGGGATGAGGTTGTAGGCTTGGAAGACGAAGCCGATCTTGTGCAGGCGCAGATCCGACATCTGCGCTTCGGACAAGCCGTTGGTCTCCACGCCGTCCACCGTCACCGAGCCGTCCGTGGGACGGTCGAGGCCGCCGATCAAGTGCAGCAAGGTGGATTTGCCGGACCCCGAAGGCCCGGCCAGGCTCACCCATTCGCCGGAGTGGAGTTCGAAGTCCACGCCGCGCAGGGCGTGAACCGGCACCGCGTCGTCCGCGTAGGTGCGGCTGACGCCACGGCATTCAACGACTCTTTCGGCCATGGACATTCCTCTCTAATCCGCCGTCTTCCCGCCTGGTACCGGCCTCAGCGCCGCAAGGCATCGAGCGGCTTCAAGCCGACTGCCCGCCGCGCCGGATAGAAGCTCGCGACCAGGCCCAAGGCCAAGCTCATCAGCGCCACCCTCAGCATGTCGTCGCCACGCAGCACGGGCACGAAGATCGAGCGCATGCCGAAGGTGGCCAAGCTCTCGTCGAAGGCCGAGAGATCGATGCCGTCGGCGATCAGGGCGAAGACGCCAAGCGCGGCCAGCAAGCCCGCCGCCACGCCCACGGACATGACGAGGCTGGATTCGATCAGCACCTGCGCCACCACCGAACGCGGGCGCATCCCCAAGGCGCGCAGCATGCCCAGCTCGCGCACGCGCTCCATCACCGCCGTGACGAGGGTGTTGACCAGGCCGAACACCAAGGCGCCCATGATGACGAAGAAATAGATGTTGATCGCGCTGTCCGCGAACGCCACCATGTTGGCGGCTTGGGGTTCCAGCTGGCGCCAGCTCTTCACGTCCAAGCCGGCGAAGACGTCCGCCAAGCTGCCGATGACGCCTGCCTCGAAGACGTCGTCCGCGAGCCGCACCGAGACCTCGGTCACGGCCACCGTGTCCAGCATGTCCTGCAAGGTTTCCGCGCCGGTGAACACGAACGCCTTCTCCATGGCGCTCGCCTCGGCCTTGAAGATGCCGGCGATGCGGTAGCCCGCTTCGCGATTGCGCCCGTCGGCGCCCTGGGTGACGAGCACCAGACGTCGCCCGACGTCCGTCTCCAGCTGCGCCGCCAGTTCCGCGCCGACGAGCAGGCGGCGGTCCTGGGGGCCGGACAATCCTTCGCCGGCGCCGCCGGCCGAACCGGCGAAGGAGACGCGCCCTAGGAAGGAGATGTCCTCCCGCGACGGATCGACGCCCACCAGCTGCACGCCGCGGGTCTCGCGCTCGCTCATGATGACGGCCGGCACGCGCACGCGGCTCGCCCAGCCGACCACGGCCGGCTCCGCCAGCGCCGCATCCCATCCTTGCGCCAGCTCGAAGCCGCGCTGCACGCTCGGGTCGTCCAGATAGCCCGGCTGCAGAACCTTCACATGGCCGTTCAAGCTGTCGATCACCATGTTCTGCATTTCCGCCTGCATTCCCCGTAGCAGCGTGTTCAGCAGCACCACGCCAGCGACGGCTACCGCAATCGCGCTCAGCAGAATGCCGTTGCGCCGGCGATGCCGCCACAAGTTGCGCCAGGAAAGGCGGATCAGCAGCAAGATCGGCATGGGGTGCCCCTACTCCTCGGCCCGCAGCGCGTCCACGACGCGCAGCCGCCGCAGGCGCCAGGCCGGGACGGCCGCGGCAAGCTGCGTCAGCACCAGAACGGCGACGCTGAACTCCACCGCCGCCTGGTAGCCGAAGGCGGGATACAGGCGGTCGGGAACCATGAACTGCTCGGTCATTTCCGCATAGGCGTCGCCGAAGGAGATGCCGGTGACGGAGAGGATGCCGATGAGCGGCGCGCAGATGGCGAAGGTCAGCGCCAGGCCGAGAAGCGCCATCCACAGCGCTTCCAAGGCGAGCATCGCCATGATGCCGCCCGGCCGCATCCCCAGCGCCTTGAGCGTGCCGAACTCCGGGGTGCGCTCGAAGGTCGTCATCAAGAAGGCGTTGACGATGCTGAAGGTCACCAGCACGACCAGCAGCGCGTACATCATGTAGCTGCCCTGGTACTTGAGCTCGGCGAGCTGGTGGACGTCCGGAATGAGCTCCTGCCAGGGCTTGCCGACCACGGCGCCGTCGGCGAGTTCGGCGGCGGCATCTCGCGCCGTGGATTGATCGGCAAGGAGCAGGGCGATGGCGTGGGCGGCGTCTTCCATGCCGAACGCTTGCTGGAAGTCGCCGAGCGGCACATGCAGCTGCGAGCGGTCGAAGTCCGCCTGTCCGGTGCCGAACGTCCCGACTACGCTGGCCACCATTGCCGCCACGCCGCCGTCCTCTGCGTTGCCGAGAATCGCCACGTCGTCGCCGACCGCCACGCCCAGGTTCTTCGCCAGCACGGCGCCGACGTATGCCTCGCCAGGGCCGCGCAGATAGCGCCCGCTCGCCGCTTGTTCGCGGATGGCGGCGAACTCGCGTTCGGCATCGACGCCGACGACCAGCCCGCCGAAGGCAGGCGTCGCGCCGCTGTCGCCGTCGGCCTTCGACAGCAGCGCGAACGCCTGGGCGCGGGGCGCCACGGCGTCGAACCGGCCGCCGCGTTCGAGGGCCTCGATGCGCGCCGCCACCCCTGTGACGACGTTGCCCGGCGCCGGTTCGTCGAAGAAGGACGGATGCTGCACCTGCACATGCCCGGCGAAGAACCGCGCCGCGCTGTCGATCATCATCTCGAAGGTGCCGGTCTGCAGCGAATTGACGCCGACCACCAGAAATCCGGCGAAGCCGATGCCGCCGGCCATCAGCCAGGTGCGGCGCTTGTTGCGCCAGAGGTTGCGCCAGGCGATGGCGGCGATGGAAACGCGGCTGCGGGAATGCCGCGCTTGGCTGGAATCGGCGCCGACGGCGATGCCGGCGTCGCTCACTCTTCCTCCCGCAGCGCTTCCACGGGACGCATGCGGCGCACGCGCAGCCCGGGCACGAGCATCGCCAGCAGCGTCCCGGCGAGCATCGCCAAGGGCGCCTGCACCAGAGCGCCGACATCCAGCGCCGGGTACATCCGCGTCGGCATCATCATCTTCTGCGCCATCTCCTCCATCTCCTCGAAGCCCTCGAAGCCGGCAAGGTCGATGCCGACGCTGGCCAGCGGCGCCACCACCGCGATGCACAGGGCGCTGCCAATCGCCGTTCCCAGCACCCACACGCCCACCGCTTCGATGGCGAGCATCCCGACGATGGCGTTGGGCCGCATGCCGACGGCCAGCAGCATCCCGAACTCCCGCGTGCGCTCGAAGACGGTCATCAGGAACGCGCCCACGAGGGACAGCGCGACGAGGATCATCAGCAGCCAGTAGATCATCAGCGCCGAGATGCGGTCCAAGGCGATGGACTGCTCCAGTTCCGGCAGCAGCGTGCTCCAGTCGAGAAGCCGCGCTTCCGCCGGCGTCACCGCTTCGATGGCCGGCATGAACGCCGCCACGTCGTTGGCGTCGGCGGTCTTCACGGCGATGACGTGTACGGAGTCGCCGAGCTCGAAAGCCGCTTGCAGGGCCGGCAGGCGCACCTGCATCACGCCGCGGTCCAATTCCGGAACGCCGCTGTCGAAGATGCCGTCCACCACCAGCACGAGCGCCGCCACGCCGCCTTCCTCGGCAGCGCCGAGGGCCACGATTTCGTCGCCCAGGCGAACGCCGAGATTGGTGGCCAGTGAAGCTCCGACGAAGGCGCTCTCGGCGCGCGGCAGGTATTCGCCTTCGACCAACCGCGCGGCCAGCGTGAACAGCGCCGCCTCGCGCTTGGCGTCCACGCCCATCACCAAGGCGCCGTAGCTGCGCTCTCCAACCGACACCAGGGCGAACGCCTCGGCCCTTGGGGCGGCGCCGACGACGCCCGGCGCCGCTTCGACCAAGCGCACCAGCTCGGTGCCGTTGCGCACGAGGTGGCCGACCTTGCGATCGTCGAGATAGGCCGGATGCTGCAACTGCAAATGGCCTGTCATCATGCCGGTGGCGGCGTCTATCCAGCCGCCGTAGGTGCCAGCTTGCAAGGCCATGAACACCGATACCAGAAACACCGCGAAGGCGACGCCGCCGGCGGCGAGCCAAGTGCGCAGGCGACGCCGCCAAAGATTGCGCCAGGCGACACGCACGAACGTGCCGCGACTGGCCTTTGCGCCAGGAGGCGTGGCGGCGGCGCGGCGCGATGCCGCGGCGGGGTGGCGCTGCGCGCTCGGCAGCGCCTCGTCGGTCAACGCCCGCCCCGCAGCGCGAAGGAGGTGAACATGCTGGCGTCGACGTCGGCCTCGAAGTCCGCGCTCAAGTAGCGGATTTCCGTCCAGCTGTCCTTGTTTTCGAGTTCGGCCATGCGCATCACCAGCGGGATGGTGCGCCCGCCGAGTTCCCCCACTTGCAGCGTCTCCATCGCCTTGAGCGGCTCGAGGGCTTGGTCGTAGAAGGTCTGGCGCAGCATCACGTAGTCGTCGCGCAGCACCATGACTTCCTTGCCCCACACCACCGGGGCGTCGTCGTGGGGTGTGAGTTCCAACGTGTAGACGGTGTGCCCATCGTGTTCTTCCGTGGCCACGATGGCGAAGTCGTAGTGGCGCAGGTATTGATCGGTGCGCGACAAGTCGTTGTAGGAGAAGTCGGAGCCGGCCCAGTTTTCGGACATCAAGCTGGCCGGCAAACGGATCTCGCGCTTCAAGTTCGGCGCGTAGGTCCACATCTGCTCGCCCTTCTTGAGCGTGGCGACGCCGGCGTCCTTGGCCGGCGCCGTGAAGCGAATGAGCGCATCCTCGCGCCCCCGCGTCCACGCCTCGAGTTCCAGATTGCGCTCGCGCTTCGGGCGGCGCACGGTCATCGCCATGCGCATGTGGGAACTCACGCCGCGGGTGAGATCGAGGGCGCCTTCGATCAACGACTGCGCCGTGACCTCGGCGACCTGGGGCGGCGCGTCCTCGGCGGAACGCGCAGCCGGCGACTGCTCCTCGGAACCGGTCGGCGACTGCTCGGCAGCGCCCGCTACCGCGGCAGGCGCAAACGCCAGCGCGAATGCGATCGTCGCTCCCTTCGCGGCAGGGTTCATGTTGTGCAGCCCTCGAAACCAGCGTTCGCCGTTTTTCGCCGCAAGCGTAGCGCAACGCGAAACGAGGCGCATTGGAATCCGCGGCATGTTCGCTATGTGCGCCGGGCCTGCTCGTTGCGCTTGCGTTCGGCGAAGACGCGCCTATAATGCGGCGCACCTGATGCGGGGTGGAGCAGTCTGGTAGCTCGTTGGGCTCATAACCCAAAGGTCGTGGGTTCAAATCCCGCCCCCGCTACCAACCAGGAAGGCCCTTGAAAAACAGGGCCTTGCGCTTGTCGGGTGTACCCGGCAAGGGAAGGTAAGCGCACGCCGCGTCAGACGAACGGGCGTGTCTATCCCCTCGGATGGGCATTGCGCCCATTTTTTGTGCGCGAATGCCGGTCAATGCAGGCATTCGCGGCGCATGTGGCGAGCGTGGCGAGTCGATGACGAAGCCGACCAGGAAGGAGCGCGAATTGGAGTCCCTGCTGGCGCCGACAGTGCAAGCGCTGGGCTGCGAAGTCTGGGGCCTCGAGTACCGTCCCCGCGGGCGCGGGCGGCCGACGCTGCGCCTGTACATCGATTCGGGCAGCGGCGTGAACATCGACGACTGCGAGCGCGTCAGCCAACAGGTCGGCGCTCTGCTCGATGTCGAAGACGCGATCGTCGGCCCGTATCGGCTCGAAGTGTCGTCGCCGGGCCTGGACAGGGTGCTGTTCCGGCGCGAGCAGTACCTCGCCAGCGTCGGCGCAGCCGTGGACGTCCGCCTCGCCGTGCCCTTCGAGGGGCGCCGCCACTTCCAAGGGCAGCTGGCCGGCCTTGAAGGCGAAGACGTGGTGCTGCGCGTCGCCGAGGACGAATACCTGCTGCCCCTCGAGCAGATCCAGCGCACGCGCATTGTGCCCGAGTTCGCCCCGCTGCAACGCGCCGGGCAGGCTTGAGAGAGGCAGCCATGGCGGAAATGAACAAGGAAGTCCTGCTCGTGGTGGAGTCCGTCTCCAACGAGAAGGGCGTGGACAAGGAAGTGATCTTCGAGGCCATCGAAGCCGCCTTGGCCATGGCCACCAAGAAGAAGCACCGCGAGATCGTCGACGACGAACACGGGCGGCGCGAAGCCAATGCCGAGTTCCAAGTCCACATCGACCGCGCCTCCGGCACCTACGAGACCTACCGCGTCTGGGAAGTGATCGATCCCGAACGCGAGTTCGAGGAGGACGTCGAGCTGCCCTGGTGGCGCGAAGACGGCTTGGCCGCGGATCCGGACTGCGAGCTGACGCCGGAGCAAGCCAAGGAGAAGACCCCGGCGCTGGAGATCGGCCAGTTCCACCAAGTGCCCGTGGAATCGGTGGAGTTCGGGCGCATCGCGGCGCAGACGGCGAAGCAGGTGATCGTGCAGAAGGTGCGCGAAGCCGAGCGCAGCCAAGTCATCGAAATGTACGAATCCCGCGTCGGCCAGCTGGTGAGCGGCACGGTGAAGAAGACCTCCCGCGAGAGCGTGATCGTCGACCTCGGCAACAACGCCGAAGCCATTCTCACCCGCGACAACCTGATCCCCAGAGACACCTTCCGCTACGGCGACCGCGTGCGCGCCCTGCTGCAGGAAATCCGCCCGGAAGCGCGCGGCCCGCAGCTCATCCTCACGCGCACCACGCCGAAAGTGCTCGTCGAGCTGTTCAAGATCGAAGTGCCGGAAATCGCCGAAGACGTGATCGAGATCCGCGCCGCCGCCCGCGACCCGGGTTCGCGCGCCAAGATCGCCGTGAAGACCAACGATGGCCGCATCGACGCCGTCGGCGCCTGCGTCGGCATGCGCGGCTCGCGGGTGCAGGCCGTGTCCGGCGAGCTGGCCGGCGAAAAGATCGACGTCGTGCTGTGGGACGACGACCCGGCGCAGCTTGCCATCAGCGCCATGTCCCCGGCCGAGGTGAAGTCCATCCTGAAGGACGACGAGAAGCACTCCATGGACATCGCCGTGGAGGAGGAGAAACTCGCCCAGGCCATTGGCCGCGGCGGCCAGAACGTGCGCCTCGCCAGCGAACTGACGGGCTGGGAATTGAAGGTGATGGACGAAGCCGCGGCGGAGCGCAAGCAGGAGGAAGAACTGCTCAGCTACGTCCGCGAGTTCATGGAGGCGCTGTCCGTCAACGAGGAGATCGCCCGGCTGCTCGTCGAGGAAGGCTTCGTCGATGTCGAGGAAGTCGCCTACGTGCAGCGCGAGGAGCTCACCGGCATCGACGGCTTCGATCCCGAACTGGTGGACGAACTGCGCAGCCGCGCCCGGGATGCGCTGCTCGAACGCGAACTCGCCGGCGGCACCGCCGGAACGCCGGCCCAGGATCTGCTCGGCATGGACGGCATGGATCAGCCGCTGGCCTTCGCGCTGGCCGCCAAGGGCGTCGTGACGATGGACGACTTGGCGGAGCTCTCGGTCGCCGACCTGCTGGAAATCAACGCCGACGTCGGCGAGGAACGCGCCGCCGAACTCATCATGACGGCGCGCGCCCCGTGGTTCGCGGAAGACGCGCCAGCCGAGGAAGAAGAAGCCGCCGCCACGACGGAAAGCGCCGGCGAAGACGCCGCAGCGCCGGCCACGGTCGGAGACGCCGATGGTTGACGTCACGGTCGAACAGCTGGCGAAGACGCTCAAGCTGCCGTCGGATCATCTGCGCAGCCTCATCCGCCAGGCCGGCCTGCCCCACGAGAGCGACGAAGACGTGCTCTCCGACGGGCAGAAGATGCAGTTGCTGATGTTCATCAGGAAACGGCAGAGCGGCGAACAGAGCAGCGAACCGCAGACGCGCATCGCGCTGCGCCAGCGCGACGTCGGCACATTGCGCGCCGGCAAGGGCGGACGCGGCGGCGCCGTCACCGTGGTGACGCGGCGCAGGAAAGTGCTCGGCGTGCGCGGGGCCGCCGCCAAGCCGCCGCCCATTCAAGCCCCGCCGCCGCGCATCGAGCAACCCCAGGTTGCGGATGCGCCGGTAGTTGCGGCCAAGGCCGATGAATCCGCCGCCGCGGCAGCCCCTGCCCCGGCGGCCGCAGAAGAAACCGCGACGGTCGCCAAGAGCGCGCCGACGCCAGTGCCCGCGCCCGATCTCGAACCGCCCAAGCCGCCGCCCCGCCCGGCCCCGGAAGTGCGCGAAGGGCCGGCGCAAGCGCCATCGCTCGCACCTGCCCCGCCAGCGCGCCCGCCATCGCCACCCGCGCAACGTCCGCCGGAGCGCGCGCCGCGCGTGGCAGCCTCCGGGGCAACGCGGCAAGATGGCCGCCGAACGCCGGCCTTCGGCGAGCGGGATTCCCGTCGGCCAAGGCCGGGGCGCGGCGACCGGCGCGACTTGGCGGCGACGACCGTGTCGCGCGCCCAGGCGGAAGCGACGGCCAAGGCGCAAGCAGCGGCGCGCGCCGCCCAGAGCGGCAATCGGCGCGCGCCCGGACGCGCCGTTCGCCATCGGGAACGGGGCCGCGGCGAGGACTTCAACGCCGCCAGAACCCGGCGCCGGGAGCTCTCCCTCAAGCAGACCGCCAAGCAGGCGAAGCGCCGCGCCCTGTCGGTCGAAAAGCAGGGCGGCGAGTTCGAGATGCCCCAGGAAGTCATGGTCCGGGAGGTCGAAGTCGGCGAAATGGCGACCGTCGGCGAACTCGCCCAGGGCATGAGCGTGAAGGCCGGGGAAGTCATCAAGAAGCTCATGGACATGGGCGTGATGGCCACCATCAACCAGGCCTTGGACCAGGACACCGCCCTGCTCGTCATCGAGGAGTTCGGCCACAAGGCCAAGCTGGTGGCCGAAGACGAAGTGGAGAAGCACCTCGAACGGTCGCTGCAGGTGGAGGGCGAACAGCGCCCCCGCCCGCCGGTGGTGACGGTGATGGGCCACGTGGACCACGGCAAGACCTCGCTGCTCGACCACATCCGCAACACGCGGGTGGTGGCTGGCGAGGCCGGCGGCATCACCCAGCACATCGGCGCCTACCATGTGCAGACCGAGCACGGCGACATCACGTTCATCGACACCCCCGGCCACGCCGCCTTCACCGCCATGCGGGCGCGCGGCGCCAAGTCCACGGACATCGTCGTGCTGGTGGTGGCGGCGGACGACGGCGTGATGCCGCAAACGGAAGAAGCCGTGAACCATGCCCGCGCCGGCGAAGTGCCGCTGGTGGTCGCGGTGAACAAGATCGACCTTGAAGGCGCCGACCCGGAGCGCGCCCGCAACGAGCTCGGCGCGCTGAATGTCATTCCCGAGGAGTGGGGCGGCGACACGCAGTTCGTCAACGTCTCCGCGGAGACCGGCGAAGGCGTGGAAGCGCTGCTCGAAGCGGTGACCCTGCAGGCGGAACTGCTGGAGCTGTCGGCGGTGCCGGAAGCCCCTGGCCAAGGCGTGGTGATCGAATCGCGCCTCGACCGCGGGCGCGGCCCGGTAGCGACCCTGCTGGTGCAGAACGGCACGCTGCGGCGCGGCGACATGGTGATCGCCGGCCAGAGCTACGGCCGCGTGCGCGCCATCAGCAACGAGCGCGGCGAGGCGGTGGAGCAGGCGGCGCCGTCAACGCCGGTGGAGATGCTCGGCTTGAACGGCACGCCGGAGGCGGGCGATGCGTTTTCCGCAGTCACCGGCGAACGCCAGGCCCGCGACCTGGCCGACTTCCGCGCCGGACGCAGCATGGCGCAGCGCACTGCCAACGCGCCCAAGGCGGCGTCGCTGGAGAGCATGTTCGCGCACCTCGGGCAGGGCGAGAAGCGCGTGCTGAAGCTCATCGTCAAGGCCGACGTGCGCGGTTCCCTGGAAGCCATCGTGCAGGCCTGCGGCGACATCGGCAACGACGAAGTCTCGGTGCAGATCCTCGGCGCCGGCGTCGGCGGCATCACCGAGTCCGACGCCGCCATGGCGCTCACCTACGGCGCGGCGATCTTCGGCTTCAACGCCCGCGCCGACAGCACGGCCAAGGCCATCATCGAGCGCGAATCCATCGACTTGCGCTACTACAGCGTCATCTACGAGCTGCTCGACGACGTGCGCGCCGTCCTCGAAGGCATGCTGGCGCCGGAAGTGCGCGAGGAGATCGTCGGCATGGCCGAAGTGCGCGACGTGTTCCGCTCGCCGCGCTTCGGGCAGGTGGCCGGCTGCATGGTCGTGGAAGGCACGGTGGCGCGCAACAAGGGCATTCGCGTGCTGCGCGACAACGTCGTCATCTTCGAGGGCGAGCTGGAATCGCTGCGCCGCTTCAAGGAAGACGTCGCCGACGTCCGCAACGGTCTCGAATGCGGCATCGGCGTGCGCAACTACAACGATGTCCGCGTCGGCGACAAGATCGAAGTGTTCGAGTCGCGCCAAGTCGCCCGCGTGCTGGCGACCAACCTCGCCACGGCGCCGGCGCAAGCCGTGCCGTCCTAGCCATGACGCCGGATCGCGCAGAGCGCGTCGCGTCCTCGATTCGCGCCCAGCTGGCCGACGTGGTGCGCACCAGGATGAGCGACCCGCGCCTGCCGCTGCTGGCCGTCACCGACGCCCGGGTGAGCCGCGACCTGGCCGTGGCCGACGTCTACGTCTCGTCGCTCGCCGCCGAACAAGACGACGCGCGGGATGAACTGGTGGCGGTGCTCAACCACGCCGCCGGCTTCCTGCGCCGCACGCTGGCGCAGCGCCTGGACCTGCGCTACACGCCGCGGCTGCGCTTCCACTACGACGAACTGGCGGAACAGGCGCCGCGCCTCGAAGCGCTCATCGATCGTGCCGTCCAGCCAGAGGGAAGCGGCGGTGTCGCGTAGAAGGCGCGGCCGCGACGTCCACGGCGTGGTGGTGCTCGACAAGCCAGCGGGCATGAGCTCCAACGACGCCGTGCAGCGCGTGAAGCGGCTGTTCGGCGCGCGCAAGGTCGGCCACACGGGCAGCCTCGACCCGCTCGCCACGGGCGTGCTGCCGCTCTGCCTGGGCGAGGCCACCAAATTCTCGCGCTTCCTGCTCGATTCCGACAAGGAATACCGCACCCAAGTGCGTCTCGGCATCGCGACGGCGAGCGGCGACGCCGACGGCGAAGTCGTCGCCGAGCGGCCAGTCGAAGGCGTGACCCGGGAGCGCATCGAAAAGGCCCTCGACGCCTTCCGTGGCGAAATCGAACAGGTGCCGTCGATGTTTTCGGCCGTCAAGCACCAGGGCCAGCCGCTCTACAAGCTGGCGCGGCAAGGCATCGAGGTGGAACGAAAGGCCCGCCCGGTCACCATCTACCGCAACGATCTCGTGGATTTCCAAGGCGACACGCTGGTGCTGGACATCCACTGCAGCAAGGGCACCTACGTGCGCACCATCGCCCACGACTTAGGCGAAGCGCTCGGCTGCGGGGCGCACGTCTTCGCGCTGCGCCGCACCATGGCCGGCCCCTACCGGGAAGACGATCTGCTGACCTTCGAGCAGCTGGAGTGCGGCCGCCGCCAAGGCCGCGTGGACGACGCGCTGCGCCCCATCGCCAGCACCGTCGGCCAATGGCCGCCAGTGGAACTCAACGGCGCGCCGGCGTTCTACTTGAAGCAGGGCCAGCCGGTGCTGGTGCCGCATCTGCCGACCACCGGCTGGGTGCGGCTCTACGAGAGCGCGGCGGAGACGACGACCATTGCAGCGTCCGAGCCCGCCGCGCATGGCCGCTTCATCGGCGTGGGCGAGATACTCGACGACGGCCGCGTGGCGCCGCGACGGCTCATCAACGGCTAGCCGCCGCCACCGGCAAACGCTGCCACCGGCGAAAGAGGACAAGGGAGAGAAAGACATGGCGCTAACCGCCGAGACGAAGAAGAAGGTGGTCGAGGACTACGGCACCTACGACAACGACACCGGGTCGCCGGAAGTGCAGGTTGCGCTGCTGACCTACAACATCAACTCGCTGCAGGGCCATTTCCGCGTCCACGGCAAGGATCACCATTCGCGCCGCGGTCTGATCCGCATGATCAACCGGCGCCGCAAGCTCTTGGACTATCTCAAGGGCAAGGATCAGCAGCGCTACGCGTCGCTGATCGCCCGCCTGGGCCTGCGCCGCTAAAGGCGCGCGTCCACGCGAAACAAAACGGAGCCAAGGGCGTTACGCCCAACGCACCGCGCAAACCAGTTCAAAGGAGAACGCATTGAGTCCGGTACGCAAAGAGTTTCAGTTCGGCGAGCACCGCGTGGTGCTCGAAGCCAACAAGATCGCCAAGCAGGCCACCGGGTCCGTGATGGCCAGCATGGGCGACACCGTCGTGCTCTGCACGGTGGTGGCCGCGCCCACCCCCAATCCGGCGCAGGATTTCTTTCCCCTCACGGTGAACTACCAGGAGAAGTTCTACTCCGTCGGCAAGATCCCCGGCGGCTTCCTGCGCCGCGAAGGCCGGCCGAGCGACAAGGAAACGCTCACCTCGCGCCTCATCGACCGCCCCATCCGCCCGCTCTTCCCGAAGGGCTTCATGAACGCCGTGCAGGTCATCGCCACGGTGATGTCCGCCGACCGCGACATGGACCCGGATGTCATCGCCATGATCGGCAGCTCCGCGGCCCTTGCCGTCTCCGGCATTCCCTTCGCCGGCCCCATCGCCGCGGCGCGAGTCGGTTTCTCCGATGGCCGCTACCTGCTCAATCCCGGCCTCGAGGCGTTGTCTTCGTCGGCGCTCAATATGGTCGTCGCCGGAACGGAATCCGCCGTGCTGATGGTGGAATCCGAAGCCAAGGAGCTCTCCGAGGACCAAATGCTCGGCGGCGTGCTCTACGGCCACATGGAAATGCAGAAGGCCATCTCCGCCATCAAGGAACTCGCCGCCGAGGCCGGCAAGACGCCTTGGGACTTCGAGCCGCCGGCCGTGGACGCGGCGCTCGCGGAGGGCGTGGCGCAGTTCGGTGAACGCCTCCAGGAGGCATACCGCGTGACGAACAAGCAGCAGCGGCAACAGGCCGTGCGGGCGCTGCGCGACGACGTCGTGGCGGCCCTTGCGGACAACGGCGCGGAAAAGGGCGACGTGGTCGACGCCTTCCACAAGCTGGAGAAGCATCTCGTCCGCGAGAGCATTCTCGACGGCCAGCCGCGCATCGACGGGCGCGACACGAAGACCGTGCGCCCCATCTCCGTGGAAGTCGGCGTGCTGCCCAAGACCCACGGTTCGGCGCTCTTCCAGCGCGGCGAAACCCAGGCCATCGTCGTCGCCACCCTCGGCACGCTGCGCGACGCCAAGCTGGTGGAGGGCCTCGACGGCACCTTCAAGGACAACTTCATGCTGCACTACAACTTCCCGCCCTACAGCGTGGGCGAGGAAGGCTTCCTCGGCGGCCCGAAGCGCCGCGAGATCGGCCACGGCAATCTGGCCCGGCGCGGCATCGCCGCCTGCCTGCCGAGCGAAGAGGATTTCCCCTACACCGTGCGCGTGGTGTCCGAGATCACCGAGAGCAACGGCTCGAGTTCGATGGCCTCGGTCTGCGGCAGTTCGCTGGCGCTGATGGACGCCGGCGTGCCCATGAAGGCGCCGGTCGCCGGCGTGGCCATGGGGCTGGTCAAGGAAGGCGAACGCTACGCCGTGCTCACCGACATCCTCGGCGACGAGGACCACCTCGGCGACATGGACTTCAAGGTGGCCGGCACGGCCGCCGGCGTCACCGCGCTGCAGATGGACATCAAGATCGACGGCATCACCGAGCAGATCATGGAAGCCGCCCTGGCCCAGGCCTTGGAGGCGCGCCTGCACATCCTCGGCGAAATGAACGACGTGCTGGCCGCGTCCCGCGCCACCGTCTCGGACAACGCGCCGTCGATGGTGGTGCTGAAGGTCGATCCAGACAAGATCCGCGACATCATCGGCAAGGGCGGCGCCACGATCCGCTCCATCGTCGACGAGACCGGCGCCGAAGTGGACGTGGAAGACGACGGCACGGTGCGCATCTACGCCGAAGACCGCGCCGCCGGGCAAGCCGCCGTGGCGCGGGTGCAGGAAATCACCGCCGAGGCGGAGGTGGGCAAGATCTACCGCGGGCGCGTTGCCAGCATCGTCGACTACGGCGCCTTCGTGAACATCCTGCCCGGCAAGGACGGCCTCCTGCACATTTCGCAAATCGCCAAGGAGCGCGTGGAAAAGGTGAGCGACTACCTGCAGGAAGGCCAGGAAGTGGAAGTCGTCTGCCTGGACACCGACCAACGGGGCCGCATCAAGCTCTCCATGAAGGAAGTGCAGAACTACGCGACCAACTAGCGGCAGCCGATTCGTCGTCGTCGGCCGTCAATGGGCCACACCTGACCAGATGGCCGAGGGCAGCCAGCGGATGGCGGCGCGATGCCGAACCGTCGGCAATTCGATGTGGAAATGCTGAAACGAGTGGTCCGCATCGAGGTGCCGACGGGCTTTCCGCGGCGATGCGTCGCCGGAGGCCTCCGCCCCATAGCGAACGCTCGCCCCATCCGGCCGGGGCGATGTCTGCAATCCTTGTGCGACTTTCGCCCGGCACGGCACCGCCGCCGAGCGGAGGGCGCACAGTGGGCGCGATCAAGCCCAGAAGCGCCCGACATGCTGCAGCCCAGCGACCCGCCCTACAAGGTGCTGTTCCAGGACCCGGGCCTCTTCGAGGAGGCGGTGCGCCTGGTCGCCCCCGAACTCGCCGACGAGCTCGACTTCGAGACCGCGACCTCCCTCGACAAGGAACACCTCACGGCGCTCGACCGCGTCCGCGTGCAGGACAAGCTCCGCCGCGTCGAGTTCAAGGAGGGCGCGCTCCGCAACGGCCGCCGGCGCTACCTATTGGTGCTGCTTGAATTTCAATCCGGCCAGGACGTGGACATGGCGTGGCGCATGCGCGACTACCTCCACCAGGTGGAGTCCGCCCTGCGCGAGCGCGGCACGGTTCGCGCCGAGGGCGGCGTGCCGCCCATGCTCTCCATGGTCGTCCACAACGGCGACCGGCCGTGGCGAGCGGAGACGGAGTGCGCTGGGCCGCTGACCGGCGACGGAGCGGCACTGGCGGTGCGGACGTATGCTACGGTGGACTTGCAGGTGCTGGCGCGGGGGCCAGACGCCGAAGGCCGGACGCTGCCACCGGGCAGCCGCCTGGCGACGCTGGCGGAGCTGGAGTCGTCGCCGGCCGAATCGTTGCCGAGGCTGCTGCTGGCGGCGTTCGAGCGCTACGACAGCCTTGAGTCGGCAACGCTGCGGCGCGGCCTGCACCTGCGCGTGAAGGCCGCGCTCGCCCGCCGCGGCCGGGCCGAAGGACTGCCGCCGCTGGAAGAATGGGAGCGGATGCTCGCGGCAAGAAGAGGAGAAGACATGACGGCGATGTTGGACGCGACGCTGGCGCGTTGGGAAGAAGCGAAGGTGGCCGAAGGCGTGGAACGGGGCCTGGCCGAAGGCGTGGCGCAAGGGCGTGTCGCTCTGCTCTGCCGCCAGGTGGAGTGGCGGTTCGGCGGCGACGTGGGCGGCCAGGTGGCAGCGCTCTTGGCCGACGTGACGGACGTGGTGCGCTTGGACGAGGTCGGCAGGTGGCTGCTCGAGTGCGACACGGGAGAGGCATTGCTGGCGCGGCTTCGGGCGGGCCGAGATGCGGCGGGCAACGGGGTGCCTGGCTGAACCCGGGACGGAAGGACCCACAGCCTCGGCGTTGCCGGAGTTGCACAAGTCCTTGCGGGCGGCAGCGGCGATCCCTACAATTCCGCACATTCCGTCGTGGCCGCTCGAGACGTGCCGGCCAGCGATGGCGTTCGCAGCAACATCGGAGCATTGAACGAGCGTGGCAACCATCAATCAGCTCGTGCGCAAGCCGCGCAAGCGCCGCGTGTCGAAGAACATGGTGCCGGCGCTGCAGGCTTGCCCGCAGAAGCGCGGCACCTGCACCCGCGTGTACACCACCACGCCGCGCAAGCCCAACTCGGCGCTGCGCAAAGTGTGCCGCGTGCGCCTCACCAACGGCTACGAGGTGAACTCGTACATCGGCGGCGAAGGCCACAACCTGCAGGAACACTCCGTGGTGCTGATTCGCGGCGGGCGCGTGAAGGACCTGCCCGGCGTGCGCTACCACACCATCCGCGGCACGCTGGACACGGCCGGCGTGGCGGACCGCAAGCAGCGCCGTTCCAAGTACGGCACCAAGCGCCCCAAGTAAGCGCCCTTCAAACCCAACGAACCCGACGCCAAGAGCCCGCCCGGCGATGTAGCCAACGCTCGAGTAAGGCCGCCCGTGGCCTGCCGCAAGGACGGCAAGCGCACCGTGGCGGAGTTCCCTGAAACCCAAGCGCCGCGTCCTCGAGGCACGCGGACAAGACGAGACTTCACATGCCAAGACGCCGAATCGTCGCCAAGCGCGAAATCCTGCCCGACCCCAAGTACAGCAACCAAACGGTCGCCAAGTTCATCAACCACGTGATGGTGAGCGGCAAGAAGGCCATTGCCGAGCGCATCGTCTACGGAGCGCTCACGCGCATCGAGGACCACGAGCGCCGCGACCCCATCGAGACCTTCGAGAAGGCCCTCGAAGAGGTGGCGCCGATGGTGGAAGTGAAGTCGCGGCGCGTCGGCGGCGCCACCTACCAGGTGCCGGTGGAAGTGCGCCCGGCGCGGCGCCAGGCGCTGGCCATGCGCTGGCTGGTGGACAGCGCGCGTTCGCGCAGCGAGAAGTCCATGGCCGGGCGCCTCGCCGGCGAACTGCTCGATGCCGCCGAAGGCCGCGGCACGGCGGTGCGCAAGCGCGAAGACACGCACCGCATGGCGGAGGCGAACCGCGCGTTCTCCCACTACCGCTTCTGAACAACCGCTGCTTCCGGCGAACGCCAACCGCATCGCACTTGGAACCGGACATCCGGCGTCGCAAGCACTTTGTCGAGGATCAACCATGGCCCGCAGCACACCCATCGCCCGCTACCGCAACATCGGCATCGTCGCCCACGTGGACGCCGGCAAGACCACCACCACCGAGCGCGTCCTCTTCTACACCGGCCTCTCGCACAAGATCGGCGAAGTCCACGACGGCGCCGCGGTCATGGACTGGATGGAGCAGGAGCAGGAACGCGGCATCACCATCACGTCCGCCGCCACCACCTGTTTTTGGCGCGGCATGAACGCGCAGTACGATCAGCACCGCATCAACATCATCGACACCCCGGGGCACGTCGACTTCACCATCGAAGTGGAGCGCTCGCTGCGCGTGCTCGACGGCGCCGTGGTGGTGTTCTGCGGCACATCGGGCGTCGAGCCCCAATCGGAGACCGTGTGGCGGCAGGCCAACCGCTACCAAGTGCCGCGCATCGTCTTCGTCAACAAGATGGACCGCGCCGGCGCGGACTTCCTGCGCGTCGTCGAGCAGATCAAGGATCGCCTCGGCTCGAAGCCGGTGCCGGTGCAGTTGGCGGTGGGCGCCGAGGAGAACTTCCGCGGCTTGATCGACCTCGTGCGCATGAAGGCCATCTACTGGAACGAAGAGGACCAGGGCCTCACCTACGAACTGGAGGACATCCCCGAAGACATGCGCGCCGATGCCGAGCACTGGCGCGAGGAACTGGTGGAATGCGCCGCCGAGGCGAACGAAGAGCTGATGGAGAAGTACCTCGAAGGCGGCGAGCTCGACGAGGACGATATCCGCCAAGGCATTCGCATCCGCACCCTGGCCAGCGAAATCGTGCCGGCGCTGTGCGGTTCGGCGTTCAAGAACAAGGGCGTGCAGGCGATGCTCGACGCGGTGATCGACTTTCTGCCGGCCCCTCCCGAAGTGAAGGCCATCGAGGGCCTGCTGGAAGACGGCGAGACCCGCGCCGCCCGCAATTCCGACGACGACGAGCCCTTCTCCGCCCTCGCCTTCAAGATCGCCACCGACCCCTACGTCGGCACGCTGACGTTCTTCCGCGTCTATTCCGGCGTGCTGAACTCCGGCGATCAGGTCTACAACGCCACCCGCGAACGACGCGAGCGCATCGGGCGGATGGTGCAGATGCATTCCAACAGCCGCAACGAAATCAAGGAAGTGCGCGCCGGCGACATCGCCGCCGCAATCGGCCTGAAGGACACCACCACCGGCGACACCATCTGCGACACGGACAACCGCATCACCCTGGAGCGGATGGACTTCCCCGATCCGGTGATCTCCGTCGCCGTGGAGCCGAAGTCCGTCGCCGACCAGGAGAAGATGGCCACCGCCCTCGGCAAGCTGGCGCAGGAGGATCCGTCGTTCGCCGTCGCCACCGACGAAGAATCCGGCCAGACCATCATCTCCGGCATGGGCGAGCTGCACCTGGACATCCTCGTCGAACGCATGCGCCGCGAGTTCAGCGTCGAAGCCAACATCGGCAAGCCGCAAGTCGCCTACCGCGAGACCATCCGCAAGAGCGTCGATCAAGAGGCGAAGTACATCCGGCAAACCGGCGGACGCGGCCAGTACGGCCACATCTGGGTGCTGCTCGAATCCACCTACGGCGAAGAGGACGCGCCGAACTTCGAGTTCGTGGACAAAGTCGTCGGCGGCGTCGTGCCCCGCGAATACATCCCGGCCGTCGCCAAGGGACTAGAAGAGCAGATGGACAACGGCGTGCTCGCCGGCTATCCGCTCATCAACGTGCGCGCCACCTTGCACGACGGCTCGTTCCACGAGGTCGATTCCAGCGAAATGGCCTTCAAGATCGCCGGTTCGATGGCCATGCGCGAAGGCGCTCTGCGCGCCAACCCGGTGCTGCTGGAACCAGTCATGGGCGTCGAAGTCGTCACCCCGGAAGACTACATGGGCGACGTGGTAGGCGACCTGAACCGCCGCCGCGGCATCATCGACGGCATGGACGAGAACCCCGCCGGCAAGATCGTCCGCGCCTCGGTGCCGCTCGCGGAAATGTTCGGCTACTCCACCGACCTGCGCTCCAAGACCCAGGGCCGCGCCACCTTCACGATGGAGTTCTCCCGCTACGCCGAAGTCCCCGACAACATCGCCGCGGGGATCATCAAGAAGTCGTAGTCGCGTCCGCCGGAGCGGCTGCCATCAGCCTGATGGACATTGACTTCAAGGCCATCGTGCCCATGCCTGCCGGCGGCCGGCACGCGGCTTTCGAGGAGCTGTGTTGCCAGCTGGCCCGCTGCACCGAGGGCGCAACGAAGTTCGTTAGGCTGCAGGGGGCCGGCGGCGACGGCGGCATAGAATGCTATGCCGAGTCGCCGGCTGGAATGCGGGGCTGGCAGGCGAAATACGTGTTCGACATGTCGCGCCTACTCGAGCAGGCGTCGATGTCGTTCCGAACGGCGCTTGAGAACTACCCCGACCTCACCACGTTCATCCTGTGCTTCCCCTTCGACCCAACCGGAAGGACCCGGCGTGGCAAGGGCGGCGACCAAAAGCTGGCCGACTGGAGGACGTCGGAACTCAATTACGCGAAGGGAATCGGCCGAGACATGGAGATTGAGTTCTGGTCTGAAAGCGAGTTACGCACTCAGATCATCAAGTACGACATTTCCGGAGGTTTGAAGAGCTTCTTCTTTGGCGAGCAGATCTTCACGAACCAGTGGTTCGAAGGCCATCTAGCGCAGGCAAGGGCCATTGCTGGTCCGCGATACACCCCCCAGTTGAATGTGGCAACCGACATGGCGACTTGGTTCGCCGCCTTCGGTCGCACAAGCGTTTGGTTAAACGCACTCTTGGCCCGCTTGAGGGCACTCCAAAAGGAACTCGGCCATCTTCGCGTGAGCAACGCCGACACGGACACTGGGGCGACGGACAATGCCGGAGATTCACTGGATGGCATTTGGCCGAGCGACTCTAGACGGAGAGTCGCAGCGTCAGCCGCCGCCATCAAGAAGGTCGTAGCGACGCTGCAACAGACCGAGGACCTCGACAACCGCCGAGAATACGTTGAACTAAGGGAGTCGTTGCAATCCGCAGCGGACGATCTGCGTTCCATTGCAAAGGAACTCGCTCTCGACATCAATCGTAGGCATGGTGAGGGCACGGCAGATTCTCCCGGCTTCCGGCAGTATATGGCGGAGTGGATGGCGTCCCTCCCAGCGGCGAACTTGGATTCGACGCGTAGTGTCGTTGCGGCGCTCGACACGCTCGTGGAATGGCTCCACTCGCCAGCTTGTGCGCTCGCATTCGAGACTGCGTTCGTTCTCACCGGCGAAGCGGGCGCTGGGAAGACGCATGGCATCTGCGACATCGCCCATCAGCGACATGCAGCCGGCCTCCGCACTTGCCTACTCTTCGGCCACCAGTTCGGGGGTGAACCGGACCCCTTGACCAGGATTGCGGAAACGCTGGGCTTAGCTGGCTTTCGGCGAGATCAAATACTCGACGCCATGGACGCAGCCGGCCAGGCGTCCGGGTCACCCCTGCTTCTGTGCATTGATGCGATCAACGAGACTAGGCCGTTGAGATATTGGCGCAACCACCTCATGCCCGTCCTCCAGGCAATAAGTTCCAAACAGTTCCTCCGAGTCTGCATCGTTTGCCGCACGCCTTACGCTCCGACGTGCCTGCCAGAACAGAATGTGTTGTACCCCGTTGAGCACCAGGGCTTCAGCGGCCACGAGCGGGACGCTTGTCGCGCGTACTGCGAGCACTACGGGTTGCAACCGCCCGCGTTACCCACCCTCCAACCGGAGATGGGCAACCCGCTCTACCTCCGCCTCGTTTGTGCCACCGCACGATCCCAAGGGTTGCAGAGCTTGCCCACCGACTGGTCCGGAAGCATCCGGGCGATCGAGGCATTTCTTGACGAGATGGAGAAACGCTTCGCCGAACGGCACGAAGTGCCTTCTCGTGCCAACATCATGCGGCAAACGCTCATGGCGCTGGTGAATCATCTAGTTACCTGTGCGGCGACCGACGTCCAGTGGTCGTCTGCGACAGACATCATACTGGAACGTATGGCAGGGATGAATCGAGAGCAAGTGGTCCGGAACTTGGAGTGGCTAGTGGGGGAGGGGCTGTTGATTGACGACGCTCCCCCCAAGCCCTATCCGGGGGCGGCGGGTACGCTGCGACCAGCATTCGAGCGCCTAGGTGACTTCCTTGTCGCGGATGCGGTCGTCCTTAGGGAGAGTACGGACGCCCCCGAGGAATTGACACCGTGGATTGGAACAATCGAGGACATCAGACGACACAGCGGCATGCTCGGCGTGCTGTCGGCCCTTCTGCCGGAACGCAAGGAGATCGAACTGCCAGACATGACGGACGACCCTGACATATCAAATGCCCTCTTGGAGCTAACGGTGGGCTCACTGCCATCGAGATCCGAATCCGCCTTCACCGAGCGCTCGGAAGTTCTGGTCCGTCGCGCGTTGCGTTTGCACGACCTATCCTTCCGCACGATGGAAGCACTGGTGTCCATCGCTTGGCGGCCTTCCCCTTTGGATGCCCACTGGCTGGACAATCTACTTCGCTCTAAGGCGCTAGCAGAAAGGGACGCTTATTTGTGTGCCTTCCTCCACGAGAGCTTCTCAAAGGGGCGGACGGTCGCCGAGCTCATTGAAGCGGCGCGGGAGACTCCCCTCGGCGAGCTGGATCCGTCTATTGCCGAACGATGGGCTAAACTAATGCTATGGTTTGCCGCAGCCGCGGACCGGCGGGTCAAGGATGGGGCCACGCGCGGGGCTGTCGCGGTGCTTGCCAGACAGCCGACCATCCTGCCAACACTGATGTCGGCCATGCTCTGGATTGACGACGATGCCGTCCGCGAACGACTCTTGCTCGTTGCCTACGGCGTCCTACTCAAGACGCGGCACTTGAAAACGCTTAAGTGCGTTGCCAGTATGTTGCATGATCACTATACTGGTGATCCATCCGCCTTCTCCAACGCGCTCATTAGAGACCACATTCGCGCCATCTGCGAACTCGCGGCACACCTCGGTGCATTAGCAGCCGGCATCGATCCACAGTTCGCAAGCGGGCCAATGGAAAGTAGATTTTGGCCGTTGCCGCTACCATCGGATGAGGAAGTAGAGACTTGGGGGGAGTCGATTCGTTTTTGGCCTGACGAGTTTCGCAGCGATTTTTTAAGTACTCTATGTGGCCGTCCATGGTGCCGTGGGAAGATGGTATGTGCCGCGAAGACATGGCGAAGTGGATGTTGCAGACAATAGCGCTGGATTTTGGATTCGTTGGGTCCAATTGCGAAGATTATGATCAGCAAATGCTCCACGACCACGGAGGTGGCAGGGAAAAGCCTAAGTGGGCCGAGAGGATTGGCAAGAAGTACATGTGGGTGGCTCTGCATCAACTCGCATCGCGCCTCCACGACAACGTCGTGCCGAAGCAAGATGACTGGGAACCGGCACCCATCCGAACTCCATTCATTCTAGCCGAGAAACGACAACTTGACCCATCCCTGGCGCTGCACCAGCAAATGGATGGGAGGCATCCGTTCTTTACGACACCGCGACTTAATACTGTAGGAGCAGCGAACGACCATGCTTGGATTGCGCTAGAGGAAGACGTACCAAGCATCTCGGAACTCTTGAGAGTCCAGGCCGTAGAAGGCCAAGATTGGCGTCCCTTGGTGGCCTATCTGAGCTCTGGCCGCCCGCACGACCACGACTCCTCATACCGACAGATCTGGATGAACTTGCATGGATATCTGGTTCGCCCTAGCGACGCCGCGATCATTTTCAAGGAGCTCAGTGGCCGCAAACTTCACGGCACATGGATGCCCAAAGGTTTGCGCTTGGGCAGCGGAGGGGAGTTCGTCGCGGAATATCCGTGGGCAACTTCGTTTAATGTGATGCCAGATGAATGGTATTCAGATGCCAGCGATGAACGCTTATCGAAGCTCCTCACTCCCGCATGGAACGAGCTATTGTGCGAATGGGAATACGACGCATCGCTTGAAGCTGGAGGCGTTTCGATCAACGTGCCGGCGCGTTTGCTTTTTGCCGGCGATGGACTGTGGTGGGACGGAAAAGGAGGCTACCAGAGTGGCGACGGCTCGACAGTTTTCTTGGACCCTTCGATGGGTCTGAAAGGTCCCTCGGCGTTGCTCGCTGAAGTGGGGCATCTAGGAAGCACCATTCGGGAAGTAGATCGATGTCTAATCTGGACTTTGCTGGGCCAGAAGTGGATGCTCGGTGGTTCCATGAGAGATGCCGAACGCACGCCCATTAAACAGTTCAGCCAAGTGGCTTGGATGAACGCTGAAGGTGCTATTCAAGAGAGCGATCTGGTGTTCTTCGACGACCCCGCCCAAAGCACGGGCCCGACGTAGGCGTCGGAGCCACGTTCGGCGCTTCGCTAAACTCCCTCACGCTCTAGATTAAGCTGCAACCTTCGCTTACACTTCGAAGATGGACCCATACAGTGCGACATACGCCCCTTGCCGCAGCCGGAACTTGGTGCCGTGGTTGTGGCCCGTCCGCGCATCGAAATCCACAAGCACGTCGCCTCGTTCCACCGCATCGATAAATAGATGGCGCTGGAACGCCTCCAGCATCAGGAAGCGGCGATACCGAAAGTGCTCGGTTCCTCCCACCTTCTTGCGCTCCGCGATGGCGTACAACGTCTTGTTGAGCTTCGTTCCTGCCTTGTGGAAGACGTCGTCAAAGCCCCAGTACGGCTGCGGTTCAAGCTCTCCGAGGCCAATGCTCTGCTCCACGCCGTTCAACCACGCGCCATGTTTCTCGAGGTCGACCGACGTGTGATCAAACGACAGGTCTAGTCGCTCGTCGCGCCGGTTGACTTGGATCGTGAACCCTCGGTTCGTCCTCACGCTAGCGGTCAGCGTTTGTCGGAAGCTCCGTTCGTCATCGGGATGCCTTTTCCCCGCCTTCGAGTGGGGCCATCCGTAGCCAGGGAGAAGCACTTGCGGGACGAACTTGAAGGCGCGAGGAGAAGGCTCCATGTGGAACAGCGTGATCAAAGAGCTTGAGTCTTCCCGCTGTCCCTTGACCTCCCATTCGCCGGCATTCGGCAGCGGGAGGTTGTTTTCTTCAATGCCGAGCAGATCTTCCAGCGTATTGCCGACGCCTCCGTCGTTGCCTTTGCGTTGCGTCTCGATCCACCCTCTGGAACGAATGTCCTGCAATTCCTCCTTCAACGAGTCCTTGGTGAAGACCTTCACGCAGGTCTCCAGAAATCCAAGAGGTATTCGAACGTGACACCCATGGTGATGTAGTTGCTCGGCCAGCCGAATATGCCAATGCGGTTTACGATGTTCGTGCGGTCCCAAATGATGATGTTCCTGAGTTCGTATCCTCGGCGGCGCAGTTCTTCGATCAAGGAGACGTGGATGGTGATCCGCTCGTTCTCCCACCACATGTCGGGCACGTTGACGACGCAATGCGCTTTTGGGCGGAGAAGCGGCAGGATGGCCTCAAAAATGTCGCCCATGTTGGCGGTATAGCGTTCCAGCGTCATCGTGCCGAGGTCGCGAGCGTCTTGAGAGTACTGTTCCACTTTCCCAAGCTGGTCGTTCTTCCGATCTCTGCGGGATTTGTTCTTTCTCTTGCGGTTCAACAGGTTCGCGTACGGTGGCGACGTGACGACTAGGCTGACGCTTTCAGGGCGGACGTATTGCGGGATGGAATGCGCGTCGGCTTGAACGGCGACCTGTGTTGCTTGGGAAAGCAGCCCAAGGTTCTCCTTCACACGCTGGGAGGAAAGCGCGACGTAGTTGGCCGAAAGATCGAAGCCAACGGCGTTTCGATTTGCGTCTTGGGCCGCGACGAGCGTTGTGCCGCTGCCAACGAAGGGGTCTAGGACAAGCTCTCCCTGGTGGGTGAACTGCTCGATCAGCCGGCGGGGAAGCGCGATGGGATATGTGGCCGGATGGACGGACTTGTCTCGCACATCGCGCTTCTCGTAGGTGAACTGCCAGACGCCCAACTGGTTCTTCAGCCACTCCTTGGCGGTGAGGCAGCAGATGTGGTTCGCCTTGCAATCGCACGTTCTCGTCGTGCCAATGGAGAGGAGCTGCGGCTGGCTGGATTGCTCGCGACCTTCTTCAAGGTCGGCGGACGCGCCACCATTGGAGGTGTGGTCTGAGTCGGCCTCGACACTCGGAACGGCGGCGGGCGGCCGGGCAGCGGTGGTTGCTCTCTTTGGCATGAGCGCTATCGATGGCTGAGGTGGCCTTCGGAGCAGCAGACAATACCACACCCAAGACAGTTCGAGAGAGGCAGGGCCGCCTTCGGTCGGCCAGGCCCGAAGCGCCGGCCGCCGCGTCGGCTCTCAGCCTCTCGCCAGCAGATTGCTCAGATCGAGCAGGGCGGCGTTCGCACGGGAGACGTAGGAGGCCATCACCAGCGAGTGGTTGGCGAGGAATCCGAAGCCGCCGCCGTTGAGGATCATCGGGCTCCAGATGGGCTCCTGGGTGGCTTCCAGTTCGCGGATGATCTGGCGCAGGCTGACGCGGGCGTTCTTGTCGTCGAGCACCGGGCCGAAGTCGTGCTCCACGGCCTTCAGCAGATGGATCAGCGCCCACGTCTGGCCGCGCGCCTCGAAGAAGACATCGTCGATCTCGAACCAGCCTGTCTGCACTTGCGTGTCCGCCGGCGCCTCCGTGGCCATCGCCGCTGCCGGATCGCTGGCGAGGCCGAGGTGCAGTTGGCGCTTGCCGACGCTGCGCGAGAGGCGCTGGGAGAGGTCGCCCAGGCGCGTTGCGACCTCCTCCAACCAACGCGCCAGATTGTCCGCGCGGGCGTAGAACTGGGTCTCCTGCGCTTCCGGCTGAGTCAGCCGCACGGCGTACGCCTGCACATGGTCGGCGCCGCTGCGGTATTCGTCTTCCGAGCGGGGAAACAGCCAGCTCGCGTTGTCGTAGAAGAAGTTGCCCTGGGCGCTGGCGAGGTCGCGGTCCTCGGCGGACTGGCTCTGCGAGCGGCTCAAGTCGTTGCGCAGGGCGCGGCTCATGTCGCGCAGGTGGACGAGCACGCCGAACTCCCAATTGGGCACGTTGTCCAGGTACACGCCCGGCGGGAAGAGGTCGTTGGAGAGGTAGCCGCCGCGCTTGTCGAGCAGCGTCTCGGCGAGCACGGCCACCGTGCTGGCGGTGACGAAGCCGGTCGTCGGCGTCGTCTGCGCAAGCGCTGCCCGAGCGCCCGCGACCTGCACCGGATCGAAGCCGTCCGGCTCGTAGGACCACCACCAGCCGACCGCGACCACCCCCAGCACGTACGCGCCGACGACTGCGCCGAGCGCAACCCTGAACCGCCCTTTCAAGAACCGCCAACGGCCCTCCGTCGGCGTGACGTAGGCGCTTTTGGCGGCAACACGCGCACGCAGATTCCGCACGCCCTTCCAAACGGGCTGCCAGAACTTCCAGCCTGCCATCGCCGGTGCCTCGCTATTCCCGGTCGTCGCCGATGGGGCGAACGGCGAAGCGCACCACTGTGTCGCTGCCGTCGGCGAAGACCGCCCGCAGCCGGGCGTGTTCGGCGGCGCCATCAAGCCCAAAGACCATCAAGTGCTTGCCGCCGGGCGCAAGCGACAGGGTGCTTCCCGCGCCGACCACCAGCTGCGGCAGCGGGCGCATCCCGACCATTCCGTCGCGCTCGATGGTTTCGTGCATCTCGACGCGGATCGGGCAGCCGCCGCCTTCGCAATCCGCATCCCGAAACGCGACCACCGTCGCCGGCGCCTCCCCGGCATTGGCGATGTCGCAATAGCCCGCGACGACCCCCTGGCCGGGCGCCGCAGCGCGGATCCACGCGTTCTTGAAGGTCACTTGGGCCGCCGCCGGCAACGCCGCCACGACGTTGAGCGCCGCAGCGGCGCAGAGCAGCAAGAGGGCGTTGGCGATGGGCTTGCGCACCGTGCGTCAGCCTTCCGACGCGCCGCCGGCCTGCGCCGGCAGCAGCAGAATCGTCACCTGCGGCGGCAGACCGATCTCGATGCCAGCGCGAATGCGTCTCTCTCCCGGCGCGTTGCCAAGCTGCCGGTAGATCCACCGTCCTTCGGCATCGCTGCCGGCGCGGATCCGCACCCGCGCATTGGCGCGGCGCGCCGGCGCGCCGAAGGCGGCAAGCCGATCGGCGCTCGCCTGCAGCCGGCGGCGCACCCCGTCGCGGTCGAGATCGAGCGTCAAGCGTTCGGCATTGGCCAGCAGGTACGCCTGGCGGCGCAGCATGGCGATGCCGGAGTGCGCCGAATCAACCAGCGCCGCGCGGTCGAGCATGGAACGCGCCCGCGTCCACGCCTCGCGCTCGATGGCCCGCTTGGCGAGCGCCAGATAGCGTTCGACGATGCGCTCGAAGCCTTCGCGCACCGCAGCGTCCTCGGGCGCAAGCTCCTGTGCTTCCGAGAAATACAGGTAGGCGCTGTCTTCGGCGGGCGTCGTCAAGCGGTCTTCCGCCAACGCCCGCTCCGCGGCATCGAGCAGAGTGCGCAGCCGTTCAGCGCGAGCGGCGGTCTCCGCGAGCGTGGCTTCCGTTTCTTGAGCAGGTGCCGGCGATGTCGCCTGGGGCACGGCAGGCGGCGGACGCAGCAGCGCACAACCGCCAAGCACAGCACAGGCGCCCAGCACGGAGACAACAAAGGAACGACGCGGCACGGCAGGCATGAGTTCAGCAGCGGGAAGCCGGCACCATAGCGCTTTGCTCGCCCGCGGACAATCGCCTGTACGGGATCAGCACGGGATCAGCACCTTCTGGACCTGTACGGGCGCTGGCAGGAGTGCGTCGCCAACGTCCGTCTGCACGGCACGAGCGGCGAACGTCCGCTGGACCGCTTCGAGCGGGACAAGCGGGCGCCGCGTCTACTGCGGCACCCTCGCGGGGCTGATCGAATCGCTCGAGCGCGACGGCGCGAACCCGCGCAGATCGACCGGTTGCTGGACATGCGGCGCCTGCTGCGAATCCTGGCTTCCCGCAGCAGTCAGCTAATCAACCACGCCGATCTTTCGCGCACCCTCGGGCTGCCGCAGACCACGTTGAAGCGCTACATGGCGCTGCTGGAGACGACGTTCCTGGTGCGGCGTCTGCCGGCATGGTTCACGCGCCTCGGCAAGCGACTTGTGAAAGCGCCGAAGCTGGCGTTGATGGACACGGGCCTGCTCGTCCACCTCCTCGACGCCAATGCCGCCCGCGTTCGCGGCGACCGGACCTTGCTTGGGCAGGTGCTTGAGAACTTCGTGACGATGGAAGTCGTCAAGCAGATGAGCTGGCGCCCGCATCGCTTCGGCCTGTTCCACTTTCGCACCCAGGCCGGCGCCGAAGTCGATTTGGTGATCGATGATCGCGATGGCCGTCTGGTGGGCGTGGAGGTGAAGTCCACGGCGACGCTGCGCTCGCAGCACTTCGCGGGGCTGAAAGCGCTGGCCCAACTCGCCGGCGACCGATTCGTGCGCGGCGTCGTGGTGCATCTGGGCGCAGACGTGGTGCCCTTCGGCCCAGCCCTGCACGGGTTGCCGCTAGGCCATGTTGGAAGTGATGCGTCTAGCGGTCTATAAGTTGAGACCGTGGAACCACTCTCTCGGCAGATTGATGAACGCATCGGCCTGCGTTGCCAGTTGGTTCCCCCTCAGGGGACTCGCCGCGAACACGCGCTTGCCCAGCCGCTGGACCTCTCGAACCGCCGGCACGAAGTCACCGTCGGCGGAGAGCAGATAGGCGACATCGTAATCGTCTTGGTGGGCCAGCGAGACTAAGTCCACCGCGATGAGCACGTCTACCTGCTTCTCGACGTAGTACGGCACGTCTGCATTGCACAACGAATCCAGCTGTTCGGCGACATGCGACGGCAGGACGTCCCGCGATTCGGCAACAAGCGAGCGCAGACGCTGGCTGAGCGCGTTGTGCGCCGGCAGCGTGTTCTTCTCGATGCGCCCCAGCTTGACCTCCACGCCATGTCCCCGAAGGGTGGCGAGTGCGCGGTCTTGGTGTCGCATGCGCCGCAAGTCTTTGGAAATTCTGCCGATGTAGTAGCGGATACCGAGCAGCTGTCGATCTACGAGCAACTTCATTGCGAGCCGCTGGTAGTCCAAGCTGTGGCTGTCCAAGCCCAACCGGCGCAGCCCGTGGTACCAATTATTGCCGTCGATGAAGACAGTGGCTCGCACGATGGCCAAGGCCTGTCCCTTTGGTGCCAAGGCACCGCAAAGTGCCACGAGACCAGCTTGCGGTTTGCCCAGAAAAAAACCCCCGGGGCGCCGTCGCCGGCGAAATCCCGGGGGGGGTTATCGGTGCCGCGGATACGCCGCGACGAATGACCATTACTTTATGCCGTTTTCTGTGCCTGTCAAGCGCCTTTTTGTGTTTTCTGTGTTTCCGAAACGCAGTCAGCCCCTGGCCTTGGCGGCGACTTCCCTTCCCAGGCAGCGGCGGAGCCAGCTGGCGATGTTCGGCTGATCGGCGAAGTCGAGGCCAGCGGCCTGGCCCCAGGCGAAGACGCTGGAGACGTTCAGGTCGGCGACGCTGAACTCGTCGCCCACCAGGTAGTCGCGCCCCTCCAGCGCGGCGTTCAGCACCTTGAACGGCCGCTGCAACGCTTCGATGCCAGCCTTCGCCGCTGCTTCGTCCTTCTGCCGCCCCATCAGGCCGCGCGAGTCCAGCAGCACGTCGAGCATGGTCTTCTCCACTGCGGTCATCGCCCAGAAGCACCAGCGCAGCGTCTGCGCTTCCGCTTCCAAGGTGGCCGGCGCGAGCTTGCCGTGCTTCTTGGCGAGGTAGAGGTTGATGGCCATGGATTCCGAGAGCGCGAAGCCGTCGTCGTCGATGGCCGGGACCTGCCCCATCGGATTGGCCGCCAGCAGCGCTTCGCTGGGGCCGGTCTCCATGCCGAGGCCCGGCTGGTGGTCGAAGTCGAGGTCCAGCTCGTGCGCCATCCACAGCGCGCGCATCGCCCGGCTTTGCGCCGGGCCGTAGATCGTCAAGCTCACAGCGCCTCCAGAATGGCTTCGGCCTTGCTGACCTCGAACGCGCCGCCGGCTTCGACGGCGAGCTTGGTGACCACGCCGTCGTCCACGACCATCGCGTAGCGCTGCGAGCGGGTGCCCAGGCCGAAGCCGGAGCCGTCCATCTCCAAGCCGAGCGCCTTCGTGAAGTCGGCGTTGCCGTCGCCGGCCATCACCAGATGCTCGGCGTTCTTGTCCTTGCCCCAGGCGTCCATCACGAAGGCGTCGTTGACGGAGACGCACACGATGTCGTCCACGCCCTTGGCCTTGATCTTGTCCGCGTTGGCGACGTAGCCCGGCAGGTGCGCCTGCGAACAGGTGGGCGTGAACGCGCCCGGCACCGCGAACAGCACCACCTTCTTGCCGCCGAACAGCTCGGCGGTGGTCACCGCCGCGGGACGTCCGTCGCGCATCACGTGCATCGTCGCCTCCGGCAGCTTCTCCCCTTCTTGAATTGCCATGTCTCCCCTTGTTGCTAAGTGGACGAGAGGGCGGCAAGTCTAACGCAAGTGCGCGTCGCAAACGCCGACCGGCGCGCTCGTCCGCTCGCTGCGCCTAGGTGGGCGTATGATGGCTGCGACCCATTCCACTCGAACGGTCGCACCCATGTTCGACACCGCCGAGCAGATCGAAAGCCAGCTTCTCGCTGGCGAGGACGGCTGCTCCGAATTCAAGGCGTTGCGGTTGACGGGCCGTGGCGTGCAGGCGCCGAACGCCGAATCCGTGGCGGGCGAGATGGTGGCGTTCACCAACGCGGACGGCGGCACGCTCTTCCTCGGCGTGAACGACGCCGGCGTGCCGCTCGGCATCCCGCAAGATCGGCTCGACGCCGTGGAGCGCTGGTTCGTGGACATCGCCACCCAGAACTGCGACCCGCCCATCCGCCCCATCGTCCGCAAGCATGTCCTGCAAGCGAGAGAAGAGTGCAAGCACTTGATCCTGGGGGAGATTCCGCGTGGCCTCTATCTGCATCGCACTGCCGGAGGCCGCTACTATCAGCGCATTGGCAGCACGAAGCGCGACCTCACGCCTTCGGAACTCGCTCGTCTGTTTCAGGAGCGTGGCCGGGAGTACGTCTTTGACGAGCGAGCCGTGCTGGCGGCCAGCGTCTCGGCTCTCAACCAGCACCGCCTCGAAGCGTTCTTTGGCCGCTCCCCGACCATCCCCTGGCTGGACTTGCTGCGCAACACCCGGGTCGTCGCGCAGGACGAACACGGTACGGACCATCCAACGGTGGCCGGGCTGCTCGCCTTCGCCACCGAGCCGGCGGAGTTCCTGCCCTCCTGCACCATCGAAGCCGCCTGCTACGCCGGCAAGGAGCTCTCGTCCGACCACCTGACGCACGTTGAACGCCTCGCCGGCCCGGCTTCGGACCAGATCGACGCCGCCACCGCCTTCGTCGCGCAGTTCATGCGGGCAAGTGAAAACGCCAGCAGCGGCACGCCCGCCTACGCCATCGACGTGGTGGACGAGGCCATCGTCAACGCCGTCGCCCACCGCGACTACGCCATCGGCGGCGCCAAAATACGCCTGTTCCTGTTCGCCGACCGCCTGGAACTCTACAGCCCGGGCGGCCTGCCCAACACGCTGACCCTCGCCGACATGCCCTACCGCACCTTCACCCGCAACCAGCTCCTCGTGAGCTTCCTCTCCCGCCAACGCAGCAAGCGCACCGGGGCGGTTTTCCTGGAGTCTCGGGGCGAGGGGGTGCGGAAGATACTGCGGCAGGGGGAGGCGCACTCCGGGCGGAAGCCGGAGTACCGGTTGTTCGGGGAGGAACTGCGGTTGACGTTGTGGCACCGCGAGCAAGGTGATCGCGACAGCGCCGTTGACCACGGCCCCATCACGTCGCTATAGTCCACTTGAGCTGGTTGATGGAGGAAGTAAGGCGTGGGGAAGCGCGGCTACGTCTATGTGGCGGAGGACAAGAGCAAGCCTAGCCATTACAAGATCGGACAGACGACCGATCTCGTCCAGAGGGAGCGAACGCTCCAAGGTGGTGGGTTGGGTAAGCGGATCAAGATCGTCGAGCATGTACAGGTCGATGACATGAGCGCAGTGGAGCACGCGTTCCACAAGATCCTGGAACCACAATGGGTGGACGGCGAGTGGTTCAACATCACTCTCGACCAAGTGCGACCAATGTTGGCGTGTGTAGGTAGCCCCAGTGCCGACAGCAACAAAACGAGCGAACGGCAACGATCACCTAAGGCGAAGAGTGGGCGAGGCGGATGGCATGAAGAAGGCTGGAAGATGCACTGCGAAGGCGCGACGCAGGCCGCTGTCGCCAAGAAATTCGGTGTCGCTCAAGGTGCCGTTGTGGCCATGAAGAGAAAGATGCGTAACGCCGGCCGTGGCCATGAAGATGGTAACCGCACGACACGCAGCAGCCGGCAAAGACGGTCACAATATCCGACTCCTCCGGCCTCCTTTCGTCAACCCATTGTCGACGTTTTGAAGAAACTTGGCGGCCGAGGGCGCACTAAGGACGTCTTGAATCGCGTAGAGAGCCAAGTGAATCTAAATCAAGCTGACTTGAAGAAGCGCAGTAACGGCCAATTAGTTTGGCAGAACAATGCGCAATGGGCCCGACTGAAGTTGAAGGAAGACGGCGTTCTCAAGAGTGACTCACAGTGGGGTTGGTGGGAACTCGCCTGACACTTGGGAGGTTGTGGTGGTCTATGACCTCGCCCGCCAGATTTTCAGCAGCCGTTGACCTTCGCTCCCACTGGTGACCAGCGAATGGATCGGAGGCGGTGACCGATGCGCGCCAGGAACGGCTCGCCCTCGGCTATGCGTTAGCGAGCGTTTTGCTTTGGGCCACCGTGGCGACGGGTTTCAAGCTCGGCCTGCGGGAGCTCGCGCCGGTGCAGTTGCTGTTCCTCGGCTGCTGCGTGGCCTTGGCCTTCTTCGCGGTGGCGCGGTGTTTCGTCTCGGCGAAGCTGACCGTGCGCGAGCATGGGGCAACGGCGGCGATGGGCCTCGTCACGCCGCTCGCCTATTACCTCGTGCTGTTCGAGGCATACGACCGGCTCCCAGCGCAAATCGCCCAGCCGCTCAACTACACCTGGGCCATCGCCATCGCCGTGCTGGCCGTGCCGATTCTGCGCCAAAGCCTCTCTTGGCAGGGCTGGAGCGGCGTGTTCGTCGGCTACGTTGGCGTGGCCGTGATCTTGAGCCGCGGCGAGTTCGCAGGCTTCGCACACTTCGATGCGTTCGGCGTTGCGCTCGCGCTCTTCAGCACGCTGCTGTGGGCTGGCTACTGGATCGCCACCGTGCGCCTGCGCGTACATCCAGTGCCGATGATGCTCAACGGCTTTGCAGTGGCGACGCCGCTGGTGGCGCTGGTCTGCCATTTCGGCCCCGGCCTGCCTACGTTGAGCGCTCGAACGCTCGGCTTCGGCGCCTGGGTCGGCCTCGTGGAAATCGGCGTCACCTTCCTGCTCTGGCAACGGGCGTTGCGCTTGACCTCCAAGGCCGGCCGCATCAGCCAGCTGATCTTCCTCTCGCCGTTCCTGTCGCTGGTGCTCATCGCCGTCGTGCTCGGCGAACGCATCCATCCAAGCGCGGTCGTCGGGCTGGCGCTGATCGTCGGGGGCTTGATCCTTTCCCGTCGCTGATGCCGCACTCGGGTCACGCCGCCTTACAATGGCCACGATGTCGTCGGAGAGTGTCCTCAGACAAGGAGCTTAACGTTGAGCGAGCGAGTCATCTGGCGCGACGGCGAGTTCGTCGCTTGGCGGAACGCGACGGTGCATGTGCTGGCGCAGAGCCTGCAGCGCGGATCGCTGGCGTTCGATTTCTTGAGCGTTCATCAAGCCAAGCGCGGCGTGGCGATGTTTCGCGTGCGCGACCATGTGGAGCGGCTGCTGCGAACGTGCCGCATCGTCGGCTTGCCCATCGGCTTTGGCGCCGAAGAATTGGTGGCTGCGTGCGCCGAGACGGTGCGCCGCAATCCGGGCGCCAAGGTGGTGAAGATCAGCGCCCTCATTCCGTCGGTGGAAGTGGAGTTGATCCCCCAGGACGCCCGCGTGTCCGTGTTCATCGCCGCCTACGACAGCCAGGCGGACATCATCGCCAAGAACCCAGGCGAGTACCGCCATCGCCCGGAACTGGCGTTGAAGATCGAGCGTGAGAAGTCGGCGCGGCGGGAAGACTTGGTGCCGCCACACGCCAAGGTCGCCGCCAACTACACCGCCGCCATGACCGCCAAGTGGCGCGCCCGCCAGGAAGGCTACGACGACGTGGTGCTCTTGGACGAGGCCGGTTTTGTGACGGAAGCGCCGACGACGAACCTGTTCATGGTGGATGCGGACGGTGCCCTTGCGACCCCGCCGGCGAGCAAGGTGCTGCTCGGCATCACCAGAGACACGGTGCTGGCCCTCGCTCCGTCAGTGGGACTCCCGTGCGTGGAGCGCGACATCGCCGCTGCGGAGCTCGCAAGCGCCCGGGAGGTGTTTCTCTCCGGCACGTCGATCGGCGTGTGGCCGGTGCTCAGCATCGACCGGAAGCAAGTAGGCGATGGCGGAATCGGCGCCGCCACCCGAAAGCTGCGTACGAAATACGCTGCCACGGTGCGCGGCGAAGAGCCGGACTTCGAGCATTGGCTGCACTACGTGTAGGCGGTCGTCGGAGAGCGGAGATTGATGTGGCCAAACGAAATGACTACCTGCACAGATGTCTGCGCTTGCATGGGCAAGTCACAGAGATTCGGTACGACAAGCGGCAGGATCTCGGCAAGGTGGAGAGTCTCGTCATGCGCATGTGGGCTGCGCGGGCACCGATGTGGGAGATCGTCGAGGCGATCCACGACCACGATGCCTTCGACGCCAACATGTTCGGCTCGTTCGATCAGGACGTGCTCAAGAGCGCCATCGATCAAACCCAATGGTGCGACCTCGCCAAGCAAGAGTTGATCGCTTGCCTGTTTGAGGCGTTTCGCCAGATCGAGCCGGCGTCGGTGGTGCTCAGGTTCATTGATCCGATGCGGTTCGGAATCATCAGTTCACCCGTGCAGACAGTGCTCGGCATCAGGCCTCTGCGGAGGCCAACTGCAACTTATGAGGCCTATCTTGAGTCGCTCACGGACATCCGTGAGGATCGGCGCTTCGAAAGAGCCGCGGACGTCGAGATGGCCCTCTGGGTGTTGCAAGTCGGCGTATTGGACGGATTGTTGCCGATGCCGTTGCGGGCAGGGCTCGCGAAAGACCATGAGGAGGACGCCGAACTTCGGCGCATCCAAGCGCGGAACCTCACGAAGCAGTTGTTCGAGACCGCGAAGCTCGATGTTGCCGATGCGCTGCTCACCACCGTACCTGCTATTGCCGGTCAGATCGCTGGTGTCGAGTTCGAACAGCTAGTTGTGGCGGCGTCTCTAGCGAGTGGTGGAGATAGCCATCAAAAGCTCCGACAGCACATCAACAGCTTGGGTGCCCCATATCGACATTTGCGCCGGAAACTCCACCAAGTGGCCGACATCCGCAACGATGCGATTCACGACCCGGAGAGCACCACCCCCGCCGACGTCGAGTACCTCATCGCTGTGGCGAGGAAGTTACAGTCCCTCGTAGAGCGGCGCACCTAGTACTTTGCCTTACGGGCCGCCCCCGCTCCAATAGCACAACGACCGCGATCAACGCCGCCGCAAGACACACGGCCGACCAAAGCCGAGAGTTCGCCGCCGACAAGAGAGCTGGCAGAAGGAGAAACGCCAAGCTCCATCCCGCCAAGTCGCGGACGAGGTTCCGGCTTGAGACTTCGCGTGACTTGGCCGGCGAGGCGGAGAACGGCATGTGGGGCGTGACGGCTGCCGCCGCGTTGACGACCACATTGACGACGAGAACGAGATTCACCGCGTGTCCGAAGGCGTTCCAACCGCCGCCCAGGACGAGAAAGAGCACGGTTGCGACGAGCATCAAGTAAGGAAGCGCGAGCAGGACGACGACGTTCGCCGTCCAAAAGGCGACCTTGCCAACGTGCGTCGGCGTTGCCGCGAAGACCCATGCGGCGCGGAATGCCTCGCTGCGCCGGGCCGCATCGAGCCACGACAAGGGCACGGCCACTGCGGCGACGTGGATCAGTCCGACAGACATGAAAGCGTCCAGTCGCTCCGACACGCCCTCGACGTCCAGGTAGTCCAACACGCCCAAGGAGAGCAACCCAAGACTCAACGGCAAACCCGCCAACAGGCGCAGGCGGAAGTCCGCGTCGCGCTGCAAGTGGGCGCGGAACAACGTCGCGCAGACTCGCGCCTCGGGCGGCAGCAAATGGCGAACTCGCCCGACGAGCGCCTGCCAGCTTGTCGTTGCCGTCGGCTTGCCGCCGCTCTCGTCACCACATGCATTCCATGCGTGTGCCATAGCGACGTAGGCGAGGAGCGTGCCGGCCAATGCGATTCCACCGAAAGCCAGGACGCCTGCTCCATGCCGGCCATTGGCGGCGTCGACGAAGGCGGAGAACCACAACGGCGGGAAAGCCCAAGCGGCGGGATACACGCCGCCCACGGTGTTGTCGCCTAGGCCCGTCGCCACAACCGGCCCCGCGACGACTGCGAGCAGGAGCACGACGCCGGCGAACAAACAGCTGCCCCCAATCCAGGGCCGGTTTGCACTGATTCCCTTGCTCCAGACGAAGAGTGCCGCCAAGGAGAATGCAACGAAGGACGACGAAAGCACGATTGCCACAGCCCACCCGAGCAGAGGAACCACGCCTTCCCGCGCGGCGGTTAGGAGAACTGTCGGCGTGGCGACGCAGGCGGTCACCGACGCGGTTCGCCTCAGCAGCCCCGTCAAGTAGCAGACGAAAAAGGTGCGCTCCGAAATCGGGAAGCATCTCAACAGCGCCAACTGGTCGCGCGCCAACGACCTGCCCCGTCCCTCAAGCAAGGCCACGAAGATCAGCAGCATGAAGATGGACAACGCGAGGGCACTCGATTCGGAGAGCGCGGGCAGCTGGAGCGCCAAGCCGCCGACAAAGAGGCCAATCACGCCAAGGGGAACCAAATCGCGGCTCGCCATGAGCGATCGCCACCAGTTCCTTGCCGTCGGCGCTAGCCGCCGCGAGTCCTGGGCCGCCGCGTTTGTCAAGCTGCGCCACTGCCGAGGGTCCGCGCCAAGCCGCTCGACGACGAACGCGCCGATGTTCATTCGCTCGCGCTGGCCTCGATCCGAGTCGGGCGGTTCTCGACCAATGCGCCGCCCGAGAGCGTGCATACTCGGTCGCACGCGCCCTCCACGACGTCGGTCATGTGAGAGGAGAGGATTATCGTGGTCATTTGCTCTTGAAGGCCGCGCAGCACTTCGGTAAGCGCTGCGACGCCGGGTCGATCCAAGCCATCCACTGGTTCATCGAGGATGAGGACTTGGGGATTCCCAATGAGCGCAGAGACAATCGAGACTTTCTTCCGCATCCCCTTCGAATACCCGCCGATGTGGTACTTCAGCACATCTTGAATCCCCAGCACCGCCGAAAGCTCGGACATTTGGGAGCGGGCTTTCTTGTGGTCCAGCTTCTTCAAATCGACGACCATTTCCAGAAACGCCCTGCCCGTTAGCGCATCGAACAAGAAGCCGGACTCCGGCGCATACCCAATGCGCCTCTTCACTTCCAAGGGATCGCGAACAACGTCGAATCCGGCGACGCGCACGCTGCCCGCCGTTGGTTCGATCAATGCCGCGAGCACTTTCAGAAGCGTCGACTTGCCAGCGCCGTTGGCCCCGATCAGCCCAACCATCTCCCCGCGGGACACGGCCAAGTCGACGCCGGCCAACGCCGCGCTCGGCCCGTACTCCTTCCGCAGAGCGCGGGTTTCGATCATCGGCTCCGACAAGTCGGCGGCTCCCGACGCGCGTGGCTTTTGGCCAACGTCCGCGGCGTCTACTCCACGCCGTCGTACACGTACTCCTCCATCGCCTGCCCGTCCATCGCATAGCCGGATTCGGCAAGGCCGGAGTAGCGTTCCAGCTTCATCACGCCGGTGATCCACACCGGCGCGTACATGGATTCCAGCGCTACGGGTTCGGCGAAGCGCACATGAACGATCTGGTTGGGCGGCGGCGGGGGCTGGTGGATGCAGGCGCCGAAGTAGGGCACCAGAAGCAGGCTGGCCACTTTGCCGTCCACGGTGTCCAGCGGCACCACGAAGCCGGGCAGCCGAGCGCGCACGCCGGCCAGTTCCGGCACGGTCCTCGTGTCCACGTTGTAGGGGAAGTCGTCGAAGACCGGCGGCCCGGAGTGGTTGATTATCTGCGGCGGCGCATAGCTGCCGGCTGGCAACAGGTCGTCCCAGTCCAAGGTGCGCACGTCGTCGCTGGCGGCCATCGCGGCCCACGCCAAAACGAGCGTTGCGCCAAGAAGCGCCAATCGCGTCATCGGAACCTCCGTCGCCAAGTCTACACCCGCATGGTGAGGCCATCGGCCAACGAATAGCGATAGGCGCGCCACGCCGGGAACGTGGCGGCAAGCGCGCCGGCCAGCGTCACGCCCACGACAACCGCAAGATCGAAAAGGCCCGGCGCCTCGCCGGCCAGCGCCAGGCCGAACCGATCCTCCAGCACGGCCCGCCCGGCGAACATCGCGCCGTGGGCGGCGGCGACGCCAACAATCGCGGCAGTTGCGGCCAGCATCGCCGATTCGACGATCAGCAAGGCGAACACCCAGCCCGGGCCGGCGCCGACCGCGCGCAGCACCGCCATCTCGCGGCGCCGTTCGGCCAAGCCAGCCAGCAGCGTGGTGGTCATGCCGATCAAGCCGGCGGCGACGACCAGCACGGCCACCGAGATCAGCGCGGTCTCCACCACGCCGACCAGATCCCATAGCTGCTGCAATGTGGCGCCCGGCAGGATGGCCATCAGCGGCTCGCCGTCGTATTCGTTCACGAAGCGCTGCAAACGCAAGGCCAGCGGGCGCGAGTGCATGCCGACGAGGAAGGCCGTGATGGCGTCCGGCTGCCTCTCCGCGCCATCGCCGTGGTCGTCGGCATGGTGGTCTTCGTGTTCGTCGTGGGTGCTGGCGTGGTCGGCGTGGTCAGCGTCCGCGCCGTGCTCATCGTGGTCATCGTGGTCGGCATCTGCGGCGTGGTCATCGTGCTCGGCGTGTTCGCTGTCTCGGTGCTCGTCATGGTCGCGGTGTTCGTCGTGGTCGCTGCCGTGATGTTCAGCGTGGTCGGCGGCGTGGTCTTCGTGTTCGGTGTGGTTGTCGTCGGCACCGTGCCCGTCGTGCTGCTCGTCGTGTTCGCCGTCGCGGTGCCCGTCATGGTCGCCGTGTTCGTCGTGATCGCCGTCGTTATGTTCAGCGTGGTCGTTGACGTGCTCGTCGTGATCGCTGTGTTGGTGTTCAGCGTCATCGTCGTGATGTTCGTCATGTTCACCGCCTTCGCGGTGTCCAGCGTCGTCGTGATGTTCGGCGTGTTCACGGGCGTCGTGGTGTTCGTCGCCGTCGTCATGATCGGCGTGGTGCTCGTCGTGATCGCCGTCAACGTGCTCATCGCGGTGGTCGTCTTCGTCGCCCGGGTGCTCGTCGTGGCCGTGATCGTGCTCCCCGGGTTCCGAGTGCATGGCCTCGATGCCCGCCAAGCTCACGTGAACGGTTCGATCAACCGGCGTGCCGGTGTACGCCAAGATGCCGGCCACCGTGAAGGGCGCGTCGTCGTGATGCACGAAGCTCACGTCGCCGATGCCGTGCGACACCACGATGCCGTCGCCCAGCGCGTAGCCGAGCGTGGCGGCCACTTCGGCGCCGAGTACCGCTTCTTGCGCATTTGCGAACGGCTTGCCGGTCTCGAACGCCAGCGCGCGATCCCGGCCATAGCGGTAGTGGACGAAGTAGCCTTCGGTGGTGCCCAGCACGCGGTATCCCCGGTGCGCGTCGCCCAAGGAGAGCGGCACGCTCCAGGCGACTTCCGGCCGCGCCGCGACCAGCTGATAGCTCTCCCAGCTGATGTTGCTGGTGGCGTCGCCCACCCGGAACACCGCGTAGAGCAGCAGATTGAGCGGCCCGCCGCGCGCGCCGACCACGAGATCGACACCGGATATGGTGTTGATGAAGCTGGTCTTCGTCTCGGTGCGGATGCGGTCCACGGCCACGAGCAGCATGACGCTCATCGCCACCGACGCCACCAGGAGGCCCGCCGTCAAGCGGCGGTTGAGCAGGCTCTTCCATGCCAGCCCGAAGAGCGTCGCCCGCTCACTCATCGGCCGCTTCCACATGCGCGCGGTTGATTTCCGGCAGCGACACCGCGCGATCGAAGGACGCCGCGAGCGCCGGGTCGTGGCTGACGAACACCACTGCGCTGCCGGCGGCGTCGCACTCCTCCATCAGCAAGTGCGCGAAACGCTGGCGATTGGCCGCGTCCAACGCGGCCGTCGGCTCGTCGGCGACCAACAGCGCGGGCCGCCCGATCAGCGCCCGCGCCGCGGCGACGCGCTGCTGCTGGCCGATGCTCAAGCTGGTCGCCCGCCGCTCCAACAGGTCGCCGCCCAATCCAAGCCGCTGCAAAAGCCGCCGTGCTTCCGCGGCAATCGAACCGCCGCCCTGCCGCGCCGTCTCGGCGCGCGCCGCCGAAAACCGACACGGCAGCGCCACGTTCTCAACCACGGAGAGATAGGGCAGCAGGTTGAACATCTGGAACACGAAGCCCACATGTTCGGCGCGAAAGCGGTCGCGCGCCGCCGCGCCCATGGCGGACACCGCCTCGCCGCGCACTTCGACCGTGCCGGCGCTCGGCGTCAGGATGCCGCCGAGCAGACCAAGCAGCGTGCTCTTGCCGCTCCCGCTCGGCCCCTCCACAAACAGCTTCTCGCCAGCCCCCACCGTCAGCTCGGCGATGTCCAGCACCACCTCGCCGGCGCGGTAGGCGAACGTCGTCTCCGCCAAGCGGGCAACGGCGCTAGTCATGGCGCAGTCCCGACGACCTCAATCCGGACCACCCAACGCTCGGAGCATGCGCTACGGCCACTGGCCAGGATTATCTCGAACAAATGCTCTGGCCTCCACCTCAATGCGCGCAAGGTCGTCCTCATCCAAACTGCCGGGGAACACCCAGTAGCCGTCCTTTCTTGGCGAGACTGCTACCTGAAATCCGAGTTCGGAAAACAAGTAGGGAACGCGAAATTTTAGCACGTATAGCAAGAAACTCATCCAGTAGGCTCGATCTGGCCTAGTTGGCTGCTCCGGAACGCTACTTTGGTAGTAAGCGTTCCAGAAAAAGAGGTCCATTGCAGAGGAATGTACCCAGTCGACGTCTTCCGTATATCCTGCAATCCACGTCAAGTTCGTTCTCTTCGCCAAGTTCTCGATCTGATTGCCGAAGCCGCAACAACCAAAGAAAAGACCATGCAGTTTCTTCGCCGAGAGTTGCTCTAGCGTATTTCCAATGACGGTACGGCTAATCCGTTCGTTCCCCGGCCCGTAAATCTCTGCGTCGCTACCGTGCGCACCAACGTAAACGTTGCGGATGTCGCTATTGTCAGCAACGCGGCTAATGACGTCTCGAAGAGACTCAGTGTTGTTGAACATCTCATAGTGGTAGGCGAATGGATTGCTGTGGTGAATACCAGCAAGCATGTCGAACAGTCCACGAACGGAATCGTTACTTCGCTCCCACCACCGGCTCTCAATGACTGCCAAGTCAAGTCGCTCTTCCATCTACCTCTCTCCGATTCGCTCAAGTTCTGCTGCCTCGACCTCAGACTGGGATCAGCCGAACTGTCGATTGAACGTGTCCACCGATTTGCGCAACCTCCGCTCGAATCGTTGCAGGGGACCCCTCCGAGTACCCGACGGACGGTGTACCGTCGCGGTTGCAGCTACGCGCATCGCCAGTGCGGCGATCAACTCTTCCGCAACGTCGTTGCCGAGTTCTTTGGCGAGCGCTGCCGCCGCTCGCTCCGCCAGCTCCTCGTTCCAGCGTCCCAGGCCCTCGTCATTCCAGTATGACGGTTGGCGGAGGTGTCTTGTCGGCGGCACGTCGACTTGCTGACCTGCAATGAGTGCTTGGGCCACGGTCTGTCGCTCCCTCGGCGTTGAATCTCGTACGCCGCAACCGTAGCACCCCCGTCAATGCCCTGCAAACCGCGCTAGAACAGCGGCAGCTGCTTGTCGTCGCCGACCACGCGGTCGAACTCCAGGCCGAGGACGGCCAGCACTGGCTCCGCCACCGCCCGCACCTGCTTGTCCAGATAGTGTTCGCGGTCCGGTTCGTGGCGCAGGGCGTCCACCGGCTCTGGGCCGTCGGTGGTCACGACGTAGGCGACGACGCGGTTCGACTCGCTGGATTTGCGCGCCGCGGCGACGTGCGGCGGCGTGTTTGCCGTGTATTCCGCCGCCCGCTTGCGCAGCCCCTTGCGGTACACGAGCTTGTCGTCCAACTCGCCGCGCCGAAGCGCCGCCGTCACGCCCGCCAGATAATCGCCCACGGGATCGCCGGCGAACAGCCGGGCGTAGAGTTCGCGCTGCACGTCCTTGGCGAGGTCGGTCCAATCGCGGCGCACCACCTCCATGCCTACGAAGTCCACGTCGTCCTGGCCGTCCACCAGACCCGCGTAGCGCTTGCGGGCGCCGCCACCGCCGTGGCGCACGGGCGGCAGGAAGAGCTTCGCGTAGAGCTTCTCGAACTCCATCTCCAAGCGGCTCGCCACGCGCCACTTGTCGTCGATGTAGGCGGCGACCGCCTCGTTCAGCGCCGCCGCCAAGCGCGGGCCTTCGTCGCGGGCGTCTTCCAAGGCCATGCCGGCCGGCACGAACACGCTGTCCGTGTCGCCGTAGATCACGCGCAGGCCGCGTTCCTCGAACCAGGCCTTGGCCCATTGCAGCAGGTGCCGCCCCATGCCGGTGATGGCATTGGCGATGGCGACGTTGTGGAAGCGGCAGGCCGGGGTGCCGAGCACGCCGTAGAAGGAGTTCATCAGAATCTTGATGGCCTGGGAGGCGATGGCGTCGCCGTTGCGCTTCGCCGCTTCGCGCTGTGGAAAGAGGCGGTCGAGGATGGCCGGCAGGATGGCCTCGCCACGGGCGAACGCCGCGTCTTCGGCCAAGCGCACCATGCCGTCGCCAGCGGTCTCCGAGTAGCCCAGCGGGTCGATGTTGAAGGTGCGGATCACGCTTGGGTAGAGGCTCTTGAAGTCGAACACCCATACGTTGTCGTGCAGCCCGGTGACCGGCTCGAAGACATGGCCGCCGGCTTGATGGCGCGAGACCCCGGCATCGCTGGAGCGCACGGACGGCGCCACCACGCGGCGCTTGCGGAGTGCGGCGAGGTACAGAAAGTCGAAGGAGGCGATGCTGGCCGCCACGCGGTCCGGCGTCATGCCGGTGAGCTTGCTGCGCGCCATCGCAAGCGGCACCAGGCGCAGTTCGTCCACGATCTCCAACGCCAGTCGCGCGTCGGTACGGGCGTACTCGGCGAATGTCGGCAAGTCGTCGCGGTAGCGCTGGAGGATCGCCTGGGCGCGATCGCCGCCGCTGCCGCCCAGCGCCACCTTGCCTTCGCCGAGCACGGCGCTGGCGACGCCGTCCAAGGAATAGTCGTCGAAGCGCTGGAACGAGCCGCGCACGAGGTCCATGCCGTCGAGCACCAGCCGGCCGGGAATCGAAGCCTGCCCGCTGCCGAAGTAGCCCTGCGCCGGACGCACGCGCAACGCGCCGTCGTCGCGGCCAAGGCGCAGTGCGCTGCCGACGCGCTTGGCGATCCGCCCCAGCACGCTGAGGTCGAAGTCGACGACGTTCCAGCCGGTCAACACATCCGGGTCGAGTTCCTGCACCCGTTTGGCGAACGCATCCAACGCCTGCTTTTCGCTGCCGCAGCCGATGGCGTGTTCCGGCATCGCCCGGCCGGTGCCGTCGACGATGTACACCTCGTCCACCGTGGTCGCGCCGTCTGCCGCGCCGAAGCGGCCATAGAGGGCAATCGCGAGCAGCCGCTTCGCGGTGGCGTCCGTTTCGATGTCGAAGGAGAGCACGCTCGGCGCGATCGCCACCTCCGCCGGACGCAGCACAGGATCGTCGTAGATGCGCGAGAGCGTCTCGCCCGACTGCCAACTGCCGCGGATCTCGCAGCCGCCACGAATGTCGCGGTCGATCAGGTAGCGGGTGGCGAAGCGCACGTCCGCCTCGAATGTCCGCACCCCTTCGGCATGCAGGCGGTCGCGCAACGGCGGCGCGTCCTGGGGCGTCGGCACCACCACGCGCAGCGTCCGGCCGCCGTCGAAGGTGGTGCAGGCCGTCTCGATCTGCTGCGTCGCGCCCAAGCGCCAAGCGGCCTCGGCATCGTCGCGCCGAATGTAGAAGGCGGGACGCTGCCGGCGATCGCGGACTAGGAACGTGCCGCCATCTTCGAGGACGCCGTACAGGTGTACGACCGGCGCACGCCCATGCTCGCCGCGTCGAACGCGATAGGTCGCTTGCAGGATGAAGCCGCGGGCCGCGGCGTCTTTGTCTTCGCCGTCAGCCGCGACCTGTGAACGCCTTGCCAAATGCGGCGCCGTGTACACGAACCGTCATGTCGTAAACGGCGCTGCGAACACCTACCGCCACATGTGCGTGCCGCCGCAGACGGCGATGGCCTGGCCGGTGACGTAGGTGCTGGCGTCGGAGGCGAGGAACACGGCGATGCCTTTCAGGTCCTCGGATTCGCCCAGCCGGCGCAGGGGCGTGTTGGTCTCGGCGTTGCGCTTGGCGTCTTCGTTGTCCCACAGGGCGCGGGCGAAGTCCGTCTTGATGAGGCCGGGGCAGATGGCGTTGGCGCGCACGCCCTTCGGCCCGTACTCCAAGGCCAGGTTGCGCACCAAGGCGATGTCCGCCAGCTTGGAGATGCTGTAGGTGCCGAGGGTCGCGGAGGCGGAGAATGCGCCGGTGCTGGCGGTGATCATCATCGAGCCGCCGCCACGCTCTACCATGTCCGGCGCCGCCATCTGGCACAGCCAGTGGTTGGAGCGCACGTTGGAGTTCATGATCTTGTCGAAGGCCGAGTCGGGAATCTCCGACATCGGGCCGTAGAAGGGATTGATGCCGGCGTTGGCGACCAGAATGTCGATGGGCCCCAGGCGGCTGCGGGTCTCCGCCACCAGCGCTTCGAGCTGTTCCTTGTAGCCGATGTTGCAGGCGATGGGCGTCGCCGAACCGCTGCCGCACTTGGCGTCGATCTGCGCGCAGGCGGCTTCGCACTGGTCGAGCTTGCGGCTGGAGACCACCACCTTGGCGCCGTGCTCGGCCAAGCCCTCGGCCATCGCCAGGCCCATGCCCTTGGATGCGCCGGTGAGGAGCGCCACTTTGCCGGTGAGGTCGAAGAGGTCGGTTGCTACGGCCACGGAATCCCTCGCTGATCTGCCCAGTACGCGGTCAGCCTATCACGGCGAACGGTACATTCGGCGAACGGTACGTTCGGCGAACGCCGGGTTCGGCTGGCGCGTCGTGGTATGTTGCGCCCGATGCCCCCAGCCCCAGCCCAGGTGCCGTACAACGACTGGCGGCGTCTCCCGGTCGCCGCGTTGGCAGCTTTCGTGCCGACGGAAGCCGTGAGCGTGGTCATTCCGTGCTACCAAGCGCCGGCGGCCACCTTGGCCAAGACGCTGGCGTCGTTGGAACGGCAGCGCTTTCCACGCCATCTCCTCGAAGTCGTCCTGGTGGACGACGGATCAGAGCCGCCCCTGCAAGCCCCGCCTTCGCCGCTCGACGTGAAAGTCGTGCGCCAGGAACGGCGCGGCTACGGCACGTGGCGAGCGCGGAACAACGGCGTCGACGCCGCGGCGCATGACATCGTTCTGTTCCTCGACGCGGACGAGCTGGTCGAAGAGGAGTGGATTTCCGCCCACGCCAGATGGCACCACGCCGCCGCGGACGTTTTGACGGCGGGCCCGCGCTGGCATGTGGCGACGGAAGGCTTGGACGTCGAGGCGATACGGCGAGGAAACCTGCGCCGCCTGCTGGCCGATCTGCCGACCGACCCGCCTTGGTCTCGGGACTACTATGCGCGCTCGGACGAGCAGTTGGCGAAGGCCGACGATCTGTTCCACGTGGTCGCCGGCGGCAACTTCGGCATGCGCAAGGCGTTCTACCACGAGGTCGGCGGCAACGCCCCGTTTCGCCATTGGGGCGGCGAGGACATCGAACTCGCGTTTCGCGCCGACGCATACGGCGCTTTGATGGTGCCGGTGCGGGAAGCGATGGTCTGGCACCAAGGGCGGTGGGCTGAAGGGCGCGAAGAAAGACACCGCGCGAGTTTGATTCTCGATGGCGAAATGGCGCATCTGATTCCACACCCGCGATGCCGCCCCGTCAGGCCGGGGCGTACCTACCGCGTGCCCCGGCATGTGGTGGCCGTGGACGCCGGCGAGTCCATTGCGCCGCAGTCCGTAGTCGCCTTGGTGGAACGCCTGCTCGCGGACCGCATCCACGATCTTGCCGTGCGCGTCGAGCTAGGCCCGGCGCAGAGCCAGAGCGAGTTCGCTCGGGAATACCTGCGCTGCCACTTCGACGACGAGCCGAGGGTAGTCGTGCGTTGTGTCGGGGGCAACGGGGGCGGAGCGAAGGAAGGTCAGTCGGCGCTCGACGAGTTCCCCACCGCGGCGTTCCACATCCGATTTCCCGCCACGGCGACCTATCGCGGCCACTTGGTGGCGCGATCGGTGACCAAGCTCGGCTCGGCAGTGCATCTCTCGTGCGCATTGCCGACGCACGGCGGGGAAGCCGTGGTTTCGATCACGCGGACTTGGGCATTGCACCGTGCGCATCGGACTCAGGCGCCCCTCGAGACCTTCGGCGACGTGAAGATCGCAACGCCGTCGGCGCTCGGCGTGACGGTGGCACCAAAGGGTGGGGCGACGATGCCGCCGCGCAACCATCGGCGCTGGATCGGCGCTGTTCGCAAGCGCTTGGCGGCGCTCATGGGACGCGCCTAGGCGAATACGCCGCGGTGCGTCAGGACGCGCGAACTTTTGGGGCGGCGGCTACTCCCCGCGAACGCGCCCGGCGTCGCGCAGCGCTTGGCGTTCGGCGCGCCGCGCTTCGCCCTTGCGCTGCAGCGCCGCGACGTCTTCCTCGCGGATGGCCATGTAGGCGTCGCGCCAGCCGTTGTCGCCCCAACGCTGCGGCAGATGCTGCGTGTTCGGGGCGGTGGCGGTCCCGAACATGCCGAGCGCCGTCGCCACGATGTCGCGCTGCATCGGCACGTCGTATGGCTTGCCGCAGGGATTGCCGAGGGGAAAGTCCACGAATGCGAAGCGCGCCACGCGGCAGTGTTCAACGATGTCCAAGGCGGAGCCCAGCACTACCGTCGGGATGCCGTCGGCTTCGAGGTGGCGGGCTACCAGACTCACGGTCTGGTGGCAGACTGGTCACAACGGCACCAGGAGCGCGATGTCGGCGCCGTCCTCGCGGCAGCGGCGGAGGACTTCCGGCGCATCCGCATCGCGGGTTCGGCGCTGGCTGTATTCGGTTGGCACGCAATGGAAGCGCGGGGCAAGCCCGCCGAGGCGTCCGCCAGCGACCAGTTCCTGCAAGCGTTCGATTGGCAGGTAGGTGCCGCGGTCGTCGAGGTGCGTCGCCTTCTTGTCCCACGACAAGTCGTTGGCGTAGAGCCGCGGCGGAGGCGGCGCGATCGGCCCGGAATCCACGTAGCGCGGGTCCGATTCCTCGCGGTCGTAGCGCGCCGCGGTGGTCACCAAGGCCAAGGTGCAGTCGCGCAGTGGCTTGCCAAGCGGCGCGAACGGCACGTCCTCGAACTGCGCCCAGCGATAGGGCTCGAATGACTGCGCTGCGTAGTAGCGCCGCGTGCGCTCCATGTAGGCGACAGGTTGGTTCATGGCTCCCGTGATCTTGTTCCAAGTTGCGGCGGTTCGCCGAAGTTCGGCGACCATAGCACGCCAAGGACCAGCTACGGCAGCGCGGCGCCGCCGTCGATGTCGATGCAGCCGCCGGTCATGTAGTCGTTCTGCAGCGTGAAGAGGATGGCGGATGCCACTTCGTCTGCCGTGCCAGCGCGCTTGATCAGCATGTTGCGCGTCGCCGCTCCGAGGAACTGCGCCCGCGCGTCTCCCTGCGCCGCGAACATGGGCGTGTCGATGACGCCCGGCGAGACGACGTTGATGCGCCGCGGCGCGAGCTCTGGCGCCACGGCGCGCGCGAAGCCTTCCACCGCGTTGCCGACGGTCGAGAGCGCCGCTGCGCCCGGGTTGGCCTTCTTCGCCGGATAGCCGCTCACCAACACGATGGCACCGTCGTTCGCCATCTTCGGCGCGCCCAGGCGGACGCTGTTCGTGTAGCCCCAGAGCTTGCGGAAGGAGCCTTGGAACCCGTCGAGGTCCATCTGCAGGAACGGGCCGGACGCCCGCTCGCCGCCGGTGGCCGCGTTGACGAGGATGTGGAAGCCGGCGTGTTCCTCGAAGAGCGCGGTGAGTGCATCTCGGTCCAGCACGTCGACGATGCGCAGGGAGACGCCTTCGCCCACCGCTTCCGCGGCGCGATCCAGATTGGCTTGCGAGCGGCTGCCGGCCACGACCGTCGCGCCGGCGCGCTGCAATTGCCGCGTGGCGGCGAGGCCGATGCCCGACGTGCCACCGAGGACGATGGCCTTCTTCCCTTCCAAATCCATCTTCCTTCTCCTTCTCGAGTGGCTCAGTGGATGTCCTGCGGCGTCTCGCCGGCGTCGACGATCAGCTGCTTCACTTGGTCGAGCACCGCCGCCAGTTCGTCTGGGTTGGTGCCGCGCATCACCAGCGTGGTGCCATAGCGGCCGTCGCGGGTGAACGGATAGCTGCCGAGATCGACATCCGGGTAGCGCGCCTGAATATGCGTCAAGCCAGTCGCCACTTGGCTCTCGCCCAAGTAGGCGGTCACCGAGCGCGAGCGCACCACGGCGCCGCCTTCAAGCGTCACGGTGGAGAGCATCGCCTGCATCACTGCCGGGATGCCGGCCATCACGAAGACGTTGCCCATGCGGAAGCCTTGCGGCCCGCCGGTGGGGTTGTCGATCAACGCGGCGCCGCGTGGAATGCGCGCCATGCGCAGGCGGGATTCCATCACCTCCGGCGGCGCGGGCCGCCCGCGAATGCGCTCGGCGATGGCGTCGCTGACCACCAACGGCACGTCGAATGCCCGGGCGATGCTCTCGGCGGTGATGTCGTCGTGGGTCGGGCCGATGCCGCCGGTGGTGAAGACGTAGTCGAAGCGGGCGCGGGCGTCGTTGACCGCGGCGACGATGACGTCTTCCACGTCGGGCACGACGCGGGCTTCGCGCACGCGCACGCCCATCTCGCCAAGCGCCTTGGCGATGTGGTTCAGATTGACGTCCTGGGTTCGCCCAGACAGGATTTCGTTGCCGATGACGAGGACGCCAGCGGTGATGATGCGCTCTGCCATGTCGTCCTAGCGGTCGTTCAAACGAGGGTCAACGAGGAATGTGCCGCGAAGCTGGCGGCATCCTATCAAGCCCGGTCATCGCGCCGGAACAGCCTCGGCCCTGGCCAGCAGCGCTTCGGCGCGGGCGAGGTGCGGCGCATCCACCATTTGGCCGTTGAAGGCGAAGGCCATGCGCCCGGCGGCCTGGGCCTCCGCGAACGCCTGCACGAGTGCGCGCGCCTCCTCGACTTGCGCCGGCGTCGGCGAGAACGCGGCGTTGACGACGTCGATCTGCGCCGGATGAATGGAGAGCTTGCCGGCGAAGCCGACGGCGACGGCATCCGCGCAGTCGCGTCGCAAGCCGTCTGCGTCGCGGAAGTCCACCGTCACCGTGTCGATGGCCGGCACGCCTGCCGCCGCGGCGCTCAAGAGCGTCTGCGCGCGGGCGTGCTGGAAGGGCGGCAAATAGCAGCCGCCGTCGTCGCGGTTGCTCGCGGCGCCCAGGCTGGCGGCGAGATCCTCCGCGCCCCAGGTGAGCGCCGCCACCCGCGCGCAGCGCGCGAGCGCCGGCGCATCGAGGACGCCAAGCGGCGTTTCGATGATGAGAATCAAGCCGACCGCGCCGGCGGGATGCCCGTGTCGCCGCTCAAGGGCGCTCAAGACCGCGTCGATGGCCTGCAATCCGGCGACGGTTTCCGGCTTCGGAATCATGAAGGCGTCCGGCGGCGCGGCCATGGTCGCCGTCAGGTCGGCTTCGCCCCAGGCCGTCTGCAACGGGTTGATGCGCACGATCGTCGCCTTGCCGCGGAAATCCGTCTCGCCAAGCCAACGCGCCACGACCTCGCGCACCTCGTCCTTGCGCTCCGGCGTCACGGCGTCTTCCAAGTCCAGCACCAGCGCATCGGCGTTGCTTGCCAGGGCCTTGGCCAGCATCCGCTCGTTGCCGCCCGGGACGAAGTGCAGCGAACGCAGCGCCCTCACGGCGCCGGCCGCCGCATCATCATCGCCGTTCGGCGACAGGAGCAGACGGTCTCGCCGCGCTGATTGGCGCCGATGTGCTCGAAGACGACGATGCCGCGGTCGGGCTTGGTGCGGCTCTCGCGGCGTTCCACCACGGTGGACGAGGCGCGGATCGTGTCGCCGATGAACACCGGATTGGGAAACGTCGTCTTGTCGAAGCCGAGGTTGCCCAAGGTCGTGCCCAGCGTCGTCTCGCCCACCGAGAGGCCGACGACCAGGCCCAGCGTGAAGATGCTGTTGACGAGGATGCGCCCGTGGATGCTCTGCTTGGCGAACTCGGCGTCCAAGTGCAGCGGCTGCGGATTCAGCGTCAAGGCCGTGAACAGCAGATTGTCGGTCTCCGTCACGGTGCGCCCCGGCTCGTGCGCGAAGCGCGCGCCGAGTTCCAGTTCCTCGAAGTACTTGCCGGCCATGGCCCACGCTGTTCGACTGCTCGCGTTCGATTGTAAAGGCATGAATGCGCACCCGAACCAGCTTGGCCAACGCGCGAGGCGCCACCGCGCCAACTCCAAGGATGGCGCAGTCGGCGTGCTACGCTTGCCGGCCATGGACTTCGCCGCCACAGACGAACACCAGCTCATCCGGGACGCCATCGGCAAGGTGTGCGCCGGTTTTCCAGACGACTACTGGGCCGCCTGCGACAGCGAGCACCGCTTTCCGTGGGACTTCTACAACGCTCTGGCCGCCGACGGCTGGATCGGCATCGCCATACCGGAGGCCTACGGCGGCAGCGGGCGCGGCATCACGGAAGCCTCCATCGTGCTCGAGGAAGTGGCCGCGTCCGGCGCCGCCATGAACGGCGCCAGCGGCATCCACCTCTCCATCTTCGGCATGCATCCGGTCGTGCGCCACGGTTCCGAGGAAATGAAGCAGAAGTACCTGCCGCGGGTGGCGAGCGGCGATCTGCACGTCTGCTTCGGCGTCACCGAGCCGGACGCCGGCACGGACACCACGTCCATCAAGACCACCGCCCGGCGCGAAGGCGACCACTACATCGTGCGCGGGCGCAAGGTGTGGACGACCAAGGCGCTGGACTCCGAGCGCGTGCTGCTGCTGGTGCGCACCCAGTCCAAGGAACAGGCCGCCAAGCGCACCGAGGGCATGACGCTGCTGCTGGCGGAAATCCAGCGTCCGGAGGTGACGATCTCCGCCATCGACAAGGTGGGCCGCAACGCCGTCGCCACCTGCGAGGTGGTCTACGACGACCTGCCCGTTCACGTCACGGACCGCGTGGGCGAAGAAGGCAAGGGCTTCCGCTACCTGCTCGACGGCCTGAACGCGGAGCGCATCCTGGTCGCTTCCGAGGCGCTCGGCATCGGCCGCGCCGCCATGCGCCGAGCAGTGGACTACGCCAACGAGCGCGTCGTCTTCAACCGCCCCATCGGCATGAACCAAGGCGTGTCCTTCCCGCTCGGCGAAGCGCGAATGCGCCTCGACGCGGCGGAGTTGATGATCCGCAAGGCCAGCTGGCTGATCGACAACGACCTGCCCTGCGGCGCCGAAGCCAACATGGCCAAGTGGCTGGCCGCCGACGCCTGCTTCCAGGCAGCCGACCAGGCCGTGCAGACCCACGGCGGCTTCGGCTACGCCAAGGAGTTCCACGTCGAGCGCTACTGGCGCGAGGCGCGTCTGCAGCGCATCGCGCCGATCTCGCAGGAAATGGTGCTGAACTACGTCACCGAACACGTGCTGGGGCTGCCGCGCTCGTATTGACGCGACCGTTCGGTTGTCGGCTCGTTGTCTCGTCCGAGCTCGCCGGAATTCCGAGCTCGGCCCGGAATCAAGCGGGACGACGATGATGCGATCTTCGTCGACGGTGCCGTGCGCCGCGGCCCACGGCGTTCATGCCGTTGCCGAGCATGAACACGTTGCCTTTCAAGTGCGCTAGGCTTGCCGACAAGGAGCTTTCGACGGGAGGAAAGCGATGAGCGAGCCAACGTTTGCGGCCATCGACGCCACGCTTGGGGCGGTGGTGACGGATGTCGATCTCAACGACGTGGACGACGACACTTGGGGGCACATCCACGCCGCGTTCCTGCGCTACGGCGTGCTTGTGTTTCCGGGGCAGCATCTCGGCAAGGAGGCGCAGGGCGTGTTCGCGCATCGCTTCGGAGACCGGATGGAAGGGGCGGCCACCGGGCGCATCTCCAACGAGAAGCGGGACGGTTCCATCGCCACGGCCAAGGACGAGGGCTTTCGCCTGCAGCGGGGCAACGAGGGCTGGCACATCGACAGCACCTACATGCCGCTCGCGGCCAAGGCGGGGATGCTCTCGGCCTTGAAGGTGCCGCCGGTGGGCGGGCAGACGGAGTTCGCGGACATGCGGGCGGCCTGGGACGCGCTCGACGAGGCGACGCGGGAGAAGCTCCAGGGCCTCTCGGCCTACCACTCGCTGTATCGCTCGCAGAAGAAGATCGGCTTCGTCCACAAGACGGATCAGCTCTACGGCTTCCACACCAAGGGCGCGCCGCTGCGGCCGATGACGAAGCGGCATCCGGAGACCGGGCGCATGGCCATCTACGTGGGGCGCCACGCCTACGGCATTCAGGGCATGGCCGCCGACGAGTCGGAGGCGTTCATCGCCGATCTCATGGCCTGGGCGTGCCAGCCGCCGCGCGTCTACAGCCACAACTGGCAGGTGGGCGATCTGGCGGTGTGGGACAACCGCTGCATCATGCACCGCGCCGCGCCCTACGACACCACGCAGCCGCGCGTCTTGCAGAGCTCGCGCATTTCCGGCGATCCGGCAACCGAGATGGCGCCGACCTCCGCCGACCCGCTGGCGGAAGGCTTCGAGCCGGAAGCGGCCTGACCCGGGAGACAGCGCACCGCCGTTGGTGCGACCAGACCAGTCCGAACTGAAGAGGAATACGCGAATGGACATCGTTCCGATGAACGGCGGTTGCGGGGCGGAGATCCGCAACGTGGACTTGAACAATCTCTCGGATGCGGAGGTCGAAGCGGTGGCCGACGCCCATGCCGAGCACGGCGTGGTCTTCTTTCGGGAGCAGACGCTTGGGCCGGACGAGCAGCTGGCCGCCGCCGGGCGCTTCGGCGCCATCAACGTCAACCGCTTCTTCACGCCCGTGCCGGAACAGCCCAAGGTGGCGCTGGTGCTGAAGGAACCGCAGCACGAAACCAACATCGGCGGCGCCTGGCACACGGATCACTCCTACGACCAGGCGCCGGCCCTGGGTTCGATGCTCTACGCCAAGGAAGTGCCGGAGAGCGGCGGCGACACCATGTTCGCCAACATGTACCGCGCCTGCGAGTCGCTCTCGCCCGGGTTGCGCGAAACCCTCGAAGGGCTGTGCGCCGTGCATTCGAGCCGCCACATCTTCGGGCCCCAGGGCTACCACGCCTCGCGCGGCGACGACCGCTACGGCAATGCCGAGCGGGCAACCCAGGACGCGGTGCATCCGGTGATCATCCGCCATCCGCGCTCGGGCCGTGCGGCGCTGTACGTCAATCCCGGGTTCACCGTGCGCATCGACGGCTGGACGGAACTGGAGTCGCGCCCGCTCTTGGACTATCTCTTTCGCGTTGCCGCCCGCCCGGAACACACCTGCCGCTTCCAATGGCGCCCCGGCAGCGTCGCCTTCTGGGACAACCGCGCCACCTGGCACTACGCGCTCAACGACTATCCGGGCGAACGGCGCCTGATGCACCGCGTCACCATCGACGGCTGCGAACTGGCGCCCTACGCGTAGGCAGCCGCCCAGCGGCAGGCGGAATCCGCCAGTTGCCGCGACGTCCCAGGACTTGCACTGGTCGCCGATGGAACTTCCAAGGAGCTTAGAACCTTGACCGAACCCGCCCGCTACGAACGCGACGGCGACATCGCCGTCGTCACCATGGACGACGGCAAGGCCAATGCCTTCGGCCCGGCCATGATCGCCGCCGTGAACGAGCAACTCGACCGCGCCGAGAAGGAAGCCAAGGCCGTGCTGCTCACCGGGCGTCCGGGACTGCTTTCCGGCGGCTTCGACCTGAAGGTGATTCGCGGCGGCGATCCTGCCGCGGCCAGCGCCATGCGCCTAGGCGGCACGAAGCTGATGATGCGCCTCTACGGACTGCCGCTGCCGCTGGTGATCGCCGCGCCCGGCCATGCGGTGGCGCTCGGCGCGTTCTGCCTGCTCACCGCGGACTACCGCGTCGGCGTGGCGGGCGACTTCCGCATCGGCCTCAACGAGACCTCCATCGGCATGAGCCTGCCGCCCTTCGGATTGATGCTCGCCCGCGAGCGCGTCTCCAAGCGGCATCTCGCCCGGGCGGCCATCGGCGCCACGCTGTTCGCGCCCGCCGAGGCGAAGGACGCCGGCTTCCTGGACGACGTGGTGGCGGCGCGCGACCTGCGCGAGACGGCGCTGGCGAAGGCCCGCGAACTCGCGGAACTGGACGGCCCGGCCTATGCGGCGGTGAAGGAAGGCTTGCGCGGCGAATCGATTGCGCAGGTTCTGGAGGGCCTCGACGGCGAGTCGAGTTGAGGGGCATGTGACGGCGCGGCGGGGAGGCTCGGCCCGCAGGCGATTCGGCTTCGATGCGCGGCAAACGCGTATTCCTCCTGTCTTGGGCCGTCGCAGTTGCGCTCGCTTGGGCATCGACGATTCTGCTGTGGGTGCTCGGCCCAAGCGAGGAAGCGTTCCACGCGGCGATGGTTCCCGGCAGCATCGTGCCGCTGGCTTGGACTGCCTACGGCGCCTTCGTCTTGGTGCGGCGCGACTTCGGCGGCGAGCTCGAACGCATGGCGGTGACGTGGACTGTCTCCCTGCTCGCCAGCGTGCCATTGACGGCGCTGCTGCTCGGCGAGTTCGGCGAAGCGCTCCTCGCCGGCTATGCGGTCGGCGTTGCGGCTGGTCTGCTAAGCGCCGGAATCTACCTGCCCTTCGCCGCCGTCGTGGCGTGCGCATGGTTCGCCGGCATCGCCAAGGATCTGCGCGTCCGAGTCGCCATTACAGTGGTCGGCGCATTGTCCTGGGCCGCCGCCGCGACTATCGGCCATGCGCTCGGCATGGCCGGCTAGGCGCGTCCCTCAACGGGTCATCCAGCAAGCGAGACCAGCCCGCGGCCCACCATGTCGCCAGCGAGGATGCGGTCGATGGCTGGGGACAGCGTGTCCAAATCGAGGGGGGCCACTAGGTCTTCCAATCCGTCCAGGCGCCACGGCCCGGCGAGCTTGCGCCAAATCTCCGCCTTCTGCGGCAGCGGCAGTTCCACCGAGTCGATGCCGAGCAGGTTGACGTGGCGCAGGATGAAAGGCAGCACCGTGGCGGGAATCTGCGGCGATGCGACTAGGCCGCAGGCCGCGACGCTGCATCCGTAGCGCAGCGACTTCGCGGCGTTCACGAGAATCTGGCCGCCCACCGCGTCCACCGCGCCGCCCCAGGTTTCCCGGCCGAGCGGGCGTTCCGCGCCGGCAAGCGCGTCGTCGCGGCTGAGGATTGCCGTGGCGCCGAGGCCGCGCAGGAAGTCGTGCTGGGAATCCTTGCCGGTGACGGCATGGACCTCGTAGCCGAGCTTCGCCAGCAGCTTCACCGCCACGCTGCCGACGCCGCCGGTGGCGCCGGTGACCAGCACCGGGCCGCCGTCCGGCGCCATGCCGAACGCTTCGAGCTTGTGGACGCACAGCGCGGCGGTGAATCCCGCCGTGCCGAGAATCATCGCCGAGCGCGCATCGAGGCCCTCCGGCATCGCCACCACCCATGCCGCCGGCACGCGAATCTTCTGGCCGAAGCCGCCGGGCGTGTTCATGCCCAGGTCGAAGCCGATGACGATTACTTCGTCGCCCACCGCGAACTCGTCGCTCGCCGACTCCGCCACCACGCCAGCGGCGTCGATGCCGGGGGTGTGGGGGAAGTTCCGGGTCACGCCGGGGTTGCCGGTTGCCGAGAGGGCGTCCTTGTAGTTGAGCGACGAATAGGCGACGTCGATCAGCACCTCGCCCGGCGGCAGATCGGCGGCATCGAGCGCGACGACGCTGCGCGCGAACTCGCCGCTGTTGGATTTCTCCACGCGGAATGCGCGGTAGGTGGCGGAGTCGGTCATCGATGTCCTCCTGTGGTTCTGCCCAATAGGGATTCCAAGGCGCGCGAGGCGGCGCTGCCGATGCCAGCGCCGAGCGCCGACGCGAACTGGCCGGCGAGCCGCTCCAAGGGGCGCTTCGGCACCGTCCAGGCGACCTCGAAGACGTCCGCCCGTTCGCAGGCCCGCGCCAGGTACTCGTCGCTGGTCACCAGTTCGTCGACCAACGCACGATCCAGCGCCCGCTGCCCGTACCAGTGCTCGCCGGTGGACACGGCCTCGAGATCGAGTTTCGGGCGCCAGCTGGAGACGTATTCCTGGAAGAGCGCATGCACGTCTTCGAGCTCTTCGCGGAGCTTGGCGCGGCCCTGTTCGGTGTTTTCGCCGAGCACGTCCAGCGTGCGCTTGAAGCGTCCGGCGGTGTGGACTTCCACGTCCACGTCGTGCTTCTTCAGCAGCCGGTGGACGTTGGGGATCTGCGCCACCACGCCAATCGATCCGACGACCGCGAAGGGCGCGGCGAGAATCCGGTCCGCCACCGCCGCCATCAGATAGCCGCCGCTGGCCGCCACCTTGTCCACGGCGACCGTGAGCGTCACGCCGCGGCTGCGAATGCGCGCCAGCTGGGATGCGGCGAGGCCGTAGCCATGCACCGCGCCGCCGGCGCTTTCCACGCGCACCACCACTTCGTCGCCGGCCTGGGCAGCCCCGAGCACCGCCGAGACTTCCTGGCGCAGCGCCTCGACGCCGCTGGCGGCGATGTCGCCGTCGAAAGTGAGGACGAAGACGCGGTGGTCGGTCTGCTGCTTGGCAGTGGTGCCTGCCGTCTTGGCTTCTGCGTCCTTTTCCGGCGGCGCGGCCGAAACCGTCGGCTCAGCCGAAGTCGCTGACGCATCAGTGGGCGGCGCAGCTAGAGCGGGGGCTTCCTCATCATCCCCGGCAGGCGCAGCGTCTTCTGCCGGCGCTTCGGCGCTCTCGGCTTGCGCCGGCGCGGGAGGACGCTTGCTCCTCTCCTTCTCGCGGCGGGCTTCGTCCTTCAGGTGCTTCTTGCGGGCCTTCTCGTCGGCTTTGCGGCGCTTCTTCACCACGGACATTGGCAGCGCCGCCTCTTCGACGGTGCGCTGCATGTTGCGCAGGCGTTCGTTCAGCGGGGTGACTTCGATGTGGCCGGTCGGCGACGGCCGCATCGCCCGGTGCGCCGAAGCGGAAACCGCTGCGGTGAGCACGATCAGCACCGCCACCACGACCGTGGCCGTCTTGGCGAGGAATCCAAGGTAGTCGAAGAGGAGTTCCATGCGGGTGCGCTTCAAGCGGTGGGCTGGCAGACGCGGCGATTGTAGCCCAACGGCCACCGTCCACAGAGCTTCCCTTCGGCGCCGAGGACGCCGCGAGATGCCGCAACGCGCCTGCGAAGCGTTACACTAGGAGGCACAGGGGCACCGACGCGCCGAACGCCGCGGTTGGGTCGGCGGTCGGGTCGATAGAACAGGAGGAGTCTGATGGCAACGACGGACAACGCAATCGAATTGGGCATGTCGGCGGCCTTTTCCGGGCCGTCCCGAGGGCTTGGCAACGAGCTTTACCGTGGCATCGTCGCCTGCCTCGACCGCGTGAACGCCGAGGGCGGGGTTGATGGCCGACCGGTGGAGCTCCGCGCCATGGACGACGCCTACCAGCCGGATCAATGCGTCGCCAACACCACCAAGCTGATGCTGGAGCACGACGTCTTCGCGCTGTTCGGCTACGTCGGCACGCCCACGGTGTCGCGCGTGCTGCCGCTCCTTCAGGCGCTGCAGGATCGCCACACCTACCTGTTCTTTCCCTTCACCGGCGCACAGCCGCACCGCGAGCCGCCCTACGGCGAGTTCGCCTTCAATCTGCGTCCCTCGTACCGCGCCGAGACGGCCGGGCTGGTGGACAACCTGCTCGACATCGGCTGCGAGCGCATTGCCGTCTTCTACCAGGACGACGACTACGGGCGCAGCGGCTCGGCGGGGATCCGCGAAGCGCTGCGGCGGCGCGGCGAACAGCTGGCGGGGGAAGCGTCCTACATTCGCGGCCATCCGTTCATGCTGACCACCGCGGCGCAGGTGGAAACCATCAAGCAGTCCGAGCCGGACGCGGTGATCTGCGTCGGCTCCTACGCGGCTTGCGCCGCCTTCCTGCGCGACGCGGTGGACGGCGGACTGCGCGTGCCCATCGCCAACCTGTCCTTCGTCGGCAGCGAGAACCTGCTGCAGCTGATTTCCAAGGAACGCCCCAACGTCAGCGACTACACGGACTTGCTCGTGCATTCCCAGGTCGTGCCAAGCTACGCCGACGACTCGCTGCCGCTGGTGCGCGAATACCGCGAAGTGCTGGACGCCTACCGCAAGTCGCCGCCGCGGCACTTGGATACGGAAGGCTACGAGCCGTTCGAGTACAGCTTCGCAAGCCTGGAGGGGTACCTGAACGTCAAGGTGCTGGTGGAAGCGCTGCGCCGCCTCGGCGCCGAGCCGACCCGCGAGAGCCTGGAGCGGGTGATGTTCACCGTGCGCGATCTGGACGTGGGCATCGGCGAGCTGGTCTCCTTCTCGCCGGATCGCCGCCAAGGGCTGCTCGGCGTCTACTACACCGTGGTGGAAGACGGCAGCTTCGTGCCCCTCAAGGACTGGCAGCAGCGCTTCGGCAACCTCTAGCGCGCGTTCCTTTGGGGGAGCCTCGGCCCGACGCGCCGTACGGCCGTGTACGCGGGCATCATCGAGTCGTTCTTCGTCATCTTCACTGGCGCGGCTGCCTTGGCGGCAGTCGCGCTCTACACCCGCCAGCCGCTGATCGTCGCCTACATCCTGATCGGCTGCGCCTTCGGGCCGCATGGCCTGGAATTGGTCGCCGACGATCGCCTGCTCGCCGAGGTCGGCGAGATCGGCATCATCTTCCTGCTGTTCCTCGTCGGCCTCGACCTGCCGCCGAGCAAGCTGAAGGACATGATCGGCGACTCGGTGCTCACCGCGCTCGCCAGTTCGGCGCTGTTCTTCGTCGTGGGCTTTCTGGCCATGCTGCCCTTCGGCTTCACCTTCACCGAGGCGGCAATCGTCGGCATCGCCAGCATGTTCTCCAGCACCATCCTCGGCATCAAGCTGCTGCCGACCACCGTGCTGCACCACCGGCACACCGGCGAGATCGTCATCAGCCTGCTGCTGATCCAGGACCTGATCGCGGTGGTGGCGCTGCTGGTTCTGGCCGGCGTCAACTCCGAAGGCGGCGCCGGGCCGATGACGGCGCTGGTGGTGGCCGTGGCCTTGCCCGTGGTGCTTGCCGTGGCCTTCGCCGGCGTGCGCTTCGTGGTGGAGCCGCTGCTCAAGCGATTCGACGTGTTCCGCGAGTTCACCTTCCTGCTGGCCGTCGGCTGGTGCCTGGGCATCGCCAGCCTGGGACACGCGCTCTCCCTCTCCTGGGAGATCGGCGCCTTCGTGGCCGGCGTGTCCTTGGCGAACTCGCCCATCGCCCAGTACATCACCGAGAACCTGCGTCCCCTGCGCGACTTCTTCCTGGTGCTGTTCTTCTTCTCGGTGGGCGCGGCGATCGATCCGCTGCTGCTCATGGACGTGTGGATGCCGACGCTGCTGCTGGGCATCGCGCTGGTGGCCGTGAAGCCGCCGGTGTTCCGCGCGCTGTTGCGCTGGCGTCAGGAATCTCCGGCCGTGGCTGCGGAAGTCGGCCACCGGCTCGGCCAGGCGAGCGAGTTCTCGCTGCTGCTCGTCTTCGTCGCCGGCGCCACGCTGCTCTCCGCCGAAGCGGCGCACGTGGTGCAGGGCGCCACAGTGCTGACGCTGCTGCTCTCTTCCTATCTGGTGATCTTCCGCTACCCAAGCCCCATCGCCGTCTCTGCGGCCCTCAGACGGGACTAGCAGGAGCGGCGGGCGCAATGCGGATCGACAGGGATCTTCGCTTCGAGGGGGAACTGGCGCGCCGCTTCCAGACCGCCGCGGCCCAGGGCGTGGATTTGGCGCTCGCCTTCGCCGTGGATGGCGACGCGCCGCGACGCCTGACGGCCTTCGAGGTGCGAGAGGGCACGTTGACCTTCCAAGATGGCGAGGGCGGCGCATTGGACGCGACCTTCTTCTTTGACCACCCCCAGACCGCCCTCGACATCCTGGACGGCAGGGAAAACCCATTCGCCGCCTTCGCCGACTCCCGCTTCCGCGCGGATGGCAACCTGCCGCTGGCATTCGTCCTATTGGGGCTCTTTGGCGGGGGCGGCGGGGCCGAATAGCCGTTTTGCCATTACGAGGAGAAGGGGAGTCATATCTATGGGACGCTTCGTGAAGCCTGGGAGAGAGGTGATGCCAGCCCGGTGTGCAATAGCTCATGGGGCCGTTCGAGGGGGGAGGTGGATGTCGTTGCGAATCCGCACCCCGAGGGCATGGGACACTTGGCATAGGCGTCGATAGCTCGCGGAGGCGTAGCGTTCCGCCTCGTACCGTTGGATCTGCTGTTCCTTGACGCCCAGGCGCTGTGCGAGCACGCGCTGGCTGAGGCCCGCTGCGATTCGGGCCTTTATCAAGCCATCCGCCAACTCCTCGACGGAGGCTGTCGTAATCACGGACAGATCAGCGGCCTTCAAGCGGTCGTACTCGGCAAGTTCCGCCCGCAGGTCGTCAAGCTGGCTCTCCATTGCTTCCCGCTCCGCTTGACGGATGCGCGGGTGGACATCGCTGGTCTCGCTCCCCTGCGCGTCAAACCGCCCAATGGCCTCGTGAAAGCCGCGTTCCTTGCGCTTCGTGATCTTGTACTGCCGCTCGTTCGTGATCATGGCAAAGTCCCCAGATCAATTCGCACGATGCCCTTGGGCACTCCGTTGCGGTCGGACTGAAAAAAGTCACGGAATAGCACCCCCGGCTCGGCGGAAGAGGTCGCTGGAAACAGTTCTCCAAGGTACTTGGACTTCATCGCTGCGCGACCATTCGAGAAGTCCAGCAGGATCGGATCAAGTCGCTCCGGATCGACCCCCACCGTCTCCCATGCGCCATCGTAGTCGTTGGGAAGCGGCTTGGCGGAGACGAAGCTCCCGTTGAGCAGAACAAGGCAGCACCCCGCGCCCGCGAGGTTTCTGCAGACGGCCAGAAGGCCCGCGACCAGCCGAGATCGATGGCTGTTTCCTCCAAACCGGCCAGCCACCTCGCTCCAACCAGCGTCGTGGATGCCGGGCGGCAGGTGGCCAGTCTTTGGGTCGAGTTCGGGAATCATCAACGCAACACTATCGTTGTGTTGGTTGCCGCGTCAACCTCTTCCAAGACCCGGCGCCTTTGGCGGCACAACCAGCCAAGCACGCTGCGCTTATCTGGTGGTGGACGAAATGCCACCCTTTGACGGGCCCGCAACAGCGCCGATCTGGCGTGCGGTCCAGCGGTTGCGGAGCGCTGGCTGGCTGGTCGTGTCGAGCGTGGCTGTCATGGGCTCAACGCCGCATCCACGTTTCGACAGCCAACCCCGGCACACGCTGGAACTCGCGCAAGTTGTGGCTGATGAGAGGGAGCCCGAGCGACAGCGCATGGGCGGCTATCCAAAGGTCGTTGGGGCCGATCATCTGGCCGGCCGCTGCGAGGTGGGCCCGCAGTCGCCCGTAGCGACGGCCGACGTCCGCGTTCATGGCCGTCACCTGCACGGCGGTGAGCCATTCATCCAGGACCACCCGGTTGTGCTCCACGCGCTGCGAACGCCACACGCCCAATTCGAGTTCCCCAAGCACCACCACGGAGATGGCGCAATCCTGCAAGGGGAGCGTGGGTTCGAAGCCGTCGGCGGCGGACATGGCGTATATGCAGGTGTCCGTGTCGAGCATCGCCTTCAATCGAACTGCTCCCTCTCCTCGAGAGGCAACAGGTCGCGCCGCCGCTCCTCAATCGCCGCCACGAAATCTTCCCCGGCCTTGGGGGCTCGCGCCAGGTAGTCTGCCCAGTCCTTGTACGGCGGGCTGAGAATGACGTTCGCGCCTTCGCGCCGAATGGCGACTCGGTCCGTATCGAAGCGAAACTCCTGCGGCAGGCGCACCGCCTGCGAACGCCCGGTCATGAAGACCCGCGCGAACTTGCGCTCGGGGGAAGAGGCCTGCTTGCGTCCCATCTGGGTTCCAGCGCCATCCAGCTAGTGATGGGCGAGGACCGTAACGGGCTCGGTATGTATCGTCAATATGTATTCGTTGGCCGCGGTGGTTTCGACCATGCGATTGATCCTCAACAATGGAGCGCACCGCCTGATTGGAGTGCCGAAGGCGTTGCGTAGCAGCGCCAGCACCGTGCGCTGGCGCTGGCGGTTTGCCCGCCCACCGCTTACGCTTGCGTCTTTCTTTGGGGGCGTCTACATGAATCGCGTCAAGGACATGCTCAAGGCGGGCGAGACCGCCGTCGGCACCACTGCCGGCGCTGGGGGCGAGGTGCGCTTTCTGGCCAACGCCGGCTTCGACTTCGTGCTTTTCGACACGCAGCACTCGCCGGACGACATCAAGGGGCTGGCGCGGGCGGTGGGCGCGACCCGGGGGTCGCCGGCCAGCCCCATCGTGCGCGTCGGCGATTTGCGCCCGGATCAGATCTGCTATGCCTTGGACATCGGCGCCAAGGGCATCGTGGTGCCGATGGTGAACACGCCGGAGCAGGCCGCGGACATGGTGAAGTGGTGCAAGTATCCCTTCGCCGGCGAGCGCAGCTCGGCGGGAATGCGCGGCGAGTGGGGCGAGTTCGAGAACTACCGCGAATACATGGATGCGGTGAACGCGCAACTGCTCATCGTGCCGATGATCGAGACCCAGGAAGCGTTGGACCGCATCGACGACATCCTGAGCGTGGACGGCATCGACGTGCTGCTGGTGGGGCCGTCCGATCTGTCGATCAACCTGGACGTGCCCCTCGACTACACGAACCCGAAGTACCGTGCGGCGCTGGAGAAGATCGCCGCCGCCTGCACGAAGGCCCGCGTGGCGCCGGGCATGTTCTTCGTGCCGCCTGGGATTTCGCCGGCCGAGTTGATGGCCAAGGGCTTCCGCTTCTTCACGCTGCCTTGGGCGCCGTGGGCGGCGGACGGCATCCGCAACGGCCTGGCGGAAGTGAAGGGCTGATCGCCACGCGGAGCAGGCGAGGCGGCTGGCGCGGCCTGCCTGTTCCTCGCAGACCGCGCTGAGGACCGCTTGGCGTCAGGCCGTGGCGGCGCGTTCCTCCACCTGCTCTTGCGCGCCGTTGGGCGGCGCGTAGTAGGGCACGCGGCGGGATTCGTCGCGGTCGAGAATGGTCAGCCGTTCCATGATCCGGCGGTGCGGCCAGAAGTCGCCGCTGGCGCTGTGCAGCGCGGCGCGGTTGTCCCACATGGCGATTGAGCCGGCCTCCCAGCGGAAGCGGCAGGTGTAGTCCGGCCGGCCTTCCTGCTGCTTCATGCGCAGCAGAAGCGCCTCCGCTTCCGCCTCGTCGAGGCCGTGCCCAGGCGCGAAGCGGCGCACGAATCCCTGCTGCACGTAGAGGGTGGTGCGTCCAGTCTCGGGGTGGGTGCGCACCACCGGGTGAACGGCCTCCGGCGTCACGCCGTCCATCCGGTGCGTGTAATTGCCGACGTGAACCGCGCTCAAGTGCTCGACCCGGCGCTTCACCTCCAGCGGCAGCCCTTCCCACATGGCGTAGCAGTCGCAGAAGCAGGTGTCGCCGCCGACCGGCGGGCCTTCGCGGCACATCAGCACCGAGGCCATCGGCGGGCGCGGCTGCCAGGTGGCGTCGGCATGCCAGCCCGACGCAGCGCCGGGCGCGTCCTGGTCGGACTTGAGCGTCAACAGCGCCAGCCGGTCGCGCACTTCGAATTGCTGGTCGCGGTCGACGGCGTTGGGCATGTGCTCGCGTTCGCCGTAGGGTGCGCCGACTTCGCCGAAGCGCGCGGCGAAGGCCCACATCTGCTCGCGGGTGAGATGCGCCTGCTTGCGGAACATGATGACGCGGCGCTCCAGCCAGAGCTCGCGCAGGAACTGCACCATCCCCGGCGCGTCCAGGTCGGTCGCCAAGTCCACCCCGTGGACGACGGTGCCGATGCTCGGCTGCAGCGGTTCGAGCTTGAGCTCGACGCCGCCGACGGTAACCGGCTTGTAGTACACGGTGCCGAAGTCGCCGGCCACGAGGTCGTCCTCGGCGCGAATGCGCTCGGCCATCGCCTGGCGGCTGGAGACGCCCGGGATGCGGGCATGGGCCACGGCGCCGAGCGGCCCAGCGCGGGAGGGCGGCTTGTCTTCCTGCACGCGCTTGGCGCGCTGCTTGACGTATTCCTCGATCTCGGGTTCCAGTGCCTGGGCCATGACGCTCCCCTTGCGTTGTCGTCGCGCCAGTATAGACCCAGTTCCGCCGCCGAGTTGCCGGGCGAAAACCGCGTTGGCGCGACGGCCTTCAGCGCCCGCTGAAGTTGGGCTTGCGGCGCTCGAGGAAGGCGCGCACGCCCTCTTCGAAATCCTCGCTCTGGAACATGCCGTTCAGATGCACCATCAGATGATCCACCGCGGTGTCGTAGGACTCTTCGAGGCCCATGCGCATCATGCGCTTCGTCGTCTGCACCGCCATTGGCGCGTTGTCGGCGATCTCCTCCGCCCACTGCATGGCGGTGGGCATGAGCTCGTCGTTCGGCACCACGGCGTTGACGAGACCGATGTCGAGGCACTCGGCAGCGCCCACGGTGCGCGCCCGGTAGTAGAGCTCGGCGGCCTTCGCCCAGCCGATCAGCCGCGGCAGCAGCCATGTGCCGCCGCTCTCCGGCACGACGTTGCGCTTGGCCGTCACCGCCGCCATCTTCGCCGATTCCGAAGCGATGCGGATGTCCGCGAGCAGCGTCAAGTCCATGCCGTAGCCGGCGGCGGCGCCGTTGACGGCGCAGACCACCGGCGTGTCGAGCTTCCACATCACGTTGATGGGCGCGTCGCGCAAGTCGAAGAGGCGGCGCGGGCGATTGTCGCCCTCGCGCTGCCGACGGCTGCCGATGCCGCCTTCCCCCACGGCCACGAGGTCGAGCCCGGCGCAGAAGCCGCGGCCGGCGCCGGTGAGCACGATGCAGCGCGTATCCGGGTCCTTGTCCGCCTCCACCAGCTTGGCGGAGAGCTCGCCGAGCATTTCGCCGCTGATGGCGTTCAGGCGCTCCGGCCGGTTGAGCGTGAGCACGGCGATGCGCCCGCGTTGTTCGGCAAGCAGATCGGCAGTCGTGGACGGACTGATGGCCATGGGTTTCTCCTCAATTGGCGTGGACGTTCGCGGCGTCGTCCGCCGCTTGCAGTTCCGCGAAGGCTAATTCTCTCAAGGCGCCGATGCGATCCAGGGCATCCAGCCCGTCCCGGTCGAATGCGACCGCCTCCGGTTCCGCGCCGATCTCGATGGCGAGGTCGGCGTTCGGCGCATACGCTGGCCAGCGCGGCAGGCTAGCGCCGTTGGGATCGCCGTGGTGCGCGAAGTTGGTCCAGTAGCGCAAGTGCGCCGCCGGGGCGTCCGTGTCGAAGATGCCGCCCGTGGCGCTGCCGTCGTCCCGGTCTTGCGGCAAGCGAAAGAACCATGTGCGCGCGCCGTGCTTGGCATGGTGATGCGCCAGTGCGTCGGCTTGCCACGCCGCGCGAGTCTGGATCGGCAAGAGCCGGAAGACCGTGTCGAACGCCTGGTAGGCGGCGAAGGCGGCGGTGGAGTCGCTGCTGCTTTGGGCCGCCGCCAAGCGCCATGTGTCGGGCCAGTCGGGAACGTCGGTGGGCAGGATGGCGAGGGAGTGGCGTTCCTCTTTCGGCTGGCGGCCGAGCAGCAGCGGCACGCGTTGTTCGTCGCGCGCCACCAGGACGCTCGTCTGGCCGGGGAAGACCTCGCCGTCGTCGTAGACGATGCGCGCCGCCTGGCGCCAGGGCGCCGCGTCGATTCTGGCGTGGAGGTCGTCCACGGCGATGCTGCGCAGCGCCGTTGCGCTCGGCACGTCCAGCGCCGCAGTGAGCGCTGCGCCGACGGCGTGGCCGGCGGGTGCGCCGACGTAGTCGTCCACCAGCTGCGGATGGTGCGCCAGGCAGTCGGCGGATTGCAGGATGGCACGGTGGAAGAGCCCGCTGGCGCGCGGCGAGGCGTTCAAGTAGCAGACGCTCCACGCAAGTGGCCCGCCTTCGAAGATCGTCACGTTGTCGGCGTCGCCGCCGAACGCGGCGATGTTGTCGCGCACCCACGCGAGGGCGGCGATCTGGTCGAGGATGCCGTAGTTGCCGGAGAGGCCGCGCGACGACTGCGCGGAGAGGTCCTCGTGGGCAAGGAAGCCGAGCACGCCCAGGCGGTAGTTGAACGAGACGAGCACGACGCCTTTGGCTGTCAGCGCCTGGGCGCCGGCCAACGGCAAGGCGCCGTCTCCGAACCGCAAGGCGCCGCCGTGGATCCACACCATCACCGGCAAGTCCGCGCCGGCGTCGGCGCGGGTCCATACGTTGAGCCGAAGGCAGTCTTCCGAGGGCGCCAGGCCGCTGCGGTCGAAGACGCCTTTCGCGAGCGGCCAACACGGCGCGCCGAAGTCCTGCGCGGCGCGAACGTCGCGCCACGGACGCGCCGGCTGCGGCGCGCGCCAACGCAGCTGGCCCACCGGCGCCGCCGCATACGGAATGCCGCGGAAGACGCGCAAGCCGTCGATGGTCTCGCCACGCAGATCGCCGGCGACGGTGGCGACCACGTTGGGATCGGGCACGTCCTGGGCCAGCGTGCGTTCTTCGGCGAACGGCGGCCCGGCACAGGCCGCGACGAGCGCCAGCGCAAAGGCGCGTTTCCTAATCCCAGCGCCGATTCCCAAGCCGCCTCGCATCGGCGCGATCATAGCCGCTTGCGCGGTTGAAGACTGTGGCCTGCGCGGCCATGCTTCGCCGAACGCTCGCAACGGAAACGGCAACAGATGAAATACCTGCACACGATGGTGCGCGTCGCCGACTTGGAGGCGTCGCTCGACTTCTACTGCGACAAGCTGGGCCTTGAAGAGCTGCGGCGCTTCGACAACGAAGGCGGACGCTTCACGCTGGTGTTCCTGGCCGCGCCCGGCGACACCGACGCGCAAGTGGAACTCACCCACAACTGGGATCCGGAGACGCTCGACGGCGGGCGCAACTTCGGCCACCTGGCGTACCGCGTGGACGACATCTACGCGCTCTGCCAGCGCTTGCTGGACGGCGGCGTGGTCGTCAACCGCCCGCCCCGGGACGGCCACATGGCCTTCGTGCGCTCGCCGGACGGCATTTCCGTCGAGCTGCTGCAGGCCGGCGCGCCGAAGCCGCCCCAGGAGCCGTGGGCGTCGATGCCCAACACCGGCGTCTGGTAGCGCGTCGCCAGCGTCGCAGCGCTTGGGAACGGCAAGCCAACGTGTGTTACTTTAGGTAGCACTTTCCGCACGGCGCGGGTCGTCCATGCGAAAGACCTACATCACCGCCGCCGTCATCGCCCTGGCGACGATCCTGTGGTTCGCGTCCGGCGCGTTGACGGCCGGCGAAGGCCCCCGCGAGCATCCGAGCCTGGCCGAGGCCAACGAACTTGCGCGGGCGTCGGTGGGGGACATGCCGCCGACCGCGGTGCGCGGGCGGGTCGTCCACGCGGTGGCGCTGCCGGAGCGCGTCACGGTGCGCGGCAGAACCGAGAACAAGCGCACCGTCGACGTCCGCGCCGAAACCAGCGGCCGGATCGTCGAGCGACCGCTCGAACGCGGCGCCAGGGTCGCCGAAGGAGACCTGCTCTGCCGCCTCGCCGTGGAAGACCGCAAGGCGCGTCTCGCCCAGGCCGAAGCCGCGGTCGAGCAGGCGCGCATCGAATACGAAGGCAGCCTGCGCCTGCGGGACCGTGGCTTCAACTCCGAGACGGCCATTGCCCAGGCCAAGGCGCGGCTGGCGACGGCCGAAGCGCAGCGCGAGGCGGCCGTGCTGGACGTGGAACGCACGCAAGTGCGCGCGCCCTTCGCGGGAATGGTCGAGGACACGCCGCTCGAGATCGGCGATTACGCGCAGCCCGGCACCGTGTGCGCGAGCTTGGTCGATCTGCATCCGATGCTGCTCGTGGGGCGCGTTTCCGAACGCGACGTGTCGCGCTTCGGCGTCGGCGCACCTGCCGCCGGCCGGCTGATGACCGGACAAACGGTCGCCGGCCCGGTGAGCTTCGTCGGCCAGCAGGCGGATCCAGGCACCCGCACCTACCGCGTGGAAGTGACCGTGCCGAACCCGGACTACGCGCTGCGCAGCGGCATCACGACGGAAATCGCCATCGACGTGGGCGCCGTGGAGGCGCACAAGATCAGCCCGGCGGTGCTGGCGCTCGACGACGCCGGCAACATCGGCGTGCGCATCGTCGATGCCCAGGAGCGCGTGTACTTCCAGCGCGTGGCCATCGTCGCCGATGCGGACGACGGCGTGTGGGTGCGCGGCCTGCCGGCGGTCGCCACTTTGATTACCGTCGGCCAGGAGCTGGTCGTCGCCGGCGAGCGGGTGGACGTGCAGCTGCAAAGCGAACGGCCCCTTCATTCGCGGGACGCTCCGGCGCCCACGCCGGGCGCGAGCGGCAGCGGGGCGGCGTCTTGAACAACCTGCTCGTCGATGCGGCGGTGAGCCGCTCGCGCACGACGCTGCTGCTGATGGTGATGGTGGTGCTTGGCGGCATCGTCGCCCGTCTGCTCATCCCCATCGAGTCGAATCCCAACGTCGAAGTGCCGATCTTCATGGTGGTGGTGCCCCACGAAGGCATCTCCCCGGAAGACGCCGAGCGCCTGCTGGTCAAGCCGCTCGAGGTGGAGCTGCGCACCGTCGAGGGCGTCGACGAAGTGCGCGCCTTCGCCTACGAAGGGACGGCGCGGGTGATCGTCGAGTTCGACGCCGCCTACGACCTCGACCAGGCGCTGCTCGACGTGCGCGCCGCGGTGGACCGCGCCGAACCGGAGTTTCCGAGCACCGCCGAGGAAGCCTTCATCCTGGAACAGACGGCGGCCGACTATCCCATTCTGCAAGTGAATCTGGTCGGCAGCGAAGGCGCGCCGGAGCGCGTGATCTACAACTTGGCGCAGGAAATCCGCCACGACGTGAAGGCGCTCGCGGACGTGCTCGACGCCGAGATGCAGGGCCACCGCGAGGAACTGCTCGAGGTGGTGATCGACCCGACGCGCCTCGAAGCCTATCAAGTCGGCACCGAGCAGCTGTTCAACACCGTGCTGCGCAACAACCGCCTGATCGCCGCCGGCTCCCTCGACACCGGCGCCGGACGCATGGCGGTGAAGGTGCCGAGCGTCATCGAGACCGCCGAGGACATCTTCGACCTGCCGGTGAAGTCCGACGGCGACACGGTGGTGACGCTGTCCGACGTCGCCGACATCCGGCGCACCTTCAAGGATCGCCAAAGCTACGCGCGGGTGAACGGCAACACGTCCATCTCGCTCAACGTGACGAAGCGCCCAGGCGCCAATCTGGTGGACACGGTGGCGCAGGTGCGCGCCGCGGTGGAGCGCTACCGCGCCGACCTGCCGGCTTCCGTCGGCCTCTTCTACACTCAGGATCAAGCGCCCTTCGCCATCCAGCAGGTGACGGAACTCGAAGGCAACATCGCCACCGCGCTGATTCTGGTGATGGTGCTGGTGGTGGCGGCCATCGGCCTGCGCAGCGGCCTCATCGTCGGCGCGGCCATTCCGGTCTCCTTCCTGTTCGCGCTGATCTTCGTCTGGGCGCTCGGCTACACCTTCAACTTCATGGTGGCGTTCGGGATGCTGCTCGGCCTCGGCATGCTGATCGACGGCGCCATCGTCATCACCGAATACGCCGACCGCAAGATGGCCGAAGGGCTGGCGCCGAAAGACGCCTACTCGGCCTCCGCGAAGCGCATGTTCTGGCCGGTGACGGCATCCGTCGCCACCACCCTTGCGGCGTTCCTGCCGCTCGTGTTCTGGCCCGGCGTGGCTGGCAAGTTCATGCGCTATCTGCCGGTGACGGTGTTCTTCGTGCTCACGGGATCGCTGCTCTACGCGCTGATCTTCGGCCCCACCCTCGGCTCGCTGTTCGGGCGCCCGAGCGCCCGCGACGAGCGTTCGCGCCGCACCTTGGTGCAGCTCGAGGAAGGCGACCCGCTGCGCCTGCCCGGCTTCACCGGCGTCTACGCCCGCGTCCTGGCATTCACCTGCCGCCATGCCGGCCTCACGGTGCTGGCGACGCTCCTGGTGCTGGTGGGGTCGTTCATGGCCTACGGGCAGTACGGGCGCGGCATGACCTTCTTCTCCGACACCGATCCGTCCTTCGCCCGGGTGGCGGTGCGCGCTCGAGGCAACCTTTCGGCGGCGGAGATCTTCGCCTTGGTGAGCGAGGTGGAGGACCGGGTGCTGGAAATCCCCGGCATCAAGAGCGCCAACATGCAGACGACGTTCGGCGGCGGAGGCGGAGGCGGACCCATGAGCACCGCCGCCGACACCGTGGGCTACGTCTTCCTGGAGATGCACGAACAGAGCGAGCGGCGGCTCACCGGCCTTGAGATTCTCGAACGCGCCCGGCAGGTGACCGCGTCGCTGGCCGGCATCACCGTGGAAGTGCAGAAGATGGAGGAAGGGCCGCCGGTCGGCAAGCCCGTGCAGATCCAGTTCTCGTCGCAGAACGCCGACCTGGTGCCGCCGGTGGTGGCGGCGGTGCGCGAGCACATCGACGCCAACGTCTCCGGCCTGCGCGACGTGGACGACACGCGCTCGCTCCCCGGCGTGGAGTGGCGGCTGGCGGTGGACCGCGCCCAGGCCGCGCTCTACAACGCGGACGTCTCGCTGGTGGGCACCGCCGTGCAGCTTGTGACCAACGGCGTCAAGGTGGGCGAATACCGGCCGGATTCAGCCGAAGACGCGGTGGACATCCGCGTGCGTTATCCATCCAGCGCGCGCGGCCTGAACGCGCTCGACGAACTGAAGATCGCCACCAGCAACGGCATCGTGCCGATCTCCAACTTCGTGGAGCGCCGCCCGGCGGAGAACGTCGAGAGCATCGAACGCATCGACGGCCGGGTGGTGAAGTTCATCCGCGCCGACGTGGCGCCCGGCGTGCTCGCCGACGCCAAGGTGAAGGAGCTCCAAGCCTGGCTGGACGAAGCCGGGCTGGACCCGCGAGTGAACGTGGAGTTCCGCGGCGCCAACGAAGAACAGGCGGACTCCATCGCCTTCATCGTGGTGGCGATGATGTCCTCGCTGCTGCTCATGTTCGTGCTGCTCGTGACGCAGTTCAACAGCCTCTACCAAAGCCTGCTGATTCTGCTGGCGGTGGTGATGTCCACGGCCGGCGTCCTCCTCGGCCTGCTCGTCACCAACAGCCCGTTCAGCGCCATTCTCACGGGGGTGGGCGTGGTGGCCCTGGCGGGGATCGTGGTGAACAACAACATCGTGCTCATCGACACCTACAACCACATCCGCCGCCGGCACCCGGAGCTGGACCAGATTTCGCTGATCGTGCGCACCGGCGCGCAGCGCCTGCGGCCGGTGCTGCTCACCACCGTCACCACGGTCTTCGGCCTGCTGCCCTTGGCGAGCCACTTCTCCATCGACTTCATCAACCGCTCCATCGTCTACGGCGGCCAACTCTCCGCCTTCTGGGTTCCCCTGGCCCAGGCCATCGTCTCCGGCCTCACCTTCGCCACCCTGCTCACGCTGGTGTCCACGCCCGCCATGCTGGCCCTGCCCCACCGCCCCTCCGTCCAAGCCGTGCGCCGCCTGCCGGGCGCCTTGGCCGGCTGGATTGCCCGCTTGTCGAGGCCGACGAAGGAAGCGCAAGCGCCGGTCTGAATCGGCGAGCGTTCAGAAGACGCGACAGACGGCTTGGCCCGAGCTAACCCATGCTGGACGACGCCGGCGAACTCATCGAGAAGATCCGCTTGGGCGAGGACGCCTATCTGGAATACAAGCAGGTCGTCTTCGCCGGCAAGCGCGTGCAGGCGCCGGCGCGAAACGTCGTCGCGGATGCCCTGGCGGCGTTCGCCAACAGCCGCGGCGGCGTCTTCGTGCTCGGCGTCGAGGACAAGCGGCGCACCATCGTCGGCATTCCCCTGGAGCGGCTCGACGATGCCGAACGTCTGCTGCGCGAAGTCTGCCGCGACGCCATCGACCCGCCCCTTGCGCCGACGATCGAGCGCTTGTTCCTGCCGACGCCAGAGAGGGGCAAAGTCGCCGTCGTGAAGGTGGACGTGCCGCGCAGCCTCTTCGTCCACGAGTCGCCGGGCGGCTATGTGCATCGCGTGGGCGCGGAAAAGCGCAAGATGTCGCCGGACTATCTCGCCCGCTTGTTCCAACAGCGCAGCCAGGCGCGCCTGATCCGGTTCGACGAGCAGGTTGTCGCCGAGGCCACGGTGGACGACTTGGCGGCACCCTTGTGGGAGCGCTTTCGGTCGCCGTACACGGGTCGGGAGCGAGACGAGGCGCTGGCCAAGCTGCACATGGCTCGGCGGCACGAGGACGGCGTGCTGCGACCGACCGTCGCTGGCGTCCTGCTGGCCGCCGCTGATCCGCGAATGTGGCTGCCCAACGCCTTCATCCAAGCCGTTGCCTACCGTGGCACGACCGTTGGAACCGATGCCGCGTTTCCCTATCAACTCGATGCCGCCGACATTGCCGGGCCGCTAGACGAGCAAGTGGCGGGCGCTTGCCGGTTCGTTGCCAGGAACATGAAGGTGGCGGCGTTCAAGACGCTGGGGCGCCGGGACGTGCCGCAGTTCGACATGGCCGCGGTGTTCGAGGCCGTGGTCAACGCCGTTGCGCATCGGGACTATTCCGTTCACGGCTCGAAGATCAGGCTGCGCCTGTTCGCGGACCGGCTGGAACTGCATTCGCCGGGGCCGCTCCCCAACACCATCGGCGTGGACGAACTTCCGCTGCTGCAGGCGACCCGCAACGAGGTCGTCGCCAGCCTGCTGGCAAGATGCGCGGTGCCTGCCGCCAACATGCCGGCGCTGCACACCGATCGCCGGACGCTGATGGACAAGCGCGGCGATGGCGTGCCCATCATCTTGGAGCGCAGCATCGATCTGGCAGGGAAGAAGCCGGAGTACAAGCAGATTGGCGACGCCGAGCTGATGCTGACGATCTTTGCCGCGAACCCAACGGCCCGTTCAGCCTCAACCTGATCTCCAACTGCCCATTTGCGTGTGCCTTGCATACGGCAGCCGATTTGCCATAGTGTGGGCCAAGAGTGTACGGCAGAACGCTTGAGGAGAACGCCGATGCGCCTTTCCCATTCCATCTTCGTTTCGATGGCAGCCTTGCTGCTGTTTACGGCGGGCGGGAGCTACGCTGCCAGCACCTCGCAGGACGTCGACGTGACCGTCGTCAACAACACCCAAGCTAGGGGACGCGGCGACATCGGGCGGATGAATGTCGCCTGCGGCGGCATGGAGGACCTGCTCGCGGGTAGCCGCCACCTGATCGAGAACGGCGCCACGCTCGACACCAGTTGCACGGTGGAGGACGACGAGTCGCTGGTGCTGAGCTACTTCGGCATCGGCTACCGCGGCACCATCACGATCGACTGCGGGCTCGCGGAACGGCCCGACTTCATCGACGACAGCACCGTCACGCTGACCTTCAGCGGCAGCGGCAGTTCGGTCACCTTTACGCAATCCTGCAGCAACCTGGGCTAGCGCCCCGCAGCAGGACATTGGAGACTGCCATGCGAAATCGCTTCCGCGACTTCCTCAACTGCGCCGTCGCGGCGCTGGCGTTCTTGACGCCAGCGAGCACGGCTTGGGCGGCCGAATCGCGCGACGTCGCCATTACCGTCGTCAACAACACGACCACGCCGGCGCCCGCGGGCCAAACGAGAATACCGGCGGGTTTCTTGCCGGTCAGCTGCGACGGCCATGCGTTTCAACCCGTGGAGCAGGACCAAACGGTGGTCGTCAACTGCTCGGTATCCGGCAGCGAATCGCTGACGTTGACCTACTCCTCGCACTTGGGCATCGAGAACATCCACTACGGCACCGCCGACATCGACTGCCAAAGCTCGGCGACGCTGACGTTCACGGGCAGCGGCAGTTCGGTCTCCTTCACCAAGTCCTGCACCGACTCCGACAGCGGGGACGGCGGCTAGCCCTCTCGGGTCACGTTCGAGTTGCTTCGCTTGGCCCGGTGCCGGGTCGCGGCACTCATGTATTTGTGCAGGATTGGGTAAAGGTGACGGCCGCCCCGCTGCCCTTGAAGGTCAGCGTGACCTCGCTGTCGTCGGTGAAGTGGGTGTCGTCGGAGTCGCAGTGGATCGTGGCGGTGCCGCTGAAGCCAACGACGTTGTACGTTACGTTGAACGACTCCGTGTCGGTCGTCGAGCAAGTCAGGATGAGCGTTGTGTCGCTCCCGACCTCTCGCGCAGTGCCGCCGCAGTCGACAGTCAGGTAGCCCTCGGCATACACGGTAGTCCGTCCTCCTCCCGGCTGCTCTCTGTCGACGGCAGGCGTATTGGTGTTGTTGACGACGCTGACCTTGACGTCGGCGTCTTGCTGCCCGCCAGCGGCCGGCGCCAAAACGGCCAGTGCGGCAAAAGCGGCGAAGATGAACTTGGCGTAGAAGCGCATGATGAAGCCTCCTCTCCTCGAAGGAAGAACGAACGCGAAACCGTTGCAAGGCCGACCATAGCGCCGCGCCTGCCGAAAGAGCAAGCGAATGCTGAGCCGGGGCCGCTACTGCGCCCGCAGGGCGGCGATCGGGTCCAGCCCGGCGGCGCGGCGCGCCGGGTAGGCGCCGAAGAAGACGCCGGCGCCGGAAGCCACGCCAAAGCCTGCCAGCATCGCAGTCGGGGAGGCGAGGAAGTCCCAGCCGGCGTAGGCGCAGATCGCCACCGGAACCGCCACGCCCAGCACGACGCCGAGTGCGCCGCCAGCCAAGGACAGCGCGATCGCCTCGACGAGGAACTGGTTGCGGATGTCGCGCCGACGAGCGCCCAAAGCACGGCGCACGCCGATCTCGCGGCGCCGTTCGGCGACCGCCGCGAGCATCACGTTCATGGCGCCGGCGCCGCCAACCACCAAGGCGATGCCGCCAACCGCCGCCAGCAGCAGGGTGAACAGGCGCATCTGCTTGCGCAGCGCGGCGATGAGATCGTCGGCGGTGCGGGCGTCCACGCGCAAACCGCGCACGCGGTTCTGGAAGTGCGCCTGCGCCTCGGCGGCCGCATGGCGATGATCGGCGCCGGCGCGCATGCGCGCAACCACGAACTGGATCTCCGAGCGAAAGACGCGCTGCGCCGTTGTGATCGGCACGAAGACCGCCTCGTCGGCGCGGAACGGGCGCAGGCTGGATCTCGGCGTCTGCGCCAGTTCGCCGACCACGGTGTAGATGCGTCCGGCGAGCGTCACCGACTCGCCCACGACTTGGCTTGCGCCGGCGCCGCGCATGGCTTGCGCGATGGCATGGCCGACGACGCAGTACTGCCGCTGCGCGTCCAAGTCGGAGAGGAAGCGGCCAGCGCTTGGCCGCAGCTTGTTCAGCTCCGCAAGCGCTTCGGCGGCGCCGACAATGCCCTTGGTGCCGAGAGAACGGCCGGCGTACGCGAGGGCGCCGAACACCTGCAGCCCTGGCGCCGCGGCGGCGATGGTGGCGGCTTGCGCCGGCAAGGTCGCCGCGTCCTCGGCGCGAATGACCGCCGACGCGCGCTGCCCGGGATCGCCCGGCCGTTTGCGGATCAAGATCGTCTCCGTGCCCAAATCCTGGAAGCGCTTGAGCGCCTCGGCCCTGGCGGTGGCGCCGACGGACACCATCGCAGTGACCGCAGCGACGCCGACCGCCAAGCCGACCAGCGCCAGCACCGTGCGCTGGCGGTTGACGTTGAGGCTCACGAGCGCTTGCTTGACATCGGCCTTGAGCGCCGCGACGCGGGCATGTCGCAGCCGGCCAAGCGCGGCCGTGGACGCGGCCAGCAGCTTGGCGATGGATCGCCGCGCCGCGGCGAAGGCGGCCGTGGTCGGCTTCATGCAGCGTCCGCGCCGTGCTCGCGCAGCACGCCGTCGCGAATGCGCGCCCGGCGGGCGCAGAGGCGGTCCACCGCCAAGTCGTGGGTGACGACGATGATGGTCAGCTGTCGGTCCGCGTTCAGACGGATGAGCAGCTGCATGATGTCGCGGCCGGTGTCGGCGTCCAAGGAGCCGGTCGGTTCGTCCGCCAGAACGACGTCCGGCTCGCCGACGAGGGCGCGCGCGATCGCCACCCGCTGCTGTTGTCCGCCGGAGAGCTCGTTCGGCCGTCGGTCCGCGCAGTCGCCCATGTCGAGGCGGTGCAAGCCGGCGCGCGCCCGTTCGCGGATCTCCCGCTCGCCGAGCCCACGGTAGACCAGCGGCAAGCCCACGTTCTCCTCGGCGGTCAGCCGGGGGAGCAGATTGAACGTTTGGAACACGAAACCGATCTTCAAGTTGCGGATGGCGGACAAGGCGTCGTCGTCGAGTTCGGTCACTTCCCGTCCGGCAAACCAATAGGCCCCGCTGGTCGGACGGTCCAAGAGGCCCACGACGTTCATGAGCGTGGATTTGCCGCAGCCGGACGGCCCCATCATGGAGAGCAGGTCGCCCCGCGCCACGTCCAGATCGACGCCGCGGAGCACTTCGGTCTCGACCGGCCCCACCGAATAGGTCTTGCGAATTGCCCGCAGCCGCAGCAGCGCCTCGGTGCGCATCGGCTTCAGGCGGCGCCGGCGGCCGCCAGCAAGACCGCTTCGCCGGCGCGCAGGCCGCTCACGATTTCGACTTTGGTCAACGTCGTCGTGCCCGTTTGCACGCGGCGACGTTCGATGCCGCCACCGCGCGGGTCGTGGATGCGCAGCCATGTCTCGTCGCCTTGGATCTGCACGGCGGAGATCGGCACCAGCAGCGCGTCGGGTTTGTCGGCCACCACGATTTCGACCTTGGCGGACATGCCGAGCCGCAAAGACCCGCGCTCGGCGGCTTTGAGCCCATCGACCGTCGCCACGAACTCGAACGTCGGGGCTTCCCTCGGCGCGCCCTGCCGAGCCTGGCGCGAGACGTGCGAGACGGCGCCGCGCAGTTCCAAGTCGGGGAAGGCGTCGCCGCGCACCACGACGGCTTGCGCCAGGCGGATCTTGTCGACATCGACTTCGTCCACCCAGCCGCGCACGGACAATCCTTCGACGTCGCCAATGGTGAACAAGGGTTGGCCCTGGGCGACGACTTGGCCGCGCACCAGCAACCGTTCCTCCTGGCCGAGGCTGGTTTGGGCGGGCTGCAGCAACACGCCGGCAATCGGCGCCGCGATGCTCGCGTTGGCGAGTGTTTCCTCTAGGCGGCGCACGCGAATACGAGCGTTTTCCAACTCCAGGCGCGCCACTTCCTGGGCGTCGGCGTCGCCCTTGGCCAGCACGGTCTGCCGATCCCGTTCGAGCAGCTCGTAGTCGAGTCGCTGGCTCTCGTATTGCCGCCGGGCGGCGTCGTGCTCGGCGGCCGAGACGATCCCCTGTTCCAGCAGGAGAGCGGTCTGCTCGAGCGTGTTCTTCTGGTTGTCGAGCGCCAGCCGGGCCTTGCTGAGGTCGCGGCGAACCCGCGCCATCTCCGGATTGTTCGCCCAGTCCTCGAGCTCCGCCAAGTTCTTGGCGGCGTTGATGTGCGCCGCAAGCGCTTCCCGGTGTTCGCGCTCGATCTCGGTGGTGTCGAGCTTCAGCAGGTGCTGGCCGACGGCGACGCGCTCGCCGTACTGGAAGCGCGCCTCGGCCACTTTGCCGGCGGCGGGGCTCGTCACCAGCACTTCTCGGCGCGGCGCCAAGCGCCCGAACACGGAGATCGTGGAGATCAGGCGCTCGGGTGCGACGGTGATCGTGGCGCCGTCGGTCGCGGCCGCGGCGTTGGGATCGGCCCCTGGCGCGGACGCTGGCGCCAGCGGCGAGTGCCAGGCGACGGCGCCGACGAGCACGAAGAGGCCGATTACGAACGTCGTCGCCACCGCCCGCGCGGCCTGCACCTTCCTTAGCGCCGTGCCGAGCGTCTGGTTGCTCTCCTCCAGTTCCCGGTAGGCGCTTTGCAGTTCGGCGTGCTGCGCTTCCAGCGTTTGCGCCAGACGCCGTTCGCTCTGCTGCAGCGCCATGACCTGCGTGACGTCCGCGAACACGGCGATGACGCCGCGCTTCTCCTCGTCGCCGTCCGTGCGCAAGTAGGACGTGGTGAGCGTGAACAGGCGGACTGCGTCGTCGACCCGCACTTCGACGGTGCGGGGTTCGCTCGCCGCCACGCCCTGCACCGCGTCGATGATCGCTTGGTTGAAGTCGTCGAAACCCGCCTTGGTGAGGAACAGCTCGGCCAGCGTGTGGTCGAGGGCGGCGGCGGCGGAAACGCCGAGCAGACGCGCGGCGGCGGGATTGAACGTCATGATGCGTCCATCGCCATCGACGCTCAGCACGCCGTCGCTCATGTGCGCCAGGATCTCGCCATGGACGGAAGAGTCGCGGCGCGTCATCGCGGGGCCGTTGTTCCAAAGGCGCCGTCCCAGGCGGCGTCGGCGTCGCCAAGGCGTTCCACGCCTTCCACTTCGAGTCCCCAGGTTTGCAGCGTGGTGCCGAGGGTCTGATCCAACGACGCAAGCGCGTTGAGGTAGGAGATGGTGGCTTCCAGCTCGCTGTTCTGCGCGCGCACCAGGTCGTCCTCGAAGCGAATCATGCGGAAATTGGTGGTCAGCCCCAAGTTCAGTTTTTGTCTTTCGGCTTGGAGTTTGCGCGCCGCCAGTTCGCTGGCGCGGGAGGCCAGCGCCACCTGCCGCAGCCGCGCATCGACGTCGCGCACGGCGTTGCGGACGTCGATGTCGATGGATTGACGCAGTTCGGCCAAGTCCGTGCGCGCCCGTGCAAGGCTGGCGCGGGCGTTGAGGTGGCGCTGCTTGGCGGCAACCTCGCCGATGGGCACGTCGAGCCGCAGCGCCACGCGCAGATCGTCGTCGGGAACGAGGCCGAAGGGCCGGTCGAAGGCGACGCCGAAGGAGTCGGCGCTGGCGCCGACGTCCATGGCAACCGTGGTCGAGAGGTCCCAGAGCCGGTTGTTCCTGGCGAGCAGGAGTTGGGCTTCGGCATTCTGCACGCGCAGCAGGGCTTGCTGGTATTCCGGGCGGTTCTCCAGCGCCAAGGCGATCATGGGCGCCGGCGCCGCCTGGCAGTTGCCGGCCGGCGGCGTGTTCCGCGCCCTCCCTTCGGCTGCGGCCCCGTTTGGCGTACTGGCGCAATGTTCCGCCATGCGCCGGGCCCCGGCGGAGCGCGCCCGATCGACGTTCAACGTCTCCGTGGGGTGGAGGACCGCGTCGGTATCGACATCCAGGGTGTCGATCAGCGTCAGACGCGCCCTGTCGAGACGGTTCTCCGCGCCCACGAGCACCAGTTCCCGCTCGGCGACGTCCGCTTCGGCCTGCACCACTTCCAGCTCGGCCATGCGGCCGGCGCGAATGAGGGCGCGATTCGTGGCCAGCAAGTCTTGAGCGCGTTGCAGCGAGCGCGCGCTGATGCCCACGCGCTGCTCCGCCTGCAGCAGATTCCGATACGCCACCACCACGGCGGTCGCGACGTCGCCGATGGCGCGTTCGAAAACCAGCGCGTCGATTCGCTCGGTGGCGCGGGCGATGCGCACCGAGGCGGTATTGACGCGGATGCCGCCGCCCTTGAGCCAGGGCTGCGTGAAGCGCAGCGTCAAGGCGCCGTCGAAGCCCGGCGCGCCGAATCCGCCGCCGGCCACGGCGTTGACGAGATCGAGGCGCGCGCCCGTGGGAAGGCGCAGCGTTGCCGCCACGGTCGCGCCGTAGTCGTCGCGCGCCCAGCCCCCCTCTTCGGTCTCGAATCGCTGGAAGGAACCGATGTTGACGTCCGGCTTGAACTTGTCCTCGGCGACGACGAGGGCGAAGCGCTGCACCGCACGGTCGAGGCGCCCGTTCACCAAGCGCCGGTTGTTGCGCATGGCGAGCGCAATGGCGTCGGTCAAGGCGAGATCGATGCCGGGGGGAACAACCGCATCGCTCTCCGCAAGGCGGGGGCCGACGCTTGGTGTCGGCTCGTCTCGCGGCGCGGCAGCGGCGGACGCCGGCGAGACGCCGGCGCACAGCGCCACGATTCCACACGCGACGGCGTTCGAGCCCGGCAGTCTTCGCCAGCGCATCGCGCAAGACGCTACGGCGGCCCGCCGCCGTGCAGACGCGCGCCTTCTCCGCCGGGCCGCTCCCGGTACCAGCGCTTGGCGCGGAGGCACTCGAGGGCGGTTGCAACGAAGGGCGCCGTGGGCGTTGGCAGCTGGTCGGCTGGCGCGAAGGAGAGCCCGTCGCAGCGCTCCGGTTCGCCGATGGCCGGCGAGCCGTGCCAGGCCGTCGTCTCGAACAGGAAGTTCACGCCCTCCGCATAGGGCAGCACGGCGACCGGGCGAATCGCGTCGATGGCGACGCAGGCTTCTTCGCGGCACTCCCGCACGGCTGCGTCGACGACCGTCTCGCTCCGTTGCCGGTGGCCGCCGGGCAACGTAAAGCGCCCGTCCATCAGCCCGGTGTTGGCGCGGCGCAGCATCAGCAGCCGGCCGTCGTCGTCCCAGACGAAGGTGTGGACGACGACGGCGAAAGCGTCTCTCGCGGTTCTCGAAGCCATGCGCCAATCCTACGCCACGCTTGCGAGTCGCGACGTTTTCTGCGAACTTCCGTGTTTGCTTGCGGCACGTCGGAGGCGTGCGGGAGCGCCTGCGGAGCAAGCGGGAGCCCCCTAAAGCATGGGGGTGCGCTCCTCGCAAGAGAGACTCATGAAGAACCTTCGCCAGCAACTCGCCCTGGGCCTGCCGAGTCCACAGGGCCTCTACGATCCGGCGCGGGAGAAGGACGCCTGCGGCGTCGGCTTCGTCTGCGACATCAAGGGGCGGGCAAGCCGCCGCATCGTCGAGACCGCCGAGCACATGAACTGCTGCATGGTGCATCGCGGCGGCCTCGGCTTCGAGGCGAACACCGGCGACGGCGCTGGCGTGCTCACGGCCTTGCCGCACAGGTTTCTGGCCAAAGTCGTCAAGGCCGCCCTCGGCGTGGAACTGCCGCCGCCCGGGCGCTACGGCGCAGGCATCGTCTTTCTGCCCCGGGACGCCGGCGAACGCGCCCGCTGCAAGGCGGTCGTCGAGCAGGAAATCGCCAGCGCCGGGCAGCGCCTGCTCGGCTGGCGCGACGTGCCGACGGCGCCGGACGCGGCGGACATCGGCAGCGCGGCGCGCGCCTCGATGCCGGCGATGGAGCAGCTGTTCATCGCCGCCAACGGCGTGGAAGGCGATGCCCTGGAGCGCAAGCTCTATCTCATCCGCAAGGCGGCGACGCATCGGCTGCGCGGCGACGAAACGCTGACGCAGCGGCAACTGCTGTTCTTCGTGAGCCTGTCCGCCAAGGTGGTCATCTACAAGGGGATGCTCACGCCGCACCAGCTCTTCCCCTTCTATCCGGACCTGCAGGACGGCGACTACGAGTCGCATCTGGCGATGGTGCATTCGCGCTTTTCCACCAACACCTTTCCGTCCTGGGATCGCGCCCAGCCCAACCGCTTCATGAGCCACAACGGCGAAATCAACACCCTGCTCGGCAACAAGAACTGGATGAACGCCCGCCAGGGCGTGATGGAAAGCGATCTGTTCGGCGCCGACCTGGCGCGTCTGTTTCCGGTGGTCGAGGCGGACTGCTCGGATTCCGGCACCTTCGACAACGTCCTCGAGTTCCTGCTGATGACCGGCCGCACGTTGCAGGAAGCCGTGCTGATGATGATTCCCGAGGCGTGGCAGCAGGACGCCGCCATGGGTGCTGCGAAGCGCGCCTTCTACGAGTACAACTCCTGCCTGATGGAACCGTGGGACGGCCCGGCCTCCATCGCCTTCACCGACGGCACCTACATCGGCGCGGTGCTCGACCGCAACGGCCTGCGCCCCTCGCGCTACTACGTCACCGACGACGACCTGTGCATCATGGCCTCCGAGGTGGGCGTGGTGGACGTGCCGCCGGAGCGCGTGGTCGCCAAGGGCCGCTTGCAGCCGGGCAAGATCTTCCTCATCGACTTCGACGCCGGGCGCATGATCCCGGACGAAGAAATCAAGACCGAGTGGGCGAAGCGCCGCCCCTACGGCGCATGGCTGGAACGCCAGCGGCTGGATTTGTCCGACCTGCCCACGGCCAAGGCGTCCGGCTTGGACGAAGCGACCCTGCTGCCGCGGATGCAGGCGTTCGGCTACACCGCGGAGACGATGCAGTTCATGCTGCTGCCGCTGGTGACGGAACTGCGCGACCCCCTCGGCTCGATGGGCAACGACAGCGCCCTGGCGGTGATGTCCGACAAGCCGCGCATGTTGTACGACTACTTCAAGCAGTTGTTCGCGCAAGTCACCAACCCGGCCATCGATTCCATCCGCGAAGAAGTGGTGATGGCGCTGGAGTGCTACATCGGCCCGGAGCGCAACCTGCTGGAGGTCTCGGAAGAACACGCCCACCGCTTGCGCGCATCGCATCCCATCCTCTCGAACGAAGAGCTCGCTGCGATTCAGGCGATGAACCATCGCGGCTGGCAGTCGCGCACCCTCGACATCACCAACGAGCGCGGTTCGGGACGCGCCGGGCTGCTCGCCGCCCTCGACCGCATCTGCGCCGAGGCGAGCGCGGCGATTGCCGAGGGCATCGCCCTGCTGGTGCTCTCGGACCGCAACATCGGCGCCGAGCGCGTGCCGATCAGCGCCTTGGCCGCCACCGGCGCCGTGCATCACCACCTCGTGCGCACGACCAGCCGGACGAGGGTCGGCCTGGTGGTCGAGACCGGCGAAGCGCGGGAAGTGCATCACCACTGCCTGCTGGTGGGATTCGGCGCCGACGCGGTGAATCCCTATCTCGCCTTCGAGGCGCTGTGGGACGCGCGGCGCAACGGCTATCTGGCAGACGCCGAACATGTCGAGACCGATGCGGACGTGGTGGAGGCGTACAAGAAAGGCGTCGCCAAGGGCATGTTGAAGGTGATGGCCAAGATGGGCATCTCCACCTTGCAGTCCTACAAGGGGGCGCAGATCTTCGAGGCCGTGGGCCTTGCCGAAGACGTGGTGCGGCGCTGCTTCGCCGGCACCGCGAGCCGCGTGCAGGGCGTGGGCTTCGACGTGCTGGCGGAGGAAATGCAGCGCCGCCACGCGTTCGGCTATCCGCCCCAGGGCGTGGTGTCGCTGCCGGTGCTGCCCAATCCGGGCGACTTCCACTGGCGGCGGCACGGCGACACGCACATGTGGGATCCGGAATCCATCGCCAACTTGCAGGTGGCGGCGCGCGGCAACGACGAAGACGCCTATTGGCGCTTCGCCGCGCAGGCCAACGACGAAGCCACGCGCCGCTCCACGCTGCGCGGCCTGCTGCAGTTCAAAGAGGACGCAACACAGGAAATCCCGCTCGACGAAGTGGAGAGCGAGGGCGCCATCGTGCGCCGCTTCGCCACCGGCGCGATGAGCTTCGGCTCCATCTCCAAGGAAGCCCACGAGAGCCTGGCGATTGCCATGAACCGCATCGGCGGCAAGTCCAACACCGGCGAAGGCGGCGAAGACCCGCAGCGGTTCATTCCGCTGGAGAACGGCGACTCCAAGCGTTCGGCCATCAAGCAGGTGGCCAGCGGGCGCTTCGGCGTGACGGTGAACTACCTGGCCAATGCGGACGAGCTGCAGATCAAGATCGTCCAAGGCGCGAAACCCGGCGAGGGCGGCGAACTGCCGGGGCGCAAGGTGGACGACACCATCGCCTCCATTCGCCATTCCACGCCCGGCGTGGGCCTCATCAGCCCGCCGCCGCACCACGACATCTACTCCATCGAGGACATCGCGCAGCTCATCCACGACTTGAAGAACGGCAATCCGCTGGCGCGCATCAGCGTCAAGCTGGGCGCCGCCATCGGCGTCGGCACCGTTGCCGCGGGGGTGGTGAAGGCGCGCACGGACCACCTGGTGATCGCCGGCGACAGCGGCGGCACCGGCGCTTCGCCGCTCACCTCCATCAAACACGCCGGCGTGCCTTGGGAACTCGGCATCGCCGAGACGCACCAGACGCTGGTGATGAACAACCTGCGCTCGCGGGTGGTGCTGCAAACCGACGGCCAGTTGAAGACCGGGCGCGACGTGGCCATCGCCGCCCTGCTCGGCGCCGAGGAGTTCGGCTTCGCCACCGCGCCCTTGATCGCGCTCGGCTGCATCATGATGCGCAAGTGCCATCTGAACACCTGCCCGGTGGGCATCGCCACCCAGGACCCGCAACTGCGGGCGAAGTTCGCCGGCGCGCCGGAGCACGTCGTCAACTACTTCTTCATGGTGGCCAAGGAACTGCGCCGCATCATGGCCAAGCTCGGCCTGCGCACGGTGAACGAGATGATCGGCCGCGCCGACCTGCTGCAAGCGGATGCAGCGGTGGCGCATTGGAAGGCGAAGGGCCTGGACTTCTCCGCCGTGCTCGCCAAAGCGCCCGAGCCGGAGAACTGCCTGGGCGTGTACCGCATCCACGACCAGGACCACGGCTTGGCGAACGCCTTGGACAACAAGCTGATCGAACTGGCGGAACCGGCGATTGCGCGCGGCGAGCCAGTGCGTTGCGAGCTGCCGATCGTGAACGTCAACCGCGTGGTCGGCGGCATGCTCTCCAACCACATCGTGGGTCGCGTCGGCCCGCGGATGCTTCCCGACGGCGCCATCCACTTCAAGTTCGCCGGCAGCGCCGGCCAGAGCTTCGGCGCTTGGCTGGCCAAGGGCGTGACGATGGAAGTGGAAGGCGACGCCAACGACTACGTGGGCAAGGGGCTCTCCGGCGGGAGGCTGATCGTCTATCCGCCCAAGGCCAGCCGGTTCCAAGCGGAAAGCCAGATCCTCATCGGCAACGTCGTCCTCTACGGCGCCACCTCCGGCGAGTGCTTCTTCCGCGGCATCGCCGCCGAGCGCTTCTGCGTCCGCAACAGCGGCGCCAACGCCGTGGTGGAGGGCGTCGGCGACCACGGCTGCGAATACATGACCGGCGGGCGCGTGGTCGTGCTCGGCCCCACCGGCCGCAACTTCGCCGCCGGCATGAGCGGCGGCATCGCCTACGTGCTCGACGAAGACGCCACGTTCGCCGAACGCTGCAACCCGGCGCTGGTGGATCTGGAACCGCTCGTCGCCGACGCAGACGAGCGGGAACTGCGCACGCTCGTCGAGAAGCACTTGCAGTACACCGGCTCCGCCGTCGCGCAACGGCTGATGGACGATTGGCAGGGCGCGGTCGGCTGGTTCGTGAAAGTGATGCCCAGGGACTACAAGCGCGTCCTCGACGGTCGCAGGGCGGCCCTGGCGGAACACCGCGTTCTAGAACCCGCAGCAAGCGGTGGTTGACGAGGGGAGACCGGATGGTGCAGTCCATACAACCGTTGCACGGTGGCAACAAAGGCCACATCAAGACGCTCGAGGACATCCGGCAATATGTCGACTCCACGCCGGCCTTGACTGTGGAGGATCTCAAGTCTTGGTACAGCAAGCAGTACAATGCTCCGTCTAAGGTAAGTAGGCCGTACATCAATTCGCTCATCAACTCTGGCCTTTTGAAGAAATATGACGACGGCCGCATCGAATGCACGTTCCCTAGGGGGAGGAACCGGGATCGTCGAGTAGTCGAGATCATCAATGAAAACGTGGTCTACGTCTTGGAGATGTTGAGGGACGCTCGCGATGGGAAAACGGTGGAAGAGCTGTACGAGCTTGGTACGGAGTGCGGACTGACGGGCGATACAACAAATCAAATCCAAAAGCGCAGGGGGTGGTTGGAATCCGCTCAGTTCTTGGAACGACGTAGAGACGGCAAGCTATACGCTACCTCTCGCGGTCAGGAGCTTGTACGCAAACACTTCCCCGAGTCGGTCGACGATGCTCGTAACTATGCTAAGGAGAACCCTAGCCTCGCCGCTGTCGGTCAAACTGTCCAAGATGCGGAGTTTGGCGGACCGGGTGAAGGGCCGAGTCACAAGACCTTGAAGGAATATATCCACGAAGTTGCTGCGAGAGTATGCAAGGCTAGGGTGAAGAGGCGTCAGATGGAATACCCGCTCAAGAGCGGCGACAGTGTGGACGTCTCCGCTTGGAACGCGAGGAAGATCTGGCACATCGAGGTCAAGTCACACACGTCAAATGACAAGGACATAGAACGAGGGATCTACCAGTCGATCAAGTACGCTGCTGCTGGCGAAGCGGAGGTGAAGGCGGGGAACCCTGCCGAAAGAGACCCCCATTCCGTGTCCGACGACCAGCTGCACTTTCCGTCCAAGGTGGAATCGTTGCTTGTCGTCGAGATCAAGGTCTCCCGGAAGCTCCGCGAGCTTGCGGACAAGCTGGGTGTTCGCGTCTACACACTATGTGCTTCCATGAGGCGCGAGTTGGACGAGCTGAGGGCAGCCAATGGGTAAGCCGACCGGCTTCAAGGAGTTCGAGCGCGACGCGGCGCCGTATCGCAATGCGGTGGAGCGCATTGCGGACTTCGAGGAGATCTACACGGCGCACGATGTCGAGCGGCTGACCACCCAGGCATCCCGCTGCATGGACTGCGGCGTGCCGTTCTGCCAGGCGCCGGACATGGCGCATGGGCGCAGCGGCTGTCCGATCCACAATCTGATTCCGGAATGGAACGATCTCGTCTACCGCGGGCACTGGCGGGACGCGCTGGATCGCCTGCACAAGACGAACAACTTCCCGGAGTTCACGGGCCGCGTCTGCCCGGCGCCCTGCGAAGGTTCCTGCGTGCTCGGCATCACCGATCCGGCGGTGACCATCAAGAACATCGAGATGGCCATCATCGACCGCGGCTTCGAGGAAGGCTGGGTGGTGGCCAAGCCCCCCGAATCCCGCACGGGAAAGAAGGTCGTGGTGGTCGGCTCCGGCCCGGCGGGATTGGCCGCTGCCGCCCAGCTCAACAAGGCTGGCCATGCGGTGACGGTGTACGAACGCGCGGACCGCATCGGCGGCCTGCTGATGTACGGCATCCCCAACATGAAGCTGGACAAGGGCATCGTGCAGCGGCGGGTGGACCTCATGGCCGCGGAGGGCGTGGAGTTCGTGGTGAACGCCGACGTCGGTGCCGGCGACGCCGGTTCGGTCTCTGTCGCGGAGCTGGCGGAACGCGCCGATGCGCTGCTGCTCGCCACCGGCGCCACGGTGCCGAACAACCTGCCGATTCCGGGCCGCGACCTCGACGGCGTGCATTTCGCCATGGAGTTCCTCGGCGCCAACACCAAGAGCCTGCTCGACAGCAACCACGAAGACGGCGCCTACATCGACGCCAAAGGCAGGAACGTCGTCGTCATCGGCGGCGGCGACACCGGCACGGACTGCATCGGCACGGCCATGCGCCACGGCTGCAAGACGCTGACGAATTTCGAGATTGTTCCCGAACCGGTTGCCGAGCGCGCCGCCGACAATCCCTGGCCCACGTGGCCCTTCATCGCGCGCGTGGACTACGGCCACGAAGAAGCGGCCGCCAAGTTCAACGCGGACCCGCGCGTGTACCGCACCTCGGCTGTCGAGTTCCGCGGCAACGGCGACGGCCGAGTCGTCTCGTTGCTGGCAGCGGATTTCGAAATGGCGGACGGCCGCTTCTCCAAGGTGGAGGGTTCGGAGAAAGCGTGGGACGCCGATCTGGTGCTGCTGGCGATGGGCTTTCGCGGCCCCGAGCAGGCGGTGAGCGACGCCCTCGGGCTGGAACTGGACGCCCGCTCGAACTACAAGGCGCAGAAGGGCGCCTACCGCACCAGCCACCCCAAGGTCTTCGCCGCCGGCGACTGCCGCAGCGGCCAGTCCCTCGTCGTGCGCGCCATCAACGAAGGCCGCGAAGCCGCGCGGGAAATCGACCGGGCATTGATGGGTGCGACCGAATTGCCGTGAGCGGCGCGTCTTCGGGGAGCAGCCGCACCCTCCCGCCATCTGGCCTCCGCCCGCGTTGGCTAGTCGCCGCCGGCAGTCTGGCGCCCTTGCGCTTTGCCCCGTTCGCGCTGTTCGTCGTCGGCGTCCTGGCCTTCGGGGCCGCCTTCGCCTGGTACACGCTGGATCGCTTCGACCTCCTCAACCTGATCCGCGACGGCTTCAAGGACGACGCGTTCTACTACTTCCAGATCGCCCACCACATGGCCGAGGGGCGGTTCTCGACCTTCGACGGCATCGCGCGCACCAACGGCTACCACCCGCTGTGGATGTTCGCGATCACGCCCTTCTATTGGCTGTTCGACAAGACCGAGGCGCTGTTCGCCATCAAGGCGGCGGAGATCATGCTGCTCGCTGGCGGCGTGGCATTGGTCGCCGGCGCGGCGCGCGTGGCGCGGCTGCCGTGGATTCTGTTGTTCGCCGTTCTGCCGGCGCTCTATGTGCGCAGCGGCATGCTGTGGGGCATGGAGGCCGCCTTGGTGTTGTTCGCGCTGGGGCTGCTGATGCTGGCCGCGTGCCTCTTCGCGACCGATCCGGCGCGGTGGCGCTGGCCGCTCGCGGCGGTTGTATTCGCGCTGCCTTGGGTGCGTCTGGAATGCGTCGTCGCGGTGGCAGTGGCGGGCGCACTGTGCTTCCTCGAGTGGTCGGGTCGATTCTCGTGTTCTCCCTCAGCCGTTGCCAAGGGCTCTTCCTCGCCATCCTCGCCCGAGGACGCGGGTCTCCTGCGCTTGCGGCTGCCGGGCGCAGTGCCACTTGCCGCCGCGATCGCCGGCGTCCTCGTCTACTTCGCCTACAACGGCATCGTCTTCGGCGGCATCGTGCCGGTGAGCGGAGCAATCAAGGCGCTCTGGTCGCAGGTCGGGTGGCGCAAGGATGGCGGCTACGACTTGGCGGAGAGCTTCCATGGCATCGCGCGTTCGCGGGCCTTCGACGACGAGGTCTTGATCGCGCTCGAGGTCTGCGTCTACGCGTTTCTGGTCTGGCGGCTCTCCCGCCGTTTCCACAGCCGCGAGGGCGGGCTGCTGCTGGCCTTCATGGTGGGCGTGTCGGGCTTGGCGACTTGCCACTTGGCCCAATTCGCGTGGAACGTGCTCTTCATGCATCCAGACGTCGGACTGAGGAACTGGTACTTCGCCCCAGGCTATCTGCTGGGGACGCTCGTCGTTCCGGTGCGGTGCTTCGTCGGCATCTACCTCCTGCGCTGCATCCTCGGGCGGAGACTGCCCCGCGCAACCGACGCCCTGTGCTTGGTCGCGGTCGTCGCGGCCGGCGCGGCTTGTCTTGCCCATGTCGACTTTGCCAAGCCGTTTCGAGTCGTCGATTCGAAACGGGAGTCGCTGGATCACGGCCCGCTCGTTCATCGGTACATGGGCGCTGTGGTCATGGGCCGCTTGCTGCCGAAGGATGCGCTGGTTGGCGCTTGGAACAGCGGCATCGTCGGGTACTTCTCGGGCCGCAAGGTCATGAACCTGGACGGACTGGTCAACTCCTACGGCTACAAGCGCACATTGGAAGACGGCGGCTTCGACTACCAGCGGGTCGACTACGGGCGGCTTGGAGTGTCCTACATCGGCGACGTCTACTTCAGCACGGTCTATGCGGAGAGGCCCAGCGGCTACCGTCCCTTGTTTCAGTTGCACCAGACTCCCCGCGATCACCGACACGACTACCACATCGCGCTCTATTTCAAGGTCCATGACCTCTCGCATGATGGACCGGCCAATACACGGCGGACGGCCGTATTTGGGCGGGCGACATCCCACTCGATCTTCCGCGGACGGCGCAAGGCGTCGGGCTCTTGGTGGGGCCCGGCACGGCGCAGGCGTTCGCCACGGAATGCGCTGCGGACGAAGTGGTGACGTGGACCTTCGGCGCGACGTTCGGGGCGGTCGGCACGTGGACGAGAAGGGCGGACGGTTCATGCAGCAACGTCGTCGCACTGCCGGACGGCCACTCTCAGCCGGTGCGCGCGCGACGCGCGGCATGGCGCGAAGCCGTCGCCGGTCTGAGCGGAGGCCGCCCGCCGGCGATCCGGGGCGACTCGGCGCACCCTGGCGGATTCGACGTCTGGCTCGCGGGCGGCGCCTTGATCTACGCGCGGGAGGCCTGCGGGCAAGCGGATGCGGAGACGCCGTTCTTCCTGCATCTGGTGCCGGCCGGGGACGACTTCGACGACGGCAGAGCGCCGCTCGGCTACAACAACGCCGATTTCATGCTGGAGCGTCACGGCGGCTGGTCCGGCGAGGACGGGAGCCCTTGTCTGGCGAGGGTTCCCTTGCCGCGCTATGGCATCGCCGAGATCAGGACCGGGCAGTACATGGTGGAGGAGAGTTTCCGCCGGGTCTGGGAAGGCGCAATCGGCCGCGACCGGCTGACGACGGAGGGGGCTTGAAGCGGGCTGGCGACAGGGGACGGGCGCCGGGCAGTCCGCCGCCGGCTTGGCCGTTCGGTGCTCATGGACGGCGGCGCGGGTCGGCGGGCGACATTCGGTGGCTGCGCTTCGCGCCGTTCGCGTTGTTCGTCCTCGGCATCCTGGGCTACGGAGCGGCCTTCGCCTGGGACATGCTCCACCGCTTCGACCTGCTCAACCTGGTCCGCGACGGCTTCCGGGACGACGCGTACTACTACTTCCAGATCGCCCATCACATGGCCGAGGGGCGGTTCTCGACCTTCGACGGCGGCCTCACGCGCACCAACGGCTACCACCCGCTGTGGCTGTTCGCGGTCACGCCCTTCTACTGGGTGTTCGACAAGACCGAGGCGCTGTTCGCCGTCAAGGCGTTCGAGATCATGCTGCTCGCTGGCGGAGTGGCATTGGTGGCCGTGGCGGCGCGGGTGGCGCGGCTGCCGTGGATTCTGCTGTTCGCCGCGCTGCCGGCGCTCTATGCGCAGCCCGGCATGTTGTTGGGCATGGAGTCCGCGTTGGCGCTGTTCACGCTGGGGCTGCTGTTCCTGGCAGTGTGTCTCTTCGCACACGATCCGGTGCGCTGGCGTTGGCTGCTCGCGGCGGTGCTTTTCGCGCTGCCCTGGGCCCGCTTGGAATACCTCGCCATCGCCGTGGCGGTGCCAATGGCGCTGTGCTTCATCGAGTGGACGGGGCGGCTGCCCGGCGCTGCCGAGACGGCGACGAACGGTTCTTCCTCGAGAGCGCCGGGCCTGGCCCGTTTTCGACTCGCGCTGCCGCAGGCCGCGGTGCCGCTGGCCGGCGCCTTGGCCGGCATGCTCGTCTACTTCGCCTACAACGGCATCGTCTTCGGCGGCGTCTTGCCGGTGAGCGGCGCGACGAAGGCGTTCTGGTCGCACCGGAGGTTCCACGAGGAAGGCGGCTACGATCTGGCGGCGAACTTCGATGCCTTTACGCACTCGGATTTCTTCGACGACGAACTCCTGATTGCGTTGGAGGTGTGCGTCTACGCGCTCTTGGTCTGGTCGCTCTCGCGCCGCTTCCGCAGCCGCGAGGGCGGGCTGCTCCTGGCCTTCATGGTGGGCGTCTTCGGCCTGGCCGCCGGCCACCTGGCCAAGTTCGCGTACAGCGTTCTTTTCGTGCATCCGGATTTCGGCAAGTTCGCTTGGTACTACATTCCCGCCTATCTGATGGAGGCGCTCGTCGTGCCCGCGCGGTGCTTCGTCGGCCTCTACGTCCTGCGTTGCGTCCTGGGGCGCAGACTGCCGCGCACATCCGACGTTCTGCGCTTCGGCGGCATCGTCGTGGTTGGCGTGGCGCTGCTCGCCAAGGCGGACTTCGCCGCGCCGTTCCGGTTCGTGGACACGCACGACGAGTTGCGGTTCCACGGGGAGGGCGACCTTCATGCGTACTCGGGCGTGGCGGCCATGAACCGCTTGCTGCCGCAGAACGCATTGGTCGGGTCCTTCGACAGCGGCGTCGTCGGGTATTTCGCACACGCGCAAGTTATGAACCTCGACGGGCTGGTCAATTCCTACGGCAACAAGGAGGCGCTTGCCGACCGCGGCAACAACGTGTTCGACTTGTTTGGTCTCTCCTACGTCGGCAACATCTTCTACAAGAGACAGCCGCCCAACAGCCTCACTGGCGATGCTCGCCCGGTATTCGAAACGCACGCGAACGGTCTCAGTCACCAGCGACGTGGTCCAAAGCAGTTCAGGCTCTATTCGCCGCACGAAAGCCCTGCTCGGTTCCGGGAGAGGATGGCCATGCTCCTAGAACGCCAGGCGGACGGCACGAGACTTCTGACGGAAGGGCGGCTGGCGCAGGCCTTCGCCACGGAATGCGCGGTGGACGAAGTGGCGGCGTGGACCTTCGGGCAGCCGGAGGAACGCGCTGTCAGCACATGGACTAGAATGGCGGACGGCTCGTGCAGCACTGCCGCCGTGGTTCCGAAGGGCTCGTCTTCTCCGGTGCGCGTACAGCGCATGGCGCTGGACGCGGCCGTGGCATTTCGAGTCGGCGGGAAACGGCCGGCGATCAAAGGCGAGTTCGATGTCTATCTCTTGGAAAGACGGCTGTTCTACGTGAAGGACCTGTGCAAGCAGGCGGATGTCGAGACACGGTTTTTTCTGCATCTTGTGCCGGCTGCGGACGACTTCGACGAGGGCCGTGAGTCGCTCGGCTTCAACAACGCCAACTTCATGCTCGAGGAATACGGCGGGGGGAGGGCAAGCTGGGGTGCGGATGGGAGCTCCTGTCTGGCGGAGGTCCCGCTCCCGAAATACGCCATCGCCACGGCGAGCACAGGCCAGTTCAAGGCCGAGGCCCCTGTCTGGGAGGGCGTGACGACCATCGACCTTGAACGCAATGCGGACGGTGTCGGGTTCGCAGTAGCGGGGCGGATAGCGCAGGCGTTCGCCCTGGAGTGCGCCGCGGACGAACTCGCGCTATGGACCTTTGGGTCGCCGGAGAAACAGGCGATCAGCACATGGACGAGAACGGCAGACGGTTCGTGCATGAGCGTCTTCGCGCTGCAGCACGGCCATCAGCCACCTTTGCGCGTGCGCCGCGCCGTGCTGGACGAGGCGTTGACGCAACGGACCGGCGGGTTGAGGCCGGCGATTCGCGCTGACTCGACGCAGCCGGGCGGATTCGACGTCTATCTTGCGAAAGACGCCTTGGTCTATGTGAAGGAGGCGTGCGAACGGGCAGATGTCGAGACGCCGTTCTTTCTGCACGTCGTGCCGGCTGGCGACGACTTCGACGACGGCCGCGAGTCAACCGGCTACAATAATCTCGACTTCATGCTGGCGCAGCGTGGCCATTGGCTTGGCGAGGAAGGGAAGGTCGGCCCCTGTCTGGCGGAGGTTCCCCTTCCGCCCTACCGCATCGCCGAGATCAGGACGGGGCAATACATGGCGGAGGACTTCCACCGGGTCTGGGAGGGCGAAATCGGCCGCGACCAGTTGAAGACGGAGGGAGCGTGAAGCGGGCCGGCGGCACAGGACCGACGGCTGGCGATCCGCGGCCTGCCTGGTCGCTCGCCATTCGTGATTGGGGGTTCGGCGCAGACGGCTTTGGGCCGTTGCGTAGTGCGCCGTTCGCGCTGTTCGTCGTCGGCATCCTAGGCTACGGGGCGGCGTTCGCCTGGTACATGCTGGATCGCTTCGACATCGTCAACCTGCTACGGGACGTGAGCTACGACGACGCGTTCTACTACTTCCAGATCGCCTACCACATGGCCGAGGGGCGGTTCTCGACCTTCGACGGCGGCATCACCCGCACCAACGGCTACCACCCGCTGTGGATGTTCTTGATCACTCCCTTCTACTGGGTGTTCGACAAGACCGCGGCGCTGTTCGCCATCAAAGCGTTCGAGGTCATGCTGATCGCTGGCGGAGTGGCCTTGGTCGCCGTCGCGGTGCGCGTGGCGCGTCTGCCGTGGTTCCTGCTGTTCGCCGGGCTGCCGGCACTCTATGCGCAAAAAGGCATGCTGCTTGGCTTGGAGGCGGCGCTCGGACTGTTCACGCTGGGGCTGATGCTCCTGGTCGTGTGTCTCTTCGGCGGACGTCCCGCACGCTGGCGCTGGCCGCTTGCGGCGGTGGTCTTCGCGCTGCCGTGGGTGCGCTTGGAGTACGCTGCCATCGCAGTGGCGGTGGCAGGGGCGCTGTGGTTCCTCGAGTGGCGCGGTCGGCTGCCCTGTGCCGCCGAGACGGCCGCGAGCGGCTCTTCTCCAGGCCCGCCTCCATGTTCGCCGGGCAGTGCGACATTGCGTCCTTGGCGGTTCCAGGCCGCGCTGCCGCTGGCCGGCGCCTTCGCCGGAATCCTCGTCTACTTCGCCTACAACGGCGTCGTCTTCGGCGGCATCGTGCCGGTGAGCGGCGCGGTGAAGGCCCTTCATTCGCAGTGGCTGTGGGCCGATCACGGCTACAGCCTGGCAGCGAACTTCCGCGCCTATGCCCGATCGGAATTCTTCGACGACGAGCTCCTGATCGCGCTGGAGGTCTGCGTCTATGCGCTGCTGGTCTGGTGGCTGTCGCGCCGCTTCCGCAGCCGCGAAGGTGCGCTGCTGCTGGTCTTCATGGTCGGCGTTTTCGGATTGGCGGCCGGCCATCTGGCCAAGTTCGCGCAGAGCGTTCTTTTCGTGTATCCAGTGTACGGACAGTACTCTTGGTACTTCGTTCCGGGCTACCTGATGGAGGCGCTCGTCGTTCCAGTCAGGTGCTTCGTCGGCATCTATGTCCTGCGCTGCGTCTTTGCCGCGAAGAGTCCGGGCGCGTCCGACATTCTGTGCTTGGTGGGGATAGTCGCCGCCGTCGGGACTCTGCTTGCCAAGGTCGATTTCGCCGCGCCGTTCCGGTTCGTCGACGCGAGCGCCGAATCGACGGGTCATGGCTCAGATCTGCACTCGTACATGGGCGTGTTGGCGATGAACCGTTTGCTGCCTGAAAACGCGTCGGTGGGCTCCTCGGACAGCGGCATCGTCGGGTATTTCGCGCGACACCCAGTCGTGAACCTGGATGGGTTGGCCAATTCCTACGCCTACAAGGAACGCATGGAGAGGGAGAGTGTCCACCTCAGCCCGTTCGACAGGCGCCTTGGGTTGCTCTACTTCGCCAACGCGTTCCGCAAGTCGGACGTGTCCAACTTGTCCGCCAAAGGTCATTGCCGCTCGTTCGAGACGGTTGCGAGCGGCACCGCTCCCCGCCCACTCGGCGGAGTACAATTCAGGATCTATTCGCGCTCGTCGTGCGAACGTTCCACGCCGTTGTGGGAAAGAACGGCCCCCTTCGAGAGGCAGGCCGACGGCACCGGGCTCCTGGTAGAGGGGCGGATGGCGCAGGCCTTCGCCGTGGAATGCGCGGCGGACGAAGTGGCGGAGTGGACCTTCGACGGAAGGGTTGGGTCGGTCAGCCACTGGACGCGCGCGGCAAACGGCCTTTGCGCCAGCGCGCTGGTGCTGCCGCACGGCCATCTTCCTCCGGTGCGTGTGCGGCGCACGACGCTGCGCGAAGCGGTGGCCGGTCTGACGGGAGGTCTTCCGCCGGTGATCCAGGCGGATCGGGCACATTCGCGCGGGTTCGATGTCTACTTGGTGGGAAGGCGCTTGTTCTACGTGAAGGAGAGATGCGAACAGGTCGACGCCGAGACGGGGGTCTTTCTTCATCTGTACGAGAACCCGGCCGCTGGCACGAAAAACGCCAGTTTCATATTCGAGTACCACGGCGGCTGGTCCGGCGAGGACGGCAGCCCGTGTCTGGCGGAATTTGCGCTCCCGAACACGCACGTCGCCGCTCTGAAGACCGGCCAGGGCACGGCGGAGGGCGATCTCTGGGCCGACGTGATCCCACTCGATCTTGAACGCTCCGCGGATGGCGTGGGTGCCTTGGCGAGGTCCGGGACCGCGTGGGCGTTCGCTTCGGAGTGCGCTGCGGACGAAGCGGTGGCATGGGCTCTTGGGCTGCGGCGCATGCGTGATCAACGGCGACTTTCGCGGGAACGAGTCCGCCGTCGAGTTCTCGGCCGGCAAGAGGAACGAGCGATCAGCGCGTGGACTCGAACCGCGAACGGCTCGTGTGCCAGCACCCTGATGCTGCCGCCGGGCCATCTTCCGATTCGCGTGCGGCGCACGACGATGGGCGAGGCGTTGGCACAGCGAGTCGGCGAACGGTCGCCGGCGATCCGGGCGGATGCGGCGCGTCCGCGCGGGTTCGACGTCTATCTTCTGGAAGACGCCTTGGTCTACGCGAAGGAGAAGTGCGAACGGATCGATTACGAGATGCCGTTTTTCCTCCATCTGGTGCCTGCTGGGAACGACTTCGACGAGGGCCGCGAGGCGCATGGCTTCAACAACGCAGACTTCATGTTCGCGTATCGCGGCGTCTGGTCGGGCGAGGCCGGGAGCCCCTGCCTAACGGAGGTTTCGCTGCCGGACTACGGCATCGCCGAGATCAGGACGGGCCAGTACAGGATGGACGATTTCCGCCACATCTGGGCAGGGCGCGTGCGCTCCGACCCGCGGCCAACGGAGGAGGAGGCGGTTCGCGCGCGGCGGGCCCTGCGGGAGGCGTTGGCATCGCGAGTCGGCGGACGCTCGCCGGCGATTCGCGCGGATGCGGCGCATCCGCGCGGGTTCGACGTCTATCTTCTGGAAGACGCCTTGGTCTACGCGAAGGAGAGGTGCGACCGGATCGACGTCGAGACGCCGTTCTTCCTGCACGTCGTGCCGGCTGGCGACGACTTCGACGACGGCCGCGAGGCGCATGGCTTCAACAACCACGACTTCCTGCTCGAACGCCACGGCGATCGGTTCGGCGAGGAGAGGGGAGGCGGCCCATGCCTGGCCGAAGTTCCGCTTCCGGACTACGGCATCGCCGAGATCAGGACGGGACAGTACAGGCTGGACGACCTGCGCCGGATCTGGGAAGGAGAAGTGCGCCCCGACCAGCCGACGACGGAGGGAGCTTGACGCAGTACGGAATCGCGGAGCGCACGTCGGTCGGTCACTGGCCGCGTTGGCTCGTCGTTCACGAACGGTTGCCCGGAGGCGCCCTTGCGCCGCTGCGCAACGCGCCGTTCGCCCTGTTCGTCGTGGGCATCCTGGGCTACGGGGCGGCCTTCGCCTGGCACATGCTCGGCCGCTTCGACCTCGTCAACCTGCTGCGCGACATGAGCTACGACGACGCGTTCTACTACTACCCAGATCGCCTACCACATGGCCGAGGGGCGGTTCTCGACCTTCGACGGCGGCGTCACGCGCACCAACGGCTACCACCCGCTGTGGCTGTTCGTGATCACGCCCTTCTACTGGGTGTTCGACAAGACCGAGGCGCTGTTCGCCGTCAAGGCGTTCGAGATCGTGCTCATCGCTGGCGGCGTGGCCTTGGTCGCCGTCGCGGCGCGGGTGGCGCGTCTGCCTTGGATCCTGCTGTTCGCCGTGCTGCCGGCGCTCTATGCGCAGACCGGCATGCTGTTGGGTTTGGAGGCGGCCCTGGTGCTGTTCATGCTGGGGCTGCTGCTCTTGGCCATGTGCCTCTTCGCGGGCGACCCGGCGCGCTGGCGCTGGCCGCTTGCGGCGGTGGTCTTCGCGCTGCCCTGGGCGCGCCTGGAATGCGCTGCGGTCGCCGTGGCGGCGGCGACGGCGCTGTGCTTCCTCGAGTGGTCGGGCCGGTTGTCCTGCGCTTCCGATGGCGCTTCGCCAGCGCGGCGGGCCGCGTCTCTTGCCGGGGCATCGCTCCGGCTCTTGCGGCTGCATGCGGCGGTGCCGCTTGCCGGGCCATCGCTGGCGTCTTCGTCTACATCGCCTACAACGGCATCGTCTTCGGCGGCATCGTGCCGGTGAGCGGGGCGGTCAAGGCGCTCTTGTCGCAACGCGAGTGGGAACGGGAAGGCGGCTACGGCCTGGCGGAGAGCGTCGAGGCGTTTGCGCGGTCGGAACCCTTCGACGGCGAACTCCTGACCGCGCTGGATGTCTGCGTCTACGCGCTCTTGGCGTGGTGGTTGGCACGCGGCTCCGGCCGCCGCGAGGACGACATCCTGCTGCCGCACGGGCATCTTGACCCGGTGCGGGTGCGGCGCGCGCCGCTGGCCGAGGCGGTGGCAGGCCTTGTTGGAGGCCGGCGACCGGCGATCCGGGCGGACTCGGCGCATCAGCGTGGATTCGACGTCTATGTCGCGGAAGACGCGTTGGTCTACGCGAAGGCGGCGTGCGAACAGACGGACGTCGAGACGCCGTTCTTCCTGCATCTGGTGCCGGCCGGAGACGACTTCGAAGACGGGCGCGACGAGTTCGGCTACAACAACCTCGACTTCATGCTGGCGTGGCATGGCGACTGGGACTGGCTTGGCGAGGCCGGGGAGATTGCCCCCTGTCTGGCGGAGGTTCCCCTTCCGAAATACGGCATCGCCGAGATCAGGACGGGCCAGTACAGGACGGACGACCTGCGCCGGATCTGGGAAGGAGAAGTGCGCCTCGACCAGCCGGCGACGGAGGGGGCGTGAAGCGGTCGGGAGTCGCGGAGCACGGGCGGAGCAGGCGTTGGCCAGCTTGGCTCGTCGTTCACGAACGGTTGCCAGCGGGTGCCGTTGCGCCCTTGCGCAACGCGCTGTTTGCGCTGTTCGTGGTCGGCATCCTCGCCTACGGAGCGGCTCTCGCCTGGTACACGCTGCACCGCTTCGACCTGATCAATATGATCCGCGACGGCTATCGGGACGACGCGTTCTACTACTTCCAGATCGCCTACCACATGGCCGAGGGGCGGTTCTCGACCTTCGACAGCGGCGTCACGCGCACCAACGGCTACCATCCGCTGTGGCTGTTCCTGATCACGCCCTTCTACTGGGCGTTCGACAAGGCCGAGGCGCTTTTCGCCGTCAAGGCGTTCGAGATCATGCTGCTCGCTGGCGGGGTGGCGCTGGTCGCCGTGGCGGCGCGCGTGGCGCGGCTGCCGTGGATCCTGCTCTTCGCTGTGCTGCCGGCGCTCTGCGCACAGCGCGGCATGCTCTGGGGACTGGAGGCCGCCCTGGTGCTCTTCATGCTCGGGGCGCTGATGCTGGCCGCGTGCCTCTTCGCACGCGACCCGGTGCGCTGGCGGTGGCCGCTTGCCGCGCTGGCCTTCGCGCTGCCCTGGGCGCGCCTGGAATGCGCCGCCGTGGCGGCAGCGGTGACGGCGGCGCTGTGCCTCTTCGAGTGGTCGGGGCGCTTTTGCTGGGCTTTTGCGTCGCCAAAGGCATCTGCCTCGGCCGGCGGGGCGGGTCGCTCGTTCTTGCGGCTGCAGGCGACGTTGCCGTTCGCTGCCGCCTTCGCTGGCATCCTCGTCTACTTTGCCTACAACGGCATCGTCTTCGGGGGCGTCGTGCCGGTGAGCGGAGCGGTCAAGGTGTTTTGGTCGCAGGGGCTGTGGCGCGGGGAGGGCGGCTACAGTCTGGCCGAGAGCATCCAGGTCTTCGCGCGACTGGAAGCCTTCGACGGGGAACTCCTGACCGCCCTCGAGGTTTGCGTTTGGGCGCTGCTCGTCTGGTGGCTCTCGCGCGGGGCCCGCAGCCGCGAAGACGCGCTGCTCTTGGCCTTCGCGGCGGGCGTATTCGGTCTGGCCGCTGGGCATCTGGCCAAGTTCGCGCACAGCGTTCTCTCCATGCATCCAGACCTCTTGCTGCAGTACGAGTGGTACTTCGTTCCGGCGTACCTGATGGAGGCCCTCGTCGTGCTGTTGCGGTGCTGCGTCGGCATCTACCTCCTCCGGCGCTTGCTGAGGCCGAGGCTGCCGCGCACGTCCGACGTTCTGCGCTTCGCGGCGGTCGCCGCTGCTGGCGTCGTCCTTCTCGCCAAAGTAGACTTCGCCGAGCCGTTCCGGGCGGTCGACAGGGCGAGAGACTCGCTGGAGGAACTGGATGTTCGCGAGTACATGGGTGCCTTGGTCATGGACCGCCTGCTGCCGGAGGACACGCTGGTGGGGTCCTGGGACGGCGGGGCCATCGGCTACTTCTCGCGCCTGCCGGTAGTGAACTTGGATGGATTGGCCAACTCCTACGAGTACAAGGAGGCGCTGGAAGAGGGGTCGGCTGGCGCGTTTTCGCGGCGGCACGGCATCTCCCACTTCGCCAATGCGTTCGTCGGCGAAGGGGACGCATGGGCGAGGACGACTCGCGTCTGGGAAGAGCAGGTCTCCTTCCAGCCGTCCGGTCCGTCCCTTCAAGGGACGGCCGCTTCCCGCCTGGGCTTCGACCTGCGCGCCGAGGACGGCCATCTCGTCTACGCGAAGGCGCCATGCACCGACGACGACGTCGCTCCCCGCTTTTTCCTGCATGTACTCGCGGTCTCCGAGGACGAACTTCCCGACCACCGCAAGCAGTTCGGGTTCGATAATCTCGACTTCCGGTTCAAGGACCACGGTGCCCTGCTCGACGGCGCATGCCTGGCCCGCGTCCCCCTTCCGGAATACGAGATCGCGCGCGTCAGGACCGGTCAGATCGTTGATGTGGAAATTCTGTTCAAGGCCGCTCGCGGCAGTCGGCTGCGGTTCGGCGGACTGCAGTTCAAGCTCTACCGGCACGGCTCCGGGTTGAAATCGACGCCAATCGACCGCGCCGCCTGGTTGCGGGAGAAGATGGCGCCGCACCTCGAACCGCAGGCGGACGGCATTGGGCTGCTGTTGGAGGGCCGCACGGCGCAGGCGTTCGCGTGGGATTGCACGGCCGACGCAAACGAAGTAGCGGAGTGGTCCTTCGGCGGAAAGGTCGCGGCGATCACCGACTGGACGCGGACGGCGGAGGGCCTGTGCGCCAGCGCCCTCGTGCTGCCGCACGGACATCTTGATCCGGTGCGGGTGCGGCGCGCGGCGCTGGCCGAGGCCGCCTCCGGCTTGTCCGGAGGCCGCCCGCCGGCGATCCGGGCGGATTCGACGCACTTGGATGGCTTCGACGTCTATCTCGCGGAAGACGCGTTGGTCTACGTGAAGACGGCGTGCGAACGGGTGAACTTCGAAACGCCGTTCTTCCTGCATGTCGTGCCGGCTGGCGACGACTTCGACGACGGCCGCGAGGCGCATGGCTACAACAACCTCGACTTCATGCTGGCGTGGCATGGCGACTGGGACTGGCTTGGCGAGGCCGGGGAGATTGCGCCCTGTCTGGCGGAGGTTCCCCTTCCGAAATACGGCATCGCCGAGATCAGGACGGGCCAGTACAGGACGGACGACCTGCGCCGGATCTGGGAAGGAGAAGTGCGCCTCGACCAGCCGGCGACGGAGGGGGCGTGAAGCGGTCGGGAGTCGCGGAGCGCGGGCGGAGCGGGCGTTGGCCAGCTTGGCTCGTCGTTCACGAACAGTTGCCAGCGGGTACCGTTGCGCCCTTGCGCAACGCGCTGTTTGCGCTGTTCGTGGTCGGCATCCTCGCCTACGGAGCGGCTCTCGCCTGGTACACGCTGCACCGCTTCGACCTGATCAATATGGTCCGCGACGGCTATTGGGACGACGCGTTCTACTACTTCCAGATCGCCCATCACATGGCCGAGGGGCGGTTCTCCACCTTCGACGGCGGCGTCACGCGCACCAACGGCTACCACCCGCTGTGGCTGTTCCTGATCACGCCGTTCTACTGGGCGTTCGACAAGACCGAGGCGCTGTTCGCCATCAAGGCGTTCGAGGTCATGCTGATCGCTGGCGGAGTGGCGCTGGTCGCCGTGGCGGCGCGCGTGGCGCGTTTGCCGTGGATCCTGCCGCGCTGGCCTTCGCGCTGCCCTGGGCGCGCTTGGAATGCGCCGCCGTGGCGGTGGCGGTGACGGCGGCGCTGTGCCTCTTCGAGTGGTCGGGGCGCTTTTGCTGGGCTTCCGCCTCGCCGAAGGCATCTGCCTCGGCCGGCGGGGCGGGTCGCTCGTTCTTGCGGCTGCAGGCGGCACTGCCGCTCGCCGCCGCCTTCGCTGGCGTCCTCGTCTACTTCGCCTACAACGGCATCGTCTTCGGGGGTATCGTGCCGGTGAGCGGTGCCGTGAAGGCTCTCTGGTCGCAGAGGACGTTCGAGGAAGGCGGCTACGATCTGGCGTCGAACTTCGATGCCTTTGTGCGCTCGGAATTCTTCGACGACGAACTCCTGACCGCGCTCGAGGTCTGCGTCTACGCCGTGCTGGTCTGGTGGCTCTCCCGCCGCTTCCGCAGCCGCGAGGGTGCGCTGCTGCTGGTCTTCATGGTCGGCGTCTTCGGCTTGGCGGCTGGCCATCTGGCCAAGTTGGCGCAGAACGTCCTCTTCGTGCATCCACACTTCGGACAGGATCCCTGGTACTTCGTTCCGGCCTATCTGATGGAGGCGCTCGTCGTTCCCGCGCGGTGCTTCGTTGGCATCTACGTCCTGCGCTGCGTCTTTGCCGCGGAGAGTTCGCGCGCATCCGACATTCTGTGCCTGGGGATCGTCGCGGCGGGCGTGGCTCTGCTCGCCAAAGTGGACCTCGCTGCGCCGTTTCGGTTTGTCGACACGCGCTCCGAATCGACGCATTTCGACGTGAATCTGCACTCGTACATGGGCACGTCGACCATGAATCACCTGCTGCCGGAGGACACGTTGGTTGGGAGCAGGAACGTCAGCGGTGTCATAGCGTACTTTGCGCACTTTCCGGTCGTGAACCTGGATGGGCTTGCCAATTCCTACGGCTACAAGCGGGCAGTCTTGGATGGCCTAGACGACCCTCGCGTTGTCGTCGGCCCTTGGACTTCTTGGACTTTGAGGATTTTGACAAGGTGGCCTAGGATGTCGTACTACGCTGACGTATTCCAAAAATGGGATTGGAGCGGCATGTCCGCTGACGGTACCGGTTCCCTCCTGTTTGAAGCGCCTGCGGGCGGCTGGATTCCCCGAAGACTCGGCGGGATTCAGTTCAGACTTTTTGGCGTCTCGCAGGACGGATCTTTTGCTCGATTCCAGGAGAGTATGGCCCTCGCCTCAGAGCGCCAGGCGGACGGCACAGGACTCCTGGCGGAGGGGCGGATGACGCAGGCCTTCGCCGCGGAGTGCGCGGCGGACGAGGTGGCGGAGTGGACCTTCGGGGGAAGGGTGGGGTCGGTCAGCCATTGGACGCGGGCGAGAAACGGCCTTTGCGCCAGCGCGGTGGTGCTGCCGCGCGGCCATCTTCCTCCGGTGCGCGTGCGGCGCGCGACGCTGCGCGAGGCGCTGGCCCGTCTGGCGTCCGGCCGGCCGCCGGCGATCCAGGCGGACGCGGCGCGTTCGCGCGGGTTCGACGTCCATCTCCTAGGACGACGCCTGGTCTACGCGAAGGAGAAGTGCGAACCGATCGACGTCGAGACGCCGGTCTTCCTGCATCTAAGAACAATAGGCGACGACTTCCACGAGAGCCAGGCGGCCCGGCACGAAAACGCCGACTTCATGCTCGAGGCGTACGGCGGCTGGTCGGGCGAGGACGGGAGCCCCTGTCTGGCGGAGGTTGCGCTCCCGCGCACGGGCATCGCCGCCGTCAGTACCGGCCAGTACGGCCGTGCCTGGGAGGGCATGATCCCGCTCGACCTTGAGCGCTCGGCGGAAGGCGTGGGAGTCTTTGCGGTGGGCAGGACCGCGTGGGCGTTCGCTTCCGAGTGCGCCGCGGACGAGGTGGCGGCGTGGTCCTGGCGGCGCGTGCGGGGCGCTGACGCCCTCGATCAATGCCGGCTTTGCGGGAATCGAAGCCGCCGTCGAGCTCTCCGCCGGCAGGAGGGACGGGCGATCGGCAGGTGGACGAGAGCCGCGAACGGATCGTGCGCCAGCACCGTCGCGCTGCCGTTCGGCCATCTTCCGCCGCTCCGCGCGCGGCGCGTCTCGATGCGCGAGGCATTGGCATGGCGCTTCGGCGGGCAGGCGCCGGCGATCAGCGCGGATCCGACGCATTCGGACGGCTTCGACGTCTATCTCGCGGAAGACGCCCTGGTCTACGCGAAGGAAAGGTGCGAACAGAGTGACGTCGAGACGCCGTTCTTCCTGCATCTGGTGCCGGCCGGGGACGACTTCGACGACGGCCGCGAGGTGCATGGCTTCAACAATCTCGACTTCATGTTCAGGCATCGCGGCGTCTGGTCGGGCGATGGCGGAACGCCCTGTCTGGCGGAGGTTCCGCTCCCGGAATACGGCATCGTGGAGATCAGGACGGGCCAATACAGGGCGGACGATTGGCACCAGATCTGGGAAGGAGAAGTGCGCCTCGACCAGCCGGCGACGGAGGGGGCGTGAAGCAGGCCGGGGTTGTTGGGGAGGCGTCGAGCAGCCCGGGCTTGGTCGCTCGCCGTCATGGATGGCCCGGATCGGTGGGCAGTCCGGCATGGCCGCGCCACGCAGCGTTCGCGCTGTTCATCGTCGGCGTCCTCGCCTACGGAGCGGCGCTCGCCTGGTACACGCTGGACCGCTTCGACCTGATCAATATGATCCGCGACGGCTATCGGGACGACGCGTTCTACTACTTCCAGATCGCCTACCACATGGCCGAGGGGCGGTTCTCGACCTTCGATGGCGGCATCACGCGCACCAACGGCTACCACCCGCTGTGGCTGTTCCTGATCACGCCGTTCTACTGGCGTTCGACAAGACCGAGGCGCTGTTTCGCCATCTGGGACTGCTTGGCCGACGCAAACGAAGTGGCGGAGTGGACCTTCGGCGGAAAGGTCGCGGCGATCACCGACTGGACGCAGACGGCGGACGGCCTGTGCGCTAGCGCCGCCGTGCTGCCGCACGGGCACGTTGACCCGGTGCGGGTGCGGCGCGCGCCGCTGGCCGTGGCCGGTCTGGCCGGAGGCAGGCCGCCGGCGATCCGCGAGGACACGACGGCCACGGGCGGATTCGACGTCTATCTCGCGGAAGACGTCCTGGTCTACGTGAAGACGGCGTGCGAACGGGTGAACTTCGAAACGCCGTTCTTCCTGCATGTCGTGCCGGCTGGCGACGACTTCGACGACGGCCGCGAGGCGCATGGCTTCAACAACCTCGACTTCACGCTGGCGTGGCACGGCGACTGGCTTGGCGAGGAAGGGGAGATTGCGCCCTGTCTGGCGGAGGTTCCCCTTCCGAAATACGGCATCGCCAAGATCACAACTGGCCAATACATGCAGGACCTTCGCATTGGCTGGGGAGGGGAAATCCGCCCGCCGACGACGGAGGGAGCTTGACGCAGTACGGAATCGCGGAGCGCGCGTCGGTCGGTCACTGGCCGCGTTGGCTCGTCGTTCACGAACGGTTGCCCGGAGGCGCCCTTGCGCCGCTGCGCAACGCGCCGTTCGCCCTGTTCGTCGTGGGCATCCTGGGCTACGGGGCGGCCTTCGCCTGGTACATGCTCGACCGCTTCGACCTCCTCAACCTGCTGCGGGACGGGAACTACGACGACCCGTTCTACTACTACCAGATCGCCTACCACATGGCCGAGGGCAGGTTCTCGACCTTCGACGGCGGCCTCACCCGCACCAACGGCTACCACCCGCTGTGGCTGTTCCTGCTCACGCCCTTCTACTGGGTGTTCGACAAGACCGAGGCGCTGTTCGCCATCAAGGCGTTCGAGATCATGCTGCTTACCGCTGGCGTGGCCTTGGTCGCCGTGGCGGCGCGGGTGGCGCGGCTGCCGTGGATCCTGCTGTTCGCCGTGCTGCCGGCGCTCTATGCGCAGCGCGCCATGCTGGTCGGCTTCGAGGCGGCCCTGGTGCTGTTCATGCTCGGCCTGCTGTTGCTGGCCATGTGCCTCTTCGCGCGCGACCCGGCGCACTGGCGCTGGCCGCTTGCGGCGGTGGCCTTCGCGCTGCCCTGGGCGCGCCTGGAGTGTGCCGCCGTCGCCGTGGCGGCGACGGCGGCGCTGGGCTTCCTCGAGTGGTCGGGCCGGTTGTCCTGTGCTCGCGACGGCTCTTCGCCCGGCGCGGGCCGCGCGGGTAGGGCCTTGCCTCTTGCCGGGGCATTTTTCCGGCTCTTGCGGCTGCATGCGGCGGTGCCGCTCGCTGGCGCCTTCGCTGGCGTCCTCGTCTACTTCGCCTACAACGGCATCGTCTTCGGCGGCATCGCGCCGGTGAGCGGAGCGGTCAAGGCGCTCTGGGCGCAAGGCGGGTGGGAACAGGAAGGCTACGGCCTGGCGGAGAGCGTCGCGGCGTTCGCGCGGTTGGAAGCCTTCGACGGCGAACTCCTGACCGCGCTGGAGGTGTGCGTCTACGCGCTCTTGGTGTGGTGGCTGGCGCGTGGTTTCCGCAGCCGAGAGGATGCGCTGCTGCTGGCCTTCGCGGCGGGCGTCGTCGGCTTGGCCGCGGGCCATCTGGCCAAGTTCGCGCACAGCGTTCTTTCCATGCACCCAGAACTCTTGTCGCTGTTCGAGTGGCACTTCGTGCCGGCGTATCTGATGGAGGCGCTCGTCGTGCCGCTGCGGTGCTGCGTCGGCATCTACCTCGTCCGCCGCTTCGTGGCGCCGAAGCTGCCGCGCACGGCGGACGTTCTGCGCCTGGCGGCGATCGCCGCGGCGGTTGCGGTTCTCGCCGCAAAAGTGGACTTCGCCGCGCCGTTCCGGGCCGTCGATGCCGCAAGAGACGATTTGAAGAAGAACCAGAACGTCCATGTCTACATGGGCGTGGCGGTCATGGACCGCCTGCTGCCGGAGGACACGTTGGTGGGGTCCTGGGACGCCGGCGCCACTGGCTACTTCTCGCGTCTGCCGGTGATGAACCTGGATGGATTGGCCAACTCCTACGACTACAAGGAGGCAATTGAAGAGGACGGCGTCGGCGTGTACGCCCGCACGGGTGCGCGACTGGCGTTCTGGCGGCGGCATGGCCTCTTCCACTTCGGCAACGTGTACAGTGGCGGTGCCCCGGGTGCCGACGTGCACTACCTGTTCAAGGCGGCGCAGGGCCCTCGCCCGCGGGGTGCGCTGCAGTTCAAGCTCTACCGCGACGGCCCCGAGTGGGCTTTGCCGCAGGCCGACGGCGCTTCCTGGTTTCGGGAGAGGATGACCCCCCACCTCGAGCCCCAGGCGGACGGCATCGGGCTCCTGGTGGTGGGCCGCACCGCGCAGGCGTTCGCCTGGGACTGCACGGCCGACGCGAACGAAGTGGCGGAGTGGACCTTCGGCGGCAAGTTCGGGGCGGTCAGCGACTGGACGCAAACGGCGAACGGCCTGTGCAGCAGCCACACTCTGCTGCCGCACGGGCATCTTGACCCGGTGCGGGTGCGGCGCGCGCCGCTGGCCGAGGCGGTGGCGGCTCTGGTTGGGGGCCGGCCGCCGGCGATCCGGGCGGACTCGGCGCATCAGCGTGGATTCGACGTCTATGTCGTGGAAGACTCTTTGGTCTACGTGAAGGCGGCGTGCGAACAGGCGGACGCCGAGACGTCGTTCTTCCTGCATCTGGTGCCGGCCGGAGACGACTTCGACGACGGCCGCGAGGCGCATGGCTTCAACAGCCTCGACTTCATGCTCAAATATCATGGCGATTGGTTCGGCGAAAGCGGGGAAGGCCCGTGCCTGGCCGAGGCGCAGCTTCCGGACTACGGCATCGCCAGGATCAGAACCGGCCAGTACATGCCGGACCTTCGCACTACCTGGGCAGGGGAAATCCACGGTGCTTCCTGGTTTTGGGAAAGGATGGCGCCCCACCTCGAGCCCCAGGGGGACGGCGTCGGGCTCCTGGTGAGGGGCCGCACCGCGGAGGCGTTCGCCTGGGACTGCACGGCCGACGAGAACGACATGGCCGAGTGGACCTTCGGCGGAAGGGTCGAGGCAGTCAGCGACTGGACGCAGAGGCGGACCGGGGTGTGCAGCAGCGACATCCTGCTGCCGGACGGGCATCTTGACCCGGTGCGGGTGCGGCGCGCGCCGCTGGCCGAGGCGGTGGCGGCTCTGGTTGGAGGCCAGCCACCGGCGATCCGGGCGGACTCGGCGCATCAGCGTGGATTCGACGTCTATGTCGCGGAAGACGCTTTGGTCTACGTGAAGGCGGCGTGCGAACAGGTGGACGCCGAGACGCCGTTCTACCTGCATCTGGTGCCGGTCGGAGACGACTTCGACGATGGCCGCAAGGCGCATGGCTTCAACAACCTCGACTTCATGCTCGAACACTACGGCGAATGGTTCGGCGAGGAAAGGGGAGTCGGCCCATGCCTGGCCGAGGTGCCGCTTCCAGACTACGGCATCGCCGAGATCAGGACGGGCCAGTACAGGATGGACGATTTCCGCCACATCTGGGCAGGGCGCGTGCGCTCCGACCCGCGGCCAACGGAGGAGGAGGCGGTTCGCGCGCGGCGGGCCCTGCGGGAGGCGTTGGCATCGCGAGTCGGCGGACGCTCGCCGGCGATTCGCGCGGATGCGGCGCATCCGCGCGGGTTCGACGTCTACCTTCTGGAAGACGCCTTGGTCTACGCGAAGGAGAGGTGCGACCGGATCGACGTCGAGACGCCGTTCTTCCTGCACGTCGTGCCGGCTGGCGACGACTTCGACGACGGCCGCGAGGCGCATGGCTTCAACAACCACGACTTCCTGCTCGAACGCCACGGCGATCGGTTCGGCGAGGAGAGGGGAGGCGGCCCATGCCTGGTCGAAGTTCCGCTTCCGGACTACGGCATCGCCGAGATCAGGACGGGACAGTACAGGCTGGACGACCTGCGCCGGATCTGGGAAGGAGAAGTGCGCCCCGACCAGCCGACGACGGAGGGAGCTTGACGCAGTACGGAATCGCGGAGCGCGCGTCGGTCGGTCACTGGCCGCGTTGGCTCGTCGTTCACGAACGGTTGCCAGCGGGTACCGTTGCACCCTTGCACAACGCGCTGTTTGCGCTGTTCGTGGTCGGCGTCCTCGCCTACGGAGCGGCGCTCGCCTGGTACACGCTGGACCGCTTCGACCTGATCAATATGATCCGCGACGGCTATCGGGACGACGCGTTCTACTACTTCCAGATCGCCCATCACATGGCCGAGGGGCGGTTCTCGACCTTCGACGGCGGCATCACGCGCACCAACGGCTACCACCCGCTGTGGCTGTTCCTGATCACGCCGTTCTACTGGGCGTTCGACAAGACCGAGGCGCTGTTCGCCATCAAGGCGTTCGAGGTCATGCTGATCGCTGGCGGAGTGGCATTGGTCGCCGTCGCGGCGCGCGTGGCGCGGCTGCCGTGGATCCTGCTGTTCGCGGTGCTGCCGACGCTCTGTGCGCAGGACGGGATGCTCTACGGACTGGAGGCCGCCCTGGTGCTCTTCATGCTCGGGGCGCTGATGCTGGCCGCGTGCCTCTTCGCGCGCGGCCCTGTGCGCTGGCGGTGGCCGCTTGCCGCGCTGGCCTTCGCGCTGCCCTGGGCGCGCCTGGAATGCGCCGCCGTGGCGGTGGCAGTGGCGGCCGCGCTGTGCCTCTTCGAGTGGTCGGGGCGCTTTTGCCGGGCTTCCGCCTCGCCGAAGGCATCTGCCTCGGCCGGCGGGGCGGGTCGCTCGTTCTTGCGGCGGCATGGCCTCTTCCACTTCGGCAATGTGTACAGTGGCACTGTCTCGGGTGCCGACATGCACTACCTGTTCAAGGCGGCGCAGGGCTCTCGCCCGCGAGACGCGCTGCAGTTCAAGCTCTACCGCAACGCCCCCCCCCCCCCCCGAGTGGGCTTGCCGCAGGCCGACGGCGCTTCCTGGTTTCGGGACAGGATTGTCCCCCACCTCGAGCCCCAGGCGGACGGCATCGGGCTCCTGGTGGAGGGCAGGACCGCGCAGGCGTTCGCCTGGGACTGCACGGCCGACGCGAACGAAGTGGCGGAGTGGACCATCGGCGGAAGGGTCGGGGCGGTCAGCGACTGGACGCAGACGGCGGACGGCCTGTGCAGCAGCCACACTCTGCTGCCGCACGGGCATCTTGACCCGGTGCGGGTGCGGCGCGCGCCGCTGGCCGAGGCGGTGGCGGCTCTGGTTGGGGGCCGGCCGCCGGCGATCCGGGCGGACTCGGCGCATCAGCGTGGATTCGACGTCTATGTCGTGGAAGACGCCTTGGTCTACGTGAAGGCGGCGTGCGAACAGGTGGACGCCGAGACGCCGTTCTTCCTGCATCTGGTGCCGGCCGGAGACGACTTCGACGACGGCCGCGAGGCGCATGGCTTCAACAGACTCGACTTCCTGCTCAAATATCATGGCGATTGGTTCGGCGAAAGCGGGGAAGGCCCGTGCCTGGCCGAGGCGCAGCTTCCGGACTACGGCATCGCCAGGATCAGAACCGGCCAGTACATGCAGGACCCTCGCACTAATTGGGCAGGGGAAATCCACGGTGCTTCCTGGTTTTGGGAAAGGATGGCGCCCCACCTCGAGCCCCAGGGGGACGGCGTCGGGCTCCTGGTGAGGGGCCGCACCGCGGAGGCGTTCGCCTGGGACTGCACGGCCGACGAGAACGACATGGCCGAGTGGACCTTCGGCGGAAGGGTCGAGGCAGTCAGCGACTGGACGCAGAGGCGGACCGGGGTGTGCAGCAGCGACATCCTGCTGCCGGACGGGCATCTTGACCCGGTGCGGGTGCGGCGCGCGCCGCTGGCCGAGGCGGTGGCGGCTCTGGTTGGGGGCCGACCGCCGGCGATCCGGGCGGACTCGGCGCATCAGCGTGGATTCGACGTCTATGTCGCGGAAGACGCTTTGGTCTACGTGAAGGCGGCGTGCGAACAGGTGGACGCCGAGACGTCGTTCTTCCTGCATCTGGTGCCGGTCGGAGACGACTTCGACGATGGCCGCGAGGTGCATGGCTTCAACAACCTCGACTTCCTGCTCGAACACTACGGCGAATGGTTCGGCGAGGAAAGGGGAGTCGGCCCATGCCTGGCCGAGGTGCCGCTTCCAGACTACGGCATCGCCGAGATCAGGACGGGCCAGTACAGGATGGACCGCCACATCTGGTCAGGGCGCGCGCGCCCCGACCTGCGGCCAACGGAGGAGGCGGCGGTTCGCGCGCGGCGGGCCCTGCGGGAGGCGTTGGCATCGCGAGTCGGCGGACGCTCGCCGGCGATTCGCGCGGATGCGGCGCGTCCGCGCGGGTTCGACGTCTATCTTCTGGAAGACGCCTTGGTCTACGCGAAGGAGAGGTGCGACCGGATCGACGTCGAGACGCCGTTCTTCCTGCACGTCGTGCCGGCTGGCGACGACTTCGACGACGGCCGCGAGGCGCATGGCTTCAACAACCACGACTTCCTGCTCGAACGCCACGGCGATCGGTTCGGCGAGGAGAGGGGAGGCGGCCCATGCCTGGTCGAAGTTCCGCTTCCGGACTACGGCATCGCCGAGATCAGGACGGGACAGTACAGGCTGGACGACCTGCGCCGGATCTGGGAAGGAGAAGTGCGCCCCGACCAGCCGACGACGGAGGGAGCTTGACGCAGTACGGAATCGCGGAGCGCGCGTCGGTCGGTCACTGGCCGCGTTGGCTCGTCGTTCACGAACGGTTGCCTGCGGCCGCCGTTGCGCCCTTGCGCAACGCGCTGTTCGCGTTGTTCGTCGTCGGCATCCTGGGCTATGGGGCGGCTTTCGCCTGGCACATGCTCGACCGCTTCGACCTCGTCAACCTGATGCGCGACGTGAGCTACGACGACGCGTTCTACTACTACCAGATCGCCTACCACATGGCCGAGGGCAGGTTCTCGACCTTCGACGGCGGCCTCACCCGCACCAACGGCTACCACCCGCTGTGGCTGTTCCTGCTCACGCCCTTCTACTGGGCGTTCGACAAGACCGAGGCGCTGTTCGCCTTCAAGGCGATCGAGATCGCGCTGCTTGCCGCTGGCGTGGCCTTGGTCGCCGTCGCGGCGCGCGTGGCGCGGCTGCCGTGGTTCCTGCTGTTCGCCGTGCTGCCGGCGCTCTATGCGCAGACCGGCATGCTGTTCGGCTTGGAGGCGGCCCTGGTGCTGTTCATGCTGGGGCTGCTGCTCTTGGCCATGTGCCTCTTCGCGGGCGACCCGGCGCGCTGGCGCTGGCCGCTTGCGGCGGTGGCCTTCGCGCTGCCCTGGGCGCGGCTGGAATGCGCCGCCGTCGCGGTGGCGGCGACCGCGGCGCTGGGCTTCCTCGAGTGGTCGGGCCGGTTGTCCCATGCTCCCGTCGGCGCTTCGCCAGCGCGGCGGGCGGCGTCTCTTGCCGGGACAGCGTTCGGGCTCTTGCGGCTGCATGCCGTGGTGCCGCTTGCCGGGGCCTTCGCTGGCTTCCTCGTCTACTTCGCCTACAACGGCATCGTCTTCGGCGGCATCGTGCCGGTGAGCGGAGCGGTCAAGGCGCTCTTGTCGCAGCGCGAGTGGGAACGGGAAGGCGGCTACGGCCTGGCGGAGAGCTTCGCGGCGTTCGCGCGGTCGGAAGCCTTCGACGGCGAACTCCTGACCGCGCTGGAGGTGTGCGTCTACGCGCTCTTGGTCTGGTGGCTTGCGCGCGGTTCCCGCAGCCGCGAGGACGCGCTGCTGCTGGCCTTCGCGGCGGGCGTTCTCGGCTTGGCCGCGGGCCATCTGGCCAAGTTCGCGCAAAGCGTTCTCTCCATGCATCCGGAACAGTCGTTCCAGTACTGGTATTTCGTGCCGGCGTATCTGATGGAGGCGCTCGTGGTGCCGCTGCGGTGCTGCGTCGGCATCTACCTCGTCCGCCGCTTCGTGGCGCCGAAGCTGCCGCGCGCGGCGGACGTTCTGCGCCTGGCGGCGATCGCCGCGGCGGCTGCGGTTCTCGCCGCGAAAGTGGACTTCGCGGCGCCGTTCCGGTTCGTCGATGACGCAAGGGACGAGGTGAAGAGGAAGGACTGGAACGTCCGCGCCTACATGGGCGCGGCGGTCATGGACCGCCTGCTGCCGGAGGGCACGCTGGTGGGGTCCTGGGACGGCGGCGCCATCGGCTACTTCTCGCGCCTGCCGGTGATGAACCTGGATGGATTGGCCAACTCCTACGGCTACAAGGAGGCGATGGAAGAGGACAGCGAAGGCATGTTCTGGCGGCGCCACGGCCTCTTCCACTTCGGCAACGTGTACAAGGACGGTGCGCCTAGGCAGCGGACAACGGTCCTTTGGGACGAGGAGATATCCTTCCAGTCCGACTCGCCCCACCGAGGAGCTTCATGGGGTTCGGGTTTCGAGCTGCGCGTCGAGGACGGCCATCTCGTCTACGCGAAGGCGCCATGTACGCCCAACGACGTCGCCGACCCCTTCCTGCTGCATGTGTTCCCGGTCTCCTTGGACGATCTTCCGGACGAACGCAAGCAGTACCGCTTTGCGAACCTCGACTTTTTGTTCAAGGACCTTGGCGAATGGCGCGACGACGCATGCGTGGTTCGCGTCGCCCTGCCGGACTACGACATCGCCTTCCTGAGGACTGGCCAATTCATCCCCGACTTGGAGTTCCTGTTCAAGGCGGCGCGGGGCAGTCGCCTGCGCTGGGGCGGGCTGCAGTTCAAGCTCTACCGCAACGACCCCGAGTGGGCTCGATCGCAGGTCGACGTTGCTTCCTGGTTTCGGGAGAGGATGACCCCCCACCTCGAGCTCCAGGCGGGCGGCATCGGGCTTCTAGTGGAGGGCAGGACGGCGCAGGCGTTCGCCTGGGACTGCACGGCCGACGAGAACGACGTTGCCGAGTGGACCTTCGGCGGCAAGGTCGGGGCGGTCAGCGACTGGACGCAGACGGCGGACCGCGTGTGCAGCAGCGACATCCTGCTGCCGCACGGGCATTCTGGGCCGCTGCACGTGCGGAGCGCGCCGCTGGCCGAGGCCGTGGTCGCTCTGGCTGGCGGCCGTGCGCCGGTGATCCCAGCGGACCCGGCGCACGCCGCGGATGCAACGCATCCGGGCGGCTTCGATGTGCATCTGGCGGAGGGCGCCTTGGTCTACGTGAAGGAGGATTGCGAACGGGCGGACGTCGACACGCCGTTCTTCCTGCATCTGGTGCCGGTCGGAGACGACTTCGACGACGGCCGCGAAGTGCATGGCTTCAACAACCTCGACTTCATGCTCGAACACCACGGCGAGTGGTTCGGCGAGGAGATGGGAGGCGGCCCATGCCTGGCCGAAGTTCCGCTTCCGGACTACCGCATCGCCAGGATCAGAACCGGCCAGTACACGCTGGCGGACTCTCGCGTTGTCTGGGGAGGGGAGCTTGAGACGATCCGAGCGGCGCACTCCCCCGGTCCTTGAGTCCTCGGTGTGCGCCCGCGCGCAGCCGGTCCGAAACCGTTGCGCTACTGCCAGCAAGCGTGCAATCGTCGCTCGCAGAGGAGCCTAGGAGCGTTGCCATGAACTCCGAAGTCGTCATCACTTGCGCCGTCACAGGGGCCGGGGACACCGTGGGCAAGCATCCGGACATCCCCGTGACGCCGCAGCAGATCGCGGAATCGGCCATCGACGCGGCGAAGGCCGGGGCCGCAGTCGTGCATTGCCATGTGCGCGATCCGCAGACCGGCAAGGGCAGCCGCGACGTGGCGCTGTATCGGGAAGTCGTCGCCCGCATCCGCGAATCGGCGACCGACGTGGTCGTCAACCTCACCGCCGGCATGGGCGGCGACTTGGCGATCGGGCCGGATGACCAGCCGACCTCCTTCGGGGAGGAGACGGATCTCGTCGGCGCCGTGGCGCGATTGCCGCACGTCGAAGAGCTGCTGCCGGAGATCTGCTCGCTGGACTGCGGCTCGTACAACTTCGGCGAGGGCTCGCTCGTCTACGTCTCCACGCCGGACATGCTGCGGCGGGGCGCGAAACGCATCCGCGAACTGGGCGTGAAGCCGGAACTGGAAGTCTTCGACACCGGCCATCTGTGGTTCTGCAAGCAGATGCTGGAAGAAGGCCTCCTTGAAGAACCGCCGCTGTTCCAGCTTTGCCACGGCATTCCCTGGGGCGCGCCGCCGGAGATCGGCGTCCTGAAGGCGTGCGTGGAGGCGCTGCCGGCGAGCGCCAACTTCACCGCCTTCGCCATCAGCCGCAATCAAATGGCGTTCGCCGCCGCGTCCGTGCTGCTTGGCGGCCATGTGCGCGTGGGGCTGGAAGACAACCTCTACTTGCGGCGCGGCGTTTTCGCCAGCAACGCGCAGCTGGTGGAACAGGCGCGGACCATCGTGGAATGCATGGGTGCGCGCGTGCTCGACCCGGACGAAGCGCGCGCCAAGTTCGGCCTCGCCAAGCGCGGCTGACCTCCTGCGGACACGATCGGGCGCACGCATGGCAACGCTGGCCGTCGTTGGCGCCGGCGTTATCGGTGCCGGCTGGGCCGCGCGCGCCCTCGCCCACGGCTTGGACGTGGCGGCCTGGGATGTTGCGCCGAGTTGGCAGGCAAAGCTCGAATCGGCCGTGGCGAACGCTTGGCCAGCGCTTGCCGAACTCGGCCTGTTCCCCGGCGCGAGTCAAGGCCGACTGCACTGCGCCGCCTCGCTGGAAGACGCTTGCGCGAAGGCCGATTTCGTCCAGGAGAGCGCCCCGGAGAGGCTCGACGCGAAGCAGCGTGTGCTTGCCGCGATAGATGCCGTCGCCCCGGCATCGACGGTAATCGCGTCGAGCACCTCCGGCCTGCTGCCCACCGATCTGCAAGCGGATTGCCGCCAGCCCCAGCGCATCGTGGTGGGCCACCCCTTCAACCCGGTCTATCTTCTGCCGCTGGTGGAAGTGTTGGGCGGCGAGCATACGGCGGGACCGAACGTCGAGGGCGCCTGCGCGTTCTACGCCGACTTGGGAATGCACCCGCTGCGCGTGCGCAAGGAGGTGCCGGGCTTCCTTTCGGACCGGCTGCAAGAGGCGCTGTGGCGCGAAGCGCTGCATCTCGTGAACGAAGACGTCGCCAGTACCGAGGAGCTGGACGCCGCGATTGTCTACGGCCCGGGCCTGCGCTGGGCCTTCATGGGCACCTGCCTCGCGTTCCACATGGCCGGCGGCGAACAGGGCATGAAGCACTTCATGGCGCAGTTCGGCCCGGCGCTCAAGCTGCCGTGGACCAAGCTCGAGGCGCCCGAGCTCACGCCAGCGCTGATCGACAAAGTGGCGAGCGGCACCGAACGCCAAGCCGCTGGACGCACGGTGAAGGAGTTGGAGCGGCAGCGCGACCGCTGCCTGCTTGCGATCATGCGGGCGCTGCGGGAGTTCGAGGTCGGCGCCGGCGCAACCTTGGCGGCGCACGAAGCAAGGCGGCGCGAGGCATCGGCGGCGAAGGGCGACGACGCCGGGCGCGGCCCGTCCGCGTAGAGCGGCCGCTCGGCGTCAGTACGGGCGGGCGTCCCGCGCTCGGCTGCCGCGGATCGGCTTGCAGGTCCATTCGGACTGGATCTCGTCGCCGATGGTGATGTTCTGGCATTGCGTCGCCTCGTCAATGAAGTGGCAGCGCAATGTCTTGAAGTTGAAGCTCCAGGCGTTTCCCGGGTCGGTGTCGAAGCGGCAGGCGACGCGGTGTTCGCCGTTGCCGTATTGGGCGCGGTAGTCGGCGACGATGGCGTCCAAGGCGGCGTCCGTGAAGCGCTCCGGCAAGAGGTTGCGGGTCTCGTTGTAGTAGGCGAGAATGGATGTCGAGGTGCGCGGCTCGGCTGCCACGCCCAGCCAGCCGATGCCGGCCTCCAGATCGGACGGCACGCCGCCCCGGCCGTGCAGATAGATGTCCGCCGCCGAGGCCTGCGCCCACTTGAAGCCGCGCTTGGCGGCCACCACCAGAAACGGCAGCGCTTCCTTGTAGCGCTTTTCCCTGTAGAGCTGCGAGCCGCGGTTGGCGGCCTCGTAGACTTCGGAAATGAACGCGCCGGAGGGAATCTGCCCGCGCTCCGGCGCCGGCGCCCTCACCACCGGCGCCGTGACGACCATCTCTTCGACGTAGTTCTCGCCGTCGTAGCTGCTCGCCTCGCGCATCTGCGCGTCGAACTCCGGGTCGTCCAGGAAGCGGCAGCGCAACTCCTCCACCACTTCGCCGAACAACTGGCAGTCCACGCCGTGGGCATGGCCGCCGTAGACCGAGGAAAAACGCTGCGCCAGCCGAGCCGCCAAGGCGCGCTGCTCGTCGGGAAGCTGCGCCAGCACTTGCGCGTAGTAATCCTCTACCGCCGACGTGGTGGGTCGGCTGGCGGCGGCGCCGAGCCAGCCGAGCCCTGCCCGCACGTCTCGATCCACGCCGCGCCCGTGCAGGTAGATGTCCCCCACCTTGGCCTGGGTGAGCTTGAAGCCGCGTTGGGCGGCCAACAGGAGCGGCGCCAAGGCTTCGGCGTACTGCCCGTTGTCGTAGAGATCGGAGCCCGTCCGGGCGGCGGCATAGATCTCCGCCATGAGCGCCTCGGGGCCGGTTGCTTCGTCTGCGGCCGGCGACGCACTCTCGCCGGCGACAGCGGCAACGGCGCCGTCGTCGGCAAGCGCGAGCGGCGCGGCCAGAACGAAACCAAGAAGGGTGCGGCGGATTGCGCGGAACATTGCGACAGTAAGCGAGGTGTCGAATCCGAAGGCGGCGATTCAATCACAGCTTGCGGCCTGCTTGAAGAACCCGCCATGGCATGAACGTCGTGCGCACCCGACAGTCGACTTGAGCAGCGGCTGCCCAACGATGCGGGCAAGGCGGAAACCACGTTCAAGCAGCAGTGACCGCGCACCATATTCTTCGTTTTTCCACAGCAATCTCCACGGCGCTGGCGCCGACGTTGCGCTACGATGCCGGTGACTGCGGCAAGTGGAGAAGCAACATGACCGAGACCCGCGCATCCTATCGGGCGCTGCCAGACGCCGAACCGATCCGCCACAGGGAACGTCCCCCGCAAGGCCGACGCCTTCCGCTGCGCGCGGACCCACGGCTGCGTGTGGCGATGGCGGACTTTCCCGGCTGCCGGCCGGTACGCATCTCGCGGCAGGAGATCGACTCCTGGGAGGGGCGCTTCGAGTATTGGGACGCCCGCACGGAAATCGCCATGGTGGCCGAACAGGTCACGACCTACCACGAGTATCCGTCCCAGCGGCTGGCGCGCTTGACGGAGGTCATCGCCGCAAGCCGGGGGTCGCCCATCGACACCGTGGGCTGCGCAGACCTGCTGCTGCGCGACCGGCACGGCGACAAGGCGCGCATCATGCAGGCGGACCAGACCGTGTATCTGCATCCGGCCCGCGACCGACCGCGAGGCCCGGCCATGGAAGTGGGTCAAAAGCTGCCGGACGTGGTGCTCGAGGTCGATCACACCACGGACGTCTACCGCAAGAAGATCGAGCTCTACGAGGCATGGGGCTTCCCGGAGCTGTGGGTGGAAGTGCCCGATGCCCGATCGCCGAGCCGCCCCAAGGGCAAGGTGCCCGGCCTGCGGATCCATGTGCTGGGGGCGGCCGGCTGCTTCGAGGAGCGCACCGCAAGCGCGGCGTTCCCCGACTGGACGGCGACGGCGATACACCGCGCCTTGAACGAGGAGAAGCTCTCGGAAGAGACCGTTGCGACCCTGCGCAGGATCGGGCGCGCACTGGGCGAGCGGGAGGGCACGACGCAGGACGACTCGCCCTTCTTGCGAGCGGAGCGGCTGGACGCGCAGCGAACGCTCTTGGCCGAACAGGCCAGCACGCGGCTGGGCGCCTCGGACGTCCACCGCCTGCGACTGCTGCTGGCGGCCGTCGACGATCCGGAGGTTCTCGCTCGCGTGGGCAAGGGCCTCGTGAACGGCGCCAGCGGCGCGGAGTTGGCAAGCATGTTGGCTGGATAGACTTCGTCGATCCGGCCACTCGGCCGGCGCTCAAGGCCACAGCCGCCCCTCGGCAACGGCGGCGGCCAGCCGAGTGGCAGGCCAGATGTCGATGCCGTCTTCGGAACGAAACGACCGTTCGCCGGCGTAGACCAGCACGCGGCGCGCCAGGCCCGGCAGTTCCGCGATGGCCCGCAAGCCCTTCAGATGGCCCGTGTGATGGCGCGGCGCGGCCTTCACTTCGATGGCGAGGGTCTCTGTTCCCCGCCGCAAGAGGAAGTCCACTTCCACATCGGCGCGGTGCGGCGACCAGTAGTGGATGTCGTCGTAGAGCGCGCGCTGCTCGGCGTGGGTGCGCAGCAGCGTGTGGACCCAGCACTCGAACAGCGCCCCGCGTTCCTCCGCGCCCACATCGCCGAACTGCTTCTTCACTGCCCGAACGACGCCCGGATCGATCCAGTAGAGCTTGGGCAGCTTGCGTTCGCGCACGCGCAGCTTGGCCTCGAACGCCGGCAGTCTGGCCGTAAGCAAGGTGTCGTCGAGAATGTCGAGGTAGCCCTGCACCGTGGCGCGGGCGACGCCGCTGTCGCGGGCGATGCCAGCGACGTTCACGACTTGCCCGTTCAACACGGCCGCCACGGCGAGGAAGCGCACGAATCCCGGCAGATTCCGCACCAGTCCTTCGGCGCGGATCTCTTCGCGCAGGTAGAGCTGCGCGTAGGCGTCGAGGACCGCCGCGGGTTCCTCGCTCGCCCACACCAGCGGCAGTGCGCCGTGGCGCAGCACGCGCTCCAGATCGAACTGCGCACCGAGCTCGGCGGGCGCTAGGGGGAACATCGTCCGCTTGAGGGCCCGCCCAGCCAGCAGGTTGACGCCTGCCGCCCTCAGCTTGCGGGCGCTTGAGCCAAGCAGCGCAAAGCGCAGCCGCTTGGACTCGATCAACCGATGCACGTCGTTCAACAGCGCCGGCAGACGCTGCACCTCGTCCACCACAACCCAGTCGTCGGCCCGCAGATAGCCCAGGGAGGCGGCAAACCGCGCCGGGTCGGCAAGCAGGTCCTGGTACAGCCCCTCGTCGAGCAGGTCCACGTAGGCGGCGTCGGGAAAGGTCGTCCGCGCCCATGTGCTCTTGCCCACGCCGCGCATCCCGAACAGAAAGAAGCTCTGCCGCGGCGCTTGGAGGAGTCGATGAAAGTTGCTCACTGTGTCGTCGTTTTGCGGCGAAGAATGATGGCACACTATACATTTTTCACCAGCGGCGGCGCTCCTGCGGTATTCGCCGAATTGACAAATCGGCCATCGCCGTCTTGCCGCGTCGCCTTCGATAGAATGGACGCCCAGCGCTGCTCCGCACATGAGAGGGATGGAAGACGAATGCCGAGGTGCATGTGAAGAAAGACAAGCAGAAGGTGCTCGACGAAGTCTGGGACGATGCCCGGGTGCGGAGCTTCCTCGGCAAGGAGCGGCCCAGCCAGTCCGGGACGCCATTGCCCGGGGATGCGGACTTCTACGTGCTGCGGCACGCCTACCAAGCGATGCGGGCGGAGGATTTCGACCGCTTCTTGACCTTCTACGCTGACCAGGGGCGCGACGTGCGGGCGAAGGACGGGCGCGGGCGCACGCTTGCCGAGGCCATCGCGCACCACGCCAATGCCGAGCCGTTCGTCAAGCTCCTCGATGCCCGCTGAAATCCGCCGCCGCTTGATCGTCCTCGGTTCCGGGCCAGCCGGCTGCACGGCGGCGCTCTACGCATCGAGGGCCAATCTCCAGCCGACGCTGATCGCTGGCGTTGAGGTGGGCGGACAGCTCACCACCACCACCGACGTCGACAACTGGCCAGGCGACCACGACGGCCTGCAGGGGCCGGACCTCATGCTGCGGATGCAGGCGCATGTGGAAAAGTACGGCACCGAGTTCATCCACGACCACATCTCCAGCGTGGACTTGCGCTGCCGCCCCCTGCGCCTCGAAGGAGACCAGGGCGTCTACGCCTGCGACGCCTTGATCGTGGCGACCGGCGCTTCGGCCAAATACCTCGGCCTGCCTTCGGAGGAGGCGTACAAAGGGCGCGGCGTGAGCGCCTGCGCGACCTGCGACGGCTTCTTCTTCCGCAATCAGGAGGTGGCCGTGATCGGCGGCGGCAACACCGCCGTGGAAGAGGCGCTCTACCTCTCCAACATCGCCAGCCGCGTCTACGTCGTGCATCGGCGCGACGCCTTGCGGGCGGAGAAGATGCTTCAGGATCGGCTTCTCGAGCGGGCTCGGCAGGGCGCGGTCGAAATGGTGTGGAACCACACGTTGGAAGAGGTGCTCGGCGACGCCTCGGGCGTGACCGGGACGCGTCTGGCCAGCACCACGGGCGGCGCGGCGCGGCAACTGGACGTTTCCGGCGTCTTCATCGCCATCGGCCACACGCCGAACACGGGCGTCTTCGAAGGCCAGCTGGCCATGGCCGACGGCTACATCGAAGTCGCCAGCGGCAGCAGCGGCAATGCCACCGCCACCAGCGTCCCGGGCGTGTTCGCGGCCGGCGATGTGGCGGACCACGTGTACCGGCAGGCTGTCACTTCCGCCGGCTTCGGCTGCATGGCGGCGTTGGATGCCGAGAAGTACCTGGACGCCTTGCACTGAGCGTCACCGACGCGCCTTCCAAAACGCGACCTTCCAAGACAGCATGAGTCGCCAGCGCCCAAGTTCGTGGACGATGCGGCGCGACGAGGCCAGCTCGGCGTTCCCGGATCCGAATCAAGCGCCCAAGGACGGCCCGCTGGCGCTTGGCGGCGACCTCTCGCCGGCGCGCCTGCTCGACGCCTATTCGCACGGCATCTTCCCGTGGTTCGAGAACGACGAACAGCCGATTCTGTGGTGGTCTCCCGATCCCCGCGCCGTGCTTGCGCCGGCCGAGCTGCGCGTCTCGAAGAGCCTCGCCAAGCAGCTGCGGTCGGGGCGCTACGACGTCACCGCGGACCGCGCCTTCGCCGACGTGGTGGCAGGCTGCGCAGTGCCGCGGCGGGCCGGCGACGGCACATGGATCACGCAGCGCATGCGGCGCGCCTACTGCGAGCTCCACCGCGCCGGCTACGCCCATTCGGTGGAAGCCTGGCGCGACGACGAGCTGGTCGGCGGCCTCTACGGGGTCTCCCTTGGCGGCATGTTCTTCGGCGAGTCGATGTTCAGCCGCGCCGCGGATGCCTCCAAGGTCGCCCTGGCGCATTTGGCGCGGCAGTTGGCGGACTGGAACTTCACGCTCATCGACTGCCAGATGCCCACCGACCACCTGCGCTCCCTCGGCGCCCGCGAAATGCCCCGCGCCGAGTTCCTGCTCCTGGTGGCGGCCAACAACCACGCCCCGACGCGCCGTGGCCTGTGGAACTTCGAGCGGCCGGCGAAGGGCGATAGTCGTTTCCAATACCGAAATGAGCCTGAACGGGTACCTGCCCGTGCGGATCGAAATGGGAAGTTGCCAGTCGAGACTGGACGATGGTTGCGCGGGTCAGCGCGCGGGTCAAGCAAGGGCGTCGCGTTGATCGCGTTCAGTCCGTCGCGGTCTTGACGCGGGGTTGTCCACGCTTTGTCCACGGCTCCGTCCCTTGGCCGAACCGGAGCGGTGGGCAAAGGGTGGTCAACCCCGCCCGACGCCGCCTCGAAGGCCGCCCGGCCGTCTGGACCACTGGCGGCGCCGGCGGCCTGTCCGGCGTCGGCCTTCCGTCACGCCACGGCTGGCCAGGCGCGGCCGATGGCGGCGAACAGCCGCTCGACGCGGCGGTAGGCGGCGAGGTCGCTCTCGGCGTGGGCTTCTGCGTCGAGCGTCTCGAAGTCCACGCCGGGCTTGAGGAAGCGCGCCGCGTCGGGGAGGGACTTGAGCTTCTCGCAGGGCGTCGCCAGGTCGGCGTCGCGGTAGACCTTGCGCACCTTGCCGTCCTCGCCGACGGCCTCGGCGGCGAACTGGCACGGATGGTGGTAGTTCAGGCAGGGCGACAGCGTGCCGCTGGCGAACTCGTGGACGAGCGGCGCGAAGCGGGCGGGAATGTGGGCGTGGCCGAGGTGGCGGCGCACGACGCTGCCGTTCTTGCTCTCCACCAGCGCGTTGTCGTTGGAGCGGCGCGGGCGCGAGCGGGTGAACTCGATGCGCAGCTTCTCCAGCAGGGCGGCGACGCGGTGGTTGACGTACTCGGAGCCGTTGTCGGCGTGGAAGCCTTTGACCGCGAAGGGGAAAAGCCCCAGGAGCCCCTCCAGCACGGGGATCAGGAAGCGCTCCGAGATGGCCTCCACGGCGCCCACGAACTCGTACTGGGTGACCTCGTCCACCAGGTTGATCTCGTAGACGCCCTTGCGCCCGTCGAGGTCGCCCTGGTGTACCGAGTCCACCCTCGCGAACCCGGGCTGGCCGTCGGGCTGCGGCTTGCGGCGCTCGCCGATCGCCACCGCCGACGGCCTGGTGCGCGTCCGCGCGGTGCGCTGGCGCCGGTAGGTCTTCGACTTGCGCAGGTTGTACAGATGGCCGTTGGAGATGTACGCCAGGCGCTCGAAGCGGGCGTCGCCGAACACCTCGAACTCGCGCCGCATCACCGCCCGCGTGGCCGGCCCGGACAGCTGGCCGAGCAGCTCGTCCGCCTCCGCCAGCCGCCGCGCGTCCGCCGCCGTGTAGACCCGCGCGAAGGGCTTCGACGGCGCCCCGCCGCGACGGTCCACGATCCGCCCGGTGGCCGCGTGCTGCCCGATCAGCCGCGCCACCTGCGCCCGCGACAGCCCCGTCGCCTTCATCAGATACCGCCGCAGCAGCCCCTTGTCGGCCTTGCCCAGCCGCCCGTAGTCGAAGCGCGCCAGCGTCCGCCTCGTGAACTCGTACGTCGACTCCCGGTCCAGCCCCGCGAAGTCCACCGCCGCGCTGCCGGCCACGAACATCCGCACCTCGTCCAGGGTCGAGAGCCTTTCGGTTTCCAGTTTCAAGATCATCCTCCGATGATCCCAATCCGGCCGCCTTCAGGCTCATGTCTCGTTGGATTGACGACCTCCGTTCAGGCTCATGTCTCATTGGACAAGACGCATAGTTGCGGCAGGTGGCGGAATACTCTACGTTGCGTGCAGCGAGTGACTGGAGGTACCTGCATGAAACGACCAGGCTCAGTTGAACGCGCCTGTCTTGCGGCCGCCTGCGGAGTGGTGGCGGTGTCGGCGTCGATTGGCTTTGATGATCCGATTGGGTTGTTTGTGGCCTACTTCGCCATTCTTGTCGGCGGGTGGGGCCTCGCGTTTTCCGTGAGACATTGGCTTGCCGACAAGAGGCAAAGGAAGACACAAACGGCACAAACGGCGTCCTAGGAGCACCGCAAGTCGCTGGTTTTGCTACAGTGCGCGTTGCAGCGCACTGCGCCACGCGGCCAAGCAGTCGTCGCGGGTCGATGGCGACATCTGCGGCGGGAACGTGCTCGGCGGCGTCTGCGCGCGCCATGCGCGCGCGGCATCCTCGACCGTGCCGTGCCAGCCGGCGCCCACTGCCGCCAGCAGCGCGGCGCCGACGGCGGTGGTCTCGGTATTCGCTGGCCTGCTCGCGGGCACGCCGGCGACATCGGCAAGGTATTGGCAGAACCAGTCGTTGACGGCCATGCCGCCGTCGATGCGCAGCTCGGTAGCGGCCACGCCGTCGTCGCGCAGGGCCGCGAGCAGATCGACGGTTTGCAGCGCGATGCTCTGCAGGGTGGCGGTGACGATCTCGTCGGGGCCGGTGCTCAGCGTCAAGCCCGTAACAAGGCCCCGCGCCTCGGGCCGCCAGTGCGGTGCGCCGAGGCCGGTGAAGGCCGGCACCACGACGACGCCGCCGGTGTCGCCGCCGGTGCGGCGGGCCGCGGCTTCGGTGTCCGCTGCCGACTCGATGAGGCCGAGTTTGTCGCGCAGCCACTTGATGGCGACGCCGGCGTTGAAGATGCTGCCTTCGAGGGCGTAGGTCGCGCGGCCGTCGATGCGGTAGCCGACCGTGGCGAGCAGCCGCGAGCGCGAATGGCGGCGCTCTGCGCCGGTGTTGGCGATCACGAAGCAGCCGCTGCCGTAGGTGCTCTTCGCCATGCCTGGCTCGAAGCACGCCTGGCCGATCAGCGCCGCCTGCTGATCGCCGGCCACGCCGCGGATGGGGATGGGTGCGCCGAACCACTCCGCGTCGGCGGTTCCGAAGTCGTCGATGCAGTCGCTCACGGTGGGCAGGAGCGCGGGCGGAATGTCGAAGTAGTCGAGCAGCCTTGGGCTCCATGCCTGGCTCTCGATGTCGAAAAGCTGGGTGCGCGAGGCGTTGGCGGCGTCCGTGACGTGGCGGCGGCCCTTGGTGAGACGCCAGATCAGGAAGCTGTCCACGGTGCCGAACTTGAGCCGACCGGCCGCTGCGTCGCGTCGCCGTTGGGGATCTCGAAGCAGCCATTCCAGCTTCGTGCTGCTGAAGTAGGGGTCGATCACGAGGCCGGTGATGTCGGCGATCTCGCCTTCCATGCCGTCGTTCTGGATGCGTTCGCAGCGCTCGGCGGTGCGCCGGTCCTGCCAGACGATGGCGTTGTCCACCGCGTCGCCGGTCTCGGCGTCCCACAGCACGGTGGTCTCGCGCTGATTGGTGATGCCGAGCGCGTCGATGCTCGCCGCCGAGACGCCGCTGCGGGCGATCGCCTGGCGGCCAGCGGCGAGGGTGGCCTCCCACAGCGCTTGCGCGTCCTGTTCGACCCAGCCGTCCTGGGGGAAGCGCTGATCGAGCGGCCGTTGCGCACTCGCCGCCGCCCGCCCGTCGGCGTCGAAGACGACGGCGCGGGAACTCGAGGTGCCCTGGTCGATGGCGAGCACATGGCGCACGGCAAGGCGTTCCTCGTGCCTGTTGGACGCCGCGAACGTAGCGCACCGCTCCTGCCGGACTCAAACGTGGAAGTGGCCGTGTCGGAAGAGCAAGCGGTAATTCACAACATATCAACAGCTTAACCACCGTTTCGGGAAACACTATATGTAGTGCCGCCGCCCACGCACATGTTGTCGAGAGGATGCTCAGGCGCTGTCCACAAGCTGTTCGCCATCTGGTTGTGCGGCAGATGTGCGTCGCCGAGGGGAAATCTTTGTTCATCTTGTCGCATCCGCTGCATATTGGGTGTAGAGTTGTGTTCGCCCCTAAGATGTTGGGGTGCGCTTTAGAGGCTAGGGAGGGCGTTCGGCACCCGCGGTGGCAGAAGTGCCCACGGTGCGCGAAGCAACGCTTCGGGAATGCCAAGCCCGATGCCTCGGTTGGCTGATTTCGAGCACACACTAGCTGTCGTGCTGGACAAAGATATAGTTTGGGGGGAAACTAGGCCCATGCAACACGACATGCCAAGCACTGCGGCAGGCAACGCGGGCGGCGAACCGCATCCGCCGGGGCTGGCGCCGCTCTCGCCCGCCATCGCCGCCACCGCGCCCGGCGCGCTGCGGGTCATCAAGCGCAACGGCGCCGTGGTGTCCTACGACGACGACAAGATCCAAGTCGCGCTGGCCAAGGCGTTCTTGGCCGTCGAGGGCGGCACGGCTGCGGCGTCGTCGCGCATCCGCGAGCTGGTGGCGGGGCTGACGGAACAGGTCACCGGCACCTTCAGGCGGCGTCTGCCCTCCGGCGGCACCATCCACATCGAGGAAATCCAGGATCAGGTCGAGCTGGCGCTCATGCGCTCGGGCGAGCACAAGGTGGCCCGCGACTACGTGCTGTACCGGGAAGAGCGGGCGCGCATTCGCGCCGCCAATGCGGCCACTGCGCAGCCGGACGGCCCGGCCATTCGGATGGCGGCCGAGGACGGCAGCCTCCTGCCGCTGGACGCGGCGCGCATTCGCGGCATGGCGGCGGAAGCGTGCGACGGGCTCGACGGCGTGGACGCGCAGCGCATCGTCGAAGTCGCCCAGGCCGAGATGTACGACGGCATCAAGGCGCAGGACATCGCCGCGAGCTTGATGATGACGGCGCGGGCGATGGTCGAGGAAGAGCCGAACTACACCTATGCCGCGGCGCGCCTGCTGCTCGGCCGGTTCCGCGCCGAAGCGCTGGAGTTCCTGGGTCTCAGCGCCGATGCCACGCAGGGCGCCACCCAGAAGGACATGGCCAAGCTCTATCCGGTGGCGCTGGCGGCCTTCATCGAGCGCGGCGTGGAGCTGGAACTGCTCGCGCCGGAACTCAAGCGGTTCGACATCGAACGCCTGGGGCGCGCCATCAAGCCCAAGCGCGACAAGATGTTCACCTACCTCGGCCTGCAGACGCTCTACGACCGCTACTTCATCCACAGCGGCAATGTGCGCTTCGAGCTGCCGCAGGTGTTCTTCATGCGCGTCGCCATGGGGCTCGCCGTGCAGGAGGACGAACCCGAAGAACGCGCCATCGAGTTCTACGACCTGCTCTCCTCCTTCGACTACATGAGCTCCACGCCGACGCTGTTCAACTCCGGAACGCTGCGCTCGCAGCTCTCGTCCTGCTTCCTCACCACCGTGTCGGACGATCTCGACGGCATCTACAGCGCCATCCGCGACAACGCCCTGCTCTCCAAGTGGGCCGGCGGCCTCGGCAACGACTGGACGCCGGTGCGGGCCCTCGGCGCCTACATCAAGGGCACCAACGGCAAGTCCCAAGGCGTGGTGCCGTTCCTGAAGGTGGTGAACGATACGGCGGTGGCAGTCAACCAGGGCGGAAAACGGAAAGGCGCCGTGTGCTCCTACTTGGAGACCTGGCACCTGGACATCGAGGAGTTTCTGGAACTGCGCAAGAACACCGGCGACGACCGGCGCCGGACGCACGACATGAACACCGCCAACTGGGTGCCGGACCTGTTCATGAAGCGCGTCTTCGAGGATGGGCAGTGGACGCTCTTCTCGCCCAACGACGTGCCCGATCTGCACGACCTCTACGGCACCGCCTTCGAGCAGCGCTACTGCGAATACGAGCGCATGGCAGAGAGCGGCGAGCTCGCGCTGTTCAAGCGCATCGGCGCGAAGGAACTCTGGCGCAAGATGCTCTCCATGCTGTTCGAGACGGGGCATCCGTGGATCACCTTCAAGGACGCCTGCAACGTGCGCTCGCCGCAACAGCACGTCGGCGTGGTGCATTCCTCCAACCTGTGTACCGAGATCACGCTGAACACGTCGCAGGGCGAAATCGCCGTGTGCAATCTGGGTTCGGTGAATCTGGCGCGGCACGTCGTGGACGGCGCATTGGACAGGAAGAAGCTCAAGAGGACCGTGCAGACCGCCGTGCGGATGCTCGACAACGTCATCGACATCAACTACTACGCCGTGCCGCAGGCGCGCACCTCGAACATGCGCCATCGCCCGGTGGGGCTTGGCGTCATGGGCTTCCAGGACGCGCTCTACAAGCTCGGCGTTCCCTACGGCTCCGAAGCCGCGGTGGAGTTCGCCGATCGCTCGATGGAGGCGCTCTCCTACTTCGCCATCGATGCGTCTTCCAAGCTCGCCAAGGAACGCGGCAGCTACGCGACCTTCGAGGGCTCCCTGTGGAGCCGCGGCATCCTGCCCATCGATTCGCTGAAGCGCCTCGCGGACCAGCGCGGCAGGAACTACCTGGACGCCGACACCTCGACCACGCTGGACTGGGGCAAGCTGCGGCGCAAGGTGCAGACCAAGGGCATGCGCAACTCCAACGTGATGGCGATTGCGCCCACCGCCACCATCGCCAACATCGTCGGCGTGTCCCAGTCCATCGAACCGACCTATCAGAACCTGTACGTGAAGTCGAACCTCTCCGGCGAGTTCACCGTCGTGAATCCGTTCATGGTGCACGACTTGAAGCGCGCCGGCGTGTGGGACAAGGTGATGGCCAACGACCTCAAGTACTACGACGGCAGCCTGGCGCAGATCGACCGCGTGCCGGCGGAACTCAAGCAGCTGTACGCCACGGCCTTCGAGGTGGAACCGCGCTGGCTGGTGGACGCCGCCGCCCGCCGCCAGAAGTGGATCGACCAGGCGCAGTCCCTGAATCTCTACATCGCCGGCGCGTCCGGCAAGAGGCTGGACGTCACCTACCGCATGGCTTGGCTGCGCGGCCTGAAGACCACCTACTACCTGCGCTCCCTCGGCGCCACCGATACGGAGAAGTCGACGCTGGAGAAGGACGACACGCTGAACGCCGTCGCGGCCGCCAGCTCGTCGCCGGCGACAACCGCGACGGCCGCGATCGCCAGCCCGCCCCTCGGAACGCCAGCCGAACTGCCTGCGGCCTGCGCCATCGACGATCCCGACTGCGAAGCATGTCAGTAGAGATGGCGGAGGTCGAGAGCATGGACAAGAAAACGATTCAGCGCGAAGCAGCGAAGCTGCGTAGGGAGGTACTGAAGTACGTGAAGTCGCGCGCAACCCCAGTGCCAAAAACGCGAATACACTATCTGCATCCGAGGTATGCGTTCGAGATGCTTGGCGTAACTTATGAGGAATGCCCAGACTTGGACTTGGAACTGCGTGTCGTCGGCGAGCAAATGCGCTTCGGACGCAGCAGTGTGATTGTGGGGTGCCTAGACCGCCCAAACAAAACTGTTGCCACGTCTGAACGTTCGCCACCAGCCGAGAGGCGGTTTACTGCGGCGCATGAACTCGCCCACTGGGTACTGCACAAAGGCATGATCGAGCACAGAGATAGGCCTATTGTGCGAGTCGGCCCGAGGCCGAAACGAGAGCGTGAAGCGGACGAGTTTGCGGCAGCTTACTTGATGCCACGAAAGTGGGTAACGGAGGACTTGAGGGCGAGATTCGGCACACTGCCAGTCGATGTGGATGAGGACTTGGCGTGGTGGTTGGACCGAACAGACCCTGAACGGCTCTTGGACCGAAGCTATAGGGACGGATCGGTTGCGATCGCGTTGAACACCAGCACACCGAACGCAGAGGCTGACTACGAGCGAGCGAGGGCAATGGCAATCGCGGTCTGCACAAGTGTCGGGGCGGGACACTTTTGTTCCTTGGCGGACGAGTACGGCGTATCGGCAACGGCCATGGCTTTGCGTCTATTGGAGCTGGACTTAATCAAGCGGAACTAGCTGAGATGACGAAAAACACCGTCCGACGGCACCTGGCGAATGGCCACCATGCCGCTGGCTCCTGCATGGACCTCTGCACTTCGCAGGTTGAGAGCGGCCATAGCGGGGCTTTCAATCGCATCATCGCTGGCGACGCTAGGGATGAGTTGCCCACCCTGCCAACGGCGAGCATCGACTTGAGCTTCTGGTCGCCGCCTTACTACGTCGGCAAGTCCTACGAACGGCATCTCTCGTTCGACGACTGGCGCGAACTGCTGCGGGGGGTGATCCAGTGCCACAGCCGGGTCGTCAAGCCCGGTGGGTTTCTGGCAGTCAACATCGGCGACATCCTGTGCTTCCCTGACACTTCCATGCCGAAGTTCCAAGCCAACAACATGCGTCGCAAGACCAGTTCCGTCACACGGGAGCAGGTTCTGGCCGCACGGGAGGCCCACCCGCAGGCGAAGCGCCAGGAACTCGCTGCGCTCTTGGGGTGCAGCGAGCAGACCGTCCAGCGGCGCTTGGAGCACAACAACGTGCGCGGCGGCAAGCAGTCCGCCTCCACCAAGGTGCTGCTGACGGGCTGCATGGTCGCAGAGTGGGCCGAAGAGGCAGGCTTCTATCTTTACGACCAGCGCATCTGGCACAAGGACCCGTGCTGGGCGAACAGCCGTTGGCACTCCAATTCCTACCGTGCGGTGGACGAGTTCGAGCATGTCTATGTCTTCTGGCGCCCCGGCATCACCCAGTACGACCGCCACCGGCTCACGCCAAGCGAGTGGGCGGAGTGGGGCTCGCGGGGCGTATGGAACATCCGGTCCATCGGCCGCAACGACCGCCACGAGGCCGAGTTCCCGGAGGAGCTCGCCAATCGCGTGATCCGCCTTTTCTCGCCCGTTGGCGGCGTCGTGCTCGACCCCTTCGTGGGCTCCGGCACCACAACGAAGGTGGCGAAACTGCTCGGCCGGCAATGGCTTGGCATTGACGTTGACGCGGAATACGCGCACATGGCGCAAGGGCGCACCGATGACGCTCGATGAATTGGAGCGAGTGGAGCGAACCACCTTGGAGATGGTCGTGCAAGCGTTGACGGACTACGGACAACAGGCCAAGACGATCTTCCGGGAAGAGACCGACTTGCCGCAGGACATCGCCGAGGACGTGACTAGGGAAGCAGTTGAGGCAATGGGGATGCCAGGTCTCGGCCATCGGCTCTATGGGAAGGTGGACTTCAAGAAAGCGATCTACGTGTTTCTACCAGCTGCCATGCCTGTGGCGCTGATGTTGGACGCGAAGGCGGAAAAGCCCAATGGAAACCGAACGGCCACCATTCAGATGTCCCAGACCTCGATGCGTGTACGGATGCGGCGCGGCGGTGCGTTCGTTGACGAGCCCGGCCTGCTCGACCAGACGATCGCCCGTGGCGGAAAGGAGTTTCAAGTGGTGACGGTGGTAGCCAAGTACGTCTACACGGAGCGCGGCAGCTCGCACAGATTGCAGCGCATCATCGTCGCTGCCATTCCGAATGGGCGTTTGCAGCAGCGCTACAACCCGAGCGCCACCGACACGATCTGGCTCGCCGGACGCAACGCGCCGACACGAGGCGAGGACTTTCGGGTCAGACTGAGCTACGAACGGCTGCGTGGAAAAGCGGAATGGCGCGTTCGTGAAATACCGATTGAGGAGGAGTGATGAGCATGTTGACTTGGGAAGACGACGAAGATCAAGGCGCGACGCCGCTCGGTGCCGCGCCCACCCCCGTGGCCTCCATGCCAGCTGCGGTTCTGGCCGAGCGGGAACGCGTCGACGTTGCGGCACCGCCGACCGAGCCCTTGTCCGGCCCACCGCCCTTGCCCGAGCCGCCGGTCGCGCCAGCGCTCGAAGCCGTCGTCGAGCAGCAGGCCGCCATCGGCCCAGCCCAAGCCATCGCCGTCTCGGCGCACTTGGACCGCGAATTCGAAATCGAGCCCGGCGAGCGCGTCACGGTGGATCAGAAGCGCATGATCAACTGCCGTGCGGACCTCAACCAGCTGGTGCCGTTCAAGTACGACTGGGCGTGGCAGAAGTATCTCGACGGCTGCGCCAACCATTGGATGCCGCAAGAGATCAACATGACCGCAGACGTGGCGCTGTGGAAGTCCGAAGGCGGCCTCTCGGGCGACGAGCGCACCATCGTCAAGCGCAGCCTCGGGTTCTTCTCCACCGCCGATTCGCTGGTGGCCAACAATCTGGTGCTCTCCGTCTACCGCCTCGTCACCAACCCGGAGTGCCGCCAGTACTTGCTGCGCCAAGCGTTCGAGGAAGCCATCCACACCCACGCCTACCAGTACTGCATCGAATCCCTGGGCATGGACGAAGGCGAGATTTTCAACATGTACCACGAGGTGCCAAGCGTCGCCCACAAAGCGTCCTGGGCGCTCAAGTACACCCAGGAACTCGCCGACCCCACCTTCCAAACCGGCACCGTGGAGACGGACAAGGCGCTCCTGAAGAACCTCATCGCCTACTACTGCGTGATGGAGGGCATCTTCTTCTACTGCGGCTTCACGCAGATTCTCTCCATGGGCCGCCGCAACAAGATGACCGGCACCTCGGAGCAGTTCCAATACATCCTGCGCGACGAATCAATGCACGTGAACTTCGGCATCGACGTGATCAACCAGATCAAGCTGGAAAACGAGCACCTGTGGGACGCCGACATGCAGACGCTGGCCACCCGCATGATCCTCGAAGGCACGGAGCTCGAAACCCGCTACGCCAAGGACACCATGCCAAGAGGCGTCCTCGGCATGAACGCCAACACCATGGCCGAATACCTGCAATTCATCGCCAACCGCCGCCTGGCGCAAATCGGCCTGCCGGAACAATTCCCCGGCGCCAAGAACCCCTTCCCGTGGATGTCCGAAATCATGGACTTGAAGAAGGAGAAGAACTTCTTCGAGACCCGCGTGACGGAGTACCAGACGGGCGGGGCGCTGAGCTGGGATTGAAGCGAAGAGTTGTCGAAGTAGTCGACGATGACGTTTACGAACGATCTGGTGGGCATGGGACTGGAGCTCCACCATGAGGCGGGGACACCGACCGCTGCTCGCAGACAGTCCTCGACCATCAACCCAAGAGATTCGCTGATGGTGTGCGAGCGCAACCAAGCGTTCATGGCTGGTTTGGCCGATGCGTCCGTCAAGCTCATCGTCACGTCACCACCCTACAATGTCGGGAAGCCCTATGAGCGGAAGTCGTCGCTTATGGGTTATCTGGATGCTCAACGGGAAGTGATTGCGCAGTGCGAGCGGGTGCTGCACCCGCAAGGTTCGATCTGCTGGCAGGTGGGAAACTACGTCTCTCGCGGAGAGATCGTGCCTCTGGATGCTGTTCTCTATCCCATCTTCAAGGAGCAAGGCCTGAAACTCCGCAACCGCATGATCTGGCATTTCGGCCACGGGTTGCACTGCAAGAAGCGGCTCTCCGGCCGCTACGAGACCATCAACTGGTTTACGAAGGGCGACGACTACACGTTCCATCTGGATCCGATTCGGGTGCCGTCGAAGTACCCTGGCAAACGGTACTTCAAAGGGCCGAATGCCGGCAAGCTCTCTTGCAATCCAAAAGGCAAGAACCCCGGCGACGTATGGATGTTCCCCAACGTGAAGAACAACCATGTGGAGAAGACGATCCATCCCTGCCAGTTCCCCGTTGAGCTGGTGGAGCGGCTTGTGCTCTCGATGACCAATCCCGGCGACATCGTGCTGGATCCATACATGGGCGTGGGCTCGTCCGTTGTCGCAGCCCTGATGCATGGCCGCAAGGGCTACGGCTGCGACACCGTCGAGGAGTACGTCGCGATCGCGAAGGAGCGCGTCGCAGCGTTGCAGGCCGGTGCGCTCAAGACGCGGCCAATGGGCAAGCCGATCTACGACCCAACCAAGCCAAACGGCGGACACTGACAACCAAGCAATGAGAATCGTCGAACGCTATTCGCACATGAATGGCGAGGAGTACTTGCTGGTTCATCGACCGGAGCTATGGCGAGAGGTGCTCGGCGTCATCGAATCGGTCGACGCGGAGGCGTGCCGAGACAAGATCTCGCACGAGAAGTCGCGCCGAGGACGGCTGCTCTATTCGCCGATCTCCATGAACAAGGCCATTGCGGCGAGCTTCGCCGTTCGCGGTTGGGAGGAGCGGCGGCAACCCTTCTTTGTGACTGCAGACGCGCCAACGCTCAAGCGGATCCATGCGCTCGATGCGGACGCCCAACGAGACGCGATCGTGGAGGCCGGTTTCAAGCCAATCCGCTCCTACAACCAAACCGATTTCGTCAAAGACCGAGTCGCTGTCGAAGTGCAGTTCGGTAAGTACGCTTTCGTCGCCCACGACCTTTTCGTCAAGCACATGGCCTTCTTCGTATCTGATCTGATCGATGTCGGTATCGAAGTGCTACCGATGAAGGAACTCGAGGCCCACATGTCATCCGGCGTGCCGTACTTCGAGCGCGATTTGTTGAACATCATTCGGCAAGGACGGGGCGTTCCTGCCGTTCCGTTGGTGCTGCTCGGCGTGGCCCCTTAGGTGTCTCGTTCCAACGAGTGCTACAGCGTGTTGGCGTGTTGGAGACCGGCACGACAAGGGGCCGATGTCGTGGTATTCCGCGCTTGGTTGCCACGGTCGGCGGCGCACCTTCAACCAGGAACGAGACATGAGCCATAGGCGGCGACTCCTTCAACTTGAGCCGGCGAACAGATGACCTTGGTGGCGCAGCCCGCGGACGGCGGCTACGATGTGATCATCGTTGGCTCCGGGCCGGCCGGGTTGACGGTGGCCAAGAAGCTAGAGGAGCTGACGGAATACAGAGTTCTAATCGTCGAGAGCGGCGTCGAGGGCGTTGGGCAGGCGTCGAAACTCGCCGAAGTCGAGGCCGAGGGCCACTTTGGGGCGGGCCACTTCGCACATCACAGTCAGCGCATCTTCGGCGGCACGTCAAACGTCTGGGCAGGCTGGTGCGCGGTCCTCGACGAACGCCCTTTTCTTGCCGGAGAGTGGCCGTTTCCGTACCGCGAGCTCTACCGCTACTACCCCGAGGCGGCGCGTATTTTGAACGTGCCGCCAGTCTTCCACGAGCGGCCCGAGGTGGCGTTCGACGACACTGGAGGGAACGTCGTCTATCGGCCTTGGTCCGTCGTCCCCGTTCGCTTCGGCATGGACGGCGACTCCTTCGGGGCAGAGCAACGTTCGGGGGCCGGAAACTGGGTGTGGGACAGCACGACCGTGGACGTTCTGCTCGGTCACACGGCAATGCACCTGGCAACCCGGGATGGCGTGGTCGATGGCGTGTCGCTGGTGCGCACCGACGCCGCCGCGAAGCCCTTTCACGTTGCCGCGGGCTGCATCGTCCTCGCCGCAGGAGGTATTCAGAATGCCCGCCTGCTGTTGCTCTCCCTGGGGGAACAAGGGCGGCCCAGGGCGTTGGGTCGCTACTTCACCGAGCACCCTCATTACCGAATGGGCTTTCTCGAAATCGACATGGCAGCGGTGGAAAACGCGATGGGCGTCTCTATCCCGCCATTGGTCGAGTCCGATCCAGTGCACGGATTGCTGGGGTTGGGGATCGGGCTGTCGTCGCCGTTCAGCATCGAGCACTCCGTGCTCTCTGCGACAGTCGATCTCCAGCAAGCAAACCTTGTCGAGGCGGTGCTCGCTGGACGTCGAAGGCCGGCCTTGGCGGGGCCTCTTGATGTGCGAGCGGAAATGGCGCCGACGGAAGGCAACCGCGTCGAGCTCTCGAACACGGAAGTGGACTTCCTGGGCCAGCCTTGCACTCGCGTTGCCATGACGTTCGACTTTGCCGCCGCGAAGAACGCCGTGGGGTTGCTCAACGCCGAGTTGGTTCGCGCTGGCATCGGCCGCTTCCAAGTGTCCGCCCCCCCGTCTCCTGTGGCAAAAGGAGCGTACGCTGTTGGGGGCGGCCACTTCATGGGCACCACGCGCATGGGGAGCGACCCCGCTCGATCGGTGACGGACGCCGCCGGCAAGGTCCACGGCTTCTCGAATCTCTACGTCGCCGGTTCGTCCTTGTTCCCCGCCTCCAGCGCAGCCAACCCGACGTTGACGATTGTGGCGTTGGCGCTGCGGCTGGGCGAACACTTGGCGGCGCAGGCCCGATGAACCGGCGCACGGCCATCGTCTGGGCTTTCGGAGTCGCCGCGGCCAGCGCCGGCGCCATGCCGCGAATCGGCGCACCCGGAAGGCAGGCCGCTCTGCCAGCCGCGCTTGCGGATCTGTACGACGAACGGTTCGTCGCCGCGCTGCCGCAGACTTCCTCGAAAGCCGTCGTCGCCCGCTTGATGGCCCGTGGCGTGCTCGCTGGCGCAACGGGCAACGGAAACGCAGGCGCACAACGACACCGCTGGCGCATCGACGCGGACCGCGTCCGTGCTCGCGCGGCCGACGACGACCTGATCGAGTTCGACTGCTCGCTCTACGCCGAGACGGAACTTCTCCTCTACGCCTACGTGGCGCGGGCGGCCAGCGGTCGGCATCCGTTCGTCTCGCACGCGACCTAGTGGCGGGGTCTCACTGTCGAGGGAGGTCGCCGAGGCGACGCGCCGCCGCACCGGAGCGCCCCCTTGACCACGTTCAAGACCTTGACCACGTTCAAGACCGTTCTGCTCACGCTGCTCGTCGTCGATTCGGTGGAGCTCGCGGACAATGCGGAGCTGCGCGTCTTGCGCTCTCATGCACGAACGCCGCGCCGACGCTTCGACCGGCTGCGCCGCCCGTGCGGCAGTGGGGTTCGGCATCAACTTCGTGACGGCTTCAAAGCTGGTGTGGCGGCGCACTGGAAAGCGATGAGCACAGAAAGCGCAGAGTCCGCACGGACTCCCGAGCCCGCCGAACCATGCGTCTGATCGGCTACAACGTCCTGACCACGATCGTTCTGCTGGATTGAGCTCGGATTGCGCTACTTCCAACTTCCGACACCTGGGACGCCGCCTCGGATCGAGTTCGGCTACCCAGAACCGAACGAGCTGGAACAGTTCTACGCTGCCGCTTCGGACCTGTTTTGGGTCTATCCCGGCTACGCGGAACGGATCGCCGCAGCGCAGGGAACCCATCCTTCAATCGTCTTCATGGGCGACTCCTGCACCCAGTTCGGACAGTACGACGAGGCGCTGCAGTCGGCGGAGCGCCGCTGGCACGGCGTCCATCCGAACCCGCCCGAGCATCCGGTACCTAGGACACCAAGACGCACATTCCTTTCCGCCACGCTACCTGGCCAAAGGAGTGGGCCTCGACAAGCATGTTGAGCAAGTGCTGCGGCGCCTCGATCCACTCCCTACAGATTCGAGAAGTCCGCCGGGCGCTTCTCTCTGAACGCCGCCACAGCTTCGCGGTTGGCTGGGCCACCGGAGAGCTTGGCGAGAGCCGCGTTCTCTGTAGTGATCACCGTTTTCAGACGCTCGCGTTCCCCGGCGTCGACGATGAGGCGCTTGGCCGCGGTCAGGGATTCCGGCGGCAGCCCGGCCAGATATGCTGCCTTCTCGCCGACTGCGGCCATGAAGCCGTCGTCGGGAAAGACCTCCAGCGCAAGGCCGGCGTCCTTGCACTGTGCTGCGCTCATCCACTCCGAGGCCATCAGGAACCACATGGCGCGTTGGCGGCCCATGAGTGCTGGGAACGTGCGTGTGCTGCCGGCTTCCGCCACCAAGCCCAACGTCGAGAACGGGCAGCGCAGGCGGGCGCTTTCGGCCATGAACACGAAGTCGGCCAGGCCGGAGAGCGTGGCGCCGATGCCCACGCCGAGACCATTGATCGCCAGCACGAAGGGCTTGGGGAAGTCGACGATGGCGGCCAACATGCCGTCGAGTCCGTGTACCGGCTCGTAGTCCGTGGTCGGGCCGAGGTCGGCGCCGGCGCTGAACGCTCGGCCAGTGCCGGTGAGCACCAGCACGCGGCAGTCCGCGTCCGCCTTCGCGCCGAGGAACGCCTCCGCCACCTCGTCGAATTGGCGCTTGTTGAAGGCGTTGAGCGCCTCCGGGCGGTTCAAGGCGGCGATGCGCACGCGGCCTTCGTCGGTGAGAGTCAGCATGGTCGGCTCCGCTGGCGGCTGGCCTTCTGATGCGCGGCGTCAAGATGCGAGTGTTCGGCTGACCGCGGGAACGTCGCTGGCATCCGCACTCCGCTCGTCCTGCTCGTCATTGCGGAATGGCCGTACACGCGGCGTTGTGGGAGACCTGATTCTGCTTGACGCCGGGGAAGACCTCGCGGAACAGGCTCAGCATGTTCACCGTGGAGCGCCGGTCGGATGCCTCGAACAAGCGCCCCGGCGGCCCAAGGGTCGGCGGCAGGGCGAAGCCGTGCGGCGTCTTCGCGTGGTGGCTGAAGATCCACTGCACGCCGGCGTCGTCCATCTCCTTGAAGAAGCGCTGCTTGCTCGCATCCGGCACCAGCGCGTCCTCGGCGCCGTTCTCGACCAGGATGACGGCGCTTGCGTTGTGCTTGTTCGGCGCGCGCTTCAGCGGCGGGCGTTCGACGCCGAAGCGCGCCGGGTTCGGGTCTTCGCCGGTTTGCAGCAGACCGTGGAAGGAAACAGCGGCACTCAGATTCAAGCCGCCGCGCACGGCTTCGATCACCGCCATGCCGCCGAAGCAGTAGCCGATGGCCGCTGGCGCGAAGCCGCCGTCCACCGTCGCATGGGCAAGGCCGCGCCGCAGCCACTCGTCCATCGCCGCGCGGAACAGCGCGTGGTCGTGATCCATGGCGACCAAGCCCTCGAAGCACTTGCGCTGGAATGCCTGCACCGCCGCGGCATTGCCCACGTCCTCCGGAAACTCGCGTTCGTCGGCCGGCACGATGTTGCCGTAGAGATCGATGGCCAGCCCGACGTATCCCACCCGAGCCAGGTATTCCGCAACGTCCACGTCGAAGAACTTGAGGCCCTGGTAGTTGTGGATGACGAGCACCAAGGGCCGCGGCCCGGCATCCGCCGGCGGCGCGACGAGCTGCCCCCGATAGTCGTTGCCGCGAAACGAGAACGCGATCTCGTCGCGGCGCAGGCCCAGCGCCGGCCAAAGCTCTTGCGGTCTCACTTGCGCTCCTCCCCAACCATTCCCGCGGCTTACCGCCAATGCGCTCGCACAGTACCACAGCCTGCCAGGCGGAGAGCTTTGGGCCGACGCGCAGACCGCGCCTTTGCGCACCGCGCCAAGTTGCTATGCTAGGCCGCCAAGCCCACGAGAGAACCGGCGATGTTCAACACGGTGGAAGATCAATTCGCAAGCGGCGACATCCGCACCGCCTACCGCACGTTCGAGGTGGCGCCCTTGTCGCCGCACATCGGCGCCGAGGTGCGCGACGTGGATCTGGCGGCGCCGCTCGGCAACGAGACCGCCCAGGACATCCACGACGCCTGGCTGGACTGGAAGGTGCTGGCGTTCCGCGATCAGCACCTTGACCGCGAGCAGCACAAGGCGTTCGGGCGGCGCTTCGGGCGGCTGCACGTGCATCCGATGCAGCACAAGTACGGCGGCGATCCGGAGATTCTCACGGTCAAGACGACGGCCAAGTCGCCCTACACCGCCGGGGACGGCTGGCACACGGACGTCACATGCGACGAGGTGCCGCCGCTCGGTTCCATGCTCTACGTCACGGAAACGCCCGCCTGTGGCGGCGGCGACACCTTGTTCGCCGACATGTACCTCGCCTACGAGATGCTCTCGGCTCCCGTGCAGGCATTTCTCGAAGGGCTGACGGCGGTTCACGATGGCGCGATTCCCTACATCGGCTCCTACAAGTCCACGCCGCCGCCGGGCGGCTATCCGCGCAACGAGCACCCGGTGGTGACGCGCCATCCCGAAACGGGGCGGAAGATCCTCTTCGTGAATCAAGGCTTCACGTCGCACATCAAGGGCTTGTCCCGCAGCGAAAGCCGAGCGGTGCTGGACATGCTCTACCGCCACATCGACTCCACGCCGCGGCTCTGGGGCCGCTTGGCGTGGGCGCCGAACACCCTGGCGTTCTGGGACAACCGCTGCACGCAGCACCACGCGGTGTGGGACTACTATCCCCACAGCCGCTACGGCGAGCGCGTCTCCATTGTTGGCGAAGAGAGGCCACACGCATGATGAACCGACGACAATTCACGGGTGCTACGGCTGCGCTGGCTGGGCTCGCCGCGGTACCCGCCGTCCTGTGGCCGAGGGCGGCTTTCGCAGACCCGCGCGAAGCCTTGGCCACGTCCAAGCTGGTCTACCTGACGCCCATCAAGAGCAACGGCGAAGAGAGCCGCTGCCAGGCCGAGATCTGGTTCGCCCACCACGAGGGCGACGCCTTCGTGGTGACGCCGCCGGACGCATGGCGGGCGGAAGCCGTGGCGGCAGGTCTCGACCAGGCGCGGCTCTGGATCGGCGATTTCGGCGTGTGGACCGAGAGCGACGGCGCGTACCGGCAAGCCCCGGAAGTCATGGCCACGGCGAGTCTCGAAACCGACGCCGAAGTCCACGCGCAGGTGCTGGCGGCGATGGGCGCGAAGTACGCCGACGACGGCTGGGGGCGCTGGGGGCCGCGCTTCAAGAGCGGCCTGGCCGACGGCGCCCGGGTGATGATCCGCTATCGGCCCGATGCTTGAACGGCCACGCTCGCGCAAGCGAAAGGGCGACCGCGCAGTCTTCCGTTGCGATGGGCCGGCCCCGCAGGCTGGCTGAGCGTTCCCGTTGATTTCTAGCCGCGCCGCTGATCGCCTGCTGTTCGTCGGCGCGGCCCTGTGCGCCGTCGGCGCCTTCGCTGGCGTGGAGCGCGTCGGCAGTGTCGAACATCCGGCCCTTTCCGAAGTCAGCGGCATCGTCAAGTCCGAACGCGGCGACTTCTACTGGGTCCACAACGACAGCGGCCACGACGCCGCCCTGTTCGCCATCGACGACGCCGGCGAAGTGCTCGTGCCGCCCTGGCGCGGCATCGCCGCCGAAGACTGGCCCGGCCATCCCATCCACCACGCGACGAATTCCGACTGGGAAGCAATCGCGTTGGCGGACGGCGTGCTCTACATCGCCGATGTCGGCAACAACGGCAATGCCCGCCGCGACCTCGGCGTCTACGTCGTCAACGAGCCGCATCCGCATGCCGTGTCCAGCATGAAGGCGCTCGCCTATCTGCCGCTGCGCTATCCCGACCAGCAGGAACACCCAGGCGAGGCGTGGCACTTCGACTGCGAGGCGGTCTTCGTCGCCGACGGCAGGCTGCACTTCGTCACCAAGCACCGCCGCTCGGGGCGCATCGGCGAGTTCGAGCCCGGCGCCAAGCTCTACCGCTTGGACACCCGCCACAGCGACGAGGAGAACGTCCTGACGCTCCTCGGCCAACGCGACGACGTGGCCGTCGTCACCGGTGCCGACATCTCTCCGGACGGATCGCGCCTGGCGCTCGCAACCTACGTCGCCCTGTGGTTGTTCGACCGCCCGCAAGACGGCGAGAACTGGCTGGCGGGCCGCGCATGGAAGCTCGACTTGGACGACCGCACCCGGCAACGGCGACTGGAAGCCATCGCTTGGCAGGACGATTCGACACTGCTGCTGGTGACCGAGAAGCGCGACATTCTGCGCGCCAGCACGAAGGACTTCGTACCCGTGCCCTAGCGGCAAACGCCTCCGGTGGGCTCAGGTGGAGCCAGTGGACACGCCCGACCGTCAAGGAGATCGCCGATGACCGCCAAGTTGCGGCGCTTGGCCTTGAAGCGTTTTCGCAGCCTGCGGAGCGCCACCGTCGAATTCGACAACCCGACGTTTCTGGTAGGCCAGAACGGTGCGGGCAAGAGCAACATCGTTGATGCGCTGTGGTTGCTGGCGGATGCGATGGCATCGCCGCTCTCCGCGGTGCTGGACAAGCGCGGCGGCATCGGCGTGGTTGGACATCGGAGCGCATCCCGAGGACGGGTGGCTGACACGGGGCTGCGAGTGGAACTCGAAGGCTTGGTCGGCGCGCGAGAGGCGATGTACGCCTTCGAGGTTCGGGCCACCAAGGGCTTCGACTACGAGGTGCAGGGCGAGCAGTGCCTCTGCGTCGCCGAGAACGGTGCGCGAAGTTGGTTCCATCGCAGTGCCGGTTCTTTCCGCAGCAGCACCGAAACACGCCCAGCGCCGGCGCCAAACGCCCTCGCGCTGCCGCTGGTGGCCGGCGACGAGCGATTCGCGCCCGTAGCGCGGTTCCTCTCGAACATCCAACCCTATCGCATCGATCCACGGTCGCTGCGCGAAATGCAGGACCCGGACGCGGGAGTTCGCCTGCTCAGCGACGGCAGCAACACGGCCAGTATTCTTCGCCAGCTAGACGCGGACTCGCGTCGGCACCTACAGGAGTTTCTGCAAACGGTTGTGCCTGGGAAAGTCGAAGTGAAGCCTGAGCGCGTCCAGAACAAGCTCTCGCTCGAGTTCACGCAGCAAGGGGAAGAAGGTGTCTTGAAGTTTAGCCCCCACAACATGTCCGACGGCACGCTGCGGACCTTAGGGCTTCTAGCGGCAGTGTTTCAGCCGAAGTTGCCTTCCCTGCTGATCGTTGAGGAACCAGAGGCGACGATCCATCCAGGGGCGCTGGGTACGATTCTGGACCTTCTGCGCCACGCCGCTCGTTCGACGCAGACGGTCATCACCACCCACAGCCCCGACATCCTCGAAGCGCGCTGGATCGAAGACCGTCACCTGCGCATCGTTGGTTGGGAAGATGGCACGACGCGAGTCGCGCACACGTCGGAGCCCACGCGGACGGCATTGCGCGAACATCTGATGGACGCTGGCGAGTTGCTGCGAAGCAACGCGCTATTGGGCGCCGATGACACGGAGGAACAGGCGACCCTGTTCGACCCACCGGACTTGCTCACGCAACGCACTCTGTTTGGCTCGCCACGACACCAGCGATGACAGTCGTTCCAATTGTCGAAGGATACGGAGACGAAGCCGCCCTTCCGGTGCTGCTGCGCCGCTTGGTGGACGTGGCGATGGCATGGACTGAAGTCCGCATCGATCAGCCGATTCGGTGCAGCCGCGGCAAACTGGTGAAGGAAGTCGAGCTGAAGAAGCGCGTGCGCCTTGCGCGTCTTCGCAAGGACTGCGGCGCGGTCCTCATCGTTTTCGACAGCGACGACGACTGCCCCGTGGAGCTCGCGGCGCAGGTGCGCGAGTGGGCAGTGGCTGAGGCCGGGCCGGCGTGCGAAGTGGTCTTGGCCCAGCGCGAATACGAGGCGTGGTTCCTTGCCACTGCCGAGTCGCTGCGTACGCACCATAGCGTGAGGAGCGACGCCGAGTCGCATCCACATCCCGAGTCGCCACGGGACGCCAAGGGCAGATTGGAAGCAATGATGCACATCAGCTACAGCGAGAGGATCCATCAGCCCGCCTTCAGCGACGCCTTCTGCATGGCCGCCGCCTACGCCCGTTGCCGCTCCTTTCGCAGCCTGATCAATGCGTTTGGGCGCTTGATGGACGGTTTGGAAGTCGATCTGCCCGCCTGGCCGCCCCGTGCTTGGCAAGAGGCCGTCTGAATTAGGCGGACCGGCTTCAAGCGGCGTTGACCGCTTCCAACGTGTCGTCAAGGGCCCGTTCCAGCTTCGAGAACAGCTCGTCCACTTGACCGTCGTCGACGATGAGGGGTGGGCAGAGGGCGAGCGTCTCGCCGATGTTGCGGACCACCAGGCCGTGTGCCAAAGCCCGCTTGGCGCAGAAAGCCGCCGCGCTGCTGGCTCCGTCCGTGGCCGATTGAGCAACGGCGAGTGGTGCCTTGGTGTGCTTGTCCGCCAGCTCCAGAGCGCCGATCAGGCCAACGCCCCGCGCGTCGCCCACCAGCGGATGGTCGGCGAGGGCGTGCAGGCGCGCTTGGAATGTTGCGCCGACCTTGGCCGCATGAGCGAAGACGTCTCGTTCTTCGTAGATTTCCAGTGTGCGCAAGGCCACCGCGGCGCACACCGGGTGGCCGGAGTAGGTGAAGCCGTGGCCGAACAAGCTCACGTTTGAGTCCGGGTTCTTGCTCGCGTCCACGAAGGTCTGGTACATGAACTCTGGAACGACCACGGCGCTGATGGGCAGGTAGGCGGAAGAGAGCGCCTTGGCAAGCGTCATGGTGGTCGGTTCGATGCCGAAGGTCTCCGCGCCGAAGGGATTGCCGGTGCGCCCGAATCCGCAGATCACCTCGTCGTCGATGAAGAAGATGCCGTGCCGGCGCAGGACCGCCTGGATCTTCTCGAAGTAGCCTGTCGGGGGAACCAGCACGCCGCCGGCGCCGGCCACGGGTTCGGCGACGAAAGCCGCGATGGTGTCCGCCCCTTCCGCTTGGATGAGGTCGTCCAGCTCGTTGGCCAGCCGCGTCGCGTAGTCGTCTTCGGTCTCGCCGTCGCACCCGTGCCGGTAGTGGCAGGGCGCTTCCACGTGCAGCACGTTCGGCAGCGGCAGATCGAACTGGGCGTGGAACGGGGGCAGGCCGGTGAGGCTGCCGCTCGCCACCGTCACGCCGTGGTAGCCGCCGCGCCGGCTGATGATCTTCTTGCGTTCCGGCTTGCCAATGAGATTGTGGTAGTACCACATGAGCTTCACTTGCGTGTCGTTGGCGTCCGAACCGGACAGCCCGAAGAAGACACGGCCGGCGTCGAAGGGCATCATGGCCTTCAGCTTCTCGGCGAGCAGCACGCTCGGTTCGTTGCTCTTGCCGGCGAAGAGGTGCGAATAGGAGAGCAGGCGCATCTGGTCGCTGGCGACGCGCACCAGTTCCTCTTCGCCGTAGCCAAGCGCCGTACACCACAGCCCGGCCATGCCCTCCAGATACTGCTTGCCGGCGGCGTCCCAGACGTATGCCCCCTTGGCGCGGGCGAAGACGTGCGGGCCCTGGCGATGATGCTCCGCCAAGTTGGTGGAGGGATGCAGCAGGTGGGCGAGGTCGCGCGCCGCGATCGAGGCCGGCGCGAGCTCGTTGTGCAGCGGATTGCTCATGGCGTCCTCTTTGGTGGGCGACCGTCGATTTCCCGTGCAGCTTCGGCGTCAAGCCACGCGGCGCAGCACATCGCCAAGGGTCGCCGCGATGGTGCCGATCTCCTCTTCGGAGACGACGAGCGGCGGGCCGATGGCGATGGTGTCGCCGGTTGCGCGAACCAGGAGCCCGCGCTCGAAGGCGCTTGCGAACACCTCGCTGCCGCGCGCGCCGGGCGCGTCCGGACGCGGTTCGAGTTCGACGGCGCCGGCCAAGCCGATGTTGCGGATGTCGCGCACGTTGGGGGCGTCCTCGAGGCCATGCAGCGCATCCTCGAACACCGGCGCCAACGCGGCAGCGCGGGCGAAGAGATTCTCCTCTTCGTAGACGTCCAGCGTGGCCAAGGCCGCGGCGGTGGCCAGCGGGTGGCCGGAATAGGTGTAGCCGTGGAAGAACTCGATCTGCCCTTCCGGCGCCTGTTCGACGATGGCGTCGCGGATGTCCTCGCGCACCAGCACCGCGCCGAGCGGGACCGTGCCGCTGGTGATGCCCTTGGCGCAGGTGATGATGTCCGGCGTGACGCCGAAATGTTCCGCAGCGAAACTCGCACCTAAGCGCCCGAAGGCGGCGATCACCTCGTCGAAGACGAGCAGAATGCCGTGCCTGGCGGTGATCTCGCGCAGCCGTTCGAGGTAGCCGACCGGCGGCGGCAGCACCCCGGCGGAGCCGGCGAACGGTTCCACGACCACCGCGGCGATGGTCGATGCGTCGTTGACGGCGACGATGCGCTCAAGATCGTCGGCAAGGTGAGCGCCCCAGGCCGGCTGGCCGCGGCTGAAGCGCTGGTGTTCGAGGCTGTGGGTCTGCGGCAGATGCAGCGCGCCGGGCAGCAGCGGGCCGAAGCCCTTGCGGTTGGCGCCGATGCCGCCCACGCTCGTGCCGCCGAAGCCGGCGCCGTGGTAGCCCCGTTCCCGCCCGACGAAGCGCGTGCGCGCCGATTCCCCCCGCGCGCCGTGGTAGGCCAAGCCGATCTTCAAGGCCGTGTCCACCGCTTCGGAACCGGAGTTGACGAAGAACACCGCGTCCAGTCCCTCCGGCGCCATGGCGGCCAGCCGCTCGGCAGCGCGGAACGCCGTCGGATGGCCAAGCTGGAATGCCGTCGCGTAGTCGAGGGTCGCCGCTTGTTCGGCGATTGCCGCGACGATCTTCGGATGGCAGTGGCCGGCGTTGCAGCACCACAGGCCGGAGATGGCGTCGAGCACTTCGGCGCCGTCCGCGGTGCGGCAGCGCGTTCCGGATGCGGAGACGAGCAGCCGCGCCTTGGCCTTGAAGGCGCGGTTGGCCGTGAACGGCATCCAATACGCGTCGAGGGCCAGCTCGTTGTGCAGGCGCATGGTCATCGGCAGGGCACCGGCGCAAGGGCCTTCGGAGAAGACGTGGCCGCTCGTGCGCTCGCCTCAGATCAGATCGGCGGGTTCCAGCTTGAACTCGTCGATCACCTGGTCCGCGTAGTCGATGCGCCCGGTGATTTCCGAGGCATCGCCGTGGCAGAGCCGAAGACACGCCTCGGCCATGTGCTCCACCGGCGTCACGCGGTCCTTGTTGCTGTCGTTGATGAGCTTGTGATGCACCACGCCGGGCGTTGCCACCAGGCCGGGCGAGATCACGTTCACGCCGACGCCGCGCCCGTGGACCTCCTGCGCCAGGCCAGTGGTGAAGCGCTCCAAGGCCGCCTTGCACATGCCGTAGACGGTGCCGCCGTGTCCGCCCGGCGCGTTCGCCTTGGGGTGGATGGCGGCGTGCGAGGAAACGTTCAGAATCCAGCCGTGGCCCCGGTCGAGCATGGACGGCAGACAGAGCTGCGCCAGCTCGAAGGGCGCCCAGACCTGCACGTCCATCATGATGCGGAAGCGCTTCTCGGCGAAGTCGCGCACCGGCATGAACCAGGTCACGGCGGCGTTGTTCACGAGAATGTCGATCGGGCCGTAGGCCGCTTCGGTGGCCGTGACGAGATTGTGGCGGTCTTCTTCCAGCGACAGATCGGCCTTCACGGCGGTGGCGTCGCCGCCGGCGGCGTTGATGGCCGCCACGGTCTCGTTGATGGAGCCGGGAAGGAAGTGGTCCTCGGGCGTCACCGAGCGCGCCGAGACGACCACCTTGGCGCCTTCCATCGCGCAGCGCTTGGCGATGGCTTCGCCGATGCCGCGGCTGGCGCCGGTGACCACCGCCACTCTCCCCTTGAGAACGCCGTTCGCATTGATTGCCGCCATCTGTGCCTCCCGTGGTGTTTGCTTGGCGTCGCCCGCGGCGACAGCGCAGCATCATAGCGTTCCTTCGCCCACGTAGCACCTGCGCACCCGCGCGCCGATGCAGGAAAGCACCTGGTAGTCGATGGTGTTGCCCCACATGGCGACCTCCTGGACGCGCACGGCGCGCCCGAAGATCTGCACCCAGTCGCCGACATCGATGCGCTCGGCGACCGCGCTTGCATCGACGTGCATCATGTCCATGGACACCCGCGCCACCACCGGCAGCCGGACGTCCAAGTAGGCCGCCTCGGCGCCGGGAAGGCGGCTCGGAATGCCGTCGGCGTAGCCGATGCCAAGCACGGCGATGCGGGCTTCGCCGTCCGTCACGTAGTCGCCGCCGTAGCCCACGGGCTGGCCGGCGCCGACGGTGCGCAGCGCAATCACCCGCGCCTCCAGCGTCGCCACCACCTGCATCGGGCTGCGCGGCGCGGCGAACGGACTGCCGCCGTAGAGCGCGATGCCCGGCCGCGGCAGGTCGGAGAAGGCACCCGTCAGCGCGCCGGCGGAGTTGCCGAGGCTCGTCTTCGCCTCTGGAAACCGTGCCGCCACGGCCTTGAAGCGCTCGATCTGGCGGGCGTTCATGGGATGCGACGGATCGTCCGCATTGGCCAGGTGCGAGAGCAGCACTTCGACGTGGATGTCCGAGAACGCCTCCGGCTGCGCGTGGTCGCACGGCAATCCGAGCCGGTTCATGCCGGTGTCCACATGCACGCCGGCGGCAAGCCCGCGGCCGTGCTTGCGCCATCGTTCGACCTGCGCGGAATCGTTGAGAACAGGCGTCAGACGCCGTTCCGCCATCGTCGCGGCGTCGGCGTCGTCGAGCGGCCCGGAGAAGACGTGGATGCGCGGTTCCGGCGCCGCGTTGCGAAGTTCGATCCCTTCGTCGAGGGTGGCGACGAAGAAGTCCGCACAGCCTTCCCGCCGCAGCGCCTGCAGCACGCGCACGGCGCCGAGGCCGTAGCCGTCGGCCTTCACCACGGCGCCGGCATTGGGCGCGGCATCGGCGAGCCGCCGGTAGTTGGCGCGCAGGGCGCGCAAGTCAACGATCAAACGGGCGAGGTCCATGCCGACTTCCTTGGCGAACTGCTCTGCGGGCATCGGCAATCGCAGTGTGGATCGCCAACGCGCCGCGCCTTCCTTGGACAACGCGAACTATACAGTGTTCGCTTGGACGCTCTCCTGCCAGTGCGGCGCAGGGCAACCCCGCGGCCGTCTCGTCCGCCCTCCCACACCGTGCGCCAAGACTGAGACGGCCCGCCCGATCAACGCCGAGTCAAGGGAACGCCAAGAGCGCTACGATACGGCCCATGAACGCGCAGGACTTGGAGTCCCTTGTTGGCGGCGGCGGAACCCGTGTGGTGCCGAACCGCCAGCCGCGCATGTGGAATGTGCCGTAGAAGCGCGCCTTGACGACTGTTCCTGTTTCCGCCGGGCGCTCGAAGCCGCGACTTCAGGGGGGCTTTCTTCGCCTTCGCGGCTACCTGCCGCGTCCGCTGCTGGCGCTCGGTCAGCGCGTGCTTGGGGCGCTGCGCGACCTCGCGCCGGTCATCGCCGTGGTCGCCTTCTTCCAGATCGTGGTCTTGCAGCAGCCGTTTCCGAATCTCGCCGACATCGTCGGCGGTTTGATCTGCGTGGTTCTTGGCCTTGCGCTCTTCATCCAAGGCCTGGAGAGCGGGCTCTTTCCGCTCGGCGAAGCCGTTGCCCATGCATTCGCCCGCAAGGGCAGCGCCACCGCGCTGCTCGCCTTTGCGTTCTGTCTCGGCTTCGGCACCACGCTGGCCGAGCCGGCGCTGATCGCCGTTGCCGCGGAGGCGGCGACGGTGGCGGCCGAAGCCGGCGCGATCGCTGCGGACGAAGCGGTGCGCGAGAGCTACGCGTTCAATCTGCGCATCGTCGTGGCGTCGTCGGTGAGCTTCGCCCTTCTGCTCGGCGTCCTGCGCATCCTCAAGGGCTGGCCGATCCACCGCCTCATCATCGGCGGCTACGCCGTGGTGACCGCGCTGACGTTGTTCGCGCCGGACGAAATCGTGGGCGTTGCCTACGACTTGGGCGGCGTCACCACCAGCACCATCACGGTGCCGTTGGTGACTGCGCTCGGCGTGGGCCTGGCGACGTCGATCAAGGGCCGCGATCCCATGTTGGACGGCTTCGGCCTGATCGCCTTCGCCTGCCTGATGCCCATGATCTTCGTGCTCGGCTACGGCATGGCCGTGGCGCAAGTCGGTTCGCTTTGACAGGGCATCTAGCGTGGGTTTCATCGGATCGTTCGCCGCAACCGTGTGGGCCACCACGTTGGCCGTGCTGCCGATCGTCGCCATTCTGGTGTTGTTCCAAGTGGCGGTGCTGCGGCGCAAGCTGCCGAATCTGCGCCGCATCGCCGTTGGATTCGTCTACGTCCTGCTCGGCTTGACGCTGTTTCTCATCGGCTTGGAGGACGCGCTGTTTCCACTTGGCGAAACCATGGCGCGGCAGCTCACCGCGACTGTCGGTTCCTCGGGGCCGGATGCCGCGGCCGACGCCGCCGTGGACTGGACCGACTACGTCCTGGTGTATGCCTTCGCGGCGGCCATCGGCTTCGCCACCACCGTCGCCGAGCCGTCGCTGATCGCGGTGGCGCTGAAGGCGCAGGAAGTCTCGGCCGGCAAGATCAGCGCGTGGGGATTGCGCATCGCGGTTGCCATCGGGGTGGCGTTCGGCGTCGCGCTCGGCTGCTTCCGCATCGTCACCGGCACGCCGCTGCCCTGGTACATCGTCGCCGCCTACCTCGTCGTGGTGGCGCAGACCATCGGCGCCGCGCGCTTCCGCAGCATCGTGCCGCTTGCCTACGACAGCGGCGGCGTCACCACGTCCACCGTGACGGTGCCGGTCGTTGCCGCGTTGGGTCTTGGCTTGGCCGCCAGCGTGCCTGGCCGCAGTCCGCTGTTCGACGGCTTCGGCCTGATCGCCTTCGCCAGCGTGTTCCCGATCATGTCCGTGCTGGCGTATGCCGCGGCGGCGTCTTGGCTTGGGAGGCGACGCGCGTTCGGAAGCGACACAGGAGCGTGACCGCGCCATGAGGATGAAGTTGATCGTTGCCGCCGTGGCCGAAGACGAGGCCGAATCGGTCAAGCTGCCATGCGCTAAGATGGCCTCTCCGCCCAAGATGCCCTGAATCGCCTAGGAGCGCCCATGCCGCTGCATCCCGAGTACGACGCCATGCTGCGTCAGTTGGCGGAACTGGAAGGGCCGCCGTTGATCGACTTGCCGGTGGAGGCGGGGCGGGAGATGTATCGCGCCATGCAGCCCGAGGCGGCGGAGCTTGCGGTCGCAAGCGTCGAGGACGCCGATGCCGGGGGCGTGCCGGCGCGCATCTACCGCCCGCCAGGGGACGGCCCGCATCCCGTGGCGATGATGTTCCACGGCGGCGGCTGGGTAATTGGGGATCTGGTCACGGCCGATGCCCAGAGCCGCGAAGTGTGCCGCGGGGCGAACGTGGTCGTCGTCTCCGTGGACTACCGCCTTGCGCCGGAGCATCGGTTTCCGGCGGCGGCGGAAGACTGCTTCGCCGCGACCGTGTGGGCAAGCGAACAAGCGCAGAGATTCGGCGGCGATGCGTCTCGGTTCGCGCTTGTCGGCGACAGCGCCGGCGGCAATCTGGCGGCGGTAGTGGCGCAGATGGCGCGGGATCGGAAGGGGCCGCGGATTGCCTTCCAGCTGCTCGTCTATCCGGTGACCGACGGCGTCAATTTCGGCACGGCTTCCTACCGCGAGAACAGCGAAGGCTATCTGCTCACCGCCGATTCCATGCACTGGTTCTGGAACCACTACGCGCCGGACGTCGAGCAGCGCCGCAACCCCTACGCGTCGCCGCTGCTTGCCGACGATCTCTCCAATCTCCCGCCGGCGTTGGTGATGACGGCCGAGTACGACCCGCTTCGAGACGAAGGGGAAGCCTACGCGGACAAGCTCGGCGCGGCCGGCGTTGCCGTGGAACTCGTGCGCTACGACGGCTTCATCCACGGCTTCTTCGGCCAAACCCGCACCATTCCCGCAAGCCGCGCCGCAATGGACAAGGCCTGTACCGCGCTCAAGGAGGCATTGGCATGAGCGAAACCAAGATCGCAATCGTCATCGGCGTCGGCCCGGTGGACGGCCTCGGCGGGGCGCTCTGCAAGCGCTTCGCCGCGCGCGGCATGCACGTCTTCGTGGCAGGCCGAACGCAGGGCAAGCTCGAGCAGGTGGTCGCCTCGATTGCCGATGCGGGCGGCGCCGCCACGGCGCACGTCGCCGACGCGACGAGCGAGGCATCCATCGTGGCGCTCTTCGACGCCGCCTGTGCCGCCGGCGACATCGAACTCGCCATCTACAACGCCGGCAACAACTTTCCTGGGCGCGTCAAGGAGATGGACGCCGAGTATTTCGAGCGCTGCTGGCGCGTCGGCTGCTTCGGCGGCTTCCTGTTCGGGCGCGAAGCCGTGCGGCGCATGGCCAGCGGCAGCGTGCTGTTCACCGGTGCCAGCGCATCGCTGCGCGGACGCGCCAACTTCGGCGCCTTCAACGCCGCCAAGGGCGCACTGCGCAACTTCGCCCAAGCCCTCGCCAAGGAGCAGGCCAGCAACGGCTTCCACGTCGGCCACGTGGTCGTGGACGGCGCCATCGGCGGCGAGAAGATCAAGAAAGGGCTGCCGCAAATCGCCGAGCGACTCGGCGACGACGGCATGGTGGGCCTAGAGGGCATCGTCGACGCCTTCGAGTTCCTGCACAACCAGCCGCGCAACGCCTGGGCCTTCGAGGTGGACCTCCGCACTTCCTTGGAGAACTGGTAGAGGCTCAGGCAGAGGAGCGGTCGCTCAAAACACCGCCGGCAGAATCTGGAAGTAGAGGTAGAACAGGCACAACGCGAGCATCACCAGCAAGACTGCCCACATGCACCAGGAGACCCAGTTCCCCGGCTTCACGCGGGCGTCCATGCGCGTGCGCTGCATGTAGAGCGTCACCAGCGCCTGCACCGGCAGCATGAAGGCGCCGAACGTGGCACCGAACAGGATCAGCACGATTGGGCTTTGGTACGCCGAATAGATCGCCGCGCTCACCAGCGGCATGACGATGATGTAGCCCTTGATCCAGCGCTGCCGCAGCGCCAGGTTCTGGCGCGGGATGAAGCCGAACGTCACCAGCAGATCGGGGAACGAGCGCGACCCAGCCCCGAGCCCGGAAAGGGTGGTGGAGAACAGGATGAAGAAGGCGCCGATCATGAACAGCCAGAAGGCGCCTTGGCCGAGCGTCACCGTGTACATGTTGGCCAGCACCGAGACCGTCTCCTGGCCTTCCGGCGCCATGCCGAGCCGATGCAGCACGCCGGCGCCGAGGAAATAGAACGCGAGCGTGGCGCAGGTGAGCACCGCGAGCGTCACCCACACGTCCGTCTGCACCACGCGAATCCAGCCCTTGGCGCGCGCCGTCCAGCCGGCGTCGTTCGGGTCGCCGCCGACGAAGCTGGGGTAGCCCTTCTCCACGCACCAGTAGGTATAGGCGGCGATTTCGCTGGACGCCACGCCGGTGGCGCCGTACATGCCGATGGCGAGCGCCAAGTGTTCCAGCGGAAAGTCGAAGCGCAGGCCGGAAGCGATGTCGTCGAGGGTGGCGCGGTACTCCGTGGTCTGCATCAGGATGGCGCAGGCGATGGTGATGAACGTGAACGTCACCACCATCGCCACGAGCACCTTCTCGATGCGCCCGTACTTGCCCGTCCACAGCAGCAGCATGACGATGCCAGCGGCCAGCAGCGTCGCCCAGCCGCCGCCGAACTCCGGCGCCAGCGGCTCGATCAAGCGGGAAAGCGCCTGGCCAGCGCCGCCGATGATGCCGCCGGACGTCAACAGCCCAGGCACGAAGCCAGCCAGCCCCAGCCAGATCGGCCAACTGATCGGTTCCATCTGCCGCGCCGGTTTGGATGCCTTGCCCGGCCTGTCGAGGCGCAGCAGGCGCTTGGTCCCGCGGATCAACGGCGGCGGGCGGAACTTGCCCGGCATCCGGTTGAGCGCCCGCAAGTAGGTGTCGCCGGTGGTGATGACGTAGCGCGCCAGCTCGGCCTGAATCAGCGACTTCAGCCAGCACGAAAGCAGCACCCACCACAGCAGCACGAAGCCGGCGCGGGCGCCGAGGCCGGCGGTGAGCAGGATCTCCCCGGAACCGACGATGGAACCGGAGACCACGATGCCCGGCCCCAAGCTCTTCAGCCGTCCCAGAACGGAGGTTGGCGGCGCGCGGGTGCGCCCGGGCTGGATGGTGTAGGGGTCGTCGCGCACTGCCTTTCGCCTCTTCTTCGGGTTCGCCTTTCTTGGGGTTCTCGGCTCTTGAGGCTCGGTGCCGTTTCGAGCGGTTCGGCACCGAGAGACGCTGGGCGCGGCGCGTCTAGGCGGCGGCTACATCTCCACCATGTCGAAATCCGATTTCGGCGTCGCGCACTCCGGGCACACCCAGTCCTCCGGGACGTCTTCCCAGCGCGTTCCCGGCGCGATGCCCTCGTCCGGCAATCCCTCCGCCTCGTCGTAGATGAAGCCGCACGTCAAGCACTGCCATTTCTTCATGCTCCCTCCTTCGTCATGCTCCCAAGCGTGGCCGGGCGGGTGGTCCCATGAGCCACGGCGCAATGGTGTTAAGATGCCAGATTGCGCTTTTGCAAGTTGCGCTATTTTGTTCCGTTCCCCTCGCCAAGGCATCGGAAGGCTGCGCCGCTGGTTTGCGGCGCCGCTCGTCGGCTTTCTTTGCGGGCTCCTCGCGGCGCCTGGTTTCGGCGCCGACGGCCCGGCCGGCATGGCCGTGTTCGGCAGCTTCTCCACGTTGGCCCTTGCCGAACGCGAGCGGACGCGGTTGAACGCCGAGCTCGGCCTGCAATTGCGCATCGTGACGGTTCCGGCGGGAACCCTGCCCCTGCACCGCATTGCGTCGCCCGTGCTTGCGGAGGCCGAGGCGCGCCGTGCGATCGATGCGGCCAAGGCCAAAGGGCACGATGCCTGGTTTCTGGCCGCCGCACCCGAAGAACCCTTGATCCCAGCGCGGCCGCGTGAAGCCGAACGCGACGACGCGCCGCCGACAGAGCCCCTCATGCTCGCCGAGGAACCGCCCGCCGGCGCCGAGCCGGACGTGCGGGAAGACGCGCCGGATGTGTGGACGCCCGAGGCGGCGATCGTGCCGCTCGCTCCAGCGCCGGTCGCCGACGACGATGCCGTCTCCATCGTCGTGGCCACGCGCATCGACAACCCGAACATCGTCGTGGACGGGCGCGTGGACGAGGCCGCTTGGCAGGATGCGCCGGCCTACGACAACATGCGCGTGATGGAGCCGGAGACGCTTGAAGAACCCACCTACGCCACCGCCTCGCGCTTCATCTACACCAGCGACGGGCTGTACGTCTCGGCGGTGATGGAGCAGCCGCCGGAAACCTTGGTGGCGCGGCTCTCGTCGCGCGACCAGTACATCAACCGCGACGGCTACGGGATCACCTTGGACACCTCCGGCGAGGGGCTGTACGGCTACTGGTTCAGCGTCAGCCTGGGCGGTTCGGTGGCGGACGGCAAGGTCGCCCCGGAGCGCAACTTCAGCAACCAGTGGGACGGCCCCTGGCGCGGCGCGTCGGCGACGACGGCGGACGGCTGGAGCGTCGAGATGTTCCTGCCGTGGTCGATGATGTCCATGCCCCAGTCCGGCCCGGAACGCAGGCTCGGCTTCTGGGTGAACCGCAAGGTTGCGCACATGGACGAGCGCTACAGCTGGCCGGTGCTGCCGTTCACCGCGCCGCGCTTCATGTCCGCGCTCAAGCCGATGGCGTTGCAGGAAGTGCGCCCAGCCAAGCAGTGGGCGGTCTTCCCCTATGCCTCGGCGCTGGCCGACGGCATCTACGAGGAGCAGTACGGCAATGTCGGCGTGGACGTCGTGTGGCGCCCCTCCACGAACATGCAGCTGACGGCGGCGCTGAACCCGGATTTCGGCGCCGTGGAATCGGACGACGTGGTGGTGAATCTCACTGCCTTCGAGACGTTCTTCCCGGAGAAGCGCTTGTTCTTCCTGGAAGGCATTGAAGTCTTCGTCACGTCGCCGCGCTCCAATCCGCAGTCCTCCTCCAGCGGCCCGCAGGGGCAGGGTGCGCGGCGTTCGCCGCAGACCTTCTTCCGCGAGCCGACGACGCTGCTCAACACGCGGCGCATCGGCGGCGCCCCGCGCCACGTCGAGGTGCCTGACGACTGGGACATCCCCGGCGTCGAACTCAGCCGCCCGACGGACCTGCTCGGCGCGGCGAAACTGGTGGGCCAGTCCGGCGGCACCCGCTACGGCCTGCTCGGCGCCTTCGAGGACGAGGTGAAGCTACGCGGAGAACACGGCGGCAGCGACCAGATCTTCTCCGCCGACGGGCGCAACTTCGGCGCGGCGCGGATTCTCTACGAACAGAGTTCCGGCGGCAGCCGGCGCGGCATCGGCTACATGGGCACGCTGGTGGACAAGGGCTACGACACGGCGCTGGTGCATGGCGTGGACACCCACTGGCTGGGCGCCGGCGGCAAGGTGCAGTGGGACACCCAGCTCATCGCCAGCGAGGTGGACGACGTGCGCGGCTACGGCGTCTACACGGACATCGCCTTCTCGCCCCGCACCGGCACCTTCGGGCGCTGCTCGCTGGACTACCTCGACGCCGATCTGAACGTCGGCGACTTCGGCTTCGTGCGGCGCACGGACTTGGCCGGCGCCGTCTGCGGCATCTTCCAGACCTTCTCGCGCGATCTGCCGGGCGGCCTGCGCACCATCCGCACCTCGCTCTTCGCCAGCTACGAAGAGAACACCGACGGCCTGGCGACCCGCGCCGGCATGTTCGCCGGCACCGGCTTCACCTTCCGCAACAATTCGCAACTGCGGGTGATGCTGAACTACTTCCCCAAGCGCTGGGACGATCTGAACAGCCGCGGCGAGGGTGCGTTCCGCGTCACCGACCGGTTCTTCGCCCAGGCCCAGTTCGGCACCGACTCCTCGAAGCCCTTCGCCCTCTCCGTGGCGCTCGGCGTGGACGGCGAGGAGCAGGGCGGCGACGCGCTGCTCTTCGACACCGGCTTCACCTACACGCCGTTCCACCGCTTCTCGGTGGACTTCGACGTGCGCTACAAGGAGCGCGACGGCTGGCTCGTCTACCGTGGCGACCGCCTGTTCACCACCTACCGCGCCGACGACGTGCAGCCGCGCATCGCCGTGGACCTCTTCCTCACCGCCCGCCAGCAACTGCGCCTGACGATGCAGTGGGCCGGCATCAAGGCAGAGCAGCTGGAGTTCCTGGAAATCCCCGAAGGCGGCGGCGAACTGCGCCTGCGCGACGCCCCCCTCGAATCCGAGAACTTCGCCATCTCCCGCCTAGTGGCCCAACTCCGCTACCGCTGGGAAATCGGCCCCCTCTCCGACCTGTTCGTCGTCTACACCCGCGGCGGCAACCTGCCGGACCGCGTGGACGACAACTTCAACGACCTCTTCCTGGACGCGATAGACGAACCGATCGTGGACGTGCTCATCGTGAAGCTGCGGTATCGGTTCGGGTCGTAGGGTGTCCGCGGCTGGGCTTCAACGGTTCTTTGACGGCTTAACGCCGCGGCTCGAAACTGCGCGAATGCTCGAGCACGAGTTGGATCGCCAACTCGCCCGTCCCTTCAACGCCCTCGACTACCTCCGCACCGACGAACTTGGGATCTCCCGCGTCGTCGCCGACCTCCTTAACCCCCAAGGCAAGCACTGCCAAGGTGCGATGTTCCTGAAGCTCCTGCTCGACAGATTGGGCTTCGACGTTCCGGATCGACTAGATGCAGCCCGCGTTGTCGTGGAAAAGGCGATCAAGGGCGATCGACGCCTTGATGTCTGGGTTGACATCAACGGCCAGTACTGCCTCGCAATAGAAAACAAGCCTTACGCCGGAGACCAGCCCAATCAGGTTAAGGACTACCTCGATTGGCTCAAGAGCGAATACCAGCAGAAGTTCATGCTGATCTACCTGTCTCCCAAAGGGGAGCCTCCCTCTGCCGGCAGTGTCGAGCCCGCGTTCTTGAGCGAGCTTGGCCGGACGTTGGAACGGGACGATTTCTTCAGGATAATGCCCTACCACAGGATTCAAGACAGCGATGACGAGGAGGACGTCTGGGAGGACGAGTTCGACCGCTGCCGCTTGGGATTCTCCCTTGCGGATTGGTTGGCAGATGGTCGCAGGAACTGCGACGTGGAGCGGCTGCGCTGGTTCCTGCGCGAAGCCGAGACCTTCGCAACGAGAGCGATTGGAGGACATGCCGTGGGAGATAACGAAGCTAGCGCACTGAAAGAGTTCCTCTTCTCTGACGAGAAGAACTGGGAGAGTGCGATCCGAATCGAAAGATCTTTGCCAGGGATCAAGCAGGATGTGATTGAGGAGTTCTTGACGAGGATTTGGCAAACTTGGCCAAAAGACAGAAGTGTCTATCCCGACGACATGACATGCTATATACGTTGCCGGCGAAAGAGGGGCAGCTGGCTCCGCATGTACAGGGAGAGCTGGAAGTCGGCGAGCGATTTTGACTCTGGGCGAATACAAGACCAAAACACGCAACTACGACTGGAATCAACTCTGTCTTGGTGGTATATAGGCATCTGTTCCAGGACCTTGCCTGAAGAGGCGGTGACTGAGTTGAAGGCCGAACTTCCCCCGGGGGAAAGGACGCGCGGCGGCCGCCACTGGATCTGGTGGCAGTGGATAGACAAGAGATACCGGAATTGGGACGATCTCATCCCACTGTTGCGTCGCGAGTGCAACGGAGAGGGTGGCGAGGAGGGCCGCAAGGTACTGGAGTACTTCGTTGAGAAATTTGCCGAGATCGCAAAAGTGGCGATTCCGATAATCGACAAATACGAAAGACCCGACGACTGACATCGTAAGGATCGATCTGAATGTGCGCGACGCGGCACCGGCGGGTTTTCCGAGGGCGCAAACCGTCGGGACGCCGACGGAGACCTCCAATGCTGACCCGCCTATACGCTGACAACTACAAGTGTCTCGTCGATTTCGAGTTGCGCTTCGGCGATGCGACGCTGCTCCTCGGCACGAACGGGACTGGGAAGAGCTCGGTACTGGATGTCGTCTATCGGCTGAAGCAGCTTCTCGTCGGTGGCCGGCAAGTCGGCGACCCGGAGGCATTTCCTGGGAACACGCTCGCGCTCTGCGACCGGCGGGACGTACAGACAATCGCCTTGGACGTCGAACTCGCTGGGGAGCCGTTCGAGTACAAGCTGGAAATCGAACATGAGCGCGACACCGAGCGGGCCCGTATTCGGTGCGAGTCGCTGGCGGCGAGTGGCCGTGCGCTCTTCCACTGTTCGCGTGGCGAGGCGCAACTGTACAAGGACGACCACTCTGAAGGCCCGCGCTTGTCGGTGGACTGGGCGGAGTCGTTTCTAGGGCGCGTGTCGGCTGGCCGAAGCAACAAGCGCTTGACGCGGTTCATGGACTTCATGGAACGGCTGGTGATCTGCCGGCTGCACCCTGCTGGGTTCGCCCCGAACGCGAGCAGTGAGAGCACAGTGCTGACGCGCGACGGGTGCAACTTCGCGGCGTGGTATCGGCACCTAGTGCAGGAACACACCGAACAGACCGTGGAAATCGTCGCCGCGCTGCGGACGGTGATCGACGGCTTCCGCGGCTTGCGCATGGAAAGAGCTGGCTTGGACACGCGGACGATGCTGGTCGAGTTCGTCGGCGACGACGGCGACTACTCGCTGCAACTCGACAAGGTGTCGGATGGCGAACGCATCCTGCTGGTCCTCTACACGCTGCTCGGCTTGGCGGCGGCCCAACCCTTCACACTGCTTATCGACGAACCGGACAACTTCCTGGCCCTGCCGGAAATCCAGCCTTGGCTGATCGCGCTCTCCGACGCCTGCGACGATTCGGAGCATCAGGCAGTGATTTGCTCGCACCATCCCGAGTTGATCGACTACTGGGGCGCGGAAAAGGGCTTGCTGCTCGAGCGCGCGAACGGTGGCGCAACGACAGTCCGCGCGGCATCGAGTTTGGAGACGGGAGACGGACTGCGACTCTCCGAACGAATTGCGAGGGGCTGGATCGAGGCCGCAGAAGATGCGCCATGAGGCGGGTCGGCACCGTGCTGCTCTGCGAGGACTCGCAGCACGAGGCGTTTGTTCGACGATTCCTCAAGAAGCGTCGGCTGGTCACCGCCCGTGAATCGCCGCCAGCGTGTCGTCTCGAAACCTTCTCCACGAGGCCAGCTGCGTCACCGGGCCGTCGATAGAGAGATCGGCTAGGAGCCGCTGGCGGAAGCGGGAGAAGTCGCGCTCGATCCTCTTTCGTCGGCGGCCGGTTGCTTCACTGGCCGCCAAGAAGGCGTTGGCGAGGATGTCTTTCGGCGTCGCCCGGCGCTCGGCTTCGCGCGCTGTCGGCAGGTTCAGCGGAACGCGCCCGTTCGGCCGGCCCACGACCTTGCGGATGGCTGCTTCGTCCAAGAGCAGCCATGCTTCGGTCATGCGCACTGGCACCACGCCCACCCAAGGCGCGGTGACGCGGGCCTCTTCGACAGCATCTGCAATCTCTTGGAATCTCGCCTCCGCGCCGGCGCTGTTGGCGTCACGATGCACGAAGAGCACATCCACCTGATTCGCGGACGCCTGTAGTCCTGTCCGTATCCTCTCTGCCAACGGACTGTTGTAGAACCACATCTCTCCTTCAACCGTCGTGTCGTCGCAGTTCTCGATGAACAGTCGTTCAATGTGTGGAATCAGTCCTGCGTCCGAACGGCCTTCGCAGGCGAGGAGGAATCTCATGATCCAGACTCTGTCCCCAACCTCCACAGCTCGTCTTGAAGTGGTGTTCGTCCGTTCTCGGGGGGCAGCAAGTAGGATTGCAGGGCGATTTCCGCGACGCCCGGGGTTTCTTTTCCGCTCCGCCAGGTGCGCAAGCATGGCTGGCATGCGAGCGGTTCGACGACGCCTAGCTTGTCGTGTTTTCTCGCTGTGTTCCTGGCGAGCACCAGGTCGTCCGAACGCTGCAACTGCACGAAATGCGGCGAGTGGGTTGCGACCACCACCTGACGCAACGGGTTGTCGCCGCCCACGGGTTCGTGAGCATCGACAGCGATGTCCTGCAGCAGCAGATTCATCGCCTCGAGGTTCGCCGGGTGGATGCCGTTCTCCGGCTCTTCCATGCAGAACAGCCCCGACTCCGACGCGCCTTCGGCCAACGCGGCCAAGGTGAGAAACCGCAACGTGCCATCGGAGATCGAATTGGCGGCCAAACGCAAGCCGGAACGCTCCTCCACTTCCAAAGAGAGCAACTGCCGCACGTCGTCCTGGCGAACCCGCACCGCGTTCACCGGCACGAGATCGGAGAGCCGGCTGGCGATGGTCGCCAGCCCTTGCGAAACAGCAGCGCTGGATTCGTCTGCCGCGCCAATGTGTTGCAATGTCGCCGGAATGTGCGCCCCGTTTGCGGCGATGCCGGGCACTTGCGTATAGGGATCCGGGCGGCGCATTGCGCGAGGCTCCAGCGCGAGGACGCGCCAGCTGCGCATCTCCTGTCGCGCCGCAAGGATCGTCGGCGTTGCGGTGGTGTTTTCGGTGCCGATGATGGTGCGCACGGCCCCGGCCGCCGGAGCGGGCCGGCCGCGTCCCCGGGAACCGCCATCCTGATGCACGAGAATGACCGCTTCGGCGCCTTCGTCCTTGGTCGTCTCGATGTAGGGGCCGCTGAAACGTCGATTGAACACCACGCGATCGCGGAAGTTCGCCTTGTGGTGCGGAAATCGCAAGTGGTTGCGCGCATCCCCCACGGTGATGTGGCGCAGTTCCTCGCGTTCGAGAACCAACCCGCCGAAGGGGCCAATGGCCGTGGACGGCTCCTGATAGCGGAATCCCACCTCGTAGCGAAGGAAGGTGGACGTGGACTTCGCCGGCCTGCCGAAATCGTCCGACACGTCCTTGGGCACGATCATCTCGGCGGCGAGTTGAAATCGATCCTGCCGCTCGTCTTTAGCGGCGAAAAAGACGTCCGCCAAGTCTCCGGATTCTTCGCTGCGAACGCGCAACGCCGCGTCGTTCATCGTGTGCTCGGTGAGCAGCGCGAGGAAGCGGATGGCGTCGAAGACATTGGATTTGCCAACCCCGTTCGGCCCCGCGATGCAGGTGTAGGGGCCGAAGTCGAGGGCGAAGTCGACCAGGTTCTTGAATCCGTTTGCTTCGAGGCGCGTCAGCATGATGGGGTATCGCGCTCGGCTGGTCCACGAGTGGATCGGGCTCGTGGGGCTTGGGACGGATGTCCGGTCTCAAGATCAGCCGACGCGTGGCCCCAGGGCACTGCCTGTGCCAACGCCGGCCAACCTCCCAAGCGCCTCTTGCTCACCCCGCGGATTGCGCCGCCGCCACGACCTCCTGCATCCCTTCCCACTCGTCCCACTGGTTGCAGAGGGCGTCCTTGGAGCGTTCCCAGGGGTTGTTGCCGTCCTCGTATTCCAGCCACTCGCCGCGTTGCCCGCGGTCCGGGTGGTCGCTGACGCCGTTCACCAGCTTGTCCGGCTGGCGCTTCTTGTTGCGGATGCGGAAGATCACGTTCTTGCGCGATTCCGTGCCGAGTTCGTTGCGGGTGCCGGAGTGGGGCATGTGGAAGACGGTGATGCAGGCGTCGCCGGGTTCCATGAGGATCTGCGTGGGACGCGGCCAGTACACGCCGTCCGGCGTGCTTTCGGACGTGTCGTCGATGAACTGTTCGCGCACCGCTTCGGGCAGATAGACCAGGCCGCAGCGGTTGGGCGCGTCGTAGTTCAGGCGCGGCCAGCCAGGGCCCTCCGGGCCGATGCAGCCGTTCACCGAACGCTGCCAGCGGAAGAACTTCTCGGTGACGTGGTGGGCGCCCTTAAGCAGCGCGGTTTGGCCGCAGCCTTCGCGGGTCTGGTCGTTCAGGCAGACGAAGACGAACGCGGTGAAGCTGCCCATGCCGAGGGTCATCTCCGGGTCCTCGAACAGCGGCACGCTGTTGTGGCCCATCACGTCGGCGCTGCGGCCGAGATCGCCCTTGGGGCCGGAGGCGATGTAGCGGCGGTAGATGGCGTCTTCGCTGCCCTCCTGCACCTCCTGCGGCACGCCGATCGTACACAGCCCGTCCATGTGCGATTCCGCCGCGAAGTAGGGCTGGTCCTTCTCCCGATAGCCGAGATTGTTGAAGCGGTCGCTGGGCTTGCGCACCGGCATGAAGCCCACTTGGCAGACGATGGGCGGATCGAACTGCCCCATCGCCTCGTGCAGGATCGGCGTGATGGACGAGGCGTTCACCAGGTCCGTCATCGGCGTCTTGCGCCCCGAGTAGTCGCCCTTCTCGGTGTTGGCGTGGCAATCGAGGGCCGCGTCCACAATGCTCTGCGAAACGGCGTTCTTCACCACGATGTAGCCGTCGCGGTAGAGGGCCTGCTTCTGTTCCAAGGTCAGTGTCGTCAAGGGAATCTCCTGTGCGTCGTTTGCCTGTGCGAAGACTTGCGTCAAGCCCGCGCCTTGTAGTGTTTCGCCTCCTTGCGGGCGATGGCGAAGGCGGTCTTGCCGCGCTTGTTCGTGATGCTCGGATCGGCGCCGGCGGCGAGCAGCGCCTCCACCGCGGCGACGCGGCCTTCGTAGGTGGCCCGGTGCAGCGGCGTGCGGCCCTTTCCATCCTGGGCGTTCAAGTCGGCGCCGTACTCGGCGAGCAAGCGTATCGCCTCTTCCTGGCGCGGATTGTCGGGCCCGGCGCCGTGATGCGACATGGCGCCTTCGGCAGCCAAGTGCAGGGCGGTGCGTCGCGCCTTGTTGCGGGCGTTGGCTTCGGCGCCGTTCTCCAGCAGCAGCGCAAGGCATTGCAGCGCCCCGGCGCGGGCGGCCCAGTGCAATGCCGTCATGCCGTAGGGGTCGGCGGCAAGCGGGGTCTCCGGTGCCGCGTCGATCAACGCGCGCAGCCGCTCGGCGTCGTCGAGGCCGGCGGCGGCGTTGGCGTCGTAGTGGGCGCCGTCTTCCAGGAGCAGCCGCGCCACTTCCAATTTGCCGGCGATGCGCTTCGGATCGCCCCAGGGTCCGGGTGCGACGGCCTCGTGCAGGGACGTCGTGCCGCGTTCGCCGTTGCCCTTGATGGCCAGCTCGTGATGCACGCGAACGCCGTGCGCGATCAGCACCTTGGCAAGTTCCGGGTAGCCGCCCCAGGCCGCCCAGTACATCAGCGAGACGTTGTCCGGCCAGCCGGTGTGCGGCTTCTTCACGGAGACGGCGGTTGCATCCGCCGCGCCAGCCTTGAACGCCGCCTCCAACGTGTCCGCGGCCCCGCTGTGGCCCGCTTCGTGCAGCACGTTGTAGACGGTGTTGTCGAGGTCGAGGGTCGCGCCGTTGGCAAGGAGGAAGGAGACGGACCGGGCGCAGCCGCGTTTGGCCACGACGACTTTCAGCAGCGCGTCGCCGATGCGCTCCAGAACGCGCGGATGCTTGGCAAGCAGGGCGGCGAGCTTGTCCCCGGTTTGGGCAGCCGCGTCCATGTTCGCTTGGTCGTGGAAGCCCGCTGGGGCCGGGGCCAGCGCGGTGGCGACGAGATCCTGCTCCTCGGCAGTCAGCGTGGGCAGGTTTTCGTTGCGCAGAAACCAGTTGCCCTGGAACATCGCCAAGGCTCTCGCGCGGTTCATACGGCCACCCCCCCGTGCAATGGGCCAAGCCAACGCGGCACCATGCCGGGGGCCGGCCACGCCACAGCCACTTGCCATGTCCGCGCGCTTGGCGGAACATGGCGCGACCGCATCCTATAACAGCGCAACCACGGGAGCACGGCATGGCATTCCACGACCTCACCATGGAGACCGTCACCGGCGAGCAGCTCTCCTTCGAGCAGTACAAGGGCGCCGCCTGCCTGGTCGTCAATCTCGCCAGCCAATGAGGGCTGACGCCCCAGTACGCAGGTCTGCGTACCCTTCAGGAAAGCGGCGCGGTCACCGTGCTCGGCTTCCCCTGCAACCAGTTCGGCGCCCAGGAGCCGGGCACCCACGAAGAGATCCTCGAGTTCGCCACCTCCAAGTACGACGCCAACTTCCAGATCTTCGGCAAGGTGGAGGTGAACGGCGACGGCGCTTGCGACCTCTACAGGCACCTGAAGTCGGCGCAGCCGCGCCCGGACGGCGAAGAGGACATCGCCTGGAACTTCACCAAGTTCCTCGTCGATGGCGAGGGCGCGGTTCTGGCCCGCTACGAACCGGCGGTCACGCCGGAACAGATCGCCGAGGATCTCAAGGAACGCCTCGCGTAAGCCCACGTCCATCGCCAAGGAGCAACGCCCATGCCAGCACTCGACGGCTTGCGCATCCTCGACATGACCCAGTACGAGGCTGGCACTTCCTGCACCCAGGCGCTCGCATGGCTCGGCGCGGACGTGGTGAAGATCGAGCGCCCCGAGGGCGGCGACCCCGGCCGCGGCCCGTCCGGCAGCGCCGAGTACTTCATGGTGTGGAACTCCAACAAGCGCAGCGTGGCCATCGACCTCGGCAGCGCCAAGGGGCGCGCGCTCCTGCTCGACATGCTGCCGCGCTACGACGTCTTCGTGGAGAACTACGGCCCGGGCGTGATGGAACGCCTAGGCCTCGACTACGCCGCCATGAAGGCCGTCAAGCCGGACCTCATCTACGCCCGCATCAAGGGCTTCGGCACCTCCGGCCCGTGGGCCGACTACAAGTGCTACGACATGGTGGCGCAGTCGGCGGCCGGCGCCTTCTCGATCACCGGCGAACCAGACGGCCCGCCGATGCGCCCGGGCCCCACCACCGGCGACGCCGGCACCGGCGTGCAGATGGCGCTCTCCATCGCCGCGGCCTACGTGCAGAAGCTGAAGACCGGCAAGGGCCAGCTGATCGAACTCTCCATGCAGGAGGCCATGACCTACTACCTGCGCACGGCCACGTCGAGCGGCAACTACGGCGAACGTGCGGCGCAGCGCCACGGCAACGGCGCCACGGCCACCATGTCGCTCTACCGCTGCAAGGGCGACGGCGCCAACGACTACGTGTTCATCATGGCCGTGACGCCGCGCATGTGGGAACACCTCTGCGCCGCCATCGGGCGCGAAGACCTGCTCGCGGACAAACGCTACGACACGCCCCGAAAACGCCACGAACAGCGCGCCGCGCTGCATCGGGAAATCGAGGCGTGGACGTTGGAGCGGGGCAAATACGAGGCCATGCGCATCCTCGCGGAAGGCGGCGTGCCGGCCAGCGCCGTGCTCGACACGAGCGACCTCTACCGCAATCCGCACCTGGTAGAGCGCGGATTCGTCCACGAAGTCGAGCACGCCGCGGTCGGCAAGGTGAAGCTGCTCGGCTGGCCACCGCGCATGTCCGAGAGCGACGTGCCCATCAAGGCCGCCCCGCTCCTCGGCGAGCACACGCGGGAGGTGGTGGCGGCGGACCTGGGCCTCGCCCCGGCGCAAGTCGAAGCACTGGCGGAATCCGGCGTGATCGCATCGAGTCCCCGCTGACGCCTCTGGCTTCTCCTCCCCGAACACGTTCGGCGCAGAGTTTCGCGCTTGCACGGCCGACCAACCTCGGTTGCAGAGTCGGGATGCGAACGCGGGAAGGGCAATGGTGGCGAAGACGCTGCCGACTGGGTGCTCGTGCCGCGAGAGACGAGAACGCCCAGCCCGCGTGAAAATGCAGCGTGCAAGCCTGCGCCGTGCGTCAGCCTCGCGGCAAACGCTGCTTCAGGTTCGCACGGCGGTGCCGCGGTATGTGAACGTGGCGAACTTCGGCCCCGGCAGGTAGCTCGTCGCCAGTTCGCCGATGCGGAAGCCGGCATCGGCGATCAGACGATCCGGCTGGCGGGCCAGGTGGCAGCCGCCGGCGATGCATTTCCATGCCGGCTCCAAGCGTCTCTGCCAGCGCAGCCATTTGCGGTCCGGGCTCGCGCCGTGTTCGATGAAGACGAGCAGGCCGCGCGCCTTCAGAACGCGGCGCAACTCCGCGAGCGCGCGATGAACGTTCGGAATCGAACACAGCGTCCAAGTGCAAAGCACGGCGTCGAAGGCGCCGTTCTCGGCGGGAATCTCCTCCGCGGAAGAAGCGAGCACTTCGACCGGAAACGGCGCTTGCGCAATGCGCGCGCTGGCCAAAGCGACGATGTCCCGCGCCGGTTCGAGGGCGTGCAGGGATTCGGGCCCCGCATCGCCGCTCGCATAGTGCTTCAGGTTGTGGCCGGTGCCGAAGCCGATTTCCAGCACGCGCCCCCGCAAGCGCGGCACATAGTAGGCCCGCAACTCGGACATGGGCTTTTGCGCGCAAGCGGCGTCGATCAGCTTCGGCAAAACATGGCGTGCGTAGAGCCCCATCGCGGCTCCTGCAAGACCTTGGGCCCGGTTCGAACAACATACACCAACAAGGCCCCGAGCCCTCGGTCTACGAAGCGCTGCCGCGAGGGTAGTTCGACATGATCGTCTGGTCCTCGAAGACGACTTGGCGGTCGTCGAAGTAGCTGTGCCAGAAGCGCTTGTGCGCTTGGCGGGCCGACGGCTTGGCGGTCAGGCCTTCGCGGGGGAGATAGAAGACCTTGACCTGCAAGTTCGTCGCTGGCGGCTCGGCGAGCCCGAGCGCGCTGTTGCGGCGCTCGAGGCGCGTTAGGAACTCGCCGAAGTCCCAGCCCATTTGAGCGTGGTCTAGATGCGAATACCACCTGGCCTGCTGCATCATGTCGGAGAAGACGTAAAGCGTGGCGTCGCGCATCGCGTCTCCGGCCGCATCGCGGTGAAGGCTTGCGCTGATCTCGGCGAAGGCGTCGACAAGCGGGGCGGCGCCAGCGACTTTTGGCCGGCCGGCCAGGTCGTCGATGCGCTGCTTGGTTGTCGTGCGCAATTCGCAGTAGCGCTGCGCGTCGGTGCGCAGCGTTGGGGAAACCTGTGCCGGCAGATCGGCGCAGTCGGACGCCCCGCCACGTTGATGCTTGGCTGCCGGGGCCACGAGGTCCACGTCGGCGAAGGGCTTGCAGAACCGTCCGAGCGACATTCGCGGCGCCTCCGCGAACGGCGTCAGCGCAAAGACCTCGAGCTCTTCGTCGGCGCCGAGCGCACGGCTGGTGCGCAAGAGCAGTCGGCCGGGCAGCGCGGCGTCGTCCAAGGGTTTGCGCAAGTCCACCAGGTAGACGCTGCGACGCGCAATGGCGCGCGCGTCCAGCGGACACAGTTCGGCGTCCCGCGCCAGCCGCTGGGCGGGTTCCGAGTGCGTCGCCAGCACGCTGCCGAGCGCCAGCGCCAGCAGCGCCAAGGGGATGGTCGCCAGCCGACGGACTCGGCCCCGAGCATTGATGTTCTTGTTGACAATGGAGTTCATTGTTTCCCTCGCCCTTCTTTCTTCTTGAATCCTTCGTTTCCCTCGGCCGCCGTGCGCCCTTCAAGCATGAGGAAGCGTGACTCGCGCCACGGTTCCCCTCGCGCCTGCTTCGGTTGCGCCGCCGGCATCGTCCGCTGACGCCAAGGCGATGGCGCCGCCGTTGTCTTCCGCCAGCTTGCGGGCCATTGCCAGGCCGATGCCCAGATGTCCGTCGCGCAGCGCGCGGAAGGGCTTGAACAGCAGTTCCCGTTCGGCGGGCTCGTCGGGAAGCCCGGCGCCGTTGTCGGCGACCGTGATGGTCGCCTTGCCGCGTTTCTCCGCCGTGGCGACGGTGATCGCGCCCTCGTCGCCGTGGTTTCGTCGCGCTGCCTGCACGGCGTTTTCGACGACGTTCGCGAGCAGGACGACGACCTCCGCCCTCGATGCGAAGACGGGCGGCACGACGCCCAGTTGCCTGGTCACCGTCACGAACCCGCAGCGCGAGCCCGCCGCGACCGCTTCGTTGACGCACTCGTTGACGTCCAGGACCTCGTAGCGCCTGTTCGAGCCCAATTGCGCCGTGGCGGTTGCGGCGAGGCCGTGGCCGAGCTCGGCAAGGCGCGCGCTCGAAGGCGCGGTGTCGTCGATGCCCTTGGCGACGTCAGCCAGCTCGTTGGCCAGGAAGTCGGCCAGCGCGCGGGCGCGCAGCAGCGCGTAGGCGGCTCGGGTGTCGCCGGTCGGCGGCAGAGCTTCCGCGCCGTCTCGAGGAGTCGTCGGGGCCGCTTGCCCGTTTGCTGCGACCGGGCGGCTGCGCGTCGTCCCGCGGCGACGGACGAGAACGCGAGACGCGCGCGGCGATGTGCGCGGACGCTGGCGCGCGAACGACGCGAGGGCGCCTTTGCCGCGCACCACGGCCAAGGCGAGCCAAGGCAGCGACATGCCGCCGGCCAGCGCCAGCGCGGTGCGTTGGTCGCGGGCAGCGACGCGCGCGGTTGCGCCAGCGGCGCTCTCCAACGTCGCCCCCAGGGCGGTGGCGAACGGGTCGAGATCGGCGAAGGTCGCGGCGGTCAGCAGTTCGGCGCCCTCCGGCAACCGCCGCGCGGCAACGCGAGTCGCCGCCAGATTGGACTGGAACCGGGCGACGCGCTCGGTGTGGGCGTCGATGGCGTTGCCGTAGGCGCTCAGATCGTTGGCGAGCCGGGCCGACATTCGCGGCAGGCCGAGGAGCGTGTGGGCGAGGGTTGCCCGATGTTGGGCAATCTCGGTGGCGAACGAGTCCAAGGCGCTCGCATCCGCCAAGGCGTCGGCCCACACGCGGGCGGCTTCCTGGCGCCAATCGGCGGCCACGCGCCCGATGTTCTCGATTTCGGCAGCGGCGGCGCGGTAGTCGAGGAGCATGCGGTCGTGGCTGCGCGCCTGCCACCAAAGCCAGCCGGCCGCCACGGCCATGGCCAGGGAGAGTGCGCCGCAAGCCGCCCGGACAAACGACGGACGCCATGATTTCCACGTCGGTTGCGTTCTCGTTGGCCGTTCCACCGCTAGACGCCTTCCCTGCCGTTGGGCCTGCCGCTGGCGCATCTAGATCGACAGGTCGGCTTCGATTTGCTGGAGGCGGAATCGCGCCATGCCGAGGTTGCCGCGCTCTCGGTCCAAGACCAGATACAGCGCCAGCCGAGCGTTCTTGGCCAGTGGTCGAATCAAGTGGCAGCGCTGCCCGAGGACGATCAGGATGTCCTCGATTTCGTCGTCGGAAGCGAGCTGTTTCAACACCCGTCGTTTGGTGCGCACGACATCCACGATGCCAGCGCCGGCTGCTTCGAGGTCCAAGTCCGGCGCGCCGCCAGCGGTTGCCAGCGTCATCCCGTCGCCGGCGTCCACCAACGCCGCGCCCACCGTGCCGTCGGTTCGCATGAGCTTGCGCAGGCTCTTGTGCAAATTCGCCAACGGTTCCTCCTCCGACACTGCCGTGCAGACCTTGTTTACAACCTTGGGGCAGCGGTAGTGGCCGCTGTGGGCGATAGTCGGCAAGACTGCTCGGCGACTACCGGGTGCGACTGGCGCCCCTACCCCCCGGCTAGCGACGTCGCGGTGCGCCGCGCCTGCGTGCGCCGAACCGGCCCGACGACGGCGGAGATGGAAGGAAGGGAAGGGAGGAAGATGAAGGGCCGCCTTCCCCTGCTTCTGCTACTTCGGGTTCTCGTCGCCAGCGGCCCGCATTGCGGTCTCCTGCTCGCGTACGCGGCGCACGACGTCGCTGCGCCCTTTGGCGTTTGTCTTCGAGTAGAGGTTCTTCAAGTGGTAGCGCACGCCGTGCTCGGTGATGCCCAGCCGATCGGCGATCTCCTTGTTGCGCAGGCCCTGCTCGACGCCAAGCACGACTTCCAGTTCGCGCTGCGTGTAGGGCGGCGGTTCGGCTTCCTCTTCGATGCCCAGTTTGGCAAGCAGCTGCACGACGGTGGTGCGCCGCGCGCCGGCGGTCTTGTCGACCAGCTGAGCGAGCACGGCCAGCGCCTGTTCGCGCACCTGGGCCAGCGGCCGCACGATGTCCACTTCGTCGGCCAGGTCGAGAAACCGGGCCATTTGCGAGGCCGCCTCGTCGCCGCGACCGGCCAGCGCTGCGGCGGCCATCGCGAGGGCAACGCCGTTCATCAACATGCGGCGCAGGCCGTGTTCCTCGGCCACGGCGCACAGCGACTGCGCCAACGCCGTGGCGGCATCGAACTCCTCGCGCGCCAGCTGCAGGTGGATGCGGGCGCACGCCGACACCTCGACGCGCCGCCAACCAGCCAGTTCGAGGTCGAGCAATGTTTCGGAGTCCGTTGGCAGCTCGAAGTCGCGCCACGCTTGTTCGGCGGCGCCGATGCGCCCGTCTCTGAGCAGCCAATAGACCTGCAGCGCGTCGAGGTAGCGTTCGACGCCGAGCAATCCCTTGGCGCGGCTGCGCACCTTGGCGTCTTCGACCGCCAGCAGCGCGGCGCGCGGGCCGTTGGTCTCGAATGCCTGCTCGGCGGTGAGGCTGTAGGCGGCGGCGTAGACGTCGAACCAGCCGAGGTTGGCGATTGTCAGGAGGTCCGGCGACGCGTACTGCGGGCCGTAGACCGAACGTTCGTGGCGAACCTCCGTGGCCATGACCTCGGCCACGGTCGTCGGGCGAGCGCTGGCGTAGCAATCCAGCGCCTCGTCGAGCCGGCCTTGGGCGAATGCCACCGAGCCCAGGTGCAGGCGCGTGAACATGCATCCGTACACCGCGCCAGCTTGCTCGAAGGAATCGACGCTCCGGCCGCCGTGCCGCCATGCACCGTCGAATGCGCCGCGCATTTGATCGACGATTCCAAGCAGCAGGTTCAAGGCGCCCTTGACGATGGGGTCGGTGTCTTCGTTGGCGGCAGTCCGTTCCGAACTGGCGAGCATCGCCTGGACTTCCGGGGCGTCGAGTGGACGACAGCTGAAGCCGGACATCGCGGCTTGAATCAGCAGGTCGTCTTCGCGCAGCGCGCGGTCGTTCCCGCCCGGACGGTCCTTGGTGAAGCCTTTGGTGGCAGCGGCCAAGCGCCCGTACAGGGCCAGTCCTTCCGCCACCCGCGACGTCTGGCCAAGGAGAACCACCCGCACCAGGCCGGCGCGCGGAAACGCCTCGATCACTTCGGCATTGAGAAAGCTCTCTACCGCGGCGATGCCCTTGGCGCCCAATCGCGCCCAGATTCGCGCCCCGCCGGCTTGCTCGACGAGTTCGCCGAGCAGCGTGTTGTCGCCCGCTTCCTTGGCATGGCGCAACGCTTGCACGACGTGACCTTGCTGCGCCTCGGCGCGGGCAATGCGCCCGTGCATCCTGGCGAACCGCTGCGGACTCTCGCGTTGATAGAGCGCAGCGCAATACTCGCGCAGCATGGGATGCAGGCGCAGGCCACCGGTATCGTCCACCCGCAGCAGGCCGTCGAGCACAACGAGGCGCTCCATGCGGGCGCGCACGTTGACGATGCCAAGCATCTCGTTGGCGAGTTCGGGCTTGATGTACTCGAACAACGCCACATCGAGCAGAAGTCTGCGGTCCTCCGGGGCGAGGCGCTGCAGCAGCCGTTCGCTCAGCCACTCGGCCGCCATGCCAGTGCCGTGGGCGAGGTCCTGCATGGCGCGTCGCCGGCTGCCTTTGTCCAGCTTCATGTTGCGGTAGGCGCGCAGCACCACCGGCCAGCCCTCTGAGCGCTCTTCGAGCTCGTTGAGTTCCCGTCGCGAAAGCGTGCCGCCGAAGAAGCGCCCGATGTCCGGCTTGCCGAAACGCAGCTGGTCGACGGTCAAGTAGACGCCGTTGCCGGCCAGCACGGTGCCAGCGATGTCGAGACCGGGGTTCTCGCGCAGACCCAAGGCGATGCAGAGATTGGGAGGCGCGTGCTGGAGCAGAAAGTTGATGCTTTGCACCGCCTCCGGGTGGACGATCTTCTCGGCGTCGTCGAGCACGAGCAGGCACGGACGCCCGGCGGCCCCGATGGCGGCGCTGAGATACTTCGTCCGTCGTCGCGTCGGCTCGCCGGCGGCGCTGTCGTAGGCAATCTCCTGGGTCAAGTCCAAGGCCAGGCCGGCCTGGGTGAATGCGAAGGCCAAGTAGGCGTCCAGAATGCCCGGGCCGTCCTCTTGGTCGATGGTCAACCAGGCCGCCAGGCGACCGGCCTGCCGCGCCCGGTGGTAGACATCCGCAAGCAGGCTGGTCTTGCCGAACCCGGCCGGCGCGCGCAGCACCGTCAGCGGTCGCAGGGGTTCGATGCGTTCGATCAGATCGATGCGTCGAGTGTAGCTCTGCATCAAATCGGGCGGCTGCACCTTCGCTGCAAGAAGCCACGGCAGCTTGTCGCCGTCCGCATAGGTGCTGCCGGCGGACTGCATTACCGACGGCAGTGCCAAGCAAGGCGATAGAGACGCGGCGGCCATGACCACACGGATCGAGCAAAGTTCGTGCCACACGAGGCTGATCCGGCGGAGTCGGACGCATGACGGGGGCGGCTCATAATGCGGATTTCACGATTCGACGACGCACCCGGCGAGACGGCTGGAAGCAGCGGGCCTTGCGCCGCGACGTGATCTCTGCAGAACCCCGAGGTCAAATTCGGGGGGGGGGGCTCTAAAACGCCACGCCACGGCGCATCCGGCCCATCAAGAGCAGCGGCGCATCGTGGTTCGCTTGGTTCCCCCATTGCCAACTCGCCAAGGCAAACCGTTCGAGCGTAGCACAGCTAGCGCAGTGCAGCTACATCTCCGAGGGCGTAGATTCTGGTGTTCGAGAGGTCGCCGGCCAGATCTCGGCGGTGCGCTTCGAGCGTCGACTCCCATGTGAATCCCAGCCGCTCGGCGACGCGCCAACTGCGCTCGTTGCGGTCGTCCATGCGCAATTGCACGCGCTTGGCGCCAAACGATTCCAACGCGTAGCGGGCGAGGGCGCGGGTCGCTTCCGTGGCGTAGCCGCGGCCGGTGCAGTCGGTGCGCACCCAGTAGCCGATTTCGCAGCTCGGCACTTGCGGATCGATGCCCAGCAAGCCGCTGGCGCCGACGATGCGGCGCGACCACTTGCGCACCATCAGCACCGGAAACTCCACGCCGTCCTGGTAGCGCCGCTCCGACTCGGCGCAGAACGCCGCTGCCTGTTCCAGGCCGTAGGGATCCCTGGCCCACTCCATCCATTGGTGCAGTTCGGCGTAGGAGGCCTGCACCGCGTCGCAGACCCGGTCGGCATCGGCTGCCCGCGGTGGACGCAATACGAGATGCTTGGTCTCGATGCGTTCCGGGAAGCGCGGCAACGTGCCTACCACCAGGATTCGGCTTCCGGCTCGCCCTTGAACGGCCCCACCAGTTCCGAGGTGACCCAGCCGCCGTAGTAGCCGCCCCCTTGCGGCCGCGCGACTTCGCCGCCGACCATGCATTGCACTTTGGCGGGGTAGAAGGAGAAGAAACCCGCGATGGGAGCGCACTCCGCGAAGGGCTCGGCGTAGCGCCAGGCGACGCCTTCGATCCTTGGCGCGCGCAGATCGAACTCCCCGGCCCAGCCCTTCCACTCGCAGAACGTGCGCCGTTCCGAGGGCGCCAGAAGATCGGCCCGCACGTCTTCGGGCGGCACATAGAAGGTCGGCGGCGAAGCGGTTTCCAGCACCCGCACCGCCCGCGTGGAATCCGCCAGCACCACGCCGTTCGCCAGCACGCGCACATGCCGCGCATCGGCGCAGATGCGCGGCGGCCGGGGATAGTCCCAGACCGACTCGCAACCTTCGGGAACCGGGTGCGCGAAGGGCGGGCGCTCGGTTCCTCGGAAGCGCCACTTCCCACGCGCCGCGCGCACGTCCTCAGTATCTTGCCGGTGCTTGGCCACTGTTCGAGAGAGCGCGCTTGCGAGTGGAATCGGTGCCTGGCAGGAGGCGTGGCGCCTTCAGCGCGGATTGCCGTAGATGTCCACGGCGTCGTAGCGCACCCAAGTCGGGTCGTAGTCGGCGTGGCGGTCGAAGGGCTGCGGCTGCGCCCACTCCTCGCCCGAAGTGCTGTCGTAGTCCACCGGCAGTTCGCCGGACGTGCGCTTGGAAAGCTCGTCGTGCAGCACCGCGAAGACGCGCATCAGGGCTTGCGGCATCCGCCCCTTGCCGGAGGGCGAACTCTGCTGCACGGGCGGCTGGCCGTCCTCCGCCGGGCGGAAGGCGATCTTGGCGTAGGCGTCGCGCTGCTTGCGTTCGTCCTCGCTCATGGCTGCGTCCACGGTGCGGCCGACCGGAATCACGCGGCCGTACGGCCCTTTGGTCAGGCCATCGGCTGGCTCCAACTCCTTCGGCAGCGGGCCGGCGCCGACGGTGATCGCGCCGTGGTCGCAGCGCACCCAGAAGCCGCCGTGGGCGCCGTCCGGGAAGGCGTAGCGCGGCGTCTCGGTGAACTCTTCGGAGAAGGTGTACACCACATCCTTGATGCCGTGGGCGTACTTCGCCGAGGCGGCGCGCTCGCTCAAGATGTGCCTGGCGCTGGCAACCCACTCCGGCGTCATGAAGACGAAACGCGGCAGCGTGCGCGCGGCCATCGCGTCGTGCAGCGAGCGCAGCGCCACGCCGAGCACCGGATGCGTCGGCAGGGCGCCATGCACCTGCCAGCGCGAGAGCTTCGTCAGCCGCGCTTGGGCATCCGCCACGACCACCGGGTTGCGGGCGTGGTATTGCAGCCGCCCGAGGTTGCTCATGATCGAGTGGTCGCCTTCGACCTTGAAGTCGCACTCCTCGGCGGGCAATTCGCCTTCGGCCACGCGCACCGTGGCGCCGTCGAACCGCGCATTCCAAGCGAAGGTGGAACCCGCGTGCAGGTGCGCCGGCGCGTTGTGGGCGACCTCGCACAGCGTGAACGCGCCCAGATCTTCCAGGCCGGCGGCGTGGCGCGCCGTCAAGCCGGCGAGCACTTCCGCAGCGCAAGCAACCCACTCGGCGCTCGCGAAGCTGAGATCGCCGATGCCGTCCGCCATCGCGGCAAGCATGGTCGAATGGTGGCCGGCAGCGAGCGGCATGTTCTGTTCCTTCTGATTTCGCGCCGTCAGACCAGCGAGCCCAACGGCATGAGCGGCACATGGTGATCCGCCAGCAACACCCCGAACAACGCCATCAGATAGACGATGGAGTAGCGGAAAGTGGCCATTGCGGCGCTCTCTTTCCCCCGCAGCAGCGCCACGGCGTGCTTCAGGAAGACCGCCCCCAGCAGCGCCGCGCCGAGCAGATAGAGCAAGCCGGACATGCCGATCGCCACCGGCAGCAGGCTCGCCGCGCACAGGCCGATGGTGTAGTAGAGAATCTGCCGCCGCGTGTAGGCGTCGCCATGCGTGACCGGCAGCATGGGCACATCCGCCTTGGCGTATTCGGCGCGCCGTTCGAGCGCCAGCGCCCAGAAATGCGGCGGCGTCCACACGAAGATGACGAGCACCAGCACCAAGCCGCCGAGCTCGATGCTGCCAGTCACCGCCGTCCAGCCGAAGAGCGGCGGCGCCGCGCCGAACAAGCCGCCGATGACGATGTTCTGCGGCGTGGCGCGCTTCAAGTAGAGGGTGTAGATCAGCCCGTAGCCCACCCAGGAGGCGAAGTTCAGCCAAGCCGTGAGCGGGTTCACCCAGGCCAGCAGCACGCCCATGCCGGCGATGCCCAGCACGGCGGCGAAAGCGTAGCCCGCCAGCGGCTTCACCCTGCCCTCGGCAACCGGCCGCCCACGGGTGCGCACCATGCGGGCGTCGATGGCGGCATCGGCGATGTGGTTGACGGCGGCAGCCGACCCCGCCACCAAGGCGATGCCGAGCAGCCCGAACAGCACCGCCGGCAGCGGCGGCAGCCCAGGCGTGGCGAGGAACATCCCCACCAAGGCGCAGAGCAGCATCAGCAGCACCACCCGCGGCTTCGTCATCTCCAAGTAGTCGCGCCAGGGCGCGACCACCTGTCCACCGTGCGCAGTGGCTTCGCTCAAAGCGAGCTCCTCGTGAATCAGCCAGCAGGATCAACCGGATGGGAAGGATACCGCATGAGGCGCTGTCGGATCGCAAGCGCTGTCATGTAAGCGGCCTTGGCTGCGGCGGCGTCGCCGGCGGTCTCGTGGATGCGGCCCACCCGGTCGAGGGCGCCGGAAAGGTCCCGAAGCGTCTGCGGATTCTCGCCAATCGTCGCCACTAGGCCCCGCCGAATCTCGAGCGCCTCCTCGTAGGCGGCCTTGGCCATGTCGGTCACGCCTGCGGACTCATGGACGCCACCCACCCTGATGAGCGAAAAGGCGAGATCGCGGAGCGTCTGCGGCGTTTCACCGACCGTTTCCGTCAAGCCACGATCAATCGCCAGCGACTCTTCGTAGATCGCTCTGGCTGCGTCCGTTTCACCAGCGACCTCGCGGATTCGGCCCATCTCGTCAAGCGAGAGGGAGAGGTCGCGGAGCGTCTGCGGCGTTTCTCCGTCACGATTGAGTATCGACCGCCATACACCAGTGGCGTGCTGCAAGTGTTGCAGTGCAGCGGAGACGTCGTTGGATTCTCGCAGCTTGGCATGTGCTGCCACCGTGAGTGCTTGTGCCCGTATTCGCGTGTTTTCTCTCGCATTCGCCACGGCCTTGTCCGCGTGTTCAGTGGCTTCGCTTGCGCGATCGTCGGCCAGCAATGCGGAGGCCATGTACATGTGCAGTCGCGCCAGGGCATTCGCGTCTGGCGACGGCATCCCCTCAAGCCGATGGAGCGCCGCTTGCGCCTCCTCTACGCTGGTGACATGCTCAGGGTCGTCGCTTGCTTTGCTCGCTTCCTCTGATACTTCGGAGCGGTCGGTCGCGGGGCGGCCTTCGTTCCCAGGCAAATCCAGAACAAGCGAACGCACGGACCAGAGGTCCGGGGCCGCGTCTCGCAAGCGTTGTTTCCACTCGGGATGCACGGCGAATACCAGCGGGCCGGCCAATCGCCTGCGTAGCGCATCGCGGCGCTCGTTGAGGCGCATCGTCAGCCAATCCCATGCGCCCGCCCAAGGGCCGACGTCGTCGTCCAGGATGGGGCCGTCCACGGCGATGACCTCGACCCAAACGCAGCCCGCGTCGGGCGGGTTGGCGAACAGCTTTGGCATCAACTCTCGTAGCTCGTCCGGCGATTCGGGATGAATGCGCCGCACCTGCAGGGCACGGTACTGGAGGGTGAACTCAGTGCGCTGGCGCAGCGCGGCTACCGGCGCTTGTGCAGGACAGAATATGAAGCCGAGCCAAGGATCGGTGGCCAACTCGAACTGTCGCCGCAGGCGCTGCCATTCGCCCTCGCCCACAGGCCCTAGCGCTGCCGAGCTCTCTTGGGGGGAGTGAACGGGCACAACCTGCGCCTATGTTGCGCTCGACGACTCCGACGCTGCCGCTTGCTTGCGAACCTGTTCCGCCACAAGCGGATGCACGTCGTACCACTCTTCGCCGTTGCGGTAGCAGAGTACCAGATGGGTGTCGAAGAACCGTGCCAAGGACGGAAGTCGGTCGAGGCTCTGCAATTCAGCTTGGTGGGTTCGGGCCACCTCGGCCAGCCATTGGGCGTCGTCGTTGGCGATGGGCAGGAACTCGGATCTGATTTGATTGATCGTCGTCTCCACCGCGCGCTCAGGCACCGGCAGAGTTCGCGCCCGCAAAGCCACGTCGCGGAGCAAGAATGCGTTGTCTGCGGGCTTCATGGGGCGACTATAGCAACGCCGCCACGACAAACCACGGGCCTGCGGGCAATCGTCCGCGCCATGGCCGTTCGGCGCGCTGGAAATCTGCGCCGCGCTCCTCGTGAACCGACCAACAACCAGGGGCACCGGAACCTCCGCGTCGCAGTGCCGCAGGCTCGACGTGTCGAGCGAACTCCGCCCGCGCGAGTTGGTAGACTGCGCGTGCGTCCGGAAGCAAGGAACTCAAGCATGGCCGAATACATCCCAACGCCCGTCAAGTGGGTGCGCGAGCAGGTGGAGCTTTACGAGGGCAGCGGCGGCACCGAGGGCACCGAGCTGATGCAAACGGGCCTGCCGTGCATCATCGTCACCCACACCGGCAACAAGACCGGCGCGGTGCGCAAGACGCCGTTGATGCGCGTGAAGGACGGCGACGGCTACGTGCTGGTCGCATCCCAGGGCGGGGCGCCGAAGAATCCCGTGTGGGTCTACAACCTGCGCGCCGATCCCAGCGTGGAAATCCGCGACAAGACCGACGTGTTCAAGATGCGCGTGCGCGAGGTGGACGATGCGGCGGAACGGGAGCGGGTCTGGGCGCTCTGCGTGGCGGCGTTCCCGCCCTACGAGGAGTACAAGAACAAGACCTCGCGCACCATTCCGGTGTTCATCGCCGAACCTGCCTAGCCGTTCGCCGTCGAGCCCGCTTCAGCTTCCCGGAAGTGGCCAAGCGCAAGGACAAAGCCGCGCAGATCCGCCTCGCCATCGGCATTGGCGCGGCGGTCGTTGCCGTCGTCGTGGTCGGCGTGGGGCTGCTCTTCTCGCCGGGGCAGGACGCGCCCTACGCCACCCTCGACCGGCCGGCGGACAGCGCGGCCGCCGACGCCGGCGAGATCAAAGTCGTCGAGTACTTCTCGTATACCTGCCCGCACTGCCGCAGCCTCGAGGAGCTCACCGAAGACTGGCAGGAGCAGCTACCCGAGGGAGTCGTCTTCGAGCGCGTTCACGTCGCCTATTCGCCGGAGAACGCACTGCTGGCGCGGGCATATCTCGCCTTGGAACGCCACGGCGCCGTGGCGGCGAACCACAAGCGCATCTTCCGCGCCATCCACGACAACAACACGCGCTTCGATTCGGCTGACGCTCTGGCGGACTTCGTCGACGGCAACGGCGTCAGCGGGGATGCCATGCTGCGCAGCATGGCATCGAGGCGCATCGCGCGCCGGGTGGAGGCCGACGAACAGCGGTTCGTGGAACTGGGCCTGCTGTCCGTGCCGGCGCTGGTCGTGGACGGCAAGTACGTCGTCAACATGGAACTCGGGCGCAAGGGCGCCCTCGAAGCGGTGGACGATCTGGTGCGGGAACTGCTGGCCGGCGCGGTTGCCGAAGCTCCAGAGTCGAATGCGAACGCGAGCTGAGAGAACGCCTTAAACCCGAACGTGCTCCGAGGCCCCTCCTCCTTCAACGCCCCCCGAAGCGCTTGCCGAAGCGCAGGCCAACTTCGCGGCGGTCGTTGCTGTTGATGACGAGCACCGTGGGGTCCAAATCCAGTTTGGCCAGCGGATAGACCTCGTTGCCCACGTTGTGGGCGTACACGGCTAGGCTCAGATCGCCGGCGGCGTTGTCGTAGGCGAGGCTCACACTCATCACATCCACCGGCGGCATCCTGTTCAGCGGCGTGTTGATGGGCTGGCCGAACATGCGCCCGCGCCGGTACCAGTCGGCGCGCAGCGTCATCCGCGCACCGCTTGCCAACGTCCATTCGTAGCGCGGCGAGAGGGAAGCCGTGTAGTTCGGCGTCAACGCCGGCGAGTCGCCCTCGGCGATGCCCTGCACCCGTTCGTCCACCTCGGAAATCTCGATGTCCAGATAGCCGAGCGCGAACTCCACGCGCAGCGCGGAAGACGCCTGCCAAGTTCCTTCGAGTTCCACGCCGGTGGCCGAGGACGCGGCGGCGTTCTGGTTCAGCGTCAGGAAGCCCTGCTCGATCAGCTCGTTCACCTGTACCACCAGATCGGTGTAGCGCACGTGGAACAAGCTGGCGTCGAGGCGCAGCGCTTGGCCGAGTGCGCCCTTCACGCCAAGCTCCCAGGAATCCGCGAAGGTGGGGTCGAAGGCCACGAAGGTCGCCGCGCCGCCGAAGGGCCGCGGCGGATAGCCTCCCGCCTGGTAGCCGCGGGCATAGCTCGCGAAGACGTTCAGGCGCGCGTTGGCGCGGTAGGTCAGCGACACGTCGCCCGTGGTCTCGCGCCACCGGTCGCCGCGCCGTGCTGGCGCCGCGAAGTAGTGCAGCGAGCCGACGGCGCTCTTCTCGTCGCGGGTGTGCCGCGCCCCCAGCCCCAGAATCCAGCGCGTGCCGCGGTCGATGTTGGCATGGGCGAACACGGCGCGGCTCTCGGTCTGCTGTTCCAGATAGAGCAGCCCGTCGAAGTCGCTGGCCGGAATCACCGTCGGGCGGCCGTCGTCCAAGCCGCTCGGGCGGAACACGAACGGGCTGCGGTTGAAGCCGTCTTCCTCGAAGGCGTAGCCGCCGGCCACCCAGTCGCCCCAGTCGGCGACGCCGCCCAGCTGGACTTCCACGGTGTTCTGGTCGGCTTCGCCGCGCTCCGGAAACTCGATGAGCGTGGCTGGCACCTTCTCGTTGTCCAGGCCGCCCTCGAACCACATGCTGCGCCGACTGAGGATGGCGCGCAGGCGCAGCCGCTCGGCGAAGTCCCAATCCACGGTGGCGCTCAAGCCGCGGGTCTCGTCGGCGGTGGACATCAGTTCGTTGTTCAGCGAATAGGTGTCGTCGGCGTCCGCTGGCTGGTCGGCCTGGCGCAATCCAAAGCCGTTGTTGGGATTGAAGACCTCCACGGCGTGGGGCGTGACGCCTTGGTCGGAGCGCGCCATGTCGCTCGTCAACAGAATGTCGATCGCCTCCGCCGGCCGCCAGCGCAGCGCCACGCGCCCGAAGCCTTGGAAGATCTCGCCGATGCGGGCCTCGGGATTGGCGATGCCGAGCGCGTCGCCCACGCCGTCCCGGGATTTCAGCCCGCCGGCGACCGTCACCGCGAACGCCTCGCCAAGAGCCGCGTCGGCAAGGAAGTTGCCGTTCAGCCGTCCCAGACTGCCGGCCTTGAGGTCGATGCGGCCATGCCCGTCGCCCACCGGCTTGCGGGTGACGATGTTGAGCGCGCCGCCGAGGGTGTTGCGCCCGGAAAGCGTGCCCTGGGGCCCGCGCACCACTTCCACCCGCTCGATGTTCAGCAAGTCCATGTTGGCGCCCATGTTGCGCCCCAGATAGACGCCATCGACATAGATGCCCACCGCGGGATCGGTGGTGATGATGTGGTCCTGCAAGCCGATGCCGCGCATGAACACCGCGGCATGGCCGGTATTGCCCTGGCCGAAGTTCGTCTGCACCGTGTTCGGCGCGAACTTCTCCAGCTGGTTGAGTTCGGTGATCCCCCGAGCGCGGATCGCGTCTTCGTCGAGCACCGTGATGGCCGCCGGCACATCGACCAGCGTCTCCTCGCGCCGACGGGCCGTCACCACAACCTCTTCGATCGTGGCCGCAGCGTCGCCCGTTGCTGGCGGCTCGGCAGTGGCCGGCGCGCTCCACGCGCACACGGCGAAGGCGCAAGCAGGCGCGATGGGGAAGACGCCGAACCTAGTCACGGGCGGTCTCGCGCACTCGAAAGGCGCGGCAGTGTAGCACCGCCGGTCGGCCTTCCCGCTGGTCGTTCGCCCCCCTGTCCTCTCTGTTGAATGGCTGAAATTGCGTTGACCCTGCTGTGCCGCTCTGCCATTGTGCGCCACCCCTTGCTGAGCGTCGGGGCCTGGGCGAGTAGCGACTTGCGCCGGGCGATTCGGCGAGGGAACAAGCAGGTCAGCGAAGGACATACACGTGCCGAGAGTATCCCCCCCGAGAAGAGGGAAGAATCGCGTGGAAGCGCCGCGATGACCCGTCGATTCCGGCCCTTCCTGCGCGGCCTCCTAGCGCTGGCGCTGCTCGCCGGCGCACCGGCCTTCGCGCAGTCCGCCGCCATCGCCTCCACCAACCCGGCGACGCTGGACTACGGCAACCTGCGCACGGCGTGGATCGCCGTCAACCTCACCGGCGCCACCTACGAGAACGCTGCGGACACCTCCCACTTCGCGTTGACCACCACGATACCCGGCCTCACCGTGAACCGCCTGTGGTTCAACGGCGGCCGAACGGGCGCCATCCTGTACCTGCGCTGGGACCGCTCGGACTTCAACGCCGCCGCCACCATCGCCGTCACGGTCGCCGCAGCCGCCACGACCCACAGCGCGGAGCTCACCACGGGCACGGTGGCGGTCTCCCCGGTGCGCTGGGTCAACGTCTCCGCGAAGACCGTCGCGCTCGCCGAGGGCGGCAGCGCCGGCTCCTACACGGTCGCCCTGGCGAGCCAGCCCAGCGGCGACGTCTCTGTTGCCGTCGCCAGCGACAACGCCGCGGTCACGGTGGACACCGACGCCACGCCGCTGACGCGCACGCTGACGTTCACCATGCAGAACTGGGCCACCGCGCAGACCGTCGCGGTCACGCCGGTGGACGACAACGCGGACACCGTCGACGAGCTGGCGCTGGTCACCAACGTCGCCACCGGCGGCGGCTACGCGTCGAGCGCGGTGGCGAACCGCACCGTGCGCGTCACTGTGGCAGACGACGACACGAGAACCGGCACGGACTACGACGCCGACGACGACCAGCTCATCGAGATCGACAGCCTGGCCAAGCTGAACGCCGTGCGCTGGGACCTCGACGGCGACGGCGCGGTGGCCGCCGGCAACGCCACGGCCTACGCCGCCGCCTTCCCCGGCGCCGCCGCGGGCATGGGCTGTCCGGACAGCGGCGACGCCGACGCGCTCGGCAACTGCGCGGGCTACGAGCTGACGACAGACTTGGACTTCGACACGGACGGCGACGGGAGCACTTGGACGGAAACCGGCGGCGTCGTCGGCGGCGACGACGGCGACGCCTACTACGACGCCGGCGCCGGCTGGGAGCCGATCGGCAACAACGTCAGTCCGCCATCCAACTACTACAGGGCCGTCTTCCGCGGCAACGGCCACGTCGTCAGCAACCTGTTCGTCAACCGGCCCGAGGGGTCGAGCACAAGATATGTGGGGCTTTTCGGCGTCATCGGCGGCGGTGGGCGAATCGAGTCCCTGGGCTTGCGGGACGGCTATGTGCGGGCAATGCGCGCGTACGCCGGCGTCCTGGCGGGCTGGTCCTACGGAGACGTGGTTGGCTGCTATTCGACTGGGACGGCGAGCGTGGGCGCGTCCCACCACCAACACTCCCAAACCAGCGGCGGGCTGCTTGGCGCAATAGGCAACAGCAGCGTGTTTGGCGCCGGGAGCTTGGCGGCGTCCTACTCCATTGCCCGAGTGTCGACCGATGTCTGCGGAGACCGTCAATGCGCCCGGATCGCTGGCGGGCTGGTCGCCCAAGCTTTCACCTCTGGGGGGACGGTAACCATCGACAACAGCTGGGCGGCGGGCCCGGTCAACCACCCCTCGGTCAACACCGGCGGACTACTCGGCCAAATCATCGGCGGGAACACGTTCACGGCAAACTCAAGCTATTACGACACACAGACCACCGGCTGGACGACGAGCCCCGGCGGCGTCGGCTTGGACACGGCCGATCTGCAGCAGCCCACTGGCTACACCGGCATCTACATCAATTGGGATGACGTGGACCTCGACGGCGACGGCCGCGTCGACGCGGACGACGAGGACGCCTGGGACTTCGGCACATCGAGCCAGTACCCGTCGCTGAAGTGGGGCGGGCACGACCCGACGCGGCAGTTCGCGATTCCGCCGCCGGAGCCCCAGGAACTTTCGCGGATTCCAACCGAGGTCCAGGCGCAGACGACGTCCCAGGGCCTGCTGGTGACGTGGCGAGCGGCGATCGGCGCGACGGCGTATCTGGTGCAGTGGAGGCAGTCCGGAGAGGCATGGTCGTCGCAGCGGCAGGCGGAGACGACGGAGACGCGCTACGAGATCGGCGGTCTGCCGGCCGGGGCCTACGAAGTGCGCGTGCTGGCGGTGGTCGACGGCGAAGTCGGCGAGCCGTCGGCGCCGGCGCGCGGCGAGTCGGGCGTGTCGAACCGCCCGCCGCAGGCGCGGGACATCGCGGACATGACCCTGGACGTCGGCGGGACGGCGCAAGTGGACTTGGACGCCACGTTCTCCGACCCGGACGGCGACGCGCTGCGCTACGCGGCATCGGCGGACGGGAACGCGGTCGAGGCGCGGGTGTCGGGCGGAACGCTGCGGCTGCGCGGACTGCGCCCCGGCGAGGCGACGGTCACCGTCACGGCGACCGACCCCGAGGGGCTGTCGGCAAGCGCGACGTTCATGGCGCGGGTGGGAGCGATGCTGTCGCTGCGCGGCAATCCGGCCGTGCCGGAGGGCGGCGTGGTCGCGCTGCGGGCGGAACTGAGCCGGCCGCTCGCGTCGGACGTGGAAGTGGGCTGGCGCCTGGCGCCGGATGGCGACCCGGCAACGGCGGACGCGGACGGGGCGGACTTCGGCGTGTGGGCCGGGACGGCGACGATCGCGGCTGGCGAAGCGCAAACGCAGATCGTCGTGTCGGTGCTGGACGACGAGGAGATCGAGCCGGCGCGGGAGCGCTTCGCGGTGGAACTGGTCGAGCCGGAGGACGACAGCGTCGGCCTGTCGGCGCGGGCGTGGCGAGTCCTCGGATCGGTGCAGGAAGGCGTGTGCGACCGGACGCCGGCAGTGCGCGCCGAACTGTCCCTTGGCTGGCGCGCCTGCCATTGGCCGGGCCCCGCTGATCTGGCGCGGCTGTCGCGCTTCGACCTGCGCGGCGCCGGCGTCGAATCGCTGCACGCGGACGACCTGCTGGGGCTGTCCGGGCTGCGGACGCTGGACATTGGTGGCAATGCGCTGCGCGAACTGCCGCCGGGTCTGCTCTCCCACTCGCCACGCCTGCGCACGCTGCGGCTGGACAGCAACCGCCTGCAATCGCTGCCGGCGGGCCTGTTCGCGGGAATGTCCGGTCTGCGCGAACTGCGTCTGTCCGGGAACCCGGGCGCACCGTTCACGCTGGCACCGGAACTGCGGCGCAGCGACGCCGAGCCCTGGGCGGCCGGCCCGGCAACGGTCGAGGCGCATCTGCCGCTGGGCGCCCCGTTCGCCATGCGCCTGGCGCTGACGGCCGTGGGCGGCGAGGCGTCTGCGGAGGAACTGGCGCTCGCGGCTGGTGCTGTGGAGAGCAGCGCAGTGCAAGTCTCCGGCGACGGCCCCGTGCGCGTGTCGTTGGCCGCGCCGACGATTCCCGATACGCGCTGCGGCGACGACCCGTGCTTCGACGGCCTTGCGGCGCAGGGCACCGCGCTGGCGCTGTTCGCGGCGCCGCCGAGTGTCGCCAGCGAAGTCGCGGCAGCGGACCTTCTGGGCGCCGGCGACGTACGCATCGATCTCTCCGCCCACTTCGCGGCAGGCGACAGCGGGGCGCTGTCCTATTCAGCAACCGTGGACGATCCACGGCTGGCGACGGTCTCGGTGGAAGGCGCCGTCCTGACGATGTCGGCCAACGAAGATGGCGAAGAAGGCGTGGCCACGGTGACGATCGTGGCGACGGACGACTTCGGACAGACGGCGACGCTGCGCTTCCAAGTGGAGGTCTCGCCGGGGGCGCCCGGACGCTGGCGCGGCTGGCGGTCCACCATCGTGCCGTCGGCCGCCGCGCAAGAGGCCATCGTGCAGTAGCACACCTTCCGAACGTCGAGCGGATCGGGGGGCGCGAGAGGCACGCCCCTCGCATGAGCGCGGCCATTGACACGCGCACGTCTCGCATCTTCAATGCGCGGCCTGCGCTAGCTTGCGCTTCAAGGCTTCGAGAAAAGGAGCGGGCCACTGTGATTACGATCCTCGACGGCGGCATGGGCGGCGAGATACAGCGCCGAATGCCGGCCGCGGCAACCGGCGTCTGGTCGGCGATGGCGTTGCTTGAGCGTCCGGACATGGTCGTCGACATCCACCGCGAATACATCGCGGCTGGCGCCGACATGATTACCACCAACACCTATTCGACCATCCCAAGCTATCTGGGCAAGGCCGGGTTGGAAGGGCGCTGTCGGGAACTCACAGCCCTTGCCGGCCGTCTGGCGCGCGAAGCAGCGGCCGAGGGCGGCACGGGCGCTCGGCGCGTGCGCGTCGCCGGATCGCTGCCGCCGCTCTCGGAGAGCTATCGCGCCGATCTGGTGCCGCCAGCCGCCGAGGCGCTGCCGGTCTACGAAGACATGGTGGCGGCATTGGCGGACGACGTGGACGTGTTTCTGTGCGAGACCATGTCCTCGGCGGCCGAGGCCCGTCATGCGGCCAGCGCTGCGGTGAAGAGCGGCAAGCCGGTGTACGTCGCCTGGACGCTGGACGAAACGCCCGGCGCCGGCCTGCGCAGCGGCGAAAGCGTGGCGCGGGCTCTCGCCGAGCTGGACGACATGGCCATCGACGCCTATCTCTTCAACTGCACCCATCCGGAGGCCATCGAAGTCGGCATCGGCGAACTTGCCGCGCTCACGGACAAGCCCATCGGCTGCTATCCGAACCGCCTCAACCGCGTGCCCGAAGGCTGGACGCTCGACAACGACGTCGTCACTGGCCGGCGCGATCTGCCGCGCCAGCACTACGTCGCCTCGATGCTGCGCTGCATCGAGCGCGGCGCCAGCATCGTCGGCGGCTGCTGCGGCATCGGCCCGGCGGACATCGGCGCGCTGGCGGCGACACTCGAGGCGAAGTCCGCGGCGAGCGCAGCGTCAGTCGGCCACTGAATCGAGCGCTACTCGATCAGTTCCAGCCAGTGCAGCACGGGCATGCCCACGGCGTCCGCCAAGTGCGTCTGGCAGCCGATGTTGGCGGTGGCGACGGCTTGCGGGCCGTGGCGCTCTAGTTCTCTGGCCTTGCGGCGCTTCAGTTCCCCGGCCATGTCGCCTTGCAGCAGGCTGTAGGCGCCGGCCGAACCGCAGCACAGGTGGCTGTCGGCAACCGGCACGAGCTCGTAGCCAGTGGCGCGGAGGATGCCCTCGACGACGCCGACGAGCCGTTGGCCATGCTGCAAGGTGCAGGGGGGATGCCACGCGATACGGTCCAAGCGCTTGCCGGCGATCGGGCGCTTGCGGAACTCGAAGTCGGACAACACCTCGGCGACATCGCGCACCTTGGCCGCGAAGGCATGCGCTTCGGGCGTGCCGAGCAGGCGTCCGTAGTCCTTCAAGGTCACGCCGCAGCCGCTCGCGGTGGAGACCACGGCCTGCGCCTCGCCGAGTGCCGCCACGTTGCCGCGCATCGCATCCAAGGCGCGCGCCGAACGCCCGAAGTGCAGCTCCAAGCCGCCGCAGCACTGCTCCGCAGCCGAGACGTGCGGCGCCAATCCCCTCGCCTCGAGGAGGTCGGCCAAGTGGGCGTTCACCTCCGGCGTCACGACGCGCTGCACGCAGCCCTGCCACAGCAGCGTCCTGCCCGCCCCCAGCAGCGGGCGCGTCCGTGGCGGACGGCGCAAGACGCGGCGCTGGGCCGGCGGCAGCAAGCCGCGAACCAGAGCGCCGAGGGCGAAGAGTGGCCGCAGAATCTTCGGATGCGGCACGATGGCCAGCAGCAGCCGTCGCAGCCAGCGGCGATCCGGCGCTTCCTGTTCCAGCATCTCGCGCCCGATCTCCGCCAGCTCGCCGTAGCGGACGCCGGATGGGCAGGTGGTCTCGCAGGCGCGGCAGGTAAGGCAGCGGTCGAGGTGCTTGCGCGCGGTTGCGCTCGCTTGGCCGCTCTCCAACATGCCCTTGACGAGATAGATGCGCCCGCGAGGTCCGTCCAATTCGTCGCCGCGCACTTGGTAGGTGGGGCAGGTGGCGTTGCAGAAGCCGCAGTGGACGCAGCTGCGCAGAATCTCGTTCGCCCGCTGGCCGTGCGCGGTGGCGAGAAGCGATGGCGCGATTTCGGTGTGCATGGCTATTGCTCTGCGTTCAAGCCCGGATTGAAGATGCCGTCCGGGTCGAACGCGCGGCGCAGACGGCGCTCGTACTTCGCCGCGGCGTCGTCGGGGCCGCTGTGCGCTGGGCGCGTTGCCGGTGCGCCTTGGCGGTGGAATACCGTCGCGAGGGCGCCCGTCGGCGCGGCAACCGCGCCGTGCAGCCATGCTTGGCAGCCGCCCCATTCGATCAAGGCTGTCTCCTCCTCGAAGCGCGCGCCCCGCGGCAGGGAGAGGCGCGTCAAGGTCGGCGCGTCGGCGAAGAAGCCGTGCTGGTGGTCGCGCACGTCGGCCCACAGGGCATCGTCGCCCGGCGCGTCGAGGCCCATCGTTCGACAGGCGCTGGCAATGCCCGATGCGCTGCCGGAGAGCCGCACATTGAGTTCGCCGCCGACCCAGCAGGTGGCGGAGATGGGCAGCGGCAGCCGCGCCCAGCGTCGGCACAGGGCCGCGGCTTGCTTCGCATCGCACGATGTTCGCCACGTTTCTTCCGCCGGCGGTCGCGGCGAGACGCGCACGCTGGCGCTCAACACCAAGCCGAGACGGCCGCGCGCGCCCGTCGCCAGGCGCGAGACGTCGTAGCCAGCGACGTTCTTCATCACGCTGCCGCCGAAGCGCAGGCGTTCGCCTAGGCCGTTGACCATCTCCACTCCAAGCACGGCGTCGCGCGCGCTGCCGCGCCAAGGTCTCGCCGGTCCGGAAAGACCGCTGGCGATGGCGCCGCCGAGGGTGCCTCGGCCGCCGAAGCGCGGCGGATCGAAGGGCAGCATCTGGCCACGTTCCGCAAGCGCGGCATCGAGTTCGGCGAGCGGCGTGCCAGCGCGCGCGGTGACCACCAGTTCCTGCGGCCGGTAGGCGACGATGCCGGCGTGTTCCAGGGTGGAGAGGCAGCGCTCGCCGCCGACCGCGCCAAGCGCGCTCTTGCTGCCGTGGCCGACGATGCCGAGGGTGGACTTGCGCGCCCGGCAATCGGCCACTGCCGCGACGAGCGCGTCTGCTGCATCGGCGCCGCTCATCGGCGCTCCGCGTCGCCGCGCAAGACGCGCATTGCGCCTTAGAAGCGTTCCAGATGCGGGTGCGGCAGTTGCCCGGCGTGAACGGTCATGCCGCCGAGCTCCGAACACCGCGCCAGCGTCGGAATGGCCTTGCCTGGATTCATCAGGCCAGCCGGGTCGAAGGCCGCCTTCAGACGGTGGAACTGGTCGAGCTCCGCCGCGTTGAACTGCTCGCACATGGCATCGAGCTTTTCCACGCCCACGCCGTGTTCGCCGGTGACGGTGCCGCCAGCCTGCACGCACAGGCCGAGGATGCGGCCGCCGAGCGCGTGGGCGCGGTCGGCCTCGCCTTCGGCGTTGGCGTCGAACAGGATGAGCGGGTGCAGGTTGCCGTCGCCGGCGTGGAAGACGTTGGCCACCACCAGGCCGTATTCGTCGGCGAGGCCGGCGATGTCGCGCAGCACGCTGGCCAGTTTGCCGCGCGGGATGGTGCCGTCCATGCAGTAGTAGTCCGGCGCGAGGCGCCCCATGGCCGGGAACGCGGCCTTGCGCCCCTTCCACAGGCGCTCGCAATCGGCTTCGTCCTGGGCGCTCGTCACGGTCGCGCCGCGTTGCGCCAACAGCGCTTCCACGCGCTTGGCGTCGTTGGCGGCGTCTTCTTCGGTGCCGTCGAGTTCGCACAGCAGAATCGCCGCGGCATCGCGCGGATAGCCGGCGGCGGCGAAGTCTTCGGCGGCGCGAATGGCGGCGTTGTCCATCATCTCCAAACCGGCCGGCACGATGCCCTCGGCGATGATCGCGCCCACCGCGTCGCCGGCGTCTTCGAGATCGTCGAAGGCCGCGAGCAGCACCCGCTTCGTCTCCGGCAGGGGCAGCAGCCTGACGGTCGCTTCGGTGACGACGCCGAGCATTCCTTCGGAGCCGGTCATCACGGCCAGCAGATCGAGGCCCGGTTGTTCCAGCCCCTTGCCGCCGAGCACCAGCTCGTCGCCTTCGAAGGTCTGCACGCGCAGGCCGAGCAGGTTGTGAACGGTGAGGCCGTACTTGAGGCAGTGAACGCCGCCGGAGTTCTCGGCCACGTTGCCGCCGATGCTGCAGGCGATCTGCGAGGAGGGATCGGGCGCGTAGTAGAGGCCGTGTTCGCGCACGGCCTGGCTGATGGCCAGATTGGCGACGCCGGGTTCCACCGTGGCCGTTGCCGCGTCTAGATCTATTTCCTTGATGCGGTTCATCTTGCTGAGCGCGAGCAGAACGCCGTCCTTCAAGGGGCGCGCGCCGCCCGAGAGCCCCGTGCCGGCGCCCCGGGTCACGACGGGCACGCCGTGTTCCCGGCAGACGGCAAGCACGTGGCGCACCTCGGCGACATTCTCCGGCAGCGCCACGGCCCAGGGCCGCTCGCGAATGGCCGTGAGGCCGTCGGTCTCGAACGGACGAAGGGCGTCGGTCTGCGTAACCAGCGACTCGGCCGGCAGCCCGGCGCGGAGGCGTTCGAGAACAGTGGGCGTCGTCATTTCAAGCTACTATACCGTTTGTTCAGCGAGCGCTTTGGGTGGCGGCGCGTGTGCGCTGCACACCCGTCAGACGCCGCTGGGCAAAGTCGCCGGCGCGGAGGGACCTCATGACCGATTGGGTGCTGAAGGAAGCCACGATCGTCAACGAGGGGCGGCGCTTCGTCGCCGACGTGGCCATCGGCAATGGCCGCATCGAACGCATCGGCAGCGGTCTCGGCGCCGTCGGCGCGCAGGAGATCGCCTTGGCCGGGTCGTGGCTGCTGCCGGGCATGATCGACGACCAAGTGCATTTCCGCGAACCGGGCCTCGAGCACAAGGGCGACATCGCCAGCGAATCCCGGGCGGCGGCGGCTGGCGGCATCACCAGCGTGATGGAGATGCCGAACTGCGATCCGCAGACGGTGGATAACGCCGCGCTGCTCGACAAGCACGCCCGCGCCACGGGGCGCGCGATGACCAACTTCGCCTTCTATCTGGGCGCCACCAACGACAACCTGGAAGCGATCAAGGCGGTGGACGTCGCCAAGGCATGCGGCGTCAAGGTGTTCATGGGCGCGTCCACGGGCAACATGCTGGTGGACGACGAACGCGCCCTGGAGGGCATCTTCGCGCACAGCCCGCTGCTCGTCGCCACGCACTGCGAAGACACGCCGACCATTCTCGCCAACGAAGCCGCAGCGACGGCGCGCTTCGGCGACGACATCCCCTTCGCCGAGCATCCGCGCATCCGCTCGGTGGATGCCTGCTACAAGTCCTCGTCGCTGGCGGTGGCGCTGGCGAAGAAGCACGGCACCCGCCTGCACGTGCTGCACATCACCACCGCCAAGGAGCTCGACTTGTTCACGCCCGGGCCGCTGTCCGGCAAGCGCATCACCGCCGAGGCCTGCGTGCATCATCTCTTCTTCAACGACACCTGGTACGCGGCGCTCGGCGCGGACCTCAAGTGCAATCCGGCGGTCAAGAGCCGCGCCGACCAGCTGGCGATCAAGCAGGCGGTGAAGGAAGACCGCATCGACGTCGTCGCCACCGACCATGCCCCCCACACGCGCGACGAGAAGGCGCAACCCTACCTTGCCGCGCCGGCCGGGCTGCCGCTGGTGCAGCACGCCTTGCCGACGATGATCGAGCACGTCAAGGCCGGCGAACTGACGATCGAGCAGGTGGCGCACAAGACCGCCCATGCGCCGGCGCAGCTCTTCGGCGTGCGCGAACGCGGCTTCGTGCGCGAAGGCTACTGGGCCGATCTGGTGGCCATCGATCCCCACGGGCAAACGGTGGTGGACGACGAGCCGCTGTACGCGAAGTGCGCCTGGACGCCCTTTCGCGGCATGACCTTCCGCTCGCGCATCACCCACGCCTTCGTGAACGGCGCCTTGGCGTGGAACAACGGGCGCTTCGCCGAGAAACCGCTGGGCATGGCCTTGGAGTTCGACCGCTCGGCTTGAGTCGACGCCGAAGGCGCTGGCGCCCCTTCGCGCCTTCGCCGACCTCTTCCGCAGCCGTGCGATAATCCGCCGATGGCTGCCGTCGTGAAGCTCTTCTGGGGCATCTGTCTGCTGCGCCAGGGCCCGGAGCATGTGCCGACGCACACATGGTTCATCGCGGCGCTGGTGGCCGCGCAGCTTGCCTTGGCAGTGGTTGCCCAGTCCTATCTGCTGCCGACCGTGCCGGTCTCGCTCGCGCTCAACATGGCCTTGATCGGCCTTGCCGTCAGTGCTGGCATCGCCTGGTTCGCGCTCTACGTGCGTGGCTTCGAAGCGCGGTTTCCCGCCACCTTGGGCGCGATGCTCGGCGCTGGCCTCGTGATCGACGCGGTGCTGCTGGTCGGCTATGCGGCGACCAGCGGCGTCGTGCGCGAAATCGCCTATTGGACGTGCCTTGCATGGAGCATCGTCGTCGTCGGGTTCATCCTGCACCGGGCGCTCGCCTGCAAGCTCTGGCTCGGCGGCCTGCTCTCCTTCGGCATGTCCTTCGCTGGCTTGGTGGTGATCCAGGCGGCGTTGGGAACGGCCCTTGCGGCGAGCCTGGCGTAGCCGCGCGGCTTGAGCGCCGATCCCATGCGCCGCCTGTTCTTCATGGGCATCGGCGGCACGCTGATGGGCAGCTTGGCGCTGCTCGCCAAGGAGCTGGGCTTCGCCGTCGCGGGCTTCGACGGCAAGCTCTACCCGCCGATGAGCGATCAGCTTGCCGAGGCGGAGGTCGAGGTCTTCGAGGGCTTCGCGCCGGAACAGCTTCAGCCGCCCCCGCATCTCGTGATCGTCGGCAACGCCAAGCTGCCGCGCGGCCATCCGGCCATCGAACACGTTCTGGACAACGACCTGCCGTATGTTTCCGGCGCCCAGTGGCTCGGCGAAGCCGTGCTGCGCCAGCGCTGGCCCATCGCCGTCGCCGGCACCCACGGCAAGACCACCACCGCCAGCATGGTCGCGCACATCCTGCACCACGCCGGACTCGCCCCGGGATTCATGATCGGCGGCGTGCCCGGCAATTTCGGCGCGTCGTCGCGCCTCGGCAGCGGCGCCCACTTCGTGGTCGAAGCCGACGAATACGACACCTCCTACTTCGACCGGCGCTCCAAGTTCGTGCATTACCGCCCGCGCACGCTGATCGTCAACAATCTGGAGCTGGACCACGCCGACATCTTCGACGACCTGGGCCAGATCCAGACCCAGTTCCACCATCTGCTGCGCACCGTGCCGGGCAACGGCCTGGTCGTTGCGGCCGGCGCGGACGAGAACGTGCAGCAAGTGCTGGACATGGGCTGCTGGACGCCAGTGGCGCGCTTCGGTGGCAAAGCGCGAGCCAACGCCGCCGGCGACCACTGGCAGGCAGCCGATGCCGCGCCCGACGGCAGCCGCTTCGTGGTCTGCCGGAATGGCGAAGCGGTCGCCGATGTGGCCTGGTCGCTGATCGGCGACCACAACGTGAGCAACGCCCTGGCGGCGCTGGCCGCCGCGCACCACGCTGGCGTGCCGGCAACCACCGGCGCGGCCGCTCTCCACACTTTCGTCAACGCGAAGCGGCGGCTGGAGGTGGTCGTCGAACGGGGCAGCCTGACGATCTACGACGACTTCGCGCATCACCCAACCGCCATCCGTGCCACCTTGAAAGGACTGCGGGCGCGAGTCGGAGGCGAGCGCATCCTCGCCGTGGTGGAGCCGGGAACCCACACCATGTCCCTCGGTACGCTGCGCGCCGACCTCGCCAACTGCGGCGCCGACGCGGACGAAGTGGTGTGGTTTCGCGGCCCCAACATCCGGTGGGACGTGTCCTCTCTCCTCGACCCGAGCGTCGTGCCAGCCACGGTGGAATCGGACATCGAACGCTTGGTGGAAAAGGTCGCTCACGAGGCCGCTTCGCCGGTGCGAACCCACGCCGTGCTGATGAGCAACAGCGCATTCGGCGGCATCCGCGGGAAACTCGAGCGCCGATTGGCCGATCGCCCGGGCCGGTGCGGCGAGTCCTCGCCCTGACTCGACGAGCGCACCTCTCCGCCGGTCGGCCTGGCACCGCAAATCCGCCCTGCTGCCAGCCGTGCGTCTCGCCGGGTACCCGTTTCCAAGCATCTCTCGCCCGCCCGTCAACGCTGGCCAGAGCCGCTGGCGGTGCGCCCTTCCTCCACGCTCTCTCCACTGTCTGCGGAGACTTCCCACGGTTCTCAAGTTGCTCTTGGGCCTGTTCTCGCTGACAATATATGTCAGCGCGGCTTCGCCGCATCGCTTGGAGGGCAGTCATGGGAGCTTGGTTCAACGGCTTGTCGGCGCTGGAGCAGACGCTGTTCGTGGTCGCGGCGTTCGCCACCACGGTGTTCGCCATCCAAGTGGCGTTCACGCTGTTCGGCATCGGCGAGGCGGACGATGCGGACCCGGATCAAGGCGCCATCGCCGACGACGTCGGCACCAGCGACATTCCGTTCGGCGACGTCTTCACCATCCGCAACGGCGTGTCGTTCCTGATGGGCTTGGGCTGGGGCGGCCTGATGGCCTACGACTGGGGCCTCACGCACACCGTCTTCGCGCTGCTGGTGGGCATGTTCGTCGGCACCGTGTTCGTCGGCGTCAACATGGGCCTCCTGGCGCTGATGTCCATGCTCCGGCACGAAGGCAATCTGGATGTGGAGAATGCCGTCGGCCAGCCCGCCACCGTCAGCCTGGCCGTGCCGGAGCATCGCTCGGGGGTCGGCAAAGTGAGCGTCTCGGTGCAGGGGCGGCTGCTCGAGTGCCATGCCGTCACGGACGGCGGCGCCTTGGCCCGCAACATGTCGGTCACCGTGGTGGGGCTGGCCGGCAGCCAACTCGTCGTCGCCGGCGCTTGACGCCGGGCGGTCCACACAGCAAACAGCAAACAAGGAGCCCGCAATGAACTTCTCGCCCACGATCATCGTCGCCGTGCTGCTGGCGGTGGTCTTCATGGTCGCGGCGATCGCCGTGATCCGCCGCATCCGCACCTGTCCTTCGGACAAGGTCCTCGTCAAGTACGGCCAGGTCGGCGGCGACCGCATGGCCAAGGCCATCCACGGCGGCACCACGTTCGTCTGGCCGGTCATCCAGGGCTACCGCTTTCTCGACCTCACGCCGATGACGGTGGACATCGACCTGCGCGGCGCACTCTCGAAGCAGAACATCCGCGTCAACGTGCCGTCGCGCTTCACCTTCGGCATCGGCACCATTCCCGAACTCATGAACAACGCCGCCGAGCGCCTGCTCTCGCTCGATACCCGCCAAATCGAGGAGGCCGCGCGCGACATCATCTACGGCCAGCTGCGCGCCACCATCGCCATGATGGACATCGAGGAGATCAACGGCGACCGCGAGAAGTTCGAGAGCCGCGTGCTGGAGAACATCGAATCCGAGCTCATCAAGATCGGCCTGCGCCTCATCAACGTGAACATCTCGGACATCACGGACGAATCGGGCTACATCGAGGCGCTCGGCCAGCGCGCCGCCGCAGAAGCCATCAACAAGGCCAAGGTGCAAGTCGCCCAGCAGGAGCGCGACGGCGCGGTGGGCTCCGCAGAGGCCGAGCGGGAGCAGCGCATCCAGGTGGCGGACGCCAACGCCAAGGCGGTGACCGGCGAGAACCAGGCCCACGCCATGGAAGCCGCCTCGGAAGCCGACCTGCGCGAAGCCCAGGCCGAGGCGAAGCGCCGCGGCGATGCCGCCGAAGCCGTGAAGCATGCCGCCGCCGAGCAGGAAGGCTACGTAGCGGAGCGCGAAGCGGAGGTCGCCCGCGCCGACCGCGACCGCGCCCGGGAGTACGCCAACATCGTCGTGCCAGCGGAGATCGAACGCGACCGCGTGCGCACCGAAGCGGAAGGCGAGAAGCAGAAGGAGGTGCTCGCTGGCGAAGCCGAAGGCGAAGCCATGCACGCCCGGCTGGCCGGGGAAGCGACGGGCCGCATGGAGATCCTCACCAAGATGGCCGACGGCTTCCGCGACATCGTGGCGGCCGCTGGCAGCGACCCGGACAAGGCAGCGCGTCTGATGATCGTCGACAAGCTGGAAACCATCGCGCAAGTCCAGGCCAGCGCCATCAGCAACATCGACTTCGAGAAGGTGGTGGTGTACGACAGCGGCAACGGCAACGCCGTGGGCAACTTCCTCGGCGGCCTGACGCAAGCGCTGCCGCCATTCCACGAAGTCGCCAAGATGGCCGGCATCGAACTGCCGGAGTTCCTAGGCGAGATGGCGGAACGCGCCGGCAAGGCGGGCAGCGACGCCCAGGACGTGGTAACGCCGCCGCCGGCCGGCGACGAATCCTGATCGGAAGCGCCCCGAGCAAGGGGCTCGCAGCGCCGCTCGCTGGCCAATCCGCCATCCGGCGATCGGCCTGCGAGGGCGTGCAACAGCGCTGGGCCCGACGCTTAGAAGAAGCTCGCTATGGCCGGGCGGAAGCGGTCCATGTCCACGAGGAACGAGTCGTGGCCTTGCAGCGACGAGAGCGTCTTGAACTCGACGTCGGCCACACGTTGCCGCAGCCCTTCCGCCAGTTCGCGCTGTTGCCGCAGCGGGAAGAGGAAGTCCGACTCCACGCCGATGACGAGCGCTCGATTGGCCGCCACACGGCAAAGGCCCTCGGCAATCGAACCGCCATGGTCGGCGATGTCGAAGAGGTCCATGGCGCGGGAGAGGTAGAGGTAGCAGTTGGGATCGAATGCGCCGACGAACTTGGCAGCGTGCGCTTCGAGATAGGACTCCACCTCGAAGTCGATGCTGAAGCGTTGGCTGGGAACGGCATCCGTCGCGCGTTCACGCCCGAAGCGCAGCGCCCATTCCGCCGCCGACCGGTAGCTGATCATGCCGAGCTTGCGGGCGTGGCGCATGCCCTGCACCGGTGGGCGCTCGGGGTCGTAGTCGCCGTTCCGCCAAGCCGGATCGGCGCGGATCAGTTCCCGCTGCAGGGAGCGCAAGGCGATGGCAAAAGGCTCCGCTCTGGCAGCCGAGGAGATGAGCAGAATGCCGTCGGCGCGCTGCGGGTGGCAGACGGCATAGGCGAGCGCCGTCATGCCGCCCATCGACGCGCCAACCACCGCTTGCAGGCGCTCCACGCCGAGGTGGCGCACCACCGCTTCTCCGGCGTTGGCGACATCCTCCAGCGCAAGCACCGGGAAACCGAGCCGATACGGCCGGCCGGTCGCGGCATCGACCGACGCCGGGCCGGTCGAGCCGAAGCAGCTGCCGAGGGAGTTCACGCAGATCACGAAGTAGCGCGACGTGTCGATGGGCTTGTCGGCGCCGATCATGTCCTCCCACCAGCCCGAGGACGGGTCCTCCGGCGAAGAGGCCGCGTGCGCCGACGGCGAGAGGCCGGTGAACACGAGCACCGCATTGTCGGCGGCGGCGGAGAGTTCGCCCCATGTCTCGAAGGCGATGGTGGGCGACGCGATGCTGCCGTGCAGCATCGTGAACCGACCGTCGACAGTGAAGAAGCGGCGCGCGTCAGGCATGGATCGCGCGGGGCTCGAGCAAGTAGCACAGGCAGTCGAGGCGGGCGGCCTCCATGTCCGCCGTGTACATGCCGAGCACGGTCGGTCGCTTGAGGCGGGTCACGCCGTGCTCCACGGCGAGAAAGTCGTCGTCGACGCGCCTTCCGTCGGCCGCCCAGGCCGCCAACCTCCCGCCCTGAGCCAAGACCACGCCCCGTGGCGCCGTTCGGAAGTTGTACGTCTGGGTCTGCGGGATGGCTGCGGCGTCGCCGGCCAGCGTCACGCGGGCCGCCGTCTCGAACAACCGCAGCGTCGTCGGATCGCAAGCCGGGACCCTGCGCTCGGCAAGCAGCCGGTTCAAGAACTGCTTGGCCCGGCAACGGCTCGCCGCGTCCTCCGATTGGCCGACTTCGACCGTGAGCGCGGTGCAGCTGCGCGACAGACGCCGCGTCTGCACGCCCCTGGGCTGGGTGGCGAGGAGCGCTTGCGCAGAGAAGGCGCGAGCGGCCGCCAACGTCTTCCGTTCGCGCTCGAAGACGACCGAGTAGGGCGGATTGCGTCCGGTGTTGTTGTGAACATCGACGGCGAGCCAGGGCCTCGCGTCCTCCACCAGCGCCACCAACTCGTCGGCCAGCGCCGCCTCCGGCGAATCTCCCCCTTCCCAGACGCGGTTGAAGTCCACGCCGCCAGGCACCGACCGCCGCCCGACTTTCGCCGCGGCGACATTGCCGACGAACAGCAGCACCGACGCGCCGCCGAGTTCGCGGCGCATTTGCCGCACCGCGTCCCAACCCGAAACCTCGTTGCCGTGCAGCAGCACCGAGAGGAAAAGCGGCGCCTCGCCTTCTTTCCGCATGTCGAACAGGGTCGGCCCGCCCAACGCATCGGCGAGGGCCGGCGCCGGCAGGGCCGCCACCTCGGCCGGCAGGCCGTTCGCCACGCGCAGGCGCATCAAGGCGCCGGCCAGGCATGCACCGGCTCGCCGCTCTCCTGGGCGTCCACGTAGGCCCGGGTGAGTCCGGCCCAGTCCGCGCCGTGCTTGGCCACCCAGTCGCGCTGCCAGCGCGAGCCGGTCTGCCGATTCGCCACCCGCGCCTTGGCGATGCCGACGTATTGGGCGACGTCGTCTTCGGGGATGCCGAGGCGCGCAAGCGCCGACTCGGCCAAGGGCAGCAACTGCTCCCCCAGCAGGTCGCCGACACGCCATGTCGAACCATCGGCCCAGGCGATGCGCGCCTCCAGGCCATGCTTCGCCGCGGCGTAGAAATTGCGCTGCGCTGTCTTGAAGTCGATGCGCGATTCGATGGGCTCGGCGTCGTCCACCAAGCCGCGCACCATGCCCAGGTACGCAGCCGCGTTGGCGACGCAATCGCGGATCGTCGGCCCGGCCGGCACCACCCGATGCTCGATCCGCAGATGCGGCTCGCCGTCGTAGTCGAAGCCGAGCAGCGGCCGATTCCAACGCCACACCGTGCCGTTCTGAAACCGCACGTGGGCGTACTTGTGCGCTGGCTCGTCCGGCTGCACGAAGGGCAGCAGGATCGGGTGGTCGCGCTGGTTCTCGGCGAAGATCTCGAACAGCGACCGTTCCGCGTAGCCGGTGCCGAAGGTCACCCGCGCCGGCGCCCGCGGCCCCACCGACACCGCCTGCTCGAAGAGCGGAATGCGCGTTTCCTCCCACAGCGAGTGGCCGAACAGAAACGGCGAGTTGGCGGCCAAGGCCACCATCGGCGCCGATGCCACCAAGGCGGCGTTGAAGTCCCGCGCGGCTCTTTCCGGCCGGCATTGCAGGTGGATCTGGAACGACGTGGCGGCGGCCTCCAGCATCACGTCGTCGTGGGTCATGTCCAAGGCGTCTTCGGCGCTGATGCGGATGTGCAGCGGATTGCCGTCGCGCAGCGCCAGAATGCGGTCGTTGAGCGCCTGGTAGCGCACCAGCGCGGACATGTAGTGCGAGTTCAGGAGTTCCGGGCGGATGGTCGGCAGGATGCCGATGGTGGCCAGCCGGCAGCCGAGCGCGTCGGCGCCGGCGCGGCAGGTCTCCCAAGTGGCCGCCAGTTCGTCGTGGATGCGCGAGAAGACATGGCCGCCGAGGGCGGACGGGCTGCCGTTCAGCTCCACGTTGAAGGCGGCCAGTTCGGGCACGACCAAAGGGTTGTCGATGGTCTCGAGCAGGCGCTGGTTGTGCGGATGCGGCTGCCCTTCGGCATCGACGATCCACGCCTCCAGCTCGAAGCCGACGATGTCGCCGCGGTGGCTCAAGCCGTCCCCTTGGAACAGCTCGCCCACCAGCGCCGTCTCCGTATTCAGACGCCGCCGAAACCGGCTGAAGTCCTCGGCATCGAAGTGCCGCTTGCGTATCTCCTCGCCCATCGGCGCCATGAGATACGAAAAGCGGTACAAAACACAAGCGCGGCGTCGACCGCCGTGGTGCGCCGATCGTGGAGCGGCGTATGATGGTCGCCGGTCATTGGTGGCAGGAGATTGCCGATGAGCGCAAAGGAGCTTCCCATCAAATCCAACCCGCGGAAAATGAGCGGGCAGGTCTGCATCGCGGACACGCGGATGCCCGTGAGCACGCTGCTTCTGTACTTGGCGCGGGGCGGCTCCGTGCAGAGCTTCACCGAGGAATACTCGTGCGACCAGCAGGAGGTCGTGGCGGCACTCGCCTTCGTCGGAATGGAGGTCATCGACTTGCCGGAGGTCGTGGAGGCGCTCCGCGCGCACGAGCCCGAACCTGTGCGCCAGCCCGAACGTACTCCCGAGGCGCATTGAGCACCGCGTTGCCGCCGAATCCGCGCGAGGGGTCGGCGTTTGGTCGTCAACCTCTGGCTGCTTCGAGTGTGGTCAGGCGGTGCTCGATGTCCAGGTGCCGCGCCTCGCATTTGCCTTCATGGGCTGCCAAGCCATGCTTCACTTCGGCAATGCTGTTGGTCAAGCGGGTTTCGGCAGCGTCAATGCCCGTTCGCACGAACGCCGCGGAAGCAATGACAGTGGCAATGATGGTGGCTACCGCTGCGAACGCGGCAACAATCATGCCCCACTCCATCGTCGTTCCTCCTATTGGCAGGTCGGCGAGTTAACCACGCCGTCGCCGGAACAGCAGCTTGAACCAGGCAGCCATCATCCGGCCGGCCCTCGCGCCGGTCAACGGCAGTGCCTCGGGCGCGATGCCGTCCACCAGTCGGCGCGGCAGACTTTCAACGTTGGGTCCAGTTCCGGTTCCAACGCGCCTCACAAAGGTTCGCCACCTCAAGTATGCACCACGGACCGTAGTATGCATCAATGTGTCAAACCAGCGCGGGTCAGCCGTACAGGCGTCTGGCGGGGTGCCGCCTTGAAGCCGATAGCCTCACAGTTTTGACACTGCTGCCGGACGCATGATTGGCTTGCGCTTGCGAACCACAGGAGGGAATCCCCATGACGATCTCGCGAACCTTGCTCGTGGCAGCTTTCGCATGGCAGGCAAGCGCCCAGACGACCACCATGCAAGTGCCGCAAGGCAGCGGCAACTACCCACGATCGGCCAGATCGAGTGCCTGGAGGAAGAGGGCAGCGGCCGATACTGCGCCGCGACTTGGGAATGCAGCGACGGTTCGAGCGGCACCCTTTGGAACGACATGTACAACCACAACGGTCGTCAGTCGGTGGTTCCCGACCACCCCATAGCCACCCGACGCGATTGCGTGGTGGAGGTCGACGGCAAGGCGTCGGCGCAATGGTTCCACGGGTTCAGACCCCAAGGGCGCGACGGCAGCATCGTGGGCTTGGCCAATGCGGCCGCGTTGCGGCCGGTGCTGGCAGCGCCGGAAGGAACCGGCACGATGGCCAATGCCCCCAGCGGCAGCATGTTGGAGTTCATTCTCGAACGCCACGGCACCACCATTCAAGAGATCGTCGAGCTGGCCTGTCCCATCTACGGTTTTGGCACCGTCTTTCCGACCCTCAACCATTGCTTGAGCAGCGACAGGAGCAGCAGCTCCCGCCACGGCGTACCCTCTTCACCTGCTCCCACGTTCTTTGCCGGAACCCTTTACGCACTGGCCCTCACGCCCGCCACCCCAGCGCGGCAGTGCGTGGCGGAAGTCCTGGAGGATGCGTGCCCAAATTACAACGCCCTCTGGGCCGAAAACCCCGAGACTGGCGGCCACCCTTGGGACTGCGAAGCCGGCGGAGCAACCACGGCGGTGTTCCATTTCACCGACAACGGCTTCGCCGGTTGGATCAACCTGTCCGCCTTTTGGAATGGAACTATGGTCGACGCTGGGACGCCAAGCCAAGGTTCGTGCTCTCCCGACGCCGCCGGCAACAACAACTGCGAGCATAGCGCTCACGACAGATGCGGCGCACTCGTCCGGCAAGAAGTAGAGGAGCTCGGCTTGACGGTTGGAATCTATAGCCGACTTCTATGGCCGGAGCCCGACGACGAAGAGTAGCAACCGCTCCTGCCGCCCGCCTTGGCCCCGCGCACGGCATGAACAGTTCCAACAGCTAGGGGCATCCCCGAATTCGGGCGTCAGGGATCGAAAACGCTGCCACTGCCGGGGTTGCTGCGCGTTGCCGCTGGTTGACGCCGCGTAATCGTTGTAAATCAGCAAGTTAGGTGTTGGTTTGGCGGAAGAGGTAGGAGTCGAACCCACCGGACGCCGCCTTGGCGTCCCGACGGCTTTGAAGGCCGCGCGCCCCACCGGAGACGATGCTCTTCCGTTGGCGATTATAGGCGCGTCAGTCGCTGGGGGCTTGGCCGACCACGCGGCGCAGATCGCCTTCGCGGCGCGTGTAGCCCTGGGCGTCGAAGTACTCGAGGACCTCGATGACGACGTTGCGGCCCACGCCGGATGCGTCGCGGAACTGGCGCACGTTGAACGGGCCCTCGGCGTCGAGGCGGGCGGCGATGTCCGCCAAGGCGGTCAAGCGCGCTGGCAGGTAGTAGCGGTTGTCGCTGACGCGCACGGCGAGGCCGAAGGCGGGCAGGGCGCGCATCTCGCGCTCGAAGGCGGCGAACGGGCGGCGCAGCCGCTTGGCGATGTCGCCGAGGCTCGGCGGCTGCAGGGAGTCGAGGCTTGCCTCGACGGCGGCGAACAGGCGCGTCACTTCCGGCGGCAGTTCGACGCGATGGGAGGCGAGGGCGTAGCGGCCGTTGGCGAAGCGCGTCTCGCCGCTGGCGGTCATCGCGCCAAGGACGAGCCGCTTGGCTGTCGCGTCCATGCCGCCGAAGTCCTCGATCGCAAGTCCAGCGCTGTGCGGTTCGCGCTTGTGGTGGGCGTCGAGGGCGGAGAGCAGGCGAGTGCGGACGGCTTCAACCAGCTGCGGGTGGAGAAGATGACCGTTCAGCGCGGCGGCTCCGATCTCGTTCCCAAGCCGCTGCACCCGCGCCAGCGGCAGATTCCAATGCGCTCCGAACGCCGCTGCCTCGACCGGCTCCTGCGCACACAAGGCCAGCAGGCTCTCTTGCGGCGCTTCCAGTCGCATGGCGGCGAGCCTGGCCAGCCGGCGCTGGCTGCGGCGTCTCGCCGGCGGTTCCAGGTCGACGACTTGGCCGCCGCCGACGGTGCGCTGCAAGTCGTGATCGCGCAGGATTACGCGGTCGCCGATCTTCACGTGCAGCGGCTGTGCGCAGACAACGTCCACTGTCGCCGAGCCGCCGGCCGGCAGCGGCGCGGAGTCGAGCAGCAGGAGTCGGCCTTGGCTGTGGCTGGCGCCGTGGTAGATGTGCAGCGGCGCGTTGTGCTTGGCCGGGCGGGGGAAGTCGTCCACCACCGCCAAGCGCATGGCGAACTCCGCGGCGGGAAATCGCAAGGCGCCGTCCAACAGCCAGTCGCCGCGCCGCACGTCCGCAAGATCGACGCCGGCGAGGTTGACGGCGGCGCGGTCGCCTGGGCCGGCGCTTGTCGCGTCGGCGTTCTGAACTCGCAAGCCGCGCACCCGCGCGCTGGCGCCGGTCGAGGCGAGGGCGAGTTGGTCGCCCACGGCGACGGCGCCGTCCAAGACGGTGCCGGTCGCCACCACGCCGCTGCCGCGCACCGTGAAGGCGCGGTCGATGGCGAGTCGGAATCCACGCTCGGCCGCTTCCGCTCCCATGCCGTCGAGCGCGTTCGCGGCTTGTCCCAAGTGCCTGCTGAGTTGCTCGATGCCAGCGCCGCTCTCGCAGGAGAGGGGAACGACGTCGGCGCCGTCGAGGAACGAGCCGCGCGTCAAGGCGCGGATGTCTCGCGACACCGCGGCGAGCCGCTCGCTCGGCACGCGATCGACCTTGTTGAGCGCGACGACGCCCTTGCCCAGGCCGAGCAGGTTCAGGATTTGCAGATGCTCCCGCGATTGCGGCATCACGCCGTCGTCCGCCGCCACCACCAGCAGGGCGTACTGGCGGCTGGCGATGCCGGCGACCATGTTGTGGACGAAGCGATGGTGGCCGGGCACGTCCACGAAGCCGACGCGCCTGCCGTCGATGTCTGCATAGGCGAAGCCGAGGTCGATGGTGAGGCCGCGGCGCTTCTCCTCAGCCAGACGGTCGGTGTCGATGCCGGTCAAGGCGCGCACGATGGAGGTCTTGCCATGGTCGACATGGCCGGCCAGCGCGACGATCACGCTAGCTGCTCCAGCGTCTCGGCGAGTTCCTCGAGCGGGTCCGCGCCGTGCATGTCCAGCCACAGGCGGCCGTCGTTGATGCGCCCGAGGACGGCAGGGCGCAATCGGCGCAACGCGGTGGCGAACGCGCGCAGTTCGCGGTCGTGCTTGAACGCGACCGTCACGGCGCGGCTTTCGATGGGCTCGCGCGGCAGTGCGCCGCTGCCCAGCTCGCACTGCGAGGGCACGACATCGACGCTGCCTCCCGACACCCGCCGCAGGACCTCGGCGAGGCGCTCTCCGCGGCGCTCCAGCGCGTCGAGCGGCAGCGCCAGCATGGCGAGCAGGGGAATCCGCCGCACCGCCGTGGCTTCGTCTTCGTATTCCTTCAGCACCGCGTCCAGAAGCGTCAGCGCGAGCTTGTCCAAGCGCAGGGCGCGCTTCATCGGATTGGCGTTGATGCGCTCGATCAGGGTGCGCTCGCCGACCACGACGCCGGCTTGGACGCCGCCGAGTAGCTTGTCGCCAGAGAAGGTCACCAGCGCCGCGCCGGCGTCCAGCAGCGCGCGCGGCGTCGGCTCGGCGGGCAGCCCGAAGCGCCGCAAGTCGAGCAGCGCCCCGCTGCCAGCATCGACGCAGACCGGAATCCCCCGGCGTTTGCCGATGGTCGCCAGGTCCTCAACGCCGACGGCTTTGGCGAAGCCGTCGATGCGGTAGTTGCTCGGATGCGCCTTGAGCAGCAGCGCCGTGCGTTCGCCGATGGCCTGTTCGTAGTCGGCGGCGTGGGTGCGATTGGTGGTTCCCACTTCGCGCAGCGAACAGCCTGCGCGTTCCATGATCTCCGGCAGCCGGAAACTGCCGCCGATCTCGATCAGCTCGCCACGGGACACGGGCACTTCGCGCCCCAATGCCAGCGTGTTGAGGACGAGCAGCACCGCGGCGGCGTTGTTGTTCACCACCGTTGCGGCCTCCGCGCCGGTGAGCAGACGCAGGCGGTGGGCGACCAGTCGCTCGCGGTCGCCGCGCCGTCCGGCGTCGAGATCGTATTCCAGCGCGATGGGACGGCTGCCCGCTTGGAGCGCCTCTTCAAGCAGCGCTGGCGGCAGCGAACTGCGGCCAAGGTTGCTGTGGACGAGCACGCCGGTGAGGTTGAAGACCGGCTCGAAGCCGCGCCCGATCTCGCGTTGCAGCCACGCCTGCACCGGCGCCCCGTACCGCTCGGCGCTCGGCGCCCAGTCAGGCAACTCGTCCATGTCGCTCGATTCGCGCAACGCAGCCTGAACGCCGCGCACGGCCTCCTTGACGGTGAGCGGCCCCCAGCACCGCACAAGCGGCGCCAAGGCGGGCTCGTTCAGCACCCGATCCACACTCGGCAGCAGGCGACGCGACATGGGCTGAGACTAACACCGGCTCTTGCCGGAAGAAGAGGCGCAAACGTTTCGGAACCTGTGCGCAATGCTGGCCAACATTGACGGTTGGTCGCGGCAAGGCATAGGATTTGGCCAACTTTGGCGGCAGAGAGTCGCGGTGGCAGACCAGAAGGAAGCTCCCCGTGCATCGATGTCGGCGTGGAAGCTGGGCGAAGCGAACGACAGACTCCGTGCTTCCAGCGTCGCTCCCACCCTGCACGACCTCCTGTCGCGGTCACCGCTGAATCGCTTGGAGTTCGGGCGCGAGTCCGTCCAAGGGCCGGTGCGCGAAGTGGACATCTGAATCGATGGTTGGTGGCCACCAATTTCGTCCAGCATGACCCAGCAAGGTGCGCTGACCGACCTCAAGGTGCTCGATGTCGCTGGCAGCATCGCCAGCGGCTATTGCGGCAAGTTGTTCGCGGACCACGGCGCCGAGGTCGTGAACGTGGAGCCGCCCGGGTGCGGCTTCGAGACCCGGCGCGAACCGCCGTTCATTCCCGGCGCACAGCCGCCGGAGAACAGCGCCCTGCATGCGTATCTCAGCACCAACAAGGCGAGCGTCGCCCTCGACGTGGCGGATGCGGCGCGGCTGCGCGGCTTGGCCGAAGGCGCGGCGGTGATTCTGGACGACGGGCGGTTCGCGCCGGAGACGTTCGCCGCTGCGGCGCCGGACGTGGTCGTCTCCACCATTACTTGGTTCGGGCGCGACGGGCCCTACGCCGAGTTCCAAGGGGACGACGGCGTGTGCTGGGCGCTGGCCGGCATGGTGCGCAACGTTGGCCCGGCCGCAGGCCCGCCGATTCTGGCAGCTGGATGCGGCGCCCAGATCGTCGGCGGACTCACGGCCTTCATCGGCACCTTGGGGCAGGTGCTGGCGCGGGAACTCGGCAACGCGCAAGGGCCGGTTCGCTTGGACACGAGCATCTTCGAGGCGAACCTGTGCTTCAGCGAGGTCGGCGCCGTCGGCGGCTATCGCAGCGGGCGACGCGGCCAGCGCCTGGGCGTGAACCGCTTCGCGCCCACCTATCCCCTCGGCGTCTACGCCTGCGCCGACGGCTGGCTCGGCGTCACCGCGCTCACGCCGAGCCAGTGGAAGAGCTTCTGTATGCTCTTGGACATGGAAGAACATGCCGCCACGCCGCAGTACCAGACGGCAATCGGACGCCTCTACGACTACGACGTGCTGGAACCGATCATCAAGGATCGGGTGCGCGATCGCTCCGCCGCCGAATTGGTGCGGCGCGGGCAGGACATGCGGATTCCGCTGGCGCCGGTGCCGACCATGGCGGAACTCTTCACCACCGACCAGTACGTCGCCCGCAACGCCTTCGCCACGGTGGAGACCAGCGCGGGCGATGGCTTCAAGGCACCAGCGACGCCGTTTCGGCTGCTGCGGACGCCGGCGGCCCACGGCGGCCGGGCAGAGTCGCTTGGCGAAGCCAATGCGGAGCTGCTTGGATGAGCCGCCCCGGCCTTCTCGCTGGCGTGCGCGTGGTGGACTTGTCGATGGGCTGGGCCGGGCCGCTGGCGGCGCGGCACTTGGCGGACATGGGCGCCGACGTCGTCAAGGTCGAGGGCTGCGTGCGCTTCGACTGGTGGCGCGGCTGGGAAGCGACCCAGCAGTGGATCGACGAGGGCGGCGCGGAGAAGAGCCCGGCCTTCAACACCGTCAACCGCAACAAGCGCGGCATCACCTTGGATCTGGCGACCAGCGCCGGCAGCGATCTGCTCAAGCGCCTGGTGGCGATCTCCGACGTCGTGGTGGAGAACTACTCCGCAGGCGTTCTGCCGAAGCTGGGCCTCAGCTTCGAGGTGCTGCGCGAGGCGAATCCCGCCATCGTGATGATCTCCATGCCGGCCTTCGGCACCGACGGGCCGTGGCGCGACTTCCGCGCCTATGGTTCCACCGTCGAGCAGGCGTCCGGGCTGCCGCACCTCTCTGGTTCGCCCGCCGACCCGCCGACCATGGTGCATGTGGCGCTCGGCGATGCGGTGGGCGGCCTGAACGGCGCCGCGGCCTTGCTCGCGGCCCTGCGCGAGAAGACGCGCACCGGGCGCGGGCAGCATCTCGACCTGTCGCAGTCCCAGTGCCTGTTTCCGCTTGGCATCAAGGGCATCCTGGCGCAGTCGGCCACCGGCGAGGCGCCGCCGCGGCGCGGCAACCGCTCCGAGCGCCACGCGCCCCACGGGGCTTTTCCCTGCGCTGGAGAAGACGAATGGATCGTCGTTCAAGTGCGCAGCGAAGCGCAGTGGCAGGCGCTGGCGGACTACGCCGCGAGCTGCGGCGACGAGCGCCTGCGCGGCTTCGGCGACGTGGCCGACCGGCTGGCGCGGGTCGACGAACTCGAACGCGCCTTGACGGCGTTCACCGCCGAGCACGTGGCGGAACTGTTGACAGCGGAACTGCAGGCGCTTGGCGTTCCGGTTGGCCATGTGGCGAGCGGTCTCGAGCTCGGCGACGATCCCCACCTCTGCGCGCGCGGCTTCTGGAAGACGATGCGGCGCGACCATGTGGGCGAACTGCCGCATCCGGCGGCACCCTACCGACTCGGCGAGCGGCCCTTCGACATCGACAACGCCGCCCCCACCTTGGGGCAGCACAACCGCGAAGTGCTGTCCGAACTGCTAGGCCTCGGCGACGCCGAGATCGATGAATTGCAGGCCCAGGGCGTGATCGGCGACAAGCCCCGGTTGGCACCATGACGACGGAGAAGCGCTCCGGCGACCCGCGCTCGGACGCCGCGCCGCCGCTGTCGGGCGTCCGCGTCATCGACGCGACTCGGCATTGGGGCGAACTCGCCGGCCGCACCTTGGCCGAACTCGGCGCCGACGTGTGGCGGTTCGACCCCGCGCCGGGCGACTCGGCGCAAGCCATCGACATGGGCGACGCCTACCGAGCGTGTGTTCGCGCTGGCAAGAAGACGCTGGCCGACACGGATGTGGAAGCCCACCTCGAGAACGCCGACGTGTTCCTGGAATCCGGCTACAGCGGTGATTACAGCGCGACGTTTCCGCACTTGATCCACGTCTCCATCACGCCCTTCGGCATCGCCGGGCCGATGGCCAAGGCGCCGGCGACCGATCTGACCGTCGAAGCGGCGGGCGGTCTGGTGGGGCTGCAGGGCGACGCGGACCGTCCGCCGACGCCCATGGGCGCGATGCCGCAAGCGGCGCTCCACGCCGGCGCCCAGGCCGCTGCGGACGCCATGATCGCCCTCTACGAGCGCGAACGCTCGGGCCGTGGCCAGCATCTGGACGTTTCGGCCCAGGCATGCGTGGTGTGGACGCTGATGAACGCCACCGGCTATCCGCCGAACACCGGCGCCAACCCGCCGGCGACGAGCGAGTTTCGCGGCCAGCCGCACCCGGCGGCGGCAGCGGAACGGCTGCGTTTGCCGGGCATCGTGCAGTGCAAGGACGGCCTGGCGCAGGTGCGCTTTCAGATGCGCATCATCGGCGAGCGCACCTTCGACGCCCTGCTGCGCTGGGTGGAGGCAAGCAACGCGGCGGTTCCAAGCCATGTGCGCGGGCTGAAGCTGTCGCGTTGGATGTCCGACCTGCGGGCTGGCGATTTGGACCTCGACGCGGCGCAGCAGGCGGCCGATCTGATCGTCGATCTGCTGGCGACGAAGACCAAGCAGGAATTGCAGGCCTACGCCGCCGAACACGGCTTGACCCTCGCCGCCATACACACGGTGGCCGATCTGCTCGAAGACCCGCACTTGGCGGCGCGCGACTTCTGGATACGCTGCGGCGCCCACACTTTCGCCGGCCCTTTCGCGCGCCTGTCGCGCACGCCATTGTCCCGGCGCCGGAACGCGCCGGCCACGCCATCCACTCCGCCAGAACGGAAAGGTGCGAGCAGGAAGCGGGGAGGGCAGGCGCCGGCTTCGCCCTTCGCCGGCGTCAAAGTCGCCGACTTCAGCTGGGTGGGCGTCGGGCCGATGATCGGCAAGTCCCTCGCCGACCACGGCGCGACGGTGCTGCGCGTGGAGTCGCCGCATCGCCTCGACCTGCTGCGTACCGCGCCGCCCTTCAAGGACGCCGAACCGGGGCCGAACCGCTCGCAGTTCATGGCCAACTTCAACACCTCGAAGAAGGGCGTCACCGTAGACCTCAAGCAGACCTCCGGGCGCCAGCTCGCGCGCCGCTTGGCGGACTGGGCCGACGTGGTGCTGGAGAGCTACTCGCCCGGCACGATGGCGCGCTTCGGCCTCGACTGGCAGACGCTCAGCGCCGAGCGCGACGATCTGGTGATGCTCTCCACTTCCATGCGCGGGCAAACCGGGCCGGAGCGCGGCTACTCCGGCTTCGGCGGTCAAGGCGCGGCCATCGCCGGCCTGTTCGACCTGGTGGGCTGGCCCGATCGCCCGCCGAGCGGCCCCTGGGGCGCCTACACGGACTTCATCAGCCCGCGCTACGGTGTTGCTGCCTTGGTCGGCGCACTGCTGCACAAACGCCGCACCGGCCTTGGCCAGCACATCGACTTGGCGCAGGTGGAATGCGGCATCCGCTTCCTCGAGCCGCTGATTCTCGACTACGCCGAGAGCGGCAGGATCGCCACGCGGCTTGGCCAAGGATCGCCCGCGCTGCACCCGCATGGCATCTTCGCGTGCCAAGGCGAACATCGCTATCTGGCCGTCGCTTGCGGCAGCGACGAGCAGCGCGCCGCGCTGGCGAAGGCCGTCGGCGAACAGCCCCTCGAACATTGGTGCCGGCAACGCGACGCGTTCGCAGCCGCCGAGACGCTGCGCGAACGCGGCGTGCCGGCCTACGCCGTGCTGCGTCCGAGCGATCTCTACGACGACGCGCAACTGCGCTGGCGCGATTTCTTCGTCACTTTGGATCACGCCGAGATGGGGCCGACGCCCTACGACGGGCCGGCCACCATCTTCTCGCGCACCCCGCAGACGCTGCGTTCGGCGGCGCCGTGCCTTGGCCAGCACAACGACGACGTGCTCCGCGAGCATCTGGGCATGGCTGAGTCGGAGATCGACGCGCTGCGCACCGCCGGCGCGTTGGGGTGAACCTGCGCTTAGGCGAAGCACTGCGATTGGCGCGCCCGGTGCGATTCGAACGCACGGCCTTTGGCTCCGGAGGCCAACGCTCTATCCAGCTGAGCTACGGGCGCAATCTTGGGAGGCGTGGAGCGTGGCGGACAACATAGCAGGAAGCGCCGTCTAGGGGAACGCGCGAATGGCGGAGCCGGACGACACGGCGCTGGATGCGCCCACCCCGCCGAGCGAGCGCGCCTTCGGCTTCACCGTGGGCGGCGTGCTGGCGGCGATCGGCCTCGTGCGCCTCGGCCTGCGGGCATGGGATGCGTGGCCGCCGATGTGGGACGCGGTGTCCTTGTCGCTGCTGGGCGTTGGATTTGGATTGATCGTCCTCGGCGCTATCGCGCCGGCGTGTCTGCGCGTACCGAATCGACTCTGGTTCAAGTTCGGACTGCTGCTTGCGCGCATCGTCAATCCAGTGGTGCTGTTCGTGTTCTACGCCGTGTGCATCATGCCGATCGGCGTGGCGATGCGCCTCTTCGGCTACGACCCCCTGCGCCTCAAGCCCGACGCCGAAGCGGCGAGCCACTGGCAGCCCCACGAGCCGTCCCCCCTCGACGAGCCGATGCGCCAGCAGTTCTGATCGCTCCCGCCCGATGCTCGGTGAGAACGCGAGCCAGCGCCGTCCGCGTGCTAGACTGCCTTTGCAGGCGGCGCGAGGTCGCCTGCCTGCATGGGTTGTCGCGCAAGCGGCGGCGCATCGGGGCGTAGCGCAGTCTGGTAGCGCATCACACTGGGGGTGTGGTGGTCGTCGGTTCAAATCCGGCCGCCCCGACCAAACCTGCCGGCGGTTAGGTGGGCCTTGGCGAACGAAACCGAACGGAGCAGCTCGATGGCGAAAGTCGTGTTCCCCGACCACCTGCTCACCGAGACTGGCGGCGTGCGCGAGCTGTCCGTGGAGTGCAGCAACTTCCGTGGCCTGGTGCGCGCGCTGAACGAGAAGTGGCCGGGCATCGAGGACGCGCTGGGCAAGACCGCCGTGGCCATCGACGGCCAGATCTACCAGGACGCTTGGCTGGAGCCGATTCAGCCCAACAGCGAAGTGTTCTTCATGCACCGCATCGAGGGCGGCTGAGCGGCCTCGACCCGCGCCCTCAATCGGCGGGCGGCGGCTTGGTCTGCGCGACCCTGGCGCGCAGCTTCCGGCCGGCGCGAAACGTCACTACCCGCCGCGCCGCCACCGGCACCGCCTCGCCGGTCTTCGGATTGCGCCCCGGGCGTTCGCGCTTGTCGCGCAGAGCGAAGTTGCCGAAGCCGGAGAGCTTCACCCCCTCGTTGCGTTCCAGGGCGTTGCCGATTTCCTCGAAGAACGCAACGACGATGTCGCGCGCTTCGCGGCGTCGCAGACCCTGTTCCTCGCAGAGGCGATCCGCCATTCGGCCTTTCGTCAATGCGCCCAAGTCTCGCCCCTGCTCCTGCACCGCTGCGGCAACTCTACTGCGTTGTTCGCGCACCAAAATGCAACTTTAGCGCAGGCGGGCGCCGAGTTCGCTGGCCAGTGCGGCAACCGCGCGCTCGATGTGCTCGCGGATCTCCGGTTCGGTCAGCGTGCGCTGCGGGTGCTGCATGGTGATGCCGAGGGCGACGCTCTTTTCCGTCGCGTCCATGCCTTCCCCTTCGTACACGTCGAAGACGTGGAAGCCCGTCGCCAAGTCGCCCAGGCTGCGCCGAGCGACGGCCTCGATGTCGCCCGCTTCGACAGTGCGGGGAACGACCACGCTCAAGTCGCGGCGCACTGCGGGATGCCGCGACAGCTGCCGATGGCGGCGCGGGCGCAGCTCGCACACCGCCTCGGCGTTCAGCTCGAAGACGAAGACGCCGGCCGGCAGCTCCAAGGCGGCTTCGACTTCCGGGTGCAGGCGGCCCAGGCGGCCGGCGGCTTGCCCGTCGAGCGTCACCGTGGCGGACTGCCCCGGATGCAGCACCGGATCGTCTGCGCGGGAGAACGCCGCGGCCTTGCCGCTGAACGCGAGCAGGCGTTCCACATCGCCCTTGACGTCGAAGAAGTCCACCGCCGCGCTCGCGTTCGCCCAGCCTTCGACATCGCGCCGCCCGAACAGAATGCCGCCGCAGCGTACCGTCTGCTCGAGGCCGTCCTCGGACTCGCGAAAGCACTGGCCGATCTCGAACATGCGCAGCCGCTCGGCCTGGCGCGCCAGATTGGTGCGCAGCGCCGCCACCAGGCCAGGCAGGATGTTGGTGCGCATGGCGGCGTGGGCGCTAGAAATCGGATTGACGATGTGCAGCGCGTTGCGCCCTGGGTCGAGAATGTCCGCCACCTTGGGATCGATGAAGCTGTAGGCCATCGCCTCCGCGTAGCCCAGATCCACCAAGGCGTCGGCGAGACGCGCCGTCGGCAAGGTTCGCGCCGCCGGTTCGCCGAGGCCAAGCGCCATCTTCGGAACGCGCGCCGGCACGGTGTTGTAGCCGTACACCCGCAGCACCTCTTCCACCAGATCCTCTTCGCGCTCGATGTCGAAGCGGTGGCTGGGGGAGACGACGGTCCACACCACGTCGTCGCCGCTGCCCGAGACGGACGGCGAGAGTTCCAGCCGTTCGAAGATGCGCAGCACGTCGGCATCCGGGATGGCCTCGCCGACCAGATGCCGCAGCCGCGCCTTGCGCAAGCGCACGGTGTGCGCCGAAGGCAGGTGGCTGGCGCTGACCGCCTCCATCACCGGCCCGGCCTTGCCGCCCACGATGTCGAGCAGCAATGCCGACGCACGTTCGACCGCCTGCGCCTGCAGTTGCCAGTCCACGCCGCGCTCGAAGCGGTGCGCGGCATCGGTGTGCAGGTCGAAGCGGCGCGCGGTGGCGGCAACAGCGGTGGGCGAGAAGAACGCGCTCTCCAGGAAGACGTCGCGGGTGGTCGAGGAGACGGCGCTGCGTTGGCCGCCCATGACGCCGGCAATGGCCACCGGGCCGTCGCCGTCGGCGATCAGCAGCACGTTCTCGTCAACGTCGATGCGCTGGCCGTCGAGCAGCGCGATGTGCTCGCCGGCGACGCCGTTGCGCACGTCGATGCCGTCCTTGAGCTGCGCCAAGTCGAACGCATGCAGGGGCTGGCCGAGTTCAAGCAGGACGTAGTTGGTCACGTCCACCACCGGGTCGATGGCGCGCAGGCCGCAGCGGCGCAGCCGTTCGCACAGCCACAGCGGCGAGCGGGCGCTCGGGTCCACGTCTTCGATGACGCGCCCGAGATAGCGCGGGCAGCCGGCCGGGTTCGAGACGGCGACGGGAAACTCGGCGCTGCCGAGCACCGGCACGTCGACCATGCGCGGCGGCGACACCGGCACGTCGTTGAGCAGGCCGGCTTCCCGCGCCAGACCGCGGATGCTCAAGCAGTCGCCACGGTTCGGCGTCAGATCCAGCTCGATGGCGATGTCGTCGAGATTGAGCGCGTCGCGCAGATCCTGGCCGAGCGGCAGCGAGCAGGGCAGTTCCAGCAAACCGTCGTCGTCGGCGCCGAGGCCGAGCTCCGCTTCGCTGCACAGCATTCCCGCCGAGGCCACGCCATGCACCAAGGCGCGCACGATGGACTTGCGCTGGTCGGGGGCCTTCGCCGCGCCGTCCGGCAGCGTCGCGCCCACCGTCGCCAACGGGTACTTGCCGCCGACGCGCACGTTCGGCGCACCGCAGACCACCGTCGCGGCGCCGGCCTGCCCGGCATCCACTTCGCAGATCGAAAGTGTGTGTACACCCGGCGCCGCGGGCTTGGCGGGATGCGGCGCGACGCTCGTGACCGTGGCCACGACGACGCCGGAAAGGGCGGGCGACACGCGGGCAGTGCCCTCCACTTCGAGGCCGGCGTTGGTCAGCTGCTCGCACAGGCGCTCGACATCGTCGGTCGGCACCCACTCCTTCAGCCAGCGTTCGCTGAACTTCATGCGAACTGCTCGAGGAAGCGCTGCTCGTTCTCGAACAGCGCGCGCATGTCGTCGATCTCGTAGAAGAGCGTCGTGAAGCGGTCCACGCCGAAGCCGAACGCGAAGCCGGTGTAGCGCTCGGTGTCGATGCCGGCGCCGGCCAGCACCTTCGGATGCACCATGCCGCAGCCAAGCACTTCCGTCCACCCTGTTCGACCGCAGGCGCGGCAGCCGCGGCCGAGGCAGTGGACGCACTGCACGTCGACTTCGGCGGATGGCTCGGTGAACGGAAAGTAGGATGGACGGAAGCGGACGTCCAAGTCCTTCTCGAAGAACTTGCGCGCGAAATCCACCACCGTGCCCTTGAGGTCCACGAAGGAGACGCCTTCGTCCACGACCAGCCCTTCCACTTGATGGAAGACCGGGCTGTGGCTCGCGTCCACTTCGTCTTTGCGGTAGACGCGGCCTGGGCAGATGATGCGGATGGGCGGCGCCGTCTCTTCCATCACCCGCACCTGCACCGGCGACGTGTGGGTGCGCAGCAGCATGCCGTTTTGCAGGTACAGGGTGTCGTGCATGGCGCGCGCCGGGTGGTGCGGCGGGATGTTGAGCGCCTCGAAGTTGTGGTAGTCGTCCTCGATCTCCGGGCCGGAGACGACGCCGTAGCCGGCGTTGGCGAAGATCGCCTCGATGCGGCGGAAGGTCTGGGTGATCGGATGCAGGCTGCCGCCGGCGCGCGACCGTCCGGGCAGCGTCACGTCCACGGCCTGCTGCGCCAGCTCGCGCCGCAACTGCTCGCGGCCAAGGGCCTGGCGGCGCTCGGCGATGGCGGCGAGCAACGCGCGCTTGGCGGCGTTGATGCGGGCGCCGGCCGCCGGGCGCTCGGCGGCGTCCATGCCGCCGAGAGACTTCAGCAGCGCCGTGATCTCGCCGCGCTTGCCGAGATAGCGCACGCGCGCGTCGTCCAGGGCGCGCTCGGTGCCGCTTGCGGCAATGGCGGCCAAGGCCGCGCTTTGGACGTCTTCTACATCCATGACGCCATCGACTCGCCGCGCATCGACGCTGCGCGGCTCACCAACGATTGACCGACGATCTTGCAGCCTGGCGGGCTTCGCCCTACGGCGTCGCGCCAAGCGCCGCCTTGGCCTGCGCCGCCAAGGCGGCGAAGGCCGTCTTCTCGTGCAGCGCGAGGTCCGCGAGGACGCGACGGTCCACCTCGATGGCGGCCTTCTTCAAGCCGGACATGAAGCGGCTGTAGGAGAGGCCGTGGTTGCGGGCCTCGGCGTTGATGCGCACGATCCAGAGGGCGCGGAACTGGCGCTTGCGTTGCCGCCGATCGCGGTAGGCGTATTGGCCGGCCTTGATGACGGCCTGCTTGGCGACCTTGAAGGAGCGGCTGCGGGCGCCGTAGTAGCCCTTGGCGGCCTTCAGGACCTTCTTGCGCCGCGCTCGCGAGGCGACGCTGCGTTTGGCTCTTGGCATGGCTTAGCGGGCCTTCTTCGGCACCAGCCGCCGCACCGCCGCTTGGTCCGCTGCCGATACGGCGGCGAAACTCTTCAGGCGGCGCTTTCGCTTCGGCGCCATCTTGGTGAGGATGTGGCTCTTGTTCGAGCGCTTGTGCTTGAACCCCTTGGCGGTGCGGCGGAAACGCTTGGCCGCGCCACGGTTGGTCTTCATCTTCGGCATTCCGTTCTCCGTTGGGCCGCGAACCGAAGCGGCCTGGTCTTGATTCGTCCTTCAATGGCGCGGCGGGCTGGTCGCATCCCCGCAAGCGGTGCTCCCAAATGCCCGTCGCGCTCAAGGGCCGCGGATCAGGACGCCTTCTTGGATCGCCTCTTCGGCGACAGCACCATCGTCATCTGCCGGCCCTCGAAGCGCGGCTCGGTCTCGACGTTGGCCAGCTCGTCAAGGTCGCCCTCGATGCGCTTGAGCACCGTCGCGCCCAACTCCGGGTGCGCCATTTCGCGCCCCTTGAAGCGCAGCACCACCTTGGCCTTGTCGCCGTCTTCGAGGAAGCGCACGAGGTTGCGGAGCTTCACCTGGTAGTCGCTCTCCTCGGTACCCGGCCGAAACTTCATCTCCTTGACGTGGGTCTGCTTCTGGCGCTTGCGCTGCGCGGCCTTGGCCTTCTTCTGGTCGAAGAGGTGCTTGCCGTAGTCCATCACCTTGACCACCGGCGGATCGGCGTCGGGCGCGATCAGCACCAGGTCCAAGCCTTCCCGGCCAGCTTCCTGCAGTGCTTCCTCGCGGCGCACGATCCCCACTTGGCCGCCATCGGCCCCGATCAAGCGCACCTGCTCCGCCACGATGTCCTCGTTCAGGATGGCGCGCTCGACTTGCCTCGCGTTCGATCTCTTGATAGGCATCTCCTCGAACCGCCGCAGCGCCCCGCTCGGGCGCCTGCGGCAACACGCGCCGCCGACCAAGGCAGCGCACCGTCAATGGCGGCGGATTCTAATGCCACGAAAGCCCGCAAGACAACCGCGCTGTCGATGCGTGTGCGCAGCCAAAGCCGATGGCTGAGCGTCGGGTCGACTGCACGGATCATCAAGAGCAACGTGGAGCGCCTCGTGCGCAGGCTCCGCGACTTCGCACGAGAAAGCGACCAAAGCTGGATGGTGTCCTTAGGCGGTGGTCAGCCGAGCAACGCCTCGAGCCGCTTGCCGGCCTCCGCTGCCGGGCCGCCGGGCATCGGCACCATTTGCAGTTCGGCACCGGATTCGGCTCGCGCCGCCAGTTGTTCGGCCACGGCGTCGATGGGGCCGATCACCTGGATTTCGCGCACCATTGGTTCGGAGATCGCGGCGAGGGCACCGGCCATGTCGCGGTCCTTGGCCCAGGCGGCGCGGGAGGCCGCCACTTCCGCCTCGAAGCCGTTGTCCGCGAGCATGTTCCAGTAGAAGTCGCCCATGCGGTTGACGTAGTGGAAGAGCGGTTGCCGCGCCGCCTGCCACTGCCGTTCGTCGTCGCTGCCGTCCAGGACGTAGACGTTCGTGAAGGGGGCGATGGTCACTGATCCCGCCGGTCGCCCCGCCGCCGTCGAGGCGTCGTTCAAGGCGCTGCGCAGCGCGGCGAAGCGGCCCTTCGGCCAGTGGATGGGGAAGATGCCGTCGGCGATTTCGCCGGTCTGCCGGATGGACTTGGGCGTGATCGCGGCGATGTAGATCGGCACGTGGTCGCGCGGGCGCTCGTAGTCCAGCCGAAAGCCCCGCTGCATGGCGAAGATGTCGCCGCAGTAGTCGAGGCGATTGCCCTTGAGGAGCATGTCGACGATCTCGACGTATTCGCGGATGCGCGTGAGCGGCTTCTCGAAGGGCACGCCGTGGAAGTCCTCGATCACGCGGTGGCCGGATGAGCCGAGGCCGCACACCATGCGCCCGCCGGAGATCGTCTCCAGCGCCGCGAACTCCTGGGCGATGGCGCCCGGCGTGCGCGAGTAGACGTTCAGGATCGACGTGCCGATCTGGATGCGCTCGGTGTGCGCCGCCAGCAGCGCCATCCACGGCACCGTGGACGGCCCCCAGGCCTCGCCGGTGGCCGCTAGCTCGTAGCCCAGCCCCTCCGCGATGCGGACCTTCTCCAAGGACTCGCGCCAGTCGCTGCCAGCGCCGGCCAGTACGCCCAGTCTCATATGTCTTGTCTCCTCCGTTCCGCGTTTTGTTCTGCGCCCGTGTTCGAGCGCGCCTTAGAAGACCGCCAGCGGATTGAGCGGCGAGCCGGTGCCGCCGACGACCCGCAGCGGGGCGCCGACGAACATGAACGTCCAGCGTTCCCGGCTTGCCGCCGCCGCGGCCGCTTCGTCCAGGTCCAGGTTGTCCAGAATGCGCAGCCCCAGGCCGACGAGCACCAGTTCGTGCAGCGGATTGGCCAGCCCTTCCACGCCCGAGGGCATCACGTCGCTCACCCCGTCGCAGCCGATCAGCGCGACGTCGCGTTCCTTCAGCCACAGCGCCACCGAGGCGTGCAACCCGGCGGCGCCTTGGAGGAAGTTCCACTGGCCCTTCTGCCGCACGCGTTCCCAGCGTCCAGTGCGCACCAGCAGCACGTCGCCGCTGCCCACGGCGACGCCGGTCTTCTCCTCCCACGCTTCCAAGTCCTGCGCGGTGATGGCGGTACCGGGTTCCAAGTAGTCCACGCCCTTGAACCACGGCATGTCCACCAGCACGCCACGCGCGACGATGCCGTTCTTCGCCACGTGGATGCCGAGCTTCGTGGCGCCGGTGGGCTTGATGGTGTCGAAGCCGAAGCCGTTGTAGAGCTTGCCCTTGTGGGCGAAGTGGGGCAGGCCGTCGATGTGCGAATGGGCGAAGCCGTGGTACTGCACGCCGTAGTCGTCGCCGGCCACGGCGTGGCCGCTGAACCGGCCGACGCTGACGGTGTGGCGGAACGGGTTGGCGTTGAGTTCGTCAGGCACGGTGTTGAGGTCGAGGGCCATCGAGATGGACACGCCCTCCCGCACCAGCATGGCCGCGGCGCGGCTCTTGGCCGGCGTGACGAGGTTGAGGGTGCCCAGCTCGTCGTCTTCGCCCCAGCGGCCCCAGTTGGAGATCTCCTGCATCCAGGCGTCGAACTGCGCCCTCGAGACCTGCGCTGGCGGTTCGGCGCCTTGAACGACTGCGGCGCCAGCGCAAAGGGCCGTCAGCGCAAGCGCGTGGCGAATGCCCATCGCGTTCGCTCCCGTTGCTTGTTCGTGCCCGCAAGCATAGGCCAAAGACAGCGGCTGGGGCGAACCGGCGCGGTGCCAGCGCTGGGCATTTCGCGCGGCCTCCCGCCCGCCGCGGCCCGGCGCCGCCGCTCGGCGGGAAACTGCTATATGCTGGCTGCGTGAGAACGCCGACCTCCCGCGACCGACTCGTCCCGTTTTCGAGCAAGCTCGCATTCGGAGTGGGGCAGTTCGCCGAAGGCTTGAAGAACACCGCCTTCGCCATCTTCGTGCTGTTCTACTACAACCAGGTGCTGGAACTGCCCGGCACGCTGGCCGGCCTGGCGCTGATGATCGCCCTGCTGTTCGACGCGGTGACGGACCCGCTCGCCGGGTCGCTGTCGGACAACTGGAAGTCGCGCCTCGGTCGGCGCCATCCCTTCATGTACGCCTCGGCGGTGCCGCTGGCGCTCGCCTTCGTCGGCCTGCTGTGGCCGCCGGGCAACGTCGAGACCCTGGGCGAGTGGGGGCTCTTCGCCTGGCTGACGGTGTTCGCCATCCTCACCCGCGGCGCCATGACGCTCTACCACGTGCCGCATCTGGCGCTCGGCGCGGAGATGACGGAGAACTACAACGAGCGCAATCGCATCGTCGCGTTCCGGCAGTTCTTCGCGGCGATCGGCGTGGCCGCCGTCTCGATCATCGGCTTCGGCTACTTCTTCACCGAAGAGCGGGGCGGACGCACCGAAATCGCCAACTACGCGCCGTTCGCCATCGTGCTGGGCGTGCTGATGGTGGCCACCATCTGGTATTCGGCGGTCGGCACCCAAAAGGAAGTGCGCCACCTCTCCGAACCGGCGCCGAAGCCGAAGCGCAACGTGCTGGCGCAGCTTGGGCTGGATCTCGTCGCCGGCTTTTCCAATCGATCGTTCGTGTGGCTGTTTCTCGGCGTGCTGGTGGTGTACGTCATGGCCGGCGTCAACAGCGCCCTCGACCTCTACATGTACCAGTACTTCTGGGAGCTGGCGAGCCAGGAGATGCTGTGGCTGAACATGGGCACGGTACTGGGCCTGCTGCTGGGCGTGTTCCTGGTGGTGCCGCTGCTGCGCTCGGCCGGCAAGCGCTCGGGGGTGATCCTCGGCACCGCGGTGTGGGCCATCTGCCAAGTGTTTCCGGTCGTGCTGCGGCTGCTCGGCTGGCTGCCGGAGAACGGCGAGGACGCCCTGTTCGCCATCTTGTTCGTCTTCAAGTTCGTCCAAGGCCTCATTCTGCAGCTCGCCTTCGTGGCGTTCGGCTCGATGATGGCGGACGTGGCGGACGAGCACGAATACGAGGCCGGCGTGCGCCAGGAGGGCATCTTCTTCGGCGCCGTGGCGTTCTCGGCCAAGGCCACCTCCGGCTTCGGCACGTTCCTCGGCGGCTTGGGCCTCGACCTCATCGAGTGGCCGCGCGGCGCCGAGATACAAACCGCGGCGGACGTGCCGCCGGAGACGTTGGTGCATTTGGGGCTGTTCTACGGCCCCATCGTGGCCGGCTTCTCCATCGTCTCCATCTGGTGCTACACCCACTACGGCCTCACCCGCGAACGCCATGCGCGGATCGTCGAAGAGCTGAACGAGCGGCGGCGGGCACTCGCGGCCAAGCAAGCGGCCGATCCACAGCCGGCGCCGGCGGGGCAGCGCCGCGGGGGTTCTGGCGTCGATTAATCCCGGCCGTAGCGGTCGTCGAAGCGCACGATGTCGTCTTCGGAGAGCAGGCTGCCGAGCTGCACTTCGACGATGTCGAGGGCGTCCGGGCCGTCGTTCGCCAGGCGATGGCGCGCCCCGGCGGGAATGTGGATCGATTCGTCGGCCTTGAGAACGAACGTCTCGTCGCCGCGCTGCACTTGCGCTTCGCCGCGTACCACCACCCAGTGCTCGCTGCGATGCCGGTGCGATTGCAGCGACAGGGATTCGCCCGGCGCGACGCTGATCCGCTTCACCAGAAAGCCGTCGCCGGCCTTGAACGTCTCGGCGCTGCCCCAGGGCCGGTGGACGGTTGGGTGTTCGCGGTGTTCGCTTCGGCGTTGCGCCTGCAATCGCGCAACCGCCGCCTTGACCTCCTGCACGCGCGCCTTGTCGGCGACCAGCACGGCATCGGCGGTCTCCACCACCACCGCGTCGTCGAGGCCGACGGCGGCGAGCAGGCGGTCCTGGGCGGCCAAGTGGGAGTTTCTGGTGTCGATGGCGAGCACGTCGCCGGCGATGGTGTTGCCGGCGGCATCCGCCTCGTCCGCGAGCACGTCCGCCAGTGCCCGCCAGGAACCCACGTCGCTCCAGGCCATGTTCGCCGGCACGACGGCGCCGCGATCGGTCTTCTCCATCACCGCGTAGTCGATTGAATCCGAGGGGCTCGAAAGGAAGGCGCGCCCAAGGTGGCGGAAGTCCGCGCCCTCGCGCTGCTCGGCGACCGCGCTTTCGCAGGCGGCGAGGATGTCTGGCCGGAACCGCCGCAGTTCGTCCAGGTAGACGCTCGCCTTGGCCATGAAGATGCCGCTGTTCCAATAGTAGCCGCCCGCCTCCAGATAGCCGCGCGCGACATCGAGCGACGGCTTCTCGGCGAATGCCGCGATCTCGGCGCCGCCGGGCAGCGATGCACCGGCGCGGATGTAGCCGTAGCCCGTTTCCGGGCGCGACGGCACGACGCCGAAGGCGACGATGCGGCCGTCCTCGGCAAGCGGCGCCGCGCGTTCGACGCTGGCGCGGAACGCCGCGATGTCGCCGATGTGATGGTCCGCCGGCAAGGCCAGCAACGTGGCGTCCTTCGTTCGCGCCACGTGCAGCGCGGCCACTGCCAAGGCCGGCGCCGTGTTGCGTGGTTCGGGTTCCAGCACGATGGCATCCGTGCGCATCGGCAACGTCCGACACTGTTCGGCGGCCAGAAAGCGATGGGCCTGATTGCAGACCACCAGCGGGGGCGCGTGCTCCAAACCATCGAGCCGCGCCAGCGTGTGCTGGAACATGGTGCGCTCGCCCACCAAACGCTGAAACTGCTTGGGATGAAGCTCCCGGGAGAGCGGCCACAGCCGCGTTCCCGCGCCGCCGGCAAGAACAACGGGCACGAACATCGCGGCGGTTGGCTAGCGGGATCGGATGCTGCGCATCGGCGGGATCATACTCTCAAGGCGGCCCCGAACTCCGCCGCGATTTCGCTGCAACCTTTTCCGCCACGGGGCATCAAAGGGTGCATGTTCGCGTTCGCCGCGCTCCACTCTCCCAACAGCCATTGAGGAATCGCACATGAAAGCAGTCTGCACCCTGTTCGCGCTCGCAGTGCTTGGCACGGCATACGCGGAAGACGCCGCGACGGCAGCCGAAGCCGGCGTCGAGGAGTCGGTCGAGATCGAGGCGCAGGACCGAGCCGCGGTACGCGAAGATCGAAGGGCGGAGCGCCAAGAACGGTTGGCGGCAGCGAAGGAGAGCATGGAGGAGGCAATAGCGCAGACGATCGAGGCGGCGCAGGAAATGGCCGAGATTCAAGGGCGCCGCATTCGGCACGGAGGCCATTGCGTCGCCTGCAATGCTAACCGCGCCTTTCTCGGCGTCTTGATCTCCGAATACGGAGAGCACGGCATCACCGTCGCCGGCCTGTCCCCAGACGGCGGCGCCGAGAAGGCTGGCGTCGTTGAGGACGACGTGATCGTTGCCATCAACGGCGAGTCGCTGGTCGGCGACGAGGACCCGGTGGACGTGCTGCACGAGATTCTAGAAGACGTGGCGCCGGGCGACGCGGTGGAACTGGTGGTGCTTCGAGACGACGAGACGATTCCGCTTGAAGTGGTCACGACCGCGCCCGTCTCCGACTTCCGCATGGCGGCGAGACGCCTCGGGCGCATTGGCCGCGACTTTGGCCGCGACTTCGACTTCGAATGGCGCGAACGACGCCCAGGGCGACTCGACCGCCGGGAACGCGACGGCTTGCGCTTGGCGGACATCGGCGAAGACCTTGGCGACTACTTCGGAGTGGACGCCGGCGTGCTGGTTCTCGACACGCCCGCCAAGAGCGCCTTCATGCCCGGCGACATCCTCAAGCGCATCGACGGCGCCGCGGTTTCCTCGGCGGCGGACGGCCACCGCCTGCTGCGGCGACTCACCGAAGACGCCCAGGCCGAAGTGCGGCGCAAGAACCGCAAGGTGATGGTCGACGTCTCGCCCCCGAAGCGGGAACGCCGGCGGGTGGTCTTCGTCGACGAGGACGAAGAGCACGAATACGACGAATGATGGCGTAGAAGGCGAGTGGCAGCACGAGGTGCAATGACCGCGCCGTAGTGCGCCCGAGCCACCGAAAGACGCGATGGGCTTCGACGACGCTTGCTCGGTGGCTCTGTTTAGTCGAGGCGCGAGTTCGGTGTTGGGAAGCGGATCGGCATGCCAACGGAGAGTCAGGACGGCGACCGGCGAATGTTGGCGACGCTGGCATCTATCCAAGCTGTGCGACAATCCGCCGCACCGCTCGGGGAGGAGAACACGCCGTGCTGAGCGATGCGCAGATTCGGCAATACCGGGACGATGGCTACGTCGTCGTCGCGGATGTGCTCGAGCCCCAGGTGCTGGCCGAGTTGCGCAGCGTGACGGCGGAGGTCGTGGCGGGGGCGCGGGAGGTGGAAGGGCACACGGACATTCTCGATCTGGAGCCGTCGCATACGCGATTTGCGCCGCGGGTGCGGCGCATCAAGCGGCCGCATCTGGCGCATCCGTTCTATCGGGAGCTAGCGGGCCATGCCGGGATCATGGCGGCCCTCGAGCCGCTGATCGGGGCGAACATCCGGCTGCGGGCTGGCGGCAAAGTGAACATGAAGTCGGCTGGCTACGGTGCGCCGGTGGAGTGGCATCAGGACTGGGCGTTCTATCCGCACACCAATCAAGACGTGCTTGCGGTGGGCATCCTGCTGGACGACATGGAGGCGGACAACGGGCCGCTGCTGATGCTGGCCGGCTCGCACAAGGGGCGCGTCTACGACCACCACAGCGGCGGCGCGTTCTGCGGCGCCATCGACGTCGTTCGCGAGGGGCTGGACGTTTCGGCAGCGCGGGAGCTGCACGCCAGCGCCGGTTCAATCACCATCCATCATGCGCGGCTCGTGCATGGCTCGGCCTTGAACACGTCCAACCGGCAGCGCCGGGTGCTGTTCTACGAATACGCCGCGGCGGACGCCTGGCCGCTGGCCGGCATTGAGAACATCGCCAACCTGGACGACTTCAACGGCCGCATCGTCTCCGGCGAACCCACCTTGCGCCCGCGCATGGAAGATGTGCCGGTGCGCATGCCGCTGCCGGCGGCGCGGCACCAAGGCTCCATCTACGAGAACCAGCGCGAGCTTTCCGAGCGCTACTTCGAGCGCGCCGCGTCAGACTGACCCCTCGCGGGAGGGCAGGGCCACGATTGCCGTGGCGAAAGCCGTGGCCAGTCCCGCCTGGTTCTCGTTCGTCAAGCGCAGTTCCACCAAGCACTCGCCGTCCACGACCGACTTCCTGGTCACTTCGCCGCGCAGCGTGTTGGTGTCGCCGACCACGTTCGGATGGCGAATGGAGGCGTTGAGCTTCCTCAGCGCACCGTCATCGCCCATCCAGTCGGTGGCGATCTGGCTCAGCCAGCACACGCGCTGCGGCCCGTAGTCGAACTGGCCCGGCATGTTGCGCCGCTCCTGGGCGTGTTCGGCGTCGAAGCGGCCTCCGCCGCCGAGATCGGCCGAGCCTTCGGCCTCGAGCGCGGAACGCGGGCTGCGGCCGGTGCCGAGCACGCCGTGGGTGAACAGGAAGAGTTCGGTCACGGAATAGGTGCCCTTCGGCAGCGAGGGGATCTCCTCGCCCTCTGCCACGTCCTCGAAGTAGCGGGTCTCGGCGCCGCGCCGCTGGCGTTCCCAAACCAGCGGATCGGCTGGCTCCACCACGCTGTCGAGCGCGTCGCCGTCCTTCGGGGCGCGGTCGTATTCCAGCGTGTGGCCGGTGTTCTCGTAGCGCGCCATCAGCGTGCGGATGGTGGCGACCACCTCGTGGCGCTGGTTGGTGAACGTCACCAGGCCGGTGTTGAAGTTGATGGCGCCGATGCGGCTGCTGGTCTTGCGGATCGTCTCGCCCACTTCTTCCTGCGCCGTGATGCGGTCGTTCAGCCAGATGGGGCGCACGAAGTCGATCTCGGCGCCGGCGTAGTTGACCGGCAGATAGCGCGTTGAGACGCGCTTGCGGTCGATGGCGCCGGTCTCGCCGGCGACCACGCCAAGGGTGACGCCGTAGAGAAACGGCGGCGGCGCGGTAATCATCCCGAAGCGGCTGCCGGCGGCATGGGCTTCGTCGCGCCACAGCGGGTTGTAGTCGCCCACGCCGTCGCCGAAGCGCCTGATGTTGTCCAAGTTCGCTTCCTTGGAGGGCCGGTGCGGCAGCGTTCGGCCGATGCCCTTGCGGTACTCGTCTTGGAACTCGTCGAGGGTCTTGATCACATCGTCCGTCATTGCTCTTCCTCAGTTTGGGCTGGCGCGGCGGCTCGTCGCCTTGAACGCCGCGTCTGCCGCCTCCCAGGTCTGCGCCAAGTCGGCGTCCGTGTGCGCCAGCGACAGGAAGTGGTTGTGGTAGCCAAGCAGGAACACGCCGCGCTGCACGCATTCGTCGATCCATGCGAAGTGGGTCTCGCGGTCGACGTTGGCGAGGCGGTAGTAGGGCATCGCCGGCGCGCCGGAGGCGATCAGCTCGAAGCCGTTGGCTATGGCGGCCTGCACGAGGCCGGCGTTCAGCTTCTCGCCGATGGTTCGCAGCCGCTCTGCGGCGTCCATTTGTTCCAGTTCGCGCATGGTGGCGAGCGCCGCGGCCATCGGGGCGCCACTGTGGAACTGGGTGCCGGTGTAGAAGACGTCGCTGGCGGCCTGCTTCAAGGCGTCGCTGCCGACGAGCGCGGAGAGGGGATGGCCGTTGGCGATGGCCTTGCCGAAGCAGATCAAGTCCGGCGTGAAGCCGAAGACGACGTTGGAACCGGCCAGATGCAGGCGAAAGCCGCTGCGCACGTCGTCGACGATCAGCACGATGCCCTTGGCGCGGCACACCGCCTCAATGTGCGCCCAGTAGCCCTCGGCGGGCATTTCGTTGTCGGCGAGCACCGGGTGGTGGTAGGGCGACGAGATGAAGCCGGCGATGCGTTCGCCGTGTTCCGCCACCAAGTCGTCGAAGCCTTGCGCGTCGTTCCAACGCACGCTCAGCACGTTCGCGCCGTCTTCGCCCGTGGTGCCCGGCCGCCCGGCCTGCATCCACGGCGCCACGCCGTGGTAGCCGCCTTCCACGCGCACGATGATGTCGCGGCCGGTGGCGGCGCGGGCGACCATCGCGGCAAGGCCGGTGGCGTCCGTGCCGTTCTTGCCGAACAGCGCCCAGTCCGCGGCGGCGATCTTCTCCACCATGTGTTCGGCGAGTTCCACCAGCATCGGCGACGCCAGGCTCACGGCATGGCCCAGGCGTTGCTGCTTTGCCGCGGCGGCGTCCGCCGCCGGATGGTTGTAGCCGAGGATCATCGGCCCGTAGCCGCAGACGTAGTCGATGTACTCGTTGCCGTCCACGTCCGTCAGGCGCGAACCGGCGCTGCTGGCGAAGAACTTCGGGCCGCCTTCGCGCAGCGCGCTGCCGAAGTGGCCGTGGATGCCGCCCGGAACCACGGCCTTGGCGCGAGCGAAGAGGTCGTCGGATTTGCGCACGCGGTGCGACAGGTCGAGCGCCAAGGCGGCGGATTGGCTCATACGTGTCTCTCCTCGAATTGAAAGCAAGCGCCGGCTAATTCACGACGTGCGGCACTTCGAGGCGCAAGGCTTCGACCGCGAGCTGCACGTCGCCGAGGCCGGGGTCGAGGGCCAGCACGCGCTCGAAGGCATGCAGGGCGGCCGCGCTGTGCCCGCTGCGCAGGCAGATCTGGCCGAGGCCGCTCAAGGCGCCGAAGTGCCGTGGTTCGCGTTCGAGAACCTGGGCGATGTCGTCCAGGCTGGCTGCGTCCTCGTCGTTCAAGAAGCGCAGCGTGGCGCGCTTGTTCCAGGCTTCCGCCCAGCCCGGCCAGCGTTCCACTAGGTCGTCCAAGGTCTCCTCGGCGCTGTCGAAGTCGCCGAAGTCCATGTTCTCGACGGCGGAGCGCATGGCCGCGTTCGCATCGGCCTCGCGGTGGGTGTCCCAGCGTTTCCAGATGCGCCGGGCCGCGTCGGCGCGCTGGCGGGAGTTGGCGTCCGCGCGCAGTCTGGCGAACAGGGCGTCGAGCTCGGGATCTTCGACCGGCGTGGCGGCGTGCAGCGCCCGGAACGCGAGCTCGATGCGCGTGGCAATCGGATCGAACATGCTCAAGCCACCTGCCAGCGCGCCAAGTCGAAGCCGTCCGGCAGCGGCACGAAGAGGATGCGCACCGGGCCTTCGATCACTTCGCTGGTGTGTCCCGTGCCGTCCACGTCGTCGGGCAGGAACATCTCGCCCGGCGCCCAGCGGCGCTTCTGCCCATCGGTGGTTCCCACTTCCCACACGCCTTCGAGCACCACGCAGAGCTGGCGGCGGGGGGCGTTGTGCCAATCCTGGAAAGCGCCGGCCGGCGCGGTGAAGACGCGCACCGCCGGCGATGAGAACGGTGGCCCTAGGCGCAAGCCGTTGCCCCAGGCGTCCACGGCTTCGTCGCCCAAGGGGATGTCCACGCGGTCGAACGCCGAGCCGCCGTCCGACGTGGTGTAGAAGCGCGTCACTTGCACAGGCGTCTCTGTCGCAACACGATGAAGCGGCGAGTGTACTCAAATGCGGCGCCCTCCTCGGACGAACGGTGAAGCACCGAACTGGTGCAACGGTGCGCCCCCGTAAGTCGCCGTTGGTGCGCCCTGTTGGGACGTTCGAGTTGCTTCGCGCCGCCACGGGCGCATCGCGGCGCACCGTCAATCCCACCTTGGCACACACCTTGCTTCGCTGTCGGAGAGGGGAGCGTGCGGTCAAAAGGAGCCGCGCACTCGTTCTTCACCGCCGTTCTTCACCGCGAGGAGGCCATCATGCCCAACTGGTTCGTTCAACGCCTTCGGGCCGCCGCCGTCGCGGCCCTGCTTTCGCTCGGCGCCGTGTCGGCCTTCGCCAAGGACGACTACCGCATCGCCTGGAGCATCTACGTCGGCTGGATGCCCTGGGACTACGCCGCGCAGTCCGGCATCGTCGAGAAGTGGGCGACGAAATACGGCATCACGATCGAGGTGGTGCAGTTCAACGACTACATCGAGTCCATCAACCAGTACACCGTCGGCGCCTTCGACGGCTGCACCATGACCAACATGGACGCGCTGACGATCCCCGCGGCTGGCGGGCGCGATTCCACCGCGCTGATCGTCGGCGACTTCTCCAACGGCAACGACGGCATCGTGCTCAAGGGCGCGGACAAGACGCTGGCCGACATCAAGGGCCAGAACGTCAATCTCGTGGAGCTCTCCGTGTCGCACTACATGCTGGCGCGGGCGCTCTCCACGGTGGAGATGTCCGAACGCGACCTCACCGTCGTCAACACCTCGGACGCGGACATCGTGGCCGCCTTCGCCAGCGACGACGCGACCGCCGTCGTCACTTGGAATCCGCTGCTCGCGGAAGTGCAGGCGCTGCCGGACGTAAGCCCGGTGTTCGACTCGTCGATGATTCCCGGCGAGATCATCGACATGCTGGTGGTGAGCACGGAAGCGCTCGAGGATCCGCGCTTCGGCAAGGCGCTCGTCGGCGCCTGGTACGAAACGATGGCGACGATGTCCGCCGCCGGCGACGCTGGCGATGCGGCGAAGACGCACATGGCGGCGGCATCCGGGACCGATCTGGCCGGCTACAACGCCCAGCTTGCCGCCACGCAGATGTTCTACACGCCGCAGCCGGCCGTGGACTTCGTGCGCTCCCCGGCGCTTGGCGAGACGATGGAGAACGTCACCGCGTTCTCGTTCGAGCACGGCTTGCTCGGCGAAGGCGCGGACGACGCTGGCTTCATCGGCATCGCGCTTCCCGGCGGGCGCATTCTCGGCGCCGAGGAGAACGTGAAGCTGCGCTTCGACGACGCCTACATGCAGATGGCCGCGGACGGCGCGCTGTAAGCCTGATCCCGCAATCCGGGGTTCGCCGTGCGGGCGATCAACCGGCACCCCGGGCGCTTGGGCGTTCTCGCCGCGGCGGCCCCGTTCGCGCTCGCCCTGCTTGTCTACGGCCTCGCCTCCAGCGCCCGCCTTGCCGACAACCCCAACGACAAGCTCCTGCCGGGCATGGCCACCGTCGGCGCGGCCATCGAGCGCATGGCGTTCCAGCCCGATCGGCGCAGCGGCGACTATCTGTTCTGGAACGACACGGCGGCGAGCCTGGGCCGCCTTGCCGTCGGCGTGTCGGTTGCCGCCGCCATTGGCCTCGGCATCGGCGCTCTGAACGGGCTGCTGCCTTGGTTCGGCGCGTTCTGGTCGCCGTGGGTGCGCGCCCTCTCCATGATTCCGCCGCTGGCCATCCTGCCGGTGCTGTTCATCGTCTTCGGCATCGGCGAGCTGGCCAAGGTGATGCTGATCGTGCTCGGCACCGCGCCGTTTCTGATGCGCGACATCGAGCAGCGCGTGCGCGAGCTGCCGCCGGAACAGCTGGTGAAGGCGCAGACGCTGGATGCGTCCAGTTGGCAGATCGCAACGCGGGTGGTGCTGCCCCAGGTTCTGCCGCGGCTGCTCGACGGCGTGCGGCTGTCCCTGGGTTCTGCCTGGCTGTTTCTGATCGCCGCCGAGGCCATCGCCTCCACCGACGGCTTGGGCTACCGCATCTTCCTGGTGCGCCGCTACATGGCGATGGACGTGATCCTGCCCTACGTCGCCTGGATCACGCTGCTCGCGTTCCTGCTGGACTACGCCTTGAAGCGCGCCAATCGGCGTCTCTTTCCGTGGTACGGAGCGGAGTCGTGACGCTCATCAACGTGCGCAACGTGTGGAAGCGCTACCGTGCGTCGGGCGCCGACGGCGTGGACAAGGTGGTGCTGGAGAACATCCACCTGAAAGTGCGCGAGGGCGAGTTCGTCACCATCGTCGGCGCATCCGGCTGCGGCAAGACGACCTTTCTGCGCCTGCTGCTCGGCGACGTAGCGCCCTGCGAAGGCGCGATCGAACTGGCTGGCGAGCCGCTTGCCGCCGAACCGGACGCCAATCGCGGCGTGGTCTTCCAACGCTACTCCGTGTTTCCCCATCTCACGACGCTCGGCAATGTCCTGCTCGGGCTGGAATTGCGCGATTCGCGCTTCCTCGGCAGAACCTTCGGCGCCAAGCGGGCGCGCAACGTCGAGCAAGCCGAACGGATGCTCGACCGGGTCGGCCTGCTCTCGTCCGCCCATGCCTACGCCGCGGCGCTCTCCGGTGGCATGCAGCAGCGGCTGGCGCTGGCGCAGACGCTGGTGACGGCGCCGCGCATCCTGCTGCTCGACGAACCGTTTGGAGCGCTGGACCCAGGCATCCGCGCCGACATGCACGATCTGGTGGCGCGGCTGCACGAACAGCTTGCGCTCACCGTGTTCATGGTGACGCACGACATCGCCGAGGGTTTCAAGCTCGGCACGCGGCTGCTCGTGCTCGACAAGCCGCGCATCGACCCGCACGAACCGGACGCCTACGGCGCCACGATCACGTTCGACCTGCCGGTCGCCAACGACCGCCAGCAAGCCGCCGCCGAGACGGCGCTTGCGCGAGCGCACTGAACACACACTGCTTGAGCCCGGCATGGGTTCATCGAGGGAAACGCCATGACGCAAGACGCCGCTTTCCACCAGGCCTGCGAGGACGTGCTGCCCGGCGGCAGCCACTGGTCCTTCGTGGTCAACGCCGGCGTGCAGCTGCGCTTGACCGACATCGAAGGCGGGGGCAACGCCGCGATGCTGGCCTACAACCCGGACAATCCCCTCGAACGGCTCAACCTGCCGGACACGTTGAAGTGCCAGCACACCTTCCGGCTCGCCGCCGGCCATTGCCTCTATTCGGACATGGGCCGCATCTTCTGCTCCATCGTCGCCGACGACGTGGGTTGGCACGACGCGGCCAGCGGCACCTGCAACGCGGATTTGGTGAGACGCAAATGGGGTGCGCTTTCCTATCAAGAGGCGCGCAACGACTACCGCCGCAATGGCCGCGACAGCTTTCTCGTGGAACTCGGCAAGTACGGCTTGGGAAAGCGCGATTTCGCCGCCAACGTGAACTGGTTCTCGCGGGTCGACGCGGATGCTGGCGGCAACATCGCCTACGTGGAAGACCACTCGCCGGCCGGAAGTTCCATCGTGCTGCGCTTCGAGATGCGCACTCTGGTAGTGCTGCACACCTGCCCGCACCCGCTCAATCCCGCGCCCGAGTACCCGCGCCGCGCCATCGGCTATCAACTGGCGCTGGCCGAGCCGGCCGGCGCCGACGATGCCTGCCGACGATCTAGGCCCGAAAACGGCCGCGGCTTCATGAACACTGCGCTGTACGCCTTGGGGAGGTAGCACGATGCTGCAAGAGAGCGTTCTGAATACCGCCGATGCCCGCCGCCTAGAGGTCGTTCCCGCCGGCGACTACTGGCTGAGCGAGATCGCCAAGGGCGACGTGCTGCGCATCACCGACCTGCGCGGCAACCAGGCCGTGGACACCTTGTTCTTCAACGCCAGGAACCCCCACGAGCGCTACAGCGCCATGGACACCATCCGCGAGCAGGGCAACCTCTACCTCTCGGCCGGCACCACCCTGCTCTCCGACGAAGGCAACCCCCTGCTCGCCATCGTCGCCGACACCTGCGGACGCCACGACACCCTGGGGGGCGCCTGCGCCGGCGAAAGCAACACCGTGCGCTACGCGCTGGAGAAGAAGTCCATGCACTCCTGCCGCGACAGCTGGCTGCTGGCCGTCAACACCCACGCCGCCTGGGGCCTCACCAAGCGCGACCTCGCGCACAACATCAACTTCTTCATGAACGTGCCCGTCACCCCCGAAGGCGCCCTCACCTTCGAGGACGGCATCAGCGCCCCAGGCAAGTACGTGGAGCTCGAAGCCAAGACGGACGTGCTGGTGCTCATCTCCAACTGCCCCCAACTCAACAACCCCTGCAACGGCTACAACCCAACACCAATCGAACTGGCGGTTTGGAGAGGAGGCCGCTCCTAGCCGAGTTTGAGCGGTCCTCGCCGCGACCGGCAGCGGATCGTCATCCCGCTGCTGGTGTCTGGCCAAGACTGGCGATGGTCTCCGTCGCCGAACCGCTGGATTCCGGTTACGATGAGTTTGTCGGGCGTCCGAGTCTTTTGGCGGCTTCCGCAGAGTGCCGAGAGAGTTGGAAGCAACGGGAGCGGCCCAGCTCTTCACATCGGCTGCTTCAGATTCCGAAGCGGGTACGACGAAAATGGATGAATATCAACGAGATGACTAGGGACGCCAGTTTCTCGCTAGGAGTTGTATACGCCACAGGCATGGGCGTGCCGGCGGACGACCAAAAAGCCGTGTACTGGTACCGCCAGGCCGCCGAACAGGGACACGCGGATGCCCAGTTCCGGCTGGGAGCTATGTACGCCCGTGGCCAAGGTGTTCCAGCGGACGACCGAGAAGCCGTGTTTTGGTACGGCGAGGCCGCTGGGCAGGGACACGCGGATGCCCAGTTCTGGCTTGGATACAGCCATGCCAGCGGCAAGGGCGTTGCGGCAGACGACCGAGAAGCTGTGTTCTGGTACTCCAAGGCTGCTGGACAGGGACACGCGGATGCCCAGTTCTGGCTTGGATACAGCCATGCCAGCGGCAAGGGCGTTGCGGCAGACGACCGAGAAGCTGTGTTCTGGTACCGCGAGGCCGCCGAACAGGGACACGCGGACGCCCAGTTCGAGCTTGGACTCAGTTACACGATCGGCGGGGGCGTCGCAGAGGACGACCAGGAAGCCGTGTTCTGGTACCGCAAGGCGGCCGAGCAGGGACACGTGGAAGCCCAGTTCTGGCTGGGAGCTATGCACAATAGCGGCAGGGGCGTCGCAGAAGATGATCAAGAAGCCGTGTTTTGGTACCGCAAAGCCGCCGAGCAGGGACACGCGGGCGGCCAATACAGGCTTGGATTCATGCACTGGCTCGCCTTCCTGAACGGGATCGCCGGGGACGACGGGACCGCCTACGACGACCAAGAGGCCGTGTTCTGGTACCGCAAGGCGGCCGAGCAGGGACACGAGGAAGCCCAGTTCTGGCTTGGACGCATGTACGCAAACGGCTGGGGCGTTCCAGCGGATGACCGGGAAGCCGCGTTTTGGTGCCGAAAGGCAGCCGAACAGGGACACGCGGGTGCCCAGCTCGAACTCGGACGCAGTTACGCCAACGGCAGAGGGGTTCCAGCGGACAAATGGGAAGCCGCGTCTTGGTACCGCAAGGCAGCCGAACAGGGACTCGCGAACGCCCAGCTTGAACTCGGACGCAGTTATGCTGGCGGCAAGGGCGTTCCCGAGGACGACGTTCAAGCCTATGCCTGGATCAACCTTGCCTGCGTGCAAAGAGGCGAAGATGACGAAGATGCGCAACAACACCGCACCGACCTCCGGCAACGCATGACCTCGGCACAACTCGCCGAGGCACAGAAGCTCAGTCGCCAGCTTGCCGCTTGGATCGAGGACGGCGGCGACGAACCAACACTGGCTGCTATTTCCAGCGGCCCGGTTCGCTCTTCAGCTCCATCTCACGACATGGTGCGGCCAGCGCAGTCGTACCTCGCCATGCTCGGCTACGACACCGGGTCGATGGACGGGCTGTTTGGCGAGCGCACGACGGCCGCGGTACAGCAGTTTCAGCAGGACATGGGCATAAGGTCAACAGGACTAATCTCCGAGGAGCTCCTGGCATTGCTCAGGACGATGGCCGACGCGCGGCAGAAACAGACCCGCGAGCCCGCGAGCAGCGGCAGCGGATTCCTGGTTGGCCGGGACGGATGGATCGTGACCAACCATCACGTCGTCGATGGCTGCGCCAGAGTGACCGTGAACCACGCGGGCACTTCCTACGACGCCACGGTCCGCGCAGTGGAGGCCCGCGACGACTTGGCGCTGCTCAAGGCGCCGGTCGAAGTCCGTGGGGCGGCCACGTTCAGCGAGTCGCCCCGCGCCAGCCTTGGCGAGGCGGCAACGGTCGCGGGCTACCCCCTGCACGGCGTCCTGTCGAAGGAACTCAACGTCACGAGTGGCAACGTCAGCGCTCTCGCCGGCCCGGACGACGACGCGAAGCGGCTTCAGATCACCGCGCCGGTGCAGCCGGGCAACAGCGGCGGCCCGCTGCTCGACGGCGCGGGGAACGTCATCGGCGTGGTGGCCAGCACGCTGAGGGCTACGCACGCCGCGGGCATCACCGGCGACATTCCGCAGAACGTCAACTTCGCCATCAAGGGCGCCGTGGTGCGCAGCTTCCTCGACATCCACGGCGTCGCCTACAACCGGCGACCGTCAAGCGCGAACCTCGCCCCGGAGCAGCTCGCGGAGCTGGCCCGCACCTTCACCGTCGCCGTGCATTGCTGGGAGTGAGGTGCCGACACTCTATGGCGCTTGGCCTCGTCCTATTTCGGTGCTTCGGCAAGCCCAGTCGGTCGCGCTCGAAGCGCGGCGCGTCGTAGCGTGGGTGCGACCCTCGTGATCAGGTGCTTCGCAACCTTCCACAGGCAGGACTACTGTGCCGCACCGCTCTGCCAGTCCCGCAATGCCGCCGCAAGTTCATCGAGCTCCTGCAACAGCGCTTGCCACATTGTCCGCCATCGTTGTTCAAGGGGTTCGCTGGGTTGTGCGACGGACTTCGACAAGCCGTTTAGCCTGTTGCAGGCATCGACGACCCTCGCCAGTTCAGCATCCGCGTCTACGGGCTTCGACAATGCCGAGGGACGATCCGGCTTGGGCATGCCCAAGGCGGAGCAGACCAAGCGTATGGCATCAAGGGTCAGCCTTGCGATGCGAGACCGTGCGGCATAGGGCGTGGTTTGGCCCTCCGCAACCTCCTTGACTTTGTCGATCTGGCGCAGGCATCTCGCAATGTCATTCATGGAACGATGTCCTCCAAGCCCTCAACCAACCTCCGTGCCCAGTGGAGCCAGACTTCGGCAGCCACCGGACGTAGCGTACTCCTCTGCAAGCGACCATCGCAATACAGGCGGTACATGTACAAGCGCTCGAAATCCACCATGCTGATCGCCAAACCCGCGGAAGCGGCGAAGGACTCCACCGGGGCAAGCCGTCCGAACGTCGGGTTGCCGAGCAGCCAGCAGCCCAATATCGCCCCGTGTCTGATCACCGTACCCAGCACGGACAACTCGAACGCCTTGGCACCCCCGTACCGTAGCGACTCGGCAACGTCGCCGAGCACAGTCTTGAAGCCCTGCACATCCCTTCGAGCCAGCGTGTACTCCCCAAGCTCGTCGAGAACAGTACGGAGTCGCCCTCTGCATGCGTCGTTTTCGTACAGTGGGCGTCCTTCGAGTCGGACATGATGCAGAAACAGCGACCCGTACCCCGCCATGCCGACAATCTCATCCCAAGAGTATCGGCTAATGGACGCTTTGTGGAAGCCAAGGCCGGCGGCGCTCATCACGGTTCCAAGTTCCCCTGTTTCGGGACCAACCACCAGCACGTCGAAGTCACTCAGACGATCTGCGTCCCCACGTGCAACGGACCCGTACCCCCAAACCGACCAGCCATGCGTCATCTGTGCAGACTCCAACGAAAGACGTACGCAGCGAACAACGCCAAAGTGACCGATCCGAATATGGCTTCCACAACTACGAGCGAGTACCCAATCCAGCCAGATGCACTGATAGTAGAAGAAACGCCGACTGGCAGCGCATTCACTGCACTGAAGTAGAGATAGTCCCACAAGTCAAGGCTCGCCCCATCGTTGCGTGTCAAATCCGCTAACAACCAATAGAGGAAGGGAAATACGACCACTACAACCAGCAACAGGTTTCTCAACAAGACGATCAGTCGTTCGCCATATCCCCACAACCAGCAGTTCATCTTGCTCAACACCCACTGGCAACCGGCTCGAAATCTGCGACCGGTAAAGTGAGCTATATACCACTCTGACTCACCAGTGATGCCGTTCCAAAGATGCTCTTCCCGGGCCTCCACCTCCAGCCTTCGGTAGCGCCGAGTTTCGTCCGACAGACCGAGATCCGCAGACTGTATTGCGAGATTTCTGCATAGCTGCTCCCTTAGATTTGGAGCGCTCGGCAGCGAGTGTTCCATCTCCGAGAACGGTACTTGGCAAGACTTGAACAGGCTGTACTTGAAGTCACAGGTATGAAGACTGACATAGGGAAACTGGCAGTCGTAGAAACGACAGCCCGTAAACGTGCAGTTCTTTAGTGTCGTACGCCGAAAGTAGCAACCGAGAAAGATGCAGTGCAGGAATTGGCAATCTTGAAGAGTAGCGCCTTTGAAACTCGCATCGACGAACGTGCAATGTCGATAGTTGACATCTCCAATCTCTTTATCGTCCAAACGAGCGTCGGAAAAGGTGCGGTCTTCCGCCTCGTATGGCTCTTCGAACTTCGCCGTTGGGCGATAGATTGGATACATCACGCGCTCGCTAGTGTTAAGGCCCTGTGGAACTACGCCAGTCGGCAGCACAAGACCGCCAATGATGGAAGACCTTAACGCTCCCTTCGGGGCATTGCAACCTCAACAGGGACGGTGCGGCGGCGCAACGGATGGCAGCGCGAAGCGAGCGGGATGAGGACCGTTCGGTGTGAACCTCGATCTGACCTCAGATCATCCCAGCTCTCACGGTTGTGGTTCGGACCGGGCCGCAAGCGTTGCCGGTTCGTTCAGTAGCCCTCAAGTTCGCCGTAGCGGTTGCGGTGGAAGTGGACGTCGCCGAAGGTCTGTTCGGCCACCGCCGCGCGCTTGATGAAGAAGCCGATGTCGAACTCGTCGGTCATGCCGATGCCGCCGTGCATCTGGATGCCCTCGCGGGAGACCGTGTGGAAGGTCTCGCCAACCTTGGCCTTCGCAAGGCTCGCCAGCTTGGCGATCTCCACGGGGTCGCGGGCTTCGTCGAGCGCCGTGAGCGCTTCGAGCACGCAGGATTTCGACAGCTCGATTTCGCAGAACATGTTCGCGGCGCGATGCTTCAGTGCCTGGAAGGAGCCGATCGGCACGCCGAACTGCTCGCGCTCCTTGAGGTACTGCACCGTGCGCTCGAAGCACTCCTCGGTGCCGCCGAGCATCTCGGCGCACATGCCGATGCGGGCGATGTCCAAGGCCGGATCGAGGATGTCCGCGCCGCGTCCTTCGGCGCCGAGCAAGGCGTCCGCGCCGACGGCGACGTCCTTGAAGTCGATGTTGGCGGCGTTACGGCTGTCCACCATCGTCGTGCGCGTCACGGAAACCCCGGCGGCGTCTCGGTCCACCAGCAGCAGGGAGATGCCGTCGCGCTCGCCGGCGGCGCCGCTGCTCCGGGCGGCGACGATCAGCTTGTCCGCGACGTGGCCGTCGAGCACGAACTTCTTGGCACCGGAGAGGCGGTACCCGTCGCCATTGCGTTCCGCGCGCAAGGCGACCCCGTGGGGATCGTGGCGATGGGATTCCTCCAAGGCCAACGCCAGCAGCAGTTCCCCCGCGGTGACTTTGGGCAACAGCGCCGCTTTCTGCGCCTCGCTGCCGCCGAGGTTGAGGATCGTGCCGCCCAGCCAGACCGTGGCGAAGAGCGGGCTGGCCGCCAACGTGCGCCCGGTCTCCTCGGTGACCACGCCCAGCCCCTTGTAGCCGAACGCCAGGCCGCCGTGTTCCTCGGGAAACGGAATCCCGGCCCAGCCAAGATCGACCATCTGCGACCAAGTGCCCCGGTCGAAGCCGTCCGCGCTCTCGTCGTCGCGCAGCTTGCGCAGCTGGCCGATGGGCGCGTTGTTGGCGCAGAAGTCCTTGGCCGTGTCCTTGAGCATGTTCTGCTCGTCATTGAGAATCATGGGCATTGCGGCATTCCCCCTCGTTGCGGTCCCGCGCTTAAGCGGCAGGCATGATAGGCGCTGCCGGCGCGGAGTTTCAACCGCGGGCTGGGCTGCGAGGCGCGTCAAGCGCTGCTGAATGCTCGCCGCGCCGAGCAGCACTCCCCACCACGGCGAAGCGGATCAGGCCGTAGGCGCTGGTCTTCAGCAGGATGCCGGCCTGGATGACGCTGCCGGCGGTGGGCGCCTGGGTGTGAGCGTCCGGCGGTGTGAACGGGCACAGAGGGCGGCTTGGTGGCGAAGGCGGCGAAGAAGCCGAGCATCAGCCGCACGCGTACGGACTCGGGGCGGACCGCTCGGCGGCGACGCCGGCGCGTCGCCTGCCAGTGCGGGCCACGCCAGCGACAGGTAAACTCCCTGTTGTTCAGACCACTTGGCGGTGACGGACCGATGAAACAGCAGATTCTGGAACGCGCACAGCGCACCGTGGAAGGCTTCCTGCATCAGCAGTGCGCGGATACCACGCTCAGCGTGCTGTCGGTGAACCCGGAAGTGGACGGCTACGGCGACGAGCTCCTCTTGATACGCTTCGCCTACGATGATGGCAACGGCACCAAGGGCATCCCCGACTCCTTGGCGCAGATCAAGCTGATCGATCGCCTGTGTACCGACCTCCAGGACGCGGACGTCGAAGCGTCTCCCATCGTCTCGTTCATCGCCGACTCGGAAGTCGGAGAAGAGCCGGAGTAGCGTGTCGTGGAGCCGGAACACCTCCTGCAGCTCGCCGCCGCCCTCGTGGAGGTCAATCCCCGCCGGCCGCGGCGGGCGGATCTGTACCAGTCATACGAAGTCACGGTACTTGCAAGACATCGCACGTTACGAGACGGCGACATCCCATACGCAAACAGTCAATCGCCTGTCCGCCAGTCAAGAGCAGCGATCATCGTGCGATCTCCATTCTGAAACCAATACCTTTCTTTAGCTCCGCGTATGGAGGCCGAGACAGCCACGACTCCACTCGTCGCATGACATGCGGCGTGACGTGCTTGCCGCCAGTGTTGTTGAGTAGACTCAAGTAGATCATCTCGAATGGCCATGCATTCACCATCGGATACATGACCTTCGAGTAGCCGCTAACGGCGCTAAACTCGTTCCCTTTTAGAAATGGTGCAGGGTCCATCGCCTGCACTGCATTACAGGAGGAAAAATGGATGACGCAGTTCTTGCAGGACACGTCGATCCAAGAAGCAATCTTGGACAAGCTGACCTCTGAATCGGATAGCGCGACCTTGCCGGGTGTGCCATGAATCCTTATGTGTAGGATCGGATAGGACATCGGATATCTGCACCACCTCTTTATAAAGAACTTTAGCTCCTCTTTCGTAGCAACATCCCTGTGGACGTAGGGCTGCCCGTAGTGCCGACTGAGCGCAACTAGGACTGGCTCGATTGATGTGACGTCCGGCTCTACGGTGTCGTCATCATCGCTATCCTCGAACCAGACGTCTCAATGCTGAATATGCCTCGTTCTTTCACTCAAAAACTCCGAATCTCTCCCCAAGCCGCAGTAAACACCCCGCTCACCACCCGCTCACCCCCCGCAACAGATCCACCAACGGCGTTGGATATACCCCAAGCACGACGATGCCAATGCCAAGCACCACCGCCGCGAAGGTCGCCTCCCAAGCGGCCGGGCGCGGGCCTTCCTGCTCCGCTTCATCGCGCTTCGTCATCACGAAGACGATCCGCAAATAGTAGTACACGCCGATCGCGCTGCCTACGATCAGCGCCCAGACCAGCGGCCACGCCGCTGCTTCGACGCCCGCGTACACGACGTAGAACTTGGCGATGAAGCCGACCGTCAGCGGAATCCCCGCCAGCGACAGCGCCGCGGCGATCAGCACCGCGGCCAGCGCCGGCCGGCGCCACAGCAGGCCCTCGTAGGCGTCGAGCTCCTCCGCGTCCTCCTGTTCGCCCGACAGCGCCGTCATCACTGCGAACGCCGCCAGCGTCATCAGGAAGTAGCCTGTGAGATACGCCAGCCCGGTCTCCACGCCCAGCGCCGCATCGCCGTTCGGCATGCCGGCGAGCATCAGCGCGATGAGCAGATAGCCCAGATGCGCGATCGACGAATAGGCCAGCAGCCGCTTGAGGTTGGTTTGCAGCAGGGCGAGCAGGTTGCCGCCGATCATCGAAAGCACGGCCACCACGATCAGCGCCGTGCGCGCCACGCCCGAATCCAGCAGGCCGGAATCCAAGGCGTAGCGGAGCAGCACCGCGAACACAGCGCCCTTGGAGACCGTCGCCACGAAGCCGGTCACGGGCGCGGGGGCGCCTTGGTAGACGTCCGGCGTCCACATGTGGAAAGGCACCAGCGAGAGCTTGAAGAACAGGCCGGCCAGCAGCATGGCCTGGCCCAGGGCGAGGATCGTCCTGTCGCCGCGGGCGACATCAGCGCCGTCGAAGGCGAAGCCGAGGGTGCCGGTGGCCAGGTAGATCAGCGCCATGCCGAACAGCATGGTGCTCGACGCCGCGCCCGAGAGGATCAGGTACTTGGCTGCGCCCTCCAGCGGCGGCCTCGACTCCTCCGGGTAGGCGATCATGGCGTAGAGCGAGACCGAGAGCACTTCGATGCCGAGCAGCAGGCCGGCGAAGTTGGCGGCGGCGGCCGTCGTCGCGGCTCCCAGCGTGGCGATGGCGAGCAGGATGTAGAACTCTTGGCGATGCGCAGCGCGCGGCGTCAGGTAGCGGAACGCGAGGATCGCGGTGGCGAACGCCGTGGCGGCGAACAGGGCGAAGAAGAAGAGCGCGAAGCCGTCCACCGTGAGCAGGCCGTCCACGTCCTGCGCGCCGGCGTCGGCGGCCCAGGGAATCGTCAGCGCCGATGCCGCGAGCACGGCCAGCGTAGAGCCGAAGGCGACCGCCTCCGAACGCAGCCACGCCACCAGCATCAGCACCAGCACGATGCCGCCGGCCAGCACGAAGAACGGCAGCAGGGCCTGGGCTTGCAGCGCCGTCACGGCAGCATGTCCAGCGCGGCGATGGTGGCGGCGGACATGTCGAGGATCGGCTGCGGGTACACGCCAACCCACAGCAGGCCGATCATCATCGGCGCCATCACGCTCATTTCGCGCGCGCCGAAGTCGCGCATCTCGCGCACCTGCGGATTCGGCTCGCCCTGGAAGGAGCGCTGCATCAGATGCAGCCCGTAGACCGCCGCCACGACGATGCCGATGGTCGCCGCCACCGCCAGCGGCACGTTGGCCTCGAAGGCGCCGAGCAGCGCCAGAAACTCGCCGACGAAGTTGCCGAGGCCGGGCATCCCCACCGAAGCCACGACGAAGAACAGCGTCGTCACGCCCATGCGCGGCGCGTGAACCCACAGGCCGCCCATGTTCCCCATCTCCCGCGTGTGCAGGCGCTGCTGGATCGCGCCGGCCATCATGAACAGCGCGGCGGTGGAGAAGCCGTGGGCGATCATCGTCACGATGGCGCCCTGCATCCCCTGCTCGTTGAAGGCGTACACGCCGATCAGGATGAAGCCCATGTGGGCGATGGAGCTGTAGGCCACCAGGCGCTTGAAGTCCGACTGGCTGAAGGCCATCGCGCCGCCGTAGAGAATGCTCGCCGCGCCGAGCAGCATTCCCCACCACGCGAGATCCCGCGATGCGTCCGGGAACAACGGCACGGCGAAGCGGATCAAGCCGTAGGCGCCGGTCTTCAGCAGGATGCCGGCGAGGATGACGCTGCCGGCGGTGGGCGCCTGGGTGTGGGCGTCCGGCAGCCAGGTGTGGACGGGCACCGAAGGCAGCTTGGTGGCGAAGGCGGCGAAGAAGCCGAGCATCAGCCACACCCGGGCGTCCGCGCCGATGTCCGCGCCGAGCAGTTGCTTGTAGCCGAACGTAATGACGCCGCTCGATTCGTAGTGGAAGAACACCAGCCCAAGAATGGCCAGCAGCATCAGCAGGCCGCTGATCTGGGTGAACAGGAAGAACTTCATGGAGGCGTAGCCCTTGTTCTCGTGCCCCCAAATCGCGATCAGGAAGTACATGGGAATCAGCATCACTTCCCAGAAGAAGAAGAACAGGAACAAGTCCAGCGCCGTGAACACGCCGACCACGCCGGCCATCACCCATAGAATGTTGAACTGGAAGAAGCCCTTGCCGGTCTCGACTTCCTCCCAGGAGGACACCACCGCGACGAGGCCGAGGAACATCGTGAGCGCCACCAGCAGCAGGCTCAGCCCGTCCATTTCCAGCACCACGTTGATGCCGAAGCGCGGAATCCACTCGATGAACTGCGCGGCGTAGAGGCCGCTCGCATCCGGCCCGGAGATCCACTCGAGCGCCGTCCAGGCCAGGCCAAGCGCGAACGCCGCCACGCTCACCAGGCGCGGCGCGTTGCCAGCGGCGCGTTCGGATGCCCAAGCCACCACGCCGGCGGCCAGGAGCAGCAGCACAGCGCCGAGAATCACGCCCACCTCACGATCACGAGCAGCACGATCAGGCCGATGGCCATGTTCGCGGCGTACCAGCGCAGGCGTCCCGTCTGCACCAATGCGCCCACGTGGTGGAAGCCGCGCACGATGGCCGCGGTCACGCGGTAGACGAAGTCCACGACGTCGTTCTTGTTCGCCTTGGCGAGCCACAGGAACGGCGCGACGAAGAGAACGTGGTAGAGCCGGTCGAAGCCCCAGCCGCTGCCGAAGAACCGGCTTAAGCCTGCGCCGGCCTTCGACTCGACGAAGCCGGAGACGTCGATGCGGCCATTGAAGATCAGCCAGCCGAGGCCAATCGCCGCCAGCGGCACGGCCATGGTCGCCAAGGCCACCGGCGAGAAGTGGTCGAACGCCGCGACTTCGCCGAGCAGGTCGTCCAGCACGCCGATGCCGAACCAGCCGCCGCCGATGGCGAGCACCCACAGCGCCATCAGCGGCAGCCACATGTTGGCGCGGGAGGCGTCGTGTACTTCGCTCTTCGCCTCGCCCCAGAACGTCACCACCATCATGCGTGTGGTGTAGAGCGCGGTCAGCCCGGCCGCCAGCACGCCGCCGCCCCAATAGAGCCAGCCGGCGTTCTGATAGGCGGTGAGCAGAATCGCGTCCTTGCTGAAGAAGCCGGACGTAAAGGGAAACGCCACCAGGCCCAAGGAACCGATCGCCATGCTCCAGAACGGCACCGGCAGCTTCTTGCGCAAGCCGCCCATCTTGAAGATGTCCTGCTCGTGGTGCAGAGCCAGAATCACCGAGCCGGCGGAAAGGAACAGCAGCGCCTTGAAGAAGGCGTGGGTCATCAGGTGGAAGATGGCCGCCGACCACGCGCCGACGCCGAGCGCCATGAACATGTAGCCGATCTGGCTCATGGTGGAATAGGCGAGGATGCGCTTGATGTCCCTCTGCGCGAGCGCCGTGAAGGACGAGATCAGGAGCGTCAGCAGGCCCACCACCGCCACCGCGTGCAGCGCGTCCGGCGATTCCAGATACAGCCCCTGCATGCGGGCGATCAGATAGACGCCGGCGGTCACCATCGTCGCCGCGTGGATGAGCGCGGAGACCGGCGTGGGGCCGGCCATCGCATCCGGCAGCCAGGTCTGCAGCGGCAGCTGCGCGGACTTGCCGACGGCGCCGCCGAGCAGCAGCAGGCAGATGGCGGTGGCCATGCCGTCGCTCAGCTGGCCGACGTTCGCCAGCGCCTCCTGGATATGCAGCGTGCCCAGTTCGCGGAACAGCAGGAACAGACCCAGCGCGAAGGCCGTGTCGCCCACCCGGGTCACCACGAACGCCTTGCGCGCCGCTAGGCCGTTAGCCGAATCGCGGTGGTAGAAGCCGATCAGCAGGTAGCTGCACAGACCCACGCCCTCCCAGCCGAGGAACAGCACCAGCAGGTTGTCGCCGAGCACCAGCATCAGCATGGCGAACACGAACAGGTTCATGTAGGCGAAGAAGCGGCTGTAGCTCTGCGGCTCCTCGTGGTCCTTCCACATGTAGCCGGTGGCGTAGACGTGGATGAGGAAGCCGACGCCGGTGATGACGCCGGTCATCACCAGGGAGAGCGAATCGAGGTGCAAGGCAATCGCCGGCTCGAAGCGCCCCACCGCCATCCACGTCCACAGCGGCAGGGAGAACGACGCGGCGCCGCTCTGCACGAACGCGTAGCCGGCGAACAGCGCGACCAGCGCCGCAAGCCCCACGCTGCCGGCGCCGACCACCGCCACCAGCTTGTCCGGCAGCCGGCCCTCGGTGACGAAGAGCGTCAGGAACCCAAGCAGGGGAAGCGCCGGCACCAGCCACAGCAAGTCCATGCGCGGCTACCCGTTCATCTCGCTGGCGGCATCCACGTCCAAGGTGTCGAAGCGCCTCGAGAGCTGCAGCACCAGGCCCAGCGCCACGGCCACTTCGGCCGCCGCCAAGGCGAGGATGAACATGAACATGATCTGGCCGTCGGGCTGCCCCCACTTGGCGCCGGCGGCGATGAACGCCAGCCCGGCGGCGTTCATCATCACCTCCAGGGACATCAGCAGAAAGATCACGTTGCGGCGCACCAGCACGCCCAGCAAGCCGATCAGAAAGAGCGTCGCCGCCAGATACAGCAGGTAGTCGATGGGCACTGGAACAGCCATCTCGAGGATCCCGCTAGGCGTCCTCGCGCCGCTCTTCCAAGTAGCGGCGGCCAAGGTGGTAGGCGCCGACCAACGCCGCCAGCAGCAGGAAGCCGGCCAGCTCGACCGCCAGCAGATAGGGCCCGAACATCGCCTCGCCGACTTCCCGTGGCCCCACCATGCGCCCGGACGCGGTCGCCCCGGTGCCGGCGAAGACGTTGACCATCACCAGCAGCAGCACGAAGGTCAGAATGCCGGGGAAGATCCACATGCTCGGTTGCAGCCAGCGGGTCTCCCGCAGCACCGAGGACCGGCCGAGATTCAGCATCATCACCACGAACAGGAACAGCACGACGATGGCGCCGGCGTAGACCACCACTTCCAAGGCCGCCGCGAAGGGCGCGCCGAGCACGAAGAAGATCACCGCCACGGCAAGCAGCGAGACCACCAGATAGACAAGCGCGCGGGAAGCGTTCTTGCGCGTCACCACCAGTGCGGTGGAAACCACCGCCACCAGCGCCGGGATCAGAAACAGGAGCAGGCCGGTGGTCAAGGCAGCAGGCTCCGCACGTCCGTCGGCGGTGCCTCGCGTTCGCCTTCGCCCTTGCCCTTGCCGTGGATGGTCTTGCCGGCCACCTGCCAGAAGCTGTAGTCCGGGTACTTGCCAGGACCGTCGATCAGCAGGTGTTCCTTCTCGTAGACCATGTTGGTGCGGTCGAACTCGCACAGCTCGAAATCGGGCGTCAGCTGGATCGAATAGGTGGGGCAGGCCTCCTCGCACAGGCCGCACATGATGCAGCGCGAAAAGTTGATGCGGAAGAACTCGGGATACCAGCGCCCGTCCTCCTCGCGCTCGGTCTTCTGCAGCGCGATGCAGTCCACCGGACACGCCACGGCGCACAGGTTGCAGGCCACGCAGCGTTCTTCGCCGTCGGGATCCCGGGTGAGCACGATGCGGCCCCGATAGCGGGGCGCTTGGTACGGCATCTCCTCCGGATACTGCACGGTCTCGTTGCGCATGAAGGTGTGGCGGAACACCGTCCACAGCGTTCGCAGCTGGCTCAGCATTGCGGAACTCCCACTAGAACCCCCCACTCGTTCCAGGCCACGAGGAAGCCCGTCGCCAACAGGTTCAGCAAGGTGAGCGGCAGCAGGATCTTCCAGCCGAGGCTCATCAGCTGATCGTAGCGCGGGCGCGGAATGGCGGCCCGCAGCAGCACGAAGACGTGGATGAAGAACAGCACCTTGGCGCCGAACCAGACGAGCGGCGGCACGAACTCCAGAAGCGGCAGCGAGCCGAGCCCGAAGGGCGCATGCCAACCGCCGAAGAACAGCAGCGCGATCAGGCACGATGTGGCGATCACCGCCACGTACTCGCCGCACATGATGAGCGCGAACTTCATGCCCGAGTATTCGGTGTGGAAGCCCGCCGTCAGCTCGTGTTCCGCTTCCGGCAGGTCGAAGGGCAGGCGGTGCGACTCGGCGAGTCCGGCGAGCAGGAAGATCACGAAGCCGAGGAACTGCGGCAGCACGAACCACAGATCCTGCTGCTTATCCACGATGTCCACCAGGCTGAACGAGCCGGCGTGGATCACCACGCCCATGATCGACAGCCCCATGAAGACTTCGTAGGTGACCATCTGCGCGGCGGCCCGCAGGCTGCCGAGCAGCGCGTACTTGTTGTTGCTGGCGAAGCCGCCGAGCAGCACGCCGTAGACGGCCAGCGACGACATGGCCAGGAACCACAGCAAGGCGATGTTCACGTCCACGATGTGCAGCGCCGGCGCGAACGGGATTACGCCCAGCACGAACAGCATCGACGCGCAGATGATCACCGGCGCGAGAATGAAGAACGCACGGTCGCCGAAGGGCGGCACCCAGTCGTCCTTGGTGATGAACTTGATGCCGTCCGCCACCCCTTGCAGCACGCCGAACCAGCCGACGCGATTGGGGCCGCGTCGATCCTGCCACCAGCCGAGCAGCCGCCGCTCCCACCATTGCAGGAACATCACCGCCAGCAGCGTTCCCGCCGCCACCGGCAGGATGAGCACGTAGCTCCAGTTGATCTCGAATCCGAACATCCGCTCAGCCCTTGGCGATCAGCGTCGCGTCCGCACTCGGCTGGCGAACGAAGTCCGCGTCGCGCTGCAGATGCACCACCGCGGTGGCGAGCAGCGGCGCGCCCGGCAACCCTTGCGCGCAAGCGGCGACGCCCGGCGGCACGCTGTCGTCCACGCACACTTCCACGCTGGCGTTCCACTCGGCGACGGCAACGCCGCCGCCCTCGGCCACGCCGAGGGCGCGGGCGTCGGCGCCGTTCAGCGCGACATGCGGCGCCGGGGCGCGTTCGAGAAGCGGTGCGGAAGCGGCCGAAAGTTCGTCGCTGCCGAAGATGTCGTGCCGGCGCGCGGCGACGAATGCGCCGTTGGTCTGCGCCGCCGGCGCTCCTTTGCCCGCCGAGGGTGGGTAGCCGGCGGGAACGGCCTGGTCTTCGCTCGGCTCTCCTTCCGCTCCGAGGAGGCGCGCACCCGGGTCGCCGCCGGCCAACGGCCCGCCCACTTCCTGCTGGAACTTGAACACGGACTGGTTGGAGTTCCAGCCAGGCGTCCACACGTAGGGCACCACCGCGCCCGGCTGGTCGCCGACGTTCTGCCCTTCCATGGAGTAGGCGAGCGGCGTTTCGTCGTCCACGCTCGCCTTCGGCTCGTGAACGCTCTTGTGCGCGTGCATGGCCGTGCGCCCGCTGTAGCGATGGGGCTGGCGCGGGATTCTCGTGTGCGCCTTGGCGCGAAAGCCAGCGCTCGGTGCGCTCTCGGCCAACGGCGCGAACTCGCCCTCGGCACATGCCGCGGCGAGTTCGTCGATGTGCGCCCAGGCCACCTCGCGCCCCAGCTTGGCCGCGATCGCGGAAATCCAGCGCCAAGACGGCGCGATGTCGTCGCCGGGCTCGAACACCTGGTAGAAGCGCTGCGCGCGGGTCTCGTAGTTGACGAAAGCGCCGGTCTGTTCGGCGTAGGCAGCCGCCGGCAGCACGACGGCCGCGGCTTCGGCGCTGGGCGTTTCCATGCAATCGACCACCACGGCGTCGCCGAGCGCGAGCTCGGACGCCGGCGCGCGCCGGTGCAGGTCGTTCTCGACGATCAAGGCGGCAGTGCCGCTGCGCATCCGTTCCAGCGCGGCGGAGAGCGAGAGGCCGCCGCCGAGCATGGCCGCGCCGTAGCTGTTCGCTTCCATCGCCGTCACCGCCAGCATCGGCTGCTGGCCGCGGCGGCGCAGCGCCCAGGCGATGTTCGCCGCCGCCTGCACCAATGCCGGGTCGCGCGCTTCGCAGCCGGCGATCACCAAGGGCCGTTTTGCTTCCGCCAATGCCTTGGCGGTGGCTTGCGCGAAATCGTCCTCGCTCTGAGCACCGTCGATGGCTTCGGCGATGGCGAATCCAGTGGATGCCAATTCCGCCGGCGCACCGCGGCGCGTGGCGCTCGCCAATTCGTCGATGCGCGTGGCGGCAACCGAGGCGATGAACAGCGGACTCTTCTCCGCCTGGGCGTGGCCGCGCACGCCGGCGTCCTGCCATTGCGGAATGCCGGCGTCGTCCGCCATGTCGAAGGTGACGGCGCGAACTGCCTGCCGCACGGCCAGCGCCATGCGCGCCGCGGTGTTGGGAAGGTCCTCGCCGAGGATCAGCACCGCGTCCGCCTGTTCGACGTCCGCGAGCGACGGAACGGCGAAGCCGCCGGCGCGGTACGCCTCGAGGGCCGCTTCCAAGACGGCTGCTTCGTCATCCGCCAGGCCGGTGCAGAAGTTCGCCTCCCCGACCAGCTGCTTGAGGGCGAAGTTGGTCTCCACCGACGCCCGCGGCGACCCGATGCCCACGATGTCGCCCTGCAGGCGCGCCGCCGCTGCGTCCAGCGCTGCGGCGCTTCCCCGCGCCTCGAACACGCCGTCCGCGCCGCGCACGCCAGCCTGGCGAATGCGCTTGCCGCTGTTGACGAAGTGCGAGCCAAAGCGCCCGCGGTCGCACAGGAAGTAGCCGTTCACTTGGCCGTGGTAGCGGTTGTGGACGCGCTTGAGCACGCCGTAGCGCTCCGCCGGAAAGGTGTTGCAGCCAACGGAGCAGCCCGGGCAGACCGACGGCGCGGATTGCAGATCCCACTTGCGGCTGTAGAGCTTGGAGAACGGCTTGTCCGTGAACACGCCGGTGGGGCACACCTCGACGAGATTGCCGGCGAACTCGCTCTCCAGAACGCCGTCTTCCTGGCGCCCGAAGAACATGCGCGAACGCGAGCCGAAGGCGTCCAGATCGGTGCCGCCGGCGTAGTCGCGGTAGAAGCGCACGCAGCGGTAGCAGGTGATGCAGCGGTTCATCTCGTGGCCGATGAAGGGGCCGAGATACTGGTTGCGCCAAGTGCGCTTGCTGCCGGCGTAGCGGCGCATGGAGTGGCCAGCCATCACCGTCATGTCCTGCAGATGGCACTCGCCGCCTTCTTCGCACACCGGGCAGTCGTGCGGATGGTTCTCCATCAGCCACTCGATCACCTGCTTGCGGAAGTCGGCTGCGAACGCCGCGCCGATGGAGATCCGCATGCCGTCCTGCACCGGCATCATGCAGGCCATCTGCAGGCGACCGCGCTGGTCGGCGTCGTCCGCGTACTGGATGACGGCGCACAGCCGGCAGGAGCCGACCGATCCCAGCGCCGGATGCCAGCAGAAATAGGGCAGGTCGAGGCGCTCGGAGAGGCAGGCGTGCAGCAGATTCTGCCCCGCTTCGAGTTCGTAGTTCTTGCCGTCGATGCTGACGCGGGCCATCTGCCGCCTGTTCCTCCTCGCCCTGCTCGCGGGCTCGTCCAAGCGAACCCCTTGGCGACCCGTCTGCGACCGGCGGCATTCGGCCACGAAGCACCGGTGCGAAGTGCGCCACCATACAGCCCACCGTGCCAAGGGGCAACTGCGATCGCGTCGATTTCGCGTTGCACTCGGCGTCCAACTTCGTATACTCGGCAACCGTTTCAAAGCTCAATTCGGAGTTCCAATGTCAGATCGGAAAGGGGCAAATCTGCTCAAGGGGTTCGTGGTTGCGCTGCTGGCGGCGGTGCCGCTGGCGATTCCGCAGGCAACGACCGCATCGTTCGAAGCCAGCGTCACGCGCACCATGGCCACCGCCGGCGAGCAGTTCGGCGGCTGCATGGCGCAGCTCGACCGCTCGCCGCGCGAAGAGGGCTTGGATTGCCCCGAAGGCGCTTGGGTGACGTTCAGCTGCAGCGGCACGCACGCATCATCCAAGGCGGCGGCGATGCGCATGCTGGATTCCGCGCAGCTGGCCTTCGTCACGGGCAGGAAGGTGCGGGTCTGGGTGGACGACGCCCGCACCCACAACGGCTTCTGCTTCGTGAGCCGCATCGACGTCCTGTCCGAGTAGACGACGCGCGCGAACCCTTCCCGCGCCGCTGGTCGCAGCCAGCGATTGGCTGGGAAGGGTTCGAGCGCCAACGCGGAGGAGCGTCCGCCAGCGACGTTCCTCGAGCGCGTGTGCCGGGCGCTGCGCGAAGCCGGCGTCGACTACGCCATTGTCGGTGGCCACGCGGTGGCGCTGCACGGCGCCGTGCGCGGAACGGTGGATGTCGACGTCGTCGTGCGTTGGACGCGAGACGCGGTGGCGCGGGCCGAGGCGGCATTCCGGGGCCTCGGGCTTGTGTCGCGGATTCCGGTGACGGCGCAGGATGTCTTCGACCACCGCGACGAGTACATGCGCCAGCGCAATCTGCTCGCATGGAACTTCTACCATCCAAGCATCCCCATGAACGAGGTGGACCTCCTGATCGCCTACGACCTGACCGACAAGCACGTGGACGCCGTGGCGTTCCCGTCGGGGCCGGTGCAGGTGCTGAGCAAGCGCGACCTAGTGGAAATGAAGCGGCAGAGCAACCGGCCGCAGGATGTCGAAGACGTCGCCGCCTTGGAGAAGCTCGGTTGAAACGCCCCGACCCGCTCGCCGACTGGCAAGGTCCGCTGCGGGGGCCAAGCCGTCCGCGCGCCGTGCAGCGCTTCTCGCCGCAGTATCTCAAGCGCTGCCAGGCGCTTTCGGCGCAGGACGTGGCGCTCTTCCTAGACGAGTTCAGGCGCAATTGCGCCGCCGCGGAGGCGGCCCGTCCGCAAGCGCAACAGCGCAAGATCGGCTAGGCGGCGGACGGCGCAGAAGAGCGCCGGTGTGCCGGCGCACCGGCGTGCCCCGATGCCGCGAACTGCTATAGTCCGCGCCCCGCGAGTTCGCGTCCGCGAATCCAGCCGTCGCCATGCGCCGCATCCTCGTCACAAGCGCGCTGCCCTACGCCAATGGGGCGATCCATCTCGGGCACCTGTTCGAGCATGTGCAGACGGACATCTGGGTGCGCTTTCAGCGCATGGTCGGCAACCAGTGCATCTACGTCTGCGCGGACGATGCCCACGGCACCGCCACGATGCTCCTCGCCGAGCGCGAAGGCGTTGCGCCGGAGGCGTTGATCGACCGCCTGCGCGAGGAACACGCGCGCGACTTCAAGCGCTTTCACGTCAGCCACGACAACTACTATTCCACCCATTCGCCGGAGAACGAGCACTACGTCGGCCTGATCTACAACCGCCTCAAGGACGGCGGCTTCACCTATCGGGCGAAAGTGGCGCAGCTCTTCGACCCAGAGCGCAAGCTGTTCCTCGCCGACCGGCAGGTGCGTGGGACGTGTCCGCGCTGCGGCGCCGTGGACCAGCCAGGCGACAACTGCGACGCCTGCGGCGCCACCTACGACGCCACCGAGCTCGGAGATCCGCGCTCGGTGCTCTCCGACGCCAAGCCGGAACTGCGCGAATCCGAGCATCTGTTCGTCGATCTGCCGCAGTTCGCGGACTTCCTCAAGGACTGGACGCGCAGCGGGCCGGTGCAGCCGGAAGTGGCCAACAAGCTCGCGGAATGGCTCGACGGCGGGCTGCAGGCGTGGGACATCAGCCGCGACGCGCCGTACTTCGGCTTTCCGATTCCCGATGCGCCGGGCAAGTTCTTCTACGTCTGGATGGACGCGCCCATAGGCTACATGGCGAGCTTCGACAACCTTTGCCAACGCAGCGACGGGCTGGCGTTCGAGGACTTCTGGGACCCCGAGAGCGATGCCGAAGTGCATCACTTCATCGGCAAGGACATCGTGAACTTCCACTGCCTGTTCTGGCCGGCGGTGCTCTCCAAATCCGGCTTCCGCACGCCGACGCGCTTTCACACCCACGGCTTCATCACGGTGGACGGCCGGCAGATGTCCAAGTCCCGGGGCACGTTCATCAACGCCAGCACCTATTTGGAGCACTTGGACCCCGAGTACCTGCGCTACTACTTCGCCACCAAGATCTCCGCCCGCGTGGACGACATGGACGTCAACCTCGACGACTTCGTGCAGCGCGTCAACGCCGACCTCGTCGGGAAGGTGGTGAACATCGCCGCCCGCTGCGCCGGCTTCATCGGCAAGAGTTTCGACGGCAAGCTCGCCGGCGGCCTGCACGACGAACAGCTGTGGCAGGAGGTGGCGAGCGCCGGCCCGGCAATCGCGGCGCGCTTCGAGGAAGGCGAGGTTGGGCGCGCCGTGCGCGACATCACGGCGCTGGCCGATCGCGCCAATCGCTACATCGCAGAACAGGAACCGTGGAAGCACGTGAAGAACCCCGAGCGCAGAGACGACGTGCATGGCGTCTGCTCGCTCGGCATCAACGTCTTTCGCGCCCTGGTGGTGTACTTGAAGCCGATCCTGCCGGCGCTCGCGGCCAAGGCCGAGGCGTTTCTGCAAGTGCCGCCGCTAGCGTGGCAGGACGCCAGCGAACCGCTGCTCGACCACCAAATCGCCCGCTACGCGCCGCTGCTCACCCGCATCGACCGCAAGGCGGTGGACAAAGTCGTCGCGGCAACCCGAGCGGAAGGGGCGTCGCCCGCCCCGAGCGAGAGCGAGGACGACACCATCGGCATCGAGGACTTCCAGAAGGTGGATCTGCGCGTCGCCCGGGTGGTGGACGCCAAGCACGTGTCCGGCGCCGACAAGCTCTTGGAACTCGTGCTCGACTTGGGCGACCACCAGCGGCGGGTCTTTTCCGGTATTCGCAGCGCCTACGATCCCGAGGCCCTGAAAGGCCGGCTGACGGTGGTGGTCGCGAACCTGGCCCCGCGCAAGATGCGCTTCGGCGTCTCCGAAGGCATGGTGCTGGCGGCTGGGCCAGGTGGCGGCGACATCTTCCTCGTCGCGCCCGACGCTGGCGCGAAGCCTGGCATGGCAGTCACCTAGACGCCTCGCCAAGCGCCGCCGGCGGCCCGCAGCAGCACCCTCGTGTCGGACCTCCTGCTCATCCTGCTCTCGGCGGCGTTGGTCAACAACTTCGTGCTGGTGCAGTTTCTCGGCTTGTGCCCGTTCGTCGGCACGTCCGGGCGGCTGCAGACGGTGCTGCCGATGACGCTGGCGACGATGTTCGTACTGGTCGTGGCGGCGCTTGGCACGCACCTCGTCCACCGCCATCTGCTGGCGCCGCTCGGCATCGAATACCTGCGCATCGTCGCCTTCATCGTCGTCATCGCCGCCAGCGTGCAGTTCACCGAACTGTTCGTGCGCGCGGCGAGCCCGCTGCTGCACAGAATGCTCGGCATCTTCCTGCCGCTCATCACCAGCAACTGCGCCGTGCTCGGCGTGACGCTCATCGCCGTCGACGACGGCCTGTCCCTGGCGCGCACGCTGTTGCTGGCGATTGGCGCTGGACTGGGCTTCGGCATCGCCCTCGGCGCCTTCGCGACGTTGCGCGAGCGCATTCACGACGAATCCGTGCCGGCGCCGTTTCGGGGCGCGCCGCTGGCGCTGGTGACGGTGGGCTTCATGGCGCTCGCGTTCTACGGCCTGCGCGGCATCGGCCAGTGATCGCCGCCCTGGCGCTTGGGGCGATTGGCCTGGTCGCCGGGCTGTTGCTTGTGGCGGCCAAGCGGCTGCTCGCCGGCCGCGAGAATCCGCTGGCCGTGGCGGATGCCGTGGACGCGCTGCTGCCCCAGAGCCAGTGCGGACAGTGCGGCTACGCCGCCTGCCGTCCCTACGCGCAAGCCGTCGTTGACGGCGAACGCCTGGATCTGTGCCCGCCCGGCGGCCCGGAGACCACCGCCAAGTTGCAGCAGCTCTTGGCGCGCGAGTCGCCCGGCGCCGAGCTGCCGGCGGCGCTGGACTTGAAAGCGCGCATCGACGCCGCGGACTGCGTCGGCTGCGCACTGTGCATCGACGCTTGTCCGGTGGACGCCATCGCCGGCGCTCCGAAGCACCTGCACGCGGTGATCGACGTCCACTGCACCGGCTGCGAACTCTGCGTGGCGGCGTGCCCGGTGCAGTGCATCCACATGGTCGAAGCACCAGAGACCCGAACGCCTGTGCGCTGGGCACAATGAGTCCGTCGCCGAACCAAGCGCCGCCGAACGCGCTCCTTGGGCCGCCGCTCGACCGGAGCGCAGGCTTCGAGGAGACGCTGCGGCGCATCGAGGAGGCCGGCGTCGTCGGCATGGGCGGCGCCGGCTATCCGACCGCGCGGAAGCTCCGGGAAGCCAAGGCCAGCGGCGCAGATACGATAATCGGCAACGGCATGGCCAGCGAGCCGGGCGCCGGCACCGACCGAGCATTGCTGCGGCGGCATTTCGCGCAAGTGGCCGAAGGCTTGCGCGTCGTCGGCGACTGCCTTGGCGCGGCGCGAACCGTGATCGCCGTGCCGTCGGGCAGCGGACTGCCGGTGCCGGCCGTCGAAGCGCGCCCGGGCGTTCCCGAAGGTGACGAGAAGCGCCTGACGGCGCATGTGCTGGGTCGGGCCGTGCCGGCGGGAGGACGCCCCACGGACATCGGCGCGGTGGTGTTCAACGTGGCCACGCTGTTTGCCGTCTTCGAGGCCGTGCGCCTTGGCAAGCCGCTGCGTCGACGGCTGGTGACCGTCGGTGACGAGGAACGATGGCTGCGCATCGGCACACCGCTGGCGGAGCTCGGCCTGGCACCGCCGCTGCGCATCGGCGGCGTGTTCGCTGGTCGGCCAGCGCCCGTGGACGCGGTGGTCGAGGCGACGACGTTCTGCGTCTCCAGTGCGCCGGCCGAGTCGCCGTTGCCGTGCATTCGCTGCGGCTGGTGCGTGCCGGCGTGCCCGGAGGGCCTCGAACCGGCTGCCCTGCACGCCGCCTTCGAGCACGACACTGCCGACGACGCGGTATTCGACTGCATCGAGTGCGGCGCCTGCGCCGCGGCATGTCCGAGCGCCATCGATCTGGTCAACGAGTTTCGCACCTTGAAGGCGCAGCTGCGCGATGAGCGTGACCGACGCGAGCGCGCCGCTGCGGCAAAGCGTCGCTTCGACGCCCGCCAGCGCCGCCTCGAGAGACGCGCGCAGCGCCAAGCCGAAGAACGCGCCGAGCGCATGCGGCGCCGGCGCTCGCAGCGCGCTTGGTGACGGCGCCTCGTCGGCTTCGGCCTTGAGCGCGCGCCGGCGAGCCTGGTGAACCGTGTTGCGCGTCTTCGCCAAGCCCGAGTCCACGCCGGAAGTCATGGACCGAGTGCTGATTGCGCTCGTCCCAGCGGTGGGCGCGTCGGCATGGGCATTCGGCCCACTGGTGTTCGCGCAGTGCGCGGTCGCCTTGGCCAGCGGCGCATTGTTCGATGCCGGTTGCCAGTGGCTGCGGCAGCATTCGCCATTGCCTTTCCAGGACCGCAGCGCGCCGGTGACTTGCCTGCTCGTTGCCCTCGCCATGCCGCCTCAGGCAGCGCTGTGGATCGTCGTCGTGGCGGTCGGCATCGCCATCGTTCTGGCCAAGGAGGTCTACGGCGGATTGGGGCGTAACCTGTTCAATCCGGCGATGGCCGGCTACGCGGCGGTGCTCGTCGCCTATCCGCAGGCGCTGGCCTTCGCCACCGGCGGCGAATCGGACGTCCACGGCGTGACCGGCGCGACCGCCTTGGACGCCCTCAAGCACCGCGGCGCCGCAACCGTGGCCGAAGTCTGGGACGGTGCGCCGTTCGGCGCGTTCGGCGCCGCAGGCTTCGAGCTCGTCAACCTTGCGGCCTTGGCCGGGGGCCTCTATCTGCTCGCCGTTCGCGTCGTGCATTGGCGAATACCGACCGCCCTGCTGCTGGGGCTGGCGTTGCCGGCCGTCGCCTTCTACGACGGCGGCAGTTCCGCGAGCCTGGGTTCGCCGCTGTTCCACTGGTTCGCCGGCGCCACCATGCTGGGGGCGTTCTTCATCGCCACCGACCCGGTGACTGCGCCCCGGGCAGCTAGCCATCAATGGCTGTTCGGCATCGGCATCGGCGCGGCGACGTTCGCCATTCGCGGCGCCGGTTCCTATCCAGACGGCATCGCCTTCGCCGTGCTGCTCGGCAACTTGGCGACGCCGGCCTTGGATCGCCTGCGAGGCCGCGGTGTCGTCGGCGCTGCGTAGCGTTGCCGTTCTGGTGGCGTTGGCCGTGCTTTCCGGCGCGTCGATTGCGTGGCTGGCGGCGCTCGTCGAGGGCGACATCGCCGACAACCGGCGCGAGGCCGAACTGCGCGCGCTGCGCGAACTGGCGAGCGAGGCCGGCGTCCATGTCGATGCGCTTGGCCAAGGGGACGTGTTGTTCTGCGAACCGGGGCTTGCAATCGTGCGCACCGCCGCCAAGGGCTACGGCGGCGAGGTCGTCGCCGCGGTGGCGATCCGCGGCGACGGCCGTGCGTCGGGCGTGCGAGTGCTGCGCCACGCTGAGACGCCCGGCTTCGCGGACATCCTGGCGCCGGATTCGACGTGGCTGGCGGACTTTCGAAGCCGTGCGCCGAGCGACGTTCATGCGGTGACGGGCGCGACAGTGACCTCGCGGGCGGTGATCGCGGCGGTCGAATCCGCGGTGGAAACGGGCGCCCTCGGCGGCCCTTGCGCCCTGGCGCCGTCCGGCGAAGGCCTGTGACGCGGACCGCCCTAGCGCGCTTCTCCGAGGTCGCGCTGCGGCGCAACCCGGTGTCCGCGCAGTTGCTTGGCCTGTGTCCGCTGCTGGCCGTCTCCAACACGGTCGCCAATGCCCTGGGCCTAGCGGCGGCGAGTGCCGTCGTGCTCGTCGGCTCGGCGAGCGTGGTGTCCGCGCTGCGCAAGCTCGTGCCGGCGGATGTTCGGCTGCCCTGCTTCGTGCTGGTGATCGCCACATTCACCACGCTCGTGAATCTGGCGATGGAGGCGTATGCCTTCGAGCTGCACCAGCGGATCGCGCTGTTCGTGCAGATCATCGTCACCAACTGCATGATTCTCGCCCGCTTGGAGCAGGTCGCCGCCAAGGAACCGCTGGCGCATACGCTGCTGGACGCGCTGGCAGCCTCGGTCGGCTTCGCCATGGCCATCGTGGCGCTCGGCGCCGCTCGGCAGCTGATTGCCGCCGGCTTCCCCCTCGCCGCCCTGCCCCCCGGCGCGTTCATGATCGCCGGCCTGCTGCTGGCCGCGGCGCAGTTCCTTCGCCAGCGCAATGCCGAGCGAGAGGTTGTGGATTGACCGCGTGCTAAGGTCTCGAACGATGGTAGCGACAAGGGCGTGACATGGAAGAGATGTTGAATCGGGCGCGTTGGGTCTGCGTAGCCGCGCTGCTCGCGCTGGCTTGGCCGGCGCTCGCCGCCGATGAGCAGCGCAGCCTTGCCTCGGCTGCGCCGGAAGACGTCGGCATGGATGCCGACGGGCTGCAGCGTCTCGGCGAAGCGATGCGGCGGCTGGTGGCGGACGGCGATCTGGCCGGCGGCGTGACCGCGGTTGCCCGGCACGGCAAGGTCGTTCACTTCGACGCCTTCGGGGAGCAGGACATGGCCGCCGGAACGCCTATGGCGGAGGACACCGTCTTCCGCATCTATTCGATGACCAAGCCCATCGCCGGCGTGGCGTTGATGACCTTCTACGACGAGGGACGCTTCGCGCTCGACGATCCGGTCAGCAAGTTCATCCCGCAGTTCAAGGGCCTCCAAGTGGCCAGCGGCGAGAACACCGACGGCGAACTGGTCCTCGAAGACGCCGACCACGAGATGACGATCCGCGAGCTGGCGAGCCACACCGCCGGCCTCACCTACGGCTTCTTCTCGCGTTCGGGCGTGGACACGCTGTACCAGCGCGCCGATGTCCTCGACCGCGACTCGACCCTCGCCGAGATGGTGGACAAGCTGGCGGCCATCCCCCTGCGCCAGCAGCCGGGCACGCAGTGGCACTACAGCGTCGCCGTCGATGTGCAGGGACGCCTAGTGGAAGTGCTGGCTGGCAAGCCGTTCGACGCGGTGCTCGAGGAGCGCGTCTTTCGGCCGCTCGGCATGAAGGACACGGGATTCTGGGTTCCCGAGGCCGCGCAGCCGCGCTTCGCCACGCTCTACCGGCAGACCCGCGGCGGCGAACTGCGCCTGGCGCAGTCCGACGACTACCTGAGCGCGCCGCGCCTGCTCTCCGGCGGGGGCGGCCTGGTGTCCACGGCGATGGACTACCTGCGCTTCTGCCAGATGCTGCTGAACGGCGGCGAACTCGACGGCGCGCGCGTGCTGCGGCCCGAGACCGTGGCGCTGATGCTGCGCAACCAGCTGCCGGAAGGGCTCGGCTTCATCGACCCGCGGGTGGCGACGCCGGGCAATACCTTCGGCATCGACTTCGCCATCGTGGAAGAGCCCGACGGCGCGACCGACCACCGCCTCGCCAAGGACGAAGCCTGGTGGTACGGCATCGGCGGCACCTGGTTCGGCGTCAATCCGACCCAGGAGCTGGCCATCGTCGGCATGATTCAGAACATGGGCGGCGCCGGTGCCCGCCGGGCGCGGCTTCAAAGCAAGCGCATCGTCTACGACGCCATCTTGGGCGAAGCGGCGACCACGGTAGCGCAGTAGGGCGATATTCGCGCCGCCTCGGCGTTTGCATCGCCTGCCGAACGCCTACCCCTCGATCAACACGGCGTCGCCGGTTTCCCGGGCGCAGGCGCGGACCACGCGCAGCATCTCGCGGAAGAGACGCGGATTGGCGGCCACCACGTTGCCGGTTTCCATGAAGCGGTCGCCGCCTGCCGCATCGCCGACGAAGCCGCCGGCTTCGCGCACGATGACCGTGCTCGCCGCGATGTCCCAGGGCTTCAAGCCGAACTCCAGGAAGCCGTCGATGCGCCCGGCGGCGGCGTAGGCCAGGTCTAGCGCCGCCGCGCCTTGGCGCCGGAGGGTGCGGCAGCGCGGCATGAAGTGCCGCAGCATGGCGCTGTAGGCGTCGAGATGCTTGGCCGCGACATGGAACGGCAGGCCGCCGCCGATGATGGCGTCGTCCACCTTCTGGCGGCCGGAGACGCGCAGCCGCCGGCCGTTCAAATAGGCGCCGCCGCCGCGGCTAGCGATGAACTGCTCGTTGCGGACGTGATCCACGACCACGCCGTGCAGCAGTGCCGGCCCGCGCACCACCGCGATGGAGGTGCAGAAGTGCGGCAGGCCGTGCAGGAAATTCGTGGTGCCGTCCAGCGGGTCGATCACCCAAGTGAACTCGGCGTCGGCTGCCCGCGCCCCGCCTTCCTCTCCCAGGATGCCGTGGTCGGGATACGCCTTGAGGATCGTCTCCACGATGGCGTCTTCGGCGCGCTGGTCGATTTCCGAGACCAGATCGTTGCGCGCCTTCTCCTGCACCGTCAGCGTGTCGACCCGATCCATCGCCTGCAGGATGATGCGCCCGGCCCGGCGTGCGGCGCGCAGCGCGATGTTGACGAGGGGTTCCATGCGGGCGCTCCCGTGGGCGTTTCCGTGGGCTGAAAGAGTACGCTAGCACCGTGGACGATCTGGCGAACATCCGCATCGTGCTCGTCGAGCCGAGCCATCCGGGCAACATCGGCGCCGTGGCGCGGGCCATGAAGACCATGGGCGTCGCCGACCTCGCGCTGGTGCGCCCACAGCGCTTTCCGGATGCCCAGGCGACGTGGCGGGCAGCCGGCGCCGTGGACGTGCTCGACGCCGCAAAGGTGTTCGAAGACTTGGACGATGCCATTGCCGACTGCGCGTTGATCGCCGGCGCCAGCGCCCGGCAGCGGAAGATTCCGTGGCCAGTGGCGACGGCCAAGGAACTCGCCGCCAAGATCGGCGCCGAGGGGCTGGGCGGGCGTCCGGCGGCGGTGCTGTTCGGGCGCGAAGCAAGCGGCCTGACGAACGAAGAACTGCAACGCTGCGGCTGGCACGTGGTGATTCCAACGCACCCCGCATACTCGTCGCTGAACCTGGCGATGGCCGTGCAGGTCGTCTGCTACGAGCTATACCAGGCCCTCGCCGCGCCCTCCGCGTCGGCACCGAGCGCCGGCCCCGGCGCGGCCTGGGATCGGCGCCTAGCCAGCGCCGACCAGCTGGCCGGCTTGTACGGCCACTTGGAGCGCGTCCTCGTCGCCATCGACTTCCAGCGCGAGGACGGCCCGCGGGCGGCGACGACGCGCCTGCGACGGCTCTTCGGCCGCGCCCGCCTCGACGAAACGGAGACCGCCATCCTGCGCGGCATCCTCACCCACGTCGAACGCGGCCTCGCCCAAGGCGGGCGCTCGGATCGCCCTTGACGAACGGGTGCGCTTCTACGCCAACGCGCAGCACCTGCTAAGCTCCCTGCCATGTCCAAGGCGACGGTTTCCGCTTCGAGTTCGCGCCAGCCGAACAACGTCGTCTACTTGGACTATTCGGCGACCACGCCGGTGGATCCCCGCGTCGCGCAGAAGATGAGCGGCTGCCTGCTCGCCGACGGCGACTTCGGCAATCCGGCGTCGACGTCCCACGTCTACGGCTGGAATGCCGCCGAGCTCGTGGAAGAGGGGCGCGCCCATGTCGCGGCGCTGATCGGCGGCGACCCGCGCGGCGTGGTGTGGACGTCCGGCGCCACGGAGTCCGACAACCTGGCGCTGAAGGGCGTTTTGGAGGCGTCCGGCGGCCATCTGGTGACCACCAGCTACGAGCACAAGGCGGTGCTGGATTCGGCCAAGCACTTGCAGGCGCAAGGCTTCGAGGTCACCTACGTCGATCCGAACGCGGACGGCATCGTGCCGCCGGCGCGGATCGAAGCGGCGCTGCGACCGGACACGGCGCTGGTTTCCGTGATGCACGCCAACAACGAGATCGGCACCGTCAACGACGTCGGCGCCATCGGGCGGCTGTGCCGCGCCCGTGGCGTGGTCTTCCACACCGACGCCGCGCAGAGCGCCGGCAAGGTGCCGCTCGACGTCGAGCGCGACTGCCTGGACCTCGTGAGCATCTCCGCGCACAAGATCTACGGGCCGAAGGGGGTCGGGGCGTTGTACGTGCGCCGCGAGCCGCCGCTGCGCATCGCGCCGCAGATCCACGGCGGCGGCCATGAACGGGGCATGCGTTCCGGGACGCTGGCGACGCATCAGATCGTCGGCATGGGCGAAGCGTGTCGGCTGGCGGCGGAGTCGATGCCGGCCGAAGGCGCTCGGCTGCTACGCCTGCGCGAGGCGCTGTGGACGCGGTTGAAGCAGGTTCAAGGGGCGCGCCTGAACGGGTCGGAGGAACAGCGCCTGCCCGGCGCGTTGAACGTCGCCTTCCCTGACGTGGACGGCGAGACGCTGCTGATGGCGCTGGACGACCTCGCGGTCTCCACCGGCTCGGCCTGCACATCGGCGACGGTCGAGCCCTCCTACGTGCTGCGCACCTTGGGCGTGCCGGACGATCTCGCGCAGAGTTCGCTGCGCATCACCATCGGCCGGTTCACGGCGGCGGCGGACGTCGACCATGCCGGGCGGCGCGTCGTCGACGTGGTGAACGCACTGCAAGGGCGCAGCGGCGTATAATTCCCGCCGCGGCCGTGCGGCGGCGCGACTCGCGTCGCCTTCGTGTCGCATCGACAGTGCCGCCACACGGAGAGCCCAATGGCCGTCGAAAGGACGTTGTCCATCGTTAAGCCCGATGCGGTCGCCAAGAATCTGATCGGCGAGATTCTGTCGCGCTTCGAGAAAGGCGGGCTGGCGGTGGTCGCCGCGAAGATGCTGCGCCCGACGCCGGAAGCCGTTGGCGGCTTCTACGCCGAGCACCGCGGCAAGCCGTTCTACGACGCGCTGGTGGAATACATGAGCTCCGGGCCGATCGTGGTGCAGGTGCTCGAGGGCGAGAACGCCATTCAGGTGAACCGGCAGCTCATGGGCGCCACCGACCCGAAGCAGGCCGCCCCCGGCACCATCCGCGCGGACTTCGCCGAGTCGATAGACGCCAATGCCGTCCACGGCTCGGACAGCCCGGAGTCGGCCGCCCGCGAGATCGCGTACTTCTTCGAAGAGCAGGAAATCTGCGCTCGCCGCGGCGCGTCGTCGGCGGGCTAGACGCCGAGGCGGGAGGAATCGAGATGCCGGCGGTCGCCGCGATGTCCGAAGCGCCTCGCGCGCCTGGCCTGTCCGCAGTGCGGCCGCCTTCGGGCGATGGCCGCCTCGCCGTGGATGCGCCGGCGAACCTGCTCGGCATGACGCGGCGGCAACTCGAGGCGTTCTTCGTTTCCCTCGGCGAGAAGCCGTATCGCGCGACCCAGGCGATGAAGTGGATCTACCGCGACGGCGTGGACGGCTTCGCCGCCATGACGAACATCGCCAAGCCGCTGCGCGAGAGACTGTCGCGGCTGGCGACGATCAGCGCACCCATGTTCGGCGCACCGCAGTCGGCGGCGGATGGCGTTGTGAAATGGGCCGTGCGCACGGCAGCCGGTCACGTCGAAACCGTGCTCATTCCCGACCGCCGCAACGACGCCGGCGAAGCGACCCGCAACACGCTGTGCATCTCCTCCCAGGTCGGCTGCGCCCTCGATTGCAGCTTCTGCGCCACCGGCAAGCAGGGCTTCGCCGGCAACTTGAGCAGCGCGGAGATCGTCGGCCAGGTCTGGCAGGCGGCGAATTGGCTTGCCGAGCGCGGAGACCGCCGCGGCATCACCAACGTGGTGTTCATGGGCATGGGAGAGCCGCTGCTCAATTTCGACGCCGCAACGGATGCCGCGCAGGTGCTGATGGACGATTTGGCGTTCGGCATCTCCAAGCGGCGGGTGACGATCAGCACCGCCGGCGTGGTGCCGCGCATCTACGACTTGGCTGATCGCCTGGACGTGACCTTGGCCGTCTCGCTGCACGCCGCCCGCGACGAACTGCGCGACCAGTTGGTGCCGATCAACCGCAAGTATCCAATCGCCGAACTGCTGGCCGCCTGCCGCCACTACCTGCGCCGCCTCGGCCCGCACCGTTCCGTCACCATCGAATACACGCTCATCGACGGCGTCAACGACGGCTTGGACGACGCCCGCGACCTGGCGCGCCTGCTGGAGTCGCTGCGCTGCAAGGTCAATCTCATCCCCTTCAATCCCTTCGCCGCCGACCGGCGCGGCTACCGACGCCCTTCGCCGCAGCGCGTGGCGCGGTTTCGCCAGCGCCTCCTCGACGCCGGCTTGACGGCGATGCTGCGCACGACCCGCGGCGACGACATCGCCGCCGCATGCGGCCAGTTGACCGGCGACTTCGACGACCGCACCCGCCGCCGCGCCCGACTGGCCGGCCATGCGCCCGACAACGCCAATGGCAACTTGGCCAAGGTGTTGGCGTGAACGAAGAGCCCTCAGCGGGGGGAGCGCGAGGGGGCTCGCCCCCTCGCATGAAAGAGCCCTCAGCGGGGGGAGCGCGAGAGGGCCCGCCCCCTCGCCAGAAAGAACCCTCGGTCGCGGGAGCGCAAGAGAGCTTGCCCCTGCGCAAGGAAGAGCCCGCAGGCAAGAAAGAGAGTGCAGCGGGGGCCGTGCCCCCTCCCACGGAAGAACCCGAGACGGATCCAGGCGCGCTGCTCAAGCAAGCCCGCGAACGCTCGGGCGCGAGCATCGCCGACATCGCGGCGTCCACGCGCCTCGACGAGACGCTTGTCGAGGCGCTCGAAGAGAGCCGCTACGACGCATTCCCGGCGCCGGCCTACGTCTACGGCTATGTGCGCGCCTACGCCCGCGAGGTCGGCCTCAACGGCGACACGCTGGTGCGGCGTTTGAGCGCCGCCGAGCAGGAGCCGGCGGCCAGGAGGCGCCGAGGCGCGCCGCCGCGCATGAAGGAGTCGTCGAAGGAGCTGGAATGGCTGCAGCCGATGAGGCCGCCGCTGGCTGATCGTGCGCAACGCTATCTCGGCGCGCTGTTCGGCGGCGTCGTGGCGGTCGTGTTGATTGCCGCCGCGGTGGTGTTGTGGATGGCGGCGCGAACGTCCGACTGGCCTTTCGCCGCGACCGAGGACACCCAGCCCGAGAGCCGCGCTGGCAAGGATTTGCCGCCCGTCGCCGCCGGGCAGCCGTCGCCAAGCCCGAGCACGACGGCCGTTGCGCCGACGCCGGCGCCGTCCACGCCGCCAAGGGGCGAGGAGGTCGACGCCGAACCGGAACCGGCGGGCGTTCCTTCTCCAACGCAAGCGGGCGCTCCCCCGGGCGAGGCATCGGGCTTCGTGCAAGCCGCTCCCGAAGCAGACCCGGCCGACCCGCCCGACCCGCCCGCGTCGTTGCCGGCGTCCGAGGGGGCGGAAGCGTCCGAACAAGGCGCCCCGCCGCCGAACGAGCCGATCCCCGAGACCGTCGTTGCGGATGCCGACGCGGCTCCGCCAAGCCTGCCGGACGTGGACGGCTTCTCGCCGCTGGCGGGCGACCAACTGCTGCTCGCCTTCGACGAGGATTCGTGGGTGGAGGTGGAGGACGCAAGCGGCGAGATCATCCACGCCGAGCTCGGCGCCAGTGGCGAGGCGCACGTGGTGCAAGGGCAGGCGCCGTTCAGCATCGTCATCGGCTACGCGCCCGGCGTGCGCGTGGCCTTCAACGGCGACCCGGTGGCGCTGCCGCCGCACACGCGGCAAACCGTGGCGCGTCTGGTCGTCGGGCCGTAGCGCACCGCTCGCCGGCGCCGCGTTTCGTTTCGGGAAGCACTGCTCCATGGCCGGACGACAGCAACTCGTGCGCGGGATGCGCGACATCCTCCCGGAGGCCAGCGCCCGCTGGCGAGAGATCGAAACCGTCGTCGTCGACGTGCTCGGCCGCTACGGCTATCGGGAAATCCGCCTGCCCCTCGTCGAGGCGACGGAGCTGTTCAGCCGCGGTCTCGGCGAAGCGACGGACCTCGTCGAGAAGGAGATGTACACCTTTCCCGACCGCAAGGGCAAATCGCTGTCGCTGCGCCCGGAGGGCACCGCTGGCTGCGTGCGCGCCTGCATCGAGAACGGCCTGCTGCACAACCGCAAGCAGAAGCTCTGGTACCACGGCCCGATGTTCCGCTACGAGCGCCCGCAGAAAGGCCGCAGCCGGGAACACACGCAGATCGGCGCCGAGGCGCTGGGCATGGCCGGGCCGGACGTCGACGCCGAGATGCTGGTCATGCTGGCGCGCATGTTCCGCGAGCTCGGGCTCGAAGACGCTCTTGCCTTGGAAGTGAACACCTTGGGCGCCGGCGCGTCCCGGGAGCGCTACCGGCAACTGCTGCTGGACTACCTCGCACCCCACGAAGAGGCATTGGACGCCGACAGCAGGCGGCGTCTGAGCAGCAACCCGCTGCGCATTCTGGACAGCAAGGTCGCCGCCACCAAGGCCATCGTCGCCGACGCCCCCAAGCCGCTGGACAGCCTGGACAGCGCTTCCCGCGAGCACTTCGACGAGCTGCGCCGCCGGCTCGACCAAGCCGGCGTGCGCCACCGCGTGAATCCATTGCTCGTGCGCGGCCAGGACTACTACACGCACTGCGTCTTCGAATGGGTCACCGATGCGCTCGGCGCCCAGAACGCGGTCTGCGCCGGCGGGCGCTACGACGGCTTGGTGGAGCGCCTCGGCGGGCGCAGCGTGCCCGCGGCGGGATTCGGCATGGGGCTGGATCGTCTGGTGCTGCTCCACGAAGCCTGCGTGCCAGCGCCCGCTCCCCAGGTCGACGTCTACCTCGCCGTGGCCGGGGCGCCACATGCGGCGTTCGCCTTCGCGTTGGCCGAGCGCCTGCGCGACGCTACCAGGCTGCGCATCCTGCAGAGCGCCGGCGGCGACAGCCTGCGCAGCCAGCTCAAGGAGGCGGACGCCAGCGGCGCGCGCTGGGCGGCGATTGTCGGCGACGACGAAGTGGCGGAAAATCGCGTCTCCTTGAAGTGGCTGCGAGACGCCGTCTCGGTGGACGGCAGCGGCGGTGCCGAGGACGGTGGACCGCGCCAGCCCGGCTCCTCTCCGCGCCAAGAGAAGCTGGATGTGGATGCCTTGATCGCGACGCTCAACGCCGCCACGGCCAAGTGCGGCGCTGGCGGCTAGCGGCGTCAAGGGCGCAGGGCAAGGGAGACGCGGGTGGCCGACTTTCTGACGGACGACGAACAGGCGGAACGCCTCAAGCGCTGGTGGGACAAGAACGGCACCTCGCTCGTGGTTGGCCTGGTGCTCGCCATCGGCGGCGTGATCGGCTGGCGCTACTACCAGGACTACGCGGTGGGGCGGGCCGATGCGGCCTCCGAGGCATTTGACGCGTACTTGGAGGCGCGCGCCACCGAGGAGCCGGCGGGTGAACACTTGGCGGCGCTCGACGGCGAGTTCACCGGCTCCGCCTATCACGTCTTCTCGCTGCTCTATCGTGCCGCCGACCAGGTGGCGGAAGAGGACTGGGAAGAGGCGCTCGCCTTCCTCGAGCGCGCCGTGGAACTGGCCGACGCCGGGCCGCTCAAGGACATCGCGCGTCTGCGTGCGGCCAAGATCCTCTACCAGCTCGACCGCCTGGACGACGCCGGCGCTCAGCTTGGCGCCATCGGCGGCGCCGGTTTCGAGTCGCAAGTCGCGGAGCTGTCGGGGGACATCGCCGTTGCGCGCGGCGACCTCGAATTGGCCAGCACTGCGTACACGGCGGCGGTGGATGCCGCGAAGCAGGCGGCTGGCGGCGCCCTGCCGGGCGTCGAAGCGTTGGAACTCAAGCGCGCCAGCCTGGTCGATGAAGAATGATGAACGCCCGACGAACAGCTTCCTGCCGAACCAGCCGCACGTTGCGTCTTGCCGCCGTGCTTGCGCCAACGGCGCTGCTCGCGGGCTGTAGCTGGTTCTCCTTCCTGCCCTGGGTGGACGCCGATGAGAAGAAGGCGGACCCGGACGAACCGGCTGCGCTCGTGGCCTTCGACGCCGAGGCGAGGCTTGAACGCCGCTGGCGGGCGAAGGTCGGGCGCGGCCTCGGTCGCAAATACCTGCGCCTGCGTCCTGCAGTGCTGGCGGACCGGGTCTTCGCTGCGGACGCCTACGGCACCGTGGTGGCGTTGAACAGATTCAGCGGCAAGCGCATTTGGGAGGCGTCGGTGGGAGAAGCGGACGGCGGTTCCTTCTTCCAGTTCTGGGATCGCCGCGACCCGGCCTTCGTCACCGGCGGCGTCGGCGCCGGCGGCGGTCGGGTTCTTCTCGGCACGACCCGTGGCGAAGTGGTGGCGCTGGACGCCGGCGACGGCACGGAATCGTGGCGAGCCGAAGTGTCGAGCGAAGTGCTGTCGCGCCCGGTCGCCGCCGAAGACGCGGTGATCGCCCAGACCGCCGATGGCCGTCTCGTCGCTTTGGAAGCCGGCGACGGCGCCCAGCGCTGGACCTACGACAGCCAAGTGCCGCTGCTGACGCTGCGCGGCACCGCCACGCCGGTGGTGGAGAGCGGCCTGGTCTTCGCCGGCTTCGGCGACGGCAACGTGGGCGCCATGGACGCCCGCAGCGGCGCCCCGATCTGGCGCCAGCGCATCATGCTGCCCCAGGGGCGCACCGAGTTGGATCGCATGGTGGACGTGGACGGCACTCCGCTGTTCGCCGGCGGCCTGCTGCTTGCGGCGAGCTTCCAAGGGCGGTTGAAGGCGCTGAGCCCGCACGACGGAAGCGTGGTGTGGGACCTCGAAGCGTCGAGCTTCCTCGATCTGGCCGAGGGCTACGGACAGGTCTACATGGTCTCCGAAGACGACGTGATCTCCGCCATCGGCATCTCCTCGGCGACGGTTGCATGGGAGCAGGAGGGCCTGCGCAACCGCGGCCTGACCAGCCCGCTCGCGTTCGGCAACTATCTCGTGGTGGGCGACGCCGAAGGCTATCTGCACGTTCTGGCGCAAAGCGACGGCCGCTTCCTCGCACGCCGCAAGGCCAGCGCCGGCCTGCGCTCGCCGCTGCTCGAAGTGGACGATGTCGTCTACGTCCTCGCCAACGACGGCAGTTTGGAGGCGTTGGAGATCGAGCGGCGGTCCTAAAGGCGCTGCGCTGACGCTTGCGCCGAAGGCCATGTCGAATCCGCACCGCGAACGTCCGGTGGTCGTCTTGGTCGGGCGTCCCAACGTCGGCAAGTCGACGCTCTACAACCGGCTGTGCGGCGGACGCGATGCGCTGGTGGCGAACTTCCCCGGCCTGACGCGGGATCGCCGCTACGGCAAGGCCTTGTTCGGAAGCCATGCGGCGACATTGGTAGACACGGGCGGCGTCGCGGAACAGGCGGACGACGACGCGGCGCTGTTCGACGCGGTTGGAGAGCAGGTGGATGCGGCATTGGCGGAAGCGCAGCTCGCGCTCTTGGTCGCCGATGCCCGGGCGGGCCTGACCAGCGGCGAGGAGCGCATCGCCCGGCGTCTGCGCAAGGCCGGCACGGACGTGGTCGTGGCCGTCAACAAGATCGATGCCGCAGCGCCCGATGCCGCTGCCGAGTTCGCCGCGCTCGGCTTCGACGCGCTGCCGGTCTCCGCCGCGCATCGGCGCGGACTGGATGCGCTGCGGCGCACTTTGGCCACCCGTTTGGACGCCGCCGACGCCCGGCTGCCGCCGACGGAAGACGCGGCGCAGGATGGCGAGAACACGGCGCGGGTGCGGGTGGCCATCGTCGGTCGCCCCAATGTCGGCAAGTCCACGCTCGTCAATCGGCTGCTTGGCGAGGGGCGGCAGGTCGTGGGCGAACGCCCCGGCACCACCCGCGACGCAATCGACGTGCCCTTCGGCGACTATCTGCTGATCGACACCGCCGGCGTGCGCCGCAAAGGCCGGGTCGAGGGGGCGGTGGAGAAGTTCTCGGTGGCGAAGACCCTCCACGCGCTCGACCGGGCGCAGGTCGCCGTGATGGTGACCGACGCCCGGGAAGGCATCGTCGATCAGGACCTGCACGTCTTGAGCTATGCGGTGGAGGCCGGCGCCGGCGTGCTGCTGCTCGTCAACAAGTGGGATGCGGCAAGCCGCGACGAGCGCCAGGCGGCGCGCGAGAGCGTGGAACGGCGTCTGGTCTTCGCGCCGTGGATTCCGGTGCGCTTCGTTTCCGGCCTGCGCGGTACCGGCGTTCAGGAGCTGCTGCCGGCCATCGACGCGATCCATCGCGCCGGCGCCTTCGACGTGAAGACCGCCGCCTTGAACGACATTCTCGCCGACGCCGTGCGCGACCATCCGCCGCCGGCGGTGCGTTCGCGCCCGGTGAAGCTGCGCTATGCCCACAAGAGCGGCGACCATCCGCCGGCGATCGTCGTCCACGGCAATCAGACGGACGCGCTGACGCCGGCCTACATCCGCTACTTGGCGGCACGTTTCCGAGATGCGCTGAAGCTGGTCGGCGTGCCGCTGAAGATCGAGACGCGCACCACGGACAATCCCTTCGCCGGGCGCCGCAACACGCTCAGCCGCCGTCAGCGCAAAAGCCGCGAACGCCTCATTCGCCACCGCCGAGGGCGTTGAGCGCGGCCATGGCGCGGCGCGGGTCGACGCGCACGCCGGACAGACTCACCGACCAGTGCAGGTGCGGGCCGGTGGCGCGGCCAGTGGCGCCGATGGCGGCAAGCACCGCGCCGCGCTCGACCTCTTCGCCTTCGGCGACGTCGATCCGGTGCAGATGGCAGTACATGGTGACCAGCCCGCCGCCGTGGTCGAGCAGCAGCGTCTTGCCGTTGAAGAAGTAGTCGCCCACCGCGGCGACCGTGCCCGGCGCCGGCGCGACCACCGGCGTGCCGGTGGCGGCGGCGATGTCGAGCCCCGAGTGCCTTGCCCGGGGCTGGCCGTTGAGAATGCGCCGAAAGCCGAATTCGCCGGAAATGCGTCCCCGGGCCGGCTGCATGAACGGCAGCAGGCCTTCTCTCGGCGCGGTTCGCAGTCCATACGCGGCGTCCTGGATCGCCCGCTCGCGTCGGTGCCGTTCGAGGTCCGCCGGCTCGGGGTTGACCATGCGCCGATTGGCGATGGTCAGCCGCTCCTCGGGGAAGTCGCGGGAGACGACGGTGAAGGCAAGCGACTGCTCGCCCGAGGACGTGCGCACCACGACCTCGCGCTCGCCGGGGGCGGCATCCGCCGGCACGCCGACGACGGCGTGGCCGGCGACGACCAACGTCGGCTCGCCGTCGTAGCGCGCTTCCTGGGCGTCGTCCGGCAAGGGCAGCGCGAGCACGCCGCCGGCGTCCACCGTCGCCGCCGCGGCCAAGGCGAGAAAGAGGCTCGTCATGGATCCACCGTCGCCTGCAGGCTGCCATCCGAGAAGTGCGCGACGATGGTCTCGCCGGGCGTGGCGTCCGTGGCAGAGACCACCGGCCGTCCCCAGCGGCTGTCGTCCGGTTTGGCAACGATGGCGTAGCCGCGCTGCAACGTCTCGAGGGGACTGACCGCGTGCAAGGCCCGCGCTGATTCGGAGAGCCTCGCCTTGGCGCGTTCGGCATTGGCGAGCACAGCTTGGCCGAGCCGGGCGCGCGCTGCCGCGAGGCGGTGCTGCGCCGGTTCGAGGCGCTGCGCCGGGCCGGCCCGCACGAGCAGCCTGCCTTGCTGGGCAAGGGCCGTTCGGGCGCTTCCCACGGCGGTACGCATCGCGGCTCGCAACCGCTGCGCCAGCTCGTCGGTGCGCAGCAAGCGCTGTTCCAACGTTCGGCCAGGGTGGACGAGACGGGCCCTCGCCGCGCCCAGCAGCCGTTCTTGAACGCGCAGATGGGCGAGCGCATGGGAGGTCATGGAGGCATGGACGCGGCGCAGTCGGGCAAGCAGTTCCATGCCGTCGGGCGTGGCGAGCTCGGCTGCCGCGGATGGCGTGGCGGCGCGTTGGTCCGCCACCAGATCGGCAATGGTGACGTCCGTTTCGTGGCCGACGGCGGAAACGACCGGAATCGACATGGCGGCGATGCGCCGGGCCACGGATTCCAGATTGAAAGCAGCCAAGTCTTCGAGCGACCCGCCGCCGCGGGCGACGATGACGACCTCCGGGCGATGGCGCATCCTCTCGGCGCGGTTCAGCGCGCCGATGAGCTGCCCTTCGGCCTCGAAACCCTGCACGGCGACGTAGAAGCAGGTGACGCGCACGCAGGGAAAGCGCCGCTGCATCACCGCAAGCACGTCGCGCAAGGCCGCGCTGTCGCGGGAACTGATCACCGCCACGTGGCGGGGAAACGCCGGCAGCGGGCGTTTGCGCTGCGGCGCGAACAGGCCCTCGGCGGCGAGCATGCTCTTCAGTTGCTCGAAGGCCGCCCGCAGCGCGCCTTCTCCGGCTGGCTCGACGTGGTCGACGATGGCTTGGAAGTCGCCCCGCGCCTCGAAGATGGAGAGCCGGCCCCGCAGCACCACCGACATGCCGTCGGCCGGCGCGAAGCGGACGAAGCGGTTTCTGTTCGCGAACATCACGCAGCGCAGCTGCGCGCGATCGTCCTTCAGGCTGAAGTACCAGTGGCCGGAGGCGTAGCGGCGGAAGTTCGACACCTCGCCGCCGATCCAGACGAGGCGAAAGCGCTCCTCCACCAGAAGCCGCGCCGCGGCGGCGACTTGGCTGACGCTGCGCACCCGATCGGCGGGCAGCGCCCCAAGCTGGCGCTGCGCGTTGGGCTGGGGCCGAGGCCGCATGGCCGACGGGTGCGCCTAGACGCGGCTACTCGCAGTAGACGCGGCTACTCGTAGTAGATGATGACCGCGCGGCGATTGCTGGCCCAGGCGTCTTCGCCGCTGCCGGGCACGGCCGGGCGCGATTCGCCGTAGGTCTTCGTCTCCATGCGTCCTTCGGCAACGCCCCTGCCGCTCAGCATCTCGAACACCGCTTGGGCGCGTTTCATGCCGAGGCCCTCGTTGTACTGCTCCGGCCCGCGCTCGTCGGCATGGCCTTCGATGACGATGGTGCGCTCCGGATAGTCGACGAGGAACCGCGCATGGCGCTCGAGGAGCGGCACGTCTTCGCTGCGGATGGTGGCCTGGTCGAAATCGAAGAAGAAGACCTTCGACGCCGGCGGCTCCGGCGGAGGCGGCGGGGGAGGCGGTGGCGGCGGCTCGGGCGCTGGCGCGACTTCGGGCGCCGGCTCTTCGCAGGGCTCGATGCCGCAAGGCGAGAGCATCCCGCAAGCGCAGCCCGTCAACGTCGCGGTTCCGAGTACGGCCGCGAGAAGCCTCACGGGCCGACCGAACTGCTTGCGTTCCATCCATCCCTCCAAAGGCGCACGCCTCGGCAACGTCCCGCAAAGTATTCCATGCCGCGCCACTGTCGTCAAAGGCGCCGAATGGTGGTGATCCGTCCAGTTCTATTTGACAAGGCCGAATCTTCCGATGCACACTGCCGGCATCGGAGGGGCAAGCCGTTGCCCCAACTCACGCCGCCTGGAGCCGGATGCGCCGAATGAAGCGAGTCACTGCCGAAGATCCAGAGAGCGGGTCTCCCGACTTGGTTGCCGCCAACGTTCGGGAGCTCGCCCGCCTGTTCCCGGATGCGGTCGCCGAAGGCAAGGTGGATTTCGAGGCCCTGCGCGAGCTGCTCGGCGACGCCGTGGACGACGGCGACGAGAGGTACGGCTTGGGCTGGCACGGCAAACGGCACGCTCGCCAATTGGCGCTGCGGCGGAGCACCGCCACCTTGCGCCCCTGCCCCGAGGAGAGTGTCGATTGGGATTCGACGCGGAACATGATGATCGAGGGCGACAACCTCGAAGTGCTCAAGCTGCTGCAAAGGAGCTACACCAACCAGGTGAAGCTCATCTACATCGACCCGCCGTACAACACCGGCAAGGACTTCGTGTACCGGGACAACCACAGGGACGGAATAACGAACTACCTCAAGATCACCGGGCAACTCGACGGCAACGGCGACAAGGTCTGTTCGAACACCGACGCCTCCGGTCGGTTCCATACGAACTGGTTGAACATGATGTATCCGAGGTTGAAGGCGGCGCGCGTCCTTTTGCGACAGGATGGGTTTCTATTTATGACGGTTGATGATGTTGAAGTGCATCATCTTCGGCAAATTGCGGACGAAGTATTCGGAGAGGAAAACTTCGTGGCTAACGTGGTTTGGGAAAAGAAGTATACAAGGTCAAATGACGCACAGTTCTTCTCTGACAACCACGATCATGTACTGATCTTCGCGAGAAACCGATCAGACTCAAATTTGTCACTACAAGGTAGGACGGCAGATCAGGAAAAGGCATATAGTAATCCGGACGACCACCCCAAGGGGCCTTGGAAGGCAACGCCGTTGCACGCCAAAAGTGGCGGCAATTCCAGTCCGTACACGTTCAGGACCGGAGTGACGTGGGCACCCCCTCCGGGAACATACCGACGGTTCTCCGATCAGTCAATGAAGGAGATGGAGGAAGGAAACGAAATCTGGTTCGGGGCCGACGGTCTAGCAACACCTTCTAGGAAGACATTTCTTTCCGAAGCCAAACCCGGGGTCAGTCCGGTAACGATCTGGCCCCATAAGGAAGTAGGACACAATCATGAAGCGAATAACGAACTCAAGCTGCTGCTTTCTCAAGGCGTCTTCAGCAACCCTAAACCCACAAGGTTGATCCAGAGGATGATCGAGCTGGCCGCGGGCAGCCCCGAAGACCCCAGTATAGTGTTGGACTTCTTTGCTGGGTCCGGCACGACAGGACATGCCGTGATGAAGCACAATTTCGCAGACGGCGGATGCCGTCGGTATATACTCGTTCAGTTCCCGGAAGCCGTTGATTCTGGTAGCAGAGAGCTGAAGGCAACTACGGCATACCTGACTGGCCTGAACAAGCCACTCAACATCGCCGAGATTACGAAGGAGAGGCTGCGGAAGGCGTCGTTGCAGTTTGACTCGTCGATCAGTGCTATGGATACGGGTTTCCGCGTGTTCAAGCTGGACAGTTCCAACATCAGGGCATGGGAACCGGACAAGAGCGACTTCAAGCAGTCCGTCATCGACTACGTCGACCACATCAAGCCGGACCGCAGCGAGGACGATCTCTTCTACGAGCTGCTGCTCAAGCTCGGCTACGACCTCTGCGCGCCGATGGAGCAGCGGATAATCGCCGGCAAGCGCGTCAACGCCGTGGCCGGCGGCGCACTCGTTGCCTGCATGGCGGAGTCGATCAAGACGCAGGAAGTGGACGAACTGACCTTGGGCATCGTCGCGCTGCGCGACAAGATGGAGAACACCGAAGACATCATGGTCTTCTTCCGGGACAGCGCCTTCGAGGACGAGATGGCCAAGTCGAACGTGGTAGAGATTCTGCGCCAGTACGGCATCAAGGACGTGCGGAGCCTGTGATGAAGCTGCGCTTCGAGCCGGACTTGGACTTCCAGCAAGACGCCATCGGCGCCGTCTGCGATCTCTTCCAAGGCCAGGAGGTGTCGCGGGCCCAGTTTTCCGTATCCGCAAGCCTCGCCGACCAGCTGCCTGGGCTTCAGGAAGGCGAACTCGGGGTCGGCAACCGGCTTCAATTGGACAAAGAAGCCTTGCTGGCCAATCTCCAGCAGGTGCAGTTGCGCAATGGGCTGGCGCCGACGGAGGCATTGGATTCCCGCGACTTCACGGTGGAAATGGAGACCGGCACGGGCAAGACCTACGTCTATCTGCGCACCGTCTTCGAGCTCAACCAACGTTACGGATTCACGAAGTTCATCGTCGTGGTGCCGTCGGTGGCCATCAAGGAGGGCGTCAGCAAGTCCTTGCAGATCATCGGCCCGCACCTGCGGGCGCTGTACTCGGGCGTGCCCTTCGAGCACTTCGTGTACGACTCGAAAAAGCTCGGACAGGTGCGGAACTTCGCCACCAGTCCGCAAGTGCAGGTGATGGTGGTCACGGTGGGCGCCATCAACAAGCGCGACGTCAACAACATCTACCAGCCGAACGAAAAGACCGGCGGCGAAAAGCCCATCGATCTGGTGCGGGCCACGAATCCCGTGCTCATCGTCGACGAGCCGCAGAGCGTGGACGGTGGCCTGAAAGGCCAGGGGCGGCAGGCGCTCGAGCGGATGAATCCGCTCTGCACGCTGCGCTACTCCGCCACCCACGCGGACAAGCACCACATGGTCTACCGGCTGAACGCGGTGGACGCCTACGAGCGCAAGCTGGTGAAGCAGATCGAAGTGGCCGCCGGCGTCGTCGCGGACGACCATAACCGGCCTTACGTCCGCCTCGTGGCGACGCGCCGGCGGAAGGGCGTCATCTGGGCCGAAGTGGAGGTGGACGTGGCAACCCCCGCTGGCGGCGTGCGGCGGCGCATCCTCCAGCTGACCGATGGCACCGATCTGGAGAGCAGGACGCGCCGCGAGGTGTACCGCGGCTACCGCATGGGCGAGATCCGCGTCGAGAAGGGCAACGAATATCTGGAGTTGCGGCTGCCGGATGGCTGGCAATGGATGCGCCTCGGCGACATTCACGGCGGCGTGGCCCCCGTCGCCGTTCACCGGGAGATGATGCGCAAGACCATCCGCGAGCATCTGGACAAGCAACTGCGGCTGCGCGCCCAGGGCATCAAGGTGCTGACGCTGTTCTTCATCGACAAGGTGGCGCACTACCGGCGCTACGACGCCGACGGCAACCCCGTCAAAGGCGAGTACGCCCGCATCTTCGAGGAGGAATACGGTCGGGCGGCGAGTCGCCCGGAGTATGCATCGCTGTTCGCTGGCGTGGATGTGCAGGAGGCGGCGGCAGAGTGCCATGAAGGCTACTTCTCCATAGACCGCAAGGGCGGTTGGATCGATACCGCCGAAAACAACCAAACCAACCGCGACAACGCCGAGCGCGCCTACCAGCTCATCATGCGCGACAAGGAGCGGCTGCTGAGCTTTGACGAGCCTTTGCAATTCATCTTTTCGCATTCAGCGCTGCGTGAAGGCTGGGACAACCCCAATGTGTTCCAGATATGCGCTCTGCGCGACATCTCCACGGAGCGCGAACGCCGGCAGACCATCGGCCGCGGTCTGCGCCTCTGCGTCAATCAAGCCGGCGAGCGGCAGCGGGGATTCGAGGTGAACACCTTGACGGTCGTCGCCCGCGAGAGCTACGAGGAGTTCGCCGAGAACCTGCAGCGGGAAATCGAGGAAGACACCGGCATCGTGTTCGGCCTGGTCGAGCGGCACTCGTTCGCAGCCATCGTCCTCGAAGGCGAAGACGGACAAGCCGCGCATCTCGGCGTCGAGCAGTCGCAGCGGCTCTGGGAACATCTCATCGAACAGGGCTACCTGAACAGCAGAGGGCAGGCCCAGGATGCGCTGCAGGAAGCGCTGGACGGCGATGGCGTGGTTCTGCCGAGCGAACTCGAATCGCTGCGCGACGCGGTGACGCAACAGCTGCGCCGACTCACCGCCCGCATCCAGATCAAGCGCGCCGACGAGCGCCGCCCGGTGAAGCCTCGGGAGGCAGTGTTGGAAAGCGCGGAGTTCCAGGCGCTGTGGCAGCGCATCAAGCACAAGACGACCTTCCGCGTTCGCTTCGACAACGAGAAGATGCTCAAGGACTGCGCGAAAGCGCTTGCCGACGCGCCGCCGCTGCCGCGTCCGCGCTTGCTGTGGCAGCGAGTCGGGCTCTCTTTGGGGCCCGGCGGCGTCGGAAAGAGCGAGGTCCGCGATTCCGGCGCCACGTACGTCACCGACGCTGGCCTGGAGCTGCCTGACATATTGGCTGAACTGCAGAACCGCACCGGTCTGACGCGCCGCGGCATTGCGCGCATCCTCGTCGACAGCGATCGCCTAGACGACTTCGCCGACAATCCCACCAAGTTCATCGAGTTGGCCGCCGAGTTGATCAACCGCCGCAAGCGCCTGGCGCTGGTGGATGGCGTCAAGTACCAGCGGCTGGGCGACGAGCACTACTTCGCACAGGAACTGTTCCGCGAGGAAGAGCTGATCGGCTATCTCAAGAACACGATGGCCGCACGGAAGTCCGTCTACGACCATGTGGTGTACGACTCGAACAACGAAGCAGCTTTCGCGGAATCGTTGGAGCAGTTCACGGCCGTCAAGGTATACGCCAAGCTGCCGCGCTGGTTTCAAGTGCCAACGCCGCTCGGCCCCTACAACCCCGACTGGGCCGTGCTGATCGAAGACGACGAAGGCGAGCGGCTGTATCTGGTTGTCGAAACCAAGGGCAGTGCCTTTCTGGACGATCTGCGCCACGCCGAGCGGGCCAAGGTGGAGTGCGGCAAGGCGCACTTCGCGGCGCTCGAGGTCGGCGAATCCCCAGCCCGCTATCGGGTCGTACACAAGGCGGAAGAACTGCTTGCCTAGTGCTCCAACCAGGTTGGAGCACACCGGTTCGGAAGCGGCCTGAGCGGGCCAGCTTGTGCCACCGCCTCCGCCGAGCTTCAGCGAACGCCTGCTCGCGTGGTGGGATGCGCATGGGCGCAAGGACTTGCCGTGGCAGCAGGAGCGCACGCCCTATCGCGTCTGGGTGGCGGAGGTGATGCTGCAGCAGACCCAGGCGGAGGTGGTCGTTCCCTACTTCGGGCGCTTCGTGGAGCGCTTTCCAAGCATCCGCGCACTGGCGGCAGCCGATCTCGACGAAGTGCTGCATCTGTGGAGCGGCCTCGGCTACTACGCCCGCGCCCGCAACCTGCACCGCGCCGCGGGCGTCGTCGCGCGGGAACACGGTGGCGTGTTCCCGCGGTCGCTCGAAGAAATCGCGGCCCTGCCGGGCATCGGCCGATCCACCGCCGCGGCCATCGCCGCGCAAGCCTTCGGCGAACGGGCGGCGATCCTGGACGGCAACGCCAAGCGTGTCCATGCGCGGCATTGGCGCGTGGACGGCCCGGCGGGATCGAAGGCGACCGTCGATGCGCTGTGGGAACGCGCCGAGACCTGCACGCCGCACCGGCGCGCGGCGGACTACACCCAGGCCATCATGGACTTGGGCGCCCTGGTGTGCGTGCGGCGCGGCCCGCGTTGCGGCGAGTGTCCGCTGCACGACACCTGCGCTGGCCGAGCCGTCGGCGATGCGGAGCGCTTTCCAATGCCGGCGGTGCGCCGGCCGCGACGCCTCGAACGGCGGCGCTTCTTCGTTCTCGCGGATGCGAACGGCGCCTGCTACGTGGAACGTCGACCCGCGGACGGCATTTGGGGCGGGCTGTGGTCGCCGCCGGAACGCCCGGCGTCCACATCCGCCAGCGCGTTTCTGGCGAGCGTCGGCTGCGATGCCGGACTGGTGCGCTGCAAGAGCATCGCGCCGTCGTTCAAGCACGCCTTCACGCACTTCGACTTGGACGTGCGGCCCGTGTACGTTTGGCTGAAGCGGCGGCCGAGATGCCTCGGCAGCAACGATGGCGCGTGGATAGAGGCCGGCCAGCATCGCCTTGGCCTCTCCGCGGTTGCCGCCAAACTGGTGGCCGCGGCGACAGCGGCCACGGCTTTCCAACTGGAGCAGAGCGATGGGGCGTAGCGTCTTTTGCAGAAAGTACCAGCGGCAGCTGCCCGGCCTCGATGCGCCACCGCTGCCGGGCGCGGTCGGCCAGGACGTCTTCGACAACGTCTCCGCCAAGGCCTGGCGCGAGTGGCAGCACTTGCAGACCATGCTCATCAACGAACACCGCCTCTCCATGGTCGATCGCAGCGCCCGCGAGTACCTAAGCGACCAGATGCGCCGCTTTCTCGCCAACGAAGACTACGAAAAGCCCGCCGGCTACGTGCCGGAGGGAGAGCCGTAGCGCTGGCGAAAAATCGGCGATCGGCGTCGCTGGCCGTACAGTAGCCCGGTCGGGAGTGCCTTTCTCGCGCGCTTGCCCTAGAGTCCGCTGGCGCCTTGCTCCACGAGGTCGCCGCGCATGGAGAAGAGATGCCGCTGACGCTGGTGATCGCCAACAAGAACTACTCGTCGTGGTCGCTGCGGGCGTGGCTGGTGATGCGCGAGTTGGGGATTCCGTTCGCGGAGCGGCTGCTCAAGTTCGATTCCGATGGCTGGGAGCGCGACATCCGCGCGTTGTCGCCGACGCGCCTGGTGCCGGTGTTGTGGGAGGGGGCGCCGGGGTCGGGGTTCGCCACCTTCGACAGCAGCGCGATCTTCGAGCGGCTGCATGAACTGCATCCCGAGGCGGGCGTGTGGCCTGCCGATCCGCTGGCGCGGGCGAGGGCGCGGTCTCTGGTGGCCGAGTTCCACGCTGGCTACGGCGAACTGCGCCGAATGATGCCGATGAACATCCGCAGCCGCTATCCCGGCAAGGGCATGAATGCGACGGTGGCCGAGCAGATCGCGTGCCTGTGCGAGCGCTGGCAGGCCACCCGCGCGGAGTTTGGCGGCGACGGCCCGTTCCTGTTCGGGGCCTTCTGCGCGGCGGACGCGAGCTACGCGCCGGTGGCGTCGCGGTTCGTCACCTACGGCGTGGTGCTCGACGGCGCCGCAAAGGAGTACCAACATGCGCTGCTCGGCGCCCAGGGGATGTGCGCCTGGGTGGACGCGGCGCTGCGGGAGCCGGAGTTCGTGGCGATGGACGAACCCTATGCGCAACGGCCCGGAAGCGGCTAGCGTCATGTGTGCGCCATTCGGTGACTGAGTTGGCTGAGCGCCCGCACATCGTGATCTTCAATCCCGACCAGTGGCGTGGCGACGCGCTTGGCCACCTCGGCCATCCGGCGGTGCAGACGCCGACTCTGGATCGCCTGGCGGCGGAGGATGCGGTGTCGTTCCGCCACGCCTTCGCGCAGGCGACGGTCTGCACGCCGAGCCGCTGTTCCTTCATGACGGGCTGGTATCCGCACGTGCGCGGCCATCGCACCATGCACCACATGCTGAATCCCGACCTTGGCGAGACGAATCTGCTCAAGGTGCTGCGCGAGGCCGGCTACTTCGTCTGGTGGGGCGGCAAGAACGATCTGGTGCCGGGGCAGCTTGGCTTCGAGGCGCACTGCGATGTGCATTTCCGCCCGACCGCGGAAGACTACTCGCGCTGGGGCGCAACGCGCCGAGAAGGCAGCCACGGCGGCGATCTGGCTTGGCGCGGCGCCGCGGACGGCGACAACTACTACAGCTTCTTCAAGGGATTGCTGCCGACACCGCCGGGCGAGGCGTGGTTCGACGGCGACTGGGCCATGGTGCGGGGCGCCATCGACTTTCTGCGCGGATTCTCGGGCGAGCAGCCGCTGTGCCTGTTTCTGCCGCTTGGCTATCCGCACCCGCCGTACTGCGTCGAGGAGCCGTGGTTCTCGCGCACCGAGCGCGCCGCCGTGCCGCCGCGCCCGCTCTACGAAACCTGGGAGGACAAGCCGGCGCTGCTCGCTGGCATTCGCGACGGCCAGGGCCTGGTCGGCTGGTCGGAGGCACGTTGGCGCGAGTTGCGGGCGACCTACTACGGCATGTGCTCGCGGGTGGATCACCAACTCGGCCTCTTGTGCGATGCGCTGCGCGAGACCGGCCGCTACGACGACGCGGCGCTGTTCGTGTTCTCCGACCACGGCGATTTCACCGGCGACTACGGCCTGGTGGAGAAGACGCAGAACACGTTCCAGGACTGTCTGAGCAGAGTGCCGTTCGTCGTCAAGCCGCCGGCTCGATTCGGTGCGGCGCCCGGCGTGCGCGATCAGCTGGTGGAGCTGGTGGACTTTCCGGCAACGGTCTATGACTTGGCCGGCGTGGACTGCGGCTACTGGCACTTCGGGCGCTCTCTGGTGCCGCTGCTGCGCGACGCGAACGCCACCCATCGCGACGCCGTCTTCTGCGAAGGCGGGCGCCTGCGCGACGAATCTCAGGCGAGCGAGCGCGAGAGCCTTGCCGCTGGTGGCGAGCACGGCTTGTACGCGCCGCGCATCAAGCTCCAAGTGTCGGAGGCCGACGCCGACGAGCCGCTCGCGCACTCGAAGGCCGCCATGTGTCGCACCGACCGCTTCAAGTACGTGCGGCGCGCCTTCGAGACGGACGAGTTCTACGATCTGGCGGAGGACCCGGGCGAGACCCGCAACCTGATCGACGAACCGGCGTTCGCCGACGAAGTGATGCGATTGAAGGAGCGGATGCTGCGTTGGTACATGGAGACCTGCGACGCGGTACCGCTGGCGACCGACCAGCGCAACTTCGCGCGCTGACGGCACGCGGCAGATTTGCCTTGATCGTCTCGCACCGCCACCGCTTCATCTTCTTCGCCGTGCCGCGCACGGGCACGCACGCGGTCCGCGAGGCGTTGACGCCGTTCCTCGGCCCCGAAGACTGGCAGCAGGAAGCGCTTCGGCAGCGCGTGTTCAGCCCGCTGCCGGCGCTGGCGCGCATCGGCCACGGCCACGTGCGATTGCGCGATGCGCAGATGCATCTGCCCGAGGACGTTTGGCGCGGCTACTTCAAGTTCGCCGTGGTGCGGCATCCGTTCGACCGCTTCGTTTCCGCCTGCGCGATGTTGAACGCCCGCAATCCGCGCTACCGCGGCGCCGAGACCGCGTTCATGAAGAAGGCGCTCGGCGTGGCGCGGTTCCGCGGGCGCGTGCTGATCCGGCCCCAGTCCGAACTGCTCCTGGACGACGCGGGCCGCCTCGGCATGGATTTCGTCGGACGCTACGAGGACTTGGCCGGCGCCTGGCGCGAAATCTGCCAGCGCATCGGCATCGCCGAGGCGCCCTTGGCGCGCCGCAATGCGACCGAACACCCGTCGTTCGCGCGCCTTTGCGACTCCGCGCTGCGGGCGGAGCTGGCGCGCTTCTACCGCAGCGATTTCCAGCTTTTCGGCTACTCGTCGTGCGTTTGAGCAAGCCCTTCATCCGCCTGCCGTTCCGCTTCGACGCGGCGCGGCTGGCCGCGGAAAGCCGCGCGTTGCCGAGCGAATGCTGGATGCCGCATCCGAGCGGCATGGTCGGCAACTCGGCAGTGGCGCTGATTTCCAGCGGCGGTGGAGACAACGATTCCTTCGACGGCGAGAAGAAGCCGACGCCGCACTTGGCCAAGTGCCCCTACGTGCGCCAGACGATGGCGAGCTTCGGCGAAGTGTTGTCGCGGTCGCGCTTGATGAAGCTGGATGCGGGCTGCGAAGTGGGCCTGCATGTGGACTTCAACTACCACTGGTTCAGCCGCGTGCGCATTCACATTCCGGTGGCGACGAATCCGGCGGTGTCCTTCCACTGCGGTGCCGAGACATTGCACATGGCCGCCGGCGAATGTTGGCTGTTCGATTCCTGGCGCCGCCACAAGGTGGTGAACGCAAGCGCCGAAGAGCGCATCCACCTGGTGATCGACACCAGCGGCTCGGCGCGCTTCTGGGCGATGGTGCGGGAGGCGGAGCAGGCTGGCGCCAAGGCAACGGCGGAAGCCGAGCGGCTCGTGCCGTTCGCGGCGGATTCCCAAGTGCCGCTGCGTTTGGAGCGCTACAGCGCGTCGCCGGTGATGGCGCCTGGCGAGTGCAGCGCCCTCGTCGAGGATCTGATCGCGGACTTCCTGGCCAATCCGGCGAACGATGCGCGGTTGGCGAGCGCCTACGCCGCCTTGCTGCGCGGCTTCGCCCAGGACTGGCGGCAGCTCTGGCAGCTTCACGGCGCCGAGGAGGAAGGGCTCGCCCACTATCGGCGGCTGATCGCGGCGACCCGCGCCCGGCTGCACCCGGACCGACGCGCGCTCACCACCGCCAGCAACGGCATCGGCGTCAACGCGGTTTTCGCCCAGCGCGTGCTGAACGCGGCGCTCATGGCGTAGGCGATTGATCGTCCGTTCGCGGGCTCTTGAGCTGCGCGAGTAGAGCGCAAACAACCCCGTCGCCGACGGTTCCACGGGTTCTCGTCGTGCGCCGCTGCGCCTGTGCCGTGCGATAATGCGCCGCGATCCAGTCAAAGGAGTTGGATGTCGATGCCGGCGCTCGAGCGCATGCCCGAGGAGCACATCTACCAAGCCTACGGCATCTATCTGCTCACCTCGCAGCACCGCCTGATCCGGCGCTTGAAGCGCGCCTACGAGCCGTCCGCCTACGGCAACAAGACGTGGCGGGCGAGCTTTCTGCTGATGGACTACCTGCTGCACAATCCGCCCCGGCGCGGCGCGCGGGGCATGGAGCTGGGCTGCGGCTGGGGCACCGGCGCGGTGTTCTGCGCGCGCCGCTTCAAGGCCAAGATGACGTGTCTCGACTTGGACAAGAACGTCTTTCCCTTCCTGGAAGTCATCGCCGCGCTGAACGACGTCTCCGTCGTGGCCTTGGAGGGCAACTTCAAGAGCTTGAGCGCCGAGCGGCTGGGGCAGGAGTACATGCTCGTCGGCGCCGACATCTGCTTCTGGGACAGCCTGGTGAAGCCGCTCTTCGGCGTCGTCGAACGCGCCATGGAAGGCGGCGCCAAGCGGGTGGTGATCGCCGATCCCGGGCGCCCGACGTTCTACGAGCTGGCGGACTTCTGCGCCAAGCGCGAATGGCGCACCTCGCTGCGCGAGTGGTACGCCGTGGAGCCCTCGCGCACCACTGGCGAGGTGCTTGAAGTCCGGCCTTGAGTCGCGGCCCGCCTCGCGGCACCCGTTGCCAAGATGCGGGCGTCTACTCCGCGGCCTGGGTCGCCGCCAGCCAGTCCTGCACTTCGGCCTGGTCGCGGAACTGGAAGGAGAGCAGCGCCGCGGCGTCGCGCAGCGCCCAAATGGTCGCTTCGTTGAGGCCGGCTTCCTTCTGGTCGATGCTGCGGTAGTTGCGTTGGTTGGCCTTGCCGTAGCCGATGAGCGGCCACTCGGCGAGCGTCTTGCCGTCGGCGTCGTAGATGCGGATGCGGTAGCGGATCCACACTTCGTAGAACTCGCCGCCGGTCTGATCCGGAATCGCGAACTGCACCTCTTCGATGCTCGGCGCAAGGATGCCGTCCACGCTGCCCGGCGCGATGCCGATGAACGCCAGCGGCGGCGGCTCTTGGGGCGCCTCTTCGCCCTCGGTGGGCGCTTCGCCGGCAGGCGTCGCCTCGACGTGGACTTCGACCACCGAATCGAACATGGCGTCGAAGACCTGGGCGAACACCGGCGCCTGGGAAGCGCCGATGTCGATGCTGTAGGCGCCGTGGTCTTCAAGCTCCTCGCGGTGGATGTAGCTCTGCAGCGTGTCGTCGAAGTACACGCCCATCGTGACGTGCAGCGGCGCCACCAACGGCCGTGGCACGTCGATGTCCACCGTCACCGTGGCGCCGCCCTTGCAGCCGACAAGGAGCAGCGCGGCGGAGAGCGCGGCAATGCGCCAACCAGACCGCACCGCGGCAGGCGACATGCCCGCTGGGCCCGTCCGAAGGATCGGATTGGCGGAGCGCCCGTTCATTCGCCCGTCCGCGTTCACATGCCGCGGCCAAGCCTACCGCAACCACGGTCAGGCCGTTGGGCCGAGGAACCCCTTGATCTGTTCGGAAAGATTGACGCACGCCTTCTGCCGGACCCGGGCGATGAAGGGCACCGGCACGACCACCGCCGGCACGAAACTGGTGCCGGACGCCTCCGAGCTCAGCGTGCCGACGCTCATGCCCCGATGCACGTCCCACACCGACGCCTCGTAGTTGGCGCCGTTCTCCCAGGAGAGGAAGCCGAAGCAGGCGGGAATGCCGCCGGTGACCACCGTGCATTGCAGGCTGCCGCCTTCGTCCGAGCGCTGCGTGGTGCCTTCTATCCACACCAGGTAGCGCACGCCGATCTCCTGAATGCGCTCGGCGATCAACGGCCGATTGATGACCTTGGCGAGGTCGTCCATGGTGATCGGCGCGGTGCGCGGCTCGAACCACGGGAAGGTGGCGTCGACAAACTCCTGCTCGCCAAGCACCGGCAGCGGATGCTCGCCGGAACTGACGCCATCGCTGACGCAGGAAACGAAATCGTCCTCGGTCTCGCCTTGGGTCTTGTGCTTGCGCGACAGGATGACGATGGAATGTTCGCCCAAGTCCGTCTGCGCCTGGCGCACCTCCTGCACCGTGGACTGCACGCCGCAACCGGCGAGGAAGGCAAGGAGCGCAAGGCCGGCGAGTGCGCCGAGAACACGCGCCGCAAGCCGGCACTGCCGCAGGGCGAACGGATCGAGAGCGCAGGTGTCCACGGTCAGAACCCTCCAAGCCTCCACAGCATGTCTGCGGGGCGCCATGCCGCCGTCGGGATGCCGGCGTACGAATACTATGGCCGACTTTGACGCAGCCGCAAGCACGGCAACGCGCCGGAGTCGCTTTGGCATTCGGTCTGCCGCCAAACACGTTTGGGCGGGCGGCCCCCGAGTTGCGCGAGCGAGCTAGCTTGGCGTCGCGCTCGCTGTGGCAGAATCGCCTTTTGGGCTGGAGTTGGCGGCGTGCGCATCGAACCGGGCGAGGGGACATTGGGCGCGGTCGTTCGAGACGCGCGCTTGGCGGCGCTCGGCGAAGGCGAGTGGCGGCGGATCGAGGATGCGTTCCATCGCCATGCGGTGCTGGTCTTTCCCGAAGCGCATTTGAGCGAGGCGGAGCACATCGCCTTCAGCCGCCGTTTCGGGCCGCTCGAACGTACGCTTTCCCAGCGCACCGAGCGGCAGGAGATTTCGCTGCTCTCGAACGTAGGCAAAGACGGCGCCGTTGCCAAGCCGGACGACAAGCTCGGCCTGTTTCTGAAGGGCAACCGTTCCTGGCACACCGATTCGTCCTTCAAGAAGGTCGGCGCCAAGGCATCGCTGCTGCGCGCCGTGGAGGTGCCGGCGAACGGCGGCGATACCGAGTGGGCGGACATGCGGGCGGCGTGGGACGCGCTCGATGCGGCGACGCAGCGGCGCTTGGAAGGATTGACCGCCGTTCACTCCTATGCGTGGTCCCAAGGCCAGCAGGTCGGCGGCGCCACCATCCTCACATCGGCGGAGTGGGACGCGCTGCCGCCGGTGCAGCATCCGGTAGTGCGCACCCATCCGGCCACCGGGCGCAAGAACCTGTACGTTGGGCGTCATGCATCCCATGTTGTGGGCATGGAGGTGGAGCGGGGCAGGGCGCTGCTGCGCCAGTTGACGGACGACGCCTGCCAGCCGCCGCGCCTGTTCCGCCACCAGTGGCGGCGCGGCGATCTGGCGGTGTGGGACAACCGCTGCGTGCTGCATCGCGGGCATCCGTGGCCGTTCGCGGAGCGCCGCGTGATGAAGCGCACGACGGTCGCCGGCGAGGGCGACAACCCGTGGGCCATCGGCGGCGAGGCGGCAAGTGCTTAGGCGCGTCGGCGGCTATCTGCTGCCGCGGGAAGAACCTGCGCCGGAGGCGAGCGCGCAGCTGGAGCAGGAAGGCTACGCGCTGCTGCCGGGCGCCGTTGCGCCAGACGAATTGGCATCCGCGCGCGCCGAGATCGTGGGCGTCTACGAATCCGAGCCGCCGGATGGCCGCGCCCGGGTTCACGACGACGACTTCCGCTACGCGATGTTCAACAAGTGTCCCGCGGCGCGGCGTCTTGTGGCGGCGCGTTCCATCCTGGACGTGATCGAACCGCTCTTGGGCGAGGACTGCCACGTCATCGCCAACACCTGCTGGCGCAACAAGGCCGGCGCGGAACACCGCCACGGCGGTGGCGGCTGGCACATCGACGCCGGGCCGCATCTGCCGAGGCCGCCTGGGACGACATGGCCGGAGCAGATGCCCTATCCGGTGTTCGCCGTCGGCGCGCACATCTTCCTCGACGACTGCCCCATCGAATGCGGCCCGACGGCGGTGATTCCCGGCAGCCACAAGAGCGGCCAGCCGCCGCCCGCCGATCGGCGCGACGACGAGACGCTGCGCTGCTTGGGCCGCGAGGCATTGCCCTTGGTGGCGAAGGCCGGCGACGTGGCGCTGTTCGTGTCGGACGTCTGGCATCGCCGACTGCCGACCCGCGAAGGCGACCGCGGGCGCTTCTTTCTGCAAGTCCACTACGCGCGCCGCGACATCGCGCAGCGGGTGAAGCCCACCAGCGTCGTCAACCACATCGATGCGGCCGTGCTGCCGGAGATCGTCTCGGAGCGCGAACGGCGGCTGTTCGGCATTCATCCGCGCGGCTTCTACGACGGCTGAGCGGGTGCGCGTGGAACAGATATCCGGCGGCGCCCCGGACGGCAAGGCAACGCCCAAGTGGCGCACGCCGGTGGGCTTTCTGGTGCTGGCGAGCGTGGCGATGCCGCTCGGCTTCGCCGCCTGGCAGGCACTCCTGAACAACTTCGCCATCGAGCAGGCGGCGTTCACCGGGCGCGAAATCGGCATCCTGCAAAGCCTGCGCGAAGTGCCTGGCTTCCTCGCCTTCACCGCGGTGTTCGTCATCCTGGTGCTGCGCGAGCAGACCTTCGCCGTGCTCGCGGTGGCGCTGTTCGGCGTTGGCGTGGCCATCACCGGCTACTTTCCGAGCGAGTACGGCCTCTACTTCACCGCCGTGCTCATGTCCATCGGCTTCCACTACTTCGAGACGATCCGCCAGTCCCTCTCCCTGCAATGGCTCTCGAAGGACGAAGCCCCGCGCATTCTCGGCCGCCTCATCGCCGTGGGTTCGGCAACCTCGCTGGTGGCGTTCGCCCTGATGTACGTGGTGCTGGAAGTCTTCAGCCTCGCCTACCACTGGATCTACCTGGCCGCCGGCGGGGCAGCGGTGCTCATCGCGCTGGCCTTGACGCGCTTCCCGCACTTCCCGTCCAAGACGCCCCAGCGCAAGGAAGTGGTGCTGCGCTCGCGCTATTGGCTCTACTACAGCCTGACCTTCCTCTCCGGCGCCCGACGGCAGATCTTCGTGGTGTTCGCCGGCTTTCTGATGGTGGAGAAGTTCGGCTATTCGGCGGCGAACATCGCCGCGCTGTTCCTCGTCAACCACCTGTTCAACTTCCTGTTCGCGGAGCGCATCGGCGCATGGATCGGACGCATCGGCGAACGCCGCGCCCTCACTGTGGAATACATCGGCCTGATCGGCGTCTTCACCGCCTACGCCTTCGTGGAGAACGCCTACATCGCCGCCGGCCTGTATGTGCTGGACCACATGTTCTTCGCGCTCGCCATCGCCATCAAGACGTACTTCCAGAAGATCGCCGACCCAGCGGACATTGCCTCCACGGCCGGCGTCTCCTTCACCATCAACCACATCGCCGCGGTGGTGATTCCCGCGCTCTTGGGCTACATCTGGCTCGACTCCCACGCCGTCGTCTTCCTGATCGGCACGGCCTTCGCCGTCTGCTCGCTGGTGATGGCGCAGAACGTGCCGTTCCGCCCCCGGCCGGGCAACGAAACGGCGATCAGCTTGCGGCCGGCGGCGGAGCGATTTGGTTAGAGGGACGCAAGCCGCAGCATTCTCTCCGAAGCGCGCGCGGCGCTACACGCCGAAGTCGAGCAGCCCCGGCGGGCACATCGTCCACTGCTCGTCGAAGGGCACGGCAGTTTCGGCGGCGAGTGTGACGATCTGCCCACGCCGCCAGTTCGCATCCGCGATCTTGTCGAGGGGCGCCAAGCGTTCGTGCCGTGGCGCACCGAGCTTGACCTCCACCGGAAACACCTCGCCGCCCGTCTCCACTAGGAAGTCCACTTCCTGTCCGTCCCGCGTACGCCAGAAATGCACTTGCGCTTGCAGCGCCCGATGCGAGAAGCGCTTGAGAATCTCCGCAAGAACATGCGTTTCGAACAGAGCGCCGCTCATTGGGCCGAGACGTGTTTCGGAAACGCCGCGCCAACCGCCGAGCCAGGCGCTCAAGCCTGCGTCGAGGAAGTACAGCTTCGGGTTTTTGGTCATGCGGCGCGTTCGGTTGGTGTGGTACGGCGTCACCAATCGCACAAGCAAGCAGTCTTCGAGAAGGCTGAGCCAATCGCGCACGGTGGTCGGCGACACCGCCGCATCCCGCGCCAAATCCTGAAAGTTCACCACCTGCCCAGTGCGCAGTGCGCACAGCCGAACGAAGGTCTCGAACTCGCGGCGCTTTTCGATCCGCATCAGTTCGCGGATGTCGCGTTCGATGTAGGTCTGCAGGTAGGAGGACAAGTACAGGTCTCGGCTTGGCCCTTCGGTGACGCCGTGCAGCATTGGAAATCCCGTCTCCAGCATGGCCTGGAAGTAGTCGTGGGGAGACGTCGCCGCGGCCAGCTGTTTTTCGTCGTCCGACAGACCGAGCAGATTGAGCACGGCAACGCGGCCGGCGAGCGTCTCCGTGACGCCCTCCATGACTTGGAAGTTCTGCGATCCGGTGAGCCGGATGGCGCCCGGCGCCAGTTCCTGGGTGTCCACCATCTGCTTGATGGGGCTCAGCAACATCGGCGCATACTGGATCTCGTCGATCACGAACGGCGGGCTGAGGTCGCGCATGAAGAGCACCGGATCCCGATTCGCGCGCTCCCGCTCGGCGAGGTCGTCGAGGCTGACGTAGGCGTGGCCTTGGGCGCATTTGGCAAGCAGCGAACTCTTGCCGACTTGCCGCGGTCCCAGCAGAAGCCAAACGGGGAACAGCCGCAGATGTTCCGCTGGCGCCGTCAGAACGGGCTCAAATGTCCTTTCAATCCAATGCGTTGGCAAATCCGTACTCCACTGCCGATCTGCCGCTAAGGGTACAACACTTTGGCGGGGCTCGCGCTTCGGCCAAAACTTGCCGTGGGACGTGCCGCCTTTTGCAGGAGCTGAACCGCGCCCTGGATTGGCGTTGGCTGGCGTGCGAAGCGGCGACGACGTCACGCCGGGGAGCGCGAGGGCTTGCCCCTCGCATGAGAGCATTGCCAATCCTTGACGTCGGAACGACAAGCGCACATGGTTGCGGTGCTTCAAGACGAGCGTTCACGGTGTTTCGAGAGGCCAACTACACGCAGGCGCGGCAGAACTTGGCGGCATTGCTGGACCAAGTCACGGACACGCGAGAACCCGTGCTGATCCAGCGGCGCGGCAAGGAGGCGGTGGCGTTGATTGCCGCCGACGAACTGGCGGGCTGGTTCGAGACGGCGCATCTGCTGCGCTCGCCGAAGAACGCGCGACGTTTGTTCGAAGCGAGCGAGCGGGCGGAAGCAGGGCTGGACGAAGTGGCGACTCCGGAGGACCTTCGGCGGCGATTCGGGCTGCCGCAGCCTTGACCAGCGCCGGCGACGACATGACGGAAGCGCAAGGATGTACGAAAGCGAGTTCGAGCCAGACCCGGTGGTGGAAGCCTACAAGCGCGACATCGACATGACGCTGCTGCGGGAGAACCTGCGGCGATCGGTGGATGAGAGAGTGCGCAACCTGATGGCGCTGCAGCGATTGGCGGAAGAAGCGCGGCGGGCCGGCCGGGAGGCGGCCGATTGATCGACTTCGCCGCGGTGCTGCGCGCCTTCGAGGAAGCGGGCGTCGAGGCCGTCTTGGTCGGCGGCCTGGCTGCCACGGTTCACGGCTCGGCCCGGCTGACGCAAGACGTCGACTTCGTCTACTCGCGGGAACCACGCAACATCGAACGCCTCGCTCGAGCGTTGCGCCCGCACTCGCCCTATCTGCGCGGCGCACCGGCCGGCCTGCCCTTCGAGTGGTCTGCGGCGACCATCAAGCGCGGCTTGAACTTCACGCTCACCACGGACCTCGGCGACATCGACCTGCTTGGCGAAATCCCCGGCGGCGGCGACTACCAGGCCCTTCTGCCGCACACCATCGAGGTGGAGATCTTCCGGCACCGCTGCCGCTGCTTGAATCTGCCTGCACTCATCCGCGCCAAACGCGCCGCTGGAAGGCCGAAGGACCTCGAGGCATTGGCGGAGTTGGAGGCGCTTTTGGAGTGGCGGCCGTAGGCGACCTAGCCGGGATCGCTGTGGAGGTCGCTCAAGATGTGCTCGACGCTGCGTCGCGGCTCTTCCAAGTCGAAGGGGAAGCACCAGAGGGTTAGGGGCTGACCGCACACGCTGTCGTTGAATTCGTAGCGGAACCGGCGTCTAAAATCCTTTGTGCTGGGATAGATCAACGCCACCGCACGGCAACCAAACTTCCGACCGTAGCTGTAGATCTGATAGATGTCGCCTTGCACGATGCCGTGCTTCCATTTGGCGTCCAACACGAAGCGCACTTTGCCGCCACACATTAGGGCGACGTCCGGCCTTAGCCACACGGGGCTCCCATCCTCACCGACCGCGAATCGTCTCTGCGGCCCCTGCGCCCACACCCGGTATCGCGTCTGATGACGGCGAAACGCATCGACAACGTAGTCCTCGAACACCTTCTCCATCGGAAACAGCAATGCCCGGTTGACGTGCTCGCCGGAGAAGGTCGCCAAGCCTTGGTTGAAGAGGAAGAGCCCGACCCACGCCATCACGGTGTCGTAGTGGCTCATTGAGCGGTCGATCTGGCGGAGCTTCCAGTCCACATCGGGGCGCGTCGAGCGCGGCACGTCGGCGAAGCAGATGCGGAGCTGGTGGAGCAACTGTCGGTGGTCTGGATGCGCGATGGGGCGGAGGCGATGGATGGTCGTGTGGATCAGGCGGTTCACCGGGCGATCGGCAGTGAACTCGTCGAAGGAGACGTAGAACCGTGCGCCGTTGGCGGCGTTGAGGCGGATGTGCTCGGTGAACTGGATGCGCCCGCGCAAGCAGGGCAGATTGTCTTCCACGTTCTGGTAGTGGCGGGCCAAGCCGCGCTGCGTGAGGCGCACCAAGTCGTCCAAGAACAACCGGATGAAGACCTGCAGCATGTTGAACCGGTGGAGGGACCTGATGCTCGCTTGATCGAACTGCACATGACGCGTGGCGCGGTCGCGGTATGGACGGAGCATCTTGAGGAACACCTTGCGGGCGTCCTCGTCGCAGTCGAACTCGACCTTCGGCAGAATCTCAACGACGGTGCCGCCCCGCGTCTCGATGATGCCAACGTGATTGCGGGCGTGGAGTTGCCCGTTTAAGAGCGTCAGCACGGAGCGTGGGTTGCCCTCGTCGTCCACCGCGTTTGCCAGTGCGAAGTCCTTGAGATCGTTCAGATCACGATCATCAAGTCCATCGAGCGGCTTATGCTCTCGAACGACGATATGGCTACTCGCCGTCTGTGACACCGCTGTTGCTACTGTAGATCTGTTGGTACTCCTTGGCGTCCAGCCAGAGATTGTCGTCCGGCGGCAGAACATCGAACACGGGACGCTCGACGCCTTCGCGTCTCGTAATGAAGGCGTTGTCGTTCAGCACACCGCGCATCTTCTCCCAGTCGTCGTAGAAGTACTCTTGTAGCAGTGGGACGACTCGGTTCTGGAAAGCCCGTTTGAGTGCTTCAAGGGTTTTGACGCCTAGGAGGTAGGTATGGCCGATCTGATGCTCCCGATCCAGCTTCTCGACGATGCGGCCATTGATGACCCGCAACAGGGTGCGTCCGTTCACGCCCTCGATGTCTTCTACGACGCCGCCATGGTCTGGGTTCGGCATCCTCTCCACGAAGTCGAAGCGCCTCCGCAAAGCCACGTCCAGCAGCGCAGTGCCCCGGTCGGCGGTGTTCATCGTGCCGATGAGGTAGAGGTTGTTCGGCACGCCGAACCGGTCCTGGGAGTACGGCAGCTTCGTTCTCAGTTCGTCGCTGCCAATGTCCTGTCGATCAGGTCGGCTCTCGGCACTCTGCGGGCGGAGACGCTTGGAGGGTTCGATGAGCGTGATCAGCTCGCCGAAGATCTTGGCGATGTTGCCGCGGTTGATTTCGTCGATAATGAGCACATAGGGTTGTTTCGGGTCTTGGCTCGCACTCTCGGCGATCTGCTTGAAGATGCCGTCTCGAAGCTCGTAGCGTAGCTCATTCTGGTCCTTGCCAAGCACCGGCCGGATGCCTTCGATGAAGTCCTCGTAGGCATAGTTCTGATGGAAGGTGACGAATTCCACACGTCCTTCCTCCAAAAGTTGATTTAGACGCCTCGTCAACAGCGTACGATCCTCGTGATCGTCTGTGTCGTCGATGATTTTCACCGCTTCAGAGACTGCATCAAATGTCTTGCCGGTTCCGGGAGGTCCGAAAAGGACGCGATTGAGTGGCGGCAAATCCGACATTGAGTGATCGACCGTAGGTGCTACTGAACTTGAGTTGGGCGCGAAGCACTTTCGAACAAGACGTCCGACATTTGCTACGATGTCGGCGTCATCGATTCCCTCAAGTGGAGTAACCAAATACGTCGATTTGACCTCGCCATTTTCCGCCACGTTGATCCACTTTGGGTCACCCTTAGTGTTCCTTTCGAACAACTCACGACGCGCCCTTGCATTGAACCCCCCGGAGTGTGCGAGGTACTTCCTTCCCTGTTCATCGGCAACTATTGACCCTGCTGCGCCCCTAGGTGCCGCCGTCGAGCATATGTTGATCATCACTGTTCCCTTGTAGCCAATCGGGATCAGCTTCACGCAATCCCTCATCTGCCGGACGCCGCTGTGTGCACCGATGTCGCTTGAAACGCGGCTGGGGCGGACCTCTCGGTGGGCTTGGAATCCGTCGTGGCTTTCCGTGCTTTCGAACTCGGGGATTCCGAGCGCCCGCACGAACCGATCAAATGCATCGGCTATGGCCTTCGGTTCGGAGATCATTTCGTAGCCCATGTGCCCTCCAATGTCGTGTCACACGTTCCGATTGCGATATTGCCGATTGAGCCGTGCCCAAATCGCCGGCCAATCCGACGCCGGTGGTTCGCGGCGCATCATGATCTCGTGACCATCGGGGCGGGCCTCGAGAACTTGCCGGGCGCCGAGGCAGACGCGGTAGATCAGATCGCCTCGATCCACTCCCTCCGGCAGAGGCGCATCCTCGCGCTTGGGAGCGTCGATGACGCGCCGTACGCGCTGCTCATGCGACGGTTCGGGCATCAAGGCCGCGCCTAAGGGACGGATTGCCGCGTCAACGCCCTACACCGCCCCCCCAAAATACTCCTCCGCCCTCGCCGCCGCCACGAAGTTCTCCTTCAGGATGTCGTAGTCCTGCACATCGGCATTCACCACGTCCATCCCGTGCGCCAGCACATACGCATAGCTGCGCTGGAACGGCGAGAGGCTGCTCGCCATCACTTGCTCGTCGTAGTAGCCGTCGAAGGCCGAGGCGTTGCCGCCGCCGGCCCACCAGCGGCCGGCCAGGAGGCGGCCCACCTTCATGCCCACCAAGCCGATGCCGGCCTCCCGTGCCTGGGCCAAGAGCGGGGCCAGGTGCGCCATGTCCGGCGTGTCGGCGAGGATTTCGCGCTTGTTCCAGTCGTACCAGCCGGCGGGGGTGATGGCGATCATGGCGAGGTCGTAGGCGCCGGTTTCGATGGCGGCTTCCAGCACTTCTTGGGCGTTTTCGTGGGTGGAGACGCCGGAGAAGCTCACCTTGCCGGCGCTCTTGGCGTCCTCGAAGGCGCGGTGCATCTCTTCGGCGCGCACCAGGGCGGGGTTGTTGGCGGCCATCTGGTAGTAGGCGTCCACGTGGTCGGTTTGCAGTTCGCGCAGGCTCTCCTCCATGAGCAGCGTCCAGGCGCTGGCGGCGCGCTTGGCCACGGCCGCGTCCACCTGTTCGTCCGCCGCCACCGGCACCGCGCCCTTGGAGATCAGGAAGATGTCGTCCCGGTGGGCGTTGGCGAAGGCGGCCAGATTGCGCTCGGCGTCCTTGTAGTAGCCGCGGTAGCCCACGTCGAAGACGTTCACGCCGTGCTCGAAGGCCACGTTCAGCAGGCGGTCCTTGGGGTCGCCGGAGAGCGACGCGCCGCAGCCGAACACCAGGCGGCTGGCGCGGAAGCCGGTGCGCCCCAGGGTGCGGTAGGTCATCTCCGGCCACGGTTCGCCGGCGGCTGCGTCCGCCGCTTCCTGGGCGGCCGAGAGCGCGGCTCGGGCGTCGCGGGTTTGCAGCAGCACCTGGCTGCCCACGCCGGCGAAGGCCAGCAGTTCGATGAACGAGCGGCGGCTCGCCTTCTTCGGCGAATCCGTGATCGGTTTGGACATGGCGATTTCCCTCCGCGAAGCCACTTGAGCCTGTGGCGATAGACTGCTACCAATCGGCTGCGGATACAACCGGAGAAATGCGATGCCCTACGTCAAGAGCGACGACATCGACATCTACTTCGAGACCCACGGCGAGCAGGGGCCGGCGCTGGTCTTCGCCCACGGCGCCGGGGGCAACGCCACGAGCTGGTGGCAGCAGGTGCCGGTGTTTGCCCAGACGCACCGCGTCGCCGTCTTCGACCACCGCGGCTTCGCCCGCTCCGCCTGCCCGCCGGAGCTGCAGAGCGCGGTGCGCTTCGAGCACGACTTGCTGGCCGTGATGGACGCCGCCGAGTTCGAGGATGCGGTGCTGGTCTGCCAATCCATGGGCGGCTGGACCGGCGTTCGCGCCGCCGTGCATTTCCCGCAGCGTGTTCGCGGCGTGCTGCTGGCGAATACGCCCGGCGCAGTGCGCACGCCCACCACTGAAGCCAACATGAAGCAGTTGGCGCAGCGCCTGGCCGCGGCCGGCGGCTTGGTGAACCGCGCCTTCAGCCCGGAGTTCGCAGCCCGCAATCCCGCTGGCGCGCTGCTCTATCGGCAGATTTCTTCATACAACACCGAGGCGCGTCCGAACTTGCGGGAGGATGCGGTGTACCTCTCGCCAGCGGCGGTGCGGGGCTGCGGCGTGCCGTTTCGGACGCTGTCGAGCGATTTGGACCCGCTCTTTCCGCCGGACGTGCTGGCGTCGGTGGCATCAGACATCGGCGCGTCTCTGGTGCATGTGCAGGGCGCTGGCCACTCGACCTATTTCGAGAAGCCGGAGGAGTTCAACGACGCGGTGAAGGACTTCCTCGCAACGCTTGGCTAGGGCTACGGGGCGACGTCCACGCCCACCGGGCAGTGGTCGGAGCCCGTCACCTGCGGCCAGATGAAGGCGTCGCGCACGCGGCGCTTAGCCGAGGGCGAAGCCAGCACGTAGTCGATGCGCCAACCCACGTTGTCTTCGCGGGCATTGCCCCATTGCCGCCACCAGGTGTAGTGGCCGGGTTCGCCCGGATGCTGGCGGCGGAAGGTGTCGCTCCAGCCGGCGGCGAGCCAGCGCGAGAGTTCGGCGCGTTCTTCCGGCAGGAAGCCGCTGGTCTTGGCGTTCGTCCTCGGGCGGGCGAGGTCCAGTTCCGTGTGCGCGGTGTTGTAGTCGCCCAGCACGAACACCGGCCCGCGCCGGCGCAGCTGCTGCAGGCGCTCGAACAGCGCTTGGTAGAAGCCGAGCTTGTAGGGGACGCGGCTGTTGTCGCGGTTCGGGCCGCTGCCTTTCGGGAAGTAGACGGTGGCGATGGCCATGCGCCCGAAGTGCGCGATCAGCAAGCGCCCCTCCACGTCGTATTCGTCGATGCCCAGCGTGGTCTCGATGCGCGTCGGCGCTTGGCGGGAGAACAGCGCCACGCCGCTGTAGCCCTTGCGCTCGGCCGGCGAGAACGCGGCGTGCCAGCCCTTCGGCGAGCGCGCTTCCGCGGGCAGTTGCTCGGGCAAGGCGCGCAGTTCCTGAATGCCGACCACGTCCGCGCCGGACGCTTCGAGGAAGTCGAGAAAGCCCTTGCGCACGCAGGCCCGCAGCCCGTTGACGTTCCAGCTGACGATGCGCAGCCGCGTGGCATCTGCTGCCGTCGCGTTCATCGCACCGGCCTCTTTGCCGCGCCAAACAGCACCGCGCCCAATGCCGAACCAGCGCCGAGAATCGCGAAGCCGAGCACGAAATCGCCGAACACGTCCGCCATCGCGCCGGCGAAGACCGGCCCGACGGCCATGCCGAACATCGCCACCAGCGACGAGAACCCCATGATGGTGCCGAAGGACGCTGCGCCGAAGTAGTCCGCCCGCAGCGCCACCATCAACGGCCCGCGCACGCCCCAACCGAAGCCGTGCAGCAGGGCGAAGGCCACGATCATCGCCTCGTTGACGGCGAACGCCAGGAAGCCGAAGCCTGCGCCGTGCGCCAACATGCAGCCGACGCACACCAGGCGCTTGTCGTAATGGTCGCCAAGCCAGCCGCCCACGAGCTGTCCGGTCATTTGGCACGCCGTCAACAACGTGACGACGAAGCCTGCCTCAAGCAGCGTGAAGCGCAAGCTCTCGCTCTCGGTCAAGTGCGTCACCAGATGCGCCATCGTCGCCGAGACGGTGAGCAGCGCCAGCGCGTGGCCGGTGGAGATCAGCCAGAACGCCGGCGTGCGCATGGCTTCTCTTGCGTTGAGGTCGCGGTCCTTGCGCCGCGTTTGGGTCTTCGCCGCGGGATGGGGCACGGCGGTACCGTCCGGCACTTCGCCTTTCGCGTCCGGGCGATGGTGGACAAGCTGCACCAGCGGCAAGCCGATGGCCAGCACGGCGAGGGCGGAGATCGCCGCCGTCCAGCGCCAGCCGAAGAGTTCCAGGCTGAGAATGACGATCGGCACCCCAAGGCCGCCCAGCGAAAAGCCGAGTTGCGACACCGCCACGGCCTTGGCGCGGTGCCGGTCGAACCAGTTGACGATGGCCACGGTGAGGGTGGCGAAGCCGCCGAGACCGGAACCGACGGCGATCACCGCCCAGGCCAGATAGAACGTGAAGATCGAATCCGCGAACGCGAACAGCACGAAGCCGCCAGCGAACGCGGCGAGGCCGATGCGCAGGATGAGCCGCGGCCCGAAGCGATCGACCAGCCAGCCTTGCAGCGGCCCGAGCAGCCCGCTCTCGACGCGGGTGAGGGCGAAGGCGCCGGCGATGACCGTCTTGCTCCAGCCGAAATCGCGCTGCATCTCCACCGCGTAGGCACCGAATGAGTGCATCAGGAGCAGCCCGGAGAGCAGCTGGATGCCCGCCGCCCCAAGCACCATCCACCAGCCGTGGAACACCCGCCCGGACGGGCGAATGGCGTGGTCGATGCGGGAAACGAGCGAATCCATGCCTTCGTTCGGCCAAGCGCAGGGAAGCGAGACGACATGCAGCCCTTGCGCGTGGCGAAGGCGAGTTTCGAGCGCCACCGTCAGAGCGCGAAGACAGCGAGCATACCACTGGCCGGGCGATGGTGGGTTGATGGGGGAGCCGCTGAGGGGGCGACGGACGCTCGCGGTTGGCCTTCGGCGCGGTTGTTCGCCGCGCCGGAGTGCGCCATGCTCCCGCGCCTGTTCACAAGGGGATTGGAGATGAACAAGCGATTCACAAGCTGTGCGGGGGCAATCGCGTTGCTGTGCGGACTCGCCGGCGCGGAGGATGCGGCCACTGCGGAGGGTGCGGCGAGCGAGGAGGCGGCATCCGCCGAGGAAGCGCCGTCGGTCTCGGCGCTGGGCTGGATGACCGGCACTTGGGCCGGCCCAGTGGGCCCAGGCGAACTGGAGGAGAACTGGACGACGCCGAAGGCCGGCTCCATTCAGGCCTTGGTGCGCATGACCGGCGACGGCAAGACCAGCATGGTGGAGATGATCGTCATCGAAGAGGAAGAGGGCAGCCTGACGCTGCGCCTGCAACAGTGGGACCCAGGCTACAAGCCGCGCACCCCCGAACCATCGACGATGAAGCTGGTGGACCTCGGCGACAACACCGTCGCCTTCGAGGCCATCTCCGAAGCCGAGATCGCCAAACTGCGCTACACCCGCAACGGCGACAACTTCACCATCAGCATTGAAAACGCGGCCGGGGCGGCCTTCGATCTGCCGCTGAAGGCGCGGTAAGCTCAGCGGGTACGTCGCACGGCGTGCATCAGTCCACCTCCCGCAAGCGCTCCATGAGGGTCGGCAAAGGGATGGCGAGGGTGTTTTCGTTGAGGGGGAAGGCGTCGTCGCCGGAGTGGACGACGAAGCGCTCGTCTGCGCGAACGTCCTCGGCGGCGAGCACGAAGCCCTTGCCGATGCTTGGTGTTGACGCCAGCTTCACTTCGATGGCCCAAAGCTGGCGGTTCGGCAGCAGCAGCAGGAGGTCGATCTCGGCGCCGGCTCGCGTGCGGTAGAAGTAGGCGTCCGTTCCGAAGGGCGCGGCGGCCAGCAGGTTCTCGATGGCGAAGCCTTCCCAGCTAGGGCCGACGATGGGGTGGGCGAGCAGGTCGTCGTGCGTTTGCAGGCCGAGCAGCGAGTGCAGAACGCCGCTGTCTCGCACGTAGACCTTGGGCATCTTCACCAGCCGCTTGCCGACGTTGACGAAGTAGGGCGGCAGACGGCGCACCAGCATCAAGTCCACCAGCAGATCGACGTAGCGTGTGATCGCCGGCGTGGAGACGGCCATGCTGCGCCCCAGTTCCGATGCGTTGAGCAGGCCGCCCTGGTGGTGGCCGAGCATCGTCCACAGCCGCCGCAACGTGGGCGCCGGCACGCGCACGCCGAACTGCGGGATGTCGCGCTCCAAGTAGGTGCGAAGGAAGTTGAGCCGCCAGCGCGCGCTCGCCTTGTCGCTTCTGGCGGTGAAGGCGTCGGGGAAGCCGCCGCGCACCCAGAGCCGCTGTTGCGCGGGGCCGGCGCCGACTTCTAGGGTGGTCAGCCCCGGCAGTTCGTCGTAGATGATGCGCCCGGCCAAGGATTCGGACGTCTGCTTCATCAGCGCATCGGAGGCGGAGCCGAGCAGGAGGAACTGGCCGCTGCGCTTTCCTTCCCGGCGTCTGGCGTCGATTTGTCCGCGCAGCACTGGGAACAGCTCCGGCGTTCGCCGAATCTCGTCAAGCACCACCAAGCGGTCCGCATGGGCGGCGAGGTACCGAGCGGGGTCCGCCATGCGGGCTCGGTCGTTGGGATTCTCCAAGTCCAAGTACAGGCAGTCCGGCATGTCGGCGGCGATGTCCCGCGCGAGCGTCGTCTTGCCGATCTGGCGCGGCCCGAGGAGCGCGACCGCGGGCGCTTCCGCAAGGCTGCGGAGGATTGTGTGCTTGGCGTGTCGTTCAATATCCATCCCTGCTAATTTAACGGTTACCGTTAAATTAGCAAGGATAAATTGGCGCTCAGGAGCGGCCTCTCGGCACGTTGCGGGCGGTTCCGGCAGCGCCTGCCGGGTGCCGCTTGTTTGCCGTTACGCGCTGTGCGTCACCACGCCCTTGATGTAGCCGTCCACCTGCCCGGTGGTCACGCCGGCCATGAAGCCGGGGTACTCGTCGATGTCCACCATGTGCGTCACCAGTGGCTGCAAGTCGATGATTCCCTTGTCGATCAGCCGGATGGCGGGCGGGAAGGGGTCGCGCACCTGGGCGGCGGGGGAGGAGTTCACCACGCTGATGGCCTTGCCGTGCCAGGTGTTGGGGTCGAAGGTCGCCTGGGCGCCCTTGATCCAGCCGAACAGGTTGATGCGGCCGGCGCGGCGCACGATGTCCGTGGCGAGATCGAGGCCGCTCTGTGCGCCGCTGGTGTCCACCACCGTGTCGAAGCCGCGCCCGCGCAGATCGGCGCGAACCTCGTCGAAGCCCTCCGCTGCGACGTTGTGCGCTTCGGTTGCGCCGAGTTCCAAGGCGAGTTGCAGGCGGCGTTCGTCCACGTCGAGGGCGACGAGCTGATCCGCGCCGGCCCCGGCCAGGCCTTGGATCATCATCAGCCCCATGAAGCCGCAGCCGACCATCGCCAGCCGTTCGCCAGCCTTCAGATGGCAGTGATCCATGCCGGTGACCACGCAGGAGACGGGTTCCACGATCCAGTGCTCGTCGGCGAGGCCGGACTCGGGAATCTTGTAGACGCGGTTGGCCGGCATGTTGCGCAGCCGTCCGAAGCCGCCGCCGGCCACGCGCTGGCCGACGTCGATGCCTTCCACGCCCGCGCCGAGCTTGGCGACGTAGCCGATGCCTTCGTGCCCCGGCGGGGCGGCGTAGGCGGAGTCGCCGCCGGCCTTGAAGGTCTGGATGTCCCAGGAGCAGATGCCGCAGGCGGCCACTTCCACCTGCACTTCGCCGGGGCCCGGCTCGCCCACGTCCACGTCCACGATCTCGGCGCCGCCGCCCGCCGTGTAGCGAATGTTCTTCACGCGCATGGCCGCGCTCCTCATCGGCAACCAACTTAGAATCGACGAATGCAAGTGTATTGCACCAAGCGCGGCCGGCCATGACTGCCTTCGCGCCCCCGCCGCTGCTGCGTTCGCCCCATGTGCAGACGGTGGTGTCGCGTTGGGCGCCGCCTCCGCCGGGCGACTTGCCGGCCGAGCGCGTGGTGCTGCCGTGCCGCGACGGCGTTCGCCTGTGCGCGGCGATGACGCTTGGGGCGCCGAACGCGCCGCTCGTCATCGTCATCCACGGCTGGCTCGGCGACACCGACTCGCGCTACGTCTTGCGGGCGGCAGCGGCGCTGCGCGCCCAGGGCTTCAGCGTGGCGCGGCTGTTGCTGCGCGACCACGGCGACAGCGCGGACCTCAATCGCGGCATGTTCAATTCGGCGCGCACCGGCGAAGTGCTGGATGCCTGCAATGCGCTGATGGCGCGTTGCGAAGCGTCTGGGAGCCGCGCCGGCGGCGTGCTCGGCTTCAGCCTTGGCGCCAACTTCGCGCTTCGGCTGGCCTGCGAACAGGCGCTGCACCCGATGCTGCAAGCGTGCTTGGCGATCAGCCCGGTGCTGGCCCCCGCAGCGACGGTGCGCGCCATCGACAGCGGCTGGGTGGCCTACCGACTGTGGTTCGTGCGCCATTGGCGACATGCGCTGGCGGCCAAGCAGCGCGCCTTTCCAAGCGACTACGCCGACCTCGGCGGCGCCATGGGGCTCTCCACCGTCGCCGCCATCACCGACTACTTGGCGGTGCGCCATCTGCCGTTCAACGACTCCCGCGACTACTACGCCGCCTACGACCTGCGCGGCGACCGTCTGGCCGCCATGCGGATTCCCACGCGCATCGTCGCCGCGCTGGACGACCCGGTGATCCCCGGCGACGGCTACGGCCAAATCGCCCGCCCATCCGATCTCGAACTGGAACTGTGGCCCCACGGCGGCCACTGCGGCTTCGTGTCGAACTGGCGCTTGGGGACGTATGTGGACGAAGCGGCGGTGCGGTTCTTTGGGGAGGCGCTTGGTTAATCGGATGGCGCGACCAAACGGGCGGCGTCAGGCGAAGCGGGCCGGCGCGCGCGAGTCTTCGGCGCGGGTCTTCACGTCGATCAGCACCGTCTTCCCCTCGGCGTTGAGCTGCTGCGCCTGGCGCAGCGCGGGTGCCATCGCCGCGGCCTTGTCGACGCGGATGCCCTCCGCGCCCATCGCTTGCGCCAAGCCCGCGTAGTCGCCCTGCATGTGCGACACGCCGAACTGCTCGCGGGCGGTCGGAAAGCCGCCTGGGTAGGTGGCCATGATGCCGTTGTTGAGGACGATCGTGGTGATGGGGATTTCCGCCCGGGCGGACGTTTCGATGTCCAGCCCCGACATGCCGAACGCGCCGTCGCCCATGAGATTCACGCACATCCGTTCGGGCGCCGCCATCTTGGCGCCGATCATGAGCGGGATGGAGAAGCCAAGATGCGTCGACTTGCCCCAGCCGACGTAGCTGTGGGGCGCGGTGGCGACGTAGAACGGCACGATCTGGTCGCGGGGGGCGCCGGCGTCGTGGGTGACCACGCTGTTGTCGTGATCGAGCACCTCGTTCATCTCGTGGATCACGCGGTATGGGGAGAGCGGGCCGTCGCCGTTGGTCAGATAGGGCGTCCACTGCCGCAGCCACTCGTCCTTGGCGTCCTTGATGCGCGCGCGGACGCCGGTGCGCCGGCCCTCCTCGCCGGCCTCGCCGATCAGCCCCTTCACGGCATCGATCAAAGCCGCCAGGGCCAGCTTCGCATCGCCCACCAGGCCGATGTCGGCGGCCGTGTCCTTGTTGATTTCGTCGTCGGCGATCACCGAGTGAATGAGGAACTTGCCGCTTGAGATGCGCTGCCCGTATGGCGTTGCCGTGAGCGACGTGCCGACGGCCAGCAGCACGTCGCAGTCGTCGAGCCATTGGCGCGCCGGCGCGGGCGTCGTGCCCCCGCCAGCGCCCACCGAAAGCGGATGGCGTTCGTCGAAGGCGGACTTGCCGGGCATCGACGTATACACCGGCGCGTCGAGCAGCTCGGCCAACGCGCGCAGTTCGCTGGTCGCATCGGCGGACATCACGCCGGCGCCGGCCCAGATCAGCGGTTCCTTGGCATCGACCAACTGCCTTGCGGCATCGGCCACGTCGCCGGCCGACGGCGCGTAGAGCGCGGGCTTCGGCGACGTGTAGGCGAACGCGCCATCTGGAATGGCGGCCATGCAGACGTCCGCCGGCATCTCCACCAGCACGGGCCCAGGCCGCCCGGAGCGCAAGGCGTGGAAGGCGCGCCGCATCACATGGCCGGTCTGCTGCGGGCGCATGATCGCCTCGGCGCGTTTCACGACCGTCTCCCAGGTTCTGGCGGCAACGGTGTTCGGACGCACGAAGAACATGTCCAGCGGATTGCCGCCCGGCAGCGCCAGAATCGGCACGTTGTCCGCATTGGCCTGGGCCAGGCCGCCGACCGCGTTCTCCGCCCCGGCCTGGGACTGCACCGCCACCACCCCGAAGCGCTTGCGGTCGGAGAGCCTGGAGTAGCCGTCCGCCGCCATCACCGCGCCGCGCTCGTGGCGGAAGGCCACCGGCCGGATGCCCTCCTTCGCCACGGCTTCGATGAGCGGATTGGACGGATAGCAGGCCATCCAGCCCACCCCTTCCTGCTTGAGGATGCGGGCAACGTAGTCGACGCTGTTCACGGGTGGGCTCCTTGGTTCGAGGTGGCGATTCGAGCAGGCGATCTTACTCTGCCCTCTTGGCGAACGAGTGCGCGTAAGGCAGCTGGGCAGGGCCGAAAGGCACGGCGGCTGGTCGGCCTCGGCATCGCCAAACGCCATCCTGCATAATCGAAGCGACGGACTTGAGGAGCGGAACGCGATGGCGGGATTCGAGACGAAGGGCGTAAGCCTGTGGGCGAAGTTCGTCCTCTACATCGGCCTCATCGCGCTCCTGGCGCTGCCAGTCGGCGCCCTGGGCACCCGCTTCGGCGCATGGAGCTTCGGCCTTGGCTTCCAGTTCCTGTTCGGCGGCTGCCTCTTGGCCGTGGTCTCGCTGGTGCTCGGCGTCGCCGCCTTCATTCGCGCCGCGCTGCGCAACCGCCCGGCGGACCGCCTGCCGGCCATCGTCGGCGTGGCGGCGAGCGTCTTCGTGCTGGCGTGGATGGGCCAGCAGTTTCTGACCGCGATGTCCCTGCCCGGCATCCACAACATCTCCACCGACCCCGAGGACCCGCCGGCGTTCGACGCCATCGTCGCCCTGCGCGGCCCCGGCACCAACGCCTTGGAATACGACGCGGAAGACGCCGCCGCGCAAGCCGCCGGCTACCCCGATCTCGCCACGCTGCGCACGTCCACCAGTCCCCAGGCCAGCCTAGAACGCGCCGCCGCCATCGCCCGCGGGCTCGGCTGGGAAGTCGTCAACGAGGACGCCGAGCAAGGCATCGTCGAAGCCACGGAGACGACGTTCTGGTTCGGCTTCAAGGACGACGTGGTGGTGCGCATCCGCCCGGACGGCGACGGCGCCAGCATCGACCTGCGCTCGGTCTCCCGCGTCGGCCAAGGCGACCTCGGCGCCAACGCCCGCCGCATCGCACTGTTCTTGGCGCGTTTCGAGGAAATGGGAGACTGAAGGCCGCGACCGCCGTCGCTCAACTGGTCTGGGCGGGCGCGTGTCCTGTTGACGCAACGCCTTCGAGACGCTCAAGCCATCGGGCGAAGTTCGCGCACCGCCACCGAATCGCCTCCAAGCCGACTATTTGGATGCCGATTGGCGCGAACGCCACCTTGTTGTAGTTGGGCATGAGCTGGAGGATGCGCTTGGAAGGCGCGGTTTCCTTGGAGTCGTCTATCGCCTCTGGATCGCCGAACTGGTCAAGGATGCTCTGCATAGCGTCAGCGATGTCTGGTCGTTCAACGGCGCTGGCGAACCGCTCACAGTCGGCGAACAGCAGCGCCTCGAACTCGTGCATGGAGACGTAGGGTATGAAGCGGCGAGTGTCGAAATCGTCGCCCATGCGCTTGGCGATGTCTGCGCCGATCGCGTTCTGCACCGCCTCTGCTCTCTGCCGCAACGGAAGCGAGCTGGCAGCTACACGTCCGGGCCATTGCCTCGATTTGCTTTGGGGCATACCGTAGTAGTCCACCATGGTGGTGACAAATGCTCGCCGATCGTCCTTGAGGTGCCGGACGATACTGCGCCGTACGGAGGACCACGACACGCCCCCGCCCCGGTGTGACGTCGACCGCTGGTCTCCGATCAAACGCGCACTTGTGGATGAATAGCCGTACGCTGCCAAATGAGCCCCTAGGACGCCATCGACAAACGCTTTTTCTGTCGCGCCTTCGACATGGACCAACAGACGCATGTCAGTCTTGGTCCTTGCTGCGGTGCCCGCCTTCGTAGGCTGAGCAACCGCCAAGCTCGTTCTTCACCCAGAGATCGCCCAAGCTGTATTCCTTTAGCCACGCTTCGAGCCGATCCGCAGACAGCCTCTCGAACACCGACTTGCCATCCACTCGATTGACCACGACGACATCTTGCGGATCGAATTGATCCACGACGAGCGGGGACTGTGTGGTGAGGATGACTTGCGTCTCCACGGAGACGCTTCGGATGAGCGAGCAGAGTATGGTGATGGCGTGGGGATGCAGGCCGAGTTCCGGCTCGTCGACCACGATGACTGACGGGCGCAAGTGGGCCGGCTGGAGCAGCAGCGTCGTGAGCGCCAAGAAGCGCAGCGAACCATCGGAGAGTGTGGAGCTGTCGAAGTAGGCGTCGGACACGCGGTGTCGCCACTCCAAACGAATCGTCCGTTCGTTGAGTGCTCGGGGTTCGAGAACGAAGTCGTCGAAGAACGGTGCAACAACGCGGAACGTATGTTGGATCCTGTTATACGTAGTGGCCTCCTTCTTCTTCAGCCGATACAGGAACGCCGCCAAGTTCCCGGCGTTCTCGTGCAAAGACCGATTGTCGTCCAGGTTCGATGTTTGGTGAATCGGCGCACGGCGGCCCGTGTCGTGAAAGTGGTAGACGAGCCACCGGTCCGAGCGCTCTCGGACAGCGGGGCTTGCGCTGCTCTCGGAGTGCAATAGCAGCTCGTCGTTGTCGGTCGGCTCGAAGATCGCATGATAGCGTTCATCGCCACAGCCGAAGGAGAACTCGATGCGGATCTGCTTCGTGACCTTGGTGCCGAAGTGGAGATTCCTGTTCGCGCCGCCCGACTGCGCCACATACTTGCCCACCTGACCGAGGCGCAGCGCCCGAAGGAGCGCGAATACGTCGATCAAGTTGGACTTTCCAGCACCATTGGCACCAATTAGTAAGTTGACTGGCCCAAGCCGGAGCTTTTCTAGCCGTGCGATGCTCCTGAAGCCCTCGACAGTAATCCAGTCGATTTGTGCAAGTGCGCTCCCCGTACAAGCAAAGATCATCTGCATCGGCAGTCCGGCGGCGTCCGTCTGCGGTTCGTCGGGAATGCCGCACAGCGCCCTGTGGCGGGCGGTGAGTGCCGCGACCATCGCGTCTACGATGTCGTCTGGCTCCACGTTCTTGTCGCCGAGTCCATCCAGTATTTTCCCGGCCACGTCACGAGCCTGGGGCCAGTGCTCTTCTAGGATGGCTAGACGTTCGTCGTGCCCGTCCGGCTTCTTCTTGCTGTGGCGCAAAGCGCGGCGCTCGTTGAACGCCCAGAAGCACAACTCCGGATGCACCTCCTGGACGATTCTGCGGGCCTTTTCGTCGTGGCGCACGAGGTTGTCCACTTCATGGACTTTGGGGAGAATGCTGTATGTCTGGCGGCTGATCTTCTTGCCGGTGACGTCCTTGTTGCATTCACAGGCATCTTCGTAGCTGGATGCCCCCAAGGCCTCCCGCGCCGGCGCTGGGAAAACGCTGGAGCCGCGCGGCTGGCCAAGTTTGGCACGGGCTTGATCGTCGCACTGGCGACGCGACTGGTCGTGCGGCAACCCGATTGGAATGTCCACGAACACGCGATCCTCGTCGCCCGCCATGCACACGATCTCGCCTAGGTTCCGAACGACGCCGTAGCGGTACTCGCCCGATTCGGGCAGCGCCACGTAGATCCATCCGGCAGGGCAGCCATCGACACCCCAAGCAACTGGCGGTCCCTTGGTCTTGTTCGTTTGTGCCATAGGTCACTCCAAAGCTCCGATCGTCGTGTTCTACGCCGATGGTCCGGCCTGCGACGGCCTCACTCCTAGGCGACGCAGCCCGTTCCTGCTGCGACGACCTCCCGCCGAGTCTACCCCTTGAGCAAGTTCAGCAACGCGCTCCGCTGCTTCGGCGAGAGGCGTCGGAACATGCGGATCAGAGCGTCTTCTTCATCCGAGAGGTCGTGCCGCAGCGCGGTCTCGATCTGCGCGAAGAAGGGCGGCTCGACGGCGCTCTCGGTGGCGTTGGCGGGCAATGCGCCGAGGGAGTGCTCCAAGCGCGCGACGATTTCCGAGTTCAGGCTCCGCCGATAGCGCCGCGCGGCTTCGGCGACGCGCACGCGCAGTTCCTCGGGCAGGCGCAGGACGAGTCTGTAGGGCTGGCTGGCCATCCGCAGACGTGGGCGCTAGGGCATGTACGGCGTTGGGCTGGGGCCGAGCTGGGTCTCGAGCAGCGGCTGCGCCATGCGCACGAAGTCGCACGCCATGGGGCGCGTCTCGCGGGGATCGATGATGTCCTCGATGTTGAACGCCTCGGCGGTGCGGAAGGGCGACGAGAGGGCTTCCAGCCGCGCTTCGATCTCCGCTTGCTTGGCCTCCGGATCGTCCGATTCGGCGATGATGCGCCGATAGGCCGCCGAGACGCCGCCGGAGATGTGCATGGAGCCCCAATGCCCGGACGGCCATGCGACGCGCTTGAACATGCCGCTCGGCCGGTCGTGGCACTGCCCGGCCACGCCGTAGAGCTGGCGGATGATGATGGACAGCCACGGCATGCGCGTGCGCAGGGTGGCGCACAGCATCTTTGCGCCGGCGCGCACGATGCCCTGCCGCTGCTGCTCCGGGCCGACCATGAAGCCGGGTTCGTCCGCGAAGTAGATCATCGGCAGGTGGAAGGTGTCGCACAGCTGCAGGAAGCGGATCACCTTGGTGCCGGCGGCCACGTCCATCGAGCCGCCGAGCCGCTTCGGATTGTTGATCATCGTGCCCACCGGGTAGCCGTCCACCCGGGCCAAGCCGACGATGCGCGAGCGGCCGTAGTGCGGCGTGATCTCGAAGAACGAGTCCCGGTCCAGCACCGCATTGAGAATCCGGCGGGCGTCGTAGAGGCGGCGCTTCTCGCGCGGGATGGCGGAGAGCAGATAGTCGTCGCGCCGCTCCGGATCGTCGCCGCCGTCGATGCGCGGCGGCATCTGCCAGACGTTCTGCGGCAGATAGCTCAAGAACTGCTTGACCATCTCGAAAGCTTCGGCTTCGCTCTCCGCCAAGTTGTCGATCACGCCGCTCTCGTAGACTTGGCTGCGCTCGTCGCCGAGATCCTCCTTGGTGATGTCGATGCCGAGCGCCGCCTTCACCACTGGCGGCCCCCCGGGAAAGACCTGGCTGATGCCCTTCACCATGACGTTGAAGTGGGCCAGGCAGGAGTCCACCGCCGGCAGCCCAGCCACCGAACCGAGCACCGCCGCGACGACCGGCACCTGGCACAGCAGGTCCTGGACGCCCGGGGTCACCGGATTGGTGGGGATGTAGGTGCGCCCGATCTGCTCGAAGGTCTTGACGCTGCCGCCGGTGGCGTCCAGCAGGCGAACGTAGGGCAGCCGCCAGTCCAGCGCCATCTGCTGCGAGTGGCCGCCCTTGTTGCCGATGGAGGCATCCGAAGCGCCGCCGCGCACCGTGAAGTCGCCGGCCGTCAGCACGGCCTTGCGGCCATCGAGCTCGCCCAAGCCGATCACCATGTTCGAGGGCCGCACATGGGCAAGTTCGTTGCCGTCGTAGGTGGCGGCGCCGGCGAGTTGGCCGATCTCCTGGAAGGAACCCGCATCCGTGAGCAGGTCGATGCGCTCGCGCACCGTCAGCTTGCCGCGCCGCCGCTGCTCGGCGATGCCCGCCTCGCCGCCCATCTGCGCTGCGAACTCCCGCCGCTTCTTCAGCTCCTCGATTTCCGGTTCCCAAGCCATGACCGCCCCGCGTCCCAAGCGAAAGGCGCGACTTTAGCAGGCGCACGCGCCTCGAGTGCCGATCGCGGCAGTCGCGGAACAGGTCTCGCTGTCGCGACTGCGCGGTCAAGGAGACCCGCCGGAGCCTTAGATGCCCAGATCCTTCAGGTTGTAGTCGCGGATGACGGCGTCGAAGGTTTCGGCGTTCCAGCGATAGCCGTCCTCGAGGCCGGCGAAGGGCTGGTAGATATAGGGTTCTTCGTTCGGGAAGCGCTGGCGGCGGGCGTCGATGGCCACGGCGATCACCGCCGAGCGGTCGAAGACGCGCTGTTCGTCGTAGATCACCGTGTCGTCGGCGCCCAGCTTGCCCTTCGCGCCGAGCACCGACGCACGGCGATGGAAGCCGAAGGTGAGCGAGATGCGCAGGTGCGGCGACGTGTTGGCGAACGAGCAGTGCAGGGTCTGGCGGTTCACCATCGTCACGTCGCCGGGCCGGCACACGAGCGGCACCGCGCCCGGCAGCTGTTCCGAGCCGCCGTTGGCCGCCACCATCGCCTTGATGTCCAGCTTGCCCCGCTTGTGGGTGCCTGGCACGACCCAGAGGCAGTTCCCCGGCGTGGTGGGATAGAGCTGCACTTGAAAGTTGAAGCCGTGGATGCCTTCGTTCCAGTCCGGCGAGTTCCAGTGCGTCAGCCCGTCTTGATGCCAGGCGACGGAACCGCCGAGCCCTGGCTGCTTGACGAAGATGGCGTCGTTGAAGGGCGTGAAGTCCGCGCCGTTGATGTTCTCGGCAATGGCGAGCAGTTGCGGATGTCCGTACAGGCGCAGGCCGGACTCCATCGTCTGGCACATGCCGTAGGCCATGTGGACGACCTCCTCGGGCGCGTCTTCGGCCGGCTGCGGCTCCACCATCTTCGCCGGATGCCGTCCGCCCACCAGATTGGTGCCGCCGACCGGATCGCTGAGCGGCTTGATGAACGTGAACGTGGGCTTCTTGAACTCGAGCCCGAGCGCCGGGCGGCCTTCGGCGTCGGTCTCGGCGTCGCGGCGCGCCGGCGCCCGGGCAAGCACGTTGGCCATGTCCGCGCGCAGTTCCGCCAGTTCGTCGGCGCCGATCACGTTCTCGAAGACGTAGAAGCCGTGCTCCCAATAGGCGTCCAGAATGTCGTCGGCCAAGGCCGTGCCTTGCTTGAACCGCACCGGCCCGCGGTTGCCGAGTTCGCGGGCCAGCGCCTCGCCTTCGGCCATGTAGCGCGCCAAGGCGTTGGCGTGTTCAAGGGCGGTCGGAGCGCTTTCCGGGCTGGTCTGCATTTTCTCGTCCTTTGCGGTCGTCTCTTGCCGGCGGCCAAGCATGGTCTCAAGCAACGGCCAAGCCGTGTAGAGTTGCGTGGTCGGTTGCGCGGAGCATACGCCATGCTGGAAAGGATCAAGCGCATTCGCCGTACCGGTGTGCTCATCTTCCTCGCGGTCGGCGCGTTGACGGCCAGGGCCGGCGACGAGGAGGGCATCGTGCGCGCGTTCTCGATTGCGCCCTCGGGCGAGCTGGTCGTCCAAGCCGAGCGAGCGAAGGTGGAGGTGCGCGGCGGCAGCGACCAAGTGCGCGTCTCGCTGCGGCGCGGGAACGACGACGCCGCGGCCATCGAGGACGACTACGACATCGGCTTCGAGCAAACCGCCGACCGGCTTGTAATCACCGCCATGCCCCGCGTGGGCCCTGGGCGTCTCGGATGGTCCCTGCGTCTCTGGCGGTTCCGCCTCCGGAACGCGAAGCCGTTGGCCATTTCGGTCGAGGCGCCAAGCGGGTTCGGCGCCGACATCGACACCAATGCCGGCAGCGTTCGCGTCGCCGAGATCGCTGGCCCCTTGCAGGCGCGCACCGCCGGCGCCAGCGTGCGCATCGACGACGTGCCCGGCGTCGTGCAGGTGCGCACGTCGGGCGGATCCATTCGCCATGCGGGAACGTCGGCCAGCGTGGACGCCAACACGTCCGGCGGCTCGATTGCCATCGGCCACGTCCAAGGCGCGGTGTTCGCCCGCACGTCCGGCGGCCGCATCGCCATCGAACAGGCAGGCCCGGTGACGGCGAGAACGTCCGGCGGCAGCATCGCCATCGGCCAAGCGCATGGTGCGGTGCAGGCCAAGACCTCCGGCGGCAGCATCGACGCCTCGCTCGCCGTCCAGCCGCAGGACGACAGCGAACTGCGCACCAGCGGCGGCTCGATCGCGATTCGCCTGGCGCCCGACATCGCGGTGGACATCGACGCCAGCAGCAGCGGCGGCAACGTTCGCGTCGAGGACGGCCTCGCGCTCGACGGCGACCACCTCCAGCGCGGCGAACCGTGGAAGGATGTGCAGGCGACATTGAACGGCGGCGGCCCCGCCTTGCGCCTGCGCACCTCCGGTGGATCGATCAGGCTTCGGCAAGAGTGAGTGCGCCGCGCCGCACGCCGTGTTCGCAACGGCGCCGAGCGGGTATGCTGCGCCCGCCATCCCAAGCAGGACTGCGCCCATGAGCCACGGCTTCCACGCGAACAGGTTGCCGCGCATTGCTGCGCACATCGACCGCTACGTCGAATCCGGCAGGCTGCCCGGCGCCCTGTGTCTGGTCTCCCGGGGCGGCAAGGAGGCGTTTTTCCACGCTTGCGGGATGCGCGACGTGGAGCGCGGGGCGCCGATGCAGCGCGACACGGTGGTGCGCTTCTATTCGATGACGAAGCCCGTCACCAGCGTGGCGCTGATGATGCTCTACGAGGAAGGGCGCTTTCAGCTCGACGATCCGGTCGCCAAGACCATCGACGGCTGGGGCGATCTCGAGGTTTTCGACCGAGGCGACGCAAAGCGCTACGTCACCGTCGAGCCGGCTGCCCCGATGACGATCAAGCATCTGCTCACGCACACCTCCGGCCTCACCTACGGCTTCATGAACGAACATCCCGTGGATGCGCTGTACCGGCGCGCGGACGTGAACGGCGGCACCCTGCAGCAGATGGTCGAGCGCCTGGCGAAGATACCGCTCAAGTTTTCGCCTGGATCGCGTTGGAACTACAGCGTGTCCACGGACGTCTGCGGCTACTTGGTGGAGCGGTTCTCTGGCCAAGACCTCGACGAGTTCGTCGCCGAACGCATCGCCAAGCCGCTCGGCATGGCGGACTCCGGCTTCCAAGTGCAGCCGGGCGGCGAGGACCGCTTCGCTGCCTGCTACCAGCATGTCGCTCCCGCCGCCTACAAGCTGCAGGACGACCCGCAGCAGTCGCGCTACCTGAAGCGCCCGGCCATGCTCTCCGGCGGCGGGGGCATGGTGGGCACCCTCGACGACTACCACCGCTTCGCCCAGATGCTGCTGAACAAGGGCGAACTCGATGGCGCGCGCCTCCTTGGCCGCAAGACGGTCGAGTACATGGCCAGCAACCATCTGCCGGGCAACTGCGATCTGGCGGCGATGGGCCAGCCGGTGTTCAGCGAGACGCCCTACGAAGGCATCGGCTTCGGCCTGGGCTTCTCGGTAGTGGTGGATCCCGCCGCCGCCAATGTGCTCGATTCGCCGGGCGAGTTCGCCTGGGGCGGGGCCGCGAGCACCTACTTCTGGATTGATCCCCGGGAAGAGGTGATCGTTGTGTTTCTCACGCAGTTGCTGCCGTCCTCCACCTATCCGATCCGGCGCGAACTGAAGACGCTCGTCTATCAGGCGTTGGCGTAGGCGCACGCGGCAGGGCGCTGTTCGAGTTGCGCCGCAACGCGGCGCCTGTCGCAATCTCGAGTCATCCGTGAAGACCAGCGCTGCTCAGGGAACGGACGTGACCAAAGAATCGACCCTGGACGCTCTCGACAACCCTTCCTGGCACGCGCTGGCCGGCCCGCAGCGCGAGTTCGGCATCGTCGGCGAGCGGGCGGCGCGGTTTCTGCCGGACGTCTCGCCCATCGCCGCGGTGGCCGACCAAAGCGCCGAGGCGCTGCGGGAGCTGGCTGGCTTCGTCGAGCCCGGCCGCTTCGTCGCCTTGTTCGCGCCGGGCGAGATCGCCGGCGACGTCGCCGAACTCTGGCGTCTGGCGGCGGTGGCGCCGCTCACGCAGTGGATTTGCCCGGAACCCGCAGCGGTGCCTTCGTCTGCGCCCGTGAACTTCGTTGAACTCGGGGACGAGGACGCCGAACAGATGTACCGCCTCGCCAAGGCGACCGACCCAGGCCCGTTCGAGATGCGCACGAATCGTCTCGGAGACTACGTTGGCGTAAAGGTGGATGGCGTTCTCGTCGCCATGGCCGGCGAGCGCATCTGCCTGCCCGGCTACCGCGAGGTGAGCGCGGTGTGTACCGACGCCGCGCATCAGGGGCATGGTTACGCGCAGGCGCTGGTGCTGGAAATCGCGCGCCGGCAGCAGCGCAAGGGCTGCGTGCCGTTCCTGCACGTGCGCACCGGCAGCCCGGCGGAAGCCCAGGCCAAAGCCGTGTACCGCAAGCTCGGCTTCGTGCAGCGCATGGCGGCCGAAATGACTGTGCTGGTGCGGCGATGAGCGAGCAGCCGGCGCCGAACGGCGAGGAAGCCGCGGAGATTCCGACGGAGCCTGGTGAGAAGCCGGCCAAGTCGTCCAGCAAAGCGCCGCTGCTGTTCCGCGCTGGCACGTGGCTGCTGGCGGCGGGCTGCTTCTACTTGGTCTACACGCGCATGGAGGCAGCGGCGGCGCTCGATAAGCTCACCGTCTGGGAGTACCTCGTTGCGTTCTTCGCCGCCGCCGACTGGCTGTTCTGGCTGGCGCTGATGATTCCCTATTCGGTGTTCTTCTTCCTGGTGGATGCGCACGTCACTTGGCGCGTGGTGCGCTGGTTCAACGCGCCGGACTTGAAGCTCGGCGGGATGCTGACGATTCGCGCCAGCGCCTACATCCTGTCGCTGGTGAACGAGCAGGTCGGCAAGGGCGCGATGTCCCTCTATCTGCTCCGCCACTACAAGGTGCCGGGCTGGCAAGCGCTCTCCAGCATGATCCTGCTGGGGCTGATGGAGGTCTATCAACTGCTGGCGTTTTCCGCCATGGGCGTGGCGCTCAACTTCCACTTGGTGCGCGAAGCGTCCACGCTGCTGCCCTTGGACATGATCCTGCCGGCGGTGATGGGCGTGGCGGCGATCTATCTGCCGCTGCACATCCTCTACTTCCGCACCGGCCACGGGGGCCTGCGGGAGAAGCCCTTGCTCGCCGCGTTCCGCCAGGCGCGCCCGGTCCACTACCTGCTGATCGTCTTGTTCAAGGCGCCGAACCTGATCGGCGCGGTGGTGGTCTACACGTTCGCGCTGGATCTATTCCAGGTGGACGTGAGCCTGGGCCAGATGCTGGCGTTTCTGCCGGTGATCTTCCTCGCCGCGGCGCTGCCGCTGCCGTTCCACGCCGGGGCGCTCTTGCTGTGGGCGGTGCTGTTCCCGGACTATCCCCAGGTCGCCGCCTTCAGCTTCGTGATGCACACCTTCTTCGTGCTCTTCAACGCCACCATCGGCGTGCTGTTCCTGCCGCAGGCGAACCACGAGCTGTTCGGCGCGCTGGGAACGTCTGCCGCGTCGAAAACCTGAGCCTCAATCGCGCAGATGGCCTGGGGAGAGCCAGCGCTCCAGCTGCTCGAAGAGCAGTTCCGTGACGATGGCGAGGCCCGCCGCCGGCAGTGCGCCTTCCAGAATCAGCCCGGCGTCGTTCAGCGAGAGGCCCTTGACGATGGGATCGCCGAGGCCGCCGGCGCCGATGAAGGCGGCGAGCGTTGCGGTGCCGATGCAGATGACGGCCGCGGTGCGCACCCCGGCGACGATGCTCGGCAGCGCCAACGGCACGAAGACGTGGCGCAGCTGTTGCGCCGGCGTGAGGCCCATCGCCAGCGCCACTCGGCGCAGCGTGGGATCGATCCCCGTGAGCGCAGTCACGGCATTGCGCAGAATCGGCAGCAGGGCGTAGAGGAAGAGCGCCAGAACAGCCGGCACTGCGCCGATGCCGACCAGCGGGATCAGCAGCGCCAACAGCGCCAGGGAGGGAATCGTCTGCAGCAGGCCGGCGGCGTAGACGGCGGCCCGGGACAGCCAGGTGAACTTGAAGATCAGGAGCGCCAGCGCCACGGCGGTGGCTGTGGCCGGCAGCAGCGCCCAGGCCACCAGCAACAGATGGCGCAGCGTGTTCGTCGCCAAGCGCTCCGCGAGCCCCGTGCGCCGCATCTCCGGCGCTATTTCGTCGCTCAGCCCCTGTTCGCGCAGATAGCGCGCCGCGGCGCTCGCCGTGGTTTCTTCGCCGCTCAGCACCTTGCCGTTCAGGCTGCGCATCTCGGCGTCGCTCAAGGTGCCGGCGGTGCGGGCGATCACTTCCTTCGCCCGCGCATCCATGTCCTCGCGCACCAGCGGAACGGCGAAGTAGCGGGGGAAGAAGGCGCGGTCGTCTTCGAGCACCACCAGGTCGTAGCGGGCCAGTTCGCCGTCGGTCGAATAGGCGTCCGTCAGGTCGATGGCGCCGTCGGCGATGGCCTGGTAGGCGAGAGCGTGTTCGATGCCGTCCGGCGTCCAGTCGAAACCGTAGGCTTCCTGCAATCCGGGCCAGCCGTCGCGCCGTTCCAGCACCTCGTGGGAGAGCGCCATCCGCAAGTCGCGGTGGCCGGCGAGGTCCGAGATGCGGCGCAGACCGTGCGCCTTGGCGGCGGAGGCCGAGACGGCCAGCGCATAGGTGTTGTTGAAGCCGAAGGTGGGCAGCATCTGCGCGCCATCCGCTGCCAATGCCGCGGCCAGCGCGGCGTCGTCCGCTTCGGGAATGTCCTTGATCGCTTGCGCGATGGTGCCGGTGTATTCGACGTAGACGTCGACGTCGCCCGCCACCAGCGCGTCGTAGCATATTTTCGAGCCGCCCAGCCCCAGCTTGCGTTCCACCGCGAAGCCTTCGCGGGCGAGCAGTTGCGCGACGATTTCCCCCAGAACGTAGGACTCGCTGAAGGTCTTGCTGGCGACGACGATGGGTTCGGCCCCGGCGAACACGGTGCCGACAACCGCCGCGAAGGCCGCCAATGCTCGGCGCAGCGCGCGCCCCCGGCATTGCGGTGCGCCTTTCACGATGCGGAAGCCAAGAGCGAGCGCACGAAGTCGTCGGCCGGCGCCGCGGCGACTTCCGCCGGCGCGCCAGTCTGAACGACCACGCCATCGCCCATGACCACGAGGTGATCCGCCAGACGCAGCGCTTCGCGCATGTCGTGGGTGACGAGGACCGTGGTGACCTTGCCATTGCCGTCGCCGTGGTCGCGCAGCTGTTCGAACTGGCGGTAGATGTCGTCGCGGGTGATGGGGTCGATGGCGGAAAACGGCTCGTCGAGGAGCAGCAGCGCCGGGCGCAGCATCAGCGCCCGGCACAAGCCGGCGCGCTGCTGTTGGCCGCCGGAGAGCCGATGGGGATAGCGCTCCGCCAACTCTTCGCCCAAGCCGGCCAGCGCGAACAGTTCCTGGCGCCGCGAGTCGATGGCCTCCGCCTCCCAGCCCTCCAGCCGCGCCAACAGCGAGACGTTCTGCGCCACCGTCATGTGCGGAAACAGGCCGGCGCCTTGCACCGAATAGCCGATGCGCCGCCGAAACGCCTCCACGCCGTTGGTCGGCACCGGCGCTGCGAGCACGTCGATCTCGCCTTCGTCGAGAACATGCACCGCGTTGACCAGCTGCAGCAGCGTCGTCTTGCCGCAGCCGCTCGGCCCGACGATGGCGCTGGTGCCACCGCTTGGCAGGGCAAGGTCGATGTGGCGGAACACCCAGTCGTCGAAGCGCTTGCCGGCGTTGCGGAACTCCACCGCATTCATCGCGGCGCTCCTGCTTCGCGCTGCATGGCGAAATCGGCCAACTCGTCGAGGGTGCGTCGCCCAGCCGCGTGCGCTTCCTCGCCGAGCGCCGCCAGTTCGCTGCGGTACTTTTCAAGCGACGGGCGCGCGCCGAAGCCTTCGCCCAGGCACTGGCGAATGTGCCCCTGCCAGCGCTGGCGCTCGTCGGCATCGATCTCTTCGGGATGCAGCCGCGCCTTCAGCCGTTCCGCCAGCGTGCGCAGCCGCCCGTCGCGGAACGCCAGCGCCGGCCAAGGTGCGCCGCCGGGCTGGGCGAGCGCCTCTTGGAGGCGCTGCATCGCGCGCTTGTCGGCGTCGTCGATGAAGGCGTCGTAGAGCGCCAGCTCGGCATCCGCTGCCGGTTCGCGATCCGATGTCGTTCGGTAGACGTCGGCGATCTTCTCGGCCAGCCCCGGTGCGCTTGCCAAAGTTCGCCGGCGTTCCTCGACGACATCGGCGTCGAACCCCAGACGCGCCGCCGCGGCCCCCCGCGCCACTGCGAGCGGGGCGAGGAACGGGCACCGATTCAGCACCACGGTCTCCAACGGCGGGCGCTCGGCGTCGCCTTCTTCGCGGGGCGCGAACAACCGTTCGGCAAGCTCCCCGGCGTCGCAATCGAGCAGCATGGCGATGTCGCGGCCAAGGTCGGCGACGATGGCGCGGCTGTCGATTTCCGGGTGCCGGGCCACGGCGACCACCGGCGCGCAGCAGAAGCGTTCGTTGGAAAAGCGCTGCGACACATGGACACACGCCTGAGCGCCAAGCGGCTGGCCAATGGGCAGCAGCAGCGCCTCTGCGGCCTGCCGGGAGCGGTTGTCCAGGGCGAAACGCCACAGCTTCGGCTGCGCAGCCTTGAGCAAGCGCGCGAAGCCGATGGTGGCGCGGACGTCGGCCAGCGCATCGTGCGGCCCGTCGTGGCCGATGCCGTTGGCGGCGCTCAGCTGGCCGAGCTTGAAGGATGGCGCGCCTTCTTCGTAGGGCCAGCGGATGCCGTCTGGACGCAGCGCACAGGCCGCTCGCGCCACGTCGATCAAATCCCACCGCGAGTTGCCGTCCTGCCATTCGTGGGCGTAGGGATCGAACAGATTGCGGTAGAAGCCGTGGCGCAGGAAGTCGTCGTCGAAGCGCAGGTTGTTGTAGCCGGCGATGCAGGTCTCCGGCTGCAGCAGCAGGGCGCGGATGTCGGCAAGCGCCTGCCACTCCTCCACGCCCTCGGCCTCCGCCCGCTGCGGCGTGATGCCGGTGACCAGGCACGCCTCCGGGCTCGGCAGCACGTCCGGCGCCAGGCGAATGTAGGTGGCGAAGGGCTCGCCCAAGGGCCGCAGCTCGGCGTCCGTGCGCTGCCCGGCGAACTGCATGATGCGGTCGCTCGCGGCATGGGTGCCCGTCGTCTCCAGGTCGTACCACAGGAAACTCCCGAGTGCGCTCTCCATGTCGGCCATTTCGGCCACGTCGGCCATGTTGGTCGTCCTCACGCGCCGGCGCAGACGGCTTCGGCATCGTCGCCCGGCGGGGCGGCAACGGACAGTCGGGCGCGGCGCTCGTCCGGCGGCAGGGCCGCGAGTTCGCGCACGGCGGCGTAGAAGGCCGGCCATGTTCCGCTGTCGTCGAACAACCGTGCGAAGCCGTCGACGAGGTCGTCGTAGGCACCGGCGAGCACCATGCGCGCGTTGTTGAAGGGCGCTGCCATGTAGCCGTCGAAGCGCCCGTCCCCAAGGCGCTGGCGGCAGGCGCGGTAGGCTGACCGCATGGCCGCGAACGCCTCGGCCTTGAGCTGCCGTTTCGCGGCATCGTCGATGGGCAGGGCGTAGAGCGCCCGCAGCCGCTCGCGCCAGTGGCCGAGGAAGCGCGCGAATCTGGCGCCGGCCTCGCGCTCGCGCGCTCGGCGTTGTCGATGGGCGTCGGCGTCCTGGCCTTGCGCGGCAAGCCAGCCCAGCGTGCCGCGCCGGCCGACGAAGGACGCGAAGGACTCGTTGAACGCCGTGTCGGCGCGAACGTATGCCACGCCGTGGGCGAGTTCGTGGAACAGCAGCTCGGCGAGCGCCGGTTCGTCGTAGTGGGTGAAGCTGGAGAGGATGGGATCGTCGAACCAGCCCAAGGTGGAGTAGGCGCCCACGCCGTAGACATGGACGTCGTAGCGCGCCGCAAGGCGCCGCCCCTCGACCTCGGCGTCGCGTCTTGCGAAGTAGCCGCGGTAGAGGACGCAGCCGATCAACGGGTAGCAGCGCGAGTGGGCGGCGAGTTCGAGTTCCCGAGCCGCCACGACGTTCCACACCACGGCGGCGCCCACGTCCGCGTAGCTCGAATAGCGCCCGTCCGCGGGCAATGCCAGTTCCTCCGCCGCGTAGCGCAGCATGGCCGTCGCCAGGCGCAGCTGCGCGGCCAGCGCCGGGTCGGTGCGCGGGTCGTCGACGACCGCCTGCAGGTCGCGTCGAGAGAGCAGCAGAGACGCTTGCCCGGCCACCGCCTGCGTGTAGAACTTGACGCCGGCGCAGCCGGCGAGGGCGACGGCCAAGGCCAGCGCGGCGAGTCGTGCCGGCAGCGCCGCCCACCGGCGCATCGCTGCGGGCGAGGCGCCGCTCCAAGAGGCTGTTTCGGTTCGCATTGATGCGGGCGCTGCGCTAGGAGCGCCCAGACATCCCATAGGCGACTTGAGAATCGAGACAATAGCACGCGCTTTGAGCGAAGGGATGCCGAGAGGAATGGACCTGTTGCGGGGCTGCGCGGCGTTCGCCTTCATCGTGCTGAACACGGTGTTCTGGTTCGTGCCCATCGCGCTACTGGGCGTTGTCCGGCGGCTCCTGCCGAAGTCGTCGGCGCCGCTCCGCGACATGCGGACGCGCTGCGGGCGGGGGCTCGCCGGCGCCCTCCAAGGCTGGGTGGTCTGCGCGAAGGCGATGGCGCAGGCGCTGCGCATCGCGCCGCAGGACTTGCGCGTGCAGGACGCCGAACGGCGGCTCAAGCCGGACGGCTGGTACTTGCTGATCGCCAACCACCAGAGCTGGGCGGACATTCTCGTGCTGGTGTTCGCCTTCCAGGGCATCGCGCCGGCGTTCGTATTCCTCACCAAGCGCGAACTGATCTGGGTGCCGTTGATCGGCGTGGCCTTGTGGCTGCTGGAGTTTCCCTACGTGCGGCGCTATTCCCCAGGGCAGCTGCGCGACAACCCGGCCTTGCGCGCCCACGACCGGGACGCGGTGCGCAAGGCCTGCGCCGGCATCCGCGAGCGGCCCACCTGCGTGCTCAACTTCGTGGAAGGCACGCGCTTCACGGCGGCGAAGCGCGATGCCCAGCAGTCGCCCTATCGAACGTTGCTGAAGCCGAGGACCGGCGGCTTGCGGATCGCCGCCGAGGCGCTTGCGGACCGCGTGACGGCGGTGGTGGACGTGACGATTGCCTACGCGGGGCCCGAGAGCGACGCATCGGCCGGACAAGCGCCGGACTTCTGGAGCTATCTGTGCGGTCGCTGCCGGCGCGTGGATGTCCAGGCGCGGGTGCTGCCGCCGCCAAGCGGCCTTGGCGACGACCTGCGCCCGTGGCTGGAAGCGCTCTGGCAGGAGAAGGACGCTGCCTTGACGGCGCGGCGGGCGGCTACGGGCCAGCGGCCGGCGTAGCCCCCGGCAGGCGGTTGCGAATGTCCAGCATCGCCGCCTGCAATTCGCGGCGCTGGGCGTCGAACGCCGCGATGGCCTCTTCGTTCTCCGCGACCCGGCGTTCCAGCCCGGCCTTTAAGCTGTTGGCGATCTGCGACGCGGCGTTCACCTTGTCCACGAGGTCGCGCTGCTGCTGCACGAGGCGCTGCAGCTGCATGTCCACCGCCGTCACCCGGTCCGCGACTTCCTGCTGTTGGCCGATGGCCGCCTCGAGGCGCGTCGCGGCGCCTTGCAGTTCGTTCAGCGTTCCTTCGACGCGGCCGAGATTGGCGGTGAGCTTGCCGACGTTGTCGCGGTTGGCTTCGATCCAGCCGCGGTTGCGCTTGTTGGCGATGTCCCAGACCTTGCGGATCTCGGTTTCCCAGAACGTCAACTGCTCGTTGGTGTCGGCGCCGGCTTCGGTCAGCGTCTCGTCGGTCAGCCGCAGGCGGTCTTCCAAGGCCGCGATGCGCGTTTGCGCACTTGACAGCTCCTTGCGGCTGTCTAGCAATCGTTCGTGCTGTTCGAAGACGAACCAGCCGCCGGCGGCCAGCCCGATCAGCGCGACGACGACGAGACCGTTGGCGACGGCGGCCCCGCCGCCACTGGGCGAACGCCGGGAACGCCGCGCCGCCCGCCCAGGGTCCGCCGCGATGGCCGGCGTGCGCAATTCCTCGGACACGGCGATCTAGCCGCCTGCGGGCAGGCGCTTGCGTTGCATGGTTCTCTGCGCGGCTCTTCGTTGGCTGCGGCCGAGGCTCTGGCCTGCGGCTAGAGAAGCGCGAGCAGCGCCACCATCAGCACAGTAAGCGCTACGCTCAAGCCGATGACGCCCTTCACCGTCGTAATCGGCCCGGTCTTGCCGAAGATCGCGTTGCCCTCAATGAGCAGCACGATGGCCAGACCAATCCAGAAGCCGGCGCCGTAGGTACCGTGCTCGAGGAGATTCCAGTGCATGTGCGCGACCATGAAGAACACCATCGGCAGCGATAGCAAGGTGTTCGTGCGCGATGCCAGGAGCGCCTTGCCGGCCGCTTCGGCCTGATTCGGGTCCGCGCTGCCGCCGCCGGCCACCGCCTCGTTGGACGCGATGACCACCTTCTGGTTTGGCCAGATGATGAGCCAGACGTTGAGGAACATCAGCGTCGCCATCAAGCCGCCGAGCAGAATGCCCGCCGACAGCGCGCTCATGATGTAGATGAGCAGCACGACGCCGGTGAGGAAGGTCATCATCGCCGCCCAGCGGAACCACCACAGCGCACTCGGCACCAGCTTGGTGAAGGCGTCCACCTTGGCGGCGTCCGACGCGGCGGCCATGTAGCCGCCTTGCACGAAGTTGAAGTAGTACAGAAGGCCGATCCAAGCGATGCCGAACACCACGTGGCCCCAGCGGAACAGGAAGTGCAGGTGGTCCATGAGTTCCATAGCGAACGTCTCCTCGTCGCCTAAAGAGTCGTGAGCACAAGAAAACATAGCACAAGTGCCGACGATGCGCCGCCGGCGGCGACACGGCGACGGTGGCAAGTGGGCGATTGCGGAGCCACCGAGAAGACGGCGGGGAGGATCGGAAGCGTTGCTGCGCCCGCGGGTTCTGACCGCGGGCGCAGCAGGCTCTTGCCGCGAACGGCTGCTACATCATGCCGTCCATGCCGCCCATGCCGCCCGGCGGGCCGGCTGGCGGCGGGTTGTCTTCCGGCAGTTCGCTCACCATCGCCTCGGTGGTGATCATCAGGCCGCCCACCGATGCCGCGGCTTGCAGCGCCGTGCGGGTGACCTTCGCCGGATCGGGAATGCCCAGCGCGATCAGGTCGCCGTACTCGCCGGTCGAACCGTCGTAGCCCTGGTTGCCGTCCAAGGAACGCACCTTGTCGTACACCACCGCCGGCTCGTCGCCAGCGTTCTGCGCGATCTGGCGCAGCGGCGTGGACATGGCGCGCAGGGCGATCTGGATGCCGACGTTCTGGTCTTCGTTGCTGCCGGTCATGTTCTCGATCTTCTGCAGCGCGCGAACCAGGGCGACGCCGCCGCCGGGGACGATGCCCTCTTCGACGGCCGCGCGGGTGGAGTGCAGGGCGTCTTCGGTGCGCGCCTGCTTTTCCTTCATCTCCACTTCCGTTGCCGCGCCCACCTTGATGACGGCCACGCCGCCGGCCAGCTTGGCCAGGCGCTCTTGCAGCTTCTCGCGGTCGTAGTCCGAGGTGGTCTCGTCGATTTCCGCGCGGATCTGCTTGATGCGGCCTTCGATGTCGGCCTTGGCGCCGGCGCCGTCCACGATGGTGGTGTTCTCCTTCGTGGACGACACGCGCTTGGCGGTGCCGAGATCGTCGAGCGATGCGCCTTCCAAGGTGAGGCCCACTTCCTCGGAGATCACCGTGCCGCCGGTGAGAATGGCGATGTCCTGCAACATGGCCTTGCGGCGGTCGCCGAAGCCGGGCGCCTTGGCGGCGGCGATCTTGACGATGCCGCGCATGTTGTTCACCACCAAGGTGGCGAGGGCTTCGCCTTCGATGTCCTCGGCGATGACCATGAGCGGCTTGCCGGCCTTGGCGACGTTCTCCAGCACCGGCAGCATGTCGCGGATGTTGGAGATCTTCTTGTCGCAGAGCAGGATGTAGGGATCTTCGAGGTCGGCGGACATGGAGTCCTGGTTGTTGATGAAGTAGGGCGAGAGGTAGCCGCGGTCGAACTGCATGCCCTCGACGACTTCCAGCTCGTTCTCGAGGCCGCTGCCCTGTTCCACGGTGATGACGCCTTCCTTGCCCACCTTCTCCATGGCCTCGGCGATGATGTCGCCGATTTCGGAGTCGCTGTTGGCGGAGACGGTGCCCACCTGGGCGATGGACTTGGAGTCCTCGCAGGGCGTGGACATCTCGCCGAGCTCGGCGACGGCCGCCAAGACGGCCTTGTCGATGCCGCGCTTGAGGTCCATCGGGTTCATGCCCGCGGCGACCGACTTCAGGCCTTCGGCGAGCATCGACTGGGCGAGCACGGTGGCGGTGGTGGTGCCGTCGCCGGCTTCGTCGGAGGTCTTGCTGGCGACCTCCTTGAGCATCTGCGCCCCCATGTTCTCGAACTTGTCCTTGAGCTCGATCTCCTTGGCCACCGAAACGCCGTCCTTGGTGACGGTCGGGGCGCCGAAGGATTTGTCGAGCACCACGTTGCGGCCCTTGGGGCCGAGCGTCACCTTCACCGCATTGGCCAGCGTGTTGACGCCGGCGAGCAGGCGGCTGCGCGCGTCGTCTCCGAACTGCACGTCTTTTGCGCTCATTCTTGCTTCCTCCTGTTGGATGCCGCCAATCAGCCTTCGAGCACGCCGAAGATCTCGGTCTCGGAGAGGATCAAGAGTTCCTCGCCGTCGATCTTCACGGTGCTGCCGGCGTATTGGCCAAAGATGATCTTGTCGCCGACGCCGACGTCCGGCTTGCGCCGGCTGCCGTCGTCTTCCACCTTGCCCGGCCCGACCGCGAGAATCTCGCCCTGCGAGGGCTTCTCCGATGCGGTGTCGGGCAACACGATGCCGCCGGCGGACATGGCGTCCTCCTCGATGCGGCGCACGACCACGCGATCGTGCAGAGGTCGGATGTTCATTCCAGATTTCCTCCCAAGTGCCTGTTTTCAATGGAGCTTCTCGTTGTGCGCCACGACCGGAGCCAGACGCACCGCGCCGCCTTAGCAGTCTCGCGCCGAGAGTGCTAACGACAGGGCGCGGTAATAATAGGGGCGGATTCCGGTTATGCAACCCCTCGAAGCAGGCTATGGTTGCGCGTCGGTGCGAAGCGACTTGGAGCGGATGTCGAAACCAGCCATCGCCAGCGCGGCTGTCGGGGTCTCGCTTGGGATCGCCGGGCTGCTCTCCGCGGCCCAGGCGGACGACGGCGCTGCCAAGAGCGCGGATTCCGCCGAGTCCACGGACGCGGCGGAACTCGAGCAGCCCACGTCGCGCTACACGCGGGGATGGCGGCTCGCGGTGGCACAGCAGCTTCTGGAAGGTCGCCAGGATGATGGCGGCCAGCCGCCGGATGCCGTTGCGTTCGCGCCCGAGTTCGACTTGGACGACGGGCACGTCTGGGTGACGAGCGTGGCCTTCGGCGAAGACCGGTTCTTCGCCTTGGACATAGGACGCACCTGGGTTGCCGGGTGGCCCTGCGACGAAGCGTGCTACGCCAGGTTGGCGGACCGTCCGCCGCCGCGCGTGCGCGCCTACACGACGACCGGCGATCTAGACGCCAGCCTGGACTTCGAGCCGTACGAGTACGACGCCGCGGACCACGTCGTGGCGATCGTCTACGCAGCCGGCAAGCTGTACGTCATGAACCGGAACCCGCCGAAGGTGTACGTCTACATGCCCGACGGCAGGCGAGTGGTGGAGGAGGACTTCTACTTGGCCGGAGGCGAACGCTACCGCGAAGATGGCCACGACAGCGACATGAGCCGCCTTCCCGTGGATTTCGTTCACGCCGCTGGCCGCTTCTACGTATTGGACCAAGGCTCCAATCAATATGCGCCCAAGGTGTGGGTCTACGACAGCGCCGGCACGCGCATACGCGAGGCCGAGTTTCAGATCGACGGGTTGCGCTTCGAAGGTTGCGGCTCGGGCGACGACTCTTGCGAGTGGCCGGAGAGCATCGTCCATGCGGACGGCACGTTGTACGTCAAGGTCTGGCTGCGCGTCCCCGGATGGCCCACTGTCGACCATCCGATCTGGCTCTATGCGTTGGACGGCAGCCGCGCCGGCACGCTCCATTTCGACGACAGCGCACTGTTCACGGATGGAATGACGCACGCCAACGGCTGGTTCTACCTGCTTTCCGATTATTCCAGCACTGAGCCCTACCGCGTCTGCGCCTACACGCTCCAAGGCCAACGCGTCGCGCCGAACGCAGAGGGGGCCGGCATGTATTGCTGAGCCTCGTGCGGATCAGGGCCGCGGTGCCTTGACTACCGTGGCTACCGTGGCTACCGTGGCTACCGTGGCTACCAACCGCAACCCTTGGCACTATCCGCGCCCGGAAGTGGCGCAGAGCCTGTTGCGGCTGCTCGAATCACGAGTGACGCCCGCCGAAACGGTATTCGGCCCGCGCCGCATGGGCAAGACCGAGTTCCTGCTGCAGGACTTCGCGCCGCTGGCGGAAGCGCGCGGCCACAAGGTGGTGTATCTGTCCTTGTGGGAGGCGGAGGACGCGCCGTTGGCGCTGCTGGTGAGGAAGTGGAGCGACGCGCTGAAGGAAGACAGTGTGCTCCACGCCGCCAAAGAGAAGCGCCCGGCGCGGATCGCGGGTTCGGCGGCCGGATTCGGCGGCAGCATCGAGTTCGCCCGGAGGCAGGGCGACGACAACGAGCTGATCCTCTTGGACGACCTGATCGAGCGCGTGGTCGGCCACCGCAAGCGCGGGCCGCGCGGCTTGACGATACTTGTGATGGACGAGGCCCAGGAACTCGCCGCCCGTGCCCGCGACCGGCGCGTGGTCGCGGCGCTGCGCAGCAGCTTGGACAAGCGCATCGGGAGCTTGGCGAGCGTCTTCGCGGGCTCCGACCGCCGCCGCCTGGAGGCCATGTTCGCGGATCGACGAGCGCCCTTCTTTCGGTTCGGATCCGCGTGGCAGCTGCCCGCGCTGCCGGACGACTTCGCCGTCCACATGGCCAATCGCCTGCGGGATGCCGCCGACGTGTCGCTGAGCCGGCGCGACGCGATCGCCGCATTCAACGCGCTCGACCGCAACCCCTACGTCTTCCACCGCCACTTCCTGCACCGGCTGATCGAACAGCCCGACGTGCCCTTGGCGCTCGCACTGGCGGCATCCAAGGAGGTCCTCGCCGGCGTCTCCGACCGCGAGCGCACATGGCGAGCGCTCACTCCCTTGCAGCAGCGCGTGGCAATGCGGATCGCGGCGCTTCGCGGCAACGCCTGCCTCTACCACAAGGGATCGCGGGAAGCCCTGGGCCGCGAATTGGGGGTGGACGCCGTCGCCAAATCTTCGATGCAGGCCGCGTTGCGCAGGTTGGAGCGCCTCGGCGTGGTCGCCAAGGACGACGACGGCTGGCGCATCGCGGACGACGGCCTGCGCGCTTGGCTTGCGCACAAGGGCTAGCGCCATTTGGTACCGCGATGCTTCTGCAAGGCAGGTGGCGTTTTCCGGCGACTGGTCTCCGATTCTGCCCAGCGTGGGCGCCGGCGCTCGGAGGTTCTAGCCGAACACGGCCGCCAAGGCTGACGCCGGCGGCGCGTAGTAGAAGCTGCCGGTGACGGGCCTGGTGTAGCTCAGCATGCGGTCCCTCTGGCCGTCCGCGGAGCGTCCGAACATCGACGCCAGCAGGGTGTGGAAGCGGTCGATGCTGGCGCTGAAGGCGAGAAAGAACAGCCCGGCATCGCCGACGCCGCCGGCCGGGGAACTGCGGCGGTATATCTTCACCCCCGGCAGATCGGTGCGGCTGACGTGGCTGTCCGCCGGCATGGCGTCCCCGACCAGTTCCACGCTGTCCGCCTTGGTGCGCCCGAAGACGCGCTCCTGTGCCGCCTCCGGCAACGCCGCGAACGCCGGCAGATCGTGTATCCAGCGCTGCGCCATCACGAAGCTGCCACCGCCGCAGTCGCTAGCGTCGATGAGCGCGGCGGCGAGGCGCGCATCGCCCTTCGGATTGGCCGTGCCGTCCACGAAGCCGGTGAGGTCGCGGCTGTCGCGGAAGCGAAAGCCGTGGTTCTCCTGGGCCACATCCGCCAGCGGCGCCAGCGCGTCGCGCCAGGCAAGCGCCGCGGCGAACAGCTCGTCGCGCTCTTCCCCGTGCAGCCAGACAAACAGGTCCTGCTGCGTCGCCGGCGCCGCGAAACCGTCGGCGCCGGCCACCGCCTCGAAATCCGCCGCCTGGGGCGGCACCGGCAGGCCGGCCACGGCACGCGCCAAACGCGCCCCGAAAGCGACCACTTGCGTAACGTCGCCAGCAAGCGCCGCCGCCGGCAGGCGCGACGGCAGATCGCGCAGCTCGCGGTCGCGCCACGCAAACTCCAGGAAGACGTCGTGGCTGGTTCCTTCGCGGAAGATGCCCGCTTGATGGTTCACGCCGAACTCCGTCTGGCTTCGCATCCCTGAGCCAGTGGATCGAAAGCCGTCGCGGCATCCATGCTCGCCCCCGAGGCTGCAGCGTCCGTCAGGTCTTCGTGGTTGGCGTCGAGATGACCGGGTCGTGCGCTCAGCGGGAACGGACGACTTGAGATCGTCGCACTCTTCGCTGTAGGCACCGAAGAGTGCGCACCACAAGTAGTAGAGCAAGGTGCAAACACCAAGCGCCGCGCCGACAGCGAGACTTATCAAGATCGCTTGGAGGACATGGACGACCAGCATGGGACGAGACCAAAGCACCCCTAGACCCCCTTGTCAACGCTTCTCGCATCCCGCCGGGCGATGAAGGCGGCCACGAGGCGACGGGCACGGGCACTGCCCAGTCTGCCCAGTACAGGCACTTGACGAACGCCCGCCCTTCGCAGACCATGATGGATGAGGGAGGTCGTCGCCAAGCACTGTGGCCGGCCTCGGGGCATATGAGCGCGTCTAAGTTCGACGCGAAGTTCAAGGAGAATCAAGTGGCAGAAGCGGTAGATCTGAAGGCGATCGGCACCCGTCCGGTGCGCCCGGACGGCATCGAGAAAGTCACCGGGCGGGCCGCGTTCGGCGCGGACCTGAACCTGCCGGGGATGCTCTACGGCAAGGTGCTGCGCAGCCCGCACGCCCACGCCCGCATCAAGAGCGTCGATCTCAGCAGGGCGCTGGCGGCAGACGGCGTCCTGGCCGCCGTTTCCGGCGAGAGCTTCCCGGAAGCCACGAGCGATCTGGCGAAGAACGTGATCGCCCGCGACAAGGCGCTCTACCACGGCCACGCGGTGGCGGCGGTGGCGGCCAAGACGCTGGACCAGGCCGAAGCCGCGCTGGATCTGATCGACGTGGAATACGAAGTGCTGAGCCCCGTGCTCAGCCTCGACGACGCCATGGCGGACGGCGCCACGCTGGTGAACGAGAACCAGCACACCAACGGCGACGCCAGCAAGCCGGCGAGCAACGTCGCCGCCATGCAGCGCATGGAGCGCGGCGACGTGGAGAAGGGCTTCGCCGAGGCGGACTTGATCGTCGAGACCGAGCACCGCGTCCCCACCGCCCACCAGGGCTACATCGAACCCCACGCCTGCACCGCCACCGTGAACGAGGACGGCAAGGCCACCGTCTGGTGCTGCACCCAAGGCCACTTCGAGGTGCGCTCGCTGACCGCCGGCGTGCTCGGCGAGAAGGTCGGCAACATCAAGGTCATCCCGTCCGAGATCGGCGGCGGCTTCGGTGGCAAGACCATCGTCTACTTGGAGCCGCTGGCCGTGAAGATGGCGCAGATCGCCGCCCGGCCGGTGAAGATGATGATGAGCCGCGAGGAAGTGTTCCGCGCCACCGGCCCGACCTCCGCCACTTGGTGCAAGGCCAAGATCGGCGCCAAGAAGGACGGCACCTTCACCGCCGCCACCGCTTGGCTGGCCTATGAAGCCGGCGCCTTCCCCGGCGCCCCCATCGGCCCCGGCTGCATGTCCGTGCTGGCGCCCTACGAACTGCCGAACTTCGTCATCGAAGGCAACGACGTGCTGGTGAACAAGCCGAAGGTGTGCGCGTACCGCGCGCCCGGCGCCCCGCAGTCCATGCACGCGATGGAGTGCGCCATCGACGAACTGGCGCGCAAGCTCGACATGGACCCCATCGACCTGCGGCTGAAGAACGCCGCCGGCGAAGGCACCCAGGCGCCCTACGGCCCCACCTTCCCGGCCATCGGCTTGAAGGAATGCCTGCAAGCGGCCAAGGAACACCCCAACTACACCGCGCCCGTTCCCGAAGGCGCTGGCCGCGGCTTGGCGGTGGGCTTCTGGTTCAACATCGGCATGCAGTCCAGCGCCGAAGTGCGCATCGCCGAAGACGGCGCCGTGACGGTGATGGAAGGCAGCCCGGACATCGGCGGCAGCCGCGCCGGCATGGCGTTGATGGCGGCGGAGACGCTGGGCGTGCCCTACGAGCAGATCAAGGCGCACGTGGGCGACACCGAAAGCACCGGCTTCTGCAACGTCACCGGCGGCAGCCGCACCACCTTCGCCACCGGCATGGCCGTGGTGCAGGCCTGCGAGGACATCATCGCTCAGTGCAAGCAGCGCGCCGCGCTCACCTGGGACCTGGACGTCGACCAGGTGGACTGGGTGGACGGCGAAGCCGTGCCCAAGCCCGGCGTGAACGCCGACGTGAAGCCCCTCTCGCTGGCCAACATCGCGCGCGGCGCCGGACGCACCGGCGGCCCGCTGCTCGGCCGCGCCAGCCTGAACGCCCAAGGCGCCGGCGCCTCGTTCTCCGTGAACTGGACGGACTTGAAGGTGGACACCGAAACCGGCAAGACGGACGTGCTCGCCTTCACCGCCGTGCAGGACGCCGGCCGCGCCATCCACCCGGCCTACGTGGAAGGCCAAATGCAAGGCGGCGCCGTGCAAGGCATCGGCTGGGCGCTGAACGAGGAGTACATCTACGACGCCGACGGCGTGATGGAAAACCCCGGCTTCCTCGACTACCGCGTGCCGGTGGCCTCGGACCTGCCGATGATCGACACCCAGATCATCGAGGTGCCGAACCCGTCGCACCCGTACGGGGTGCGCGGCGTGGGGGAAACGCCGATCGTGGCCCCGCTGGCCGCGGTCTCGAACGCAGTGCGGGATCAGCTGGGGTTCCGGATCGACGACCTGCCGCTGTCGCCGCCGCGGGTGCTGGAGGCGATTGACGGGCAAGGGTAAGGCCCCGTGGAGTCGGGACCGTGGCCGCGGTCCCGACTCCGGTGGCGGCCGAGACTACGGGGCCGTCCGATAGCGTCGTTGCTCATGCAGTACGCTGCCTTTACGCTTGAGTTCGCGTAGGCGGTTGTCTACGGCGATTTCGCTGGATTTGTTGCCTTTGACACCAAGGGCTTCAATGATCTCGCGGCGCGATGCGCCTCGGCCGCCGGCTCCGTCAATTGTCCTCAGCACGGTCTCCCGCGTCATCGGGCCACGACCCAGCCTAGCGTCGACTTGGGCGTCCAAGGCACGGGTTCGCTGGCCCATGTGCTGGTCGTAGGCGGCAATCGCACCAAGCTCGAGATCTACTTCCGCCTTCTTCTCGCGCAGCGCGGCGAGCTCTTGCTCAAGTTTGATCTTACTCTCGGTCAGTTCACGCCTTCGGTCGGCGAGCATCTCCGAAGAATCCATGGCGAGGTTCCTCATTTCTGTTGAACGGAAGCAAACTTCAGCACAACTCTATTGTGCTGTCAACACATTTTGTAGAATTACATACTTATTCCGTAACATAGGAAAATCTGTAATACAGGACTCCATCCCACCAAAGATGCCGATGGGCGCATGAGGCCAACCACCGAAGTCGTATACTGCCGTGCCATGAACGCCAGCCCGCCACGCCTCTTCGTTCCTGGCGACGGCGCGTTGCCGCCGACCCTCGCCGGGCGAAGCGCACAACAGGCCGTGCTCAGCCGCTGCCTTGGCCATCTCGTGCGTGGTGTGGCACCGCCGCACAACGTGGTTCTGGTGGGGCCGCGCGGCAATGGCAAGACGGCGCTTCTGAACTGGTTCAAGGCGACGTGCGAGAGCGCGTCCGGCGTGGATGTCGTGTCGCTGACGCCGGGGGAGATTGCGGATGCGGGCGGACTGACCGACGCCGTCGTGCCCCGGCGGGGCATCGCCAGGCTGCTGCCGCGCAAGGTCGGCATCGCGTCGGTGGGTTCGGCAGAGTGGTCGCCGTCGCAGGAGCGCAACTTCAAGCGCGCGCTCTTGGCGCACTGTCGCCGCAAGCCGTTGGCGCTCCTGCTCGACGAAGCGCACACGCTGGACCTCGGCTTGGGCAGCCTGCTGCTCAACGCCAGCCAGCAAGTGCGCGCCGAGGCGCCGTTTCTGCTCGTGCTGGCCGGAACGCCTGGACTGGCGGCGCACCTCGGGGCAATGGATGCGTCATTCTGGTCGCGTCTCGGTGCCGGCCTGCTCGGTGTTGGCCGCCTCGACCCCGCCGCCGCCCGCGTTGCCTTGGCCGAACCGTTGCAGGCGTATGACGTGCGCATCGAGGAGGATGCCTTGGACGCCGTCGTCGAGGACAGCCAGCGCTATCCCTACTTCCTGCAACTTTGGGGCGATGCCCTGTGGCAACGCCACCTGGCGACGGGCGCAAGCGAACTGACGGCGGAAACCGTCGCCGCGGCGCGGCCAGAAGTGGCCGCTTGGGTGGCGGACTACTACCAGAGCCGCTACATGGAGTTGCGTGGCGCTGGTCTGACCTCCGCGGCCGTCGCCATGGTGCCGCTCTTTCTGCGCGCGAATGCCACGGCGTCGGAGCAGGAGTTGGACGCCGCGCTTGCCGCCACCGGCCTTGAGGACGCGGCCGAACGATTCGCCGCGCTGGAGGGATTGAACCGCCTGGGCTACGTCTGGTGTCCGCCGGGCCAAGGTGGCCCGATGGCGTGGAGTGCCGGCATACCGTCCCTGATGAATTACGTTCTCGACCAGGCTGGAGGAAGCCCTGCCGGCGGGAACTGAGCCCATCGCCACCCTCGCCACCTTGGCGTTCCACCGTTGTATCTGGCGTCCGGTGTCCGTCCCGTAGAGCGCCGGCCTTCCTTGTTGTCGGTTAGCCCATCACAAGCCTCCGTCGGCCGCCGAGACGTTGCGGAGCATAGCGCCGCAACGCCGCTCTCTCGTAAGATGACGCGACAACCTTCGTGCGCCCGCCCATGACGTCCAACCCCTTCAACCCCTCCGCCGCCAATCCGCGCTATCTCGCCGGGCGCGAGACCGAGAAGGCGGCGCTGGCGGATGTGCTGGAAGCGGGGGCGCAGAGTCCGGTCGCCGTCATCTACGCGCCGCGCGGCAACGGCAAGACGGCGCTGGCGCACTGGGTGGAACGCGCTGCCACGGCACAAGGCGTGGACGCGCGGTATCGCTACGCACGGTCTTGCCAAACGTTGGCCGGCGTGGCCGGGTTGCTTCTGAACACGGCGATTCCGAGCGGGGAAGACGGCCATGGCGCGTTGGAGGCCGCAGCGGCGAACTACCGCGGAACGCCCCGGCTGCTCGTGATCGACGAAGCGCAGGGCCTGCCGCCGCCGATCCTGTCGTCCCTCGTCACAACCACTGAACTGTCGCAGGGCGCACTTTCCGTCCTCTTGGTAGGCACGCCGATCCTGCACCAGCTGCTGCACGACATCGATCCCTCGCTGTGGGCGAAGTGCCCTGTCGTGGCGCTTGATCCCCTCGACCCCGCCAGCGCCGCCGATGCGTTGCAGACGCCGGCTACCGCTGCTGGACGCGCCATCGACGAGTCCATTCTCGAGGAAGTCGTCGAAGATTCCCACGGCTATCCGCCCTTCCTGCAGGCCTGGGGCGCCAATCTGTGGCGTTTCTCGGCGCCGGATGCGCCGATTGGCGCTGCGGCCTACGAACAAGCCAGGCCGGTCGTGGATTTCTATCGCTTCTCCTTCTACGAGAACCGCAAAGAGGAACTGGCGCCCTTCGCAGAGTCCGCTCTCGAGGTGGCAAACCTGTTCCAGGAGACGTCCGTCGCCAGCGAGCAAGCCATTTGCGATGCCGTCCGCCGCGGCCTGCCGCCGAACGCTTCCGTCGCGGACCTGGGCGATGCGTTCCGGGAGTTCCGCAACCTCGGCCTGTTCTGGCGGGAGCCAGGGGCGATGGGCTTCTATCGGCCGGCGATTCCCAGCCTGATGGAATCGATTCGGGGAGGGCAGGACGCCGCGATTCTGAAGGTGCGCCGCTAGCCCGACGCGCCATCCCTCACGCGCCTCGCCTCAAGAGACGTGGCGCCGCGAAAGATCCAAGTCCGCCTGCCGCCGTGCCGGGGCAAGCTGGTGGCCGGCGCGGGAGGGCTCGCGGAAGGTGATCGCGTGGTAGTGGTCGTCGAGCGCCACGAAGATGCCGTTGGCCTCCGCCCAGCGCCGCATCCCTTGGTTGCAGGCGTGAGCCCATGAGAGCACTTCCACTTTCCAGCCGCGGCCATGCATGCGTTCGAGCGTGCGGTGGAAGCCACGGCCTTGGGCGTAGCCCGCTCCGTCGCCGGTCAACAGGCACACGACGCCCGGGTCGCCGTTGTTGTCGAGCGCGTCTTCCAGCATCCGCAGTTGCAGCAGACGGTCGGGCAGTTCCTGCTCGCCGCGGTCGCGTTCGTAGCGGTCCACCAGATGCACCTCGACGCCGGCGTTCTCCATCCGGTTCCAGAGCTGGCGCATCTCCGGCGGCACGGAACCCGCGGCCACCGCCTTGGCCAGCGGCCGGTCGGCGTGGGCCAGCCGCAACAAGTTGTCGAAGTGGATGCGCACGAGGTAGCGCGCCTCCGGCGTTCCCTCCAACTGGTCGGCCAGACGCTGCGCTTCGTGGAAGACGTTCGAGTTGTCCCAGTAGACGAATACGCGATCCATTGCTCGTCGCCGTGCGCTCGCCAATCAAGTCTACTCCATGCGGCGAACGGGCCGCAGGGCTACGGTCGAGGCGGAGTCGGGTGGTTCTCGTCGCGCCTTTTGCCGGCGCGTTTTCTTCGTGCGCGGGGTTCCCCCTCGCGCCTTGGACGCTCGCGAGCGACCCCAGCCGAGGGCTCCCGCCGCGTCAAGCCGAGGCCCTCCAGCAGCCCCTCGACCCGGCCGAGCCGCTCCCGCACGTCGCCAAGCCACTCGCTCAACACGTCGACCCGCTCGCCCAATCTGTCGATCCGCGCACCCAGGGTGCCCATTTCCCGCCGCAGCGAGCGGTTCGATGCGGCGACGGCGATCAGGATGACGATCCCAGTGCCAATGACGGACCAAAACTCGGGGCTCACGACATCACCTCCTTGCGGCTTTCGTTGTCGGCGGCTGCGCTGGCTCGGCGCTCGGCGCCTGTTTGTCGACCAACGCCCGTGCATCCTAGACCGACAAACTCCGCGAAGAAACGGGCGATGTCGCAATGTGCCGTGCGTGATTGCCGCTGATGGCCGTAGGAAATCGCCCCTTTTTTTTTCGCACGAAGGCAGCGAACGGCATTGGACATCGCGGCGTGGTTGCGTCATGGTTGCAGTCCTCGGCGCCTTTCGGGGGCAGCTTGCGACACAAGGAGACGGCATGAAATTCGGCGTGCAGGTGAACTGCTATCGCACCGACTGGGAGGCCATCAAGGCGTCCATCGAGGTCATGGAGGGCACGCGCTGGAACAGCCTGTGGTTCGCCGACCACTTTCTGCCGCCGGGGCGGCGGGAAGACGAACACCTCAACGCCTTCGAGGGCTACACGCTGATCTCGGTTGCCGCCGGCATGACGCGCAAGCTGCGCCTCGGCCATCTGGTGCTCGGCAACACCTACCGCAACCCGGGCCTGCTGGCCAAGATGGCCACGACCCTCGATCAGGCTTCCGAAGGCCGTTTCGAGCTGGCGCTTGGCGCGGCGTGGTTCAAGCGCGAACACGAGGCCTACGGCTGGACCTTCCCATCCATGAAGGAACGCCAGGACCGCTTCGAGGAGGCGTGCGAGCTGCTGCGCCTGCTGTTCACGGCCGACGGCCCGCTGGACTACCAAGGCCGCTACTACCAGCTGGATCAGGCGCCCCTCTCCCCCGGCTGCTTCCAAAAGCCGCACATCCCGATCATGGTGGGCGGCACCGGCGAACGGCGCACGCTGCGCACGCTGGCGCGCTACGGCGACATCTTCAACATGGACGGCTGGGCCGGGCAGGGCATGTCGCTCGACGTGTACCGCCACAAGATCGGCGTGCTGGAGGGGCACTGCGCGGATGCCGGCCGCGACCCGGCGGAGATCAAGCGCACGCTGCTCATGCCGCTGCAGATCACAGACGACAAAGCCCGCATCGAACGCTTCCAGAAGGCGCTCGGCCCCGGATCGATGGCTGGCCCGAAGAACGAAATCGTCGACCGCATCGGCGCATTCGAGCGCGAAGGCGTGGCCGAGATCATGTTCGGCGCCGTGCCCACGGGCAACGTGGAGATGTTCCAGCGCGTGGAGGAAGAGATCGTCGCGGCCTTCGATTGAAGCCCGGCGACGAGTAAGCGACGAGATTCACGAGAATCAGGAGGGAGACTCACATGGCACACGACATCGTCATACGCGGCGGCGAGCTGGTGGACGGCACCGGCAGCGCGCCGTACCAAGGGGACCTCGCCATCGACGGCGACGCCATCACGGCCGTCGGCAAGGTCGATGGCCAAGGCAAGCGCGAGATCGACGCCAAGGGGCTGGCCGTCACGCCCGGCTTCGTCGATCTGCACACGCACCTGGACGCGCAGATCGGCTGGGATCCGCAGATGACGCCGGTGAGCTGGCACGGCGTGACCACCGCCCTGCTCGGCAACTGCGGCGTCACCTTCGCGCCCTGCAAGCCCGCCGACGTGGAACTGCTGGCGGCCATGATGGAGACCGTGGAGGACATTCCCAAGGACGCCATTCTCAACGGCCTGCCGTGGGACTGGGAAGACTACGGCGGCTACTTGGACGCCATCGAGCGCCTGAATCCGGCGCTCAACGTGGCTGGCATGGTCGGCCACTGCGCGGTGCGCTTCTACGTCATGGGCGAGCGCGCCGTGGAAGAACAGGCAACGCCGGAAGAGCGGGCGAAGATGGCGGACGTGGTGGCGAAGTCCATGGACGGCGGCGCCGTCGGCTTCTCCACCAACCGTTACCCGCCGCACAAGCTGCCGGATGGCCGCTCCATTCCCGGCACCTTCGCGGACCCGGTGGAACTCGTGGAAATCGCCAAGGCCGTGGGGCCGCGCAACGGGCTGATGCAGGCCGTCGGCGCGAACTTCGAGGTGCTGCAGGCGATGGCGGAGACCACCAAGGGGCGCATCCTGTTCAGCTACGGCACCGGCCCGCAGGAGGGTTCCGGCAAGGCGCAAGCGGCGCATCTGGCCAAGCTCTGCGAGCACGGCGACTTGACGGCGATCACCCAAGTGCGCGGCTCCGGCTTCATGTTCGGCCTGCAATCCGCGCTGCCGGTGCAGGGGGAGACTTGGGATGCGCTGCGCAAGGCAGCGCTTGCCGACCGCCTGGCGGCCATCCGCGATGCCGAAACCCGCGCCAAGCTGATCGCCGAAGGCAAGGCGTCGAAATCGCGCCTGCCGCTCGCCAACGTCTTCTATCTGGGCAGCGGCGAGACGCCGAACTACACGTTGCCGGCGGATCAGAATCTCGAAGCCCAGGCTGCCGCCGCCGGCGAGCACTGGGTGGAGACCTTCCTGCGGCTGTCGGACGAAACGGACGGCCGGGCGCTCTTCAACCTGCGCATGTTCAACCAGAGCCTCAAGGAACTCGGCGACCTCTTCAAGAGCGAGCACATCTTCCCGAGCCTGGGCGACGCCGGAGCGCACGTGTCGCAGATCATGGACGCCGGCTGGCCGAGCTTCGTGCTCTCGCACTGGATTCGAGACGCTGGCCTCTACACCTTGGAGGAAGGCGTCCGCCGCCTGACGTCCGGCCCCGCCAGGGTGCTTGGACTGAAGGACCGCGGCACGCTGCGCGTCGGCATGAAGGCGGACGTGAACGTGCTGGATCCGGCCCAGGTCGCCGAACGGCAGCCGGAGCTGGTGCATGACTTCCCCGGCGGCGCACCGCGCTACATTCAGAAGTCGATGGGCTACAAGGCCACGCTGGTCAATGGCGCGTTGACCTTGGCCGACGGCGAACACACCGGCGAGCGCGCCGGGCTGGTGCTGCGCCACGCGCCGTAGGACGAGCAAGAGCTCTCCCAAAAAGAAGCCCGGCGGATCGTCCTCGATCCGCCGGGCTCGAACGCGAGTCGGGCGCCGGTCAGTAGGTGGCGAGCTCGTAGCCCTTGCTCTGCATGCAGCGCTCGTAGAGAGCGAACTCGGGCGTCGCGTGGGGCGCGCGGAAGTCCACCATGGCGCTCTCGGCGCAGGCCTTGTTGTCGAAGTTGTATTTCGCGCTCGACACGTCGCTTTCCGCCACCCAGCGATGGGTGGGCGCCGCGCTCGCCTCCGGCGCGCCAATGGAGGCGCAGCCGACGCCGAGCGCCGCGACTGCCATCGCCACCGCAGCCGTCATGGCTTTCATGGTGTTGTCCATCGTCGTTCTCCTTCGACTAGGTGGGCTTGAGAGCTAGGATATTTAATCCGCGACGGAATGCAATACCCCTAGGAAGAAAAAACCGCACTCCCGACCAAGGCGCCGAAGGCAGGCTGCCGGCCGCTCTCGGAAGCACCTCCCGCGCGCCACTTGATCTGGCGAAGCATCGTCACGAGTCGTCACGAAACCGTCACATTGGCCGCGTAGTTTCCGCGCCGATGAACACGTTGACACTTGCCGCCCTGCTCGGCGCTTTCGCGTGCGCCGGCGCGAACGCCGCGGACCGCGCAGCCCCGCCGAAGGAGCGGCCCGGCGAGGTGTCGGACGTGTCGGAAGTGCTGAACGGCGCCGAGCGGCCGCAGGCCCAGGCGCGGGCCTGCTATGGCGGCTTGGAAGACGGCAAGGTCGTCGTCCGCGCCGGGCACTTTGCCGACGAGTCCGCGGAAACGACCGTCGAACGTTGCCGCGTCGGCGGCGGCATCACGGGCCGAATGCCGCGCTCCCCCGCCATCGCCGCCGGACGTCCCGCCTTCGCATAACGTCGCGGCCCCTTGCCGCCGCGCGGCGTCGAGAAGTGCTCAAGAAGTCCGCCAGTCGTCTCGCCAGCGTCAAGCTGGCCTCGGCTTCTGCGTTGAACGCCTTACGTCGCGCCCGAAATCCCTGCCGGCAAGCGTAGAATGCGCTCAACCTCCTCACCACCCCGACCACGGAGTTGCCATGACACTGCCTGGGAAGTTCGCAACCCTCTCTCTCTCCTTCTGCTGCGCCGTCGGCGTCCTCGCCGGCTGCTCGCAGGAGACCGCGCCAGCCACCGAAGCCACGCCAGAGCCGGCGGCAACGCCAGCCGAGGAAGCCGCACCCGAGCCAGCGGCAGCGCCCGCTGAGGAAGCCACCCCCGAGCCCGCGGCGACGTCCGCCGAGCCGCCAACCACGGAGAACGAGTCGATGACCGCACTGGAACGCGGGCGCGCATTTCTCGCCGAGAACGCGAAGCGCGCCGAAGTCGTCACCACCGCATCTGGTCTGCAATACGAGGTGCTCGCCTCGGGCACGGGCGAAATGCCAAGCGCCGAGGACCAAGTGACCGCCCACTACCACGGCACGCTCATCGACGGCGCGGTCTTCGACAGCTCGGTGCAGCGCGGGCAGCCGCTCGACATCCGCGTCAACGGCGTCATCGCCGGCTGGCAGGAAGCGCTGCAGATGATGCGCGTGGGCGACAAGTGGAAGCTCTACGTTCCGTCGGAACTGGCATACGGCAAGGCCGGAGCAGGCGGCGCCATCGGCCCCGACGAAGCGCTGATCTTCGAGGTGGAACTGCTGGCTGTGGCAAGCAGCTAGAAGCCGCGCCGCTTCGCTCAAAGCTGGCCGGAAAGGCAGCCGCGCCGGGGCCGAGCGTGAACGCCTCGCGCCTCGGACGCACCATCGTGCTCGGCGCCGTTGCCGCTGGCCTCGGCATCTGGTGGCTGGGCCGCGCCTACGACGTGGAGACGCCGCAGCTGCTGCGCTTTCTGCTCGGTAGCGCGCTGTTCGTTCTGGTCGCCGCCGTCTTGGCACTCGCTGGCGCCGCGGCGCTTCGCGCCCTGCGTCGCCGCCGGCCTGCGGCGACCGTCGGTCTGGGCAAGCCCGAAGCCACGAGCGAACGGCGGGGCTAGCCGGCGCCGGGCCTTCCCACGTTGCCCACGTCGCCCGCATTGCCGCTGGTCGCGGTCAGCACGCGGGTGGCGGCGCCGATCATCGACGACATGTCGCTCAAGTTGGCGGGCACGATCAGCGTATTGCCTTCCTTGGCCAAGTTGCCGAAGCGGTCCAGATAGTCCTCGGCAATGCGCAGCTGCATCGCCTTGTCGCCGCCGTCCGCGCTCAACGCCGAGGCGACCTTCTTCAAGCCCTCGGCGGTGGCGTCGGCCACCGCGAGAATGGCTGCGGCCTCGCCGTGGGCTTCGTTGATCTGCTGTTGCTGCGCCGCCTCGGATTCCTTGATGACGCGCTGCTTCTCGCCCTCCGCTTCGTTGATCTTGGCGTCGCGCTCGCCTTCGGATTGCAGAATCGTGGCGCGCTTTTCCCGCTCCGCGCGCATCTGCTTCTCCATCGCCGACACGACGTCCCCCGGCGGGTTGATGTTCTTGATCTCGTAGCGCAGCACTTTCACGCCCCAAGGGCTGGAGGCTTGGTCCAGTTCCTCCACGACGCGCAGGTTGATGTGGCTGCGCTCCTCGAAGGTCTTGTCCAGCTCGATCTTGCCGATTTCGCTCCGCAGCGTGGTCTGCGCAAGCTGGGCGATTGCGAACAGATAGTCGGCGATGCCGTAGGAGGCGCGTTCCGCATCCATCACTTGCAGGTACAGCACGCCGTCGACGCCGACCTGCACGTTGTCCGACGTGATGCAGATCTGCTCTTCCACGTCGATGGTCTGCTCCTTGAGCGTGTGCTTGTAGGCGACGCGCTCGAGGAACGGCACGAGGATGTTGAAGCCGGGCGACAGCGTGCGCGCGTACTTGCCGAGGTTCTCCACCACGTAGGCGCTCTGCTGCGGCACCACCACCGCCGTCTTGATGATGACGATGATGGCGACGAGCGCGATCAGGCCGCCGATGACGAGTCCCACGTCCACCATTGCTTTGCCTCCGTCTCTCCGCGGCTTGGCGCCTAGGGTTCGCCCTCGGACGCGCGCGCGATGTGCAGTTCCGTGCCGGCCATCTTCACGACGCGCCCTTGCTCGCCAGCCGCAATCGCCGCGCTGCCGACGTTCTTCGCATCCCACTCGGTGCCGCGCAGAGCCACTCGCGTGCGCCCGCCCTGGGACACGTCCTCCTTCACCTCCACGAGAGCGCCTTCGTTCCCGCCCTTGAAGCCCGGCAGTCCGCCGCGCAGCCGGCGGTAGAGCTCGTCGCGGAACAGCACCATCGACGTGACCGCGAGGAAGGCGTAGAGGAGCCACTGCCCCCAGGCGGGAAGCCCCGGGCCGGCCGCCTCGAAGATGCCGACGACGATGGCGGCCACCCCCATGAAGGCCAGGTAGAACGCCAAGTCCGCACCGAGGAGTTCGACGGCCACCAAGGCGATGCCGCCGATCATCCAAGCCCACCAAGGCACAGCTGCTCCCCAAAACCAAGCCGACTTGCCGCGATAGTAACGCAAGGGGGCGGGCGCGTTTGCCGCTCGCCCCTGCGTTCGGTGCGCTATGGAAGATCGGTGAAGAAGCGGCTGAAGCGCGGCCGGTAGTAGCTCGCGCGATCCACCGAAAAGGCAATGGCATGGGCGCGGCCGTAGATGTTGCGCCGGTCCACGAAGCCGACGACGCGGGAGTCGCTGGAGTTGTCCCGATAGTCGCCCATCATCCAGTACTTGCCAGGCGGAACCGTGAACGGCGGGAAGGTGGCGCAGGCGCCTTGGTCGGCGCAGCTGCAGACCGCTGCCGCCAAGGCCGGCCCGGCTGCCACGGCGACCCTCTCGAACTGTGCGCAGCGGGGCCGTCCGCCCGATGCGGCGCGCAGCGAAAAGGTGCCGGTGTCGTCGCGGCTGGCGCGGCCCGGTCTGCTGTGCAGCATCACCACCCGCGTCGCGCCGAGCAGGTCTTCGCGGTAGAAGAAGTAGCGCGAGGGGTTGGCAACGGGCAGCCGCTGCACTTCGCCCGCTTCGAGGGGCGTGTAGGACGCCCCCGTGCCGTTCACGAACAGCCGCTTGCGCCGCCATTCCACCAGATCGCCGGGCACCGCCACCACGCGCTTGACGAACAATCTGCCGTCGAGCGGATTCTCGAAGGTCACCACGTCGCCGCGCGCCGGATTGCCCCAGCGCACGATGCGCGAATCGGTGAACGGCACGCGCAAGTCCCACGCCAGCTTGTCGACGACGATGCGGTCGCCGTCGAGGATGCCGGGCTTCATGCTGCCGGAGGGCACCTGGTTCCAGTCCGCCACCGCCGAGCGGAACACCAGCATCACGGCCACGAAGAGGAAAAGGCCGCGCCACTCGCGCCAGAACTTCAGCAGGCGGTCATGCATCGCGTCGCCCTTCGCGCGCTGGCCCTTGCCGGCGGCAATCGACCAACCGGCGCATTGGCTCGCGTCGGCAACGGCTCGGCTTGCAGCGCATGGCGTTCATCCCAAGAGGCGTAGCGGCTCAGTCGGCGTTCCGCTGGCGCTCGAAGGCCGCCTGCTGGGCCGCGCTTGCCTCGCCTTGGAAGTGCGCCTTCCAATCGCTGTAGGGCATGCCGTAGATGCGTTCGCGGGCGTCTTCGTAGCCGACGTCGACGCCGCGCTCGCCCGCTTCGGCGACGTACCACTTGGACAGGCAGTTGCGGCAGAAGCCGGCCAGATTCATCAGGTCGATGTTCTGCACCTCCTTGTGCGCGTCGAGGTGCGCGACAAGGCGCCGGAACACTGCCGCTTCGATGGCGTCGTTGGCGTCGGCCATGGTCTTCGTTCCTTCCCTGATCGCCGTGAGGCGCTTGCGCCATCATACCGCCCTCGGGCGCATCTTCCTGCAAAATGCTCGAGGCGAGGGCCGCGAGGAGCCGCTACGGCCGATCGGCGGTCTGGCCTCGTCCCGACAGCGCCACCGGCTCGTCGCCCGGGCCGAGTTCCTGATCCTTGTCGATGCCGAGGAACGGCCGCAGCCAGCCCACCAGCAAATACACCGGGCCCGTGTCCACCAGCGCCACCGTCACCTTGAAGACGTAGCCGGAGGCGATCAGCACGAGCAGCTGCGGCAGGAGCGGTTCGCCGTCGGCGATGTTCGGCAGCGCGCCAGCCCAGAAGTGCGCGATCAGGATGACCGCCGTCGTATCCACCAGCTGGCTCACCATCGTCGAACCGTTGTTGCGCAGCCACAGGTGCCGCCCGCCGGTGAGCCACTTCCACAGATGGAAGAGCTGCACGTCGCACCACTGGGCGCTCAAGTAGGCGATCATGGACGCCGCGACCGTGGCGAAGGCGAAATCGCGCACCTGGAAGAACACCGCCGGCGTGCCGTCGGCGTTGAGTACCGTGCCGGTTTCCGGATCCACCACTTCGGCCCCATCAACGCCCGGCAGCACGCCGCCGAGCCAGAGCAGCAACACCACCCAGACGTTCAGCACCAGCCCCATCCACACCACCTCCGTGGCGCGCTTGCGCCCATAGATTTCGCTGATGAGGTCCGTGCAGAGGAACGTGATCGGATACGGCAGCACCCCAACCGCCACCACCATCGGCACCTGCATCCCGAACAACGGAAACGAGAGATCGAGAAAGCGCGTGATGCCCAGCAGGTTGAGCAGCGACAGCGTGCCGAGAAAGATGCCCGCGAGCACGAGAAACACCCGCTGCCGCCGCAGCTTGTAATTCGGCCGCGGAGATGTCGAGGCTGGCGCGCTTGCGGACGAACGCACTAGGGGATCAGCGCTTGGCGTCACCCTAGGACTCCTCGAATCCGCAGCTGTCGAGAGTCAGGTGCGCACTGCGTTTGGTGTTCGCCATGTCGTAGATCTCCTTGAACCGCCGTGCGCGCCGTCCCAATCAACCTTGTGATCGGCTGCGCTCGCGAACCGCGTCCACGCACCGCTGAATAGCCGGCAGGCGCAGACCCAGGGCCGCTTTGAGGCTGACGCCTCGCGCAATCGCGACCCGCGTAACCGCCTCGCGGCGGCCCAACGTCGGTTCGTGTACGCAGAGGTCAAGAACCTCTTCCGTGAACTTGCGCCCGGCCGTGCGCAGGTCACGGTCGATCTGCGTGTCTTGGGCGGCCCAGAAGACCATGTCGCCGAAGGTGACGTCCATGGTGGAGCCGTCTGCCGGTGGGGTGCCAGCGTGCCTGCCCGGCAAGGCGGTGCCGCTCGAAGTGCGTACTTGCGCTTGTTGCGGTTCTTCTTCCTTGGCTCGCCGCGCACTTTCGTCGACGAGCTCCAAGCGTCGCAACTCGCGCTTGATGCAAGCCACTGCGTCCGCCTGCGGTGCGTCGATAGCAGCGAGCAGCCGCTGAGCGGAGTCCAGCGCCCGATCCGCATCGTCGTTTACGAAGCGCTCCTGATGCGCCCATTTGTTGCGCCAATCGCGCAGTTCGAAAACCAAGTTGCGTCCGCTGAAACCCAGCCGCTCACGGAACACGTTGCTCCATGTATCCGTGTCGCACATGAGCTTGAGCAAGCCGGCCACATCCCACTCCCCGATGGGCTTGTTCGCCAATCGTCGGTCCGCGAAGCGGTGGACGGCTTCCCTGCGCACTATGCCGGCCACCATCTTGACGTCGACTTCGCGCTCCACGAAGGGCGCAAGGCCTTCGCGCAAGAGTTCCATCGCCTTGCCCACGCGCTCGTGGTTGGTGGCTGCCACTACTCAAGCTCCCGCCAGATCTCTAAGCGTTCCCGCAGGCAGCGCACGGGAACTGCGCCCCGCAGATCGTTGATTCCGCGAGAAAGTGCCAACGCGCACCTCGTCCAAAGCCGTAGCGCAAGTATAGGCTGTGTGCTCGGCCTCTTGCCGTCGGCCGGCCGAACAGCCGTGGCGGTGGCCATGTGTTGTATGGTTGGGCTGGGCAAGGGATTGGGGGAAGGCAATGGTCAAGACTTGCGGCGCAATCTGGCGATGCCGCGTTGCGGTGGCGTTGTTTGCCGCTTGGCTGCTCGCCGGCGCGTCTTTCGCGCAGCCGGTTGGGAGCGCCCAGCAGGTGGGGATCCCGTCGGCCGAGATGGATTTCGTAGCAGCGGCGCAACAGAGCCCCCAATGGTCCTGGGCGGCGGCGATCGAGATGGTGCTGACCTATCACGGCGTGGCGATCACGCAACCGCAGATCGTGGCGCGCACCTACGGCACGGACTTGTGGGGCAACCTGCCCGATTGGGGCGGCAGCATCGAAGCGATCACGGCCAACCTCAACAACTGGAGCATCGACAACTACGGTCGGCAATACGCCGTGGCGGCGACCTTGTATTGGGGTGCGCCGGCGCCGCACGTGTTGATCGACGAACTGCGCAACCGTCGTCCCATGATCATCAGCTATCTGGACGGGTCGCCCTCTGGACGCACTGTGGTGGTCACCGCCGCGACGTTTTCGCAAACGGCGCTTGGGCCGAGGATCCTCTCGATAGTCGTCAGGGACCCTTGGCCATCCCCTGCGAACATCGCCAAGCGCGGCAGAAACGAATACGACGGCGCATCTCTTGCGCAGCTAATCGCAGCGCACTGGTTCATTTCCGTGACCAGGAGTCTCCCCCCTCTTGGCCAGTTGGAGCCAGACCAAGCGCAGGAGTTGGCATGGCGGGCGACAACGCCAAGTCCGGCCCTCTTGGCGGCAGACGCCCCCGAAGGCTGGACGACCGAGCCGCGGTGACGTGCCGGACGCTCCCCTACCTCACCAGCGCCGCCCGCGAGAACTCGACGAAGAATCGCACCGCGCCTTCCGGCTCTACCGCTACCGCACGTCCGACACGGTCACTGCGCTCGACTTCGGATCGAGCTCGGTGCGCCTGCCCAACGAATCAGCGCTCGACACCGCTCAGGCTTCCTCGAATCCGTGGCCGTTGAACTTGAGCGTTCGGCTGTTTTCGCTGACGGTGCGCACGGTGTGCTCGGGGGCGCCGTCCGGCAACTTGGCGGCGATGTCGAGCGTTACGGTCACTTCCGCGCCGACCAGGCCCGCCAGGTGGGCAATGACTTCCTCGGCGATCACGCTGGCGTCGCGCCCCACTCGCGTTGGGTTCAGGTTCACCGTGCCGTGGAAGCGGCGCAGCTTTCTCTCGTCTTCCAAGGGCGGCGTCGGGGTCGGTGACAAGGGATCGGCGTCGCTGGGGGCGTCGGGCTTCGCCGCCGGCTGGGGCGGCGAGGGCGCCTCGGCGTCCAACTGCGCGCGAGCAACCTCGGGTTTCACCAGCAACGCCGCGCTTTCCGGCAGCAGTGAAACGATTCTGCCGCCCTGCTGCAGGCCGAGGTAGCGCTTCGCCGCCTCGTCGTAGCCTTCCGCCAGCGCGAAGCCGTCCGTCTCCCATGTGAGCGATGCCAGCCCGCCCTCAGCCGCCCCCGTGAGCACGGCAGGCCCGGCGAGGCGCGGCAAGTAGGGGTAGGTGGCGAAGTCCTCCGTCAACTGGCGCACGGCCACGTGATCGCCCTCGCCCCGCCACAGGGGCACCGCGTCCATGTGCAGGCGCAGCATCGCTCCGCCCAGCTGCAGCACCAGGAGTTCGTCGTTGCGCAGGCGCTTGGCGGCGCGTTCGGCGAGTGCGCCCGCGCCGGCGAGGCGAATCGCTTTCCACTCAAGCGCCGCCTGGGGCGTCGTCTGCTCCGGCGCCAGCACCCACTGGTAGGTCTCCGGCAGACGGGCGGCTACGGTGTCGTCCGCCGCCTTCAGCTGCACCTCCGCTTGCTTGGCTTGGTGCGGGTCCAGATTGAGTTCCACCTTCTCCTCGAGGATGGACTGCCAAGCCAAGTGGCGGCGCAGGGCGTCGTCCAAGTCTTGGCAGCGCACCTTGTCCGCGGCCAGAAACACCAAGGTGTTGCGGAACAGGCGCGGCGCATTGCCGCGGGTCTCCAAGATCGCGTTGGCTGCATCCTGAGCCGGGTTGCGATCCTCCTTCGCGTAGGGGTGTTCGGCGGAGAGCACCACCAGCCGAGCATCGTAGTCGTCCGGCACGTCGGCGCTGGTCTGGGGCAGTGGGTGGATGCGCTCGAAGTCGCCTCGCTCGCGCAGGGCGTCCTTCAGCCGCCGCTCCAGTTCCAGCGCCACCTTGTCCGGCTGGCGCGAGAGTTCCACGGCGCGGTCTTCCGCCAGCTTGGTGACCGTAGGCTGGGTGTCGTACCAAACCCGCGCGCCGTCTTGATAGAGATAGGTGGCCCGCGCCGCCAAGCGCCGCAAGGCGTCGCCGAAGGTCGCTGGCGATTCGCCGGGCGCCACGCAGCCGAGCTTGATCCGCGCATCCTCGATGCCGCGCTGCGCCATGGCCTTGGTCGGTGCGGAACCGAGGTAGACGGTGCGGGCGACGCGCCGGGTGGCGCTGAGCTTGCCGAGGCCGGGCACGTCGGCGTCGATTCGCAGCGGCAGCGAGTTGGTTCCGTCCACGTCCGTTTCGATCACCGGCGTCCAGTTGTCGGCCAAGTAGCGGGTAAGTTCGTTCTGCACGCGGGGGTCGTCGATGGGCAGCGTGGAAGGCAGGATCAGCGCGTTGCGGTCGCCGCTTTCCCACAGGCTGTGAATCACCGCCGCCATCAGCCGCAGCACGCCGCGGGTGCGCTGGAACTTGGCAAGCGTGGACCAATCCGAATACAGCCGCTCGAAGATCTCCGGGTGGATCGGAAACGCGGCCTGGATGCGCCGTTCGTAGTCCGGTTCGCGGCAGGCCGCCGGGAACTCCTGGCGCAGCGACCGGTAGAGGTCCGCGAATGCTCGCGCCGTCACGTCGCGCTGCTTGTAGGCGTCCGCCCCGGCCAGCGGCTCGAACAGACGCCGCCGGACGATCTCGAAGCCTTCCTCCGCGCTGGCCGGCTTCCAATTGAGCGCGTTGCGGTTGAGCACGTTGTCCAAACGTTGCAGCGCGGCGCGACCGCGAATGCCGCCGACTTCCACGTCGTCGCCTTGGGAGCGCTCGTCGCCTTTGTCCGAGGCCGGCAGAGAGACCACCAGAAAGCAGTTCCGGGAAGCATCCACGGCTTCGGTGAGCGTCTGCGCGAAGGTGAACTGGGTCTCGAAGGAACCGCCGGGCAAGTCGCCTTCGTCGTGCAATTGCCGGGCGTAGGCGACCCACTCGTCGATCAGGATCAGGCAAGGGCCGTACCGGTTCAGCAGCGTGTGCAGCGCTTCGCCTGGATTGGTGGCGCGTTCGTCGTCCTGCCGCACCAACGCGAACGCCTCGGCGCCGCCCAGCTGCCAAGCGAGCTCGCCCCACAACGTGCGCACTTCCGTCCCATCATGCTTGCGCGAAGGGCTGCCGGGCGAAACCTTGGTGCCGACCAGCACCACGCGCTTCGGCGTTCCCACCGCATCCGTGCCGGCCTTGGCCAGCACATCCTCGACGCCGGCGAGCTCCTGGGGCGGCGTGCCGGAGAACAGGTGGTACAGCGCCAGCATCGAGTGCGTCTTGCCGCCGCCGAAGGTGGTGCGCAAGTCCACCACCGGATCGCCGCCGCGCCCACCCAGCCTTCGCACCGCCACCTCGAGCAGTTCCTTCAGGCTCTCGGTAAGAAACGTGCGGCGGAAGAACTCGCGCGGGTTGCCGTACTCGGCCGCGCTCTCGCCAACATGAACCTGCCACAGGTCGGCTGCGAACTCCGCCTGCTGATACTGCCCGCTGGCCACGTCCGCGTGCGGCGTCGCCACTTCCCGCCACGGCTTGACGCTGCCGGCGCTGGCCGTCTCCACCAAGGCGCCAGCCGTTCGCCGCCGTTCGCCGCGCACCTGCTCGTCGAACACCAGCCGCCGCAGTTCGCGCTTGATGCGGGCCACTTCGTCCGCCTCCCTCGACGCGGAGATGGCGTTGAGCAGCCGCTCGGCGGAGTCCAGCGCCCGGTCCGCATCGTCGCTGACGAAACGCTCCTGATGCGCCCACTTGTTGCGCCAACCGCGCAGTTCGGAAACGAGGCTGCGTTCGGTGAAGCCCAAGGTGTCGCGGAACACGTCGTTCCACGTGTCCCACATCAACTTGAGCAGCGCCGCCACATCCCAATCGTCGATGGGCTTGTCGGCAAGCTGCGGGTTCTCGGCGAAGCGCCGGATGGCGTCCATGCGCACCGTGCCGGACTTCACTTTGGCGGCGATTTCGCGTTGGACGAACGGCGCAAGACCGTCGCGCAGAAGCGCCATCGCCTTGCTTACGCGGTCGTGGTTGGTGGTTGCCATCTATCTGCCCTTGCCGCTCAACTTGCCCATGCGTCTCAAAAGCGCCGCCACGCGCCGATCTGTTCCTTCAGCTTGATGAGGAATTCGGCCATCCCTCTATGGGTGGTTTCCGCGTCTCGCCGGCCAACAATGCGGCCAAGTTCCGCAGGCGACCTCTTGACCTCGTCCGCGAACGCATCGAGCATCGCCTTCGCTCGATCTCGGCCCCGAACGGCGCCTTCCATCGTTCGGTAAACCTCCTGCATCAAGCGCACCATTTCGTCGGTTGGCAGACCTAGGAGGGGAGCAAACGTCTCGACGTTCTCCTCAAGCCGCGACCAAATCCAGCGTTCCGGAGACTCCTTTCCCGGCAGGAACAGCGGATCGACAATCTGATCGTACTGTCTTGCCGCTTGCTCGATCTTCGCCTTCATGCCTTGCGCGTCGCCGTCGAGCACAAAGACAAAGTCCGGCAGCTTGCCGAACTTCCCAAGCATCCGCACATGCGACGGAAACTCGGCCCTTCCCGTGTTCCTGCCAATCACAAAGTCCTCGTGGCGAAGACCCAGCTTGGGTTGCAGCTCGTCCAGAACGCCGAGAATCATCCCTTCGGCGACTTCGTCTTCGCAGAGTATCGAGAGCTTCTCTCGGGATTGACCGTAGAGCGACTTCTGAAAGATGTCCCTGTACGCGGGCATTAGCTTTACGTCGTTCGTAGCTTCGTCGCGATCCAGGAATTTCCTGCCTTCCGGTGGAACGCTGTCCAAAATCACCGGACTATGCGAGGCGACGATGATCTGCAACTGCTGCCGCAACGCAATCCGCTGCAATTCCAACATGACCTGTTGTTGGGTGTAGGGATGCAAGCCGGTATCTACTTCGTCGATGAGGATTAATGCATTGTGGAGGTGCGCGACGTCCTTCGAGATGCGCAGAATGGTGCGTTCGCCCGACGACATGTGGAACTCCGAATAGCGAACATCGCGGCGACCTTCCACTTCGGCGAACAAGATGTCGCGCGCCTTTGCGCGAATGATCGAGACATCGTTGTATCGATTCTTCAAGATACGGTGCGCGAACACGAGCAAGTTGGCCGTGAATCGCGTGGATCTGTATTGCGCGCGCATGATCTGCAGGACGCCGCGCACCTCCGAGGGATTGGTGAGGTTGGCAAGCGTTCGAAGGTAGACTCCCCTTTCCGGCTGCTTGCCCCCCTTTCGTCCCATGAAGCTGCGGTTCCAGGATTTGCCACGTCGCCAAGCCATGGACAGGCGTTCGCCATTGTGCAGATAGCTGAACGCGAGTTCGGTCTGTTCCTTCGGATCCGAGAGCTCTCCGTGCAGGCGGTCCGTGAAGTTCGGAAACAGTGTGCTGGGCACAAACGTCCTCGGGCGATCCGGCACCCGGTAGGCTGTGGCGCAAGCGAAAAGAACAGTGGACTTCCCGCAGCCGTTCGGCCCTGCCAACACCGAGACCGGATAGGTAAACGGCACTCTGAGGTCTTTGATTCCGCGCAGCCTTCCTATGCGTACCTCTTCCAGGTGGACGTCCCTCTCGGCATGATTCGCCCGCAGTGCATTCCAGACATCCGTAAGTTGCTTTGCTATCAGGGACATGCCGCCTCCCGCGCCAAACGAGGCAAGCCTAACACGAGAGCAATCGGTCGGGGCGCGGGATTGGCCTTGGCATGTGTCAAGCCCCTTGCGCTCCCGTGGACGTGCCGAGCATGTCGGCCTGGTCGCGGCGCTCCTCTCGCGCCAACCGGTCGATCTCCGGCCAGCTTTGCACCAGTGCGTTGTACCACAGGGCTTCGGGGGCGCGTTTGGTGCGTTCGGCGATGGCGTACAGGCGGTAGGCGAGTTCGCGGGCGGTCTCGGCCACGCCGCCGAGGTCGCGGACGAGTGCGGCCGCAGCCTGTTCGCCGCCAGCGTCGTGAACGCGGATCAGGTGGTGGAGCGTGAGCCAGGCCGAAACTCTTCCCGCCGAGCGCGGATCCCAGTCTTCGTGCAGGGCGAGCGGGACGAGCAGCTGCACCTTGCCGGCCTTGGATTGCAGGATGCCGACGGCCTGCAACGAGGCGATGCTGGTGTTCTTCGCTTTGGAGAGCGTCTCCGCGTCGCCGTAGCTGCCGTCCTCGAAGCCGTGCTGCTCGAACCAAGCCAGCGCCCAGCGCGTGTCCGCGTCGAAATCGCCCTCCTGGGCGCTCAAGCACTCATCCAAGGTCTGGTTGATGAGCGTCAGCGCCTCGCGCACCGTGACGGGTTCGCCGGCGGCGTCCACGACCTTCGCGTAGCGGGTGTAGACGGCCATGCCGGGGCCGATGGCGGCTTGGGCGAGATCGACCGGGGCGATGCCGCCGGATTGGAGGTGGGCTAGGGCGGTGGGAAGCTCGGCCTTGAGGGCGTCGATGAACTGGCGACGGGTGGCGAGTGGGGCGTCTTCGGGGCGTTTGCGGCAGACGAGGACGATGCTTGACGCCAACGCACTCATCCGCTTCTTCAGCGTGCTGGTGAGTTCAGTTCGCACAGGCCAAGTACCCGAAATCGAAAAGCCCGATAGGATTACCGCCTCAAGAAACTTCTCCCAGCCGGTGCTGGCTGTGCCGTGTTCGCCAGATTGCTCGGCTTGCTTGAACGCATAGTAGATCGTGGCCGGGAACGATGGATGCGTCCTTTCCGCCAAGCATCGAATCGCCTTGGCCATGCCGTCGAGGAAGAATACGTCCGCAGCCAGCTTGCTCGCGTGTCGATGTCCGGTGGCGACCAACTCGGCCGTCTTTGGTACGGCGAGCGTTCCGAATAGCTCTGGCAAGATACTTCTAAGGGAGCGCCTCAGCCAGACGTAGAAGAAGTCCGACAAGTCGGCGTAGCTGATGTTGTCGAAGTAGGGTGGGTCTGTTGAGAAGATGGCGTTGTCGGATGCGCCGCCAACTTGAGCGTCCTTTTGGGCGGCTTCTCCACGCTCTGGAGACGTCGGCGAATACGCGACGACCTTGCTCAAATACGCGACTTGGCCGACGAAGTTCCCACTCGATCCGCAGAACGGGTTGGATTCCACGAAGTCCCAGACCATCGGCAGGGCTTGCCGAGCGAAGACCTGCTGTATTTTCGCGCCGCCTGGATCCCAGAAGTTGAGGCTGGACGACCGGTTGGCTTGCCTGCTTACCGAGAGGCCGAGGTACAGGGCCATCGACTCTGCATACTGATTTGCTTTGCGCGGGTCGGCGTCGTTGGACGCGCTATGGACAGCCTCTTGGACAACGCAGCGGACACATCCCACAAGGTCGGAAAGGGCTGTCAGTGCGACCAGCTGACGTGCGGTGAACAGGTCGCCTACATTGGTCAGGCCATAGACTGGGCCTTGGAAGTTCCGGTGCTTTCTCGGCAGCTCGCAGTCGGGACGCCACTCTGGCGTTGCCTGCGTCGGCGCCTCCTGGTGGTCCGGCGTCGGAGCCAGGTACACTCTGCCGCCATCTCCTTCGACCACGATGGCCAACATCCGCTCCCCCATGCGCCCGGCCGCGCCTTCCGACCGAATGTGGTCGTAGGTAATGGGAGCGCCGGACATCAGGCAAGTAAAAGCCCGCCTCGGTCCTGCCGATGTACCGCGTGTGGCTTCGCTCGGCGGTGTGCCACTCTTGACGCTGAACGAATAGCAGCGGTCTTGAACAACAGGATGAACATACGCTTCCCGCCCCTCCCTCTTCGACAGCACAAACGTCGTAGCCAACGGCACATCTACATCCCGAAACGCCGGATTCGGGCTCTTCACCGTCCTTGCCCACAGCCAAGCGATCACCGTGAGCTTCCGCCCCACGTAACGCTCCAAGTCTGGCCGCTCCCTGGCCATCTCCACCGTCACTTCCACCTTCGGATACAGGTGCCCGATGCGCTTCTCCGCCTCGTCGCGCATCCACTTGCCGTAATAGCGCACGTCCTCGGCCAGCCCTTGGGCACCCTTCCACTCCCGCTCCATGCCCAGCTCGCGGTCCTTGGCCATCTGCGCCCGCGCTTCGGGGTTCACCGGCGGCATTCCGGCGAACTTGGGCGGAATCTCGATCATCGCCTTGTTGATGAGCACGGCCACCGGGTTCAAGTCCGAAGCGTGGGCTTCCAGCCCCAGCCGCTGCGCCTCCAACGGCAGCGAGCCGCCGCCGGCGAACGGATCGTGGAAGGCCGGCAGCCGCTCCGGATCGAACAGTTCCGCCGCCTGGGGATGATCCCGATGCTCCGCGCAAGTGCGCCGCCAGCTGCGCCGAATCTCGTTGCGCGCCTGCTCCAGCAACTCCTCGTTGGTGGTGTTCTCCCACAGCACCAACTGCTCGATCAGCCGGAACAGCCGCTGCCGCTCCGCCTCCTGCGCCGCCTCGGTCGGGAACTCCTCCGGCCACGAAGCCGGATCATCCACCATCTGCGCAAAGATCACCGCCCGCGCCGCCGCCAACGGCCTCCGCGCCCACCACAGATGCAGCGTACTCGGATGCCCATGCCGAATCGACTTCTCCCGCGCCGACGCCTTGTTGATGGCGTCCAGCGGCAGAGCGACTTCGATGAGTTTCTTGCGGAGTGGCATGCCGTTCAGCGCAGTTCGAACACGTCGGCCATGCGGGCTACCACTTTTCCCGCACGAACTTGGACCATTCGTCGGTGTCGATCTTGTGGTCGGCAAACAACCCGCGGATGTCCTTTGCTTGCGGCAGAGGACCGGTTCCAAGCGGATGGACTTCGTCAACCTTCATCGACGTGGCCTCTCCGCGAGCGTTAAGCCGGATCTCCCCGCTCACGGACACGCGATTTTCGAAGTGCTGCATGGCCGCATTGAGCGTTTCGCGACCGCACTCGCATGGAATCAGGTGATTGGTGGTCGAGTCGTAGATGCTGAAGGTGATGGTGCCATGCACGGTCAGGGCCTCGATCCTGCCCTCCAGAGAGCCGAGCGCCACGGACGCGGAAACAGTTCGCCTGCCTACGCCCTCGCATCCTTGTTCGTCCATCACTGGCTCGCCTAGGCGGGAAGGGGATGGATTGTACACGGCGCACGTCTGGTCGGCCGCTTCCACTTCGGCCAGCGAAGCCACGTCGCCAAGCGTACTGGTCGCTCTCGAACGCCGGCGAGTGGCGATAGGCGACGTTTGTCGCGCTGCATTTCGTGCGCCACGCCTCTACGCTGGCCACGCCGAAGAATGCGAGCAGCCGGCGGGTGCGTTCGCGGGGTGGGCTGGTCGTCCATCGCGCCACGCTTCACTAGGTCGCTCACGGGGAAGTGCTTGGCCCACGCGCCTCATCATCCTCGGCTTCGGCGGTGCGTGTCTGGTGGCGCCGATAGTCGGCCTCGATGCCGAGCCAGATGTGCGCGTCCATGCCGAGCACGCGCTCGAACTGGAGCGCTGTGGCAGGTTCCACCGGCGCCTTGCCGGCCACGATCTCGCTGATGAGCTTCGCCGACCGGCCGCAGCGGCGGGCGAACTCGGCATTGGAGAAGCTCCGCGCCGCCAGATACTCCTTGAGAAGCGAGCCGGGCGGAACCGCGTAGTCGGGTTGGTATCGGTAGGTGGCTGCCATGTTCTCTCCTGTGTCGTCAGTGATAGTCCCACGTCAATGATCGTGGTGGCTGTGACGCGCTCGGTGTCTATTCCACCGTCCTCGTGTGGCCGGCGTCATCTCGCCCGCGCGAACACGACGAAGAACCGCACCGGGCCTTCCGGCTCTACCCGATGCCGCACGTCCGGCACGATGACCGCGCTCGACGCCGGATCGACTCGGAACGAGTGGTCGATCGGCGGGCCGACGTGGTAGCGCAATGCCCCGCAGATCACGTGGATCTTGGCCCAAACGCCGCGCTTCGTCGCGTGCTCCGACGTGAGCCCCGAGGGAACCGTCGTCTCGTCGAACTCCGGCGTCCGGCGGTAGGCGACGCACCCCTCGGGCCATTCCATCCGGTCGCAGCGCGCGCAGCCGAGCGCCGTGCCGAGCATCGCCTTGCGTCCGGCCTCGCTCACCACCCACGGGCGGTTCGCGAAGGGCGGGTGGTGGCGCACGTGCTGGCCGTGGGCGCAATCGGGATTCGCGATCCAGTCGCCATCCGCGTCGAGGCGAAAACCAAGGATCGTGCGCTTCACCGCTCGACTTGGCCAAGATTGGCGTAGATCACGCTGCCGTTCGGCGCGGGCGCGGGCTCCACCAAATCCGCCAGCTCGTGGTCGTCCGCCTCTGCGGACGAGCTGCTCGGCCACTTAAACATCAGGCATTGCGGCGGCGATCCCGCCGTGGCGCACTCTTTCGTTCCATCTCCTCGTGCAGATCGTAGGCCAAGTCCGCAACGGCGCTCGCCACGCCCAGCAGCGCCTTGGAACCATCGTACCCCGTAGACAAAGCGCCATGCGCCTTCCGCAAATCTTTCGACATCTCGGGGATCTTGGCGTTCAGCTCTTGGCCGATGCGTGGCCGCAGCAGCAACTTGACTGCGGCCAACCGTCGATTTCCTTCAATCACAACGTTGCGGCCACGCTCCCTGCATACGATTACCGGCTCGTGCTTGAAATAGCCGCTCGCGGCGATGGAGAGCACCAGTTCTTGTACATCCATTGTGTCCCACAGCAACTTGATGATGTCTGCTTCACGATCGACGAATGTCGAACTCGGCCAAGCGGGGAATCTCGACATCGAATGCCAAGTCGGAGACTGGCAACAGCTTGATTTTCTCAGCGTTCAGTTCGTCTTCCACGCTTGGATGTCCTCTCGAAGTTCGGGTGCCGGAAGTTGCAAGTGTTCTGGGGTGCCAGCGTTGCGCTTCCCGGTCGAGGCAAAGTGCCGCCTGTCGCGCCGCGCCCGCTGTGTGGCCTAGTAGCATACAGCCAAACTTGCCCAGCGCCCTCGGCACAGAGTACTGTACCTGCCAACTTCGCAGATCAGAACGTCCACATGCCCATCACGACCATGACCGGCAGGGAGTTCAACCGCGACGTCAGCAAGGCGAAGCGCCAAGCGCGCCACGGGCCGGTAGTGATCACGAGCCGCGGCAAGGCCGCCCATGTGCTCCTCACGGTGGAGGAATACGTCGTGCTGACGAAGCAGGAAGCGAACATCGTGGACCGGCTGGCAATGCCCGAAGCTGCGGACATCGACTTCGAGCCGCGCCGGATGCGGGCCGGCGTGTATCGCGCCGCCGCCTTGCCGTGACGTGTAGCGGCTGGATGCCACGTCCTTGGAGGGCGAATAAGGGTGCATTGCGTCGCCGTCAGTCACTCGTCGGCAGCTCGCCCCGCTGCCACAGCTCCTCCACCCGGTAGTTCACGCTCACCGCTCCGAAGTCCGGCTCCCGTCCAAACGGCTCGCGCACATAGCGCACGTCGTGGCCGCCGTCTTCGTCGAAGCGCACGATGGCGAGGATGAAGTCCTCCGGCTTGTTCAGCGCCGTCAGCACTTCGTTGCGGGTGACGGTGATGCTGTCGGCGTCCTTGGCGCGACCCTTCACCTCGATGAAGCGCAGCTTGCCGGTGCCGGGGATGCGGCTCTCGATGTCGTAGCCGAGCTTCTCGAACTCGCGGTCCGTTGGCTCGAAGCCGAGTTGCCGTTCCAGCGCCATGACGATGGCTCGGGCGCGGGCGGCGGAGGCTTGGGTGTCGGCGGGTTGGGAAGGCGCGGCTTGGCCGGTCATCGCGGCGAGCAGCCCTGCCGGCACTACCACCAAGGCGCCGATCACGGTGGGTGGCGTGGCGGAGATCCGGCCTTCCCGTTCCAGCTGCGCCATGCGCTGCTGTAAGCGCTCCTGCAGGTCGTCGGCGCGGCGGCGGGCTTCGGCGGAGTTCAGGCGGGCGCCGGGCTTGCCGGCTTCCTCTTGCAGTTGCAGGGCATTGGCGCGGCTGTCCCAGTGGGCGATTTCCTTGGTGAGGCGCTGCTGGACGGCGGCGCGGGTCTTGGCGATCCACTCCGTGCGCCGTTCGCGCACCTCGCGGACGTGCTCGGGCACGATGCTGGCGATGGCTTCCCGCTCGGCGGCGGCTACCAGCTCGCGGGTGATCCAAGCACACTCCGGGCGGGCGAGGATGTCCGCCGGGGTGGGCTCGGCATCGCGGAGCGGTCGATAGTCCAAGTACGGCGCGTGGTGCAGGTGGCGGCAAGTGCCGGCGGCGTCCATCGCGACGTACAGCATCCTGCGAGAGAGCGTGTACTCGCTATCCCGCACCGTGTGCTCCAATGTGAAGAGGGTGCGCGGTTCCATGCCGGGGTCGCTGTCGTCGACCAGCACCGTGCCGCGTTGCAGCAGGTCTCGGTTGCGCTCCACGGTGAGGGCCAGCACGGCGTCGAGCAGCGGGTGGCTGGGGCAGACGAATGCGGCCGGCGGCTTGCCGTCCGGCGTGAGCAGGGCCTTCTCGAAGGCGATGCGTTCGTAGCGGCGCAGCACCGGGTCGCCAGCGCCGATCTGCCGGTCTCGGTTGCGCACCGTCGCCGGCACGTGCGTCACTTCGTAGCGTCGCGGTTCCCGCTGCCGCGCCGAGCCGCCGAGCTGGCGGAACGCTTCCAGGAAGAAGGATTCCACGTAGTGCGGCTGCAAGCGCCGCGCTTCGGCCCGTTCCATGTTCTCGCGCACGCGGGCCACTTGGGCGGAATCCATCGCGTCCTGGGCCAGGGCCCGTTCCTCGATCAGCGTTTGCAGGTGCGGGCGGTCCACGGCTGCGCCGACAGCGTGGGAAAGGCGCGCCTTCACCTCGGGCTGGTCGCCGTAGCGGATGGCCTCGATCAGCAGCTCGCGCAGCGGGCGGCCCTCGAATTGCAGCTTGCCGAGCACGTCGAACACCTGCCCGCCGAGGGTGAAGCGGGCCTGTTCGAGCTTGTCGAGCAGCGTGCGGTACACGTCGCCTTCGCGGGTCTCCGCCGCCACCAGGTTCCACAGGTGGCACACCTCGCGCTGGCCGATGCGATGGATGCGCCCGAAGCGCTGCTCCAGGCGGTTTGGGTTCCACGGCAGGTCGTAATTCACCATCAGATGGGCGCGTTGCAGGTTGATGCCTTCGCCGGCGGCGTCCGTGGCCAGCAGCACTTGGGTTTCTGGATCGTTCAGAAAGGTCTCTTGGGCTTTGCGCCGTTCTTCGCGCCGCATCCCGCCGTGGATGACGACCAGCGCGTTCGGGCGGCCGAGCAAAGTGCCGATGCGCCGCTGCAAGGCACTCAAAGTGTCCCGATGCTCGGTGAACACCACCAGCTTCTGGCGTGGCGATGGCACGGGAGGTGGAATGGCGCCGCTGCCGTGGTAGCGGGCGCGTTCTTCGGCCACTTCGCTGGCGAGGCGCTCGGGCGTGAAGATCGTGGCGAGCAGGCTGGCGAGTTCCTGCCACTTGGTGTCCTCGCCGCTCTGGCGTAACGCCGCGGCCAGGGATTCCAAGTGGCGCAGCGTGTCGATCTCCGCCTGCAGTTCGGCGAGGGTGGCGGCAGCGGAGGCTTGGTCCACAATGGCGGATTCCGCCGCCTCGAGTTCCTCGAAGGGGGCGTCCTCCAAGTCCTCGAGGTCCTCGGCGTCCAAGGCGGGGCCGTCGGGAACAGCTGCGCCTTGAGGGCCAGACGCCTCTTGCAGCCGGCCTTCCAAGCGTTCGCGTCGCCGCCGCAGGGACTGGTGTATCGCCTCCGGCGAAGAGGCCAGGCGCCGTTGCAGAATCGTCAGCGCGAAGCCCACGGCGCCGGCCCGCTTGTCGTTCTGCAGGGCTTCGGCGCGGTTGAACTCGTCGCGGACGTAGTCGGTCACGGCTTGGTAGAGACGCGCTTCGGCGGCGGAGAGGCGGTACGGCACCGAGTGGGCGATGCGCTCCGGGAACAAGGGCCGACCGTCGAACTTCAGCAGGTTCTCCTTCACCATGCGGCGCATCAGGTCGGAGACGTCCACTTGATGGGCGCCGTCCCGGAAGCGGCCCTCGAAACGGTCGCCGTCCAAGAGCGCGAGGAACAGCTGGAAGTCCTCCTCCTTGCCGTTGTGGGGAGTGGCGGTCATCAGCAGGAAGTGGCGGGCGAGGCCGGAGAGCAGCTGCCCCAGCCGGTAGCGCTTGGTGACCTTGATCTCGCCGCCGGTGAAGCTGGCGGACATCTTGTGCGCTTCGTCGCACACCACCAGGTCGTAGCGGCAGTCCGGCGCGGTGAGCAGCGCCTGCACGTCTTCGTTCCGCGCCAGCTTGTCCAATCGGGCGATGGCGAGGTCGTTCTCCACGAACCAGTTGCCGCTAGGGGCGGTTTCCAACCTGTCGTTGGTGAGAATCTCGAACGCCAGCCCGAAGCGGCGGTGCAGTTCGTCCTGCCACTGTTCCGCCAGACTGCCCGGGCAGACGACGAGGCAGCGCTTCAGATCGCCGCGGGCGATGAGTTCCTTCATCAGGAGACCGGCCATGATGGTCTTGCCGGCGCCGGGATCGTCCGCCAGCAGGAAGCGCAGCGGCTGGCGGGGCAGCATGGCCTCGTAGACGGCGGTGATCTGGTGCGGCAGCGGTTCCACCAGCGAGCAGTGGACGGCGAGCACCGGATCGAACAGATGCGCCAGGCGGATGCGATGGGCTTCCGCCACCAGCCGGTAGGCGGCGCCGTCGCCGTCGAAGCGCCACGGGCGGCCTAGCTCCGCCAGTTGCAGGCGGGCTTCGTCGTCGCGGTAGAGGATCTCCTCGGCAACGCCGCCGGCAGCCAAGCGGTAGGTGAGCGTCAGCGCATCCGCGCCATGCCACTGCGCCTGCACCACGGTGACGGGCGCGTCCGGGCGAATGCCGCGCACGGATGCGCTGGGAGTTAAGTCTTCAAGCTTCAAGCGAGCGCAATCCAGCGGCGAACGGACGAGGACGCAAGTATGCCGTTGCAGCACAGCCGGTCGCCTCCCAGCCCCCCACGAGAACTCGGCGCTGCGCAAGACGGCGAAGCAACTGCCGACCGGCGCGGTGGCCGGCATGTCCGTCTTCTGCCGAACGCCAAAACCCATGCCGCTCGACGAGAACATGGCCGCCACCACGCTCGACAGCACAGCGACAGCGCCTTGGATATACACGCCACGCCATTTTTCGGAAGCGGTACACTGGCCGTGGCACGCGAACCTGAGCGAACGCGCATGGCTGAAGAACCGTCGCCCCTTCGCAGCATCGACGCCGGCGAGCGGCAGCGTCGTCGGGGCGTCTACCTGCTGCCCAATCTGATCACCACCGCGGCGCTCTTCGCTGGCTTCTACGCCATCGTCGCGGCGGCGAACGGCGACTTCGTGAAGGCGGCGCTGGCGATCTACAGCGCCTTCATCCTGGACACCTTGGACGGGCGCGTGGCGCGCTGGACGCGCTCGGAGAGCGAGTTCGGCGCCGAGTACGACAGCCTGTCGGACATGGTGGCCTTCGGGGTCGCGCCGGCGCTGGTGGCGTTCTTCTGGGCGCTGTCGAGCCTGGGCCAGTTCGGCTGGGTGGTGGCGTTCGTCTACATGGCCTGCGCCGGGCTGCGGCTGGCGCGCTTCAACACGAAGGGCGACAACGCCTCGTTCACCGGCCTCGCCAGCCCGTCGGCGGCGGCGATCATCGCCAACACGGTGTGGATCTGGAGCGAGAGCGCCGCCTCGGCGACGGGGCTGGCGGCGGTGGGGATGGCGCTGGTCACCGCCGCCACCGGCTTGCTGATGGTCTCGCAGTTCACCTACTACTCGCCGAAGGAACTGGACTTGAAGGGCCGCGTGCCGTTCCTCACGCTGGTCGCCGCGGTGCTGGTGTTCGCCATCGTGCTCAGCGACCCGCCGCGGGTGCTGCTGGCCTGCTTCACGGTGTATGCGCTCTCCGGCCCGGCGATGTATCTTTGGCGCAAGTACCGGGGCGAGGGCGAGTCGGCGCAGGAAGGCAACCGCCCCGACTGAGCCCAGAAGCGGCAGGAGGCGAACGAAGGCCATGCTCATCAAACGCCCGGCGGACGTCAGACCCTCGGAGATCACGCCAGAGGAGGTCTACGCCTCGCGCGGCGAGATTTCGCCGCCGGAAGTCTCGCGCCGCGAGGTGTCGCGCCGCGGCTTCCTGCGCCATTCCGCCACCGCGACATCCGCGGCAGCGCTCGGCGCCGCGTCGCTGCCAGCCGCCGCCCTGCCGGCAAGCTGGCTCGAAGCGCGTACCGTTCAGCCGGACGAACCCATCGACGAAACCATCACCCCGGAACGCGATGCGACCGCCTACAACAACTTCTACGAGTTCGGGCAGGACAAGTCCGATCCGGCCGAATACGCGCACGAGATGACTGTGCATCCGTGGCAGGTGGAAGTGGCCGGCGAGGTGGCGAAGCCGGGCGTCGTCGGCATCGAGGACCTGCTCTCCGGCATCGACTTGGAGGAGCGCATCTACCGCCTGCGCTGCGTGGAGGCGTGGTCGATGGTGATTCCGTGGATCGGCTTTCCCGTGAAGAAGCTGCTCGACAAGTTCGAGCCCACCGGCAATGCCAGGTTCGTCGAGTTCCACACGCTGGTGCGGCCCTCGGAAATGCGCGGCCAGCGCTCGATCTTCTCCAGCATCGACTGGCCCTACGTGGAAGGCCTGCGGCTGGACGAAGCCAACCATCCGCTCGCCATCTTCGCCGTGGGCATGTACGGCAAGCTGCTGCCGAACCAGAACGGCGCGCCGCTGCGCTTGGTGGTGCCTTGGAAGTACGGCTTCAAGAGCATCAAGTCCATCGTCCACATCCGGCTGAGCGCGACCCAGCCCCGCAACACCTGGAACGTGCTGCAGCCGAGCGAGTACGGCTTCTACGCCAACGTCAATCCCAACGTGGATCATCCGCGCTGGAGCCAGGCCACGGAACGCCGCTTTCCCACCTCGCTGCTGCGTCCCAACCGCATCGACACGCGCATGTTCAACGGCTACGACGAGGTGGCTGGCCTGTACGCGGGGATGGATCTGCGCCGCCACTATTGAAGGCATTGCCGCGGACGCTGCGACGCCCGCCGGCACGACCTTGGCTCGCCGATGCCCGTGACACGTTCGGAGATTTGGCTGCGCCGCGCCAAGCCGGTGCTGTTCTGCGCGCTGGCCCTGCCCTTGGCGCTGCTCGGCGTGGACATCTGGCGCGAACTGCAAGCGCCTGGCAGCGCGTTCGGCCCCGATCCTGCGGCGGAACTCGTCCACCGGCTCGGCGCTTGGGCGTTGCGGATGCTGCTGCTCACGCTTGCGGTCTCGCCGTTGGCGCGGCTGTTGCGTCAGCCTTGGCTGGTGCGTTGCCGCCGGATGATCGGCTTGTGGGCGTTCGCATACGCGGTGCTGCATTTCCTGTCCTACCTCGGCCCGCTGGCTGGTTTCGCGCTGACGACGGTGATCGAGGACTTGGCCAAGCGCCCGTACATCACCGTCGGCTTCGGGGCGCTGGCGGCGCTCGTGCCCTTGGCGGTCACTTCCACGCGGGGCTGGCAGCGGCGCTTGCGGCAGCGCTGGAAGAAGCTGCATCGGCTGGTCTATCCGGCGGCAATCGCCGCGTGGCTGCACCTGCTGTGGCTTTCCAAGGGCAGCACGATGGATCCCTTCATCTACGGCGTCGTGCTGGCGTTGCTCTTCGGCGAGCGCATCGCGCATAGAATGCGCGGCAGGAAGCGGGCCGCAGCGGCTGCGGGGAGGGTGGAATGAAGCGCACCTATTGGCAGGAGAACCTGCGTTTGGTCGGCATCTGCCTGCTTGTGTGGTTCAGCGTGTCGCTGGGCTGCGGCGTGCTGCTGGTGGACTACCTGAACCAATTCCACCTTGGCGGGATGCCGCTTGGCTTCTGGTTCGCGCAGCAAGGCAGCATCTATGCGTTTCTGGTCTTGATCTTCGTCTACGCGCTCGCCATGGCGCGAATCGACAAGCGCCACGGCGTTAGCGAAGAAGACGACGCCGCATGAGCCTCGCGCTGCTCACCTATCTGGTGGTGGGCGCGTCCTTCGCGCTCTACATCGGCATTGCGTTCCTCTCCAAGGCGCGCAGCACGGGCGAGTTCTACGTCGCCGGCAAGCACGTCCATCCGGTCGCCAACGGCATGGCGACGGCCGCCGATTGGATGTCCGCGGCGTCGTTCATTTCGCTGGCTGGGATGATCGCCTTTCTCGGCTACGACGGGGCCGTCTATCTGATGGGCTGGACCGGCGGCTACGTGCTTCTGGCGCTGCTCTTGGCACCCTATCTGCGCAAGTTCGGCAAGTTCACCGTGCCGGACTTCATCGGCGAGCGCTACTACTCGGACGCTGCCCGGGTGGTCGCCGTGATCTGCCTGATCGCGATTTCCTTCACCTACGTGGCGGGGCAGATGCGTGGCGTCGGCATCGTCTTCGCGCGGTTCTTGAACCTGGACATCGGCTGGGGGCTGCTGGTGGGCATGGGCGTGGTGTTCTGCTACGCGGTGCTTGGCGGCATGAAGGGCATCACCTATACCCAGGTTGCGCAGTATTGCGTGCTGATCTTCGCGTACACCGTGCCGGCGGCCTTCATCTCGCTGCAAGTGGCCGGCGTGGCGCTGCCGCACGCTGCTCTCCACGCGGACCTGGCGGGCGGCGGCTACCTGCTGGCGAAGCTCGACCAGGTGGTGGGGGAGTTGGGATTCACGGCCTACACCAGCGGCACCAAGAGCGCGGTCGACGTCTTCTTCATCACCTTGGCGCTGATGGTCGGGACGGCCGGCCTGCCGCACGTGATCGTGCGCTTCTTCACCGTGCCCAAAGTGCGCGACGCGCGCATGTCCGCCGGCTGGGCGCTGCTCTTCATCGCCATCCTGTACACCACCGCGCCGGCGGTGGGCGCGATGGCGCGCCTCAACCTGACTACCACCATCCAATCCGGGCCCGTTGGCTCGGAAACGGGCAACTTGGCCTACGAAGAGAGGCCGCAGTGGTTCAAGACCTGGGAGGAGACCGGCCTCCTCGCCTTCGAGGACAAGAACGACGACGGCCGCATTCAGTACTACAACGACGGCAATCCGGCCTTCGCGGCAGAGGCGGAAGGCTACGGTTGGCGGGGCAACGAGCTGACGGTGGATCGGGACATCATGGTGCTTGCGAATCCGGAGATCGCCAACCTGCCGGACTGGGTGGTCGCGCTGGTGGCGGCTGGCGGGATCGCCGCGGCGCTCTCCACCGCCGCCGGCCTGCTGCTGGTGATTTCGGCGGCCGTCTCCCACGACCTCTGCAAGAGCGTCTTCGCCAAGCGGATTTCAGACCGCCGCGAACTGACGATCGGCCGGATCAGCGCGGCAGTGGCGGTGCTGCTCGCCGGCTATCTCGGCTACAACCCGCCCGGCTTCGTCGCCGAAGTGGTGGCCTTCGCCTTCGGACTCGCCGCGGCAACGCTGTTCCCAGCCATCCTGCTCGGCATCTTCTCGCTGCGCGTCAACAAGGAGGGCGCCATCGCCGGCATGGTCTGCGGCCTCGTGTTCACCGTCGGCTACATCGTGGCCTTCAAGGGCGTGTTCATTGCGCCGCTGTTCGAGAACGCGCCGGAGAACTGGCTGTTCGGCATCTCCCCGGAAGGCATCGGCAGTGTCGGCATGATGCTCAACCTGGCGGTGGCGCTGAGCGTGAGCGCGTTGACCAGTGCGCCGCCGGAAGACGTGCGGGCGCTGGTGCAGCGCATCAGGACGCCCAGATGACCTCGCTGGAGCTGGCCAAGGAGCAGTGCCAAGCGTGCCGGCCGGGAAGCCCGCGCACGAGCGAACAGGAAACGCGGACGTTGTTGGCTGCGCTGCCCAACTGGCGCATCGTGGCGGTAGAAGGCATCGACCAGTTGCAGGCGGCGTTTACGTTCGCGGATTTCGCCGTCGCGTTGGCGTTCGTGAATCGGGTCGGCGCTCTGGCGGAGGCCGCCGACCATCACCCGCGTCTGACGTTGGAGTGGGGCCGGGTCGAGGTCGCCTGGTGGACGCACACGATTGGCGGTCTGCACCGCAACGACTTCATCATGGCGGCGCGCAGCGAAGAAGCGTTGCGTTCCTCGGCGTCGGATTGAGCGAAGCGCGCAACCTCAAGGAAGTGCCGCGGCGTCGTCTAGGCCCGGCGGCATCCCGCGCAGGCTGATGCGATGGATCAAGCGCGTATCCGCTTCGTTCGTGGCCGCTGGCAACGGCGTCGCGCTGTGCATCACCGTCGGGTTGTCCCAGATCACCAGGTCGTGGCGGCGATGGACGTGCTCGGCGACGAAGCGCTCTTGGAAGGCGTGCTCGCACAGTTCGCGCAGCAACGCCGTCGCCTTCGCCGGCGCGATGCCGCGAATCCCCTGGCTGGTGCCGGTTGGCGCATAGAGCGTCTTGGCACCGGTGACCGGATGCCGCCGCACCAGCGGATGATGCACGGTGTGCGTTTGATCCCAGCCCGGCGGCGGTATCGGCACATGGTCGCCCGGCCGCGCCGCCACCGAAACGCCGTGGCGATGTTCCACCACAAGGTCCTCGATTCGAGCCTTCGTCTTCGCATCAAGTGCGCGGTAGGCCGCCGCCATGTCGCAAAAGCGCGTCGCGCCGCCCTCCTTGGGTGCTTGGACGGAATACAGCATCGTGATGGACGAGACCGTCTTCCGGAAGGACTGGTCGGTGTGCCAGTGCGCCGCGCCACGCCGCTCTTTCAGGGTGTCCACGCCGACGTTGGTAAGGCAGGCGATCTCCGGAAACCGCTCATCGCGGCTCAGCCGAATCGGCTCCCCCATGCGCCGCGCGAACGCGACGTATTGCTCCCGCGTCACCCCTTCGGTGCGCAAGACGAGAAACCGGTTCGCGTAGAGCAGCAGAAGCAGCCCGCGCACCCCGGCGGGCGAGAGCCGAGCGACATCGACGCCATGCACGGCAACCCCGAAGTTGCCGCCCAAGTACGTTGCCTCGTATTCGAGACCCGCTGCCAACGCCTGTTCTCGTCGCGTGTGCGCCAGTGGATCAGCGTACTCTTCCCCAAGATCGCAAGGAGCAGCCATGAACGCCGAAGACGCCAAAGCGAAACAGCCACTCATCGACGCGGTGCCGGGGCGACACAGCGGCGACGTGTGCTTCGCCGGGACGCGGGTTCCGGTGAGCACCCTGTTCGAGTGTCTTGCCGGCGGCGACTCGTTGGCTACCTTCCTCGCGGGCTTCCCATCCGTAAGCACCGCGCAGGCACGGTTTGCGCTTCGCGAGGCGACCGCTTTGATCGAGCGGGAATACGGCCTGACGAACTCTACGCCGCTGGCCGAGGCAAAGCCCGCTCCGCTGGCTTGCAGCGAATGAGGAAGCCCGCTGCGCCTTGGTAGTTCGCCCTTCTAGCTCTGCTGCGCGTAGCTTCCCAGCTGCGGCGTGTGGATGAACGACTTCTGCATGTCCCAGGCGTTGGTGGGGCAGCGTTCGGCGCATAGGCCGCAGTGCAGGCAGACGTCTTCGTCCTTCACCATGACGCGCCCGGTGGGGAGGTCCTCGGAGACGTAGAGATCCTGCTCGGCGTTCTCCGCCGGCGCCATGAGGCTGGCGCGCAGTTCCGGCTCCTCGGCGTTCGCGGTGAACGTGATGCAGTCCATGGGGCAGATGTCCACGCAGGCGTCGCATTCGATGCACAGGTTCTCGGTGAACACCGTCTGCACGTCGCAGTTCAGGCAGCGCTGCGCTTCCTTCAGCCCCAGCCGCGCGTCGAAGCCGAGTTCCACTTCGACCTTGATGTTCTCCAACGCCTTCGTCTTGTTGGCGTGGGGCACGATGTAGCGCTTGGCGGCGTCGTGCTCGGCGTCGTAGCTCCACTGGTGGACGCCCATCTTCTGGCTCACGAGATTGACGCCGGGGGGCGGCCGACCGGCCTTAAGATCCTTGCCTTGGCAGAAGAGGTGGATGGAGATGGCCGCCTGGTGGGCGTGGGCGGAGGCCCAGATGATGTTCTCCGGCCCGAACGCGGAATCGCCGCCGAAGAAGACCTTGGGGTGGGTGGATTGAAAGGTGGTTTCGTCCAGCACCGGGCAATCCCACTTGTCGAACTCCAGGCCGATGTCGCGCTCGATCCACGGGCAGTGGTTCTCTTGGCCGATGGCCATGAGCACATGGTCGCACTCCATGTACACGTCCGGTTCGCCGGTCGGCTCGTAGCGCAGGCGGCCGTTCTCGCCCTGCACTGGCTTGACGCACTCGAAGACGATGCCCTTGAGCTTGCCGTTCTCGTGGACGAACTCCTTGGGCGGGCGGTTGTTGACGATGGGAATGCCCTCGGACATGGCGTCTTCCTTCTCCCACTCCGATGCCTTCATCACCTCGAAAGCGGAGCGCACCACCACCGTGACCGTCTCGGCGCCGAGGCGCTTGGAGGTGCGGCAGCAGTCCATGGCCGTGTTGCCGCCGCCCATGACGATGACCTTGCCGGAGATGGAGTCGGTGTGGCCGAAGGCGACGCTGCCCAGCCAGTCGATGCCGATGGAGATGTGGGCGTCCACTTCCTTGCGCCCGGGCAAGTCCAGGTCGCGCCCGCGCGGGGCGCCGGTGCCGACGAAGTAGGCGTCGTAGTCCATGGCGAGCATCTCCTTCATGCTCGTGATCTCGTGGCCGTAGTGGGCGTGTACGCCCATGTCCACGATCAGGTCCACCTCTTCTTCCAGGACGTCCGCCGGCAGGCGGAAGGCGGGAATCTGGCTGCGCATCATGCCGCCGCCGGCCGGGTCGCGGTCGAACATGTCGATTTCGTAGCCGAAGGGCAGCAGATCCCGCGCAACGGCGAGGGAGGCCGGGCCGGCTCCCATCAGGCAGATGCGCTTGCCGTTCTTCTGCGTCGGCACGCGCGGCATGAAGGCGGAAATGTCGCCCTTGTGGTCCGCCGCGACGCGCTTCAAGCGGCAGATGGCGACCGGCTTCTCTTCCGTCCGCACGCGGCGGCAGGCCGGTTCGCAAGGCCGGTCGCAGGTGCGGCCGAGGATTCCGGGGAAGACGTTGGAATCCCAGTTCAGCATGTACGCTTCGGTGTAGCGCTCGGCGGCGATCAGCCGGATGTAGTCCGGCACCGGCGTATGCGCCGGACACGCCCACTGGCAATCCACCACCTTGTGGAAGTAGCCGGGATCAGCGATGTCTGTTGCTTTCATCGGGTCCTCGAGGAGCCAGCGAGACGCGCGTCATTCGCGCACATGCAGCGACCCTAGCGAACCGCCCGCAACGGGCATGGCCACGCCGCTTCGTGGTTGCAACGCGAGGTGTCGAGCGCTCCACCGTTCAAGCGCATCATAGGGCGAACCTCCGAGCAGCGCAAACTCTGTACGGGATCCCCGACATCGCCAGCGCTTGTCCGGGGTGTGCGACATTTGCTGCCGCCGGCATGGGCGATCTCGCACAAGCATTTCAGCCTTTGTCCATTTCGCGCCGACCCGGCGCTGGCGCGGGCCGAAGCGCTGTTCTCGGCAGCCTCGGCAGCGGACGATCGGGAACTGTGGCAGTCGTTCGCGGTATGGTGCCACGGCATCCTGAGTCCACGCTTGGGCGGGCAGCTGCCGGATTGGTGGAAACAAGGAGACGACGATGCTTGCGGTGCGAGGCCGAATGTTGATGCCCCTGTGCTTGCTGGCGATCGCTGCGGCGCCAGTGCGCATCGAGCGGGGCGGGGATCCGCTGGCGGGGCCGGAGTTTCTGCCGGTGGACGAGGCGTTCGTCTTCACGGCGCAGCTCCACGACGACCGGCTGGTGGCGCGCTGGGAGATGCCTGCGGGGTACTACCTCTATCGACAGGCGTTTCGCGTACAAGCTGGCGACGGGGCGACGCTGGGCGAACTCGTCGTGCCCGAGGGGGAGCGGGTCGTGGACGAGTACTTCGGCGAGTCGGAGGTGTACTACGGTCGCGTCGAAATCACGGTGCCGGTGCTGGCCCGTGCCGGCGATTCCGTGCAGGCGCGCTTCCACTACCAAGGCTGCGCCGAGCAGGGCCTGTGCTACCCGCCGCAGGTGCGTTCCGTGGCGTTGCCGGCAGCCGCGGACAGTGGCGACGTGCCATAATCCGCCCAATCCAGACTAGTCGAGGGCAGCCGTGGCGAAGCTCTTGGTGCTGCACGGCCCGAACCTCAATCTGCTCGGCACGCGGGAACCGGGCTTGTACGGCGCCCAGACGCTCGCCGCCATCGATGCCCAGCTGGCGCGGCAGGCGGCCACTGCCGGACACGATCTGCGCGTGCGCCAGAGCAACGCCGAGCACGAGTTGGTGGAGGCCGTGCAGCAGGCGGGGCGGGACGACGTCGCCTTCATCGTCTTCAATCCAGCGGCGTTCACCCACACCAGCATCGCGCTGCGCGACGCGCTGCTCGCCGTGGACATTCCCTTCGTCGAAGTCCACTTGTCCAATGTCCATGCCCGCGAGGAGTTTCGCCGGCGCTCGTACTTTTCCGACATCGCCCACGGCGTGATCGCCGGCTTCGGCGCCAACGGCTACGAATACGCGCTGGCGGAAGCCATGCGCCGCGTCGAAGCAGCTTGAAGGAACGCACAGTGGATCTCGCTGAAATCAAGGAACTCATCGCGCTGTTGAAGGAATCCGGCCTCGCCGAACTGGAAGTGGCCGAGGGCGAGCGGCGCATCCGCATCGTCCACTCCCATCCGGCCAAGGCAGTGGCAGCGCCGTCGGTGCAGCCCTCGCCAGCGGCCGAGCCGAGCGAAAAAACGCCAGCCCAAGCCGCTGGCGAGACGATTCCCGCGCCCCTCTCCGGCACCTTCTATCGGGCGCCGGCGCCGGGCGAGCCGCCTTTCGTCGACGTCGGCAGCAAGGTCGCCGCCGGCGACGTGCTGTGCATCATCGAGAGCATGAAGATGATGAACAAGGTGCGCAGCGAACGCACCGGGGAGATCGCCGAAGTCCTGCTCGAGGACGGCCGGGCCATCGAGTCCGGCACCGCGCTGTTCCGCATCCTGTAGATGGGCGCGCGGCGAAGCTGATGCCTTGGCTGCATGTTCGCGCGCAAGCGCCAGGCGCCGTGGCCGAGCACGTGGGCGACCGTCTGCACGACGCCGGGGCCGTCGCGGTGTCGCTTCTTCCCGCCGACCCGAACGACTTGGGCGCACTGGAGCCGCCGCCGCAACGCGAACCGCTCCTGTGGAACGAGGTGCGCGTGGAGGCGCTGCTGCCCCTCGGCGCCGATCTTTCGACATTGCCCCTCGACTGCGACATCGACTTCATGGCGGACGAAGACTGGAGCGAGACCTGGCGGCGCGGCTTCGGCGAACGGCGCTTCGGACGGCTGCGGATCGTGGAAGCGTCGTGCCAAGCCGCCGCCGCGCCGGGCCAAGCCACGGTTCGCCTCGATCCCGGCTTGGCGTTCGGCACCGGCACCCATCCGACCACGGCGCTGTGCCTCGACTGGCTCGCCGCCCAGGATCTCGCTGGCAAACGGGTGCTGGACGTCGGCGCTGGCTCCGGCATCCTCGCCATCGCAGCGCTTCGCCTCGGCGCTGCGGCGGCAACCGCCATCGATCACGATCCCCAAGCGCGTCGCGCCTGCCGCGAGAACGCCTTGGCCAATGGCGTTCGGCTCGCTGTTGTCGACGGTCTCGACGCAGTCGACGATCTCGACACCGTGCGCGGCAAATTCGACATCGCCGTCGCCAACATCGTCGCCGACGTGCTCTCCGCCATGGCGGCCGACATCGGCGAACGCGCCGAACGCATCGCGCTGTCCGGCGTGCTGGAACGGCAGACCGAACAGATGCGGAACGCCTTTGCGGCATTCGAGTTCGCGCCGCCAGCCGTGCGGGAGGGCTGGGTTCTGCTGAGCGGGGTGCGCCGTGAGTGACGCAATGGACACGCCGGCGGCGATTTGCCGCTGCCCAAGCTGCACGGAACGCTTCCGCATCACCGAAGAGCTGCTCGACCAAGCCGTGCGCAACGCCGGTGGCAAGGTGCGCTGCGGCGCCTGCCTGGAGGTCTTCGACGCGAGGGACAACCTCGTCGCGGAGGCGAGCGCGCCGCAAGCGCTGGAAGAGCCAGCGGAATCCTGGCTGGACGCGCCCGACCGCGCCGAGCAGGGCGCGACGCGGTTCGGCGCTCCCTATGAACAGCCCGCGACGGACGAAGCCGCTCCCGAACCCGTCGTCGTGGGCGGCTCGACGAACTGGGGCGCACCGGCCCAGAAGGTCGATCCAATCGCGCCGCCGCGCCAAGGCGCTCGGCTTGCGCCCGTCTCCGCCCGCGCGCTGCGCGTGCCTCGCCGTGGCGGTGCCGGCAAGTGGGCGTTGCTGACGCTGCTCGCCGCCGTGGCGCTCGGCGCGCAAGTGCTGGCGATCCAGTTCCCGGCATGGACTCAGGATCAGGCCACCCGCGGCGTCTACGCGCTGGCCTGCAAAGTCATCGGCTGCGACCTGCCGGCGCTGCGCGCCGTCGCCGATATCGACGTGGCCGAGCGCTCGGTCGAAGCCTTGACGACGCCGCCGGACACCCTCGAACTGCGCGCCAACCTGGTCAACCGGGCTGCCTTCACGCAGCCGCTGCCACGCTTGGAACTGCGTTTCACGAACGCCGACGGCGACGTCGTCGCGCAGCACCGCATTCCGCCCCGCCGCTACAGTGAAGGCTCGGCGCGGAGCATCGCGCCGCAACAGGCGGCGCCGGTCTTGGTGCAGGTGGAGCATCCTGGCGCGGAGGCCGTGGACTACGCCTTGAGTCTCCTGTGAGCGCCGCCGAGGCGCAGCCGAAACGCGCCCTGCTCAGCGTGTCGGACAAGACCGGCATCGGCGAGTTCGCCCGGGCGCTGCTTGATCTTGGAATGGAGATCGTCTCCACCGGCGGCACGCGCCGCGCCCTGCTGGACATCGGCGTCGCAGCGATTGAAGTCGCCGCCGTCACCGGCTTTCCGGAGATCATGGACGGGCGCGTGAAGACGCTGCATCCGCAGATCCACGGCGGCATCCTCGCCCGGCGGGACATCGACGCCGAGGCGATGGCGCGCCACGGCATCGTTGCCATCGACGTGGTGGCGGTGAATCTCTATCCCTTCCAGGACACCGTGGCGAGGCCGGACTGCACGTTGGAACTGGCACTCGAGAACATCGACGTCGGCGGCCCGGCCATGCTGCGCGCGGCGGCGAAGAACCACCCGCGCGTGCTGGCGGTTGCCGATCCCGCGGACTACGCCGAAACCACCCGGCGATTGCGCGGCGGCGATGCCGACATGGACTTCCGCCGCCGCCTCGCAGCCAAGGCGTTCGCCCACACCGCGGCATACGACGCCGCCGTCGCCCGCTATCTGGAGGCGCCCTCGTGAAGGTGCTGGTGATCGGCGGCGGCGGGCGCGAACACGCGCTTGCCTGGTCGGCGGCCCGCTCGCCCGACGTGCAGCGCGTATTCGTCGCTCCCGGCAATCCGGGCACCGCCGCCGAGGGCGGCAAGATCGGCAACGTGGCAATCGACGCGGACGCGAACGCCCTTGCGGACTTCGCCGCCGCCGAAGGCGTGGATCTGACGCTGGTCGGCCCGGAGGCGCTGCTCGTGGCGGGCATCCGCGACGTGTTCGATGCCCGCCGGCTGGCCTGCTTCGGCCCCTCGAAGGCAGCCGCCCGCCTCGAAGGCTCCAAGGCGTTCGCCAAGGCGTTCATGGCGCGCCACGACATTCCCACCGCGGCCTGCGAAACCTTCGTGGATGCCGCTGCGGCCGAGCGCTACATTCGCGGCCGCGGGACGCCCATCGTGGTCAAGGCGGACGGCCTTGCGGCTGGCAAGGGCGTGGTGGTGGCGCGCAGCGACGTCGAGGAAGCGGTCGACGCGGCGCGGGACATGCTCTGCGGCGGGCGCTTCGGGAGCGCCGGCCGCAAGGTGGTCGTCGAGGACTGTCTGCTCGGCGAGGAGGCATCCTTCATCTGCCTCTGCGACGGCGTTCGCGCTCTGCCGCTGGCGTCGTCCCAGGATCACAAGCCCCGCGACGACGGCGACCTGGGGCCCAACACCGGCGGCATGGGCGCCTATTCGCCAGCCGCCGTGGTGACGCCGCAAGTCCACGAGCGCATCATGGAGCGCATCGTCCGCCCCACGCTGCGCGGCATGGCCGCCGAAGGCGCGCCCTTTCAAGGCTTCCTCTACGTCGGACTCATGATCGACGGCGACGGCCAACCGAGCGTCGTCGAGTTCAACTGCCGCTTCGGCGATCCAGAGGCGCAGCCGGTGCTGATGCGCCTCAAGTCGGATTTGACCGCGCTCTGCCTGAAAGGGTTGGGAGACGGCTTGGGCGACGGCGACGAGGCGCAAGTGGAGTGGGATGTCCGCGCCGCCCTCGGCGTGGTGCTGGCCAGCGGCGGCTATCCCCTGGACTACGAGACCGGCCACGTCATTCACGGCCTGGAGGCCGAAGACGACCTTCCCGACACCAAGGTCTTCCACGCCGGCACCGCCGAAGCCGATGGCCGCGTGGTGACCGCCGGCGGCCGGGTGCTCTGCGTCGCGGGCTTGGGCCGCGATGTCGCGGAAGCGCAAAGACTGGCCTACGCCCGCGTCCGCAAGGTGCGCTGGCCGGCGATGTCCTACCGCAAGGACATCGGATTTCGCGCGCTGCAAAGGGGCGACGGCTGACAGACAGGACGATTCGCAACCCGCACTCTTTGCGCCTCTTACCGTCGCTCCACCTGGGCGATTGATGAAACACAGGAGGCCAAACCGTGCAGGACCAATTGAAGAATCTTCCACCTTTCCGCGCCTTGGACCCGCTCGCCCTCGAGGCGGTGGAGCGCCACGCCAGCCGGCTGCAGCTGCCGGCGCGGCGTTGGCTGAAGCGGCGCGGCCAATCCCTTGGGCGCGAGATGTTTCTCATCGAGGGCCGCCTCGCGGCGCGCCGGGGAGCGGCAATCGAACGCCTCGACCCGGCGCGCACCGGCGCGTCCATCAACATCCGCGCCGCCGAGGCCACCGAAATCTACACGGTGACCACCGCCACCTTGATCGCGGTGGACTTGAAGCCCATCCGCGGCCTGCTGAACGGCGCTGGGGAGGCCAATGGCGAACCCACCGTCGGCAGCATCGACGACTGGATGCAGGCGCTGCTGCAAGGCCCGATCATGCGCTGGTTCTCGCCCGACGCCTGGGCCAGGGTGCTGCGCGTGGGCAAGCTGCGGCAGGTGCGAAGGGACGAGCGCATCGTCATGCGCGGCGCCATCAGCCGGCACGTCTTCGTGGTTGCCCAGGGCGTCGCCGAAATCGCCGGCGAGCGCTATGCGGCGGGGGCCTTCTTCGGCGAGGAATCCGCCCTTGGGCAATGCCCGGCCGAAGCCGACGCGACCATGGCTACGGACGGCCTGCTGGTCTGCTTCGCCCGCGAGGACGTCGTGCAGCTGGCGGCCTGCTACGACCCGCCGCACACCGACCCGCCGCCGCGCCGCCTCGATTTGGACGCCGTCCCGATGGAGCGCGAAGGAGACCTGCTCGCCGCGTTGCCGCCGAACCCGCCGATCGCCGTGCGCAGCAGCGACCCGGCGCGCCGGCTGCGCGTGGCGGCACGGCTGATGCGGCGCGGCTACACGGTCGTGTAGAGTCCGGCGCGTCTCGACTCCAAGGTTGGCGAACGATGGGCGCTCTGGAGGACTGCCTCGCTTCTTTGGATCGCGGCCTGCGCAGCGTCGCTGGCGTGGTCGAGGCCAAGCGGGAGAATCCGGCGAGCGCTGTTGCGGCGACGTCTCATGCGGCCGGCGAGCTCCTCGACGACGAGCGACGCCACGCGGCCGGCTTGATGCGCGTCAACCACTGCGGCGAGATCTGCGCCCAAGCGCTCTACGAGGGCCAGGCGCTGACGGCGCGAAGCCCGACCGTGCGCGAATCGCTTCATGCCGCGGCGCGGGACGAAGCGGACCATCTCGCCTGGTGTCGGCAACGGCTCGACGAGCTGGGCAGTCGCACGAGCGTCTTCGACCCGGCGTTCTACGCGGCGTCGTTCCTGCTCGGCGCCGCGACCGGACTGCTCGGCGACCGCCTGAGTCTCGGCTTCGTGGCGGCTACAGAGGACGGCGTGCGCCGCCACCTCGACCGCCACTTGGAACGGCTGCCGAAGGACGATGCGAAGAGCCGCGCCATCCTCGAAGCGATGCGCGCCGACGAGATGCGCCACGGCGCGCAGGCCGAACGCGACGGCGGCGTGGCCTATCCCAAGGCGGTCAAGGCGGCGATGGAACTGGCGTCGAAGGCGATGACGACGGCGACCTACCGGCTGTAGCGGGAGTCGAGCGCGATTGGGGCTTGTCGCCTCACGCAGTTCCGCTCAATGGCGGGTGGTGGATGATCTGCACCGCGACGCCTTCCGGGTCCTTGCAGTAGAAGCTCCGCGCCCCGTCGCGGTGGGTGCGGGGCGGCGCATCCGCCGTCACGCCACGGGCGCGCAGGTAGTCGTGCCAGCGATCCACGTCTTCGGCCGCGTCCACGAGAAAGCCAATGTGGTCGAGGCGCTGGCCGGTCTGCGCCGCGGGTTCAGCGGTGCGGTGGATGGCCAGGTTGTCCACGCCGGAGGTGAGATAGACGTTGTCCTGATCCGGCCGCCACTCCACGCGCATGCCGAGAATCCGCTCGTAGAAGGCGACCGTCTCCTCGAAGCGGCGCGCGAACAGCGCGACATGGCGCATTCCGGCCAGCGGCGGGCGGGCGCGGTCGGAGGGCGCGGAGGCCATGCCGTCAGCTCGTCGCCGCGGCCGATGCGCCGGCATCGGCGGACGGGGCCGCGTCGCTCTTCGGCAACGGCGCGAACAGCCGTTGCAGCGCGGCACCGGGATCGGCCTCGCGCATGAAGGACGTGCCCACCAGGAACGCCTCCACGCCAGCCCGCCGCAGGCGGCGAACGTCCTGTGGTGTGCCAATGCCGCTCTCCGAGACGACCTCGATGCCGGCTGGCACAGCCTTCAGCAGATCGATGGTGGTGCCCAAGCAAGTGGCGAAAGTCCGCAAGTTGCGATTGTTGATGCCGAGCAGGTGCGGCGAGACCGTCAGCGCAAGTTCGAGCTCGCGGCGGTCGTGGACTTCGACCAGCACGTCCAAGCCTGTTTCCTGGGCGAGCGCCGCCATTTCGGCCAGTGCCGCCGGCGACAGCGCGGCGACGATGAGCAGCACGCAGTCCGCACCGATGGCCCGCGTCTCGAACACCTGGTAGGCGTCGACGATGAAGTCCTTGCGCAGCACCGGCAGGCGGCACGAACGGCGGGCAGTCTCCAGATGGCTGTCCGCCCCTTGGAAATAGCGCTCGTCCGTGAGCACCGAGAGGCAGGCGGCGCCGGCCCGCTCGTAGGACGCGGCGATGGCCGCCGGGTCGAAGTTCCTGCGAATCACGCCGGCGCTGGGCGAGGCGCGCTTGATCTCCGCGATCACCGCCAGGCGCTTGGTACGCACGGCACCTAGGAACCCCCGCACGGGCGGCATATGTTCGGCCGCACGGCGCACTTCCGCCAAGGGCCGCCTCCGTTGGCGGGCGGCCACTTCCTCGTGCTTGCTGGCGACGATCTCGTCGAGGATGCTCACGACTCGCCCATCATGCGCGTGAGATCGACGAACTCCGCCAGCTTCTCCTTCGCCTGGCCAGTGGCGATCACGTCCTGCGCCAGCACCACGCCGTCGCGCAACGTGCCGCACACGCCGGCCGCATAGAGTGCCGCGCCGCCGTTCAGCGCCACGATGTCTGCCGCGGCTTCGTTGCTGCCGTCGAGCGCGGCGCGCAGCAGCACCAAACTTTCGGCCGGAGACGCGGCGCTCAAATCGTCCACCGAGCGCTGCCGCAATCCCACGTCCGCCGGCGCGAGCTCGAAGGCGTCGATCCTGCCGTCCTTCAATTCGACAACCTCCGACGGCGCATGGATCGACAGCTCGTCCAAGCCGTCGCAGTGGACGACCAGCACATGTTCCGCGCTAAGCAGACGGCAGACCTCGGCCATCGGCCGCTGCCATTGGGCGCCGAAGACGCCCAGCGACTGGCGTTTCGCGCCAGCCGGATTGGTGAGCGGGCCGAGCAGATTGAAAATCGTGCCGATGCCGAGTTCGCGGCGCACCGGCCCGGCGTGGCGCATCGCCGGATGGTGGCTGGGCGCGAACAGAAAGCCCACGCCGACCTCGGCGATGCAGCGCCCCACCTGTTCCGGCGACAGCGCCAGATTGACGCCGGCGGCCTCCAGCACGTCGGCGCTGCCGCTCGTGCTCGACATGGCGCGGTTGCCGTGCTTGGCCACTTGGGCGCCGGCAGCCGCCGCGACGAAGGCCGCCGCGGTGGAGATGTTGAACCGCTTCGCGCCGCCGCTGCCGCCAGTGCCGCAGGTGTCCACCAGATACGGCAGATCGACGTCGACTTTGGTGGACACGGCGCGCATGGCTTGGGCTGCGCCGGCGATTTCGTCCGCCGACTCGCCCTTGGCCTTGAGCGCGACGAGCACGGCGGCGATCTGCGCCGGAGTCGCATCGCCGGCCATGACGACATCGAAGACGAACTTGGCCTCGGCCTGCTCGAGGTCGCGCCCGGCCACCAAGGCGGCAAGGAGGTCAGTCAGGGACGCTTGCGCCATCGGTTCAAGCCCTCGCAGTCGGACGTTCTTCGGCGGCGGAGCGGCCAAGGAAATTGCCGAGCAGCCGCTTGCCGACCGGCGTCTTGATGGACTCCGGATGGAACTGCACGCCCTCCACCGGCAGCTCGCGGTGCCGCAGGCCCATGATTTCGTCCGGCCCGCCGTCTTCGTGGGCGGTCCATGCCGTCACCTCCAGGCAGTCCGGCACGTCGGCGACGATCAGCGAGTGGTAGCGGGTGGCGGGAAACGCCGGCGGCAGGCCGCGAAAGACGCCGCGACCGCCGTGATGAATGGCGCTGACCTTGCCGTGCATCACCCGCCGGGCGCGTTGCACGGTGCCGCCGTAGGCTTGGCCGATGCTCTGGTGGCCAAGGCAGATGCCGAGCAGCGGCACCTCGGCGCCGAACGCCTCCACCACGGCCAGCGAGATGCCGGCTTCGTCCGGCGTGCAGGGCCCAGGCGAAACGACGATCTTCTCCGGCGCCATGCGCTCGATGTCCGCGAGCCCGATCTCGTCGTTGCGCCGCACGTCCACCTCCGCGCCCAGCTCGCCGAGGTACTGCGCCACGTTGTAGGTGAACGAATCGTAGTTGTCGATCAGCAGGATCATGCGCGGCGCACCAGCGCGAGTTCGCGGCGCATTATAGTCGCGCCCGAGGAGCCTAACGCCGCGCCCGGCCTTGAGAACGCCTTGGCACGCCGCGAGCGCAGGAACGCAAGAACAAGAGGGAGGACGCACAACCGTGAACATGGCCAAGCGCGCCGAGATCTTCGCCCGGCTGCGCGCCGAGAATCCGGCGCCGACGACGGAACTGGATTTCGGCACGCCCTTCGAGCTGCTCGTCGCGGTCATGCTCTCGGCCCAGGCCACGGACGTGAGCGTCAACCAAGCCACCGCAACGCTTTTCGCCGAGGCCAACACGCCGGCGGCGCTGCTCGACCTCGGTCTCGACAGGCTCAAGGGCCACATCAAGTCCATCGGCCTCTTCAACACCAAGGCCGCGAACGTGCTCAAGACCTGCCGCCTGCTGCTCGACGAACACGGCGGCGACGTGCCGAAGAGCAGAGAAGCGCTCGAAGCGCTGCCCGGCGTCGGCCGCAAGACCGCCAACGTCGTGCTCAACACCGCCTTCGGCGAGCCGACCATCGCCGTCGACACGCACATCTTCCGCGTCTGCAACCGCACGCGCCTCGCCCCGGGCAAGACGCCGCGCCAAGTCGAGGAAAAGCTGCTGCGCTGGGTGCCGGAGGATTTCAAGCGCGGCGCCCACCACTGGCTCATCCTCCACGGCCGCTACGTCTGCACCGCCCGCAAGCCCCGCTGCGGCGCCTGCCCCATCGAAGACCTCTGCGAATACAGGGCGAAGACGGAATACGCCGACTGACGGCGGCCGCGCCTGCCGCTTGAGCGTCTCCTGCCGCCGAATGCCCCGCACGCCGAAACGCCCAACTTGACGCCTGCTGGCCATGGATGCACTATCCATCGTCGGCGGGGTTGCGCAGCGGCGCCCGGCGCGGGAGTTGGATATGGACATGCAACGTGTTTGCGCGGCGCTTCTGGATGAAGTCGACGGGGCGCTTGGAAGCATCGTCATCGACATGCAGACCGGCCTCACGGTCGCCGCCGAATACCGCCCGGGCTCGGCGGTCAACGAGTCCATCGTCAACCTCGTCTCGGTGGTCAGCGCGAACATGTTCGGCGGCCGGCTCATGCGGCAGTTCGAGGCCGCGCTGGCGGTCGAGCCGCGCCAAGGCAACGGCTTCGTGCGCGAAGTGCAGATGACCACTGCCACCACCAATCAGTTCATGGCCGCGATTCCGGGCTGGAACGAAGGCGTGTTCGTGCTGGTGACGGACAAGCAAGTGAGCCTGGGCCTCGGCTGGATGGCCGTGCATCGGGTCATCGCCCGCCTGCAGTCGAATGCCGCCCCGGCGGCGCGCGACGCAAATCCGCGCCCACTGCAACCGCCGCGGACGCTGCCGCACGAGGCCCCGGCCGCCAATGCCGGCGTCTTCGCCGCTCCCCAAGGCCAGCCGGCGCACCTTGCGCCGGCAGCCTACGCCGGCGCACCCGCCCATGCCCAGCCGCCGCAAGCGCCCCATGTGCCGACCCCGTCGCCAGGCGGCGCCGAACCCGCCGCGGCACCGCGGCCGGTACGGCGCGGAGCGCGGGCGGCCTTGTCCGGCGCCGAGAAGTCAAGGAAGAAAGAACCTGAACGCAAGGTGGCGTTGGGGCCGCGTGCGAACTTCGTATCGCGCAAGTGACCCTTCCTTGCAGCTTGCAGAAAACGGGAAAGCGCACCAACCCTTCGATGAACGTCCATCGCCACACGCTTGGCAACCAACGACGGAGCCACCACCCAAGATGAATGCCACGACCATCAAGCGATTCGCACCCATTGCAGCCGCCTTGCTGTGCATGGCGCAGCCGGCCTTCGGCGCCGACGCCGCCGAGGGCCTCGACTCGGGCACCACCGCGTGGATGCTCATGGCCGCGGTGCTTGGCTTGATGATGACCGTGCCCGGCATCGCCATGTTCTACGGCGGCATGGTCCGGCGCAAGAACATGCTCTCCATCGCCGGCCAGTGCTTCGCCATCTGCTGCCTCGTCTCCGTGCTGTGGATGATGTTCGGCTACACGCTGGCGTTCTCCGGCGACAACGACTACATCGGCGACTTCCAACTGCTCCTGCTGGCGCAGCTCGACCTCGATTCGCTGCGCCGCACCTTCCCGGAATCCCTCTACGTGGTCTTCCAGCTTGGCTTCGCGGTGGTTGCCGGGGCGCTCATCACCGGCGCGGTGGCGGACCGCATGAAGTTCTCGGCCATGCTGTGGTTCATCGGCCTGTGGTCGGTGCTCGTCTACGCGCCCGTCGTGCATTGGATCTGGGGCGGCGGCTTCTTGAAGGACGACGGCGTGCTCGACTACGCCGGCGGCACCATCGTCCACATCAACGCCGGCATCGCTGGCCTGGTGGCCTGCCTGATCGTCGGCAAGCGCGCCGGCTACGGCGCCGAGAACATGGCGCCCCACAACCCGCTGTTCAGCGTCATCGGCGTGTCGCTGCTGTGGATCGGCTGGTTCGGATTCAGCGCCGGATCGGCGCTGTCCGCTGGCAACAATGCGGCGCTGGCCATGCTCGTGACGCAAACGGCCGCTGCCGCCGGCGCACTCACTTGGATGTTCTACGAGTGGCTGCTGCTCGGCAAGCCGAGCATCCTGGGCTTGGTTTCGGGCGCCGTGGCCGGCCTCGTCGCCGTCACGCCGGCGGCGGGATACGTGTCCACCGCCGGCGCCATCGTCATCGGCATGATCGCCGGCTTCGCCTGCTGCTGGGCCTGCGCCTACCTCAAGTACAAGCTCCGCTACGACGACGCGCTGGACGTCTTCGGCATCCACGGCCTTGGCGGATTGCTCGGCGCGGTACTCACCGGCGTGTTCGCGTTGCAGGAAGTGGGGGGCGCCAGCGGCGCCATCGAAGGCAACTACTATCAGATCATCCTGCAGCTCGAAGGCGTCGTCGTGGTCGCCGCCTACAGTGCCCTGGGAACAACCGTCATTCTCTTCGCGATCAAGTTGTTCACCGGCCTGCGCGTCTCCGAGGAAGACGAAGCCGAGGGGCTGGACTACAGCCAGCACGGGGAAGCCATCGGCGCCGACGGCTAGCGCGGCGCCGGCCCGCGAGGAAAGCACGCTCGCCGGTCGTCAACTCCCGTTGCCGGCCAGCGCTGGCCGACGGACGTAGACCGCCAATCGGGCGAAGGGTTCGCCGGTCTCGCGGCCGTCGAGGCGGCGAAAGTAGACGCCGCGCCAGTCCTTGTGGAAGGAGCGCTGCCAGCCCTGCTCGCGCACTTCGCCGAGCAGGCGTCCATCGGCGAGCACCACGCCAACGCCGCTAGCCGGACGCAGGGCCTGGCGCAGCCGTTCGACGGCCGCTTGGCGCGAGCCGTCGCCATCGAGCGCCATCCCCACCCAAGGGAACTGCAACTGGCGCAGCCACAGGGGCGTGAACGTGAACGGTGGATGCAGCCGCCCGCCAGCATTGAGGACATGGAAGCCGCAAATGCCCACTGCGTCCAGCACGGTCTTGCCACTGCCGATTCGCTCCAGCGCCCGCACCACCGCATCGCAATACGCGATTGGCACCGGCTCGGCATCCTCCTCCGGCTTCGCCCAGGGATCGACCGGCAGCACCAGCGCACAACCGAGAAGCGCGCCTAGACAAGGCTTGAGAACGGCCGCGCGGGCGCGTCCGGCGATCCATGGCCGCGACCAGACGCGCCACGCGAGAATCCTCGCCACTGCGACGGCGGCCAGGAGCCCCACCACCGGCGCGAGCTCGATCCAGTATTCCGGCGGCGCCGGCGGCTTGGCGTAGGCCATCAGCGCAAAGCCCACTGCGGTCGGCAGCGCGAAGTAGGCGACGAGGCCCAGCGCGGAACGATCAGGGGCGGTTCGCGCGGCGCCGAACAGCCAGACGGCGCCAGCGGCCAGCAGGAGAACGTGCAGCACCACCCAAGGCGATTGTCGCAGCAGGTATTCGAGGTCCGCGGCGGAGAAGAAGGCGTAGCCCGACTTGCCGCGCATGCCCAGCACGTCGAGCGGCGCGAGCACCGTGCGCAGGAACACGTCGAGATGCCCGGACAACCCGTAGACCGCGAGCAACGCGACCGTGGGCACTGCCGCCGCTACCACCCACCCGAAGCGCAATGCGGCGCTCGGCGAACCCTCCGCGCACTGCTGCGCCCGCCGACCAATGCCCCAGGACGGGCCGAGCACTGCCGCTACGGCGAGGGCGCCGGCGAACAGGCTCGTCTGCGCCATCGTCCACGGCAACGCGCCGGCCAGCAGGGCGGACGCGAGGTACGCTGCCGGACGACCGCGCAAGCCGGCCACGAGGCAGGCGAACGCGGCCAGCGACATGGCCATGGCGAAGTGGTTCGGCAGGGCGACTTCGTGCAGCGCCGTGGCGTTCGCCGCCGCCAGCAGCACCACCGCGCCGACCGCTGCCGCCGGTCTGCCGAGGGCGCGCTGGAACAGGCAGAAGAACAGCCAAGCCGCGCCCATGTGCGCGAACCACGCCAATGCGCGCAGCGTGGCCACCGCGCGCATGGCATCGGCGCTGGCGGAGACGAAACCCCACAGATAGGCCAGCGGCATCCGCACGTCCCAATAGAGCGTGTACGGCAGGGCGCCCTCGCGCAGCGCCTGCCCCATCGCCAGCAGGCTCAGTTCGTCCACGCCGACGCCGTGGGACATCTGGCGGGCGATGAACGTCGCCGCCACGGCCAGGGGCAGCGCCACGAAGGCTGGCCGAACTTTGGACTTGCGCGTCACGCAACCGCTTCGACTCGATTCATGCACGGGTTTTACCACGCTGTCCCTATTGCCAAGCCGCTCAAGCCGATGGGCGGGGAAGTGCGCCAATCGGGTTGCGCGTATAGTCGCGCCATGCGCCGTCGGCCCACTTCGCAGCGATCTCGATGGCGGTCGGCGCGACCTTGACGCCTTCGGAAGCGAGAGCGCCGCGCATCGCTGTGGTGGTGCCGTGCTACAACGAGAGCGTGCGCCTGTCGCCGGATGCCTGGCTCGAGTTCCTGGCGTCGCTCGAAGGCGCGCGTACGCACTTCTACTTCGCCAACGACGGCAGCACCGACGCCACGTCGGCCGTGCTGGCGCGGCTTTGCGAGCGCAGCGAGCGGGCGCACCTGCTCGATTTCGGCAGGCGTTGCGGCAAGGCGGAGACCGTGCGGCGGGCCATGCTGAGCACGCTCGATGCCGCGCCGTTCGACTACGTGGGCTTTTGGGATGCGGACCTGGCCACGCCGCTCGCGGAAATCCCCCGCCTCGCCGCATTGGCTGTCGAACGCCAGCTCGACGGCGCGTTCTGCTCCCGCGTCAAGCGCATGGGCGCCACCATCCAGCGCAGTGCGCTGCGCCATGTGCTCGGTCGCGTCTTCGCCACCGCGACGAGCGTCCTGTTCCGCCTGCCGGCCTACGACACCCAGTGCGGCGCCAAGCTCTTGCGCGCCGAAGCGGCGCGGGAGGTGTTGCGCGAACCGTTCATGTCGCCGTGGATCTTCGATGTCGAGATCATCCTGCGCATGCGCGGCCAAGGCTTCGAGCGAATGCTGGAGGTGCCGGTGGCGGCGTGGGCCGACGTCGGCAAGTCCACCATGCGGCTGCGCGACTTCGCGCGCGTCCCCATCGAACTCGCCAGAATGGCGCGGCGCTATCGATAGGGATCGGAGATCCGAAGTCGCTCCGCCTCGCGCACAATCGCCCCGCCATCGACCGACAGCAAGCGCAATGCCACGCCTCGGACATCCACTCTCGCCTCTTGCCCGCGCCGAGTCGCCAGCGGCGGCCTTCGGCATCGCGATCTTGCTTGGCATCGCCGTCGTGCTGGCGGTTTATCCCCCATCGTTCGTTGCCGGCGACGCCGCCCGTTTCCTGTCCCTTTCGTTCGCGCCCAACGATGCGGTGGAGCATGTGCAGGCATGGCGTGCCCTCGCCGAGCACGGGGAACCTTGGCCGACCCTGTGGAGCGCCATCTTCAACCATCCGGAAGGGTTCTCGATCGCCGTTCTCGATGGCTTGCCGTTGGCGGCGACCGTGTTCAGACCGCTGCTGCCGTGGCTGCCCGAGGGCTTCCACTATTTCGGCTGGTGGACGGCCTTCGCGGTGCTGATGCAGGGCGTGGCCGGCGTGGCCTTGATGCGCGCCGCCGGCGCGCGCCATGTGGTTCCTTGCGCCGCGGCGGCGTTGATCGCCTTGGCGATGCCGATCTTCGTGGCGCGGCTGAGCATCTCCCACGTCGCCCTGTCGTCCCACTTCCTGCTGATCTTCGCCATTGCCCTGTGCGTGCGCGTTTCCACGATGCGGATGGCGCTGGCGACGACCTTCCCGCTCGCCGCCGGGCTTGCCCTGGCGGCGCTGGCGACCCATCCGCAGCTGGGCCTGCAGGCGTTCGTGTTCGGTGCCGTGGCCGTCGTTGCGGCGAAGAGCCGCTGGCTTTGGCGCATCCTCGCCTTGGCCGCCCTGTGCGCCCTCGGCGTCGCGGCCAGTGACATGCTCGGCTTGTTCGCGGTGGCAAGCTGGCAGAACACCTTGGCCCTTGGCAGCTTCGGCTTCTCGCCCATCGGCATGATCCTGGGCGAGCCGGAAGCGCTGCGGACTGCCTTGGACGTTCCCTACGCCGAACAGGACGCCTGGCTTGGCTGGGGGTGCGTGTTCCTGCTCGCGGCCGCCGTTGCGCTTCGGCCCAGAGTACGGCTGCCGAGCTCGCCGCTCAGCTGGGCCGTGCTGGCGCTGACCGTCGTCGCCGTCTCGCCGTGGCCGCGCCACGGCATCATGCACATCGACCTGACCGCGCTGCTGCCGGACATCGTCCGCGATCTCTATGCGACCCACCGCGCCACGGTGCGACTGGCGTGGCCAGCCGTCGTCTGTCTGTCGCTCCTGCCGCTGGCGCACATCTGGCGGACTTGGCCGCGCCGCCGCGCGATTTACCTGTTGGCGCTGGCTTTGCCCTTGCAGCTCTACGCCATCGCGCCGTACTGGTCGGTGGAACGCCGGCTGGCGCGGACGGCCACGCCCGCTCTGGCGACCTTGCCGGCTGAAGCCGACCTTGAACGGGCCAGCCAGCTGCTGGTCGCCCAAGGCCCGGCGGGAACGACGCACGGCCTGGGCAGCATGCGCTACGCGCACCAGCTCGCTCTCGACACTGGCGTTCCCTTGGCCGGCGGCCGCTTCCCGCGCCGCCCGCTCGCCGACGAAGCGGAACGCTTCAAGACGCTGCAATCGGCACCGGATGCGAGCGTGCGCTACGTCGCGCCGGCCACCGAGCACGCCACCGCCATGCCCACGCGACTGCCTTGGGTGCCCGTGCCGGTCGCCTGCTCGCGCTGGGAGGCGATTCTGGTGTGCCGGCCGCAGGAGGGGGGTGCCGACGGGGCCAAGCAAGACCGCAGCGACCGCATCCCGCGGCAAGCGGTGTCGAGCTTCGTCGATTGAGCGCGGCACCCCAACGGGTATGTTCGAGTTGCTTCGCAAAACTCCGTCGAGTGGGCGGGATGTTCGTCGAGGCCCGGACCTTGGGACACCGCCAATCCGGTTCGTCATCTGCGAAAGCAGTGGTGATACGCTTGCCGCGACCCCGACCTTGAAACGCGGCGGCGCGACATGGCGCTCCCGCATGCCGCAACAGGAGACCAGCCATGACCAACGCCAAGCCGCACTTCGGCGTGACGCTGCCGCAGATCAAGCGCCCTTGGGTTGCCGCCGCCGAGGCGGCGCGCGGCTTCGAGAAGCTCGGCTTCGATTCGCTGTGGGTGTGCGACCATCTCTACGGCCCGCAATCGCCGCAGTTGCCGATTCTGGAGGCGTGGTCGATGGTGAGCGCCATCGCCGCCATCACCGAGCGGGTGGAGATCGGCACGCTGGTGACGCCGGCCGGAATGCGCAACCCGGCGCATCTCGGCAAGGTCATCGCCACCGCGGACAACATCGCCGGCGGGCGCGTCATCGCCGGCCTCGGCGGCGGCTGGATGCCGCGCGAGTTCACGGATTTCGGCATGCCCTTCCTCGGCACCGGGCAGCGCCTTCGGCAATTGGCCGAGACGGTGGAACTCTTCAAGCGCATGTGGGGCGACGAGCAGGAGACCAGCTACGCCGGCGAGTTCGTGCAGGCGCAGAACGTGGTCTGCCAGCCGAAGCCGCCGCGCCAAGTGCCGATCCTGATCGGCGGCGCCGGCGAGAAGGTCACCTTGAAGCTCGTCGCAGAGCAGGCGGACATCTGGAACAACCTCGCCGGCCAGCAAGCCGCCTTGGCGCACAAGATGGACGTGCTCAAGCGCCACTGCGACGCCGTCGGCAGAGACCCAGGCGACATCGTCGCCAGCCAGCAGTGCCTGGTGACCATCGCCCCGGACGCCGAACGCGCCGGCCCGATGGCCGACCGGGCTGAGAAGATCTTCGGCGGACACATGGGCGATCCCAAGGGCCCGCTCGCCATCACTGGCACGCCCGAGCGCTGCGCCGAGCAGATCGGGAAGCACGTCGACCTCGGCTGCACGATGTTCGTGATGGAGTTCTTCGGCAAGGACACCTTGGAGCCGGCGCAACTGTTCGCCGAGGAAGTGCTGCCGAACTTCCGCTGAGCACAGGGCACCGCCGGCAGCGTCTTGAGCAAGCCACGGCGTGTCCTGCTGCGGGGCCGCCCCGTTCTCCGCCACTGGCAGGGCGCACTGTGCATCCTGACGATGGCGCTTGCCGCCAATGCCATGGCCTTCGACGGCCCGCTCATCGTGAGCGACAACGGCCGCCACTTGGCCTTCGCCGACGGCACGCCCTTCTACTACGTCGCCGACACGCCTTGGCAACTGCTGGCCTCGCTGCCGCTCGACGAGGCCAAGGAGTACATCGACATTCGCCGTTCCCAGGGCTTCACCGCGCTGCAGCTGGTCGCCACGCCGTGGTCCTTCGACGACCGCGCCGCGCACTGGGACTTCAACGGCGAACGCGGCCAAGCGCGCGTCAACGCCTACGGCGAGGCGCCCTTCTTCGGCGTCGACGGCAGCGCCCCGACGGCAACCGCCGAGGTAGATTTCAGCCGCCCCAACGACCGCTATTGGCGGCACGTGGATGCCGTACTCGACCACTTGGCGGCGCAGGACATGGCCGCCTACTTCATCCCCCTCTGGGCCAGCAACTTCGCGTCGTCGTTCTCCGAAGACGACCACTACGCCATCGGCAGGACCCTCGGCGCACGCTATCGGCGACAGCCCAATCTCCTTTGGGCGCTCGGCGGCGACGAGGCGCGGGTGAGCGTGGCGAAGTACCGCCGCCTTCACAGTGGCTTGAAGGACGCCGGCATCACCCAGCTTGTCACCATGCATCCCCGTGCCGGACGCAGCAGCTCCGAGCACATGGACGGCGAACTGGATTTCGACTCGGTGCAGGATCGGGGCACAGTGGCGAACATGCTGCAGCGCATCGTCGGCGACCGTGCCCGCAAGCCCACAAGGCCGACCTTCTTGTGCGAGACCTGGTACGAGCATCCCGCGCATCTGGGAGACGGCGGCGTGTTCGGCATCCACAAGGCCGGCGAGACCCCGGCCTTTCGCGCCCACTACTGGGCGGCTCGTCTGCACGGCGGATTCGGCGAGGGCTACGGCGGCTGGACGAATTGGTTCAATCTGGAGCATTGGCGGCGCGACATCCGCCTGCCCGGCGCCGTCGCCATCGCCGGACACATGCAGAGCATCCTAAAGTCCGTGGACTGGGAAAACCTGCAACCGGACGCCGGAGCGGTCGTTGTCGCCGCCGAAGTCCATGCGGCGCGATCCGAAGCCAGTCGAAGCGTCGTCCTTTACGTCGCGTCGCCAGCGTGCGCAACCGTGGACGGCGCATGGTTCGGCGGCGCCTTCACGGTCGCCTGGCACGACCCGGCGGACGGCCGCACTACGCCGCCCGAGGTCGTCTCCGGCAAGCGTCTAGTCTGCTCTCCACTGCCGCACGACGCGGTGGCGGTGCTGCGGGCAAGGTCTCGGGCCGAGCCAGACGCATTCGACGAAGCTGGGAATTGAGGAGCGGGCGTCTCCGCCGACGCGAACTTCGTCAGGGTGCCTGGAGGCCGATTGTCTCGCTCCACACGCGGCTTTCCCCGGGCACGTATTGGCCAGTATCGATGCTGGCGACCCTGTAGTCGGGAAGAAGGCGTTCCGCGGCGCAGCGCCGCCCGTCGTGAAAGCCGAACGTCCCAAAGAGGAAGTCGAGATTGTCGAATCCATGCTGCTGACGATCGAGCGGCAGCTCGGCGACATCGACGGCTCGCAGATGCAGGAAAAACGGGGCCTCGACATCTTCGTACGAGCACTCCTCCTTGACGTAGACCAGCCGGTTCCCGTCCAAGTACACGTCGAAGGCGGAACTGGCGGCAGGCCGCATGTCTTCGACGCTCCCGATCATTTTATCGACCGCTCCCGGGGCGATCCTCGCCTGCCATTTGCGGCCTTCCCCAGGCACGTACTGGCCAGTGTCGATGCTGGCGATTCTGTAGTCGGGTAGAGGGCGTTCCACGGCGCAGCGCCGGCCGTCGTGAAAGCCGGACGTCCCAAAGAGGAAGTCGAGATTGTCGAATCCATGCTGCTGACGATCGAGCGGCAGCTCCGCAACATCGACGGCTCGCAGATGCAGGAAGAACGGGGCGTCGACATCCTCGTCGCCGCATTCCTCCTTGAAGTAGACCAGCCGGTTTTCGTCCAAGTACACTTCGAAGGCGGATCTGGCCGCCAGCCGCATGTCGTCGACGCTCTCGATCACTTTGTCGACCGCTCCCGGGAGGACGATCCGCTCGCTCCACTTGCGTCCCTCCTCCCCAGGCATGTATTGGCCGGTGTCGATGCTCGCGATCCTGTAGTCGCGAAGAGGGCGTTCCGCGGCGCAGCGTCCATTGCCGCGAAGACCGTATCTCCAAAAGGAGAAGTCAAGATTGTCGTATCCATGTGGCCGACGACGGGGCTCCAAGTCGGCGATGTCGACGGGATGGAGATGCAGGAAGAACGGGGCGTCGACATCCTCGTCGCTGCACTCCTCCTTGACGTAGACCAGCCGGTTTTCGTCCAAGTACATGTCGAAGGTGGAGCTGGCGATTGGCCGCACGTCTTCGACGCTCTCGACCGCCTTTGCGACCGCTCTCGAATTGACCATCGCGAAGTACCAAGAGACGGCCCCGACAACGACCAGCAGCCCAAGCAAAAGCGCCGAGAGCTTGCCCACCTCCGCCGGTGACATTCGCCAATGCATCGTTTTCAGGGACAGCATGAGACAAGAATAACACAGCGCGAGGGGAACGAACACGTACCGCGCAGTGCGAAAGTGGAGGTCCTCCGAGATCAGGAACGTCAGGGAGCACGCGGCCATCAGGCCGACGATCCACAGCACGCTCCAGAGCAAGACGGAGCGTCCCCGGCGAGCCTCGAAGGCGGCCAAGCCGAAAGAGACCGTCAGCGAGGATGCCGCAACAGCCGTCGGAACGATGCCCGACGGCCAGGAACGCGGCCAATACGCAGCGTAGAAGTAATCCAGATAGACCGGTGGATATACCGTCGAGGCCGGCGATCCGACGGAGTCCTCGACGGACACAACCAATCCGATCCAGAAGCTCGACCACACGTTGTCGGCGCCTAGGAACATGGCCTTGACCAACTGCCCGAGGATGTAGCAGACGACGATGCCGGCGCCGTAGAGGGCGATGCACAACATCGCCTTCCTTGTCCTCTCGGCCACATCCGAGGCGCTGCTGCCGAGCCAGACCACCATCCCGATCCAAGTGGCCGCAAGGAAGGTGTGCCCTTCGCCCAGCCACAGGTAGGACGACACCGTTCCTCCGGCGAAGCAATAGACCTCCACCGCGGACGACGCGCGTCCGTCTTCTTGTGCGCCGTCCCTCGGCCCCCGCTTCCAACGTCGCGGCGCTTCGGGCCCCGCAAGGCTCGTGAAAACGGCCAAGCCGGCAGCGAACAGCACCGTCCACAAGTACGGCAAGCCATTGGCCAGGTCCGACCAGTAGTGGATGCCGGAGAAGAAAGCGCCAAACACGAGCAATGGCATGGCGGGCAAGAACATCTTCGGAGAGAGCAGAAACAGGGAGATCGCCAGCAGGAAGTAGGCGACGTAGGTACCCATTCCTATGGCCTTTCGGACATCGTAGACGGAACCGTAGCGCAGTGCGATGGCGTAGAGCGCCTTGCTGCCGAACCAATAGCGGGTCTTGAGAACGCGCTCAGATACCGCCGCGCCGTTCACGGCGGCCTCAAAGTTGGCGCACGGGCCCAACGGACTCCAACTGAAATCCCGCAACACCACCGCTCTGCGAAAGGCACTTTCGTTGCCAGCCGCTCGGCTGGCTTGCCTCGCCCCCGCCAGCACGGCCGCCGACATCTCGCAGTGCTCGTACATGGTCTTATAACCCTTCGCATGGCCCGGGTCGGGACGATTCGATTCGAGTTCGGTCTTGAATCGCTGCATGGCCAAGTCGTAGGGCAGCTGATTGCCGAGATGATGCAGCAGGAAAAAGAGCACGGTGGCGAAGAGCGCGACGGCCCCACAGGCCGGAACAAGCCGAGACGGACGCGCGCTTCCGAATATCCGCAACGTGGACACTCTCCATATTCCCAGTCGCGCTGCGTTCTTCTTCATTGGGCTCCCCTCGCGCGCCGCTCGCTTGCGAGCGGCCCCCGCTGAGGGATCTCGATTCTTGCCCTCCACAGCGGGCCCTTCCCCTCCGTGAACTGGCCGGTTTCGACGCTCGCGATGCCGTAGTCGGGCAGCGCGCGCACGGCGGCGCAGCGCCCGTCGCTCCGAAGAATGCCGTGGCGCCACGGTATCCAATAGCGCAGCCGATAGAACGAGAAATTGAGATTGTCGAATCCATGCGGCTGCCGATGACTCGGCAGGTTGGCGACATCGGCGGGATGGACATGCAGAAAGAACCGGGCGTCGACGTCCTCGTCGCCGCATTCCTCCTTGACGTAGACCAGCCGATTTCCGTCCAGGTACACGTCGAAGACCGCGCTGACAACTGGCCGCATGTGCGCGACGCTTTCGATCAACTTGGCGGTCATCCTCGATTCGACCGGGAGGTACCAGGAGACGGCCCCGACAACGACGATCACGATGCCGAGCAGGGCAGCCGAGAGCCGGCTCGCCGTCGCCAACGGCATCCGCCAGTGCATCGTCCACGCGCAGAGGACGAGCGAGGACAAGCACAGGGCGAGGGGTATGAATACGAACCGGGCTGTTCGGTAGGTCTCGCCCTCCGCATACAGGAACCTCATGGAGACGACGGCAACCAGGCACACCATCCACAGCACGCCCCAGAGCAAACCGGAGCGTCCCCTTCGCGCCTCGAAGACCGCGAGACCAAGTGCGATCGTCAGCGAAGACGCCGCAGCGGCCGTCGAAACGACGCCCGACGGCAGCCAATTCGGCCAAGCCATGGCGTAGAAGAAATCGAGGTATCTCGACACATGCACCTCGGTCGACGGCGCCGGCCACGCGGCCAATGCGCCCAACCCATCGAAGCCTCTGGCGACGCCAACCAATCCGCTCCAGAAGTTCCACCACACCGCCGCGCCCAGGAACATGGCCTTGACCACCTGTCCGAGGGCGTAGCAGATCACCAAGCCGGCGCCGTAGGACACGATGCACGACGCCGCCCTCTTGGTCCTCTCCGTGTACGAGGCCCAGCCTCCGAACCAGACTATCATCCCGATCCACACCGTCGCGAGGAACGTGTGCCCGTCGCCAAGCCCCAGATAGATCGACACCGCTCCCCCGGCAAAGCAGCAGACCGGCAGCGTCCCGTGCCAGGTTCTCCCCTCGTCGCCGCGCATCAGCAAAGCGAGGCCCGCCGCGAACAGCACCGTCCACAAGTACGGCAGGCCGTTGGCGACATCCGCCCAGTATTCGATGCCCGAGAAGAAGGCGCCGAATACGAGCAAGGGCGCGGCGAGCAGCAGCATCTTCGGGGAGAGCAGGAACAAGGAGACCGCCAACAGCAAATAGGCGACGTGCGTGGCGGTCCGTGTGAGCTCCCGAATCTGGTAGACGGAAAACCAGCGCAGGGCGATGGCGTAGAGCGCCTTGCCTCCGAACCAGTAGCGCGTCTTGAGAACGCCTTTCGGAACGACGGCGCCGTTCGCTGCGGCTTCAAGCAGGTTGCAGTAGATTTCGGCGTCAAGGACGTCAAGGTGCGGGGTGCCGGGCGTCGGAATCAACCGCTTCAAGATTATCGCGTTGCGCAAGGCGCTCTCTCCACCGGCCTCTTCCGCTCGCCCCACTTGCCCCACTTGCCCTGCTCGCATTGCTCCCGCCATCACGATGCCGGAAAGCTCGCAGTACTCGTACATCCCCTTGTAGTCCTTGGCATGTCCCGGGTCGGGACGATCCGACTCGGACTCGACTTGGAATCGCTGCGCGGCCAAGTCGTACGGGAGCTGGTTGCCGACATGGTGCAGGAGGAAGAAGAACGCCGTGGCGAGAAGGGCAACGGCAGCGCACGACCAACAAAGACGATACGGGCGAGCGTTCCCAAACACCCACCCCAACACCCCCGATGTGGACACTCTGTTCACTCGAGGCTCGCAAGGTCGATTCTCTGCTCCCACGTTCGGCCTTTCTCGAGCACGTATTGACCAGTGTGAATGGCAGCCAGATCGTAGCCGGGGAGATTGAGGAGGGCCGTGCAGCGCCGGTCGCGAAAGCCAAAGTGAACGAAATGGAAATCGAGATTGTCGAACCCGTGCGGCCGACGGCCGTCCGGCAGATCGGCGACGTCGGTGGGGTAGAGATGCACGAAGAACGGGGCGTCGACGTCCTCGACGTCGCACTCTTCCTTCACATAGACCAGCCGGTTGCCGTCCAAGTAGACATCATAGGTGGAGCGGATGATCGGCCGCACTTCCTCGACGCTTGCGATCACTTTCTCGACCGTGCTCAGTTCGTGCCTCGCGATCAGCCAAGAGATGCACCCGGCAACGACCAGCAGTACCGGCAGTTTCCACTTCGTCGCCAACGACGCCCGCCAATCCACCGTCCACGCGGACAGGACGAGACAGGACGCGCACAAGGCAAGGGGGACGAACGCGAACCTGGCGGTTCGATAGTGCAAGTCCTCGGTGATCAGGAACGTCAGGGCCGCGATCGCCATGAGGCCGACGATCCAGAGAACGCCCCAAAGCAAATCCCGGCGTCCCTTGTGCGCCTCGAAGGCGGCGAGCCCGAGGGAGGCAGTCAGCGAGAACACGGCGATGGACGTCGGGACGACGTGTGCCGGCAACCACTCCGGCCAGTAGACGGCGTAGGAGGAATCGAGGTACGCGGACACATCCAGCGCATTTCGCGTCTGCGTCACGGACGCGCTCTGCCAAGTGGCGTCGACGTCCCCAACCAGTGCGTTCCAGAAGATCTCGACTACGCGCGTACCTCGGAACATGACCTTGACTGCCTGCCCGATGGCGTAGCAGACCACGATTCCGGCACCGTAGAGGACGATGCACAATACCGCCCTCTTGGTCCTGGCGGCCACGCCCGGCGCCGCGCCGCCGAACCAGACCACCATGCCGATCCAAGTGACCGCGAGGAACGTGTGCCCGTCGCCCAACCACAGATAGGACGACACCGTTCCTGCCGCGAAGCAAAAGACTGGCACCGTCCCGGACCAACTCCTTTCATCCCCGCCTTGCACGACTTCCTCGCGGCGCGTCAGGCGCGTCGACAAGGCAAGGCCAGCCGCGAACAGCGCCGTCCACAAGTATGGAAAGCCGTTGGCGACATCGGCCCAGTAGTCGATGCCGGAGAAGAAAGCGCCGAACACGACCAGGGGCGCCGCGAGCAGCAGCATCTTCGGGGCAAGCAGCAACAAGGAGACCGCCAGCAGAAGATAGGCGGCGCGGGTGGCGACCTTCGTGAACTCTCGAATCTCGTAGACGGAAGCCCAGCGCAAGGCGATGGCGTAGAGCGCCTTTCCTCCCCACCAATAGAGCGTTCGGAGATAACCTTCCCCGACTGCGCTGCCGTTCAGCGCGGCCTCGAGTGCCCCGCAACCAGTCCTGTCGGCGCCGCCCGGCCAGAGTCGGAGCTCTCTCAACAGCACCGCATTGCGGAAGGCGCGATCCTCGTCGGCGCCGGTCTCTCTGCTTCCGCCCAGCACGGCATTCGCCACAAGGCAGTACTCGTGCCAGGTCTTGTAGCCCTTGGCATGTCCTTCGTCGGGACGATCCGACTCCAATTCCGCTCTGAATCGCTCCACCGCCAGATCGTAGGGGAGCTGGTTGCCGATGTGATGCAGCAAGAAGAAGAGCGCCGTGGCGAGGAGGGCGACGGTAGCGCATGGCGGCGCGAGCTTGGACAGGGCACGCGCCGAGAGCGGGTCGGCCGACGGCGTGCTTCGCGGCAGCCGAGGCGCACCGTCGCAGCTCGTGTCGCCCGTCATCGCCGAGTCCGGTCCGTCAGCCCCTCGTGGTACCGCGACAGCGTAGTCCACTTGTAACCCGCTCCCCGCAGCCGTTCAGCCAAGCCGACGAGGTCGTCGGGTCCACGCCGCCGATGTCGAACCAAGGCATGGCCGCTTCTCAACCAAAGCGGGAGGGGCGCCTGCCAGATCCGGCCATCGGGGAATAAATCCACCAAGTGCATGCAGTAGACGAGGAGCCGCGGCAAGGGCATCGCCCGACTGAGCAGCGATTCGACAAAGCCGCCCATGAGCTGCCGGTAGGAGTGCGTAAACGGAATGCCCAGCGCCCGCCAGCTCGCAACCGGAAACTCGACGAGCGAATCGTCGATCACGAAGTAGTCGGGGCGGCAAGGTTTGCCGCGGCAAGGTGCCTTGCCGCGGCGAAACGCCGGATGCCGATGGGCGCCGAGGCCGAAGCCGGGCAGGATGGAGGAGTCCCAGACGAAGGCTTCGCGCACGACCGCGGCGAATAGCGCTTCCGTCAGCCGGTAGGTGTGCGCCCGATAGCCGCGCGGCGGCACGCCGACGAAGCGCTCGTAGGCGGCAACGCCGCGCCCGAGGCTCTCGGCGTTGTCGCCGGAATCCCGGTGGTCGTGGCAATGCAGCTGCACATCCGCCCCGGATTCGACCAAGGCGGCGCAGAGGTCGGGGCGCTCCGTGAACAGACGCCCTTCGACGAAGGCGGTCAGCGGCAGTTCCGCGCGGCGGACAGCCGACAGCAGATCAGGCAGCCGATCCAGCGCATCGGTGCGATCGCCGTTGTAGTCGTGCTCCACATCGATGGACAGAACGGCCGCCTTGTTCGGCGAGCGGCAGCCGACGACGCGGTGCGCCGCAACATCAAGCATCGTCTTCCCGACGGCTGCCGTCGTCCACGCGGCTCTCGAGCTCGTGCTTGAGCATCGAGACTTCCTGAACGAGATTCTTGATCTTGATGGAGAACTCGCTGACTTTCATGGATAGCTGCAGAAGCAGCAGGGCGCACAGAAACACGCCGAAGAACAACACCATCGGCACCACGTCGTGGATGTGGAACCAGTTCGCCACCGCGGCCAAGGGCGCGATCCACCAGCCGTAGGTCATGAACGCGAGGGCCACGACCATCCACAGGATCGCGTGGCGTTCCTGCAGCTTGGAACGACGGACGAGTTCGACGACGAGACCGAGGATCAACGCGCCGCAAAGAAGCGAGAAGACGACATGGCGAGTTGGCACATCCACGGCTTGCTGCCTCGCGTGTCAGTAGTCCGGCAGATAGCGGCACAGTCGCGGGCCGACGGCATCGGCGACGACGGTCGGCAGCGCATAATACAGCTTCTGGCGCAGCGCATAGCGGGCGTACAGATTGGCCGCCCCGTCAGAGAGCCACAAGACGGGAACCGCAACAGTGCCGAACTTTCGCTTGAATCGGTCGGTGCCTCCGCCAACGCGGGCGCGACCGAAATCGACGATCTCCGCGCCGCTCGCCAACGCATCCTCGATCAGCGCCCACAAGAGCAGTTCGCCAGCGCCGGCTCTTCGAACATTTCCAACCCAAGGGGCCCAAGCCAGGCTGCCGTCGAGGAACCACAGCAGACTCGCCAATGCCTCGCCGTCGGCGTCGCGGACGACCAGAATGTGCGCGTCGAGTCCGTCGACGAGGGCCTTGAAAAGAGCCTTGGGCCGCATCGGCGCCCCATGTCGGGCAAGCGCCGTGGACAACAGCGCCGTGAACGTGGCGAGGGCGGGCGCCCCGGTCTCTTCGGATGCCCGCATGCCGTTTCTGCGCGCCTTGCGGACGAATCTGCGCGCCGATTGGCCCAGAGACCGTTCCCAAAGCGCCGTTCGATCATGGGCGAACGCGCCAAGGTCGAGCCGCAGGACCGCCGGGGCGCCGGACGGCGGCTCTCCTTCGGGCACGGACAGAGAGCGGATGTTGTGCGGGCGGCCCACCATTTCGTGGGCGAGCTGGCGGGCTTCGGCGGCGTTGAGATCGGAAAAGTCGAGGCCCGGCACATAGGCGAACACCGGGCGCCCCAGGAGCGAGGGTACGACTGCGAACCGGCCATCCTGCCGCCAGCGGAAGACGCGGCAGAACACAGATCGCCAAGCGGCGACGAACTCCGCGCTGTGGCCGGCGGTCAAGCGGTCGCTGGCTGGCGTTGGCCTCATGGCGCGCGGAAGACCGCGACGAAGCTCGTCCCGATCAAGGTGGCCCAGGCGCCGTCGGCGCGGGCCAGGCGCAGGCGGCAGGGTTGAAAGACCGCGCACACGTCGTCGAGCGCAAGGCCCGCCCGTTCGCCGGCGGCGCGCATGGCCGCCACGGTGTGGCGCACACAGGCGAACGACTTGCGCCCGCGCAGGACTTCCCAAACGCGAGAGACCGGGCCCATGATCCGATGCGCCAACGAGTCGCGATTGCCCCAGACGATTACAAGTCGTCCGCCGGGCCGAAGCACCCTCGCCACCTCCCGAAGCAGCGTCTCGACCATCTCCGGCTCGTGTTCCTGCGCGAACTCGACGTTCAACACGAGGTCCGCCACGCCCGCCGCCAGCGGCAGCGCGAACGCGTTGCCGCGCAGTGCCTCAATGCCGTTCGCCTTGGCGCAGCGGCAAGCGCCGGCGTTGAAGTCCACCCCGACCACCCGGCAGCCGGCCTGCACCAGCGGCAGCGCGACCAGCCCTCCGCCGCCAGCCACGTCCAATACGGTGCCTTGCGCATCGCCGACGACGTCGAGCACCAAGGCGCGTTCCCGAAAGAAGGAACGCTCGGAAAGATAGCCGGACGCCTTGGGGCTTGCGTCGCCGTATTCGGCCCGCAGCGCGTCGTAGACTGCGTCGGTCTGCGCGTCCGTGGCCACAAGCCTAGCTCTCGGCGAGTTTGCGCAGGCGGGAAACGGAGAGGGAAAGCGTCACCTTGAACACGTACCACAGCGGACTGAGACCACGGTGCAGCCGCCCGCCGACGTCGTTCCGATACATGAACACCGGCACTTCGCACAGCCGGAAGCGGCCGCGAATCAACGACAGAAGCACGTCCGCGTCCGGATAGTCTTCGGGAAAGAGGTCGCCGCTCAGCAGCCGCAGACACTTGCGGTTCATTCCAACATAGCCCGACGTCGGATCGCTAATCGACACGCCGCTCAAGGCGTACAGCAGGAAACGGAAGTAGCGGATGCCGAGCCGTCGAAACGGCGTGCCTCTGTAAAGCTCCCCGCTCGGAGCGAAGGACACGTCGTTGTCGAGGAACCGCGAACCGATCACGAAGTCGTTTCCTCCAAGCGCATTGCGAATCATCGGCAGGAACCGAGGGTCGTGCTGTCCATCCCCATCCAGCTGGATGAGGTAGTCGTAGCCCTTGGCGAGCGCGTACTTGTAGCCCGTCTGCAACGCAGCGCCGTAGCCAAGGTTCTCGGTCAGGGTGATCGCACGCACGCGCCGCCGCTTCAACACGTCGAGCGAGGAGTCGGTCGAGGCATCGTCGACGACGAGGAGGTCGTAGCGTTCTTCGCGTGCGACCTGCTGCAATGGAACGAGCAGGCGTTCGAGGCCCTTCTCTTCATTGCGCACAGGAACAACGACCAGAACCTTGCTCGGCGCCGCACGGCTGTCGCCTTTCACAGTCGCGCGCCGGCGTCAGCCGCTCCCCGCCTTCGCGAGGCCGCGCAGCGGCGTCGCCGGTTCGGCCTCCATGCGGGCAAGACGCCGCTGGTGGGGTTCGATGCCGAGGAAAGAGAGCATGCCGGCCGCGGCGAGCAGCAACACCCCCATCGCCAGGAACTCCTGGGCGTGGCTCAAGTGGGCCTCAATGGCGCCGAACAGCCCGGCGCCTAGCGAGCGGCTCAAGTTGGCCAGCGCCATGTAGGCGGCGAACTGCGTCGCGGCAACGCGGTTCCAGCACATGTACATGAAGAGCGCGATCACGGCCACGAACACCATCTGGGTGAACAGGGCGCTCGCGCAGTAGAGCGCACCGAGCAGCGTCGCGCTGCCCCACATGAACGGCAGCGCTCCCATCAGCAGGTGGCATGCCGCGCTGCCGATCAGGGCCCAGGCGAGAAAGCGCTTGGCGCCGAAGCGGTCGATGAGGGGGCCAAGGAAAACCACCAAGGTGCCGGCGCCAAGGGAGGCCACGGCATGGAACCACGTGTACTGCTCCGTGGTCAGCCCGAGGTGCTGCGTGGCGAATATCGGGAAGAGCACCAGCGCCATGCCGTCGCGCAGCCGCGAGAGGAACTCGACGGAGATGGCGATCAGGCTCATCGGCAGGACGAACACGCGCAGGACGTCGCGGATGTTGGCGAAGAAGCGCGGCTGCTCGACGCCGCGCGGCGACGCGGCGCCGCTGCTCCAGGGCAGCAGGCGTTCGCCTGGGCGTTCGCGCACCACCGCCGCCAGCACGAAGATCAGCGCCACGGTCGCCGCGCAGGCGACGGCGCCGCTGGCAATGCCGGCCACCGTCAGCAAGGTGCCGCACAGGGCGCCGTAGGCGGAACTGGCGGCCATCTGGCCCCAGCCCATGAAGGCATTGGCGCGGCCGCGCTCGTTCTCGGGCAGGATGTCGATGGCCATGCCGTCCACCGCCACGTCCTGCACCGAAGAGAAGACATTGACGAGTGCGCCAGCGGCCGTCAGCAGCGTGAGCGAGCCGCCGGCCATGCCTTCGGAGAATCCCGCGCCGGCCACGGCAAGGAGCAGCAGCGAGAGCACCAGGCCAGCCTGCATGGCGAGCACCCACGGGCGTCGAAATCCCATCGGCAGGAACGTGAACCGATCCATGAACGGCCCGCTGACCAGCTTAAGGGCCCAGGGCAGGCCGCTCCAAAGGACGAAGGACGCGATTTGCGCCCCGCTTGCGCCTTGTTCCCCCAGCCAAGCGGGGATGGCGATGGCGATCAGGCCAATCGGCACGCCCTGGGCGAAGTAGAAGGCGCTGAAGCTGCCGAAGCGCAGCCAACGCGAGTGGGCGAGGATCAAGGCCATCGGCGAAGCCTAACAGGCTCGATCGTGGCGGCAGTCGGCGCTCAACGGCGCGCGCGGGCAGGCCGTCGCCAGTCCGTGGAAGCGCCGGCGCTTTGCAGCAGTTCGATGCCGCGCTCGACGTGCAGGCCGACCGTCTCCACGCCGTGGGAGTCGTCTCCCGGCGCAATGGCGATGCCGAGCTCCAGCGCGCGTTCGAGCCACGGCGCCGAGAGATAGGGTTCCGCCTGGCCCTTGGCCAGCGCCCGCAGGTTGAAGTCCAGCACCAGGTCGAGTTCGGCGATGCGCTGCAAGTTGCGCAAAGCGCGCTCGCGAATCGCCGGCACCCGCCAGCGCTGCCGATAGTCCGCGTCGAAGAGCCGCACCAGATCGAAGTGGCCGACCACGTCCGGGCGCAGCGCGTCGATGATTTCAAGCTGCAAGTCGAAATAGGCGCAGTAGAACTCGACGATGCCGCCGGCCTTGGCCACCGCCGCTCGATAGTTCGCCGGCGAATAGTCGAACAGGATGTCGCCGACGTGGTGTACCGAGCCGACCACGACATCCGGCGCGAAGGTCTCGACGGCGTCGCGCACCGCGTCCAGGTAGCCGCTGCACGCCTCGGTCTCGAAGCCGACGTAGAGGTCGATCTCGCCAGCGCGGGATTCCTGCAAGCGCCGCGCCTGCGCGAAGTAGCGCCGAAAGCGCTCGCGCAAGCCGGCGAGGTCCAGTCCTTCGTCGGCAGAGACCGCATGGCGGCCCGGTGGCGCCATGTGCTCCGTCAAGCACGCCCAGGCGAAGCCGGCGTCCACGTACGCCTGCACCACGTCCGCCAGGGTGTCCGTGGCATGGCCGCAGAACTCGCCGCTGTGCCCGCCATGCACGGAGACCAGCTGCACCGTCGATCCCATGCGCGAATGATGCGTCATTGCAGCCACGAGTTCTCGCCGCGGAGCGGCTTAGGGCCGCGGTCTCCTCGGCGGTCTCGACGGTCTGCGCGGCTCGCTAGTTCCTCAGTTCGATGCCGACGCTCGCGCCCTCGTCGCCGAGGATGAACTTGGCGTCCTCGAAGGCCGGCGGCCCGAGGCGCGGCACGACGCCGTTGCTGAAGCCGTAGGGTTCCTTCGGCAGGCGCAGAAAGCGGTAGTCCATCTTGCCGTTGGCGTTCAGATCGTGCAGCACGGCCACCGCGTAGACGCCGCTCGGCAACTCGAAGGTGGCCGTGACGTTCCCGCCAGCAGCCGCGGGGATGCGTTGCGCGGCGATCCAGCGCTCGGTGTCGAGCCAGGTTTCCTCGTCGTAGACGGCGATTCGGATCTGCCCCTTGGCCTCGGCTACGTTGCCGACGTCGACGGTCAAGGTCACGGCCGTCGCGGGCCAGGCCAAGGCGCAGAGGACGACCGCCGCAGCCGCCAGTCTCCTGCGCCAACAGCAATGGTGCATCGGTTTCCAGTCCGCAGAGCAAGACACGCTTGCGCAAAGCGTATAGTGAATCGATGGAGAACGTCCGCGCAAACCCGCAGCCCATCCCCGTCGCGGACTTGGCGGCCGCAGTTCGGCTGCCGTCCCAGGCCGAGCAGTTCTCCCCCCTCGCCGGCCGACCGTGCGTGGTCGTCGAACTCGACGCGGCGCATGCCGCAAGTGCGCCGAAGGTGGAGACGACTTGCCCGGTGGTGGGGGTCACGCAGCGCTCGGAGGCGCCGGCGTTCGTGGACGTGGCCGTGTCCACGCACGGCGAAGCAGCCGACGTCGTCGCTGCGATCTCTCGCAATCCGCTGGCGGCGACGGTGCTGGCGCGTCTTTTGCGGCACAACGAGCGGGCGAGCGTGGCCGATGGCCTGTTCGCGGAATCCCTTGCCTATTCGACGCTGCAGCACGGCGCGGAGTTTCTCGCCTGGCTGGCGAATCGAACGCCGCGACCAGCGAAACCGGCGCCAGCGACGGCGGCGGTGCTTCTCGAGCGCACCGACAGCGAGCTGCGCATCGTTCTCAACCGCCCGCACAAGCGCAACGCCTACTCCGCCGAACTGCGCGATGCGCTTTGCGAAGCGCTCGCGCTCGCGGCGGAGGACGACTCCATCGCCCACGTGCGGCTCGAAGGCGCCGGCGCCTGCTTCAGTGCCGGCGGCGACTTGGACGAGTTCGGCGCGGCGCGGGATGCCGCCGTCGCCCACGTCTCGCGCATGACGCGTAGCGCCGCAACGCTCATTCACCGCTTGCGAAGGCGGGTGGAAGCGCACCTGCACGGCGCCTGCATCGGCGCCGGCATCGAACTGCCGGCTTTCGCCGGGCGCGTGGTGGCGCGGGAGGACGCCTTCTTCCAGCTGCCGGAAGTGGGCATGGGGCTGGTGCCCGGCGCCGGCGGCACGGCCAGCATCCTGCCGCGCATCGGCCGCCAACGTCTCGCCTACATGGCCATCACGGGCAAGCGCATCGACGCCGCCACGGCGCTGGACTGGGGGCTGGTGGACGCCGTCGAAGACTGGCGCGCCGTCGAAGACTGGCGCTGAGGCGCGCGCTACTTGGCCAGCGGATGCTCGAAGCAGATGCGGCGGCCGTCCGGGTCCTTGAGCAGCAACTGGCGCATGCCGTAGAAGGCGTTGCTCGGCGCGTCGACGTCCACGCCGCGCCCGCGCAGCGTCTCGAAGAGCGCATCCACGTCCTTGCAGAGGAAGAACAGCGCCACGTCGCTGCGGCCCTTGCGCAATGCGGCCAAGTCTTCCGGCTCGGCCCGCTGCAGCATGATCTCGGCGCCTTGCAGCGCCAACGCGCACCAGGAGAACACGCCGTCGGGATCCCAGCGCCCCTTGAGCGTGAAGCCGAGCTGGTCGCAGTAGAAGGCGCGCGCGCGCTCCATGTCTTCGACGTACAGCAGCGGATAGGCGAAGCGGACGTTCTGCTCGTCTTCGAGCAGCCGCGCCTTCACCACCCGGCGCAGCAGCTTGCCGGTCTCGTTGTACGGCAGCTCGTTCCAGAACGCGATGCGCTCCGGCACGCGGGAGGAACGCATGTGCGTCTTCACCCAGTCTTGCAATGCCTCGGCGAGGTCGTCGTTGGCGGCGAACTGAGGCTTCGCCACGACGACGCTGGCCACCGCTTCGCCCCATTCCTCGCTGGGCACGCCGACGACGGCGGCATCGGCCACGGCCTCGTGTTCCAGCAGCACGTCCTCGATTTCCCCTGGCGACATGTTTTCGCCGCCGCGCACGATCACGTCGTCCGCCCGGCCGTCGAGAAACAGATAACCCTCTTCGTCCTGGAAGCCGGCGTCGCGGGTGGGGAACCAGCCGTCGGCGTCCACCGTGCTGGCGCGGCCTTCGTATTCGCCGGAGACCTGCTCGCCGCGCACATGCACTTCGCCGCGCATTCCCGGGCCCAGCGGGGCACCTTCTTCGTCCCGTATCTCAAGCTCGACCCCCGGCAGGGGCACGCCCACCGAGACCAGCCGCCGGCGTCCGGCTTCGTCGGTCGCCGCCATGGCGGCGCGATGCTCCTCCGGCCCCAGCACGGTGATGGTGGAGCTCGTCTCGGTGAGGCCGTAGGCGTTGGTGAAGTCGGTTTCCGGGAACAGCGCCATGGCGCTTTCGATGACGCTCAAGGGCATCTTGCCGCCGCCGTAGGAGAGCGAATGCAGATGCGGCATGTTGGCCGTCTTCTCCCCTTCCAGAGCGGCGACGATGCGGGCGAGCATGGTCGGCACCACGAACGCCGTGCTGATCCGCTCGGCGCGGGCGGTTTCGATCCAGGCGTCGGCGCTGAAGTTGGCCAGCTGCACCACGCGCCGTCCGGCGTAGACGGAACTCAAGGCCGCGGCGATGCCGGCGATGTGGTACGGCGGCACGCACACCAAGGCGGCATCGTCTTCCGCGGCGGCCATGAACTCCACCGAACTGACGATGTAGGAGACCAGGTGCCGGTGGCGCAGCACCGCCGCCTTGGGCGTGCCGGTGGTGCCGCTGGTGAAGAGCAGAACGCCGACGTCTTCCGGGTCCATGGAACGCTGCTCGTGGGGATCGCCGCCGGCGCGGGCAACCTTCAGGAAAGCGGCGCGGGAGCGGGCGTCGACCCCCTCGCGGCCTTGGAAGCGGGGCAGGCGGTCGTCGTCCGTGACCAAGTAGGCGGGCGTCACTCGGCCGAGCAGGGCGTCGATTTCGTCCGCCGTGAGGCGGTAGTTGATGGGCACGTAGGGAACGCCGGCCCAGCCGCTGGCGAAGAGCGCCACGGGCACTGCCAGGTTGCTCACGTCGAGCATCGCCACCCGCGCGGCGCCGGACTCGCGGATGTCGTGGGCGGCAGCGCCGGCAGCGTCGTACAGTTCCTGGTAGGTGAGGGATTCGCCGCTCGCCGCGTCCGTGAAGGCCACGCGCTCGCCGAAGCCGCCAGCGGCCATTTCGAGGAGCATCATGGTGTTCACGATGATTCGCTCCGAGCGCGGGGCCGTGCGTCGGACGACCCGCCGTCGGCGCGGCGTTCAATCCGTCTTCGGGAGCTTCTTGGCGTCCTTCACGGCCAGCGCGTCGCCGCCGACGGAGAGCGAGCCGTCGCCAGCTTTCACGCACAGCACCTCCAACGAGCCGTCCTTGTTGACGTAGCGCTTGCCGATGGCGCTGCCGGCCGCGAAATCCGCGTTCGGAGCGCCGCCGTTGCCTTCGCCTTCCGTCATCGGCGCGCCGCCGCAACACAGATCCACATCGCCGTCGGGTGCGGCGATGACCATGACCTCCGTCGCGCAGACGGCGCTTCTCAGTCGCTTGCCAGCAGCCAAAGTCGCCATAGTCGCCTCTCGAGCCCCTCGTTGGCCGGGAAGTCGCGCATTGTAGCCGAACCGCCGGCGTTCGGAAGCGGGATTTCGGCCGCGTGGGCATCGGGCTTCGCTCCAGCCTGTGGATGACTCGCTTCCCCCGCGGCGTGGATTTGGTACATTGGCGCGCCGCGTCCTTGAGAGCCTTGCACGACATGACGAATCCCATGGCCAGCGAAGAGACGCCGTCGACGCCGGCGCACTGGCTTGCCTTGGCCGAGGCGTTGCGCGTGCCCTTGGACGGCCTGCGCGCTGGCCCGCCGGCGCCGACACGGCGCATGAAGGAGGACGACTTCCTCGCCTTCGTGAGCGAGCAGCTGGACGACTTGGACGACTGGATCGCGCGCATCGGCATTTCGCTCACCCCCTTGGAGGAGGTCGTCAAGGCGGAAGAAGCCGGCGCCCGCGACATCGACCGTGCGACCGAGCGCGTGACGCGCTTGACCGACGAGCTGATGGGCAACTACTGCCTGCTGCGCGACCTGCGCGTGCGCTTCAGCGAAGAAGAAGGCCGCGCCGCTTTCACGCGCGTCTACGAGCACCTGCTGAAGGAAATGACGATGTGGCTGCAGAGCCTCGTGCAACTGCTCGAGACGCCGGCGGCCGAACTGCGCCGGCGCCAGCGCAGCCGCGACGGCAAGGGGCAGCCGAGCGTCACCGTGGCGCTGAGCTCGCCCGCCGATCTGAAGACGCTGCGGAACTGGGCGCACAAGGAGGCGACGCGGCGCAAACGCCGCAAGCTCTGGGCGTTGCTGGTGCCGCGGATGCAGCTGCTTTTCTTGCGCTTCCTTTCCCGCTTGCTCGGCGGCCGGCGCTAGGCGACGCGTTCGAGCAGGCCCGCTCCTCGAGCAGGGCCGCGCCTTGGCTGCCTACGAATCCAAGGCGCGCAGAAAGTCGAGCATCGCCGCGTTGGTGCCTTGCGGGTTCTCCTGCTGCGTCCAGTGGCCGATGCCGGGGAAGGTCACCACCTCGCGCAGGTTCGGCACGACGGCGCGCATCCGTTCCTCGTAGTTCGGACTGTTGCGCGTCAAGTCGCGGTCGCCGGTGATGAACAGCGCCGGCTGTTCGATCTTGCGGCCCTGGAAAGGCGCGGAGAGTTCCCAGCTGCGGTCGATGTTTCGATACCAGTTCAAGCCGCCGCGAAAGCCCGCGCGCTGGAACTCGCCGGCGAAGTAGTCGAGATCCTCCTCCGAGAGCCATGCCGGCAACTGCTGCGGGTCGGTCATCTGGTCGAGAAAGCCGGCGCTCCTGTGCAGGCGCTGGAAGCTGCCCGACGCGCCGTCGCCGGACGCCGAGTAGAGCAGCATGCGCAGGCTGCGCTTGACGTCCTTTTGCAGCTCGTGCTCGGCCACGCCCGGCGTCTGGAAGTAGAGGATGTAGAAGAAGTTGTCGCCGAAAGCGGCCTTCATGCCAGCGGTCGGCGGCTGGCTGGCCCGATCGGAAGCGGGCACGCTCAAGGCGATGACCGCACGGAACAGGTCCGGGCGCCACAGCGCCGCGTTCCAGGCCACCGGCGCACCCCAGTCGTGGCCAGCGATCACGGCGCTCGACGCGCCCAGCGCCTCCACCAGCGCCACCATGTCGCCCACCAGATGGAACTGCGTATAGGCTGCCGGATCGTCCGGCGCCGTGGTCGCTCCGTAGCCGCGCTGGTCCGGCGCCACCGCGTGGTAGCCGGCCTCCGCCAGCGCCGGCAGCTGATGGCGCCACGAATACCAGCTTTCGGGAAAGCCGTGGCAGAGCAGCACCAGCGGGCCGTCCGCCGGACCTGCTTCGGCGATGTGCATGTCGATGCCGTTCGCCGCAAGCGTGCGATGGTTGATGTCCGCCACGAGCGCTCCCCCGGTTGAATTGCTGCCCACAGTCTAATTCCTCTCGCAAGACCGTTCACGGCTGCCCATAGTCGAGCCGTCTCTTCTGGGCGCAGCGGGGCGGTTAGGACTCCAAGCGGAACTCGAATGTTAATGTGAGCGCCGCTCAGACGCGGGCAGGCGCATGGCGGCGCGCAATCTTCCGCTGTACTTTCTGGCGCAGCTGGTCTTCACGGCGGGCACCATTCTGGTGGTGACCGTGGGCGGCATCGTCGGCAACGACCTTGCGCCCAGCCCGGCCCTCGCCACCTTGCCGCTGTCGTTCATGGTCGTCGGCACTGCCGCGGCGACGGTGCCGACCGCCATGTTGATGCAGCGCGTAGGCCGGCGCCTCGGTTTCGTCCTCGGCGGCGTCTTGGCCGTGGGCAGCGCCTTGTTGGGCGCGCTGGCGCTGCAAGTGGAACACTTCGGGCTGTTCACCGCCGCCTGCTGCCTGATCGGCACGACGCTGGCGTTCAGTGCCCAACTGCGCTTCGCAGCGGCGGAGAGCGTGGCACCGGAGCGCGCCGGGGCGGCCGTCTCGGCGATTCTGCTCGGCTCCATCGGCGGCGCCTTGATCGGCCCCGAGCTGGCGACGCGCAGCCCGCAGTGGACGCCGGATCATCCCTACCTTGGCGCGCTTCTCGCCTTGGCCGTGCTGTACGCGACAGCCGGCATCCTGCTCGCTTGGACGAAAGCGCCGCCGACTGCCCCCGCGCACGCGTCGAACCCCGCTGGCAGGCCGCTCGGGGCGATCCTGCGCCAGCCAGCGTTCCTCGTCGCCGTGCTGGCCGGCATGGTCGGCCATGGAGCGATGGTGTTCATCATGACGGCGACGCCCATCAGCATGCACGTCATGGACGGCCACGGCCTTGAGGAAACGGCGCGGGTCATTCAAGCGCACGTCGTCGCCATGTATCTGCCGTCGTTGGCGTCGGCCTTTCTGATCGGCCGCCTTGGGGCGAGGCGGCTGATGGCGTTCGGCGTTCTGGCGATGGCCGCCACTGTGGCGGTCGGCCTTTCGGGGCAGGACACCCTGCACTACTGGTGGGCGCTGGTGATTCTGGGCGTCGGCTGGAACTTCCTGTTCGTCGGCGGCACCACCGCGCTGGTGGGCGCCTATCGCACCGAAGAGCGTTTTCGCGCCCAGGCGGCGAACGACTTCAGCGTCTTCGGCATGTCCGCCGCGGCGAGCTTGAGCGCCGGCGCGCTGCTGCACAGCTTCGGCTGGCAGATGCTGCTGTTGGCCGTGCTGCCGGCGTTGGCGGCCATGCTGCTGGCCTTGGCGTGGACGCGGCCGCGGAGTCCGATCTAGGGTGTCCTACTATGGCGTAAACCGCCTGTGCTGACCGCCCTTTGCGCCATGCCCGACAGCCAATATACGTCGTATTTGACTTACGTTAAAGTTGGCGTATGATCGCCACCGCTGAAGAGGAGCACCACCGTGCAAATCAACCCCGGCGGGCGCTTGGACACCAAGGACTTGATCGGGCGGGACGACGAGATTGCCCGCTTTTGGCGCGTGCTGGAACGCCAAGGGCTCGTCATCTCGGCCGAGCGGCGCATCGGCAAGACGCACATCGTTTGGAAGATGCGCGACGAGTGCAGACCCGGCTACGTGCCGTTCTACCAAGACCTTGAGCGCGTCCACACCACGGCTGAGCTCGCGCGCTCGATCTACCGGACCGTCCACCAGTCCTGCGTGGGATGCCCGCTCTGAGGGCCCAGCTCGCCAAGTGGTCTGCCTTGGTTCCCGACAAGATCGCCGGCGTCAAGCCCTTCGCTGGCGACAGCGCTCGGCGGGCATTGCTAGACGAAGCATTCGAGGACCTGCTCGGCATCGCTGACGGCAGGATCATCTTGATGCTGTGGGACGAGTTCCCGCTCATGCTGCACAACATCCAGCGCCGGGAGGGGCCTGATTCGGCCATGCAACTGCTTGATCGTCTGCGAGCACTGCGGCTTCGCCATGCTGACCGCTTGCGCTTCCTGTTCACCGGCTCGATCGGCCTCCACCTCGTGCTTCGATCTCTGCGGAAGGCCGGCAACGCCAACGATCCGGTCAACGACATGCTGTCGCTCACCGTTCCGCCGATGGCGGATGAGGACACGTCGGCCCTTGCAGCGGCGCTGCTGCAGGACACCCGTGCCGTGCGGGCGGAGATCCCCTGCTTGGCCTCTCGAATAGCCCAAGAGGTCGGCGGCTTCCCGTACTACATCCACCATGTCGTCGACCAGCTTGACCAGCTGCCGCGTCCACCGACCACGGAGGACGTGTCGTCCGCCGTAGACCGCCTCGTCTACGACTCCGCAGACCCGGCGCACTTCAACTACTACGTCAACCGCCTTTCGTCGTACTACGCCGCCGACGAGCAGACGCTTGCGCTGCTCGATACGATGGCGGCTCAAGCATCGCCAGTGCCCGTTCCAGAGCTACTCAATCTGTGCAAGCACAGAGCCCCCTCCTTGGCGGATGGGCGACTGCGGGAGGTGCTGACGATGCTCAACCAAGACCACTACATCGAGCTCAAGGAGTCCGCCAGCGGAGCGGCCTACGACTTCCGTTGGCGGCTGGTCAAGAGGTGGTGGAAGGAGAAGCGCCGATGAGAGACGGCTTCCTGCGCGGCTCGCGCTACAGCCCGGGCAACATGGATCGAGAGTCCTTGGAGGCGCTGTTCGTGGGACGCGACGACGTGATGCAGTCCGTGTTGTCGCGCATCATGAAGTCGGTACGCAGCACCCACAAGCACTACATCCTGCTGGTTGGGCCAAGGGGTTCGGGGAAGACCCACCTGCTCGCGCTGGCGTACCACCTGCTGATGGATCGGATCGACTCGGCCAAGGCGCGCGACAAGGTCGCCGTGGCGCTGCTGAACGAGGAAGAGTGGGGCGTTGCGTCGTTCCTCGATCTGGTTGTTCGGGTCCTCATCGCCCTTGCCGGCCAAGCGCCGGAACTGATCGCCGACGTCGACGACATCCACGACAGGTTCTCGAAAGACCCCGCCGGCGCGGAAGCCTTCGCTGTCGCCCGACTCCGGCAACACACGCACGGCAAGACGCTCCTGTTGCTCTGCGAGAACCTCGCGGACCTATTCGACGGCTTGGGGGAGGAGGGGCAGCAGCGATGGCGCGCCACGATTCAGGAGGACGGCAACTGGGCCATCGTCGCCTCCACCCCATCTTTGTTTGCTGGCGTTGCGTTGCAGGACAACCCCTTCTACGGCTTCTTTACCATCCGTGCGCTGAACAAGATCGACTTCGACACTGGGCTCGATCTGCTGGCCAAGAAGGCTGTTCACGAAGGCAAGACGGAGTTGGCCGATTTCCTTCGCCAACCTCTAGGCCGCGCCCGCGTTAGAGCCATCCACCACCTTGCCGCCGGCAACTACCGTGCGTACGTCGTCCTGTTCGACTTTCTCGACAAGGAATCGCTCGACGACCTCGTTCGCCCCTTCATGGAGATGGTCGATGATCTCACGCCCTACTACCAGGAGCGCATGCGCCAACTCCCCCCCGCGCAACGCAAGATCATCGAGTTTCTGTGCCGCCAAGGCACGCCAGCGACCATCAAGGACATCTCCACCCCTTGCCTGATGTCGCACCAAACCGCCGCCAAACAGATCGGCGAGCTGGCCGCCGCCGGCTTCGTCACCCGAACGCGCACCGGACGCAACACGTTCTGCGAACTCTCGGAACCGCTGATGCGCATCTGCATCGAGGTCAAGGACAACAAGACCCAGCACTTCCGCCTGTTCGTCGAGTTCCTGCGCCATTGGTTCACGAACAGCGAGCTTGAGAAGCGCCAAATTGAGTTCGAGCGCGGGGACCACTGCGCCGAGCTGCTGCTAGGGCGCCTCTTCATAGCCCAAGTGCGTGCCGCCACGGAACCCCTGACGACGGCGCTAGAGGTCCTTGGCGACGCGGTTGAACCGAAAGAGTTCGAGAGCGAGGAAGACGAGCATGTGGCGGCCGCTGCAGGAATACTGACCAGCTCCCTACGCAGTTTCGGTCCCCAACACTTGGCCGAAGGACTTGCGAAGCTCCGCGACCTGATGGCAGATCAACTCCAAGGAGGCGTGATCGGCCGGGTGCTGGCCAACTTCCTAAAGGAGAACGTCGCAGATGGCTTTGCCGGCCCCCTAGACGAGTGGGAGCAGGCACTGGAGGGCATTGCGACCAACTTGGCCGACCTCTCGGACTGCCGAATACCCGTCGAGATGCTTCGCAGTGCCGTGACATACACCAAGACCGGCGACGTGAAGCGCCTGTTGAGCCTGCCGCTCGAACAACGCCAGTTGCTGGAGGGTCTCCTGCCGTCGGACGTGGGCGAGGGTCGGTGACGCTGGTGGCGCCCCCCTTCCTTGCCGCGCGGCAGGACGCCGATCTCCTCGCACACGAAACCGCACGTTTCCGCGATGTCCGAGAGGATCAAGTCCACCGGCACTTCCTCGCCGTTGTACTGCACGCTGTCGTTCACCATTACGACGCGGCCACCAGGACGCGTGATGCGCGCGAGTTCGGCGATCACCACGGACATCTCGGCAATGTAGTTCTCCACCAGCCACGTCGCGCTCCTCGCCCGAAATCCGCGCAAGCCCATCGCGCTACAATCGGCGTTCGTTGTGCTTTGGAAGAATCGTGAGCGTAGAGATCCGTCCTGCCAGTGCGGAGGAGATGGGGGAGCTCGGTGTTCTGGGGGGCTACGTCTACGGCGGCAGCTTCGGCGACGGGCCGGACAACGTCATTGCCACGGCCAATCGGCCGGAGTGGACCTTGTGCGCCTTCGTGGACGGCAAGCTGGCGTCGAGCTTCACCAACATCCCGTTCACGATGCGGGCGAACGGCAAGGCCATGCCGCTTGCCGGCGTCTCGACCATCGGCACGCAGCCCGAGTACCGGCGCCAGGGCCTCGTGCGCCGCATCCACACCCAGGCATTCGCCGACATGCGCGATGCTGGCCAGCCGGTCGCGGCGCTGTGGGCGTCCCAGGCCGCCATCTACCAGCGCTACGGCTATGCCATGACCACGGTGTGCCGGCGCTATGCCGTGGACACGGTGGACATCCGCTTCCACGACGGCGACGACGGCGCAGGGCGCGTGGAGCGCATCGACACGGCCTCCGCCTACAACGCGGTGAAGGCCATCTACATCGACTTCGTGGCCAACGGCACGTGCTATCTGCACCGCTCCAAGGCGCTGTGGCTGCAAAACGCGCTCGAGGAAGTGGAAGCCGACGGCCCGCTGTGGGTGGCGCTGTGCCGGGATGCTTCGGGCGCACCCCAAGGCTATGTGATCTACACGCTGCGTTCGGGCAAGGTGGATCATGCCGGGCGCGGGCAGGAGATCGTCGTGCGCGACTTGGCTTGGCTGAACCAGGATGCCTACCGCTCCCTGTGGAGCTTTCTGGCGCGCCACGATCTGGTCGGGCGGGTGCGCTGGAACGACGCGCCGGCGGACGATCCGGCCTGGGAACTCTTCCTTGAACCGCGCATGCTCAACGCCGAAGACCGCGAGGGCGCGTGGTTCCGCATCGTCGATGCCGGCGCAGCCCTGGCCGGACGCGGCTACGACGCCGAGGGTTCGCTTGCGATCGGCATCGCCGACGACGCGCTGACGCCTTGGAACAACGGCGTCTGGCAGCTTGCCGTCGGGCCGGACGGCGCACAGGCGCAGCGCACCAACCGCGCGCCGGACATCGCCCTGAGCGTCAAGGCGCTGACGTCGCTGTTCACCGGCTTCCGCTCGGCGGCGCAACTCGCCCACTGGGGGCTCGTGGAAGGAGACGCGCCGGCCATCGCCCGCGCCGACGCCTTGTTCCGCACCAGGCGGGCGCCGCATTGCCCAGACCACTTCTGATGCAGCCGGTGGAACAGCAGGCGGTTCGTCGGCCGCATCCGCTTGCCGAGCCCGAGGCGCTGAAGACGATCTACAGCGCCCAGCTGGAGGCCGCGGCAGCGCCCGGCGGCGGCGACTCGCACCACGGCAGCAAGACCTTTCGCGCCATGCTGCGGGCGGCGAGCGCCCTGCCGGCGCGGCGCTTGGCCGCCGTCGGCGACGTCTGGCTGTGGTCCGATCTGCACTTCGGCCACGCCAACATCATCCGCTACACGAAGCGGCCGTTCGCGTCGGCGGAGGAGATGGACGAGCGCCTCTACGAGAACTGGGCGGCAACCGTGGGGGCGGAAGACACCGTCGTCTTCGTCGGCGACGTGGCCATGCGCCAAGCCGTCGGCGAGCACACTTGGCAACGCATCCGGACAGCGCCGGGCGTCGCCAAGCATCTGGTGTTCGGCAATCACGATCTCACCGGCAGCGGCGAGCTGCGTGTCGCCGGCTTCGACGACATCTGCGCCGTGCTGTCCATCGACGGCGACCCGCCGCTCCTGTGTACGCACATGCCCTTGGACGACGTGCCAGCGGGCTGCGTCAACGTCCACGGCCACACCCACAACGAAAAGCCGCGCCGCTCGGCGCACATCAACGTCTCGGTCGAGCAGCTGGAATACCGCCCGGTGGCGCTCGACGCGGTGCGTTCGCTCGCCAAGGAACTGGTTGCCGAGCGCTATCCGCAAGGCGCGACGACGTTGGAGCGCATCCGCAGCCTGCGGGCGTCCGACGGAGCCGCCTCCAACGGAGCCGCCTCCAGTGAAGGCGCATTGGCTTGAACACCCTCTGACGTCAAAGGAGAACGCGCGTGCTTACTGCCCAGGAGATACGGCAATACCAGGCCAACGGCTACGTCGTGCCGGATTTCCGGCTGCCGGCCGAGGCCGTCGAGGAGATCAGCGACGCCCACGGGCGGCTGCTCGCCAAGCATCCCCAGTTCGCGGACTACTGCCCGGCGCTGCTGGCGTTCGACGCCGGCTTTCTGAACATCGCCCGCATGCCGGCGATTCTCGACCAAGTGGAACAGCTGATCGGCCCGGACTTCGCGCTGTGGAACTCCAGCTTCTTCGCCAAGCCGCCGCGGGTGGGCACCAAGACGCCCTGGCATCAGGACGGCGAGTACTGGCCGATCCGTCCGCTGGCCACCTGCTCGGTGTGGATCGCCGTGGACGCGGCAACGACGGAGAACGGCTGTCTGCGGGTGATTCCGGGCTCCCACCGTCGCCGCCGGCTCGGCAAGCACGACTACAACGGCGCCGAGGGGCTCAGCCTGCCATTGGAAATACGCGCCGAGGAATACGACGAAGAGACCGCGGAAGACATCGTGCTGGCGCCGGGGCAGATTTCCCTGCACGACGTGTTCCTGATCCACGGCTCGGCGCCGAACCGCTCGGAGCGGCCGCGCCGGGGCATGACCTTGCGCTACATGCCCACCACCTCAATCTACCGCCGCGACCTCGCCGATGGCCGCCGCGGCGGACCGCTGTCGATGGCCGAACGCACGCTCTATCTGATGCGCGGCGTCGACCGTTCCGGCAGCAACGACTTTCGGATTCGCTGCTAGCCGCCGTCGCGGGCAATGGAACGCATCGATGTCGATGTCGCCATCGTCGGCGCCGGCATCGCTGGTCTCTGGCTCGGCAATCTGCTCGCGCAGCGCGGCGTCGCGTTCGCCATCTGCGAAGCAGAGGCCGTCGGCGGCGCACAGACGGCGGCTTCCCAGGGCATCGTCCACGGCGGCCTGAAGTACGCCCTCGGCGGCAAGGCGACGGCGAGTTCAAGAGCCCTCGCGGCCATGCCGGCGCGCTGGCGGGCGTGCCTCGCCGGAAGCGGCGACATCGACTTGCGGGGCGTGCCGCTGCTGGCGGAACACATGCACTTGTTCGCGCCCGAGCCGAGCGCGAGAGTGCGGCTGTTCTTCGGCAGCCGATTGGCGGCTGGGCAGTGCCGGCGACTCGACGCCGCGACCACGCCGTTTCGGCGCGGCGCCGTGGCGGAGATGGACGACTTCGTGATCGACGTGCCGCAGCTCGGGCGCCGCTTGGCCGCGCCCTTGCAGGATCGCATCGTCGCCGCGAAGGTCGACGCCGATGCACTCCGTCTGGGGCGCGATGGCGTTGCAGTCATCGCCACGCCCGATGCGGAGATTCGCGCGCGCCACGTCGTCCTGGCGGCGGGCCTCGGCAACGAGGCGCTAGCGCACCGCGCCGGCTTCGCCGATGTCGGCATGGCGCGACGGCCCTTGCGCCAGACCAGCGTTCGTCTGCGCCATGCGCCCGGCATCTACGCGCACTGCCTTCGGCCCGGCTTCGGCACGGCGCCGGACATGACGGTCACCAGCCACCGCCACACGCTCTACATCGGCGGCGCTGTGGCGGAGGATGGCGCGAAGCGCAGCGACGAAGAGCAGATCGCCGTGGTGCGCGGCCTGCTGCGGCGCATGTTTCCTGCAATCGACTTGTCCGGCGCACGCTTCGACACGTACTTGGCCACACGGGCCGAACCGCTGCGTGGAACCGGTGGTGCTTTTGCGGAACGCCGCGGCAACTGCATCCTGTGCTGGCCGCTGAAGCTGAGTCTGGCGCCGCGCCTCGGCGAGCTGACGATGGCGCTGCTGAACGGTGTGCCTGAACGACCGCATGGCGGCAATGCAGGACAGGTACCCGCCTTGGCACCGTCCGGTACTGGCTGGACGCGCCGCTCCACAGCCTCGAGCCTGCCCTTCGCGCAGTCGCCCTTCGCCGAACGATGCTGACGCGCCCGCTGGGGCGAACGGGTCTTCAAGTGCCCCTGCTCGGCCTCGGCACCGTGAAGTTCGGGCGCGCGACCAAGGTGGCCTATGCGCGTCCCTTCCGCCTGCCGAGCGATGCTCAGCTGGCCGATCTGCTCGCCGTGGCCAAGTCCCTCGGCGTCGTGCTGCTCGACACGGCGCCGGCCTACGGCAACAGCGAGGAGCGCATCGGCGAAGCCATTGCCGGCGCCCGCGCCGACTGGCTGCTGTGTACCAAGACCGGGGAAGAGTTCGACGGCGCCCGTTCGCGCTACGACTTCAGCGAAGACCACACCCTGCGCAGCGTCGAGCGCTCGCTGCGCCGGCTGCGCACGGATGTTCTCGACATCGTGCTGGTGCATTCGGATGGACGCGACGTGGCGCATATCGAAAAGGCTGGCGCGTTGCGGGCGCTGCGGCGCCTGCAATGCCAAGGCGTCGTGCGCGCGGTGGGCGTCTCCGCCAAGGGCCTTGGCGACGGCCGAGCCGCGCTGCCGGCGAGCGACGTGCTGATGTGCGACACCGGAGCGCAGGCGCCGCTGCTTGCGGAAGCTGCAGAGGCCGGCGTGGGCGGGCTCGTGAAGAAGCCGCTGGCCGGTGGCTTCCGCCCGGCGCCGCGCGCACTCGGCGAAGCCGCCGCATTGCCCGGCGCTTCCTGCGTGGTCGTCGGCACGATCGATGCCGAACACTTGGCGGCCAATGCCGCGGCGCTGACCGAGGGCGTCTCGCGCGCCGACTGAGGTTTCCGCAAGCCGCCGCACGAGGGGCGCGACTTGGCCAAGCGTCAGCCGGCCGTGGCCTTGATGTGTTCGACGATGCCGCTGGTGGAGCAGCCTTCCACGAGGCCGAGCACGCGCACGTCGCCGCCGTAGCCGCGCACGAAGTCGCCGCCGATCACTTCGTGCAGGGCGTAGTCGCCGCCCTTCACCAGCACGTCCGGGCGGATTTCGGCCAGCAGGGCTTCCGGCGTGTCCTCGGAGAACGGCACCACCCAGTCCACGGCGGCGAGGCCTTCGAGCACTCTCATGCGGCGCTCCAGGCGGTTCACCGGGCGTCCGTCGCCCTTCACGCGCCGCGCCGAATCGTCGTCGTTGACGGCGACGATCAAGCGGTCGCCAAGCTGTCGCGCTTCGTTGAGGTAGCCGACGTGGCCGGCGTGCAGGATGTCGAAGCAGCCGTTGGTGAAGACGATGCGTTCGCCGCGGCGCCGGGCCGTGCCGAGCGCGCCGACGAGTTGGCGGCGCGGCATTCGCGGGCTGGCGTCGCGGCCATTGGCTGTGCGCCCGTCGTTCGCCAAGGCATCGTTGAGTTCCTGCGCCGTGACCGCCGCCGTGCCGAACTTCACGCAGGCGACGCCGCCGGCGACGTTGGCGATGTGGACGCTCTCCTCGAGGGATCGTCCGAGCGCGCTGCACACGCCCAAGGCCGCCGCCACGGTGTCGCCGGCGCCGGTCGAGTCGTAGACGTCGACGCTGGCCGCCGGCACGTGGAAAGACCGCCCGCCGGCGGCTTCGAAGACCGTGAGCCCTTCGTCGCCGCGGGTGAGGGCGATGGCCTCCACGCCGCTCTTCCGCGCCAGCTCGCAGCCGACGGCCGGCAGTTGCGATTCGCCCGGCCAAGCGCCGACGGCGCGCTCGAACTCCAGCCGGTTGGGCTTGAGGATCTGCACGCCGCGGTATTCGGCGAAGGGCTTGAACTTCGGATCCGCAATCACGGCAACGCCGTGTTCCCGCGCCAGCGCGACGATGCGCGACGGCGCGGCGACGGCGCCCTTGTCGTAGTCCTCGATGACCAGTATGTCGGAGGCAGCGAGGTGTTTCGCCGTTCGACGCGCCACTTCGCGCGCCACCCAAGGCGGCATGGCGGACTCGAAATCCATGCGCAGCAGCTGCTTCTGGCGGCTGACGACGCGCTCCTTCAAGGTCGTCCGCCAGCCCTCCGCCACCACCAGATCGGCGTCGATGCCGCACGCTTGAAGCAGACTCCGAACGGCGTCGCCGGTTGGTTCGTCGCCGACCGCGCCGACGAGCGTACATCTCCCGCCAAGCGAGACGACATTCAGCGCGACGTTGGCGGCACCGCCGAGGCGGTCTTCGCTGCTCTCGATCTCCACCACCGGAACCGGCGCTTCCGGCGAGACGCGATTGGCGCGACCGTGGATGTACCGGTCGAGCATGACATCGCCAACAACCAGAACATGGACGCCTGCGGCAGGGGGCAGCTTCGCTTCCATTGCGGCAATGCTAACACGCTGCTTTGCGGACGCTTTCGGCCGGCATCTCGCCTGGGTCGTGGCGAGTGCTACTTTTGGCGGCGCACGACTGGTCGGAGCGCAAGTGCGACATCCGAGAAATCCACGGCGGCGACTAGGCACGTCGCTTAAGTGGCGGGAGCGCGCCGAAACCGGCGCACTGTGGGCGATCAGCGCCGGCGTCGCGCTGCTGCTGTTGACGCCGTTCGTCGTGAGCATCGAGACGGCGTATCCGTTCGTGGTGGGCAAGGCGGTCTATTCGCGCACCGTCATCGAGGTGCTGTTCGCGCTGTGGGCGGCGCTGGCGCTCGCCAATCCCCGCTACCGGCCGCCGCGCTCGTGGCTGTTGGCGTGGTTCGGCATCGGCTTCGCGTGTTCCGTCGTCGCCGCGCTCTTCGGGGTCAGCGTCGCGCGCAGCGCCTGGTCGAACTTCGAACGGATGCAGGGCGTGGTGGACGCGGCGCACTGGCTCGCGCTTGCCGTGGCATTGGCCGGCGTATTGCGCTGCCGGCGCGATCTGCTCGCGGTTGTCCACGTTCACCTCGGCGTCAGCGCGCTGGTCGCGCTGCTCGCCATCGCCCGCTTCCACGACTTGGGCGTGCCTTTCTTCGGCGCGTTGCCGGAACCGCAGTTCCCGCGCATCGGCGGCGTGTTCGGCAACCCGCTCTTTCTGGCCAGCTACGCGGCGGTCAACGCTGTGTTGGCTTTGGGTCTCGGCGCGTGTGCCGCGCGTGGCGGGAGCAGGCGCGCGCTGACGATTTCCCTCTGCGCACTAGTCGCGTACTTGAACGTCCATGCCCTCGCCTTGGCCGACGCGCGGTCCGGGTGGCTGGGCTTGGCCGCAGCAGTGGCGTTCTGCGGACTCGCCTACGTCGTCTGGGGAAAGTCGCGGCAATGGCGGATCGCCGTCGCGGCGACCATGTTGGCCGGACTGGTCGGCGGCGGCGCGTTGCTCGCGATCCCGCAGACCGGCGGCAAGGTGCTTGAACGCCTCGCTGCGGCAGCGAACGACGAGAGCGCGCGGCAGCGCGGCGCAGCCCTCCTGGCTGGCCTTCGGGGATTCCTGGAACGGCCCGTGACTGGCTTCGGGCCCGAGAACTTCGTCGTCCCGTGGGGGCGCCACGCCAGCGGCGCCGTAGGCGAAGCGCACGACAGCGCCCACAACAGAGTCGTGGACAAGGCCGCCACCGAGGGCCTGCTGGGAATCGGCGCCCACGCGGTGCTGTGGGTGTTGCTGTACCTCGCGCTGATCCGTCGCGCGCGGCGCACGTCGGGAACGGACGAGAGGCTGTTCCTGCTGACCTTGGGCGCGGCCTTGACGTGTTTTCTGGTCAACGACCAACTGCGCTTTCCAACGACGGTGTGGAACTTGCAGTTGGTGCTGCTGCTCGTGCTGGTCGTCGGTCTGGAGCCGCGGCGCGAGACGCGGATGCGTGTCTTTGCGAAGCTGGATCTCCCGAAGTGGATCGCCAGCGCGCACGTCGGCGCCAAAGCGGCCGTCGCCGTGGCAGCGCTCGCCGGCCTTGCCGTGAGCTCGTCCGTCAACGTCGCAATCTACTTCGCTGCCGTGGACATCGGTCGCCTCGGCGTGCCTGGGCAGCCGGCCAAGTTCCTGGAACGCGCCATCGAACGCTTCGAGCCTTTAGCCAACACGCCGCGGCTGATTCTGTTCGAGCAGCTGGCCGAGCACTGGCGGCGGCTTCGCGTGCGCGAGAGCGCGGAGGCGCTGCGTCTGCTTGCGGTCGCCGACGCGCAGGCGCCGCTGGCGGTTGCCGCGGAACCGAGCAACTGGCGCGTCCACCATGCGCTTGCCCGTCTCTACCACGAAGTCGCCAATGGCGACCCGGCATATCGGGCCGTGGCGGCGCGTCACCTCGCGCAGTCCCAGGCGCTGGCACCCCATGTGCCCGTTCGGTTCGCGCCGGAAACTCGCGCCTGGCGGCCTCGTCAACTGCCGACCGATTGAAGGCTAAGCTCTCAAGCAACACAGCGGCGAGCGAAACGACGGTAAGGAGGAGCCATGCCAGCATTCGATGTGGTCTCGGAGGTGGACTTGCAGGAGCTGCGCAACGCGGTGGACCAGGCGGCGCGGGAGTTGAAGGGGCGGTTCGATTTCCGCGCGGTGGACGCCGGAGTCGAGCTGCAGGGCGAGACGCCCACCGTGTGGGCGGAGGACGAGTTCCAAGTGCAGCAGCTGGTGGACATCCTGCACGACAAGATGACCCGGCGCGGCATCGACATCGGCGTGCTGGAGGCCCGCCCGCTGGAAGCGGCGGGCAAGCAGAAGCGGCAGCCGTTCGCCCTGCGCCAAGGCATCGACCGCGCCGTCGCCTCGCGCATCGTCAAGACGGTGAAGGACGCCAAGCTCAAGGTGCAGTGCCAGATCCAAGGCGAGAAAGTGCGCGTGACCGGCAAGAAGCGCAACGACCTACAGGCGATCATCGCCGCCTTGAAGGAAGACGACTTCGGCCTGCCGCTGCAGTTCGTGAACTTCCGCGACTGACCGTGCCGTCCGGCCGTGCCGTATCCGGCGCACGACGGCCTTGAGCCGTCAGTCGCCGAGCATCGCCTTGAGCCCGATGGTCGCCGCCCAGCCGCCCAAGTCTTCGACACGCAAGTCGTAGCGCACCGGCGCGCCGCCCGGCGCCACCGTGGACTCGTGGCCGCGCAACGGGCGCCAAGGGTTGCCGCCGGCTTCGAAGGCGTCGAAGGCGGCGCCGTAGCGCAGCTTGAACGTCAGGCTGCGACGCTCGCCGAGCGCCAAGTCCGCGCCGGCCACGAGTTGCCAGCGCGCGAGGGTGTCCGAGAGCGATTCATCGGCCCGCGACGTGGTGCCGGCGGCGTTGGGATTCCGGCCAAGCGCCAACAGCACGTCGCGGTCGCTGTTGCGGATCGACGTGCCGGCGTAGTCGATGTCCACCCGCGCCGCGCCCAGCCCCACGCCGACGTAGGGGCGAACGCGGCCCGCGCCGCCGATGGCGTCGAAGTCGTAGTAGGCGTTGAGGAAGACGCCGTGGCTGGCCACGTCGCCGATCTCCTCGTCGCGGCGCACGAACTCGCGCTGCTTCGGATCGCCGGCGACCACCAGCGGCAAGACTTCGCCGTCTCTCCGCTGGTGGAAGTATTCGGCCTCGAGACGCAGCGCGCCCCGAACCATGCCGACGTTCAAGCCCCCGGCCAGGCCACGATCGAGGTCGAAGCCGTTGGCGGCAGCCGGCAAAGCGCGCGGCTGGCACTGCGCCGCCGGCAATGGCACTGCGGTGCCATCGAGCAGCGTCGCCGCGCCCAGCCACTGGTCGCAGTTGGTGGGCACGCCGATGTTCGTGCGCGTGGACTCGATGCCGCCCGGCAACGCGAGGCCAACGTCGCCGCCGACGTAGAAGCCGTCCCCCAACGCGCACACGGCGCCTGCCAGAGCGGCAGCCGCCAAACCGACCTTGTTCGCACCGACCTTGTTCACACTGCATCTCCGCAAAGGCATCGCAAGCATCCTATCAACTTGAGCCAACTTGAGCGCCGGCCTTTACCTGCGAGGGTGCCCCTCGCGCTCCCGGCTGAGGGCTCGCCCGCCTCCGGCACAAGCGCAATCGCCACGGGCAGCGTGTAAGCTAGCGGGCGTTTGAGCAGACCTTTGCGGGGAGTCCATGAAGCTGGGATTGGGGATTGGCGCGTTCGGGCCGCCGGGCGGCGCGCGCATCGTCGAATTGGCGCGCGAGGCGGAGAACCTCGGCTACGACACCATCTGGGCGCCGGAAATCTACGGCGCGGACTGCTTCACGCCGCTCACCTGGATCGGCGCCCACACCGAGCGCATCAATCTCGGCTCGTCCATCATGCAGATTTCCGCGCGCACCCCGGCCAGCGCCGCCATGCACGCCGTCGCCTTGGACTACCTCTCCAACGGCCGCTTGATCCTCGGCATCGGCGTGTCCGGGCCGCAGGTGGTGGAAGGCTGGTACGGCCAGCCGTATCCCAAGCCCCTCGCCCGCACCCGCGAGTGGGTGTCGATCTTCCGCAAGATCATCTCCCGAGACGGCCCCGTGTCCTTCGACGGCAAGCACTACCAGCTGCCGCTGCAGGGCGGCACCGGCCTCGGCAAGCCGCTCAAGCTCATCCTGCACCCGGTGCGCGAACGCATTCCGGTGTACTTGGGCGCGGAAGGGCCGAAGAACGTCGCCATGAGCGCGGAGATCTGCGACGGCTGGATTCCCATGTTCCTCTCGCCGTACCGCATGATGGACATGTACAAGGACGCCATGCGCATCCGCAACAAGGACTTCGAGATCGCCGCCGCCGTGCCGGTGATCGTCGACGACGACGTGCAGCGCGCCCTCGACCAGATCAAGCAGAACGTCGGCTTCTACGTCGGCGGCATGGGCGCGAAGAACTTCAACGTCCACAAGGACCACGTCGTGCGCATGGGCTTCGGAGACGCCGCTGAGCGCATTCAGGAACTGTTCTTCGCCGGGCGGCGCGACGAGGCGATGGCGGCGGTGCCGAACGAACTGTGCGACGAGATTGCCCTCGTCGGGCCCAAGGAACGCATCCGCGAACGCCTGGCGGCGTGGAAGGAGAGCCCGGTGACGATGATCAACGTTGGCTCCGGCAATCCGGACACACTGCGCTTCATGGCGGAGGAACTGCTGTAGCGCCCCACGGATTTCGGGCAAGCCGCACCACGGAACAATCGAGGAGAGACCATGCGCGACATGAAGTTCGGCGCCTTCCTGGCCCCGCACCACCCCATCGGCGAGAACCCCACGCTGCAACTGCGCAGCGACTTGGACCTCGTGGAACACATGGACCGCCTCGGCCTCGACGAGTTCTGGTGCGGCGAGCACCACTCCACCGGCTGGGAAGTCATCGCCTCGCCGGAGATCTTCCTCGCCGCGGCGGCGGAGCGAACGCACCGCATCCGGCTCGGCACCGGCGTCGTCTCGCTGCCCTACCACCACCCCTTCATGGTCGCCCAGCGCCTCGTGCAGCTCGACCACCAGTGCGGCGGGCGGCTGATCTTCGGCTCCGGCCCCGGCGCCCTGCCGTCGGACGCCCACACCCTGGGCGTCGATCCCATGCTGCTGCGCGACCGCCAGGACGAAGCGATGGGCGTCATCCGCCGCCTGTTCGAGGGCGGCGACCGCTTCAGCTACGAGTGCGAGTGGTTCAAGCTGAACGAAGCGAAGCTGCAACTGCTGCCCTTGCAGCGCGACATGGAGTTCGCCGTCGCCTCGATGGTGAGCCCCTCCGGCATGACCTTGGCCGGCAAGCACGGCGCCGGCGTACTCTCCATCGGTTCCACCACCAAGGCCGGCCTGCAGGCGCTGCCCCTGCAGTGGAGCTTCGCCGAAGAATCCGCCGCCAAGCACAAGCGCGCGGTGGACCGCAGCATGTGGCGCGTGGTGATGAGCTGGCACATCGCCGAGACCCGCGACAAGGCGCGCGAGCAGGCGAAGGAGGGCCTGTTCCACCACAACAACGACTACACCGTCGGCACCCTGGCCGCCGGCGAAGGCACGATCTTCAAGACGCCGGATGAAGCCGTGGACGCCACCGCCTTCAGCGAAGGCAGCGTGGCGGTGATCGGCACGCCGCAGGATCTGGTGGAGCGCATCGAGAAGATGATCGAGGTGACCGGCGGCTTCGGCGTGGTCATCGGCTTCGTCCACGACTGGGCGAACCGGGCAGACACCCGCAACAGCTGGGACCTCGTTGCCCGCTACGTCGTGCCGGAAGTGAACGGCATGCTGGACAACTACCGCGAATCCAACAAGTTCGTGATCGAGAACCGCGACACCTGGCTGCGCGCCGGCCAAGCCATCATGAGCAAGATCCAAGAGAACGAACGGGCGCGGGATGCGATGGCCTCGGCGGCCGGGCCGGCGCAGACGGCGCTCTCGGCGCATGTGAAGGCGAAAGGCAAGTAGCGGCGCTGCGAAGTCCGTTCAGCCGCAACGAGTTCGAGCTTCATCGAGCAAAGTGGGCGTCGCATCGCCCATTCCACACGACCCGCGGCGCCACGGCATCGTGCGCCAGGACGACGGAGGCCGGCACGGCGTCGTCTTCGAGCGCCCCTTGCGGCACGCACCGGCCAAGGTTTGGGCGGCGATTGCCGAGGCGGAACAACGCGCCGTGTGGTGCCCCGGCATCCGCTTCGAGCCGCAACCCGGCGCACGCTACGACATCTGGTTCGGCGACGAATGCGAAGGGCCGTCGCATGTCTCGGGCACCCTCGGCACCTTCGAGCCGCCGCGCCGACTTGCCCTTGGCAGCATCGACATCCAACTCACGCCCACGGAGGGTGACGGCTGCGTGCTCGGATTCGCCGACGTGCTGTGGTTCGACGACAAGCGCAGCAGGACGGCCTTCGCCAACGCCGTGCTCGGCGGCTGGCACCAGTTCCTCGACCGTTGGGAGATCTGGTTGGACGAGGGCCGGGCGGACCTCAGGTTGAAGGAGCCGGACTACGCGCGCATCGACGTGCCGGGGCGTCCTTGAAGGCACCGGGCGGCCTTCGGGTCAGCGCGAGTCCATCAACACCTGCAAGCGCCAGCCGTGCGTCCAGCTGCGGCAGACGTGGGCGGGACATGCCTCGGTGACGGAGACGCGCAGCGTGCGGGTCACGCCGCGGTCGCCTTCGCTCGCGACCATCGACACCACCGCTTCCCCGGCGGACACGGCGATCAGCGTCAGCACGCTGCCGTCGAGCGTCGCGGCAACGACGTTCGGGGCCGAGGAAGAGACCGCGAACGCAGCATCGGCGCCGAATCCCTTGAAGAACGCGGCGACGTCGATGGTCGTCGATTCCCCGAGCGGGAAGAGCTCCACTTGCGGCGGGCGTCTCGTCACGCTCGGTTCTTCGTCAACGCTCGGCTCCTCGTCAACGTCCGACCCGGTGTCGACGCCGCAATCGACCTGATGCGGCGTCACTCCCCGGTCGGTCGTGAACGCGCTCGCGGTGGAGACCGTGCCGAGCCAGTCCAGCCATTCGTCGTTGTGCGTGGCGCCGATGGCGCGTTCGAGGTAGCCGTCCTGCTCGGCGAAGCAGCCGGCTCGCAAGTAGCTGGCGATGCGGCCGACGTGTTCCGGGTGCCGCTCGAACATGAAGCGGACGGCCAGGTAGCCCCAGCGGTATACCCGGTCCGCGCTGTGGTCGTAGGTGGTCGAGAACAGCTCGTTCAGCAGGAAGCCCCCGTTGCGGGCGATTTCGATTGCGTCCTCGTTTTCATTCTGCAGGGAGACGTACTCCGCGAGGCCCTCAACCCACCACAGCGTGTCGTAGTCGAGGGTGAACTCGCCGTAGAGATTGAAGCGCCCATCCAGATAGTGGACGTACTCGTGCTCCAGGTTCCGAATGTACTTTTCCGGGTCGTATTCGACATAGACGAAGAAGCGCGCCAGGTTGTTCACGTCGGATGGATCGCCCTCGTAGTAGATGCCGCCGTTGTCCGTGTCGTTGCCGAAGAACAGGCCGGAGTAGGTGTCGTAGCTGTCCCAGCTTGAATAGACGACGATCTCGAGATGCGCGTTGTGGTCGTTCGCCACCGGTCGGCGGCCGGTGTTCAAGAGCGCGTGGAAGCGGTCGCCGACGTCGGACAGCGAGCGGCAAGCGGCGGCCAAGTCGCCTTCCGTCAAGTCTTCGGCGCGGATGTGTACGTCGACTTCCAAGCAGGAGTGGGATACGGACAGCACTTGCGCTTCGAGCTCCTCCTCGAAGCCGCAGATCTGAAACTCGGCGCATTTGCCTTGGTAGGAGACGACCTTTGCCGTCTGGAGCCAGACCCCAATCTCGCGCCCACCACCGTCGTAGCGGTCCAGGATGGCCCTGACCGCCGCCACGACGTCAGGGTAGATGGGCGCCGACTCGTACTGGAGAAACTGCGCCAAGACGTTGCCCGAGTTGCCCAGCAGGACTTCGGCAAACCAAGTGCCCAGCATGTAGTCTTGAAGAGCGAGCCTGCGCAGCGTGGCTACAAGGTCCGGATCGGTGGTGGCGGCGGCGACGAAGCTCGGCGATGCGTGGGTGTCCAGGATGTCCAGAATCCGGTTGGTCGCGTTGATGACTTCGCCGAGCTCGACCGGCTCGACATGTTCGCGTCCGAGTGCGTTGATCCAGCTCTTGAATGCAGGAAGATAGCCCGCCAAATAGTCGTGGAAGTAGTTGCCGCCAAGCATGGAGAAGATCTCCCACGCGGTCTCGGCGTGCGTCTCCGTATGGTCCAGGAAATGACTGTTCTGAATGAAGGCGTCCACCGCTTCGGCAACGGCGGCCGTCACGACCGCCAAATTGGATCCCCAATCCATCGCATCAGTGTGGTAGAAATAGTTGTAGTAGCCGCTGCGCAGGAACAAATAGTGCTTGCTGTACAGGTGCTCGTCATTGACGCCTTGGTAGACCTCCATGATGTCGACGGTGGCCTGGGCCATGTCGATCATGTTGCGCATCGAGAACGCTGCGGCTCGAAGTTCCAGCGGAGCATCGCCGAACAGGGCGTTGATGCAGTCGTAGGTCATGGCGCGCACGTGATCGGAGAGGGCCTGCCCGGACTTCGTGGCGAAGCCGTCGATGTCGCACTCCACGTGGTCTAGCTGCGGGGAGAACGGCAAAATCGGGGGCGTTCGTTTCTTGGTCTTCGTGTCGGGGAACGCGTCTGGCCGGCGACCAGGATCGACCCAAGGGCGGATTTCCCGCAGTGGCGGCGGTGGTCTGGTCGTCTGTTGCGTTTCGGGCGCTTGGATGCTGTGCGCATGGGCGTCGGGCGGCAGGCGTACATCTGGCAGCGCTGCCGGCGAGATGGCCGCGGCGGAAGCCGTGCAAGCCGAGGCCGAGTCATCGCACTGCTCCGCCCAGGACGATCCCACCCCGAGGCAGGCCGTCGCCAGCAGGCCAAGGCGCAGGGCATGGGCAGCCTTCCCAATTGCCGTCATTGCGATGCGTCCTCCGCGGCTTCCAGCAGAACTAGCCGCCAGCCTTTGAGAAAGCTGCGGGTTTCCTCGCGGACGGCCAAGACGAAGCTGAACGTCTCGCGCCGCCCATCGCCGAAGATGGCCGTCACCACGACGTTGGCGACGCCGGTGTCTCCCGCTTCGTTCGACGTCGCGCGCAGCTGGCCACCGGCGACTTCCACCGCCGCCAGCGCAGCGTTGTCGGACTCCGCACTGTACGCCATCGGCTCTTCGCCTTCCGAAGGAAACATGGCGCGCAGGTTCAGAAGCAGCCGATCTCCGCCCGGCGCAAGAGTCTGCTGGCGCGACGGAAGCACCATGCCGGCATCGACCTCGCCCTCCACCTCCACTTCGCCACCGCCGGTGGCGACGCAAGCGACGTCCGGCTCGGCCTCGAGCCGCCGCGACCGCAAGCGCGTTTGGCTGCGCGGCGACGCTGCCTGAACCCGCCCTCTCGGCCCGTCTCCCGCCGCGGCCGGATCGATCACTTCGATCTCGTAGTCCTCCACTTCGCCGCTCTCGAAGCCTTGGCAGGCGCCGAGGTCGTTCAACGGGCCTTCGTCGTAGTTCACCTTCACCCGCAAACGTCGAATGCCGGTCGCATCGCTGGGCACGGTGAAGGACTGCGACACTTGAACCGGCTGGTCGGAAATCGCAATCGCCCTGTTCATCAGCTGCTCGTCGTCCTCGAACAGCCGATTTCCGTTCCAATCCGCCCAGGCCCGCACGAAGTTCCGGTCGTCGTTCACCGGCGTGACGACGTCTGCCTCCACCAGCAGCGTTTGCGTTGAACCACCCTCGAGCGGAACCGGCTCGTCGTGCAGGCTGTAGCTGTCCGACCCGGTGCGGTTGTCCAGCGGCCCGACTGCGACTCTGGATATGTACGTGAAGCTCGTGCTCCCACTGGCCGCGTAGCAGTATGCCTTCGGCACGTCGCCTAGCACGTCGACATAGCTGGCGTAGGACTTCTCGGACTCGCCGTAGGCGTTGCACACCGTAAGCGCGACGTCGTACTCGCCGGCGGTCGGGTAACGCACGAGCGGAGCGCGTTCCTCGCTGCTTGCCGGTTCGCCGCCGGGAAACGACCAGCGCCACTGGTTCGGCGCATGAAGGGATTGATCGTGGAAGCGGACGCTGCCGCCGTGCGGCAGCCGAATGCTGTCGCCGTAGAAGGCCGCAGCCGGGGCCGGTTTGCCGCTGCTGGCGAAGGTCCGCGCGCTCTCTGTCGCGCCGCCGTCGTCCGTTACCGTGAGATGGACGCGATAGTTGCCAGCCGCCGCGTACACATGGGTCGGATTCGCCTCGGGGCTGGTGGTGCCGTCGCCGAAGTCCCAGAGGTAGCTGATGATTCTGCCGTCCATGTCGTTCGATCCAGCGCTGCTGAACGCCACCTCCGCCCCGGCCTCCACGCGGTAGGGGCCGTTGGGATTGGCGGTCGGCGCCTTGTTGTCGAAGCCGAAGCGGTAGGTTCTCTCCGGCCCGGCCACGATCTCCCGCGTGAAGCTGCGCTCGCCGAGCCAAACCGTCAGCGTGAAAGGAACCGTGGTTTCGATGGAGAGCGTCGCCGGCGCATCGGCGTTGGCGCGGCTCGCGCTGACCATCCGCGCGATCCTGCCGCCGTCGAAGCCGAGGTTCTCGACACCATTGTGCGCCGTCTGTCCCAAGCGCCACGCGACTGCGTTTTCCGGGGCGTTCAGTTCGATGCCGAGGACGTGCTCGATCAACATGGCGATGGGCCCCAGGCCGCCCCAGCCCACGAAGTGCGGGATGGAATCGTTGCTTGGCGCGACGATCTCCGGCGCGTTGTTCTCCCAGATCGTGCCGGTATGCTGATAGAGCGCGGAAAGGCCGTTCACGTAGTTCTCCGCAACCGCGCGCACCAAGGGCCAGTAGCCTTGTCTCGCAAGGCCCCGGGCGACCATGTAGGTGGTCGGCGGCCAACTCGCCCCCTGCCAGTATTCGCCGGTGACGCTGTAGCCATTCTGGTCCGCGGCAAGCGTGGGCACCATCATGGGCCGCCAGAAGGCGTTGAAGTCCACGAGGTGGTGAACAAGATGATCGGCTTGGCGACGACTTGCCACTTCCGCGATCAAGGGCCAGAACGTCGCCACAGTCTTGGTTTTGACCACTCGCCGCTCCGGGTGCGGGTCGTAGCACTTCCCTCCGTAGTCGCTCGTCAACGGACTGAGATCGTAGTAGAGCTTGTCGTCTTCGTGCCAATAGGAGTCGTTCACTAGCTCTTTGTGCTCTCGGTATTCGTCCATCATGGTGCGCTGTATGGCGTCGTCGCCGACCACCGCGGCCATCTTGGCCAAGTAGAGCGCGGACAGCGCTTGCTGCATGGCAACGTCCATCCACGCGCCGCAGTTGTCGCCTTGATTCCTCGGCGAGTCGTCCATGCCGTTCGCCCATCCGTCGGAACGGTAGTGTCCATCGGCATGTCTGATGTTGTTCTTGATCCAGAAATGGTAGTCGTGGAGACGCTGCACGACGGTCTTGGCGTACGGGTCCTCGTCTACGCGATTGCTGGTGATCCGCTTCGTGAAGCGGCTGGCATCCCCCGTGACTTGGTAGTAGTCCCATTCCGCCCATGAATAGAGAGGAGGGTTGGGATTGGACACCGGCCAGAACTGGCTTTGGCCCGGGTAGATGTCCGTGCCGTCGTTCTCGCTCAGCTCCCGGCAGATGAAGCCGTCCGAGCGCTGCTTGCGGTAGAAGTTGTCCACGCCGTCCATCATCGGCAGTTCGCCGTTGGCGTACTTGGCGAACATGGCGATGAACAGGGTGTCCCATTGCCATATCTTGTTGTCCGTGAGCGCCTCGTCCATGTACTCGGCGACGAAGCCGGTGCCGGGCTTGGCGAAGTTGATGTTGTCCGCGGCCAGATCCCATGCCGCGTAGTACAGCTCGACCCAGTCCTCGCGCCCCTCCAGGATCGGCTTCGGGAGCGCATCCGGGTCGTAGGCGTAGTCCCGCAAATCGGCCGTCGCCGGCCAAGGCGCGACGCAGCACAACGCAGCGCAGAGCGTGAACAGCGGCCGCATGGTCTGGCCTTGGAGTCGAGCCGCGTCGCGCATTTGAGGAAGCCGTGCCCTTTGCGCCGACACTACGCCTCGGCGGGTCCTCGATCAACCGACGACCCGCCCGCAGGCCCGTCACAGAGCCAGCGCCATCTTCCCCTGCTCGGGGAGGTGGGCGGCGTCCGCATGATCGTCTAGCTAGGGGAATCAACCAAGGGCGACGCTCGCCACGAGCAATGCGCCCAATACCGTGCTCACCAGTTGCCAGAAGAGCGTGGGGTTCTTCTCCAGGAGCGGGGCGGATTCGGCCCGGCGTACCAATTCCGGGTTCGGGCGGGAGATGTCCGTGACGAGTTCCGAGAGCGCGTCGAAGCGGTTGGCCGGGTTCTGCGCGGTGGCCTTGGCGAGGGCCAGATCCACCCATTTCGGCACGTCGCCACGGCCAGCCTTGACCAAGGGAATGTACGGACGATTCAGGTGCGCCTTGGCGTCTCGCGCCAGCGGCGGCTTGTAGGGCAGTGCGCCGGCGAGCATCTCGTAGGCGACGACGCCGAGCGCATAGATGTCGGCGCCGTGGGTGGGTTGTTGTCCCAGCAGGCACTCCGGGGCGACGTAGCCCACCGAGCCCACCGGGTGGGTGGCGCGAACGGCGTCGGCCTGTTCGGCGAAGCCCTGCACTTGCGCCGCGCCGAAATCGACGATCTTGGCGTTGCCGTCGCGGTCGATCATGACGTTCTCCGGCTTCAGATCGCCATGCACGATCTGCAGCCGCTGGAACGCGCGCAGCGCCTTTGCGATGTCGCCCACGAGGCGGCGAACGTCGTCGATGGGCGGGCACGGATTGTCGAGCATCCACTGGCGCAGGCTTCGGCCTTCGATGTGTTCGGCGAGGAGGTAGAGGAAACGGCTCTCCGGGCGCGGCAGAATCTTCATCACGCCCGGGTGGTCGATGCGCTTGCCGATCCACTCCTCGCGGATGAAGCCGTCCAAGTAGACCGCATCCTCGGCGAAGGACTCGGACGGCGCCTTGAGCGCCAAGCGGCGTCCCGCGGGATCTTCCACGAGATAGATGTGGCTGCGGGTGCCGCTGGCGATGGCGCGCAGGACTCGATAGTCGTCGATGCGGGCGTCGGCGGGCAGCACCGGCGGGATGACCTGCCGTGTCAGGCGGCGGTGCGCTTCGTCGATGTCTTCGTCCGGCGTCTGCGCGATGCGCATGAGCAGACAGCTTAGGTTGTCTTCGCTGCCGCGCTGCAAGGCCGTGTCCAGTACGGCGCGGGCAGCGCTTTCCAGCGGCTCATGCTCGGCAATTGCCTTAGCCACGCGCTGGCGCAAGTGTTGTGTCGGCAACACGCCGTGGACGCCGTCGGTGGTAAGGACGAAGACGTCGCCGGCGGCCAGGTCTTCGACGAGGTAGTCCACTTGCAGATCGAGGTCCGTGCCCAGCGCGTTGGTCAGCGTTTCATGGCGCAAGTGGTCGCGGGTCAGCTGTTCCAGATCGCCGTCCCGAAAGCGGTACACGCGGCTGTCGCCGACATGGAAGACGTGTGCGGTGCGGCCCTTGGCGACGACGGCGCTCACGGTGGTCGCCATCCCGTCGTGATGGCAAAGCCAGCGGTTGAGCGCGTTCAGTACTCGCGCTGCGGACGCTTTCACCGTCCACGTCTCCGGCGTCGCCAAGTATTCGTCGATGAACTCCGTCACCGCCGTCTGGCTCGCCTTGGCGGCGCGTTCGCAGCTTGAGAGGCCGTCGGCGATCACCGCCACCGCGCCTTTCAGACGATCCGGAGGCGCTGCCGCGAATGCGTCTTCGTTCGCGGCGCGCCGTCCGGCAAGCGATGCGCCGCCGTAGCTGATGTCGAGCTTTGCGCCGCGCATCGCCGCGCCTCAAGCGACTTTGATCAGCTCCACCGTACCATCGTCGCGCACTTCGGCCATGTGGCCCCGCGGCTCCTCCATGAAGAACAACGTGAGGAAGCCGATCACGGCGGAGATGCCGATGACGACGAAGAACGTCCCGTAGTCCACCATGGAGAAGATGGTCAAGTAGACGACGGCGCCGATGTTGCCGTAGGCGCCCGTCATGCCAGCGAACTGGCCAGTGAGCCGGCGCTTGATGAGGGGCACGACGGCGAATACCGCGCCTTCGCCGGCCTGCACGAAGAACGAGCAGGCCATCGCCGTGACCACGGCCAAGGCGAGCGGCCAGGAAGCGTCGACCAAGGCGAAGGTGAAGTAGCCAAGCGCCAGCCCGGCGATGAGGATGAGCAGCGTCGGCTTGCGGCCGAAGCGGTCGCTGATAAGGCCGCCGGCAGGACGCGACATGAGGTTCATGAAGGCGTAGGAGGACGCCACCAAGCCCGCCTGCACCATGCTCAAGCCGAACACGTCGCTGAAGAAGAGCGGCAGCATGGAGACGACGGCCAGCTCCGAACCGAACGTCGCAAAGTACAGGACGTTCAACACGGCAACCTGCTTGAACTCGTAGCGGTGCAGTTCCGGCACCGGCTTCTCGAACACGCCTTTGTTGACGCGCCAAGCCTGCCAGGCGTCGTAGCCGTAGCCGGCGACCAGAAACGCGTAGAGCGTGTTCGCGGCGGTAGTGGAGAGCAGATCCACGTCGCTCGGCGACAGCTTCCAAGTCAAAAGGGCGAGGGCGAGGAAGACCGGCACCTTCATCGCCAGCAGCAGGAAGAAGTCGCGCCGGCTGGTGACTTCGATGGCACCCATGTTCTTGGGCTTGAAGTACGTCGAGCCTTTGGGCGTGTCCGACACGGTGAAACGGTAGAGAACGCCGAAAACGATGGAGAGCACGCCCGTCACGCCGATGGCGTAGCGCCAGCCTTCGTCGCCGCCGAACAGCAAGGCCAGCGTCGGCAGAGACATCGCCGCGGCGGCCGATCCAAAGTTCCCCCATCCGCCGTACACGCCCTCGGCGCGGCCGAGTTCGTTGGCCGGAAACCACTCGCCCACCATGCGAATGCCCACCACGAAACCGGCCCCGACGAAGCCGACCAGAAAGCGCGCAATCGCCGCCTGCGCGAACGAGTCGGCGAGCGCGAACGCGAAGCACGGCACGCTGCACACGATGAGCAGAATGGAGTAGACCTGACGCGGCCCGAACTTGTCCGTGAGCATGCCGATGAGGATGCGCGCCGGAATCGCCAACGCCACGTTCAAGGTGAGCAGCGTGGACACCTCCGCCTTGCTCAGCCCCAGCGTGTCCTTGATGGCGGACATGAGCGGCGCGTGGTTGAACCAGACGACGAAGGTGACGAAGAATGCCATCCAGCTCATGTGCAGCACTTTCATCTTGCCGCGAAAGGCAAGCAGGTTGAAGCCGCGGACTTCGGTCGCTTCGGCAGTCATCGAGATGTTCCTTGGAAGGTTGTTGAAATGGCGCTGGCGGCGCGTGCGATCAGTGGTCGGTCGGCGCGACTCCGAAAGCCGGATTCGCCGCCAGCCCGATGTCGCGGGCGTGCTGCTCGAACCCTTTGTTCTTCCAGAAGAACGCGCCGGGCATCGTCGTCGGCACCACGACCACGTAGAACAGCGCGCGGCCAATCGTTGCCGAGCACAAGGCCGCGAGACCCGCCGCCAGCCACGGGACAGGATGAATGACACCGCCCGCGCAGAGTGCGCCGACCAGCATGAAGTTTCCGAACAGCAGCCAGTTGCGCAGCCGGTAGACGTGGCCGAAAGTGGTCGTCTGCACATGGTGGGAGACCGCGCCTTCGTGTGCCGCCGTGCGCATGGTTCGCGCATGGCCGACGAGACCGATGGCCTCCAGCCCCAGCCCCGCGAACACTGCCCAGCCTAGGAGAGAGGGCTCGCCGGCGGTGAGCGCCAAGCCAGCCAAGCCGCCCAGAGAGAGCGCCGTACCGACGAAGGACGCGCCCGTGTGCCAGTGGTTCCAGAAGGGTCGCGCAGGGATGAGATAGCAGCGCACCATGTAGTAGAGCGTCACGAGGCCCGCAGCGATCGTCGCGGTGCCGAAGCCGAACGTCGCGCCAGGCCAGCGGAGAAAATCTGCGCCGAAGTAGAGCGCCGTCGCTGCCCCGAAGATCGCCGTGGCGAGCGCTTCGCGGCTCAAGTTCGAATGCCGCAGATTGTTGAAGCCGCGATAGAAGCGCAGCGTCTTGCCGAGATGCGCTGTGGACGCGGCCATGCCGAAGCCGACGAGCGCGAGCGTCGCGAGAGCGATCAAGCCGCTGCCTTGGCCGCTCAGGAATGTCGTCCCGAAAGCGCCGACTGCCGCCTGCACCGCCAAGGTGAATGCCAACAGCGGATTCTCGCGGGACGACAGACGCGCCCAGTTCCACGGTCTTGTGACGCCCTTGTTCCGATCGCCCTTCGCGTTCGCCTTCGCATCGACGACTGGACGATACGCATTCTCTTCGTCGCGCCGATACTTCACCGGCGCGGAGTCCGGGCGCGTCAGCTCGTGCGGCGTCGGCTGGCCCTGCTGAAAGCGGATGTTCGCCTTCGTGATGTTCGGATCGGGGAAGCCCGGAATGTGCGTGTCGACTTGCTCGCGCCGCCTCGGCACATTCTCCACGACGCCGAAGTCCAGCGCGTTGCCGACGCAGGCGGAGACGCACGCCGGCTTCAGGCCGACTTCCAAACGATCCACGCACATGTTGCACTTCTCGACTTGGCCGGCCAGCGGATCCAGCTGCGGCGCGTTGTACGGACAGACCCAGGTGCAGTAGCCGCAGCCGAAACAGATGTCCGGGTCCTGGATGACCGCCCCGTACTCGGGATGCTTGGTATAGGCGCGGGTCGGGCAGCCTTTCAGGCACACTGGATCGTCGCAATGGTTGCACGCCATCGAAATGTTGATGCGCGCGTAGTCGGGATAGGTGCCGCCCTCCACGTAGCCGACCGAGCGAAAGCTCAAGTGCGGCGGCAGGCTGTTCTTTTCGCTGCACGCGGCCTCGCAGGCGTGGCAACCGATACAGTTGTCCGCCGTGAAGTGGAACGCATGTTGGCGCGTGCGGTTCGGGTTGTCGCCGATGCCCGCGTCGCCGTTGATGTTCAGGCTGACGCCGTTGTCGCCGTCCGGCAGCAGCTGAATCGGATTGCCGTAGCGATTGAGCGCCTGCGCGTTCGCATCGGCCAGCTTGGCATAGTCCGGTTCGTCGGTGCGCAGCGGGATCATCAGAAGGTCCTCATGGCGGCGTTCCAAATCGCCGCTTCGCGCTGATCCACCGGTTCGACGCGCACGGCGCACTGCTTGAACGCCGGCTGCCGGGAGTGCGGGTCGAGCAATCCGAGCGTCAGGCGATTGACGCATTCGTGGAAGTGGAATGGCACGAAGACCATGTCGCGCGGCACGCGCTGGGTGCGTTGCGCCATCACCACCGCATCGCCGCGCTTGGACACCAAGCGCACGTAGCCCATGTGTTCGACGCCGAGTTCATCCGCAGCATCAGGGTTCATTTCCATGTACGGCATCGGCGAATGCTTGTTGCAGTCGCCGACTTTTCCTGTCTTGGTTCGGGTGTGGAAGTGCTCGACGACCCGGCCGCTGTTCAGCCAGAACGGAAATTCGTCGTTCGGGCGCTCGTTGTTCTCGACGTACGGCAGTGCGAGCAGCTTGGCCTTGCCGTCTGGAAACGCGAAGACGCCATCGGTGTAGAGCCTTGGCGAACCGTGCGCGTCGCCCTCGCGCATCGGCCACTGGATGCCCCGCGCCGCCTCGACCTTTTCGTAGGTCATGCCGGAAATGTCGAGATTTCGCCCGCGCCCCTTCGAGAGCTGCTTCATTTCCTCGAACGTGGCCTCGGGCGTCTCCGGCCAGTTCATCTCGCGCGCCGCCGGCCAGCGCTTCGCCAGCGAAGTGAAGATCCAGTGGTCCGGCTTCGAGTCCGCGAACGGCGCCGTCACGGCACGGGTAAGGTTCACTCGACGCTCCGTATTGGTGAAGCAACCTTCTTTCTCTGCCCACACGGACGCCGGTAGATACACATGCGCGTAGTTGGCCGTTTCGACGTCCTCGTACGCATCCTGCACGACGCAGAACTCGAGATTCCGCATGGTCTTGCGAATGCGCGGCGTGTTCGGCATGGAGGTCATGGGATTGGTGGCGACCACCCAAAGCGCCTTGATTTGGCCGGTTTCGATGGCCGGGAAGATGTCCGTCTGAAACAGACCGCGCCGCTTCGGGAAGAACTCCGGATCGACATTCCAGAACTTGCCGACCTCTTCCCGGTGCGCCGGATTCTCGAGTTGTCGATAGCCTGGCAAACCGGAACACGACGACCACTCCCGCGTGCCCATGGCGTTGCACTGGCCGGTGATCGAAAGACTCGTGCCGCCCGGCTTGCCAATGTTGCCGGTGATGAGGTTCAAGTTGTTGATGGCGCAGACGCCGTCGCTGCCGTGGGTGGATTGGTTGATCCCCATTGTCCAGAGCGACATCGCCGCATCCGCCTTGCCGTAGAGCCGCGCCACCGTGCGGATGGTGTCTTCGTCAATGCCGCAGATCTGCGCCGCCGTGGTGGGGTCGTAGTCTGCAACTAGGCTTGCGAACTCGTCGAAGCCGTTGGTGTGGGCGCGGATGTACGCCTCGTCGTGCAGGCCGTCTTCGAGAATCACATGGCACAGGCTGTTCAGCAGCACCAGATCGGTGCCCGGCGTCACCGGCAGATGGATGTCGGCCATCTGGGCGAACATCGTCACCCGCGGGTCGACAACGATCACCGGAAACTTGCGCGTCTCCAACGCTTCCTTGAGCCGCCAGTAGATGATCGGATGCTGCTCCGGCAGGTTCGAGCCGAACGCCAGCAGACACTCGGTGTGTTCGAAGTCGCCGTAGCAGCCCGGCGGCCCGTCCGCACCGAACGAGCGCTTGTAGCCGGACACCGCCGACGCCATGCACAACGTGGTGTTGCCGTCGTAGTTGTTGGTGCCGATGACGCCGCGCACCAGCTTGCCGAGCGTGTAGAACTCTTCGGTCATGATCTGGCCGGTGGAAATCACCGCCACGGAATCGCGCCCGTAGCGCGCCTGGATGCGCTTGAACTCGTCCGCCACGCGGTCCAGCGCGGAATCCCAATCCGCGTTCTGCCAAGCATCGGACGCGCGCTCGCGCACTTTTGGCGCACTGCCGCGCCCGGGCGCACCGAATATCTGCGCCTGCGTTAGGCCCTTGATGCACAGCTTGCCGCGATTCACGTCCGCCCCGCCGACTCCCCGCGTGGTCACCGGCTTGCCCTCGGCGTCAACGCCCACTTCGATGGAGCAGCCCACCGAACAGTAGCCGCAGGTGGCGTACTTCCACTCCGCCACCGCCTTGTTGGCGATGCGAATGGGATTCTTGCGGCGGCGACCGAACAGCATGGTCAGCGGCCACCCGTCACGAGGCGGCTGGCGACGGCGTTGATGGAAGCTGGCGTGTTCACGCCGATGGCTTAAGCAACTACCGTGCCAACGTTGAAGACGCCCAGCACTAGGGCGCTTCCAAGGTCGCATCTATGCGAACCAACGCACCTCAAGAGGCGGCTTCTTCGCGCACCAGCGCGAAAGTGCGGCGGCAGTGCCGAACTGCGCCGTCTCCTTGCGCTAAGGTCACCGGCGTGAGCGCGGCCATGGTCGACGCGACACCAACGGAGGCGAAGACGTGGCTATTGGATGCATCCTCAGTGACTATGTGGAGAACGCGATGTCGTCAGCGACATTCGACAAGCTCGACGACGGCACCTTCGCGGGCAAGATCCCCTCTTACCAAGGAGTCGTGGCGTTCGGCGAGACGTTGGCGGAATGTCAACGATCGCTGCAATCGACTCTGGAGGACTGGCTTCTACTTGGTCTGAGAATGGGGCATGGCACGCCGCTTTCTGCCCCGGCCGCACCTACCGCTCGCGTTGCCGCAAGGCTATGATCGCCGCGAACATCAGCCGAGGGAGCAGCACATGACCGCCTACGCGGAGATTCTCTACGAACACGATGGCGCGGCGGCGGTGATCACGCTGAACCGGCCGAACACGCTCAACGCGCTGACGGACCTCACGCAAGCGGAAGTGCGCCATGCGCTGGACGCTTCCGAACGCAATCCGGACGTCGTCGGCACGGTACTCACCGGGGCAGGACGCGGATTCTGCTCCGGCGTGGACATGAACGCGCTCGGCGCGATGAGCGCCGCCGGCAAACGGCTCGGCGCCGCGCACGACCACCTTGCGGCGGATCCCGGCAACCCGGACGGCGACCCCAACTACCAAGCGTCGCCGACGTACTTTCTGGGGCTGCGCAAGCCGCTCCTGGCCGCCGTCAACGGCGCCTGCGCGGGCTTGGGCTTCAGCTACGCCACCTTCTGCGACATGCGCTTCGTGGATCGCACCGCCAAGTTCGTCTCGTCGTTCTCGCCGCGCGGCTTGATCGCGGAGCACGGCACCAGCTGGATGCTGCCGCGCATCGTCGGGCCGTCCAACGCGCTCGACATCTTCTGGAGTTCGCGCCGTTTCGACGGCGAAGAAGCCTATCGCCTGGGCTACGCCAATCGCCTGTGCGAAACCGGCGAATGCGCGGCCGACGCCGTGGCATACCTGAACCAGATTGCCGGCACGGCGGCGCCGATTTCCCTCATGATGATGAAGAAGCAGGTGTACAAGCACCTCAATCGGGAACTCGGCGAAGCGATGGCCGAATCCACCCGCTGGATGGACGAGAGCCTCGCCCGCGACGACTTCAAGGAAGGCGTGGCATCGTTCGTGGAGAAGCGGCCGCCCCGATTCGCAAGGCTCGAAGTGGAGTGAATCGGCCGCGCAGCTAGGGCAGGCGAGCGAGGCAAGAGCATGGGCTATCCGAAAGACGGCCGGCGCGGCTTCGATGCGTTGAAGTACAGGAACACCGTCCCGTGCCACGAAATCGACCATCGCGCCGTGCCCCGCGGCGAAGACCCGCCGCCAGCGAGTTCGTGGCAGCGGCATCTGGCTGAAACCGGCCGCGGCCGGGATGCCCTCGCCGCCCGGCAGGCAGTGCTGCCGAAAGCGGACCTCAAGCGCCTGTTGGGTTCCTGACCTTCCGCACACCGCGGGTACATCTTGGACATCCCCGGCGGGCGCGGCATCGCCTTCGACACCAACATGCTGGCCCGCCCCACCCAACGTCGTCTGATGACGCTGTGGTGCGAACTGGCGGGTTCGCGCACGGCTGTCCTTCCGCAAGTCATGTTGGAGTTGACCGCCAAGCCGACGTTCGGGCTGCCGGCCTTGGCGACGAGCGCACACGCACAGAGCTCGGCCTGGGCGGAGATCGTTCAGGCGCCGCAGTCTCCGTTCGAACTGGTCGTGCTGGACGCAGAAGCGCAAGCGCTGTTCGGCAGGATTCTCATGGCGTTCACGCTGCCATGCTTCCCCCTTCTCAACAACGTAGACGAGATCACGACGCACCCTGACGCCATCGTGCTGGCGCAAGGCCTGGCCGCTGGCATGGACGTGATCGTCAGCAACAACATGCGCAGCATCGACCACTTCGAGATCAACGGCCTGGTGCGCGAGACGTTCGGGCGCAACGCCGGACTGCTCGTCGCCGCCGACGACGCGCTGCTCGAGGCGCACCCCTGCGGCGAGGGGGCCCGGGCGCTCTTGACGATGGCCTTGGCGTCTGCCTGGCCTGACGACACCGCCGACTTGACCGTAGGCGACGCGACGGACGTGCTCGGAGATCTATGCGCAAGGCTCGAGGGCGCCACCATGCCGCAGACCGCCGCACGCCTGCGAAGCCGATTCGCCACCGACGGCGACTTGCAGTCCGTGCTGCGCGACGCTAGCGAGATCGCAGCCTCGTCGAACGCCCTGCGCCATGAACGTGTGCAGACGGCGTGGGTCAAGCGGGGCGCCGTGGATGCGTCGGAGCTCCCCGGCTGAGTCGTTTCCGGTGTTGTGCGCCGGTCAAGTCAGCGCCGAACCTGCACCTGCCCGTCGACCACCCGCACCGCGAAGGTGCGCACGGCAACCGAGTCGTCCTCCAAGCACTGGCCGGTCTCCAGATCGAAGTGCTGCTTGTAGATCGGCGACGCAACGACCAGCCGCCCCTTCACATCGCCCACGATGCCTCGCGAGAGCACGGGCGCGTCGCTGAATGGATCGAAGGCGTCGATGGCGAATATCTCGTCGCTGCTGGAGAGCCTGAAGACCGCCACCTGACTGTCCCCGAGCAGAGCCCGGACGCCGACGTTGGGGAGGAGGGCGTCGAGCTCGCAAACGGTTGTCCAAGTTTTCGACGGCATCGTCTCGACCCTATGCCGCGGCGAGCGCTGGCCGCAGGCCATTCGCTGGATGTCCGCGGCTGTGGCGGTCGCGGCGTTCATGCGCATCAGAGAAGCAACAATCGTGCCAGCGTCTCCAGGCCCGGCGCTTTGCGCCAGACGGTGACGACGAACTCATGGAAGACCCTCGCGAACGACGCTGAAAACACCCCAAGAGCGTCAACAACAACGTTGTCAACAAGGCGGTTGACAACAGTGTTGTTGACGTCTACTGTCTTCGCCGAACACAGCCTTAGGCGACCCTTGAGATGAAGCCGCAAGCTGGCCCCCCGGTGACGGGCGAGAACTTCTTCAATCGCGATGCCGAACTCCGGCTGCTCGACGCAAAGGTGCGCGGCGGCACGCATGTCTTGCTGGCTGGCCAGCGACGCATGGGCAAGACGAGCGTTGCCAGAGAGCTCGGCAGGCGTCTGCAAGCCGATGGATGGGCGTTTCTCTTCGTGGACGTGGAGAACGCCACCTCGCCTTCGCACATCATCCGCGACATTGCCAAGGCTGCGCACGCCATCACTGGGGCGTCGCGCCTGACCGCAGAGCTCGGGCGCTGGTTCAAGGAGAACTTCGAGGAGTTGAGCGCCTTCGAGGTCGGCGCGAAGATGCGCGCTGCAGGCGACTACGCATGGCGGCGGCAGGGCGAAGCGCTCATGCGAGCGTGTGCGAACCATGACCCAGGCGTACTTCTTGTGTTGGACGAGCTGCCCATCTTCCTGTCGCATCTGCTGGTACAGGATGAGCAAAACGGTACCGACGAAGCACACCTGTTTCTGCGCTGGTTGCGCGGAGAGCGCCAGCATCACGCAGGCTCGTCATTGGTCCAAGTGGTGTCCGGCAGCATCGGGATGGCGCCATTGGTCAAGCGCATGGGGGTGCCGGACAGCATCAACGACCTCTACTCGTTTCGGCTGGGCCCATGGGACAGGACGCGCAGCGTCGTTTGCTTGAAGTCACTCGCAGAGCACAGCGAAGTAGCAGTCGACGATGCGGTGTTCGGTGCGATCTACGACGCGCTCGGCGTTGGCATTCCACACTTCATCCAGTCGTTCTTCGTGCGCCTGCAGGACTTTGCCGTGATGAACGGCCGCGCGCGATTGACGGCGGAGGACGTGCGGATCGTCTACGACAACGAACTGCTGGGCGCTGCCGGAGACAGCGACCTCCCGCACTACCAAAATCGTCTTCAGAAGTCGTTGGACGAACGCACCTATCAAGTGGCGATGGAGATTCAAGCCGAAGCAGCGACCCAGGGCATCTTCACCGTTGATGCTCGCCGCGTCCTAGAGCGGATCTATTCCAGCGTGCTGCCGAACGCCCGAGAGCGTGTCGATGAAGCGCTCGACGTGCTCGTCCACGACGGCCACTTGGAGAGAACGGATGCTGGCCACCGTTTGGCGTTTCGTCTACTGGAAGACTGGCTCCGCACGAGATTCAGCGACCACCATGTGCCGCTTCAGCAACGCATCGGCGGGAGGCACTGATGCCGCCCACGCCGGCCGCCTTCCGCAAGTTCAACCCCGGCGTTCTGCAGTCGGACGAAGAGGTCGTCGCGCAGTTTGTCGTTCGCCAGCGCGAGTTCGGCATCTTGATGGATGTGCTTCGCGGCAACATCGTGTCTTCGCCTTGCCAGCACATGCTTGTCGTCGCTCCGCGCGGGCGCGGCAAGACGATGATGCTGGCGCGGGTGGCCGCCGAACTGCGGGCGAACGAAGAACTGCGGCGCGAGTTCCTGCCGGTGCGCTTCATGGAAGAGAGCTACGAGGTCTTTGATCTGGCGGACTTCTGGCTGGACGTGTTGCTGTACTTGGCTCCGGAAGTCGTGCGCCACGATGCCGAGGCAGCCGACCAGCTGCGCCAAGCCCATGCCGAGTTCTCACGCCGCCCGCGGGGTACCGAAGTCGAAGAGAGCGCTCGGACGGTCGCTTTGGACACCGCGCAGCAGCTGGGCCGGAAACTCGTCCTGATGGTAGAGAACTGCCAGTCGCTCTTCGACGACGTGGACGAGCGTTTCGGCTGGGGGCTCCGCAAGACGCTGCAAACCGAGCCTGACGTGATGTTTCTCGGCACGGCGACCGTGCGCATGGCTGCTCTAAGCAATGTTGAAGCACCCTTCTACGAGTTCTTCCGCACGTTGCTGCTGGCGCCCCTGCCGTTAAGCGAATGCAAAGTGCTGTGGGAGGCAGTGAGCGGCGAGACGCGAAGCGAGCGGGAAATCAGGCCGTTGCAGATTCTTACTGGAGGCGATCCGCGCCTGTTGGTCATCGTCGCTGGCCTCTCCCGCCACCGCTCGTTGCGGGAACTGCTGCAAGAGCTCGTCGCCCTCATCGACGACCACACCGAGTACTTCCGCTCGCATCTCGACCACCTTGGCAAGACAGAACGGCGCGTGTACGTGGCGCTGATCGACCTTTGGCGGCCCTCGACCACCGCCGAGATCGCCGCCAGAGCAAGGCAGGACATTCGCGCCACCTCGTCGCTGCTCGGCCGGCTCGTCAAACGCGGCGCGATCAGCTACGAAGGAAAGGGACAAAAGCGGCTCTACCAAGCCACCCAGCCACTCTACAGCATCTACTACAAGCTCCGCCGCCAGCGTGACGAGGCCGCCGTTGTCCACGGCCTCGTGCATTGGATGATTGCGTGCTACACAGTCGACGACATGTCGGAGATGGAGGATGAATTCGCTCAGGTCGAACCCAACGAAGTGCAATGGGCCGAGTGGACAAGAGCCAGTGCGCTATTGATCGAAGGAAAACGCGACCTCGCCTTAGACGCGCTGAAGGCTGCCTACAACGGCATGGTCATCGATGAAGATTCCCCCGTGCGGTTGCTGCACCACGTCTCGGAGTTAGTTGGTTGCGGCCTGACACCGCGTGATCTGCTGGAAATCCTGACGACGGAATCTCGAAAGTGCTCAGCCATGGCACCCTTAGTTGCCGTGCTGTGCCAACGCAGCAACGAGAAGGCACGTATGCCCGCGGAAGTGCTCGCCGTCGCGCAAGACTTGGCGACGCTGCTGGATCGGTCCATAGCACGTGTACGAGCACGTCGGCCCACGGTGGTCTCCTCCGCCGCGACGCCTTAGGATGTAGACGCGGCAGTGACGATAGCTGGTATGTTCCTGCTAAGCAGGACCCTGTGAGCCTTGCCAATCAAGCCACCACCTCCGACGCCACCGCCGGCCGCCTCTGCCCCCGTTCCCGCACGAACACCAGCGAATCATCCTCCCGCTCGCTGTTCACAAACGTGCGGAAACGCTTGAGCTTCTCCGCGTCCTCTATCGTCGTCTTCCACTCGCACTCGTAGGTGCCCACCACGTGCGCCATTTCCGCTTCAAGGTCCGTGACCAGTCCTAGCTTGTCGTCCACGATCACGGACTTCAGATAGTCGAGGCCACCCTCCAAGTTCTCGAGCCACACCGAAGTGCGCTGCAACCGGTCCGCCGTGCGGATGTAGAACATGAGGAACCGGTCGATCAGCTGGATCAGCCGTGCATCGTCAAGGCCCGTAGCGAAGAGGTCCGCGTGGCGGGGCCGCATGCCGCCGTTGCCGCAGACGTAGAGGTTCCAGCCGATTTCCGTGGCGATGACGCCGACGTCCTTGCTCTGCGCCTCGGCGCATTCGCGGGTGCAGCCGGAGACGGCGAACTTGAGCTTGTGCGGTGCGCGCAAGCCCTTGTAGCGGTTCTCGATGGCGATGGCCATGCCGACGCTGTCGAGGACGCCGTAGCGGCACCAAGTGGTGCCGACGCAGGACTTCACGGTGCGCACGGCTTTGCCGTAGGCGTGTCCGGTCTCGAAGCCGGCGTCGATCAGTTCGCGCCAGATGAGCGGCAGTTCGTGAACTTGGGCGCCGAACAGGTCGATGCGCTGGCCGCCGGTGATCTTCGTGTAGAGGTCGTATTTCTTCGCCACTTGGCCGAGGGCGATGAGCTTGTCCGGCGTGATTTCGCCGCCGGGAACGCGAGGCACGATGGAATAGGTGCCGTTCTTCTGCATGTTGGCGAGAAAGTGGTCGTTGGTGTCCTGCAAGGGGGCGCGGGAGGCTTCGAGGACATGGGCGTTCCAGCAGGAGGCGAGGATCGACGCCACGGCGGGCTTGCAGATGTCGCAGCCGAGGCCCCTGCCGTGCTTCTCTATCAATTCGTCGAACGCGGTGATGCCCTCCACGCGCACCAAGTGGTACAGCTCCTGCCGGGTGTGCGGGAAGTGCTCGCAGAGGTCGGTATTGATCTCGAAGCCGCGTTTTTCGAGCTCCGCGTTCAGCAACTGCGTCACCAGCGGCGTGCAGCCGCCGCAGCCGGTACTCGCCTTGGTGCAGCCGCGCAGTGTGCCGATGGTGGTGCAGCCATCCTCGACGGCAGCAACCAAGGCGCCTTTCGAGACATCGTGGCAGGAACAGATCTGCGCATCGTCCGGCAGCGCCGCAACCGCCTCGGCGGGCATCCCGCCGCCTTCGCGCGCGGGCAGGATCAGCGCATCGGGATGCTTCGGCAGGGTCAGCTCACTGCGCATCGTCTGCAGCAACGTGCCGTAGTCCGCCGTGTCGCCCACCAGCACGGCGCCGAGCAGCTTCTTGCCGGTCTTGTTCACGACGATGCGCTTGTACACATGCTCGCGCTCGTCGATGTAGGTGTAGGCGGACGCCCCCCGCGTTCGTCCGTGAGCGTCGCCGATGCTGGCCACGTCCACGCCGAGCAGCTTCAGCTGGGTGCTCATGTCGGCACCGCGAAAGGCAGCGTCCGCGTCTCCGGCCAGTGCGCTTGCCGCCACCTTCGCCATGTCGTAGCCGGGCGCGACCAAGCCGAAGATGCGGCCGTCGTAAAGGGCGCATTCGCCGATGGCGAAGATGCTGGCATCGGAAGTTCGACAATGCTCGTCGACGACGATGCCGCCGCGTTCGCCAACGTCCAGTCCGCACTGCCGCGCCAACTCGTCGCGGGGACGAATGCCGGCGGAGAACACCACCACATCCGTTTCCAACGTGTCGCCGTCGGCGAACTCCATGCGCTGACGAGCGGATTCGCCCCCCTCGCCACCTGCGGCGACGATGCGCAGCGTGTTCTTGCCAGTGTGTACCGTCACGCCCAAGTCCTCGATCATGCCGCGCAGCATCGCGCCGCCGCCGGCGTCCAGCTGGGCGTTCATGAGGCCGGGCGCGAACTCCACGACGTGCGTGGCGAGGCCCATGTTCGTGAGCGCATTGGCGGCTTCGAGGCCAAGCAGACCACCGCCGACCACCACGCCGATTTCCGCCCCCGCGCCGGAAGCGCGGATCGCGTCCAAGTCTTCGATGGTGCGGTAGACGTGGCAGTGGGGCAGACCGCGCCCGTCGATGGGCGGCACGAAGGGGTAGGAACCAGTGGCGAGCACCAGCACGTCGTAGTCCACGCGCCGGCCTTGGCTGGTGCATAGGGACTTGGCCTCCCGGTGGATCTCCGCCACGCCCTCGCCGGCGTACACGGTTACGCCCGCCGGCAACGCCGGCAGCGCGAGGTACTCCGCGCCGGTGCCGTTGAAGTACTCGCTTAAGTGAACGCGGTCGTAGGCTGGGCGCGATTCCTCGCCGAACACGGTGACCGCCACCCCCGGCACGGCGGCAGCGAGCTCCGCGAAGCGATGGCCGACCATCCCATTGCCCACGACCACCACATGGCAGTCGGCAGCAGCTTCCAAACAGGTCGCGTTCATGCCGGAACCAGAAAGCAAAAGCCGTACCAATGCGGATAATTGGATCGCCACGGCTTGAGAGAGCGCGTGGGAGGGCGCAACGATGGTGCAAACCGAAGGCTACCGCGCACCGCGCTAGCTCGCCTCTTCTTCGGAGAGCAGGCCCCTCGGCTGAGGGAGCTTTAACTTGCAGGGAGTTCCCCTTTCCGCGCCAAGTCCGGCACCGAACTGCTCTGCTCCAGCTGCGCCACGGCCCCACGTCAGTTCGTACAGCTTGAAATCTTCCGCCCCGTAGCGAGCGCTCGCCCGATCCTGTCGGGCGATGTCTGCAATCTCTGTGCGACTTTCGCCCGGCGCGGCACCGCCGCCGAACGGAAGGCGCACAGTGGGCGCGATCAAGCCCAGAAGCGCCCCGACATGCAGCCCAGCGACCCGCCCTACAAGGTCCTGTTCCAGGACCCGGGCCTCTTTGAGGAGGCGGTGCGCCTGGTCGCCCCCGAACTCGCCGACATGCTCGACTTCGAGACCGCGACCTCGCTCGACAAGGAACACCTCACGGCGCTCGCCCGCGTCCGCGTGCAGGACAAGCTCCGCCGCGTCGAGTTCAAGAAGGGCAGGCTCCGCAACGGCCGCCGGCGCTACCTATTGGTGCTGCTTGAATTTCAATCGGGCCAGGACGCGGACATGGCGTGGCGCATGCGCGACTACCTGCACCAGGTGGAGTCCGCCCAGCGCGAGAGCGGCACGGTTCGCGCCGAGGGCGGCGTGGCGCCCATGCTCTCCATGGTCGTCCACAACGGCGACAGGCCGTGGCGGGCCGCGACGGAGTGCGCCGCGCCACTGACAGGCGACGGAGCGCCACTGCCGGTGCGGACGTATGCTACGGTGGACTTGCAGGTGCTGGCGCTGGGGCCTGACAGCGAGGGCCGGGAACTGGCGCCGGGCAGCCGCTTGGCGACGCTGGCGGAGCTGGAGTCGGCGCCGGCGGAGTCACTGCCGGAGCTGCTGCTGGCGGCGTTCGAGCGCCACGACGGCCTTGAGTCGGCAACGCTGCGGCGCGGACTGCACCTGCGCGTGAAGGCCGCGCTTGCCCGCTACGGCCGGGCCGAAGGACTGCCGCCGCTGGAAGAATGGGAGCGGATGCTCGCGGCAAGAAGAGGAGAAGACATGACGGCGATGTTGGACGCGACGCTCGCGCGTTGGGAAGAAGCGAAGGTGGCCGAAGGCGTGGCGCAAGGGCGTGTCGCTTTGCTCCGCCGACAGGTGGAATGGCGGTTCGGTGCCGACGTGGCTGAGCAGGTGTCGGCACTTCTGGCCGACGTAACGGACGTTGCGCGTTTGGACGAGGCTGGCAAGTGGCTGCTCGAGTGCGACACCAGCGAGGCGTTGCTGGGGCGGCTTCGGGTGGGCCGAGACGGGGCGGGCAACGGGGTGCCCGGCTGAGCCGCGACGGATAGGATGCGACGGCGCGGAGGAAAGAGTCCGAAGTACGCTCCAGCAGCATATCGCCGCGGGCTCTCAGGGTCGGAACGAACGCAATCGGTGGGGCGGAAGCTCGGGGTTTGAAGCGGCCCGGCAGCTTGTAGAGCCTGCATGAACGCTTGGATGCGGATGCCTTCCGCACCCGCCCGGAACCTAGCCCTATCGTGCGGGTGCTGTGGCTTTTGGACTTCTAGCCCGCTCGACATTAGGATGGAAACATGGAAAGCGCAAACGCCCAGGACAATGCCCATGCGGACTTGCAAGTGCTTGCGGGGGGCGTGGCGGTCGTCACCGGCGGTGCCTCGGGAATTGGCTTCGCCTTGGCGGAGATGGCCGTCGCGCACGGCCTGCACCCGGTGCTGGCGGACATCGACGGGACGGCGATTGCGGACGCCGAGGCGTGGCTGTCAGCCTCCGCCGAGGCAGCCGGCGTGGAGGTCTTCGGTCATCAAGTGGACGTGTCGAGCGAGGCATCCGTGCAGGCGCTCGGCGCTGCGGTGGGGGAGCGCTTCGCTGGCAAGCCGGTGACGCTGCTGTGCTGCAATGCTGGCGTTGGCGGCGGCGGCCCGGTGCTGAGCGCGCGGGACATCGACTGGGACTTCGTGCTCGGCGTGAACGTGAAAGGCGTGGCCAATTGCGTGCGCGAGTTCGTGCCGAAGATGGCGGCGGGCGAGGCCGCGGGCACGGTGGTGGCCACTTCCTCACAGGACGGCCTGTGCGCCGCCCAGGGCGTCTACGGCGTTTCCAAGCACGCCTGCGTAGCGCTCATGGAGGCGCTGTTCCAGGAACTGCGCGGCCGGCTCTCGGTGCATGTGCTGTGCCCGAACGTGGTCGCGACCAACATCGTCACGTCGGAGCGCCACCGCCCGGACCGCTTCGGCGGGCCGCGTGTTCCGGCTGCGCGCGCAAGCCGCATCGCGGAGCGCTTCAAGGCGTTCGGCATGCCGCCGTCGCGGTGTGCGCAGATGGTCTTCGACGCCATCCGCTCCGGGGTCTTCTACGTCATGGCGGAAGCCGAGGAGGATCCCGGCTTCGTCTACCTCGAAGCCGAGACGCGGATGAAGGCGATCCTGGAGGGCGGGCTGCCGTATCGACCGCGCAGCGCGTGGATCAGCAAGATATTCGGGTTGGATGCGCCTTCCGACAAGCGGTAGTGCTCGGTGCTCAAACGGGGCGATCGACGTCCAAGTGGATGCCCGGGTCGTCGACGGGCAGGAGCGCGACCGAGCGGTTGTCGGCGAGCAGTTGCCTAGCGCCCATGTCGCCGGCGAGTGATTCCAGCCGGTCGAACATCGACGCCGGGAAGCCGATGGGATTGCCTGGCCGCCCTTGACACGTTGGGCGTACGGTGCGGCCGGGGCAAGCCTCCAGCGCATCCGCCAGCCGCCGAAGGGTTCGCGGCGCCACGAAGGGCATGTCGCCGAGGCCGACGACGAGGGCGTCGGCATGGCGCATCGCCTGCACGCCAGCGGCAAGCGAGCGGGATTGGCCAGCCGCCGCGTCCTCTGCTTCAACGGCCCGGCACTCGGCCTCCCGAACGAGGGCGGCGATGGCCGGCTCCGAAGGGCGAATCACCGCGGCTACTTTGCTGAAGACCAGGCGGTACGTCGCAAGCGTGACCGCGAGCATCGGCCGACCATCGATCAAATGCTGCCGCTTGTCGCCGCCGAAGCGCTTTGACGCGCCAGCGGCGAGAACGACGGCGGCGATGTCCACGCGGGTCGTCTCGGTGCGCCGAGGGCGGCCTACGATGCGGCGACGGCGATGGCTTCCAATGCGGCGCGCGCCTCGGCATCCCGCCGCTGCCTCACGGCGGTGATCTCGGCGACGATGGCGACGGCGATTTCCGGCGGCGTCTTGCTGCCGATGGGCAGGCCGATCGGAGCGCGCAGGCGGTCGAGTTCCGCGGGCGTCACGTCGAGTTCCAGGAGCCGCTCGCGGCGCTTGGCGGAGGTGCGGCTGGAACCCATCGCGCCGACGTAGAAGGCGTCGGTCTTGAGCGCCTCCATCATGCCCATGTCGTCGATGCGCGGATCGTGGTTGAGGGCGACGACGGCAGAGAAGGGATCGCTCGCATGGGTCCGCACGGCATCGTCCGCCATGTCGCGGATCTTCCGCACGCCAGCGACGTCGAAATCCGCCAGCCGGTCCTCGCGGGGGTCGCAGACCGTCACCTCGTAGCCGAGGGCCAGCGCCATCTCCGCGACGTAGGCGGAGACCATGTTGGTGCCGATGACGAACAGCTGGTACTGCGGCCCGCAAGTGTGGACGAGCACGCCGGCGGCGTGTTCGTAGCGCAGCTCGGCGTGGCGCTCCACGTCGCGGCTCGTGAGTGCCCCGCTTGGCAGCCGCACCGTTCGTTCCACGCACCGCCGCGCCAGAAGGCGCGTCGCCAAGTGGTCGAAATGGGCCGTGGCGTTGGGCGTCTTCGGCGTCAGGGGTTCGACGACGATGTCCAGATGCCCGCCGCAGGGCAGGCCAAGCTGCTCCGCCTCTTCTTCCGTTTCTCCGTAGCGGAAGAACTGCGTGTGCTCGCCCGCCAGTTGGCCGCCGGCGAGCCTTTCGAGCAGGTCGTCTTCGACGCAGCCCCCGGAGAGCGAACCCTTGAGCTTGCCGTCGCCTTTGCACGTCAGCAGCGAGCCCACCGGCCGCGGCGAAGAGCCATAGGTGGCGACCACGGTGGCGAGCCAGCAGCTCTCGCCGGCCTGCAGCCAGTCCCGAACCTGGCCGATGACTTCGCTGTCGACTGCTTGCATGGCGGATGTGGCGTCTTTGGGTGGATTCGATTCTAGCACCCGTCGTTGCCGGCCTTCGGTTCGCTACACTCGCGGCGAAGCATTGCTTGTCGCAGTGGAGGCGGCGTGGCGAAGGTTCCCCAATCCGTGCGCCTCGAGGACTACCAGCGCTATCCGTTCGCGCTGTCCGAGACGCGACTCGCGTTCGACATCGGCGACGGCGATACCGTCGTCGAGTGCGAGATGGCGCTCTCCCGACGCCAGCCCGGTGCGCCCTTGGTGCTGAACGGCGCGGACTTGATCCTCGACGGCATCGAGGTGGACGGGCGAGCGCTTGGCGGCAACGAATACGCCATCGACCGCGAGACCCTCACCGTGTTCGACGTGCCGGACGCCTGCCGCGTGCGCGTCCGCACCCGCATCAAGCCCGAAAAGAACACCGCCTTGGAGGGCTTGTACAAGTCCGGCGCGATGTACTGCACCCAGTGCGAGGCCGAGGGCTTCCGCAAGATCACCTACTACCCGGATCGGCCAGACGTGCTGTCGCGGTTCACGACGACGATCACCGCCGACGCCGAACGCTATCCGGTGCTTCTGTCGAACGGGAACCCGCTGGACGAGCATGTGCGCAATGGGCGACGCACCGTCGTTTGGCACGATCCGTTCCCGAAGCCGAGCTATCTGTTCGCCCTGGTCGCCGGCGACTTGGCTGTGCGCGAGGATTCCTTCGTCACGCGCTCGGGCCGCACCGTGGCGCTGCACATCTACTCCGAGCCGCACAACATCGGCCAGTGCGGCTACGCCATGGCCGCCCTCAAGCGCGCCATGCGCTGGGACGAGCAGCGCTTCGGGCGCGAGTACGACCTGGACGTCTTCATGATCGTCGCCGTCGAGGACTTCAACATGGGGGCGATGGAGAACAAGGGCCTCAACATCTTCAACACCGCGTATCTGCTGGCGACGCCCGACACCGCCACCGACGCCGCGCATCAGCGGGTCGAAGCGGTGGTGGCGCACGAGTACTTCCACAACTGGTCCGGCAACCGGGTCACCTGCCGCGACTGGTTCCAGCTCAGCCTCAAGGAGGGCTTCACCGTCTACCGCGACGCCGAGTTCTCCTCGGACATGAACTCGCGCACGGTGAAGCGCATCGAGAACGTGGAGTTCCTGCGCAGCGTCCAGTTCGCCGAGGACGGCGGCCCGCTCGCGCATCCCGTGCGCCCGGCCAGCTATGTGGAAATCAACAATTTCTACACCACGACGGTGTACGAGAAGGGCGCCGAGGTGGTGCGGATGCTGGCCACCATCCTCGGCCAGCAGCGCTTCCGCGCCGGCGCCGATCTCTACTTCGCCCGCCACGACGGCAGCGCCGCCACGGTCGAGGATTTCGTCGCGGCGATGGAAGAGGCCGGCGAGGCGCCGCTGCCGCAGTTCCGGCGCTGGTACGAGCAGGCCGGCACGCCGCTGCTGAAGGTGTCGGAGCGGCGCGACGGCGGCCGTCTCGAACTCGCCATCGAACAATCCTGCCCGGCGACGCCCGGCCAGGCGCAGAAGAAACCATTCCACATTCCACTCGCCTTCGGCTTGGTCGCGGCCGACGGCGGAGACCTGCTCGGCGCCGCTGGCCGGGCGCGGGGCAGCGCGGTCGAAGTCGAGACGGCGGCGACGATCGAGAATCCCGACGAGGACGGCACGCTGGTGGCGCATCTGACGGCACCGCGCGCCGCGATCGCCTTGCGCGACGTGCCGGAGGGCGCGGAGGTGAGTTTCCTGCGCGGCTTCTCGGCGCCGGTGCGCGTCGACTACCCACGCTCGCCGGACGCGCTGCGGCGCTTGGCGCTCGCCGACGGCGACGGCTTCGCGCGCTGGGACGCGGCGCAGACGCTGATCGCCCGCTGCGTACTCGCAGCGACGGCGGGACGCACTGCGGACGATGCCGAGGCGCATGTGCTGGCGCTCTTTCGGGAGCTCGGCGAAGCCGCGCTCTCGGCGCCGGACGCCGAGGAGACCGCGCTGCTGGCCGCCATGCTCACGCTGCCGAAGGAAACGCGCCTGCTCGATGCAGCGCCCGGCACGGACATCCTTGGCATCGCGCAGGCCTGGGACGCGCTGGCGGATCGATTGGCGAGCGCGTGCGACTGGCTGGCCGTCGCTGCGGCGAACAGCACGCGAGGGGAGTACCGCCCGACGGCGCCGGACATCGCCCGCCGCCAGCTTCGCAACCGCGCACTCTGGTACGCGGTGCGCCGTCTGGACCAAGACGACCCCGAGCGCGGGGCGAAGATGCTCGGCGACATGCTGCGCGACGCCGACAATCTGACCGACCGCCTGGCGGCGCTGAACGGCCTCGTCTGCATGCGCTCTCTCGATCAGGAACGCAAGCAGGCGGCATTGGCCGAGTTCCATGCGCGATGGGCTTCCGAGGCGCTGGTGGTCGACGCATGGTTCACTTTGCAGGCGGAGGATCCGCTGCCCGGGGCGCTGGCGCGGGTCGAAGCCCTAGAAGCGCACGACGCATTCAACATCGGCAATCCGAACAAGGTGCGCGCGCTGCTGCTCGCCTTCACCAGAAACGCGCGCAACTTCCACGCCGCCGACGGCCACGGCTACCGCTGGGCCGCCGAACGGGTCGTCAGCCTCGACGCCCTGAACCCGCAAGTCGCGTCGCGCCTTGCCAAAACGCTTGCCGAGTGGCCGCGCTTCGACCAGGCACGGGGTGCCCGCATGAGGGCCGCGCTGGAATCCATCGCCGGCCACGCGGTCTCCAACGACGTGCGCGAAGTGGTGGACAAGGCACTGGCGGCACCGTCCTCCGGCGCCTGAGCGCGCCCTGTGTACCGCTGGCTGCGGCCATTGCTGTTCGCGCTGCCACCCGAGTCCGCCCATGCCTTGGCGCTGAACGTCCTCAAGCTGACTGCTTCGCTGCCGGCGCCACCGCCGCTCGGCCCGCCAGCGGAAGCGTTCGGCTTGCGCTTCGCCAACCGCGTGGGCGTGGCTGCCGGCCTCGACAAGGACGCCGTGGCGGTGCCGGGCCTCGCCCGGCTCGGCTTCGGCTTCGTGGAGGTGGGAACCGTGACGCCCCGCGCCCAGACCGGCAATCCGAAGCCGCGCCTCTTCCGCCTCGGCGAGGATCGCGCGCTGGTCAACCGGATGGGCTTCAACAGCGCCGGCGTCGCCGCCGTCGCCGCCAACTTGAAGCGGGCGCGGCCCTGCGTGGACGTGCCCATCGGCATCAACATCGGCAAGAACCGCGACACCCCGCTCGCCGAGTCGGCCGAGGACTACCAGCGGTGCTTGGCCGCCGTTCACGACGTCGCCGACTACGTCGTGGTGAACCTGTCCTCGCCCAACACGCCGGGACTGCGCGACCTGCAGGCGCCGACAGCGGTGCGCGCACTGCTCGACGGCCTTGTGAAGGCACGGGATCGCCTGGCCGCGCAGTCCGCCGCGAAGCGGACGCCCCTCTTGGCCAAAGTCGCCCCCGACCTGTCGCCCCGGGAGCTGGAGGCGACTGCCAGCGCCGCGCTGGAGGCTGGCGCGGGGGGCCTCGTCGCGGTGAACACGAGCACCGCACGGCCTGAATCCTTGCGTTCTCGCCACGCCGTGGAAGCCGGCGGCCTCTCGGGACAGCCGCTCTTCCAAACAGCCCTGGCGGCCGTGCGCCGACTACGGCGCTGCATCGGCGATGGCCCGGGCCTCATCGCCGTCGGCGGCATCGGCAGCGGCAGCGACGCCCGCGCCATGATCGACGCCGGCGCGGACTTGGTGCAGGTGTACACGGCACTGGTCTACGAAGGCCCAGCCTTCGCCAGAACCTTGGCTGCCGCTGCCGGCGCTGGGGGCGACTGAGCGCACCTGCTGGCCTCGGGATTCGCGCAAGCATTGAGGCGGGACAACAGGGAGAAATCGCTAAGGCGGAGTGGGTTCGGACAACCGGCCCATGCCGCCGTGCGGACAAATGGCTACCATCGCGCCTTCGCTTGCATGGCTGGGTTGGGCGATGTGTACGCTGGATGCGACGGTTGCTGGACGGGGCGCGGAGGTCGGTCTCGCCGAGCGGGTTGCCGGCATCGAGCCGTTCCAGGTGGTGCGCATCTTCGAGCGGGCCCGCGAGTTGGAAGCCGAGGGGCGGCACGTCGTCCACTTCGAGGTGGGCGAGTCGGATTTCCCGTCGGCGCCGCCGATCATCAAAGCTGGCGCGGCGTCGCTGGAGGCAGGGCACACCGGCTACACCGAAGGTCTTGGCTTGCCGGCGCTGCGCGAAGCGCTTGCGGCCCGCTATGGGCGGCTCGGCATTGGCGCGGATCGGGTGGCCGTGACCACCGGCGCCAGCGGGGCGCTCAACGTGCTGGCGCAAGTGCTTGTCGATCCCGGCGCGGAAGTGCTGGGGACGGATCCGGGCTATCCATGCAACAGGGTGTTCATTGAGGCCGCCGGCGGCACCTTGCGGGCCCTGAACGTGGATGCCAGCACTGGCTTCCAGCCCACCGCGGCGATGATCGCCGAGGCGTGGCAGCCGAACACGGTTGGCGTGCTGCTCGGTAGCCCGGCCAATCCCAGCGGCAGCATCCTCGCGCCCGAGGAGTTGGCGGCGATTTGCGACGTGGTTCGCGGCCGGGGCTTCGTGATCGTCGACGAGATCTACCAAGGCCTGGTGTACGACGGCGACGCACCCCGGGAGTCCGCGCTCGCCGTGGACGATGGCCTGTTCGTCGTCAACAGCTTCTCCAAGTATTTCGGCATGACCGGCTGGCGGCTCGGCTGGCTCGTCGCGCCGGCGTGGGCGATGGACGGCATCGACCGGACGGCCCAGAACCTCTATCTGGCGCCGCCGACGGTCTCCCAGCACGCCGGGCTCGCCGCGCTCGGGCCAGCCGCCGAGGTCGTCCACGAACAGCGCCGCCAGATATTCCGACAGCGGCGCGACCAGCTTCTCGACGGCCTCGACGCCCTTGGCCTGCCGGCCGCGCATCGGCCCCAAGGCGCCTTCTACGTCTACGTCGGCATCGCCCAGATCGGCATGGATTCCGGCGAGTTCTGCCGCCGCCTGCTGGAAGAACACGGCGTCGCGGTCACTCCCGGCACAGACTTCGGGCGCTACCGCGCCGACGACCACGTGCGCTTCTCCTTCACGGTGGACGAATCGCAAATCGGGCTCGGTTTGGAGCGTCTGGAAGCGGCGCTGCGACATTGGCGCTAGCGGGCGCTGGCAAGCGGCGCCTCGAATGCCGCGCCATCCGCCGCGCAGCACCGCCGCTCATGGACCCGCAGCAAGCGGCGCGGCAGCTGGGCACGCGCATCCACGTCGTCGGCATGAGCTCCTCCGGCAAGACGACGCTCGCCTCCCGCTTGGCCGAGATCGGCGGCCTCGAGATGGTCGACTTGGACGCGCTCAACTGGCTGCCCGACTGGGTCGGCCTCAACGAGACAGATCCCGCTGAACTCGAGCGCCGCTTTGGCCGCGCAACCAGCGGCGACCGTTGGGTGACGGCAGGCTCCTATCGGGCGATTTCCCAGCGGGCGTTCTGGAGCCGCTTGCAGACCATCGTGTGGCTGGATCTACCGGTGGGCCTTTGCGCCTGGCGGATGCTGCGGCGCTCCTGGCAACGCTGGCGCACCGGCGAACTCCTGTGGGGCACCAACCGCGAGCGCTTCTGGCCGCAGCTCATGGTCTGGCGCCGAGCCGATTCCCTGTTGTGGTGGATCGTCACCCAGCACCGCCGCCGGCGTCGCCAATACCTCGAAGCCATCGCCGACCCGCGCTGGTCGCACATCCGTTTCGTGCGCTTGATCGCAACGGCCGACGTGGAGGCATTCGCCCAGGCTGCGGAGAGAGCAGCGTAGCGGGAGAGCTCGGCCGGCGCTCGGCGATGTCGGCGCATGGACGAAGCGGCGTCGCAACAGTATGCTGCCGCCAACGTTCGATCGCGGGCAAGCGCCGGGGGTGTTGCCGGGCCGTAGTCGACGTCCGTTGGTCAAGGAGGCGGCATGGCGGGATTCGCGCGCGGGGCAATCGGGGCAGCGCTGCTGCTTGGCAGCGGGGTCGCCTGGGGAGACTCCCTCGACAGCGGCGACAGCGCGTGGATTCTCACGTCCACCGCCCTCGTGCTGTTCATGACGATTCCGGGCCTCGCGCTCTTCTACGGCGGCTTGGTGCGCGCCAACAACGTGCTCTCGGTGCTGCTGCAATGCTTTGCCATCACCTGCATGGTCACCATCCTGTGGCTCGTCGCTGGCTACAGCCTGGCGTTCGGCGACACCGTGGGCGGCGCGTTCGGCAGCCTGAGCAAGTACCTCTACAACGGAGTCGCGGAGAGTTCGCTGAACGGCACGATTCCCGAGTCCATCTTCGCCACGTTCCAGCTCACCTTCGCCATCATCACCCCGGCGCTCATCATCGGCGCCTTCGCGGAACGCATGCGCTTCTCCGCGGTGCTGCTGTTCACCGCGCTGTGGTCGCTCTTGATCTACTCGCCGGTCGCGCACTGGGTGTGGGGCGGGGGCTGGCTTGGCGAGATGGGATTGATGGATTTCGCCGGCGGCACCGTTGTCCACGTCACCGCTGGCACCGCGGCGGTTGTGGCGGCCATGGTGCTTGGCCCGCGACGCGGCTTCCCCGGCCACGTCCAGCCGCCGCACAACATGACGCTGACGGTCGCTGGCGCCGCCATGCTCTGGGTCGGCTGGTTCGGCTTCAACGGCGGCAGCGCCTTGGCGGCGAACGGCGATGCGGCGATGGCGCTGACCGTGACGCACATTTCCGCCGCGGCCGGCGCGTTCACGTGGATGCTGATCGAGTGGCTGCGCTACGGCAAGCCGAGCGCCCTGGGGGCGGTCACCGGCATGGTGGCCGGCCTCGGCACGATCACGCCGGCGTCCGGCTTCGTGGGCCCGGCTGGCGCACTGGTCATCGGCATCGCCGCCGGAGCGGTGTGCCTGTTCGCCACGACCTTCATGAAGCAGAAGCTCAAGATCGACGACACGCTGGACGTCTTTCCCGTCCACGGCGTGGGCGGCGCCCTCGGCACCATCCTCACCGGCGTCTTCGCAAGCAGCGCCCTCGGCGTCTTCAGCGGCCAAGAGGGCATCTCCATCCCCAGCCAGCTTGGCGTGCAGGCGCTCGGCGTGCTGGTGGTCGTGGCCTACACGGCGGTTGGCACCTGGGTGCTGCTCAAGATCACCGGCGCGGTCGTTGGCAACCGCGTCTCCGACGAAGAGGAAACCGAGGGACTGGACTTGGTGGCCCACAACGAGCGCGGCTACATCCTGTAGCCGCGGCAATCGACGCCAGGGGGAGTCAGTGAGCAACGAAATCCGCGAACTGCCGAAAGGCTATTCCGACACGCCGCGCCTGCCCGATTCGCAGTGGCGCGTCCACGACATCGACCGGCCGGCGCCGCCGGTGGTGCGCCCGCCCACGTTCTCCACCCAGGAACGCGCCGGCGAGCCGCCGTCGGATGCGGTGGTACTGTTCGACGGCGGCAGCCTGGATGCCTGGACTGGCCGCAACGGGGGTGCTGCGCCGTGGAACCTCGTCGCCGGCGACGCGATGGAGGTGGAACCGCGCAGCGGCAACATCCAAACCCGCGAGTCCTTCGGCAGTTGCCAACTGCATGTGGAGTGGAGTGCGCCGACCGAGATCACGGCGGACAGCCAGGGGCGGGGCAACAGCGGCGTCTTCCTGCTGGGCCTGTACGAAGTGCAGGTGCTCGACGGCTTCGACAACCCCACCTACGCCGACGGCCTGCCGGCGGCGATCTACGGCCAACATCCGCCGCTCGTGAACGCCTGCGTGCCGCCCGGCGCGTGGCACGTCTACGACATCGTCTTCGAGTCGCCCCGCTACGACAGCGGCAAGCTCGTCGCCCCAGCCTTCATGACCGTGTTCCACAACGGCGTCGTCGTGCAGCATCGCCAGCGCATCCAAGGCCCCACCAAGCATCGCGCGCTGACGAACTACGACGAACCCCACGGCCCCGAAGGCCCGCTGGTGCTGCAAGACCACGGCGACCGCGTACGCTTCCGCAACATCTGGATCAGACGCATCGAGCGCTTCGGCGCGGCCTAAACGTCGCTGCCCTTGGGATCGTTTGCCGGCCGTGAACCGCTAGTCGCAACCTCGGCGCCAAGCGCTTTCCACGAGGCGGTGCGCCAGTTCGTCGAACTCGATTCCCACTCGGCGGCAGGCATCCGGGTAGAGGCTGGTGGGCGTCATGCCCGGCAGGGCGTTGACTTCCAATACGCAGACCTCCTCGTCGACGATGAAGTCCGTGCGCGAGAAGTCGCGCAGGCCCAGGCAGCGGTGGGCGCGAACGGCCAGCGCTTGCAGCTCCGCTAGGCGCTCGGCTGGCAGCGTTGGCGTACGGTGTTCGCTGCGCCCGGGCGTGTAGCGGTTGCGGTAGTCGTACCACTCGCCTTCGCCGACGGCGATTTCGATGACTGGCAGGGCAATTGGTTCGGCACCGTGTTCGTCCAGCACGCCGACGGTGATTTCCTTGCCGAGGACGTAGCGTTCCACCAGCACGCCGTCGCCGAAGGCAAGCGCCGCGCGCAGCGGCTCCACCAGGTCGCCGCCGTTCGGCAGCGGCGTCAGCCCCAGCGCGGAACCCTGCCGCAGCGGCTTGACGACCACGCGGGGGCCCAGCGCGTCCACGACTTGCGCCGCCGCCTGCTCTGGATCGCTTGCCGCCGGCACCACCATGTCCGCCGCCACCGGCAGGCCTTCGGCGCGAAACAGCGCCTTGGCCACGTGCTTGTCCATCGCCACCGCGCAGCCCTGCACGTCGCTGCCGACGAAGGGCAGGCCCAGCATCGTCAGCAGGCCCTGCACGGTGCCGTCTTCGCCGGGCGGCCCGTGCAGCATGGGGAAGGCCACGTCGGGCGCGAAGGCGCGCAGGTTGTCGATGAGATCGTCGTCGATCTCCAGCGTCTCCACGTCGTGGCCCCGCTCGCCGAGCGCCGCGACGATGCCGGCTGCCGAGGAGCGCGAGACCTCGGCCTCGGCGGAGCCGCCGCCGGCCAGCACGGCGACCTTCATCGCCGCTCCGCCGGGTGGGCCGCGGCACTTCTTGGGACCTCTGCCGAGGGCGGCGTCACGGCGCTTGGCGCGGCAGGTCGAAGACGCGGGCGAAGAATGCGTACTCGCCATCGATGGCCGCGCGGATGTTCTCGGCGCGCCGAAAGCCGTGTCCTTCGCCTTCGAACAGCAGGTACTCGACTTCGATGCCCTTGGCGCGCAGGGCATCGCGCATCGCTTCGGCCTGGGCGGGCGGCACCACTTTGTCGTCCGCCCCTTGGAAGAAGATCACCGGACAGTTCAGGCGATCGACGTGGTTGATGGGCGAGCGTTCCTCGATGGCCTTGCCGCCGCCGGTCAACGTGCCCACGTAGCGCGACTCGAACTTGTGCGTGTCGTCGTCCAGCGCCCGCAGGTCGCCGATGCCGTAGTGGCAGGCGCCGGCCTTGAATACGTCGGCGAAGGCGAGCGCCGCCAGCGTCGTGTAGCCGCCGGCGCTTCCGCCGCGAATGGCGACGCGGGCCGGATCGACTCTTCCGGCTGCGACGAGATGGCGCACGCAGGCTACGCAGTCGGCGACGTCGACCACGCCCCAGCTGCCGTTCAGACGCTCGCGGTAGGCGCGGCCGAAGCCGGTGCTGCCGCTGTAGTTCACGTCGGCGACGGCCCAGCCCCGGGATGTGTAGAACTGGACTCGCCAGGAAAGATCGGCATTGGCGGCGGAGGTGGGGCCGCCGTGAGTGGTGACGAGCAGCGGCGGCGGTTCGTTCGGGCGCTCGCCGGCGGACTCCCAGGGCGGGTAGAAGAAGGCATGGGCTTCGCCTTCGTCGGCGGCGAACGTAATTGCCTCGGGACGCGAGATCGCGTCCTCGGATACCGGCATCGCGCCGGGCGGCGCCACGATGCGGCGCGTTCCGGCGTCCAGGCTGGTCTCGACGATGCTGCGCCCGCGGCTAGGCGATCCGGCGATGAATGCGACGCCGTTCGCGCTGCGCGCGATGTCGCTGTACGAGGAATGCTCGTCGTCGAAGGGGCTCGCCAGGCCGAGTTCGAGATCGACCATCACCAAGGACTGTTCGCCCTCGGCGACGCGCCGGGCGACGACGTGGCGCGGCGAGATCGCAGCGAAGTAGGCGGCGCCGAACTGCCAGGCCGGGCCGGCGTATTCGGCGCGTTCTTCGAGCAGGCAGTAGACGCCGGATTCGTCGTAGGCGTGCAGGTTCCAGTAGCCAGTTCGGTCCGAGGCGAAAAGCAGGCGAGCGCCGCACCAGGTGGGCTGCACGATGGACTCGGCGGCCCCGCCGGCGACGACCGTGGCGTTCGCCAAGCGCCCGTCTTGGCAGTCGGCGACGACGAGCTGCGTGCCGTCCCAAGGCATGTTCGGATGATCCCAGACGACGAACGCGAGCCGGCCGTCCGTAGAAGGCCGCGGCGCCGCGTAGAAGTCGTGGCCCTCATGCAGCACCGCGATGTCGCCAGTGGCGGGGTCGATGCGCACCAGATCGTTCACCGGCTCGCCGTCGCCGTGGCGTTCGCGCACGGCCAACAGCGCGGCACCGTCCCAAGCGAGGTCCGCAAAGCGCGTCGTGGCGTCGCCGCCAACGACTAGACGCGGCTGCCCGGTGCCGCTTGTCCCTTGGCCCGTGTTCAAGGCCACGGCATACACGTTCTGGTCCGCAGCGTCCACGAAGTAGACGCAATCGGACGCGAGACAATAGCTGCCGCCGCCGTATTCGTGGACCCGGGAGCGCGGACTGAACGGCGCTGGCGTCAGTTCGGCGACGGCGCCGTTCGCTTCCCGCAGCAGCGTGGAGCGGCCGCCTTCCTCGGGGCGCGACTCCAGCCAATAGAGCGCCTGCTCGCTGGCGCGCAGTTCGGAGTAGCCGCGTTCGCCGGCAGCCACCAGGTCCGCGCCGATGGGCGACTCGTGGGGCGTCATCGCAAGCCGGCTCGGTCGGCGATGGCGGCCCAGCGCTCGTGGTCGCGCCAGGCGCCGTTGATGAAGAGGAAGTTCGGCGACAGCCCTTCGCGGACGAAGCCGCAGCGCCGCACCAGGGCGATGGACGCGGCATTGCCGGGCTGGATGTTCGCTTCCACGCGATGCAGTCCCAGATCGACGAACAGGTGTTTCTTCACCTGCAGCAGGCCCTCGCGCATGAAGCCCTGGCCGGCGTGCGCGCTTGCCGCGTAGTAGCCGAGGGACGCGGACTGGAAGTTGCCGCGCACGATGTTGTTGACGTTGACGACGCCGACGATGGCGCCGGTGTCGCGGCGGCAGATCGCAAAGCCCTCGTGGTCGTCGCGCTGGGTGCGACGCAGATAGATCTTGAACATGTGCGGCGTGGTCGGCGGGGAGATCCACGGCGTGTGCAGCTCGCGGCTGGACGCTGCAAGCGCAAGCAGCTCGCGGCGGTCCTTGCCGACGATGCGACGGAACGAGGTTCGCGGCACCGCCGGGGGAGACTTTCGCTGCGGGCGCCAGCGCGATGCCTTGGCGCGAACGACGCGGTCCTCCGCCGGGTGCTCAAGGGACGGCGTCGTCATCGGCCATCGTCCGATTCCGCCGAATCCCGCGTGCCCAAGGGGGCGGAATCGGGGTGCGCGGCGTCCTCGCTGCGCTGGCGCGTCTGCGTCTGCAAGTCGATGGCGAGGATCTGCCACAGCGCCACCGGAATCATGCACAGCCCGAGCATCAGCAGGTGCAGCGGGTGCAGGCGCCAGTCGCCATCGACCAGCCAGAAGCCCGCCATGCTCAAGTCGTGGTAGTGCCAGTCCAACGCCCCGTAGGTCGCCATTGCGAAGCCCGCGGCCAGCACGAGGAGCCGCGGCGCCAGACGGATCGACGGGATGTACATGCGGGATTCAGCGAGCTCGCCGACCCGGCCTTGCGGCTTCGGCTGCTGTTGGGCGCCTGCCAAGGGGCGGCAATTCGGTCGTCAAGTTCCGGCCTCGGTTCCAGCCTTCGCCGCCGTCGCGGCATGGAACGCCGGCAGCGCAAGCGAGTGTAGCGCACAGCGGCGCGCGTCCCGCGCGGCGCGTCCTCCGCGTTGGTTTCCTTCACGCGCCGGCCGCTCGCTCGGCGAAGACGTAGGCGACGCCGCGCCGCTTGAGCCATGCCGCCGCGAACTCGGCGGCGTCGTAGCGGCGCTCCACGTTCGGCGGCGGCGCGGCCGGGTCGTTGACGACCACCTGGCCTTGGTCGATGCCGCGCAGGAGCACCAGATGGCCGCCGGTCTGCGGGCGCGGACTGCCGGCCAGTTCGCCGGGGCCGAAGCGGATGCTGGCGACCAACGGCAGGCCTTGGCTCAGCACCCGCTCCGCGAGGCCCCAGTCCGACACCAACTCGACGCCGCCGTGAACGCCCTGGCGCGCCGCCGCCCAGATGTTCTGCGGCCATGCGCCGTACAGGCCCGTGGAGTGGTGCCGGGCAGTGGCGACGAACGGCTCGAAGGCGCTCTCGGCGATGTTCAGCGCCATAGCAGTCGCCGTCGGCGAGCAGGCGCTCAAGCGAATGTCTTCCGGCAACGTCATTTGGCTGAGCGAAGGCGCGTCTAGGGGGGCGACGTCTGCCGGCGCCGCTTCGGGCGGCTGGACTTCCTGCGGGCGCACCGAGACGACGAGCAGATAGTCCTTCGGGCGCGGCGCTCGGCACAGCAGGCTCAAGGTGGGCGCGGTCAGGTCGCGCTCGACGTGGAAGTAGTCCACCGGCACGGCGACGCCGCCGGCCCGGACTCTTTCGCGGCGACGTGTGCGGTGGCCGAAGTGCGCCGTCTCGAAGCGCCTGCCGCCGGCCTCGAGTCGAAACGCGCACGACGCCGGCGCCGACAGGCTCGAAAAGCTCGCCGTGACGATGTGGTTCTTCGGCACGTCGGGCAGGCGCACGGCCACCGCCGCCCTGCGCCAACGCCATTGGGCGACGCCGTGGGTCGGCAGCGGATAGCGGACGTTCGGCGACGCGAGGCGGATGCAGTAGTCGAGCGAATCGGCCATGGATCAGGCACCCGCACGGAGCGGATCGTGTCGGAACCGTTCCGGCAATTGAAAGAACCGCACCGCGTTGTCCTGTGTGCGGCGTTCCAGTGTGGCCGCGCTTTCGCCCCGGCAAGCCGCCAGCCGCTTCGCCACCCAAGGCAGGAACGCCGGCTCGTTGCGCCGCGAACGTGGTCGAGGAGCAATCGTGCGCGGCAGAAGAAAGGGCGCGTCGGTTTCGATCATCAGCCGCTCGGCGGGAATGCGCGGCGCCATTGCCGCCAAGTCGCCGCCGCGCCGTTCGTCGCAGATCCAGCCGGTGACGCCGATGCTGTAGCCGTCTTCAAGATAGCCCTCGAGGTCTTCCTCGGTGCCCGTGAAGCAGTGGATCACGCAGGCGGCAAGATCGTCCCGGCAGTCGCGCAGCACGGCGCGGGTGTCGCCGGCGGAGTCGCGGTCGTGGACGAAGAGCGGCAGGTTGGCAGCGACCGCCAGCTCCACTTGGCGGCGGAAAACGCGCCGCTGGTCTTCGCGCCCTGCGTAGTTGCGGTAGTAGTCGAGGCCGGTCTCGCCGATGGCGACGACTTCCGGGGCCGCGGCGAGTTCGGCGAGCTGCTTCGGCCAGTCGCCCCCCACGGCGCTGGCCTCGTGGGGATGGACGCCGGCCGTTGCGAACAGCCCATCATGGCGCTGCGCGAGCGCCAAGGCGGCGCGGCTGTCGGCAACGCTGGTGCCGGTGACGACCATCGCCTGCACGCCGGCGGCGCGGGCACGGGCCAGCACCGCGTCGCGGTCGTTGTCGAACGCGGCATTGGCGAGATTGACGCCGATGTCGATCACGTCTCGCTACGGGCTCGCGGAGTCTCCGCCAAGCGCTTCCGCTTGGCCACGGTCATTGCCCGACGACGAGTTCGTGGGCGGCGAGCATCGGCGCCGGATCGCCGAGCAGGCGGCTGTAGACGCATTGGAAGGCAAGGACGCCCTTCACGTAGTCGCGCGTCTCGCGGAAGGGAATGCGTTCGATCCAAACAGTCACCGGCATGTCGCGCACGTCCTTCCGCCAACGGGCAACGCGGCCTTCGCCGGCGTTGTACGCGGCCGCCGCCAGCGCCCGGTTGCCGCCGTAGCGCGCCATCAGCATGGCGAAGTGATGCGCGCCGAGGCGGACATTGGTGTGCGGGTCCGCAAGGTCGGCCGTCGCCGGGCGCTTGAGCCGGGCGCGGGTCGCCGCGATGCGCGCCGTGGCCGGCATCAGCTGCATCAGCCCGCGCGCGCCGGCGCCGGAGAGGGCGTTGATCTGGAAGGCGCTCTCCTGGCGCGACACCGCGAGCAGCAGGTGGACGGGCAAGTCCGCCTCGGCGGCGTAGCGGCGGAAGATGCTCAAGCTCGGCGTCGGGAAGCGCACCGCCAGCATGTCGTTCAGTTCGGCGTCCCGCGCGCCGACGATGGCTTGGTCCACCCAGCCGAGGTCGGCCGTCAACTCGATCAGGTGCCGTTGCTGGTCGAGGGAGAGGTCGTCGAATGCGAAGCGCCACTCGCGGCGGGCGTTGACGAAATCGCCGGCGACGAACAGCTCGCGCATGCGCAGCACTGCTGGCACCGCGAGCAGATCCTGCCAAGCGTCTCGGTCGCCGCGCAGCGGCGCCGCGTTCAGCTGCGGCTCGGCGCCGAGGGCGAGAGCGGCCAGGAAGCCGTAGTAGGTGCGCCGGCCCGCGACCGCTTCCAGTTGTTCGCGGCCGGCCGCCTCGGCGCCCGTTTCGATCAACGCGCTGCCGAGCCAGTAGCGCCACAGCGGTTTCGTCGCCAGATCTTCTGGCAGAGCCGTGATCCAGCGCGCCGCCGCTGCCCAGTGCTGGTGCTTCACCATCGCCAAGGCAATGCGTTCGATCGCTGTCGCCGACAGATCGTCGGGCGCCGCTTCCTGCGGAATGCCGCCCTGCTCGGCGGCGGTGGCGATCAGCTGTTCATGAACGTAGCTGCGCTCGGCGGCGGCGAAGTCGTGGGAGCGCTGCGCCTCCTGCCACAATGCCAGCGCGTTCTCGGCGTCGTCTCTCGCATGGCGCAGCAGGCCGTGGCGCAGAGCGCGCCGACCGCCTTCGGTGTTCGGAAAGCGCGCCGGCGAGCGGGCGAGGCGCGGGCGCACATGGGCGTCGTGGTAGAGCTTTCCGGCGGCGGCGTTGTCCTTGTCGAAGAAGCGCAGCAGGTAGCGCGCCAACGATCGTTCGTTGGCATCCACGGCCAGTTCCAGCCGCGCCCAGACGGTGTCCTGATCGAGCCGCCCAGCGGCGATCCACACCTCGAACAGCGGATCGCACGTCTTCGGCATGGACTCCGCCGACACCCACAGATCGCGGACGAGATCGAGGGCCGCCTCGCGTTCGCCGGATCGATAAAGGGCGCGGACGTAGTTGCAGCGCGCCGCCGCGTCGTCGCTCGGCTCGTAGTTGGCGAGATAGGCGTCCCAGTTGCCGCGCCGCACCTGGGCATTGAGCCAGCGCCGATAGAAGCGCCCGCCGATGGGCGTGTCCGAGAAGCCCTCGCGCAGCGTCTTCGCCTCCTTGGGGCGCATCGATCCCAAGCGCCCCTCGACGGCGTAGTAGTCGAGATAGGGACGCAGCGCGTAATCCTCGAGCTTGGCCGCTTCGCGGCGGTATTCGCCGGAGCGGCCGGCGCGCAGCGCCTGCATCGCGCGCCGGTAGGCGATGCGCTGGTCGTAGAGGGAGAGTTCGTCGGCGCCCTCGGCTGCTTGCGCCGGTACCCCGGCCAGCGCAGCGAGGGCCAGCGCGGCGATGGCGACGGCAAGTGCTGCTGGCCCGCCCCTTCGGCGCGCGTTGCTCACCTAGGCCGGACGCTGGCTATTCGTCGTCGTCAGCGGCGACGTCGCGGCCGACGCGAACCGCCAGCACGTCGCAGCTTGCGCCGTGCAGAACGCCGTTGGCCGTGGAACCGAGGAGCAGCGCCAGACCGTGGCGACCGTGGCTGCCCACGACGATGAGATCCATGTTCTCGGACTCGGCAAGGCGGTGGATTTCGCTCTCGGGCCGGCCGAACACCAAATGCCGGCGCTCCTGGGCGATGCCGAACGCCGTGGCGAAATCCGCCAAGTGCGAGCGCGCCTGTTCGTGGATCTGATCCTGCACGGAGGTCAAATCCATGGGGATGTCGCCGCCGTAGGCGATGGCCAGCGGTTCGATGACGTGGACGACGTGCAGTTCCGCTTGCGACTTCTGCGCCAACGCCCTCGCACGGTGGCCGACATGGCGGCACTCGTCGGTGAGATCGACGGCAAGAAGGATGCGACCGTAATCGCTCATTGGAACTCCTCGGCAGACCGGGCAGCCCTGTGCGCTTCGAGCACACATTACACTAGACTCGAAGATCGTCTCAACAGCAGTTGCGGGTGCGTCGTTGGCTTGGATCGTCGTCGCGCTGGTGCTCGCGCTGGCCATCGGCCCGCTGCTCTGGCTGCTGCCGTCGAAGCGCGACAAGCGCATCGGCGAGCTCCGCGCCGCGGCCCGCCGCGCCGGGCTGGTCGTCGAAACCACCGCCGTGCCGAAAATCGATGCCGCCGCCGAAGAGCAGGTGTCCTCGGGCGGTGCGCCCCGCACGGCCCGCCTCGACTGCGCCGCCTATCGCCTGCTGCTGCCGAAGCCCCTGCTCGGCGCACCCTCTTGGAGGCTGCTCAAAGCGGAACGCGAGAACCGCTACCTCGCCGGCTGGACGACATTGCGCCCGCCGCGCAACGTGCCGACGCCGAGCGAGGACTACTGGCACCGGATCGGCGACCTAGTGGACGGTCTTCCCGGCGGCTGCGTGGGCGTGGACGCCGGCGAAGGGGCGGTCGCGTGGCTGGGAGTCGAGCGACCGACGGACGTCTCGGGCGAGACGAGCTCCGCCGAGGCGCTGGTCGACGAAGTGCGCCAGCGCCTGCAGGCCATCGCCGACTTCCACGGCACGCTCGCCAAGGCGCGGTGACTGCAACAAAAAGACGCGACAAAAGCGCGAACTGTGCCGCGGCCACCGTGTATATTTGCGTCAGAACATCAATTCAAAGCTGGAGCAGCACGCATGGACGCCCAAGGGCAACTGGACCCCAAATCGCTGGTCGCCCGCATCATCGCCGAGCTACAGGCCAACCCCGATGCGCAGCGCTTGTTGCTGCACGCGCTGCTGACCAACGAGTTCCTCGGCATGCCGGCGCGCTTGAACCGCATCGAGAAGGACATTGCCGAGCTCAAGGCCGATGTCGCGCAGCTCAAGACCGACGTGGCCGAGCTCAAGACCGACGTGGCCGAGCTCAAGACCGACGTGGCCGAGCTCAAGACCGACGTGGCCGAGCTCAAAGTCAACGTGGCGGACCTCCAAGACAACGTGGCCGACCTCAACGTCAATGTGGCGAACCTCAACGAGAACGTGGCGAACCTCAACGTCAACGTGGCGGACCTCAACGGCAGCGATCTGGAGAACCGCCTGCACCGACGAATCAGGGCGCTGGTCAGCCAGGCGCTGGAGCTCAGGCGGCCTCGGATCGTACACAGCCCGGTGCAGGAGACGGCGGTGGATTTCGCGGACCGTGTCGAGGACGCGCTGGATCAAGGCCGGATCACGAAGGGCCAGGACGCGCGACTCGAGGCCACGGACTTCATCATCCATGCCCAGCGGCGCGCCGATCGGGCGCCGGTGTGGATCGCCGTGGAGGCGTCGAACAAGGTCCACGCCAAGGACATCGAAAGGGCGCGGGCCACCGCCGAGGCGCTGAGCACGGTATTCGAGACCGACGCGGTGGCGGTTGTCGCCGGCTACGGCATCGACGCGCTTGACGCAAAGCGCGCCGACGACGCCAGCGTCAGGTACTTGGAGGTGTCGCCGCCGAGCGCGAACTGACTTGAGCGGTCCCTGGCGTTCGCGGCGGGAATCCGGCCGAAGCGCATCGCACCACGACGACCGGCCGCTCTTGGAACCCGGTTGCGGCACCGCCATTGCGACTTGCCGTGGCTGCCGCCGCGACGTTCGAGTTGACAGCGTGGAATCCAAACATATATATGCGCCGCCCAATGTAGGGGCGGCGCTGTGCCGCTCGGATTCGCAACGCGCTAAACGCGCGCAAGGCAAGAGGATCCATGGCCCGCTCTCTGGTCATCGTCGAGTCGGCCACGAAGGCGCCGACCATCAACCGCTACCTGGGACGCGACTACACGGTCAAGTCCAGCGCCGGCCATGTTCGCGACCTGCCCGTGGGCGGCCGTGGCGGCGACCCCAAGGCGCTGGCCGAAGCGCGCGCCAAGGAAGCCGCCAAGACGCGCAAGCTGTCGCCGGCCAAGCGCGCCGAATACCGCAAGAAGCGCAGCCGCTCGCAGCTCGTGCAGCGCATGGGCGTGGATCCGGAGAACGGCTGGGAGGCGGCCTACGAGGTCATCCCGGGCAAGGAGAAGGTCGTGCGCGAGCTGCGCGCCTTGGCGGCGCGCGCCGACCGCATCTACCTTGCGACGGACTTGGACCGCGAAGGCGAGGCGATAGCCTGGCACTTGACGGAAGTGCTCGGCGGAGCGCCGGAGCGCTACCAGCGCGTGGTCTTCAACGAAATCACCAAGAGCGCCATCGAGAGGGCGTTCGCCAACCCGACCGCGGTGAACCAGGATCGCGTCGACGCCCAGCAGGCGCGGCGCTTTCTGGATCGCGTGGTCGGTTTCGAGCTGTCGCCGCTGTTGTGGTCGAAAGTGGCGCGCGGGCTTTCCGCCGGGCGCGTGCAGTCGGTGGCGGTGCGGCTGGTCGTCGAACGGGAGCGCGAAATCCGCGCCTTCGATCCCGAGGAGTACTGGGAAGCATGGGCGCAGCTGAGACGCGCCGAGGCGAAGCCAGACGCGACGGACGAATCCGTGCGCTTCCAGGTCGTGAAGGAGCGGGGCGAGGAGTTTCGCCCAAGGGACCGGGAGACCGCAGCCGGCGCCGTCGAGCGGCTTCGGCAGCAGGACTGCATCGTGCGCGGGCGCGAAGACCGCAACACCAGCACGCGGCCCGCGCCACCCTTCGTCACCTCCACGATGCAGCAGGCGGCGTCGGTGCGCCTAGGCTTCAGCGTGCGCAAGACGATGACCTTGGCGCAGCGCCTCTACGAGGCCGGGCACATCACCTACATGCGCACCGACTCCACGAACGTGGCGGGCGAGGCGTTGGCCAACGTCCGCGCCCACATCGGCGAGAACTACGGCAAGCGCTACCGCCCGGATGCGCCGAACGTCTATCCCAGCAAGGCCGGCGCCCAGGAAGCCCACGAGGCGATTCGCCCCACCGACTTGGGCGTGCGCGAGCCGGGCGGCGTCGAAGCCGACGGCCGCCGTCTCTACGATTTGATCTGGCGGCAGTTCGTCGCGTCGCAGATGACGCGCGCCGAATACCTGGCCAGCACCGTGACCGTGGACGCCGGCGAGTTCGAGCTGCGCGCCCGGGGCCGCATCCTGAAGTTCGACGGCTTCACCCGGGTGCTCGCGCCCCGCAGCGACGGCGACACCGTCTTGCCGGCCTTCGCCGCCGGGGAGCGGCTCGCGCTGCTCGACGCGCAAGCCGACCAGCACTTCACCAAGCCGCCGCCGCGCTACGGCGAAGCGACCTTGGTGCGCGAGTTGGAGAAGCGCGGCATCGGCCGGCCTTCCACCTACGTGCCCATCATTTCCACGATCCAGGAACGCGGCTACGTGAGCTTGCAGAAGCGGCGCTTCCACGCCGAACGCATCGGCGAACTGGTGACGGATCGCCTCGTGGAGAACTTCCCGGACCTGATGAGCTACTCGTTCACCGCCGAGATGGAGACCGACCTCGACGAAGTGGCGGAGGGAGACCGCGCCTGGCGCAGCCTGCTCGACGCCTTCTATTCCGACTTCTCAAGCAAGCTGGAGACGGCCCAGGGCGAACGGGGCATGCGCCCCAACGCCGCCACCGAGACCGACATCGACTGCACGCGCTGTGGCCGTCCGATGCAGATCCGCACCGCCAGCACGGGCACTTTTCTCGGCTGTTCCGGCTATGCGCTGCCGCCCAAGGAACGCTGCGCCAACACGCTGAATCTGACCCCCGGCGACGAAGCCGTCGACGTGGAGCAGGACGACGAGGGCGAATCGAAACTGCTGCGCGCGAAGCGCAAGTGCCCCATCTGCGCCACGCCGATGGACAGCTACCTCGTGGACGCGACGCGCAAGCTGCACGTCTGCGGCAACAACCCGGAGTGCGCTGGCTTCGAGGTGGAGCATGGCGAGTTCCGCATCAAGGGCTACGACGGGCCGGTGCTCGAATGCGACAAGTGCGGCGCCGAGATGCAGTTGCGCAACGGACGCTTCGGCAAGTTCTTCGGCTGCACGAGCGAGACCTGCAAGAACACCCGCAAGCTGCTCCGTAACGGCCAGCCGGCGCCGCCCAAGGCGGATCCGGTGCCGATGCCGGAGCTCAAATGCGCCGCGGTGGACGACCACTACGTGCTGCGCGACGGCGCCGCTGGCATATTCCTAGCCGCCAGCCAATTCCCCAAGCACCGCGAGACGCGCCCGCCCTCGGTGAGCGAACTGAAGGCCCACGGCAACGAGCTGGATCCCAAGTTCGCGTATCTGCTCTCGGCGCCGGAAGCCGACGCCGACGGCAATCCGGCGCTGGTGCGCTTCTCGCGCAAGAGCCGCGAGCAGTTCGTCGCCTCGGAGAAGAACGGCAAGGCCACCGGCTGGACTGCCTTCTACCGCGACGGCGCCTGGCGGCAGACGGTGCCGGCGCCGAAGAAGCGCCCAAAAGCAAAGGCGAAGCGGGCGCCGGCAAAACGCCCCAAGGCCAAGGCGAAGCGGGCGGCGGCAGCGCGGGGCTAGCGCCTTCCCGAAGAGCGCGACCCCACGGCGTTCGCGAGCAAGCTCGAACGCACCCGCCGCCAGGATGCTCGCGCAGGGCGGGCGCGGCCTAGATCTCGCGCCGGATCACGCCGACGCTCAAGCCCTCGATCTGGAACTCCTGGCGCCGCAGATGGACCTCGATGGGTTCGAAATCCGGGTTCTCCGGCAGCAGCAGCAGTTTGTCCCGCGATTTGCGCCGCAAGCGCTTGACGGTGACGTCGTCGTCGATGCGCGCCACCACGATGTCGCCGCTGCGCACGCTCTGCGTCTTGTGGACCGCCAGCAGGTCGCCGTCCAGAATGCCGACGTCGCGCATGCTCTCGCCCCTCACGCGCAGCAGGAAGTCGGCGTTCGGGCGGAACGTTTCCGGCGGCACGTCCAAGGTGTCTTCGATGTTCTCGACGGCGAGGATGGGATCGCCGGCGGCGACGCGCCCGACGATGGGCAGGCCGGTGTCTCCCATCAGGCGGATGCCCCGCGACGTGCCGGGCACGATCTCGATGTGCCCCTTGCGCCGCAGCGCCTTCAGGTGTTCCTCCGCCGCGTTGGGCGACTTGAAGCGCAGTTCGTGCGCGATGTCCGCCCGCGTGGGCGGATAGCCCCGTTCGGAGATGTAGTCCTTGATGAGGTCGAGCACCTCGGCTTGGCGATTGGTGAGCTTGTTCATCTTGGCAGGCTGTCCATGCATCCAATTTGACTGCGATTATATGGAGCATTCGCGCCGATGTGAACCGTTTTTTTCGTTGCGATGCCGGGCCGCGTGGGCTGTCGTTGCCGCACGAGGCACCGCACCGCTTAAACTATGCCGCTCGACACCCGGGGCGGGATCATGGATTGGGCGGATGTCGCGCTCGAGGCGTTGCTGAACAACACCTGGGGCGCCTACGTCTTCGTCGTCGTGCTGGCGACGCTGCTGTTGCGCGCCGCCGCGAAGCTCGCCTTCGACCGCTTGGCGAAGCAGCTTGGACGCACGCGCACGGTCTACGACGACGCGCTTCTGGAAGCGGCGCGCAAGCCCATCGGCTGGGCGATCTGGTGCTTCGGCATCCTGTTCGCCGCGGAAGTGGCCGGGCGCGACGCCGAATCGGAGATCTTCGACTACATCGACGCCATGCGCGACGTGGCCGCGGCTTGGCTGCTGGCCTGGTTCGGCGTGCGCTTCGTCAGCGCCGTCGAGCGCAATCTGACGGACGCCACCGCGCGCGAGAAGCCGCTGGACGTGACCACCGCATCGGTGGTGGCGAAGCTCGTGCGCGCGTCCATCATCATCACGGCGGCGCTGATGGCGTTGCAGTCCTTGGGCTTCTCCATCGCCGGCGTGCTCGCCTTCGGCGGCCTCGGCGGGCTGGCGGTGGGCTTCGCCGCGCGCGACCTCCTGGCCAACTTCTTCGGCGCATTGATGATCTTTCTCGACCGCCCGTTCCAGGTGGGCGACTGGATTCGCTCGCCGGACCGCGACATCGAGGGCACGGTCGAGGACATCGGCTGGCGGCTCACGCGCATCCGCACGTTCGACCAGCGTCCGCTGTACGTGCCGAACGCGACCTTCGCCACGCTGACGGTGGAGAATCCGTCGCGCATGAAGAATCGGCGCATCTACGAAATCGTGGGCGTGCGCTACGACGACATCGCCGAACTGCGCGCCATCGTGGACGACATCCGCGCCATGTTGCGGAGCCACCCGGACATCGACTCGAAAGCCACGCTGATCGTCAACTTCCTGAACTTCGGGCCGTCGTCTCTCGACATCATGATCTACACCTTCACCAGGACCACCGCATGGGTCGAGTTCCACGCGGTGAAGGAAGACGTGCTGCTGCGGATCGCCGCCATCGTCGAAGCCCGCGGCGCGGAAATCGCGTTTCCCACGCAGACGCTGCACGTCGAGAACGCGCCCTCGGCCGAGCCTGTGCATCAAGCCGGCAGAGCCGACGGAGAAGACGCCACGTGACGCCAGACCTGCCCCCCGGCAGCCGCCGCGTGTTTTCCGCGGCGGAAATAGACGCCGCCGTGGACCGCCTCGCGGTGGCGCTGGCGGTGCGGCTGTGGGATGCGCGGCCGGTCGTCGTGTGCATGATGAACGGCGCACTGCCCTTCACCGCCGACCTGCTGCGGCGCTTCCACTTCGACTTGGAACTCGACTACATCCACGTCACCCGCTACGACGGGCGCACCGGCGGCGACTTGCGCTTCGTGCGCTCGTTGGAGCGGCCCCTGGCAGGCCGCACCGTGCTGCTGGTGGACGACGTGCTCGACGCGGGCTCGACGCTGCGCGCCGCCCGCGAGGCGCTCGAAGCCCAAGCGTCCACCGTGCTTGCCGCGGTGCTGGTGCGCAAGGACGTGCCCGGCGCCGTCGCCTCGGCGGAGTTCGTGGCCCTCGAAGCGCCGAACGAGTTTCTCGTCGGGCGCGGCATGGATCACGATGGCGCGTTTCGGCAGCTCTCCGCCATCTACGCCCTGCCGTCCTTGCCCAGCGCACTGGAGGCGGCGAAATGAACATCGCGGTGCTCGGCGGCACCGGGCTCGCCGCGCTGGACGACGCAAGCGCTCCTGCCGCCGACGCCTTGGACACCCCCTTCGGCCCGGCATCGGCGCTGCCGAAGCGTTCGCCGCGCTTCCCCAACGCGCTGTTCCTCAACCGCCACGGCGACGACCACGCGCTTTTGCCCCACGAAATCAACTACCGGGCGAACATGTGGCTGCTGCGCGAATCCGGCGCCCAAGCCGTGCTGGCCGTGTTCGCCGTCGGCGGCATCGCCCGCGCCTTGAAGAACGGCGACTTGGTGCTGCCGTCGCAGATCGTCGACTACACGTGGGGCCGTGCCCACACGTTCTCCGGCGGCGCGACGATCTTCCACGCGGACTTCACCAATCCCTTCGCCCCCGATCTGCGGCAACGCCTCGCCGCCGCCGCCGAACGCATCGGCGAAGACGTCGTTCAAGACGGCGGCTACGGCTGCACCCAAGGCCCGCGCTTGGAAACGGCAGCGGAAATCGACCGCATGGAACGCGACGGCTGCACCGTGGTCGGCATGACCGCCATGCCCGAGGCCGCCTTGGCCCGCGAACTTTCCCTCCCCTACGCCGGCGTCTGCCTGGTGGTCAATCCAGCGGCTGGACGCGGCGACGCCCCGATCACCGTGGACGACATGCGCGCCGTGGTGAGCGCGGCACGACCCCGCCTGCTGCGGCTGCTTTCTGCCTTCCTGGACGAGTAGCGAGCGCTCACTTGCGATAGGGTTCATTCCGCCGTAGCCACCGAGCGGCGAGCGCGGCGGCCTGGTACTGAAAAGGAACGCGAGATGGTCAAGGGGCTCTACGCCAGCGTAGACGCCTTGTGCAAGGCACGACCGAAGACCATGTGGGGCGGCATGGTGGTCTTCACGACGATGGCGTTCCTCGCCAATCCCATCGTGTGGAACCAGCCGGGGTTCGCTTGGATTGCGGCTGCCGTGCTTCTGCCTGCGCCGATTGTCGCGTGGGCCATGATTCGCCGAAATCGCGCCGAGCGGCTGAACGTGTAACCATTGGCGAACTCGAATTACCAAGGGGCGGGCAAGTGGCCTACGAGAGCTTCCAAGTGGAAATCAAGGAGCGCGTGGCGCACGTCGTGCTGTCGCGGCCAGAGAAGCGCAACAGCATGAATCCGGCGTTCTGGCGGGAACTGCCGGAAATCGTGGCGGACATCGACGGCAACGCGAAGGCGCGGGCGATCGTGCTCTCGTCCACCGGGCCACACTTCTCGGCCGGCATGGATCTGGCGGCGTTCAGTGGCGGCGAAGCGCCCGCGGGCAAGGGCATCAACGCGCTCGATGGCGCAGGGAGCGACACGGCGCAAAAACACAATCGCAATGCGATTATTATGTTGTACATATTTGACAGCATGGTGAACGGCGAAAGCGTCGACGACGACCGTGTGCAGGCGCATCTGCAAGAACACTATGGAGAAAGCGCCAGCAACGCCACGAGCAAGACGGACATGAAGCACGTTCGTGGCTGGCGAAAGCGCTTGAACAGGCGTCTGTCACAATGCGTTGAACTCTACTCGAAAGACGAGCGACTGAACGCCCTCGAAGAGGGCGAACGCGACGCTGTCACGCGGGACGCGATACGCAAAGCGTTGATTGCGAGTTCGCGCAACGACAAGGCGCACGCCGACATTACGAGCGACGCAAAGGAAACGTTGGCGAAAGCGCTGCAAGCGCACAAGCAAGCGCGAGCGAAGCAAGATGCAAGAGCGGCCCGCATCCGCCACGGCGCGGCCTTCTACGACAGCACGTCGCACTTGCAGAAGGCGTTCAGCTGCATGGAGGAGTGCCGCATTCCGGTGCTGGCCGCGGTGCAGGGAGGCTGCATCGGCGGCGGCGTGGACATGGTGTGCGCGGCGGACATGCGCTACGCCACCGAGGACGCCTTCTTCACCATCTTCGAAATCAACATCGGCATGACCGCGGACGTCGGCACCTTTCCACGGCTGGTGAAGCTCATCCCGGAGGGCGTTGTGCGCGAGCTCGCCTACACCGGCCGGCGCATGGCCGCCGCCGAAGCGAAAGAGGTCGGATTGGTGAACCGCGTCTTCAAGGATCAGAGCGCCATGCTCGACGGCGTGCTCGGCATCGCCCGCGAGATCGCCAGCAAGCCGCCGCTTGCCGTCTACGGCTGCAAGCGCATGATCAACTACGCCCGCGACCACGACACCGCCGACGGCCTGGACTACATCGCCATCTGGAACGCCTCGTTCCTGCAGAACGCCGAAATGCGCGAAGCGATGCTGGCCAACCGCGAGCAGCGCGCCGGCGATTTCGTGGAGTTGCCCGTGAAGCGCTCGGCCGCCGACTGACGCCGCAGTAGCGCCGGCCGGCGGCGACTTCGACGAGAACCGCGAGTCGACCGGCTTCATCAATCTTGTCTTCGCGCTGGCGACTGGCTTGGCGAGGAAAGGGGCGATCGCGTCCTTTCTGGCGGAGGTTCCAATCTGGGAGGCCAACATCGCAAGTCGCGCCGGCTGAGGACGGAGGGCGCTTGAAGCGGTCGGGAACCGCGGCGCAGGCGTGGACCGGGCGTTGGCCGGCTTGGGTCGTCGTTCACGAACGGTTGTCAGCGGGCGCCCTTGCGCCCTTTCGCAACACGCTGTTCGCGCTGTTCGTCGCCGGCATCCTGGGCTACGGGGCGGCCTTCGCCTGGTACATGCTCGACCGCTTCGACCTCTTCAACCTGCTGCGCGACTTAAGCTACGACGATGCGTTCTACTACTACCAGATCGCCTACCACATGGCCGAGGGCAGGTTCTCGACCTTCGACGGCGGCCTCACCCGCACCAACGGCTACCACCCGCTGTGGCTGTTCCTGCTCACGCCCTTCTACTGGGTGTTCGACAAGACCGAGGCGCTGTTCGCCTTCAAGGCGCTCGAGATCGTGCTCATCGCTGGCGGCGTGGCGCTGGTCGCCGTTGCGGCGCGCGTGGCGCGGCTGCCGTGGTTCCTGCTGTTCGCGGTGCTGCCAGCCCTCTATGCGCAGACCGGCATGCTGTTCGGCTTGGAGGCGGCCCTGGTGCTGTTCATGCTGGGGCTGCTGTTGCTGGCCATGTGCCTCTTCGCGCGCGACCCGGCGCGCTGGCGCTGGCCGCTTGCGGCGGTGGCCTTCGCGCTGCCCTGGGCGCGCCTGGAATGCGCCGCCGTCGCGGTGGCGGCGACGGCGGCGCTGGGCTTCCTCGAGTGGTCGGGCCGGCTGTCCCGTGCTCGCGACGGCTCTTTGGCCAGCGCGGCGGGCCGTGCGGACTGGGCATTGCCTCTTGCCGGGGGGGGGGGGGGCAGCTCTTGCGGCTGCGGGCCGTGGTGCCGCTCGCCGGTGCCTTCGCTGGCGTCCTCGTCTACTTCGCCTACAACGGCATCGTCTTCGGCGGCATGGTGCCGGTGAGCGGGGCGGTCAAGGCATGGTGGTCGCAGCGCGAGTGGGAACGGGAAGGCGGCTATGGCTTGGTGGAGAGCTTCGAGGCGTTCGCACGGTCGGAACCCTTCGACGGCGAACTCCTGACCGCGCTGGAGGTGTGCGTCTACGCGCTCTTGGTATGGTGGCTCGCGCGCGGTTCCCGCAGCCGCGAGGACGCGCTGTTGCTGGCCTTCGCGGCGGGCGTTCTCGGCTTGGCCGCGGGCCATCTGGCCAAGTTCGCGCACGACGTCCTTTTCATGCATCCGAACCATTCGTTCCAGCACTGGTACTACGTTCCGGCGTATCTGATGGAGGCGCTCGTCGTGCCGCTGCGGTGCTGCGTCGGCATCTACCTCGTCCGCCGCTTCGTGGCGCCGAAGCTGCCGCGCGCGGCGGACATTCTGCGCCTAGGGACGATCGTCGCGGCGGCGACGGTACTCGCCGCACAGGTGGACTTCGCCGCGCCGTTCCGGTTCGTCGATGCCGCAAGGGACGAGGTGAAGAGGAAGGACTGGAACGTCCGCGCCTACATGGGCGTGGCGGTCATGGATCGCCTGCTGCCGGAGGGCACGCTGGTGGGATCCTGGGACGCCGGTGCCATCGGCTACTTCTCGCGTCTGCCGGTGATGAATCTGGATGGAATGGTCAACTCCTACGGCTACAAGGAGGCGATCGAAGAGGACAGGGAAGGCATGTTCTGGCGGCGCCACGGCCTCTTCCACTTCGGCAACATGTATGGTGGTCGTACCCTGGATTCCGACAAGCACTACCTGTTCAAGGCGGCGCAGGGCCCTCGCCCGCGAGACGCGCCGCAGTTCAAGCTCTACCACAACGACCCCGAGTGGGCTTTGTCGCAGGTCGACGGCGCGTCCTGGTTTCGGGAGAGGATTGCCCCCTACCTCGAGCCCCAGGCGGACGGCATCGAGCTCCTGGTGGTGGGCCGGACCGTGCAGGCGTTCGCCTGGGACTGCACGGCCGACGCGAACGACGTGGCGGAGTGGACCTTCGGCGGAAGGGTCGGGGCGGTCAGCGACTGGACGCAGACGGCGGACGGGGTGTGCAGCAGCGACATCCTGCTGCCGCACGGGCATCTTGACCCGGTGCAGGTGCGCCGCGCGCCGCTGGACGAGGCGGTGGCGGCTCTGGTTGGAGGCCGGCCACCGGCGATCCGGGCGGACTCGGCGCATCAGCGTGGATTCGACGTCTATGTCGTGGAAGACGCCTTGGTCTACGTGAAGGCGGCATGCGAACGGGCGGACGTCGACACGCCGTTCTTCCTGCATCTGGTGCCGGCAGGAGACGACTTCGACGATGGCCGCGAAGCGCATGGCTTCAACAACCTCGACTTCATGCTGGCGCGGCATGGCGATTGGTTCGGCGAAGAAGGGGAAACAGGCCCATGCCTTGCCGAGGTTCCGCTTCCAGACTACGGCATCGCCGAGATCAGAACCGGGCAATACTCTGTGGAGGACTCCCGCCGTGTCTGGGAAGGGGAAATCCACCCAGCCGACGATTGGGGGGGGGGGGCCTGAAGCAATCCGAGCCGTGTGGAATCCAAATGGCGATGTTCCGCCGGGAGCGGATGTCTGTCTCCACGCTGTCGGCGTGCGATGGCGTTACGTCGTTGATTCGGTTGACACCCTTTTCATGCGGGAATGCCCCTGCTCGCCGTCGAACATTCCCGGGGCCCCTCTCCTGTAGGACAGCGCTCGTTCAAGGTCGTCGGCAAGCGCGGTTTCGCCAAGCTCCCGAAGTTGCGACGACAGTTCGGGCCGTGACGCAGGCTGTACGCCGGCACTCGCCAAAGCCGCACGCGCAAGGTGTGTCCGGTAGGAAATATCCAGTTCCCTGCATGCGTCTTCGTCACCAACAGCGCGCATTTTCTCCATGCGCACTTGCGCCGCCGCGGCACGATCCAACGCCACGGCTGGATCCGGAAGCGGCAACCGGCTTCGCCAACGACGACTGATGTTGTTCCAGATGCCGTCCTTGTCCAGCAGCGGCAGGCCGAAGCGCACCGTCCAAATGGCAACATCCTGCCTAGAGCGGATATCCGTCTCCACGCTGCCGACGTTCGCCTTCCGAACATCCACCTCGATGGGGGCCTTCTCCCTCAACAGTTTCCTATCGCGGCACAGCACCATCAAATCGAGGTCGTCGGAAGCGACGTTCGGTCTTGCGGCGGATCCAATGACGATCACCGCGAGGACGTTGGGATCGTGCTCTGCGCGTTCAAGGAAGGAAGCGAGCCAATGAAAGGCCGTTGCCGTTGGCCACCTGCGCACCGACTGCTTGAGGACCGCTTGGTTCACCGGATCTCTCTCTTTCGACCCCCGTTAAGAGCCAATGCCATGCTCCGTCTCCGGTACCGAAACTACCACGCCACACTCTGGGAGCCGTCGGCAGCGGGCCGTGCCTGCGAGCAGCGGACGATTCGGGTATGGTGCGAACACTCCGTCCGATGCGTTCCTAGTAGGCCCATGCAGTTCGTCTTCAACGAAGAACAGGCGCAGTTGCGCGATGCTGTGCGGCGTTTCCTCGCGCAGCACTCGCCGGCCAGCGAGGTGCGGCGGTTGATGGAGACGGATGCTGGCTGCGACGCCGATGTGTGGCGGCGTCTGCACGACGAGCTGGCGGTGGGCGGGGTCCACATTCCCGAGCGCTACGGCGGGCAGGGATTCTCGTTTGCGGAGCTGGCGATTGTGCTGGAAGAGATGGGGCGGGCGCTGTACTGCGGGCCGTACTTCTCCTCCACCGTGCTTGCCGCCACGGCGATCCTCCACGCCGGCAGCGAAGACGACAAGGGCGAGCTGCTGCCGGCCATTGCCTCCGGCGAGCGCTTGGCCACGCTGGTGTTCGGCGAGACGGAGCGGCGCTGGGAGATCGAGTACAACATGGAAGTCGTGGCGCACGATGGCGTGCTGAACGGCGCCCATTGCTATGTGCTGGACGGCTGCAACGCCGACCTGCTGCTCGTGCCGGCGTGGGGTCGGGGCGGTGCCTTCGGGCAAACGCTCTACGCCGTTGAAGCGAATGCGCCGGGCCTCTCGCGGCATCCGCTCGTTCCACTCGATCCCACGCGCAAGCTCGCCGAGATCAGTTTCGAGAACACGCCCGCTCGGCTGATCGGCGCCGAGGGCGGGGCTGGAGACGCATTGGCGACGACGCTTCGCCTCGGCGAAGTGGCCTTGGCCAACGAGATGGTGGGCGGCGCGCAGCGCCTGCTCGAATCCGCCGTGGACTACGCCGGAGCGCGGGTGCAGTTCGGGCGGGCGGTCGGCTCGTTCCAAGCCATCAAGCATCGCTGCGCGGAACTGCTGCTCACCGTGGAACTGGCGAAATCCGCGGCCTACCAAGCGGCCAATGCCGCTGCCGAAGGAGACGCCGGCTTGCCGGCCCTCGCCAGCCTCGCCAAGGCCGCGGCGTCGGATGCCTACATGCAGGCGGCGAAGGACTGCATCCAGATCCACGGCGGCATCGGCTTCACCTGGGACAACGACACGCACCTCTGGTACAAGCGCGCCAAGAGTTCCGAGATGTTCCTCGGCAGCCCGACGGAGCACCGGGAACGCTTGCTGCGCTGGAAGATGCCGCAAGAATCCACCGCGCCGACCAAGCCGAGTACCGCGCAAGACGCGCCCTCGGACGGCGCCGAGGCGGAGACCGTCCGAACAGAAGCCCGCGCTTGGCTGGACGCGAACTGGGATCCGAACGCGCGCCTGGCCGAGTGGCGCGGCAAGCTCGCCGACTCGGGCTGGGGAATGCCGACGTGGCCGAAGGACTGGTTCGGGCGCGACCTGCCCCAAGCGCTGGCGCCGGTCGTGGAGGAAGAGTTCGCGCGCATCGGCGCGGTGGGCGTTTCCAAGACGGGCATTCGCCTGCTGGCGGCGGCAACGCTGCTGGAACACGGCACCGACGCGCAGAAGGCCAAGTATCTGCGCCGCATCCTTACCGGCGAAGACACCTGGTGCCAGCTCTTCAGCGAGCCGGGCAGCGGTTCCGACCTCGCCGGCGCGGCAAGTCGCGCCGAGTTCGACGGCGAGCAGTGGATCGTCAACGGCCAGAAGGTGTGGACCACCAGCGCCCACCATGCGGACTACGGCCTGCTGCTGGCGCGCACGGATTGGGACGCGCCCAAGCACCAAGGGCTTTCCTACTTCATCCTGAACATGCACCAGAGCGGCGTTGACGTGCGCCCGCTCAAGCAGATGAACGGCCATGCGTCGTTCAACCAAGTGTTCTTCACCGATGCCCGCGTGGCGCCGGAAGACCAGATTTCCAGCACCGGCAACGGCTGGCAGGTGGCCATCACCACCCTCGCCCACGAACGGCGCGGCGCGGACCGCATCGGCGGCGGCGGGCGCCAAGTGGAACGCAACGGCTCGATCTACGCCGAAGAGCGCGAGGAACAGGCCATCGCCAACGAGCCGTACAGGTGGTATCCGCAACGCGCCGGGCGCGTCGATCTGGTGGTGGAACGCGCCGAAGCCACCGGCGCCATCGGCGATCCGGTGGTGCGCCAGGAAATCGCCCGGCTGCTCACGCTGTCGAGCAGCGCCGAATGGACGGCGCACCGCGCTCGCGCCGCCCAGGAGCAGGGAAGGCCGCAAGGGCCCGAGGGGTCGCTCGGCAAGCTGGCCGGCAGCCATGTCGCCCGCCTCGCCTGCCACGTCCACACGCTCATCGCCGGCGCGGACGCCATGCTGGCCGGGCCGGACGGCGCGCTCGACGGATTGATCGCCGAGATTCTGGTTTCCGTTCCGGCCACCTCCATCGCCGGCGGCACGGACGAAATCCAACGCAACATCATCGCCGAGCGGGTGCTGGGGCTGCCCAAGGAGCCGCGCATGGACGGCGGGCCGTTCCGCGATGTCCGCCGCAACTGAGTCCGGCGGCGATCCGGCAGCGCCCGCGCATCCGTGCGCCAACTGCGGCCATCCCCGCGACGCCCGCTTCTGCCCCAAGTGCGGGCAGAACGACCGCGACTACATCCGCTCGCTGCCGCCGCTGCTCGGCGACATCTTGAAGGAGACATTCGAGCTCGATTCGCGCATTCGCCGCACGCTGCCGCCGCTGTTTCTGCGCCCAGGCGAACTGCCGAGCGAGTTCTCGCGCAACCGCCGCGCCCGCTACATGTCGCCAGTGCGCCTCTACCTCTTCACCAGCATCCTCTTCTTCTTCCTGCTCTCGTTCGACGACTTTCGCCCTCGGCGTTTGGATCGAGAAGCCATGCAGGAGCGCGGGCCAGCCGCCGTGCGGGTGGAAATCGACAAGGCGCGCGCCACCGACACCGCGGCCTTGAAAGCGCTGCTGCCGCCCTCGCAACAGCGCAAAGTGGACGAGATCATCGCCCGACCCGGGATGGTGTGGTCCAAGGGCGCGATCGTCGGCCTTGCGAACTACGTCGAAGAGGATGCGAGCAGCGACGACGACGCTTGGAAGCGCTATGCGCTGGCGCGCCTGGTCGATGTCGCAGCAGATCCTGCCGCAGTGGCCTCGCAGTTCGTGGAGAACCTGCCGCTGGCGATGTTCGTGACGCTGCCGGCGTATGCCTTGCTGCTGATGTTCTTCTTCCTCGGCAGCCATCGCTTCTTCACGGAACATCTGGTGTTCGCGGTGCAGATGCATACGTTCGCGTTCATCGTGCTGGCGGTCTCGATGCTGCTGCCGGAAGACGGCCCAGGACGAGGGCCGGACGGGCCGCACGACCGGGCCGACATTCCGACCATCGCCGCTGTCCAAGCCGCCCGCAACGATGCGTTGGGCACGGGTGCCGCGGCCATTCCCGAAGCGCCAGCCACCGCGCCAAGCGAACGCAGCAACCGCGACGCACTGGAAGCGCCGCCCGCTGCACAGGCCGTCGCCGACGTTCCGGCAAGCGAAGGCGAAGACGCGAGCGAGCGGGAACTGCGCGAGTCGCGCATCAAGCTCGGCCCGGACGACGACGGCTGGGACGTCTTCGACGTGCTCGAGCTGCTGCTCTTCCTGTGGCTGCTCGCCTACCACTACCTCGCGCTGCGGCGCTACTACGGCAACGGCCGCGTGCGAACCGCCATCAAATGGGCCGTGCTCACATCCGCCTACTGCGTGCTGCTGATCCCCGGCATGGCGCTGTCGGCGGTATTCACGGTCTTTCAATTGCGGTAGCGCGTCCGTGCAAATCCGCAGTGGAGTCGCTGATTATCATGACAACCAGCGGCGCAGTGGTTAAATGGACTGGCTGTCCACCGCGCCGCACCGCGCCCGACCGCCACAGCCCACGCCGTATACTGCCGACCTATGGGATCAGACCCACAAGGGGCTTCACAACGGGCGACGGCACTGTGCCGCCGGTCGAGGCTGTGTGGCTCGCGGCACGCGCCCTAGGGCGCTGGCGCCGTCGGATTGCGCTTGCGCCGCGCCAAGGCATGAGGGAGAGGCGATGTCCATTCGGACCTTGCGCTTAAGCGGCCTGCTCTCATTCGCGCCAGACTCGGCGCCTCTGGATTTGCTCGATCTGAACGTCCTCATCGGCCCAAACGGATCCGGCAAGTCCAATCTGATCGAGGCGATAGAACTGCTGGCGGCCATGCCACGCGATCTGGCCGCGACGATTCGTGACGGCGGCGGCGCGAGCGAATGGCTCTGGAAAGGCGAAGGCGGCGGCCCGGCCGAGATCGACGCGACATTGGCGGGAGCGCCAACGGGACGACCACTGCGCTACCGCATCCGGTTCGATGCCGTGCAGAGCCGGGTAGAGGTCACTGACGAGGCCATTGAGGAAGCCGCCCCGAAGCAGGGCACGGCAGGCTCCGACGTGTTCTTCTACTATCGATTTCAGGAAGGCAATCCGACGATTACGGTTGCCGGCGGCGCACCGCGCCGTCTCCAACGAGAGAACCTTCGGCCCGATCAGTCCGTCCTCGCACAACGGAAGGACCCGGATCTGTACCCGGAAGTCACTTGGGTGGGCGAACGACTCGGCGCCTTCCACACCTTCCGCGAATGGTCGTTCGGGCGCTACGTCGCTCTCCGGCAGCCACAGCCCGCCGACTTGCCGGAAGACAGGCTTCTGGCCGACAGCCGCAATCTCGCGCTGGTGCTCAATCAAATCGAGCACGACGGCGGCAGGGAGAGATTGGACGGACTGGTGCGGCGCTTCTACCCGCGATTCGAGCGCCTATCGACGCGCATTTCCGGGGGCACGGTGCAGTTCTATCTTCACGAACGTGGTTTCGGTGCGCCTATTCCGGCGACCCGTCTCTCGGATGGAACGATCCGTTTTGTCGCGTTGGCGGCGGCATTGCTCGCCCACAATCCGCCGCCGTTGCTCTGCATCGAGGAACCGGAGCTGGGCCTCCACCCAGACGCACTGCCATTGCTCGGAGAACTGCTTGTGGAAGCGTCGGCGAGAACGCAGCTCATCGTCACGACACACTCCGATGCGCTGGTTTCCGCGCTCACCGACCATGTAGATGCGGTTGTCGCCTGTGAGCGCTTGGGCGACGGCACGGTGTTGCGGCGACTGGACCCCAGCCAACTCGCTGCTTGGTTGGACGAGTACCGGCTCGGCGACCTCTGGCGCATGGGCGAACTCGGCGCCAACCCATGACGGGCATTGCCATCTACATGGAAGGCGGCGGAGACAGCCGCGACGGAAGAGCAGCGCTTCGCACGGGCATGGATGCGTTGCTCATGCCCTTGAAGGAAATCGCGCAGCGCCAGCGGCTGCGTTGGCGGCTGGTGGCTTGCGGAGGGCGCGACGCGGCGTTCAAGGCGTTTCGCAATGCGGCAAACGGGAGCGACACGATCGCGGCGCTTCTGGTGGATTCAGAGGCACCTGTCTCGACCACGCCCACCGCTCATCTAGCGCGGCGCGACGGCTGGCAGCTACAGTTCGCCGACGGTGACGCAGTTCATTTGATGGTGCAAGTGATGGAAACATGGATCGTCGCCGACGTTGGTGCGCTGGGCAGGTACTACGGGAGTGGATTCGAGCGCAGTCGGCTGCCTCGTCGTGCGACGCTCGAGGACGTATCCAAATCCGACCTTGCACGAGCGCTGGATCGAGCGACCGCTGCTACGTCAAAGGGCAGCTACCGCAAGATACGACATGCCAGCGAACTGCTCTGCCGAATCGATCCAGAAATCGTAAAGCAGCGCTGTCCGCACTTCGAACGTCTGTGGGAGTGGCTTGAACGGCAGTTGTCCCGTACAGCCAAGTAGTGGCTATTCTGCGTTGCGTTCGTTTAGCTCTCGAATTCCACTGGTCGGCAACCATAGCGTCCGCGAGGCGGCAACTCCACGCCGTGCTCTGGGCCGAAGTGCCGCTTGAACGCTTCCGCCGGTGTCGCGTGGCGTTGTGATCTTTCCCGCCACTCGTGGATGAACTGGCGCACGAGTGCTTCCATCGAGATGCCCCGCGTGAGCTGGTCCTGCTTTTTGAGGCAGTCGGTTAAGGTGTATTCCACGCCTTGAAGGAGGCATGGAATGACAGCGAAGAGGCGCCGGTTCACGGCGGACTTCAAGAAGCGGGTGGCGCTGGAAGCGCTGCGCGGAGATCGGACGATCCAGGAGCTGGCGGCGAAGCACGGAGTGCATCCGAACCAGGTGGGCATGTGGAAGAAGCAGGCGGTGGAGGGCCTGGGCGAGGTGTTCGCGTCGAGCCGGAAGTCGGGCGCGGACGAGGCGCTGGCGAAGGAGCTGTACGCGAAGATCGGGGAGCTGACGATGGAACGGGATTTTTTTCGGCGCGGGTTGGCGCACTGAGCCGCCCGGAGCGCCTGGCGATGGTGGAGCGCGACGGCCCGCTGAGCCTGAGCCGGCAGTGCGAGCTGCTGGCGGTCGGTCGGGCGTCGCTGTACCGCGAGCCGGCTGGCGAGAGCGCGGCGAACCTGGAGCTGATGCGGCGCATCGACGAGTTGTACATGGAGTGTCCGTTCTACGGCAGCCGGCGGATGTCGATGCATCTGCGGCGGGAGGGCGTCGTTGCCGGTCGGCGCCGGGTGCGCCGCCTGATGCGGCTGATGGGCGTGGACGCCGTCTACCCGAAGCCGCGCACGAGTGCGCCGAGCGCCGAGCACCAGGTGCATCCGTACCTGCTGCGCGGCGTGGCCGTGGAGCGCCCGGACCAGGTCTGGTGCGCGGACATCACCTACATCCCCGTGCGCTCCGGCTTCCTGTATCTGGTGGCGGTGATGGACTGGGCGACGCGGTTCGTGCTGTCGTGGCGGCTGTCGAACACGATGGACGCGGCGTTCTGCGTCGAGGCGCTGGAGGACGCGCTCGGCGGCGGCGCGGCGCCCGGCATCTTCAACACCGACCAGGGGGCGCAGTTCACCAGCCTGGCGTTCACCGGGCGGGTGCTGGAGTCGGGGGCGCGGTGCTCGATGGACGGCCGGGGCCGGTGCATGGACAACGTGTTCATCGAGCGGCTGTGGCGTTCGCTGAAGTACGAGGCGGTGTACCTCCACGACCTGGCCGACGGCTTCGAGGCGGAGCGCGTGATCGCCCGTTGGATGCGCTTCTACAACGGATCGCGTCCTCACTTCTCGCTGGGCGGCCGAACTCCGGCGGAAGCCTACGGCGGCGCCTTCGCGGAGGCGGCATGACCGGCCGGCCGCCCCGGCGCGGCGGAACGCCGCGCCGGATTTTCCGGACTCCGGTCGCTCCGCTCCCTCCGCTCGGAAAATCCGACCAACCCGCCTCCGGCGGTTCGCCTCGGCCCGGCGGACGAAAGGCGACCAGCCATGCGGCTGGGAGATGCGGCAGAGGACGCCGGGGCCTTCGAGCCTTGGCTGGCAGCTGCGAAGTCGGGAGTTGGGAAGGTCTTGCAAAGACGCGGGCATCGGCAACGGGAAAGCCGCCGAACATGGCAGCGAATCGGCCTTGACGGTCGCTCGGCAAGCCGCAAGAATGCCTTGCGCTCGAGGGACTCAACACCAAGGGAGTACACCTTAACCAAGCCCTCGAACTGCCTCACGAAACAGGACCACCTCAGCGTTCGCGCCTCGTCCTGCAGCCAGGACTTGTCTTGCGGGCTCAAGCCGCGCACGGTGATTGTGGTCGTCATCACACGCACCCAAGGTTCCAAGCCACAAACGGTATTGCTGGCAGATAGTGCTGTCAACCGCCGCTTGGGACGATGCGGACGCGGCGTTTCGTCAGGCGGATTGCGCCAACACTACCAGCGCCTTGCGGAGTTCCAAAGTCGCCAAGGTGTCGCGTTGGCAGTAGGCGCGGAGGTCGGCGAAGGTTTGTTGGCGTTGCGCTTGGTCGGTGCTGGCGAGGGCGCGTTGGTAGCGGGCGGCGGCGAGGTTGCCGTCGGCGATGGCCAAGTCGTCGTAGCCTGGGCCTGGGGCCTCCGGCGCCAAATCCCCGTTCTCGTCAACCAGATTGCCGGTGACGCGCAGGCCGTCGTGCTCGCCCGGGCGCCCCGATCTGCTCGTCGAGTTCCACCACCGAAGGCGTCGTAGGCGCCGGTCACCTGCACGTCCTCGGGCCCGACGCCGGCGTTCGGCCACAGGATGTCCTTGGCGTAGGCGCCGGCCACCGTGTGCGCGAAGTTCTGCGGCGCTGGCCTGGCCGAAGGCGCGGCCGAAGAGGGCGTCGCCGGAGCGCGTCGAACGGCCGCTGCTCCGCCCGGTGCCGCCGATGCGCACCTGGGAGTAGCCGTTCATCGAACGGAAGATCGCCACCGTCTTGCACAGCCCGGCCTCGATGACGCCGATGGCGATGCCCACCAGCGCTTCCGTGGACGAGCCGCAGAGCAGAATCTACCTGCTGCCGGAACCATTGACGGCTTTGGAAGAACCCGCTCACCTAGACCCAGGAAGGCGCGACCAACGAATCGCGTCCGCATAGATCGTGCTCTCTCCATCCGCCGCACCGTTAGACACCGCAACACTTACTTTCCCTCCCGTAAACTCAAAGCTCCCTATCCGGTTCCACCCTCCAACCACCTCCTCTGACCCCACCGCAAACTCCTCCGCCAAATCACCCGCTTTAACGCGGAAAAGATACAGGCCATGTCCGTCCACGCGAGATCGCCGTGTATAACCCCACGTCTTAACGCCAATATTCGGCAAATGATAATCCAACGTCCACCTGCCTTTCGGCAACTCCGCGACAAACTCCGCAACATCTACACCCCTCGTCCTCGCGACCGTGCGGAAATACCTCCCCCAAGCCGTTGTCTGTTCTTCTCGCGCCCATCCAACAAAGAAGGGCTCGTTCCTGTACCATGGCAATTTTCCGCCAGCACCGCCGTTGACATAAAACCCGTCGTCCCTGTCGTCCACGAAAATAGCCTCCGTCTCTTAGGTCTCCAGAAGCTCTCCCTTGAGCCCACTAGGATTCCGTCCTCGCTCTCTTCTGTTTCCGACCGACCAATAGACAATCTCACAGGACGCCTGTTCAAAGAGAGGAAGAGTTCCAACCACACCTCCCGAGGATGCTCAGGCACCAACAACCCGACTTCAACCGCCGCATGCGGCCCCACAAACACCACGTCGCCGTCTCGCCAATGCCAATCGACACCGTCAACCCGCTGTTCATACACCAGCCTGAACGCGCCGGCCACGTCCTCGTCGTTCCGAACATGTACAGACAAATGAAATCCCTTCCCTCCTCGCCCATCGACTTCCCTAACATAAGCCTCTGAAAAGAGAAATCCCGGCAACTGTGCTTCGTAAAGCCAATCATCCAGGAAACCTTTAGGCATGCCCGCCTCCTCAAAGGCCGAGGTGAAATCCTCAACGCCAAAGGCACCGCCACTGTATCGTGTCCGCAGTTCCGCCAACACATTCGCGACTTCCCTAAATCCAAGGTGCGCAAATATCGCCTCTCGCACTCGCGGTGTTCGCAGAAGCAACATGTCGACCCCTTGGGCATCCACTAGCGCCGTATCCGATATACGCTCCCACGTCCTCACGCTGTCGTCGATCGCATCCACCCGGTTCGGCATCTGACCCCGTTTCAGATTACGAAAGAAGGGGCCAATAGAGACGCCGAATTCGCTACTCGCATATTGATGGGCAGAAAATTCCCCCCAAGACACTTCCTTACCGTCCAATATCCTCCTTCCAGGCCACATCAAGTCGATGGTGAGCTCAAGACACATTTGGTTAACAGCAGCCGCACCTATACCATCAGAGGAGGTTTGAAAGAGAAGCAAGTTCCGTGCTAGTTGCTGATAATTGCCACCCTGAAGATTGAAAGTAAACGTCGAACGCAACATATGCGTTCTAGCTCTACCGTCTTCCAGAGAGCCATTCAAGAGATCACGTGGTCGCCTAAAGCGGCGCGTCGGAAAGGAGTACTCATGAATCAACATGATTCCAGGCTGCGCCATCTCCGTGTCCATACGCCAACCGCTGCCGTATGTGCGGAGTTCCGCGGGTATCTCGACGAAACTCAACTGCCTATAGGGATACGGAAGCCCCAATTCTTCAGCGCGGTCAAGCAATTCCGTAGCGTAATCCACCACGCCCCCTTCGATCCCAACTGAGCTCTCGAAAAAGTCCACTTCTCGCACATGTCGCTCGGACATGTAGAGCTCAAGCTCCACCCCTCCTACAACTATTGCGTTCCGAACAAGCGGCCCTGCAAATAGAGCCGCCCTCGACACAGGACTTGCAGATGCAAATCGATACCGTCCACTACCCGCCAGCACGTCACGATCGCCAGTCGCCACAACGGCCCAGTCGGGCGGAACTTCAACGACGACATCCATGTTGAAAAAATCCGTTCCATGTCCGGCCAACGATCTGGGAGCTGTTGGAAGCCACGCGACGGCTGGCATCAGCGCCACATACTCGGCGTCGTAAATGGCCGCCTTCGTCCCAAGAAATACAAGAGGGCTAGACCTCGTACCCGACCTCCATTCAAGGGCATCATCCAGATAGCCGTAGCGCTCGTCTGGAATGCCGGCTGCCCGCAACCCCACCTTCATCAACTTGGAGTCTTGGGCCTCAAGTTCTACCAATCCGTTCACTCGTCGAAAGGCGACCGCTCTACCGTCAACGCGAATTTCTTGGACAACGAGCCCCGGATTGAGCGCAAAGACAACCGGGCTACGTCGTGACGGCGTCGTGACTTCAAGCTCGACATCGACGACCATCCTTTCGCCCGGCTCAACAGTAATCGTACCGGCGACGTGCTCCAAATCAGGGTTCGCGCGCGACGCTGCCTCGTGAAGCGCCGACCGCCATTGTTCGCGCAAGCGACTTGACTCTTGGACCTCGTTGATCAAACCAGCAAAGATGGAGCAAGAAATGACCCCAAAGACCAAACCGACGACTGCGTGGAGGCGGCTCTTCGATAGGCCATTCGACACAACAATCGCCGCAGCACAAAGTGCCGCTCCCATCGTCAGATGCGCTACGGCCTTCATCAGACCGTCCCTCCCGACAAAATCGAAGACAATGTCCGATGTACCGTATCTCGAGACCGCCGCAAATACGTCCGATAATCCTAGGGGTTGGGTACCAATCCAATAGACGTACAGACAACACAGGAGGACGAAACATCCAATGGCGAGGAATCGCTGACGTATCACGACACCGATGAATTGCGAGAGCGCACCGACAAAGAACAACCTCGGCATGGCGTCGAACAACAAGAATCCAGCTACCGAAAAGCCCTCCAACGGCACGGCAAACCACCAAATGTCGGCCGCAGCACCATGATTGCTCAATATCATGCTCACGAACGCGAAGCCTTGCAACAACAACAACACGACGACAAGAACCGTCCATGTAAGTACCGTAACGGCCAACAGCGCCGCAATGGGCCGTGCCCCTGGGCGAATCGGGCGGACATTCAGGAGTTCATCCACGCCTTCCACGTGATCCCGAACCCTGCTGTCAAACAGCAAAAGGAAGACGCCCACTTGCGCGAACCAGAGCCACAGTTCGCCCATAACTGCGATGGCAAACCTGGGCGCGTAGGCACCACTAAAGATACTGGCGTTCGGAGCATAATAGTGGAGCATCGCCAACGCGAAGTACGACGCTACGACGAGCACAGACAGCGAAAGCACAAAGACATGCCAACGGGCCAGCCGTCGCACTCTCGCTTCGGCAGAGAACAGCGCAGCAATATCTTGAGCGGCCCTCATCCTGGCCGCCAAGGCTAGGGAGAGTCTTGTACGCCTCTGGGAACTATTGTCACGCCACTCTTCTGCCATCGAACCATGCCCTGCGTAACGCTCCTCCCCTCACAGATTCGAGAGCGGGCCCACCAAACACTATGGCGTCAGCCCCCGATCAACCATTCGGATACCGCCAAGGCGTCTCCGGCTGCTCCGCCGTCTCGTCCAACCGCCACTGCGGCAGCGCCATGCCGTCCCCCAGTTCCTTGAACACCACCCGCACCCGGCTGCCAATCCCCACCGAACGCACGAGATCCCCCGGCGCCAAGTCCCCGTTCTCATCAACCAGATTGCCGGTGACGCGCAGGCCGTCGTGTTCCCCCGGCGCCCCGATCTGTTCGTCGAGTTCCACGAGCAGGATCGAGTAGGGCAGGAAAGGCCGGAACACCGGCTGGATGGCGTGGTGGACTTCGCAGTAGGAATGCACCGTGCCCTTGCCGGAGACGGGCCGCCACGTGTGTTCGGGCGCCGAACACCACGGGCAGGCGGTAGTGGTGGGATAGCGCATCAGGCCGCAGGCGAGGCAGGCCTGCAGGTGCAATGCGCCGCTGCCGCAGTGGGTGTAGAACTCCTGATTGGGCTTGTCCAGATCGTCGATGGCCACCGCCATGCCGAGGTATTCGCCGTTCAACGCCATCGTCACGCTCCCCTTGCCATCACCAGGGCGCTGCCCGTGCCGGGAGTGGCCCAGCCAAGGTTGGCCGAGATCTCCACGTCCTTCACCTGCCGACAGCCGCCCTCCGAATAGTCGTAGGTGTGCAGCGGCTTGCCGTTCGCGTCCCTGCCGCAACTGTCGTCCACGTCGTGGCGCAGCTGCCGCACGTTCTCGATCACCATGGCGATGCCGTGGGTGTAGCCCTCGCACAGGTGGCCGCCGCTGGTGTTGTTCGGGCGTTCGCCGCCCAGCCGCATGATGCCGCAACTCACGTAGTCGCCGCCTTCGCCCTTCTTGCAGAAGCCGTAGTCTTCGAGCTGCAGCATGGTCGTGAAGGTGAAGGCGTCGTAGGCGCCGGTCACCTGCACGTCCTCCGGCCCCACGCCGGCGTTCGGCCACAGGATGTCCTTGGCGTAGGCGCCGGCCACCGTGCTGATGGGGCCGGACTGGTAGTGGTTGTCGATGCGCGGCTTGGAGCAGCGCCCGACCACGCCGAGGATGACCGCCGGCACGTGGCGGCAGTCCTTGGCGCGGTCGATGGAGGTGACGATGATGCAGTTGCCGTTGTCCGTCTCCACGCAGCAGTCCAGCAGATGCAGCGGCTGGCAGATCATGCGGCTGGCCAGCACGTCCTCCACCGTCACGCGGTTCTTGTAGTAGGCCTTGGGATTGTTGGAGGCGTGCTCGGAGTGAATGGCCTTGACGTGCGCCACCTGCGCCGGCGTGGTGCCGTAGTCGTACATGTGGCGCATGAACGTGTGCGCGAAGTTCTGCGCGGCGCTCCCTTGGCCGAAGGCGCGGCCGAAGAGCGCGTCGCCGGAGAGCGTCGAACGGCCGCTGCTGCGCCCGGTGCCGCCGATGCGCACCTGGGAGTAGCCGTTCATCGAGCGGAAGATCGCCACGGTCTTGCACAGCCCGGCTTCGATGACGCCGATGGCGATGCCCACCAGCGCCTCCGTGGACGAGCCGCCGCCCTGGCAGTCCATGTAGAAGTCGAGGCGAATGCCGAGGTCGCCGGCGATCACGGTGGAGGGCACGGAGTCGTTGCCGTTGTAGGAGAGCATGCCGTCGATGTCCCCTGGCGTCAGGCCGGCGTCCTTGATGGCGTTGCGCACCGCGGTGGTGCCGAGGGCGCGGGTGGTGGTTCCCGAGCCGCGCGTGTAGGCGGTCTCCCCCACGCCCACGATGGCGTACTTGCCGCGCAGGTGCTTGGAAGTGGTGGCGTCGATGTCCTTGTTCATGGCGTCCTTCAACTGATGCCGCGCCACGCATCATAAATGAGTGTGCGCTTTACCCCATCGTCCTCGGCAGCCAGAGCACGACGTCTGGCACCGCCAGCAGCACGGCGACGGTGAGCACGTCGGCGACGAAGAACGGGCCGATGCCGCGGAAGACGTCCTGCAGCGGAATCGCCAGCGACTCCCCGGCGCCGCCCCGCAGTTCCCGGGACACGCCGGCGACGACGAAGCAGTTAAGGCCGATCGGCGGCGTGATGAGGCAGATCTCCGCCATCTTCACCACCACGATGCCGAACCAGATGGGGTCGTAGCCGAGCGCCACCACCGCCGGATACACCACCGGCAGCGTCAGCACCAGCATGCCGATGGCGTCCATGAACATGCCGAGCACCGCGTACGCCAGCAGAATGCACACGACGATCAAGAGCGGCGGCATGTCCAGCGCCACCACCCAGTCCGCGAAGGCGGCCGGCAGGCCGGCGAAGCCGAGGAAGCGCACGAACAGGAAGACGCCCCACACCAGCGTGAAGATCATCACCGTCAGTCTGGCGGTCTCCATCAATGCCTCGCGCAGCTTGCCGCCGGCTTCGCCGATGGCGCGCTCGCGCCAGGCCCGCCACAGGTACATGGCGAACACCACCAAGGCGCCGAGGGCGCCGGCTTCGGTCGGCGTGGCGGCGCCGGAGTAGAGTGCGCCGAAGATGATGCCGATGACCAGGAAGATTGGCAGGGCGCCCGGCGCACTGGCCAGGCGCTGGCGCCATGTGAAGCCGCGAATGGCGCGCCCCATTTCAGGCCGCGCGGTACACAGCCCCACGATCAAGCCGGCGTAGATGAGCACCGAGACAAGGCCCGGAATCAAGCCCGCCAGCAGCAGCTTGCCGACCGATTCCTCGACGATGATGGCGTAGACGACGAGTATCGCCGAGGGCGGAATGAGCGACGCCAAGGTGCCGCCAGCGGCGACCACGCCGGCCGTCAGCCGCTTGCCGTAGCGGTTCTTGAGCATGTCCGGGATGCCGACCCGGGAGAACACCGCGGCGGTGGCCGTGGAAGCGCCGGAAACCGCCGCAAAGCCGGCGCTGGCGAACACCGTGGCCACGGCCAGCCCGCCCGGCACCCAGCCGACCCAGCGCCGCGCCGCCTCGAACAAGCGCCCGGTGAGGCCGGCGTGGAAGGCGAGAAAGCCGATCAGAATGAACAGCGGCAGCACCGAGAGGGGATAGGTGACGGTCTTCGAATGGGGAATCGTGCCGGCGATGGCGCCGGCGACGCTCCAGCCCTTCAGCCAAACGAGGCCGAGAAAGCCCGTCAGCGCGGCGGCGATGTAGACGCGCACGCCGAGTGCCACGAGCAGCAAGAGCAGCACGACGCCGGCAAGGCCGATCCACAGTTCTTCGCCAACCATCAGGCGCTCTTTTCCGCAGTTTCGGAGACCCCGCCGGCACCGGCACTGGCCGCGCCCGACAGTTCGATTTCCTCTTGCGCCTGTTCTTCCACGCCCTTGATCGTCGGCACCGCGACGGGTTCCAAGCGCGGATGAACGAGCAAGCGCACAAAGCCCGCGAACTGCACCACGAGGCGCAGCAGCAGCAGCGCGAGCGCGACCGGCACGACCAGCTTCGCCGGCCAGGTGGCGAGTTCGACGTCGATGGTGCTGTCGCCGAACTCGAAGGCGCGCTCGAAATGGCGGTAGGAATAGGGAATCAGCACCGCCACCACAAAGGCCGCCGCGCCCGTTCCCGCCGCCTCGAGGAACCACAGGGCGCGCCCCCGAAGACGCGACAGCAGCAGCTCCATCCGCACATGCCCGCCAACGCGCTGCACGAAGGCGATGGAGAGCACGGCAAAGCCCACCATCGACACTTCCACGACGTCGATGTAGCCGAGGATCGGCGCGCGGAACACCGTGCGCAGCACGATCTGCGCCACCCCGAACAGCATCAGCGCAAAGACGAGCGCGCCGGCGAAGAGATTGAGGGCGTTCTCGACCATGCCTAGGAGCCGGTCGGCGCGGTGCAGCAGGCGGCCGAACGCATCAGCGATCATGTTCGCGCATCCAGAGCGTGGGCGACTGCACCCGAACCCGACATCGGCGTCAGTCGTAGCGCTGCCCCACGGCGCCGAAGATGGTCTCCACCAAGCCGCGCGCGTCGAAGCGGTCCTGGTGCGCCGCGATCCACTCGTCGATCACCGGCTTGCCGGCGATGGCGCGAAACCGCGCCAGCTGGGCCTCGGAATAGCGCACTTCCTGGAGCGTCTCCTGCAGCATCGGCAGGTTGACGAGATCCACGTCGACGTAGGCCTGGATCTGCGCCGCGACGACCGCTTCCTTCACGTCGTCGAGCAGCTGCCTGTACTGCGGCGGCAGCCCTTGGTAGGCGGTGATGGAAAACGCCAGCGGGCAATCGGCCGTGCCGGCGGCGAGGTTGCCGGTGTACCAGTCCGCCACTTCGTGGATGCGGTAGGCGACGTGGCTGTAGGTGAACGGAAAGGACGCCGCGTCCATGGTGCCCTGCTGCACGCCGGTGTACACCTCGGTGGCGGTCGAACTCGCTGGCGTGGCGCCCAGCCGCTGCATCGCCCGCCCAAGGCCGCCGCCGGCGCGAACGGTGAGGCCGCGCCAGCCGTCGAGATCAGTCGGTGCCTCGCCCCGGCCAAGGAACTCGTAGAGCGGCAGAAACGACGACGTGTACGCCACAGCGTTCCACCGCGCGAGTTCCTTGACCACCGCGGGATGCGCATACACGGCGTCGCGGATGCGGCGGTTGTCCTGCCACGTCTGCATGGGCAGGAACGGCAGCGTCAGCGCCATCAGCGCCGGCGTCTTGCGCGGGTGGTAGAAGTTGCAGAACATCGCCGCCTCGAACGCGCCGATCTCCAGCCCGTCGAGGTTCTCGCGCGCCTTGGAGAGCGCCTCGCCGTAGTGCAGCGCCAGCCGCCACCGGCCTTCGGTTCGCTGCGCCACCTCGGCAGCCAGCGCATCCGCCACAATGGTGCCAGCGCGCGGCTTGCCCCAGAGCGAGACATCCCACTTGAGCGCCGGCCCCGCCACCACGCTGGCCGACTCCGCGCCGTGCGCCACAGAGGAACCACCTGCCAAGCCCACGGCAAGCAGGATGCAACGAAGGCACGCGAAGGCACGCATCGCGCAATGGTAACCGCCCTTCGGCAAACGATGTTCGCAATCTGCCGCGTTGACTTGCGCGGATCGGGCCGGACACGGCCGACGACCTGCGCCGTCTCGCTCAACACCCCGCCTTCGGCCGGTTTGCTTGGGGCTGCCTGCGGCCAAAACGCGCCTCGATTGCTGGCCATCCTTGCAGTATGGTTCGCGCACCGGGCTTGGCTTCGGGCGTGGCCGCGGCGGTTGTGGTTTTCGCCGCGCCAAGTTGTCAGAATCGACGCAGCCTGGCGCGGTGAGGCGCAAGTGCGCTTCATGCACGGGCGGCGGCGCTCTTGAAGGAGGCAGGATGGACTTGATGGCTTGGTGGTACGGCGCGGTCGGCCTTTCCGTGGGGGCGGCCATCGTCTACACGCTGGCCGTGACGCATGTGACGATCGTGGCCGTCACGGTGTACCTGCACCGGCACTCCGCCCACCGCGCCTTGGACCTGCACCCCGGCCTGAGCTTCTTCTTCCGCCTCTGGCTGTGGCTGACCACCGGCATGATCACCAAGGAGTGGACCGCCGTTCACCGCAAGCACCACGCCACCACCGAGACCAAGGACGACCCCCACAGCCCGCAGATCCACGGCTTGAGGGAGATCTTCTGGAAGGGCACCGAGTACTACCGCGCCGGCAGCACGCCGGAGACGCTGGCGAAGTACGGCAAGGGCACGCCGGACGACTGGTGGGAGCGCAACGTCTTCGTGGCCCATCCCTATCTGGGCATCGGCATCATGGCCACGGTGAACATCGCCCTCTTCGGCAGCGTCGGCATTCTCGTGTGGGCCACGCAGATGCTGTGGATTCCGGTGTTCGCCGCCGGCGTCATCAACGGCGTCTGCCACCACACCGGCTACCGCAACTTCGAGACGCCCGATGCCGCCAAGAACCTGCTCCCCTGGGGCATCCTGATCGGCGGCGAGGAACTCCACAACAACCACCACACCTACCCGAACTCCGCCAAGCTCTCCGTGAAGCCCTGGGAGTTCGACATCGGCTGGTTCTGGATTCGCCTGTTCACCTTCGCCGGCCTGGCCAAGCCCCGCTCGACGGGCCCGGTGGTGGCGCGGCAGCAGGGCAAGGCCCACATCGACATGGACACCGTCTGGGCCGTGCTGAACGACCGCTTCCGCGTGATGGCCCGCTACGCCGAACAGGTGGTCGCCCCCCTCGCCCAGCAGGAAGTGCGCCGCGCCGACGCCTCCGCCCGCCGCTTCCTCAAGCGCGCCCGCCGCGTGCTCTGCCGCGAGGAAATCATGGTGGGCGACCAGGAACGCCGCGACATCGACGCCATCGTGGAATCCAGCCCGGTGCTCAAGACCATCTACGAAAAGCGCCTGGAACTGAGCGCCGTGTGGGCCAAACGCAGCGGCAGCCGCGACGACCTCCTGCGCGCCTTCAAGGATTGGTGCGCGGCGGCGGAGAACACGGGGATCCAGGCGTTGGGGGACTTTGCGAGGGAGCTGAAGTCGTACACGATGCCGTTGCGGACGGCTTGAGGAGGGATTCCCCTGCGCCTCTTGTCCACGGCGCGACTTGCATACTGGATGCAGACACAGTAATCTTGGCGGCCCAACAAGCAATGAGTGACCGCCATGTCGTTGAATTCTAGGGCAAAGAACCAGTCCCGAGGCACCCGTCCGAAGCATGTACGCCAACCGGCGTTTCGCTTCATTGACCTTTTCGCCGGCATCGGCGGCATGCGCAGAGGATTCGAGGCAGCCGGCGGCGAGTGCGTGTTCACTTCCGAGTGGAACAAGTTCGCACAGCAGACGTATCGCGCCAACTACTGTCAAGGCTTCGGCGACCACACCATCACGGGCGACATCACAGAGGTCCGTGCGGACGACATACCGGAACACGATCTGTTGCTCGCCGGATTCCCTTGCCAGCCCTTCTCCATCGCCGGCGTGTCCAAGAAGAACGCGCTGGGCAAGAAACACGGCTTCAAGTGCGAGGCGCAAGGCACGTTGTTCTTCGATGTCGCCCGCATCATCGAGAGGCACCGCCCGGCTGCCTTCCTCTTGGAGAACGTCAAGAACCTGCTCGGCCACGACCAAGGCCGCACCTTCGAGGTCATCCGGCGAACCTTGGAGGACGAACTCGGATATCACGTCACATATCGCGTCTTCGACGCGAAGGGGTTCGTCCCACAACATCGGGAACGCATTTTTATCGCGGGCTTTGCAGAAGAATGCGGCTTCGACTTGGCCAATGTTCCCGCGCCAAGCCCGTCGGACGGCCCGAAGTTGCGCACCGTACTGCACCCGGAAGACGGTACCGAACCACCGGACGCGCCCTACACCGACCAAGATGGTCGAGTGAGCGACAGGTATACGCTGGGCGATCACCTTTGGCAGTACCTTCAAGCATATGCGGAGAAGCATCGCAGAAGAGGTAACGGCTTCGGCTTTGGCTTGGTGGGACCCGATGACGTTGCTCGGACGATCTCGGCACGCTACTACAAGGACGGCGCCGAAGTCTTGATTCGACAACAGGGCAAGAATCCGAGGCGCCTCACACCGCGGGAGTGCTCCCGGCTCATGGGCTTCGACCAGCCAAGGCGAGCATCCTTCAAAATACCGGTCTCCGACACGCAAGCCTACCGACAGTTCGGCAACGCCGTCGTGGTGCCGGTCGTCGAACGCATCGCGGACAGCATGGTTGGCCACATAGCCTCGAATTCGTGAACATGAGCATCGAACAGTGGTTGGACGAAGCGGCTGCGCCAGGAAGCATCTGGTATTTGAAGCGTCTGTCCGCGAACGACACGCAACACAGCGGTGGCCACCAAGCTGGCCCCTACATTCCGCGCGACGTCATGTTCAGGCTGTTCCCCGTCATCAACCGCCCAGACGAGAAGAACCCAGACTGCAAGTTTAATCTGACGGTAGAGGGTGCTTGGACGCCACATACGGTCGGAGCGCGTGCCGTTTGGTACAACAATAAGCTGCATGACAACGCGGAAGGAGGCCGCAACGAGGTACGGATCACCCGGCTCGGGGGTGCCAGCTCTCCTCTGCTAGACGTCGAGAACACCGGCGCTTTGGCGATATTCGCGTTCCGGGGAACAGGCATCGGAACCCCCCGTTGCCGCGTACGGATTTGCGATGCCGGTGAGGATGACGTTGTCGAGAACCTCTGGGGCGTAGTCAACCCTGGTCAGTGGCGACTGATCAATTTCGACAGCTCCATCGAAATCCCTCGTTCTGACCTATCGTGCTGGCTGCAGCCAGAGGACATTCCGAAGAGTTGGCTGGAGAATTACCCCTCCGGAGAAGAGGTCGTGAGCAAGGCAGTCGAAATGTGGCCGTCCGCCGAAAGCGGAATCGACAAGCGACTGATTGAACGACGGCAGTGCGAGTACGAGATTTTCCAGAGCTTGGAAGAAGCCGTAGAATTGCCAGTTGTTCGACGTGGATTCCAAGATCTGCAGTCCTTCATCCAACGCGCCAACACCATCTTGCAGCGGAGGAAGTCCCGTTCCGGCAGGTCTTTGGAGTTGCACGTCAAGACCATACTGGAAGAGGAAGCTCTCGAGGACGGCAAGCACTTCTCCTATCAAGCGATGTCCGAGTCTGGCAAGCTGCCAGATTTCCTCTTTCCCAGTGCAGAAGCGTATGGCGATCCCGAATTCCCTTCGGACCGGCTGCGCATGTTGGCGGTTAAGACTACCTGCCGAGATCGTTGGCGACAGGTGCTCGACGAAGCCGAGAGGATTCCAATAAAGCACCTGTTCACCCTGCAGGAAGGCGTGTCGCCGAACCAGTATCGGCAAATGAAGGACGCTGGCGTTCGGCTCGTCGTGCCTGCATCCGTACGTCGAGCCTACGGCCGAGACCTCCAGAAGGAGATTCTCAGCCTCGGAGATTTCATTGGGGAAGTTGGGACGCTCTGAGTTGCGCCGAGGTCGCGCTTGCGCAGACGCAGAGACGCGACGGTTATCCAGCCCACAACGACGCATCGCGCAGCGCGTTCTCGCACTGTTCTCTGATCCTCGTCTTCTCCTCGTCTGCCTGCACCCGCACTTGAAAGGTCTGAACGCTGCCCTTCTCGCCCTTGTCGAAGACCTTGCCTTCCAGCACATTGGGTGTGGTCGACTCGGTGACCACGCCGCCAGCGCGCTCTCGGGATTCTTTGCGGCTGAACTGGCGCAGGACCACCTCGATGACGCCTGGCGTGCGCACGATCGCCTCGAATACGCGCCGCGCGTCGGCCGATGGAATGTCGGCGATTCCCTGCACGCCCTTGCCCCAAATCGTGCCGTGCGCCTTGGTCGAATGGACGGGAACGGAGACCTTTCGATGTTGGCGTACTGGCTCGATCACCGCTCTCGCCTGCCGATTTCCGCTTTGATGGACGTCTCCTGCAAGCCACTGTTCGAGCACGCCCTCAACGGCGTCGCGATGGCTTGCGTCAGCCGTCAGTTCCTCGAAGGTTCTCCGTACCGCAATGGAGATGTCGCGAGTCGTCACTTCGTTGTCGATCTTCCTGCGCTTCAGGCGGTCGATCACCAGCGGTAGCGCGATGCAGGGCACGATGACGTCGTTGCGACCAGCCTGCGCGCATGTAGCCGCTATCGCGGAGACCAGCTTGCGTCGTTCGAACGGTTCGGCGGGTCTGTCGCCGAATTTGATCACCCGCCAGCGCTCGGCGCGCAGAAGGCCGCGCAACGCCGCGGCAGCCTTGAGGGGATTGTCCTCCAGTGCATCAGCGTAGAAGGCGAGGACTTGGCTTCGCAGATGGTTGGGATCGGCCACGACCACCGGCTTGCCCGATCGGTGCGCATGCACCATGCCGATGGAAGCGCCAATGGACTCCCGCCACATGTTCACGAGCATCCCATCGGCGCGCTCGATTCCCTTCTGATCGGCCTCGACGATCTCATGGGGCGACTTGTCGTCGCCGATGGCGTTCCCCTCCCATCGCTGCGTTGGATCGATGAAGATGAAGTCCTTCGCATACTTCGCCTTCACTTCGTCGCGCCAACGATGAATCTGCTCGTCGTTGCAGCCGGTGATCGGGCCTGCCAGATAGACTTGGAACCTCTCGCGCTTGGGCATGTTCGTCTCCTCCTTGCAGTTAATCGGGTCTGAAGCCGCGCCTACTCCGGTGTGCGGACACCTCCGTTCTCCACCGCTTCGACGAATCCTCGGAAGCTGGGGCTGCGCTGGGCAATCGTGTCTGCGTCCAGTTCGGCAGCGACGGCTTGAGACACGAGCGCCGTGTAGGGGCGCGGTCCAAGCAGGTGCTTGAGGTGGAGCTTGGGGTTCTCGATCGCGTCCGGCTCGGATGGATCGGCGTTGCCCAGATCGCGGCCGAGGTAGCGTCTCAACCCATCGGCGTCCGCGAAATACCACGCCTCAAGGTGTTGGCGGGCGAAGGCGAACTGGATGCTGGCGCTGATGTCTCGAAGACGGTCTTGCAACGGATCCTGAATCGGCTTGATCACGTCGTCTGGCGAAGCCCTGTCAGTGTCGAGCAACACCACGAACTTGCCGGACCGTGCGTCTTCTGCCCTCTCGAACCAAGCCGAACGGATGAGCTTCTCAGCAATGTCAACGTTGATCGCTCTGTGTCTTGGCGGGATGCGCACGTCCTCGACGACGATGCCCTGCACCGCCAAATGCCGAATCAGAAGCGGCAGCGCCCTTCGCTCGGTCTCTCCCGACGCGATGATGACGACGCGCTTCGACACGTTAGTTGCCGAATCCCCGTGTTTGGTAGTACTCGCCTAGGCCGAAGCCCGATGCATCCAACGCCCTTCGTACGCCTCCAGCGTCTCCGGCCTCGACGACCGTGCCCCGTTGCGGGTCGCGACGGACGACGCGCACCACGTTGGGGTCGCCTAGCGCGTCGAGAACCAAGGGCGAGTGGGTGGTGATGACAAGCTGAATGTTCTCGCCGACGCCGCTAAGGTATTCGACGAAGGCCGACAATGCGCCAGGGTGGACGTAGTTCTCGGGCTCTTCGATGCCAATGAGCTTCGCTTCGGCGCTCGTGTGCAACGCCGTCATCAGAGCGAGCACGCGCAACGTGCCGCTGGACACGCCCATCTGGTGGACGCGGTATCGAAGGCCTTCCTCCTGCTGCACGAAGTAGAAGCGGTCCTCGTCTTCCGCCGATCTTGGTTCAATGGCGTCCGGCAGCCCGACAATCGCTCTTGTCGCCTCCAGGATGTCCCGTCGCGTCGCCTCGTCGAGGCGAAAGAGGGTCTGGCCCAGGTTGCGGCCGAAATGATCGAGTCGAGAGGAATCGATGCTGTTCCAATCTCTGCGCAACAGGAAGGGATTGGGATCGAAGAAGCCCCAGCGGGCGATGAATCGGGCGACGTGGTGAGCGGGGAAGGACGCATCCGCGGCAGCGGCAGCCAATGCACAGGATGTAGAACTCTGGCTCAGAGGGACGTACTTTCTCCTATCGCCCGACCACCACTCGCCCTTGCCGCCAGATGACTGCAATAGTTGCATGGTGGCCCCTGCTTGGAACTGCATCACACGTTCCTCAACGTCGAACTCATAACCTCGTCGCTCGAGGCGAACGCGCCACTCGAATGTGTTGTAGCCGTCGGCAACCCGCACCGTGAGTTCTACTTGGGAAGCAGCGGCACCCTTCCATGCCAAGTGGGTCATGCCGCCGCGCGAGAACATCGGCCCCTCGAAATCTCTCTCCAACACGGCTTCGCTCAGGAATCGAAGCGCGTCCAGGATCGTGCTCTTGCCCGAAGCGTTGGCGCCGATGAAGATGTTGAGATCGCTGGTCTCGACGTCTTGATCGCGCAGGCTGCGGTAGCGCTTGGCTTGGAATCCGACGAGTTTCATCGGTCAAAGGTGTTCAAGGAGCAACGGCTGCTTCGATGGTGCGCTCTGCTCCACCTACTCGAACCTCCCGAAAATCTCCCCCAGCTTCTCTGCCGTCACATCCCCGAACAGCTCTTCGTCAACCATCATCGTCGGTGCCCGGTCGCATGCCCCCAAACACACAATCGGCAGCAGCGTGAAGCGGTCGTCGGGCGTGGTCTCCCCCAGCCCGATGCCCAGGTGTTCCTCGACCTGCTTTCGCAAGCCGTCGGCGCCCATCACGTAGCAGGAGACGCTGTCGCACACCATCACGACGTGTCGGCCCACTGGCTTGCGGTAGATCAGGTTGTAGAAGGTGGCGATGCTGTCCAGGTTTTCTACGGACATGCCGAGCAAGCGGGCGATGGCCGCCAGGCTCTCGTCCGAAACCCAGCCGCGGTGGCGCTGGACGATCATCATGGCGTCGATGGCGGCGGATTGGCGGTCCGGCAGGTGGGCGCATTCTTCTTCGATTTCGCGCACTTCCTCGTCGGAGAGCACTTGGATCAATGCGGGTTCGGCCATCGGTCTCGCTACCTGTCCACGTCCGCCATCACGAAGTCGATGCTGGCGATGATGGCGATGAGGTCGGCTACCATGAAGCCGCGGCTGATGAGGGGAATCTGCTGCAAGGCGGGGAAGGAGGGCGTGCGTACGCGGGTACGGTAGGCCATCGTGCCGCCGTCGGAAATCGAATAGTAGGAGTTCCAGCCTTTGGTGGCTTCCACGGTGGTGACTGATTCGCCAGGCGGAATCACCGGCCCCCAGCTGACGTTCAGGAAGTGGTGGATGAGCGTTTCGATGTCCTGCATCGTGCGCTCTTTTCTCGGCGGCGTGGTGAGGCGGTGATCGGATTTCACCGGGCCGCTCGGCATGTTCTCCGCGCATTGGCGAAGAATCCGCAGGCTCTGGCGGATTTCCTCCACGCGCACTTCGCAGCGGGCATAGCAGTCGCCGGCATCCGCCGTTGGCACCTCGAACTCGAACTGGTCGTACATGCTGTAGGGGCGCTTCTTGCGCAAGTCCCAGTCGTGGCCTGCCGCCCGCAGCGACGGGCCGGTGATGCCCCAGTCCAAGCCTTCCTCGACCGTGTAGGACCCGATGCCCTGGGTGCGCCGCTGCAGAATCTTGTTGCGCATCGCCATCTTGTCGTAGTGGTCTAGGCGCGCCGGCATGTAGTCGCAGAAGTCCAGCACCATCTTGTCCCAACCTTCGGGCAGATCGCTGGTGACGCCGCCGATGCGGAACCAGCTCGGGTGCATTCGCCCGCCAGTGATGGCTTCGACGATGGAGAACAGGCGCTCCCGATCCGCGAACATGTAGAACACGGGGGACATCTGCCCCACGTCCTGCGCGAAGGTGCCGTAGAACAGCAGGTGGCTCGCGATGCGGAAGCATTCGCTCAGCATCACGCGGATGACTTGCGCGCGCTCGGGCACCTCGATGCCGGCCATCTTCTCCACGTTCATCACATACGGCAGGTTGTTCATCACGCCGCCGAGGTAGTCCACCCGATCCGTGTACGGGATGTAGGTGTGCCAGCTTTGGCGTTCGGCCATCTTCTCCTGGGCGCGATGGTGGTAGCCGATGTCCGGCACGGCCTGCACGATCACTTCGCCGTCGAGTTGCAGGGCGATGCGGAACACGCCGTGGACGCTCGGGTGGTTCGGCCCCAGGTTGAGGAACATGAAGTCCGTGTGCTTGGCCTCGCGGCTCATGCCCCAATCTTCCGGCACGAAGCGCAACGCCTCCTGCTGCTCCTTCTGGAACTCGGGCGTCATCTTGAAGGGATCCATCTCGGTGGCGCGGGCCGGATGTTCCTTGCGCAGCGGATGCCCTTCCCACAACGCCGGCGTGAGGATGCGGCGCAGGTTGGAGTGGCCGTCGAAGCGGATGCCGAACATGTCGAACGCCTCGCGCTCGTACCAGTTCGCCACCGGATAGATGGATTCGATGGAATCGATGCGCTCGCCATCTTCGAGCGCGACCTTCACGCGGATGTCGTCGTCGCCGGAGAGCGACATCAGGTGGTAGAAGACGGTGAAGTCCGCGTCGGGTTGGCCATCGCGGAATTGGCGCGTGCGTTCGTCGATGGCGGAGAGATCGAACATCAGCTCGAAGCGCGCCGGCGCATCGTGCTTCAAGTAGCGCAGAACGGCCCCGAGCTTCTCCTTCGGCACCCAGACCGTGGGGATGTCGTCCACGGTCTTCTGCAACGTGCAGTCCTCGCCGAAATGAGTGGCCAAATCCGCTGGCAGGTGGTGGTGCTCGTCCACCTTTGGGTCCGCGACTTCCGCCATCAGCGCGCGCCTTGGCGGGCGCGGCGGCGCTTGCGTCGCAAACGCCGTGCCCGGTGTGAAACTCGGCTCATCGGTCAACGCTGCTCAAGGCTGCTGGCGCTTCTTGCCCAGGAGGTCCTTGGAGAGCGGCGCATCGCCCACCGTGGTGGGTTCGGCCAGGGTCGTCGCGCGCATCCGATCCGGCGTGCGCAGGTCGCGCTGGCTCGGCGCGTACTTGGAGACGCTGCCGTCCTCGCCGATCATCCAGGAGAGCGGGCGGCGGGTGTTCTTCACGCTCTCCTGCAGCAGCGTCAGCCCCTGCATGAACGCCTCCGGGCGCGGCGGGCAGCCCGGCACGTAGACGTCCACCGGCAGGAACTTGTCCGCGCCCTGCACCACGCTGTAGACGTCGAACATGCCGCCGGAGTTGGCGCAGGACCCCATCGAGACCACCCAGCGCGGTTCCAGCAGCTGCTCGTAGAGGTGTTGCAGCACCGGCGCCATCTTGCGGAACACCGTGCCGGAAATCACGATCAGGTCCGCTTGGCGGGGCGTGGCGCGAATCACTTCCGCGCCGAAGCGGGAGAGATCGTGGCGCGAGGTGAACGAGGTGGCCATTTCCACGTAGCAGCAGGAGAGGCCGAAGTTGAACGGCCAGATGGAGTTGGCGCGCCCCCAGGCGACCAGATCCTCCAACTTGGCGGTGAGGAAGCTCTTGCCCGCCTCTTCGTTGTAGGCGTCTTCCACCGTCTGCATCGGCGCATCCGGCTCGGCCTTGACGAGACGCCACTGCATGGTCAGGCGGCCTCCGGCTCGGCCACGGCCCGCGCATAGCGGCCCGGCCCCGGCGCGCGCCGCTTCAATCCCCAGTCCAAGGCACCGCTGCGCCACTCGTAGAACAACGCGGCCAGCAGGATGAGGATGAACACCGACGCGCCGGTGTAGCCGCGCCAGCCGACGTCGAAGAACGCCACCGCCCAGGCGATGATGAAGATGGTCTCCAAATCGAAGACCACGAAGAACACGGCGATGAGGTAGTACTCGATGGAAAGGCGCATCTCCTCGGCATCGCCCACCGGCACGATGCCGCTCTCGAAGGGCAGCGTGCGCGCCCCCCCATGCCGCGCCTTCGAGCCGATGAACCACGCCGCCAGCAACGCCACGCCGATGACCGCCCCCACGGCGAGCATGAACAGCAGCAACGGCAACATGTCGGGCGCGGCGCCAACCGCAGCGTCTTCAGGCACTCGACCCTCCTGGAACCCTCGGCATCCCCGCCAAGGACGCGCCCTTGAGAACGCGGCAACCATACAGGGGGCGGGGGTGGCGGGCAAGCGGCGGTGTGGGCGACGGGCGAGCCCGCGGGACACGGATGCGGTGCGTTCGCCTCCGGGTCGCCCTACGCCGACTCCGTTCCAGCGCGTGGGCTCGGCGTGTCATGCATCTGCGTCGTCAGATCCTGCTCCAGTCGGCCCTGTTCCTTCGCCGCGTCGGCCTCGGACAACAACCCCGCGCCCACGTACGCTCGGACCGCTTCCGCAACCGACTCGACCTGTACGACGCGTCGCTGGTGGCCGTCACGCCCCGACCGCCAGTGGAGTTCCAAGCCTCTGTCGGGTACCACCACCAGTTCCGGCTTGCCCGATGGGTCTTCCTTCTTCCGGGTCTTCAGCAGCGCGATGGCCCCTCGCCACACTTCGATGAACCGGTCGCGCTCCGCTTTGCCCGGCATCTTCCCGCTCGGCTCGCGCTGGATTTCGGCGTGCGCCCGATTCTCCGGCACAGGTCGATCCGTGATGCTCCAGAGCCTGTTGCCTTCTGCATCCGTCAGTCTGCGGATGTCTCCTGCCTTGGCCCTGATCGTGCCTCGCGCTCCTCGCCGGCCTGAGACTCGGCCTTGCGCGTATCGGTTTCGCTCAACCGATGCGCCGCCATCGGCCTTGGTCCACTGGAGCTCTCTGCGCGTGAACGCAGATTGAGGGAGCGGGGCATCGGCAATCTCACGCTCGCCGGGTGGAAGTCGGCGCTCGAGCTCCTCGCCGTCCTGAACTCCCGGGTGATTGCGCTCCGTGTGTTCGTTTCTCTTCGGGAAACTTTCCTCGCGCTTGGCCAACCCTCAGATCTCCTCATACACCTCGTCTAGCCACGACATGACCTTGCTGATCTCTTCTCTGCTGTGCTCCTGAAAGATCCCTTCCCTGCTTTCTTCGCTGAGAGTGCGCCGGACGTAGTACCGCCATCCTCCTCGGTACCGATCTCGACCTTGCCGTACCCGCTGCGCCAGATGATGCAGATTTCCCATGCTTCGTCGGCGTAGACCTCATCGGGTTGCTTCCATTCGTCGCGCAGCCCAAGCAAGACGGCAATCCGGTCTCTGTTTGCTTCGATCTGCGGCATCGTCCCTCCCTTGACCTGGGCCGCCCGCAAAGTGTGGGCGTCTATCGTGTCGAGAATGTCTCGGGTCGTCTTGGTCTCCTGTCCGGCATCGCTCGTGTCGATCGTCCATCCAAGACCGTTTTCATCGGCCTGCCAGACGGTTCCGTTCCCATGTTGTGCGGGCTGCTCCGCGAGGTCTCCCTTGTTGGGCTCAGGCGGACGCCCCGACCCTCGCCTCGGGGCTATGCCGCCAAATGGAACCGCAACCACCGGCGCTTCGTTCGGTGCCTGTGCCAAGTTGATGGTCATGTTCACTTCAACTCTCCAGGTTGGTTCAATCCGAGCCGGATGGCGATCTCCTCCGTGATTAGACTTCCGAACCGCGCATGGGTTCGCCTGTGCAGTTGGTCATATACCGCCCGGCCGTCGCTTTCGGCCCCGTCAACAGGGTGGATGTTTCCGAACGCTCTGTCGAGCTTCAAGCTAGCGCTCGTTGTTCCGAAGCCCCAAATCGCCGTCGTCACAACCTGGATGATTGGACGCTTCTGTTTCCCTTCACCGCGCAGTTCCGCTCCGATCTGAAACCGTTCCAGGATCCGTTCACCCTTTGGATCTTCGACCCATCCTTCCCCAACATGCCACTCCGTGGAGTTCCTTGCCGCCATGGGAATGATCTCCTCCCGGATCGAGAGTTTTGGATCATAGGAGTCGTTAGTACCGTGCCAGATGAGCAGGTCTTGGTAGGTCAGCTCTGCACTTCGGATCTGCGCCAGTGGGTGGGCGTTTCCAAGGACCCTGCCGATGCTGGCGAACAGTTCGTAGGCCTTTTTGCTTACGCTCTTCCACCCTCCGTACTGTGCGCAGCCGATCGTGATGTTCGGCCCGGCGATCTCCATCCACCAAGCGGCCTTGCCCGTGCGCATGAATTCGATGTACTGCGTGGGCGCTAGCGGCTTGGGCCTGCCATCCACGAGCGGCGTTGGGCCCGTGGCGATCTCCATGATCTGGGCCTGCTGAACGGTCGGCAGCGCCACCTTCCAGTATTTCTCGTAACCTTCGTTGAGGCGCTCCCGCTCATGCTCCGCCATCTCGCCACTCCCCGTGAGCCGGAGAATCACGCTCTCGATGGCGTGGTCTTGGTGCAGTGGCTTGAACATGCCGCTCCAGTTGCTCTTGGTCTGCCGTCCGACCTGTTTCGCCATCTTGCCACATGTGTCGACTTCGCGTGTCGCTTGTCCACAGGCTTGGTGACGGAGTCACAGTGCCGCGGTGCCAGAGCGCTTCCGGATGCCCGCCGGAGCCACCCGAGATTGGCGCGATTTACGCTGATTCGCGCCACAATCGCGCCACTTTCGCATAAAATCGCGCCATGATCGCGCCAACGCGAGTGGCGCGATGCGAGAGTGCCAGTGCCCAAGCGGGCCGCTCGCATCGATGCGCTCAAGGCCGAAGCACCAGACGCCGGTGCTAACCAAGAAACTCGGCGCCCGGCCGATCCTCCGCCACATCGGGAACCACGGCGAGCGTTGCGCCGTCGAAGCGGCCCAGCGCGTCGTAGTGCCCGTGTCCCGCGGCCTGCTTGGAAATGCGGATCGCCAGAGCGTCGTTCAACGTGAACGCGCCGCGGTCGAACAGGCGGTGATGCAACGCGCACAAGGCGATTCCGTTGCGCACGACCGACGGCCCGGCGTGGCTGTGCCAGTGAATGTGCGCGGCTTCCAAGGCCAGGACGCTGCCATGCAGCCGCACTGAGAACGCGCACACCGCGCACCGTTCGGCATAGGCCATCAGCACGGCTGCCTTGAAGTCCGCGGCGCGCTTGCGGCGACGGGTCGTTTCGTACACGGCGTGTTCTTCGCCCACTTGTCCCGTCTCGGCGCGCAGGTCGGCTTGGCTGACCGCCTCAACGCTGCCAATCCCAGTCGCTCGCAGCACGTCGGCGTGGTAGGTGACCGGAAAGTGAGCGTGCAGGATGTCGCTTGCCAACTCGTGGGCGAGCTGCGGCTCGGCGCGCAGCGCGTCGTAGTGGGAAGCCAGGAAGCCGCCGGCGACGCGGTGTCTGCGCAGGTCGCTGACGTGCGCGTCGCCGCTGGTCGTTTGCCCGACGAGCTGCGGGCGGTCGATCTCCCAGATGCCGTCGCCCTGAAGGCGCCAGAACGGGAACTCCGGATGGGCGGTCTGGCGGGGCGGGCCGAAATCGCGCAGCAAGTCGCGCAGTTGCGCCTCCACGACGGGGAACGGCGTCAAGCGCGCTTCACCGCGCAGGCACCGGCCGATGGCCATGAGCACAAGCAGGGGCTTGTGCGGCGCGCGTTCCCCGCTTCGGCTGCGCCAGAGTCGGAGCGAGCGGAATCGCTCTCGCAAGGCCGCGAAGTCAGCGCTCACTCGCCGCTGCGCATCCAGCCGAGCGGAGCAGTCCGCCGGCGGACTCGCGCGCTACCGCTGGTCGGTCACTCTTCTCCAACGCACTCGAAATTCGCAGCCTCGTCCACATCCCCAGTGCCTTGGTACTTCGCAACTTGCGGATACGGGCACAACGGCCGCGTGAAGCGGCGGGTCTGGTCTTGTTCTTCGTCCGGCGCCAAGTGCGCCATCGGCACCGGGCCCGGCTGGGTGCCGATGATGCGGTCCGGGGCGACGTCCTCCTCGCGCCAGGCGACGATCGGATCCACGTAGTCCGCCTGCCACGGCCCCGGGCCGCCGGCGCAATGCACCATGCCGGGCACCATGAAGAGGCGGAAGAAATCGGCGTTCCGCTCGGCCCCGCCGGCATCCTCCAGGAACTTGATGGCGCGTTGCGGGCGCAGCGGGTAGTCGTTCCAGCCTTGGTACATCAGCAGTTTGCCGCCGCGCTCGCGGAAGTCGCGCAAGTCCGCGCTGCCGACGTCCAAGGGCGTCGTTGCATCGGCAATGCTGTCACGGTCCGCTGCCGGGTCGAACGCCGCCAAGTCGAACGTGGGATCGTGGCGCATCAGCAGCGTCAGCATCTCGCCCACGCCGCCGACCACCGAATCCGCGCCCGGAATCGCGTCGTTGGGCAGCATCCAGAACGCCCAGTCGCCAGCGGCTTCGGCACCGGGCGGCACGCCGGGCGAGAGCACGTTGCCCTCGGCATCCACCATGTCTGCGTACACGGCGCGCGCCGTCTCCACTTGGCCGGCGGTCAAGCAGCCTGTGTCCTGCCCCGCCGCACATTCCAGCTTGGAAACGTCGAAGACGTCCGGCGTGCATTTGCGCGGGTCGTCGATCACGCCGTCTTCGACGCCGTCCAGCATGTCGCAGGCATCCCGGGAAGCGTCGTCCAGGAGGCGCAGGGATTCCGTCGTGAGCGGATTCGCCCGCTGGGCGCGTTCCATGGCCACCATCCACGGCACGAACTCCTGGAAGCGAAAGGCCGGCGCGCCGGCGATGATGCCGTCGTAGTCGTCGGGGAAGCGCAGCGCTTCGAGCATCGCCGCCCGCCCGCCGTTGGAACAGCCATGGAAGTAGGCGTAGTCGATGTCCCGCTCGTAGAAGCGCCGGATCACCTGCTTCGCCGCCTGGGTGGCCAAATGGACGCCGCGGTAGGCATAGTCCAGCAGCGCCTCCGGCTGCTCGAAGAAGGCGTTGCCGTGCTGCGCTTCGTGGCCGGTGTCCGTGGACGCCATGGCGAATCCCTGCTCCAGCAGGCTCGCGGTGTCGCCGATGACGCCAGCCGAGCCGCCCACGCCGGAGAACATCAAGCGCCCGTTCCAGCCGTCGAGCGGCATCGTCACCTCGAAGCGGATCGCCCGGTTCACCACCCCGCGCACGCGGCAATGGGCAGGCGCTTCGTCGCTGGACGCCACCACCACGCCGGGTTCGATGGCGTGGTTCAAGTCCGTCAAGCGCACCAGCTTGGCGCAGTTCTCGGAATCCTCGCCCGCGGCGAAGACCGCGTTCGCCGCCAACACCGCCGCCACCAAACCGAACACCCCCAAGCGCTTCATTCCCCGCTCCCGCAACGTGAACGCGGCGACTATACACCCGCCCAACCTCCCGGCATTGCCGCAGGCGGCACCGACTCCCTCTCATCTCTTGTAGACTGCGCCACCACAAGCTCGCTTCATCGGGGAACCCATGCTCAAACTCCACTTCGCACCGAACTCCAGGGCCGGGCGCATCGTCTGGCTGCTCGAAGAACTTGGCATGCCATACGAGATGAACAAGATGTCCTTCCATCCGAAGGACCTGAAGTCGCCCGAACACCGCGCTCGGCATCCGCTTGGCCGCGTGCCCGTGCTGGACGACGGCGACGTGCGCATCTACGAATCCGGCGCCATCGTCGAGTATGTTCTGGAGCGGCACAAGAACGGCGGCTTGAAGCCGGCGGTGGATGCGCCCGAGTACCCGGCGTATCTGCAATGGTTCCACTACTGCGAAGGCATGGTGATGCCGCCGGTGAACACCATCGTCGTGCAGACCCTGCTGCTGCCGCCGGAACGCCGCGACGAAACGGTGCTCGGCCAAGCGCAGCGGCTGCTCGGCAAGGCGCTGGCGCCGGTGGACGAGCAGCTGGAGGGGCGCGACTACCTGATCGGCGACTTCTCGGCGGCGGACGTCATGCTCGGCCACGCCTGCTTCATGAGCGACCGCTTGGGCTGCGTGGGCGACGACATGGCGCATCTGAAGGCATACGTCGCCCGGCTTGCCGAACGGCCGGCCTTCAAGATCGCCATCGAGATGCGCTGACGCCGCCGCATCGCGCCGCGCACGTCGAAGGGGCTGCCGCATTGCCGCTTGAAGCCATCGAAATGGACGCGCCGGACGCCCTCGGCACGGTCGTCTGGCTGCACGGCCTCGGCGCGGACGGGCACGATTTCGAGCCGGTCGCGCCGATGCTGAACCTCGGCTCGCCGGTGCGGTTCGTCTTTCCCCACGCGCCGATGCGCAAGGTGACCATCAACGCCGGCGCCGAAATGCGCGCCTGGTACGACATCGACCCGCGCGCGCCGCTTGCCGGCACCGAGGACATTCGGCGCTCGGCGGAACAGATCGAAGAGCTAGTGCAGGCGGAAGAAGAGCGCGGCATCGCCAGAAGCCGGATCGTCCTGGCAGGCTTCTCCCAAGGCGGCGTGATCGCCTTGCACTTGGGGCTGCGCTCGCAGGAGCGCTTCGCTGGCGTGATGGCCCTCTCCACCTATCTCCACGACCACGAACACATCGCCGAGGAGGTCTCCTTCGCCAGCATCGACACGCCCATCCTCATGGCCCACGGCCAGATGGACCCGATGATCCCCATGGCCCGCGCCATCACCTCCCGCGACGCCCTCACCGCCCTCGGCTACGACGTGGAGTGGCGCGAATACGGCATGGGCCACCAGGTCTCGCCCCAGGAGATCGCCGACATCGGGGAGTGGCTGAACGCGCGCTTCGGCTGAGCGGCCGCAGAGAACAAACGTCAATGGCCTACAGGACGACCAGCGCCAGATCGTCTGCCCGCGCAACCGCCATGGCAGAGACCGAGCGATCGAGCGTGACGAACCGCATGTCGTGCGCAACCGCGAGCGCAAGAAGGTAGACGTCCGTGATTTGGCGGGCGCCCAGCAGTCGCTGGCTGTCCACCAACGCCGAGTCAAGGATGCTCGCGTCGTCCGGGACGAAGCGGTGGTGCAGCGTGGAAGTGGCTTCGCGCAGGAGCCCAATGGCCTCCGCCACGCCGATGGCATTGGGGTAGGAAGGCTGAGACAGAATGCGCACGCAGCCATTCTGCGTAATCGGGCAAGACGCCCAGCCCTCGCCGAAGTGTTCTCCCAGCCAGGCGCTCACTGTCTGGTGTTGGAGGTGATTTTCGTCGAGCAGAGCGATCAAGATGTTCACATCCAACAGCGAGTACATGCGCTTGTGCCCTCATGCCCTACACACCGAGTTCATCCCGCATGTCATTGACGAGTTCGTTCGTAACTGGCGACTGCCCTGCAGGAATAGGCCGAAACCCATGCCGACCTCGCGACCCAGTCGAGTTGCGCATTGCACGGTTCCGCAGCGCCTCGCGCATCAGTTCCGAGGCCAACTGTCCCGCCGTCTTGCGTTGATGCCGCGCAAGTTCCTTCGCGGCGGCCAACACGTCCTCGTCAATGTCCAGTGTGGTTCGCATCGAATCGCCTACGACCAATCGTGGAGGCACCCTAGCGCACCCCGCACGGCGCATCAAGCATCAGCGAGCAAGCAAGCGATGTGCAAGGTGACCATCAACGCCGGCGCCTAAATTCGCGCCTGGTACGACATCGACCCACGCACTTAGCGTTTGGCCGTCAGCGCGTGGCAGAAGTGATTCCCTTCGAAGACGAAGGGCTGGTTCTCGGCGATGTGAAAGCCGCGATGCGCTAGGCGTTCGGCAAGGGCGTCGATCTCGGCATCGTCCATGGCCGCGGAGATCATGTCGCGCATTCGTTCGCCGTAGGCGGCCGTCTCCGCTGCGACGTGGTCCAAGATGGCGAGCTTCTGCTGGCGCGTGGCGTCCTTCGTCACGGCTGGGTTGAAGGTGGCCATCGACTGTTCCACGTAGAAGACGATCTGGGAGGGATCAGGCGACTTCGCTCCAGCATCCCGCAGCGCGGCCAAGCGCTCGTTCACAGTGGAGCGCAGCTGCTTGGCCTTGGCGTCGTTGCGCGGGTCCTCGCTGCGCTTGGCCAGTTGCTCTAGGCGCCGATGCAGCTCGCGCAGCGGCGGATGCAGGCCGGAGCCTTCGCAGGCCGCAACTTGCGCCAGGCCATCCCTGGCGTGGCGGACCACGGCGGAATCGGCGTGGTGGATGAGGGCCGCCAACGCGCTGCCGGTTGGCTTCAGCAGACGATGCAGTTCATCCACCGCAGCAGCGTGTTCGGCGTACTCCAAGCCGAACTGGCTTGTCGCCAAGTCGACGCTTCCCTCTGGCAGCGTGGTGGCCTCGAGCGGCGTCTGGCCGAGGAAGCAAATGCGTTCGAGATGCTGCGCCTTGTCGCCGAGGGCCTTTGCCGGCGCGATGTCCGCCGAGTCGACGCCGACGATTTCGAAGCCGCGCCCGTGCTTCTCGCCGTATTCGGCCGCGATCAGCGCAATCGCCCCGTTTCCGGTGCCGAGATCGACGACGCGCCCGCTGTTCGGCACCGCATCCAAGACGCGGTGCCAGTGGTCTCGAATCCTGCCGTCGTAGTTGTCCGCGAAGCGGCCATCGAAGGTCGTGACCGTGCCGTAGCGCCAATAGGCGCTCCACTGCTCTGTGGTAAGGCGATCCGTCACGTCCCGAAGGTCTCGAACCAGAAGTTGGCGGCGACGCTGATCCTCGGTCGCTCGCCGCCGTAGGGTTCCACCGCATGGCGGATGTAGGAGGGGAAGATCAGCAGGTCGCCCTTCGCCGGCCGGAAGCGAATCGCGTCGAACGAAAACTCCCGCCGCAAGCCGCGGTTCGCGGTGTCCAGATACATGCTTGCCGTGGTGCGCGGGTCCTGGAAGACGAGGGCGCCGGCCTCGAACTCGTTGGGCGGTTCATCGTCGCCTGGATCGACGCAGTACACGAGGCTCCAGGACGCCAGCGGATGGTTGTGGTCCTGGAAGTAGCCGCCCCGCCGCGTGACGTGGAACCAGCTATGGCTGTGGAAGCGCAAGCGCCGCACGGCGTCCTCGTCCAAGTCGTTGGCGTTGCGCACGACGCCAGCCAAGTGGCCATGCAGGAACCGCTTGAGCTCCTGCACCGCCGGGCTCGGCCAATCGAGGAAGTCGAAACCGCTCTCGAAGACCGCCGGATGCGCCCGCTGGGGAGACTTCTCCTTGCGCAGGCTCTCCTTCTCGTTGGCCAGGATGTAGTCGCGCAGCGCATCCGCCCGCTTGGGCTCGGATGCGTTGCGGTAGAAGGGCGTGGCCCAGAGCTGGTTGAACGCGGGCACAGCGGTCGCTCAAGCCCTTGCTTTGCAGCGACCATCTGTCCCTTGGAACGTCTTGGGCGCAGCTTGTCGCCCAAGGCGTTCCAAGGCCGCCGTCTAGAACGAGTGCCGGTAGCTGAGGAAGGGCACGCGCCCGGCGACGTCGTAGAGAAAGAGTGCTCCGTCGCGCCAACGGTCCGCCTCGCTGATCGCCGGCCCTTCGTCGAACATGTTGCGAACGCCCCCCGACACTTCGCCCGCCCACGGCAGCACATAGTTGGCAGTGAGGTCGCTGGTGTGGTGGGAGCGGTAATCGCCGTGGTTGCGGGTGAAGCGCCAGATGTAGTTCACCGTGATCACGTCGCGCTGCCACTTGGCGGTGATCGCCGCCTTGCCGTCCGGGTAGAGGTTGCCGTCCAGGAGGTCCGTCGGCGGGTCGACGGGCGATGGCGTGATCTCGTATTCCGACAGCTTGGTCGCCTCGATGTCGATCGACATGCTGCCCCAGTCGCTTCCCCCTGACCCAGCCCATGCGAGGGCGTCGCTCAAGTCGAATTCGTAGTGCAATCGGAGGTCGAAGCCCGTCACCGAGCGAGTCGCCAAGTTCGCGAACACGAGGTCGATGGAGACCAACCGCCCCGGATCGCCCGCCTGGGTTGGCGTACCGCGCCGTACTACCACGCCCGATGGCAAGCTGCTGGTCTGTTCAAGCTGCAGAACGGTTGCAAGCGACAGCGATGACACTGCTTCCTCCAGCTCGATCTTGTAGTGGTCGAGGGAGACGGACAAGCCGGCCACGGGTTCGACGATGACGCCGAGGTTGAACGATTCGGCGGTCTCCGCCTCCAAGTTCGGGTTGCCGCCCGAGAAGTTCTCTACCTGAAAAGATGGGCATGGGTCGGTGCCGAGCGCTTCGCAACGGAAGGTGTCGCGCACGTTGTTGAAGGACTGTGATCTCTCTTGGTAGAGCTGCGTCAAGTTGGGCGCCTTGAAGCCCTCGCCCCAAGATGCTCGCAGCACGAGCATGTCCAGCGGCTGATAGCGCACGGCGACCTGCGGCGAGAACGCCGAGCCGAAGTCGTCGTAGCTGTCGTACCTGCCAGCAACGTTGATTTCCACCAGCTCGTGGACCGGCAGCGACACCTCGGCGAAGGTGGCCCAGCGAGAGCGGTTGCCGGCCGCGCTGTTGCCCGCGGAGCCGAGGACGTTGCCGGCCTCGCGGAAGCTGTCGTAGTCGTCCATGTAGGATTCCGACGCCACCTCCGCGCCAGCTGCCCAACCGATGGCGCCGCCCGGCAGATCCATCGCAAAGCCGTTCACATGGGCGCCGGCCGCCGTGTAGTCGGTGAGGATGTCGCGGTACAGGGTCGCGGCCATTCTGCCCAAAGCGGCGAGGTGCGTTGGGTCGGTAGAGAGCGGGTCGGTGAGGTTGTAATCGCCTTGCTCGACCTCCAGCTCCACTTGGCTCTGCAAAATGTACGTTTCGCCTTCCTCCGCTGCTTCGTAGCGGTAGTAGCGGGCGTACACCTCGTACTCGAAGGCATCGTCCGCAAACGTGCCGTTCAAGCCAAGCACGTTGTCCATCTCGAAGCGCACGGTGTCGTCGTCGCGCGGCCCGTGGCCGACGAAGCGATGGAACATCCAGAACGGTTGGGGCGTGCCGTCGGCAGCTTTGGGGTAGGAGTCCGCCGTGGTGTCGAACGGGTTGTAGGGACTGTCGTGCGGCACTAAGAAAAAGCCGACGGCCGGCGCGTAGCGGCCAAAGCTCTCGATGCGCGTCAGGCGGTTCTCGAAGAAGATGTTCGCCGAAGGCGTCCACTCGTAGTCCACATTCAAGGACGTGCTGATGCGGTCAAGTCCGCCCGTCTGAGCGGAAATGTTGGCGTAGGGGAAGCCGCAGGCTGTACCGGGAATGCCGTACGGATTCTCGAGCGGCCCGGAATAGACGGAGGTCTGGCAGTCACCCACCGCCGCCGCCGCGCCGTAGGTCAACGTGAAGGCCGTGTTGCCGCCGGGCGAGACCCCGATGGTGTCCACGCCGACGTCCGGCAGCGTGCCGTCGCCCGGGTCCAGCACCTGCGCCTTGCTGTAGTCGCGGTCGCCGTCGAAGATCGGGTCGCGGGTGAACCATTCGGCGGTGAACAGGATGCTGCCCCGTTCTCCCCGTGCGCCGAAGACGAAATTGAAGTGGTCCGAGTCCGCGCCTTCGCGTTGCGGGAAGTCCTTGCCGATCTCGAACGCGGCGCCGTCGTAGTCCGTGCGCAGGATGATGTTGATGACGCCGCCGAGGGCATCGGTGCCGTAGACGGCGGAGGCGCTGTCCGTGAGCACTTCGATGCGTTCGATGGCGGTGAGCGGAATGGAGTTGAGGTCCACCGCGGCGGTGCCGGTGAACGGATTGCCCGGCACTCTGCGCCCGTTGATGAGAATCGCCGTGCGGTCCGAACCGAGGCCGCGCAGACTCACCAGCGCGATCTGCCCGAAGCTGCTGCCGGAGCGTTCGCGGAAGGAGCCGAAGGCATTGTAGGTGGTGCTGCGCAACAGGTCGGCGACGTTCTCCAGGCCGGTGAGCTCGATCTCCGCCCGGTCGAAGACCGTGATCGGATTCGGCGTGTCGGCGACCTGGCGGCGGATGCGCGAGCCGGTGACGATCATCGACTCGATTTCCGCCGCGCCTTCGGACTCCTCCGCCGAAGCCGGCAACGCCAGCCCCCCCCCCAAGGACCCTGCGGCCGTCACAGCCCCAACCGCCTGCGCCAATCGCGTGCGTTTGAACATCTCGTCCTCCCCAAGCGTGTCCGATTTGTTTCAGCGTTGTAACATAGCACAGCCGCTTTGCGCCACCACCACCCACGGAACACCCGCGACGTGCGTCACAGAGTCTTCATCGACGGCCATGCCGGCACCACGGGCCTTGAGCTGGCGGCGCGTTTGCGTCGGCATCCGGCCGTCGAGCTGCTTGCCATCGACGAACAGCGGCGCAAGGATCTTGCGCGGCGGCGCGAGCTCTTCGCCGTGGCGGACGTGGTGGCGCTGTGCCTGCCGGACGCCGCTGCCCAGGAAGCTGTGGAGATGGCGCCGGACGCGCGGTTTCTGGATGCCAGCACGGCGCATCGGGTCGATCCGAGTTGGACCTACGGCCTGCCGGAGCTCGCGCCGGGGCAGCGCGCGGCAATACACGCGGCGCGGCGCGTTGCGAATCCCGGCTGCTACCCCACGGGCTTCATCCTGTGCATTCGCCCGCTCGTCGACGCCGGACTGCTGCCGCCGGAACTCCCGCTGCGCGTCCATGCCGTGTCCGGCTACTCCGGCGGCGGCAAGTCGCTCATCGCCAAGTACAAGGCTTGCGACGCCCCGCAGTGGCGGGCACGGGCCTACGCGCTCGACCTCATGCACAAGCACCTGCCAGAGATGCGCTCCTACGCGAAGACCGACCAAACGCCGCTCTTTTCGCCCCTCGTCGGCCACTACTACGCCGGCATGCTGGTGCAGGTAGGCTTGTTCACAAGCGAGCTCTTGGGCGGCGCAACGGCGCGGGACGTGCATGAAGCGCTGGCTGCGCGCTATGCTGGCGAAGCCTTCGTCCACGTCCACGGATTCGCGCCGACATGCGCACTGGACGAAGGGTTTCTGTCCCCGACCTGCCGCAACGGCAGCAATCACTTGGACATTCTCGTCTTCGGCCACCGCGAGCAGGTGCAGATCGTCAGCCGCTACGACAATCTGGGCAAGGGCGCATCGGGCGCGGCGGTGCAGAATCTGAACCTGATGCTGGGCCTGCCGGAGACCACGGGACTCGAGGCATGAACGACCTGCAACGCCGGTTCGAGAGCTTCAAGGGCGCCAACCTGGCGCTGGACCTCACCCGTGGCAAGCCCGCCCCCGAACAGCTCGATCTCGCCAACGAACTGGACGGCTGGCTGCAGGGCGACTACCGGGCCGCCGACGGCACGGATGTGCGCAACTACGGCGTGCTGCGCGGCATTCCCGAAGCGCGCGAACTCGGCGCGCGCTTTCTCGACGTGTCGCCGGAGGAGGTGATCGCCGGCGGCAACTCCAGCTTGACGCTGATGTTCTACGTCCTCGACGCGGCCATGAACGCCGGCTTGAACGGCCCGCCCTGGCGCGACCTCGGCCCGGCCAAGGTCATCTGCCCGGTGCCCGGCTACGACCGCCACTTCGCCCTCGCGGATGCGCTCGGCATGGAACTCGTCGCCGCGCCGATGACCGATGACGGGCCGGACATGGCCCGCGTGGAGGAACTCGTTGCCACGGACGATTCCATCCGCAGCATCTGGTGCGTGCCCAAGTACGCCAACCCCACCGGCTGCGTCTACTCGCCGGAAACCGTGCGCCGCCTTGCCGAACTGCCGGCGAAGACGCGGCGGCCGTTTCTGGTGCTGTGGGACAACGCCTACGCCGTCCACGACTTCGAGTTTCCGCCCGCCAGGCTCGAACCCATCCTGCCCTTGGCGCGGGAGGCCGGCACGGCAGATCGAATCGCGCTCTTCGCGTCCACCTCGAAGGTCACGTTCGCAACCGCCGGCGTCGCCTTTCTCGGCGGCGCCGAGCCGTTTCTCGCGGCGATGGAGAAGCGCATGTCCGTCTTCATGATCGGCGCGGACAAAGCGAACCAGCTGCGCCACGCCCGCTTTCTCGGCGAACGCCTCGACGACCACATGCGGCGCCATGCCGATCTCGTGCGGCCGAAGTTCCAGGCCGTGCAGCGCGGCCTTGAACGCGGCCTGGGCGGCACCGGCCTCGCCGAGTGGACGCGGCCCCGGGGCGGCTATTTCGTGTCGTTGAACACCTTGCCCAGGCTCGCCGCCAGAACGGTCGCGCTCGCCAAGGAACTCGGCGTCGCGCTGACGCCAGCGGGCGCGACCTTCCCCCACGGCGTCGATCCAGAGGACCGCAACATCCGCATCGCGCCGACGTTCGCCACGGTGGAGGAAGTGGAAGCCGGCGTGGACGTGCTGGCGCTGTGCATCAAGCTCGCCGCCAGCGAGGCGGGGCGCGCATGAACGATCCCGACAATCCGGTTCTGTTCGAGGAACTGGCGCTGCCGGCGCCGATCATGGCGGCGATCGGCGATCTCGGCTTCACGCGCTGCACGCCCATCCAGGGCGAGGTGCTTCCCTACAGCCTCTCTGACTACGACGTCACCGGCCAAGCGCAGACCGGCACCGGCAAGACCGCCGCGTTCCTCATCACCATTCTGGCCAGGCAACTGGAATTCCCCCGTGAAACCGCGCTGCCGCCGGGCACCGCGCGGTCGCTGGTGCTGGCGCCGACCCGCGAACTCGCGCTGCAGATCGAAGCGGATGCCAAGACCCTTGCCAAGCACATGGACGCCAACGTCGTCTGCCTGGTCGGCGGCATCGACTACGAGGCGCAGCGCCGGCTGCTCCGCCAAGGCGCCGTGGACATCATGGTGGCGACGCCGGGCCGCTTGATCGATTTCTGCCGCCAGCGGCTTGCGGTGTTGAACCAAGTGGAAGTGCTGGTGATCGACGAAGCGGACCGCATGCTGGACATGGGCTTCATCCCGGATGTGCGCCGCATCGTCTACCAGACGCCGAAGAAGCGCGACCGCCAGACCATGTTCTTCAGCGCCACCTTCAACGACGACGTGATGAACCTGGCGACACAGTGGACCCTCGATCCGGTGCATGTGGCCATCAAGCCGGAATCGCCGGCCGTCGAGACCGTCGATCAGCACTTCTGGGCGCTGCCCCGCGATCGCAAGCGGGCGACGCTGCTGGAGTTCGTGAGCAAGCACGAGCCGGACCACACGCTGGTGTTCGTGAATCGCCGCGATCAGGCGCACCGCCTGGTGAGCTTTCTGCGCGGCAAGGGCGTGGAATGCGAAGGGCTGGCCGGCGACATCCCGCAGCGCAAGCGCCTGGCGACCTTGCAGCGCTTCAAGGACGGCAAGACGAACCTGGTCGTCGCCACCGACGTGGCCGGGCGCGGCATCCACGTCGAAGGCATCAGCCACGTCATCAACTACGACCTGCCGGAAGACGCCGAGGACTACGTCCACCGCATCGGCCGCACCGGCCGCGCCGGCGCCAGCGGCGTCGCCATCAGCTTCGTCTCCGAAGACGACGCCTTCGACCTGCCGGCCATCGAAGCGCTTCTCGGGCACGGCATCCAGACGATTCAACCGGAGTTGTAGGGCTGCGAAGATAGGCGCGGGCCAAGGCAGACCAAAGGAGTCCGAGGTGGCGAGCAAGACCACGGTTGGGATTGTGCAGATGTGCGCGACGGCGGACGTGGCGGCGAACGTCGACGCCACGCTGTCTTTGGTGGACGCCGCGGCAGCGGCTGGGGCGAAGGTGGTTCTCGTGCCGGAGGCGTTCGCGTTCATCGGCTCGGAGCGGGAGCGCAACGCGCATTTGGAGCATGTCCCGCAATCGGGCGAAGACCCGGGGCCGATTCTTCGCCGCTGCATCGACGCCGCGCGGGCCGCGAACGCCCACTTGGTGCTGGGCGGCTTTCCGGAGCAGGCGCCGGACGGACGCGCCTTCAACACCTGCATCCATCTGCAGCCCGACGGCACGGTCGCGGCGGCCTATCGCAAGATCCACCTGTTCGACGTGGACCTCGCCGACGGCACGCGGATGCGCGAATCGCGGAGCACCGCGCCGGGCGACCGTGCCGTAACCACCCAGACGCCCTTCGGCGCATTGGGCCTCACCGTCTGCTACGACATGCGCTTTCCGCTTCTGTACCAGACCCTTGCCGACATGGGCGCGGTGGCCATCGCGGTGCCGAGCGCATTCTTCAAGAACTCCGGCAAGGCGCATTGGCACGCGCTGCTGCGGGCGCGGGCCATCGAGTGCCAGTGCTACATCCTGGCGCCGGCGCAGCACGGCGACCATGGCCATCGCGGCAGGAAGTCCTACGGCCATGGGCTGGTCGTCGATCCCTGGGGCGACATCGTGGCGGAAATCGAAGACGGCGACGGCTTCGCGCTGGCGGACGTCGATCCCAAGCGCGTCGAGGACGTGCGCGCGGAACTGCCGAGCCTCGCCAACCGACGGCCCTTCGCGTGACCGAACGCGCATGACCGAGCCGCGGTCGGTCGCCGCGAGTCCGCTGCTGGCCGTGGCGGCGCTGGTGGTGATCTTCGCCGGCGTGAAGGCCGCCGAGCAGCTGATGGTGCCGTTCCTGCTCGCGGCGTTCTTGGCCACCATCGCGGCAACGCCGGTGTTCTGGCTGCACGCCCGCCTGAAAGTGCCGGTGGGCGTGGCGATTGCCGCCGTGGTCCTTGGGCTGGTCGGGGCTTTGCTTGCCGTGGGCGCGTTGATCGCGCAGTCGGTGGCCGAGTTCCAAACCCGGTTGCCCGCCTACCAGGAACGCTTGAGCGCACTCCAGCAGAGCGTTGCCGACTTGCTCTCGCCGCTCGGCATCGACGCCGCGGCATGGCCGGGCCTGGCGCCGCAGCAGGCCCTCGGCTTCGCTGGCGAAGCGCTGCTCAGCTTGAGCAACGTGCTCACCAACGGCTTCGTCATCCTGCTTGCGGTGATCTTCATTCTCGCCGAGGCGTACACCTTTCCGCGCAAGCTGCACGCGGTGCTCGACAATCCGGCCCGGGACGTGCCGCATTTCGAGCGCTTTGCGGCGAACGTGAACCGCTACATCGCCATCAAGACGACGGTGAGCCTGGGCACCGGAACCTTCGTGGGCCTGGCGATGTGGATCATCGGCGTGGACTATCCGATCCTGTGGGGCGTGCTGGCGTTCCTGCTGAACTACGTTCCCACCATCGGCAGCGTCATCGCCGCGGTGCCGCCGATGCTGCTGGCCGGCCTGCAACTCGGCGCTGGCGGCCTCGCCGGCGTCTTCGTGGTGTTCCTGGTCGTGAACGTGGTGATGGGCAACGTCGTGGAACCGCGCTTGATGGGGCGCGGCCTGGGTCTTTCGACGCTGGTGGTGTTCCTGTCCCTGGTGTTCTGGAACTGGATGCTCGGCCCGGTGGGCATGCTGCTCTCGGTGCCGTTGACGATGACGGCGAAGATCGCCTTGGAAGCCAACCCCTCCACGGCGTGGATCGCCCACTTGCTGGATCCGGCGGACGCGGCGGCATTGGAAACGCAGACACCGGGAACGCATACCGCGGGAACGCAAACAGCGGGAACGCATGGAGCGGGAACGCATACACCGGGAACGCATACACCGGGAACGCATACACCGGGAACGCAAACACCAGAGGCGAAAGAGCGCAAGGCATCTTCCGCCGCGCCGTGAATTTCGAGCGCGACAACATTCGGCGCATGGCCGGCTACGCCTACGGCGAGCAGCCGAAGGATGCCGGCGTGGTGAAGCTCAACACCAACGAAAACGCCTACGCGCCCTCTCCGCAAGTGGGAAAGGCGCTAGCGCGCTTCGATGCCGAAACGCTGCGGCGCTATCCGCCAGCCACCGCCGATCCGCTGCGCCGGCTCATCGCTGAGCGATTCGGATTGGACGCGGCCCAAGTCGTCGTCACCAACGGCGGCGACGAAGCCTTGCGGCTGGCGGTCACCACTTTCCTGGACCGAGGCGCCGCGTTCGGCATGGCGACGCCGAGCTATTCCCTGTATCCGGTGCTGGCCGCAGTGCAGGACTGCCCTGTGGTCGAGGTTGCTTTGCAGGAGAACTGGGCACTGCCGACGGACTTCGCGGCGCGGCTCAACGCCGCGGAGGCAAAGCTCGTCTGCCTCGTCAATCCCCACGCGCCGTCCGGCACGTTGACCGATGCGCAAGCGATCTCGAAGCTCGCTGCCGAACTGCGCGGCGTGCTGCTGGTGGACGAAGCGTATGTGGATTTCGTCGATCCCGCCTTGAACCACGATCTGCTGCCGCTGCTGCGCGCCCACGACAACCTGCTGCTCCTGCGCACTTTCTCCAAGGGCTATGCGCTGGCCGGCATGCGCGTGGGCTATCTGCTTGGCAACGCCAGCCTCGTCGAACCGATCCGGGACAAGACCCGCGACAGCTTCAACGTGGACGCCATCGCCCAGACGCTGGCGGCGGCAGCGTTTTCCGACCAGCCCTACGCCGCGGCCTGCTGGCAACGCACGCGGGACGAACGGCAACGGCTCGCGCACGGCCTTCGCAAGCTGGGATTCGCGGTTCCGGATTCGCAGACGAACTTCGTCCTCGCCCAAGCACCACCGGACGTTTGCGCCAAGGCGTTGCAGCGCACGCTGCGCGAACGCAAGGTGCTGGTTCGCTACTTCGACGGGCCGCGCCTTGACGACAGCCTGCGCATCACGGTCGGCACCAGGGAGGACAACGACGCCCTGCTCGGCCTCCTGGGCGAACTGCTCGGCGAGTGATCGTTCCGCCAGCGCCTGCGGCTACAATCGACGCTCGCAACCAACATCGGCCAAACCCACGATGCCCCAGCTTCCCGCCCTCAGCCTCGCCGCCGTGCCGGGCCGTCGCCAAGCGACCTTGGAACTTGCCCGCCGCATCGAAGAGCGCGGCTTTCCCGGCATCTACTGCCCCAGCATGAGCGACGGCCTGTCGCTGTGTACCGCCCTCGCGTTCAACACCGAGCGCGTGCGCTTCGGCACCAGCATCCAGCCCATCTACACGCGCCACGTGCAGGATTTCGCCCAAGCCGCGAGCTTCATCCACGAGACGTCCGGCGGCCGGTTCGACTTCGGCATCGGCGTCAGCCATGCCCCGGCGATGGATCGCCTCGGCGTGCAGACCGGCAAGCCCCTCGGCGATATCCGGCGCTTCATCGCCGACCTGCAGGCGGTGCCCCGCGCCGGCGAACTGCCCCGAATCGTGCTGGCGACGCTGCGCAAGAAGATGATCGCGCTGGCCGAGGAAATCTCCGGCGGCATGGTCTTCGCCAACGGCGCCCGTTCCCACATGGCGGAGTCGCTGGCGGTGCTGAGCGCCGAAGCGCGCGACGGGGAAGGGTTCTTCGTCGGCAACATGATCCCCACCGTGGTGAGCGACGACGTGGACGCCGCCAAGGCGCGCAATCGCCGCACGCTGGCCAGCTACGCCGCGCTGCCGAACTACCGCGCCTACTGGAAGGAGGCTGGCTACGTCGACGAGATGACGGCGGTGGAAGCGGCCGTCGCCGCCAAGGAATACGACCGCATCCCGGAGTGTCTTTCGGACCGCTGGCTGGCTGACACCACGCTCTTCGGCACGCCGTCGCAAGTGCGCGAGGGCATCGAGGCCTGGTTCGACGCCGGCGTCAAGACGCCGATCATCGTCCCATCCTCCGCCAGCGGCGGCCAGTTCCAAGCCTTCGAGGAGTTCTTTGCCATCTGGAAGTAGACGCGCAAGCAGGCTTCGGCGCGAGTGCGCATCCTGTCGTACTATGCGGATCGGGAAACGGGAGGAAACGAGATGAACAGGATTCTGCTTGCGCCGACGGCGGCGCTTTCCACGCTCTTGCTGGCGGCCTGCAGCGGCGAGCAGGCGACTGTGGCGCCGGCGCCGCCGGAACCGACTCCGATTGCCGCCGAAGTGTCCGTCACGGGCGGCGTGGTGCGGGGCGTCGTCGCCGAGGACGGCCTCAAGCAGTACCACGGCATTCCCTATGCCGCCGCGCCGACCGGCGACCGGCGCTGGGCGCCGCCGCAGCCGGCGGAACCGTGGACGGCGCCGATGGATGCGAGCCAGCCTGGGCCGGCGTGCATGCAGCCGCAAGGCGTTGGCGGCGAACTGTACGGCCAGACGGACTTCGAGATGAGCGAAGACTGCCTGACGCTGAACGTCTGGACCCGCGCCGAACACGTCGACGAAGCGCTGCCGGTGATGGTGTGGGTCCACGGCGGCGGCTTGACCACCGGCGCCAGCAGCTTCTACCCGGGCGAGGTGCTCACCGCGAAAGGCGTGGTTCTCGTGACCATCAACTACCGCTTGGGACGCCTCGGCTTTCTGGCGCATCCCGCCCTGAGCGCCGAGAACAACGGCGTTTCCGGCAACCAAGGACTGCGCGATCAGATCGCGGCGCTCGGCTGGGTGCGCGACAACATCGCGGCCTTCGGCGGCGATGCTGGCAACGTGACCATCTTCGGCGAATCCGCCGGTTCGCTCAGCATGTCCCTGCTGCAGGCGAGCCCGCTGGCGAGAGGGCTCTTCCACCGCGTGATCGGCCAGAGCGGCGGCGCGTTTCGGCCCATGTGGTTCCGCGCGAAAGAGACGTCCTATGCGGCGTCCGCCGAGTCGGTGGGCGAGCGCTTCGGCATGGCGCTCGCCGGCGAAGGCGGCGACGCATCGCTTGTGGCCTTGCGCGCAGTGCCCGCGCAGAAGGTCCTGGACATGGTGCAAGCCGATCCCGACTTTGGCGAATACGAATCTCTCGCCATCGTCGACGGCGAGGTGCTGCCGGACGAAGTGGCGGCCATCTTCGCCGCCGGCGAACAGGCGGACGTGCCGGTGATGATCGGCTCCAATTCGGACGAGGGCTCGGCGTTCCTGGAGTTCTTCAAGCCTCTCTTCGGCGAAGGCCGAGCAGGATTCGACGCCTATGTGCAGGCGGCGCTGCCGGAAGCGGCTGGGCAGACCGACGACGTGTACCCGGCGGCGAACGACGCAGAGGCGGAGCAGGCATGGGCGGACATCTTCGGCGACGTGATCTTCACCTACCCGATGCGCACATGGGCGCGCAGCATGGAGAACGTCGCCAGCGACGCCTACCTGTATTGGTTCACCTGGTGGCCGCCAGTTGCCGAGCGGGAGCGGCTTCGCGCCTTCCACGCCGCCGAGATCGGCTATGTGTTCGGCAATCTGGACCTCTTCAACGCGACGCCGGCCGACGAAGACCGGGCGCTCTCGGACCTGATGGCCAGCACTTGGGCGCAGTTCGCGAAGACCGGCAACCCGAACGGCACCGGCCTGCCCGAGTGGCAGCCCTACACGAGCGACAACGAAGCGTACATGGAGATCGGGCGCGACACGGGCCTCAAGAACAACCTGCGGATGGCCCAGATGGCGCTCGTCGAGCGCTCCTGGGCCGAACGCCGCGCGGCCAACGCGGCAGCGCCGACCGCCGAGACAGTGGCCGAAGAAGCGTCAGCCGACGAAGCATCGTAGGAGGACGGAGAACGCTCAGCGGCCCGCCCTTGTCAGAGCGGCAGGGGCGGCCCTACTTTAGGACGCTTAGGACGCGGCAGCCGTCGAACGATCCCCGAAGCGCCGCCGGAAGCGCTCCACGCGCCCGCCGCTGTCGACGATCTTCTGCTTGCCCGTGTAGAACGGGTGGCACGCCGAGCACACTTCCAAGTGGATGTCTCGGCCAAGCGTCGAGCGCGTCTTGAACTCGTTGCCGCAGCTGCACGTCGCCGTGATTTCGGCGTAGTCGGGGTGAATGTCTGGCTTCACTTCCAAGCGTTCCCTTCGAGCGAGCGGCGCAATGTATTCGCACATCGCCGCAAGTGCAATAGCCCGTTGCGCGAGGCGCCCCAACGCGGCGTCCGGTTCTAATCCGAAGGCGACGGCATGCGCCGGTGTTCCGTTCGCTCCCGCGCAAGCCGCGCCCGGTCCAGCTTCAACAGCAAGCGCTCTTTCTCCGGGTCCCGGGGGCGCCGGCCTGGCACGCGGCCGGGTGGTTCGCTGGCGAGAATCTTCGCCCAGCGTTCGCGTTTGAGCTGTAGTACTTCGCGCTGGAAGTCGTCGTAGTTCACGGTCTCGTCGCCTCGTCGTGCAGCCGTCGGGCGGCTCGCGCCTCCTCGGGCACCTTGGCGGTGCGGTCGAGAACGTAGCGCCAGTCGATGCGCTCGACATGCAGCATGGCCAAGCGCCGCGCCCAGCGGCCGTCTTCGTCGCTGCGCCAATGCACCCATGCCCGAAGCCTGTCGATCAGCAGATCCTCGATGCCGATCACGACGACGCGCAACCCTTCGACCTCGGTCTCTGTTCTCGGCGCGTCTTCGCCGGGCAGCCCCGGCAGCGCTGGCGCTTCGAACAGCAGGTCGTGGTCGGCGTGGTACCAGTAGCGGCCTTCGCGCTTGAATCCCAGCTTCTCGAACGCGGCCCCGACTTCCTTGGAGGACGGCAAGGCGAGGTCCATGTCCGCTGTCGCGTAGCCGCCCGCGGTGTAGAACTCGAGTGCGCCGCCGCCAACGAGGATCGGCACGATGTCGTGCTCTGCCAACTCCCTGGTGAGCAGCCCCAGCGCCAGCATGCGCCGTCGGCGCGGATCCGATTCCCCTTGGAGCAGCTTCAGCGCATCGTTGCCGTCGTTGTCGTCCACGGTTTCGATCATACCGAGGAACGGACTCTCTCTTGCCCGCGGGCGGCAAGCCCCTCACACGCCCCGGCCTTGCGAGCATGGCACCGACCCGAGCGCGGGTAGGCGGCTATACTCACGTCCGCGGTGCTTAAAGGAGACCAGATTGACGACTGTGGAAACGGGCAGCGGGCGGCTGCGGGGAAGACGAAGCGAGGGCGTGAGCGTCTTCAAGGGCATTCCGTTCGCGCAGCCGCCGGTGGGCGACCTGCGCTGGCGGGCGCCGGTGCCGGCGACGCCTTGGCCCGGTGTGCGGAACGCTCTGCAGTTCGGGCCCTGCGCGATGCAGTCCACAATCGCCGGCGACATCGGCGAGCTCATTGGCATCGCCACCCACGAAGTCAGCGAAGACTGCCTCTACTTGAACGTCTGGACGCCGGCGGCGGATTCCGGCAAGCGTCCGGTTCTGGTGTGGATCCACGGCGGCGGAAACACCGTCGGCGCCGGCTCGCAGCCGCGCATCAACGGCGAACATCTGGCGCGGACCGGCGACGTGGTGGTGGTGACGGTGAACTACCGCCTCGGCGCATTCGGCTTCCTGCATGCGCCGGAACTCGGCGCGACCGGCAACGAAGCGCTGCTGGATCAAGTCGCCGGGCTGCGCTGGGTGCGCTCGGAAATCGGCGCGTTCGGCGGCGATCCGAACAACGTCACGGTGTTCGGCCAGTCCGCTGGCGGCTTCGACATCGTGCAGTTGATGGCCCTGCCCGCCGCCAAGGGCTGCTTCGACAAGGCGGTGCCGATGAGCGGTTCGCTCACGTCGCCGGCGAGCGCGGAAGAGGCCCATGCCAGCGCCGCGGCAATGGCCGCGAAGTTCGGCGGCTGGGAGGAGATGCGGCGCGTACCGCGGGCAGACGTGCTGGCCGCCCAAGCCGGCGTGCGCTGGCGGCCGACCCTCGACGGCGAGGCGATGGTCGAAGACGCCGCGGACGTGCTGCAGCGGGGCGACGCGACACGCGGCCTGCCGCTCATGATCGGCCATACGCGGGACGAGTCGACGCTGTTCACGCTCTTCGACCAGCGCTTGCGCGGCTTGCACCGCGCCGGATTGGTCGAATGGGCGCGCGCCGCCTTCGACGACCGGGCGGAAGACGCGGTGGCCGCCTACGAGCAAGATCGGGCGGCGGCCGGCCTGCCCACCGCGCCCTACGACGTCTGCGCGGCCATCGCCACGGACCGCATGTTCAGAATGCCGGCGATCCGCACCGCCGATTGCCACGGCGCACACACGCAGCAGATCTGGATGTACCGCTTCGATCGCGAATCGCCGGCGCACGACGGGCGCTTGGGTTCCTGCCACTCTCTCGACATCCCGTTCGTCTGGGGCACCCACGGCCTCGCCGACATGCAGCGCTTCTGCGGCACCGGCGCGGGTGTTGAAAGGTTGTCCGAGCGCGTCATGGCCAGCTATCTCGCGTTCGCCCGCGACGGCAATCCAGCGACGGCGGAGACGGGCGACTGGCCTTGCTACGAATCCGAACGGCGCGCCACGATGCTGTTCGGCGACGAGTTCGAAGTGGTCGACGCGCCCCTCGACGCAGTGCGCGGGCTTTGGGAACAGGGATAATGCTCGGGCCGGCTGCCCGCGCGACTGCGGCAGGCTCGAACGGCATGAGGATGCGCCGCCCGGGAACCCTGTTGCGACGTTGCGCCTTGGCGGCGTTCGCGTGCGCTGTGACATTCGGTTTTGGTTCGCAGCCGGCGGCCAACGACCAGCACGCGCTTGAGGAAATCATCGTGCGCGCCGAGGCGTCCGTGGCCGCTCGCCAAGGGACGGTCGGCAGCCTCGCCACGGTGGATGGCGAAGACGTGGCGCTGGTGCGCGCCAACCATCCGCACGAGGTCTTCGTGCGCGTGCCAGGGGTGTGGATCTCGCGCGGATCCGGGCAGGAACACCTCACCGCGATTCGCTCCGGCGTGCTGGCCGGCCCCGGCGCCTGCGGCGGGTTTCTGCTGCTCGAGAACGGCATCCCGATCCGTCCAGCCGGCTTCTGCAATGTCAACAACCTGTTTGAGATGAACACGGAGCAGGCAGCTGCCGTGGAGGTCGTGCGCGGCCCCGCGAGCGGCCTGTTCGGCGGCAACGCGCTGCATGGCGTCGTCAACGTGGTCACTGGCGCGGCCACGGACGGTTGGCGCGGCAGCGTGGAAGCGGGGCCCTACGAATACGTCCAAGGGCGGCTCGCCGGCGGCGGCGAACGGGGCGGCGTCGCGCTACTCGGCACGTCCTCGGGCGGCTACCGCGACGAGACGGGCTACGGCCAGCACAAGGTCGCCGCGAGCCACGGCGCCGCACGTGGCGGTTGGCAGGCGGCAACCACGGTCGTGGCCACTGCGCTCAATCAGGAGACCGGCGGCTTCGTGCGCGGCTTCGAGGCGTACGATTCGGCGAATCGGCGCAGCAATCCCAATCCGGAAGCGTATCGGGACGCCTGGTCGGCGCGCGCCAGCACGGTGCTGCGCCGCGACCTCAGGGAGGGCCGCACGTTGACTATCACGCCCTATGCGCGGCGTTCCGCCATGACCTTCCTGCAGCATTGGCTGCCCGGACAGCCCCTCGAACACAACGCCCAGCGCAGCGCCGGCGCGATGCTGCGTTTGCGCGGCGACGACGGCGCGCGCCAATGGAGCGCCGGCGCGGTGGCGGAGGTCTTCAACGCGGAGCTGGCGGAGCGCCAGCGCGCGGCCACCCAGGGTTCGGCTTTTCTGCAAGCAACGCGCCCGGCCGGCACCCACTACGACTATCGCGTGGACGGCCTCACGGCGGCGGCGTTCTTCGACCTTCGCGCCGCGCTCGGCGACGCCTTGGCGGTGGTGGCCAGCGCCCGCGCGGAACGCAACAGCTACGACTACGACAACCTGCATCTCGACGGCAACAGCCGCGACGACGGCACGGCCTGCGGCTTCGGCGGCTGCCTCTACATGCGGCCGGCGGATCGTCGGGACGCCTTCTTCAACGTCGCCGGGCGCTTGGGCCTCGATTGGTCGCCATCGCCGAACAACACTCTCTACGCCGTGGCCGGCCAAGGCTTTCGCCCGCCGCAGACCACCGAGCTATACCGTTTGCAGCGCGGCCAAGAGGTGGCGGCCCTCGACAGCGAGACGCTGCGTTCCGTGGAGGCCGGTTGGCGCGCGCAGTCGAATGCGTTCGCCGGCCATGTCGCGGTCTATGCCCACGCGACCGACAACCTGATCTTCCGCGACGCCAACGGCTTCAACGTCAGCGACGGCGCGACCGAGTCCGTCGGCATCGAGGCGGACCTGCGTTGGAGCGGCGCGCGCAACGGCATCGACTTGGCGCTCAGCCATGCGCGGCATCGCTACGCGTTCACCCGCGACGCCAGCCGCGGCGAGCGCATCGTCGACGGCGCCGACGTCGACACGGCGCCGCGCTGGCTCGGCAGCGCGCGCTGGCAGTGGCGTGGGCCAACCCTGGTTTCGGAGCTTGAAGTCGCGCACATCGGCGCGCATTTCATCGATGCGGCCAACACCGCGCGCTACGGCGGCCACACGGTGGCGAACTGGCGCGGGTCCTGGCGCGCGACGCCGCGGGTCCGGCTGTTCGCCCGCGTCCTCAATCTTCTCGACACGCCCTACGCCGACCGCGCCGACTACGCCTTCGGCAGCTACCGCTACTTTCCAGGGATGCCGCGCCAAGTCTACGTCGGCATCGAGGGCGAGATCGCCGAAGGCGGCTGAAGCTGGTTCGCCAGGCGCTTGGGCGTCAGGCTTCGCGGGCTTCCAGATAGCGCATCAGCAGACCCGGATGCAGCGCTTGCAGGGCCTTGCGGTTGGCCATCTCCTGACGGTCGCTGCCGCCGGCGACAAGGGCGATCAGGATGTCGAAAGCGCGTTCCGGCGCACTGTCGCCGTTGCAAGGCGTCGCGTTCACGACCAGCGCTTGATCCGGGAGAACGGCCCAGGCCGGCAGCCAAGCTGTCGAAAGGGCCGGTTCGATGTCCGCATCGAGCATGTCCTGCCATGCCTTCTGCAAGGCGGCGTCGGGGAGTCGTCGCTGCTCGACCAGCTGCTCGAAGTGGTCCGGATCGCGCCAGCAGAGCGCGAACCAATGCTGGCGCGCAATCGCGGCGCGACGCAAACGCCATTCGGCTTCCGCCAGCCAGCCTGTCAGATGCGCATTGCCCGCATGGTCGACGACCGCATGCACGGTGCGCCGCACGCTGGCCCAATCGAGGCCATTGCGGTAGGCCCAGGCGGCGTGGCCGTGGGGATCGAACGAGTCGAAAGGCACGCCTTCGAGGGCGCGGCCCAAGTCGCGCCAGAGGGGCACCATGAAGTCCCGCGCCTGCGCATCGAGCACGGCACTGGCGGCCGGCAGCCAACGCTGTTCAAGTTCGCTGCGCCGTTGCTTGACGTCTTCGGACTGTGCGGGCGCAGCCTTGAGAGCGTCGATGAGCGTCGTCGCAAACGGCAGTACCCAGTGCTGGGGACTGATGTCCGCCAGCCGCCGCAAGCGTTCTGCGGCCGTTTCGACATCGCGCGCCAGCAGGGCCGCCGCCACGTCGTTTGCGGCGCTCGACTCTTCCGTGTCCATGAAGAGATCGAGCTGAGCGCGCCCATCCGCAGCCTGGAACTTGGTGCGGAGCATTTCGTCGAGGCTGGCGTCGGCGGACGCCCGAAGTTCGGCGCCGGCATTGCCTTCGATCCCGTAGACAGCGATTGCCTGCGGCTCCAGCTTCAATGCCTGCGCCGAGACGTGCAGATCTCGAAGCAGACCGCGGGTGTCGCTCGGGCCGTCGGCGAAGTCGCCATCGAGGGTGTCGCGTTCGCCGCGCAGCCAGGCGTGGTAGTCGTCGTAGTGGAGTTTGTTGGTCGCCAGCAGCAGATCCAAGGGCGACCACGCGCCGTGCTCGGCGAGCAGCCGGTGCATGGCGTTCTGGGCTTCCTCGAGCGGCGTCATCGCTCAAGGCGGGCGGCACCGCGAAGGCGATCCTGGCCCGCCGGCGCAATGAAAGCGCGAGTGCCGCGTCTGCCGGCAGCCAGCGAATTGCGATCTGGTACGGTGCCCACGGAAGCTCCTTGTCGCCGCTCCATCCCTCGGCGACGACTGCGATGCTAGCGCATCGCAGTCGAGCATTCGCCGTCTTGTGCGGCCCCGACGCCTCTTCGCGTCCAGCTGGGTCGAGAAGGCCTTTGCTGGCCTTGCATCGCTCCCGCCCTCGTGCAACGCATCGGCGACGTTCGTCTGCCTTGTTCCAGCACGCACGCGCCGGAACAAGGCAGGTGCCTAGGCCGCTAGAACCAAGGCAGCATTGCCACACTCGCGCAACCGACGAAAGTGTCGGTCGTGGAAGTCGAGCCGAAGCCCCACGTCGACTCGACCGACGGATCGAACATGCCGAAGTTGCCCACATAGCCGGTGTTGCAGCCAAAGAACGACCCGTATGCGTGTGCCGCACCGCCCACGCCAGGGACCAACGCCGCGCCCGGCGCCGAAGGCGTGCCGAACACCAGGACGACCAACGCCAACGCAACGGGACCGGCGAGTGACTTCAAAATGCGCTTCATCTTCATTCTCCTTTGCTGGGCGATGCCCAGACTTGGTTTCACAATCCGGCTCGTGCCGGGTTTCCGCGACCCCGCCATGCCGTCTTTTTCGGCTCGGCAGGTCGCGTTCTGGGCAGTGTGCATGTCCAGAAGAGGCGGAAAAAAGCGACATCCGCCCGTCACCACGTAGGAAATCGCCGTTTTCTGGCCACAGAGATCGCCGATGCGGAGACCGCACACGGACGAGCGCAAGATTCGGCTGCCGGACGCGCCGCATTAAAGGTGCGCCCGTCAACGGTGGTGCCGGAAAAAGGACAGCCAATCCGCGATCGAGTGCGAATAGCATGACATTCTTGCACATGGTAAGGTGCAAGCCACAGACCAAGCAGGTGCGGGCGATGGCGATCGGGGCACGGATCAAGGCATTGAGGCTGCAGCGCGGCCTCTCGCAGGATGCGCTTGCGCGCATTTTCGGATTCAAGGACCGGCAGACCGTCTCCGCCATCGAGACTGGCGTGCGGGCGCTGACCGCTGCGGAACTCGTCGTTGCCGTGGAAGAGCTGGGCGTCGGTCTGGACTACTTCACTGATTCGTTCCGTCTCGACGGCGAAGCGCGGTTTTCGTGGCGGCAGAGCGGCGTGCCCGCGGAGCAGCTTCAGGCGTATGAGCAGACGGCCGGACGGTGGATCGGCGCATACCGCGCATTGGCGGCGGAGGCGGGCTGGCCGGTGCCATTGATGCGGCGGACGCTGGGTTTGACCAGAGCGTCCAAGTTCGAGGAAGCGATTGAGGCCGGCGAGCGGTTTGCGCAGGAACTGGAACTCGGGCCGGTGCCGGCCTTGCGCCTCGCGTCGGCGATGGAAGCGGAACTCAGCATCCTCGTGCTGATGGTGGACGCGCAGGCGGGCATATCGGGTGCCGCCTGCCGCCTCCCGGAGCTCGACGCCGTCTTGATCGCCCGCAGCGAAGTCGCCGGGCGCCGGCACTTCGACCTCGCGCACGAGTTGTTCCACATCCTCACATGGGACGCGATGCCGCCCGAGCATGTCGAGGCCGCCAGCGACTTCGGCGGCAACCGCGTTGAACAGCTGGCGAACAACTTCGCCGCGGCGGTGCTGATGCCCTCGTCTGCGTTGCGAGAGTTCGACGGCTGTGCGCGGCTGGACATGGACGAACTGATAGCGCGGTTGAACGCGGTGGCGGACGAACTCCAAGTGACGTCATCGGCGCTGCGGTGGCGCTTGGCAGCCCTGCGGCGGCTCACCAAGGCAAAGGCGCAAGCCATCCCAGAGAGTGCCTTGCGCAACAACGGCCACGAGTCGGCGCCCCGCGAGCAGCCCCCGCTATTCTCGAAGCCGTTCATGGAACTGCTGGCTGCCGCTCTGGGCAGGGGGAGCATCTCGGTTCGGCGCGCCGCGTCTCTGTGCGGGCTCACGATCGAGGGGCTGGATGAACCGTTCGCAGCCCACGGCGTCGAGCAGGCGATCGAACTGTGAGCGATGCGCATGGTCGCGACCCATCGGTGCTCGTAGACACGAACGTCATCATCGACGCGTACGGAACGCGTTCATGGCGAGCACTGTCCGGGGGTTGGAGTTGTCCGCAAGGGCTTAGCGTTCGAGGACGTTGACAATGGCTGTCGTCAGAGGCGGTGCCGCAACATGACCGAACAGCGCATCAGCATGAGCTTCCAAGAGCAAGCGAAAAACCGCTCGCGCATCTTACCGTGAGCTATTGGTTTTCGATCATTACGTTGTGGATGTGCTGTGCGACATTCGACTCAGCGGGCGTGATCGCCTGTTCGAATAGCGCCAGACCTTCGGGATTGACCTCCGACAACATTACGAAAATCCTCTTGACATCTTCCCTGCAGAAGGCGTACCCGACCTCCTGATCTGTCCAGACGCGGCCGTGGAAGTCGTCTGTAATCAAGCCCACGAAGTGCGTCATGGTGTTGAGCGCTTGCACTATTTCATCACGCCATTCACGAGTTGCTTGAATGTCATCGTGTGCAACGAAAGTCCTGTGCCCCAATTCCTTCAATTCGCCGGCGATCTCTGCTGTACGAGACTTGTCCTGAGCACTATGGCTTAGAAACGCTCGATAACGAGTTCTGCTTTTGGGTCCCCAAATCCGGTTCATCACCTCGTCGCCGGCTTCCACACCTGTGTATGCGCGTCCTTCGCGCGCCAGCTCGTCGACGATATCGAAGAGATCACCGTGCTTGACGGCCCAGTGTGTTCGGTAGCACTCCAGCACGTCATGACACCCCAAAGAGACGGTATGTCTGTTTGTCATAGATTGGAATTGCGGGGAGACACATGTAGAGCCTATAGACTACCTCTACGTTCGAGCCGATCTCCGTGACTGCATCGATCCGACCCACGCGGCCGGTTCCTTTGAACTCCTCGTAGGAGAACAAGCAGGGGAGATCCTTCAGACTCTGTAGGTCCTTACGGTATTTGGAAGATATGTGTTTGTCGGTGTATTCGAATATCCGCTCACGTTCGAGCGTAAACATATTCGAGTCGTCCCAAGAATCATTAGGGACGTAGCGCCTTACAAGGAGGTTGTACATCGGCGGCTTTGGCCTATTCGAGAAGGCGTAGTTTCCATCTGCCTTCTCCGTCGTTGAACCACTCGAAGCCTTGCTCCCGCGTCACCGCTTGCACCTGATCGAAACACTGTCGCGTGTCATAGACGTCGTCTTCTTCATCGCGTTCGCCGGTCAGAGGCCCTTGGCGCCCCGCGTCGTATAGATCGCGCTGCCAAGTAGGATCCAGTGGGTAGTGATCGCATGAAGTGCAAGACACTCCCCATGTGTACCACTCCACATCGAACAAGCATCTTGTTGCGGCGTTGCTCCCGATCTGGGCCGTCTTCAGGGCGTGCTCTAAGATCCTTTCCACGCAATAGACGTGTTCGGGGTGCCCTTCGCGGATGTGGCCGCACTGTTCGTCGGCGATCTCGAGCACAGTCGTGTCGACGGCGCTGAGGATGTAGTCGAGGAGGTTGCCACCGCGACCGCCCGTGCGTTGAATCCTCTGGATCGGCCGCAGAGCGGCGTGGTTCGGCGCAATGCCGACAAGCACGCCATCCGCCGAATGGCCGGTGAACCACTTGACGGAGGCTTTCCCGTCCACGGCGATCACGCACCCGCGCCCTGCGGAACCGGCGACGACGCCGCGATGCCCGCCCGGCCATCGTGCGTTTCCATATCGCCCCAAAGTTCGCCAGTCGCGCCATCTGCGCACTCGTATGTCGCGGCGCACAAGCTGCCACCCGATTCCTCCAGGCAAGCCACTTGGCCGATGGTCGGGAACTGGCCAGTGCCTTGCGGAACTTCAATGGCGGTCTCCTCGGCCAACACGGACACCGCGGCCAATGCGATGGCGACGAACGCTGCCTTCATGTGTTCACTCCCGAGGTCAGTTGCCGCCAGACTACCTACCGTTGCCGCGTCTTGTCCAACTCATGAACTTGGATGACTTAGGCGGCCCACAGTCGATGCCGACCTCTGCACGCCGGTCCCGCACACCATTTGCCCCGTGCGCCTCTCGCGCTTACGCTAGGCCGCACCGTCGACGTTCACACCGGAAGGGGATGGCCATGTACACGAGGGCTGCGATTGCCACTGCCGCGGGGGAACCGTTGGCTGTCGATACCGTGAAGCTCGACGGGCCGCGCGAAGGGGAGGCGATGGTCGAGATCATGGCGACGGGGGTTTGCCACACCGATGCGTACACGCTCTCCGGCGCCGATCCGGAGGGGCTCTTTCCGGCCATCCTGGGGCACGAAGGGGCCGGCGTGGTCGTGGAAGTGGGGGCGGGGGTGAGCAGCGTGGCGGTTGGCGACCACGTGATTCCGCTGTACACGCCGGAGTGCCGCGAGTGCAAGTTCTGCACATCGGGCAAGACGAACCTGTGCGGGGCCATCCGCGAGACCCAGGGCCGGGGCGTGATGCCGGACGGCACGTCGCGGTTCTCGCATGGGGGCGAGACCATCCTGCACTACATGGGCACGTCCACGTTCTCCAACTACACGGTGGTGCCGGAGATCGCGCTGGCGAAGATTCGCCCGGACGCGCCCTTCGACAAGGTCTGCTACATCGGCTGCGGGGTCACCACCGGCTTAGGGGCGGTGATGAACACGGCCAAGGTGGAATCCGGCGCCACCGTCGCCGTATTCGGCCTGGGCGGCATCGGCCTCAACGTCGTCCAAGGGGCCCGCATGGCTGGCGCCGAGCGCATCATCGGCGTGGACACGAACCCGGGCAAACGCCCGCTGGCGGAGAAGTTCGGCATGACGGACTTCGTCGATGCAGCGGCGGTGGACGATCCGACGGCAGCCATCGTGGACATGACCGACGGCGGCGTGGACTACTCCTTCGAGTGCATCGGCAACGTGGACGTGATGCGCCAGGCGCTGGAGTGCTGCCACAAGGGCTGGGGCGAGAGCATCATCATCGGCGTCGCCGGGGCTGGCCAGGAGATTGCCACGCGCCCCTTCCAGCTGGTCACCGGCCGGGTCTGGCGCGGCACGGCGTTCGGCGGCGCCAAGGGGCGCAGCGACGTGCCGAAGATCGTCGACTGGTACATGGACGGCAAGGTCAACATCGACGATCTCATCACGCACACGATGCCCCTCGACGACATCAACACCGCCTTCGATCTGATGCACGCCGGCGAATCGATCCGCTCCGTCGTCGTCTACTAGGCGTCGTCTGCCAAGAACGGCGGCGAGGTACCGCAAGCGTGTCCGAGGAGGCGGCAAGCCGCCCCTCCCCGTTCGCCAGCGCCCGCGCCACCATCCGCGCCTACGGCCACCCGAAGGTGGCGGCGCTGCTCTTCCTCGGCTTCTCTTCCGGGCTGCCGCTGCTGCTCATCTTCGCCACGCTGTCGCTGTGGCTGCGCGAAGCCGGCGTGGCGCGCGCCGAGGTCACCTACTTCAGCTGGGCGGCGCTCGGCTATTCCTTCAAGTTCGTCTGGGCGCCGCTGATCGACCGCCTGCCGCTGCCTTGGCTCGCCGAACGCCTGGGGCAGCGCCGCGCCTGGCTCTTGACGTCGCAGATCGCCGTGGCGGCGGCAATCGCGCTGATGGCGCACAGCGATCCGAGCACGGAAGCCGGTCTGGCGGCGATGGCGGTGGCTGCGGTGGCGCTCGGATTCTCGTCCGCCACCCAGGACATCGTCATCGACGCCTACCGCATCGAAGCCGCGCCGCAGTCCATGCAGGCGCTGCTCTCGTCGTCCTACGTCGCCGGCTATCGCGGGGGGATGCTGGTCGCCGGCGCCCTCGCGCTCTACCTGGCGTCTGGCTTCGGCAGCACGGCGGATGCCTATTCCTACATGGCATGGAAATGGACCTACATGTGCATGGCCGCGGCCATGCTGGTGGGAGTCGCCACCACGCTCGTGGTCGACGAGCCGGTGCGGCGCGCGCCGTCGTCGTACTTCCGCGGCACGTCGGACTACGCCCGCTTCGTGGCGCTGTTCGCCCTGGTGGCGGGCGCGTTCGTCGTGGCCTTCGCCAGCCTTGGCGACGCCGTAAAGGTCGTTGTGGCGTCCTTGGCTGGGGCCGGGGCCAACGCGGCATTGGCCGGGTTCATCGGCGAGGCATTGCGTTTGCTGGCCGCGATTGCTTGCGCGCTCGGCGCGGCGTGGTTGGCCATGGGCGCGGGCCTTGTCCAGCGCGACATCGTGCGCGAGACCTACTTAGCGCCGGTGGCGGATTTCTTCTCGCGCTACGGGCGGCGGGCGGCGCTCTTGATTCTGCTGCTGGTCGGCTTCTATCGCGTCTCGGACATCGTGCTCGGCGTGATCGCCAACGTCTTCTATTTCGACATGGGCTACAGCAAGGAAGCCATCGCCACCGCCACCAAGGTGTTCGGCATCTGGATGACGATCCTCGGCGGCTTCCTGGGCGGCGCCTTGGCGCTGCGCTACGGCACGGGGCGCATCCTCATGCTCGGCGCAGTGCTCACCGTGGCAACGAATCTGCTGTTCATCGCGCTCGCGGCGTCGCCCGGCAATCTGCCGCTGCTCTACGTGGTGATCGGCGCCGACAACCTCACCGCCGGGCTTGCCAGCGCCGCCTTCATCGCCTATCTCTCCAGCCTCACCAGCCTGCAGTTCACGGCGGTGCAGTACGCCATCTTCAGCTCGCTGATGACGCTCTTCCCGAAGCTGCTCGGCGGCTACTCCGGGCAGGTCGTGGACGCCTTCGGCTATTCGACGTTCTTCCTCGGCGCCGCGCTGATCGGCATTCCAGTGTTCGCCCTCGTCGCGTTGGCGCAACGCCATGCCGGAGACGCCGCCAGCAACGACGCGGCATCTCGCCAGCGCCTTGGCGCCGCCGAGCCGTAGCGGTTGCGACCATTGTGGTAGGTTGCGGGCGGCAAGGGGACAGGCTGTGGACAAGAAGGCGCTTCTCAACGAACTCAAGATCGACCGCCAGGCCCAGGCCGCCAAGGGCCGGCGGCCATTGCGCACGTTCGCGGCGATTGCCGTGGTCGGCGGCTTCGCAATGGGGTTCTGGCTCTACGGCGTGCCGCTGTTTGCGAGCCCGGAGCTCGAAGTCCAGACGGTTGCTGCCACCGCAGCGCCGACGACGACCGCCGGCGACAGCGTTCTCGACGCCACCGGCTACGTCGTGGCGCGGCGCCAGGCGACGGTGAGCTCGAAGACCACCGGCAAGGTGCTCGAAGTGCTGATCGAAGAAGGCATGGCCGTCGAGGCCGGGCAGTTGCTGGCAGTGCTCGACGACAGCATTCCCCGCGCCCAGCTGGCCCTTGCGGAGTCCCAGCTCGCCGCTGCCCAGGCGGCACTCGACGAGATTCGGGTGAGCATTCGCCAAGCCGAACTCGACGTCGACCGCACGCGCAACCTCGCCGAGCGCAATCTGGCAAGCCTTGCGGACTTGGACCGCGACCGCCTTGCCCTCGAAGGCCTGCAGGCGCGGCTCGAACGCGCCGCCAAGGACGCCGAGGTGTCGTCGCGCAGCCTCGCCGTGCAGCGCAAGCTGCTGGAAGACATGGAGATCCGCGCCCCCTTCGGCGGCGTGGTGATCGCCAAGGCGGCGCAGCCGGGCGAGATGATCTCGCCGGTGTCGGCTGGCGGCGGCTTCACGCGCACCGGCATCTGCACCATCGTCGACATGGACTCGCTGGAAATCGAAGTGGACGTGAACGAGGCGTACATCAACCGCGTCCACCCGCGCCAAAGAGCTACCGCCCGCCTCAACGCCTACCCGGATTTCGAGATGCCAGCGGAAGTGATCGCCACCATTCCCGCCGCCGACCGCAACAAGGCCACCGTGCGCGTCCGCATCGGCTTCATCGAGCGCGACGCGCGGGTCCTGCCGGACATGGGCGTGAAGGTGTCCTTCCTGGGCGCCGAGCAAGCCGGCGACGCCACGCCAGCCCCCGCGTCAGCAGACGCCGTGCTGGTGCCAAAGGCCGCCGTCTTCGAGGAGGACGGCGCATCCTTCGTGTGGGTAGTTGCCAACGGCATCGCCGAACGCCGCGAAGTCGCCCTCGGCGACGCCCGCGGCAGCCGCAGCCGGATCAACCACGGCTTGCAAAGGGGCGAGCGCGTGGTGGCCCGGGTCGGGGCCGAGACGACGCTGGCGCTGAGCGACGGCGCCAGCGTGACGGTGGCAAACTAGACGGGCTGTGCGCCCTTGAGCGCAGGTCTCGGCAGTTGCAACCTGACCTTGACCGTCTACCCGCGCAACCGTATTCTGCAACGCCTGTCTTGGGCTGCGTAGCAAGCGCCCTTGGCGAGGAAGGCAGCGATGGACGATTCGAGCGACACTGATCAGACGGAGGAGATCGAGGGTCTTGGTAATCCGGACGAGGATGCCGACCCGGCATATCCGCTTGACGACATCATGGTGCGTTCGGAGACGCGCACGGTCGCCGAGGTCGTCAAGCGCATAAATGGCGATCGCTTCATCTTGGACCCCGACTTTCAGCGAGATTTCGTGTGGGCACCGAAGAAGCAATCCAAGCTCATCGAGAGCTGCGTCATGCGCATTCCTTTGCCAGTGCTGTACGTGGCCGAAGGGGGCGACGGACGAATATCTGTCGTCGATGGGCTCCAACGGCTTGGCACTTTTTCTCGCTTCCTCAACGACAAGCTGACGCTCACTGACCTCGGCGATGGTCACCCGCTGACCGGCAAGAAATTCTCCGAACTCCCATTGGACTTGAAGGAGCGCGTTGAAGACACCCAGCTGACGCTCTATATTCTGGACAAAAATGCGCCGCGACGTGCGCAACTAGACATCTTCGAACGCGTCAATGGCGGCGAGGTGCTTTCCCGACAGCAGATGCGGAACGCCATTTACAACGGAGCTGGTACGCGCTGGTTGAGGAAGATGTCGAGGTCGGCGGCCTTCTTGAAGGCGACGTGCGGATCCCTTAATCCAAAGATCATGCGAGACCGAGAAGCAGTGAACAGATTTGCTGGCTTCTATATTCTTGGCTGGAAGTCGTATGTAAATGGCGATATGGACGAATTCCTCGCACGCACACTCGAGAAACTCAATAGCGCTGATGACGCAGAGCTATCGATGCTAGAGAAGAGATTCGAGAAATCAATGGAGTATAACCACAAGCTCTTTGATCGTCATTCCTTTAGGAAGTCTCTTGTGGCGAACAGGCCGTGGACGTCGAGGTCTCCCATCAATATTGCCTTGTTCGATGTTTTGTCTTGGGCGTTTGCGAGAATGCCCCATAATGCAGTCGAGAAAGACAGAAATGAGATCGCCAGCAGAATTAGAGCACTGATTGAAGATGTCCAATTTAGGCGGGCTATCACACAATCAACCAATAGCACTGCACCTATTCGGACTAGGTTCCAAACAGTAACGGAGACACTCTCGATCTGGCTTGCCCCATGACGCTGGAGGCAATAGATATGAGGAACTTCAAGTGCTACGAAGCGCTTGACTTGCCCTGCGCGGCGTTGACGGTGCTTACGGGCTACAACGCTGCCGGCAAGTCTACGGCGTTGCAAGCGTTGCTCTTGTTGACGCAGGCGTTGCAGACCGCGGCGAACGAGAACAGACTGCCGCTCAATGGGGATGTCGTCAGTCTTGGCAGTGAGGGCGACGTATTGCGGCACGGCGCAACGACACCGATGTTCGGCCTGGGCGCACAGACTGCGGACGAGCGGATTCGGTGGATATTCGGTTCGCGGGGGCGGCGATCAAGAAGGGGGCTGGTGCCGCTCCGCGGGCTAAGTTACAGGCGCGGCGATGAAGACGTGGTAGATGGGGAGGAAGAGATAGAGCGGATTTGGCCACCGAACGGCGTCGAGAAATCGACGTTGGCGTTGGCTTTGCGGAATACCGCATATATGGGCGCTGCCCGTGTCGTACAGCTGGACGGCTTCCCTCTGCCTAGGACGGCCTCCCGGCTGGTCGGCGACGTTGGTACGGCGGGCGAGTTCGCACCCTATTGGTACGTTGAGTGCGCCGATGAGGACGTCGATTCAGCTCGCCGTCACCCGCAAGTGATCTCTGGCACCGTGAGAGCGCAAGTGGACGCTTGGCTGGGCGAACTGTTCCCCGGGGCACGGGCGAGCGCTGACCGACTGTCACCGGATGCACCGATCCGCCTGTCGTTCAGCTTGAGTACGACGAGTCCGTGGGAACGCCCAGCGAACGTCGGATTCGGGCTGAGCTACGCCTTCCCGATGCTGGTGGCGTTGCTGACCCGCGAGACGGGATCGATTTTGGTGGTAGACAGCGCGGAAGCCCATCTTCACCCGCGCGCTCAATCCGCGGTGGGACGGCTTCTGGGGCAAATGGCAGGCGCGGGCTTGCAGATCTTCGTCGAGACGCACAGCGATCATCTGCTGAGCGGTATTCGGCTTGCCGTAAAGGATGGGTTGTTGCAGCCGGACGACGTGGCGCTGCACTTCGTCGGGCAGGGCGGTGTACCGGGGCAGGTGACGACGTTGGCCGTGGACAAGAATGGAGCCGTCAGCGACTGGCCGGAGGGCTTTTTCGACCAGGCGGAAAACGACCTAGCCATGCTTTCAGGTTGGAAGACGTAGGCCCGTGCGGGCATACGTCAACGAGCTGGCCTTGGCCGAGGCCTGCGCGGCCGCGTCTCCTGAGGAAGCGCCTCTACTTGCACTGCTCGAGGGACGACATCGCCATGACTCGCTCGCTGGCGCGCTGTTTTGTGCGAGAGCTATGCCAGCCACTTCCGTGCGGGAAGGTCTGTTGCTACGCGACCTTGGGCAACGGCTGCCCAGAGATCAACGGCAGTTGTTCTTTGCTTGGACGGCCAAGCAGGGCCCGTTCATTGACGATGATCGGCAGTCTGCCGACCTCGATCTCTTCGTCTTCGGAGAGGACGAAATCGAAGTCACCGATCTCGGGCTCGGGGAAGCGGCACGTCGCATCCTCTCTTCCCAATCAGCCTGCGCACTTAGTCCGATTGACGACGCCACATCGCGCTTCGCAGCAGACCCGCTTGTCGTCGTCCACGGACTGCGCGACGAGGTGCAGGAGCACGTTCGAGTCCCCAACTTCTTAGATGCCGCGAAGCTTGCCGAGGCGATTCAACGCGACGGCCCCGACCCGACGAATTGGATAGAGGCGCTCGACCAGGCCCGGCAACGGTTCGACCGCCTGCAGATCGGCAAGCACTGCAACGAATCCCTGTCTGGCCAGACCTTCAGGCCACACCAAAACGAGCGAATGAACGAGCTGTTTGAAGTGTTGCAAAAGCTGATGGAGGAGATGGGCCGAAGCGGCGAACTGTCCTCCGAAGGCCAAGAATTGCGCAGCAAGCACTTCTTCGGCGAGAAGGCATGGTTCTCGGGCGAATCCGAGCGCAACAGGCAGGCCCCAGAGCGGTACACGTTTCCCGACCCGGCTGGCTCCGGCACGCTCACCTGCTTTTGGCACGGGAAGATCTGGGCCGACGCCTTGCGGATGCACTTCGAGTGGCCGCCGGCCGATCCGACTGGCCGGCTTCGGGTGGTTTACATCGGGCCGCATCGCTAGATCGCCCAAAGGAACCTGCCGCACGCCAGCGCCCGCAATGTGCCATCATGTGGACATCGTGTGCTGGGGCCGTAGAACCAACGCGGATGAACTCGCACGGCCACGTCAGGGCTCGCGCCAGCCAGCGTTCCACTGACTGAGCCTCGAACTGTTGGGAGAAGCACTATGCCGATCATCGACCTCAAGGGCGTCGAGAAGAGCTTTCTGAAGGGCCGGGAGGCCGTGGATGTGCTGCTTGGCATCGACTTGGACATCGGCGAGGGGGATTTCCTTGCGCTGATGGGGCCGTCTGGGAGCGGCAAGACGACGCTGCTCAACATCATCGGCGGCATCGACAGCGCGAGCGGCGGCGACGTGCGGGTGGCGGACGAAGACTTGAACGCCTTGAATGGCCGTGCGCTGGCGCGTTGGCGGGCGGCGAACATCGGCTTCGTCTTCCAGTTCTACAACCTGCTGCCGGTGCTGAACGCCCGCCGCAACGTCGAACTGCCGCTGCTGCTCACGCGGCTCTCCGGCAACGAACGGCGCAAGAACGCCGAGACCGCGCTGGAGATCGTCGGCCTGGCGGACCGCGCCAAGCACAAGCCGGGCGAGCTCTCCGGCGGCCAGCAGCAGCGGGTGGCCATCGCCCGCGCCATCGTCGCCGACCCGCCCATTCTGGTCTGCGACGAACCGACCGGAGACCTCGACCGCAACACTGCCGGCGAAATCCTCGAACTGCTGGAAATCCTCAACCGCGACCACGGCAAGACCATCGTCATGGTCACCCACGATCCCAAGGCCGCCGAGCACGCCCGGCACACGCTGCATCTGGACAAGGGGCGGCTGGCCCAGGAGGCGGCATGAGCACGTTCCGCTTGACCTGGGCGAACCTGCATCGCCGCCCGCTGCGCACCTACCTCACGCTCTTCTCGGTGCTGGTGGCGTTTCTGCTCTTCACGCTGCTGCGCACGGTGGTGGCGTTCTTCGAGGCGAGCGGCGACGGCATGACCGGCGCTGATCGCCTTGTGACGACGGCCAAGTACTCGATCATCGAAAGCCTGCCCATGAGCCAGCGGATGGACATCGAGGCGGTGGACGGCGTTGCGGCAGTGACCCACCTGAGTTGGTTCGGCGGCAACTATCAGGATCCATCGAGCTCTTTCCCGACGTTTCCGGTGGAACCCCGCGCCTACTTCGAGATGTATTCGGAGCTGGTCATCGCGCCGGAACAGCTCGATGCCTTCGAGCAGACGCGCACCGGCGCGGTCGCGTCACGAGCGCTCGTGGACAAGTTCGGCTGGCAGGTGGGCGACAAGATTCCCATCGAGGCGGACATCTGGCCGATGCGCGACGGCAGCCGACTCTGGGTCTTCGATCTGGTGGGCGTCTACGATTGGGGCGAAGACGACATCGGCCAAGGCCAGCTGCTGTTCCACTACGACTTCTTCGACGAAGCCCGCGCCTTCGGCGAAGGAAACGTGGGCTGGTGGACGGTGCGCATCGACGATCCCGAACGGGCGCCGGAGATCTCCGCCGCCATCGACGCCATGTTCGAGAACTCCCTGAACCCGACCAAGACGGCCACCGAGGACGAGTTCGCGCGCGCCTTCGGCGCCCAGGTCGGCGACCTCGGCTTGATCGCCAACAGCATTCTTTCGGCCGTGTTCTTCACCATCCTGCTGCTCACCGCGGTGGTGATGAGCCAGTCCTTGCGCGAGCGCATCCCCGAGTTCGCGGTGCTGAAGACCCTCGGCTTCTCCGACGCCAAGGTGGCGGCGCTGGTGCTCGGCGAATCGACGCTGCTGTGTACCTTGGGCGGCGTGCTCGGAACCGGCATCACGCTCGCCGCGGCGCCGCCCCTGAACGACCAGCTGGCCCAGTTCGGCATGGGGCCGTTCATCTTCTCGCCCGGCACGGTCGTCGCCGCGCTCGGCATTGCCGTCGTCCTCGGCGTCGTCGTCGGCATTCAGCCGGCGCTTCAGGCGAACCGGCTCGCCATCGCCGACGCGCTGCGGAGGACTTGACCCCCCATGCTCGGCCAAGTCCTCGAAATCACGCTCATGAACCTGAAGAACCTGCCGTCGCGTCTCGGCAGTTCGGCGGTGATCGTGGTCGGCATCGCCGGCGTGGTGGGCGTGATGGTGGCGATTCTGGCGATGGCGGCGGGATTCCGCGCCACCCTCGACCGCGGCGGCGAGCCGGACCGCGCCATCGTTCTGCGCGGCGGCTCGGACAGCGAACTCTCCAGCGCCATCTCCATCGCCGAGATGAACGTGGTCTCCAGCATGGAAGGCGTCGAACTCGCGAGCGGCGAGCTCTACACCGTGGCGGACGTCCCGAAGCGCTCCACCGGCCTCGACGCGAACCTGATCGTGCGCGGCGTGACGCCGGCGGCATTCGACCTCCACCAGGCGGTGCAAGTCGTCGAAGGCCGCAACTTCGCAACGGGCAAGAGCGAGCTGATCGCCGGCCGGGGTGCCCACTTGGAGTTCGCCGGCATCGACATCGGCAACACCTTGGACGTGCGCGGCGGCGAGTGGACGGTGGTGGGCATCTTCGAGGCCGGCGGATCGGCCTTCGAGTCCGAACTGTGGATGGACCTGGCCGTGGCCCAATCGGCCTTTCGACGCGGCGAAAGCGTCTCGTCGATGCGTGTGCGGGTGGATTCGCCGATGCGCATTCCGGAACTCGCCGAACGGGTGGAGAACGAGCCGCGGCTGGACTTGAAGCTCGTCGGCGAGGAGGAGTACTTCGCCGCCCAGGCCGGCAGCTTGGCGACGCAGATCGAAGGGTTCGGCATCGCCATTGCGATCATCATGGCCATCGGCGCGCTGTTCGCCGCGCTCAACACCATGTATTCGGCGGTGGCCACGCGCACGGTCGAGATCGCCACCTTGCGGGCGCTCGGCTTCGGCAACGCGCCGGTGGTGATCTCGGTGATGATCGAGGCGGTGGCGCTGGCCATCCTCGGCGGCGCATTGGGCGCATCGATCAGCTATCTGGCGTTCAACGGCTACACCGCCTCGACACTGAACAACGCCTCCTTCTCGCAAATCGCCTTCGCCTTCGCCGTGACGCCGGAGATCATCGCCACCGGCCTCGTCTGGGCGCTCGGCCTCGGCACGGTCGGCGGCTTGTTCCCGGCCCTTCGCGCCGCGTGGATGCCGATCACGGCAGCGCTGCGGGGGGAGTGACGTCGCCGGCTGTTCCGGACGTGGATGTGCGCGGAATGGACGGGTTGGGCAGTTTGGCGCCGCAAGCGCTCAATTCCCTTGACTATGAGGCCCCCGTGTGTGGTAATCGCGCCGATTCCTCCTTTATCGGCTCTTTCGTGCGGAGGAATCCCGGTCGTCCGGACGGGTTTCTGGCTTAGGCGGGCTTGCCACGCCTAAGTTGGCACCCACAATTGTCCCAGCGACCTATTGGGCAAGCATGAGTTAAACCCAAGGCAGGCGTCGGGCTTTTCCCGCGCCTGCTTTGTCGTGTTAGGCCGGCCACGGCGGCAACAACATGGCTGGAGGAGGCGATGGAGTGGTCTGATCTTGTCGGCGCAGCGCTTCGCGAGCTAGGCGCGGACGAAAAGATGGTGCCGGGGGCCATGCTTCGGCAGCGCATGGAAGTCATGGCGGCAAAATGTGATTTTGATGTCGGAGGGTACGTCGCCGACTCTCCGGAGTCGTTTGCTCAATTGGTGGCCCGAGTCGAGGGCGTCGAGATCAAACGCCGGCCGGGCAGCGACGTCCTAGTCGGCTTCGTCGGCGCTTCCGCTCCTGATCCTGTTCGGCAATCCACGTATCGCACTCGCCCGGGCGCACTGCGAAAGGATGTGTTTCAAGCATTCACCCGTGTCGAGGCCGTTCCATTTGTCTACATGCCGGACGCCGACAGGTTCGCGCCTGAAGACCGCTCTGAAGGCACAGTCGTAGAGGTCGAGAGGATCAGTTTGAAGGCGCTCATCGACGACCGTCGGACGTTTGTAAACTCCCTGCCGGAGGAGTCCCAGAGAATGCTGCTCGACGCGCTCGAACGCTCGACGAAGCCGCTAGAGACCTTTCGCGAAGCAGTGGCAGCGCAAGGGCTGGTCGGCCAGTGGGCCAGTCGGCAGGCGGAGATCGTCAAAGCTCGCGTGTTGTCATGGGCGCGGAAGCACGACGTTGCGCCACGCGAAACTTGGTTTCAACAGCGTCGAGAAGTTTCCGCCCATCGAACGCTGGAACGTCTACTCCCCTACCTTACGCCGGACGAAATTCGGGCTTTTTCGATCCCCTTTCGGGCAATTGAAGCCTTTCTGTCGGACGAGAGGTTTCGATGATCGAGCCACTGGCAGTCATCGCAGGAGTCTCGCTAGGAGCATATCGCCGTGCTAGAAATCCGGTGAGTCGTAGGGGCTGGGCGGTGCTTGTGATCCCCAGTGAAGAGGAAGGCAAGCACGACCTCAGAGGGATCTGGAAGAAGGTGATGGGCCGCATAGATCAGGCCCGCTGCGACGGAGCTCACCTCTTCTTGATGCATGGCAAAGACAGCGAGCGGCCGACATTCAAGGAGCTGGGGGAGAGATCCTACCGGGCGGTGTGGCTACCGGCGGACGTATGTCGCCAATACGGCAAGTCTGCGTTCGAGCGGACCCTAAACGACATGCTGTGCTTCGAGGAGCAGTGGCGAGACAGCATAAGGCCAAATTTGAACTCGCCGCTGCTGTTGCCGGAAGGCGTCTTTCGAGCGGCAAGGCAGGCATCGGAGGCATGGAAGCGGGCTCGGACAGTCCGCGCCGGACGTGACGACCTCCGCGATGTCGCCAACGTCGTTGCTCGATTTAGAGAAGCGCATCGGCACCAGGGTCACTGGATCGACGAGCGGCGGCTGATGTATCGCCACGGTACGCATCACGCAATTCATGTGTCGGATTGGCGCAAGCGAAAGCTCACGTTCGACATTCCTGCCGGGTTCCACTTCGATGTGCAGCACGAGCGGTCACGCCCGTTCACACTTCGCGCACGGGACGGCTCGCACGACTTCGACCAGTACACGAATGTCGACCCGCACGGATATGTTCGTGGCGGCAGCTAGCCAACGTCGCAGCACGGCGGCTTGTGTTCGGCACGGCGGCGGCCTCTTTCCCAGCCCTTCGTGCGGCGTGGATGCTGATCACGGCAGCGCTGTGGGGGTAGCGTCGCCGTGTCCTCACAGGCTCAGCATAGGCACTGAACTCTTTCGCACCGTACATAGGGAACACAACACATGAAGTTCGACAACCGCGTCACGCGCCTGCTCGGCGTCGAGCGTCCCATCGTGCAGGCGCCGATGGGCTGGATCGCGCGCTCGCAACTCGCCTCGGCGGTGAGCAACGCCGGCGGACTCGGCATCATCGAGACCTCCTCCGGCGAACTCGACGCCATCCGCGGAGAGATCAAGCGGATGCGGGAGCTCACGGACAAGCCCTTCGGCGTGAACATCGCGCAAGCCTTCGTGCGCGACCCGGACATCGTGCAGTTCGTGATCGATCAAGGCGTGCGCTTCGTCACCACCTCCGCGGGCAGCCCGGAACGCTATACCGAGCAGATCAAGTCGGCCGGACTCACCGTGTTCCACGTGGTGCCGAGCCTCAAAGCGGCGTTGAAGGCGGTGGCCTGCGGCGTGGACGGCCTCATCGTCGAGGGCGGCGAAGGCGGCGGCTTCAAGAACCCGCGCGAGGTGGCGAGCATGGTGCTCCTGCCCCTGGTGCGCTCGAAGGTGGACGTGCCCATCATCGCCGCCGGCGGCTTCGTCGATGGCCCTTCCATGGCGGCCGCCTTCGCCTTGGGCGCGGAAGGCATCCAGCTCGGCACGCGCATGGTGTCCGCTGCCGAATCCCCCGTGCATGGCAACTGGAAGGACGCCATCGTCGCCGCGCAGGAGACGGACACGGTGTTCCTGAACCGCTTCAACTCCCCAGCGCTCCGCGCCCTGCGCACCGAGAAGACCACGCGCTTGGAAAAAGACCTCGCCACCAACGCGATGACGGAATTCGGCACCGCCAAGGCCCTCTACTTCGGCGGCGACATGGAAGCCAGCATCGCCCTCTCCGGCCAAGTCTGCGGCCGCATCGACGCCGTGCGCCCGGTGGCGGAGATTCTCGACGAAATCGAAGCGACGTTCTCGGAAACGGTCGCGGGATTGGCGACGCAGTACGCAAGCTGAGTGCGCGGCGGAGCAAGGCGAAGCCTCGCGACGACGATTCTCCGTGCAGACCCAGGGCCGCCGCTCGACTCTCAGTTTCCGGGCCAAGCGTCGTCCCGCACCGTGTAAGCGCCAAACATCCCCTCGAGAATGCCGTCGTGGGCCTGCTTCCACCGCTCCTTCGCGTCTGGCGAGGTCTTGTCCCAAACGCGCAGCCAGAAGATGCAGGCATAGCTCCGCACCCGCTCTTCGCGGCCAGCGCTGCTGAGCGGTTGCAGGTAGCGAACGAGCTGCGCGTCAGTTAGGGGCTGCTCGTACGGGATGTCGTGGAAGGGCAGCCCCGCGGCCTCTTCGGCATAGGTGGCGTTCCCACCGTCCGTTGCACCGCCGGCAGGCGGATTGGGGCGATGGACGACCATGTGGCCATCGAATACCGCCACGTTGAGCGCGTAGAGGGGTCTCTCTCGGGTGCCGCGCCTGGCGTCCGCGACGACTTCGTACCAGCACGGCGGGTTCTCGCCTTTCGTGCGCAGCAAGTCCAGTTGGCGCTGGGTTGCCGCCAGGTCCTGATTGGCTGCCTCGAGCGCCTGTTCCGCTTTCCGGAGCGCTTCGGCTCGGTGCGCGGCCTGCTTGGTCGCCTCGTCGCTCTGGTCCAGCACCTCCTGCAAGACTTCGGATTGGCGCTCCGCTTCCTCCTTCTGCCGACGCAGCGTGACGATCTCCTCCGGCGTCTCGAACTCCTGCATGACGTCTTGCCACTTGTCCTGCTGCGCTTGCACCGCCACCAGCCGGTCGTTGATTTGCTTCAGCTCAAGCGCGTCCTTCTCGCGCTCGGCTTCCCAATCCCGTACCAGCACCAACAGTGCAAGCAACAGCAGGAACAACAACAAGATGAACACTTCCGCCACCGTGAGGCCCAGCACCGTGCCGCGCCGATAGTCCGCATCGCGTTTGGGCGACGACCGCCATGGGCCACCTTTGGCTGCGGTCAAGGTTTCCGAGCTGAGCGCCGCCACCACTTGCGCCGAACCGTGGCGGCGGGCAACAGCCGCTGTAGCTGTTCGATGAGGCCGGCCAAGCGCGATGTCTCTTCAGACAAGCGCCTTGCGCTGGCCGACGTGTCGAAGCCCTCAAGCAGCTCGCGCCAAGCGTTCACTTCTTTGGCGACATGTGCGCGGGCTTCCTCGGAGAACCGCGACGTTGCGTCGTGCCACGCACGGAGATTGGCTTCTTGCTTTTGTCTCGCGTCCTCCGCCAGCGCACCGAGCGTCGCTAGGGCATCTGCCGTATACGACTCCGTGCCAGACGCCAAACGGCCCAAAGCCGCGACGTCCCGCTCCGCAGTGGCCAGGCCTGTGCTCAAGGCTTCAATGGTGCGCTGGGCAACCACCATCGCGTGCTCGTTCCGTTGGCGTTGCGCTTGTCCAGCGGCATCGAATTCGTCCAATGCCCTTTGCCAGGCACGGGTCTGTTCGGCCACTTGCTTGCCGAACGCTTCCGCGAGCGACGTCGCGGCGGCCTCGAACGATTGAATCACTGATGCTTGGGAGGCTTTCATTCCCCGGCTGTCGGCGTCCAGCGCCGCCGATGCAGCGGCGGCTCTTTCCGCTAGCGTGGAAACATGGCGCTCTGCATCGCCGAAGGCGCTGGTCAGCGACCCCAGCGAACCATTGGCCGTGGCAAGTTGCGTCAGCGTTGTCCCAATCTCCTCCGCGCTGGCCTGCAGACGGCCTTGCGCCGCAACGGCAGCCGACGCGATCTGCCCTGCCACGTTGCGCCACGCCTCCTCCGTGCGCTCGGCTGCGCCCGAAACGGATTCTTCGATGCTGCGCAGCAGGTCTTGTCCGTCTTGACGCATGGATTCGCCCACTCTGCGCCAGGCCTCTCCAGTTTCATCGAGCCCGCGTTCCGCCACGGCCGCCATATGCTGGTTGAAGTCTTCGAGCAGCTTCTGCGTGTGCGATTTGACGTGGTTCGCATGGCTCAAGGTGACGCGGGTGAAGTGGGCGAAGGCGTCCGCGGCTTCGCGCAGGTCTCGCCGTAGTTGCATCGCGCTAGCGACGGCTTCGCGCATCTCCGAGGTGAGTCGCATTGTGTCGTTGTCGGCGTCAGTCTCCTGGGAATCAGGCGGCTCGTCTGACTCGACACTGGAAGCGTCCTGCAGGAGGATTCGGAAAAGGATGCCGGCCACAGTCGATACGAGCGCGATGCCAAAGTTGCCAATCAGTGTGTCGACGCGTCCTTGGACGTCCGGGCCCGTACCAGCGTCGGGAAGCGCGAATAACGAGACCAGCGCGTAGATCAAGGAGACCAGCGTCAGCAGCAAGCCAAGGTAGTAGAGGTCGTCCGCGGCGCGGTCGCGTTCCTTGACCTTGTGCTTCGAGTAGAAGCGGTAGAGGAAGTAGACGACGAAAACGGCAGCCATTGCCGCGCCGACGGCACCCCACAGGCTTGGAACAATGAGCCGGATGCCCAGGATTGTTCCGGCGCCAACCCAGAAGGCAGGCAAGAGCGGCTTCTTCATCTCTAGATGGATTCCTGCCACTCCACCCGACCACCCAAATCATGCACTAGATGTGTCCACCAGAAATAGTGCTCCCGTGTCTGCCAGTGGGCATCGCCGGACCGTTCGAGACGGAACAGGCTCACGTCGATCCCCGTCAGGTCCGTTTGCAGCGCCCGCAAGCCCGGGGTCTTGCGGACCTCTTCGCCGGCGGGATATGGGCCATAGTGCGACAGAGCTTTGGAATGTTGCAGCAGATCGGAGAACAGGATGAGATGCGTGTGGCCGCCGTCGTTGGAGCCTTTCTCGCGCGCGCTCGGCGCATGACGTGGAACGATCACGCCCAATGTTTCGATGAGCGGCGAACTCGACCGCGACGTTTCAGTCTCGACCTGAACGAAGAGGTCTTCAATAGCTTCCCGGAAGCGCCGCCAACGTTGCAGATCGATGGCACGCCCCCTCGTGAGTTCCTGCCACCATTCCCATTGGTCTGGATGCTCGCCTGGGTTGCAGACCTTGAGCACGGGGGCGATTGCGCCCAAGTCCGTGCCCAGTTCATAGACAATGAGCGCTTCGCCAGGGGCCACGCGAAGCGCAGCGGTGGCGCTTTGCAGCTCGTTGACGAGCCGCCGCAACTCGGCGCGGTGCTTTGGGCTGAGCGGATCTGAGGTGTCGAGCAGCAGTACGGTGTGGCGTGGCGGGTGCCCATCCCGCGGGCACAGGTTTTCGTCCAATCGCGCTTGGCCACACCCCGCGCAAAGGAGCAGGAGCAGGACGACTGCGAGGCTAGGCCGCCAATTCACGCGCCTGTTCCGTGCCTTGCGTTGTCACTTCTTCGAGGGTCTCGTACTTGCGCCTCGCAACGCGATATTCCTCCTGCAGCGCCAGAATGGCGTGGTTCACCTTGTCCGCCACACCTGCGAGGCTCGTTTTGTCCGGAGGGGTAAACAGGGGTGGCTCCAAGATCTCATCGTCAACTCGGACGGTGTCGTTGAAGTGGGGTGGGAGCGGCAGGGAACGGGCCCCCTTGTTGGCCGTGCGATACGCCTCGAGCAGGAAGTCCAAGTCGTGCTGGTATTGGCTTAGATTCGTGGGATAGTCCTGTACCAGTCTTTCCCCCCGTATGCAGATCTCTCGCCACTTGCCTTGCGTCACGACCAGTTTATGGCGGATGTCCTCCAGTTTGGAAATGTGGGCCTTCTGGATCTCTTCCAGGCCGTCCTGTTCGCGCTGGTACGCCTGCTTGTAGTCCTCCTTCAGGCCACTTAGCTGTCTCTCCAGCTGGCCGTAGCCCGGATAGGCGTCGTCCCGCTGGTACCACTTCCACGCGCCGATGCCGAAGCAAGCAATGCCCAGCAGGACGAGCAACGCGGTTTGGAAGGATGCCAGATCGAGAGGACCATCCACCAAGCGCTGCAGCGCGTCGTTGCCTAGCGTGAGGAAGTCGGCGGACGGGTCATTTACCGACGCCTGCATGCTGTTGCGGAAGTGGCCCACCGCCAGATTGAAGGCCAGGACCGGCATGACCGCAACAACGATGCCAAACCACGCGACAACCTTGCGCCAAGCCGCCACATGGTTGCGTTGGCGCAACAACTCGCCCACGACTAGCCCCAGAAACACTACGTTGACGCAGCTAATGAGCGCCATCTGCATCGTCGAACCGAGCAGCCCGAAGGGATTGACTTCCATCAGCAGGGACGCGTTGAGGATGATCTCGATCACGAAGCAGACGACGATGTAGCGGAGCGCCGTACGCCGGTGCGAATAGTCCGCGATCCTCGTCAGTCCGGCGCGTTGTCGGAACCGCTCGAACTCCGCGCTCCCCTCGCGGACCAGCTTCTTTTCGTCCGAGAGCCGACTGCGGCCGGCGTCGTTGCCTCGCTCGATCGCGATCTCCGCCTCCCGCTTCTGTTCGTCAACTTCGTTCTCCAAGATGCGCAGTTCGTCGTCGTCCTCCATGTTGGCGAGGTCGCGTTCGAGGTCCGATAGATGGCCGCTGACGTTTGCGCGGCAGATGCGCCCGCGACGATTCACCCAGTCCACGATCTGAGACTCAACCGCGTCCAGCCCATCATCCTCTGCGGCGGGCTGATTCTCCTTGCCGCGGCTCTCGCCTTGGTCCTCGATTCGGTGATCCTTGAGCCACTGCTTCAGATCTAGCTGGACGTATTGATCCTTCTCCCGATTGAAGCCGGGAATGTTGTCCCAAGTCGAGTTCTTGGCAGAGATCACGCGCATCGCCCCAGTGGTCGGAAGTTCACATGCAAAGCGCCGAAAGCGTACCACTATTCGAAGTCAGAAGCGCGGCGATTCGCGCTCGAGATTCAGCCAAGCGCGTTCCGCGTCGCCGAGCTCGACCGTCAGCGCCGCGAGCGAACTGCGGGTTTCGGCGAGGGTGCGCGGGCCGATGAGGGCGAAGCAGGGGAAGGGCTGGTTCAGGACGTAGGCCAGGGCGATGGCGATGGGTGAGATGCCGCGTTCTTCGGCCAGTTCCACGGCGCGTTGGCGGCGCTTGAAGTTGTCCTCGGCGAACCAGCAGCGGCGCATCTCGTCGTCGCTTGGTTGATTGCCGAAGCCGGCGTCCACGTTCGAGGCGCGGTCGTCGCGCACGGCGTCGAAGCGCGGGGTGAAAAAGCCGCGCGCTTGGCTGGACCACGGCAAGAGCGGCATTTGCTGCGCTTCGAGCCATGTTCGCCAGTCGGCTGTGGACGCGGCGACGCAGCCTGGCCACACCGGGTCCACCATGCGCGCCAGGCTGAAGTTGTTGGAGACGGCCGCGAAGGGCGCGAGGCCGCGCTCGGTCGCCAGCGCGTTGGCTTCCTGGACGCGGGGCAGCGTCCAGTTCGAAGCGCCGAATGCCTTGATGCGCCCGCGGCGCTGCTCGGCGTTCAGCGCGTCCAGCCATTCGTCCACGCCCACGTCGGCGTTGTCGCGGTGCAGGAAGTAGAGATCGACGTAGCCCGTTTGCAGGCGTTCCAAGGTGATGTCGAGTTGCGGCCCCACGCGGGCCGGGAAGTTCGCCGGCGTGTGGGCGCCCTTGCCGATGACGACCGTCTCCTCGCGCACGCCGCGATTTTTCATCCACGCGCCGAGCAGGGCTTCCATGCGCCCGCCGCCGTAGATGTGCGCGGTGTCGAAGGTGTTGCCGGCGTACTCGAAGTAGTTGTCGAACATCACCGCGGCGTGTTTCGGCGTCGGCTGGTTGTCGCAGCCCATGACGAGCTTGGAGACGGACTTGTCCAAGCCCTCGATGCGCGCCTTGGCGATGGCGTTGCGGCGCACGGAGAGCGGGCGGCCGTGAACCGGTACGGTCTGCTGCTCGGCGCGCTCGAAATCGAAGGACACGCCGGCGCTGCGGCGCCATTCGTCGAGCGCCTTCGCCTGGCCGAGGCTGTCCTGCCACGTCATGTGCGGGCACTCCACTTCGCCCGCCTTGAGCGCGGCGGCGACCGCATCGACCTCGAGGACGTAGATCGGCTTGGCCGTGCCGCCGACGGTCTCGCGCTTTCCTTGGCGAATCAGCTCGAACTCCCAGGTGCCGTCGGGGCGACTGCCGAGGCGCCGCGCGACGGCCTGGATCAATCGCTGGCGAAAGCGCAGCCGAGACCACTCGCGGTTGCCGAACCACGGCGCCGTGAGGTGGATCGACCCCTTGGAACCGAAGATGCGCACCGTGTTGTCGAGGGGCAGCGACACGGCGGTGGAAACCCGGGCGATCAGTCCGCTTGGAAACTCGAGCAGACCCGACGCCCAGCGATCCACGCCCGTCTCGCCCAACGCGGCGAAACCAGCGATTCGCGCCGGCTCTTCGCCGGCGATCAGCCGCGCCATGGAGACCGGATAGCAGCCGACGTCCATGATGCCGCCGCCGGCCAGCTCGTTGCTGTGCAGCCGGCTCTCGGGATTGAACGGCGAGGCGAAGCCGTGGCTGGCGTCGATCTGGCGCACCTCGCCGATGGCGCCGTCGCGCACAAGCTGCACCACCTTCGCCGTCTGCGGATGAACGCGGTACATGAACGCCTCCATCAGGAAGCGCCGATGGAAGGTGGCCGTTTCCACCATCGCCATCGCTTCCGGATGGTTCACGCCCAGCGGCTTCTCGCACAGCACGGCCTTGCCAACCTCCAGCGCCTTGATCGTCCACTCGGCGTGCTGCGGATGCGGCGTGGAGACGTAGATCGCGTCCACGGCGTCGTCGGCGAGCAGCGCGTCGTAGCTGCCGTGGGCGCGGATGCCGCCGTAGTTCGCGGCGAAGGCATCCGCCGCGGCCTGGGTTCGGCTGCCGACGGCGACGAGTTCGCTCGTCTTGGATTCGGCAATCGCGTCGGCCAGCTTGGCGGCGATCCTGCCGGTTGCCAGGATGCCCCAGCGCACTTGCTCGTTGTTGGCGTTGGCCATCGCTTCTCGTCCCACGCTGTCGCACACGTCCCGGTGCGCCATCATAGTGCGCCGCCCGGCTCGGTGCTGAAGGTGGCCCGACGGCAAGCGAGTTAGGCTTGCGGTTTGCAGCGCGTGGACGAGAGGGTACTGAATGGCGGTCAAGGGCAGCCGAAGATCCGCACCGGCGCTGTTGTCGGTGGTCGTTCCCTGCTTCAACGAGGAAGCCGTGGTTGCCGAAACACACCGGCAACTCAGGACCGTACTCGACGATTTGGAAGGATTCGACTTCGAGATCGTCTACGTGGACGACGGCAGCGACGACGCCACGCTCGACCTGCTGCGCCGCATCCAGAAGAACGACAGCCGCGTGCGCGTCGTCTCCCTGTCGCGCAACTTCGGCCACCAAGTCGCCGTTGTCGCCGGCTTGGGCGAGGCGCTAGGCGACGCGGTTGCCGTCATCGACGCGGATTTGCAGGATCCGCCGGACGTCATTGCGGAGATGGCCGCGCGTTGGCGCGACGGCGTGGACGTCGCCTACGGCGCGCGCACCGAACGCGCTGGCGAGACCGGCGTCAAGCTGTGGGCGGCCGGGGCCTTCTACCGGCTCTTCAACAAGCTCTCCGATACGCCCATTCCGCTCGACGCAGGCGACTTCCGACTCATCGACCGCCGGGTCGTCGATGCCCTGCTGTCGATGCCGGAACGCGATCTCCTGCTGCGCGGCATGGTGGCGTGGACCGGTTTCCGACAGGAGGCAGTGCCCTTTCGGCGTGCGCCAAGGCACGCCGGCAAGACGAAGTATCCGCTGTGGAAGATGCTGCGCTTGGCCGTGGACGGCGTTCTTTCCTTCTCGCGGCTGCCGCTGCGAATCGCCACCTGGATCGGCTTGCTGGCGGCTGGCGCGGGCGTGGTCGGAGTTGGCTGTGCGCTCATGGCGCGCCTGTTCACTGGCATTTGGACGAGCGGCTGGACTGCGGTGCTCTTCGCCGTTCTTTTCGTCGGCGGCGTACAGATGATGCTCCTGGGTCTGCTCGGCGAGTACGTGGGACGCATCTACGGGGAAGTGAAGCGGCGGCCGCTGTATTTCGTGAAGGAACGCCTTGGGTTTCCGCAACCGCCGGCAAACGGGCCGGGTGGCCGCCACAAGACGCACCGGTGCCGAGAGGAAGCATGAGCGAGGGCTGTCGGGACGCTGGGCCTTAGTTCGGGCGTGGGGAGCATTGCAGTCGAATCGACCATGCCACTTTACTCCTTCTTCTCGCGCGTTCGCGGTGCGTTGCGACACCTGCTTCTGCCTGGCGATTCCGCCGCTGAAAACGCGCTGTTTCTCGGCCTGATCCTTGTCGGCGCCGCGGTGCGGCTCGTCTGGCTGGGCGATGTGCCGCTGGGGCTGAACCAGGACGAAGCGTCCATCGGCTACGAAGCCTGGGCCCTGCTCGAACACGGCATGGATCGGCACGGCTACCGCTACCCCGTCCACTTCGTCTCCTGGGGCTCGGGCCAGAACGCCCTCTACGCCTACCTTGCAATGCCGTTCATCGAGTTCCTTGGATTGAACGTGCTGGCCGTGCGTCTGCCGCAGGCGCTATTGGGCGTGGCCGCGCTGTTCGCGATGTACGCCGTCGGCCGGCGACTGGTCGACGGGCGCTTCGCCCTCTGCGCCCTGTTCGTACTCGCCATTTCGCCGTGGCACATCATGCTGAGCCGTTGGGGCCTGGAGTCCAACCTCCTCCCCGTGCTCGTGCTGTTCGCCTTCGCCCTTCTGCTGCGGGGGCTGGAGCGGCCGCGCTGCATCGTTCCCGCGTTCGTTTTCCTTTCCTTGGCGCTCTACGCCTACGGCACCGCCTACGTCTTCGTGCCGCTGCTTATGCTCGGCATCCTCGCCTACGGCTGGCGCCGCCACTTCGCGGATCTTCGGCACTGGATCGTCGGCTTGGCGGCGATGGCGCTGGTCGCGCTTCCCATCGGTCTGTTCCTGATGGTCAACCTCTTCAAACTGCCCGCCATCGCGCTGCCGCTGCTCTCCATGCCGCGCTACACCGGGCGATCGAGGCTCGTCTCGGAGAGCGTGTTCTTCGCGGAGAATCCGTTTGGCGAACTTCTGCGCAACGTCAAGCGCGCGTTCGACATCCTCGTCGTGGACGGACACGCTTCCTACGTCCACAACGCGCTGCCCGAGTTCGGCTACTTCTACCACCCGGTGGGCTTGTGCATCGCGTTGGCTGGCGCCTGCTTCATGGCGTGGCACCTGATCTCTGGCCGCCGCCCTCGGCACCTTCTGGTTTTCGTCTGGCTCGGCGCTGCAATCGTCGCGGCGACGTTGACGGAACCCCACCTGCAGCGGCTCAACCTCGTGTTCTTCCCCCTACTGCTGTGTGCGGCGTACGGCCTCTACGGCGTCGCCACGAGCGGCGTCCGTTGGATTGACAGGACGGCGAGCGTCCTGCGCATTGCCGCGCTGGCCTACCTGGCGTTCTCGTTTGCCGCCTTCGCCCGCCACTACTTCACGGAACACAGCCGGCACTCCTTCGACGCGCCGCCGTCCTACGCCCAGGCGCTCGCCCACGTCGTCGCGCACGCCGAGCCGGATGACGCCATCTACGTGCCGAAGAACCCCGTCTATACGGCCGTCCTGTTCTACGACCCGCCGAACCCGCGCCTATTTCTGGACACGGTGCAATTCGAGAAGATGCATGTCGTGTTTCAGCAACCTACGTCGTTCGGCAGATACCGGATCGGCATCGACGCCGAAGCCGTCGAGAACGGCGACGCCTTCGTCGTTTGGGCGGAGGATGCGCCGATGTTCCCGGCCGCGACGTTCGACGTCACGCCGTTCGATCGCTTCAGCGCGGTGATCCGGCGGTAGATGGCCAGTGAGGGGGCTGCTGCTGGCGTTCTCGTGCTTGACAGTCGCGGTGGTCTTGGAGACTCTGCGTAGGAACCAGCGCTGGATGTACACATTGCGGCAGTTTGCAGCACTCGACGAGATCAGCCTTGCCTTCGTCCCATAAAGCCACGCCCGTGGACGTGCGCCGCCCTTGGCGCAGATGCTGCGCGCTTGCGCTGTGCGCGGTCGTGTTGGCCGCCTGCGAGCCGGTGTTCGTGTTCGCCGGCGGCAGGGTCGGCGGCGTCGAGGAGGCGCCGCCGGCGGACTGGGGCTTCGCCGAGAGCGTGGATACCGTGCAGGTCGAGACGCGCCCGGCGGATCCTTATTCGGTGAACGTCTGGGGCGTCGGCATGGGCGCGCGCTTCTACGTCGCCGCGTCGGACGGCGCGGACGCCCGCTGGGCGCAGGCCATCGAGGCCGACTCCCGTGTGCGCTTGAAGGTCGGCGAGCGCGTCTTCCCCTTGGCCGCCGAGCGCGTTCTCGACGCAGCGGAGTTGAACGATGTCGCCACGGCCTACGCCGCCAAGTACGACACCGATCGAGAGCAGAGCTTCGTGGACGCGGCCTGGGTCTACCGGCTGTCGCCGCGATGACGGACGCGGCGCAGCGCGCGGTTGCGGCGGATGTGCGCGCGAACGCGCCGGCGGCCTGGCTGACGCTTGCCAATCTCATCTCGCTGGCGCGTCTCGGCGTGGCCACGCCGGTCTCGGTGTACGCCGTGCTCGCCGGCCGTTGGCCGCTGGCGGCGGGGGTCTTCGCGGCAGCGGTGGCAAGCGACTTCGCGGACGGATTCGTGGCCCGCCGGCGCCGCACGGTCTCTGCCCTCGGCGGCGTGTTCGACCACACGGCGGACGCGCTCTACGTTGCCGCGACCCTCTGGGCGCTCGCCTACGCCGAAGCGCAGAACCGCGCCGACGTCGTGCCCGGCATCCTGCCGCTCTTCATCGTGCTGGCGTTTCTGCAGTACCTGCTCGACTCGAGGGCGCTGGCTGGCCAGCCGCTTCGCACCAGCAGACTGGGCCGCGTCAACGGCATCGCCTACTTCGCCATCGCCGGCGTGGTGCTGATCCGCAATGCGCTGGAGGTCTCCTGGCTGCCGGACGAAGCCATCTACTGGGCCGGGCTGGCGATCCTGCTCTCCACGCTGGCGTCGATGTTCGACCGCCTGTGCACGCTGCTGAAGACCCAGGCCGAGCGCGCCTAGCGCCTGTCGCCGTGCCAGACCGCGAACACCGCTCGCCGCGCGCCGCCGGCTTCGACACGCTGACGCTGCACGCCGGGCAGCAGCCGGACCCGGCGAGCGGCGCGCGCGCCACGCCGATCTACCAGTCCGCGGCGTTCGTCTTTCCAGACACCGACTTCGCCGCCGGCCTGTTCAACATCGAGCGGGCCGGCCACGTCTATTCGCGCCTCTCCAATCCGACCAACGCCGTGCTCGAAGAGCGCATCAGCGCCCTCGAAGGGGGCGTCGCCGCCATCGCCACGGCGAGCGGCCAAGCGGCGGTGCATCTGGCTGTCGCCACGCTGCTCGGCGCCGGCGACCACATCGTGGCGTCGCGTTCGCTCTACGGCGGCACGCACAATCTTCTCGAATACACGCTGCCGCGCTTCGGCATCGAGACCACCTTCGTCGACCCGCGCTCGCCGGCGGCCTTCGCCGACGCCGTGCGCGACAACACGCGCTTGGTCTTCGGCGAGATCCTGGGCAACCCGGGCCTCGAAGTGCTCGACGTGCCCAAGGTCGCGGAGGCGACCCATGCGGCTGGCCTGCCGCTGATGGTGGATTCCACCTTCGCCACGCCCTATCTGTGTCGTCCCATCGCCCTCGGCGCGGACATCGTGATCCACTCGGCGACCAAGTTCCTCTCCGGCCACGGCATCGTCATCGGCGGCCTGGTGGTGGACGGCGGCACGTTCGATTGGGAGGCGTCGGGCAAGTTCCCGACGCTGGCCGCGCCGTACGACGGCTTTCACGGCCTCGTGTTCGCCGAAGAGTTCGGGCCGCAGGCATTCTCCGCGCGCGCCCGGCGAGAGGGCATTCGCGATTTCGGGGCCTGCATGGCGCCCACCACCGCGTTCCACGTTCTGCAAGGGCTGGAGACGCTGCCGCTGCGCATGGCGCGGCACGTGGAGAACACCCGCGCGGTCGTTCGCCATCTGCTCGACCACGACGCCGTCGCCTCGGTGAGCTACCCGGAACTTGAAGACCACCCGGACCACGATCTCGCCAAACGGCTGCTGCCGAAGGGCGCCGGCGCGGTGTTCAGTTTCGAGCTGAAGGGCGGTCGCGCCGCCGGCCGCGCCTTCATCGAAAGCCTGACGCTCATCTCCCATCTCGCCAACGTGGGCGATGCGAAATCCCTGGTGATCCATCCGGCCAGCACGACCCACCACCGCATGTCCGCCGAGGCGCTGGCCGCGGCAGGCATCGGCGAGGGCATGGTGCGGCTCTCGGTCGGCCTCGAAGACGCCCGCGACCTGATCGACGACCTGAACCGCGCTCTGCGCCGGGCGGCCCGCGCATGAGCCGGGGACGCCTGTCGGTCGCGGGACGGACGGTCTACGTCGGCCCGGCGTCGTCTGCTTCCGCGAACGAGCGCTGCGTCGTCTTCATCCACGGCGCTGGCATGGACCACACCGTGTGGGCGCTGCCGATCCGCCACTTCGCCCGCAAGGGCTGGCGGGTGCTGGCCGTCGATCTGCCCGGCCACGGGCGCACCGAAGGCCCGCCGCTGGATTCGATTGTCGGCATGGCGAACTGGCTCGCGACGGTGCTCGATGCCGCCGAAGCGGAGGCCGCGGCGGTGGCCGGACACAGCATGGGCTCGCTGGTCGCCTGGGAGTTCGCGCGGCGCCACGGCGCGCGCTGTTCGGCGTTGGCGCTGCTCGGCACGTCGGCGCCGATGCCGGTGACGGATCAGCTGCTCGACGCCGCAAGCGACGACCATCACGCCGCCATCGACATGGCGAATGCGTGGAGCCACAGCCCGCGCGGGCGCATCGGCGGCAACGCGGCGCCGGGCGTGTGGATGCTCGGCGCCGGGGAGCGCCTGCTCGAACGCGCAGGGCCCGGGGTGCTGCACGCCGATCTCGCCGCCTGCAACGGCTATTCCGCAGGCGACGGCGGCGTCGATTGTCCAGTGCTGGTGGTGGTTGGCGAAGCCGATCAGATGACGCCGGCGAAGGCCGCCCTCGGCGTCGCCGCCAAGGCGAACGCCCGCATCGCGCGCTTGCCCGGCTGCGGGCACGCCATGCTCAGCGAGCGACCGAACGACGTGCTCGACGCGCTGCTGACGGCGTTTCCTTAAGGCTTGAGCGGCAGGCTGCGCAGGAACGCCGCCGCGGCGCCACGCCACTCGTGACCCAGGACACGCGGCGCCTCCGCAACCGACGCACGTCGGCAGCGCTCGCCACACTGGCGCTTGGCTGCGCGATCTTGGGCGACGCGGCGCAGGATCCTTCCGCCGGCTATTCCGACCCGACTTGGCCGCGCGGCTGGTTCGAGCCGATGAAGACCGCCAGCGAACTGGGCATTCGCGCCTTCTCCCAAAGCCCGGTTCTCGACGGCAAGGGCCTGCCTCCGGTCGCCGAGCGCCTGCCCGACGATCCGCCGGTGGCGACGCCGCTGGCCGAGAACGGCATCTACGGCGGCACCGCGCGCATCACCTTCACCGAGTGGCTGACGTTCCCGAACGTGGAGGCGCCGCTGTCGATTTCCGCCGACATGCGCTCGTTCCTGCCCAATCTGGCGGAGACCTGGGACGTGAGCGAAGACGGCCGCGAGATCACGCTCAAGCTGCGCCCCGGCATCAAGTGGTCCGACGGCGCGCCGCTCACGAGCGACGACTTCCTGTTCGTGTTCAACGACCTGTTCCTCAACGCCGAGTACGCGCCGGTGACCGACCGCAACGTGGCCGGCGGACGCGCCGTGAAGATCGACGACTTGACGTTCCGCTACGAGTTCGAGTCGCCGCATCCGCTGTTCGTCAATCTGCTCGCGCAATACGGCAACTTTCTGGTGGCGCCGAAGCACTACTACCGCAACTTCCATCCGTCCTACGTGGACCGGGCCGTGCTCAGCGAACGCATTGCCGAGGAGGGCTTCACCAGCTGGATGCAGTACATCGGCGAGTGCCGCCGGGGGCGCATCGAACAGAGCGTGAACGCGCCCACGCTCGACGCCCACCGCATGGTGAGCCGCACGCCCCGGCTGGCGCGCTACGAGCGCAATCCCTACTACTTCAAGGTCGATCCCGCCGGACGCCAGCTGCCCTACGTCGATGCCGTGGAGTCGCTGGACGTCACCGACAAGCAGGTGCTCACGGCGATGACGTCCACCGGGCAGCTGGACTTCTCGTCCTACGAGATGCGCACCCAGGACATCCCGCTGCTCAAGCTCGGCGAGCGCACCGGCGCCATCCGGGTGCATGTGTGGCAGCGCCTGCACTCCAGCGACGTGGTGATCCAGCCGAACTACAACCACGAGGACGAACAGCTGCGCCAGCTCTACTGGGACGTGCGCTTCCGGCGCGCCCTCTCCATCGCCATCAACCGCGAAGAGATGAACGAAATCATCTACTTCGGGCGCGGCACCCCGCGCCAGGTGACGGCGCATCCAACGAGCGTCTTCTACCAGCCGGAGTTCGCCACCGCCTATGCCGAGTACGACCCGGATCGCGCCAACGCGCTGCTTGCGGAGGTGGGCCTGCACGACAGCGACGGCGACGGGCTGCGCGAGTACCCGGACGGCTCGAAGCTCACCATCACCTTGGAGTTCATCGACTGGGAAACGCCCAAGGGCATCACCTTGGAGCTGGTCTCCGCGTACTGGCGCGAAGTGGGCATCGACCTGCGCTTGAAGGTGGTGGACAGCAATCTGCAGTCGGCGCGCGCCCAGGCCGGCGAGATGCAGATGACGGCGTGGCACGCCGACCGCGTGACGGACATCCTGCTGCCCCTGCAGCCGGACTGGTGGGTGCCCCGGCGCGCTGGCTGGGACATGGCGATGTGGAACCTGTGGGCGCGCTGGCACCAGACCGGCGGCGAGCTGGGCGAAGAGCCGCCGCCGATCATGAAGCGACTGCAGGGCTGGGCCGAGGAACTGCGCACGACCATGGACGACGAACGGCGCCTGGAGCTCGGGCGGCGCATCCTCGCCACCCACGCCGAGAACGTGTGGAACATCGGCACGGTGGGCCTGGCGCCGCATCCGGTGGTCATCAGCAGCCGCTTGCGCGGGGTGCCGCCGGTGGCCGTCTGGGGCTGGGACATCCGCTGGACGATGGCCAGCCAGCCATCGACCTGGTACTTCGACGAATCGGGAAGCGCGTCGCCTTGAAGCCGCGCCCCTTGCCGCCGAATCTCGCCGAGCCGGCATTTCCCGATCAACTGCCGATTGCGCCGCGCATCGGCGAGATCGTCGATCTGCTCCGCCGCCACCAGGTGCTGGTGGTGGCCGGCGAGACTGGTTCCGGCAAGACGACCCAGTTGCCGAAAGCGTGTCTAGCGGCGGGCCTGGGCCGCGCCGGCGCCATCGCCCACACGCAGCCGCGCCGCCTCGCCGCGCGCACCGTGGCGGCGCGCATCGCGGAAGAACTTGGCGTCGATCTGGGCCGCGAAGTCGGCTATGCGGTGCGCTTCGCCGATCGCACGTCGGACGCGACGGTGCTCAAGGTGATGACCGACGGCCTGCTGCTGAACGAGATCCAGCGCGACCGCAAGCTCCGCCGCTACGAATGCGTGATCGTCGACGAAGCCCACGAACGCAGCCTGAACGTCGATTTCATCCTCGGCAGCTTGAAGCGTCTGCTGGTTATCCGGCGCGACTTCAAGGTGGTGGTCACCAGCGCGACCATCGACGTGCAGGCGTTCGCCAAGCACTTCGGCGACGCGCCGGTAGTGCAGGTGAGCGGACGCGGCTATCCGGTGGAAGTCGTCTACCGTCCGCTCGAGGACGATTCCGACGCGGCGCTCGTCGACTGCGTGGAGGCCATCGTCCGCGACGCGCCGGCGCCACGGCGCGACATCCTCGTCTTCCAATCCGGCGAGCGGGAGATCTTCGACAACGCGCGACTGCTCAAGCGCGCCTTTGCCGAGCGTCTGGACGTGCTGCCGCTCTATGCCCGCCTGCCGGCCGTCGAACAGCAGCGCGTGTTCGCGCCCGGGCCGAAGCAGCGCGTGGTGCTGGCGACCAATGTCGCCGAAACCAGCATCACCGTGCCGAACATCGGCTACGTCGTCGATCCCGGGCTCGCCCGCGTCAGCCGCTACAGCTATCGCGCCAAGCTGCAGCGCCTGCCCATCGAGCGCATCTCCCGGGCGAGTGCCCAGCAGCGCGCCGGGCGTTGCGGGCGCATCGCGCCGGGCGTCTGCTACCGCCTCTACGACGAGGAGGACTTCGCATCCCGCCCGGCCTACACCGACCCCGAGATCAAGCGCACCAACTTGGCGTCCGTGGTGCTGGCGATGCGGGCGTTCCGCCTCGGCGACATCGAGAAGTTCCCGTTCGTCGATCCGCCCGATGCGCGCGCGGTGCGCGACGCCGTGCGCCTGCTGCACGAATTGCAGGCGCTCGACAACGACGAACTCACCGAGACCGGGCGGGCGATGGCGCGGTTGCCGGTGGATCCACGGCTGGCGCGAATGCTCGTCGAAGCGGCGCGAACGGGCGTCTTGGCGGAGGCGCTGATCGTGGTCTCGGCCCTCGCTTCCCAGGACCCGCGCTTGCGCCCGCTCGATCGGCGCGACGCCGCCGACGCGGCGCACGCGGAGTTCGTCCAATCCGCCGTCGCCGGCAATGGCCGCAAGAGCCGAGGGGATGGCAAAGCGGATGCGCCAGCCTCGGACTTCGCCGTCTACCTCGACCTCTGGGGCTGGCTGGAGGAAACGCGCGGCGCACACAGCCGCAACGGTTTTCGCCGCGTTCTGGAGAAGCGCTTCCTGAGCCCGCCACGGGTGCGCGAGTGGCACGCGCTGCACCGGCAGTTGCTGCTCGCCTGCCGCGCGCTCGGCTTCAAGATCAACGCCGCGCCGGCCGACTACGCGACCTTGCATCGGGCATTGCTGAGCGGCTCCCTGGGCTTCATCGGTTTGCGCCGAGACTTGGAAGACCCAGCTTCTGCCAAAGGGAGCGCCGACGCCAAGCGCCGCCGGCCGGCCGAATACGACGGCGCACGCGGCTTGAAGTTCCGCATCTTTCCGGCCTCGGCGCTGCGCCGGCGCGCGCCGCGCTGGGTCTTCGCGGCGGAAATCGGCGACACCGGCCAAACATGGGCGCACTGCGTGGCCGAGGTCGCGCCGGAGTGGATCGAGGCCGCGGCCAGGCACATCGCCAAATCCACCTTCTCCGAACCGCGCTGGGACGACGCCCGGGGCGAGGCGGTGGTGCTTGAGCGAGTGACGGTCTACGGGCTGGCCGTTGTCACGGATCGCCCCAAGTCGGCCGCGCAAGCGGACGTGCAGGCGGCGCGGGAACTCTTCGTGCGCGAGGTGCTGTTGCGCCGCGACCGCAGCCAGTCCCGGCATCAGCTGACGGCGCCGTTCCTCGACCGCAACGAGGCCCTGCTGCGGCGCGTCGAGGAACGCCAGGCGAGAGGGCGGCGCGCCGGCTCGGTCGCCAGCGAGAGCGCGCGGATGCGCTTCTATCTGGAACGGCTGCCGCGCGGCGTGTATTCCGTGGCCACTTGGCAGCGTCATGCGCGGCGGGCAAGCGCCGCGGCGCTCGCGGCGTTCGAGATGTCCGAAGCCGATCTGCTTGGCGACGCCAGCGCCGAGTTCGATGCCGCGGATTTCCCGTCGCGCCTGCAAGTCGGCGACGCGACCTTGACGCTCGCCTACAAGTTCGCCCCCGGCGAGCCCGACGACGGCGTGAGCGCCCGCATCGACTTGGCGACGTTGCAGCAACTGGATGCCGATGCCTTGGACTGGCTGGTGCCGGGATTCTTCGAGGAGAAGTGCCTTGCGCTGGTGAAGGCGCTGCCCAAGGCCTGGCGACGGCGCCTTGGCCCGGCGCCGGATCGAATTCGCGGCGTTCTGCCGCAACTGTTGGCCGACGGAACCTACCGCCGCGGCAAGCTGCTGCCAGCGCTTTCCGCGGCGCTGCGAAGCTCATGCGGCGTGGACGTTCCGCAGGACGCCTGGCAGCCGGAAGCGGTGCCGCCGCATCTGCGCATGAACGTGCAGCTGCGCGACCGGCGACGACGGCGCAAGCTGGATCAAGACCGCGACATCGACGCCTTGCGCAAACGCGCCCTGGCGACGGCAGAGCAGACCGCCGGCGACCACTGGCGGCGGGAGTGGGAGCGCCACGGCCTCGCGCGGTTCCCCGAAGAAGGCGTTCCGCCGACTCGCACGGTGCGCACCGCCGGCGGCACCGCACTCGTCCATCCGGTGCTGGTGGATCGCGGCGCGAGCGTCGATCTCCTGATTCGCGCCACGCCGGGCGGGCGCGACGCCTTGAACCGCCACGGCTACGCGCGCCTCGCGCTCCTGGCGGACGCGCAGACCGCACGCCGGCTGCGCCGCGAAGTCGAACGCGACACCGCCCTCGCCCTGCACTACGCGCCCCTAGGCACGGTCTCGGAACTGGCGGACGCGGTACTGCTGGCCTCGGCCTGGTTCGCCTGGTTCGAGGGCCGCGAACTGCCCGCGACGCGCGCCGAGTTCGATGCGCGCCTCGCCGAGTCCGGGCTGGCGCCGACCTTTGCCGCCACGCTCGAGCGCACGCGCCAAGTGCTGAAGCTGCGCTTCGAGCTGAGCCGCGCTCTCGACGCCCTCGCATCGCCGGCGTTCGCGCCCAGCCGCGCCGACATGGCCGGCCAACTTCAATGCCTCGTCGCCCCGGACTTCCTCCGCCACGCTTCCAAAGCTCTGCTCGAGGACCTGCCCCGCTACTTAGCCGGCATCGCCTACCGCATCGACAACCTGCAAGGCCGCGTCGCCAAGGACCGTGCCGGCATGGCTGCGGTCGCGCCTTGGGAGGCACGGCTGGCGGCATTGCGCGAAGCCGGCGACTCGGCCGCGACGGCGGAACTGCACCAACTGGTTCAAGAGTTCCGCATCGCCACCTTCAGCCAGCCCGTCGGCACGGCGGTGAAGGTCTCCGCCAAGCGGCTGCAGCAGCGCTTCGACGCCGCCGAAGGGCTGCTGGCTGGCGCCTAGCTGGCGGCGGCCCGGCCAAAGGCGTTTCGTTGCGGAAACGTCAAGGGCTGCTCATGTCGCACGGCAAGCCCTTCTTCAACCGGATGCTGGCCGATTTCCGCCTTCCCAGCTACACGGTCGATCACGAGCTGTTTGCCGAACAAAGTCAATGCAACATATTGACTACAAAAGCCTTTTTGCAGGTGGTGGTGAGCTTTCGGCCTAGAGCCCCACTTCAGAGGGCGGATTTCCTACAAAACGGCGGGCTGTTTTCCGCTTCACGGCCGTTTGGGAACAGGCGAAGGTGGCGTATTCCCTACACACCCGAGGAAATCGCCATGCTCTTGTTCCGAACTCGCGTCGCGAACCGCGCCGTCGCGCTGCTTCTGCTGCTCTTCGCGCCGGCTCACTCCGTCCATGCCGCCCATGCACAGGCGGCGCCCGCCGTGGCGCTGGCCCAGACCTACCGCGAGGGCGTCGACGTCGCCGCCTATTGGGTGAGCGAAAAGCTGGACGGCGTGTACGCCCGCTGGGACGGCGATGTGTTCGTCTCGCGCACCGGCAACCGCTTCAACGCGCCAGCGTGGTTCTTCGCTGGCTTCCCCGCGCTTCCCCTCGACGGCGAACTTTGGATGGGCCGCGGCACGTTCGACAAGCTCTCCGGCGTAGTTCGACGGCGCGCGCCCGATCACGGTGCGTGGCGGGAGGTGCGTTTCATGGTCTTCGACCTGCCCAGCCACGCCGCGGACTTCAACGGCCGCCTGCAGCGGCTGAAGGAAATCTTCGCCACCCTCGATTCGCCCTACATCGGCTTGGTGGAACAGCGCCGGGTGGCAAGCCACGACGCTCTGATGGCCTTGCTCGACGAAGTGGTCGCGCGAGGCGGCGAGGGGCTCATGCTGCGACGGGCGGGTTCGATCCATCGCCCCGGCCGCAGCGCCGACCTGCTCAAGCTCAAGCGCTTCGACGACGCCGAAGCCACTGTGGTGGGACATCTGCCGGGCAAGGGGAAGTACGCCGGCATGCTCGGTGCGCTGTTGTTGGAGATGCCGGACGGTCGCCGTTTCCGCGTCGGCACCGGCTTCACGGACGAGCAGCGCCGCCATCCGCCGCCGCTCGGTGCCACGGTCACCTACAAGCACTACGGCCACACCAACACCGGCGTGCCGCGCTTCGCCAGCTTCCTGCGCGTTCGCGACAAGCGTTAGGAAGGTCTGATCCAGTGGCGATGCGGCGACGATTGCCGCGGCAAGGATTCCGTGCCGCCGAAGTGCTGCTGGCTGGCAGCGAGCCGGCCGGGGTTGCTTGGCCCCGGCCCGGCTAGGCCGGAGTCGCCCATTGCGCTCGCAAATGCTGGTATGATGGCCACCAACGGATCAGCGAAGGAGCAAGACGCTCTTCCTGCCGCCACGGGGGTGACAAGGCTTCGACGGCGGTGGCGAAGTCAAAGGTGCATGCCGAGAGGGTAGTGACTCTCGTTAATCAATCGCTGCAACTAAAACATAGTTGCCAACGACGAAAACTACGCGCTCGCGGCCTAGGCCCTCGGCCTAGATCGCACCTCGATGAATCGGCGCCCGTGGCGAGGATTCGAGTGCGCAGCCCACGGGATAGCGGAGGTCTTTGCCTCGAAGCCCGCCGCGAAACTTTTCGAGGCTCGCCCCAAGCGCCCTGACCGTCGGGCCGCCAACGGGCTAAATCAATAGGCGGAACTACGCATGTAGAGCCGATGGCGGAGCACCGACGGACGCGGGTTCGACTCCCGCCACCTCCACCAATCCAACGCTGGCGTACCTGTGAGGGTGCGACTATGCTTCCTGCATCCCCTGCCGCTGGTGGCCGCGGATGACATCCCTCCACACGCCTCGACTGCCGATTGAACGGACGCCGGACATGGACGCCATCAAGCGCCCGAATCCCGCCGTGCGGCTTCCCTGCCCGGCGAAGGACGCCGTCGTCGACACGCTGCGCGATCTGCTGCCCCAACTCGCCTTGATGGGCGGCGTGGTCGGCGTCTTCCTGTTCGGCAGCGTGGCTCGCGGGGAAGACACCCCGGAGAGCGACGTCGACGTCGCGGTGCAGATGCCACCCGACGTGGCGGCCAAGTACCGTGTCCGCGACTTCATGGAACTGCACCTCAACCGCAGAGTCGATCTAACGCGGCTCCCCCTTCCCCCGCTGCTGGAGAACACGGCGGGGCGCGATCTCATTGAGGTTCGCTGATGCCTGCGGGAGGAGGTCTTGGAACGCACGACACCGCCCGCTCCAACGAAGCGTCGATAGGTTCCCCCACTCAGGACAGAGGCGGGATCGGCCGCTAGGGGAGGTACGGGGCAGGGCGCTTCATCGTTGTTGAGCCCGGCGTTGCCCGCTTTGGCGCGACGCCGTCTTCCTGGCACCAAGCCAAGTACTCGTCGATGGACCGCTCGAACTCCCGTCGCAGCTCGCCGATGTCAGCGCACTCGAAGGTGGCGATTGGATATGCGCCGCAGTTCACCACGCGGCCGTGCAGGACGTTCGCGGACTCGTCGAACTCCACGACAGCGACGTAGCCCTTGTATTCCATCGCGGGCCTTCGAGAGTCATCGCTTGGATGCATCGCGCAGAACCTCACTTGAACAGCGAGCTCGACGGCTTCCAGCCCGCGTTGCGCGCGTAGCCATCGGCCAAGGCCAGCCATCTTTCGATCCTCTTGCTGGGCTGGCAACCCTCGCCCCAATACTCCACGAAGAGCGCGTCGTCCAGACGCTGGGCCGCCAGCATGAGGTGTTCGATGTCCTGCAAGGCGCGCAGCAGGTAGTTGACGCCGCGCGTCTCGTCGGCCCTGAGCGCGACGCTGCCAGCGCTGAACAGGTCGCGCGCTTGAGGACAGAACACGCCGTGGTAGGTCAGCAGGTACATCGCCGCGTCCTCGTACTTGCGCCGCGCCCGCGACCCTTTGCAGATCTGTGGGCAGAGCAATGCCGCCTCCGCGCGGTACAAGCGCTTTTCTGCCTGGGGAAGGTGCGTGTACAGGCGCACGTTGATCGGCAGCGTGTGCGATGGTTCCAGCCACCAGAGGTGCTCGCCGGGCGGCAGCCGGTCGCGCCAGTAGTCGCGGACGTGCTGCATCTTGCCGTCGTCGTCCAACTCGGCGAAATCGTCGTAGCTGATGTCGAACCGTTCGAACAGCGGCGGCTCTTCGCTCTCCATGTCCACCACGAATCGCGGCGAATTGGACACGCGGACGTGCGCGACGCAATTCTCGTACTTGGCCCACCTTGCTTCGGCCTCTCCGCCAACCTTGCCGAACACGACGTAGACGGCCCACACCGTGGGATCGCGCATCGACTCGAACACGCTGTTGCCGACCGCGCTCCACGTGTCGCGCTTGCTGTATTTGACCTCCACGCCAAAGCCGTTGACGCGGATGTCCGGGAAGGCGTGGGGCGTGTAGGTGGGTTCCACGGTGACGCCGAGGTCGGCGGCGGCGTTCTGCAATGCCGCGAGCACTCCCTGCTCGAACTGCTCGGGGCCGTGGTACAGCGGACTCGTGCGCAGGTTCGTCGTGAGGAACTGCACGGCGCGGCTTAGGACGGCCTCGAACTCGGTCCGGGTCACGGGTCGATGTGGTCGCGAACGGCCTTGGCGATGTGCCACGCGAGCACTGGCGGCACGGCGTTGCCGATCTGCCGTTCGGTGGCGCGCATGGCGCATACGAAGCGGAAGTCGTCCGGGAAGGATTGCAGCCGCGCCGCCTCGCGCAGCGAGATGCGCCGTTCGAGCTTGTAGTGCCACTGCACGTTGCCGTGGTGCTCGGCGCGGATCGTGGTGGCTGGCTTGTCCGCTCGGAGCCGTCGGTTTCCCTGCTCCGGACTGCGCTGCGCCTTGCTCCAGATGTGCGACGTCTGCTTGTCTTCGTCGGCGCATTCCAGGTCCGCCAGGGCCTCTTGCGCCGTCATCTGTTCGGCGAGCGCTGTGGGGTGCGCGAAAGGCGCATCGCCCCGTACGCCGACGATGAAGATGCGCTCGCGCCGCTGCGGCACGCCGTGCTCCGCGGCCAGATACAGCTTGTGGTCGACGGTGTAGCCGGGCAGGCGGAAGTCGGCGAGCATCCGGTCGAAGAAGGGCTTGCCATGCGACATGAGCAACCCCTTGACGTTTTCCGCGACGAACGCCTTTGGCCGGCAGCGGCGAATCGCCTCGATCATGTGCTCGTAGAGGATTGTGCGCGCGCCGTTCGCAAGGCTGCGTCGGCCATTGATCGACACGTCTTGGCAGGGGAAGCCGCCGACCACCACGTCCGCCGCCTCGGGCAGGGTGTCCATCACGTCCACGATGCTGCCGCGATGCAGGTGCGCCTCGCCAAGGTTCGCCGCGTAGGTGTCGCAGGCGAGGCCGTCGATGTCGTTGGCCCACACGATCTCGAACGGCAGACGGTCGTAGAAGCTGCCGCCGAACGAAAAGCCCCCGCGAAAGCCCAAGTCCATGCCCCCGCACCCGCTGAACAGCGACACGACAGTGCGGTTCGGGATTCCCTCCCTGGGCGCGGCGGGCACGGCGCCACTCACCGTTTCGCGTGGGGCGGTTGCGTCGTGGGCGTTCATTGAACGTGGACCATAGCCGATACTGTTTGTCTATACAAGCCGCCTGTTCTTTGGCGCCGAAAGACGCCGCCGGCGCCGCCACCATCGTCCACGACGCCGAAGGCTCTATGCCGAGTGCAGCTTGAGCGTGGACAGTCAGGATGCGGCGGCGCAAGCGCTGCTTGGTCGTGCCGCTTGGCTGCTCACCGCACGAGTTGGATGCCGTCGAGTTCCTCAAGCTGCCGCGTTGGTATCGACGTCGCGCTTCGGCAACGATCTGTTAATCCAATCCTCGCGTGCGCATCCGTCCCAAGCTGCGGGGTAGTCTTCGATTGTCGCGTACATCTCGTTCTCCTCTTCCCGGCGGCGAAGCCGAACAGGAACATGGCTCCAAGGTTCTTCCTCGTACAGACAGCAACCTAGCGTGTTCCGGCAGCTCGTTCTACTTACGTTCGTGGTGGGGTGTGCGAAATTGGTGGCAGCTAACCCTCATGCTGCCAAGGGCCGATTGCCGGGCGGCCGCCAGAGTCGTCGTAGCGGTCGTGAAGACCGCCGCCCCAAAGCGCCAGGACGCGCGTTAGCGCCGTCGCACTCCAGCGCATCCCGCGGCGCTTGAAGCGCTCGTCGACGAGGCCCTTGCACAGGCTCACGGTGCCGGAGCCGACGCACAGGTTCCATCCTGCGGAACGCCGGTAGCGCATCCGGCGCCCGTTGCCTTTGACGTCGCACGCACCGCGTCGCTACGCCCAGCTCTCGATCACCGCTGACAAGTACTGCAGCCATTCCGTAATGAGCTAGGCTTGTGCGCACCGAGCCAGCATTCCGCAGCAGCAGCCCGGCCTTTTGGTCTTCGAGCCCAGCCTATTCGCCGTGAAAAATGCGGAGGTAGAAGCGAAATCCTTCCAAGGCACTCACGGCAGCCAACGGGTAGGCCGCATCCCGTGTCTCCAAAAGCTTCAGGGGCTGTAGTTCTTGCGGCTCTTGGCTCTCATCTAAGGCAGCATCAACCGCCCTCGTTTGCCGCTCGATACCGGAGGACAAGAAGATGTCGAGGAACGTGCGGAATCCACCCAGTGCAACATCGATTACCTCCTTCCGTGCCGGCTTGTCGTCGTCGAAAGACATGCCGCGCAGGAGCCAGCGGATTTCATCCAGGGCCTCGTCGAAAGCCCACTTCTGTGCCCAGCTTAGAAGCGCCTTGAGGTGAGTTGACGGGAACTTAGGACTCAACGTGGCGGTCAGGGTGACCTCTTCGCCGGCGAGGCCACGCCTTTCGATCTCGGCCGAAGGATCGTCCAGAATGTCGATGATTGTTGCGAGCCACTCGACAGTCTCCTCAATGTTGTGTTCGTAGATGCCGAGCAGAGCCTGTCGTCCGTCTTCCCTTCTCGGGCCGCAGCGCATGTGATTTACGAGGCTGTATTGTGCGCAAAGCGCATCCACCCGTCGCTCCAGCTGTGACGCCGCTCGGCGAATGTCACTCTTGGTTGGGTTGTCGGCGTTGGTGATTTCGTGGAGCGTCTGCAGCGCGGGGATCGTCTCAGAGAGCCAACTGGAAAGATCGGCGACCTGCTCTAGGGCGAAGGAAAGGAAGTCGTCTTCCGTACGCACGGCGTGCGGTGGCAACGCACTGCGGACAGCCAATAGGCGACGCAACGAGGGCCGCAGCGCCTCGGCGATGGCTGCCAAGTGCGGATCGCCGTCGATCCCCGATGGTTCGGCCCTCTTTAATCGGAAACGAAACGAAGCTTCCATCGTCGAGAGTGCCTAACCGTTGCCGCGAATACACACGACGACCGAGCGTCGACACACGCTCAGCGCCGCACAGACGAACTCTGGGAGTCCAATAGCTGCCGCGCGACCTTCACTTGGAGCGTTACGTCGCGCACGTTCTGTAGCGCCCAGGCGTTGTCTGCGAGCTTCAGCTTGTAGCTATTCGTGTGCTTATCGAACGTCGCCTGCTCTTTGACGGTTGCGACCGGGATGATCGCTGCGCGCTTTACGCCGTACGTCTCGTCGAACAAGACAGCAGCAAGGAAATCGAACTGGTTAAATCCTCTGATTGCGGAGAGCTGACGCGATTGGCTGTGCTTGGTCAGCCTCCTGCTCTTGATCTGGTACCGTTCGCCCCGCTCGTCCGTCGCATCGAATCCTCTTTTCGAGTTGCCTTCGAGCTTCCAATCAAATGCTTGGCAAAAGAGAAACTCTGCGAAGTCGCCCGTCGGCAAGTTCTCCGTGCGACAGATGCCGCGACTGCGCAGTTCCGCCAAAATGCCGCCCATCAGGGACAGCAGTTGGCCAGTGCCCGCTTCTTCAAGGCCCAAGGGTGGGCGATCGCTAGAGAGGATGGCGTTGGAGTCCGCCACTGCAGGTTGTTTTGGCGCGACGTTGTCTTCTTGGCACCAAGACAAGTACTCGTCGATAGACCGTTCGAACTCCTGTCGCAGCTCGCCGACGTTGGTGCATTCGAAGGTGGCAACTGGATACGGCCCGCAGTTCACCACACGTCCGTGGAGGACGTTCGCGGAGTCGTCGAACTCGACGGTGGCGACGTAGCCCTTGTATTCCATCACTGGCTTACTCCTGGTCGTCCAGCCTCACATCGGCGGCTCTCAAGAACACTGCAATATCGCGGACAGTTGCACGATTGGTCTGTGGCCGCGGGTGAGGTCGGTGAACCACCATCCGCTGGTGGTCTTTCGCAAGCGCTACCCGCGAGCCCGCTCGCTGCGTCACCGCCACGCCGCAGGCCAACAACATCGCCTCGATCTCCGTCCACCGGATGTCCGCCGGCGTTGGCTGTGCGTAGACGCGGGCGAGCGTTTGGCGGTGCCTTGACCTCATGCCAGTGAAAATCCGCCGCCATCGTTCGCCACCGCAACCGAGCCCCCGACCACGTCGAGAGCGCCCAACCAGTGTGGCGAGCATACACCACACTGCCGCGTCTGGCTGGGCGGTTCGACCAGCGCTGCCCGTTGCCGATGTGTGCCGGTGCTGTACGATGACCGCTCCTTCTTGAACATGCGCACATGCGCCGAAACGAACCATGCCCACCATCCAAGGCGAAAGCTGGGATTTGGCCAGCGAGTATGCCGCCGCCGACTCCCCTGAACTGGAGGCCGACCTCGAGAAGCTCGGCTCGCTGCTCGACGAGATCGAGCGCCGCAATGCGGTGCTCGTGCCGGCGCTTGAAGACGCGCCGAACCTTGCAGTGGAGGGTGCGACGGCGCTGATTGCCGAAGCGCGCGCCGTCTTCGCGCTCACGGAAGACGCGGCCACCATCGTCCACGATGCCGAGGGCTATGCCGAGTGCAGCTTGAGCGTGGACAGCCAGGATGCGGCGGCGCAAGCGCTGCTTGGGCGGTTGCAGGCGTTGGAGAAGCGCTTCGCCAATGCGGCCGAACCGTTGTCGCAGTTCCTCGACTTGGCGCCGGATGCCGTGGTGGACGCCTACCTCGACGACCCTGCCGTCGAAGCATCGCGCTTCGTCGTGGGCCACTCGCGGCAGCGCCGGCACGAGCTGCTGCCGCTCGATCAGGAAACCCTCGTTTCCAGCCTGGCCCAGGACGGCATCCACGCCTGGGGGCGGCTCTACGACCAGCTCTCCGGCACGCTCGCCTGCGAGGTGCAGGTAGAGGGGGAGACGCGCACGATGGGGCTGGCGCAGGCGAGTGGCCTGATGCTCTCGCCGAACGACGCGCTGCGCGAGAACGCATGGCGGGCGATCAACGCCGCATGGGACGAGCACGGCGAGTCGTGCGCGGCGGCCATCAACGCCATCGCCGGCTGGCGGCTGGAGATGTGCCGGCGGCGCTCCAAGCCAGAGCGCGCGGTGCATTTCCTCGATGCGCCGCTGCACATGAACCGCATCCGCAAGGAGACGCTCGACGCCGTGCTCGCCGCCGCCGAAGAGGGCGTGCCGCTGGCGCGACGGGCCGCGCGGTTGCAGGCCAAGGCATACGGCAAGGCGCAGTACGGGCCGTGGGACCAACGCGCCCCGGCGCCAGACGCCGCCGGCAGCGAACCGGCACAGGGAACGCCCTATGCGCAAGCGCTGGACTTGATCTCGGAATCCTACGGTTCCGTCGATCCGCGCATGGGCGAGTTCGTGACCATGATGGCGCGCAGCAGGTGGATCGAGGGCACGGTGGGCGACCGCAAGCGCCCCGGCGCGTACTGCACCGGCTTTCGCAAGTCGCGCACGCCGCGCGTCTACATGACCTACACCGGCGGCGACAGCGACGTGATCACGCTGGCGCACGAACTCGGCCACGCCTTCCACTCCTGGGCCATGCGCGACCTGCCGGACAGCCAGCGCGGCTACGGCATGTCCATCGCCGAGACCGCCAGCACCTTCGGCGAGAGCGTGGTGCGCGACGCGCTCCTGGCGCGCGCCGAGACCCCGGCCGCTGCGCTGCGCATCGTCTGGGAAGAAGCCGCGGCGCTGGTCGCCTTCGTGCTGAACATTCCCACGCGCTTCGCGTTCGAGCGCAGCTTCTACGAGGCCCGCGCCGAGCGCCCGCAGCGGCCGGAGGAGCTCAACGCCATGATGAGCGCGGCGTGGGAGGCCCGCTACGGGGATTGCCTGGCCGAACCGGATCCGCTGTTCTGGGCCAACAAGCTGCACTTCTACATCTCGGGCTTGAGCTTCTACAACTTCCCCTACCTGTTCGGCTATCTGTTCAGCCTCGGCGTCTACGCCCGCCGCGAGGCGTTCGGGAGCAGCTTCTTCGAGCGCTACGAGGCGCTGCTGCGCGACACAGGGCGCATGACCACCGAGGAGCTCGCGGCCAAGCATCTGGAGGTGGACCTCGCGCAGCCGGACTTCTGGCGCGAGACGCTGGCGTCTCTGGAAACGCGCATCGACGCCTTCGAGGCGCTGGTGGAGCAGAACGCTGCATGAAGCGCCTGTGCGCCTTGGGCCTCGCGCTTGGTCTGGGAACCTGGCCGGTTCTGGCCAGCGACGACTATCTGGCACCCGAACTGCGCACGGAGGTCGAGGCGCTGAAGGCGGATTGGAGAAGGACGCCGAGCGGCCCAGCGAACGCCTACCAGCGGGCGCGAACGCTCTTCAAATGGGTGAATGCCTACTCGCTTGCCGAGCGCTACGTTCCGGTGAACGCGACCCAGGCCGCGGCTGGCGTCCTCGCCTATCCGGCCAACGGCGGACGCATCGCCCGCCTCGATCCGACGATCCGCGAGATGGTTCTGCTCGACGAACAGCCGGACGCCATCGGTACGCTTGTGGCCGACACCGGCCCCTTCGAGGCGCGAACCCACGTCACGATTCGCCAGACCTACACCGTGGGCAGCAAGGACATCGAACCCGGCGGCGGCCTCGTTGTCGCCAGCCATTTCATGACCGGCATCGCCTACCAGACCGACGACCCGGCGGGCGACGACTACGTCACCATCGCCTCCTCCAATCCCACCGTGCGCTTCTCCAGGTCCACGACGCCGATGGGCGGCATGCACGGCGGCTTCCGACGGCCCACGGACACGCTGGTGTTCCGCGTCACCTCGGGGCATCTGACGGCCGGCGACACCGTCACCGTGACCTACGGCGACGCCAGCGGCGGCGGACGGGGCTTGCTGCTGCCGAGCTTTTCGAGCGACCGGATGCCGCTGCCCCTGTACGTCGATTTCGACGGCAGCCACGAACCCGTGAGCCTGCCGATCCAGCCCATCGTGGTGGTGGGCGGCAAAGTGGCCGGCGTGCATGGCTTCGCGCCCTCGGTGGCGAAGGTCGGCGAGGCGTTCACGGTTGCCGCGCGCGCCGAGGACCGCTTCGGCAATCGCGCCGTAGGGCCCATGCCGGCGTGGGACGTGCTGGTGAACGGGAACGTGTTCGCGGAGATTCCCGCCGGCCGGGACGCCATTGCCCTGCTGCGCGACGTGTCCTTCGACTCTCCAGGCGTGTACCGCTTTGCGTTTCGCGCCAAGGACGGCACGGCGAGCGGCGTGGCCAACCCGGTGCTGGTGGAGACGGCGCCGGAACGCCGCATCTACTGGGGCGACACCCACGGCCACTCCGGTTTCGCCGAGGGGGTGGGCACGCCGGAGCGGTTCATGATCTGGGCGCGCGACGACGCCCGGCTGGACTTCGTGACCCACTCCGAGCACGACATCTGGATGGACGACTTCGAGTGGAACGTGCTGCGCGAGAACGTGCGGCGCTTCTCGCAATCGCCCCGTTTGCCGCGCAGCCCCGCGCACGCCGAAGACCGCGGCTTCGTCGCCTTCCTCGGCTACGAATGGACGATCCAGAACACCCAGGGCGGCCACCACAACGTGCTGTTCCGCACGCCGGACGGCCGCAAGCGCATTCCGGCCCAGGAATACGCCACGCTCTCCGCCCTCTACCAGGGCCTGCGCGACCACCACAATCCCGACGACGTGGTGGTGATTCCCCACGCCCACCAGGCCGGCGACTACCGCCAGAGCGATCCGCAGCTGCAGCCGCTGGTGGAGGTGATGTCCCAGCACGGCAGCTTCGAGTGGTTCGGGCGCATGTATCTGCGGCAAGGCCACCAAGTGGGCTTCACCGCCGCCAGCGACAACCACTTGAGCCAGCCGGGCTATGCCGCGCCCCAAGGCGGTTCGCTTTCCCAGCGCGGCGGCTTGGGGGCGCTGCGGGCGCCATCCGGCGACCGCGACGCGCTCTTCGACGCCATGAAGAACCTCGCCGCCTACGCCACCACCGGCGACCGCATCATCCTCGACATGACCGTGAACGGCGCTCCGATGGGCACCCGCGCGCCGTTCGCCGAGCAGCGCGCGCTGGCTGGCCGCGTCATCGGCACGGCGCCGATCCACACCATCGCCGTGGTGAAGAACGACGCCGTCATCTGGGAACAGGACTACCTCACCGAAACCGCCGGGCGCGGCGAAGACATCGAGGTGCTGCTGACGTTTTCCTCGCCCTCGGAGCCGTTCCACCGCGGCGACAATCCGCGTGGATGGCGGACGTGGCGCGGCGACATCTCCATCGAAGGCGCTACCGCGACGAGCGCCCAGGGGATGAACTTCCACGACGCCAGAACCCAGTCCGTGGATGTGACGGACGGCGCCAGCGTCGCCTTCGGCACCTTCACCCGGGGCGGCAGCAGCTCGATCAAGCTGGCCTTGGCGAACGTGCGCCGGGGCGCCACGCTCACCGTGAATCTCGCCGAGGGCCGCGAGTTCGGCGGCGGCCCGCCGCGCTATCGGTGGCACCGAACGGTGCCGGGCAGCGAAACGGTGCTGGTGCTGCGCGAGCTGGAGGACGGCCCGCTGCGCGTGGAACTGCCTTTCGACGGCTACACGGACGCGGTCGCCCTGCGGCGCATCGTCGCCGAGGGCCAAATGGACGTGTCGTTCACCGTGGAAGACGCCGGCGCCGTCCAGGGCGACTACTACTACGTGCGCGTGACGCAGGCCAACGACGCCATCGCCTGGAGCAGCCCGGTGTGGGTCGGCGGCCATCGTCCGCGCTGAGCCATCGACTCGAGGGGCGAAGATGCCGTTCACGCTGCATCCGAAACTGGCCGCCGACTGCGAGCCGCTTGCCGAACTGCCGCTGTGCAGTGCGCTGCTGATGCGCGACCACCGCTTCCCGTGGCTGATCCTGGTACCGCGCCGCGAGGGCTTGCGCGACCTCCACGACCTGCCGCGCGAACACGCCGCCGCGCTCTTCGACGAGATCGGCGCCGCATCCCGCGCCCTGCAATCGTCATGCAAGGCCGAGAAGATCAACGTCGCCGCCCTCGGCAACCAAGTGCCGCAGCTGCACATCCACGTCATCGCCCGCTACGCCAACGACATCGCCTGGCCGGGGCCGGTGTGGAACGCCGGCGCGGTGGGCGACGTGGACCTGGCCGTGGTTGAACAACGCGCCAAGGCGCTGCGGGAAGCGTTGGCGACGTTCCCAGACTGAAGTCCGCGGCAGCCCGCGAGTACGGCGCGTGGCGAGCGCTGCACGACACCGGTCGCCAATCTCCACGCGCAGCTAAACTCGCCCCGGTGGAGCTGCCGTCCACATTGTTGGCCCGCGCGAACGCTGTGCTGGGCGTGAGCGCCGCGGCGATTGCGTTCACGTCCATCGTGGCGGTGGCGGTGTTCGTCGTTCTGCCGATCGAGGAACGTTCCGCGGCGGATCAGGCCGGCCTGGTGGTGCTGGCGGCGCAGACCTGGGTGGAGCTGCCGGCGGAAGCGCGGCACTACTTCGAGATCGAGCTGCTGGCGGCGCACGACATGGTGATTACGGCGCAGGTGCGCGAGCTGCCCTTCGCCGAAGAGGGGCGCTACGTCGCGTTGCTGGAGGAGAAGCTCGGCGAGCGTCTCGGCACGTCGCTGCGGCTGCGGGAAAGCGACGAGCTGGTGTGGGCGGACGTGACGATGGGCGCCTATGCGCTGCAGATCGGGTTCTCGCCGGATCGCCAGGACGTGCAGCCGGTGTACGTCGTCTTCGTCATCGTGCTGTTCGGCGCAGTCATCGTGGTCGCGGCATCGGCGCTGATCGTGCGCCGCGTCGCCCGCCCGCTCTCGGCGGCGGCCCAAGCGGTGGAGTCCTTTCGCGGCGCTGGCGGCTTCGAACCCCTGCCGGAGGAAGGCCCGGCCGAGTTGGTGACGCTCGCTGCCAGCTTCAACGCGATGGCGCGCGACGTGAGCGAGCTGCTCTCCAATCGAACCACGCTCCTGGCTGGCGTCTCGCACGATTTGCGCACGCCCCTGACGCGGATGCGCTTCGCGCTGGAGTTGCTGCCGGAGCACGTTCCCCGCGACGTGACCGAACGCTTCGAGCGCAATCTCACCGCCATGGACGAGTTGATCGAGGATGCATTGCGCTTCGCGCGCGGCACCGGCGAGCGACCGCGCAGCGTCCACTTCCGCGACTATCTGGAGAGCGTCGCCGCGCGTATCGACGACGACCTCCGCGTGCAGTGGCGCGGCACGCCGCCCGAGCGCATGGACATCGCCCTCGGCGCCTTCCAGCGCGTGGTGGCGAATCTCGTCAACAATGCCCAGGAACACGGCGGCGGGGCGCGGCTCGCGGTCGATTGCGGCGACGAGCTCACGGTCCACGTTCTGGACGACGGCCCAGGCATCCCCGAAGACGAGCGCGACAAGGTCTTCCGCCCCTTCTACCGCTTGGACGCGTCGCGCGATCGCGCCACCGGCGGCAGCGGCCTTGGCCTCGCCATCGTGCATCAGCTCTGCCAAGCCCACGGCTGGCGCGTGACCCTCGGCCGCAACGCCGGCCGCGGCACGGACGCCAGCGTCCGCGTGCCGCTCTACTGAAGCGGCTTGTGCGTTGCCCGCGTCAGCGGCTCACTTCCACTGCGTTCAGGTGCGAGACGAGCGCTTGCACGATGGCGTCGATCAGTGGCGCCGGCAGGTCGTGGCCGAGTTTCTCCCATTCGACGATCGTCGCGCCGGGGATGGCCGCCGCCGTTGCCCGTCCGGCTTCCACCGGCACCAATGGATCGGCGCCGCCGTGCAGCACCAGGGTTGGCGCTGTGACGTTCGCCAAGGCGTCGGTGCGGTCGCCGTCGGCGAGGATGGCGGCCAGTTGGCGGGCCGTGCCGGCGGGACGGTGGGCGCGGGCGACGGCGCGCGCCGCGAGGCGCCCGATGCCGACTTGCTCGGAATCGAAGTGCGCACCGCCGAAGGCGTTCCACTCGGCGACAACGTGCGCCACCGCGGTCTCCGGCGGTTCTTCGGCTAGGGTGGCCAGCAACGCGCCTTCGGCTTCTTCGGTGCCGTGCGGCAGTTGCGGGCTGCCGGTCGACGACATGATGGACGCCAGGCTGTAGACCCGCTGCGGGTGTTCGATGGCCATGTGCTGGGCGATCATGCCGCCCATCGAAAACCCGACGACGTGCGCCCCGGCTTGTCCCAGGTGGTCCAGCAGATCGACGGCATCCTGCGCCATGTCGGAAAGCGTGTAGGCAGGCTTGAGCGTCGTCGGCGCTTCCCGGCCGGCGAGCAGCGCTTCCAACGACGGTGTCGGCGCATTCATCGCGTGCGACAGGCCGGCGTCGCGGTTGTCGAAGACGACGGCGCAGTAGCCAGCGCGGACGAGGCCGTCGAGCAGCGCATCCGGCCACTGCACGAGCTGGCATCCCAGGCCGTGGACGAGCAGCACGCGCGGATTGGCCCGCGACCCCCGATGCGCGAAGAAGATCTCGCCGCTTTGCGCGTTGAATCTGGCCACCGTGGACGCGGACCTCCCTTGCGAATGCCTGCCGTGCGATCTTAGCAAAGCCGGATTGCCGCGCTCATTCGGGGCCGCGCCGGTCGTGCCAAATCCGCAGTGACTTCGGTTCGGCAAACCCTGTATGCTTGCCACCTTGCCTGTTTGGAAACCGCCACGTTGAAGCGCTTACCCGTCCTCGCCGCGTCTCTGCTCTCTCTATGCGTTCCGTTCGTTGCCGCCGAGGCCGTGGCGGACGATTCTCTTGCCGCGGCCGAGGGTGCGCCGTCGATTCGCGCCAACGGGCGCGTGGCGCTCGCGCGCCGGGACGACGCCAGCCGGATGCGCATCGATGGCCGGCTGGACGAAACCGCCTGGGAGGGGCTGGCGGTCCACGACGACTTCCGCCTGATTGACCCAGACACCCTCGCGCCAGGCGAGCTGCCGACGCGGGTGCGGATGTTCTACACCGACCGCGGTTTCTACTTGGGCGTGGAGATGGTGCAGCCGGCCGAAACGCTGGTGGAACACTTGAGCGGGCGCGACCAAGGCTGGCTGAACCGCGACTACTTCTCGTTCACGCTGGACACCTCCGGCGAAGGGCGCTACGGCTTCTGGTTCCAACTCAATCTCGGCAACAGCGTTTCCGACGGCACCATTTTGCCGGAGCGGCAGTACAGCATGAGCTGGGACGGCGCCTGGCGCGGGGCCACGGCGCGCACGGCGGAGGGTTGGAGCGCGGAGTACTTCGTGCCCTGGTCTCTCGTGAGCATGCCGAAGGCCAACGGCAAGCGCACCATCGGCATCTTCGCCCAGCGCAACGTCGCGCACACGGACGAACGCTACGCCTGGCCGCCGCTGCCGTGGACGAAGCCGCGCTTCCTCTCGGACTTCCAGCCGCTCGACCTGCGCGACGTCAGTCCGCGCCAGCAATACAGCGCGACGCCCTATGTTTCCGTCGGCTACGACAAGTTCGGCGGCGGCGGGGTGGAGCCGAAAGCCGGGGTGGACCTGTTCTGGCGACCGTCCAGCAACCTGCAGATCACGTCCACGCTGAATCCGGACTTCGGCAATGTCGAGGCGGACGACGTGGTGGTGAACCTCAGCAACTACGAGACGTTCTTCCCCGAGAAGCGCCTGTTCTTCCAGGAAGGGCAGGAGATCTTCGCCACCGGCGGGCGCAGCGCCGGTTCCTTCGGCCGCTCGTCGGACACCATGCTGCTGCACACCCGGCGCATCGGTGCGCCGGCGATGCGCCCGGAAACGCCGGACGGGGTGGTGCTGGCCGGCGACGACTTGGCACGGCCAGCCGATCTGCTCGGCGCGATGAAGGTCACCGGGCAGCGCGGCTCGCTGCGTTTCGGGATGCTCGGCGTGATGGAAGACGACGCCAAGTTCAGCGCCTTCGATGCCGAAGACGCGCCGCTCGCGCTGCATCAGGAAGGCCGCGACTTCGGCGCACTGCGAATGCTCTACGAACGCAGCGCGGACGGCTACCGCTCGCTCGGCTTCCTGACCACGGCGATGCTGCATCCGCAACGGCGCGCGGTCGTCCACGCCATGGACGGCCAGTTCATCAGTTCCGGCGGGCGGCTGCGGGCGAGTTCGCAGCTCGTCTCCTCGGACGTCGACGGCACCGCCGAAGACGGCGTCGGCGGCCATCTGGACTTGAACTACATGCCGCGCCAGGGCCTCTCGCACAATCTCACACTGGACGCTTTCGACGACTCCATCCAGCTCAACGACATGGGCTATCAGCGGCGCAACGACTATCGGCGCGTCGCCTACCGAATGCGCCTTTCGCGGGCGAACTGGAATCGCTTCCGCGACACGCGCACCTACGTTCGCTTCGACCGCATGTGGAACCAGAGCGGCAAGATGATCGGTTCGGAGGTTTCCTTCGATCAGCGACTGACGCTGCGCAATCTCTCGCAGTTGCGCTTGAGCGCCGGGCTGCGGCCAGCGCACTACGACGACCGCGCCAGTTTCGGCAACGGCATGTTCCGCGTCGAGGACGCTTGGCAGTTGGAACTGCGCTACTACTCGGATTCGTCCCGCCGCCTCTCCTACTCCGTTCGCCAGCGTTGGGCCGAGGAGCCAACGGACGACGGCATGTACCTGCGCACCCAGGGCTTCGTGCGCTGGCGTCCGACCGACCGCATGACGATGGGGCTGGGTCTGCGCTATGCGTCTCGGGAATCGTGGCTGCTGCACCGGTCGCAAGGCGCGTTCACCACCTTCGCTTCCGACGAGCTGATGCCGAACGTCGATTTCAGCTACTTCTTCACGGCTCGCCAGCAACTGCGGCTGGCCTTCCAGTGGGTGGCGATTCAAGCGGACGAACAGCGCTTCTATCGCCTCGACGACATGTCTGGGCCGCTCGTCGCCGTCACCAAGACGCCGACGGCGCAAAGCGACGACTTCGCCATTTCGCGCATGAACATGCAGGTTCGCTATCGCTGGGAAATCGCCCCTCTCTCGGATCTGTTCGTGGTCTACACGAAGAATGCCGCCGCGCCCTATGCGGAGGCCGTGGATCGGAGCTTCGGCGACCTCTTCGCGCAGACCTTCGAGGAGACCACCGGCGAGAACCTGCTGCTGAAGTTCCGCTATCGGTTCGGGAGTTGACGCGCTTGTCGCTCGCGTTCGACCACGTCCATCTCATCAGCGCCGATCCGCAGGCCGCGGCGGCGTGGTACCGAGACATCCTTGGCGGCGAAGTGGTTGCCGAATACGAGCTGCGCGGCGCGCCGCAGATCAACGTGCGCGTGGGCGGCATGACGGTGATCGTGCGCGGCAAGCGCCCCGGCGAAGCCCCGGCAAAGACGCGCCCGATGGCGCACTTCGGCGACTACTCCAGCCACGACGAATGGGGCACGGATCACTTCGGCTACACCTATCGCGGCGATCTTCGCGCCTTCTGCGAGGAAGCGCGCACCAAGGGCGCGACCTTCGTCGTCGAGCCCTGGGAGTTTTCGCCCGGCGCGCTCATCTGCTACCTGGCGGCGCCCGACGGGGTGAGCATCGAACTGGTGCAGGCGCGGGCGTAGCGCCGTCGGCGCTGCTCAAAGAGGCCAGCGCTTTGATCCTCGAACCCGGCGACTGGCGCGGGCGCGGTTCCTTTCGGCGCACGGACGAGTCCCTCGCCATCGCCTTTCGCGCCCGCCTGCAAGTGGCGGAGGATCCCGTCGAGAGCGCTGCCGGCGAGAACCACATCGTCGAAGCCGAGCTGGACATCGACGGCGACGAGAAGCGCGTCGTCACGGTATTGCTTCTCGCCGACGGGTTCGGAACCTACGCCGTGCGCGCCCAAGGCGGCGGATTCAACTTGTCGGGCACGGCGAAGATCGAAAGCGAACCCCATCTCGCCTTGCTGTGGAACAACGACCTCCACGTCGCCTGCAGTTTGTTCGCCGTATCGGATTCCGTGGGCTTTCGCGGCTTCGCCAAGGCCAAGCACGGCATGTGGACGTGGGAGTTGGCGCTGCGCCCGGCGCATCTGCGGGCGCAAGCCAAGACGCCGCTGCCCAAGGCGGTCGGCAACGTCGTCTCGCTGATGAGCCGGCGCAAGCGACGCTGAGACTGCGACGCCTTGCACGAAACGACGCGAGTTCCTTCGATGAGCGCGCACCTCGAATGAACGCTCCCGCGAGCGCGCAGTTGCTGCGGCCGGCGGAACTCCGCGCCGGCGCCCGCGACTGGACCAGCCAATGGGATGGGGAGGACATCTGGGCGACGTTGTGCGCCGCGCGCGACGGCGACGCGCGAACGCTGAAGCGTCTGCTCGACCGCGATCCCAGCCTCGTCGCGGCCGAGTACTGGTACACGCCGCCGCTGCACTTCGCGGTGCGCGAAGGCCACATCGACGCCGCGCGCCTGCTGCTCGAACGCGGCGCCAGCGTCTTCGGACTGTCCTACTACAGCCAGGAGACGCTGCTGCAGACGGCGCTCGACCGGGGCCACCACGCGGTCGCCGACTGCCTGCGCGATCAATTGCAGCGCGTCGCCGCGTCGTCCGGCGCAAAGCACGCGATCCACGACGCGGCGGCCGCCGGCGATCTCGACGCTGTCGAGGGCTTGCTCAGCGAGTCGCCGAATCTGGCGAATCGCGGCGATGCGCTCGGTCGCCGTCCGCTGCATTACGCCGTCGAGTCGGGCAAGGCGGGCGAGGTGGACAAGGTCGAGATGATCGACTTGCTGGTGCGCCACGGCGCGGACGTCGACGCGCTCGGCTTCAGCAGCGACGACCGCCTTGGCGGCACCGGTTTTCGGCCAATTGCGTCCGCGTTGTGGCAGCACCCCTACTGGGAGCAGCGCAACGACTACGCCGTCGCATCCGGCCTGCTTGCCCACGGCGCGGCGTACACCATCGCCATCGCCGCCGCGCTCGGCGACGAACAGCGCGTGCGCGAGCTGCTGCGCGAGAACACCGCGCTCGCCAACGACCCCGAACCGAGCGGCAAGCGCCCCATTTCGGCCGCCGCCGAACGCAACCGCCTGGCCATCGTCGAACTGCTTCTGCAACACGGCGCCGACCCGAACCTGCCGGAAGGGCCTAACTGTCCACGGGGCCATGCGCTGTGGGCGGCGTCGCACTTCGGCCATGTGGAGGTCGCCAAGCTCTTGCTCGCCGCCGGCGCCGACCCCAATGCCGAAATGGAGTCTTCCGGCACGCCAACCGGCGCGGCGAAGGACGCCCCGATGCGGGCCTTGATGCTGCGCCACGGCGGGCGCGTGCCGCTCTCGCAGCACTTCTTCGAGGGCAACATCGACGTCGTGGCCGCCCTCCTGGACGCAGCGCCGGCGCTGTTCGACGAACGGTGCGCCGCGGAGGGATTCACGCTGGGCTCGACGGCCGGGCACGAAGACATGCTGCGGCTCATGCTCGCGCACGGGCTGCGCGTGCCGCCGGTGGTGACGATCTGCCAAACGTACTTGTGGCGCGACTTGGATCTGGCCCGGCTGCTGCTCGAACACGGCATGGATGCGAACCTGCCGAACTGGCAGTCGGTGCGGCCGCTGCACCACATGGCCAGCAAGGGGCAGGTCGAAGCGGCGCGCTTGTTCCTCGAGTTCGGCGCCGACCCTGCCGCGGTGGACGAGGAGTACCGCTCCACGCCCCTTGGCTGGGCTGCCCGCGCCGGCCAAACCGAGTTCGTGCGCTTCGCCTTGGCGAACGGCTTCCCTGCCGCCGCAGCCGGGCCGCCTTGGGCCCATGCCGCTGCTTGGGCAGCCCGGCGCGACCACGACGACATCGTCGCGCTGCTCGCCAGCGAGAGCGGCTAGCCTCGCGGAGGCCAGCCACGCTCGGCCGTGGGCCGCTTGGCACGCCGCTTGCCGCCGAACGCGCGGTTGGAAGCGCTAAGCGGCGATCGACTCGTAGATGGTGTAGGCGAAGACCACCACCACGCCAATTGGCGCGGCGAAGCGGATGGTCACGGTCCACAGCCGCCACTGCCAATCGGCGGTGAAGGCCAGCTGTTCGCGCGCGACGTCCTTCGTCAGCGCCCAGCCGGCGAAGAGCGCAATCAAGAGCCCGCCCAGCGGAAGCATTATTTTGCCGGAGACGTAGTCCATGAAGTCGAAGAAGGTGAGGCCGCCGACCGTGTAGTCCGCCCAGACGTTGAACGACAGCACGCTGCCGAGGCCCAGCAGCCAGCAGGCCGCGCCGATGGTGATGGCGACCCGGGGCCGCTTGGCGTTGTACCGTTCCACCAGAAACGCCAGCGCCGGTTCGATGAGGGAGATGGCGGAAGTCACCGCCGCGAAGCTGACGAGGACGAAGAACACCGCGCCCACCACCGCGCCCAGCGGCAGGTTGCCGAAAGCCACCGGCAGGGTGACGAACAGCAGCCCGGGGCCGTCGCCCGGTTCGAGGCCGGGCGTTGCGAAGACGATGGGAAAGATGGCGAGACCGGCCGCCAGCGCCACCACCGTGTCGAGCAACGCGATGGTCCCCACAGTCGTGGTGATGGACGTGCGCGCCGGCACGTACGCGCCGTAGGCCATGATCGCGCCCATGCCCAGGCTCAGCGTGAAGAAGGCGTGGCCCATCGCCGTCAACGTTCCGCCGACCGAGAGGTTCCCGAACTCGAAGCCGAACAGAAAGGCGGCGCCGCTGGCGAAGTCGCCGTAGACCGCCGCATAGCCGACCAGCCCGATGAGCAGTGCGAACAGAATCGGCATCAGCCAGCGCACGGCGACTTCCAGCCCGCCGGAGACCCCGCGCGCGACGATGAACACCGTGATCGCCATGAACGCCGTGTGCCACGCCAGCAGTTGCCACGGCTCCGCCAGGAAATCGCTGAACGCGGCGTCCGTCATGTTGCCGTCGGCGCCCTCGAAGTGCCCCCCGGCGAGGCGCAGGATGTAGTGCATCGCCCAGCCGGCAATGACCGCGTAGAAGGAGAGGATGAGGAAGCCGGCGACCACGCCCAGCCAGCCGACGGCCGTCCACGCCGCCGAAGCGCCGCTGCGTCGCGCCAGTTCGCGCATGGTGTTGATGGGGCTTTGCCGACCGGCCCGCCCCAGCAGGACTTCGGCCATCATCACCGGGATGCCGATGACCGCGATGCACGCGAGATAGACGACGACGAACGCGCCGCCGCCGTTTTCGCCGGTGATGTAGGGGAACTTCCAGATGTTCCCCAAGCCGACCGCGGAGCCGGCCGCGGCGAGCACGAACAGCAAACGGCTCGACCACATGCCGTGCTTGGATACGTCGTTCGCCATGCGCACTCTCCTCAAGGGAATCGCGGCGATTCTAAGGCGGAGGGCGCGGGCAATCCAAACCGACCGACCCCGCCAAGCCGACTCGCTCCTATAATCCGCCCATGGCCGCATCTTCGACAGCGCCGCGCATGAACATCGCCGTGAACCGGCGCGCCAAGTTCGACTACGACCTCGAGCAGCGTTTCGAGGCCGGGCTGGCGCTCGAAGGCTGGGAGGTGAAGAGCATCCGCGCCAACCGCGCCCAGCTCGCGGACAGCTACGTGCTGGTGCGCAAGGGCGAGGCGTGGCTGCTCGGGGCGCGCATCGCCCCGCTCTCCAGTGCCTCGACGCATGTTGCCGCCGATCCCCAGAGAACCCGCAAGCTGCTGCTCCACGGCAATGAAATCGCGCGCATCTTCAGTGCCGTGGAAGCGCGCGGCCAGGCGTGCGTGGCCACCGCGCTGTATTGGAAGGGCAACAAGGTGAAGTGCGAAGTGGCGCTCGGCAAGGGCAAGAAGACCCACGACAAGCGCGCCACGATCCGCGAGCGCGATTGGAAGCGCGAGCAGGGGCGGCTGGCGAAGCAGGAAGCGCGGTAACGCGAACGCGCCGTTCGTCTTGGCGAACGGACGGCGGCGCCGTGCTTGCGGGGCTGGCTGCGCACTCGCCGCCAGCCCCTTGGCCGCGTCAGGAGGCGGCAACCTCCTCCGTTGCCGCGCCGTTGGCGGCGACGTCGCGCTCCTCGCTGCGGATCCGCTCGTAGACCTCTTGCCGATGCACGGCGAGCTGGCGCGGCGCGTTCACGCCGATGCGCACTTGGTTGCCCTTCACGCCGAGCACGGTGACGGTGATGTCGTCGCCGATCATGAGCGTTTCGCCCATGCGCCTGGTGAGAATCAACATGCCTCGTTCCTCCCTATTCGTCTTCCCAATGCGGCCTGTGTACGGACGGCGTTCCTGTCGTCCTCACAGTGGTGGCGGCCGAGTCTTCCCCAACCCGCCGACACCATCCGTGCCTCGTTGGCATCGTCAAGCGGCCCCGCTCGCTGGCGTTCGCACGCTCGACCAATGAACGCGATTGTGACCTAGTTTGCGCTTCGGCGATACCCCTTCGGACCGGGCGCTTGGGCGTCCTTCAGCTTTCCTCTCGAACCGGCGCGTCCGCCAGGCCGAAGGCGTCGTGGACGGTGCGCACCGCGAGTTCCAGGTACCGTTCGGCGACGACGACGGAAATCTTGATCTCGGAAGTGGAGATCATCTGGATGTTGATGTTCTCCGCCGCCAGGGCGTCGAACATCCGCGTCGCCACCCCGGCGTGGGAGCGCATGCCCACGCCGACGGCCGAGACCTTGGCGATGCGCTCGTCGCCGTCGATGGCGCGCGCGCCGAGCTCGCGCTGCACGCCGCCGAGGATTTCCCGGGCGCGCTCGTAGTCGGCGCGGCGCACCGTGAAGGTCACGTCCGTGGAGCCGTCGGCGCCCGTGTTCTGCACGATCATGTCCACTTCGATGGACGCGGCGCCGATCGGGCCGAGAATCTTCGACGCCACGCCCGGGCGGTCCGGCACGCCGACCAGCGTGAGCTTGGCCGCGTCGCGCGCATACGCCAAGCCGGAGACGACGGGTTGTTCCATGGCCTTTTCCTCGTTGGTTATCAGCGTGCCCCGGCTGTCCTCGGCGAAGCTCGAAAGCACCCGCAGCGGCACGCCGTACTTGCCCACGAACTCCACGGAGCGGGCGTGCAGCACCTTGGAGCCGAGGCTGGCCAGCTCGAGCATTTCCTCGAAGGTGACGCTGTCGAGCAGGCGCGCGTCTTCCACGATGCGCGGATCGGCGGTGTAGACGCCGTCCACGTCCGTGTAGATCCGACATTCGTCTGCGCCCAGGGCCGCCGCCACTGCGACAGCCGTGGTGTCGGAGCCGCCGCGCCCGAACGTGGTGACGTCGCCGCCCGCCGAGACGCCTTGGAAGCCCGCGACGACCGGCGTGACGCCGGCGTCCAGTTCGCCGTGCAGGCGCTCGGCGTCGATGTGCTCGATGCGCGCCTTGGTGTGGTTGGCGTCCGTGCGGATGGGCACTTGCGAACCCAGCCAGGAACGCGCCCGGCAGCCGCGTTCGCCGAGCGCCATCGCCAAGAGGGCGATGGATGCCTGCTCGCCGGCGGAGAGCAGCACGTCCATCTCGCGCGCCGCCTCTTGCCCATGCGCCGACTGGCGGGCGACGACCTGCTGCCCCAGGTCTTCCAGGCGATCGGTTTCGCCGGCCATCGCGGAGACGACGACGACGACCCGATGACCGTCGGCAACGGAGGCGGCGACGCGATCGGCAACCGCGTGAATGCGTTCGATGCTGCCGACGGACGTGCCGCCGAACTTCTGTACCAGCAATGCCATGCCGTCATGCCGCGGTTCGTTGCCGCACCCAATCCGCCACCGACTCCAAGGCCGTCGCCAGATGTTCGGGCCGATCGCCGCCGCCGGCGCGCGCCATGTCCGGGCGTCCGCCACCCTTCGCCCCGACCTGGGCGGCGACGAAGCGCACCACGTCGTTGGCGCTCACGCGGTCGGTCGCGCGCTTGCCGACGCCGGCGACCAAGCTCACCTTGGGGCCTTGATGGGCCAAAACGACGACCGAATCGCCCAAGCGCTCGCGGAGCTTGTCCATGGTCGCCGGCAGCGCCTTGGCGTCGCCTTCCACCACCGTCGCCAGCACGCGGATGCCGTTCACGGCGACTGCTTGGCTGGCCAGATCGGCGCTTCGGCTGGCGGCCAGCTTGTCGCGCAGCGCCTTGATCTCTTTCTGCTGAAGCCTCGTTTGCGCCAGCAGTTGCCGCACTTTGTCCGCGGCTTCACTGCGCTGCGCGCGCAGCGTCGATGCGATGTCGGCGAGCTGCTTCTCGCCCTCGCCCATCCATTCCAAGGCGCGGCGACCGGTGACGGCTTCGACCCGGCGCACGCCGGCGGCGATGCCTTCCTCGGCGACGATGCGCAGCACGCCGATGTCGCCGGTGCGCGCCACGTGCGTGCCGCCGCAGAGCTCCACCGAGAAATCGCCGCCCATGGTGAGCACGCGCACCCGGTCGCCGTACTTCTCGCCGAAGAGCGCCGTGGCGCCTTTCTCCAAAGCGTCGGCGAAGGGCAGTTCTTCGACGAGGACTTCCGAGTTGGCGCGGATCTCGCGATTCGCCAGCGCTTCCACTTGCGCCAGATCGTCGCCGGAGAGCGGCTGCGGATTGCTGAAGTCGAAGCGCAGCCGGTCGGCGGCGACCAGCGAGCCTTTCTGTTCGACGTGCTCGCCGAGCACCTCGCGCAGCGCGGCGTGCAGCAGGTGGGTGGCGGAGTGATTCAAGGCGACGTCCGCCCGGCGCGCGGCGTCGATGCCAGCGCGAACGCCGTCGTTCGCATCGAACGCGCCGGCCATCACGCGCCCGTGGTGCAGGTGCTGGCCGCCGCCCTTGGTGGTGTCTTCGACTTGGAAGACGGCGCCGTCCTCGCCGTGGAGGGTTCCGGTGTCGCCGACCTGCCCACCGGCCTCGGCGTAGAACGGCGTGGCGTCGAGCACGACGATGCCGGCGTCGCCCTCGACAAGGCGTTCGACGGCGTTGCCGTCGCGGAACAACCCGACGATGCGGGAATCGCCCTCAGTGGCGGCGTATCCAGTGAACGACACGGCGGAATCCACGCGCACGCGCTGCTCGGCGTCGGCGTCGAAGCGGGCGCTTGCGCGACCGCGCGCGCGCTGCGCTTCCATGGCGCTGTCGAAGCCGCCTTGGTCGATGCCCAAGCCTTTTTCGCGAGCGACATCGGCGGTCATGTCCGCCGGAAAGCCGTAGGTGTCGTAGAGCTTGAACACCGTCTCGCCTGGGATCTCCCGCGCGCCTTCCGGCAGGTCGCGGATGGCGTCGTCTAGGAGCGCCATGCCGGACTTGAGTGTCTTGGCGAAGCGGGCCTCCTCCTCGACCAGTGCGCCCTCGATGCGCGCGGCATGGGCGTCGAGTTCGGGGTAGGCATCGCCCATGACGTCCACCACCGGGCGCACCAGACGATGCAAGAACGGGTCCTCGATGCCGAGCTTGTGGCCGTGGCGCAGACCGCGGCGGATGATTCGGCGCAGCACGTAGCCGCGGTCCTCGTTGGCGGGCAGGATGCCGTCGGCGATCAGAAACGACGCGGCGCGGGCATGGTCGGCGATGACGCGCAGCGACGGATCGTCGCGGTGGGCCGCTGCCGCGTCAACGCCGGCGACGCACGCGACGCTGCCGATCAACGCCTGCAGGAGGTCGTTGTCGTAGTTGCTGCTGCCGCCTTGGACGATGGTGGCGATCCGCTCCAAGCCCATGCCGGTGTCCACGCCGGGTGTTTCCAAGGGCGTCAGCGTGCCGTCCGAGGCGCGGTCGAACTGGGGAAAGACGAGGTTCCAGAACTCGGAATAGCGGTCGCCGTCTTCGTCCGCGGAGCCCGGCGGCCCGCCGGCGACTTCCGGCCCCAAGTCGTAGAACAGTTCCGAATCCGGGCCGCACGGCCCGGTGTCGCCCATGGCCCAGAAGTTCTCCTCGTGGGACACCACCCGCTCGGCTGGCAGCCCGACCGTGGCCGTCCAGATCCTGCGCGCCTCGTCGTCGCTTGGATGCACCGTGACCCACAGCCGATCCTTCGACAACTGCAAGACTTCGGTGACGAACTGCCACGCCCAGACGATGGCGTCTTCCTTGAAGTAGTCGCCGAAGCTGAAGTTGCCGAGCATCTCGAAGAGAGTCTGGTGGCGCCCGGTGTAGCCGACGTTCTCCAGATCGTTGTGCTTGCCGCCGGCGCGCATGCAGCGTTGGCAACTCACGGCGCGGCGATAGTCCAAGCGTTCGCGCCCGGTGAGCGCATCCTTGAACTGCACCATGCCAGCGTTGGTGAAGAGCAGCGTGGGGTCGTTGCCCGGTACCAGCGAACTCGACGGCACGACGCGGTGGCCGCGGTCGGCGAAGAAATCTAGGTAGGCGGCGCGGATTTCCTTGGTCAGCATCGTCGGGCTCGAGTCGGTGGTTGCGTGGCACAGGTACAGGCGGAGCGGATTATAGGGCGCAGCGGATCGCGCCGGACTCCCTATGCCTGCCATGCTCGCCATGCTTGCCTTGGGATGCTTCCGCGACAGTGCGCATCGCCACCTCGAACGGAAAGCCGCGCTGCGCTAGAAAACGCGTGCGCTGAGCGAGCTTCGCGCGGTCCTCCGCCAAGGCGGTGCCAAAGCGCTTGGCCAGCGCCGCCGCGGCGAGTTCGCGCCACTGCGCGGCGTCGAGTTCCAGATGCGGCGTGGCCATGTCGTCGTCGATGCCCCGCTGCCGCAACGCGGCGCGAATCTTGATCTCGCCTTGGCCGCGGGCCAGCGCAGAGCGCACGAAGCCTTCCACGAAGCGGAAATCGGACTGCAAGCCGGCGTCCGCCAGTTCCGCAACGGCGTCGTCGATGGCTGGCATGGCGTGGCCCCGGGCGCGGAGTTTGGCGCATAGTTCTTTGCGGGAATGGTCGCGGCGGGCGAGGAGGCGGATCGCCTGCGCTCTCGCCGAAGCGACGAGCGTGGCGATTTCTCCTTGCTCCTCCTCGCTACCGCCGTCCTTCCCCGTATTCCGTGCGCCCACTGGCTTCCCTTCAGGTTCCGTCGCTGCCCGACACCACCGCCAGAGCGGGGCCCGTTCCGTCGCCCTGCGCCTGTTGCGGGGGCTTGCTGCCCGGCAGCAGTTGGGCGCGGATGCGGCCTTCGATCTCTTCCCCGAGGGCGGGATTCTCCGCCAGCCAAGCCGCGGCGTTCTTCTTGCCTTGGCCGATGCGCTCGCTGTTGTAGCTGTACCAAGCGCCGGACTTCTCGACGATGCCTTCCTGAACGCCGAGATCGACGATCTCGCCGTTGCGGTAGATGCCCTTGCCGTAGAGGATTTGGAACTCCGTTTGCCGGAACGGCGGGGCCACCTTGTTCTTCACCACCTTGACCCGCGTTTCGTTGCCGATCACCTCGTCGCGGTCCTTGACGGCGCCGATGCGCCGGATGTCCAGGCGCACGGAGGAGTAGAACTTCAGCGCATTGCCGCCGGTGGTGGTTTCCGGGGAGCCGAACATGACGCCGATCTTCATGCGGATCTGGTTGGTGAAGATCACCAGCGTATTGGAGTTCTTGATGCTGCCGGTCATCTTGCGCAGCGCCTGGCTCATCAGCCGCGCCTGCAGGCCGACGTGGGAATCCCCCATGTCGCCTTCGATCTCCGCCTTGGGCGTGAGCGCGGCCACCGAATCCACCACCACGACGTCCACCGCGCCCGAGCGCACGATCATGTCGCAGATTTCCAAGCCTTGTTCGCCCGTGTCCGGCTGGGACACCAGGAGGTCGTCCGTATCGACGCCCAGGGATTCGGCGTAGATGGGATCCAGGGCGTGTTCGGCGTCGATGAACGCGCAGGTGCCGCCGGACTTCTGCGCTTCGGCGATGACTTGCAGGGTGAGCGTGGTCTTGCCGGAGGATTCCGGGCCGTAGATCTCCACCACCCGCCCGCGCGGCAGGCCGCCGATGCCGAGGGCGATGTCCAGCCCCAGCGAGCCCGTGGAGATGGACGGAATCGCTTCCTGCTCGCGGTCTCCGAGGCGCATCATGGAGCCCTTGCCGAACTGCCGGTCGATTTGCGACAACGCCGCCTTGAGCGCGCGGCTCTTCTCGGGCGAGGGCGCCCTGGGTTCGGGCGACTTGGCCTCCGACCGGCGGGCCGAGGGGCCCGCCCCTCGCGTTGCATCTACATCGCGCATGAACACCTCCTTATGTGATGTGCGTATGTGCGCTTCGGGAACGATTTCGGCGCACTGTATGTTTGGTCAGTAAGCGTGTCAAGCCCTTTTTGGCGAAGAGACGAAAAAACAGCCATTTCGCACGGCAGGAAGGGCGGATGTCGCAATCCCAATGTCGCCGCGGCGCCATCCGCCTTGGCACGTTCCCAACGCTCAAGACTGCTACTCTACCCGCCGAATGACGATTTCGCGCCACACGCCGGTGATGCAGCAGTATCTGCGCATCAAGGCGCAGCATCCAGATGCGCTCCTCTTCTACCGCATGGGCGATTTCTACGAGCTGTTCTACGACGATGCCGAAGAGGCGGCGCGGCTTCTGGACATCACTCTCACGGCGCGCGGACGTTCCGCTGGCAAGCCCATTCCGATGGCCGGGGTGCCGTTCCACGCCGTGGACGGCTATCTCGCCAAGCTGGTGGAGAAGGGCCGCGCCGTGGCCATCTGCGAACAGATCGGCGATCCGGCGGCCGCCAAGGGGCCGGTGGACCGCCGCGTGGAGCGCATCGTCACGCCCGGCACGCTGGCGGAAGACGATCTGCTCGCGCCGGACCGGGAGAGCGTGCTGGCCGGCGTCAAGCCGGTGGGCGAGGGCTGGGCCTTCGCGTCGCTGAATCTCTCCTCCGGCGATTTCGCCGTCGGCGCCGCCAAGGACGACGGCGAGCTTGCGGCGAACCTGGCCCGGCAGCGGCCAGCGGAAGTGCTCTCGCCGGTCGAGGCGGACTTCGTCGATGCGCCGGTGCAGCCCCGCGACGCAATGGAGTTCGACGACGCGCTCGGCTTCCAGCACTTGACGGCGCACTTCGGCACCGCCAGCTTGGAAGCCTTCGGCATTTCCGCTGGCGACGAGGCCATCGGCGCCGCCTCTGCGGTGTTGCGCTACGCCCAGGCGGCCCGCTGCCAGGATCTGGCGTTCGTCGATCGGCTTGTGAAGGTGTCGGACGTCGACGTGGTGGTCATGGACGAGCACACGCGGCGCAATCTGGAAATCGACCGGCGCTTCGACGGCAGCACGGCGGGCACGCTGTTCGCGGTGATGAACCACACCGTCACGCCGATGGGGGCGCGCCGGCTGCGCAGCTGGCTGAACGCGCCGGCGCGCCGGGCAGAAACCGTGCGCCGTCGCCAAGACGCCACTGAAGCCATCGTCGAACAAGACGCCGCGCCGCGCCTCGCCCCGCTGCTTGCCGCCGTGGGCGACATGGAGCGCGTCGCCAGCCGCGTGGCGCTGGGCAATGCCTCGCCCCGCGATCTGGGCCGCCTGCGCCAAGCGGTCGGCGCGGTGCCGGGGTTGAAGGCGAAAGTCGAAGAGCTCGAGGACGCCGATCTGTCGCGCCGCTTCGGCGCCATGCCGTCCTTCGGCGACGAGCGAACCTTGCTGGAACGCGCCTTGGTGGAAGAGCCGCCGGCCACGCTGCGCGAAGGCGGCGTCTTCGCCCGCGGCTTCGACGCCGAGCTGGACCGCCTCAAGGACCTCACGGAAAACGCCGCCGATTGGCTGAGCGCCCTCGAAGCCAAGGAGCGCGAGCGCACCGGCCTCCCCAACCTGAAAGTGGGCTTCAACCGCGTTCACGGCTACTACATCGAGGCCAGCCGCACCGCGGCCAGCAAGATGCCGGTGGACTACGTGCGGCGGCAGACGCTCAAGAACGCCGAGCGCTACATCACGCCCGAACTCAAGGAGTTCGAGGACGAAGCGCTCACCAGCCAGGCGCAAGCGCTGAAGCGCGAGCGGCTGCTGTTCGAGGAGCTTCTCGAGCGTCTCCGCGAACGCCTGGCCGCCCTGCGCGGCGCCGCGCGGCAGATCGGGCGGCTGGACGCGCTGCTCTCCTTCGCCGTCGCCGCCGAGCGCCACCGCCTGACGCGGCCCGTGCTTGTCGACGAATCGGCCATCGCCATCGAAGCCGGACGCCACCCGGTGGTGGAGGCGCAGTCCGATGCGCCGTTCGTGCCCAACGACCTGAAGCTGGACGCGAGCCGACGCATGCTGGTGGTGACCGGGCCGAACATGGGCGGCAAGTCCACCTACATGCGGCAAGCGGCGCTGATCGCCCTGCTGGCGCACACCGGCAGCTTCGTGCCCGCCGCCGCCGCGACCATCGGTCCGCTGGACCGCATCTTCACGCGCATCGGCGCATCGGACGACTTGGCCGGCGGACGTTCCACCTTCATGGTGGAAATGAGCGAGACGGCGCACATTCTGCGCAACGCCACCGCCGACAGCCTGGTGCTGCTCGACGAGATCGGCCGTGGCACCAGCACCTACGACGGGCTGGCGCTGGCCTGGGCCACCGCCGACCACATCGCCCGGCACATCGGCGCCTTCACGCTGTTCGCCACCCACTATTTCGAGCTCACCGGGCTGCCGGGCGAGGTGGAAAGCGCCGCCAACGTACACTTGGACGCCGTGGAGCATCAGGGCGAGGTCGTCTTCCTGCACGCCATCCGCGACGGCCCGGCCAGCCAGAGCTACGGCATCGAAGTGGCGAAGCTGGCCGGCGTTCCGGCAGCGGTGCTGGACGATGCGCGGCAGCGGCTGGCGGCGCTCGAGGAGCAGCATCGGCTGCGCGAGACCTCGCCGGCCCAAGGCGACCTGCTGCTCGACTACCCGCAGCGCGACGAGCGTGGCCCGGCGGCCGATCCCGGTCTAGTGGACGAACTGCGGAAGCTCGACCCAGACGCCCTCGCGCCGCGGGAGGCGCTCGCGAAGCTCTACGAACTCAAGAAGCTCGCCGCGCCGAAGTAGGCGTTCGCGCCCGCTGCCGGGGCCATGGGGCGCAGGGGGCTAGCCGCGATCCAAGTGCTGCCGCTTGTTCGGCACGTCGCGCCACTGCGCTTCGTCTTCCGGCGGGTCCTTCTTCTCGACGATGTTCGGCCAGACCTCCGCCAGCTCGGCGTTGATTTCCAGGAAATCCTCTTGGCCCTCGGGGATTTCGTCTTCGCTGAAGATGGCGTCCACCGGGCACTCGGGCTCGCACAACGCGCAGTCGATGCATTCGTCCGGGTGGATGACCAGCATGTTCGGCCCTTCGTAGAAGCAATCGACCGGGCACACCTCCACGCAATCCGTGAGCTTGCACTTGATGCAGCTTTCGCCGACCAGAAACGTCATGGAACTCCCGATGTCGAGCTGGAACGAGCTTAGGAAAGGGCGCGTATTCTAATGTTCCAGCCAAGCAATAGGCAGGTGCGGCGGCTCAGTCCTCGGCGAGCCCTTCCGCGACCAAACGCGCGCCTTCCATCCCCGCCAATGGGTCCGCCACCAGGTAGATCGGCATGTCGGCAAGGAAGTCGGCTGCCCAGGCCGCGTCCTCGAAGCGGCGCCGAAACAGCGGCGCGCGAATCAGGTCGGCGACGGCCAAAGCAACGCTGCCGGCCAGATGGACGCCGCCGAGCGCCAGCGCCGTCGCCGCAAGGCCGCCGCTGGCCGTGGCGAGCATGCCGACCCAGGTTTCCAGCGTGGTGTGGCAAACCGGGTCCTCGGCGTGCAAGCCGGCGCGCACGATTTCCCGTGCGTCGAGCGTCGACGGCTTCGCGCCCCAGACCGCGCAGACGGCGCGATGCAAAGCCGCGACGCCGCGCCCCGATAGGTAGTGTTCCCAGGCGACGACGCCCCCATGTTGCGCGGTCTCCGATTCGGAGAAGGCCAGCAGTTCGCGCTCGAACGCGCCCACCGGCGCCACGCGCGCATGGCCGCCTTCGGAGGGCAGGCAGCGGCCGTCGGCGACGATGCCCATGCCGAAGCCTGTGCCGGCGGCGAGCACGACCTTCGTGCCTTCGGCCGGCGCGCCGCCGAGCCGCTCGAAGCGGCTTGCCGGCAAATGCGCCACCGCGGTGCCGAGGGCGACCAAGTCGTTCACCAGCGCCACGCGGCCGGTTCCAACCGTCGCAGCGACATCCTTGGACGAGAAGCGGATGTCCGCATTGGTGAGCTGCGCCCGCGCGCCGAGCACCGGCCCGGCCACCGCTAGGCAGCACACCGTCCAGTTCGCCGAAGGCAGTGCGTCCATCGCCGCCGCCAGCAGGCGCTCGCCGCTTGTGAACTGCGCCGTGTCGAACTCGGCGAGGCCGCGTCGCTCGCCGTCCACGAAGCAGCCGAAGCGGGCGCTGGTGCCGCCGATGTCGCCGACGAGAATCAAGCGGCAGGCGCTGTGGCAAGGTGCATCGGCGAATCGTAACGCGACCGGAGCAGGTGGTTGCCGAACTTCACCAGTGCGCTGCCGCAGTCCAGCGAGCCAGCGGGGCAGGAAACGGCGCAAGGCGGCTATGATTGCGGCCCATGAGAGCTCTCGCTGGCGCCGCCGTCGCCTTGGCGGCCGTGCTCGGTTTCGGCGCCGAACTGCGCATCGGCAACGGCGGCGAGCCGCTCACCCTCGACCCCCACCGCTACAACTTGAACCTGGAAGAGAAGATCCTCGCCAATCTCTTCGAGGGATTGACCGCCCACGACGCCCACGGGCGCATCGTTCCTGGCGCGGCGCACAATTGGGGCACATCGGAGGACGGCCTCAAGTGGACATTCCACTTGCGCGAGGACGGGCGCTGGTCGGACGGCGCGCCGGTGACCGCCGAGGACTTCGTCTATTCGTTTCGACGGCTGATGGCGCCGCGCACCGCGGCGAGCCTCGCCTACTTCCTGTACGCCATCGACGGCGCCGCCAAGGTGAACGCCGGCGAAGCGCCGGTCGAGGCGCTTGGCGTCACCGCCCACGACGCCCACACCTTGGAGATCCGCCTCGCCAAGCCGTTCCCGTTTCTCGCGGAACGCCTGATCTATCCCACCGGCTATCCGGTGCCGAAGCACGTCATCAAGGAACTCGGCGAGGATTGGGTGAAGCCCGGCAACATGGTGGGCAACGGCGCCTTCGTGCTGGAGGACTGGCAGCCCCAAGCCGCCGTTCGCCTAGCGAAGAATCCGCGTTTCCGAGAAGCGCAATCGGTGCAGCTCGACGCGGTCTCCTACTATCCAACGGCGGACCGGAACGCCGCTTTCAACCGCTATCGAAACGGCGAACTGGACGCGATCGGCGATTTTCCCCCAGCGGAACTCGACTGGCTGCGCGAGGAGATGCCGTCCCATGTTCGCCTCGCGCCGCTGCTGTCGATGATGTATCTGGTCTTCAACACCGCGCAGCCGCCCTTCAGCGACCTTCGGGTGCGCCGGGCGCTCGCCTTGGCGCTGGATCGGCGGCTCGTCACCGAGCGGGTGCTGAAGAGCGACGAGACGCCGAGCGCCGCGTTCGTGCCGCCGATGGTCTTCGGCTACGTCAGCGCGGTCGAGGAACGCCCGCCGGATGCGGACGCCGCCAAAGCGCTGCTCGCCGCCGCTGGCTACGATGAAGAGAACCCGCTGCGCATCACGCTGCGGCACATCGCCGGGGCGGACAACAAGAAGGTGCAGGTGGCCATCGCGGCCATGTGGAAGGCGGTCGGCGTGCAGACGCAGCTGCACCATGCCGAGCTGAACGCCCACTTCGCGGCGCTTCGCCAAGGGGATTTCCAAGTCGCCCAAGCCGGCTGGTTCGGCGAGAACAACCCCGAACACTACTTGGAATTGCTGATGTCGAGCACCGGCGACGTCAACTACGGGCGGTTCGCCGACGCCCAGGTAGACGCGCTGATGAACGAGGCGAAACGCACCGTGGCCCTAGCCGAGCGTATCGCGCTGCTGCAGCAGGCGGAGGCCGCGGCCTTGGCGCTGCATCCGGTGGTGCCGCTCTATTCCGTCACCATCCGCAGCCTGGTGCATCCGCGCATCGACGGCTGGCACGACAATCCCCGCAACACGCATCCGGCAAGGTACCTGCGGGTTTCGGTGGAGCAATAGCACCAAGCGTCACGACACGGCGCCGACGACGACGGCTGCAAGCGTGCGCCGAATTGCTGCGGGTGCGGCTGACCGCCACCGGGCCACGGCGGCCAGATGGTGGCTATTCGGAGGGATGACCCGCCCTCGAGCGCCGCAGCGCGGCTTCCAATTCCGCAACGCGGGCCTCGGCAGCCGAGCGAATGGCAGCTTCCTGCTCCGCGCGGGCTTCGGCCATCTTGCGCTGCGCGGCTTCCTGATCGGCGCGTGCCGATTCTTGCTGCGCGCGGACTTCGGCGGCCTTGCGCTGCGCGACTTCCTGCCTCGTCTGGGCTTGGGACCGTTCCTCGTCCGCCTCGATCTCGCCGCGGTGGCGGACGTCCTTGCCCGTGGCGACGTCCCGGAAGCGAAGCAGCTCGCCGTCCACGCGCACGTCCAGGCCCAGCACCTCGCTGCGGATCATCCGCTTGCCGTCCACGAGGCGCGACTTCAGCGGGCGGTACTCGCCGTCCACCAGCTTCAGCCCCTGCAGCCGCGGCGTTCCGGGCGGGTAGACATCGCCCTTGGCGTCGAACATCCAGTACTCCGGCACGCCCATCTCCGCGTACTTGCGGCGCTTGGAGCCCCGATCCTCCGCCTCCGTGCCGGGCGACGCCACCTCCAGCACCCAGTCCGGCGGCTTGCCCTCCTCCCACACGAAGTAGCTCGAACGCTTGTGCGGTCCCAGCCCGAGCGCCACCAGCACGTCCGGCGCAATGCGGTTCCTGTTGTTCCCCTTCTCCGGGTACACGAGGATGTCCGCCGCCACGAGCGCCTTCGGGTGGGCCGATTCGAGGTCGCCGTCGGCGTTCGTAATGGCTTTCCCCTGCCACATGTTGTCCGACATCGGCCTACCGTCCGAGCTCGGGTAGAACACGTCGTCCACGCGCACGGCACCGACGTTCGAAGCGGTTGCGGCCGCTGCGGCAGCGCTGACCGGCAGAGGCGCTCTCATGTGGCTGTTCTCCTTCTTCATGCGAGGGTGCCCCTCGCGCTCCCCGCTGAGGGCTCTTTACCTGCGAGGGTGCCCCTCGCGCTCCCCGCTGAGGGCTCTCATGCGCGGGTGCCCCTCGCGCTCGCGTTGGTGGCGAAAGTAGCATGGTTCATCGCGGCCGAGGCCGCGCCCCGTTCTGTCCCCGTGCCGATGGGCACGGTCTCGGCGGACAGTGTCGAGGCTTGAAATGCGCCCGTCTGTAGGAGATTCGCCATGCGTCGTGTGCGAAATCGCGGCAATCGGATGCCGCCCTGCCGAGGCGCTGGCCAAGGGGAGATGGGGACTTGGCTGACCGGCTAGCGCATCGCCCACAAACAGCCGCGGCGCATGATCTCCTTGACCTCGGGCACGTCGAAGTCCGACGCCACGTGGCCGAGGGAGGAATAGAAGACCTTGCCGGCGCCGTAGCGCTTCTTCCACGCCACCGGCATCGTCACGCCTTTCACCCAGTCCACGCCCCAGTGTTCGCCTTGGAACGTGGTGGTGGCGAGCACCTCGTTCGACGGATCGACATGCATGAAGTACTGCTCGGAGCGCATCTGGAAATCGCCGAGCCCGGCCACGATCGGATCGTCGCCGACGATGTTCACTTCGTAGTCGATGATGCCGCCTGGATGGCAGATGAACTGGCCGCCCACCATGAAGTGGTACTCGACGTTGTTGCGGAAGGAATCGCCCATGCCGCCGTGCCAGCCGGCGCAGCCCACCCCCGAGCGCACCGCCTTCAGCAGGCCCGCCTCCTGCTCGGCGCCGATCCGCGCCATCGTCCAGACCGGCACCACCAGATCCAATCCGGCCATGAACTCGTCGTCCGCCAAGGGCTCCAAAGTGTCGGAGACGGTGACGCGGTGGCCTTCGTCGCGCAGCAGGCCGGCGACGATGTCTGCCGTCTGCTCCGGCTCGTGGCCGCTCCAGCCGCCCCACGTGATGAATGCGTCGGACATTGGTTCTCCAAGTGAGTCGAGAATGAAGCGCGCTAGGCCGATCGCGCATCATCCAATCGGCTGCGCGTTCACTCCAGAAACTGCCCGGCGACGATGCTCGACGCGCCCTGCCCGCGGTCGCGCTCCAAGGCGCCCTTGGGCGCTAGATCGAGACCTTCGAGCCCGGGATGGTCCGGCGCGTACTTGCGCACGCGGAACAGCATGTTCGCCCACACCCAACGGTTGCGCTGGCGCCGCATCGGCACTGGATCGCCTTGCGCCATCGCCCTGTTCGTGTCCAAGGGATTGACGTACTGCCAGACCGTCTCGCCGGCCGGCGTCACCTCGAACATCGTGCCCTGCAGGCCGGCCAGCACCAGCGTGTTGCCGTTGGCGAGGCGCTGGGCGCTCGACGTGCGCTGGGAGAAGAAGCTGCTTGGCGGATCGCCGACGTACTCCCACACCGGCTGCGCCGGGGCAAACGGTTGGCCGCGCGCCGGCGCCGCCGGCTTGCCGTCCGCCACCGGATACTCGAACTCCACCACCGTCGAGTGGTTTCTCTCGAAGCCTTCGAACTCGTCGCCGTTGTTGAACACCAGAATGTTGCCGGCCCCCGGCAGGCCGGACGGGATCCAGTGCGCGCTGTGCGGCCAGAACAGCTGCTGCTCGGCCGTCGTGCCGGCGCGGTGGGCGCGCGGATTGCCCCAGCGGTACAGCAGGTCGCCGCCGCGCCCGCTGCGGCCGCCGGTTCCGCCCGCCGCCTCCTCCTGCGTGGCGCTGTGATCCACCACCCAAATCTCGCTGAAGTTGCGCGCCGAGATCAGCAGCTGATCCAGTTCCGCGTGGTAGTCCAAGGCGTTCGCGTGGAGCCAGTCCGTTCGGTCCGCCTGCTTGTCCGTGCGGAAGAGTTCCGCCAGGGCGTAGTTCAGATCCACCCGTTCCGGATGCGCCGCCACGTCGCCGTAGTTCTCCTTCGTCGGATCGAAGTCCTGGATCAGGTGATCCCACACGGACCACCGCCAGACGATCTCGCCGCCGACCGGGTAGGAGGGGCGCACCTCCACCAGCTCGTCGTGGGTGAGGCCAAGGTCTGGATCGACGAACTGGGGATTGGCGCCGGCGGCGATCGCCTCGGCGGCGGAGCGGTTGCGCGTCAGCAGCAGCAGCACGTTGCCGTTCGGCAGCTTCAAGTAGTCGTGGTGCATGGGCTGCGACGGCTCGTACTCCCACACCGGCTTGCCCTGCGGGTCCATCTCGTACAGGTACCCCGCCTGAGTGCCCACCACGTTGCCGTTCGGCAGCAGCTTGGCGTTGACCAGGGCGTGTTCCCATTGATGCGCCACCTGCCCGGCGTTGTCGATGAGGAAGGTGCCGGCGGAGCCGTTCGTGAACAGGGTGAACCCGCTCGAGACCCCCGGCTTGTCGACGACCAGGCCGAGCGGCGTTTCCATCAGCGTCGGCGGCCCCCCTGCCGCCCCGAGGCGCGGCTCGTATTGCGCCCTCGCGGCGCCGACCGGCAGCGGCCAATCCAGCGCCTCGGCCCGTTCGGCGCCGGGCGCCTCGGCCGCCAAGACGCACTCGGCGGCGCCGACCAGCGCAATGGCGAGCGCTCCGAAGCGCCGCGCGGACCACTCCACATTCCCCTCCACATTCCCAAAGAAGCCAAACCGCATCGCAGATTCCCAAGAAGCACCTGCTCGTTCTTGTCATTGTGCCACACGCTGTGGCATGGTCTCCGCTGGCCGTCTGGCCGGAACGGGAAATCGGGGCGGTTGATGTTTTGTCGGAGCAAACGCTTGGCCAAGGGAGTGGTTCGCCTGCCGGCGCTCTTCTCCCAGTTTGCCCCCCCCCCCCCCCCCGAATTCAGTGCCGCATGTAGGCCCGGCGTGGCGGCGACTCGTCGATTCCGATCCTTCCTAGGCGGGATCCTGGCGCTGGGGGCGCTGCTCGCCGGTGCGCCGGCGTTGGCGCAGTCGGCCACCATCACCGCCTCCAACCCCGCCACGCTGAACCAGAGCAACCTGCGTGCGGCGACGCTCACCGTCACCCTCGCCAGCGCCACCTACGCGACCAACGCGGCCGCCTCCCATTTCACCCTGACCACCGCAATCTCCGGCCTCACCGTGGACGGCGTGGGGTTCAACACCGGCCGCACCGCCGCCACCCTCCGCCTGCGCTGGGACGGGACGGACTTCAACAGCGCCGCCACCATCGCCGTCACCGTCGCCGCGGCCGGCACCACCCACACCGCGGCGCTCACCACCGGCACGGTGGCGGTCGGCATGGCGCGCTGGGTGAACGTCTCCACCAAGAACGTCGCGCTCACCGAGGGCGGCACCGGCACCTACACCGTGACGTTGGAGAGCCCGCCCACCGGCACCGTCACCGTCACCGTCACCAGCGACCATACCGCCGCGGTCACCCGCTCGCCCAACACGCTCACCTTCAGCACGACCACTTGGAACACCCCGCAGACGGTCACGCTGACGGCAGTGGCCGACAACACGGACACCGTGGACGAGGTGGCGCTGGTGACCAACGTCGCCACCGGCGGCGGCTACGCGTCGAGCACCGCGGCGAACCGCACGGTGCGGGCGACGGTGGCGGACGACGACGCGAGAACCGGCACGGACTACGACACGGACGACGACGGCCTGATCGAGATCAGCGGCCACGCGCAGCTGAACGCCATACGCTGGGACCTGGACGGCAACGGCTCGTCGCTGAACTCCGGCTACTCCACCGGCACCACCAGCGCCTTCCCGAGCCCCGCCGCCGGCATGGGCTGCCCGGACGACAACGACGCCAACGAGACCGGCAACTGCACCGGCTACGAGCTGACGGCGAACATCGACCTGGACACGGACGGCGACGGCAGCGCGGACTCCCAGGACGCCTACTGGAACGGCGGCGACGGCTGGAACGCCATCGGCGTGAAACAAAAGAAGTCGGACACGCCGTTCACGGCGACGTTCCGAGGCAACGGCCACTCGGTGTCGAACCTGTACATGAAAGACAGGACCACCACCGACGATGGCCAGGGACTCTTCTCGATTGTCAGATACGCGCGAATCGAATCCGTCGCCGTTGTCGACGTCGACGTCGGCGATGGCACAAACAACAACAGCCCCGTCGCCAATTTCGGCCCTCTCGTCGGACTCCTCGAGAGCAGCACCATGGCGGGAGCCTATACGCGGGGCACCGTGAATCTCTGGAACAACAACATTACCGCTTACGCAGGTGGTTTGGTGGGGATGTGCGCAGGGAGCACCATCCACACGTCCTATGCCGATGTCTCGCTGTCGGAGGCGTACGTGCAAGGCGGCCTGGCGGCCTTTGCCAGCTCGAGTTCCGTAACACTCGACACCTCGTTGCAGCCCCGGCACTATTACGGCTTTGGCTGCCGCGTACACAACAGCTATGCCGTCGGGGCTGTGGGGACGCAAACGGCCAGGTCAGCCCCCACTTCGTCGGGTGGCTTGTTTGCCCTGGCTCCCAGCACCACCATCAACAGCGCCTATTGGGACAGGCAAACGACCACCAAAACGACCAGCGCCGGTTCGCCGAACTCGGGCGGTTTGACCACTGCCGAACTGAAGTCGCCCACCGCGGCAACGGGCATCTACGCGCAATGGGACAACTACGACGTCAACGGCGACGGCCGCATCGACGCGGAGGACGACGCGTGGCATTTCGGCCAAGCCAACCAGTACCCGGCGCTGAAGTGGGGCGGCCACGCCGCCGCCACGCAGTTCACGGCGCGGCTGTCCGGGCAGACGGACACCGCGCCGAGCTACGCCGGCATCGCGGTGGCCAACAAGACCTACGCGCTGGGCACGGCGATCCAGCCGTTCCAGATTCCGCCGCCCACTGGCGGCAACGGTACCTACGACTACACGGTGACCGGCCTTCTGGCGGGCTTGTCTTTCGACGCAGACGGCACGGGCGACTGCATGGCCGTGCGCACGGTGTGCGGCACGCCCACGGCCACCGCGCCGACGACGGCGACCGTGACCGTGACGGTGGCGGATGCCGACACCAACGTCATGACCAGCGATCGGGCCACCTTGACGTTCAGGATGGCGCTGCGCCGGCCAAGGGTGCTGGCCACGCCGGCGCGGCTGGCAATCAACGAGGGGGGCTCCGGCACCTACGCCGTGCGGCTGGAGCAAGCGCCCTCGGCGAACGTGACGGTGGCGGTGTCGAGCGACAACGCGACCGTGACGGCGGGCACGAGTTCGCTCACGTTCACGACGCAGAACTGGAACACGGCGCAGTCGGTGACCTTGACGGCGGCCGGCGACGCGGATGCCGTGGACGAGGCGGCGACGATCACGAACGCGGCCAGCAACGGCGGCTACGACGGCGCCTCCGCGTCCGTTCGGGTGGTCGTGGACGACGACGAGGCGACGGGCACTGACTACGACGCCGACAACGACGGCCTGATCGAGATCGACTCGCTGGCCAAGCTGAACGCGCTGCGCTGGGACCTCGACGGCGACGGCGCGGCGTCCTCCGGCAACGAGACGAGCTACGCCGCGGCCTTCGCCGGCGCGGCGACCGGGGAGCACATGGGCTGCCCGGACTCGGACGCGGACGCCGACGGCGACTGCGCCGGCTACGAGCTGACCGCGGACCTGGACTTCGACACCAACGGCGACGGCACGGTCGACTCCAGCGACGCCTACCCCAACTGGGCGCCCATCGGCGGCGATTACAACGCCACCTTCCACGGCAACAACCGCACGATCTCCAACCTGACCACGACAGGCGGCGGCGAACGGGGGCTGTTCTGGGGACTGGGAGGCAGCAGCCGCGTGTCGAACCTGGGCCTGGTCGACGTTTCCGTGACGGCGACCAGCGGCCCCGGCGCCAACTACCGCGGCGTTGGCGCCTTGGCCGGACAAAGTGATGGAACCATCGAGGCGGTCTACGTCCGCGGCGGCACGGTGTCGGCGTCCAGCGGCGGCGGTCGCGGCGTCGTGGTGGGCGGCCTCGTGGGGTACCTCTTCGAAGGCGTCATCCGCGCCTGCTACTCGACGGCGGCCGTTTCGGCCAGCTCGGTCCTCTCGCCTGACGTCGGCGGCCTGGCGGGGCATGCGTCAGCCCCCATCGTCGCCAGCTACGCGGCCGGGACGGTGCATGTACACGTCCGCAGCGGCACGGGGAACGTCGGCGGGCTCGTCGGCTGGGCGACGACCAACTACTCGGTCTTCACGAACTCCTACGCGCGCGGGCGCATATCCTGGGCCGGGGCCGCCCGTCGGGGCGGCCTATTGGCCCGAAGAAACCAGTCCGGCAGCGCCCCGGGCTCGACCTGGGACTGGCAGACGACGGGGCAGGGCGGCGGCGGCCAGACCACCAGCGCCCTGCAGGCGCCGACCGGCTACACGGGCATCTACGCCGCCTGGGACGACCACGACACGAACGGCGACGGCGTGGTGGACGCCGCCGACGACGCCTGGGACTTCGGCAACGGCTACCACTATCCGGTGCTGAAGTACGGCGGGATGGACACGGCCTCCCAGTACAACGACTACGACGCCGACGACGACGGCTTGGTCGACATCACCACGCTGGCGCAGCTGAACGCCGTGCGCTGGGACCTCGACGGCGACGGGGCGCCGGCGGCGGGGAACGAGTCCAGCTACTACTCCGGCGCGTTCAACCATCCCCTGTTCAACGCCGACGACACGGGCCTCCCCTGCCCGACGACCACGGACGACGCCGACGCCAACGACTGCGCGGGCTACGAGCTTCTCAACGATCTCGACTTCGACACCGACGGCGACGGCAGCACTTGGACGGAACCGAGCGGCACCCTCACCGGCGACATGAACGACGCCTACGACAACGGCGGCATGGGCTGGGAGCCCATCGGCCCGGCGACGGCCGTCACCGCCGCGACGCACTTCAACGCGACGTTCGACGGCAACGGCAAGCTCATCGACAACCTGTTCGTGAACCGCGCGCGGAACCGGTCGGGGCTGTTCGCGGGGCTGGCCGGCGACGCGGAGGTCGTGGCGCTGGGCCTGCCGGACGCGCGGGTGGAGAGCGGCACGGGCGGCCGGACGGGGGCGCTGGCCGGCGAGAACCGCGGGCACGTCGGCGCGGTCTGGGTGTCCGGATCGGTGGGCGGCGCGTCCGCGACCGGCGGTCTGGTCGGCGATCTGTCGGGCAGCGGTTCGGTCGTGGCGAGCTATTCGGTCGCGGCCGTGGCCTGCGCCGGCACGAACAGTTCCGGGGCCGGTCTGGTGGGCGACCGAACCGGCGCCGGCTCGTCCATCGCGGCGAGCTACTCGACGGGGACGGTGACCGGCGCGACCTGCGCGAGCACGGGCGGCTTCGCCCTGGGCAGCGCCGGCACGGTGGCCGCGAGCTACTGGGACACGACCTTGAGTCAGATCGCCGACGACACGGAAAACCCGCCGCAGCCGCCGGAGGGCAGGACGAGCGCGATTCTGCGGACGCCGACGAGCTACGACACGGTCGCCGGCGGCGAGGCCCTCTACGCGACTTGGGACAACCAGGACGTGGACGGCGACGGCGCGACCGGCGACGGCGAGGACGCCGACCCGTGGGACTTCGGACGCTCGAACGAACATCCGATCCTGAAGTACCGCGGCCTGGCGGCAGCGCCGCAGCTGGACGTGTATCCGGACACGGCGCCGGCCTTCTCGGGCACGGTGACGGACATGACGCTGCCGGGGAACGCGGCGGTGTCGTTCCAGGTTCCGGCGGCGACTGGCGGCAACGGCGCCTACCGCTACGCCGCGAGCGGGCTGCCGGCCGGGCTGTCCCTCGGCCTGCCGGACTGCGCGGACGAGCGCACCGTGTGCGGCGCGCCGACGGCGGCCGGCGTCTCGACGGTGACCGTCACCGTCGCCGACAGCGACAGCAACATGGAGGCGACCGACCGCGACACGCTGACCTTCATGGCCACCGTGCCGGCGGCGTCCGCGAGCATCGCCAGCACGACGCCGACGGCGCTGACGGAAACGAACCTGAACGGCGCGCGGGTGGCCGTCGAGCTGACGGGCAGTGTGTTCCACGGCCTCTCGCCGGCGGGCTTCGCGCTGGCGACCACGCCGCCGATCGCCGGCCTCTCCATCGCCTCGGCGACGAGGACCAGCCCCACCCAGGCGACGCTGACGCTGCGCTTCGACGGCACGGACTTCAATACGCAGGCGACGCTGCTGGTGCGCGTGCTGGCGGCGGCGCACCGCTTCGGCGGCGACCAGGACACGGGCGCGGTGGCGGTGACGCCGACCGGCGGCGTCATGCTCTCGGCGACGACGCTGGCGCTGGAGGAGGATCCCGGAACCAGCAACGCCAACGTCGGAACCTACACGGCGGTGCTGACCGGCCAGCCGGCCGGCGCGGTGACGGTGACGCCGGCGAGCAGCAACCCGGACGTGACCCTGAGCGGCGCGCTGACCTTCAACGCGACGAACTGGAACACGGCGCAGACGGTGACCGCGACGGCCGGCGCGGACGACGACGCGGTGGACGACGTGGCGCACGTCACCCACGCGGTGCAGGGCGTGCCGGGGGTGGCGAGCGGCCCGCGGGTGCGCGTGACGGTGAACGACGACGACTCCCAGGGCCTGACGCTGGACGCGGCGACGCTGACGGGGAGCGGCGTGACCGAGGGCATGACGGCGACGTACACCGTCCGGCTGGCCAGCGAGCCGACCGGCCCGGTGACGGTGGCCATCGCCAGCAGCGAGGACGCCGCGACGGTGGACGCCGACGCCGGCACGGCTGGCGCCCAGAACACGCTGCTGTTCCACGCCATGAACTGGAACACGCCGCAGACGGCAACGGTGCATGCCGCCGAGGACGACGACGGCGAGAGCGAGAGCGTCATGCTGACCCACGATCCGTCCGGCGCGGACTACGGCGAGGTGGAGAACGTGGACGTGTCGTTCGCGGTGTCCGACAACGACGCGAAGGGCGCGACGCTGTCCACGACGGCGCTGAACGTGCAGGAGAACGGCTCGGCGACCTACACGCTGGTTCTGGACACGCAGCCGGCGGGCGGCGCCGTGAGCGTGGCGGTGGCCAGCGCGACCGGCACGGTGGCCACGGCGCGTCCGGCAACGCTGACGTTCACGGCGGGGAACTGGGACGCGCCGCAGACGGTGACGGTGAGCGGCGTGGACGACACCGACACGGCGGACGAATCGGAGACGATCGGCCACACGCCGACCGGAGGGGGATACGATGGCGTGGCGATTTCCGACGTCACGGTCACGACCGTGGACGACGACGTGGCGGGCCTGAAGGTGTCGCCGGTGAATTTGACGGTGGCGGAGGGCGGGACTGCGACGTACGCGGTGCGCCTGAACGTCGCGCCGTCGGGAACGACGACGGTGACGGTGGGCGGCGCGACGGCGAAGCTGACGGCGGACACGGACACGGGCACGCCCGGCGACCAGACGACGCTCTCCTTCGACGCGGCGAACTGGAACACGGCGCGGACGGTGACCGTGACGGGCGCCGAGGACGCCGACGGCGCCGACGAGACCGTCGGCCTGACGCACTCCGTGACCGGCACGGGCGACTACGCCGCGCTGGCGACGATCCGGCGCCCGGGGGTGGCCGTGCTGGTGCGCGACGACGAGACCGCCGGCGTGGTGCTGTCGCCTTCGTCGCTGACCATCGACGAAGGCGGCACGGCCACCTACGACGTGGAGCTCTCGGCGCCGCCGGCGACCGGCGCCGTCACGGTGACCATCGCCGCGACGGGCATGGCCGGACTGACAGTGGACACGAGCACCCTCTCCTTCACCACGACCACTTGGGACACGGCGCAGACCGTGACGGTCACCGCGGTGGCCGACCACGCCCGGTTGGAGGACGTCCAAGGGACGCTGACCCACGCCGTGGCCGGCTACGGCGCGGTGGAGTCCGGCCCCGACCTGCCGGTGCGGGTGGCGAACACCACCGTGGACTACGACGCCGACGCCGACGGCCTGATCGAGATCGGCAGCCTGGCGCAGCTGAACGCCATGCGCTGGGACCTGGACGGCGACGGCGCGGCGTCCTCGGGCAACGCGGCGTCCTACGCCACGGCGTTCCCGACCCCGCGCGGCGGCGGCGTCTGCCCGACGGCGACTTCGGGGACGGCCTGCGACGGCTTCGAGCTGACTGCGGACCTGGACTTCGACACCGACGGCGACGGCGCCACGCACGCGGCCGGCGTCGGGGACGACGGCGACGACCACCACAATGGCGGCTTCGGCTGGAGGCCGGTCGGCGACGGCGCGGCGGCGCCGTTCGCGGGGCGCTTCGACGGCAACGGGCGCATCCTGCGCAACCTGTTCGTGAACGCGGCCGCGACCAACTACCGGGGCCTGTTCGGGGTCGTGTCGGGGCGCGTCGCGGCGGTTGGCCTGGCGAACGCCTGGGTGCGCGGCGCGCACGGCGCGGGGGCGCTGGCCGGCTTCGCCACCGCCGCGGCGCGGGTGACGGGCGCCTGGAGCACGGGCGCGGTGTCGGGCGACACGTCGGCCGGCGGCCTGGTGGGGCGGATGCAGACCGGCGCGCGCATCGCCGCGAGCTACTCGACGGCGGCCGTGGAGTGCCGCAACTCGGCCGCCGGCTACGCCGGCGGCCTGGCCGGCGGCGACGGCGGAACGGCCACGGTGTCGACCAGCTGGTCGGCCGGCGCGGTGACCGGCGCCTGCCCGGACAAGGCCGGCCTGGTCGGCGGCCCCGTGGCGGCGACGGCCAGCTGGTGGGACGCGGCGGCGTCCGGCATCCCCGACGACGCCGACCTGGACTCCCCGGAGGGACGCAGCACGTCGGACTTGCAGACGCCGACCAGCTACGTGGACCTCTACGCGAACTGGAACGTCGACCTCGACGGCGACTACGAGGCGGACGATCCGTGGCACTTCGGCAGCCCGCGCCAGTACCCGTCGCTGAAGTGGCGCGGCTTCGATCCGTCGCAGCAGTTCGCGGTGTCCGAGGAACCGGACGAGCCGGCGGAGGAGTCGAGTGTTCCGACGGAGGTTCGGGCGGAGACGACGTCCCAGGGCCTGCTGGTGACGTGGCGGGCTGTGGCCGGGGCGACGGCGTACCTGGTGCAGTGGCGGCTGTCCGGGCAGGCGTGGTCGCCGCAGCGGCAGGCGGAGACGACCGAGACGCGCTACGAGATCGCGGGGCTTGCGGCCGGCGCCTACGAAGTGCGCGTGCTGGCGGTGGTCGACGGCAAGGCCGGCGAGCCGTCCGAGCCGGCGCGGGGCGAGGCGGGAACGCCGAACCGCCCGCCGCTGGCGCACGGCATCGCGGACGTGGACATGGACGTCGGGAAGACGGCGGAGGTGGATCTCGACGCGGCGTTCTCGGACCCGGACGGCGACGTCCTGCGCTACGCAGCGTCCGCGGACGGCGGCGCCGTGCAGGCGTGGGCCTCCGGCGGCGCGCTGCGTCTGCGCGGGATGCGCCCCGGCGAGGCGACGGTGACTGCCACGGCGACCGACCCCGAGGGGCTGTCGGCGAGCGCGACGTTCACGGTTCGGGTGGGCGCGGTGCTGTCGCTGCGCGGGAATCCGGCGGCGCCGGAGGGCGGCGAGGCGGTTCTGACCGCGGAACTGAGCCGGCCGCTCGGTTCGGACGTGGAGGTTGGCTGGCGCCTGGCGGCGGACGGCGAACCCGGCACGGCGGACGCCGACGCGGCGGACTTCGCGGCGTGGGCCGGAACGGCGACGGTCGCGGCCGGCCAGACGCGGGCGCGGATCGTCCTCGCGGTGCTGGACGACGACGACATCGAACCGGCGCGGGAGCGCTTCGCGGTGGAGCTCGAAGAGCCGGCGGATCCGAACGTGGGCCTGTCGGCGCGTGCCTGGCGGGCGCTGGGCGCCGTGCAGGAGGGCGTGTGCGACCGCACGCCGGAAGTGCGCGCGGAACTGGCCCGCGGCTGGCGCGCCTGCCGTTGGCCGAGCTCCGCGGACCTGGCGCGCCTGTCGCGCCTCGATCTGCGCGGCGCCGGCGTCGAATCGCTGCGCGCCGACGACCTGCTGGGCCTGTCCGGGCTGCGGACGCTGGCCCTGGGCGGCAACGCGCTGCGCGAACTGCCGGCGGGCCTGCTCTCCCATTCGCCGCGGCTGCGCTCGCTGCGGCTGGACGGCAACCGCCTGGAATCGCTGCCGGCGGCCCTGTTCGCGGGCGTCTCCGGCCTGCGCGAACTGCGCCTGTCCGGCAACCCAGGCGCACCGTTCGCGCTGGCACCGACGCTGCGGCGGACGGACGCCGAGCCGTGGGCGGCTGGCCCAGCGACGGTCGAAGCGCGTCTGCCGCTCGGCGCCCCGTTCGCCATGCGCCTAGCGCTGACCGTCGCCGGCGGCGAGGCGTCGGCGGAGGAACTCGCGCTCGCTGCCGGCGCCGTGGCCAGCGGCACGGCCAGCGTCTTCGGCGACGGCCCAGTGCGCGTCGTGCTCGCGGCGCCGGCCATTCCGCAGACGCGCTGCGGCGACGGCCCGTGCTTCGACGGCCTTGCGGCGGAGGGCGCGGCGCTGGCGCTGTTCGCAGCGCCGCCGCGCGTGGCTGGCGAAGTCGCGCCGGCGGAGCTCCTGGGTGCCGACGCCGTGCGCATCGACCTCTCGGCGCACTTCGCCGCGGGCGGCGGCGGGACGCTCTCGTACTCCGCGGCGGTGGACGACCCGCGCCTGGCGACGGCCTCGGTGGACGGCGCGTTCCTGCTGGTGTCGGCGAACGAAGACGGCGAGGAGGGCGTGGCGACGGTGACGGTCGTGGCGACGGACCACTTCGGACAGACCGCGACCTTGCGTTTCGCAGTGGAAGTCTCCCCGAGCGCCGCAGGACGCTGGCGCGGCTGGCGTTCCGTCGTCGCGCCGCCGGCCGCCGGGCAGTAGTTCCCGCCGCAACGCCTTTCGCGCTAACAGAGGTTCTGGCCGGGGGGCGGCGGGGCCTTGGGACTTGGCTGATCGGCTAGGTGCGCACTATGCCAAAGAGCGTCGCGCAGCGCGTGTCTACTTCATGTCCATGTACGGCACCGGTACCAGCCGATGGCCGAGCATGTCCACGGCAGCCTGCGCTTGTTCCAGTATCACATAGCCAAGCAAAGGTTCCCCTTCTTCTCGGGTCTCGACGAACATCACCTCGTTGACGACCGGCCGAAAGCCTTGGATTTCGATTTCCACTGGCGCACACGCGGAACCTTGCACCACCTCCCCGTTGGCCAGCACGAGCGCGACTTGCTCTTCGCGGGGAAAGGCGCCCAGCCTGTCGCGCCATGCCGCCGGCAGGATCAACGCCGCGGCACCGGTGTCGACCAGCATCCCGCACTGCACGGACTTGCTCTCGTCCGTGAGATTGGTGACTTTGGTCTGCGCGATGATGCGTCCCACTTCGTCGCTCCAACGTGCGGCAGCAAGCGCGCCTAGTCCAACTCGCCGTCCGCGAGGCCCGTCGGCAGTGCCGCCGGCCGGTCCGGTTTGCTGTCCAGGACGACGTGCTGGCCGGTGCTTGAGGATGCGCCGAAGGCGGCCATCACTTCCAGCACATGCTGCGCCAGGCGTCCGTCGCAGCGATGGGGGCGGTCGCTGCGGATGCCCACGCACATGTCGGCGAGGCCGATGCTGCGCATGTTGGTCGTGTAGCCGTGCGAGAGGGGCTGTTCGATCCACTCCCGCCCCTTGGAGACGCGCACCGAGCCGCCGAAGCCGTTGGGGTCCGGCGCCGACAGGCTGGCGTCGATGCCGTGGATCTCGATGAAGCGGTTGGCGCTCAAGCGCACGTCGAAGCTCATCGCCACGGTCGCCACGGCGCCGCTCTCGAACTCCAGGGTGCCGGCGGCATGCGTGTCCACTTCGACGTGGATGATCTCGCCCGCGAAAGGCTTCGAGCCGATCAGCCGTTCGTCTCGGGCCCGGCTGGTCAGGGCGCACACGCGCTTCACCGGGCCGAGCGCGTTCACGAGGGCGGTGATGTAGTACGGCCCCATGTCGAACAGCGGGCCGCCGCCGCGGTGGTAGTAGAAGGCCGGATTCGGATGCCACGATTCCGGCCCCGCGCTCAGCATGAAGGCAGTGGCGGCCACCGGCTTGCCGACGGCGCCAGCGTCGATCAGCTGGCGCACCGTTTGATGGCCGCCGCCCAGGAAGGTGTCCGGCGCGCAGCCCACGCGCAGTCCGGCGGCATCCGCCGCGGCGAGCACGCGGCGGCCCTCGGCGACATCCAAGCCGAAGGGCTTCTCGCAGTAGGTGTGCTTGCCCGCCTCGATTGCCGCCAGATTCACTTCGCCGTGCGCCGCCGGAATGGTGAGGTTGAGGATCACTTCGACGTCGTCGCGAGCGAGCAGCGCGTCCACGGACGACGCCGGCACGTTGAACTCGGCCTCCGTTCTCTTGGCGGCGGCCGGGTCGAGGTCGGCGCAGCCGACGAAGCGCAGCACGTCGAAGGTCGCCGCAGCCCGCAGATAGGCCGGGCTGATGGTGCCGCAGCCGATCAGGCCGATGCGAACGGGATCGACGCTTGCGCTCATGCGGCGAAACGCCGTGCCGAGCGTTCGCGCCGCTTGGCGGCCTCCTGTTCGCGGTTCTTCGGCGGCGCGTTGGTGGCGAGACCGGCCAGCAGTTGCCGCGTGGCGTCCGTCACCGCCGTCACGGCGGCGTCGAACGCCGGCTGGTTCGCCTGCGAAGGCTTGCCGTAGCCGGAGACCTTGCGCACGAACTGCAAGGCCGCGTCGCGGATTTCCGCATCCGTCGCCGGCGGATCGAAGTTGAACAGCGGCTTGATGTTGCGACACATGCGCGTGTCCTCCTGTGGTCTCTTGGCGATACGCCCAAGGACGGCGCACCCTGTGGTTCGCGGTCGTCAATCCGCCCGGTGGTGCTCGTGCAGCAGAACGCGGTCGTAGATGGCGGTGACGTGCTTGAAGTCGAGGATGAGCGAGTGGGAGACGTGCTTGCCAGGATCGTGCAGATGGTACTTGAAGCGCGTCTGCTCCCCGCCTTGCAGAAAGGCGTCGTAGTCGCGGGTGAGTTCGCGCACGTCGCTGACGATCTCCGTGCTCCACGTGGCGCGAAACGGGCCGAGCACGGCGCCGCCAGCGAGCGCGACGGTGATTTCGTGGTTGGTCAAGCCCTTGGGGTCGCTCATCGCGGTTCCCTATCGCCTCTGCTCTGCCATATTATCCGCCTCTTGCAGCAAGATACACGCGCCGCCAAGCGCGCACACCGCACTGGAGCAAAGCAGGAGAAACAGATGACACTAGCCGCATTCGACCACTTGGTGGTTCGCGTGGGCGACATCGACGAAGGCATCGCCACCTACCGCGACGCCCTGGGATTGACGCTGGACCGCACGGACGAGAGCGAGGCCCTCGGCATCAAGCAGGCGTTCTTCAATCTGCCGGACGGCGGCTTCATCGAGGTGGTGGCGCCGATCAGCGCCGACTCCGCCGTCGGCCAGGCCTTGGACAAGCGCGGCGAAGGCATCCACACGGTCGCGTTCGCTGTCGACGACTTGGACGCCGCCTGCGCCAAGCTCAAGGCCGGCGGCGCGCGGCTGATCGGCGAGGGCGGGTCGCAAGTGTTCGTCCACCCCAAGTCCACCCACGGCGTTCTGCTGCAGCTCTCGGCGAAGTAGGCAGAGAGCGGGCCGCGAAAAGCAGGAGTTCCCAAGCCCTTGGTTCGCCGCCTCAAGGCCGCTGCCGTTTGACGGCGGCGAACCACCGATGCGCCGACGGCAGCAGCATCGCCGCCAGCGCCGCCAAGGCAAGCGCCCTGGCAAGCAGCTCGCCGGACGGCATCGCCAGCCACGCCGTGCCGAAGGCGCGCGAGTTGATGCTCCCCCAAACGGTGATGGCGAAGACCACGATGATCGCCGTGCGCACCCAGCCGCCGCCGCGAAAGGCGGACCACGCCAGATAGCTCCACACCACCACGAAGAACACCCGCGCCCCGTTGCTGGCCACGGCATCCACCCCGAGCACCCACGTCAGCACCAGCACCAACGCGCTGCCGAGCAGCAACGCCGCGCCCGCCGTGGCGACAGGCGGCCTCGGCGGCAAGTCTGCGGGAACTGTGTCGTCGGACATCGCGTGCATGGCGGCTGGTCGGCAAGGGCGCGAGTATGGGCAGCCACCTCGCCCCAGGCAACACGAACGGTGCAAGTCCGCGCAAGTCGTCCCGGAAGAACGCCTTACCGCACCGGATCGACGCGAACGATCCGGCCACGTCGCGAATCCGTGAGGATGTAGAGATGCCCGTTCGGCCCGACGCGGACGTCGCGCAGGCGTTCGCCGATCTCCTTGAACAACCACTCCTGGCGGACTACGCGGCCGTTCTCCAAGTCGATGCGCACGATCGCCTTGCGCGAGAGGGAGGCGACGAACAGATCGCCCCGCCAGTGGGGGAAGAGGTCGCTGCCGTACCACGCCATGCCAGCCGGGGCGATGGACGGCGTCCAGTGCAGCAGCGGCTGTTCCGTGCCCGCGTATTCGCGGAACGGGGAGATCGGCGCACCGTTGTATTCGGTGCCGTTGGTCGCTAGGGGCCAGCCGTAGTTTGCGCCCGGTTCGAGGCGGTTGAGCTCGTCGCCGCCGCGCGGCCCGTGCTCGTGCAGGTAGACGGTGGGCGGCTCGCCAGCAACGCTGGGCGCCAGCGCCAGGCCCTGCGGATTGCGGTGGCCGTAGGTCCATATCTCGGCCCTTCTCGCCTCCTCCGAGACGAAGGGATTGTCGTCGGGTATCGAGCCATTGTCGTTCAAGCGCACCACTTTGCCGAGCGGACTGTCGAGGCGCTGCGCGTCCTCGCGGTGGTCGTAGCGATCGCCGATGGTCAGCAATAGCGTGCCATCCGGCAGGAACGCCATGCGTCCGCCGTAGCTCCTAGGCTGCCGCTTGCTCGGCCACGCGGTGAAGATCGGCGTCAGTTCGACAAGCCGCAGACCGTCGAGCCGGGCGTGTGCGACGCGCGTGGCATTGCCGCCAGCATCGCCATGCACGTAGCTCAAGTACAGCAGGCGATTGGCGGCGAAGTCGGGATGTGGCGCCACGTCGAACAAGCCGCTTTCGCCGCGCACGTATACCGGCGGCAGGCCGTCGATGGGCTGCGATTGGAACGTACCGCCGCGAATGAGGCGCAGCGCGCCGCCGCGCTCGGTCACCAGCAGGTCACCGTCCGGCAGAAAGGCGAGGCACCACGGATGCGACAGCTCCTCGGCTATGGTGGCGAGCCGATAGTGTTGTTGGTTGTGTGGGTTGTTGCGATCCGCTGCCTCTGTCGCCACACTGCCAGCAATTAGGAGGGCGTACGCCACCGCGACCAACGAAGATCGCGAGATCCCCCCCACCCCCCCGGACCCTGCCGCGGACAGCACCACGACTTGCCCGCGCCGCTTCATCACACTTGACAACAACAAGGCGCTGGCGAGGCGTGCGCCATCGGCCGCCAACCCAAGCCGGGATGCACAGCTCGCAAGCGCGACACCTCACCGCACCGGATCGACGCGAACGATCTGGCCCCGCCGCGAATCCGTGAGGATGTAGAGATGCCCGTTCGGCCCGACGCGGATGTCGCGCAGGCGCTCGCCGATCTCCTCGAACAACCGCTCCTGGCCGACCACGCGGCCGTTCTCCAAGTCGATGCGCTCGATGGTGTTGAACACCAAGGAGGCGACGAACAGATCGCCCCGCCAGTGGGGGAAGAGATCGTCGCCGTACCAGGCCATGCCGGCCGGGGCGATGGATGGCGTCCAGTGCAGCAGCGGCTGCTCCGTGCCGGCATATTCGCTGAACGGCGAGATCACCGCGCCATTGTAGTCGATGCCGAAGGTGGCGAGCGGCCAGCCGTAGTTGCGCCCGGGTTCGAGGCGGTTGAGCTCGTCGCCGCCGCGCGGGCCGTGTTCGTGCAGGTAGACAGTTGACGGCTCGCCAGCAACGCCCGGCGCCAGCGCCAGGCCTTGGGGATTGCGGTGGCCGTAGGTCCATATCTCGTCGCGCCCCTCGGCGCCGACGAAGGGATTGTCGGCGGGAATCGAGCCGTCGTCGTTCAAGCGCACCACCTTGCCGAGCAGATTGTCGAGGCGCTGCGCTTCCTCGCGGTGGACGAAGCCGTCGCCGGTGGTGAGCAGCAGCGTGCCGTCCGGCAGGAACATCATGCGGCCGCCGTAGTGCATGGGCGGGCGCTTGCTCGGCTGCACGGTGAAGATCGGCGTCAGCTCCGCAAGCGCCATGCCGTCGAGCCGCGCGCGGGCGATGCGCGTGGCATTGCCGCGAGCATTGCCATGCGCATAGCTCAAGTACAACAGGCGGTTGGCGGCGAAATCGGGATGCGGCAGCACGTCGAACAGGCCGCCCTGGCTGCGCACGTACACCGGCGGCACGCCGTCGATCGGCTGCGATTCAAGGGCACCGTCGCGCACGAGCCGCAGCGCGCCGCTGCGCTCCGTCACCAGCAAGTCGCCGTCCGGCAGGAACGCGAGGCACCACGGATGCGACAGTCCTTCGGCCACCGTGACGAGCCGATAGGGTTGCTGCGAATCGTCCTCCGCGCTCGCCAAGCCACACGCGAGGAGGGCGCACGTCACCCCCGCCAACCAAAGTCGCATCGTCCTCCACCAAGCGTGAACGCTTGCCGTGATAATAGACGCCATGACATGGCTGCGCCGCATCGTCGCCTACTTCGCCGCCGTCGCCGCCACGGCGGTGCTCGGCTGCATCGCGTCCACGCACTTCGTGCTGCGCGGATTGACCGAACTGGGCGCGTCCATCGGCTTCGGCGAGTGGCTACGCGCCTTCGGCCACGACGTGTTCGGCATGGGGCCGATGCTGGGCATCCTGGTGGCGGTCTGCTTCCTGATCGCCTTTCCCGTCGCCGCGCTGATCGTTCGCTTCCTGCCGAATCTGCGTACCGTTGGCTATGTGGCGGCCGGCGGCGTTGCAATCCTCGTCGCGCTCTACTCGATGGAGGCGGCATTGGCGACCGTGCCCATCGCCGGCGCCAGAACGCCGGCGGGGTTGTTGGCACAGGGCGTTGCCGGAGCGGCCGGCGGCTTCGTGTTCGCGCTACTGAGCCGCCGACGCAGCCAGCAAACCGGCTAGCCAGCGAATCGCAGCGTTTCGTCACAATCCACGAGGCGGCCGGCGATCCGCCGGCAGGTTGCCCGGCCAGTCCGCACGCGTGCGGACAAGACACCGCACCCACTGCGCGTCGACGTCGAAGCGTGGTTCTTCCTGGGCGTTGGCGCGCAGCGCGGCGCGCGCTTCTGGAAGGCCGACGCCGAAACGCTGCACGAGGCCGGCAACGCGCATCGCGTCCGCCAAGTTCGGATTGCGGTAGTCCACCAGGCCGGGCCGGCCGAAGTTGTCCGGCGTGACCTGCCCGTACGGGCCGCCTGGGCTGGCGATTTCAACGTGTTCGGCGAACCAGTGCAGCGCCACCGGGCTGTTGGTGCCTTCGTAGGAACGATGCAGCACCGCGTTGCGCACCAGCTCCCGCAACGCCGCCACGGCGTAGGTGGCGCGGCGGACTTCCGCGCGTCCAAGCTGCACGGACTCGCGGACATTGGCGCGCAGTAGACGGTCCACCTCCGCCATCGCATCCGCGAGCGGGCCCTCGATCCGCTCGTTGTCCAGGATGGGGGCGGCGCGCTCTTCGCCATCGAAGCGCACGAACTGCATGTAGGCGCCCGGCAGAAAATGCGCCGGCTTGGGGCACAGCGCGAGGATGCCGAGCACGGTGGGCGTGGGGTCGTCCGGGTGGACGATCATTTTCGTCGCCGCGAGGCGTTCCTCCACCGTGCGGTCGTTGCGCGCCAGCACCTCGGCGGCGAACGCCTGCGGCAAGTGAAGGTATTGGAAGCGCGGCATGTCGAGGTCCGCAAGGGTTGCGCCGCACACAGGCGTCACGTCGAACGGCGCGTCGCCATGTCTGCGCCTCTCGTTCAGCACGCGCTCGTCCTGGGCGCTGGCGATGCTCCGGCGCGGGCCGACGCGGGTCCAGATGCGGCCCTGGTAGCGCACCGGCGGCGAGTCGGCCGGCGCCACCATGACTACCGCGATGTCCGCGCCGGCCAACCGCCGTTTGCTCACCGTCATGGTCGGGATCGGCAGGATGTTGCCGTCCGTCTTGCAGTGCGCGAGGTGCAGAAACAGGGCGTCGTTGATCTCCAGCCCCGAAGGCGAGCCGTCGTCGCGCGCACCGACGAAGACGACGCCCGGCCGACCATGTCCGGGCAAGTCGTTGGCGAAGGCGCAAATCGCCTGGCGCACTGCTCTAGGCTGCGTTCCGGTGAAGCCCTCCTTGCGTTCAACCAGATCCGATTCGACATCCGCGAGCAGCGCTTCGAGTTCGGCATCGGCGTAGAAGTGCATGGCGTCTCGTGGCGGCGCGGGCATCCGTCACGTCCTGTGTGCGACTGCGCGGATTGTAGGTTACGCGGATGCAGGCGCGGGCCGACGCGCGTTGGGTGCTATCGCGACCGCCCCGCCACATTCGGTAATCCCTTATGTTCCGCGTTCGCCCGACCGTAGTTTGATCGGCGCGTGTGCGCGTGGCTCTCGGGCAATGGCAGCAGACGACATTCCGCAGCTGGCCGCAGCGGGGTTTTCAGCCGCCGCCTTGGTGTTGTGCGCGGCTGGCTATGCACTGCTCCTTGCTCTCGGTCGCGCCCGTGGCCTTGCGGTTCTGCGCCGCGCTTCGTTGATTGCGTATGCCGGCGTGGTGCTGGCGGCGGTGGCGCTGTGCTGGGCGCTGAATCTGCGAGGGCTATGGCTGGTTCTCGTCGCCATCGTGCTGGTTGGCTACTTCGTGGCGCCACGCGCCGTGTGGCGGCTGTCGGTGGCGACGCATGAAGAGGCGCATCGGGAGGAACGCGCGGATGAGTAGCGTGCCGTGGTGGGCCGCCGAGGACTTCTGGCGCAAGTGCGCCATCTTCGTCACCGCGTTCATGGCGCTGGCGCTCATCCTGCTCACCTTCCATTCGCTGGCGGCGATTCAGAGCGGCGCGGGCCGGGTGCCGGCGTACTCCGTCGTCAACCACCGCATCGACTACCGGATGGATCGTGAACGCGGCTACCAGGTGCCGGTGATCGGCGACGAAGCGCCGCTGTTCGGGCGCAAGCTCAGCGAAGCCGAGGCCGAGGAACTGGTCGATCTGGGCAAGCTCACGGTGCAGGCGAAGAACTGCATGAACTGCCACACGCTGCTCGGCAACGGCGCCTACTACGCGCCGGACCTCACCAAGGCCTGGCTGGACCCGGGCTGGGGCAACGAGCAGGCGCGGGAAACCTTGATGACGCTGTTCCTCAAGGATCCGATTGCCAACGCCCGCACCTTCGGCACCGGCCGGCGCATGCCGGACATGGACCTCACGGACGACGAAGTGCGCGGCGTGATCGCCTTTCTGAAGTGGATGTCCGCCGTGGACACCAACGGCTTCCCACGCGGCTTCAAGTCGCTGCCCCAAGGAGGCGCGTGATGGCCGAAGCCGCCGTGGACATGCCCGTGGGCGGGGTTGGGGTTTCTGCCCGGCCCGTCTCCGCCGAAGCGACGCCGCTCTCCGCGGCGCAGCGCCTCGCGCTCAAGTACTTCCTCGTGGCGATGGTGCTGTTCCTCGCCCAGATGGTGTTCGGCTTGATTGCCGGCCTGCAGTTCCTCATGCCGGATTTTCTGCACGGCGTGCTGGACTTCAACGTCAACCGCATGGTGCACATCAACGCCATGATCGTGTGGATGCTGTACGGCTTCATCGGCGCCATCTACTGGCTGGTGGAAGACGAAGCCGGCGTGCCGCTGGTGGGCATCCGCATCGCCCAGGCCACGTTCTGGGTGCTGACGACCGCCGTCGCCGCTGTGGTCGTGGTGTTCCTGGTCGTGCAGGCCGGGCCGGGCGAGATGCGCAGCATCTGGCTCATCAACGAAGGGCGCGAGTACATCGAGGCGCCGCGCTGGGCGGACATCGGCATCGTCGTGTGCATGGCGGCGTTCTTCTACAACGTCGCCGCCACCTTCATGAAGGGGCGCTGGAGCGGCATCTCCGGCACGCTGGTGCTGGACCTCATCGCGCTGGCCGGGCTGTACTTCGCCGGCATGTTCTACACCACCAACCTCTCGGTGGACCAGTACTGGTGGTGGTGGGTGGTTCACCTGTGGGTGGAGGCCACCTGGGAAGTGCTGGTGGGCTGCATCATGGCCTGGGGCCTGATGAAGACCCTGGGCGTGCGGCGCAGGATCGTCACCACCTGGCTGTACATCGAGGTGGCGCTGATGTTCGGCTCCGGCATCCTCGGCCTCGGCCACCACTACTTCTGGATCGGCACGCCGGAGTACTGGCTGGGCATCGGCGGCTTCTTCTCGGCCTTGGAACCCATCCCGCTGGTGGCGATGGTGGTGCATGCCGTCTACGACGCCGGCCGGCACGGCTTCCAGAGCAACAACCACCCGGCGCTGGCGTGGCTGATCGCCCACGCCTTCGGCAACTTCCTGGGCGCCGGCGTGTGGGGCTTCATCCAGACGCTGCCGCAGATCAACATCTACACCCACGGCACCCAGTGGTCGGCGTCCCACGGCCACCTGGCGTTCTTCGGCGCCTACGCCACCATCGTGGTGGCCTTCGTCTACCTGGCCCTGCAGCGCTGGCGCGGCGACGTGTGGATGTCAGGCGACCTGCCCGACCGCGGCTGGAAGTGGAAGTGGGCGCTCGCTCTGCTGAACGTCGGCGCGCTCGGCATGACCATCGCGCTCCTGATCGCCGGCTACGAGCAGTCGTTCACCGAACGCGCCATCGGCGGCTCGACATGGCAGGCCTACTTCGAGGGGCAGACGACGATGTGGTTCGTGCAGGCCATGTACTGGCGCATGATCTTCGGCGTGATGATGACCCTCGGCCTGGTGCTGCTGCTGTGGGACTTCCTCGCCATCGGCCGCAACGAGACCCGCCCGGCGAAGCCCGTGCCCCGCGAACCGGACGCCCCATGACCGCAAGGCGCGGCTGGCCGCTGTTCGCCGCCCTCGCCATCGGCGCGCTGCTGCTGGCTTGGCCGCGCACCGCCGTGGCTGTCGGCGACGCCGATGCCGGCGCCGCCAAGGCGGCCCTTTGCGCCGCCTGCCACGGCCAGAACGGCATCAGCAGCAACCCGCTGTGGCCGAGCCTGGCCGGACAGCAGGAGGCGTATTTGGCCAAGCAGATCAAGGCGTTCCGCGACGGCGAACGGGTGGACGTGTCGATGCAGCCGTTCGTGGCGAACTTGACGGATCAGGATGTCGAGGATCTGGCGGCGCACTACGCGGGACTGTCGGCCTGCCCTTGAGGGAGCTGCCCAAAGCCGCAGCCTCAGATTCGCACACATTGCACCTTGCGTGAACATCATGCTACGGTACGGCTCACGACGTGTGCTTAAGCAAGGTGAGTGGTCCGTTGGATCGCCGATTGTGGCGCAGCGCCGTATGAAGGCGGTCAGAGACGGACATTGGGAGCAATGACTGCCGAGGGTAGGCGAGTAAACCCGCAGCGGTTCTAGTCGCTAGGAATCGGACGAGGGCGAGAGTGAACGACCAACTACTAGACAGGACATTGCGGTCCGTCGGCAAGGAGTGTTTCGTCACTTACTTCCGCGAGTTTTCCGATCTGTCTTTGTCAAACGAAGATATTGCCGAAATACTGATGCGAGAGACGGACTACACAGACAAATCTTGTCGGACTCGACCAAGCCACGCACGCAGAATCATCAAGGCAGGGCGTGCTAGGGACGCATTGATTGATATAAGCGTCTCTCGCGTATCGCCAGAGATACGCAGTAGAGCGGGAGAATTGGCAGCAGCACCGTAGAGCCGGCGGTACCACCACGTACAGGTAGCCGGGACGCAAGTCAATCTGGCGGCATGTTGTGCGACCCGCGAGCGCGTTCACGGAACGCGCCTCAGCGGTTCGCCGGGGTCATCGACTCCGGTGCGTGTTCCAGAACATAGGCCGTCAACGAAGGAATGCCGACGCTCCAAAGAACGGGCGGTAGTTGGCCTGGGGGACGCCACATGTAGCTGAGGCGGTTCAATCCCTCGGAAGCGGCGAACCGTTCTGCGGAATCTTGGAAGCCGGCGGCCAAGAGGGCGCTGTCGATCTGTTGGTTCGAGGCCGTGGCGTCCATGGCGCCTTGGAAGAGCGGTGCGACTGCTGTTGCTGCCGAGAGCAGGTCGCCAGCCGCCAACTCTTGGTACCGACCTTCGTAGTAGCTCGCCACGCGGGCGGCAACCGCGTCTTTGACGGCGGCCGTCGCCATGGTTGTGAGGCGAGTGTTGGGGTTGGCAAGATGCCACTGCCACAAGGCGTCTCCCCACAGCTGGATGAAGTACGGATAGTGTTGGCTGTCCTCGATCACGGCGTCCAATGCATCCGCGTCGATTGCCACGTTGTGCCGGGTCAGCGGCTTCGACAGCGCGGCGTGGGGCGCCGCGTCCGTCAGGCGGCCCACGCCGAGCAGGCCCTCTCCCAAGCGATCCCAGAAGGAAGCGCCCGTCGCGTTTAGGTGCGTCGGCAATCCAGGCGTACCGGCAAGGACGAGCAGGAATGGCGCTTCGGCGCGCACCTGCTGACTGGCGTTGAGCAATGCGCTGCCGACATCCAGCTCCAGCGTGTGCGCTTCGTCGAGCAAGACCACGAGCGGTTTTCGCCGGCAACGTGCTGTGAGCTCTTCAGCAAGATTGCGCCAAGCCCGGGCATTGGGGCGCTCTCGCAATACCAGCTTGGCCAGCCCACGCCGCGGCAGTAGCGTGTCCGTCAGGGCCGATGGAGTTGGGATGTCGCGGGGCGTCAGCGCCAGCACTTCCACCGGCGGAGCGTCGTCGCAGGCGGCCTTGAACCAATTCAGCAAGACCGTCTTGCCGTTGCCACGCGGCCCAACCAAGACAACGTTGTGCGGCGGTGCGGTGCCGCCGACCAAATCCACCAAGTAGCGTGAGAGCACCGCCTGCTGCGTGCTGCGGCCCGCCAGTTCGGGCGGCGCAGCACCGTCGCCGGGTGCGAACAAGCGCTGCTCGGTCGATGCCATGATGGGCAGTATACGCCGCCGGAAATCCGGTGCCCTTCGGGATGCTGCGTGGCCGGGACGACGAGCCTGACGGCGTTCGGACTGTCCTTGCCGTGGCTTCGCATGGAATGGAGCTTTAGTGTAGTGTGCTCACTGTTGCTCCACGACTGGAGGACGGTGACAAGATGCCAGCTCCCCAACAAGCGGGCTCAGACTACTTCGCTGTTCGCGGGCTTGCCCCGACTGCGCCGGAAACCTTGAACGGTGCGCTCCGGCAGGTGCTGGATGCGATGCCAACGATGCTTTACGGCGATCAGCTCCGGGAGTTGACGGAAGCCGAGCGCGAGGTGCTCATCGACGGCGGTGTGCGCTTGGATGCGAAGCCAGCGGGCGATCCACTGGCGGCAACAACGGTGCAGTTTGCCGCGCTCGTCAGCACCAGCCTCGCCACGAAGGACGCAGCCGAACGCTTAGGTCTGCCGGAGAGCCGCATCCGGCAGATGATCGCCCGGCGCACTTTGTACAGCGTCCTGCTCGACAGCCGCCGGCGCATCCTCGCCTTTCAGTTCGCCCCGAATGGCGGCCTGGTGCCGAACATCGCCAAGGTCAATGCCGCTCTGCCTGAAGACCTGCACCCCGTCGAGGTGCATGCTTGGTACACGCTGCCGCATGTAGACCTCTTCCTTGGCGATGATGTGGACGCCCGCGTCAGCCCCTTGGACTGGCTGCGCAGCGGCGGGGAAGTGAACAGGCTGGCGCAGCTCGCGCGGCGGCTCTAGCCGGCAGTGGCGAAGCTGCCGCGAACGCCGGATTTGGCGCGGCTGCGCGATACGGCGCCAAGCCTCCGTGTTGTCGGCGGCATCCGCCTCCATCGAATCTACGAACGCGGCGGCGCCTTCCCGACGCTGTGGAACGCCTTTCGTCATGTCAGCCCCCTATCGCGGTTCGACCACCACGTTGGTCTTGGCAGTGATGCGGCCGAACCGAGGGGTACGCTCTACGCCGCCGCGGACATTCCGACGGCAGTTGCGGAGTTCTTTCAAGCCACCCGACAGATCAACCGCACGCGCCGGCGGCCGTGGCTGGTCTCGTTCATGCTCTCCGGCGAAGTGCGCCTGCTTGACCTCACGGATGCGTTTTGCGTGCGCGCTGGCGCGTCGGCCAAGCTGGTCAGCGGCCCGTTCGTCCACGCGCAGAACTGGTCGCGGGGCTTCTACGAAACCTATGAAGAGGCGCACGGCCTCTACTATCGGTCTTCCATGACGAACCGGCCAGCGGTTGTGCTGTACGAACGGGCGAACCAACCCGCCCTGTTTCCCACCCATCCCGTCTTCCATCGCGCCTTGGCGGACCCGGTGCTGCACAGGGCGTTGGTGATGGTTGGCGAAGAAATCGGCTATGGGCTGCTCTAGGGCAGCCAAGGACTTGGTCAGAGTCTGGCCCCTTGAAGCGACTGGATGAAGTGGATGCCGGGCACCACATGCCGACTCAACCGCTGATCGCTGGTGATGAACATGTCCACGCCGGCCGCCGACGCGCAGGCGAGTTGGATGGCGTCGGCGGGATGGATGGAGGGGTCTTGGCGGACAGTGGCGAAGGCTGCCGATGCTGCCTGATCGAAGGGCAGGACGGCGGCGCTGGCGGTGATGGCGCGTTCGTAGTGGCGCATCAGTTCGCGGTCTCCCATCTCCAGGGGCTTGACGAGGATTTCGCTTAGCGTCAGCGCCGAGGTGAGGAGCTGGTCTTGGCGCTCGATCATCCGTTGGCGCAGCGCAACGACCTGTTCGGTTCGCTCGCCCTTGTCCTCCAACAGGTAGACGAAGAGGTTGGTGTCCCAGAAGATGCGGCTCACCGCCAACCCTGCCGTTGCCGACGCACGTAGTCGTCGGCGTCCTCGTCCGCCCAGAGTTCGCGGCCTCGCCCACGCAGCGCCAGAATGGGATCGGCGGCCGTGCCCGATGCTCCGACGGCATACACGTTCTCGTACCAGTCGAGCAGCTGGACGTCGGCGGCGGGCATGTCGCCGCGTTTCGGGACGGCCTTGCCCGAAGACCGGAGCGGGTGGCAGGGATCGCTTGGCCGGTAGAGGCGCCGCCGGCCGCTGGCCGTCTCGAACAACATGCGGTAGCGCCCAGGATTGGGGGGGCGGTTGGCCACGCAGTGCAGATAGACGTGGATCTTGACGCCTGGGCGCAGCGGCAGCCCCGCCAATCGGGCCGCCTCCGCCTGCGCCATGATCTCCGCAATGGCGAAGTCCGGCGCATCGGGGCGGCTGCGGTGCAGGGATGCCGTGGCGATCCACACCTCGTCGGCGACGCGGATTTCTTGGTTTGCAGGCACTGTCAACCGGACGTCGAAACTGGCGTACCTACAGTACAACGAATCCCAGGCAACCAAGCCCACACTGGATTACGGCCGACAAACGGCTCGGTGGTCGGCGGGCGGATCACATCGCCCGCGCCCGCACGTCATCGCTTCGTGCGCCAACTCGGCAATGGACGGATGGCGGGTCATGAGGGCGTCCAAACTCCATCGGCGTGATGCATCCGACGCGACCCAGTCGTCGCCGTCCCACTCGAAGCTCGACCACTCGAAGCTCGACCGCCGGCGACTCCGACGCCGGCGCTTCCGGTGTTCCCAGACGACGAGCCGACGCGCACCGCGCCAGACCTTCAGCTTTCCGCGTTCCCAGTCCGGGTGGCGCACATCCCCCGCCCCGCTGGCGAAGATCGACGCCGCGCCTTGCTGCAGACAGGCATCGACATCATCCCCGTTCAACTCCAGACGGCGCAGCAGGGCGATCAAGACGCAGTGCGGCAGCGCGACATCGTCATTGCCCTTGCCCATGAACTCGTTGATCTTGCCGGTCTCCAGATCAACCTCGAACATCGCCACGGCGTCGTTGCCGCGCAGCACCAAGTAGAAGTCCGATTCGCGCCGGCGCAGCCTGTCGTGCAGGCCGTTGCCGTTGTTCTTGGCGCAGTTGCCCAGCCGACGGCCCGCCGCGGCAAGCCGCTCCACCGTGTGCAGCCGCTCGACGGAAAAGCCCTGCGGCAACTCCTCCCGCAGCGGATCGCAGCCCTTGACGGGCTGGCGGGCATTGCGCACGCGCCCGGCCTTGTTGACGCGGCCCCGCAGCGCGCTGGCCCGGTTCATCAGCGCTTCGAACGGCACTTGGCCGTGGCAGGCCGTCCTGACCAGCGCCTTCGCTTCCTGCCGGACGTTGAGATCCAGGTCTTCCCGGTGCTGCCAGGCGGTGGCGTGAATGAGTTGCCGCAGCGCCCCTTCCACCTTGCGCAGCAGCCCCGACTTGCGCCCCCGCCCATCGCGCCGCGAAGGGTGCGCGAAGTAATCCTCGGTCAGCCTCGAGAGAAGGCGCTCCAGCCGGCGCCTCGCCTGGGGACTTTGCGCCACGTTTTGTGCGAACTGCTTGATGAAGAGCTCCATGTTTCGTTCTCCTTGCGTTTTGGTGTACCTAGAGTACAACGTTCATCAAAAAATGCAACAACTTTCGGCATGTCCGGGTCGGGGTTCCTCGCGGCGTCGAACGGCGGCTTTCTGTTGGAGCGACCGCCCCGAACGCAACCAGCGTCCGGTGTGTCGTATTTACGTCCGCTCGATTCGCTTGACTCTGGCGGCCAAGGCGTACATCTTTCTTGTACTTCAGCGTGGTTGGGGTCAACGCATGAGCACAAGGCAAGTCTCGGCGGCGGAGTTCAAGGCGAAGTGCCTGCGCATCATTCAAGAGATGGGCAGCGACGGGCGCTCGGTGACCATCACCAGGCGCGGGCGTCCGGTGGCGGTCTTGTCGCCGCCGCCGGTGGAGGGCGAAGCGCCGCCCTTTCTCGGCATGATGCGGGGCACGGTGCTTGCGTACGAGGCCCCTCTTGCGCCAGCGGCATCGCCCTCGGACTGGGCCGCGCTGCGGTGATTCTGCTGGACACCCATGTGCTGGTGTGGGCGGTCGACGGCAGTCCGCGGCTCGGCCCAAACGCCGCGGCGGCCATCGAGGAGGCGCGGCGCACGGAGCGCATTGGCGTATCGGCCATCACGCCGTGGGAAATCGCGCTTCTCGCGGAGATGGGGCGGCTGCGCTTGGCGCAGGACGTTGGCGAATGGATGGATGCGGCCTTGAACGCCCAGGGCTTGGATGTGCTGCCAATCGAACCCGCGATTGCCGTTGCCAGCGTGCGCTTGCCGGGAGAACTCCACGCCGACCCTGCCGACCGGCTCATCATCGCCACGGCGCGTCACTGGCGCGCGCCCTTGGCAACGGCTGATCGAGCGATTGCGGACTATGCGGCGGACGGGCACTTGCGGGTGATCGACGCAACCCGATGAGCTTGGTGCGCGAAGTGTTAACGTGACCGAAACCGCCGCGAAGCAACCATTGAACAAGCAACACCCGCCAGCCGCCAGCGAAGTGCGGGCGATCATGGATTCGGCGGTGGATGCCATCGTCACCGCGGACGAGCGCGGCGTGATCCGGTCGTTCAACCGCGCCGCCGAGCGGTTGTTCGGTTATCGAGCGCAAGAGGCGATTGGGCAGCCGATCAGCTTGCTGATGCCGGAGCCGGATCGGTCTCGCCACCAGCAGTACATCGAGCGCTATCTGGCGACTGGCGACGCGCACATCATCGGCATTGGCCGCGAAGTGGAGGCGCAGCGCAAGGACGGTTCCCGAGTGCCGATCTATCTGGCGGTGAGCGAGTTCCAAGTCGACAGCGAACGGCGCTTCGCCGCCGTTCTGCACGACATCTCAGCCGACCTCGAAGTGCGCGAACTGCGCGAACGCCTCGCCCAGGCCGAGGGCATGAGCGCGCTCGTGGAAACAACGGCCACGCTCGCCCACGAGCTCAACCAGCCGCTTGCCGCCATCGCCACCTACGCGCAAGCCGCGCGCGTTCAAGCGACGAGCGACGATGCGAAGAAGCTGCTCGCCACGCTGGACAAAGTGGTGGAACAGGCGCTGCGCGCCGGGGCGGTGGTCAAGCGCGTTCAAGGCTTGGTGAAGGGCGTCGCGGGCGATTCGGAACGCTTCGAGGAGGCCGACGTCAACGCGCTTCTGGCCGGCGTCGCGGCGCTGGCGCGAACGGATGCGCAGCGGCAAGGCGTTCGCGTGTCGTTCGAGCCGAGCGCTCCTCTGCCCGCCGTACGCTGCGATCCGGTGCAGATTCAGCAGGTCGTGCTCAATCTGCTGCGCAACGGGATCGATGCCGTCGTCGCGGCTGGATGTTCCCACGGCGACGTCGTTCGCATCCATGCTCGCCGCGCCGACGGGGCGGTGTGCATCTGCGTCGAGGACAGCGGCAACGGCGTCGCAGCGGACGCGGGCGAGGCGGTTTTCGAGCCGTTCCACACCAACAAGCCGGACGGCATGGGCTTGGGCCTCGCCATCTGCGGCACCATCGTCGCCAAGCACGGCGGCGTCTTGGGCTTTCACAACAACGCGCCGCGCCCAGGCGCCACCTTCCACTTCACCTTGCCCTTGGCGGAGCGCCTGCCAGATGACGAATGACGAGTGAGGCGACGCAAACCGTCTTCGTCGTAGACGACGACGCCGCGCTGCGGGACGCCTTGGCGACGCTGCTCGAGGCCGAAGGCTGGGCGTGCGAGACGTGTGCCGACGCCGCCGCGTTCCTGGCCAAGCTCGGCGACTGGTCGCCAGCGGATTGCGGCTGTGTCGTCCTCGACGTGCTCATGCCGGGCGAGAGCGGCTTCGACGTGCAGGCGCATCTCAACGCCCGCCGCATCGACATGCCCGTCATCTTCATCACCGGCTACGGCGACGTGCCCGCCGCGGTGCGCGCCATGAAGGGCGGCGCCGTGGACTTCCTCACCAAGCCCTTCGACGTCCAAGCGCTCTTGCAGCAAATCCGCGCCGCCTTGCAGGCGAACACGGAACGCCAAGCGGCCAGATGCGAGCTCGAGGCGATTCGCGCCCGCGTAGCAACGCTTTCGCCGCGGGAGCGCCAAGTGTTCGAGCGCGTCGCCGTCGGACAGGCCAACAAGAGCGTGGCGCTCGACTTGGGCGTGAGCGAGAGAACAGTGGAAATCCACCGCAGCCGCGTGATGCGGAAGATGGCGTGTCGCACGCTTGCCGATTTGGTGCGCTCGAAGTTGACTATCGAGGCCGAGGCGCCAGGATGACCGCTCGCCCCGGCCTTCCACAACGATAGCCGCGACGCCGTTTGCCGCGAAGCATGTCCAGTTCGCGGAAACACGCCGGCTCACCGATACGCTTCGCGTCGATGCAACACTCGAAGCACAACGATGTCGCCGTCCCGTCGAAGAATCACGCGCCAGTGTCCGACTCGCAGCCGAAACCGACCACGCAACGGGCCGCTCAGAGCGCGAACGTCGCCAACGCCGCTCGCAGCGAAACGATCCACCGCATTGAGGACTCGTTCCTGATCCTCCAACGGTAGATTCTGCATGTCCTTCGCGGCTCGATTGGCATAGCGGACGGTCACAGGCCGAGTCGAGCCCGAAGCTCCGTCGCGGAGACAACACGTCCGTTCTCAACATCGCGCTCGCCTTCCGCTATTGCTTCTGCATCGCTAGGCGTGACGACCTCGTCATCCATCGGTGCCTTGGCTAGCGCGGATGCCACCGGCTCGGGGAGCAACGGGGCGGACAACCCGGCAAGCATCCGCCCAGCAGTATCCAAGGCGTCATCCGGCAACGCGTCCACCAAGCGATGTATCTGATCCCTAGCGGTCATGTGTGATTCCTACCGTAGCGAGATTGTAGCCGGCAGGGGCGATGCAGCGCCGCCCGATGCGTGGTTGTCACTCCATGCAAATGACTGACTGATGCGAGGTTGGCGGAGACTTGAGCTGCGCCGTCCGAGGTGCCCGACGACGTCCGGCCGCACCGCAGTGGCCGGCGAGGCAGCGACGGGCAGGCACTGCGCCTCACCGCATCTCCTTCCGCACATGGGTGTGCGCACCGAAGGGGTCGTCTGCGGCCAAGCGGGCGCGGGCGGCATCGTCGCCCTTGAGGCGCCAGTCGAACCAGGCGAGCGCGTACCAGTCTCGCACGACGTGGGGCAGGTAGGCTTGCTGGCCGTCTTCGTACACCGTCCAGCCCAGCTCGTCGTAGCGTTCGCCAGCCGGCGGCTCCGACGCGAAGGCAGCGTCGCCGGTGGCTTTGCGGGTGCGGCTGGGGTCTTGGCCGAAGGGCAGTTCGCCGCGCACGAAGGCTGGCCAGGGGAACAGGCGGGCGGCTTCGTTCACCAAGGTGTCGTGGCCGACGTCGCGCACGATTACCAGGAAGCGGTCCGAGCGGGCGCGTTGCCAGCCGCTCAGCGCCACTGGCTGTGGATTCGTCATCCGGTCAGGGGCGGCGCGCTCGGCAGCCAGCGGGAACGCCTGCTTGGCGTCGCCGCCCGCTTCCCGCACGGCGGTGGTGAAGAGGCCGATGAAGATGCTCTGCACGAAGGCGTCCTCGTCGCCCACCATCAGCAGCAGCGGCTTGCGCACGCCGCCCTCGCTGCCGCCAAGCGTTTCCTCGGGCGTCCACTTGAACGGCGGCGCGTTGTTGAGGCCGAACGCGGCGTCGACCGCCGGCAGATGGTTGGCGGCCAGCTGCGCGGTCATGGAACCCAGCGAGTGGCCAGCCGCGCCGATGTTCTCGGCATCGATGCGGCCATTGAGCAGATCGCACAAGTAGCTGTTCGAGGTGGGACGGGCGGCGCTCGTGGCACCCATGGACGCCAGCGCGGTGCGGCATTCCGGCTCGTCCATGCCCATGCTCAGCACGGTGCGCAGCATCAGCGCCACGTCGCCGAGGCGCTGGCGGAACAGGTTGCGCATCATCGTCGTGGCGCGTTCGACGCCGCCGGGCACGGCCTTGCGCTTGGCGGGGTCGGCCTCGCCGTCGAACAGCAGCCGGTGGAAGTACGGCACCACCTTCGCTTCGTCGGACAGCTGTTCGTGCGCCGCCGCCACTTCCGACCACTCGCGTTCGTTGCGGAACGGCGAGTCCTCGTCGTGGAATACCAGCGGCAGCGTGCCGTCGCTGACGAACGTGGGCGCCGCCACGATGTAGCCGTGCGAGGCCAGGAACTCGGCGAAGGTTCCCCACATCGCGTGGTTGCCGCCCAGTCCGTGCGCCACCAAGATCACCGGAAACCGGCCTTCCGCCGCGGTGGCGTCCTGCCAAGCGCCTTGCGGCGTCTCCAGGATGTGCCCGCCGATGCTGGAAAGAGCGGCTTGCCGGTCGGCTTCGGACATCTCCGCCAGTGCGCCGCCGGGGCGCACTTGGGTGATCTCGGCCGCGGCCATGCCGGCGATGGTGCGGCGCACGGCGATGTGCGGATCGCGAAAGAAGAAGTCGTGGTAGTTGGCTTGTCGACCATTGGCCGCCGGGAGAGGGCTGCGTTGCCGCTCCTGCCATTGGCTCTCCGGCGAGGGCGGCGCCGGATACCACAGCTGGAACACCACGGTGCGGCGTTGGCCGCTGGCGTCGATGCGGCGAAGCAGGGTCTGGTATTCGGCGCTGCCGTAGAAGCCGTTCCACGGATCGAGGTGTGCCAAGGCGTCCACCGCGAAGCCGGTCGCCACGCCGACGGCATACTGGCCGTAGGCCGCCTCGGGCGGCAGGGAAGATGGCGGCGCCGCATCTTCCGCCGCGCTCGCCGGCAAGGCCGGCCAAAGCAACAGCGCCAAGACGGCCAACATGCGCCTTGCCGCGACGTTCAGCCTTTGCGGGTGGATTCGTTTGCAACACATGACGCAGCCCCTTTCTGCACATGGCTCATCAGCGAGAATGTCAGCATACCAACGGAACGGCGCGCTGTTTCGAGAGGCCGCCAGACGCAGCCCAAGCGCTGAACGCTTCCACTGGGCGTGCCGTTCCCCGGCGCCGTCGCACGATGCGTTCCGACAGCGGCATGAGTAAACTGCCGCAAGATCAACCGACGGGAGTGTGGGCATGGGGCCGTTGCAGGGCTTTCGCGTCATCGAGCTGGCGGGCATTGGGCCGGGGCCGTTTTGCGGAATGATGCTTTCCGACATGGGGGCGGAGGTGATCCGCGTGGACCGGGTCGGCGGCAGGGGCGGGCGGCGGGACGTGCTCACCCGCAACCGGCGCTCCATCGCCGTGGACTTGAAGCAGCCGGCCGGCGTGGAGGTGGTGCTGAAGCTGGCGGAAACGGCGGATGCGTTGTTCGAGGGCTTCCGGCCGGGCGTGACGGAGCGCCTGGGCTTGGGGCCGGAGGACTGCATGGCGCGCAATCGCCGCTTGGTGTACGGGCGCATGACCGGTTGGGGGCAGGACGGCCCGATTGCCCATGCCGCCGGGCACGACATCAACTACATCGGCCTCGCCGGCGCCCTGCACGCCATCGGCGAGCCGGGCGGCAAGCCGGTGCCGCCGCTCAACCTGATCGGCGATTTCGGCGGCGGCGGGATGCTGCTGGCCTACGGGCTGGTGTGCGGCATGTTGGAGGCGTCCCGCTCCGGCGAAGGCCAAGTGATCGACGCAGCGATGGTGGACGGCGCCGCGGCGCTGATGGCGATGTTCTTCTCCATGGCCGGCAACGGCTTCAAGGATCAGCGCGGCAGCAACATGCTCGACGGCGGCGCCCACTTCTACAACACCTACGAGACGAAGGACGGCGAATACGTCTGCGTCGGCGCCATCGAGCCGCAGTTCTACGCCGAGCTGGTGGAGAAGTCCGGCGTGGACGCGAAGCGCTTCGGCGCGCAGATGGACGCCATGCAATGGGCGCCCTTCAAGGACGAGTTGGCCGAGGTCTTCAAGCAGAAGACCCGCGACGAGTGGTGCGCCATCATGGAAGGCAGCGACGTCTGTTTCGCGCCGGTGCTGTCGATCCTCGAAGCGCCGCAGCATCCGCACAACAAGCACCGCGCCACGTTCGTCGACGTGGACGGCGTCACCCAGCCCGCCCCGGCGCCGCGCTTCAGCCGCACCCAGGCGGAGATCTCCCACGCCGCGCGCCCTCCGGGGGCGGACACCAGGGACGTGCTCGCGGACATCGGCTTCGACGAATCGAAGATCGGCGCCTTGGAAGCGCAAGGCGTGGTGCAGGCGGCCTAGAGGGCGAGGGACGCGCACGGCGGCGAGCCGAGGCGTCCCCGCAACGTCGCTGTCGCCGCAACAGCCACGGCGCGGAACTGTTCCCGCCATCTCGCCCGAGCGGGCAGCGGAGTATGATCGCCGCATGACCTTCGCAAACGGCCAGGGCCGACGTCGAACGCTGCGCGAACTGCTCCTCGAGCACAACGCGGTTGCGCCGGCGGATATCGAGAAAGCCGAGCAGATTCAGCGCACCGTCGGCGGGCGGCTCGGTTCGCTGCTGGTGGCCAACGGCGCCGTCTCGGAAGACGTGGTGCTGCGCGCGCTGGCCGAGCAGCTTGGCGTCGCCTACCTGCGCGACGAGGACGACCTGCCGAACGAGCTGACGGTGTTCCGCTTCATGACGGACGCGCCGATCAAGCTGGACTGGTGCCTCGACAACGCCACGCTGCTGTGGCGCACCGACGAAGGGGCGCTGTGCTGCCTCGCCCGCGACATCGAAGACCGCGCGCTGCTCGAAACCCTCGGCTACTTCTACCCGGGCGAGCGCGTCGCCTTCCACATCGCCGCGAACCACCACATCGACCGCCTCCTCGACTACGTGCGCAAGGAACGCGCCATGGCCGATCTGTTCTCCGGCGAGAACGCCAAGCTGCTGCGCGAGATGGCCGAGGAAGCGCCGATCATCGAGCTGGTGAACAACCTGCTCTCCCAGGCCGTGGATTTGGACGCATCGGACATCCACGTGGAGCCGGCCGAGGAGAGCTTCGCCGTGCGCATGCGCATCGACGGCGTGCTGCACACGCGCCTGACCCAGCCGATGGACCGCTTCCCCGCAGTGGCGTCGCGCATCAAGCTCGTTGCCGGCATCGACATCGCCGAGCGGCGTCTGCCCCAGGACGGGCGCATTTCCCGGCGCATCGCCGGCAAGGACATGGACATCCGCGTTTCCACCGTGCCTTGCGCGTTCGGCGAATCCATCGTGCTGCGGCTGCTCGCCCAGGAACGCGGCGATATGGCGCTCGACAACCTCGGCATGGAGCCGGATCATCTGGAGATGTTCCGCGGCTGGCTGCGCGCCAGCAATGGCATCGTGCTGGTGACCGGGCCCACGGGGTCGGGCAAGTCCACCACCTTGGCGAGCGCCTTGGAGGACGTCGACGACGGCGTCCACAAGATCATCACGGTGGAAGACCCCATCGAATACCAGATGCCGAACATCACGCAGATCCAGGCGCATGCGGAGATCGGCTACACCTTCGCCCGGGCGCTGCGCCACATCCTGCGGCAGGACCCGAACATCATCATGATCGGCGAAATCCGCGACCTGGAAACCGCCGAGATCGCCATCCGCTCGGCGCTCACCGGGCACCTGGTGCTCTCCACCGTCCACACCAACGACGCCATCGGCAGCTTCACGCGGCTCGTGGACATGGGCGTGGAGCCGTTCCTTGTGGCCGCCCCGACCCGCGGCGTGCAGGCGCAGCGGCTGGTGCGGAAGGCCTGCCAGCACTGCGCGACGCCGGCCCAGCCGAGCATGGCGGCGCTCGACGTTCTCGACGGCGCCTCGGCGGCGTTCGTGGGCGATCGCTGGCTGCGCACGGAAGGCTGCGACGCCTGCCAGCACACCGGTTTCCGGGGGCGCATGGGCATCTACGAGCTGGTGCCGATGTCCGACGAACTGCAAGGCATGATCGTCTCCGGCGCCAACGTGAACGACCTCAAGAACCATGCCCACCGCAAGCAGGGACATCGCACGCTGCTGCAGGACGGCATGGTGAAGGCGTCCCAAGGGCTCACCACCGTCGAGGAAGTGATGCGCCTGACCATTGCCGGCAACGAAGGGGGCGTTTGACGGCCTTCGGCGATGGAGTACCAGTACGAGGCCATCGACGCGAACCGGCAGACGGTGAAAGGCGTTCTGGATGCCGCCTCGCCAGCCGACGTGGTGCGGCGGCTCGCCCGCGACGGGCACACCGTGGTGGACGTCAGCGAGCGGCGCCAGACGCTGCCGACGTTCCAACGCAAGCTGCGCGCCGGCGACGTGGTGATCGCCTTCCACGAGCTGGCGACGCTGCTGCAATCCGGCGTGTCGCTGAGCGACGCCATCCTCGCCCAGAGCCGCGGCAGCCACCATCCGGCCTTGACCGCGGCCTTCGACACCATCGCCCGGGAACTCACCCGCGGCCAGAGCTTCCTGAACGCCTTGCGCGCCGCGAAGCTGCCGCTGCCGGAGTACGTCCTGCAACTGGTGGAGGCGGGCGAGCTGAGCGGCCGGCTGGCGCACTCGCTGCGCGAGGCGGTGGACGAGATGGAGGACGACCAGCGCATCGCCTCGGACATTCGCGGCGCACTGGCCTATCCGGCCATTCTGGTGTGCGCCGGCACCGGCGCGGTGCTGCTGGTGTTCGTCTTCGTGGTGCCCCAGTTCGCCAATCTGCTGGACGACTTGGAGAACCTGCCGCTTCTGGCACGGGTGGTGCTGGGCGCTGGCGTGTGGTTCAACGACAACACCACGCTGTTCGCCATTCTCGCCGTCGGCGCGGTGCTCGCGCTGGTGGCCGTGCTGCGCCAAGCCAGGTTTCGCGCCACGATGCTCGACGCGGTGGCGCGGCTGCCGGTGCTCGGCGCGTGGCTCACCGAAGCCGACACCGCCAAGTGGGCGTCCGTGATGGGCGCCATGCTGACTGCCCGGGTGGAGCTGATGGACGCCTTGGCGCTCGCCGCCCGCGGCGTGCGCATCTCGCGCCGGCGCGTCATGCTGGACCGCGTGGCCACGGACGTGAAGAGCGGCAGCCCGCTTTCCGAAGCGCTCGAGAAGCAGCGCGCCCTCACGCCGACCGGCTACAACCTGATCCGCGTGGGCGAACAGGCCGGGCAACTGGCGGAAATGCTGCGCGCGCTGGCGACCCTCTACGAGAACAACAGCGCGCGGCGCATGAAGCGCGTGCTCACGCTCATCGAACCGCTGGCCATCCTCTTGATCGGCAGCGTGCTTGGCAGCATTATGCTTGGCTTGATTCTGGCCATCACCAGCGCGAATGAAATCGCCATCTGAATCGCGCGCTTGCGGGCGCAAACGAACGCCGCGCCGTGCTGCGTCGAGGGTTCGCCCTCGGTCGGCGACCGGCTGGTCGCTCATCGAGCTGATGGTGGCGCTGGTCATCATCGGCCTCTTGGCCGGCATCGTCGGCCCGCGCGTGCTCGGCTACCTGGAGCGCGGCCAGGTGCAGACCGTCGAGGCGCAGGTGAAGATGCTCAGCAACGCCTTGCTCACCTACCGCTTGGACGTCGGCAGATTCCCGACCACGCAGCAGGGATTGAAGGCGCTCACCGCCGCGCCCCAGGAGTCCGCCACCTTCTGGAACGGCCCCTATCTGGAAGACGAGGTGCCGCTTGATCCTTGGAACACGCCGTACCGCTACGAATCCCCCGCAGACACGATGCAGGGCTTCGCCCTCTATTCCCTCGGCGCGGATTCGGCCCTCGGCGGCGAGGACACCGACGCGGAGATCGGCATTGTGCCGGAGAAGCGCGCCAGCTGACCGGGCGCGTCCGAGCGCCTTCGACACCAGCGGCGGCTTCACGCTCCTTGAACTCATGGTCGTGCTGGCGCTGCTTGGCCTGATCGTCGCCATCGCGCTGCCCAACCTGCAAACCCTCTACGACAGCGTCACCCGCAACACCCAACGCGACCGCATCCTCGACCAGATCGCGGTTCTAGGGAGGGAAGCAGCATTGCTGGGGCGGAATTGGGTGGTGCTCGGCACGACCGGCGAGGTGGCCAGCTTGGATGGCTCCGAAGTGCGCCGGCTCGGCGACATCCACGTGCTGGATGTACCGGAGGGGTGGGATGTGCGCGTGAACGAACCACTGGTGATCCGCGCCAACGGCGTTTGCCTAGGGGCGGAAGTGTTCCTGCTGCATCGGGGCGAAGTGGTGGAGCGGATCGACCTGGAGCCGCCGTTCTGTGCTGTGGATCGGAACAGGGAGTAGGGTTCCGTCGAGTGGCCATCGCTGGCTGGCGTTCCCGGGGGCGCCAACCCCTGCCGAGCACCTGGGCACTTAATGTTGCGCACACCCCTACGCAAGGCTATGTGGTGAGTGGTCGCCTCGGTACCTTGCTGGCAGCGACGGGCACTGCGCCGCACGGCGCGGGCCGATTTGCGCCACGACCCACTCCAAGTGTTGCGGCAACACGCGCATCCTGCCGACGGACAGCATGTTGAAGACCGCATCGGCAAGGTTCGCGCCTAGTGCAGCTTGCACCGCCATGCACCCAACCAGGTCGACGGTGCTGCCAACCGTCAGATGGCCAAATCGCTCGGCGCAAAGCCGCGTCGCCTTCTTCTCGTCGATCAGCACCGTTGCTCCATGCTCCAAAGCGTAGGCGATAGCTGCCGCCTCGCCATCGTCCAAAGTGTGCTGCGCAGCACCGGTGACCAAAGAGGCGAAGTGGCCTATGCCTGTGGCACCCAAGTCGACGATGGCCACTTGCCCGCCAGCGATGAGTTTGGCGAGCTTGTCCGCGTCCTCGCGGCCTTGGCTTCGCCCGCTCTCGATCTCCGCCTGAACGTCGCCAGGCACCTGCAGTGGACTGCCCAACGGGCCTAGGATCGTGGACGCGAAGCCGCTGGCGATGAGGTTGATGACGACGCTGGCATCCGCGACGGTCGGCGTGGCGAGGTCATCGAGACAACTGGGGCAATCCATCGGTCCCTTCCGCATCGACGCTGTCCAGAATCTCGCGCAGCTCGATTCGGTCGAGACGCAACAGGCGGGCAAGCTGACCCTCGCTCATCAGATCTTGGCGGTAGGCCTCCGCCGCCAGGAGGTTCAACCGCAACGTGCCCGCCTGCTTGGTGCCAACGCGCTCTACGTCGTCCGGAGTCAAGTCGTTCAGTACCTCTCTGGCTTGTCGGTTCGTAATGCCGCCATTGGCCTCGAACCAGTCCCAGGCGCCGGGCTTCACTTGGCGCAGCTCTTCGAGGCGACGAACCAGCGCCTCCCGCGACACGCCGAAAATGTGCGCCATGAGGATGACGTGCCTTCGGGTGAGCGACTCCGAGCCTCGCGTCAACTCCGCGAAGCGCTCCATAACCGTTCGGGCGGGCGTCAGGAACGCCCTCGCGAATGCATCGGCATAGCGTTCCTCTCGTGACTGCCGCTGGCCATCGAAAGCGACTTCGGCGGTCTGACGGCATGACACGAAGTGCCCCAGCTCATGGGCGGCCGTTTGCGCCCTGCGTTCGCGCGGGTGCCTGGCATTCAGCAGGATGCATGCGCCGGCCGCGTCATCGTACGCGAACGCGCCCGACACGCTCGAGTCGATGGGCCGGACGTAGACGCGTATGCCGAGATCGATCTCAAGCAGGCTCACAATGTCCCTGATCGGCGCCGACCCGATGCCAAGCCGGTGCCGTACTTCAGCGGCGTCGGATTCCGCCTGCTCACGCAGGTCGCCTGGCCTGATGGGCCTCTCGGGAGGATAGGAACGAACCCGCGCGACCGCCAGCACGCCTTCGAGTTCCACTTCGGCCCTGACGAGATTCGACAGCACCTCTGCGGCTTGATTGACAGCAGCCGCATTGTCGCCAGCGGCCCTCCGGAACCGCGGCAGCATGTCGATGTGCGCCGACTCCAAACGCACCAACGCGTTAACGGACTCCCCGTAGCTCTGGGCCAGCCGACGAAGCTCCTCCATACGCACCCGTCGCTTGCCGCTCTCGATGGCAACCAGCGTCGTGCGGGCGACCTCGATCCTGTCCGCCGCTTGCGCTTGCGTGACGCCCGCACGCTCTCGGGCCAAGCGCAGGCGCTTGCCGAGGTCGGCCGCGCCAAGGTCGTTCATTGTGCCCTCCCTTCAAGCAGTTGGACTAGGAACGAACTCTCGCCTAAGCTCTCCTTGAACTCCCGCCACTCTCTCGCGTGCTGCTCTAGCAGTCGCAGTACCTTCGATCGTACATTGGCCTCGTCCAGACTGCCGCCCCCGCCGAGGCCGGGCGAGTGGCACAACCTTCTAATTTGACGATTGAGGGTATGTCGATCCCATGGCGAACTGTGCAGTTTGGCTAGCCGGTCAAGGTCCGCAACACCGCTGACGAAGTGGCTGTACATAGCTTTGCCTCTGATTTCGTATCCCGCGGCTGCCCCTTCGCGAAACGAACTTGCAGCCAAGCTCTCCCAAACGTAGGTGCTACAAGCCTCCCTGCGCCCTGCCGCATAGAGGCTCATTCGCCTAAGTAAGCAGGCAGAGCAAATTCCGCACTGCCGCCAAACACCGCTAACTGACGAGTGCCTCTGATCCTGCCAGCAGGACCTCGTGTCTTGCCAAGCACCAATTCCCCTAGAGCGCGTTCTGAAATACTCGGTGAGTGTTTCGGCCTTTGTGTGCCAGATTCGAGGATAGACATAGCGAACATCGGTGCCGAGAAGTTTGCCAAGAAAAGTTGACATGCGATCAAGGAAGTACGGGTGCGAGCGAAGGTCCTCGTATTCTTGACCCACAGGGACAAGCGATGGCCCGAGGATGCCTTGGCCACTCTCGGCTACGATGATCTTGTTAAGCCCAGCGAGGAAAGCCGCGACGCCGGCAAGAAGCGCAAACTTGAAGGATCGAGACCTGAAGCTGCTCTCGGCAGCACGAAAGCCCGTGACTCGAAAAGGTACTCCTGCAAAGGGCAGTAAGCCATTGCGTCGGGAAGACGGGATCGTGCCGAGGCGCACCCTCAGTAGGCGACCACATTCGCCCTCGATTAGGCACGAAACAGCAAGAGAATCTAAGCCGTCACTGAAAGGGATGACGGCGTACGCATCATCGTCCATCGTGAAAGGCACTTGCCGGGGGCGTGGCACTGGTGCGCCACGCTGTAGGAACTCAAACCGCCATTTGTCTCCCGTGAGGACCGAAAGCACGTCGTCCACACCTGCGTCGCTCCACAGAGTGGGGTTGTGGACCCTAACGCGGAGGTAGATATCCCGGGCCCAGATTCCTTGTTGTCGTCGTTTTCCGCGATCGCAATACTCGACAGCGGCAGCGAGCACAAATGCGTCGTACACCTCCGGGTGCCAATCCGCAAAGCAGTAAGACTCGATGCTCCTGGTGTCGAACTTAATGTTGTGATCCATTTGACACGGCTGCCAACCGCCCGCCGCCGACTGCCCTGCTTCGACGACTTCAACACGGTGCTCTGGCAGGTCAGTCACGGTGGGTTCCATTCGTTTGGTCATAGGGGCACTCCGTCGTCTAAGCCGGTCTTCTTGAGAGGTACAGGGACAGTCCACTCGAAGTCCATGGCGACCTCTCCGGCCAGGTGCTCCAAGTCCTGCTCGATCTCTTGCTGTAGGCCATCCAAGCGGCTCCCAATGCGAGACACTCGCTCCGGTGCTCTATGCCGATAGTGGTCCACGATCTGGTTCCTCCGCCGAGCGGCCAAGCCGCAGAGCACATCCTTGACGGCCTTAACGGAGCTGTCTGGGCACCACGGCGCGTTCGCGACCTCGTGTGCCAGCTCCAGTAGCTCGGCCCGAACGGGATGGCCGTGAGCTTGAAGGCGCAGCTCGTCGAGTTGGACGGTCAGCGGGCGATGCATGTCCGGCTGCGTCTGGTGGAGGGTCCGAAGCACCTCATTCAGAAACGGGCGGCCGACATCCGAACTCCAATCGTGGGCGATGGCTCGACACACAGCTTCTCGCAGGTCCGCTGACCCGTAGTTGCCGTTGTCAAGGCGCTCCGCCACCCGTTTCCAGTGGTTGGAAAGCGGCAGAGAACGATGTGGCCCGTCGATCATGTCGTACATTCTGACCACTGATGTCGACATTGTCAATACCCTTTGCACCAGCGAACAGCGGAAGATGAGCCACATGGAACGGCACTCTCAATCCGCCACAAGCATCCGCGTTGATCTCGGCCTTCAGCGTCGTCTTCAGCGACTTGTCGGGATCGGTGGCGTTGGCGCCGAGGAAGTAGGCGTGGCGGACGAAGAAGCTCTCGCCGTTGTAGTCCGTGTCCACGAACCAGCAGGCGATGCCGTCGGCGTTGTCGCTGCGGATGTCGCCGGAGCCGGGGTGGTAGACGTCCATGCCGTGGACGCGCACGCGCAGTTGGCCGCCGTCCGCTTCTTCCACGGCGATGTCCGGTTCGCCGAAGACGACGAACAGGTTCCCCTTGCCGGTGTTCTTCAAGTCTTCGGCCATGTGCCGGTCGGCGTTCATGCGCGCCTTCAGCACGGACAACGCGCCCAGCTTGGCGAACCCTGAGGCGCCGGCGTCGTAGTTGAAGGCGCAGGCGATGAGCACGTCGAAGCCGGCTTCGGCGGCTTCCCGGGCGGCGTCCACCAAGTCCGGGCGGGAGAGGGTGCCGAACTCCGGGCCGACGAAGATGCCGGCGCGGTGCTCAAGGCCAGTCTCCTCGTCGCCTTCTGGGTAGCGGCCTTCGGCCCAGACGGCATCGCCGGGCCAAAGGGGTGAGCGCGGTGAAGGCGATCCTGTCTTCCTTGTGCGCCTGCTGGACGCCGGCGGGTGCGCGGGTTGTCGAGAATGATGGCGGCGAGTCGCGTTTCTCGCCGCTTGGTCACTTGGTACACGGCCCGCGGCTCGGCCACTCCGTCCGCGTTCGGGGGGCGTCTGCGCGTCCATGACGCGGTGGGGAGACAGGCTCTCTACGGTGCCCGGCCACGCGGACGCGCTTCTTGTCCTCGAAGGAGCGGTCGTAGAGGTGTTCGTAGTTCGCCTTGGCGGCGATGGAGGCATCGATCCCGCTGCCGTCGATGCGTCGCTCCCACCACTGGGCATGAAAGCCGCCGGGCTTCACAAGCTGTATCTCGCAACATTGCTGTCCCATTAACTCCAGGCGAACTTCATCTCGGCTTGCGGAGGACGGATCGGCGGGGCCTGGGCCTTGTTTCCGAGCAGGTCGTCGAGATGCCTCCGCTCGAACAGATTGAGCTGCAGAAGGCGCAGGATTTCGCCCAGCTTCCAGCCGCGGCGGCTGAGGAACTTCACGTGGCACACCAGCAGGTACATGCACATGGCGATCCACAGCTGCGTCAGCACGGCGTTGCGCGACGTGCCAACGAAGCTCTTCACCTTCAGGTTCTGCTTGATCCACTTGAAGAACAGCTCCACCTGCCAGCGCGACTTGTAGATGTCCGCGATGGTCCTCGCCGACAGGTCGAAGTTCGTCGTCAGGAAGACGCAGCGCTTCCCCGTGTCCGGGTCGCGGCAGCCGATCCGACGCAGCCGGCGCGGGCGCCGCCTGCGGCCCCGCGCGCTCGTGAACTCGATGGTCTGGTCGGACGTGACGCCCAGCCGCCGGTTCGCTTCCCGCCTCTCCACGACGCGGTACCTGACCCCCCTCTTGAGCCGCGTCACCAGGAAAATCCCTTGCGAAATCAACGAGTCGATCCACGCGAAGTCCATGTACGCCCGGTCCGCCGCGACGATGCTCCCCTTCGGCAGGCGCAGCGCCCGCGCCGCCTCGATGTCCGCCGTCCTCGCGTCCGTCACCGTCATGAACGCCGGCAGATGCCCCGCGTGGTCCAGCGCCACGTGCGCCTTCACCCCGCCCTTCGTCCGCCGGAACTTCGCCCACGGGAACATCGACAGGCACAGATCGATCACCGTCGAGTCCAGCGAGTACAGCGGGTTCTTGAACCGGAACCCGTGCCCCGGCGACGCCGACCGGCAGCGCCCCAGCAGCGCCCCGAACAGGTCCCGGTACAGTTCCCACGGCTTCTCCGCGTTCACCCGCGCCAGCGACGACCGCGACACCTCGCCGACGCCCAGGTGGCACAGCTTGCGCGACTGCGCCGACAGGTTCGACACGATGTCCCGAAGGCTGCAGCGCCCCGTCAGCTGCGCCATCCCCATCGCCACGAACTGGCCCCACCGCGGCAGCTTGCGCGGCTTTCCGCCCCGTCCGTGCTTCCGCCAGCCCCTCGAACTCATGTCTCGGCACCAGCTTGAGCAGGTGCCCGAATATCGTGCTATTGTGCACCACGGCTTGGATCCCCTGTGTTTCGATTGGTTTTTCGTCAAACACAATCATACCGCACGGGGCGATCCAAGCCTCCTATTGATCCGAGTTAATGGGACAGCAGTGATCTCGCAAGGGCGCGCTTGCGACCACCGCTATCGAGGGAAACACGCTCTCGAAGAACGAAGCGCGTGCGGGCGCAACCGATCGGCGGCGCCGCACACTCGCCCTCGTGCTCTCTTCGCGAACGGACGCCGTGCCGCTCGACGAACTGCCGAACCTCGACGTCGACGTGGCCCGCGCATACGCCCGCCTCTCCCGGCGCACGCTGATTCGCGACGCCTACGCACTTGTGGACCTCGGCCTGCTCCGCCGCGATGACCGTGCGTTTCGGGTCAACCTCGGGTTCGTCCTGGCCTTCCTGCCGAGGCGGTACGAAGGGCGGGTCGAATAGCCGGCCGGCATCGGCGTTAGGCCAACATTGTCAACTGGGTTCGATCCGGTGCCATGTTCTACCGCAACGGCGCAATCCAGCCGCCTTCTTGCAATCTGTCGGCTGCGATCTTCAGTTGACGTTCGGTGAACCGACGCTTGCGTTGCCCCCAAGCCCGAACCAGCTGCGTCAAATGGTCAAAGTTCCGAGGCCCTTCCCGGTCGGCAACCCAATGCACGGTTGCCAGCAGTTCGAGGCCGTAGCCGGTCTCGAAACCTTCGACGAGGCTACGCACCCGTTGCATGCGCTGCCGAACGTCTTTGTCCGAGTCTATGACTGCTTGCGCGTCTTCGACGGCCCCAGGTACCAACTCGAGGGGCTTGCCTGGTTTGTCGCCTCCGTCGTAGTAGCCGGAGATGAAGTGTCCTTCCACCGCATTGAGTTGATGCCGCAGGTTCTCGGCATATGGGCCGTAGACGCCCTTGACGAACCGCAGCTGCAGTGGCTCGCCGGCCACTTGCATGAAGTACATCAGCTTGTGTACTTCGAGCAGCGTGATCTCCGGATCGAGCAGCACCCGTATGTACCCATCCATCAACACCACCAGCGTTGCTCGCGCTGGCGTCATTCTCGGAACGTCGGTGGATCGGTTCGCTCGCCGATCCTGTGGGCCACCGCCCGGCTCGAACACAACGACATTGACGTCAGGGAGTTCCGAAAGCGACCTCTCCAACAGAGGGCGAATCTCGCGGTTCCAGTCCAAGCCGCCAAGCCCGCTGCCGAGGGGCGGGAGCGCGACCGAGCGTATGCCTCGTTCCTTGATCTCTTCGATCAGCGACTTCAAGCCGAACTCGATGTCCTCCAAGCGGCTCTTGCCTTTCCAATGCCTCTTGGTTGGGAAATTAATGATGTAGCGTGGGCTGCCCAAGTTCGCCGTCTCGAATACGAACACTTCGCCCGGCTTCATCTCCTTTCGCCCGCAGCGCTCCGCATACGCCTTGAAGTTCTCCGGGAATGCCCGCTTGAACTGCAATGCCACGCCGCGACCCATCACGCCGACGCAATTGACGGTGTTGACCAGCGCCTCGGCATCCTCGGAGAAGATGTCGCCCACTTTGAACTCGATCATCGCCCCTTCCTTCCTCGTACCGCCTAGTAGTACCAGCCTCGCTTGACTTCCACGCGGGGCTGGTGGCCGCTCTTCGCGAGCGTCTTTGCCACCTGCCACCGCACCGCGCCGTTCATTACGCCGATCCGAGAGACCAACTGCCAAGCGAAGTGGTTCTCAACGAGGAACTCCGCCTGCTTGTCCTCCTTCACCGTTGGATCCCGCCAATCCCGCGCCTGCACTGCGTCCCAATTGATGTCGCCAAGATCGTCCAGCGTGCGTCGATCCTCAAAGTAACCAGCGCCGGCGTTCGAGAGCGTGAAGGCCCAACGCAAGCCGGAGCTTTCCGCCCAACGCACCGTCTTGCGCAGGTCGGCGACGAGATGGACGATGGGCGCTTGGCCGCCACGATACGCCAATGCCGGGTGGTTAGTACGGGCGAGCAAGAACAGCATGACCGAGCGTGGCCAGAAATAGAACGGCACGCACTCTCCGACCTTCAGCGTTGGGTGGCTCGCCAGTGGATGCGACATGCGACGTTGCTTGATCTCCCCAATCCCGATGGTCGTGCCAGCCAATGAGCGCTGTGCAGCTTCCGCATCGCACCAAAGACGCCCCTCCTCAATGACGGATGGCAAGCGGTCGACGTGGATGATATGCACGATCTTGGGGTTCTTTGGGACGGTCTTTGACTGCATGGTGCGTCACACCCTCACCACTTTCATCACCTCGTCCCCCAAGTGGTTGATAACCTTGACAGCAATCCGCCCCGACATCGGCTTCTCGAACGGCCTCGAAACGTCGCTGTAGAGGGTGTTCCAGGCATCGGCGTCGATTTCGGCCTTCAGCGTCGTCTTCAACGACTTGTAGGGGTCCGTGGCGTTGGCGCCGAGGAAGTAGGCGTGGCGGACGAAGAAGCTCTCGCCGTTGTAGTCCGTGTCCACGAACCAGCAGGCGATGCCGTCGGCGTTGTCGCTGCGGATGTCGCCGGAGCCGGGGTGGTACACGTCCACGCCGTGGACGCGCACGCGCAGTTGGCCGCCCTCCGCTTCCTCCACGGCGATGTCCGGTTCGCCGAAGACGACGAACAGGTTGCCCTTGCCGGTGTTCTTCAAGTCTTCGGCCATGTGCAAGTCGGCGTTCATGCGCGCCTTCAACACGGACAACGCGCCGAGCTTGGCGAACTCCGAGGCGCCGGCGTCGAAGTTGAAGGCGCAGGCGATGAGCACGTCGAAGCCGGCTTCGGCGGCTTCCCGGGCGGCGTCCACCAGGTCCGGGCGGGAGACGGTGCCGAACTCCGGGCCGACGAAGATGCCGGCGCGGCGCTCGCTGCCGGTCTCCTCGTCGCCTTCCGGGTAGCGGCCTTCGGCGCAGACGGCATCGCCGGGCCAAGGGGTGAGCGCGGTGAAGGCGATCCTGTCTTCCTTGTGTGCCTGCTGGACGCCGGCGGTGCGCAGGTTGTCGAGGATGATGGCGGCGAAGTCGCGCTTCTCGCCGCCAGTCACTTGATAGACGGCCCTTGCCTCGGCGACGCCGTCCGCGTCCGGGAGTTCCGTTTGCGCATCCAGGACGCGGTGGGGTGACAGGCTCTCCACGGTGAACGGGCCGGCCACGCGGACGCGCTTCTTGTCCTCGAAGGGGCGGTCGTAGAGGTGTTCGTAGTTCGCCTTGGCGGCGATGGAGGCGTCGATCTCCCGCTGCCGTTCGACGCGCCCCTCCCACCACTGGGCATGAAGCCGCTGGGCATCCTCTGGCCACTCGGCTTCCGCGTTGCGCGGAATCTCCCACTCCTCCCACTTCTGTTTGAGGGCCTTGTTGAGCTTCTTGCGCAGCGGTTCCAGCGCGGTTTGGTGGTTGTCGAAGATGACGTCGATCTCGGCGTTGTTGGCGATGGACTTGAGGGTGATGTGCGGCACACGCTCGTAGACGAAGCCTTGACGGACCGCGCCCTGAGTCGGGCTCTCGGACGGTGCCTTGCGCGATAGTTCGGCTTCCTTCTGCCGCCCCCCCAGTGAATCCGCTAGCAAGTAGTAGGGATAGCGGGCGCCCATGACCCGGGCGCGGGCCAAGGCGAGGGCGACGCGGGAGGTGTCGATGGTGATCCAGCGCCGCCCCCACTGCTCGGCAACGTAGGCCGTGGTGCCGGAACCGCAGGTGGGGTCAAGGACGAGGTCGCCGGGGTCGGTGGTCATCAGGATGCAGCGCTCGACGACCTTTCTGAGTGTTTGCACCACATAGACCTTGTCATCACCGAACCCACTTATGTTCGTGTCGAGCCACGCCGAACCGAGAGGAAAGTACGGCGCATCGTCAAAGTAGCGAACATAACGTGGGGTGGACCCAAATCGAATGATGCGGTTCGCTCGTGCCAGTCGCTCAATCCCCGGCTTGTTTGACTTCCAGCCACCCTTCCTCGGTGCGGGCACCGTGTGGCCGTTGAGTTCGAAGGCGAAAATGGTCGTGTTATTGCCCGTCTGCGAGGTCAGGTTGTCGTGCGAAAACAGTCGCGTCTCATCGTCTATCTTCCTCAGATCGTGGACTTCCCTGGCGCGGCCGTCTTCCATCACATAACGGTATTGCGTCGCTCCCGCGCCACCAGGCGTTCGCTTCAAGAACGGGCGACGGAACTTCATGCCGGACTTCGCTCTGGCATACCAAACAATGTAGTCAAACGTCTCGTCGAGGTGGCTTCCGCCGAGGCCGGCGGTCTTTGAGAACTTCAGTGTTACGACGTAGTTGTCCTCCCCAAACACTTCTTCCATTACTTCCCGCACTCTGTGTACGTTCTCATCCCCGATCTGCACGAACACCGAGCCGCTGTCCGTCAGTAGGTCCCGCGCCACTGTCAGCCTGTCGCGCAGATACGTCAGATACGAGTGAATCCCATCCCGCCAAGTGTCACGAAACGCCTTCACCTGCTCCGGTTCCCGGGTGATGTGCTCCGCCTTGCCGTCCTTCACGTCGCGGCTGGTGGTGGACCACTGGAAGTTGGAGTTGAACTTGATGCCGTAGGGCGGGTCGATGTAGATGCACTGCACCTTGCCGCGCAAGCCCTCGCGTTCGGCCAGGGACGCCATCACTTGCAGGCTGTCGCCGAGGATCATGCGGTTCGCCCAGTTGGCGTCGTGCTGGTAGAACTCGGTGCGGGCGTTGTCGTCCGGCAGACCGTTGAAGTCCGCGAACAGATCGACTTGTGGCGCCGCTTGCGCCCGCGTCTCGGCGCTCTGCCGCAAGAGGTCGTCGATCAGCGCCTTCGGGTGAACCTTCTCCTGAATGAAGAGCGGCGGCGCCGGCACCACGAGATCGGCCCAGTCCTGCACGTCCTTGCCACGCCACACCAGCTGCGGATCCAAGTCCCGATTGGTGCGCTCGTAGGCCACCTCGATGGGCGAGCGATCATCCGCCGCCAACCCCGTCTGGTACTCCGCCGTGGGAATGTTCTTGCGCGACGCATCGTCATGCGTCAACGCCTCCACACGCTTCGGCGTCCGCTTTCGTTTGCTAGCCACGTCTATCTCCTTGTAGCGGCTCTGAGCAGCTCACGTCGCGCTCCTAGGTGACCTCAGACCTCACGGCGGTCTTTCTCGGCGTCAGATCGTGCCACGAGGCCGAACTCCTAGGCGTTGCTGCACTTCCTGATAGACCGGAACGTGTTCCCCCGCTTCAATGGTGACGGCTAGGCCATACCTGATTCGCTCGTCGAGCGGGCCACCTTGCGCCCGGCAGAAGACGCGGAACGAAAGATGCCCGCCATCCACGAAAGGCACCGCACGGTCGCCTTCGTAGCGCACATGCAATAGCGAACCGCGTGGCCCAGACTTGTCCGAAGGTTGGTTCGGCGAGCGTTCGACGCCAGCGCTTGTCTTGAAGTCGTTGGGCGCGATCTCCAGCTTTGCCCTTCGGTAGGCGCGATGGCGAATGTTCACTGGCGAGAACCACGCCAAGGTCAGCGTAATGGTGCGCGGCTCGGTGACGCGCTCCAAACTGCTGGGAAGCGGTACTCGGAACAGCGAGGCCGTACCATCGGCGGCAACCTCGCCGTAGCCTACAAGCGTCGCTCGATTGGCGGCGCACGTTATGGCCTCCTCGACGTCTGGACGTCCATAGCCGAGCACACGTGCGATGTTGTCGCGCCTCGCAACGTATGTTCCAGGCCCGGTTGGGCCGTAGATGCCTTCAAGTTGCACGCCCACTTCGCCCCACTGAGCACGGTGGACAAGAAGGGCCTTGATGACGACGCCGTAGTAGCGTCGGTCTGCGTCCTGAAGAACGCCGCCGTTGTCTTCGTCCATCAATGCATCGAACAGGCGATGTGCGCTTCGCGTGGCGAGGGCTGTGGCCGCACTGGTTCCGGCCGTCAGCCCTTCGCGATCAAGTCGCCCATCCTCATCGGGCACCGCCGCCTTCAGGCCGTAGACACGACCCGGCTCGGCGGCTTTCACAATCAAACCGCCGCCGACGCTCACCGTGCGTACATATTCTCTTCCGCCGGGCATGAAGATGTCCGGCTTGACCACCCGGTTGTGCCCGAGGCCCATCGCCGAGCTGATGTTGGGTCCGTCGTCCACATAAGGACGATAGATCAAACTGGACGGCTGCGATTCCACAGCGTCCTCGTGCCAAGCACCGACCGTGACTGGGTTCAGCGCCTCGGCAGGCGAGAGCAAGGTCCGTTGGGAGCGCTGGTTGCCAAGTGCCTTGAGAACCGCTTGCTGGCGGTCGATTTGGCTCGCCGCCTCAAAGTCCGTGATGCCTTGGAACGCTGGCACGGGAAGGCTCGTATTGACATTGCCGGCGCTGACGATGAAGAGCAGCCCGAATCGGGCCGCCAAGTGATCAAGCAGTCTTCCCCAGGGGCTCATCGGGCCTGCGAAAGGCCGGAACTCGTCGCCCAACGACAGATTGACGATGAAGACTTCCGGAGCCTCCGGCATCATGTCGCCCTCCCCTTCGCGCATTCTCAACACTGCGCGATAGATCGTGTCTACCAATAGGCGGTCGGGCTGGGTTATTTCCCTCCGACCGCCCCCCGGGGCGTAGAGGACTGGCCGGAAGTAGACCGGTCGGGTCAGCGGCGTCTCGTGAAGGTTGCGGTCACCGTGAATTACGAGCGATGCCATCTCCGTCCCATGGAACCGCTCGGACACTTCACTTTGATCGGCGAGGCCATCGGGATCGTGGAGTTCGACACGGGCGTCCAAAAGCCGGTGCGCGAGTACAGGCACGCCGTCGAATATGGCAGCAATAGAAGGCCCATCTGGCGCGGACGGCTGTTCTAATGGGCGGCCCGCGTCAGTTTCCTTTGCGTCGGCAGGGAATGCGGCCGTCGATTGCGGCCGTATCAGCATGATGTCGTCGCAGATTGCCAGCGCAACTTCTTCACGCATGGCCAAGCGACGAACCTCGGCAACGGGCACATCCACCAGAGCGGCTTGATAGCCAATCTCTGCGATGGACGCCTGATGGACGATCTGGCCGTCCGCCGCTTGGACGGCCTCGACGAATCTCGATTGCACTCGGCGAGTATTGCCGCGCCACCAGAGCTCCACTTCCAAACGCACGTCATCGCTACCGTCCTCAAGGCGCTCGTTCAGATACGCCACGGTGTCGTCCGGCAGCCGATCCTCCGGGCTCCACGCACGCAGGCGGTGTAGCTGATCGAACAAGTCGAACCACGGCTGGTTGCCATAGCCCGGCCTCTGGCCGCGTTGGTGGCGATTCCACAGACTGAGCAGTCCCTGCAATGCTCGTGTGTCGGGCATTGTCAGGTACAACCGTCCGCGAACCGGCCTATCGAGTCGCGGCTGCCCTTCTCGACCTTGCCGGGTGTCGGCCTCCGCGAAGTCTTCGTCCGGCTCGAACTCCAAGGCTTCGTCACCGAGATACTCCAATCCCGGGAGGTTGCTCACGGCCCGACCGAGTGCATCCACGTTGCCCGCCACCTCGAATACCAATGCCCGCTCGGGCGCAATCGCGGATGGATCGGCCAGCAGCGTCAGAGGATCGTCGCCTCTGTCGAAGACGTCCTGAACGCGCTGGAACGTCGGCTGCAGGCGTTCGCCTTGGCGCCGCGGCGTCGGTACGATGGGCCTTCCGCCACCCCTAGGGCCGGCAGGCCTGTCGTCACTCTCCGGCGTCGGAAGCGGCAGCAGCGGAAAGTCCGTCATTGCCAAACTCCTTGCCAACGGACGCACGTTGCCTTGCCGACCATTGCGTCAGCCGTTCCGCCACGATGGTGGCCATCGGCTTCTCGCCCATCGCCAAGATGCTCCGTCGCCGCACGTCGCGGCAGAACTCCTCGGCCTCGGCGTAGCTCACCTTGCTCAAGCGTTTCGCGATCGTCTCCGGGGCCCTGCCCATCGACTCGTCCAACGTGGCTGCGAAACGCCCGATGTAGGTTGTGAGGGCCTTCCTTGAGGGCGGATTGAGCAGCAGCCGAACTTGGAATCGCCGCCACACGGCGCGGTCGAGTAGTTCCGCATGGTTGGTTGCCGCCACCACCACCGTGTAGCTCGGCAGATCGTCCACCTGCATCAGCAGCGAGGTAACCACGCGCTTGATCTCGCCAGTCTCGTGCAGGTCGCCCCGCTCCTTGCCCACCGCGTCGAACTCGTCGAAGAACAGCACGCAGGGAGTGGTGCGGGCGTAGTCGAAAACGCGCTTCAGCCTTGCCGCCGTCTCGCCGAGGAAGCTGCCGATCATCGCTTCGTAGCGCACCACGAAGAACGGCACCGCCAGCGCTTCCGCAATGGCCTCTGCCAAGGACGTCTTGCCGTTGCCGGGCGGGCCGACGAGCAGCACACGGTGCCTTGGCTCCATGGAGTGCGTGCGCAGCACCGACCCACGATGCTGTTCTTCGATCAGCTCCCGGCACGCTTCGAGGTTGACGTCCGAGAGCATCAGGTCTTCAAGCCGCCGACGGGGCGTGAGCTCGATGAGGAACTCGCGGTGCGGCGCCCTGGCAGGCCCGACGAATCCGCCGCCCAACGGGGGGTTGCCATTCACATGCATGGCCTCGGCCAGTCGGTCCGCCAGCACGTTGTGGCGCTTCGCCCGTTCCTCGGCAATGATGGCTTCCGCCGCCGCCCGAACCGCCTTGGTGTCGCCGCACGAACCGGCCTTCACCAGCGTCAGCAGCAGATCGCTTCGAGCCATGCTCGGTCCTCGCTCGGACATGCCCTTGCTCTCGATGGCATAGAGCCTAAACCATAGGAAGCGGCGGCGTCAGACTGCGGTTCCGATGTGGCGCAGTCCTCGCGCTCGGCCCCGCCCAGTTGGCGTCGTGCTGGTAGAACTCGGTGCGGGCGTTGTCGTCCGGCAGGCCGTTGAAGTCCGCGAACAGATCCACCTGCGGCGCCGCTTGCGCCCGCGTCTTGGCGCTCTGGCGCAACAGGTCGTCGATCAGCGCCTTCGGGTGAACCTTCTCCTGAATGAAGAGCGGCGGCGCCGGCACCACGAGATCGGCCCAGTCCTGCACGTCCTTCCCACGCCGCACCAGCTGCGGGTCCAAGTCCCGATTGGTGCGCTCGTAGGCCACCTCGATGGGCGAGCGGTCGTCCGCCGCCAACGCCGTCTGGTACTCCGCCGTGGGGATGTTCTTGCGCGAGGCACCGTCATGCGTCAACGCCTCCACGCGCTTGCGCTGCCGAGTCTTCCGGGCCATGCAAACCTTGCCCTCAGGCCCCTCAGGCCGCAACCCGCCGCAGCAACTTGCGGCTGAAGTCGTCGCTGGCATCAAGGGAGGAGATCATCTCGCCGCCAACGTCGGAGAGCCTCGCCAAGTCCATGCGCGGAATCTCCGTCTGATTCTCGAAGACGATGATCGACTCGAACGACAGCTCATGGCGATGGAAGTGGGACAGCATGATGGTCGTCAGCCGAGCCTTGTCGCGATTCGGGACGCCGTAAAGGAACAGGGGAAGGTCGTCACGGCCATCAATGCGGTAGTCCACCGGGTACCTACCGCCATTGGGCACATCCGGTTCGTAGTCGCGCTGCATTCGGGATTCGTCCACCAAGTTGCCAAGCAGCGTCGCCAAGTCGTCGTAGAACGTCGAGCCAACCCTAGAGCGCGACAGAAACGTGAGGTCGTAGATTCTGGTGAGCGCCTGCCCCAATTGGAACAACGCCTCTGGCAGCTTGTCCGCCGGTGTGTCCAAGCAGAACGCGCCGCCCTCTCGTTGCAAGCCGCTTTCGGCAACGATGCGCTCCAAGAGCGCCCCGCGCGTGCCATCCATGAACGCATCCACGTCGTGGTCGTAGCTGATGTGCATCAGCGTGTGGCCACGGTCCGAAAGGCGAAGGCCGCCGGCTGGCGCTTCCGAAAGGTGGATGGGAAACCCGTCGCCATCGGGGAAGCGGAACTCGTCCTCGGGGAAGCGGAACTGTGTGCGCGCATCAATGCGCCGTCGGGACGCCGATCAATGCCCACGTCCTGACACAGACGTTCGCACAGGAGGTCTCGTAGCGCCTGTTCGTCGATGGTCATGGAAAGAGCCTTGGTTCATCGCGTAGTGCATTGATTCCCGTGATGTTGTAGTCCTCCAGAAGACAAGCCAACGCACCCTCCAGGGTGGAGTACCGGTCGGTCTCTCTGGCTTCGGAATCGGGTGCCCGGCCGGCCAAAATCGCCGCCGCCGTTGTGCTGTGGATGTGCGGGCGGTACGCGATTTCGCCGTGCTTGTGACTGTCGCCGTTGTAGCGAGCGAGCATGATTGGCACCGCGCCGAGCGGACAGTAGCGAATGCCGCAGGAGAAATCGGCCGCGTCGGCCAAGTTCTCCCGCTGGTAAATCACAAAGCGTTCCGCCTCCCGTGCGACGACTTGAAAGTTGCGCTGACGGTGTGCGGGTGCGGCGCTCGGCTTCTCCTGCCAACGCGCACTTGGATTGGTCGCTCGCTTGGGCATGGCTTTCAGTTGAGCGAGCTCATCGTCGGTGTAGGGGTGATGGTTCATGGCTGACTGTTCGGCTGGCACTCGCTATCACCCCTGTGCGCTCGCGCAAGCAGCTTGCCGGACAGGAGCAAGATGTGCTGTAGCTGATGCCGGGCGAATGCGGGCAACCGGTCGAACGCCATGCTCGCTGTCGCGATGCGTTCGGCGCAGTCCAACTGGCCAGCCTTGAAGTACAGCGAGGCGGCGCTCACGGCGGTGATGCCATAGGTTCGGGCTTTGGCGAGGTCAAGTTCCTCGAGCGCCCGCCCTTCGGCTGCCGCTGCCGAGGCGTAGAGCGCTCGTGCGTCTTCGTGTTTGCCGAGACGCACACACGCCTCCGCCTCTGATGCGTATGCCTCGCTCGTCCTGTGGTGCTGCACCCAAGTCATGTCGTCAATCGACGGCGACTGCCGCGGCCTCGATTGCGTCGGCGGTCGCTGGCGTGCAAGCGAGTCACTTCAGCTTGAGCAGCGGGTAGTCTGGCGACTCGGGGCGCGGGGCCACGCTGCCATTCGCGCAGTCCGCGATCAGGTCCAAGCGTTCGAGCACGATCTGGCCGACTAGGGGTTCGCTGAGCGGCGGCCCCACCACGCAGTCTGCGCTCATCGCGCGGTTGCCGATGCGAATGCGCAACGGCCCGGCGACGTGCCTCTCTTCCTTGCGTTCGTCCGCATACGACACGATGACCGTGTCGTGGATCGGCAAGCCTAGGCGTTCGACGACGTTCTGCGGCAGCGTCAACATGGCCGCGCCAGTGTCCACGACGCCATCCACCGAAGCGTGGCGCACACTGGACTCCTCCCGCAAGCCGAGGCGTACGATTTCCCGGTCCGCCGCATTCTCGAGTTCGAGGCGAGTGACGATCTCGCCCATGGGTATTGTCCTCGTGCATGGCCTACGCTTGAGCGTACCACGGTGCGCCACGACGCTTCGTTTAGGTGCCCTTCGTTGCGTTCTGCAGGTCGGCCCTGTGCGACAACAACGGCGCAAGCCGCTTGCCGAAGTCCGTGGCCAACGCCCCATCCACATCCCCCCGCATCGTGTACACGTCCTTGAGCTCCACGAACGCCCAGCGCCCGAAATCGCCCAGCTGGTTCACGGCCGGCACCCAGTAGTTCTCCATCGTCTGCTTCTTCGCCTTGGCGTCTTCGCGGCGGTAGCCCTTCACTTCGACCACCAGGTTCAGCGGGTCGTCCGCGCCGTGGCCGTCGTCCATGCGGACGATGAAGTCCGGGACGTAGGCGCGGGCTTCGCCGCCCATGCGGTAGGGCACGGCGAAGCCGAGGCCCTGGTTCGCCACGTACGACAGCACGTCGGGGTGGGATTCCAGCAGGCGGCAGAGTTCCATCTCCCAGTCGCTGTCGCACACGGCGGCGTCCACGTGGCAGCGTCTGGCGTCGGTGCGCCAGATGGCCTTCTTGGCGGTGCGGAAACTCACGTCGGCGCTGCTGCCTTGGGGATTGAAGGGGTCGAGGGTGGCGAGGATGGGCTTCTCGCCGACGTGCTGGGCGACGATGGCGCTGGCGAGGCGCTCGCAGGCCATGTCCGCGAGCGCCAGGTAGAGCAGCTGCGCCGGGCGTGTGTCGCCCTTGCACACCAAGTGCGTGGCCAGCCAATGGAGCACGATGGCCTTGAGCTGGCCGAAGAGGTGCAGCTTGGGCGGCTCGCCCGGCGCGCGCCACTTGGTCTCCATGAGGCGCTTGGTCAGGTGGTAGGCGATGGTGTTGTGGCGGTAGGCGTTCAGGCGCTCCAAGGTGAGGTCCACGCCTTCGCCGACGATGCCTTCGTTGCGGGTGATGGACGGGCCGACGAGGTCCGGGGTGAGCGCCAGCGTGGAGTCGTCGTCGAAGCGCGCGCGCACCTGCTCCTCCGGCAGTTCCACGCGGTAGCCGACGACACGCGGGAAGACGATCTCGCATGCGTCGCGCTCTGGCCGAATTGCCTTGATGTGAACCGGCCGAGCGACCGGGCGCGGCTTTACCACCACGGGTTCGGCGGTGAAGTGGAAGGGGATGCCCAGCACGTCCGCGTACTCGACGCCGAACAGGCCATCCTCGTTCAACTCGTAGGATTGGCGGCGCAGAGCGCGGCCCACCACTTGTTCGCACAGCAGCTGGGTGCCGAAGGCGCGCACGCCCAGAACGTGGGTGACGGTGTTGGCGTCCCAGCCCTCGGTGAGCATGGAAACGGAAACCACGCAGCGGATGGAACCGCCCAGGGCGCCCTCCTTGCCGACGGTGTTCATCACTTCGCGCAGCAGGTCCTGGTCGGAGATCTTCTCGCCGCTGGCCAAGTCGCGGGTGCGTTCCACGCGCTCGCGGCGGAAGCGCTCGATTTCGTCCGCCGCCATGGCGCGGAACTTGGCGTCCAGGGCCTCGCCGGATTCCAGCCGTTCGCTGTCGATCAGCAGGGTGTTGGGGCGGGCGAGCGGCTGGCCCTGTTCGTCGAAGTTGCGGAACAGCGGCAGGCGGCCTTGTTCCAGGCGGGGTGCGGCCGCCTCGCCATCCTCGCCGCTCTCCCCGGCCACCTGGAACCCCGAGATGTAGTCGTAGAGCAGCTTGGACGTCGCCTGGTTGTTGCAGACCACGATGAAGCACGGCGGCACGCGCACGCCGGCGTCTCGCCATGCCTCGAAGGTCTTCTCGTAGTGGCCGTAGAGCGCTTCCAAGGCGGTTTGCAGCTCGGCCGGAAGCGCCAGCGGGTCCAGGCTGCGCTTTCTGGTTCCAGCGCCCGGCATGCGCTTGCCGATGTGCGCCCAGAGTTCGCGGAACTTCGGCATCTCGCCGCTCGGCACGTTGTCCGCCACCGGCACACGAGGCAGCTTGACGATGCCGCACTCGATGGCGTCCATCAGCGAGAAATCCGTCATCGTCCACGGAAAGAGCGTGCCCTCGGCGTAGCCGGAGCCGCGCAGGAAGAACGGCGTGGCGGAGAGGTCGATCACGCGGCTGACGCCGAGCTTGGATTGGAGAACGTGCAGGCCGCCGATCCACATCCGCGCCGCCTCCTTGTTCTTCTGCGCTTCGCCACGTTCCTCGCCCTTGAGCGTTCCTTCCTCGCTCAGTTCCTCGGGCTTGGCGGCGTAGCAGTGGTGGCCTTCGTCGTTGAACACCAGCACGTTCTTCATGCCCATCAGCTTCCCGCACACGCGCTGCAGCATCTGGCCTTCGGTCTCCAGCGTGGCCGGCTCCTGCCCGGGCCCTTGGCCCTGCAGCAGCCGCCGCGTGCCTTTGGACATCTGCACCCGCTCGCGGCGCATGAAGGCGTGGAAGTTGGTGATGAAGATCTCGGCGCGGCCGAGGTCCGCCAGCATGTCCGTGGGGACGAGTTCGCGGCTGGCGTAGTAGCTCTCCGGGTCGTTCGGCAGCAGCACGCGCAGACGATCGCGGATGGTGATGCCGGGCGTCGCCACCAGAAAGCCGCGGGTGAAGCGCGGGCTGTTCGGGCGGCGCACTGCGTTTACCGTCTGCCAGGCGATGAGCATGGCCATCACGGTGGTCTTGCCGGCGCCGGTGGCGAGCTTCAGCGCGAGGCGGCTGAGGCCTGGGTTCGCCTGCTCGTTGGCGTCCTGCAGGTGATCGAGGAAGCTCCGCGCTTGGCGGCCGAGCTTCGGCGCAACTTCCATCAGCCAGATCACGGTCTCGGCGGCCTCCACCTGGCAGAAGAAAGGCCGGATGCCGGCGAACGGATGGTGCCGCCAGTGCTTGAGCAGCCGCGCCGTTTCCGGCGTCACCTTCCACTGGCGTTCCGGCAGTTCCCGCCACGCGGCGACCTGCTGGCGCACGCCGTTGATGACGTGCGCATGCTGATACTGCTGGTTGGCGGTGTCTACTTCGGCCGCGGCCTCGTCGAGGGCGAGTTGGCGCTGGCCACGCTGCAAGCGCCTGGGCTTGGGGATGGGCGTGATGAAGGACGCCTCGCGCCGGTTTTCGACGATGCGGTGGGTAGGGCGCCCTCGTCGAGCTCCCAATGCCGCTGCGGACGCTCGTAGGGCGAGTTGAGAATCGGCTGTTCGAAGAAACTGGGCAAAGCGTGGGCCGTTGCTTGGAGACTACATTGTAGCGGCGCAGAACGACCACTGCCGGAGACGATGCCGGTGCGGCGAATCGGCCGTGTCTTCCACGCCACAATCGGACTATGCTCTTAGCCAAGCCCACGCGAAGACCGCACCATGCCCACCGTCAACGTCCACCAAGCGAAGACCCAGCTCTCGCGCCTGCTTGCCTTGGCGGAAGACGGCGAGGAGGTCGTGATCGCTCGGCGCGGCGAGCCCGTCGCCCGCCTCGTGGCGTGCAAGCCCAAGGGGAAGCGGCGCTTTGGCGCGATGAAGGGCCAAATCGTGGTGGACGACGGCATCCTCGATCCCCTGCCGGAGGAAGAACTGGCGCTCTGGGAAGGCAGGGGCGAGTGAGGCTGCTGCTCGACACCCATGCGTTCCTCTGGTGGCTGGCCGGAAGCAGGCAGTTGTCCGCCGATGCTCGTGCCGCCATTGAGGACGATGCCAACGATGTGCTGGTCAGCGCGGCGACCGCTTGGGAAATCGCCACGAAGCACCGCCTCGGCAAGCTGCCGCAAGCCGGACTGGTGGCGCAAGACGTGCCAGGCGCCGTCGCCAATCAAGGCTTCGAGGAGCTTGCCATCACCGTGAACGATGCGCAGCGGGCGGGGCAGCTGCCGGGGCCGCACCGAGACCCGTTCGACCGAATGCTCATCGCGCAAGCCGTCGTGCATGGTCTGGCCCTCGTGTCCATCGAGGCCGTGTTCGACAGCTACGGCGTGAACCGCTTGTGGTGACCTGCGGCGATGCGATCGCGAGCCTCAAGTGTGGCAGGCCCCAAGTCGATTTCGATCTCCCGCAACACCCGGTAGTTGTGGGGATGGCCAAATTGGTGAATAGACAAGGATTGGCTCCCTGTGCGTCGCAGCCGGAGGCGGAACCCCTAGCAGCGCACCAGCACCACCGTCACGTTGTCCATTCCCCCCGCGTCTTTCGCAGCCTCCACCAGTGCCGCGGACGTCGCCTCCAAGTCCTCCCCGCCATCCGCCAGCAACCCCGCGATCTGCTTGTCCGTCAACATGCCGGTGAGGCCGTCGCTGCATAGCAGCATCACGTCGTTCGGGGCGATGTCCGCTGCCGTCAACTCCGGCTGCACGGTGGGCTTTGCGCCGATGGCGCGGGTGATGACGTTGCGGTTGGGGGCGCGGAGGGCTTCTTCGGGGGAGATCGCGCCGGAGTCCACCCACTCCTGCACGAGGCTGTGGTCCTTGGTGATGGGATCGAAGGCCCCGTCGCGGAAGCGGTAGGCGCGGGAGTCGCCGACGTGGGCGACCCAGTTCTCCGCGCCGAAGTGCGCCACCACCAGCGTCGATCCCATGCCGCGGTAGGCGGAGACGGCGCCGGACATCCCGATCACGCGCTCGTTGGCCACGCGCACTGCCGCGCCCAGGTGGTCGGGCTTGAGCGGGCCTTGCTTGGATGCGGCGGAGAGGTGTTCCAGCGCCGCTTCGACGGCCATTTCCGCCGCCACGCCGCCGGCCCGCGTGCCGCCCATGCCGTCCGCCAGCACGGCGAGGCCGAGGTCTTCGCGCACGGCGAAGACGTCCTGGTTCTCCTCGCGCACGCACCCGGCGTCGCTGTGTCCTTTCGCTTCCACGACTGAACCGCCCGCTCCGGTTGCGCCCCGAATCGGTACCTACGCCGCGCTCGCCAACTGCGGCACGGGGTAGTTCTGTTGTTCGTAGGGGAACACGTCGTCGAAGCCGATGAGCTCGCGCAGCATGGCCGGGTCGGCGCAGTCCTCCCAAGGCTGATCCTTCATGGTGACCTTCAGGTTCTCCTGCGGCAGCACGGCCTGGTGGCGGTAGTAGGCGACGGCGTTCAGCCGCAAGCCGGGCGTGCGCTTCGGAAAGGCGCCGTGCCAAGTGCTGCCCGGCCAGACGATCACCGCGCCGGGCTTGCACACCACCGGCTTGGCCAGCTTCGCCGCGCCAGCCGACGGATGGGCGTTGGAACGGTGCGACCCCGGCACGTAGGCCAAGGCGCCGTCCTCCAAGGTGTACTCGGTGAGGCACCAAGTGGCGTTCGCGGTGAGCGCGCGGGTGCCCCAGGGCAGCGGGTTCGCGCCTTGGTCGCAGTGCAGGCCGAGGGTTGGGCCGTAGCCGTACTCGCCCTGCCACTTGACGAAGGAATTGGTGCTGGAAAGACGCCGCGCCTTCTCCTTCGAGGGCAGGCGGCCGATCAAGTGGTCGATCAAGGCGTCCACTGCCGGATTGACGAACAGGTCGCGGAAGCAGCGGTCGATCTGCAGCAACTGCTGGATGAGCATCTGCGACGGCGGCGGCGCGTCCTTGCCGCGCTGCGCGAGCAGCCCTTGCTTGACCTCCGGCCACGCCAGCTCGCCGGTCGGCCCTTCCGCCAGCGAGATGCCGCACCCGCCGGTGACTTCCGTGAACCGCGCCAGCAGCTGCTCGGTGCAGCGCTCGAGCAGCGCCCCGTCCACGCCGGTCGCTTCCGGCGGCAGCACGGTCAGGCCGTCCGTTTCGAGCTCCAGCACATGGCGCTCGAGGCCAAGCGCCTTCACCTCGTCGCTGATTTGCGTCGCCGCACTCTCCATTCCCAGCCCCTCCGCTCTTGAATCGCCAACACGCACGCATTCTATACATGGTGCGGCGCTTGGCGATATTCTCATTGCCATCGACGGCAGAAGGCAGGGGATCGGCATGTTCGATTTGACGGGCAAGGTGGCGCTGGTGACCGGCGGCAACGGCGGCATCGGCCTCGGCTTCGCCGAAGGGCTGGTGGAGCACGGCGCCGCGGTGAGCATTTGGGGCACCAACGAGGAGAAGAACGCCGCTGCCAAGGCGCGGCTCGAGGCGCTGCGCCCCGATGCCCAAGTGCAGGCGCTGCGCTGCAACGTCGCCAACGAAGACGAGGTGGAGGCGTCCTTCGCCGAGACGCTCGAGCGCTTCGGGCGCGTGGATTCCTGCTTCGCCAACGCCGGCGTCGGCGGCGGCGGGGCGGCGTTCGACGCCATGACGCCGGCGGAATGGCACCGCGTGTTCAAGGTGAACATGGACGGCGTGATGTTCACTTTCCGCGAAGCGGTGAAGCACATGAAGACCATCGGCGGCGGTTCGCTGGTGGTCACCAGCAGCGGCACGGCCCGCTTCGGCGCTGCCGGCAGCGAGCACTATTCCGCCACCAAGGCCGGCGTCATCGCCTTGATCCAATCCCTCGCCGTGGGGCAGGCCCGCTACGGCATCCGCGCCAACGCCATCATCCCAGGCTGGATCGAAACCGCCATGACCGAGCGCGCCTTCGAGACCGAAGCGTTCCAAACCAAGGTCATCAAGCGCATTCCGCAGCGGCGCTGGGGCCAGCCGGCGGATTTCAAGGGCATCGCCGTGTACTTCGCCAGCGACGAGAGCAGCTACCACACCGGCGACACCATCGCCATCGACGGCGGCGTGTCGCACTTCTAGCCACGATCTGGAGCCGCCCGCCATGCTGATCTACGCGCCTCCCGCCAACGACATGGCCTTCGTGCTGTTCGACGTCTTCCATGCGGACGCCGAGTGGGCGCGGATGGAGGGCATGGACCTCGATGCCGATCTCGCCAAGGCGGTGTTGGACGAAGCCGCCAAGCTGGCGCGCGAGGTGATGCTGCCGCTCTACCAAAGCAGCGACGCGGCAGGGGCGCACTGGGACTCCGGCGTTGTAAACGCGCCGCCGGGCTTCAAGGACGCTTTCGCCGCACTGGCCGAAGGCGGCTGGTTCGGCGTTTCCGGCGAGCAGGCGCATGGCGGCCAAGGCCTGCCGAAGATGCTCACGGCGCACGTCGAGGAAATGTTCTGGGGCGCCAACACGAACCTCTATCTGTACGGCGCGCTCACCGTCGGCGCTGGCATCTGCATCGCCGCCCATGCCGACGACGCCTTGAAGCGCGCCTATCTGCCGAAGCTCTACGGCGGCGAATGCACGGGCGCGATGGCGCTCACGGAGTCCCACGCCGGCACCGATCTCGGCATGATCCGCACCCGCGCCGAGCCCCTCGACGCAAGCCGCTACGCCATCACCGGCACGAAGATCTTCATCACCAGCGGCGAGCACGATCTGGCGGAGAACATCGTCCACCTGGTGCTGGCGAAGCTGCCGGACGCGCCTGCCGGCAGCCGGGGCATCTCGCTCTTCCTCGTGCCCAAGTTCCTGCCCGACGGCGCCCGCAACGGCTTCGCCAGCGGCGCCATCGAACACAAGATGGGCATTCGCGGCAGCGCCACTTCCGTCATCAACTACGACGGCGCCGTCGGCCACTTGGTGGGCGAACCGAACCAAGGCCTCGCCGGCATGTTCACGATGATGAACCACGCCCGGCTCTCGGTCGGCATCCAGGGTCTCGGCCTGGCGGAACTCGCCTACCAGAACGCCGCCGCCTACGCCCGGGAGCGGCTGCAGGGCCGCGCCGCCAGAGGGCCGCAGAACGCATCCGGGCCGGCCGACTCGATCCTCGTCCACCCGGACGTGCGGCGCATGTTGCTGACCCAGCGGGCGTTCATCGAGGGCGGCCGGGCACTCGCCGCCTACGTCGGCCTGATGCTGGATCGCGCCAGCCACGCCAAGGCGCCGGACGAGCGCAAGGCGGCGCAAGCCGCGGCGGACCTGCTCACGCCGGTGGCCAAGGCGTTCCTCACCGACCGCGGCATGGAGTGCGCGTTGCTGGCGCAGCAGGTGTACGGCGGCCATGGCTACATCGTCGAGCACGGCGTGGAGCAGATCGTGCGCGACATCCGCATCAGCCAGATCTACGAGGGCACGAACGGCGTGCAGGCGCTCGACTTCATCGGCCGCAAGGTGCTCCGCGACGGCGGCAAGACCCTGCGCGGCCTGATCGACGAGTTCCGCAGCGACGCCGTGGCGGACGAGTTCGCCGCGCCGCTGCAGGCCGCCTTCGACACCTTGACCCGCGCCGGAACGAGCTTGGCCGGCGCCATCGAGGACCCGGACCTGCCCGGCGCCGTCGCCAGCGACTTCCTGGAACTTGCCGGGCTTGCGATCTACGCCTGGCTGTGGGCGAAGATGGCCGCCGCCGACCGCGACGGCGAACGCAACAAGCGCGACGTGGCCAGGTTCTACTACGCCAAACTGCTGCCGAAGACCCTCGCCTTGGAGCAGAGCATCGCCGCAGGTTCAAGCAGCGTCATGGCGCTCGACGCGCAGCGGTTCTGAGAGCGACGGGCGAAGAAGCCAAGGGCGAATCGAGGAGAGCGACATGCGTAACACCGTCATCGAGAACCTCGAGCGGCGCATCGGCTTCTATGCCGACCTCGTCCAGGAGATCGACGACGAAACGATCAAGGCGCCGCTGGACGTTCCCAAGCACCGCTCGGTGGCGCTGCATCTGTGGTGCGTGGTGGGCACCCGCGAGAGCTACGCCAAGGCCATCGCGGCGGGCGAAATGCAGGGCTGGAGCTCGTCGGCGACCAGGCTCGACCGCGCCGAGTTCATCGACAAGCTCCACACGTCCGGCGCCGCGCTGCTCGACGCCGTGCGTTCCGTGCGCGACTGGACGCCCCATCGCGAGCGGCTGCTGGCGGAAGTGGCGGAGCACGAAGTGATGCACGAAGGCCAGATCATCCGCGTGATGTTCGGCCTAGAGAAGGAACTGCCCGCCTCTTGCTCCTGGGCGGCGTGCGGCTGACCGGATTCGCCAATCCATCTGGCCACCGGCCTTTGCAAGATTGTGCGCCATCGGCGCGCGCCTTAGGATCAGCGCTTCCTTCATCTCCAACCAGCGAGGCCGCCCGTGAACTCCAAACTCTGCGACGAACTTGGCATCGAGTTTCCCCTCTTCGCCTTCAGCCACTGTCGGGACGTGGTGGCCGAGGTGAGCAGCGCCGGCGGCTTTGGCGTTCTCGGCGCCGCTGGCCACTCGCCGAAGACCCTGGACATCGAGCTCGGCTGGATCGACGACCACGTTCACGGCAAGCCCTACGGCGTCGATCTGCTGGTGCCGACCAGCATGGACAGCAAGGAGCAGGCGCTCACCGCCACCGAGCTGGAGGACCGCATCCCCGCGGACCACAAGCGCTACATCGCCGAACTGCTGGCACGGCACGACATCGACACCGCCGACTTGTGGGCGCACTCGGCGCCGGAAGGTCTCGGCGACAACATGCGCGAAGTCGGCGCGTCGAAGATTCTCGATGCGGCCTTCGCGCATCCGGTGAAGATGGTGGTGAACGCGCTGGGCGTGCCGCCGGGGTTCATGTTCGAGCGGGCGCGGGCGAAAGGCATCAAGGTCGGCGCGCTGGCGGGCGCCCGGGAACACGTCGTCAAGCACGCCGAAGCCGGCGTGGACGTCATCATCGTCGCCGGCACCGAAGCCGGCGGACACTGCGGCGAAGTCTCCACCATGGTGCTGCTGCCCGAGGCGCTGCAAGCGCTGGAACCCTACGGCGGCCGTTCGCATGTGCTGGCGGCTGGCGGCATCGTCACCGGCCGGCAGATGGCGGCCTGCATGGCGATGGGCGCGGCCGGGGTGTGGACAGGCTCGGTCTGGCTCACGACTGCCGAAGCCGAGACGCTGCCGGTGGTGAAGGAGAAGATGCTCACCGCGAACTCGCGCCAAACCGTGCGTTCGCGCAGCCGCACGGGCAAGTACACGCGCCAGCTCAAGTCCGCGTGGACCGATGCGTGGACCGATCCCGACGCGCCCGATCCTCTGCCCATGCCGCTGCAAGGCGTGCTCGCCGGCGCCGCGTTCCGCAAGTTCGCGGATGCGGCGGAGCGTTTGGCGGTGGCTGTCGCGGAGTAGGAGGTTCGCGGCGCTCGCCGAAGGCCGTTCGTCCGACGATTCAGGCGTCAGTAGTCGCGGCGCACCATCGCCGTGGCGAGGGAAGCCAAGTGCTCGGCCCGATCGCCGAACGGCGCCAAATGCCGTAGCGCACTCTCAAGGCGTTGTTCGGCAGCCTGCTTGGCCGCGTCAAGGCCGAGCAGACGCACGTAGGTGGACTTGCCCCGTTGCGCGTCGGAGCCGCGCGGCTTGCCAAGGCGCGAGGTCTCCGCCGTCGCGTCGAGCACGTCGTCCTGGATCTGGAACGCCAAGCCGATCTCCTGCCCGAAACCGTCCAATGCGGCCATCTCCTCCGCCGGCAAGTCGCCGGCGCCAGCGCCGAGCGCCACCGCGGCATGGATGAGGGCGCCGCTCTTCAAGCGATGCATCCGTTCCAGCTCGTCGGCAGAGAGCGCACGGCACTCGCCAGCGATGTCCAGCACCTGCCCCCCGACCATGCCCGCGGCGCCGGTAGCCCGCGCCAGCAAACGCACGCTCCGCAGCGCCTTCGCCGGATCGTCCGTCGCCTCGCTCGCCACCTCGAAGGCGAGCGCCAGCAGCGCGTCGCCGGCCAGTATCGCCGTCGCTTCCCCGAACCGCGCGTGCAAGCTCGGCTCGCCACGCCGCAGAGCGTCGTCGTCGAGCGCCGGCAGGTCGTCGTGGGCCAGCGAGAACGCATGCACGAACTCCACCGCCACCGCCAAGCGATCCAAACTCTCGCCGTCGGCGCCGGAAAGCTCCCCGGCCGCGTAGACCAGCCGCGCCCGCAGCCGCTTGCCGCCGCGCACGGCATACCGCATCGCCTCGACCAGCCGCCCCTCGTCCGCCCCCAAGCCTTTCGACGACGGCAGCAGGTGCGCCAAGGCGGCCTCAATGCGCACGACTTCGCGCTCGCCAGCGTCAATCACGGCTCGCAACCCTCCTAATCAAACACGTACGAGATGCCGCGTGCTTCCCCTTGACACACCGCCGCAGCATAATGCCCCAAGGTGTGCCGGAGGCGGCAGATGGCCTATTTGGTGCTCGCGGGCGTGGTGTTGGCTGTGGTCGTGATTTTGCGTCTACGAAAGGTTGCGCCGGCGCAACCAAGCGCCCGATGCCAGGCCAGCACTGGAGCGTCAACCTCGGTGGCTGAGAATACTGGCGGAGTACACGATCGGCGGGCAGCCGGGGCAAAAGAAGCCGACGGACTGACAGACTGCGCGCCACGGCGGCCTCTGGGTCGCGGAGCGCCACGGGCACGCCGGCCGGCACCAAGCCGTGGGTGTGCGACAAATTTTGGGTAAGTGTTCGCCAACGTCTCACGCGGCCTGCCTGTGGCGGTGTTCCCAGTAGTCGTCGAACCAGCCGCCGAGGCGGGCGCAGCGCACCCAGAGCACGGGGTTGGCGCCGGCCACCGTCCAGCGCATGCCGGTGCATTTCATGCGCCGCCCCACGACCGTCTTGCAGGCCGCCTCGACGCGCCCCGAACCGATCGGCAGGCCGAGCGAGCGGTACTCGGCGTAGCGCATCTGGCCGCGCCGCTCGGACAGGCAGCGGACCGCCTTGGCGCGTTCCCCGGCTCCCGCGCCGGGGCGCCGCAGCGCCGCCAGCACGTCGTCCATCCGCCCCGCTTCGAGCAGCCGGCACAGCTTCTCCGCCCACCGCTTCGCGGCCTTGGCGTCGTCCCCGTGGCGGCTCCGCGCCGCCGCCCACAGGTACTCCGCGGCGTGGAAGAAGTCCACGATGCGCACGGCGTTCGGGAACCACGTCCCGTACAGCCGCCGCAGCCAGTCCGCGCCGTCGCCCAGCGCCACGCCGACGTCCTCCGGCGCGAAGCCCAGCGCCGCCAGTTCGCGCAGCAGCCGCCGCGCCACCGGCGAGTCGCCCTTCGCGTCGTCCTCCGCGCTCTCGACCGCCGCGAAGTACCGCGTCGAACCCGCCGCCGGCCGCATCCCGCCTTCGCCGTCCGGCTCGACCACCCAGACCGCGCCGACCTTGGCCTCCCGCGTCGTCGCGCGCCCGCCGTCCTTCCCCTTCCGCCCCGCCGTCTCCGACGGCAGCGCGGGAATCCCCGTGCCGTCCAGTCCAACGCACAGAATCCGTCCTTCCCGCAACGGCCGGCGAACCGGCGCCCCGTCGAACGACGCGTCGTTCGACGCCTCCCCGTCCCCGCCGACGACCGTGATCGATCCCGACAGCCACTCCGTCCACCACCGCTCCAGGTCGTCGCCCACCAGCCGCGTCGTCCGCTCCACCCGCTTCGCCCCGAAGTTCACCCCGGCCACCACGTTCAGCAGCCGGTCCGCCTCCGCGCAGCAGCACGCCGACCCCAGCTCGCTCGCCATCCGCCGCGCCGTCGGCGTCATCGACCCCTCAACGTCCAGGCGCGACGCCCGCGGACGCGCGCTCTTCCCGCAGGACAGGCAAACGTAGCGCCCCATCGCCAGCCGAACCCTGCCCAGCGCCGTCTCCGTCGCCGACCGCTCCCGACCCGCGCAGCGCATCCGGCCGCGGCAGCACCGCGGCGCGTTCGCCGCCCCGCAGTCCGAACGGTCGCCCTCCGCCGCCTCCTCCAGACCCCGGCGGCCCGCCTCCAGCACCGCCTCCCGAACCAGGCCGTCCACGCGCGCCGCCGACGACCCGGACTCCATCAGCCTCGCCGCCAGCTCCTTCGCCGGCGCCGCCATCGACTTCGACAGCGCCGACAGCGCCTCGTCCAGCTCCGCCGCTCCCGCCTCCCTCTTGCCTTCCCCGTCCCAATCGCCGACAGTCCTCTTCGCCATCGCGGGCCTCCTTGCCCTTGGTCTCGCAAAACCCAAGAGTAGGCGGCCCGCGGTCGGCTCAACAACGCCTCCGCCATCGGCCAAGCGCCACGGAACACCCCCGCCGGAGCGTTCGCTTACCAAAGATCTGTCGCACACCCCCAAGCCCAGGGCTTTTTCACGCTATGTCGCAAGTGGTTGAGAGGGAAGGCGGAGGAGGAAGTGCTGGCTATGCGGGCGCGGAAGGTGTATCAAGGAGCGCATGGAGAGGATCGAAGCGCTGGCGGGGCGTCTGGACGTGGCGGTTCGGGAGGTGCGGTGCGACCGGCGCGGGCGGACGAGCGCCGGCGCTGGGACGCGCTGATGGCGGAGCACCACTATCTTGGGTTCAGGCAGTTCGCGGGCCGCGGCCTGCGGCACGTGGCGGAGTGGCGGGGCCATTGGGTGGCGCTCGTGGGCTGGCAGTCGGGGGCGTTCAAGTGCGGGCCTCGGGACCGGTGGCTGGGGTGGCATCGTTCGGTGCAGTTCCGGCGTCTGCACCTGATCGGGAACAACACGCGGTTCCTGGTGCTGCCGGAGGCGTCGGGGACGCCGAACCTGGCGTCGCGGGCGCTGTCGCTGAGCCTGCGGCGGCTGAGCGCGGACTGGCGGGAGGCGCACGGCCATCCTCTGGAGCTGGCGGAGACGTTCGTGGATCCGTCGCGGTTCCGCGGGACGTGCTGCCGGGCGTCGAACTGGACGCGGGTGGGTCGGACGCGGGGCTTCGCGCGGCACAACGGGCGGTACGTGGACGCGCATGGTTCGCGCAAGGAGATGTACGTGCGGCCGCTTCGCCCGGACGCGCGGGAGCGGCTGGCGTGCGCGGAGGACCGCGCGGAGTGGGGGCCGCCGAAGGCGTGGTCGGCGTCGTGGCGGACGGACGAGCTGCGTTCGCTGCGGGACCTGTTCGCGGAGCTGCCGGACTGCCGGCGCGGCCAGGGCAGGAAGCACCGTCTGGCGACGGTGCTGTCGCTGGTGGCGCTGGCGCGGCTGTCGGGGCGTTCGGGGCCGGCGGCCGCCGAGCGCTACGCGAAGGGGCTGTCGCAGGAGGAGCTGGCGGCGCTGGGGGCGTGGCGGAACCCGCGCGCGGGGAAGCGGGAGGCGCCGTCGGACTCGACGTTCTGCCGGGTGATGGCGGACACCGACCCGGACGCGCTGCAGCAGGTGCTGTCGCGCTGGTCGGCGCCGCGCGCGGATGCCGACGCGGAGCGCGAGGAGGCTGCGGCGCGGGAGCGCGGGAAGGCCGCCGCGGGGAGGAAGGCGGCGGACGCCAGGGACATCCGCGACCGCTTCGACCGGCGGGCGCTGTCGGCCGACGGCAAGCGCATCCGCGGCGCGAACCGCAACGCCGGCGGCGACGCGCGCTTCGAGACCGTGACGCTGGTGGCGCACGACGGCCGGCCGGTGGCCAGCCGCTGCGTCCTCGAGGAGGGCGGCGAGGCCGCGGCCACCGCGGCGCTGCTCGAGGACGTGGACGTGCGCGGGCGCCTTGTCACGCTCGACGCCCTGCACCCGTCGTTCGACATGGAGCGCCGCCTGGTCGACGTCCACGGCGCCGACTACCTGTTCGCGGTCAAGGGCAACTGCCCGGAGACCTTCGCGGCGCTGGCGAAGATGGACTGGGACGCGCCCGGCGTCCGCCGCCACGAGGCGCCGCCGGAGAAGGCGCACGGGCGCATCGAGCGGCGCGCCGTCGCCGCGCGCGACCTGCCGAAGGGCATGCTGAAGTTCCGGCACGCCCGCCAGGCGTTCCGCGTCCGCCGCCAGCGGACCGTCGCCAAGACCGGCGAGGCCGCCGAGGAGACCGCCTACGGCATCTGCTCGGTCGCCGCCGAGCGCGCCGGCCCCGAACGCCTGCTGGCCTGGAACCGCGGCCACTGGATGGTCGAGAACGGCAACCACCACCCCCGCGACGCCAGCCTCGGCGAGGACGCCTGCCGCGTCCGCGTCCGCCACGCGCCCGCCAACAACGCCATCATGAACAACATCGCCCTCGCCGTCGTCCGGCACCGCGGCTTCCGCTTCGTGCCGGAAGCCGTCGACCACTTCTCGATGCGCCGCGAGGACGCCTTCGACGCCGTCCTCTCGCCCGGATAGCCTGCTCCGCGCCTCCGCCGCCCCCCATCCGAAGCGTTCCGGCGCCCGCCGACGGCCGCCGTCCCCGGCGGGGGCGCGAAAACCGCCCAAACGACCACGAAATCACCGACCGGCAACAGACCGGCCGCGCATCGCATCGCCCACCCGTCCGGCTCAACCTCCCGTTTCCCGACCAGCCCCGCCTCGCCCCAAGCGTGAAAAAACCCTGCCCCCAAGCCGTCGCCGCACGGTGGCCGGCGCGGCCAATGCGCTATGCTTCCTCGTTCGCGCCCCGAACATCCCAGCGGAAGCCCCAACATGCCCGTGCGCCAGCCGCTCAAGATCGTCCACACGTCCGACGTGCATCTCGATGGGCGGGGCGCGGTCGCGGACCGGGACGGCTTTCGCAACCGCGCCGAGCGGGCATTCGCCGGCGTCGTGGAGACGGCGCTGGCGGAAGAGGCGCACTTGCTGCTGATCGCTGGCGACCTCTTCGACAACAACCGTGTGGACGATGCCACCATCGAGTTCGTCTACCGGCAGCTTGGGCGGCTCGACGGGCAGCAGGTGGTGATGCTGCCGGGCAATCACGACGTCCACGACGCGCACTCGGTGTGGCGGCGCTTCGACTTCGACGACGCGGGCGAGAACGTCCACGGGCTGATGGAACACGGCGGCGACTGCTGCACGTTCGACGAGCTCGGCGTGCGGGTCTGGGGCCGGGCGATGCAGGAACACGCGCCGGAGAACTACCCGCTCGACGCCACGCCGCTGCGCCACGAGGAACACTGGAACATCGGCATGGCGCATGGCCAGGTGGTGGAGCGGCGCGTCAGCCAAGGTTCCTCGCCCATCACCCGGGACGAAATCGGCGCTTCCGGTTTCGACTACTTGGCGCTGGGCCACATCCACGTCTGGGAAGACCACAGCCACGGCGCCACCACGGCCTACTACTGCGGGTCGCCGGTGGCACACTACGCCGGCGCGAACGGCGGCAAGGTGGCGCTGGTGACGCTGTGTCCGCAGGACGGCGTGCGCGTGGACAGCCGCCAAGTGAGCGTCTGGGACGAATCCAACGAGAAGGAACGCGAGGGGTATCGAGGCAATGGATTTCCGTGGTGAAGCGCGCGACTGGCTGGCGGACAACTGTCCGCAGAGCCTGCGCGAGGGCCTGGGCGGCTACACGGCTGGCGGGCGCAAGGCGGTGTACGCCAATCCGGACACCAAGCTGTGGCTGGACCGGATGGCCGAACGCGGCTGGACCGCGCCGACCTGGCCGCAGGCATACGGCGGCGGAGGCCTGGACGTCGAGCGGCACGCGATCCTCGACGAAGAGATGCGCCGCATCAACGCCCCAGCGCCGTTGGCGGGCCACGGCCTGACCATGATCGGGCCGGCGATTCTGGAGTTCGGCACCGAAGCGCAGTGCCTCGAACACCTGCCGCCCATCGCCCGCGGCGACATCCGCTGGTGCCAAGGCTACAGCGAGCCGGGCGCGGGTTCGGACCTCGCCGGCCTGCAAATGCGCGCCGAGGAAGACGGCGACGACTACGTGGTGAACGGCTCGAAGATCTGGACCTCCGGCGCGGATGGCGCGGACTGGATCTTCTGCCTCGTGCGCACCGATCCCCAGGCGCCCAAGCACGAAGGCATTTCGTTCCTGGTGCTGGACATGGAGACGCCCGGCGTCAGCGTCTCGCCCATCGAGCTCATCAGCGGCTCGTCCGAGTTCTGCCAGACCTTCTTCGACGACGTGCGGGTGCCGAAGCGCCACCTCATCGGCAGTCCCGGCGAGGGCTGGACGGTTGGCAAGCGCTTGCTTCAGTACGAGCGCAGTTCCATCGGCGGGCGCGGCGGCACGCGGCAGAAGGCCAAGACCATCGCCGAGTGGGCGCAGGAGTACGTCGGCGGCGCCAATGGCCGCATCGACGACCCGGAAATCCGCCGTCGCGTGATCGAGCAGGGCATCGGCGACGACGCCTACCAGCTCACCATCCGCCGCTCCTTCGAGGAAGCGGCGAGTTCCAAGGCCCCGACCTTCCTCTCGTCGATGTTCAAGCTCTACGGCACGGAACAGAACATGCGCCGCAACGACCTCTTGATGTCGATTCTGGGCGCGCAAGGGCTCGGTTGGCGCGGCGACGGGTTCACCGGCGCGGAGCGCGCGGCGACGCGGGGCTGGCTGCGCTCCAAGGCGAACTCCATCGAAGGCGGCAGTTCCGAGATACAGCGCAACATCATCGCCAAGCGCGTGCTTGGGCTGCCGGACTGATCCGCGGCGCCAACAAGGACGCATGGCAAGCGAAAGTGCTGCGTCGTCGCCGTCCACGCCGGCTTGGCGGCGGCTGGGCTGGGTGCAGATCCTGGTCATCGCCGCGCTCGTGCTGCTGGCCTTCCTGTTCGCCCGTTCGCGGGGCGGCGATCCACCGCCGGTGTTCACCGCGGGGCGCGTCGAAGCGCCGCCGCCACTGGTGCGCGTCGTCGCGCCGGTGGTCTCCGCCACGCCGCTGCGGGTGGAAGCGACTGGATCGGTCGGCGTGCGCAACTACGTCGCGCTCACGCCGCAAGTCGGCGGGCGCGTCGTCTCCCTCTCCCCGTCGCTGAAGAGCGGCGGCGCTTTCGACGCCGGCGAGACCTTGCTGGTGATCGACCGCCGCGACTTCGAGCTGGCCAACGACCAGGCCCAGGCCGACATGGCCACGGCCGCCGCGGACTTGATGCTGCGCGAGGCGGAGAGCGACGCCGCCAAGGCCAACTACGCCTTGCTGCATCCGCAGGCGGACGTGCCGCCGCTGGTCGCCAAGGCGCCGCAGATCGCCCAGGCGCGAGCGCGGCTGGATGCGGCCCGGGCGAGAGCCGGCGTCGCCGCCTTGGAACTTCAACGCACGGCGTTCGCCCTGCCCTTCTCTGGCCGCGTCAAGGAATCGACGGCCGAAGTGGGCCAGGTGCTGGCGCGCGGACAACCCTTCGGCCAGGCATTCGCGTTGGACGCCTTGGAAGTCGCGGCAGCGGTTTCGGCCGAGGATCTGGCGCGCTTGGACGGCGCCGCCGGGCGCAGCGCCGTCGTGCGCAGCGGCGAGGGCGCGTTCGCCGCCCAAGTCGATCGCGTCTCGGCGGAGCTTGACTCCCGATCGCGCTTCGCGACGCTCTATCTCACGTTCGCGGAAAACGAGGCGTTGCCGACGCCGGGCACGTTCGTCGATGTCGTCATCGACGGCCCGCGTCTTGCAGACACCTTCGTGCTGCCGGAAGCGGCGGAGCAGATCGGCGGCGCCATCTGGCTCGTCGCCGACGGCGTGCTGCGTTCCTTCACGCCGCGCACCGTCGGCCGCACCGAGGCCGGCTGGGTGGTCGCCGCGTTCGATGCCGCCGAGGGCGTGGTGCTCGGCGCGGTGCCAGCCGCCAGAGCGGGCCTGCCGGTGACGGTGGGCGTGGACGCTGGCGACCCACGGCAACGGGACGGCTGACGATGGCGGAAGCAAGCGTCGGCATCGACCTGCCGCGCCCGCAGCTGCCGAGCGCCGGGTTCGTGCCCTACTTCGCCCACAATCCGGTCGCCGCGAACCTGATCATGACGCTGATGCTGGCCGGCGGGTTGCTGGCCGGCCTGCAGCTCACGTCGCAGGTCTTCCCCACGGTGGACCCAGGCATCGTCACCGTCAGCGTGCCCTATCCCGGGGCCACGCCGACGGAAGTGGAGGAAGGCATCACGCGGCGCGTCGAGGAGGCCGTGTTCGGCATCGACGGGGTGGACCGGGTGCTGTCCAGCGCCACCGAGAACGTGGGCACGGTCACCATCGAACTCAAGGATTTCGTGGACGAGAAACGCGTGCGCGACGACGTGGAAGCGGCCGTGGACCGCTTGGCGGACTTCCCGCCCGAAGACGCCGAACAACCGGAGGTGGTGAGTTCCGAGCTGGTCAACGACGTGATGTCGATGGTGGTGACGTCCGAACTCTCCGAAGCCGAGTTGCTGCGCGGCGCGGAAATGCTGGAGGAGGCGCTGCTGGCGTTGCCGTCGGTCAGCCTGGTCTCGCTGATGGGCAACCGCGACTACGAGGTGTCCATCGAAGTGCGCGAGGAGGCGCTGCGCCGCTACGACTTGACCATCGCCCAAGTGGCCAACGCCGTGCGCGCGTCGTCGCTCAATCTCTCCTCCGGCGAACTGCGCACCGAGGGCGGCGACCTGCTGCTGCGCACCAATACCAAGCGCGTGCGCGGCGAGCAGTTCGAGGACATCGTGCTGCGGGCGCGGGAAGACGGCGCCATCCTGCGCCTAGGCGACGTCGCCACCGTGCGCGACGGCTTCGCGGACGTCGATCTCGTCAACGAATACAACGACAAGCGCAGCGTCTTCGTGCGGGTGCAGAAGTCCGAGGCCGAAGACCTGCTGAAGATCGCCGCCGAAATCAAGGAGATGCTGGCGAGCTACCAGCCGCCGCCGGGCATCGACGTGGAAGTCTGGGACGACGGCACGGAAGCGCTGGAAAGCCGCCTCAACCTGCTGCTGCGCAACGGCGTGCTCGGTTTCGCGCTGGTGTTCCTGTTTCTCGTGGTGATGCTGGACTTGCGCCTCGCCATGTGGGTGGCGATGGGCGTGCCGATTTCGTTCCTCGGCGCCTTCCTGTTCTTCGATTTCTTCGACGTCAACCTCAACATGGTGTCGCTGTTCGCACTCATCATCGTGCTCGGCATCGTCGTCGACGACGCCGTGGTGGTGGGCGAGAACATCGTCGCGGAACAGGAGCGCGGGCTTGAAGGCGTGAAAGGCGCCATCGTCGGCTGCCTGGGCGTGCGCGCGCCGGTGACCATCGGCGTGCTGACGACCATGGCGGCGTTCGCGCCGCTGCTGTTCGTCACCGGCACCTTCGGGCAGATCCTCGGCGTCGTGCCGATCGTGGTCATCACCGTGCTGGCGATGTCCCTGGTGGAGGTGTTCTTCATTCTTCCCGCGCACCTCTCCCACGGCAAACCGTGGAGTCGGTGGCCGCTGGACATCGCCCAGGCCAAGGTTGGTACCGCGGTGAAGGGATTCCGCGACGAACGACTCGTGCCGGCCATCGCCTGGGCGGTTCGGCACCGCTATGTGACGCTCGCTGGCGGCATGGCGCTGCTCCTCACGGCGGCGATGCTGCTCGCCACCAACGAAGTGCGCTTTCTGTTCTTTCCGGACCTCGAATCGGACCGCATCCGAGCGGACTTGGAGTTTCCGGTGGGCACCCCTTTCGAGGCCACTCGCGCCGCGGCGCAGCGTCTGGTGGACGCCGCGTACGCCACCGATGCAGAGGTGGGCGGCACGTCGTTCCGCTCCGTCGCCGCCACTATTGGCGGACGGATGGGGCAGAGTCGCGGGCCGGGCGGCAGTGCCGCGCTGCGCACCGCCAGCAACGTCGCGTCCGTGCAGGTGGTGCTGAACGGCGAACCGCAGCGCACGCTCTCCGCCCAGGAACTGGAGCGCGCCTGGCGCAGCAATGCCGGCGAGATCGCCGGCGCGGAGCGCCTTTCCTACAGCGCCGAGTTCATCGGGCCGGGCGCGGACGTTGAGTACGAACTGGCGCATCCAGACAGCGGCGTGCTGGACCGCGCCGCCGCGGACTTGAAGGCCGCCTATGCCGACATCCCATCGCTCTACGAAATCCAGGATTCCATCAGCCTCGGCAAACGGCAGTACGACATCGAACTCACCGCCGCCGGCGAAGCCGCTGGCCTGACGCCGCTGGACGTCGCCCGGCAGCTGCGGCGGCACTTCTTCGGCGACGAAGTGCAGCGCATCCAGCGCGGGCGGCGCGAAGTGAAGGTGATGGTGCGCTATCCCGAGGAGCAGCGGCGCAGCACCCGCGACCTGTTCAACGCCCGCATCCGCCTCGCCGACGGCACGTTGGCGCCGCTCTCGGCGGTGGCGCGGGTTGCGGAGTCGCGCAGCTTCTCCTCCATCGACCGCATCAATGGGCTGCGCATCGTCACGGTCTCCGCGGAGGTGGACACCGAACTTTCCACGCCGAACGAAGTCACCGCGCTGCTCGACGCGGAGGTGCTGCCGGCCTTAAGGACGCGCTATCCGGGCCTGCAGATCGATCAATCCGGCTTCGGGCGCGAACAGAGCGAAGACCTCGGCGCGTTGGGCAATCTGGCGCTGGTGGCGCTGCTGGTGATCTTCGTGCTGGTGGCGTCGCAACTGCGGAGCTACTCGCAGCCGCTCATCATTCTCGCCAGCGTGCCCTGCGGGGCCGCCGGCGCGGTGATCGGCCACTACCTGCTCGACTACGACCTCTCCTTCATCTCCATCTTCGGCATGGTCGCGCTGAGCGGCGTGGTGGTGAACGACTCGCTGGTGATGATCGACCGCTACAACAAGATCCGCGCCGCCACCGGGCTCGGCGCACACGAGGCCATCGTCGAAGCCGCGAGACACCGCTTCCGCGCCATCTTCCTCACCACCGCGACCACCGCCCTCGGCCTGACGCCGATGCTGTTCGAGACCAGCACCCAAGCGCAGTTCCTCATTCCCATGGCGGTGAGCCTCGCCACCGGCATCGTCTTCGCCAGCGTGGTCATCCTGTTCCTGGTGCCGGCGCTGGTGGCGGTGCGCGAGGGCCGCAAGGCGACGCCCCGCTGAGGCGGTCAAATCGCACGCGAAGAAGCGGCAATCTCCTACGCGAAACAGGGGTAGTATCCGCTTACGTCGTCCATGTGGGCAGGGCAGATTGCGCTGCCAACCCCACATTGGAGAAGGTTCGTGAGAAGAGAAGATCAAGCACAGCCGAGGCAGGCCAAGAGGTCGGCCCTCCCTTCCTGGCTCAGCGGCCAAACCGTCGCGCTGCTCGGCAGCATGCTCGTGCTCGGCATGTTCTGCCAGAACGGCTTCACCAGCATGCGCCAAGAAATGAACAGCATGCGCACGGAGCTCAAAGGCGACATCGCCAAGCTGCGCACGGAAGTCAAAGGCGACATCGCCGAGCTGCGCAAGGAGTTGAAGGGCGACATTGCCGAGTTGCGCACCGATTTCCGACGGCTGGAGGACCGGACGCGGGCGCTGGAGGTCGCCGTGACCGGCATCAACGTTCGGCTCGACAACCTAGAGCGGGTTGTTGCCGGTGTCCGTGGCCTCGCAGAAGGGGCGGATCTCTCGGCTTGCGATCGAGCGGCGTGCGAACGGCTTGCTTGCGAGACGCCCCCGTGCAAGGGAGATCCGCCAGCCGACGCGAGTCCTACCTAAGGCCTGTGGGCGCGGCACATCGGAGGATGCGTGTGAAGGGAGAAGGACGAGCCACGTTTCGCAGATTGGCCTTGCCGTCGTGGCTCGACGGGGAAACCATCGTGCTGTTCGGTGGCCTGATCGCTTTGTGGGCGGTCCTTCACAACGGCTTCAACAGCGTGCGCCAGGACATGGAGCACATACGGGCGGAAATCAGAGCCGAAGGCACCCTGCGCAAAGAGGAGAAGGCCGAGCCGCATGCGGACTTGCGCCAGCAACCGTGTCGAGCGGGTGCGATGGACGCGGCGGCGGGCGGCAACGTGCGGCTCGACAATCTCGAACAGGTTGTTGACGGTTTCCGTGGCCTAGTGGAGGGTGCCGATCTTCGGCCCAGCGCCAGCCCGGCGGAACGCTCCGCACAGGGCCCATGACGGTGCGCACCCGTACAGCCGCCACGCGCCCGGACCGACGTCGGCGTTCTGGCCACGGGCCGCGATAGACCGCGGGGCGGCGGATCCGATGGCCAAGGCGCCGGTGGCGCGCACCGACGTGTCGCGGTTCCTCGCCGAGGTGCGGAAAGCGCCGCCGGCCCGCAAGGCCGAGCACGGCGCTCCCCACGCGCGCATTCTGTTCGCGTTGGACGCCACCGCCAGCCGCGAGCCCACTTGGGACATGGCGACCAACCTGCACGCCGAGCTGTTCTCGGCCACGGCCGGCAGCGGCGTTGCCGTGCAGCTTGCCTACTACCGCGGCTTCAACGAGTTCCACGCCTCGCCGTGGTCCACGTCGCCTGCCGACCTGCTGGCGCAGATGACCGGCGTGCGCTGCCGCGGCGGCTTGACGCAGATCGGCCGCGTGCTGCAACACGCCTTGGACGAATCGCGCAAGCGGCCCGTCCAGGCCGTCGTTTTCGTGGGCGACGCCTGCGAGGAGGACCACGACGCGCTCGCCGGCCGCGCCGGCCAGCTCGCGGTGTTCAACCTCCCCTGCTTCGTCTTCCAGGAAGGCGCAGATCCGGTTGCCGGCCGAGTCTTCCGCGACATCGCCGCCATCACGCGCGGCGCCCATGCGCCGTTCGCGCCGGGGAGTGCGGAGACGCTGCGCGCGCTGTTCGGCGCGGTGGCGGCCTATGCCGCCCAGGGCCGCACTGGCGTGGCCGCCATCGAACATGCCGCGGCGCGGCGTCTGTTGGCGCAACTGCCATGATGGCCGTCATCCCCGCCATCGTCGGCCTGGTGGCCTTCTGGGTGCTGTGGAAGGAACTCACCGCCAAGAGCCGCCCGAAGAAGCTCTCCAAAGTGGCCGGCGCCGCTGCCGTCGCCTTGGCTGCCGCGCTGCTCCTGCTCACCGCCACCGGGCGGCTGCCCTGGCTCGCGGCGTTGGCCGCTGGCGCACTGCCTTTCCTGCGCTGGGGCTTGAGCATGGCCGCCGGCCCGCTCATCGGCCACTTCCTGCGTTCCGGATTCGGCGCGGGCCGGCTCGGCGGCTTCGGGCCATTCGGGCAAAGTTCAGCCCAGCACGATGCGACGCAGCCCGGCGGCGCGACGCCGAGCGTCTCCACCGTCAGCACGGCCGATCTGCGCATGACCCTCGAGCACGAGTCCGGCGACATGGACGGCACCGTGCTGCGCGGTGCGCTTGCCGGCCGCAAGCTCTCCGAACTTGCCGAGGGCGAGCTGCAAGACCTGTATCGCGCGCTTTCGGAGCCCGACTCCGTGCAGTTGCTTGCCGCCTATCTGGAACGGCGCTTCCCGGGCTGGACTGCCGATTCCCGGCAGAACGGCGGCGGGGCGCAAGCCTCGGAGATGGACGAGAGCCAAGCGCTCGCCGTGCTCGGCTTGGACGGCGCGGCGTCCAAGGAAGACGTGCTGGCGGCCCATCGACGACTGATGCAGCGCCTGCATCCGGACCGCGGCGGCACGGACTACCTCGCCGCCACGTTGAACAAGGCCAAGGAAGTGCTGCTGGCCCGCTGACGCCCTCCCCTTGGCGACCGTGCGCCGGCGGCTCGGAACCCTCGGGGATCAAGGCGCCATGAGGCGGCGCGCTTCCTGCTCGAGCGCAACCAAGCGCTTCACCCAGCTGTCCATGCCGCGGAAGTCGTCGTCGTCGATGCGGAAGGCGCGCGCCACCTCCTTGAGCAGGCATTCCTCCTCGATTTCGAACGCCCCGTCCGCATAGGAAAGGTGCAGCAGGTTCAGGATGGCGACGATGCGCGAGCGCCGCGAATCGAAGATGTCGCCGATGCCGTCGAGCTCCAAGTAGTCGGAGACCACCTCCGGCTTCACCGCCATCTCGCGCTTGAACTCGTCCAGCATGTCCTCCTCGTTGGGGTCGAGGAGGCCGTCGGACACGACGACGTTGTGCGCCAGGCCCAGCAGCGCGTCCCGCTGTTCGGCGCTGAGCGACGAGAGCCACACGGTTGGCGGCTGCCGCGCTACGGGAAGAGCAGCGTCAGGAAGCTGGCCACCATGATGACGACCGCCAGCCAGCCCACGCCCAGGAACAGCTTGACGACAAGCCCCTGCTCGAAGAAATCCTCAATGAGGTGCCACACGATTCCGTTCTCCAGACGACAACGCCCGCCGACCACGGCGCACACAAGGAAAGCGTAGCACACGCGGTTGCGAATCCGTTAAGATACGCGCCGCTCGCTCGTGGAAGAGCGGGCGGTCGTGCGTGCGGCCGGGCCGCTTGCGCATGTTGAAGGCGAGGCGCGTTGCGACGCGCATGAATTCGGTCAAAACACTGTCGAGGGGACTATGAAACTCACGTTGAACTCGGTTCTGTGTCGGGGGCTCGCCGCTGGCGCGCTCTTCGGCGTTGCACTGCCGGCGGCGTCTCCGGCGCTGGCGCAGGGCGAAGAGCAGATGGTGGAGGAGCTCGTCGTGGTCGGTTCGCGCCGACGAGACCGCTCCGCCGCCGATTCGCCGGTTCCCGTGGACGTGATCGGCGGCGACGACTTCCGCAATCACGGCGACACGGACATGGACTCGCTGCTGGCGTCGCTGGTGCCGTCCTACAACGTCGATCAGCAGCCGATCAGCGATGCCGGCACGGTCATCCGGCCAGCCAGTCTGCGCGGCCTGTCTTCGGACGCCACGCTGGTGCTGGTGAACGGCAAGCGCCGCCACCGCGGCTCCGTCATCAGCTTCCTCGGCGGCGGCATCAGCGACGGCGCCCACGGGCCGGACTTGTCGGCCATTCCCGCCGTCGCGCTCGACCGCGTGGAGGTGCTGCGCGACGGCGCATCCGCCCAATACGGCTCGGACGCCATCGCCGGCGTGTTGAACTTGGTGCTGCGGGAAGAGTCCAGCGGCGGTTCCGTGGAAGCGAAATGGGGCCGCACCGGCGAAGGCGACGGCGAGGCAACCACGCTGGCCGCGAACCTCGGCCTGCCGCTGATGGACACCGGCTTCATCAATCTGAGCATGGAGTACAAGCAAGCCGATCCCACCAGCCGCAGCGTGCAGAGAGGGGATGCCACTGACCTCATTGCCGCTGGCAACTCGAACGTGCGCCAGCCGGCAGCGCAGATCTGGGGTGCGCCGGAAATCCGCGACGACGTCAAACTGTTCGCCAATCTCGGCTTCGACGTCGGCGAGAACAGCGAAATCTACGCCTTCGGCAACTGGGCCCAGCGCACCGTCGAGGGCGGCTTCTTCTTCCGCAATCCACACACCAGGGGCGGCGTGTTCCAAGGGCCGGTCTTTGACGCTGCCGGTCCCGAAGGCAATGTGGTCACTCGCGAGGATGGCGTTTGGTATTACGGTCGCCCCCGCGACGGCATCGTATATACCGGTGATCGAGTTGACACCGTGAAGGTGGCGGATTTCTCCGCTGATCCGGCTACTCGGGTCGACGAGTACGGTACGACGGTCTATACGGGTTGCCCACCGATCGTCGTGACGGGTGATGTGGCGGATCCCGCGGCGGTCAGCGCTGTCGCAGCGGACCCCAACTGCTTCTCGTTCATCGAGCGCTTCCCGGGCGGCTTCACGCCGCAGTTCGGCGGCGACGTGGACGACCTGAGCTTCGCCCTCGGGCTGCGCGGCGAAATGGCCAATGGCTGGTTCTACGACGTGAGCGGCGTGTGGGGCACCAACAAGGTCGAGCACTTCATGCACAACACGATCAACCCGCAGTTGGCCGAGCAAGAAGTGAACATCCCCACCACCTACTTCCCCGGCACCTACACGGAAACGGATCGCGTATTCGACGCCACTCTCTCCAAGGCCCTTGAAGGGCTCGGCCGCGGCAATGCGCCGCTGCACATCGCGCTCGGCTTCGAATGGCGCGACGAGACCTTCAAGCGTGAAGCCGGGGACATGAACTCCTGGTTCATCGACATGCGTGCCGGAGGGCTTGCAGACCAAGGCTTCGGCATCGGCTCGAACGGCTTCCCAGGGCTGGCACCACGCCACGCAGGCGAGACCACGCGCAGCAGCTACGCGGCGTATGTCGACTTGGAGACCGATCTCACCGACAATTTTCTGGTCGGCGGCGCATTGCGCTACGAGAACTACGAAGACTTCGGCAATACGCTGGACGGAAAGCTCACCGGGCGCCTGCAGCTTGCGGAGAACTTCGCCTTGCGCGGCGCGATCAGCACTGGCTTCCGCGCCCCCACCGTGGGGCAGGCCAACGTGCGCAACGTGACGACGGCGTTCGCCGGCGGCATGCTGGCCGACGAAGCCACGTTGCCTGCGACGCACCCTATCTCGATCTTGAAGGGGGCATCGCCGCTGCAACCGGAGGAATCGGTGAACGCCACCATCGGTGCTGTCTTCAGTATCGGCATGGCGGACATCACCCTCGACTACTACAACATCGCTGTTGAAGGCCGCGTTGCCCGCAGTTCGGTCAAAAAGCTGACAGACGACGACCGAGAGCAGCTTAGCAACGTGCCGGATGCCAGCAGCATCTCGGGGGTGGTGTTCTTCACCAACGAGTTCGACACCACCACCAAGGGCATCGACCTTGTGGTGACGATGCCGGTCGACTTGATGGAAGGCGACACGGATCTGGTGTTCGTTGCCAACCGCAACAACACGGTGGTGGACAAGCGAGACCCAGACATCATCGACAATCTGCGCGTGGAGCAATTGAAGAACACGCTGCCGGGCAGCCGCATGTCTTTGACGGCGAACCACACCCAAGGGCCGTGGCGCTTCATGGGGCGCTATCGCCACTACGGAGAGTTCTATGGAGCGCCCGCCAATCAGAGCGCGTTGTCCAGTCCACCGGGTGCGCCGTGGGACAGCACCTACGATGCGCGGTGGTTCCTTGATGCCGAAGCCGCCTTTGAAGTAGGCAATGGGCTGACCTTTGTGGTGGGCGGGCAGAACCTGCTCGACGAATACCCTGAGGAGACGTCCGAAGGCGCCCAAGGCGGCGTGGGCATGCTCTATCCGGAGAACTCGCCCTACGGCTTCAACGGCGCCTTCTACTACTTCAGGGCGATCTGGGACTTCAACTAGCGTCCTGGGCCATGCGCCGACCATCTTCGGCGCTGCGCCCGTCGGTGCTTGGTTTGGCGGCGACCCTTGTGGTCGCCGCCAGCCACGCCGAAGCTCCAGCGAGTGCCGACTCCCGCAAAGCAGCGGGCATCGACTACCAGCACGGCTACGCCTTCCTCGCCGAGCCGAAGTATCCGCCCGACTTCCCCCACTTCGACTATGTGAACCCGCAAGCGCCCAAGGGTGGCGCGATGCGTCGCCACGGCACCGGCAGCTGGGATTCCTTCAATCCTTCCGCGCTGCGCGCCGCGCAAGTGGTCGCCGGATTGAGCATGGCCGCGCCGCATGGGAACTTCCTGCACGATTCGCTGCTCGCCGAGGCGGCGGACGAACCCGCGACCTGGTATGGGCGCTTGGCCGAGGGCGTGGCGGTGGCGAAGGACGGCGCCTGGATCGCCTTCAAGATCTGCGACGGCGCGCGTTGGCACGACGGCAAGCCGCTCACCATCGACGACGTGGCCTACACCTACCGCGTGTACCGAGACGAGGCCACGGCGACGGTGAGCACGCCGCTGCAACCGATCGAGTCCATCGAGGTGTTGAACCGGCGCGAGATTCTCTTTCGCATCGCCGAAGGTTCCCGCAACGACGCGCTGCTGCCCATTCGCATCGGCCAAGTGCCGATCATTCCCAAGCACTATTGGGAAACCCGCGACATCACCAAGACGACCGTGCAGCCGCCGCTTGGTTCCGGCCCGTACCGCGTCGAGGATTTCCAAGTCGGGCGCTGGATTCGCTGGGAGCGCGTCCCCGACTACTGGGGCGCCGATCTGCCGGTAATGAGAGGCCGCTTCAACTTCGACATCATGAAGTTCGACTACTTTGCCGACGACCGCGTGAAGACGGAAGCCGTGAAGGGCGACGTGATCGACTTCCACGTGGAGAACGTGCCGCAGTACTGGGAGCGCGACTACACGGTGACGCCGGCTTTCGAGGCTGGCGTGTTCAAGCGCGAGTGGCTGCCGGTGAAGCAGCCGTGGGGGCTGTGGTGGCCGGTGTTCTGGAACCTCGACCAACCGCGCTTTCAAGACGTGCGGGTGCGCGAAGCGCTGTGGCTGGTCTCGGATTTCGTGTGGCTGAACCGCAAGGGCTACGATTTCTTCGGCCTGGCGACGAGCTACTTCCACGGCTCCGAACTGGCCGCCAGCGGCCTGCCGAGCGAGCGCGAACTGGCGCTGCTGGAACCGGTTCGTGATCTTGTGCCGCCGCGCGTGTTCACCGAACCCTACCAGCCCCCTCCCAACGGCGGTGGCGGCTGGCACCGCGAGAATCTGGTGCGCGCCGCGGAACTCTTGGAAGAAGCGGGCTGGGTGGTGCGCGACCACCGCCTCGTGCATGAGGAGACGGGCGAACCGTTCCATGTGCGCTTCATCGCCGTCTCCCCGGCCCTGGGCGGTTCGTTCATTCCCTACACGCGCAATCTCGAACGCCTGGGCATCACCTCCTCCATCAAGTCGCCGGAGATTTCCAACTGGCTGTACCGTTCGCGCTCCGGCGACTTCGACGCTGGCGCGAACTGGTTCCGCCCCAGCTACACGCCCACGCTGCTGGTCTTCCAGAGCTTCCACAGCATGATGGCGGACCAGGACTACAGCCTGAACTGGCCGAACATGCGGGACCCGGCGGTGGATCACCTCATCGCCGCCATGGCGACGGCGAAGACCTACGACGACTACACCGCGGCGATCCGCGCCCTGGATCGGGTGCTGCTGTGGAACTTCTACTACATCCCAGGCATGACGAAGACGCGCATCGGCGCTGTGTTCTGGGATCGTTTCGGACGCCCCGAACTGCCGGGCGGCAAGCCGCTCAAGCGCGAGGTGTTCTGGGACACGTGGTGGTACGACGAAGAACGCGCCCGGCGCGTCGCCGAGTACCGCGGGCAGGACACCTGACGGCGTTCAATCATGGGCCGCTACCTACTGCGCCGCTTGTTTCTCATCGTGCCGACGTTGTTCGGCATCATGGTCATCAACTTCGTCATCGTGCAGTTCGCGCCGGGCGGTCCGGTCGAACAAGCGATCATCCAAGCCTCCGGCCTCGGCGTTTCCACCACCGCGTCCATCTCCTCGGCGGCGACGATGGGGCCGACCACGCAAACCGGCTACACCGGCAGCGAAGGATTGGACCCGGAGTTCGTAGCCCGCCTGGAGAAGGAGTTCGGCTTCGACAGGCCAGCGCACGAGCGTTTCGCGCTGATGATGTGGAACTACCTGCGGCTCGATTTCGGCGACAGCTACTTCCAGGATCGCGCGGTGATGGATCTGGTGCTGAACGCGCTGCCCGTTTCCGTCTCGCTCGGGCTGTGGTCGCTGTTCCTCATCTACAGCATTTCCATTCCCTTGGGCGTCGCCAAGGCCGTACGCGACGGCCAGCGCTTCGACGTGTGGACGTCCGCCTTGGTGTTCACCGCCTATGCGATCCCCGGCTTCCTCTTCGCCGTACTGCTGATCGTGTTCTTCGCCGGCGGCTCCTACTTCGACTGGTTCCCGATGCGCGGCCTGGTTTCGGAGAACTTCGACGACCTCTCGCCTTTCGGCAAAGTCGGCGACTACCTCTGGCATCTGGCGCTGCCGCTCACGGCCATGACCATCGGCGGCTTCGCCACCCTCACCATGCTCACCAAGAACAGCTTCCTGGAGGAGATCAACAAGCAGTTCGTGCTCACCGCCCGCGCCAAGGGGCTGGCGGAGAAGCGCGTGCTGTTCGGCCACGTCTTCCGCAACGCCATGCTCATCGTGATCGCCGGCTTTCCGGCGGCCTTCGTGGGGCTGCTGTTCACCGCTGCGTTGCTCATCGAGGTGATCTTCTCCTTGGACGGCATCGGGCGGCTCGGCTACGAAGCGGTGGTGAAGCGCGACTATCCGGTGTTCTTCGGCACACTGTTCTGCTTCACGCTGATCGGCCTGGTGATGCAGCTGATCGGCGACATGGTGTACACCTTCGTCGATCCGCGCATCGACTTCGAGCGGCGCCAGTAGCCCATGCGCTTGAGCCCGCTCAACCAGCGCCGCTGGCAGTTGTTCAAGGCGAATCGCCGCGGCTACTTCTCGTTCTGGGCGTTCTGCGTGTTGTTCGCCTTCTCGCTCGGCGCGGAACTGATCGCCAACGACAAGCCCATCGTCTTTTCGCACAAGGGCGAGCTGCACTTCCCCATCCTCTTCGCCTACGCGGAATCCGACCTCGGCGGCATTCTGAAGACGGAGGCGGAATACCGCGACCCCTACGTGCAGGCGCTGATCGAGGCCGACGGCTGGGCCCTTTGGCCGCCCCTGCGCTTCTCCCACGACACCATCGACTACGACTACGCCATCACCCCCTCGGCGCCGGACGAGAACCACGTCCTCGGCACCGACAGCGGCGGATCGGACCTGTTCGCCAGACTGCTCTATTCCTTCCGCCTCTCGGTGCTCTTCGGCTTGGCCCTCACCCTCATCAGTTCCGCCATCGGCATCACCGTCGGCGCGACGCAAGGCTACTTCGGCGGCCTGGTGGACTTGATCGGCCAGCGCTTGGTGGAGATACAGACCGGCCTGCCGATCCTGTTCGTGCTCATCATCCTCGCCAGCATCGTCGAACCGAACGTCTACTGGCTGCTGCTCATCCTGGCCCTGTTCAGCTGGATGGCCCTGGTGGGCGTGGTGCGCGCCGAGTTCCTCCGCGCCCGCAACTTCGAGTTCGTGCGCGCCGCCAAGGCCCTCGGCGTCTCCGACTGGACGATCTTGCGCCGCCACGTGCTGCCGAACGCGATGGTGGCCACCCTCACCTACCTCCCGTTCATCCTCAACGGCTCCATCACCTCCCTCACCGCCCTCGACTTCCTCGGCTTCGGCCTCCCCCTGGACGCCCCCTCCTTCGGCCGCCTCCTCTCTGCCGCCAAAGCCAACCTCCACGCCCCCTGGCTCGGCATCTCGGTCTTCGTCACCCTGGCCATGCTCCTAACCCTCCTCATCTTCGTCGGCGAAGCCGTCCGCGACGCTTTGGACCCCCGCCGCGCTCTGGCAGCGACGAGCGACAAGGCGGGGGAAGGCAGCGAGATCGTGAATTTGCAGACGGCTTGAGGGGCGCGAAGTGGTACGCTCGCTTTAGACAGGAGGCAGCGAATGGCAGACCGGACCGACACGGATCGCAAGTGGATCAGTCGTCTGAGAGTGACGAACTTCAAGAACTTCGAGGACGAGGCATTGCATGTGGGCCCTTTTACGGTCATTGCAGGAGCCAATGCCAGCGGAAAGAGCAACATTCGCGACGCCTTCCGGCTGCTCCACGGCATTGGCCGTGGTTACACTCTGGCAGATGTTCTAGGGGGCAAATACGGTCCCGGTGGGCAAGTTGAGTGGCATCCGATACGCGGCGCGTTCAATGAAATCGCTCGCTTCGGAGAAGAATGGTTTTCACTCGAAGTGTCCTTTGGCAAGCGCAGACGCGTTCTTTTCGGGCCGCCGAGCTACGGCTTGACCGTCGAGATCAGTGACGTTGAGCCGGCGGGACTCTTGGTGAAGCGGGAGTCGCTAAGGGATCTGCTTCACCGCGTATATACGACCCACCCCGGTGCGAACGATCCAGTCGGGAACCAAGATGACGAGAACCATCTCCTGATCCGCATGGCGAAAGCCAAGTCGCAGCGAAAGTACGGCCATAAAGTCGCCGTGAGGCCAGATCAACCTGCGCTGACGCAGATCGCGGAACACAAGAAGGTGCTAGTTGATCACAAAAGGAACGCGCGGAACGTGGCTGATACGCTGGCCGACATGCGGTTCCTTGACCTCTCCCCCGAGCACATGCGCAATCCTTCGTTTCCCGGACAGACCGTGCTGGGTGACAGCGGGGAGAATCTGCCTACCGTGTTGAAGGCGATTTGGGAAGATCCACAGCTTCAGCAGACCTTGCGCGACTGGCTGCGCGAGCTGACGCCCATGGACGTCGCAGATTTCGAGTTCCCCTCCGACTCAACCTCCGGGCGCATTCAGCTTGTCATCGTCGAGGCGAACGGGCGGCGGGTGTCTGGCTACGCCGCATCCGACGGCACACTGCGGTTCCTGGCCATGCTCGCGGCGTTGCTCGGCCCCAACCGGCCGGGACTCCATTACTTCGAAGAGATAGACAATGGCATTCATCCCTCGCGTCTGCATTTGCTCGTCGAACTAATCGAACAGCAGACATCCGGCGGCGACATTCAAGTGATAACGACAACGCACTCCCCGCAGTTGCTCTCCATGCTGAGCGACGAGTCGTTCAAGTGCGCATCCGTGGTGTGTCGCAACGAAGACTCGACAGATGCCGTCATTCGCTTGATTCACGAGTTGCCCAATGCGGAAGAGCTCAGAAAGTCGCAAGGTCTAGACCGGCTGCACGCCTCCGGCTGGTTCGAGGACGCCATCGGCTTCACGGAAGAGCAGGAAGCAACGTGAATGTGCTCATCATACCGGAGGACTTCCGCAAGGACGGATACATACTCAACCCCATCTTTCGGCGATTGCTCGGCACGTTGGAGAAGCGCACCGCAAAAGTGAGGATCTGTCACGATCCACTGCTCGGCGGCGTTGGCGAGGCGTTAAAGGAGGAGCGGCTGAGGGAGGTCGTGGAGCGCCATCGGGGCATGGTCGACGTCTTCGTCCTATGCGTGGACAGAGACGGCAAAGTTGGCCGGCGTGATCGCCTCGAACAGATTGAGTCGATGTTCAGCGGCGACCCGACGTTCCTGTGCGAGAACGCATGGGAAGAGGTGGAGACATGGTTGCTGGCCGGCCTCGACCTGCCGAAGGAATGGCGTTGGCAGGATGTCCGCGCCGAAGTCGATGTGAAGGAGCGGTACTTCGAGCCCCTGGCGAAGTTGCGGCGAGTTTCAGACGGCCCCGGCGGCGGGCGCAAGCTGCTTGGCGAGGAAGCCGCCCGCAACATAGCCGCCATTCGCACCAAGTGCCGAGAGGATTTCGACAGGCTGGCACGAAGGTTGGCGAATGCGTTGCAAGACCGTCGCACGGCTTGACCGGCACGAAGGGACGCATATTGCTTCGTCTAAATGCGGCACTGCACGTGCGAAGTGCGCTCTCACCGCCAGACGGCTTCAGCGCGGTGCGCCAAGCACAAGATCAAAAGCACCCAAGAGCATGGCGAGAGCCACGAGAAAAGGGCCTGGTTGTGTGTAATACCAAACGCACAGCAAGAGAAACAAACAGCTCCCGACACCGAAATGCAGTCCGGGTCTGTAGTGATACGGTGGCCCGCAAGTACTGCCGACAATGCGCCAAATACCGGCTAGGAGCAGCCAGGCCAAGCCCGCGCTAGCCAATGCGACGACGGTCCACAACAAAAGAGAGGCCCAGAAAAGCAAAAACGCAATGAACAGCAACCGAACCCAAAACCAGGCGCCATCTCCAAGACCGGAGATGTCCCAACTTAGCAGCCGGAAGACCCAATCCCCCACAACAAGCACCATGAAAGCGCCAATAGCTGGTTTTTCGTACTTTGTCATCCGCCCAACTACAATGGTAGCACTGTATGACACGTCCATAGGACGGCGAACCTAGACTTAAGCTCGGCGTGAACCTGCGATCTGCGCTTGTCGGTCCAGCGCAGCAAGCGATCTTTCATGATCCATTGCGGCCCGAATCGAATCTATGGCACTCTGTCTTGGTAGGCGGTTGAGCTTTCCGCGAGGAATGCCGAAACGTATCGCGCCCAAATCGACGATCTGCCTCTTCAGGTATTGTCCGTCATCAAGGATGAGATCCACTTGATCGTGCCCTAGTGCGTTGATGTTCGCCGGGAGTTCCTTGTGCGGTTTCCTTTGCGCTTTTGCTCGTGGTGGCGAGCGTTGCCCGCCGGCATTAGCAATGAGAACAGATAGAGCCTTGACGGTAAGCGAACCATGCGGCTTCAGTGCTTCAGAAAGAACACGGAGTTCCGCGCTTAGGGTTGGGTTTCCTGTACGTTCATCGTGGAGGAAGTCGGCCCAACTCCTCAAGTGTAGTCGAATGTCGTCGACTAGTAATCCGCGGCCGGCGCCGGCATCTCCGGGTGGGTCACGATGGCTTTCTTCATCGCTCACAGTTTGTCGATCCGGCCTTTCAGAGTTTTCGTCAGTTCCTCATATTGTTGGTGGATGCGTCTGTATCCGATGTTCTGGGTGTTTGCACGCTCGTATACAGGTACACGATCCGTTAGTGCCGCCGACACACCTGTACCTTGACTGATATAAGGCTTAACAAGCTCGTCGCCCCAGCGCCTCTCCAAAGATTGCAAGTGCTGAGTGTGGTCGTTGGTATAACCCGAGTAGGCACCGCCGGCAGTCTGCACACGAGTAACAACTAACCCGACAAGCCTAGTGTCGGCCACATACATAGATCGCGGCTCGGCGAGGGCATGATATCTCTTGAGTCGTGCATCTATTCCTTCCCTTATCAATGCCCGAAGGTGTGGCGCACCTCTTTCCATGACAGCTTCCGGTACGACGGGAACAATGTACCCGTGACTAGCAGCGATAGCATTTTGCGAGATGATCTTCGTCGCCGGAGCGCAGTCAAAAAGAATATAGTCATACATCTCGTCTACGCCTGTCTCCTCAAGCCATCGACACATCAACGTGCGTTTCGTCCACTCGGACTCGACTGCTTCACCAAGAGATGCTGCCGTCAGCTTGATTTCGGTATCGTCCAGATCAAGGCTGGCCGGTACGATGTGGACGTTTCTGTACGCTCGACGCAACGCGGTCGGCGAAATGATCTCAGTGCCAGGAAGATTGTCGGTAGTGAAGGCCTGAAAAACCAGGCTCGTGGTCTGGCCACTCTCTACCACAGCTTCCCAGCCGTCTGTTCCGAGACAGACGATAGATAGGCTGCTCTGATGGTCCACGTCGACGAGCAGCACCCTAGCGTCATGGAACCGGGCGAGGCCAGTGGCAACTTGGAATGCAAGCGTGGTCTTACCGACGCCGCCCTTGAAGTTTATGACGCTGACGCGCTTCGCCATGTCAAACCTGTCTTGACCACATGAGCTTCAAATTGAGCGTGAGTATGGTGGGAACGTCGCGAAAGTCAACACCTTGTAATCGAGCCTGGCACTCGGGTCTGGCCATGTGTGCCTGCGCTGAGCCGTGGTGCCGGCCCGCAGCAAAACATGAGCCACCCCAATAAGGGTGCTTTCTGTTAAGTTCCGGTCCATGAAGGCGTCCCGATTCAGATTGGCCTTGGACGAGGCGTGCCGCGTGACGGGGCGTGGCGTGTACACGAAGGCGGGGATTGCGCGCACGATTCTGGCGGGCGAGAGCGCCCGTGCCGTCGAGAAGACCATTGCGACGGCCATCCAAGACGGCGTGCTGATTCGGCTGTGCCGGGGCATCTACGCGTACCGCTACGCCTTGGCTGGCAGGCCCGTGCGGCAGGAGGCGGTGCTGCGCCTTCGGCCGCGCTCGTTCAGCTACATCAGCTTGGAGACGGCGCTGTCGCACTGGGGCGTTGTCTCGCAAGCGACGCTCGGCGCGGTGACGGCGATGACGAGTGGGCGCAGTGGGCGCTTCGACACGCCGTATGGCCGCATCGACTTGACGCACACCGGCAAGGCGTTCTCGGAAGTGGCGCCGAACTTGGTGCCGCCGGAGAAGCCGTGGATGGAACTGCCGGTGGCGAAGCCGCGGCTGGCGGCCCGCGACCTCGTTCGTGTCGGCCGCAACACGGACCTCGTCCTGTGGGACGAACTGGACGCAATCGAAGCCGAGGTCGCGGGATGAGGTCCGAGCTGGGCCGATGGTCGGAGATGATCGTCGCCGGCGACCCGGCATTGGCCGACATCGCGCCTGCCATCGAGAACGAACTGCTGGCGATGGCGACATTGGACACGATCCACACGCACCGGCTGGTGCCGGCCGAGGCCGTGTTCATCGGCGGGACGGCGCTGCGGCTCTGCTACGGCAGCCCAAGAATCAGCGACGACTTGCACTTTCACGCCCCGCCGAATGTCCACTTCGAGAGCATCGACGCCGAGGTGCTGGCACGAGAGCTGGGCGCGGTGGTCGGCGCGGAGATCGCGATCAACCACCCCACTTCCGAGTGTACGTCCACGCTCGTGCGCATCAGCGCCGCGCTCCCGGAGCGAACGCGAGACCGCCGACGCCCGCGAACACGCGTCGACATGGCGAGGAAGCGCCAAGTGGACGCGCACGACACCATTGTGCTCTTCAAGATGGCTGGCGGCGCGGTTGCCGGCTTGGGCGATCTGGCCGAGCCTTGCGCGCGGCTGGTGTCGTCCCGCGAAGAAATCCTTGTCGACAAGCACTTGGCGCTCGTCGGGCGTTCACGACGGGTGAAGAACCGGGATCTGTTCGACATCATGTGGCTGCACCAGCAAGGCGTGGAGTTTCAGCCGGACCTGCTGGCCGAGAAGCTGCCGCAAGCGGCGCGCAATGACTTCGCCGACGCCCTGCGCGAGCGTGCCGACGCCGGACGACGCGCAATCGCCGAAGGGCTCTACAACGCGGAACTCGAACGCTATTTGCCAGCAGGCTCGCCGTGGCTTTTCGACCAGCGCCAGCGCCAAGAGATGGCCGGCGGCTTCGCCACGCTCGTGCGCGACAACGCGAAAAGGGTCGGCAGGGCCTTGGCAAAGGCGGTGGTTGGCCCAAGCAGCTGACGGGCGGGCGAGCGGAACCGTCGGGCGCTCGCAACCGCTTGACTTCCGCCGGCGGCAGTGCAGAATGCCCGCCCATGTCGAACGCGACGCACAACGCCTTGATCGGCAATCCGACGGGCGGCGGGGAAGCGCCCCGTCGGCCGTATTTTCGCTACTGGTTTAGCACCTAGCGGCGCACTCTTCGAGGGCGCTTCGGTCGCCCTTCGCTTGATCCCGAACGGCGGTCAGCCATCGGGGTCCACACATGAAGCGGAGGAGCAGCACATGGCCATTGCAACCGAGAATCTCAACGTGAGCGCGCAGGACGTGCTGGCGACGCCGGCCGCGGTCAAGGGCGCGTTGCCGGCCACCGAGGACGTGCTGAAGTTCGTCGCCGGGTCGCGGCGCCGGGTGACGGACATCCTCGAACGCCGCGATCACCGGCTGCTGGTGGTGATCGGGCCGTGCTCCATCCACGATCCCTACGCGGCCCGGGACTACGCCACGCGCTTGCGCCGCCTCGCCGACGACACCGCCGAGACCCTCTACGTGGTGATGCGGGCGTACTTCGAGAAGCCGCGCACGACGGTGGGCTGGAAGGGCCTCATCAACGATCCCAGCCTGGACGACACCTTCGACATCGAGCACGGCATCCGCCTGGCGCGGCAGCTGCTCCTCGACCTTGCCGAATCGGGGCTGCCGCTGGCCACCGAAGCGCTGGATCCCATCACGCCCCAGTACCTGCAAGACCTCATCACCTGGTCGGCCATCGGCGCGCGCACCACCGAATCCCAGATCCACCGCGAAATGGCGTCCGGCCTATCCTCCGTCGTGGGCTTCAAGAACGGCACGGACGGTTCCTTCGACGTCGCCGTCAACGCTATGCGGTCGGTGGCCAGCCCGCACCGCTTCCTCGGCATCAACGGCGAAGGGCAGGTGGCGATGATCCACACCCGCGGCAACGCCAACGCGCACATCGTGCTGCGCGGCGGCAGCAGCGGCCCGAACTACGACGCCGCAGCCGTGGCGCGGTGCGAGGCTGCGCTGGAGAAAGCCGGCCTGGCGAGCAACATCATGGTGGACTGCTCCCATGCCAACGCCAACAAGGATCACCGCCGCCAAGGCATCGTCGCCGATGCGGTGGCCGAACAGGTGGTCGCCGGCAACCAATCCATCGTCGGCTTGATGGTGGAAAGCAACATCGGCGCCGGCAGCCAGCCCTTCGCGCCCTCGAAGGACCTCGCCTACGGCGTGTCGATCACGGACGCCTGCGTCGGCTGGGAAGAAACGGAAGCGATTCTGCGCGGCCTGGCGACCAAGCTCCGTGATCCGCTCGCGGAAAGGTTGAAGCTGGCGCAAGCGTCGTAACGCCCTGCGCGCAGGGCGAACCTCGTCGTTGTGCCAGCGGAAGAACGGCGTCGGCAAGGCGTGCCGTCAGGTTGCACTGCGGTAGTGGAAGGTGGTTGTGGTGCTGCGGCGCGGGCCGTCGCGGCCCACCAGCGACAGGTTGGCCAGCGCGAGAAACTTGCCGCCTTCCAGAGCGCTGCACACATTGGGCGTTGCGTTTCGCAGCCCCATCTCGCGCTCGACGTCGCCAGCGCGGATGGCAAGCACGTCCGCATCGGAATCGCGCCACGGTGCGACGTAGTGGGCCAGTGCGTATAGGCGAATCGCGTCTGCTTGGCTGCCGTGCGGTGGCCTAGGTTGAGGGCTTGACGGCGGCACGCGGACTTGGGGCGCCGCGTCTACGTACGTGCGTCTGGGCTCGACGAGGCGCTTTCTCAGCGCGGCGACTTCAGCCGCCTGGGATTCCGCGTTGACGGCGCGAAGAAGGCGGGCAGCGGAATCCAAAGTGCGATCGACGTCTCCCGTGGGCAGACGCTCCTGATGCGCCCACTTGTTTCGCCAGTCCCGCAACTCGATGACGCAGGCGTGTTCAACTCGGCCAAGCATGTGTCGGAACACGTCGTCCCACATGTCGTCCATGAACCTCAGCAAGGGTGCAACATCCCAGTCGCTTATGCGTTTCTGTTCAAGCCCGCGGTGCGATTTCACGAAGTGCTTGAGATGCCCAGCCAGCCGCGCACTGTGCGCCACCTGCCACTCTACGAAAGGCGCAAGCCCCTCGCGCAACGCCCACATGGCGTCGGCCGCTTCGGCTTGGCCTGATTTCCGTTGAACCACGCGCCGAGTGTCGTCGAGCCCGAGGCACCGTCGTGCGGACGACTACCTGTAGTAGGCGTGTTCCCGCATGGAGTGGTCTGTCACGTCGCGCACTTCCGTCAGTTCCGGGATCTGCGCCAGCAGCGAGGATTCGACGCTCTGCTTCAAGGTGATGTCCACCGCGGCGCAGCCTTGGCAGCCGCCGCCGAATTGCAGCACCGCGACGGTGTCTTCAACGACTTCCTCCAGCGTCACCTGGCCGCCGTGGGCCGCAAGGCCGGGGTTGATTTCGTTGTAGAGCACGTAGTTGATGCGGTCTTCGAGGGGCGAGTTTTCGTCCACGCTGGGCACGCGGGCGTTGGGCGCTCTGATGGTGAGCTGGCCGCCCATGCGGTCTTCCTGGTAGTCCACCGCGGCATCGACGAGGTACGGCTCGCTGTGCTTCTCGAACCATGCCGTGAAGCCCTCGTACTCCACCGGCGCGTCGTTGTCCTGCTGTTCCCCAGGCCGGCAGTAGGCGATGCAGGTCTCGGCGTTGGGCGTGCCCGGCTGCGCCACGAACATGCGGATGCCGCAGCCGTCCTCCTGCTTCGAGAGCAGCTCGCGCAAATATCCTTGGGCGGCCTGCGAGATGTCGACCATCGGGGATTCCAACCGAAACGCGGCGCAATCGTAACCGCGTGCGGCTGCGCCGCGCAATGGCCTGTTCAGGCCGGCTCGAGCGCGGCCTCGCATTCGCGCAGCAAGGCGCCGATTTTGCCAACCGTCGCGGCGCGGGCGTCCGGCGCCGCGACGGACTGCTCCCAATCGTCGACCCGCAGGTGCCGTCGCATCGCAGTCGAGTACGCCTCCGAGCCGATGACTTCCGGCAGCGTGGCTAGGGTCCGGGCCAGCGCCGCGCGGTAGTTCTCCACGCCGACCTCGGCGGCCTTGGCGGCGAGCAGGTCGTGCGCTGGTCGGCAGCCGCGGGCTGTCGCCAACCAACGGAGGTCCCAGATGTCGCGGTAGTAGGGGTTGTTGCGCGTCGCGACGGACATTGGCAACGCGACCAGCTTGTCGGCCATGACGGATTCGAGCCGAACCGTGCGCAACGCGAACGCTTGGTATTCGGCGCCAAGGTGCGCGTAGTTCAAGTTCGGTTCGTTGATCTCGACGCTTGTCGCGGCGCTGCGGTCCACTTCGACCTTCACCCGCTGGCGCGGGATGTCCGGCCGCCCGGGGTGGGTCTCGACGGCGATCCACACGCGACACACGGGCACCGGCATGTCCAAGTGCTTGGGGCTCGGCGGTCTCACGAACGCACGGAGACCGTAGTGGCGGTGGATGGCCCCGGTCAGCACATTCTCGAACCCGTCGAAGATCGACGCCGAGAACCGTGCGCCGCCGGAGAAATCCAGATCCTCGCTCAGGCGGGGACTGCCGTGGCACAGGCGCAGACTGGTGCCGCCCTTGAAGACGAGGTGCGCGAGCAGCCCGGCGGCGTGCATCGCCAACAGAATGTCGTAGTGCAGGATTTCCTTCTTGATGGTGGCGCTTGCGGCGACGTTGCCTGGATCGGCTGCGCGGTCCGCCAATTGGTTGAAGTCAAGCGGCACGGGCGCGGCCGTCCGGGTCGCCTGAAGGGTGCGCTTCGAGGCTGGTCGCAGCGCGGAACTCGGCGACGATCTCGGCGTGGTCCTCCAAGTCCACCAAGTGCAAGTTGCGGCGCGTGCGACGCAGATCCTCAAGCGCCAAGTCCGGGTGGGCAAGACGCGCGCCGAGTTGCGGGTGCGTTGCCGTTCGCTCCAGAATCTCCGTGGGATCGCGCTCGGTGTGGGTGAACTCGAAGGTGCCGATCGGCGTGTGGAACTCGCCCCGCCGGCCGGTGGTCATCAGCGTCCAGCGTTGCGGGATCTGGCTCATCGATCCCCACTCCGCCAGCGCGTATTCGAGGCTCAAGTAGCTCGTGTGGCCCGGCCTGATCGCGCCGATCAGCTTGCCGGCGAAGCCAAGCCCGGCGGTCTGCTTGGCCGTGGCGCCGATGTAGACGCCTTTCACGATGCGCACGAGCACGCCTGCCTCCGCCAAAGCGCCCAAGAGCCTGCGAAACGCCGCTGGCGATTCGTCCGGAAACACCGTGCGCAGGGACATCGTGTCGAACACGACGACGCCCTTTGCGGCGCAATCCACCAAGATTGTCTTGGCTGCCTGCACATGGTTCATGGCGATTCTGCGCAGATTGATGGACAGTATTGTGCGTTGATGCGTTATTTTCGTCAATCAACACGTCGCCCGTGGTCTTGTTCGACCAACCCTAGCCGGTGCGTTTGGCGCTGACGAGCACGGCCAAGGTCTCCGTCGCGAAGCCGAGCAGCAGGATGGCCGCGGCAGTCGTGTGGTCCAGGCCGCCGACGGCGTAGGCGGTCTGCGCGAGCGCGGCCATGGCAAGCACCCGCAAGGCGCCGCCGACGGCCATGCCGGTGGTGCGCCGCCGCACCATCAGCAGACCGTGGTAGTAGTTGCGCACCACGATGACGGCCGGCATCAGGCACAGCACCAGCAGGGCTTCGACGGCGTGGGCCAGCACGAGCCCGTGAACGCCGAGCAATCTGCCGAGGAGCCAGTCCGAGAGCGGCGTCAGGGCGACGGCCAGCATGATGCCGGTGATCCCGGCGCACACGAGCATCATGAACCGGCGCTTGGCGGCAAGGTCGTCCAGGCCGAAGGTGACGAAGAAGTGGCGGAACTGGTTCGCCGCCTGCTGGAACACGTGGCTGAAGTCGAACGCCACGCGGAGCGCGGCAATCGTGGCGACGCCGTCCGGCGCGCGGGCGACGAAGGCGAAGAGCACCGGCCGGCTGACGGCGAACATCAGGCCAGTCGCCGTCATCGGCAGGAAGAACCGCACCAGGTCGGGTACGCGCAAGTCCTCGTGCTCCGCAACGTCCGGCAGACGGTAGCGCAAGCGCACCACCAGCGCGGACAAGCCCCAATGCAGCACTCCGGAGACGATCTGGGCGCCCACCAGCGTGGCGACAGGCGCAAGCCGCAATGCGAATCCGACCACCAGCGCGCTGCCGGCGACGGCCAGAAACGCCACGTTCAAGATCGTCACCCAGCCTGTATGCCGGCCCTGCACGAGCAAGCCCGTCAGGAAGAACCGCTGCCCCGTCACGAACAGCAGCGGCAGCATGTAGAGCAGGTATTCGTGAACGCGCAGCGCCAGTTCGGCGTCGATGCCGAAGACGACGGCGATGCCGCGCGCACCTGCATCGGTGATGCCGATTGCGGCCAACGGCGCACTGAGCGCGATGCTCCAGGCGGCGATGAAGCGGCGGCTCAGACGCAGTCCGCGCCGGCTCCGCGCGAAGACGTTCGCCAACTGCGAGGCGAAGTTGAGGCCGGACGCGAACAGCCCGTACACGCTTGTCGCCAGCGCGAAGACCGCGAGCTCCGTGACGGCGCTGGGATAGCGCGCCAGCGCGGCGTTCTGGAACTGGATCGCCAGCACCGTCGCCACGCCGGTGAGCGCGAGCGGCCAGTAGAACCGCCAATACTGTCGCATGGTCGCCGGTGCCCTGCGGTTGAACGAACGCGCAAAGCGCAAGGTTCGCACAGTGTGCGCGGCGCACGGCGGAGCGCGGACGCCATGTTAGGTTCAAGGCCGTAGACGGAGGAGGTGTCGAGCGTGAAGGAGAAGGTGTGCTGGCGCGGCGGCGCCTGTTTGCTTGCGGCAGTCGTGTTGGCCGGCTGCGGGGAAGACGCGCCGCCGCCCATGATTCCGCAGACGCCGCCGGAAGGCGCGGTGGTGACGCAAGGGATCGCGGCCGAGAGCTTCGCGTGCGGCAATCTCGCCCGGGAATGCAGCGCCTCGACGCGGTTCGTCGAGGCGCGCTGCGGGTTCGTGCAAGCCCCGAGCGGCGAGCGCCTGCAAGTGCCGGCAGTGCCGGCGGAAGGGCCGGATCCAACCGATCTGTACAACAGCTGCAGCGGCGAGGGCGACAATCCAGACTATCTCGACGAGCTGCAAACCGTGGTCGTCGACGAAGACGGCGAGGAGGTCACCGGCTATCTGTTCGGCGACAACTACTTCGAGCTCTACGTCAACGGCAAGATCGTAGCGCGCGACCCGATCGGCTTCGTGCCGTTCAACTCGGCGGTCGTGCGCTTCCGAGCGAAAGCGCCGCTCGCGTTCGCGGTAAAGCTGGTGGACTGGGGCACCCACCTCGGCGTCGGCATGGAGTACGACCGCTGGAACGTTGGCGACGGCGGCTTCGTCGCCCGCTTCAGCGACGGCACGGAGACGAACGCCGCGTGGAAATGCCGCGCGTTCTACATGAGCCCGCTGCAGGACGTCTCGTGCGTGGCGCCGGGGCCGGACACCTCGGCTTGTCCGGAAGAACCGCCCTGTGTAGACGACGATCCGGACTCCTGCCTCGCCTTGCACTACCCCGTGCCCGACGACTGGGCCGATGCGGACTTCGACGACGCCGATTGGCCGGCGGCGTCGACCTATTCAGCCCGCGAGGTCACCGGAAACCGCGCCTACCACGACTACGAGGAAAAGTTCGGCGGAGCGCAATTCGTCTGGTCGCGCAATCTCAACCAGGACAACCTCGTGCTGTGCCGAAGCCCGGCATCCACGGCGCAAGGCGCATGATCGCTATTCGGCTGATTCGTCCTTGCCGATGTGCATCCAGCGCGTGAGCAGGGGCGAGAGCGCGAAGCAGACGAGCGCCACCACGCAGGCCATGACGGCAATGCCGCCGAAGACGCCGCCGTAGACGTCCACCGTGTCGATGGGCGCTGGCACGGTCTGCCCAGAATCCGCCGGCCCGGTAACGCCGGTGAACTGCGCGATGATCGCCGCGAGAAACTGCGAAAACGCCGTGGCCAGGAACCAGGCGCCCATCACCGTGCTCACCAGCCGCGCCGGCGCCAGCTTGGTGACCATCGAGAGGCCCACCGGCGACAGGCACAGCTCGCCGGTGGTGTGCAGCAGGTAGCCGATGGCCAGCCACTGCAAGGCCACCATGCCGCGTTCGTCGGAGATCAGCGCCCCGTACCAGAACGCGCCGAAGCCGAGGCCCAGCTGCAGCAGCCCAAGGGCGAACTTCACCGGCGTGGCCGGTTCCCGCCCGCGCCCACCGAGGAATCCCCACAACGCGGTGAACGCCAAGCCGAAGACGAGGATGTAGATGGGGTTGAAGGACTGGTAGACGCTCGCCGGCGTCTCCGCGGCGCGCTCGCCGATGCCCATGCCGACGTTGTCCGCCGCCACCACCCAGTCGATTTGGAAGTCCGCGTCGGCGTGGCGTTCGCGCAGTTCGTCCAGATCGTCCAGCGTGAACAGCGCATCGCCGTTGCGGTAGCCCAGCTGCTCCTGGGTCGGCTGCAGGCGCAGCGTGGCGCCCACGTCCGCCGCCGCGATCACGCGCTCTTCCGTCACCCGATCCACGTTGCGGTCGGCGAAGTTGTTGACGGAACTGCCGGCCTGTTCGAAGAAGGACCAGAACAGCAGCGAAAAGAAGGTGAGGATGAGCACCACGAACATGCGCTCCCGAGGCACTTTCGAGAGCTTCGCCGTCTGCGTCACGAGGTAGCCGAGCGCCACGGCGCCGGAGACGATGAGCACCAATCCGGCCGGGCGGCTCATTTCCGTCGCCACCACCGCCACCACCTTGGAAATCGTGCCGCCCGATTGCAGGCCGGCGATCCAGGATTCGGGCATCAGCGCCACCGCTTCGCCGCCGGTGAGCGGCGAGAAGCCGGAGACGAACAGAATCACCACCGGCACCGCCAGCAGTGTTCCCAGATACACGAGCCACTCCTGGGAGACCGGCCCGAAGACGCGCCGCCGCAAGCGCTCGGCGTTCGGCGCCAAGCCAGCCTCGGCGGGCAGTCCGCCGCGCCCCAAGGCCGTGCAGGCGATGCAGCCGGCGATGACGAGTGCGCCCGCCACGAACAGATTGATGACGATCTGCAGGCCGCTTTCGGGGCGGAACAGGAACAGCCCCACTGCGCCTGCCCCGGCGCCGGCGAGAATCAGCACCTGGGCAAGGCGACGCGGCGCCACGAAGACGGCGAGGCCAGTGAGCATGCCGATCGTCGCCAGCCCGAAGCCGTAGTGCCAGCCGTAGGTCTCGCCGATGTAGCCGCAGAGCAGCGGCGACATGGCCGCGCCCAGGTTGATGCCCATGTAGAAGAGCGTGAAGCCAGCGTCGCGGCGCGGGCTGCCGGCCGGATACAGCCCGCCCACCATCGTCGAAATGTTGGGCTTGAAGAAGCCGTTGCCGCAAATCAGCAACGCCAGCGCGGCGAAGAAGGCCAGGTCGCTCTCGACCGTCATCATCAGGTGCCCGGCGGCCATCAGCAGGCCGCCGAGAATCACTGCCCGCCGCGCCCCGAGCAGACGATCCGCCAACATGCCGCCGAAGAACGGCGTCAGATACACCAGCGCCGTGTAGGCACCGTAGACCGCGTACGCCTCGCTGTCCCCGTAGCCCAGGAACCCCTTGATCATGTAGAAGAGCAGCAGCGCCCGCATCCCGTAGAACGAGAAGCGCTCCCACATTTCCGCGAAGAACAGCGTGTAGAGGCCAGCGGGATGGCCGAACAGTTCGGGCCGGGAAGTCGTCATGGCATGGCCGTGCGAGTGCGGACGCGCCATCTTACTACCTCGGCGACGCGGCGCTGAGACGAGGTGCCATCGGGCAGCGTCGGTTGCATGTCAAAGCAACACCGTCTTATAGTCAAGCATCCTTTCCATAACTTGGTGCTCAAGATGAACAAGCCGCACTTTGAGAAGGCGCTTGCCGGCGCGCTCTTGTTCCTTTGTGCGCTCGCGGGCGCTGCCGATCCTGTACATGTCGTCCGCAAGGGCGAAGGCCCGCTGGTGCTGTTTCTGGCCGGCCTGAACGTCCATGGCGAGGTCTGGCAGCCGTGGGTCGATGTGCTCGCGGTTGAACATCGCGTGGTGCAGGTGACCGCGGCGGGCTTCGGGGGAGTGCCAGCGACGAATCTGAAGGCTGGCTTCTTCGGCACGTTGGTGCCGGCGCTGTCGCGTTTGCTGGCGGAAGAACAAGCGCAGGATGCCGCCGTGGTCGGCCACTCGCTGGGTGGATTGGCCGCATTGATGCTCGCTGCCGACGAGCCGGCGCGAATCGGACGCCTGCTGGTCGTGGACAGCTTGCCGTTTCTGGCCGAGCTCTTTCTTCCAGGCACAACGCCGGCGGAGGCGGCGACGATGGCCGAGGCGATGGCCGACCGCAGCGCAGCGCTCGCTCCGAAGGCGTATCTGGCGCAGACGGAAGCGGCCGTTGGCAGCATGACGAAAACGCCTGTCTTCATCGAGCGCTTGCGGTCTTGGGCCCGTGCCTCGGACCGCGCCACCGCCACCCAAGCCTTCAAAGAGACGCTGAGCGCCGATTTCCGCCCGGCGCTCCCAAGCATCCGACAGCCGGTGCATGTCCTCGCCGCTTGGGATGCCTCGATGCCGCTGTCCAAAGCCGACGTCGAAGCGCTTTACCTGCGCCAGTACGCGGGCTTGCCGGACCACGAGGTCGTCGTGGTCGAGAACAGCTTGCACTTCGTCATGATTGACCAGCCGGTGGCGTTCGACACCGCGCTGGCAACGGTGCTGGCGCGATGACCGCCTCGAAGCAGGCGCAGCGGCGCTGGTCGCGCGACTGTCTGGCAAGTTCCGCGCTCTACACTGCTTTGGTGTTCGCAAGCACGGCTATGCTGGACTCCGATTGGCCGCCGGTGCTGCGTGGTGCGCTCGCGCTCTCGCCGATGCTGCCGGTGGTCTGGTTCGCTTGGGCGCTGGCGGCATTCTCGCGCTCTTGGGACGAGCTGCAGCGGCGCGTGGCGCTGGAGGCGTTTCTCATCGCCGGCGCCATCTTCGGGCTTGGCAGCTTCGCTTGGGGCTGGCTGACGCTCGGTGCCGGCCTGCCCGAACTGCCAACCATCGTCATCCTGCCGGCTCTCGGCGCCCTATGGGTCGTCGCACTGCTCGTTGTGGCCAGGCGCTACTACCGATGACCGCCCTCGGAGCCCGCGCAGGCGGCACGGAACAACGGCCGTGAAGAACCGCCTCAAGGTGCTGCGCGCCGAGCGCGACTGGTCGCAAGCGGACCTGGCCGCCCGCCTCGGCGTGTCCCGACAGACGGTGAACGCCATAGAGCGCGGCAAGTACGACCCGTCGCTGCCGCTCGCGTTCAAGATGGCGCGCTTGTTCGGCCACGCCATCGAGGAGATCTTTCTGCCAGAGGAGGATGCCGGGCGCTCCGAGCGGGAGGGCTGAGGCAAGCGGGGATCAATTCTCAGCCGTGCCAATCCCAAAGTGCTTGGCGATGGCATCGAGCTTCTCGCGCACCTCCGGGTGTACTTCGTCGGGGCGCATCTGCGCGGCGATCTGCCAATAGTCGGTCTTCTTGAGCTGCAGGCCCGCCTCTTGGAGGATCCTCGAGAGCACTTCCGATCCCTTCGCGGTTACAACCACCTCAGTGGCACTGGAAGGGTCTTCGAAAAGCATGGGCGGCAACGTCCGCCTCATGTATTTCCGTGTGCGCTCGGCAACGGCGTGGCCCAGCTCCTGTCTCACGAAGCGCTCCAGCGCCGAGGGGTGGAGCATGTAGTTCTCGATCTCCTTTTGGGACCATTGCAGCCGCCGCAGCCCGTTCGGACTCTTCTTGGGCATCTTGACATCCCCGTCGCGCAGTTCAACGCCACTGATGTTCGGCACCATTTTCCGTAGCGCTCGCAAATGGCTGGCTGCGGGGTCCTTGCTGCGACTCGAGGCAGTAGTTCGCCAGAATGGCTTGTCGAGAAAGCCGAAGGCGGGATGCTCGATCACGCGTCCCCACTCGCGCAAGTTGGAGACGTCGGACGCGCCCTCAACGTACAGTATGCCCGGCTCCGTCTTGGCCAGCATGAGCGTCTGATTCTCGAGGCCAAGCACGTCGGAGACGCGGCCGTTCGCTACCACTTGGAGGCCTTGACCAAGCAGTCGCAGATGTTCTTGGTCGGCTTCCTTGATGATCGCTTGCGAGTGTGTCGCCACGAGAAGCTGCGACTTCGCTCGAGACGCGAATCGAAGGAGCTTGCGATACGCCATTTCTTCAAGCAAAAGGTGCAGATGCGCGTCTGGTTCATCGATAAGGATGACTGATGCGTCCTCGAACAGCAGTGCCGCATATGAAGCCAACACCTGCAAGAAACCGCTCGCCGCGACGCTCAAGTCGTAGGCCTCGCCCTCTGGGTGGTGCCGGTAGAGGGCAATCACCTGTGCGCCGACGCTGGGCGACAGCAACTCGTAGCCGAAGAATTCGCGAACGACGCCCTGCAAGTGCGCCCATTTAGAGGCGTCTTGGCGAACAACGGCCAATATGTTCCGCAGGACCGCTGCAACTTGCCCGCTGCGGACGTGCGCACGCACGGCGCTCTCGGTGAGTGGCGGCTCCTGGACTTGCAGCCGCCCAATCGGGGGCACATGAACAACGGTCGGCGGATACGTCCGGCACTGTTCCAAGTCCGGTTCAAGCACATCCTGCATGGGACGCACGCCAGCCAACTCCGTCGCCGAATGGACTATCTCGAAGCCGACACGCCAGTCGTTCGTCTCTATTCGGATGCCAATGGGTGCGGCCACTCGTTTGCCTTGCCAAAGATGCTGGAAGTTCGGCAGCGGCACGGCATTGAACAACCGTAGGTTGAGGTGGGCTGTCGGGTAGTTGCCGTCGGCCTCGCGGGCGAAATCCGGATTCGTCTCGAACCAGTGGTTGGCGATCTCGGACCACGTCGCGATGGCCTGTAGGAGAGAGGTCTTGCCGCAATTGTTGGGGCCGACCACCACCAGATGCTTGGGCAGTTCGAAGGTCTCCTCGCCGAAGACCTTGAAGTTCTTCACTTCTACCTTGCGTAGCACTTGTTCTCCTTGGGCACGGTGAGCGGTGGCGCCTCGACCCATCGAACGTGCCCTTCGCGGAACCAATAGTGGCACCGGCACGGCATCGCTGTCACATGCACCGATGGCGCCACGGAGATCGAACCGTCGTCGTGCTCGGCCAAGCGCCAGTGCTTCTTCACCTGCGGCGACAGATCCAAGTGGATCACTTGTCGGCAGGCGCGACGCGGGCAGACGACGGCCGCGTAGAACGGATGGCGGCGGCCGCCGATGACGTAGACGGTGTCGCGTTGGATGTCCTGCGGCAGGTCTTCCACCCACTCGGTTCGATAGGGTCTGCGGCCGGCCAGCATATTGAAGATCAGCTTGATCACGCCAAACGCCCTACTGGTCGCGGCGGAGGTTGTTGCGCACCAGAACGCTGCCGTCGCCGGCGCCCATGTACCGCTCCAACAGTGGATGGGGGCAGGCGCCGTCCGAACTGTTCTCGTAGCTGCCATGCACGAGGCGAAAGCGTTGCGTGGCGAAGTCGCGGTTGGGATCGAAGCGGTAGGCGTGGATGCGCGCCAGAAAGTCGTTGAAGGCCATGCAGGCGGCCTGCATGTTCACGGAGATGACCGCAGGTTGCTCTTCTCCCACCGCGGCCAGGTAGCCTGCCTCCCGCTGTCGGCGGTAGTGCGCAAGGTCGTGGCGGCGGGCGTTTTCGGCCGCGACCTGCTCCATGGTGTAGGCACCCCGGGCGAGCAGGCTCGCGCCTTGCGGGTGAACGTAGTGCGAAACCGCGTCGGCCGCTTGGATTCCGCCCCGTCCGTCCGCCTCGATGTGGACGCCGACGTCGAAGTACGGAATGAGGTTGGCGCTGGCGAGACAATCCAAGTGGTAGCGGCCGAAGGCCGTGTCCACGCAGCCGAAGATCACGTCGCAATCCACCAAGGCAGCCAGCACTTCGGCGGAGTCCGTCTGCGCCTGCAAGCACTCCACCCGGCAGCCGGTGCCCATGCGTTCCACGGCGTCCTTCAATGCAGCTGCTTTCCGGCGACGCGCACGCGCATCCTCGAACGACGAGTTGACGATGCGGTTGAGGTTCTTCTCCTCCACGACGTCGTCGTCCACCAGCGTCAGTGCGCCGATGCCGTTGCGAGCGAGCAGCTCGACCGCGATGCTGCCGGTGCCGGAACATCCGACCACGCCGACGCGCATGGTGCGCAAGAGCGCCAAGGTGCCGCTGCCGAAGGTCTGGGCAAGTTTGTCGTTCAGCGCAGCGGTCATCCCCTGTGCCGGTCGCGGCGCCTTCCAAAAGCGAATGTCGTCGCCGACGACGGCGACGGTCTCCATCTCTGCGAATTCGCCTCGGTCGTTCACCGCGCGGCCAAGAAGTTGCCCATCGGGAAGCATGATCGCAGCGCCGTTTGTGCGCCCGTCGTCGAACCAATTGCAGACGGAGGCGAAAAGCGCCCGGTCGTTCTCGTCGTCCAGCGGAGAGAACGCCGCGTGACCGTTTGGATGGGAATGAACAGTGACTATGGATTGCCCGTTGCGGTCGATCTCGGCGATCCGTTCCGGCGGCAAGTGGTCCTCGAACGGCCATGAAACGCGACCTTGCTGGCGCTGCGAGCGGTCATGTGGGAGATGAAGCTCCTCCGCCGCAAGCAATCGCTGCGTGCGCCGCCCAGTGCCCCGATTGCAGAGCAGGATCGCCGCCGCTTCCAAGCCGTCGCCAGGAAACAGGTAGCCGTGCAGTGCGGCGTGTTGCTGCGCCGTCATGGCCAAGACGATGGCGTTCATCGCGCGGCTTCAGACTCTAGTTCGTGCCTGACGTACTCGAGGTGGGCCACGAGGCTGTCTTTCCCTGGGATCCACTGGTAGTGCCGCGACCACCGCTGCCAAGTCACCCCGAAGTGGGACTCGTCGGCCAGCGCGTTGATCGGAGCACCGTCTCGCCGATGTATTGGCGGGTTGAGATAGAACATGTCGATCGGCACGCCCGGATATCCGCTCGGCACCAGCACCATCAACGTCGTTTCGCTTTCGGCGTAGCCTTCGGGAAGGGCATAAGGGCACACGAACAATCCAAACTTGCCCTCGCCCTCCATGTCCTTGCGCCACAGGCTGGGGTGGTGCGCGTTCAGGTACTCCACATCCTCGGGCAGCAATGCGTAGGGGTCATCCATCGCCTTGCTGCGCCTGCCGGCGAACCGTCTCGAAGCGTTCCACGCCCGGCGTGCAAAGATCGACCTTCTGCTCCGGCAGTACGCGCATTCGGCGCCCGCCATGCAGTTTCTGGTTCAGCGACCAGTCGTGATCGTTCTTGTCCACCAAGGCGAGTATCTCCGCGCCAGTGATCGCAGCGGTTGCCACCGTGTGCTTCGTGCCGTCTACGCGAATGCGGTACTTGTGGCCTCTCGGCGGGCGACGGTCGTGCTTGCCGCATTCCTCCACGTCGATCTCGGCGTCCCCTTCCTGGCCTGGAGGAACCACGAAGTAGACGTCCGCCTCCTGCACCACGATGGTGATGTCGTCGCCGATTTCCACGTCGATGTCGCCCACGGATTCGATGAACAGCCGCCCGTTCGGCAATTCGGCATCGTTCGCTTTGATGTCGGCGCCCGTGCTCTTGGCGCGTTGAATTTCGATGGGCTGCCCATTGAGCGTCGGGCGAATCGTCGGAGACGGACTCGCGTCGCTGGCCTCTTCGCCGGCGAGATTCCCCTCGCTGGCAAGTTGCTCGCCGCCTCGAAGCAGAACATGGTCCGATGGAGAGAGCGGCGTTGGCGCTTGGCCTGCTCGCGCAAGGAACAACGAGCGTTTGCCAAGCACTTCCCCGAGGGCATCCGCACGTTGCAACCCCAACGCAACCGTCGCCGGCTGGCCATCGATTTCAACGTTGCCTTTCACCTGCGCCTCCTGCTTTGCGGGAGCGTCAAGGGCCACTTGCGTAGGCTACCACAGGCACCGCGCACGACCCGGTGCGGCGGCAACGGGCACCGGCGCGTTGATCTCGCCTAGCGGTCATCCTTCCAGAGCCTGCTCGAAATCCTCGAGCAGGTCTTCCGTCTCCTCGATGCCGGTGGAGATGCGCACCAGCGAGTCCGCAATGCCCATGCTGGCGCGGCGTTCGGGGCCCATCTCGTGGTAGATGGTCTGCGCCACGGGGATGGCCAGGGTGCGGTTGTCGCCGAGGTTGCTGGACTTGATGACGACCTTGAGCCGGTTGAGAAAAGCGAAGGCATCCATGCCGTCGATCAGCTCGAAGCTGAACAGGCCGCCTGGGCGCCGGAACAGCGCTTGGGCGCGCTCGTGTTCCGGGTGGGTGGCCAAGCCTGGGTAGTAGACGCGCCGAACCAGGCGATGCGCGGCGAGAAAGTTCGCCAAGCGCTGCGCGTTGTCGCACTGCCGTTCCTGGCGCAAGGCGAGGGTCTCCGCGCCCAGCCCCAAGTGATGCGCCGCTTCGGCGCCGAGTGCTGCGCCGAAGTCGCGCAGCCCCTTCTTGCGGATCTGCGTGATCGCCCACTTTTCGGGGCCGCCCTTCCGGTACGTCTCGTAGATGTTGCCGAAGGTGCGCCAGTCGAACTTGCCCGTTTCCGTCACCGCGCCGCCCAGGGCATTGCCGTGGCCACCGATGTACTTGGTGAGGCTGTTGACGATCAACGACGCATCCACGGCGACGGGCTGGAAGAGATAGGGCGAGGTCATGGTGTTGTCCACCACATAGGCGACTCCGCGCTCCCTGCACAATGCGCCGATGCCGGCCAGGTCGCTCACCTGGGTTCGCGGATTGGCGATGGTCTCCACGAACACCAGCCGCGTATTCGGCCGCAGCGCCTCCGCCACGGCGGACGCCCGCGTGGCATCGACGAACGTCACGTCCAGGCCGTGCGCCGCGAAGCTCTGGAACAGGCTGTTGGTGTTGCCGAACAGAAACGAACTGGAGACGAAGTGGTCGCCCTTGCGCAACAGGGCGAAGAGCAGCGTGCCGATGGCGGCCATGCCGGTGCCGAAGCACACCGTGGCGACGCCGCGCTCCATGCGGCTGATCTTCGCTTCGAGGGCAGAGACGGTGGGGTTGACCTGCCGCCCGTAGGAGTAGCCCGCGCTTTTGCCTTGGAACACGTCCGCAAGGCCCTGCACGTCCTCGTAGCCGTAGGCCACGGTGGCGTGGACGGGCTTGTGCAGCGAGCCGTGCTCGATGGCATCGCGCCGATCCGAGTGGACGATGGACGTGGTGAAACCGCGCATGGGGGCAGTTTACGCGCTCGCCGCACGGTGGGCAGCCAACGGCACAGGCGGAAGTCCTGCGCGAGATCGCCCCTGCTGGCGGCCTCGGCCGACGTCCCCGTCAGTAGATGCCCGCTTCCAGCCCCGCGGCGAGCGTCATCCCCAGTTCGCGGCACGACTCCAAGTGGCAGTCCTGCACGTCGCCTCGGGCGATCACCGGCGACTGCACTTCCACGAACGGATAGCCGCCGGCGATGCGGCGAATGGCGCGCAAGGCACCCCGGCCGTCGTTGCCCGCGCTGATGAAGATGGCGTAGGGGAGCGGTTGCAGCTTGCCTTCAACGGCGTAGAAGGTGCGGTCCAGGAAGTCCTTCATGCCGCCGGACATGTATCCGAAGTTCTCCGGCGTGCCGAGCAGCAGGGCCTGCGCCCAGAGCAGGTCTTCCGCACCGGCTTCGCGGGTCGTGCGCACCCGCACCTGCACGTTCTCGATCAGCGGGTCCGTCGCGCCCTCGCGCACGGCTTCGGCCAGCTTGCCGGTGCGCCCGGTCTGCGTGTGGTAGACGACGAGCAGCGCCTTGCCGGCCGGCGCTTCCTCCTCAGCAGGCGTGGGAACCATCGGTGTTCATGGCCTGGTCGGCACTGGCGGCAAGTGTAGGATGGCAAGGCATCGAGCCAACCTACCACAGGCGGCGGAGCGCACATGGCGGTCACCTTGCAGGCCATCGAGGAAGCGCGGGCGCGGATCGCCGCGCACGTCGCGGTCACGCCCCTTGCCCGCTCGGAGGTGCTGTCTTCGCGCCTGAACGCGGATGTCCACCTGAAGTACGAGAACCTGCAGTTCACCGCCTCCTTCAAGGAACGGGGTGCACTGAACAGGCTGCTGCTCTTGCGCGACGCCGAGCGGCGCCGCGGCGTGGCGGCGATGTCCGCCGGCAACCACGCCCAGGCGCTGGCCTACCACGGTTCCAGGCTCGGCATCCCGGTCTGCATCGTGATGCCGCGCAACACGCCGAACACGAAGGTGGCGCAAACGAAGGTGTTCGGCGCGGAAGTCGTGCTGCACGGCAGCCGGTTTGCGGAAACGCTGGCGTTCACGCAGCAACTGGCGGCGGAGCGCGGCTGCACCCTCGTCCATCCCTTCGACGACGAGGCGGTGATCGCCGGCCAAGGCACGCTGGGGCTGGAAATGCTGGAACAGGCGCCGGACCTGGACACGCTGGTCGTGCCCGTGGGCGGCGGCGGACTCGTCAGCGGCGTTGCCGTCGCCGCCAAGGCGCAGCGCCCAGCCGTGCGCGTGATTGGCGTGCAGGCGAAACGCTTCTCCGCCGCCGCCGCGCTCTTCAACGGCGAGCCGGTGGCGGCACCCGCCGCCGGCACGGTGGCCGAGGGCATCGCCGTAGAGACGCCAGGCGAGTACACCATGCCCATCATCCGCGAACACGTCGATCAACTGACGACCGTGGACGAACAGGACATCGAACGCGCCATCTTCGCGCTGCTGGAAGTCGAAAAGACCGTCGCCGAAGGCGCCGGCGCAGCGGCCTTGGCCGCCCTTCTGGCGAACCCCGCCTTGGCGACCGGCAAGACCGTCCTCGTGCTGAGCGGCGGCAACATCGACATGATGATCCTCTCCTCCGTGCTGCAACGCGGCCTCGTGCGCAGCCGCCGGCTGGTGCGCTTGGCGGTGGAAATCTCCGACGTGCCAGGCACTCTGGGGGCCCTCGCCAGCATCATCGGCGAACTGGACAGCAACATCGTGGACATCGTGCATCAACGCGCATTCCGAGCGTCCTCGGCCCGGGCGACCGTCGTGGAACTGGTGCTGCAGATGCGCGGGGAGGAACAGGTGGAGGCGGTGCTCGAGGCGCTGCGGGAACGGGGCTATCAGGCGCGGCTGGCGGACTGAGACTTGACGCGGAGGGAATGCGCCGGAGCCGCGCGTTGACGCACATAAGCCATCAGCGATGGGATCCCTGGCTGCCAAGCCACTGGCGGTTGCTGGTTCGGCGGGCACCAGATGTAGCCCAAGGCGTTGAGTTTCTCGCGGAGGGCGAGGCGGGAACTTGCGGATGCGGCGACGGTCTGCAACGCCGCGTCGACGTGGCCGTCGGACACGCCTTCGGTTTGTTGGAACACCGGGGCGAGTGCCACGGCGGCAGGCAGGAGGTCGCGGCCTTCCAGCTCCCGATAGCGGTTCTGGTAGTAGTTCGTGGTGCGCGAGAGGACGACCGGGCGCACTTGATCCAAGTCGTCGGCGTCGAGGCAGGTCGCGTCCGAGGCTCGCTGCCGCTCCCACTCCCGCTGCCATAGGGCCTCGCCCCAAAGCTGAATGAAGTACGGATAGCGCTGGCTCGCTTCGACGGCCGCATCCAGTGCGTTCGGGTCGAAATCGACGCTTTGGGCGCGGAGTGGTTCGGCCAGCGCATCGCGGGCGGCATCCTTGCTCAGCAATCCGATGCCCAGCTGGCCGCTGCCGAGCCGTTCCCAGAAAGTGGCGTTCATCGTATCGAGGTGCGCCGGCAAGCCTGGCGTTCCGGCGAGGACGAGCAGAAAGGGCGCTTCGTCGCGCACGGATTGGCTGGCGTTCAGCAAGATCCTGCCCACGGCCGCATCGAGGGTGTGCGCTTCGTCGACGAGCACGGCGAGCGGCTTGGCGCGGCAACGCGCGATCAGCCGCGCCTTCAAGCTCGCCGGCGTGTTCGCCGACGTGTCCCACTCCACCGAGCCCACCGTGGAGACGCCCACTTTGCGTGGAAGGAGCTTCGCCAGGCCACGGCGCGGCGCCAACACGTCCACCAGCGCCTTGCCGGTCGGAATCTCGTCCGGCGTCAACGCAACCACGTCGGCAGAGGGCTCGGCGTTCCGCGCGAGCTGCTTGAACCAGTTGAGCAGCACGGTCTTGCCGTTGCCGCGCGGCCCGATCATGACCACGTCGTGCGGCGGCGAGGCGCCGGAGGCCAAATCCGCCAAGCACCGCCGCAGCACGTCCTGCTCCGTCGCGCGCCCAGTCAACACCGGCGGCGTGGCGCCGCTGCCGGGCGTGAACAGGCGCTGCCGAGGCTCTGGCATCGGCGGATTATGGCACCGCGCTGGCGCACTGCACCGACGCTGCAAGCGACGCAAGCGACGCAAAGAGTCGTGGTTGACAGCGCCAGGCACTGTGCCAAGCTAAGTTCACCGCTGGTTCCGGAGACGCGCACATGATCGTTCGGCTCGACCACATTGGCGTCGTGGCGCACAGCATCGACGAGGCGATGGCCACGCTGGAGGGCAAGCTCGGCTTTCCTCTCGATTCGCGCACGCCGCTGCCGGACGGCGCCTACTTCGCGCCCGAGGGCACGCACAACTATTTCTTCCAGATCGGCAGCGGCGAGACGCAGATCGAGGTGCTCGTTCCCGTTCGCCCGGAAGCCGGCACCTACAAGTACCTGCAGCGCTTCGGGCCCGGCCTGCACCATTGGGGCTACGCCTGCGAAGACGTGGCGGCGGAAGCCGAGCGGCTGCGCGGCGAAGGACTGCGCCAGATCGACCTCGGCGGGCGGCCAGACGGCGAGCGCACGGACGTCGCCTTCTTCCACCCGAAGAGCGCCGGCGGCATTCTGACGGAGCTGGTGCCCCTGCGCCCGCGCTGATTCCCTTCCGTGACGCCGCTCGCCGGGCGAGGCGCCTAGGCGCGCCCCTTCACCTCCGCCACGACTTTCGCATAGCGGTCGAGAACCGGCAGCACGGCGTCCGCCTGCTCCGAGGGCAGACCGAAGATCACGTGGTCGAAGCCTTGGCCGATGCGCCCGACGACGCGCTCCGCATCGGGCGGCGTGCCGAAGAGCGCCAGATCCAAGTCCTCCACCTTGCGCCCTTTGGCGGCCATGGCCTCCTGCAGGCGCTCCATGTTGCCCGAACCAAGGCCGCCGATGGGCATCCAGCCGTCCGCGTAGTCGGCGATGCGGTCGAAGACCCACTTCGAGTTGGCACCGATCCAAATCGGCGGGCCGTTCTTCTGCACCGGCTTGGGGTAGCTCCAGAGCGGGTCGAAATCCACGTACTGGCCGTGGAACTCGGCCTCGTCGTTGTTCCAGATCTCGCGCATGGCGAGCACTTTCTCCCGCGTCATCGCCCAGCGGTTCTTGTAGTCCGCGCCGTGGTTCTCCATCTCCTCGCGGTTCCAGCCGGCGCCGATGCCGATGACGGCGCGCCCGTTGGAGATCATGTCCAGCGACGCGATCTCCTTGGCGGTGGTGATCGGGTCGCGTTCGATGACGAGGCAGATGCCGGTGCCGAGCAGGATGCGCTCCGTCACGGCCGCGCACGCGCCCAACGCCACGAACGGATCGTGGGCGTGCCAATACTGCTTCGGCAGTTCGCCGCCGCCTGGGAACGGCGTGGCGCGGCTCGCCGGAATGTGCGTGTGCTCGGGGAAAAACAGGCTGTCGAAGCCGCGCTCCTCCACGGCCTTCGCCAGTTCCACGGGCTGCATGCCGTAGTCCGTGGGGAAGGTGCTGACGCCGAACTTGGTGTTCTCGATGCCGCCGAATGCCATGTTCTCTCCTCGTGTCGTCGAGCGGTGGGGCGCAGCTTAGCTTAACGCCGGCGCGAGGCGTTCAGATGTCCTTGAAGTCGCCGTGGCGTCCGGCGCCGTCGTTGAACCTGCTCGCGCCATGCACCGTTTCGCCGGACTTGATGACTTCGCGCCCGAGCAGCGTCTCCTGCTGCAGCGCTTCGTGCATCGGCTTGCCCCACTGCATGAGCACCGAACGGCGGTCGCTGCGCAGACACCGCTGCGGAAAGCGCGCCAGCTGCTCGGCGATCTCCACGGCGCCGTGCAGCGCCTCGCCGTCTTCCGCAAGGCGGTTGGCCAGGCCCATGCGCAGCGCCTCTTCGCCGCCCACGCCACGGCCGGTGAGGATCATGTCCATCGCATGGCTCTGGCCGATCAGCCGCGGCAAGCGCACCGTGCCGCCGTCCACCAGCGGCACGCCCCAGCGCCGGCAATACACGCCGAAGACGGCGCTGCGCGCCGCCACGCGCATGTCGCACCACAGCGCCAATTCCAACCCGCCAGCGACGGCGAACCCCTCCACGGCGGCGATCACCGGCTTCGAGAGCACCATGCGCGTCGGGCCCAGGGGACCGTCGCCTTCCAGCGTCACCCGATTGCCGCGCCCGGCAGCAACGGCCTTCAAGTCCGCGCCGGCGCAGAAGTGGCCGCCCGTGCCGGTCAGCACCGCGGCCAGGCGCTGCTTGTCGGCGTCGAAAGCGCGAAACGCCTCCACCAAGCCAGTCGCCGTCTCGTAGTCCACGGCGTTGCGCACCGCCGGGCGGTCGATGCTGATGACCACCAGGTCGCCGTGCTTTTCGGTCTTCACTGCCATCGCGCTCCCCTTTGTCTGCCCTTGTGCACCGCCGCCGGTGGCGCTTGCCGCGAAATCGCCGCCTGTTCGCCCCCGCCTTGCGGCAATTCCGTATCAAAAACCCCTAGACATGGCGGGCAAGAGGGTATATTTGTAATGCATTCGTCACCAACGGTAACACCGGAGCGCAGGAACGCCATGATGTTGAGGAGTCGCGCCGCGAGGAATCGCGCCGAGAGCGCGAGTGCGGCCATGCGCCGGTGCCGGGCTGGGTTCCGAGCCTGGGCTGGGTTCCGAACCCGGTAGAAGAGGTCAAAGCGCAGGAGGCCGTCCAAGCCATGCAATTCGTGAACGCGATCATCGCCGTCGTCCTCCTGCTGCTGGCGCTTGCCGTTGGCGAAGCGGGCAAAGCGTCCATGTTCATCGTCGGCGCCGTGGTGGCGGCAATCGCGTTCAAGCATTGGCTCAGCACTTGGATGGTGCGCGTCCTCGCGTTCGTCACGGCCTGCGCCATGTTCTACTTCTTCTGGAGCTTCTTCGCCCTAGTGCCAACGCTGCAGACGGACTGGTACTGGCAGCCGATGGAACTGATCGACGCCTTCGGCCTGCTGTGCGCCGGCTTCGCCATGATCCCGGTGCTCTCCGAATACAGCTGTCGCATGAAGGCCAACGCCGAATGCGAACGCGGCCGGCGCCAGTTCGAGCACCGCAAACCCGCCCTGCCCTCGCTCCGTCCCTCCCAGACCTCCCGCCCCATCCACTAGCCTCGCTTGGTCGGGCCAGTGCGCCGGCCACGATCTCGGCTTCCCGACGCCCGCCAAGTGGGCGACCCTCGCGCCCCCGGTCTCGAGGCGTTGCCGCCCCTTTCCGCCGACGGAGTATGATCTGTCGTGTCGCATGGAGGCCATGCGCGGGAACCGAAGAGGCAAGGTGCGCGAAGTGGCGGACAAGAACAACGTGCCGATCGACGGGCCTCGGCAACGGGACGTTGAAGGGCCGGACGACGAAGCCAGCGAGTTCGGCTACCCGAAGCCTGGCTGCGGTCTTCGAGGGCTGGCCCGGTTCACCTATCGCAATCCGCCCGGAGGTCTGAACGAGCCGGTGCCGAAGAAGGATTTGGAGGACGATTCGCCATCCCCCTTGCCCACTTGGCAGCGGTGGAAAATGGCCAACCGCCGACGCGAGTCCGACCATCGTGGACGCTGATGCCGTAGAGGGCTTGCCTGTTCCGCCGCCCTAGGGAATCAACCGCCGCTGGCTTTCCGCGCTGCCGGAATCACGTCGCCCAAGTACGCATCGAGCGCTTTCTCGCACCACGGCGCGCGCAGTGCCACGTTGATTGCCGTGGCGCCGGCTTCCTTGTAGGCCATGATTCTGTCGAGCGCTTCGCTTGGGGTGCAGAGCAGGGAACCAGCGGCGATGCGTTCCGCTTGCGATCCCCAGTCAGCCGCATGGCGGGTGCGCTCTCGTTCCACGCCCGCTTCGTCCATCGCCAAGCCGAAAGCGACGTTGACGCCGCGTACGATCGAGGCGGGGTCGCGGCCTTCTTCGGCGCACCAGTGGTCGAGGACGCCGTTCAAGCGCCCGAACTCCTCGGCGCTCGTGTAGGCGGCGTTCCAGCCGTCGGCACGGCGGGCGACGATTTCCAAGGTGCGCTTCTCGCCGCGCCCGCCGATCCACAGCGGCAAGCGCGCCTGCACCGGCTTTGGCCAGCAGGTGGCGTCGTCGGCTTGGAAGTGGCGGCCGGAGAACGTCGTGCGCGCGTTGTCCAGCAGGCGGCGGATGAGCGCCGCGGCTTCGTCCAGCATGTCGAGGCGGGTGCCGATGTCGGGAAACGGATAGCCGTAGGCGGTGGCTTCCCAGATGTGCCAGCCGGCGCCCAGGCCGAGCTCGAACCGGCCTTGGCACAGATGATCCAGCGTCGCCGCGGCCTTGGCGAGCAGCGCCGGATTGCGGTAGCCGACGTAGAAGACCAGGCAGCCGATGCGGGCGCGCCTGGTCTCGGCGGCAAGGGCGCCAAGCGTCGCCAGCGCCTCGAAGTGGGGCTGCGTTCCGCCTTGGTAGGGCGCTTCGAGGAAGTGGTCCCAAACGGAGATCCAATCCACGCCGGCGTCGTCCAGACGCCGCCACAGCGCGCGCAGGTCGGCCATTGCCAGGTTCTGCTGGCCGATGTGAACGCCGAGGGCGAGCGGGGAGTGCGCCATGGTCGCGTTCTTCGGCTCAGTCTTCGGCGGGCTTGTCTTGCGGGCCGCCCCCGGTCGATCCAGCCACCAGCCGGTTCATGGAATCCATCACGTTGACCGGCAGCGGAAAGACGATGGTGGAAGATTTCTCGCCGGCGATTTCCGTGAGCGTCTGCAGGTAGCGCAGCTGCATCGAACCCGGCTCGCTGGCCAGTTGCGTAGCGGCCTCCACCAGCCTGGAGGACGCCTCGTACTCGCCGTCCGCGTGGATGATCTTGGCGCGCCGCTCGCGCTCCGCTTCGGCCTGCTTGGCAATGGCGCGGATCATGCTCTCGTCGATGTCCACGTGCTTGATCTCCACGCTCGCCACCTTGATGCCCCACTGGTCCGTCTGCTGGTCGAGGATGGTCTGGATGTTGTTGTTCAGGCGTTCCCGTTCGGAGAGCAGCTCGTCGAGCTCGTGCTGGCCGAGCACCGAGCGCAGCGTGGTCTGCGCCAACTGCCCGATGGCCTCCATGTAGTTCTCCACGTTCAGCACGGCGTGGTCGGGATCGAGCACCTTGAAGTAGAGCACCGCGTTCACCTTCACCGAGACGTTGTCGCGGGTGATGAGGTCCTGGGTCGGCACGTCCATGACGATGGTGCGCAGATCGACGCGCACGATCTGCTGCAGCAGCGGCACGATGATGATGAGGCCGGGCCCTTTGACGCTCTGGAACCGGCCAAGCAGGAAGACCACGGCGCGCTCGTATTCGCGCAGTACGCGGAAGGCGCTGGCCAGGAAGGCCAGCAGAGCCGCGATGAGGACGCTGGTGAAGATCATGCTGGGCTCCTTTCGTTGGCGGAAAGTCGGCTTCTTACTCGTGAATGTTGGCCCGGTCTGGTTCTCGGAAACGTGGCTTGAAGCGCGGCCCGATCAGTCGTCCCTCGGCGCCGGCGCCACGATCAGGCACAGCCCGTCCATGCGCGTGATCGTCACGCGGCGCCCCTCTTCCAAGGCGACGCCGCCTTCGCCCCGCGCCTGCCACACTTCGCCGAACGCCCGCACGCGCCCTTCGGTTGCGGACGCCTCGACGACTTCGCCTCGGCCGCCGACCATGCTCTCCTTGCCGGAGACGCGCCGCATGCGGTGGGCGCGGAGCGCGGCCCCCACGGCCAGCACCACGACGGCCACCGTGAGCGCGGCCGTGGCGGCAATGAGCGGCGTGGAAAGCTGGTAGCCGGGCAAGTCCGTGTCCATGAGGATGATCGAACCGATCACGAAGGCTACCACGCCGCCGATGCCGAGCACGCCGAAGCTCGGCGAGAACGCCTCCGCCGCCATCAACCCGAGGCCGAGGAAGATCAGCGCCAGCCCGGCGTAGTTGATCGGCAGCATCTGCAGCGCGAAGGCGCCGAGCAGAAGGCAGATGCCGCCCGCCACGGCGCCGATGCCGATGCCGGGGTTCTGGAACTCGAAGATCAGGCCGTAGATGCCGAGCAGCAGCAGGATGTACGCCACGTTGGGATCGGTGATGACCCCGAGCAGCTCGTAGCGCCAGTCCGGGGCGATGAACTCGATGGTCGGATCGCTGGTGTCGATGGCGATGTCGGCTCCGCCAGCGGTGACGCGATGCCCGTCCACGGCGGCCAGGAGCGCGTCGAGATCTTCCGCCACATAGTCGATGACGTTCATTTCCAGGGCCTCGGCCGCCGTCAGGTTGGCCGCTTCGCGCACGGTCGCTTCGGCCCATTCGACGTTCCGCCCGCGCAATTCCGCCAAGCCCTTGATGTAGGCCGCGGCGTCGTTCACCACCTTGTGTTCCATCGCCGTGCCGTCCATGGCGGGCGCCGGCCGTGCGGCGTCTTCGTCCTTGGGCGGAGATTCGCCCTCCTCGGATGGCGCACCATCCCCAGACGGCGCTTCATCGGACGGTGCATCGTCCGCTGGCGCGTCATCGGATGGCGCATCGTCGGAAGGCGCGAACGGCGTCGGTAGGGGCGACCCGCCGCCGATGTTCACCGGCGTGGACGAACCGATGTTCGTCGCCGGCGCCATGGCCGCCACATGGCTGGCGTAGGCGAGATAGGTTCCCGCGCTCGCCGCTCGGGAGCCGTTGGGGGCGACGTATGTGGCAACCGGCACTCTGGACGCGAGGATCGCCTTCACCATGTCGCGCATCGCCTTGTCGAGGCCGCCGGGGGTGTCCAGCCGCAGCACGAGCAGGTTCGCGTCGGCCTCTTCGGCGCGTTCGAGGGTGCGGATGAAGTAGTCGGCGGAGGCCGGCCCGATCGTGCCTTCGAGCTCAACCACCCAGACGTTGGAGGCCGCCGCCGACGGCGCGGCGCTCGCCAAGGCCGCGAACACAAGCGCGCAAACCGTCCTCGAACTCGCGCGGAACACGGTCGGCGATTCCGTTTAGTCCGGCGACAAGCCGTGTTCGGCCAGCCAGGCTCGGTTGAAGAGCCGCGACTGGTACTTCGCGCCGCCGTCGCAGAGCATCGTCACGACGACGTGGCCAGGCCCCAAGTCGCGGGCGACTTCGGCGGCGGCCTGCAGGTTGATGCCCGTGCTGGAGCCGAAGAACCACCCTTCTTCGCGCAGCAATCGGTAGACGAGGGCAACCATCTGCTGATCGGTCACCTGCACGGCGTCGTCCACCGGCGCACCGTCGAAATTCGCCGTCACGCGGCTGTTGCCGATGCCCTCGGTGATGGACGGCCCCTCGCTCATCGTCGCTTCGCCGGTGGTGACGTAGCTGTGGAGGGCGCTGCCCATGCAGTCCGCGAGCACGCAGCGCACGTTGGCGTGGCGTTCCTTCAGAAAGCGCGCCACCCCGGCCAGCGTGCCGCCGGTGCCAACCGCCGACACGAAGGCATCCACCTTGCCGCCGGTCTGCCGCCAGATCTCCGGGCCCGTGGAATCGTAGTGCGCCTGGCGGTTGGCGGTGTTGTCGAACTGGTTGGCCCACACGCCGTTCGGCAGCGCCTCGGCGAAGCGCCCGGCCTGCTTCTGATAGTTCATCTCGTCCCGATACGGCACGGTGGGCACCACGCGCACCTCGGCGCCGAGCGTGCGCAGGATGTCCACCTTCTCCTGGGACTGGTTGTCCGGCATGTAGATGACGCACGGATAGCCGCGCGCATTGCAGATGTGCGCGAGGCCGATGCCGGTGTTGCCGGCCGTGCCCTCGACCACCGTGCCGCCCGGCTGCAGCGCCCCGCTCTTCTCGTGCTCGCGGATGATCCACAGCGCCGCCCGATCCTTCACGGACCCGCCCGGATTCATGAACTCCGCCTTGCCGAGAATCTCGCAGCCGGTCTCCTCCGACAGCCGATTCAGCCGGATGAGCGGCGTGTTGCCCACCGCAGCGGCGAAGCCTGCGGTAATCTCCTGCATGGGCAGCCCCAAGAGAACGACGATGGCGAGTGTAAAGGCATCGCCGATGCCTTGCAGCGGGCCGTCACCGCTTGTCGTTCAACTGCAGGCGCAGGAGGCACGCAACCGTCGTCACATGCACTCCGAAGGTCGGGCTGCTCACGCAGGCGCTCAGCACGGCGGCGAGCAAGGGAGCCACTTCACCCTTCATCAGTCCGGGTCCGCGCCTCGCAAACGGGTGGGCGATGCGGCGATTGCTGCCCGCCTAGGCAACGTCGCCACTCGGCGCGGAGGCCTGCAGCCGTCGCGCGTGAGACAGCGCCGTCAACGCGCTCGTGTAAGATGGCCCTCAAGCGCTCTGCCGAGGCCGCACCATGGCCGCGCCTGCCCAAACACGCATTGAAGAGCCCGGCCTGCCCAAAGGCCGTGCGCCGAGGATTCCCTACGGGCGGGCGGACTTCAGGGGCATCCGCCTCGACGGCAGCCTGTATGTGGACAAAACCCGCTTCGTCCATCGATTGGAAGAACACAACTACATGCTGTTCATCCGGCCACGGCGTTTCGGCAAGACGTGCTGGCTTTCGATGTTGGAGTGCTACTACGGCCGCCATCACCGGGACGAGTTCGAAGCGCTGTTCGGCGGCACGGAAATCGGCGCATCGCCGACCGCGAACCGCAACCGATACATGGTGCTCCGCTTCGATTTCTCCGCCATCGACGCACCGTTGGACGCCTTGAAGGACCGCTTCGAGGAATGTTGCGCCATCGACCTCCGCAAGGCCCTGGAGCAGAACGACGACGTCTTTGCGGCTGACGAGAAGCAGGCCGTGCTGGCGCACTCGTCGATCAGCACGAAGCTGCGCGCGCTGTTCGCCATCGCCGGCAACCGCCACGTTCCCATCTATGTGTTGATCGACGAATACGACAACCTCGCCAATGCTGTTCTCGCCCGCGACGGCGAAGCCGCCTACCACGCGCTGACCCGCGACGACGGCTTCTACCGCAGTTTCTTCGCGGCATTGAAGGCCGGCACGAACGTCGGCGCGATGGAGCGCCTGTTCGTCACCGGCGTCTCGCCGCTGGCCATGGACGACCTGACCAGCGGCTTCAACATCGCCCGCAACTTGAGCTTGAGGCCGGAGTTCAACGCAATGCTCGGCTTCACCGAGAACGAAGTGCGAGGCCTGCTCCGCGACTACGACGCCAAGGCGCCGCCGGAGCGATTCGAGGACGCCTTGGCCATCATGCGCAAGTGGTACAACGGCTACCGCTTCGCCACCAAGGCACAGGAGGACGTCTACAACACCGACCTAGTTCTCTACTACTTGGCCGAATGCCGGGACGCCGAGGCGCCGCCCGAAGAGCTGATCGACGACAACGTGCGCGTGGACTATGGCAAGTTGCGGCATCTGCTCACCGCCGGCGGACGTCTCAACGGCAACTTCGATCTGCTGCGCACGGCGATGGCGAAGGGCCGCACCACTTGTCGGGTGCGGCGCAGTTTCCCGCTTCGGGAACTTCAACAGCGCGACAACTTCCTCTCGCTGCTCCACTACTTCGGCCTGCTGAGCATCCACGCCACAGCGTCGGACAAGCCCGAACTCGTGGTGCCGAATCAGACCGCCCGGCAGCTGCTGCACAGCTTCCTGCGCGACGCCTACCGGGACGTCGGCGCGTTCGCCGTGGACTTGGACGACTTGGAGCGCCTGATGCGGCGGATGGCGCAACGTGGCGAGTGGCGGCCAGCACTGGACTTCCTGGCCGAGGCAATCCGCTCGCAGACCAGCGTGCGCGACTACCTGCGCGAAGAGAAGATGGTGCAGGGATTCCTGGCAGCCTACCTAGGCGCCACGGACCACTTCCTGTTCAGCACCAACGCGAGTTCGCAAAGGGCTTTGTGGACTTTTGCCTAGAACCCTTCACGGCCCACCATCCGCGGGCACGCCACGGCTATCTGATCGAGCTCAAGTACATCAAGCGCGATGGCGACGAGGCGAAGGCGGATGCCGCACTCGCCGACGCCAAAGCCCAGCTCGGACGCTATCTGACCGATGAAACCCTAGCGCGGCAGCGCCACGACATCGCATACACGGGCTTGGCCGTCGTCTTCCGCGGCTGGGAACTGGCCTGTTGCGAAGCCGTGGCGTAGACTTACAACATAACGGTAGCTTGAGCGACCGCAGAGCGTCCGTAGGCCGTGAGTCGAGCTTGTTTAGGAGCATAGGGAGCACATGAACATCTTCGAGACCATCCACAGCACCGCAAGACGGATCGAGCCGTTCCACTCGCAGTTTCTTGCGGATGCGCTGACAGACAGCATCGGCGGCGACCGATCGCTGTTTGACGCAGTCTGGCGGATCACCACGCTCCGTGCGGCAGGGACACCACCGCCGTGCCGGCGGCCGCTCCCCATCCCGACGCCATCGCGCACTCGAGATTGCCAAGAACCTCCGCCGGACGCAGTTCGCCATCGTACGGCGGCTCGCGCGGCGCGTTCGGCTCGGACGTCACGCCATGCGCCAACGGGCGCTGGTCTGGCGACTCCGCTGGCTCCGACAGTTCCGGGCCTGCGGGTGGAGGATCAACGGCCGGCACCGCATCCAAGGGCAGTTCCTGCCTCAAACCGTGCAACAGCCACAGGCTGGCCGCAACGACGCCCAAAGCCGACGCGCCGAACAACCATTTGTGTCGACGTCGTATCGCCGCCCTAGCGGCCATGTTGACCATCACCCGCAATATCCGTATAAGGATTAAGGATAAGGATCGACATGAGATTGTGCATCCACAGGGGAACGAAGCAGATCGGCGGCACCTGCATCGAGGTGGAGGCGCAGGGCAAGCGCCTTGCGCTGGACGTCGGCCTGCCGCTCGACGCTCCCGACGACGAGGATGCGCACGAAAGCCTGCTGCCGGCGGTTCCGGGGTTCCGCGAGCGCGACGACAGCTTGCTCGGCGTGCTGATCTCGCATCCTCACCAAGACCACTACGGCTTGGCGCGGCACATCCGCCCGGAGGTTCCGGTCTACATCGGCCAAGACGCGCACAACATCCTCAAGGCTGCGAGCCGCTACGTTCCGAACGGGCACGCCTTCGCCGACCCTCGCTTCATCGCCCACCGGCAGCCGGTGGCGATCGGGCCGTTCCGCATCACACCGTATCTCGTAGACCACAGCGCGTTCGACGCCTACGCGCTGCTGATCGAGGCCGGCGGCAAGAGGGTGTTCTACTCCGGCGACTTCCGCGGGCACGGGCGCAGGGCAGGCATGTTCGAGTCGCTGGTGGCACACCCGCCCGCCGACATCGACGTATTGCTCATGGAGGGAACAACCATCGGGCGGACAGGCACCGACGAAGGATTCGCCACGGAAGGCGATCTCGAACGGGATTTCGTCCAAGCGTTCCGGGAGACGAAGGGGCTGCACTTCGTCTGGACCTCGTCCCAGAACATCGACCGCTTGGTGACGATCTTCCGCGCCGCCAAGCGCACCGGCCGCCTGCTCCTGATCGACCTCTACACCGCCGTGGTGTTGGAGGCGACGGGCCGCGAGACCATCCCCCAATCCGACTGGGACGGTGTGAGACTGTACGTTCCACAGAGCCAGCGGCTGTTCATCAAGCGGAATAAGCTGTTCGACGACCTCGGACGGCACAAGGCGAATCGCGTTTTCCCCGAGGACCTGCCGGAACTGGCCAGCAAGGCCGTCATGCTGTTCCGCCCTATGGCGATGCGCGACCACGGCGTCGAAGCAGTGCTCGAAGGAGCAGCGCTCACCTACTCGATGTGGGAGGGCTACTTGAAGCACGACGGCCCATGTAAAGTTCTGGATTGGCTGGCGGAACACGGCATCCCTTGGCGCACCATCCACACCTCCGGCCACGCCTCGGTATGCGACCTCAAGCGCCTCGCCACTGCTCTTGCGCCACATGCGCTCGTGCCCATACACTCCTTCGAGACTGGCCGGTTCGGGGAGTTCTTCGAGCATGTCGCCCAGCGGGACGATGGCGAGTGGTGGAAAGCGTGAACGCAACAGGGAGCAATGACTGATGAGCACGTTCAATCGCGGTTTGGATGATGAGTTCGTTGACGCACTCAACAGAGAATACGACAAGGAAGATGGCTGGTGGCGTGCCTTTGTCGATGACAAGGACGTTTTTCTCGCGATCCGGGAGAACTATGTGAATGTCTACTATCGCGGGTGCAGCCTCTTGAGGCTAGAGCTCAAAGACGACACCGTCGTCGGGAAAGTCCACTACAAGTACCTCCTGCGCCCAAGCGCCCCCAAAGAGTATGTGAAAGTCGAGAATGGAGTAGCTACCCTAGGCGATACGACAAACTGGTTCCTGACAGGTGTGAGGGACATTGACAGTCTCAAGATCGCAGCAAGGCCCTATGCTGGAGACGAAAAAGCGGGCGTTCACAACATCCTTCTCTCAAAACCCATTCTCGACGTTGAGATCGCGCTTGCTTCTGTACGCTTGGATTTCGCGGCTTTACGGTATTCGAGTGAAGTCGTAGACGTCGTCTTTTTCGAAGCGAAACACTTCAAGAACAATGAGCTCCGAGCGAGCGACGGCAAACTACCGCCGGTTGTCCGGCAGATGAAACGCTACGAGAACAGGCTTCGGGAACATCGGCGAGCTATTGAGGAAAGTTACCGTCGGGTGTGCTGCAATCTCAGGCACTTGAAGGGAGTAGATAAGCGACATCCGGAGCGTCACACAATGCTCAACGGTTCGCTGCGAGTCGAGGAGAAGCCGGAGTTGATCGTGTTCGGTTTCGATGGTGACCAGAAGGATGGCAAGCATTGGAAACCTCATCGCAAGAAGCTCGAAGAACAGCTAGGGGGAAGAGTTCGCTTCAAGGGGGCTGCGTGATGCCCTCGTGTAACTGATGTTGGGGTCTTGTCGCCGGCCCTCACCCCCGCTCCCGCAACACTTGCGCCAACTCGCGCACGCCAATCCCTTCCACGCCCTGCGCCACCGGATAGCGGTCGTCGCCAGCGTGGACGACGAAGGCGCGCGTCGGCTGGATGTCCTCGCAGGCGAGGTGGAACCCGCGCCGCACCTTGGCGGAGAGCGAGCGCTTGATCTCGATTGCCCAGCGCTCGCCGTCGGCGTGGTCGACCACCAGATCGATCTCCGCGCCGGCGCTGGTGCGGTAGAAGTGCGGCTGAGCGAGGGGTGGCAGCACGCTGAGCAGCGTTTCGACGACGTAGCCCTCCCAGCTTTCGCCCACCACCGGGTGGCCGGCGAGCTGTTCCAACGACGCGATGCCGAGCAAGGCATGAACCAAGCCGCTGTCGCGCACATACACCTTCGGTGCCTTCACCAACCGCTTGCCGACGTTGGCCAGCAAGGGCGGCAGCCGGCGCACCAGCAGCAGGTCGCACAAGAGGTCGATGTAGCGGGTGACGGACTGGGCGCTCAGTTCCAAGCCCCTTGCGAGAGCCGAAAAGTTCAGCGTCGTGCCTTGGCGGTGCGCCAGCATTGTCCAAAGCCGTTCCAAGGTTGTGGCCGGGACGCGCGGCCCGAATAGGGCGACATCGCGCTCCAAGTAGGTGCGGATGAAGTCCCGGCGGAGCGCCAGGCTGTCTTGGTCGCTCGATGCCAAGTAGCTCTGCGGAAAGCCGCCACGCAGCCACAGGCGTTCGCGGGCCGTGCGGACGTCTTCCACTTCGAGGGCCGAAAAGGGTGCCATGTCGATGTAGGCGATGCGCCCGGCCAGCGTCTCGCCGGACTGCCGCAGCAGGTCGATGGAAGCCGATCCCAGGATGAGAAACCGGCCTATCCCCTTGCCCTTGCGCCGCCCTCGGTCGATGACGCCGCGCAGCGTCGCAAAGAGTTCCGGCATCCGATGGATCTCGTCCAGGATGACGAGCCGATCCTCCACGTTGTCGAGAAAGAGCGCGGGCTGCGCCAGACGGTTGCGGTCGTCGCGGTCCTCGAGGTCGAGGTAGAGCGCGTCCCGCGCCCGGCCGATCGCCAAGGCCAGCGTGGTCTTGCCGACCTGCCGCGGGCCGATCAGCGCGACAGCGGCTTGGCGCCGCAAGGCGCTTTCGACATCGCTGGCAATGACGCGAGGGATCATCATCCTTGCAATTTATCCACGGCGTGGAGAGATTGCAAGGATGTGCGGGCCTTTTTCCATACCGCGTCGGCGCGGTGATCGCGGACGCGCCAGCGTAAACGGGGGGTGATACATCGTCAAACATACAGTAGTTTGGGCGTCTCAAGAACAAGCGGGCAGGGGGGGTCAGTGGCGGCCAAGTCGATCAGTCTATTTGCCGGCGCCGGAGGGATGGACTTGGGCGTCGATGGCGCGGGGTTCAAGACCGTCTGCGCCATCGAGAGCGACCCCCACTGCGCGGCGACGTTGCGGCGCAACGGTCGCGGCAAGGCGGTGTGGCAGGTCGACGTTCGGGTGGTTGATCCAGTGCGGGTGATGTCCGTGCTTGGCATTGAGCGCGGGCATCTGGCGCTGCTGCACGCCGGCCCGCCCTGCCAGCCGTTCAGCCAGATTGGCAAGCAGGGCGGGCTCGACGATCCGCGCGGGTCGCTGGTGTTCGAAGTGGTGAGGTTCGCCCGCGCTCTTCATCCCTCGTCCGTGCTCATCGAACAGGTGCCCAAGTTCCTCTCCGCCCGAACCAGCAACGGCAAACCCTTGTTGGAAGTGTTGCGGAAGGAATTCGCCGCCCTGGGCTTCGACACCCATGCGGATGTGCTTCAGGCGAGCGAACACGGGGTTGCCCAGCATCGACGGCGCGCAGTCATCGTCTGCGTTCCAAAGGGCGAAAGGTTCGCGTTCCCGATCCCCTCCGCACCATCCTCCACCGTTGGAAAGACGTTTGCCGGGCTGCCGTCAGCCAGCGTCGAGGGCGAAGAACCAGAGGTCCCCAATCACATCGACATCACGCCGCGGCGCGACCGCGAGCGCATCGCCTACGTTCCCGAGGGCACATGGCTCTCCAAGATTCCGGACGTTCCAGCCGACATTCGTCAGAAGCTCACTCGCAAGGACACCACCAAGTTCCGACGCCTTTGCCGGACCGGCCTGGCACCCACCTTGCGCTGCGGCGAAGCGCCCTATCATCCGGTAGAGAACCGCTACGTCACGCCGCGCGAAGCGGCACGGTTGCAGGGATTCCCGGACAGCCACGTCTTCGAAGGCCCCATTCGCCGCCGCACCGGCCGGGTGCGCGATTTGGACCAGCATCGTCAAGTCGCCAATGCGGTTCCGCCGCCGCTGGCCCGCGCGGTCGCCAGCAACCTGCGGAGCGCCTCGTGGCCGTAGTCGCCGAGCTTTACGGCCAACCCCTCGACAAAACGATCGACATCCGAGCGTGCAGAACCGCGCAGTGTCCATAGACCAACCAGAGTCGCCGCCCGTGATCGTCGAGGTGATGACCTGCTCGACATCCGGCGGAAACCAAAGGAAGGGCACGGACGTCCAAGGCGCTTTTCGCCGCGCTGTCGTGTTTGCCAAACCCTTAGCCCGTGAGCATTGGCAGGCGGCGTCGCCACGGTGTCAGACGGCCGCCGGGTCGCGCTCACCGAGGCCGGACTTGGCGATGAAGTTGACGCAGGGGTAGCCGAGGTCGTCCTTCCCGTCCCGCCACGTCTTGTCGACGAGTTCCGTCCGGGCGCTCACGAGGCCGTGGCCGGTCACCTGCCCGCATTCGTCGTCGTAGATGATGTTCACGTCCACGATGGGGGAATCGTCCTCAAAGCCGACGCCCTGCCGGATGTTGATTCTGACGATGTCGATGTCGTCGAACTGGCGCTTGAAGGCAGCCTCGGCGATCTCGCGTAGCTGTTGTTCGTCCATCTTGGACCTCCTATAGTTGCCGCCGCTTGAACAGCACATGAACGATGAAGCTACGCTGGTGTTGGACATCGGCTTGCTCGAACTTGCTGATAGCGTCCTCGGTTGCGTTGATTATCGCAAGAACTTCTGGCTTGGAATACTCCCCTTCATGCGCGTAGTCCGCCTGCTGGCGCGCTTTCTGCAAGTCGATGAACGTGTCGCCGAAGGCGCGGACTTCCAATGGGAACGTCCGCATCACGTCTTGCTGCTGACACGCGCTGCGCGCCTTCCCGTGCTCGAGGGCACGGTACACCTGATGCCATTCCCGGCTGCGGCTGCTGGTGCCGGTGAGCAGGTCCGCGGCAGTGCCGGCCAAGCAGTGGAACAGCCCGTAGTACGCCGTGCTGACGGCGCGGCGCAGGTCCGCTTGCGTGGGCGGTGCCGCGCCGGATGCCGTCAGGCGGCGGGCGGTCTCTATCAAGTCGTGCGAGTTCACGGCGCGAGTCTTGCGGCACCAGTTTTCAGCCTACTCGGCACCATACTACAGGGTCACTTCTGATCGGGGACTGTCCGGCTCCGTACACGGGCCAACCGTGGGACTGGTGCAGTTCGCCATTTCCTGCGCGGGCCGATCTCCAAGGCCAGCGTGGGATCATTATCCTTGCAAATCATCCACGCCGTGGACAGATTGCAAGGAAGCGAGCGTCAACCGCGTCAGCCGATTTCAAGCCGATACGGCGGCAGCGAGGCCAGCAGGGCTTCGCCGTAGCGGCGGGTGACGATGCGGCGGTCTAGGAGGGTGATGCGGCCGCCGTCGGTTTCGTGGCGGATCAGGCGGCCGCAGGCTTGCACGAGGCGTAGGGATGCTTCGGGGACGGAGACTTCCATGAACGGATTGCGGCCTTCGTGTTCCAAGGCTTCGGCGACGGCTTCGTCCACGGGATTGTCTGGCACGGAGAAGGGCAGCTTGGCGATGATGACGTGGCGGCAGTAGTCGCCCGGCAGATCGACGCCTTCGGCGAAGCTGGCGAGGCCGAAGAGGTAGCTCGGCTCGCCGTCGTCGATGGCGCTGCGGTGGTCTAGGAGCAGTTGCTGTTTCGATGCGGCGTCCTGCAGGCGGCAGTGGTCGCGCACGTCGTCGGGCAGGGAACCGGTGACTTCGTTGAATTGCCGCCAGGAGGTGAAGAGCACGAGGGCGCTGCGTTCCAGGGCGAGCAAGTCGGGCAGCAGGGCGGCCACTTCTTCCGTGTGCTGCATGGCGTCGCCTGGGTTGGACTGCATGGACGGCACGGAGAAGACCGCGATGCGCGGAAAGTCGAACGGGCTGGGGATGCGCGACTGGGTTGTGCCGTCGGCGAGGCCGGAGACGTCCAGAAAGCGTTCGAAGGTGCCGAGGGCGCACAGCGTCGCGGAGGTGGCGACGGCGCCGTAGCAGGTTTCCCACAACGTTTCGTGCAGGATGCCGCCGGTGTCGAGCGGGGCGCTGGTGAGCTCGATGTCGTCGCTCGCGTCGAAGCGGCGCATCGTCGCCCAGCGGGCGGCGGCCTTGGCTCTGGATGCGTAGTCGGCGAAGAGCTGTTCGCCCGCCTGCGCACGGGCGGAAAGCTGCGCCGCGAGCGGCAGCCAAGTCTCCGCCTGTTCGCCGTTCTTCCACTCCAACTCGCCGCTCGTTGCCGCTTCCAAGGCATCCCGCAGGTCGTTGAGGATCGTCGCCGCGGTGCCGAAGCCGTTGCTCAAGGCTGGCGAAAGGTCGGCGATCTCCTGGGGCACGTTGCCCATCGCGAAGCGAAAGACGGCCGTGCGTTCGTCGCGCCGCTCGAAGGGCAATTGCCGGGCCAAGGCGTCCAACTCCATGAGCACTCGCCGCAGGTCGCCGGCGTCTTCCGCCAGACGTTTGGCGGCGCGTGCGATTTCCGGCGGATTGCCGAACCGCCGCGCCATGGTTTCCAGGCTGGTGGTCGCTTGCGCCAGCCAATCGATGGACGCCCGCAGGCGCACATTGAGCGTGAAGTGGTCGCGGGTCTTCTCCGGCAGATGATGCGCTTCGTCGAGCACGAAGACCGTCTCCGCCGGCGGCGGCAGCACGACGCCGCCGCCGAGGCTCAAGTCGGCCAGCACTAGGTCGTGGTTCGCCACCACCACGTCGGCTTCCGCAACCTGTCGCCGCGCCTTGAAGAACGGGCATTGGTGGTAGTAGCCGCAGCGTCCGCCGCTGCAACCGGCGCGGTCGTTGGTGGCGGCGTACCACGTTCGCGAATCGATGCCGTCTGCCCAGCTGTCCAACTCGCCGTCCCAGGAACCTTCGGCGAAGGCGTTCTGCAGGTCTTGGTAGACCGCCGTGTCTTCCGTGCTCGGCAGTTCGAAGAGCAGCACCTCGCGGTCCACGTCTCGCCGCAGTAGGTCCTCCAAGCGCTGCAGGCAGACGTAGCGCCGCCGGCCCTTGGCCAGCGTGAAGCTGAAGTCCAGGCCGGCATGGCGCTGCAAGTCCGGCAAATCGCGCAGCACCACCTGTTCCTGCAGCGCCACCGTGGCAGTGGCGATCACCACGCGCTTGTCGAGCGCCTGCGCCACCGGAATGGCCGCCAGACAGTAGGCGACGGTCTTGCCAGTGCCCGTGCCGGCCTCGACGATGCAGAGCCTGTTGTCGTTGTTGGCGAGGGCGCGGGCGATGTCGGCGATCATCTGCCGCTGCCCACGGCGCGGCTTGAAGCCTCGGCCGGCGAGCCACGCCCGGTAGGCGGACTGGATGCGCGTCTTCAGATCGTCCGAGAGGGCGCTTGTGCTCGAATCAGCCACCGTCGCTTCACCGCAGTCGGGCCTCGCCCGACCCGGATGGAAGGAACACTACCGTAAATCGCGTGTACGCTTCGAGTGTGCAGCGTTGCAGCAACTCTAGGCCCGGAACGGCGACGGCCTGCTAATGCCGATTGCCGCCCCGTCCGAAGCGGCCGGCGACCAGCGCCCCGCACGGGCTTGCCGACGCCCCGCAGGCTCCGGCCCAGTACCGCGGACATGACACAGCGACCCTGCGCCTCTCTCGTCACACTGGTCACCACGGTGAGGATCGCCAACATCGTCAAAGACGGGGGCTTGTGCAGACACCCGCGCCGGTGGTACCGCATCCACTTCAATGGAGCGTCGATCAGCGGGGCTTCGATGTCCCAAATCGTCAACTACCATCGGCGAGGATCGTCCGACCATGGCAATGAAGATTGGACGAATCCGAGACCTACGGCTTTTGATTCGCCTCATCCATCGCCCTAACAAGATCCCCAAATCTATCCCTGACATCTGCTAACGCCTTGCCATCAGCTTCCAACAGACGGACGACCGCCTCTTCATAGGCTCGCTGGTCGCGGAATCCTAGAGCCCTTGCTATCTCAGCCAAAATGGGCGACTTCTTGACCGGGTATTCCTTAATTAGTCTATCCACATCGCCTGCTTCCACAATGCTCTTCAACTTTTCGTTCTCGTTCTGCAAGAACGTCATTCCACGAAGCTCCAATGTTTCTTCGGCGAGATCCAGCCTGTCAATCTCGAACAAAACCCTCTCTCGGCGCAACGCTTTGGCCCGAGATTGGCACATGCGAACAGCTGTCTCCGGCGTCCCGAACGCTTCCAGAACACGTTCTCTGGCACTCTTTAAACATCGTTGTGCTTCTTCCTCTCCCTTATTGCGTCTTGCGACCATCTGTTGTACGTTGCTACCATAGTAAATGGACTCCACAGCGTAGCCATCAACTACAAATACTCCATGCTGCTTAAGTTTCTCTACGCCATCTTCTTCGACATAATCCCCATCCACTAGGCCAAACGCGCTAACCGCATGATAACTCGATGACAAGCGTATGGATTTTACTACACTGATGACCGAAGCACGCGGCCCTACCGGAACGACCGAAGCGTCTTGAAATATCCTAGTGTAAAGACGATAGTCGAGGCTTGACCATTCACCTTCGACGAAGACAATCTTCCTTCTTGCGCCGAGAATGGATTTCTTAACCACTTCGGGAATGTCCCGATCCGCGCCAATCAAATCGAAATCCCACTTCGCCGGCTTCCCATCGGCAAAGTGACACTTCCTAACCATGATAACGTCAGCGGTTGGGTCGTTCAACGGCAACTGAATCTCGTGGGTGGAAACGACGAAGCTACAGTCACCCCTGTACCTAAACAACGTCGATAGGAGCGGAGCAATAATTGCTCGGTGGAGGTGTCTCTCTGGCTCGTCCAAGAGAAAACACGTGCCTCCATCGGCTGTCAAGACACTGGCTGCCAATAGCAGTACGCTACGTTCTCCATCTGACATCTCGTTGACGCCATAAGTCGCCCTGTCTTTGGTCGCCAATAAATCGTCTTCGTTACCAACACTCACGACCACCGGAATGTTCGATCGCATGAGCGCGGAGTTCAGCTTATGAAGAACGTCGCCGTCTTCCGCCAGCTCGCTCGCGTCGGAAAGTTTGCCTTCCATCACTAGGTCTTTAACTCGACGTGCGTCCGCATTTTGTCTTTGGATTAGGGACGCGATTGACGACCGAGCGTCAAAGCCGTCGTCATGGGCTAGATATCGAGCGTCTGGCTCCCGCATGTAACTAATATGATGGATCTTTTGTTGCCGAAGATCAGCGGGACTCGTGTCAAGCATATTTGAGGCGATCCACGAGCGCCTATGGGCACGAATCCACTTGACAAGGTGTGGATTAGAAGCCTGCGTTGCAATGTGCTGTAGAAGCGAGGACTTGCCGGAGCCGTTCGGTCCGAGTATGAACAGTGTTTTCCCAGCGGCCAGACTGACGGAGTGTTGACCGTTGACGAGAGGTATGGAGAAGTTGAATGAGAGGTCGTCGGAGTTCGCCATCGGTTCGCGTTCCTCAGGCCTTGGTCGTCGTCGCCTGTTTGGGCAGCAGGCGTGCCGCATTGTCTTCGATCTCTTTACCCACCTTGGTCTTCGCAAGCGCTTCGCGCACGGCCTTCGACAGCCCTTGCTGGCGCAAGTCCGGTCGTTCAGAGAGTTCCTCGTTCACGCACCGCACGGCGATCCTCTCCGCCGCACCGCACAATTCGGCCAAGCGGCGATGGGTTTGATTCCTCCTATCGTACAGGGGAATCGGCACGTTGCGCCATGGGTGTAGATGGAAGTCTCTACCACTGTCCTTGCATTCGAAGAAAGCCCGTCGCAAACAGTTGGCATTCAGCAGCGCGACCAAGTATCCGGCTTCCGCCTCACTCCGGGCAGCGAACCAGTACAGAGTGGCGTCGACGACGGCTACTCCCCCGCGGGATCTCGCGGCGCGCATGATGTCCCCGGAGGAGGGGTACAGCACCATGCGGCGTCCCCGTTGTGCGGTGAACGGCTGTGCTGACAAGGCAGAGCCATAATCTATGCGGTCAATCAACGTCTCCGGCGTTCCTCGTCCTCGCCCTCTATGCGCGTCGTAGATCTCGTCGAGTTCCCTCCAAAAGCGACAGTCGCGCCCCGGCTCGAAGTGCATCAACTCGTCCCGATCTACTGGAACGATCGCGTGGGGTGGCTTCCTGATCGCCATATAGGGCAAAAGGTCAGGCGATGTATGCACAGGGCGCACCCAAGCTGCGGGTATTTCGCCCTTTTGACTTGAAATGCCATTCCACGGATGGTGGCGCGAGACTTGGGTCTCGATGCGCGTCCAGCCGAGCCTATTGGGCGCTTTCGTCCGGGCCACGATCAGCGTCAGGACGTGAGGAACGACCGTCGCCCCTTGCTTGATGCGCCCGACGTCGTAGTCTGAGGGCGCTTGGGGCAGTGGTTCAGGAACCTCGATGAACTCGAACATCCCACGGGCAGCGTCCGGTGCGTCGTGTGCTGATGGCCGGCGTCGCGAAGTGCGTCTCGCGGTCATTCTTCGGCTCGACGTTCCGTGCATGGGTCTGTGCTCCATGAGCAGACAGCAGCGTGTTGCATCTCCGCCATCAAAGGGGTTCAGGCACTCAAGGTCCACCGATTGGGCCAACGCCTTGCTGTGGACTGCCCGGAACTGTGCCCATTGGCCTGATTGGATGGCCGACTTCTTCAAAAGCCAGGAGCCTGGATTTCGATCGGGTTCGGCAGCGTATAGCAGCCGCGCTCGCAGCACGAAGTAGCTCGCGATGTCTAGGTGCGGAGCTTGTTTGCCGCCAGCCTGCAGACCGAGCTCTCGTCCGAACTCCTCCATTATCCTTTTTCGTCCCTCGACTTGTATGTCGGCAAGTCTCACCCAAGGAGGATTGGCTACGATGCGGTCGACCTTCCGCATGGCCAAGAGATGTGGCCCCGCTAGGTTGACCGCATACCATGTCCAAACTGAGTTCCCCTCCTTTCTCACGACTTCTGTTAGTTCCTTGAGGCAACGCTCCATTGCATCGCGGTTTTCTTTGGTTGCAATGCCGGGCGGAAGTGGGCTCCGGGCGACGGCCGCATCGACCATGAGTCTCATGTTCTCTGCAAACGAGGGGCTTTGGACGAGATCCATGGGGATCTCCGCTTGCCTGCCGTCGGGAGTGGTCAGAAGCATGGCGTCGCTCGTGTGGCCGAACATCAGTTCGCCACGTGTGGCTGTTTGCAGGGAATCACCAAGGAATACACGAAAGGCCGACGCACCGTCGGACGGTTCGCTGGGCAGCGCTCGCTCGATGTTGACGCGCGACATTTCGACCGCTACGGGATGAATATCTATACCGTTCACCAAGCGCGTGACGACGTCGGCCTGTCTAACGGCCTGCAACCGTTTGACGCTTGGCGAAGACAGTATCCTGAGCGCGGCGTGATACAGAAACGTGCCGGACCCGCAAGCCGGGTCTAGAACACCGACGCCGTTTACCTTGTCCTCGAGAGCCGCGGCCGTCGCTCTCTCGATCCACTCCTCGTCGAGCACTTCTTGGACCATGAATCCTGCCAGCCAATCGGGCGTGTAGAACTCTCCGAACACTTTGCGGTCGCGATCGGACACATATCGGTGGTAAAGGTCGCGGAGCACGTCCCCCCGGCGTCTGCGCCAGTCGTACCCGTCCACCAGATCCCAGACGCGCTCCGCCCACGCTTCCCCCCGAGTGAAATCCAGAACCCAAGACGCGAACCCGTCTTTAAGCGCTTGGTGCCACTCCCCGCCTCGACGCGGTCCAGCCAACGTGTGGGACACGAGGCGGGCGATGACGATCAAAAACGAGTGGGCTAGGAACAACCGCTCCTGTCCTGCCTCGTCAGAGGGCACCATCCCGGATGTCTCCATCATGTCCAACCATAGCCTCCGCTTCGTGTGCGTTGGCAACGCGGCCTTCTTGGGCAGCCGGCTGTATAGATCGTCTAGATCGCTCTTGAGCTCTGAGAACAGCTCGGCAGGCTTGTCGGGGATCCACTGCTTGCCCGTCACTTCGCGGCCAAGTGTCTCGCTTAGAAACTCCGCCAGCGCTTCGCCCTCGTTCGAGAACTCTCTCTTGGACTCCAGAGTACCTTCAGCCAGCGCCTCATGCGGATACAGATAGACGTGCCAACTCGACCCGTCAGTGACGATTCCACGCCATGGAGCGTCTCGAACCTCTGGCGAAAGCCCGGGCAACGACTGCAACTCGTACTCGATCTCCGCACGGACATATCGCTCGACCTGTTCCCGAGGCGACTCCCGTTTCCCACTCTGGGGGCTTTCGGGATGTGCGGCCTTTGGGTAAGCCTTGCATTCGATGAAGGTCCGTCGATTCGGCAGATAGATGTCTGCTTGGTCGTTTCCCTGTTGGTATTGCGACTCGATGGTACCAACCTGTAATTCACGCAGCAGCGCCACGACATCAGATTGCACGTTGCCCTCGGTCCCATGCCGAACTCGATTCGCCAACAATTGCCGCGCTGCCTCAACGGCACGTCTCTGGACGGTAGTCGAGTTCTGAGACTCGTGCGGTTCGACCATTTGTTCACCTCTTTGCCATGTTCTATGCCGCTGCCAAGCCTCCACGTGGGCTGAAGTGGCCTGTTCTCGTCGGACAGTTCGAGGACCGAGACGCTGTGTACCCGTACTGTCCCAGAATCCTCGAACGGTCGAGGAGTGTGGGGGGGTGTTCGACCAATGTCAAGCTGGATCGGGCCGCTTGGGCCGCAGGCGGAGACCACGCCCGGCGCGTTGCTTGGCCACCAGGCGCGCAAACGTCAGCGCATCCGGCCGGGAGGAAGCGGCCCGCACCGCTGGCACCAGTCCATGCCGTCTTCGGCTCCGTCCCGCGGTGTCGACGCCCACCGTCGCCTCGCAGTCTTGTCGGCTGACCGTCAGCCCCGCACACCGCGCCCTTGTGTGGTGGCGGCTACGGGTTCGAGTGGGAGGGTCGTGGAATGAGGTCTTCGAGCACGAAGGAGGTCACGATCTCTCTTGCCATCACCCTTCCGTTGGCATCCCGATGTGTTCCGTTCGGCCCAGTCAGAAACTCCCAGCGCTCGGTCGCCAGTTCCACAGCGTACTCCTTCATTTCTTCCCACTCGCCATTGAGTTCCATCTCCGCCCGCCACAGCGGGTTGATGTCCTCGACCAGGTCGACGAACGTCTGCTTCCAGTTCGGCACCGTGCCCTCCAATTGCTTGATTGCGCTGTTCGTTGCCGCCGGTCACCCGACTCGGCACCTGCGCATCTGTCCGGCGTAGCGGGTGGAGCGGGTGGCGACTTTGTCCGCGGCGCCTTTCAGCCAGTCGTTGTTCTTCCAGGTGCCGCGCATGTAGCCGGTGATGCCGCTGTAGTAGGAGAGGTAGAGGCTGCGGGCGTCGGTGACGGCGATGCCGGCGCGGCGATGCGCGGTGTTCATGTACCAGCCGACGAAGTCCACCGCGTCCGCGAAGTCGTCGCGCTCGGCAAAGCGGTTGCCGGTGGCTTTCAGATAGTCCTTCCAGGCGGCGTCGGTGGCTTGCGCGAAACCCACCGCGTCGGACTCGCGCTTCCAGGGAATCACCCACAAGAGCTTCGTGCGCGGCGGCTTGGCATCGGCGATGTAGCTGGACTCCTTGTACATCACCGCCATCATCACGGAACTCGGCACGCCCCAGCGCGTCTCGGACTTCTTGGCGGCGCGGAACCAGCGCGGCTTTTCCTTGAAGATCGCGCACAGGTCGTTGGGGTTGCCCGGCGGCGTGGAGGCGCAGCCGGCCAGCAGCGCGAGGAATACGGCGCCGGCGAGCGCGCGCAGAAGGGAACCGCTGGCGGGAAGGCGCGGCTGGCTTGGATCGATGCGGCTGAAGCTCATGGCTGGTCTCCCGTGGTGTTCTCGGTTGCCGATTCGTTCGGCGCGTCTTCGAGGTCGCCGAGGAAGGCGATCAAGGCGTCCTCGTCCATCACCGGCACGTCGAGTTCCTGCGCCTTCGCCAGTTTGCTGCCGGCGCCAGGGCCGGCGACGACCTGCGCGGTGTTGCCGGAGACCGCGCTCGCCACCTTGGCGCCGAGGCGTTCGAGCCGTGCCTTGGCGGTGCTGCGCGGCATGGCTTCCAAACGGCCGGTGAGCACCCAGGTTTGTCCCGCCAGCGGCGCTGCGGCGGGTTCTTCACTGGCGGGCATCTCCCAGGAGACGCCGACGTCTTGGTGCAGCGCTGTCGCCATGGCGCGGTTGGCTTCGTCGCCGAAGAACGCGACGACTCTGGCGGCGACGATCGGGCCCACGTCGTCCACGTCCTGCAACGTCTCCACATCCGCCGCCAGGAGGTTGTCCAAGGTGCGGTAGTGCCGGGCAAGCGCCGCGGCAGTCGTTTCGCCGACTTCGCGGATGCCGAGGGCGTAGATGAAGCGGGCGAAGGTCGTGCGCTTGCTGGCGTCGAGGGCGGCGAGCAGGTTGTCCGCGGACTTCGACCCCATGCGCTCCAAGCCCTCAAGCTGCGCCTTGGTGAGCGCGTAGAGATCCACCGGACTGCCGGCGAGGCCGTTGCCCACAAGCTGATCGACCAGCTTGTCGCCGAGGCCCTCGATGTCCAGCGCGAGCCGTGAAGCGAAGTGCCGGAGCCGCTCCCTCTGCTGGGCGCCGCAGCGCATTCCACCCGTGCAGCGCACCACGACTTCGCCTTCCGGGCGTTCGACGGCGGCGCCGCAGACCGGGCAGTCGGATGGCATGTCCACGGCTCGGGTCGCCGCTGGGCGTTTCGACTCCACCACCTTCATCACTTGCGGAATCACGTCGCCGGCGCGCCGAACGAGCACGGTGTCGCCGATGCGCACCCCCAGGCGGGCGATTTCGTCCATGTTGTGCAAGGAGGCGTTGGAGACCGTGACGCCGCCCACGAAGACCGGCTGCAGCTTGGCGACCGGCGTGACCGCGCCGGTGCGCCCGACTTGGAACTCCACGTCCAGCAGCACGGTGCTGGCTTCCTCCGCCGGATACTTGTAGGCGATGGCCCAGCGCGGCTTGCGCGTCACTTGGCCGAGCTTGTCGCGCAGCGCGAAGGCATCGACCTTCACCACGGCGCCGTCGATGGCGTAGTCGAGCCGATCCCGCTCTTCAAGGAGGCCCTCGATGTACTTGGCGCAGGCCTTGAGGTCCGGCAGGTGCTTGCCGCGCGGATTGACGCGCAGCCCCCAGGACTTGAGCGCCGCCATCGTCTCCGAGTGGTGCTCCGGCTGCCAGCCGGCGGCCTCGCCGACGCTGTAGGAGAACATCGAGAGCGGCCTTGCCGCGGTGGTCTTCGGATCAAGCTGGCGCAGGCTGCCGGCGGCGCCGTTGCGCGGATTCACGATTGGCCGTTCGCCGGTTTCCCGGGCGCGTTCGTTGAACGCATGGAAGCCGGCGATGGGCATGTAGACCTCGCCGCGCACTTCGAGCCGGGGCGGCGGCGAGCCGCGCAAGCGCAGCGGGACTGCGCCGATGGTGCGCACGTTCGCCGTGATGTCTTCGCCGGCCTCGCCGTTGCCCCGCGTGGCGCCACGACGCAAGAGGCCGTCCTCGTACAGCAGGCTCACCGCCACGCCGTCGATCTTCGGCTCGCAGAAGTAGCTCATCTCTTCGTCGTCGTCGAGCAAGCGCCGGCAGCGGCTTTCCCAGGCCTCCAACTCGGCCGCGCTGGCGCACTTGTCCAGCGACAGCATGGGAATGGCGTGGCGCACCTCGGCGAAGGCACCCGAAGGCTCCGCGCCGACGCGCTGGGTGGGCGAATCGGGCACGACGAGATGGGGGTGCGCGGCTTCGATCTGCCGCAGGCGGTCGAACAAGCGGTCGTATTCGGCGTCGGCGATCTCCGGATCGTCGAGCACGAAGTAGCGGTGCGCGTGGTGTGCGAGGGTCTTCCGCAGTTCGGAAGCCTCGGCTTCAATCGAAGACACGGCTTCAATGGACACCTCGGCTGCAACCGAGGCGTCCCGGTCGGCCTCCGGTCGTGCCGGCACGGCTCAAGTCCTGATGGACAATCGCTTGTAGTCGCGGATGCGCTGGCGGCAGTGCTCGACGGTCTGGATGCTCATGTCGCTCATGCGCTCGTCCTTCATCTCGGCGCCGAGGGCGTCCGCGATGTCCTGCGCCGCCTGCAGCATCTCCTCGAAGGCGTGGGAGGGGTCGATGCGGTCGGAAAAGCGCACCAGCAGGGCGATTCTCGGCGTGGACAGCGCGTCGACGTCGGACAGGTCGAAGGTTCCAGGCTCCACCCCGTTGGCCACCGTGAAGAGCTCGGCGCGGGTGTTCGCATCCAGCTTGTAGAACACCTCGCCGCCGTATTCCAAGCCGCTGGCGGAGAACGCCTCCTGCAGGCGGTGGCCGTCGAGCTGACCGCCGGCCGGCGCGACCACCCAGATCACCAGCACGTCTTCCAGCCCAGTCGGCGGCAGATGCTCGGTGCGCCGCCGCTCGGCTAGGCGCTGGGCCCGCGGCACCGTCGGTTCGGTGCGTCGGCCGGGAATGACGACCCGCTGCGGTTCCTCTTCGGCTTCGGCAGCGCCGTTCTCGATCTCGGCCTCGGGCGGCGCGACAAGATCCGCTTCGCCCGTCTGGTCGGCTTCGGGCGCGCCTTCCCGGCGCGAACGCCAGCCGAGCCAAAGGCCGTGCAGCAGAACGAGAACCAGCAGCGCGCCGCCGCCCCACAGGATGATGTACTTGATGTCGAGTTCCATCGGCGCCCCCCTCCCTAGGAGTCGTCAGCCCGCCGCCGCCATCCGCGCGGCCTTGTCGACGTCCACCGAAACCAGGCGCGAAACGCCAGGTTCCTGCATCGTCACGCCCAGCAGGTAGTCCGCCATTTCGATGGTCTGCTTGTTGTGGGTGATGACCACGAACTGCACGTCGTTCGACATTTCGCGGATGAGTTCCGCGAAACGGCCGACGTTGCTGTCGTCGAGAGGCGCGTCCACCTCGTCGAGCAGGCACACCGGGCTGGGGTTGAGTTGGAAGATGGAGAAGATCAGCGCCACCGCGGCCATGGCCTTCTCGCCGCCCGAAAGCTGGTGGATGCTGGCGTTGCGCTTGCCGGGGGGGCGCGCCATCAGCGTCACGCCGGTCTCCAGCCAGTCGTCGTCGGTCACTTCGAGGATCGCCTGGCCGCCGCCGAAGACCTTGGGAAAGAGCGTCTTCAGATGCTCGTTGACGCGGTCGAAGGTTTCCTTGAAGCGCACGCGGGTGTCGCGGTCGATGCGGGCAATGGCGTTCTGCAGGGTGGCAAGCGCCGTCTCCAAGTCCTCGTGCTGGCGATCCAGATAGACCTTGCGCTCGGACTGGGTCTCGTATTCGTCGATGGCCGCGAGATTGATCGGGCCGAGCCGAGCGATGCGCTGCGCCAGCGCGTCCAGGGCGGCTTGCCACTGCTCTTCGGTGGCGGTCTCCGGCAGGCCGTCCTGCGCCTCCTGCGGAGAGATGCCGGTGTCCGCGAGCTGGCTTTGCAGGTTGTCGCGGTCCGCGGTGAGCTTCGCCAGCGCGACCTTCGCGTCCTGCAGGCGCGTGCGCACGTCGTCGGCGCTGCGATCGGCGTCCAAGCGGCGCGTGGTGTGTTCCTGGATGTCCGCTTCGATGGCGTCCAAGGCGCGGCGGAAGTCGGCCAGCTTGCGTTCGAGGGTTCGGCTCTCGGAGAGCTTCTCGTTGCGCGAGGCTTCCTTGCCTGGGATCGCCGCTTCGATCTCGGCCACCCCGGCGCGTATCGCGTCGCCGCGCTGGGCGAGTTCGCCGCGTTGCGCCAACAGGCGGGCGCGGGCTTTCTCCGCTTCGGCGAGGGACGTTTCGAGTTTCTGGCACTCCGTGTGCAGCCGGTGGAATGCGTCGGTGGCGCGATGGGCGGCTTGGCGCGCCTGGGCTGCGGCGTTGGCGTCCTGCTCTCGGTTCGCCCGCAGCGCCGCGCCCGCCTCCTGCAGGCGCTTCGCGTCGACGGCGAGAGTCTTCAAGCGCGCGCGGCTGGTTTCGATGCGGGTGGATTCGGCGTCGAGTTGGGTACGCAGTTCGGCTTTCTCGGTGGCCATGCGCTGCACGGCGGCGGCGGCTTCCTCGATGCGCACCCGGCGCACGTCGTGTTCCGTCTGCAGGCGCGAACATTGCGCAGCGGCTTCGGCGTGCCGGCTGCGCAATGCCTCGCGTTCGCCTTCGGCTGCGGCCGCGGCCTCGCGGGCCTTGGCCAAGCGCGCTTCTTCCTTGCCAAGCTGCGCGACGGCTTCCTGGGACTGCGCTTCCCGCGCCTTCAGCTCGCGGCCGCGTTCGATCACGCCGGCCGTATCGTCCTTGCCGCGGTGGACGCGCACCCAATCACGGCCGAGCCGAACGCCGTCCTGGGTGACGATGCTCTCGCCGGGGTCGAGCCGCGCTCGGGATGCCAAGGCGGCGGCAAGGGATTCCGCCGCGTAGACGCCGGCCAGCAGCGAGCCGCATTCGCCGGAGACGAAGGACGCCAGCGCCGGCAGATCGCCGGTGGTGCGTGGCGACGATGCTTCCGCGTCGAGCAGCGTCACGGCGCCGTTGGCGATGGCATCGATCTGCGCGGCATGGTCGTCGAGGTCTTGAACGACGATGGCCTGCACGTCGGTGCCGAGCGCCGCTTCCACCGCACGTTCCCAGCCGGCTTCCACTTGCAGGCGTTCGCCGAGGCGCGGCGCATCGAACAGATCGCGCTGGCGCAGCCAGCGTTCGGCATCGTCGCGGCCATTCTCGCGGCGCCCCAATGCGGCGCTCTGCACTGCTGCAACGGCGGCCAATTCGCGGCGCTGCCGTTGCGATTCCGCGCGCGCCGCATCCACCGATTGCTCCGCCTGCGCCGTCTCCTGGCGGGCGTCGGCCAGTGTTTTGGCGTTGGCGGCAATCGCTTCGTCGAGCGCGTCGAGCTCGCTTTTGGCTTGGCGAAGCTGTTCGGCGATCCCGTCGATGCCGTCGTCGGCCGGCGGCGCCGGCTCTTGTTCCAGCTTGTCCAGGCGCGCTCGCAGGCGGTTGCTGGCCTCTTCGGCGTGATTGACGCGGTCTTCGCAGAGGCGTCGTTCGTTGTCGTTGGCGCTGGCACGGCGCGTGAAGTCGTCCCACTCGGCTTGCCGGGAACGCACCCGCGCTTCGACTGCTTCGAGACTTTGCGCCGCGCTCTCGTCGTTGGCCTTGGCCTGCGCCAACTGCGGCTGCGTCTCCTCCAGTTGCGCGCCGATGGCGGCGATGCGGGCGACGTCCGCTTCCAGCTGGTCGCTGGTCTCCTGCTGCCGGGCGGCGAGGGTCTGCGTCTCCGCCTGCAGTTCGCGGATGCGCTGGCGGTCGAACTCGATGGCCTGTTCAAGTTGGCCGGCGATGCTGTCCACTTGGTACTTGGCCGCTTGCGCGTCGTTCGCCGCCCGCTCCTGTTCGGCGTGGTAGGCGCGGCGCTTTTCGATGGCGGTGTCCAGCGCTTGGCGAACGCTCAAGGCTTCTTCCAGGCGAACTTCGAGCTCCTTCGCCACGGCGTTGCTCTCGCGCAGACTTCCCACGACGGCCTTGATGCGCAGCGCCAGCAGTTCGGCGGCGCGGCGCCGTTCTTCGGCCTTCAGCTTGCGGAAGCGTTCGGCGGCATTGGCCTGGCGCTTCAGGTGCGCCAACTGGCGGTCGAGTTCTTCGCGGATGTCAGCGAGGCGCGCGAGGTTCTCCACGGTGTGGCGAATGCGGTTGTGCGTCTCGCGCCGGCGTTCCTTGTACTTGGAGACGCCGGCGGCTTCCTCCAAATAGCTGCGCAGGGCGTCCGGCTTCGCCTCGACCAGTTCGGAGATCATGCCTTGTTCGATGATCGAGTAGCTGCGCGGCCCGAAGCCGGTGCCGAGAAAGACGTCGGCGATGTCGCGGCGGCGGCAGCGGGTGCCGTTCAAGCTGTAGACGGATTGCGAATCGCGCCCGACTTCACGGCGGATGGCGATCTCCGCATAGGCGCTGAACTTGCCGCCGACCCGCGCATCGCGGTTGTCGAACAGCAACTCGACGGCGGCGAGCGAGGTGGCCTGGCGCGACGTGGAACCGTTGAAGATGACGTCGGTGAGGGCTTCGCCGCGCAGTTGGCGGGCGGAGCTCTCGCCCATCACCCAGCGCACCGCATCGACGATGTTCGATTTGCCGCAGCCGTTCGGGCCGACGACCGCGCTGCGGTTGCCCGGCAGCAGCACCGTCGTGGAGTCGACGAAGGACTTGAACCCGACGAGCTTGATTTCCTTGAGTCGCATCTAGGCCGACTACCGGTTCGATGCCGAGTGAACGACGGGTTGATCGCGCCGCAAGTCGAACAGCCAAGCACGAAAGAGGGGGAGGAGGGATCGCGCCGCCAAGCCACCCGCGCCCGCCCTGCCGCAGGCGCTCGCCACGCTTCGTCGTACGCTGTCTTGGTAGCAGTACACTACGACAGTTCCATTGTCGTGTGCGTCGAGTGTAGCGCAACGACTCGGCAGTGCAATAGCTTATTTCTCGTATTTTTCTGTTTTTCCGTGCGATTCCTCGAGGACGTCCTGCACCTCGGGCGGCATGTAGTTCTCGTCGTGCTTGGCGAGCACTTCCTCGGCGCGGAACAGGCCGTCTCCGTCGAGTCTTCCGGTCACCAGCGTACCTTGGCCTTCGCGGAACATGTCCGGCAGGATGCCGGTGTAGGCCACCCTGAAATCGTGGCCGCGATGGTCCGTGAGCGTGAAGCGCGCGCCGAGGCCCGTTTCGTCGTGCGCCACGCTGCCGGCGGCGACCATCCCGCCGGCGCGAATCGTCACCCCCACCGGCGCCTCGCCGCCGACGATCTTCGCCGGTTCGTAGAACAGGTTGGCGTTTTCTTCGAGCGCGAAGAGCACGAGCGCGGTGGTTGCCGCCACCCCGCCGAGCACGAAGGCGACCGCCGCCAGCCGTTGCCGCCGACGCGGGTTCACTCCCCGTGCTCCATGCGCCGACGCAAGCGCCGCACCGTCGCCCGCATGACGGTCAATGGCCAAACGCCGATGCCCACGAGCGCGAGCAGGCTCAAGCCGTAGGCGCTCCACACGAAAACGCCGTGGCCGTCCATCGCCAGAAACTCGATCATCTTCCTTCGCCCTGCCTGCCTTGGCCCCGCAGCCACTCCCGCACCCACTCGGTTTCCGCTTCGCGCTGCACCACCAGCGCGCGGCAGGCGGCGATCACCGCGCCGCCCGCCAAGCAGAAGTATCCCAGCACGTTGAGGCCGAGTGGCCACAGATAGACGGCGGCGATGGTCGGCCGCTCGCCGATCTCGATGCTCGCCGGCTGATGCAAGGTGGCGAACCACTCCACGGAGTACTTGATGATCGGAATGTTGACGACGCCGACCACGGCCAGCAAGGCCACCGCCAACGCGCCGCGCTCCCGATTCGGAACGGCTTGCCGCAGCGCCACCAGGCCGAAGAACAGCAGCAGCAGCACCAGCGTGGAGACGGTGCGGGCGTCCCATACCCAGCCGGTGCCCCAGGTCGGCATGCCCCAGACGAAGCCGGTGGCGAGGGCCGCGGCGGCAATCGCGGTGCCGATCGGCGCTGCGGCGGCAATCGCCACGTCGGCCATCTTCATGCGCCAGACCAGGAACACCACGCCGGCCACGGCCACGCCCACGTAGATCGATTGCGCGAGGAACGCCGCCGGCACGTGGACGAACAGGATGCGGAAGCTGTTGCCCTGGTAGCGTTCCGGCGGCACGAAGCCAAGGCCCCAGATCGATCCGGCGAGGACGAGGCCGATGCCGACCGCGTAGAGGCCGATCATCCACGGCTTCGAGGCGGCGAAGAACCAGCGCGGCGATCCGGCGCGGTGGAACTTGCGCTTGAGCCAGCCGCCCAAGCGCCGGTGCATTGCCACGCCCCCTGCCCCGCCTTCGCGCTCCTTCGTCATGGCTTCAATACTCTTGGCTCAAAGCCAGCGCCGGGCCGATGGCGAAGGGCGCCGCGGTGATCGACGCGACCGAGAGCGCCGCCAGGAACAGCAAAGCGGATGCCGATTGCTCTCCGCCTGCCGCTTCCACGCCGAAGATCAGCGCCGGCAGATACAGGGGCAGCACGAGCACTGCGAACAGCAGGCCGCGCCCGCCGATGCCGACGGTGAGCGCCGCGCCCACCGCGCCGATGCACACCAAGGCCGGCGTGCCGAGGAACAGCGACGCCGCCAGACTCGGCGCCGTGCCGCCCTCTCCGCCGAGGGCAAGATACGCGAGCGGCCCCACCGCGGCGACCGGCAGCCCAACGACCAGCCACTGGACGGCGAGTTTGGCAATCACCGCGGCGTATCTCGGCGAGGCGTGGACGAGCAGCAGTTCCAGCGTGCCGTCTTCGTCGTCGCGCCGAAACATCTCGCCGCAGGCCAGCATGTTGGCGAACAGCGTGAGCGTCCAGATCATCCCCGGCGCGGCGCCGGCCATGCCCAAGGCGATGCCGAGGAGCAGTGCGCCGAGCAGGTAGAAGGCCAGTGGATTCAGCGCATCGGCATGGCCGCGCAGGACCAGCAGCGCCTCTCGCCGCAACTGCGCGCTCAAGGCTGGCATGGCTGCTTCAAGTACACGACGAGCGCGGTTGCCCTTTCGGCCGCTTCGAGAGTCCGATGCGTGGCGCAGACGGCGGCGCCGCCGGCGGCGCGGTGCTCGGCGATCATGCGCTGCACCAGAGCGGTTCCGTTGGCGTCCATGGCCGTCATCGGCTCGTCGAGCAGCCACACGTCGGCGCGGCAGAGCAGCAGGCGGGCGAACGCGGCGCGGCGCAATTGGCCAGCGGAAAGGGTGCCGCAAGGATCGAAGCGGGCGGCGCCGAGGCCCATGCGCGAAAACGCCTCGTCGAGTTCGGCCGGCGCCGCGCGCAAGCCTTGCAGGCGCAGCAGCCAGCGCATGTTCTCCAACGGCGTAAGGCGCTCGCTCATGCCGGACTTGTGGCCGACGTAGGCGGTTCGCCCGAACGTCTCCACGCGGCCGGCGTGGAACGCACGCAAGCCGGCGAGTCCGCGCAGCAGCGTGCTCTTGCCACTGCCGTTGGGCCCGCGCACTTCCAGCAGGTCGCCGGCGGAAGCGGCAAGGGAGACGTCCGCGAACAAGCGTCGGCCATCCACCGTGCAGCCGAGACCTTCCGCGACCAGCAGGCGGGCCGCGCTTGCGCCGGCGGGCATCGCGGGATGGAAGCGAGTGCGCTAGCGAATCGCCACCGGGTTGATGACCGCCTGCACCGCGCCCTCGAAGCGCGGCTGGCCAAGCACGAACAGGAACTCCCAGGCTTCGTCTGCGGCGAGTGCGCCGACGTTCATGTTCTCCAGAATGTAGATGCCGTTCTTGGCGAGCAGTTCCTGATGCACGGGAAAGAGCACCGTCTCCTCTTCGCCCGGCAGCACTTCCAGCCCCCAAGTGTCCGCGCCCACCGCGACGACGTCCAAACTGGCCAGGTACTGTGCGCCGTTCAAGCCGATGCCAGGCTCGCCGGCCATGAACGCCGCGCCGTCTTCGTCGGCCAAGGGCAGCCAGCCGGTGTGGAAGAGCACGATGTCGCCCTTGCCGATGGCCACGCCCTGGGCCTGCGCCTGCGCCTTGATCTCCGCTTCGTTGAACGCCGTGCCAGCGGCCAAGCGGTTCTTGCCGAAGTGCCGCGCCATGTCCAGCAGCACGCCGCGCCCCACCATCGGCGGCAGCTTGTCGATGGAAAGCTGGGTCAGCCCTCTCGGCGTCACGAAATCCTTGGGCGTGAGGCCGTTGTAGTAGACGTGGTTGATGCCCATGTGCCCAAGCCCGTCGAGCTGGCTGCCGATGCCCATCCACGTGTAGAGCAGATCGTCGTTGCCGGTGGCGAGGTTCTCGCCCATCGTCGGCCCGTTGTCGAAACCGGGCTGGATGACGGTGATGGCGTAGTGCCGCGGCGGATAGGCCGGCGTCTCCCAGCCGGTGACGACCCCCAGCGGATAGGTCTTGCCGGTCTTCACCAGCCGCGCCGCCTCCACCACCTTCTGCGGCGACAAGTGGTTGAGCGCGCCGAGCCGGTCCTCCGCCCCGTGTTCGGACGGATGCCAGCTCTCCACATCGGCGCCGCGGGCGTCGAGCGCGACGGCGCCCAGCAGGGCGAAGACTGCGGCGACGGTTCTGCGCATGGCGAATCTCCTTGCAGGCCGTGCCTGCGATGCCGAGCGGGCTCGGCGTGTGGCGATGCGGCGAGTATACGGCTTGCCTCGGCGCGTTCAGATCGCTTGCCTCGCGCCGACGTGGCGCGCTTTTCGCGCACCAGACCAGTAATGTCCAATGAGAAAGCGAGTATCTATGTTTGCAAGCGTCCCCAAGGGGACAGCATTTGCCGGCGGGTTACAACAAAAAGTGACGCGAGGATGTGCGACATTGGCGGCGCCGGCATGGGCGATCTCGCACATGACTTTCAGCCTTTGTCCGTTTCGCGCCGACCCGCCGCTGGCGCACAGTGCCTCCCATGGCAAGACAAACACTGCAAAGCGACCCGGCCAACAAGCGGCTGTTCTCGCACCCACGCATGGCGGCGGGCCTCGTCCGCCTGCTCGGCGACGACTGGGTGGACGACTTGGACCTCGACCGCCTGGAGCGGCTGCCGACGGACTACGTCTCGGACAGCCTGCGCTCTCGGCGGGCCGACCTGCCCTGGTGGGCGCCCTTCAAGCCCGACGCCGACCGACCCGCCGGCGCTGGTGTGATGTTCCACATCGAATTTCAATCAAGTCCGGACGCCCACATGGTCGAGCGGCTGCTGGAGTACGTCGCGCTGCTGCCCCGGGCTCTGCGCCGCTCCGGCTGGACCGCGGCGGATGGCGGGCGCGTCGTGACACATGTGCCGCTGGTGGTGTACAACGGCCGCGCCAAGTGGAACGCGCCGCTGCGGCTGGCGGAGCCCGATTGGGCGCCGCCGGGACTGCGCGACCTGCAGCCGCGCTTGGCCTGCCGGCTGATTGACGCGAGGAACTATGCGGGAGACGACGCGGCGGACGGCAATCCGGCGCGGGCGGTGCTGGCGCTGGACGCGGCCTCGGGGCAAGGGCTGGCGCCGGCGCTTGCGCGGGCCGAGGCGCTGTTCTCGGCGGCGGACGACCAGGCGCTGTGGCAGTCGTTCGCGGTATGGTGCCACGGCATTCTGAGTCCGCGGCTGGACGGCCAGCTGCCGACATTGGTGAACCACAAGGAGACGACGATGCTTGCGGAAGCACTTCGAGAGCGCGACGAGATGAAGATCGACGAAGGCCGGTTGATCGGGCGACAAGAGGGGCGGCGGGCCGGGCGACAAGAGGGGCGGCGGGAAGGCCGGCAGGCGGGGCGACAAGAGGGCCAGCGGGAGGTGCTGTGCGGCCTGGCCAGCCGGCGCTTCGGCGCTGCCGCCGGCGCCGAGCTGGAGGCGGTTCTCGCTGGCGTCGAGGACGCCTCGGAACTGGCGCGGATCGGCGCGCTGATCATCGACTGCGACAGCGGCGCGGACTTCCTCGCCCGCGCGCGGCGTCGCTAGCGCAGGACGACTCCGCCTCGAGGAGCGCCGGGCGTTTCGGCGCTTGTGCTCGTCGCGTACAAGCACCCTACGCCCCCAAGCCAGTTCCGCCCCTGCCGGCGGCAATCTCCTTCGCAAACCGCTGAACCCGCTGTTCAAAAGGGCCGAGCGCGTTCCGCCACCAAAATGTCGTACACCCCGTCACAGCGCGACGTTCGACATCACGGCGCGATGTTGGACATCACGATGCAGCCGCTGGCGGCGAACATTCCCCCAACGCCCAGGCACACCGAGATCTCCGCGCCCTCCACCTGCGCCGGCGCGGTGCCGCGCATCTGCCGCACGCTCTCCTGCAAGGCGTACATGCCGTACATGCCGGAGTGCATGTAGGAGAGACCGCCGCCGTTGGTGTTGAGGGGCAGCTTGCCGCCGGGGCGGGTGTTGCCCTCGGCGATGAACGCCGCCGCTTCGCCGCGCTCGCAGAAGCCGAGGTCTTCGAGGCCCCAGATCGGCAGGTGGGCGAAGGCGTCGTAGACCATCAGATGATCCACGTCAGCGTGGCCGATGCCGGCCGAGCGGAACGCTTCCGAACCGGCGATGCGGAATGCCTGGGAGCTGGTCAAGTCCTTCATCTGGCTGACCATCGGCGTCTCCACGCTCTCGCCGCTGCCAACCACGTAGACGGGCTTGTTGGGGAAGTCCTTGGCGCGTTCGGCGGAGACGAGGATCAGCGCGCCGCCGCCGTCCGTGACCAGACAGCACTCGAGCAGGTGGAACGGATAGGCGATCAGCCGCGAATCCAGCACGTCCTGCACGGTGATCGGATCCCGGTACGACGCGCGCGGATTCATCCCCGCCCACTCGCGCTGCGCCACAGCCACCATCGCCAACTGTTCGTGGGTCATGCCGTATTGCTTCATGTAGCGCAGCACGCCGATGGTGAACATGGTGGTGGGTCCCATCGGGCCGTAGGGCATCTCGAACTGCGCCGGCAGCGAAGCGCGTCCGCCGCCGCCACCGCCACGGCCAACGCCGGATCGTCCGCTCTCGCCGTGGGTCACCAGAACGGTGTCCGCGTAGCCAGCCTCGATTGCCGCCACGGCGTGGCGCACGTGCAGCATGAACGAGCAGCCGCCGACGGAACTGCCGTCCACCCAGCGCGGCGCGATGCCGAGGTAGTGGGCGATGGACACCGGCGACTCGCCGGCCGTCGCCACGCCGTCGATGTCCTTGGCGGCAAGGCCGGCGTCGGCGAGCGTGTTGAGCGCCGCATCGGCGTGCAGCTGGATCTGGCTCAAGTGGGGAATCTTGCCCAGTTCGGTGGTTTCGGCGGCGCCGACGATTGCTACTGTCACAAGCGGACTCCTTGATTGCCCGGATTCGCCCGACTCACGCCGCCGGGCGGGCCGGACGAAAGAGCGGAATGGCGATGTCGCCGTTGTACTCGAAGGTCACCGTCAAGGGCATGTCCAGGACGAGCGCCTCCGGCGTCTGCGCACAGTCGATGATGTTGCTCATCATCGTCGGCCCTTCCTCGAGCCGCACCAGGGCGATGGCGTAGGGCGACTCGAAGGACGGATGCGGGCGGTGGTTGATGACGTAGCTCAGCAACGTGCCCCTGCCGCTGGCAACGAACACCTCCACGTCGCGGGAGCTGCATGCCGGGCACAGCGGCCGTGGCGGGAAGTACACTTCGCCACATGTCCTGCAACGCTGCAGCCGCAGCTCCCCGGCCTTCGTGCCGTCCCAGAAATGCTGCGTCTCCGGCGTTGGCTGCGGCAACGGCCGCGGCCGCTTGGCGCTCTCGGCCATCGGCTTCCCTCTCCCTGTCTGAATGTGGACATCGTCGGCGAAGCGGGAGCATAGCGGATTTGCGCACGGCATCCCGCGCCTGTCGGCCAAGGGAGCACGAGGGGCTTGCCCCTCGCATGGGAGAGCCCTCAGCGGGGGAGCGCGAGGGGCTTGCCCCTCGCATGGGAGAGCCCTCAGCGGGGGAGCGCGAGGGGCTTGCCCCTCGCATGAGAGGGCGCCAGCGCGCCCAGTGCGCCTGCGCTCGGTTAGGATGCGCCGATGCTGCCGTGGGCCGACATCGACACCGTGCTGCTGGACATGGATGGCACGTTGATCGATCTGCGCTTCGACAACCACCTGTGGAACAGCGTGGTGCCGACGCGCTATGCCCAACTGCGCGGCATCGATCCGGCGCTGGCCGTGGAGCAGCTCTACGGCGACATGCCTGCCTACGCCGACAGCGGCGATGTCGGCGCGCTTGGCAGCCCGACACTCGACTTCTACGACATCCACTACTGGGCCCGGCGCACCGGCTTGGACATGGTCGCCATCCACGAGGAGTGCAGCCATCTCGTGCGGTATCGCCGCGGCGCAGCGGACTTCATGGCCGCGCTGCGCCGTTGCGGACGACGTTCGGTGCTCGCCACCAACGCGCATCCGGACAGCGTTGGCGTCAAGGACGCGGCCGTCGGCATCCTCGACCATGTGGACATGCATGTGAACGCCCACACGCTTGGTGCGCCGAAGGAAGACGACGGCTTCTGGGACTCGCTCGCGCAGCGTTTGCCGCAAGCCTACCGACCAGAGCGCGCCTTGCTGATCGACGACAACGAAGCCGTGCTGGCGGCGGCGCAACGGGCCGGGGTGAAGCACCTGCTCACGGTGGCGCAGCCGGATTCCTCCAGGCCGCCGCGCACCGAGACTGCATATGCGGCCTTGCAGGCGTTCGCGGACATCATGCCGAAAGGCCGCGCTCCCGCTTCGGACGCAGAGCCACCCGGCGTGCGAGCGCCGCGTTCATCCACATGACGCAGCCTGCTTCGCCGGTCCGCGTCCGTTTGGATCGCTGGCTGTGCGCCGCGCGTTTCTTCAAAACCCGCAGCCTCGCCAAGACGGCTATCGACGGCAGCAAAGTGCGGCTGAACGGCAACCGCGCCAAGGCCGCCAAGGAGGTGGCCGTCGGCGACACCCTCGCCGTCTCCCGCGGCGAGACGACGCACACGGTCGTCGTCACTGGCCTGGCCGAACGCCGCGGCAGCGCCACCGTGGCGGCCACGCTCTATGTCGAAACGCCGGCCTCGATAGAACAGCGCGAAGCAGTCCGAGCGGCGCGGCGCATCGAGCGCGCCAGCATGAGCCTGCCCCGCCAGCGCCCGAACAAGCGCGCCCGCCGGCGGCTGATCGCGGTCAAGGCGCAGAGCGACGTCGAGAGCGATTGACGGTGCGCCGTTCGCCAATCGCGGCGCGGGCGGCTGCACTCGCCGCGGAACGCAGAAACGCCGCGTCGTCGCGCCGGGGCAGCAGGATGTCGCGCCAGCTCAAAGCCGTTCTGCGGCGAAACGCGCTCCCAAGAATGAACAGACTGCAAACGCCGCCGAGCGTCACGCTCAAGGGCGCGGCGGCAATGCCGACGACGGGGAACAGCGCCACGAGCGCGCCGAGCTCGACGCACCAGCCGAGCCACAGCGAGCGCGAGCAGAGAAGCGGTGCGTTCACGGCCTTGAAGTAAGTGACGAAGATGCCGCAGCAGGCGTTGGCGAGGATGCCCGGCGCGAGCAGCCACAGCAGCGGCACCGCAGCGAGGAACGCCGACGAGAACAGGATGCGGATCAACGGCGTGCTCGCCAGCAACAGCGGCAGCACCGCCGCCGCGGTGACGACGAAGACGAGCCGCAGGCAACACGCGACCAGCGCCGGCATCCGCTGCGCGTCGTCGATGCCAGTTCGCGGCGCACTTGCGCGCGGCGCTGCGGCCCGCTCGGCCTCGCGGGCCGCAAGGCGCGGCAGAAGCGCATGGCCCACCGAGTGGGAAATGATCGCGAAGCCGAACATCAAGGCGCTTGCGACCGCGAAGAGGCCGATCTCCGTGCTGCTCGCCCACAACCCCAGCACCACGATGCCCAAGTGCGGCCCAAGGCCGAAGCGCAATCTCGCCAAGTGGAACTTGAGGCCGTAGCCGAGAATGAACGCCATGCTGGTGCGTCTCGGCCAAGCTGCCGCAAGCCCGCAATGACGCCGCAGGTCGACTAGGCAGAGGACGATCATCAGCGCATGGCCGGCGGCGAAGGCGGCAAGGGCGCCGTCCACGCCGAATCCGAGCTGCCGCACAAGCAGCACAATGGCGACCAAGCTGACTGCCGAGCGCAGCAGCAGGAAGACAGCCAGGCGGCCGAAGCGGCGCAGGCCGACGAGCTGGTGCTCGATGGCCGTGGAGAAGGCCAGCAGCGGGATGACTCCCAGCGACAGATGGAAGGACTGCGCCTGCGCCTTCTGGAACAGCCCCACGTCGGCTTGCATCGCCGCCAGTGCGAACGCGGCGCCGACGGCACTGCCGGCGAGGCAGATGACCGCCGCCGTGGCGACCGCTTGGGACACGCTCCCTCGGTTCGTCATCACGAGCTGCTGCGCGCCTTCCTCCGCTCCGGGCGTGCAGAAGAGGCCAAGCGACGTCGCGAACGCCACGCACACGGCGTAGCTGCCCCGGCCTTCCGGTAGAAGCAGGTGGGCGAGCACGCCCTGCATGGCGATGTTGAGCAGGATCAACGCGACGCGCGACGCGAAGACGACGGCAACGTCCTGCCCGCCCGTGCCGGGTCGGCGCTCCGAACCCGTTCCGAGCGTCGTCTGGGACATGCGCGTCAGCGGCCTTCGACCTCGTGCGGGGATGCGTCCTTGAAGCTGGCGCACCTCAATGGCCGTGCGGCCGTCGAGGGACACCGTGGCGGCTTCGACGTCAACGCGCCGATTCCCCAGCACAGATGCATCGTGGCCAGGGCCAGCGGCAGCAGCGACGCCGCCAGCTCCCGTCGGGCAAGCCCGACGCCGACCGACCAGGCCACCAACGCGGCGAGATAGGCAAGCGGGAACAGCAGCGCGACATGCTTGCCAAGCAGAGCCGCCGACAGCGAGGCCAGAAGACCCACCACCAACGTCGGCGCGGCCAGTTGCCTCCAACGCAGCGACCGAGGATGTTGCCGCACCATGGCAGCCTTCCAGCGGCCATAGTCGAAGTACTGCTTCGCGAGCGCCCACAGGCTGCCGCGCGGCCGGTACTCGACGACCAGCGCGGGGTCGAACCAGACGGTCTGGCCCGTCTCGCGCAGCCGCCAGTTGAGTTCGTAGTCTTGATTCCGCAGCAAGCGGGGATTGAAGCCGCCGATGGCATCGAGGGTCTCTCGCCGCCAAGTGCCCAGATACACGGTGTCGGTAGGGCCCTCGCGCCCGCCGCGATGGTGGCGGGCGTTGCCGACTCCCAGGAAAGTCGTCACGGCCAGTGCCGCGGCACGTTCAAAGAAGGTGTCGCCGACGGCTTCCCGACGGCCGCCGACATTGGCCGCCCCCGTGCGTTGCAGAGTGTCCACGGCGCGAGCGACGTAGTCCGGCGGCAGCACCGCCTGCACATCGCAGCGCACCACCACTTCGCCGGTGGCGGCCGCCAGCGCGTGGTTGAGTCCTGCCGAAGCGCTGCCCTCGGGGTTGCGCACCACGCGCACGTCCGGGTAGTCGCGCGCCAACGTCGTCGCAAGTCGGGGAAGATCGGTTCCGTCGGCAACGATCACTTCGATTGCGCCGCCGTAGCGCTGCGCCAAGACCGAATCCAGCGCGGCGCCGAGATGGCCGCCATCGTGCGCCGGAATGACTACGCTGACGGAAGGCGACGATGCCATGCGTTCGGGTGCTTGCCACATCGCTTTTGCGGCGCGTTCTCGACGCGAGGACGCCGTGCAGAGCGCATCGTTGGCATCCTCCAGCGGGCAGCATAGGCGAGGTCGAGAACGCGCAGCGGACATTAGCACGGATGCCCCACGTCAATGCGTCCTTTGCCGGCCCGACCGTCCGAGCAAGTGCTGGCTTGCAGTTCGCGCCTTCACCCCCGCGGGCGGCGCTTCACTGCGGGCCAGTGCTCGATTGCGCATCCAAGAGGCGCAGTACGGCGAACAACGCGCCGAGCAGGTAGAAGTGTCCCCAGCCGAAGGTGAAGGGGCCGATCGGCATGGACATGCTGACGGTCGTGTACGCGACGACGGCGCCGACGACCGCCGCGGCGATGTAGTGACAGTCTGCACTGGGGTTGCGGAGGGCCAGCCGCATGGTACGCACCGCGGCCCAGCAGGCCACGGCGTAGAAGACGCCGAACAGTGCCAGCCCCGGCAGCCCGAAGAGCACGGCGACGTGCAGGGCTTGATTGTGGGGCGCGGTGTCGACGACGAGGTCCAAGCGTTGGTCATGGGCGGCGGAGCGCCTCGGCGCCGCCCGTTCCGGGAAGGACGCACCGGTGCCAAGCATGTTGGCGGCGAGATGGTGCAGGGCGTCGGCAGCCTGGCGCAGGCGGCTCGCGGAAGAGGCGTTGAAGAAGCCGAAACGGTCTCCACGCACATAGTGGCAGAGGTAGTCGAGCGGGGCGAGACTTGCTTGCATCTCGGCCATTGGCGCTCGCCGAAGGCCACCGACGTTCAGGAACGTGCGCTGGCCGTCCACAGAGGGCGCGTCGCCGGCGTGTGCCAAGGTCTGCCAAGGCGTCCAATCGCGGCCGGTAGGCAGGCGCGCGCGAACTCGACGATCGCCTGGCACGGGGGGGCGCGATCTCTCGAACCATAGCAGGGGGGCTTCCCCAACCGCGGAGGCACGCACCATCATCGGGAACATCGTGCGGTGTTCCGCTCCCTGCATCTCCAGTTGGATCAGATACTTGCGCTTTGGCTGGAGCCCTGCCAAGACGTGCCTCACCGTTCGAAAGCGTGGATCGTCCCCGAGATCGGATGCGGTCTGCGGCGATGCGGCCGGCCCGTATTCGACCATCGGATCGAAGAATAGCTGCCCCCGGCTGCTCATTGCCGGCACGAAGCGCTGCCATGCCGTCCAGTCGTCTTCGGCTACCGGACGCCGTCTGAATTCGTAGGCGGAAATGCGCGCCGCATCGGCTGGCTCGTACCATGAGACTTCCGCGTACCGCCATGTGGGATCGAGGACGGTCGCGCTCGCTTCGCCCGGCCCGGCCGCGTACAGCGGCCGCACTTCGACCAGCTGCAGGCGAATGTCGAAATTCTCGAACCGATGCCCTTGAACATGCGGGGCGCTGTCGTCGCCTGGCGGACGTTCGCGAAACCGCAGGCGCTCCTTATAGAGAGGCCCGATGTCTCCCGCGCGCGCCAGGCGGAGACGCTGTTCCGTCGCATCTGCGCAGAGGACGGTGGGAGCGAGCTGCGCCGCTGCCCCGGCCCACACTCCGAGCAATGGCAGCATCCAGATGAGACGCCGCCGCGCCGTTCCGCGCAGGGCCCGCCAGCCCAACGCGGCCATGGCGATGCAGCCGGCAGTGGCGCCAATGGTGGTTGCGCGATGCCCGTTCAGGAGCGTCGCGAGAATCAAGAGTGCCGCCGCCAGGGCCAGCGCCACGGTCTTCGCAAGTGGTCGATTGGCGCCAGTCGCCGCCGAACGCCACACGAGGGCCGCGGGCACAATCGCCAGCGCGACGACAAGTTGCAGTGCGAGGGTGGACGAATGGGAGGTCAGGCCCGCCATGCGGCCGAGCAGCACCATCTCCCAAGCATCGTCGTCTATCGTGGCAAGTCGCTCCCATGCGCCAAGAAACGGTTCGCCAACGAACAGCGTGCCGAATCCAAACAACGCGGAAGCGACGGCGCCCAGCAGCACCACGAGCAGCGTCGTCTTGGCGCGTCCGGCGCTGTCCACGCACACGGCCGTGGCGCAGAGGATGCCGATGCCGAATGCAATTCGCCCGAGCTGCACGACGTCGAAGCCGCCACTGCGGGCAAAGACGGTACCTGCCCAAGCCAGAAGCAGGGCGGCTGGCAAGCAGGCTGCGAGCACGGCACGGTGATTGGATGCGAAAGACCTCCAGGCCGTGCCGGTGGAGCGCAGCCGAGCGACGACATAGTGCGCCGTCAGCAGCAGGAGCAGGGCGGCGCACCAGACGTTGGGGCCGCCAAGCGGCAGCGGCGTGCTCGCCAGCCATGCATCGGCAAGAACGGCGCCCAACAACGCCGCGAACATCGCCCGCGATGGCCGCGCACTCGCCTGGCCGAGCGTCTTGATCTGCTTGGTTGTGTGGTCGGCCACGCCTTGCACCTGCTTTCGTCAAGTGGCGTCTGCCCGTTTCAAGATGGCGGCAACCGATGACCGACCACGCGCGCCCTTGGCGGGGCGCACCCTTTGGCGCGGCGCGTCTTTGACTCGGCGAGTCCTCGGCGCGACGTGAAGTTCGCCACCGCTCTTGGACGGCACTGATGGGCTGAACCACGCGGATTCTCGCATAGGGCAGTCCGCCGAGGGCCGTAGGCCTGCTTCAGTTGGGAAGCGGTACACTACGCATGCGAGTTTGCTGCGCAAACTCCGTCGTCCCGCGACTCGTCTGTGAAGGTCGACGCACTCGAAGGGAACTCGGTCCGATGGCTTCTCTGCTCCATGCCCTCGAAGGTCGCGGGCTGCTCGCCCAGGTCTCGGATTCCCAGGGCCTGGACGCCCACTTGGAGAGTGCGCCTCGCGTCGTCTACGCCGGCTTCGACCCCACTGCGTCCAGCCTGCAGGTGGGCAACCTCGTGACGCTGCTGATGCTGCGGCGGTTCCAGCTGGCCGGGCATCGGCCCATCGTGCTCCTTGGCGGCGCGACGGGGCTGATCGGCGATCCATCGGGGCGCAGCGGCGAGCGTTCGCTGCATGATCCGGGCGTGGTCGAAGGCTGGGTCGGAGCGATCCGAACCCAGGCGTCGCGCCTCGTCGATTTCGAAGGCGCCCATGCCGCCCGGCTGGTGAACAACCTGGATTGGACCAAGGGCATGGGCGTGTTGACGTTCCTGCGCGACGTGGGCAAGCACTTCTCCGTCAACGCCATGATGCAGCGCGACTCGGTGCGCGCGCGGCTCGACCGCGAAGGCGCGGGCATCTCCTACACCGAGTTCAGCTACATGCTCCTGCAAGCCTACGATTTCCTGGAGCTGGCGCGCCGCCACGATTGCACCCTGCAGATCGGCGGCAGCGACCAGTGGGGCAACATCGTCAGCGGCGTTGAACTCGGTCGGCGCGTGCTGCAGCGGCAGACCTACGCCCTGACGCATCCTCTGGTGACCAGGCAGGACGGCGCCAAGTTCGGCAAGAGCGCGGCCGGCGCGGTCTGGCTCGACCCGAAACGCACGTCGCCGTATGCCTTCTACCAGTTCTGGCTGAACGCCGCCGATGCGGACGCCGTGCCGTTCCTGCGCTTCTTCACGCTGCTCGACGCCACGGAAATCGCCGCCGCGGAAGCCGCGGCCAGAGCGCATCCGCAGCGCCGCGAGGCGCAGAGTCTGCTGGCCAGCGAAGTCACGCGCCTGGTTCACGGCGATGCCGCGTTGCGCTCGGCGCAGCGCATCTCTGCCGCGCTGTTCGGCGGCGACGTGCGCGCCTTGAGCAGGGCGGACATCGAACAGCTCGAGCGCGACGGCATCGGCAGCTCGCCGATTGCCGCCGGCGCGGGCTTGCTCGAAGCGTTGGTTGCAGCCGGTCTCGCCGCGTCGAACGGCGCGGCGAGGCGCTTGGTGCAAGGCGGCGGCGTGGGCATCAACGGCGAACCGGCGAAGGATCCAGCGCTGCGTCTGGAGGCCGCCGCGGCGCTGCATGGACGCTACTTCCTGCTCCGGCGCGGGCGGAAGCACTGGCATCTGCTGGTGCTCGATGGGTAGGGACGCGCCGCTGCGGGCGGCCTCTTCATGCGAGGGCGGCGCGGGCGCACTCCCTTCGGGCTGGCTGGCAACGCCAGGGCGCGGCAAGTGCAAAAAGCGCGATTTGGGTGTTGACATGCCCCATCCGAGGCGTAAGATGCGCACCCCTTGGCCGTCGCGCTTGGCGCCCGGCCGGTTCTTTAAGAATGCGAAGACAAGCCATTCGTGTGGGCGCTCGATTCAAGCTGCGAGCAAACCCTTTGGCCGTGCGCTGGGCACTTGTGCTCCAGGCTGGCACGGCTTTTGCAGGTCAACTGCAAACAACTGAAGAGTTTGATCATGGCTCAGATTGAACGTTGGCGGCAGGCCTCATACATGCAAGTCGAACGAGAAAGGCCCTTTCGGGGGCCGAGTAGAGTGGCGGACGGGTGAGTAACGCGTAGGAATCCACCCGGCAGTGGGGGATAACCCGGGGAAACTCGGGCTAATACCGCATGTCGAGCGTCGGCGTAGAGCCGGCGCTGAAAGCGGGGGATCTCGCGCACGGCTTCGGCCGAAGGCGGAGACCTCGTGCTGTCGGAGGAGCCTGCGTTGGATTAGCTTGTTGGTGGGGTAATGGCCTACCAAGGCGACGATCCATAGCTGGTCTGAGAGGACGATCAGCCACACTGGGACTGAGACACGGCCCAGACGTCTACGGACGGCAGCAGTAGGGAATCTTGCACAATGGGCGAAAGCCTGATGCAGCCATGCCGCGTGTGTGAAGAAGGCCTTAGGGTTGTAAAGCACTTTCAGTGGTGAAGAAAATGTCGGCGCTAATACCGCCGGCCCCTGACGTTAGCCACAGAAGAAGCACCGGCCAACTCCGTGCCAGCAGCCGCGGTAATACGGAGGGTGCGAACGTTAATCGGAATTACTGGGCGTAAAGCGCGCGTAGGCGGCTCGTTAAGTGAGGTGTGAAAGCCCCGGGCTCAACCTGGGAACTGCACTTCAAACTGGCGAGCTAGAGTTCAGTAGAGGGAGGTGGAATTTACTGTGTAGCGGTGGAATGCGTAGATATAGTAAGGAACACCAGTGGCGAAGGCGGCCTCCTGGACTGAAACTGACGCTCAAGTGCGAAAGCGTGGGGAGCAAACAGGATTAGATACCCTGGTAGTCCACGCCGTAAACGATGAGAACTAGCCGTTTGGCCCCTTGAGGGCTTGGTGGCGCAGCTAACGCGATAAGTTCTCCGCCTGGGGAGTACGGCCGCAAGGTTAAAACTCAAATGAATTGACGGGGGCCCGCACAAGCGGTGGAGCATGTTGTTTAATTCGAGGCAACGCGAAAAACCTTACCACCACTTGACATCCACGGAACTTTCCAGAGATGGATTGGTGCCTTCGGGAACCGTGTGACAGGTGCTGCATGGCTGTCGTCAGCTCGTGTCGTGAGATGTTGGGTTAAGTCCCGTAACGAGCGCAACCCTTATCCTTATTTGCCAGCGGGTCATGCCGGGAACTCTAAGGAGACTGCCGGTGACAAACCGGAGGAAGGCGGGGACGAGGTCAAGTCATCATGGCCCTTATCGTGGTGGGCTACAAACGTGCTACAATGGGCGATACAAAGGGCTGCAATCCCGCGAGGGGGAGCGAATCCCAAAAAAACGCTCGTAGTCCGGATAGGAGTCTGCAACTCGACTCCTTGAAGTCGGAATCGCTAGTAATCGCGAATCAGAATGTCGCGGTGAATACGTTCCCGGGCCTTGTACACACCGCCCGTCAAGTCATGGGAGTGGGTTGCACCAGAAGTAGCTAGTCTAACCTTCGGGAGGACGGTTACCACGGTGTGGTCCATGACTGGGACTAAGTCGTAACAAGGTAGCCGTAGGGGAACCTGCGGCTGGATCACCTCCTTAACCAAGAAGATCGGCGTTCTTGGCCTCTCTAGAGGGGCCGGGGCGAATCGATCCACGCTCGACGCGCGAGTCGGGTGCCCACACGAATGGCTTTGTCTTTGCTTTCCGTCTTGTTCCGATGATGCGACCCCTTGGCACCCCACCGGAGCCGGAAGACGCCCTTAGGGCGTTGGGTGCTTGGAAGGGGTTGCCAAGGGTCTGTAGCTCAGTTGGTTGGAGCGCACCCCTGATAAGGGTGAGGCCGGCGGTTCAAGTCCGCCCAGACCCACCAAGTCGGTTCCGCGCACGCGGCCAGCGCGTCCGCGCAACAGCACCGGGGCCGTAGCTCAGCTGGGAGAGCACCTGCCTTGCACGCAGGGGGTCAGGAGTTCGATCCTCCTCGGCTCCACCAAGTGCCATCCTCTGGCTTTCGCTGGCCCTTGAGCGCAAGGGCGGTTCCAATACAACAAGACGGGTTCTTGAAGAGCCAACGTCCAAGCGCGGCCCGAGCTGCTCTTGGACGTTGGCTCCGTTTGCGAGTCCGCGCTCTTTTCACAATTCGTTCGATGAAGCTAAGCATCTCTCCCTTGCATGGGGGAGATGCAACCCAAAGAAAAGCAACACAACAAGAACAACAAGTGCGTCTTGCGCGGCGGTGCTCACGCACTGCCGTGCTTGCGGAGAGCGGACCCCAATTGCGCGTTCGCGCGCAAGGATGGAACCGCCCGCCGCAAGGTAACCGGCGACGTTCGACTGCCATGTGGCCCAGGCTCTCGCGGGCTGGGTTATATGGTCAAGCGAACAAGCGCATTCGGTGGATGCCTTGGCAGCTGAAGGCGATGAAGGACGTGGCAGCCTGCGATAAGCCTCGGGGAGTCGGCAACAGACTTTGATCCGGGGATTTCCGAATGGGGAAACCCAGCCAATTCGTTGGCTATTGCGCGCTGAATAAAATAGGCGTGCGAGGCAAACCCGGGGAACTGAAATATCTAAGTACCCGGAGGAAAAGAAATCAACCGAGATTCCCCAAGTAGCGATGAGCGAAAGGGGATCAGCCCTTAAGCGGCTCGGGAACGACTGCTTGCAGTCGGCGTTAGCGGAAGCACTCTGGAAAGGTGCGCCATAGGGGTGACAGCCCCGTACGCGAAAACGCCCGTGCCGTGAAATCGAGTAGGGCGGGGCACGTGAAACCCTGCCTGAACTGTCCTTCGGGACGAGGGGGGACCATCCTCCAAGGCTAAATACTCTCAGCTGACCGATAGTGAACCAGTACCGTGAGGGAAAGGCGAAAAGCACCCCTGTGAGGGGAGTGAAACAGTACCTGAAACCGGATGCGTACAAGCAGTGGGAGCCCAATGCGCGGCCCTGTGGCGAACTCGTTCGCGGGTTGGCCGTGGCGTCCACGCAAGGGTGACTGCGTACCTTTTGTATAATGGGTCAGCGACTTACTTTTACCGGCAAGGTTAACCGTCTAGGGGAGCCGTAGGGAAACCGAGTCTGAACAGGGCGTCCGTGTGCTGGCAACGGCACATCAGTCGGTAGGAGTAGACCCGAAACCGGGCGAGCTAGCCATGGGCAGGGTGAAGGTCAGGTAACACTGACTGGAGGCCCGCACCCACCTATGTTGAAAAATGGGGGGATGACCTGTGGCTCGGAGTGAAAGGCTAATCAAGCCCGGAGATAGCTGGTTCTCCTCGAAAGCTATTTAGGTAGCGCCTCTCGTATCGCCGTTGGGGGTAGAGCACTGTTTGGGCTAGGGGGTCACCTCGACTTACCAACCCCATGCAAACTCCGAATACCAACGAGCGCAGCGAGGGAGACAGACGGCGGGTGCTAACGTCCGTCGTCGAGAGGGAAACAACCCAGACCGCCAGCTAAGGTCCCTAAGTCATGGTTAAGTGGGAAACGATGTGGGAAGGCTCAGACAGCCAGGAGGTTGGCTTAGAAGCAGCCATCCTTTAAAGAAAGCGTAATAGCTCACTGGTCGAGTCGGCCTGCGCGGAAGATGTACCGGGGCTGAAACCATGCACCGAAGCTGCGGGCCTGCGCCGTTCGGCGCAGGCGGTAGAGGAGCGTTCTGTAAGCCCGTGAAGGCGGCCCGAGAGGGGCGCTGGAGGCATCAGAAGTGCGAATGCTGACATGAGTAACGATAAAGGGGGTGAAGATCCCCCTCGCCGAAAGACCAAGGGTTCCTGCGCAACGCTCATCGGCGCAGGGTAAGTCGGCTCCTAAGGCGAGGCCGAAAGGCGTAGTCGATGGGAAGCTGGTTAACATTCCAGCACTGCGGTTTGCTGCGATGGGGTGACGGAGAAGGCTAGGCTGGCCTGGCGATGGTTGTCCAGGTGAAAGCACGTAGGTCGAGGTGCCAGGTAAATCCGGTGCCTCTCAAGACCGAGATGCGACGACGAACGGGGCTTTTAAGCGCCGGAAGCAGTTGATGCCACGCTTCCAAGAAAAACCTCTAAGCATCAGGCGGATCGCAACCGTACCCCAAACCGACACAGGTGGTCGGGTAGAGAATACCAAGGCGCTTGAGAGAACTCGGGTGAAGGAACTAGGCAAAATGGCACCGTAACTTCGGGAGAAGGTGCGCCGCTGGCTGGTGACGGGGCTTGCCCCTTGAGCTGGCTGCGGTCGAAGATACCAGGTGGCTGCGACTGTTTACTAAAAACACAGCACTCTGCAAACTCGCAAGAGGACGTATAGGGTGTGACGCCTGCCCGGTGCCGGAAGGTTAATTGATCAGGTTAGGCGCAAGTCGAAGCCTGTGATCGAAGCCCCGGTAAACGGCGGCCGTAAATATAACGGTCCTAAGGTAGCGAAATTCCTTGTCGGGTAAGTTCCGACCTGCACGAATGGCGTAACGATGGCCACACTGTCTCCACCCGAGACTCAGTGAAATTGAAATCGCGGTGAAGATGCCGTGTACCCGCGGCTAGACGGAAAGACCCCGTGAACCTTTACTACAGCTTCACACTGGACTTTGACTTAGTTTGTGTAGGATAGGTGGGAGACTTTGAAGCGGAGGCGTCAGCTTCCGTGGAGTCGTCCTTGAAATACCACCCTGGCTATGTTGGGGTTCTAACTTGGGCCCATGAACTGGGCCGAGGACAGTGTGTGGTGGGTAGTTTGACTGGGGCGGTCTCCTCCCAAAGAGTAACGGAGGAGTACGAAGGTGCACTCAGCATGGTCGGAAATCATGCGGTGCGTATAAAGGCAGAAGTGCGCCTGACTGCGAGACCGACGGGTCGAGCAGGGTCGAAAGACGGTCTTAGTGATCTTGTGGTTCTGCATGGAAGGGCCATGACTCAACGGATAAAAGGTACTCCGGGGATAACAGGCTGATACCGCCCAAGAGTTCACATCGACGGCGGTGTTTGGCACCTCGATGTCGGCTCATCACATCCTGGGGCCGGAGCCGGTCCCAAGGGTATGGCTGTCCGCCATTTAAAGTGGTACGCGAGCTGGGTTTAGAACGTCGTGAGACAGTTCGGTCCCTATCTGCCGTGGGCGTTTGAGATTTGAGAGGAGCTGCTCCTAGTACGAGAGGACCGGAGTGGACGAACCTCTGGTGTTCCGGTTGTCACGCCAGTGGCATCGCCGGGTAGCTATGTTCGGACGGGATAACCGCTGAAAGCATCTAAGCGGGAAGCCCTCCTCAAGATAAGATCTCACCAAATCTCCGAGATTTCTGAAGGGCCCTCGTAGACTACGAGGTTGATAGGCGGGATGTGTAAGCGCTGCGAGGCATTGAGCTAACCCGTACTAATTGCCCGTGAGGCTTGACCATATAACCGAGTCCGCTGCCGACGCCGCCAATGGTGCGCAGGAGCAGCGAAAGAGGTCGGTCAAAATGGACGTCACTCTGGGTTGCCAGAGACGCACGCTGCTCTTTCGAGGGAGCTTCATCGGACGAATTGCCCGTTTGGTCTGCCTGACGACCATAGCGAGTCGGAACCACCTGATTCCATCCCGAACTCAGCAGTGAAACGTCTCAGCGCCGATGGTAGTGTGGGGTCTCCCCATGTGAGAGTAGGTCGTCGTCAGGCACTGAATTGGTCGTTGACGGGGCTGGTGGCGAAGTCGGATCGCCAGCGGCCCGTTCGATGCGACATCGAACGCGAATCTCATCCCCGTTTACCGTGAGGTGGTCCTGTTTCGTGAGGCAGTTCGAGGGCTTGGTTAAGGTGTACTCCCTTGGTGTTGAGTCCCTCGAGCGCAAGGCATTCTTGCGGCTTGCCGAGCGACCGTCAAGGCCGATTCGCTGCCATGTTCGGCGGCTTTCCCGTTGCCGATGCCCGCGTCTTTGCAAGACCTTCCCAACTCCCGACTTCGCAGCTGCCAGCCAAGGCTCGAAGGCCCCGGCGTCCTCTGCCGCATCTCCCAGCCGCATGGCTGGTCGCCTTTCGTCCGCCGGGCCGAGGCGAACCGCCGGAGGCGGGTTGGTCGGATTTTCCGAGCGGAGGGAGCGGAGCGACCGGAGTCCGGAAAATCCGGCGCGGCGTTCCGCCGCGCCGGGGCGGCCGGCCGGTCATGCCGCCTCCGCGAAGGCGCCGCCGTAGGCTTCCGCCGGAGTTCGGCCGCCCAGCGAGAAGTGAGGACGCGATCCGTTGTAGAAGCGCATCCAACGGGCGATCACGCGCTCCGCCTCGAAGCCGTCGGCCAGGTCGTGGAGGTACACCGCCTCGTACTTCAGCGAACGCCACAGCCGCTCGATGAACACGTTGTCCATGCACCGGCCCCGGCCGTCCATCGAGCACCGCGCCCCCGACTCCAGCACCCGCCCGGTGAACGCCAGGCTGGTGAACTGCGCCCCCTGGTCGGTGTTGAAGATGCCGGGCGCCGCGCCGCCGCCGAGCGCGTCCTCCAGCGCCTCGACGCAGAACGCCGCGTCCATCGTGTTCGACAGCCGCCACGACAGCACGAACCGCGTCGCCCAGTCCATCACCGCCACCAGATACAGGAAGCCGGAGCGCACGGGGATGTAGGTGATGTCCGCGCACCAGACCTGGTCCGGGCGCTCCACGGCCACGCCGCGCAGCAGGTACGGATGCTGAGGTGGTCCTGTTTCGTGAGGCAGTTCGAGGGCTTGGTTAAGGTGTACTCCCTAGTGTTGAGTCCCTCGAGCGCAAGGCATTCTTGCGGCTTGCCGAGCGACCGTCAAGGCCGATTCGCTGCCATGTTCGGCGGCTTTCCCGTTGCCGATGCCCGTGTCTTTGCAAGACCTTCCCAACTCCCGACTTCGCAGCTGCCAGCCAAGGCTCGAAGGCCCCGGCGTCCTCGGCCGCATCTCCCAGCCGCATGGCTGGTCGCCTTTCGTCCGCCGGGCCGAGGCGAACCGCCGGAGGCGGGTTGGTCGGATTTTCCGAGCGGAGGGAGCGGAGCGACCGGAGTCCGGAAAATCCGGCGCGGCGTTCGCCGCGCCGGGGCGGCCGGCCGGTCATGCCGCCTCCGCGAAGGCGCCGCCGTAGGCTTCCGCCGGAGTTCGGCCGCCCAGCGAGAAGTGAGGACGCGATCCGTTGTAGAAGCGCATCCAACGGGCGATCACGCGCTCCGCCTCGAAGCCGTCGGCCAGGTCGTGGAGGTACACCGCCTCGTACTTCAGCGAACGCCACAGCCGCTCGATGAACACGTTGTCCATGCACCGGCCCCGGCCGTCCATCGAGCACCGCGCCCCCGACTCCAGCACCCGCCCGGTGAACGCCAGGCTGGTGAACTGCGCCCCCTGGTCGGTGTTGAAGATGCCGGGCGCCGCGCCGCCGCCGAGCGCGTCCTCCAGCGCCTCGACGCAGAACGCCGCGTCCATCGTGTTCGACAGCCGCCACGACAGCACGAACCGCGTCGCCCAGTCCATCACCGCCACCAGATACAGGAAGCCGGAGCGCACGGGGATGTAGGTGATGTCCGCGCACCAGACCTGGTCCGGGCGCTCCACGGCCACGCCGCGCAGCAGGTACGGATGCACCTGGTGCTCGGCGCTCGGCGCACTCGTGCGCGGCTTCGGGTAGACGGCGTCCACGCCCATCAGCCGCATCAGGCGGCGCACCCGGCGCCGACCGGCAACGACGCCCTCCCGCCGCAGATGCATCGACATCCGCCGGCTGCCGTAGAACGGACACTCCATGTACAACTCGTCGATGCGCCGCATCAGCTCCAGGTTCGCCGCGCTCTCGCCAGCCGGCTCGCGGTACAGCGACGCCCGACCGACCGCCAGCAGCTCGCACTGCCGGCTCAGGCTCAGCGGGCCGTCGCGCTCCACCATCGCCAGGCGCTCCGGGCGGCTCAGTGCGCCAACCCGCGCCGAAAAAAATCCCGTTCCATCGTCAGCTCCCCGATCTTCGCGTACAGCTCCTTCGCCAGCGCCTCGTCCGCGCCCGACTTCCGGCTCGACGCGAACACCTCGCCCAGGCCCTCCACCGCCTGCTTCTTCCACATGCCCACCTGGTTCGGATGCACTCCGTGCTTCGCCGCCAGCTCCTGGATCGTCCGATCTCCGCGCAGCGCTTCCAGCGCCACCCGCTTCTTGAAGTCCGCCGTGAACCGGCGCCTCTTCGCTGTCATTCCATGCCTCCTTCAAGGCGTGGAATACACCTTAACCGACTGCCTCAAAAAGCAGGACCAGCTCACCGTGCCAGTGGCGGCGTTCGAGCGCCTTCGTCGCACATCGGCGAGGCGCTGGAGTGCGCTTGGCCATCGCGCTACTTCGAGAGGTAGTTCATGCCCTCTTCGAGGCCGCGGATGGTGAGCGGGTACATCTGGCCGTCCACCAAGTCCTGGGTCATGGCCACCGAGCTCGAGTACTCCCACGTCTCCTGGGGCGTGGGGTTGATCCACACCAGTTTGTCGTAGGCGGTCATGAAGCGCATGATCCAGGCGGCGCCGGGTTCTTCGTTCCAGTGCTCGACGCTGCCGCCGGCGTGGGTGATTTCGTAGGGGGCCATGGTGGCGTCGCCGACGAACACCACTTTGTAGTCCCGCGCGTACTTGTTGAGCACTTCCCACGTCGGGATGCGTTCGTTCATGCGGCGGCGGTTGTCCTTCCACACGGACTCGTAGAGGAAGTTGTGGAAGTAGTAGCTCTGCATGTGCTTGAACTCGGTGTGCGAGGCGGAGAACAGTTCCTCGCAGATCTTCACGTGCGCGTCCATGGAGCCACCGATGTCGAAGAACAGCAGCACCTTCACCGTGTTGCGGCGCTCCGGGCGCATGCGGATGTCCAGCATGCCGCCGTTGTGCGCCGTCGAGCGGATGGTGTTGTCCATGTCGAGTTCTTCGTCGCGTCCGGTGCGGGCGAACTTGCGCAGCCGGCGCAGCGCCATCTTGATGTTGCGGGTGCCAAGCTCGACGGAATCGTCCAGGTTCTTGTACTGGCGCTGATCCCACACCTTCTTCGCTTTCTTCTTCTTGCCCCGCCCTTGGCCCCCCGGGCCGTTGCGGCCTTCGCGTTCGGCGTTGCCTTGCTGGCCGTCCTTGCCCTTCTGCGCCTCGGCTTCTTCGGCCTTCTGCTGCTCCTCGCGGGCCTTGCGGAACGCTTCGATCAGCTTTTCCAAGCCGCCGAGGGATTTGATCTTCTCCAACTCCTCCGGGGTGAGGCTCTTCTCGAATTCGCGCCGCAGCCATTCGTCTGGAATGAGCGATTCCAGCAGGCCGTGGAGGTTTTCCAAGCCCTTGAAGTAGGCGCTGAAGGCGCGGTCGAACTTGTCGTAGTTCTTTTCGTCCTTCACCATGCAGGTGCGCGAGAGCAGGTAGAAGTCGTCGATGCTGCTGTAGACGATGCGCTCGTCCAAGGCGGCGATCAGATCCATCAGTTCGCGGATCGTCACCGGCACCTTGTAGCGGCGCAGCGCCAGAAAGAAGTTGATCAACATGGCGTCTCCGCTTCGGTCAAGCGTTCAAGCGCTTAGCGATTCAGCCGCGGCTGTCGCGGCGGTTCATGAACGCAAGGCGTTCGAGCAGGTGGACGTCCTGTTCGTTCTTCACCAGCGCCCCGTAGAGGGGCGGGATGGCCTTGCTGGTATCGCGGTTGGTGAGAATCTCGTCCGGGATGTCGTCCGCCATCAGCAGCTTCAGCCAGTCGATGAGCTCGGAGGTGGAGGGCTTCTTCTTCAGCCCTGGCACCTTGCGCACGTCGAAGAAGATCTCCATCGCCTCCTTCACCAGATGCTGCTTGATGCTGGGGAAGTGGACCTCGACGATCTGCTCCATCGTCTCGCGGTCCGGGAAGTTGATGTAGTGGAAGAAGCAGCGCCTGAGGAACGCATCGGGCAGTTCCTTCTCGTTGTTGGAGGTGATGACGACGATGGGGCGCTGCTTGGCGACCACCGTCTCGTTCAGCTCGTAGACGAAGAACTCCATGCGGTCGAGTTCCTGCAGCAGGTCGTTGGGGAACTCGATGTCGGCCTTGTCGATCTCGTCGATCAGCAGCACCACGCGCTCGTCGGCCTCGAACGCCTCCCAGAGCTTGCCCTTCTTGATGTAGTTGCGGATGTCCGCCACCCGTTCGTCGCCCAGCTGGGAATCGCGCAGGCGCGACACGGCGTCGTACTCGTAGAGCCCCTGCAGCGCCTTGGTCTGGGATTTGATGTGCCAGGAGATCAGCCGCAGGCCGAGGGTGCCGGCGACTTCCTCCGCAAGCAGCGTCTTGCCGGTGCCGGGCTCGCCCTTCACCAGCAGCGGCCGTTCCAGCTTCACTGCGGCGTCGACGGCCATCGAGAGCTCGTCGGTGGAGATGTAGGTGTCGGTGCTGTCGAAGATCATCGAGTGTTCCGTTGTTGTGCGCTTGGAGGGTGTCGGCGAACAAGGCCGCAAAGGGGCTACTGTACCTTGTTTGCCGCGTCGTGTGCCGCGCCGACATTGGGCGCGTCGGCCCCGCGCTTGCGCCTGCTTCTGCGCTGAAGTCTTGCGGACGGCGCCTTGCGCCGCCACCGCAGCAGGCCGCGGCAGGCGGCTGCGGCGAGCACGATCGCCAGTGCGCCAGCCGTGGCGGCAGCCGCCTGGCCCGCGGCCGGCAGCGGATCGGCGTAGTCCTCGAACGCCCAGCGGAAGAGCGCCACGGCGAGGGCCGGCGCAGCGTGTTCGCCGTCGAAGCGGTGCGGCATGACGGCGTTGGCGAACAGCACCGCCGCCAGAGGCCAGCGCAGAAGGCGCGTGCGGCGCCAGGCGCCGGCGGCAAGGAAGCCCAGCGCCGCCACGCCGAAGCCGGCGAAGACGACGACGATCCACGCCAGCGCATGGCCGCTCATCGTTCGTCCGGCTCCACCCAGCGCAGCGTGAAGTTCTCGATGGGCTCGTTCGGATGGACGGCTTCCTCGGAGACGACCTGGCCGGCAACGCTCGCTCCTGCTTCGATCACCGTGCGCGGGTCGCCGGAGACCAGCGGATGCCACCACGCAAGGCCCCGGCCTTCCGCGATGCGCACGTAGGCGCAGGAACGCGGCAGAAGTCCTGGGCGGCTCAGGGCATCGTCATCGACGGAGAGGCACTCCGCCACCAGGCGCTGACGCTCGGCGTATCTCGTACAGCGGCAGGTTTCGTGGTCGAGCAGGCGGCAGGCGACGCTGGTGGCGTGAACCGCGCCAGTGTCCGCATCCTCGTACTTCAGCACGCAGCAGCGTCCGCAGCCGTCGCACAGGCTCTCCCACTCGGCTTCGTCCATCTCGGCCAGCGTCTTGCGCTCCCAGAATGGCCGGGCGTCGCTCATGCCTCTGCCAGCACCTTCGCCAGCGCGTCGTGGAGAATGTCGGCTCGCCAGCCGTCGAAGTGGCCGGGCAATGCGCCCCGCTCTTGGAAGCAGCGGTAGGCGCCGACCAGATCGCGGCGCCGCGCCAGCAGCTCCGGGGCCATCTCCAGCTGCTCGGCGCACTCCCGCACGACGGCCTGCATCTTCTTCACGACGGCGTTGCCGGCCCGGGACAGCGGCTTCGGCGGGCGCGGCGGGGGATTCGGGTCCGCAATGCCCTGGCGATGCGCCTCCAACAGCGCCGGGGCGAAACGCTTGGCGGCGCGTTGCGGCAGCAGGCTCGCCAGGTCGTCTTCGGTCAACGACTCCCTTTGCGCCATCGTCAGCAGCACGGGATCGCGCACGATCCACGAACGCGGCAGATCGCGGCGCCGCGCATGGCGTTCGCGCCACGCGGCCAAGCTCCGCAACGCGCCAAGTTCGCGCTCGGAGAGCCGCCACAGGCCGCCGACGGCGCGGTAGCTCTCCTCTGGTTCCAGCGCCGGCTTGGCGAGGACGCTGGCCATTTCCGCGTTGAACCAAGGCAGCCGCCCCTTGGCGAGAAGCGCGCGGTGCTGGCGTTCCCAGATGCCGCGCAAATGGGCGGCGTCTTCGCAGGCGTAGGCGATCTGCTGCGCGGTGAGCGGGCGTTGCAGCCAGTCCGAGCGCGTCTCGTGCTTTTGCAGGGAGACGCCCAGATAGTGTTCCACCAGCGCGGCGTAGCTGGCGGAGAATTGCGGCGTCAGAAAGGCGTGCGCGAGCTGCGTGTCCACGAGGTTGGCCGGGCGCAACGCGAACTGCCGGGCGATGACTTCCAGATCCTCCGAACAGGCATGCATGACCTTGACGCGCTCGCCGTCGGCGAGCAGCGCCGTCAAGGCGCCGAAAGTGGCCGGGGCCTGCGCGTCCACGAGCGTCACGCCGTTCTCGCCGCCAAGCTGGTAGAGCGCCGGAATGGGAAAGAAGGTGCGCACGCGCATGAACTCGGTGTCCACGCCCACGGGCGAACCCAGCGCGTCCACCCGCGCCGCGAGTTCGGCGTCGTCGGCGACCAGCGCGTCAGTCAATGTTGCGCCGGCCTTGCAGGGCGTGGGCGATGGTGCCGCCGTCGATGTACTCCAACTCGCCGCCGATGGGCACGCCGTGGGCGATGCGCGTCACGGTGGCGGCGCTGCCGTGCAGCGACTGCTTGATGTAGTGGGCGGTGGCTTCGCCCTCGACGGTGGGATTGGTGGCCAGAATCACTTCCTTGGCGCCGCACTCCAGAACGTGCTCCGGCAGCGTCGTGAGGCCGAGTTCCGCGGGGCCCACGCCGTCGATCGGCGACAGCCGCCCGTGCAGCACGAAATAGCGGCCGTCGAAGCCGCCGGCGTCTTCGATGGCGATGATGTCCGACGGCGACTCGACCACGCACAGCGTTGCGGGATCGCGCTTCGGGTTCGCGCAGATGGCGCACAGCTCGGTCTCGCACAGCGTTCTGCAGGAGCGGCAGCGCTGCACGCTCTCGGCGGCTTCGGCGAGCGCCGCGGCCAGCGCCCGCGCGCCGCTGCGGTTGTGCTGAAGAAGGTGCAGGGCGGTGCGCGTCGCGGTCTTCGGCCCAACGCCCGGCTGCGTCTGCAGCGACTCGATCAAGCGGTCGATCAGCGGGCTGATCCGCATCAGAACGGCAGCTTGAGGCCCGGCGGCAGGCCGATGCCCTTCGCCACGTTGCCCATGTTCTCCTTCTGCAGTTCGCCGATGCGGCGCACGGCATCGTTGACGGCGGCTGCAATGAGGTCTTCGAGCACGGTTCGGTCGTCGTCCAGCACGCGCTGGTCGATGTCCACGCGCAGCGCTTCGAAGCGGCCGTTCATCGTCACCTTGACCAGGCCGGCGCCGCTCTCGCCGGTGGCCGTGGCGGCGGCCAGCGCGTCCTGGGCGTCGCTCAGCTGCGACTGCAGGGCGCGGGCCTGCTTCAGGATGTCGTCGAGCTTCATGGCGCGACGGCCTGCGCGGCGGCAGGCGCCGCTTGCGGCGCCGGGGCTTCGGCTTCGGGCGGCTGCCGATGCAGCCGTGGCGATTCCAAGCGCCCATCGAAGTCGCGCAGCAGCGCCTGCACGTTGGCGTCCTTCAGCAAGACGGCCTCCGCTTCCTCATGCTCTTCGGCCTTGCGGCGCCGTGCTCGCGCCGCGGGCGTTTCCATCCGTGGCTGGCCGGTCGTCAGCTCCACATCCACTGCTTGGCCTTCGATGCGCGCGGCGAGGTCGGCGATCTCCGCCCGGCGCTTGTCGTTCAGCAGCGATCCGTGGCCTTCGTCGAGCAGGATGCGCCAGCGCTCGGGACTTCGGCTGAGCAGGTTGGAGTTGTCGAGAATCATGCCCGTCACGCCGTCGGCCTGCATCGCTTCGACCAGTGCGTGCCAGCCGTCGTCGGCCGGCGGGGGGGCGTCTGCTTGCGCAGGCGCGTCTGCTTGTGCAGACGCTTCGACAGGCGCCGCCGCTGGCTTCGCTTCCGTTTCCGATGGCTGCGGCGGTGGTGCTTCCGGCGGCGGCGTCGCTTGCTTGGTGGGTGCAGGGACGGGAGCCGGCGCAGCGGCGGGAGGCGGCGCCAGGGTCGGTGGCGGCGCGGCAGTGGGCGCTCGTGGCCGGGCGGTTGCCGGGCGACTGCCGCGCGGTGCCTCGGCCCCGTGGCGCTGGTCGCCTTCCGCAGCGTCCGGCGGCAATGCCGCGCCGCCTTCGGGCTCGAACGAAACCAATCGAATGAGCGTCATGTCGAAGCCCACCTTGGCGTCCGGCGCGAACTGCAAGTCGCGCATGCCGAGCAGCGCGATCTGGTAGTAGAGCTGCAGATCCTCCGCGGAGAACGCCGCGGCGAAGCGCGCGTGCTGGGCGCTCGTTGGCGGCGCGCCGAGTTCCTTAGCGATGGCCAGGTCGTGGAACGCGCGCTGCAGTTCGCCGAGCACCGCCGCCAAATCCACCGACCTGGCGACGAGGTCGTCGCCCACTTGCAGCAGCCGCGTCGCGTCGTTCGCCGCGAGCGCGTCGAGCAGCGCCGCGATTTCGTCTCGACCGGCAACGCCGAGCATGTCGTCCACGCTCGCCGCGGCGATCTTGCCGCCGCCGTGGGAGACGGCTTGGTCGGCGATGGAGAGCGCGTCGCGCATGGAGCCTGCTGCGGCCTGGGCAATGGTCTGCAAGGCCGCCGTCTCGGCGGAGATGGCCTCCGCTTCCAGCACTTTCGCCAACTGCGCTTCAATCGTCTCCGGCAGCATGTTGCGCAAATTGAATTGCAGGCAGCGCGACAGCACGGTGACGGGGATCTTCTTCGCTTCCGTGGTGGCCAGCAGGAACTTGACGTGCTCCGGGGGCTCTTCCAGCGTCTTCAGCAGGGCGTTGAAGCTGTGCCCGGTGAGCATGTGGACTTCGTCGATCAGATAGACCTTGAAGCGGCCTTGGCCGGGAAGGAACTGCGCGTTGTTGAGCAATTCGCGGGTGTCGTCCACGCCGGTGCGCGAGGCGGCATCGACTTCGATCAAGTCCACGAAGCGCCCGGCGGCGATCTCCGTGCAGGCGCCGCACTCGCCGCAGGGCTGCGAGGTGATGCCGCGTTCGCAGTTGAAACAGGCGGCGAGGATGCGCGCGAGGGTCGTCTTGCCCACGCCGCGCGTGCCGGTGAAGAGGTAGGCGTGATGCAGCCGCTGGTTGTCCAGGGCATTGGCAAGCGCCTGCACGACGGGCTGCTGGCCCACCACCTCGGCGAAGGACCTCGGCCGGTACTTCCGTGCCAACACCAGATAGCTCATGATCGAAGAATGTTAACCGATTCGCCCAGCGGCTTTGCCGTCTTCGGCCACCGCGGGGCAAGCGGGCTGGCGCCGGAAAACACCCTGGCGAGCTTCGCCAAGGCGGTGGAGTTCGGCGTTCACGGCGTGGAGCTGGACGTCCACGCGAGCGCGGACGGCGAAGTGGTGGTGATCCACGACGAGCGCGTAGACCGAACCACCAATGGCCGCGGGCTGGTGCGCGAACTCCCCCTCGACGCCTTGCGCCGGCTGGACGCCGGCGGCGGCGAGCGGATTCCGACGCTGGGCGAGGTGCTGGGCGCGTTGCCTGATCACGTCGTGGCGAACGTGGAATTGAAGGCCGCCGGCTGCGCCGAGGCCGTGGCCAAGGTGCTGGCCGAAACCCGCCTCGACGTCCTCGTATCGTCTTTCGACCACATGGAACTGGCGCGCTTTCGCCGTTTCGCGCCGAAGGTGCCGTGCGCCCCCTTGGCGGCGCGCTGGCGCGATGGCCTGGAAACGGTTGCGCTCGCCCTCGACGCCTGGGCCGTCAATCTCGCCGACCGCATCGCCAGCCCGGAACACATCGCCACGGTCGCCGGCTGGCCACGGCGCTGCTTCGTCTACACCATCGACGATCCCGCCCGGGCGGAGGAGCTGCGGAAGAACGGCGCCGCCGGCGTCATCACCAACCGCCCGGATCTGTTTGTCCGCTGGCTAAGGGTTTCGGAGTCCTTGACATCGGGGCATTAACTGTGAAAATGAAAAGTTCAACTTTCGATTTTCATGGTTAGTTGTGGAACGCCCCACCAATCTCGCCCAGATTGCCACGCTCTTCCGCAGCCATCCCGCGGTGGCCATCCTGGGGCCGCGGCAGTGCGGCAAGACCACGCTGGCGCAAGACTACCTCGCGGCCCACGCCGAGGGGCCGGTGCATTACTTCGACCTCGAAGACCCGGAGCACCGCAACCGGCTGACCGATGCGAAACTGGCCTTGGAACCCTTGGCGGGGTTGATCGTCATCGACGAGGTGCAGCGCCTGCCGGATCTGTTTCCACTGCTGCGCGTGTTGATCGACCGGCATCGCGCGCGTCAGCGCTACCTGATTCTCGGCAGCGCTTCCCGAGAGCTGATCCGGCAGTCCTCGGAAACCCTCGCCGGGCGAGTCGCCTACTTGGAGCTCTCCCCGTTCGCGGCATTCGAGGCGGGCGACGTAGGCAAGTTGTGGCTGCGGGGCGGCTTTCCGCCGGCGTTTCTGGCGGCATCGGACGCCGACAGCATGATCTGGCGCAAAGCCTATGTGACGACCTTCCTCGAGCGCGACGTGCCGGCGCTGGGCATCGGCTTCGCCGGCAACGCGCTGCGGCGCTTCTGGACAATGCTCGGGCACTATCACGGCAAGGTCTTCAACGCGGCGGACTTGGCGCGTTCTCTGGACGTGTCGGCGCCCACGGTAAAGCGCTATCTCGACATCCTCGTTGGCACGTTCGTGCTGCGCGCCCTGCACCCTTGGCATGCGAACGTCCGCAAGCGGCAGGTGAAGTCGCCGAAGCTCTATTTTCGGGATGCCGGCATCCTGAACGCGCTGATGAACCTGTCCGACGCCGCGGCCTTGCGGGAGCATCCGGGCGTTGGCGCATCGTGGGAGGGTTTCGCGCTGGAGCAGGTTGCGCTCATCCAGGGCGCCGACGCCGCGGAGTGCTACTTCTGGGCAGCCCACACGGGCGCCGAACTGGATTTGCTGATCGTGCGCGGCAACGACATGCAGGGCTTCGAGTTCAAGTATTCATCGGCGCCGAAGCCCACCCGCTCCATGCATACGGCGTTGCAGGACCTCGGGCTGGACCGCATCACCATCGTCTGCCCTGGCGATGCGGCCTATCCGTTGACGGACCGCATCCGAGTCGCCGGCTTGCGCGCGTTGGCGCAGGAAGCGGGGCGAAGCTGGCCGTAGCGGCGACGCGAAGCAGCATCCGCCCAAGACCCGACGCGCTTGCGCTCAGCGGGCAGCCGCGCCACCGGCCCGAACGCAGCGTGGCGTGTCAGCGTCAGTTCCGGTCTTCGTCCAAGGCGTCGAACTCGCGGTCGAGGTTGTAGCGGCGGCTGGTGACGATGCGTTCCAAGGTCTCGACGCGCTTGCGCAGGTCGGCGACCTCTTGGCTGGACGTTTCGGAATCCTCGCCGTCGCGGTCGCGCCGGCGGTGGTTCGATCTGGATGCCGCGTAGGCGAATCCGCCGATGGCGATCAGCAGGATCATCGCCGACCATGGCACGCCGCCTTTGGCCGCCACGCTCACGATGGATACGGGAATCGCCGCCGCGGCGACGATGATCATGACCACGCCGGGCCAGGACTCGCTGCGCTTCTTCCGCTGGCGCTGACTGTCGTTCGGCATCAAGTTCTCCTTAAGTTCGTCCGCTGTGCTTACGGCTTGTCGATTTTGGCCAGTTCGCGGCGCAGTTCGTAGTTGTCGGACGTGACGTGCGCTTCCATGCGGCGCAGCCGCAGTTCCATTTCGTCGAAGTGGGCGCTCACTTCGCGCAGCAGTCGGTGCGGCGAAGACGCCCGACGGTCCTCCCGGAACCGCGCCCGGCCGCGCCGTCGGCGGCGTCCCGATGCGCGTTCGGCCGACTCCGGCTCGCGGCCGAGAATGAGCGCCGCCACCAAATAGGCGACGAAGACGACCCAGTTCAGGAAGATGAGGCCGGTGACCGCCAGGATGCGCACGATCCACGTCTCCAGGCCGTAATAGCGCGCGATGCCGCCGCAGACGCCGAAGATCTTGCCGTGCTTGGCGTCGCGGTAGAGCTTGGCGGTGCGGGGTTCGTCGCTCCACAGCCACGCCGGCTCGCGCCGACGCCAGCGCTCGCGGCGCGCGTCTTCCCGGCGCAGCCGCGCCGTGGCGCGTTCGACGTAGTCCGCGGCGCGGTCGCCGGCGGCCTCGGCGAGATCCTGGACGGCGCGTTCCAAGCGCGCCCTTGCTTCGGCAATGCGTTCGCGGTCGCCCTCGGCGGACGCCCGTTCCCTGAAGTCGCTGGAAGTCGGCATGTTCTTGTCTCCGGCGCGGCTAGTCGGCGGCGGCGTGGCGGCGCCGCCACCCCGGCGCATCGGCATCGAGGATCGACTCCAAGGTCTCGATGCGTTCGCGCATGTTCTCCGCCGCCGAGGAAAGCCGCTCCAGTTCCTCGCGCTCGTCGTTGGTCAACGACGCCTGCGCCCGGTTCTTGGAGCGGTAGTGCATGATGATCCAGATCGGCGCGACGAAGATCAGAAAGAGGATCGTCGGCGCGACGACGAAAGCGCCCAGTTCGTCCATCGTCGGCTCCTCGTCGCGTTCCTAGCGCTGGCCCTGGGCCGCTTCGCCGCCGCCGGCGGGCTGCTCCTTCACCCGCGCCTTCAGCTCGCGCAGCTCTTCGTCCACGCTCTCGTCCACCGCGAGGTCGTCGATCTGCTCCTTCAGCGAGCGCTGGCCGAGGTCAAAGGATTCGACCTGCCCTTCGAGATCGTCCATCTTGCGCTCGTACTCCTCGAAGCGGTTCATGGCGTCGTCGATGCTGTGGTCGTGCAGGTGGCGGCGCACGCCGAGGCGCGTCTGGGCGGCCTTGCCGCGCACCAGAATGGCCTTCTGCCGCGCCCGCGCGTCCTTGATCTTCTGCTGCAGGGCGTGGATGTCGTCGTTGAGCTTGGCCAAGGCGCCGTCGAGGGTGGTGAGTTCCGCCGCCAACGCCGTGGCGACGTCCTCGGCCTTCGACTTCTCGACGAGCGCTGCTCGCGCCAAGTCGTCGCGGCCCTTGGAGACGGCCAACTCGGCCTTGCGCTCCCAGTCCGCGGCTTCCTCCTGCAGGCGTTCGCGCCGGCGCTCGAGTTCCTTCTTGTCGGCGATGGCCCGGGCCGAGGCGGTGCGAACCTCCACCAGGGTTTCTTCCATCTCCTGAATGATCAAGCGCACCATCTTCTCCGGATCCTCCGCCTTGTCCAGCAGGGAGTTGATGTTGGAGTTGACGATGTCGGTGATGCGGGAGAATACGCCCATCGGTTGTGCCTCCTTAATGCGGTGTCGTCGTGTGCGCGTTGTCTGTTGCAAACCACGATCCGTGCCAAACCTGCCGTATTCCCTCACAAGACGTTGAAAAGAAAGGAGAGTTTTGTCATTCGGCGAGCGAATCCGTGCTCCGCCGATCCATCCCGCCGTGGCGCGCGGTGGCGTAATCCGCCAACTGTTGGCAAGATTGCCGTTCTTCTTCAAGCCGGGCTCGCGCAGCGAAGTGCCATCCCCAAGCGAACAGGATCGGCTGATCGGCGAGTCGCCAGCTTTTCTGGCGGCGTTGGAGCAGGTCTCCAAGGCAGCGCCGCTGCACAAGCCGGTGCTGGTGGTCGGCGAGCGGGGCACCGGCAAGGAACTCGTCGCCTCGCGCCTGCACTACCTCTCCGAGCGCTGGGATGGCGAGTTTGCGAAGTTCAACTGCGCGGCCATCAGCGACACGCTGATCGAGAGCGAGCTGTTCGGCCACGAAGCCGGCTCCTTCACCGGTGCCGTGCGTACCCACCACGGCCGCTTCGAGCGGGCGAACGGCGGCACGCTGTTCCTGGACGAGCTGGCCACCACCTCGGCGCTGGTGCAGGAGAAGCTCCTGCGGGTGATCGAATACGGCGAGTTCGAGCGCGTCGGCGGCCGGAAGACGCTGCGCGCGGACGTGCGCGTCGTCGCCGCCACCAACGAGGACCTGCCGCGCCTGGTCGCCGAAGGGCGCTTCCGAGCCGACCTGCTGGATCGCCTCGCCTTCGACGTCGTCACGCTGCCGCCGCTGCGCGAACGCGCCGACGACATCATGCTCCTGGCCGAACACTTCGCCGTGAACATGGCGAAGGAACTTGGCCGCGACTACTTCCCCGGCTTCGGCGACGCGGCGCGCAAAACGCTGCTTGCCTACCCTTGGCCGGGCAATCTGCGCGAACTGAAGAACGTCGCCGAGCGCGCCGTGTACCGCGCCGAGCCGGACGCCTTGGTGGAGGAAGTGGTGCTCGATCCGTTCTCGTCGCCCTTTCGTCCGGCCCGACCCGGCGCCGAGGACGGCAACGGCGCCGCGCCGCGCTTCGAGCTGCCGCTCGACCTCAAGCAGACCATCTCAATGCTGGAGGTGGAGCTCGTCGAACGCGCCCTCGCCGCCGCCAAGTTCAACCAGCGCGACGCCGCGCAGCAGCTCAAGCTCACCTACCACCAGTTCCGCGGCTACTTGAAGAAGCACGCGCTGCAACCCCGCCAAGACAAGACCGAAGCCGCCGCCGGCTGACGCAAGAGGTTGCTCGGCGTCTAAGGCGTGGGCGCTGCGCCGCCCAAAGCCAGCGCCGTCGGTTCGTTCTCCACCCGCGTCAGCCAATAGTCCGCATCGAACGATTCGTCGCCGAGCAGGAAGCGCCAGAAGCGAATGCGGTTCAGATACTCCAAGCGCCCGCTGTCGTTCTCGAACCACGGCGCCGGCGCGGTGAGGATGGCGTGCAGGTGCGCCGGCGAGCGGCGGCGCTTGACGTGGAAGATGGGCTGCTGGGCGTAGTCCGCCGGCGTCAGATCGGAGGTGTCCCACAGTCGGCGCTGGCGCACCGTGGGGTTGAGGCGGATCTTGAACATGTAGCGCACGCTGTCCGAGCGATTCGCGCCGCCGCCGTGCCACAGCCCGTGGTGTGTGAAGAGCAGCGTGCCGGCCGGGCACACCACGTGCTGCTGGCCGAGGATGTTCTGATAGCGCCCAATCGCTGCCTCGCTGACGATGCGCAGATGCGTGCCCGGAACGTAGCGCGTGCCGCCCATCGCCGCCGTCACTTCGTGCGGGAAGTACATCAGCTGGATGTCGAAAGCCTGGCGCGGGTCGATCGTGGAATCCTGATGCGTGTTCTGCGAGACGCCCTGCTTGCCGCCCCGATAGCGCGGCGGATAGGTGACGTGCAGGAAGTGGTGGTCGAGCAGCGAGCCGGGGCCGACCAGGCTCTCGATGGCGCCGCGCACCCACGGCAGCCGCACCAGCCGGCCGAGCGCGGTCTCCGGCGCATACGCTTGGAGCAGCGGCGTGCCGGCCGGCACCTCGGGGATGCGATTGGCGCGCATCGACGCTCGGTGGCGTTCGAGCAGGGTTTCGGCGTCTTCGCCCGGCGCTGCGTTCTCTAGCCGCCCTGCTTCGTCCATGAACTGGTCGTTGATGGCGTCCGACACGCGCCCGTCGAAGCGCAGCACCCCTTGCGCCACGAACCGCGCCATCTGCGTCGAATCGAGACGTTCAATCACCCGCCGTCTCCGCCGTCGATCTCCACCATCTTCTCGAAGAAGAACTCGTACTTCAGATAGCCGGTGCGGAACTCGTTGCCCACCGCGTGGTCGCTGAGCGGCGAGGCCTGGATCAGCCGCCAACCATCCCGAAGCGCCGCCAGCCCCGTGGCGTAGGGCGGTTCCTCGGCATCGCCGGCCATGTGCGTGTCGCGCCCACTGCCATCGTAGACCGCCCACGCGACAACGCCGGAATCGAGCGCCGAACTGCGCAGATAGAGCACCAGAACTTGCTGCCGCCGCATGATGGCGAAGAAGCATAGCGCATCGGGGTTTGCCGCCCAGGGCCAGCGTGCGCCGCCCCCGGAACATGACGCCAGCATGGACACTCCAGTTCGGCTGGCGCCAGCGACGTCGGACATCCGTGACATCCGCTATGTGGCGTGTGCGAGATTGCCGAGAATGCGCGGATGGCGGCCTGCGCCTTCCTCCAGCTTTTCTCGCCCACCCGTCAAAAGGTCGCCTCGCCGAGCCGCTCGGACGACCGCCGCCAGCGGTCTTGCTTTCCCGCTGTGTTGGGGGCTACATGGCGTCTTGGACGACAGGAGCGAGGACACGATGGCGGAGACGAAAACAGCGCTTTGGGACGCGACTGGCCGCATCGCGGTGGGCGGCAAGGAGCTCGCGGCACCGAAACGGGGCGAGGTGCAGATCGCCATTGGCAGCGTTGGCATCTGCGGTTCCGATCTGCACTTCTACCGGGGGCAGTTCAAGCCCCGCGCCGGCATCACGCCGGGCCACGAGCTCGCCGGCACCGTCGTGGCCGTGGGTGACGACGTGAAGCACGTGCGCGAGGGCGACCTGGTGGGCGTGGAGCCGCTGCTGCGGTGCGGCTTCTGTCCGTTCTGCGCTTCCGGCGACTACCACGTGTGCGACGAGCGGAGCCTGGTGGGCGAAGGCATCGACGGCGGCATGAGCGAGCGCGTGAACGTGCCCGGCAACACCGCATACAAGACGCCGCGCACGGTCGATGCGGAAATCGGCGCCTTGGCCGAGCCGCTCGCCTGTTCAGTGCATGGCTTCAACAAGGTGGATTTGCGCGGCCACCAGACGGTGTTCATCGTCGGCGCCGGCACCATCGGCCTGACGGCGATTCTGGCGGCGCGCGCCGACGGGGCGCGGGTGATCGTGCTGGCGCGGCATCCCCACCAGCAGGAAGCGGCAAGACGCTTGGGCGCCCACGAAGTGATCGGCGACGACGAATCCGGCGCGGAACGCATGAAGGAACTTGCCCGCGACCAGGCGGTGGACGTGGCCGTGGAGACGGTCGGCGGCACGGGAGAGACGCTCCTCGCCGCGCAGCGCGTGGTGCGGCCCAAGGGCAAGGTGATCGTCCTTGGCGTCTTCACCCAGCCCAACGTGCAGATCAACGCCCTGCACTTGGCGGTGAAGGAAATCGAGATCGTCGGTTCGATGACCTACGCGGCATCCAACGGGCGCGCCGACTACCAGCAGGCATTGGACGTGGTCGGCGACTACGCCGGCGCCGCGCGAACGCTCGTCACCCACCGCTTCGCCCTCGACGACGTGAACGCCGCGTTCGGCACGGCGCTCGACAAGCGCACCCAGTCCATCAAGGTCCACATCAATCCGAACGGCTGACTCGACGCTGGCCGATCGTGCAGTGCCGTGAGCCACGGCGCACGCGACGGAGGGACGATTTCCTACAGTGCGCCGGGCGATTGTCCGCTTCGCCGAGGCTCGCGGCTCTGCGAAGCTGCCTGCCCACAGAACAACTAAAGCGGGATTCGACGCTGCACCGCGAGGGCGTGTTACGGTCAGTGCAGACGCGGCAACGCGCCTTGCCCCATTCCGCCGCTTGGAGCAATCCGATGGCAAAGCCGGAACCTTCGCTTGCGCCAGTCGAATACCCGTATTCGGACGGCGAACCAGTGGAATCGACGCAGCACTACCTCGTGGCGCACCATGTGATGGGCGTCTTCCGCGAGCACTTCGGCGACTCGGCGCGCTACGCCAGCAATCACGGCATCTATTACAAGGAGGGCGACCCGCGCAAGCTGGTGGTGCCGGACGTGTACTGGGTGGCCAACAAGCCCTTCGAGAAGAAGCTCGTCTATCTGCTCTGGGAGGAAGGCAAGCCGCCGGACTTCGTGTTGGAGCTGGCCTCCCGAACCACGCTGCCGAACGACGAGGGCAAGAAGCGCCGGCTCTACGCCGAGCTTGGCGTTGCGGACTACTTCCAATTCGACCCGCTGGGCTACCTCATGACGCCCCTGCTCAAGGGCTATCGGCTGTGCGACGGCGCATACCGCCCCTTGCAGCCCACCGTGCTGCCCGATGGCGCGATCGGCATCCACAGCCAAGCCCTTGGCCTGCAACTGCGGGCGCTGCGTGGCCCCGGCGACCCGCAGCTTCGACTCTTCGACCCGGCAACGAACAGTCTGTTGAGCGCCGACTCCAAGCGCCTGCGCGAAGCGCAGCGCCAACGCGCCGAACTGGAGCACGACAATGCCGAGCTGGAACGCGCCAACGCCGAACTGCGGGCGCGTCTGGCGGAGCTCGAACGGCGCTGAGACGCCCGGCCTTCATTCGCTGAAGCTGTCGAGCCGCTCCTTCGCAAGCGTCTCGAGCCTTCGCGCTTGCGCCCACAGCGATACGCCGCTGTATGGCGCCTCCACGCTCGGCGGCGAGTCGGGCCGCTAGGCATGAATCGCGGCTGGCAGCACGCAGTTGTCGACGAGCCATTCGACCGCCGGCACGCAAACCGCGTCGCCGAACGCGTACATCGCTTGGCGCGGCGACACGGAGGCGTACTTGATGTCCGTGGCGCCTTGCAGGGCGGCGTACTCCGAGACGTCCATCCAGCGCACGGCGAGCTCGCCTTGGCCGGCGCGCAGCATGGCTTGGCGGCCGGAACCGCCCTGGGTGGTGCGCAAGGTGCCGGCGATTTCGTCGCGGCGCACTTCCCACACCGCTCTGCCCCGTCGCGTGCGGCGGTAGGCGCCGCGGTAGCTGATGGTGGACTGTGCGTTGAAGGCGTCGACTCGGGCGGATTGCAGATCCGAGAGCGACGCGAGGAAGGCGTCTCGGCGCGGCGCTTCCCACCAGTCCAAGTCCTCGTCGGCGATGTCCGCCAAACGGAGATCCCGGCGCGGGCTTGGCGGCGGAGGCAGCATCGGCACGCTTTCGAAATCGCGGAAGCCGATGAGGAAGACGCGCAGACGGCTTTGCGGCACGAACGCCGCTGCATCGACGCAGATGTGCGTCGTCCGATAGCCGGAGCGCTCCAGTTGGCGCACCAGCGCCCGGTAGTCCTGGCCGCCGTTGACGGTGAGGAACCCCGGCACGTTCTCCAGGATCACGATGGCCGGCGGCTCCGCCATTTCGTCGAGAATGCGGCAGAACTCGTATACGACGCCGGAGCGGGTGCCGTCGAGGCCGGCGCGGTGGCCCGCCAAGGACAGGTCCACGCACGGAAACGACGCCGTCGCCAAGTCCACCCGGGGCAGTTGGCCGCCGCGAATGTCGCCGATGTCGCCGAGGCGGAATGCGCCGCCAGCCCAGTTCTCGGCGTAGAGCAGCGCCTTCGTCTTGTCCACGTCGTTGGCGAAGATCGTCTCGATGCCGCAGCGGTCGAGCGCGGCGCGCATCAGGCCCATGCCGGCGAAGAACTCGGCGGCCACCAAGCCGGCGCCCGGGTTTGGACTCGTGCTGGCGCAGGCGGCAGTCATCGAACAACCGTAGCACAGCGCGCTGAACCGGCGCCGCGCGACCGCCGACCCGGCCGACCGCCCCGTTCGTCCCACCGGCGCGGCAATGGCTTACACTCGCGCCTTCGCAACGGCACCGCGTCAACGCCATGTATCAGTACAACGCCTTCGATCAGCGCTTCGTCGAGGAGCGGGTGGAGCAGTTCCGGGATCAGACCGCGCGCTATTTGGCGGGGGAGCTGAGCGACGACGCCTTCCAGCAGTTGCGGCTGCGCAACGGCCTCTACATCCAGCGCCTGGCGCCCATGCTGCGCATCGCGGTGCCCTACGGCCTGCTCTCCGCCACGCAGCTGCGCGCCGTGGCCGAGATCACGCGCAAGTACGACAAGGGCTACGGCCACCTTTCCACGCGCCAGAACGTGCAGATCAACTGGCCGGCGCTTGAAATCGTGCCGGACATCCTCGCGGACCTCGCCAAGGTGCAGATGCACTGCATCCAGACCAGCGGCAGCTGCATCCGCAACATCACCACGGACCAGTTCGCGGGCGTGGCGGCGGACGAAGAGGTGGACGCCCGCCCCTACTGCGAAATCATGCGCCAGTGGTCCACGTTCCACCCGGAGTTCGATTGGCTGCCGCGCAAGTTCAAGATCGCCGTGAACGGCGCCAACGCGGACCGCGCCGCCATCCGCGTCCACGACATCGGCATCACGGTGCGGCGGGGCAACGACGGCGGGGCGTTGTTCGACTTCCACGTCGGCGGCGGCCTAGGGCGCACGCCGGTGATCGGCAGCCTGATCCGCGAGGGCCTGCCGGAGGCGCATCTGCTCACCTATCTGGAAGCCATCCTGCGCGTCTACAACCGCTATGGACGCCGCGACAACAAGTACAAGGCGCGCATCAAGATTCTGGTTCGCGCCCTCACGCCGGAGGCGTTCCGCGCCAAGGTCGATGCCGAGTGGGAACATCTGCGCGACGGCCCGAGCACGCTGCCGGCGGAGGAAGCCGCCCGCATCAAGGCGTCCTTCGAACCGCCGCCGTATGCCGCCCTGGAGGACGAAACGGCGCGGCTGGCGAAGGAGCGCCTGGAAGACCCGGCGTTCAACACTTGGATGCGCAACAACGTCGCGCCCCACAAGCAGCCCGGCTACGCCATCGTCACCCTCTCCACCAAGCCGACCGGCGTGCCGCCCGGCGACGTGACGGACGAGCAGATGGACGCCGTCGCGGAGTGGAGCGAACGCTTCGGCTTCGGCGAGGCGCGCATCTCCCACGAGCAGAACTTCGTGCTGCCGGACGTGCCGCAGCGCAGTCTGCGCGACCTGTTCAAGCTCGCCTGCGAACAGGCACTGGGGCAGGCCAACGCCGGCCTGCTGACGGACATGATCTGCTGCCCGGGCGGCGACTTCTGCGCCTTGGCCAACGCCAAGTCCATCCCCGTGGCGGAAGCGATCCAGCGGCGCTTCGACGACTACGACTACCTGCACGACCTCGGCCCGCTGGACATCAACATTTCGGGCTGCATGAACGCCTGCGGCCACCACCACGTGGGGCACATCGGCATCCTCGGCGTGGACAAGCGCGGCGACGAGTTCTACCAGATCTCCATCGGCGGCAACCAGGCGGAAGACGCATCGCTTGGCCGGATTCTCGGCCCGTCCTTCCAGCGTGCGGAAGTGCCGGCGGTGATCGAGAAGATTCTGGACGTGTACGTCGCGCAGCGCTTCGACGGCGAGGCCTTCCTGCACACCGTGCGGCGCATCGGCGTGGAGCCGTTCAAGCAGCGCGTCTATGCCAACGCTGGTTAAGGACGGGCGCATCGTCGCCGACGACTGGACGCTCATCGAAGACGGCGCAGCGAAGCCAGGCGTCATCGCCCCGCTGGCCGCGTGGCGCAAAGCGCCGGACGGGGCGGGGGTTTGGGTGGACGGGGACGCCGAAGTGGAGGACCTCGCCGCCGAAGTCCTTCCCGCGCCGGTGGTGGCCATTCGCTTCCCGGCCTTCGCCGACGGCCGCGGCCTGAGCCTCGGCAGCCTGCTGCGCTCCCGCTACGGCTACGCCGGCGAACTCCGCGCCTTCGGCGAAGTCGTCCCGGACCTCACGGTCTACATGCTCCGCTGCGGCTTCGACGCCTTCGCCCTGGCGGACGAACAGCAGGCGCAAACCGCCATCGCCTGCATGAACCGCATGAGCGACCACTACCAGGCATCGGTGCGGGAAACAGGGCCACATCGCAGAGGCACCGCCAACAGTTAGTTGCTTCGCGCAGGCCTGTCTAGACACTATCTTCGTCGTTGTCCTCGCCAACCGCGTTTAGCTCCGAGACCTCGAAATCGACCTCCCCGGTAACAAAACGACCATTCTCTAGAAGGTCATCAAGTGCCTTCGACAGTCCGGGGTTAATGTCGTCGCTCGCCTTCTTGTCCGCAATATGACAAGGCTTATATTGACACTTACTCTTCACGTCCAGAACATAGCAGACAGGCTGGTCGCTAAAGCCTTCCTGTTCCCACACCAGTAGGGGCGTAAGCGACCTCGCCTTCCGACGCCTTGGATCGAACATCAGCGCAACCGTTGGATCAATTGCCTCCTTCGATGAGTACCTGTAGTGATGGACAAAAGGAGGCTGATCGTGTGCCACCTTGAAAATGCCCTCGAACCGATGCTCATAGGCCACCTTAATCGACGTAGCGCAATAGCCAAAGTAATTGCCCGAAAAAGCTCCTGCGGTTGCACGTGCGATGTCTTCAACATAATCCACCCATTTCGGAGACACTTGGCTCGTTTGATGGTGCTTGCCTTCCGTGAAGTCCCGACACGCTTCTTCAAGGAACTGAACGTCCGCCAAATGCTCCGGCCGTTTCACGCAGAAGGTCCCCGGTCCTCGACCGACAGAGGTCGTCAAAAGGGCTTTGAGTGGCCCCAACGAGCGATGTCTAAAGGTCGCCAACGCCTTCCACGATGGATCTTCGTACAGACCATCGGCAGCCATACTATAAGCCAATAGCGTCAAGCAAGCCTCGTACGCTCCGATCGCAACATCGAATATTCGCGCTGTTTCGTGTTCCGCTAGATACCTTCTAAGCGCCGCCGCAGCCGGAAATGGGATGTCCGCGAGCGTCTCGCTAAGGCTCCGCCATCGGTTAGATGAGTTTCGCCGGTGAACCATATCTATTGAATCATCCGACAACAGGCAGATCGACGAGTTGCTGGTACCGAAATCCAGCCCGATGTAGTTCGCCATCGGCATATTGGTCGCGTTAGTCGTCATATCGATGTAGAATGGCCTCCCCTTTTCGCTATTCTCCGGCACCCCGCCACGCCTATTTTCTTTCTTGTAGATAAACCTTGGGATCACCGTCCCATCATCGCGTACCGTTACTTCAACGGTCGTCTGTCCATCGAATTTCGCTTCTCGAGTATAAAGTCTCCTCTCCTCGAGGTTGTAGGCAAGGTCCAATACGTCCTCATCTTCCCTATCGGGGTCGGATGACCGGCAGAAGATATAGTCAAGATGCTGTCTAGGCGGTCTGGGAAGTCTAACCTGCCACTGAAGGGGAGCATCGAAGAAACGACGAAATACTTGGGCTGACGGAATGAGGTCGCCCGGTCCGGCACCTTCCATGTTCACCCTATCGTCTGATGACCCAAATCGTAGCTCCGCCAGATCGCAATCATTCGGCGCCAGCAAAAGACGAACAGGATTATATGTAACAGCAACGAATTCAGGCGTCTCACCAGACGAGCTCAAGAAGTGTCGCCGGGCACACTCGATGGCCAAGCCGTTGGCAACGACGTCCTGGTAGGACCCCTCGATATTGACGGGTTCAGCGCCTTGGAGCTCTTCACTGAAGTCGCGCATGAGGAGCGCCGTTAGCCATCCAATGTTAGCCGACCCTCCAGAGATGAGAGAGACGTCGATTTTGTTGCCATTCAAACGGTCGTGCGCACCCCTTATGACGTTCTTTACGACGCCCTTTAGCTTGGTGTTCCAGATTTCTTCAAACACTGCGAACATCTGGTGGCCATAGAGCTCGCACGGGACGACCCGAGTGGACTCTGCTAGCGGATCGGTGGGTACGTCTACTTCCACTTGATCATAATTCTCCGTGTCGAGTTGCCAGTCGGTAATGGCGTTCGCTAACTCGATCTTCTTTTGCTCACATACTGGCCGGAGGGCGTCCATATTGGCCATGAACGCTTGGGCCTCTTGCTTCAAATTACGTCGGTCTAGTTTCCCACGCAGTGTCCTTTCATACTGCTCGTAGTAACGTTCAACATCCTGCCTCTTGGCATCAGTTGCATTTCTCTTCAATAGATATAGGGCGATTTGCCGGTCCAGATGGAAGCCCGCAAAGGGCACGGAATTCGCCGACAGTGGCTTGGAGTGGCTTCCCGAACGGCTGATGTCACCTTCGGCAGTGCTCTCGATCATACACACGTCGAAAGTGCCGCCGCCCATATCTAGTATTAAAGCGAAACGTTTCGTGCGCTCCGCCAACTTCGGCAACCGCAGGCCGTATTTGTAATACTGATAGACAGCAAACGGTTCGGGCAGGAACTCTATCGTTTGAAACCGGCTCAACATTCGGGCGATATTCCGACGGTAATTGCTCAGCCACTCTGGACTTCTGTCTTTGACTTGGAAGTTCAGCGGCTCTGCTACAACGACACGTGCGGCGATGGAGCCGGAGCTGTTTGGTTTGGGGAGCTTGAACTCGACGGATGAGAGGACTCGGTTGAGGAAATCCTGGGAGAGCTCAAAGGCGGAGCGACGGCGGCCGTCGGCGCACGGAAATTTGCGTCGGGCGTCGAGCGATTGGCCGGGCGGGATCTCGCCCAAGGCCAACTTAAAGCCAACGGAGGCATCTGGGCCGATAGCGTCATGGCCAAATACGGTGTCTCCACCGGGTTGGTACCGGAGAACCGTTGGAACGAAGGGCTTCCCACTGATGGTCTCTGGTTGTATGGAAGTGATCCACAGTGTTTTTGATGCGGCCATGCGTTGCCTCGGTGCAGCCAGTGGCTTGTGAGCAACTGTGGCCCATGTGGTGCAGGGATTCAAGTGGACGGCCAAAGCCGAGAAGGGCCGAAGACCTGACCGCCGAGGTGCTTACCGCAACGGTCATTCGCTTCCCGGCCTTCGCCGACGGCCGCGGCCTGAGCCTCGGCAGCCTGCTGCGCTCCCGCTACGGCTACGCCGGCGAACTCCGCGCCTTCGGCGAAGTCGTCCCGGACCTCACGGTCTACATGCTCCGCTGCGGCTTCGACGCCTTCGCCTTGGCCGACGAACAACAGGCACAAACCGCCATCGCCTGCATGAACCGCATGAGAGACCACTACCAGGCGTCGGTGCGGGAACCGGAGCCGGCGTTCCGGCGGTCGACGGCCGGCTGAGACTGGGGCGAAGGCCAGCAACGCCAGCAGCGGGTTCACTCCACGATCCGCCCATCCCACAGCCGCTCCAGGAAGTCGCGCCACGGCAGCAGCCGGATTCCGCCGGCGGTGCGCCGAGGCATGGTCTCGTTGCACACGACGATGGCCGAGCGCGGCTGGTGCTCCTGCATGTAGGCGGCGAGGCCCTTGAGGTCGCGGGGCTGCACGTTATCCGTGCCTTTCACTTCGATGGCGACCTCGCCGTCCAGGCCGAGCACGAAGTCGCACTCCAAGCCGGATTTGGTACGCCAGAAGCGGATCGGGAAGTCCAGCTCGCGATAGCTCCGGCAGGCGAGCAGCTCCATCAGCACAAAGTGTTCCAGCGCCCGGCCGAACGCCGGCCCGGAGGCGTGGTCGATTCGCCGCCGCGTCACATGCCCGGCAACGCCGACGTCGAACAGGTAGAACTTCGGCGCCTGGGTGATGACGGCGCGCGAACGGCGGCGGGCGAACGGTTCCACGAACACGCCGAGCAGCGTATCGACGAGAATCTGGAAGTACTCGCGCACGGTCTTGGAGTCCACGCCGCAATCACGGGCGATGCTGCTGAAGTTCAGCAACTCGCCGTGGCTGAACGCCAGCGCGTCGAAGAAGCGGGCGAAGGCGGCGACGTTGCGCGTGAGCCCCTCGTCGAACACCTCCTCCTTCAGGTAGTCGTCCACATAGCCCGTCAAGGCACGGCGATGGTTGGCGGCGCGGTAGTGCGTCGGCACCAGGCCGTGGTTCAATGCCCGCAAGAGATCGAAGTCTGGGATCTCGCGCCAAACGAGCGGGTGCAAGGCGGCGCGCCACGCCCTTCCGCCGAGCAGATTGGCCCGCCCGCGCTTGAGCTTCCGCGCACTGGAACCGCACAGCACGAAGCGCAGGCGGTCGCTTTCGATCAGGCCATGCACTTCGTCGAGCACCGCCGGCGCCTTCTGCACTTCGTCGATCACGATGGGTTCGGCGCGTGCGGCAGCGTCGAGCGCCTGCACCCGCTCCCGCAGACGCCAAGGCGCACGCGTGAACTCGAGCATGAGGCGGGTGTCGAGCAGGTCGAAACGGGTCGCCCGCGGGAAGCGCTGGCGCAGCAGCGTGGACTTGCCGGTCTTGCGCGGCCCCCACAGGAACACGGACTCGTCCGCCGGCAAGTCGATGGCAAGCTGGCGCTCGTACAGTTCCATTTCGGCATCTATTCCGATTTGGCTTGACCAATTCGGAATATGATCCCAAGGGGCGGCCTGTGCAACCCCACCCCAGCGAAGCGAACGCAAGGTTGGGACGCCGCTTGGCCTCGATGACCCCCTTGGGCTGCCGGGCCGGGCGTGGCGTCGCTAGTTGAACTCCGTCCCGCCCTTGCGCGTGAGGTAGTCGCCCGAGACGTTCTTCAAGATCACGCGGCCGAACTCCGAATCGCGCTCCACCGCTGGCCGCACCACGACGCCTTCGCGCACATGCTTGCCGCCGAGCGCCGTGGCGCCGTCGGTGTGTTCGAGCAGCACGGCCTCGCTGAACGGGCCGTCGTAGAGGGACGGCACCAGCGTGAACAGGTCGGCCAGCGACTCGCGCAGTTGTTCCACGCCCAGGTAGTGGCCGTGGCTCGGTTCGCCGACGTAGACGTCGAACACCGCGAAGGCCGGATTCGGTTCGCCGTAGTGGAGATCCTGCACGCCGCGCCCGTAGACCTCGCCGAGCACGTAGAACGGCTGCCCGTCGGCGGCCAGCCGCGCCCGCGCCTGCTCGAAGGCATCCTCGTGGGCCTGCCACGCGCGCACGTAGAGGTTGTTCACGTTGGCGTCGTTGAGCTTCAGGCGCAGGCCCTTGTCGGACATGCCCTTGGAAGTCACCACCGCGCCGTGCTCCGGGTGCCACCCCAGACAGCACCACGAACCATGCAGCTTCTCGGTGATGGCCACCGGCTCGCCCTCTTGAAACTCGTTCGGGTACTTCTTGAAGTTCTCGATGTCGTAGTGGACGGTGGCCCCGTGCGCCGGCGCCACTTCGCCCTGCATGGCGATCGGCACCGGCGGCTCGTATTTGACCAGCTCCAGAAGCGCCGTCACCTCGTCGCCCTCGGCCACCGCTTGACCGCGGATCTTCCCGTCGCGCACCGGATAGACGAGCCCCTGGGAAAGCGCGCCGCGCAGCTTCACCGCCTTGACCCGGTTGCGCTTGCTGCCGGCCAGCCGGCCCTCGAGGCCGAGTTCCGTGATGAGCCAATCCGGGCAGACCGCCCCCTCGGGGATGTAGGCCGCCAGATCGCCATCGACATACGACCCCTTGCCGACCACGCTGCGAAAACCGCCCACGGCGGCAAGCTCCAAGCGGTCGGCGTTGGGGTGGGGTTCGATGCGCAACGCATGGACGCGGGATTCGAAAGTGGCCACGGCAATCACAGCAAGCAGCGAAGGGGTGCTAAGCATATGCGATTTGGGCCGGTTGTCGCCATAGCCACCGGTCCGGCACTCGCGATTGGCTGGTGCCGAGAACCCACCCGTAGCCTCCGCAGCCTTTGAACAACCATGCAAATCCACCACGCCGTGATAGATTTGCATGGTTTGGTCGAGGTCAAACGCACTGGTGCGCCGAGTCTGATGGGCTTCTTTAAGGCGCTTGCGAGGACTTGCGGCCGGCTGCCGCCTCCCCGTGCATGTTCGGGCGGACAGCTTCCTTGGTGCTCAACGATGTGGCCGCTGCCGGCGGTGCGGAGGGTGAGGTCGGGCGTGGAACCAACGGAAACAAGCGAGATTCGACGGCCATGACTGACGTGCAAGCCCGAGATGCCGGATACGTCGACATCATCCTCGAGCGTGTCCGGGTCTCGGCATCGTACAAGCCGAAGTTCGGGCAAGGCGGGCGCGTTGGCTTGACGTTGCGCGAGTTCCGGGGTCTCTACAGTGCCGATCCGTTCTATGCTTGGTTCGGCTTGGACGATGCCATGCTGTATGCGGCGCACAAGGCGGCGGGCGGCATGACGAGCATCTACCGTCAGATTGGCATCGGGTGCGAGAGGGTGTTCCGGCAGATACTGGAAGACGAGCTGGGCTTGTCGCCCACCGACACGGTGTGGTCCTACGAGGTGCCAGCCAGCGACGGCGGAACGCGCAAGCTGTCGCTCGATGGGCGAATTCCCTTGGCGCAGGTGAAGGATGCTGCCGGTCGAGAGAGGGTCCGAGAGTGGATCAGACGCTCCTCGCAGGCGGTGGGCGTTGAGTCCGGCGTGTTCCGTTCGCTCACGGGTGCGGTCTTCGAGGTTCGGCAAGGCTACAAGAGCCGAGACAGCAAACGGCAGAACGCGGACATCGCCAACGCCGCGTCGGCCTACGTCAAGTCGTACCTGCCTTGCGTCGTCGTTCTGTCGAACCAAATCGACGAGGACGTGCTGCGGCGCTATCGCGCCGCCAGATGGGTGGTTGTGACGGGAACTGTCGGCAGCAACGACGCGCTTACGTCCACCTACGACTTCATGCGCGACGTCGTCGGCTACGACCTTGCGGGATTCTTCGAACGCAATGCAGGGAAACTCCGAAGCGAAGTCGCCGGCGTTCTTCAGACGCTGTTGGACCCGGGGAGCGATTGAATGCGAGCAGCAGCGCAATTGCGCCAACGGGCCGACTACACGCACTCATTCAACACGAAGACGGGGCGGCACGGCTGGCTGCGCCTGACGCCAGCCTACTCTGTGAAGGTGGTCGATGAGATCATCTCTGGCTACGACGGTGGCTTGAACGTGCTGGACCCGTTCTGCGGCACCGGAACGACGGCTCTGTGCGCTGTTTCGCGGGGGCACCGAGCGACGACCGTGGACATCAATCCGTTCCTAGTCTGGCTAGCGCGAACCAAGACCGCCACCTATTCGCAAGCGTCGCTTGTCGAGACCAAGTGCGCCGGCCTCGAAGCGCTGGATGCGGCTCGCCGCGAAGCGGTAGCGCCGGTGCCGGTTCCGGACATCCACAGAATCGAACGCTGGTGGTCGGCGCCCGCAAGGCGCTTTCTCGCCCACCTCAAGGCATCCATCCTCGCGTCGGCAGCTGACCGGACGATGCGCGATTTGCTGCTCGTGGCGTTTTGCCGCACCCTCATCAAGCTCTCCAACGCCGCCTTCAACCACCAATCCATGTCGTTCAAGGATGCGGACGGTGCGCAAGGAAAGCTGCAAATCGACTTGGATGCGAATGTGCTCTTCTTGGACGACCTTCAGTTCGTGCTTCGCGGCGCAAGCGACGAGCCAAGCGGTGCCGCCACCGTCGTTCAGGACGATGCGCGGGATTTGTCGCGGATTTCGGAAGGCCCCTTCGACCTAGTGGTGACGTCGCCGCCGTACGCCAATCGCATGTCCTACATCCGCGAACTCCGCCCGTACATGTATTGGCTTGGCTATTTGACGGACGCCAGTGATGCTGGCGAACTGGACTGGGAGGCCATAGGCGGCACCTGGGGCATCGCCACCAGTCGTCTCGGCACTTGGTCTAGACGGCACGATTGCAGCCTCCCCGATGGCGTAGACGAAGTCGTGGAGCGAATAGCCGCTCAAGCCAACGCGAACAGCGGCCTGCTAGCGACCTATGTTGCGAAATACTGCGAGGACATGGCGCGACATTTCCACAGCCTGCGAAGAGTCCTGAAGAAGGATGCCCGCGTTCACTACATCGTCGGGAACTCGACGTTCTACGGCGTACTGGTTTCGACGGAACAGATCTACGCGGCGATGTTGCAGGAGTGTGGTTTCGCGGACGTCGCGGTGCGGCCAATCCGCAAGCGCAACTCCAAGAAGGCGTTGGTGGAGTTCGACGTTTCCGCAGCGTGGCCGGGAGATCGCTAGGCAGCCGCTTTCGTCAGCTCGTCCCCAAGGCGCTGCGGGTTCCGGCACACGAGGAACGCCCACCAGCCCAGTTCGCCCCAGTTGTTCACTGCCGCGACCCAGCGCTTGGCGGCTTGGTGTTTGGTCGATGTCTCCTGGTGCTCTCGCCCCTTGATTTCCACGATCGCCTTCAGGCCGCCCTTGAGCTCGACGATGAAATCCGGTTCGTAGACGCGCGCCGTGCCGTAGACCTCGTAGGGAATGTTGAACTCCAAGTTTTCGTTGCGGGCGTAGCACCGCACCTTTCCCTGCGCGGCCAGACGCTCGATCTGGAACATGGCGGCTTGTTCCCATCCGGCCGTGTCGCAAGCGACGTAGTTGAGGTGGCTGGCGACGGTCGCCCGCACGGGCTTCACGGTCTTGAAGTGGACGTCCTCGGTGCTGCCGACGGGCCGATAGGCGTTCAGTCGCGGCAGCAGCGCAGAGCCGCCCTCTTCATCGGCCGGCGCGATGGCCGTGGCGAGTAGATCGACGATGCGTTTCGCGTAGGTCTGCAAGCCCACGTCGCACCGATGCATGCCGTCGAAATCGACGCGGGTCTCGATGTAGTCGTGGACGATGCGGCGCACCTGTGGAAACAGGGTCTGTCGGCTTTGATGGCGTACGCCGCCGTTCTCGCCAGCGCCATCCCGGCCATCCCTGCTTGCGCCGTTGGTGAGCGTTCCCACCACGCTGGCGGCGATGGCGAACTCGATGCTCTGCGGGTGTACCGAACGGTAGTATTCGCTGCGGTCAACTTCGGTCAGCTCGAACCCGCCGTAGTCGCTCGGGTGGCCCACCTGATGCGCCACTTGCGGTCGGATGAACGTGGCCATCGGCGTATCCGAAGGGTCCAACGCCGTGCGCTCCACTTGTGCCACGTCGCAAACGATGCGACCGCTCGCCAAGGACGCGACGTAGCCCTCCACCACCGGAAAGCGGATCTCCAAGTGCTTGCGCTCCGGCAGCGCCTGCACCTCGTGCTTCGGCCGATCGAACTTGCCGGTGGCCTCGCCCGGCACCCGGCCCTTGAAGGGAATGAGCGAGAACGGCACGCCGAACACGTCCACGTACTCGGCGGTGAGCAGCCCCGTCTCCGGATCGGGCGTGTAGTCCATGCGCCGCAAGCCGCGCCCGACCACCTGTTCGCAGAGCAACTGGCTGCGGAACGCCCGCAAGCCGAGAATCTGCGTGACGTTGCTGGCGTCCCAGCCCTCGCTCAGCATGTTCACGCTCACCACGCAGCGGATGCGCTCGCCGGGCTGCCCGGCCACGCCGATGGTGGAAACCACTTTGCGCAGTTCCTCCGCCGCTTCCTTGCTGCTCGCCGTCGGATCTTCGCTCTCCGCGGCGGCGAGCAGTTTGGAATCGATGCGCAGCGTCGCCTCGAAGCCTTGCCGGTTCCACAGGTCTGGGAAACCCATCAAGCCGTCCGAAAACCGCCTGCTCAGCTTGCGCTTCCTTCGCTTGCCCTTCGTGGGCGTCGCGTCTGAATCCGCTTCGGTTTCCTCGACAAGCGCTTCCCCGGAGATCATCTTGTGGAAGTGCTCCGCCATGTCCGTGTTGTCGCAGACGAGAATCATCACCGGCGGCGCGCGTTCCTGCCCCGGCGTGGCCGCTTGCAGCTGGTCGAACCGCTCCTTCCACTCGCCAGCCAAGGTGACCAATGCGGATTCGGCCTCTCGAAAGGCCGCCTCCGGCTTGGGCTTGCCGCCCGGCAGCCGATCTCCCGCCTGCAAGTTCGCCGTCATGTGATCCCAAAGCCGGAAGTACACGGGATCCGGCCGGCCGCTGTTGTCCATCGCCGGCAAGCGAGGAATCTTCGTGATGCCGGATTCGATGGCGTCCACCAAGCCGAAGTCGCTGACGATCCACGGAAAGGGCGAGCCCTCTGGATAGCCGCTGCCTTGCAGGTAGAAGGGCGTGGCCGAAAGATCGACGCAGATGCCGATGCCGCACGCTTCGTTGATCTTGTCCAGACCCTCCACCCAAACGGTCGCCGCCAAGCGGTCGTCCTGCTCCTCGGCGGATAGGCCCTCTTCGTGCGGGGTGCCTCTCGCACGTGGCCGGTAGGCATGGTGCCCTTCGTCGTTGAGCACCATGAGCGGTTCGTCCGCATCGAACAGCTCGCCCAAGCGCTTGCGCGCGAACGCCTCTGCGGTCTCCTCTCCCAGTTTCGTCACCGTCACGCCGCCCACGGCGACGGCTTCCTGCTCGGGATTGAAGACGTGCCAGTTCGCCACCAGCACCTTGCCCTTGGCGAGCTCCGGGCGCAGCGACGACGGCACGATGTCGAAGCGTTGGTAGTAGTTGCCGGCATCGCCCGGCCGCAGCACTTGCAGGCGCTCCTTGATGGTCAAATTCGGACACATCGCCAGCACGCGCCGTGGAAAACGCGGGTCCGCCGGCGTTGCGCCGCGATTGCAGAACGCCCACGCGATCAGCATGGCCATGACGACGGTCTTGCCGGCGCCGGTGGCCATCTTGCAGGCGTAGCGCGGGAGCGGAAGCAGCCCGCCATCGGGCACATCCGCGAGCATCGGATGCTGCGCCACTTTGGCCACCCACTCGTCTGGCCGCGGGTTCTCGCCCCGGCGCAGCGCCCAGTAGTCCTCGCTCGTGAGTTGCTGGCGCGAGCGCGTTCTCTGCCCGGCAGCGAGGATCTCTTCCAAGTAGATGATCGTCTCCACCGCCTCGATTTGGCAGAAGAAGAGCCGCCGGCTCCGATCTTCGCGCCACCAATGGCGGAGCAGGCGTTTCGTGGTCTGCGAGGCATTGCGCCAGCCGGATTCGCGCCAGTTCTTCACGTCTTCGCGCAGCGCGTTGACGAGCGGCAGGTCGTCGCGCTCTTCCTCCGCGAGCAGTTGCGTTTGCCGGCTGCCGGTGCGCTCCGTCTTGTACCAGTAGCTCGCTTCGCGGCGGGACTGGATCTTCTGCGGCAGGCCGGTTGCGGTGTCGTACAGCCAATGCTGATGCGGCGCCGCGTAGGGAGAGCAGAGAATCGGGTCTTCGACCGGCTGAATGGGAACGGCGACCTTGGCCATCGTCACTCCACCGCCCGCACCCGCAGCCCCTCGTTGCCGCGCGGATCGATCACCTTCACGGCAACGCGCCACGCATCGCTCTCGGTCAAGCGGGCGGGCCGAGCGAACGGCAAGCTCGCCAAGCCGCTCAAGGCGTCGAACGCGCCTGGTTCCACAGCGCCGCTTTCGCCCAGCACGCGCGCCAGCCGTTCCCACTTGCTGCGGTCGGGAAAGAACGCTTGGCACACGCAGAAGGTGCGCCCGTCGTAGTCCGTATCGAGAAACCAAGCGGCGATTTCGTCGCTGTTCGTGGGCGAAATCGCACCCGTGCCGGGGTCATAGACATCCATGCCTTCCACTTCGACGACGTACTGCCCGTCTTCTTGCTGTTGCGGGCCTGTCACCCGAGGCGCACTGAACACGGTGAACAGCTGATTGGTCGGCTTCGCCTTCAGCAAGTCGTCGTCCATCTTCACGTCCGGGCGGATCAACGCCATGTGCAAGTGCAGCTTCGGATGGCTCGCTTCTTCGATGGCCTCCTGGGCGGCGGCATCGAAACCGAACGCCGCGAACACCACGTCGTCGTAGCCAGCGCGGTTGGCGTCGCGTATCGCCTCTTCCACTTGGAACGCCGAGAGATTGCCGCCGGCCGGCCCAATCGAAACCGCCACGCGGTGGTTTTCGTCCCCGCCATCCGCGCCGTTCGCCCACTCGCCCTCGGCGTGAATGAGCGATCCGGTCGTGGCGTCGAGCCGAGCGAATTTGAGCGACCGATTCCCCGGAAAGTCCACGCCCGCGATGCGCATGTAGCGAACGACTTTCGCCAGATGCGCTTCGGCATTGGCCACCTGCAACACGCTGTCGGGAGCATCGAAGACTTCGAGCGTCTCTGGCGCGCCGCCGATGGGCGTGTCCGGCCCGTCTTCCACCGCGATCACGCCTTCCATCGTGAACGGCCCGGCAACGCGCACCATGCCGGACACGACGTTCGGGCTGTCCACCAGTTCATCGGATTCGGCATTGGCGGCGATGCAGTCATCGACTTCCGCGAGCTTGTTCCGCCATGCGCTGCGATAGGCCAGGAGCGCCTCGCGCAACGCCGCCGGCCAATCCGGGTCCGTGTCGAACGGCACTTGCCACTCTTGCCACGCGCCATCAGGGATGCGCTCTCGGTATCTAGCCGCTTGGTTGGCAGTGACGGCTTTCAGACCGCCGCGAGCGGGCGTCTGCTTGATTCGCTTGCCGTCCGCGCCAGGCAGCAGCCAACGACGAACATCGGCGTCGGTCACGGCGCTTGCGCCGTCGCGCATGTGCTTGGCGACGAGCTTGTCCACCAGCGCCGCACGGAGCTTGTCCGTGAGTTTGGCGGCCTCGGCGTTCAACGCGGCGAGCGCATCCGCGAGCAGCGGTTCGTGCTTGGCGAAAATCGGATCGAGCGAGACGTTGTGGGCGATGCCGTTCAACGTGATGCGCGGCACTTCCTTGCATTGCAGGGTGAGCGGCTTGCGCCCGTTCTCGTCCGCGATCCAGCAGCCGCGGGGATTGCGCAGCCGGTCTTCGTCGCGCAGTTCGCGCAGCGCGTAGTAGTCGAAGCGGGCGGTCATCAGCCGGTGCTTGGCGAGAGCGAGAGCAACGCGGCTGGTGTCGATGGCGATCCAGCGCCGCGCCCACTGTTCGGCCACGAACGCCGTGGTGCCGCTGCCGCAGGTGGGATCGAGCACCAGGTCGCCCGGGTCGGTGGTCATCAACAGGCAGCGCTGCACGACTTTCCACGCCGTCTGCACCGCGTAGATGGGATTGGCTTCGCCCTTGGTGTCCACCCACAGATTGGAGATGGCGGCGCTGCCGCGGTCCTGCCAATAGACGACGCCGCCGATGGAGTCGCCGCCGCCGCTGAACAGGCGCTCGGACTTCGCTAGGCGGTCTAGGCCGGCGGGAACGTCGAAACTCCAGTGCCTTGTTGGGCCGCAACTACGGCTACGTCCTCGAAACACATAGTCCGCACTACGCGCTTCTTGGGGATCTTGGCTCACAACCGGATAGTCCACCCGCGCCCACCGATAGCCTTGGCTGAGCAGAGACGAGTGTTCGCTTGCGTCTCGGCCAGCGCGCCGCACCTCGCCATCCGGCGAGATCAGCGAGCGGAACTTGGGATCGTCCTCCGGGTCCGAGCGCTCTTCCGCCAAGGGGATGATCTTCGTCTGCGCCCGATCCTTCGCGTACCAAAGCAGGTAGTCGTGGACCGCCGACGTGGGCGTGGTCGCGCCCTTCTTCTTGAACACGATGGTGACGACGGCGTTCGCTTCGCCGAACACCTCGTCCATCAGGCAGCGCACCCGATGCAGGTTCTCGTCGCTGATCTGCACGAAGATGCTGCCGGTGTCCGCCAGCAGTTCCCGCGCCATCGTCAGCCGGTCGCGCAGATAGGCCAGATAGCTGTGGATGCCGCGCACCCAGGTATCCCGATAGGCTTCCACGACTTCCGGCTGCCGCGCCAAGTCCTGCTCGCGATCCTTCACGTCGCGCTGGCCGAGATCGGGCTGGAAGTTGGAGCGAAAGCGGATGCCGTAGGGCGGATCGAAGTAGATCATCTGCACCTTGCCGGCCAAGTCCTCCCGCCGCGCCAGGCTCGCCATCACCTGCAGCGAATCGCCGAGGATCATGCGATTCGCCCAATCCACGTCGTGCCGGTAGAACTGCACCGCCTGGGCGTAGTCCTGCTGCGGATCGGCAAAGAGATCGCGGTTCACGTCCTCCCGCGCCAACACCCGCAGAATCGCCTGCGTGGACACCCGCTCGTGCATGTGCAACGGCACCGGATCCACCTCGAACCACTGCTTCTCCCGCTTCCCGCTCCACTCCAGCCACGGCTCCTGCTGCCGCACCGCCTCGCCAAGCGCGTCGGCCTCCTCCTCGGTCAACGCCCGCTCCCGAGCCGCCGCCAGCAGCTCCGCCACCCGATCCGCCCCCCCATCCGGCGCCGACCGCAACACCGGCGGCAAATGCGCGTTGTACGCAAACCGCACCGTGGCCTCGTCCCGCACCATCCCCTGCGCCTCCAACCCCGCCGGCGGGATGTTCTTGCGCGTGGCGGCATGCTTGACGGAGCGCACCGGGGACTCGCGGGGGGTGGAATCGCGCTTTGGTGTGCGAGGCATAGGGTGCCTTGGGGCTGCGGCGGCTGGTGGGGCGATTCTAGCCGATGCGGCCGGCCTGCGACGGATCGTCAGCGCCGGCGGCCCCCCTTGGCGGGCCGCTCGATCACCGTCTCGACGACTTGCGGCCGATTCCGGGAGCAAAGAGCGACGTCTGCCGTGGCGGGGCTATCAAATCGGTGGGCCTGAGTCGGGTGGTTGACTGTCCGCGGAGCGATCCGCCAGCGCCGCGTATCTCTATCTCCCCGCCCCTGTACAGTTCCAGCAGGGCACCGTCTAGGTCATCAAAGCGGGCTGCCGTCTGATTGGCGAGCACGGCCCGAAGGGCGTCCACTGTAACGGGCGTCTCGGCGGCCAAGGCGTGGATTTCCGCCGGGACCGACTCGAGTAGCTGTTCGTGGACCAAGGTGCGTTCGTGGTCGCCGAAACCGAACAGCGGATACTCCGCCCGTTCGTCCCAGCCGAGCATTTTCAAGCCGCCTGGTCCGAAGTGCTCGAAGGTGTCCGCGAGTTCTCAATGTCGCTGGATCATCACGTCTCGTGCGGTTGGATGTCTTGACAGATGGACGAACCACAAGGCGCGCGCCGACGCGGCTGGCCGAATGAAGAAGGGCGTATCGAATCGAGCGCCGGTGCCTCGACGGAGCTGTGCGCGGATGGCTCGCTGAACCAGCGCCTTGCCGCCGTCGCCTTTCTTGAGTTCGAGTAGTTCCCGCACATCCCTGTCGGACATCTCCAGTGGCGAGACGGCCTTGACGAACTCCGGCCTTTCGCGCAGGAAGTTGATGAGCGCATCGGCAGCGAACGTGAGTATGACTTCTGCCGTGGCGAGTTCTCCGAGGACGTCCCCAACGTCCCGAAGAGCGACCCGGGAGTATCCGCACTGATCGAGGAGAAACAATGACCGTCCCGCCCTCGGTTGACGCTCCTTGATCTGCGCCAGTATGTGCGCCAGGTTGTCCTCGAACCCGCCGGTTCGAATGACGATGGATTCGTCATTGGGGTCGTGGCCGCGTTCCGCAATTGCTCGACGGAGGTGGGCCGTATGCGCGGCGTTCACATCCACGAAGTAGAACTTGAAGTCAAAGCGGATCGGCTTGCTGCGTCCACGAGCTAGGCGCTCCTTTGCCGCTTGCGCTTCTTCCAGCATGATGAGAGGCGTGCCGGAGATGGTCTCGGAGCCGTCAAGGAACGTTCCGCCGCCAGCGAACCCATCCACGAGATCGAGCTTGAAGTTGTCGCGTGCGTAGACAATGCCCAATCTGTCGAAATACGCACGCAGGTAGTTGCGCAAAACCCGCAACTTCGCCTTGCTGTGGGGTTCGATGGGGGGCGGTGGCCCGTTAGGTTCCCACTTGAACTGCATGGTTCTTCTCCTTCGCAAAATACGTTGGCAATGCGTTGTGTTCCCTGCCGTCCAAAAGCCTGCCCCCGGCCTTCGGCGTGCGTCCTCCCCACTGCTTGAAGAAGAACGGCACATGCTCGCGTTGGCATTGGTCGCGTATGGCGGCGGCCCATTGCTCTTCCATTGGTCGCGCCCGAGGGCCGCTCTCGCCCCCCACGATGACCCAGTCGATTCCTTCAAGGCACAGGTTCACAATGGGTCCCAAGAGCGGTTCGACCGAAAGGAAGCGCGTAGCGGCCTGTGCCTTGCGCAAGTGCCGGACCCTCGCAGTGGCCGATTCGTCTTCCACAGACACGCCGCACCAAATGTGCTGCGGTGCCGCGCCGTCGCCGTACCTCCGTCGCAAATAGCTTCGCATCAGCGAGCTGCGCTTGGTCAGGATCTGGAAGACATGGCGGTCGGCCTGCTCCATCGTGTCGAACACGTCGTCGATGAACGCCGTTGGCACATGCTTGTGGAACAGGTCGCTCATGGAGTTCACGAAGACCATGCGGGGCCGCTTCCACGAAAGCGGTTGAGCGAGCCGTTCCGGTCGGAGCTTAAGATCGAAGCCTTGCTCGAACGGATGCCCGGCAACGCCTCGAAACCGCTCGGCGATGCGTTGCGCATAGCAGTTGTCGCACCCTCTGGTGATCTTCGTACAGCCGGTGACGGGGTTCCAAGTGGCGTCGGTCCACTCGATCAGCGAGTTGTCTGCCATGTTGATTGCGCCTCCCTGCGCCTGTTGGCCGTCCTTGGATTGTTGCTGAGTATCCCTCGAAGGTGTTGTTCGCCGTCCTCGTCCTACAGATCGCGCCAAGCTTGCTCGTCTTCCAGCGAGGTCCATTCCTCGAGTGTCCGGGACACACCGTGGAGGTAGGCGTCTTCTGCCGCTGGCAACTTGCGAATCACCAAGTGGTCGCTCTGCACCTCGAACAATAGCAGATCGCCCGCGTTGAGGTTGGCCGCCTCGCGCACCCGCTTGGGGATCGTCGTCCGCCCCTGAGCGGTGACTCTCGCCACGTCCATCCGTTTGCGCCGATGTTGTTGACCTAGACACGCGGAAGCATGACACTGTCGCACATGGTGCCGTTGTTGGAACACGATCGCAACCTGCAGGAGGAACAATGGACGATCTAGAGCGACAGGCAGTGACGGCCAAACGGCTCCAAGGTTGTCTGGACGATGCCGTCAAGAGCCGTGCCATGCGGTTGGGCGGTGGCAGTCTCCTCATTCGGCGCGGCCGCTTTGCGACGCCTGCGGAGTGGCAGGCCCGCCGGGAAGGGCACGACGACCGCTTGAAGCGCATCGATCAGTGGCTGAGCGAGCACGCTGGGGCGTCTTCCTAAGCTCGCGGTTGGCGAACGGCGGTGTGCAGCCACCCTTGCTCCAGTTGCCTAGTCCGCCTTCCTGCTCCTCAGACGTCGAACCGTGCTGTTCGGCCAAGCCACGGCGTGTTGGGTTCGTGTGGAGAGCCTGTGTGGGACGGTGGATAGAGCGCCTCGAATGGCGAGGTCTGCCGTCGCCCCAGCTTGCCGCTTGGTGTGGTATGTTTCGACAGTCTCGCTTGTCGAGCAGGAGGCAGTAATGGCAAACAGCGACTTCAACACGTTCATTGAGGAGCAGACCGCGCCACCCACGGCGGAGCAGGAGGTGGATTGGGAGCAGCAACGCGAGGAGTGGCTGCAATACCTTGATCAGTTCTACGGGCTGGTTGAGGAGTTCATGGGCGAGTATGTCAATCGTGGCAAAGTGGGCCTAAGGCGCAGCAGCAAAACGCTGAATGAGGAGTTCATCGGAGAGTATTCCGCCGCTACGATGGCTATGGACATTGGGCGAAATAGCATCATCTTCGACCCTGTCGGCACGAATCTAATCGGTGCGAAAGGGCGTGTTGACATGCGGGGCGCCAAGGGCGTTGTGAAGTTCGTGCTGGTGCCGGAAGATGCGACCACCATGGGTTGGCAAGTTCATGTCACCGTCGGTGCCAACCCAGCACCAGACCTGAAACCCGTTGGGCCGGTGGGGAAGTGGGAGTGGAAGATCGCCACGCAACCACCCAAGGTTCGCTGCGTGGAACTGTGCCGAGACTCCTTCCAGGATGCGGTCATGGAGGTCGTCAATGGCTAGGCGAAGCCGCGTTCGCTTCTCGCATGAGCATCTGGACATCGAACAGATAGATGGACATCGACGGGACACGGAAGCCGCTATCGAGTCGTATTTCACGACGGGCAATTCGAGCTCTGGGCAACGCTTCTTCGGTTTATCTCCAAGTGAAATCCGAACCGAGAAGGAATTGCTCCTCGACGAGTTGCGGAGGAGCTCTTCGATGGACGTGTTCGGCGCGTTGGAGGCCGCATTTCGGATAGATTACCTTCAACGCTGCTATCGTCGCGAGCGCGATGATGTCTCCCGTGCGTTCAGGAATCTCTACAACGACAAGGGCCCGCGCGTGTCGCTCAAAGACGACATTCTAGTCGCGTGGAGACAGAACTCGGACGTGCCACACAGGGTAATCGCGGACTTGACGGATGCCTTCCAGTACAGGCATTGGCTTGCGCATGGACGCTACTGGAATCCAAGGTTCAGAAAACTGGACTACGAGGCGGTCTACACGCTTGCCGAGGAGACGTTCGACACCTTTCCGTTCAAGGAAGGCACTGGTTGATTGGCTCTCCTTGCTCCACTGGACGCCTTAAATCCCCACTTCCTCCCCACTTTCCGCCGCCCGGTACAGCCCGTCCAACATCCGCTGCACCGCCAATCCATCCTCCGCCGGCGCCAGCGTTGGCTTGTCGTAGAGGCAGTGGTCGACGAAGTTGTCCATCTTCCGCGTGAAGATGGAGTCCTTGGGGAGCCAGGCGGGGGTTTTGTTCACCATGTGGCCTTGTTCGTCGCGGTAGATTTGCGGCGGGTCCCAGCGGGCGCCGCCTTGGTCACCCATGAGTTCGAAGTTCCAAGTGTCTTCGCCGTGGAAGGCGAAGGCGGCCTCGACGTGGGCGACGGCGCCGTTGGCGAAGCGGATGCGTCCGACGGCGAGGTCTTCGACGGTGTAGGTGGTGTGGTCCCAGCCTTTCCACATGGATTCGACGCGATCCGAGGGCTTGTCGCCGATGTAGGTGAACATGTCGGCGGTGGCGCTCACGGGTTGCGGGGAGCCCATCGCGTAGTGGGCCATCTCCAAGACGTGGACGCCGATGTCGATGAGCGGGCCGCCCCCTTGCAGTTCCTTGCGTCCGAACACGCCCCAGTTCGGGATGCCGCGCCGGCGCATGGCGCGAACGCGGGCGAAGAGGATGTTGCCGAATGCGCCGTCGTCGAATGCGCGGCGCAGGAACTGGGTGCGCGGGTGGTAGCGGTACTGGAAGCCGATGACCAGCTTGCGCTCGTGCGCCTTTGCCGCCGCGGCCATGCGCGCGCCGGCGTCCGCCGAGTGCGCCAGCGGCTTTTCGCACAACACATGGCAGCCGGCGGCGAGCGCATCGATCACCGGCTGTTCGTGGAGCTTGTTCGGCGTGCAGACGGAGACGGCGTGCAAGTCCTCGCGGGCAAGCATCTCCTGCCACCCTTCGTATCTGCCCTTGATGCCGAAGTTTTCGACGTGGCGCTGCATGGCGGCTTCGGAAATGTCCGCCATCGCCACCAGCTCCACGTCGTCGCGCCGCGCCAGCTCGCGCAGATGGGCGCCGGCGATGCCCCCGGCGCCGATGAAGCCGTAGCGCAGTTTCTTCTTCACCTGACACGTCGCCCCACTGCTTGAGCTGCGGGAATCTCCGCCTACCGCATCGTCCGAAAGCACTTTCGCAGTTCGTCCACGAAGATATCGGGCTGCTCGAAAGCCGCGAAGTGGCCGCCTTTCTCCAATTCGTTCCAGTAGACGATGTTGCCGTAGCGCTGTTCGGCCCAGCTGCGCGGCGTGGGCACGATTTCCTTGGGGAAGATGCTGCATCCGGTCGGCACCTGCACCTTTTGCGCCTCTCCCTGCCCGAAGGCGCGGTTGAAGCTCTCCCAGTACAGTCTCGCGGAGGAAGCGCCGGTTGCCGTCAACCAGTAGAACATCACGTTGTCGATGAGTTCTTCGCGGCTCACAGCGTTCTCTGGATGTTTGCCGGGGGAAGCGGCGCCGCCTTCGCAGTCCGTCCATTCGTAGAACTTCTCGATCACCCACGCGGCCTGGCCCATCGGCGAATCCACCAGGCCGTAGCCGAGGGTCTGTGGGCGCGTGCTCTGCTGCTTGGAATAGCCGGCGCCCCATTCGTTGTAGTAGCGCCCGCCGGCGAACGCCTGCTTGTCGCGTTCGGTGGGATTCTCGCGGGCTTCGGGCGTTGGGCCGGCGCTTGGCATGTTGACGTGAATGCCGGCGCAAGCGCCTTTGTTCTGCATGGCGATGGCGGTGGTCACGGCGGCGCCCCAATCGCCGCCTTGGGCGAAGTAGCTGTCGTAGCCGATATGCCGCATCAGCGAATCCCATACGTCGGCGATCTTGCCGACGCCCCAGCCGGGGGCCGTCGGCTTGCCGGAGAAGCCGTAGCCGGGCAGCGACGGGCACACGACGTGAAACGCATCCGCTGGGTCGTCGCGGGCGGCAGGATCGGCCAGCGGCACGATCACTTTGTGGAACTCCGCCACGGAGCCGGGCCAGCCGTGGGTGACGAGCAGCGGCTTGGCGTTCGCATGGGGGCTGGGGCGGTGAATGAAGTGGATGTCCAGGCCCTCGATGCGCGTGGTGAACTGCGGAAAGCGGTTGAAGTACGCCTCGCGGCCGCGCCAGTCGTAGTCGTTCAGCCAATAGGCGCAGAGGTCCTTCGCGTAGGCCAGCGGCAGGCCTTGGCTCCAGTCGTCCGGCGTCTCGGCCTCCGGCCAGCGCGTGGCGGCCAGGCGGCGCTTGAGGTCGTCCAACTCCGCATCGGCGATGTCGATGCGGAACTCGCGTATTTCGCTCATCTTCTCTTCCTTTTCTCTCTTTCGTTGTCTGCCGCTCAATCCCGCAGCAGTTCGTTGATGGACGTCTTGGCGCGGGTGCGTTCGTCCACGCGCTTGATGACGACGGCGCAGTAGAGATTGGGGCGCGGCGCACCGTCGCTTGGCGTGCCGCCGGCCATCGAACCGGCGACGACGACCGAGTAGGCAGGCACGCGCCCGGTGGTGATTTCGCCGGTGGCGCGGTCGACGATCTTCGTGGAAGCGCCGATGAACACGCCCATGCCGAGCACCGCGCCTTCCTCCACGATCACCCCTTCCACCACTTCGGAACGGGCGCCGATGAAGCAGTTGTCTTCCACGATCACCGGCTCGGCCTGCAACGGCTCCAAGACGCCGCCGATCCCCGCCCCGCCGGAGACGTGGCAGTTCTTGCCGATCTGCGCACAGGAACCGACCGTTGCCCAGGTGTCGATCATCGTGCCGCTGTCCACGTAGGCGCCGATGTTCACGAAACTCGGCATCAGCACGACGGAGGGCGCGATGTAGGCGGAATGGCGCACGATCGCGCCGGGCACGGCGCGGAACCCGGCAGCGCGAAAACGCGCCGCGTCCCAGCCAGTGAACTTGGACGGCACCTTGTCCCACCAGTTGGCGTTTCCCGGCCCGCCGGCGATGGCGGCCATGTCGTTCAGCACGAAACTGAGCAGAACGGCCTTCTTCAGCCACTGGTTGACGACCCACTCGCCGCCGATCTTCTCCGCCACCCGCGCTTCGCCGGAATCCAAGGCGTTGAGCGCGGCGTTAACGGCGTCTCGCACTTCGCCTTGGGTGTCGAAGCCGAGTTGCGCCCGGTCTTCCCAGGCGGCGGCGATGGTCGTTTCGAGGCCGGACACGCCCGCCATCACGTTCCCCTCGGCTTCATGCCCGCCGCGCGGTAGGCGTTGTCGATCAGGCGCATCTGCTTCACGGCATCCCTCGCATCGGTGGGCAGGCGCTCGCCGGTCTCCAAGGCGCGAACGAAGGCGTCCAGCTGATAGTCGTAGCTGGTGCGTCTGGTGAGGGTTTCGGTGCTGGTCTTGCCGTCCGCTTCCAGCTTGATCTCGTGGCCGTTCTGCGGCACGAGCGGATTCTTCACCGTGAGCTTGCCGCGGGTGCCTTCCGCGATCAGATCGGCCTGGTAGGTGTCGCCCTTCATCATGGAGCCCGTCGCCGAACCCGTGGCGCCGTTTGCGAAGCGCAGCTGGGTGGTGAGGCGCATGTCCACGTCCGGCGGGCCTTCGATGGCTTCGGCGCCGGTCACTTCGGGTTCTTCGCCGGTGAAGTGGCGCATCCAGGAGAGCGGATAGCAGCCCATGTCCATCGTGGCGCCGCCGCCCGTGGCAAAGATCATGCGGATGCTGTTCGCCGGCATGCCGCGCTCGCCCACCGGCGCGTAGAAGGTGCCGGTCAAGCGCACGAGATCGCCGATTGCGCCCGATTGGTAGAGCGCCAGCGCCCGCAGAAAGACCGGGTGGTAGCGGTAGTGGAACGCCTCGATCAAAAGCAGCCCAGCGCTCTCGGCCGCCTCGGCCATCTCCACGGCTTCCTGCTCGTTCATGGCGAAGGACTTCTCGCACAGCACCGGCTTGCCGGCGGCCAGCGCCTTCAGCGTCCATTCGCGGTGGTGGCTGATCGGCAGCGGGTTGTAGACGACGTTGACGTCCGGATGGTCGATCACCGCCTGGTAGTCGTCCACCACGTGCGCCACGCCGCCCTCCTGCGCCATCGCCTCCGCGCGCGCCCGGTCGCGTGCCGCAATCGCCACCACTTCGACGTCGTCGTTGCGGCTGGCCGGTCGCAGCAATGCCCCCGGCGTGATGTTCGCCGCGCCCAACGTCCCGAATCGATACTTGGCCATTCGTCCCCACTCGTTCCCCAAATGCGCTTGCCGTATCGTAGCCGCTTGCCTGTCGGGCTGCACAGGCGAAACGCGCAGGCGTCGTGACTTGGGGGCATCAGGTTGGCCGCGAGCAGGCAGACCGCGTTCGATTCGATCATCCGCTCGGCAAGCCGCTGGCCGGTGGCGCGCCTGCACGGCCTGGCGCGGGATTTCGGCGAGCCCTTGGCGCACATGGCCTACCGCCGCCGGCTGGTGTTGGCGAATCTGGCGCGGGCGTTTCCCGATGCGGACGCCGCGGCGTTGGCGCGCGGGTTCTATGCCGCCTTCGCCCAAGTCTGCGTGGAGACGCTGCGCGCCTTGGCGATGCCGCCGGCGGAGTTGCGCGATCGCGTGCGCTTCGCCGGGGCCGAAGCGCTGAACGACGGGCCGGTGGTGCTGCTGATGGCGCATCACGGCAACCTGGTGTGGGCCGTGAACGCGCTGGCGATGGAGATTTCGTCGCCGGTCTCGGTCGTCTACAAGACGCCCCACGTCGAAGCGATGCGCCGGCTGCTGCTGGACATCGCCGGGCGCTTCGGCGTGGATGCGGTGTCGGTGAAGGACGTGCGGCGCCAGCTCGTCAAGCGCCGGCAGGAGGGGCGCGGGCGCGTGTGGACTCTGGTGGCGGACCAGCGCCCCGGGCGAGAGCACCATGTCGCCGAGCTCTGCGGCCTGCCCACGGCGTTCTTCACGGGGCCGGAACGCATTGCGCGGACCTTCGACTGGCCTGTCTACTACCTCTCGTGTCGGCGCGTGGCGCCGGCGCGCTACGCCTGCGCGGTGGAGAAGATCGCCGAACCGCCGTATCCGAGGGCGGGCGTGGTGACGGAACGCTACGCCGCCAAGCTGCAAGCCGACATCGACGACGCGCCGGCGGACTGGCTGTGGTCCCACGACCGCTGGCGGGGAGCGTAGTCGGCAGGCGCGCTCGGCCGAAGACGTGCCTTCGCTTGGCGGTTCGCGGATGGTCCCGGACGCTCAGTTCCCCTTGAAACGCGGCGCCGTCTGTTCGCGGTAGGCGGCGATGGCGGCGGCTCGATCTTCGGTTCTCGCGCTGAGCAGGTTCTGGTCCACGTCCATGTGCATCACGGCGCGGTCCAGCGCCGAGACGATGGCGTTGACGCTCTGCTTGATCATCTGCGCCGGAATCGGCGATTTCGCGGCGTAGCGGTCGGCCCACTCGCGGGCGGTCGCCAGCAGGTCGGAACGCGGAACCAGCGCGTCCAGGATGCCCCACTCCAACAGTTGCGGCGCGTGGATGCGCTCTCCGCCGGCCACCAGACGCTTGGTCCGGGACGAGCCGGCGATGTGGACGAGGAGCGGCAGCCCCTTCCACATGAGGTTCACGCCGATGTCGATTTCCGGGTACTGCATGAAGCAGTCGTCGGCGCCGATGCGCAGATCCATCGCCGTGGCCAGCACCGCCCCGCCGCCCATCGCGGCGCCGTTCCAGGCGGCGATGGTGATCTGATCCATGTCGTGGACAGCCAGCGTCGCCCGCTCGCCCATGCGCGACAGGCGACGCTGTTCCAGGAGCCCGGAAGCCGCCGGCCCGCCGCCGTCCAAGTCGGCGCCGGAAGAGAAGTGGCGGCCTTCGCCGGTGAAGATCACCACCCGCGTCTGCACGTCGGCGCGAAAGGCCAGCGCGACGGCTTCGATGTCCTGCAAGTGCGCGTGGTTCAAGGCATTGGCCTTGTGCGGCCGGTTGAACGCCACGACGGCGACAGCGCCGGATTTCGTGACGGCAATGTTCTCGTAGCGGGGTTCGGCGCCCATCGGTGTGCCCTTGGTGGTTCGAGGCGTCCAAGCGTAGCGCCAAACGCCGCGCGCCCAAGGGGCGGGCCGTGCGAGGGAGAGCGCAGGCTGGCGAGGCCCCGTGGGAGGGGGAGGGATGGGGTGGGACCTCGGCGCAGCCTGCGAGGGGAGGGGTCTCTCCGGTTGTGGGTCTCAAGACACCGTTGATGCGAAGTGTTACCACAAGTAACATCCGTGTCAATAGGTAACATTGCCTTTTCGGCGGCGCCCGGCTCTCGGTGCGCTGGCTGGAGACCGCGGCGTGGAAAGTGCAGGCATGTGCGTGTCGAAACACTTTCATGCGAGGGGCAGGCCCCTCGCGCTCCCCCGCTGAGGGCTCCTCCATGCGAGGGGGCAGGCCCCCTCGGCTCCCCCCGCTGAGGGCTCTTGCCAAATCAAAGCGCTCGGCTCAACCGAGGTCGTGCCACAATTGGCCCATGCGCTTCTTCAACACGGCAGGACCGGTTCGCGCCGAGGACCACTACGCCATCCCGCCGCTCAAGCGCGGGAACGTCCATGAGATCCTGCAGCTGATACAGGACAAGCAGTACTTCGTGCTGCACGCGCCACGGCAGACCGGCAAGACCTCGGCGCTCATCGCCCTGCGCGACCTGCTCAATAGCGGCCAAGGCGGGGGCGACTTCCGCTGCGTGGACGTGAACGTGGAAGTCGGCCAAGTGGCGCGCGACGACGTGCAGGAGGGCATCCGTGCGGTCCTCAGCAGCTTGGCCATGAGCGCCGAGTTCCTGGGCGACGACTATCCGGAGAGCGTGTGGCCGGACATTCTGGCCAAGTCCGGCCCGAACAATGCGCTGCGGCGGACGCTGGCCAGTTGGTGCCTTGCCAACCCCACGCCGCTGGTGCTGCTGGTGGACGAGATCGATTCGCTGGTGGGCGACACGCTGCTCTCGGTGCTGCGCCAGCTGCGCGCCGGCTACCAGCAGCGGCCCAGGGGCTTTCCGCACAGCATCGTGCTGTGCGGCGTGCGCGACATCCGCGACTACCGGATCCGTTCAAGCACAGGAGAGGTTGTCGCCGGCGGCAGCCCGTTCAACGTGGCCGCGAAGTCGCTGCGGCTCGGCGACTTCACGCGGCGGGAGACGCGCCGTCTGATGGCGCAGCACACCTTGGAAACCGGGCAGCGCTTCACACCAGTGGCGCGCAAGGCGGTGTGGGAGCAGACCCAGGGCCAGCCGTGGCTGGTGAACGCGCTCTGTGCTGGCGCCTGCTTCGACAGCGAGGCTGGGCGCGACCGCTCCCGGGCCATCGACGTGGAGGACGTCAATACGGCGCGGGAGGAGTTGATCCTGTCGCGGCGCACGCACCTCGACCAGCTGGCGCACAAGCTGGAGGAAGAGCGCGTGCGGCGGGTCGTCGAGCCCATCCTCGCCGGCGGAGAGGCGGAGCACAGCCTGCGCGACCTGGAGTACGCGCGCGATCTGGGGCTGCTGGCGCCGGACCGGCCGCCGCGCATGGCGAACCCGATCTACGCCGAAGTGGTGCCCCGGGAACTCGGCTACGTGCTGCAGGACAGCCTCGACGTGGACGACGCCTGGTACGTGGACGCCGCCGGCGTGGTCGATTTGCGCAAGCTGCTCGCGGCCTTCGCCACCTTCTACGGCGAGCACGCGGAGCACTGGCTGCGGCGCTTCAACGAGTACGGCGAGGCGGCGTCGCAGCTGATCCTGCAGGCGTACCTGCAGCGCATCGTCAACGGCGGCGGGCGCATCGAACGGGAGTACGGCCTCGGACGCGGCAGGACCGACCTCTTGGTGCTGTGGCCGGGAGAGGCCGGCCAGCCCTACGACCTGTGGCGACGCTTCGTGATCGAGTGCAAGGTGCTGCGCGATTCCGACCGCCGGAGCTTGGATGCGACGATCGAGCGCGGCCTGGAGCAGACCCTCGGCTACATGGCGAAGTGCAACGCCGAGGAAGGGCACCTGGTGGTGTTCGACAGGCGAGAGCCCTCAGCGGGGGGAGTGCGAGGGGGCTTGCCCCCATGTGCGCTAACTTGTTTTCGCCGATAGCGTCGGATAGGGTATGGGCCGTCGCGACAAGGAGGTCCGGCGATGGAGCTGGCGGATCAAGACTGGGAACTGCTGTCGTCGCTGCTGCCGGGGAACTGGCGGGAGCTGGCGGCGGAGACGGGGGCGCTGAAAGGGCTGCGCAAGAACAAGTCGGCGGACGGTCTGCTGCGGACGCTGCTGATGCATCTGGGCTGCGGGCACTCGCTGCGGGAGACGGTGGCGCGAGCGCGGGCGGCGGGTCTGGCGGACCTGTCGGACGTGGCGCTGCTGAAGCGGCTGCGGAAGTCGGAGGAATGGCTGCGTCGGCTGTGCGTGGAGCTGTTCCGGGAGAACGGCGCGACGGCGGAGGACGCGGAGCTGCCGTTGCGGGCGTTCGACGGGACGACGGTGAAGGAGCCGGGCCGGGGGTCGCTGTGGCGGCTGCACTACGGGGTGCGGCTGCCGTCGCTGGAGTGCGACTTCTTCGAGCTGACGTCGGCGAAGGGGGCGGGCACGGGCGAGTCGCTGTCGCGCTTTCCGGTGCAGGCGGGCGATCTGGTGCTGGCGGACCGGGGCTACTCGACGGGGCCGGGGCTGCGCCACGTGGCGGACTGCGGCGGCCACGCGGCGGTGCGCGTCAACACCTCGTCGCTGCGGCTGCGCAGTGCGGACGGGCAGCCGTTCGACCTGCTCGGCGCGGTGTCGTCGCTGAAGCGGGCCGGGGCCGTGGGCAGCTGGGCGGCGACGGTGGAGGTCGAGGGCGGCGAGCCGGTGGCGGGCCGGCTGTGCGCGATCCGCAAGACCCGCGAGGCGGCGCGGCTGGCGATGGCGAAGCTGCGCCGCGCGGCGGTGCGCAAGCAGCGGCGGCTGCGCCCCGAGACGCTGGAGTACGCCAAGTACGTGATCGTGTTCACGACCTTCCCGGAGGCCGACTTCGACGCCGCGGCGGTGCTGCGCTGGTACCGGCTGCGCTGGCAGGTGGAGCTGGTGTTCAAGCGCTTCAAGTCGCTCGCCGGCCTCGGCCACCTGCCCAAGCACGATCCGACCAGCGCCCGGGCGTGGCTCTACGGCAAGCTGCTGGTCGCCCTGCTCACCGAAAAGACGCTGCGCCACGCCAGCGCCGTTTCCCCCTGGGGCTTCGACTGGCGGACCATGCTGCCGCAGTCGATGGCGTGATTTCCAGTTCGCCCTCCACCAGGTCCAGCGCGCCATCGAACCAGCGTTTTCGCTGGCGGACATGTTCTGCCGCTGGCATGAGATTTCCCGTTCGCTTGCCGACCCGCCACGCAAACGCACTGCCCAAATCGAGATTATTTTCCAAACTTGCGAAAAATAAGTTAGCGCCTATGGGGCTTGCCCCCTCGCATGGAAGAACCCTCAGCCGGGGAGCGCGAGGGGCCTGCCCCTCGCACGAAAGAGCCCTCAGCTGGGGCGCGCCTCGGCGAGGCGTTTGAACGAGACGGACGCCGAGTGACGGTCTGGACGCTGTAGCCGCGGCCTGTTCCTAACGGGATAGAATCCGCCGATCCCAACGCCATGTTCTCCGCCGATGCCGGATCGGGACAATCCCACGTCGCACAGCTACTTCTCGCAGCGCTTGCGGCTCCACTACCTCGATTGGGGCAACGACGCCGCGCCCGATCTGCTGCTGGTGCATGGCGTTCACGACCACTGCCACTCCTGGGACTGGCTGGCGCAGTCGCTGCGCGAACGCTTCCATGTGGTGGCGCCCGATCTGCGCGGCCACGGGGATTCGGAGTGGACCCTCGGCAGCCCATATACCTACCTCGAATACGTGCAGGACATCGCCCAGCTGGTGCGGCAACGGCGCTTGGCGCCGCTGGCGGTGATCTCGCACTCGCTGGGCGGCACCATCGCGTCGATCTTCGCCGGCGCCTTCCCTGAGCTGGTGCAGCGGCTGGTCGTCATCGAGGGCGTTGGCCTGTACCCGCGCGACATGGATTCGCCTGGGGAGCGGCTGCGGCTGTGGATCGACGCCAACCATGCCCTGGCCGCCCGGGTGCCGCGCCGCTATCCCACTCTGGAGGACGCCTACCAACGGATGCAGGAGACGAACCCGCACCTCTCCCCGGCCCAGGCCCGGCATCTCACCGCCCACGGCAGCAACCAGAACGAAGACGGCACCTACACGTGGAAGTTCGACAACTACACGCGCACGCCGCGGCCCTACGACATTCCCAACACGGACATGGCGGCGCTGTGGCAATGCATCGAATGCCCGGTGCTGATCGTGAACTCCCGCGAGGGCTATCCACACCGCATCGGCCAAGACGACACGCTGCGGCACTTCCGAAACGCGACGCTGCGCGAAATCGACGACGCCGGGCATTGGACGCACCACGACCAGCTCGAAAGCTGCTTGGCGCTGATCGACGACTTCCTGAAACCCGTCCTCGAGAAGGCGCGGCAGGACAGCCAGCAGTGAGTCGCCGCCCCTAGCCCGACTTCCGCAACTCGGAGCGATTTGAAGTTTTTTCGGGCGGTCTGACGCTTGCAGAGTGGCCCAACTCGTTGTTTTTCGGCAGGCGGGTCGTCGTTTCGGTGCTGTAGTGCCGACCTTGGTTGTTGACAGGGGATGCGGAAGGGGCAGGCTGTGCGTCCATGTACGTGCGCTGCCGAAGACGCTTCAAGGACGGCAAGGAGCACCGGTACTGGAGCGTGGTGGAGAGTTGCCGCCGCCGCGACGGTCGGGTGGTTCAGAGGCAGGTTCTGCACTTGGGCGAGATCAACGATGGCCAGCGTGCGGCGTGGTGCCGGGCGGTGGAGGTGGTGGGCGAAGATTCGCGCACGGAGCCGATGGCCTTGTTCGCGGAGGATCGGGAGGCGCCGGAGCTGGCCTGCGAGACGGTTCGGGTGAAGGTCGGCGAGCTGTCGGTTCGGCGTCCGCGGCAGTGGGGCGCGTGCTGGCTGGCGCTGGAGTTGTGGGACCGGCTGCGGCTGGATCGCTTCTGGGGGCCGCGGCTGCCGGCGAGCCGCCAGGGGACGCGCTGGCTGGACGTGTTGAAGACGCTGGCGGCGTACCAGCTGGTCGATCCGGGCAGCGAGTGGCGGCTGCACCGGCACTGGTACGGATACAGCGCCCTGCCGGATCTTCTGGGTGCGCCGGAGGCGCTGTCGGACGACGTGCTGTACCGCTGCCTGGACAAGCTGCTGGCGCACCGGCGGGAGTTCTTCGGCTTTCTGCGCGAGCGCTGGGAGACGCTGTTCGACGCCCGCTTCGACGTGCTGCTTTACGACCTGACGAGCACGTACTTCGAGAGCGACCCGACGTTCGAGGGTCTGCGGCAGTTCGGCTACAGCCGCGACAAGCGCCCGGACTGCGTGCAGGTGGTGATCGGCCTGGTGGTGACGCCGCAGGGGTTCCCGCTGGCCTACGAGACGATGCCGGGCAACACGGGCGAGAAGTCCACGCTGGCGGACTTCCTCGCCGCGATCGAGAGCCGCTACGGCCGCTCGGAGCGGGTGTGGATCATGGATCGAGGCATCCCGACCGAAGAGACGCTGGCGGCGATGCGCGACGGCGATGCGCCGGTGGGCTACCTGGTGGGCACGCCGAAGGGCCGGCTGACGGCGCTGGAACAGTCGTTTCTGGCGCTGCCCTGGCACGAGGCGCGCGAGTCGGTCGACGTGAAGCTGCTGCCGCAGGACGGCGAGGTGTACGTGCTCGCGCGCAGCCGGGCGCGGGCGCTCAAGGAGCGCGCCATGCGCCAGCGGCGGCTGAGGAAGCTCCTGCGGCGGCTGGGCGAACTGCGCGAGCAGGCGCCGAAGCGCGACGAACTGCTGATGAAGCTCGGCGCGGCGCGCAAGGAGGCGGGGCGCGCCTGGCATCTGGTGGAGGTCCGCAAGCCGAAGGCCGGCGAGGAGGTCTCGGCGGACACCTTCACGTTCGCGCTCCGCCGCGACCGGCTGCGCCGGGCGCGACGCCGCGAAGGCCGCTACCTGCTGCGCTCCAACCTCACCGGCGAGACCCCGGAGACGCTGTGGCGCCACTACATGCGGCTGACCGAAGTCGAGCAGGCGTTCAAGGAACTCAAGAGCAACCTGGCGGTGCGCCCGGTGTTCCACCGCCTCGACCAGCGCGTCAAGGCGCACGTGTTCCTCGCCTTCGTCGGCTACTGCCTGCTGGTCACGCTCAAGAACATGGCCCGGCAGCAGGCGCCCGGGCTGACGCCGCGCGCCGTGATCGAGAAGTTCGCCGCCATCCAGATGGTGGACGTCCACCTGCCCACGTCGGACGGCCGCGAACTCGTCCTGACGCGCCACACGCAGCCCGACGACGACCACCGCCTGCTGCTCCACCAGCTCGGACTTCGACTCCCCAAACAGCCGCCCCCGCGCATCCGCACCCGATAGCGGCCTTCGACAGGGGCACCTACGGACGACACTCTTGTAGTGCCGACCTTTCGACTTGCCATCACCAAAATCAATCACTTGCACAAAATTCCGTGCCGAGTTGCGGAAGTCGGGCTAGCCCCTAGCCAACGCCGCGAAGCCGCGAGCGTTTGCGCTGCACGTAGTCCACCAGAATGTACTCGCCGAGCTTCTCCGGCGAGGTGTAGAACACGCGCCCGCCGTTGATGCGGGCGATGGCGTCCATGAACGCCTTGAGGTGCGAATCCGCATCGAGCATGAAGGTATTGATGGCCACGCCGCTCTGGGTGCATTTCTTCACCGCACGGAAAGTCGCTCGATAGGTCGCTGGCGTGGGCGGATAGGCGAAGTAGGCGCGTCCATCCTGCAAGTGCGCCGTGGGTTCGCCGTCCGAGATCATGATGATCTGCTTGGTGCCCACGGCGTGCTTGGCGAGCAGCCGATCCGCCAGCAGCAGCGCGTGCTGCATGTTCGTGCCAAGCACGTATTCGTCCCATTGCAGAAACGGCAGGTCGTGCGCCTTGAGCTCCTTCGCGTAGGCGGCGAAGCCGATGATGTGGAACGAATCCTTGGGAAAGCGGGAAGTAATGAGATTGTGCAGCGCCAACGCCACCTTCTTCGCCGCTTGGAAGGACCCGCGCAAGGCCATCGACCAGGAGAGATCCACGAGCATCGCCGTCGCCGTGGAGGTGATGAGTTCGGAGCGATAGATCTCGAAATCCTCATGCTTCAAGGAAACGGGCGTCTTCGGCCCGTCGCGGTCGATCGCGTTGCGGATGGTTCGCGGCATGTGCAGGTGGAACGGATCGCCGAACTCGTAGGCTTTCGTCTGTTCCAGGCGTTCGCCGAAGCGCCCCTCCTCCGGCAGCGCGTGGTTGCCGAGACCCTGGCGCCGCAAGCGGGCGTAGATTTCGCCAAGCGCCTTCTGCCCGATCATGCGCGATCCACGCGGCGTGAGTTCCCACTTGTCGCCCGTCTGCCGCACGTAGCCCGCCTTCTGCAACGCGTCGAGCAGCGTCTTCAAGTCGTCGAGGGAATCGGCCGCTTCGTCGTCGAGCATGTCCCGAAGAAGCTCGCTGTCGATGCGCTCCAAATCGCCGCCCCGCTCCGCCGCCTGCACCTGGCTGATGAGTTCGTCGAGCGAGCGCATCTCGCCCATGAGCCGCATGGCGGCTTCGAGGTCGATCTCTTCGCTGCCGCCGAAGCGATAGCGGCCAGCGCGGGGATTGAACGCCGCCATGCCTTGCGCCAGCTGTTGCAGTTCCGATTCCAGTTCCGAATCGTTGAAGCGGTCCGCAAGCAGCGACTGCAACTGCTCGCGCTGATCCGGGGTGAGCGAGTTCATCAACGACTGCGCCGCGGCCATCTGCTGCGCCATCTGCTCGATGAGTTCGTCGAGGGTCTTGGGCGGATCGGCGCCGAACATGTCGCCGAACTTGCCCATGAAGTTGCGGAAGTGCGATTGCAGGACGTCCGGGTCCACGCCTTTCGCCTTCATCGCCATCAGTTCGTTGAGCGCACGCAGCATCTCCTTCATGCGCTGCATGTCGCCGGGCGACATGTTGTTCACCATCTTCTCGATGTCGTTGAAGAACGTCTGCGTCATGGCCTGGCGCAGTTCGTTCAGCAGCTTCAGATACGCCTTCTGCGCTTCGGGATTCAGAAACTCGTATTCCTTCAACTGCTGCATCTTGCCGGCCGCGTCTTCGGGCAGTTCGTCCAGCGTCTTGCGGTTCTTCTGCGCGATCTGCTCCAGGACTTGGTTCGGGAACGCATCCTCCTCCGGCGTCTGGTTCTGGCGCAGCCACTGGTCGATGGTCTCGCTCTCCATGTTCAGGATGTCGTCCAGCTTGCGCTCGATGTCCTTGAAGAGGCCGGAGAGATTGAAGCGCTCCAACTGCGTCCGCTTGCGGTCGCGCAGGCTCTTGAGGATGTCGCGCAAGCCTTGCCGATGGCCGCCTTCGGGCACCGACATGCCCCGCGACAGCAGGTTGCGCATGGCCCAGCGCAGATCGCCGTAGGCCATGAGGTCGTCCACCATCTCGCCAAGCACCTCGTCCGCGCCGACGCCAGCCTCCTGGCTGCCGTCCCACTGGGCGAAGCGGTGGCGCGTGGGAAAGTGACGCATGGCCGCTAGCCCGAGAAGACCGTGCGCCCGGCGGCGCTGTGCTTGTTGAGCAGCTTGTGCAGATGCAGCCCTTCGAGCACGAACTCAACCGCCGCGGAACTGGCCGCAGGCGTTTCGGCAAGCTCTTCCACTACCGCCTTCAAGCCGTCGAGCCGTTCCAGAACGCGCTGATAGTCAGCAGCGCCCATGCACTCGCCGGTCTCCACGTTCGCGCCGTCGTTGAACGACAGCACCACGCTCTCCAAATCGTTCACGTCGAGGAGCCGATCGAAGACCGTCTTCACCGCGGAAGACACCAAGCCGGACGAAATGCGGTCTTCCTGGCCTTCTTCCATCGCCTCGAACTCCACTTTCCCTTGCAGCGACGGCATCAGAAACGGCAAGTCCGACACGCGGGGCACCACGTCCGTCTCGCCGAGCCGAAGGGCGCGCCGAAAGGCGTTCGCCAGCAGCGCTTCGTAGTTGGCGACGGTGGCGCGCACGGAAACGCCGGAGCGCTGGTTCACGTCCGGCGAGCGGCGGGCGTGATGGGTGATCTCGGCGACGATCTCCTTCATCCAGCGCGGCACGTGAACCTGGCAGTCGCCCATGTCCAGCGCTGCCGCTTCTTGCTCCATGATGTCGATTTCGTGATCGATGGCGTCCGGGTAGTGGGTGCGGATCTGGGCGCCGTAGCGATCCTTGAGCGGCGTGATGATGCGCCCGCGGTTGGTGTAGTCCTCTGGATTCGCAGTGGCGACGAGGAACACGTCCAGCGGCAGGCGCACCTTGTGGCCGCGAATCTGCACGTCTCGTTCCTCGAGCACGTTCAGCAGGCCCACCTGAATGCGCTCGGCCAGATCGGGCAGCTCGTTGATGGCGAAGATGCCCCGGTTCACCCTCGGCAGCAGGCCGAAGTGCAGCGTCGTCTCGTCGTCCAGATAGCGGCCTTCGGCCACCTTGATGGGATCGACCTCGCCAATCAGATCGGCGATGGTGATGTCCGGCGTCGCCAGCTTCTCGCCGTAGCGTTCCGCTCTGGGCAGCCACGCAATGGGCGTCTCGTCGCCCGCCTCCGCCACGATGGCGCGCCCCTTGGCCGTGATCGGGCGGAACGGATTCTCGGCGATCTCCGCCCCCTTGACGACCGGCGTCTCGTCGTCGAGCAGCGCCGTCAGCCCCCGCACCAGCCGCGATTTCGCCTGCCCCCGCTCGCCGAGCAGCATGACGTCCTGCCCGCCGAGAATGGCGTTCACGATCTGCGGAATCACCGTCTCGTCGTAGCCGACGATCCCCGGAAACAGCGCCTCGCCCCGCCGCAGCTTGGCAATCAAGTTGCGCCGCATCTCGGCCTTCACCGGCAACACCTCGTAGCCCGACGCCTTGAGCTCCCCAAGCGTCTTCGCCTTGCCCATCGCCTCGCCTCGCCAAAACCGAGGGCAAAGAGTGTGGCAGTTTGGTGGTGGGGACGCAAACGGGGTACGGGCAAACGGTGCGACGGGCATTCGGGGTCGTGGTCCCGAGCCGATGCCAGCGGTCGCGGCCAGCGTGTGGGCAACGTGGTGCCGCTGTCCCGGGCGCGAATTTGGAGGGCGACGTGGCGATCCGGCGTGAACGGGCTGACGCCGTCGGCATTGCCAAGAGACTAGGAGACTGTAGGTTGTAACGGTGCCGCGCCCGAGATATGGTCGTTGTGGGCTCCAAGAGAGACAGCCGAATGCTAGAGCAAGACATGGTTGAGGGCGAACTCCGACACGAGTGTGCGGACAAGGTCAACTATTCGTTCCAATTCCGAAGTACCGGTGTTTCGTTCCAGTTTGTTAGCGGGGAAAAGGAATGGCACGGAACGATGAGATTGGAGGATTGGCAGCAGGGGCTAGTGTTTAGTCTCGGCGGTAGGCAAAAGGTCAAGGCCTGCTACTCCTTTGGCGACCAGTCTGTATGCTACTTTTGGGTTGAATTCGCAGAGGGCCAGAGCGAGTGCCCCATGACGTTCAGAATTGGCGATCGCGAGGCACTTTTGTCTTCGGGTTCATTGATGCGGCAGCTGTGCGTGATGCCCTTGCCCGTCACGGCCCTTTCGACTCCACCCCTGACGACTGACTTCGCGAACATAGGGTGCTTGCACTCACATTGGAGCAGCCGTTATAGCAGGGCCGTGATCGGGCGGAATGAACTCTCGGGGATCTCCGCCTGGCGTTCCTCGTCGAGGGGGCCGGGGAGGTCCGGCTTCGACCTCTGGGTGCCACGGGTCGGCTCTTTCCATAAGGAACTTGCTGCCCTCTTCTCCGGCGTAGCAATTCGACGCACGATCTATTCCAAATCCTCGATTCGCTTCGGGTAGGTATTCTTGAGGAGGCGCGAGAGGGAGCGGTCCGCCAAGAGCCGTCCGCCTGTCTGGCAGGTGGCGCAATAGTTCGTCTCGTTCTCCGGGCGGACGATGCGCTGCACTGGCGCGGCGCAGATTGGGCAGGGTTGGCGGTACTTGCCGTGGACCGCCATCTCTGGGTGGAAGGCGGTCACGCGGTTGTTCTGCCCCTCGCCCGGGAATCGCTCGCCGGTCTTCTGGCGCAGCCGTTCCGTCCATTCCGTCAGCACGTCGCGGCAGGCCGAGAAGAGGGCGCGGGCTTCGGCGTCGTCCATGTTGCGGCCTTGCTTGAACGGCGACATTCGGGCGCGGAAGAGGATTTCATCGCTGTAGGCGTTGCCGATGCCGGCGAACACGCGCTGGTCGGTAAGCGCTCGCTTCACGGTGTGGGGCGTGTCCCGAAGGCGTTGCTGGAACGTGTCGAAGTCGATCTCCAGTACGTCGAGGCCGCCTGGGTGCAGGGCCGCCAGCGCGTCTTCGCCTTCGACGAGGCGCAAGGCGGCGCGCTTCTTCTTGCTGACTTCGGTGAGAATCACGGTGCCGGACGCGCCCTGTTCCGAAGCCGCCTCGAAGTCGAAGGCCGCTAGGCCGACGCGCTTCGGCACGGCTTGGCGGAATGGCCGCCACTGGAGACGTCCGGCGATCATCAGGTGCAGCACGACGTAGAAGCCGCCCTCGAGGCTGATCGCCAACTGCTTCGCCAAGCGTTCCACGCGCAGCACGTTGCGCCCCGCGACGTCGCCGACCCGCGGCGAGACCGAACGCAGCAGAAAGGGGCTGGCGATGCGGATGTCCGCCAGCCGAGCGCCCACGACGCGCCGCTCCAAGTGCTCGGCGTAGACCGTGATGTCCGGTATTTCAGGCAAGCGCCGCTCGCTCCTGGTCAAGAGCGCCGGCCGTCTTCCAACGATCCGAACGGAAGCGCGCCAGCAACATGGCGCCTTTGACGATGCACTCCACGATCATCGCGCCGTAGACCCACACCACTGGCCAACCGAGGAACGTGAAGGCCGCCGCCAGCGTGCAGCGGGCGCCGAGCAGGCCCACGGCCGTCGCCATCAGCGGAAAGCGCGTGTCGCCGGCGCCGCGCAGTGCGCCGCCGATGGCGAACTCGATGGCCATGAGCGGCGTCATGGCGGCCATGATGTACGCCATCTGCACGGTGAGCCGCACCGTCTCTTCATCGTCGCCCAGGAAGAACACGGCGAGTTCCGGCGCGAAGACGGCCACCGCCAGGCCGATCGTGCCCATCGACGCAACGGCGTAGCCGGCGGAGCGCCAGCCGCTGCGCACGGCGCCGTCGGGGTCGCGCGCGCCGAGGTGCTGGCCAGCCAGCGTGGAGCCGGCGATGGAGAAGCCGAAGCCGACCACGAAACACACCATGAGCAGGCTGCTGCCGACATTGTAGGCGGCGAAGGCGATGGTGCCGTAGAAGTGGCCGATCATCATCAGGAAGACGAAGTAGCCGGCTTGGAAGACCAGCACTTCCACGCCGGCCGGATAGCCGATGTGCAGCAGGCGGGCGAAGCGCTCGCGCCGCCACCAGCCTTGGGCCACGTACTTCAGGCGAAACCCTTGCGCCATCCAGATCGCCGTCATCGCCGCGCCGCCCAAGGTGAAGGAGATGCCGCCGGCAATCGCCGCGCCAGCGACGCCCATCTGCGGAAAGCCGTAGTGCCCGAACACGAAGACGTACAGCAGCGGCACGTTGATCACGTTCACCGCGGCGCCGATCCACAGCGGAGACCACGCATCCCCGGCCGCCCGCAGCGCCGCGCCGAGAATGAAGTTCACGGCGAACGCCAGGTTGAAGGCGGACATCCAGCGGATGTTGCTGGCCGCCAGCTCGATGGTGTGCGCGTCCAATCCGAAGATGGACGCCACCGGCGCTGCGGCGAGGATGCCCGGCAGCGTGACGGCGAGTGCGAAGATGCCGCCGGCGACCAGGCTCACCAAGGTCACGCGGCTTGCCTCAATGCGGTCGTCCGCGCCCCACGCCCGCGCCACCAGCGCCGTGGTGCCGGCGCTCACGGCCATCAGCACCGCCTGCAAGGCGAAGAACACGCGCTGGCCCACGCCGATGGCCGCCAGCGCCTCGGCGCCAAGGGTGCCGACGAACTTCATCTGCACGATGGCGACCGCCGAAAAGAGCAGGTTGGCGAGAATCGACGGGAACGCCAAGCCGAACAGGGACGGGCGCTCGGGTGCGCCTTCGCCGGCCACGGGCGCCACGTTCGGCGCCGTTCGTTCGGCGTTGCTCCGGGGGGCTTCTGCTACCATTGGGCAATCGTTCGCTTGTTGCGGCAGGGCGTCGCCCGAACCGCTTAAGGGCTTTGAGGGGAGGAGCGTCATGTCCGGGAGCTTCGCGGACATCAATGTGAACCTTAGCGGAAATGTCGCCACGGTGGAGATCGACCGTCCGCCGCACAATTTCTTCGACCGCGATCTCATCGCGCAGATCGCCGACGCCTACGGCGAGTTGGACGACGACGCGAACTGCCGCGCCATCGTGCTGCAATCCAACGGCAAGTCCTTCTGCGCCGGCGCCAACTTCGGCTCCGGCAAGAGCGGCGAGTCAGGCAGCAGCGAGTTCACCGAAGAGGGCTTCCGCAACACCACCGGCTTGATGTACCGCGAGGGCGTGCGGCTGTTCAGCGCCAGGAAGCCGGTCGTCGCGGCGATCCAGGGCGCGGCCATCGGCGGCGGGTTGGGGTTGGCGCTCACGGCGGATTTCCGGGTTGCCGCGCCCGAGGCGCGTTTCTCCGCCAACTTCGCAAAGCTCGGCATTCATCCCGGCTTCGGCCTCACGGTGACGTTGCCGAATCTCATCGGCTTGCAGGCGGCCAATCTCATGTTCCTGACCGGGCGGCGCATCAAGGGCGACGAAGCGTTGGCGCTGGGCATGGTCGATCGGCTGGTTCCGCTCGACGATCTTCACTCGGCGGCGCAAGCGCTGGCCACGGAGATCGCCGAGAACGCGCCGCTGGCCATCGTCTCCGTGCGCGCCACCATGCGCCAGGGCCTCGCCGAGAAGATCGCCGCCGCCACCGATCACGAGCTGGCGGAACAACAGTGGCTGCGCGCCACCGAAGACGCTGCGGAGGGCATTCGCGCCGTGGCCGAACGGCGCGTCGGCAACTTCGCCGGCCGCTAGGGCGGACGAACGGGAGGGAATGAACCAGTGGATTTGAGCAAAACCGGCGTTTGGTTCTTCACCGACCGCTTGAACGCCAAGGAGGCCGCTGCGACGGCCAAGCGAATCGAGGCGCTCGGCTACTCGGCGCTGTGGATTCCGGAAACGATGGGGCGCAACCCCTTCGCCCACGCGGCATGGCTCTTGGCCAACACCGAACGGCTGATCGTCGCCACCGGCATCGCCAACATCTACCACCGCGAGCCCGGCGTCACCGTGCAGGGGCAGAAGACCTTGGCGGAACAGTCGAACAACCGCTTCCTGCTCGGCTTGGGCGTGTCGCACCGGCCGCTGGTGGAAGGGCTGCGCGGCCTCACCTACGGCCCGCCGGTGGCCACGATGCGCGACTATCTGGCGAAGATGGCGGCCGCGCCCTACGCCAGCCTCGAACCCAGCGAACCGCCGCCGGTCGTCATCGCTGCGCTGGGCCCGAAGATGCTCGAACTTTCCCGCGAAGCCACCGCCGGCGCCCATCCCTACTTCACCTCGCCGGCGCACACGGCGATGGCGCGGGAGATTCTCGGCCCGCAGAAGTGGCTGTGCGTGGAACAGAAGGTGGTGCTAGAGGAAGACCCGGCCAAGGCCCGCAGCCTGGCCCGCGCCGCGGCGAAGACCTACCAGGCCCTGCCGAACTACCGGAACAACTGGCTGCGCATGGGCTTGACGCAAGCCGACATCGACGGCGAAGGCAGCGACGCATTCATCGACGCCACGTTCGCATGGGGCGATGCGCAGCGGGTCAAGGCGCGCATCGACGAGCACTACGCCGCCGGCGCAAGCCACGTCTGCATCCAGCCGGTGAATCGCGATGGACAGTTCGGCGCGGTGGACTGGGAAACTCTCGAGGCGCTTCGGCCATGACCGACTTCACCGGCAAGCGCGTGGTCGTGACGGGCGCGGCCGGCGTGGCCGGGGAGGCCGTGGCGCGGGCCTTCCACGATTCCGGCGCAACCGTCTGCGGCATCGACATCGTGGCCCACGAAGCGCCCTGGCGAACCATCGTCGGCGACTTGATCGACCCGGCGAGCGCCAACGCTGCGATGGCCGATGCCGGCGATATGGACGTCCTGGCGAACATCGCCGGCGGCTTCACGATGGGCGACCAGGTGGCGGACACGTCCGACGAGACCTGGGACTTCATGATGAACCTGAACGCGCGCACGGTGCTCAACGCCTGCCGCGCCGTGGTGCCGAACATGACCGCCCGGGGCAGCGGCAAGATCGTCAACGTCGGCGCACGCGGCGCTCTGCGGGGCGCCGCGGCGATGGGCGCCTACATCGCGTCGAAGAGCGTGGTCATCCGGCTCACGGAAACGCTGGCGGACGAAGTGAAGCACAAGGGCGTCAACGTGAACTGCATTCTGCCGAGCATCATCGACACGCCCCGCAACCGCGCCGATATGCCGAACGCGAAGTTCGCGCACTGGGTGCCGCCGCAGCAGATCGCCGCCGTCGTGCTGTTCCTCGCTTCCCCAGGCGCCGACTGCATCCACGGCGCGGCGATTCCGGTGGAAGGGCTGGCGTAGGTTCAAGCCGCCGAGCGCACGGCGAGGTCGGCCAGGCCTCAAACGCCGTAGCCGCCCCGGAAGTAGAGCAACGGGTGCGCCTCCGGGCGCAGGATGGCGAAGCCGCGCACGCTGCCGACGACGATGGTGTGGTCGCCGGCGTCGTGTTCCGCCGCCAAGCCGCACTCCACGTAGGCCATCGCGCCGTCGAGAATCGGCGCGCCGGCAGCCGTCTTCCGCCAGCCCACGTCGGCGGCCTTGCCGGCCTGGGCGAAGGCATCGCTCACGGCCTGCTGGTCCGCCGCCAGCACGTTCACGCAGAAGTTGCCCAAGGGGCGGATGCGCGGCCAGCTGGTGCTGGTCTTCGCTGGCGAAAACGAGATCAAGGGCGGCGCGAGGGAGAGCGAAACGAAGGACTGCGCCGCCAACCCCACCAGCGCGTCGTTCTCCAAGCCGGCGACCACGACCACGCCGGTGCAGAACTGGCCGCAGGTGTCGCGGTAGGCGCGGCTGTCGAAATCCGCCATTGAAGCGAAGGCCGGAAGGATTGCTTGGGCCTTAAGCGCTCCGCTGCGCCGCGACGGTCTCCTGCATGCCCGCCCACTCGTCCCACATGTCGATCATCGACTGCTTGGAACGTTCCCACGGATCGTTGCCGGGCTCGAACTTCAACCAGCCGCCGTCGAAGGCGCGGTCCGGGTGATCCGTGAGGCCGGCGTTGTCGGCGACGATGTTCGGCTGGCGCTTCTTGTTGCGGATGCGGAAGATGATGCTCTGGCGGGTTTCCTTGCCCTCGTTGCGCGTCGCCGAATGGGGGATGTGGTACATCGTGATGCAGGCGTCGCCGGCCTCCATCAGCACTTGCGTCGGCTTCGGCCAGCGTCGGCCATCCGGCGTTTGCGCGGAGTTCCCGTCCACGAAGGCGTCGCGCACCACCGGCGGCAGGTAGTTCATGCCGCAGCGGTTCGGCGTGTCGTGGTCGAGGCGCGGCCAGCCGGGGCCCTCGGGGCCGAGGCAGCCGTTGGTTTCGTACTGCCAGCGGAAGAAGCGCTCGGTGTGATGGTGGGCGCCGGGGATCACGGCCGTCTGCCCGCATCCTTCCACGGTCTGGTCGTTCAGCGCGACGATGGCGAACGCGGTGAAGCTGCCGAGGCTGAGCGTCATATCGGGGTCTTGGAACAACACGCCGAAGTTGTGGCCGACCACCTCCGGGCTGCGCCCGAGGTCGCCCTTCGGCCCGGTTGCGAAGTGGCGCAGGTAGATTTCCTCCGGCGTGCCCTGCTGCGGTTCCTGCGCCGCGGCCATCGTGATGTTGCCGTCCATGTGAATGCCGGCCGCGTAGTACGGCAAGTCCTTGTCGCGGTAGCCGAGCGAGGTGAACTGATCGCCCGGCTTCCGCACCGGATTCACGGCCACTTGGCAGTTCACGGCGGGGTCGAACTGCCCCATCGCCTCGTGCAGGATCGGCGTGATGGACGAGGCGTTGAGCAAGTCGGTCATCGTCTTGCGCGGCCCCACGTACTCGCCCTTCTTCTTCTCCCGCAAGCACGTTCGCGCGGCGTCGACCAGCTCCTCGCGCACCGCCTGCTTGAGAATGATGAAGCCATCCCGATAGAACTGCCGCTTCTGCTCCGGCGTCATCGCCGGCCCCGCTTGCGTTGCCACGCCCATCCGAACCATCCCCTTGCGAATCGTCAGCACAGAGCGTGGCTGCTTCGGCGTGGCGCGTCAACCGCCGGTTGACGGGCAGTTGGATTGGCGAGTGTTCGCGGCACGGCTTGACGCTTAGAATCCCTGCCTTCGATTGCTTGCGAGGGGGATGCCATGACGGAGCCGGTCTTGCGGATGGAGAAGCACGAGCACGTTGCCGTGCTGACGTTGAACCGACCCGAGAAGCTCAACGCCTTGAACGCCGCCTTGCGCGACGCGATGCAGGAGGCGCTGCGCGAAGCGAAGGAGGACGACCATGTCCGGGCGCTGGTGGTCACCGGCGCCGGGCGCGGCTTCTGTTCGGGGGCGGATCTCACCAGCGGCGATAGCGCCGAGAAGCAGCCGAGCCAGAACGACCGCTTGGACGACCTCGGCTGGGTGGGGCGTCAGGCGCTGGCCGTCTACGGCTTGAACAAGCCGGTGATCGGCGCCGTGAACGGCGTTGCCGCAGGCGCCGGCATGAGCCTGGCGCTGGGATGCGACGTGCGCGTCGGCTCGGCTCGCTCGCGCTTCAAGACGGTGTTCATTGAACGCAACCTGTCGCCGGATTCCGGCATGAGCTTCTTTCTGCCGCGCATCGTCGGCTACTCCCGGGCTGCGGACTTGATCTACACCAGCCGCATGGTGGAGTCCGACGAAGCGCATCGCATCGGCCTGCTGGATCGGCTGGTGGAGCACGCCAAGCTGCTGGATGCCGCGCTGGAACTGGCGGCGCAGATGACGGCCTGGCCGCCTCTGGCGCTGCGCATGTCGAAGCGCGTGCTGCAGCACAACGTCGAATGCGAGCTGCCGGACGCGCTGCGCTTCGAGCTCACCAGCCTAGAGTACGGCAACCGCGCCGCCAACGACCGCAAGGAATCGGTCGCCGCCTTCCGCGAACGCCGCAAGCCGGAGTACACGGGCACATAGCGCAGTCGGGACAGGACTAGGCACCGTGAAAACCCGTGCCGACGCGGCACTGCTGGGCGATGCAGGACGTCTGGTGGACCGCCACGCCATGGCGTGGATTCGGCGCCTGCGCGCGCCGCTCGACGACGTGTGGCAGGCGATCAGCACGCAGGACGGCCTCGCGAGGTGGTGGGGCATGCCGATCCACGTTCTGGAACTGCGCGAAGGCGGACGGTTCAGCCACCACTGGGAGAACACCGTCACCGCCTTCAAGGAGCGCGAATACATCGACTTCGCGGAACCGAAAGGCGCGTACGCCGGCACCGGTGGCTTGCGCTTCGAGATCAGGTCGCACGGCGAGGCGACGATGTTCACGCTGCTGGACACATGGCACGAAGGATCGACGTTCGAGGGCGGCGGCCCACTTGCCTACCAGCCGGGCGGCCCGGGCACGCCCTGGATCGGCGTCGCCGCCGGCTGGCACAGCGGCGCGGACAGCTTGCGGCGCCTGTTCGACCCCGGCGCGCCGACCCACGGCTACGGACGTCTGTGCCGGTTCTACGCCGGGCACTTGCAGGATTTGTTTCGCTGGCACGACATGGTGCGTCGTCGCAATTAGCCCGGGGCGGAGTTCGCTGGCCTCGTCCAACGAAGTCTTGCAGCCAGTTTGGCGGGACGCCCTTCGCCCCTTTGCCCTTACATGTAAGGCACGCCCTGCGTCTCCACATACAGCGAATAGAGCGACTGCGATGCCGTGATGAACAGGCGGTTGCGCTTGACGCCCCCGAAGCAGACGTTGGAGACCGCCTCGGGCAGGTGAATGGCACCGATCAGCGTGCCGTCCGGGGCGAAGACGTGGACGCCGTCGTAGCCGTCGCCGCCCCAGCCGGCGGCCGACCACACGTTGCCGTCCACATCGACGCGGATGCCGTCCGATCCGCCCTTGCCCATGTCGCAGAAGATGCGCGGATTGGCGAGCGTCTTGCCGTCTTCCACGTCGAACGCGGAGATGGTCCGCGGATGCCCGCGCTTGTGCGACGCGCCGGTGTCGACGATGTAGAGCACGCTGTAGTCGGGCGAAAAGGCGAGGCCGTTCGGCTTCACGAGGGTGTCTTCCACGACCGTCATGGCCAGCGTCTGCGGGTCGATGCGGTAGGTGCGTTCCGGCAGCTCGAAGGGCGCCTTGTGGCCTTCGTAGTTGGCGTGGATGCCGTAGCCCGGATCGGTGAACCAGATGCCGCCGTCCGGGTGGACGACCACGTCGTTGGGCGCGTTCAGGCGCTTGCCCTCAAAGGTGTCAGCGAGCACCGCGACGGTGCCGTCGTGTTCGGTGCGGGTGACCCGCCGGGCGCCGTGTTCGCAAGTCACCAGGCGGCCCTGCCGGTCTCGCGTGTTGCCGTTGGCGTTGTCCGCCGGGCGGCGGTAGATGCTCACCGCGCCGCTGTCTTCGTCCCAGCGCAGGATGCGGTCGTTGGGGATGTCGCTCCACAGCAGTTGCCGGCTGTCGCCGAACCAAACCGGCCCCTCGGCCCAGCGGCACCCCGTGTAGAGGCGTTCGATGGCGGCGCTGCCAAGCACGTACTTCCGAAAGCGCCGATCGACCACTTGCACGTCTGGGTCCGGGTAGCGGACGGGTTCGTTCCAATCGCGGCTCATGGGCTGGATTCCTCAAGATGCGCTACGCTGTTCACTATACCAAGCGCAGGCCGCGTCATATGTCGAGCACCATGCCCCAGACATTCCAGGAACAGCTTCGCGACGCATCCCGACGCGCCGATTCCGCGCTCTGCGTGGGCTTGGATCCACGGGTGGAACGCCTGCCGGCGCACTTCTCGGCGGAGCCGAATCCGCTGTTCGCCTTCTGTCGCGCCATCGTCGACGCCACGGCGCATCTGGCGTGCGCCTTCAAGCCGCAGATCGCCTGTTTCGCCGGCATGGGCGCGGAGGAGGAACTGCGGCTGTTGATGCGCCACCTCCGCGAGCATCACCCGGACATTCCGGTCGTTCTGGATGCCAAGCGCAGCGACATCGGCAGCAGCGCCGAGCTCTACGCCAAGGAAGCGTTCGAGGTGTACGGCGCAGACGCGGTGACGGTGAATCCCTATCTCGGCTGGGATGCCATCGCGCCCTTCGCGGCATGGTCTCGGGGCGTGTTCGTGCTCTGCCACACGTCGAATGCCGACAGCGCCTGGCTGCAGGAATATCCGGCGAGCGAGCCGGTCTATCTGCGCGTGGCCGAACTGGTGGCGGCGAAGGACGCCGGCGGCCTGGGGCTGGTGGTCGGCGCAACCTTCCCGGAACAGATGGCGGCCGTGCGCGCACGCGCGCCGACGTTGCCCTTCCTGGTGCCCGGCGTCGGCGCCCAGGGCGGCGACGTGAACGCCGTGTTCGCCCACGGCCTGGACGCGGACGGCGGCGGACTGGCGGTGAATGCGTCGCGCAGCATTCTCTTCGCCAGCGACGGCGCCGATTGGGAGAGCGCCGCACGGCAGGCGGCGACAACGCTGCGCGACGACATGCGGCGCGCACGCGACGCTGCGCTCTCGAAACGTCCTTGAGGAGGCGCCGGCGCCAAAGGCGCACGACGCGAACATGGTAAGTTCCTGCGCTGCCCGCAAGGGGCAGTTGGGAATCAGGAGGGCAGGTGGCCTACAACAACATCATCTACGAGACCGACGACCGCTTGGCGTTCATCACGCTGAACCGGCCGGAGAAGCTGAACGCCTTGAGCCACGCGCTGCGCGGCGAGGTCTACGACGCCATGAAGGAAGCCGAGGCCGACCCGGCCATCGGCGTGATCGTCCTCAAGGCCGCTGGCCGCGCCTTTTCCGCCGGCTACGACCTGGCGCCGAACCCAGACGAGCACAGCGACTTCGTGAGCGCACGCTCGAAGATGCCGGACACCGGCTCCACCCACCCGCAGCACTACGACTGGTCGCGCCACGCCCTGATGGGGCACTGGACGATCTGGGAGCTCGCCAAGCCGGTGATCGCGCAAGTCCACGGCTGGTGCCTGGCCGGCGCCACGGAACTCACCTCGATGTGCGACATGCGCATGGTGGCGAACGACGCCCGCATCGGCTATCCGCCGGTGCGCGCCATGGGCACCATGGACATGATGTGGGCGCCGTGGCTGCTCAAGCCCGGCAAGGCGCGCGCCTTCGCCTACACCGGCGATTGGTTCAGCGGCGAAGAGATGGAGGATTTCGGCTGGGCCACCTTCGCCAAGCCGAAGGAAGAGCTGGAGGAGTTCACCACCAAGTACGCCCGCCGCCTCGGCCACATCGACAACGACCAGCTGAACTACAACAAGCGCGCCGTGAACCGCCAGTACGAAATCATGGGCATCCGCACCGGCCTGATGTCCGGCACGGACGTGGAGGCCATGTCCAAGCACCGTCCCGCAGCGAGCGAATTCGGCCGCCGCGTGCGCGAAGACGGCTTGAAGGCCGCCCTCGAATGGCGCGACGGCCCCTTCGGCGACTTCCGCGGCGAATACGCCTCGGCCCCGAAGCAGCGCGCACTGGCGGGTTCGTCGCCGGGCGGGAAGCCGGGCGACGCGGACTACTCGCGCTAAAGAGGGCCGCTCGCCAACTGACGCAACGGCCATGGAGGAATTGCGGGAGACCTTCCACGTTGAACATCCGCTCGCGACGGTCTGGCGCAGACTGACCATCTCCGAAGACGACGCGAGCTGTCGCATTCCCGGCTTTCCCAGCTTTGGCGGCGCCGGCGGCTGCCGAGCCACGGTGCTGTGTCGCCAACCGCAGCGCGAGTTGCTCGCCGTCAAGGAAGACCAGCCGTGCGCCGGTTCCAAAATACGCATCGAAACCGGCCCGGCCAATGCGTCGGGCTGGCCAACGCGGGTGACCGTGGCGCAATCCGAACTGCCGGTGCCGATGGCGGCAATGCCGGACGCCGTGCGCGCCCATTGGCACCGCATCGTTGCGGACTTCCGCCTCTACTTGGAGCGCGAGGTGGTCGCCCCGGTCGCCGCATGGGGCCCTGATCTCGGCGCCACGACCGAACAGACGCCCACCGGCTTAATGCTTGCGGAAGTCGCCGCCGACGGATTCGCGCACCGCTGCGGCATGATCGCTGGCGACCTGCTGCTGGCGCTACGCGGCGTCCGCATCCACACCATCGGCGAGTTGTGGACCGTGCTGGCGCTCTCGCAAGCCGGCGAAGCGACGACGGCCACATGGATTCGCGACCGCGTCCACTCGGCGACCGTTCCGCTGTAGCCGGCTACTCGTGCCGCCCGAGCCATTCGCCTGACGGACTATTCGCGCCAAATGCGAATTTCGTAGTCGAGCTCCGAAGCCGCCAGCCAGTCTCGAAGAACTGGCGAATCTTCCGCCCAAGCTCTACGACGGGTGCGCGACTGGAGCAAGGGCGCACCAACGACGTAGCGCTCGTCGTAGCGCTGGTAGAGCGTGTCGAAGAAGCCGTTGAAGTTGATGCGGCTATCGGAGGGCGGGAACTCCTCTACCAACTGTCCGGCAGATCCTGGTTGCGTATCAACCAACGCCATGCCAACTGCTTCGTAGCGGCTCAAGTCGTCGCGTACTCCGAGCCGTCCGGTCATTTCCGCCATGGCGGCATGGAAGCGGACGAGCGCCTCGACCGGCAGCCCGTCGGCCGTCAACGCCGCGTCAGTTGCGGTGTGATGACCGGCGCGGTTCGCCCTGGCGACGAACAGGTAGCCGAACACCAACATTGGGTAGCCGATGTGGATGTTCGTACACTCCCCAATCGTCTCCTCCAGGCGGTTTGTGAGGTTCCTGAACGCACCCGTCATGCCTTTGCAGGAAATGGCGAGGACCGGCCCAATCCCCGCCTTCGTTGCCACGATGTCGACGTTCTTCGTCTTGAGGCCACCGAGTATCGTGGCCTCGGCGCTGCTCGCATCCTCCGGGGCGTACATCAAGCGATTTGTGCCCGGCACGACTCGCAGCGGCGGATGCGGACGGAGTTCGTCTGGCGCGAAGCCGCCCTCGAGGACGAGCCGCGCCGTCACATACTCGTGCAGTGGTTTGATGTGCTGTTGGCCTTGCGTCGGCCCGGCAAAGGTGGCGAAGCGTCTGAATGCCTCGGCTCGAGTCGGTGCGCCGCGGCGTTGGCTGCCTTCAGCTGGAACGTCGTTCGGCATAGTGTCTCCAAGAGCGCATCGTGAACACCGCCTCGTCTAAATCAGCGACAGGCCGGTTCATCTGCGCTCGACTGAGCGGAAGAATTACCCGGGCGGCCTCGCGCGGCTCCAGTTTGAGCAGGCCGCCGCCCAAGGCGTGGCCTTCGAGTTCGCAGCTGAGCTGGGTCAGCGGCGCCTGCCAAGTGTCGAGCAGCTGGCCAATCGCGACGGGGCGCCTCAGCCGAATGCCGTGCAGGGCGTTGGAGCAGGTGGCACGGGCAGCGTTCCGGACCAGGTTCGGTGACCGTCCGGCCATGTAGGCGAGGAAGAAATCCGGCACGCGCACGTCCGGCACCGAATACCAAGGCGTGCGGTTTCGGCACTTGTATCCCTGCCGCGCGCTCAGACCGGCGGCGCTGTCCAAGTAGCGCCGCACCGGTGCCGGCACGGTGGCCGCCTTGGGGATGCGGAGCAGCAGCATCGGCTCGTCCGCACGTCGCCAATGGGCCACGTTCGCCGCCGTCAGTTGCCTCTGCGGCAGCACCCTTGCGCTGCGCACGGTGGTTTGCAGAAGACCTTCCGGGATGCCCGCGCAACGGGATTCGGATGGCGTCATGTGAAAGAAGCCGTTGGCGCCGCTGACGTAGCCGAGGCCGATGTCCGCCAAGTCGCCAAAGCGGATCGGGGCTGACCCAGCCCACTTGCCCCGGCCGGCACCGGTCTCCGCTGCCGCCAAGCGCTGGCCGTCGGCGGCATTCGCCACCGCCAAATACGACGCCCGCGCCTTGGGCGGGAGCAGATAGGGGCGGAGGCGCCGACGCCATACGCCGCGCCATTCGGCGACATCGATGCGCGTGCACGGGCGCGGCGGCGCATCTTGGCATCGGAGCGCATCCACGGCGGCGAAGTCGATGGCGTCCGTGGCGCCGCCGAAACCCTCTGCGAACAAGAGCCAGCAATCTTCGGAGAGGCGCGGAAACAGCTTGCGGCGCACGGCGACGACGAAGACCTTGCGGAAGTTCGCAACCAGAAACTCCATGAGCGGGCCAGCGTAGGGGGCATGCCCGATGGCTGCTGGCACGACGAACGCCATGCGCCCGCCCGGGCGCAGGAGGCTTGCCGCCACGACGAGGAAGGGCGCCCAAGAAGCCGACAAGCCCGAGAACGCGACGCCGATCTCCGAACACAGCGCCAAGGCGCGGCGGCGCACCGCGCCGTTGAACGTCTGGTAGCGAATGAACGGCGGATTGCCGGCCACGCAGTCGAACCGCTTGCCGTCCCGTCGCGCCCGTTCCGCCCACGCGAAGAACTCGTCGTTGGCAACAAGCGCTTGCGGCGCCCGCTGGCGCGCCGCACTCGTTGCCCGCGCATCCCGCTCCACGCCGACGCTGTTGCCGTGGTGGGCGAGGAATCGACCATCGCCGCAGGACGGGTCCAACAGCAAGTCGCCCGCTGTGCGCGCAGCGCAAGACACCAGCATGGCCGCCAGCCATTCTGGGGTGTAATAGGCGCCGTTTCGCTTCTGTGGCGCCGGCTCTTGCGCCGTTTGGAGGGCGGACGACATCGGATCCATCGCAAGAATGAAGGTCTGATTATACGCACAGTATTCTTGTGTTCGGAGAATCGGTTGCGAGGTGCGCGCATCTGCTTCCGCGTTAACATGCTCGTCCATGCATGTGCGATTCGGCTTGCACGCGGACGGCCTCGATCTTGGCGCCGCGACCGCTGTGGGCGAGACCACGGTTGGCCCGCGCGGGATGCTGCGGCTGCTGGAGAGCGATCTTGGCATTGCGTCGGTGGCGGCGCATCCCGCCGAAGACGTGGCGGCGTACCGCGAGTGCCTGGCCGAGTGCGACGACCTGACGCGCTTCTACCACCGCTCCTTCGCGGTCGATCCCGTGGGCACGGCGCGAACGCTCTTGGATTGGCGGCGGGAGTGGCATCTGCACGGCTGGGACGGTTCTTTCCCGCCGCAGACGTCGCTGCGGTTGGCGGATGTGGCGGCGGTGGAAGCCGTCGCTGCGGGCCGGGTTGCGCCTTCGCCCGGGCAACGTCTGCGGCGCATCCTGCAAGCGCAGCGTACAAGACGCACGCAAATCGTCACGTTGCAGTTGCTGGACGATCCACGCGACCTGCCGCTGCTTTGGCGGCAATTGGCGGAGCGTCTGGGCGGTCGGCCGCTTCCCGAGGCCACGCCCGCGGCGGCGCCGGAGACCGATCTCGGCAAGTTGCAGGCGTTGCTCGGAGGCGAAGCTCCGCAGCCCTTGCGCGGCGACGGCTCGCTGGTGGTTGTTCGGGCGCTGTCCCGGGACGTGACGGCACAGGCGGTTGCCGAAGTCGTGCGGCAGCGAAGGGATGGGAGTGCGGTGGTCATCGCCACCCGCGACGGCATCGTCCTCGACAACGCCTTCGAGCGCGTCGGCCTGCCGCGCGCCGGGTTCCAGCACTACTCGCCTTTCCGCGCCGCCGGCCAGGTGTTGAAGCTGGCCTTGGCGCTGGTTTGGGAGCCGTTGGATCCGCACCGCCTGCTGCAATTCCTCATCCATCCGGTGGGGCCGCTTGGGTGGAAGGCGCGAACGCGGCTGGCGGAAGCGGTGGCTTCGGAACCGGGCATCGGCGGCCCGGCGTGGCAGAGGGCGCTCGAGGCAATCGACGAAGGCCGGGACGAAGTGGCGTTCTGGACGATGCCGGCCCGCCATCCGGTGCGGGAAGGCGCGCCGGTGGACGTGCTGCGCGAACGCGCCATGCGTTGCGCCGCGTGGCTGGGGCGGCGGATGAGAGCGCCGGGGACGGACGAATCGGCCGCCGTCTATCGCGCCGCGCTTAGCCAAGCGGAGGCATTTGCCAGCGCTGTCGGACGTCTCGATGTCGAGCGCGTCTCCAAGATCGAAGTGGATCGGCTGGTGGATGAAGCAACGCGCTCGCTGCCGGACGACAGCACCTTTGCCGAAGCGGGCCATGCGGCGGCAGTGGCCCATCCCGGCAACGTCGTGGCGCCGGTGGACGACGTGTTGTGGTGGGACATCGCCCCGCTGCGCCTGAATCTAACGCCCGCGTTCTCTCCCGCCGAGCAGCGCGAACTGGCGGCAGCGGGCGTTCGCCTGCCGACGCCGGAGCAGACCATTGCCGCCGCCGCTCGCGCCTGGCAGCGGCCGGTCTTCAACTGCCGCCGGCGCCTGGTGCTGGTGGTTCACGACGAAGACGAAGGCCGCCATCCGCTGTGGGCGCGAATCGCCGAACAAATGCACGGTTGGCGTGAAGCGCCGCTCGACGACGCGCTGCTGCACGGCGAAGCGAACGCCGCCCAAGTGCTGCGGCTCTCCCTCGCGCCGTTGCCGTTGCAGAAGCTGCCGGGCAAGCGGCGCTGGTGGAACCTGGCAAGGTCGATTCCGGCGCGGGAGGTGGAGTCCTATTCCAGTCTCTCCAAGGCGTACTACTACCCGCACCAATGGGTGCTGAACTACCACGCCAGACTGCGCGGCAGCCGGATCGCAGGCGTTTCAGACGGGCCCCTGCTTTACGGCAGCTTGGCGCATCGCCTGTTCGAGCGGTTCTTCGACGACTACCCGAATTGGCAGGCGCTCGGGGAGGACGACGTAGACGGCTGGCTGCGCCGCGTAATCGCCGACCTAATCGAGAAGGAAGGCGCAGTGCTGTTGGAATACGGGCGCGGCGTGGATCGGCAGCGCGTGGAAACCACCTTGGAGGAGACGCTGCATCGGCTGCTCGCGCACTTGCGCGACGCCAATGTGCAGGAAGTGTTCTCCGAACATCCCGTAGCGCGGGAGATTCCAGACGGCCAGTTGCAGGGCAGCGTGGACTTGCTGCTGGTTGCCGAAGACGGCGCCCGCGCGGTGCTCGACGCGAAGTGGGGCAGCCAGCCGTTTCGCGAAGCTGAAATCAAGGAAGGCCGGCATTTGCAGTTGGCCATCTACGGTTTCGCGTTGAGCGCCAACGACTGGCCTTCGTCCGGCTACTACATCGTCACCACCGGCAACGTGCTCGCGCCGAGCGCGGATTTCTTCCCTCGCGCGCGAAGCGCCGGCGATGCCGATAGCGCCAGCGGCCCCGATAGCGCCGAGACGGTTTGGAACAAGAGTCTCGTCACCCGCGCTTGGCGACAGAAGCAGCTAGCGCAAGGCGTGATCGAGGTGAATGCCGGCGCCGAGCCGGATGACCAATCGCAGCCGCCAGCCGACGGGTTGGAAACCCGCGTCGACCCGGATCGCTTCGACGACTTCGCATGGCTCACCGGCGTCGTGCCTTCGCAATGAACGACGCGCCTGCCCCAGCGGACTGGAATCACGTCACCTTCATCAGCGCTGGCGCCGGCAGCGGCAAGACGTATCGGCTCACGGAAGAGCTTGAGCAAGCGCTGCTCACCGGCGATGCCACGCCGGCCGGCATCATCGGCACCACCTTCACCGTCAAGGCCGCAACCGAACTGCGCGAGCGGGTGCGCGATCGCCTGCTTGCGAACGGCCATCTGGAGTTGGCGGAGCGCAGCGCCGAATCGCTCATCGGCACCATGCACAGCGTCTGCGAACGGCTGCTCAAGCGCTTCGCCTTCGAGCTGGGCCTGTCGCCGCAGCTGAACGTGATGAGCCTTGAAGACGGCACGCGGTTCTTCAACCAGGCGCTCGATCAAGAGTTGGATCTGTCGCGTGTGCGAATGATGAACGCGCTCTCCTATCGCCTGGGACTGGTGGAACGAAACGATCCGCAGTGGCAATCCACCGTGAAGACAATCGTCGACATCGCCCGCGAAAACGACATCGGCGCGGACGAATTGCGCGGCATGGCGAAGAGCAACGCCGACGACTTGCTGGCTTTCTTCGGCGAGCCGCTGGAGACCGACCCAACCGACGAACTGAAGCGCCATGTCGCGGAAGCCATCGAGATGCCGAAGGACGGCACGAAGAAAACCGAGGAATACCGCGCACTGCTCGCGGAATCCCAAGCCTCCTTGCAGCGCGACAATTGCCCGTGGCAGATTTGGATGCGCTTGGCGACGCAACAAGGCGCCAAGAAATCGTCCGCGCATTGGGCGCCTGTCGCGCAGACTGCCGTGCTCTACGAGCGGCACCCGAAGTTCCAAGAAGCCTTGCGCGCGTTCACCCACGGCGTCTTCGAGACCGCCGCCGACTGCATGAGGCGTTTCACCCAGTTGAAGACCGACCACGGCCTGATCGACTTCGCCGACATGGAACAGCTGACCCTGCACGCGCTGGACGACGAGACCGTGCGCGCCCGCCTTGCAGACGAAGTGGAGCTGCTCCTGGTGGACGAGTTCCAGGACACCAATCCCATGCAGTTGGCGCTGTTCCTGAAACTCGCCGCGCTAGCCAATCGCGTCATCTTCGTCGGCGACGTGAAGCAAGCCGTCTACGAGTTTCGCGGCTGCGACCCGATGCTTGTCTTCGCTACCCTCGAAGGACTTGCCGCCGGCAATGCGGAGCGGGACGTGCTGCGCCGGAACTGGCGCTCCCAGGCCAACTTGCTGCACTACCTGAACGAACTCTTCGCCGCCAACTTCGGCAACGACCCGAAACAGCCCATCGAGCGGAATGCCGTCGCGCTGGAAGCACAGCGCGGCGCATTGCCCGGCGCCGCCGTCGTCACTTGGCAGCTCGGCGCGAAAAACATCGCCGAATGCGCGCAGCTGGTCGCCGACGGCGTGGCGCGACTGGTGGCCGATGGCGAACTCGTCACCGATCCGGTATCCGGCAACGAACGCCCGGTGGACTACGGCGACATCGCCGTGCTGGCGCGCACCAACGACCATGTTGAGCAGATCGCCCAAGCGCTGCGTGGCCGGCAACTGCCGATGAAGATGACGCTGCTAGGCCTGCTGACGACGGCGGAGATCACGCTGGCCAGGAGTTGTCTGCGCCGCGTTGCCGACAGCGCCGACACGTTGGCCAGCGCGGAGATACGGGCGTTGGCCGACGGCGAGCAACCGGAGCAATGGCTGGAAGACCGCCTGCGTTGGCTGGAAGAAGGCAAAGAGGCCATCGCCTGGGGCGAAGACGACCATCCCATCATTCGGCGCTTGAGCGAGTTGCGCGACGATAGCGCCCTGCGTTCGCCCGTGGAGATCGTCGCCCGGGTGCTGAACGAAGTAGACATCCGCCGCATCGTCGCCGCTTGGGGGCCAGACGACATCCGCGCCGCCCAAAGACAAAAGAACCTGGACGCCTTCCTTGACTTGGCCGTGGAGTACGAAAAGCACGCCGCCTCTCACCACGACCCAGGCACGCTGAGCGGATTCCTGCTCTGGCTGGAACACCCGAGCTCGCCGGACTTGGATTTGCAACCGGTCGTGACCAGCGGCAATGCCGTCCATGTGCTCACCTACCACCGCGCCAAGGGCTTGGAGTGGCCGGTGGTGATCTGCACGGACTTCGACTACCGCGAGACGCGCTTGCCGGTGTGGGACACGCGCATCGAACTGACCAGCGATTTCGACATCGCCGCACCGCTCGCGCATCGCCAACTTCGCTACTGGCCCAACGTGTTCGGCAACCGCAAGAGCGGCCTGCCGGCGTTGGACGCCGTCGTCGATTCCGAGGAAGGGCAGCGCTGCGCAGAAGGGCGTCTAGCGGAGCAGTTGCGCCTCGCCTACGTCGGCACGACCCGCGCCCGAGACCGCTTGATGATCGCCCTGCCGAGCAAGACCGCCGCGCGCGGCCCAGGCAAGGGAGTGTGGATGCAGAGCTTCATGCAGGACTTCGCCATCCCCTCGGGCGACAGCGGCGAAACGACGCTCCCCGGCGACATCGCCATCCCAACCCGCGTAGAGAAAATCGACGCGGCCCGTGCGAATCCGGCAACGATCGCCTACCAACCGCGCTGGTTCGAGCAACGAGACCGCCGTGTGCAGACTCGCCGCTTCCTGTCGCCATCGTCCTTGCCGCCAGTTGCCGCCGAGGTCGGCCAGATCATCGATTTCGGCGAACGCATCCCCCTGCTCGGCAAGGAGATGACGGACGTCGGCACCGGCCTCCACGCCGTCATCGCCGCAGAGCTCGTCAACCCGCTCGCAGCGCAAGAAGGCGTCGCCCGCGCCAAGGAAATCCTCGCCAGCCACCAAGTCGACGGCCACCTGACCGCCACCGATGCCCTAGCCGCCGCACGCCGATTCCAGCAAGCCCTTGAGCAGCACTTCGCGCCCTCCCGCATCGAAGTGGAAACGCCCCTCCACCACGAACTCGACGACGGCCGAGCTGTACGCGGCCTGGTGGACCTGCTGGCCGAGACCGACGCCGGCTGGCTCATCATCGACCACAAGTCCTCGCCGCAGCGCAAATCCACTTGGCAAGAGGAAGCGCTGAAGCACAGTGGCCAACTCGACGCCTACCGCAAGGCGCTGGAAGCGGCCGGGCGCAAAGTGGCAGGCTGCTACATCCACTTTGCCGTGACTGGGGGGCTGGTGGAGGTGAAGTTGGGCTAGAGGCGCGTGCGGTGCCGTAGCTGCGTCCTCGGAGGGCACCTACGGTACGGTCGCCATCCTTCAGCCGCCCTTGGGGAGTCGGTGCCGTAGAGAATGGCTGGTGTCCGTGACGTGCATGGGACCAAGGCGCGGGGCGTGGCGGGATTTCCAGTACCGCCCATTGCTCCTCTCTGAGGTGCGATTCAATCATAAGTCGTTATTTTAATTGACTTTGTGTGCCCCGCGTGAGTCCGATCACCCCAAACGGCGTCGCCGCTTGACCTGGCCAAGAGATGCGTTAAGGTTGCCGCATCGATTCGCGCTGGGCCTGATGCTTGGCAGCTTGGAGCCACCATCCATGACATCGCTCCAACAAGAACTGTATCGGGCACGGTTCCGGCTCGCCTACAGCGAGAAGAAGGGTATGGAGTTCGAAGCGTGGTTCGCCGATCTCGCAAGCCACGCCCTTGGCGCGGACTTCGAGCCCGTGGCCGCGCATGGGCCCGATGGTGACTTCAAGTGTGATGGCCGGCGTCGGAGCACGGGGACGATCTTTCAGTGCTACGCCCCCGAACGGCTAGTGCAAGGGGAAGTCATCGCCAAGATTGACGAAGACTTCCACGGTGCGGTCGATCATTGGCCCAGCTGGATTCGGGAGTGGACGTTGGTACACAACGGCAAGGCTGGGCTTCCGCCGAAGGCGATTCAACACCTCGATGAACTACGCACCCGATATCCAAGGGTTGGGATTTCCGTCTGGGGGCTTCCCCACTTGGAAAAGGAGCTATTCGCCAAGCTCGACATTGCGGGCTGCGAGGTCGTCTTCGGCGCCGCGCCGTCAGCTGACGCAATCGATCGCGTCACGATTGAAGACATTGTGCCCGTCATCGAGGCCCTAGAGCAAGAAACGCAGGCCCCAGATATGCAAGCGCTAGAGCCGCCTTCCGCACAGAAGCTGCACCGCAACGCCCTCTCGGAGGATGTGGCGGATTTGCTCAGGGCTGGACGCAGGAAGGAGGCATTGGTGGAGCGCCACTTCCGCAACCACCCGCGGCCTGATCTTGGCGAGAAAATCGCCGTCGCGTTTCGACGACGCTACGGACAACTTCGAGAACAAGGACTGTCGCCAGACGAGATCTTCGCCAAGCTACAGCAAAGCGCAGGCGGCGGCGGTTCCCCCAAGCGCCAAACAGCTGCACTGGCGGTCCTCTCCTACTACTTCGAGCGGTGCGACATTTTCGAGGACGCCGCCGCCGAATCGCCATGATTTTGCCGAACAAACACACACCAACGGAGCGTGCGCTGCTCGGAGTTGGCGGGGAGGTCTTGACCGCTTTGGCGACGCCTAAGACGGTCTCCGCTCTGTGGGACGATGTCCGAACCCGTGCGGCCCAAGATCCCCGAACAACCGTAGTCGACTATAAGTGGTTTGTTCTTGCTGTAGACCTGCTGTACATGCTCGGCGCGGTGGAACGGGCTAACGGCGTCCTTCGTCGAAGGTCCGCATGATCCATCGGCTGGACAGCGACCTTCCCACATTCAAACCCCTGAACTTCCGTCCGGGGTTGAACATCCTGTTGGCGGAGAAGAGCGAAGGTGCCAGTGATCGACAGTCGCGAAATGGCGCGGGCAAGACGAGCTTCTTGGAAATCCTGCATTTCATTTTCGGAGGCGACGCACGGCCCGACAGCATCTTTCGATCCGACGCATTGCGCGACTGGACCTTCGAGGCACGCGTTGATGTCGGATCAAGACCGGTGTCGGCCGCCCGAAGTGGCGGCAAGCCCAGCGTCATTCAGCTTTCCGATGCGGGTCACCTGCAATTCGACGACGTGCTCGCGGGAGGATCCAGCGAAGGCTATCTGAAAAACGAGGATTGGAAGCGCGTCCTAGGACATCACTGGTTTTCCCTGCCACGCGAGGATGACGGCAATCGGTTTCAGCCAACCTTCCGGTCTTTGTTCTCTTTTTTTGCGCGACGCCACTTTGGTGGTGGCTTCGAGCGCCCGACCCAGCACGCTTCTGCACAGCAGACATGGGACCAACAGGTGTCTATCTCCTACTTACTAGGTTTGGACTGGCAGATCTCCAGTCGTTTCCAAGAGCTTCGTGAGCAGGAGCGGTCTTTGCGCGCTTTGCGCAAAGCCGTTCGGTCCGGCGACTTGGGCCGTTATCTCGGTCGGGCGCCGGAACTAAGGACGCGACTAACTTTAGCGGAGAGCAAAGTCGGCCAACTACGTCGTCAACTAGGATCATTCCATGTGGTCGATGAGTATGCCGAGCTTGAAAAGGAAGCCGACCAACTGACGGACGAGATAGGACGCATCGCCGAACAGAACGTAGCAGACCAAGCCCTCGTCAAAGAGCTGCGGGGCACGCTCGACGTGGAAGATCCACCAGCCTTCGGGGAACTAGAGGACCTATACAGGGAAGCAGGTGTTGTTCTACCGGAGCTGGTCCGCCACAGATTGGACGATGTGCAGCGATTCCATCGCGCGATAGTGGAGAACCGTCGCACGCATCTCGACGCAGAGATCCGCAGTGCTGAGCAGCGTGTGTCCCAGCGCAACGATCGGCGAACCGAGTTGGACAAGCGACGGCGGCAGGTCATGCAGATACTGGACTCTGGCGGTGCGCTAGAACATTACACTGCGTTGCACGAAGAGCTCGGCCGCATGGAGGGCGACAGCGAAGCCCTTCGACAGCGGCTGGCGGACGCCGAACGTCTAGAGAACACGAAGGCCGAACTGGACATCGATCGCAACCGCTTGGCCATCGAGTTGCGCTCCGACATTCACGAGCGGAGCGGACTCGTAAGCGACGCCATTCGACGATTTGAGGAACTGTCGGAATCGCTCTACGAGCGCGCCGGCAGCTTGACGATCGACGGTGCGCAGAATGGGCCGAACCTGGAAGTTCATATCGATGCAGAGCGCAGTCGGGGCATTACCTCGATGCAGATATTCTGTTTCGATCTCATGCTGGCGGAAATGTGCGCCGAACGGGGTCGATTCCCACGCTTTCTCGTTCACGACAGCCACCTCTTCGACGGAGTAGACGAGCGACAGGTAGCAAATGCCCTACAGCTCGGGGCAGAGCGTGCAGAGCGATTTGGCTTTCAATATATCGTCACGTTGAATTCGGACGCGATACCAAGGGAGGGATTTTCTGATGGGTTCGACGTAAGAGACCATACGCTTGAGACAATACTGACGGACGCGACGGAGACGGGTGGGCTCTTCGGTATGCGGTTCAATTGAGGGCGAGTACGGTGCTGGCTCTCAAAAAGGGGCACATCCGTCACACCCTCACCACCTTCATCACCTCGTCCCCAAGGTGGTTGATGACCTTCACCGCGATGCGACCCGACTTCGGCTTGGGGAAGGGGCGGGAGGTGTTGCTGTGGAGGGTGGCCCAGGCGTCGGCGTTGATTTCGGCCTTCAGCGTGGTCTTCAAGGATTTGTAGGGGTCGCTGGCGCCGAGGAAGTAGGCTTGGCGGACGAAGAAGCTCTCTTGGTTGTAGTCCGTGTCCACGAACCAGCAGGCGATGCCGTCGGTTTCGTGGCTGCTCCCCTCAGGTCGAAGTCCGCCGCCTCATGAAGCAGCAGCAATTGGTCGCCATCAAAGCGGCGGACGTCGATGCCGTCTGGACTGCGCCGGAGGGCGTAGGCGGCGATGTCGTCCGTCTTGTAGTTGTTCGTGATGAAGGCGTCCAGCGCCTCTTTGCTGTGTGTCGTGAGGAACACTTGCACGTCGAGGTCGACCGCAAGCTGCTGCACGGTACGCGTGAAGTCGCTTAGCAGTTGCGGGTGAATGGCGCTCTCGAACTCGTCGATCAAGAGCACGCCGCCGCGTACGCTGGCAAGCAGCATGCCGATCTCGAACACCCGCCAAAGGCCGTCGCCGAATGACGCCAAATCAGGTGCCCTCTCGAAATCGGGATGGTTCGCCAAGAACCGGCGCTGCGTATCCAAGAAGTCGATGCTGGTGACCTGCGAGTCGATGTTCTCCCTTATGAAGTCGATCACCATCGTCTTCGTCCCCGCGTTAACTGCCGCGTCGTGGGCCTTCACGAGAGCATCCATGCGATTGGCGACGAAAGGGCTGGTGAGCGAGCAGCGGCAGAGCCAATGGCGGCCATCGAAGTGCGCTCGATGGGGGCGGTCGGAAAACAGCGCGACGTCCGTACTCTGGGCCCAACTTCCGTAGCGTGATTCAATCAAATACCTCTTTAGAAACGACGCTTGGTCGCCAATGCGTTCGTCCGCATCGTCTTTGCGCTGAACGACCACTTCTGCAGTGTTGTTCTCTATTTCGTCGAAGCTCCCAGAGACGCAGATGTGTGGCGGGATCTGGTCTGCAAGCCAATCCGGGTCTGGTGGGCCTCTCCACTTGCCCCGCCAACGCATGGTATTGAGCAAGGCGGTTTCGTCGTTCTGATGGGCAAGCAAATGAACGGCTTCCAACACCGAAGTCTTGCCAGCGTTGTTGACGCCGGCGATCAGGTTGATCCGGCGCAGGCCGTCGAGGGAAACTCCCGCGACGCCACGGTACGCCCCTATCTGAACATTCGAGAACTGCGACGACCTGGACTCGTTGAAGGGCTCCCAAGGCATCCTCTCGGTCGTGTCCCCAGGGGGCCGCCGCTCGTGAGCCAAGGCAAGCCCCTGGAACCTTCCGATGATCTGAGCAACCCGGTCCAGATCGTCGCCTTCCAGCTGGTTCACTTGGCTGGTGAGTTTCTCAAGCCCTCGGTCGCACGATGCGAACGCGCGATCGATGTCGTTCTTCACCAGAATCTCGCTGGAGAGGGTTGCCTGCTGTAGGCTGCGCGTCTCCTCCAGTTCCTTGACCGCCTTTGGATCGTCGATGAACTTCGCCATTTCTCTTACGTGGCTAGCCGTGGTCAATACAGGATCGACGCTAACACGACCGCGGGTGTCGTCCTCATCGTCCTCGGGCTCTGGTTCTGTCGACATCCACTGGAACAAGCGTTCCAGATTGGCGCCGTTGGCCGCACTCATGGTGTCGTTGTCCCAACCAAGCCAATCGCGCATCGACCGACTGGTCAGTACTTCGCGGAACAGATTGTACCGATCGGACTCGAATTGGTCGCCGAAGTCGCTCTCCTTGTAGGCACCGACGAGCGCGAGTGTCCGTATTGACAGGTTGAAGTCGCGTTTTGTGATGCCGAGGGCGTTGCAGACCGCATCGGCATCGCCATTGAGGTGCTCGTGAAGACGCTTGATCGCCATCGCACGGCTGACGGCTGGCCAATGGCGCTTGCCGCTGATGTGGTGCAACCCCATCATCAAGAGGTGGTGGAGCTCATCCGCGTCTTCATGGAGAACCACGGGCAGCCGCGAGAAGGTGGCAGGGTCTAGGCTGCCGAGTTCGATGGCGGACGCGTTGTACCGTTGCTGGAGGTGCCTGAGCGTGGCGACGCGCCGATTGCCTTCGATCACAAGGTACTTGCGGCCCTGCTTTTGGACCAAGATCGGGTCGAGCTCCAACCAGCCGTTCTCCTTGAAGCTGGCGATGAGGTCTCGGACGTTCGCTCGGTTCCGTCCAAGGATGAACGTGGTCGTGCGCCGCTGAACATCGGCCTTGAATACGTCGTCCGAACTGACCTTGTGGTAGTCCGGATGGTCCGCGAACCGATAGTTGTTCGGGTCCAAGTAGAGGTTCTCGAGGGAAACGTACCGGCGCCCGCTTCGGGACTGTTCGGCTGGTTCGTCGTTCATCGTCTGCTTTCCATGTTGTGCGGTGCTTCGGCCAGCACCGCGTCGATCTCTTCGCGCATACGATACACGTTCCGAAGCTCCACGAACGTCCAGCGCCCGTATTCGCCGAGGCGGTTGACGCCGGGGAGCCACTGCGTCTCGACGGTCTCCTTCTTCGCCTTGGCATCCTCCAGGCGGCGGCCCTTCACTTCCACCATCAGGTGCAGGAGGTCGTCTTCGCCGTGGCCGTCGTCGGCCAGCACGATGAAGTCTGGCACATAGGATCGGGCCTCGCCGCCCAAGCGGTAGGGCACGGTGAAGCCGAGCCCTTGGTTCTTCACGTACGCATGCACCTTGGGATGCGTCTCGGCGGTGCGGGCGCATTCGGCCTCCCAGCCGCTGTCGCACACGACGTGATTGATGTGGCAGCGGCGCGGGTCGGTGCGGTAGGTCTCCTTGGATGTGGCGAAGTGGACGTCGGCTGTGGAACCGGATGGGTTGTACGGGTCCAGCAGCACGGTGGCGGCGCCGCGCTCGATGTTCCCGCGGACGATGCCGCGCGTGATGCGCTCGCAGGCCTCGTCGCCGAGCTTCTTGTAGAGGAGTTGCGCCGGGTACGTGCCGCCTTGGCAGACCAGATGGCTGCGCAGCCACTGCATGGCGATGTTCTTGAGTTGCCCGAAGAGGTGCAGCTTCGGCGAGCCGTCGGCGTCCTGCCACTTGGTCTCCACGAGATTCCTGGCAAGGTGGTAGGCCACCGTGGGAAGGCGCGTGGAGGCGGTGTGCGCCAAGGTGAGCAGGACGCTCTGGCCAAGGATGCCCTGATTCTCCGTTTCCGCCGGGCCGACGTCTTCGGGCGTGAGCTCGAGCATGGAGTCGTCGTCGAAATTCGCTGCCAGACGTTCTCCGGGAAGCTCCACCCGGTAGCCGGCCACGCGCGGGAAGCGGATCGCGCAGGCGTCTCGGTCTGGGCTGACGGCCTGCACCTGCACGGTGTTGCGCGGCGGCTGCGGCTTCACGATGGTTGGCTTGGCAGTGAAGTCGAACGGAATGCCGAGCACGTCCGCGTATTCCACGTCGAAGCGGCCGGCGTCGTTCAATTCGTAGGATTGGCGGCGCAGCGCCCGGCCCACCACTTGCTCGCACAACAGTTGCGTGCCGAAGGCGCGCACGCCCAGTACGTGCGTCACCGTGCTGGCGTCCCAGCCCTCGGTGAGCATGGAGACGGATACCACGCAGCGCGTCTCGCCGCCCAGCCGACCCGCCTTGCCCACGGTGTTCATCGCCTCGCGCAGCAACTCTTCGTCCGTGAACCCCGCGACGCGGGGACCTTCCCCGCGATTCACCATTTCGCGCCGGAAGCGCTCGATTTCGTCCTTGGCGAACTTGCGGAAGTTGGCGTCCAAGGCAGCGCCGGATTCGAGTTGCTCGCTGTCGATCAGCAGCGTGCGCAGGCGCGGATAGGCGTTGCCGTCTTCATTGAAGTTGCGGAACAGTGGCAAGCGGCCGAATACCGGTTCTTCCGAACCATCCTGGCGCTGCCGATGGAAGCCGGCGATGTAGTCGTAGACGAGCTTGGAGGTGGCGGTGTTGTTGCAGACAACGATGAAGCACGGCGGCACGTCGATCTTCGCGCGCTGCCATTCGTCGAATACGCGCTCGTAGTGCCCGTACAGCGCATCGAGGGCGGTCTGCAGCGGCACCGGCAGATCCAACGGGTTCAGAGCGCCGGCGTTGGCGCGACGGCCCTTCTTCGGCATGGCCTTGCCGATGTGCTCCCAGAGGTTGCGGTAGACGGGCATTTCCGCGCTGGGGACGTTGTCCGCCACTGGTACGCGAGGCAGCTTGACGATGCCGCACTCGATGGCGTCCATGAGCGAGAAATCGCACGCCGTCCACGGGAACAGCGTGCCTTCCGCGTAGCCGGAGCCGCGCAGGAAGAACGGCGTGGCGGAGAGATCGATCACGCGGCTTAGGCCCAGCTTCGCATGGACGGCTTCCAAGCCGGAGATCCACACCCGGGCCGCTTCTTGATTGCGCTTGGCTTCGTCGCGTTCCTCGCCCTTGAGATCGCTTTCCTCGGCTTCCTCCGCAGGGCGTTCGCGGTAGCAATGGTGGCCTTCGTCGTTGAACGCCAGGATGCGCTTCATGCCCATCAGTTCCGGCAGCACCCGCTGCAGCATCTGGCCTTCCGTCTCCTGGGTTTGCAGCGCCGGGCCGTGGCCTTGCAGCAACATGCGGCTGCCTCTCGCCAGCGCCATGTCCTCGCGGCGGATGAAGGCGTGGTAGTTGGCGATGACGATGGCGGCGCGCTGCAAGTCCGGCAGCATGTCTTGCGGCACCAGCTCGCGGGCTTGGTAGTAGCTGTCCGGGTCGTTCGGCTGCAACACCCGCAGCCGTTCGCGGACAGTGACGCCCGGCGTGACCACGAGGAAGCCTCGCGTGAAGCGGCGGCTGCCGGGATGCCGTACCGCATTCACCGTCTGCCACGCGATGAGCATGGCCATCACGGTGGTCTTGCCGGCGCCGGTGGCCAGCTTCAACGCGAGGCGCGAGAGCCCCGGATTGGCGCCGTCGTTGGCGTTCTGCAAGTGCGTGAGAATGTTGCGCGCTTCGCGGCCAAGGCGCGGCGCCACTTCGGTGAGCCAGATCACCGTCTCCGCCGCCTCCACTTGGCAGAAGAACGGACGGATCCCGCTGAAAGGATGGTGCCGCCAGTGTTGCAGCAGCCGTGCGGTCTGCGGCGTCACCCGCCACTGTTGGGGCGGCAGCTGTCGCCAAGCGTCGAGCTGTCGCCGCAAGGCGTTGATGTTGGCGTTGAGGTCGTAGCCCTGCCCGTCGCCGCTGATTTCGGCCGCAGCCCGGTCGAGCACCATCTCTGCTTGTTGCCGCCGCTGTCTGCGCGGTTTGGGCACCGGCGTGATGAACGACGCGGGTCGGCGGCTGCCGATGCGCTTGTTGGTCGGATGTCGGCTGTCGTCCAGCTCCCAGTGCTCGCCCGGCTCCTCGTAGGGCGAGTTCAGGATGGGCTGATCGAAGAAATCGGCCATGCGGTGGGCTGACGCTGCGAGTGCGGCGGATTGTAGCCCGTCCTTGCGCCCGTCGGCGGCGATTGCGTGGGAGTCGCGGCATGACGCTCGACGCGTGTACGCACGCATGAAGATTGAACGTGGATGGCGCAAGGGTTAGGTTGGGCGAATCCGATCGCATACCCGTGGGACTGATCGACGACATGACGCCGGCGGACGCCGCAACGCGCAAGCTGCCAATCGGCATGCAGACCTTCCGCGACGTGCGCGAACGCGGCTGCTACTACGTCGACAAGACGGAACAGATCCGTCGGCTCGTGGAGAACGGCAAGTGCTACTTCCTGTCGCGCCCGCGGCGCTTCGGCAAGAGCCTGCTGGTGGACACGATCAAAGAGCTCTTCGAGGGCAGCGAGGCGCTGTTCACGGGGCTGGACGTGCATGGACACTGGGATTGGCGCGTCCGCCATCCGGTGGTGCGGCTGGACTTGAGCGGCAGCTTCCGCACGCCAGACGAATTGGAAGAGAACCTGCTGGACCAGTTCGCGGACATCGCCGCGGAAGCGGGCGTTGCCGTACAGGCGAAGACCGCCGCGGTGGGCCTGCGGCGTTTGATTCGCGCTCTGCGCCGGCACGCCGGCGAGCGCGTGGTCGTCCTGGTCGACGAGTACGACAAGCCGATACTGGACGCCTTGGCCACGCCCGATCTCGCCCGCGCCAACCGCGACTTCCTGCACGGCGTCTATTCGATCGTCAAGGCCTGCGACGCCGATCTGGCGTTCGTGCTGCTCACCGGCGTCAGCCGATTCTCCAAGGTGAGCATCTTCTCCGGCCTCAACAACCTCGCCGACATCACTCTCGATCCGCGCTATTCGACCTTGTGCGGCTACACGGACGCCGATCTGGATTCGACCTTCGCGGATCAGCTGCCGGGTTTGGACCGGCAAGCCATCCGCGATTGGTACAACGGCTACAACTGGCTGGGCGACGAGAAGGTCTACAACCCCTACGACATCCTGCTGTTGTTCGACAGACGGGAGTTCGACGCCTATTGGTTCGAGACCGGCACATCGAGCTACATCGTCGACCAACTGCTCGAGCGCGGCGTCAGCGCCGTCGCCTTGGACAACACGCTGAGCACCGGCGAGCTGCTCTCCGACTTCGACGTGGAGAAGGCAACGACGGAGGCGCTGCTGTTTCAGTCCGGCTACTTGACGATCCGCGCTGCCGAGCGGCAAGGGCGCCGCCTGATCTACCGTCTGGGCTACCCCAATCGGGAAGTGCGGCTGAGCTTGACAGACCGGCTGCTCAGTCGTTTGAGCGCAACGCCCCCGTTGGCCACCGATCTGCGCGTTCAGCTGCCGAACCTGCTGCAAGCCAACGACTTCGACGGCTTGGCGAAATTGCTGCGCAGCGTGTTCGCCAGCATTCCGTACCAGTGGCACACGAAGAACGACATCGCGGACTACGAGGGCTACTACGCAAGCGTTTTCTATGCGTTGTTCGCCGCTCAGGATTTCGACGTCACGGCGGAGGACAGCACAAGCCACGGCCGCTTGGACATGACCGTGGTGTTCGGCGAGCAAATCTTCTTGTTCGAGTTCAAGGTGGTGGCGTCTCGATCAACGGAGGGAAAGGCCATTGCGCAGTTGCGCGAACGAAACTACGCGGAGAAGTACCGAGCCCGCGGCTGGCCCATCCACCTGATCGGCGTGGAGTTCAGCAAGGAAACGCGCACGCTGGTGGGATTCGAGGCGGCGCCGGATCAACCCATGCCGGCAACGCCGTGAGCGAAGGGACCTATCTGCCTATCTTCGATCTGCCTATCTTGGGCCATGTTCGTCTCGTACCGTGCGCACCTTCGTACGCGGGCAGCGCCACTGCCAGCCGCCGATTGAGGCGCGAGCTCAGGGGCGTTGCAGTCGCGCTTGGAAGTCCTGTTCGCTGTCGCAGGCCATGGCGGCATCGAGCAGGGCATCGGCAGACATTTCGGCGAAGTTGGGGACGTTCGACGGGAACGTCGGCGAGAGGGCGACGCCGCGGCGTTGCAGGACTTGGCGCACCATCGCCGCCTGGCCTTCCGTTCGTCCTTCGTCGCGGCTCTGCTGGCGCATCATGCGCATCAGTGGATGGTCGTCTGGGCCGGTGCGCGTTTGCGCTCCGAAGTGCTGGCCCAAGTGCGCCAGCATCTCGCAGTGGCTTGGGGACAGACCGCGGCGGTCGTTCAGGCCGACGTGGATTTCCTCCGCCTTCCAGCCGAGCAGCGCCTTGCTTGCGGGGTGCTCCTGGTAGCGGCCGTCTTCGAGCAGGAAGATCGTGAGGCCGGGCACGAGGCCGCGTGGACGGCGCGGGGGCTTCTGGCCAGCGTAGTCGAGCGACAGTTCCGGCACGTCGATCCACAGTTCCGGCACGCCCATGTCTTCGTACAGCTTGAGCTTGCCCTTGCGCGTGTCCGTGGTGTTGTCCACTTCCATCACGATGTCTGGATAGCCGCAGCGCCGCACCGGGATGTCGCCGTGTCCGTCGTGTTCCGCCGGGCGATGCAGGTACACGGACTGGTCCGGATGCAGCACCCGCAGGCGCTGGTCGTTGTCGTCCAGCAAGGCCAGGCCGCGGCTGCCGTAGCAGGGAACGGGGACGCCGCGCACGGCGGCCATGAGCACCATCATCTCCTTGAGCTGGTAGATGGGCCATTCGTGCATGCCGGTGGGGCCGTCGCGCAGTTCCCAGGCCATGCCGGCGCCACGGTCCCACAGTTCGATGCGGCGCTTGGCGTCGCGCAGCAGCATGTACTGCTCGTAGGTGGCCGGCATTCCGTCGCAGCCGGCGAAATCGAGATCGGAAGTCGGCCCGGAGGCGGCCGGCGCGCGCAGCGGCGGCAACGCGGCGTTGGCCAGTGGCTCGCTGGCGTCCTCGAGGGCGCCGTTCGCCTTCAGCGCGGCGTTGCCGTCGACGCCGTGCGGAATCCGTTTCGTTCCTGCCCGCGCCCTTTCGCTCGCTCTTCTTGCCTTCACTTCCTTGCCCTCGATGCGTTCGCCAGACGTATGGAAACCGTAGCGATTGACGGGAGAAATGGCAAGGATTTTCTTTTCGTACAAAGGTGTACGAGCGAAGTAAGTATTCACATCACGAATAGGTCCGTTTTGCACAAGATAGCCAACGTCCAACCACCGGCAATCCCGATCTTTGCGCCGCGGCGAGGCTACGCAATGGCGATCCGCGCCAACGGCGCCGGCAGGCCCGCTGTCGCTGCGCGCAGCCGATACACCGCGCCCTGCCGGTCGCCTTCCACGCCGTCGGAGCCGGTGACGACGTAGAGGTCGCGCAGGTCGTCGCCGCCGAAGCAGAGGCTGGTGACCATCGGCATCGGCACCTCGATGTTCTCGCGCAGCGAACCGTCCGCGTTGAACACGCTGACCACGCTGCCGCCGGCCACGGCCACCCACACGGAACCGTCTTCGGCGACGGCGAGGCCGTCCGGCGCGCCGTTGGCGGTCTTGGCGAAGGCCTGCTTCGGCCCCAAGTCGCCGTTCGGCGCCGCGTCGTAGCGGTAGACCGTTTGGCGTCTTGAGTCGGAGTGGTAGAGCGTCTTGCCGTCCGGCGAGAAGCCGAGGCCGTTGGTGAGGAGCACGTCTTCGGCGACGATGCGGCTCGAACCGTCGAGGTCGATCAGGTGCAGGTTGCCGGCGATCTGTTCGCCGGCCTCGAACACCGGGCTGCCGAGCGAGCCGACGTAGATGCGTCCGGCGGCATCGGTGGCGAGATCGTTGTAGCCGACGTTGCCGTGTTCCGGGTCGCGGTCCAAGAGCACCACGGTGTCGCCGCCGTCGAAGCGCTTGAAGGCGATGTTGCGCCCGCCGACGATCACGCCGCCCCGTTCGTGCAGCGCCATGCCGCCGATGCCGCGCCGGTGCGCGAACACGGTGCTCACTTCGTCGGCCTCGTCTAGCGCGAACACGCCGCCGCCGTGGACGTCGCTGAACAGCAATCCGCGTCCGGGCACCCACAGCGGGCCTTCGACAAGCCCGTAGCCACTGGTCAATCGCTGCATCGTCGTTGCTCCTCTTCAGGTCGGCCCTGGCCGTCTTGGCCAAGCAATGCCCATGCATCCTCTCGCAGGTAGCGCTGGGTTGCCATCATGCGCGGCACTTCGGCGGTGTTCGGCGCCAGCGTGTGCAGCAGCCGTATGTCCGTGAGCGCCACGTCGCCGGCCTTGCCGTGCAGCTCGGCCACTCGCACGTCCACGTCGCCGATGCGCCCGCCGCGTTCCATGAAGCGCAGCCGGTCTTCGCAGTCGTCGCCGAACAGATCGCGGAACCACTGCTCGCGCTTCAGCGCCCGCTTCACATGCCTGGAGCGCACGAAGCCGCGGTCGTTCAGCAGCCGGTGCGAGCCGGTGGCCACCAAGGTGCCGCCGCCACCCGGCGCCACGTCGTCCAGGAACGCGAACGCTTGGACGCCGGGGGTGCCGGGCAACGGCAGGCGCGGCAGATCGACGTGCCAGATGCGGCGCGGCACCGTCCAATTGCGCGCGTTCGGCAGCGTGAACAACAGGCTCGGAGGCCCCAGCGTCGCCAAGGAACATGCGCCGAGCAGGTCTTGGATCGTCTCGCCGAGGTCGGCCGTGAACACTTCCCGCAGCGCCCGCGCCCGTTTGGCGCCCTTCGCCAGATTCGCGCCGGCGGCGACGTCGCCCTCGCGTTCCAAGCTGCCCAGCTGCCACTCGCCGTCGCGCAGGAGCGGCGCGCCAGCCGGATGGCGCGAGACCGCCCGCAGCACCGCATCGCGCGCCGGCGCCAAGAGCGCGTCGGGCACGAAGCAGGGCAATTGCAGCAGGCCATGCGTGGCGAAAGAGTCGCGCTGGCGGTCGGTGATGATGGCTGCCATCCTGTGCTCCGTGTCGCCATCAGCCGGCGGCGACGAGGCAAGCACCGCCGACGGACACCCTACTGGCGCACGACCCGCGCCTACTGGCGCACGACCCGCGCCTACTGGCGCACGACCCGCGCCTACTGGCGCACGACCTCCTCGTCCGCTTCCAAATCGAGGGCGGCGTGGAACAGCGCTTTGGTGTAGTCGCTGCTGGGATTCTCGAACACTTCCGCCGCCGGCCCCTGCTCCACGATCACGCCGTCGCGCATCACGATCAGCCAATTGGCCAAGGCGCGCACCACCTTCAAGTCGTGGCTCACGAACAGATAGCCCAAGTCGTGGGCGGCCTGCAGTTCGCGCAGCAGGTCGACGATCTGCGCCTGCACGGACATGTCCAAGGCCGACGTGGGCTCGTCCAGCACAACGAAGCGCGGGCGCAGCACCATGGCGCGGGCGATGGAAATGCGCTGCCGCTGGCCGCCGGAGAACTCGTGCGGATAGCGATCCATGTGCTCGGGCTCGAGCCCCACCTCCTCCAGCACTTCGGCCACGCGCCGACGGCGTTCCGTCTTGGCGACGTGCGGCTCGTGGATGGCCAGCCCCTCCTCGACGATCTGCACCACCGAAAGGCGCGGCGACAGGCTGCCGTAGGGGTCCTGGAAGACGATCTGCATGTCCTTGCGCAGCGGGATGAGGCCCTTGCGCTTCACGTCGCTGATCTCGTCGCCGTCGAAGCGAATGCCGCCTTCGCTGGCGAGCAGGCGCAGCATGGCGAGGCCCAGCGTCGTCTTGCCGGAACCGGATTCGCCCACCACGCCCACCGTCTGCCCGGCGCGCACTTCGATGTCCACGGTGTCCACCGCGGTGAAGAAGCGGCTCTTGCCGAACCAGCCCTTGCCGATGGGGTACTTCACCGTGAGCTTGTCCGCCTCCGCCACCAACGGCGCGGCCTTGTTGGCCGACGGGGGATCGCCCTTCGGCTCGGCGGCGAGCAGCTTGCGCGTGTACTCGTGGGTCGGCGCGGTGAAGATCTGCCGGTTGAGACCGGCCTCGACGATCTCGCCGTTGGTCATCACGCACACGCGATTGGCCATGTTGCGGACGATGCCGAGGTCGTGGGTGATGAGCAGCATGGCCATGTTCAACTGCGCCTGCAAATCCTTGAGCAACTGCAGAATCTGCGCCTGGATGGTGACGTCCAGCGCCGTGGTGGGTTCGTCGGCGATCAGCAACTGCGGCTCGTTGGCCAGCGCCATGGCGATCATCACGCGCTGGCGCTGGCCGCCGGAGAGTTCGTGGGGATATGCGCCGAGGCGGCTTTCGGCGTCCTGCAGGCCGACTAGCTGGAGCAGTTCCAAGGTGCGCTCGCGGGCCTCCTTGGCGGAAAGCCGCTTGTGGACGACCAGCGCTTCGCCCACCTGCTTGGCGATGACGTGCAGCGGATTGAGGGACGTCATCGGCTCCTGGAAGATCATGCTCACCACGCCGCCGCGCACGTCCAGAAGCCGCGTCTTGTCCGCGCCGAGCATTTCCTCGCCGTTCACAAGCACGCTGCCGCCGGGATGGTGCGCCTGCGGATAGGGCAGCAGCTGCAGCACCGAGAGCGCCGTCACGGACTTGCCGGAGCCGGACTCGCCCACCAGCGCCACCGTCTCGCCGGCATTGATGTCGAAGGAGACGCCGCGCACCGCCGCCGTGCCGCCGAAGCTCACGTGCAGATCGCGCACTTCCAGGAGCTTGGACATCCACCCTCCCCGGTTGTCCTTTGCTTCGCGCTGAGTCTAAGCGCGCCCTGTCGGGCGCGTTCGAGTTCGCTTCGCAAACTCCGTGCCGGCCACGAGACCCAGCTGGCCAACAATGCTCATCGCAGCGCAAGGAGTCTAGCGCGAAACGCTAGATCGCCCAGCCGTTGAAGATGTTCTCCGCGGTGGTCGGCGCATCCTCGCGGAAGTTGCGGGTGTCCACCCACCATTGGTACTTCTCGCCCGGGCCGAACTCCTCGTCGTCGAAGCAGGACGTGCCGGCGCGCTGGTAGTCGCACGGCACGACCAAGCGCACCGCGGGCGGCCCATCGGCGTCGGATGCGGTGTCGTTGACGCCGGCGGAGTGCAGCGTGCGTGGATGCCAGAACACCACGTCGCCTGCTCGGCCGGTGAACTCGAGGGGCGTGATGTCGCGGAGAGCCGCATCCCGCGCCAGGCGGAAGCCCTCGCCGCGTTCCGGCGACATCCTGCCGCCATGCACGGTGTCCCAATGGGGATGCAGCAGCCGGTGCGACCCAGGCCACAGCGTGAAGCCGCCGCCGCGGGGACGGATGTCGCTCGCCAGCGCCATGGCGGAAATCTGCGCCGCCATGTAGTCCGCGTGCGGACCCAAGCGGCCGGGCGCCGACGGCGGCTTGGGAAAGACGGCGTAGATGCCGCGCACCCGGCGCGCCGGCTTCACCGCGCCGCCGAGGAACGCGCTGGCGATCGCCAGCATGTGCGGATGGTTGGCGATGCCCTGCACCAGGAACGGCTCGGTGCCGATGCCGTTCGCGCCGGGCGAGCGCATCTTCCAGTTGCCGTGGATGCAGCGCCCGACGCGGGGCACGTCTTCGTCGCGCCAGAAGCGCTGCTCTTCGCCCTGGCCGTTGCCGTTCCACGCCGCGAGCCACGTCTCGGCGTCGTCGCGGCGCAGCACGCCGCGCGGCACGTTGTTCCACAGATGATCGGCGATTTGCGCGAACACGCTTGGGTCGTCGATCAGGCCGCGCTTGACGACGAAACCGTGTTCCTTGAAGTTAGCGATGTCGGCGCGATTCAGCGTGGGGCCGGAAGAAGCGCAGGCGGGGTCGTCGGCGAACGTCTCCGGCTCGCGGATGGCGATGTCTTCGGCCTTCGGCTGGCCGGTCAAGTGGCCGGCGTTGTACTCGGTGTAGTCCATCGCATCAGTCCCTCTTGCAGACATGTCGCGGCGAGCTTGCCGGCGCGGGTGTAGAAGCGGCCGCTCGCCAAGCCGCGTCCGCCGCCGGTGGCTTCCACGGTCTGCGCGAACAGCAGCCATTCGTCCGCACGGACCGGTCGATGAAACCACATTGCGTGGTCGAGGCTCGTGCCGCCGAATCCGGGATCCTGCCAGCGCAGGCCGAGGGGCAGCGGGATGTGGTCCACCAGCGTCGTGTCGGAAAGATACGCCAGCGCCGCCTCGTGCGCGGTCGGCGCGTCGGGCAACCGCTCGTCCACGCGCATCCACATCAGCTGCGTCTCGGTGACGGGCTCGCCACGGGGCGCCGTCGGCGGATTGACGTAGCGGATGTCCACCGGGCGGGCGCTGCCGTGCCAGGAGTCTTCGTTCGTCTGCCGCAAGGTGAACTCGTCGTAGGTGGATGCCACGCGCTCCGGCGGCGGCACGCTCGGCATCTCGGCGGCGGCGTATTCCGGGGTCTCTTCCGGCGCCTGGAAAGAGGCGAGCATTCGGAACAGCTCCTTGCCCTTCTGCGCGGCGCGCACTTCGCGGGAGGAGAACGAGCGCCCGTCGCGCACCGCGTCCACGACGATCGACACGGGCAGGTCGACGTCTCCCGGGCGCAGAAAGTAGCCGTGCAGCGAATGGGTTGGCCGCGCTTCGGGCAGCGTGGACTGCGCCGCCGCCAAGCACTGCGCCAGGAACTGCCCGCCGAACATCCGCTCGCCCTTGTCGGGCGAGGCCGGCGCCGCGAACTTGCCAGCGCCGGCGGCTTCGAGGCGCAAAAGAGCAGAGAACATGCCGCGCAGTGTGCTCGCCGCCGGGGTTGGGCGCAAGGCGGCAGGAGGCGCTGGAAGTCGTGAAAGGCCCGAAGCGCGGCGGTTTGCATGGAATGCGCTGGTGGCTCTATGGTTTCTGCCTGTGGGCGCCGGATGCCGCCGGAGCACGACATGAAACGGGAGGCGCCTTGGAAGTCAGCGTCAACTCCATTGCCGCGGTGGCGAAGGGGCAGCTTCATCGCGTGCCTGGCTATGCGGCGGCGGTCGGCCTGCTGCGGCATGCGCGGCGGCGCAAAGCGTCCGCGCGCTACTGCTATTCGGTGTGGCTCAGGCACCTCCTTGCCGCCCATCAGAACGGGCTGGCGCCGAAATTCGACGTCGTCATGGAGGTCGGCCCCGGCGATTCCATCGGGGCCGGCTTGGCGGCGCTGCTCTCCGGGGCGGAGCGCTATGTCGTCGTGGATTGGGTTCGGTACACGAACGTGGCCGAAAACGCTGACGTGCTCGACGAACTGGCGGACCTGTTCGCACGCCGCGCACCGATACCAGACGACGACGAGTTCCCAGACGTATACCCGAAGCTGCCGAGCTACGGCTTTCCCGACGGGCTGCTCGCGACGCCTAGCGACGCCAAAGTACGCAGAGTAAGGCAAGCGCTCGCGCAATCCGACTCGGCCGATTCGGCCGACTCGCGAGAGTCGGGAGAGTCGTGCATCCGCTACTTCGCCCCCTACGACCAAAAGCAAGTCGTCGTGCCCGGCGGGGCCGACCTCCTATTCTCCCAGGCCGTCATGGAACACGTGGACGACGTCGAGGCGCTTTATCGCGCCACGCATGGGTGGCTCAAGCCGGGGGGAGTCGCGTCGCACGTGATCGACTATCGCAGCCATGGCACGTCGAGTCGGTGGAACGGCCACTGGACGTATTCGGATGCGGCGTGGCGGTTCGTGCGCGGCGGAAGGCCTTTCCTGCTGAACCGATTGCCGCACACGGCCCACCGGGAGCGCTTGGCTGCATCTGGCTTCGACGTCGTGGCCGACGCGCGCACGAAATCGGCGACCGAAGTGGCGCGCGACGAACTGGCGCCCCGCTTCCGCGCCATGTCCGAAGACGACCTCACGACCATCGGCGCATTGCTTCAAGCTGTCAGACGATAAAGACGCCACGTTGCCGGTCGCGGTGGTCGCGGTACGGTGGGGAGTACGGCGGGCGTACGGTGGTAAAGTGGACGAAGAAGTGGATCAAGGGCCTTGGCGACCAAGAGGAAGAGAGAGAAAGACAGGACATGGCAACTCGAATCGGCTTGATTGCGGATACGCACATCCCGGAGGCCCGCGCGACCCTGTGGCCGCAGGTCTTCGACGCCTTCGCCGGCGTCGAGCGCATTCTCCACGGTGGCGACGTCCACGATCTGGCGCTGCTCGACGAGCTCGAAGCCGTCGCGCCGGTGTACTGCGCCAGGGGCAATGGCGAAGACGGTTCCGGGGGGCGCCCCGTGCAGCCGGAAGATCCGCGCGTGAAGTACGTCTGGACGATGCGCGTCGAATCCCTGCTGGTCGGCCTTACGCACTACGTTCCCGATCCAGGGCCGGCGTCGAGCACCGCCTATGCGCCGCCGGGAATGACCTTGGAGAGCTTCATCGCCCGCTACTGGCCGGACGAAACGCCGGACGTGATCGTCTCCGGCGACAGCCACACGGAGTCGATCGCCGAAGCGAACGGGATTCTCTGCGTCAACCCGGGCTCGCCTACCTATCCCCACAACTACGACACCCAATACGGCACGATCGGCTTCCTGGACATCGACGGGCGCACCGCCGAAGCGTCGATTTGGCTCATCACGGACGACGGCATCGAGCCGTTCGACTGGGACGCCGTGCCGCCTTGGAAACTCCGCTGATCCAGCCGCGCGCAGTTGCGAACGGCTGAACCACCTGCAAGTCCGTCCGCGGCTGCCGGAGTCGACGCAACACGAGGTTTACGGCCCTCCCGGCCTACGACTGGCTGTTGCGCTGGTGGCGGCCGATGTAGCCGACCACGACGCGGTTGTCTTCTTCGTCCCACGCGAAGGCGATGCGGATGGTGTTCTTCGGATCCCTGCCGTTGCCCTTGCCGATGTGGTTGGCCAAGTCGTAGAGCTTGCCGGCGCGCGACGTCTGGTACCACTCCCGGTACATGCCCATGGTCGTTTCGGTTTGGTTCGGCTTGTAGGACCAGCCTGGGCAGGCTTCCTTGATCATGCGGTCGAAATCCGGGCTGGGGCCGGGATTGGGGCGCAGGCGATGGTATTCGGTGGCTAGCCAGGCCAGTGCGTCGAACACTTCCTGGGGCTTCTGGTAGGGGTAGTTCTTCTCCGACTTGCCGTTGAGCGCGAAGCCGAGCTGGGTTGGGAAAGTGCGCTCGGCGTGGGCGATGGCCGCCGCGGCATTGGCGAAGCTCACCGGCGCCTCGGGTTCTTCGTCCGCGCGACTGCCGGAGTCCGCGTACATCTTGCGCCAGTATTGTTCGGACTCGCGGCTCTGCGCGAGGTCGTTCTTCAAGACGCCGATTTCATCGCTGAGCTGGGCCTTTTCCAACTGCGGAACAGCTCCTTGCCTTTCTGCGCGGCGCGCACTTCGCGGGAAGAGAACGAGCGCCCGTCGCGCACCGCGTCCACGACGATCGACACGGGCAGGTCGACGTCTCCCGGGCGCAGAAAGTAGCCGTGCAGCGAATGCGTGGGCCGCGCTTCGGGCAGCGTGGACTGCGCCGCCGCCAAGCACTGCGCCAGGAACTGCCCGCCGAACATCCGCTCGCCCTTGTCGGGCGACGCCGGCGCCGCGAACTTGCCAGCGCCGGCGGCTTCGAGGCGCAGAAGAGCAGAGAACATGCCGCGCAGTGTGCTCACCGCCGGAGCTGGGCGCAAGGCGGGTATTCGACGCGCCGTGGCGGTCTTGCCCCACACCGCACCGGGAGCGCTTGGCACCCGCTCCAGCCGTCAGACGGTGAAGACGCGACGTTGTGCGGCCTCGGCACCATCGAGTCCGGTCTCCTGCGCCGTTCACGTCGCATCGTCGAACACGATCTCGACGTCCCAAACACGTCCATCGACCGTGTATTGTCCCGTGCGAACTCGTGCGATCCCATAGAGTGGCAGCTCAATGCTCAACACGCAGCTGTCGTTGAGCATCCAGCCTTCCTTGGACAACTCGTCCGCAGCGGCAATCCCCCAGGCATCCTCGAAATGGAAATCGAGGTTGTCGAATCCATGAATGGCCCGCCCCTCGGACAGATGCTCCGCATCGTGGGGCGTGACGTGCAGGAAGAATGTGCTCTGTCTGTCCTCCACTCGACATGGCGTCTTGACATAGGCAAGTGCCCGCTTTGCCTCCTTCTGGACCTGGTAGACGAGCCAGTCTGCGCGGGCCACGGGCGCACTGCGAGAGAGTGACTCAAGGGTCCGACGGCGATCGTCCAGTGCCATGTACTTGGCTGCGATTTGCTCTTCGCCCAAAGTGCCCGTCGCGGGCAGCATGTCGGCTGGGGGGGGGGGGGGGCTCCAGTTGCCTGTGCCGACCGCGGAATAGTACTCCTGCAGGCCGTTTGCCAAGGCCGTCTCGGAGAGACGAGACGCTTTCGTCTCGCGCTCAAGGAGGCGGTACAGGCAGTGCGCCGCCATCATGTTGCCAGCTTCGTTCCAGTGCGCGTCTGTGCGGAAGCGCCAATCCGCGTCGTCGAACCCCGGGATCATGTCGTCGAAGCAATCGAACAGGTACACGACCTCCAATTGCTCGGGAAAGATCCCTTGCACAATCCGGCGATCCATATACGGCAGGACGACCACGCGAAACTCTCCGCCGTGTTCCTCGACGACGTCCTTCCAATGCAACAAGAGAGTCTGGAACACGGCGATGCTGTCGTCGAACGGGTCGCCCGAAAGAGCGCTTCCTCGTTGTTCTCGCAGCAGGATGCGTCGCCTGATCTTGGCGATTGGCTTCGAAACTGCTGGGGCGGCGTACCATCGTGGGGGAGGAGTCCAGATGTCGCGCTTTTCTCGCAGATTCAATCGCTGGCCGAAATCCAGGACGAGATATGTCGAATGGAGTCTTGAGAGCGCCGTGGTCAGAAATCCACGCACGACAGCGACGTTTGGAACCAAATCTCCAGAGTCGTCCAAGGAAAAGAGGCCGTGGTGATGGAAGTTCTCGATGTCGTTGTTGCAGAAGACGTAGAATACATCGTCCAGATCTTCTCTGTGCGGGAACTGTTGGTACCAGACGAACTCCTGGCCAGGGCCGTATCCGTCGACGCCGAAATTGAGGACGTTGAACGCTCTGTCGTCGTGCGAGGCGCGCTCCCCGCCGAGATTGAGCAGAAAGTCAAGGACCTCTGTGAACGAATACTGCGCTTCGATGCCGCTGTTCTCGACGTACGAGTCGCCGAAGAAGGCAACGTTCTCCGCTTGCTTCAGGGCGTCCACGTCGAAGTGCCGGTGTTGCCTTGATCCGAAGTTGTTGTAGATGACTGGATGGCGTGCGCCTGTGTCCGGATGCGCGTTGTAGCGGGATGTGTTCGGCATCGGCGCCCAGACCCGGCTCTCGTCCGCCTGATACCTCTGGGATTGAGCGACGTCCTCGTACTTTGGATGGAAGAGACGCAGGGCGACTTCGCAAGCGACGAAGGCGCCGAGCACAGAGAGGACGGAGAGCAGGGCCGTCGATGTGCGACGCAACGTAGATTTCGCTGGCGGCCCAGACATCGGCTATGCTCCTGGCGCTGGCATCGATCTGGCTCATCACGGACGACGGCATCGAGCCGTTCGACTGGGACGCCGTGCCGCCTTGGAAACTCCGCTGATTCATCGGCGCGCAGTTGCGGATGGGTCGGCGGTCCGGCATTAACGGCTGCCCCAAATCAACGCGACGCGAGATATGCGGCCTTTCCCGCCTACCCCATCCTACGACTGGCTGTTGCGCTGGTGGCGGCCGATGTAGCCGACCACGACGCGGTTGTCTTCTTCGTCCCACGCGAAGGCGATGCGGATGGTGTTCTTCGGATCCCTGCCGTTGCCCTTGCCGATGTGGTTGGCCAAGTCGTAGAGCTTGCCGGCGCGCGACGTCTGGTACCACTCCCGGTACATGCCCATGGTCGTTTCGGTTTGGTTCGGCTTGTAGGACCAGCCTGGGCAGGCTTCCTTGATCATGCGGTCGAAGTCCGGGCTGGGGCCGGGATTGGGGCGCAGGCGATGGTATTCGGTGGCTAGCCAGGCCAGTGCGTCGAACACTTCCTGGGGCTTCTGGTAGGGGTAGTTCTTCTCCGACTTGCCGTTGAGCGCGAAGCCGAGCTGGGTTGGGAAAGTGCGCTCGGCGTGGGCGATGGCCGCCGCGGCATTGGCGAAGCTCACCGGCGCCTCGGGTTCTTCGTCCGCGCGACTGCCGGAGTCCGCGTACATCTTGCGCCAGTATTGTTCGGACTCGCGGCTCTGCGCGAGGTCGTTCTTCAAGACGCCGATTTCATCGCTGAGCTGGGCCTTTTCCAACTGGATTCCGGCCTTGGACTCGCGCAGCTCTTCGGCGAGTTTCTGGTGCGTCTCTTCGAGGCGCTTGTTCTCCTCCGTGAGCTTCTCCACTTGCGAACGGAGGTCCGCGACCTCGGCCGCATCGCCGCCGTCCTCTGCGCCGTCCGTCTTGTATTCCGCGCGCTGATCCGCGATCTGGCGCAGCGGCGGGTCGGGCGGCCCGGACATCAACTCCGCCCACTCGGCGGCGCTCTTGAGGATTGCCGTTTCGCGCTCTTCGCGGGCCGCGGCGCGGCGTTTCTCCTCTTCCCGCAGCGCGGCTTGCTGGCGGATCGGACGATATGCTTTCAGTTGTTCCTTCAGGCCGTGGACGATGGCGCTCGCCATCGGCAGCGTGGACAGGTGTTGCTCGGCGTTCTTCGCCCAAGCGCTGGTGTCGATTTCAAGGTAGCGCAGCTCCTCGTTGAACTTCTCCCGCAGGCTGTCGATGTCTTCCGCCAGCAAGGTCACGTGTCCGGCGATGTGCGTGGTCACTTTTTCTTCGCCCAATTCGGCGACGACGGCGCCGAACTTGTTCGCCTCGAACCACTCCGGCGCATCGGGCGGCAGCTTTGCGAGTTCGTCGACCCAGCGCTGGAAACGGGGGGATTCGAAGAAGAGGCCGTCCTCGCCGTCCGACGGAATCGGCACGACGCCGGAAGCGAGCCAGAACATCAGCAGCACGTCGTTCTTGTCGGCGTCCGCGTGTTCCTCGGCCAGCCGACTGCCGCGCGCCAGCCACTCCTCTTGATGCTCGGCAGTGGCGAAGGACCGCCAACGACGAACGACGGTCGTGCCGTCGGATTTGAGATGCGCCGCGACGATTTTGCGCAGGGGCTTCTGCGATTCGTCCCAGACGCGCAGCACCGCTTCCGCCAAGCGGTCGTTGTAGCGGTCGATCTCGTCGAGAATCGCCGGCGCGAGCCTGTTCGGCGGCGCGCGCAGGATGTCTCTGAATCCCTGTAGCTTGATGCAGTGCTTCACCGCATTGGTGAGCGCCTTGCGGGCATCGGGAGATGCCTTGGCGCGGCTTGCGCACGCACGCTCGACCACAGAGTTGGCGAAGTCGTCGTCCAGGAGCTCGAAGAGCGCGCTGGGCGGCACCTTGATTGACTTTCTCTCGGGTGCTTTTGGACTCATGGCACCTGAATCCGCTGTTTGTGTGCTGTTGTTTGTCATCGGTTTGGCGAAGTCCTCTTGTTTCAGTCCAAGTAGCCAAGCGCCGTCTCGCGCGACGCTTGGCTTCGATCTCGAACGGCGACGGGTTCCTCGCGCGGCGGCCTTCAGCCCCCGCGCATCGGGTTGATCGGCGGCCAGGTCTCCTTGCTGGCAAGGATCGCTTCGCCGAGCTCTTCGACGTCCCACGGGCCGTCCGATTCGTCCTTGTGCGCAACCGGATTCATCTGCCACGAGAGCAGGGAGACGCGATTGCCGGTCACCAGCCAGGTGCGGCCGGTCACGTCCTTGGCGTCGTCGGTACACAGCCAGACGACCGTCGGCGAGACCTTCTCCGGCGGCACGGCGTCCTTGGCCTGCTCGGGAAGGATGTCGTCCGTCAGGCGCGACAGCGCGGTTGGGGCGAGGATGTTCACCGTCACGCCGTAGCGGGCGCCTTCGAGGGTCAGGCAGCGCGCGAAGCCGGCGATGCCAGCCTTGGCGGCGCCGTAGTTCGTCTGTCCGAAGTTGCCGAGCAGGCCGGAAGTGGAGCTGGTGACGACGATGCGCCCGCCTTCGCCCTGTTCGAGCAGCCGGTCGTAGGCGGCCTTGGCGGTGTAGTAGGTGCCGCGCAGGTGGACGTCGTTGACCACCTCCCACATCTCGTCGGTCATGTTCTTGAACGACTTGTCGCGCAGGATGCCAGCGTTGCAGATGCAGATGTCGAGGCGTCCGAAGTTGTCCACCGCCGCCTGCACCATCGCCTGCGCGTGTTCCTTGTTGCTGACGGAGCCGTAGTCGGCCACCGCGCGTCCACCGGCAGCGCGTATTTCCTCGGCCACGCCGTCGGCCATCGACTTGCCGGCGCCGGTGCCGTCCCGGGCGCCGCCGAGGTCGTTCACCACCACCGCCGCGCCTTCCGCGGCCAAGAGCAACGCATGTGTGCGACCCAAGCCGCCCCCGGCGCCGGTCACCAACGCGACCTTGCCATCCAACAACCCCATCGACGTTCTCCACTCGGTTCGTGCGATGGGGCAAAGTGTGTCTTGCGAAGATGGCCAAGGCAAGCGCCACGAATCTCAGGCAGCCGGCGATGCGGCGCCGCCCCCGATTTCGCCAGCGGCGGGGCGATTTCCGCCCGCCGCAGTGGGCGTCTTCCTACATGGCAGGCGGCAGGTGCCGCCCGCCCACGGCGCTTCAGGCCGCCTCTTGGCCCTCCGCCTTCGGCGTCAAGCGGCGCGTCACCCACATCAGCATCGCCAAGGCGACCAGCAGCACCGCGGTGCCCACCAGCAGCGCGAAGGATTCGAGACGCAGCAGCGCGTAGAGCACGGCGTAGAGGATGCCGAGCGTGATCGCCGCCGCGGTGCCCAGGCGCTTGCTGCCGCTGGCGCCGAAGGCGTACCAGGCGATCATGGTGGTGAGCAGGAGCGCCGCCGCGGCATAGCCGAGGGCGAATCCGACGTGTTCGGCCAGCGCCAGCAGGGTCAGGAAGAACAGGCCCAGCGCGACGCCCGTGACGCCGTACTGGACGATGTGGAAGCGCATTCCGGTCGCCAGTTCGAGGCACAGCACGCTCACCAGCGTGAGCACCACGAACAGCACGCCGTACTTCACGCTGCGGTTCACCGAGGCGTAGAGGTTCACCGGCTCGACGATGCTGAAGCCCAAGTCCTTGTCGGCGAAGAGATCGCCCTGGGCTGGCCGCACCGCGGCGACGCGCGGCAGTCCGCGCGCCAGGTCGAGCGTCGACCAGGCGGCGTCGAAGCCGTCGCGCCGAACATCGTGGCGGTCCGGCAGAAAGCGCCCGTCGAAGCTCGGATGCGGCCAGGTGGAAGCGATCTCGATCCGGGTGCGGTCGCCCACCGGCACCGCCGAGAGGCGCTTGGCACCGCGCAAGGCCAGCGTGAAGGAGAACCCCCCGCCGTCCTGGGGCTGCGGCAGGGCGCCGAACAGCCCCGGCTCGACCAGCCCGTTGTTGGCGCTCGCGCTCAAGTCGATGGCGGTCTCGCGCATGTCGCCGGCCGTCCATGTCAGCGCCGCTTCCCGCACCCCGCGCGGGTCGGAAACGCCGACGGCGAGAGTGGCGCGCTGCAGCTGCAGTTCGCCGAAGCGGGAGCGCAGCTGCGCCAAGTCGAGCGGCGCGAAGCGGCCTGTCGCGGCCACGTCCACGTCGAACATGGGCGCCTCGAAGATGCCCCGCCGCCGCATTTGGTGGCGGGTATCCATGCGCAGTTCCAGGCTCTCGGGCATCACCATCACCGTGGCGGGTTGGTCGTCCCGATCCTGCGCCGCCAGCGGAATCAGGATCACCGGCCCGGCGACGCGCTGGCTTCCCCCCCACGCCGCGGCGATGCTGTCGATGGCCTCGTGGTTGTAGGCGCGGCGCTCGTCGACGACGCAGCTCACCAGCGCCAAGGGAATCATCAGCACCGCGATGAGCGCGCCGACCAGCACGAAGCGCAGGGAGTTTGCGAAACCGGCGGTGTCCAGGCTGATGTTCACGGCGCCTCCTCTGGCGGTTGCGGCAAGCGTCTGCGCACAAGAGCTCCGGCTCCTTGCGCCATCGAACAGTTCGCTCCGATTCTAGGGAGCGCGCCGGCGCCGGATTGTCCAAAAGCGCATCGAATCCGTGCAGAAAGTGAGCATTGCCGCGGGCGCTGGACGGACGGGCGAGCGTCCCGAACCTCGCGGCGACACAGTACACTGCGTGGCCACGGGTTCACGTTCACGGGGGAAAGCGGTGGACGATCTGTACAAGCTCGGCGGCAAGGTCGCGCTGGTCACCGGCGGCAGCCGCGGCTTGGGGCGCGCCATGGTGCTCGCCTTCGCCAAGGCCGGCGCCGATGTCGTGATCGCCAGCCGCAAGGCGGAGAACTGCAATGCCGTGGCCGAAGAGGCGCGCGCGCTCGGCGTCCGCGCCCTGCCCCACGCCTGCCACGTCGGCCATTGGGACGACCTCGACGCCCTGACCGCCGCCGCCTATGACGCCTTCGGCAAGGTGGACGTGCTGGTGAACAACGCCGGCATGTCGCCGCTCTATCCGTCGCTGTCGGCGGTCACCGAGGAACTGTTCGACAAGGTGATCGGCGTCAACCTCAAGGGCCCTTACCGCTTGAGCGCGCTGATCGGCGAGCGCATGGCGGCTGGCGACGGCGGCGCCATCGTCAACGTCAGCAGCACCGCCGCCGTGCAGGCCACGCCGAACTCTGAGCCCTACGGGGCCGCCAAGGCCGGCGTCAACTCCCTGACGCTCTCCTTGGCCCGCGCCTATGCGCCGAAGGTGCGCGTCAATTGCATCCAGGCCGGGCCGTTCCTCACGGACATCTCGAAGGCATGGGACATGGACGCCTTCGAGCGCAACGCCGAGACGGCCATCGCGTTGCAGCGCGGCGGGCAGCCGGAAGAAGTGGTCGGCGCGGCGTTGTTTCTCGCCGGCGCCACCGGCAGCTTCACCACCGGCGCCATCCTGCGGGTGGACGGCGGTTCGATGTGAAGATGGGCGGGAACAGGGCTGGCATGGCCTGCCGCGGCTGGACGACGGCGTTCGCCGCGGCACTGGCGTTCGCCGGCACAACGTCGTGGGCGGAACCAGCGCCCACCGCCGACGAACCGATTCAGCACGTGGTCGAAATCCGCGAAGACGCGATTGGGCTGGCCGACGACATCTTCGGCTACGCCGAACTCGGCTATCTGGAAGAGCGCAGCAGCGAACGCTTGAGCGGCTATCTCGCCGCCGCCGGCTTCGACGTGCAGCGGGACGTGGCGGGCCTGCCCACGGCGTTCGTCGCCGAGCGCGGCGAGGGCGCACCGGTGATCGGCATTCTCGCCGAGTTCGACGCCCTGCCTGGCCTCTCCCAAGCGCCGGTGCCGGAGCGCCGCCCGCTTGTGCAGGACGCGCCCGGCCACGCTTGCGGCCACCATCTGTTCGGCAGCGCGTCCACGGTCGCGGCGGTGGCGGTCGCGCAGTGGCTGGACGCACGCGGGATCGACGGCACGGTGCGCGTCTACGGCACGCCGGCCGAGGAAGGCGGCTCGGGCAAGGTCTACATGACCCGCGCCGGTCTCTTCGACGGCGTCGACGTCGCGCTGCACTGGCATCCGGCGGACCGCAACGTCGCCGTGCCGGAGAGCAGCACCGGCAACAAGTCGGCGCGCTTCCGTTTCCACGGGGTTTCCGCCCACGCCGCCGGCTCGCCGGAGCGCGGTCGTTCGGCGCTCGACGGCGTGGAGGCGATGAACATGATGACCAACATGATGCGCGAACACATGCCGGCGGCGGCGCGGATGCACTACGTCATCACGAACGGCGGCCTAGCGCCGAACGTCGTCCCCGAGTTCGCCGAGGTCTACTACTACGTCCGCCACCCGCGCACGGAAATGGTGGAGTCGCTGTTCGAGCGCTTGGTCGCCGCTGCCGAGGGCGCGGCCTTGGGCACCGGCACGCGCATGGACTACGAGGTGATGCACGGCAACTTTCCGCTGCTGCGCAACGACGTGCTGGCCAAGCTGCTGCACGACAAGCTGGCCGCCCTTGGCGGCGTGGCCTACGACGAGTCGGAGACGGCTTTCGCCCAGGCCATCCGCAAGACGCTCCTCGGCAAGCTGAGGCCGCTCTCGTCGGCGCAGGAGCTGCTGCCGTTCGCGTTCCGCCAGAAGGCCGGCTCGACGGACGTGGGCGACGTCAGCTGGGCGGTGCCCACGGCCGGCTTCGGCACTGCCACCTGGGTTCCCGGCACGCCGGCGCACAGTTGGCAGGCGGTCGCCGCCGGCGGCATGAGCATCGGCCACAAGGGCATGATGCTGGCCGCCAAGGTGCTCGCCAGCGCCGCCGCCGAACTGTTCCTGAGTCCAGCGCTCGTCGCCCAGGCGAAGGCCGAGTTCGTCGAGCGGCGTGGCGAGCGGTTCATCTATCGGCCCTTGCTCGGCGACCGGAATCCGCCGCTGGACTACCGCTTGTGACCATGCGTCGGCGCGGCCAGCGCGCGACTCCGCCACGGTGAGAGTCCTGCTTCTGCATCCTGGGGCGATGGGCGCGTCCATCGGCGCTGCGCTGGTCGGCAATGGCCACGATGTCGCTTGGGTCTCGGCCGGCCGCGGCGAAGCGACTCGCGAACGGGCACAAGGCGCCGGTCTGACGCCGCTCGAAACACTTGCCGAAGGAGCAGCGTTTGCGGAACTTGCGATCTCGGTCTGCCCGCCCGAAGCCGCCTTCGATGTCGCTGCCGAAGTCGCCGCGGCGGATTTCAAGGGCATCTACTTGGACGCCAACGCCGTCGCGCCGGCGACGGCGGAACGCATCGGGGCAGTCTGCGCGCGCTACGTGGACGGCGGCATCATCGGGCCGCCGGCGTGGCGCGAGGGCGCGACGCGCCTGTACCTGGCCGGCGACCAGGCGCCGACCGTGGCGGCGCTGTTCGCCGGTTCCCTCGTGGATGCCCGCGTCGTCTCAGGCGGCGGCGTCGGCGCGGCTTCGGCGCTGAAGATGTGCTACGCCGCGTTCACCAAGGGCTCGTCGGCGCTGCTGCTCGGCGTGCGCGCCTTGGCTGCCGCGAACGGCGTCTCTGCCGATCTGCTCGCCGAATGGGAGATCTCCCAGCCCCAGCTCGCCGCGCGCAGCGCCGCTACGGCGAAATCCGTCAGTCCCAAGGCCTGGCGCTTCGCTGGCGAAATGCGCGAGATCGCGTCGACCTTCGCTGCGGCGGACTTGCCAGACGGCTTTCACGGTGCCGCGGCGGTCCTCTACGAACGGCTTGCCGGGTTGAAGGACGACGCCGATGCGGACTTGGACGCCGTGCTCGCCGCCTTGCTGCGCTAAGCTCGGCAGCGGTTGCGGAGGACGACGATGATCGAATTGAACGTCAACGGCGAGCTGCGCCGCGTGGAGGCCGAACCGGCGATGCCGCTGCTGTGGGTGCTCCGGGAGCAGCTCGGCTTAACTGGCACGAAGTTCGGCTGCGGCATCGCCCAGTGCGGCGCCTGCACCGTGCATCTCGGCGGGGCCGCCGTCCGCTCCTGCGTCACGCCCGTGGGCGCGGTGGCCGGACGCGCCGTCACCACCGTGGAGGGGCTGGCGGAACCAGGCGAGCGGCATCCAGTGCAGCAGGCATGGATCGACGAGCAAGTGCCGCAATGCGGCTACTGCCAGTCCGGCCAGATCATGTCCGCAAGCGCCCTGCTGGCCAGCAATCCGGCGCCGAGCGATGCGGAAATCGACGCCGCGATGCGCGGCAACATCTGCCGCTGCGGAACCTACGGACGCATTCGCCGCGCCATCAAGCGCGCCGCGGCGTCGGCAAGCCCGCAGCAGAAAGTCGAGGAGCGCACATGAGCAAGAAAGAGCGCTCCTCAGCGGCCAAGTGGACGCGCCGCGGATTCATCGCCGCCGGCGTGCTGGCTGGCGGCGGTCTGGTGGTCGGAGTCGCCATCCGCCCTGGCCACCGCGCGCCGCGCCTCCGCCCGCTGGTCGCCGAGGGCGAAGAGGCGCTGCTGAACGCCTGGGTCAAGATCGCGCCGGACAACAGCGTCACGGCAATCGTCCCCCACGCCGAGATGGGGCAAGGCGCGCACTCGGTGCTGGCGCAGATGCTGGCGGACGAACTGGATGCGGCTTGGCGGGACGTGCAGGTGCAGGAAGCGCCGGCGCACGAGGAATACGCCAACTACGCGATGGCCAAGGGCTTCGTGCTGGGCGACGTGGACTTGCCGCGCGCTCTGGTGGGCACCGTGGACGGCGCCTTCCTGAAGCTCGGCCAGGCGATGGACCTGCAGATCACCGGCGGCAGCACGAGCGTGCGCTACAGCGGCCTTCATGCAATGCGCATGGCGGGCGCCGCGGCGAGGCAGATGCTTGCCGACGCCGCAGCGACTGCGTGGAGCGTGCCGGCGCAGGAACTGACGCTGCGCGACACGCGCATCTTCCATGCCGGGAGCGGACGCGAAGCGCGTTACGCCGAGTTCGCCGCCGCGGCGGCCGAAGTCGCGCCGCCAGCGAAGCCGCGGCTGAAGACGTCGGCGGAATATCGGCTGATCGGCACCGCCGCGCCGCGCTTGGACATCCCGCCCAAGGTCGACGGCAGCGCGGCGTTCGGCATCGACGCCGAAGTGGAGAATCTCAAGGTCGCCACCACCTTGGCGGCGCCGGTCTTCGGCGCCACGGTGCAGGCGCTCGACGACCAAGCGGCGCGATCCATGCCCGGCGTCCTCGACGTGGTCGACTTGGGAGACGCCGTGGCGGTGGTGGCGGACGGCTACTGGCACGCGCGCCAAGCGCTGGCCGCCGTCAACGTGACGTGGAATGCCAACGGCAAGGAATCGATCGACCAGGAGGGCATCTACGCACAGTTCCAGGACGACATCGCCACGGCCCTCGCCAATGGCGGCGGCGAAGCGGAGGTCGAACATGGCGACATCGAAGCCGCGCTGGCGGAGGCGCCCGAGCGCATCGATGCCGAGTACCGCGTTCCCTATCTCGCCCACGCCACGATGGAGCCGATGAACTGCACCATCTGGGCCCGCGACGGCATCTGCGACGTGTGGACGGGAACCCAGAATCCGTTGGGGGCGCGCAGCGCGGTGGCGGACGTCCTCGAATTGGCGCCGGAGGCGGTGACCGTCCACAACGCCTATCTCGGCGGCGCGTTCGGCCGGCGCTTCTACGACGACTACGTGCGGCGCGCGGCACACATCGCCAAGGCGCGGCCGGGGGAACCGATGAAGGTGGTCTGGTCCCGGGAAGAGGACATGGCCCAGGATCGCTACCGGCCGGCCGTGGTCAGCCGCTTCGAGGGCGCGCTCGATGGCAACGGCAAGCCCTCGGCGTGGCGCAACGTCTACGTGGACAAGCACGAGCCGGCGACAGCGCCGCACATTCCATACGCCATCGCCAATCAACGCATTGCCGCGGTCAGCAGCCCCACCCACGTGCCCTTCGGCGTGTGGCGCAGCGTGGATCATTCGCAGCACGCCTTCTTCACCGAATCCTTCATCGACGAGCTGGCCGCAGCCGCCGAGCAGGACCCGTATCTGTTCCGGCGCACCCTGCTCGCCGCGGCGCCGCGCCATCGCCGGGTGCTGGAAGCGGTCGCCGACGCGGCGGGGTGGGATGCGCCACGGGGCGATTCGTCGCCAACGGGAACGCGCCACGGGCGCGGCATTGCTCTGCACGAATCCTTCGGCACCGTCGTGGCGCAGGTGGTGGACGTGGCCGTGCAGCCGAGCGAAGACGGCGGCGGCAAGCTGCGCGTCGAGCGCGTGTGCTGCGCGGTGGACGCGGGCTTCGCCGTCAACCCGGACGGCCTCGCCGCGCAGATGGAGAGCGGCATCGTCTTCGGCCTGACGGCCGCGCTCTACGGCGAGATCAGCATCGAACGCGGGCGGGTGAAGCAGAGCAACTTCCACGACTACCAGATGCTGCGCATCGACCAGACGCCAGAGATCGAGACGGTCATCGTCGATGGCGGCGGGCCGCTCGGCGGCGGCGGAGAACCCGGAACGCCGCCGACCGCGCCGGCGCTCGCCAACGCCATCTTCGACGCCACCGGCGTTCGGCTGCGCGAACTGCCGGTGTCGAAGGGCGGCTTCGCCTTGGCGTGAGCACCGAGGCTGCGCCGCGCGCCGGCGCAATCGCGTCGCTGCCGCTGGCCAAGGTGGCCGCGAGCGAATGCCTGCTCGGTGCGCGCGTGCGCTGGGACGGCGACGACAACGGCGAGACTTGGCCACGGCGCACCGTGGCGCGGCTCTTCGACCTCGTCGGCCTGTGCCCGGAAGTGGGCATCGGCATGGGCGTGCCGCGGCCGCCCATTCGTCTCGAAGGCGACGCGGCGACGCCACGCGCCGTGGGCCGCGAGGACTACACGGCGCGCCTGGGCGACTACGCACGGCAGGCATCGCCCGTGATCGCCGACGCGGCGGGCTACATCTTCGCCGACCGCTCGCCCAGCTGCGGTCTGCGCGGCGTCAAGGTCTACGCCGCGGACGGCAGCTTCGAGCGCATTGGCCGTGGCGTGTATGCCGCCGCGGTGTTGGCTGGAAATCCAAACTTGCCGGCCGTGGACGCCGAGACGCTGCTCGACGAGGCCGTGCTGCGTGCCTTCGTGGCAGCCGTCGCCGCCTATCGCGGCATTGACGCCAACAACCGCGACATTGCCCGCGCCATCGAGTCGGCTCGCGGTTCGGCGGGCGCGGCGCCTTGAGCTGGCTATACTGGCGCCATGAACTTCTGCAGCGCGTGCGGCAGCAAGGTGACCCGGCGCGTGCCGCCGGGCGACAACCGCCCACGCTTCGTCTGCGACTCCTGCCACGCCGTCCACTACCTGAACCCGAAGATCGTGGCTGGCTGCCTGGTGGTCCACGATGGAGCGGTGCTGCTGTGCCGGCGCGCCATCGAGCCGCGCAAAGGGTTGTGGACGATGCCGGCGGGATTCCTCGAGCTCGGCGAGACCACCTGCGAGGGCGCTCGCCGCGAGACCCTCGAAGAGGCCAATGCGGAAGTGGACATCGACGGCCTGTACACCATCTTCAATCTGCCGCACATCTCGCAGGTCTACTTCTTCTTCCGCGCCAAGCTGCGCGGCGCCTTCGCGCCCGGCGAAGAGACGCTGGAGACGCGGCTCTGGGAGGAAGGCGAGATCCCCTGGCAGGAACTGGCTTTTCCGGTCGTCGCCAACACGCTGCGGCACTTCTTCGCGGATCGCCGCTGCGGCCGTTTCCCGGTGCGCATGGAGGACATCGTCGTGCAACGGCCTTCGGTTGCGAGAGCCTGAGTCGGTGCGCCGCGCCGCATTGGGGCACCGCGCCGCATTGGGGCGCGCCCATTCCTTCGGGTAGACTCCCGCTTGATTCCTCTGGGAGGGAGCATGACAGACGCAAGCCCGAACCCGATTGGCCGCCTTGACCACATCGGCGTCGCCGTCCACAGCATCGACAAGGCGCGGGCGTTCTTCGAGGACACGCTCGGCGCGACGCATCGGCTGACCGCCGATCACCACTCCGGCGATTTCCGCGTGGCGCTCTTCGATCTGCACGACTTCTGCATCGAGCTGCTGGAACCGATCAATCCAGAGGGCTTTCTGGCGCACTTCCTGGAGAAGCGCGGCGAGGGCTTCCACCATCTGACCTTGCAGACGCCCGATTTGGCGGACAAAGTGGCGACATTGGAGGAAGGCGGCGTGCGCGTGGTGGACAAGCATTTGGAGGACGCAAACGGCATCGACGCCTTCATCTCGCCGAAGAGCGCGCACGGGCTGCTCATCCAACTCGGCCAGACGCCTGGGCCGCTGAACAACCCGCCGTACTGGGAACAGTCCTCGGACTGAACGGGGCATCGCCGTGGCCAAAGTCTATGCAGGCACCGTCGGCTGGGGCGTCTGGAGCAGCGACGACCTTGGCGAGACGTGGGATTTCGCCTTTCGCGGCGTGAATGCCGAGTGCCGAATCTGGTCGCTCTCCGCGCACCCGGCCGAGCCCGGCGTGGTGTGGGCCGGTTCCGACCGCGGCATCCTGCGCCAAGACGCAGACGGGCAAGCCGAGCGCGTCTCGTCGCCGGCGGACGCCATGCAGGTGTGGGCCTTCGCGCAAGCGCCGGACGATCCGCAGACGCTGCTGATCGGCACGAATCCGGGGCATGTCTTTCGTTCCGACGACGGCGGCGCGCATTGGCGGGAACTGCCCATCGACTTGGTGGAGGAGTGTCTGATCGGCAAGCCGCGCATCACGCGCATCCGCTTCGACCCCTTCGACGCGAACGCCTTCTGGGCGAGCGCGGAAATCGACGCCGTCCACCGCACCGAGGACGGCGGCGAAACGTGGCGGCGTTGCGAGGACGGCTTCAAGTTCCCGGACATCCACGACATCGCCGTCATCGACGACGGCGGCGCCCGCAAGCTGCTCGCCGCCACGGCGGTCGGCCTCTACCGTTCCACCGACGACGGTCGCACCTGGCAGTGGAACCGACTCGATTCGCCGTGGCAGTACACGCGCGGATTGAAGCCCCGCGCCGACCTCAACGGCACCGTCTTCCTGTGCAACGGCGACGGCCCGCCCGGCAGCCGTGGCCGCCTGCTGCGCAGCCGCGACTGGGGCGAAACCTGGGAAGACGCCCACTTGCCGGAGCCCACCAACTCGACGCCGTGGACCGTCGCCACCAACGACGCCGACCCGAACCTGTTGTTCGCCTGCACGAACCTGGGCCAGATGTTCCGCAGCACCGACGGCGGCGAGAACTGGGCGAAACTGCCTCGCGAACTCGGCGAAATCCGCACGATGCTGTGGCACCCGTAGCGGGCCGCCGATGGTTGGTTTGCCGATGTGCTTGTAGCGGCTTCACGGTTGGTCTGATCGACGCCGCCTTGCCGTCGCGCAGTCGGCGGTGAATAATCTGCGGCTCCAAGCGGGCGTCGTATAACGGTCATTACCCCAGCTTCCCAAGCTGGTGACGTGGGTTCGACTCCCATCGCCCGCTCCAAGCCTCGCCGTGCCGTTCCCCGCTGACGAGACGACGCCATGCATGAGAGATCGCCTTGGTGGTTGGTGTCTGGCGTGTTCCTCGCGCTCGCGGTGTCCTCGGGCTTCGGCTTCTACAACCTCTCGGTCTACATGAACGCGCTTGCTGCGGAACGCGGCTTTGCCGTGGCCGACCTGTCGGCGGCCGTGGCGCTGCTGTTCCTCGCCAGCGGCGTCTGCGGCGTGGCGGTGGGGCGCGCCATCGAGAGCTGGGACGTGCGCTGGGTGATGCTCGGCGGCGCCGCGCTTGGCGGATTGGCGCTGGGATTGATTGGCGAGGCGACGGCTATATGGCAGGTGTGGCTGCTGTTCGCGCTGTTCGGCGCTGGCAACAGCGGCGTCTCGCTGGTGCCGGGCACGACGGTGGTGACGCGCTGGTTTCCGGGCGCCAATCGCTCCATTGCGCTCTCCGTGGCGTCGACCGGGCTGTCCGTGGGCGGACTGCTGCTCACGCCGCTGTGCGCGAACGCCCTCCACGTCTGGCAGGTGGAAGCGTCGATGCCGTGGTTCGGCGTGGCCTACTTCCTAGCGATCGCCCCGATCGCCGGGCTGCTCGTGCGGTCGTGGCCGCCCGGCGCTGGGCCGGAAGCGACGCCCATGCCGGCCGCGGGCGTTGGACGTTCGCTGCGCTCGCGCTTCTTCGTCGGCACCGTCGTCGCCTACATCGGCATCATGGCGTCGCAGGTCGGTGGCATTGCCCACATGTTCAACCACGTGGAGCGATTCGCAGGCCACGTCGTGGCCTCGACTGCCGTGATGGCGCTCACGCTGGCGAGCATCGCGGGCAGGCTGGGCGGCGGTTTCGTGCTAGCCGCCGGCGTGCCGATCCGCGCATTCACCGCCTTCAACATCGCCGGCCAGAGCATCGGCCTGGCGGTGCTCGCCTGGGCCGCGCAACCAGCGGTGGCGGTTGCTGGCGCGGTCTTGTTCGGCGTGACCATCGGCAATCTGCTGATGCTGCTGCCGCTGCTGCTCGTGCAGGCGTTCGGCCCGGCGCGCTATCCGCGCATCTTCGCCATCGCCCATGCGGCGTCCACTGCGGGGGTTGCCGGCGGCCCGCTCGCCCTCGGCGTCGTTCACGACTTGGCGAACTACGGCTGGGCATTCGCGGCGGCGGCGTTGGCTTCGGCGTGGGCGCTGTTCGCGTTTCTGGCCGCCGGCGCGTTGCCGGCCGGCTACACGGACGCTTCCGAACCGGCGCTGGCGGGAACCCGTGGCAGCGGCGGCGCTCAACCATCGCCGAGAGAGAGCACGACCTTGCCGAAGGTCTGATTGCCGGCCAGCAAGTCGTGCGCCGCCGCAGCTTCGGCAATCGGCAGAGTGCGCTCGATGACGGGCTTCACGGCACCGTTTTCGAGCAGTGGCCAAACGCGCTCGAGGAGGGCGTCCATCACCAGCGCCTTGGCGGCGATGGAGCGGGCGCGAAGGGTGGAACCGATGACGCGCAGGCGCTTCGCCATCATCAAGCCGAGGGGCGCTTGCGCCATCGCGCCGCCGAGCAAGCCGATGACCACGAGGCGTCCATCGGTCGCGAGGCTCTTGAGGTTGTCCTCGAGATACGCGCCGCCCACCGGGTCGAGGACCACGTCCGCCCCTGCGCCGTCGGTCCACTCGGCAAGCGCTGGTCTGAAGCTGCCTTGGTGGCGGTCGACGCCGGCGCTTGCGCCCAAGGCGATGCAGCGTTGCACCTTCGCTTCGGAACCGGCGGTGACGAAGGCGGGGTTGCCGAACGCCCTGCACATCTGGATGGCCGCCGTGCCGACGCCGCTCGCGCCGGCATGGAGGACAGCGCGTTCGCCCTTCGCCAGCTTGGCCTCCATGAACAGGTTCAGATACGCCGTCGCGAACACCTCGGGCAGCGACGCGGCCTCGGCGAACGTCAATCCCTTGGGCTTGGGCAGCACTTGGCCGGCCGGCGCCACCACTGTTTCCGCATAGCCGCCGCCGGCCAGGAGCGCGCACGCCTCGTCGCCGGGCGAAACGCGGGAAACCCCTTCTCCGACAGCGGAGACCACGCCAGCACATTCAAGCCCAAGGATCGGGCTCGCACCGGGCGGCGGCGGATAGCCGCCGGCGCGCTGCGCCAAGTCGGCGCGATTGACCGCGGTGGCGCGGTTGTCGATCCGCACTTGGCCGGGGCCAAGCGGCGGTTCTTCGGCCTCTCGCCAAACCAAGCGGTCGCCGTCCGCCACAATCGCCTTCATTCCCGCTGCCTCCCTTGCGTCGCTTGCCTCGCTACCAGGACATCCGCACCTTCACGCCGCGCTCGTGCAGGTAGCGCTTCAAGCCGGACACCGTGTAGTCGCCGTAGTGGACCATTGACGCCACCAAAGCCGCATCGGCTCTGCCTTCGGTGAGCACGTCGTAGAGGTGGGATGGCACGCCGGCGCCGCCGGAAGCGATCACCGGAATCCGCACGGCTTCGCTCAGCATCCGCGTCAGCGCCAGTTCATAGCCGTTGCGCGTGCCGTCCGCGTCGATGGCGTTCACGACCAGCTCGCCGGCGCCCAGGCGTTCGCCTTCCTTCGCCCATTGCAGCGCGTCGAGGCGCATCGGCCGCCGCCCGCCTTCGATGACGATCTCGTATCCCGAAGGCAGGTCTGCGCTCGGCTGCACGCCGCGCACGTCCATGGACAGCACGACGTTCTGATTGCCGATGGCGTCCGCGCAGTCGGCAATCAAACCTGGGCGGCGCACCGCTGCCGAATTGACGTTGATCTTCTCGGCGCCGGCCAGGCGCAAATCGGTGGCATCGGCGACGGAGGCGACGCCGCCGCCGACGGAGAGCGGGATGAACACCTGCTCGGCAACCGCCTCGACGACGTCCAGGATGATCTTGCGGCGGTCGCTGGAGGCGGTGATGTCGTAGAACACCAGCTCATCGAGGCCGTCCAGGTAGTACTCGCGGGCCTTCGCCACCGGATCGCCGATGTTCTTCGTATCGACGAACTTCACGCTCTTGGCGAGATGGCCGTCGCGCACGTCCAGGCAGGCGATGACGCGCTTGCTCAGCATCTTCCCGCGCACCCCTCCGCACGGTTCTCCGCGCCTTCCCAAGCGCCGTTCCACGCCAGGAACCGCTCGAGCAGGCGCAGGCCAACGCGCCCGCTCTTCTCCGGATGGAACTGCGTCGCCACGAAGTTCGCGCTGCCAAGGGCGGAACAGAACACGCCCTCGTATTCCGACTCGGCCAGCACATGGCGCGCTTGCGCCGGCACGGGCCGGTAGGCGTGAACGAAGTAGAACTCGTCGCCGTCCTCGATGCCGTCCAAAACGGGGTGCGCCCGCGCCACGCGCACCGCGTTCCAGCCCATGTGCGGCACCTTCAGCGTCGGGTCGTCAAGCCGGAAGCGGCGCACGTCGCCCGGCAAGAGGCCAAGGGTCTCCGTGTCGTTCTCTTCCGACCGTTGCAGCGAAATCTGCAAGCCGAGGCAGATGCCGAGAATCGGCGTGCCGGCATGGAACGCATCCGCCAAGGCTGAACCGACGCCCGTCGCGCGCAGGCTGCGCATGGCGCTGCCGGCGGCGCCGACGCCGGGAAAGACGATGCGTTCGGCGTTGCGCACGCGCCGCGGATCGCTGGAGATCTCGGCTTCGACGCCAAGTTCCAGGCAGGCGCGGCGCACGCTCGTCAAGTTGCCAGCGTCGTAGTCGACGATGACCACCATCGGCGCACTTCCAAGCAGCTTCGGGGAGGGCGCTATTCTACGGCCTTCGCCGTGCCGGAGGCCGTTTGGTGGGCATCGAGCAGGACATCGCGTTTCCTTCGCCGGAGGGATGGCGCGAGGCCGACCCCGCGAGCCTCGGATTCAACGCCGCCGCCTTGGCGCGCGCCGTGAACTACGCCGTCACGTCGGAAATCGACTGGCCGCTCGACGTGGGGCGAATGGTTGCCCGCGACGACCCGCCGCCCTACGACAAGCCCTTGGGGCCCACGAAGCCGCGCGGCGCCGCATCCGGCGTGGTCGTGAAGAACGGGCTGCTCGCCGCCCAATGGGGCGATCCGGCGCGGGTGGACATGACCTTCAGCGCCACCAAGAGCTATCTCTCGGGCTGCGTCGGCCTCGCCGTGGACCGCGGCTTGATCCGAAGCGTGGACGATGCCGTGGCGAGCTACGTCCCCGGCGATTGGTTCGCCGGCCCGCGCAACGGCGCCGTGACTTGGCGGCACCTGCTGCAGCAGACCAGCGAGTGGGCCGGCGCGCTGTTCGGCATCCCGGACACGGTGGACCACAACCGCAGCGTGAATCGGCGCAAGACCGATGCCGCGAAGGGCGAGCCGCGCCCCCTCGCCGCGCCCGGCACGTTCTGGGAGTACAACGACATTCGCGTGAACGCGCTGGCGTTGGCGGCGCTGCACGTTTGGCGGAAGCCCCTGCCGACCGTCCTCGAACGCGAGGTGATGACGCCAATCGGCGCCGCGTCGTCGTGGGCATGGCACGCATACGACAACGCCAAGGTGAAGATCGGGAGCGAATTGCTGGCGTCCGTTCCCGGCGGCGCGCACTGGGGCGGCGGCCTGTGGATCAGCGCTCTCGACCACGCCCGCTACGGGTTGCTGATGCTCGCCCGAGGACGCTGGGGCCGGCGAACCGTGCTGTCGGAATCGTGGATCGAAGCCGCGCTCGCGCCCTGTTCAGCCAACCCCCGCTACGGATTCCTGTGGTGGCTGAACACGAATCGCCAAGCATGGCCCCGCGCCTCCGAGCGCGCGTTCGCCGCTTTGGGCGCCGGCGGCAATTTGGTGTGCGTGGTTCCAGAACACGCGCTGGTGGTCGTCACCCGCTGGGCTGGCGACCCCAACGGCGTGGTCGATCGCGTCCTCGCGGCGCTCGGCGCTGCCTAAGGCGTCTGCTTGCCTGCCCGTCAGCGATGACGGGGGCGCAGCTCGCGCACGAGCGCTTCGAGTTCGGCGATCCGCGCTTCGGCCGCCCGGCGCGCGGCAGCTTCCTCGCGCCGAGCCGCGGCTTCTTCGCGCCGGGCAGTCGCTTCCTCGCGCCGGGCAGTCGCTTCTTCCCTATGCGTGCGCAGATCCTCGCCGGTGGCGGGATCGCGGAAGCGCAGCAGTTCGCCATCGGCGCGCAGTTCCAAGCCCAGCACTTCGCTCTTCAACACGCGGCCAGCGGACGACGCGCGGGCGGGCAGCGGCCGGTAGACGCCGGACTCCAGGCGATGGCCTTCCAGAGGCGGCTGGAAGAGGTCGCCCTTGGCGTCGAACAGCCAGTACTCGGCCACGCCCATCTCGGCGTAGAACCGCGCCTTCCGGCCGCGGTCGTCCCGCCATGTCGAAGGCGACGCGATTTCCAGCACGAAGTCCGGCGGCTTGCCTTCCAGCCACACCTTGTAGCTCGACCGCTTCGGCAGCTTCGGCACGCCCTTGGCGACCAGAATGTCCGGGCCGATGCGCCGCGACTCGCCCCGCGTGGGATAGACCAGGATGTCGGCGACCACGTAGACGTTCGGATCGTGCTGGAAATGCACGTCGAGCGAGCCGTAGGCCGCGTGGATGCCCTTCGACTGCCACTCGTTGTCAGACATCGGCAGGCCGTCGCTGCTCGGGTAGTGGATGCCCTCGAAGACCTCCTCGCAGCGCGGGTCTTCTGCCACCACGGGCGGGGTGGCGCGGGCCGCGCGCGCAGCGGCAGCGCGTTCCGCGCCGTCGCGTCGAATCGGGTCTGGGATGGCGTGGGCTCTCACGGGTCTGTCCTCCGGCGCACCCGGTCTGCTTGATGTCGGAACGTAGCACGGCGGCGCTCGCGGCGTTGAATCCGCGAGCAGGCTACGGGGCGGGTCCGGCCGCCGTCTGCGGTCATTGGCTGAAATCCATGTGCGACATCGCCCATGCCGAGGGGGCTCGTCCGGGGTCGGCGCACCAAGGGTCGTAAAGCGGGGAGGCGTCTGCTGCCGCTGCGTGCCGTCAACGGCGACGGGGGCGCAGTTCGCGCACCAGCGCTTCGAGTTCGGCGACGCGCGCTTCGGCCGCGTGACGCGCCGTCGCCTCTTCCCTGTGCGTGCGCAGGTCCTCGCCGGTGGCCGGATCGCGGAAGCGCAGCAGTTCGCCCTCGGCGCGCAGCTCCAAGCCCAACACGGCGCTCTTCAACACGCGGCCGGCGGACGACGCGCGGGCGGGCAGTGGCCGGTAGACCCCGGATTCCAAGCGATGGCCCTCCAGAGGCGGCTGGAAGAGGTCGCCCTTGGCGTCGAACAGCCAGTACTCGGCCACCCCCATCTCGGCGTAGAACTCCGCCTTCCAGCCACGGTCGTCCTGCCACGTGGAAGGCGACGCCACTTCCAGCACGAAGTCCGGCGGCTTGCCTTCCAGCCACACCTTGTAGCTCGACCGCTTCGGCAGCTTCGGCACGCCCTTGGCGACCAGAATGTCCGGCCCGATGCGCCGCGACTCGCCACGGGTGGGATAGACCAGGATGTCGGCGACCACGTAGACGTTCGGATCGTCCTGGAAATGCACGTCGAGCGAGCCGTAGGCCGCGTGGATGCCCTTCGACTGCCACTCGTTGTCAGACATCGGCAGGCCGTCGCTGCTCGGGTAGCGGATGCCGTCGAAGACCTCCTGGGAGCGCGGGTCTTCGGCCACGGTGGGCGCGGTGGCACGGACCGCCCGCGCGATGCCGGCCGTAGCGTCGCGTCGAAGCGGGTCTGGGATGGCATGGGCTCTCACGGGTCGGTCCTCCGGCGCACCCGGTCTTGATGTTGAAACGTAGCACGGCGGCGCTCGCGGTGTTGAATCCGCGAGCAGGCTACGGCGTGGGTCCAGCCGCCGTCTGTGGTCAATGGCTGAAATCCATGTGCGAGATCGCCCATGCCGAGGGGGCTCGTCCGGGGTCGGCGCACCAAGGGTCGTAAAGCGGGGAGGTGTCTGCCGCCGCCGGTACCCGTCAACGGCGACGGGGGCGCAGTTCGCGCACCAGCGCTTCGAGTTCGGCGACGCGCGCTTCGGCCGCGTGACGCGCCGTCGCCTCTTCCCTGTGCGTGCGCAGGTCCTCGCCGGTGGCCGGATCGCGGAAGCGCAGCAGTTCGCCATCGGCGCGCAGTTCCAAGCCCAGCACTTCGCTCTTCAACACGCGGCCGGCGGACGACGTGTGGGCGGGCAGCGGCCGGTAGACGCCGGACTCCAGGCGATGGCCTTCCAGCGGCGGCCGGAAGAGGTCGCCCTTGGCGTCGAACAGCCAGTACTCGGCCACCCCCATCTCGGCGTAGAACCGCGCCCTCCAGCCGCGGTCGTCCCGCCATGTCGAAGGCGACGCCACTTCCAGCACGAAGTCCGGCGGCTTGCCTTCCAGCCACACCTTGTAGCTCGACCGCTTCGGCAGCTTCGGCACGCCCTTGGCGACCAGAATGTCCGGCCCGATGCGCCGCGACTCGCCTTGCGTGGGATAGACCAGGATGTCGGCGACCACGTAGACGTTCGGATCGTCCTGGAAATGCACGTCGAGCGAGCCGTAGGCCGCGTGGATGCCCTTCGACTGCCACTCGTTGTCAGACATCGGCAGGCCGTCGCTGCTCGGGTAGCGGATGCCGTCGAAGACCTCCTCGCAGCGCGGGTCCACGGCCACCACGGGCGGGGCCGCGCGGGCCGTGCGCGCAATGCCGGCCGCGGCAGCGCGTTCCGCGGCGTTGCGTCGAAGGGGGTCTGGGATGGCGCGCGCTGTCACGGGGTGGTTCTCCGGCGCGGTGTTCTGGCGGCTGCCCGGTCTGCTTGATGTCGGAACGTAGCACGGCGGCGCTCGCGGTGTTGAATCCGCGAGCAGGCTACGGCGCGGGTCCGGCCGCCGTCTGTGGTCAATGGCTGAAATCCGTGTGCGAGATCGCCCATTGCCGAGGCCTCGTCAGGGTATCGGCTCACGGGGGTCGTAAGAGCGGGAGGCGTCTGCTGCCGCTGCGGTGCCTGTCAACGCCGGCGGGGGCGCAGCTCGCGCACCAGCGCTTCGAGCTCGGCGACGCGTGCTTCTGCCGCGTGACGCGCCGTAGCTTCTTCACGACGCGCCGTCGCTTCTTCCCTATGCGTGCGCAGATCCTCGCCGGTGGCGGGATCGCGGAAGCGCAGCAGTTCGCCATCCGCGCGCAGTTCCAAGCCCAACACCGCGCTCTTCAGCACGCGGCCGGCGGACGACGCGCGGGCGGGCAACGGCCGGTAGACACCGGACTCCAAGCGATGGCCTTCCAGAGGCGGCTGGAAGAGGTCGCCCTTGGCGTCGAACAGCCAGTACTCGGCCACCCCCATCTCGGCGTAGAACCGCGCCTTCCAGCCGCGGTCGTCCCGCCATGTCGAAGGCGACGCGATTTCCAGCACGAAGTCCGGCGGCTTGCCCTCCAGCCACACCTTGTAGCTCGACCGCTTCGGCAGCTTCGGCACGCCCTTGGCGACCAGGATGTCCGGCCCGATGCGCCGCGACTCGCCTTGCGTGGGATAGACCAGGATGTCGGCGACCACGTAGACGTTCGGATCGTCCTGGAAATGCACGTCGAGCGAGCCGTAGGCCGCGTGGATGCCCTTCGACTGCCACTCGTTGTCAGACATCGGCAGGCTGTCGCTGCTCGGGTAGCGGATGCCCTCGAAGACCTCCTCGCAGCGCGGGTCTTCGGCCACCGCGGGCGGGGCGGCGTGGGCCGTGCGCGCAATGCCGGCCGCGGCACTGCGTTCCGCGGCGTTGCGTCGAAGGGGGTCTGGGATGGCGTGCGCTGTCACGGGGTGGTTCTCCGGCGCGGTGTTCTGGCGGCTGCCCAGTCTGCTTGAGGTTGGAAAGTAGCACGGCGGCCCTCGGTGTTGAATCCGCGAGCAGGCTACGGCGCGGGGCCAGCCGCTGTCTGTGGTCATTGGCTGAAATCCATGTGCGAGATCGCCCATTGCCGGTCCTCGACCATGCGGGCGAAGGCGTAGAGGCGCTTGTAGATCGGGTCGCTGGGCGGCTGTGGCGGTGCGTTGTTCATATGCGCACGCTACCGCGACCGCGCCGCCGAGAGCGGGTGCGTTGTTCATATGCGCACGCTACCGCGCCGCCGAGAGCGATGGTGTGCGCCATTGCCCCGGCGGGATGTAGGAAATCGCCGCTTCGTGGCCGCGGACTTCGCCCCGGCCGCATGTGCGAAATCGCCCCGGCGGGCGATGCCGCCACATGTCGCGCACCCCGCCGAGAAGGTCAAAGTTGCGCCTTCGCCGAGGTCGTGCTATGCGTGGCGTCGCATCCGCTCCAGTGCTCGACTTCGGCGAGGAGTCGGCGGCAGAGGAGCCGTCGCGGGCGGGTGCGGGGCAAGCGGCAACGGGGGACGCTTGGCGGACGCGGCAATCAGGAACTTGCGGCCCGACGAGGGCGAAACGTCTTGGCTCCTTGCGGCGAAGACGCGCCGGCCGGAGTTGGCGGAAGGCTACCGCCGGCGCGCCGATCTTCTGGAACGCATCGAGCCGCTGCGCCGGCTCACGGTGCTGAAGGCGCCGAGCGGCTTCGGCAAGACGAGCCTCTTGGCGGACGTCTGCCGGCGCTGGCGCGGCGAAGGGCGCCTCGCGGCATGGCTGACGCTGGACGAAGACGACGCGCCCGGCGTGATCGACGCCTATCTGGCCTACGCCTTTCGCGCCGCCGGCCTGCCGCTCGAGGACGTCGAGAACCATCCCGGCAAGGAACGCTCCGCCAATTCGGGCGCCGAGGTTCCCCACCGCGCGCGGCGGCGCACCGAGCTTCTGTGCGCCGCCATCGAAGCCTTCGCCCAGCCCTGCCTGCTGCTGCTCGACGACGTGGAGCGGCTGCGCGATGCCGAAGCCGTCAACACCGTGGACTTCCTGCTTCGCCACGGCCCGCGCAATCTGCGTTTCGCGCTGGCAATGCGCGACGATCCCGGCCTGGATATCGAGGGCGCCGTCGCCGCCCAGGGCCGCGCACTCTCCGCCGCCGACTTGCGCTTCTCGCTGCCGCAGATCGACAACTTCCTCGACGGCGAGCTGCCACTGCAGGAGCTCGACGCCTTGGAGCGGCGCACCGAAGGATGGCCCGTGGCGCTGCGCATCTACCGCAACATGCGCCGCCGCGACGCCCACCTTCGCCCCACCACGAGCGACATGCTGGCCGACCGCAGCGATCTCGCGAAGTGGTTCGGCAAACGGCTTCTCGGCCGGCTCAAGCGCGAAGACCGCCGCCTGCTGCTCGATCTCGCGCTCTTCGATTGGATCTCGCCGGCGCTCGCCGACGAGGCATTGAACACCGCGGACGTCCAGCAGCGCATCGAGAGCCTGGGCGCACTCGACGGCCTGCTGGTCGCGCAGGAAGGCGACGACGCCGGCACGTGGCGCATGAACCCGCTGCTCAAGGAGTACTGCATCGACCAAGGGCAGCGGGAGAACGCGCAGCGCCACCGAGAACTGCGCCGCCGCATCGCCCGGCTGGAGGCGCGCGCCGGCCACTTGGCGCCGGCGATGCGCCACGCCAACCAGGCCGGCGACAGCGCGCTCTTGGGCGAGATTCTGGAGGACGCCGGCGGCGTTCGCCTGTGGGCCAAGTTCGGCGTCAAGAGCCTGATCGCCACGGACGGCTTTCTGACCCCCGACGTCTTCGACGACTTCCCCCGCGCTGCGCTCCTGCACTGCACCGTGCTGGTCATCGAGTCGCGCTTCGAAGACGCGCTTTCGCTCTACAGCGCCCTGCACAAGCGCACCCGCGGCTTCGAGCGCGACCGCCCCGGTGGCGACGACACGGCGCTCAAGATGGATCACCTCCTCGTGCTCGCCACCCTCGCCGGCTTCAAGTGCCTGCCGTTCGCCCATCCCTTGGTGGGCCAAGCGCTCGCCGAGATGGAACGCATCGCGGCGCACACCGAGTTGCAGCCCGTCGCCGTCCACGGCACGGACGCCACGGTGCTGGGCGCGCTGAACCTCTCGCTCTGCCTGGCCGATCAACAGCGCGCCCGCTTCGAAGTCGCGCGGCGGCGCGGCTTGACCTCCAAGCAGTCCTTCGAGCGGGGCGGCGCCGGCTACGGCAGCGTCTTCGTCAACTTGGCGCTTGGCACCGCCGCCATGGCGCAAGGCCGCGTCAAGGAGGCGGAGGACTACTACGGCCAAGGCGCGCCGACGGCGATTGCGGACATCCTGTACTTGGAATTGGAGTTCGAGCGCAGCGCCAAGCCCTCGGCGGTCGTCGCCCACCGTCCGCCGCCGATACCGGAAGTCGGCTGGCTGGACGTCCACGCCGCGGCCTACGGCGTGGCGGCGGAGATGGCCCTGGACGCGCAAGGAGCGCGCTCGTCGATCGACCTCTCCTACGAATACGCCGGCGGCAAGGGACTGGAGACCGTGCAGCGCTTCCTCTCGGCCCTCAAGGCCGCCTGGCTGGTGAAGGACGGCTTCGTCGACGAGGCCGACGCACACTGGCGAACCGCGGGGCTGCCGACCGCCACGGAAGAGATTCTCGACCTGCAGCGGCAGTCCTGGCGGGAGATGGAAGCCATCGCCTGCGCCCGCGTCCGTCTGCTGACTGCCCAAGGCCAGCTCGCAGCCGCCAGAGCGCTTGTCGAAGGGCTGTGCCGAACCGCCGAGGAACGCCGGCTGCGGCGCGTGCTGATGAACGGCATCGCCCTCTCCATGGCCACCGAGCACGCCCTCGGCGCGCTGGCGAACGCCGTCGCCGACTTGGCGGACTTCCTGCGCATCGCCGCCGTCACGGACTACCTGCGCCCGCTCGCCCGCGAGCGCGAAACCACCCTCGAAGTGCTGCCGGCGCTGCTCGCCACGGCTGGCGAGGCGGACGTCCATGATGCCGCCGCCAAAGTGCGCGACGACCTCGACGCCCCCGCGCAAGGGCCCATCTTCACCGCCCGTGAAATGGCGATCGTGCGGCGCGTGGCGCTAGGCGACGACAAGGAGGAAATCGCCGCTGCGCTGGGCATCGGCGCCCCAAGCCTGGAAGCGCATCTGGAGGCCATTCTGCGCAAGACCGGCGGCCAGGATCAGGCCGACATCGCCGCCGCGGCGCAACGACTGCTCTCGCCGGCGCCGCGAGTCGCCCGCCGGCAGTGGCGTGGGCGAAGACCGCGCCAAACGCGCTGAAGCGGGCCCGCGGCAGCAGGCGTTCAGCCGTTCAATAGTAGACGGCGGCACTCCCCCCGCCGTCCGCGGCAATGACCTCGCCGTTGATCGCCCACGACTTGTCCGAGCACAGGAACGCGGCGATGTGCCCGATCTCCGCCGCGTCCACCATGCGCCCGATGGAGTTGCCCCGCGCGCTCTCCGGCGCATAGTCCGCGGCCTCCACTTCCGCCGCCGAGACGCCCTTCTTCGCCGCGCGCTGGCGCAGAACTCCAGCCGTGCGTTCGGTGCGCGTCGCCCCCGGATGGATGCAGTTCACGGTGATGCCGTCGCGCCCGAGCTGCATGGCCAGCGTGCGCGTGAAGTGGACGAGGGAGGCGTTGCGGGCGCCGCCGCTCATGTTGCCGGCGATGCGCGCGTTCAAGCCGCTGATGTTGACGATTCGCCCCCAGCCGGCCGCCTGCAAGTGGGGAATGGCGGCTCGGGCGCAGCGCAAGGCGCCCATGTACTTGACGTTGAAGTCGTCGAGGAAGTCCTCGTCCACGATGGTCTCGATGCGTCCGGTCGCAGTGGCGGAACCGCCGGGCAGAGAGCCGCTGTTGACGAGGATGTGCAGCGCGCCGAGTTCGCGCGCGGCGTCCTCCACCATGGCGTCCACGGCTTGGCGATCCGTCACGTCGCAGGGCAGGGCAACGACCCGCGGGCCAGCGACGAGGTTGATTTCCCGCGCCGCGTGTTCAAGCTCGGCCGCGGTTCGGGCGACGACCGCCAGCTCCACGCCCTCCCGCGCCAACGCGAGCGCAACGGCCTTGCCGATGCCGCGGCTGCCGCCAACCACCAGCCCGCGCTTGCCGGCCAAACCGAAATCCATTTGCGCGAGTATACTGCCGCTGGTGCGAGCGTGGCCCTGTACGAAGGCGCGAGGAGCCAAGCGAAGTGAAGGCCTTCCAAGGCTGAAATGCCGAAGGTCGGAGCGGAAGAGGAGAGGTCGTTTAGGGCATGTTAATCCCCCCCCCCCCCCCCCCCCCCCCCCCCCCGAGAAAACTCGCGGGCCCAAGCCAGCGTGGCGGTGATTCGTCGATTCGCACTTCGTGTGCGTAGGTTTCTGGCGCTGGCGGCGTTGCTCGTCGGCGTTCCCGTCTTCGCCCAGTCCGCGGCCATCACCGCCAGCAGCCCCGCCACGCTGAACCAGGGCAACCTCCGCCAGGCGACGGTCTCCGTCACCCTCACCAGCGCCACCTACGAAAGCAGCGCGGACGCCTCCCACTTCGCCCTCACCACCACCGTTCCCGGCCTCACCGTCCACGGCGTCGCGTTCAACAGCGGCAGAACCGTCGCCACCCTGCGCCTGCACTACGACGGCTCCGACTTCGACGCCGCCGCCACCATCGCCGTCACCGTCGCAGCCGCCGGCACCAACCACAACACGGCGCTCACCACCGGCACGCAGGCGGTCGGCCCGGCGCGCTGGGTCAACGTCTCGAAGGAGACCGTCGCGCTCGCCGAGGGCGGCAGCGCCGGCTCCTACACCGTCGTCCTGGAAAGCGCACCCACCGGCAACGTCACGCTCACCGTCGTCAGCGACAACGCCGCGGTGACGGTGGACACCGACGCCACGCCGCTGACGCGCACGCTCACGTTCAGCACCACGACCTGGAACAGCCCGCAGACCGTCACGGTTACGCCGGTGGACGACAACGCGGACGCCGTCGATGAACTGGCGCTGGTCACCAACGTCGCCACCGGCGGCGGCTACGCGTCGAGCACCACCGCGGACCGCACCGTGCGCGTGACGGTCGCCGACGACGAGCGGACCGGCACCGACTACGACGCCGACGACGACCAGCTCATCGAGATCGACAGCCTGGCCAAGCTGAACGCCGTGCGCTGGGACCTCGATGGCGACGGCACTGCGTCTTCCGGCAACGCCACGGCCTACGCTGCCGCCTTCCCGAGCGCCGCCGCCGGCATGGGCTGTCCGGACAGCGGCGACGCCGACGCGCTCGGCAACTGCGCTGGCTACGAGCTGACCGCGGACCTGGACTTCGACACCAACGGCGACGGCACGGTCGACGCCAGCGACGCTTACCCCAACTGGGCGCCCATCGGCGGCGAGTACAACGCCACCTTCCACGGCAACAACCGCACGATCTCCAACCTGACCACCAGCGGCGGCGGCGAACGGGGACTGTTCTGGGGACTGGGATCGGGCAGCGTCGTGTCGAACCTGGGCCTGGTCGACTTCGCCGTGTCGTCGACAAGCGGCCCCAGCGGCGCCCGGGCGGGCGTGGGCGCCTTGGCCGGATTCACCGATGGAACCGTCGAGGCAGTCTACGTCCGCGGCGGCGCGGTGTCGGCGTCCTACAGCGGCGGTGCCCGCGGCGCATTGGTGGGCGGCCTCGTGGGGGCCCACAACCTTGGCGTCATCCGCGCCTGCTACGCGACGGCGGCCGTTTCGGGCAGGTCGAACCTTTCGCCTGCAGTCGGCGGCCTGGTGGGGTCTACGCAAGCGGAAATCGTTGCCAGCTACGCGGCCGGGGCGGTGCATGTGCAGGCCCTCAGCGGCACGGGGGAGGTCGGCGGGCTGGTCGGGGAGGCGTCGACCCGCTTTTCGGTCTTCACGAACTCCTACGCCCGCGGAGCGGTGTCCGCGACCGGGTCCGCTATTCAGGGTGGTCTGATAGGGCGCGCCTATAACTACGTCAGTGCGCCGGCGTCCTACTGGGACAGCCAGACGACAGGGCAGAGTTCCAGCGCCCGGGGCACGACCCAGACCACCTACGGCCTGCAGACGCCGACCGCGTACGGCAGCGGGGGGACGGACATCTACGCGTACTGGGACGACTACGACACGGACGGCGACGGCCGCATCGACGCGGACGACGACGCCTGGCACTTCGGCACTTGGAGCCAGTACCCGTCGCTGAAGTGGGGCGGCCTCGATCCGTCGCGGCAGTTCGGGGTAGCGCCCGTGGACTACGACGACGACAACGACAACCTCGTCGACATCCGCAGCCTCGCCCAGCTCGACGCCGTGCGCCACGACCTGGACGGCAACGGCGCGCCCACCGCCGCCGGGCACGGCGCCTACTTCGCCGCCTTCCCCAACGCCGCCGCCGGCATGGGCTGCGCCGCGGCCTGCGCCGGCTACGAGCTGAGGAACGACCTGGACTTCGACACCGACGGCGACGGCGACGTGGACGCCGACGACGACTACCCGAACTGGACGCCGATTCCGGTCTACGACACCGCACTTCCCTTCTTCCAAACGACGTTCCGCGGCAACGGCCACGTCATCGACAAGCTGACGGTGCGCCGGCCGACCACCCCGCCGGGCGGTGACCTCACCCGGGGCGCTGGCCTGTTCGGCATCATCGGCACCAGCGGGCGCATCGAGTCGCTGGGCGTCGTCGACGCCTCGGTCGAGGCGGCCGGAGGCGACCACGCCGGCATCATCACCGCCGAACTGCGAGGGGGGGCGATCGTCGCCTGTTACTCCACCGGCAGCGTCTCGGCGGTCGACTACGTCGGGGGTCTCGTCGGCAAGACGTACTACGTGGGCGCGAAGGACCGGGCGCGCATCGTCGCTAGCTATTCGACGGCGACGGTTTCCGCGGACGCCCGCGGCTGGCAGCCGGGCGCCGGAAACGCGGCAGGACTGGTGGGCCGCCACCTCAACGGCGTGATCCTCGCGAGCTACGCCGCCGGGCCGGTGTCCTCGCAGGCGGACCCCCGCTATTCGGGAATCCCCGGCCGCCAGGGCCTGTCGAGCGGCGTCGACAGGCTCGTTCCCCATTTTGTCGGCGCCGTGCGCGACAGCTACTGGGACACGGAAGTCACGGGCCAGACCACCAACTACGCCACCAGCCAAGCTGGCGACGGCGGCGATGCCGGCACGGGCGTGGCTACGATGGACGGCGGCCAGACGACCGCGGCGCTCAAGTCGCCCACCGACTACACGGGCATCTACGCGGACTGGAACATCGACCTCGACGGCGACGACGCGCCGGACGATCCGTGGAACTTCGGCGCCTCGAGCGAATACCCCTCGCTGAAGTGGGGCGGGCACGACCCGACGCGGCAGTTCGCGATTTTGCCGCCGCCGGACGAGGCATCGAGTGTGCCGACGGACGTGCGGACGCAGACGACGGTGCAGGGCCTGCTGGTGACGTGGCGGGCGGTGGCCGGCGCGACGTCGTACCTGGTGCAGTGGCGGCTTTCCGGCGAGGCGTGGTCGTCGCAGCGGCAGGCGGAGACGACCGAGACGCGCTACGAGATCGGGGGGCTGCCGGCCGGCGCCTACGAGGTGCGGGTGCTGCCGGTCTTCGACGGCGAGGTGGGCGAGCCGTCGGCGCCGGCGCGGGGCGAGTCGGGCGTGTCGAACCGCCCGCCGCTGGCGCGCGGCATCGCGGACATGGCGCTGGACGTCGGCGGCACGGCGGAAGTGGACTTGGAGGCCACGTTCTCGGACCCGGACGGCGACGCGCTGCGCTACGCGGTCTCTGCGGACGGCGACGCCGTGGAAGCATGGGTGTCGGGCGGAACGCTGCGGCTGCGCGCGATGCGCCCGGGCGAAGCGACGGTCGCCGTGACGGCGACGGATCCGGACGGACTGTCGGCGAGCGCGACGTTCACGGTGCGCGTCGGAGCGATGCTGTCGCTGCCCGGCAATCCGTCCGCGCCGGAGGGCGGCGAGGCCGTGTTCCAGGCGGAACTGAACCGGGCGCTGGGCACGGACGTGGAGGTGCGCTGGAGTCTGGCGGCCGACGGCGACCCGGCAACGGCGGACGCGGACGAGGCGGACTTCGCGGCGTGGTCGGGAACGGCGACCATCGCGGCCGGCGAGACCCGGGCGCGGATCGTCGTCGAAGTTCTGGACGACGACGACATCGAGCCAGCGCGGGAACGCTTCGCGGTGGCCCTCGAAGAGCCGGAGAACTCGAACGTGGGCCTGTCGGCGCGGGCACGGCGGGCCGTCGGATCGGTGCAGGAAGGCGTGTGCGACCGCACGCCGGAAGTGCGCGCCGAACTCTCCCGTGGCTGGCGCGCCTGCCATTGGCCAGGCCCTGCGGACCTGGCGCGCCTGTCGCGCTTCGACCTGCGCGGCGCCGGCGTCGAATCGCTGCGCGCCGACGACCTGCTGGGCCTGTCCGGGCTGCGGACGCTGGACCTCGGCGGCAACGAACTGCGCGAACTGCCGGCGGGGCTGCTGTCGCACTCGCCGGGACTGCACGCGCTGCGGCTGGACGGCAACCGCCTGCAATCGCTGCCGGCGGGTCTGTTCGCCGGCGTCTCCGGCCTGCGCGAACTGCGTCTGTCCGGGAACCCGGGCGCGCCGTTCGCGCTGGCGCTGGAACTGCGGCGCACGGACGCCGAACCGTGGGCGCCCGGCCCGGCAACCGTCGAGGCCTATCTGCCGCTGGGCGCCCCATTCGCCATGCGCTTGGCGCTGACGGCCGTGGGCGGCGAAGCGTCCGCGGAGGAACTGGCGCTCGCGGCCGGCGCCGTGGAGAGCAGCGCAGTGCAGGTCTCGGGCGACGGCCCGGTGCGCGTCATGCTGGCCGCGCCCACGATCCCGGACGAGCGCTGCGGCGACGCCCCGTGCTTCGACGGCCTGGCGGCGCAAGGCGCGACGCTGGCGCTGTTCGCAACGCCGCCGAGTGTCGCCAGCGACGTGGCGCCAGCCGATCTTCTGGGCGCCGGCGACGCGCGCATCGACCTCTCCGCCCACTTCGCGGCGGGCGGCGGCGGCGCGCTGACCTACTCGGCGACAGTGGACGCTCCCCGCCTAGCGTCCGTCTCGGTGGACGGCGCGACCCTGCTCGTGTCGGCAAACGAAGACGGCGAAGAGGGCACGGCGACGGTGACGGTCGTGGCCACGGACGAAATGGGCCAGACGGCGACCCTGCGCTTCGCAGTGGAAGTCTCCCCGCGCCCGCCCGGCAACTGGCGCGGCTGGCGCACGACGTTGACGCACTCGGCCGTCGGCCAGTAGTTCCGCCAGTCGCACACCAGCGCCGCGACAGACGGCGAGGCGCCAGGCGAAGCGGGCCGGCGCGCGCGAGTCTTCGGCGCGGGTTTCACGTCGATCAGCACCGTCTTGCCCTCGCGTTCAACTGGCGCGGCGCGGGGCCATCGTCGCGGCGTTGTCGACGCGGAATTCCCTCAGCCCCATCGCTCGTGCCAGTGCCGACGTCGAAGCGTGCGCCGATCGTCGATTGTGGAATAATCGCCGCCTTTGGTCGTCTTGTTCGGCAAGACGGGCGAGAGAGTTGACTGTGGGAGGCAGGCGATGCTGTTGACGAAGAACTGGGCCCGTGGCGTCTTGAGTCGCCGCGAATTCCATACCCCCCCCCCCCCCCCGAGAAGTCTCGGAGCAGGACAGCATGGCGGTGATTCGTCGATTCGCACCGGTGCGCGGTCTCGTGGCGCTGGCGGCGCTGCTCGTCGGCGCTCCCGTCTTCGCGCAGACCGCAGTTATTTCCGCCAGCAGCCCCGCCACGCTGAACCAGGCCAACCTGCGCCAAGCGACGGTCTCCGTCACCCTCACCGCTGCTGCCACCTACGCGGCAGGGGCGAACGCCTCCCACTTCACCCTGACCACCGCCGTTCCCGGCCTCACCGTCCACAGCGTCGCGTTCAACAGCGGCAGAACCGTCGCCACCTTGCGCCTGCACTACGACGGCTCCGACTTCGACGCCGCCGCCACCATCGCCGTCACCGTCGCCGCCGCCGGCACCAGCCACAACTCGGCGCTCACCACTGGCACGCAGGCCGTCTCCCCGGCGCGCTGGGTCAACGTCTCGAAGAAGACCGTCGCGCTCACGGAAGGCGGCAGCGCCGGAACCTACACGGTCGTCCTGGAGAGCCAGCCCACCGGCAACGTCTCGGTCGTCGTCACCAGCGACAACGCCGCGGTCACCGTGGACACCGACGCCACGCCGCTGACGCGCACGCTGACGTTCAGCACCACGACCTGGAACAGCCCGCAGACCGTCACGGTCACGCCGGTGGACGACAACGCGGACGCCGTGGACGAACTGGCGCTGGTCACCAACGTCGCCACCGGCGGCGGCTACGCGTCGAGCACCACCGCGGACCGCACGGTGCGCGTGACGGTCGCCGACGACGAGCGCACCGGCACGGACTACGACGCGGACGACGACCAGCTCATCGAGATCGACAGCCTAGCCAAGCTGAACGCGATGCGCTGGGACGTGGACGGCAACGGCGCCGTGGCCGCCGGCAACGCCGCGGACTACGCCGCCGCCTTCCCCGGCGCCGCCACGGGCATGGGCTGCCCGGACGGCGGCGACGGCGACCAGCTGTCGGACGGCTGCACGGGCTACGAGCTGACCGCGAACCTGGACTTCGACACCAACGGCGACGGCAGCGTTGACTCCAGCGACGCCTACCCCAACTGGACGCCCATCAGCGCGCTCGGACGCACCTTCCACGGCAACAACCACACCATCTCCAACTTGACCACAAGCGGCGGCGGCCGCGAGCGGGGGCTGTTCGCAAGGCTGGGAGGGAGCGCCCGCGTGTCGAACCTGGGCCTGGTCGACTTCGCCGTTTCCCGCTCGACAGCCGCAGGTGACGCCTATGCGGGCGCCTTGGCCGGAGACAGCCCCTTTGGTGCAACCATCGCGGCGGTCTATGTCCAAGGTGGCATGGTTTCCGCCACCTCCAGCACCCTTGATGCGGTAGCGGGCGGTCTGGTGGGTCGGCAAACCGGCGGCAGCATCACGGCCTGCTACTCGACGGCCGCCGTTTCGGGCAGGGGTAATATCGCGGACGTCGGCGGCTTGGTGGGATTTGCCGTCAACGCCGCGATCTCCGCCAGCTACGCCGCCGGCGCGGTGAGCGGCCACGGCAACTCCAGCGGGAGGTTCGGCGGCTTGGCCGGCCGCGCCACCGGAACCACCGTCGTCAGGAACTCCTACGCGGCGGGGAGCCTCACCGGCTCCGCCGGCGTCTCCGCCAGTGTAGGCGGCTTGGTCGCCTCCAGAGCTGCCACCTCCAGCGCCGCGGCGTCCTACTGGGACAGCCAGGCCACAGGGCAGAGTTCCAGCGCCCTTGGCACGACCCAGACCACCTACGGCCTGCAGACGCCGACCGCCTACGGCGCCGGGGCGACGGACATCTACGCGTACTGGGACGACTACGACACGGACGGCGACGGCCGCGTCGACGCGGCCGACGACGCCTGGCACTTCGGGCAGGCGAACCAGTACCCGTCGCTGAAGTGGGGCGGCCTCGATCCAGCGGAGCAGTTCGCGGCGGCGCCCGTGGACTACGACGACGACAACGACAACCTCGTCGACATCCGCAGCCTCGCCCAGCTCGACGCCGTCCGCCACGACCTGAACGGCGACGGCGCACCCACCGCAGCCGGGCACGGCGCCTACTTCGCCGCCTTCCCCAATGCCGCCACCGGCATGGGCTGCGCCGCGACCTGCACCGGCTACGAGCTGAGGAACGACCTGAACTTCGACACCGACGGCGACGGCGACGTGGACGCCGACGACCCGAACTCCTATTCCAGCTGGACGCCCATCGGCGGCGCCTACTCGGCCACCTTTGAGGGCAACGGCCACGTCGTTTCCAGACTCACCGTCAGCGCCAGCGGGAGCGCCGGGCTGTTCCACACCGTGAGCGGCGCCGTTCGCGGCCTGGGGCTCAAGGACGCGAACGTGCGGAGCGGCGGCGGCTTTTCGGACCGGCTGGGCGCGTTGGCGGGCATCGTCACCGGGCAGGTGACCGACTGCTGGGCGTCGGGCAGCGTCGCCGCGTCCAGCGGAAACCTCGACGTTGGCGGCCTGGCGGGATTCCTGAACGGGGCGAACGCGAGGCTGGCGACCAGCTACTCCACGGCGTCCGTCACCGGAAACTACGCAGTTGGCGGACTGGTCGGGCGGATGTTCAGCGGCGCGAGGATCGTGGCTTCCTACTCGACGGGGACGGTCACCGGCCACCGAGCCGGCGGGCTGGTGGGCATTCAGTCGAACAACACCACGATCGACACGTCGTACTTCGCCGGCCGCCTCGTCAAGGACGCTTCGAACAGCACGATCGACGGCTTGGCCGGCCAGCGCCTGGGCGCCATCACCAACTCGTACTTCGACAGCGGCACCACGGGGCTGTCCGGCGCCGGCGCCCAGACCACCGCCGCCTTGCAGAACCCGTCCGCCTACGCCGGCATCTACGCCAGCTGGAACATCGACTTGAACGGCGACTCCATCCCCGACAACCCGTGGCGCTTCGCGTCCGGCGGCTATCCGACCCTGAGGGCGCGGCACGAACGGCGGGCGAGCCACGGCGAAGCCGACGGCCTGATCGACGTGACCACGCTCGCCCAGCTGAACGCCATGCGCCACGACCTCGACGGCGACGGCGTTCCGGCGAGCGCCGGCGTCGCCGCCTACGGCGCGGCCTTCCCGGGCCTGGTCTGCCCGTCGGGAACCTGCCGCGGCTACGAGCTGAGGAACGACTTGGACTTCGACACCGACGGCGACGGCGACGTGGACGCCGACGACGACTATCCGAACTGGACGCCGATTCCAGCCTACGGCGGGACGGCAGGCCCCGCCTTCCAAACAACGTTTCGCGGCAACCGCCATGTGATCGACAACCTGAGGGTGCGCCGGCCGCTCTCCGGGGGCTCCGGCTTCGCTCCCAGCGGAGCCGGCTTGTTCGGCGTTGTCGGCGCGAGCGGACGCATCGAGTCGCTGGGCGTCGTCAACGCCTCGGTCGTGGCGCCTGCCGGGACTTTCGCCGGCGTCGTCGCGGGCCGACTGGAAGGGGGGCGGATCGTCGCCTGCTATTCCACCGGCAGCGTCTCGGCTTTGGGGATGGCGGGGGGTCTCGTCGGCAGGACGATTTCCCAGGTTGCGAAGGACGAGGCGCGCATCGTCGCCAGCTACTCGACGGCGGAGGTATCCACGATTGCCAAGACCGGCCCCACGAACAGGACCGCCGGAAACGCCGGAGGACTGGTGGGCGGACACAACAACGGCGTGATCGTCGCCAGCTACGCCACGGGGCCGGTGGTCGCGCGGTCTGGCCCCGCCTATACGGGGCCCCAGGCCGGCCACGGCCTGTCGGCCGGAGTCGACACGTCCGCCTTCTGGGTCGGCGCCGTGCGGGACAGCTATTGGGACACCCAGACCACTGGCCAGACCACCACCTACGCCACCAGCCAGACAGGCGTCGACGGCGGCGACGTCGGCACGGGCGTCGTCACGACGACCGGCGGCCAGACGACGGCGGCGCTCCAGTCGCCCACCGGCTACACGGGCATCTACGCGAGCTGGAACATCGACCTCGACGGCGACGACGCGCCCGACGATCCGTGGGACTTCGGCACGTCGAACGAGTATCCAACGCTGAAGTGGGGCGCCCCCGCGGCGGATGCGCCGCAGGATGCATCGGGTGCGCCGACGGAGGTGCGGGCGGAGACGACGGGGCAGGGTCTGGTGGTGTCGTGGCGGGCGGTGCCGGGGGCGACGGCGTACCGCGTGCAGTGGCGGCAGCCCGGAGAGGCGTGGTCGTCGGCACGGCAGGCGGAGACGACCGAGACGCGCTACGAGATCGTCGGCCTCGCGGACGGCGCCTACGAAGTGCGGGTGCTGGCGGTGATCGACGGCGTAGTCGGCGAACCGTCGACGCCGGCCCAGGGCCAGGTGGAACCGCCGGGGAACCGTCCGCCGCGGGCGCTCGGGCTCGCCGACATGGAACTGGACCTCGGCGAGACCGCGCAAGTGGATCTGGACGCCGCCTTCGAGGATCCGAACGAAGACGCGCTGCGCTACTCGGTCGCGGTGGACGGCGACGCGGTGGAGGCGTGGGTGTCCGGCGCGACGCTGCGGCTGCGCGGCAGGCGCACCGGGGAAGCGACTGTGACCGTAACGGCGACCGACCCGAGGAATCTGTCGGCGAGCGCGTCCTTCACGGCGCAGGTCGGCGTGGTGCTCTCTCTGCACGGCACCCCGGCGGTACCGGAGGGCGGCGTGATCGCGCTGCGGGCGGAACTGAGCCGGCCGCTCGCGGCGGACGTGGTGGTGGGCTGGCGCTTGGCGGCGGACGACGACCCGGGCACGGCGGACGCCGACGCGGCTGACTTCGGGGCGTGGGCCGGGACGGCGACGTTCGCGGCCGGGGAGACCCGAACGCGGATCGTCGTGGCGGTGCTGGACGACGACGACATCGAACCGGCGCGGGAGCGCTTCGCGGTGGAACTGGAAGAGCCGGAGGACGGCAACATCGGCCTGTCGGCGCGGGCCTGGCGGGTACTCGGATCGGTGCAGGAAGGCGTGTGCGACCGGACGCCGGCAGTGCGCGCGGAACTATCCCGTGGCTGGCGCGGCTGCCATTGGCCACGGCCGTCGGACCTGGCAGGCCGGGCCACGCTCGATCTGCGCGGCACCAGCGCCGAATCGCTGCACGCCGACGACTTGCTGGGCCTGTCCGGGCTGCGAACGCTGGACCTCGGCGGCAACGCGCTGCGCGAACTGCCGGCAGGTCTGCTCTCCCACTCGCCGCGCCTGCGTGCGTTGCGTCTCGACGGCAACCGCCTGCAATCGCTGCCGCCGGGCCTGTTCGCCGGCGTCTCCGGCCTGCGCGAACTGCGCCTGTCCGGGAACCCGGGCGCGCCGTTCACGCTGGCACCGGAACTGCGGCGCGCGGACGCCGAACCGTGGGCGGCAGGCCCGGCAACGGTCGAGGCCGCCCTGCCGCTGGGCGCTCCGTTCGCCATGCGCCTGGCGCTGACGTCCGCGGGCGGCGAAGCGTCCGCGGAAGAACTGACGCTCGCGGCCGGCGCCGTGGCGAGCGGCGCAGTGCAGGTCTCGGGCGACGGCCCGGTGCGCGTTGCACTGGCCGCGCCGACGATCCCGGACGTGCGCTGCGGCGACGCCCCGTGCTTCGACGGCCTTGCAGCGCAAGGCGCGACGCTGGCGCTGTTCGCGGCACCGCCGAGTGTCGCCAGCGACGTGGCGCCGGCCGATCTCCTGGGCGCCGGCGACGCGCGCATCGACCTCTCCGCCCACTTCGCAGTGGGCGGCGGCGCGCTCACCTACTCGGCGACAGTGGACGCCCCCAACCTGGCGTCCGTCTCCGTCGACGGCGCGACCCTGCTCGTGTCGGCCAACGAAGACGGCGAGGAGGGCACGGCGACGGTGACGGTCGTGGCGACGGACGAATTCGGCCAGACCGCGACCCTGCGCTTCGCCGTGGAAGTCTCCCCGCCCCCGCCCGGCAACTGGCGCGGCTGGCGCACGACGCTGACGCCCCCCGCCCCCAGTCCGTAGCTTCAGCGGCAAGTCCCTTCGCGCCCAGGCGAGGTGCTACGCGCTCCAGCGCTGGCCCGACCCTGGGCGAGACGCACTCGTCGAGCAGAATCCTCAACGGGCCTAGCGCTCGCGGCGCTGGACGAACTCCGTCGCGGCCGCCTCGATGGCGCTCATGGCCTGTTCGCGATCCACAGCGCCTTCGAACTCGTCTAGGAACTCGTCGATAGTCCCGCCGTCGCACAGGTAGTTGAACAGCGTCTCCACCCGAACCTTCGTTCCAGAAAAGCACAAGGCGCCGCTGGCGAAGCCGGGACGGGCTTGGAACATGGTCGTGGCGCGTTGCATGAGCCTATCCTACTCACGGCGCCGGCGGGCACACGCCTACAGCTGGCTATCGCCCCGCAAGCCGTTTCGCCAAGGCGTTCGTGAATGCCCGTCGATGTTGGTAGAAGGCGGCGCCGACGGCCGTTGGCCAAACGCTGTGGGTGACGATCACCACGTTGCGCACCGGGTCCACGAAGATCGTCTGGCCGAAGATGCCGAGGGCCGAGTACGGGCCGTCCTCCAGCCACCAGAGATAGCCGTAGCCGGGAAAGGCTCTTGAAGGTTCGGTCGAGGACCGCATCCAGCCTTCGGGCAGCACTCGCGTGCCGTCGGCAAGAACGCCGTCGGCCAAGGCGAAGAGGCCGATGCGGGCGTAGTCGCGCAAGGTGGCGCTGATGCAGCAGCCGCCGAGTTCGCCGCCGCCGATGCCGTGGGTCATCCAATTGGCGTCGGCCTGCATGCCGAAAGGCAGCCACATCTTGTGTTCAAGGTAGGTGGCCAGGTTGTTGCCGATGGCGGCGCGCAACAGGGCACCCACCAAGTTGGTCTCCGCGGTGTTGTAGTTGAACGCTTCGCCGGCTGCGGCGACTCGGGGCTTGGCGCCGAGCATGCGGTAGAGATCGACGAGGTTCGGCGGCAGGTTGTTCACGTCGGACTCGGGATCGGCGTAGTCTTCGTTCCAAGCGACGCCGGAGGCCATTTGCAGCAGGTCGCGGATGCTCGTCTCGTCGTAGGCCGAACCTTTCAGACGCGGCAGGTAGTCGGTGACGGGCTCGTCGACGGAAGCGATGTAGCCGTCCGCGATGGCGGCGCCGACCAGCATCGAGACGACCGACTTGGCGACGGAGAAGGACACCCAAAGGCTGTTCTCGTCGTTGCCAGCGGCGTAGCGCTCCAGGCGGACGACGCCGTCCTTGAGGGCGATCAGGCCGACGACGTGGTTGTGGGCCATGAAGTCGTTCAGATCGAAGGCGGCGCCGTCGACGCGGTAGGTCAGCCGGCGAACCTGCCGCCTTGGGGCCGGCAGCGGCAGCACCTCGTCGCCGGCTCGAATGGTTCGCGTTGCGAAGATGGAAGCGATGTTGCGAAAGCCAGCCACTTTCTGCTTGGGAGTCCAGAACAGAAAGCGCGTTGGCGGGCCGAAGTGGCGGGCGTCGTCTGCCGGATCGACATAGGGTGCGCCAGCATGGCCGGGCAGCGCCATGCCGACGACGATTGCGCCGAGCGCTATTGCGAGTTTCGGGTTTCGCGCGCGTCTCGAAGCGGCGCAAGTTCGGGCGATTCCCGCAACCTTGGCGAACATGGCGTTTCCTCTCCCTAGCCGGCAAACACGTCCAACACTTTGCTGTACAGCGTATATGCCGCGAAGCCGATGTACATGATGGACGCGAGCACCATGAAGAAGATGTTCACCCAGCCGGGCCGCGCGGATTCCGGCAGCCGGGTGAGATTCATGTACAGGATCACTGGCACGTAGACGGCCATGGCGAAGCCGCCGAGGAGGGCGGCGATGAACAGGAAGTCGAGGCCGGCGATGTCGTACTTGCCGAAGAACCAGACGCTGAAGATGCCCACGCCCATCGTGGTGCCGACGAGAATGAGATACCACTGCTCCATCTTGAACCAGCGCCCGAACTTGAAGTTCGTATGCAGCAAGTCCGCGAAGATGCGGCTGCCGCCGTCCACGCCGCCAAGCTGGGTGCTGAAGAGCGCCGCCATGCCCACGATCAGGAAGATGTAGCGCCCCGTGGCGCCCAGGCTCTCTTCGAGAATCGAGGCGAGGTCCCACACCAGGCTGCCGCGGTCCGGCACCAGGCCGATGGGGTGCAGCACGGCCAAGGCGCCGAAGATGAACAGGAACATCGTGAAGCTGCCGAGCAGCCAGAAGAAGAGCGTCTGATCCGCGACAACGTAGCGGAACCAGTCCTTGAATCGGCGGCGGTTCTCGACGGTTTCCGGGTAGAGGTAGCCGCTGTCGATCTCCTTGATCTCGTGCTTGTGCGCGGGGCTCATCAGCGACGGCATCCGCGCGCCCATGCCGACGTTCTTCTCGCGCAGATAGTAGGCGTAGTAGAGGTTGCCGAGTCCGCCGGCGCCGGCGAACACCACCGCGCCGAAGAAGCGGCTGAACGTGAGCTGGTCGCGCACCGTGCCGTCCTCCGCCAGCACGTTCACCGGGAAGTCCGGGAAGTCGAAGAAGCCGATCACGCCGTTCCACATGGCGAGGAACACGTCCGCCGAGCCGATCTCCCAAACGAGGTAGACGAGGCCGCACACGATCACCACGATCAGCCCGCCGATGCAGCGCTCCACCGCCGTGTAGATGACCTTGGGCCCGAACAGAATCGCCGCCACCAGGGCGAAGACGATGGCCGTCCACACCCACGGCGGACTGTCGTGGCCAGGGCCGAAGATCAGATCGCGCAGCGCGATGCCGGTTTCCCGCGCCCACCCCGGCAGGAACTTGCCCACGAAGATCATGAACACGAACAGATAGACGAGAAACTTGAGCACCCGCGCCATGCCGGTGAACGGGCTCTCGCCGGTGACGATGGTCCAGCGCCCGATTTCGATGTTCACCCACAGCTGCAGGAAGATGCCGATGGCCGCCGCCCAGAGCAGCTGCGCGCCGACCACCGAGGTGATCCACGGCCACATGATGAGCTCGCCGGAGCCGATGGCGAGGCCGGCCATCACCACGCCGGGGCCGATCATCTTGTACAGCGGCGCCTTGCGCTCCGGCAGGTCGGCTTCCTGGAAAGGCGGGATGGGCAGCGGCATGGCGCGTTCTTCGTGGAGGTTCAACGCGCCATCATAACAACAGGATGCGCCAAGCCCGGCTTACGCTGCCTACTGCCTACTCGACACAGCTCCCTTCTTCCGAGACGCATTCGGCGTCATTCAGCGCGCCAAAGCGCCCCGCAGGTCACCAATCGGCGACCTGCGCCAAGTCGTGGTTCTCGATTTGGTGTCGAACGACATAGCTGGACACGCCGAACTCATCCGCCAAGGCGTCCACGTCGTCGAGCGGGATGTGGTCGCTTCGCAGCTTTTTTCGCAAAGCCTCGGCGGGGACGAGGAACTCGGCGGCGAATGCCCTTGATTGCGCTTGTCGCTCAAAACACCTTGACCAAATCTTCGGCGGCAACCGAAGCCAGCCGTTCGTCCATGGGCAATGTCGTCAGATCGACGTGACGCCCGAACTGTGCTTGCAGGAAGTCCTGGACGTCGAAACGGATCGCGATGTCGAAACGGTCGACCGTGCGTACGGCGATGTCGAGGTCGCTTCGCTCGTGGTCGTCTCCCGCGCCACGCTTCCGAACAGCCAGAGCTCGGTGACGCCGAGCAGCGCGAGTTCCCCCGACAGGTCGCGCAGCAATGCCGTCGCGCCATCCCTTGCGGGCGGACGCAGTACCGCGGCGTCTTGCGCCGGGCGGGAGAGACCAGTCTTGCGGGGCGGGGCGTTCACGGCCTCATACTACGCCAGCAGGCGGCTGTGCGGGGAAGTGCGAACATGGCGACGCGATCTTCCCGCTCGTCTACCGCTCCCCAGCCGGCCGCCTCGCCTCCACCACGCACACGGTGATGTTGTCGTGGCCGCCGGCGTCGTTGGCGGCGGCGATCAGGGCCTCCACCAAGCCTTCGAGGTCCGTTTCCTCGCCGCCCTTCGGCATGTATTTCAAGCAGATGCGCTCGATGGCCGAGTCGTACACCATATTCGTCAGGCCGTCGCTGCACAGCAGGTAGAACGCGTGGTCCCAGAGCGGGATGGTGTCGATGTCGAAGGGCACGCGTTCCCACAGGCCCAGGGCGCGGTCCAGGCCGCCGCGCTCGCCGTGGTCTGCCGTCAACTGGCGCAGCTCGGGTTCGCGGCCGTAAACGTCCCGGGCGAACTCGTAGATGCGGCTGTCGCCGGCATGCACGAGGGAGAGTTCGTCGCCGTGCAGCCGCAGGGCGGAGAGCGTCGTGCCCATGCGGTGGACGATGCCGCGGCCGTCGTTCTCCTTCCACAGTTCGGCGTGCGCTTGGGCCGCGGCGTGGCGCAGGCGCTGCGCCACGGTGCGTCGGCGGTGCGGCGTTTGCCTGTTCGGCCAATCGCGCATGGCGCGGTCGAACACGCGCACCACTTCGGCGCTGGCCACATCGCCTTGGGGATGTCCGCCCATGCCGTCCGCCACGGCAGCCCAGCCGTCCTCCTCGCTCCACAGCACGGCGTCCTGATTGGCGGCTCGCCGCTTGCCCACGTCCGTCGCGCCGGCCATCCGGCAGACGCGATTCGGCGCGAGAGGGAGCATTTCGCCAAGCGCGCTCGCCCAAGCCCGCGCATCCACGCGCAGCCAGGTCGCGCCGTCCAGCACGAAGGGGGTGACGCAGGCCAGCGTGAAGTTGCCGAAGACGGTCGCATCGAACAGCTGTTCGTCCGGCGGCACGCTGCCGTCCGTGACCAGAATGCGGTGCGGGCTGTGGCGTTCTCGATAGGAGAGGTCCTCGTCCCAATAGGCGCTGCAACGCTCCCCGACCCACTGCCAGAACGCCTCGACGGTGCGATTCGGCAACTCGTCGCCGCGCGAATCGATGACCGCGCAGACGCCGTCCGTCGGCGACTGCCGTCGCAGCCAGCACAGCTTTGCGTATTCGGCGTCGAAGCAGGAACCCGGGGCGTTGCGGCGCAGCCAGTGCTTCTCGAGGCCGCGCACGCGCACGTCGCTCTGCCAAGCGCTGAAGGTGTGGTACGCATCGCCGCCGTCCAGAGCCGCCACGTCCACCAAGTGCAGGTGCGCGGCATCGTCCACGAATACCGCATCGACGAATGGATGCGGCGCCGCTGGGTCGTCCTGATCCCACATGCCCTGCCGGTATACCGGCTCCGGAAAGGGCATGCGCTCGGCGACCTGCAGCTTGCGCGGCGCGTCCACCTGCGGCGGCAGCCACGCCATCAGATCCGGCAGCAAGGCGGCCAAACCGGCGCGGCGGTCCTCCCCCGGCAGCCACCAGGACGCTGCGCCGTCCCATCCCGAAGGACGCTCCTCGGCGCGCAGCGCGCCGAGCTCGCCCCGCAGCCATAGCTGCCGGCAGAGCATGCCATGTTCCAAGGTGTCCGGCCACCGCCCGAAGATGGCCTCGCCGCTCGCCAAACGCCGTTGCAGCTTCGGGGCCGGGCGTTCCGTGGGTGCTGAATCGAGGGCCATGTTGGTCTCGCGCTCGGGTGCTTGATTCGTTCACGGCCACCATAACACCAGTCCTGCCGGCGCGACGCTGCGGGCCGGCGCTTGGAGCGCCGGCAAGCGCCGTGCGCGAGGACGCGGGCATCGCGCGCGGTTGACGCTGGCCATGCCAGTGCAGTAACAACGCCGCATGACCTACTGCCTGGCCATCGCCGTGGACGACGGGCTCGTCTTCGCGGCGGATTCGCGCACCAACGCCGGCGCGGACCAGATCAGCACCCACAGCAAGCTGCACCGCTTCGGCGGCGACGGCGAACGTGCCTTGGTGCTGCTCTCCGCTGGCAACCTGGCCACCACCCAGGGCGTTGTCGCCACACTCGAACGCGACATCAAGCGCCATGCCGGGCAGAGCTTGATGACGGTGGAGGACATGCAGGCCGCGGCGGAATACGTCGGCAGGATCAGCACCGAGGAGCAGCAGAAGCACAGCGTGACGCGGCGCGACGACGAGTTCGTGCCGGAGGCCACGTTCATCCTCGGCGGCCAGATTCGCGGCGATGCGCCCTGCATCGAGCTGATCTATCCCGAGGGCAACTTCGTCGGTTCCTCCCAATCCACGCCGTTCCTGCAGATCGGCGAAGTGAAGTACGGCAAGCCGATCCTGGACCGCATCATCGCCAGCGACACGCCCCTCGACGGCGCCGTGAAGTGCGCGCTGGTCTCCATGGATTCCACCATGCGCAGCAACGCAACCGTCGGCCCGCCCGTGGAATGCGTCGTCTACCGCGCCGACAGCTTCTCCCCGGGCGTCCACGCCACGCTCGACGAAGACGACGACTATCTGCTGCAGTTGCGCCGCGGCTGGGCGAACAACATCCGCTCCGCCTTCGACGGATTGCCTTCGCCGCCGGGAATTCGCGAATCGACGGTGCGGGGGAAGGTGGCGCGGATTACTTGACGGCGTGGATCGCTTGCTGCTGATTTGACGCTCGGAGTCAATCCAAGAGGCTCCTAGACAGTGACGAGACGGCCTCACATGAAGATCGTTGCTGGCGTCGCCAGCCTCGGCGCGGCTGCCGTCGTTGTCCTCTTGGCGACCGCTCCCTTTTCGCCGACCAACGAGGAGGCCAAGGAGAATCCCCTGGCTGCCTACACGAAGCTGATCGAAGAACTGGACCATCGAAAGCGCGTCAACGTCCTCTTTCCCAACCCGCAGTCGATTTTCGACGGCTACCACATCGGCTTCGTCAACGTCAGTGCCGGCAACCTGACGTTCAGGAGGCGCGACCTTGTGACGCGCGCGGCAGGGATGGTCGTAGAGTTCACCCGCGTTTACGACTCGCGCATCCAGAGCAACGACGATTTCGGAGCTGGCTGGCGCCTTTCCTTGGCCGAAGAGGTGACTCTGGACGACGGCGCATTGGTCTATGTAGACCGCGCCGGTACGCACCATCGATTCGCCTCGGAGGACGGTGTCGAATACCAAGCCAGTCCGATGAAGCCTCGCCATATGCAGACCCAGGTTACTGTGACCGAGAAAGAGGTCGCCGTCAGGACCAAAGACGGGGCGTTGCGCACTTTCGAGCCGCAGCCTGGTCAGCCTCGGAAATACGTCATCAGCACCCTCTCACCGGCCAACGGAGGCGAGCTCGCCTTCCGGTACCAAGACGGCTTCCTTTCCTCGGTCTACGCCGACGGCGCACGGGTCTTCGCCCTTGCCAGGGATGCCGGAGGCAAGGTCGCGTCCGTCCAGGACCACCACGGGCGGGCGGTCAGCTACTCGTATACGGCGGACGGGTGGTTGAAGGACGTCATCGACATCGGCGGGAACCTCTGGTGGCACGAGTACGGCGAGTTCGGCCTGACAGACGCCGTAGGGCCCAACAGACAACCGTTCCTTGTCGTGCGCTACCAAGACGCCAAAGTCACCGAGTCGCGCTCCGGCCACAGCTATGCGTTCGCATACCGGCCCGACCGCACCAACGTCACCGATGGCTCGGGGGTGCAACGCTCATTCTTCAACGAGGAGTCCGGCGCCACATATCGGCTGGCATCCTCCGACGGGACGGACTGGCGCCTCACGCTCGGCGCACGCAACGAAGTCACTGAGCTGCGCACGGCGAGCGCGAGCCATGCATTCTGGTACGACGCCGACGGCCGATTGGAGAAGATGCACAGGTCGTCGCCCGAGGGCAGCCAAGACCTGGCCTTAACCTACGAGGGCGCCCGCCTAGTACGCATACTGTCAGGCGATGACACCACAAGGATAGACTACGATGGCGACACAACCCGGCTGTCTACACCTCCCACCAAGGTCGAGTTCACCGTAGACGGCGGGCACGTTCAACGTGCGGACTTTCAAGTCGTGCGACCGGACCTCCGTGCCGGGCGCACCGTCAGCGTCGCATACAGCGAAAGCGGCGATGTGTCGGCCATCGAATCTCGTACCAAGGGCATGCCTGACCCGCAAGGGGCGCACTTCACGCGCAATGCTTTGGGACAGATCACCAACATCAAATACGCCAGCGGATTCGAGAGCACATACAAATACGACGCCCTCGGCAACCGCGTGTCTTCACGCCATACCGGCGGCGGGTTCCAGCATTACGCCTTTGATCGGTCCGGCAACATCGTAGCCATCTCCTCATCTTCACCGAATGGATCGTCGGGAACGCAGTCCTATGTGATCGGCGAGATGAACCGTGTCAACAGAGTCACGAACGTCGATGGCGGAAAGTCGATGGATATCGACTACGACTCGAACGGCAACGCCGTCCAATTCAAGACCGATGGCGACACTGTTCATGCGAAATACGAGGACGGCTATCGGCTAGACCGAATCTGGTCCTCCAAAACCGGCGTTGCCTTGGTCATCGACGACGACATGCAATACGAGATGGAAGTGGATTTCGTTCACGAACGAACCCCTGCAAAGCGAGAGGTGTTGACGAGAAAGGCGTTTGATGTCCAGCAACCGGAGTACGGTACAGTCGTATTCGACATGACCTCGCACGCCGCCTTTCCTGCAGATCCGGTGGAGGCGTCTGTTCCTCACTACTCCGACGCGATGGCCGCCCTCGACTTGGCTGGAGCATTTGCTGGCGTCGGCCCGGTCGCGGACTTCGACAAGCCATCGAATCCGGCGTTCCATCCGCCCGAATACCGATCCATAAACTGCTGCATACCTTGCGCTACCGTCGGTTGCGCATGCACATATACATCGACGTTCTCACCCAGGCAATCGGTTGCACCCCTAGGCTGTGGCTGCTTGATCGGGTTGCTGGAATGGTTGATCGATCAGGGCCACATCGACGCGACAAGTGAGGCGTAAAGTGGCCGTGCGCACTGTCGGCGGCAGGGCGATGCCCGCAGGCGCGCCACTGGCAGGAGCGCCGACGGCGCAGCCTAGCTCGAGCCCGTGCGCACCACAGGCAACGGCCCGGAAGCGTCCGGGCGGTAGCGCACGGGGAATCTGCGCCGCACAGGCGCCCGGCAGCCTGCACTCCGCTTGACGATTGCCCCGTTTGCGCCAACACTTCGCGCTTGACCAACTGCGGATCCTTGTGCGGGCGATGAAGGGACTGGCGAGTGCGTTGGCGCGGCGCGTCGTGGCGGGCATTGGGGCGGCGACGGCGCTGCCGTTCAGGGTGGTGCTGCCGGACGGCTCGGAGGTCGTCGGCGGCGAAGGCGAGGCGAAGGCGGGCGTCCACATCAAGACGGTGCGGGCCGCGTGGCGCACGGTCGTCTTCGGGCACGTGGGCTTTCTGGAGTCCTACTTCGACGGCGAGATCGACCTCGACGGCGATCTGCGCGAGCTCATGACGGTGGGCTTCGACTCGGGGTTCGACGAATCCTCGGGGCTGCTGGTGGGCATCCGCAATCGCTGGCATGGCTTGCGCTTCAACAACCGCACGGGCGCCACGCCGAAGGAAAACGCCCGCTTCCACTACGGCCTAGGGGCGGAGTTCTACTCGAAGATGCTCGACGAGCCGTATCTGATGTACACCTGCGCCTACTACAGCGATCCGGGCCAAAGCGTCCTCGAAGCGCAGATTGCGAAGATGGAGCACGTCGCGCGCAAGGTGCGGCTGCAGCCGGGCGAGCGGGTGATCGACATGGGCTGCGGCTTCGGCGGCTTCATGTTCTACGCGGCGGAGCAGCACGGCGTCCACGTCACCGGCGTCAACACCACCACCGAACAGGCGGACTGGATCAAGGCGAAGATCGCCGCCAAGGGGCTGCAAGCGCAGCTGGCCATGCACGAGGCGGACGTGCGGCAGGGCTTCGGCGAGTACGACAAGGTGGTGTCCATCGGCGTCCTGGAACATGCCGGGCGGCATCAGCTGCGGGAAGTGATCCGCGCCCACGCGAAGGCGCTCAAGCCCGGCGGACTGGGCCTTATCCACTTCATCGGCCATGTGGGAGACCGCGAGACGGACTTCTTCATCCGCAAGTACATCTTTCCCGGCGGCTGGATTCCAAGCCTCTCCAAGGCGCTGGACGCGATGGAGTCCGAAGGGCTGGAAATCCTCGACGTGGAGAACCTGCGGCGCCACTACGCGCTCACGCTCGACGCCTGGACGGAGAAGTTCGAGGCGAACTGGGAGGCGATCCAGGCGATGGATCCGCAACGCTTCGACGAACGGTTCCTGCGCATTTGGCGCACCTATCTGATCGGCTGCGCGGAGATGTTTCGGGCGTCCAACAGCCAGACGAACCTGTTTCAGATCGTCTTCAGCAAGGGCAACGTGGATACGCAGAGCCATCCCATGACCCGCGACCATCTCTATGCGCCGGAACGCGCGCTGGTGGCGGACCGCGCCGCGGGATGACGACGCAAGGGGAACACGCCGAGCGAGCGCAGTCCTTCGCCGACGCGCTGGCGTGGGCCTGCGCCGACGGCGCTTCGGAACGGCGGCTGGACAAGCCGCTCTCCAACCTGTTCCGAGATCGCTCGGCGACGCGCAGCGGCCTGCCCGCCGGGCGCTTGGTGAATGTGCTGGAAGTAAACGCGGAAGAAAGCTGGGCGGACGTCGAAGGCATGATCCCCTACGACGCCTTGGTCGACGCCACGCTGCCCCACGGCGTGATGCCGCGCGTGGTGCCGCAGCTCAAGTCCATCACCGTTGGCGGCGCTGTGGCCGGCATCGGCATCGAAGCCACGTCCTTCCGCCACGGCTTGGTACACGAGACGGTGCAGGAGATGGACGTCGCGTTGGCAGACGGGCGCATCGTCGCTTGCGGGCCGTCCCCGGGCGACGCCAACGCCGACCTCTTCGCCGCCATGCCGAACAGCTACGGCACGCTGGGCTATGCCACCCGCCTGCGCGTGGCGACCATGCCGGTGGAGTCGCATGTGCATGTCGAGCACCGCCGCTTCGGCGACTTGGCGGCGTTCTTCAAGGCCATCGAGGATGCCTACGAGAGCGACGCGGACTTCGTGGACGGCGTGGCTTTCGCGCCCGACGACTTCGTGCTCAGCACCGCCCGTTTCGTCGCGCAAGCGCCCTACGCCAGCGACTACACGTTCGAGCACATCTACTACCGCGCGTTGCGCGACCGGCAAGAGGACTACCTCTCCACCCGCGACTATCTGTGGCGGTGGGACACGGACTGGTTCTGGTGCTCGAAGAATCTCGGTGCGCAGCACCCACTGCTGCGAAGAGTGCTGGGACGCGAACGGCTGGGCTCGCGCTTCTATCAGCGCGTGATGCGCTGGAACAGCCGTTGGCGGCTGCTGGAAACGGCGGAACGAGTTGCCGGCTACCGGCGCGAATCGATCATCCAGGACGTGGACCTGCCGCTCGCCACGGCAGCGGATTTCCTCGCCACGTTCATGGACGAGATCGGCATCTTTCCGATCTGGGTCTGTCCGGCGCGCGATGCCGGCACGGTCGCGGCGCCGCTGTTCCCGGCGCCGGCGGAACGCTACGTCAACTTCGGCTTCTGGGACACGCTGCGGTTCTCCGTGGGCTATCCCCAGGGCCACTTCAACCGCAAGGTGGAGGCGGCAGTGGCCGCCGGGGGCGGCATCAAGTCCCTGTACTCGTCTTCCTTCTACTCCAAGGAAGCGTTCGAGCGCATCTACGGCGGCGACGCCTACCGGCGCGTCAAGCAGGCATACGATCCCGCAAACGCCCTTGGCGACCTGTACGCCAAGTGCGTGCGCGACCGCTAGCCGGTCGCCCCGTCGCCATCCCCCCATCCCCCGGCGAGCGGCATCGCCGGGCAGCGGCCATGTTATGGTTGCCCGCTTGCGCGGTGCGGAAGGCAAGGCTTAAGTGGACGCCCCCAACGTCATCGAGATCGACCTGCAGACGTTCCAAGCGGACGTCGTGGAGCGTTCGCGGCAGGTGCCGGTCGTCATCGTGTTCTGGACCGACCAGGTGGCGCCGGCGGCGGAGACCAAGGCGGCCCTCGAACGCCTGGCGTCGCAATACCAAGGCAAGTTCGCCCTGGCGCTCTCGGACATCGCCAAGGATCAAACGCTGGCGCAGCAGTTGCGCGTGCAGGCCGTGCCCAGCATCCGCGTCATCAAGGATGGCCAGTTGGCGGATCAGATGGACGGCCCGCAGGGCGAACGCGCGCTGCGCGAGATGATCGACCGCCTGACCCTGTCGCCCAGCGAAGTCTTGAAGGACCAGCTCGCGGCCTATCTGGAGGCGGAAGACTACGACGGCGCGCTGGCGGTGCTGCAGCAGGCCATCAGCGCGGAGCCGAACAACGCCGGCTTCAAGGTGGAATGGGCGGACGTGCTGCTCCTGCAAGGCGACGTGCAAGGCGCCCGCACGGTGCTGCCGACCATCCCGGAAGACACGCCGGAGCGCGAGCGGCCCGTCAACCGGCTGGCGCTGGTCGAAGAAGCCGCCGGCATGGGCGCACTGTCTGCGGTTCTCAAGGAAGTGGCAGCGGACGAGGCGGATTTGGACGCCCGCTATCGCGCCGCCGTGCTGCTCGCCGTCGAACGCCGCTACGAACAGGCATTGGAACAGGCCATGGCGATTCTCATGCAGGATCGCAAGTTCCGCGAGGACGCCGGCCGGCAGACGATGGTGCGCATCATGGCCGTCATGCCCAAGGGTTCCGAAGTCGCCAAGCGCTACCGTCGGCGCATGTTCAACTTCCTGCATTGACGCCCTGGCGATTGCGACTAGGAATGCGCCCAAAGTGAGCGTTCACTTCGTTGCAGAGGGGCGTTATGCACACCTGCTGGCAAGCAGTCCTCCGGCATGGCTGGCAAGCGATTCGCTAACGGATTGTCGAGTCTCTGTTCGTATCCCATTGATAAGAAAGGGTAATTTCCTCTAGTAAGTTCTCAAGGCCCAGATCGACGAAAAGATGCTCAACGCGCCATCCCTAGGCTTGCCAAAAGTTGCTCAGCAAGTTATCCACAGCGTTGCGCGCGTTTGCTAAGGGCAGGAACGGTGGAGGACCTCGCAGCCAAGCTCGACGCCTATGCCCAGCGCGGCGTGCGGCAGGTGATGCTTGGGGTGGCGGACGTCGACGGCGTGCTGCGCGGCAAGTTCGTCGGCTTGGAGAAGTTCGCCAGCCTGTTCGAGAAGGGCGGCGGCTTCTGCGATTGCGTGTTCGGCTGGGACATGGACGACCAGCTCTACGACTCCGGACCGAGCGCCGTCACCGGCTGGCACAGCGGCTTCCCGGATGCGCGCTACCGCTTGGTGGTGGACAGCGAACGCGCCCTGCCGCCCGACGGCACGCCCTACTTCGTGGCCGAGTTCGTCGGCGAAGACGGCGGCGACCACGCCGTGTGCCCGCGCTCGGCGCTGCGCCGCGTGCTGGCAAGGGCGGCGCAAGCGGGACTCTCCGCGAAGGTCGGCTTCGAATACGAGTTCTTCGTCTTCGACGAGACGCCGCACAGCCTGCGCGCCAAGGGCTATCGGGGCTTGACGCCGTTCTCGCCCGGCAACTTCGGCTACTCGGTGCTGCGCCTCGGCGCCAACGACAGCGCCTTTCGCGCCTTCATGGACTACTGCGCGGACATGCGGATGCCCCTCGAAGGCTTGCACTGCGAGACCGGCCCCGGCGTCTGGGAAGCCGCCCTCGAAGCTGCCGAGGGGCTGGAAGCCGCCGACCGCGCCACGCTCTTCAAGACCTTCGGCAAGGCGTTCTTCCAACGGCGCGAGGCCGTGGCGACGTTCATGGCCAAGTGGTCGATGGACTACCCAGGGCAGAGCGGCCACATCCACTTCTCCTTTCTCAATGAAGACGGCGGCAACGCGTTCGCCGGCGACGACGCCCCGGAGCGCGCCCGCTGGGCGCTCGGCGGCTTGCTGCGCTACGTCCCGGAACTCCTGCCGATGCTGGCGCCGACGGTGAACAGCTTCGCGCGTCTGGTGAAGGGGGCGTGGGCGCCGACGGCTTCCACTTGGGGGATGGACAACCGCACCGCGGCGTTCCGCTTCATCCCCGGAGGGGATTCGGCGCAACGCATCGAATGCCGCGTCGGAGGTGCCGACGGCAACCCCTATCTCGCCGCCGCAGCCACCCTCGGCGCCGCGCTGCTCGGCATCGAACAGCGCATCGAGCCGCCGGATGCCGTCGTCGGCAACGCCTACGATGTCGAAGGTGGCCTGCCGCCGGAACGGCGCTTCCCGCCCACCCTGCGCGACGCCGCGAACCGCTTCGCCGGTTCAGACGCCGCCCGGCAACTCCTAGGCAACGTCTTCGTGGATCACTTCGCCGCAACGCGCATGTGGGAATCCCGCGAGCACGAACGCCACGTGGACGACTGGCAACTTTCGCGCTACTTCGAGATCGTTTGAGCCCTCAGCCGGGGAGCGCGAGGGTACTCGCCTCCTCGCAGGAAAGAGCTCAGCGGGAGAGCCGTCCTTCACTCCCCGTCGCGGTCCGGCAGCAGCAGCCAGGCGGCGAGGTAGGCGGCCAGGGCGATCTTCCAGGCGAAGATGCAGAGCACGAGCATGGCCACGCGGACGAACGCCGCGTCGATGTTGAAGTAGCGGGCGATGCCGGCGCACACGCCGCCGATCCAGCCGTTCTCTCTGTCGCGCGCCAGGTTGGCGCGGATGCGGTCGATGCGATTCATCGTCGTTCCTCCGGGTGGTCGTGGGTGCTGGCGGAGAGGCGGAGTTCGCACGGCAGCAGTCGGCGCGGCGGGCTGTCCGACTGCTCGGCGGCGCCGGCCGTGGCCGGCAGGCTCTCCAGCGTTTCCGCCGGCGCGTTCGTCGCCAGCGCGGCGTCTCCGTGCCCGAGGGCGGAGACCATGTAGAAGGCGAACATGTACGCCGCCAGCAGGGCGGCCGTGGAGAGGCTCGCGCGCGGCGTCTTGAGTCTTGAGAACCTCGTCATGGCGTTTTGTTCGTCGGTCTTGGTTGCCGCCTTAGTTCCAAGTCTCGTGCCAAGAGTTCAATGCCGTTCCCAAGTGCTTGATTTTCCTTGCTGTAGGCAGTGCCGAGGAACGAAATCGCGAGCGCGGGTTGGCGAGATGCGCCACGAATTGGCGGGACTGGCGCCATTCGCCAACGAAGCGCAACGCCGCACACGTCGCGCACAGACAATGAACGCCAAGCGGCGCGTTCGGTAAGATTGCGCCGACGAGGGAGGTGCGGGGCCGTCGATGGCCATGCAGCGTGCGGCTGATCCGCGTGGCGCGGAGCGGCTTGCGTTCGAGCGGAAACCGTCAGCCGTCAGCCGAGAAGCAGCTTAGGAAATCTCTGCCCGATGTCCTCCACGGTCCGCTACGAGCCGCCCGAAAAGCCGCCGCCGCTGCTCGCCGCCGGCCTGGGCGCCCAGCAGGCGGCCTTGTGCGTCGCCTCGATCGTCCTCACGCCGGTCATCATCGTGCGCGCCGCCGGCGGCAGCGAGACCTACCTGGTCTGGGCGGTCTTCGCGGCGCTTCTGGTGAGCGGCGTCACGAGCATGCTGCAAGCGGCGCGGCTGGGGCCCGTGGGCGCTGGCTATCCCATCGTCATGGGCACCTCGGGCGCGTTCATCGCGGTGAGCGTCACGGCGCTCGCCGAAGGCGGCCCGGCCATGCTGGCGACGCTGGTGCTCATCTCCGCGCTGTTCCAGTTCGGCTTGGCGGCGCGGCTCGCGTGGGTGCGCAGGATCATCACGCCGACGGTCGCCGGCACCGTCATCATGCTCATCGCCGTCACGGTGATGCCGCTCATCTTCGACATGCTCAAGGACGTGCCGAACGACGCCAGCGCCGCTGCCGCGCCGGTGAGCGCCGGCGCGACGCTGCTGGTCATCGTCGGGCTGGCCTTGCGGGCCCAGGGACGGCTGCGCCTGTGGGTGCCGGTGGTGGGCCTGCTCGCCGGCTGCATCGTCGCCGCCCTCTTCGGCAGCTACGACGCGGCAAGCGTGGCGGAGGCCGATTGGGTGGGCATTCCGCGCGGCGGCTGGCCCGGCTACGACGTGGATTTCGGCCCCGTGTTCTGGGCGCTGCTGCCGGCCTTCGTCTTCGTGACGCTGATCGGCGCCGTCGAGACCATCGGCGATGCCAGCGCGGTGCAGGCCGTCGCGTGGCGCAAGCCCCGCGCCACGAACTTCCGCGAAGTCCAGGGCGGCGTGGCGGCGGACGGCGTCGGCAATCTGCTTTCCGGCATCGCCGGCACTGTGCCGAACACCACCTACTCCACCAGCATCGCCATCACCGAACTCACCGGCATCGCCTCGCGCTCGGTCGGCGTGTGGATCGGCGCGGTCTTCATCCTCACCGCCTTCGTGCCCAAGCTGGCCGCGCTGCTGCTGGCCATTCCAGGGCCGGTCGCCGCCGCCTACATCACCGTGCTGCTGGCGATGCTCTTCGTGCTGGGCTTGAAGATGGTGGTGGCGGATGGCTTGGACTATCGCAAGGGCATCGTCGTCGGGGTCTCGTTCTGGATCGGCGTTGGCTTCCAGCACCAGCTGATCTTCGCCGAGCAGCTGGGCGAGTGGTGGGGCAGCCTGCTCGGCAACGGCATGACCGCCGGCGGCCTGGCGGCGATGGCGCTCACGTTCCTCACCAGTTCCCCGCGCCGGCGCATCGAAGCGGCGCTGGACAGATCGTCGCTGCCGGCGCTGCACGGCTTTCTCGACGACTTCGCGGCGCGCCGCAAATGGAGCGAGGACGCTTCTGCCCGCCTGCGCTCGGCTGGCGAAGAGGCGCTCACGAGCCTGGCCGGCGACGGCAGCGAGGCGGCCGGCGAGCGCCGCCTGCTGGTGACGGTCCGCAGCGACGGCGCGGATGCGGAGCTGGAGTTTCTCGCCGCCGCTGGCGACCAGAACCTGCAGGACCTCATCGTGCTCCTGCCCGACTCGCCGGAGAACGCCGAACGCGAAGTGTCATTGCGGCTGCTGCGCCATGCCGCGGCGTCCGTGCGCCACGAGCAGTATCACAGCGCCGACATCCTGTTGGTGCGCGTCGATGGCGACAGCCGCTGAAACGCGGTTCTCGACGCCCACTTCCCATGCCCGACTCGCTGTCCGCGCCGTCCGCCGCCTTCGCCAACGGAGCCGGCTTGGACTACGCCGCCGTGCGTACGCAGTCGGAAGCGCTGTGCGAACCGCTGGCCACCGAAGACTACGTGGTGCAGCCGATCGTCGATGCCAGCCCGCCGCGCTGGCATCTGGCGCACACGACCTGGTTCTTCGAGACCTTCCTGCTGAAGCCGTTCGCGCACCGCTACCGGCCTTTCGACGCCGCCTTCGAGTACCTCTTCAACTCCTACTACAACGGCGTCGGCAACCAGTTCCCGCGCCCGTTGCGCGGCACGCTGTCGCGCCCGACGGTGGCGGAAGTGCGCCGCTACCGCCAGCATGTGGACGCGGCGATGCAGCCGCTCCTGGGGCGCGAGGACGCGACCGTGCAGAGCCGCATCGAACTCGGCCTGCACCACGAACAGCAGCATCAGGAACTGCTGCTCACGGACGTGAAGGCGAATCTCGGCTTGAATCCGCTGAAGCCCGCGTACCGCGCCGAGTCCGAACCGGCCGCCGAGATTGCGCCGGCGCTCGCCTTCGAGCCGTTCACCGCGGGCATGGCGGAAATCGGCGCTGCGGAGAAGGGCTTCTGCTTCGACAACGAACGTCCAAGGCACCGCGTGTGGCTGCACGACTTCGCGCTCGCGAACAGGCTCGTCACGAACGCCGAGTACGCTGCGTTCATCGACGACGGCGGCTACGACGCACCGGCCCTGTGGCTCTCCGAGGGCTGGGCATGGCGCTCGGAACACGATGTGCGTGCGCCGATGTACTGGCGGCGCGTGGACGGCGCCTGGCTGGAGTACCGCTTGGACGGCGGCGAGCGCCCAGTCGAGGACGATGCGCCGGCGACCCACGTGAGCTATTTCGAGGCGGATGCCTACGCGCGCTGGGCCGGCGCTCGGCTGCCCACCGAGGCGGAGTGGGAGGTCGCCGCCGCCGGCAATCCCGTGCATGGAACCTTCGCGCCGAACGCCGTGCATCCGCGCGCGGCCCAGGGCAACGGCGGGCTCTTGCAGGCGTTCGGCGACTGCTGGGAGTGGACGAGCAGCGCCTACGGCCCTTACCCAGGATTCACGCCCCTCGCCGGCACGCTCGGCGAGTACAACGGCAAGTTCATGTCCAGCCAGAACGTGCTGCGCGGAGGTTCCTGCGCGACGCCCCAGGGCCATGTGCGCGCCACCTACCGCAACTTCTTCTATCCGAAGGATCGCTGGCAGTTCACCGGCATACGCCTGGCGAAGTCTTTGCCTCGCCGCCCCGGAGCGTAGCGCCATCGAAGACGACGCTTTCACCGTAGCGCCCTTCCCGCGCTTCGCGCTGTTCGACCGCAAGCCGCCGCTGCCGGACATGGCGAGCGAGGTGCTGCGCGGCTTGCGCCAGCCGCGCAAGTCCATTCCGCCGAAGTACTTCTACGATGCCGCCGGCTCCAAGCTCTTCGACGCCATCACCAGGCTGCCGGAGTACTACCTGACGCGCACCGAGGTGGCGATTCTGAATGCCAACCAGCGCGCCATCGCCCGCCACGCCGGCGGCAACGGCTGTCTGGTGGAGTACGGCAGCGGCAGCAGCACGAAGGTGCGCATCCTGCTCGACGCCCTGGCCCCGGCCGCCTACGTGCCGGTGGACATCTCCAAGGATCACCTCGAAGCCACGGCGCGGGCGGTCTACGACGACTACCCGGCCCTCGCGGTCTATCCCACCTGCGCCGACTACACCAAAGCGCTCGAACTGCCGCCGCCGGTCGCGTCCCTCTCCCGCCTGGCGTTCTTCCCCGGTTCCAGCATCGGCAACTTCGACCCGGACGGCGCAGACGCCTTCCTGCGCGCGGTGGCGCACACGGTCGGCGCCGGCGGCTGCCTGCTGGTGGGCGTGGACGCCAAGAAGGACCCGGACATCCTCGGCGGCGCCTACAACGACGCGAGCGGCGTCACCGCCCGCTTCAACCGCAACCTGCTCCGCCACGTCAACGCCGCCGTGGGCGCGAACTTCGACCCCCGCGCCTTCGACCACCGCGCCGTCTACAACGACGCCGCCGGGCGCATCGAGATGTACCTGGACTCGCGCAACGACCAAGTGGTGCGCGTCGACGGCGAGGAAGTGGCCTTCGCCGCCGGCGAACCCCTGCACACGGAAAACTCCTACAAGTACGCCCCGGAAGAGTTCCAGGCCAAGGCCGAACGCGCCGGCTTCGAACGCGTCGCCCTATGGCAGGACGACCGCCGCTACTTCATGGTGTATCTGCTGCGGGTGGCCTGAGCGGCTCGCTCGCGCGGCAACCCGCTAGAACTCCCAGAGCACCCATTCCGCGATCAGCGAGTCGGCCTGTTCGAGGTCGCCGAAGCCGGTGGTGGGGTCGCGGGGGGCCAAGTAGTAGGGCTTGCCGAACTTCGGCACCACCTTGATCATGCGCAACTGGCCGTTCTGCCGGAACTCGTAGACCGAGCGCTCCTCGCTGGCGATGAGCGTGATGTCCGGGCCGCGGAACTCCGGGGGCGGGCCGGTCGGGCGCACGGCGACAGGCTTGGGCGGTGCTTCGCGCTGCGGCGCGGACTGGCGTTGCCGGGGCGCTTCGGCGCGTGGGGCGCTGTCCGCCGCCTCTTCCTTCGCCTTCGGCGCTGCATCTGCGGCAGCGCTTGGCCATGCCGCCAACGCACACGCAAGCGCTGCCGGGAGCCAGCGCCGCAGGGCATGGCGGCGGGCGTCTGGTTGCGAAAGCATGGCGGGTGGTGGTTGCATAGGCTCGCTGGCGAGGGAATCTAGCATGGCTGCCGCCCCACCGTTGCTGCTCGTAGACGGGTCTTCCTACCTGTTCCGGGCGTTCCACGCGCTGCCCGATCTGCGCACCTTGGATGGCTTTCCCACCGGCGCGATCCGCGGCGTCATCGGCATGTTGCGCAAGCTGGCGGCGGACTACGAAGGCAGCCCCGTGGCCGTGGTGTTCGATGCGTCCGGCCCCACCTTCCGCAGCGAGATGTACGCCGAGTACAAGGCCAATCGCCCGCGCATGGCGGACGATCTGCGGGTGCAGATCGAGCCCATCTTCGAGATCGTGCGGGCGATGGGCTGGCCGCTGCTCAGCGTCGCGGGAGTGGAAGCGGACGACGTGATCGGCACGTTGGCCGCCGAGGCCACCCGCGAACAGCGGCGCGTCATCATCTCCACCGGCGACAAGGACATGGCGCAGCTGGTCTCGGCGCATGTGACGCTGGTGAACACCATGGCCGAGACGTCCGAGCTCGACCGCGACGGCGTGGTGGCCAAGCACGGCGTGCCGCCGGAACGCATCGTCGACTATCTGGCGCTGATGGGCGATTCCGTGGACAACATCCCGGGCGTGCCGAAGGTCGGGCCGAAGACCGCCGCCAAGTGGCTCAACCAATACGGCTCGCTGGATGCGGTGATCGCCAATGCGGACGCGGTGAAAGGCAAGATCGGCGAGAACCTGCGCGCCAGCTTGGAGCAGCTGCCGCTGTCGCGGGAACTCACGACGATCCGCTGCGACGTGGAACTGTCCGTGGGCGTGGCCGACCTGGTGCCCACGCCGCCGGACACCGAGAAGCTGCGCGAGTGCTTCGCCCGCTACGAGTTCAAGCCGTGGCTGGAGGAACTCGGCGGCGGAACCGAGCAAGCGACGCTGGAACCGGTCGATGTGCAGATCGTCGCGGATGCGGCGCAGTTGGAAGACTGGATGGCCCGCGCACATGCCGCCGGGAAGCTCACGCTGAACATCGAGACGGTGGGTGCGCGCTTCATGGACAGCCAGCCCGTAGGCATCGCGCTCGGCATTGACGTCGGCGCCGTGGCCTACGTTCCCGTTGGCCACGACATTGTGGGCGCGCCGCCGCAACTCAGCTGGCAGGATTTTCTAGACGCGGCGCGCGGTGTGCTCGAGGACCCGGCGGTGGCGAAGACGGGCCAGGACCTCAAGGCAGCGCGGAGCCTGCTGCAGCGCGACGGCGTGGCGCTGGCCGGCGTCTGCAACGACACGATGCTCGAATCCTATGTGTTGGACAGCGTGGGAGCGCGTCGCCACCACCTCGAGGACGTGGCCGGCAAGTATCTCGGGGTGGATGCGCCGTCCTTCGAGGCCATCGCCGGCAAGGGCGCCAAGCAGCTGCCCTTCAACGCCATCGCCGTCGATGTCGCCGCGGACTACGCCGGCCGGCGCGCTGACTTGGCCACCGCGCTGCACGACACGCTGCGCGCCAAGCTGGAAGCAACGGGCGCTTTGGCTTCCGTCTACGACGACATCGACGCGCCGCTGCTCGGCGTGCTGTCGCGGATGGAGTGCCGTGGCGCGCTGGTGGATCGCAAGCTGCTTGCCGAACAGAGCCATGAGCTTGCCGATCGCGTCGAAGGGCTCGCCCAGGATGCCTTTCGCGCCGCCGGCCACGAGTTCAACCTGGGTTCGCCCAAGCAGTTGCAGGAAATCCTCTACGACGAGCTCGGGCTGCCCGTGCTGAAGAAGACCCAAAAGGGCCAGCGCTCCACCGAGGAATCGGTGCTCTCCGAACTCGCCGCCGACGGGCACGAATTGCCGCAGCTCATCCTCGACCACCGTTCGCTTTCCAAGCTGAAATCCACCTACACGGATGCGCTGCCGCTGGAAATCAACCCACGCACGGGGCGCATCCATACTTCCTACAACCAGGCGGTGGCGGCGACCGGGCGGCTCTCCTCGGCGGACCCGAATCTGCAGAACATTCCCATCCGCACCGCGGAAGGCCGGCGCGTGCGGCAGGCGTTCGTCGCGCCGCCGGGAAAGAAGCTCGTCGCCGCCGACTACTCGCAGATCGAACTGCGCATCATGGCGCACCTCTCCGGCGACGAAGGGCTGCTGCGGGCCTTCGAGCAGGACGACGACATCCACCGCGCCACCTCCGCCGAGATCTTCGGCCTCCACCCGGACGACGTCACCGACGAGCAGCGGCGCAGCGCCAAGGCCGTCAACTTCGGCCTGATCTACGGCATGTCTTCTTTCGGCCTCGGCAAGCAGCTTGGCGTGGGCCGGCGCGTCGCCCAGGGCTACATCGACCGCTATTTCGAGCGCTATCCGGGCGTGCGCCGCTACATGGACGAAATCCGCGCCCAAGCCCACGCCGACGGCTTCGTCGAGACGGTCTACGGCCGGCGTCTCTACCTGCCCGAAATCACCGCCCGCTACGCGGCGCGCCGCCAAGCCGCCGAACGCGCCGCCATCAACGCCCCCATGCAGGGCACCGCCGCGGACATCGTCAAGCGCGCCATGCTGGCCGTGGACGAATACACCCGCAGCACGGACTTGGACGCGGCGATGATCCTGCAAGTCCACGACGAACTGGTACTGGAAGTGGCGGCAAGCGACGTCGAAGCGGTCGTCGCCGAAGTACGCGAACACATGCGCGGCGCCGCCCAACTCGCCGTCGATCTGGTGGTGGACGTCGGCGTCGGCGACAACTGGGACGAAGCGCACTGACGTGCGGGTAGCGCATTAAATGCGGGCAGCGCACTAAGAGTGCGAGTAGCGCACTAAGAGTGCGAGTAGCGCACTAAGAGTGCGAGTAGCGCACTGAAATCCGAGGGGTGCGCCGAACCAGCAATATCAATTGATATGCGGTTGACGCCGGCCGATTAAAGCCATACGTTCACGCGCCGTGAACAACGCAGACCCGCCTTGGAATCCCATCGACGTGCGCGATTTGCGCAAGCGCATGGGGTGGACGCAGCAGCAGTTCGCTGAGCGTCTGCACGTCACGCCGCTCACCGTGTTGCGCTGGGAGGCTGGCCACTCGGTGCCCCGCCCGCTGGCAGTGGCGAAGCTGCGCGAGCTGGAGCAGGAGTTCGCCGCTAGCCGGGCGACAAGCCGCAGCGGCATCCCCCGAACGGAGCCGCCGGCCTTGGATTTCGCCGGCAACCCGAATGCCGTGCTGGCCGTCGCCGAAGCCCAGCGGCTGGCGTTCGGCCACCAGTTCAACCCCGCCTTCGCCAGCGAGATTTCGCGCATCGATCCGCTCCCCCACCAGCGCATCGCAGTGTACGAGCACATGTTGCGCCAGGATCCGCTGCGCTTCCTGCTGGCGGACGACGCCGGCGCCGGCAAGACCATCATGACCGGCTTGGCGGTGCGCGAGATGCTCTCCCGCGGCCGCATTCGGCGCGTGCTGGTGGTGCCGCCGGCGGGCCTGGTGGGGAACTGGGAGCGCGAGCTGCGCACGCTGTTCCGCTTGGACTTCCGCATCGTCGCCGGCGAGGACGCCCGCGCCGGCAACCCGTTCCACGGCGAAGGAAGCGACTTGGCCATCGTCTCTCTGGACACGCTGGCTCGTGGCGCCGCCTTCGACCGGCTGCGCAGCGCCGAGACCGCGCCCTACGACCTGGTGGTGTTCGACGAAGCGCACAAGCTGGCGGCGGAGACGGTGCGGGGGCGCGTCGACAAGACCCAGCGCTACGAGTTGGCGGAAGCGCTGGCTGGCTGCGCCTCGCCTGGGAGCGACTACGCCGGCCTGCCTTGGCGCGCTCGCCATCTGCTGCTGCTCACCGCCACGCCGCACATGGGCAAGGACTCGCCCTACCACCACCTCTGGCGCCTGCTCGACCCGCACGTCTTCGCCACCGGCGAGGCGTTTCGGCGCTTTCCGCCCAACGCCCGCGCCCGGCACTTCATCCGCCGCACCAAGGAAGAGATGGTGGATTTGCAGGGCAACGCGCTCTATCGCGAGCGCAAGTGCGACACCTTCGGCTACGACTTGAGCGCAAGCGAGCAGGCGCTGTACGACGCCACCACCGCCTACCTGACCGATACCTTCCGCGAAGCGCTCGGCAATCGCGGCGCCGCACGGCTGGCGTTGGGCGTGTTTCAACGGCGGCTGGCGAGTTCGGCCTGGGCCCTGTTGCGCTCCTTCGAGCGGCGCATCGAGAAACTGCAACGCCACGTCGCCGACCTGCAATCCGGCAACGCGACGCTCGATGAACTGGCCGGCCGAAGCCGGCGCTTCGAGCGCCGTGCGGACTATTTCGACGAACACGGCGCGGACGACGACTACCGCGAAGGCACGGTCGGCGAGGCCCACGAGGACTTCGAGGCCGAAGTGCTCGGCGCGGTGGTGGCGGCAACCGTTGAGGATCTGCAAGCCGAAGTGGAGACGCTCACCGGATTGCGCGGCATGGCGCGGAAGGTGCTCGACGACGGCAACGAGGCGAAGTTCACGAAGCTCCGCGAGGTGTTGGAGGACGGGGCGCAAGGGACGCAAGGGCCCCAGGAGAAGTGGCTGGTCTTCACCGAGCACCGCGACACGCTGGAGTATCTCGTGCAGCGCCTCGACGGGCTCGGCTACGTCGGCCAAGTGGCGCAGATCCACGGCGGCATGGACTGGCGCGAGCGGGAAGCCCAGGTGGAGCAGTTCAGGCAGCCCCACGGCGCTCGCTTCTGCATCGCCACCGACGCCGCCGGCGAAGGCATCAACCTGCAGTTCTGCGCCCGCATGGCCAACTACGACATCCCGTGGAACCCTGCCCGCCTGGAACAGCGCATGGGGCGCATTCACCGCTACGGCCAGGCGCGGGACGTCGTCATCGTCAACCTCGTGGCGGTGAGCACCCGCGAAGGCCGCGTGCTCATGCGGCTCTTCGAGAAGCTGGACGCCATTCGCGCTGCGCTGAGTTCGGACAAGGTATTCGACGTGATCGGCCGCCTGTTCGAGAACGTCTCCCTGAAGGACGCGATGCTCGGCGCGGCGACGGAGGATGGCGAGCGCGAGGCCATCGCGGTTCTTGAGCCCCTGACCACCGAGCGCGCCGCCGCCCTCCGCGATGCCGAGCAGCGCATCTACGGCGCGACGGGCGACGTGGCCGGGCGCCTTGGGCAATTGCAAGGCGACATCGAACGCGAGCGCTATCTGCAACTCACGCCCGGCTATGTGCGCCAGTTCGTCGCCGCCGCCACGGTGCTGCTGGGGCTGGAAATCCGCGGCGACTTGGACGACGTCTTCGCCTTGGCGCCGCGTGAATCTGGCGCACTGGACGCGCTGCTGCCGGCGCTCGCCGCCTACGATGCCGAGGTGCGCGACAAGCTGCGCGTGTATCGGCCAAGCCAACGCGACGCCGCAGCGCGCATCTGGCTGCACCCGGGCGAGCCGGTCTTCGACGCCCTCGCCAATCGCGTGATCGAGCGCTTCGGCGCCGACGCCTTGCGCGGCAGCATCTTCATCGACCCAAGAGCAAGCGAGCCGTACCTGTGCCACCTGGCCATCGCATCGCTGCGTTTGGAGGGCGAAACTGCCGCCACCGCTTCGGCAGCCAGCTTGCTCGAACGCCGATTGATCGCCGTGCGCCACAACGCCGAAGGCGAACCCGCCATGTGTCCCGTCGAACCCCTACTGCTGCTCCACAGCGCCCCCGACGTTCCCCCCGGCGCCGTGCCGCTGGCCGCAAGAGCCGTGGGCATGAAGGCCGACGCCACACGCTTCCTCGCCCAGGTGGCGCACGAGGAACTGGCCGAAGAACGCCGCACTGCGCTCCGCGCCGAACTGCCGGAGCGCCAACGCCAGGCCGGTGCGGGGTTCGACCTTCGCGCCGCCGAACTCGCCGCCCAGCGCCAAGCGCTGGGCAAGGATGCGGACGCCGGCGATCTGGCGACGGTCAAGGAAGCCCAGCGCGACCTGCTGGCCGAACGCGCCGAAGCCCTCCAAGCGCTTGCCTCCGAACCGGATCGGATTGTCGCCGGCGAGGTGCAGTTCGTCGCCCACGCCCTCGCCATTCCGCCACCCGAGGGCGACGAGGCCGAACGTTACGACGAGCGCGTGGAGGACATCGCCGTGCGCATCGCCATCGCCTGGGAACGCGAACGCGGCGCCACCGTGCGGGACGTCTCCAAGCCGGCCCTCGCCCGCAACGCCAGCCTGCCGAACTGGCCCGGCTTCGACCTGCTGGCCACGCAACCCGACGGCCAGCTGCGCCGCATCGAAGTGAAGGGCCGCGCCGGCCGAGACGGCATCCACATGGAAGCCAACGAATGGACGCAGGCCTGCCACCTGGGGTCGGACTACTGGCTGTACGCGGTATTCGACTGCGCCACCGCCACGCCGGAACTGCTGCGGGTGCAGGACCCGTTCGACAAACTGCTGGCCAGCCGACAGGAGAGCGCAGTGTTCGCGATTGCGGCATCGGCGGTGGTGGAGGCGGCGGAGGGAGATTGAGGCGAAAAACGATGGATGTACAACGCCGAATCGCCGCTGCCAAGCATGAACAAGGCATTGAAGGCATTGCCATCGCGCTCCCGGAAGCCCACTATTCGTGGCCGGGACAGCGGATGCTCCAGCAACGTTGAAGTTGGCCCACCTCCGGTCGAACCGGTGCAGGAAGAGAGCCGATGCCTATTCACATGGTGCTTCTGACCAGGCCCAACGCGAGCGTTGTGGCCCGCATCAAGGAGAAATATCCCGGCCACCATCAAGTGACGGAGACCTGCTACCTCGTGCAGACCAAGGAGCTCACGCAGGATGTCGCCATCAAGGCGGGTGTCAAGGGACCGGACCGCGTCGACGACGCATCCGGCGTGGTCTTCAAATTGAACGGTGCCTATTCCGGCTACGCGGCGCGCACGTTGTGGGAGTGGCTTGGTCAAGCGGAGGAAGTGGAGTGAGCCAGCGGACGCCGCTTCGAGCCATTGAACAAGAGGAGCCACGAGCAACCGAGCAGAGCGGTGGCGGCAACGGCGGTGGCAGCCGCCTGGAAGACCGTCTACGCGGCGTGGAAATCCAGCTTGCCGAAATCAAGGCGACGCTCGATGCCGAGCTGAAGCACGTCGCCACAAGGGCGTGGGTGCTTGGCGGCGTTCTGGCGGGCATGGGCGTGGCGGCGACCATCGCCGTAGCCATCGTCGTGGCGGCCCTCCGCGCATTCTCCGCATCCGGCCAGTAGGCGTGGGCTGGCCGTCGTAGCCGCCAGCGCATTCGGCTTTGGTGCCTTCTGGAACGTCGCGTCGCACCAACAACGACATTCGCCACCACTGCCCGAAGCATCAACTGCCGCGTCTCTACTGCAGCCCGCCGAGCAAGCGCTCGGTCGGCCTGTGAACCCAAACATCATCTCGCCGGCCGACTGGGCCCGCAAACGCCGCCAGAAGGATGGTCTCTTTGCCCGAGTGGCAGCACGGCCGCGGCTGCTGTTGATTGGAGAAGACGACGATGGCCGCCGCGCAACTTGAGAACCTCGTCCGCATCGGCCAACTCCGGCGAAGCGCCAGTGGCCGACGAGCTGGCCGGATTGAAGCGCTCGGCGCAGTGGCGGCTCGCAGATGGAGTTAGACGGGACAGCCACATCGAGTCGCATCGGATAATGCATCATTTGATATGCCGCATGACGTTGACTCCTACATCTATGCTGCTGTACTGTCGCGAGCATATTCGACCGCTTGGCGGCAGCCGATGAGACTCACGAACCTCGCCATCCGCAACTTCCGGTGCATTCGGGAACTGATCCTCGATCTGGACGAGACGACCGTGCTGATCGGCGAGAACAACACCGGCAAGACGGCCGTGCTGGACGCTGTCCGCATCTGCTTGGAGCGGCTGCGCGGTCGCGGGCGGCGTCAGTTCGACGAATACGACTACCACTTGGCCAGTTCCGACGCATCGCCGACGGACGCCGAACCCATCGAAGTCCGCCTGTCGTTCGTGGAGAGCGAAGCCGAGCCTTGGGCCGAAGAGGTAGGACAGGCGCTGGTGGACGTTGCCTCGTTTGGCCCCGACGACCGGCGGCAAGTTACGTTGCGCGTGTCCTCGCAGTTCGACAGCAGCGTCAACGACTTCACGACGGATTGGAGCTTCTTGGACGCCAGTGGCGAAGCGCTGTCCGGCACTGCGCGATCGGGCCACCTGCTGAACACTCTTCAAGGTCTGGTACCGGTGTTCTACCTATCGGCTCTGCGCGACGCGTCGAGACACTTCACACCCAGCGGTCGCTTCTGGCGCTCCTTTCTCGGCGAGCTCGGCCTGCCAGAGGACCAGCGGCAAGATTTGCAGGCGGAACTTGCCAAGCTGAACGATCGCTTGATCAAGGCGCACGGCCCGTTGGCCAAGGTACGCGGCGAACTGGAAGACGCCAAGCGCGTCGTGGATTTCGGGGCTGCCCAGGCCGTCACGGTGGAGGCCTTGCCGACCAAGCTGTTCGCGCTGTTGTCGCGGGCGCAAGTGCAGCTCGCCTCCCGTTCCGGTGCCCGCATTCCCGTCGCCGAGCAAGGCGAAGGCACCCAGAGCCTTGCCGTGCTGCTCTTGTTCGGTGCTTTCCTGCGCAGCCAACTCTCCGGCCTCGATCCCAACGCTTCGGCAATCACGGCCCTCGAAGAACCGGAAGCGCACCTGCACCCCTCTGCCACTCGCGCATTGATGCAGCTAGTCGACGAACTGCCAGGGCAAAAGCTCATCTCCACGCACAGCGGCCACATGCTGGCGAGCGTACCGGCCACTGCCATCCGGCGCTTGGCTTACGAAGGCGGCGACATCAAGGCGTACCGCGTCGACGCGAACTCGCTGACGGACGACCAGGAGAGAAAGTTCGACTCCTATGTGCGCCGCTCGCGGGGCGAGCTTCTATTCGCCCGCTGCTGGCTCTTGGTGGAGGGCGAGTCCGAGATCGTCCTGCTGACTGGGGCGGCAGATGTTCTCCGCTTGAACTTGGAGCGGAACGGCGTATGTTGCGTCGAATACAGCCAAACGGACGTGGGCATGTTGGCCAAGATCGCCAACCAGCTAGGCATCCCCTGGTACTGCGTGATAGACGACGATGAAGGCCGCAGGAAGTACGAGCCAAGCGTTCGCGCTCAATTGGGCGACGTTGACGAATCCGAGCGCATGACGACGCCGTACGAGAACGTCGAACTAATGCTCTGCGCGAGCGGCTTCGGCGACATCTACGAGCGCCAGATGTCAGACCGGAAAGACCAGCCGACCGCGGCCCGCGGCACCCCCGAATACTGGCGCCAAGTGCTCAAAGCCCTACCGACGAGGGGATTCAGCAAACCGGCAGCCGCCGCGGAGGCTGCCGAGCGAATGGCCCAAGCAACCAACCCCACGCCGGTTCCCACGCCACTGGCCAACATCCTCAACAAAGCTGTCGCACTCGCCGAGTCGTCATGACGTTGAACCTGCAGAACCTGAACAGCAACCAACGCCAAGCCGTGCAATGGCAGGATGGTCCGCTGCTGGTGCTCGCCGGGCCGGGTTCCGGCAAGACCCATGTGCTGACTATGCGCATCGCCCGGATTCTCTCCGAGACCCCTGATGCGCGCTTCAGGGTGCTTGGCCTCACCTTCACCACGAAAGCCGCCGATGAAATGCGCACCAGAGTGGACGACTTGCTAGGAGCAAAGACGCCCCGCGTACGCTTGGCAACCTTCCATGCGTTTGCGGCCGATGTGCTACGGCTGCATGGCAGCCACTTTGGGTTCAAGCCGGATTTCCGCATCCTCACCCGAGACGAAGAGCGGTTCGAGCTCTTGGGCGCCGCCATCGAGGAGTCCGATGCGCGAAGCCATCTGCCGCCCACCGCCAACGGCAAAAGCATCGCACGCGCTCTCGACCACCTGTTCCGCGAGGGCTACGACGGCAGCGACCGAGTGCCGGAGCACCTTGGCACACTCAAGCCGTGGGTACGCCCGGTTTGCAGCGCGTACCTTCGCCTGCTTTCCGAGAGCAACTACCTGGACTTCGGCGCGTTGCTCGTCTATTGCTTACGCTTGTTCCGCGAACGGCCACCGCTCGCGGCGCATTATCGCTCGGTCTATCGATTCGTCTGCGTTGACGAATACCAAGACACCAACACCGTGCAGGACCAGCTCTTGCGGGCCCTGTGCCCAAACGCGAACGCCAATCTGTTCGTTGTGGCGGACGACGATCAAACCATCTACCAGTGGAACGGTGCCAACCCTCGGCGCCTTGACGAGTTGCGCGGCCAATACCAGATGGAAACGGTGCAGTTGCCGGAGAGCTATCGTTGTCCACCAGAGGTGGTGAACTTGGCGAACAACCTCATTCGACATAATCTGACCCGCGCTGCAAACAAGGCCCCGTTGACCTCGTTGGGAACCAGGTCGCCCGCGAACAACGTCGTAGTACACGCCTTCGAGAATGCGCCGGAGGAGGCAGCTTGGATCGCCCGTGACATCGAGGCGAGAAACTGTGCGCCACGCGAATGCGCAGTGCTTGCCCGTAGCGCCAAGCTCCTTCAGTTTGCCGAGCAGGCGCTGCGTAGCGCCGGACTCTCGCCATACCTCCCGCAGCGCAAGCCGGAGTTTGAATCCCCGCTGCTGTGTTTCATCAATTCGGCGTTGCACTTGGGCCACAGGCCCGGGGATACGGGCAGCCTTGTGCGCCTCTGCACGGCGTTCGCCAAGCTGACGGACGAGGAACTCTCGCCTGAGGACATCGCCGCCGAAGCGGCGCTACACGGCGGCGAATCCCTGTTACGGGCGTTCGTGGACGCAGCGACGAGTTCCGCCGATCTGGTGGCCGCAGTTCGCAACGGTCTCGTGGACCGCCTCAGCCATCGAGACTTCGTTGATCGTGTACTTGAATGGCAGGATGCCCCTTGCGAGCTGACAACGCAAGAAATTGGCGTGTGGAAGGAGCTGGATCGCGCCATCCGACGCAACTTCGGCGGCGAACCCACGCTGAGCCAGTTCCTGCAAGAGTTGGATATGCGCCAGAAGTCGCCACCTGCCAAGGCCGATGACATCCAGTGCTTGACCATCCACCTGGCCAAGGGCAAGGAGTTCGAGCACGTGTACCTCATGGGGCTGGCGCAACAACAGCTGCCGTCGTACTATGCCGTGCGCGACGGCGGCCGGGCGGTGGAAGAAGAACGCCGCAACTGCTTCGTCGCCATCACCAGAGCGCGAGCTACGCTAACGCTGACTTACGCGCATCAGTACTTCGGCTACTCCAAGGAACCGTCCCAATTCCTCGGCGAGATGGGGTTGTTGCCATGACGGTCGCAGCATCGGAGCCCGCGGGTCGGGCGCTCCGACCTACGAGGACTGGCGGGCGAGCCGACGATAGAGGCGCTCAGCACGGGCTCTCCGGCATAACATTTGATAGTCAATACGGCGTTGACGGCGACCTGCGCGTGGCGCTAAAGTGCGGTTTCCGACAAGGTGTTGCCGTGCGTGAAAGAGGAACGACGAATGCGTTTGTGGCCACGACAGGCACGGCAGGTCCGTTTGAACGGTGACGTGCGCAGCTCATGCCCATTCCGAACCTCGATGCCCACGGCCTGCTGCCTTCTGGAGTACACGATTGCACGCTCATGGAGATCGAGGCGGTTTTCGCTGGGAATGCCCATCGGCGGTGTCTGTACCGCGGCTTCGCGTCGTGCTTCAAGGACGAGCTTCGCGCTCGCTTTGCCGCGCCCATCTTGGTAGATGGTAGTTTCGTGACCAGCGCGGAGGCGCCGAACGATGTCGACGTGGTCTTGGATGCCATGCAGGCGTCGCGTGAAGACCAAAGGCAGTGCCTGAGGTTCTGGAGCTCCCATCGGAGACGCCTGATGTCCAAATACCGCGTCGACTTGTGGCCGAACCTGCCTGGCGGAGATGACATGGCCGCCTTCTTCCAGGGCATGAGAGCGCGGGACGCCATGTCTGTCGATCTCGACGAGCGCCACCGCAAGGGCATCCTGAGGGTTGCGTGATGGGCGTGTGGGTCAAGGCGCTTGAAGCGAAGGCGAGGATCATCCACGGCCAGCTGGCCGCCGCCAGAAAGTTGGCCGAGGAAGCGGGGCTTGACCCGGACGACGTAGCCCAACCCTACCTGGACCTCATCAACGACCTCTATCGGGACGAGTGGCAGTTCGCGCAGTCGGCCGATGAAGACAGGACACTGACTTTCTCGCAGCGGGAAGGCTACGATCCACTCCCAAAGCCGCTGCAACTGGGTGAACTGCCTGACGAAGCCAGAACAGCGATTTGGAATGTGCTCTCTGAGCACATGGAAAGATCCAGCTATGACCATGCAATAAATGAGCTCCATTGGAAAGAGCTAGGTCTGCACGACATAAACCCGTATGAGCGGGGACCTCTTGACCCGTGGAATGTGATTTTGGGAGACATGGCAGATAAGTGGTCTATGAGCTTTAATCGAGTCGTCCCGTGGATGCAGGATCGGCTAAAGAAAAAGCCGTTTAACCGTGTGTTCGACCTGATTGAGTTCGTCATGCGGCATGACCACTGTTCACCGGAGTTCATTACGGACGTGTCAGACGTGTTCCACCGCTTCAAACTGGCCTACATGATTGACTCCGGCCCTCCGGCGGCCATCTTTCCAGCCACAACGGTAGAGGAAGGCAAGGGGCTGGACCGGAATCTGGACGAGCTTCGGAAGGCAGGGCTGAACGCTAGCACCATCCACCTACAGCGGGCCTCAAAGTGTATCAATGATGGAGACTCGAAAGGCAGCATCCGGGAGAGCATCCACGCCGTCGAGTCCGTGGCGAAGCAGATCGTCGATCCTCACACAACGCTTGGGAAGGCGCTGAACCTCCTAGAGCGGCAGGGCGTGCTGCGGCACAAGGCACTCAAGGAAGCACTGAGCAAACTGTACGGTTGGACATCGGACGAAGATGGCATTCGCCATGCGCTGCTTGAGGAAGGAGACGGCCTCACCGACGAAGCCGTCTTCATGCTCGGCGCCTGCGCTTCCTTCGCCAGCTACCTCTGGCGCAAGCACAAGGCTGCGAACCCCCCATGACCTCCCGCCGCCTAATCGAGGCCGCCTTTCCCCTCAAGCAGGCGTCCATCGATTCCGTCCACGAGAAGTCCGTGCGGCACGGGCACATCTCCACGTTGCACATCTGGCCGGCGCGGCGGCCGTTGGCGGCGAGTCGGGCGGCACTGTTGGCGACGCTGTTGCCGGATCCCGTGAGCGCCAAGGCGCGGCGGGATGGGCTGCGGCGGATGGCGGGGCGGGTGGTTGACAAGACCGACCGTGATGGGGAGGTAACAGGCGAGACGACCGAGGGTGGCATTCTGCATTGGGGGCGGGAGAGCGCCGGGGGTGCGGGCGGTTCGCGGTCGGGGCGTGCCTCCGCCAACGACCGGGCGAACGGTGCGCCGGCCAACGCCCGTGCCCACCCGCTCACCCGCTTCCGCGAGCGGATCAAGGATGCGTTCGGCGGCAAGGCGCCGCGCGTCCTCGATCCCTTTGCCGGCGGTGGCGCCATCCCCTTGGAAGCCATGCGCTTGGGCTGCGAGGTGGTCGCATCCGACTTGAACCCCGTGGCGTGGTTCATCCTCCGCTGCACGTTGCACTATCCGCACTTGCTCGCCGGGCAGAGGCGCCCGTTGCCGGAGTTCGCGCTGGACGACGAGGCGTTCATGGCCGACTTCTTCAAGGCGCAGGGGGTCACCACGCAGCGGGCGTTGCGGGAGGCGCTGAATGCGGTGGGCAATCGGCATGGCGGCAAGTCCGCGCGCCACGCAACCGACAGTGGGCTGCTGCCGATGGCGGTGGAGACGCAAGCGGATTTCGCTTGGCATCTGCGCGCTTGGGGGCGGCGCGTGCTGGCACAAGCGCGGCGCTCCCTGGCCGCCCGCTATCCCACCTACGCCGAGTTCGAGCCCGTCCCGCCGTCGCCGGGGTCGCCGGGGAAGGCATCGGCAACGCCGAGGGCGCCGCGTACTTGGAAACCGCGGCCGCCCCAGCTGCTCACGCCGAACGCCCAAGGCGATGTCTCCGTCGCCGCGCTGAGCGCAGAGTTCGGCGCCAGCTATCTGGCGGACGAGCGCAATCCGCGCTGGGTGGCCAAGCCGACGGTGGCGTATCTGTGGGCGCGCACCGTGCCCTGCGCGGGATGCCGCCAGGAAGTGCCGCTCTTGAAGACGCGCTGGCTATGCAAAAAGCAACGCAAGCGTGTGCGGTTGAAGATGACGGCGGGGGAGAACGGCGTCGTCTTCGGCATCAAGAGCGCCGTTCCCGTGGGCAGGGGCAGCGCGGCGCGGCGGCGCGAACGGGATCGGGCGCTCGGCGCCGGCACCATGTCCAGCAGCGGCGTCACCTGCCCGTGCTGCGGCGTGACGGCGACGATGGCGGATTTGCGCGCCGCTGGCCGCGCCGGGCGCTTGGGCGAGCGCATGACGGCGGTGGTGGTGGACGGCCAGCGCGGCAAGGAGTATCGGCTGCCAACGGCCGCGGAACTCGAAGCCGCCGAGGTGAGCGAGGACGCGCTGGCGGAGCTCTATGCGGACGTTCCCTACGGCCTGCCGGACGAGCCGACGCCAAGCGAGGATGCGCTCGGCATGCGCGTACCGCGCTACGGCTTCGACACGTGGCGCAAGCTCTTCACCCGCCGCCAACTGCTCGCCCTCGGCACTTTCGTGCGCGAGATTCGCGGCCTAGCGCTCGACGGCTACCCGGACGATTGGCGCGAAGCCCACCGCGCCTACGCTGCCTGCACCCTCAGCAAACTCACGGACTACAGCAGCGCGCTGTGTTCTTGGCACAACAGCGGCGAGAAACTCCGCGACACCTTCGCTCGCTTCGCGCTGCCAATCGTCTGGGATTACTGCGAGGTGAATCCCCTCTCGCAGACGTCCGGCGGGTTCTCCGCCATGTACGAATGGGTCGCCCGCTACGTGGATCACGCCTTGGCCGCCGTGAACGCCGCGCCGCCGCCGTCGATTCGCAAGGAAAGCGCCATCGAAATGGCGGTGGAGGACGTCGACCTCATCTGCACCGATCCCCCGTACTACGACGCCATCCCCTACTCGGACTTGATGGACTTCTTCCACGTCTGGCTGCGGCGCGTGCTGCACGGCCTCTCGCCGGAAACCGACGCCGCCTTCGCCGCGCCGCTCGGCCCGAAGTGGAACCGCGACGCCGAAGACGGCGAACTCATCGACGACGCGGCGCGCTTCGGCGGCGACCGCGAAGCCTCCAAGCGCAACTACGAGGACGGCATGGCGCGGGCGTTCTCGCGCTTCCACGACGCGCTGCGGGAAGACGGGCGGCTGGTGATCGTCTTCGCCAACAAGTCGCCGGACGCCTGGGAAACGCTGGTGTCCGCCCTCATCCGCGCCGGCTTCGTGGTCGACGGCTCCTGGCCGATCCAGACGGAGATGCAGAATCGGCAACGCTCGCTGTCCTCCGCCGCCCTCTCCTCGTCCATCTGGCTGGTGTGCAGGAAGCGCCCGCGCGCCGCCCGCCCAGGCTGGGACAACGCCGTGCTGCGCGAGATGCAGGCCAACATCACCACCAAGCTGCGCGACTTCTGGGACGCGAACATCCGCGGGCCGGACTTCGTGTGGGCCGCCACCGGCCCGGCGCTGGAAGCCTTCAGCAAGCACCCGGTGGTGAAGCGCACGGACGCGCCGGGCAGCGTGCTGACGGTGGCCGAGTTCCTGCGCCACGTGCGCCGCATGGTGGTGGCCTTCGTCGTCAACCGCCTGTTCGCCGTGCAGGGCGAGGCCACGGCGACGCTGGACGACCCCACCACCTACTACCTCCTCCACCGCAACGACTTCGGCCTGGGCGACGCGCCCGCCGGCGCCTGCATCCTCTACGCCCTCTCCTGCAACGTCTCGGACGCGGACTTGGCGGGGCGGTTGGACCTGCTGGCAAGGGGCAAGGCGGCGGAGCCCTCGGCGGACGCCGAAGACGGCGACGGCGAAGACGACGAACCCGCAACCACCGGTTCCGGCAGCAAGACCCGCCTGAAACCCTGGCACCGCCGCACCGCCAAGGCCCTCGGCGAACCCACCAACGACGGCAACCCGCCGCCGTTGATCGACTGTGTCCACCGCACGATGCGCCTGTGGAAGACTGGCGAACAGAGCCGCGTGGACGGCTACTTGGAAGCCCAAGGCCTGTGGCGCAACGACCTGTTCAAGCAGGTGGTGCAGGCCGTGCTGGAACTGGCGAAGCCGGGCACGGACGAGCGTGCTACGCTTGAGTATGTGCAGAACCACTTGGCGGGAGATGGCGGGGTGGTGGTGTCAAGGCAGCGGGGGTTGTTGGAGGGGTAGGGGCGTTCACCGCGTGCTCCACGGCTGCGGGCCTGCCATGCACACAACCACGGCACCCGGAAGATATGGCAGAATGCGTGTTATGCAAAACGGCTTGACCATGGAACTCCGGTGCTACGCCTATCGGCGGGGCGACGTGTGGGAAGCGATCTGCACAGACTTGAACGTTGCCACATTTGGGCCGTCGCAAGCGGAGGTCGAGCGCCTGCTGGCTGAGGCCATTGAGCTGCACTTGGAGTGCGTAGCCGATCTCCCGGACGAAGATCGCCAAGCGATGTTGGCGCGGCGAGCCCCGTGGCACGTCCGTTTTGGCCTTGAACTTCTGTATCGAGTTCACACCGTACGGGACAAGTGGGGCAAGAGCCGCGAAAAGGTGCGCCACAGCTTCGTGGTCCACCCTGTGGTCCCGGTACCCGGCTAATCGGCCTGGGACTACCGAAAGAGTGCCCTGCTCAAGCCAGACTGCTGCCTTATGGCTGTCAGCGTACCCTTGGGTACTTCGTCACCGTCCTTCCCCGCCACCGTGACCGTCCTGCGCTTCCCGTCGACCATGCCCTCGAACTGACGGTGGCTCCCCTTCGTCCGGTCGAGGGCGAAACCGTTCGACTTTAGGACTGCGACGACCTGCCTGACCTTCACAACTGCGCCTTCCTTGGCCGGGGCCTAGGCCCAACCAGCACGACGTGGCCCGGCCGGCACCGCGCCAGCATCGCCCGACCTACGCTCAAGCGCTCTTGGAGCTCAGCTCTGTCCATGGTGGACACTTCCCTTCATCCCCCTTCGTAGTCAGCGGCAAGCGTTTGCGCCCACGCGACGAGCCGCTTCATCTCCGCAGCGGTGGCATCCTGTGGGATCGTGAGTGTTGCTAGGACGTTCTGACGGAACGGATAAACGTACTCTTGGAGCCCTGCTTCGGTTTGGTCGGTCCTCACTGCCGTATTCCGATCATCCGATCGACGCTCTTTCGGTTTCGGCGCGGTCGCTTTCTTGGTGCGCGATCCGGGGCGCCACTTGCTCGGATCGTTCAGAAAGGCGCGGTACGACAGCACCCCGCGGCGAAACCGGCTCGCGTAGTCCCTCAAACTGCTCGGCTTGTAGTCCAGCGCTCTCAAGTTCTTGAATCTGCTAGAGAACTCATCAATGTCCAACGCCAGAACATCCACCTTTTCCCAGTCTTGTTCGACTTCAAGCACCCGACGGCAACTCACTGCCAGCGTTTGGGCGGACCCCCGTGGCATCAAGCCTTTATCCGCCGCCCACGCCCAGTGCTTGACCAGAGCCTTCCCCGTTCGCTGCTCATCCGCCATCCGATCCACCTTCTTGGATTAAGGAAGGCGTCAGTAGACCACGGAATCCTCATCCGTGCAATAAGAAATTGCGTCTTAATTGCGTCCTTCACTGTCTAATTCATCCGGCCCGTGCGCAGGAAAGCGCCCGCGCGCCGTCCACCCAGGCTGGGACAACGCCGTGCTGCGTGAGATGCAGACCAACATCACCCCCAAGCTGCGCGACTTCTGGGACGCCGGCATTCGGGGGCCGGACTTCGTGTGGGCTGCCACCGGCCCGGCGCTGGAAGCCTTCAGCAGGCACCCGGTGGTGAAGCGCACGGACGCGCCGGGCAGCGTGCTGACGGTGGCCGAGTTCCTGCGCCACGTGCGCCGCATGGTGGTGGCCTTCGTCGTCAACCGCCTGTTCGCCGTGCAGGGCGAGGCCACGGCGACGCTGGACGACCCCACCACCTACTACCTCCTCCACCGCAACGACTTCGGCCTGGGCGACGCTCCGGCCGGCACCTGCATCCTCTACGCCCTTTCCTGCAACGTTTCGGACGCGGATTTGGCGGGGCGGTTGGATCTGCTGGCAAGGGGAAGGCGGCGGAGCCATCGGCGAATGACGAAGAAGGCGATGGCGAAGACGACGAACCCGCAACCACCGGTTCCGGCAGCAAGACCGGCTGAAGCCTTGGCACCGCCGCACCGCCAAGGCCCTCGGCGAACCCACCACCGACGGCAGCCCGCCCCCCCTCATCGACTGCGTCCACCGCACGATGCGCCTGTGGAAAATCGGCGAACAGAGCCGCGTGGACGGGTACTTGGAAGCCCAGGGCCTGTGGCGCAACGACCTTTTCAAGCAGGTGGTGCAGGCGGTGCTGGAACTGGCGAAGCCGGGGACGGACGAGCGTGCTACGCTTGAGTATGTGCAGAACCACTTGGCAACGGACGGCGGAACGGTGGTGGCTAGGCAGCGGGGGTTGTTGGAGGGGTGATCATGCTCATCGTCAGCTCAGGTGCTGCCTGCGTGGTCTTCGCAGAGGGCTCGTCCCTTGGCCGGGTTGGAAGAATCCCCGCGCGGTGGGTCGATGCCGATCCCCGACCTTGACGCACATGGCTTGCTCCCGGCAGGCGTCCACGACTGTTCGTTGGAGGAAATGACGGCGAAGTTCGCATGGAACGATCATCGGGAGCGGATGGTGCGCTCGTTCGCGCGGTTCTTGAAGATGGAGATCAATGACGTGTTCGATTTTCCGGTGTACGCTGATGGCAGTTTCGTGACCGACAAGGAACGCCCTGAGGACATCGACGTCGTACTCGAACTATTGGATGCCGGCGACGCTCAGAAGTGGCGAGGTTTCGTGTTCATGCAGGAACACCAGGTCCGAATCCGGCGGGAGTACGGCGTGGACTTCTGGGTCAACCTTCCGGGCGGCAACAACTTCGCTACATTCTTCCAGTACGCCGGCCACAAGACAGCCAAGTTCAAGGGGCTGGACCACAAGCAGGCCAAGGGGATACTGAGGATCCACGAGCACCTGGCGCACCACGTTGCGGGCATCGGCTACTAGGAGAGGCTGATGGGCGTTTGGACAGAGACGGTCGAGGCGAAGGCTCGGATTATCCATGGCCAGATCAGCGCTGCGCGAGCGCTGGCCGAACGCAGCGGCCACGACCCCGACAAGGTCGACGGCCCCTACCTCGAGCTGCTGGGCAAGCTCTATCGGGAGGAATACCTGTTCGGGCAACTGGTGGATGAATCGGACTTGGTGGCGCGCTTCGAAGGGCCCGCAGTAGCTGCAAAGGTGCCCACCATCTCTGTGGTCACGTCGATGTGTTCGGTGTTGCGCAAGCAGATTCGCCATGTCGCCATGTCGATAGCAGGGCTGGAAGCCGACAACCGATTGTCGTGGCCGGCCGAGTTGGATCCTCGTCTCTCTGGCATGGCGCCGGGCAGCTTGGTGGTGGGCGTCAGCGTCCAAGCCGACGAGTCCGATGCGCTGGAGGGGCAGGCGACGCTGCCAGACGTGTCGAGGCCTGTGCTCGAAGCGGTACGCCACGCCGTCAAGAGCATCGCCGTCGTCACGCAGCATGTTCATGACGAGGGCATCGACGAAGGCATCAACGAGGATTGTCCCGACCCTGCCGTTCGGGACACCGTTGTGGTAGCCGCCTGCGAGTTGGCCCCCACCGGAAAGAGAGGCATCGACCGCCTCTCTCTCTACGGTCAAGACGCGCCGGGCAAGGCAGCGGTGCCCTTGACGCCCAAGTCGCGCAGAATCCTCAAGGGGGAAGTGCGAAAGCCCGTGCGGGTAACCGGCAGCGGGAGTTTCAAGGGCGTGGTCCGCGCCATCGACTTAGACGCGAGACGCTTCGAGATTCGCAGCGTCGACGACATTGGCGCGATCAGATGCATCTATGGTTCGGATCGAGACGCGTTGGCCAAGGAGATACTCGATAAAGTCGTGGTCGTAGACGGCGAGTACGAAGCCCAGGCAGACCAACGGCCCCGGCTGGTTCAAGTTTCGACTATGAAGGTTGTCGATGCACCACGCGCCTCGGGCTCGCTGCTGTAGGCCGAAGACCCGAGTACCCGAGGATGACGGCCAACACACAGGATGCGGGCACCGGATTCGAAAAGCTGGAGAGCTTGTCGATTTCCGGCTTCCGAGGGATAGACCAGTTGGACATCCCCAAATTGGCACACGTCACGTTGCTCACCGGCAAGAATGGCGTCGGCAAGACCACGGTGCTCGATGCGGTGCGGGCTTATGTGGGGCACGGTCGATTCGCCGTCTTGAAAGATCTACTTGTGCGTCGTGAGGAGTTGATCACCGAGCGATTCGGCGACAACGACTACGAGGAGGTCCCAGCCTTCGATCGCCTGTTCCATCGAAGCGGGAACGAGCTGGGCAGCGCATCCATCGGCCCACTTGGTGGCGGACCGGTCTTGAGAATAGAGGAAAAGCTCGAGGCCGAAGAGAAGATCGTCGACGTTTTGTTCAACGGCAAGAGGCAGCGCTATGACCACCGAGAGTGGGGTGGCCCTTGGTTCGACTCTCCATCGGAGCGGTCGCCAAGGAGTTCGGCAGCGAAGACGCGATGCGAATCGTTAGGGCCGGAGCCGTTGCGCAGCGTAGACTTGGCTAGGCTATGGGACGGCGTGGCGCTTACCGACAACGAAACGCTTGCGCGGGACGCTCTCCGTCTGGTCTTTGGCGATCGAGTTGAACGCAGCGCGGTCATTGGCCAGCCCCCCCACAGTAGGAGGCGCGTCGTCGTGAAGTTCTCCGACTACCCCCATCCCGTGCCGTTGAAAAGCCTCGGCGATGGCGCGACGCGAATGTTCGGCGTTGCACTGGCGCTCGCCAACTGCCGGGACGGCATTCTCTTGTTGGACGAAGCGGAGAACGGGATCCACTACTCGCTGCAGAGCAAATTCTGGAGCATGATGTTGTGCGCCGCGGAAATGCACAACGTACAGGTTCTCGCAACCACTCACAGCAAGGATTGCATCTACGGATTCGCCGACGCCGCTTTGAACAGCAACGTCGATGCGAACCTCGTCCGCATCGGCTGGCGCAAGGGCAAGCTGCGAGCCGTGGAATACTCGACGGAGGAACTCGAAACCGTCGCCGAGCAGAACTTCGAGGTCCGGTAGGCGTGCAGCGCAGTGGGCCGGAATCACCGAAGCTGCTCTTGGTGGAAGGCGTGGACGACAAGCACGTTGTTGAGCACTTGTGCAGAAAACTCGTGCCCGATCTGGTCTTCCGCTGCCAAGAGACCGGTGGGAGTGACCCGCTGCTGAAGGCAATCTCTCCGGCGATGAGGCCGCTCGAACGGATCGCTCTCGGTATCGTGATGGACGCCAACGACGATCTTGCCGCTCGCTGGCAGGCCATTGGCCATCGACTGCGGGGCAGGGACGTCCAGTTCCCCGAACAACCGGCGCACGGCGGCACAGTCATCGACAGCGATCCCCGCGTCGGCGTCTGGGTAATGCCGGACAACTCAACGCCGGGCGAGCTTGAGAACTTCGTTGCAGAGCTCGTTCCCAAAGACGATCCCGTCTGGCCGCTGGCTGAACGCTACATCGACGGCATCCCCAGCGAGCACCGACAGTTCTCGCCGAGGAAGGAACTGCGGGCGAAGCTGCACGCTTGGCTGGCGACCCGCCAAAAGCCTCGGAAGATGGGTGCCGCGATCGGCACGGCGGAACTGGATGCGGGAGGGGCACTCGGCGGGCAGTTCGCGAACTGGCTACGCACGCTGTTCGGTGCCCTGCCACGACAGGAGGGCTGACGCGATGGGTGCCACTCTGCATCGCATCCGGGCCGTCAACTACCGTTGCTTGCGCAACGTCGACGTGGAACTGGACGAGTTCAACGTCCTCGTCGGCGCCAACGGCAGCGGCAAGAGTGCGCTGTTCGATGCGCTGCTCTTTGTTGGCGACATGGTACGCACTGGCTTGGATTCTGCGATAGACAGGCGGGTGAACGACCCTCGGGATCTGGTCTGGGGGCGTCCGGAACGCGAATCGCGGTTTGCGCTTGAGCTCGAGCTCGACTTGCCGGAGAACACGGAGGGGATACCGGAGTCTCACGAGCGAATGGCCGTCTTTGCGAATGTGACGGAGACGAAGGATGGTCTGACCGGCACGCTGGAAGCGACTGTCACGCGGAAGTCGGGGGCGAAGTCTCCCCGCTGGACGACACGAATGCGGTTTGATGCCGACAGCACCTTCGAACCAGAGGTCGAGTTCGGAAGTCCGATCGTCGCTGGCCACGTCGAGCGCACAGTGTCCCAGATCGGCGAAATCACCTTGGACAATCGTGTTCTTCGCCGGGCAAGTGCGCCGCTGCGCCGTTGGGCCCCAACTCCGGACCATGCGCTCCCCTGGCTAATCCTTCGTCTCAGAAGGTATCCAAAGCGCTTCGCCGACTGGAAAAAGCACATCTGCACGGCCATTTCGGACTTCCAAGACATACGTGTCAAGCGACGCAGCGACGACAGACATGCCTACTTGGTTGTGGCCTTTGGCAGTGGCGTGGAAGTCCCTTCTTGGGCGCTCTCCGACGGCACTTTGCGATTTCTGGCGCTGTCGATCATGGCGTACTTGCCCGAAGAAGGGCGAACCCACTTGATCGAGGAACCAGAGAACGGCGTTCATCCGCTGGCTGTCGAGGCGGTCTACCGCTCTCTCTCGTCAACGTACGATGCGCAGGTGCTGGTCACGACACACTCGCCAGTTCTCCTGGCCTGTACCGAGCCAAAGGAACTCCTGTGCTTTTCCAAACACGATGGCGAAACGCAGATCGTCCGTGGCGACGAGCATCCTCATCTGAGGCACTGGCAGAGCGCCGCTGACGTCGATCTGCTGTTTGCACCCGAGGTTCTTGGGTGAGTGCGTCGGTGAAGGACCTGTACGTGCTGGTGGCCGATCAAGACATGGCCGAAACACTGAAAGCAGTGCTCGACAGGCCGAAAAGCCTTGGCATCCGGCCCATTCAGCATGACGTCGCGCGGCATATTCGGCGGGATGCCGGGTGCTGCCGCGACGCCAGTCGGCGCTTGCGTCCGTACCCCGACCGGTATCGCAAGGCAATCGTCGTCTTCGACAAGCATGGCTGTGGCCGAGAGGACGCGCCTCGAGAGCAAATCCAGCGGGACGTCGAGCAGGAACTCGCGGGCAACGGGTGGGCGACCGGGCCAAGGCAGTGGTGATCGAACCCGAGCTCGAAGCCTGGGTCTGGACTGGTTCGCCACATGCTGCGCGTGTTCTTGGCTGGCAGCGTGGGTACGACGACTTGAAAGGTTGGCTCGTGGCACGCAGGCTTTGGCTGGAGGGCAACGCCAAGCCAACCGACCCGAAGGCGGCCATGAAGGCCGTGCTCCGCGAAACGCGCAAAGCGCATTCGGCCGCCCTATTCGGCGAGCTCGCCAAGCGCACGACGTGGCGCGGCTGCCAGTGCCCCGCCTTCGCCGAACTCAAGAGCACGCTCAAGCGCTGGTTCGGCGACGCGCAGGCAGCACCTTCTCACGCACCCTGATACGCTCCGCCCGATGCAGCCTTGGCACCACTTCGTCACACTCAAGCCCGAGCTCGAATCCGGCGAGCTCACCCTTGCCGAGTTCGCCGCGGACCTGCACGAAGTCACCCTCGCCCGCGGCAAACGCCCCGTCTACGAAGACCCGGCGCAGTTCTTTGCGCTCACCTACCCCACCCACGCGCTCCGCGAGCTGGTGAAGGACGTCGCCGTTCGGCTCAGTGGCCAAAGCGACAAGGCCGTGCGGCAGTTGGAGCTCACCTACGGCGGCGGCAAGACGCATACGCTCATTACGCTCTATCACTTGTTCCAAGACCCCGCCTCCCTGCCGGACATTCCGGCGGTGCGCGAGTTCCGCGAGCATGTGGGCGCCGATCTGCCACAAGCGTTCGTCGCCACGCTCTGCTTCGACAAAATCGATGTGGAGAAGGGCATCGAGGATGTTCGCGCCCCCAACGGCGAAACGCGCACGCTCCGGCATCCTTGGAGCGTGCTGGCCTATCAGTTGGCGGGCGACGACGGCTTGAGCGCGATCCATGCGCACGGCAAAGCGGAGGAACGCGAAACGCCGCCGGCGGAACCGCTCTTGGCGAAGCTGTTGGCCATCCCGGGCGAGCGGGGCTTCGGCACGTTGGTGCTGGTGGACGAGGTGCTGATGTACGCCCGCGAGAAGGTCGGGCTGGACGCCAAGTGGCAGCCGCGCATCGTCGATTTCTTTCAGCATCTGGTGGCGGCGGTCGGCAAGGTGGATCGCGCCGCGATGGTCGCTTCCCTGCTTGCCACCGATCCGAAGAAGCAGGATGCGGTCGGGCTCCGCGTGCGCGACGAGTTGTTCGCGGTGGTGCGGCGACAACGCGAAGAGGGCGTGCAGCCGGTGGCGCGGGAGGATGTCGCGGAGGTGCTGCGGCGCCGCTTCTTCGAGCGCGAAGGCTTGCAGCAGGAAGATGCGTACAAGTCGCACGTCATCGGCGTGGTGCGGGAACTCGCCAAGCTGGACGAAACCACCGCCAAGGATCGTTCCGCCCAGGAAACGCGGTTTCTCGCCAGCTTTCCCTTCCACCCGGACCTCACGGACGTGTTCTATGGCAAGTGGACGCAACTGCCGGCGTTCCAACGCACGCGAGGCATTCTGCGCACGCTGGCCACGGCCTTGCGCAGCGCCCGGCAATGGGACGCAAGCCCGCTGGTCGGCCCGGCGGCGCTGCTTGCCGCGCCCGGCGAAGCGGGCGTTTCCGAAGCGGTGAAGGACTTGGCCAACGTCGTGGATACCGGCAGCGAAGGCAGGCCGACGGATTGGGCGCGGCTGCTGGAAGGCGAGTTGGCAAAGGCCAAGGAGATCCAAGACGAGTTTCCGGCGCTGGCGCCAAGCCGCGCTGCGGAGCAGGCGGTCGTCGCCACGTTCCTGCACTCCCAGCCCATCGGCAGCAAGGCCAACACGCCCGAATTGCAGCGCGCGGTCGGCAGCGGGGCGGACGGCATCGAACTCATGAAAGCGCTGCGCCGCTGGCGCGAAGTCTCCTGGTTCCTGGACGACGAAGACGCCAGAGGCGTCGGCGAGCAGGAGCTGCCCAAGTCCTGGCGGCTCGGCAATCGCCCCAACTTGAAGCAGATGCACGACGAAGCCTGCCGCGAGCGCGTGACCAGCGACGCCGTGGACGCGGCACTCGCCGACGCGATTCGCAAGGCGCGGAACAGCTTGACGGGCGGAGCGGCGGCGACGGGCGCAAAGGTGCATTTGCTGCCGGCAAGTCCGGCGGATGTGCAGGACGACGATCTGTTCCGATTCGTGATTCTCGGCCCGGACGCCGTCTCGGATTCAGGCCGGCCGAGCGCCTTGGCGAAGCGCTATCTGGCCGAGACCACGGGCCCGAAACGCCCGCGCGTGAACCGCAATGCGCTGGTCCTCGCGGTGCCGTCGCGGGATGGCCTGGACGCCATGCGCGCCAGCGCCAGAACGCTGCTCGGCTGGGAGGACGTGAGCAGCCAACTGCAAGACCAAACCGTCGATCCCTTGCGCGCCGAACGCTTGCGTCGGGAGCTTCAGGAAGCGCGCAGCCGCTTGCCGCAGATGGTTCGCCAAGGCTACGCCGTGGTGGTCTCCGTCGGCGAAGACGGCGAGGCTCAAGCGTTCCGTCTGGCGGCCGCAGCGGGGCCGCTGTTCATCGAGATCAAGAACGACGAACGCGCCCGCATCAAGGAAACCGCCATCGACGCCGAGGCGCTGCTGCCGGGCGGCCCCTTCGACCTGTGGCGCGACGACGAAGACGCGCGCTTCGTGAAGGACTTGGCGAACGCCTTCACCCGCGACCCGCGTTTGCCGAAAGTGCTCAACGCCGGCGTGGTTCACGACACCGTGCTGCAAGGCGTGGAACGCGGCCTGCTCGTGGCGCGGCTGGCGCGGCCAGACGGCAGCGTGCGCACCTGGTGGCGCGCGCCGGTGGACGAGGAAGGGCGGCAAGATCCAACGCTGGAAGCCGTGCTGCCGCAGCGCGCTTTGCTCTCCGACCTCTCGGCCGAACTGCTGGCGCCGGATGCGCTCCCCGGCCTGTGGCAGGACGGTCGCTTGCCCGTGGCGCAGGCCAGGCGCTACTTCTCCGGCAAGCACCTCGCCACGATTGAACACGAAGGGTGGGAGGAGCAACTGCCGATTCCGTGTTGCGGCAAAACGGCGCTTGACGCGGCGTTGGATGCCGCAGTGGTGGCGGGCGTGGTGTGGCTGGCGAGCGGCCCCACGTCGTCCTGGAAGGAGGGCGTGCCCCTCCATGCGTTGGACGAAGAAAGCGCGGAACTGCTGCCGCCGCCGCAGTTGGTCGCGCCGCAGGAACTGCTGCCGGAAACGCTGCCGGGCGCTTGGGCGGATGGCGAAACCAACGGCGCGGTCATGGTGCAGGCGTTGTCCCACAAGAAGGGCGTCGCCGTTCCCTGGGGCGTGGTTCGTGAGAGCTTGAGCGAAGCCGTGCGCAGCCGTTGGCTGGAAACCAAGCAGGGCGATGGCGCGGTGGCGGATTTCGTCCATGCCGGCACCTGGCGCTTGCGGCGGCCGGAGACTGGCGCCACGCAGCCGCAGCCAACGCCATCACTCCCCCCGGAGTGCGAAGTGGACGCTCTGCAAGTGCAGGACCTCGCCGAGTCGATACCCGATCTGCTGGCAGCCAGCGCTGGCCACGGTCTGCGTTTTCGAGTCGGCGTCGCGCTGGACGCGAATGCGCCGGCAGCCGCACGGCGTCAAGTGGACGACATCCTCGGCAAGGCGGTTCCGAACCTGAAGAGCAGCTAAGCCGCGCCTAGTCGGATGCTGGAAGGTGTCCGAGCCGCGTGCGCAGAAACGCCGCCGCTTCCGCAGCCCCCAACCCCTCCACCGCAGAGAAGGCCAGCGCCGATGCGTTGCCGACGAGTTGCTCCTGCACGCGCCGCAAGGCCTGGGCCCGGGCGCCCCGTTTGAGCTTGTCGGCCTTGTTGAGAAGCGCCAGCAGGGGCAGGTCGCGCTCGCCGCACCAGCGGATCATGCCCTTGTCGAAGGGTTGCAGCGGATGCCGGGCGTCCATCACCAGTACCAGGCCGACGAGATTCGGACGCTGGTTCAGATAGTCGTCCGTGGCGCGGCCCCACGCGGCGCGGCGCGCCTTGGCGGCACGGGCGTAGCCGTAGCCCGGGAGGTCGACCAAGCGTCCGCCGGCGGCCACTTGGAAGAAGTTGAGGAGCTGGGTGCGCCCCGGGGTCTTGCTCACGCGCGCCAGTTGCCTGCGCCCGGCGAGGCGGTTCAAGGTGCTGGACTTGCCGGCGTTGGAACGGCCCACGAACGCCACCTCCGGCACGTCGTCGGCCGGGCACCGCGCCAAGCTGTCGGCGCTGACGAGGAACGCACATGCGAGGGCGTCTTGCGGCGGCACGGCCTCTGCCTTCTCTTTCGCTGGGCCGCTGTCGAGTATAGGTGGCTGTCTGAGGCCGCCTTGGACGCATCCGCAAGCCTTGCCCCGCCATCGCCGAGCCGGTGGAACGCGGTGCTATACTGCGTTTGCTCGGCGACCGGCCGGGGCGGCAAGCACATCAAGCAAGAAGCAGAACAACCTTGGCAACACGAATCCTCCCCGCGCTCGCTGCGTTTGGCCTTGCCTTCGGCGCACAAATGATCTGCGCCCAGGAGCAGGATGCCGACGCATCCGTGCCGGATGCCGACGCCGGGCGGGCGTTGGCCGCGCCTTGCGTGGCGTGCCACGGCGAAGACGGCAACAGCCTGGTGCCGAGCTATCCCAGCATCGCCGGGCAGAACGTGCGCTACCTGGTCCGACAGATGACGATGATCCGCGACGGCACCCGCCCGGCGCCGTTGATGGCTGGCCAAATGGACGGCTACTCGGATGCGGAGATCGCGGACCTCGCGGCGTTCTACGCCAGCCAGACGGCGGCCGTCGGCCAGGCCGATCCGGAGAACATCGAACTTGGCGAGGCCATCTACCGCGGCGGACTGCTGCACAAGCAAGTCGCCGCCTGCACCGCGTGCCATGCGCCGGACGGCAGCGGCAACGCCTTGGCCGGCTTTCCCCGCGTCTCCGGCCAGCAGGTGGACTACGTCATCGACCAGCTGCGCGCCTACCGCGAAGGCGAGCGCACGACGGACGAGGACTACTACGGCATGATGCGCCAAACCGCCGTGAACCTCACCGACGGCGAGATCAGAGCCGTCGCCAACTACCTGTTCGGTCTGCACTGAGGGCTTGAATCATGCGTCGCGTTGCCGGCATCGTCGTTTCCGCCCTGTGCGGCGCTTTCTTCGGCCTCTTCGGCGCGGCAGCCTTCGCCGCGCAGTTCGAGGAGGGCAAGCACTACCTGAAGCTGCCGATTGCAGTGGAGACGGGCGATCCGTCGAAGATCGAGGTCGTCGAGGTCTTCTCCTACGCCTGCATCCACTGCTACAGGCTGGAACCGACGCTGGAAACGTGGAAGCAGACGCTGCCGGCGGACGTGGACTTCCGCCGTCTGCCGCTGGTCAGCTCCCGCCTCGAAAATCTCGCCAAGGCGTTCTACGCCGCCGAGAGCCTGGGCGTGCAGGAACAGCTTCACATGGCGATCTTCGAGGCCATCCACGAGCACGGCATCGACATGACCCGCCGCGACTACCTGCGGCGCTGGTTCGAGCGCGAAGCGCAAGTGGGCGAAGACGCCTTCAACGAAGCGTTCGACTCCTTCGGCGTCCAAGGCCGCGTACGCCAGGCGGACGCCCAAGCCCGCAGCTACCGCATCAGCGCCACGCCCACCATCGTCGTCAACGGCCGCTACGTTGCGGAAGTGTCCATGGCCGGCAGCAACGAGGCCATGTTCCTGGTCGTCAACCACCTCATCGGCTTGGAACGGGAACGGATGTCGGCGCAGGCCACGGACTGACCCCTTGGCAAGCCCGAGCACGGCCTAGACGCGGTGGCACTGGCGGACGCGGAAGCAATGCGCCGTGTCCGCGATGACCCGGACGAAGAAGATGTGCCCATCGCCTTTGCTCGGCGCATGTGGAACGGGGAAAGTCCGGTGCGCGTGTGGCGCGAGATGCGGGGCATGAAGGCGACGGACTTGGCTGCCGCCGCGGATGTCTCTCGCTCCTACCTCTCCGCCATTGAACGCGGAGCAAAGCGCGGCTCCGTCGACGCCTTGAAGCGCCTCGCGGCAGCACTTGGCGTCGGCATCGAAGATCTCGCTTAGCCGCCGCCCTGCCCGGTCCGCGGCTCGAGCAGTTCCGCCAAGGCCAGTGCGCCGGCGTCTTCGCGGGCCAGCATTCGTTCGTAGTGGTCGCGCAGGTGGCGGGGCATCGACGGCGTAGGGGGCGCGACGCAGGACAGGATGCCGTCCACGTCGGCTTGTCCCAGCACGCCGCGCGCCACGGCTAGGCGCATCAGGCGCTCGGCCTGTTCGCCGTCCACGGGGCGGCCGGCGTCGTCGCCGGCCATGAAGCACGCCAAGGCATCCCGCAGCGGCACGCCGCCGGTCTTTTCGGACGCGCTCGCCAACGCGCCGAGGGCGATTCGGTGCAGCCGCAGCGTGTCGCCGATGCGCTTGCCGTAGTAGTCGGCCTTGTTGCGTTCGAGGCGGTCGACGATCTCCGTGGCAAGCCCCGCCGTCGGCGTCGGCTTCCGGCGGTGCTCGTACAGTGCTTGACTGGTGGCGCGCAGGGCCGCGGTGAGATGCTGGGGGAAGTCGCCGGCGCGGTCCTCGAGGTCGTCGAGTAGGTCTTTGCGCCATGCGAGCCAGTCATTGGAATCCACGTCTACCGCCGAGAGGTAGTTCAGCCATCCTTCGTTGGAGGTCGAGGTGCCGAAGTGGTCGAGGGTCCGTTCCAGCACCTCCCGCCCTTCGCCAGGCACCAACGGGCCGATGTCGGTGACGGCGTCGGCGGAAATGCGCGAGAGCTTCAAGTCCTCGCGCAGCACCGCTTCGGTGTTCTGCAGGCCGAAGCAGACGACGAGGATGCGGGCGTCGTGCATGCACTCGTTCAGGATGCGCAAGGCCGCTTGGGATCTGGCCGTGGCCGGGCACTCCTGCATTTCGTCGAAGGCCAGCACGACCAGCGCGTTCTTCGGCCACAGGCGCTCCGCATGGGCGGAAACGCACGTGCCGAGGTCGGATTCCGCCGTCAGCCCGTGGCCGGCCTCATGCATCTGGCACACGGACGGGGCGGCGCATCACCTGCAAGGGCGGCAGACGTCAGCGCCACGAAGAGCACGCTTCGGTTGGCGACGAATCGCTGCGTGCCTGGCGCTTGTGCGTTGGTCGATCAGGGAACCCGGCGGCAGTTCAGTGCTAAGTATTTGCAGAAGTCTTGGGCATGCGGACGCAGCGTACCTTCATGCTCGCGATTTCGCTTGATGAGGTCTTCGACGAAGGTAAGCAGGCTCTGCGCATTGTCGCAATGATTGCGCGACCATTGCGAGCAGACGTAAAAGCCACCGTAGGCCTCCGCCCAATACCGTGGGCGTCCTCTGATATTTTTGCCGCACCCTTTCTTGCGGATGAGCCCGAAGCCGATCCGAAGTCCCATCTTCTTGCAGTATGCGTTGTCTGTTAGGTCGCTCTTCTCGGCGTCGCTGAGCAGCGAGGGGTCAACGAGAAGCGTCTGCATCAACGCCTTTACGAGAGGTACGAGGGGTTGAACTTGAACCTCTGATCTCGGGGCGTCGGCGTGATCCGAGGTGACAGCGACGGCCGGCGTACCGTGCCGAAATCCCGCGACCTCTAGCAGCTTAACGGAGCGCACGAACAATTCGGACGAGTCGGCAACGGTACTCGCGCCGTCAAGCGTCGGTTTGACAATAGACTTGGTAAACTCTTCATTGGTCAGTAGATGCCATCTAACATCGGCGTACTCCCCTCGCAGGGCGGTGAACGTAGTCTCCAGAGACTTCTGAACTTTGGGCCCTACTTTCGGCGAGAGGAAGCAGATGTGGATGCGGGTCTCGGGCGAAAGGTAGGTGCGCAGGATAAGGAGAGTTCGGAGCATCTTCTTGAGGATGCGCTCTTCCGTGTTGCCTTCGTAATTCAGCCCGCCTTCGTGGAAGGCCACCTCCATCGCGTGAACGCCGCCCTGCCAGTCAACGCCGACGACGTCGATCTCGCCCTGCTTTAAGAACTTTCCGGCATCTCTCGTCTTCTTGAACACGGAATCGTCACGGTCAAAACGCTTCTTCATCTCCCGAAAAAGCGCTTCGGCGTCTTGGCGCTGCTTCCAATCATCGGAAGCCTTCCAATTGGCCTGCACGATCCAGCAACGCTTGACATGGCGCAAGTAAGAACAGGCGAGGGATTCGCCAACCTCTATCTTCATGTTTCCTCCTTGTTGGCTCTCAAGCGACAGAAGCACCATTGAACACTCGGTTCCTTACTACATGGTCGGATGGGATCTCCAGCCAAGTTTTTCCTTGGCTATGATGCCCAACTCCTCGTTGATTACGTTGAACAAGCTCTGGGCGTCATCGATGTAGTATCTCATTTTGTTGGGATCTTTATCGGCAAAGGCGTACCTGATAGTGTTCCAATCCATAACGTCGTCGAAGTATTCTAGGATGTCGCCAGCTTCTCTTGGCTTGTCTTTCGTCGCAGGCCTGCGTGTGGTCTTTACCGCACAATACCGTATTTTTGCGTACTCTACTCGTTGCCGAAACCTTACGATGTGTTCTTCGATGCCCTCAGTAGCAGCCAATTCCTGCAAGCAGTGTACCCCTGGGTACTCTTTTTCTTCAACCATACAGTACAGCTTGAGCAAGCATTCCATCGCCATTCCCAGACAGAAATGCTGAATGTCACGGCAAGCGTCTATGTCGTGGGAACTCCTTTCCTGACTCCTATCGTCGATGCCCTGTGTCAGCACATTGCCCATCTGCGCCCAATGCCAGACGCTGAAATGTGCTTTTTCCGCGCGGTTAAGAATCCTTCCCCGCTTCTTGCTGCCTGGTCGTTTGATCCAAACGTGGTCCAATTTGGGCATCTTTTCAAATCTCCTATGTTCCTTGTGCTGCACGGCTTTGGACGGGGCTGCGGCTAAACGACGGCGCACTTTTGTATGCACCGTCGCCCCATCACCTTGGTTCCTTGGGCGGGTCCGTCTCCAACAGGTCGTCCGTGAAATCGTCCATGTGCTCCCGTGCAACGTCCACTACCGCCGCAGTGTCGGCAGTGAATATCGCACCGGCCTTGGTCCTGACAGCGGCGACATAGCCAATGGATGCGTAATGTTCAGACACTTCATTGCGGGGCCACGCGCGCCAAGTTCCACTGAGGTTGTGCTTCCCCTCGCCAAAGTCCTCCACATCTGTCGCTGACAGCGTTTTGGTTCTGATCCCCCACACGTCGAACAGGATGAACTTCACTTCGACCGCAACGACAGGTTCGGTCACTGAAATCGTGTATTCCGCTCTGTACTCGTAAGCCCCTCGTGCCGCGCTCTTTCTGGTCGTTACCCCAGGAGTGCCAACGATGTCCACGGGCAGTCTGTCGTCGTGTACGGCGACCCACTCGCGCCGTAATGTCGAGTTCTCGTTGATGAACCAGCCATCGATCGCGACGGAGCCGCCATCTGCTTTCGTGGTGGTGACATCAGCCCAAGCGCAAGCGCACACGAGTGCTGCCAACGCCATCGTCAGCTTCATCGGCACGCTGATCTCCTCATTCCGCTGATGGCCCAATTCTAACCCAACATGGACAATCGGCGCACGTCGCCGCTCGATGCAGGCTTCACGCGAGCTTCCGGGCATTGCTGGCGGGCACCGCAACGGTCTTGCAGGCCGCCTCGTCCACCTCAACGACCGGGTGACGGGTACATAACGTTGGGCGTGGTCTACCCTGTTGGCAGTCTGCAACTTCACTGAACCAAGCGTCACAAGGGCTGCTCAGATCGCCACGGTGTTCCACACCACCGCCAGCACACCTGGGGGCCAGAAGGCTGCCGTGCCTAGGCCATCGCTCATACCGCCGTCCCAAGCAGGTTCGCCAAGGCCAGTGCGCCGGCGTCTTCGCGGGCCAGCATTCGTTCGTAGTGGTCGCGCAGGTGGCGGGTCATTGACGGCGTAGGGGGCGCGACGCAGGACAGGATGCCGTCCACGTCGGCTTGTCCCAGCACGCCGCGCGCCACGGCTAGGCGCATCAGGCGCTCGGCCTGTTCGCCGTCCACGGGGCGGCCGGCGTCGTCGCCGGCCATGAAGCACGCCAGGGCATCCCGCAGCGGCACGCCGTTGGTCTCTTCGGCCGCGCTCGCCAACGCGCCGAGGGCGGTGCGGTGCAGCCGCAGCGCGTCGCCGATGCGCTTGCCGTAGTAGTCCGTCTTGTTGCGTTCGAGGCGGTCGACGATCTCCGTGGCAAGCCCCACCGTCGGCGTCGGCTTCCGGCGGTGCTCGTACAGTGCTTGGCTGGTGGCGCGCAGGGCCGCGGTGAGATGCTGGGGGAAGTCACCGGCGCGGTCTTCAAGGTCGGTGAGCAGGTCCTTGCGCCATGTGCGCCAGTCGTTGGGATCCACGCCCGCCGCCAAAAGATGGCTCAGCCATCCATCGTTGGAGGTCGAGGCACCGAAGTGGTCGAGGGTCCGTTCCAGTACCTCCCGGCCTTCGCCGTGTGCCAACGGGCCGATGTCGGTGACGGCGTCGGCGGAAATGCGCGAGAGCTTCAAGTCCTCGCGCAGCACCGCTTCGGTGTTCTGCAGGCCGAAGCAGACGACGAGGATGCGGGCGTCGTGCATGCACTCGTTGAGGATGCGCAAGGCCGCCTGGGATCGCGCCGTGGCCGGGCACTCCTGCATTTCGTCGAAGGCCAGCACCACCAGCGCGTTCTTCGGCCACAGGCGCTCCGCATGGGCCGAGACGCACGCGCCGAGGTCGGATTCCGCGGTCAGCCCGTGGCTGGCCTCATGCATCTGGCGCACGGACGGGCGGCGCATCACTTGCAGGGCGGCGGACGCAAGCTCCGCGAAACGCACATGCCGGTCGGCGACGAACCGCTGCGTGCCCGGCACTTGCGCGAGCGCGCGGGGCAGCGAGTCGGTGAGCTTGTTGACCAGCTCCAGCGGCGGCTGGGCGAGATTGCTGGGGTCCAGCTTCGCGCACAGCACGCGCCGGCCGGCCGGCTCCGTGCCTTGGACGGTGGCCATGAACTCGTCGCACAGTGCGCTCTTGCCAGCGCCGGGAACGCCTTGCACGAGGCGCGTCATGCCGCGCGGGTTGTCCGCCGCCACCCGTTCGGCGACGAATCGCAGCTCGTCGAGGATGTCCTTGCGCCCCACGAACACAGGCGGCGACGTGCGCTCCAGGTCGCTGGCATAGGCGCGCATCCGCTGGAACACGGCATCCGCGGGCAACTGCGACTCGTGGGCCTGCATTGCGGTCCGGCTGGCTTGCTACCTACACTCAGTGTAGCGCCTTGAGGCGACGCCCAAGAGAGTCGCCAGTCGATGCGCGTGAGCGGAGGCACACGATGTCAACTCGAAAGCGCATGCCCGTGCCGGCGCCGGGCTCGTGACGGCGCGGCGTAGCGGCGCACCCAAGCGGCGGCTGCCGAGGGAACGCTCGCGGCTCAACCGGCGGATCTTCAACGACACGCTGCTCGCCTTCATCGGCGTCGTCGTCGGCATCGCCGTGTTCGTGGTGGGCGGCCTCGCGCTGGACTGGTGGGTCTACAAGGACCGCTACGGCATCGGCTTCATCGACTATCTGCGCGTCATCGTCTTCTGATGCTGGCCGGGCGGAGGGTGGAGCCCCAACGCGCGCCGCCCACTTGCACTACCATCGGGGGCGGCATTGCGAGGTCGAGCTAGGGAGGGAAGGACATGAACGGAGCACAACAGCTTGCTGATCCCGCCGCGGCGGCGATGCGGCGGGTGACGGACAGCATCGACGAGCTTGGCTTGAGCAAGCACGTCGTGGAACTCGAGACCCAAGGCTTCACGACGGTGAAGGGCGCAATCGACGCCGACCAAGTGGACGGCGCGAAGCGGGCGATTCTGGCGCGCGCCAAGCAGCTGAAGGGGCGCGAGATCGACGAACACGCCGCCACCGCCGCCGATGTCGAGGGGGTGACGTACATCCCCTACATGCTCTACGAGGACGAGATCTTCGAGGACATCCTGATGGCGCCGAAGCCGCTCGCCCTCGTCACCTATCTGCTCGGCGAAAGCTGCCTGCTCTCCAGCATGGGCTGCCACTTCCGCGGCCCTGGCGGCACCCCGCTGCCGCTGCATTCGGACAACGGCAACGGCATTCCCGCGCCGTTCTCCGCCACCTCCCAGGTCGCCAACGTGAACTACGCGCTCACGCCCTACAGCCGCCCGGCTGGCGCATTGGCGATGGTGCCGGGCAGCCACAAGCTGGCCAGACAGCCGAAGCTGGACGAAATGGGCCTCGGCGAAGGCGGCAATCCAGACGCCGTGAGCATGGACATCGCACCGGGCGACGCGGTGGTCTGGCACGGCAACACCTGGCACGGCTCCTTCGTGCGCGAGCTCCCCGGCGTGCGCATGAATCTCGCCGTGTACTTCAACCGCATCTACATCCAAACCCAGGAACGGCACGGCGACGCGGTGCCGGAGGCCGTGCGCGAACGCCATGCCAACGACCAGCGGTTCCTGAACCTGCTCGGCGCCAAGCAGGCCTACGGCTGGCGCAAGGAAGGTCCAGACTACTCCAAGTTCGCCCTCATGCCCCGCGGCCTGTACGACTGAGGGCGGGGACCGAACAGCCGATTTCCATGCCGCAAATCGCCGAAGACTGGGAGACGGAACAGCGGGAGTGGCTGGAAGCGCTCGCCGGCGTGCTGCAGGAGCGCGGCGGCGAACAGGCGAAATCGCTGCTCGCCCGCTTGCAGCACGATCTCTCCCAGAAGGGCGTCGTGCTCACGGATGCGGCGCTCAACACGCCCTACAAGAACACCATCCCGCTGGGCAGCCAGCCGCCCTATCCGGGCGACATCGAGCTCGAGTCGCGCATCGAGGACATCCTGCGCTGGAATGCCGCGGCGATGGTGCTGCAGGCGTACGACGGCGGTTCCGGCGTCGGCGGCCACATCGCCACCTACCTCTCGGCGTCGACGATGATGGAAGTCGGGCTGAACCACGTCTTTCGCGCCAGAAGCGAATCCTACGGCGGCGATCAGGTTCACTTTCAAGCCCACACCGCGCCCGGCATCTACGCCCGCGCCTATCTGGAAGGGCGGTTGAAAGAGACGGAATTGAAGAACTTCCGCCGCGAACTCGGCGAAGGCGGCGGATTGCCATCCTATCCGCATCCGCGCCGAATGCCGTGGTTCTGGCAGATGCCCTGCGCCAGCATGGGGCTCTCCACGCCAAGCGCGATCTATCAGGCGCGCTTTGCGAAGTACCTGGAACATCGCGGACTCAAGCCGAAGAACGGCGGCAAGATCTGGGCCTTCATCGGCGACGGCGAATCCGACGAGCCTGAGGTGCTCGGCACCATCAACATCGCCGCCCGCGAGCAATTGGACAACGTCGTCTTGGTGGTGAACTGCAATCTGCAACGCCTCGACGGCCCCGTGCGCGGCAACGGCAAGATCATCCAGGAACTCGAACGCGCCTTTCGCGGCGCGGACTGGCACGTCGTGAAAGTCATCTGGGGCAGCGGCTGGGACATCCTGCTCGAACGCGACGTGGACGGCATCCTGCAGGCGCGCATGGAACAGGCCGTGGACGGCGACTATCAGATGTACACCGTGTCTCCGGGAGACGTGGTGCGCGAACACTGGGTGGAAAACAACCAGCCGCTCAAGGACTTGATGAGCGCCCTGACAGACGAAGAAATCCGCTCGATCAAGCGCGGCGGACACGATCACAAGAAGATCTTCGCCGCGTTCAAGGAGGCCGAGGGCGTTTCCGGCAAGCCGTGCGTGCTGTTGCTGAAAACGGTGAAAGGCTATGGCCTGGGGCCGGCCGTGGAAGGCCGCAACACGGTGCATCAGAAGAAGTACCTGAAGCCGGAGGAACGCCGCGAGTTGGCCGAACGGCTGCGCATTCCGCTTGGCGAAGACGCCATCGATCGCGCCGCGTTCTATCGCCCGGGCGAAGACAGCGACGAGATGCGCTACTTGAGAGAACGGCGCACCGCCCTCGGCGGGCCGATTCCCTCCCGCGAAGTGCAATGCCCCACGCTCGCTCCGCCGCCACTTGATTTCTTTCAGGACATGCTCGACGGCTCCAACGGCCGCGCCGTCTCGACCACGATGGCGATGGTGCGCCTGTTGCAGAAACTGCTCCGCGACAACGCGCTCGGCCGCTACATCGTGCCCATCGTTCCCGACGAAGCCCGCACCTTCGGCATGGACGGACTGTTTCCCCAAGCGGGGATCTATTCGCCGGCCGGCCAGCACTACAAGCCGGTCGATGCCGGCACCATCGCGCCCTACCGCGAAGCCGAAGACGGACAGATTCTGCAGGAAGGCATCTGCGAAACCGGCGCCATCGCGTCGTTTCTCGCCGCCGGAACCGCCTATGCGAACTACGGCCTGCCGATGGTGCCGTTCTACATCTTCTACTCCATCTTCGGCTTCCAGCGCGTCGGCGACATGATCTGGGCCTGCGGCGACATGCTCTGCAAGGGATTCCTGCTCGGCGGCACCTCTGGCCGCACCACGCTCAACGGCGAAGGCGTGCAACACCAGGACGGCCACTCGCACGTTGTCGCCGCAACCGTGCCGAATCTAGTCAGCTACGACCCCGCGTTCGCCTTCGAGATCGCCGTGATCGTGCGCGACGGCATTCGCCGCATGTACCAGGAACGCGAGGACGTCTTCTACTATCTCACCCTCACCAACCAGAACTATCCAATGCCGCCGATGCCAGCCGATGCGCCGGAAGGCATCGTGCGCGGCATGTACGCCCTCGAACGCAAGCCGGACGCCACCGTCAACCTGCTCGGCAGCGGCGCGATCATGACCGAAGTGCTGACGGCGGCGGAAGCGCTCGAAGGCATAGGCGAAAGAGTGAACGTGTGGAGCGTCACCAGCTACACCGAACTCGCCCGCCAAGGCGCCGCCGCCGAACGCGCACAGCTGCTCGCCGCCGGCGGCAGCGACGAGCGCCCCTACGTGGAAACGCTGCTCGCCGACGAAGACGGCGTATTCGTCGCCGCCTCGGACTACATGAAGGCCCTCCCCCTCTCCATCGCCCGCTGGCTGCCAAGCGCCTACGCCGTCCTCGGCACCGACGGCTACGGCCTCTCCGAATCCCGCGCCGCCCTGCGCGACCACTTCGAAGTCTCCAGCGCCTGGATCGTCTTCGCCGCCCTCTCCACGCTCGCCCAAGCGAACAAGCGCCCGGTAACCGATGCGTTGGACTATGCGGGCAAGGCTGGGTTGGACCTGAACAAGGCGGTAGCCACGGCGTAACAACTCCGTGCGCGACCTATAATCCTCCATTCGCTTCGGATAGATGCCCTTGAGCAGACGTGAGAAGGAGCGGTCCACCAAGAGCCATCCACCTGTCTGGGCAGGTGGCGCAGTAGTTGGCCTCGTTGTCTGGCGCACGATGCGCTGCACTGGCGCGCGCAGACCGGATAGGGTTGGCGGTACCCGTTCCCTCATGGTGCGCAGCTGCGCAAGGCCCAAGGCAACGAGCGCTTGGCGTTGGTGCGCCGGCGGGCGGGGAACGGCGAGCTTGAAACGCGACGGACGCCGAGTGGCGTCTGGACGCTGTAGCGCCGGCCAGCAGGTCTGTGCCTGAACGTGCCACAATCGAGCCATGCGCTTCTTCAACACCGCCGGACCAGTTCTCGCCGAAGACCACTACGCCATTCCGCCGCTTGAGCGCGGGAACGTCGGTGAAATCCTGAAGCTGATTCGGGACAAGCAGTACTTCGTTCTGCACGCGCCCAGGCAGACCGGCAAGACCTCGGCGCTCATCGCCCTGCGCGACCTCTTGAACAGCGGCCAAGGCGGGGGCGACTTCCGCTGCGTCAACGTGAACGTGGAGGTCGGCCAGGTGGCGCGCGACGACGTGCGGGAGGGCGTGCGCGCCATCCTGAGCGGTCTGGCGAGCAGCGCGCGCCTTTTGGGCGACGACTTCCCGAAACGGACATGGCCCGGTGTCTTCGAGCAGTCCGGCCCCAACGATGCGTTGAAGGAGTTGCTGATCGAGTGGTGCCTTGCCGACCCGACGCCGCTGGTGCTGCTGATCGACGAGATCGATTCGCTGGTGGGCGACACGCTGCTCTCGGTGCTGCGCCAGCTGCGCGCCGGCTACGAACACCGCCCGAAGAGCTTCCCGCAGAGCATCGTGCTGTGCGGCGTACGGGACATCCGGGATTACAGAATCCGCTCGAGCTCCGGGGAGGTGGTCGCCGGCGGCAGCCCGTTCAACGTAGCCGCGAAATCCCTGCGGCTCGGCGACTTCACGCGGCGGGAGACGCGCCGTCTGATGCTGCAGCACACCTTGGAAACCAAGCAGCGCTTCACCCCGGCGGCGCGCAAGGCGGTGTGGGAGCAGACCCAGGGCCAGCCGTGGCTGGTGAACGCGCTGTGCGCCGGCGCGTGCTTCGACAGCGAAGCCGGGCGCGACCGCTCGCGGGCCATCGACGTGGAGGAAATCAACGACGCCCGGGAGGAGCTGATCCTCTCCCGCCGCACGCACCTCGACCAGCTGGCGCACAAGCTGGAGGAGGAGCGGGTGCGCCGCGTGGTCGAGCCGATCCTCGCCGGCGGAGAGGCGGAGCACAGCATGCGCGACCTGGAGTACGTCCGCGACCTGGGGCTGATCGACGGCGGCCTGCCGCCGCGCATCGCGAACCCGATCTACGCCGAGGTCGTGCCCCGGGAACTCGGCGACATCCTGCAGAGCAGCCTCGACGTGGACGACGCCTGGTACGTGGACGCCGCCGGCGTGGTGGATCTGCGCAAGCTGCTCGCGGCCTTCGCCACCTTCTACGGCGAGCACGCGGAGCACTGGCTGCGGCGCTTCAACGAGTACGGCGAGGCGGCGTCGCAGCTGATCCTGCAGGCCTACCTGCAGCGCATCGTCAACGGCGGCGGGCGCATCGACCGGGAGTACGGCCTCGGACGCGGGCGCACGGACCTGCTGGTGCTGTGGCCGGGAGAAGCGGGCCAGCCCTACGACCTGTGGCGGCGCTTCGTGATCGAGTGCAAGGTGCTGCGCGACTCCGACCGCCGGAGCTTGGAAGCCACCATCGAGCGCGGCATGGAGCAGACCCTCGGCTACATGGCGAAGTGCAACGCCGAGGAAGGGCACCTGGTGGTGTTCGACCGGCGGGAGCCCTCAGCGGGGGGAGCGCGAGGGGGCCTGCCCCCTCGCATGGAAGAGCCCTCAGCCGGGGAGCGCGAGGGGGGCCAGCGCCTCGGCGAGCAGGTTGAACGCGACGGACGCCGAGTGGCCGTCTGGACGCTGTAGCCGCCGGTCGGCCGCCAAAACCGCCGCAAGGCCTGCGCTTGAACGTGCCACAATCGATCCATGCGCTTCTTCAACACCGAAGGGCCGGTCCGCGCCGAGGACCACTACGCCATCCCGCCGCTCAAGCGCGGGAACGTCGGTGAAATCCTGGATCTGATTCGCGCCAAGCGCTACTTCGTGCTGCACGCGCCCCGGCAGACGGGCAAGACCTCGGCGCTCATCGCCCTGCGCGACCTCTTGAACAGCGGCCAAGGCGGGGGCGACTTCCGCTGCGTGGACGTGAACGTGGAGGTCGGCCAGGTGGCGCGCGACGACACCGAACGCGGCATCCGCGCGATCATGGGCGGCCTGGCCGACAGCGCCATGCTGCTGGGCGACGATTTTCCCGCCGGCGTCTGGCTTGACGTCTTGGAGAACATGGGGCCGGAAAGCGCCCTCAAGGGGCTGCTCACCCGCTGGTGCCTTGCCGACCCGACGCCGCTGGTGCTGCTGATCGACGAGATCGACTCGCTGGTGGGCGACACCCTGCTCTCGGTGCTGCGCCAGCTGCGCGCCGGCTACCAGCAGCGGCCGCGGGGCTTCCCGCACAGCATCGTGCTCTGCGGCGTGCGGGACATCCGCGATTACCGCATCAGGTCGAGTTCTGGCGAGGTCGTGGCCGGCGGCAGCCCGTTCAACGTAGCCGCGAAGTCCCTGCGGCTCGGCGACTTCACGCGGCGGGAGACGCGCCGTCTGATGCTGCAGCACACCTTGGAAACCAAGCAGCGCTTCACCCCATCGGCGCGCAAGGCGGTGTGGGAACAGACCCAGGGCCAGCCTTGGCTGGTGAACGCGCTGTGCGCCGGGGCCTGCTTCGACAGCGAAGCCGGACGCGACCGCTCGCGGGCCATCGGCGTGGAGGAAATCAACGACGCCCGGGAGGAGCTGATCCTCTCCCGCCGCACGCACCTCGACCAGCTGGCGCACAAGCTGGAGGAGGAGCGGGTGCGCCGCGTCGTCGAGCCGATCCTCGCCGGCGGCGAGGCGGAGCACAGCATGCGCGACCTGGAGTACGCGCGCGATCTGGGACTCCTGGCGCCGGACCGGCCGCCGCGCATCGCGAACCCGATCTACGCCGAGGTGGTGCCACGGGAACTCGGCGACATCCTGCAGAGCAGCCTCGACGTGGACGACGCCTGGTACGTGGACGCCGCCGGCGTGGTCGATCTGCGCAAGCTGCTCGCGGCCTTCGCCACCTTCTACGGCGAGCATGCGGAGCACTGGCTGCGGCGCTTCAACGAGTATAGCGAGGCGGCGTCGCAGCTGATCCTGCAGGCGTACCTGCAGCGCATCGTGAACGGCGGCGGGCGCATCGAGCGGGAATACGGCCTCGGACGCGGGCGCACGGACCTGCTGGTGCTGTGGCCGGGAGAGGCCGGCCAGCCCTACGACCTGTGGCGGCGCTTCGTGATCGAGTGCAAGGTGCTGCGCGACTCCGACCGCCGGAGCTTGGATGCGACGATCGAGCGCGGCATGGAGCAGACCCTCGGCTACATGGCGAAGTGCAGCGCCGAGGAAGGGCACCTGGTGGTGGTGTTCGACCGCCGCGAACCCTCGGACGGGGAGCGCGAGGGGGGCCAGCGCCTCGGCGAGGAGGCTGAACGCGACGGACGCCGAGTGGCCGTCTGGACGCTGTAGGCTCTGTCGAGACCTTCGCCACGCCTCTGGGGTATTCAATCAACACCAGCGGGGTGATACTGTGATGTCGAGGGCTCGGCAGCAACCGATGTTGCCGGCATGTAGGCATCGTGACACATTTGTATGCTGAGGAGACTACCGTTGAAGCTGAGATTGGAACTGACTTACCCATGTGAGCAAGTACTTTGTGTTTGCGTGCCAGGCGTCGAAAAAACAGAAGTCGTCATAAGAGACGGTGACCGTGCTCAGAGTATCCCTGCTGGCTTCGCCATTCGGGAGGCTTTCGGGAGGTGTAATGTCGTACCTGACGTTGACCGATATCGCCTTCATATGGAGGACGGTCGGATTGCATTGCAGCCCCACTCGCAATGCCGAGTGGCACCGTGTTCCAATCGCTACTACGACCATGACCCCATCGTCGCGAGGGTGGAAGAGAAGACAATTGTGATTGTGCTAGAATCGCCCCACAAAGACGAGTATCTGCGTAACGTAGGCCAACCTATAGCGCCTGCACAAGGAGTGACTGGCTCAAACATACAAGGCTGGTTCGATTGTGTGCTCGGTAGCTGTCCTGCGTTGTATAGTGAACTGTGTGTAGAATCAAGTAGATTGGTGCTTATCAACCCAGTTCAATTTCAAGCATCACTGGCGTCGATAATCAAATGTACGGAGCAGACGCCCTCTAAGCGCAAGGAGAAAATACGCGAAAAAATACGCGACAAGGTATGGACAGCTCTGTGGTCTGTCCAACGGACGCCCACTTCTCAAGGCTGCGAGGGAATGGCCAACGCCCCGTCGCCAATAAGGGATTGTTTCATGATTAGATTGAGTACATACGAGCCAGATTACATCATTAACGCTTGCACGAGTAAACTCAAGGAAAGTGTGGGGAGCTTCCTTAGGCGCAATTTCCAGGATTGTAAGAGGTATGAAGTGAGTCACCCATCTAGCTGGAGTCTGAAGAAGAGTCATCGAAAACTGGTCGAGGCATAGGCCACGTCGAACGCATGCGGAACACTGGCTGCGGCGCTTCAACGAGTACGGCGAGACGGCGTCGCAGCTGATCCTGCAGGCGTACCTGCAGCGCGTCGTGAACGGCGGCGGCCGCATCGAGCGGGAGTACGGCCTCGGGCGCGGGCGCACGGACCTGCTGGTGCTGTGGCCGGGAGAGTCGGGGCAGCCCTACGACCTGTGGCGGCGCTTCGTGATCGAGTGCAAGGTGCTGCGCGACTCCGACCGCCGGAGCTTGGAGGCAACCATCGAGCGCGGCATGGAGCAGACCCTCGGCTACATGGAGAAGTGCAGCGCCGAGGAAGGGCACCTGGTGGTGTTCGACCGGCGGGAGCCCTCGGCCGGGGAGCGCGAGTCGCCTGCCCCTCGCATGGAAGAGCCCTCGGACGGGAGCGCGAGGGGGGCCAGCGCCTCGGCGAGGAGGTTGAACGGGACGGACGCCGAGTGGCCGTCTGGACGCTGTAGCCGCCGGTCGGCCGCCAAACCGCCGCAAGGCCTGCGCCTGAACGTGCCACAATCGAGCCATGCGCTTCTTCAACACCGCCAGAACAGGCCGTACTGCGTGCTGCACGCGCCACGGCAGACGGGCAAGACCCTCGGTCTCCCATAAGAACTGGGCTGGCCACTAGGTTGCAATCCCTTGGTGCGTGGTCTAAGGTGGCAAGCTTCCTATTTCCACCACATGGAGTAGAAATCACGGTGCCCACACTACGGCACACGCTGCAGCAGAGCCTTGATGGTTGGCGTAACCAATTGCACGAGAGCTGGCTGGATTTGCTTGGCGACACGAAACCCGCTTTCTCGCAGATTGACTGTGAAGAGAACTTTGATGAAGACCACCCAGTTCTCCCCACCTTCCAAGGTGACCACAGCCGCATCTTCAGGGCATTCGACGAACTAACGCCGACCGACGTTAAGGTTGTGCTCATCGGCGAGGACCCCTATCCGTGCATTAGCCGAGCGACCGGGCGTGCTTTCGAGCAAGGTGACTTGAATGCTTGGGTTCCGACCGCCAATGGCCAACCTGTCATCCATTGTGCTCGGAGCTTGCAATCCATTGTGCAACAACTAGCGACATTCCGTACGAGGGATCCACTGTACTCCTGTAGCCGCGGAGGATGGAATGTGCTCAAGGAACACGTTGGGCCGAATGGTCGATTGCACAATTCCTTCCCGACGCCACCCGAGGTGTTTGATCTATGGCATAGTGAGGGTGTATTGTTGCTCAACGCGGCATTGACTTTCACTAAGAAATCACAAAAGCAGCATCATTTCCATCTCTGGAAGCCGTTCGTTCAAAAAGTAATCTCAAGCTTAGCTTGCCGTCAGGAGGCAACGGTTTTTATGTGCTTTGGGATCAAGGCATGTAATGTCCTAGGCTCGTGTGTACGAAGTAGTTTAAGCTCTCGAGATTTGATCGTGCGGAGAAAACATCCGACGGTTAAGCACCGCTTTCTAGCCGGATGCAATGTGTTTGAGGATGCGAACTCGAAATTGATGGCGGCTGGAAGAAATCAAGTTAATTTCTAAGGATTTCGAGCTGCTCGTCGGCCCCGGCAAAAATCGAGCTGAAACTCAGCCGAACAGTGACGGTCATTTACAATCGCTACCGGGTCCCTGCGTTCCGATGGCAGGGCGTACTACAAAACACCAGCTACAGCTCAAGCGTTTTGTCGTCGTTGTGCATCCAGTCGTCGAATGACTTGAAGTCAGTCCACGGCAAGTCTCCTCCGTAAGCCTTGGCAATTGCCGCCAAGCCGTCCAGGAAACCATTTACGTCGTTGATGGCGTAGCTCGCTTTCAAATGGTCAAAGGAGTTGCCCAGTAGCTTCTTCCGTTCCGTGAAGTCTGCGGCGATTAGTTTCTTCAACTTGCGTCTATCGTGGCTGATCTCCCGAATCGCTTGGTCGCACATGCGCTGTATCGCGCCATCGCGATCCCAAACGCGCCAATTGTCGGCGCGCAACGTGTTCTCGGTCCGTGTTTTCAGCATCCAGAGGGCGTTGTCCGCGTTCTCGAAGGCGCCCGTGAGGCAACCGGATGTGAATTGATGGCAGTTGTCCGAAACCATGTTGTAGTCGCGCTTGTAGCCAATCATTGCTTGTGCTCGTTCCGCCACGATCCTTTTTCCGGCCGAGGCGGTACCTCTGCAGGACACCCAAATGAACCTGTTCGATCCGCCATCAAGGAAGTCTCGGGTGCTCTGTGCCACGACCTTGCCGCTGCCGGAGAGGGAAACGACTTCGTGACCGCCAATGTGGATTCCCGAGTGCTCGAAGAGGTCTCCGAACACGGGGGTGTCTAGGTCTTGGTATACGACACTTCCTTCCGCCAGATCGCCAACGGTGTCCGCGAAATGGCCACGAAGTTGCTTGTAGTCTGCGACGGAGAGGGGGGACGCCATTACTCTTTCCTCTAGATGGCGCTTATGGCGCGGAGGAAGCTGTTGGCCTTTTTGAGTGCGCGGCGAATCTCCTTCGTCACGACGCCGTCTTCGTCGAACAACGGTGTCTCGGAGACGAGGTGGGCCGTCTTTGCCACAGCCGCGGTGTGCATCACAAGATGTTTCTGGTCATTGTTGTAGCTGCTGTAGTCAGCGTTGGCAGAGACGAGGCGCTCCAGCTTTGGCAACGCATTATCCAAGTGGTCGCACTGTAGAGTGTTGAGCACTTGCCATACTTCGTTGGCTTTCTGCAGGATCGCATCGGCGGCGACCTCGGCGGTTTCCATTGCCTTTGCGGATGCCCTGGCCTTCTTGAGATTGGATTTGGCATCCTCCAAAGCACCCGTAGCCTTGCTCTTCATGACGAGACCGCCAATTAGCAGCACGGGAGCGGCTACGATGCCGCCCAACACGGCGGCTCCGGCCGCCATTCCCGCCCCGCCGGCCGCCAAGGAGCCGCCGCCAAGCCAGGCCAAGGTGGCGTTCGCGGCGGCGGCGCCCGAGAGCCCGGTAATGGCCGTACCCGTGGATGCGGTACCGAGCAGACCAACGCTGCCATAGGTTGCATAGCCGGCCAGGGCGCCAGCTCCAAGGGCGGCGCCGCCGGGGCCGACAAGCTCTTCCATCTCCGTGACAGTCCGCTGGATGTCGAGAGTCTCGACCTCGGTCACCTGGGCCACCTGCGAGTCTTCCCCAAGCGTCATGCCGGCGTAGTCGACATTCTTGATGCGCGAAAACGCGGCGACGAATGGCTTCAACCCGTTCTCGTGAAGATGCACTTTCTGCCGGCCCAGATTCTCGAGCCCTTCCTGGGTGTCGTGCCGTTGCTGCTTCAAGGATTTCTTGGCGCGTTTGAGGGTCTTCTTGGCCTTTTTGTTACGCCTCTCCGCCTCGTCGAAATCACCCTTCGCGGACACACCAGCGGCGACGCCGGCACCACCGGCTATGAGCGCCGCGCCTCCGAGCAACAACAGGGGCAATGCCATGTCTAACCCTCCATCAGGTCTCTTGCTTCCCGTACTAGCAGAAGCTGACGTTTCACCCAGGATTTCACGTCGCCTAGGATGTCGTCGTCATCAAGCGCCAGTGCCTCGGTCAAGTCGCGGGCGAGCTTGTCTTCGGCGGGATCGAAGCCTTGGTGTGCGTAGCCCATCCCGACGACCTCAAGGAGAAACGCTACGCGAGTGAGGCGGTCGTCGAACAGTCCCGCGAGGTCCTCAAGTGGCACGTCCTCGGCCTCTACGCCGGGCTGCGCTTGGTCCCTGAGCAAATCCAAGAGTGCCAGCTCCTCGCCGGCAACCGCGCCATCGACACGCATCATCTCGTGGGCGTAGTGCAGCAGGGCGCCTTGCTGCCGCTCGTTCAGGTATTGCACGAACACTTGGGATCCTCCTCTGGCTCTGGCGTAGTTGGTGCTGCTCGACGCGGCCGAGCTTGAAGTTCCCCGCAGGCTTGCTGATTCAAGGCCACATACTCGGCCCAGCTCAGCCGATCTTGGAACGCGCTGAACATGTCGGACACTCGGCAGATCTTTGGCCGCGTCTCGTAGATCCGGCAGAGATTGGTGTTGGCGTCAAGGTGGCGGCAGACGCCATCGCCTCGATCAAGCTGTGCGAGAAGGGGGGACTTGACGAGGTTGCGGCAACATGCGCCACAGCGCGTGCAGGGGAACACCCGCACCTCGGATTGCCGCGAGAGCGAGTTGGCCATCAGAAGCACTGGCACGTCCACATTGCGCATCCTAACATGCATTTGGGCCACGGCAGCGCCGGCGGGTTCGGCTTCGGCAAACGCGGGAAGAATGGCATGGCCCCGACCCGGAGCCATGCCCCCTGCCTATTCGCCTGCGAAGAAGCCCTCCTGAGCCATGCGCGTTGCCGGCACGCGATCCCTGGCCTCGGCGCTGTGGGCGGTTTGGAGGTCTCCGGTTTCGTTGTCGATGACCAGTTCCTCGCGCTCGGTCGCGGGCGGCGGTGCGCCGTTGGCCGGCGGTTCGCTGCGCAGCGGGTGCTGGGCCAACGCGCCGTCGCCTTCCCGCAGGAAGAAGCCTTCCCGCGCCATCTGGGTGGCGGGGACGCGGTCCGAGTCGTCGTCGCTGCGGGCGCTGCGGAGTTCGCCCGTGGCCGGGTCGAAGAACAGCTCCTCGCTGCTCTCGCCGTCGGCGCGGATGTTCTCGAAGGCGTCCTTCAGGCCGTCTTGCTTGGGGTCGTTGTCGCTGAAGTTGCTCATGGTTGTCTCCTCAACTTCGTGGTTGGAAAAGTTCTCTCTTGCGCTCTTGCCTGCCTCACATGTGCGGCAGGTAGTGGTCGATGTCCTTGCCGGTGGCCTTGTGCATTTCGTATGCCTCCAGCCAGAGCCGCCCCTTCATGGCCACCTTGAAGAGGGTGATGTTCGGCGTCCATGCGGCGTCGTTGTGGTGGCAAATCCGCGGGTGGCCATGCGCGTCCGGGTCGAGCATGTGCATGTCGGCGCTGCTGCCGATCTTGGCGAGTTTCTTGCCGTTGCGGTTCCGCAGCTTCTTGGGCGAGACGACGAACATCTCCGGCGGCTCGTTCGGAAAGGCGCCGAGGGGAATCCACAGGCCGTATGCGTTGCCGGCGTTGGTCGTCATGGTGCCGACGGCGCCGGCCCGCTCGGGATCGTCCGGGAACTGGATGTGGAACGTGGGGAAGTGGGCTTTCAGGAGCGCCTCTTCCTTCCGCAGCCGCTCCGCTGTGGTCGTTTGGGCGCCAAACACCACCCGCTTCGAGGCGGCGACGGCGGAATGGCCGTGGCTGACGACGGCAGCGGGAAGCGTCATTTGCGGCTCCGGTCGTGTGGGCTCTCGGCATCGCCGATCGGCCGTTGGCTTGGTAGCGCTGCGCGATGGGCCGGGGCAGACGACGCAAACGGCCAAGCCGCCAGATACCAGTCCACGAGATTGGTGGATGGCGACCACGGCAGGCTGCTCGGCTGCGGGCCGGAGAGCACCAGCGGCGGCGAAGCGGGGAAGTTCGCGCCCAGCAACAGCGTCGCATCGGGCAGGCGCAGCCGCAGGCCGCGGCGGTCTCTGGAAGGATGAAAGCGGCAGGCCAGCCCCTTGCTTTCCAAGTCGGTGGCGATCTGCCGGAGTCGCGTCTTGCCCGGATTGGTGGCGAACCAAGCGCCCGGGAAGGCCGTGGCCACACTGGGAGACCGCGGCGTCATTGGGCCAGGGCACCAATGCACATCCGTGCCGGGCTGCGCGATCGGCTCCTCTCTCGGGTCTTCCGGGCCGCTGCGGAACGGGCTGGCGCCGGCCAGCGTTTGGACGCGCAAGGGGCGCCAGCGGCCGTCTGGATGCATGAGGCAGTAGTTCTGCAGCACCGGGCTGTTGGGGCGCGAATCCAAAGTGGCGATCATCAGCAGGAACTGCCGCCAGCCCTTCGCCGCCATGCCGCGCACCACCGTGCGGACGTCCCCGTGGCTCGGGTGGTTGACGCCAAGCAAGTGGTGCGAGTGCCACTCGCCGACGTGCTGCAGGCCATGCCGGTCGTAGAGGCGCGTGCCGACGTCGTGCAGCCAGTCGGCGTCTTGGTAGAAGCTCGTTGGATAGTGGCGGCTGCCGCAGCCCGGGCCGATGGCGTAGGAGACCACCGGCGCGCCGCTGTGCGTCCAGTAGCCGAACAGGTCGCCGCCGGTCTCGGTGTCCGGGTATTCGCGCACGAAGCGGGCGATGCGCTGCGCTTCGTCGGCGTAGATCAGCGCCTTGCCGACTTCGCGCAGCGGCTGGCAGTCGTCCAGCTGCCGCGGCCGTGGCGCGGGGGTCAGGCACATGTCATGCACTCCGGGTTCTTCTCCATGCCGATGGCGTACCAGCGCAGGATCGCCATGCGGCTGTAGCTGCGTTCCATCGGCTGCCAGTTGGCGAAGTTCTCCTTGCGCTGGTTGGCCCACAGATAGAGCGGCGCGTCCAGTTCGTTCGCCGTCTCCGCCAAGGACGAGCCGGTGCCAACGCACAGGCGCAGCACCACCAGGCGGGCGATCATGTTGGCGATGGGCTGAACATCGACGGCCAGCCCGGGTTCGATGGGCATGGGCCTGTCGGCGTAGGCGAGCCGCTCGGAATCTCTGCGGGAGGAGACCTCCTCTTCGACCAGCCGCTTCTCGGCATGGCAGGCGTAGCAGGGCATGTTCCGCGCCGGCAGAACTTGGATGACGTCGCCGCCGCAGGCCCGAGCGAAGGCGCGCCCGTAGTAGGCGGGCTTGGCGGTGCCGAGGGCCGCGGCGTTGATGGCGAAGCGCGAGGCGTTGTTGTCGGTGCCCGCCACCACGCAGTCCACCCCGGCCACCGCTTCCGCGAGCGTTGCGCCGGCTTTCGTTGCGTCCTGGTGGATGGCTTCCACTTGGGCATCCGGGTTGATGGAGAGGATGTGGTCGCGCATCGCGCTCGCCTTGGGACGGCCGAGGTCGCGTTGCGTGCAGACGTGCCGCGCCACGTTGTGGGGCTCCAGGCTGTCGTTGTCCCAGAGCACGAAGCGTCCGACGCCCGAACGGGCCAGCAGGTCGGCGACGGTGGAGCCGCCGCTGCCCAGGCCGACGCACAGGACGCGCTTGGCGGCGAGCGCGTCGGTTTCCAGCACCGGGGCGTTGCGGGCGAACAGGGTCATGGGCTTGCGGCCTCTACTTGGCGGGCTTGGCGCTGGGCGGGGCGTGGTGCGCCGCCAAGGTCGCGCACAGGGCGGCGAGGCGACGGCGCAGGGCGAGCGGCTGCTCCACGGTGACGCTTTCCTGCCAAGTCACCAGATGCCAGCACATCTCGCTCAAGCCGCCGGCCTTGAAGCGCACGGTCAAGGAGCCGTCCGCGTTTTCCGTAACGGTCTGGTCGGGATGGAACAGGAAGGCGGCGGCGTCCCGTGCCACGTCGGCAGCGAAGCGCAGCGCCACCTGCACGGGGCGTTCCTGATAGGTGCCGAAGGAGCGCTTGGCGTAGCGGCGCAGGTCGAAGTTCGGGTCGCGCTCGAAGGTGTCGTCCGTGAGCCGCACCTCGTCGGCGTTCGCCAGCCGCCACAAGCGCGCGCCCTTCGCCCAGGCCGTCATGCCCACCAGAAACGCGCGGTTGCCGTAGAGCACGCCGTAGGGTTGAACGCGCTGCCAGCTCAGCTTCTTCGAGGACTGGCCGAAGTAGCGCAGCGCCACCACCCGTTCGGTCTTGATGGCCTCCCGCAGCAGCGCCAGCACGCCGTCCTGCAGTTGCGGGCGCGGCCCGGCGCGCATCGCCAGGCCTTCGGCGTTCATCAGGATTTCCAAGTCGGCGTCCAAGTCGTTCGGCGAACGCGGCTGCGCCATGGCGCGCAGCTTCGCGGCAAGCCCGTTCAGCGCCTCGGCGCGTTCGGTAAGGCCGGCGCGTTGCAGGCTCTGCGCGGCGAGGTTCAGCTCCGCCAGCTCGTCGTTGGATACGCGCACCAGCTGCCGCAAGGAGGGCGATTGCAAGCGCCAGCGGAGTTGCCGGCCTTCCCCTTCCACCGTCTCCAGCGGGCCGAAGGCGCTCTCCACCGCATCGCGCAGGCGCTCCGCCGTGCGGCGGCTGACGTCGAATTCGCGCTGGATGTCGGCGATGGTCATGCCGCCCCGCAGCCCCTGCAGGCGGATGGCCAGGCGAGCGATGTCGCTGAGGCGTTCGTACCGCATGGCCAAGTCTCCCCGGAGTTCGCGGCTGGCCCGCTGGCGCAGAACGGCCGCCGCCGCTGAGCGCACGGGCGCCGCCCAGCGCTGCGACGGCATCTTAGCCAGCGGCGTTGGCGCTTGCAGTTGCAGAGACGCGGGCGTTGGCCCCGCTGGCGCAAGGCCGAAGCGTCCTTGGCGGTCAAGGCTGCGGTGCCTGGAAGCGGCGTGGAATCCGTGCCCGAGGGCTGGTCGCTGCTGGTTGGCGGAGAGCATTTGGGTCTCTGTTTCGATTGCCTTGCAGCGCAGAATAGGGGCCATGTGCGACAGATTCGGACGCACCTAATCATGGAGATCGAAAAAGACGTCGGCGAGCGAGCGTGGTTGGCCGCAGCGACCGAGCCCGCTCATTCCCGTTCGCCTTAGAATGTCCGCCATGGATGCGAACCTGGAACTGCGCGAGCAGCGCAAGCGCGAGGCGGCGCTTGGCTATCGGATCTTTGCGGCGCTCGGCTGGGGGGATCTGGGGGATGGCCACATCAGCGCCCGGGATCCGCTGCGGCCGGACTGCTTCTGGCTGTTGGACGTCGACGTGCCGTTTCGGAAGGCGTCGGCGGAGACGATGGTGCTGGTGGATGCCGATGGGCGACTGGCGCAAGGCGGGCGGGGCACGAACATGCCCGGCTACTACATCCATCAGCCGATCCTGGCGGCGCGGGGGGACGTGGCGAGCGCCGCGCACACGCATACGCCGTACGGCACGCCCTTCGCCGCCGAAGCGCGGCTGTTCGAGCCGATTACGCAGGAGTCGTGCGTGTTCTTCGACGATCACGCGCTGTTCGACGACGACGAAGTGCAGGTGCAGAGCGTGGACTGCGGGGGCCGCATCGCCAAGGCGCTTGGGCCGTGCCGCGGCGTGGTGCTGCGCAACCACGGGCTGTTGACGGTCGGCGCGTCGGTGAAGGAGGCGGTGGCCTGGTTCGTGATGATGGAGCGGGTGGCGGAGGCGCACATGAAGGCGCGCAACCCGCAGCCGATCTCGCACAACGCGGCGTTGTTCGCCAAGGCCGACCTCGCCACCGAGCAGCAGGCGGTTGGCGCGTTCGACCACCTGGCGCGACACTACTTGGACGGGGCCTAGGGCGTCAGGCGTGCGCTACGTCTCAACCCGTGGCGGCTGCGCGCCGCTGCGGTTCACGGACGCCGTGCTGGCCGGCCTCGCGCCCGACGGCGGGCTGCTCGTGCCGGAGCGCTTCGTGAACATCGCGGACGAGCTGGATGCGTGGCGGGCGCTCTCCTTCACCGAAGTGGCGCAGCGGGTGTTTCGGCTGTACGTGGACGACATCCCGGGCGAGGTGCTCGACGGCATCGTTGCGGACGCCTTCGCGGCCTTCGACCATCCGCAAGTCGTACCGCTCGTGGACTTCCGCGAGTACCAAATGCTGGAGCTCTTCCACGGCCCGACGCTCTCCTTCAAGGACGTGGCGCTGCAGGTGCTCGGGCGCTTGTTCGAGCACATTCTGCGCGTGCGGCAGGGGCGCTTGAACATCATGGGCGCAACCAGCGGCGATACCGGCAGCGCGGCCATCCACGGCGTTCGGGGGCGGGCGGACATCAACATTTTCGTGCTCTTTCCGAAGGGCCGGGTCAGCGCCCTGCAGGAGCGGCAGATGACCACCGTGCCGGATGCCAACGTGCATTGCCTGGCCATCGAGGGCAGCTTCGACGACTGCCAGGCGATCCTGAAATCCGCGTTCGGCGACGCGGCCTTCAAGCAGGACTACGCGCTCGGCGCCGTCAACTCCATGAACTGGGCGCGGGTGCTCGCGCAGATGTCCTACTACATCCATGCGGCCTTGCACGATGACGGGGCGGGCGACGGCGCCGTCTTCTCCGTTCCCACTGGCAACTTCGGCAACATCTTCGCCGGCATCGCGGTGCGCGCGATGGGCGTGCCGATACGCCGCTTCATGCTGGCCACCAACGACAACGACATCCTGGCGCGCTTCTTCCAAAGCGGCGTCTACAAGCGCGGCCAAGTGCGCCACACCATCAGCCCGTCCATGGACATTCAAGTCGCCAGCAACTTCGAGCGCTTCCTGCACTTGCGCTTCGGCGGCGATGCCGAGCGCGTGCGCAAGTTCATGGCGGATTTCGCGGCCAACGGCGAAGCCACGGTGGACGACGGCAAGCCCATCGACGAGGGCATCGCCTCCGCCGCCATCGGCACGGAGGAGACCTTGGCGACGATGCGCGACGTCTTCGCGAAGCACCGCTGCGTCGTCGACCCGCACACTGCCGTGAGCATCGCCGCGGCGCGGCGCTTGGGGGGCATGGGCGAGCGTGCGAAACCCATCTGCATGGCGGCGGCGCATCCGGCGAAGTTCCCGGAGGCCGTGCGCGAGGCGTTGGGCGATGGAGAACATGCGCGGCATCCGACGCTGGACGCGCTGAAGGATGCGCCGACGCGCCGCACCGTGCTGCCCGCGAGCCGCGAGGCGGTGATGGACTACGTGCGCCAGCACGCTTGAGGCTGGCTCGGGGGCGGTTGTCCTCCGTCTTTGGGCTGACGTTTTGGCAGCGACGGTTTTCGACAGAGGAATCAACCGTGCAGTGCCGCCACGGCCGCCGGCAAGTCCGCCAGGCTTGTGATCGTGGCGTCCGCCTCCACCGAGCCCTCGTCGTGGCTGGAACTCGCCGGCACGGCGCCGGAACTGGCCGGCAGATTCACCCAGATCGTGGCCATGCCGGCCTCGCTAGCGGCGCGAATGTCGTGCTCCAAGTGGTCGCCGACATGCACGGCCTCGGCGGGCGCCACCTGGGCATGCGCCAAGGCGCGCTCGAACATGGCGGTGTCGGGCTTGCTGGCGCGAACGTCCGCCGCGCAGTAGCCGAAGGCGAAGAAGCGATCCAGACCAAGCCGCCGATAGTCCGCGTTGCCGTTGGTGAGGGCCGCCAAGGTGTAGCGCTGGCGCAGAACGCCGAGCACATCGAGGGCGTGCGGAAAGAGCGTCACGCGATGGCGCCACTCCAGAAACTCCGCGAATGCGCCGGCGGCAAGCTCCGCAGCTTGTTCGGCGCCAAAGCCGCAGTGCTGAAGCTCCGCCCGCAGCATTCGCTCGCGCAGTTCGGAGATGTCGTGGACGATCGTCGGGTCTTCCTCGACGATGCGGCGGTAGATGGCCGCGACGTCTTCCCGCGGCACCCGCTCGTGTTCCCGCGCCTCAAGCCACGCGTTCATCTTCGACTCGGCGCGACGGATCACGTCGTCCACGCTCCACAGCGTGTTGTCCAAATCGAACGTCACCAAGCGAATCATGGCGCTTTGCGTCCTGCTCATCGCCCCAGAGTCAGGCAGCGTAAACGCAGTTCTTTGACTGCACAGCCCTCGGACTCGACGCCCGAAAACCGTGAAATCTCGGACTCGAACTCCGAGATTTCACGGTTTTCGGGTGCCCCTACGCATCGCACCGCAAGAATCGAGTGCCACGTTCAGGTCGCTTGCGCGTCGTCCAGCACCTTCGGATGCGCCTCCACCGACGGCGGGGCCATCAGCCGCAGTTGGCGCTCGGTGGCGTCGGGGTAGTCGGCGCGGTCGTAGGGCGCCTTCGCCCAGGTGGAGTGCGGCGGGCTGTACTTGTAGAGCAGGGTGCGGCGTTCGTGGTCGGCGGTCCATTCGGCGGTGCCGTGGATGAGCGCTTCGGTGAAGATCAGCACGTCGCCGGCGGCCATGGCAGGCTGCACCACCCAGTCCGCATCGCGCTCGAAGCGCGCCACGTCGCGGGGCATGTGCTGCAGGAAGTTGGACTTGTGGCTGCCGGGGACGCAGACGAAGCCGCCCGCCTCCGGCCCGGCGTCCGTCAGGTTCCAGGTGGCGACGGTGAGGCCGTTGCGCATCACGCCGTCATGGTAGCGGTACCAGTGGTCGCTTTCGTAGCGCCACGGGCCGCCGTGCAGGGTGTGGTTGCCAGCGGCCTTGCGCATGAAGATGCAGTAGTCGTGGTCGATGCGCAGCCGGCTGCCGACCAGCTCGATCAGATACGGCAGCAGTTTGTCGTGGTCGATCAGATCGACGAAGCGCTGGTGCCAGCGCGAGATGCCGTTGCAGCGGCGGTACGGGCCGTCCTCGGGCTCGCGGGGCCAGACGGCATCGGCGAGAGCGACGAGTTCCGCGCACTCGTCCGCGCCCAGCACGTTCTTGACGACCAGGAAGCCGCGCAGGTCGAAGAGGAACTTGTCCTCGTCCGTGAGCGGGCCGGTGGCCGATTGCGCGGCGCTCATCCCCACTTGGATTTGCACACGCCGATGGCGTAGCCGTTCGGGTCGCGCACGGTGAACTCGTGCATGGACGCCTGCTTGTTGTATTCAAGCTCGTTCAAGATGTCGAGGCCGAGTTCCTTGGCGCGGGCGTAGGCGGCGCGCGCGTCTTCGACGTGAACGTAGATGATCACGCCGTGGCCGAAGGGCGCGCTGGTGCCCACGCCGTGGTCGTGGTCGGCATCCATCTGGTGCAGCTGCAGCAACAGCCGGTCGCCGTCCATCAGCATCTCGTACTCGCTGCCGCCGTGCCCGGACTTCATCCCCAGGAAGTCTTGGTACCACTTGGACGTGGCCTCCACGTCCTCGGCGAACAGCATGGTCTCGGTGCGCATCGCGTTGCTCCTTGATGACGGTGGTGCGGCGGGCGTTGACGCCCAGGCCGCGGATTCTAACGCCACGCTCGATCCCGCATTGCCGGCGTTTCGCCCGTCCGGGCACCAGAGTGGTATGGTGCTCCGGTAGCGATGCGGTGCTGGAGAGGGCTCTATGCGGGAACCGGGCGCACGAGGCGTGTTCTCCTTCCTTCGCAAGCACACCCATTGGGGCCACTATGTGGCCGTACTCGCAATCGGGATAAGCCTTTCCTCGGTTGTGATTCACAAGGCGTGGCTTATGGCTGGCCTGGTGCTCTTGGTTTTCGTGCCGGTGCTAGGCTACGGCTTCATCCGTTTGAAACGCGCCTATCAGGCGGACAGAGCGCCCTAGGGCAATTCCTAGCTCGCCCCGGCTCCGTCTAACCACCGGATACGGCGGAACGCCCCAGCCGTGCGCTGGGTTGTCCATCATCAGCTCGACGAAGTGCGGCACCAGGAACCAGGATGGCCGTGCCGTCGCGCACCTGGGCATCGGACGGAGCGACTTGAAGGCTTGCGCGTTGCACAGTGGATGAGAGCGCAATACGATGGCCCTCATTGGCCTCTAGTTGGTCGGAAGTGTGGACGAGAGCGTGGACCTCAAGCTCAAGTGCTACGTACATGGCGGGGGGGCCTCTTGGGAGGCCATTTGCGTCGACCTGAATGTCGCCGTGTGCGGCGATTCGCAGCGGGAGGTGCGAGCGTCCCTCCGCAAGGCTGTCGATCTGTACCTTGAGACCGTGGCAGCCCTGCCGACCGCCGAGCAGGACGGGTTCCTGTCGCGGCGCGCCCCATGGCACACACGGACAAGGCTGGCAATCTTGACTTGGTTGAGCGCCTTGCGGAGTGGACGAGACCGCCCCCAGGCATTCATCTTCCAGTCGCAGATGCCTGCCCATCCTTAGCGGAACAACCTGCGGGGCAGCCCGGATTGTTGCCTGATGGACGCCAACGTGTCCGGTCTGACCTCACTGCTCTCCTTGCCCGCCACCGTCACCAACCTGCGCTTGCCGTTGACGAAGCCCTCGAATTGGCGATGACTGCCGCTCTGGCGGACTTGGCGAAAGCCGTTGTCCGTCAACACGCGGATCACTTTGCGTACCTTCATTTGGAGCCAGGCTTGCTCTTCTCTCGTACCTGAGCGGGAACGACGTTGCCCCGCATGTAAGCAGATTGCGCGAGCGTGGTGGGTCAAGTCCGGGGCAGCTGCGAAGCCATGCCAAGGCTGCCCTTCGTGGCGCATCCAAACTCGCTGTCGTTCGCGTGGCGTTGACCGTTATAGCATTCCGGCGGCGACCGCACGGCCATGCAAGGAGACCGCCATGCCCCAGGAACCCCAAGCCCCCGGCGTCGATCTGCTCGACGGCATCCGCGTGGTGGACTTCAGCCATGTTCACGCCGGCCCGCTGTGCGCCTACCAGTTGGCGCTGATGGGGGCGGACGTGGTGAAGGTGGAGTCGCCGGCGGGTGGGGATCAGATGCGCGCCGGGCATCCGCAGGGGCTGCCGCCGGTGTTCCTCGGCCAGAACGCCAACAAGCGCTCGCTGGCCATCGATCTGAAGGCGCCGGCGGGGCTGAAGGCGGTTCATGCGCTCGTCGCCACCGCCGACGTGGTGCTGCACAACATGCGCCCCGGCACGCCGGATCGCTTGGGCATCGGCTACGACGCGCTCAAGGCGATCAAGCCTGGGCTGGTGTACTGCGCCATTTCCGGCTACGGGCAAACGGGGCCGGCGAGCAATCGGCCTGCCTACGACCACCTGATCCAAGGCGAATCCGGCATGTTCATGGCCACCGGCACGGAAGAACAGCCCGTGCGCGTGGGCTTCGCGGTTGCCGACGCGGGCACGGCGGTGATCGCCAGTTCCGCCGTCAACGCCGCGCTGTTGCGCCGCGAGCGCACGGGCGAGGGCGCGTTCATCGACGTGTCCATGCTGGAAAGCTGCATGGCGCTGATGGGCCTCAACTACTACAACTATCTGGCGACCGGGCGCGTGCGTCGCCGGGTCGGCCCCAACCCCTTGGCGCAGCAAGGCTCCGCCGGCACGTTCGTGACGTCGAATGGCACGCTGCTGGTGAATGCCCAGACGCGCCGCCTCTTCGAGCGCATGGCGAAGGCGCTTGGGCGCGAAGACATCCTGCAGGACGAACGCTTCGCCACCGACGCCGCGGCGCTCGAGAACCGCGCCGCGCTGCGCCAAGTCTTCGGGGAACACTTCCGCACCAACACCGCCGCGCACTGGGATGCGCTGCTCACCGCCGCGGGCGTCCCTTGCGGCCAGCTCAAAGGGCCCGAGGAGGTGGTTGCGAACCCGCAACTGGCGCACCGCGGGACGCTGGCCGAACTCGACGGCGTGCCGGGCACGGCGGACGGCAAGCTGCGCTTCGTCGGCGCCGGCTTCACAGTGGACGCGGCACCGGCAGCACCGCAGCGCCCACCGCCCGGCCTCGGCGAACACGGCGCGGAAATCCTCGCCGAACTCGGCTACGACAAGGCCGCCATCGCCGAGTTGCGTACGCAAGGAGTGCTGGCTTGACCCATGTGCTCGTCGTGGGAGGCGGCAACGCGGCGCTGAACGCGGCCATCGCCGCCCGCGAAGTCGGCGCCGATGTCACGCTGCTGGAACGCGCGCCTTTCGACTTGCGCGGCGGCAACTCGCGCTTCACGGCGGGCGCCATGCGCACGGTCTACAACGGCGTCGCCGATCTGCGGCGGCTGATGCCGGAACTCACTCCGGAAGAGCTCGACCGCGCGGATTTCGGCGCCTACAGCCGCGAGCAGTTCTACGAAGACCTGGCCCGGGTCACGAACAACCGCTGTGCGCCGGAACTGGCCGAACGCCTGGTGGAGAGCAGCTTCGAGACGCTGGCCTGGATGCGCGGCAAGGGCGTGCGCTTCCTGCCCCTGTACGGCCGGCAGTCCTTTGAGGTGGAGGGCAAGGTGCGGTTCTGGGGCGGACTCACCGTGGAAGCGTGGGGCGGCGGGCCGGGACTGGTGGACAGCTTGACGACGATTGCCAAGCGCGTCGGCGTGGACATTCGCTATGGTGCGCGGGCAACTGCGTTGACTCCTCGAAAGAAGCGCCAAGGCGTCAAAGTGCGCGTCGAAACGAACGGCGGTGCCCAGCGCGAGACCCTCGCCGCCGATGCCGTGGTGCTGGCCTGCGGCGGCTTCGAGTCCAACGCCGCATGGCGCACGCGCTATCTGGGGCCGGGCTGGGACTTGGCGAAAGTGCGCGGCACGCGCTTCAACACCGGCGACGGCATCCGCATGGCAGTCGATCTCGGCGCCGCCACCCGCGGCAACTGGTCCGGCTGCCACGCCGTCGGCTGGGACATGAACGCGCCGGAGTTCGGCGATCTGGAGGTGGGCGACAACTTCCAGAAGCACTCCTACCCCTTCGGCATCATGGTGAACCAGCTTGGCCGCCGCTTCGTGGACGAGGGCGCGGACTTCCGCAACTACACCTACGCGCGCTACGGGCGCGACGTGCTGAACCAGCCGGGGCAGTGCGCGTGGCAGATCTTCGACGCCAAGGCCGCGCACCTGCTGCGCGACGAATACCGCATCCGCCGCGTGACGCGCATCCGCGCCGAAAGCCTTGAAGCGCTCGCCGACAAGCTGGCCGACGCCGAGGGCATGGACGGCGCCGCGCTTCTGGAGGAAATCGCGCGTTTCAATGCCGCCGTGGACACGGTCACGCCGTTCGACCCAACCGTCAAGGACGGGAGAGGCACTGTTGGCTTGCCGGTGCCGAAGTCGAACTGGGCGAACCCCTTGGACACCCCGCCCTTCGAGGCATACGGCGTCACCTGCGGCATCACCTTCACCTTCGGCGGCTTGGCGGTGGACGAAGAGGCGCGGGTGCTCGGCGAAGACGGCGCGCCCATGCCGGGTCTGTTCGCCGCCGGCGAACTGGTGGGCGGGCTCTTCTACTTCAACTACCCAGGCGGCAGCGGGCTCACCTCCGGCGCGGTGTTCGGGCGCGTCGCCGGCAGGAACGCCGCCAGTCCGCCGCGCGACTAGCCGAGCGCACGGCCATGTCCAGTCCGCCGGATGGCAAGCCCGCTTCCGCCACAACGGGCGTCTGCCCGGCGATCGCGGCTGCCGGGCGTTTGACCGAGAGCGACGCCGTGCGGGCGCGCTTGGCCGAAGTGCCGCTTTCCGCGCAACAGCGGGAGCGCGGGTTGGCCCGCGCCCGGGATCTGGTGGCGGGGTGTCGCGCGCGAACGAACGAGCGCTCGACGCTCGATCTGTTCCTGCAGGAGTTCGGCCTTTCCAACGAAGAGGGCATCGCGCTCATGTGCATCAGCGAGGCGCTGCTGCGCATTCCGGACGAAGACACCGCCGAGGCGCTGGTTGCGGAGAAGATCGCCAGCGCCAACTGGGAACGGCATCTCGGCCACTCGGACTCGCTGTTCCTCAACGCCTCCACATGGGCGCTGATGCTCACCGGCGGCGTGATTGCGCTCGGCGAGGACGTGACGGCGGACGTGGGCGGCTGGATCGGCCGCCTTGCCGGGCGCGTGGGCGAATCCGTGGCCCGCGCCGCGATGTCCCGGGCGGTGCGCATTCTCGGCGCGGAGTTCGTGCGCGGACGCACCATCGAAGAGGCGCTGGCGCGGGGCGGCGGGCTGGCCGAGGCGACTTCCTTCGACATGCTCGGCGAAGGGGCTCGCACGTTCGAGGACGCGGCCCGCTACTTGGACGCCTATCGGCACGCGATTCGGGTTGTGGGCGATGCGGCGCAGGAGCGCGGGCGCTCTTCGGCTTCCGCCAGCCCCCGGCCGGCCATCTCCGTGAAGCTCTCGGCGCTGCATCCGCGCTTCGAGCCGCTGCAAGCGGAGCGGATTCAGGACGCCCTCGGCGCGACGCTGCTCGGCCTCGCCAAGGAAGCAGCGGAACGCAACCTGCTCCTCACCATCGACGCCGAAGAAGCCGAGCGCCTCGAACTCTCGCTGCGCCTCTTCGAGCATGTGGCCCGCGCGCCGGAACTGGCGGACTGGGACGGCCTTGGCCTCGCCGTGCAGGCATACTCGAAGCGCGCCCCGGCAGTCATCGACTGGCTGGCGGCCCTCGAACGCCCGCTGCACGTGCGCTTGGTGAAGGGCGCCTATTGGGATTTCGAGATCAAGCGCGCACAGGTGGAGGGCTTGGCGGGCTATCCCGTCTACACCCGCAAGGCGTTCACGGACGTGGCGTATCTGGCGTGCGCGGCGCGGCTGTTCCAAGCGCCGCATCTGCAGCCGCACTTCGCCACGCACAATGCGCACACCATCGCCGCGGTGCTGGAACTCAGCAGCCAAGCGGACAAGACCTGCGAGTTCCAGCGGCTGCACGGCATGGGCGAACTGCTCTACGACGAAGCGCGACGGCGCGGCGGCGATTTCCCTCCCGTGCGCGTCTATGCGCCGGTGGGCCCGCACAAGGAGCTGCTCGGCTATCTGGTGCGGCGACTGTTGGAGAACGGCGCCAACTCGTCCTTTGTGAACCGCTTTCTGGACGATGCGGTGCCGCTCACGGAAGTGGTGCGGGATTCGCTGGCGTTGGCCGAAGCGGATGCATCGCCCCATCCGCGCATCCCGCTGCCGAGCGCGTTGTTCGGCGAGGCGCGGCGCAACTCCGAGGGCCTCGACGTGGGGGATGGCGCGGCGGTGGGCGAATTGCTGCGGGAAGCGGAGGCCCAGCGCGAGCCGCCGTTGCCTTCGGAATCCCGTGATCTAGCCGCCCTCGTCCGCGAAGCAGCGGACGCTTTCGGCGCGTGGAATGCGACGGCGGCGTCCGCTCGCCGGGCGTGTCTGGCGCGGCTGGCGGACTTGATCGAAGCGAACCGCGCCCGCTTCGTGGCGCTGCTCGCGCAGGAAGCCGGCAAGACGCTGCAGGACGCCGTGGCGGAAGTGCGCGAAGCGGCCGACTTCTGCCGCTACTACGGCGCCGAATGCGAGCGGCTGTTCGCCGCGCCGACCGTGCTGCCCGGCCCAACCGGGGAATCCAACACGCTCGCCCTGCACGGGCGCGGCGTGTTCGTCTGCATCTCGCCGTGGAACTTCCCGCTCGCCATTTCACCGGCCAGGTGGGAGCGGCTTTGGCAGCCGGCAACACCGTGGTGGCCAAGCCCGCGCCGCAAACCCCGGCGGTGGCCGCAGCGGCGGTGGAGTTGATGATCGAAGCGGGCATTCCAACGAATGCCGTGTGCTTGGCGCCCGGCGGCGCTGAGACCGGCGCGGACTTGGTTGCGGCGCAAGGCATCGCCGGCGTCGCCTTCACCGGCTCCTTCGCCACCGCCAAGCGCATCGAACGCGCACTCGCCGCCAAGGACGCACCCATCGTCCCCTTCATCGCCGAGACCGGCGGCCAAAACGCCATGCTCGTGGACTCCACCGCCCTGCCGGAACAAGCCGTGGACGACATCGTCACCTCCGCCTTCCGCAGCGCCGGCCAGCGCTGCTCCGCCCTGCGCGTGCTCTACGTGCAGGAGGACATCGCCGACACGTTGATCCCAATGCTGATTGGCGCCATGCACGCCCTAGTGATCGGCGATCCAGCACATCCCGCCACGGACGTAGGCCCGGTAATCGACGCCACTGCCCTAGCGAAGCTCCGCGCCCACATCGACGCAACGCGCAGCAAGCGCATCCACCAATGCGACGTACCCCCGAACCTGCACGGCCCCTACCTCGGCCCTGCCCTCATCGAAATCGACACCATCGCTGACCTCGACGCCGAACACTTCGGCCCCATCCTGCATATCGCCCGCTACAAAGCAGCGGACTTCGAGCGCGTCCTCGAGGACATCCAAGCCACCGGCCACGGCCTCACCCTAGGCGTCCACTCCCGCATCGCCCGCCGTGCCGAAGCCGCAATCGCCGGCGCACCCGCCGGCAACGCCTACGTCAACCGCGACATGATCGGCGCCGTCGTCGGCGTGCAACCATTCGGGGGCCAGGGGCTCTCGGGCACGGGGCCAAAGGCCGGCGGCCCGAACTACCTGCCCCGCTTCGCGGTGGAACGGGCGGTGACGTGGAACACGGTGGCGACGGGGGGGAACGCGGCGTTGTTGAGGTGGGGTGATGGACGGATGTGGCGACCGGCCTTGAGGGTGGGAGGCAGTGAACTCGAGACCTTGGGTGGCGCTCCGCTTCGTGGTATGTTCCTCGCCATGAACATGATGCAGGCAGGCGCGGTCGGCCAAGGAGAGCCCTTGGACGCCAACGACAGCTATGACTTCCGCAATCCGCTGGGCCAACCGCCAGCAAGCGAAGACAGTGCGCTTCTGGCCTCGCTGACCGAGACAGCGGCATTCAGGCGCTTGGAGGGTGTCTCCTTCCTAGGGGCGATCAACTACAGCTTTGTGCGAGGGCCAGACGGCAGCCGGTCAGCCACGGGGTATACGCGTGCGCAGCACAGTCTCGGCGTATTCAAGCTGGCCCTCGTCTATTGCGAGCGCAGGGAGCTTTCGCCCAGCGAGCGTCGGCTGATCTGCGCGGCTGCTCTCCTACACGACATAGGCCATCCCCCCTTCTCGCACTCGATGGAGTCGGTGTGGGTCGACGAATTCAACATCAATCACCACAAGGCCACTCAGGACATCATCTGCGGCCGCATCCCTCTCGGCAGAGATGTTCTCGACGTGCTTCGTGCTCACTATGTAGATGTTGAGCGCGTTGCCGAGCTGGTTGCAGGCCAAGTGTCTGACTTCGATAGTTTTTTTTCTGGCCCAATCACGTTCGACACGATCGAAGGCATATCGCGGGCACACCAGTATCTGCCGGCGCCGTCACCCAGCCCAACGGCGGTCGTCATAGCCGCGACGGAAAGAGCGAGCAATGACGATCAAGAAATAGTCGATGGCTTCTGGCACCATAAGGACGAAGTGTATCGCCTGGTTGTTCATTCACGGCAGGGGATCCTTGCCGATTTCGCGTCGCAAGAAGCGCTTCGGCAGCACATCCGCCAAGTCAGCATGGAGGATTACTTCGGGAATGACCAGCTCATGTTCAAGAAGCTCCCTGGGTTGAGGGACACGCTCACCAGTACGTCGATGGATAGAGGGGCTTCTCTTCATCTTGGAACTCCAGGTTTCTACGTTGCACGGACATACTTCGTCAACGAGTCTGGCGATTTTTTCTCCAGGGATGATAGCTCTCGTTACCAACATGTAAAGTCTCCCAAGAGAGTTAGGACCACTCAAAGGGGTAGTGGCCGTCGATTTGAACGTCGCCGTATGCGGCAACTCGCAGCGGGAAGTGCGAGCGTCCCTCTTCAAGGCTGTCGATCTGTATCTTCAGACCGTGGCAACTCTGCCCACGGTCGAGCGGCGCGGGTTCCTGTCGCGGCACCCCATGGCACACACGCACGAGGCTGGCGATCTTGACTTGGTTCAGCGCCTTGGGGCGCGGACCTAACCGCTCCCAAGCATTCATCTTCATTCGGGCATGCCCGTCCTTAGTGGAACGATCTCGACACATGGTGTCGTCTCTGTCTGAGGCTAGGAACGCAGCATGGACATCTTGAACCGCATTACCTTGGATCCGCAGCAGTGTGGGGGGCGGCCCTGCGTTCGTGGCATGCGGATGCGGGTCACCGACGTGCTTGACCTTCTGGATGCAGGTCTGTCGCGGGAAGCGATCCTTGCCGAAATGCCGGACTTGGAGACCGATGACATTTCTGCGTGCATAAGGTTCGCTCGGCGCCGTGTGGATCACCCTGTGCTGGCCGGATGATCGTTTGGGTTGACGCTCAGCTCTCGCCGAGGATTGCGCAGTGGTTGTCGGAGCGCTTTGCGGTCGAGGCGATTCCGGTGCGCGACCTCGGCCTACGCGAGGCGTCGGACCAGCGGATTTACGACGCTGCGCGGTCGGCTGGTGCCGTTGTGATGACGAAAGATGTCGACTTCGTGGGCCTCTTGGAGCGGCTTGGCCCGCCGCCGCAGGTGCTGTGGGTCACTTGCGGCAATACCTCGGACGCACGGCTTCGGGAGATCTTCGGCGGCGTGTTTGGCACCGCTTTGGAAATGCTGGCAGCGGGTGAACCGCTGGTCGAGGTCAGGTGACCTTGCCCTTCGCCGCCAGTGGCAGACGAAGCGTTTGGGCCCGCATCAACCAGCAAGAGGCGCGACCTCCGCGCAGTTCGCGCACATGGGCGTCCACGTCGGCGATGTCCTGCCGTTCCCGCCACATTCCAAACGCCGGCAGCCGGTCCGTGCCTTGCTCCGGCGCCCCCTGATCCACCGCAACCAACCGCACTGCGGGCTTGCCGCGATAGGTAATCGTCACCGGATGGCCGCGTGCGGACGCTTGCCAACGCCGCCCCGACCTTGCGCCGCAGATCCGTCGCCGTCAACTTCGATCAGCCCCTCGCACCAGAGGTGTCCTGCAAGCGCACACTTTCGATGATGGCTCGCCATCAAGCCGCGGCGATGTCCGTCTGTGCGAAGTCGTCGCCCTTGAAGAGCAGGGGTTCGCCGGTGGTGTTGGCCAGGGCGTATGCGAAGCAATCGCCGAAGTTCAACGCGGCTGGATGGTTGCCTTTGCCGTATCGGCGCCATGCCGCGCGGGCGACCGCCAGCTGATCCGTCGTCACGGGCGCGGTTGCGATTTCGGCGCTGGCGAGGAAGGCGTCCAAGGCCGCGCCGGCCGCTCTTCCGCCTCGGCCTTCCACCACCATGGCCGCTTCGAGCAGATTCGCTGCGGACATGCTGCAAGGCGAGGCGGCGATCAGGGTCTCGAACTGCGCGGCGTCATCTTCGCGGAAGAGCACCGCCAGCAGTGCGGACGTGTCCACGATCACCTTGGCAGGCCCCGCTCGTCGTAGAGCAGGTCGCCATGCGCGGCGGACGAAGCGCCCGCACCCACCAACGCGGCGCAGCGGTCCGCGATGGCGCGCATCCGCTCCAGGCGCGCTTGCGCACCGTGTTGTTTGGAGACGTGCGCCAGGCGATCGCGCAGTGCCCGCGTAATCGCGCCGGTCTTCGTCTCGCCGGTGAGCCGCGCAAGCTCGCTGGCCAGCCGGCACGTCTCTTCGTTCTTGATGTTGAGGCCCATGCGCGTCCTCGCCGAGGGTAGAGTGGAGGTTGAAACTATACCCCTCCCGGGTTCTTCAATGCCGGTGCTTGCTTCTTGGCACCGCCAGAGCACGCCACACGAAGAGCGAATCTGCTAAGTTAAGGGCCTTCACGCGAGCGAACGCAACCAAGAGGAGAACCATGGCGGTAGAGAAATTCCCGGTGGAGGCGAGCCACATCATGATGTTTGCCCGCTCCGTCGGCGACGACAACCCGATCTACTACGACGAGGGCCACGCCAAGGGCACGGAGCCGGGCAGCATCATCGCCCCGCCCACCTTCGCCCAGGCGAGCGCCCAGTTCGACCCGACCTACAGCTTGCGCCCCGGCATCGACGGCGACGGCTGGTTCGGTTCCGGCGGCAAGCCGAGCGGCGCCAAGCCCCGCGAAGGGGGCGGTGGCGGCGGAGGGGGCGGCGGTGGCGGCCTTCATGCCGAGCAGCGCTTCATCTACCACCGCCACATCAAGCCGGGCGACGTGCTCAGCGCCACCGGCAAGCCGGGCAAGACGTGGGAGAAGCAAGGCCGACGTTCCGGCAAGCTGGTGTTCAGCGAGTCCATCACCGAATACCGCGACCAGAACGGCGAACTGGTCATCACCGCCATCGGCGTGGGCGTGCGCACCGAGCGCCCGGTCGATCAATCGTAAGGGGAGACGACATGGCACTGAACGCGAGCGACTTGAACGTCGGCGACACCCACACGGAGCGCTTGGTCGAAGACCTCAAGCGCACCCAGATCGTGATGTACGCCGGCGCCTCCGGGGACTACAACCCGGTCCACACGGACGAAGTCTTCACCAAGGACGTGGCCGGCTACCCGAGCGTCTTCGCCCACGGCATGCTCACCATGGGCATGACCGGCAAGATGCTCACCAACTACGTCGGCGACGGACGCCTCACCGAGTACGGCGTGCGCTTCACCAGCCAGGTCTTCCCCGGCGACACGCTGGACGCCACGGCAACGGTGGCGGCAGTGGCCGACGGCATCGTCGAACTGGACATCACCACGGTGAACCAGAAGGGCGTGGAGGTGCTGAAAGGGAGCGCGAAGGCGCGGGTGGATTAGCCTTCCCAAGCGGGGAGGAGGTTCGAGGCGGGCGCACAACCGCCGCTGGCAACTGCAAGCCCTGCCGAATCGCCTAGGAGTCTGCGTCTTCATCGCTGGCGCAGGCTCCTATCGGTTCTCGCGGGTGGCTCGCACCCGACCGTTCGGCACATCGTCTCGATCCCAAGGGCGGCAAAGGCCAAGGCGGCGATTGCGGCTGCCGAAGAGCACGCAGCGCATTGCCATCGCTCGTCGTCGGCTCTATGCTGTTTGTCTAAACAGTTTCCTTCAAGGGTGCTCCGTGGGCTGCCAACGTCTTTGCGACTCGCCGATGCCTGCCATGAACGTGGCTTGCGCACCCCGGCGCAGCCCGTCGCACTATTCTGGCGGCAAGACGTGGCCGATGCCCATTCGCCGACGCTAGGCTATCCAGAGGGGCCGCTGTCGTGGACGAGCTTGAACATGGAGGAGCCGACCGTGGTGGGCGGTTGGCGGGTGCCGATGCTGCGGATGACCTGGCCCCGCCAAGTTTCCCCGCGGAAGCCGACCAAGCGGTTCTCGACCTGCTGCCGACGCCGGCGGCCAATTGCGTGACGGGCGGCCCGTCGCGCCAGCCCAGCCACCGAATAGACGCGCAATTCCCAGAACAGTTCGTTGATCGCCTGTCGCGGCAGGAAGTGTTCAACAAGCACTTGTTCAGGCCGAACACCTACCTTCACAAATGGTGGGCGCGCCGCTGCGGTTCCACGTTCCGCACCATCCTCAAGCAGTTCGCGCCCTCCGCCGAGCTTGCCGACTACTACGCCGCCGGCGGCTTGGAGGGATTGACGGTTCTCGACCCGATGATGGGCGGCGGCACCACGTTGCACGAGGCCATACGGCTTGGCGCGAATGTGGTGGGGGCGGACATCGACCCGATCCCGGTTCTCCAAGCCCGGTCTTCGCTCTCCCGCATTCCGCTTCCGGCGCTGCGCGCGGCGTTCGACCGTTTCCTCGGCGATCTCGATGCCGACCTGCGCCCCTACTTCCTAACCCACTGCCCCACCTGTGCCACAGAAACCGACGTGCGCTACTACCTGTACGGCCTGCGCAAGCGGTGCGGGTGCGGCACGGTCATCCAAGTCGAGCAATTCGACTTGCGGCAAGAAGGCAAGACCACCATCCGCCTCGACCCGAGCAGCGGCGAGATTCTCAGCGACTCTCAACCTCGCCAGCCCGCGCCCGCCGCCCGATGCTCGCGGAAACTGATCAAGAAGGGCGACAAGAAGTGCCCCGTCTGCGATCAAGTCTACCAAGACTTCCGCGACGAACCGTTCTACGCCCGCTACGCCCTCGTGGCAGTCGTTGGCAAGTGCGAGCGACACGGCCTCTTCTACAAGGTGCCCAGCGCGCACGATTTCGACCTCGTCGCCGCGGCGGATCGAATGCGAAGCGACCTCGACTTCGGGCCCATGGAGGATTTTCTCGTTCGAGATGGGCCCAAGTCCGCCGATCTAATCCGTCACAACATCCCGTCCTACCTGGATGTCTTCTCGTCCCGGCAGCTTCTCTATCTGCACGCAGCGATAGGACACCTGCGACGCCACGCGGATCTCGAGCGTCTGAACTTGGCCATGCTGGTTTCCACGTCTCTGGAGTTCAACTCCATGCTGTGCGGCTACAAGGGCTGGTACAAGAACCGGCCTGGCGCCATCCGGCACACGTTCGCGCTGCACGCCTACTCGTTCCAGTACACCGCACTGGAGAACAACCCCGTCAATCCGGTCAAGTCGTCGGGCAATCTTCGCCAACTCTTCCACGATCGCATCGAGCGCGGCCGCAAGTGGGCCGCAACGCCCATCGAACGCAAGCTCGGCGCCAACGGAAAGCAGCAGCGGGTCTCGATGCAGGGCGAAACCGATGCTGGCAACGAGGTCTCCGCGCAGTCCGGGCTGCGGCCTGAAGGCGGCAGCTTCTGGGTGATGCAACGCGACTCCCGAAGCCTCCCGCTCGCCGACGGCTCGGTCGACGTCGTCGTCACCGACCCGCCCTACTACAACAGCGTCCAGTACGCGGACTTGGCGTCCTTCTTTCGCGTCTGGCTCGCCCGCTTGCTGCCGGATGCGGCGACGTGGCACTACGACCACAACCACGTCGCCGTGGCCACCGCCACCGCACGCCACGCCGACAACTTTCTGTCCGTCCTCGGCGGCATCTTCCGCGAGTGTCGCCGCGTCTTGAAGAAGGCGACGGGGCGCATGGTCTTCACGTTCCACCACTGGGACCACAACGCATGGGCCGATCTCACCATCGCGCTGAGCGACGCCGGCTTCAGGTTGATGAATGTGTACGTGGTGTACTCCGAACATCCCATCTCCGTCCACATCCGCGACCTCAAGTCCATCCAGCACGACTGCATTCTGATCCTGGCCGGCAATGGCGACGCTGCCGGGCGCACTTGGACTTTGCCCGAGGCCGCCGAGGTCACCGAGAGCGAACCATTTTGCAGATGCTGCGGGGAGACGCTCGGCTGGCTTCTCGAGAGGCAGTTGCCGGCTGCGGAAGTCCGCCGCCAGTGGAAGCGCCTGTTGGGGAGCAGAGGATGACGGCGATCGGCCGGCTGTCCGAGCTGCTCATCACGCGGCGCAGCCTGTTCAACCAATCGCAATGACTGTGCCAAACGAGAGGTTCGGCATATTCGAGTGGTACGGCGTCCGCTTGACGGCGCTGTCCGCCAACGAGCGCCGCGACCGTGCCCGTGTCGCATTGCGCGACTCCGACGATGTGCCGATGTGTCCGTTTCGGTCTTCGGGCACGCGTTGCGCCAAGCATGGCGGCGTCTGTTCGATTCGGCGCTACCAACGGGGCGCGGACGGCGCTTTGGGTCAGGGCGTCGGAACGCCCGTGATCGTCTGCCCGAACAGGTTCGAGCAGGAGCGCTTGCCAGCGCGATGGCTTGCGGAGATCGTCGGCTTCGACGAGGCCGATGCGCAGGTGGCAACCGAGGTCGCTTTCATGCGAGGCACCGAGACGCGCAAGCCGGCCGGGAAGATCGACATGGTCGTCGCCAGCGCATCGAACGAGACCGTGCGTTGGTACGGCCTTGAAGTGCAGGCGGTCTACTTCTCGGGAGAAGGAATGCGCTCCGAGTTCGAGCGCCTTCGAGACGGCGACCCAGTTCGGTTTCCCAACGCCGTTCGCCGCCCCGACTGGCGCTCCTCCAGCGCCAAGCGCCTCATGCCGCAGCTGCAGATCAAAGTGCCGACGCTGCGCCGTTGGCAAGCCAAGATGGCCGTGGTGGTGGACCGCCCCTTCTTCGACTCGATTGGCGGCCCCAGCACGCCCCCAAGCCACGACCTAGGCGACGGCGACATCATCTGGATGATCGTGGACATGGACTACAGCGACCCGACGGCAGGTCGGCTGACCAGAGGCCATTGGGAGGTGATGACCCTCGAAGCGTCAAGCGACAGGTTGCTGGCCGCAGAGACAGTGCCGCAACAAGCCTTCCTGGACTTGCTGCGGCAGAAGCTGCGGCCGATTGTGTAGGCCGCGTCTGCAGGCGATGGTGGTGTGGATTGGTGCGGGAGCCGGGCCGGGCGTGAGGTCGCCAGCTGAGCGCTTGCCAGGGTGTAGTATTGGGCGACAGGGTAGGCATGGAGCGGTCACATGGCGAGCGTGATCCACCAAGGCGGCCTTTGGCAGGTGCATATGGGCGGCAAGGACCAGTCGGAAGTGACGGTGGAGGTCCACATGAGCGCGGAGATGGCCGAGCGACTCGCGCGGAGGGAGACGGATCGTTTGAAGGATCTCAACCCCGGGCGCACCGACCTTCCTCCGGAAAGCGTGGGGTCGGCAGTGTTGAACGTGCTCGGCCTGTACGCCAGCGGAAGCCGCATTTGATGGCCAAGTCCGTCCCGGAGAGGTTCGAGTTTCGGTCGTTGGACACGCCCGAACGATGGACCGAAGAGTTCACGCCTTGGTGTCGCCGGTCGCGGGACACAGGGCAAGTCATGCTCGTGACACCGGATCAAGTCGAGGCTTGGCTCGACAAGCTGGACGACGAGCGTTGGGATGCACTATTTGCAAAGTCCCACGACGTGCTCGCGTCCTTGGCGGCGCAGGCGGAACGCGAAGACGAGGCCGGATTGACCGACGAACTCGATCCAGACTCGCTGCTGTGAGGTCGCACAGGACGGTGCAGTTCCGACGACAGTTCAAAGCACTGCCCCACTCCGTCCAGCGACAGGCGCAGCAGGCATACCGACGATTCAAAGCCAACCCAAACCACCCCAGTTTGCACTTCAAGCAAGTACATCCAAGAGAGCCAATTTACTCTGTGCGGGTCACTCGGGCCTACCGCGCCGTTGGCGGGCGAGATCGCAGGGGAGCCGGCATCCTGTGGTTCTGGATAGGCTCGCACGCCGACTACGAACGCCTACTTGGGCGCACATAATCTTCGGGGCAGCTCACTCGCTAGCGCACTCGCCCTGCGGTTCCGCCTTCGGGCGCTTGAAATCCAGCGCCACCAAGCCGATCCACGCCGCAGCCCCGATGGTGATGGCGCTGTCCGCCGCGTTGAATACGGGGAAGTTGAACCAGCCGTAGTGGACGTGGACGAAGTCCACGACGCAGCCGTGCAGGAGGCGGTCGGCGAGGTTGCCGAGGGCGCCGCCGAGGACGCAGGCGTAGGCCATGCCTTCCAGCCAGCCGACCTTCAAGCGCCATATCTCGATGGCCAGATAGGCGGCGATCAGCGCTGCCACCACGCCGAAGACCGAGCCGAAGCCTTGGAAGAGGCTGAAGGCGACGCCGGTGTTGCAGGCGTAGGTCCAAGAGAGAAAGGGCAGCACCCGCACCGATTCGCCGTAGGCGAAGTGCGCGAGGACCACGGCCTTCGTGGCTTGGTCCACGGCAAGGATGCCTGCCGCAAGCGCATACCAGCGGAGCGCTGTGGGGGCGCGGTTCCACGGTTTCATCAAGGCGTAACCGTGCAAGCGCGGTTCTGAACGCCGCGATCTTCGAAGAACGCCCGCGTCTTTTCGATGTCGCGCTCGATCTCCACGCGCATCGCCTCGAGCGAGGGAAAGCGCCGTTCCTCGCGGATCTTCCAATGCAGCGTGACGGTGAGCAGGGCGCCGTAGATGGATTCGTCGAAGTCCAGCAGGTGGACTTCGAGCAGCGGCTCCTTGCCCTCCACCGTCGGCCGCACGCCGATGTTGGCCGCGCCGATGCGCCTTGGGCCCAGGCCGTCCACGGTCACGGCGAACACCCCTTCAAGGGCGCTCCGATAGCGTTGCAGGCGGATGTTGGCGGTCGGCACGCCGATGCTGCGCCCGATCTGCCGGCCGTACACCACGCGCCCCATCATGAAGTACGCCCGGCCGAGCAGCTTTTCCGCCAGCGCGAGGTCGCCCGCCGCCAGCACCTCCCGAATGCGCGTGCTCGACACGCGCTCGTGGTCGAACCGCAGCGTCCCCAAGTGGCTGACACCGAAGCCGTCGCGGTCGCCGGCGGCCTTCAGCATGTCGTAGTCGCCTTCGCGGTCCTTGCCGAACTGGAAGTCGTCGCCGACCACCAGATAGCGCACGCGCAACATGCCGACCAGGAACCGCTCCACCACTTCCGCCGCGGAGATCGTCCGGGTGCGCTCGTTGAAGGGAATGCACAGCACGCGGTCGATGCCGATGCCGCGCAGGATGTGAACCTTCTCGCGGAACCGGGTCAAGCGCGCCGGCGCCGGTCGCCCCGAGCCTTGGCCGCGGGTGAAGAACTCCCGGGGCTGCGGCTCGAACGTGATCAGCAGGCTCGGCGCGCCGAGTTCCTCGCTCTTCGCCTTCAAGTGGGCGAGCAGCACTTGATGGCCGTGGTGGATGCCGTCGAAGTTGCCGATGGTGGCGACGCAGCCGGCATGGCGCGAGCGGATGTTCTGCAGGCCGCGGATGACTTCCATGCAAGCGAGTGTGGCGGAATCGCCGAGTCAGAGAAAGCCCGCGAGATTCAGGCCGCGTGCCGGAGATGGCTTGGCCGCACGCCGAAGACGAATGCGACGGCGGCAAAGACGCCGAAGCCCCCGCCCACCAGACCCGCCAGCGCCCAGATGCGCTGCCAATGGTCGGCGGCAATCCACCACGCATCCCCCGGCTGCGCCGCCCACAGCGCTGCCGACATCGCCACGGTCGCCAGAACCGTCGCCGCTGCGCTGCTCGCCAGACGTCGGCTCGGTTGATAGTGGCCGGCGCGAAGGAGGCCGCCGATCAGCAGTCCGGCATTGACGAAAGCGGCAATGCTCGTCGCCAGCGCCAGACCAACGTGGCCAAGCCAGGCGAAGGTGGCGAGGCTGACGACGACGTTCGCCGCCACCGCCACCGCCGCGAACTTGGCTGGCGTCTTCGCGTCCTGTCGCGCCAGATAGCCGGGCGCGGCGATCTTCACCAGCACCAGCGGCACGAGGCCGATGGCGAAGGCGCGCAGCGCGGCGGCGATCATGTCCGCATCCCGGGCCACCGTTTCGCCGTGCAGGAAGATCGTCGCCACCAAGGGAAGCGCCAGCAGCCCCAAGGCCGCGCTGGCCGGCACGCCGAGCAGCAGTCCGGCGCGCATCCCCCAGTCCAGCGTGGCGTTGTATTCGCGCTGCCGGCCGGCGCTGTGCAAGCGCGAAAGATTGGGCAGCAGCACGGTGCCGAGAGCCACGGCGACGATGCCGATGGGTAGTTCCATGAGCCGGTCCGCGTAGTAGAGCCAAGACGGACTGCCCTCTTCCAAGAGCGCCGCCAGCATGGTGCCGATGAGCGCGTTGACCTGCCCGGCCGATGCGGCGAAGACCGCCGGCACGAGCAGTCGGCCCACCTTCTTCGCGCCCGGGTGGCGCCAGTTCGGCACCTGCACCTTGAGCAGTCCGATGCGCGCCAGCACCGGCAGCTGGAACAGCAACTGCGCCGCGCCGGCCGCCAGCACGCCCCAGGCCAGGGCGTAGGCGACGACGGTCGCGCCCGGCGCCGCGCTTGCGGCGCCGATCAAGGCGGCGGCGATCAGGGAGACGTTCAGCAGCACCGGCGTGAAGGCCGGCGCCGCATAGCGATTCGCCGCGTTCAGCGCCGCGCCGACGAAGGCAGCGAGCGAGACCAAGGCAAGGTAGGGGAAGACGATGCGCGTCAGGTCCACGGCCAGCGCGAATCGTTCCGGCTCGTCCATCAGTCCCCACATGAAGAGCGCCGCCAAGGGCCACGCGCCGAGCACGCCGAGCACCGTGACGCCAAGCAGCGCCGAACCTAAGTTGCCGGCCATGACGCCGACGAACGCGCGCAGCGCCGCCTCGTCGCCGCGTTGCCGGTATTCGGCAAGCACCGGCACGAATGCCTGGGCGAAGGCCCCCTCGGCGAACAGGCGGCGGAAGAAGTTGGGGATGCGGAAGGCGAGGAAGAAGGTGTCGGCAACGCCGGCCGCGCCCAGCACATGGGAGAGCACGATGTCGCGCACCAGCCCGCTGATGCGCGACAGCACCGTCATCGCGCCGACCACCACGCCTTGGGCGGAGACGTTGGCGTCCTCCTGGCGCGGCGCGTCCCTCATCCGCGAAGCGCCTTCGCTGCCGTGGCCCGGCAAGCGCCGGCCCAGGCGCTTTTGACATGGTGCGGCGCCGGCGGCATGATGCGCCGCCTTCTACGCCGACTCAGCGAACCAAGGGAGGGTTCTTTGGCCAACAGCGCTCAGGCCCGCAAGCGGGCCCGCCAGGCAACGCGCCGTCGGGCGCGCAACGCCAGCCACCGATCCACGGTGCGCACGGCCATCAAGAAGGTGGTGGCGGCGATCGACGCCGAGGATCGCGCCAGCGCGGTCTCGGCCTGGGAAGCCGCCGTGCCGGTCATCGACAAGATGGCCGGCAAGGGCATCCTGCACCGCAACAAGGCGGCACGGCACAAGCGCCGCTTGGCGGCGCGCATCCGCGCTTTGCCGGTCGCCGCCGAAGCGCCGGCCCCGACCGCCGCGCCAGCCGCGACCCAAGCGCCCTCCGCAGAAGCGCCGGAAGGCGGGCACACGACGGGCGAGGACACCTAGCCGAGCCCGACTTCCGCGGGCACGGCCGCAGGGCGCCACGTCGCGTCCGAAATCACCAAGTTGTCGCGGTGGACGAGCTCCGGCTCGTTCGCGTAGCCCAGAATCGTCTCGATGTCCGCCGACTTGCGTCCAAGCAAGCGGCGCGTCTCCGCGGCGTCGTAGTTGGCAAGTCCTTTGGCGAACGCCGCACCGCGCACGTCGAAGACGCGCACCATGTCGCCGCGGCGAAAAGCGCCTTGGGCAGCGACGACGCCGGCCGGGAGAAGACTCATGCCGCGCTGGACGATGGCGCGGCCGGCGCCGTCGTCCACGGTGAGGTCGCCCTTGGCGCGCAGCTGCCCTGCGAGCCAGCGCTTGCGCGCGTCGAGGGGTGCCAGGTCCGCAGTCAGCAGCGTCCCCACGTCTTCTCCCCGAGCGATGCGCCGCAGCACCGCCGGCGCTCGGCCGTCGGCGATGACGGTGTGCGTGCCGGAGAGCGCGGCCAGGCGCGCCGCAGCCAGCTTGGTGACCATGCCGCCGCGTCCAAGTCGGCCGGCGCCGGCGCCGGCCATGGCGCTCAGGCGCGGATCGGCCGCCGCCGCCTTGCGTACAAGAGGAGAGTCGGGCTGCAAGCGCGGGTCGGCTTCGTGAAGTCCTTCCCGGTCCGTCAGCAGCACCAGCGCGTCGGCGGCCAGCAGACTTGCCGCCATGCCGGCGAGGGTGTCGTTGTCGCCGAGCTTGATTTCGTCCGTTGCCACCGAGTCGTTTTCGTTCACGATCGGCACGATGCCGAGGTCGAGGAGCGTCGTCAGAGTCGCTCGGGCATTCAGATAGCGCTCGCGGTTGGCGAGGTCGTCGTGGGTGAGCAGCACCAGGCCGGTGCGCCGCCCGTGGCGTCGGAACGCCCGCTCGTAGGCTTCGACCAGACCGGACTGGCCCACCGCGGCGGCGGCTTGGAGGTCGCGCAGGGTGTTGGGGCGGCTCGCCAATCCGAGTCGCCGGCAGCCTTCGGCAACCGCGCCGCTCGACACCAGCACCATGCGTCGTCCGCCGTCGGCAAGCGCGGCGATCTGCTCGCACCAGCCGCCAATCGCCTCTTCGTCGATGCCCTGGCCGTCGCCGGTCAAGAGGGCGCTGCCGATCTTGACGATCCACAGGTCGGCCTTGGCCAGAGCCTTGCGCACGGCGGTCATGGCCCGGTGGCGACGTCGGTGTCGGAGGCAGCCTCGTTCGAGATGCCGTGAAACACATGCTTGCGGACGTCCTCGGCGATGCGTTCCTCGAGTTCCCGCTGCCGCTTGGCGATGTCTGGTTCGGCTGCGGCGTCTTCTCGGCAGCGCGCCGCATGGGCGCAGGCGTCCGCCATCAGCGCATCGACGCCGTCGCCGCGCACCGCCGAGATGCCGTAGCAGGGGCGGTCCGGGAATGCCCGGCGCAGTTCTTCGAGAACGCGCGCGGCATCGGGCAGGTCGAGCTTCGTGGCGACGATCCAGATGCTGCGTTCCCGCAGCGCCTCGCTGTAGGCGAACAGTTCAGCCTCGACCTGCCGCGCGTTGGCGACTGGATCGCTGCCGTCGAAGGGCGCGGCGTCCACCAGATGCAGCAGCAGGCGAACGCGGGACAAATGCTTGAGGAACCGCGCGCCGAGGCCGGCGCCGGCGGCCGCCCCGGACACCAGCCCGGGAACATCCGCCATGACGAAGCTCGCGTCGCCGCCAACGCGCACCACGCCGAGGTTCGGCGTGAGCGTCGTGAACGGATAGTCGGCGATCTTGGGCTTGGAAGCGGAGACCCGGCTGATGAGCGTGGACTTGCCGGCGTTGGGCAGGCCGAGCAAGCCAGCGTCGGCGATCACCCGCAACGACAGGCGCAGGCGGCGCTGTTCGCCCGGGGCGCCCTCGGTGGCGTGGCGAGGGGCGCGGTTGGTGCTGGACTTGAAGTGCGCGTTGCCGAGCCCGCGCCGTCCGCCTCTGGCGACGAGCAAGGTCTCGCCCGGGCGTTCGACGTCGCCGATGGCCGTTTGCGTCTCTTCGTCCAGGACGGTGGTGCCGACGGGAACGCGCACATGGAGCGCATCGCCGCACGCCCCGGTCTTGTCGCCGCCGCGCCCGGGCTTGCCGTTGGACGCGGCGTAGCGCGGCGTGAAGCGGAAGTCGACCAGCGTGTTCAGCGCCGCGTCGCCGATCAGGTCGACGTCGCCGCCGTTGCCGCCGTTGCCGCCGTCCGGGCCGCCTCGGGGGAGGTTGCGGGCGCGTCGAAAGCTCAGGCAGCCGTTGCCGCCGTTGCCGCCGGCCACTTCGATGACGGCTTCGTCGACGAATTTCATGGCGCTACCGTGCGGCGGTGATGGCTGGCCTTGCTGCGCGTGTCCTCGAGAAGTCGATATGCGTCTCGCGCCGCCGGCCAGCGCCGGCGGGGTCAGGCGTTTGCTGGCGCCGGCTGGACGCTCACGGTCTTGCGCTGCCGCGCCCCGCGCACCTCGAACCGCACCACGCCGTCCGCGGTGGCGAACAGGGTGTGGTCGCGTCCGCAGCCGACGTTTGCGCCGGGGTGGAACTTGGTGCCGCGCTGCCGAACGATGATGTTGCCGGCCAAAACGCGCTCGCCGCCGTACTTCTTGACGCCGAGACGCTTCGAGTGGGAGTCGCGCCCGTTGCGGGTGCTGCCGCCTGCCTTCTTGTGTGCCATGTCCGAGTGTTCCGCTTGCGTTGCGCCGTGGATGCGCTCTCCGGCTTCGCCAAGGCGAACGGGATTTAGCGCGAGATGGCGGTGATCTTCACATCCGTGTAGGCCTGCCGGTGGCCTTGGGTGCGCATGTAGTTCTTGCGCCGCTTGAACTTGATGACGCGGATCTTGCGCCCGCGCCCTTGGTCGGCGACTTCTCCGGAGACCTTGCCGCCTTCCACCAGCGGCGTGCCGATGGCGACGTCCTCGCCCTCCCCGACCATGAGCACGCGGTCGAACTCGATGGCGTCACCCGGTTCTCCCGGGAGACGTTCCAAGCGCACCACTTCGCCTTCGACGACTCGATGCTGCTTGCCGCCGCTCTCGATCACAGCGAACATCGTCCGGCTCTCTCCCATGTGCCTAATGCGCCCAATCCGCCCCAACGCGCACTGCCGCCGCGTCGCCGTTGCTTTGGCCGCCACTGCCGTGGATGTGGTTTACAATGCGCCCAGCGGATAGGCCACCGCAAAGCCGGCGCATCATAGGGAGCGGCCAAGACGATTGCAACGGCCCTCGCCCCTTTGCGGCCAAGCGAGGGCTCGCCCGTTTGCGGACGCCTTCGCTCGGCAAGAGAGGACAGCGTGCCCAATACCGCCGCCCGAACAGCGCCCGAGACCCGACTGCCGAGCCTGGCCGAGATCTTCCGCCTCGTCGGCGAGGATTTCGAGCAGGTGAACAGGCTGATTCCGCGCCAGCTTTCCTCCGGCATCGCCTTGGTGGAGGAGATCGGCCGCTACATCGTGGAAGCTGGCGGCAAGCGGCTGCGCCCGCTGATCGTGCTGCTCGCCGCCCGCGCCTGCGGCTGCCACGGCAGCGACCACATTCGCCTGGCGGCGATCATCGAGTTCCTGCACACCGCCACGCTGCTGCACGACGACGTGGTGGACAAGAGCGCCCGGCGCCGTGGCCGCGCCACGGCCAACGCGCTGTGGGGCAACGCCGCCAGCGTGCTGGTCGGCGACTTCCTCTACTCGCGCGGCTTCCAGCTCATGGTGGAGCTGAACAACATGGACATCATGGCGATCATCTCCGATGCCACAAACGTCATCGCCGAAGGCGAAGTGATGCAGCTGGTGAACGTCGGCAAGGTGGACACGACCGAGGCCGACTATCTGGAGGTGGCGCGCCGCAAGACGGCGATGCTGTTCGAAGCCTCGGCGCACACCGGCGGCGTGCTGTGTTCGGACGACGCAAGCGCCATCAAGGCGCTGCGCCGCTACGGGGCGCGCTTCGGCATGGCCTATCAGCTGGTGGACGACTGGCTGGACTACGCCGGCGACAGCGTCGTGATGGGCAAGGACGCCGGCGACGATTTGGCGGAAGGCAAGGTGACCCTGCCACTCATCCACGCCATCGCCAACGGCTGCCCCGCCGATGCGGCCCTGCTGAAGGCGGCGGTGGAAGCCCGCTCCCAGGCGGACTTTCCGGCGGTGGCCAGCGCCGTTCGCCGCAGCGGCGGGCTCGACTACACCAAGCGCCGCGCCGTGGAAGAGGCCGAGGCCGCCATGGCCGAGACGCTCGCTCTCCCTGCCGGCCCGTACCGCGACGCCTTGGAATCCTTGGCGGCCTTCGCCGTATCGCGGCTGCGCTGATGTTCTGTACAATGCGCCGCCCAAACGGAGTGTAGCTCAGTCTGGTAGAGCACTGCCTTCGGGAGGCAGGGGCCCCCGGTTCAAGTCCGGGCACTCCGACCATTTCCCGCGCCGCGCCCGAGCAGGCGCATCCAAACGCCGCCAAGTTCGAGCCCGCGAAGCCTACGAAAAGAGCCGCTCCGAACGGTAGCGGCGCACCGTCGCCAGCACGAAGAGAAGGCCAAGCGCGACGGTGACGGTCGCCGACGCCAGCACGTTGAACACCGCCACCGTTTCGCCCTTGATGAGCGCGGTGGTGAGCAGGTGCTGGGACAGGCTTGGCACCGGCATCAGCGCCGTGGACGCCGGCAGCGGATTGAAGAACGTGAGGACGATGGGCAGCGTCGGCACGGCGATCACCAGGCTGGTGTAGGTCTGCGCCTCGCGGAAGCTCTTGGCGAACGTCGCCACGAACATCATCCCTCCAGCGCCGAGCACCGTGAACGGCATGATGATTCCGAAGATGCCCAGGCACACGGCGGGCGACAGATTCGTGCTCATGCCGACCTCCGCCAGCGGCATGAATCGCGTCGCCACGGCGAAGGCCGCGATGGCGCTGCCCAGCGATACCGCCATGAACAGGGTCGCCGTGGCGAACTTGCCGAAGACCAGTTGCCAGCGCGGAATCGGCAGCGTCAGCAACGGTTCCAGGGTACCGCGCTCGCGTTCGCCGGCGGTGGAGTCGATGGCGACGTGCAGACCGCCCATCAACGTGGCGAAGAACAGGAAGTACGCCAACGTGCCGAGCAGCAGGACGGAACGCCCGGACGGCGTGGAGACGTCGTCGGTGAGCACGGCAAGGGGCGCCGCGACTTCCGGATCGATGCCGCGCATCAGCATGCGCTGCCCCCCGACGATGCCGCCGTAGTCCTGCAGCGCCGCGCGCAGGCGCAGCGTCGCGGCGCGATTGGAGGCGTTGGAACTGTCGGAGACGATCCAGAGCCGCGCCGGCGCGCCGGTGAGCAGCGCGGCGCCGAACTCGTCGTCCACCACCAGGCCGACGTCGACGTCGCCGTTGCGCACGGCTTCGCGCAGGGCCTCGGCGCTCGCGAACCGCTCCGGCTCGATGTCCACCAGACGGGTGGCGAGATACGTCCGCAGATTGTCCGCGTCGGCGCCGCCGACGGTCGGCACGACGATCGGCGCCAGCCCCTCGTCGACTTGCTGGCGCACCCCGAATCCCATGATGAGCGAGATCAGCAGCGGGCCGAACAAGGGCGCGAAGAGCAGCGCCGAGACAACCGCCCGCCGATCGCGCAGATTGTCGAGCGCTTCCTTGCGGAACGACACCAAGGTGCCGCGCGTCGCGTTCATGCGCTGCCGCCCGGGCCGTCGCGCGTGCCGTCCACCGCCTGCACGAACGCTTCCTCCAGACTGTCGCAGCCGGTGGCGGCGCGGATGTCGTCTGCGGTTCCCGTCGCCGCCACCGCGCCCGAAGCGAGAATGACGATGGTGTCGCACAGCGCCGCGACTTCCTGCATGACATGGCTCGAAAACAGCACGCAGCAGCCGGCGTCGCGCCGCTCGCGCACCACGTCGCGCAGTGCGCGGATCGCCCCGACGTCGAGGCCGTTGGTCGGCTCGTCCAGGATCAGCGTCTGCGGATCGTGGACCAGCGCCCTGGCCAGCGCCACGCGGGTTCGTTCGCCCTGGGAGAAGCCCTTGGCGCGGCGATCGGCGATTCGTTCGATGTCCAGCAGCTGCAGCGCCCGCGCCACCGCGCGCTCGAGGTCGTCGCCGGCCAAGCCGTGCAGACTAGCGAAGTAGGCGACGTTCTCGCGCCCAGTGAGATTGCCGTAGAGATTGGCGCCGTGGGGCATGATGCCGATGCCGCGCCGCACCGCCTGGGGATGCGCGACGACGTCCATGCCGCCGACCCGCGCCGTGCCGGCATCGGGCCGCAAGATCGTCCAGAGGATGCGCAGCAGCGTCGACTTGCCGGCGCCGTTGGGGCCGAGCAGCGCGGTGATGCAGCCGTCCTTCGCCTCGAAGCTCACGCCGTCCAGCGCCCGCACCGTGCCGAAGCGCTTGGCGATCCCGCGCACCTCGATCACGGCCCTGGCCCGAGCGGCGAGACGAACAGCGGGAACGGGCGCAGGCGCTCGAGACAGGAGACGTCGATGGCCGCGGCGTCGCCCAGGGACGTCGGCGCAAGCTCCACGAAGTCGGCGACGATGCCGTGCATGCACGGCACCATCATCATGCCGTGGCCCTGCCCGGCGCCGACGAGACTCAAGGCATTGTCGAAATGCGCCGAGGCCATTTCCGCATAGCGCGGCGGCGTGATCGGATCCAGCTCGCCGCTCAGCAGCAGCACCGGCTGGGCGCTGGCGAGCGGCGCCTTGAAGTCCGCGTCGATCTCCCCGGCCGGCCACTCTTCGCAAACGCGCTGCGTCGTTTCCACGATCGTCGTGCCCATGTAGGTGGCGCGCTGCGCCGCGAGGTCGATTTCGCCCCAGAACGGCTGGTCTTCGGTGCAGAGGATGGCGTAGTTGAGGCCGGTGGCGAGCTCGCGCACGGCTTCGCTGACGACGTAGGCCTGCGCCGCCAGCTTCGCGTAGTCGCCGTCGTAGACGGCTTCGATCAACGGCGGCAGCAGGCTTGCCGTCATCGGCGAGTAGACCAGCAGCCGCACCACGCCGGCCATGGTCAGATGGTCGACGGTCACTTCCGTGTGCTCGCCGGTGCGCGGGTGCGCGAACGTCGCCTTCGCCGGCTGTTCGCGCAGCCGCGCCAGCGCGGCGCCGAGTTGCTCGCGCAGATTCGGGAAGGCCGTTGAGCAGGCATCGTCCGCCAGGCAGCGTTCGAAGACCCGGTCGAGGGCCGCTTGGCTGTCGAGGGCCAGTTCCGGCCCCAGCGACACGGTGGTCGGCAGCACGCCGTCGAGAACGACGCTGCGCACGCGCTCCGGGAAGCGGCGCAGATAGTGCTGCGCCACGCGGGTGCCGTAGGAGATGCCGTACAGGTTCAGCGTTTCGTAGCCAAGCGCGGTGCGCACGAGGTCCAGATCGCCCACGGCGACGCTGGTGGAGAAGAAGCGCGGGTCGTGCTCGAGCGCATCCAGGCAGTCGATGGCCTTGGCGGCGAGCGCTTGCGGGCTGGACTCGCCGCCGAGGTCCATCTCTTCCAGGCTTGGGCAGTGCAGCGGCGCTGACTCGCCCGTGCCCCGCTGATCCACGAGCACGACGCTGCGGTAGCGCAGGATGCGCTTGAACGCCCGCTCCGCGACGGCGAAGAAATCCGTCGCCGCCTGCCCCGGCCCGCCGGCGATCACCAGCAGCGGATCGGGCGCCGGCTCTTCCGTCAGCGCATCGACGACGGCAACGCGCAAGTCGATGCGCTCGCCGTCGGGATTGCGCGGATTCAGCGGAACCGCGACGACGCCGCACTGCGCTGCCGCCTCGCTGCGCCCTTCGTTGGCGGTGAGGAAGCACGGCGCGAGTTCCACGGCTGCGGCAAAGGGCGCGGCGAGCAGAACGGACGCCAACCCAAGAGCGCGACGAACGCAACGCATGGGCGAGAGCGTAACCCACGCTCGCGGCGCTTGTCCTAAATGCAGCGCTGGAAGCTGGAAAGACGCTACCGGTACGCCGCCGCCTGGATGCCGTAGAGCTCCGCGTACTGCCCGCCCGTTGCCATCAGTTCGTCGTGGCTGCCGCACTCCACCACCCTGGCGCCGTCCATCACGACGATGAGGTCCGCCATGCGCACGGTGCTGAAGCGGTGCGACACCAAGAGCGTCACGCAACCGTTCGCCGGTTTGCCGGTTCCCCGCCGCGCCGCGCTGGCGTAGCGCTCGAAGAGGGCGTGTTCGGTCTCGGCGTCTAGGGCCGCGGTCGGCTCGTCGAGCACCAGCAGCAGTGGTTGGTCGCGCATGAAGCCGCGCGCCAGGGAGAGCTTCTGCCATTGCCCGAAGCTCACCTCCACGCCCTCGGGCCAAGTGGGGCCGAGCTGCGTTTCCAAGCCGTTGGCGAGCGCCTCCACCACGTCGTCGGCGCCGGCGCGTTCGACGGCGGCGGCCACCGCCGGGGTCTCGTCCATGCGCGGCGGATCGCCGATGCCCACTGTTCTGCCGGCTTGGAACTCGAAGCGGAAGAAATCCTGGAACGCGCCGGCGAGGCGCTGCCGCCACTCGACCGCGGCAAAGCGCGACAGATCCTCGCCATCGACGAGAATGCGTCCGGCGGTGGGTTCGTACATCTTCGCCAGCAGCTTCACCAGCGTCGTCTTGCCGGCGCCGTTCTCGCCGACCAGCGCGACGACAGCGCCGGCGGGCAGTTCGAGGGTCACGTTCTTGAGCACCAGATCCTTCGTGCCGGGATAGGCGAAGGAGACGTCGCGCAGCGAAATGCCCTCGCCGATTGCGCTCGGCGCCGGCCGGTCCGCCGCCTCGGCCTTGGCCGCGGCATAGTCTTCCAGCCATGCCATGCGCTTGGAGCCGTCCATCCAGATGCCGCGCAGGAAGCCGATCTCCCCTACCGTGGCGCTGATGTAGGCGGAAAGACGGCCTCCCGCGGCAAGCACCAGCAGCACTTCGCCCGGCGAGGCGGCGAGGCCGTATGCCACGAACACCACCGCGGCGACGTAGCCGCCGGCGAACACGGCCCAGCCCAAGGTGTGCCAGCCGGCGCTTTCCCAGCGCGCCTTGGCGACGCCGGCGTACCAACGGTTCCAGGCGGCGCGGCGATCCTTCACCAGCCGCTCGCCGATGTCCGTCACGCGCACTTCCTTGCCCGGCGGCGCGGTGGTGGCGGTGTCGAACAGGTGCCGCGCCAGCCGTTCCGCCTGGGCGCCGGCCTGCTCGGCGGCGCGCTCCACCGCCGGCCGCCAGGACGACGTGAGCACCGTCGGCAGCGCGAACGCCACCAGCAGCGCCAAGGCCGGATGCACGGACGCCAGCCACGCCACCGCCACGCCCAGGCGCAGCAGCCAGCCGCAGGTGCTGAACATCGCCATGTACATGTGGTCGAGCACGAACACCTGGTTGCGCAGAATGGCGAGGCGGTCCAGGTAGTCTGGGCGTTCGTGGTGTTCCACAGTCGCCACGCTCGCCTGCAGTTCCGCCACATGGGACTCCAAGGCGATGGCGACCCGATCCCGGAACCGCCGCTGGGTACGGTCGCTGACGATGCGCAGCACCCACGTCGAGGTAGCCGCAAGCGCCAGACCGCCGGCGGCGATGTACACGTCCGTCGCTGTCCCGCCGAGCAGTCCGTCGGCGAGCAGCATCAAGAGCCAAGGCAGCAGCGCGTCGGGCAGCGCCGCCAGCAGCGACAGTGCGAAGGCGATGACGATGAGCGCCGGTTCGGCGTCGTAGCCGCGCTTGACCGCCCGCCACATGGACGGCAGCGCCGCCGGCAAGGCGTCGATTGGCGCGTCTGGGCGCTTGGATTCGTTGCGTGGCATCGCGCTTTCGCCCTATGGGCGCGCCGCGCTCGACAGAGTGCGCCTATTCGAGGACATCAAGGGATTCCTCCGCAGCGTCCTCGTTCGCATCGAACCGCTGCGCCTGCAGGTCGAACATCGTCTGGTAGCGCCCGCCGAGCGCCATCAGCTCGTCGTGGCTGCCGAGTTCGACGACGCGCCCGTGCTCCAGCACGCAGATGCGGTCGGCGTGGCGCACGGTGGAGAAGCGGTGCGAAATCAGAATCGTGGTGGCGTGGCGCGTGGCCTCGAGGATGCGCTCGAAGATCTCCGCCTCGCCGCGCACGTCCAGCTGGGCGGTGGGTTCGTCGAGCAGCACGACGCCAGCGCCTTGCTGCACCGCCGCCAATGCCCGGGCGAGCGCAACCCGCTGCCACTGTCCGCCGGAAAGGTCGGTGCCGCCGTCGTAGCCGCGCGCCAGCACGGTATCCAAGTGCGCCAGGTCGCCAGCGCCCGCCTGCGCCAATGCGGCTTCCACCACCGCGTCCGGCGCGCCTGCCGGCGCCACGTTGTCGCGCAGCGGCAGCTGGAAGCGCACGAAGTCCTGGAACACCGCGGTGACCCGCCTGCGCCAGGAACGCATGTCGAGCTCGCGCAAGTCCACGCCGTCCACCTCGATGCCGCCGGCGAGCGGCTCGTAGAGGCGGCAGAGCAGCTTCGCCAGCGTCGTCTTGCCAGCGCCGTTCTGCCCCACGATGGCGAGGGACGACCCGGCCGGCACGGTGAGGTCGAAGCCGTCGAGCACGATCTCGTCCGGCGCGGCGGGATAGGCGAAGCGCACGCCGCGAAAGCGGATCTCCCGCGCCGGCATTCCGGCGGCATCCTTGTCGGCGTTCGGCAAGCGGCCCTTGTGCGCCATGGCCGGGCGCAGACGCAGCACCGCCGCAGCCGGCGCCGCGGCGCCGTCGAGGGCCCAGGAAAGGCCGCCGAAGGCGATCATGCTGCCAGCGAAGGCCGCGCTCGCGAAGGTGACCATGCGGTCGAGCGGCAGCGCACCGGCGGCGGCATCCACCGCCATCGCGCCGAAGACCACGGCATTGGCCAGCGTCACGATCGCGAGACTTGCCGCCACCGGCCTCTCGCGCAGCTTCGTCGCCTGCCAGCGCAGATCGTGCAGTTGCCGGCGATGGCGGCGAAACCGCGCCACGGTCCAGTCGGCGAGGCCGAACAGCCGCAGTTCCTTGGACGAAGGCGCATCCACCGCCAGCCGATAGGCGTAGTCCGCATGGCGCTGGGCTTCGCGCACCACGTCCGTGTTGCGATCCTTCCACACGCCGCTCTCCCGCAGCAGCCAGTGGGTGGCGCCCCACGCGCCGCCAAGCAGCAGCGGCGCCCACCAGGAATACGCCGCGAGCACGGCCATGGAAGCTACCCCGGCGAGCAGTTCCACCAGACCGGCGGCGATGAAGTCCATGGAAATGGACAACGGCGGCCCGCTGATGCCGAGATCGAAATCCCGCGCCATCGTAATGTCGTTGGCGAGTTCCGGGTCTTCCAGATGCGCCATGCCAGGCGGTTCGACGCACGCGACGGTAAGCCGGTCGTACAGCCAGGCCGCAGTCTGGGAGCCGAGGTTCGAGCTCACCGCCTGATGCAGCGGCGCAAGCAGTTGCTGCAACGCGAACACCACGGCCATCGCCGTCAGCGGCAGCGCCAGCCCTTCCTGCGCCTGCACCGCGCCGACAAGCGCCCCCATGACGATGGCGAACAGCGCCGGCAGCAGCCCGCGCAGCACCAGAACGACCCACCACAACGCCGCCAGCAGCGGATTCGCCTGGCGCAGCACGCCGACGAACTGGAGCTCTTTCATGCGAGGGGTACCCCCTCGCGCTCCCCGGCTGAGGGCTCCTTCATGCGAGGGGCATGCCCCTCGCGCTCCCCGGCTGAGGGCTCCCATGCGAGGGGTGCCCCCTCCTGCCGAAGGCTCCTGCGGCTTCGCAATTGTTGCAGCATGAAGCAACGCTCTCGCACCGCCACGGCGAAAGTCAACGCCTGTCGGGCGCTGCGGCTATGGCCGGTGGGTGCGGCTCAGATAGGCGGGGCTCTGCATTTCGGTGAGGCGGCTTTTCGTGCGCTCGAACTCGGCGCCGAGGCGTTGGCCTTGATACAGGGCGTCAACGGGAGCGGCGGCGCCGAGCAGCAGTTTCACGTTGCGGTCGTAGAACTCGTCCACGAGGCCGATGAAGCGCCGCGCCTGGTCCTCGTTGGCGGCGTTGAAGACCGGCACGCCGCGCACGAACACCGTGGCGAACAGCCGCGCCAGCTCCACGTAGTCCGCCATCGCGCGCGGCCCGTCGCACAGCGCCTCGAAATCGAACAGCACCGTGTCCTCGGCGCAACAGCGGGCCGTGATCGGGCGTTCGTTGACCATCAACTCCACGTCTTCCTGCGGCTGGGCGTGGCAGACGGCATGGAAGCTGGCGAGCAGCGCATCGTCCGCGACGTCCACGCGGTAGACGCCGTCGCGGCGCAGCACCTGTAGCCGGTAGTCGGCATCGCCGCCGACGTGCAGCACTTCGGTGTGGCGCTCGACGAGCGCGATGGCCGGCAGGAATCGGCGCCGCTGCAAGCCGTTCTCGTAGAGCTTGCGGGGTTCGACGTTCGACGTGGCGACCAGGCACACGCCGCGCTCGAAGAGCGCCTGCAGCAGGCCGCTGAGAATCATCGCGTCGCCGATGTCGGAGACGAAGAACTCGTCGAAACAGAGCACCCGCGTTCGCTCGGCAAAGCGCTCGGCGACGACATGCAGCGGGTCGCGCCGCCCCGCCAAGGCGCGCAGCTCCTCGTGGACGCGCTGCATGAAGCGATGGAAGTGCAGGCGCTCCTTCTCGGCGAACGGCAGCGTCTCGTGGAAGACGTCCATCAGATATGTCTTGCCGCGCCCCACGCCGCCCCACATGTACAAGCCGCGTTGCGGCACCGTGCGACGCGAACGCCAAAGGCCGCGCAGCCGCCGGCCGCGGCGAGGACGCCCAGCGCCGTCGGCAATCAGGCGCTGCTGCAAGTCCGTGAGCTTGTCCGCCAGCGCGAACTGCGCGGGATCCGGTGCCAGCCCCCCTTCCACGTTCTGACGATGCGTTTGCGCCGGCGTCATGGCGCGTCCCGCGCAACGAATACGCCGTCGGCGAGCAGCAGCCGCGCCGCATCGGTGAGCGGTTCCAGAACACGTTCTGCAGACGTGCCTTCGCCGGCGGCGATTTCCTCCGCCAATGCAGCCACCGTCGCGGCACCGTTGCCCTGCTCCACCCCGCGCACCAGATGCGCCACCAACGCGCTGACCGGCAGATCGATTCGATTCTCGCCCTGTACCGCGTAGCCCATCTCGTAGCGTCCAGCGCCCAGCACCGCCGCCCGCGCCAGCCGCGTGTTGTCGGCCAACCGCAGCGGCGTGCGTGCGATGTCTTTGACGACGGACACTGGCGCGACGGCATCGAGTGCGGCTTGGACGCTCCCCGGCAACACGCCGTGCGCCAGCACCGACCGTTCGTAGCCGGCGGCGGCCTGCCCGGAGACGGCGCGCACGAAGGCTTCCCGCGGCGCACGCTGCTCGCCCGTAATGCGGCGCGCCTCCCAGAAGTAGGAATCGACGCTGCGATTGCCGGCGTAGAACAGCCGCGCCAACTCGTGGAAGTGCTGGTACTGCGTCCGATAGGCGCGCTCGAACGCCGTCGCCGCGGCGCTGGCGATGGGCGGGTCTGCGAGTGCGGAGACGACGTAGGCCGCGCCGATGTGGGCGGCGGACACCGCCAAATGCACGCCGGTGGAGAACAGCGGATCGACGAAACAGGCGGCGTCACCGACCAGCACGTAGCCTGGGCCAGCCATCCTTGCCGAAGCGTAGGACCAATCGCGCACCGCTTGCGGCTCATCCTGCGGGTTTCGAGCGCCGGCCATTGCCGCGATGCGCGGCGCCGAATCGATCTGCCGCTTGAGGAAGGCGCTTAAGCCCAAGGCGCGGATCGCCTTGGCGCCGGTTTCTCGATCCACTACGGCGCCGATGCTGGACGTGCCTCCCGCGAGCGGAATCTTCCACAGCCAGCCGTCCGGCGTCGATTCGATGAAGATGTTGCCGTCGTTCGGCGGCGGCAGATGCGGGCAATCGGGAAAGTAGCCGTAGACGGCGAGATTGCGGAAGAACGAGTCCCAGCGTTTCCACCCCTGTTTGGCGGCAATCAGCGAGCGTTGGCCGCTGGCGTCCACGACCATCGCGGCGGGAACTTCCGTGCCGTCGTCCAGCGTGACGCCGACGGCCTGATCGTCCGCGAACCGCACGCCACGCACGGCAACGCCTTCGCGCACGTCCGCGCCGCTCGCCCGCGCATGGTCGAGCAGAATCTGATCGAACCGAGGCCGCCACACTTGGTAGGCGTGCGGGAAGCGCCGGTTGGTCTCGCGGAAGTGCCAGCTCCAAGGCTCGGCGCTGCGCCCCCAGCACATCGTCGCCCCGGCCTTCTTCACGAAGCCAGCCGACCGCACCGCCGGCAACGCGCCCGTCTGTTCCAACAGCGCCAACGTCGCCGGCAGCAACGATTCGCCGACGTGTGGACGCGGAAATCGCTCGCGTTCGAACAGGACGGTGCGCAAACCGGCCCCGGCGAGCAACGTCGCCGCGGTGCTCCCGGCCGGCCCGCCCCCAACGACCACCACATCCGCCTCCATCGCGCGAGCGTAGCCGATAGCGCCGAGGAATCGAACGCGGAGCAACGAACTGCCAGTCTCCGCAGCGACGATCGACTCCGGCAGCCCAGAGTCGCGGCATATACTCCTGCCCATGGAATCAAACGCACAACGGGTCTTCGTGGCGGGCGACGGCGCAGCGCCTCCAGCGCTCACTGGGCGCACGTCCGAGCAGGCCGTGCTGTCTCGATGCCTTGCGGACTTGCGCAGCAACTCCGCGCCGCCCCACGACGTCGTCCTCGTGGGCCCGCGGGGCAACGGCAAGACCGTGCTGCTCCGTTGGTTCGAACACGCCTGCGCCCAGAGCAAACCGGCCGTCGATGTGGCGTGGCTCACGCCGAGCGCCGTCCCGAATCAACCCGCGCTGCTCGATGCCCTTGCGCCGCGCCGACGGCTCGCCAAGCTGCTGCCGAAGAAGCGCCCCAATGCCGGGGCCTCACGGCCCCGCCTCTTGGCCCAGCCCAGCCTCCTTCAAGGGAACTGCCGCCCCGCTCTCTCCGCTCGCACGACGGCTGTTCCATGTAAGGCTGGCATCGCTTCGGTCGGCTCGGCCGAGTGGGCCTCCCCCAACGGCCGCAACGATTTGGCAGGGGCGGTGGCTGCGCGCTGTCGTCGCCGCCCGTTGGCCGTGCTGCTCGACGAAGCCCACACGCTGGCCCTGGATGTCGGCAGTGCGCTCCTGAACGGGAGCCAGGAGGTTCGCGGCGCCAGAGCCCCGTTTCTGCTCGTGCTCGCCGGCACGCCGGGGCTGCCGACGCACTTGGACGCCATGAACGCCTCCTTCTGGTCGCGCCTGGGCGAAGGCGAGCTCGGCATCGGGCGGCTCAGCGAAAAGGCCGCCAAGCAGGCCCTTGCCGACCCGCTGGAAGCGCACGGCGTGGACATCGACGACGACACGCTCGCGCATGTAGTGGCGCAAAGCCAGCGCTATCCGTACTTCATTCAGCTTTGGGGCGACGCGCTGTGGCAGCGGCATCTGGCATCGGGCGCGCCCGCCATTGCGCGCGAAGATGCCGAGGCCGTGCAGCCGACCGTGGCCACGCGAGTGGCGAACTACCACCAGCGGCGCTTCGCCGAGTTGGAGTCCGAAGGCTTGGTGCCGGTTGCTGCCGCGGTGGCGCGACTGTTCGTCGAAGGCGATGCCGTCTCGGCCTCGAATCAAGACGTGGACGCCGCCCTTGCGGCATCCGGCATCGACGACGCCAGCGAACGGTACGCCAAGCGGGAAGCGCTCAACCGCCTGGGCTACGTCTGGCGGCCTCCCTACCAGCAAGCCCCATTCCGCTGGCATGCCGGCATCCCGTCGCTGATGACCCATGTGCTGAAAGAGGCTGCGTGATGGACGCCTTGCCGAACCGCTGGATGCGCGGGCAAGGACGGATCGTTGAACAAACGACTCATCGGACAGAGCGGCGTATGATGATGGGTGTCCAAGTGTTGCGGATGCGCCGACATGCCGTTCCCCCACGATCCCAAGCTCCGAGGGCTCGCCGCGGCGGTTTTCCACAGCGACATTCCCCCTTGGGAGTACGACATTCGCGCCGTGCCGCCCGGCACCGAGCCTTTGCGGGTGTCGGACTGGCACCGCAGACACGGCAGGGCCAACGACGAGTCCGGAAGCATGGAACGGACAGCCGAAGCGCGAATCAGGCCGGTAACGAAGGTGCCCGAGGATGACTGACGAGCCCTTGCCGGCGGTTGCTGCTGACGGGCTGCCTTGCCAATCGCGGCTCGGCAATGTTTGAGGTGCCATTTGCATGACAGCCCACCTCGCAATCGTCCAAGCCTGCGAACAGGCGCCTTCAACCCCTACGCCTGCTGTGCAGGAACGCCCCTGCATGTTCGCAGATCGCGTTGGCGCCTGGTACATCGCGTCGAGGTCGAGCGAGTATCGGAAGGCGCATGGTCTGTATTTGACGCCGGTGCCTGTGGCGGACTTCATGGCCACGCTTATCGAGGCTCGGGGCGCTACAGTACGGCTGCTCGACCCAGCGGCGGGGGCGGGGGTGTTGTGTTGCGCTGTGGTCGAGCGGCTCGTCAGCCGTCAAAGTGCGGCGGGCAGCATCGAACTCGTCGCGTACGAGAGCGACGGCGATCTGTGTGGCCCCTTGGCAACGGTGCTCGAATACCTGGCCGGGTGGTGCCGCCATCGGGGCGTCCGCCTGACAGCGCGAATCGAGAGCGAGGACTTCGTGGTTGCCCACGCTGGAGCGCTGCAGTGTGTTGGCGATTTGCTTCCCTCGAACTCTCCAACCGCGAACTTTGATGTCGTCATAGCCAATCCGCCGTACTTCAAGATTGGCCGCAACGATCCCCGCGCTTTGGCGGTTTCCAGCGTCGTGCATGGCCAGCCCAACATCTACGCCCTGTTCATGGCCGTAGGCGCGGCGTTGTTGCGGCGGTCCGGCGAGTTCGTCCAAATCGTGCCGCGCAGCTTTGCTTCCGGGCCCTACTTCCGGCAGTTCCGCTCCGTCTTTTTCGACCTCATAGAACCAACGGTCATCCACGCGTTCGACTCTCGGCGAAGTGCGTTCAGTCGCGACGACGTGTTGCAGGAGAACGTCATTCTCGCCGGACGCCGGCGAGACGGCTGGCTTCAAGACGGCCAGCAAGGCGAGGCGGTGATCTCTTCCAGCCAGGGCGTTGCGGACATCGGCACCCCGACGCGCCGCCTAGCGCCGCTGGCCACCGTGCTTAATTCAAGCGACCGGCACCAAGTGCTGCGGGTGCCGCTGTCGGATGACGCTGCCGCGGTGCTGGCGCTGGTGGATGGCTGGCCCTGCACCTTGGCGGACCTTGGGCTGGCCATCTCCACTGGGCCGGTGGTTCCGTTCCGCGCCACGTCGGTGGTTTGCGCCAGCGGCGACGTGCCGGATACGCACGCGCCCCTGCTGTGGATGAACCACGTTCGCCCAATGCGGGCGACTTGGCCGTTGCGACGGCACAAGAAAGAGTATGTCCTGTGCGCCGGTGCCGAGCACCTGCTGCTGAAGAACCGCAACTACGTGCTGATTCGCCGGTTCAGTGCCAAGGAGGAGAAACGGCGCCTGACGGCGGCACCATACCTTGCCAAACAGTTTCGCTTCACGGCGCTCGGTTTGGAGAACCACCTCAACTACGTCCACCGTCCCAAGGGCGTCCTGTCCGAGGACGAGTGCTGGGGCTTGGCCGCGCTTTACAACAGCCGCCTGCTCGACAGCTACTTCCGCTGCATCAACGGCAACACCCAAGTCAGCGCGACGGAGTTGCGCGCCATGCCTCTGCCTGCTGCAAGCGCGATCACGGCTCTGGGCCGCCAAGTGAAACGCGAGGCCAATCCGTTGGCGACATTGGACGACGCGGTCATGGCAATCGCCTCGCCACAGACCGGAGGGCGGAGGACTCTTGGCAAGCGTTGAAGAGGCGCAGGAAGTTCTCAAGGAGCTCGGCATGGCGCCGCCGCAACACAACCGCATGGCTGGGCTCACGCTCCTAGCGCTGTGCCGGCTGGGCCCGAACTCGCCTTGGTCACAGGCAACTCGTACACGATGCACCGTGACCAAGGGCGTCATGGACTTTCTGCGCGATCGCCACGGCGCCGACTATGCGCCAAACACCCGGGAGACGTTTCGCCGCCAGGTTCTGCATCAATTCGTGGACGGCGGAATTGCCGACTTCAACCCCTTCGAACAGGATTTGCCCACCAACAGCCCGAATGCGCACTATGCGGTGAGTTCGGCGGCAGTCAGTGCGATCAGGGCCTTCGACAGTGGAGCTTGGGAAGAAGCCTCGGCGCGTTTTCGGCAACAGCGAGCGCGGCAGTTGGGCAGGCGCAGCCGCGATGCGGCGCGACATCGCGTACCGGTGCAGCTACCGGAAGGGCGCGAACTTCTGCTCTCGCCGGGCAGGCACAACGAAGTCCAAAAGGCCGTGGTGGAAGAGTTCGTCCCCCGTTTCGTTCCCGGTGCGCATCTGCTCTACCTAGGCGACACGGAGGATAAAGAGCTTTGGGTGGACGAAGAAGGCTTGGCCGAAGTCGGCATCGCGATCACTGCACATGACAAGCTGCCGGACCTGATTCTCCACGACAAGCAACGGGAATGGCTGCTTTTCGTCGAGGCCGTCACGTCGCACGGCCCCGTCACCGACATGCGCCGGAACGAGTTGACGAAGCTAGTCGAAGACAGCCGAGTTGGGCTGGTCTTCGTTACGGCCTTCCCCGATGCGGCGGAGTTTCGCAAGCACACGAGCGCCATCGCTTGGGAGACCGAGGTGTGGATGGCGGACCAGCCAGACCATCTGGTTCATTACGACGGAGACCGATTTCTTGGGCCGCGACGTTGAGCGCAAGCGGCAAGTGAGCCAGCCGCGAACTTTGCGATCGACGTAATCACGGGGATCACCGTATGTAGCCAGCACCTGAAAAGCAGTCGCCGACAAGGACGCCTTCGCCGATGCGTTGGAGCTACTTCAGCTTGAGCAAGGGGCTGTCCGGTGATTCCGGCCGCGGCGAGAGTGTGCGGTTGGTGCGGTCGGTTACCAGATCCAGCGCTTCCAAGACGATCTGGCCGATGAGCGGTTCGCTGAGGGGCGGGGCGACGATGCAGTCCGTATTCATGAAGCGGTTGCCGATGCGGATGGTGAGCGGCCCGGCGACCGGGCGGGTCTCCTTGCGTTCGTCGGCGTAGGTGACCACGACCTCGCGCTGCCTCTCGAGCCCGAGCCGGCCGACGACGTTCTCCGGCAGCATGAGCATCACCGCGCTGGTGTCCACCACGCCCTCCACCGTCGTGCGGCGGACAGTGGATTCGTCGCGCAATCCTTGGCTGACGATGCCGCGGTCGGCGGCGTTTTCCAGTTCGATGGAAGCAACGATCCCGCCCATTGGTTCCTCCGCCAACCGGGGTCGCCAACAACTGGCCAGAATAGTGACATAGTCGCCTTGCGCTTGGCATTCGAGCCCGGACCCGCTCGATGCGGGGTTGTTGAGCGAACTCGCCGCCGGCGGCCCCCGCCTACCCCTCTCTCGCCCGCTCCCAGCGCACCGCGTCGGCCACCACGATGTCGCCGGTGGTGGCGTCGGAGACCACCACCTCCACGCGCCCGGCGGGAAGTTCGTAGGTGCCGAGGCTGTTCCAGCCGGGGGTTGCCAGTGCGGCGTCGAAGGCCACGGGCGATTCGCCGTCGGCGTTGACGATCTTGATGTCCATTTCGCCGAAGGCGTCGGCGCGGTTCCACCAGGGGCGGGAGCGCATGTAGTGGCCTTCGCTCAAGGATGCGCCGGGCAGGTGGTAGTGGAGGCGCCAACGGCCGGCGGCGGGCAGCGCGGTGGCGAAGGACGCTTGGGCGTCGCCATTGCCGGCGGCGACGCGCGCCAGGGTGCGACGGTACTTGCCCCAGATCAGGATGTTCGGGTCCGCCTGTCGGCGCCAGCGGCGCACTGTGCCGGCATCCCTGCCGAACTCCTCCAAGCGTCCATCCGCCGCGGCCTCGTCTTCTGCCCGCCGCAAGCGCCAGCGGGTTGGCGGCGACAGCGCGGCGAATCCGGGGTCGAGGTCGTCCACGACGATGCCGAGGTCGGGAGGCAGCCACGCGCTCTCGCGACTGCCGTTGAACGGCGGCTTGCGGACGATGGTTTCGACATCAAGTGGCTCCACGCGCAAGCGCATGATGCGGCGGTTCAGGGAGAGGTAGGTCTCCAGGCGCACTTCCTCCGGCGGCGCTGTGCTCACCACGCCGACTTCCACCGAACTGTTGCCGGGCACTTGCACGAACGGGCTCCACTGGAAGAACCCGTCCTCGGGCCGGTAGCTGAGGCCGGCCACGCCAGGCGCCGACTCGTCGTTGCGCACGTGAACGAGCGTCTGGTAGCGCGGGTTGCCGGCGTCGTCTTCCGGCAATCGCGCCACGCTGGCATCCGACGCGAGGAATCCGGGCAGGTCGGGTTCGTGGAGGATGCGTCGCAGCCAGTTCCCCACGGCGGCGTCCACGTCGGTCATCGCCTGCACGAAATCGTCCAGCGCATAGGTGCCACCGGCGTGGCGTTCTTGCATCAAGGCAAGAAACCGCAGGGCCTTTTCCACGCCTAGTATTCCGTCACGATTCAATTTGGGGGTAGAGACGCTTGAGTTTGGTGCGGGCGTTGTCGATGGTGTACTGCCAGTCGATGCCCGTTTGCCGACGGTTCCGGTCCTCCGCCCAAGCGCGCGCCCGGGCCCGAACCTCCTCCATGCTGGCGATGCGGTCGCCGAGGGCCTGGCGTGTCAGGACGCTCAATTCCGGCTCGGCCATGTTCAGCCAGCTGCCGTGCGCCGGGGTGAAGACCAGTGAGGTGGTCCTGTTTCGTGAGGCAGTTCGAGGGCTTGGTTAAGGTGTACTCCCTTGGTGTTGAGTCCCTCGAGCGCAAGGCATTCTTGCGGCTTGCCGAGCGACCGTCAAGGCCGATTCGCTGCCATGTTCGGCGGCTTTCCCGTTGCCGATGCCCGCGTCTTTGCAAGACCTTCCCAACTCCCGACTTCGCAGCTGCCAGCCAAGGCTCGAAGGCCCCGGCGTCCTCTGCCGCATCTCCCAGCCGCATGGCTGGTCGCCTTTCGTCCGCCGGGCCGAGGCGAACCGCCGGAGGCGGGTTGGTCGGATTTTCCGAGCGGAGGGAGCGGAGCGACCGGAGTCCGGAAAATCCGGCGCGGCGTTCCGCCGCGCCGGGGCGGCCGGCCGGTCATGCCGCCTCCGCGAAGGCGCCGCCGTAGGCTTCCGCCGGAGTTCGGCCGCCCAGCGAGAAGTGAGGACGCGATCCGTTGTAGAAGCGCATCCAACGGGCGATCACGCGCTCCGCCTCGAAGCCGTCGGCCAGGTCGTGGAGGTACACCGCCTCGTACTTCAGCGAACGCCACAGCCGCTCGATGAACACGTTGTCCATGCACCGGCCCCGGCCGTCCATCGAGCACCGCGCCCCCGACTCCAGCACCCGCCCGGTGAACGCCAGGCTGGTGAACTGCGCCCCCTGGTCGGTGTTGAAGATGCCGGGCGCCGCGCCGCCGCCGAGCGCGTCCTCCAGCGCCTCGACGCAGAACGCCGCGTCCATCGTGTTCGACAGCCGCCACGACAGCACGAACCGCGTCGCCCAGTCCATCACCGCCACCAGATACAGGAAGCCGGAGCGCACGGGGATGTAGGTGATGTCCGCGCACCAGACCTGGTCCGGGCGCTCCACGGCCACGCCGCGCAGCAGGTACGGATGCTGAGGTGGTCCTGTTTCGTGAGGCAGTTCGAGGGCTTGGTTAAGGTGTACTCCCTGGTGTTGAGTCCCTCGAGCGCAAGGCATTCTTGCGGCTTGCCGAGCGACCGTCAAGGCCGATTCGCTGCCATGTTCGGCGGCTTTCCCGTTGCCGATGCCCGTGTCTTTGCAAGACCTTCCCAACTCCCGACTTCGCAGCTGCCAGCCAAGGCTCGAAGGCCCCGGCGTCCTCGGCCGCATCTCCCAGCCGCATGGCTGGTCGCCTTTCGTCCGCCGGGCCGAGGCGAACCGCCGGAGGCGGGTTGGTCGGATTTTCCGAGCGGAGGGAGCGGAGCGACCGGAGTCCGGAAAATCCGGCGCGGCGTTCGCCGCGCCGGGGCGGCCGGCCGGTCATGCCGCCTCCGCGAAGGCGCCGCCGTAGGCTTCCGCCGGAGTTCGGCCGCCCAGCGAGAAGTGAGGACGCGATCCGTTGTAGAAGCGCATCCAACGGGCGATCACGCGCTCCGCCTCGAAGCCGTCGGCCAGGTCGTGGAGGTACACCGCCTCGTACTTCAGCGAACGCCACAGCCGCTCGATGAACACGTTGTCCATGCACCGGCCCCGGCCGTCCATCGAGCACCGCGCCCCCGACTCCAGCACCCGCCCGGTGAACGCCAGGCTGGTGAACTGCGCCCCCTGGTCGGTGTTGAAGATGCCGGGCGCCGCGCCGCCGCCGAGCGCGTCCTCCAGCGCCTCGACGCAGAACGCCGCGTCCATCGTGTTCGACAGCCGCCACGACAGCACGAACCGCGTCGCCCAGTCCATCACCGCCACCAGATACAGGAAGCCGGAGCGCACGGGGATGTAGGTGATGTCCGCGCACCAGACCTGGTCCGGGCGCTCCACGGCCACGCCGCGCAGCAGGTACGGATGCACCTGGTGCTCGGCGCTCGGCGCACTCGTGCGCGGCTTCGGGTAGACGGCGTCCACGCCCATCAGCCGCATCAGGCGGCGCACCCGGCGCCGACCGGCAACGACGCCCTCCCGCCGCAGATGCATCGACATCCGCCGGCTGCCGTAGAACGGACACTCCATGTACAACTCGTCGATGCGCCGCATCAGCTCCAGGTTCGCCGCGCTCTCGCCAGCCGGCTCGCGGTACAGCGACGCCCGACCGACCGCCAGCAGCTCGCACTGCCGGCTCAGGCTCAGCGGGCCGTCGCGCTCCACCATCGCCAGGCGCTCCGGGCGGCTCAGTGCGCCAACCCGCGCCGAAAAAAATCCCGTTCCATCGTCAGCTCCCCGATCTTCGCGTACAGCTCCTTCGCCAGCGCCTCGTCCGCGCCCGACTTCCGGCTCGACGCGAACACCTCGCCCAGGCCCTCCACCGCCTGCTTCTTCCACATGCCCACCTGGTTCGGATGCACTCCGTGCTTCGCCGCCAGCTCCTGGATCGTCCGATCTCCGCGCAGCGCTTCCAGCGCCACCCGCTTCTTGAAGTCCGCCGTGAACCGGCGCCTCTTCGCTGTCATTCCATGCCTCCTTCAAGGCGTGGAATACACCTTAACCGACTGCCTCAAAAAGCAGGACCAGCTCACAGGTCCAGCCGCCGCGCCATGCGCCGCGCCTCGTCGGGAGGGAACGCGTCGTACAGGGAGCCGATGTCGTGCGTGTTCAGGTTGTCGCACACCAGCGTGATGCGCTCGGCGCCGGCGAAGCGCGGATGGTCGACCAGCCAACGCATCTGCGCGGCCCAGTCGGCCGACGTCCGCCGCTCGGTCACCCGCACGCCGCGCCACGCGCCGAGCGGCTCGACGAACATCCACGCCACGCAGACGCCCTCGCGCACGTACTCGTGGTCCACGCGCTCCACGGCGCCGGGAGACATCGGGATCGGCGCCCGCGTTTCGGAGATCAGCTGCTTCGGCTGCTCGTCCATGCACACCACCGGACGCTTCGGATCCCAGGGCCGCCCGTACACCTCCAGAACCTCCTCCATCCGCGCCACGAACCGCCCGTCGCCTTTCGGAGGAACGCACCACATCGCCCGGCGCCACGGCTTCAAGTCGTTTTTTTTAGCGTCTGCCGCACCGTCTCGTGGCTGATCGACTCCACCACCTCCAACTCCACCAGACGCTCCGCCAGCAGCCGCAGCGTCCAGCGCGACCGTCCGTCCGGCGCTTGCGAGCACGCGAGCTGCGCCAGCCGCGCCTCGCCTTCGCCGTCCAGCGCCCGCGCCCGCGGCGGCATCTGCGGCCGCTTGCGCCGCAGCGCCGCCAGCGGCCCGTCCTCCACCGCCGTCCGACGCCACCGGGCAATCGTGTTCTCGGTCGCGCCCACCGCCTCCGCGCATTCCTTGTCCGTCCACCCCGAACCGGAATCCCCTTGATCGCACAGCAGCAGCGCGCGAGCGCGCTCCATCTTCCAACGCGCCACTCTCCGATTGCCTTTCCTTCCCTTCGACACCTCCTCCAGCTCTTCCCGCTCCTCCGCCAACAGCTTCAACACATGCCTCTTGTGCATCCCCGTCCTCCGTGACGAGTTCCAGCAACAGAAACAACATAGCAACCCACTACTTCAAAGTTGACGGAATACTAGGAGCGATTGAATCGCCAGTACGACCAGATTGCCCTTGTGGATGAGGATGTTGGCGCCGTGCTCCGCAGACCAGGGATCGAAGCCCGTGAACGACACCTTTTCGCTCTCGTCCTCCAACCACATGGGGAAGAACAGGAACTGCCGCGAGGCCATGGAAGCGGAACCCATCGCCCGCTCCAATGCGCGCACCAGGAACCGGTAGCCGGGGCTTTGCCCGGCGACCAGCCAATGCGCCGGCGCGACTTCGCGGCCACCATGCAGCCGCCACGCGGTGAGGGATTCCAGCAAGTAGTCCGCAACGGCAGCGCCTTCGCCGGTCGCCCGGGCGAGAAAGGGCCCCAGATTGCGCTCGGTGCCGACGCTGTGCGCAATGCCGCCGGGGCCAGTGCGGTCGACGTTCGCCAACAGCCAGTACAAGCGCTGCCCCTCGGGCATCCACGCAAGGTGCGACTCGACGAGCCGCGCTGTCGGAAGTCCGTGTTCCGCCAGCAGCTGGACGCCGGGAAAAGCCTGCGCCGTGTCCATCAGCCAACCGCCGCCATAGCGGCGCAGCTGCGCCGGAACTTCCACTGCGCTGGCGACGCGGTGCGGATAGTCCGGCATGTCGTCGCCGGGCTGGACCCAAACCTGCAAGCGCTCGCGCAGCTTTTCCAGGAAGTCGCCTTCTTCGTCCTCGCTTCCCGTGAATGCGGCGAGGTATTCGATGTTGTGCAGGTGCTTCGGGTGGATGAGCAGTTCGCATTGTGCGCCGAGTACCGTCATTGCCCGTCGCTCGAACGGCGCGGCGAGCAGCGCGAACTCGACAATCGGCACGTCCGGCTCGAAGCGGAACGCGCCTTCGGCAGGCGCTTCCAAAGCGCGTCCGGCACCGGCCGCATGCCATCCCGTCGGCAGTTCCACGGCAAGGGCCAGATCGAAGAAGTCCGCTGGCGCGGCGAAGTTCGCGCCAGCCGCCGGCAGCCAGCGCACCGTCGGCGTGAGTGCGACGTAGTTCGCCTCGAACAACGACGCCTGTTCCCCGAGCAGGGCCATCGGGCTGCCGAACAGCGTCTCGGCCATGCCGTCCACCGCGCTGTCCAGATAGCCGAAGCGCTGGTCTGGAATGCCGCTGGCCCGAATCGCCACCGCCACCCGCGCGTTGGCCGCGAGCCGTTGCGCCGGCGTCACCGTCAACAACCCGTCTTCATGGACGTGCGGCGCCACAGCGCCATCCACTTCCACGGACTCCACGCCCATGGCCGGGTTCAGGCTGAACTGCAATACATCCAAAGGCGCGCCGGGAGGCGCGTGCGCCGCCACTTCCACGTCGATGGCCAAGCGTCGCCCCGGCGCGATGTCCACCTGCCCACTGATGCGTTCGATGTCGAGGCGCGGGGCGTCGCGCAATGCCCGGTGTGTCTCCGCCCACGCGCTGCGCTCGTCGTGCGCCGCTTGCGCCTGCCACGCGAGCGCCGCGATGGCGGCAGCGCCGATGGCGAGCAGGCAGGCGGCGATTCCGAAGCGACGACCACGCGGCACGGCGTCCCGTCGCTGCAGTGCGCCGGCGGCCGTCAGCAGGAAGCCGCCGGCGAGGAGCAACGCGGCAACCCGCGCCGCAACATCCTCGGCTGCGGGCCAGCGCGGCAGGATTTCCGAACCGGTCAAGCCGAGATTGGCGATGCCGGACAGCGCCGGCAGCAGGTACAGCGGCGTGTTGAAGATCGCGTAGAGATGCAGTCCAAGGAGCGCCAAGGCCACGGCGACAGCGATCCAACGCGAGCGCAGCACGGCGGCCAGCGCCATCACCAGAGCGCCCCATGCCAAGAGCGCCGCCGGCGCGTCGAGCAGCATGAAGGTGAGCAGCGAAACTGGTTCCGGCGCTTCCGGCACGACCCGAGGCAGCGCGATGCGCAGCGCCGTCAGGTCGGCCAGCAGCCCGAGGACGTACAGCCCAACGGCCAGCACCAACAGCGGCAGCCAAGCGATCAGCACCACCGCGCAAAGCCGGCCCGCCAGCCCGACGACGTTCGAGACCGGACGCGCATCGAGCGTGTCCGAGATTTGCGCCGCTTCGTCCCTGGCGCGCGCGTCGGAGGCGACGAACACCAGGCCGACGAGGAGCGCCCACAGCATCAGCAAGCCGAACCCGGGCAAGGCGAAGCGCGGCGCGATGCCGTTGTTGAAGGCGTGGTTGACGCTGAACCCCGCGTACACGATGGCGCCGCCCGCCAAGACCACGATCACGAACAGCCAAGTGCGGGCCATGCGCCGCACCGAGCGCAGCTCCGCAGCGCAGACGCCAAAGAAGGCGTCAATCGCCAACGCGCTGCGGGGCGAGGGCTTGCCGTTCGTCATGGTCGTGGCCAAGCGCGGGTGGAACCAGACCACTGTAGTTCATCCCGCATCGCGCTGTTGACGCGGCTGCAGGCCGGTCTGCCCGTCCGCTTCGCCGCGGCGCTACGGAATCGTGGGCGGGGCTGCGACCCACTTGCGTTAAGGTTGAGCGCAACACGACTGGCGGGATGGGGATGAAAGCAAGCCGAATCGTCGTTCTAATCGCCGTCGCGGCGTTGATCGCGCTGTTCTTCGCGTTCGATCTGCAGCAGTTCTTCACGCTCGACTACTTCCGCGAGCAGCGCGCCGCCGTGGAGGCGTTCCAGCGCGAGAACTATTGGCTGGTCGCGGGCGCGTTCTTCCTGCTCTACGTCGCGGTGATGGCGCTCGCACTGCCCGCCGCCGCCCTGCTCACGCTGGTGGCGGGAGCGCTATTCGATCTTTGGCTCGGCGTCGTGCTGGTTTCCTTCGCGAGCACGATTGGCGCCACGCTCGCGTTTTTGATCGCCCGCTACCTCTTCCGCGACGTGGTGCGGGCGCGCTTCGCCAAGCAGCTCGAAGCCATCGACCGCGGCATCGAGAAGGACGGCGCCTTCTACCTGTTCGCGCTGCGGCTGGTGCCGGCGTTCCCGTTCTTCGCCATCAATCTGGCGATGTCCGTGACGCCGCTCCGCACCTGGACGTTCTACTGGGTGAGCCAGTTGGGAATGCTCGCCGGCACCTTGGTGTACGTGAACGCGGGGGCGCAGCTAGGGCGGTTGGACTCCCTCTCCGGGATTCTCTCGCCTGGACTGATCGCCGCCTTCGTGCTGCTCGGCGTGTTTCCGCTGCTCGCCAGGAAGTCCATCGACGGCTACAAGGAGCGCGCCGTGCTCCGCAGGTTCGAGAAACCGAAGCGCTTCGACGCCAACATGGTGGTGATCGGCGCCGGGTCCGCTGGCTTGGTGGCGGCGCTGATCGCCGCAACCGTAAAGGCCAAGGTGACCTTGATCGAACGCCACAAGATGGGCGGCGATTGCTTGAACACCGGCTGTGTGCCCTCCAAGTCGCTGCTGCGCTCCGCCAAGATGCTCTCCTACATGGCGCGCGCCGAAGAGTTCGGCTTTCGGCGCGCGAGCGCGGAGTTCGACTTCGCGGACGTGATGGCGCGCGTGCAGCGCATCATCAAGACCATCGAACCCAACGACTCGGTGGAGCGCTACACCAGCCTCGGCGTGGACTGCGTGATGGGCGACGCCACCATCGTTTCGCCGTACCGCGTGCGCGTTGGCGACCGCGAGATCGCCACGCGCAGCATCGTCGTCGCCACCGGCGGAACGCCCTTCGTGCCGCCGATCCCCGGCCTTGCGGAAGCTGGCTACGTCACTTCGGACACGGTATGGGAACTGCGCGAACTGCCGCGCCGGTTCGTGGTGCTCGGCGGCGGGCCGATCGGCTGCGAGCTGGCGCAGGCGTTTCGACGCTTCGGCTCGGAAGTCACCCAGGTGGAACGCAATCCGCACCTGCTAATGCGCGAGGATGCGGACGTCGTCGAACTCATGCAGGCGCAGTTCGCCAACGAAGGGATTCGCGTACTCGCCAGACACGAAGCGCAGCGGGTGGAGGTGGTGGACGGCGAGAAGCGCCTCATCTGCGCCGATGCCAACGGCAGAGAGTTGGCCGTGGCCTTCGACGTGGTTCTAGTCGCCGTGGGGCGCACGCCCAACACGGCCGGACTGGGCTTGGAGGAAATCGGCGTCGCACTCACCGAGCGCGGCGCCATCGACGTGGACGACTACCTGCGCAGCAGCGTGCCGACGATCCACGCCTGCGGCGACGTGGTGGGCCCGTACCAGTTCACGCACACGGCCTCGCACCAGGCGTGGTACGCCGCCGTGAATCCCCTGTTCGGCATCTTCAAGCGCTTCAAGGTGGACTACTCGGTGATCCCGTGGACGACCTTCACCGACCCGGAAGTCGCCCGCGTGGGCCTAAACGAGCAGGACGCCAAGCGCCAAGGCATCGCCGTGGAAGTCACCCGCTTCGACTTGGACGACCTCGACCGCGCCTTGGCGGACGAAGAAGGCCGCGGCTTCGTGAAAGTGCTCACGCCCCCAGGCAAGGACAAGATCCTCGGCGCCACCATCGTCGGCCACCACGCTGGCGACCTGATGGCGGAGTTCATCCTCGCCATGAAATGGGGCCTCGGCCTGAAGAAGCTCATGGGCACCATCCACATCTACCCCACCCTCACCGAAGCCACCAAATTCACCGCCAGCACCTGGCGCAAGAAACACGCGCCGGAGGGGGTGTTGGAATGGGTGGGGAGGTTCCATGCGATGCGGCGGTAGGGCCGCCGACTCCCTCGGCATCCGCTACGACAACGGGCCGCTGACCCTCGGCAACGAGGGCACCGCCTGCACGTCGCCGCGCACGTGGACGCCGCGGCGGAAGACGTCTGCCGTGCGGGTCTTCCGGCGTGGGAGTAGGGTGCTGGCCGGCAGAGATTTTGCGCCGACTGTAGAAGAAATTTCGCTTCCCCTTGACATTGATCGTGTGCTGTGGGAGAATGCGATCTTCTTGGTGTGGGAAACAACGGAGAAGACAGTGGTTGAACAAAGACAGACGGCACGGGCGATGGTGGAGCACTGGGATTGGGCTGCGCGAAAGGGCTTGGTGACCAAGGCGACGGCGGCGACGCTGTCGACGAGTTGCCGACACGTCCTGCGGGTCCATCTGGAGTGGGAGACGCTCGACGTGCAGGCTTTGGACGTTGACCAATTTGTATTGAAATTCAATGAGTTGAACAGGGAAAAATACAAGCCGCGCAGTTTGAAGGACTATGGTTCCCGCTTTAGGCGGGCAGTGGCTTCCTATCGCGAGTACCTCGCGAATCCGGCTGGTTGGAGCGTCTCGAGTCGGCGAAAGTCAAAAGCGCATGAACGCCCGCCGGAAGCGACAAAATCTCCTGGTTCTTCTGGCCATGAGTACATGTACCCGATTCGAGGAGATTTTATGGCGCGACTGACGATTCCGCTGGATACGACGACGGTGGAGATTAACCGATTGGTGGCTTGGGCTCGCACCTTGGCCGTGGATTACGAACCCTCGGCATGAAGAAGCGAGTGCTCACGCAACACTTGCGCCAGCAAGGGTGCCGTCTCTTGCGCCAAGGCAGGAGTCACGAGTGGTGGGTAAACTCCCAGACTGGGGAACGCTCCGCGGTCCCTCGCCATAGTGAGGTACAAGACATCCTTGCCAGGAAAATCTGCAAAGATCTGGGTGTTGCGGAGATCGGGAGGCACCGTTAGGGAAGGTCTGATCTAGTGGCGATTCGGCGGGGACGTTGGCCGGCGGCAAGTTTTTGCGTTCGCTTCCGCGCTCGGACGCCGCCGCAAGGGCCGAAACGGGGCTTTCCGCGCCCGTTTCGGGCGCTTTCGCCGCCTTCCAGGCGCACGGGCGCCACGCTCACGCCGCCAGGCTCCGCTCGGCGATCAGCAGATTGGCGAAGCCGAGCAGCAGCGCGATCCGCTGCCTGTTCTTGTGCAGGCCGCGGTAGCGCACCTTGCGGTACCCGAACACCCGCTTCACGTAGAAGAACGGGTGCTCCGACTTCGCGCGGATCGACGCCTTCTCCTTCTCCCGCCGCTCCTCGTCGCCGTCCGCGTCCAGCAGCCGCCTCTTCCCGGGACGCATCGCCACCTGCCAGTCCACGCCGCGGCCGCGGTTCTCCTCGCGCTTCTCCACCCCCTGGTACCCCGAGTCGCCCCACGCCCGCTTCTCCCCGCCGTGCAGCAGACGGTGCGCGTGCGCCACGTCCGACTCGTTCGCCGCCGTCACCGCGAGGCTGTGCGCGACCCCCGTCTCCGCGTCCGACCCCACGTGCATCTTCATCCCGAAGTACCACTGGTTCCCCTTCTTCGTCTGGCGCATCTCCGGATCCCGCTCCCCCTTGCGGTTCTTCGTCGACGACGGCGCGTCCACGATGCTCGCGTCCAGCACCGTGCCCTCGCGCAGCGACAGGCCCCGCGACTCCAGGCTCCGGTCGATCTCCGCCTTCAGCCCTTCGCCGAGGCCGTGCTCCTCCAGCAGGTGGCGGAACTTCAGGATCGTCGTCTCGTCCGGCAGCGCGTCCAGCCTCAGTCCCGCGAAGCGCCGCACCGACTCCACCTCGTAGAGCATGTCCTCCATCCCCGGATCGCTCATGTTGTAGAACAGCTGCACGCAATGCACCCGCAGCATCGACGACAGCGGGTACGGGCGCCGGCCCCGACCCGCCTTCGGATAGTGCGGGCGGATCAGATCCTCCAGCTCCCGCCACGGAACCAGCCCGTCCATCCGCTCCAGGAACTTCTCCCGCCGCGTCTTCCTCTTCTTCGCGTCGTACTCCAGCTCCGCGAACGTCGCCTGCGTCGCCTCCTTCACGTCCATCCTCGACTCCAGAAAACCTGCCAAGCGCCCATTGTCGCAGCTTCAACCCGCCCGAGGCACTTATTCAGAGGTTCCCTAGAGCGCGACCACAACCTCCTCATAGGCATGTTCGGCGTGATCGAGGGCATCTTGCCGGTTCATCTCGAGGGCTTCGCGGAGCGCTTCGGCCAAGGTGTCGAGCAGTGCTTCGCGAGTGCGCTCTTGGGCATTCACGCCCGGCACTTCGGCGATCCAGCCGATCCACCAGCCATCTTCTTCGCTCACAATTGCCGTCCAAGGAGACCGTGCCATGCTCATCGCCTCTCCGCGAAGGACGAGGATTATAGTCGATCAGGCGGACGGCTTGGCGGCCGATCGGTCCTCGCCCGCACCGGCAGCGTATCGGTCATCCCGCTGCTGGCGCTCCGCGCCAAGACTGCCGACCGGCGCGGCCCGTCGCCACAACATGATGGATTCCGGTTACGATGAGTTTCCGGCCCCGGAGTCTGTTGGCGGCTTCCGGAGGGCAAGAAGAGTTGGAGTGACCGGGAAGCGACCGTGCGTTGGATCGTCGCAGACATGCTTCTCGCCACGTCGTCGGCTGCCATTGGTTCCGCCGCGGGCATGCAAATATGAATGAATATCAAGGAGATGACGCGGCCTCGCGTATGCTCCTACTGCTGGCCCAACAGGGAGACGTGGAGGCCCAGTACCTGCTTGGACTCAGCTACAACATCGGCGAGGGCGTTCCAGCGGATGACCAAAGAGCCGCGTTTTGGTTTCGCAAGGCCGCCGAACAGGGAGACGTGGAAGCTCAGTTCTGGCTTGGACGCTGCTACGCCAGCGGCGAGGGCGTTCCAGTGGACGGCCGAGAAGCCACGTTTTGGTTTCGCAAGGCTGCCGAGCAGGAACATGCGGAGGCCCAGTTCATGCTTGGATCCAGTTACGACGCCGCCTACCGGTGGGGTGTTGCGGCAGACGACCAAGAAGCTGCGTTTTGGTACCGCGAGGCCGCCGAGCAGGGACACGCGGAAGCGCAGTACAGGCTTGGATTCAGCTACGCCATCGGCAAAGGCGTTCCAGAGGATGACCACGAGGCCCCGCTCTGGTACCGCAAAGCCGCCGAGCAGGGGCACGCGGAAGCCCAGTTCTGGCTCGGACGCTGTTACGAGAGGGGTGGGGGCGTTCCAGCGGACGACCGAGAAGCCGTGTTCTGGTACCGCGAGGCCGCCGAACAGGGGCATGCGGATGCCCAGTTCTGGCTTGGATTCGGGCACTGCCTTGACGACGACCAAGAGGCCGTGTACTGGTACCGCAAGGCTGCCGAGCAGGGACACGCGGATGCCCAGTCCTGGCTTGGATTCAGTTACGCAACCGGGCAGGGCGTTGCAGCGGACGACGAGGATGCCGCGTACTGGTACCGCAAGGCCGCCGAGCAGGGAGACGCGCCCGCCCAGCTCACACTCGGACACAGTTACGCCAACGGCAGGGGCGTTCCAGCGGACGACCGGGAAGCCGCGTCTTGGTACCGCAAGGCAGCCGAACAGGGACACGCGAACGCCCAGCTTGAACTCGGACGGAGTTATGCCAGCGGCAAGGGCGTTCCCGAGGACGACGTTCAAGCCTATGCTTGGATCAACCTTGCCTGCGTGCAAAGAGGCGAAGATGACGAAGATGCGCAACAACACCGCACCGACCTCCGGCAACGCATGACCTCGGCCCAACTCGCCGAGGCACAGAAGCTCAGTCGCCAGCTTGCCGCTTGGATCAAGGATGGTGGCGACGAACCAAGCCCTGCTTCTATCTCCAGCGACCCCGTTCGCTCTTCAGATCCATCCCATGATGTGGTGCGCCAAGCGCAGTCGTACCTCGCCCTGCTCGGCTACGACATCGGGTCGATGGACGGGCTGTTTGGCGAGCGCACGACGGCTGCAGTACGGCATTTTCAGCAGGACATGGGCATAAGCTCAACGGGACTAATCTCCGAGGAGCTCCTGGCATTGCTCAGGACGGTGGCTGACGCACGGCAGAAACAGACCCGCGAGCCCGCGAGCAGCGGCAGCGGATTCCTGGTTGGCCGGGACGGATGGATCGTGACCAACCATCACGTCGTCGATGGCTGCGCCAGAGTGACCGTGAACTGCGCGGGCACTTCCTACGACGCCACGGTCCGCGCAGTGGAAGCCCGCGACGATCTGGCGCTGCTCAAGGCGCCGCTCGAAGTCCGTGGGGCGGCCACGTTCAGCGAGTCGCCCCGCGCCAGCCTTGGCGAGGCGGCAACGGTCGCGGGCTACCCCCTGCACGGCGTCCTGTCGAAGGAGCTTAACGTCACGAGCGGCAACGTCAGCGCCCTTGCCGGCCCGGACGACGACGCGAAGCGGCTTCAGATCACCGCGCCGGTGCAGCCGGGCAACAGCGGCGGTCCGCTCCTCGACGGCGCGGGGAACGTCATCGGCGTGGTGGCGAGCACGCTGAGGGCAACGGATGCTGCGAAGGTCGCCGGCGACATTCCGCAGAACGTCAACTTCGCCATCAAAGGCGCCGTGGTGCGGAGCTTCCTCGACATCCACGGCGTCGCCTACGACCGGCGACCGTCAAACGCGAAGCTCACCCCGGAGCAGCTCGCGGAACTGGCCCGCACCTTCACCGTCGCCGTGCATTGCTGGGAGTAGCGCCCGAACTTCGACACGACAGAAACCTGCCCGTTTGCGGCCGAGCGCCGGTCCGCCGCTCAGGCTGCGCGTCCATGTACGCTCTGGAGCACTTGGAGAACTGCCAGCCCACGACCGGTCGGTGCGGGCGAAGATGTGCGCGACGACGAGGCAGGCCAAAGACGTTCCGTCTGCCGCCGGACTACGTGCAGCGGTACCGGCCACCTTCATGTAGGACGCTGCGTCGCCTTTTGAGTTCCCGCAATCGGTTGTCAACAGCGACTTCGCCAGACCGATCGTCTTTGACTCCGAGGGCTTCGATAATCTCGCCACGCCGCATGCCCGTGCCGACTTCACCTCGAATCACTGCCAGCACAGCTTCGCGGGTAATCTTTCCGCGACCCAGCCTAGTCTGAACCTGCACGTCCAGCGACTTAGTCACATCGTCATTTGCTTGTTTCGCCACATCGTCTGGCAAGAGCTTCCGCAAGTAATCCTTGTTGATCTTGCATAGCGCCTTAATGACTTCGTATTGCGTCTGGCAGTACTCTGGAATGCCTTGGAAAGGCTTGGCCTTTTCACAATACCGCGTCTCCGCCATGAAGTATTCGATCTTCTGCAGCCGCGCTGAGTCGAAGCCCAGCTTCTCCGCCTCCGGGTCCTTAATGAAGTCCCTATAGTGCTTATTGCCTTTTTTCCTGTTTGCCTCCTCGGTAGCGGGCACTACGTTCCCGTACAGATGCAGCCCGCAGTGATCCTTATTGATGGGAATGGCATGTTCTTGAACTGCGCTGCCTTTGGTCACGCACTCGCCTGTGTAGGCGCAGCGATAGCCGAAAAACTCGAGCGTTTTGTCCCACTGCTTGGCATCCAATCCACCGGCGAGTTCGCCAGCGTCGGACAGCAGGACTCGAACGAATGCATTGGCAGCATCACCAGGGTTGTTTGATCGTATTCTCTTCGCCATTGGCATTCCTCCGCCACGCCAATCAGTGCCACATCATAAGCGTCGCCAGAGCACGGTTTCAACCGTGGGATGGGCCTCAATCAAACTAACGGGAGTGCCGAGCTTCCATCCGCTGAGCGCTTGATCCGACATCGCTGCCAGTTGCGTGTCCAGTGCTTGTCCGTCTGCACATGGTCGACGCGAACGCTCTTGCAGACGCTGTCTTGAAAATCGGCAGCGGGGAATCCTCGCGCCAATCGCAAGACAACGCCTTCCCGCTTGCCGCCGAGCGCTGAGGGTTGGCGCTGGGCGTCGCTCATGAAAGCTCGGATCTCCGAAACCGTCTGGAATCGGCCGCGAAACAGCACTGGCACCAAAGGAATCTGCCGTTGCTTTGCGTAGCTCTCCAGGTCGGCGAAGGCGGCGAACGCGCCCTTCTCGTCGCGCAGCGCGAAGGCGTGGAATGTCGCGTCTTCGCGCACCGGATCGTAGGCGATGCTGTGTACGGCGTAGATGTCTTCGCCGTACAGGTAGACGTTCGGTTCGGTGACTTTCCAAGCATGGTGCTTCTTCGCCATGGCCATCCACTTGCCCGCGGATGGCGCGACCACGCTGCGAGCGTAGACCGCGCCTTGGTGCAACAGCGTGTTGCCGCCGTCCAGCTTCTCGGTCGCTACCACCTGTTCGCCGACGAACCGCTCCGGCGCTTCATGCACGGCATCGCCCCGGCCAATGGTCGGCGACCAAGGCCAATATGGCGTGCTGGGATACTTGGCGCTGGGCGGCAAATTTCGGCCGGCGCTCATCGTGGAACCCTCGGATCGCGTCTGCTTGCTGATTGAAGCGTCTGCCATAGCGTCGACCTAGTTCGCCAAGGCGTCAAGTTCCGGAGTAAAGGCGTCCCGCATTTTGCCCAACGAATCGACTAGCCACGCCCGCGCCTCCGGCCAACGCTCCTCCTCACTGATCCGCATGGTACCGGGGAAATAGAGTGAAATTCTCGATGAAGGGCTGTCGTCGAGTCGTTCCCAAACAAGGCTCTCGCCGACTGCTTCTTCTATTCGCTCCTTTTGACGAAGCAACCCATCAAATAGCGCTTCGGTTTTGATGTACACATCCGCTCTTATTCGGTATTTGCCATCAAGTCGGGCGAAATAGGCACGGTATCTCAGGCTCGTGTGCCCCGAAGGGAGCCCCAACCAGTTGGAACCGTTTGGATTTCGGCGTCCCCAACCCGGGTGCTTCTCGCCAAGCTCGGTCAGGAAAGCGGCCCAGAATCGTCGCCCCAGCACCTGCGTGGTCGACTCTCCGGTCACCGCCTTCACGGTGCGCCGCCAGCCATCGGGCTTGACCTCGACGCGAAGATGAGGTGCCGGCGGGGATTTGCCGATGCGCCACGCTTCGATCACAACACCGAAGAAACCGAAGTCTTCACCAGAAATGGAGTTGAGCCAGTTCAGGGCAGACCGGTGTTCTTCCCGGAACTCGGGGGAGACGAGAACCGCGTAGCTGGCTTCGAGGCCCGCAGCGTAGGTAATCAGCTTGCCCAAGTGGTCGTGGTCCGTCGGCGCGAACATGTTCTCCACGACGACGATCTTCTGCGTGGTTTCTTCGTGGAAGACGAGATCGGCACTGTACCGTCCGACGCCGGCTTCGGTCTCCCGATGCACCAAATCCATGCCCAGCGCTTCGCCGAGCAGGTCTGCCTTTCCCGCCAGCCAAGGCGTGAAGTCCTTCGCTTCATCCGGCCACACTTCGCGCACTTTCAGTGCCGAGAGTTTTCCGAGCACAGCCCTGCACCTCGTCCTGCAACAGACATCCCTCAACATAGCATGCCGCGTGCGCCCCGCGTCTGCTACAGCCCCCCGATCAAAGACGCCGGGTTCACCGGTTTGCCGTTGTCGCGGATTTCGAAGTGGAAGCGGCCGGCTGTGGCGTCGCCGGGGGCGATGGTGGCGATGGTGGCGCCGGCGGAGAGGCGGTCGCCTTCGCTGGGGGTTGGGGGCACGTTGACGCCGTAGGCGACCAGGTGGCGTTCGCTTGCTTTGACGATCACCAAGTGGCGGTAGCCGCCGAGGCCTGGGCCGGCGTAGACGACTTCGCCGGCGGCGGCGGCTTGCACGGCGGTGTTGGGGGGGAGTTCGTAGTCGATGCCCTTTGAGGCGCCGCCGAAGGTGCGTACCGGCTTGCTGTTCACGGGGGCTCGCCATCCGGGGGCGCTGGCGATGGCCGGCCGTGGCGGGGCGGGAGGCTGGGGCTTTTGCGCCGCTGGTCTTGCGGGGGCGGGCGCTGGCGTTCGTTCGGACGTCCTCGCGCGTTGCGCACGACGGGCGCGGCGGGTGTTCGCCGGGCGTTCGGCTGCGGCGGATTCCGTCAGGCGGATGCGCTGCCCCGGATGGACGATGTACTTGGGCGCGGCGATGTCGTTGGCCGCTGCCAGCGCTTTGTAGTCGAGGTTGTGGCGCCAGGCGATGCCGTACAGCGTGTCGTCCTTGCGCACGGTGTAGACATCGCCGCTCGATGCTGGGCGGGAAGCCGGGGAAGCGGTGGACGGCGTGCGGTCCCGTCCCGAACTGCGATCCACCACCGGCGCGCCGGGCTGTTGCGCACAGGCGCCGAGCAGCAAGGCCAAGGCGCTGGCAAGGAGCGCCCGGTGCAAACCCGAACCGCAGCGCCGCTGCATCGCCACCGCCAAACGCGCAGTCACGCTTGTCGCCGCCGCGCCGCGAACGTCAACCCGGCGACCACGAGTACGCCAAGCAGCATCGCCGCCACAACGCCGACGAGCATCGGCGAATCGTCCTCCGCCGCATAACGCCACGGCCAGATCTGCGTCAGTGAGCCGGCCAGAACGCCGGTCAAGAGCGCGAGCACCTGGGCGCGCCACTTTTCGAGCAGCCACGCCAGCAGCTTCGAGAAGGCGAGCAGGCCAATGCCGACGCCGGCCAGGAACGTCGCCACCGTCGCCAATTCCAGCGCCTTGAGGGATTGCAGGAGCGGTTGGTAGAGGCCGAGCAGCAACAGCACGAACGAGCCGGAAACGCCGGGCAGAATCCACGCCGTCGCCGCGAGGGCGCCGGCGGCGAAGAGCAACGCAGTAGAAGGTTCCGTGCGCATTGCGGCAGGTTCCACCAGCAAGCCGACGGCCAATCCAATCGCCAGCCCGGCTACGCCGATGGTGCCCAGCCAGCGCCACTGGGACTGTGCGCCGACGGCGAAGACCGCGCCGGCGATGAGGCCGAAGAACAGGCCGAAGACGTGAACGCCGTAGCTGGCGAGCAGCCACAGCACCACTTGCGCCACTGCGGCGAAGCCGATGGCCATGCCAGCGCCAAGCACCGCGAGGAAGGCCAGATTGTGCTTGCGGGCGAAGCCGCGCCAGTCGCTCGCAAGCAGCTTGAGCGAGAGCTGCGAGAAGGACGCGAAGGCCCGCACCAGCGGGTCGTAGATGCCGGCGACGAAGGCGATGGTGCCGCCGGAAACGCCGGGCACGACCTCGGCCACGCCCATCGCCATGCCTTTGCCCAGGAGCGGCCAGAAGCCGCCGCCGTCCGCCAAGGGCCCAGGCGCATCGGCCTCGTCGCGGCGCGTGTGCGTCATGGCCGGACCCCGTGCAGCAAGGGCACGAAGCGCACGTCCTCCAAAGTCTGCTGCTGCCACGCATCGCCGCTGCGCTCGAACAGCTTGAGCTGCTGCACTTCGCCGTGGCCAACGGGAATCACCAAGGACGCGCCGTCGGCCATCTGTTCGCGCAGCGCATCTGGAACATGGCTTGCGCCGGCCGTCACCAGCACGCCGTCGAAGGGCGCTTTCTCCTGCCAGCCGAGATTGCCGTCCGAGTGGCGCAGATAGACGTTGCCGAGGGAGAGCGCGTCGAGTCGTTCCCGGGCCCGGCGCAGGAAAGCGCCGATGCGTTCGACGGAGTAGACCTTCTCCACCAGCGAGGCCAGCACCGCCGTTTGGTAGCCGGACCCGGTGCCGACCTCCAGCACCTTGCGCGGCCCGTCCTTGTGGGCGCTGGCCTTCAACAGCGCCGCCGTCATCGCGGCCACCACGTAGGGCTGGGAAATGGTCTGCCCGTGGCCGATGGGCAGTGCGCTGTCTTCGTAGGCCATGTGGCCGAGGGCTTCGTCGACGAAGATGTGGCGCGGCACGGCGGCAATCGTGTCCAGCACGTGCTCGTCGCCGATGCCGGCGCCGCGCAGCCGCTCCACCAGGCGGTTGCGGGTTCGTCGCGACGTCATGCCGATGCCTTGCAGGTTGAACCGAGTCATCGCGCGTCGCGGTCTTCTCCTTCCACGACGAGATAGAAGGTCTCGCCCTCGGCCACCATGCCCAAATCCGTGCGCGCTCTGGCTTCCACCGCCGCCAGCCCGCGCTTGAGCGCCATCACTTCGGCGATCAACAGGCGGTTGTTCTCCTGCAGTTCGGCGGTGCGCTGCTCCTGCGCCGCCACCTCTGCCGCCAAGGCGCGCACCTCGAACCAGCCGGATTCGCCGAACCAGTAGCGAGCGAGCAGCAGCACAAAGAGCGCGATGCCGATGCACGCGAACACCTTGACGCCGAGCAGGTTCATGCGCTGGCCAACTCCTCGCGCCCACGGTATTCGGCGTCGCGCCCCAGCATCCCTTCGATGCGCAGCAAGCGGTTGTACTTCGCCACGCGGTCCGAGCGCGAGCAGGCGCCGGCTTTGATCTGGCCGGCGCCGGTGGCCACGGCCAAATCGGCGATGGTGGTGTCTTCGGTTTCGCCGGAGCGGTGCGAGACCACGGTGCGGAAGCCTGCTTCCGCGGCCATGCGAATCGCGGCGAAGGTCTCGCTCAGCGTGCCGATCTGATTGGGCTTCACCAGCACGGCGTTGGCCGCGCCTTCGCGGATGCCCCGCGCCAGAAGTTCGGTGTTGGTGGCGAAGAGATCGTCGCCGACCAGCTGCACCCGTTCGCCCAGTTCCGCCGTGAGCTGCCGCCAGCCGGCCCAGTCCTGTTCGTCCAGGCCGTCTTCGATGGACGCAATCGGGTGGCGCAACGTGAGCTCGCGCAGGTAGCTCCGAAGCCCTTCGCTGTCGAGCGTGATGCCTTCCCCATCCAGAACGTAGCCGGCGTCGGTGTGGAACTCGCTGGCGGCGCAGTCCACGGCGAGCAGCACGTCGCGGCCAAGCTCGTAGCCGGCCGCCTCCACCGCTTCCTCGATCAGTTCAAGCGCGTCGGCGTTGGCTTGGAGATTCGGCGCGAACCCGCCTTCGTCGCCGACCGTGGTGGGGTGGTCGCGGCCATGCAGGATGTCCTTCAGTTCGTGGAAGACCTCCACGCCGCAGCGCAGCGCTTCGGCGAACGAACCTGGTCGCACCGGCATCACCATGAACTCCTGGATGTCCAGATTGTTGTTGGCGTGGGCACCGCCGTTGACGATGTTCATCATCGGCACCGGCAGGCGCACCTCGGCATTGCCGCCGTAGAGCTCCGCCAAGTGTCGGAACAGAGGCGCGTTCTTCTCCGCCGCCGCAGCCTTGGCCACGGCCAGGGACACCGCGAGCAGCGCATTGGCGCCGAGGCGGCCCTTGTTCGGCGTGCCGTCGAGTTCGATCAGCGCGTCGTCCACGCACTGCTGGTCGTTCGCTTCCACGCCGCGCAGCCGGCCGGCGATCTCGCCTTCCACCGCCGCCACCGCGCCCAGCACGCCCTTGCCGCGAAAGCGCTTGATGCAGCCGTCGCGCCGTTCGAGCGCTTCCAGGCTGCCGGTGGATGCGCCGGAAGGCGCGAGCGCCGAACCAACCGCGCCGCCGACCAGGCGCACGTCCGCTTCCACGGTGGGGTTGCCGCGCGAATCCAGCACTTCGCGGGCGGCGATTTCGGCGATGGCGCTCATGCGGCGTTGGACACCGCGTCTTCGAGGAACGCATGGCGCTTCACCACCGCGTCGATGGCCACCAGTTCCTCCAGCAACTCGCGCATCAACGGCGTCGGCCAGCAATTCGGCCCGTCCGAAAGAGCCGCTGCGGGATTCGGATGCGATTCCATGAACACGCCAGCCACGCCGGCCGCCACCGCCGCCCGCGCCAGCACCGGCACCATTTCCCGCTGGCCGCCGGACTTTCCGCCAAGCGCCCCGGGCATCTGCACGGAGTGCGTCGCGTCGAACACCACCGGGCAGCCGGTGTCGCGCATGATGGCCAGCGCGCGCATGTCCGAGACGAGATTGTTGTAGCCGAAGCTCGCGCCACGCTCGCAGACCATGATGCGGTCGTTGCCCGTGGCTTTCGCCTTCGCGGCGACATGGCGCATGTCGCCCGGCGCGAGGAACTGCCCCTTCTTGATGTTCACCGGCAGCCCGCAGGCGGCGACATTGCGAATGAAGTTCGTCTGGCGGCACAGGAAGGCTGGCGTTTGCAGCACCGAAACCACGTCCGCCACTTCGTTCAGCGGCGTGTCTTCGTGAACGTCCGTGAGCACCGGCACGCCCACTTCCGTCTTCACCCGCTCCAGAATGCGCAGGCCTTCCTCCAGCCCCGGCCCGCGGTAGCTTTCGTGGGACGAGCGGTTGGCCTTGTCGAAGGAGCTCTTGTAGACGAACGGGATGCCGACCGCCGCGGTGATGTCCTTGAGGGCGGCGGCGGTCTCCATCGCCAGCGCTTCGGATTCGATCACGCACGGCCCGGCGATCAGGAAGATCGGCTGCGCAAGCCCCACCTCGAACGTCCCAATGCGCATCGTTTCGTTCGCTCCGTCAGGCGCTGACGGCATCCGCGTGGCGATTCGCGGCGGCAATGAAGCCACGGAACAGCGGGTGGCTGTCGCGCGGCGAGGAGTTGAACTCGGGGTGGAACTGGCACGCCACGAACCAATCCAAGTCCGGCAGTTCGATCATCTCCACCAACGCTTCGGGTTCGCTGCGCCCGGCCACCGCCAAGCCATGCTCGGCGAAAGCCGGCAGGTAGGCGTTGTTCACCTCGTAGCGGTGCCGATGCCGTTCCTGCACGCACGACGTGCCGTAGATTCTGCCGGCGAGGCTGGCTTCGTCCAGTACGCAGGGTTGCTCGCCGAGACGCATGGTGCCGCCGAGATCCTCGTCGCCCCGCCGCCGCTGGGTGGCGCCGTCCCGATCCTCCCACTCGGAGACGAGGCCGATCACCGGATCCCGGGTGTTGGGATTGATCTCGGTGGAGTTGGCGTTGTCCAGCCCCACGACGTGGCGCGCGAAGTCGATGACCGCGGCGTGCAGCCCGTAGCAGATGCCCAGATACGGCACGTTGTTCTCGCGGGCGAAGCGCGCCGCGCGGATCTTCCCCTCGAAGCCGCGCTCGCCGAATCCGCCCGGCACCAGGATGGCGTGAACGCCGCCGAGCGCGTCGCAGTCGGTCTCTTCAAGCTGCTCCGCATCGACGTAGCGCACGGTGACGGCGGTGCGGTTCTCGATGCCGGCGTGGGCAATGGCCTCGGACAGCGACTTGTAGGCGTCGAGCAGGTCAAGGTACTTGCCGACGATGGCGATTTCCGTATGCCGCTCGGGATTCGCCAAGGCCTCGATGACGCGCCGCCACTCCTGCAGATCGGCCGGGTCGCAATCCAGCCCGAACTTCCGCACCACGATGTCGTCCAGCGACTGCGCGTTCAGCATCACCGGCACTTGGTAGATCGACGGCGCATCCTGCAAGGAGATGACCGCGCCCCGCTCCACGTTGGTGAAGAGCGCGATCTTGTCGCGCACCTCCGGGCCGAGCGGCTCTTCGGAACGGCAGATGAGCACGTCCGGCTGCAAGCCGATGGAGCGCAGTTCCTTCACCGAGTGCTGGGTGGGCTTCGTCTTGATCTCGCCGGCCATCGCCAGCTTCGGCACCAGCGTGAGGTGGATGAAGAGGGTGTGGCTGGCGCCGATCTCCAGCCGCAGTTGCCGCGCCGCCTCCAGGAACGGCTGCGACTCGATGTCGCCCACGGTGCCGCCGATCTCCACGATCACCACGTCGTAGCCGTCGCCGACGGCACGGATGCGGCGCTTGATTTCGTCGGTGACGTGGGGAATCACCTGCACCGTGCGGCCCAGGTAGTCCCCGCGCCGCTCCTTGCGGATCACCTCGTCGTAGACGCTGCCGGTGGTGAAGTTGTTGCGCCGAGACATGCGCACGCCGCGCGTGAAGCGCTCGTAGTGGCCAAGGTCGAGGTCGGTCTCGGCGCCGTCCGCGGTGACGAACACCTCGCCGTGCTGGAACGGGCTCATCGTGCCGGGGTCGACGTTGATGTACGGGTCCATCTTCAGAATGTTGACGCGAATGCCCCGCGCCTCGAGGATCGCCGCCAGCGACGCCGTGACGATGCCCTTGCCAAGGGACGAAACGACGCCGCCCGTCACGAAGATGTACTGTGTCATGGAGCGCCCATCCACGGAGAACCGGCAGTTCCGCCACTTGCCGGAAGATGGCCTTGCACCCTAGCACGATGCCGCTCGGAGTTGAAGCTCTGTCGCGCGCCGCGGCGCGTCGAGGACGGTGCCGAACCGGCGCGGAGTCGGCGCCTGTGGAGCGCCGGGGAAGTTGGGCGCGGCTATTGGCGGGCGGTCGGCGGGGGCGCGGGGCTTGCCGGCGCATCTGAGCTGGCTTCCGCGTTCGGCGTCGCGTTGCCGAGGATGCTGCGCCAGCCGCGGGACGGGTTGTGGGGCCAGTGGAACTCGACCCGCACCTCGAAGCGGACGGTCGTGGCGAAGCCGAGGGCGTCGGTGGCGACGAGGACGATCCGCGCCGTGCCTTCGCTGGCCGGTTCCGGCTGCACCAGCAGGGCGGCGCTGACGATGCGCACCGTGGCGATGGAGGCGTCCGACGACGATGCGGCCCACGTCATGCCGTCGGGGGCGTCGCCGGGGCCGTGGCCGTGGTGGGCGTGCCGCAGATCTCCCGCGGGGGCTCACAAACACGCCGTCGCTGGCGGCGTTCCGCGGTGCCGCCGGCCTCGACATTCGGCGCATTCGGCGCGTGTGTTCCGCCACCTCAAGCATCGCGGAAGATTAGCACGCGAGGCGTCTTCGCAGCAGGCTCGGCGCGGGTCGAGCACCTTCGCCCGCCAAATGTCGCAACACCCGCCGTGATGTCCAACATTGCGCCGTGACGTCAGCCCGACCTTGCAGAAACCTGCCGAGGTGCGGTGCGGGAGGGGCGCCGCCCTTCCCAAGTACCGTTTAGGACGCGGCCTCTACGCTGCCGCGACCAGCTTGTCCAGGACGTATTGCAGGATGCCGCCGCGCTTGAAGTAGGCGATCTCGTTGTCGGTGTCCAGGCGCGAGCGGACGCGGACTTCGCTCGTCGAACCGTCCGCGCGGTGGATGCGCAGCATCAGCTCCTGGCGCGGAGAGATTCCGTCGGCGTTCTTCGGCAACGCGATGTCCACGGTTTCGTCGCCGGTCAAGCCGAGGCTGGCGTGGGAGTCGTCGCCGTCGAACTCCAGCGGCAGCACGCCCATGCCGATCAAGTTCGAGCGATGGATGCGCTCGAAGCTCTCGGCGATCACCGCCTGCACGCCGAGCAGCCGCGTGCCCTTGGCGGCCCAGTCGCGGCTGGAGCCGGTGCCGTATTCGGCCCCGGCGAACACCACCAACGGCGTTCCTTCGCCTTGGTAGCGCATGGCCGCGTCGTAGATGGAGAGTTCGTCGCCGCTGGCGATGTGGCGCGTGTAGCCGCCTTCCCGATTCGGCGTCATCGCGTTGCGGATGCGGATGTTGGCGAAGGTGCCGCGCATCATCACTTCGTGGTTGCCGCGCCGCGAACCGTAGGAGTTGAAGTCCGCCACGTTCACGGCCTGCTGCTGAAGATATTCGCCAGCCGGGCTGTCGGGCTGGATGGCCCCGGCCGGGGAGATGTGGTCGGTGGTGACCGAGTCGCCGAGGAGCGCCAGGATGCGCGCGCCGTCCACCTCGACGGTCTGTTCGGTGTCGGCGCCGACCGAGAAGAACGGCGGCTCCTTGATGTAGGTCGAGTTCTCCCAGGCGTAGGCGCGGGCCGCGTCGACCTCGATGGCGCGCCAGGCGTCGGGGCCGGAGAAGACGTCCGCGTACTGGCGCTCGAACATCTTGGCGGAGACTTGCGCCACGGCGTCTTGAATCTCCGCATTGGCCGGCCAGATGTCGCGCAGGAACACGTCGGCGCCGTTCGCGTCCTGGCCCAGGGGCTCGCTCTCCAAGTCGATGCGCGTGGTGCCGGCGATGGCGTAGGCGACGACCAGCGGCGGCGACGCGAGCCAGTTCGCGCGCACTTCCTGATGCACGCGGCCTTCGAAGTTGCGGTTGCCGGAGAGCACCGCGGAGACGACCAGATCGCCGTCGCGAATGGCGTCGGAAATCGGCGCCGGCAGCGGCCCGGAGTTGCCGATGCACGTCGTGCAGCCGTAGCCTACGAGATTGAAGCCGACTTGGTCCAACGAGTCCTGCAAGCCGGTGGCCTGCAGATATTCGGTGACGACTTTGGAACCGGGCGCGAGGGAGGTTTTCACCCAAGGCTTGGCGCGAAGCCCCTTCTGCAGCGCTTTCTTGGCGACCAGACCAGCGCCAAGCATCACCGCCGGATTGGAGGTATTGGTACACGACGTGATTGCGGCGATCACCACATGGCCGTCGCGCAAACCGTAGTCGGCGCCGGCCACCGGCACGGATGCGGCGTCGGCGCGCTTGCCGGCGAGTGCCAGCGCGTCGTCGAAAGCGCGGCCCATCTGCGCGATGTCCACCCGATCCTGCGGCCGCTTAGGGCCGGCCAAGGAAGGCCGAACAGTCGCCAAGTCCAACTCCAGAGACGAGGAATAGACCGCTTCCGTTCCCGCTTCGCGCCACATTCCCTGCGCCTTGGCATAGGCTTCCACCAAGGCCACGGTCTCCGCCGGGCGGGCCGACAGTTCCAAGTAGCGGATGGTCTCGGCGTCCACCGGGAAGAAGCCGCAGGTGGCGCCGTATTCCGGCGCCATGTTCGCAATCGTGGCGCGGTCGGCGAGCGCGAGGCCATCCAAGCCGTCGCCGCAGAACTCCACGAACTTGCCCACCACGCCGTGCTGCCGGAGCATTTCCACCACGCGCAGCACGAGGTCGGTGGCGGTGACGCCTTCGGCCAGCGCACCGTGCAGCTTGAAGCCCACGACTTCGGGAATCAGCATGGAGATCGGCTGCCCGAGCATCGCCGCCTCCGCCTCGATGCCGCCGACGCCCCAGCCGAGCACGCCCAGCCCGTTCACCATCGTCGTGTGGCTGTCGGTGCCCACCAAGGTGTCCGGGTAGGCGACGACGGCGCCGTTCTCTTCGCTGGTCCAGACGGTGCGCGCGAGGTATTCCAGATTCACCTGGTGGCAGATGCCGGTGCCGGGCGGCACCACGCGGAAATTGTCGAAGGCGCCCTGCCCCCAGCGCAGGAACCGATAGCGCTCGCGGTTGCGCTCCATCTCGATGGCGACGTTGTCGTCGAACGCCTGGGCGTTGCCGAAACGGTCCACCATCACCGAGTGGTCGATCACCAGATCCACCGGCGAGAGGGGGTTGACGATGTTCGGATCCTTGCCGGCCGCCGCCACCGCGCTGCGCATGGCGGCCAGATCGGCGACGCCGGGCACGCCGGTGAAGTCCTGCATCAGCACCCGCGCCGGACGGTAGGCGATTTCCTTGGCGTCCGGCTGCGCCTCCGCCCAGTTCGCCAAGGTCTCGATGTCTTCCCGGCGCACCGTGCTGCCGTCCTCGAAGCGCAGCAGGTTTTCGAGCAGGATCTTCAGCGACATGGGCAGCCGCGCCACATCGCCAGCGCCGCCTTGCGCCGCCTTGGGAAGGCTGAAGTAGGTGTACTCGCGGTCGCCGGCGCGAAGGGTCTCGCGGGCACCAAAACTGTCGCGGCTCATGCGGGTTCAGGGCTCTCGGAAGGGAGGCCGATATTCTACACCCGCGACGACCGAGCGCACTCGATGCCTATTGCGGCGAGTGGCCAACGCCCTCCGCCAACGTGCCACGGGCGTTGACGAAAGCCTGCTCGGAAATCGCGTGGTAGCCGCGCACATCGGCTAGGAAAGACTGGTAGGAAGCGAGTATTCGGCGGTTCAGCGCATCGTCCCCCGCGGCCTCTTCGAGGACGCCGATCGCGAGTTCCGCAAAGCGCGCGAGCACGTCGTCCGGCAGGCGGCGAAGTTGGACGCCGTGGTCTTCCACCAGCGTCTTCAGCGCCGCGGCGTTGCGGGCGGTGAACTCGTCGAGCATGTCCTGGTTGCTGGCGCGGCAGGCGGTCTCGAGAATCGCCTGCAAGTCTTCCGGCAAGGTGGCCAGCGCCTCGGCATTGACGATGGCTTCCAAGGTCGCGTTCGGCTCGTGCCAGCCCGGGTAGTAGTAGAACTCGGCGATCTCCTGCAGGCCGAAGGCGATGTCGTTGTAGGGCCCCACCCACTCGGTGGCGTCGATGACGCCGGTCTGCAACGACGTGAATATCTCGCTTCCCGGCAAGGCGACGGCGGCCCCCCCAGCGCGTTGGAAAATCTCCCCGCCGAAGCCCGGGATGCGCATCTTCAGCCCGTCGATGTCGGCGACGGAGTCGATCTCCTTGTTGAACCAGCCCGCCATCTGCGTGCCGGTGTTGCCGCCGGCGAAGGGCACCACCCCGAACGGAGCGTAGAGTTCGCGCCACAGTGCCAAGCCGCCGCCGTGGTGCAGCCAGCCGTTCGTCTCCTGGGCGTTCATGCCGAACGGCACCGTGGCGAACACCGGCGCCATCGGCATCTTGCCGCGCCAGTAGTAGGCAGCGCCGTGACCCATCTGCGCGGTGCCTTGGGAGACCGCGTCGAAGACCTCGAACGCCGGCACCAGCTCGCCGGCAGCGTAGACGTCGATCTTGAGGCGGCCAGCGGACATGGCCTCGACGTTCTTCGCCAACCGTTCGGGCGCCGTGCCCAAGGCCGGCAGGTTCTTCGGCCAAGTGGTGACCAGCTTCCACTCGAAGCTCTGCATCGCAGCGGTTTGCGGTGCCGAGGCGGCGGGCGTCGCGCCGTCTTCGGACGAACAACCGACCAGCGAGCAGGTCGCAAGCAGACCGGCGATTGCCGTTTTCCTCAGACGCACTTGAGGTCCAGTCTTGGGCTCGATCCACGAATGCTATCACCTCGAGATGCGGCGACCGGCTGCGCCTGGCCGGGGGCGAAGTCCGCGCCGCAAGGAACGCCGTCGCTGGGTTCCACCCGCAGGCCGTCGGGAAGAGACCGCGCCCCTTCGGCGCACCGACCACCTGGCCCCGCCGCAGCTGCTCGTCCAAGCCAGTGCTGCACGGTGTTGCGGCTCCTCTGCAAGCCAGGGCCAGCGGCCGTTTGGCGACGCTCTTCTCGCCTTGCTCTGAATCCCCCAGATCCCCTGTTAAGGCTCCGGCGGGGGCGTGGTTGGGCTGTTGACGTGATGCCGGGACGGCTTCGGCTTGGATCGGATGCGCGGGGTTGGAATCGAGGCCGGTCCAAGAGGGTCCGAAGCCTTTTTCGGGCGTGTGTGGAACAGCGTTTCGGGCCGAGCGCGGTCGGGCGCCCTCGGCGCCGCGGGGGACGCCGGACAGAGAGGCTGCGGGGACGGCCGGGGTCTAGCCGGAGTCGATCCGCAGGCGCACCCCGGCGTACAGCAGCCAGTCCAGGCGCAGGCAGCTGGACGCGAACAGGAGCGAGCGCCGGCGTCCGCTTCGCGCCAGCCTGGCGACGGTGCGCATCACCTGGCGCACCAGCGTGCGGATGCCGTGCCGGCGGGCGTCCTTCGGCAGCAGCCGGAACTGCACCGCGCGCAGCAGCAGATGCGCCATTTGGCCGTAGGCGTAGAACGCCTGGTTGGCGCGGTAGCCGCGGCACGGCGGATGGTGCAGGTCGAGGTCGGCCAGCGGCCCCTTGAAGGCGTTCTCGTGGCCCTGCTTGGCGCGGTGCCGGCGAACCACCTCCGCCAGCGGCAGGTCGTCGCGGTTCGCCAGGATCACCGCGAAGCGCGGCAGCAGTTCGCCCTGCCGCGCCGAGCGCAGCCGCACCACGGCGTAGCTCTGCTCCTCCTTCCACGACTTCGGCTTGTGGCGGACCCAGGTCGCCGACTCGCCCATGCCGATGTCCTCCCAGCCGTGCTCCGGCAGACCCTCCACCACGTCCAGCACCGGCCGGCACTTGTTCGGATCCGTCACGCTGACCGACACGTCCCAGCCGCGCCCGCGCACGTACTCCACGAACCCGCGCCGGTAGTACGCGGCGTCGCAATGCACCCACACGGGCGTTCCGGCCGGCAGCAGCGGCGCCACGTCGCGCTTCAACTGCCCCTTCCAGCCGCACGCCACGTCGCCTCCGGGACGCAGCCGCCCGCTGACCCACAGACCGCCCACGAACACCGCGTGCAGCCAGTACCCGCGCTCCCCCGTGTACAGCTTCGCCGCATGCTCGAAGCAGCGCCCCGACACCTCGATGCCCGTGCCGTCCACGAACACCGGAACGTATCCCTTCCCCTCCAGCTCGTGCGCCACCGCGTCCGGCGCCATGCACTGCGCCAGGTGCCGCGCCACGCCGTGCAGGCTCTCCACGTCCCGCTTCGACAGCCGCGACAGGAACTCGCCGGCGCGCCGTCCCGACGGCGACGACGACAGCCCCAGAAGCTCGCGCTGCGCATCGTCCGCGCGCAGCGCGTCCAGATCCGACAGCGACCCGTTCCCCGCCGCCAGCGACGCCACCAGGCTCAACTGCGTCTCCGCGTCCGACGCGCCACGGCTGCGCCGCTTCACCGACACCGCCTCGGCAAGGCGGTCCGCGAGACCGAAGCGCCGCGCCGCCTCCGCCAGCAGCGCCGACCCTCCCGTGCCCGTAAGACGATCCTTCGCGATCCCGATCTCGACTTTCGCCGGCCTTGGAACTACTCTCTTCATCGACGCACCTGCGGGGTGAATTGTTCCCAACCGGCATTATGCCGGCTCAACTCTCCCGCAGCGTGCGTTTTCAGACACTTGCGCTCAACGCCCCAGCCTCCAACCTCTCCCAGACCGCCACTTAACAGGGGATCAAGGTGAATCCCCGTACAGTGTTGCCATCCGCCGGCGGTTGGGCATAATCGAACGTCGCTGTGCTTGCGCCGACGCGCTCGCGGCGCAAGCCAAGGGGAGTGGGAACAATCAACGCCTTCCGGTTGAACGTGTCTTTGCCGCAGAACACGCACGCTGTCGTCGCAACCGTCTTGGCGGTGACCTTGGTTTTCGTTTGGATGACCGGCCGTACGCCGAATCAGCAAGCCAGCGCCGCCGTCGTCCCCAACGTCGAACCGCCCGCCGTCGCATTGCCGCAGTCTCTGCCGGCACCGTCGCCGCCGCCACGGAACGTCCTGAAGGCCGCGGTCAAGCCAGGCGACACGGCGGCGCGCATTTTCCAGCGCCACGGCTTCAGCGATTCGGACCTGCACTTGGTGGTGTCCAGCGGGCCGCTCGGACGGCGCCTCGGCGCGATCTATCCGGGGCACGAGTTCGAGTTCGAGCGCGACGAGGACGGCAATCTGGTGCATCTGACGTACAGCCCAGGGCGTCTGGAGAGCATTCTGTTCGAGCGCGTCGGCGACCAGTTCAGAAGCGAGAGCGTCGTCGCGGCGCCGGAGATCAAGCTCGGCTACACCCACGCCGTCATCGAAAGCTCGCTGTTCGTCGCCTGTCAACGCGCCGGCCTCGACCACGCCTTCGCGCTCAAGCTCGCGCACATCTTCCAATGGGACGTGGACTTCATCCGCGACATCCGCAAGGGCGACGAGTTCCACGTGCTCTACGAGCGACGCCACCACGAAGGCCAGTTCCTGGGCTTCGGCGACATTCTCGTTGCCGAGTTCATCAACCAGGGAGACCGCCATCTGGCGATGCGCCACGAGGACGGCGTCGGCGGGCGCGGCTACTACACGCCGGACGGCCGCAACATGGCGAAGCGCTTCCTGCGCGCGCCGCTGGAGTTCACGCGCATCAGCTCCAACTTCAACTTGAAGCGCGTCCATCCGCTTTGGCGAAGTTCGATGCCGCATCGGGGCATCGACTACGCCGCGCCAACCGGCACGCCGGTGCGCGCGGCAGGCGACGGCACGGTCGTCGCCAAGTCCCGCACGGCGCCCAACGGCAACTTCATCGTCCTTAGGCACGGCAACAAGTACCACACCAAATACCTCCACCTGTCGCGTTTCGGCGCCGGCCTGAAGATCGGCAAGACGGTCTCCCAAGGCGACGTGATCGGCTACGTCGGCGCGACCGGCTGGGCGACCGGCCCGCATCTGCACTACGAGTTCCTGGTGAACGGCGTCCACAAGGATCCGCGTACCATAGACTTCACCAGCGGCGACCCCATCCCGGCGTCCGAGCGCGAAACGTTCAAGGAAGCAGCGGCGCTGCAGCTTGCCGAACTCGAACGGCAAAAGGCGACAAGGCTGATCGCCCAAGCAGAGACTGCATCCTGATCCATCGCGCATCCTGATCCTTGCCGCGGGATCGCGCCCATGCGCTACGTTGGCGTGATGACGGGCACCAGCGTCGATGGGCTGGATGTCGCGCTCGTCGACGTGGCCGGCGGGAAAGCCGGGGAGGGCGGCGGAACGGTCTCCATCGTTATGGCCGCCACCGTTGCCTTTCCGCGCGCGTTGGCGAAGGCCCTTCAGGAGCTCTGCTCGCCTGGCATGGACGAGGTGGCGCGAGTCGGCGCCGCGGACGCTCGGCTCGGCGACTTCATCGGCACGAGCGTCGTCGCGTGTCTGCGCAACTGGGGCGTCCCGCGGCGCGAGGTGCGGGCCATCGGCTGCCACGGCCAGACCATTCGCCACCACCCGGCGGCATCGCCGCCATTCACCGTGCAGATCGGCGACGCCAACCGAGTGGCCGAGATCACCGGCATCGACACTGTTGCCGACTTCCGCCGCCGCGACATCGCCGCCGGCGGCGAAGGCGCCCCGCTGGTGCCGCTGTTCCACGCCGCGCTGTTCCGCGACCCAACGCGCCATCGCGCCGTCGTGAACATCGGCGGCATCGCCAATGCGACGCTGCTCGCCGCCGCTTCGCCAGACATCCTTGGCTTCGACACCGGCCCCGGCAACGCGCTGCTCGATGCTTGGATCGGCCGCTGCCAGGGAGACGCCTACGACCGGGACGGCGCGTGGGCGCGGCGCGGAACGGCATCGCCGGCGTTGCTGCGCACGCTGCAAGAGGACCCCTTCGTCGCCCGCGAACCGCCCAAAAGCACCGGCAAGGAGACCTACCACCTAGGCTACGTGGAAGACGCCTGCCGCCGGGCTCGGGAAGGCGCCGGCGCGGCGAGCGGCGAATTGGCGGATGTCGACGTGCAGGCCACGCTGGCCGAGTTCACGGCCTGGAGCATCGCCGAGGCGGTGCGCCGCTGGCGCGCGACGTTGGCGGCAACGTCCACCGGCGACGAGGTGGTTCTCTGCGGCGGCGGTCGGCGCAACGCCCATTTGGTCGAACGGCTTGCCGCCAACCTCGACGGCTGCCGCTTGGCGACCACGGACGATTTGGGCGTCGACGGCGATGCGCTTGAAGCAGCCGCCTTCGCGTGGTTCGCGCACCGCACGCTGGAAAAGCTGCCGAGCAACGCGCCCACGGTCACCGGCGCGAGCGGCTCGCGGGTGCTCGGCGCACTCCACTTCGGCGCGCGCTAGCCGGCGCCGCCTCGCTCGTGGGCTTGGGCATTCCGGAACGTTGAGCGCTCGCCGCGGCCCGCTCGCGGGAAAGCGGGCGCCCTCGCGGAAATCAGAAGTGCTTCAGATCGCGAACGAGTTGCCGCAGCCGCAGGTGGTGGCGGCGTTGGGATTGGCGATGACGAATTGGGCGCCGGCGAGGTCTTCCTTGTAGTCGATCTCGGCGCCGGCGAGGTACTGGTAGCTCATCGAATCCACGAGCGCCGTCACGCCGTCGCACTCGACAATGGCGTCGTCCTCGGCGCGGGCGTCGTCGAAGGTGAAGCCGTAGGAGAAGCCGCTGCAACCGCCGCCGGTGATGAACACGCGCAGCTTCAGATCGGGCTTGCCTTCGCTCTCGATGAGCTCGCGCACCTTGCCGGCGGCGCGCGACGACAACTGGATATCGGCGGTCATGGCGACCATCATAGCAATCCACGTCCGCGAACGCTGCCGAACTTGAGCAGCGGCGCGCGGGCATCCCGCCCGAGCGGCATTGCGACGGCGCGCGACGGATCGGCTTTGCCGCCCCAAGCGCGAGTCGCGGAGAGGAGACGGCAAGCTGTCTGCACGCTTTGAAGCCTGGCGCGCCTTCTGGGCGCCCGTGCATGGCTGGCTCGGCCGCTTCGACGCGCTGCCTCGGCTGACGCTGCTGGCGGCGGCGGCCGGCTTCGTGGTCGGCATCGTGATCGTGTTGTTCCGCGCAGCGCTGGCGCTCGCCGCGGAGCTTCTGCACGGCCACGGCCCGGACGGCTTCGAGGAACTGCCGCCGGCGCTGCACCTGCTGCTGCCGATCGTCGGCGCATTCGCGCTGGGCATCGCCTTCAACCGCCTGCCGGCGGACGAGCAGCGCTTGGGCGTCGTGCATGTGATGGAGCGGCTGGCCCGGCATCGCGCGCGCATGTCCTGGCGCGACGCTTGGCGGCAGTTCTACGGCGCGGTGATCGGCCTCGCCGCTGGCCTCTCCGGCGGGCGCGAGGGGCCGGCCGTGCATTTGGGCGCGGCGGCATCCAGCCTGCTCGGCTCGACCTTCCGGCAATCCACCAGCAACTTGCGGACCCTGGTCGCCTGCGGCAGCGCGGCGGCCATCGCGGCGTCCTTCAACACGCCCTTGGCCGGCGTCGTCTTCGCCATGGAAGTGGTTTTGATGGAGTACACCATCGTCGGCTTTGTGCCGGTGATCGTCGCCACCGTGGCGTCCACCGTGGTCTCGCGCAGCGTGTTCGGCGCCGACGCGGCCTTCGACGTGCCGGAAACATCGCTGCGCTCGCTGCTCGAAGTGCCCTACATCGCGTTCGCAGGCGTGGCGGTCGGCGTGCTCGGCGGACTGTTCATCCGCGCCGTGAAGATGTTCGCCGGGCTGCAACGGCTGCCGTTCTGGATTCGCGCCACCGCCGCTGGCGCCCTCACCGGATGCGTGGCGCTCGTTGCCCCGGCCGCCCTCGGCATCGGCTACGACACCGTGAACGAGGCATTGCACGGCAATCTGGCGTGGACGGCGCTGCTGGTGATCCTGGTGGCGAAGACCATCGCCGCCTCGGCCTGCGTGGGCGTCGGCCTGCCGGTGGGCATGATCGGGCCGACGCTGATGATCGGCGCGTTGGCGGGCGGCCTGCTGGGCGAGATCGGCAACGCCGCGGCGCCCGAACACGCCTCCGAACCAGCGCTCTACGTCATGCTCGGCATGGCGGCCATGATGGCAGCCGTGCTGCAGGCGCCCTTGGCCGCGCTGGCCGCGGTGCTGGAACTCACCGCCAATCCGAACGTGATCCTGCCGGCGATGCTCGTGGTCGTCGGCGCCATGCTGGTGGTCAGCGAGGTGTTCAAGCAGCGGTCCGTGTTCCTGGAAACGCTGGAGCGGCTGGGGATCCGCTATCCGCCGGAATAGGCGCGAAGACGGCGCGGCGGCCTTGCGCTTCGCGCCTTGCTGCTAAGCTTCGCGCCCATCCTTGCAGGCAAGCAGGTTCCCGTGAGCGATTCGACGGCTTCCGCCGCCTTGCTGGCGCGTGCCCAGCGCACGATCCCAGGCGGCGTCAACTCTCCGGTGCGGGCGTTTCGCGGCGTCGGCGGCACGCCGCTTTTCTTCGAGCGCGGCGAGGGCGCGTGGCTGATCGACGCCGACCACAAGCGCTACATCGACTACGTGGGTTCCTGGGGGCCGATGCTGCAAGGCCATGCCTTCGCGCCGGTGGTGGAGGCGGTGCGGGAACGCGCCGCCGCCGGCCTTGGCTTCGGGGCACCGACGGAGATCGAGATCGACATGGCGGAGGCCGTGGCGGCGCGGGTGCCCGGCATCGACAAGGTGCGCATGGTCAACTCCGGCACCGAAGCCGCGATGTCGGCCGTGCGCCTGGCGCGGGCGTGGACCGGCCGCGACAAGATCGTCAAGTTCCAAGGCTGCTACCACGGCCATGCCGACGCGCTGCTGGCCCGGGCCGGGTCGGGCGTGCTGACCCTAGGGCTGCCGGATTCGCCCGGCGTGCCCCGCGACACGGTGAAGGACACGCTGACGCTGCCGTTCAACGACGTCGACGCGGTGGCGGCTGCGTTCGCGGAGGCCGGTGGCGAAGTCGCCGCCATCATCGTGGAACCGGTGGCCGGCAACATGGGCTGCGTTCCGCCACGGCCTGGCTTCCTGCAGGGCCTGCGCGAGATCGCCAGCAGCCACGACAGCCTGCTTGTCTTCGACGAAGTCATCACCGGCTTTCGCGTGGCGCCGGGCGGCGCCCAGGAGCTCTACGGCGTGACGCCGGATCTGACTGTTCTCGGCAAGGTCATCGGCGGCGGGTTGCCGGTGGGGGCCTTCGGCGGCAGGGCCGAGATCATGGACCGCTTGGCGCCGGTGGGCGACGTCTACCAAGCCGGCACGCTCTCCGGCAATCCCTTGGCAATGAGCGCCGGCGCGGCCATGCTCGCTTCCCTGCAACCGCCCTTCCACGCCCGGCTGGCGGCGACCACCGAGCGATTGGCCACCGGCGTGCGGGATGCGGCGCACCGCCACGGCATCGCGCTGCAAGTCAACACCGTGCCGGGCATGTTCAGCCTGTTCTTCGCCTCCGGCCCAATCGCCAGCTACGACGACGTGGCCGCTGCCGACGTCGCCGCCTACGCCCGCTTCTTCCACGCCATGCTGCGGCGCGGCGTCTATTTCGCGCCATCGGCCTTCGAGACGGCTTTCGTCTCCGGCGCCCACGACGAGAGCGTCGTCGAACAGACGCTGGCGGCGGCGGACGACGTCTTCGGGGAGCTGGCGGCATCCGCGCCGTGAAGTACGACATCTACGGCATCGGCAACGCCCTGGTCGATGCGGAATACCGCGTCGAGGACGCCTTCCTGCAGGACGAGAGCATCGCCAAAGCGCACATGACCCTGGTGGACGAAGAGCGCATGGCGGCCATCGAGGCGCGTCTCGAAGAGACTGGCGAGCCGCGCACGCGCATGTCCGGCGGCTCGGCGGCGAACACCGTCTTCGCCGCGCACGCCTTCGGCGGCCAAGGCTTCTATGCCTGCCGTGTCGCCGACGACGACGCCGGCCGGCACTTCCTGAGCGAACTCGACTGCGCCGGCATCGCCACGGCCGGCCAACGGACGACGGTTGGCCGCACAGGCCGTTGCCTGACGCTGGTGACGGCGGACGCGGAGCGCACCATGACCACCTGCCTCGGCGTGTCCGCGGATTTCGCGGCGGAAGACATCGACGAGCCGGCGCTGGCAGACGCCGCGTACCTGTACGTCGAGGGCTATCTGGCCGCCAGCGAGATCAGTTGCGCGGCGGCGGTCCTCGCCCGCGAAATCGGCGAAGAGGCCGGCATCCGCACCAGCCTGTCGCTCTCCGATCCGTCCATGGTGGAGAACTGCCGCGACGCGCTCGAGACGATGCTCGGCAACGGCGTGCATCAGCTTTTCTGCAACGCCGAAGAAGCACTCGCCTGGGCGGCGACGGATCGGCTGGATGTCGCCGTGAAGGAACTCGGAGACATCGCGCCGAACGTGAACATCACCTTGGGTGCCGAAGGCAGCCTCGCCGTCGAGCGCGGCGCCCAGCAGCGCGCGGTGCCGTTTCCGGCAACCGCCGTCGATACCACCGGCGCCGGCGACATCTACGCCGGCGCCGTCATCCATGCGCGGGTCAACGACGCCGATGCCGCCACGGCGGCGCGCTTCGCCAACTTCGCCGCCGCCGAACTGGTGTCCCGGCATGGTGCCCGCCTGCCCAACGCCGCCATGTACGCTGCGCTCAAGGCGCGTTTCAAGCCGTAGCCGGCGCTCGAAGATCCACTTTCGCCGGCGCGACGGGGCCAATCCCCTTGGCCGAGACGCGACAGCGCAGGGCGAAGACGCCGACTCCGCTAGCCGCGGCCCGCCGCAGAGCGACGCCGAAGGCAGGGTCGATTTCGTCCGCCGGGCGCACGGCGCGGATGCCGTTGTGCAGAACGCAGAATACGACAGCGCAGCGACGGCCAGCGCGCGCCAGCTCTGCAAGCGCCGTCACGTGGCGGCTTGCACGGGCGCTCACCGCATCGGGAAACGCGCCGGAGTCCGGTAGCCGCAGCGTCACCGCCTTGACCTCCACGAGGACGTCCCCGGCGAGCAGATCGAAGCGTCCTCGGCGGCCCGGAATCCTCGTCTCGCGCTTGATTCCGCTCTCGCTCGGCAGCGCCGGCAGGCGGCCATCCGCCAAGGCTTCCGCGACCAAGGCGTTGGCGCGAGCCGAGTGGATGGCCACGAGGTGGCGGCTCTTCGCGCGCACGATCTCCAACGTGTGTCGGTACTTGCGGCGCGGATCGTCGGACGTGGAATACCAGACGGCGCTGCCCGGTTCGGCGCAGCCGTGCATGGCGCCGGTGTTCGGACAATGCATGGTGATGCGCTCGCCGGAGGCGGCCTCGACATCCGCAAGAAACCGCTTGTAGCGCCGAATCAAGGCGCCGCGCTGAAGGGGTGGCTGGAACTCGACGACAGGCTCCTCTTGCAGCAGCGCGGCAGCGCCCTTAGGCGGCCAGGCGATCCGTCCGCTTGGGCGCGACGAACGCGATTCGGCCGAGACGCGCCCGACCACAACGAAAACCATAGTCTTCGGCGCGTCGTTTTGGTAGTTTACGCCGCCCTTGCCGTGGGCAAGAGATCAACGAGGCGTTTGGATGCCGGCAGAGACCGAATCCCGCGAAGCGTCGCCGCAACCGACACGGCGCGACGCCGATTCGCCGTTCAGGAACTTCGTGCCTTACGAGCCGAAGAGCGGCGAGGAATACATGAGCCGCGCCCAAGTCGACCACTTCCGCAACATTCTCAACGACTGGCGGCGGGATCTCATGGAGCAGGTGGACCGCACCGTCAACCACCTGCAGGACGAAGCCTCGAACTTTCCCGACCCGCTGGACCGCGCGACCCAGGAAGAGGAACTGGGCATCGAGCTGCGCACCCGGGACCGCGAACGGCGCCTGATCTCGAAGATCAACCAGACCCTCGACCGCATCGAGCAGGACGACTACGGCTTCTGCGACACGTGCGGCGTGGAGATCGGGCTGCGCCGCCTCGAAGCGCGGCCCACCGCCACCCAATGCGTGGACTGCAAGGCCCTCGACGAACTCCGCGAGCGGCAACTGCGCGGCTAGAGTCGAGCGCCCAGGCATCCTGCCGGCCGGCGACGCATCCGCCCCAAGCGACGAACTCCGCGCCAACCAGCACAAGCCAAGCGACGGCAACCAACGCCCAGCGAACGGCCTACGTCGGGCGTTTCGCGCCCACGCCGTCCGGCCCGCTGCACTTCGGCTCGCTGCTCACGGCGGTGGCTTCCTGGCTCGATGCGCGCGCCCACGGCGGGCGCTGGCTGCTGCGCTTCGACGACTTGGACGCGCCGCGCGTGGCGCCGGGCGCCGAACGGACGATCCTCGACGCACTCGCCGCCCACGGACTGCTGTGGGACGGCCCGGTACATCGCCAGAGCGACTGCGCCGCGCGCCACGCGGCGGCTCTCGACACGTTGCATGGGCAAATCTTCGCCTGCGCCTGCACGCGCCGAGCGCTGCGCGGCTGCCGGCGCTACCCGGGCACCTGCCGGAATCGGGGCCTCCCGCGCCAGGGCAACGCCTTGCGCTTTCGCATCGACGAGCGCGACAGCGTGACCTTCACGGACCGTGTGCAGGGGCGCTGCCCGGAAGCGCCCGAGTCGGTGGGCGATTTCGTCGTCTGGCGGCGCGACGGCATCGCCTCCTACCCACTCGCCGTCGTCGTGGACGATGCGGCGATGGGCGTGACGGACGTCGTGCGCGGCGCCGACCTGCTCGACACGACGCCAAACCAGCTGCGCCTGCTGGCGCGCTTGGGAACGAGACCGCCGCGCTACGCCCACATCCCGGTCATCGCCGAAGCATCCGGCGTCAAGCTCTCCAAGCACACCGCGGCCACCGCCATCGACGCTCGGTTCGCCCGCCGCAACATCGCCTGGGCGCTGGATCTGCTCGGACTGTCGCCGCCCACCGGCGACGTCGCCGCGATGCTCGCCTGGGCCCAGGCGCGGTGGCGCATCGAGAAGCTGCCCTCTGCCGCCGTGATGCCGGGCTTCGTCGCATTGGCATAGCCGCCGCCGACCGCGCCTTGAGATAAGATGCGCGAGTCGGATGTCGTCCATCCGCTCCGCAGCCCCGCCAGTGTTCAACTCCTGCCCTCGCGGGCCATGAACAGCGCCGCTCAAGCAATCTAGCGCGATGCGCGTCCTCGTCGTCGATCCCCAAGACGCGAACCGGGCGCAGCTGCGCAAGGCGTTGGCCGAGTTCGCGTTGCGCGAGGCGTCCCACGTCGAATCCGTCCGCCAAGGCGATTGGCAGCCGGACGCCATCGTCGCCGCGGCCGAACTGGTCGACGACTCCGGCCAGCTGATGGCCTTCGCGGGCAAGACGCCGGTGGTGCTGGTCGCCGACGCCCCGAGCATCCCGCACGCGGTGGACTGCATCCGCCAAGGCGCTGCGGACTATCTGCCGCGTCCCCTCGCCAGCGGCGCGCTGGCAGCGGCGGTGCGGCGATGCATCGGCGAACACGCGCAAACCGCCCTGCCGCGAACGCAGGATTTCGGCAACCTGCTCGGCGACAGCCCGCCGATGCGCGAACTCTGCAACGCCATCCTCGCCTTGGACAGCGACTCTCCGGTGCTGATCCAAGGGGAGTCGGGCACCGGCAAGACGCTGGTTGCCCATGCCGTCCATGCGGCCAGCAAGCGTCCTGGCCGGTTCATCGCGCTGGACTGCGCGGCCGTTCCAGACTCCGCCATCGCGGCCGACCTGTTCGGCAAGGACGCCGCCGAGCCGCCGGCGGATGGACTCGCAGCGGCGGCCCAGGGCGGCACCCTCTTTCTCCACGCCGTGGGCGAGTTGCCGATGGACGCCCAGGCGAAGCTTCTCGCCACGCTCAAGGCCGGCAACGGCGCCGCCACGCGCTTGGTCGCCACGACGCGCACCGACCTCGCGCAACTCGCGGACAACGGCCACTTTCGCGCCGACCTTCTGGCCCTGCTCTCGGCGTTCGTTCTGCGCGTGCCGCCGCTGCGGGAGCGCGGCGACGACGCGCGCACCATCGCCACGGCGGTGCTGGCGCGAACGTCCGCCAAGCTCAACAAGCACGGGCTTGGCTTCGACGCCCCGGCCTTGGAGGCCATGCGCAGCCACCAGTGGCCCGGCAACGTGCGCGAACTGAAGAACGCCGTCGAACGAGCCGCCTCGCTCTGCCGCGGGGACACAATCGACTGTGCCCTCCTGGGCATCGCCCAACCAGCGCAGCCGCTGCCATCGAAGCGGCCAGAGGCTGCGCAGAGCGCCGCCTCGGACGAATCGGCATTGCCGGCGACATCCGGCAGCCTAGAGAGCTTCTTTCTGCGTTTCGTCCTCGACAACCAGGACCGCTTAACCGAGACCGAACTCGCCACGCAACTGGGCATCAGCCGCAAGAGCCTATGGGAACGCCGCCAGCGGCTCAACATCCCCCGCCGCCGCACCCGCAAGCGCGGTCCGCGTTGAGGCAAATCGCCTTGGCGATGCTGCGCTAAGGGGCTGGTTTCTTCGACGGCGGTTAGGCGCTCTTCCCGGCCCGCTCTTGCAGTACCGCGCTGAGCTCCGCGTCCGGCCCGATGGCGGCGCGCCCACCCGGGCCGAGAAACCGATGCACCATCAAGCGCCGCAGTTCGGCGCGTTCGCGGTCGTTGATCTGCTGGTACGCGGCGCTGTCGAGGAAGTGCTTGTAGGCGGCGCTGGTGTCGTTCTTCGGCATGACGAACATCGGCGTCATGGCTTGCAGCATGGCGGCGCGTTTGTCGCCGGTGCGGTTGACGCCGGCGCGGTGCCAAGTGCGCGAGTCGTAGAGGATGATGCTGCCCGCCGGCGCTTCCACCACGTCCGCTTCCGGGCCGTTGTAGGGCAGGCCGTGTTCGGCGCGGTAGCCCGGGCGGCCGTGCATTCCCGCCGTGCCCCACTCTTCCGGCGGCCCGTGGTTCAAGGCGTGGGAACCGAGCTTGAAGGCCGTGGCGCCGCGTTCCTTGGTGAACTCGGAGACGCAGACGTTGCGCTGCACGCCGAGCAGCACCTCGCCGGGCAGTTCCGGCACGCGCCCGCGCACGTTGATGCCCCAGTGATAGGGATAGTCGGAGTGCCAGCCCTGCACGTTGCGCTGGCCGTCGTCGCGGCCAAGCACGATCAGCGCCGGCGTGTGCGAGAAGTGGATGTCCGGCGTCCCCAGGTACTGGCGGATCACCCACAGCGACACCGGCTCCGCCGCCGTTCTCGCCAAGGCCGCGTGCTGGCTGAACTGCGGCGTGGCGCGATTCGGCGTCGAGTCGGCGTAGGCATCCGTGCAGGCCGTGCGCTGCAGGCCGTCCACGACATTCGGCGCAAGGATGCCGGTGAGGCAAGACCAGCCGTTCGCCCGCAGCTCGCGCAGATGTTCCGAAGGCAGCTTCTCCGGGCCGTGGCAGGGTGAGAACGCTGCGCCGTCGAACATCGCACCGCCGTCCGTGGCGGCGATTGAACGCCCGCTGGCGACGTGCCGAAAACCGCCTGGGCCGAGATCCCAGACGACGCTGTCGTCGGCCTCGCCGCCGGCCGTGAGCGCTCCGTTCCCGTCCATCCCAAGCAACCGGCCACTCGCGTCTTGCAGCAGCGAATAGCGGTGCGCGGCCGGTTCGACTCTGACGGCGCGTTCGGCGAAGGATTCCTCGTGGGGCATGGCAGAAACCTGTGACGTGAGAATACGCAGCCTAGCCGCTTTCGCAGTCCGTTTTCAGCGGCCCGCGCCCTGGGGATACTGCAGCGCGGCTTTGATGATGCGTCGCACCTGCTCGACAACGGCGGTCTCGACAACCTCGTCGTAGCCGCGCACCGCCGGCACATGCAGGTGGCCAACCGGCGCGTCCACGCCCAAGGCGCTGCGGAGCCATAGGCTGCGGTAGGCGATCTCGTTGGAGAGGAAGCCGCCGCCGGAACCCTCGACACTCGTCTCGCCGGCCAGATCCGCAAGCGACGCCGCGTCGAGCTCGCCCCTGTGCAAGGTCGTCACGCGGCGGTTGTCGCGCACGCGCCAGCGCCCATGCACCGCTGCCATCGCCGCGACCGGCAGCGTGGTCTCGAGGAACTCGGGGCCGGCCAGCCCGGGCGGCGGCAAGGGATCGCCGGCAGTCGCGCCGCAGCGAACGCTGCGGTTGTCGGCGGATTGGGACGAGCGGCGGCGACCGGGGAACCGCTCCACGTCGAACTCGCCACGGCCCATGCTGATGGTGAGCAGGAGCCGGGGACGACGCTGCAGAACGGGCGTGAGCAGGTCCTCGACGAGTCCCTGGTCGAAGTCGACGAAGCGCACCGGCAGCACGGCGGCGCGGATGTGTACACCGGCGATGGTCGCGCCGTGCAGCGCCAAAGCCGCCAAGCCGGCTGGATTGCTCTGCGCGATGTCGCGGTGCAAGTGGAAGGGATCGAAGCCTGTCACCAGCGCCGCCGGCACGTCCGACGGCCACTCCAAGTCCATCCCACGGGAGACGCGCTCGGCCGCCGGGCGCTGGCCAGCGGGGAGCGCGCACAGCATCTTGAGCCGCGCCCAGTAGAGCGGTCGATCGTCGAAGATTCCGTTCCGCGCATCCGCCACCGCTGCTTCCCACAGGCGCAATGGCGCATCCGGTGCGCGCACGATGGCGTCGTAGTGGTTGGCCAAGGCCGGCATGGCGGCTTGGACAGTGCCGATGCGCTCCTGCTCGGATCCCGGTCGCGTCATTCGAACGACACCTCGAAGATGGGCGGCCAGAGCTTGCCGGCGACGTAGCGGTTCGCCTTCCCTATCGAACCATGCGAGGTCTTGGGCGGTCGCGCGTGTTCACGCCCGGCAGCATCACCCGCATCGGGATCTTCCCGCGGTCGAATAGCGCACCGGAGAAGCCGGGGCCGGCATCCAAGTGGACGTGTTCCGTGGCGCAGAAGCGATGCGCGCCGGCGCGCGCCGCGCCGCCGAAACGGCCGGTGCGCCAGCCGGGCGGGAAGCCGACGTTCCCGACGGGCCGGCTGCCGGAGGCGAGCGCGACGGCGGCGTCGGGCTTGCGCCAACGCGTCAGTTCGCCGAACGAGAAGGTCGCCCGCCCACCGGTGGCTTCGTAGAAGTTGACCTGCGGGTCGTCGGGGTCGTCCTGGGGACGCGAGAACCAGTTCAGCAACGCGCTCAGTTCGGCCATCTTCGCCTGGTCGGGCGGCTGCTCCTGGTCGGCGACGAGCACGAACGCGCCGCGAAACGCCTTCTGCGAATCCGCCACGGTCGGCGTCCTCGGCCCGTGTTCCTCGATGATCCGCTCCACCGACCAGTCCTCCACTTCCGACGCCGCGAAGACACTGACCAACTGCTCGGACTCCCCGGTCCATTGGCCGTCGCTCGCCACCCAGATGTCCGGCACTTCGCTGGCGTCCAGAAGTCCCGCCATGTAGAGCTCAATCGCGCCGTAGGGCTTGTCCATTGCGTCCACCGGAGAGAAGGAGCCAGCAGAATACCGACCGTCGCCCAGGTCCCTCAGCTCCCGCCTGTCGAAGCCGCCGAGCATGCCGTTGGCGCTTGAGAATCCCCAGTGGGCATCGTTGGCGGAGGACGGCAGCGCGAAGTTCCCCCACGCATGCATGATCTCGTGCAGCATCGTGTCGGAGTCGACGCAGAGATCCCTAAAGATCTCGACCACGCCCCGCAGCTTGTTCGGCGAGCCGAGAAACCGCCCCAGGTTCCGCATCCCCCGGCCAGTGCCGGTCGCCGCGTTGTTCACCGACCTGTACTGGCCGCAGTAGCCGCCGCGGTCGAGGGCCGTGTTGGGAAGAAAGAAAAGGAAGTCGAAGGCGTCCTCGTAGATCTCGTAGAGCTTCGGCGCGAGCTCGTAGAAGTAGGTCCAGTCGTTCTGCCGCAGCGACGCGCTCGTTTCGCCCGAGATCTCCATCAGGACCAGGTTCTCATTGAACTGCGTCGTCGCCACCTCGAGGGAGTCGTCGATGATCCGGTCGTACTCGCCAAGCAGCGAGCCGAGGCGGACCACGCCGTCCGCGTTCCCGTCCCAGGCGTCGGCCTCGCCCAGAACGCCGCCCGAGATCGCAATCGCCGTGCCGGGGCTTGGTCGCCACCACCACTCGTAGAAGGCTGTGACTGGAACGGCGGAACCGACGACCATATCCAGCTCTCCGTCGCCGTCCAAGTCGGACGTCGCCGGCTTGCTCCTGTAGCCCAACCGCTCGCCGACTCCGCCGACCAGCTTCCACAGGCCAACGCCGTCGGGCTCCTCGAAGGGAAGATAGACGTGTCCCTTTCCGAAACTTGCGAACAAGTCCGGCGCGCCGACGGCAAGGTTGCTCAAGTAAGAACCGGACGCGACGTAGACCGCGCCGCGCCAGCGGACCCCGACCGTGAAACCCTCTTCCCAGGGGTCGCCGATGACCGCGTCGTCGATGCCGTCGCCGTCCATGTCCGCGAAGGCCATGGCGCCGAACCCGCCATCGTTGTCGTAGTTGTCTCTGTTGCGCGGCACCAAGAGCAGCGAGCCCTCCTGCGCGACTGCGTGTTGGAGGCCCACAGTACGGTCCGCCGTCCCGTCCGCCCGGTCGGCGGCATCCAACGCGGACGCTGAAATCAAGTAGCCTTGGTATGCATGCGATGGCAGCGGGGTGTCGGGGTAATGGAACACCGGCAGCTCCACAGCCGCCATGAGATCGTCCAAGCCGTCGCCGTCGAAGTCGCCGGCCGCGACGTTGCGCCATCGGAAGCGTCCCTCGCTGCTCGTGGCGCGCCCGGACGCCACCAGATCCTCGATTTCCCCCGCCAGCTTCCACGAGGCGTCGCCGGCCGGGAAGAAGCCCAGATCGAGCAGGCCGTCCTCCGCGCCGTCCGCGGCATCGAGAACGGGAACGTCCGCCGCGGCGAGCAGATAGAGCGCGTTGACTCCCCCCAAGAGGAGATCCGGCCGGCCGTCGCCGTCGAACTCGCCATTGGCCAGGAAGAGGCCCAACTCGTCTCCCGGCGCACCCACGATCCGGCGCGAGCGCCGACCGTGTTCGATGAAGGCCAGCGCGACGCGGCCGTCGACGGCGCCGTCCGCGGCGTCCAGAGCCGCCAGGTCGCGGCGCGCCAGCAGATACGCCGCGCCTCGGCGGTCGCCCTCCTCGGTTCCGGAGACGCTCGAATACGCCGGCGCGGCGATCAGGAGCTCGTCGAAGCCGTCGCCGTCCAGATCCGGCCCGCTGCCGACCCGCCAGCCCGCGCTGCCGGACTCGCCGAGGAATTCGTAGGAGCCGGGCTGCTCGACAAGGCGGCGGACGTCGACCACGCCGTCGCTGAACCCGTCGGCGCGGTCCGCGCCGTCAAGATCAAGCCCGGACACAAGGTATGCGGAACCCGCGAAGTAGTCGAACCCGGGCGCGCCAAGGAGAATGTCCGCGCAGCCGTCGCCGCCGATGTCGCCAACGAGGGCGGCGGCGGTGCCGAGTTCGTGCCCTCTCCTCAGAAACAGTCCACGATCCGCGGAAGGGCCAGTGCCGAGCAGTTTCCAAGAGCGCGGCTCGTCGGCGACCCGCCCGAGGTAGACGACGCCGTCGATCCGGCCGTCGGCGGCATCGGCGGCGGGCAGGTCCGCCAGAGACACCAGATAGACGGCGCCGGGCGCTTCAAGAAAACCATCCTCGCCAAAAGACCCTGCGCCGACGACCAAGTCGCCGACGCCGTCGCAGTCGAAGTCGCCGGCGGCAATGGCCTCGGACGCCCAATCCCCGCGGTGTTCGCCGACCAAGCGGTAGTGGCGGAAGTCGGCGACGTTCGGCGACGTGTGCCCGGACGCGTCGAGGGGCCGCCCGTCCACCGCGTCCGCCACCCCGTCGCCGTCGTCGTCGTCGTCCGCCAGGTTGCCGATGCCGTCGCCATCCGTGTCCACGCTTTCGGTCGGATCGAGGGGCAGCGCGTCGCGCGCGTCGGCGATGCCGTCGTTGTCGTCGTCCACGTCCACGCCGTCCGCCACGTCGTCTCCGTCCGCGTCGCCGGGCAGCCCGCCCGGCGCGGGCAAGCTGGCCAGGCGCATGGCCGTGGAGATGTTCGTCAACCGCCCGTCGCTCTCCATCAGGCTCATCACGCGCAGCGGCTGGCGCGACTCCACCGCCAGCCGCCACATCCCCGCGCCGTCGCCCAGCAGGCCCGCCAGTCCCGGCCCGCCCTCCTCCAGCTCCGTCGCCGTCAACGTCCGCGCCGCGCCGGCGGGAACCTCCAGCCGCGCCGCTTCCGCGCTTCGCCGCCCGCGGTCGTCCGTCCCCCGCACCGTCACGGATGCCGCCTCCGCGCCGACGTTGACGATGCGCAGCAGGCTCCGCCGCCGCGCGTTCGACGCCGGCGCGAAGGTCGCCACGCCGTGCCGGCCCAGGCCGCTCGGCGCCACGTCGTGCATCGGCGCGAGGAAGCCGTCCGCATGCCGCAGATGCGTCAGCGCCACGATGTCCAGCTCGGACTCGAACCGCAGCCGCCAATTCCCCGCGCCCGCGCCGATGCCGCTTGAGAGTCCATTCAGCGCGTTGCCTTCCTCCAAGTCGCGGGAAGTGAAGCGCCGGGTCTGCCGGGGCCACAGCGCCAGCTCCACCGGCTCGCGGGCGTCGCCGGCGTCGTCCACGGCGAAGATCCGCGCCGCGCCGGCCCGGTTCGAGCGGTTCACGACCCGCACCACGCCCTCCCCCAGCGGGTTCCCCGCCGCCGGCAGCCACGGCGACTCCAGGCGATGCGGGCGAGTCGAGAGGTTGGCCAGATGGCCGCTGGGACTCCTCAGCAGGCTCATCCCCGCCCAGGCGCCCGCCTGCCCCTCCTCGACTCTCGACAGCCGCAGGCGCCACCCGCCGGCGCCCAGCCCGGCGTCCGCCAGCGCCGTCGCCGAGAACGTCTGCGGAACCGCCTTCGAGACGACGATGCGCCCCTCGCGCCCCTCGCCCGCGTCGTCGTGGCCGTGCAGCAGAAGCTCTTCCCGGTCGGCACCGTCCGCGCTACCGCCCCGGTGCTCCAGCCGGATGGAGGACTCCCGAAGCCCGTCCGAGTCGGGATCGACAGCGTGGAAGACGGGAAGGCCGAGCGACACGGGCGCCTGGTCGTGCATCGTCGTCAGAAGGCCGCCTGCGTGGTATGCGTACGTCAAGACTTCGATGTCCAGATCCGTCTCGAACTCCAGCATGTCGACGGCGCCGACGCGCCCGCCGTGGGAGACGAAGCCGGCGACCCTGGGATTGTTCGGCGACAGCTGGAAGCGGCGGAAGTTCGCCGCCGCGTTGCCCGCCAGACCGAAGCGCAGCTCGAACTGCCGCGTCTTGGCGCCAATGCTCGCGTCCGAGGAGAACCCGGCGATCCGCACCTCGCCGCTCTCGGCGCCGTGGTTGACGACGCGCGCGAATCCGGCAGGCGGAAAGAACCCCGCCCGCGGTCTGTCGAAGGCCAGCCAGGCGCCCTGTGCGGCGACGCGCCGCAGCCCGCCGTCCAACGCCGCGCGGCCCAGCGGGTTGCCGGTCAGATCCACCGAGGCACCCGCGCCAAGCCCGGCGTTCGCCGCCAGCGGCGACACGTCCGCCACCTGGTTGCGCGCGAGGTCCAGCACCCTCAGCGCCCCGAGGCCGGCCAGCGGCGCGAGGTCGGCCACCTGGTTGCCCGGCAGCCGCAATTCCTCGAGATTGGCGGCGCGCTCGATGCCGTCCAGGCGCGCGATCGCGTCCAGATGCTCCCCTTGGTGGCCGAAGCGGCGCAGCCGGTGCAGGTCGCCGCGGAGGATCGGCTCGTCCGCGCCCTTCCCGAAGCACGCCCGCAGCCGTCGCGCCAGCGCGCCGTCGACGATCGGCACGGGCGCCTGCCGCGTCGTCCAGTCGAGTTCCGCCGCCCGCTCGGGGCCGAAGAGCGCGCACGAAGATGCGGACGTCTGCCCAGCCGCGCCGGCCGACCAGAACAGAGCCGCAACCACCCCAGCTCGCCCGCAGCGCAAAGCGCGTTCCGCGAGGTCGAGCCCAGGCCATGGCGAACCGTTTCCTTGAAACATGTTCCGGACTTCCTTGCCCGTCCGCGAAGCCTACGGATCCCAAGAGTAGGTGTCGGAAGCCGTCGATCCGGCCGAATCCCTCACAGTGACCGTAACGTCTATGGTGCTCTCGACCGAACGACTGTAGGTGATCCTGATGCTTGGCCCAGACGACGAGCCGGAGATGCCGGCTGGCCCCGCTACGCCCCACGAATAGGTGTACGGCGCAGTGCCTCCAGATACGGACGCCGACGCAGTCGCCCTGTTTCGGGAGGCAGAAACAGAAACGCTGACGGTGAGCCGGGACGGGGAGCAGTCGACGGTCGCGCCGCCACAGAGACCAACGCATTGCCGTCCCTGCCGTTGACCCACGGAACAGCCGGTTCCACGGCACACGCCGTTTTGCGCCGGCGAGACGGTGCAGCTGGTGTTGGTGGCGCTGCCCCAACTGCCGTCGGTGCCGCACCGGAACGTCGCGGACCCGCTGCGGCAGGAAGCGGTGTCCGATACGGTTACGGATGTTCGAGCAGCAGTCTGGCCCACCCGAGACGAGCAGCTGCCCCAGCTCACGCTCTGGCTGGGACAAGGTGGGAGCTCGCAGCCAACAGTTCTGCCGCCGCAGCGGCCGACGCATTGCCACCTTCCCCCGGAGAGGTTTTCCTTCACGCCCGCAGAGCAGCCGGTCCTGCTGCATGCGCCGTTCACAGGAGACGTGACAGTGCAGCTGGCGTTGGTGGGGCTGCCCCAACTGCCGCTGCTGCTGCACTGGAATGTCGCGGAGCCGCTACGGCAAGCAACGGTGTTCGAAACCGTTACGCTTGTGCCAGCCGCCGCCGGGCCCACATCAGAGGAGCAGCCGCTGCCCCAGCTTTCGGCTTGGCGAGGGCAAGGAGTGCATACGCAGTCCACCGATTCCATTGCTCGCGGCTTGGTCGATTGAGGACAGTCAGCTCCCCCGCAGCCGGGGGCGATGCAAGTGACTGTGCGGCTTCGGGTTCGCTTGCAACTCCCACCGGATGGCAGGCAGTTGCTCCAGCCTCCCCAAGGCCCCGTCCGCCATACGCCGTCCCTCGGGCTGTTCCCGGTGCAGACCCGCGAGAATGCGCCGGAGCAATTGCTGCCCCCGCAACCCGGCGACGGCAAGCTGCACGTTCGCGTCTGCGTGCCGCTCTCGCCGCAAGCGGTGGCAGAGCAGCTGCTCCATGCCGACCAGCCGCCGTCCCTCGGGCTGCTTCCGGTGCAGGATTGCGAGGATGCGCCAGAGCAACTGCTGCCCCCGCAACCTGGCGATGGCAAGCTGCACGTTCGCGTCTGCGTACCGCTTGCGCCACAAGCGCTTGCCGAGCAGCTGCTCCAAGCCGTCCATCCGCCGGGTCTCGGATCGCTGCCGGTGCAGGAGCGCGAGGACGCGCCAACGCAGGCGCTGCCGCCGCAGGCCGGCGACGGGTGGGTGCAGGCCCGCGTCTGCGTGCCGCCAACACCGCAGGCGCTTGCCGAGCAGGCGCTCCATGCGGACCAGCCGCCGTCCACCGGTTCGTTCGCCGTGCAGGAGCGCGACGACGGCCCGCTGCAAGCGCTGCCGCCGCAGCCCGGCGACGGGTTGTCGCAAGTTCGCGTTTGGGTGCCGGTGGCGCCGCAACCGGCGGCGGAGCAGCTGCCCCATGCGGACCAGCCGCCATCGACGGGAGCGTTGCCTGTGCAGGCGCGCGTTTCGCTCGTGCCCCGGGCGCCGTCCAGCTTCAGGCATTCCTGACCGCCTTGGGGCGATGGATTGTCGCAATGGCGGGTCTGCGTGCCGCCGCTGCCGCAGGCGGTCGCCGAGCAGGCGCTCCAATCCGACCAGCCGCCGTCCACCGCGATGAACTTGAGGCACTTCTCCGAGTTCTCGCCGCCGTGCAGGCCGTCGCAGCGCCATAGATAGGCGTTCGAACTGTCCGGGATCGCGGCGTCGTTGGACGTCCCGGCCGAGCAGCCGTTGCGCACGTTCTCGTCGCACACGCCGTCCACCGGCACGTCCTCCACGCGGATGAAGCACTTGCTCGAGTTCCGCCCGCCGTCCTCGCCGTCGCAGCGCCAGAGATATCCCGTCGCGTTGTCCGCGAACGCCGCGTCGTTGGGCGTCCCGGCCGTGCAGCCGTTGCGCACGCTGTCGTTGCACACGCCATCCACCGGCACGAACTTGCTGCACCTGCCGGAGTTCCCGCCGCCGTGCGAGCCGTCGCAGCGCCAGGCGTAGACGGTCGGGCTGTCCGGAAACGCGTCGTCGTTGGCGGTGCCGGCCGAACAGCCGTTGCGCACGCTCTCGTCGCAGGCGCCGTCCACCACGTCCTCAACGCGGATGTGGCACTTCTCCGAGTTCCGCCCGCCATGCTCGCCGTCGCAGCGCCACAGGTACACCGTGGCGTTGTCCGCAATCGCGGCGTCGTTGGCGGTACCGGCCGTGCAGCCGTTGCGGACGCTGTCGTCGCACACGCCGTCCACGGGCATGAACTTGTGGCATTTGTCCGAGTTCGAGCCGCCGTGCAGGCCGTCGCAGCGCCAAAGGTACGCGTTCGAGGTGTCCGCGATCGCGTCGTCGTTAGCCGTGCCGGTCGTGCAGCCGTTGCGGACGCTGTCGTCGCACGCGCCGTCCACGGGCATGAACTTGTGGCACTTGTCCGAGTTCGAGCCGCCGTGCAGGCCGTCGCAGCGCCAGAGGTACGCGTTCGAGGTGTCCGCGATCGCGTCGTCGTTGGCGGTGCCGGCCGAACAGCCGTTGCGGACGCTGTCGTCGCACGCGCCGTCCACGGGTACGAACTTGTGGCATTTGTCCGAGTTCTCGCCGCCGCGCAGGCCGTCGCAACGCCAAAGGTACGCGTTTGAAGTGTCCGCGATCGCGTCGTCGTTGGCGGTGCCGGCCGAACAGCCGTTGCGGACGCTGTCGTCGCACACGCCGTCCACGACGTCCGCCACGGGGATGTGACACTTGCTCGAGTTCCGCCCGCCGTGCTCGCCGTCGCAGCGCCAGAGGTACGCCGTCGCGTTGTCCGGGATCGCGGCGTCGTTGGGGGTGCCGGCCGAGCAGCCGTTGCGCAAGCCGTCGTCGCAGACGCCGTCCACGGGAAGGAACTTGACGCACCTGCCGGAATTCTGGCCGGCGTTCAAGCCGTCGCAGCGCCACGCGTATTCGGTTGGAGTGTCCGGGAACGCCGCGTCGTTGGGCCGGCCCGCGGCGCAGCCGTTGCGCACGCTTTCGTCGCAAACGCCGTTCGTGGAGAACCACAGTTCGCATATTCCGGAGTTCGTTCCGCCGTGCAAGCCGTCGCAGCGCCACGCATGCACGGATGGGCCGTCGGGGAATGCCGCGTCGTTGGGCGTGCCGGCGGAGCAGCCGTTGCGGACGCTCTCGTCGCACGCGCCGTCCACGGGATCCTGCCCCATCGCCGGCTGGGCGGCGCACAATGCCCAAGCCAACAGCGCACCCTCCAGCAAGCCGCGCGTCTTGACCATCGCCCTGCCTCCCCACGCTCGCGTACCGACACTGTAGCCGAGCTTGGTCGGCCGTACCACCGCTCGCCGTCTGAGTATCGGGAGCACATAGACCGGACAGAGCACCTAAAGACCGTAGCTTGCTTGAGCCTGGAAGCGCACGCGCTCAGCGTTGCCTGCCCCACTCCTGCTTCGCTGTCGTCGTTGCATCAACGCAAGGGAGTCGTGGACAAGTTCGCAAGATGTCCGGAGGCGCCTTCGAGAAGGCTCATCACTTGGATCTGGACGTCGGACCTCACGACGAGGCGCCACTTCCCCTCGCCGTTGCCCAGCGCCCCCTCGATGGCGTCGTGACCGGCCTCCATCTCTTGGGCCGTAATGGTCCTTGATCGTCTGGCCGGCACCACCAAGCGCACGCGGTCGCTCGTTGCACCACGGTCGTCAATGCCGCGAATGACCACTTCGGCATCATCTTCGCGGGGATTCACAAGGCGCAGCAGGCTCTTCTGATCGTCGTCTGCCGGGCCGAAGATGGGTACGACATGGCCCTCCGGCGACGCTCGCACCACATCGTGCATGCTCGTCAGAAGGCCGTCGGCGTGCCGAACATATGTGAGCACGTCAATGTCCTCCATCGCTTCTAGTTCGAGCCGCCAGTCGCCTTCGCCAGCTCCCACGCCGCCCGACAAGCCACGACCGCCGACTTCAAGGTGGTGCGAGTTGAAATACGCCACTTTTCCCGCTGCAACCGTGAGGCTCACGCTGCCATAGTCGCGGACGGTGTTGTCGAAAGGCCGAACTCGCACGACGGCCGCGTTTTCGTCGTTGTTGACGACCCTGAGGAACGAGCGCCGGCCCCACTCATCGGCGGCGGAAAGGAACAGCGGCACATGGTGCGTCGTCGCCCCATCGGTCCCGCGCTCCTTGTTGTCCGGCACGGTGGAGAGATTAGTCAGGTGTCCGGTGGGGTTCTCAAGCAAGTTCGCCACCAGGATCGGCGCGTCGGACGACACGTCGAGCCGCCATTTTCCCTGCCCGTCTCCCAAGGCGCCGCGGAGATTCCCCCCGGCCTCGAGGTCCGCCGCCGACAACTCCCGCACGCCGCCCGGCTCGATCGAGAGACCAATAGCATCGCCCGGCCTCTCCCCCGCATCGTCCGTGCCGACAATCCGCACCTCGCTGGCCTCGACGCCCGGATTCACGAGCCGCAGGATGCTCCGTCGCTCTGGTTGGCTTGCTGGATTGAAGATCGGCACGACGTATGTGCCATCGGCCCCTCGCCCCGCCACATCGTGGACGCTCGTGAGGAACCCGTCCGCATGACGCACATACGAGAGCGCCTCCACGTCGTTGGCCCAGACCTTCAAGTGCCAATCCGATCTGCCCACCCCGACTCCCCTCGACAACCCCGTCTCATGGTTGCCGCCCTCCAGGTCGTTGGAATCGAATTGCACGACCGCCCTACGGGAAAGATCGAACCGGCGGTGCGAAGACGCATTCCTCGTTGACAACGTCGTGGTCCCATGTCTTGCGCCGAAACTGTCGAACACCTCGACATGCGCCGGACTCCCGTCCATTGGATGGGCCATCCGCAGAACACTTTGGCGTCCCCATGCGTCCTCACGCGCCAAGAACAAAGGAACATGGTGCGACGGTCCGGCAGGATCGACAATGAGCCCCGCCGCCATCGATTGCCGTGCCGCCCCGAATAGCCCGAGCAGCCAAGGGATGTAGACGTCCAGAGTGACTCCTTCGGCAAACATCGACGCACCCGGCAGAAGAACGAACGCGAAGGTTTCGTGCTGCTCCTCATGGTCGTCCCTGACTGCGGGCGTTTTCGCGTAGCCCAATCCGTTCATGGCGCCTACCGTCAACTCGCCGCCAAGGCCATCTATATGGCAATGCCCTCCCGCACTACAACCATATCGGTTGTAATATATGCCGAAACCAAGGTCGCTGGCGCCCGCCGTCAATAAGACATCGGCAAGCACCGTCTGTCGATCAGAAGGATTAGCCGCGAAGACAAGCTGCCAATCCACGGACACCGCAGAGCTGCCTTCTGACGACAAGCGGACCGCGAACTCAAACTCCTCACCTTCCAAGGCCGATGAATCCATCGGCCAAACGACGACGTGAAACACCCGGACACCCCGAGAACGAAGCATCGTGAAGTGTTCATCCGCGGTGGGGCCTTGCAATCTGTTTCCGTGCAGAAATAGCGCACTGTCTTCTCCAATCGGCCCATCGTGCGCCAACAATGGAGAGATGTCGACAATATCATTGTGGGAGAGATCAAGATACGTCAACTGACTGGGTAGAGCCGCCAACGGCGAGATGTCGACAATCCCATTTCGGGAGAGGTCCAATGTCGAAATACCGCTAATTCTGGCCAAGGGTGAAACGTCCACAATGCTATTACCGCTCAGATTAATTTCCCTCGCATAGCTCAAGGCAGATAGAAAACCAATATCCGAGATGTAGTTGTCGCTAAGGTCCAGACGAACGATCCTTGCACCGGAGAAAACACGCGAATCCAACGTGGCCAATTTATTGCCCGACAAAATCACGGTGCATTCAAAGAGATCGCTAAATACGCCCGAATCCAAGTGTGTCAGATCTAGGTTTCTAAGGTACAGAGTCGAAAGAGGCAGACCGCTGAAAGCATCCGCATCGATATCCCTTATTGGGTTGTCGCTGAGCTGAATCAAAAGGAGCTTCGAGGCACCTTGGAACTGGCCCTTGCTAAGAGTGGTCAAACGATTACCTCCGAGAAAGAGGGACCTTAGTTCCGGAAGATCCTCGAAAGAACCCTGAGGCAAATGCGACAAATGACCATCAACGAATTCGAGTTGGAGCAAGCTCGACAGCCCTTGAAACGCCCGGGCGCCAATAGTCTCGAATAGACCCCAACGCGACCAAAGTCGTACTAGCCTGTTGAGGCCACGGAACGCTCCGCTGGGCAATACGCTGCGCGGATAGTTATTGAGAGTGAGTTCTTTCAAAGAGGACGTGTCTTCGAATACTCCCTCTTCCCAAGACACGTAGAACAATTCAAGATCTTCGAGAGAATCTAGCCCTTCGAACACGCCACGTCTAAGGTGTAGCGCACTTCGACCGGAGATTAGGCTTAGGCTTTGTAGATTTTCCAGCCCTGCACCTGCGAATGTCCGATAGTCTAGGTGAGGAATAATAGAAGGCCCGGAACCAATTTCACACCCACTGCAATAGCCGGTAGATAGGTAGAGCGCTAGAGATGCTAGACCAGTGAGTCCGTCGAAGTCGCCCGGCGAAACGCTGCCTTGGATCTTGAGCGATCCAACGCGGGCGAGATCTCCAGTGGAAATGTCGGCACATGGCTCGCCATCCAGCGCGGCTGAGATCGCTTCCCTAACACCTATGCTCCTGTCGCAGACGGACACGAATTGCCTGTTACCGTCTTGGTGGAAGGAGTAGATCTCACCCGCAACTCGAAGGGCGACTTCACGGGGCCACCCCAAGTTACGTTCGACGGTGAAGGCCACCTGGCCACTGCCCGTGCCGCTCAAGCCGTCGGTGATCGACACTGCAGGATCCAGGGACCTCGCATCCCATGAACAGTCGGTGGCTGTCGCGACGGAGACGACGAACGAACCGCCCTGGGTGGCGACGTCCTTCGGCAATGGCAAGCCGTACTCGCATCTGGTGGCGCTGGACCGAAAATTGGCAATCACTGCTGCGGTTTCGTTTAAGCTCCTTGCTGCGTCGGCGGGGCCGTCCGGGCTTGATGTGGGTGTGTCTCCCGCAACACCCAACGGAACGCCCAAGTCGTTCGGATAAAGATGGCGCGGGTTCGAGAACCGCAGCAATCCTTGGGAAGTGCTCATGATGGTTCCGTACTGCACCCCGCCATGTCTGAAGCGATAGCCGTGGCTGTATGGGTGGGGCAGGTTGCCGGCGTCGTCGCTGCGGTGGTGCATGAGACCCATGTTGTGGCCAAGCTCATGCGCAAATACATGCCAATTTGAGACGGCGAAGCCCCAGCTTTCGCCGGTCGTCGCGGAGGGGTCTTCAAGGTGCCAAGCTCGGCCACCGCCGAAGGGCCGGTATAGCAGGACCAAGTCGGCGGCATAGAGATCCCGGATCTGGTGAACTTCGTCCATATGCCCGTCAGCCTTTCGAGTAAGGTGCCTGAGGTCATCGAGATCGCTATCCTGCAGTTCGTAATCCACTTCGGTCGCTGCGACCAGCCTGATCCGTTGGCGCACGTCGCTGTCGTTGTAGGCTTGGTTCGTCTCCTGCACTAGCATTTCCATCAATGTGCGCATGCCTTGGTGGCCGCCAGCGGAACGCCTGCCGCTTGGCGTGTAGACGACGAGCACGTCGATTTCGCTGCCGTCGTCCAGCGCACCGTCGTTTTGGACGACATTGGCGGCGGGACTGCGTGGGAGCGGCACTTGAGCAGCTTCGCGGTCCAGCTCGCTCAACCGCGCGACCTCGCAGCGCGGCGTCGTCGAGCCGTCCAGCGTCTGCACATAGTATCCGGCGCCAGCGGTGCGGATCGTGTGCAACTTCCCCGCCCGCCGGATGTTCCCGGCCACCGAGCGCCCGTTGACGACGATGTTCACTGCGCTGAGAGGATCGTTGGCCACGCGACCAGACACGGCATAGCCCCGAAGCGTGTCGCTTGCGGCGGTCAAGACCACCGGCAACGGGAGGTTGGGCAAACTGACGGCCAGCTCCGCGCTGCGCCCTTCGGCAAGCGCTTCATGGGCTTCGCTCAACTGCGCGAAATCGATTTGCACCGCTTGATGGCGTTTTTTTTGCGGCGCCGGAACAGAAGGAGTGGTTGACGGTTCGACGAGGTCCACTGGCGCGGCATCCGGCGCGGGGGTGAACAACTGCGGCAGGCTTGAGGGGAAAGTGGTGTCCGGTTCTTGCGCCATCGCTGGCTGGGCGGCGCACAGCACCCAGCCCAACAGCACGCTTGCAACCAAACCGCGCGTCTTGACCATCGCTTCCTACCTCACCGCTCGTACTCCAACACCCTAGCGGAGACTGGTGGATTATGCCACCACATGGCGGCCTGGGCGGCACCGATGCGCTCCTCCTCGGCGTCCGGTCGCGTCATTCGAACGACACCTCGAAGATCGACGGCCAGAGCTTGCCGGTGAGGTAGAAGCGGCCGGTGTCTGGGCGGTGGGCGATGCCGTTCAGCACGTCGGCGTTGGCGGCGGCTTCGGCGCTCAGCAGGCCGCTCGCGTCGATGCGCTGCGTCACGCGCCCGGTGGCGGCGTCGATGCGCACGATGAGGTCGCGTTGGAAGACGTTGGCGTAGATCGTCTCGCCGACGCACTCCAGCTCGTTCAGCAACGCCTGCTCGGTGCCGTCGAGGGTCACGCCGATGCTGCCGACCACGGCGAAGGAAGCGGTGTCGCGGAAGGTCAGCCGATTCGAGCCGTCGCTCATCACGAAGCGCTTGCCGTCGTGGCACAGCCCCCAGCCCTCGCCCCGATAGGTGCGGGTTTCCAGCCGCCGCCGTAAGGTCGCCAAGTCGAACACGAACGCACGCTCCCCCTGCCAGGTGAGCATGTGCAGCCGGTCGCCGGCCCGCGCCAAGCCTTCGCCGAAGAAGAACACGGGAATGGCGGCGCGCTGCTCCACGGCGCCGGTGAGGGGATCCAGGCGGCGCAGTTCCGACTTGCCGCGCCGCCCGGTGCTCTCGTAGAGCTTGCCGTTCCACCACAGCAGGCCTTGGGTGAACGCCTCAACGTCGTGAGGGACGACGCGGTGGACCACCACGTCGAGGGTTTCCACCCCCGCCGCCGGCCAAGTGCCGACCGCAAGGGCCACGGCGAGCGCCCAAGCGCCGCGCCGGGAAACGCCAGCGCATCCGGCAGCCCGCCGACGGGGCCGCCTCCACATGATTTCCACAGTGTTCACGATTCAATTGCGAATTGCCGACCAAACTGCGCCGCCCACCAAAGAGCATACTGCCCACATGTCGAACCTCCAGACTTCCGAAGCCCACAGGGCCAGCACGGGCGCTGGCGCGAACCAACGCTGGGCGTGCGCCGGCATCCTGCTGCTCGCAGTTTGCGAGATGGCGCACGGCGCCGATGCGGCCTTCACGCGCCATGCCTTCACCACCGGCGACACGAAGGAAACGGTCTTGGCCGGCGCCTTCCTCGACCATGCGCAAGGCCATGCCAGCGTGGCGCTCGTCGGCCCGCACACGGCCACGGAGGGCCCGAGCGTGCGCATCCTCGCGCTGGCCGACGACGGCTGGGCGGTGGCCGTCGAAGCGCGGCTGAACCCGAGGACGCTGTTCGTCGACAAGGCCGCCATCGCCGGCCGGGAACGCCTCGTCGCGTACGAGCACGGGCGCGTGAGCTGGCTCGATCCGCACACGGGAACGCAACATTCCCTCGCCGAGGTGGAGACCCGCTACCGCAGCGGGGAGGACGGCCCGTTGCCGCGCCTGGACATCATGCGCGACCTCAACGGCGATGCCTTGGACGACCTCCTGCTGCCGGACACCGACGGCTTCTGGGTGGCCACGCAATCCAGCGCCGGCACGTTCTCCGAACCCGCGAAGCTCGGCCCGCCGGAACCCTATCTGGCAGCGACCGCCGTGGGCGAGCAGCGGCCATACGGCGCCGACGGCATCACCGCCGGCAATCTGCCGTGGTACCAAGGGCGCGTCTACCAAGCGGACTACAACCAGGATGGGCGCGACGATCTGGTGTTCTGGAACGAGGATCGCTTTGACGTCCACTTCCAAAGCGAAGACGGGCAGTTCGCGTCCGTGGCAACGCCCTTCGTCACGGAGGTGCCCTTCGACACCGACGGCGGCTACTCGCTCATGTTCGAGTACACGGACGAGAACCTGTTCGGCCTGCTCTCGGGCCTGCGCAAGAAGACGCAGCTCACCATGCTGCACGCGCTCGAGGACATGAACGGCGACGGCGTGGCCGACCTCGTGACGCAGGGGCTGGAAGGCCGCAGCCTCGGCAACCACCGCAGCACCTATCGCGTCTACTTCGGCGCGGCCACTGCCGAGGGCATCGCGTTCCCACCGGCGCCGGACGCCTGGGTTCGGCCACGGGGCCGCGCCGGGGCGCTGCAGGCGGCGGGCTATTCCAAGGCGACGCTGCGCGACTTCGATGGCGACGGGGCCATCGACATGCTGTTCGTCGACGTCGTCGTGGGCCTCGGCGGCATGTTGCGGGCGATCATCGGCCGCTCGGTGGCGCTCAATGCGGAGCTGTACCGAATGGAGGGCGACGACTTCCCGCGCAAGCCCTTCGGCAAGCGGCGCGTGCGTCCGCGGCTCTATCCGGTCGGCGAGGGCGTGTTCTTCCCGCCGGTGCTGGTCGGCGACGTGCATGGCGACGGCCATGCCGATCTGATCCTCGGCAAGGGGCGCGACGAACTGCGCGTCTACGCCGGCGACGATGCCGCGCCCTGGGCCGGCAAGCCCCAGGTGGTGGCGGTCGCTCTGCCGGACGACGAGCGCAACACGCTCCTCGTGGACTTCAACGCCGACGGCAAGGACGACGTGCTGATCTACAACACGCGGCTCGCGCCGCATGTGTTGACGACGTTGATCGCGCAGTGAGCTCGCGTTCGCACGGCAGATGCCGGTGACGACGAGCACGTTCGCCGACGTGGCGGCCGATTTGCTGCGCCGGGAGTTCGCCGACCCGGCCGGCCGCATCTTCGCCCGCTTCGACGAGCAGGATTCCGGCAACGTCTCCTTCGGCGTCGAAGCGCGCGGCGCGCGCTACTTCGTGAAGACGGCCGGCGCTCCCCACGCGATTGGATTGCCGCTCGCCCACGCCGACCGTCTGGCGCTGCTCGGCAACGCCGAACGGCTGGCGCGAAGCGTCTCCCACCCGGCGCTGACGCCCTTCGTACGCTCCTGCGAGTGCGCGTGGGGACGGGCGCTGGTCTACGAGTGGGCGGACGGCGAACATCTGCACGCGAAGCGCGAACGGCGCGACGATCCCACCACGGCGTGGCAGCGCTTCCTGCATCTGCCCCAGGGCGAACGGCTGGCGGTGGTGCAGACGCTGCTCGGCCTGCATGTCGAACTCGCCGCCGAGGGGTGGGTCGTCGGCGACTTCTACGACGGCTGCTTGATGTACGACTTCGCCGCCAAGCGCCTGCACGTCTTCGACCTCGACCACTATTCGCTTGGGCCCTGCCGCAACACCATGGGGCGGATGTTCGGCTCCACGCGCTTCATGGCGCCGGAGGAGTTCGAGAAGGGGCGCTTGATCGACGAACGCACCACGGTCTTCGCCCTTGGCCGCACGATGACGATCTTCCTTGGCGCGGCGGCCTCGACAGTGGCGAAGACGGCCTGCGCCGAGGACCCGGCGCGACGGCATCCCACGGTGGCCGCGCTCGCTGCGGACTTCGCTGCCACGGCAGCGCGGCTTCGCTGCTAAAGTCGCGCCATGAAGCCGACCTTGAGAGCGCCGGCGGTCGTCGCGCAGCCGGTCTCCGTGACGCGCAAGATGGCGGCGTCGCTGCCGCAGCTGCGCGCCGTCGCCGAAGCCAAGGGCCTTGCCATCCACCACCTCGGCGCTGGCTATCCCAATCCCGAAGTGACCGATCCGCGCGGCTTCCTCGCCCAGCAGCAATCGTTCTTCGACCACTTGCGGATGCGCGAAGGACTCAACGCCCAGGACGACGGCCCGCTGCCGGAGTTCCTGCGCGAGTGCTACGCCTATACGGACACGCTAGGGCCGACAAGCCCGCGGGAATCCTTCGCCGCCGTCTACGGCAACGACTGGGGCGTGGCCATCGACGCCGGCAAGCTGGTGCCGACCGTCGGCGCCACCGGCGGCATCAACCTGATCTGCTCGATCTTCGAGCGTCCCGGGCGGCCCATCGCCTACATCGCCGATGCGCCGACCTACGCTGGATTCCTCGCCCGCGCGGCGCTGTGCCGACACGCGCGCGTGTTCAGCGTGGACATGGACGACGAAGGCCCGCGCCCAGACGAGTTCCGCGAGGCGATCCGCCGGGCGCGCGCCGAGGGCTGCTTCGTGCCCTTCTACTACACGGTGCCGGACGGCCACAATCCGGCCGGCTTTTCGTTCAGCGCCGAGCGCCGGCGCGCGATCCTGGACATCGCCGCCGACGAAGGCATTCTGATCGTCGAAGACGCGCCCTACGTCTACATCAGCTACGCCGAGCCCAAGCAGCGCCCGCGCCCGTTCTTCGCCATGGACGCCGAGCGCACGGTGCATCTCTTCACGGGTTCGAAGATCGGCCTGCCGGGGCCGCGCATCGGCTTCGCCTATACCGAGGCGACGGTGGAGATCGAGCAGGGTGAGCGGGCATCCCTCACCGATCTGCTGCTCGCCGAAGCGAGCGCCGACATCCTCTTCCACAATCCGCAGGCGCTGCGTTCCTTCGAGGCGCTGCTGTTCGACGAATCCTGCCGCCGCCGCGATTCGCTGTGGCCGGTGGCCGAGGGCAAGCTGGCCGTGTACCGCGAGAACCGCGCCATCCTGCTGGATGGGCTGGAACGCCGGCTCGGCGCGGATTCGCCGCATTTCGCATGGACCGTGCCCCAGGCCGGGTTCTTCAGCGTCTTCACGTTTCTGGACGGGCATGTGGTCACCAACGACGACTTCATCGCCAGGATGGTGGCCGAACACGGCGTGGTCGTCGTCCCCATGTACGACTTCTACCCGCCCGACGCCCGCCAGCGGAACCCGAAGGCAGGCCTCGGCCAAGTGCGGCTCTCGTTCTGCTTCACCGAGCGCACCGGAAAGCATCGGGTCGCCGACCTCCGAGCAGCCGTGGACGCCTTCGCCGAGGCGGCGCTCGCCGAAGCCAATCGACCTGCAGAACGCGGAGCAAGCGCATGAAGATCGACTCTGTCATCCCGCTCGTGGTGAGCACGCCGCCGCCCCACCGCGGCGGGCGGCATTGGGTGTTCGCCAAGCTGACGACGGACGACGGCATCGTCGGCGTCGGCGAGGTCTACAAGGCGCCGTTCCATCCGCTCACCGTCGCCAAGCTGATCGAAGACGTGGGCGAGACCTACGCCGTCGGCAGCGACCCGTTCCAGATCGAGCGCCTGTGGCGCAACGTCTACTACGGCGAAGGCTACGAGTCCCACGACCACCACCAGCATCCGGACCACGCCCTCACCGGCGTGCTGAGCGCCCTGGAGATGGCCTGCTGGGACATCGTTGGCAAAGCCTTGAACCAGCCGATCTACAACCTGCTCGGCGGGCGCTACCACGACAAGCTGCGCTCCTACACCTACTTGTGGCCAGCGCCCGGCGACACCTCGCGCCGCCCCACGCACACCGACGCCGGCGCGGCATCGGCGAGCGCGCTGGCGCATGTGGCGGAGGGCTTCACGGCGGTGAAGTTCGACCCGCTCATCGACGTGATGGGCAACGCCGACCCCCGCGAACCGCCTCTCGACCGGCTGGACAACGCCGAAGCCGTCGTGCGCGCCGTGCGCGAGGCGGTGGGCAACAAGGCCGACATCCTCATCGGCACGCATGGCCAATCCACGACCTCCGGCGCGATTCGCTTCGCGCGCCGCATCGAGCAATACGATCCGCTCTGGTTCGAGGAGCCGGTGCCGCCGGAGAACACGGACGAAATGGCCCGGGTGGCGCGTTCGACCACCATACCGGTGGCCACCGGCGAACGCCTCGCCACCAAGTTCGAGTTCCGCGAGCTGCTCGAATCCCAGGCCGCCGCCATCCTGCAGATGGCGCTCGGGCGCGTCGGCGGCATCCTCGAGGCGCGCAAGATCGCTGGCATGGCCGAGGCGCACTACGCGCAGATCGCCCCGCACCTCTACTGCGGCCCAATCGAAGCCGCCGCCAACATCCAGGTGGACACGTGCAGCCCCAACTTTCTGGTGCAGGAAAGCATCGGCCGCTTCGACGGCTTCCACGCCGAAATACTGAAAGAGCCGATCCGCTGGGAGGACGGCTACATCATTCCGCCGACCAAGCCGGGCCTCGGCGTCGAGCTGAACGAAGAGGTCGTGGCGGCGCACCCGTTCCGAGAGCGGCGCCGCCGGGCCAAATGAACGACGAAGGCCCGGACAACGACGAGCGGAGTCCGCCCCCGGCGAAGCCCGCCGCAGCGGACGGTCACTCCGGCGGCGGCAGCGCCCGGCACCGCGTCTGGTACGGATTGTCGCTGCCGGAACGGGTGCTGCGCAGCACGGCCGGCGTGGTCGGCGGCACGCTGCGGGAGTCGGCTGCCGTGGTGCTCCCGGACGCCGTGCGCAATGCCAAGACCTACCAGGTCTTCGTGGGGCAGATGCTCGACTTCATGGCCGAGCGGATAGGCCGCGTCGACAGTCCCGAACGCGGCAGCAGCGAGTTTCTGGCGCGCAAGACGGTCGGCAACTTCATCGACGTGGCCAGCCTCGCCACCCTGCACCTCTCGCCCATGCTCCTGCTCGCCATCGTCAGCGACTTGGCCTACGGCTCCCAAGCCTATCTGCGCGAGATGGCCGAAGAGATGCAGCGCCAGGGCGTGATCGCCGATGCCTCGAAGATTCGGCGCGTGGACGACCTGCTCGACCAAGTGGCCGACTTCAGCGGCCAAACGGCAAACGCCTTCGACCAGCCGCCGCTTTCCGCCGACGGGCTCAAGGAAACGGTGCGCCAAACCCGCGAAGCCTTGACCAGGATCGACATTGCCGAGGTGCTGCCGCAGCCCGAACTGCGGCGGATGTGGAGCGACCTGCACGACGCCGCGCGGCGCCAAGGCGTCAGCACGTTCCGCATCTCCGGCGCCGTCACCCTCGCCTCGCTGGACAAGGTGGGGCGACTCGGCAGCGGCGCGCTTTCCACCGTGCAAGCGGCCGGCACGCTGCTCGACCGGCATGTGCTCGCGCACTACCGTGGCGTCTTGGGGAATGTCGAGCGGCAGGGGTTCTACACCAGTCTGGCCGCATCGAGCAGACCCTACCTAGAGGCGGCGTGGGGCAACTTCTCGCCCTCGAGAACCACTATCACCGAAGACTTCCTGCGCCACGGCGGCGCGTCCCGCGCCTGGGACAAGGCGCGCCGCTGGCTGTCGGCGGGCAAGCGCGAGACCTAGCCGCACCTCCAAACCGCTCACTGGCTGCTGCCAAATCAACACTTACGTCATGCTTTCGGGCTCGGCCCGCGCCGCCACTTCATCGCGGAGGCCGTCGATTTGCCCCATCAAGCCCCAGATTTCATCTGCTTGAATGGCGTGATAGTGATGCGCGAGCGTGTTCCTTGCGGCGTGAAAGGTCTCGATTGTCTCCGGGCTGGCATGTCCCGAATTGGGGCGAACAAGCTCGCCGATGGCGGCTAGGCGTAGTGCGGCGGAATCCACGAACCAGAAGTCGGAGACGAACTTCTCGTAGCCCATGCTCCTCAGTTCCAGCAGCTTGTCGATGCTGTCGAGGATCGCTTCGCGGCGTTCCTTGAAGGGCAATCTCCCGTCGTTGCGGGTCAACTTCCTCATCACAACACCATGAGGAGGTCGTCTGCCGCCGTGCGCGACAGCGGCCAGCACAACGGAAGCCGCGTGAGGTCGACGCGGCGGTTGCAGTGGACTTCCAGGAGCTTGGCGATGCGCAGCGACATTCCGATGTCGCCGCCCGGCACCTGCACGGCAACGTCGATGTCGCTGTCGGGGCCGTCGTCGCCGCGGGCCACGCTGCCGAACAGCCCGATGTCGGTGACGCCGAGCAGCGCCAGTTCGCCGGACAGTTCCCTGATGACGGCCAGCACGGTCTCCTTCGCGGGGGAAGGCGTGGCCGCGTAGGGGTTCGGGCTGCCGATGGCCGGCTCAGGCGGCTCGGAGAGCCAAGGAATTCGGGGCACCACGATCTGTTCGGTTGGCATGGCGGTCTCCTCGCGCCGCCGATCATACGCCTTCACTTGGTGATCCCGCTGATCAGCACGCCACGGCGCGGCCGTTGGCCCGTTCCACGATGCCGTCGCCGTTGCTGTCGATGGCGAGTCGCGTTCGGCCTTGGGCGTTGACGACCAGCAGGCGCGCGTTCGCAAGCTCGCCGTCGGGCGGGCACAGCAGCATGCTGCCGTTCTGCCTGTCCGTCAGTCCTGTGGGGCGCATGGAGAGGGACGTGCGGTTGCGGAAGGAGCGCCAGGTCAGGCGGTAGCCGGCGGGCAGCGGCGCCATTCGGTGCAGGATTGCCTCGCCCGGGTCGCGGCGGGCATTGCCGTTGGCATCGAGAAAGACCAATGCGCCGTCGTGCCATGTGTCGCGCCGGCCGCAGGTCTCGCCGCTGGCCGGGCACAGCGTCGCGGTTGTGCGGCGGGCGACGGCGAATTGCCGAGCCATCTGCACGGCGGCGCGCTGCCGTTCAATCGCGGCATCGGCTTCCCGTCCAGAGACCAGCGTGGCCATGTTCGGCGCGGCGACGCCGACGAGGATCGCGGCGATCGCCAACGCCGTCATCAACTCTGCAAGCGTGGCGCCGCGATGGCGCGCTGGGACGATATTGGCCATGGCCGTTGCCTCGAACCACCCGTTCAAGGCACACAGCATGGCCGGCCTCAAGTCCTGCCGCGACGGGCAAAGTCTGCAATTCAAGTAGGACAATCGCCCGGCGTGAGCGGGATTTCACGATGCCGCACGGGTTCGGATTCCCCGCTCAGGGCGGCGACCCCCTCAAGTCGGCCCTTGGGCTGCGCTCCTCGGGCGCGGAATTTCCAGCGGCGGCGGGGCGTCGGGACGACTCAGGAGACCGAAGCTCACCATGTTCAGCCAAGTGCGGCGGCGGTTCTCGACCACGTTCTTGAGCACCAGCTTGCCGTCCTTGTCGAAGCCGCGGTAGTCGGGAAAGTTCAAGGCCAGCACCTGCAGGGCGTCTTCGGCGGCCTCCTTCAGGCCGAGCTTCCAGTTCGCCTCGACGAGCACCGCCAGCGCATCCGGCGCGGCGGGGGTCTGCGAGTAGTTCTCCACGACGTGACGGGCGCGGTTGGCCGCTGCCACGAAGGCGCCGCGGCCCAAGTAGTAGCTGGCGATGTGGACTTCGGAAGCGGCCAGCACGTTGCGCAGATAGACCATCCGCTGCTGCGCGTCCTTGGCGAATTCGCTGTTCGGGAACTGGCGAATGAGATCGTTGAAGTCCGCGAAGGCCTGCTGCAGGTTGGAGACGTCGCGCTGCGACAGCTCGGTCTTCATGAAGCGCCCGGTGGCGCCCCGATCCCGCGCCAGAGCGGTGATGCCCTTCATGTAGTAGGCGTAGTCCACGTTCGGATGCTGCGGATGCAGGCGGATGAAGCGCTCGGCAGCCGCCTCGGCGGCATCCAGATCCCGCGCCATGTGGTTGGCGTAGATCAGCTCCAGCTGCGCTTGCTCGGCATAGCGGCCAAAGGGAAACCGCGCCTCCAGCCGTTGCAGGCGCGTGATGCTCTGCGTGAAGTTGCCGGTGCGCAGCCCGGCTTGCGCGCGCCGGTAGAGCGCTTGCTCGCTGGTCTCGGTCTCCAGATCGTCTTCTTCGTCGCCGATGAACGGCATCCACGCGCAGCCGGACGCGACGGCCAAGCCGCAAGCCGCAAGCCAGCAGAAGAGAGCGGCTGACGTCTTTCGCCAGCGGGCTTCCAAAATCCGGTTCATCTTCGGAAGATTCATGGTGTTCGCTGAGTCTAGGCCAAACGAAGCCTGCTTCACAGGAGGAGTGCGCCGATGTCGGCGGTCGAATTGGACATCGCCGTGCCGCCGGAGTTCGCCGGCGCGCGCCTCGACGCCGCCTTGACGGCGTTGGCCGCGCACCACGGCGAAGCCGCGTCGCGCACGGAACTGGCGCGCTGGATACGCCTCGGCGCGGTGACCGTGGATGGCGCGCGCGCGAAGCCAAGCATGGCGCTCGAAGGCGGCGAGCGCATCGTCGTGCGCGCCGAACGGCAGCCCCGATTCGATTGGCAGGCGGCGCAACCGCTGGACTTCCCCATCGTCCATCAGGACGCCAGCGTGATCGTCGTCGACAAGCCGGCCGGCATGGTCGTCCACCCAGGCGCCGGAAATCCGAGCGGCACGCTGGTCAACGGCCTGCTGCACAGGCGCCCCGATCTCGCCAAGCTGCCCCGCGCCGGGCTGGTGCATCGCCTGGACAAGGACACCAGCGGGTTGCTCGTCGTGGCTGGCGATGCCGAGAGCCACCTGCGGCTGACCACCGCGATGAGCGAACGCCGCATCGAACGGCGCTACCTGGCGGTGGTCGAGGGACGCATGATCGCCCCCCAGCGCATCGACCTCCCCATTGGCCGCGACCCCCGCAACCGCCTGCGCCAAGCGGTGCGCGCCGAGGGCCGCAGCGCCGTCACGCACGTCTCGATCCGCCAGCGCTTCGCCACGCACACATTGGTCGAAGCCCGACTCGAGACTGGCCGCATGCACCAAGTGCGCGTCCACATGGCGGCAATCGGACACCCCTTGGTCGGCGACGCGCGCTACGGCGCCCGAGGCATCGTGCCGCCGAAGGCGTCGGAGACGCTCCTCGCGACAGTGCGCGGCTTCCCCCGCCAAGCCCTGCACGCCTTCCGCCTCGGGTTCACACACCCGGAGAGCGCTGCGCCGCTTGCCTTCGAATCGCCGATGCCGGCGGACATCGAAGAACTGCTGCGGGCGCTCGCGACCAACGCCGAAGGCGTGCGGCCCGATTGATCCGCAAATCGAACTCAGCGCCCCTTGAACACCGGCTTGCGCTTCTCCAGAAACGCGGCGATGCCTTCCTGCTTGTCTTCGGTCTGCACCAGTGCGCCTTGGGCGTACTTCTCCAGCATCAGCGCGCCGGCCATGCCGGCTTCCATGCCGAAATGCACCATCGCCTTCATGGTGCGCGGCACGAAGGGCGCGAAGCTGGCGAGGTGTTCCGCCATGCGCCGGGCTTCGGGAAGCAGCTGTTGCTTCTCCACCAGGCGCGTCACCAAGCCGATGGCCAGCGCCCGTTCGGCGTCGATCGGCTCGCCCATGAGCATCATCTCCATCGCCCAGCCGCGCCCGACGATCCTCGGCAGGCGCGCCGTGGCGCCGCCGCCCGGGATGATGCCCAGCTTTCCCTCCGGCGTGGCGAAGCGGGAAGTCGGCGTGGCGATGCGCAGGTCGCAGCCGAGCGCCACTTCCAGTCCGCCGCCCATGCAGATGCCGTCGATGGCGGCAATCGTCGGCTTGGGTGTGCGCTCCAGCTGCTCGGCCAGGCCTTGGACGATGGGCTCGAGCGCCTTGCGGAAGTCGCGGTGCGCCACTTCGGAAAGATCCGAGCCGGAGGCGAATGCGCGCCCCCCGGCGCCTGTGACGACGATGGTCTTCACGCGCTCGTCCGCCGCCGCTGCCCGGGCTGCGTCCTGGAGTTCATCGAGCGTCGCCAACGAGATGGCATTGTGCTTCTCGGGGCGGTTGATCGTGATCAACGCCATCGGCTCGTCGACAGCGTAGAGGATTTCGTCGTAGCTCAAGGCGGCCTCCGCCGGCAACGGCATGTACCGAGAAGGCCGATGATATGTCGTTCCTGCGACCGGGGCCTTGCCAACCGCCCGCTGCCTATCCTGCCAAACCCAGCAGACTACGGGGCGCGTCGGGCCGCCGTCTGTGGTCAGTGGCTGAATCCACGTGCGAGACCGCCCATTGCCGGGTCGGCCAAGCACGGCGAAGAAAGACCGGCGCCGCGGCGGCCATTGCGGCCGCCGCTCTCTATGGCGCCCCCGGCGGTTCTACCGCATGTGTTCCCACGTGATCAGGAATCCGTGGCTGGCCTCTCCGAGCCACTCTTGGCGGTTCAGTTCCAAGCTGCCGCGGGTCTTTCCGGGCCCTTCCAGGGCCCCGCCGAAGCGATAGCGCCGTTGGCTTGCGCCGTGCTGCGACATCACGCCTTGCAGTCTCAGCCCGCTGCCTCTGCGCGGGCCGAATCCGTAGCCCCACTCCAGGTCGAGCCGTTCCGACGCCATGCCCGGCCCAGCGTTCTGTGACATGCCGCCCACACGCAGCAGCGCGTCGTTGTTCCACAACGCTCCCGCTCCGCCCGCGCCGCCGCCCGGGTAGGCGCCCCATGCCGGCCGAAGCGCCAGCGAGAAGCCTTGGCCTTGAACGCCAGGGTCGAACTCCAGCGTCAGGCTCACGCCCTTCTCGTCGAAGGAATCCGCCTGATGGAAGAGCAAGTACTGGCCCTGCAGGGCAACGCCGAGACCCAAGTCCGTATGGCGGTAGTCCAGGCCGCCGCCGACTTCAGCGCCCGTTCCGGTCTGCGCGTCGCCGCCGTCCCAGCGTCCGCCGAACTCCAGATTCGCGCCCAGGTGCCCTTGTTCGGTGGCCACCAGTTCCTTGCGCCCCGCCAACGCCAGCCGAACTCCCTGGGCGCGCGCGCTGACTTCCGGCTGTTCGCCGCCGTTGGCGTCGCCGTCCATGGACATGACGAAAGCATCCGACTTCAGTTCCAGAGCTATGTTCTGCCAAGTGGCCAACGCCCGGTTGGCGCCGACGGCCGCCATGCGCATGCTCAGATCAAGCGTGCCCCGCGTGGCGTGCGCCTCGGTTCGCCCGGTTCTCACGGCATCCTGGAAATCCGCCTCGCCCCAGCCGATGCCCACCATGCTCCAAACCTCCAGCTTCTCGTTCAACTGGAAATTGGCGTACGGCAGCACGCTGGTCAGGGACATGTCCAAGTTCCCGCCGAAGTCCGAGATGCCGTAGTCCACATCCCCGGTGCTGTGGGCCAGGGCCACGCCGGCAAACAGGTTGCCGACCTTGCCGTCCACGCCCAGGTAGCCGGTCACCACTTGGCCATCGGAGGACAGGCCGGTCGAAGGCTGTCCCGAGAAACGCCCGCTCGAAGCCCGGCCCCAAATGGACAGGTTCGAGCCTTCGTCGTCGCCGCCTTCCGACAGCGCCAGATGGAAGGACGACTGTTGCAGGAAGTCCCCAAGGGAGAGCCGGTTGCGCCATGGCTGGCGCGAGTGCATGTGCGCGATTTGCGCCGACTGCCCAAAGCCAAAGTCGCGGTTCCACGACGCGAACGGGTCGGCAAACGCCGTTTCCCGCTGCCCGACTGGCGACCCGCCCAGGACCATCTGGGAACCACCCGCCGCCGTCGTGCCGTCGAAGCGTCCGCTGATGGCGTCTATGGCGTCCCAGGTGAAGGTGCGCCCGAAGCTGGCCATGGACGCCTCGAGTGCCTGAGTGCGCGCATCGGCCACGTCGTCGTCGACAATCGTGCCGGTCGCCGCCGTCGTCGCCAGTTCCGCGTTGCTTGGGCTGCTGAGGGTCACCGTGAAGGTCTCGTCCGCTTCCGGCGACGTGTCGCCCAGCACCGGCACGGAAACCGTCATCTCCGTCTCGCCCGGCGCGAACTGCAGTTCGCCGCTGGCCGTCTGGTAGTCCGTTCCCGCGCTGGCGGTGCCGTCGGCAGTCGCGTAGGACACGGTCACCGCAAGGTCGCCAGCCACCGACAGAGTGACCGTGAAGTCGAGGTCGGCCATGCCGCTGTCGCCCTCTGCCGCCCCCATGTCGGCGATGGACGCCTGCGCCGTATCGTCGTTGACGATCGTGCCCGTCGCTTGGGCGCGGTCGGTTTCCGCGTTGACCGGGTTGCTGAGCGTCACCGTGAAGGTCTCGTCCACTTCCGGCCGCAGGTCTCCCAGCACCGGCACCGAGACGGTCTGTTCCGTTTCGCCCGGCGCGAACCGCAGTTCGCCGCTGGTCGCCTGGTAGTCCGCTCCGGCGCTGGCGGTGCCGTCGGCGGTCGCGTAGGCCACCGTCACTTCGAGGTCGCCGGCCACCGACAGGCTGACCGTGAAGTCGAGGTCGGTCATGCCGCTGTCGCCCTCATCCATGCGCGCATCGGCGATGGACGCCAGCGCCGTGTCGTCGTTGACGATCGTGCCCGTCGCCTCGGCGCGGGCGAGTTCCACGTTGACCGGGCTGCTGAGCGTCAGCGTGAACGTCTCGTCCACTTCCGGCCGCAGGTCGCCGAGCACCGACACGGAGACCGTCTTTTCCGTCTCGCCCGGCGCGAACCGCAGTTCGTCGCTGGCCGCCCGATAGTCCGTTCCCGCGCTGGCGGTGCCGTCGGCGGTCGCGTAGTCCACGGTCACTTCGATTTCGCTGGCCGGCGACAGGCTGACCGTGAAGTCGAAGTCCGTCGCGCCGTCGTCGCCCTCCTCCGCCCGGACGTCCTCGACGGACATCATCGCCGTGTCGTCGTTGACGATCGTGCCGGTCCCCTCGGCGCCGGCGATTTCCGCGTTGACCGGGCTCCTGAGCCTCAGCGTGAACGTCTCGTTCCCTTCCGGCCGCGCGTCTCCGAGCACCGGCACCGAGACCGTCTGTTTCGTTTCGCCGGGCGCGAACCGCAGTCGGCCGCGGGTCGTCTCGTAGTCCGCCCCCGCGCTGGCGGTGCCGTCGGCGGTCAAGTAGGAAACGGTCACCTGGTGGCGGCTCGCCGCGCTCAGGCTCACCGTGAACGTCAGATCGGTCGTCCCGCTGTCGCCCTCGACCACGTTCGGCGAGTCGACGGACAGCATTCGCGTGTCGAGGACGGTCACGTTCACCGTGTCGGCGTCGCTCTCCCCGTCCGCCGACACCGTCAGCGTGAACGTCAGCCTCGTGTCCGCGGTCACGTCCGGCGCGGTGAAGCTCGGCCGCACTGTCCTCGCGCCCTCCAGCGTCACCGTCGGCCTGCCTCTGGTCTGCCGCCACGAGTAGGTCAGCTCCTCGTCGTCCGGCGCCGTCGACTCGCGCCCGTCCAGCCGCACCGGGTCGCCCTCGTCCACCGTCTGGTCCGCCCCCGCGTCCGCCGCCAGCAAGACGACCTGGAGAGCCGACACCGTCACTTCCACCGTGTCCGAGTGGCTATCCCCGTCCGCCGACACCGTCAGCGTGAACGTCAGCGTCACGTCTTCCGTCAGATCCGACGGCGCGGTGAAGCGCGGCCTCACTGTGTTCGCGTCCTCCAGCCTCACCGACGGCCCGCCGGTCTGCCGCCACGAGTAGGTCAGATTGTCCGGCCCCGTCGAGCCGCGCCCGTCGAGCCGTACCGAGTCGCCCTCGTCCACCGTCTGGTCAGGCCCTGCGTCCGCCGTCAGCAGGCCGGGCGTGAAAGCCGGGCCAACGGCCTCGACAATCACGTCCACCGTGTCCGTCGCCGTGGAGTCGTCCCCGACTGCGGAAACCGTCAGCGTGAACGTCAGCGTCACGTCCCGCGGCTGACCTAGCGGCGAGATGAAGGTCGGCCGCGCCGTCGTGGCCCCCGTCAGCGTCACCGACGGGCCTCCCGTCTGGCTCCACGAGTACGTTATCGACTCGCCGAACGGCACCGTCGAAAGGCTGCCGTCCAGGCGCACCGTTTCGTCCTCGCCCACCACTTGGTCCGGGCCGGCGTTCGCCAGCAGCACGAGCTCTCGCACCGTCACGTCCACCGTGTCCGTGTGGCTGGCGCCGCCGGCGGTCACCGTCAGCTCGAAGGTCAGCGTCAAGTCCACCGTCGTCCTCGGCGCCGTGAAGCGCGGCCTTGGCGACGACGCGCCCGTCAGCGTCACCGTCGGGATGCCGCCGGTCTGCACCCACGCGTAGGTCAGCGACTCGCCCTCGGGGTCCCAACCGCTTCCCGGCAGCGTCACCGTGCTGCCCTCCCACACCGTCAGGTCCCGCCCGGCGTTCGCTACCGGATCGTCGTTGTCGGCCTCGACCCTCAGGACCATCGTATCCGTCATGGTTTCGTCGCCGATCGTCACCGTCATCGTGAACGTCAGGTCGGTGTTCGCCAACAGGTTCGGCGCCGTGAAGGTCGGCGTCGCCGTGTTCGCGCCGCGCATGTTCACCGTCGCGGCGCCGGCCGTATGGCGCCATGAATAGGCCGGCTGCCGCACGCCCTGCAGAACCAGATCGGCGCCCCCGGACATGGTCCTGCCCGCCAGCGTCACCGGGAGGTCTTCCTCCACCGTCTGGTTCGGCCCCGCGTCCACCGTCCAGCTCACGGTGGCCGCGTTGACCGTGACGTCCACCGAGTCCGAACCGCCTTCGCCGCCGGCCGTCACCACAAACGAAAACCGCAGCACCTCGTCGGCCACCAGACCGGTCGGCGCCGTGAAGCTCGTCGTCGTCCCCGTCGCGCTCGACAGCGTCACCGCCGGGCCGGCCGTCTGCGTCCAGCGGTATTCGGTGATCGTGTCGCCGTCCGGGTCCGAACCGCTGCCGGTCAGGGTCACCGTGGCGCCCTCGCTCACCGTCTGGTCCGGGCCCGCGTTCGCCACCGGGAAGCCGTCGTCGTCCCTGATCGTCCCGGTCCAGGTGGCCATGCTTTGCACCACGAACCGCGCGTTGGTCGGATTGCTCAGGGCCAGCACTATCGTCTCGTTCCGCTCGGTCACCCCGTCGCCGAGCACCTCCACCGCGATCGTCCCGGTCGTCGCGCCTTGCGCGATGGTCATGGTGCCCGCGGCCAACGCCGTGTAGTCCGTGCCGCTCGTCGCCGTCCCCCTGCCGGTGTCGGCGTAGGCCACCGTCACCTGCTCGCCGGCCGGATACGACAGCGTGATCGTGAAGTTCAGGTTCGTCGAGCCGCTGTCGCCTTCCGCCACGCTCACCGGGCCGGTCCGCAGCCACGCCAGGTCGTCGTCCGTGATGGTCCCGTCGCCCCTCCAGTTTGTCCCGAGAATTACGTTCGCGTTCGCCCCAATCCCGAGCTGAACTCTCACCGTCTCGTCCGGCTCGTCGATCGTGTCCCCCAGCACCTCCACCGTGACCGTCTTGCTCGTCTCCCCCGGCGCGAACGTCAGCGTCCCGGCCGGCAGCGCCGTGTAGTCCGTGCCCGAGGACGCCGTTGACTGCGCCCCGACCCCCGTGTAATGGATCGCCACCTGCCTGCTGTTCGCCCTGCTCAGGCTCACCGTGAAGGTCATGTTCGTCGAGCCGGTGTCGCCCTCGACCACGGTCGGCGAATCGATGGAGACCTCCGACGTGTCGTCGTCCGTGATCGTGAGCGTGCCCGTGTTGGCGCTCGAATTGATCGTCGTGGAAAAGACAGGAAAAGCCCCGCTCAACCCCACCACCACCGTCTCGTCTTCCTCGTCGAGCGTGTCGCCCTGCACCGCCACCGACACCGTCTTGCTGGTCTCGCCGGCGTTGAAGCGCAGCGTTATCCGGTTGTTCTGGTAGGGCGTCGTATAGTCCGTTCCGCTCGTCGCCGTGCCGCCGGTGACCCCGAAAATCACCCTGGTGTTGCTAGTGGCCGCCGGGTTCAGCGTCACCGTGAAGGTCGTGTTCGTCGAGCCGCTGTCGCCCTCGGCCACGCTCACGGCAGTGGGGGCGATCGAAAACGTCGGCGTCGTCCCGTCGTCGTCCCTGATGGTGCCCGTTCCGCTGCTGGCCGTCGTCGACAGTCCCGCGCCCGACGCGTTGGTCAGGGCGATCACCACGGTCTCGTCCGCCTCGACGTCCGTGTCGCCCGTCACCAACACCGTGATCGTCCCGCTCGTCGCGCCCGCCGCGATCGTCAGCGTCCCCGCCGTCACCGCCGTGTAGTCCGTGCCCGAGGTCGCCGTGCCAGTGCCGGCGTCCGCGTAGTTCACCGTCACCGCGGCGGCCTTCGGCCCGCCCAGGCTCACCGTGAAGACCAAGTTCGCCGAACCGCTGTCTCCTTCGTCCACGAACGGCGAGCTGATCGACAGCGTGTCGTCGTCCGTGATGGTGCCCGTCCCGGTCCCTGTGCGCGGCGCCGTCGACACCGTCGCGTTCGTCGGGTTGCCCAGGGATATCACCACGGTCTCGTTCGGCTCGCTGGTCGTGTCGCCCTGCACCGACACCGTGAACGTCTGGCTCGTCGTCCCCGCCGTGATCGTCAGCACGGTCGCCGACACCGCCGTGTAGTCCGTGCCCGAGGTCGCCGTGCCGCTAAGGGTGTCCGCGTAGGTCACCGTCACGTCTTGGGAGTACGCCGCGCTCAGCGTCACCGTGAAGGTCAGGTCCGTCGAACCGGTGTCGCCCTCGTTCACGCTCGGCGAATCGATCGACAGCACCGGCAACGTGTCGTCGTTGCTGATGGTGCCCGTCCCGCTGCTGGCCGTCGCCGACAGTGTCGCGCCCGACGACGGGTTGCTCAGTTCGATCACCACGGTCTCGTCCGGCTCGACGGTAATGTCGCCCGTCACCGACACCGTGATCGTCTGGCTCGTCGTTCCCGCGGCGATCGTCAGCGTCCCCGCCGTCACCGCGTCGTAGTCCGTGCCCGAGGTCGCGGTGCCGTCACCGGCGTCCGCGTAGTTCACCGTCACCGCGCTGGTCTTCGAGCCGTTCAGGCTCACCGTGAAGACCAAGTCCGTCGAACCGCTGTCTCCTTCGTCCACGGACGGCGAACTGATCGACAGCGTGTCGTTGTCCGCGATGGTGCCCGTGCCGGTCGCCGTCGACACCGTCGCGTTCGTCGGGTTGCTCAGGGATATCGCCACGGTCTCGTCCGGCTCGCTGGTCGTGTCGCCCGTCACCGACACCGTGATCGTCTGGCTCGTCGTCCCCGCCGCGAACGTCAGCGTCCCCGCCGTCACCGCCGTGTAGTCCGTGCCCGAGGTCGCCGTGCCGGTGCCGGCGTCCGCGTAGCCCACCGTCACGGCTTGGGAGTACGCCGCGCTCAGCCTCACCGTGAAGACCATGCTCGTCGAACCGCTGTCGCCCTCGTTCACGGTCGGCGAATCGATCGACAGCGTCGGCAACGTGTCGTCGTTGCTGATGGTGCCCGTCCCGCTGCTGGCCGTCGTCGACAGTGTCGCGCCCGACGACGGGCTGCTCAGTTCGATCACCACGGTCTCGTCCGCCTCGACGGTAATGTCGCCCTGCACCGTCACGGTGATCGCTTGGCTCCTCGTCCCCGGCGAGAACGTCAGCGTCCCCGCGGTCACCGCGTCGTAGTCCGTGCCCGAGGTCGCGGTGCCGGTGCCGGCGTCCGCGTAGTTCACCGTCACCTCGCTGGCGCTCGACGCGCTCAGCCTCACCGTGAAGGCCATGCTCGTCGAACCGCTGTCGCCCTCGTTCACGGTCGGCGAATCGATCGACAGCGTCGGCAACGTCTGCGCGGCGGCGTCGCCCGCGAACATGCACCAGGCACCAACTAGCAGCCCGAAGACAGCGGCCGCCGGGCGGGTTGCGCGAAGTGATCCCTGCAACATCATTTACCAAGTCCTCGGAATGTTGGGGTTAGGGGCGATCCCATTTGGGGAGTTACGCCACGAGGGGAAAAAGACCGTCCAGATCGCGCCGCTCTCCGCCCTTACTGCCCTTGGGAGCGTCGGCGCCTCTGGGAGCGCCGGCAACGGCCCTGACTCGGCGTTTCGCGGCGTCAGGCAGCCAACTTCGGCGATCTGACGACATGGTTTGTCCATAATCCGCTGCCCCACCGCCGCGGGGGGGGGGGGGGGGGGGGGGCCGTAGTAGCTCCCCGCCACCGCATCCGGTGGCTTGAGTGAAGCGATGGCGAGTCATCGCACGAGCATACCAAAAATGGGCTGCCTGTGGAACGCGCCCGGGCCCCTTAGAACGGCGGTACAGCGGCTGCAAGGAGAAGGCCACCAGCAGAGACGAAACTGGCACCCCGGCGCCGGCGGGCCGGCCGGCGCCGGGCTTGCGCAATAGGGCGCTTCGGCGCGACGAGCGCAAGCGCTGAACGCCTGGCGCTCCCCTTAAGGCGGAGTCGCCCTGCGCTACCGAAGCCGCACGCGGGCGAGGAAGTCCGCGCCGCTGTCGCAGTCGATGATCAGCGTGCCGACCCGCGCCAGCTCCGAGGCGTCCTCGACGCCAGCGAGAACCGCCTCCAGCTCGGCGCCGGCAGCCGCGCCGAAGCGCTGGCTGGCCTGGCTGCACAGTAGCGCCCGCTGGCCCTCCCGCCGGCCCTCGGCGATCTTCTGCTCGTCCCACTCCCGAAGCGTTTCCGCAAGCATCGTCGTCTCCTTGTCTTCCACCAAAGTCGGCATCCGTCCGCCCAGGCGCGGACTCAGGGTGCCGCCGCACCATGCCACGAACGACCGCCACAGTTCCTCGTCGTTCGTCGCCGAGAGCAGCGCCGTGGCCCGCTCGAGCGCCGGCGCCAGCCCCTGCGGCGATGCCGCGTCCAGCGCCAGCGCGGCCCGCGCCAGGTTGCCGTCCGCCGCATCGTCTCCCGCATAGTCCTTCGCGTCAATCAGCCGGCAGACCAAGCGCGGCTGCAGGTCGCGCAGTTGCGACGGCGCCCACGCGCGCTCGTCCAGCCGCAGCGGCGCGTTCCACTTGGCGCGGCCGTTGTACGCCACCAGCGGCACGTGCGTCACGATCCGGCCGCCCTCCGCCGCCATCCAGCCGGAGCGGCGCAGTTCCCCGGGCAGCAGCGCGACGTACTCCAGCAGCCGCTCGGCCATGTGCGCGTCCGGGCTTGATTGAAATTCGATGTGGAACATCACCCCGGCGCCGGCGGGGTGGCCCGTGCCGGGCTTGAAGGGCGCCCACCAGGGCAGGTCGGCGCGGCGGGTGCGCAGGTCGTTCGAGACGTATTCAGTCGGCAGGCGCTCGAGCTGGTCGAGGTCCAGGTCGTCCACCCAGGGATCGCCGAGCAGGCGGATGAGGTCCGCGGCCATGCGCGGGTGCGAGAAGAGCCGCTTGTTCGCCGGGTCGCTTTGCAGTCTTTGTCTTGCCATGGGCGGCACTGTGCGCCAGCGGCGGGTCGGCGCGAAACGGACAAAGGCTGAAAGTCATGTGCGAGATCGCCCATGCCGGCCCAGCAAATGTCGCACACCCCACGGCCGGGTCGCCGTCGGCGAGCTCGCAAGCGGTGGCGACTGTAGGCGCGGAAGGTGCTCGGCCGCTTGAGACAGTGGTTCAGCGGTCACAAGGAGACGGCTGCCCGGGGCGGAACCGGCTTGGGCGCACGCCGCGCTTTGGTCCGCTTGGGATCGCGGGCGCGAGACTCCCGGCGCCCCAAGCGCAGTCGGACTGTCCGCTAGCGAAGCCGCGCGCGGGCGAGGAAGTCCGCGCCGCTGACGCAGTCGATGATCAGCGTGCCGATCCGCGCCAGCTCCGAGGCGTCCTCGACGCCGGCGAGAACGGCCTCCAGCTCAGCACCGGCAGCCGCGCCGAAGCGCCGGCTGGCTTGGCTGCACAGCAGTGCCCGTTCCTCTGCCAGCACCTCCCGCCGACCTTCTTGGCGCCCGGCCTGCCGGCCCTCCTGTCGCCCAACCAGCCGGCCCTCTTGGCGTCCCGCGAGCAGGCCTTCCCGCCGGCCTTCGGCGATCTTCTGCTCGTCCCATTCCCGAAGCGTTTCCGCAAGCATCGTCGTCTCCTTGTCTTCCACCAAAGCCGGCATCCGTCCGCCCAGGCGCGGACTCAGGGTGCCGCCGCACCATGCCACGAACGACGGCCGCAGTTTGGTCCGCTTGGGTCACGGGCGCGGTACTCCCCGGCGCCCCCAAGCACGCAGTCGGACTGTCCGCTAGCGAAGCCGCGCGCGGGCGAGGAAGTCCGGCCCGCTGTCGCAGTCGATGATCAGCGCGCCGACCCGCGCCAGTTCCGATGCGTCCTCGACGCCAGCGAGAACCGCCTCCAACTCGGCGCCGGCAGCCGCGCCGAAGCGTCGGGCAGCTTGGCTGCACAGCAGCACCCGTTCCTCCGCCAGCACCTCGCGGCGGCCCTCTTGGCGCCCCTCGGCGATCTTCTGCTCGTCCCACTCCCGAAGCGTTTCCGCAAGCATCGTCGTCTCCTTGTTTTCCACCAAAGCCGGCATCCGTCCGCCCAGGCGCGGACTCAGGGTGCCGCCGCACCATGCCACGAACGACGGCCACAGTTCCTCGTCGTCCGTCGCCGAAAGCAGCGCCGCGGCCCGCTCGAGCGCCGGCGCCAGCCCCTGCGGCGACGCGGGCGTCCAGCGCCATCGCGGCCCGCGCCAGGTTGCCGTCCGCCGCATCGTCTCCCGCATAGTGCTTCGCGTCAATCAGCCGGCAGCGCAGGCGCGGCTGCATGTCGCGCAGTTCCGACGGCGCCCACGCGCGCTCGTCCAGCCGCAGCGGCGCGTTCCACTCGGCGCGGCCGTTGTACACCACCAGCGGTACGTGGGCCACGATCCGGCCGCCCTCCGCCGCCATCCAGCCGGAGCGGCGCAGCGCCCGAGGCAGCAGCGCGACGTACTCCAGCAGCCGCTCCGCCATGTGCGCGTCTGGACTCGATTGGAACTCGATGTGGAACATCACGCCAGCGCCGGCGGGGTGGCCCGTGCCGGGCTTGAAGGGCGCCCACCAGGGCAGGTCGGCGCGACGGGTGCGCAGGTCTTCCGAGACGTATTCCGTCGGCAGGCGCTCGAGCCGGTCGAGGTCAAGGTCGTCCACCCAGGGATCGCCGAGCAGGCGGATGAGGTCCGCGGCCATGCGCGGGTGCGAGAACAGCCGCCTGTTGGCCGGGTCGCTTTGCAGTGTTTGTCTTGCCATGGGCGGCACTGTGCGCCAGCGGCGGGTCGGCGCGAAACGGACAAAGGCTGAAAGTCATGTGCGAGATCGCCCATGCCGGCCCAGCAAATGTCGCACACCCAGCCGAAACCAGCCCAAGCCCAGGGCGGGTGGCCGAATCACGCGGCGGTGGCGATTGGCCGCACCACGAAGAGCAGGTCGCCGGCGTTCACCTGGGTGCCGCTGGCGACGTTCACGCGGACGATCTCGAAGCGGCGCGCCGGGTCGTAGAGCGGGTTCGGGGCGCCGGCGTTGAAGTCCGCCAGGCGCAGCGGCGTGAAGATCTTGAAGGCTTCGAGCTGGCACATCGTCTTCGCGGCGTCGATGGCCTCGCCGGGGGAAACGAAGGGCGGCTCGGTGGGCGACGGGGTGAGGTAGAGGATGCCGGTGGACGGGGCGAGCACCTTCAGTTCGTCGCTGCCGTCGATCGCGATGGCCTCCGCGCCGATGCCGGCATCGGCTGCGCCGGCGTCGTCGGCGATTTCCGCGATCAGCTCAGCGTGGTCAAGGCGGCCGAGAAACTCCGGCAGGTAGTTCGTGTCGTAGTCGCCGCGCTGGAACACCTCGTCGCGCAGGATGCGCTTCACCAGGGCGACGTTGGTGGAGATGCCGCGAATCCGCACCCGCTGCAGGTAGTCCGCGAGCTTGCGCGTCGCCGAAGCGCGGTCTTTCGCGTGCGCGATCACTTGCGCCACCATGCTGTCGTAGTAGGGGGAGACGAACTTGCCCTCGCCGGCGGCGGCGATGACGTCGATGCCGGGTTCGCTCGGCAATAGGCATTCGTGGATCTCGCCCGGGCTCGGCTGAAAGGCCAGCGCGTCGCTGCCGGTGGCCACCAGGCGTTCGGCGTTGATGCGCGCTTCGACGGCGTAGCCGTCCTCGGCGATTGCGAGATCGGCGATGCTCTCGCCGGCGGCGATGCGCAACTGCTCGCCGACGATGTCCACGCCGGTTACCCGTTCGGTGACCGGATGCTCCACCTGCAGACGGGTGTTCATTTCCATGAAGTAGACCTCGCCGGCGTCGAGGTCGTAGATGAACTCGACGGTTCCGGCGCCGACGTAGGCCACGGCGTTTGCGAGCGTGGCGGCGTGGCGGCGCACGTCGCTCTCGAGCTTGGCCGGCAGGGCCGTGGAGCCCGACTCCTCGATGACCTTCTGCTTGTCGCGCTGCACGCTGCAATCGCGCAGCCCGAGCACTTTCGTGTTGCCGTGGCTGTCGCGCAGCACCTGCACTTCGATGTGCCGCAGCGAGGTGACGTAGCGTTCCAGATAGATGTCGCCGCTGCCGAATGCGCTCTGCGCCTCCACCACGACGCGATGGAAGGACTCGTGGAAGTCGTCTGCGTTCTCCACCACCGCGATGCCCTTGCCGCCGCCGCCGTGAACGGCCTTGATGAGCACCGGATAGCCGATGTCGGCGGCAGCCGCTGCCGCGCGGTCGCCATCGGTGAGCACGCCGTGGCTGCCCGGCACGACGGGGACGCCGTGCGCGAGCGCGGTGGCGATGGCGTTGGACTTGTTGCCCATCGTCTCCATGCTGGCCACCGGCGGGCCGACGAAGTTGATGCCGTGGGTGCGCACCAACTCGGCGAACTGGGCGTTCTCGGAGAGAAAGCCGATGCCTGGGTGCAGCGAATCCACGCCCTCGTGTTCGGCGATGTTCACCACGGAACGCGCGTTCAAGTAGCTTTCGTCCGGCGTGTTGCCGCCGATGCAGACCAGCGAATCGGCATCGCCGAGCATGTCCGCGGCGACGGATTCCATGTCTGGGTCGGACTGCACGAGCACGACCGCGACGCCGTGCCGCTGCGCGACGCGCACCAGCTTCACCGCGGTGCAGCCGCGCGCGTGGACGAGCATCTTCTCGACGGGCCGGTACAGCTCCGACTCGGCGACGCTACGCTGGGGCACTTCGGCGATCGGACCGTCGCTGTCCGGCGCGCCAGCGAGAACGCGGTTCACGACGTCTTCCACGGTTTCCCGGGGCACCGGAATGGCGGGATCGATGCGCCGCAGCTCGTCGTCCAGATCGGGCAGGAACGGATGCTGCACCAGCGCCCGCATGGCGTTCGGCACGACGGAGAGATAGTTGGCGAGGTGCGAATCCGAAGGCAGATAGCTCGACACCACGATCTGCCCGGCGAAGGGGATGCTGGCGCCGGAGAAATAGCAGGTATGCGCCAGCGGGTGGGTGACGAAACTGGCCTGGGCGCCGCCGGTGCAATCGCCGAAGCCGAAGACGATCACCGGCAGGTCGAAGTCGCGCACGAAACGGGTGATGCGGTCGTTCACCGCGGCCATCGAAAACAGTGCGCCGGCGCCTTCCATCGTCTGCATTCCGCCGGAGGAAATGAAGCACACCACCGGCAGATGCCGCTCGGCGCACGCCACCAGCAGCTTGCAGAACTTCTCCGCGCTGGCCATGTCGAAGGCGCCGGCCTTGAACGCCGTATTGGAGACGACGGCGCCGACAGCCACGCCGTCTTCGCCATTGCGGAAGCGGCCGATTCCGGTGACCACGCCGCAGGGCGGCTGACCGCCTTGCAGGGCCTTCTCGATGGAGACGCGCAGGCCCGGGAAGCGGTGCGGATCGGAACTGATGAGATCGCCGTTGAGTTCCTGGAAGTCGTCGAAAAAGCGCTCGATGAAGGCGCTTGGGTCGAGCTTGGCGGCGCGCTTGCGGCTGCGCAGAACGTCGCCGATCTGCAAGTCCCGATACGCCTGCATGAGGCGGTTCCAGAAGTCCTTGCGGCGGCCGATGTTGCGCGGCGCGATGCGGCCGTCGTAGCGCCGCCCTTCGCGCTCGGCTTGCAGGTAGGTGGCGAGCAGCCGCTCGAACAGGAACGTCACGACTACGAAGAGCGTGTCCGAAACCCGCGACGAGGCGCTCTTCTTCCACTCTTCGACATCGCGGAAGAACTTGCCCACGGCGTTGGACGTGCGCCGGTGCCAGTCGAAGAACTGCTGCTCGAGACGCACGGTGGCGGCTTCCGCGTCGTCGCCGGCTTGCGCAGCGGCGACCTCCGCCAGCGCCTTGCGGATGAGGTTCCTGATGGAATCGCGGGAGAGGGCGCGGGTGGATTCCGCCTCGGCGGCGATGGAATCCAGGTTGGCGACGATGTGGTCGTAGACTTGATCGAAGAGCAGCAGGTTCTCGCACTCCAGCGCGAAATCGTCGCGCAAATCGGCTTCGAGCACGACGTCCATGACTGTGATGTCCGACGCGGTGTCCATGGCGCGTTCGGCGCCGCTGAACAAGCTGCCGAAACGATCCTCGATCACGCGCCGATTGGCGACGATGGTGGACGACTCGCCGTTCACGAAGGTGCGCGCGTTGGCGGAGAGCGCGCCGGAAATGTTCGTGTCGGCGCACAACGGGCCTTCGGTGATTGCCATGTTGAGCTCGGCCGCAAGCTGTTCGCGCAGCAGCGCCTCGGGCTTCTCCACGGCGCCGCTGAAGAGCTTCATTCCTTCGTGGGTGAAGCGGGCCCGCAGCGCGGGGCCGAGCGCCGCGTCGTCGCGAATCGCTTCCACCAAGCGGCGCGGTTCCACGAGTTCCGCAACGCGAAACAGGGAGCGCGTCTCCGCCACGTTCTGCGCGAAGGCGCGCAAGGACTGGAAGTTGCCGGCGGCGTCCGCCTTCCAGCGGTTGTAGAGATAGGTGCCGACGCTGGCCACGAGCGTGGCGCGGGCAGCTTCGTAGTTCTGCCGGCGCTCGCCGAGAAAGAACTGCGCGACGCGACCGCGGGCATCGTTCACCGTGGCTTTCTTCTCGACGTAGTTCTTCCAGGCCTTGGAAAGCACGTCGTCGTAGACCACGCGGTCTGGATCCTGCAGCCAGCGCAGAAAGGTCTCGCGGCGCTCGCGGTCCGTGCGCGCATCGAGCTCGCCGGCCGGAAGCTCCTGTTCGGCCAAGCGGCCGTAGGAACCCGTGGTGGTCGCCTTGATGCGCCGCCGCACGCGCAGATAGCGAAGATAGCGAAAGGCGACGCCGAAGACGTTGAGGTACTCGGTGGGATTGCGCGTCACTTTCAGCGCCGCGTTGGCCTGCATCTGGCGCAGCCGCGCGGACGGTTCCAGATAGCGCTGCAAGCTGCGCCGGTAGTGGTCGAGAATGTACGGATTGGCGGCGACGAAGCGCTTCGTGCTCTCCTCCACGTGCAGGATGCCGGAGACGATGGCCAAGCGCAGGTTCTCGACGTCTTCGCCCGGAACGTAGTCGATCACGGCGTCGATGTTGCCTTGGCGCTTCAGCTCGAAAGGCGACAGGCCCACCTGCTTCGCGCACTGCTGCCAGGAGAGGTTCAAGCGCCGCGCGATGCTCGCCAGGCCCTTGGGCTGAATGGTGCTGAACACGCCGTCGCGCACGGAGAGGATGAGGTTGCTGGCGGCCAGCGGAATCGCGCCGCCGGAATAGCCGAGGCCGTAGACGATGCCGAGATTGGGCACGTCGGTATTGGACATCTCGGCGATCAGCCGCGAGATGCTGTGGGACTGGTTGTTCTTGTTGGCCGCTTCGTCTCCGGCGGCGCCTGGGGTGTCCATGAGACTGACGATGGGCAGGGAACGGTTGGCGAACTCCTCGATGCTTGCCGCCGCCCGCAGGTGGTGTTCCGGCATCCATTCGCCGCTGCGCACGGCGCGGTTCTGGGCGATGAAGCCGACGCGCCGTTCGGCGCCGTCGAAGTCCAGCACCACGACGGCGGCGTAGAAAGGGCCGTCGCGCTGCTCGCTCTCCACCTTGCCGAGGCGCCTGATGGCATCCGGCGCCGGCGCGCGCTTGGGGTCGTCGGCGCCGGTCATCACTGCTTCGATGTAGGCGTCGATGTCGAGCTGGTCGAGGGCTTCCGCTTGGCGCAGAACGTCCGCTTCCGAAAGCACGCCGCGCAAGGAGGGATCGAACTCGCGCTCGGCATCCGGCACCAGCGACGAATCCCGCGCCAGTTCTTCGGCGATGAGGAACAGCCGGTCGTCCGCCCAGCGCCCGCCGCTGGCCGTGCCAGAACCCTCCTTGGCTGCGTTCGCCTTCCACCCCGGCGACGGGGCGTTGGGCATCGTCTGCGCTGCGGAATCCATCGCTTTGCTAGTCGGCTTGAATGCCAAGCGAACAAAACCACAAACCGAGCGGCAATTCCACTGTTTGCCCCCTGTCGGCGCCGCGATGAGGTGCGGCGACGAGCTCCAGGCCACGCCGCATGTGCGCTTGGCGCTGCGCGTGGACGCCTACGTCGCGCCGCTGCGACAGGAGATGGCGAGGCGAGCACCAATCAGATTTCCCGCCTCTTGGTCGTGACCTCAGACGCCTCCACGTTCCCCAAACACGCAACCACCTTTTCCCGCGTCACCGTCTGCGTCTCGTCCACCAGCCCCACGATGGCGCTCCCGCTGCACACGTCGTCGTGGTGCGGGTTGGTGTGGACGTTGCCTGCCGTGTCCACGTAGGCCATTGGAACGCCAGCGCCGCCGTTGACGAAGCTCACCAGCACGTCGCCCCAGCGCAGGTTGGAGAAGGAGGCGTCGAAGCGGGCGAGGTGGTCGGATTCGTGGGTGAAGAGGTTCTCCAGGACTTGCTCGACGCCGGGGGCGGCGAGGGCCCGCACGACGAGTTCTGGATAGGCGCGGATGGGGCGCACCGTGGTGGTGGCGCCGGCGGCCATGATGCGTTCGCGGTTGGCGTCGTCTACCACTTCGGCGACCACCACGTGCGCTCGGCTCTCGGCATCGCTTAAGCGCAGGCGGCTGAGGATGTCGTAGGTGTGGGCGTCCGAGCGAGGGTCGAAGGGCTCGTCGGCGATGACGATGACGTGGCTGGCCTCGTGGGCGTTGGCGGCGGCGAGGTTTTCCGAGTTCTCGGCCACGCCGTTGTAGTGGATCACGCCGGCATCCACCAGTTCCGCTGGCAAGCCGTCCGCGTAGTGGGGCGTGAGCAGTTGAATGGGGATGTCGGCCAGCGCCGGCGTGCGCCGCACGTGGTCGACCAGGCGCGCGAGATAGTGTTCCGCGTCTTGGCTCGGCACGTTGACGATGAGCAAGTGGTCTTTCATGTTTCTCCATCTGAACTCGCCGCGACGGCGGCGTTCGCGCAGCAGGGCGCGGTAGTCGAACAGGTCCGACGCGGCCTGCGCGAGCAGGAAGATGCCGAACAGGTACATGCAGAGCATGGTGGCCAGGCGGCCAAGCGGGGTTTCGGCGGAGATGTCGCCGTAGCCGACGGTGGTGGCGGTGGTCATCGTCAGCCAGATCGCCTCCAGCATGTCGAAGTCCTCCGCCGTCATCATCGCCGCGACGTGAACGACGAACAATCCGGCGAACAGCAGCACTACGCGCAGCAGGCGGCGCCGTATCGCGCCAGCCACATGGCGCGTGAAGCGCAGATAGCGACGGCGGCGGAACCAATGGGCGAGCATCGTCTGCGAGTGCCTCGTTGCAGCGTACGCTGAAAGTTAGCGCGCGCTCTGCGGCGGGCGCGTCTGTCGCAGAACCGGACGCATTCGCAAGGTGTTCGCCGCCACTCGAGAGGCTAGGCGCCGTCTGCCGGGGTTTCCCCGAGCTGCGCATGGATTTCGTCCACGACGCAGCGTTTCAGCACGCCCGGTTCCGAAGCCGGCTTGCCGTAGCGTTGCGCGAGCCGCTGCAGGTCGCCTTCGCTGAAAGAGAGGCTGATGCGCGGACGCTGCCGCTTTCGATACGGCAGCCCGACGGCCTTGCGCACGTAGTCCGTGTAGCTCAAGTTCTCGGCTGCCGCCGCCATCCGCACCTTGCGCATCAAGGACTGCTGGAACTCGAAGTGGACTTGGATCTTGCCGAGCGCTTGCCGTTCCGCCTGGAAACGCTTCGCGCCCTCGGCATCGTTGCGCCGCGCGCGCTTTGCCGCCGGCCGCGATTTCATGAACCGGAATCGTCGCCGGGCCACATGGATTCGATCACGTCCGGCGGACAATGGACCTCCAAGGAGACTTCGGTGTCGCCGTCGCCCCAGACTTCCACGCTCAGCCCGAACTGGCCGGAGACGTCTTCGCATTCGTGGCAGCGCAGCTCTTCGCTGTCGTCGTCCTGATGCGCGGAAAGCTCCTCGCCGCGCATGTCCTTCTCGTGGAAATAGCCTTCCGCCCACTTCTTGGTTTGGGAATAGCGCTCGGCCAGCCAGCCGTCGTAGCCGTCCACCTGCTGCGTCACGGCCAGTTCGGCGAAGTCGTCCTCCCACAACTTGGCGAACTCGTCCTCGCCGAAGAGCTTGACGACGTCCTTCCTCGGCAAGTCCCGGCAGAGGGAAAGCTCCGTCGCGTCGTTCGCCTTGAAGGTCAAGTAGATGCGGCCGGCTTCTGCGCCGTCCAAGGCAAGCTGCGGATAGAGGCCGTCTTCGTATTCGTAGCCGCCGACTTTGGCGACCTCGAACGTTTGACCCTGCACGCTCGGCGGCAAGGCCAGGCGGTGCTTGAAGGTGAGCAGATCGCCGATGCGCAGATCGGCCACGCTCTCGAGCCGCCGGCCCGACTCGGCGGATTTGCCGAATCGGGCGCGGAACAGCTTCTTCAGCACTAGCCGGCCTGCTTGGCTTTCAGCCGCGCCAGCACGTCGCTCGCGCCGCTGCCGGCCGGCGTGCCGATACCCTTGGCGCGGAGCTTGGCGTCGATGTCGGAGCCGGCCTCCTGCTCTTCGAGCCACTCGCCGGCCTGCATCCGATCCTGCCAGCCCTGCTGCTTCGCCTTGACGCGCTCGAGGGCCTTGGAGACGCGGTGCGAGGAGGAGCCGGTGGCGGCGAAGTTCTTGGAGACGCTCTCGGTGGCGCGTTGCAGTTCCTGCACCGTGCGCACCTTGTCCAGCTCGCGCTTGTTCTTCTGGATCGTGCGTTCGCGGGCCTTGATCATGGCGTGGATCTTCTGCACTTCGGCGTCCAGCGCCGCCTGCTCGGTGGCCTTCTCGCCGCGTTCGCTTTCGAGTTCCGCGATGCGTTCGGCGACTTCCGTGGCGAGCGCCTCTTCGCCGGCGTTCAGCGCGGAAACCGCCTTGCGTTCGTAGTCGGCGACGTCCGCATCGAGCGTGGCGATCTCGCGCTTGAGCTTGATTTCCGAGCTCTTCATGCGCGTGAGGCTCTGCTTGGCGCTGCCGATGGCGTTCTCGGCATCCCTGATCTCCTGCTCGAGGATGCGGACGGCGTTGGCGTCCACGATGGCCTCGCCCACTTCGTTGGCGCCGCCCTTGAGGGCGGTGAACATGTCTCTGAGCACACCCATGTCTTTGTTTCTCCTGTGGTTTGCGTCGCGCCTTCCAGCGCGTTAGTCCAACAAATGCTCGACGGCTTCGAGCACGTCGATGGTGTTTTCCGCTTGCACTTCCAGCTCGTGCGCCACCACCTCGAACCGCGTCGAGAGCGCCATGGCGCCGAACAGGATGTAGGTGTCGCCCTGCAAGCCAATGGCGGAGAGCGGCACCGCCGGGCTCAAGCGCAGAAACGTGGCGTTCAGCTCGTCCTGCTTGCCCGGCAGCACCTCGCCGATGCCGAACAGGGGCGTCACCGAGAGGATCTGCGTTTCCGTCCTGGTGACGTGAATCGGAAACTCGTCGTTGTTGGAGCACACGACTTCGAGAATGTCGTTCTCCGTCACGATCGCATCGAAGGTGGTGCCTTCCTCGCCGGAGTAGTCGTTCAGGCGAAAGGCCAGGTCGTCCAAGGTCATGCAAACTCCCTCAAGTTCCCAGTTGAACCGTCGCTCAAGGCAGCCTCGCCGACCGCCCGTGGCGCGAACTATGACATATTATGTCGCGGTGTCAACGGGCTGAAGAATGGAGCTTTGGTGGAGGTTTGGGGGGGCGGCGGGCCAGGGCGATCCGGAGCGCCACCACTGCAACAGGACGTGCCAAGCCCTGTTTATGCTGCCGATTCGGCCGGTCTACTATGTCCGTCGCTGGCGTCCACGCGACGCCGTTCCAACTCCTGGAGCAGGACATGGCCGCCGCAACCACGCCCGCGGTTCCACCCATTCCCTACGGCATGGCCGATTTCCGCGCCATGCGCCTGGGCGGCTACCAGTACGTGGACAAGACGCGCTTCCTGCGCGACCTGGAGGGCGAGCGCTACGCCTTCCTGCTGCGCCCGAGACGCTTCGGCAAGACGTGCCTGCTGTCGCTCTTGGAACACTACTACGACCGCACCCGGCAGGACGAGTTCGAGACGCTGTTCGCGCACACGGACATCGGCGAGCGCCCCACCGCCGAGCGGGGCCGGCACGTGGTGCTGCGTCTCAACTTCTCGGCCTTCGACGACACGTTGACGACGTTGCGGGAGCGCTTCGAGGGCTACTGCCAGACGCGGCTGCGGGGCGCTCTGGAGGCCAACGCGGACCTGTTTCCGCCGGCCGTGGCGCAGCGCGTGCTGTCTGCGCCCGGCGTGGACGGCAAGCTGAACGAGTGGTTCCAGCACGCGGAGCGCGAACGCATTCCGCTGTGCGTGCTCATCGACGAATACGACAACTTCGCCAACACCGTGCTGGCGCCCGACGGCGTGGATGCGTACCACGCCTTCACGCATGGCGGCGGCTTCCTGCGCAGCTTCTTCGCCACGCTGAAGGCGGGCACCGAGTCCGCCAACTTGGAGCGCCTGTTCATCACCGGCGTCTCTCCGGTGACGATGGACGACGTGACCAGCGGCTTCAACATCGGCGCCAACCTGAGCTTCGACAAGAAGTACAACGCGCTGCTTGGCTTCACCGAGGCAGAGGTGCGCGGATTGGTGCGCCAGTACCGCGAACTGGGCGTGTTCGAGCAGGACGCGGACGCGGCGATGGCGACGATGCGCGAGTGGTACAACGGCTATCGGTTCGCGCCGCGGGCGGACGACGTCGTCTACAACACGGACATGGTGCTGTACTACCTGAAACACTGGATTCAGAACGACGTGGGGCCGGAGCGCCTGATCGACGACAACGTGCGCATCGATTACCAAAAACTGCGCCACCTGCTGGTGGTGAACAGGCAGGCGTCGTCGTTGGCCATGGGTGCGGATGTTCCGGGTACGGCGTCGAACCGCACCGAATTGCGGAGCGAGGGCAAGCCGCGGGATTCGGGAACGCCGGCCTTGAACGGCAACTTCGACCTGCTGCGCCACGTCATCGCCCACGGAGAAGTGGATTCCGAGCTCAGCCCCAGCTTTCCGGTGCAGCAGCTGGGCCAGCGCGAGAACTTCCTCACGCTGCTGCACTGCCTAGGCTTGCTGTCCATTCGCGGCGCGGCGGCCGGGCGCACGCGGCTCGGCATTCCGAACCAGACTGTGCGACGGCTGCTCTACGGCTATCTGCGCGACGCCTACCGCGACACCGACGTGTTCTCGGTGGACTTGCTCGCATTCGAGCAGCTCACTTGGGCGATGGCCCAGGACGGCAACTGGCGGCCGGCCGTGGAGTTCCTGGCCGACGCGCTGCGACGGCAGACCAGCGTGCGCGACTACGTGGACGGCGAACGCCTGCTGCAGGGCTTTCTTGCCGCGTACCTGGGCGCCGCGGGATGCTTCGTGTTCCGCACCGAAGCGGAGCTTGGCAAAGGCTACGCCGACATGGTGCTCACGCCCCTGACAGCCAAGCATCCGGCCCTGCGCCACGGCTACGTCCTGGAGATCAAGTACCTGCGGCGGGACTCCCGCAGCGATGCCGGCGTTCAGGAAGCGATGGACAGCGCAAAGCAACAGCTCGGCCGCTACCTGGCCGACGAACGCCTGCCGCGAGAACACCCAGACGCTGTATTCGCGGGCTTGGCCCTGGTATTCCGCGGCTGGGAACTGGCAGCTTGCGAGGCGGTAGACGCGGGCATCACCTGATCTCGACCAACGGTTTCGCCCATCGCCAGCATCTCCATGGCAGTAACCGAACACAGCGCGTCGACAGCCATTGCGCAATCCTCGGCGAGAGCCGGGCATCTACCCAAACGATCATCCGGCCAGAACGGGATGATCCACGCGGTGCCTATAGTGCCCGCTACCGCCTTTGACTGAACCCGGGCCAGTCGGCTCGGGCCTGCACCCTGCAGCGCACCCAATGCCCGTCAACCTCATAGGCTGGCGGCGGTTGCTGGTTGGCGCGCAGTTCGCGGCGCACCAGGGGGATGCCGAGGCCGTAGCGCTGCACCAAGCCGGTTACGCGCATGGCTTCTGCGAGGTTGGGATTGCGGTACGCCAGCAAGCCGGGCTGGCCGAAATTCTCTGGCGTGACGTCGCCGTAGGCGCCGCCTGGGTTGATGATCTCGATGTGCCGGTCGAACCAGTAGACCTGTATCGGGCTGTTGCCGCCCTCGTAGCTGCGGTGCATCACCGCGTTGCGCACCAGCTCCTGCAGCGCGGTTAGCGGATAGGTGGCGCGGCGCACTTCGGTGCGCGCTTCGCCCACGGCCACCGCGGTGCGCACATGGGCGCGCAGGATCGTGTCGAGGGTGGCCATCGCCTCGCCCAAGGGGGTGTCGATGCGGGCGCTGTCGAGGATGGGGTCGCCGCGTTCTTCCCCGGCGATGCGCAGGAACTGCACGTAGGCGCCGGGCAGGAAGTCGGTCGGCGCCTTGCCGAGGACCAACATGCCGAGCACCGTGGGCGTGGGGTCGTCCGCGCCGACGATCATCTTGGTGGCGGCGAGGCGCTCCTGCACCGTGCGGTCGTTCCTGGCCAGCACGTCGGCGCTGAACGCCTCCGGCAGATAGAGGAACTCGAAGCGGCGCAGGTCCAAGTCGTCCAGCGTGGCGGAGCGGATGGACTGGGCGTCGAACGGCGTGTCGCCGTAGCGGCGTTTCTCGTTGAGGATGCGTTCGTCCTGGGCGCTGGCGACGGCTCGGCGCGGGCCGATGCGGGTCCAGATGCGGCCTCGGCAGCGCACTGGAGGCGAATCGGCAGGCGCCACCGTGACCACCGCCACGTCCTTGCCGCCGAAGGCGTGCTTGTGGACGGTCATGGTCGGCAGGGGCAGGATGTTGCCGTCCGTCTTGCAGTGCGCCAGCTTGAGCAGCAGGGCGTCGTTTACCTCCAAGCCGGCGAGCGTGCCATCGTCGCGGGCGCCGACGAAGATCACGCCAGCGCGGCGGTGGTTCGGCAGGTCGTTGGCGAACGCGCAAATCGCTTGTCTTACGGCGTTCGGCGCGTCGCCGTCGAACGTCTCCTTGCGCTCGACGAGATCGGATTCGACGTCGGCGAGCATTGCCGCCAGCTGGGCCTCGGTGTAGGGCTCCGGCGCGGCGACGGAGGATCGCGGCGGGTTGGCGCTGGGTTCGGATGGCATGGTGCCCTCATCATAGCGCCGCGCGGCAGTTCGCAAGGCAATCGCGATTCCGCCAAAACGCCAAATCGCACGCTGCGTTCATGTTTGCCCAGCGTTTGAACGCCCCTCCCGGTCGCATTTCCACCGCTCTGGATGTAGGCTCGACGTCATCTGTTGGGGAGAGGGCCGCATGAGCGACAGTTCCATCAAGCAGGCGTCGTCGCGCATCCCGTGCCCGACATTCGATGCCCCTGCGTTCACCACGCCGAAGCCGCTCGCGGAAGCCAACGTGGCGCTCGTCACGTCGGCGTCGCTACACCATGAGGACGACGACGATTTCGCCGTCGTCGATGCGGGCTACCGGGTGCTGCACCGCGAGCGCCGGGACATCGTCGTCGGGCATTGGAGCCCCAACTTCGACGCCAGCGGGGTGAGCGCCGATCTCAACGTGGTGTTCCCCATCGATCGTCTCGAAGAAATGGCCGCCGACGGCGCGGTCGGCAGCGTGTCGGACGTCCACTTGGCGTTCGCCGGCAACCAGTTCGATCTGGCGGCGATCCGCATGGACGGTGGGCCGGCAGGCGCCAAATACCTGCTCGATCACGGCGTGGACGTCGTACTGCTCACGCCTGTCTGACCGCTGTGTACGCGTACGGTCTGTACGCTCGCACACGTTTTCGAGGCCGCCGGCATCGCCACCGTCGCCATCGGCTCGATCCGCGAACAGCTCTACGGCACCGCGCCGCCGCGTGGCCTGTTCTGCGACTTCCCGCTCGGTCGACCGCTCGGCGCGCCAAACGACGCGGCGTTCCAGCGGCGCGTCATGGAACGCGCTTTCGGGTTGCTTGAACGCAGCGAACCCGTCATCAAGGACTACGATGTCGTGATCGACGACGATGACGCGCAGCCGCTGGCGTGTCCGTTGCCGGCGCGCATGGACCCGGACGCGCACCCGGCGGTGGACGAAGCGAAAGGTCTCCGCCCGGCCTACGAGCGCGCCGTCGCCAAGCACGGCAACCGCACCGGCGCCGTGCGGCTGTTGGACGCGAACGCCATCCCAGCCGCCATCGAGGCGTTCATCCGCGTCGCCGAAGGCGAGCCGTGGAAACAGGCCGGCATCCCCGGCATTCCGGCGCGCGTCTCGCAGGACATCCGCGGCTACTACGAGATGGCCGCGTTGGAGATCGCCGACCACACGCCGGCGGCGTGGGCCAGCTTTCGTTGGTTCCGCGATCAGACGAAAACCGGCGCGGTCATCTGCAAGGCGCGCGACGCCATGCGCGATGCTGGCGTCAAGGAACCGCTGTGGCGGTTTCTGTTGTCGAGCGATTCCTAGCGCAGCAAGAAAATCCAAGGAGTTGAAGACGCGATGAAACCCGTCTGTTTGGTCATCGGCGCTGGCGCCGGCATCGGCGGCACGGTCGGCAAGCGGTTCGCCGGGGAGGGCTATCACGCGGTGCTCTGCCGCCGCACCGACAGTGCCGGTCTCGACACGCTGGTGGGCGAGATCGAAGCCGCTGGCGGCTCCGCATCGGGCTTTCTGATGAACGCCGTGGCGGAGAACACGATCGAAGAGCGGGTCATGCAGGTGGAGGCCGACATCGGCCCGATCGAGGTCGCCATCTACAACCTCGGCGCGCAGATCGGCAACCGGGCGTTGGGCGAGACGAGCCTCAAGGCGTTCGAGATGGGCTGGCGGCTCGGCACCCTCGGCCTGTTCCGCTTGGCGCAGTCCGTGTGCCCGCGCATGGTGGAACGCGGCGGCGGCACGCTCATCGTCACCTCCGCCACCGCCGCGGTGCGCGGCAACGCCGGCCAGCACTCCCACGCAGCCGCCATGGGCGGGCGCCGACTGCTCTGCCAAACGCTGAACGCCGAGTTCTCGCCGCGCAACATCCACGTCGCCCATGTGGTCGTCGATGGTTCGGTGGATGCGCCGGACACCCTCGGCAAGATGCTCGGCGCCGAACGGTTCCAAGCGCTGCGCGACACGAAGGGCGCCGAAGACGGCCTCATGCTGCCGGAACGCATCGCCGACACCTACTGGCACATCGCCCAGCAACATCGCTCGGTGTGGACGCACGAGCTGGATCTGCGGGCCTTCTCGGACCTGCCTTGGTGGAACCACTGACAAACGGGCGAGGGATACCCGCCGGCCGTCAACGCCGCCTGAGCGCCAGCTTCTCCCGCAGGTATTCGTGGAACGACGGTATCCCGAACGAAACGAAGCCGTCGGCGTCGAGCGTGAGCACGCCGTGCTGCACGGCGTCGTCCACGGCCGTCTTCCCATCCAACCCCGCGTCGTCCACGCAGCGCTTTGCTTCGTCCTTGTCGACTTCGATCAAGCCGCGGCGATCCATTTCCGCGACGACGGACAACATGGGCTTGAGCAGGTCGTCGCCTAGACGCCCTTCGTAATACCGCACCCGCGCCGCGTCGCCCGCGGCCAGCGCTTCCTTCAGCGCTTCGCCCTCAAGATGCCCATGCCTCTCGTGGGCATTCTGGGCGGCTTTGATGTAGCCGTGGATGTGCTGCGGAAACCCGTGGGACGCTCTGCCGAGCGCCTCCACGGCTTCGTCCGGGGCACCGCAGCCGAGCTTGCGCAGCCCTTGGCCGATGGCCTCTTCGGCCTCGTCGGCGGCGAGTGGAGAAAGCACCAGCGGGGGCGACGTCCTCGAGATGCCCGCCCCTTCGCCGCCACGCCGCAGCACGCTCGGCGTGTTCTGCAGCCCGACGCCCACCAGCATGATCGGGCAGCCGTGCCATCCTTCATGGAGCGTTCGCAGCGCCGCCATGCCTTCCGCGCGCACGGTTTGGAGCTCGTCTATCACCAGCACGAGCGCTTGGCCCTTCCACATTCGACCCCTGCGTTCCTGCATCGTGCGCTGCAACATGCCGCCCAAGCTCGCCTGCGGACGCAACCCGCGTTCCTTCGAGAAACCGCCGCCCGTTCCCGCCACAGTGAGGTTGACGCCAGTGGTTCGGCTCGTTGCGCCGACCGCCTTGAGCGCGGCCTTGCCGGCGCCCATCGCCGAGGCGATCGCCATGAACATCTCGGCGTCGTCCTGCAGCGCCGGCGTGCCGATCGTCAACCTCCGCACGCGCCGCCCGTACTTGCCGACAGGCGCATCCACAGCGCCGCGCGAGAACACGGAGGCCAGTTCGGTCTTGCCAGCGCCTGGCACGCCGGTGATGAGAAAGAGACCATCGCGCGGCGACCCGGTGGCGCACAGCGCCGTCAAGCGCTCCTGCAACGCGCGAAGCTCGGCCTCGCGCCCCGCGAAGTGGACCGCCGGACCCCGTTCGTCGTGAAATGTCGCTTCCGCAGCCACGGCCTATACCCCAACCGTCGCCGAGACGTCCCGTGCCGTCGCCATCAGCAAAGCCAGATTCAACGCCGAGCGCACTTCGCGGTTCGGATAGCCCAAGCGGTACAGATAGCCTGCCGCGCTGCGCTCTTCGCCGAGGATCGTCAGGTAGCCGGTCTGGAACAGCAGCGCTTCGGTCTTGGCGTGGCGGATGTCGAACGCGGCCAAGTCCGCATCGCCAACGGTCAGGTCGTTCAGCGAGGCAGGATCGACGCGGCGTTCGAGCAGGGTGTCGGGCAGGAACGCCGGCGTGCCCGTCTCGAACCAGTACGGCCTGAACTCGCGGTTCTGCAGAAACAACAGCATCCCGTAGGGGTTGTAGACTCTTTCCTGCTCCGTGCCGCGCCAGCTGTAGCCGTTGTACCAGTCGCGGATCGTCTCGCGGTGCAGCCCGTTCAGTTCGGCGGCGAACACCGTATCCAGATCGTCGTCCGTATAGCCGCAGATGGCGGCGAAGCGCGGATCCAAGGTGATGTCGGTGAGATTGTTGAGGTCCGAAAAGATGCTCACTTTGGAGAACTTCGACACGCCGGTGAAGAAGCTGAACCGGATGTCCGCATCGCAGTCCTTGACGATGCCGTAGACGCCGCGCAGAAAGTCGCGGTGGGATTCCGCGATCTGCGGCGTGCGCAGCGCGTCATTGATCGGCCGGTCGTATTCGTCCACCAGCAGCACCACGCGCTGCCCGGTCTGCTCGCGCAGCGCCCCGATCAGCCCGGCGAGGCGGCGCGCTGGCGACGAGAAGCGCGTCTTCACGCCGGCCTTGTGCTCCAGGCCCGTCAGCTGGTCAAGGAAGTCTTCCTGCGCGTCGTCCAGGCCCTTGAAGCTGCCGCCGGCGAAGCTGAACCGCAGCACCGGATGGCGCACCGTCCAATCCCATCGGTCGTGGATCGCGAGGCCGCGAAACAGCGGCTCGTTCCCCTCGAACAGTTCCTTGATCGTATCCACCAGCAGGCTCTTGCCGAACCGCCGCGGGCGGGAGAGGAAGCAGTGCGAACACGCCGTGACAAGCTCGTGGATGTAGGCCGTCTTGTCCACGTAGTAGCAGTCGTCCTCGCGGATTTTCCGCAAGGTCTGGACGCCGGCCGGCAGTTTGCGTCGCCTCATGGCCGCACCATAGCCCGGCTGTCCGCATGGGGTCAAAGCACAGCCCGTCCAAACGGCGGCGAACGGCCTCGCCGTTCAGCGGGCGTTCATGTCCGCCTGCTATGCTGGCTCGACTCATCGCACTTGAAGAAGGGTTCGACAATGGTTCTCCGCAAGGCGCCAATCGCCGCAATCGCCGTCTCCGTCGCGCTGCTGAGCGCATGCTCGACCCCGTCCCTGGGGCGAATGATGCCGTACCTGGGCGAGGTCGAGTCCTGCGACGACATCGCGTGGGAAATGGAACTCACCAACAGGTTCTGCGAGCACGCCCGGCAGAACTCGGACTACGACAAGGGATCCGACGTGGCCTCCGCACTGATCCTTGGGGTGAGCACGCAAATTGACGAGGTGCAGGAACTCCACGATGCGTGGAAGTCGGCCATCGTCCGCAGGCACGGCCTGGAGATGGCGTTCGACGAACAGGCGTGCGGCATCGACAAGCCCGCATGGAGCTGCCCCAAGCCATGCGGGAACAACCGATTCTTCCGCTGGCTGGATGCCGATCCGGAGTCTTGCGTCGCCTTCTCCAACAAGGAAGTCCGCAAGTACGGCTTCGAGCACTGCACGAACAACCGAGGCGAGGCCGTGGACTGCCCGGACTGAGCCCGGCAGTGCTCTTGTAGCTCGGAAAGGGCGATGACCGTCCTCTTCACCAGCGCCGGCTGCTTGGAACACGAGACGGCGCCTGGGCATCCCGAACGCCCGGCGCGGCTCGCTTCGCTGCTCCAGCATCTCGAAGACACCGGCTTGCTGGCCGACTTGGCGGTTCGGGAAGCTCCGGAAGCGGCGCGAAGCGACCTGCTGCGCACGCACAGCAGCGGCTATCTCGACGCGCTGGAGCGCTTGTCGCCGGCGGACGGCTTGGTGGCGTTGGACCCCGACACCGCGCTGGGGCCAGGTTCGCTGCGCGCCGCGCGACTCGTCGCCGGCGCAGCTGTGGCCGGCGTGCAGCAGGTGTTGGACGGCGAAGATCGGCGCGTGTTCTGCGCTGTTCGCCCGCCGGGACACCACGCCGAGGAAGCGACCGCGATGGGGTTCTGCTTGTTCAACGGCGTTGCCGTCGGCGCGGCCCATGCGTTGTCGCATGCAGGCATTGAGCGCGTCGCCATCTTGGATTTCGACGTCCATCACGGCAACGGCACGGTGGCGGCGTTCAAGGACGACACGCGAGTGCTGGTGTGTTCCAGCTTTCAGTTTCCCCACTACCCCTACCGCCTGCAGGACGTGGATCGCCCGAACGTGGTGAACACGCCGTTGCCGGCCGGCACCCGCGGCGGCGCGTTCCGCAAGGCCGTGGAGCGCGACTGGCTGCCGGCGCTGGACGCCTTCCGCCCGCAGTTGATTCTGGTGTCGGCCGGCTTCGACGCCCACGCCGACGATCCGCTTGGCGACCTGCTGCTTGGCGAGGACGACTTCGCTTGGGTGACCGGCTTGATCGTCGATGCAGCGGAGCAACACGCGGAAGGACGCATCGTTTCGGTGCTCGAAGGCGGCTACGACCTGCCCGCGTTGGGACGGAGCGTCGCCGCCCACTTGCAGGCGCTGGCTTGACGGCGGCAGCGCCTGCGCAGAGCGCGTTGGAAGTCAGAGGTCGGCCGGCAGCCCGTCGTCTAACTGCACGCCAAGCGCATTGAGCGCCATCGCCAGCATGTTGTATTGCCCGACAGTGAACACGATGTCCATGATCTGGCGGGTGTCGTAGTGGCCGTCGAGCCCCGCCCAGGTGTCGTCCGACAGGTGCGAATCCGCCTTCAACTCGTCGACGGCGCGCAGCAGCAGACGTTCCTTCTCCGACCAGCTGGCCGCTTGCGGGCCTTCCCGCACGGCGCGGATCTCGTCGTCCGTCATGCCGGCGTTGCGGGCGATGCCGATGTGCTGATGCCATTCGTAGTCGCAGTCCGCGAGCAGCCCCGTGCGCAGGATGAGGATCTCGCGGTCGCGCAGACTCAGCGTGGACTTGCCGAGCACATGGTTGGCGAAGACCAGCCAGCGACGAAACAGATCCGGATGGTTGAGCAGCGTCGCGAAGACGTTGAAGACCCGCCCTTGGGCGACGAAAGGCTCCATGATCTCCCGCTGCGCGTCGCTCCAGGCGGAGGCGGGCAGCGGCGAAACGCGGGGACGCTCCAGGCGGGGCATGGCGATCTCCTTGGTGGCCGTTTGCCGAAGGCGGCTCTTGTCCGTAGTGTACGCCGCACGGTTCGGCAACGCCTTGTCGGGGAATGAACGGTGAAGCGCGACACGAATAGCACGGATCCGCCACCGCAACTGCCGGCTGCGGTCATTGCTCTCGGTCGGGCGCTGCGGCCAACGCTGGCGAAGGTGTCCGCGACGTTGCGGACGTCGCCACCGGCGGGCGGGGAGGTCGCGACGATCGCGTCGGTGGAGCGTTGTCTGTCGCGTCTGGCGAACGCGTGCGGCGACGTGGTGGCCAAGGTCGAAGAACTCGGACAAGCGCTCGCCGCTGGCGGCGAGGAATCGGCAATCTACCGAGCCGTTGGGGCTTTCGAAGCGCATTTGCAGGTGCTGCAGGATGGCTACGCGGAGGTCCTCGCGTGGGGAGGCATGAAGCGGGCGCGACGGGGACGCGATCTGCTTGCGGAGGTCCATCGCGACATCCTGACTCAGATCAGAGATTGGATCGAAGAGATTGTCGAAACCGTGGACGATCCGCTGGCCGCGCTCAAACGCCGGGGGCTGCCGACCAAAGGCGAGGCGAAGCTGACCATTGCGCTGACGCTTCATCCCCCGCCTGAACTTGAGCAATTGATGCGTTGGGCAGGGAAGAACGCGACACCGCAGGGGGGCGGCATCGGGTTCTGGGGCATTGTCGCGGGTACGGTACTGGGCATCGGCATCGCCGACTTGCTGTTTTTGGAGGACGAGTGACGCTCGTGCGGAGCGTCCGCAGCCGAACGAGGACGTCTGCATGAAGCCGGTGACGGAGGATCTGATCCGCCAGATGGTTCGCGCCATCGTGGCCGAGGTACACCCGGAGCGCATCATCCTGTTCGGCTCGCAAGCGCGGGGAGACGCTGGCGAGGCGTCCGACGTCGACTTCATCGTCGTGGACAGCGCGCCGTTCGACGAGCAACGGAGCCGACGGCACTTTTGCGTCCGCCTCTACGAGGCGCTGGCGCAATTCCGCATTCCCGCCGACATCCTCGTCTACTCGCGCCGCGAGTTCGACTATTGGAGCGACTCGTTGAACCACGTGGTCGGCCGAGCCGTGGCGGAAGGCAAGGTGCTCTATGAGCGACCATAAATGCGCGCGCGGGCTGCTCGATGCCGCCGAAGAAGACATCCGCGCCCTGCGCGTCCTACTCGGCGCGGACGTCGGCGACAGCGTGTTCGGCTTCCATGTACAACAAGCCGCCGAGAAGTCGTTCAAGGCCTGGCTAGCCCTCTTGGACGTGCGATTTCCGCTCACGCACGACTTGGGGGTGTTGATCGGGCTCCTACAGGAGCGGGTAGACGCAACCGCCTTCGCACCACTGCACGTCTACACGCCCTTTGGCGTGCAGTTTCGCTATCAAGCCGTGGAATGGGAAACGCCGATCGAGCGGCAAATGGCGTTGCGACAGGCCGAGGCGCTATGGAGACATGTAGCGCAGGAGTTGGAGCGGATAGCACCGCAACACGACGCGCCATCGGCGTGAACCGGTGCATTGGTACGCTGACACGCTATTCCTGCAACGCCTTCAGCAGCGCGTCCGCAGTGTCCGAGTAGAACTGCACGTTTACTCGGGTGGCCATGTCGTCGGAGAGATCGAGCAGCGCACGCCGCGCCGACACGGGCATGAGCACGATGGCGGCCTGCTTTTCCACTGCCGCTTCCACGACGCCGACTGCGTTGGCGAGCGCATCCACGGAACCGCCGAGATTGAGGCTGCCGACCGCGATCAAGCCGCCCTTGGCGCTCTTCTCCAGCAATGCGCCGCACAGGGCAAGCAGGATTGGCAGGCCGAGCCCTGCGCCAGAGCGGTCGTTGTCCATGGCACGAAGCTGAACCGAGTATTCGTGGGCGCGTGGGTCTCGGTCTCCCACCAGTTCTTTGGCGCGGGCGTAGAGGTTCTGCTCCGCGTAGCGGGCGCTCTCGCGGAACAGCGGCGGCGTTGGCGCATTCAGAATCTTCACGCCGTTGCCGGGGCCGGCCGTTGCTTCAATGCGGACTAGGCTGGCAGCCGCTTCCGGCCCGCCGGGGCTGATTCCCCACATCTGGCCTGGCGGCAGCGGGTCTGGATCGATGGCGTCGTCGGTGCGCAGTTCGGGCGTGGCGACGAACTGCTCCACGCCGTCCTCGCCGAGCGTATAGCTGAAGTGGGTGTTGCGGAACTCGCTCTTGAAGACGCGCTTCTGCTGTTCCTTCACGCGGCGGCGAACCTCCAGCGCGGTGCGCAGCAGCGGTTCGAGCTCTTCGTCCGGCACGTCCATCTCTGGGTCCGGATACAGGAGCTTCAGCAAAGCGCTCGCCGTCTTGTTCACCGCGGTGATGTCGCGTCCGCTCAAAGCGCCGCCGTAGCGCAGGCGGCCCTGTAATGCCGGAATGCGGCTGCCGGTGCGCAGCCGGTTCCAACATTCGGCCAGGAAGTCGCTCACCAGGCCGAAATGCGGCGTGAAGTGTTCGTTGGGGTTGAGCTTGGGGAAATCCCAGCCGGGCGCGTAGGCGTGGATTCGATCCATGAAGGCGGTATCGCCTCGCATGTCCGCCGAGAGGGGGCTCAGCAGGTGGCCGATGCGTTGCTGGTGCGCCACGTCCACATCGAGATTGCCCACCATCACGATGCCGCCTTGGGCGCGAATGCTCTCCTTGCCGCGGGAAAACTCGCCGGATTCCATGTAGCCCTTGAGGATGTTCACGCCGTCCTTCTGATCGAAGGAGACGCCGGAGATTTCGTCGAAGCACACCACGTCGTACTGGCATACCAGCCCGCGCTGGCCGCTGGCGTTGTTCACGAACATCTTCGCCACCGTCGCCTTGCCGCCGGAGACGAGGTGGGAGTAGGGCGATATTTGTTGGAACAGATGGCTCTTGCCGGTGCCGCGAGGGCCGAGTTCGACCAGGTTGTAGTTTCTTTCCACGAACGGCGCCATGCGCAGCAGCGCGACGAGTTGCGCACGCTCCGAGAGCGCATCCGGCTCTAGGCCAACGCTGCGCAACAGCAGGCGTTGCCAATCCTCGCGGTTGAACTCGCGGCGGCCGCGCTTGAGCGCATCGAGCAGGTCTGCCTTGGAGAGCTGAATGGCGCGCAGCGCCTCGATCTCGAAGGGGCGCCCGTTCTTTTCCAACGCAATGGCAGCGTCGTAGCCTAGGGTGATCTCCGCGTAGAAGCCGTCCGTGAGCATGCGTTCGTGCTGCTTCACCAGCGCGTCTTCGACGCGCACGTCGCGCAACGACAGGCTGGGCAGTTCGGCGATCAGCGAATCGGTGCGCGCATCCAAACGCGCCCGCACGACGTCGATGAGTTTGATGGAGCCGCGTTCACGGGCCCGTGCCTTGAACAGTTCCTCAGTTCCGGTGCGGACGGTGCGATCCGCGAGTTGGCGTTCGACGATGGCCAGCCCTTCCTCGATTTCCGTTTCGTCCGTGGTGGCGCAATAGCGGCCGAGCAGAAACTCGACGACGTAGGTGGGTACGGGATATTGGCGGCTGTACTTGCGCACGAGGTCCTTGCGAACCAAGTAGCCCTCGAAGACCGCTGCCGCTTGGCGATCCAGCGCATCGAGTTCAAGCGTCAATCTTCACCTCCGACGATGGTCGACTGCCTTGCCGCCACTTCGCCGCTCGCGTCCAGGACGACCACCGCCGCGGTGATGCCTTCCAAGTCGTCGTCCGCCACCAAGAGGCTGGCCGCGCCGTTGTCGTCCAAGCGTTTCGGTTGGCCGATGGTGGAGTCCGCATTGCCAACCTGCGTTTGCAAAGCGACCGACAGCCCCGTCGCCCTCTCGACCTGCACGCGGCAACGCAAACCGAGCCAAGTGATCTTCACGATGGCGGGCGACTCGGCCCTGCCCGCTCCGCCATGGACACGGAGGACCGGAGTCACGCATTCCTGCAGGCTCAAGCCGCCGTGGGCGTACTCGTTGTTGGCGATGAAGCAGGCGATGCCAGGGCCGACCGCCACCCGTTCTTGCGCGTTCCAGTGCCACGGCACGGTCGGCACTTCGACGCGGGACTCTCCCTGGACGATGGCGCAGCGCGACCAGCGCGTGGTGACGAGATAGCGTGGCAGATCGACTTTCGGCAGCCCGCCGGGCAGCCACAGCCAGCCGTGGTCGGTGACGACGCGCACTTCGCGCCAGCCGGACGTCAACAACACTTCGATGCGTTCAACCAGCAATTCGATCTGTTCGCCAATGCGGGCAGCCAACTTGCCTTGCTCCGAGTGGCCGAGCTTGTCCAGCTGGCCGCTTTCGGTCCACGCCTTGCCGTTCGGATCGCCGGTGGCGTCTGTATTGAGGAACTGTACGCCAGCGGCATCAAGCAACTTGCGGAAGCGATCCGTCGAGAGCGGTTGCTTGGTTTCGCTCACGCTTGGCTGGAAGTCCTCGCCGATAGCGCCGCCTTCGAGCTGATCCGCGACTGGCGAGCAAGCCGGCTTCGCCGTTGCGGTGACGCTTGGCAGCGCTGCCCACCGTGTTGAGACGGCGACGGCACTGCCCCCTGACATCAACCGACGGGCCAAACGCTGGGCCACGTCGAAGCGCAAGCCGTCGGCGAATAGGAACACCGTGCCGGGATCCGCTGCCGCAACAGCCTCGCGCTCTTCTTGGCTGGCGAGCGGCGCTTCTGCCGCCAAGTGTTGTAGATGCCGTGCCGCGGCGTCCAGCCACGGGCCATAGATGGCCCTGAGCGCTTCGCCAACGGCTTGTGCATCGGCGCTCGACTTCACTGCCGCCATGCTGTCGAGTGCGGCGAGGTCCACCTGCCACGCGCCTTCGGCATAGCGCGCTGCCATGTCCTCCGGCGATACGCCGCCGAGTTCGCTCGCCGTGTGTTCGGCGACCGTCGCCAAGTACCCGAGCGCATCCGCCAAGGGTGCCCATCCCAATCGCGCCCAAGCCCAATCGCGGCGTTCGCCGTGTTCGCGCTCCAACTTCAAGATCGCTTCGCGGGCCTGGGCAGGCGGTTTTTCGCGCAGATCCACCAGCTCGGCACACAACCTTGTTTCGTCTTCCTCGTTGCATTGGGGCCAGGATGACCGCGGCAGCGCCAGCATGTCTGGCATCGCCTTGCGGAGCAGCGCGGGAAAAGCCGGATACAGGCTTGGCGCTTCCTCGAACCGCCGCCAAACGACATCCCAGGGCGCTTTCCGTTTGCCGAGCCGTTCGGCTGCATCCACTTCGCCGTCCCGCTCTGGCTGCAGGCCGAGATCGGATTGGCAGCGCGACACGAATGCATCCCAGCGCCCGCCAGCCCACGCGGCCTTGGTTTCGGCCGGCGCATTCAGCCAAACCAGCACGTCACGCGGCAGATCGTCGGCCAGCAGCCGGTTGAAGTCGTGCGCTTCCAGCCGCTTGCCCATCAACGCGCCCACCGGCGTGGATGCCAACTCCGCAAGTGCCCGAGACATGGCCTGCCGCGTTGCCGCATCGCGAGCAACGTCAAGCCCCAAGCCGCCATCCTTGGACGCCAGAAACGCCTCCACCGTCCAATCCTTGCCGTTCTTCTGCGTCCAGCAAACACCTCTGTACTGGAGCTCCACCAGCGGCTTCAGATGCGAAGGACAGGTCTGTGCGGCACCGAGCTCCTGACGCCCTACGTCGGGCAGATAGAGCACTGGCACCGCGTCACGCACGGATGGGATGTTCACCACACCGTCCACCACGCAGCGCAGCCAGATGGCCGGGCCGGTGTTGGTGGCGGGCTCATAGTCGCCGAGGGTGAACAGGTTCGGAATCAAGCCACGCAACTGGGGAATGACCGACCGCCAGCAGCGCGCGTTGTCCGTCCAGAGGATGGCGGCGGGCTGTGCCGCGTCGTTTGGGTTGTAGACGGAAGCCGCCTCGATAGACGCCTTCAGCACATCGACTACTGTGTCTTCATTCTGCATCGCTTGACGCCGCGTAGATGGTCAACCGTAGTTCAGAGTCGTCGAACAGTTCGATCTTCGGCTCTCTGCCAGAGAGCGCGGCGCTGTTGTCCAGGATGATCGGCATGCCCTCGCCACGCCGTTCCATCATGTGCTGGCGCGGCGTGGTCAACCACTGCTCGTCGGGAATGGGGCACCGCCCCAGCAGACTGCAAACGGTGTCATTGCGCGCGGACTGACGGTAGCGCAGGCTCTCGATCGTCAGCGAGTTCGGGATGCTGCCGGGCGAGTAGATCTCGAGTCTGTTCTCGAACAGGCGCAGCCGCACTTTGGAACCGTGGATGGAGTAGTCACGATGCGCCACCGCATTGACGACGGCCTCGAAGACGGCCTCCAGGTCGTACTGGGGCTTGTCCGTCCGCCCAAGATTCTTGATGGCCGCCGTCTTCATGTTCCTCGCCACGAAGCGGCAGGCGTCAACGACTTGGCGATCCAACGGGCCCACCGCGTCCAAGGCGTCGAGTTGATAGGGGCTGTTGGACGAGCCCACGCGAATGTCGTTGCCCTTGTATGCGACCGCCTGCACATAGGCGTTCGGCAACCACCGGCGGGGATCGTCGCTGGCCATGAGCACGCCGGCAACGGTCGGTTTGGCAAGGCCATCCGCGCCGAGTTCGGCCATCCCCAACTTGCCGAGGAACGTGGCGACGTCATCGCCCGACCGTCGCCTGCCGAAACGCGACCACAGCGACCGGTTCAAGTCTTCCACGCCCGATCGCGGCACGGCTTGTTCATCGAACGGCACCAAATGCTGCTCGCCACGCTGGTTGAACAGCCGCGCTAGCAGGCTTGATGACATGGTGCGCTTAGAGTCCGCGACGCGGTGCATGTAGCCGCCTGGACTGCGATGCACAAACAAGCTGCGCGATACGTCAACCTTGACGACGGCGACCTCCTCGCCTGCGCTCGACGGCAGCCAAAGGCGATCCACGGCCACATGCTCCAAGGCTGGTTCGATGGTGTCAACGCAGACATCGCGGACCCTTTGCACCACCGCATCGAGATGTTCCGAGGGAATGCCCACGATCTCCCGCGTTTTGTCCGAGACGCCGAGAACGAGGACGCCGCCGCGACTGTTGGCGAAGGCAGCCAGTTCATCGGCAAGCGAATTGGAGTGTGGGCCCGCCACCTTCCCACCGGAAAGACGCACTTCCTTGAACTCGAGGAAGGAACTCTCGCCAAGGCGAATCTTCCCCAGGAGTTCTGCCTTAGTGTCGAACATCGCGTGAAAGCCCCCAAGATCGCTCGAAATACCGATGACAGCGCGACCTGCGCCTCAGCCCTTGCTCCAATCAACCAAGTTCCTCAGAGCATTCATCGATCCGACATCTACCGCCTCAGCCCCCGAATTGGGGCGACGCGTGCGCCGAATCCGATTGGCAAACATCCTGGTCTCGGGTTCAAGCGTACTCACTCTCGCTAGCAAAAATTCGGCCAATAGGCCGCTCTCAGCTGTCTCCGCCACCACCTCTTCTAATACAAGGTAAACCGCTGCCCTACGAGCAGCGTCCTCGTCCTTCCTAGCTCTCGCCGCCTCAATTGCCGCCACATACTCTTTTCGCCCCGCCTCTACGTTGCCACGTCGATAGTGCAGCAATCCCGCTGTTGCCCTAAGAGTACCCTCCTCATCACCTCCGCTCGCACGCCGTCTCGCCAACTTCAAGCTCTCCTCAGCTCTCTTTAGCTCTCCTTGATATGCCAAGGCCACAGCGAGGTTGTTGTGCAAATACGTCTCGTCGGCATTCGCCGACAGACCCTCCCGCGCCAATTTCTCCGCTTGGACCGCATCTCCCAACGCCTCAATAGCAATAAACGAGCCAAGTAAGTACGGCCGATCAGAGAAGGGCTCATCAGCGCCCCATTGCCAACAAGAGTCAATAGCCTCTTGCCACTCTTCCTCCTTCTGATGATCCCACGCACGTGCTTCGTAATCTAATTTACCATTGAGATCGATCTGACGATTCGGAAGAGCGTCCCGATGAGCTCCGCGCAACCATTGAAACTGCGCCTTAACGTTGTCATTTGGCAACTTTGCGCTCACATCAAATAGCTTCTTAGCTCGTCTTACCTTTCCACTTTCCACCTCAACTGTTCCTAGCGAGGCTGCGAGTTCCGAAATCTCACCACTTGAAAATCGCTGTGACTCCAACAGCTGCAGACCAACTTTTGTATATCTAGACGAACGTCCAGCAATCTGACTCGCCGCCACTTCGGCAGCGATTAACCACGGATCATGCCTTCCCCTGGTGGAACGTCGTAGCAAATGTAACGCGCCCGCCGGATCGCCATTGTGAACGTGAAATCTCGTCGAACATCGAAGTACATATCGGTTGTCTGGCACAACGTTCCTCGCCACTAGAAGGCACTTGTTGGCCTTTTCATCTAAGCCAAAGGTGCAGTACAAAAGAGCCAAATCTGTCCACAGCGTGGCATCCTTCGGCCAATTGCGAACCGCCGCCTTCAGTTGGGCGATTCGTACCCGAGCATTTAGCGACACATCCGGAACCAGTTCATCATCTCGCAGCGACGTGGACCGTTTGACCAATTCCGGCAATTCTTCCGTGGCGAGAATGAGATCGATAGCATCCTGCGTCTCTTCCAACCGATCCAAAAGTGCCGCCGTGTGTACGAGTTCTATTGCGCTCTCTACATCTCCGCGATTCAGCCAATCACGTCTCGCCGCCGACAGCGACAAGCGTAGCTCACGACCAATCGTCGGCTTAAAGGCGGTAGACAGTTCCTCGAGGGACAACGTCACTCGGAAAGGTCGCCAGCGCGGAATTACGCGTCGCTCGCCGTCGGTTGATGACGCGGTCATTGGAGGGCCCTCCTCATCTGCCACTCCTGCCGAAGGGCTAGGCGGTTGAATAAGCTAATGTAACGCTCCAAGCCGTACGGGTTTTTCCTCGCGTGGTCCCTAGGATGCCCTCGCATTTGCGGATCGAGGCAACAGAGCTGAATAACCGCTTCCTCCAAATCGGTCCGGCAGTCCTCCGGGAAACGAGGGGTGATTTGAGCTAGTGTTCTCCTAAAGTAGCTCTCTAAGTACCCAAGGACTTCACCATAGGTACCGGACCATGCGGTCGGTCGGTGGCCCGGGTGGGTATTATCCAATAACATGCGCCCAAAACCGATGCCACAAAATGCGGAAGTGACCAGGCTACCTAGTTGAAATAGATCGCTAGCCCTACGACGTACATTCCAATCGTTCGAAACGTGGCCATAGAGTAGCTCTGGCGGTGCGTAGACCGGGTCGCCTGCATATTGCATCCCGTCGTGCGGTCCGACTTTGTTGGAAATGGATGCCCTACCCAAATCGGCGACCTTGGAGCCCGCGGTCTCGAAGATGAGGATGTTGGACGGCTTGATGTCTTGGTGGGCTATTCGTCGGCCATGTAGTTGAGCTAGACCAACCGCTACATGATGCAGAGTTCTGAGGTTCAACGCGCTGTCAAAGGTCTGAAATAGGAGACGCTGACGCAAATTGGATTCTGCAAGCTCGAATATGATGTACTGTGCAATTTCGGCCCTCTCTTGAACGGTCTCTGAAATCGTACCTTCGGACAACGCGCTTACGACTCGCGAGAGATCGAAACACTCTTGCAGGAGGTCGCGCTCAAAGTTGAAGGCAGTCGTCAAATCCTGGAGCGTACGCGCTGGATCCTCTGTCAAGGACGCCTTCGAGATGTCGAGGACTTTTACGAATCCTTTGCGCCCACCGTTCTGCTCTGCCCTATAGCCGATAGAGAAATTGGAGCCAGTCATTTCTGCCACGACGGGGACCTTCTCGACGACCTTCCATCCGTCTTCTAGGTACCGCCCCTCTAGTCTCTCAGATAGATGCACTTTGAGATACGCCGCGTTGTTGCAAGCCGCCAAGTTCTAGCTGACCGCTTTGTCGGCGTGCGACAAATGAACGTCGTTCACCCGCTCCGCCGTGAACTCGCCCTCCCGCCAGAACCACGGGAACTGGTCTTGGGGTTGGTGTGGCTCCTTGCCGCGGTCCTTGCGCCAGTGGATGTTGGGTTTGGTGCGGAGGATGCCGGCGCCTTTCTTGCCGCCGGGGATGTCTTGCGCCATGAAGGGGCGGATGTTTAGGCGCACGCCGTCGTTGATGTCTGGTTGCCAGCCGACGGGTTGTTCGTTGAGGGGCTTCCAGCGGACGAAGATGTCGTGGGGTGGTTCCCCGGTGAGGATGCGCTCTAGGCGGGCCTGTAGGGCTTGGGCGGAGGCCAAACGGCCTTCTGCGCCGGGTTCGTCGCGGTTGATGGCGTCTTGCTGGCGGGTAATCCAATCGCCGAGGTAGCTGTACGCCAAGGACTCCAAGCAGCGGCGGCCATCGCCGTCTGGGGCGGCGAGCTTGTGGTAGTTGACCAGGGCGTGAAAGCCGTCCTCCCCGCGACCGTCCCAGATGTGCCAGATGAAGGGGCGGTTGTGGAACAGCTTGCAATGCTGGACGAAGAAGCGATGGCGGAGCCAGTCGTCCAGCGTCTCGCCGTTGGCGCTGGCGAGGAGGTCGGCCAGCACGCCCTCCCCCCATTCCTCCGCGTAGGAAGCGGCCAGCAGTGCTCGCAGCCGCTCCGCAGCCGCTGGTTCGCCGCGCACTGCGGGGATGCAGACGATGCCGTCCTCGTCCGCCAAGGGGAGCAGCGGCGCACACGCGGCAACCCAATCGCGCTGTTCGGTGGCCAGTGCCATGCGTTCGTCCTTTTCGGCCGGCCAGCGGTGGCCGAGGAGCCGAGCGACAGCGGCTTGAAGCACAGCCGCGTCGGTGCGGACAGTACCACAGACAGTCCGCTTGTCGATGCCGTCCCACGCCACGGAACCACAGGGGTGGCCGTGGAATATCCACTGGGTCGGGTCGTTGGAGTAAGGCTCGGGGAGTCCGTGTGGGTACTCTTCGCCGGCAACCGTGGTCCAATGGTCGAGATCGAAGGGAACCTTGACCAGCGTGGCATTGGTGACGTTCATCTTCTGATCGATTTCCCTGACGGCTTCGTTGTACTGCGGCGAAGAACAGAAACACCAGATGGCGGGCAGGTGTTCTGCGCGGTGCGGGATGACCGCGGCGGCATTGTTGTCGAACGCAGCCGTCAAGTGCAAGGTTACAGGCAACGCCTCCATCTGTGACGCGGCAACGCCACGGCCCACCCATGCCTCCAAGCCTTGCACTCTTGCAGCCGGCGAGCTCGCTAAGGAGCCACGACCGTTCTCCCAGAAGAGCACATGTTCTTTGCCTCCGAAGAACGCCGTCTCTTGCACCGTGCTCTGTTGGAACACCCAAATTTCTCCGTCGACGGTTGGGATCTCCCAATACTTGCGGCCAAACCGCGAATAGTCGGCGGATGCTAATCCTTGAAACCCTCGCGCAAATTCCTGGAGCGTGGACCCGAACTGACGCCCCTCCGTCAATGCTATCCGTGCGTCGGGATTTTCCAGCTGTCGCACTTGGCCTACTTCGGCAACCACCAGTTCGCCTAGCTGTCGAGCCTTCCCGCCCGCGGACATGCCTGCCGCTACGTCGATGCCGCAAATGACGTTAGGTGCTTTGTCGTCTTCCAACAGCCCACAGTCGTGACCGCGAGGTGGACCGTGACTTAAGGTGAGCATGATTGGTTTGACGACTTCTCCGCTAATCGTCTCGAATGCGCGAGGCCCTAACCGTGCGAGAAAGAGCCAAGTCTCGGTCTTGAGAAGCTTCTCACGCAGCCTCTTGTAGCTCGTCAAGGATAGCCAATTCTGGGGCAGCACCAGGCTCGCAACGCCACCGGTCGCGCATAGCGCCAAGCAACGCTCCAAAAACACAGTGGCCAAGTCGTGCTTGGCGACCGGATGATGGTCGCTACAGAAGGACTTCAGCCTTGGAGACTGTTTGCCGCGAGCCAAGTAGGGCACGTTGGTGGCAACCAAATGGTATCGCCCGACGAGGAGTTCAGCAGCCGTCGCAAGCCCTTGGGCAGCAAGCGCTGCTTCGCGTTGTTCGTCCAGTTCTCCTGCCGCAAGCGCCTCCGTCAGCAAGCCCGAAACGTCCGACCAATCCACACGAACGGGCAGCCTCGGTTGCCGACGGATTCAACAAGCTGCCGAGCGTAGGGGCATCCTCAAACAGATCGTAGAGCAACCCCATCGCGATGCGGAGGTTGTGCTCGCCGGTGGCGAGCCCAGTCCAACGCGCCCTAGTCGTGCCGACCGAGAGCCCCGAGCAAGCGATGTTCATGCGCGGCAAGGGGCGGTGGCCGCCAGCGTTCGGGAAGCGCCAAGCCGCCAGCGCAATGGCGAACACCGCGATCTCCACGCAACGCGCATCGATTTCCAGCCCGTGGAGGTTCTGTCGGATCACGGCATTGACGGCATCGCTTGCGCTCAAGCCTTCGAGCGCCATGCGCATCGGCACGAGCATGGCGAACGCCGCGACCAGGAAGTGGCCGGAGCCGCAGCAGGGATCGAGAACCTTGAGCTCGCTCAAGTGTGCTGGCCAGCCATCGAGATCGCCTGCCGCCACTTGGGCTGGTCGTTCGTGTCCGCCTGTTTCCACGAAACGCAAGTATTCAAGGGGAACCCCGGGAATCGCCGCCCGCTCACGAAGCTCCGCTTCAGACTGCGCCGTTTGGAAGTCTGCCTCCGTCAGACGACGTGCGGCCCACCATCCCCCAAGCGAGTTGTCCAGCAGGAAGCTCACCATGTACGGCTCGGTGAAGAGCTGCGTCACCGGCGGCAGTTCGTCGGCCCCGATCTTGGTTTCCGACCGGTTGACCTCGCTCTTCCTGCGCGACTGCCAGAACTGGTAGACCCAGCCGAGCGCATCCGAAGCGGCGAAGACCTCCGCTGGCAAACCTTCTACCAGCGCTTCCAGCTGCTGGCGATGCTCCTGCGCGAACCGTACCTCGAACACCGGCAAGTCCGCTCGGAACACCTGCGGCACAGCTACTTCCGCTAAGGGCGCGGGGTTGCCGGCGGGCTGTGCGGCGCGGGATGGTGGTTTCGTTGCGGACAGGGCGCATTCTCCGGCCTTGCCGGATTGCCGAGGGCGGCGATGTCGTTCCCCGAAGAGCCAAGGCCGGAGCGCGGGCGCGCCTCCGGCCTGCCGGGGTCAGGAGGTGTCGAAGGGAACCAGTTCCGTCCGGTGGCCGAAGGCCATCGCCTCGTAGAGCGTTTGCCAGTCGCGGACGACGAGATTCAGGAACATGCCTCTGAAGGTCTCCCAGAAGTAGGCCGGGCGCGTCGCCTTGGCCAGCGCCGCCCGGAACAGCGGGCAGCACGCCTTCTGCAGCTGGTCGATGCCGAACGCCAGCAGCATCAGCGCGGCGAACACCGTCGCCAGGCGCTTCCTGCCGTGGCCGAAGTTGTGCTCGAACTCGTAGCCTTGGTTCTTCAGGGTGTTGAACGTTTCGTTCTCGATCCGCCAGCGCGCCCGCCCGGCGCGCATCAGATCCATCGCGTTCCATCTGTCCACCGCAGGTCCGTGACCCACGAGAAGCGTCTCTCCTTGCCGTTCGGCCTCCTTTCCCAGTATTCGAGGAAGTTCACCTCCAAGTCCGCGTTGGCGTCGTTCAGCGGCGCCCCGTTCGACCACCGGAAGCGGTGCTCCACGCCGTCGCCGTCCACCGTCTCCCAGCGCTCCACCCCCGGCGCCGCGCCCGGCGCCGGCGGCGCCGACTCCAGTTCGTCCACCCACGCGAACAGCGCCGCGTGGTCGCCCCGCTTCGCGCCCAGCACGAAGCGCATGCCCAGTTCCTTCAGCAGCCGAACGTGCGGCCCGTTCGACGCCAGGCCGTCCTCCACCACCACCAGCGGAAGGTGCGGATGCTCCCGCCGCAGGTCCGTCAGCAGACGCTTCGCCGCGTTCCGCTCGCAGTCGTTCTTCGTCGCCCCGTCCTGCCTCAGGATCGGCTCCGGCGGAACCACGGGCAGAACCTCCCGGCGCTTCGGATGCACCAGCACCGCGCACAGCGACTGGTGGTAGTACTCCACGCCGCCGTCCGCGCGCTCCTTCACGCAGCAGTTCGCGCAGTGCACCGTCGGCGACGAGAAGTGCCCCGTGCCGTCCACCGACAGCAGGTGCCGTCCGCCCAGCCACTCGAAGTCCTTCAGAACCCCGCCGCGCTGCGCCAGCCCGAACAGACGCTTGAACGGCCGGCGCAACTCCCGCGGGTCCAGCTCGTCCAGGCGCTCCCGAAGCCGCGTGTCCGACGGCGCCCGCTCGATCCCGAACAGCGTCCGAAGATTCTCCCGCCGCGTCCCGTCCGCCCCGTCGCCGAGCCCGCGCGCGTCCTGCTCGAACTTCAGCAGCGACGGATACTTCAGCGAGAACACCGCCAGACCCGACATCAGGCAGTCCGCCAGGTTCAGGCCGCGCCCCGGCACGCGGTCCTCAACGCGCTCGAAGCAGCGCCGCGCCTCCGCCAGCATCCCGGGCATCGACAGGTCCTTCCGAAACTTCGCCTTGCGCCCCATCCCTGGGCTCCCTCCGTGGACTCCAGCCGATTATCCCCTTGGGCGCGCGAAAAGTTCGCGAGAAACTATTTCTCAACGCCCCGCCAGCCCACGCCCCGTGCGGCTCCGCGATTTAGCGGAAATCGCTGCCTGCGGCAGCATGGCATGGGCATACCGTGCAGCGAGCAGCCATTTGTCCATCCCGCGATTGTCGGCATAGTCTCCCGACGTGTGTTCCTTGGCCAACGCCTCGCAGTCGTCCAGCGTGACGGCAACGCCCATCTCCGGCTCGATGAGCAGGTTGTTCTCGGCAAGAAACCGAGCGAACAACATGCCGTGCCAATGCTCGTAGGCACACTCCTGCACCAGACGTTCAATGGCCTGCTCGCCGGACGCAGCGTGGCGCGGGTCGCCAAGCTGCCGCGCATGGGCACGGAGGCGGCGGCGCAAGTGGCGTTCCTGATCCTGCATGTGTGGGTACGGCTCGCTGTGGGGCACTGCCAGTGCCCCCAAAGCAGCACTCGCGCCAGCTTCCGCAGCCACTCGAGCGTCGGTGACTGTCCGTTCAAGGTCTTTCCGCAGGCTGGGCGGCAAAGTCATGGCGTCGACTCGCCCTGTCGGTTGAGCATGTACTCGGCTATCACTCCCATGAACTCCGTCGCTGTCTTTGCTTCCGTTGCGGAGAGTCTAGTCAACCGCGGGCGGCCGTGGCCGGTTCCTTCCTTGTTTCGCAGCTTGTTGATGTCGCAAGCGAGTTTAAACATCGACCGCTCCATGGCCCGTGTCGGCGACTCCCCCTTGTCCACCGCGTGTTTTGGTGTCGCCATGTCCAGAGCCAAGAACGCCTGTCCCAAGAGAGCTTGGAAGTTGGCGGTTTGTGAATAGTGGCCATAACGCCCTTGAACGATGTGGGCCGCCGTGGCCTCAAGGAGATCCTTCCCCGTACCGGACACCAAGGCGGCGTCCGTCACACCGCGTTGCGCACGTCGCGCGTAACTGCGAAGAGCAGAGAGGCGCTCGATCTTGGACGCCCCCTCCAGTATCTGCGGTCGAAGTTCCCCATCGAGAGACAGGTCGTAGCCTTCGGCAGCAAAGACGTCGATGGCGCTCTTGATGGCCTCTTCCGTCACATAGTTTGGACTGTCGGCGCGGAAGCCGCCGCGTCCTCGGAGCAGGGCCAAAAGCATCTCTACCAGCGTACACCCTGCGGCAAGGTCGTACTCGATCGCGCAGCTTAGAACGATCCGTAGCCTCTTCGCCTTCCCGACACCTTGGCCTTGTTTCCTTGGGTCGTACTTCGCCAAGCCGGCACGCTCAATCTGAAACCCCAAATCGTCATGGCTAGGATCACGCCGGTCGGTCTGCGCGTCGTCAACGAGCTGCGCCATGGCCACCGCAATTGCGTCGGTCAAGGGAGGCGTCATGGTGTCGTTCCCCTCGGGTGCTGCTCAGTCATACCGTGGCTCCCGACTGTGCGCTCAGCTGCTTGCGATGGTGTGGGGCGAGCGACTTCATGCGCGGCTTCCGTCCATCACGCCGGCATGGGTTTCGACCCTCTGCCCTCATCAGTACACGCCCCACAGACGGCTGCTCTTCATTGGCAGATTGCCTGCCACGCTTTGCGAGCGCCGCGTCCATCTCCTTGATTCCGCCTTGTTCCCGATCGTCAGCTTGAACGCCCTGACGCCGACTTGCTCGAAGTGGAGGGTTTGCTGATCGTAGGATTGGCCCTGTTCGGGCACGGGCAGCGTGAGCACATCCATCGCATTGTTGCTGAACCGCAAGGACCGGTCGCGCCACCACTGGCCGCCCCACTCGATTGCGACGTTGCCAATGGACGTGTCTGTGGGCAGGTCCCGAGCGGCGAATCCGAAGAACACGCGGGCGTTCCGCTTCATCATCAGCTGGTTGCCGGGGAGGTTGGGGCCGCGGTTGCGGGTGATGTTGCCGGTTTCGATCCACAGGCGCCGGCACACTCTGAGCTTGCGGAGCTCGTGCGGCTTCAACTGTGCGCCCTGGGAGGATTCTGGCGCTATGTCGTCCTCGGAAGCCTGCGGGTGTCGGCGATTGGCAATGGACTCGTAACGGCGCTGGTACGGCGCCTCAACGTCTTCAAAGGGTGTGGCCGCTCGCCACTGGCCGCGAAACCAGGACTTCAAGCCAGCAACGGCGCGACTGTTGCGGACGCTCGCCGCGGCTTCCACGCCGTGTTGCAGTCCCGTGCGGGACAGGTTGCCGGAGCCCACCACCGCGGCGGACTTGCTCGATCCGAACAGCAGGTATGCCTTGGGGTGGAACGAATGCCTTGGAACGCAACCGTTTCGGTTGGCAACGAATTCGCCGTCGAAAATCCGCAGCTTGGAACGCGGCAAGTCGTTCAAGTGCGACAGTGCCAAGGGGTCCGAGCGGCAGTGGTCGATGCCGACCAGCCACTGCTTGTTCGCCTTCCCCCACCGCGACAGGCTCGACAGCGCATCGTCCAAGTCCGCAACGCCGCTGTGGGTGGCGTAGGCCACCGCCACGCAGATGCGATCCGGCTTGGTCTTTCTGCAGGCGGACCGAATCAGTTCCAAGTACTGGCCATCGTCGGCGGTAGTGCCCAGCAACTGCGTGCTCATGCGGAGCCCTGTTCAGCATAGCCAAGCTGTACGGTTGGCCCTTTGCGCTCGGTTCGAGCGCGTCGCTTCTCCTCAAGGGCAAGATGCACGTCGTTTACGCGCGCACCTGTGAACCCGCCTGCTTGCCAAAACCACGGGAAGCGCTCCTCGTTTCGGCGGGCTTCCCTGCCCTTGTCCTTCTTCCAGTGGATGTTGGGTTTCGTGCGCAGGATGCCTGCACCACGCCTGCCGCCGGGGATGTCTTGCGTCATGAATGGCCGAATGTTCAGGCGCACACCGTCATTGATGTCCGGCGCCCAGCCAACCGCTTGCTGTTCGATGGGCGTCCAGCGCACGAAGATGTCGAAAGGCAGCTCGCCTTCAAGGATCGCCGCCAAAGTGGTCTGCAGCCCCGAGGCGGCGGCCAAGCGCTCGTCCGCGCCGGCTTCGCCCCTTCTGCTGGCGTCCTGCTGGCGGGTCATCCAATCGCCGAGGTAGCTGTAGGCGAGCTTTTCCAGCAATCGGCGACCTTGCCCGGCGCCCGCAGCCAGCCGGTGGTAGTTGATGAAGGCGTGGAAGCCATCAGCCCGACCGTCCCAGATGTGCCAAAGGAAGGGACGATTGTGAAACAGCTTGCAGTGGTCTTCGAAGAATTTGTGCCGAAGCCAATCCTCTAGGCTGGGGGATCCAGCTCCAGCGAGCAGTCGCTGGTGTACCTCGTTGTTCCAGGCATTGCCCCAGCAGGCGGCCAGCAAATCGAGCAGTCGTTCGTGGGCGGGCCGTTCGCCCAGCACGGCTTGCAGGCAAACGATGCCATCCTCGTCCACATGGGGCTCGCAACATGCGACCTCCTCTATCCGGCGGCGCGATGCCGAAGAGAGATCCAAGCCGGCGGCAGCGCTTTCCGCCGGCCAGCGATAGCCGAGCAGTCGTGCCAAAGCCACCTGCAATGGCGCGGATGCTGGCCGGGGGTGGCCGTGAAACCCCCACTGCGTTGGATCGTCCGTGTGGATGGCCAGCAAGTCCTCCGTCTCGCAGCCATCGGCATTGCGGCCCCAGAGCGCTGCATCGTAGGGCACCTTGGCGAGCGTGCCGTTGGTAACGGAGACCTTCTTGTTGATCTCCCTTACCGCTTGGCTGTATTGCGGCGAGCTGCAATAGGCCCACAAGGGGGCGACATCTCGTTGGCCCTTGGGCACCAGAACCGCCACGTTGCAGTCGAACTTGGTGCCGAAGTATAGCGACGCCGGCAGATCGCCCATGCGGTTGATCGCGATGCCGCGCTTGCCCCAGGCGGCGTGGCCGGACTTCCAACCGCCTAGCCGCCCCTCCGCCTTGAGCGCCGTTGCGTGATCAGCGTACTTGCCGCAGCCGTCCTGCCAGAAGATGACGTGGCTGCAACCGGACATGGAGCGAGTGGCAGCAGGGGCGAACTGAAAGAACTCCCAGCCGTCTTGGCCGGGCGGCACCTCCCAAAAGCAGAATACGAACTGTGCGTTATCGCTGGTGGCGAGGCCTTGGTAGGAGTGCGCTTTGCTGGCCAAGAGGGCGTGGCGCCCTTCGGGGGCGTAGCCCACCACGGAATCCGGATTGGCCAGCTGGCTGGCTTGGGTGAGCGCGATCACGGGCGCTCGTTCAAGCGCAGACGCCTTCTCAACAGGCGTGGGGTGCTTGGAGACGTCAAGCCAAGCGAAACCGTCGTCCCCGCGTTCTGGCGCGGCGTGACCGATGGCCAGAAGGCAGGTGTTTACCACCTCGCCAGTGATGGTCTCGAAGGCGCCGGGGCCCAACGTCGCAAGGAGCCTCCAACGACGTTCTTCGAGCAGCCGCTTGCGCAACGCCTTGTAGCGGGCCAGAAAGAGCCAGTTCCTAGGCAACACCAGCAACAGTTCACCGCTGTTCTCGCAAAGATCGAACAACCGCTCTACGAACACCGTGGCAAGGTCGTGCTTGGCGAGCGAATAGTGGGTCTCGCAGAAGTCGCGCAGGCTGCCGGTTTGTTTTTCGCGGCCCAGGTACGGCACGTTGGTGAGAATCAAGTGGTAGCGTTGCGTCAGCAATTGCGCAGCTTCTGCTAGGTCGTGCGCCGCCACCGCCAATTCTTCAACCTCTTCGTTGCCAGCGCTTGCTTGCAGGGCATCCTTGAGGGGCCGCTGCAGGTCGGCGAAGTCCGCCGTCAGAAGATCACCGATGGACCGCGATGGATCGACGAGGCTGCCGAGAACGGGCGCTTTGGCAAACGCCTGATGCAGCGCTGCCATGCCGGCTTCTCGACGCGCATCGCCGCCCGCCAACGCCACCCAATGCTGACGATCGCCAGCCACTGGCTGGCCGCACCATGCGAGCCGCAAGCGGGGCAGTGGTCTGAAGCCGCCGGCACCCGGGTAGCGCCAAGCTTCCAAAGCCAACGCGAAGGCGGCAATCTCTACACAGCGACGGTCCAACTCCAAGCCGTGCAGGTTGTCGCGCAGCACGGCGTCGACGGCCTCTGCCGCGTTCAAGTCTTCAAGCGCCATGCGCATTGGCACCAGACTCAAGAGAGCGGCGACAAGGAAGTGCCCGGAGCCGCAACAAGGATCCAGCACCTTCAGCGCGGCAAGATCGTCCGGCCATTCGTCGAAGCGGCCGGCATCGTCGGCCGTCGAACGCGGCGGGCCTAGGCTGCCAAGCGGACACGGCTGTTCCGGGAACCGATGCGCCCACCACGCGCCCAGCGAGTTGGCCAAGAGAAACCGCACCATGTACGGCTCGGTGAAGAGCTGCGTCACCGCTGGCAGCTCGTCCGCGCCGATCTTGGTCTCGGATCGGTTGACGTCCGCCTTCTTTCGGGACTGCCAGAACTGGTACAGCCAGCCGAGGGCGTCCGACGCGGCAAACACTTCTGGGGGCAGGCCGGTCACCAACGCTTCAAGGTCTTGGTGGTGTTCCCGTGCCAGCCTCACCTCGAACACCGGCAGGTCGGGCCGGAACACTTGCGGGAGCATGGCTCGGGCGAAGTGTGCGGCCAAGCGCCACTTGTCCATGTTCTTCCCAGTCGCCAACTCCTCGCACTCGTCCAGCGTGACGGCAACCCCCATCTCCGGCTCGATAAGCAGGTCGTTCTCTGCGAGAAACCGGGCGAACAACATGCCGTGCCAGTGCTCGTAGGCGCATTCCTGCGCCAGGTATTCGATGGCTTGGGTGCCTGTGCCGTCTCGCCCATCGCCGAGCTGTCGGGCATGGGCGCGAAGCCGGCGCCGCAAGTGGAGCTGCGGCTCGTCCATGTGCGCGTAAGGCTGCTGACGGTGGACAGCCAATGCCTCAATCGCGGCTCTTGCGCCTTGCTCGGCCACGTCGCGAGCGTCCGCGACGATGCGTTCAAGCTGCTTGCGGTGCTGTGGGGCGAGCGGTTTCATGCGCGATCTCCGCTCATCGCATCGGCAAGGGTCTCGACCAGTCGGCGGGCGTGGGGAGAGGCTTCGATGACCTTCGTGGCATCGAGTTGGCTCAAGAGTTCGAAGGAATCCCTACCCTTCGCGTATCTGCCCTTGCGCGAGTGGCGGGTGGCTTCGTTGAGCGCTCGCCCTACATCCTCCTTTGCCACGTCTTCTACGTCCCGTTGCGCCGCCGGCAATGCGCTTGCCCGGAAGCCGTTGCCGAAGTGGAGGGCAAGGCGGTCTCTGTCGGCAAGGAACCAGGATTCCATCACCTGCACCATCAAGTGGGCGTTCTCCTCCGCGGCGCCAGCCGGCCGGGTCCATCTGTCGCGCTCTTTGAGGTGTGCCCATGCCGTGGTGGCGTTCACTGGTCCCTCGCTGTCCACCAACAAGGCCACGAAGTCCTCAGATGGCCGGTCAATTGCCGCGCAGAAGTCGTCGTAGGCGTGTTGTCTGCTGCCACACGCCACCACCCTTGGCAGGTGCTTCAAGCCAGCCTTCTTGAAGAAGGCCCGGAAGCTCTCCCGTAGCGCCCGGCGCAGGGGACCACCGTCACCGCCACCTTCAACGTACAGCCTCGCCTTCACCAGCGGTTTCCTCCGATCTCGCCGGAAGACCACAACTCGCCCAGCCGGTACTTGTCCAGCCAATGGCGCAGTTCGGATCGGCTCAGGCGCTTGAGCTTCGTTTGGCCATCTTCCTTCTCGCAGACGACGATGCTCTCTGGCTCGGGTGTCAAGGCATCAACGAGAACTTCGGAGTGCGTGGTGACGATGAGCTGGCAGCGCCCGGATGCTTCGAGCAGGAGCTTGGCCAAGCCGGGGAGGATGTCGGGATGCAGGCCGAGTTCCGGTTCCTCAATGCACACCAGCGGTGGCGGCTGTGGGTCGCAGAGGATGGCCAACAGGGAAAAATAGCGGATTGTGCCGTCGGAGAGGCGGGTGGCGGGCACCGTCACTTTGCCGCCACGCTCTTGGACGAACAGCTGTGCGGTGTTGAACTCGATGCTCACATGGAAATCGGAGACGTCTTCATACAGGCGGCGCAAGGCTTCGACGATCTGCTCCCGAGCCTCGTAGTCCATCGACAGACGATTCAGAACCAAGCCGAGATTGGCGTGGTCTTCGGCGAGATTGGCGTTTGGAAGGTCCGTCTTCTGGAGAGAGCGGACGATATTGTTCTGGCCAAAGGTCCACTCCCGATACAGACGGATGCGCTCTAGGTCCTTAGCGAAATAGGTGAGCTCTGGATAGTACTCGGCGTCCCTCACTTCCGCTAGGATGGACTTGGAGCCCTCTACAGGGTACTCCACCTTTTCGTACCCTAGCAGCTGTCCATACGCGATCTCCATGCGCTCGCGCTCAGTGATTTCCGATAGCGCCGGTCGTCTTTCCGGCGGCACCTTCGTGTTCCTTCGGAGGATAGCCACGTGCGCGTCATTGCCCCTGTCGACAAATAGTGGCCCTGCTTGTTGACGTATCAGGGGCTCCAACCGTTCGCCGACTATCACGAAGCGCTGAAGGCGTTCGCCAAACGCGACGCGGTAACGTAGGGCTTGTTGATCTGCCGGGTGTACAACCGCCCGTATGACAGCCGAATCTGCTTCGGCGTCGCCTTGCCAAACCCAGTCCGCGACACCGCGACCGACGCGAACTCGTGCGGCCAGGTCCGTGGGCGCCGCCTGCAACAGGCCAATCGCCTCGATGAAGTTCGACTTGCCGCTGCCGTTGGCACCGATCAACACATTCAGCGGCCCAAGCTCCAATTCTTCGGCCTGCGGGCCGAAAGAGAGCAGGTTGGTTAGCTGAATGCGTTCAAGAAACACGTCCCGTCCTCAATGAACAACCACAGGCCCCTGCTTGACGTGCTCCACAAGCTCTTGCTCCGTCTTCCGTGCCCACGCTCGCACGTCGTCTTGCGTTCTCAGCGTGTCGCTGGCCAGCTTGACGTGGCGCGTCTCCGGTTCCAGCAGCTTGTCCGCCTGCGACCGTGCGCTGGCGAACATCTGCGGCAGTGCCGTCGTGCGTGTTCGCCAGTCTTCCAAGGATGTCTCGTCCAGGGCGTTCAGCACCTCTTGCTCCGTGCCCGTGGTGCCGATTGTCGCCTCTTCGATGCGCAACCGCCGAAGAATGTCGTCGCGCCCCGCTTGCTCGATTGTCCGCCAACTGGCGGCATTCTCCAAGCGCTCTTGCTCGGCCTTGAAGACTTGCGCGTACTCGCTGCCGGCTTCAACGAGCGTGGTGCGCAGCGCGTCCGTGAGTGCTTGCGCGAGTGCCGGCACGGGGTTGGTGTCGGCCAGCAGGCGCCGATTGGTGCTGATCGCTTCCACTTGGGGCTGGATGTTCTTGGTTACCTCCAAGTCTGCCGCATGCTTGGCCAGCTTGAGCAGGCGCTCGTAGGCAGGCAGGCGCTCTTTTGCCACTGCCCCCAGATCGCTCCAACGCTTGAATTCGGTCGTCAGCTGGCCGTGGCGCTCCAGCACGGCCAGAAGCTGTTCGTTTCCCGCCAAGGCTTGCAGTTCCGACAGATGTTCCGTCTTGGGCACCGGCGGCAGCGGGGCATCGCCGCCCGCTTTCTGCGCCAATTCCTGCAACGTGGCCAGCAATTCGGCGGCAGCGGCGCCCTCTTCGTTGGGTTTGCAGGCAATGTCGGTGGTCTGGAAGAGCTTGCGCAGCCGCAGGCGCTGGCGGGTGTCTATCGTGGCGCTTTCCACACGGAAGTCCGTGGTGGCCACTCTGCCTTGGTCTAGCTGCCCTGCTCGGAGGGACGCGCCGTTGGCGGTGGCCCGCAAGTGGCCGGTGCCGAACAAGGAGATCAGCGCCGCATCGACGGCATCCCTTGGCCAACCGTAGGGCGGCAAAGAGAAGTGAGTGCGTACTTCGCGGCCTTTGCGCCCGGAACCGATGAACTCGAGAACCGTCGCGCACACGGCGTGCTCCTCGGTCCTGCCTGCAAAGCCCACTGCATCCAGAGGGCTTTCCGCACCGCCCCGGGCGCGTTCGATGACGGTTCGCCAGCGGCTGTCGTCGGCGTCGGGGAACTCGGGATAGAGCCGCGCCACGGATGCTTCGGCGGCGGCCTTCACTTTCTCCTGCAGGTGTGCTTCCAAGCGTTCGTTGCCGCCGCCCTGGATCACCTTGGCACTCTCGACGATCTGGCTGGCCAGCGCCCGCAGGTTGTTCTCCGCTTCCGTTGCGCGGGTTTCCATGCCGCTGCGGGCCTCCGTGCCCTCCTCGGTCGTCGGCACGCCTTTGTACTCCACCGTCTCGGTGGCGGCGCTCCGAGTGGCGAGCAATCGCGCCAGTTCATCGGCGTGGGTTTTCGGGATGAATACGTGAACCACTGCATCGTCTTGGCCAGCGGCGCGGGCGTGGGCGAGTACGCTGTTCTCGGTGACGCCCCAGCCGTCCTGAACCCAAACCGCCACGCCGTCTCGGCCCGCGGGCGGTTCATTGCCGAAGGACAGCGTCAACTTGCGCGGTTCCTTCGCTGCGCCTTGCAGAATCTTCACTGGCGCGAGGGCCCGTTGCACTGCTTCGCCCAGCCGTTCGGCGCGTTTGACGCTCATGCTGGCGGGGTCGCCAGCGAGTTTGTTGCGGCGGTTGCGGAACTCCGCTTCCCAATCGCCGCTCTCCTTGGTTTGCAGGCTGTACTCGTCGTCGACTTTCAGCAGCGTGCCGGCATCCACCAAGTCGTCAAGCAGCTTCGGCAGTCGGCTGCGCAGGGCCGTGCCGTCGTCCGCCAGATTCTTCACCAGCAGGTCCGCGAGCATCTCCGGTTTGGCGCGAACGCCGCTGTCCACGCTCGCTTCGCGGGGCAGCTTGCGAATCAGGAAGACCAGGGCGCATAGGCGCGATTTCAAGAGGCCGTCCGCGCTGCCGTCGTTGAGGTTGAGGATGGTCTGGTGAATCTCGCGCAGCAATGCGCCCGAGTTGAGGAGGCTCGTCGCAAGTTGGTCGAACAGGAAATCCGCCGGCACGACCGTGCCGAGTGGATCGTCGGCGGTTGCGCGGATGGCTTCGTAGACGATGCGCAGCTGGGTGCGCAGTTGCCCAGCCATGCCGGCGCGGTCGACGGCCCGCAATGCCTGTTCCCAGAAGCGCCGACGGACAGGCAGCAGCGGGTAGTCCTCCACCAGCACGGCCTTGTCATCGCTGCGCGGCGCGATGCGGGCACCGGTCAAGTGGCGGTCGATTTCGCCGGCATGGGCATCCAGAGCGGCTTGGACATCGGGGCTGCGGTCTTCGCGTTTGGCGAGTACGACGCGGCGGATGACTGTTTCGACATCGTTGTCCGAAAGTTCGACGTTGACGGCGAAGCGCCCTTGCAGCCTCTGCAGCGAGGGGGTGCCGGAGAGGGCGGTTTGCCCGGTGCCGACGAAGAGCAGCCGATCGCCGAACCGCTTGCTGCAGGCTTCGGCGACTTCCTGCACCACATAGGAGCGGCCGGCGTCCTCGCCAATGTACTGCTGCACTTCGTCCAAGATGACGACAGTGTTGGGCAAGCGCCCATCGGCGGTTGCCAAGCTGTCCTCGAAGGCGTCCACGAATTGATCCGTGGTGATGTCCGCTACGCGCGGAAACTGTTCGCGTAACAGGGATTTGGCTGCCCGTTCCGAGGCGGCGAAGTTGGGATCCGCCGTCAACAGCGCCTGGGCAATCACCGGGCTCACGTAGAGGTCGTTGAGTTCGCGTCTGAGGTCGCGCCCGGGTGCCTCGACGGCGGCTCGAACTTGGTCGTAGACGCCGTTCTTCTTCAACCAGAGGCAGAAGCGGGCCTGGGGGTAGCCCTCCGGCAGTTCGGTGGACTTGAACACGATGCCCAGCAAGGCCAACCGCACGCTGTCGCCCGCGCCGGTGTCCAACGTTCCCGCTGCGGCGTGCAGACCATCGGCCCGTCGCCCTAGCGTGGAAATCTCGATCAGCTTCTCCCGCACGTCGTTGGGCAGTTGGGCGAGTCCGCGCGCTGTGGCGCCGTCGGGAAAAGCGTAGTCCGTCCACAGGAAGCGCAGCATCTTTGCCAAGTGGGACTTGCCGCTGCCGAAGAAACCGCTCACCCACGCGGCCGGCTGTTCTGTCTGGCCTTGGTGGTTGATGTAGGACTCCAGGATGCGAACGAGGCCGCGCCGATACTCGCCTTCGCAAACGAAGTGCGCCAGTTCGAATCGCAGCGTGCGCTGATCGTCCTCCGTCAGCGCATCGGTCATGCGCGCCACACCGCTGTTCGGCAGAGCGATTTCCGCCGGGTCGCGCTGGTAGATATCTCGATTGCGCATGGTCTAAACGCCAACCCGATAGACGGCGCGCTGATCTTGAACGGTGATTGGCACCGCCAAGTAGCTCCAGCCGTCGCGGGCATCGAGCAGCCGGTAGTTGCTGTTCTCGTATTCGCCGGGAAAGAACACCACCAGGCGACCACGAATGTCGTCCTGAATCGCCTGCATCAGTTCGGAGACGCGGGCGAAACCGAAGAGAGACGCAACGCCGGAGACAGCGAGCACCGTGTTTTCGTCCGCTTCTGGTGCCTTGAGGTAGTTGCGGAGCTGTGCCGCCAAGTGCTCGAGAAAATCGTCGTCCAGCTTCAAGTCCAAGTCCTGGGGGAACTCGAAGTAGCTCTCGCGGTATTCCAAGCCGGCCATCCATGCCGCGAAGGCGCTGGTGAGGTCGCACTCCACCCAGCCATGGCGCGCCTCCTTGGTGGCCACCTCGAAGCGCCCCATGCGGGCGCGAAGGCGGCGTTCGTCGGCCTTTTCGTAGACGATGAAAATGGCTTTCTCCGCGCCGGCCAAGTCCTGCCGCCAAGGCAGGGTGATGTGCGCCTTGTAGCGTTCAAGCAGCCTATCGATGCGATTCACGAATGAACCTTTGCTCTTTGCGAGTCACCAAGTCCGGAAAGGAGAACTCCATGATCTTGCCGGCGTGCTTGAACTCCAGCAGGCCGAACATCCTTGCGTTCAGAACCAACGCGAGGAACTTGTCGATGAAGACGTCCAGAACCACCACCCAGGGCGTGTCGTAGAGAGGGCGTCCGCCGGCCCCCACGGCGGAACCGATCAGCAAGGCATAGGTCGTTGCCACCGGAGTCGGTTGCAGGCGTTGGCGGGTTTTGCGGCTTCTTCCTCGCAGGTGGCCGGATTGCGTCCACGACGACGACGCATTGCGAACCACGGCATCCAAGGTCGTCGGACTGAGGCGGTCCTCCACCGTTGCGGCCAAATCGTCCTTCATCGGCTGGCGGCTGAACTCGTGCCCGATCGGCGTTGCAAGTACCGCGCGCGCACTGGCGCGCAGCAACGGGTCCCGAGCCAACGCCAGCAGCAGCGCCAGCATGGGGCGAGCGGCCTCGTCGCGGCCCCAGAGATCGCGCAGGGCCCGAAAGAGGATCAGGCGGGTGTCCAAACCGTACAGTTCGGCCAGACGCTGCGCGGACGCCTTGCGCGTCGCTGCCGTCCGTTTGCCGAGGCAGTTGCCGGCAACGATGGCTTCTTCATACTCGCCACGGCGAGCATCGCTTGGCACTGCGGCGAACAGCTGGGTAAGTTCGTCGAGCATGATGGTGCGGCTTGTGTGGGTGCCGCGACAGCCCCTCCGGAACCCCCAGAGGTCGGCGACTGGCGCTGCCAGGTTGGCAATGTCAGCGTCAAGGCTCAAGTCGTGGCGGAAGATCATGCGAAAGGATCATAGGCCTTCGTACAGAAATGTCAATGCCCCGCCTGCAAACTGGCAGGCTTGGAACTGGTGTTCGCAGGGTCAACGCACCTCCCCTCCCATCCCCTCCGCGAAGAACACCCCCCGATATTCCCGCCACGCCTGTTGGTGGTAGCCGTAGACGGTGTGGGTGCCTAGGCGGTTGATGGCGACGGCTTCCAAGCCCGCGAAGAAGCCTTGGGGGAAGGCGAACGCCCCCGCTAGCTGAGCCGGGTTCAGCCAGCCGTCGGGGGTGGTTTGCGTGCTCGCGGCGATGCGGGCTGAGGCGGGTTTGCCTTTCACCGTGCCGATGCTCCAGCCCCACTCGCCGAAGCTCGGCACGTTGGCGCGGTATTGCTCGGCGTGGAAGCCGGCGTGGGCCATCGTTTTGCCGATGGAGAGGAAGGCGTCGGTGGCGTGGAAGGGCGACGTGGATTGGGTGACGAATGCGCCGTCGGGCGAGAGTAGCTGCTTGACGCGGGCGTAGAAGTAGTCGCTGTAGAGGCGGTTGAGGTCCGGGTGGTTCGGGTCGGGCAGGTCGGCGACGATCACGTCGAAACGCTCGCCCGCCGCGCCGAGGCGTTCCACTTCGATGAAGGCGTCGCCTTCGATCGCCTGTACGCGGGGGTCGTCGAAGGCGTTGCCGTTGAGTGTCGTCAACGCGCTTGAAAGCCACTCTGGCGCATCCTCGTCCTCGCCTCGGAACAGGCGCAGCAGTTGCGGATCGATGTCGATCAACGTGACGGTCTTCGGTTCCCAGCGCAGCACGTCGCGCAACGCCAGGCCGTCGCCGCCGCCGAGGATCAGCACCCGCTCGCGGCGGTACGCGGCGAGCATCGCCGGCGTCGTCAGGTAGGCGTGGTAGATGCGCTCGTCGTTGGAAGCGAACTGCAGGGCGCCGTTGATGTAGAGGCTGAGCACGTCCGGCTTGCCGGCGGCAACGTGGCGCTTGGTGAGGACGACGTTCTGGAAGGGCGTTTGCAGGCTGTAGACGACGCGATCCTTGAACAGCGTGTCGCCCAGGTTCGCCATCCAGCGCGTGCCGAATGCCGCCAGCACCACCAGCAGCACCGCCAGAGCGCCGTGGCCGATCCACAACAGATGCGCCGGCCGCAGTTCGGCGCGGTAGACGATCAGGAAGCCCATGCCCACCAAGGTGTTCACCGCGGCAGCGCCCACCGCGGCGTAGACGATTGGCAGCTTGAGGCAGATGAGCACCCAGATGGCGGCGCCGATGCCAGCGCCGATGTAGTCCGCGCCGTACATGGTGCCGAGGTTGTGTTCCAAGTGCCGCGCATGGACGTGTTCGCGCACCCGGGCGATGAGCGGAATCTCCATGCCGATCAGGAAGCCGATCAGTGCGCCGGCCACGAACGGCAACGCCCGCGCGCCAGCCAGCAGCGCCGAGGCGATGCCGCCGTCGAGTTCGACGAACGCATCCACGCCGTACACCGCGCGCAGCCACTCCGGCAGTCCGTACGCGAGGGCAACGGCGGCCGAGAGCAGCAGCACGGACGTGCCGCCGAGCACGGCGATGCCGAGTTCCAGCCAGGCGAAGCCCCGGTAGATGGCGCGAATCCACTTCGCGGCGAAGGCGCCGAAGCCCATCGCCACGATCATCAAGCCGATCATGGCGTAGAGCGTGGGTTCCACCGCGCCGAGCACGCGCCCGGCGTAGTGGGCCATCAGGTATTCGTAGACGAGGCCGCAGGCGGCGACCACGCCCATCGCGCCGATCAGCGCCGCATCGTGCCAGCGCAGCCGTGGCCTTGCGGGGGACTGGTCGTTCAAGCTCGCGGCACGGACCCCGTCGCAAGGCCCGTCACAAGAAAGGCGCGATCAGCCGGCCACCGCGCGCACGATCAAGCCGATGCCAACGAACACCGCCGCTTCGATTGCGGCCACGCCCACGTTGCGCTGCCGGTCCACTTCCTCCACCACGTCGATGCCGCTCAGGATTACCCGTTGCGCCAGCATCGAAAGCACCAGCAACGCCGCCGCCAACACGATTGCCCACAGGAACCAGGCGCCGTAGGCCACCAAGGCGGACGTGTCCGCCCCGGCGATGAAGGCCACCATGCCGCCAGCGGAAGAAGAGGCCAGCGCGGTGCCGATCAAGTGGCCGGCGTAGCGCACGCCGAGTGCCGTGTTGCCGCCTTCGATGGCGGCCTGCCATTGCTCGCCGTCGTTGCGGCGGGCGTAGATGGCGGCGCGCGTTCGGGTAACGCCGAGCACCACGAACTGCGCCAGGAAGAACATCACGACCACGGACGCCAAGCCCTGCACGAGGTCGCCTTCCGCCCAGTTGATGGCGCCGTTGATGAGCACGCCCAAGGCCACCAGATTCGCCGCCTGCACGGTGCCGGCGGCCAGGTTCTGCGCTTGGATGGCGGCCTTGACGGAGAAGCCGTGGAAGACGATCCAGTCGTTGACCAGGATGCCGAGCTTGAGCAGCACCAGCCCGAGCAGCCCATACGCGACGACGGCCACGAGTTCGGCGCCAATCGTGACCTCCGGCTCGCCATGCGCGGCACCGGCCAGCACCAAGGCCGCGGCGAAGACGCCGCCAGCGAGCGCCAGGCCGAAGGCGAAGTTGTCCTTCTCCGCCAATTCGTCGCGCGAATCCACGCTGAACAGCATCCCGGAGCCGTAGCGCAGGGCGCACATCGCCGCCACCGCGACGGCCAAATCGAGCGCCACGATGCCCCAGAACCAAATGCTCAGGCTGTCGATCATGCTTGCGTCTCCCTCAATGCGCTCTCGACGCGCTCATTTGCCCCGCCGCGGCCCGCGGGAACTGCTGCCGAAGCCGCGCATCGACGCCGGCCTGCTTGAAGTCGCTCCGCTCGATGTTCGGCTTGCAGACGCCGATCCGAACCGGCTGCCGCTTGTCGAACGGCTGGCGAACTTCTGCCGCGCCACGCGGCTCGAAGCCCCTTGCCGCTGTCGTGCGTAGGGGCTGCGGAACGTGCGCCCTTCGGACGCGAACTTGCGGCGCGCCGTGGAATCCACTTGCGCCTGCTGGCGACGCGCCGACGGCGAGGTGTAGTTGCGGCGCCCGTAGTCGTGGTAGTAGCTGTAGTCGCGCCCGCCGGCCCACGCGCCGTAGCCGATGCGCGGGCCGCCGATCAGATCGCGCATCAACGCGAACTGGCCGTACCACACCCAGAACGACGTGCCGCCGGAGCCGCTTTGCCAGTGGCCGTAGTTCGGATTGCCCACCAGCTGGCTGCCGGGGCCGAAATCCGTGGCGGCATTGGCGCTGCGCGAGGCGCTGGCGGAGACGGAATCCACCCGCGGCAACTGGCCGTCCGAAAGATCGGCGAGGACGTTCAGCGGATCGGCAAGCGCCCGGTCGAACTCGTCGCTCGCCGATGCCGCCGCCAGGCTGTTGATTTCATCCGCCACCTGCACATACGCCTGCGGCTCGGCGCCTTCGGCCGGCAGCAACCCCCGAACATCCTGCAAGCGCTGCGTCAGGCCAGTGTAGAGCGTGCCCTCCCGCGTGGCTTCGCGGGCCAGAACCCGCGTGAGATCGCGAATGTCGGGCTTTTGCGCCGCCACCTTCGCGGCGTATTCCTTGATGAGCTGGGCATTGCGAAGGCGGTTGGCGTCCAAGTCTTCGCCCAAGCGCGCCACCGCGCCATCGAGCCGCTCCAGCGCCGCCTCAACGCGCACGCGCACGCCGCCGTCCGAAGAGCAGCCGGCCAAGCCGCCGCCAACGCAGACAAACAAGGCCGCCAGCAGAATGTGCGCCGCTGCCTTCATCCTGCCTCCTCGCCAATGGTCTTGGAGACCGCTGCGAACACGAAGCCGAGCAACGGGCTGATGAGCAGGGAGAGGGCGAACCAGCCGAAACCGCTGCGGTTCCGGTAGTTCGACGCGAAGAGACCGACGGCGATGCTCAGCGCGATCCACAGGATGAATATCTCCACGCCAGGGTTCCTCGCGTTCGGCATCAAGAGGAGGCGCACTCGCGTTGCGGCGATTCGGCCAGCGCCGCTGGACGATCCAAGGCCCGCACTTCCACCCGCGCATCCGGCACCGCCCCGCGAATCACCGCCGCTGCCCGGTCCGCGCTGCACGAACCGCACATGAACACGTCGAACGCCGCGTAGCCGCGCTCCGGCCAAGTGTGGACGGTGATGTGCGATTCCGCCAGCAGCGCCACGCCAGTGACCCCGCGCCCACTCCCGAAGCCATGCATGTGGCAGGAAAGCACGGTCGCGCCGCCGGCCATCGCCGCGCGGCGCAGCAACGCCTCCAGCGCCCCCGAATCGAAGCCCGCATGCGCCCCGAAGCACTCGATCACAAGGTGGCGCCCGCCCAAGCGCCCCTCCCCGGCAACGCCGGCGAGGGCATGAGCGCGTTCGGCCATCGACATGCCGCGATGGTAGGAGCATCGATTGTGGAAGCGCAAGTTCAGCCGCACCCAAACCGCAAAGCCGTGGTTCAATACGGCGGAACCAACGAAGAGGGGAAGGCCATGGCCATCGATCCCAATGCCGTCGGCGCGACCGGCGGGCCTGTTTCGCGCTCCTGGACGTCCAAGGACGCGCTGCTCTACGCGGTCGGCATCGGCGCCGGCACGGACGAGCTGCAGTTCACCACCGAGAACACGGCCAACGTGCAGCAGCGGGTGCTGCCAACGTTCGCGGTCATCGTCGGCGGGGGTGGGACGCCGATGCACAAGGTCGGTTCCTTCAATCCGGCGCTGATGGTGCATGGCGAGCAGGGCATCGAGCTGTTCGACGAGATCCCGTCGGACGGCGAGATCGAGAGCACCGGCAAGATCGTGGGCATTTGGGACAAGGGCAGCGCCGCGGTGCTGGAATCCGAGTCCGAATCCTTCGACAAGGCCACCGGCAAGCGGCTGCTGAAGACGCGCTCCATGCTCTTCTGCCGCGGCGAAGGCGGCTGGGGCGGAGACCGTGGCCCGTCGGCGAAGCTGGAGTTCCCAGATGCCGAGCCGACGCACCAGGTGGTCTACCAGACGCGGGAGGATCAGGCGCTCACCTACCGCCTGTCGGGCGACCGCAACCCGCTCCACTCCGATCCCGCGTTCGCGGCGCGGGGCGGCTTCGCCAAGCCGATCCTGCATGGCCTGTGTACCTACGGCTTCACCGGCCGAGCGTTGCTGCACTCGCTGTGCGACGGCGACCCATCGCGCTTCCGCTCAATGAACGCGAGGTTCTCCAAGCCGGTGATTCCGGGCGACACGCTCACGGTCTCCATGTGGGCGAACGGCAACGAAGCGCTCTTCCGCACCACGAACCAAGACGGCGACGTGGTGATCGACCAGGGTTCCTGCGCGTTTGATTGAGCGCTTCCGCCGTGTGAACTACGATCCCCGGACGGTCGGGCCGTAGCAGCCCGGTTGTCCTTGGTCTCGCCCCGTCGTGACGTTTAGAGTTTGTAGCTCACGACCAATCGCAAACCGCCGTTCCGCATGCATACGAGCCGCAGCGGGAGAGCCGGAGCATGGCGAAACGAAAGAAGCGGTCGCGTGGCGCGACTGCTAGTTCGCGTACACACGGACAACGTGACCACCAGCTTGCCACACGGACAGAGCGGCCCCTTGGACGCCGAGCTAGTAGCGTCTCTACCGAGTCTAGGGCGGCCCGATTATCCGATCCGTCGAGAAACCCACGCCGCCAAAGTGAACGCACGGTAGAGCGGGCCCTTTATCGCCGTACCACCTCAAGATTGCTGCAAAAGAAACGCTGCTCACTATCCAGTCCGCGTCTGTACCACACCACAATTGTGGCCGCATAACCTGGAACGCTCGACCCTAGAGTAGTCACGCCAGGTCGATGATGTACCACAGACTTGATCGGCTCCCACCCGTATCGCAAGATAATCGAGTTTCTTTCCCGGACTAAGCCGTAGAAGGCTAGATGCGCCGACTTATAGTAAATGCTTGGAGAAACAACTACCGCTTCGTACTTGCGCCAGTCAATCTGTGGAATCCCATGTTCACGTTCCCATCCTGCTCTCCTCAAAACATGCACCATCTGACGCTGAGTTGCGACTCCTTCGCACTTGAATTCATCGCCCCTAGGCGTCTCCCCTATCCAAAAACCTGCATGCAATGACGCAGGTGCTGCGCCTGCAAGAGCGGCAACAAATAGCGAGAGCGATGCGGCTAGTTTCCTCATCTGTCGATATCTCCAAATCATTCAGAGCTTCGCAACGTTGGTTCAATCGGCGTCAACGTCTGTTTTCGATGGATCTCATCGTATGGTTGCTCCGCTTGGCCATAATACTCTACCAGCGACTTCGTGGAAATCACATATGCAGCTAAGAACGTCCCCAAAGTAACCATAACGAGCCCAGGAGAGTTTAGCGACAAACTACCCCTAAAATCAGCGTTCTTGGCTGTCAGTTCAAAGTTCGTTTCGCCCGCTCGGAGGATGTACAACGCACCGGAGAAAATGAGCAAAAAAGACAGAAATAGGGCGGACGTTTTGACTACGGCGAAGTCCCAGGCCCGAGAATACGAGAGAACACTCGCATGATCGATGCGACTCAGACTTAGGGCGGCTCTGATTGCTTCGTTATAGCTAAAATACTGGAGAACGAGATTGGAGACCAGAAGAACGAATAGGGCGAGCAGGATAAGTGTGATAGTCACAAATATCGCAGCATCAAAGCGGTTACTGACTTTTACGATGGACATGATAGATGCCTATTTATGCCGACACTGCGCGTTCTAATGGGACCGGTCCGTGCCTAGGCTGCGCGACCCGAACAACTCTACAGAAGCGATGGTCTTCGGCCACTGCACGGCCATCATGCAACCTCCGCTGGCCCAACGGCCGTCAGCACCACGCGCCGAGCCGAAGGGTTGCCGCCGCGCCCACGGGTACCGGCGGGAAGGAGTTGGCGATCCGAGGCAGCCATACGGCCCACCATACGGACTTCAGGGGTGCCTTGCAAGGGGTTGTGCGGGCTTTCCCTAAGGGCAATCGCACTTGGGCCGTGGCGGGGTCAAACCTCCGATGACGGCATGAATCTCTGCCCGGGGCGCACCAAACAGACCAGAAGAGGGGCCTGATTGCGCCTTCTGGCGGCGCTTCAAGGGGCCGCGGCGGGGCAGGGCGGGCCATCGTGAGATGGCTGCGGACTGGCGACTGCTCCCGCGCACAGGGCAGGCAAGCGCATGGGCCAAGCGCAGCCAAGACGGCCTGACTTCCGGCTCCGTCAGCTGTACCGATACGGCCGTCCGGCTTGGTCCATCGCCGCGTTGTAATCCCGCAGGATCTTCACCACGCGGGCGTTGCGGGAGCTTTCGGCGGCGATTTCGTTCCAGAAGTCGCGGGCCTGGGCTTCCACTTGCGCCCATTCTTCGTCGGGAATCGAAGTGAGCGCTAGCTTCTTACCGTTGACGCGCAGCTTCGCCTCGCCGCCCCAGTACCAGTGCTGGCGGTAGTAGTGGGAGCTGTCCATGCTCAGGCGGAACAGTTCCTGCAGGTGTGCGGGCAGGGCCGCCCACTTTTCCGAGTTGGCGAAATATGAGCCGCACCATGCGCCGGAGATGTTGTTGGTGAGGAAGTAGTTGGTCACGTCCGCCCAGCCCACCGTGTAGTCCTCGGTGATGCCGGACCAGGCGATGCCGTCCAGTTCGCCGGTCTGCACCGCCACTTCCACGTCCTCGAAGGGCAGCGTTACCGGCACCACGCCGAAGCGCTGCAGGAAGCGGCCTGCCGTGGGGAAGGTGAAGACGCGTAGCCCCTTCAAGTCCTCCAAGTGGCGGATCGGCTTGACGGTGTTGAAGTGGCACGGGTCCCAGGCCCCGGCGCTGAGCCACGTGACGCCCTCGACTTCGCCGTAGGCTTCCGCCCAGATTTCGTTCAAGCCCCATTGGTGGAACAGCGCCGGCACGTCCAGGCTGTAGCGGCAGGCGAAGGGGAAGTAGCCGCCGAAGACGGAGATGTCCACAGGTGCCGCGATGGAGTCGTCGTCCGACTGCACGGCATCGATGGTGCCGCGCTGCATGGCGCGGAACAGTTCGCCCGTTGGCACCAGCTGATCGGCGAAGTAGAGCTCGATCTCCATCTCGCCGTTCGCCACCTTGTTGAAGGACTCGATGGAGCGCTTGATGACGTGCTCGGCGAGCGCCGGCCCGGCGTAGGTTTGCAGCCGCCACTTGATCGGCGTCTTCTGCTGCGTGTGGACAGCTGGGGCGGCCAGCACGGCACCGGCAGCGCCCGCCACCCCTACTTTGTTCAGAAAGCTGCGTCTTGTTCCCATTGGCGAATCCTCCTTTGTGCGCGTCAAGCGTTTAGCCCGCGTCAAGCGTTTATCCCGCGTTAGCGAGCAAGTGCGGATAACGGAAATCGGCTGCCCGTTCCAAGGCGCTGGCGATGGCAAGCAGCCGCCCTTCGCCGAGCCGCGGCCCGATCAGCTGGAAACACGCCGGCAGCCCGTCGTCGTCCACGGCAAAGGGCAGCGTGACGCTCGGATGGCCGGAGTAGTCGAACGGCGCGGTGTAGCGGATGAAGCGTTCGGTGCGCGGCTGCTCGCGGGCTTCTGCACTGCGCTCCGCAGCGGGAATCGGCCCGGGGATGCAAGGCGCGATGAGCACGTCCACGCGCTGCAGGAGGCCGTCCAAGCCGGCGCGAAATGCCGTGCGCGCTTGCTCCAAGCGGTCGTAGTCGGCGGAAGAAGCCCGCAAGCCGAGTTCCAGCAGCCCAGTGAGCGCCGGGCCGTATTCGTCCTTGCGGCTCGGGAAAGTGGGCGCGTGGGCACGAGCGGCTTCGACGCCGCATGTGACGGCCCACCCGTCGATCAAGGCATCGCAGTCCGGCAGCGCCACGGCTGCCACTTCGGCACCGCCGCCTTGCAGCACGCCCACAGCGTCGTCGATGGCGCGAACCACGGCTGGCACGGCGGCGGCGTTGTACTCCCGGTCAACGCCAATCGTCACGCCTTCAAGGCCGGACGCAAGCTGCGCCGCATAGCCCGGCACCGGCGCATCGAGGGAGGTCGCGTCCTGGGGATCGTGGCCTGCCATGGCTTGCAGCATCCGCGCCGCATCTTCAACGCTGCGCGTCATCGGCCCGATGTGATCCAGAGAGTCCGCCAGCGGGAACACGCCGTGGCGGCTGACCCGGCCGTAGGTCGGCTTCACGCCCACCAAGCCGCACGCCGCCGACGGAAAGCGAATGCTGCCGCCCGTGTCCGTGCCGATGGCCGCGTGCGCCAAGCCAGCCGCCACTGCGACGCCGGAGCCGGACGACGAAACGCCCGTCCACCGCTCGCTGGCCCACGGATTCTTCGGCGGCGAGACCGTGGGATGGTGCTCCGCATACGCGCCTTCCGTGAGCTTGACCTTGCCGAGCACCACCGCGCCGGCCTCTTCCAGCCGCCGCACGACGGTGGCGTCTTCGTCGGGGCGCCAGTCCTTCAGCACCGCCGTGCCGCACGACGTGGGCAGGCCCTTGGTGGCCAGCAGATCCTTGAGCGCAATCGGCGCCCCATGCAGGATGCCGAGCGGCGCACCCGAGGCGCGCTTCGCATCCAACGCCTCCGCCTGCGCCAAGGCGCGTTCGCCGAGCACGGAGACGTAGGCGCCGAACTCGCCATCGCGCTGCGCTATGCGTTCCAACATGGTCTCCGCGACGCGATGCGCCGTGAGTTCGCCGCTCTTGGTGCGGCGAACGACTTCGGAGAGCGTGAGGGCATGGATGTTCACGGCGGCGTCTGGCTCAACTGTCGCGGTTCGACGCCACAATAGCACTTGCGCCGCGCAAAACGGCTTCCAATCCGGTCAAGCTCAGGAGCCAGCGCTTTCCAGAATGTACGTCGTCAGCGAGGGGATGCCGGCGCTCCAAGCAACCGGCGGCAGCTGCCCTGGCGGGCACCAGACGTAGCCCAGGCGGTTCAGCCCGTCGAGCGCGGCCACCCGATCGGCCTCTTTCTTCATGCCGGCGCCTGCAAGCGCGGCATCCAGTTCCCGCTCCGTCGCCGCGGCATCGTCTCGCGTTCGCAGGAGCTCGGCAACGGCGGTGGCTGCTGCAAGCAAGCCTTCGGCACGCAGCTCACGATAGCGGCTTTGGTAGTAGTCGGCCACACGGAGCGCGACGCTCGGTGCGGCGGCGGCAACCAGCGCGGCGTTGATCGACCCCTGTGGTGCCGCTGCGTACCGTTGCCAGATCGCGTCCCCCCAGAGCTGGATGAAGTAGGGATAGCGCTGGCTGTGCTCGACGAGGGCGTCCAAGGCGTCCGGCGCGATGGCCACGTTCTGCGCCGCCAGCGGCTTCGCCAGCGCTTCCCGGCTCGCCGCGTCGTCCAACCGGCCCACGCCCAGCAGACCCTCGCCCAAGCGCGACCAGAACGAAGCGTCCATGGCGCTCAGGCGATCCGGCAGCCCAGGCGTGCCCGCCAGAACGAGCAGAAACGGCGCATCCGCCCGCACCTGCTGACTGCCGTTGAGCAGCGCACCGCCCACATCGAGCGCCAGCGTATGCGCTTCGTCCAGCAACACCGCAAGCGGCCTCTGGCGGCAACGGGCCACGAGCGCTTGGACGAGGTTCTTGTTCGCTGTCGCAGACTGCCACTCGGCAGACGCCACGCCGGCGACACCGACCTTGCGTGGCAGCCACTTGGCAATGCCACGCCTTGGCGCCAAGGCGTCCACGAGCGCGGCGCGATTAAGAATGTGCTGCGGCGTGAGCGCGACGACGTCGACCGAGGCGTCGCCACACGCGCCACGGAACCAGTTCAGCAGCGCCGTCTTGCCGTTTCCCCTCGGGCCGACCAGAACGACATCGTGTGGCGGCGCGGAGCCACCCGCGAGATCGGCAAGACAACGCGACAAGACGCGCTGTTCGGCTTCGCGCCCGGCAAGCGCCGGCGGTGCCGCACCCGCACCGGGCCGAAAGATGCGTGGCGCGGTCGTGACCATGACGGGGTGAGTATACGCCGACGTTCGCCCTGCCAGTGATGGGAGCCGCCCCGCCAGGCTGACGCTCGAGGCGCGATAGTGAGCGTTGGGTTGGCGGTACCGCTGGTGAGAACACCGCCGATCCCAGCACATAGACCCGCGTAGTCGATCAGCTTCCGGCCGCGTGGGGGGGTAGGGGCTCTTTGGCGTCTGGATGGCCGTCGCCGACGGAGCGCCGAGGGGCCCCCGGCGTCGTAAATGGGCGCTCGTGATGTCCGTCGGCGGCGACCAGCGCGCCAAAGGTACTCTGCTGCTCCGTGTGCCCCTACCCGTGATCACGCCAAACTGGCAAGACCGAATCTCCACGGCCGGCGCGTCCGCAAAGATCGAAATCGACGTGGCCGCCGCCCCACGGGAAGGTTGGTCTGTCTGTATATGCGAAAAAGGTCTCTGTTTTTTGTTGCACTTGCTCACCAGTCCACGCAACTACGTCGTCGTCAACCAGCGTCGCCCGAAACCAGATCTCGCGCGAGTCATGCGACCGCCGTAGAACAATCCTCTGATTCGGATAAATGCGATAGAAGCGCTCCTGCCCATCGTATATGTCTAGCAAGAGCACCACTTCTGCGGTGGTACCGCACTCATTGGTCACCTCGACGTGAAAGCGACCGACGCTCGCTGCGTAGCTTGCTAATGCTATGCAGCAAGCGACCGAGACGATGACGATGGCAATGTGCCTCATGCTTGGCTCCTTATTCCTCTTTTCGAGAGGGGTTGTCGGGAATGAGTCGCAAACGCGAGAATCCTGAGTCGCGCCAGCACTTTAGTCATAGTCACAGGCAGCGTTGTTCCTCGGGCCGACCGTGATGTTGAGGTTCGCAATTGACCCCTTGCCGCCCCTGTGTCTCCAACTCTGCAACGACCTGTTGCCGCCTTGACCAGTGACCCGCAGTTGCCCGGTATTGGCGTCGGCGTAGCTGCAATTTCCTTTGAAGCCAGACCCGTTGAGCGCCTCGTACACAATGCGGTTTCTTCCCTCATTCACATCCACCGTTCGGCAAGCCCACACGTTGAAGAGTTCGCCCTCGAAGACCGTGACGCCGTTCACGGTCACCTTGCCTCTGTCGCCATCCTCGCATTCGTGGTCCCGAACGCAGACCTCGACCGCTGTGCTGCATTGGGCCGGAACGGTTATGTCCATGTCGTCGATGGCGTTCGCGCTGGAATCGTCGTTGGTGTCGAGACCCATCCAGACACCCCATCCCGTGAGGTCGGAGATGTGGCCGGAAGACGTATAGAGCAGATTTTGGGCGACCACCTTGTTGCTTTTGACAACAACCCCAAGTCGCCACTTGCCGGTGCCGTCGCCGAGCGCACCTTCTGCCCCGTGCGTCCCGTTCTCCAACTCAACCGCCGTCAACGTGCGGGCGTGGCCGGCCGCCAGCGTCAAGGACACCGACCCTCTGTAGTTGCCAGCATCATCCCAACCAGCGATGCGTATGGCTTCGTCGCTATCGCCCCAATTGATTAGGCGGAGCCTGCTTTGGCGTTCGATGTTGCTTGCGGGGTTGAAAAGTTCATGCCACCTAAGGTCCCTGTCGTCCAGCTGCCCGCCCTAAAGTATGACAGTTGCCCGACCTGCGTTAGGAATCCGTCTGGCGTGCGGACGTAGTGAAAAACCCTAGTGCTTGTGGTGTTCGTTTCGACTTGCAAGCGCCAGTTGCCTTGGCGTGGCGGACCGATGCCGTGCCTAATGCCCTTGGCGGGATTGCCATTCGCCAAGTCGTCGGAGTGGAAGTGGACCGCCGAGCTGCCATCGACGTAGATCGTAAAGGGATCGTAGGTGTTCCCTCCATCGTCAGTGGCGGTGATGCGCACGGTGCCGCCCAGACTGTCTTGGTTGATGATGCGCACGAGGCTTTGCCCGTTGGGACTCCCCGGTGCCAGCACCAACGGAATGGTAACGACTTCGCGCGCTTCTTGGGCTTGGGCCATCGGCCCGACGGCCAATACGCCGGCCAAGAGCGCGAGGCCGAGGACGCGGCGGCCTCGGATGTCGGTCTTCGGACGCCTCCGGTCGGGATTGCCGTCTACACGGAGATTGTTAGGAAGGCGCTGAAACTCGGGGGGGGGGGGGGGGGGGCAAACTACGCCATCGCCAAACGGCCGTGCCGCCTTGGCGCTTGCGTCTACGTCCATCGCCGCCAACGCAGCTTCATCCACGATCCGTCCCCTTCGCCCCAAAAACAGCGCAATCTTGCAGGCGGCTCGCGGGTGTTGTCAAGCACCAATTTTGCCGTGGGTGACGCATGTCGCTGAAGGACTCGCGCCAACGATTTTGTTCTACTAGCGCCGGTTTGCGGATCAACCATCAAGACCTCCCGGTCCAAGGCTCGCGAAGCCATGTTTCCAGACGTTCATCCTGCCAGCACGCTCCGCAGCCTGCCCGCCAAGCGCATGCTCAAAGCCGCGATGGTGAGCGTTGGGTTGGCGGTGCCGCTGGTGGGGAAGGCCGCCGATCCCAGTACGTAGAGGTTGGCGTGGTCGTGGCAGCGCAGGTGGCGATCCACCACTGATGTCGTCGCGTCGTTGCCCATGCGGCAGGTGCCGATGATGTGGCCGGCGCCCTCGAACGCGGGCCGGTGCTGCACGGCGCTGGCGCCGAGCTTGGCGAAGATGGCGTCGTGTGCTTCCCGCGCTGCCGTCAAGCCACGCTGGGCGTAGTCGCCAACGCTGTAGTGGATGCGCGGGAGGGGTACGCCGTAGATGTCCTTGTCGTGGTTGTCAAGCGCCACGCGGTTGTTCGGTTGCGGCAGTTGTTCCACCAGCGCGGCGAGCTGGATGTGGCGGGCGGCTTGATCGACGGCTGCTTGGCGCAGCGTATCGCCGCGCAAGCCCGTCTCGGCAAGAGTGCGGGCCAGCGTCCAAGCGCCGCCGGTGGGCCAGTTCCAGCCGTCGTTGGAGATCTGGATGCGTAGGCTGGAGCGGTTCCTGCGCACGGCGCCGTCGCGCAGATTCTCGATGCCGGAGGTGGAGATCGGGCCGCGGTAGGGCCACACCGGCTCGTCCGCCAATGCCCAGCTCAGTTGAATGGGATGATCCATGAGGTGGCGGCCGACCTGATCGGAACGGTTGGCGACGCCGCCCGGGTTGCTCTCCGAGCGGGAGTGGAGCAGCAGTCGAGGCGTTTCGACGGCGTGGGCGGCGAGCACATAGAAGCGGCCGCGCACCCTGCCGGCACTGCCGTCCGGGCGATGGAAGACGATGCCGGCGACGTGGCCGTTCGCTGTGGTTTCCACCTTCGTCGCGGTGGCCCTGTCGTGCAGGGCCGCGCCGAGGCGTTCCGCCTTGGCCACGGTCATGCTGGCGTCGTACTTCGCGCCGATCGGGCACAGCGGGATGCAGCTGGCGCTGCCGCAGCAGGCTGGGCGGCTGTCGTGCGCCACTGAATTGCGCGCCTGCGGGGTGGCGCGCACCTCGAAATCGGTGCCTTGCAGACGGCGGGCGAACACGCGGTCCTGATAGGTGGTCGGCACCGGCGGCAGCGGGAACGCGCCGGAGCGCGGCGAACCCAGGTCTTCGTCGGAGACGCCGGCCACGCCCAGCTCGCGCTCCGCTTCCAGATAGAAGGGCTCCAGTTCCGCGTAGTCAATCGGCCAGTCCACGCCTTGGCCGTAGACGCTCCGCAAGCGGAAGTCGTTCGGCAGGAAGCGCAGGCAAGTGCCCAGCCAATGCCACGTGGTGCCGCCGACAGCCTTGAGATAGGTGCTCTTGAACTGATCCGGGCCGGCTTGGCGATACCAGTGGTTCAGATCCAGCGACAGCGGGTGGTCGGCTTCCGGCGCTGCGGGGTAGGGACTCTCCGGCGTCTTCGCCGCCGCGCCGATATAGCGCCGCAGCGCCTCGGCGCGGTCGATGCGCGGGCCGGCTTCCAGGACGGCCACGCGCACGCCGGCTTCGGCCAAGCGCTTGGCGAGCAGGCCGCCGGCAACGCCGGCGCCAACGATGACGACGTCGGCTTCGATCTCGTTCATGTCGCCGTCAGCTCGGCTCGGGCGCTGCATCCCAACCCGGCGCGCAGACGCTGGGCGGACGAGCGAACCACAGCGCGCGCCAGATCAGCGCGTCGTGCGGCGCGGCAGCGACTACGCCGGCTGCGTCCGGCAGGGTGCCCGAGTACCACGCGGAGACGATCTCCACTTGAACGGCCTCGCAGCCGTCGCAGTCCACTTCCGCAAGCAGGGCTTCGAGCGCCGAGTGGTGCCCGGCAGCCGCGAGCGCTCGCCACAGTACACTGGCGAAACGGGCATCCAAGGCGGCTGCGGGAAAGCCGGTGAGCTTCGCCGACACCGCTCTGAATGTCTCCACCCGACGGGCCTCGGGCGAGGACGCGGCCAGTGCCGCGATGCCCGGCGCGGCGCCGCAGAACGCGGCGAAGGCGCGGCGGCTCAGCCCGGCTTTCGGGCCAGCCATCTACGCCGCCAAGTCGAAGATCTTGCCGGGATTCAGAATGCCCTTCGGATCCAGCGCCAGCTTGAGCTTGCGCATGAGCGCGATTTCGGCGTTGTTGCGGGAGAGCTGCAGGTACTTCTTCTTGTCCAGGCCGACGCCGTGTTCGGCGGAGACCGAACCACCGATGGCGGCCAAGGGTTCGTAGACCGCCCGCTTCACGCCTTCGGCGGCCTCTGAGCCGTCTCCCGCGGACGTGCCGAAGTGGATGTTGCCGTCGCCGATGTGCCCGAAGGTGAAGTTCACGTAGTCGCCGAAGGTCGCCTCCAGGCGGCGATTCACTTCGGCGACGTATTCCTCCATCTTGGAGATGCGCAGGCTCACGTCGAAGATGAACATCGGCTTGTACTGATGCACCTGTTCCACGTCGTCGCGGATTGCCCACAGTTCCTGGCGCTGCGCCTCGCTGCCCGCCACCACGGCGTCCGCGATCAGGCCGTCTTGGTATGCCTCCTCGAAAGCCGCCTGCAGACGCCCGTGGTCGCCTTGGGGGTCGCCGCCCATGGCCTCGACGAGCGCGTAGTAGGGGTAGTTCTGGGCCAGCGGCGGCTTCTGGGCGGCCGGCGGGGTGGTGACCAGACGGTAGAAGTTGTTCCACAGCACCTCGAAGGCGGAGAGCGTGCCGCCGAGCTTGGCGTCCATCGTCTTCAGCAGCGCCGTGATCTTGTCGAAGCTCTCCGCCGCCACCAGCATCGTCTCCTGGCTGCGCGGCTTTTCGCGCAGGCGCAGCACGGCGCGGGTGACGATGCCGAGGCTGCCTTCGCTGCCGATGAACAGCTGCTTCAAATCGTAGCCGGCGTTGTTCTTGAGCATGCGGTTCATGGAGGAAACGACGGTGCCGTCCGCCAGCACCGCCTCGACGCCGAGCACCATGTCGCGCGTCATGCCGTAGCGAATGACGCGATTGCCGCCGGCGTTGGTGGCGATGTTTCCGCCCACGGTGCAGCTGCCGCGCCCGCCGATGTCCAAAGGATAGAGCAGGCCGTGCTCGTCCGCGGCGTTCTGCACCGCCTCGAGCACCGTGCCGGCCTGCACCGTCATGGTGCGTTCGGCGGCGTTGACTTCCTCGACGGCGTTCATGCGCTCCAAGGAGATCACCACGTCCTGCGGCTCCGTCACCGCCCCTTCCGAGAGGCCCGTGAGACCGCCGTGCGTGACCACGGACTGGCCAGCCGCGTCACAGATCGTCAGCAGCCGGCTCACTTCCTCGGTGCTGCGGGGGCGCACGATGGCCTGCGCCGCAATGCCCTCGCTGCGCCAAATGCCGCTGGCGCGGCCAGAGACGTCCTGCCCCGTCAGTACGCCGCCCTTGCCGACGACCTTTCCCAAGGCGCACAACAAATCGCCCATCGCTTCCCCATCCCGAACCGAACCGCGCCAGTGTAGCACCGCCTGTCGCCATCACGACGCGAGCGGCGCGAACGCGAACCGCGGGGATCAGTAGTCCACGACGTCGTTCTCGAAGACGAAGCCGTCGTTCGGCATCACCAGGCGATGCCTCGGCCCGGCGCGGTTCGGATCCCAGTCCTCGTAGCCGGCGTCGCCGCGCCACATCGCAACGCGCACGCCGTCGCTGCGCTTCGCGGTCCGCGTTTCGTAGTAGCGGGCGGCGTCGCGCCCGAAGCGGCGCAGCACCGCGTCCGTCGGAGAATGGCGCGAGACGTGGTGGAGGGTCACCCACGTGGGCGGCGCCAAGTCGATGCGGCCTTCGCCGTGTTCCGCCAGCGCATCCGCCGGCCGAATCCAGCGGTGATCCTTGATCTCGCCGTCGTCGATGCGGATGGCGTGCTCGCCGGCGCGGGCGGCGAAGAACCACGTGGCGAAGCGCACCGGCGTGCTCGGCGGCGGCGTCCAATGCGCGAACCACACGAAATCCGCTGGGTCGACGTCGATGCCCGCTTCCTCTTCGGCTTCGCGCGCCGCGGCGTTGCGGGCAGCGAGCTCCTTGTCGCCGTCCTCCGGGAAGTCCTCGGCGTCGATGCGCCCGCCCGGGAAGACCCACATGCCGCCGAAGGCGATCTTCGAGTTCTTGCGCAGCATCAGCACCTCCGGCCCGCCCTCGCCGTCGCGCAGCAGCACCACGGTGGCCGCCGGCGTCGCCGGGCGCGTCTCCTTCGCGTTCTTCGGGTCGTCCAAGTCGCCGTAGATGTCGTTCTTGTGCTTCTCGTTGGCAGCCATGTCTTCTCCTTCGCTGGCGTCGCCCATCATCAACGCTGCGCTTCGCTTCGGCAAGCCGCTGGCGAAGCGCGGCGCGCCGGCGCGTGCAAGTTCGTCTTGCCGGCGCCGCGCCAGCGCCACTACAATCGGCCACCAAGCTCAAGAAGCGAGCACACGTCCACTCCTGCTCCACGCCGCGCGGTCGGCGGGGGCCAAGACCGAAGGAGACCTGCCATGCGGCATTACGAGATCGTGTTCATGGTGCATCCCGATCAGAGCGATCAGGTGCCCGGCATGATCGAGCGCTACGGGGCGCTCATCGAGAAAGGCAACGGCGTCGTCCACCGCATCGAGGACTGGGGGCGGCGGCAGCTTGCGTACCAGGTCTCGAAGATCCACAAGGCGCACTACGTGCTGATGAACATCGAGGTGGAGCGCGAGGTGCTCGAGGAACTCGAGAGCGCCTTCCGCTTCAACGACGCCGTGCTGCGCAACCTCGTCGTGAAGCGCAGCGGCCCGGAGACCGGCAATTCCAAGATCTACGAAGAGGAACTGCGGGAGCAGGAGAAGGATCGGGAGCGCGAACGGCGCCGCGAAGAGGACGCCAAGGCGCGGATGGCGCGGCGCAAGGCCAGCGACGCGGCGGCGGCGCGGCCGGCGACCGAGCCGGAACCCGCCTAGCGGCCCGCCGCACACGCCGCCCCTCACGCAGGTCGCACAGCAAGGAGAACACCGATGGCGCGCCGATTTGGACGCAAGCGCTACTGCCGCTTCACCGCCGAGGGCATCAAGGAGATCGACTACAAGGATCTCGAAATGCTCCGCCAGTACATCACCGAGACGGGCAAGATCGTGCCCAGCCGCATCACCGGCACCAGCGCCAAGTACCAGCGGCAGCTTGCCACTGCCGTCAAGCGCGCCCGCTACCTCGCGCTGCTGCCCTACACGGACCAGCACAGGTAGGCGCTGGCGATGGACATCATCCTGCTGGAGCGCATCCGCAATCTGGGCGACCTCGGCGAAGAGGTAGCCGTGAAGAACGGCTACGCCCGCAACTACTTGATTCCCACGGGCAAGGCGGTGCGCGCCAATGCCGAGAACCGCAAGGAGTTCGAGGGCCGCCGCGAGGAACTCGAACGCGCCGCCAACGCCAAGCTGACGGACGCCAACGACCGCGCCGCCGCGCTGGCCGACCGCTCGGTGGTCATCGTCGCCCGCGCCAGCGAAGAGGGCAAGCTCTACGGCTCCGTCGGCACCGCCGAAATCGCCCGCGCGCTCTCGGAATCCGTTCTGCCCGTGGCCAAGGCCGAAGTGCGGATGCCGGAAGGCGCCATCCGCGCCATCGGCGAATACGAAGTGGACATCCACCTGTACGCGGACGTCACGCAGCAGGTGCAGGTGCAGGTGGTGGCGGAGTAAGGCCGGCTCGGGGGCCACGCCCCGCGTTTTCTTTCGGCGATTCCCGCTGCGGCGGCGGGCTATTCGATGCGCCGCACCTTGTTGCGGTGGCCAGTCTTCCGCGAGACGAGATCGTAGGTGCCTAGCCGACCGCGGCGAATCTCCACGGTGTCGCCGACAGCGTAGCGGGTGTACTTGTCGTATTCGATCTCGCGCCAAGTCTGGCCGTTGTCCAACGCCAGCTGGAAGTTGCCTCGGGACAGTTTGCGCACCGCGGCGATTTCCGCGACCACGCGGTCGAGCAGCTCGCCGCCGCTGTGACGCAGCTTCTCGGCGCCGAAGTCGTCGATGGCGTCTGGGGCAGTGAGCGGGGCCGCCGTCGCGCTACGCGGCGACGGCTCGGCCAAGGCGGGCGTGGCGGTTTCTTCTCGCGCTGGCGTCTCGTCCTGCGCTTCCTGTGGTGGACGCTGCGCCTCTTCCGCCGTGCTTGCGGCCGAATGCGCGATTCGGTCGTAGCAGGCAATGCGCTCGCGGCTGTCTTCGATGCCGCCGCACTTGATCACTTCCGCCTGCAGGTCGTCCGGCTCGCCGACGGCAACGGGTGCGACGACGAAGCCAAGGAGCCCCAGAGTCGCAAGTCGCGGCAGTCGAATCAGGGCTGCCACGGGAAGACTGGGTAGTCGCCCACCGCCTTGTCGCAGTCCATTGCGGAAAAGTGCGACTGCGGCCGGCGCGTTCGCTTGCAGGTGATGCCCTGGGCCGCCATGCCGTAGCGGGCGATGTAGAACTGCACTTGCTGCTGCACCACCTCGCGGTATTGCTCGGGCACTCTCTTCAATGCTTCCGCGTATTGGCGCTTGACCGCGCGATCGCCGGTTTCCGCCGCCAGGCCGAGCAGGGCGACGCCCTTCAGCGGCCGCTTTTCCACCCCTTCGCCGCGCAAGTGCATCAGGCCCATCAAGTGCTGCGCCCGCTTCAGCCCCTTGGCGGCCGGCTCGCTCAGTTCCGCATACGCCTTCTCGAACGCCTGGGCTCGGTACAGGTCCACGCCGCGCTGCTCGGCGGCGAACAGGGCCTTGACTTGCTGGTAGCGGGGGTCCGCATCGTGCGCGGACAGCCCTTGGTCGTCGAACTCGCCGCCGCCGACAACTGCTTCGGCGCCAGACGCCAGACCGGTGCCCGCAACAAACACGGCGATCAGCGCGAACCGACTCGCCGCACCAAAGCGACTGCGAAAGGCGGCGCCGGGGTTGCCAAGCTGCCGTCGCTGCCGCCACACCATCTTCATCTCCCGCCCGGGCACTCCCTTGTCAATGCACACCGCCGGCCCAGACTGCTTCGAGCCTCGCCAATCGGTGCGCCGATGCTGCCGGGGCCATCCCCTGCGCAGCAAAGGCGCACCGCGCGGCGCCTACAGCGAGAAGCTCACGCGACCGTAGATCTGCCGCATGTACGGGTTGTGTACCCGCGTCACATAGCCTTCGAAGGCGTGGAACGGCGGCTCGCGGTCGAACAGGTTGATCGCGCCGATCGTCGCGCTGTACTGGCGGCTGGAGCCGAACAGGTACTGGTACTGCACGTCGATTTCCGTCGATGCGTCGATTTCCCGCGACGGCGGCCGAATGCCGAAGATGTCGTCCTTCATGCTGTGGATATAGCGCAGCGTCATGTTCGCGGAGTGGACGTCGCGCACCCAGGTCAGGAACAAGTTGCTGCGTATCTGCGGCACCGGGCTGCCCGGGTTGCCGTCGTTCGTCCACCCGGCGCCTTCGATCACGTCGCCGTCCTCGGAAACCTGCACGTCGTACTGGTCGATGTAGCTGGTTTCGCTGCGCACCGTGAGCTGGTTGGGGCCAAGGTCGAAGCTGTAGCGAGCGCCGAGGTCCAGCCCCTTCACCTCCGTCTGGCCAGCGTTGAAGAAGCCGATGTTCACGACCAGCACGCTGCCCAGATTGCCGGAGCAGTTGCCAGCCGGGTCGTTGGCCAGCAGCGGATTGGTGATGAAGTTGATCGGGTCGCGGATGACCTGCGAGCCGCATGGGTCAGCCGCCACAACGGCGTTGGCGTCTTCCGAGCGGATCTGGTTCTCGAACTTGAACTGGTACCAGTCGAAGTCCAGCTGGAAGGCGTGGCTGTCGTCGCCCCAGGGGAGCTCCGGAACCCAGGAAAGCCCGACGTTGAAGTTCTCCGATTCCTCCGGCTCCAGAGTCGGATTCTTGGACACCAGAATCGTGCGGAACGTGCCCGTGCCGGTGTTGAACTCCACCGGATCGATGGGGTCGCGGATCTCCGCCACGAAAGCGTCCGTGTCGGTGCCGATCACCTGGCCGATGGAAGCGGCGCGGAACGACGTGCCCCAGGAAGCGCGCACCGTCAGCGGCTCGAAAATCTGCCAGCGCACGCCGACCTTCGGGTCTGTGCTGGAGAGGCCGGGGTCGTAGCTCTCGCGGCGCACGGCGATCTGCGCGTCGAGACGGTCCGAGAAGGGCAGGAACGTCTCGAGGAAGAACGCCTCCACGCTGCGCCCGCCTTCGCCGCCGATGGACGGATCGAGGAAGCCTTGCCAGAAGCCTTGGCGGAAGTTCGTGATGAACACGTCGCGCCGCTGGTGGCGGCTGTGCCAGCCAAGCGCCAAACCGACCATGCCGCCGTCGCCGGGCAGCTGGAACAGATCGCCGGTGACGACGCCTTCGAGCACGCGCAAGGAACGTTCGCTGTAGGACTTGGACTCGGTCTGGATGCTGTAGTCCAGCACCGCCTTGGTGTCTTCCTCCGAAGCGAGCACCAGGTTGCCGTCCGAGTCCACTTGCCCAACGGAACCGTAGCCGGACTCGGAATTGAAGGTGTCGCGGTAGATGTTGGCGCCGAACGGGCTGAAGTAGAAGCAGTTGCCAACGCCGGCCATGGCGCTGGGGCCCGGCCCGTCGAAACGGATTTCGCAGTTGGGCCCGCCGTAGCCGTCGAGGGCGTACTGCACCAGCCGCAAATCGGTGTCCGGCGCTTCGCCGTCGCCGTAGTCTTGCGACCATTGCGCCGACACGCTGTACGTCCAAGTTTGCAGCAAGTCGCCGCCCAAGCCGGCCAAATCGCCCGTCAGCGTCAGCGCGTAGCGTTCGCTCACGCCTTCGCCCCGCGTCCGGACCGGCGGATAGGCGAGGCCCATCGGCCGTCCCGTCCACACGGCGTCCACGCCGTAGGGGTTGAAGGGGTTGTGCGCCGGCACGACAGGCTTGCCGTTGGTCATCGGGAAGGTGGCGATGAACTCCGTCCAGGAGTTGCGGTGCGCCGAACTGTACTCAAGCGCCAGATCCATCGTCTCCGTGAGCGCGACGTTCCAGTGCGTGTAGGCGAGCGCCGTGTCTTCCTGCGGGGTGATGGAGTTGTGCGGCTGGTAGGTGAAGCGGCAACTGCCGATTGGGAAGCCGTAGTCGCCGCTTTGCGAATACTGCCCGCCACCGGGAATGGTGACGTCCTTCTCGCCGGTGAAGCTGCCGCGGCCGCCCGGATAGTCGGGCACGATGCCTGGTCGGCAATAGGGGTCGGCGATGCGGATGCTGCTGCTGATCAGCCCTTGATCCCACAGATCGCTGTAGTTGACCGCGCCGTGGAAGCCGTTGTCGATTGTCAGGTCGCTGCCGTCGCGCGCCATCGGCCGGCCATTGAGGTTGTAGGAACCGGGCGTGCCGTTGCCCGACGTGTTGTTGAGCAGGCGGAACGGACGTTCGCGGTTCAGCATGTGGTCCACGTGCTCGAAGCCCAGGGCGAAGATGCCGTGGATGCGGTCGTTGCCGCCGCCGAGGATGAACTGCGTCTCCCACTGGCCGGAACCGTCGATGGCCTTGCCCCCAGCGCGCAACTCGAACCCCTCGAAATCCATGCGCGGGATGATGTTCACCACCCCGGCCACGGCGTCGGAGCCGTACAGCGCGGCGCCGCCGTCGAGCAGGGTCTCGATGCGGTCGATGGCGATCACCGGCATCAGCGCCTTGATGTTCGTCATGTCGGCGCCGTTGGCGCCGGTGGTCGTCGACGCGACGCGCTTGCCGTTCTGCAGCACCAGCGTGGAAGACGACCCCAGGCCGCGTACCTCGATGCCGCGCGCCGTGCCGCAGCAACCGGAGCGCAGACCGCTGCGCCCCCAGGAACTGGTGTTGAAGGTGAAGGTCTCGGCGACGTCCTCGAGGTCCGTCCAGCCGCTTGCTTCGATGTCCTCCAAGCCCACCGTGTCGAGCGGCGAAGCAACCGCCGCTTGGTTGGTGCGCTTGATGTAGGTGCCGGTGACGACGACTTCCTCGATGTCCTCGCCTTCCTCTTCCGCTTCCTGCGCGAACGCCGCCGCGCCATAGCCCCCGAGCAGGGCCATGGCGGCACCGAGCGCCGCGAAGCGCATGCCTCCCCACTTCCTCATGAACTCTGGTCCTCCGCTGTTGCAAGTTGGCGCGAAGCGCCGCCGTTTGGGGCAACTCTAGGCCACCAAACCAAACGTGCCACGCATATGTCCGAATCGCGTCTCAACGCAACGAACCGTTCATGCGCCAACGCTGGCGATGTCCCTCGTCCTTCCCGTCGCCCGCGCCCGCATCACCCGCGCCGCGCAAGTTCCAGGTCCGCGTGCTCGAAAGCGCTTGCCATGCGGCGAATTTCATTGCCGGCAATGCCGAACCGCTCCGCTGCGCCACGCCAATCGACCGTCGCCTGGGCCACCTCGGCGGCGATGCGCCGTGCCGCGGCTGCGTCGAGTTCGAAGTAGGGCGCCACGTTGAAGGCGAGCTGCAAGGAGGCCGTGGGGTCGTCGAAGTCGATGGCGGTGGCGAGCACGCGGGGCTTCAGGTCCGTGGGGGTCGGGTTCAAGTCGTAGGCCGGCGACAGCGTCCAGCCGCGGCCGGGCACATGCAGGAAGCCGTGGTTGCGCAAGTGGTCGTCCGTGTTGGAGATCAGCACGTTGAAGACCATCCGCCGCCACAGCGCATGCAAGTCCTGCTTGGGATGCGCGCCGTGCTGCCGTATGAAGTCGACGAACTCCGGATAGCTGCGCCGCTCGTGGTCGGCGGCACCGAGGGCGGCCATCGCCGAGAGGAACGGCACGCGGGCGTTGGCGCGGCGGTCGAACCGGCGCAGCAGCAGCACGGGCGCACTGCCGATGGTCTCCAACCGCCGCTGCGGGACGTCGATGCCGGCGCGCTCCGCCAGCAGCAGCGCCACCGCCTCCCATCGCACGACGCTCACCTCGTCTGTTCGCGCCGGGAACTTGGCGATGGCCAAGGCGCCGTCCACATCCCGCACGGACGCCTTGGGCCGGGCGCCGCCCAAGGACGAGCCGGGCGCGAGCAACACGCGCAAGGCGTCGGATTCGTCGTTGGTCAGCACGTCGTCGCTGGCGGCGAGCAGCGCCGGCAGTTCCACGAGCGGCGGAATCGGCGCCGCGTCGTCGGGCGCGAGGAACGGCCCGCCTTCGGTGGCGGAGAAACGCAGTGCGCCGAGACGCCCGAAGTCGCTGACGCGCAGCAGGTAGTCGATTTCAAGGAGCGTCGCTGGCGGGCGGCCACCGGCACGGTGCCGCGCGTCGCGGCGCATCAGCTCGCGGCCCCAGCGGTCCGGCGCGGAGTCCGCAAGTGCGCCGAACAACGTGCGGCCCGGCGGCGTGTGGTGGGGCCCGGCCGTCAGCGGCAGTTCCGGCGACAAGGGGAAGCGGGCCTCCCGCGCCAGCCAGTCTGTGTGGTACGTGAACGTGGCGCTCTCGACGCCTTGGCGCGAGCGGGGCCACAGCGTGCCGACCGGCACGGGTACTTCCGGCGTGTCGAGGAAGACTTTGACCGTGCGCTCCATCGCGGAAACAACGCCTGCGGTCAACGCCAGGAGCGGCGTTGGCGGATGCGTTTCGGCAGATCTTCGCTGGCGATGGCGAGGCCGGTCTCGTCGTGGCGGACGTCGGCGAGTTCGGCTAGGCGGTCGAGCAGGCCGAGGGCGAACAGCGCGCGGGCATAGTTGCCAAGCGCCACGCCGCCGTCGCCCTTCTCGATGTTGGCGAGGGTGGTGCGGCTGACCGACGCCCGTTCCGCGAGCAGCGCCATTGGAATGCGGCGGCGCAGACGTGCCTCGCGCAGATCCGCGCCGAGCTTGGCCAGGGTGCGCCGCACGGGAACGGGCGTTGCCGCAAGCGGCTTGGCGGGCGCGTCCTCAAGAGGCTGCCGACCTTCGTAGGACAGGGGTTCGGCGGAAGACGGCAAGTACAGCGGATGCGCCGGGCAGCCGAGCTTGGTCGTGCGCAACGCCATCATCGGGCGCACGATGGCCATGGCGGCCAGGTCGCGCTCCAAGTGCATGCCGTGGTTGCCCCAGCCGGCGACGACGGTGCGCGTGCGCGGCGCGTTCCGCGCCCAGCGCAGGGCGTCGTCGTTGCGGCTGCCGATGGCGGCGGCGCCGTGCTGGCGCAGCACCTCCGGGCTCGTCGCCCGCAGTGCGAACAGATTCACGACGGTGAGTTCCCGAAAGCCCCAGCGCTTGCCGAAACCCACGCAGCGCCGAATCGTGGGATCGTCTTCCAGCGCATCGGCGGTGGAGGGGTTGAGCAGCACGAACACCAAGCCGTCCTTGCCTTCGGCAGCCAGCTCGCGGTGCAGCCAATAGCGGTACCGGCGGCCCGCCGCTTCCTCTTCCATGGGGATCGAGTCGCAGATCATGGGGTGGTCACGGTTTAGATAATGTTCGGCAAACTAATCCTTATAGGTCGTTACGTCAATATCCTCTGACCTTGTTCTCCTTGACGATATCAAGCAGTCGCCTTGAGGTCCACGCGGCCGAACTTGGCAAGACGGTGCCCCGCCATGTCCACCACCGCTTGTGCTTGTTCAAGGGGAATGTAGCCGATGAGGGGTTCGTACCGGCCTTCGGCGGGCTCCATCTCGATGAAGAGCGCCTCCGTGAGCACCGGCCGGAAGTCTCCGATGCGAAGCAGAACGGGGCCGCAGATGTCGCCGCTCACGACTGCCTGGGTCGCCGTTTCGACCGAGACCGTGTCCAAGCGCAGCAACCGTCCCAGCCGCTCCCGCCAAGCGGCTGGCAAGGTCAGAAGGCCGTGCGGGTATCAACCAAAGCATCGCTTTGGATCCGAACGACGGCTCCAAGCCGTTTTCGATGCTTGCCGAGACGATGATCCTGCCCATGCTCTGCCGGCCCTTCGAGACGCGCTCAGGAAATCTTGGATGCGAGCGAGGCTTCCATAGTAGTGCTTGGCCGAAGAACGCAAAAGCCGCTTCGCCCACCGACTGCACACCGTCCATCCACAGCGCCCCACAAGTCAGTCGAAGATGTCCACACCATATAGGCGCTCTTGTATAGAGCTTGTATAGAGCTTGCTGTCATTGACTTGCCCTGCCCGTGTGCGGACGCTTGCAGGCACCCGCCAACGAGGATTCGAGCCGATGGCCGAGCCGGCGCCAGCCCCCCCGCCGCCCACCCAGCTCAAGGTTCCGCCGCACTCCATCGACGCCGAGCAAGCGCTGCTCGGCGGCCTGATGCTGGACGAACAGGCGTGGTTCAAGGTCGCGGACAAAGTGGCCGCCGAGGACTTCTACCGGCCCAGCCACCGCATCGTCTTCGACGCCATGCGCGAGCTCGCCGACGCCAACAAGGAGCTGGACGCGCTCACGCTGTCCGAAACGCTGGCCAACAAGGCGCTCCTGGAGAATGCGGGCGGCAACAGCTACCTGGCCGAGCTCATGGCGAGCACGCCGGGCGCGTCGAACGTCGGCGCCTACGCCGAAATCGTGCGCGACCGCGCCACGCTGCGGCGGCTCATCGGCGCCGCCAACGAAATCGCGGACGCCGCCTTCGCGCCGGAGGGGCGCAGCAGCGCCGACGTGCTCGACCAAGCCGAGCAGACGATCCTCGACATCGGCGAGAGCGAGATCAAGGACAGCGCGCCGAAGCGCATCCGCCAACTCACCGACGTCGTCGCGGACAAGCTCGACGCGCTGAAGGGCGGCCACACGATCACCGGCATCGCCTCCGGCTTCGACGACTTGGACAGGAGGACCGCCGGCTTCCAAGCCTCCGACCTCGTGATCGTCGCGGCGCGCCCGTCCATGGGCAAGACGGCGCTGATGATGAACATGGCGGAACACGCGGTGATGAAGGAAGGCAACGGCCACGGCGCGGTGCTCGTCTTTTCGATGGAGCAGCCGGCCGATCAGCTCGTCATGCGCCTGCTGTCGTCCCTCGGCGGCATCAACCAATCGCAGATGCGCACCGGCCAACTGAGCGCGAACGACTGGGACTGCTTCAGCAGCGCCCGGGCGCAAGTGAAGGACAAGCCGCTCTACATCGACGACACCGCGGCGCTGACGCCGAACGACCTGCGGGCGCGGGCGCGGCGCGTCGCGCGCGACGCCGGCGCGTTGAAGATGATCATGGTCGACTACCTGCAGCTCATGCGGCCATCGACGAAGCAGGAGAACCGCACCAACGAGATATCCGAAATATCCCGTTCGCTGAAGGCGATTGCCAAGGAAATGAACTGCCCGGTCGTGGCCTGTTCGCAGCTCAACCGCAGCCTGGAGAGCCGCACGGACAAGCGCCCGCACATGTCCGACCTGCGCGAGTCCGGCGCCATCGAGCAGGACGCGGACGTGATCCTGTTCATCTACCGCGACGAGGTCTACAACCCGGACAGCGCGGACAAGGGCTTGGCGGAACTCAACATCGGCAAGCAGCGCAACGGCCCCATCGGCACCGTGAAGCTCACCTTCACGCCACACTTGACCAAGTTCGACAACCATGTGGACGCCGATGCCTACGGCTACGGGCCGGAAATGAGTACGCCCTACGACGGCCCGCCGTAGCGCGCGTTCGCTCAAGAACGCAATCAGGCTACTACCCGACACCGCTGGCGAACATCGAGGTGGCCAAAGCCAGAGCGGCCTTCGTCTGCGCCGATTGCGGCGCGGAACACGCCAAGTGGCAGGGCCAGTGCGCCGCCTGTGGAAAGTGGAACACCCTCCGCGAGATCGCCATCGCCAAGCCCAAGCGCACCGCCGGCGGCTATGCCGGCGGCACCTCGCGCACGGCCAAGCTGCATCAGATCGAGGCCGCCGAGAGCAATCGCATCGCCAGCGGCTCGAGCGAGCTGGACCGCGTGCTCGGCGGCGGCTTCGTGCCGGGATCCGTGGTGCTCATGGGGGGCGACCCAGGCGCCGGCAAGAGCACGCTGCTGCTGCAAGTCGCCGCGTCCCTCGCCAGCGCCGTCGGCGTGCTGTACGTGAGCGGCGAGGAGTCCCTCGAGCAGATCGCCGCCCGCGCCAGACGGCTGCGGCTGCCGGAAGGCGACCTTACGGTGGCTTCGGAGACCGTCGTCGAGCGCATTGCCGAGCTGGTTGCGGCGGAACGCCCGCAGCTCGTGGTCGTGGATTCGATCCAGGTGATGCAGGCGCAAGGCTCCGAAAGCCTGCCCGGCAGCGCCTCGCAAGTGCGCGAGTCGGCGGCGGAGCTGGTGCGGCTGGCCAAGCAGACCGGCGTCGCGGTGGCGATGGTGGGCCACGTCACCAAGGAAGGCGGCTTGGCCGGGCCGAAGGTGCTCGAGCACATGATCGACTGCTTCGTGATGCTCGAAGCGCCGGCCGGCAGCCGCTATCGGACGCTGCGCGGCCAGAAGAACCGCTTCGGCGCCGTCAACGAACTCGGCGTCTTCGCCATGACCGAGAACGGCATGAAGGAAGTGTCCAATCCGTCCGCCATCTTTCTGCAGCGCGCCGACCATCCAGCCCCCGGCAGCGTCGTGACCGTCGCCTGGGAAGGCACGCGCCCGCTGCTGGTGGAAATCCAAGCCCTCGTCGACGGCGTGCAGGGCGGCTATCCGCGGCGCGTCGCGGTGGGTCTGGACGCCCAGCGCCTCGCCATGCACCTTGCGGTGCTGCATCGACACTGCGGCGTCTCCTTGGCGGATCAAGACGTCTTCGCCAACGTGGTCGGCGGCGTGCGCATCGGCGAGACGTCGAGCGACTTGGCGCTCGTGCTGGCGACGCTGTCGAGCTTTCGCGGCCATGCCCTGCCGCGCGACCTGCTGGTGTTCGGCGAACTCGGCCTCGCCGGCGAGATTCGGCCCGTGCTGAACGGCCAGGATCGGCTGCGGGAAGCCCGCAAGCACGGCTTCGCCCGTGCCGTCGTGCCCAAGGCCAACCGACCACGGCCGGCGATCCCGGGCATGGACGCACTGCCGGTCGCCACTCTCGCCGAAGCGCTGGACGCAATCGCCGGCCTGACGCCCGAAGGCTGACGAGCAAGCGCCCGGCGCGGGCAGCGGCGGCTCGGCGGCGCGTACAATCCACGCCATGCACTGCCCGTTCTGCCAAGCAGAGGACACCCGCGTGATCGACACGCGCCTGGTGGGCGGCGGCGAACAGGTGCGTCGCCGGCGCGAATGCCAATCCTGCGCCGAGCGCTTCACCACCTACGAGGGCGCGGAGCTGGTGATGCCCCGCGTCATCAAGAGCAACGGCGCGCGGGAACCGTTCAACGAAGACAAGCTGCGCGCCGGACTCGTGCGCGCGCTGGAGAAGCGCCCGGTGTCCGTGGAACAGCGCGAGACCATCCTCAACCACATCCAGCACGAGCTGCGCGCCTCCGGCGAACGCGAACTGCCGTCGCGCGCCATCGGCGAAGCGGTGATGACGCAGCTCAAGAAGATCGACCAAGTCGCCTATGTACGCTTCGCCTCGGTGTACCGCGACTTCCAGGACATCAGCGAGTTCCAGGACGAGATCGCCAAGCTGAAGACCGAGCTGAAGGAACCGTGATCGCCGCCGCCGATCGGCTCTTTCTGCGTCGCGCCGTGGAGTTGGCCGAACGGGGACTGTTCACCGTTGCGGAGAATCCCCGCGTCGGCTGCGTCATCGTCCGCGACGGCGCGGTGATCGGCCGCGGCTGGCACCAGCGCACCGGCGGCCCGCATGCCGAGGCCGCGGCCATCGCGGATGCCGGCGGCGATGTTCAGGGCGCGACGGCCTACGTCTCGCTGGAACCTTGTTGCCACGTTGGCCGACAGCCCCCTTGCACCGCGGCGCTGATCGAAGGCGGCGTGGCGCGCGTTGTGACGGCAATGAAGGACCCGGATCCCCGCGTTTCCGGCCGCGGCCTCGCCGCCTTGCGGAAGGCCGGCGTCGAGGTCGCCAGCGCCGAGCTGCCCGAGGCGCGTGCCGTCAACGAAGGCTTCGCGAAACGACACGCCCTCGGCCGCCCCTTCGTGCGCTTGAAGATCGCGGCGTCCCTCGACGGGCGCACCGCCATGGCGAGCGGCGAGAGCCGCTGGATCACGTCGCCCGAAGCGCGCGCCGACGTGCAGTATTGGCGCGCGCGCAGTTCCGCCGTCGTCACCGGCATCGGCACCGTGCGCAGCGACGATCCGCTGCTCAACGTGCGCGACCAACGATTCGCCGACGACGCCGGCATTCGCCAGCCTATCGTCGCCGTGGCGGACAGCTCGGCGGCGACGCCGCCCGGCGCGAAGCTCTTCACCGGCGGCGGCGCGGTGTTGATCTTCGCCGCCGAGGACGCGCTGCGGAAGCATCGACACGACGGGCATTGCCGTCCGAATGCCGAACTGGTGCCAACGACTGGCGCAAGGGTGGACCTGCCGGCCATGTTGGCGCACTTGGCCGAGCGCGGCTGCAACGAAGTGCTCGTGGAGGCAGGCGCGACCTTGGCCGGCGCCTTCATCCGCCAGCGGCTGTGGGACGAAGCGCTCGTCTATCTGGCCCCGAAGCTGCTCGGCGACGATGCTCGCCCCATGGCGCACCTTGCCCTCGGACGCCTCGGCGAGGCGACGACCGCGACGATTTGCGACGTCGCGCGCCTTGGCGAGGACATCCGCGTGCGTCTGCGACCGGTTCCGGCCAGTGGACAGCGCTAAAGCCAACCCCCGAGCCCGCCGACGCGCCCGGCGCGCCCTGCTGCAAGCCCTTTACGCCTGGCAGTTCACGCGCGCCGAGGCAGGGGACTTGGAGCAGCAGTTCGCCGAGGACAACGCGCTGGCCGACAGCGGCTTCTTCACCGCCTGCTTGCATGGCGTGCTTGATTCGACCGACGAACTTGATGCGTTGTTCGCGCCCTATCTGGACCGCGACGTGACGGCCCTGGATCATGTCGAAAGAGCCGTGCTGCGGGCCGGAACCTTCGAGTTGAACGCGCGCCCTGACGTGCCGGTGCGGGTTGCGATCAACGAATGGGTCGAACTCGCCAAGCAGTTCGGGGCGGAACAGAGCTTTCGCTACGTCAACGGCGTTCTGGACCGCGTTGCCCACGACCTGCGCGCCGTCGAGCTGGCACAGTGACGGACGGCGAGTTCGGCTTGATCGGCCACATCGTCGACGTGCTGGACGATGCCGCGCGCGGCCCCGACGTCGCCGTCGGCCCAGGCGACGATGCGGCCGTGCTCTGCGTGCCGGCCGGCCGGCAGCTCGTCGTCTCTACCGACACGCTCGTCGCCGGCCGGCACTATCCAGAAGGGGCGGCGCCGGACCTCGTCGGCTACCGCAGCGTGGCCGCAGCCGTCTCCGACCTCGCCGCGATGGGCGCAGACCCGGCGTGGGCCACGGTCTCCCTGACCGTGCCCAAACTCGCGCCCAGCAGCGCCAAGCAATTCGCCACCGGCTTCGGCAAGGCCGCACGGCAATTCGGAATCAAGATCGTCGGCGGCAACTTGGCAAGAGGCCCGCAGAGCGTGACCGTGACGGTGCATGGCCATGTGCCAGCGAGCACGGCGTTGACGCGCAGCCGCGCCCAAGCCGGCGACCGCATCTACGTGACCGGCGAGCTCGGCGGCGCGGCCTTGGCGCTTGAGGACATGCCACGCCTGCGCAACTGCACCCGAGCGGACTTGCGCGAAGATTCGCCGCTGTGCCGCTACTGGCGCCCAACCCCGCGCCTCGCCTTCGGCGTCGGACTGCGCTCGCTGGCAACGGCGGCGATCGACATTTCGGACGGCTTCGCCGCGGACCTCGCGCACTTGTGCAAGGCGAGCGCGGTGCGTTGCGAAATCGACCTGGAACGCCTGCCGACGTTCGCGGGATGCGACCCGCGCCAAGCGGCGTCCGCCGGCGACGACTACGAGCTGGCGTTCACGGCGCCGCCACGAGTACACGAAAAGGTCCTAGCGCTAGCCGAACAGAGCGGCGTCGCGGCGACGAACGTCGGCGTCATGCTCGACGGGGCGCCGTTCACACCCGCTTGGTCTCTCAAGGGCCAGCCGATCCGCCTGCCGGCGGGATTCCGGCACTTCTAGGTCAAGCGGTCCACGTCGTCGATGTCGTCCGAGGACACGTCCTCGAGGCGTTCGCCGGGGATGCGGTAGGTCTCGCTGGCCCAGCCGCCGAAGTCGATCATGCGGCACCGCTCGGAACAGAACGGGCGGTACTTGTTCGTCGGCGTCAGCTGCACCGGCTTGCGGCAGGTCGGGCAGGACAGGATGCGCGTCGGCTCGTTCACGTTCAGGCTCGCTGGCGAAGAGGGCACGAAGCGTAACGCCCTCAGCCCCGCAGCCGCGACGTCAACGTGCCGAGGAACAAGCCGACGTCCGTGACGATGCCGGTGGATTCCACGCTGCCGCGGTCGGCGAGCTTCGTCACGACCGCGGGATTGATGTCGACGCAGACCAGCCGCACGCCGGCTGGCGTCATGTTGCCGACGCCGATGGCGTGCAGCATCGTCGCCAGCATGAGGATCAAGTCGGCGCCGTCGATCTGCTCCGCGTAGGCTGCTTGCGCGGCGAGCAGGTCCATCTCGGTGTCCGGCAGCGGCCCGTCGTCGCGGATGGAGCCGGCGAGCACATAGGGGATGCCGGCGCGGACGCATTCGGCCATGACGCCGCCGCCCACGATGCCTTGGCGCACCGCCTCGGCAATCGAGCCAGCGCCGCGAATGCGATTGATGGTGCGCAGGTGGTGCCGATGGCCGCCGCGAACGCCAGTGCCGCGCCGCAGATCGACGCCCAGCGAAGTGCCGAACAGATTGGCCTCCATGTCGTGAACCGGCAGCGCGTTGCCGGTGAGCAGCGCCTGCACGTAGCCGTTGCGCACCAGTTCCGCCAAGTGCGGGCCGCCGCCGGTGTGGACGACGACCGGGCCGGCCACCACCACGATGCGCCCCTGGCGGGCGCGAATGCGGCGCATTTCAAGCGCCAGCTCTTCGATCTGCGATTCCACGCGCCGCTCGCTGGTCACGGCCGACGACATGAACGCGAACTCTTCCTTGTGCCCGCGCTCGTGAACCACGCCGACGCGCACGCCGCCCTCCATCCGCACCACCTTGTCGCCAACCTTCAAGTCCCGCGGCAATGCGCAACGGGCTTGCGGCGGATGCGTGTCGTCCTCGACGACGATGGCCGCGTCCATGCGTTGGCGCATGACGCGCACCCACTCCCCGCGCACGCGCACGTCGGTGGGATAGATCGTGGAACAGCAGAAGTCCTCCGGCGCCACGCCGCCGCGTTCCACGATCCCCAGCGCCGCATCGCCGCCGTCGTCCGCCACTGCGATGCGCGTCTCGCTTCCGAAAGCAGCAAGCCGCTTCAATTGTGCTTGGATGTCCACCAGCGTCGCCTCGTCCGGCGCCGATACCCGCAGCCGCGCGCGGCTGGTCTGATCGGCGCGCTCGCCGCCGTGGAGACGTTCGATGCGGATTGCGCCGCCGCCCACTTCCACGGCATCGAAGGCGCGGTTGAGGATGCCGCGGCTGAGGAGGTGGCCCTCGAGTTCCAACGTCTCGGCGCGCACGGGCGACGGCGACGGCGCGTTTCCCGCCGTCCCCGCCCCTGCTTCTTGATCCAGCAGCAGCGTCAGGCACTTGGCGGCGCCGCCGGCCTTGACGAACTCGTCGAGCGGCGTCTCCACCACGTCGTAGCCCCATCGTTCCAAGGCGCGGCGCAGCTCGCTCGATGCGCGGCTAAGCACCAGCGTGCGATCGATGCGGACGACGTTGCAGGCGAAGGCGCAGGCGTCTTCCGCAGTCACTTCGATGCGCTGCTCGGGTGCGACGAGGGATGCCAACAGCCGACGCGAGCGCTCGTCGAAGGCCGGCGGGTAGTAGACGAGACGGCCTTCCGGCAGCGGCGCCAGGCAGGTGTCCAAGTGATAGAAGCGCGCATCCGTCAGGCGCAGCGACGCCACCTGCACCCCCAGACGTTCGGCGAGCGCGCGGTGCGACTCCAAGCCGCTGCGCACGCCGTAGCCGGCGCAAAGCAGCGAGTCCTCCCCGCGCTGCCACCACAGTGCGTCTCCCTCTCCTTCGAACGCGACCTCGTCGTCGATGTCCACGACATCAAGGCCAGCATCCGTCGCCCACGCGCGATAGTGCGCCGCCTCGGGCGATCGCTGGAAGACGCTGAAGTTCGCCGGCACGAACGCGCCGTCGAACGCGAAGCCGCCGTTGGCCGCGAAGCACATGTCCGGCAAGCCAGGCTGCGGCTCAATCACGGCGACCTCGCACAGCCCACCCAGGATGCCCGCCAGCTTCTCCCACTGCCGCCGCGCCAACCGCGCCGAAGCCGCGCCGACATTGCCCCGCATCCACGGGTTGATGACGTATTCGACGCCGAAGTGGGTTGGTGGACAGAGCAGAACCTTGGTCATCGCACGCTCCGCATTGGATGGTCGTGACTTCAATCGGCGGCGTGAACCAGCTTAACGAAGACGGGCCTAACAGGCCCAACCATGCGCCATGCTTCATCAAGACACGAACTTCGAGCGCACGAAAGGGCGGGCGAAAGCGCACGGCCATCCCTCTATCCGGCCTACCGGCGGGGACGTACGATGAACGGATGATGGCTGGGTTCCCAAGACGGTTCTTCGAGCGGCAGGACGAGTCGCCCGATGCGCTGTTCTATGAGCAACCGCGTTTCGTCACTCACATTGACGACTCGACGATCGCCGCGCTCACGGCCTTCTACAGCGAATTCCTGCCGCCGCAGAGCAGGGTGCTGGACTTGATGTCGTCTTGGGTCTCGCACCTGCCGGCGACGCGCTATTCGCATGTGGAGGGCCTGGGCTTGAACGCCGCGGAACTTGCAGCCAACAAGCGCCTCGACGCCTACACGGTTCACGACCTCAACGAGAGTCCGCGCCTGCCCTATGCAGACGGGCAATTCGACCGCGCCGTAGTCGCCGTCTCCGTGCAGTATCTGGTGCGTCCCGTCGAAGTGTTTTCGGACCTGCGCCGCGTACTCGCACCGGCGGGGCAGGCGGCCCTCGCCATCTCGCATCGCTGCTTCCCCACCAAGGCCGTTCTTGCATTCCGGGCTCTTTCGCCCAGCGACCGAGTACGTCTGGCGAGTGCCTATCTGGAGCTCGCCGGCTTCGTTGACATCGCGAGCGCGGATCGTTCACCACGGCACGGCGATCCGCTCTGGATAGTCACTGGGGCCAAGCAGCGCTAGGAACATCCGTCGCAGCCGGCGGCCGAGGGCAGGGCAACGCACTGCGCTTAGCCGTGGCTGCCATGGATATAATCGTGCGCTTCGCAAAACAAGGGTGGGGGCGCAGTGGCGAAGCTGGAAACCATCGCGATTCTCGGCGGCACGGGCGACTTGGGCACGGGCTTGGCGATCCGCTGGGCGAAGGCCGGGCATCGCATCGTCATCGGCTCGCGCACGTTGGAAAAGGCGCGCAAGGCGGTCGCGGACCTGCAACGGATCAGCCCGCAGACGCCTGCCGATGCGATGGTGAACCCGGATGCGGCGGCAGCGGGGGACGTCGTCGTGCTCACGGTGCCGGCGGCGCATCAGATCTCCACCTTGGAGACGGTCCGCGACGGCTTGAGCGGCAAGATCCTCATCGACGTCACCGTGCCGCTGGCGCCGCCACGGGTGGGCACGGTGCAGCTGCCCGACGTCGGCAGCGCCGGCAAGCGCGCCCAGGACTTTCTCGGCGGCCGGGTGAAGGTCGTGACCGCATTCCAGAACGTCGCCGCGCACCTCTTGAAGGAAGACGTGGTCATCGAGTGCGACGTGCTCGTGTGCGGCGACAAGCGCTCCGCTCGGCAAGCCGTGATCGGCCTAGCGGAGGAGGCCGGCATGCGCGCCTGGCACGCCGGCCCCATCGAGAACTCGGCCGCCGCCGAAGCGCTCACCAGCGTGCTCATCCAGATCAACCGCCGCCACGACATTTCCCACTCCGGCATCAAGATCGTCGGACAGTCGCACTAAGCGATCCTTCGCGGAATCGCGCCGCTCATGGTCGGTTTCCACGTCGCGCCGCTGTCCGGCATCAAGCTGGTGGAGGCCGGCGACGATCTGCCGGCCATCCTGTGCGAGGCCCTTGCGGCCAACGATCTGGCCTTGCAGGACGGCGACATCCTGGCAGTGGCGCAGAAGATCGTCTCCAAATCCGAAGGACGGCAAGTGGCGCTGGTCGGCGTCGTGCCATCCGCCGAAGCGCGCGAGCTCGCGGCGCAGACCGAGAAGGACCCGCGTCTCGTGCAGTTGATCCTCGACGAGTCCAGTGCCGTCGTGCGCATGAAGCCGGGCGTGCTGATCGTGCGGCACAAGCTGGGGCTGGTGGGCGCCCATGCCGGCGTGGACCAGTCCAACATCGACCACGGCGACGACGCCGAAGCGCTGCTGCTGCCGAAGGACCCGGACGCCAGCGCCTCGCGCATCCGCCGGGCGTTGCTTGCCGCCACAGGAACGTCCGTGGGCGTGTTGATCGTCGACAGCGCGAATCGCCCTTGGCGTCTCGGCACGGTCGGCATCGCCATCGGCGCGGCCGGCCTGGACGTGCTCGACGATCGGCGCGGCGGCGCCGACATCTACGGCCGCGAGCTCAAGGTCACCCTCGTCAACCGCGCCGACAGCATCGCCGCCGCCGCCACGCTGGCGATGGGCGAAACCACGGAACGCACGCCGGCCGCCCTCGTGCGCGGCCTGCCAAAGGCCGAGCATCCATCCCAACGCGCCGCGCACATCGTCCGCCCCCTAGAAGAAGACCTGTTCCGATGACCGTGCTGGCGCTCACCGGCGGCGTTGGCGGCGCCAAGCTGGCGCTTGGCCTGGCCAAGCTGCTGCCGCCCGCCGAGGTGGCCTTCGTCGTCAACACCGGCGACGACTTCGAGCACTTGGGTCTGCACATTTCGCCGGACGTGGACACGCTCACCTACACCTTGGCCGGGCTGGCCGATCCGGGCAACGGCTGGGGGCGGCGGGACGAAAGCTGGCGGATGCTCGAGGCACTTGGCGCGCTCGGCGGCGAGACCTGGTTTCGGCTCGGCGACAAGGACCTGGCGCTGCATCTGCGCCGGCGCGCCCTGCTCGACGAAGGCCACAGCTTGAATGCAGCCACGGCATCCATCGCCGCCAGCCTCGGCGTCGAACACGCCATCCTGCCGATGTCCGACGATCCGGTGCGCACGCGCATCCGCACGGACGATGGAACGCTCGCCTTCCAGCACTACTTCGTGCGCGACCGCTGCCAGCCCATCGCGTGCGGCTTCGAGTTCGCCGGCGCGGCGACGGCGCACCTCAACCCCGCGATTCCCTTCGACGACGTGCGCTTGGTCGTCGTCTGCCCGTCCAATCCATTCGTTTCCGTGGACCCGATCCTCGCCGTGCCCGGCATGGTGGATGCGCTCAAGTGTACGGGCGCCCCGGTGGTTGCGGTCTCGCCCATCGTCGGCGGGGCGGCCATCAAAGGGCCCACCGCGAAGATGATGCGCGAGCTCGGCGTGCCGGCCACGACGCTGCAGGTCGCCAAGCACTACCGCGAATTGGCCACGCACTTCGTGATCGACGACGTGGATGCGGATGCCCAGTGCGCCGTGGCGGGTCTCGGCCTTGAGACCGTGGTGGCGCAGACCGTCATGCGGTCGCTGGAGGATCGCGTTCGGCTGGCGCGCACCGTGCTGGCGTTCTCGCCGTGACCATCTGGGCGCTGGTGCCTTTCAAGGGCGCCAAGGGCGCCAAGCGGCGCATGGGCAAGGTGCTGACGGCAACCGAGCGCGAGGGCCTCGCGCTGGCCATGCTCGGCGACGTGCTCAATGCGCTGGCGGAAAGCGACGCCCTCGCCGGGGTGCTGCTGGTCTCGCCCGATGCAGCCGCCCCAGTTCTTGCGCGCGAGTTCGGTGTCGAGGTCTTCGCCGACTCCGCACGCGACCTCTCCGGCGCCGTGGCCCAAGCCAGCGACCATGCGCGTACACGCTTCCGTTCGAGCGGCACGCTGTTCGTTCCCGGCGACGTGCCGCTGATCCGCGCCGCGGACGTCGACGCGGTTCTCGACGGGCATGCGCAGGTGACGCTGGTTCCCGACGCGGCCGACATCGGCACCAACGCCCTCGCCTGCTCGCCGCCGAACGCCTTCGAGTATCTCTTCGACGGCAAGAGCTTCAAGCCGCATCTCGCCATAGCCGAGCGCGCCGGGTTGGAGGCGCGCGTGGTGCGCCGCCCAGCGTTCGGCATCGACGTGGACACCGTGGCCGAGCTTGCCGTGGTGGCGAAGGAAGCGCGGGCGGAAACCCGTACCGCGGCGTTTCTGCGCTCGACGGGCATTGCCGAGCGCTTGGCGCACTGCGCTCAGTCCTGACCGGCGCGAGTTGCCGGTGTGCGCTGGACGAGAGCGCGGCTGAGCGAGGCCACCCTCCGGGCATCGAACGGGCCGCGCACGAAGCCGACGTGGCGCACGTCGGGATCGATCACCGCGAGGTGGCTCGAGTGGTTCATCAAGTAGCCGAGTTCGGGGCTCTCGGTGGGCGCTCTCGTAAAACCCACATGCAGGCTGTGCGCAAACGCTTCGATGGCGTCGAGCGCCCCGGTGACGCCGACGAATCGTTCCGAGAACGCCGCGACGTAGCGGGCAAGCGCCGGCGCCGTGTCGCGCTGCGGGTCCACGGTCACGAGAACGCCTTGGAACGGCTCGTCGCCGGCGTCGCGCAGCAGCCGCTCGGCGTGGCCCAGCTCGGACATCGTGAGCGGGCAGATGTCGGGGCAGTTGGCGTAGCCGAAGAACACCAGAGACCAGCGCCCGCGCAGCGTCTCCGGCCCGAACTCGCCGCCGCCGGCATCATCCAAGTTGAAGTCCGGAATGTCGCGGGGCGCTGGAAACGCCGTGAAGCCGAGCGCGCGCAGTTCCTCGTCGTCGTAGTCCGGCTCCGGCGCCAGATACGCCACCGCCAAGCCAACGCCGACCAAGGCCGCGGCGATCAGCACGACGACGGCCGCCTTCACGAGCGCACCGCATCTCTTGCCGCGGGGTCGGCACGGCGAGTCGAATAGCAGGCGGCCACCAAGAGCAGCAGTAGCACGGCGGCGCCGGCGTTGTGCAGCACCGCCACGGCGAGCGGCAAGGCCAAGATCACGTTGGCGATGCCAAGGCCAAGCTGCACCGCCAGTGCTGCGCCGAGACCCCACGCCAAGGGCCGGTTGCCAAGCCGCAGCGCCAGACACCCCACGGCGACCAGCACGACGACCGCGCCCAGGCGATGCGCCATGTGGACCGCCACCCGCGCATCCGCGGACATCAGCCCGCCCAGGTAGTTCGGCCCCACCGTTTGCGTCACGTCGAACCCGGCGGCGAAGTCCATCTCCGGCCACCAGGCGCCGTGGCAGGCCGGGAAGTCCGGGCAGGCCAGCGCCGCGTAGTTCGACGTGAGCCATCCGCCCAGCGCGATCTGCGCGACCAGCGCGGCGAGCGCCACCGCCGGCAGCTTTCCGCGCAGCGGCGCCGCAAGCCACGCCGGCCTGCGGTAGGAGAGGCAGAGCAGCCACAGCAGCGCAAGCGTGGCCATGCCGCCGAGCAGATGCGTCGTCACCACCTGCGGCCACAGGCGAAGCGTGACCGTCCATGCGCCGAAGGCGCCTTGGACGACGACCAGCACGGCCAGCAACGCCGGCAGACGCCACGGCTGGCGGTTCTTCAACGCCGCGCCGAGGAGAATCAGCACCAGCAGACCAAGCGCCGTGGCGGCATAGCGATGCGCCATCTCGGTCCATGCCTTCGCCGTTTGGACCGGCGCATCGGGGAACGCGGCCTCGGCGCGGGCGATCTCGTCGCTGCTGGTGGGCACGCCCAGATGTCCGTAGCACCCCGGCCAGTCCGGGCACCCCAGTCCGGCGTCCACCAAGCGCGTATAGGCGCCCAGCACGACGACAAACGCCGCCAGCACGACGCCGCCGACGGCCAGGCGGAACACCAGCTGCGCACCCTCGCCCGTCATTGGCCTTCGACCATGCGGCTTGCCGTCTCCGGCTCGGTGTGGTGAACCGCCCGCCCACGCCGCTTGCCGATCACGACATAGCCGACGACGAGCGCCGCGCCGATCAACAGCCACTGGCCAACATAGCCCCAGTGCGTTCCCGGCGAATAGTCTCTGGCAAGCGACGCCGGCCGCAGCACGCCCGGCTGACCGCGTTCCAGGCGGATTTCGCGGGCATGGGCGCCGACCTCCGCGGCCATCCGCGCCACGTCAAAGCCGCGCACCTGTTTCGGCCAGCCCTCGGGCCACGGCTGCGCCGCCAACCACGACGACGCCGCTTCCCTGGGCCACGCCGCGCCGACGACCTCCACCGGCCCGGCGGGAACCTCGAGCCCTTCAAGCGACGCGGCTTGCGCTCGCGACGCCCAGCCGCGATTCACGAGAAACACGCCGTCGCGGGTGCGGAAGGGAGACACGACTTGAAACGCCGTCTGATTGCCGACAGTGGCCACAATGAAGGTGTACTCGGCGTCGTATTGCCCGACGAGAGCCAAGCGCGTGAAATCCGGCGTCTCGGCGCGGTACTCGACCGCGGGAAGGGCTGCGCCGCGCAAGCGCTCGGCATGGGCGTTCTTCAACGCCGTCTTCTCGAGCCCGCGCGAGAACTGCCAAGCGGCGAGCGCCAGCACGACGACGAGCGCCAACGCGACTTGGATCGTGAGGGCGCGGCCCGGGCGGAACGTGTTTGCCTCCGGGGCCGATCCCCCGCGCTTCGCCTGATCGGCAGCGTTCACGATCTGCCGAGCTCGCCGAGGACCGCGGCCGTGTCCGGGCGCTTGCCACGCCACAGGAAGAACGCCTCGGCGCCCTGTTCCACCAGCATTCCCAAGCCGTCGCTGGTTTCCGCCGCGCCCTGCTCGGCGGCCCAGCGACAGAACGGCGTCGCGCCATCCAAGGCATACACCATGTCGTAGCAGCGGCTGCCGACAATGGCTTCCGAGGGGATCAGCGCCGACAGAGCGGAACCCGTGGACGCACCCACGCCGGCCGACGTTCCATTGACCACGACGTCCCAGCCGCCGCCAACCGCCGACAAGTCGCAAGCCGCCACGCCGAACCGCTGCGCGAGATGCTCCGCCTTGGCGCGCGTTCGATTGGCAATCGTCAACTCGGCGACGCCGGCGCACTTGAGCGGCCCGAGGACGCCCTGCACCGCGCCCCCGGCGCCCAGCACGAGGGTGCGCGCGCCGGCCAGCCGCCAGCCCAGATTGGCCTCCAGATCCCGCACTAGGCCAACGCCGTCCGTGTTGCAGCCATGCATCGAAGGACGCCCCTCGCGGCCAGCCCATTCGGGTTTCGGCACGATGGTGTTCACGGCCTCCGCTTCGCCGGCCGCATCGTCGTGGCTGTCCACCCAGCGCCAGGCATCGAGCTTGAAGGGCAGCGTGACATTGAGCCCGGTGCCGCCGTCCGCGAAGAAGCGCTCCGCGGTGGCAGCGAAACCGTCCTTGGGCGCAGCGATTGTGCCGTAGCGCAGCGCCTCGCCCGTGGCACGCGCAAACGCGGCGTGGATGCGCGGCGACAGGCTGTGCTCGACAGGATTGCCGATGACCGCGTAGCGGCTCGGCGCGGCGGCGGCGCGCGTCACCGCAGAACCTCGCCGCTCGCGGCGTCGATGATCCTGCTTGCGCCGCGCCGTCCGCCGACAGCGCCCGGCAGAACAAAGTCGATCTCTTCCCCCAAGAGCCGCTCCACCTCGTCGGCGGTCAGCGCCGGCCGCGCTCCGGCGCGGTTCGCAGACGTGGACACGATGGCGCGCCCGAACGACGCCGCGAGCGCTCTCGCCTGTGCGTGGCCCGGCACGCGAACGGCGACCGTGCCGCGCCCGCCCGTGATCCAGTCGTCGAAGCGGTGGTTGGCGACCACCCAAGTGACCGCGCCCGGCCAACTGGCGAGGACGCGCTCTCTGGTCGCCTCGTCGAGGGACGCGATTTCGTCCTTGAAGTGGCAGGCATCGCCGGCGATCAGCACCAACCCTTTGGCGGCGTCGCGCCCTTTGACGGCGAGGACTTTGCTCACCGCCGCCGCGTCGAGCGGGTCGCAGGCGATGCCCCACACGCCCTCGCTGGCGTGGGCCACCACACCGCCCTTGCGCAGCACGTCAACGGCAGTCCGCAGCGCCGCGTCCGACATTCGGCGTCTAGCTCAAGTCGCTTGCAGCGAAGCCTGCACCGACTCGTTCTGGCTGGCTACTTTCTTCGCGGCGCTGCGCCGCTCCTCGGCCACGCGCTCCGCCAGATCGGCATCCGCGAGGGCCAGCATCTGCGCCGCCAGGAAGCCCGCGTTTCTCGCGCCGGCCTTGCCCACGGCGACCGTGGCGACTGGCACGCCGCCGGGCATCATCACCGTGGAGAGCAGGGCGTCGGCGCCGTTCAAGGGCCCGCCGTCCATCGGCACGCCGATGACCGGCCGCGTCGTGTGCGCCGCCACCGCGCCCGCCAAGTGGGCGGCCAGGCCAGCGGCGCAAATGAAGACGCCGCAGTCCCGGGCGACGGCGTCGGCGACGTATTCCGCCGTGGCTTGCGGCGTGCGATGAGCCGACGTGACGCGCACCTCGAACCGCACCGAGAGCGAATCGAGCACTTGCGCACAGGCCTGCATCGTCGGCCAATCCGATTCCGAGCCCATCAACACCGCCACCCACGCCATCGTTTCCTCCTACTCTGTGCGCCCTTTGAGCGCCTGTTGATCCGCGACCCGGCGAGCAAGCCCGCCTCAAGCAGTGCAGTGTGCTGATTTGCCGTAGACGCGACAAGCGCAAGATGCCGTCGATGCGGTGAGAGCGTTCCCCTTCGCCACCCACAACCAGCGCGATCATCCGTCGCGCCCTGCGATGGCGGATCGGACATAGCCGCCCTGCTGCGCCGTAACGAGACCTTCGAGCTCCAGTTCCGCCAGCCGGCGCAGCAAGGTCGGCATCGGCAGGCCGGTGGCGTGGGCGATGGCGTCGACGGAGGTCACCGTGGCCCGCACTTGCGCGAGCACGGCGTCGTCTTCGGCTGCGATCTCCGGCGTCGGCAACGACAGCTCGCGCCATTCCAAGCACAGCGCCTCGAAGACATGCTCGGCGCACTCCACCAAAGCCGCGCCTTCGCGGATCAAGCGGTGGCAGCCGGCGGACAAGGGGCTCGCGACCAGCGACGGCATCGCCATCACGTCGCGGCCCTGTTCAAGCGCCATGCGGGCGGTGATCAGCGAGCCGCTCCTGGTGGACGCTTCCACCACGACCACGCCGAGGCAGAGGCCGCTGACGATCCGGTTGCGTGCCGGGAAATGGTGCTTGCGGGCCGGTTCCCGTGGCGCGTATTCGGTGGCCAACGCGCCGCCAGCGGCGACGATTTCCGCCGCCAGCGGTTCGTGCGAGCGCGGATAAATGCTGCCCAGGCCGCCGCCGAGCACGGCGATGGTGGTGCCGCAACCGCCGCCGGCGCTCAATGCGCCGCGGTGCGCGGCGGCGTCGATGCCGAACGCCAGCCCGCTGACCACGTTCAGGCCATGGGCGGCCAAGTCCCGCGCCAACGCGAAGGCGAGGTCGCGCCCTTGGCGCGTGCAGCGCCTGCTGCCGACCACCGCCACGGCTGGTTCGGCCAAGCGCGCGGCGTCGCCGCGGCAGTAGAGCCGCTGGGGCGGATCTGGAATCGAGCGCAGCGCAAGCGGCAATGCGCTGGCGTCCAGGATGCGCGGCGACTTGCGCACCGTCTCGGCGTTGGCGTTCATGGGCGCCATGCTAGACGCGCTCGGTGCATGTTGCGTTGCGAGATTCGCCCGCGGCCGTGTGCGAAATCGACTCGCCGTGGCCTTGGTGCCGCGCAAACGGCGCAGAGCCCGCCTCTGTGCGATGATTCGCGCTTGGCGAAATCGACCTCAGCGCAATGGCCCTGCTCCCGATTCTCTGCTATCCCGATCCGCGGCTGCGCACGAAGGCCGCCCCCGTGCCGGCGGTGGACGAGTCGATCGTGCGCCTCGTCGACGATCTGCTGGAAACCATGTACGCGGCGCCCGGCATCGGCCTCGCCGCAACCCAGGTGAACGTCCACAAGCGCGTGCTCGTGGTCGACGTCTCGGAGCAACGGGATCAGCCGCTCGCGTTCGTCAATCCGGTCATCGAATCGGCGGAAGGCGTGCAGGAGCGCGACGAAGGCTGCCTCTCCGTGCCTGGCTTCTACGAGCCGGTGCAGCGGGCGGAGCGCATTCGCGTCCATGCGCTGAACCAGCAGGGCGAGCCCTTCGCCTTGGAAGCCGAAGACTTGCTGGCGGTATGCATTCAGCACGAGTGCGACCATTTGGAGGGCAAGCTGTTCGTGGACTACATCTCGAAGCTGAAGCGCGGCCGCATCCGCAGCAAGCTCCGCAAGCAGGCGCGACGCGAGGCACGGGGCTGAACGCGCCGCCTCGCCAGTGGCGGCTCGCCTTCGCCGGCGCACCCGCCTTCGCGGCGACCGTTCTCGCGCGCCTCATCGACTCCCGGCACCGCGTCGACGTCGTCTACACCCAACCGGCCCGGCGCGCCGGGCGCGGACGCAAGCTCGCCCAGAGTCCGGTACAGACAGCCGCCGAAGCGGCTGGCATCCCTGTGTACACGCCGATGCGCCTCGACGGCGAGCTCGAGACGCTGCGGCAAGTCGATTGGTTCGTCGTCGCCGCCTACGGGCTCATCCTGCCGGCGGCCGTGCTGGCCGCGCCCAAGCACCACTGCCTGAACGTGCATGCGTCCCTGTTGCCGCGCTGGCGCGGCGCCGCGCCCATCGAACGGGCCATCATGGCCGGCGATGCCAAAACCGGCGTCAGCATCATGCAGATGGATGCCGGGCTGGACACCGGCCCGGTCTATCGCCGGGCTTCGCTGCCGCTCGGCGACGACGCCACCGGCGGCGGCGTGGCCAAGCAGCTGGCCGACCTCGGCGCGAACGCGCTGCTCGACACGTTGGACGACTTGCCGAGCCTCGAAGCCGTCCCGCAGGAGGACCGCGCCGCCACCTACGCGAAGAAGCTCGACGACGCCGATGCCCGCATCGACTGGACGCGCAGCGCCGTCGCCATCGACCGCCAAGTGCGGGCGCTGCACGGGCGCGTGGCCGCCTACGCGCGCCTCGGCGACGTTCGCTTGCGCTTGCTGGAAACCGCGCCACGCGCCGACGCCGCGAGCGCCCCTCCGGGGACATTGGCGCGACACGGTTCGCAGTGGCGCGTGGCCTGCGGCGACGGCGCACTGGAATTGCAGACCGTGCAGCTCGCCCGCGGCAAGGGCACGCCGCAGCCCGTGCAAAACATCGCCAACGGCTACCCGGACCTCGTGTTCAACGGTGCGCGTTTAGGGTGATGGAAACACCGCCTAGGCCCGAGGTCTGCCGACGAAGGCGCGACGCCGCGTCGGCGCGATTGCGGTGACGCCGAATGCCCACTCGGCGCGCCGCACGCGCGCGAAGCCGGCGGCAGCCAGACGGCGCATGGTTCCTGCCGTGGCGCGGGCCGCTCTCGCGCTGGCTGGATCGCCCACGTAGTGGAACAGCCGGCCGCCGGGGCGAAGGACGCGGCGCAATTCGGAGTAGAACGCCTGCGAATAGAGGTCGCCGGACAATTGCGCGGTCGGGGGATCGTGCAATACCGCCGCGAACTCGCCGTCCGCGAAGGACGCGATGCGCTCCGCCACGTCGCCAACGATCAGTTCAATCCTGGAGCAGGCGAACAGCGCCACCGACCAGGGATTGCGCCGCGCCAGTTCCAATGCCGCGGGGTCGAGTTCCACGCTCACGACTTCCGTGCATGTCCTGGCCAGCGCGATGGCCGTGTAGCCGAGGCCGGTCGCCGTGTCGAGGACGCGGCCCCGAGGCCTGCCGAGGGCGCGCACCTTCGCTTCGGTGTCGGCGAGCGGGGTGGTGCCGGCGATGCGGTGCATGGGAAATCCGGCCACCACCGTCGTCGGCGCGTCGGCGGTCGGGTGCAGGGAACGCACCCAGCCGGTCGCTTCCGAGAAGACGCTGATCTGCCGGAGTGCATCGGCGACGAATTCGAAGCACTTGTTCGGCGCCGCCGCTGCTTCCGACAACGCGGAACGGGGCAGGCAGACGCCGCGGGCGCATACCGCGTCGGCACCGACCGCCACGCGCTCTTCGGAGACGCCGAGATCCAAGCTCGCTGTGGTCGCCTCGACGCCGCCCCGCATCGCGTCCAACAGCTCTTGCGCCACCGCGCTCGTCAAGATCGGCGGCAGGCCCGGCGCACCGGCGATGCCGGCAAGCATCTTGCGCCAGTCGTCCACGGTCTTCATTCCCGATGGCGCCCGTCGCCGACTCGTTCCTGCCACCTGCGCCCAGCGACGTTCAACCCGCTACCGACTCGGCCTAGAATCGGCGCATGAAGATCCTCATTCTCGGCGCCGGACAGACCGGCGGCACGTTGGCGGAAAACCTCGCCAACGAGGACTTCGACATCACCCTGGTCGATCACGAAGACACCCGGCTCAAGGAGCTGAAGGATCGGCTGGACATCCAGACGGTTCACGGCCACGCCTCGAGACCCGACGTGCTGCTCGCGGCGGGGGCCGACGACGCCGAGCTGCTCATCGCCGTCACCAACAGCGACGAAGTGAACATGGTGGCCTGCCAGGTCTGCTACTCGCTGTTCCAGACGCCCACCAAGATCGCCCGCATCCGCTCCAGCGAATACGTCGCCAGCCCCAACGGCGACGACGAAGACATCAAGTTCTTCAGCCGCGACCACATGCCCATCGACGAGCTCATCAACCCGGAGCGCGTCGTGATGGAACAGATCCAGGATCTGCTCGAGCATCCGGGCGCTCTGCAAGTGGTCGATTTCGCCGACCGGCGCGTGCAGCTGGTGGCCGTGCGCGCCTATCACGGCGGCCCGCTCGTCGGCAAAGCGCTGCGCGCGCTCCGCGAACACATTCCGGCCGTCCGTACCAAAGTGGTCGCCATCTCCCGCGAGAACCGCTCCATCATGCCCGCTGCCGACACCGTCGTGCAGGCCGACGACGAGGTCTTCTTCATCGCGCCCACCGAACACATCGACACCGTGATGTCCGAACTGCGCGAGAAGGAGCAGCCCAACAAGCGCGTCACCATCGTCGGCGGCGGCAACATCGGCCTGCTGCTCGCGCGCGCCATCGAGGACGACTTCGGGGTCAAGGTCATCGAATCCGACCGGCGCCGCGCCGAATTCGTGGCGGAGCAGCTGAACAGCGCGGTGACGATCCTCGGCAACGCCACCGACCGCGGCCTGCTGATGGAGGAGAACGTCGAGGACACCGACGCATTCTGCGCGGTGACCAACGACGACGAGGTGAACTTCATGTCCGCGTTGCTCGCCAAGCGCCTCGGCGCCAAGCGGGTGATCTCGCTGATCGCCAATCCGGCCTACGTGGATCTCGTGCAGGGCCGCGACATCGACATCGCCCTGTCGCCGCAGCTGTCCACGATGAGTTCGATTCTCGCTCTCGTTCGCCGTGGCGACGTGGCGCGCGTGCATCGCCTGCGCCGCGGCGCCGCCGAAGCTCTGGAGGCCGTCGTGCATGGCGACGCCCGCAACAGCAAGGTGGTGGACCGGCGCGTCGACCAGCTTCCCCTGCCCTCCGGCGTCACCGTGGGCGCGGTGGTGCGCGGCGAGGAGGTGCATGTCGAGTGCAGCGATATGGTGGTGCGCAGCGGCGACCACGTGGTGCTGTTCGTCGTCGACAGATCGGCCGTCCCGGCCGTCGAACGGCTCTTTCAGGTGGGCTTGAGCTTCTTCTAGCCGGAACGGCTGGTGATTCGATTCCAAATCGACAAGCGGTTGATCGCACGAGGCGAACCAGCCTGCGCCAAGGCTTCGGCGGACGCACCGCGCCGCCATCGTGCCTGCGCCCGTTCGACCCCCGCCGTTCGCCACGCCTTGCCGCGCGTTGTTTCCGAAGCGGTGCGCTAGTGCGCATCGCCACTATCCGCCTCGGGCCGATTCTGCGCGTCAGCGGCGGGCTGTTCATGCTGTTCAGCCTCGCCCTGCTCGTGCCGGCGGCGGTGGCGCTGGTGTACAGGGAACAGACCAGCGCGCCGTTCCTGATCGCCTTTGCCGTCGCCTTGGCCATCGGCGTCGTGCTCTGGATATGCGGACGCGGCGGCGGCGAGTTGCGCAGCCGCGAGGGCTTTCTCGTCACCGTGTTGTTCTACTTCGGATTGGGACTGACCGGCGCCCTTCCCCTGTACCTGGCGCCCGAGGTCACGGCGTCGTTCACGGATGCCGCGTTCGAGTCGCTCTCCGGCCTCACCACCACCGGCGCCACCGTGATCACCGGTCTCGACGACCTGCCGCGCTCGGTGCTCTTCTATCGGCAGTGGCTGCAATGGCTCGGCGGCATGGGCATCGTCGTGCTGGCAGTGGCGGTGCTGCCGATGCTCGGCGTCGGCGGAATGCAGCTCTACCGCGCCGAGTCGCCTGGACCGATCAAGGACACCAAGCTCACGCCGCGCATCGCCCAGACGGCCAAGGCGCTGTGGTTCATCTACCTCGGCCTCACCGCGACCTGCGGCATCGCCTACTGGTTCGCCGGCATGGACGCCTTCGACGCGATCTGCCATGCCTTCTCCACGGTGGCCATCGGCGGCTTCTCCACCCATGACGCGAGCTTGGGCTACTTCGACAGCGCGGCCGTCGAAGGCGTCGCAATCGTCTTCATGGCGCTCTCTGGAATCAGCTTCGCGCTGCACTTCGCGGTGCTGGCCCGGCGCAGCGTCGGCGGCTACCTCAAGGACAGCGAGTCGCGGGTCTACATCGGCGCTCTGGCGCTGGTCGCCGCCGTCGTCGCCGGCGTGTTGTTCTTCCACCCTGGCGCGACGGAGCGGCCCATCCGCGACGGCTTGTTCCAAGCGGTCTCCTTCGCCACCACGACCGGCTTCACGACCGCCGACTACGGCGCGTGGCCGACGCTGGCGCCGGTGGCGATGATCTTCGCCGCCTTCGCCGGCGGCTGCGCCGGCTCCACCGCCGGCGGCTTGAAGATCTACCGCGTGCTGCTTCTCTACCGCCAAGGCGCCAGGGAGATCCTGCGCCTGGTGCATCCGCGCGGCGTCTTCCACATCAAGCTCGGCGAGCGCTTGGTGCCGGACCGCGTGGTGGACGCCGTGTGGGGGTTCTGTTCCGTGTATCTGGTCGCCTTCGTGGCCATGGTGGCGCTGCTGCTTGCGCTCTCGGACATGGACTTCGTCACCGCCTTCTCGGCGGTGGCGGCCAATCTCAACAACCTCGGCCCCGGGCTCGGCGACGTCGCCAGCAACTACCAAGCTCTCCCTCCCGCAACGAAGTGGGTGCTCACTTTCGCCATGCTCCTCGGGCGGCTTGAGATCTTCACGTTGCTGGTGGTGTTCTCCCCGCACTATTGGCGGAGTTGACCAGTGCCCGTTCTGCGCTCGCTCCTGTTCTACGTCGGCTACGTTTGCATCACGCTGGTTTGGGCCCTGCTCTCGCTGGCGGTGGCCTGGGCCATGACGCTGCCGCGCCGCTTCGACTTCATCATCGGCTGCTGGACGCGCATGGCGTTGTGGTGGCTGAAGGTCGCCTGCGGCATTCGCGTACAGGTCCGCGGGCTGGACAACATCCCCCGCGAGCCGTGCATTCTGCTCGTGAAGCACCAAAGCGCCTGGGAGACCCTGTGGACGCAAACGCTGGTGACGCCGCAAGCGACGCTGGTGAAGCGCGAGCTCTTGAACATCCCCTTCTGGGGCTGGGCCTTCGCCATGGTGCGGCCTATCGCCATCGACCGCTCCGCGCCGCGCGCGGCGCTGCGCCGTTTCGTCGAGGAAGGCCGGGACCGCCTGGAGCGCGGCATGTACGTCACGCTGTTCCCGGAGGGCACGCGCCTGCCGCCGGGCGCGCAAGGCAGGTTTCAGCGGGGCGGCGCGGCCCTGGCCGTCGCCACCGGCGCCCCGATCGTGGTGATCGCGCACAATGCCGGCCGCCATTGGCCTCGGGGGCTAGTCAAACAGCCCGGCGTCATCGCCGCGGAGATCTCCCCGCCGTTTGCCACGAGCGGCAAGAAGTCTTCCGAAATCAATGCGTTGTGCGAGTCCTGGCTGCGCGACACGATGGCTCGTTTGGAGTCCTAGCCGGCCGCGAACGCCCCTTACACGTCGAGGTTCACGACCGAAAGGGCGTTGGATTCGATGAACTCGCGGCGCGGCGCCACATGCTCGCCCATCAGCGTCGTGAACAGGTCGCTGGCGGCCACGCCGTCGGCGACGGTGACGCGCATCATGCGCCGCACATCGGGATCCATCGTCGTCTCCCAAAGCTGGGCCGGATCCATCTCGCCCAAGCCCTTGTAGTGCTGCAGGTCCACACCGCGGCGCGCTTCGTCGAGCATCCACGACAGCGCCTCCGGGAACGACGCCACGGCGCGCCGCCGTTCACCGCGCTCGACATAGGCGCCGTCTTCGACGAGGTCGCCGAGCACCGCCGCCAGGCGCTTGACGTCGTCGTATTCCGGGGAGACGAAGAACTGGTAGTCGAGAACGGCGGATCCGGCGACGCCGTACTCGCGCCAGGAGGCCCGCGGCCGGTGGATCTGGTGCTCGCGGTCCTCTTCGAGTTCGAGGACGTACTCGCCCTCCGGCAGCGCCTCCTGGTAGCGCACCAGCCACTGCTGCATCCGCTCCCGGTCCGCGAGGTCCTCGGTCGTCACCGGCGGCGCATCAAACAGCGCCATCGTCAAGGCCGCGGGATAAACCCGGTTGAGCGCGTCGAGCCGCCCCTTGACGTTCAGATAGTCGCGCGCCGTGCGCTCGAGGTAGGCGTCGTCAATGGCCGGCGCGTCCGCGTTGACGTGCAGCGCCGAGCCTTCCAGGGCGTTCTGCAGGAAGTAGCCGTCGAGCTCGTCGTCGTCCTTCACGTAGCGTTCCTGGCGACCCTTCTTCACTTTGTAGAGCGGCGGCTGCGCGATGTAGATGTGGCCGCTGTCGATCAACTCGAGCATGTGGCGGAAGAAGAACGTCAGCAGCAGCGTGCGAATGTGCGAGCCGTCCACGTCGGCGTCGGTCATGATGATGACGCGGTGGTAGCGGAGCTTGTCGATCTCGAAGTCGCCGCGGCCGATTCCGCAGCCGAGGGCCGTGACCAAGGTGCCCACCTCCGCCGACGAGAGCATCTTGTCGAAGCGCGCCTTCTCCACGTTGAGTATCTTGCCGCGCAAGGGAAGGATGGCCTGGGTGCGGCGGTCGCGCCCCTGCTTGGCGGAACCGCCCGCCGAATCGCCCTCCACCAGGAACACCTCGGAGAGGGCTGGGTCCTTCTCTTGGCAGTCGGCGAGCTTGCCCGGCAGGCCGGCGATGTCCAAAGCGCCTTTGCGGCGCGTCATCTCCCGCGCCTTGCGGGCCGCCTCCCGGGCGCGCGCCGCGTCGAGCATCTTGGTGACCACTTGGCGCGCGTCCTGGGGGCGTTCGTCCAAGTAGGCCGTGAGGTGGCGCGCGAGCTCCTGCTCCACCGCCGGCTTCACTTCGCTCGACACCAGCTTGTCCTTGGTCTGGGAAGAGAACTTGGGATCCGGCACCTTCACCGACACGACCGCCGTCAGCCCCTCCCGCGCATCGTCGCCGGTGGTCGCCACCTGCGCCTTCTTGGCGATGCCTTCGCGTTCGATGTAGCCGTTCAGCGTGCGCGTCAGCGCGGCGCGGAAGCCAGCCATGTGCGTGCCGCCGTCGCCTTGGGGAATGTTGTTGGTGTAGGCGAAGACCTGCTCCTGGAAGCTGTCGTTCCACTGCATGGCCACTTCCACGGCAATGCCGTCGCCGCGGGTGGTCTCGAAGTGGAAGACCTCGTTCAGCGCTTCCTTGTTGCGGTTGAGGAACTCGACGAAAGCGCGCAGACCGCCTTCGTAGTGGAAGCGTTCGCCGCGGCCACTGCGTTCGTCGCTCAGCCGAATCGACACGCCGGCGTTCAGAAACGCCAGTTCGCGCAGCTTCTTGGCCAACGTCTCGTACTGGAACTCGATGTGGGAGAAGGTCTTCGCGGACGGCTTGAAGTAGCACTCGGTGCCCCGCGCGTCGGTTTCTCCGACCACCGCGAGCGGGCCGTCGGGAACGCCGTGCCGATAGGTCTGCTGGTAGACGTTGCCGTCGCGACGCACGGTGAGCCGGAACATCTCCGAGAGCGCGTTGACCACCGAGGCGCCGACGCCGTGCAGGCCGCCCGACACCTTGTAGGAACTGCCGTCGAACTTGCCCCCGGAGTGCAGGGTGGTGAGGATGACTTCGGCGGCGGACTTGCCTTCTTCGTCGTGGATGTCCACCGGCATGCCGCGGCCGTTGTCGCGCACGGTGACGGATTCGCCTGGGTGGATGACGACGTCGATCTCGTCGCAGTGGCCGCCCAAGGCTTCGTCGATGGCGTTGTCGACGAGTTCCTGCACCATGTGATGCAGGCCCGTGCCGTCGTCGGTGTCGCCGATGTACATGCCCGGGCGCTTGCGCACGGCGTCGAGGCCGCGCAGCACCTTGATGCTTCTGGAGTCGTATGTCGAATCCGCGTCGGCGCTGGATTCTTCGTTGTTGGCCATCGACAGGTGCGCTTTCGTTCGTTTCGGAAAGGGATCGCAAGGACTCGGCAACGCAATCGCACAAGGCAAGGAATCGAGGGCTTTCGCGGCGCCGCAAGCGCGACTTCGGCAGCACCGTCGCGCATGTAGGGACACTACATCGTCGGGCCGCCCGAATCAACTCGCGGGCACGAATTCTCCATGTTTCACGTGAAACACGCGACCGCCGGCGTCCGCCCGAAGCATGGCCGAAGCAGCCGGATTCGCCGACGTGGCGATCACCTGGCTGCCCATCGCCCCAAGGCGGCCGTAGAAGCGCTGGCTGTGGTCGTCGTCCAGCTCCGCGCCCACGTCGTCGATCAGGAACAGGGAAGGACGCCCCAGCCCGTCCAGCTGCTGCGCCTGGCCAAGGACGAGGGCGCTGGCAAGCGCCTTGCCCTGGCCGCGGGAGAGGGTTGACGACGCCGCCTCGCCGCGACACGTCATTTCCACATCCGCCCGATGCGGGCCGCTGTGGGTCGTGCCGGTGCGGCAGTCCCAATCGAAGTCGTCCTGCACCGCGTCGGCAAGGGCGCCATCGCGCCATCCCCGGGAGTACGAGAAGTCCACGGCGAGATCGTCGTCCAGCGCCGCAAGAGAAGCCTGAACTTCGCCGCGAACGCCGTCGAAGTACGACCCGCGCGCATCCGCGAGTAGTGCGCCGAGCTCCACGAGCTGCGCGGTCCAGCTCGGCAGCGTTCGGTGATCCCGCGCCTTCAACAGCGCGTTGCGGTGGCGCAGGGCGCGCGCGTAGCGTCGCAGCGTGCCGGCATGGTCATGTTTCACGTGAAACACTCCCCAGTCCAGCCACTGGCGGCGCACGGCAGGCGCACCGAATACGAGGTCGGCCAGATCGGGCAACAGCAGCTGAATCGGCAGCAGCGCGGCCACCTCGGACAACTGCCGAACCGGCTTCCCGTCGCGCCGCAGTTCCGCCCTTCCACCGCGTTCGCGCCGATACGAGATGCGCACGTCGCCCAACACCGCATCCTGCAAACCAGCGCCGACTTCAATGCGCTCTTCCCCCTGCCGCAGCACGGATTCCGGCTTGCCAGGCCGAAAGGACCGACCCCGGATCAACAGGTGGACGGCCTCCAACAGCGCGGTCTTGCCGGCGCCGTTGGGGCCAAGCAGCAGATTGGCGCCTGGCGCGAGATCGACGTGCGCCGACGCGATGTTGCGAACGTTGCCGACGTCGAGCCGCCCCAGGATCACCGCTCACCGCGGCCCATCAACGGCGAAGCGGCATCACGACGTAGATCGAGTCCTCCGCGCCGATGCCTTCCATGAGGGCGATGTTGTTGTCCGGCGGCATCGACACCTTGACGGCTTCAGTGTCCAAGGCATTGAGAACGTCCTGGAGGTAGCGCACGTTGAAGCCGATCTCCATGGTGCTGCCGTCGTAGTCCACGGCGACGGTTTCCTCGGCCTCTTCCTGCTCCGGGTTGGAGGCGCGGATGACCATTCGATCGTCCTCGAGATGCAGGCGCACGTCCTGGGACTTCTCGTTCGACAGAATCGCCGCGCGCTGTAATGCCCGATGCCAGGTCTCGCGGTCGCCGGTCGCCGAGTGGTCCGTGTTGCGCGGAATCAGGCGGTCCACTTCCGGAAACTGGCCATCGACCAGCTTGGTGGTCAACGTGTACTCTCCTTGGGTGGCGCGCAGCGTGCGGCTGCCCATCTCCAGCTGAACGTCGGCATCGCTCTCGCCGATGAGCCGTTCCAAGTCCTGCACGCTCTTGCGCGGCACGATGATGCGCAGCTTTTCCACGCCCTCGACGCCGCGGTCCAAGGTGGAGATGGCCATGCGATGGCCGTCCGAGGCCGCCGCCCGCAGGCTGTTCGCCGTCAACTCGAAGAGCATCCCGTTCAGGAAGTAGCGCACGTCGCCGTTCGCCATGGCGAACTTCGTGCGGTCGAGCAGCCGCCGCAGATCGGCGTGCGGCACAACGAGTTGAACGCCCTCGCCTTCGTCCTCGTCTCCCTCCAGCAGCAAGGGCTTCTCCTTGGGGAAGTCGTCGCTCGGTATCGTCGCCAGCGCGAAGCGGCTGCGCCCGGACTTCACGATCGCGCGTCCGTTCTCCAATGCGACGTCGACGCTGGCGTTCTCCGGCAGCGATTGCCAGATCTCCGCCAGCTTGTGCGCCGGCACGGTCGTCGAACCCGCGCTGTCGATGTCCACGCCCTCCTCGATCCTGGCGACGATCTCCACTTCCAGGTCGGTGCCCCGCACCGTGAGCGCGGATTCCGTGGCCTCGACGTGCAGGTTGGCCAGAACCGGCAACGTCGGCCGCCGCTCGACCACGCCGGTCACCACCCGCAACGGGCGCAGCAGGGTGTCTCGGCTTGCTCGCAATTTCATGGCTTGGTCCTCAAGTGCTTCGGGAATCGGCGGTGCGGGCCGGTCACGCCTGGCTCACGCGCCGCGACAGGTTGCGGTAGTCCTCCGCCACTTCCTGATCGGTCTTGCACAGCTCCTTGATGCGCCGGCAGGCGTGCAGCACCGTCGTGTGGTCGCGTCCGCCGAAGTGCGAGGCGATGTGCGGCAGGGAGTGGTTGGTGAACTCCCGCGCCAGCGACATCGCGATCTGCCGCGGCCTGGCGATGGCGCGGACGCGGGTGCTCGAGAGCATGTCGGCGTGCTTGATGTTGTAGTACGACTCCACCAGCGTCTGGATGTGCTCCACGGTGACGTAGCGGGCGCGGGTCGAGAAGAGGTCGCGCAAGGCGGTGCGCACCAGTTCGATGGTCACCGGCGCGTTCTGGAAATGCGCTCTGGCGATGACGCGCTGCAGTGCGCCGGTGAGCTCGCGCACGTTGGAGCGGATGCGCTCGGCGATGTGCAGCGCCACGTCCATCGGGATGTCCACGCCCTGGGACTTGCCCTTGTTCATGAGGATCGCGGTGCGCGTCTCCACCTCCGGCAGGTCGACCTCCGCCGTCATGCCGCCGACCACCCGCGAGCGCAGGCGGTGTTCAAGGCCGCGCATCTCCTGCGGGTAGCGATCCGATGTGGCCACCACCTGCTTGCCGGATTCGAGCAGCGCATTGAAGACGTGGAAGAACTTCTCCTGGAATCCCGCCCGACCGTCGAAGAACTGGATGTCGTCGATCATCAGCACGTCCACCGACCGGTAGCGCAGCGTGGCTTCCTGCATGTCGCCGCTGCGCACGCCGTGGACGATCTCGTTGCCGAAGCTCTCGCTCGGCAGGTAGACGACGTTGACCTTCGGCGCTCGGGCAAGGATCGCGTTGCCGATCGCGTGCATGAGATGGGTCTTGCCCAGTCCGACCCCGCCGTAGAGGAGCAGCGGGTTGTAGCTGTGTACCGGCACCCACGGCGAACGCACGCATTGCTCCGCCACATGCTGCGCCGCCGCCTTCGCCACCTGGTTCGCCTGGCCCGGCACGAACGTGTCGAACCGGTATTCCCGGTTGAGCGTCTGGCGAAGCGGTGCCCCGGGGGCGTCCTGGGCCGCATCGAGCGCCGCGGCGCCGTCTTCCGCCGAGGCTCCGTGCTGCCCAGCGCGCTGCGGCCCGCCCAAATACGGCGTTCGGTCGCCGGCGACGATGCGCACCTCGACCTCGCGCACCTCGCCGACCGCAAGCTCCTTGATGCGCTCCAGGTAGAGCGACTCGACGGCTTCCTTGATGTACCGGTTGCGGGTGCTGAGCACCAGCTTCCCGTCGCGCACCTCGGCCTGCAGCGGCCTAAGCCACTTGTCGTATTCGTCCGCCGCGAGCTGCCCGCTCAGCCGCTCCAGAACAACTTGCCAAACGCCATTTTCCCCCTCCTCATGCTGCCAATCCCGAGCGTTGTTCCCCACCGTTTTCCTGCGCGATTCGTGAGTTGTGTTGTCCCGCCCCAATACGACCAAGCGCGGCTCCTTTTGACGGCCACCTTAGCAAGACTTCCACGCGCTTCGCCATGCATTTCGGCAACTAATTCAATGTTTTTCAACTCTCTCCACCAATTCAATACGTTACTTCACAAGGGCCGCACATTGCTGGCTACATGAACAGTGGTTCGTAGTTTCCTTTGGATAACTTGTAGACAATTTGGGCGTTCCCGAGGCAGGAGAAAAGCTCCGCCCAGCGACGCACCCGTCGTCAAGGCCATGCCCAATGGATGCCCACACGATGCCATGTGCGACATTTGCCATAGTTTCCGTAAGTTAATCGCCCATCGCGCCGTAAGCCAGCCGCCATATGACGACGACGATATTTCCTACATGAAGAAGATTCCTCATTGACAGTCGCCCGTGCTGCGGCCACAATCCCGCGCCTCTTCCGACACCATTCGAGCGGTCGGGCACCGCATAAGAGGCAGCATGAAACGGACGTACCAGCCCAGCGTGATCAAGCGAAAGCGGCGTCACGGGTTCCGGGCGCGGATGGCCACTAGGAACGGGCGCAAGATCCTCAAGGCCCGCCGCGCCAAGGGCCGCAAGCGGCTCACGGTCTAGGTCGCGGCGGCGGCTCGAACGGTGCCGGGCGCACCAGTGGCGTTGGCGCCGGCGCTTGGCTTCGGGCGCGACCGCCGGCTTCTGACGAAGCGCGAGTTCGACGCGGTGCTGCGCGCGCCGTCGCTGCGCCTGCGGCGCGGTTCCCTCGTCGCCGCCGTGCGCCCTAGCGAAGCGGCCGCCGCCAGGCTCGGCCTGATCGTCGCCAAGCGCATCCTCAAGCGCGCCGTGGACAGAAACCGAGCGAAGCGGATCATCAGGGAGTCGTTCCGGCAGCGCCGCTGCTTTCCGCCTGTGGACGTGGTGGTGCGGCTGGCGGCGCCGACAGTCGCCCGGGCGGACGCCGAACGCCTGTTCGCGGCTCTGGAGGGCGCCATCGCCAAGCGGAAGGCGGCGTCGTGAGGGCATGGCCGTCGCCGGCCGCGGCGCGAGCGAAGGTCGCCAAGCTCCTGGCCGCAGTCCTGTCTGGCGGTCTGCGCGCGTACCAGATCGGCATCAGCCCGTTGCTGGGCCAGCACTGCCGCTTCCACCCGACGTGCTCGCGCTACGCGCTGACGGCCATCCGCCAGCACGGGCCGTGGCGCGGCCTGCTGCTGGCGGCGCGAAGACTGTCGCGCTGCCATCCCTGGCATCCCGGCGGCGTCGATGCCGTGCCGGAACCGGCCTCAGCCCTCGGGGGCAAGGGATAAGCGGTGCCTTCGACTGAGATACAGCGCATCGTGCTGCTGGTGCTGCTCGGCGTCGTCGGCTACTTGCTGGTCTACAACTGGACCCAGGACTACGGCAACACGCCGACACCGCCGGCGGAACAGGCGCAGACCACCCCGGCGGCGCCGCTTCCAGACGCGGGCGTGACGCACGCGCCAGCGCTGGCGGACGACGTGCCGGGCGAGGAGTTGTCGAGTTCGGCCGCCCCCAGTTCGACGGCGCTGCCAGTCGCCACCATCGAACCGGAGCTGGTGCGGGTGCGCACGCCGGTGCTCGACCTCGCCATCGACCTCGACGGCGGCGACGTCGTCGGCCTGCGCCTGCCCGCCTACCCGACCGAGGTTGGTTCCGCCGTGCCGCTGACGCTGCTCGCCCGCGGCCCCGGTCACGTCTACATCGCCCAGAGCGGGCTGACGGGCCGCGACGGCCTGGATAAGGCCGGTTCGCGCCCGCGCTATGTGGCGGAGGCGTCCGACTACGAGATCGACTCCGGTTCGCTCGTCGTGGCGCTGCGCCATGAGACGGACGACGTGGCCCTGGTCAAGCGCTTTACGTTCACGGCCGAGAGCTACCTGATCGATGTCGAATACGAAATCGCGAACCGCGCCTCGGCGCCGTTCCAAGGGCGCCTCTTCGCGCAACTGAAGCGCGACGGGGGGCGGCCAGACGAAGACGGCGGCATGAGCATGGGGCCGCGGCCCTACGTCGGGCCAGCCTTCACCACGCCGGAATCGCGCTACGAGAAGGTGGACTTCGAGGACCTCGACGAAACGCCTTTCCGGGTGGAGGTCGAAGGCGGCTGGAGCGCCATTCTCCAGCACTACTTCATCGCCGCCTGGATAGGCGCTGAAAACGAAGTGAACGCTTACAACGGTAGGCGTTTGGGCGACGGCAACTACGCGGTCGGATTCGTCGGCCCGGACATCGCGGTGCCGCCGGGCCAGACGGCCGTGGTCGGTGCCAAGCTCTACGCCGGTCCGAAGATCCAGAAGAACCTCGAAGCCGCCGCGCCCAACCTCTACCTCACGGTGGACTACGGCTTGCTGTGGTGGCTCTCGGTGCCGCTCTTCTACGTGCTCGACAACATCCACGCGGTGGTGGGGAACTGGGGCGTGGCCATCATCCTGCTCACGCTGGCCGTCAAGCTGCTCCTCTATCCCCTCGCCTCCGCCGGCTTCCGCTCGATGGCGAAGATGAAGCAGGTGATGCCGCAGGTGCAGCGGCTGCGCGAACGCCATGCCGGCGACCGCAACAAGATGTCCCAGGAGATGATGGCGCTCTACAAGAAGGAGGGCGCCAATCCGCTCGGCGGCTGTCTGCCGCTGCTGCTGCAGATGCCGGTCTTCTTCGCGCTCTACTGGGTGCTCTACGAGAGCGTGGAACTGCGCCAGGCGCCGTTCATCTTCTGGATCGAGGACTTGGCGGTGCGCGACCCGTGGCTGGTGCTGCCGCTGCTCTACGGCGCGTCGTTCTTCGTCATGCAGCTCATGCAGCCGCCGCCGGCCGATCCGATGCAGGCGAAGGTGATGAAGATGATGCCGATCCTGTTCACCGTGCTGTTCGTGTTCTTTCCCGCCGGCCTGGTGCTGTACTGGCTGGTCAACAACATCCTCTCGCTGGCGCAGCAGTGGTACATCACGCACCGCATCGAGAAGGAGGCCGCAGCGAAGGCCGCGTAGGCGGGGCGACGAACCGTGCCTGAAGAACCGCCGCGCCGGGAGACCATCGCCGCCGTCGCCACGCCGCCCGGCCGCGGCGGCATCGGCGTGGTGCGCGTTAGCGGACATGATCTGGCGACGATGGCGACGGCGCTGCTCGGCCAAGTGCCGCGTCCGCGCCATGCCCTGCTTGCGGACTTCCGCGATGCCGACGGCAGCGCACTGGATCGCGGCCTCGCCTTGTACTTCCGCGCTCCCCATTCGCTGACGGGCGAGGACGTGCTGGAGCTGCAAGGCCACGGCGGGCCGGTGGTGATGCAGCGTCTTCTGGCGCGCGCTTGCGAACTCGGTGCGCGCTTGGCGCGGCCCGGCGAGTTCACCGAGCGCGCCTTCCTGAACGACAAGATCGACCTGGCCCAGGCCGAGGCGGTGGCCGATCTCGTGGACAGCGCGTCCCAGCGGGCGGCGCGTTCGGCCATGCGCTCCTTGAGCGGCGAGTTTTCGGAGCGCGTTGGCGCAATCGACAAGCTGCTGCTCGATGCCCGAGTGCATGTGGAAGCGGCGATCGATTTCGCCGAGGAGGAGATCGACTTCCTCGCCGATTCGGCGCTCGCCGAGCGACTCGACGCCATCGCCAGCGCCTTGGACGCGCTAATGGCCGAATCGCGCCAGGGGCGGGTGTTGCGCGACGGCCTCGACGTGGTAATTGCCGGTGCGCCCAACGTGGGCAAGTCGAGCCTGCTGAACCGGCTGCTGGCGGAGGACCGCGCCATCGTCACGGACATTCCAGGCACGACCCGCGATTTGCTCTCGGCGGACATCGAGATTCACGGCATTCCCGTGCGCCTCACGGATACCGCTGGCTTGCGGGAAGGCGGCGACGTGGTGGAGGCGCTCGGCATCGAACGGGCGCGGGAGGCGATGGCCAAGGCGGACCTCGTGCTTGCCGTTGAAGACGACTGCTGCGCGAGTTCGAGCGCCGAGACAGAGGACGACCGCCGGCTGTTGGTGAGGAACAAGGTGGATCTGACGAACCGGCCGGCCGGCGAAGGCGCAAACGGCGAAGTGCGCGTGTCGGCGCTCACCGGTGCCGGTCTCGACGCGCTGCGACGACGAATCGCCGAAATCGCCGGCGTCGCGCCGGAAGGCGGGCTGTTTCTGGCACGGGAGCGCCACCTCGCAGCACTCGCGGGTGCCGCTTCCGCCTTGGCCGACGCCCGGGCGAGGGTCGCCGAAGGGGCCGGCGACCTGGCGGCCGAAGACTTGCGGCTGGCACAGAGCAGGCTAGGAGAAATCGTCGGCGCCACCAGCGTGGACGACGTGCTGGGCGCGATCTTCAGCGGCTTCTGCATCGGCAAATGAGCCCTCAGCTGGGGAGGGCGAGGGGCTTGCCCTTCGCATGAAAGAGCCCGCACGGCCTATAATCGCGGCGTTCAATCGAAACCGCTGCCGCCGCGAAGCCGAGGGCGCGGTTCGTCGATCGTTTGCAGCGATCGCCAAGAGGAACCCGCGAGAGCCGACCGTGAACCATCCACAACGCTTTGATGTCGTCGTTGTTGGCGGCGGCCACGCCGGCACCGAGGCCGCCCTTGCCGCGGCGCGGATCGGCGCGTCCACGCTGCTGCTGACCCAGAGCGTCGACACCATTGGCCAAATGTCCTGCAATCCGGCCATCGGCGGCATCGGCAAGTCGCACTTGGTGCGTGAAATCGACGCCCTGGGCGGCGCCATGGCCGTGGCGACGGATCGGGCGGCGATCCAAGTGCGAACCCTGAACGCGAGAAAGGGCCCGGCCGTGCAAGCCACCCGCGCCCAAGCGGATCGGGCGCTCTACAGGAGCGCGGCGCGGGCGTTGGTGGAAAGCCAAGAGAATCTGGCCGTGTTTCAGCAGTCCGTCGTCGATCTCCACGTCGTTGGAAACCGCGTTCGGGGCGTCGACACGCAGCTGGGAATCCGCTTCGAAGCGGATCGCGTGGTGCTGGCGACCGGCACCTTCCTCGGCGGGCGCATCCACGTCGGACTCGCCAATCAGGCGGGCGGGCGCGCCGGCGATGCGCCGGCCAATGCTCTGGCGGAGCGTCTGCGGGCGTTTTCATGCGAGGGGCAAGCCCCTCGCGCACCCCAGCTGAGGGCTCTGCGCGTCGAACGCCTCAAGACCGGCACGCCGCCGCGCATCGACGGCCGCAGCGTCGACTTCGGCGTGATGGAACAGCAGCCCGGCGATTCGCCGCGCCCGACGATGTCGTTCCTGTCCACGCCGGATGTCCACCCGCGGCAGGTGCCGTGCCACATCACGCACACCAACCGCGAAACCCATGCCGTCATCCGCGCCGGCCTTGAACAATCGCCGATGTTCACCGGCGCAATCGAGGGCGTCGGGCCCCGCTATTGCCCGTCCATCGAGGACAAGGTGGTGCGCTTCGCCGACCGCGACGCGCACCAGGTGTTCGTGGAGCCGGAAGGACTGGAGACCCACGAGCTCTATCCCAACGGCATCTCCACGAGCCTGCCGTTCGACGTGCAGCTGACCGCCGTGCGCACCATCCGTGGCTTCGAGAACGCCCACGTTACGCGCCCGGGCTACGCCATCGAGTACGACTTCTTCGATCCGCGGGATCTGCAGCCGACGCTGGAGACGCGCTGCATCGACGGGCTGTACTTCGCCGGCCAGATCAACGGCACCACCGGCTACGAGGAAGCCGCCGCCCAAGGCCTGCTTGCGGGGGCCAACGCGGCCCTCGCGGCAGCCGGCAAGCAGCCCTGGTCGCCGGCGCGCTTCGACGCCTACATGGGCGTGCTGGTCGACGACTTGGTGACGCTCGGCGTCAACGAGCCGTACCGCATGTTCACCAGCCGCGCCGAGTACCGGCTGCGCCTGCGCCAGGACAACGCCGACCTGCGGCTGACGCCGAAGGGCCGCGAACTCGGCCTCGTCGACGATGCCCGCTGGCGGGCGTTTTCGGCCCGAAAGAAGGCAGTCGAGGACGGCAAGCAGCATTTGGCGAGCCAGCGGGCGAACCCGGGAACCGACCTTGCCCGCGCCGTGGAAACGGCCAGCGGCGAGCGCTTGGCGACGGCCGTCTCCCTCTACGACTTGCTCAAGCGCCCCAGCGTCGATGCGGCCGCCATCGCCTCCGCCCAGCGTCTCGCCGGCATTGCGCCGCTTCCCGACGCGGTGCTTGGGCAGTTGGAAATCGAGGCGAAGTACGCTGGCTACATGGCCCGCCAGGACGACGAGATCGCCGAGGTCAAGGCCAACGAGCAGCTGCCCTTGGGGGCGGACTTCGACTACGGCGACATCGCCGGCCTTTCGAACGAGCTGAAGGAAAAGCTGGCGGCGCGGCGTCCGGGCACGGTCGCGCAGGCCGCCCGCGTGCCTGGCGTGACACCGGCGGCGCTGTCGCTGCTGACGATCCACGCGAAACGAGACGCAGCGCAACGGCGGGAGCGCCGCGCTGCCGGTTGATCCAGAGCGGGAGCGCAGCGAGGCGCTCGACAAGCTCGACGCCTTCGAGGCGTTGCTCCGGCGCTGGAATCGGCACTGCGGTCTGGTCTCCCGCGGCGACCTGCCGCGGCTGCGCGAACGCCATGTGCTGGACAGTCTGGCGCTGCTGCCGTGGTGGCAGGGGCGGCTCGCGGATGTCGGCAGCGGCGGCGGATTCCCCGGCCTGCCGCTGGCGCTCGCCCGGCCGCAGAGAGAAGTGGTGCTGATCGAGCGCAGCGTGCGCAAGTGCCTCTTTCTGCGCCAGGCCGTCATCGAACTGGCCTTGGCGAACGTCGCCGTGGTCAATGCGGACGTGGCGCGCTACAGGCCAAGCGAGCCGTTCGCCACGGCCGTCGCGCGGGCGGTCGCGCCGCCGGCGCAAGCGTGGCGCCTGCTGCGGCCGCTTCTGGCGCCGGACGGCACGGCGTTGCTGCAATCGCGTGCGTCGCTCGCCGAGACGACTTTCGAAGGTGGCACAATCCATGACGCGCGGCAGCTTGGGGCTGGCTGGGTGACGGCGGTGCGCGTTGACCGCGCGGGCGACAGGCGAGGGAGCGAGTGCCACGGCGGATAGCCATCGCGAACCAGAAGGGCGGGGTCGGCAAGACGACCACCGCCGTCAACTTGGCCGCGGCGTTGGCCGCCGACGGGGCGCGAACGCTGCTCGTGGACCTGGATCCCCAGGGCAACGCCACGATGGGCGTCGGCATCGACAAGAACGCGCTCGACGAAGGCCCAGGCCCGCAAGGCGGCGCGCAGGAGTGGCTGGCCGAAGGCGCGTCCTTCGAGGCGGTGGCGCGGGAGACGCCGGCCGGCCTCACCGTCGTGGCGGCAAACCGCGATCTGACCGCGGCGGAAGTCTCGCTGCTCTCTGCGCCGGATCGCGGCTCGCGGCTGCGTTCGCGCCTCGACGGCGCCGACGCCGCGTTCGATTTCGTCATCATCGACTGCCCGCCGTCGCTGAACGTGCTCACCTTGAGCGCGCTGGTGGCGGCGGACGGCGTGCTGATCCCCATGCAGTGCGAGTACTACCCGCTCGAGGGCCTCACCGGGTTGCTGCTGACGCTGCGCGCCGTTCGGCAGCGCGGCAATCCGCAACTGGCCATCGAGGGCATCCTGCGCACGATGTACGACCCGCGCAACCGCTTGAGCCGCGACGTCTCGCGCCAGCTCCTGAAGCACTTCGGCGACCAGGTGTTCCGCACCGTCATTCCGCGCAACGTCAAGCTCGCGGAAGCCCCCAGCCACGGCCTGCCGGCGACGCTCTTCGACCCGCGCTGCCGTGGCGCGCGCGCCTATCGGGCGCTGGCCGTCGAAGTCGCACGGCGCGCGAAGACGCACAATGGCGCTTGAGGCGGGCGGCGTGGCGGCGAGCAAGAGCGGCCTGGGCAAGGGGCTCGACGCGCTGCTGCCGGAGGCGATGGCCGGCGTCGATTCGTCCCTCGGCCCCACGGAACTGCCCATCGACCAGCTGCACCGCGGCGCCCACCAGCCGCGCACGCGATTCCGCCCGGAGAGCATCGACGAGCTGGCGCAATCCATTCGCGCCCAGGGCGTCATCGAACCCATCATCGTGCGCCCGCGCCAGGCTGGCGGCTTCGAAATCGTCGCCGGCGAACGGCGCTGGCGGGCCGCCCAGCGGGTCGGCTTGGAGCGGCTTCCCGTGGTCGTGCGCGACGTGGACGACCGCCAGGCCGTCGTCTTGGCGCTGGTGGAGAACATCCAGCGCGAGGACCTGAACCCCGTCGAAGAAGCCCAAGCCCTAAAGCACCTCCTCGGTGAGCAAGGACTCACTCACGAGGAACTCGCGGAGACCGTGGGCAAGTCGCGCACGGCGGTCACCAACGCGCTGCGCCTGCTCAACCTCGCGCCGCCGGTGCGCGAACTGCTCGAGGAAGGCGCGTTGGAAATGGGCCACGGCCGGGCGCTCTTGCCGCTGCCGCAGGAGGATCAGGAAGGCGCGGCGCGCCGCGTCGTGGCCGGGCAGCTCTCGGTGCGTCGAACGGAAGCCTTGGTGAAGCAGTTGCTCGCCGGGCCGACGCCGCCGGCCGAGCCGGACGGCGACGTGCGCCGCCTGGAGCGGACCTTGAGCGAACGCCTGGGCGCGCCGGCGTCCATCAGAGCCGGACGCGGCGGCAGCGGCCGGATCGTCATCCGCTACGGCAGCCTCAACGAGTTGGACGGCTTACTCGCCCGTCTGGGAATGCGGAACACCTAAAGCGGCGTATTCGCGTACCGGGGGAACAGCTTGGACCGCGTCACTGGCTGACAGGCCCGTTCGGCGCCCGGGGAGCGCAGGAAGGTTGGACGCGGCTACTCGCGGGCGTTCGGCGTCGCGTTGCCGAGGATGCTGCGCCAGCCGCGGGACAGGCCGCGGGGCCAGTGGAACTCCACCTGCACGTCGAAGCGCACCGTCGCCTCGAAGCCGAGGGCGTCGGTGGCGACGAGGATGATCTGCGCCGTCCCTTCGCTGGCCAGTTCGGGCTGCACTGGCGCGCGCGACGAGCGCAAGCCCTGAACGCCTGGCGCCCTTAAGGCGGAGTCGTCCTGCGCTAGCGACGCCGCGCGCGGGCGAGGAAGTCCGCGCCGCTGTCGCAGTCGATGATCAGCGCCCCGATCCGCGCCAGTTCCGAGGCGTCCTCGACGCCAGCGAGAACCGCCTCCAGCTCGGCGCCGGCAGCCGCGCCGAAGCGCTGGCTGGCCAAGCTGCACAGCAGCGCCCGCTGGCCCTCCCGACGCCCGGCCCGCATTCCCTCCCGCCGGCCCTCCCGCCGGCCCTCGGCGATCTTCTGCTCGTCCCATTCCCGAAGCGTTTCCGCAAGCATCGTCGTCTCCTTGTTTTCCACCAAAGCCGGCATCTGGCCGCCCAGGCGCGGACTCAGGGTGCCGCCGCACCATGCCACGAACGACCGCCACAGTTCCTGGTCGTCCGTCGCCGAGAGCAGCGCCGTGGCCCGTTCGAGCGCCGGCGCCAGTCCTTGCGGCGATGCCGCGTCCAGCGCCAGCGCGGCCCGCGCCAGGTTGCCGTCCGCCGCATCGTCTCCCGCATAGTTCTTCGCGTCAATCAGCCGGCAGACCAGGCGGGGCTGCAAGGCGCGCAGTTGCGACGGCGCCCACGCGCGCTCGTCCAGCCGCAGCGGCGCGTTCCACTTGGCGCGGCCGTTGTACGCCACCAGCGGCACGTGCGTCACGACCCGGCCGCCCTCCGCCGCCATCCAGCCGGAGCGGCGCAGTTCCCCGGGCAGCAGCGCGACGTACTCCAGCAGCCGCTCCGCCATGTGGGCGTCTGGACTTGACTGAAACTCGATGTGGAACATCACCCCGGCGCCGGCGGGGTGACCCTTGCCGGGCTTGAAGGGCGCCCACCAGGGCACGTCGGCCCGCCGGTTGCGCAGGTCGTTCGAGACGTATTCCGTCGGCAGGCGCTCGAGCCGGTCGAGGTCCAGGTCGTCCACCCAGGGGTCGCCGAGCAGGCGGATGAGGTCCGCGGCCATGCGCGGGTGCGAGAACAGCCGCTTGTTCGCCGGGTCGCTTTGCAGTCTTTGTCTTGCCATGGGCGGCACTGTGCGCCGCCAACAGCCACCGGCGAAACGGACAAATGCTGAAATCCTTGTGCGAGATCGCCCATGCCGGCCGTGCCAAATGTCGCACACGGCAGTTTGCATTTCGTGGATTTCGTGTTGAAAAGCCAAGGCGCACCCTTATAATCCGCGCCGCCCGCGAATCAGCGGAGCCTGCCGGGTGCGTTGAGCGGCGTTGACCTTCACAGACGAGACGAGTTCGCGTTGCTTGCCGCTCTTGGTTGTCGGTGGGCAAGTCGCCGTCACCGGTTTGTCGGCGGCGCTGGCGTCGATCTGGGGCGTGGACGCGGCGAAGGCCGTGTTTTTCGGTGGGGCGGTTGCTTTCCTGCCCAACGCGGTCTTCGCGCTGGGCACAGCGGCGATGGCCCGGGCTGGCGGCAGGCTGCCAGCGACGGTGGAGGCAGCGGGATTGCTTGGCGGCTGGGTCGCCAAGCTGGTGCTGACGCTGGCGCTGCTGCTGGTGGCAATCGCCGTGGCGAAAGTGGGCAGCGGGGCGTTTTTCATCGGTCTGGCCGTTTCCTTGGCCACGCCGTTGGTGGCGCCGGCAATGGCCGCGGCGCTGAACGCTTGCGCGGAGCGGTCGGCGTTGCGCGCCGGCGGAGTGGCTGGCGGAACGGCCAGTGGAGCAAAGGGAGATCCGGCCTAGGGTCGGAGCGATAGGGGCGCAGCGAGCGGGCATGGCCGAGAGCAGCGGCGAATACATCAAGCACCACCTGACGAACCTCGCCTACGGGCGCAAGGCGGATGGTTCCTGGGGCTTCGCGGAGAACGCCGAGGAAGTGGCGCAGATGGGGTTCTGGGCGGTCAACGTCGATTCGATGGCGTGGTCGCTGGGCCTTGGCGTCGTCTTCTGCCTCGTCTTCGGCCTTGCGGCGAGACGCGCCACCGCGGGCGTTCCAGGCGGCCTGCAGAACGCCGTCGAGATGATCGTCGACTTCATCGACGAGACGGTCTCCAGCATCTTTCGGCACAGCAACACGCTCATCGCGCCGATGGCGCTCACCATCTTCGTGTGGGTCTTTCTGATGAACCTGATGGACCTCGTGCCGGTGGACTGGGTGCCCGAAGGTGCCAAGCTGGTGGGCATCCACTACATGAAGATCGTGCCGTCCACCGATCCGAACGTCACCCTGGGCATGGCCTTGGCCGTGTTCCTGCTCATCCTCTACTACAGCATCAAGGTGAAGGGCATCGGCGGCTTTGCGAAGGAACTGCTCTGCCACCCCTTCCCCTGGTACTTCGCGCCGATCAATCTGGTTCTCGAAGGGGTCACCCTGCTCGCCAAGCCCGTGTCCCTCGGCCTGCGGCTGTTCGGCAATCTCTACGCCGGCGAGATGATCTTCATTCTCATCGCGCTGATGTTCGGCGGCGGGCTGCTGCTTGGCGTCTTCGGCGGCGTTCTGCAATGGGCGTGGGCGATGTTCCATGTGCTCATCATCACCCTGCAAGCCTTCATCTTCGCCGTGTTGACGGTCGTCTACCTCGCCCAGGCGCACGACGCGGAAGAGCACTAAACGCAATCAGCAACTAGGGAGTTCTCAACGACCATGGAGATGCAAGTTCTCTTGTACATCGGCGCCGGGCTGATGATCGGCTTGGGCGCGGTTGGCGCGGCCATCGGCGTCGGCCTGCTCGGCGGCAAGTTCATGGAAGGCGTCGCCCGCCAGCCGGAATTGCTGCCGACCTTGCGCACCCAGCTGTTCATCATCCTGGGCCTGGTGGACGCGGTGCCGATCATCGGCGTGGGCGTGGCGCTCTACGTGATGTTCGTCGTCGCTGCCTGACGCGGGCGCAAGCGCCGCCGGAGGCAAGACATGAACATCACGCTGACGTTGCTTGGCCAGACGGTCGCGTTCTTCGTGTTCGTGGGCGTCTGCTGGAAGTTCATCTGGCCGTTCCTGATCCGCGCCATGCGCGAACGGCAGCAGACCATCGCCGCCGGCCTGGAGAACGCCGCCAAGGCGGAGCGCGATCTGGAACATGCCAAGGCGCGCGCCGAGGAAGAGCTGGAAGGCGCCCGGGCGCAAGCGCGGGGCATCGTCGACGAGGCGCGCAACCAGGCCGCGCAGATGGTGGAGAACGCCAAGTCCGAGGCCGAATCCGAACGGGCGCGCATTCTCGCCGCGGCGGAGGCCGACGCGGCCCAGGAAATCCGCCGCGCCAAGGAAGCGCTGCGCACCCAAGTGGCCGATCTGGCCATTGCCGGCGCAGAGAAGATCGTCGAAGCCTCGATTGACCGCAGCCGCCACGACGCGCTGCTGAATCGGCTTGCCGCCGAGCTCTAGCGCGCCGGAGAGCGACCGATGGCCGAGACCGCCACCCTGGCGCGACCCTACGCCAATGCCGCGTTCGATCTGGCGAAGGAGCGCACGCGGCTGCCGCAGTGGTCGCGCATGTTGAGGCTGCTGGCGGCCACCGTGGCGACGGCTGAAGCGCAGGCGTTGATCGGCGCGCCGGCGCTGCCGGGCGAAGCGAAGGCGCACAAGCTGATCGACCTGCTGGGCGACGAACTGGACGACGGCGGGCGTCGCTTCGTGCATGTGCTGGCGGAGAACAAGCGCCTCGAGCTGCTGCCGCAGATCGCGGAACAGTACGAGGTGCGCAAGGCCGAGGCCGAGAAGGTGCTGGAGGTGGAAGTGGTCGCCGCCGTCGAACTTACGGACGCGCAGCGCGAAGCCTACGCCGCGGCGCTTGCCGCCCGCTTCGCGCAAGAGGTGGAAGTGACCGTGGCGGTGGATCCGAAGCTCATCGGCGGCGCGATCGTGCGCGCCGGCGACACGGTGGTCGACGGCTCCGTGCGCGGTCGGCTCGCCCGTCTGGCGGGCGCTCTGTAGCCCGCCGACTGGGCCGAGAGAACGAACTTGAAGAGGAAACAATGCAGCAAGCGCAACTGAATCCGGCGGAAATCAGCGACATCATCCGCCGCCGCATCGAGACCCTCGATGTCTCGGCGCAGCCGGCCAACGAAGGCACCATCGTGAGCGTCGCGGACGGCATCGTGCGCGTCCACGGCCTGGCCGAGGCGCAGTACGGCGAGATGATCGAGTTCAGCGGCGGCGCTGGCACCGGCGCCGCGCTCACCGGCATGGCGCTCAACCTCGAACGCGATTCGGTGGGCTGCGTGGTGCTTGGCGAATACGAAGGCCTGTCCGAGGGCATGACGGCGCGCTGCACGAAGCGCATTCTCGAAGTGCCCGTGGGCCGCGAGCTGCTCGGCCGGGTGGTGGACGCGCTCGGCAATCCAGTGGACGGCAAGGGGCCGCTCGGAACCGCCGAGTCGTCGCCGGTGGAGAAGGTCGCGCCGGGCGTGATCGCCCGCCAGACGGTCGATCAGCCGGTGCAAATGGGCATCAAGTGCATCGACGCCATGGTGCCCATCGGGCGCGGCCAGCGCGAGCTCATCATCGGCGACCGGCAGATCGGCAAGACCGCCATCGCCGTGGACGCCATCATCAATCAGAAGGGCACGGGCATCAAATGCGTCTACGTGGCGATCGGCCAGAAGATGTCCACCATCGCCAACATCGTGCGCACGCTCGAAGAGAACGGCGCCATGGAACACACCATCGTCGTCGCCGCGTCCGCCTCGGACCCGGCGCCGATGCTCTACATCTCGCCGTATTCCGGCTGCGCCATGGGCGAGTACTTCCGCGATCGGGGCGAAGACGCGCTCATCATCTACGACGACCTCACCAAGCAGGCGTGGGCGTACCGCGAAATCTCGCTGCTCTTGCGTCGGCCGCCGGGCCGCGAAGCGTATCCGGGCGATGTCTTCTATCTGCACTCGCGCCTGCTCGAACGCGCGGCGCGGGTGAACGCCGAGTACGTGGAGGCGTTCACGAACGGCGAGGTGAAAGGACAGACCGGATCGCTGACGGCGCTGCCGATCATCGAAACCCAGGCCGGGGAGGTCTCGTCCTTCGTGCCGGCCAATGTCATCTCCATCACCGACGGCCAGATCTTCCTGGAACTGGATCGCTTCAACTCCGGCATCCGCCCGGCGATGAGCCCGGGCATCTCCGTCTCCCGCGTCGGCGGCTCGGCGCAGGTGCCGTTCATGAAGAAGCTCTCCGGCGGCGTCAAGCTGGCGCTGGCGCAGTACCGCGACCTCGCCGCGTTCTCGCAGTTCGCGTCGGACTTGGACGAGGTGACCCGCCGCCAGCTCGACCACGGCGCACGGGTGGAGGAGCTGATGAAGCAGAACCAGTACGCGCCGATGTCCGTGGCGGAGATGGGCGTGGTGCTGTACGCGGCGAACGAGGGGTACCTGGACGGCGTGCCGGTGAACCGCGTGCTGGACTTCGAGCGCGATCTGCTCGCCTACATGAACAGCGAGCATGGGGAGTGGATGGCGGAAGTCGCCGCCAGCGGCGACTACGACGACGACATCGTGGCCACCATGAAGGCCGCGCTGGACAAGTTCAAGGCCAGCCACTCCTACGAGTAGGTTATCGCCGAAGCACTGAGAGAAACGGAGAGACTCGAGAGATGGCCGCCGGCCGCGAGATCAAGAAGAAGATCGCCAGCGTGCAGACCACGCAGAAGAGCACCCGCGCCATGCAGATGGTGGCGGCTTCGCGCATGAAGCGCACCCAGGATCGGATGCAGCAGGGCCGCCCGTACAGCCAACGCATCGAAGACGTGATCGGCCACTTGGCGCAGGCGTCTCCCGAGTACCACCACGCCTACATGACCGTGCGCGACGTGAAGCGCATCGGCTACATCGTCGTCTCGACGGATCGCGGCCTGTGCGGTGGCTTGAACGTCAATCTGTTCCGGGAACTGGTGCGGCGCTTGCGCGAATGGGAAACGCAGGACGTGCAGACCGAGTTGGCGCTGGTGGGCAACAAGGCGGCGCAGTTCTTCCGCGCCGTTGGGGGAAACGTGGTGGCGTCGATGGGCGACGTCGGCGAAACGCCGGAAGTGGCGGACTTGATCGGCGGCGTGCGCGTGATGCTGGACGCTTTCTCCGAAGGGCGCATCGACCGCTTGGACATCATCGCCAACGAGTTCGTGAACACCATGACCCAGCGCCCCATCGTGAAGCAGCTGCTGCCCCTGCCGCCCATCGAGAGCGCCGAGTTCGAACATCGCTGGGACTACATCTACGAACCCGACGCAAGGGACCTCGTCGAGGGGCTGGTGGAGCGCTACATCGAATCCCTTGTGTATCAGGCCGTGGTGGAGAACACCGCCTGCGAACAGGCGGCGCGCATGGTCGCCATGAAGAACGCCACCGACAACGCCGAAGAAATCGTGAGCGAACTGACGCTGCTCTACAACAACGCCCGTCAGGCATCGATTACGCAAGAGATTTCGGAGATCGTCGGCGGCGCGGCGGCAGTCTAGCGACCCCGTTTGGAACGGAAACGAACGCCGAGCGACGGACAAGAAGAGAGGAACGAGAGAGAACATGGCGAACGGACGAATTGTTCAGGTCATCGGCGCAGTCATTGACGTCGAGTTCGACCGCGAGGAAGTGCCGAAGGTGTACGACGCGCTGAAGGTGACGGACACCGGCCTCACGCTCGAAGTGCAGCAGCAGCTGGGCGACGGCGTGGTGCGCACGATCGCCATGGGCTCCTCGGAAGGCATCTCGCGCGGCTTGAGCGTGGCCAACACCGGCGGCCCCATCTCGGTGCCGGTCGGCGAAGAGACCTTGGGCCGCATCATGGACGTGCTGGGCGATCCTGTGGACGAGAAGGGCCCCATCAACGCCCGCGAAACGCTGCCCATTCACCGCAAGCCGCCGAGCTACGAAGACCAGAAGGGCGGCAACGAGCTGCTCGAAACCGGCGTGAAGGTGATCGACCTGATGTGTCCCTTCGCGCGCGGCGGCAAGGTCGGGCTGTTCGGCGGCGCCGGCGTCGGCAAGACGGTGACCATGCTCGAACTCATCCGCAACATCGCCATCGAACACGCTGGCCTCTCCGTATTCGCCGGCGTTGGCGAGCGCACCCGGGAAGGCAACGACTTCTACTACGAGATGCAGGACGCCGGCGTGCTGGACAAGATCTCCCTGGTGTTCGGCCAGATGAACGAACCGCCCGGCAACCGCCTGCGCGTGGCGCTCTCCGGCCTCACCCTGGCGGAGAAGTTCCGCGACGAAGGCCGCGACGTGCTGCTCTTCGTGGACAACATCTACCGCTACACGCTGGCCGGCACCGAATGTTCCGCGCTGCTCGGCCGGATGCCCTCGGCGGTGGGCTACCAGCCAACGCTGGCGGCGGAGATGGGCACGCTGCAGGAGCGCATCACCACAACCAGAACCGGCTCCATCACTTCCGTGCAGGCGGTCTTCGTGCCGGCCGACGACTACACCGACCCCTCGCCGGCGACGACCTTCGCGCACTTGGATTCCTCGGTGACCCTGTCGCGCGCCATCACCGACCTCGGCATCTATCCGGCGGTGGACCCGCTGGCCTCGAGCAGCCGCCAGCTCGACCCCAACATCGTCGGCCAGGAACACTACGACGTGGCGCGGGGCGCCCAGCAAGTGCTGCAGCGCTATCAGGAACTCAAGGACATCATCGCCATCCTCGGCATGGACGAACTCTCGGAGGAAGACAAGGCGCTCGTCTACCGCGCCCGCAAGATGCAGCAGTTCTTCAGCCAGGCCATGTTCGTGGCCGAGCAGTTCACCGGCCAGCCGGGCGACTTCGTGAGCCGCGAAGACACGGTGCGCAGCTTCCGCGCCATCCTCGACGGCGAATGCGACGACATGCCGGAGCAGGCGTTCTACATGGTCGGCACCATCGAAGACGCCCGCAAGAAGGCGGAAACGCTCGCCGCGTAGGGCTTCGCCCGCGCAAGAGCCCAGGGGAGAGAGTTCATGGCCGCCACCATGCAATGCCACATCGTCAGCGCCGAGCAGGAGATCTTCTCCGGCCGCGTCGCCATGCTCTCCGTCACCGGCACCCTGGGCGAACTCGGCATCCTGCCCGGCCACGCCCCGCTCCTCACCGGCATCCGCCCCGGCCCGGTGCATCTGCGCGACGAACAGGGCGAGGAGGACGTCTTCTACGCCTCCGGCGGCTACTTGGAAATCCAACCCGGCGTCGTCACCGTGCTCGCCGACACGGCCCTCCGCGCAGACGACATCAACGAAGCCGCAGCCATCGAGGCCCGCCAGGAAGCGGAACGCGCGCTTTCGGACGCAGCAGCGGAACTGGACTACGGCCGAGTCGAAGCCCAGCTGGCTGCCGCGACGGCACAGCAGCGCACGCTGGAGGAACTGCGGAAAGTGCGGCGGTAGCCGGCGCTGCCACGCGGCGGGCTCTGACGCCAGATCAGGGCCAATAGCGCCGTTCGTGGCGATGCGTTCAGCATCGCGGCCGTGCAGGACGGTCGGGTTGTTCCACCACACGTCCGATCCTGTTCATTTTGGGAGGCGGGCCGCGATTTTTCTGTGCGTAGTGCCACGCCGGGTGGTCTACCGGAATCGGCGCGATACCTTGCTGCTGCGCCTCTCTGCAGCTAATGGTTCCATTGCCGTTCGTGTCGTAGCGGTCAAGAGTCGCCGAGAAATACTGCACGTTCTTTGGCTTGTGGCCTTCGCGCACGTTCGGACGCACTTCAAGGCCTTCGTCCGCCTTCCTGCCAACTTCCCGTGCCACGGCGCTCAACAGCGCGAAGCGCTCAACGTCGGTGGGATGGTAAGACAGCCAGGATCCTCTCGCGCCATCGCCTACGCCCCACCGCCGCCACATCTTCTTTGCCGTGTCGATGTCGCCTCCCGACCTCGCCAGCATGTAGGCGCCGATGTAATCCGCTTCCAGTTCGTGTTGCTCGCTAAATCGTAATGTCCCGAACAAGGCACCAATGTGGGCGGCGCTGGTCACGATGCTTGGTGGGACAGCGATGCCTTCATTCGCTGCTGCCGCAGCCAAGCCCAGCCCGACGACCGCCCCGACCAACGCCCCTCTGTTGCGTCTGCGCTGAACTTTGACGACGTGCCCCGAAATGATGTGGCCGATCTCATGGCCGATCACGGCTCTATACTCGTCTGCTGAACGCAGGGACCGCACCATGCCGGCGGTGATGTAGATGAAGTCCACGCCATCTGTGTAGGCGTTCGGATGACTCTCGTTGCTCAAGTAGAACGGAAAGAAATCGCAGACTTTCTCGCCTCTGTATCGGATGACTTTCTCGCCGCACATGTCAGCGTTTGCCGCAAGGACAGGCAGGGCGTGCTGCATCAGGTCTGCCTGCGTCATCGTCGTCCAATCCCAGTCGCTCCCAATGGACGCCCCCTCGGAGTCTAGTTGCCGCATCCGCTCGGCGTTCATTTCGTCACGGTCGAGGGGCGGGAGGTCTACGTTCAACCACTGCGCACCAGCTGCCAAGGGCGTCAAGACAATCAGCGTCTTTGCCAATTGGGCCGCCATTGGAAATCGCGTCGTGCTCCTACGCGTTGCAGCGGAGGAAGGCGCAGATGCGCGTCCAGATGCCCGTGCTTTGCTGCTCATGGTGCGTCTCATTAAAGTTCACTGCGCGGCGAGGAGGTCCTGCACAGCGATCCGAAGACCGGCGGCAACACAGGGAGCCCTCTCGCCCATGGGACGTCGAGTTTGCAAAGGCGCGAGCTGCCTGTCAAACAGGGGCGGTGGTGGCGTTTGGTGCCACCAATCGAGCGCGGCATTGCGGCAGGGAAGGCGCAAGGATGTCGGGCAGCGCCGATGCGGAAGCTTGGAAGCTGTGCTACTGTCCGTACAACTCTTGACCGTGTGGAGGCCACCATGCCTACACGTCTATTCTTGGATTTCGGCACGGCCTACTGCAAGGCGGCTACCTGCAAGCGTGGCGAACCGCCGGTCCCGCTGCCCATCGGCGAAGCGGTGCGCCAAGGCCGGGGTGACCGTCACATGATTCGGACGGCACTCTTCGTCTCTCAATCGGGAAGCGTTTACTTCGGCGAAGCTGCCGTCGATGCAGCCGCGAGCGAAGGGCGTCTGCCTTATGATGAGATCAAGGACGTCTTGACCAGAGCAGAGTCCCGTAGCGAACTCTACGAGGCGTTGCGCACAGAAGACAATCCCACCGGCGAGCATCTCACCACGCGCGACGCGACTACCCTCTTCCTCGCCTTCTTCACGCAGGCCGCACTACAAGGACACGATCGGCACCAAGAGTTGCGCCGGAGCATCGCCGTGCCCGTATTCAAGAAGAACAAGCAGAGCTGGATGACCGAAGAACTGGCCGAAGGACTTGCCAACGCCGACGTGATCGCTCGACACTTCGGCGACAACCTGTTCCGGAGCATCGATCTCGCAGACGCGCTCCGAGTTCTTCGCGCCGCGAAGCGTGCGGGACGACCGCAAGTTGTGGCGGACCCGCCGACGGTCGCCGAGCCGATTGCTGCTGTGGCGGGACATCTGTTGCATTTCGAACCAGATGGCAGCACTTCCCCTGGCTTGATAATGATCGTAGACATCGGCGCCGGGACCACCGACATCGCGATGTTCGCCAAGGGCCACGTCGATGGGATCGTGACCATGCGTCACGTCAAGGAGTCGAAGGGTTCTTTGCCATGGGCGGGTAAGGCGATAGACCGAGCGCTCATCGACCATATGGTTGGCAGGAGTAGCAAAAGCCGTCTGAGAGCTGATCTTCAGCGTGAAGGTATGGGGGAACCCATCAAGGAAGATATCTTCAGGGACCATGTCGTGACCAGATTCGGGATGTCTACATCTTTGGACGAGTTCCTGCAATCCGAGGGTATGTCTCGGGTCCAGGCCGAGATCCGACGTGGATTTGAGGATGTTCTCCTCAGAGTGGATCGTTCATTCTTCGGGAGAACTGTAGCAGTCCGCTTCTCCGGTGGCGGACATGAGCTTCCGTTCCTAAAGGACTTGGTAAAAGCGGAACGCTACCTTGGCGATAGATTGGTTAGGATGGGGACGGCAAACAAGCGGCCTCGATGGCAGGATCATAGCGAATTTGTGGGCCTCAGTAGGGAAGTGGGCAATAAGTTCCATCGGATGGCTGTCGCGTTGGGCGGAGCCTACTACTGTGCGGAGAGTCGCGCTTGGCTGCGGTTGGACGACGAAGTGGCGTCGTTGGGCATCACGCGGGGTCCGACTGCTGGCCGGTAACTAACGCCGGGACGACAACACGCGCCCCGTATTGACCAGTCGACTCAACGCCAGGTTCTATGACGCGCACGTTCGAGGGCGCGGCATCCGTGTCGGTCAGTCTGTGCGCGTTCGGTGAGAACTTGACGACTTGGTCGGGTGTGCCGAATACGCGCAGATTGCGACGACGAGCTACGGACAGCGTGCGCTCGCGGACCTCCATCGCGTGACCGACCATCTCGCTTGTCGCCCTGTCGTTCCGGTCGCCGTTCGCGACCAACTCGCACTGTGCGAGCGACTCGACGGCGAGCAACGCCATGGCAATCGCGAGGTCATCCGACTCGGAAACCTCTCGTTCTTCGCGTGCCACTGAGCTTTCGCCACCCGAGGCCAGCCACTCGCGCTCGTCCGGCGGAATCTCCCTGTCGGCTTTGGCCGCGGCCTTCAATTCCGCGAGTGCGGCGCGGCGGCTAGATGACAACGTTTGGTGGCTGTTGAGCAGCGCTTGGTTCGGACTGTGCTGCTTGAGCAATATGACGAGACCGTCCAAGAGAATCTTTCGCAAGTTCGTGGCGCCGACAGCGGATCTGGTGTACCTGAGCCATCCGCCGTTCGGCAGCCAACGAGCCGCCCTGCCCGTGCTGTCGTAGATCGCTGGCTCTGTGAGCAGGCGCAGGTCCATCCGGATGATCTGGCGCGTCAAGTACATGAGCTCGTCAACTGCCTTTGCCGCCGGCGGATACTCGGTCGGCCGTTCGACGCCGTAGAAGGCCTTCGCTACAAACCCAGCCATTGCCGATGGAACGCGGCTATCAAGTTCAACCCGGTCTCCGTCCAATACCGCCCGCATGGCCTTCAGTAGACGCCCTACGCGGCTAGAGCGGTTCTTCGGCGACTTGCGATCCGATGCCGCGCATTCGACGAGCGCGTCGGCGACATGTTCAATTATCGACGACACTTCGCCGGTGGAAAGCGCCAGCTCTAACCAAGGAACCAGAGGCTTCGGCGCGTCGGCCATGACCACCGTGCGAGCGGCGACCGGCAGATCCACAGGGCGGTCGGAGCAGGCCCAGCCCTTGGCTGCAAATGCAGTTGCGTCTGTATCGCCGTGGCAAAAATGCGATGGAGTTCGCCTTTGCAGAAGATCGGAGGCTAACCTGCCAAGGCGGTCCTTATCGGGTTTCAGAGCACCCGAAAGGCGGCCGATCTCTGCCAGCGCCAATGCGACAGCCTGGTCACTGTCAGTCGAGACGGCGTGAAGGAGCGCCGTCAGGTGCTGCCAGAAGAACTTTGAGGCAGCAACTGCGTGAACTGCTTTCGGAGGCGCGAGGGCCTTGGTGATCGTCTTGCTAAAGCCGCCTAAGTCCCCGTTGGCGGACTGCCGCGAAATGTCGTCGAGAAGCTCCGCTGCACGATCGGCCTCCTGTTTTTTTGCTTCGTAAGTCATTCAAACGCCCACTTACTCGTGTGGGCTGCTGCAACAGTATGTGCGGAAGGAGCGCTCGCCGAGACGTCCTTCAGCCACTCCCACAAGGCCCCTCTCGTATAACCCGAATAGCTGCCGTTGAGTCTGAAAACCACGCCGCTGAAATGGCGGTGCTCGCCCGTGATACCCGCTGCCATGGCCACGTCCTCGGCCATGTCATCGGCGTTTCCGACGACGAGATAGAAGGAGTTCGTGTGCTTGAACACGCTCGCGTAGTGTTCCTTTAGGCGTTCCTCAACCGAGGGCTCGGGCTGGTCCAGAGCTACGGCATACATCTTCGCCATCGCTACGCCAAGCGAAGGTCGAAGCAGTTCGGAGGCGAAAGGGCCGGCCGCCGCGCTCTTACCGCCCCGTCGGCACCTCGTTGAACGGAATCCCTTTGTCCACCCGCACGTCCTGCGGCAGTCCCAGCACGCGCTCGGCGAGGATGTTGAGCATGATCTCGTCGCTGCCGCCGGCGATGCGTCCGCCCGGCGCCCCCATGAAGGTCGCTTGGAAGATGCCGTGGGCTTCGGCGTGGGCCGGGTCCGAGACGGCGCCGGAGAGTTCGAGGAGGTCCATGGCGAAGGACGCCATGTCCTGGGTCTTCGAGGCGGCCACCAGCTTGCCGATGGAGTTCTCCGGCCCCGGCGTTGCGCCCTTGGAGAGGGCTGTCAGGGAGCGGTAGCCGGTGTACTTGAGGCCGGACTCCTGGGCGTACCAGGTGGCCAGCTTGCTGCGCACGTTCTTGTCGCGGATGGCGGGTTCGCCGTCGATGTCCACGCGCTTGGCGAGGTCGAACACCTGTCGGAAGCCGACTCCGCCGCCTCCGCCGCCGATGGCCATGCGTTCGTTCATCAGCGTGGTAAGCGCCACCTGCCAGCCTTGGCCGACCGCGCCGAGGCGCTGGTCGTCGGACACGCGCACGTTGGTGAAGTACACCTCGTTGAAGTTGGCTCCGCCGGAGATCTGCTTGATGGGCCGCACCTCGATGCCCGGCGACTTCATGTCCAGGAAGAAGTACGAAAGCCCCTTGTGCTTGGGCACGTTGGGGTCGGTGCGCAGCACGATGATGCCGTAGTCGGAATAGTGGGCGCCGGAGGTCCAGATCTTCTGCCCGTTGATGACCCACTCGTCGCCGTCCTTCTCTGCCCGGGTGCGCAGCGCCGCCAAGTCCGAGCCGCCGGCCGGTTCGCTGAACAGCTGGCACCAGATGTGTTCGCCGGATGCCAAGGGCGGCAGGTGCTTGCGCTTGTGCTCTTCCTTGGCCCAGGCCATCAGCGTCGGCGCGGCCATGCCTTGGCCGATGGCGAAGACGCCGCCGGGCGTGGCGAACTTGCCCTCTTCCTGATTCCAGATCACCTGCTCGATGGCCGAAGCGCCGCGCCCGCCGTACTCCTCCGGCCAGCGGATGCAGGCCCAGCCGGCGTCGTACTTGCGCTTCTGCCACAGCTTGGCGGCGGCGATTTCGTCCAGGCCTTCGAGCTCTTCGCGCTTGGGCGCGTTCGCTTCCAGCCAAGCGCGGGCTTCGCTGCGGAAGGCGGCCTCTTCGGCGGTGTCGTTGAAGTCCATTGTGCGTGCTCCTTGCCGGATGCTTGGCGCTAAGCTGCGTTGTTCTGTTCCAGAGCGGCGATGAGTTTGTCCTGCCACGCAGGCTCGCTGCCGATGTTCACGGAGAGGAGCTTCGCGCGCCGATAGTGGAACTGGCAGTCGAACTCCCATGTGAAGCCCATGCCCCCGTGGGTTTGGATGTTCTCCTTGGAGGCGTAGTAGTAGGCCTGCGTGGCGCTTACCCGCGCCGTGGCGGCGGCGGCAGGGAGTTCCGCGGCGTCTGTGTCCAGCGCCCATGCGCCGTAGTAGCAGTTGGAGCGTGCGAGCGTGTTCTTCACGTAGGCGTGGGCGAGCTTGTGCTTGATGGCCTGGTAGCTGGCGATGGGGCGCCCGAAGGCGTAGCGCTCCAAGGCGTATGCCTTGGCCATGTCCAGCGCCGCCTGGGCGCCGCCCACCTGCTCCCAGGCGAACAGCACCGCAGCGCGGTTCAGCAGCCGCTGCGTGACCGCCCAGCCCTCGCCGGGGGTGCCGACGATCTGCGCGGGCGTCTGCGCGAAGGACAGGCGGGCATGGGAGCGTGTGGGGTCCAAGGTGCGGACGGATTGGCGATCGACGCCGTCCAGTTCGGCCAGATAGAGGCTTGCGCCGTCTCCCGAGTCCGCGCGCGCGACGACGATGGCGAAATCCGCCACGTCGCCGTCCGCCACCGGCATCTTGGTGCCCGTCAGCGCGTCTCCATGCGCCGTCGTCTTCAGGCTCGCCGCCGTCGGCTGGCCAGCGCCTTCGCCCAGCGCAAAGGCGCCGATTGCTTCCCCGACAGCCAGCTTCGGCAGCCACTTCTCGCGCTGCGCGTCGCTGCCAGCCAGCAGCAGCGCCTCGGTGGCAAGGTAGACGGACGACGAGAACGGCACCGGCGCTACGGCGCGGCCAAGCTCCTCGGCAATGACGCAGAGTTCCAGATGGCTGAGGCCGATGCCGCCGTGCTTCTCTGGAATCACGGTCGCCGTCCAGCCGAGTTCCGCGATCTTGCCCCACAGCGCCTCGTCGTAGCGCGCATCGCCGTCCAGAATCGCGCGCACTGCCGCCGTCGGGCAGTTCTCCTGCAGGAACCCCAGCGCCTGGTCGCGCAGCAGATTCTGCTCGTCCGAAAACTCGAAGTTCACGACAGCGTTGCCCCTTCGCCAAGATGAACCCCGATTGTACCCGCCCAGCGCTTGGATGTTCCGCTGGCCCTGTGCTGATTCGGCGACCATGCAGCGACCCCGCCGCCACACGATCCGGAGGGCCGTGTAGGCCGCCGGCCCAGCGCCGCGACCGGGAATCTACGCCCCCTGATGGACGCCCCGCCTTGCCACGCTGGAGGACGCGGCGAATTGGTACTTGCGAGCCACCTACGATCTCTCGACCAAGAAGAGGTGTTCCGTGACAAGGGGGCTTCGATTCCTCAAGTTCCTGCTGGCGCGATAGGTGTTGTAGCGGGTCTCGAATGTCCGTACCGCGCCGAGTCGGCGAAGCGTCGCCTGCATGTCTTCGGGGCGGATGAAGCCGTCGTCGTTGAAGGAGACCAGGAGGAATCGGGCATCCAGCATGTCGAATAGTTGGCGAAGCAGCGGCAGCGACTTGGCGCGGACGTTGTATCCCGATCGCTGCCAATCGACGGGTATGCCAGACACGCGGCTGACTCGGGCTGGCCTCTCGTAGTGGACCAGCAGATTCAGCATGAAGTAGTTCGAGCCGTATGGGTGCTGGTTGTAAGGCGGGTCGATGTAGGCGATGTCCATGTCCTTGACGACCTGCGCCACTTGGTTGGCGTTGCCCTTGAATACGGAGTAGTCGCACTCGAAACGGCTCAGAACCGGAAGTTCGAGATGGATCGATCCGCGAATCCGCGTCAGCGCATCCGACGACGTGCCGCCGTATTGGCCGATGCCCGTGTGCCTGTTCTTGTAGAAGCCCTTGAACACGCCGCCGTTGTTGGCGTGGACGGACGCCTTGTGCAGGAGCGGCGCCAGCAGCAGCTCGCGCATTTCGGCTGGCGCCTCGTCGATCAGGCGGCGGTAGTCGTCCAACCGGCGCGCGTTGTTGATGGTGTAGAACACCCGGTCTTCGGGCGAAATGGCGTCTTCGTCCTGGGGCGAGTAAAGCTCTTGGATGAAGCCCTTCGGGAAGGCCCTCCGCTCGACTCGCGCATTGAGGTCGGCCACCGCTTCGCCCAAGGCCGCGAAGTCGACGGTGGAGCGGTTGCGCAGATAGCAGCGCGATGTGGCGGCGGCGTAGTCTTCCATGTCGTTGCTCACGAGGTGCGACGCATACGCCTTCAAGTAGCGCGAAACCACTCCCGAGCCGCTGAATACATCGAACGCGCGCAGCTTGGTCTTGTTCAGCCGCCTCTTCACCGCCTCCACGGCTTGGCCGATCGGGGCGAGCAAGGCGCGCTTGTTGCCGATGTAGGTGATGAGCTGGCGACACAGGTAGTCCGGGTCTTCCAGCTCGAAAGCGTCGGCGGCGGTGCCGCCATTGGCCGCTTGCGGGCGCACCGGGTGGGGGGGGGGGGGGGGGGCAAGCCCGGCGCTGCTGCCTCGAACGTCGAGCGTCACTGCTGTCGCACTCCCATCGTCTGCTGGAACCGCGCCACCACGGTGTCCAGGTGCCGGTAGCCGTGCGGCGTCAGGGCGATGCTGTCCTTTCGCATCAGTCCCCAATCGGCCAGCTCGTCGAGGGATTGTGCAATGTTGGCGAGCGGAAGTCCCGTGCGGGCGGCGAAGAGCGGGCGCTCGACACCGTCCGCCAGACGCAGGGCATTCATCATGAACTCGGTCGGCAGGTCTTCGCGTGGCACGGGCGTGGCGCTGCTCTTGGGGTCGCCGAGGTAGAGGCGGGGCTGGCTTGGTTTCGTGATGCGGCGGACCGCGCCGTCGGCGGTGGCTTTGCCGTGGGCCCCAGCGCCGATGCCCACGTAGTCGCCGAAGCGCCAGTAGTTCACGTTGTGGGCACAGGTCAGGCCGTCGCGCGCGAACGCGGAGACCTCGTAGCGCCGGTAGCCGTGGCGGGCGAGCAGTTCCCAGCCCGCCTCCTCGATGTCGGCGGCGAGGTCCGGCGCGGGCAATCCCGCCGGCGGGCGGCGGGCGAACTCGGTCTTCGCTTCGATGGTGAGCTGGTACCAGGAGATGTGCTGCGGTTCCAAGCGCACGGCCTGCTCCAAGTCGGCCAAGGCATCCGCGACGGATTGGTGCGGCAGGCCGTACATCAAGTCGATGTTGAAGCTGTCGAAGCCCGCGCCGGCCACGCGGGCGGCTGCGGCGCGGGTCTCTTCGGCGCTGTGGATGCGCCCAAGCAGGCGCAGTTGCCTCGCCTCGAAAGACTGTGCGCCCAAGGAGACGCGGGTGATGCCGGCTCGTCGAAAGGCGTCGAAGTCGCCATGCTCCACGGTGCCGGGATTGGCTTCCAGCGTCACTTCGGCGGGCGCCTCCGACAACGCCTCTAGGATGGCCCGGAAAGAGTCGGGCGAAAACAAGCTCGGCGTGCCACCGCCGAAGTACACCGTCTTGATGTTGTCGCAGCGCCCCGACTCGCGTTCGCTGGCCAGGTCGGCGAGCAGCGCCCGCAGATAGGCGTCTTCCGGCAGCGCGCCCTTCAGCGGGTGCGAGTTGAAATCGCAGTACGGACACTTGCGCACGCACCACGGCAAATGCATATAGAGGCCCACGCTGGCGTCCGGCGCGAGGGGGCAGGGCATTGCCGCGGGTGTTCCTTGATGCGACGTTGCCAAGACGGGTTGGTTTGGAATAACAGCCATTCATCTGAGGCCAGTGGATGCCAGCCGCCGCACGATGTCGACGACAGCCCATTTGGTGGGCGCACCCGGCCGGCTTGCCGAGCCCTAGGCTCGGGCGTGCGCGAAATTCGGGCTCGCCGGGTCGACGGTCACCTCCCTGCGGCCCGGATTGACCACCAGATCCATGTCTTCCATGGGAACCGCGCCGAGCAGGACCGTGTCGCCCATAACCAGTGCGCCGACGTAGCAGAGCCGATTCCCGAACGCGACCTTGATCGGCCCGGCATAGGGGACGCTCACGCTTAGGCCGTCTGCGACGGTCACCTCCCGCGTCGACTCGGACTCGAGCTGCAACTGCGCCGCGACGTGCTCCGGGATGCACAGCATCAACGCGCCGGTGTCGGCAAGCGCCTTGACGGCGACGGGCGGCAGCTCTTGACGCCGGGGGTTGCTGAGCTCGATGTCTGCGTGGACGTATCCCATCGTTTGCCTTGCCGGGAGATGAGGAGACAACGCGCGGGCCTCTGCTAGACCAGACTCCTTGAGCGGCCCGACCTTAACACGGCGGCTGTGCTGTGGTGCCTTGGTGGTGATCGGGCGATCGGGCCGCACCCAGCAGCGAGGCCAGGCGGCGGCAAGCCTGCCCACGGTGCGAAAGCGCGTTCTTGTCGTCCACCGCGAGCTCGGCGGCGGTCTTGCCCAGCGCGGGAATCAGAAAGTGCGGGTCGTAGCCGAAACCGTTGTCGCCCTTCGGCTCGTCCACGATCACGCCCTCCCATCGTGCCGTCGCGATGCTTGGCGCAGGGTCGCAAGGCGTCGTCAAATGCACGAGGGCGCAGTAGAAGTGCGCTTGGCGATCGCGGATGCTGCCCAAGGCGGCGAGCAGCGTGGCGTTGTTCTCCGCATCGGTCGCGTCCTCGCCGGCTAAGCGCGCCGAGCGGATGCCGGGTGCGCCGCCAAGCGCTGGAACCACCAGTCCGGAATCGTCGGCGATGGCTGGCAAGCCGCTCTCCGACGCGGCATGGCGCGCCTTGATGAGCGCGTTCTCCACGAACGTCGCCCCAGTCTCCGCAACGCTGGCGATGCCGAGTTCGCGCTGGGTCACCAACGTGCAGCCAAGCGATGCGAGGGCGTGCGCCAGCTCCCGCACCTTGCCGGCGTTGGCGGTGGCGACGACGATGCGCTTGTTCGGCATCTCTTCCGGCGAGCGCGGTCTCTACCGCGCCGGAACGTAGAGCGGCTGCTGGAAGCGCACGGTCTCCTCGCCGCGCCCAGGCAGATCGACGACGATCTCGAACCGCAGTTCCTCGGCGTTCTGGAAATCGAACGACGCCAGGTAGTAGACGCTCTCGCCATCCCTGATCTCGCGGAAGTCGAGCGTCGTGGACTGGTCCAGCAGATTGCGGAAGACGCCCCGCACGCCCACTTGCTCGCCGCCCCCGGACGCGCCCACGGCGCTGATGTTCACCAGGCCCTTGTTGCGCCCGCGCACGATGCCGTAGCGCTCCGCAATCGCCGGCGAGAGCATCGAGGCGTTGAAGGCGATGTAGTGGATCTGCCACTGGCCGAAGGTCTTGAACTGCTCGGCATGGCCATGCGTGGCAAGGGCGACGAGGAACAACGCGAGGCCGTGCGCCGCCCTCTTTCGCGCCCATCCCGCCCTCATGCGCTGCCGACCCGCCCCAAACGGTAGGAGGCGAGGGCTCGTTTCCCAGGGCGTAGCCAACCGTTTTTGGCGCACTGGTACCCCTGGGCTGCCAGCGGCGTTCGTCGGCGTCGCATTAGGCGTGGCGAGCCTTTTCTGCGACGACACCCCTGACGACGACAGGAGTCCGCTGGAGGAAAGCCGCGACTTCCCATCGCTTCGCCAAGCGACGATGGGGAGCCGCAGCCCGTCTTGCACAAAATGAACGGACTGGAGTACGGTTAGTGTGCGCACGTTAGCCAGCTTAGCCGACATAGGCGACGCGGGGGAGGTCCTTGAATGGTGTTTGCATGGTTGAAGAAGCGTGTAGAGGCAGCAGGGCTTCTCATTGCCAAGGTCAGGGTGTGGCTAGACACGCCCTTGAGGAGCATGGTCTTCTGCTTGGCGGCCTTCGCCTTCAGCCTAACTGTCGTTGTTGCGCGATCGGTCGGAGATGATGCGTTTTCTTGGGGGCGTGCGGCTGGCTACTTCGTGATCACTATCGTGGCGATAGCGCCTTTCTTTGTGATACCCGCCCTCATGCGCTGCCGACCCGCCCCAGGCGGTAGAAGGCGAGGGCGCCGAGTAGGTTCGGCAGGCGTTTGACGAAGCGCGTCGCGTCGTAGGCGGTGTCCACCATGGAGCGTTCGATGATCGGCAGGCCCTTGGCGGCCACGAGGCGCTCGAAGTCGTGGAACGTACAGAGGTGGATGTTGGGCGTGTCGTACCACTGGTGCGGCAGGTGGTTCGCCACCGGCATGCGGCCCCGGGTCGCCAGTTGCAGGCGGCAGCGCCAATGGCCGAAGTTCGGGAAGGTCACCACGCATTCCTCGCCGATGCGCAGCATCTCGTCGAGCAGCTTGGACGGCTCCGCCACCGCCTGCAGCGTCTCGGTCATCACCACCATGTCGAAGCTGTCGTCTGGAAACCGCGCCAGGCCGTGGTCCAGATCGTGCTCGATCACGTTCACGCCGGCGCGCACGCAGGCGCTGATCTCCGCCGCGCCCTTCTCGATGCCGTAGCCGTTGACGTCCTTGTGCGCCGTCAGATGGCGCAGCAGCTCGCCGTCGCCGCAGCCGAGGTCCAGCACCCGCGCGCCGGGGTTGATGAGCGCGGCGATGATCGCCAAGTCCTGCCTCATGGCGCCGGTCCGGCGCAGCGTTCCGCCACGGCGTCCATGTAGCCGCCGAGCACGTCGAAATAGCGCTCGTTGGGGAGCAGGAACGAGTCGTGGCCGTGGGGCGCCTCGATGACAGCGCTGGCCACGTCCTTGCGCGCCTCCACGAGCGCGTCGACGATCTCGTTGGAGCGCTCCGGCGAAAAGCGCCAGTCGGAACTGAAGGAGAGGACGAGGAACCGCGCCTTCGCCCGGCGCAACGCCGCCACCAGATCGCCGCCGTATTCGAGGGCCGGGTCGAAGTAGTCCAGCGCCCGGGTCATCAGCAGGTAGGTGTTCGCGTCGAAGCGTTCCGAGAACGACGTGCCCTGGTAGTGCAGGTAGCTCTCCACTTGGAACTGCACGTCCTGCGCCGAGCGGATGTCGCCGGACTTCAGCTCGCGCCCGAACTTCACGCCCATGCCGTCGTCCGAGAGGTAGGTGACGTGGCCGACCATGCGCGCCAGCATCAGCCCCTTGCGCGGCTTCGTCTCGGCCTCGAAGTAGCGCCCGTCCAGGAAGTCCGGGTCGGAGAGGATGGCCTGGCGTGCGATCTCGTTGAAGGCGATGTTCTGCGCCGAGAGCTTGGGCGCGGCGGCGATGGCCACCGCGTGGGCGATGCGCTCCGGGAAGTCGATGGCCCACTGCAGCGCCTGCATTCCGCCGAGGCTGCCGCCGATCACCGCGGCGAAGCACTCGATGCCGAGGGTGTCCGCCAACAGCGCTTGGGTGCGAACCCAGTCCTTCACCGTCACCGCCGGAAAGCGCTCGCCCCAGGGTTCGCCCGTCTGCGGGTCGATGGAGGCCGGGCCGGTGCTGCCGTTGCAGCCGCCGAGGTTGTTCGAGGAGACGACGAAGAACTTGCGCGTGTCGATGGGCTTGCCCGGCCCGATGCAGGCGTCCCACCAGCCGGGCTTGCGGTCTTCGGGCGCGTGGTAGCCCGCGGCATGGTGGTCGCCGGAGAGCGCGTGGCACACCAGCACCGCATTGGAGCGGGCCGCGTTCAGTTCGCCGTAGGTCTCGTAGACCAGCTCGAAGCCGGGCAGCGTCTCTCGGCACTGCAACGTCAGCGGCTGGTCGTAGCGCGCAAGCCGAGGTTCGACCAGGCCGACCGAGTCCGCGGTACCGCTCAACCGGCCCACAGCCGGTACGGCAGCAGCGATCCGAGCACGAAGCTCTGGATCAGGAACAAGCCGAGAATCGTAATCATCGGCGAGAGGTCGAGGCCGGCCAGCGGCGGCAGCAGGCGTCGCGCCGGCGCCAGCACCGGCTCGGCGATTTCGCGGGCGATGTTGGCCGCCGGGGAGTGGACGCTCGGTGCGAGCCAGCTCATCAGGATGGTCACGAAGATCGCCAGCAGAAAGATGTTCAGCACCCAGGTCAGCGTCAGGTGCAAGCCGTCGTTGACGACGAACAGCGGATGCAGGGAGAGCGAGTTCGCCAGCGCGAAGATCGCCACCACCAGCATGTGCGCCAGCCAGGCCATGGCGAAAGACGCCAAGTCGAGGTTCCGATAGGGCCGCAGAACGACGCGCAGCGGGCGCAGCATCGGGTCCGTGAAGCGCACCACGCCTTCGCAGAACGGGTTGTAGAAGCTCGCCCGCACCACTTGCAGCACGAAGCGCAGCAGGAACAGCGTCGCCGCCACGCGCAGTACGAAAGTGACGATGAACGCCAGCGACTCACTCATGCCCGCCCAACTCCTGCGCCAGCTCCCGCGACCGTTCGAATGCCCCGCGCACCGCCGCAGCCAGTGCCGCCGGAAACGAACGTTCGGCAAGTATAGAGAGCGCCCGCTCGGTTGTTCCACCGGGGGAGGTCACGCGCCGGCGCAATTCCGCGGCATCGCCCTCGGCGGCCATCGCCGCCGCCCCGGCAGCGGTGGCGACGGCCAGCCGCCTGCTGGCGTCTGCCTCGAGGCCCAAATCCCGCCCGGCGGCCTGCAGCGCTTCGATCATGTAGAAGAAGTAGGCCGGTCCGCTGCCGGAAAGCGCCGTGACCGCATCCAGATCGGCATCCGACTGGAACCAGAGCACATCGCCCGCGGCCTTCAGCACGGCTTCCGCCAGTTGTCGTTCCGCTGGCGTTGCCACGGCGTTGGCCACCAGCCCGCTGATGCCAGCGCCGAGCAGCGCTGGCGTATTCGGCATGCAGCGCACCACGCCCCGCGCACCGCCCAGCCAACGTTCGACGGCGGCGAGCGGCACGCCGGCGGCGATGGAAACCACCAGCGCCGTGCCAAGCGCCGGCGCGATTTCCCGCGCCACGGTCTCGACGACCTGCGGCTTGACCGCCAGAACGACAACCCCGGCATCCGCCACGGCATGGCGGTTGTCGGCCGTCGTGGCAATAGGCGGCGCGAACCGGGTGCGCTGCTCGGCAATCGGTTCGGCGACGACGACCGCGCCGGCCCAGGACGTCGCCAGCCGCGTGGCCAAGGCGTGCGCCATGTTGCCGCCGCCGATGAACGCGATCTTGGCGTCGTTGGCGGATGCCGAGCCGCTTGCGCCCGTGCCCACGGCGGTCATTGCGCGGCCCGGCTTGGCCGCGGGCCGAAGATGGCCGTGCCGATGCGCACGATGGTCGCTCCTTCCTCGATGGCCGTCTCGAAATCGCCGGACATGCCCATGGAGAGCGTGTCCCAATGCGGCCCGGCCTGTGGCCGCAGCGCCTCGAACAGCGCCCGCGTGCGGCGAAAGCTACCACGGGCATCGACCCCCGGATTGGGGATGACCATGAGGCCGCGCAGCCGCAAGCGCGGCAGGCCGCGAACGTGGACGACAAGCGCCCTGGCCTGCTCCGGCGCAACCCCGGCTTTCCGCGCTTCGGCGTCGATGTTCACCTGAATGCAGACGTCGATGGACTGCCGCGCCGCAGCGTCCAGCCGGCTGGCGATGCGCGCCCGATCCACCGTATGCACCCACTGGAAACGGCCGGCGATGTCCCGCGTCTTGTTGGACTGGATGGCGCCGATGAAATGCCAGACTAAGGGAAGATGCGCCAGCGCCGACATCTTGGGCAACGCCTCCTGCAGGTAGTTCTCGCCGAAGTCGACGAGGCCAGCCCCGTGGGCGGCTTCGACTTCCTCGGCATTCCGGGCCTTGGAAACGGCCAACAGCCGCACATCCCGCCCACGGCTTGCGCCTGCAATGGCCGCCTTGAGCGCCCCAACGCGCCCTTTGATGCCCATTTCTCCGTTGATTTCCAAGCGCCGCGCACTTCCCATGAACCCAAGCGGCGGCAGAATAGCAGGTGCCGACCAATCCCTCGGCGCGGCGCCGGTGGAGGACGCGAAGATGCTCTATGCTGGCGTTCCGCGCACGCGAATGTCGAGCCGAACTTGATCGCCGAAATCGAACGGACGTTTCGGGAAACCATCAAAGAATCGCTGGTGCCGCGCAACGAACTGCTGGCGGCGCTGACGAATCGTGAATTGGCATTCCGCCCGAGCAGCGCCAATCCGACGCTGGGCGAGCTGTGTCTGCGCATCGGCGAAACGCAGCATAGCTACGCGGCCTCCTTCCGAACCTTCACGGCCGATTTCGAGTACCGCTACCACGACACTTCCATCGCTGGCGACATAGAACGCTTGCGCAAGTGGCACGCCGAACTCGACGCGGAGTTGGAAACCGCGCTGGAGAGCCTGTCGCAAAACGATGCATCGCGCACGATCGCCCGCGGCGGCGAGCGCGTACCCTTGGCGACTCACTTGCTGGTGTTCAACGAAGCGCTGCTGCTGTTCTTCGGCAAAGCGTTCGTGTACCTGAAGGCCGGGCGCATGGCCATGCCGAACAAATGGGGCGCTTGGGTGGAGTAGCGCTCCCGCGCCCGCCGGACGCGCCCTTCGGGCGAAGTTCAACGCTCCAACGGATCTCGCGCCGCCGCGCCTCGACGCGGCGCAGCGTATCCGCCAGACCGAGATCAGGCAGTCCGCCAGGTTCGGACCACGCCCCGTCCTTGGCATTGGCGAGGTGGCGGCCATCGGCCTGCGAACGCAACTCTGCACCTAGGCCCACATCTTGGAACAACGCCGTGGACGCCGCGTGGAATCGGCTGCTGTTCTACTGGGCCGCCGAAGAGCGAGGGGGACGCGCTGATGGTGCTACGCTACTGGCCAGAGCGGGTGGCGAAGGTTGATTGACGATGGCAGTGGCCGCAGTGGACATCGGCGCCGAGGGCATGAACGGTTTCGACCTCTCGCCCTGCCCGCGCTTCAGCTACCCGGAGGACTTCGACCGCCCGCAGTTCGATGCGTGGCCGCGGCTACCGCAACCGAGCATGCAGTGCCGCCCCGTGCCACGGTGCCTTGGGCTGAACTCGATTGGGGCTGTGCCGTGAAGCTGGAATCGATCCGGATTCGGAACTTCCGCGCCATCGATCGCCTTGAACTGCGGCCTCACCCGCAAGTTACGGTGCTGCACGGAGACAACGCTCATGGCAAGACGAGCGTCTTGAGCGCCATTGCCGCTGGCCTTGGTGCCATTCCCACAGCGCTGGGGGTCGCTGGCCTCCGCCTCAAGAAGGCCGACAGGCGGTACGGCAGCGACTATACGCGGGTGTTCCTGAAGACGACTGATGAAGTCGCCTGGGAACAGAGGCTGGGAAAGCGCTTGGACTGGCAGGAGGAACCAAATGGAGAGCACCTCCCCGCTGGCCCTCTGCGTGGCCTGAAGAACTGGTTGAACGAGACCGATTCGATAGGGGAGCCGCCCGCTGACCTGCCGATCGTCGCGTACTACGACACCGACAGAGCAGTGGTCGACGCGATCAGGCCGGGTGCGAAACGCAAGGCCGGCACCAGTCGCCACCTGGCACTCGCCGGCGCCCTTGCGGCCAAGACGAGCTTCCGAGAGCTGTTCGAGTGGTTCTACGAGAAGGAGAACGAAGAGCTGCGCGAGCAGAAGGAACTACCGAGCCACCAACTGACGGACCTCTCCGCGGTGCGTGACGCGATTACATCCATGGTCGAGAGCGTCTCCGAGCCTCGTGTCAAGATGCGTCCAATGCGTTTCGTCGTCTCCGAGAGAGTTGGCGAAAGAACGGAAGACCGCAGCCTCGGCGAGCTGAGCGGCGGCTGTCGAGCGGTTCTGGCATTGGCTGGCGACTTGGCTCGACGAATGGCACAGGGCAATCCCCACTTGGCGAATCCACTCCAATCGGAAGCCGTGGTGCTGATCGACGAAGTGGATCTTCACCTGCATCCGTCCTGGCAGCAGCGCATCCTTCGAGACCTGACGCGCACGTTTCCGAACGCGCAGTTCATCGTCTCGACGCATAGTCCACAAGTGCTGACGACCGTCATGCCGGAGCAAGTGGTCGAATTGCATCGGGAGGATGGTGCGGTCCTGGCCAGTCGCACGTCGGCGACAACGTACGGCGCAGAAGCCGGCAACGTGCTTGTAGACGTAATGGGCGTGAAGGCAAGGCCCGCCAACGACTTCACGGACAAGCTCCAAGAGTACATGCGCCTTGTTGGACGCGGGAGAGGCCTGACAAAATCCGCAATAGGTCTTCGGAGAGCATTGGAAGAGCTGTCCCCGCAAGACCCAGCTCTCGATCGTGCCGACATGGAGATGGCAAGGCAGGCCGCGGTCGGCGGGCGGAACTCATGAAGCGCATTAGGGCAATGGTCGAACCCACGCCGGGACTGTTGAGCTACCTCGACGAAGCGACATCACCAGGCTACGGCGAGTTCAGAGACTATAGGGAAGGCACCGCCTACAGGGAACTCATCGCCGAATTGGTCAATCTTCAGCGAGGATTGTGCGGATACTGCGAGATCGAGATTCGCCTGCATCAATCGAACCATCAAGTCGAGCATGTGGTGCCTCAGAACGTCCAACCCGAGGCGGCATTGCAAGTCGCCAACATGATCGCCTGCTGCAAAGGCGGTACCGTCGAGTCGAAAGATGAAGAGCGGTTTCTCAGGCCACCGAGACGGAATCTGAGCTGTGGTCAGGCCAAGGCAGAACGCGATGACCCACAGTTCTTGGACCCGCGACGACTGCCTGCACAGCCCTCGCTTTTGACGGTCCGAAACGACGGTCGAGTTGAAGCTGACGACCGTGTCTGCGAGTCGGAAGATGAGATCGCCAGAGTCGAGAAGACCATAGAGATCCTAGGTCTCAACGTCGAACGGCTGCGTGCGGCCCGAGAGAGGCGGTGGCGAGACCTTCTTGACATCTGGGCGCCGCACTTCCAAAGCGACAACGCAATGGCCCAAGGTGCGCGTAGCGCGTTGCTGCCGGGGCAAGACCGTCGCCTAGCGCCCTTCTTCACGACGCGGCGCAGCTTCTTCGGGCGGCACGCGGAGCACGTTCTCTTGCTGGCGGGCGACAGCTGGATATGACCGAGCAAGGGCTGAGATGTGCGCTAATGAGCTCAAGAAGAGCACTCTCCGTGGTCATCTCGCACGATGACCTCACGCTGTTGTAGCGCGTACTTCAGCGAGTCGGGGGATGGTCGTTAGCGACATGCCTGCTTGTAGCAACTTCGAGCGCTTGTTCGCGGAGTTTCTGGACCGTGCGCCAGACGTCCTGCGCTTTCGGGCCCTCCGCACGACCGAGCAAGGCGCTTCCAGCGCCATGCCTCGTGTGGACTACTTGAAGCGCAGCGGCGCTATCGGCGTCTACTACCCGGATTGGGTGGCGGTGCAGCGCGATCTGGACGGGAAGAACATCAACTGGATGATCGAGACGAAGGGCCGTGTTTGGGAGGGCGCGGGAGAGAAGGACGCCGTGATCGAGGATTGGTGCCGCAGAATGAGCGAAACCGCGGGCGACGTCTGGAAGTACGTTCGGGTGAATCAGGCAGAGTTTCGGGATGACTTCGAGTCGTTCCGTGCAATGCTCTTCGAGGTCGTTGCCACCGAGATGTTCCGCAAGCGCGAGGCAAGGGACACCACCCTGTCCCACGAGGAGTTCCTCCGGTGGCGAGACGAGGGGCGCCGTGAATGGCCATCGTGATCGACGCCGCTGTCGCAATGCGCCTTTGGCCGAATTCGCACACGGATTTCCGCGATTTCGCACACCGCGAGGGGGCGATTTCCCTAGTTTGGCGTAGCCGCGCAGTCCTATCGTCCCTAGTCCTCTCAATGGCGAAAGGGCTCAAGCGATGGGCAATGGAATCGGAACACCGGCTGGCAGCGGCATTGCGGCGCTTCTTGCGTTGGCGAATCGGCGTGGGGCGTCGGATCTGCATGTGTCGGCGGGGCAGCCGCCGCTGCTGCGCGTCGATGGCGAAATCGAGGCACTTGACGAAGGCGCGCTCGATTCGGCTTGGATTCGCAATGCGCTGGAGGAAGTCGCGCCCGAAGCGGGCGGGGTCGAGGCGGCGGAGCGGGACTTCTGCTTCGAGTTGCCGAACGTCGGGCGCTATCGCGTCAACGCCTATCGGCACCACCGCGGGCCTGGGGCGGCGTTCCGCGCGCTGCCGCTCGAAGTGTCGGACATGGCGGCGCTGGGGATGGGGGCGGTCTTTCGCCGCATCGCCGATGCGTCGCACGGCTTGGTGCTGGTCACCGGCGCCACGGGCTCGGGCAAGAGCACCACGCTGGCGGCGCTCGTGGACCACGTCAACGCCACGCGGCGGCAGCACATCCTCACCATCGAAGATCCCATCGAGTTCGTCCACCCGTCACGTTGCTGTCTGGTCACCCAGCGGCAAGTTGGCCGCGACACGCCGAGTTTCGCCGACGCCCTGCGGGCGGCGCTGCGGGAAGATCCGGACGTCATCCTGATCGGCGAGATGCGCGATCTGGAGACGATCCGCCTTGCCTTGACCGCCGCCGAGACCGGACATCTGGTGCTGGCCACGCTGCACACGTCCTCGGCGCCGAAGACCGTGGATCGGATCATCGATGCGTTTCCCGGCGGCGAGAGGGACAGCGTGCGGGCGATGCTCTCCGAGTCGCTGCAAGCGGTGGTCGCGCAGAAGCTGCTGCCGCGCCTCGGCGGTGGCCGTGTCGCGGCGCACGAGATTCTTCTGGCAACGCCGGCGGTGCGCAATCTGATCCGCGAACACAAGGTGGCGCAATTGCGCACGGCGATGCAGACGTCGGCGGCGCAGGGCATGACGACCTTGGAGCAGAGCGTGGCGCGCCTTGCCGCCGAAGGCGTGATCGAAACGCCGCCGGTCGCCGGCGAATTGGCTAGCGGCTGAGCCAGGTCTCGGCGATGACGGCTGCGGCGTCGGCGTGGGCATCGGCGGCGTCGGCGCCCCGGGAGACGGCCTCGAACGTAGACAAGCGCTCGTCGGCGTAGTCCACCGGCAGGGCGTAGCGTTCGCCGAGAAGTTGGCCGAAGGCGCGAGCGCGCTTCGACATTTCGCTTGGCGTACCGTCCATGTTGAGGGGAAGGCCGACGACGAGCGCGGCGGGCCGCCACTCGCGCACCAGCGCATCGAGCGCGTTCCAGCGCGGGACGCCGTCCTTCGCCGCGACGGAAGCGATGCCTCGCGCCAAGTCGGCTTGCGGTTCCGCAACGGCGACGCCGATGTGCTTCAGGCCGAAGTCGAAGACCAGCGCCGCCACTGTTTCAAGCGAGGCCGGCGTCCGTGCCGAGCAGGCGCAGATCGATGCCGAGGGTGGCCGCCACCTGATCCAGGCGCTCGCCGAATGGCGCTTCGAACAACACGTAGATGCTGCTCGGCGCGGTGAGCCAGGCGGAATCCTGCACCTCGTATTCGAGCTGGCCTGGGCCCCAGCCGGCGTAGCCGAGCGCCACGAGGTAGCGCGTCGGCCCTTGCGCCGAGGCGATCAGTTCGAGGATTTCGCGGCTGTGGGAAATGACGAGTCCCGCGCCGGCGTCTTCGCTGGAATCCACGCGCACGTCGTTGGTGTGCAGGATGAAGCCGCGCTGCGGTTCCACCGGGCCGCCGTCGGCCACCGGCGCATCGTCGGTGATCTGCGCCGGCAGATCGAGTTGGTGCAGCAGCTTGATGAGCGTCAGCTCGTGCAGCCGGTTGACGATCAGCCCTTGGGCGCCGTCGTCGTCGTGCGACCAGACGTAGATGACGCTGTCGCCGAACACCGTGCCGTGCAGCTTCGGCATGCTGATGAGGAATTGGCCTGCCAAGCGCATTGTTCAGTTCCAGGTTGCCGGGCGCGCTGCACGAGTGGCGCACAGGCGTGGCTTGGGGCGGTGGGCTACGACGAGAGTCGGCTGTCGAGAAAGCGCCAAGTCCGTTCGATCTCCAAGATGTCCGTGGTGGCCTTCATGGCCGGTGGAAAGGGCGCGTAGGGCGCGGCCAGGCGCACGATGCGCAGCGCGGCGTCGTCGAGCAGCTTGTGGCCGCTCGTCTCCAGCACGCGCACCTCGTCCAATGCGCCGTCGGGCGCAATGGCCACCAGCAGGCGCAGATTGCCGACGATGCCTTCGGCGCGCGCTTGCTGCGGATAGTTCAGCTGCCCGATGCGTTCGACCTTGCGTCGCCAAGAGTTTAGATAATAGGCGAAGTCGGGGCTCGGCGGCGCGACATTGCCGAGTCGGCGCACCCGCAGCCCGGCCCGGCGCGGCGTCGGGTTGTCCGCTGCGTTGGCCGCCGTGGCCAGCGCCAAGGCGTCGAGGCTTGCGCCAGCGAACGGACTTCGCAGCGGGGCGGCGACAGGCGGACTGGGCGACGGTGCCATGCGCCGCGGCGCTTCGGCACGCGGTTCTTCCTCGCGGGAGCCCGCAGCGGAGTGTTCCCCTGCCTTGCTCGCTTCGGCTTGGGATGCGGCAGCGGGCGGCGGCTGGGTTGGCGTCTGTTCGGGCGGCGCGTCAGACGCGTTGACGGCCGGGAGCGTTGCCAGAACGACCGGAACGACGGCGCTTGGCGCCGGGGCCAACGGCGCCGCGACTTGCACGCCGAAGAACAACGCCAAGTGAATGGCGACGGCCACGGCGACGCAGGCAGCAGTGTGCGGAGCGTGGCGTTCCCGGGCGGAAACGTCGCGCCGGCCGGCCAAGGCGCGCGGGCCGGGATGAACTGTCGCGACGATGCCTTGCACGACGTTCCGAACGGCGGGGTCAGCCGAGGCTTCCCGCCACTGCATCCAGCAAGTCGCCGGCGATGTCCAGGCCGTAGCGGCGGTCGAGCTCGCGGATGCAGGTGGGGCAGGTGACGTTGACCTCGGTGAGGTAGTCGCCGATCACGTCGATGCCCACGAAGCGCAACCCGCGCGCGGCGAGTTCCGGCCCCAGCGCATCGGCGATGAAGCGGTCGCGTTCCGAGAGCGCTTGGCCAACGCCTTCCCCTCCCGCGGCGAGGTTGCCGCGGCTTTCGCCCTGCATCGGCACCCGCGCCAGCGCGTAGGGCACGGCGCGGCCATCGATGAGCAGAATGCGCTTGTCGCCGGCGCTGATTTCGGGGATGAACTTCTGCGCCATCACCGGGCGCTTCTCGTTGTCCGTGAGCGTCTCGATGACGACGCGCAGGTTGGGATCGTCCCGGCGCACGCGGAAGATGCTCATGCCGCCCATGCCGTCGAGCTTCTTGAACACCACGTCGCCGTGTTCGGCATGGAAGTCCATCAGCAGCGCCTTGCGCGACGCCACGATCAGCGGCGGCGTACACGCGGCGAAGCGCGTGGCGAAGAACTTCTCGTTGCAGTCGCGCAAGGCGCGCGGCGCGTTCACCACCAGCGCGCCCTGCTCCGCCGCCCGCTCCAACAGGTAGGTGGCGTAGACGTACTCCATGTCGAAGGGCGGGTCCTTGCGCATCATCACGATGTCCATGTCCGCAAGCGGCAGGCGCAGGGGCGGCCCAAGCCGGTAGTAGGCGTCGGCCTGGGCGATGGCGTCCAAGTCCTCCAGGGCCTCGGGAACCAGCGTCAGATCCTGCATCCAGCCGACCACCGCGCCGTGCTGCAAGGCGAGGTCGCCGATGCCGAGCACGGAAATCCGCCATCCGCGCCGCTGCGCCGCGCGGATCATGGCCAGGGTGGAGTCCTTCTTGACGTTGCACGTCTCGATGGCGTCCATCACGAAGGCGATGTGGCAACTCTCCGTCACGGGGAATGCGCGGCCTCATGGAGCGGACGGGGGGAATATACATGGGGAACCGCGCCGCGATTTCGGCACGGCGCGTGTGTGGCAGTGGCGATTCTAGAGCAGTGGCCCGGGGAGTTGGGCGAACGGGAAACCCCGAAGACGCCGCGCCAATCGTGCTTGCGCTGCGAAGGGCACGGCGTTCGGGGCGAGCCTCAGGCGGCCTGCACCTCGACTTCGCGCGGCTGCGCGGTGGCGCGCTTGGCGACGTCGATGGTCACCACGCCGTCCTTGGCCGCGGCGCGAACCGCGTTCGGGTCGGCGTCCTCCGGCAGCCGGAAGCTGCGCGCGAACTTGCCGAAGCGCCGCTCGCGGCGGTGCAGGCGGCCGTCCTGGGCGTCGTCGGCGGAGTGCCGCTCGCCGGCGACCAGCAGGGTGCGCTCCTTGATCTCGATGCGCACGTCCTTGCGGTCGATGGCGGGCAGTTCCACCTCCACGCGGTAGCCATCCTTGCTTTCGCGGATGTCCACCGGCGGCTGCCACTCGAGAGCGCCGCGCCGTTCGAAGGCTCGATCCAGATCCCGGAAGGGATCCCAACGCACGATGTTCATGTCTACCTCCTTTGGTTGAACAGGCTGAACCGTGTCTCGGCAGTGGAAGTGGGGGCTTGGAACTTGAAACAAAGGCCTTGAAAAGCGAAAAAGCCTGCCCACGGAGCGCCGTTTTCCGACGCCATCCGACGCAATCGGCGCTCGGCAATCCCGCTGTCGTCAGGCTTCGACGGCCTGTGGATTGCGCCGAAATTGCATAGACAAGGGGGTGTGGAGGCACTATTGTCGCGGCTCCGTCTGTCGAGGGAGCGACGGTTGCATGGCTATGCCGGACGCTGGCTACAAGTCAATCTTCGACGTTTGCGTCATCGGCCTCGCCGGCGTGCTTCTTCTGCCGTTCTGGCTCTTGGCACTCGTCGTCATTCCGGCGGCGATCTGGCTGGAGGACCGCGGCCCCATCTTCTACCTGCAGGAGCGGCTTGGGCTGAACGGGCGCGTGTTCCGCATCATCAAGTTCCGCACCATGAAGCCGGATGCGGTGGATTCGCACTTGGCGACGCCGGGCGACGAGCGCTTGACGAGCGTGGGCTGCGTGCTGCGCAAGCTGCATCTGGACGAGATTCCGCAGATCGCCAACGTGCTGCGCGGCGAGATGAGCCTGGTGGGGCCGCGCGCGGAGACGGCCGCCCGCCATCAGGCGATTGCCGAACACCTGCCGACCTTCGGCGAGCGGCTGCGCGTGAAGCCGGGCATCGCCGGCATCGCCCAGGTGCAGGGGCACTACCACTCCAGCCCGCGCGAGAAGCTCGGCTACGACAACCAGTACATCGCCAGCCTCGGCCCGTGGCTGGACGTCAAGCTGCTGATCGCCGCCGTGTTGACGACGTTCAAGCGCGCCTTCGGAACGCGCTCGGCGGCAAACCAGGCGGAAGTCGCCTTCTCTCCCTTGAGTTCCAACGGCACGGGCCAGCGCATCTAGGCGCTCGACCGGCCCTAAACCGCCGGTGCCGGGCCGCCGCAAAGCGCGGAGCGGCCACAGGCGACATTGCCTGGAACATGGTCGGCTATACTCGCCGTCAGATGGCCCTCGAATACCCCTACGACTCGCATCCGACTCCGGGCACCACCGTCGAGGTGGCCGAGGGCGTGCATTGGCTGACGATGCCGATGGGCGGCTCCTTGACGCACATCAACCTCTACCTCATCGACGATCGAGACAGCTGGTTCGTGGTCGACACCGGCCTCGGCAACCGCCAGACGAAACAGCTCTGGCACCAGGTCTTCGAGACGGCCATGGGCGGCAGGCCCGCCAAGGGCGTGATCTGCACGCACATGCACCCGGACCACATCGGCCAGGCGGGCATGATCGTGGACCACTTCCGCTGCCCGCTCTACATGACCCGCGCCGAGTACTACCAGGCGCGCTCGTACACGACGATGGGCTTTTCGTCGTCCCACGGCAGTTGGCAGGGCGAGGAGTTCTACCACCGCTACGGCATGCCCACCGACCACATGCAGAAGATGCGCGACATGTGGCGCTCGCGGCTGCCGAAAGGCGGCAGTTCCGCCATGGCGATGCCAAGCGCCCTGCCGATGGGCTTTCGCCGCCTGCAGGACGGCGACATCCTCACCATCGGCGAGCACGATTGGCACGTCGTGGTTGGGGCTGGGCACTCGCCGGAGCACGCCTGCCTGCACTGCCACAGTCTGGGGGTGATGATCTCCGGCGATCAGATCCTGCCGGTCATCACGTCCAACGTCAGCGTCCATCCCACGGAGCCGGAGGCGAATCCGCTCAAGGTGTGGATGGAATCCCACGACAAGTTCCTGGACATGCCGGAGCGCACCTTCGTGCTGCCGGCGCACAATCTGCCCTTCTACGGCGTGCGCGAGCGGCTGCGCGACCTCATCGGCCATCACGAGGATCGGATGCTGGCCATCGAGGAGACATGCGTTGCGCCGCAGACCGCCAAGGATCTGCTGCCGGTGCTGTTCAAGCGCAAGCTGGACGCCCGGCAGACGATGATGGCGCTCGGCGAGGCAATCGCCCACTGCCATCTGCTGATGCACCGCAACCGGCTGCGCCGCTCCTTGGACGAGGACGGCCGCTACCGCTTCCTTTCCGTCGATCCCGATCTCGAACGTCGCGCCCACCCGGACCGCCACGACGCGCCGGACGACCGCCCGATCATGGTGTAGCCGCTTGGCCACCGGCAATCGGCATGGCCGCGCCGGCGTGGGCGCGGCGTTCAGCCGCCGTTCCCTCGCCAGAACAGCCGCTGGCGCGACCTACCGCATCCTGCGCTGGGGAGACGCCCGCGTGCCCTTCGGGCTGCGCTCGCTGATTGGCGTCCTGTTCATGATCGGCGGGGTGTTCGGCTTCTTTCCCCTGCTCGGCTTCTGGATGTTCCCCCTCGGCGTCGCGTTCATCGCCTTGGACATCCCGTGGACGCGCCACCGCATCCGCGACTGGATGCTGTCGTTGAAGGCGAAATCCGAAGCTTGAAGAAGCGGCGCCGCGCCAGCGCCACCCTCGCCCGCTTACAGCACAGTGAACTTGAGCAGGAAGATCAGCGCCACCACATAGACCGCCAGCGGGCACTCGCGGAACCGCCCGGACAGCGCCTTGATCAAGGCGTAGGCGATGAAGCCCACGCCGATGCCGTCGGCGACGGAGAAGCTCAGCGGCATGGCGATGGCGGTCGTCACGGCGGGAACCGCTTCCGTCAAATCGTTCCAATCCAGATCGGAGACGCTGCGCACCATCAAGCAGGCCACGTACAGCAGCGCGGCGCCGGTGGCGTAGGCGGGAACGCTCTCCGCCAAAGGCGCGAAGAGCAGGCACAGCAGGAACAAGCCGGCCACAACCAGCGCCGAGAGCCCGGTGCGTCCGCCGCTCTCGACGCCTGCCGCGCTCTCGATGAAGCTCGTCGTCGAGGACGTGCCGGCGAGTGCGCCGACCAAGGTGGCGCCGGAGTCCGCAAGCAGGGCAGGGCGCAACCGCGGCAGCTTGCCGTCCGCGCCGACCAGGCCGGCCCGGGTGGCCACGCCGACCAGCGTGCCGGCGGTGTCGAAGACGTCCACCAGCAGCATCGTCAGAATCACCGTCAGCATCGAGAGGCTCAGCGCGCTGGCGATGTCCAGCTTGAACAGCACCGGCGCCGGAGACGGCGGCAGCGCCGCCACGCCGTGGAACGGAGCGCCGCCGAACACCCAGCCGGCCACGGCGATGCCGAGCATGCCGATGACCACGGCCCCCGCGACCTTGCGCGCGGCCAAGCCGACGATGGCGATGAACCCGGCCAAGGTGGCCGCCGGGCCGAACGAGACGAAGTCGCCGAAGGACACCCGCGTTGCATCGTCGTCGACGATGATGCCGGCGTTGCGCAGGCCCACGAGGGCGATGAACAAGCCGATGCCGGCCGCCATGCCGAGTTTCAGGTTGCGTGGAATCGCGTCGACCAGCCACTGGCGCACCGGCAGCACGCTCAAGACCACGAACAGCACGCCGGAGAGAAACACCGCGCCCAAGGCGGTCTGCCAGTGGTGTCCGGAGCCGATGACCACCGCATAGGCGAAGAAGGCGTTCTGCCCCATTCCCGGCGCGAGCGCGATGGGGTAGTTCGCCAGCCATCCCATGGCTAGCGTGCCCGCCGCGGCGGCGATGCAAGTCGCCACGAAGACAGCGCCGAAGTCCATTCCGGCATCGGAGAGGATGGCCGGATTGACCACCGTGATGTAGACCATCGCCAGGAACGTCGTCACGCCGGCGATCACCTCGCCGCGCGGCGTGGCGCCGTGGGCCTCGAGCTCGAAGCGTCCCAGCCAGCGCTGCCGGTCGAAACCCACCACTCAGCCGTGGGTCGCGGCGTCCGCGCCCGGCCTGTTCGTCAGCGGCACCACGGCCCATGCCAAGGCGGCTGCCCAGCCGAAGCCAGTCCAGCCCAGGAGCAGATTGAGAAGGAACACGGGGAACAGGTGCGGATGGCGGTTGAACGCGGCAATCGCGGCGGGAATGAAGTAGCTGAGGACGGCGCCGGCGATCACCCCGGTGACCAGCCCCGCGCCGAAGATTGCGAGCAGCATCTCCATCATGGCGTTTCCCTCCCAGCAGGTCGCCGCTCGTGTTCCGCGGCCAACCAGCGCCATGCGTCATTCTTCCTTTTCGCGCCTATCGTGTCTATGGTGCGTTTCGAGACCGTTGGCTGGCCGCTTGAGGAGGAATCATGGGAATCCGAGACGTGGCGTCGGTGCTGGCCGACGTCCCCACCTTGCTGGCGCTGAAGAAAGGCATGGTGCCGCGTCCGCTCGAAGAGCAGGACTGCATGGCGGCGGCCGTGGAGCGCAATGCCGCGCAAATGGGCGACAAGCCGGCGGTCGTCTGCCCGGCGCCGAACGGCGCAATCGCCACCGTCACCTGGGCCGAGTTCAACGCCTTGGCCAACCGCTACGCCCACATGCTCAAGAGCGGCGGCGTGCAGCGCGGCGACGTGGTGAGCGTGATGATGGAGAACCGCATCGAGTTTCTGGCGCTGTTGATGGGTGCCAACAAGCTCGGCGTCACGGCGGGTCTCATCAACACCAATCTGCGCCAGCGCCCCTTGGGCCACTGCATCACCGTCACGGCATCCAAGAAGTGCATCTTCGGCGCCGAAGTGCAGGACGCCATCCAGGAGGTGAAGGGCGATCTCGAGCTGCGCGAAGGGGAGGACTACTACGTGCTGCCGGACGCCGGCAACTCGGCGGCGCCGGAACCGGCCAACTGGGCCATTGACGCGGAGGCGGCGAGCGCCGAGCAGCCGCAGACGAATCCGCCGGACACGGCCGAGACGACCTTGGGCGAGACGGCCATGTACATCTTCACCTCCGGCACCACCGGCCTGCCGAAGGCGGCCATCCTCTCCAACCGCCGCTACCTGGCGAGCGCTCAGCTGGCCGGCACCGCGGGCTTGCGCTGCACGCCGGAGGACCGCCTCTACATCTGCCTGCCGCTCTACCACGGCACCGGACTGATGATCGGCGCCGGCGCCGCGTTCGCTACCGGCGCGTCGATGTTCGTGCGCCGGCGCTTCTCGGCCAGCGCCTTCTTGGACGAAGTGCGGCAGCACCGGTGTACCTGCTTCATCTACGTGGGCGAGCTGTGCCGCTATCTGGACAACACGCCGGTGCGCCCGGACGACCACGACTCGCCGCTGGCCACCATGATGGGCAATGGGCTGCGGCCGGACGTCTGGCTGCGCTTCAAGAAGCGCTTCGGCATCAAGCGCATCACCGAGTTCTACGGCGCCAGCGAAGGCAACGTGGCCTTCGCCAACCTGCTCAACAAGGACTGCACCATCGGCATGACGTCGTCGCGGGTCGCCCTGGTGCGCTACGACGTGGACGCGGACGAAATCGCCCGCGACGCCGAAGGCCGCTGCATCGAAGCGGCCAAGGGCGAGCCGGGGCTGCTGCTCGGCCACATCAACCCCAGCGCCGCCTTCGAGGGCTACACGGACGCCGACGCCACGGAAAAGAAGGTGCTGCGCGACGTCTTCGAGACCGGCGACGCCTGGTTCAACACCGGCGACCTGATCCGCGAAGTGGAAGTCGGCTTCTCCCTCGGCTACGCCCACTACCAGTTCGTCGACCGCATCGGCGACACGTTCCGCTGGAAGTCGGAGAACGTCTCCACGAACGAAGTGAGCGACATCGTGAGCGACTTCCCCGGCATCGAGTTCTGCAACGTCTACGGCGTGGAAGTGCCCGGCGCCGACGGGCGCGCCGGCATGGCGGCGATCAGCATGGCGGACAGCGGTGCGGAGGTGGATTTCGCGGCCCTGGCGGCGCACATGCAACGCGAGCTGCCGCCCTTCGCCAGACCAGTCTTCGTGCGCGTGCAGTCCGGCATGGCGCTGACCGGCACCTTCAAGATGGTGAAGGGCGACCTCAAGCGCGAGGGCTACGACATCGGCGCGATCGACGATCCCGTGTACGTGATGAAGCCGGGCGGCAGCGACTACGAGCGCTTGGACGTGGAATACTTGGCCACCATTCGCTCGGGCAACGCAGGGTTCTGAGCGCCGGCGCAAATCGCCTACAGAACGTCATGGTTGTCGGTGTGCCGAAGTGAGTGTGGATGTTCCAGGAGCCTTGCTGTCGCTGCAAGGCGTGGGTGTCGAAGCGGAAGGATTTCCAATCCTTGACGGTGTAGATCTGTCGATCATGCCCGCCGAGACGCTCGTGATCTTTGGGGAAAGCGGAGCTGGCAAAAGCACGCTCATTGACGTGATCGCTGATTGCGTGCCCTTCTCTGGATCTGTTTTGAGAAGCAGCGAACTAGACTTGCACTCCATCGGCATCTCCTACGACTCATTTGCCACGTTCGCGGAGTTGCGAGCGCGCGATATTGTCGAAATGTACAGCCGACTTCGGCGTGTGCAACCGAATTACGCGATGGCTGAGCAACTTAGGCTTGACGAAATAGGAGGGCGGCGGTTTCGGGCTCTCTCTGCTGGCGAAAGGAAACGGTTGGCGTTGTACGCAGCATTGTTTTTTGATCCTCTGCTGGCAATTCTTGACGAGCCCACGGATGGTTTGGATCCGATGCAGCGCAGGATATTCTGGCGACTTGTCGAGAAACGCCGGGGTGCGACCGTCATCGTGACGCACCTCTGGGAAGAGGCACTGCGCTCGCACGACCGCATTTGCCTTCTGGCAGCGGGCAGGATGGTGGGCGAGCCGCGGTCTTTGGGTGAATGGATGGCGACGATACCGCAGAGAGGTCGACTTGCATGGGCGCAGTCTGCCACCAGTACCGGTGCGGAGGGTACGGAGCGCTTCGCGAGGGTGGAAGCGCACGGTTACACATACTTGTACTACGAGGACGAGCAAGGCAGGGACGCGGCGCTCAAAGTGGCCAAACGCAACGCAGTGGCGTATTCGGAGTCGCTGGTGACACTCGAAGATGTATACTTGCTTTTGAAGGCAGAGCTGGAACAGAGTCGTGAATAGCTTGGCGATCATCATTAAGTACCAGTTTCGGGCGGCGAGAGCTGAGCCGTTTGGCGTCTTTTTTCACTCTGCTGCTGCCGTTGCTGCTGTTTGCGATCTTCGGTCTGACCTTCGGTCTCGGCCAGAATCGGAGTTTCGTGTATGCCGAGTTCGTTTTGCCGGGAATGATCGGCGTGATGTGCTCGAGCGACGCGCTCTATATGGTGGGCCCGATGATCCGCACGTATCTGACGCAGGGCTTGGCGCGCGAGTTCAAGAGCCTGCCGTTTTGGACGGGTCATCTGTTTCTTGGCTTTGTAGTCACGCGACTGCTCTTCGTGACGATCTCGATGGCATTCCTGATCGTCGCGTCTGCTGCGTTGTTTTCCTACCTGCCAGCGGGCACGGACGCGTTGCGGATACTCGTTGGCGCGGCCATGACCTTTGTGGCGTACGCGCTGCTCGCGGTGGGCATTTCCCTATTGGCAAACTCCAGCGCCGGCGACTATGGCTTTGCAAGCGTTTACTACTTCCTCGGGATGTTCCTCTGCGACGCGTTTTTCGTCTTGTTCGAGAGCGACTCGATGCTGTATGCCTTTAGCTTCGCCTTTCCGTTGCGGCCTGCACTGCTCTTCATGCGGGGGGAAGATTGGCCGCTGGCGATCCTTGCGGCATGGGCGCTGGCGGGCCTCGCTCTAGTAGTGCTGGTCTTGCGGCGGCAAGCGGCCGTTCGCGCACGGTGACTCTGATGGGAGGCTTCGGGAGGGGGTGCGTACTCTGGCGGTTGCTTTTGGCGACCGCCTTGGTCTTCTGCGGCTTGAGTTGGGCGGAGGCGGGGAAGGTACCGATTCTTGAGTTGGCCGAGTTGCAGGGCCGTATCGAGAGGACCGTTGCGGATGGCGAGCACGGAACTGCCGCGACGCTGGCGGCCATCGAGGAAGAGTTTGCGGCCTTCCAGAACACGGTTGGCGAGCCGGACTACCACAGCAAGTATTGGAAGTCCTATTTGCTCTATCAGCAGGCCGTTAATCTGATGTCTACAGAGAAGTTCGAGAGCGCGGAAGCGCCGTTGAAGGAGGCCATCGAGACCCTCAAGGGCACGGCACCGAGAGATGTTGAGGTCGTGGCGCTGCTGGGTCTGGCGGCTGGCCTGCAACTCGCCTATGTGCCGCGACATCGGATCATCGTTGCGAACAACGAGGTGAACGGCTACTTGGCGGAGGCCTTGAAGCTCGACGAAGGCAACGTGCGAGCGCGCTTTGCGAATGCAGTAGCGGATTACAACGTTCCGGAGGAGTACGGCGGCAAGCTCAAGGTGGAAGATCTGTTGAAGGACGTCTTGCCCAAGAAGAAGTGGTCACCATCATCCGGTCTTGCACCCCGCTGGGGCCGGCGCGAGGCCGCAACGCTAATCGTACGCTTCTACTTGGACGAGAACCGCGTTGCCGAGGCACGAGATGTGCTGGCGGACGCTCTGGTCGTGTGGCCCAACGACCAGAGACTGCGCAGGCTGAACAAAGAGGCTCGGAAACGCTGACGCCCGTGTCGGCGCATTTGCCAGTGGTTCCTCTGCTTTGGCGCGGACGCAACAGATCGCGCGTCAAATCGTGCGTCAAGAAGCGGGCAACGCGGTGTTTCGCGGTAGCGATTCCGCTTGCGGCAGCGATCGCCGCTGGTGCAGATGTGCTGTCCGGACGCATTTCCTCGGCAAGTGGCGAGGCGTTGCCTGTCGCCGAAGTGCGGTTGATCTGCGGGTCGGAGGTCGTGACTGGCTACGCATTGGCAGGGGACTTCAGCGTGGAAGGTGCGGGGGAGGCGGCCTCGTGCCGCCTGGAGGTCTCCGCACCCGGCCATGCGACGCGCACGATGTCAGTGGCGCAATTCATCGCCGATGGCAACGTGCTCAGCCTCCGCTCGGCCGCGGCTTCGCGTGTCGAGGAAGTTATCGTCGCCGCCGATCGCATTTCCAGACCATTCGCCGCGCTCTACACGCCGGCCCTGGCGACCTTGGCCAACCCTTCCGCACGGGCGGATCCATTGCGGGCCGTCGCAACGACACCGCACTCGTCCTCGGTGGGCGAATCTCCGGCCCTGCGTCTGCGCGGTAGTCCAGCGAACATGGTGGGCCTGTTCGTGGGTGAAGTGCCGTTGTACGAATCGGTCCGTGGCGTGGGACTGGAGGGACGTTCCCTAACGCCCTCCGCGCTCGGCTCGGGCCTCCCCTATGACGCCGAGGTGTATCCGAACAATCCGCCCCTCTATCTCACCAACGCGGGAGTAGCAGCGGTACGCCTGATGCCGTCTACGACCGCGGGCGGCAGCCTTGCCCTGCTCACCACCGGCATCGCCGGAACGCACACGCTTGCCCGTGGCGACGCATCCGTTCACGCTGCCGGCAGCTGGTCGAACATGGGCGCTATGCTGGCGCTGCATCCGTCGCTGGCGCGGACGGTGAGCCACTCGCGCTCGGCGACGGCCAACTTGCGGCTGAGCGCGAAGGCCGGCCGGGGAGAAGTGCAGGCGCTGCTGCTGTCGGACCACGAGGACGGCGGCTATCCGATCGCCGTGCTTTCGTCTCGCGGCCTGTGGCGGAACGAGCGACGGAGGCACTTCACAGCCGGGTCTTGGCAACGCTCGGCAGGTGCCGCAGCGTTGAAGCTGAACGCTGGCGCGATGCGCTCAGACGGCAGCGGCAGCTATCGGACTTTTCGTTTCTCGAGCGTCAACGACTACCGCTTCCTCTCCCTAGACGCCTCCTCGAACCTGCTGGACGCGAATATCCGCTACCGCGCCGGTCTTGCGATGGAGAACCTTCGGCTGGCCCATGCCGGCGTTTCACAACAGTTCGAGCCGCTCTGGCAGTCGGACTTCCCGCTTGGCCTGCCCGTGCGTCGCATCCGGCGCAGTGCGCACGGCGGCGTCTACGGCTATGGCACGTGGCAGGTGTCCAAGCGGACGATGCTCATGGGCGGGGTACGTCGCCACTTCGGAGATGGCGTGTCGGGTGAACATTCGTGGCAGCTTGGGGCGACCCGAGAGGGTTGGCAGCGCAACGGCGGGGTTACCGTGGCCGCTGGCGAATACCACGCCCTGCGCATGCCGGGACCCAGCGAGTGGCACGCCCCTGTTCCGTTCCGCAGCCGTCAAGTTGCCTTGGACGGGCGATTGTCCACAGCCTCGGCGGACTTCACAGTGGGAGCATTCCTTGCACGTATCCGGGAAGCGAGCCGCCGGGTGACGCTGCGCGGCATCGATCTGTCGATGGTCTGGCAGATCGGCGACTTGGCGACGGCCCGAGCGTCGGCCATTCGCGCGCGGCAGCTTGTCGCCGCCTACGGTCGGCGCTTTCGTGGCGAGGGTGATGTGAAATTCCTGTTGCGGGCTGGCCTCGAGTTGGCGCTTGGCGGTGGCACGGTGACCGTCAGCTACGTTCACGGCAGCGGCAGGCCCTACGCCGAGGTGGTCGGACGCACACCGTCGGCGGTGGACAGTTCAACCTACCTCCCGGTATTCGGCCAAGCGATGTCGGAGCTCGGCGCCTACCAGCGCCTCGATGCCAGCGTGGCTGTTCCGATGCGCGTCGGAGGCACCAACGCGTTGGGGCTGTTGGCGGTGTCGAACGCGCTGAACCGAGGCAATCCAATGGCGAGGGCGTATTCGGAGGACTTCGGCACGTCTCGCGATGTCCACTTCCCGCCGCGGGTCTTCGTTGCAGGTCTGGTCCTTCTGTTCTGAGCCGCGCGACGTCTTCGAGACCGGCGACGCCTGGTTCAACACCGGCGACCTGATCCGCGAAGTGGAAGTCGGGTTCTCCCTCGGCTACGCCCACTACCAGTTCGTCGACCAGCGTCCCCTGGCGAATCGCCCACGAAGAATAGGGGCGATTTCCTACACGGATTGCAGACATCGCCCGTATTCCTGGGCGCCGAGGCTTGGTCACCATGCCGCTTCACTCGGAAGAGGAGGTCGGCATGGACGGAAGAATGGTGCAGCGGCGGCGATTTCAGGACGGCCCGCTCCGCGGCGCGAACGCCGGATTGGCGACGCGCCGCAGCGGCGGCCGGCGACCCAAGGGGAACCATCGCGCGCTCGAACGGCGACCGTCGCTGCCGTGCCCGAAGCACGGCGCCTTGCGCGAACAGGTCTCGAAGGGCGAGCCGTAGCCCCTCGTGCGCCGTCGCTGCATGGTCGGGCAATCGGCAGCGGCTGGTTGATTCGCCGGTCTGCCACCCCAATCATGTAGCGACGCAAGGCCGCTCGAGGAGACATGCAATGGCGCGCGTGCAACTGGCGCTCAACGTCCCGAATCTGGACGCTGCGGTGGCGTTCTACAGCTCGCTCTTCGGCACCGAGCCGCACAAGGTGCGCGAGGGCTACGCGAACTTCGAGGTGGCCGAGCCGCCGTTGAAGCTCGTGCTCATGGAGAACGACGCGGCCGAGAAGCTCAACCACTTGGGCGTCGAGGTCGAAACCACGTCCGAGGTGCGCGCCGAGACGCAGCGCCTGGACGCGGCCGGCATGGCGACGGTGGTGGAGGAAGCCACCGTGTGCTGCCACGCCGAGCAGGACAAGGTGTGGGTGCGCGACCCCGGCGGCATCCGCTGGGAGGTGTACAACATCACGGACGACATGCTCCGCAAGGGCGAAGGAGCGATGCCGACGACGGCGGCGCGTGCAGCCGCGCCCTCGAACGCCCCAAGGTGCTGCGGCTAGCCGAAGATTGGCGACGCCCGCTGGCGGTCAGGCCGGCGGAGGCGAAGGAAGCGAAAGGCGGTCAGGCCTCGCTCAGCGGGGTGCGGTAGCGGTCGATCTTGGCGACGTAGCGCGCCGCGGCTTCTAGGAAATAGACGTTGTCCCGATTGCCGAAGCCGACGTTGTAGGAGCGCAGGGCGCACTGCTCGGCCTGCTGCGGGTCCGGGTTGGAGACCCGGGCGCAGGCTTCCATGTAGTGGGCGAGAATCTGCGCCCCGCAGTACACGTTCTGCTCGGGATCGAACAGCGAGCCGCCGCAGAAGGCGCTCCACAGGTCGGCGCGAACCTGCGCCGGCCCAACGGCGCCCATAGGCGAGCGCACGTTCTTGCGGAAGGTGCTCTCGGTCATCACCAGGCTCGCCACCAGCTCCGGCGCTAGGCGCTGCCGCGTCGATGCTTCGAGAATCCAATCCGTGAACTCGTCGGCGACGGCCTCCTCGATGCCGTAGCCGCGCACGAGCCTGGCGGCAAAGCTGGCGCGCTTGTGCTCCCACCCCGCCGTCGCCGCTGGCGCCGGCAGTGCCAAGGGAACGATCCGCCGCTCCTCGGCATCGCCCCGCGCGAACGCCGCAACCACCAAGGCAACGCTGCCAAGCAACGCCAGAACCAGCCCCCGGCGGGCAGCGCCATTGGCGTGGCGGCGCATCCCCATCCGGCGACCTACATGTCGCGCCTCTCCTAGCATCTACCCTGCGTCCATCAGAGAAGGGCGCGAACCATACCCCATGATTCCCCGAAAGTGAAGAAAGAATGGAGCCCTCAAGAGCGTGGCCGGCGCCGACGCCGTCCACGGCGGCTGCGGCATCGCCGCGTCGTGGGGTTTCCACGTCCTCTGGCAACGCGGCAACGGCAACGAACCGGGCATTCCCTTGCCGGCGCCGTTTGTAATACGCTCTCGCCGATTCGTTGGCGAATGGAGTGCAAGGAAACCGTGCAGCTGCGCTGGTCCCACGCATTCGTGCATGTGGAGAGCATGGAGACGATGCTCGGCTTCTACACGGACGTCCTGGGCTTCGAGATCGCCGACCGCGGCGAAGTCGGCGGCCGGCGGGTGGCCTTCTTGAGCCAGGTCGAGACGGATCACCACCAGTTGGCGTTTCTGGAGCGTCCGAGCGGCGAAGCACCCGCGCCGCTAGGCCGCGTCGGGCACTTCGCCTTTCGGGTGGACTGCCTGCAGGACGTGAAGGCGCTGCACGAGCGGCTGCTAGCCGACGAGCGCGTGAAGAGCGTGGCGCCAGTCACCCACGGCAATGCGTGGTCCATCTACTTCGCCGACCCGGAAGGCAACGGCATCGAGGTGTTCTGCGACTCGCCTTGGCACGTGCGCCAGCCCCAGGGCAAGGCATGGGATCCGTCGGCAACCGAGGCGGAACTGCGCGAAGCGACGCTTGAGGAGTTCGGCCAGACCGAGGGCTTCGGCGCAATCGACGACTACTACATGGAACGCCGCCGGCACTACCGCGAACGTTCCGAAGCGAAGGAGACGCCATGAGCACGCGGAACTTCGACCGCGCCGAGGAGGACTTCGGCAACGTCCTGAACATGGAGCACATCAACCTGACGGTGCCGGACCAGCAGTTGGCGGCGCTGTTCTACGTCACCGGCCTCGGCTTCACGCGGGATCCGTACATCGACTTCGGCACCTTCAACATGTGGATCAACGTCGGCGAGCAGCAGTTCCACCTGCCGAAGCGCGACGCGCAGCGATTCCGCGGGCACATCGGCGTGGTGGTTCCCGATCTGGACGGTCTGAAACGGCGCCTCGACTTCATCGACCGGCCCATGCAGGGCACCGCGTTCAAGCGCGAGGAGAAGAACGACCACATCGCCCTGTCCTGCCCGTGGGGGAACGACATCCGCGCTTTCGGCCCGAGCTTCGGCACCAGCCTCGGCATTCCCTTCGCTGTGCTCGACGTGCCGCCGGGGAGCGCCGACGGCATCGCCCGCTTCTACAACGACGTGCTTGGCGCGCCGGCGCGCGTCGTGGAGAACGGCGAGCGGTGCGCCGAAGCCAGCATGGGCGGCAGCCAGCGGCTCGTCTTCCGCGAAACCGACGCCGAGATTCCGGCCTACGACGGCCACCACATCGCCGTCTACGTGTCGAACTTCTCGCGCCCCCACGCGGCGCTGAACGAACGCGGCCTGATCACCGAAGAATCGGACCAGCACCAGTACCGCTTCCAGGCCATCGTCGATCCCGAAAGCGGCGAGACGATCACCGAGATCGAGCACGAAGTCCGCAGCCTGAAGCATCCGATGTTCAAGCGCTTCCTGGTCAACCGCAATCCTGCCCAGGGCTTCATGAACTACGTCCAGGGACGCGACGCCTTCGTTCCCTAAGCCAACGCAGTGCGCCAACCCTACTACCTGCCGCTCGCCGACGAGGTGGCGGCCTTCGAGGCCGCCTACGCGAGCCGCCTGCCGGTGCTGCTGAAGGGGCCGACCGGCTGCGGCAAGACGCGCTTCGTCGAGCACATGGCCTGGCGCTTGCGCGGCGAGGGCGGCAACGCCGAAGACTTCGACGACCATCTGGTCACGGTCTCCTGCCACGAGGACTTGACGGGCACCGATCTCGTCGGGCGCTTCCTGCTCAAGGGCGACGAAACCGTCTGGCAGGACGGCCCGCTCACCCACGCCGCCCGCCGCGGCGCCCTGTGCTACCTGGACGAAATCGTCGAAGCCCGCAAGGACACGACGGTGCTCATCCACTCGCTCACCGATCACCGCCGCGTGCTGCCGATCGACAAGACGGGCGAACTGCTGCATGCCCACGACGACTTCCTGCTGGTGATCTCCTACAACCCGGGCTACCAGAGCCTGCTCAAGGACCTCAAGGCGAGCACCCGCCAGCGCTTCGTGAGCCTGGCCTTCGACTATCCTAGCGAGGAGCGCGAAGCGCAGATCGTCGCCCACGAGAGCGGCGTCTCCGAGGAGGCGGCCACGCGCCTCGCGGCGATCGGCGCCAAAGTGCGCAATCTGCGCGAGCACGGCTTCCGCGACGGCGTGAGCACGCGCTTGCTGATCTACGCCGCGGCGCTCATCGAGAACGGCATCGAACCCCGCCGGGCAGCGGACCTCGCCATCGTGCAGGCGGTTTCCGACGACGCCAACGTGCAGGAGGCCGTCGCCGGCATCGTCGACGTCGTCTGGCCCTGACGGCGCTGGTCGACATCGAGCGCGCGCTTGCGCTCTTCGCCGAAGGCATCGCCGGGCGTCGCTACCACATCAAATCGGTGCGCGAACTTGCTGGCGCGGAGGCGGGCGACCGCGTGGACGCCAGCCACGACGGCCGCAGCCTCTATCTTCCCGACGCCATCGACACCTTCGGCGATGCGGCGCGGGACGCCGGCGCCTACCGCGCCACGGTGCTCGACCAGCTGGGCTTTCGCGAGTTCGGCACCTACCGCTTCGACTTGCCCACGGCAATGCGGCGCATTTCTGGCGAGAGGGCACGCCCCCTCGCGCTCCCCCGGCTGAGAGCTCTTCCCGAACTAGCCGGATTGCGCGTCGCCGGCGACGAGCGCCAAGCCGATCTCGGCCTGTTCTTCGCCGCGTTCGACGTGCCGGAGCTGGCGCGCGAGGTGTTCCGCATCGTCGAGACGGCGCGCGTGCGCAGCGCGGTGGCGCGGCGCTATCCGGGGAGCCGCCGCTATCGGCAGATTGGGCTCGCCGAAGCGCTGGCGCGCGCGCTCGGTGAGCTGCCGGCGCATGCGCCGCTGCTGCCCCTTGCCGTGGACGCCTTGGCGGTGGACGCGGACGTTTACACTTCCGCCGCGGCGACTGTCGCCTGCATGGCGCAGATGGACGCCGCGGTGCCGTCGAACGCTGCCGCCGATGCCGTGGAAGCGCCGTTGGAGTGGCTGCAACGCGAAGCGAGATTGGAGGATTGGGAGGACGAGCTCGCCGACGTCGACAGCCAAGTCGCCGTGCTGGAGTTCGCGCAGGATAACGGCGAGGCGGTGCGGGCCGGAGAAGCGGAGGAACTTGGCGGCGACGTCCGCGACGTCGACGCGGATCTTCTGGCGCAGCGCGAGCTCCTGGCGCGCCGCGACCGGCTGCAACGGCGCATCGACATGGAGCGCTCCAGCGTGCGCCGCGCCTTGGGCGAGGAGCGCGGCGGCGAGAGCTTCCGCTACGACGAGTGGGATCATGCGCAAGGCGTCTATCTGCGCGGCTGGTGCCGGCTCTACGAGGAACGCCTACACGCCGTTGCCGACCGCGACAGCGAGCAGTTGCGCGACGCCGTGCGGCCCCACGCCGCAGCGGTGCGCCGTCGTTTCGAGCACATCCGGCCGAGCGGCTACCAGCGCGCCAAGCGGATGCCCGACGGCGACGAGCTGGACTTAGAAGCCGTGGTCGGCGCCCGCATCGACGTCCGCAACGGCAGCCCACCGGACGAGCGCGTCTACAGCCGCCGGGAACGGCTGCGCCGCGACGTGGCGGCAGCGCTGCTGGTGGATCTCTCGGCCTCCACGGACGACGTGGTGGCGGAGGAGAGCGAGGAACCGCGCCCACCCGCCGCCACCGCCCAGGACATCCGCGATCCGTACTTCGACGAAGACGACGAGTACGACTTCGCGGCGCGCATGGCGGAAGACGCGGCCAAGCGCCGCATCATCGATATCCAGCGCGAAGCCGTGCTGCTGCTGGCCACGGCCCTCGAAGGCATCGGCGACCGCTACGGCGTCTACGGCTTCTCGGGCTACGGGCGCGACGCGGTGGAGTTCTACATCGCCAAGGAGTTCGACGAACCCTTCGACCAAAGCGCGCTCGACGCCATCGCCGCCATGAAGCCGAAGCGTTCGACGCGCATGGGCCCGGCGATTCGCCACGGCGCGCGCAAGCTCTTGGCATGCGGCGCGGCGCTCAAGGTGATGATGGTGGTCAGCGACGGCTTTCCCCAGGACCACGACTACGGCCCGCGCCGGGGCGACCACGAATACGGCGTTCAGGACACCGCCAAGGCGCTGCGCGAAGCGGCGGCCCAGGGCATCGAGACGTTCTGCGTGACGGTGGACCGATCCGGCCACGACTACCTGCGGCGCATGTGCCCGGACGACCGCTACATGGTGATCGAGGAGACCGCGGAGCTGCCGACCGCCTTGCAGAAGGCGTATCGGCAGCTGACGCGCTTGTAGAGCTCGTCTAAGGCGGTGCGCCTCTCACGGGCAGTGTCGTTTCCAGCGAGTTTGCAAAGCAAACTCGAACGCACCCAACGGGGTGCGCCTAGTCATCTCCGCCGAGGCCGAACAGCAGTAGCACGGAACTGAAGATGTTGTAGATCGCCACGTAGATGCCGATGGTGGCGCGGATGTAGTTGGTCTCCTCGCCGCGCACCACGGCGCTCGTCTCCCAGAGAATGAGCGCCGCGCCGAACAGGATGCAGATCCCGGCCAGCACCTGCGACATCAAGGTCGTCCAATAGAAGATCGACACGATCCAGGACGCGATGATGACGATGGCACCGACGACGAGGAAGCCGGCGAGGAAGCTGAAGTCCCGGCGCGTGGTCACCGCGTAGACGGAGAGGCCGAAGAACGCCACCGCGGTGATGCCCAAGGACTGCGCCACCAGCGCCCCGCCGTTCGCCAGGTTCAGCACCGCGCCGAGCAGCGGCGCCAGCGAGAAGCCCATGAAGCCGGTGAGCACGAAGGTCCAGAACAGGCCCCAGCCGCTGTTCGCGGTCTTGTGGACGGCGAACAGCAGCCCGACGAAAACGACCAGCGTGACGATGCCGAGGTGCGGCGCGGCCATCGCCACCGAGACGCTCGCGGTGACGGCGCTCCACAGGAGCGTCAACGCGAGCAGCGCATAGGTGCTGCGCAGCACCTTGTTGACCCGCACCTCCGACGGGGCGCGGGCGGTGCGGGGGGCAAAAGCAGTCGGATTGGCCATTGGCGGTTCCTTGCTCCGTGGCGTTCGAGTTGCGGACGAGCGACTTATATAGTGGCTTGCCGACGCGGTTTCAAGCTCGGTGCGTACGACCCGCCGCGACAACGGCCCCGACCTTTGCGCCTCCCCACGCCAATGGCCAGCGGCGGTGGTGCCGGAAGGCGGATTTGAACCGCCGACCCACTGATTACGAATCAGTTGCTCTACCGTGCTGAGCTATTCCGGCAAGACTCGGTGCATCCTACTCCGCTCGCCCATCGGAAACCAGAAAGTGATTCTGGAAGAGACCCTCCCTTGCCAGCGCCGAACATGGGTGGCAAGGTGCCGTCCGTTGCAGCGCGAGGACGCGGGATGGCGAAGGAAACGGGGCGGGTGCTGGCGATTGCGCGCCGCGAACGGACGCGGGCGCGGATGGAGCTGCTGGATTCCGCCGAGGTGTCGGTGGAGGCGGGCGTGGCGGGCGATGCGCGGGGTGCGCTGCGGGATCGTCAGGTGACGGTCCTGGCGCAGGAGAGCTGGGCTGCCGCGTGCGCGGAGTTGGGCAAGACGCTGCCGTGGACGACCCGACGGGCGAACATTCTGGTCGAAGGCCTGCACTTGGCGGACGGCACCGGCCAGACCATTCGCGTTGGCACCCTGGAATTGATGGTGACGGGCGAGACCGATCCGTGTTCGCGGATGGAGGAGCAGCAGGAAGGGCTGCGCGCTGCCTTGACGCCGGATTGGCGCGGCGGCGTCACCTGTCGCGTGGTGCGCGGCGGCGCGATTCGGGTTGGCGACGCGGCGGAGATCGGCGCCTGATGGAAGGCAGCACCGTCGAACGACTGGAAGGCGAAGCGGTGCGCGTCCACACCGCCACGGCCAGGAACTTCTCCACCAACACGGAGAACCGGATTCACAGCGACGATGTGGCGGCGCGCTTCGGCTTCGCGGGTGCGCTGGTGCCCGGCGCCGCCGTATTCGGCCACATGACGCGGCCCCTCGTGGCCGCGCTCGGCAGCGACTGGCTCTCTGGCACGCGGGCAGAGCTTCGGCTCGTCAAGCCTGCGTACCACTTGGACGCGCTCGAAATCCAACACGCGGAGGCCGACGACGCCCATGTCGTGCGCTGCCATGCGCGCGGGCTGTTGCTGGCGGAACTGCGCTCCACGGCATTGACCCAGGACGTGGATGCGCGGGCGTTCCAGCCGGGCGGCGCCGAGGTCTCGGCAAGGCCGACGATTCAATGGGACAACGTCCATGTGGACGAACCGTTCCCGTCCTGGACGTGGACGCCCGATGCCGTCGGCAACGCCGAAGCCGCAGCCCAAGTGGAAGACGACCTGCCCTGCTACCGCGACGGGCTGGTCCACCCGCACGCCATCCTCAGCCTCGCCAATCGCGCCTTCACCCGCCGCTACCACCTGCCGGCGTGGATCCACGTCGGGTCCGACGTCCGCTTGCGGCAGCCTCTGCGCGTCGGCGAACCAGTGGACGTGCGAACGGTGCCAAACCGCAAATGGCGCCGCAAAGGCCACGAACTGATCGAGCTCCACATCGCTTGTCTGGTGGCAGGCGTCGTCGCGGTCGAAATCCTGCACACCTCGATCTTCTCAATCGCAAGCGGGGAACGGAGCGAGTGACGGTCCGACGTCGACTCAAGCGGCGCGACCGGCCCTCTCCCCAAGACGAGGATCGAACGCCAAGCCGCCGCGGGCGAGCGACTCCCAGCTGTGCGTCGGCATGTCGGCGGCCAATGCGTCGAAGCGCTCGCGAGCCAAGGCGGAGCAGTCGTCTGGATGCAGCCTTGCCAAGCGGTTCAGCGCGTCCAGCGCCGAGCCGACGCTGAACAGGTTGGCGTCTTTGCGCACCACGCGGACCAGGCATTCGATCAGCGGTTCCAGCGCGGCGCCGAGCATCCGCGCGCCGTGGGAACACAGGATCACCGTGCTCCACAGCGCGTTTTCGCGCACCGCCGAGCGCACCGGCTTGAACCGGGCCAGGCCGTAGTTGATGCCGATGCCCTCGCAGACGTCGCACTGGTCGGTGGGGCGGACGATCTTGATGTGCCGCTTCTGGGCGATGTTCATGGCCAGCCGGTTCTCTTCCCGCCCAAGGCTGGCCATCGCCGATTGCAGACACAGCGGCACGATTTCCTCGCCTAGGCCGGCGGCAATCGCCCGCCGACCGAGAGAGCCGAGGGCGGACGCCGCCACCGAACGCACGTAGACGGACGGATCCTCCGCCAGCCGCTCGGAAATGGCCTGCCAAGTCTGTCGATTCGGCGTTGCCGCATCGCCGAGGCCGAACAGCGCCGCCTTGCGCACCCACTTCACCGGCGAATCGACGGCGGCGAGCAACGCCTCTGTGGCCTCCGAACCAAGCGCCACAAGGCCATAGGCCGCGGCACGGCGCACGGCTTCCCGTTCGCTGGCAAGGGCCCGTCCGAGGAGCGCGGCGGCGTGGGCGCGGTCGTCCAGCGCCGCCAGCCTGTACGCGGCGCCGATGCGCACCGGCTCGGCGCAGTCGTCGTGAACGTGCAGTTGCGCGAACAATCCGTCTGCGTCGGCCGCATCTTGCTGGCGCGGCTTCGTCGATTCCGTCTCGCCCGTTCGCAGCCAGTGCAGGTGGTGATCCCAGACGCAGATGGCGTCGCGCGGCGCGTTGGCCAAGTCCTGCTTCGTCATGGCGTCCGTGCCGAGACGCCGCCAATCGCATTCCACGGCTGGTGCCCGACGTTCCGGCTCGGTGGTGCGGTACAGCCAGAAGCGCCACATGAACCGTGGGCGCTCCTTCCAAGCGCGCCAATCGTCGCGCCGATGGTTGCCGCGGTGGAACATGTTGTGCGAGTAGAGGACCACGCTCCCCGCCCGCAGCGGCCCGACCTCGAACTGGCGCGCGAGAGGCCAGCCCGTGCCGACGACGGCTTGCCGCATGCGGTCGTCGTGCCGCGTGCGCTGCTGCGCGATGTCCTCGGCGCTGTAGGCGGATTCCGGCCCGCTCACCGGCACGCGCTCCATGCCTTCCAAGTGGTAGCCGAAGTCCAAGTGGTCCGCGCCGGCGAAGTTGTCCTGGTTCTCCTCGTGGTTGAAGGCCCAGTACTGCGAATAGGGCACCGTTGCGGTCGGCCCCATGTGAGTGCTCACTTCCTGTGGATAGTAGAGCATCTCTATCTGCACGGCGTGGTGGTGGCGCTGCTTGCGGGCGTTGAAGGGGCCGTTGTCGTCCTTGTGCCAATGCTGGTCGTGCGCGCCGCTGGCGAAGGGCGCGTTGTGGGTGAAGGGCACGATCGCGTAATTCCTGCCCGCCAACTGCTCGCAGGCGGAGACGACGCCCGGCGCGTTGACCACATCGAGGATTTCGGGAATCGTCGCCGCGCTGACCGTGCGCCGATTGTCGATGAACGCTTCACGTTCCTTGCGGTAGATGGCGTCGTGGAGTTCGCTGGGAACGCCGAGGGCGTCCGGCGCCAGCGCGACCAAGCCGCGGCTGGCGAAATCGCGCAGCAGGTGTTCCGGCCTGGTGTAGGCGATGAACGCGCCGTCGGGCATGGCCGAAGATTCCGTTGGCCTTGGACGGAAGCGCCCTTGCGCCTTAGACGCGCACCGCGGTGCCGCTCGCCGACACCATCATCATGCTGCCGTTCTTGCCGATCACCTCGTAGTCGAGGTCGACGCCGACGACGGCGTTGCCGCCCTGCTGCCGCGCTTGTTCGGACATCTCGTCCAGCGCCAGCCCGCGCGCCTTGGCCAGCTCCGCTTCGTATGCCGCCGAGCGCCCGCCGACGATGTCGCGGATGCCGGCGAACAGATCGCGGAAGACATTGGCGCCGAGCACCGCCTCGCCGGTGACGATGCCGCAGTACTCGCGAATCGGCTTGTCTTCGATGGTTGCCGTCGTCGTGACGATCATGGGGACCTCCTTTGCGTCGCGTCAGGGGTAGGCGGGCGCGAAGGCGCTTGTCCTTCGACAGGGAGCCGCACCTCTTCCTCGTCGCCATCCTGGGTGAGCGCCTTGATGCGCATTTCCGCAGTGCGCAGCGCGGACTGGCAATCCCGCGTGAGCTTGACGCCCCGCTCGAACGCGGCCAGCGACTCCTCGAGGCTCAGCGTGCCGCCCTCCATCTGCGCCACCAGCGCCTCGAGCTCCTTGAGGGACGCCTCGAAATCCACGGGCTCGCCGCTGCGGGGCGCGTTGGCCGGCGGCGCCCCGTCTTGCGGCGCGCGTTCATCCGCCATCGCTGGATGCGCCCGCGTAGACGGCATTGGCCGTATCGATGGAGAAATCCGCCCCGTTCACGAGCCGCCACCGCGCCGTGCTTTCGTCCAAGACGACGAGCCCCAAACGCTCCAGATTGGCCAGCTCGCCACGTACCTCCCACGCCCCGAACGGCACGCCGTCGTCGCGCAGCCGCCCCGTCACGTCGCCCGGCTCGAACTCCGCCTTGCCCGCCTCGCGCAACGCCGCCACCGCGTCGAACACGATCTTCGTGCGCCTCGCACGCTCGCTCAAGAATGCGCCCCCAGAATGGCACCAGCGAAAGACCGATTTTGCCAGAAAGCGGGGGCGCTCTCACTTCGCCGCATGGGCCAGACGGCCAGACGGGATCAAGCGGCGACGACCGGGACATCGTACTTGGCAATGTCCCGGTCACGAGTCAGCAGCGTCAGGCCGCCGAGTCGGGCTTGCGCCACCAACATGCGGTCGAACGGGTCTCGATGGTGCATGGGCAGCTTCGCGCATGCTTCGACGTGGGACACCTCGATGCCAAGAACCTCGTAGTCGGCGGCAACGGCCCGATAGAACTCGTCGGGAACGTCGAGCTTGCCGATGGAGGACTTGATTGCGCACTCCCAGAGCGAGGCGATGCTAAGGTACAGGGCACTGTCGGCCGACTCCAATACGGCGAGCGCATCCGCGGAGAGCACGTCGGGTGCAGTGCGCGCCCAGAGCAGCGTGTGCGTGTCGAGCAGGTATCTCACCGGGGATCCTTGTCTTGCGAAGGGGCCCTGGCGGAGGGCCCGCTAGCGAGGGTCTCCGGCCGGGGTTCATCGGCCATTCCCAGCGCCACCTGCAAATCTGGCGGCCAGCTGTCGAAATCCTCGCTCATCCGTACGCGCCCGGCGAAGTCGCCGAGCTTGCGCGGCTGACCATGCGGGACGAAGCGGGCAATCCGAACCACCGGCCTGCCCATGCGGGTAACGACGAACACTTCACCGTTGGCCGCCTTCTCGACGACTTCCGAAAACCGGGCCTTGGCATCACTAAGCGTAAGAACGGATTCCACGACTCGCTCCTAGACCGACTAGGTCAGACCATATCTTGGATGCGGAGTTGGGTGCAAGGGCAATAGTCGATGCAAGGCCGGGCGGCGGAAGGCTCGCTGACAGCGGCCTCCGCGCCCTGGGGAAGCCATTGCGCACTGGCGCGACGGGTTTACCGCGATTGCGACTTGCCGCCTTTACGCGGGACTGGGAAGACCAATGGGCCGGTCTCGATTGTCGGCCACGCAGCCTCGGCCGGAGGTACGGGCGGGGCGGGCTCGCGCTCGGCGAACACGGCGCGAGGAGTGCTATAGTGCAACGGTAGCTGATTGGCGTGGCCACGATGCTTGAACGGTCGGACGTTCTGCCGCACCCGGACGAGGTGTTTCTTTCGACGCCGGAAGTACGCGGCGGCGTGGCGTGCTTCGCCGGCACGCGCGTAGGCGTGTCCCAGTTGCTCGGCTACCTCCGCGACGGTCACACCATCAACGACTTCCTCAGCGACTTCCCGACCGTGAAGAAGGCGCAGGCGCAGTTTGCGATTGAACGGATCGACAACGAATACGTCAGGGCCATCGAGCGGGCATGTGCAAGGGAACACCGTTCGGCGCCAAGCGTCCGCTCGGGCTGAGTGGAAGGGACGGATGGACTCTAGGCATGACCACTGAACTGGAGGCAATCGAGGCGCTGACCTTGGGTGATGATGAGAAGTTCTTTCAAATCTTGGGAGAAACTAACAATGGACGTTGTTTTGACTTCACGAAAGTGGGGCGAGAATTGGATTATTGTCTGGCACATTGTTGCCACAAGTTCCTATGGAATGTAGAACCGCAGATCGTCATACGGCCCAGCGACTGCGTCTCTAGCTGGAACGAAGAAGCGATAAGCGCTAATATTTCTTCTTTGCCCAGCAAGGCTTCGAATCCGAACTCGGTGTACTTACTTAACTCGCGTTCCAACAGTGGAGAAGCATGGATTAGGCGATATGTCGGAAGTTCTAAGGATCTTAGACAGCGAATGGGGCAGCACCTTGTCAAGTTAGGGCGCGCGGAGTCGTGTTTCGAGAGGGTTAAGGAACTTGTCTGCCAACGTCAGGAAGAGATCGCTATTTCATGGATACAAATTTGGCCTGCCGTTCTCTACGAAGGCATTGAAGCGATGATCATAGGTCTGGGAAAATCGTGGACTACGGGAGCCTTGGAGTGGAATAAGGAACCTGGGACACGGACCTCGAATTGAGGTCTCCGTCGGGCCGATCTTGGCGGTAGGATGCCGAATCGATTGAAACGGTGGATGCGCCTGTATTCGTTGCAGTTAGTCGTATGTCGTACTTGACCGCCAAACGCGGGCCTGCCCTTGTTGTTTATGGTGTCTGGCTGGTGATTTTCGGCCATCTTTGCATGGCCACAGGTTGCGGGAAGATCGGTGTCGGTGCGCCCGTGGTCGAGGGTTTGGACACGCCGGAGCGGGCGCTCGCCGAGTATCTGGCGGAACAGGTGGAAGCGGCTCAAGCCTTGCCGGGCTCCGGCGCGATGCGGGGGCGGTTGGCGATGGCGTACCACGCGAATGGCTTTGTCGAGGCGGCGTTGGAGAGCTATCGGCAGGCGCACGCGCTCGCCCCGGACGAAGCGCGCTGGCCCTATCTGCAGGCGTTGCTGTTGGCGGAGGCTGGGGAGAACGGCGAGGCGCTGCGCACCATGCGCGAGGCGCTGGCGGTGGACGCGCGCTATGTGCCGGGGCTGCTTTGGGTCGGCAACTGGCTGCTGGACGACGACCAGCTGGACGCTGCGGAGGCCAGTTTCTTGCAGGCGCTTGCCGTGCTTGGAGACGAGCGATACATGGCGCGGGCGGGGACGGACGGTGCGCCCGGGAACGGCCAAGGCGTTCCGGTGCGTGGGCCGGTGGAAAGCTCGATGCTCATGGCGGCGCAGGTCGGGCTGGCGCGTATTCGGCTGCGCACGGGCGGGTCGACGAACGCCCAAGACGCCGCTTCGCTGCTCGAGCCGGTGGTCGCACGCTTCGGGCATCCGCAAGCAGCGCGGACTCTCGCGCAGGCGTACCGTGAGCTTGGGCGCGAGAGCGACGCCCAACGCTTCGCCGCGCTGGGTCGGGAAGCGACGCCCCTCGTCTGGCGCGACGAGCGGCGGGAAGCGTTGGCGCAACACGTCCGCGGCTTCAGCGGCACCTTGGCCCAAGGCCAGTCGCTGATCGCCCAAGGGCGTCCGCGAGCGGCGCTCGAACTGCTGCAGCCGTTGCTCGAAGACCATCCGCAAGATGCGGTGCTGCTCAACAATCTGGCCGCGGCCTACGGCATGATGGACGATCCGCAGGCGGTGCTGGACACGCTGCTGCCGGCCATTGACGCGCACCCAGAGAACCACTTGCTGCACTACAACATCGCCGTGGCGCTTGCCGATCTTGGCCGTTCGGACGACGCCTTGCGCCGCGTTCGGCGTGCCGTGGCGTTGCAGCCGGGTTTTCTGCAAGCGCGGGAGGAAGAGGTTTCGCTGCTGGTGAATGCGCAGCGCCACGACGAGGCATTGGCGGCGGTGGAAGCCGCCGTCGAAGAAGGGCGGCAGACGGCGGCGATTCTGGTTTCAGCTGGGCTGATCGAAGGTGCTCGCGGCCAGTGGCCAGCGGCGGTCGGGCGCTTGCGGGAAGCCATCGATTTGGACCCCGCGCACGCCCAGGCGCATTTGTATCTCGCCCATGCGCACATCGAACTTGAACGCTTCGACGACGCGCGGGAGGTGCTGTCGCTGGCTGCCGCGCTCGGCGCTTCGGCGGAGGCAGTCGCCAGGGCAGAGCAGCATCTCGACGAGGCGCGCCGGCAGTGACTTGGCGTTCCGTGCTTGGCGCTGCTCTGGCCATCGCGCTTGCCGCATGTAGCGAACGCGGCCCGCCCGACGGCCCGTGGTTCAGAGACGAGGCCCAGCAGCGCGGCATCGACTTCGTGCATCGATCCGGCTTCGCCGAGCGACCGCTGTTGCCGGAAATCGTCGGTGGCGGCGCTGCCCTTGCCGATGTAGACAACGATGGCGACTTGGATGCCTATCTGGTGCAGAGCGGCTGGCGGCTCGACGGTTCGGCCCAAGATCGAGCCGCGGCGCCGGGCAACGTCCTTTACATCAACCGCGGCGATGGCCACTTCACCGCCCGACCTGATGCCGCCGCGGACACCGGCTACGGCATGGGCGTTGCGCCTGGCGACTACGACAACGACGGCGACGTGGATTTCTACGTCACCAACGTGGGCGCGAACGCGCTGCTGCGGAACGATGGCACGGGCGTCTTCGAGAATGTCGCGGTTGAAGCGGGCGTTGCGGACCCAGGCTGGGGCACGGGCGCCGCCTTCATGGATTTCGACATCGACGGCGACCTCGATCTCTTCCTGGTCAACTACATCGATTGGTCGCTCGCAACCGAGAAAGATTGCCGCTCCCGGGGCAAGCGCACCTATTGTTCGCCCACCACCTACAACGCCCCGGCGATGGATCGCCTGTTCCGCAACGACGGCGACGGCGCCTTCACGGACGCGACCGTCCAAGCCGGCATCCACCGCGCCTACGGCAACGGTCTCGGCATCGTCACCGCGGATTTCAACGACGACGGCTTGGTGGACGTGTTCGTGGCGAACGACAAGACCGTCAACCAGCTGTGGCTGAACGAAGGCGGTCTCGCCTTCAAGGAGGTGGCTGCGCAGTGGGGATGCGCGGTAGACGAACACGGCATCGCGAAGGCCGGCATGGGCGTTGGCGCTGCCGATGTGGACGACGACGGCGACCGCGACCTGCTGGTGGTGAACCTCGGCGGCGAGACGGACTCCTACTTCCGCAACGAAGGCGGCCACTTCCGGGATGCGTCGGCAGCGACGGGATTGGGCGCCCAGAGCCGGCGCTACACGCGCTTCGGCATTGCGCTTGCCGACTTCGACAACGACGGCGCGCTTGATCTCTACCAGGCGAACGGCAAGGTGGACGGCGATGCCGATGCAGACGAGGACGCCTTCGCGGAACCGAACGTGGTCTATTGGCGCGGCTACATCAAGGATCGGGGCACTGTCTTCACTGCAATTCCAAACGGCGGCACGAGGACGCCCCTTGTCCACACCAGCCGTGCCGTGGCCGTCGGCGACGTGGACGGAGACGGCGGCCAGGACCTGCTCGTCGTCAACCGCGACGCCCCGGCCTACTTGCTGATGAACAAGCTGCGGAAGCGCGGCGATTGGATTCGATTCCGCGTTCTGGATGGCGGGCGCGATGCGCTCGGGGCCACAGTGTCGATAGTGCCGTCCGGGTATGACCCGCGGCATCAGGAACGCGACGTGCAGGTGGCGTCGAGCTACCTCGCCGGCAACGAGCCGCATGTGCATTTCGGACTCCTTGGGAGGCGAGGGAGCCGACTCGTGCATGACGTGCGCGTACGCTGGCCAGGAGGGGAAGAGGAAGACTTCGGCGACTTTCCGGCCGGCATGACGGCCGTGCTCCGCCGCGGTGCCGGCGGCACTGGTTTGGGCGTGGGCATTGGTCTGCCACGCGGCGAGGATGCGGCACCCTGAGCCGCACCCTATTCTTGCAGGCATGGAACAAGACTCCGACCAATCCGGCGATGCGGCACCCTTCCGTCGCTTGAGCGACGTGCCGCTGCGCGGCAAGCGGGTGTTGATCCGCGCCGACCTCAACGTGCCGCTTGCCGGCGGGGTGGTTGCCAACGCAGCGCGCATTGATGCGAGCGTGCCGACGGTGCGGCACTGCTTGGAAGCAGGCGCTGGCGTGGTCCTTGTCTCCCACCTTGGGCGCCCAACGGCTGGCGCGGAACAGCCGAGCGAACTCTCGTTGGCGCCCGTCGCCGAGGTGCTTGCCGACAGGCTGGCGTGCTCGGTGCCGCTTCTCAAGAACTGGCGCGATGGCGTCGAAATCCGGCCCGGCACTGTCGCCCTCTTGGAGAACATCCGCTTCGAGACGGGCGAGACAGCCAACGATCCGCGCCTTGCGGAGGAACTGGCGTCGTTGTGCGACGTGTTCGTGATGGACGCTTTCGGCACGGCGCACCGCGCCCATGCATCCACCGTCGGCGTTGCGCGGTTGGCGCCGGCGGCCTGCGCCGGGCTGCTGCTGGCGAAGGAACTCGACGCCATCGCCAAGGCGCTGGAAGCCCCCGTTCGCCCGGTTGTTGCCATCGTCGGCGGCGCGAAGGTCTCCACCAAGCTCGATGCGTTGGAGTCGCTCGCGTCTCTCGCCGACGAGATCATCGTTGGCGGCGGCATCGCCAACACGTTCCTGCTCGCTTGCGGGGAGCAAATCGGCGCGTCGTTGGCGGAGCCGGAAATGGCGAACGTGGCGCGACGCATCATGGCGAAGACGCACGTGCCGATGCCCGTGGACGTGATGACGGCGCCGGCCGGCGAAGTGGCGGCAGCGCAGCCGGCGCGTTTGCGATTGCGTGGCGACGTGCCCGCCGGCGAATCGATACTGGACATCGGCCCGGAGACCCTGCGGCAGTGGCGAAACCGCATCGACAGCGCCGGCACGATCATCTGGAACGGCCCCCTCGGCGTCTTCGAGATGGATCAATTCGGCGAAGGCACGCGGCTGCTCGCCGAAGCGGTGGCCGGTTCTTCGGCCTACTCCATCGCTGGCGGGGGCGAAACTCTTGCCGCGATCGAGAAGTACGGCGCGAGCGATGACGTCTCCTACCTCTCCACCGGCGGCGGCGCATTCCTCGCCCTGCTGGAAGGAAAACCGCTGCCTGCCGTGGCGGCGCTGCAACCGTGATCGACAAGCGGGAGTGATCTCTTCGCAGACGCCGTTGGATCGAAAGTGCGTAGTAAGCGCTTACTACTCCTTCTCGCCATCTCCCATTGAGCTTGCCGTCGCGCCAACGTGGTCTAATATGTCGCCATGAAGCGTACTGCCTTGAGCTTGTTCACGTCTGGCGGACTCGGCGACCTTGCCGTGCGCCAAGCCGGCTTCGACATTCTGGTGTCCAACGAGAAGCTCGAAGATCGCCACGCCCTGTTCGCCCACAACTTCCCTTCCACATGCGCCATCACCGGAGACATTTGGGAGCACTCGGACCGCATCGAGTCGGAGGCCCGCCAGCGCCTTGGCGGGCGCGACCTGCACTTGCTGTACGCCACTCCGCCCTGCCAAGGCATGTCGAAGAACGGCAGGGGCAAGCTGCTGAGCGCCGTCAGGGCTGGCCGCAAGCCGCCCCTGGATGAACGCAACCGGCTCATCGTCCCGACGATGCAGCTCGCCCGCCGGCTTCGACCAGAGACGGTGCTCTTGGAGAACGTCCCGGAAATGGCGGACACCATGATCCTGGACGAACACGGCCGCCCGACGCCCATCCTCGGCTACGTCGAACGAGCCTTGGGCTCGGAATACGTCGGGCGGGCGGAAGTAGTGGAGTTCGCCGACTACGGCGTACCCCAGTGCCGACAGCGCTTGATCACCGTCTACTCGCGGCACCCGCGCATCGCGGATTGGCTTCGAAGCTGCGGCACCCTCATGCCGACGCCAACGCACGCGGCCAATGGTGGCGACGGCAAGGCTCGGTGGCTGACGGTGCGTGAAGCCATCGCGGGGCTGCCGCCGCTGGATGCTGGCTCGCGAGAATGCGCCACGTCGGCGCTGCCCTTCCACCGCGTGCCCTTGCTCGACGACATGAAGTATTGGTGGGTGGCAAACACCCCGCCAGATCGCAGCGCCTTCGACAACCAGTGCTGCGCTTGCGGATTCGCGCAGAACCAGACGCACAGTTCCGCCCGCGACCACGCCGGCATCAACCGCGCTTCCAGAACGACGCCGCTGCACTGCGCACGGTGCGGCGAGATGCTGCCCCGGCCGAGCGTGGAGCGCGATGGCAAGCGGGAACTGATGCGTGGCTACACCTCGGCCTACAAGCGCATGTCCTACGACAAGCCGGCCAGCGCACTGACCCGCAACCTCTCGTACGCCTGCAGCGACAACAAGCTCCATCCCGAGCAGAACCGCGTGCTCTCGCTGTTCGAGGCCTTCCGCATCCACACGCTGGACCGATACGACTACGCTTGGCAGCGGGCCGACGGCAGGAAGGTGAGCGACAAGACCATCCGCGAGGTGATCGGCGAGAGCATCCCCCCGGCGGGCTTGCAGGCGATCGTCGACCACTTGGTCGGTGTACTGCAAGACGAGAAGTCGCCGCTTGACGAGCTGCTCTCGACCAGCCGCGAGTTCCTGAGAGACCGTCGCTATCGCGACTTGGTTGCGGCGAATCGGGCCGCCGTTGCGACATGTTGGTGATCGACACTCTCAGCGTGGCGTATCGCACCGGCGCATTCACCAGCGGCAACGGCACCGCCGGTGCATTCCGTACTGGCTTGCGATGCGCTCTAATGGGCGCGTCGTCGGCGAAACCAACGGAGTCGTGATCGACAAGCTGGGAGCGCTGTTCCCGCCGGGGCGCGTCACGACTGCCGAGGACGACCTTCGCGTTTGGGGCTGCGATTGGACGCGCAGCTTTGCCGTGGCGCCGGCCGCGGTCGTCTTTCCGCAGACGGTTGAGGAAGTGGCGGCGCTGGTTCGCCTGGCCAACGAAAAAGGTCTTGCCTTGGTTCCGTCCGGTGGGCGCACGGGGCTCTCCGGTGGGGCGGTGGCGAGCGATGGCGAAGTGGTTGTGTCCTTTGACCGGATGAACAGGATCCTTGATTTCGATCCCGCCGGGCGCATCGTGCGTTGCGAGGCGGGCGTCGTTACGCAGCGTTTGCAGGAGTTCGCGGAAGGCAAGGGGCTTTTCTATCCGGTGGATTTCGCGTCCTCCGGCTCCAGCCAGATCGGCGGCAACGTCGCCACCAACGCCGGCGGAATCAAGGTGATTCGCTATGGCATGACGCGGGATTGGATCGCCGGGCTGCGCGTCGTCACCGGCAAGGGCGATGTGCTCGATCTCAACCAGGGGCTGGTGAAGAACGCCACGGGCTATGATCTTCGCCATCTGTTCATCGGCTCGGAAGGCACGCTCGGCTTCGTCGTCGAGGCCGACGTGCGGCTCTCTGCGCCACCGGCACCGAGTCGCGTGATGGTGTTGGGGTTGCCGCGCTTCGCGGACGCGCTGCGCATTCTTTCGCTCTTTCAGTCCCGACTAGTGGTCTCCGCCTTCGAGTTCTTTTCCGAACTGGCGCTCGGAAAGGTCTTGGCGCATCGGCAGTTGGCTAGGCCGTTCGCCACTGCCGCGCCGTTCTACGCGCTGATCGAGTTCGATGCGGCGGACGAAGACGCCGCCCTTGACGCATTCGAGGAAGCGCTGGCGCAAGAGTGGGCCACGGACGGCGTGGCGAGCCGTTCGGAGGCGCAATCGGCTTCGTTGTGGGCGCTGCGCGAGAGCATCACGGAGAGCATCGCCCCGCAGACGCCGTACAAGAACGACATTGCGGTGCGCATCGCCGAAGTGCCGGCGTTCCTGGACGCGGTGGATGCAGTGGTGGCGAAGAACTATCCAGACTTGGAAGTGTGCTGGTTCGGACACATCGGCGACGGCAATCTGCATCTGAACATCTTGAAGCCGCCGCATCTTTCGACGGCGGCTTTCCACGAGCGCTGCCACGCCATCAGCCCAGAGGTCTTCGCCGCAGTCCAGGCGCATCGCGGCAGCATTTCCGCGGAACACGGCGTAGGCCTGTTGAAGCGCGACTTCCTCAGCTACACGCGAAGCGCGGCGGAGATCGAACTCATGCGGGCGATGAAGCGCGTCTTCGACCCGAACGGCGTGATGAACCCCGGCAAGCTGCTCGCCGACGAATAGGCGCCGTCGTCTCCAACGATCCGTATAGCTACGGCAACGAACGAATCCCCTCCGGCGTTGCCACCAACACCGTATCCGGGCGAGTTAGTGCGGCGAAGATGCCGTTCTCGACCACGCCGGGGATGTTGTTGATGCGAGTCTCCAACGCTGCTGGCTCGTCGATGGCGAGGCCATGCACGTCCAGAATGTGGTTGCCGTTGTCGGTCACGAAGTCGGGACGAAGCACTGGCTCGCCGCCGAGGTCGCGCAGGCGTCCTGCCACCAAGCGCCTCGCCATCGGGATCACTTCCACCGGCAGCGGGAACGCGCCGAGGGCGTCTACCGCCTTGCTTTCGTCTACGATGCAGACGAAGCGCTCGGCCGCCGCCGCCACGATCTTCTCCCGCGTCAATGCGCCGCCGCCGCCTTTGAGAAGTTCGCGCGCTGGCGTCACTTCGTCCGCGCCGTCCACGTAGACGGCCAGCGTTTCCACTGCGTGCAGATCGACGACGCGAACACCGGCGGCCTCGAGCCGTTCGGCACTGGCCACGCTGCTCGAGACGGCGGCGACAAAGCGGTCCCGAATCCGCGCCAAGCCGTCGATGAAGAAGTTGGCCGTGCTGCCGGTTCCCACGCCGACCACACTCTCCGGCGCGAGCAGCGGTTCGATCAGGCGCAGCGCGGCCTCCGCCGCGTCGCGTTTCAATGCGTCTCGACTCATGCTCGGCGGCAAGTTCGTAAGCGCAGGAGCGCGTTCTACAAATTGTCCCGGTAGTCGGCGGCGATGGCGGCATCGATCGCCGTGGCGGTACTGGCGGCGGCCTTCTTCTTCGCCGCGTACATCTTGCCGAAGGACACCTCGTGGCGAGCGTGCCAAGTCTCCGGCTTCCATAGCTGCGAGCGCAGAAACGCTTTGGCGCAATGGAAGAAGACCTCCTCGATCTGCACGTGGATGGCCAGTACCGCGGCCCTGCCCCGCGCCGCCAGCTTTCCGAGCAGTTCCGGTTCGGCCGAAAGTTCCGCTCGGCCATTCACGCGCAGCGTCTCGGGCGTGCCAGGGATCATGAACAGCACGCCCACGCGGGGGTTGGCCAGAATGTTGCGGTGGCCGTAGGCGAGCCGGTTGCCCAGCCGGTCCGGGATCACGATGGCGCGTTCGTTCTCCACCTGCACGAAGCCAGGCGCATCGCCTTTGGGGGAGGCGTCGATGCGGCCTTCGGCATCGGCCGTCGAGAGCACGAGGAACGGCGACTTGGCAATGAACTCGGCGGCGAAATCGTCCAGCGCCGGCTGGTTCTTCTCCGCAAGGCCGGGCGGTTCCGGCCCGATCACGGCGCGCAGCTCGGCTTCGGTGGCAATCGTACTCATGGCTGGGACTCCTCTTGCTTCAACGTGGCTATGCAAACAGAACCCTACGCCGCTGCCAAGCGCCGCCGTGCGCCACCGCCGCGCCACTGATTTAGTATCCGCCGAGTCCGCGCCAACTCGGTGGGGCGATGCTTGGAGGCACGACGGATGCGAGCGAATCATGGCGCGAGCCCAATTCCCCGGCTCGGTGGCGACGAGCCCCCGGAGGCGCTCTATGCCGCACTCGACGAAGCCGGCTGCTTGGTGGTCGCCGATGCGTTGCCGGCGGCGCGGTGCGGCCGGATCGAGAACGAACTGGCGCAGGCGATGTCGGCTGCCCGCGTTGTGGAGAAGGACGATCCAAAGCAGTTCTATCCCGGCCACACGCGGCGCGTCACGGGGCTCGTGAGCCGCTCCGAAACCGTGCGGGAAGTCATTGCGCACGGCCTGTCGCGGCAACTCGCACAGCGCCACTTGGGCGCCAACTGCGAGCGGATTCAGCTGCACGTCACCGCCGCCGTCTCCATCGGCCCGGGTGCCCGCGCCCAAGTGCTGCACCGGGAGGAGGACCTGTTCCCGTTCTTCCCGGTGCCACGGCCCAACCTCATCCTGGCGTCCATGTGGGCGATCAACGACTTCACCGCAGACAACGGCGCAACCTTGCTGGTGCCGGGCAGCCACCGCTGGGTTGCGGAACGCGAAGCGATGCCGAGCGAGGTGGTCTCCGCCGAGATGCCGGCCGGCTCGGTGCTCTACTGGCTGGGCGGCACGCTGCACGGCGGCGGCGCCAACACGTCGAACAGTTGGCGCTACGGCGTCATTCTCACCTACTCGCTCGGCTGGCTGCGGCAAGAGGAGAACCAATACCTGGACATCCCGCCGGAGGTCCTGGCAACGCTGACGCCGGACCTGCGAGCGCTCACCGGCCATGCGATGCACGGCGGCCTTGGCTTCTCCGTGGCAGACGCGAAGGCAGCGGTCGAAGCGGCCTGAGGCGATACAGAGAGCGTGCCTATTCCTGCAGGTCATGTAGTGGCATCGCCCTCCGGCGCGAATCGCAGCGAGATGCTGCTCGCCTTCGGGCGTGGTGGACGTGCATTAGCTGGCCATCTTCCGAGGCTGGGCCGATGCTGGCGACCGAGACGTCGCCGAATCCCCCAGCGCATCACGTCGGCGCACCAGCCACTCGGCGGCGGCTTCCGCCGTCGGTCAGGGCAATCCCAGAGCCAAATCAGGCCACCATGGACGAACTTAGCCCCATCGTGGCCAAAATGCGACTGCCCAACTGCCCCTGGCCGTGGGTTTGGCCGATGTTGGCGGCGTGGCGAGAGTGCGCTAGACTTCAACACAACGCCTTTTCGGGGGCGAGGGCTTTGCTGATGGGGCTGGCACGAGTCGCAAAATTGATGCTCGCATGGATGGGCCTGTGGCGGCGGCGTGTGCGCTCGAACCCGCCGAAAAAGGCGATGCGCTCCCCGCTGGACAGACCAGCAACGGGGGGCGAGCGGCGCGGGCACGCCGACCGCAGTCAAAACGTAAGCTCGGTAGCTGAATTGGCTGAGGACCACCCACCGACCCCTACAGCAGAGCTTGGTGCATTGCCGCCTCCCGGCGACCTGAACTTGGCAACATGTGCCTGTGACTCGGGAAGACTGATGGTCCCTTGCAGCCCAAGCAAACCACAGACACGCAATCTGGACGGCATCGAAACTGACGGACCAGCCGTGCCACGGCTCGCGCCGGCGGACACCGACACCCTAAGCCAACAGTTGCCATCCGACGCTCACGACCGGACAACCCTGCCTGACGGCGTACCGCATGTTGCCGATCCAGTTGGAGGCAGCGAGTCCGGCGGGTTGAAACCAAGCAATCTGCCGCCCGAAGCACAAGCTCCGGCGAGGGGAAGAAAGCACGACAGAGCTGACAGCGCCCCGGTGAGCAGGGCACCGGAGAAGACCAAGAAGTCGCCGATTGAGGCGGGTGGAAGGCGGCGTGTAAGCAGGTCGCGTCCGATACTTGGCACTTCGCCCGCACGATCCCCTCGACCAGAACTAATGTGCCGGAGGAACGGTGTTCAGTGGGAGGTGTTCCTGTCCGCGCCTGACGAGTGTCAGGTCAGCGACGTCCGCCACGATGAAGAGCTGCTGGATCGCAAGGATGGCAAATATGGTCTCTTGTCATTCGCCGGATGTCTAACCGTCACCTTTGGCGAGAGACAAGACATTCAGCTACCCTTGGCGGACCGCAAACCGCTGATCTTCAAGCTGCGGACGGACTGGCGAGGTGCCGGTCGCCGCATCGATCGCCTTACACATGGCCACTTCATCGTTATAGCGCCACACGATTGGACTCGCGAAGGCCACGTTCCCGTCGAGCCACAAGACTGTACGGACGCCGCTTTTCGCGCCCACTTCTTCCACCGCACGAAGGATGGTGTGGACGACATGGCGTTTAAGCAATGCCGCATCCCTCTGAGCGGGGCTTTGGTGAGTCTGCAGGGCGACAAGGTATTCGATGACTCCGATGAAGGCCTGCTGTTTGGTGGCAAGGCACCTCCGACCCTTGCAGATGTGCCAAGCGTCGTGTGGGCGCGAGTCGGCCAGGAAGGCGACGGCGGCTGGCGCGGCGAGAACTTTCGCCCAGCCGAACAAGCACTCGCAGAGGTCCTGGCTGGCCGGCAAGGTCGGTTCTTTGTGCGCGTCTACGACGAAGAGGCGAAACTGTTGGACAGCGATGAGTTCAGGTACTTTCGGTGCCTCGAGGCAATTCACGTCAATGGCGAACCGTACACCGAGCAGAGCGTACTCGCGCCAGGTCCTGTGGGACATCTTCCGACCAACGTACGCTTCGTCGGTGCCGATGCGGGCATGACTTTGACGTGTCCAACGGACCATGCGAGAGTAGATGGGGAACGCATGATCGTCGAACCCTTGGCGGAGGCGGACGTCGTGTCCTGCGTGTCAGAGACGGAGCAGGTCGGCATCGAGTTGCACTTGCCTCGCATCTGGTGGGGGGTGGATTGGATGGCAAAAAGCATAGGCGATTTCAACGAGTGGCTCGACCAGCCTACCAACGTTACGCGCCAACAGTTTACGGAATGTGCGGAAAGGGGCGCAACCTTGCATCTGCGCTTGCCGCGGCGATTCAAGGGAGCTCGCATTGGGTTCGATGACGAGCAGGGCGGTCTCTACAAGGCGAAGACGACAGAGAGCGTCTACTCCTCCTTGATGGTACGGTTGGACGATTTTTGCCTCCATAGGCAAATCGACCAGAGGCTGAATGGCGATGCGTTCCTCTGCGTTGAGATCGACGAGGAGAAGCTCCCTCTCGTTCGAGTCTTGCGAGATCCCATGCCCAAGATCGTCCAATTTTCCTGTCATCCAGTGACGATTCTCCGTGGGGAGCGGTTAACCCTATGTTGGAACACCCAAGACACCGAGACGGATGGGGTTGCCATCGAGCCCGACATCGGCCCGGTACCGCCAAAGGGGACGTGCGATGTCATGCCTTCGACAGATTCCTCTTATACACTTAGACTGACGGCATCTGGCGCAGACGACGTCACGGCGAACATAAAGGTGACGGTACAAGCCAAGCAGGATCAGAGAGTCACGGCTACGCTTATCGCCTATGTCAGGCGTCGCCACGGCAGACTAGGGCCCGGCAGAGGATTCAGCTATGGTGAGCTTCGGGCTGCATCCATGACCGTGTTAGACGCGAAGCGCCGCTTGATACGGCTCGACAAGCGCCGGCAGACGACGCACACAACGAACGTGGCTGTTCTCGAGGGCTTGACCGGTGCCTGACGCAAGCGATATCGGCCAATGGCCGGACAAGATTCGTCAGCGCTACGAGAACTATCTGCGGACCTCTTTCTTCTTCAAGGACCCGATATTGCGTGGATCGTTCAAAGTAGCCCTACAAAAGGAAGGAAGCCTCCTGCGGGACCCGTGGCCCGAGCCGGGCAGAGGCTTTGAGACCAGCGTGCCTGCTCGTACGCTGGCCCAGGAGTGCTTCCCGCGCAACAGCGATGGTCTTCTGCCCGCGCTGATTGACGGCCCGCTGTACATCCACCAAGAACAGGCGGTGCGCCGATGCTACATTGATGGTGAAAATGTCGTCGTCGCGACTGGTACTGCTAGCGGCAAGACGGAGAGTTTCCTGTATCCGATTCTCTTCGAGTTGTATCGTCAACACCTCGCTGGAGAACTTGGTGAGCCAGGTGTCCGCGCCATGATCTTGTACCCGATGAACGCGCTTGCCAACGACCAGCGCGAGCGCCTTGGCACCATCTGCCGTGCGCTACAACAGGCGGAGTCGTCATTCGAGCCGACATTCGGGCAGTACATCGGACAGACCCCAGAACACGCCAACGATTTGCGGAGAAACGCAAGTGCTAAGCTCGAGGAAAGGATGCCGGGTGAGTTGGTCCTTCGCGACGAGATGCGGGAAACCCCTCCTCACATACTACTGACTAACTACTCGATGCTGGAGTACCTCCTCATTCGCCCGGACGACAGCCCGCTCTTTGACGATGGTCGCGGAACACGGTGGCAGTTCATTGTGCTCGATGAGGCCCATCAATATCGCGGTGCCAAGGGTATGGAGATGGGTATGCTAATGCGCCGTCTCAGGCAGCGGGTGCGAGCTGGGGGTAGGGAGGGGCCGACTCGGTGCATCGCCACAAGCGCTACCATGTCTTCCGAACAAGGCGAGGAGGGCAAGCGGTTGATTGCAGAGTTCGGACAAGAGCTCTTTGGAGAGACCTTTTCGGCGGCTGGCGTCATTTTCGGCCTACCGGCGCAGCCGGAGGAAGGTCGGCCGCGCCGTTACCACGCGTTTCTGCGTGCGCTCGAAGGGGCTTTTCTTGTCCACAGAGATGGTCGGGATGCTGTCGTGCTGAACCGGCAGCGAGAGCACACCGAAGGGGCTAGTGCAGAGCCGCTGGAGATTGCACTTTGCCGCGAGTGCGGGCAGCACTACTACGTCGGTCGTAAACAAGATGGCAAGCTCAAGGAAGCGGTCCGTGACCCAAGCCAAGCTGACTTCGGGGTCGATTTCTACCTGCCAACAGATGAAGGAAGCGAGTGGCTGTGCCGACGTTGCGGTGCGCTTTCCAGTTCGAAGCTCGGCTGTGGATGCGCCGCCGAACTTCGCGTCAAGAAGTGCGAGTCTCACAAGGACCATGCCGACCAGTTGAAGGAGTGTGAAGCGTGTGGTTATCAGCGTGGTGGCGTAGGTGATCCTGTGCAGGAAATCGTGCATGGTTCAGACGGCCCGAATGCGGTCATCGCTACCGCGCTGCACGAACTGCTGCCTGACGACCGACGGAAGGTGCTTGCGTTTGCAGACAGCCGGCAGGAGGCGGCATTCTTTGCTTGGTACGCGGAAGATTCGTACCAGAAGCTCCGCGACCGTAATTTCATCTTGCGGGCGATTAGGGCCGATATGGTCGATCCCGAAGGATTGTCCATTGACGATCTTAAGAACCGGCTGCTAGAGCAGTGGGAAGAAGGAGGCCTATTCGGACATGCGGAGACGAGGGAACAGAAGAGCAGGAAGGTATTGACGTCAGTCCTCCGGGAAGCGCTGACGGACGAACGTCGACTGTCGTTGAGCGGTGTAGGCTTGGTAAAGTGGTCTATCCCTATTCCAGTAGATTTGGCCGTACCAGCAGCGCTACACGAACCTCCGTGGAACTTCACGGATGCCGAAGCACGAGAGCTTCTAGCCTTTGTCGCCGACGGCCTGCGAAGTCGTCGCGCAATGGATGTGCCGAGCGGCGCGGGGACACCTCCGTGGGACGTCATTTCCCCTTGGCCTCAAATTGCGTACGGTGTCGGGCCTCCGAGTGGTTTGAAAAATGTTCTGCAATGGGGTAGTCCTAGGTCTTCGATCGTAGGGCACTATCTACATCGCCTGCTTGCATCTAGTGGCCTGTCCGACGAACGCAAGCGAACTGCGTCAACCGATCTCATGAGGCTTGTACGGAAGGCACTGCGAGGCCCCGAGAAGGAACCAATCCTTGTCCTCGGTACGAAGGGCACTTTTCGGCTCAGTTCGAACTGGCTCCGTGCCAATCTAGCTCGGCCAGAGGACGTGTGGGAGTGTGACACCTGCGCCATGTTAAGCATGTATAATCTCCGTGGCGTGTGCCCTCGGAGTGGCTGTTCTGGGACACTGGGCGCGTGCCAATACGATCTGTTGAGGAACAACCACTACCGAATGCTCTACGAAAGCACTAGCTTGCCGCCGATGTTGAATGCAGAGGAACACACGGCGCAGATCGACAGCGAAGTGGCGCGCGACAGGCAAGCCAAGTTCAAGAGCGGAGCCATCCATCTTCTCAGCTCCTCAACCACCTTCGAGGTTGGTGTCGATTTAGGCGACTTGGACGTCGTATTCCTCCGCAACGTACCGCCAGAGCCGTTCAACTATGCCCAGCGAGTCGGCCGCGCCGGCAGACGGGGTACGCCTGGGTTGGCGGTGACATACTGTCGCCGAAATCCACACGATCTGTACCACTACGAGGACCCCGTGCAGCGCGTAGTTGAGGGGAAGGTACACCCACCGAGACTTCGGATGACGAACAAGAAGATCGTCCTTCGGCACATGGTTGCTACGGCGCTGTCGGCCTTCTTCCGTGCTAGCGAGGATCGATTTAGGGATGTAACCAGTTTTGTTGGGGACTGGTCTAATCCTCGAGGAGCGGAAGAACTGCGGGGGTTCTGCAGAGGCAATACTGCGCTAGTGGATGCACTCGGCGAGGTCGTTCCGAGGGAAATGCGGGAACGCGTAGGTATCGACGACGGTTCATGGATTGATTACATCGCCGGGCGGGATAGCCGCTTGGCAAGTGTGGAGGCTGAGCTGTGCGCTGACAGGGTCAGAATGGAGGAGCTCATTCGAGAGTTGGTTGCCGACCGCAAGTACGACCGAGTCAATCGCGTTGGTACGCGGATAAAGACCATTGAGAAAGAGCGAGTACTGAACTTCCTTTCGCGCAAGGCGGTCATCCCAAAATATGGATTTCCAGTAGATGTCGTTGAACTCGAGGCTGGCGCCCACGCCGCCGGGGGTGGAGTCGCACTTCAGAGGGACCTTGCTCAAGCTATCGCCGAGTACGCTCCAGGCGGCAAAGTTGTGGCGAACAAGCTGGAGTGGGAATCATGCGGCGTCAAAGTTATAGCAGGGAGAGCATGGCCAGTTCGTCACTACAAGTACGATGATGCGCGCGGGTTTGAGCAGTGGCAAGAGGATGATTCAGCGGTGCCAAGAGGGACGCGGAAGTACCTTATTCCGGCATACGGCTTCGTTACGCCTCTATTCAGAAATCCTAGAGAGCCTCATGGGCGAGTGCGGAGATTGTATACAACTCGGCCGTTTTTTCAGGGCTTCGGCCACGAGCCGGCGGTGAAAATCATTCATGGTGTAGAGGTGACGAAGGCTGTGCCGGGAACCTTGGTCATCCTCTGCGAAGGCCGGAACAGGGAAGGATTCTATATCTGTCGGTTGTGCGGTTCACACATGAATGGGCCGAAGTCAAAGCACCGGTCGCCTTCGGACTCCGAGTGCCGCGGTACGTTGGAGTCGTTTTCGCTAGGTCACGAGCTAGTCACGGACGTTGTGCGGCTGGAGTTCCCCGGGGTCTGCGATGAGTGGACGGCTTACTCGGTAGCCTACGCTGTGTTGCTGGGTGCCGCGGAGGCGCTGGACGTACCAGATGCGGACCTAAACGTGACGATCACTAGGGGCACGAGTACTGGCGAGGCGGCGATTGTGCTCTATGACAACGTGCCAGGTGGCGCTGGGCTGGTTGCTCAATTGGAGCTGGAGAGCGTCTTTGGGGAGGTCGTGAGCAATGCAAGGGACCGCGTGGAGGGCAACTGTGGCTGTGACTCAAGCTGCTACGGCTGTCTTCGCAGCTATCGAAATCAGTTTGCGCACCCGCATTTGGATAGAAATAGAGCTTTGGACGTTCTACGCTCGGTAGGTAGTCGAGGGTAGCCTTGAATGTCTCGACGGCGAATGCGGGCCGTGTCGTGGTGCCGGAAGTCCTAGCGACGCTGATGCCGGAGCTGCGAGCGCTCACCGGCCATGCGATGCACGGCGGCCTTGGCTTCTCCGTGGCAAACGCGAAGGGCGCGGTCGAAGCGGCCTGAAACGTGCCGAGGAAGTCGGCCCAGATTGCACTGCCGCGCCTAGGCCACGGCGTGCGGCATCAAGGGGCGCGCCATTCGGACACCACGTCCTCGAATGTCGGCCGAAGACGCTCGCTCGGTGCTTCGGCGTTGCCGATGTAGAGGAAGCCGGCGATGCGGTCGTCGCCGACGAGTCCCAGCGCCTCGCACAGCAGCGGTTCGTATGCGTACCACTCGGTGAGCCACTGCGCCGCGTAGCCCAGCGACAGCGCCCCCACCAGCATGTTCTGGCAGGCGGCGCCGGCGGAGAGCACCTGTTCCCACTCGGGGATCTTGTGTTCCTTGAGCACGCGGGAGATCACGGCGACCACTACCGGCGCGCGGACAAGGCGCTTGCGTTCCAAGTCGACGCGCTTCTCTTCCGCATCGGGATTGTCGCGCCTGAACGCCTTGGCGATCACTTCGCCGAGCGCGAGGCGCGCCTCGCCGCGGATGACCAGGAAGCGCCACGGCGTCAAGCGCCCGTGATCGGGCACGCGCATTCCCGCCTCCAGGATCGAGCGCAGATCGTCGGCGTCTGGCCCCGGTCCGTCCATGAGATTCGCCAGTACCGAGCGGCGGGACAAGAGAAGGTCGATGGGCCGCCGATCGCGGATGTTGAGTTCGGACATGGACTTGCCGCCTGCCTTTGGTTTCATGCGCTAGAAACGATAATGATTCTTGTTTGCATTTCAAGGCTCAGCGGCCCGGCATTTTGGCGAAGCCGGGCCTATAGGCGTCAACCTACCACATGTCGCGCGTTCGGCAGTTCGCCGGCGTCGTGCGACTGCGATCGTGGGCCTTGCGATGAGCGTCGTATCCGGGCGACGTGCGCTGCTGTTTGCCTCGCACTGGGTCGTCCTCGCCGGCGCGAATGCTGGCGACGAGGGTCGAACTGGCAGCGCCGTTCGCGCTGTCTTGTCGTTGGTGACCGGTCCTTGAGGTTCGTCAGCGACAAGGGGCATGCTCACGATGTCGACGACAAGCCCGTACTGGGAAGCCCCGGCGACACGAGCTATCTCGACGACGAATAGAACGCCCGGTCGAACCACGCATCCGGCCGCATCCGGCCGCAGCGGGGTGTGCAAAGCCGGAGGACATTTGTTGATGGCCTATTGGTGACTGCATAGACTGCGTGAAGGCGCTGTCACGAGGGAGCCGCACCATGAAGACCATGACGATCCGCAACGTCCCCACCGAGCTGGCGCAAGCACTAGACAAGGAACGGCGCAAGCGGGGCGCGTCGCTCAACGGCACGGTGCTGGCGCTGCTGCGCAACGCCCTAGGCGTTCCGAATCAGGCGGTGCGCTCCAACGGGCTACGCCAGCTGGCGGGCGCTTGGAGCGAGGCGGAGTACAGGCAGTTCGAGCAGGCCGTGGTACCGCTCGGCGACGTCGACGAGGCGATGTGGCAGTGAACCGGCTGTGCCTCGACACCTCTGCGTACAGCAACTTCCAACGGGGCCACCGGCAGGCCGTGGACTGCATCGATCAGGCGGATTGGATCGGCGTGCCGGCGGTGGTGCGCGGCGAACTGTGGGCCGGCTTCCTGCTCGGCAGCCAAGTGGAGCGGAACGCTCAAGCGCTGGCGCTGTTTCTGAACCACGCCGCCGTCGAGACCCTTGACGTCGACGGCAATGTCGCTCGCATCTACGGCGAGATATTCGCCGAGTTGAGGAACAATGGCACCCCTCTGCCGACCAACGATATCTGGATCGCCGCCACAGCCATCCACGCCGGCGCCACGGTGCTGACCTTCGATGCGCACTTCCGCGAGGTCGCGCGGACGGCGGTGCTGGTGCTCGAGCCGTGACTTTTGCCCGCTTGGCCAGAGGTCTCCCGCATCTGCCGTGCTTTGCCCAATGGTTGTACGCCGCGCCATGACTAGCGGAACAAGGGCATGGCCACTGCAAGCGAGGGCGCGTTCACGGTTCAGCGCCGTGCCGGGTCGAAAGTGCGCCAGCCGCTCTCCGTTGCCACTGCCGCCAGCGAGATGTCGGTCTCGTCCGCTGGCAGGGAGGCGGCGCGCTGGCAATCGTGGGCGACGCCGAAGCGGTGCGCCGCTGGGCGGGCGGCGAAGTAGCGGTCGTAGAAGCCGCCGCCCATTCCCAGGCGACGGCCTTCGTCGTCGAACGCCACCAGCGGCGCAAGGACGACGGTGGGCGCGAGCGGTTCGGCGCTGGCCGGCTCGCGGATGCCGAAGCGGTTCGCCTGCAACGCCGCCCCTCGCTGGTGCGCCCGGAAGAACATCGCGCGTCCTTGGAGGACCGGCAGCGCCACTGCGATGCCACGGTTCCAGCAGCCTTCGACGACTTCCTGCAAATCCACTTCGCCATCCTGGGCCATGTAGACCGACACCACGTCCAAAACGCCGATGCGGGGCAGGACGTGTCGGGCGATGGCGCTGGCGTGCTGGCGCTGGGTTTCCGCCGTCAACGCGCGCCGCCGTTGCCGGAACTCCGCTCGCAAGCGCTTCTTCCTGGCGGCGTGGGTGTCTGTCTCCCGGCGATGCGGCTGCCGATGTGACCCTGAACCGTCTTGGTTCAAGGCGGCGACTCGGGCCGCCGACTCAGGCTCCCCGGGCACGGCGGCGAGGCGATGCTCGCCGACCGAACGTACGGGTGTGCACACTGTCGCCGACGCCGAATCTCCTTAGTTTTCTCTAACGGCTCAAGGATTACGTTGGCTGGCCAACACCCCAGGAGACGAATCGAGTATAGCCGCAAACGGCTTGCGCAACGGAGGCTTGCCATCATCGTGCCGACGATCGCTGCCGAGCGCCGTTCAAACATCCTCGGCGTGCTGGTCGAGCGTTCGCGCCAGGCGTTCGGCCAAGCCGTTGACGCGTACGCTGGCCGCGTCCTCGTTCGAGCGCAAGCGCATGTTTTCGTGGGCGAGATTCAGCGCCGCCACGATGGCGACGCGATTCGTGCCGGCCACCTTGCCGCGTTCGCGGATGCGTCTCATGCGGGCGTCGAGGTCGTTGGCGGAAGCCCGCAGTTCGTCGACTTCGTCGGCGGCGCAGCGCACCTCGTACTCGCGGTCGAGGATCCGCACGGCCACCGTGCGGCGGTCGTCGCGGTCTTCGGCGGAGTCGTCGCTTGCCTGCTCCATGCGCGCGCTCGCAGCCGGCGGTTCGCTCGCCGGCAAGCTACTCGACCACGCTCTTCAGTTGGCTGAGCGTCGCGTCGATCTTGCTCTTGGCGAGTTCGCTGCGTTCGACGAGGCGGCTTCGCTCTTCGTTCCAAGACTGCCGCTCTTCGCGCAACTGCTTGTTTTCCCGCGCAAGTTTGTCGCAGAGGGCGATGAGCTCGTCCACCTTGGCTTCAAGGGCGCTGAATTCCTGCTCTTGCATGTGCGTCTGCATCCTCCTGGTTCTATGCGTGTACTCGCGAAGTGCGCGAGTCCGTCCGTGGTCTAGGGCCGCAATCTTGCCGCAATTCGCCCGCCGGCACACGCGCTACGACGGCGCCTCGGGCGGCGGGTCCAAGCGCAGGAAGCGGCGCGGCGCGAAACCCATCAGGGCGCGCACGCCCACTGGGATCGGATGTTCGGCGCGTACGCGGTCGAGTTCTTCTCCCGTGACGGGAACCGCCACAAGGTCGCGGGTCTCGCCATTGCGGGTGATCTGCACCGCGGGATTGGCGAGCGCCCGCCGGTACCACGCCCGTGGCCAGTGGTTCACGGCGACGTAGAACCGTTCGCCGCTGTCGAGCCCGCTCAGCACGCGGCTGCGGCCTTCGCCGTCGGCGTCGAAGGTGGTGATGACCACGGTGTCTCCCGCCTCGGGCTGGAAGTAGCCCAGCAGGGACTCGAAGATGACGACTATCGCCACGTAGACGAGCACAAGCACACCCAGAATCTTGACGGCCTTCATCGGCGTACCCTCTGAAACGAAGCGACACGGCGAGCTTAAGCCTGCGCGGGCGTGGTTCCAACCGCGACGTGGCCGTTGCTGCAGAAGGTACGCAGTCGCAACGCTTGCGGCAGGGCGCGGAACGGCGCAGAGTTCGATTAACGCCTCGCTGGCGAAACGGGCACGGCGTTGGCATTGCCGGACAACGACAAAGAGCAAATCTACGATGTCGCCGTGGTTGGCGCGGGGATCGTCGGTCTCGCTGCCGCGTTGGCGCTGGCCGGGGCCGGGCATCGAACGGTCCTGATCGAACGGCAGCCGCCGCGGCGGCTGCGGGGCGCTCTGGGTTTCGACATTCGCAGCGTGGCGCTCACGTCCGCGTCCCTCCGCTTCCTGCAGGGCTTGGCCGGTCTGGACGACGTTTCCCCTGCGCCGATTGAGACGATGCGTGTCTGGGAACACGACGGCGCGGCGCGGCTGCGCTTCGAGGCGGACGAGACGCTTGCTTGGGTGGTCGAGAACAGCGCATTAGTGGACAGTCTTTGGCGCACGGCGGCGGCCCGCTTGGAGACGATGGCGCCGGCCACAGTCACGGCGCTGTCTGCGTCGGACTCCGCTGTCACCCTCGCCGTGCAAGACGGCGACAGCGCGGAACGCGGCATTTCCGCCCGGCTGGTGGTGGCTGCCGATGGCGCGGCAAGCCCGATTCGCGCGCTGGCCGGCGTGGCCACGAGACGCGAACCGAAGTCCAAACGCGGCGAGCAGCGCGCCATTGCCACCGTCGCCCGCACCGAAATGTCGCACCGCAACATCGCTTGGCAGCGTTTCGGGAGGACGGGGCCGGTGGCGTTGCTGCCGCTTGCCGAAGCACACATGGTGTCCGTGATTTGGAGCGGAGACGCAGCGCAGAGCGAGCGCCTTCTGGCCTTGGACGACGCGGCGTTCAGTACCGCGCTTGGGGAGGAAACCGAGCATGTCCTAGGCCGAGCCGAAGCAGTCGATCGGCGCCACGCCTTCTCTGCCGGGCAAACGCTCGCCGCGCACCTCAATCCCACGCCGCGCATCCTGCTTGCCGGCGATGCGGCGCGCACGATCCATCCCCTCGCCGGCCAAGGCGTCAACGTCGGGCTGGAAGACGCCCGCGCCATCGCCGCCGTCGCTGCGAAGGAAGGCGTGGGCGATTTGGGCCGCGCCGGGCTGTGGCGAGACTACGCCCGCAGCCGCCGGCGCCGCTCGAAGATGATGATGGCGTTGATGCGCGCCTTGCTCGCTGCCTATTGCGGCGCCGGCGCACAAGGCCCGTGGCGACGCCTTGCCCGCAACGAGGCGCTGCGGCGGATCGATGCGTCCAAGGCCGCCAAGGCGCAATTGGTGCGCGAGGCGATGGGCTTGGGAGCGTTTGCGTAGATGCGCTTGCATCAGACGCCGCTCCACGCGGAGCATGTCGCCGCCGGCGCGCGCATGACGCCCTTCGCCGGCTGGTCGATGCCGCTCCACTACGGCTCGCAGGTGGCCGAACACCACACGGTGCGGCGCGCGGCGGGCGTATTCGACGTTTCGCACATGACCATCGTCGACTTGGCTGGCGAGCAGGCGCTGCCGTTCCTGTCCCGCGTGTTCGCCAACGATCCGGCCAAGGCCGCGCCCGGCCGGGCCGTCTACGGCGCGCTGCTCAATGCCGAGGGCGGCGTCATCGACGATTTGATCCTCTACGGCGGCGAGGGGCACTTTCGGCTGGTCACGAACGCCGCCACGCGAGATCGGGTTCTCGACTGGCTGAACGCCCACGCCGAGGATTTCGCAGTCGGGCTCGAAGTGCGCGACGATTTGGCGATGGTTGCCGTGCAGGGGCCGCAGGCGCTGCCGTTGCTGAAGACCGCGGCCGGCGTCGATGCCGCGCCGATGCGCCGCTTCGGAACGATGCCGCATGGCGACTGGTTGCTTGCCCGCACCGGCTACACCGGCGAGGACGGCGTTGAAATCATGCTGCCGCATGATCAGGCCGGCGACCTCTGGCGACGCCTTGCGGATGCGGGCATTCAGCCGGCCGGCTTGGCGGCGCGCGACACGCTGCGCTTGGAAGCGGGTTTCGCCCTCTACGGCCAGGACATGGACGAGACCACCTCCGCGCTGGAAGCGAACCTCGGCTGGACGGTGGCCTGGGAACCGCCGCAGCGCGACTTTGTGGGACGCAGGGCGCTTGAAGCGCAACGCGCCGATGCGGCCGACGGGAAGCCGTCGAAGACGCTGCAAGGCATCGCGCTGGCCGGCCGTGGCGTGATGCGCACGGGCACTCCGGTTCGCGCCAGCCGTGGCGACGGCATCGTCACCAGCGGTTCCTTCTCGCCGTCCTTGGGGTACAGTATCGGCTTGGCGCGCGTGCCAAGCGGCAGCGTCGGCGAATGCGTCGTGGAACTGCGCGGCAAGCGCGTGCCGGCGCGCATCGTCAATCCACGCGGCTTTCTGCAACAGGCACAGCGCAACGAACGGACCCCCGAATGAGCGAAACGCCAAGCGAATTGAGATACGCCTCCAGCCACGAGTGGGCGCGTCTGGAGGATGGCCTCGTCGTCGTCGGCATCAGCGATTTCGCCCAGGACGCTCTTGGCGACGTGGTCTACGTGGAGTTGCCGGAAGTGGACATGCCGGCCGAGGTCGGCGCGGAAATCGGCGTGGTGGAATCCGTGAAGACCGCCGCCGACGTCTACGCGCCCGTCTCCGGCACGGTGGTGGAAACGAACACCGCCTTGGAGGAGAAGCCGGAACTCGTCAACGAAGATCCTTACGGCAACGGCTGGTTCTACAAGCTGGATCCCACCGACCCGACGCAGCTCGACGACTTGCTCGACGCCGAGGCGTACGCCGAACTCTGCGAGTCCGAAGAGGACGGCTAGTGGTTCGGATTGCTTGCCGGGCGCCACGGTAGAGCGCGAATCGGCGTGCCCTTCATCCCGCACACCGCCGCCGACGTTCGCGCCATGCTCGAGCGCATCGGCGCCGCTTCGACGGATGAACTGTTCGACGAGATCGCGCCCTCTTTGCAGAACGCCGACTTGAGCGCCGTGGAAGACGGCATCGACGAGATGACGATGCTCGCCGAGATGGCCGCCCGCGCCCGGCAGGACGAAACCGGCCCGTGCTTCCTGGGCGCCGGCTGCTACGACCACCACATTCCCGCCGCCGTTTGGGACATCGCCGCCCGCGGCGAGTTCATGACCGCCTACACGCCGTATCAGGCCGAGGCCAGCCAAGGCACGCTGCAGCTCATCTACGAATACCAGACCATGATGGCTTCCTTGACCGGCATGGAGGTTTCCAATGCATCGGTCTACGACGGCGGCTCGGCGCTCGGCGAGGCGGTGCTGATGGCCGTGCGGGCGACGCAGCGCGGTCGGCGGGGCGCCACGGTGTCCGATGCCCAGGAACACCGCGTGGCCTTGGCCGGCGCCTGCCATCCGCTCTACGGCGAGGCCGCCGCCAACATCGCGCGCAATCAGGGGGTGGTGCTGGAAGCGACCGGATTCGCCGAAGATGGCACGGCGGATTTGGCTGCGTTGGAAGCGATGAAGCCTCCCTTGGCCGTGGTCGTGCAGCAGCCCAACTTCTTCGGTCTGATCGAGCCGGTGGACGCCATCGCCCGCTGGGCCCGCGCCAACGGCGCGTTGACGATAGCGGTCGTGAATCCGCTGGCGCTGGCGGTCCTCAAGCCGCCGGGCGAATGGGGCGACGACGGCGCGGACATCGCCTGCGGCGACGGCCAGCCGCTGGGGATTCCGATGGCCTCGGGCGGTCCGTCCTTCGGCTTCATCTGCACGCGGCAACGGCTCGTTCGCCAGCTCCCCGGACGCATCGCCGGGCGCACCGTGGACCGCGACCAGCGCACCGGCTTCGCGCTCACCCTGCAAGCGCGGGAACAGCACATTCGCCGTGGCAAGGCGACGTCCAACATCTGCACCAATCAGGGCCTGCTGGTCACCGCCGCGACCATTCATCTCGCCTTGATGGGCGCCGAAGGCCTGCATCGGGTGGCGACCAACTGTCACCGCAAGACACGCCGGCTCGTGCAGGCGCTTGCTTCCATCGACGGTGTTCAACGGCGGTTCGACGCGCCGTATTTCCACGAATGCGCGATCGACGTCGGGCAGCCGGCGGCTCCGGTAGCAGATGCTTTGGCAAAGGACGGCTTGGCGGGCGGTCTGCCGTTGGGCGGCTACTTCCCGGAACTGGATCGTTGCCTGTTGGTCTGCGCCACTGAAAAGCGCACCGATGCGGAAATCGACAGATTCCGCGATGCGCTTGCCGCGGCGCTTGGGCGCTAATCCACGATGGGCGGCCCTTCGGTGAAGAACACCGCGACGATCTACGACATCGGCGCATCGGGTCGGGGCGCCGACGCGCAGCATCCGCCGGCTGGCGACGTCGACGATCTGCCGGGGAGTTGCCTGCGCGAGGTGCCGCCGTGGCTTCCGCAAGCATCCGAGCTGCAGGTGGTGCGGCACTACACCAATCTGTCGGCAAGGAACTTCTCCATCGACACGCAGTTCTATCCGCTGGGTTCCTGCACGATGAAGTACAACCCGCGCGGCGCGCACCGGGCGGCGAGTCAACCGGGATTCCTGAATCGACACCCCTTGGCGCCGATGGCGCTGAGCCAGGGCTTTCTTTCCTGCCTGTACGACCTGCAGGAAGTTCTCGGCGCCGTCACCGGCATGGCTGGCGTGTCGCTGACGCCCATGGCCGGTGCCCAAGGCGAGTTCGCCGGCGTGGCCATGATCCGCGCCTGCCACGAGGCGAACGGCGAACGGAACCGAACCGAGATCATCGTGCCGACGGCTGCCCACGGCACCAATCCAGCGACCGCCACCATGTGCGGCTACGCCGTGCGCGAAGTCCACGTGGGCGCCGACGGCGACGTCGACGTGGCGGCGCTGAAGAGCGTCGTCGGGCCGCGCACCGCCGGCATCATGCTCACCAATCCATCCACCTGCGGCGTCTTCGAGCGGCGCATCCTGGAGATCGCGGACGTCGTTCACGACGCTGGCGGCCTGCTCTACTACGACGGCGCGAATCTGAACGCCATCCTCGGCCGGGCGAAGCCGGGGGACATGGGCTTCGACGTGCTGCACATGAACCTGCACAAGACCTTCGCCACGCCCCACGGTGGCGGCGGGCCCGGCGCCGGCCCGGTGGCCGTCAACGAGCGCCTGCTGCCGTACCTGCCGACGCCCTTCGTACGCAAGATGGACGACGGCGCGTTTCGCTGGGTGGAGGCGGCCGACCACGCGCAGTCGATTGGCCGGCTCTCGACCTTCATGGGCAACGCCGGCATTCTGCTTCGCGCGCTCGCCTATGCGCGAATGCTCGGCCGTGGCGGCATGGCGCGGGTGAGCGAATACGCGACGCTCAACGCCAACTACCTGATGGCGCGTCTGCGCGATGCCGGGTTCGAGCTGGCCTACCCAGAGCGCCGCGCCAGCCACGAGTTCATCGTCACGCTGCGCCGAGAAGCCAAGGAATGGGGCGTGACGGCCATGGACGTCGCCAAGCGCCTGCTCGACTACGGCTGCCACGCCCCGACGACCTACTTCCCGCTGCTGGTGCCAGAGTGCCTGCTGATCGAACCGACGGAGACGGAAACGAAAGAGGAACTGGACGCCTTCGTGGATGCCATGGCGCGCATCCGCGAGGAGGCGGAGCGCGACCCAGACCTTGTGAAGACCGCCCCGCACAGCCTCGTCGTCTCGCGGCTGGACGACGTAAAGGCCGCACGCGAACTGGACTTGGTTCAGAAGGCGTAGCTGCCGTTGGCCCGCACGTTGATGCGCGACGTTGCAGTCCTTGTGCAGATGGACTTGCTCCACTGCGACGGCAGTGGGCTTCGGGTCGACCGTGGACTCATTTGACATTTGACATGCCCGCAGGGGCATCGCTAAGGTTGCGGCCTCTTGGAAAGGGGGACTGACCGTGGGTGAAGCTGCGTTGGCCGCGGTGACGGATGTTGGCGGACGAGCCTTGGCGTCTGGCACCGACGTGCCAGCTCGCACAAATTCCATCCCCCCCCCCCCCCCCCCCCCCCGCGACGACAATGCGGCAATAATGATGCCGCAGAACGCCATCGCCCAGTAGTCCCGCCGGCCGCGGCCGCAGCCGGCACCGAAGACCGAGACGCAAGACGCCCGTTTCGCGGGCGCACGGGTGCGTCAGCGCACCTCGTCGGCCTTGCGCTCATGGCCGGCGCATTGGCCGTCGGCCAGACGGCCCGCGCGGACGACCACTGGTGCGACGGCGAGCGACGGGGCACGCGGCTGTCCATCACCTCCGGCACAGTGTCCATCGGCACCCACGTGGAAGTGAGCGACCTGGTGATCGTCAACGACGACGACAGCCAGACCTCCGGCGATCTCTTCCTCAGCATCGTGGCGTCCCAGAACCCGGACGGCCGGCGGGGTCACTACTTGCTGGACGTGGAGGACAGCCACCCGAACCGCGACGTCCTCCTGCGGCTGCGGTGGATATCCAACCGCGAGCCGATCCAGCTCGACCCCGGCGGCTCGACCAGAATCAGGTTCCGCAGCGCCCTCCGCGAGCCCCCGCCCGGCACCTACGGGCTGTACGCCCGAGTCTACGAGTGGAACAGTTCGCGGCCGGACAACGGCGCCCGCTGCTTCGCGGCCGCCTGGGACTTCGAGCAGCAGGCCACCTTCGGCGAGGCGGACGACCACGGCGACACCCTCTCCACGGCTACCCGCGTGGCGCTGCCGAGCGAGACCGGCGGCGTCATCGACTCCGGCACCGATACGGACTGGTTCCGGTTCGAGGTAGCCGCCAGCGGCGAGGCGACGGTGGAGACCACCGGCGGCCTGGACACGGTGGGCGCGCTCTACAGCGCGAACGGCGCCCGGCTCGCGTTCGACGACGACTCCGGCGCGGGAGAGAACTTCCGCATCCAGCGCCAGCTGGACGCGGGAACCTACTACGTCGAGGTGGAGTCCTTCGGGAACGGCACCGGCAGCTACACGCTCCGCCTGGGATTCGCGGCCAGCGACGACGGCACGACGGCCGCCGTCCCTGCGGGAGACCACCTGCGCAACCTCGGCGACTTCAACGGCGACGGCAGGGCCGACGTGCTGCTCCGGCATGCGGACGGGCGCTGGCGCTACTACCCGATGGACGGCGCAACCGTGCTCGCCGGCAACGGCGCGGCCAACCTCACGCGGGACTTGGCTTGGCGGATCGCCGGCACCGGCGACTTCGACGGCGATGGCAAGGACGACGTGCTGCTGCGGAAGACGGACGGTCGCTGGTTCTTCTATCCGATGGACGGGCGCAACGTGCTGGCCGGCCGCGGCACGGTGCGCATGACGCGGGACCTCGCATGGCAAGTGGCCGGCATCGGCGACCTCGACGGCGACGGCAAGGACGACGTGCTGATGCGCCACGAGGACGGCCGCTGGCACTACTACCGGATGGACGGGCGGCGACCGCTCTCCGGCAGCGGCAGCGGGCGGTTGACGCGGGACCTCAATTGGCAGGTCGCCGGCGTCGGCGACTTCGACGGCGACGGCAGGGACGACGTGCTGCTGCGCCGCCGCGACGACGGCCGCTGGTACTTCTATCCAATGAACGGCCGGGCGTCCATCGCCGGGCGCGGCACCGTGCCCCTGACGCGGGACCTCGCCTGGGCCGTGGCCGGCGTCGGCGACTTCGACGCGGACGGCCGCCACGACGTGCTGCTGCGGCACGCGGACGGCCGCTGGCGCTACTACCCGCTGCAGGGGCGGCGGGTGCTGGACGGCGCCGGCCCCGTGAACCTCTCCGACGACACATCCACGACGGTGGCCGGCATCGGCGACCTGAACTACGACGGCTGCGACGATGTGCTGGCGCGGCTCGCCAACGGCGGCTGGCAGTACTACGCGCTGGACGGCCGGCGCGTGCTTGCCGCATCCGGCGAGGCGGCGCTGACCGGCAACCTCGCGTGGGCGGCGCTCGCCAGCGGCGGCACGGCGACCGGCCAGGCGCCGACTCTGGGCGCGACGCTGCCGGCTCGATCCTTGACCTCCGGCCGGAACGTGACGATCAACCTCGCGGATGCGTTCGAGGACGACCAGACGCTGGCCTACGAAGCGCGGACGAGCAACGCCGACGTGGTGCGGGCGAGCGTGGACGGCGACGTGCTGACGCTGACCCCCGTGGCCGAAGGCACGGCGACGGTGACCGTGACGGCGCGGGACCCGGACGGCAACGCGGTGACGCAGACGTTCGCCGTGACCGTCGCCGAGTCCGGCGGCGGCAGCGGCGGGGACACGTTCCGCGATTGCGCCGAGTGCCCGCTGATGGTGCGGATCCCGGCGGGGACGTTCACGATGGGAGCCCCGGAGTCCGAGCCTCATACCTACGATGATGAGAGACCCCAGCGCACGGTTTCGATTCCGGCCTTTGCGGCGAGCGCTCACGAGGTGACGTTCGCCGAGTGGGACGCTTGCGTGGCGGCCGGGGGCTGCGGCGGCCACAGCCCGAGGGACAGCGGCTGGGGCCGGGACGAAAGGCCCGTCATGCGCGTGAGCTGGAACGACGCGCAGTCGTACGTCGATTGGCTGTCGCGCGCTTCCGGGCAGCGCTACCGTCTGCTCACGGAGTCCGAGTGGGAGTACGCGGCGCGGGCCGGCACGACGACGCCGTTCCACACGGGGGAGACGATCACGCCGCAGCAGGCGAACTACGACGGCACGAGCGGATATCCGTCCAGCTCCGGATCGGGCCTCTATCGAATGCAGACTGTTCCGGTCGGGTCCTTCGCGCCGAACGGGTTCGGCCTCCACGACATGCACGGCAACGTGCGGGAGTGGGTTCAAGACTGCTACGGCGACTACGGGAACGCCCCGAGCGACGGCAGCGCTGCCGAGCGAGAAGGCTGCTCCAAACGCGTTTACCGCGGCGGCTCCTGGGTCAACGAACCGTTGCACCTCCGCTCCGCGAACCGCCGCAGGGCCGACCCCGGCTTCCTCGGCGACACCCTCGGTTTCCGTGTGGCGCGGACGCTCTGATCGTGCATCTTTACTTCTTTACGTCGGGGGTTCGGGGGCTGGCCCCCGATGGGATTCCAAAGGGGCGAAGCCCCTTGGTCGATTTTCGAGGCGGCCAAGACGCGACCGCTGTTGGGAACATTGAGGAAATGAACCTCGATCGAGCAACGCATCTTCCGAGGCGCGTCCGGAGCCGTTGAGCCACGAAACAAGGGGTGAGCAAGGACCAAGCGCATGACATCAGATTCGAACACGTCTGCCGAAGCTAGCTCGGACGCAACGTCGGAAACGGAATCGACGGTTCCAGAGGATCTCAAAATCCGCTGGGCCGTCGTTGTCCCGGCGGTGTTGATCGCCGCCGCCGTCCTGCTGGTCGGTCTGCCGCTTGGCGCCGTCTTGATCATGAACAGCACCGGCTGCTGTCTCGGCAACGGCCCCGAGAAGATCATCACGTTCTGGGCCTCGATGGTCGCAGGATTCCTCGCGCTCTTCGGCATGCTGCTCACGGGCGTGTTCGTCATCACGTCGCTCCGAGTCGAGGCAACGGCCCGGGCGCAGGCGCAATCGGTGGCGCACGAGACTGCAAGCGAAGTGTCGCGAGACACGGCGAAACAGGCCGCAGAGAGATTCATCCGGAGTCACAAAGGAGAGATGTTCGAAGAGCTGGAGCGGGCAACGAACGATACAGCGCAAGTAGCCACCAGAGCCGAGGAACTTAATCGAAAATTGGAGGAGTCCAAGGAGGAACTAGAGGAACTCAAAGACGAGGTAACGACACTGCAAAACGAGGCAATGAACGCGCGAACGGCGATTGACGAAGCGCAGCAGCAGACGACGAACTTGGCAAATGAAGCGCAACAGACCATCGACGGGGCGCGTGGGCGGATAGACGCCGGGGCAAATGAGGCGCAACAGGCCATTGACGGGGCACGGGAGCGGATAGGTACAGTGGCAAATGAAGCGCAAGGCACGATAGATGGAGCGCGCCAGGACGTGGAACGTCGGCACGGCGAGGCCATCGGCGCGATAGACAATGCGCGCCAAGATGTGGAGACGGCTGCAAGGGCAGCGCGGGATCGAATCGACAGGGCCGGAGAACCGCCTCAAGGCGGGGACGAGTCGAGGTAGACGGATGCGGGTCAACGCCGGCCGCTGCGCAATCTGCCTGATGGCGGCGGTTCTCCTTGTGGGATGCAAAGACGCCGGTGAATGTCCGAACTGCAACGAGGGCGCCGACCTCTGCTCCACCAGCCCGGTGCTGAGGGCATCGGCCGACGATGGCGAGGCGACGTTGGCGTGGGAACCTGCCCTCGGCGTGGGAACCACCGCCAAGGCATGGCAAATCCGGCAGGTGCTGCAAGGCGAGAGCTGGTCGGTCAACCGCAGCACCGGCCCCGCGGCAACCGCCTACGTCGTATCCGGCCTGACCAACGACAAGGCATACACGTTCCAAGTTCGCGCCCAACTCGACGCCGCGGACTTCGCCTGTTGGAGCGCTCCGGTGACCGTTGTGCCGAGGCGAGTAGACGACGTGATGGCGGAGATCGGGAAGCACCAGAGGGCGATTGCGGAGCGCATGGCGGAATTGGTCAAAGGCATGGCCGATGGGCAAGAAGCCCTGCAGGCCCTCGGCGAACAGGGAATCGCCACACTGGAAGCGGCCGCCACCTCGACGAGCGAAGTGGCAGGACATGTGACTGCCATTCGCGACGGGGTAGGCCAAGTGGCCGTGGCGAGTCGGGAGTTGGCAGAAATTCGAGAGGCGACAAATGAGGTGGCGGAGAACATCGACGAGGTGGGCGATGAAGTTGCCCGTGGGATCTCGCGCATTGAAGAGCGGTTGGCCAGACTGGCCGCGCCAACGACTGGAGCGGCGCAGTACTGCGATGGTCGCATTGAACAGTTGGGCGAGCTTTACTTTGGCCATGACTCCGTCGTCGTGAAGGACGGCAAGGCGAAGAATGCGAGGGCGATTAGCGAAGCAGTGGAATACCTCAATGGAATAGAAGGCGGGGGGCTGATCTTGACAGTAGGCCATGCGACGGCCATCGGCGTGGAGGGGCACAACATGCACTTGTCGGAACAGCGGGCGGCATGCGCTTCCCGATGCATACACGACAGCCTGGCTGATCCGACATCGTTCGAGTTCAGGGAAGTCGCGAAGGGGGAGGCTCTCGCGGTGCGGGATCCGGCCGGTACCAGCGATTGGAACCGGCGCGTGGAAGTGATGCTGTGCCGAGACGTCGCCTTTGAGCCGGGGCGGTACTCGGGCAGCTTGTCCGACGTGATGCCGGCCGCTTCGGAATGCGAATGTCCGGAAAGTCGGGCTTGAGGGTGCGTCGGACGCGATAGATTGAGCCCAAGTGGCTGTGGGGCTTGGCGTGTGCAGCTCGAATGTCCGAGGACGCCTACGCCTCCACCTCCGAGCACCGCGCCAGCAGTTCCGCGCCGCTGTCGCACTCCATGATCGCCACGCCGACCTGATCCATCCGCTCCGCCGTGGGGTCGGCGCCGAGGATCGCCGCCAAGCGGTCCGCGGTCTGTGCACCGAACTTGATCGCCGCCTGGCCTCGCACCATGGCCACGCTGCGCCGGCGCTCTTGCTCGATCCCCTGCTCGATTCCCTTTCTGACGCCTCTTGCCTCGTGCCGTTCTCCGTGGCTTCTGCGCCATTCGCGAAACCCTGCCTGCGTGATGGTTGTCATCTCTTCCTCCTTCCGTCCTGAGAGTTCCTCGAACGATGGCAGCGTCGGCACAGTGTCGTCCTCTTCCGCCATTTCCGCCACCAAAGCCTGGGCCCAAGCGTGCAGTATCCGCCGGGTGGCGTCGTTGCTGGCGCCTGGAAACCGCGCCCACTCCGTTCGCAGCCGCTGCTCGATGGCTCTGGGCGTTCGTCCCAACTGCAGCCGCATGGTCGCCGCGGCGCGGTTCGCCAGCGGCAGTTGCGGGAGGCTGCGGCCGCCGGACGCCAACAGCCGCTCGAGCGAGAACAGAACATAGTCCTCGGGCTGGTAGAGGGCAAGCGCTAGCCGCACCGTCGTCGACGGTGCCGCCGCCAGCTCCGCACCGTAGCCCGTGACCGTCCAGCGTTCTTTGCCGTTGTAGAGCACCAGCGGCAGCAGCCAGGGCAGGCCGCCTTCGCGCTCGGCGGTGCCGTCGGCGACGAGCCGTTCGCGCAGCATGAGGCCGTAGTTCCGCATGCGCTTGTGCATGTTCCGGTTCACGGTGGATTGAAATTCCAGCAGCACGAGCAGGTACGGGCGGGTACCGTCCTTCAAGGCACCGGTCTTGAACGGCACCCGCCAGATCATGTCGCCGTAGCGCTGTTCGAGGGCGCCGGCGCGGTGGCCGACGTGCGCGGGGGAGATCTCCTTCGCCGCGGCGAGGTCGAGTTCGGCGGCGAGCGCCGGCACGGCCAAACGCAGCAGGTCCGCCACCATCTCCCGGTGGCGGTAGGCGAATTTGTGAATCGCGTCGTTGTCCATCGGCGCCAATGTAGGGTGCCGAAGGCTTGCTGTATGCGGCTTGGTTCTGCATCCGCTGTAGGAAATCGCCGCAACGTCGCGTGCGACTTGGCTGAGGCCCTTGTGGTCGCCGCCGCTGGCCGGTTCGACGAGTTGCTCGTCGGCGCACATCCGCGAGGAGGCGGAGCGCGACCCGGAACTCGTGAAGACCGCCCCGCACAGCCTCGTCGTCTCGCGGCTGGACGACGTAAAGGCCGCGCGCGAGCTGGACTTGGTTCAGAAGGCGTAGCCGGGCTCTGCCGCAAACGCACGGCCATAGCATCGCCCAATGGGACGCAATGGGACGCGAATGGGACGTGAATGGGACGTGAATGGGACGCAATGGGACGTGGACGCGAGGCGTTCAATGCACCGCCACGGCTTGCGAAATGCCGCCTGTGGCCATGCCCCATGCGGGATCCGCGAATGGGACGCAATGGGACGCAATGGGACGTGAATAGGACGTGAATGGGACGCATCTGTTGCGTCCCATTCGTCAAGAGCGTCTCCAACGGGCGCCCCGGCCACGCCCCGAGGAGTAGGCCAGTTCGAGGGTCTTCAGGAGGCCCAGGTCCAAGCGCACTTGCCGAATCGTCGCGCCGTCTTCGAGCTCGGCGACGATCTCCCGCACCGCCAAGCCGTTCGGCGCTTCGTCGAGCATCGACAGGATGGTGCGCTGCCGTTCGGTGACCGTGCGCTGGACACGCTCCGGGGGAACATAGCGCCGCGGTCGAAAGCGCACCGTCACGCAGCCGCCGCTCTCTTCGATGTCCGGCCTGGGCAGATTCGATTCCGCCGCGATCTCGGCCATCTTGATGGTGCCCCGTCCCCATGCCTCGATGACGCCGCAACGATAGAACACCCTTGCAATCAATGGGTTCCAAGGAAGCGATTCATGGGGCTCGAACAGCTTCTCGGGCGTCAAGTCGAAGTGCAGGGTGCCCGACGAAGTGACTTCGAGCCGGTCGTCGTAGATGCCGATGGCAACGGAGCCGCCGCCAATGGCGTAGTCCCGGTGGCAGAGCGCGTTCGCCAAGGCTTCCCGCACCGCCACCGGCGGATAGAGCGGTTCATCGACCCTCTCCATGCGCCCCGCGACCACCCGTCCGGCGATGGGATTGTGTTCCCGCAGAAACGCCTCCGCGCTGGACAGCAACGCGAACGCATGGCCGTACACCTGCCGGTTGTCGATGAACTCCGTGCGCCCGACGCCGCGAAACCGCGCCACGCGCAACATGCACTGCGGAAACTCGGCCGACACGCGGTCCTCGGCGCCGAAGAGCACAACTGCCGCCCGCGCCAGCATGCCGTCCCGCAGCAGGCCCAAGCCGCGCAGCAAGCCCTCGACATCGCGGGTGCCAGGGTCATCCAAACGGCCTCGGCGCACCGCATCCTCGACGGTGCGCCGCACCGTGGCCGCGTCCAAATCCGCCACGCTCCAGCCCGCCGCTGGCTGGTTCTCCCACCTATGCTCGGCGTGCCGGCTCTCCAGCAGCAGAATGTTGTAGGCAGCGGCCGACATTGCTTGGTTCGTATTGCCCTCTCGCCGGTACGCTTGCCGGCGATAGGTGTAGGGGCGGTTCTGGCCCGGGCTCACCGTGACCACGATCACCTCCCGGCCTTGGCCTACCGGAACCCGTTCGATGGTTGGGAACGCGGGCGGTGCGATTGCGCTCAAACGCTGGGCGACTTCTTCGACGGTCTGCGCACCGATCTGCTGCCCGACCACGCGCGTCGGATTCTCGGCGACGCCGATCAGCACACGGCCGCCACGGTGGTTCAGCATCGCGCACACGGTTCGTGCCGCGGTTTCTTTCTCCGCCGTGGTTTTCTTGAACTCCAGCGTTTCCGATTCGCCGCCGCTGGCCAGTTCGACAAGCTGCTCAGGAGTCACGGGTTTGTGCCGTTTACGTCGCCAGCTAGGGCAGGCTTGTAGCTGTCGCGCAGGGCGACCGTCAGGTTGAAGACCGGATGCTGCGGCGTGTGGGCGACGTTGTCCTTCACGAAGTAGCCTTTGCGCTCGAACTGGAACCACTGTTCGCTGCTGGCGATCGCCGCCGGCTCGACCATGGCCGCGACGGTGCGCATGGATTGCGGGGCCAAAGCGTCCAGATAGTTCGCCGGCGTTGGCGTGGCGGTCGTGAACAGGCGGTCGAACAGGCGCACTTCGGCGGGCACGGCAGTGGCTGCGTCCACCCAGTGGATGACGCCCTTCGGCTTCAGGCCGCTGGTGTCGCTGCCGCTCCTCGAGTCGGCGACGTAGCGGCAGCGCAGTTCGGTCACGCGGCCCTGCGCATCCTTCACCGCCTCGTCGCAGACGACGATGTAGCCGTAGCGCAGCCGCACCATGCCGCCGAGGGTCAAACGGCGGTACTTGCGCGGCGGGTCCTCCATGAAGTCCTCGCGTTCGATGTAGAGCGCGGACGAAAAACGCACCCGCCGTTCGCCGCGTTCCGGCTGCTGGGGGTGCCAGGGCGCCGGCAGCATCTCGCCTTCGCCCTCGTAGTTGGTGAGCGTGACGCGGATGGGGTCGAGCACCGCCATCGCGCGCGCCGCGGCGGCTTCCAAATCGCGCCGCATGCAGAACTCCAGCAGTTCCAACTCCACCGCGCCGTCGGACTTGGTGACGCCGATGCGCCGGCAGAAGTCGCCGATCGCCTGCGGGCGGCAGCCCCGGCGCCGCAGTCCAGCGAGGGTCGGCATGCGCGGATCGTCCCATCCGTCCACATGGCCGCCCTCCACCAACGCGGAGAAGAGGCGCTTGGACATCACGGTGTACTCGAGCGCCAGGCGCGCAAACTCGATCTGCGGCGGGTGGTAGTTGATGGAGATGTTGTCCAGCACCCAGTCGTAGAGCGGTCGGTGATCCTCGAACTCCAACGTACACAGCGAGTGCGAGATGCCTTCCAGCGCATCGCAGATGCAATGCGTGAAGTCGTACATCGGATAGATGCGCCAATCGTCGCCGGTGCGGTGGTGGCGGGCATGGCGAATCCGGTACAGCACCGGATCCCGCAGGTTGATGTTGGGCGACGCCATGTCGATCTTGGCGCGCAGCACGCACGCGCCTTCGGCGAACTCGCCAGCCTTCATGGCGCGCAGGAGGCGCAGGTTCTCGGCCACGCTGCGGTCGCGGTACGGGCTCGGCGTACCCGGTTCGGTGAGCGTGCCGCGGGTGGCGCGGATCTCTTCCGCGGGCAGGGAGCACACGTATGCCTTGCCGCGTTCGACGAGCTGTTCGGCGAAGCCGTAGAGCTGGTCGAAGTAGTCCGAGGCGAACGTCGGGCCGGCCCAGTCGAAGCCGAGCCAGCGAACATCGCGCACGATCGCCTCGACGTATTCGGCGCTCTCGGCGAGTGGATTGGTGTCGTCGAAGCGCAGGTAGGTCCTGCCGCCGAACTCCTCGGCGACGCCGAAGTTCAAGCAGATCGACTTCGCATGGCCGATGTGCAGAAAGCCGTTCGGCTCCGGCGGAAAGCGCGTCACCACGCCTTGGGCGCTTCCCGAATCGAGATCGCTGCGGATGCGTTGGCGGATGAAATCCCGAAGATCGGCAGACACTTGGAGCGCTCTGATTGGCGTTTGGCCGATTGTACCCGCTCGCTCCGCTCGCCAAATGGGCGACGGACAATGGGGTATGGTTGCAACGACGGACGGCAGCCGCTCAACCCGCTGCGCAGGCCAGCGGCCCCAAGGAGAACGCGATGAAGGTCACCGGAGTCGAGACCATCCTGCTGGAGAACACGCCGCCCTATCGCGGCGGGCGGACGTTCCTGTTCATCCGCCTGCTCACGGACGAAGGCATCGTCGGGCTGGGCGAGCGGCCCACTGGCCACACGCCCGATCTGAAGTCGCAGATCGCCCTGCTGCACGACATCGTGGCGCGCTTCGTGGTCGGCGAGAGCCCGTTCGACATCGAGGCGATCTGGCAGAAGGTCTACGCCTCCAACCACGACTACCGCCATCCCAGCCTGTACGGAACGCCGGCCCTCTCCGCCATCGAAATGGCCCTGTGGGACATCGTCGGCAAGGCGGCGGGCCAGCCCATCTACAACCTGCTCGGCGGGCGCTGCCACGAGAAGCTGCGCGCCTATGCGTACATGCCGACGGAAGGCGTGTGGGAGGATCCCTCCCGCGCCGGCGCCATCGCCGAGAAACTGGTGAGCGAAGGGAATACCGCCTGCAAGATCGATCCGTTCATGCCGTACTTCCCGCTGCCGCGCGACTTTCCGCTGAAGACCATCAAGCACGCGGCGAAGATCTTCCGCGCCATTCGCGATGCCGTGGGCGACGAGCTGGAGATCGGCATCGGCACCCACGGCCAGTTCAGCACCGCCGGCGCCATCCGCGTCGCCAAGGTATTCGAGGAATACAACCCGTTCTGGTTCGAGGAGCCGGTGCCGCCGGAGAACGTCGACGAGATGGCCCGGGTCGCCGCCCACACGAGCATTCCCATCGCCTCCGGCGAGCGCCTGGTGACGCTCTACGAGTTCTCCGAATTGCTGGAGAAGCAGGCGGCGCAGATCATCCAGCTCGACGTCGGGCAGTGCGGCGGGATACTGGAATCGAAGAAGATCGCGGCCATCGCCGAAGCGCACTACGCCATGATCGCGCCGCACATGTACGTCGGCCCGGTCGCCGCTGCCGCCGCCGTGCAGGTCGATACGTGCTCGCCGAACTTCCTGATCCAGGAATACAACGGCGGCGCGCTGCACGAGGCGCTGTTCAAGGCGCCCATCCGCTTCGCGAACGGCTTCATCGAACCGCCGACGACGCCTGGCCTCGGTCTTGAACTGGACGACGATGCGGTCAAGCGGCATCGCGTCGAACCTTGAAGCCGCGCGCTGAAGCAGGGCGCTCGATTGCCGGCGCGATCGCGCTTGCCCTGTGTGCCGGTAGCGCTGCGCACGGGGATGCCGTCATCGACGCCTTGGAATTGGAACTTTCCCGCGCCATGGACGGGCTCGGCGACGAAGACGAGCAGAAGCCCTATTTCATCGGCTACGAAGTCACGCAGAAGGAATCCGTCTACGTCAGCGCGTCCTTCGGCGCCCTCACCGCCACCGAACACAGCCGCCACCGCTATCTGGATGTCGATCTGCGCGTCGGCGACTACGGCCTGGACAACACCCGGCCGTTGCGCGGGCAAGCCGCGGCGAGGCGGCGTTCTTTCTCGCGGCTCCCGTCCGAAGACGACGTGGACGCGCTGCGCAGCGTGATCTGGAACGCCACCGACCACCATTACAAGGAAGCGGCCGAACAACTCACGAAAGTGCGCATGGACGTGGAGGTGAAGGTGGACGCCGAAGACCAGTCGGCGGACTTCTCCCGCGAGCAGCCAGTGCAGGACCTGCGCCCCGTCGCCGCCCTCGATGCAGACGTAGCGGCGTGGGAAGCGAAGGCGCGCCGCTATTCCGCGCCCTTCGCGTCGCATGACGACGTGTACGCTGCGAGAGCCACGATTCACGCCAGCGCCGAAACGCGCTGGCTGGTCAACAGCGAAGGAACCCGCCTGCGTACCGGCGAGACCCGCTACCGCCTGCTTCTCGACGCGCAGACCATCGCCGAAGACGGCATGGCGCTGCCGCGCCACGAATCCTTCGCCGCGAACGGCCCAGGCGGCTTGCCGGACGACGACGCGGTGGCGGCAACCGTCGAGCGCATGATTGCCGACCTGCTGGCACTGCGCGAGGCGCCGATTGTCGAGCCCTTCGCCGGGCCGGCGATCCTCTCCGGACGCGCCGCCGGCGTCTTCTTCCACGAAGTCCTCGGCCATCGCGTGGAAGGCCATCGCCAGAAGCGTGAAGACGAAGGCCAGACCTTCAAGAAGAAGGTCGGCGAACAGGTGCTGCCGAAGGGTTTCGACATTCTCTTCGACCCGACGCGGCGAAGCGCCGCCGGCGTCGACTTGGTGGGCGCCTACGACTACGACAACCAAGGCGTCAAGGCGCAGCCGGTCGCGGTGGTCGAAGACGGCGTATTCGAGAACTTTCTGATGGCGCGCACGCCGATCGAGGGGTTTCCCAGATCGAACGGCCACGGGCGCAAGGACATCGGGCGCTCGCCGGTGGCGCGCCAGTCGAACCTGATCGTCGAAGTGGCGGCGCCGCTCAGCGGAGCGGAACTCAAGGCCGAGCTGCTCTCGGCAGTGCGGGAACAGGGGAAGGAATACGGACTGCTGTTCGAGGACATCCAAGGCGGCGTCACCGCCACCGGCCGCGTTGTGCCGAATGCCTTCAATGTGCAGCCGATTCTCGTTTATCGCGTCTTCCCGGACGGCCGCGAGGAGCTGGTGCGCGGCGTCGACCTCATCGGCACGCCGCTCGTCGCCTTGAGCCGCGTCGTCGCGGCGGACGACCAGGCGGTCGTGTTCAACGGCAGCTGCGGCGCCGAATCCGGCGCGGTGCCGGTGTCCGCGACCTCGCCGGCGATTCTGCTCTCGCAGATCGAAGTGCAGAAGAAGCGCAAGTCGCAGAGGCGCCCGCCGATCCTGCCGCCGCCGGCGCAAACGCCTGTGGGAAGCGAAGGATGAAAGTCCTGGCGGCGGTGGCGGCGCTCGGTCTGTGCGCCGGCGCGTTCGCCGCCGCCGATGCCCAGGCCCCGTCCTGCGGCGAACACGGCGATATCGTGCTGCGCGCCATGTGCGACGAACTCCAACGCTCGATGCGGAGCTTGCAGTTGGAGCAGCTGGAGACGCCCTACTTCCTGTCGTACCGCGTCGACGACCGAGTCGGCGTCGCCGCCAGCGCCCACTTCGGCGCTCTGGCGAACAGCACCCGCTCCCGGGACCGCGCCCTTGCCGTCGAAGTGCGCGTGGGCACCCCGGCCTTGGACAACTCCAACTTCCTCTCGACGGAAATCGGCCGCTCGCCGCTGACGAGACGATTCGCGTTGCCGCTCGACGACGACGTCCGCGAGCTGCGCCGGCAGATGTGGATCGCCACCGACATCGCCTATAAGCACGCTTTGGAGACGCTCTCGCAGAAGCGGGCGGCGCTGCAGAACAAGACCCGCGAAGAGACGCCGGACTTCCTCGGCCAGCAGCCGCACGTCCACCACGCGCCGCTCGGGTCGGCCGAACCGCCGCTTGCGGATGTCGAGGCCACTGCACGGCACCTGTCGGCGGTCTTCGAGGAACTGCCCGGCGTCGACGACTCCTGGGTGCATGTGCGGGTGCGCAATCTGCACACGCGCTACCTCAACAGCGAAGGCTCGTCGCATACGCGCTCCAACTCGTCCGCTTTCGTGCGCGCCGCGGCGAAGACCCAGGCGCCGGACGGAACGGTATTGCAGGACACCGAAGCGTTCCGCGCCCGAACGTGGGAAGCGTTGCCGCCCACCGACGAGATGGCGGACGCCATTCGTCGCCTAGGCGCCTCCTTGGCGGCGCGCCGGCAAGCCGAGTACGTGGACCTCTACAACGGCCCGGTGCTCTTCGAGGGCCAAGCGGCAGCGGAACTGTTCGGACAGGCATTCGCCGGCTATCTGCTCGGCACGCGGGCCCCCGTGGCGGATGCGCGGATCGAGTCCTATGCCGCATCGGCGCGCAACCCCTTCGTGGACAAGATCGGCGCTCGGGTGCTGCCGCGGCTGCTCGACGTCCACGACGACCCAACGGCGTCGGAGAACGCCGGCGGCCCCTTGCTCGGCGGCTACGCCGTGGATGGCGAAGGCGTGCCGGCGGCAGCGACGGCGCTTGTGGAGAGAGGCATCTTGAAGACGGTGCTGACGACCCGCAATCCGGTCGCCGGCGTCTCGAGCAGCACGGGCAATCGGCGCGGCGCGGCCCTGCTGCCAAGCAACCTGATCGTGGCCACGCAACGGGGCTTGACGGCGGCGGAACTGCGCGCCGAGTTCATGGCGCTGGTGCGCGAGCGCGGCCTCGACTACGGCATCCGCGTGGAGCGTCTAAGCAACTCCCTCAAGCTGGACACCCGCGACAGGCCGTCCCGCGTGCGCGGCCAAATCGCCATCGACCACCTTGCGCGCGCCTTCCGCGTCCATCTCGACGGGCGCGAAGAACCGATTGCCAAGGCCGAACTCTCCGGCTTCGGCGAAACCGCCTTCAAGGACATCGTGGCCGTCTCGCAGTCGGTCAGCAACCACTCGCCGGATCTGTGGATGCCCAGAGCCGCCATCGTCCGCTACGCCGCCCCCTGGTACGGCACGACCTTGGAAGAACCAGGCGTCACCGTCTCGGTGCCGGACCTGCTCTTCGAGGAAGCCACGATCCGCCGCCCCACCGGCAACGCCCCACGCCCGCCGGTCCTCGCCCACCCGCGCTTCGAGTAGCCCGCGACCGTCGCCGCTGCTCGCGTCTTGGGCGACCGGCTCATGTCGCGCGTTGGCGACGCGCCTCAAAGAGCAGGACGCCCAAGGCGACGGCAACGTTGAGGCTTGCCGCGTTGGCAGTAGGGATGCGTACCAAGTGGTCGCAGCGTTCGCGGGTGAGGCGGCGCAGGCCGCGGTGTTCGTTGCCGACGACGATGGCGGTGGGGCCGCGGTAGTCGATTTGGTCGTGCGGCGTTGCGTCCGTTTCCGCATCGCCGACGCCGCCCGAGAGCCACACGCCGCGTTGCCCGAGCCAGGTCAGGCTGCGGGCGAGATTCGCCACTTCGACGACGAACAGGCGCTCCAAGGCGCCGCTGGCGGCTTTCGCGGCGACGCTCGACAGGGGTGCGCCGCCCCGCCGCGGCAAGAGCACTGCATCGACGCCGGCGGCGGCTGACGTGCGCAGGCAAGCGCCGAGATTGCCGGCGTCCTGAACGCCGTCGAGAACCACCAGAAGCGGCGTCTCGAACGACGGCCAGTGGGACTCGAGCGTCTTTTCCGTGGCCGGCACGAAGGCGCGGCGTTCGGCCGCCACGCCTTGGTGGTTGCCGGCAAACGCCGTGCGTTGGGCGTGGCGGCGAATCGCTTGGCGCGGCGCGCGTTCCACGCGAACGCCGGCGTGCTCGGCCGTGGCGACAAGCGCCGCGACATCTGTGGAACGGCGGCCTTCGGCGACGAGCAGCCGGCGCGCTTCGCCGGGCGATTCGACCAGCAAGGCGCGTATCGCGTGGACGCCGAATATCCAGTCGGCGGGAGCTGTCGGCGCAGAGTCAGTCACTGCCTCGGGGTTCTTTTCATGCGAGGGGCAAGCCCCTCGCGCTCCCCCGCTGAGGGCTCTTTCATGCGATGGGCAGGCCCCCCGCGCTCCCCCGCTGAGACTTTCTCCATGCGAGGGGGCAGGCCCCCTCGCGCTCCCCCCGCTGAGGGCTCTTTCGTGCGAGGGGGCCGGCCTCGGCCACGTATTGTCCGCCCCCTGCGGCCGCTTGCTTTGCCGCCCGGCAGCCGCAAGTCGATGCGGCCGAGCGCGACGTTCACTTCCTCCACCACGACCTCCAAGCGGTCGCCGAGGGTGAAGCGGTCGCCGGAGCGTTCGCCGACCAGGGCCATTGATTCCGGCAGGTGGTGGTAGTAGTCGCGGCCCAGCTTCGAGATGTGGACCAAGCCCTGCACGAATAGGCCGTCGAGTTCGACGAAGATGCCGTGGCCGGTCACCGCCGCCACTGTTCCGTGGAAGACCTCGCCTACCCGATCTTCCACCAGGGCGCACTTGAGCCAGGCGTCGACGCGGCGTTCTGCCTGTTCGGCGCGGCGCTCGGTCATGGAGACGTGCGCCGCCGCGGCGTCCAGCTCGTCGAAAGAGAGCGCCGCTTCGCCGAGGATCATGCGGTGGACCAGCAAGTCCGCGTAGCGGCGGATGGGCGACGTGAAATGAACGTAGGTGGGCAGCGCCAAGCCGAAGTGCCCAAGGCGTCGCGGTTCGTAGCGCGCCTGTGCGAGCGAGCGCAGGGCCAATGCGTCCCATATCCAGCCGGGCCACGACGACTGCGCCCGCGCCCGTTCGCAGGCGTCGGCGACCTGCCGTGGCGTCGGCGAGCCATCCGCCAAGTGCTGTCCCGCCCGCTGCAGGGCGAGGCGCAGGGTCGTGAGCTTGTCCTCCGCCGGCGGTTCGTGGACGCGATAGGGCGGTGGTGGTCGGCGGTGGTCGCGGTCTTGCTTGGCCGACGCCGTGGGCTGCTCCAAGTGCATTGCGGCGGCGACGTTCGCGGCGATCATCGCCTCTTCGATCATGCGGTGCGCGTCGTGGCGCGCCAGCCGCCGCACGCCGGTCGGCTGGCCGTTGCGGAGCGTCACCTTCGCTTCCCGCGCATCGAAATCCAAAGCGCCGCGCCGCTCCCTCATGCCGCGCAGAGCGCAATAGACCTCGTGCAGCGCGCGCAGCGAGAGGGCGACGTCCGAAGGCAAGTCGCCCGCTTCGGAACCGGCGCTTTGGCCCGTTTCGGCAGCGGCGTCGCGCAGGAAAGCGCCCACGCCGTCGTAGGTGAGGCGAGCGCGCGAACGGATGACGGCGCGTCGAAACCGAAAGCGCGAGATGCCGCCCTGCTTCGAGATGTCCATGTCGCACGCCAGAGCCAGGCGGTCCTCGTCGGCGTCCAGCGAACAGGCGCCGTTGGACAATGCCTCCGGCAGCATAGGCACCACGCGGTCCGGCAAGTAGACCGAGTTGCCCCGTTCCCGCGCCGCGCGATCCAACGCCGAATCCGGCGCGACGAAGTGCGCGACGTCGGCAATGGCGACCAGCAGGCGCCAGCCGCCGTGCGCGCCGCGCTCCGCGAACACCGCGTCGTCGAAGTCGCGGGCGTCCTCGCCGTCGATGGTCACGAACGGGATGTCGCGCAGGTCGCGGCGTTCGTCTGTCGCCGTCGCTGGCTTCCGGGAACACTCCGCCAGCGCGTCGCTTGGCCAATCGCAAGGAATGCGATGGGCGGCCAGCATCGCAACGGCGGCGCGCTCGGCTTCGTTGCCGGCCGCCAGCACGCGCAACATGCGGCCTTCCCCGCCGCGCCATCCGACCGCGAGCAGCTCCACTTCCACGACATCGCCTTCGCGCCCGGCCGGCGCGGCGACAAGATCGAAACGCCCCTTGAGCACCGGATCGACGGACTCCACGAACCAGCCTCGCGCACCCCGTTGCAGAAGCCCCACGAGGGGCGCCGCGCATGGTTCGACGACACGCAACGCGGTCGTCCGGCCATGCACGAAGGCTTCCACCCGGTCGCCTTCCCGAACGCGGCTGCCAAAGGGCACGGGAAGGACGCGGCCGGCGTCCGTCCGCACCGCCAGGCCGCCATTCTTGCCCTGCACCACCTCGCCGAGGACCTTCTCGCCGTTGCCGCCGGCGGCAAGGCGGTAGACGCCGTGCCGCGAACCGGCGACCTCGCCGCTGTCGAGCAGGCTGTCCAGGATGCGGCGGAGAGCCCGCGTCTCCTTGCCGCGCTGCGGCTGGCAGTGGTCGAGCAGGTCGGCCCAGGAAGCGGTGCCGAGATGGGCCAGGGCCGAGCGCAAGTCCGTCGCGCCGAGGCGCACCCCCCGTTTTCCGCTCGACTTGGCCCGGCTGCGCGGATTGCTCATGTGCCGTGCCCCGTAGTAAAGTCCGCGCCTCGCGCCGAGGTGGTGAAATTGGTAGACACGCTAGCTTCAGGTGCTAGTGGGGGAAACCCCGTGGAGGTTCAAGTCCTCTCCTCGGCACCACCTCCAGGCGGTGCATGCGCCCAAGCTGCCCTGCGCCGCGCAACGCGCTTAAGCGCCCTCAAGCCCGCCACAGCCGGGCCTCCGCGGCCAAGGTTGGCTCCGCCTTGCCAGCAACGGCGAGCAGGATGCGCTCCAAGGACTGCCAAGCGTCGCCGGCCAGCATGCCCTTGGCCTGCAGGTCCAGCAGCGCACAGTCGCGGGCCAGTTCGCCCAAACGCTTTGGCCCTAGACGGCGGGCGGCTTGCCCGAGGACCTGGCGGCGGTTTCTCGGCAGGCGGGGATTGCCGCCGGCGGCAAGTTCGCGTGCGCGCCGCAGCTGGTTGACCAAGGACGCCATCAGGAAGTAGACCGCTACGCCTTCGAGACGCAGGGCGTGCAGGATCTTGCGCGTCTTGGCGCCGTCGCTGGCAAAGGCGGTGTCGATCAAGGCGAAGGCGTCGAAGTGCGACGAGTCGCCGACCGCCCTCGCCACTTCGGCCAGGCCCACGGCGCCCGACGGCGCGATGAGCTTGAGCTTCTCGATCTCCTGACGCGCCGCCAGCAGATTGCCTTCGACCATCTCCGCCAGCGCCTCGAGGGCGTCCCGCGTGGGTTCGAGGCCGGCGGCGCGACAGCGGGCTTCCAACCAGCGCGGCAGCTCCGCCGCCGAGATCGGCCACACGGGAACCACCACGCCAGCCTTGTCCAATGCCTTGTGCCACGCGCTGCTGCGCTGCCGCCAATCCAGACCCACGGCGCGACAGAGCAGGAGCGTGTCGGCGAGCGGTTCCTTGAGGTAGCCGCGCAAGGCGTCCGAACCGGCGCGGTCGAGTCCCCGCGCCGGAATGCGCACGTCCAGCAGCCGCTTGGCGGCGAACAGGGAGAGGTTGGCGGCGTTCTGGAAGAGGTCGCGCCACGGCGCACGGGGCGCGGCCTCGAACAGGGTTCGCTCGTCGAAGCCGCGGCCCTTGGCGGCCGCGACGATGGCGTCGCAGGCCTCTTCGACCAGCAACTGTTCGTCGCCCGTGACGAAGAAGACCGACGGCAGGTCCGCGGATTGCAGGCGCTGCCGGAGCGCGTTGGCGCGAATCTGCACTGCCTCAGCCCTCCGTCTTTGTGGCACTTGCGCTTGAACTTGGAACGGCTTGCTGCGCCAAGGCGGCGACGATGCGCAGCATCCGACCCACGATGTCGCCGCGCAGCTCGTCGAGCACAAGCGCCTGTTCCGCGCTGCCGCCGAGAAGGTTGTCCTGCAAGCGCACCGCGCGTTCGCTGCGCAGCACTTCGGCGGCTGCCAACTCGCGCCCGTCGCTGGTCGCCACGCCCAACTCCACCTGCAGCGACAGCTCGAACTCCGAGGCGAGCCCGGTGCCGGAAGTGGCCACGCTTCGCCGCCCGCGTTCCTGCGCCGCGAGCCGCAGCACCATGTCCGCTTCGGCGTCGACGACCTGCACGCCGGCCGAGCGCAGCGCCGCGCTCAACTCGCGCTGCAAGTCGACGCTGTCGTCCGCCTCAATGCGAATGCGCTGCAGCGTCTCGGCGAAGTCCCAGGTTCGCAGTTGGAATCCGCATCCGGCGGCCAGGAGCGTCGCCAAGGCCGCGCATCCGAAGCGCCTCACCCCGCCACCAGATTCACCAGACGGCCAGGCACCACGATGGTCTTGCGCAGTTCCACCCCTTGCAGATGCCGGGCCACGTTGGCGTTCCCTTTGGCCGCGGCGACCATTGCGTCTTCGGGCGCATCTGCCTCCATCGTCAGCCGGGCGCGCAGCTTGCCGTTCACCTGCACGGCGATCTCCACCGTTTGCGCCACCGTCTTCGCTTCGTCGAAGGACGGCCAACGCGCCGTCTCGAACAGGCTGCCCTCGAACCCCAAGCGGCTGTGCAGCTCCTCGGCGACGTGCGGCGCGAAGGGCGCCGTCATCACCACCAAGGGGGCGATTTCGGCCTGCCTGGGCGTGCGACCGCCCGCGCGAACGACGTTCAAGTACTCCATCATGGCGGCGATCGCGGTGTTGAACTGCAACGCCGGCACCTGCTCCGTGACTTGCTTGATGGTGCGGTGCAGGGCGCGGTCCACGTTGGCATCGGCGGCACCGGGTTCGGCTTCCAAGGCGCTCTGCCAAAGCCGGTTCAGGAAGCCGTGGGGCCCTTGGATGCCGCGCCGCTGGTAGTCCGCCACTTGGTCGTAGGGGCCCATGAAGAGCAGATAGAGGCGCATCGTGTCGGCGCCGAATTCGTTCATCACCTCCTCGGGCGAGATGATGTTGCCGCGGCTCTTGGACATCTTGCGCCCGTCGCGGACGAGCAGGCCGTGGGCGCGGAACTGGGCGAACGGCTCGTCGAAGTGCAGCACCCCCAGGTCGGCCAGCGCCATCGTCAGAAAGCGCGCGTACATCAGGTGCAGCACGGCGTGCTCGTTGCCGCCGATGTAGCAGTCCACCGGCAGCCACTTGCGCGTGAGATCGGCGTCGAGCGGCGCATCGGCGCGGTCGGTGCTTGGATAGCGCAGGAAGTACCAGCCGCTGCACAGGAAGTTGTCGGTGACGTCTGTGTCGCGGTGCGCCGGTGCGCCGCACTTCGGGCAAGGCACGTGGAACCAGTCCGCGGCGCGCTGCAAGGGGCTGACGCCGGAATCGTCGGGCTGGAAGTCCTCCAGGTACGGCAGTTCCACGGGCAGGTCTTCCTCCGGCACTGGAACGACCCCGCAGGCGTCGCAATGCACCACGGGGATCGGCGGCCCCCAGTAGCGCTGCCGCGACACGCACCAGTCGTGCAGGCGATAGTTCGTGCGCCCTTCGGCAAGCCCCTTTTCGGCAAGCGCCGCGACGATGGCGGTCTTCGCCGCGTCCGTTGGCAGGCCGTTGAAGGCACCGGAATTGACCAGCGCGCCGTCGCCGGCGAACGCCTCGGCGAGCGGCGTGGCGGCGTCTTCCCCCGGCGCCGCGATGACGCGCTTGATGGGCAAGCCAAATTCCTCGGCGAACTCGAAATCCCGTGCGTCGTGGCCCGGCACGGCCATGATGGCGCCGGTGCCGTAGCCCATGAGCACGTAGTCGGCGATCCACACCGGGATCTCCTCGTCGTTCAGCGGATTCACGCATTGGCTGCCGGTGAAGACGCCGGACTTCTCCTTGTCCACTTTCTGCCGTTCCACCAGGCCCTGCTTCGAGACGCCCTGCCGGTAGGCATCGACGGCGCCGCGCTGGGCTGCGGTCGTCAGCGCATCGACCATCGGATGCTCCGGCGCCAGCACCATGTAGGTGGCGCCGAAGAGCGTGTCCGGGCGCGTGGTGAAGACGCGGATCGCGTTCTCCGATCCAGCCACTGGGAAGACCACCTCGGCCCCTTCGCTGCGCCCGATCCAGTTGCTTTGCGCCTTCTTGGTGACCACCGACCAGTCCATGCCTTCCAGGTTGGCGAGCAGGCGCGGCGCGTAGTCCGTGATCTTGAAGAACCACTGCGGCAGTTCGCGCTGCTCCACGGCGGCATCGCAGCGTTCGCAGAGGCCGGCGATCACCTGCTCGTTGGCGAGCACCGTCTTGCACGACGGGCACCAGTTCACCGGCGCCCGGCGACGCTCCGCCAAGCCGCCGGCCAGGAGCTTCAGGAACACCCACTGCGTCCACTTGTAGTAGCTCGGGCTGGTGGAATCCACGGTGTGGTTCCAGTCGTACATGCCGCCGAAGCGCTTCAGCACGCGGATGAAGTTGGCGATGTTGGCGGGAATCAGATCGTTGGGATTCTTGCCGACCTTGAGCGCGTAGTTCTCGGAGTGGATGCCGAAGGCGTCGAAGCCGATGGGCTCGAAGACGTCCTTGCCCTGCAAGCGCCAGTAGCGCCCGTTCACGTCCGCGCCCGTGTAGGCGTAGAGGTTGCCGATGTGCAGCCCTTCCGCCGACGGGTAGGGGAACATCATCAGGTTGTAGTACGGATGCTCGGCGCCGCGGAGCGCTTGCTCGGTCCAAGCATTGGTGCCGCGCCGCTCCCACTCAGCCCGCCACTTCGCCTCGACCGCCTGCGGATCGTAGCGCTCGCTCGTCATGGGATTTCCAGCCATCAAGCGTGGATCGGGAAGAATCGGAGAGTGTACATCAGGGGCCGCGCGAAACGCCCTGCGGAGAACCGCCACAGGCGTGCAACCTCTGGTGGCAGGAGGCCGCAGCCGGAACGGCGCAGGTCGCGGACTCTACTGTCCGTTTAGGGGCCAGCAAGGCAGGTGGGCCCGCCGGGATGCAGATCGTCCGAGACGTATTCCGTCTGCAGGCGGTCGCGCGGAGGCGTGGCCTTCGCGTCCGGCGCTTCGCGCCTAGTGCTCCGATAGCTGCTCGGCGGGCCGTTCCACCACCGCTGGCGAAGCGGACGGCGCGGGCGGCAAACTCCTCACGATCTGGAACAGGCCCACGGCGCCCATGGCCACCAACAACGCCACCACCAGCATCATCGTCGAGATTACGAACGAGAGCTTTTTGGAAAGGCTGTCGAATTTGGCCTCGAACTTGGCGTCCATGGCTCCGATCTTGACGTCCATGGCCTCGAACTTGGCCTCGAACTTGGCGTCCATGGCCCCGAACTTGGCGTCCATGACCCCGAACTTGCCGTCGATGGCCGCGAAGCGCTGGCCGAACTCGTCCAGCTTGGCGTGGATCGGCGCCAACTCCTGCCGAATCTCCTCCCGAACGTCCGCCCTGGTGAGCAGGCGGTCCGCCAACTCCTCGTTCAACGCCTGCGCCATGGCATTGGCTGCTTCGTGGTTCATGCCGTTGTCTTCCAGTCTTTGTGCGTAACGCAGCGTGTCTATCGACGGCGGCTTTTTCATGTCGTTCTCCGGCGGTTGAGCTTAGCAGGATCGCCAGCTTGCCACCCTTGGAACCGCCACCCTGTGCGAGATCGCCGCTTCGCGCCGTGAGACTTGGCTGAATTCGACGTGCGGTTGGGCGGACTTGCAGGTGTTACGCTCTTTTGGCCGTTGCGGACAGACATTCCAAGCGTTCGGCCGCCGCGCCGCCGATCAAGGAGGTTCCATGCCCCTCGTAGACGCCATTGCGCAGCGCCAGGAAGAGATGACGCGCTGGCGGCGCGACATCCACGCGCATCCCGAGCTCGGCTTCGAGGAACGCCGCACGGCGGAGTTCGTCGCCGGCAAGCTGCGCGAGTTCGGGGTGCAGGTGCATGAAGGCATCGGCGGCACCGGGGTGGTGGGCGTTCTTCGCGTGGGCAACGAACAGCAGTCCATCGGCCTGCGGGCCGACATGGATGCGCTGCCGATCCTGGAAGAGAACACCTTCGACCACCGCTCGCGGCACGACGGCGTGATGCACGCCTGCGGCCACGACGGCCACACGACGATGCTGCTCGGCGCGGCCCAGTACCTAGCCGAGACGCGCGACTTCCGCGGGCAGGTGAACTTCATCTTCCAGCCGGCGGAAGAAGGCATCGGCGGCGCCAAGGCCATGATCGACGACGGCCTGTTCCGCGACTTCCCCTGCGACTCGATCTTCGCCATGCACAACGCGCCGGGGATGCCGGTGGGGCGCTTCGGCGTGAAGGCCGGCATCGTCGCGGCGGCTGGTGCGTTCTTCGACATCGAACTGCGCGGCGTGGGTGCGCACGGCGCACATCCGGATCACGGCGTGGATCCCATCGTCGCGGCTTCGCAGCTGGTCACGGCGCTGCAGAGCATCGTCTCGCGCAATCTGCGCCCGTCCACGGCCGCGGTCGTCTCCGTCACCCAGTTCCACAGCGGCGACGCCTACAACGTGATTCCCGGCAAAGCGCACCTGGCCGGCACCGTGCGCACGTTCTCCAAGGACGTGATGGCGGTGGTGGAAGAGCGCATGACGACGTTGGCGAAAGGCACCGCCGCGGCCTTCGGCGGCGAAGCCGAGGTCGACTTCCGCGCCATCTTCCATCCGGTGGTCAACGACGAACAGGCCGCCGACGAAGCCGCCGCCGTGTGCGCCGAGCTAGTGGGCGAAGACCACGTGCGCCGCGACCTGCCGCCGGGCACCGGCTCCGAGGATTTTTCCTTCATGCTCGAGGAAGTCCCCGGCTGCTACCTGCTCATCGGCAACGGCGACGCCGAGAACACGCGCCCGGTCCACAACCCGGGCTACGACTTCAACGACAAGGCCCTCGCCTTGGGCGCGAGCTTCTTCGCGCGCGTGGTGGAGCGGCAATTGCGCGAATGACGCCGCGCGAACGCTGAACCGGGATAGACGCGGCGACGCGGTGGAAGGAACGACGGCTCAGCGCAAAGGCAGATGGCACTCCGCAAACGAGTTCTGAACTTCCCCAAGGAGATTTCCGACGCCCTTGCCCTGTTCGTCGAGATTGCGTCGCCCTTTGGCGTCATGGATCACGCGTTGCTCGGCGGCGGCACTGTATTGGCCGCCCGTTGGGGTCACCGTCTGAGCGTCGATCTGGACTTCTTCATGCAACAGGAGGCGTTCGACGAATCAATCACGCATCGGGCATCGCGCCTTGAAGCCGCGCTTCGGGGCGTGGCGTTCGGCACGGTAGTTACCCCGAACCATTTGCAGTGCGTCATGCGCGACACGGCAGTGGAAGTGAGCGTGTCCGTCGCCAGCGCGAACGCTCTCGGAGCGGCGGATTCGTCCGACGAAGCCGAGCACGGCGTCGGCACGCAGACGACGAGTGCGATTCTGCTGGGGAAGATCGCCGGCCGAATGATGCGCCAAGGCAGGGCCACGGTACGCGACATCTACGACCTTTGCGTGGCCGAGCGTTTGGACACCGACGCCCCTGCGCGCTGCGGCGCTCTCGGTGCCCGCGAGGGCGCTCGTGCGCACGGCCGAGTTGCTGGAACAGGAACTCGCCGGGAACCAACGCTTAAAGCCGCTTCTCGCGCCCGCGCACACCGACTTGGCCGAGGAGGCAACCCCGATGATCCTCTACGAGAAAGTGCCGTTGCTGCCCCTCGGCGCCTTCGACAACGACCGCTGCCGTCGTCGCGGGCCGCTCGACGACAACCATGCCGTGCTGCGCCAGATCATCGGCCGCGAGTTCGCCGGCGCCGCCGAAAGACCTCCGCCGAACGCCATTTACGATTGGCTAGTGAGCGATGTTCGTTCATCGCATGAAAGAGCGTGGTGCGCCGAAGTGCTCGTCGCGGCCTCCGCCGATCCGTGGTTCAGCTTGCGAGCGCTGGTCGGAGAAGACGCCGTCTCGATCTACGATCTCGCCAGAGTGTGCGCCGAAGACGCCTGCCGCCACGCCCCGCTCACGACATGGCTCAACAAGCACGCGGATCAACCCGCCGACGAAGTGGCGAAGCTCAAGCCACCGGCATGGGCAACCGCAGGCTTGACGCTGACGCGACACGGATATTGGGCGCGCACCAAGGAGTCGACTTGACGGCGAACCCTGTCACCGCCAAGGCTTGCGCGATGCTTGAGGTGTCTCCGCCAGCCCTTAGGGCTCCCCCGTAAGGCGTCTCGGTAGAGATCGAGTGGATACTGCAAAAGATCACCAGCAAGGGTCGGATCACCGTCCCGAAGCAGGTGCGCACGAGGCTGGCGGTGGGGCCCGGTGACCAGTTGGCGTTCGAGTTCGACGAGCGCGGCCTGCTGCGGGTCACGCCGGTGCGAAAATCGCTGCCGCTACGCGGTTTTCTCGCAAAGGACGCGGCGGGCCGAAGACTCGACTATGCACAGATCGACGAGGCGATTCGACAGCGGATGGGCAAGAAGCACGGTTCCCCCTCGTGACTGTGGCCGGGGGTGCGTCAACTACGTTCACGTTGGACCGCGACTTGTGCAAGAGCGACGACTCGACCTTGGTGCAAAGCCGATAGCCGTTCTGCGAAGAAGAGGCAGCCTGTACGCCGACTCCGGCCGGTGTTGACGTACAGGTTGCTCGCGGCTTCCTTCTAAAGTAGTTCCCTAGCTCGAGCTCAGCGCCTCCGCCAGTTCCTGTTCGATTTCGTCGGCGGTCTTGCCTTCTTCTCGGGCGACGCGGGTGCGGATTTCTTCTTCGCGTTGGAGTTTGCGTTCCTTGTGGTAGGCGAGGCCGGTGCCGGCGGGGATGAGGCGGCCGACGACGACGTTTTCCTTCAGGCCGCGCAGGTGGTCGCGCTTGCCGGTGACGGCCGCTTCGGTGAGGACGCGGGTGGTCTCCTGGAACGAGGCCGCTGAGATGAAGGATTCCGTGGCGAGGGCCGCCTTGGTGATGCCCAGAAGCACGCGCTGGAACGCGATGGGATTCTTCTCTTCGGCTTCGAGGTCGCGGTTGGCGGCGAGCACTTGGACGTATTCGGCTTGTTCGCCGCCGAGGAAGGTGGAATCGCCGGGGTCGGTGACCTTCACCTTGCGCAGCATCTGGCGGACGATCGTCTCGATGTGCTTGTCGTTGATGGTCACGCCCTGCAGCCGGTACACCTCCTGGATTTCGTAGGTGATGTAGCGCGCGAGTTCCGCCACGCCCTTCAAGCGCAGGATGTCGTGGGGGCTCTCCGGCCCTTCGGAGATGACCTCGCCGCGCTCCACCTGCTCGCCCTCGAACACGGCCATTTGCCGCTCCAGGGGAATCAGTGGCGGTTCCGTGCCGGCCACCGTCTCGCCTTCCAAGGTGGTGATGAGCACGCGCCGCTTGCTCTTGGTTTCCTTGAAGCTGACCACGCCGCTCGCTTCCGCCAGGATCGCCGAGAGCTTCGGCTGGCGCGCCTCGAACAGGTCCGCCACGCGCGGCAGGCCGCCCACCAGGTCGCGGGCCTTCAAGCCTTCGCGGGCGATTCTGGCGATGACGTCGCCCTTGCCCACCGATTGGCGGTCTTCCAGGTTCAGAATGGCGCCTTCGGGCAGCTGGTAGCGCGCCGGCACGTCGCCGCCGGCCAGGTTCACGGGCTCGTCGTTCTCGTCCACCAAGTGGATTGCCGGGCGCAGGTCGCTGCCGCCGGTGGGGCGATCCTTCACCGGAATCACTTCCATGCTGGAAAGGCCGGTGAGGTCGTCCGTGGTGGTCTTGATGGAGAGTTCGTCCATGTCCTCGAAGACGACCTTGCCGGCCACTTCCGTGATGATCGGATGGGTGTGCGGATCCCAGCGCGCGATGACTTGGCCGGCTTCGACCTTGTTGCTCTCGTCGATGGAGATGATCTCGGTGCCGTAGTCGAGCTTGTGGCGTTCGCGCTCACGTCCGTGGTCGTCGATGATGGCGATTTCGCCGGAACGCGACACGGCGACCAGATTGCCGTTCTCCCGGCGCACGGTCTTCACGTTGTGCATGCGCATGGTGCCGCTGTGCTTCACCTGGATGCTGTCGGTCTCGGTCGAGCGCGACGCCGCGCCGCCGATGTGGAAGGTGCGCATGGTGAGCTGGGTGCCAGGCTCGCCGATGGACTGCGCGGCGATGACGCCCACAGCCTCGCCGACGTTCACCTTGTGGCCGCGCGCCAGGTCGCGCCCGTAGCACTCCACGCACACGCCGTGGCTCGTCTGGCAGGTGATGGACGAGCGCACCTTGATTTCGTCCACGCCGAGTTCTTCGAGCCGTTCCACTTCGGCTTCGTCGAGCATCGTGCCGGCGGGGATGAGCGCCTTCTCGCCAGCGGCGTCGTAGACCGTCTCGGCCACCACGCGGCCGAGCACGCGCGCCGCCAGCGGTTCCACCACGTCGCCGCCTTGGATGAGCGCGGACATCACCAGCCCTTCCTTGGTGCCGCAGTCCTGTTCCGTCACCACCAGGTCCTGCGCCACGTCGACGAGGCGCCGCGTCAGATAGCCGGAGTTGGCCGTCTTCAGCGCCGTGTCGGCGAGGCCCTTGCGGGCGCCGTGGGTGGAGATGAAGTACTCGTTCACCGAGAGGCCTTCGCGGAAGTTGGCGATGATCGGCGTCTCGATGATGGTGCCGTCCGGGCGCGTCATCAGGCCGCGCATCCCGGCCAACTGGCGAATCTGGGTCGGCGAACCCCGCGCGCCGGAATCCGAGTAGATGTACACCGAATTGAACGACTGTTCGTCCAGTTCGCTGCCGTCGGCCAGGGAAACGTGCCGCTGCGAGATGCCGTTCATCATCGCTTCCGAGACGAGCCCTTCCGCACGTGACCAGATGTCCACGACCTTGTTGTACTTCTCGCCCTGGGTGACCAAGCCGGAGCTGTACTGGTCTTCGATTTCCAGCACTTCGCGCTGCGCATCGTCGATGATGCGGCCCTTGTCGTCGGGAATCACGAAGTCCTCGATGCCGATGGACGCGCCGGACATCGTGGAGTAGCGGAAGCCGAGGTACATCAGCTGGTCGGCGAAGACGACCGTGTCCTTCAAGCCGACTTCCCGATAGCAGGCGTTGATGATGTCCGAGATGGCGCGCCGGTCCATCGCCTGGCCGACCATCTCGCCGGCGGCGTTGCGCGTCTTGCGCTCGATGAGATCGAACGGCAGTGCCGACGGCACGATCTGGTACAGCAGCGCCCGGCCCACGGTGGTCTCGCGGCGCACCAAGGCCATCTCGCCGGTTTCGCCGTCGCGTTCCTCGATGCGCACGCTCACCAGCGCGTGCAAGTCGACTTTGCCGGCTGCCAAGGCGCGGCTGGCCTCGTTGACGTCGGCGAAGCGCAGGCCACGGCCCTTGGCGTCGCTGCGTTCGCGGGTGAGGTAGTAGAGGCCGAGCACGACGTCCTGGGAGGGCACGATGATCGGCTCGCCGCTGGCCGGCGACAGCACGTTGTTGGTGGACATCATCAGCGCCCGCGCTTCGAGCTGCGCTTCGAGCGTGATGGGCACGTGTACCGACATGGTGTCGCCGTCGAAGTCCGCGTTGAAGGCCGCGCACACGAGGGGGTGCAGCTGAATGGCCTTGCCCTCGATCAAGAGCGGCTCGAAGGCCTGGATGCCGAGGCGGTGCAGAGTCGGCGCGCGGTTCAGAAGCACCGGGTGCTCGCGGATCACTTCCGCGAGGATGTCCCACACTTCCGGCGTCTCCCGCTCCACCATCTTCTTCGCCACCTTGATGGTGGTGGCGAGGCCGAGCGCCTCGAGCTTGCCGAAGATGAACGGCTTGAAGAGTTCGAGCGCCATCTTCTTGGGCAGGCCGCACTGGTGCAGCTTGAGCGTCGGGCCGACGACGATCACGGTGCGCCCGGAGTAGTCCACGCGCTTGCCCAGGAGGTTCTGCCGGAAGCGCCCCTGCTTGCCCTTGATCATGTCCGCCAGCGACTTCAGCGGGCGGCGGTTGGTGCCGGTGATGGCGCGGCCCCGGCGGCCGTTGTCGAGCAGCGCGTCCACGGCTTCCTGCAGCATGCGCTTTTCGTTGCGCACGATGATGTCCGGGGCGCTCAGGTCCAAGAGGCGCTTCAACCGGTTGTTGCGGTTGATGACGCGGCGGTAGAGATCGTTCAAGTCCGAGGTGGCGAAACGGCCGCCGTCGAGGGGCACGAGCGGGCGCAGGTCCGGCGGCAGCACCGGCAGCACCGTCAGGATCATCCATTCCGGCTTGTTGCCGGAGGTCACGAACGCCTCCATCAGCTTCAAGCGCTTGTTGAGCTTCTTGAGCTTGGTCTCGGAGTTGGTCTTGGTGATTTCCTCGCGCAGCTTCTCGATCTCGAGTTCCAAGTCGATCTCGCCGAGCAGTTCGAGAACGGCCTCCGCGCCCATCTTGGCCGTGAACTCGTCGCCGTGCTCCTCGAACTTGCGGTAGTACTGGTCCTCGCTGAGCAGCTCGCCGACCTCGAGATCCGTCAAGCCGGCGTCCGTGACCACGTAGGACTCGAAATAGAGGACGCTCTCGATGGAGCGCAAGGTGCCGATGAAGCGCCGCTCCTCGAAATCCAGCGCCGGATCGCCGGTGTCCCGCACGCGCTTGCGCTGCACCGGGCGGTCCTTGTCGAGCAGCAGGCCGATGCGCGACGGCAGCGAGCGGAGAAACCAGATGTGCGCCACCGGGCTCGCCAGCTCGATGTGCCCCATCTGTTCCCGACGCACCTTGGAAAGCGTGACTTCCACGCCGCACTTCTCGCACACCACGCCGCGGTGCTTGAGGCGCTTGTACTTGCCGCACAGGCACTCGTAGTCCTTCACCGGGCCGAAGATGCGGGCGCAGAACAGGCCGTCGCGCTCCGGCTTCAGGGTGCGGTAGTTGATCGTCTCCGGCTTCTTCACTTCGCCGTAGGACCAGGAGCGGATCATCTCCGGCGAGGCGAGGCCGATCTTCAAGCGGTCGAAGTCGTCTTCGCTGACGCCGCCGCCCTGGACGGTGTTGGCCCGGAAAAGGTTCAGCAGATCTCTCATCTTCGCGTCTCCTCCTGGCTAGTCGCTTTCCATGGCGATGTCGATTCCCAGCGAGCGAATCTCCCGCACCAGAACATGGAAGGATTCCGGCCTGTTGGGCTCCATTTCCAGATCGCCGTGGACGATGTTCTTGTACATCTTGGTGCGGCCGTTCACGTCGTCGGATTTCACGGTGAGCATCTCCTGCAAGGTGTAGGCGGCGCCGTAGGCCTCCAGCGCCCACACTTCCATTTCGCCGAACCGCTGGCCGCCGAACTGCGCCTTGCCGCCGAGGGGCTGCTGCGTCACCAGGCTGTAGGAGCCGGTGGAGCGGCAGTGCATCTTGTCGTCCACCAGGTGGTTGAGCTTCAGCATGTACATGTAGCCGACGGTGACCGGACGGTCGAACGCCTCGCCCGTGCGCCCGTCGTAGAGCACCGTCTGGCCGCTCCGCGGCAGGCCGGCCAGTTCCAGCAGGGCGTGGATGTCGCTCTCCGAGGCGCCGTCGAAGACCGGCGTGGCAATCGGCAGCCCGGGGCGCAGATTGCCGGCGAGTTCCAGCACTTCGGCATCGGTCAGGGACGCCAAGTCCACGCCTTCGGGCTGGTCGGCATCGGCCTCGATGCGTTCCGTGTGGTTGTAGACGCTTTCCAGATAGCCGCGCACCTGCTCCGCGCGGGCGCCTCTTTCCAGCATTTCGCCGATGTGCTTGCCGATGCCCTTGGCGGCCCACCCGAGGTGCGTCTCCAACACTTGGCCCACGTTCATGCGCGACGGCACGCCGAGGGGATTGAGCACGATGTCCACGGGCTCGCCGTCTTCGTCGAAGGGCATGTCCTCCACCGGCATGATGACCGAGATGACGCCCTTGTTGCCGTGCCGCCCGGCCATCTTGTCGCCCGGCTGGACGCGGCGCTTGATGGCGAGATAGACCTTCACGTACTTGAGCTCGCCCGGGCGCAGGTCGTCGCCGCCTTCGAGCTTGCCCTTCTTGCTCTCGAAGGTGCGCTCCTGTTCGCGCTTGCGGTTGCGCAACTGCCGCTCGGCCTTGTCGAGCTGGTCGTTCAAGGCCGCATCGGCCATGCGCAGCCGGAACCAGTCGTCCTTGGCGAGGCCGGCGAGATAGTCGTCGGTGACGATCTTGGGCGCGTTTTCGCCTTCGGCGGCTTCCAAGCCCGGGGCCACCAGCGCTTCGTTGCCCACGAGCGCCTGGCGCAGCCGTTCGTGGATGGCGTTCTCCACGATGCGGTATTCGTCGTCGAGGTCCTTCTGCACCTGGGCGATTTCAGTCTGTTCGATGGACTTCGCCCGCTCGTCCTTCTCCAGGCCGTCGCGGGTGAAGATGCGCACGTCGATGACGGTGCCGTAGACGCCGGTGGGCACGCGCAGCGAGGTGTCCTTCACGTCCGACGCCTTCTCGCCGAAGATCGCCCGCAGCAGTTTCTCTTCCGGCGTGAGCTGGGTCTCGCCCTTCGGCGTCACCTTGCCGACGAGGATGTCGCCGGGGGAAACCTCGGCGCCGACGTAGACGATGCCCGAGTTGTCGAGTTTGTTCAGCGCCGACTCGCCGACGTTGGGGATGTCCGGCGTGATCTCCTCGGGGCCGAGCTTGGTGTCGCGGGCGCTGCACGTCAGCTCCTGGATGTGGATGCTGGTGAAGCGGTCCTCCTGCACCACGCGCTCGGAAATGAGGATGGAATCCTCGAAGTTGTAGCCGTTCCAGGGCATGAAGGCGATGCGCATGTTCTGCCCAAGGGCCAGTTCGCCGGTGTCCACCGAAGGGCCGTCGGCCAGAATGTCGCCGGCGGCGATCTTGTCGCCCTCCTTCACCAGTGGCCGCTGGTTGATGCAGGTGTTCTGGTTCGAGCGCGTGAACTTCGTCAAGTTGTAGATGTCCACGCCGGCCTCGCCGAGGGTCATCTCGTCGTCGTCCACGCGCACGACGACGCGGCCGGCATCCACCGAATCCACCACGCCGCCGCGCTCGGCGATCTCGCAGACGCCGGAATCCCGCGCCACGTGCCGTTCCATGCCGGTGCCCACCAGCGGCGTTTCGGTGCGGATGGTCGGCACCGCCTGGCGCTGCTGGTTGGTGCCCATCAGCGCCCGGTTGGCGTCGTCGTGCTCCAGGAAAGGCACCAGCGCCGCCGCCACCGACACCAGCTGCTTCGGCGACACGTCCATGTAGTCGATCTTCTCCGGCGCCGCCTTGGTGAACTCGTTCATGTGCCGCACGTCCACCGCGTCTTCGACGAAGCGGCCGTCCTCGGCGACCTTGGAGTTGGCCTGGGCGATGACGTATTGCGCCTCGTCGATGGCCGACAGGTATTCGATCTGCTCGGTGACGCGGCCCCTGGCGACCTTGCGGTAGGGCGTCTCGAGGAAGCCGTACTGGTTGGTCTGGGCGTAGGTCGCCAAGGAGTTGATGAGGCCGATGTTCGGGCCTTCCGGCGTCTCGATCGGGCAGATGCGCCCGTAGTGCGTCGGGTGGACGTCGCGCACCTCGAAGCCAGCGCGCTCGCGGGTGAGGCCGCCTGGGCCGAGCGCCGAGACGCGGCGCTTGTTGGTCACCTCGGAGAGCGGATTGGTCTGGTCCATGAACTGCGACAGCTGGCTGGAGCCGAAGAACTCCTTCACCGCCGCGGCGACCGGCTTGGCGTTGATGAGGTCCTGCGGCATCAGGCCTTCCGACTCGGCCAGCGACAGCCGTTCCTTCACGGCCCGCTCCACGCGCACAAGGCCGACGCGGAACTGGTTCTCGGCCATCTCGCCGACGGACTTCACGCGGCGGTTGCCCAGGTGGTCGATGTCGTCCACCGAGCCCTTGGCGTTGCGGATGTCCACCAGCGTCTTCAGCACGCCGACGATGTCGTCCTTGGAGAGGATGCCGGGGCCGGTGATGCGGTCGCGCCCCAGGCGGCGGTTGAACTTCATGCGCCCCACGGCCGAGAGGTCGTAGCGCTCGGGCGTGAAGAAGAGGTTGTTGAACAGGTTCTCCGCGGCGTCCTTGGTGGGCGGCTCGCCCGGGCGCATCATGCGGTAGATGTCCACCAGCGCTTCGAGCCGGTTGCGCGTGACGTCGAGCGCCAAGGTGTCCGAGATGTACGGGCCGCAGTCGATGTCGTTGGTGTAGATGGTGTCGATGCGCTTCACGCCCTTCTCCACCAGCCCGTCGAGAATCTCGTCGCTGAGCTTGGTGTTGCAGGGCACGAGGATCTCGCCGCTCTCCTTGTCCACGATGTCCACCGCCGTGCGCCGGGGCTGCTCCGGGGCGCGCTCGATGACGTATTCGCGGGGCACGTCGAGACGGTTGCGGCCGGCCTTCTCCAGCAGCCGCACGTGGCGGGCGGTGACCCGCCGGCCGGCCTCGACCAGCACCTTGCCCTTGGCGTCCTTGATGTCGAAGGTGGAGACGTCGCCGCGCAGCCGTTCCGGCACCAGGTCCATCGAGAAGCCTTCCTTCTTCACATGGAACACGTCCTTGTCGAAGAACAGGCCGAGGATTTCCTCCGAGGTGTAGTCCAAGGCGCGCAGCAGCACCGTGGCCGGCAGCTTGCGGCGGCGGTCGATGCGCACCCACGCGGCGTCCTTGGGGTCGAACTCGAAGTCGAGCCAGGAGCCGCGGTAGGGGATGACGCGGGCGTTGTAGAGGATCTTGCCGGAGGAGTGGGTCTTGCCCTTGTCGTGGTCGAAGAAGACGCCCGGCGAGCGGTGCAGCTGCGACACCACCACGCGCTCGGTGCCGTTGACGATGAAGGTGCCGTTCTCGGTCATGAGCGGGATCTCGCCCATGTAGACGTCCTGCTCCTTGACGTCCTTCACGCCCTTGCTGGCGGATTCGCGGTCGTAGATGATGAGGCGCACGCGCACGCGCAGGGGCGCGGCGTAGGTGAAGCCGCGCAGCACGCACTCGCGCACGTCGAAGGGCGGCTCGCCGAGCTTGTAGTCCACGTACTCCAAGGCGGCGTTGCCGGAGTAGCTGGCGATGGGGAACACGGAACGGAACGCGCCGTTCAGGCCTTGGTCCTTGAGGCGGCTCGGGCGCACGCCCTGCTGCAGGAACTTGGCGTAGGAATCCTTCTGGATGGAAAGCAGGTCCGGGATGCGCATCGCCTCCGGCAGCTTGCCGAAGTCCTTGCGGATGCGCTTCTTCTCTGTGAAGCTGTAGGCCATACGGTCTCCGTGCTCCTTAAGTGGGCCGGGCTTAAGTCCGGCTGCGGCAAGTCGGCGCCCGGCGTCCAAGGCGCTCCTGCGCGGGGCCGCCCGCCGATCGCGTCGGCTGCCACGCAAGCAAGGGCAAGCGCCCACGCGCTATTTCGCGCGCGGCCCTGCCCGTCGGTGCCGGCCCGTTGCCGGGCGGCACATGTCCCGCGCCGCCCACGCTAGCCGTGGACAGGCGCGATTGCGGGATCCATGCGCCGAGGTCTACTTGATCTCGACGGCGGCGCCGGCTTCTTCCAACTGTTTCTTGATCTCCTCCGTTTCGTCCTTGCCGATGCCTTCCTTGAGCGGCGAAGGCGCTTCGTCGACGAGGGCCTTGGCTTCCTTGAGGCCAAGGCCGGTGATGGCGCGCACGGCCTTGATGACGTTGACTTTCTTTTCGCCAACGCCAGACAGCACGACGGTGAACTCGGTCTGCTCTTCGGCAGCGCCGTTCTGGTCGCCGCCGCCTGGCGCGCTCGCCGGCGCCGCCGCGACAGCGGCGGCGGCCGTGACGCCGAACTTGTCCTCCATCGCCTGGACAAGCTCCACGACTTCCATGACGCTCATCTCGGCGATCGCGTTCAAGATTTCGTCTTTGGACAAAGGCATGACTGGTCGTCTCCTTGCGTGTGTCTATTGTGCCGTAAGTTGTGTGCTTTGGGTGAGCGCTTTTGGCGCCGCCTCGGCTCAGCCGGCGGCTTCCTTGTGGTCGCGCACCGCGGCCAAGACCCGTGTGAGCTTGGCGGGCACTTCCTTGAGGGTGCGCGCCAGCTTCGCCACCGGCGCCTGCATGACAGCCATCAGCTGCGCGATGGCTTCTTCCCGGGTCGGCAGCGACGCCACGCGGTCGATTTCCTGGGCGTCGTAGACGCGCCCGCCAATGGCCACGGCCTTCACTTCGAGGGCGTCCCATTGCCGCTGCGCATCCTTCAGCAGACGGGCGGCGGCGCCTGGGTCTTCTTTGGAGAGTGCCAGCATGGTGGGGCCGGCGGCGGCGTCGCGCAGACACTCGAACTCGGTGCCCGCCACCGCCCGCTTGAAGAGCGTGTTGCGCACGACGCGCAGATAGACGCCGGATTCGCGCGCCTGGCGGCGCAGCTCCGTCAGTTCGCCGACGGACATGCCCTTGTGGCTGGCCAGCACGGCCGAGAGGGCGCCGCCGGCGGCTTCGTTGAGCTCCGCAACGACGGCTTGCTTCTGTTCAAGGTGCAGCGCCATGTCTTCGAGCCCCTAGACGGCGAGCGACGATTCGTCGATGCGCAGGCCCGGCCCCATCGTCGTGGACAGGGTGATCTTCTGCAGATAGTGCCCCTTGGCGCTCGGCGGCTTGGCCTTCTTGAGGTCGTTGACGAGCGCTTCGAGGTTCTCCTTGATCTGGCTCGGCTCGAACGCCACGGTGCCGACGCTGCCGTGGACGATGCCGCCGCGGTCGGCGCGGAACTGCACCTGGCCGGCCTTGGCGTTCTTGACGGCCGTTTCGACGTCCGCGGCGACGGTGCCGGTCTTCGGATTGGGCATGAGGCCGCGCGGCCCAAGCAGGCGGCCAAGCTGCCCGACCACGCGCATGGCGTCCGGGCTGGCGATGACGACGTCGAAATCGAGCTCGCCGCCCTTGACGCGCTCGGCCAAGTCTTCGAGGCCGACTGCGTCTGCCCCGGCGGCGCGCGCCTTGTCGGCGTTGCCGCCTTGGGCGAAGACGGCCACGCGCACCGTCTTGCCGGCGCCGTGGGGCAGCGTCGTGGCGCCGCGCACGGTCTGGTCGGACTTGCGCGGGTCGATGCCGAGATTCACGGCGACGTCGATGGATTCGGGAAAGGCCGTCTTGGAAATCTTCGCGAGGAGGCCGGCGGCTTCCTCCACCGGATACGCCTTGGCGCGGTCCACTTCGGCGGCCATGCCGCGCATGCGCTTGCTGGTCTTGGCCATGGTCAAACACCCTCCACTTCGATGCCGGCGCTGCGGGCGCTGCCGGCGATGGTGCGCACGGCGGCGTCCATGTCCGCGGCGGTGATGTCCGGCATCTTCAGCTTGGCGATCTCTTCGAGTTGCGCCCGATTGACGGTGCCGCGCTTTTCGGTGTTCGGCTTGCCGGAGCCCTTGTCGATGCCCGCCGCCTTGCGCAGCAGCACGGCCGCCGGCGGCGTCTTCTTGATGAACGTGAAGGATCGGTCCGCGTAGACGGTGATGACCACCGGCACCGGCAGGCCGGGTTCCTGGCCCTGGGTCTCGGCGTTGAACGCCTTGCAGAACTCCATGATGTTCACGCCGTGCTGGCCGAGCGCCGGGCCGACCGGCGGGCTGGGATTGGCTTGCCCGGCGGGCACTTGCAGCTTCACGTAGGCGGCGACTTTCTTGGCCATGCGTCTTCCTCGAAGTTCCGGTACTCGGCTAAAGCGCTGCGCGCCTTTAGCCTTTCTCCACTTGGGAGAAGTCCAGCTCCACCGGCGTGGAGCGCCCGAAGATGGTCACGCCCACCACCATGCGGCTCTTGTCGTAGTTGACTTCCTCGACGACGCCGTTGAAGTCGTTGAACGGCCCGTCGATGACGCGCACCAGTTCGCCCGGCTCGAACATCGTCTTCGGCGTGGCCTTTTCGCTGCCTTCCCGCACCCGCGCCAGAATCCGCTCCGCTTCCACATCGGACAGCGGCGCCGGCTCGTCGGGCTTGCCGCCGATGAAGCCCATGACTTTCGGCGTGGCCTTCACCAGATGCCAACTGTCGTTGTTCAAGTCCATGTTGACGAGCACGTAGCCCGGGAAGAACTTGCGCTCGCTGCGGCGCTTCACGCCGGCGCGCATCTCCACCACTTCCTCGGTGGGCACCAGCACCTCGCCGAACTGCTCCTTGATGGGCGAGTTGTCGATGCGCTCCTTGAGCGAGCGCATCACCGCCTTCTCGAAGCCGGAATAGGCATGTACGACGTACCAGCGCATTGGCTTATCCGATCAGTCCCTTCACGATCCAGCTCAGCAGCGAATCCAGGCCCCACAGCAGCAGCGAAAACACCAGAATCAGGATCAGCACGATGATGGTGGTCTGCGTTGCCTCCTGGCGCGTCGGCCACACCACGCGCCGCAGTTCCGCGCGCGCTTCCTGGGCCAGCGTCCAGGCGCGCTGGCCGCGTTCGGTCTGCAGCGCCACGAAGCCGGCCACGATGCCGAGCGCCACCACCGCCAAGGCGCGCATCAGCAACGACTCCTCTTGGAAGTACCAGTTGCCGAGCACGCCGGCCGCGACCAGCGCCCAGACGCAGATCCACTTCAACCAATCGACGATGCCTGCCTCCGTCGTCAAGTTGCTTGTCGTCAGGCCGGTGCGCTGCCGAGTTGGCAGGCCAGGAGGGAATCGAACCCCCAACCTGCGGTTTTGGAGACCGCTGCTCTACCTATTGAGCTACTGGCCTACTCGATGATCTTGGTGACGACGCCGGCGCCCACCGTGCGCCCGCCTTCGCGGATGGCGAAGCGCAGCCCTTCGTCCATGGCGATCGGGCTGATGAGCGACACGTTCATCTTCACGTTGTCGCCGGGCATCACCATCTCCACGTCCGTCGGCAGTTCCACCGTGCCGGTCACGTCCGTGGTGCGGAAGTAGAACTGCGGGCGATAGCCCTTGAAGAACGGCGTGTGGCGCCCGCCTTCGTCCTTCGACAGGACGTACACCTCGGCCTCGAACTGCGTGTGCGGGGTGATGCTGCCGGGCACCGCGAGCACCTGCCCGCGCTCCACGTCTTCGCGCTTGATGCCGCGCAGCAGCACGCCGATGTTCTCGCCGGCGCGCCCTTCGTCGAGCAGCTTGCGGAACATCTCGACGCCGGTGCAGGTGGTGCGCTGGGCTTCCTTGATGCCGATGATCTCGATTTCCTGCCCGACCTTGACGATGCCGCGGTCGACGCGGCCGGTCACCACGGTGCCGCGCCCTTGGATGGTGAACACGTCCTCGATGGGCATGAGGAAGGGCTGATCGACGGGGCGTTCCGGCTCGGGGATGTACTCGTCCAGCGTCTCGAGCAGCTTCAGCACGCTGCCTTCGCCGGTGTCGGAGTCGTTGCCTTCCAGCGCCTGCAGGGCGCTGCCGACGACGATGGGGGTGTCTTCCGGGAACTCGTTCTGGGTGAGGATTTCCTCGATGTCCAGCGTGACCAGTTCGACGAACTCCTCGCGTTCGTCTTCGTCGAGCTGATCCACCTTGTTCATGTAGACGACGATGCGCGGCACGCCGACCTGGCGCGCCAGCAGCACGTGTTCGCGGGTCTGCGGCATGGGGCCGTCCACCGCCGAGACCACGAGCACTGCGCCGTCCATCTGCGCCGCGCCGGTGATCATGTTCTTCACGTAGTCGGCGTGGCCGGGGCAGTCCACGTGGGCGTAGTGGCGGTTGGCGCTCTCGTACTCCACGTGGGTGGTGGCGATGGTGATGCCGCGTTCGCGCTCTTCGGGCGCGTTGTCGATCTCGTCGAACTCCTTGATCTCGCCGCCTTGGCGGGCGGCGCACACCTTCGTCATCGCCGCCGTGAGCGTCGTCTTGCCGTGGTCCACGTGTCCGATGGTGCCGACATTGATGTGCGGCTTGGTGCGCTCGAATTTCTCTTTGGCCATTTCGCCACCGCCTCCTTAAGCTTCCGTCTCCTAGCTCTCGCCAACCTGCCTGTTCGCCGCGCCATGCACGGCCCCAAAATCGCCTCCGTTCCGCCGCGCCATGCGGCGGATTCGTCCTGGTGCTCACAATCGGACTCGAACCGATGGCCTCTTCCTTACCAAGGAAGTGCTCTACCAACTGAGCTATGTGAGCGGTTGCCGCTTTGCGCGAGCGGCCCGCTTAAGCCGCCTCGGCCCTCTTCGGGCGCCCGGCCCGCCGCTTGGAGCGGGTAGCGGGAATCGAACCCGCGCCATCAGCTTGGAAGGCTGAGGTTCTGCCACTGAACTATACCCGCGCACTTGCCGCGCCCCGTCCGCAGTGCCGCTTAAGCACTGCGTCTGGTGGCCCTCGCACATGCGCCCAAGGACGCACCGCGCCTCGCTTGGGGTTCGCCGCTGCGCGCGCCCGACAGCCGCGCCCTTCGGCGTTTCCCACCGCCTTGGTGGAGGGGGTAGGATTCGAACCTACGAAGGCGTAGCCGTCAGATTTACAGTCTGATCCCTTTGGCCGCTCGGGAACCCCTCCGGGACTCGCAAAGTGGACGCGGCATTCTGCCGACGATGCCAAGGCATGTCAATGCGATTTTTGCGGTTTTCGCCAGTGTCCCGTTTGCGCTCGGGATTGCGCGGCGCGAAGCGCGGTCGGACGGCCTCGGAGCGGTGGATCCCCTCGAGCCCGGCTTGGTGCCGCCACGAGGGATCGAACCCCGGACCTTCTCTTTACAAGAGAGCTGCTCTACCGGCTGAGCTATGGCGGCTGCCCGTCGGACTCAGGCATTGTACTCCTGTACACGACACGCAGCCGTCCGAGAGTGCCACCTGGGCGCAGTGGCGCGCCCTCTTCAACCGCACGGCGTCTGCGCCGCCTCTCCCAAGGAGTCCACCGGCGCTTGCGAAGCCACGACGCGGTGCGCGCCTTGGCCGCGTGGATGCACCTCCACGTCGTAGCCCAGCGCCGCCACCCGCTCGCGCTGCGCCTCGGCCAGTTCGCGCTTGCTGAAGACGCCCACCGAGATGCCGTTCCTGCGCGGGCCGGACGGAATCACATAGGCATCGATGGAGCGCGCGGCCAAGGCCTCCAGCGTGGCGGCGGCGCGCTCGCTGCTCGCAGGCTCGACGTAGACCATGTGCTTCGTCGCCGCCGTCGGCTCCTGTTCGACCGCGGCCTGGCCGCCGGCGGCCGTGATCCTCGCCGCCGCGGCAGCGGCTTCCTCGGCGCTTGAGAAGGGCCCGAGCACCACGCAGTCGAGGATTTGCGGCGGGACTGCGATGGCGGGTGCCGTTTCCTCAGCCGGCTGAGCGGCAGCGACTTGCTGCGCAGAATCAGGGCTGGGAGCTTGTTCGGACGCCGCAGTCGATGCGTCATCGGCATCCGACGCGCCGGCGCCGGTGTCCCCGCCCGCCTGATCCTCAGCCGGCGCCGTCGTGGAGGACTCCCGCAGCGGCCACGGCCCCAAGTCGACGCGGGTCGGGGGCGCGGGCGGCAGAAGTCGGGCGAAGAGCCCTCGGTCGAGATCGAACCAGACCGCGGCAAAAGCCAGATTCGCCAGCACCAGCAGGATCAGCAGCAGTTTGAAGAGCGTTCGCATGGGCGCAGCCTCAAATCGCGGCGGCTTGCGCCGCGCGCACGGTCACTTCGCCGCTGTTGAACTCGCGCACGCCGGCGCTGGTCTCCAGCCGCAATGCGCCGTTCGGCGCGATGCCGAGAACGGTGCCCGACACCACGCCGCCGCCGGCCGGCAGCGTCACGGCCACCGCCTCGCCCTGGAACCGATGCGCGTCCTCCCAGGGCTTGCGGAACGGCGCGAAGCCGGCTTCCTCGAACTGCGCGCGCGCCGCGACGACGCGATTGACGATGGCGGCCAACAGCGCGTTGCGCACCGGGCCAGCGACCTGTTCCGCGACGTCGGCGATGGATTGGTCGATCTGTCCGGTCACGACCCCAGCGCCGCCGACGTTCACGCCGATGCCGACCACCACCTCGACCGGCGCCGCGGCGCGAACCAGCTCGATGAGAATGCCAGCCAGCTTGCGGCCTTCCAGCAGAATGTCGTTCGGCCACTTCAACTCCGCCCCGCCGACTCCGCAATCCGCCAGTGCCGCGCGCACCGCCAGCCCGACGACCAGGCTCAAGGCGCCGATTTCCGCGGCTGGCCGCCGGCTTGCGATCCCTAGGGAGACCGCGATGTTGCGTCCGAAGGGGCTCAGCCAGCGCCGTCCGCGCCGGCCGCGGCCAGCCAACTGCACTTCCGCCGCGAGCACGCAGCCGTCGATGCTCTCCTTCGCCCCCCGCGCCAGCAGCGACGCGTTGGTGCTGTCGATGCTCGGGCGAAGGTCCAACTCGCGGAGCCAGGATGCCGCGTCTGCCGTCAGCTCGCCTCGGATGGCGGCATGACGGAGCAACTCGAAACCCTTGCCCAGTCGCGCCGTGCCGTCGGTCAAATCGATTCCGATGCCCTCGAGGTAGTCGAGGTCGGCTTGGCGAAGGCCAGCCGTGGGGGCGCAGCGGCGCAGCGCGAGCTCCGCCATCACGTCGTGCAGCGCCGAAGGATCAGCCGTTGACGTGTTCACATACGCTCGCTACTTTGGCCGAGGAATGCGCCGGAGAGTCAACCGTGCCACAAAACCCCGCCCAGAATAAGCTCCGCGAAGCCGGGTTGAAAGTAACGATGCCGCGCCTCAAGGTGTTGGAGGTGCTCGACGGCGCGGAACTGCAGCACCTCTCCGCCGAGGACGTCTACAAGGAACTGCTGCGGATCGACGAATCCGTGGGCATCACCACGATCTACCGCATCCTCACCCAGTTCGAGAGCGCCGGCATCGTGCAGCGCCACAATTTCGACGAGAGCGTCGCCGGCAGCTTGCGGGGCTCCCGCCACGCGGTGTACGAGATGGCCTCCGAGCGCCACCACGACCACATGGTGGACGTCGACAGCGGCGACGTCATCGAGTTCCTGGACGACGATATCGAAGCGCGGCAGCGCGAGGTCGCGTCCAGCAAGGGCTACGACCTCGTGCATCACGAAATGGTGCTCTACGTGAAGCGCCGCGCCGCGCCGCGGGGGAAAGACGAGGGCGCGAGCTAGCCGCCGAGCAGCCCGATCAGCTTCGAGCGTCCCTTCCGCTGCGCGTAGTCGCGGGGCGTCGCGCCGGTGCCGTCGCGTACGTCTGGCACTGCTCCGGCATCCAAAAGCTCGCGCACGTAGTCCGGGCGCACCCCCTGCATGGCCGCGTAGTGCAGCGCCGTGCGCCCGTCGTCGTCCACGGCGTTCACGTCCACGCCGCGCGCGATCAGCCAAGCGCTGCCGGCCGGACGCCGAAAGTGCATCAGGTCCATCAGCGGCGTGCGGCTGTTGAAGCGCTGCTCCCAGTCGGCACCGTAGCGGTCGAGCAGGTCCATGCCGCGCTCCTCTTCCAGGAAAGTGACCGCGAAGACCGCCGGATTCGGCGCCGCGCCGCGTTCGAGCAGCAGTTCCGCCAGCGCGTAGTGCTGCTGCCAGGACAGCGCGCGCCACAGCGGCGTGGCGTGAAAGACCTCGCTCCCTTCCACGATTTCCTCGCCGCCGTCGACGTTCGCGCCGGCGTCCAGCAATGCCTCGGCGCAGGCCAGCGCTCGTTCGCTGCCGTGGACTTTCCACAGACCCGAGAGCGCCACATAGTCGAGCGGATTGCGCCCACGGCGGTCGCCCTCGTTGGCCCGCGCCTTCTTGCGCAAGAGGCGCGCCACGACGGCGCGATCCAGCAGGGCGGCGGCGAGATGAATGCCCACGCTCGCCCCGTTCGCCCGCAGAAGGTCGATGAAGTTCTGCGCCGGCGCCACCGCGGCATAGGCCAACGGCTCGAACTCGTGGGGGCCGGCGGCGAGATTCGGGTCGGCGCCGCTCTCGAGCAGCGCCAAGAGCGTCTCCTCGTGGCCGGCGCGCTTGGGGATGGTGGAGTGGTGCTGGACGAGCCGGGTCAGCGGCGTGTGGCGGCTCCCGGTGCCGGAGACCACGTTCGGATCGGCGCCGGCGGCAAGCAGCATTCGCAGCATGGCCGCCTTGCCGGCGAAGGCGGCGTCCATGATCGGCTTCCAATGCCGGGCGCTTGCCGGATCGCCGTCGATGGCCGCCTGGAGCGCCGCCTCGTCGCCCTTGGCAATCGCCCGGCAGAGGGCGTGATGGCCGGCGGGCATCGCCTACGGCCCGTCGTCGGTCTCGTGCATCTGCGACTGGATGTAGTTCTCGATGCCCACCTTGTCGATCAGCTCCAGCTGGGTCTCCAGCCAATCGACGTGTTCCTCTTCGGAAGCGAGAATGTCCTCGAACAGCTCCCGGCTCACGAAGTCGCTCGACTGTTCGGCGTGTTCGACACACTGCCGGAGGACGGGCATGGCCTCCATTTCCAGTTCCAAATCGCAGCGCAGCATTTCCGCTACGTTCTCGCCGATCCGCAAGCGGCCGAGCTCCTGGAGGTTGGGAAGCCCGTCGAGAAACAGGATGCGCTCGATGAGCCGGTCCGCGTGCTTCATTTCGTCCACGGATTCGGCGTATTCGTGCTTGCCGAGTCCGGCAAGGCCCCAGTCCTTGAACATGCGGGAATGCAGGAAGTACTGGTTGATGGCCGTGAGCTCGTTCTTCAGCACGCGGTTCAAGTTGTCGATGATCTGCGGGTTCCTTGCCTTCATTGGGACTTCCTCTGACGTTCGCGAAGGACTGCCATAGTGCGCCAAAAATCGGACAGGTTCAAGCCTAACTTATTGATTTATATGTAAGTAGCAACGCTATCCATTTGCATGTCCAAACTGCTTGGAAACCGTTGCCGGCATGGGCGATCTCGCACATGACTTTCAGCCTTTGTCCGTTTCGCGCCGACTCGTCGCTGGCGCACAGTGCCGCCCATGGCAAGACAAAGACTGCAAAGCGAACTGGCGCGGATCGGGGCGTTGATCATCGACTGCGACAGCGGCGCGGACTTCCTCGCCCGGGCGCGGCGTCGCTAGCGGACGGGCCCACTCCGCGCGCTTGGGGCGCCGGGAGGTTGGGCGCGGCTATTGGCGGGCGGGCGGCGTGGCGCTTGCTGGCGCGTCCGCGTTCGGCGTTGCGTTGCCGAGGATGCTGCGCCAGCCGCGGGCTGGGGCGTGGGGCCAGTGGAACTCCACTTGGACCTCGAAGCGCACCGTTGCCTTGAGGCCGAGGGCGTCGGTGGCGACGAGGACGATCTCTGCCGTGCCTTCGCCGGCTGGTTCCGGGTCGATCAGCAGGAAAGCGCCGGCGATGCGCGCTGTCGCGATGGATTCGTCTGACGAGGACGCTGCCCATGCCATGCCGTCGGGGGCGTCTCCCGGGGCGACGAGGGAATCGAGGGGCAGGCGCAGGGCGTCGCCGGCGGCGAGCGGGGGCGGCGTGGGTGCTGGCAGCGGTTGCGGCGGGCGGTGGAAGAGGATGAGCGGGGAACCTGGCGTGGTCTCGAAGCCGCGGAAGCAGGGCGTTCCGTTGCATTGCGCCGTCGGCATTTCCGGCGCGTCGGCGCGGAGGGTCAGCGGCGATGCGGGGGGCTGCGCCGCCGTGAACGTCGCGCCCGTGGTCTCGCCGGCGGCGATTGCCACGGTGGTGGGCAAGGCCGTCTCGGCGGTGGGCGTTGGGGCTGCCATCAGCGGCGCGGCCATTGCGAACGGGGCGCCGAGGGCGATGCGGGTGGAGATTGTCGCTGGGCTGGGCGCCCAGGCGGCGGCGTCGGTGCGAACCAGCGTCACGGCCAGGCCGAACGGGGCGCCTGGGTTGTCTTCCACGGTGACTTCGCGCAGATGGCGGATGCCGGCGAACAGGCCGGGCGGCAGGGTTTCGAGGGCGTTGGCGGAGAGGTCGAGGGTGCGCAGGCGCGGCGTCTGCGCGAGCAGGCCGGCCGGCAGCGTGGCCAGTTCGTTGCCGCGCAGGTCGAGGCGCAGGAGGGCGTCCAAGCCCAGCAGGTCGTTCTCGCGCAGGGCGTCGATGTTGCGCACGGCCAGGTGCAGCGCTGGGATGCGGGCGAGGTCGGCGGGTCTTGGCCAGCGGCAGTCGCGCCAGCCGCGCGCCAGTGCGTCGCGCACCGCCGGCGTGCAGTCGCAGACGCCTTCCTGGATCGTCGCCGTCGCCTGCGCGCTGCGCGAGAGGCCGACGTTCTCGGCCGGCGGCGCGTCCAGCGCGACGACGAAGCGTTCCCGCGCTGGTTCGATGTCGGCGTCGTCGGCGATGGCGATCTCGACGGGCACCGTGGTCTCGCCGGCCGGGATCGTCGCTGCCCCGGCGCTCGCGTAGTCCTGCGCGTCCGCGTCCGGCGTGGACGGGTCGCCGTCCGGCGCGATGCGCCAGGAGATGTCGAGGGGTTCGGCGAGCGGCCTGCTCAGCGTCGCCGCCAGCACGACCGTGGCGCCTTCCGGCGCTGCGGCGTCGCGGGAGAGCGACAGCAACGCGCCGACCAGAACCTTGAACGTCGCCGTGGCGCTCAAGTCCTCGGGGTCGGTCGCCACGACGGTGATCGTCGCCTCGCCCGGGCGCACGCCGCGGATGCGCGCTGCGCCGGAGACCACGCGCACGTCGACCGCGCCGTCGTCCGAGGACGCCGCGTAGCGCAGCGGGTCGCCGTCCGGGTCCTCGAAGGTCGAGGCTAGATCGACCGTCTTCGTTTCGCCGACGTCGAGTTCCACGTCCGGCAGTGCCTCCGCGAGGCGCGGCGGGGCGTTGCGCGGTGCCGCCACCTCTCCCGCCGCGGCGGTGGACGCTGCGCTGTCCTGTCCGTCGACCACCGCCACCACGCGCACCTCGTAGCGGCCCGGCTCCAGGCCGCCGATCTCGAGCCGCGTGGCGGCCGTCTCCTCCTGTCTGGACGACGACCACGCCTGCCCGGGGAGCCGCCACTGCACCTTGTACGACGTGGCGCCGGCGGCGGCCGTCCAAGTGACCAGCAGGCCCGCCGCGGTGGCTTCGGCGGTCACTTCGGTGGGGGCGTCTTCGGCCGGCGGCGGGGCTTCGTCGTCGGCGACCGTGACTTCGACGCTGGTGGTGATGGCGAGGGTGGTCGGGTAGCCGGCGGCGTCGCAGGCGGTCGTGACCGCGTGGCGCAGGGTGGCGCGGTCGTCCGCGTTGTCGTCGTCCTGTTCGGCGGTGAGGGTCACCGTCTGCGGCGTGTTCCAGGTGGTGGCCGTGAAGGCGAGCGCGGTCGGGTCCGCTTCCACGTCCGGGTTGCCGCTGGCGACGGAGACGGCCACGCCGCCGGAACAGCCGACGGGGGCGCTGTTCAGAACCAGCGTGTAGGTGTCTTGGTTGGCGTCGTCCGCGCCCGGATCCTCGTCGAGCGCCAAGCTCGTTCGGGAGACGGTCACGCCCGGCGGCGCACTCGGCGCCACGGGCAGCGTGCTGGTGGTGAGGTCGCTGGAGCCGGAGTGCGCCGCGGCGAGCACCTTCACCGCCAGCGTGGAGACGGCGTCGAAGCCGTAGCCCGTGCCGGCGGCCAGCGTCAGGGTGGCCGCGTTGGTTCCCGTCGCGCCGCCGGTAACGGTGCTGATGGAGAGGCCGGCGATGGTCGGGGCGGTGACGAGCTCGAAGCTCGCCGCGGTGACGCCGGCGGCGTAGGTGAAGCCGCTGGGCAGGGTGACGGTGAGGGTCGCGCCGTCGAGGTTGTCCTCGGTGAGCGGTCTGCGTCGCGGCCGGCGCGGATGCCAGCGCTGCCAGTCCAATGACGATGGTGGCAAGCGCGGCGCGAAGGCGGGCGGCGCAGCCGCCGGAAGTCAGGGAGCGGCCGCTACCGTGGCCTCGCCCGATGCTTCGCTGCTTCGGGGGGGGGGGGCTCACAAACACACCGGCGCTTGCGGTGTCCCGCAGTGCCGCCTCGGCGTTTCGGCCCGTGTGTTCCGCCACCTCAAGCATCATGGAAGAGTAGCGCAGGGACACACTCGGCGGCACCGTTCGGCGGCTTGCGCTTACCCAGCGGTTTTCGCCAGTTCCTTGTACTTGCGCATGTGGCGCTTGGACGCCAGCTCGTCGCCGCGCAGCTCGTAGATGCGCGCTTGGTTGTGGTGGGCGTCGGGCACGTCGGGGCTCAGGCGGTAGTAGGTGAGCGCCGTGTCGATGGCGCCGAGCTCGTCGAACACCGTGCCGAGGTTGTAGTGCGCCAACTGGTGGCGGGGCGCGATGTCGAGGGCCAGCTGATAGTGGCGGGCCGCGCCCTTGAGGTCGCCGTCCACTTGGTACAGGCGGCCCAGATTCACATGCGCGTCGGCGTTCTCTGGATTGAGGGCGAGCGCCTGGATGTACGCCTTGGGCGCTTCCTTCGGGTCTGCGTCCTCCAAATCCAGGCCGAGGTTGTACCAGTCGTCGCTGTCCATGCCCTTGGCGGTGGCCGGCTGGTCGGTGCTTTCCCCGGCTGCCCCAGCGGCCCCCTGGGCGCGCGGGGCGGCGTGGTGGGTTCGCGTCGTGGCCACGGGCGCGGGATGGGCGCTGGCCGGCGCTGGGCGCTCCTCGGCGACGGCACCGGAACGCTTGGCGAAGGTGCGCACTTCGCCGAGCGGCTCGCTGGCGAAGGGCAGGTGGCCCTGCCCGGTCTGGGCGTTCCACAGCGCGTCCTTGTCGCGCACGACGACGGCGCCGCCGTCGGCGCGAACGCGCAGCGCCGAGAGCGGGCGGCGCGTCGATTGGCCAACCGCCAAGCCGTTGCGCAGGCTGCGCAGGGCGGCGACGGCCTTGCGCGAGGACACGTCCGCGTCGAGCAGGTTCTTCGCGGTGCGCATCAGCACGATGTCCTGGAACGAGAAGCGGTACTCGCCGGCGCGCCCGCGACGCGGCGAGAGCACGCTGGACTGCACGAAGCCGCGAATGCGCTGCGGCGCGAGGCCCACCGCGTCGGCGACTTCGCGGGTGGTGTAGCCGCCGTTGCGGGAGGGCCGCAGCGCGGCGCTGGGGGAAGCGGTTGGCAAGGTCTTGGCCTTGGGCTAGCCGGCGCTGCGCCGCGCTTGCGGCGTCGCCTTGCGGGCGCGGCTGCCCTTCTTCGGCGCCTTGGGGGCTTTCGCCGCCACGGCCTTCGGGCCCGCTGCGGGGCGCCCCGGCTTTTTGTTGCCGACGGACGCCTTGAGGGCTTCCATGAGGTCGATGATCTTGGCTTCGGGCTTCTCTTCCGGTGCCACGGAGATGTCCTGGCCGTCGATCTTCTGCTGGATGAGTTCCAGGGTGCGCGCGCGCACTTCGTCCTTGTACTTGTCCGGCTCGAACTGCTCGTTGGCGCGCTGCTCGATGATCTGGATGGCGAGGCCGAGCTCGCCTTCGTTGACGTCGCAGACGTCCAGCGGCACGTCGTCCATGCGGCGCAGCTCGTCTTCGTGCTTGAGCTGCTCCATCACCAGCCCGTCGCCGAGCGGACGCACCAGCACGAGGTAGCTCTTGCCGCGCGCCGCGTAGCGCGCCAGGGCGGCGCGCTTGGTCTTGGCTAGGGCTTCGCGCAGCAGGTGGTAGGAACGCCCGGCGCCTTTGTCTGGGCCGAGGTAGTAGACGCGCTCGATGTAGATGCGCTCGACTTCCGCCAAGGGGATGAACTCGTCGATGTCGATGGCGTTGGTGGCGGCGACGTTGAGCGCCTTGAGCTCGTCCGGCGTGAACGTAACGTACTGCCCCTTGGCGAACTCGTAGCCCTGCACGCGGTCTTCGCGCTCCACTATCTCGCCGTCCGAGGCGCGGATATACTGCTGCCGGAGCCGCGAGCCGTCCTTGCTGAGGTAGTTGAACCGCACGGCGCTGGCGGTGTCCGCCGTGGAGAAGAGCTTGCACGGGATGGAAACCAAACCGAAGGAAATGGTTCCAGAGCCCATTGGGCGGGCTGCCATCTGCGTATTGCTCCTGTTCGTGGGCCGTCGGCGACTATAGCCCGGTCTGCCCATGCGCTCAACCCGCGCTGGCGGAACCAGCGATGCCGCGCCGCGCCTCGGCGTCTACCGCAAGCGGCGCAGTGCTTCCGCCACGCCGGAGCCTTTCGGCAGTTCCCAGGCGGCGCCGCTGGCCGGCGCGAGGCGGCTGTTCGTCGTGCAGCAGCACGCCGCGACGCGCCTGCACTGGGACTTCCGGCTGGAAGTCGGCAACGTGCTGAAGTCCTGGGCGGTGCCCAAGGGGCCGTCCATGAATCCGAAGGACAAGCGCTTCGCCGTGCAGGTGGAAGACCATCCCGTTGAATACGCGGACTTCGAGGGCACGATTCCCGCCGGCAACTACGGCGCCGGCCAGGTCGTGGTGTGGGACCACGGCACCTATCTGCCCCTCGAGGATTTCGAGCGCGGCTTCGAGGACGGCAAGCTGCTGTTCGAGCTGAACGGGCACAAGCTGCGCGGGCGCTTCACGCTGATCGCGCTCAAGGGGCGCGACAACACCGGCAAGGAGTGGCTGCTCATCAAGGAGGCCGACCAGTGGGCCGGCGAGCGGACGCTGCCGGACAGTTCGGTGTTCTCCGGCCTCACCGTGGCCGAACTGGCTGAACCGGGGCGCAAGGAGGCGGCTTTTCGGGAGCGGCTGGACGCCCTGCGTCCGCGTCCGCCGGCGACTGGCGTGCTGTTCGAACAGCCCATGCTCGCCAAGCCTTCGGCGCCGTTCCACCGCGACGGCTGGATATTCGAGATCAAGTACGACGGCTATCGGCTGCTCGTGCAGCGGCGCGGCGACGAGGTGGCCTTGCGCTCGCGGCGCGGCCTGGACTTGACGGCGCGCTTTCCGGAGATCGTGCGGTGCGCGCGCCATCTGCCGTGCAGCGAGTTCGCCATCGACGGCGAAGTGGTGGTTCACGACCAGCAGGGACGGCCGCGCTTCGGCCTGCTGCAGGCGCGCGCCGCGGTGCGCGGCGAACTGGCGACGGCGCGCGCGGCTCGCCACGATCCGGTCTTCGTCTACGCCTTCGACCTGCTGCACGCCGCCGGCTACGACCTCAAGGGGCTGCCGCTGCTGACGCGCAAGGAACTGCTGCGCGAACTGCTGCCCGAAGCCGGCCCGCTGCGCTATTCGGACCACGTGCAGGGCAACGGCATCGAGACCTTTCACGCCGTCGCCAAGCTGGGGCTGGAAGGCGTGGTCGGCAAGCGCGCCGATTCGCCCTACGCCAGCGGGCGCAGCGGCGACTGGCTGAAGGTGCGCTCCAACCGCAGCGACGACTACGTGGTGGTCGGCTGGATTCCGCAGAAGGGCAACGCTGCAGATTTGGGCGCACTGGCGGTCGGCGAGTACCGCAGCGGTGCCTTGGCGTTCTGCGGCCGAGTGGGCTCCGGCCTTGGCCAGTCGAAGCGCGAGGAGGTGCAGCGGCAGCTTTCCGCCCTCGCCGCCGGCGAGCCGCTGGTCGAAGACAAAGAAGTGCATTGGGTGGCGCCCGTGCTCGTCTGCGAAATCGAGTATCGGGAGTACTCGCTCGACGGCCACCTACGCCAGCCGGTGTTCCTGCGCCTGCGCGACGACAAGGCGCCGGAAGAGTGCGTGGGCGCCTACGTCGGTTCCGAGCTGCTCCTGCACGAGGAAGACGACGAAGCGGAAGCGGTGCGCGAAGTGGCCGTCTCCAACCGCGACAAGGTGTTCTTCCCGGAGCAGAATCTGACCAAGGGCGACCTGCTGGACTACTACCAGGCCGCCGCGCCTTGGATGCTGCCGTACTTGGCCGACCGGCCGCTGGTGCTCACGCGCTTCCCGGACGGCATCCACGGCAAATCCTTCTATCAGCGCGACGCGCCAGCGTTCGTGCCGGAGTGGCTGGAACGCAAGGTGCTGTGGAGCGAGAGCGCCGAACGCGAAGTCCACTACTTCGTGGTGCAGAACGTGGAGTCGCTGGTCTATCTGGCCAACATGGGCGCCATCCCCATCCACGCCTGGCACAGCCGCATCACCGATCTGGAGCATCCGGACTGGTGCGTGCTCGACCTCGACCCGAAGGACGCGCCCTTCGCGCATGTCGTCGCCGCGGCCAAGGCGGTGAAGGAACTGCTCGACGAGATCGACCTGCCGGGATTCCTGAAGACCAGCGGCGCGAGCGGCCTGCACATCCTCCTGCCGCTGGCGCGCCAACTGACGCACAGCCAGGCCACCACCCTCGGCGAACTGCTGGCGCGAGTGGTCGTCGGGCGGCGTTCGGAAATCACCACCATCGCCCGCGCCGTGCGCCAGCGCGACAGCAAGGTCTACATCGACTATCTGCAGAACGGCCACGGGCAACTGCTGGTGGCGCCGCTCTCGGCGCGCGCCGAGCCGGCGGCGTCCGTCTCCATGCCGGTGAAGTGGTCGGAGCTCAACGGACGCCTCAAGAACGCCAACTACCACTTGAAGAACGCCGTTCGGCGTTTGCAGCGCATGGGCGATCCGATGGCGCCGGTGCTCGACATCCAGCCAGATCTGGAACGCGCTCTGGCGCGGCTCGGCGAGTTGATGGATTCCTGAGCGGCCCGGTCTATTCAGGCCGGCAAGGGGGAAGCGCGTTCAGATCTCCGTCAGCGCCGCTTCCTCGGTGGCCACGCCGTGCGCCAGGCAGGCATTGAGGAACTCGCGCAGAAAGCGGTTCACCTGCGCCTTTTCGTCCGGCTGGCGCATCTTCGCGTTCGGATAGCGGTACTCGGGCGCGAACAGGCGCTGGCCCTGGAACTCGATGACCTCGGCGCAGCGGGCATCGTGGTACAGCCGCACCTTGATGCGCGTTTCGCCGACGCGTTGGGCGGAGTCGCGCCCTTCCGGGGGAGCGCCGCGTTCCGGCACTGCTCCTTGGCCGAGGAACCGCTGCCGGAGCGCGACCACCGCCGTGTAGCGGCCATGCTCCGTCACTTCCACGGTGACCTGCGGCGCGACGTCGCCGTGCGACACGAAGAACTCCCGCCGCTCGCCCTCGCGCAAACCCGGCAGCAGGCGAACGAGGCGCAGGTAGTTGCCGTCGCACTCGGCCAAGTGCGCACTCAAGTCGATGTTGTAGCGTCCCCGCCTCAAGCCCCTCGACTCCCCATGTGCAAGTGCGTCTCGCCGGAGGAGCGCATCCCCCGGCACCGATTCCCGCGATGATTCTAACCGCCGTTCGGCGCGGCGTTTCAACTGCCTGGCAAGCGATCCGGCGAAGCCTGCCGCACGGCGCAGTGTTCCGAAAAGTAACACTCGCGGGATTGACGCGGGCATTTGTTAGACTGCCGCACCGTCGCCGTCGAGAGCGGCGGGTTTTGGCCACTCGAAGGACTGCCCTATGCATGGTGTTGTCAAGGAACCTCTGCCGCGCCGGCGCATGCGGCCCGTGCTCGGCGTCGGCTCGAAGGCGCTCTTCGGCGCGGCTCTCGTGATGGCTGCGGCAGGCGCCAGCGGCGCCAATCTGAGCGATGTCTACGCCCAGGCCGTGGCCAACGACCCGGTGCTCGCCGGCGCGCGCGCCCTGCATCAGTCGCGCCTGGAGGGCGTGCCCTTGGCCCGCGCCGGCCTGATGCCGAGAGTCGGCGCCAATGCCAGCGCCTCGTGGTCCACGGTGTCCACGGACGGCACGGACCTCAACCAGGGCAGCAGCAATTTCGGGCGTCCCTTTCTGGACCGCGAAGTGGAACGGCGCAGCTGGGGCGCCGGCGTCAATCAGGCGGTGCTGGACCTGCCGGGCTGGTTCGGCTACCGCAGCGCCAAGGCGCGCGCCAAGCAGGCCGACTGGGACCTCGAAGCGACCACCCAGGGCTTGATCACGCGCGTCGCCACCGCCTATCTCAACGTCTTGCGCGGCGAAGCGGCCTTGGAGTCGGTGGTGGCGTCCGAAGAGGCCGTGCAGCGGCAGCTGGAGCAGGTGCAGCAGCGCTTCGACGTCGGCCTGGTGGCGATCACGGACGTGCTGGAGGCCAAGGCCGCCTACGACAACGAAGTCGTGTCGCGCATCCAGGCCGAGGGCAACCACGACATCTACTTCGAGGGGCTGCGCACGCTCACCGCCAATCCGGTCACCGAGGTGGACCGGCTGAACGAAGACCTGCCCATCGTCGATCCAGTGCCGGCCGACGAGAACGCATGGGTGGAAATGGCGCTGGCGCGCAACTTCCGCATCCACGGCGCCCGCCAAGCCCTCAAGGCCGCCGAGCGCGACCTGCGCGGGCAGCTCTCCCGCCACCTGCCGACGCTGACCGCATCGGCCAACTACGGCGCCAGCAACGGCAGCCAGGCGTTCGGCAGCTTCGTGATCCCAGCCCAGTCGTCGGCGCAGATGTCCTATTCGCTCTCCGTCAACATGCCCGTCTACCAAGGCAACATCCACGCCGGCGTGCGCCAGGCGCGGCACGGTCTCGACCAAGCGCGGCAGCAGCTGATCAGCGAAGAGCTGACGGCGGCGCGGGACGTGCGCAATCTGTACCGCGCCGTGGTCACCGAAGTGGTGCGCGTCGCCGCGCGGGCGGAAGCGATCAAGTCCTCCCAGTCCGCGCTCGAAGCCACCCAGACCGGCTACGAAGTCGGCACGCGCAACATCGTCGACGTGCTGCTCGCCCAGCGCCGCCTCTTCTCCTCCCAGTACGACTACGCCACGTCGCGCTACGACTACGTCATCAACCTGCTGCGCTTGAAGGAATCGGCCGGCGTGCTCGCCAGCGCCGACATCGACGAACTGAGCGGCTTCACGGACGCGGAGAATCCGGTCGTTCCCTTCAGCATGCGCTGAACTTCGGCAGTTTCGCTCAAAGAGGTCGCCGGCTACGCGAGCCAGGCGCAGAGCTTGTCCTCCAGCGCCTGACGCGCGCCACGGTTCTCGGCCACGACCGCCGCGGCGCGCCGCCCTTCGTCGAGGCGCCGCTGTGGGTTCTCTAGCAGGTCGCTCACCGCGCGCTCCACGTCGGCTGCATCGGCCACCTCGTGAAGACAGCCGGCGGCATGGAAGCGGGCGCTGATCTCTTCGATCTTGAACCTCGCCGGCCCCATCAGAATGGGCAGTTCCTGCAAGGCCGCTTCGATGGGATTGTGGCCGCCGGTGTCGTCCAGGCTGCCGCCGACGAAAGCCAGGTCGGCGCGGCCATAGAGATGGGGCAGCGTTCCCATCACGTCGCCGATCAACACCTCGGCCCCGCGCGCCCTTTGCGACAGCAGACCGACCGCGAAGCTGGCGCTCTCGGCGAGGCGCGCCACGTCGTGTACGCGCTGCGGGTGGCGGGGGACGAGGATGAGGCGCAAGTCCGGCCAGCGCTGCGTCAACCGCCGATGCGCGTCCAGGACGATCTCCTCCTCCCCGGCATGAGTGCTGCCGGCGATCCATGCCGGCGCAGCGCCGAAGCCGAGGTCGTAGAGGCCGAAGTCGTCGGCCGGCAATTCGGCGTCGAACTTGACGCTGCCGACGACCTCCACGCGCTCGGCACCTAGCGCCCGAAACCGCGCCGCGGTGTCTTCGTACTGGCAGACCACGCCGCCGAGCAGCCGCAGCATCGGCGCAGTCAGCCCCCGCACACGTCGATAGCGCCGGAAGGATTTCGCGGACAGCCGCGCGTTCACCAGATAGGCCGATGCGCCGGCGCGAACCGTCTGCGCGATGAGGTTCGGCCAGAGTTCGGTCTCCACCAGAATCAGCGCCCGCGGCCGCACGCGGCGCAGAAAACGCCGCACCGCCCAGGGATAGTCGTAGGGCGCGTAGCAGTGCGCCACGTCGTTGCCGAGCAGCGCCTGCACGCGGGCGCTGCCGGTCGGCGTCATGGTGGTCACGAGGATGGTTTCCCCCGGCAGCCGTGCCTGAACGCCGCGAATCACCGCGGCCACCGCATTCGCTTCGCCGGCGGAAACGGCGTGGAACCAGACGACCGGCCCCGATAGCCGCGGCACGTTGCCGAAGCGCTCGCCGATGCGCTGCCGATAGCCAGGTTCCAGCCGCCCGCGCCAAAGCAGGCGCAGCCACACCCAGGGCAGGGCCAAATGCAGCAGCAGCGAATAGAGGAATCGCAAACGAGGCGCTCGGAGGAAGGCTTGAGGCCGGGCCCCTAGGCCGGCGCTGAATCCCGCGCGCAGCGGAAGCCCATGTTGCCGGTGGCGGACTCCGGCGTATTGGCGTAGCGCGCGGCGACTCGGTAGCGGTTGCAGTAGCTGTCGTGGCAAAGAAAGGAGCCGCCTTTCAGCACCTTCGCCTCGCCGCTCTCGGGGCCCAGCGGATTGGCGCTCGAGTGGGTCAGGTGCCAATCGGGGCTGAACCAGTCGCTGCACCACTCCCAGACGTTGCCCACCACGTTGTAGAGGCCGAAGCCGTTGGCGCGGAACGCCCTTGCCGGCGCGGTGCCCGAATAGCCGTCTTCGGCGCTGTCGTGGTCCGGAAACCGACCCTGCCAGATGTTGCAGCGGTGCTTGCCGGCGACCAGCAGGGCGTCGCCCCAGGGCAGGCGCTTGCGCGACAGGCCGCCGCGCGCCGCGTACTCCCACTCCGCCTCGCTGGGCAAGCGCTTGCCGGCCCATTGGCAATAGGCCACGGCGTCGTGCCAGGACACCTGCACGACGGGATGATGCAGACGCCCCTTGAGGTTCGAGCTTGGGCCCTCGGGCCGGCGCCACGAAGCGCCGTCCACAGCCAGCCACCACGGCGCGTCCGGCACTTCTCCGCGCTTCCCTAGGCGTCGCCGCCGCGACTTCGGCAGCAGCCCTGCGAAGACGTAGGCCCAGCCGTATGCCTCAGCCTGGGTGCGATAGCCGGTGGCGTCGACGAAGGCGCGGAACTCGGCGTTGGTCACCGCGCATCGATCCACGGCGAACGCATCGACTGCCACTTCGCGCACGGGCCCTTCGCCGTCTTCCGGGCGCGCGTCCCGATCCTCGGAGCCCATGAAGAAGCTGCCGCCGGGCAGTTCGACCATGTCTTCGACGCGAGGGGGCGAACCGCCCCGCGCACCGCCCTGCCGAGGGAGTGCTTCCGGGATGCTCGTCGTCGCCGGCGTGGCCCGGGCCGGCGCGCAGCAGGCTGCGTCAGCCGCCATAGCGCTGCCAGAAGCGGGCGCTGCGCTCGGTGTGGCCGCTCTCCCAATCCTGCCGATAACGCATCATCTCCTGGCGCAGCTCGGCGACGATGGCGTCCGTTCCAGGCTGGCCGTGCAGATTGCGCGTCTCCCAGGGGTCGTTCTGCAAATCAAACAGCTGGGTCTGTCGCCCGCCCTCGCGGGGCGCGTATTCGATCAGCTTGTGGCTGCGGTTCTTCACCGCACGCTGGGAGGAGACGTAGGCGAAGTACAAGGTATCGCGCACCTGCGCCGTGGCATCGCCCATCGCCGCGACGAGGCTCTCGCCTTCGACGCTGCCCGGCCTCGGCGTTCCCGTGAGTTCGCACAGGGTGGGGAAGATGTCCAGCAGGTAGACGTTCGCCGCCGACTGCGCACCCTGGGGAACGCCCGGCCCGGCGAAGATCAGCGGCACGCGCACGCTGTGTTCGTAGCAGTTCTGCTTGCCCATCAAACCGTGCTGGCCCACCGCCAAGCCGTTGTCGCCAGCGAAGACGATCACCGTGTCGTCGGTCAGCCCGTTGGCGTCCAAGGCATCGAGCACGCGCCCGAGCTCGTGGTCGAGATGGGTAATCATCGCGTAGTACTCCGCCTGATGTCGCCGGATTTCCTCCGGCGCGCGCGGAAAGCGCGCCAGCAGTTCGTCGCGGATGCGCAGCGCGCCGTTGTCGAAGGGGTGCCCGCCGAGGAAGTTCGGCGGCAACGGCATGTCCTCGGCGGGATACGTCTCCAGGAAGCGCTGCGGCATGGTGCGCGGATCGTGGGGCGCCAGCAGGGCGACGTAGGCGAAGAACGGGCTGTCGCTCGCGCCAGCGCGCTCGATGTAGTCGATGGCCGCATCCGCGAGGATCTCGCTGGAGTGGCGTCCGGCGTGGATGTGGTCGCAGTCGCGCCACGCGACGTCGTTGTTGCCGAAGGACGGCGGATCGGCGATGTAGGGCAACCGCTTGTCGTACTTGCCGCTGGCGTCGTAGTGGTAGGCGGGCACGTTCCAATGGTCTGCCATGCCGCCGAAGTAGATCTCGTCGCCGTCGTCGAAGGAGCGGTTGAAGCTTTCGCGCCCGTTGTGCCACTTGCCGGCGCCCCAGGTGGCGTAGCCGCGTTCGCGCAGCGCTTCGCCGAGCATCGTGTGCTCCGCCGGAATGCTGCTGCCGGAATCGTGCAGGTGGAAGAGCGTGCGCCCGGTGTGCAGCATGGCGCGGCTCGGCATGCAGATCGCGCCGTGGGTGCCGCAGGGAATGTGCGCGTGGGTGAAGGCGCAGCCGCGCGCCGCCAGGCGGTCGAGATTGGGCGTGTGGATGCGCGGATTGCCGAGCGCGCGGATCGTGTCGAAGCGCTGGTCGTCGGCGAAGAACAGCAGGATGTTCGGTGGCTTGCCTTGGCTCATGTCGTCTCCTCTTGGGCGAGCGCGTGATTCTGGCCCGAATCCTCAGGGCAGGCGGAACGCGAAGTAGTCGGCGCCGCTGGGCACGCCGGTGCGTCCGCCGCCAGCGGCGATGGCCACGTACTGCCTGCCGGCCACGCTGTAGACCGCCGGCGTCGAGAAGCCGGCGGCGCTGAGTTCCGTTTCCCAGAGCAGCGCGCCGTCGCGTTCGTCGTAGGCGCGGAACTTGGCGTCCGGCGTTGCCGCGATGAAGATCAGCCCCGACGCCGTGACCACCGGGCCACCGTAGCTGATCGCGCCGAGGCCGAGGTTTGGATGCGTCGGGAAGTTGCCGAAGGGAATCGACCAGACGATCTCGCCGGACGCCAAGTCGATGGAGTTGAGCGTGCCCCAGGGCGGCGCGCTGCCGGGCAGTTCTTCGTCGTCGCGCAGATAGGCGTAGCAGCAGAAGGCGTAGGAGACGTCCGCCGTGGGCTCGTCCTTGACCGGCGCCTCGGCAAGGATGTAGCGCAGGATGCCGGTGCGTTCCCCTTCGCGCAGATGCGCGAAGCCGGGCATCCGCCCCCTGCCTTCGTTGACGATGGCCGCAGCTTCGCCGGGGCCCATGCGTTCGCGCAAGCCTTCCAGCGCCACGCCAGCATCCGTGCCTTCGCGGTCTGCGCCATGGCAACTGCCGCAGTGCCTGGCATAGCTGCCGTAGTTGCTGCTGCCAGCGGGCACTTCGCTCAGCTTGAGCGGGCCCGCCACATTGTGGGCATTGAGGATCAAGCGCGAAGTCGCCGGATCGAATGCGGCGCCGCCCCATCCGGCGCCGCCGTCGTACCACGGCTGGAGGAGCACGGTGCCGACCTTCGGCGGCGCCCAGGGCCGCAGGTCGAAGTCCGCGATGGCGTCTTCGACGAAGGCGCGCGCCTCGGGCGTGCGATTGGTGATCTCGAACTGCTGGCGCGAGAACGCGACGCTGGAGAACCGCTGCGTGGGCGCCGGCGATTCCCCTGGGATCGAACTCGACACGGCGCTGTCCACTTCCACGATGGGATACAGTGATTCGCCGGTCTCGCGGTCGAAGAGGTAGAGGTGGCCGGATTTCGTGGCCAGCGCCACGGCATCCGTTTTGCGCCCGTCGCGTTCGATCTGAACCAGCGTCGGCGGCGAGGCGTTGTCGCGGTCCCACAGGTCGTGGCGCACCACCTGGTAGTGCCAGAGGAGTTCGCCGGTATGCACGTCCAAGGCGAGCAGGCAGTTCGCGTAGAGGTTGTCGCCGAGGCGCCCGGCGCCTAGGAAGTCCGGCGTCGCCGAGCCGGTGGGCGCGAACAGGATGCCGCGCTCTTCGTCGAGCGTCATGCCCGTCCATGCATTTGCGCCGCCCGCGGTGGCGAGCGCACCCTCGGCCCAGGTCTCCGACCCAGGCGCACCGGGAGTGGGAACCGTGTCGAACTGCCACACCAGCTCGCCGTCGACGGCGTTGAATGCGCGGATGGAACCTGGGAAGGCATCCTCCCACTCGGAAGTGGAGAAGCCGAGGATGATCAAATCCTCGAATACGACGCCCGGCACCGTGACGTCGAGCGCCCTTCCTGCGTACGCGACGTTGACGCGGTAGTTCGTGCCGGCGCCCTCCTGGTTGTTCCGCGTGGGCGTCAAATCAAGCATGCCGCCATCGCCGAAACCCGCCACCAGCGTTCCATCGGCGGCATTCAGGGCGATCAGGCGCCGCCGCCATGCGAAATAGACGCGCTTGTCGTCGCCTTTCTCCCACCACATCAGGCCGCGTTGCGGCGCGGACGATAGATCGAGGTCCCGGCGCCAGATCTCCTCGCCAGTCGCCGCATCGAGCGCGAACGCCGCCGCATGCGGCGACAGCCCGTAGAAGACGCCATCGACCACCAGCGGACTGGTGTACATCGACGCCCCCGGCTCGCCGGAGTCGTAGACCCACGCAAGCTCCAACTCGGCCACATTGCCGCGGTCGATCTGCGCAAGCGGCGAATAGTGCGTCCGCCCAACGTCGCCGAGATAGACCCGCCAGTCCGCATCCGGCGCAACCTCCACCCGACTCCCGCACGCGCAAAGCGCCAACGCGCCGACGGCGACGGAGATCGGCGGCAGAGACTTCACAATGTGCCCCCCATCCCGTGGCCGTCAATCCGTCCCTTGCGTCTTCAAGTCCTCGAATTTCTCGCCACCATGCGCACCCTCCCTTAGGTACTGGTAGCCCCTGCGGTTGGCCAGCGTCTTGGTGATCTTCTCTACGATCGACAGCCTTGTCGCCTTCGACTGAATCCTCAAGCCAAGCTGCGCCGCAATTGCCCTCAACGTCTGGACGTTGTACGAGGCACGGTCGGACAAGGTCCGCTCTACCTCGTCGGACGACAGCTTCCGCAATTCGTCAAGCGCCTTCACAGCGTCCAGATCGCCAGCTCTCGCTTGGCGTCTCGGCATGCCGTTCGGGCGCGGCCGTTCGGAAAGGCCGAGCACGCGACACATTGTCGGATCCGCTTCGGCAACTCGGACGAAATCCTTGACCGTCTCAATGGTCGAGGCAATCTCCGCCGCTCCTTCGTCCGTTGGCAACGAGTTCAACCGGCTGCGAAAGTTCTGCAGAAACTCGATCAGCGACACCAAGTCCGCATCCATTCTCGCTTTTGCTTCGGGCGACGGGAGCGCTTCCACAAGCGCCGACAGATCAGTTAGGAACCTGTCCAGTTTCCGGCCAGTGGTTGCAGCGCCCATGTTCAAAACCTCCGCAACAGTTCATCAGCGACCTTCGGATATTCTTGCTTAGCTGTCGCCCTTCTTGCGTTGTCGGAGTCATGGAGCCAAACGGGCAGGCTGTTGGCTGCGGCCTCGGTGTAGCCAATGAGCTCGGTGGTGTGCGTGTCGAAACACTTGTCTCCAAAATCAGCACGGACCTCGACCATCTTGTCGGCGTGGGCGTTGGTCATGACCTGTCCTCCGATGCGCACCCTAACGAAGAGGATGCCGCCTAGTTCGGCGTAGGCCGTTTGGCCCCGACCGGCGAGAGTCGCTGCGCTCTTCAACATCGTGTCCATCTCGCGCACCTTCCGATGCAGGGTGTTCAGTCCTATCGTGGAGAGGTGATCCGGAATCGCCGTGACAATGTAGTAGTCGCTTGCAAGCAATGCGTTCTGCGTCATCAGGTAGAGATTCGGGGGGCAATCGATGATGATGTAGTCGTAGTCGTCGCCCACCTCTTCGACGACACGGCAAAGAAACTGCCTGTCGCGCAGGACGCTCTCCGCCTGTTCCTTGAGTTTGGCCATGCTCGGATGAACACCGACGATGCTGCCCGTGGCGATGTCCTCGCCGATCAAGTCGATGTCGCACGGGACCAAGTGGATTCTAGGATGCCGTCGCCCGTCCCGAAGGCGAATCGGCTCGCGCCAAATGTACCTCTTGGCGTCTATCGGCTTGCGGCCCACATACCTCTTGTACATGTCGAGGATTGTGCCGACCTTCCTCTTTCGCTTCTGCCAGTCTTCCACCGACGCGCAAAGAAAGGTGAGATTCGTCTGCGGGTCTATGTCGATGAGCAACACGCGCTTGTCTCGCGGCCCCGCAAGCCAGCACGCGATGTGATAGGCAGACGTGGTCTTCGCCACGCCGCCCTTGTAGTTGATGAAGGTAAGAACGGTTGCCATCTTTATGGGTCTGCCCAATGCGCCACGACGATCATTGGCAGTAAGCGTAGCACCTTTGGTGCTCCAAAGTGCATTCCGTACTGTGGCGATGTGAGGTGCGTCACTCTTGCGGCTCCACTTCCCATACCCCTCAAAGCTCCCCCGCCGCGCGCCGAACCATCCGTGCCATGTCGTCCTTCATGTCCTTGTCGCGCAACCCATAGTGGAGCAGCGCTTCGAAGTGGCTGGCGGGGTCGCCGGTGGTGAACCAGCGGCCTTGGCGGACCGGGCAGGCGTGGACCGAGCCGCCGCGCTCGATGTAGGCGGCGGCGGCGTCCATCAGCCACAGTTCGCCGCCCTTGCCGGTGGGGGTTTCGGCCAGCACGTCGATGAAGTCCGGCGGCAGGATGTAGCGCCCGAAGCCCACCAGCGTCGACGTGACCTCCGCTGGCGCGGGCTTCTCCACGATCCGCTGGACGCGCAAATCGCCGTCCGTCTCCACCATGCCGTAGTTCGGAACCTGCTCCCGGGGCACGTCCTGGACGCCGAGGATCAGCCCCGGGGTGGCGCGGTAGCGCGCGATCAGCTGGCTCGTGAACGGCTCCTCGGCGCTCACGAGATCGTCGCCGAAGGCGTAGACGAAGGGTACGCCGCCCATGAACGGGGCGGCATTCAGCGCCGGCGTGCCGTTGCCGTAGGGGCCGCGCTGGCGCACATAGGCCGCGTTGACGAGCTGGCTTGGCGTGCGCACCGCATCGAGCTTGCGGGCGTCGCCTGCGCTCGCCAAGGATTTCTCCAGCGTCGGGTGGCGATCGAAGTGATCCTCGATCGCCGTCTTGTCCCAGCGCGTGACGAAGACGACGTCTTCGATGCCGCTGGCTGCAAGTTCCTCCACCACATGCTGCACGATTGGGCGGTCGAGCAGCGGAATCATCTCCTTGGGAATCGCCTTGGTCGCCGGCAGGAAGCGCGTGCCGCTGCCGGCCACGGCCACCACCGCTTTGGTAATCGATCCCGTCACGGCGCCGATTGTGGCAAATCGCTGGTTCGATTCACATGTGCTGGCTGTGCGGACGAGCCGTTGCCTGCGCGCGTTCCGGCGGGCTTGGAACATCCTGTAACAAATCGGCCTTGGCGCGGGCGCCCCGCTTTGGCCGCGCACTCCTATAATCGGCAGCGTTGGGCGGCGAAGGCTTGGGCGAATGGCGCTGGAAGTGATCGTGCTGGCAGCAGGCGCCGGGACGCGGATGCGCTCGCGGCTGCCGAAGGTGCTGCATCCGTTGGCCGGGCGTCCGCTGCTTGCGCATGTGCTGGATGCCGCCGCCGCGCTTGAACCGCGCCGCATTCATGTGGTGGTCGGCGACGGCAGCGAGCAAGTGAAGGCTCACTTCCACGGAAACCATGATGTTTCCTGGGTTCTCCAATCGTCGCAGCGTGGCACCGGCCATGCGGTGGCGCAAGCGCTGCCGCTCGTTGCGAGCGATGCGACCGTGCTCGTGCTGCTCGGCGACGTGCCGTTGCTCGGCGTGGACACGTTGACGGAAAGCGTGGCGCAAGCGGCCGACGGCATCGCCCTCGTCACCGCCGAGTGGCCGCGCCCGGACGGGCTCGGCGCGCGCATTCTGCGCGAAGGGCGCGAGGTGACCGGCATCGTGGAAGAACGGGACGCATCCTTGGCGCAGCGGGCGATCCGCGAGGTCAATGCCGGGCCCTTGGCGGCACCGTGCGGCCTGCTGAGGGAACTGCTCGACGCGGTGACGCCGAACAACGCCCAGGGCGAGTACTACCTCACGGACGTCGTGGCACTAGCCGCCAAGCGCGGCGCCAAGATCGCCGGCGTGCGGGCGCCGGACCCGGAACAGACGCTCGGCATCAACGACCGGGCGCATCTGGCGCAGGCGGAAAGATGCTGTCAACGCCGACAGGCCGCGCAGTTGATGGCCGCCGGCGTCGCCGTGGCCGATCCAGCGAGACTCGACATTCGGGGCAGCGTGCAGGCCGGCGCGGACTGCGCCATCGACGTCAATGTCGTGCTCGAAGGCGACGTGCGCCTTGGCGACGGCGTTGCCATCGGCGCCAATTGCGTCATCCGCGACGCCGTCATCGGCGACCATGCCGAGGTGTGCCCGATGAGCTGCATCGACGGCGCGACGGTGGGCGCCGGCTCGCGCATCGGCCCCTTCGCCCGCCTGCGCCCCGGCACCGAGATCGGCGAAGGCGTCCACATCGGCAACTTCGTGGAGACGAAGAAGGCCAGGCTCGGCAACGGCGCCAAGGCCAATCACTTGGCCTATCTCGGCGATGCGGAGGTCGGCGACGACTGCAACATCGGCGCCGGCGCGATCACCTGCAACTACGACGGCGCGGACAAGCACCGCACCGAAATCGGTGCCCGGGTCTTCGTCGGCACCAACGCCACCTTGGTGGCGCCGCTCGCCATCGAAGACGACGCCTACGTCGGCGCCGGCTCGACGATCACCTCCAGAGTGCGCAGCCAGGACTTGGCCGTCGGCCGTGGCCGGCAGCGCAACATCCAGGGTTGGACGCCGCCGGCGAAGAGGGCGAAGGGCGCAGCGGATCGGGAACCAGCGGAAGAAGGGCGGCAATAGAAGATGTGCGGAATCGTCGGCGCCGTCGCCGGGAGAGACGTTCCGGCCATCCTGCTGGAAGGCCTGCAACGGCTCGAATACCGCGGCTACGACTCGGCGGGCATCGCCGTCACCGCCAACGGCTCGGCGGAAATCGCCCGCCGCCGCACGGTCGGCAGGGTCGCCGAGCTAGCGCAGAATCTGCGCGCCGAACCCATCCACGGCGCCACCGGAATCGCCCACACGCGCTGGGCGACGCATGGCCGGCCAGCAGTGGAGAACGCCCATCCGCATCTCTCCCGGGGCCGCATCGGCCTGGTTCACAACGGCATCATCGAGAACTACGAAGAACTGCGCGACGAACTCGAAGCCTGCGGCTACCGCTTCGAGTCGCGCACCGATTCCGAAGTCGTCGCCCACCTCATCGACCGCTCCCTGGACGAAGAAGGCGACCTGTTCGAGGCCGTCGCCAAGGCCGTGCAGCGCTTGGACGGCGCCTACGCGCTGGGCGTCATCGGCAAGGACGACCCGCACCGCATCGTCGCCGCCCGAGCCGGCAGCCCGCTGGTGGTCGGCGTGGGCATCGGCGAGAACTTCATCGCCTCGGATGCGTTGGCGCTGCGCCCGGTCACGGACCGCTTCATCTATCTGGAGCAGGGCGATCTGGTCGATCTTTCGCCGCAGAGCATCAACGTCTGGAGCGCCGAGAGCAGATCGGTGGTGCGCGCCACCGTGCGCGTGCGGCAGGACGGCGACAGCGCGGACAAGGGCCGCTACCGGCACTACATGGAGAAGGAAATCCACGAACAGCCGACGGCCATCCGCAACACCCTCGAAGGGCGCCTGGGGCGCAGCCGCGTGCTGGAGCAGGCCTTCGGCATCGACGCCAAACGGGTGCTGGACGACACCCAGGCCGTCACCATCGCCGCCTGCGGCACGGCCTACTACGCCGGCTGCATCGCCCGCTACTGGATCGAAGAGCTGGCCGGCATTCCGTGCAGCACGGAGATCGCATCGGAGTTCCGCTACCGCAAGTCCGTGACCCCGCCCGGCGGCCTGTTCGTCACCATCTCGCAATCGGGCGAGACCGCGGACACCTTGGCGGCCCACGACCTCGCCAAGGCCGCCGGCTTCGCGCACACGCTGACGGTGTGCAACGTCACCACCAGCACGCAGGTGCGCGAATCCGACATCGCCTTCGCCACCGAGGCCGGCGCCGAAATCTGCGTTGCGTCCACCAAGGCGTTCACGACGCAGCTGGTGGTGCTGATGATGCTGGCCATCCTGCTCGCAAGGCGCAACGGCCTGCCGGCGGCCAAGGAGCGCGAACTGGTGGACGCGCTCCGGGAACTGCCGGACATCGTGCAGGAAGCGCTGGCGCTCAACAGCCGCATTCGCCGCCTGGCGGTGCAATTCATGCACCGCCACCATGCCCTGTTCCTAGGCCGCGGCGTTCACTATCCGGTGGCCTTGGAAGGCGCGCTCAAGCTCAAGGAGATTTCCTACATCCACGCCGAAGGCTATCCGGCTGGCGAACTGAAGCACGGGCCGCTCGCCCTCGTGGACGAAGACATGCCGGTGGTGGCGGTGGCGCCGGGGGGCGAACTGGTGACGAAGGTGCGCTCCAATCTCGAAGAAGTACGCGCCCGGGGCGGGCGACTCTACGTCTTCGCCGATGCCGACGCCGGCATCGTCGACGCCGACGGCGTGACGGTCGTCGAAGTGCCAAAGGCGCATCCCCTGCTCGCCCCCGTCGCGTTCACCGTGCCCCTGCAACTGCTGGCCTACCACACCGCGGTGCTGAAAGGCACGGACGTAGACCAGCCGCGCAACCTCGCGAAGTCGGTCACGGTGGAGTAGGCGCAAGAGCCGAAGAACGGCGCAACGCGACAACCCAATACACCCCATCAAGACCGAGAAGGTGGTTGGATGTTTGGTGAGCGCACTGCCCACGCGACGGCCTTCGGATATTCAGAACGCATATCCAAACGCATCAATATCTCTTCTGAAACGAGTCTGGACGATCTCCTTAGTTTCTTCCGTATAGTAGGCACGGTATCCGTCATGCCGTGACCGGTTCAAGTGGGGCACTCGAGTTTCAGGAAGACCAAGAGAGCGGATTAGCGTCGCTGCTGATTCCTCGAACTTCTCGAATCTGCCTATGAAGTCCACGGCAAGGTCACCGTCGTTGTTCGTGAGGTAGTCGATCTGATTGAGCGAAAACGGCATCCGTCCGACACGGCTTACCAAATCTGGGCAGTGCTTGATGAACTCCTCAAATGAACGCGCTCTGCTTATGACGCCCTGTCGAATTAGATTGCCCCCCCCCCCCCCGACATCTGCATTGGTGACAATGTCGACGTACCAAGAGACGAGCCTGTCCCACGGATTGCGCACGAACGCCGCCGTAAAAATATTCACCGGGTCCAAAGCGCGGATCCGTCAACGCATCCGACAGTCTAGCATGGTACTTCGTTCCGTCGTACTCCTCCAAGTCGGGCACCATTGCCTTGAGGCATGCCCTCAAGCTCGTGCCGCCAGTCTTCTGGATGTGGATGAAGAGAAACTTCTTGGAGTCCGATATCAACATCATTCGCGCACCATGCTTCGAGCGCTCACGACCAGACCAAAAGCCGCTCGACAGCGCGATCCTGTACGGAACCACTTTCCAAGAACACATTCGGCACGCCGCCGCCGTAGAAGCGCACGTTCTCCGAACCAAAAAGGTCGCACGCTGCGCCCAGCGCCGTGGGGCTCAAGCCGGCGGCTTTCACGTCAAGCTCTCTTGCCTCATGCCAACCCTCATATACGTCCACTTTGTCAACCACAGTACACTTGACTTGGGAATCACCGTGTGTGAAACCGGTCCTGTGGGCGGCAAAGAAAGCCCTGTAGACGAAATCGTCCGCGGGCAAGGAGTAGCCCATGAGAACGATGTGTCGTGCGTCCTTGATAATGACGCGCAGCTCGCGCTGTATCTCCTCAATGAAGGCTGGCGGTCGCCCCTTGAGGCTGCTTTGCATTTCCGTAGTCGTGTGATGCGCGTAGGTCAAAGTGCCACAATGCACACACTCGCGGGCATCGACCTTGCCCGTGCGCCACGCCTTCCGCTCCTTGCATGTACGAGCGTCGTCGTTGTCCACTTGGGGAGTAAACGCCCGCAGTGGCGGCGGCGGAATCAGAGTTGGGGAGTCCAGCTTCCAACTATGTCCCCAGTAGTTCGACAGCTTGCCGCAGTTTGGGCACTCTCGCCAGCACAGCAAACCGTGGGGCAGCAGGAACTTCGTAACTCGAATCCCATGGCCTGCCTCGTTCAGCCGCTGCACTACGGCTTCGCTCATGGAGTGCCAAATACGTTGCTTTTGATCCCTTCCTATTCGGTCACCTGGTACAGGATGCGCTGGATCAAGGAACACTTCCAGCTTGCGTGCTGGATTCCCAATGTGTGGGACGGCGGAGCTCTTGTTCAAATCCCGATTGGCCACAGTTTGGCACCAAAGGCCGATTGGATCGTAGTTCATGCTGACGAAGCTCACATCGCCAAGATAGTACTCCTGCGATTCGTAGAGCTCGCCCGACCGCTCGATTCCTGCCCTTTGCATTCGTCGGCCCAACGCAAGTGCGAAGTCGTAGTGGAGGGAGAGTTGGTCCTTCTTGTCCTGGCAAGCCACATGCCAATCGATGAAGAGCATCGCCTGAAGCAGCATCTTCAAAGCGCTTTTTGCACTGCCAACCTGTTGTGGTGTGAGAAATGTGTTACTCGCATGGAATCCGTGGCCGCTTTGACTGTGAAGATCCATGACGTTGAATAAATCGTTGATCCTGAACCCTTCGTCGCTCTTGGATTCTCGGTCGCTCTCGGACGCTCTGCTGCCGGGACACGCGTTGACGATCACCTTCAATGACGGCCAATCGTATGTGGCTCGCAAGGTGCGTATTCGTCGGCGCAGATCATACGTCGTATTCCAGTTGCGTCGCATGGCGTCGACTTCGCGGTCGTTGACCTCGGTCGCCTTCGCGACACTGCGACCATCGCCCAAGATCGTGAGCAGGTCTCGAAGCGCATCGTCCCAAGGGGAGCTGGCCTTGCCTCCGAGCGCCTTGCGTACACGTTCGTCGAGCGGGGTCTCCAATGCCAAGTCGCGGATGAACGCGGACTGCTTCTGCGTTGTGCGGATGCCAAGGGATGCCGTGGCACCCGCACCCCAAAAGACGACCGTCTTCATCAAGTTGCCGGTTTAGCTGGAACGGCCGGGACGACGACTTCTTTCAGCTTCAGTTTTCCTTTGCACTTCGACACGAGGACGGTCACCTTGGTGGCTTTGACCGCCGCTTCAACCAAAAGCGAAGCCTTGCATGGTTTTCCTCCAACACACAACTTCACGCCCTTCGGAGCTCCTTTTGGCTCACAGGCCTTGGCAACGAGACCGTAGCTAGCACCGGACGACGGGCATTGCGGAGTGAAGACCACGAACTTGCTACCACTTTGCTCGACATACTGAAGAGGGATGAACGTCACAGACTTGATGTTGCCACAACTATCGTAGCGCACATGTATGGTGCCGTCTGCCTCGTACTTGCATTTGCATTCCTCTTTGCCCTGGGCCTTTGCCACCTAATCCCTCCCTCAAGGACGACCTGAAAGTTGCGATGAACATACTTGTACTCGAACGAGGGGTCAACCGCAGGATGATGGCCATCTATGGACGGCAGGGCCAGTCTGGCGGACGCGCTACCGCCCGCCGTTGAGCACGCCTCTGCCGCGCCGCAGCAGTTCCTCCGCGCTCGCGCAGCCGACCACCAGATCGCCCATTTCCGCGAGCCGTTCGACGTCCTCCTCGTTCGCCAGCAGCGCCGCCAGGGCGTCGCCCGCCGCGGTGCCGAACTTCCCCGTCGCCTGGCGCCGCAACAGCACCGCAGTCCGGCCGGCACGGGCGCGGTTAGCTGCCGCAGGCCCGCCGGCCGCCACGGGCGGTCGCCGGTGTAGACCAGCACAGGCAATACCGGCGGGAGGCCGGCCGAGGCCGGCAGTTTCTTCGCCATCTCCTGGCGCAGGAGCGCCACGTAGGCGTCCATCCGCAGCGCCATGCGCGGATGGGGCGTGGCTTGGAACTCGACCACCAGCAGCGCCTCGGCGTCCGGGCGCTCCGGTGTCGGAGCGCCGACAGCCCAGGCCATGTCGGCCACCCGCCGGCGGGCGCCGCGTCCAACTTGCTCGGCGGGCAGGCGCCGCAGTCGCCGTGTGTCCAGCCCGGCCACGACGTCCTCTGGCAGCAGGGCGAGCAGGTGGCGCACCATGTCGAGATCGGCAAAGGCGATCCGGCTGATTTCGTCTTCGAACATGCCGGCAGCATGGACGCGCCGGTTGGGCTGGCGTTAGCGACATCTGCCATGCGCCGTGTGCGAAATCGCTGAAAATGCCGACAGATATCTGTGTGGCGCCAGTCTTGGCACGCCGCTGCCGGCAGTGCCGACGACAACACCTCCTCACGAACCCCAGCGCACCACGCGCCCTTGCCTCTAGGACTTCCACGCCGGCTTTTGCCACCAAATGCCGCACACCCAACGCTTCCCCAACGCTCGAACACGGTAGCCACAGGTCGCGCAGAGACTTATACTGTTTTGCTGTCCAGTAGCGAGAACATGCGGTGGACGTCACGCACATCCTGCAAGGCTTGAACGACCGGCAGCGCGACGCCGTCACGGCGCCGATGGGCAATCTGCTGGTGGTTGCCGGGGCCGGCAGCGGCAAGACGCGGGTGCTGGTGCATCGCATCGCGTGGCTGGTCGAGGCGCTGCGACTCTCGCCAAGCAGCGTGCTGGCGGTCACCTTCACGAACAAGGCCGCCGCGGAAATGCGCGGCCGGGTCGAAACCCTGCTCGGCGGCCCCGCCCGCGCCATGTGGGTCGGCACGTTCCACGGCATCGCCCACCGCCTGCTGCGGATGCACTGGCGCGACGCCGAGCTGCCGCAGAACTTCCAGATTCTGGACGCCGACGACCAGCTGCGGCTGGTCAAGCGCGTCATGCGCGAGCTGGATCTGGACGAGCAGAAGTGGCCGGCGCGCCAGGCCGTGTGGTTCATCAACGCGCAAAAGGACGACGGCCGGCGCCAAGGACGTCCCGACCGCCACCGAGGACATCTTCGTCGCCACCCACGCCAAGGTCTACGCCGCCTACGAGGAGCTCTGCCGGCAAGGCGGCCTGGTGGATTTCGCCGAACTGCTGCTGCGCAGCCACGAGCTGTGGCTGGAACGCCAGGACATCCTGGAACACTGCCAGCGCCGCTTCGCCCATTTGCTGGTGGACGAGTTCCAGGACACCAACCGCATTCAGTACGCCTGGCTGCGCGTGCTGGCCGGCAAGTCGGCGCGGGTGTGGGCGGTCGGCGACGACGATCAGTCCATCTACGGCTGGCGCGGAGCCAAGATCGAGAACATCCACCACTTCCAGCGCGATTTCGCCGCCGTCGGCGTGGTGCGCCTCGAACAGAACTACCGCTCCACCGGCACCATTCTGCGCACCGCCAACGGCCTGATCCACAAGAACGCCGAGCGCCTGGGCAAGAACCTTTGGACGCAAGCGGGCGAGGGCGAACCCGTGCGCGTGTACGCCGGCTACAACGACCTCGACGAAGCGCGGTTCATCGCCGAGCGCGCGCAGACGTGGATCCACGACGGCGGCAGCCCGGACGAAATCGCCGTGCTGTACCGCTCGAACGCCCAGTCCCGGGTCGTCGAGGACGCGTTCCTGCGTCTGGACATCCCCTACCGCATCTACGGCGGCGTGCGCTTCTACGATCGCGCCGAGATCCGCAACGCGCTCGCCTACATGCGCCTGGTCAACGAGCGCCATGCGAATGTCGCCTTCGAGCGCGTGGTGAACACGCCGCCGCGCGGCATCGGCGGCAAGACCGTCGACACGCTGCGCGAGATCGCCCGCGCCAGAGGCGTGTCGCTGTGGCAGGCCGCCAAGGAGGCGCTTGTCGAAGGCGTTCTGAAGAACCGCGCCCCGGCGGTGGCGGCGTTTCTGACGCTGATCGACGACATCGCCGCGGCGACGGCCGACGCCGCGTTGCACGACATCGCCGAACACTGCATCGAGGCCAGCGGCCTGTTGGCGTACCACTCCCGCGAAGGCGGCGAACGCGGCATCGCCCGCAAGGAGAACCTCGAGGAACTCGTCAATGCCTGCCGCCAGTTCGGGCGCGAGCTGGTCTTTCCCCTCGAACCGGGCGGCGAAGACGACACCGGCCAGCAGTCCGAGCTCGAGGAGTTCCTGGACCAAGCGGCGCTGGAAAGCGGCGACTACCAGAGCGGCGGCACCGCGGTGCAGATGATGACCCTGCACTCCGCCAAGGGCCTGGAGTTCCCGCTGGTGTTCATCGCCGGCATGGAGGAGGGCCTGTTCCCCAACCGCCGTTCCGAAGACGAACCCGGCCGCCTGGAAGAAGAGCGCCGCCTCGCCTACGTCGGCATCACCCGGGCGATGCGGCAGCTCTACCTCACCTACGCCGAGACGCGCCGCCTCTATGGCGCCCAGACCCGCAACTGGCCGTCGCGGTTCCTGAACGAAATGCCCCAGGAATGCCTGCAGGACGTGCGCCTGGGCGGCAATGTGGCGCGTCCATACCGAGGTGCCGCGCGGATCGCGAACTCCGCGCAGGGCGACAACGGCCAGGACACTGAGGCGGCAGCGTGGGGCATCAGCATCGGCCAATCCGTGACCCATCCCACGTTCGGCGGCGGCGTGGTGGTGCAGGCCGAAGGCCGCGGCGACCGCACCCGCGTCCAAGTCAACTTCGAACGCGCCGGTTCCAAGTGGCTGATGCTGGCCTACGCGAACCTTGAAGCGGTGTGACGGGATTGCGATTCTCTGGCGGCTAAGGACGCGCTTGGCTTGAGCCAAGGCGTTGCGCGAGTATGATCGCGTTTGCTCCAAGGCGGATAGGGATGTCCACCTCATGCCAACGGACTACGCGCCTCGCCAGAAGCGGCCGCCGCCCAAGGGCGCTGTCGGCAAGCAGGTTCCTGCGTTGCGCTCCTTCGGCGCAGGCGCAGCGTGCGGCATCGCCTTGACGCTGGCGCTCGTCTACTTGCCGGCGCTGCTGTCGAATGACGCGGCACCAGCCGACGACGCGGTGGAAGAAACGATAGCCGCGGCGCCGTCCCTCACCTACGAGTTCATGGACCGGCTGCCGAATGAAGAGGTGGTCACCAATGTGACGCCCTACGAACCTCCCACGGAGGCGGTGGCGGTGGCGGAGCAAGTAGAGGAGGCGGCGGAGCAGGACGATGCGCCTCCCAAGCCCGCCGAGTCGTTGGCGGAGACACAAGACGGCGGCGCTCGTCCGGAAAAGACCGCGCCGATCGAGCCAGCGGCACCGCTGCTTGCGAGCGCACAACGCAGTGCGCCGCCCGATCCGGTGGCCAGCGAGACGCCTTCGCGCCAGGAATACCTGCTGCGCACCACGTCCTTCGACAGCCGCGACGAAGCGGATGCCCTGCGCGCCCGCCTGATCCTCGCTGGCTTGGCGGTGGCCGTGAAGGTCGTCGAAGGGGAGGGGCCGGAAGGCGCTTCGCACCGGGTGGTGGTCGGGCCCTTCCCGAACCAGCTGGCCATGCGGGAGACCCGAACCGCGCTGCGCGCCGAGGGAATCGGGCTGTCGCCGGCGGGCATGGTCGGCGGCTAGAGGGTCGCTCCCAGGGCAATCGCGTAGCTGGCGTCGGTCTTGCCGCGCCCTGCCGTCGGCGGCGTCTCGTGCTGCACGTCAACGCGCAGACCCGCCCGCCAGCGCCCGGTCAAGTGCAGCCGAATGCCGGTGTCCGAGTCCCAAACGCGGCCTTGCGAGCCGAGCTTCCACAGGAACTGGTGGTTGTGGAACGCTTCCAGCCGCTCCCCGAGCAGCCAGCGCTTGAACGACACCCCCCAGCGCAATGCGGCGTCGCGCTCGGTGGCGTGGGCCGGCGAGAGCGTCTCGAACACTTGGCTGACGCCCAGGTCGGTGGTGAGCGCGCCGCGAGGCGACTCCCACAGCGCGTGGCCGACGCCAAGGCCGCCGGTGAAGCGCCGCTCGATGTTCTTGAGGGGATCGGCGAAGTAGTCGAAGCTCGCCACGGCATACCACCTGCCAGCGCTTTCCTCTGGCTCAGCGGCGCCCGCGTTGGCCGTCCCAAACCGCCAGCGCAAGTCGTAGCTCAAGTCCCGCTGATCCTTGGTCGCCACGTCCGGCCCGTCGACGCCGATGCGCGCCGAGGCGCGGCGAGCGGCGAACGCCAGGATGTTGTCGAAGCGCTCGCCGACGCGCTCGGCGCCCAACACGAGGTTGTAGTCCTCGGTGCGCGTGTTGCCGCTCGCAACGACGATGCCGAGATCCGCCGAGATGTCCCAATCGCGCAGCGCCAGCGGCCCGGCCTCGGCTTCGTCGTCGGCCGCTTCGACACGTGCGATGCGGCGACGCGGCACGACGACGGCGCCCACCTCTGCCACGTCGATGGTCAAGGACTCGGCGTCTTCCTGCAGGATCGAGCCGCTGAGCCGGTCGCCGTTGTCGAAATGCACGATGGCGTTCGCCTCTTGCGGCGCGGCGAACGCACCCGCCGCAACGAGTCCGAAGAACATCGCAGCGAGAACGGCCGCTGCCGTCCGACGGGCAGCGCCAGCCAACGACGCTGGCCGAGCAAGCCGCGCCGGATGCGCCACGGCGCCGCTGCATCGCTTTCGACCACCTGCGGACATTTTGACGATGGTAGTGCCGGCGGCGAACGCAAGCGATACTTGAGGGCAAGGGAGCTCGATGGAGCTCATGAAGAGCTCAAAGGAAAGGAGGGAACCATATGTTGCGACCTGTCCAACTCGGTGCGCTAAGCGGCCTGCGCGTGTCGCCGCTGTGCCTCGGCACCATGAACTTCGGCGAACCCGGCCGCGGCCATCAGGGCGATTGGACGCTCGGCATCGACGAGGCGCGGCCCATCTTCAAGGCGGCGCTCGATCACGGCCTGTTCTACTTCGACTGCGCGGACGTCTACGGCATCGGCGCCAGCGAGCAGGCCGTGGGCGCGCTGCTCAAGGAACTCGTCGCCCGCGACGAATACGTGCTGGCCACCAAGGTGGCGATGCCGATGGGGCGCGGCGCCAATCAAGGTGGCCTGTCGCGCAAGCACGTCTTCGAGGGCGTGGACGCGAGCCTCAAGCGTCTCGGCCACGACTACGTCGACCACTTGGTGATCCACCGCCATCCACATGGCATTCCCGCCCAGGCCACCGTTCCCATCGAAGAGACGATGGAGGCGCTGCACGACGTGGTGAAGGCCGGCAAGGCGTTGTACCTGGGCGCGTCGTCCATGTTCGCCTGGCAGTTCGCCCAATTGCAGATGACTGCACAAGCCAACGGCTGGACGCGGTTCGTTTCCATGCAGAACCACTACAACCTGGTCTACCGCGAGGAAGAGCGCGAGATGAACCCGTACTGCGCCAGTACCGGCGTCGCGCTCACGCCCTGGTCGCCGTTGGCGCGGGGAATCCTCGCCGGCTCCTACCGCGGCGGCTTCGACGGCGGAGCGACGAACCGCTCCAAGGGGCGCGACCGCGTGCGCACCGAGGGACTCTACCGGAGCGAGGCCACCTTCGAGATCGCCGAGCGCGTGGTGGAGACCGCGCAGCGGCTCGGCAAGACGCCGGCGCAGATCGCGCTCGCCTGGCTGGTGGGCAAGCCGGAAGTCCAGGCTCCCGTGGTGGGCGTGTCGCGGGTCGAGCAGCTCGAGCAGCTGGTGGCGGCGTGCGACATCGAACTCGAAGAGAGCGACGTCGCCTACTTGGAGGAACTGTATCGGCCGGTCGAGAACCTGCTTTCGGTCGGAACGTCCTAGCCTCAAGGCAAGCGCGCTTGCGCCAATGTCGCTGGTCGACAAGGCGCTCACCTTGCTGGCGATGCCGGTGGGGGCGACGATCGCCTGCGCACTGGCGGCGGGCATCGCCTGGCTGTTCCGTTGGCGGAGAACATCGGGTGCGCTGGTCGTCGCGGCGTTCGCCTGGATCTGGTTCTGGGCCACGCCGCTCTCCGCGAACCTGGCGCTTCCCCTGCTGGGCGAAAGATACCCCTTGCAGCGCATTGAAGCGCTGCCGCCGGCCGACGCCATCGTGGTGCTCGCCGGCGACGTTCGCGCGGGGGGATCGAATCCCTATCCGCAGCTGGGCCGCACCGGCGACGCCATTGCGCACGCCGCGCGGCTGCATCGGGCGAGCCTCGCTCCGGTTGTCATCGTGTCGGGCGGGGTGCTGGGCCGCGGACAATCGCGGCCGATGGCCGGGGCGATGCGCGATGCGCTGGTGGCGCTCGGCGTGCCCGAGGATGCCGTGCTGGTGGAAGGCCGCAGCCGCACCACGCGGGAGAACGCGCTCTTCACGGCCGAACTTGCGGCCGAGCGGGGCATCGAGCAGGTGCTGCTCGTGACCTTCGATCTGCACATGCGGCGGTCGCTGGCCGCGTTCCGCAAGGCCGGCCTGGCGCCGGTGCCAGTGGTCTACCAGCACAGTGGCGGTGCGCGGTTCCGCGTCCTCGACCCCCTGCCGAGCATCGGCCAGCTGAGCAGGTCCTCTTTCGTCCTGCGCGAGTGGCTGGGCCTGTTGATCTACCGGTTGCGGGACTGGGCCTGACTTCTCCCTCTTCGCCGCCGGCCGGCAAGGCGCTTTCGCGTCAGCCCGGCGGCAGGTCCAGCGCCGGATTGCGGTCGAAAAAGCCCACCGGGTGCAGCGAGAAGCCGCAGTACTCCACGGGCATCACCGGCCAGTCCTCCGGGCGCGGCAGGTGGGTGACGCCCACCGTGTGCCACAGCACGATGTCCGTGTCCTCGATCGCACGGTCCGCGCCGCTCCACGCCGGCAGCCCGTCGCCGCCTGGGTGGAGGTTGGTGTGGTCGCCGGCGGCGTTGAGCTGCGCGTCGTCGAAGCGCGTCACCCACAGATTGTGCCGAGCGAAGCCGGCCCGCGCGGCCACTTGCGAGTCGGCAGCCGCCATCAGCGCCGGGGTGGGGCCGGGCAGCAGCTTGTATCCGACAGGAACGCCAAGGCGGTTGCGGCGGCTCGGATTGACGACCTTCCAGATGCGGGCGCGGCTGGCGTCCACGCTGCGTTTCGCCGCGCCTTCGGTGCCCAGAAGCCGCGCATTGGCGCGGAAGGCCGTGCCTTCTGGATTGTCGTCGCCCAGCGGCGCCGGTTCCGTGTCGATTTCGTAGACGCTGTTGGCCGTGCCGTCCAAGTCGAAATCCAGGCGGAAGCAGAACAGGTGCTGGTGGATGGGCGAGGCGAGATTGGGCGCGATCAGGGGCGCGAACGCCGGCCGTTCCTCGCCGTCGCGCACCGCCGACACGCCGACGATGCCCGTGAGCTTCACTTCCATCTGGATGCTGCCGTCCAGATACAGGTACCAGTAGAAGCCGTAGTCGTAGTTGCCGACGGTGTGGAACGTGCTCACGACGAGCCGGCGCGAGCGGCGCACTTCGGTGGTCTGGGACTGGGCGTCGTGGTGCTTCCAGAGGATGCCGTAGTCTTCTTCGTGCAGGCAGATGGCGCGTTCGACGAGGTGCGCGCCGCCGTCGGGCTTCACCACGGCATGGTCCAGGTAGTGGACTTCGCCCACGCAGTCGCAGCCCAGCGACAGCGAGTTCACGCACTGGCCGATGCTGGCTTCGCTGGCGTCCAGAACATGCTTCCAGCGGTGCATCGGGTCGGTGTCGCCGTAGGGCACCACCATGTCGGAGAGCGCCGCGCGGTGCAGAATCGGGCGCAGTGCGCCTTTGTCTCGATAGCCCAGCTGGTGCAGAACGAGGCCGTTGGTCGGATGCACCGTGACGCGGAACTCCCAGTTCTGCCATGCGATGGCGTTCCCCTCGACGCGAAAGCCCACGCCTTCCGGCTGCGTAATGCGCAGCGGCTTCAACGGCGCGCGCGGCTTCTGGCTGGGGGCGTCGTAGCGGCCGGATTCCGGCGGCAGCGGCCAATCGCCGTGGTCCTCCAAGTGCGCGACCTTGCCGGCGGTGAGATCGACGTGCGCGATCAGCCCATGCACCGGCCGGGCATAGCCGTTGTCCGTCTTGTCTTCGCGCACGAAGGCGATGGCGCGATGCACCCGATGCCCCGCCGGAACGCTCGGATGCAGGTAGCCGCCGGCCGGCCAAGGGTCGATCTGCACCAGCTCGAAGTCGTCGATGCCGCGCCGCCGCATTGCCGCCTGCCAGCCTGGATCCTCCTTGGCGATGCGCACCGCCGCCACGACGTCCGCGAAGCTGATGGGCGCCTGTCCGGCGACGATGCGTTCCACGGCAACCGCGCCGGAGGACAGATCCACAACCGCGTCGAAGCCGCCGTCGGGCGCCGGCCCCTGCGGATGGTCGTAGCCGAGAAGCCGCACCTTGCGCGGAACCGGCAAGCCCGCTGCGAAGTTCTCCAATGCATCCTTCGGCGGTTCCACCAAGGCCGCGGAACAGAAGGCCGCGTTCGTTCCCAGTTCGGCCTTGGCCAACGCCGTGGCGCGCTCGATCTCCTGCGCCGCGAGCGGTTCGAGCGGATGCGCGCCTTCGGCAAGCTCAAGCACTGGTTCGGCCATGGCTGACGTCCTTTTTCTTATGCTGGTGTTCGACCGCAAACGCACGATCGGCGAACGGGCGGCAACGCTACCACAACCGCATCCGCCCCTCGCCCACTGCACGGCCTGTGCGCGATTGGCAAAAGCGGCTATTCTCTTGGCTGTTTCATCGAGTTGGCGGCACCGGCCCATGCTCGACGCGCTTCGGCAAGTCGTCCAGGATGTCGATGCGGCGCCTAGTTTTCGCGCTGCGCTGGATTTGATCGTCGCCCGGGTGGCGTTGATCCTCGACGCCGAGGTGTGTTCCATCTTCCTGCGCGACGGCCGTGGCCGCTTCCACTTCGTCGCCAACGAAGGCTTGAACGCCGACATGGTGGGTGCGATTTCCGTGGGCGCGGACGAAGGCATGGTCGGCTTGGTGGCCGAGCGCGCCGAGCCCATCAATCTGGAGAACGCCGCCAGCCACCCGCGCTTCTCCAGCGTTCCCGGGCTCGGCGAGGAGCCGTTCGGCGCCTTTCTGGGCGTGCCGATCATCCACGTCGGCGAAGTGCTGGGCGTGCTGGTGGTGCAGGACCGCGAGCTGCGCCGCTACGACGAGAACGAAGTGGCGTTCCTGGTGACGCTGGGGGCCCAGATCGCCAGCCGCGTCGCCCACGCCGAAGCGACCGGCGACATGCGGGAACGGATGCCGGGCGGCAGCGGGCCCGGCGACGAAGGGCGCTTCAAGGGCATTCCCGGCGTGCCTGGCATCGGCCTCGGCACGGCCTTCGTGGTGCTCCCCGTGGCGCGCCTGGAGCTGGTCTCGGAGCAGGAAGCCGAGGACGTGGACTTCGAGCTGGCCACCTTCGAGCGCGCCATCAAGCACACCCGGCAGGACATCGAGCGCATCAACGAAGAGATGGCGAAGACCCTGGGCCCGCAGGAGCAGGAACTCTTCGACGCCTATCTGCACATGCTCGACGACGCCGCGCTCGCCGGCGATATCCGCCAGCGCATTCAGAATGGACAGTCCGCCCAAAGCGCCCTGAAGCAGGCGACCCTCGAACAGGCGGCGAACTTCGAGCGCATGCAGAACTCCTACCTGCGCGAGCGCTCGGCGGACGTCCGCGAACTCGGCCAGCGGGTGCTCGCCAACCTGCAGCAGGTGAGCGCAAGGAAAGCCGACTACCCGCCGGACATCGTGCTGATCGCCGAGGAAGTGACGGCGCCGATGATGGCGGAGCTGCCGGTCGAGAAGCTGCGCGGCATCGTTTCCCTGCGGGGCTCGCGCAACTCCCACGGCGCCATCATCGCCGACGCCCTGGGCATCCCCACGGTAATGGGCGCCGAGGACGTGCCGATCTACGCCGTGGAAGGCCAGACCGTGATCGTGGACGGCTACTACGGCGACGTCTTCTTCAATCCCAACGCCCTGCTGAACGACGCCTACGGCCAGTTCCTCGCCGAAGAAGAGGATTTCGCGCGCGAGCTGGACGGTCTGCGCGGCTTGCCGAGCGTGACGAAGGACGGCCACCCCATCAACCTGTGGGTGAACATCGGCCTCGTCAGCGAGCTGACGCGCTCCCTCGATCGCGGCGCCGAGGGCATCGGCCTGTTCCGCACGGAAGTGCCCTTCTCGATGGGCGACCGGTTTCCCACCGAGGAAGAGCAGCGCACCGTGTACCGGGAACACATGGAGGCGTTCGAGCCGCGCCCGGTGACCATGCGCACCCTGGACATCGGCGGCGACAAGCGCCTCTCGTACTTCCCCATCGAGGAAGAGAACCCGTTTCTCGGCTGGCGGGGCATTCGCATCACCCTCGACCACCCGGAGATCTTCCTCGGCCAGGTGCGCGCCATGCTGAAGGCCAACGCCGGTCTGGAAGGCGTGCTGCGCATCATGCTGCCGATGATCACGCGCCTGGAGCAGGTTGCCGACGCCAAGGCGCTGATCCACCGCGCCCACCGTGAGGTGGTGGAGGAAGGCTTCGACGTGAAGACGCCCATGGTGGGCGTGATGATCGAGGTGCCAGCGGCCATCTACCTGGCCGGCGAAATCGCCGACGCCGTGGACTTCCTCGCGGTCGGCTCCAACGACTTGACGCAGTACATGCTGGCCGTGGACCGCAACAATCCCCGCGTCGCAGATCTGTTCGAGGAAGTCCACCCGGCCATGCTGACGGCGCTGCGCCAGGTCGCCACCGCCTGCCATGCCCGCGGCAAGCCGGTCGGCATCTGCGGCGAACTGGCCGGCACGGCAGAAGGCGCCGTCCTCTGCATCGGCATGGGCTACGACGTGCTGTCCATGAACGCCTCCAATCTGCCGCGCGTGAAGTGGGTGGTGCGGCGCATGTCGCTGCGCCGCTGCCGGCGCATCCTCGCCCGCGCGCGGCATCTGCGTTCGAGCAAGGAAATACTCGCCTACGTGCGCGATCAGCTGGTGGCGGCCGGCTTGCAGCGCGCGGTGCCGCACCACGAACTGCCGGCCGGCGTCTGACGCCCGGAACGCTCGGCCCCGGCGAACGCCATTGCCCGTCTACGGCAACATCCGGCTCTGGGACGGCCTCGGCGACGACTATTCGGACGCCGACTCCATCGCCGTGGAAGGAGAGACCATCACGGCCGTCGGCCACGGTCTCGGCGGCGAAGACTGCGGCGGGCTGACGGTCGTTCCTGGATTGATCGACGCCCATGTCCACATGGTGCTCGATCCGGCGCTGCGCAGCCTCGACGCGCAGTTGGCGGAACCAGCCGAGACAACCCGCGAAAAGATGCGCCAGCGCGCCGCGGCGATGGTGCGCGCCGGCATCACCACCGCCCGCGATCTGGGCGGCGGCGCATGGCTGGAACTGGAACTGCGCGACCGCATCGACGCCGGTGAAATCGTCGGCCCGCGTCTGCTCTGCGCTGGCCAGCCCGTCACCTCGGTCGGCGGCCACTGCCACTTCTGGGGCGGCGAAGCGGCCACGCTTGCCGACGCCCAAGCCATCATCGAACGGCAACGCCAGCACGGCGTCGATCTCATCAAGGTGATGGCCACCGGCGGGATGCAGACCCCCGGCAGCCAGCCGAAGGACGCGCAATTCGATCAATCCACGATGTCCGCCATCGTCGCCGCGGCCAACGCCCACGGCTATCCGGTGGCCGCCCACTGCCACGGCACGCCAGGCATCCGCAATGCCGCCCACGCCGGCGTGCGCAGCATCGAACACTGCTCGTGGATCGGCGCCGACGGCAAACGCGGCGCCTTCGACCCGCAGACGGCGCTGGAGATCGCCCGCCGCGGCATCTGGATCTCGCCCACCGTCAACGCCGGCTGGGGGCGCTTCGGGCCGGATTTCGCCGCTGCGGTAACGGCCAACTTCCGCGCCATGAAAGTACACGGCTGCGCCTTGATCGCCTCCACCGACGCCGGCATTCCCAACGTGTACCACGAAGACCTCGCCAAGGCGCTGCCCGTCTTCGCCCGTCTGGCCGAGCTCTCGCCGGTGGAGACGCTGCGCAGCGCCACCAGCGACTGCGCCCGCGCCCTTGGGCTTGGGGACACGACGGGCATCCTGCGCGAAGGCGCGAGCGCCGATCTGCTGTTCGTGCGCGGCGACCCGCTCGCGGACCTCGGCGCGCTGCGCGATCCGGCGCTGGTGGTCGCCCGCGGATGCGAGCACAGAATCTGAACGCGCGAGCGCATACACTCGCGCACGGTCACCAACAAGCAACACACGGGAGGCACAGGAATGGCGATTGAGGAAGGCAAAGCCGCACCGCTCTTCGCGTTGAACGACGCGGAGGGCAACAAGGTCGCGCTCAAGGAGTTGCAGGGCCAGCATGTGGTCGTCTACTTCTATCCCCGCGACGACACGCCCGGGTGTACGAAGGAGGCGTGCGGATTCCGCGACCATTGGCAGGAGATCCAGGACGCGAACGCCGTCGTCCTCGGCATCTCCCCCGACACCGAAGCGTCGCACCAGAAGTTCCGCGACAAGTACGAACTGCCGTTCACGCTGCTCGCCGACCCCGACCGCAAGGTGATGACCAAGTACGGCGCCTACGGCGAGAAGACGATGTACGGCAAGAAGACGATGGGCGTCATCCGCTCGACGGTGCTCGTCGGCCCGAACGGCAAGGTGGTCAAGCACTGGCGCCGCGTCGCCAAGGCAGCCGACCATCCGCAGAAGGTGCTGGAGGTTCTCAAGGGTCTCTCGTAGCGCCATCCTTCGGCGACGAGCGACGGCTCGCCACCCAGCCGAACAAACCCCGGCGCACTTGGCTCGCCATGAGCGATTGGCGACGGCTTGCGGAAGCCGAATTCCAAATTACCAAGCGGCCGGCGACGGCCGCGCGCGGGATGGTGGTGGCGAACCATCCGCTCGGCGCGGTGGCGGGCGTGGAGATGCTGGCGGCCGGCGGCAATGCGATCGATGCCGCGGTGGCGACGCTGTTCGCGCTGACCGTGGTGGAACCGATGATGGTCGGCATCTTCGGCGCCGGCATGACGACCATGCGCCTCGCCAACGGCGAGCACCGTTTCGTCAACAACTACACCACCGCGCCCGGCGCCGCGACGCCGGACATGTACCGGCCGGTCTCCAACTCCTGGCCGGACTACCAAGTGGTCGAGGGGCGAAAGAACGACGTCGGCGCGTTGGCGGTCGGCGTGCCGGGCAACTTGCTGGGCTGGTCGGAAACGCTCGCCAGCCACGGCACGCTCTCGTTGTCGGAAGCGCTGCAGCCAGCCATCCGCTACGCCGAGAACGGCTTTCGAGCGAGCAAGTACCTCGCGGACATCGTGGGCTTGGTGCAGGACGACATCGCCCGCTTCCCGGCTACCGCGGCGACATGGCTGCCGGGCGGCCAAGGCGTGAAGGTCGGCCAGCTGGTGCGGCAGCCGGACTACGCCGCCACGTTGCGGGCCATTGCCCGGGAGGGCCCCGAACTGCTTTACGGGGGCACGCTCGGGCGCAAGGCAGTGGACTACATTCGTTCCGCCGGCGGCATCGTCGCGCTCTCGGACCTCGAGCGGTACCGCACCATGCCAGCCGACGTGGTGCGCGGCAGCTACCGCGGCTGCGACATCGTTGGTCCGCCGCCGCCCACCGCCGGCGGCGTTCACGTCGTCGAGATGCTCAACATCCTGGAAGGATTCGACGTGGCTGGCCTCGGCTTCGGCACGGTCGACGGGGTCCACCTGCTGGCCGAAGTGCTGGCGATCGGCTTCGAGGACCGCCGCCGCTACATGGGCGATCCGGCATTCGTGGACGTGCCGACGGCGATGCTCGTCGACAAGGACTACGCGACCCGACGGCGGGCCGAGATCGACATGAACAGGAAGCGCAACGTGGCCACCGGCTACGTCCCGGAATCGAACGCCACCACGCACGTGGCGGCGGCGGACGCCGAAGGCAACGTCGTCGCCGCCACGCACACGATCCACTCGCCGTTCGGCTCGAAGGCGACCGTGCCGGGCACCGGAATGCTCCTGAACAACACGATGAACATCTTCGACCCGCACCCGGGGATGGCCAACTCCATCGCCCCGGGCAAGCGCGTCACCAGCAGCATGTCGCCCATCGTCGTCGAGCGCGACGGCAAGCCTTGGTTCTGCGTCGGCCTGGTCGGCGGCACGCGGATCTTCCCCGCCGCGCTGCAGGCCATCGTCAACGTCGTCGACCACGGCATGTCGCCCCAGGAGGCCGTCGAAGCGCCCCGGGTGTGGACGCTCGGCGAAGATCTCGAGATGGAGAAGGGCTTCCCGGAGCACGTCCTGCGCGGGCTCGAAGCGCGCGGCCATCGCCCTGTGGCGGTGCCGGCGGTGGGCGGCGGCACCGGCATGATCCTGTTCGAGGACGACCGATTGATCGGCGCCTCCTGCTGGCGGGCGGACGGCTCGCCGGTGGGCATCGGCGGCGGCTGGGCGGACCGGCCGTTGCGCTTCTCGGTGTAGAGCGCGGCGCGGTTCGACTCAGCCGCCGTAGCGCAGCCCCGGCAGCCACAGGGCGAGCTGCGGGAAGACCATCACCAACGCCAGCGCCACGACCATCACCAGCACGAAGGGCAGGATGGAGCGGTAGATGTCGCCGATCGTCACCTCCGGCGGCGCCATGGCGCGCATCAGGAACAGGTTGTAGCCGAAGGGCGGCGTCATGTAGGCGATCTGGCAGGTGATGGTGTAGAGCACGCCGTACCACACCAAGTCGAAGCCGAGGGCGTCCACCAGCGGCACGTAGAGGGGTGCCACGATCACCAGCATGGCGGTGTCGTCCAGGAAGGCGCCCATCAGCAGGAACGACAGCTGCATCAGAATCAGCACCTGCCACGGGCCGAGCGCCAGGCTCTGCAGGAAGAAGCCTTCCATCACGCGCACCGCGCCGAGGCCGTCGAACACGGCGCCGAAGCACAGCGCGGCAAGGATGATCCACATGAACATGCAGCTCACGCCGAGGGTCTTGCGCGTCGTCTCCTCCAGCACCTTGCGCGTCAGCCGGCCCTTGACTAGGGCTGCGAGCGTCGCCGCCACGGCGCCGACCGCGGAGCTTTCCACCAGGCTGGTGTAGCCGAGCAGGAACAGGCCGGTCATGGCGAAGAAGACGACGAGCGGCAGGAGGCCGCTGCGCAGGAGCTTCAGCTTCTCCGCCAACGGCACCTGCCGCTCCGCCTTCGACAGCGCCGGCGCAAGATTGGGCTGCCAGTGGCAGCGCAGCGCGATGTAGAGGATGAACAGCGCCGCCATCAGCAGGCCGGGAAGCACTCCGGCCAGCCACAGCTGGCTCACCGGCTGGCGGGCGATCATGCCGTACAGCACCAGCACCACGCTCGGCGGCACGAGGATGCCGAGCGAACTGCCGGCCTGCACGACGCCCGTCACCATCACCTTGTCGTAGCCCCGGCGCAGCAGTTCCGGCAGGGCGATGGTCGCCCCGATGGCCATGCCGGCCACGCTCAACCCGTTCATCGCCGAGACCACGACCATCAGCCCGATGGTGCCGATGGCGAGGCCGCCCCGAACCGGCCCGAACCAGACGTGGAACATGCGGTAGAGGTCGTCGGCGATGCGCGATTCGGAGAGCATGAAGCCCATGAAGACGAACATGGGCAGCGTGAGCATCGGATACCACTTCATCAGCTTCATGGACGCCGCGAAGGCCATCTCGCCGCCGCCCTGCCCCCACAGCAGCAAGGCCGCGACCCCCGCCACGACGCCGATGGCGGCGAAGACGCGCTGCCCGGTCACGAGCATCAGCATCATGGACGCGAACATCAGCAAGGCGACGAGTTCGTAGCCCACCTACAGTTCCTCCCCGCGCAGCCGGGCGACGTCTCGAAACAGCAGCGCGAAGGCCTGCAGGAGCATCAGCACGATGCCGACGCAGGCGACGATCTTCACCGGCGCCATGTACGGCCGCCACGCCGAGTGGGCGCGTTCGCCGTATTCGAGCGCGTACTGCGTGCTGGAAAGCCCGCCGTAGAGCAGCAGCGCCAAGTAGACGAGCAGAAACACGATGGTGCAGCAGTCCAGCCAGCAGCGCGTGCGCGGCGACCAGCGGCCGTAGAACAGGTCCATCCGCACATGGCTGTCGAGCTGCAGCGAATACGCGCCGCCGAGCAGGTAGTAGGCGACCATCGTGAACTGCGCCAGCTCCAGCGTCCACAGGGACGGCACGAAGAACGTCTTGGAGAGCGCCGACCACAGCAGGATGGCCGCCATCACGAAGACGAGGCACATGGCGAAGCGCCCAACGCGACGGCCAACGGCCTCCACGCCGCGCACGTATGTCCTGACGATTTTCGGCATGGCGCCAGTTGTTCAAACCGCTCGAACCGCTTGACGCGGCAGCTTGGCATACTTGGCGCGAGAGGGCGCGGCGAGCGAAGACATGGCAACAGCGTCGGAGGAAGGCCAAGAGCCGCCGCGCACGGCGCCGAGCGCGATCTTCGAGCCGCCGGCCTTGGCGGCACCCGATGCCCTCCTGTCGGCGGCGGAGGTGGAGTTCTTCGTCGCGCACGGCTTTCTGGTGAAGAAGCGCCTGCTCTGCGCGAGCGCGGTCGATGCCGCGCTGGAGCGCATTTGGGCGCATCTTCTGGATCGCGTGCCGATGGCGTTGGAATCCGGCTGGCGCTTGCGGCGCAACGACCCGGAGACGTGGCTGGATCCGCGTTGGGCACCGATGCCGCCGGCGCCCAAGGCCGGGCCGCACGAAGGGCGGCAGCGCATCGCCCACCACGGCGCCACGGTCAAGCTGCACGACCTCGGCGGCGCCGATTACGTCGTGGACTTGCTGCCGAACGCGCCGGCGGTGCGGCGCATCGCCACCGCGCTGCTCGGCGACCTGCGCCGGAGTTCGCGCACCCGCGGCGTGTACGCGACCTTTCCCAGACGCGAGCCGAAGCCGGCCGGCATCGCCGAGGACGCGCTGGTGGCCAAGGCGCTTGGCCCGCACACGGATCGCGTCTGCCAGCAGCTCAACGTCTGCGCCTACTTGGACGACGTGCCGCCCCGAGGCGGCGGCTTCACCGTGTATCCGGGCAGCCACCGCATCATATTCCGCGCCCATCGCTTCGCCGCCAACTGGTCGCCACGGCCGAACTTCCGCGACGCCGTGTACCGCGTGATCCGCGACGTCGTGCCCGTGGAACTCCCCGGCGGCAAAGGCGACGTGATCTTCTGGCACGGCCGCACCATGCATTCCGCCGGCGCCCACTTCAGCCGCAACATCCGCTGGGCCTTATTCGCGGACTTCACCCACGACCGCGAAACGCTGGACGACGACGCCCACCGCGCCGCCGGCCTCTACGAGTGGTTCAAGGACACCCGGCTGTTCCGCACCGACGACGCCGTGCCGGCCGAGGGTGAATGCGACATGTGGAAGGGCTGGCGGCTCAAGGGCTCGCCGAGTCTTCATCCTCGACCGTAGGCGCGACGGAGAGGATGCGCATCCACCATACGATGATCGCGAACATGCTCCCGACGAGCGGCACCGCATGGGCGATCTGATGCCCAACGCTGGCGGTCGAATGGGCCAGCAGCACATAGAGCACATGCACGATGGGCAGCGCCAGCAGAGTACAAACCACCGAACTCAATACAAAGCGGCTGTGCGCCTGCAGCCCCTGCATAAAGTTGAGCACGCCAGCATCATCCTTCCATCGATTCAGCCACAACGCGGCGACGGACAAGACAAACGCCATGGCGGCGTAGAGCTGCGTCGGCGGAAGGTCGCCCAACGTCATCGCTCGGCGGCTTGGAATTGGCGATCGAAAGCGGCGATGTAGCGTCGGAATACGAACTGTCGCCCCAGCCAAGATTTGGAGCAGTCGAACTTCTCCACGTCTCGCTCCTGGGCGCCTTTCTCGTGGGACGAGAGGCATCCTCTCCTGCCCTTGTCGGCGATCTTGCTGTGGATTTCCTTGAACGGGCGCTCCGAGGACGACAGGTAGCGTATGTCGAGGCGGTCTCTGCCTCGGAGTTCCGCTTGCAGCTCCGCCAGCTTGTTGCCGTCCTCGCGGTAGTTGAACAGCACGCGCATGGCGAGCCTCGGGTTGTCCCGCAGGCGGGCCCGCACTTGCTTCGCCACATCGTCATCGAAGTACAGTGATGACGTGGCGTCTCCGTCGTCGCGCACGGTCAGCGTCTTCCTTGCGCTGTTCAAAATTTCAAGGAACGTGTCCTTGGCCACTTGGTCGTCGTTCCTGATGCGTTCCTTGCGCACCGTGAGCAGGCTGAACGTCATCCAAATGAGGACCCAGAACACCGCCCCAAGCGCTGCCACTACCGCAATTGCCATTGGGTCCCCCTGCTTTCTAACGCCACGCCTCGACACCTGCTCGGCGTGCCGGCATTCGGATGCCGCCGCCAATCGGCCCTTGGCGCAAGCCGATTGGCGGAGGTCGCCTACGTCGTCAGCGCCTTCAGCACCTGGTCGACGCAGGCGTCGGCTTTGGCGCGCATCTCTTCGTCGGTGGCGTCCTGGATCGGGTGTTCGACGAAGACGCATTTGGCGTCTTCCATGCCGAGCGCCTTGGCCTGGGTCGCCGCCGCGTCGACGAACGCATTGGACGCGATGCTCACCGCTGGCACGCCCTGAATCTCGAACCATACCGTGTCATGCAAACTGCACGTGGTACAGGAGCCTCAGTCGGCCAGCGCCTCGATCACGAAGTCGTTGGCGGCGCGGATGTCGCGGCGCAGGGCGTCAGGCGCCGGCTTGGTGAAGGTCGGCTTGGCGTAGCGGGTCACCGAGACGCCCGGCAGGCGTTCGGCGAGCTGCTCTTCCAGCCGGTCCAGCAGCACGTTGCCGCGCGGCTTGGCGATGTCCAGCAGCGCCACGCTGCCGCGGATGGCCGCGGGGCGCCGCGTGATGGAACGCGCCACGGGCACGCGCTCGTCGGTGGGGTCGAGAATCGTCGTCATCTTTCCGCTCCTGTTCTCCTTGGTTGCCTTGCTGCTCTTGTTCCGGCGAGGCGCAAACGCCTCGCCTAGTGCTCCGTCTAGCTTTCGATCTTGCGCGAGACCGGCACCGAGCCCATCTCGCCGCCGGCCCAGCCGTGGAAGACGCCTGTGAACTTGCCCGCCTCGGCGCCGGCCACGACGATGTGGATGTTGTCCTTGGAGGCGAACTTCGGCAAGTGCCGCGCCTGGCGCTCGGCCGGCATCGCCTCGAAGCGCTCGCGGGGCATGCCGCCGCCCACGTCGTCGTCGGCAACGAGCTCGCCCATGGGCCGCGCCGTCACCTTCTGCACGTGTTCGCGGATGTCGTCCTTGCCGAAGTGGTCGCGCCACAGCGTGTCGACGTGTTCCGGCGAAACCACCAGCAAGGCGTCCGAGCTGTTGTGGGCGCGCACGTGGTGCATCGCTTCCAGCGAAAGGGCGATGCTGCCGGCCAGCTGCCGGGCGCTGCGCGACGTCTGATCGACGCAGAGCGCCGGGCCGCTGGACATGGCGAATGCCGTCACCACCGAATCCTCGGCTTTGAAGCCGCGCTCGACGTGCAGCGGCGTCCACGGACTGCGCTCCTCCCACTCCGGGAAGCACATGGTGAACTTCATCGGGTTGCCGAGCGTGGAGCGTTCGGTGCCGCCGGGCTTGGCGCCGCCGATGTTGCGCACGGCGAGGCGCACGGCGCGGCCAATGGCGGAGTTGGCGCGGCTGCCCTGGCCGAGCACGCCGAGGCCCATGTTCATGCCGATGCGCTCGCGGATGGGGCCGTTCACCACCAGCACCGGCGAGGCACCCATGGTGGTGGCGTTCACGCCGTGGATGTTGAACTCCTTGTTGGCGATGGCCTCGATGGCGGCGATGACGACCGGCAGGCACTCGGGCGTGCAGCCCGCGAGAACGGCGTTGATGGCGATCTTCTCCACCGTCGCCGGCGCGTAGTTGGGGGCGATCTGGGCGATCACTTCCTGGCTCGAGCGCTCGGTGCCGCCGAGCATCCGCAGCACCCGCTCCGGCGTCGGCGGCACCACCGGCAGACCGTCCGTGAAGCCTTGGTCGAACAGGAACTCGTGGACGTCGTCCGCTGGCGCGATCTCGATCTTGCGCGCCCGCAGCGGGCTGTTCTCGCTCTCCGCGCGCAGCCGCTCGGCGATCACCGGGTCCTGGGTCAATGAGCCGCAGCCGGGGCGCCATGCGGGCAGGGCGTCCCAGTCCACGGCGGCGTTGGGAGCGCGGCGTTCGAAGAACGAGCGCCACTCCACGCGGTCGAAGCCCACGAGACGATCCACTTCGCCGCCGTCGGCATCGGCGAGCAGCAGAAAGGGCACCGTCTCCACGTCGTAGGCGAAGGAGACCTTGAGGATGGAGTCGTCGAGCAGCGGCAGCGTCAGGCCGTGGCGTTCGATCAGCGCGCGGTTGCCGTCAGCCGTCTGCCCCGGCGCCAGCACCAGCACATCGCGGCTGTCGTGGAGCGTTTGCAAGAGCGGCATGACGAGGTTGCAGGTGGGGCAGTCCTCCTTCACGAAGCACACCAGCGTGTGCTTGCCGCGCGCCCGCGCGCCGAGGGGAAAGACGTAGTTCGCGCCGGACATGTCGGCCAGGGAGAACGGCGGCAGCGTGTTCGTCATGTGCTCCTCGCGGCTTCGACGACGACGGGCGACAGGCGGCGAGTGTACACTTCGCGCCCTCTCGTCGTCGGCTCTTCGGCGGCCGCGTCCTCGTCGGGAAATCAGGCAGATCATGCAAGCAGCGCGAGGCATCAAGAAGGTACGCAGCGTCGCCGTCGGCGCGCTGCTGCTGTTCGGGCTCGAAGCCACGGCTGCCCGGGCCGCCATCGACGCCAGCACGCCCGAACCGGCAGCGCCCTGGACGAGCCTCGACGCGGACGACGCCGCGCAGGACTTCCACTTCGTCATCGTCAGCGACCGCACCGGCGGCGCCCGCCCGGGCGTCTTCGAGTCGGCCATCCCCAAGGTGAACCTCCTGCAGCCGGCGTTCGTCGTGAGCATCGGCGACCTGATCGAGGGCTACACCGAAGACCAGGCCCAGCTCGACCGCGAGTGGGACGAATTCGAGGACATCGTCGCCGGCTTGGATGCGCCGTTCTTCTACGTCGCCGGCAACCACGACATGAACAACGCGGTGATGGCGGAAACCTGGCGCGCGCGCTTCGGCCCGTCGTACTACCGCTTCGTCTACAAGGACGTGCTCTTCCTGGTGCTGAACTCGGAGCTGTTCGGCATGGTGACCGAGCCGGAGACGCCAGTGCCGGGGCCGTGGACCCAGGCCGAGCAGCTTGCCTTCGTCGAACGCGCGCTGGCCGAGCATCCCGCGCCGCGCTGGACCATCGTGCTCGTCCACCAGCCGCTGTGGGACTACCCGGGCGGCCCGCGCGGCGACTGGCCGAAGGTGGAGGCGATGCTTGGGGAGCGCGACTACACCGTGTTCGCCGGCCACTTCCACCGCTACGTGAAGAACGTGCGCCAGGACCGCAAGTTCATCACCTTGGCCACCACCGGCGGCGGCAGCAGCCTGCGCGGCAGCGTCTACGGCGAGTTCGACCACGTGGCGTGGGTGACCATGACCAGCGACGGCCCGCGCATCGCCAACCTGATGCTCGACGGCATCCACGACGAGAACGTCGTCACCAGCGCATCGCAGCAGGCCATCATGAGCCTGGTCGGGGCCGGCGTTCGGGGCGGTCCCTTCGTGCGCTCGCTGCCGGTGTTCGGCGACGGGCCGGTGTTCGAGCGCGGCCTTGCGTCGTTCGAGGCGACCAACGCCGGCATCGCCGAGCTGACCTTGGCGTTCAACGTGGACCCCGGCCCGCACCTGCGCTACGACGGCGCGCCGTCCACGCTGACGCTGGCGCCAGGCGAGGCGCGGCGCATCGACCTGCCCATCGTCGCCGAACCGCCCGTGCCATTCGCGGACTTGGCGCCCGGGCGCGTCGAGTGGGCGGTGCGCACCCAAGCCGCTGGCGAACAGGTGCGGCTGAAACTGGCCTCCGGCCTGCTGCCGGTAACGCGCCATGCGCTTCCAGCCGGCACCGCGACCGTGGACGGCGACCTCGGCGACTGGCCGGCGTTGCCGTTCAAGGCGCTGCGCCAAGGCGATGTCGCGTCGCAGCCGACCGCCGCGACGGACGTGAGCTTCGCCTTCGGGCTGCGCGAATCCGCCGGCGATCTCTACTTCGCCGCGCGCGTCGTGGACGACAGCCTAGTTGCGTCGCCCACGCTTGGCGCCGACGTCCAGGACGCGCTGGTGTTGTTCGCGGACGCACGGCCAGAGCCCGAACGCTCGGCCAACGTGCTCCTGTATCCCGCCACGCGGCGTGGCCATCTGGCCGGCATGGCAATGGCGCGGATGACCTTGGCGGAAGCCGCCGCGGACCGCACCGCCGAGCAGCTGGCCGAGTCGTTCGCGGCCGTGCAATGGAAGACCCGGCGCACCCCCTCCGGCTACGTCGCGGAAGCCGTGATTTCGGGCGCGTTCTTGAGCGAACAGGCCGGCGAGCCGTGGCAGACCGTGCGCATCAGCCTCGTCGCCGTGGACTGGGACGAAGGAGAAATCGCCAACCACATCCCCTGGCATGTGCGCGGCTCCAGCGCCACCGCCCTGCACTGGCAGCCCAACCGCTTCGGCGACGCCCCGGTCGCCGGCACCGGCACGTTCGTGCGCAACAGCGCAAGGTAGGTGGCTGCGGGGCCGCCTTGGCTGCTCCTCAGGTGCCTAGCGAAAGCCGCGCGTGCGGGCGAGGAGGCCGCGGGAGGCGCAGGGGTCGCCGGCGGCGAGCGGGGGCGGCGTTGGCGTTCCCAAGGCTTGTGGCGGGCGGTGGAAGAGGATCAGCGGGGACCCGGCGTGGTCTCGAAGCCGCGGAAGCAGGGCGTCCCGTTGCACTGCGCCGTCGGCGTTTCCGGCGCGTCGGCACGGAGGATCAGGGGCGATCCGGGGGGTTGTGCCGCGGCGAAGGTCGTGCCCGCGGTCTCGCCGGCGGCGACCGCCACGGTGGTGGGCAGGGCGGTCTCGACGCCAAGCGCCCTATCCGAACAACCGTGGCGCAACGCTGGCCAATCCGCACATTCCGACGCGCTGCCTTCGGCGCAGGCCGGTGGCAAGCTCAGTGGATCTCCGCCGCGGCGCCTTGCGCTTCGCGCAGCTTCTGCACGTTGAAGCCCGGCGTCTGGGCCGCCTTGATGACCACGGCTTCGCGGCGGGCGATTTCGCCGGCGGCGTCCATCACCTTGCCGGCCACGTCGTGGGGAATCACCACCGCGCCGTGCTGGTCCGCGTGGATCAGGTCGCCGTCGTTCACGCTCATGCCGCAGACGTTGATCGGGCCGCCGAAGGACACCACGTGGACGAAGGCGTGGGAGGGGCCGATGCGGTCGGCGAGCATCTGAAAGCCCGCGGCGACGTCCGGCAGGTCGCGCACGCTGCCGTCGGTGATCACGCCCAGGCAGCCGAGCCCCTTGTGGATGTTGCTGTTCACCTCGCCCCAGAACGAGCCGTAGCCGCGCGCATCGCCGTCCAGGTCCTGGATGACGGAAATCGCCGGCTTGCCGCCGCCGTTGTCCACGTAGTCGTAGTAGTCGCCCGGATTGGGGCGCGGATCGCCCGGGTGCTGGGCGCGGATCGTGGCCGTGCGCGCGTAGCCGACCATCACGCCGAGCTCGGGGCGGGTGCAGACCAGGGGCTCCACGGTGTAGCCGTAGCCACGGCGCTTGGGCGCGACGACCTCGAGGGCGTTGCAGGCGGTGGGCGTGTCGATGGTGGCCAACTGGCCAAGCAGATCGGCGGGGTGTTCGGGCATGGATCGGGTTCCTTTGGGCCTTGGGTGGCGGGCACAGGCAGTGTAACCCAGCGTCGTGCTCCCACGCTCGCGACGTTCCCCGCACGGGTGCGCGACATGTGGCGGCATCGCCCACCGCTTCCCATTCCCACGCTCCCCACCAACTCCGCTGCGATTGAGTACACTGCCGTTTCCCCGTTGGTCCTGCGGGCAGAGAGGCAACGCATGAAGCTCTTTTGGCATCCGAAGACGCGCGCCGCGCGCATCGTGTGGCTGCTCGAGGAAGCCGGCGTCGCGTACGAGCGCGTGGCCATCGACATCCGCGATCCGCAGGCGCCGAGGGACCCGCAGTTCGCCGAGGCCAGTCCGATGGGCAAGGTGCCGGCGATTGCGGACGGCGACGTCTGCATGGCGGATTCCGCGGCCATCGGCATCTACGTCGCCGACCGCTATCCGGCGAGCGGCTTGGCGCCGGGCGTCGCGGATGCCCGGCGCGGCGCCTATCTGTACTGGATGCTGTACGCGCCGGGCGTGATGGAGCCGGCCTTGATGGAGAAGTTCGCTGGCGTGACGCCGAACCGGTTCTCCGCTGGCTGGGGCGACTTCGACGCCATGATCGAGACGCTGGCGAAGGGCCTGGAAGCCGGGCCGTGGATACTCGGCGAGCGTTTCAGCGCGGCGGACGTCATGCTCGGCTCCGGCGTCCACTTCATGCACACGTTCGACGTGCTGCCGGAGGTGGCCGTCCTCGACGACTACCGGCAGCGCTGCGTTGCCCGGCCGGCGTTCCAGAAGTCGATGGAACTGGAATGAGGCGCCGACGTTCATGCCGGCGCGGGCCCGGCGCGGGAAACTAAGGGAGACGCATGACCATTCGCTTGCTCTGGCCGCGCTCCGGCCGCGACCACTCGGTGGAAGAAGAAGCCGTCGGCGAGGGCGTGGTCTGCGAATTCGCGCGCGGCTTCGAGCACGTTGCCGACGAACAGTGGCGCAACTGCGACGGCATCGTCGGCGTGGCGCCGTCCGCCGAATACCTGCCGAAGCTGGAGCGCTGCCGCATCGTGGTGAAGACCGCCGTGGGCTTCGACGACGTGGACATCGAAGCCTTCGGCAAGCTCGGCATTCCCGTCTGCAACTGCCCGGACTACGGCACCCGGGAGGTGGCCGACCACGCCATCGCGCTGATGATGACGCTGGTGAAGAGCATCGCCTTCCACGACGAGGAACTGCGCGCGGACCCCATCGGCAACTGGCGTCCAGCGCTGAACCCCTTTGGCCGGCGCTTGTCGGCCTGCACCTTCGGCGTCGTCGGCCTGGGCCGAATCGGCACCGCCGCCATGCGCCGCGCCCAGGCCTTCGACATGGACTGCGTGTTCTTCGATCCCTACCAACCGAGCGGCATCGAGCTGGCGCTTGGGGTGCGCCGCGCCGAGACCTTGGACGAGCTGATGGGGCAGGCGGACGTGGTGAGCGTCCACACGCCGCTGAACGACGAAACCCGCGGCCTAGTCGGCAAGGACGCCTTCGCCGCTGCCAGAACGGCGCAGGCGGAGCGGCCCGGCGGCAAGGGCATCATCGTCGTCAACACCGCCCGTGGGCCGATCGTCGATCTCGACGCCCTGCACGAGGCGATGCGCGACGACACCGTGCTGGCTGCTGGCCTGGACGTGCTGCCGGACGAACCGGCGAACTTGAACGCGCCGCTCATCGCCGCTTGGCACCGCAACGAGGAATGGCTCAAGCACCGGCTGGTGCTCACGCCGCACTCGGCCTTCTTCACGCCGGAGAGCGTGCGCGACATCCGCGCGTTTTCCGCCCGCACCGCGGTGCGCTATCTGCGCGACGGGCGGCTGACGAACTGCGTCAACGAACGCTTTCTGAAGACGCGGCGCTGAGCGGCGGGGCGGCGCTTGGCCTGATGACCCAGCGGCCGGCCAAGGATCATGTGGGCAGGGCGGCCTCCCTCGCGCCGCTGATCCGCCAGCACGCCGACGAAGCGGAGCGCCAGCGCCACCTGCCGCGGCCGGTTGCCGAGGCGTTCGCCGGAGCGGGCCTCTACCGGCTTGCCGGCACGCCGGACATCCACGGCGCGGATGCCGATCCCATGACGCAGATTCGCGTCATCGAAGCGGTGTCGCGGGCCGACGGCAGCGCCGGCTGGAATCTGATGATCGGCATCGAGACCTTCGGCTTGATCGGCCCCGGCTTCGCCGGGCGCTGCCCGGAACTAATCGAAGACCCAGCCACCATCATGGCCAGTTCCACCGCGGCGGTGGGCCGGGCGCAGCGCTGCGGCGACGGCTGGCGCGTCTCCGGACAGTGGCAGTTCGTCAGCGGCATCCACAACGCGCACATCTTCGGCGCCACTGTGCATCTCTACGCGGACGACGGCGAAGAGCCCATCGATCAAGGGAACCGCTACGCCGTGGTGCCGGCCGGCGAGTTCGAGATCGTGGACACCTGGCACGTGAGCGGCTTGCGCGGTTCCGGCTCCCACGACGTGCGCCTCGACGGCGTCTTGGTTCCGGACCAACGCATCATCGCCCCCATCGGCGGCAACGCCGCGACGACGCCGCAGCTGCGTCTTCCCCTCGGCAATCGGCTCGCCTACAACAAGGCGGCGGTGGCCATCGGCATCGCCCGCGCCGGCATCGACGCCTTCGTCGAGCTCGCCACCCGCAAGCAGCCGCGTTTCACCAGCCGGCCGCTGCGCGACCGGCCCTTCGCCCAGCGCGCCGTGGCCAATGCGGAAGCCCGCCTGCTCGGCTGCCGGGCGGCACTCTTGGACCTGACCGCGGAAAGCTGGGCGACTGTGTGCGCCGGCGAGGACGTGGCGGCGCGGGAGCGGGCCGTGTTCCAGATCGTCGCGGCAGATGCCGCGCGCACCGCGGTTGAAGTCGTGGAGATGCTGTGCGAGGCCGCCGGCACGTCGGCCAACCGCATCGGCGAACCGCTTGAACGCATTGCCCGGGACGTGCGCGTGGTGCGCCAGCACGCGACCGTGGCGCCGCACCTCATCGAGGACGCCGGACGCGCCCTGCTTGGTCTCGAGTCCGGTCTCGACCGCCGACTGCACGGCGGCCACGAGCGCCGGCGATAGGCTCCGGAGGGCAGCTCGTGGAGCAGAAGGACGTCGTGCGCTGGCTGAACGAACTGCGCGTCGAGCACCGCGACCTCGACGACGTGATTCAGCACTTGCAGGAGGCCGGGCACCGCGACACGCTTCAAGTGCAGCGCTTGAAGAAGCGCAAACTGAAACTCAAGGAATCCATCGCCAAGCTGGAAAGCGAGCTGATCCCCAATCTCGATGCCTAAGCCGCCTGCAACTGCCGACGCCGGCCGACCCGAGCCGGACACCTACCTCACGGTGGCGATTTCGTCGCGGGCGCTCTTCGACTTGAGCGCCTCGGACGCGGTCTACCGCGAAGACGGCCTGGAAGCCTATCGCCGCTACCAGATCGAACACGAGAACGAGCCGCTGCAGCCGGGCGAGGGCTTCCAGTTCGTGAAGAAGCTGCTCGGCATCAACAAGCTGCTCGGCCGGCGGCGGGTGGACGTGATTCTGCTGTCGCGCAACTCCGCCGACACCGGGCTGCGCATCTTCAACTCCATCGGCACCCACGATCTGGACATCGTGCGCGCCGCGTTTTCTTCCGGCGCCAGCCCGCACCGCTACGCCAAGCCCTTCGGCTGCGACCTGTTCCTTTCCACGGAAGCGAACGACGTGGCCGGCGCCTTGGCCAACGGCGTGGCCGCGGCGACGCTCATCAGCACGCCGCGCTCGGCCAATCCGGCGGACCTCTTGAAGATCGCCTTCGACGGCGACGCGGTGCTGTTCTCCGACGAAGCCGATCAGGTGTACGCCCGCGACGGCTTGGCGGCGTTCGCGGAATCCGAGGCGCAGGCCGCGGACCGGCCGCTCGGCGGCGGCCCGTTCAAGCCGTTTCTCGAAGGGCTGCACCGGCTGCAGCGCGAATTCGAGGACGACTGCCCGATCCGCACTGCACTCATCACCGCCCGCGGCGCCCCCGCGCACGAGCGCGTCATCAAGACCTTGCGCGCCTGGGACATCCGCTTGGACGAGAGCCTTTTCCTCGGCGGCCGGGACAAGGGGGAGTTCCTGCGCGCCTACGAGGCGGACGTCTTCTTCGACGACCAGGCCGGCAATTGCCGCTCGGCGAGCCCCCACGTCGCCGCTGGCCACGTTCCCCACGGCGTGCGCAACGCGCCGGTCGAGGGGCGCGGCGCGGAATGAACGCGAGCCGAAGTGGCCGACCATGAAGCTGCAACAGCTGCGCTACGTGATGGAGGTGGTCAAGCGCGACCTCAACGTGACCGCCGCGGCGGACGCCCTCTTCGCCTCGCAACCGGGCATCAGCAAGCAGATCCGCCTGCTCGAGGACGAGCTGGGCGTCGACATCTTCCTGCGCCGGGGCAAGCAACTGGCGCAGGTGACGCCAGCCGGCCAGCTCATCGTCGACAAAGCGGAAGCGATTCTGCGCGAAGTGGAGGCGATCAAGGGCGTCGCGGACGAGTACCGCAACCAGTCCCGCGGCACGCTCAGCGTGGCCACGACCCACACCCAGGTGCGCTATGCCCTGCCTAGGCCGTTCGCCGCGCTGCGCGACGCCTATCCGGAGCTCGATCTGCGCATCCAGCAAGGCAGCACGGAGCAGATCGGCGCCATGGCATCGTCCGGCGACGTGGACTTCGCCATCGCCCCGGAAGCGATGGACCATTTCCCCGACCTGGCGATGATGCCGTGCTACAGCTGGAACCGCTGCGCCGTGGTGCCGCGCCGCCACCCGTTGGCGCGGCGCAAGCGCATCGAGCGCGACGACTTGGACGCCTACCCCATCATCACCTACGACGCCGGCTTCCGCGAGCGCCTGCCGCTCTTGAACGAAGCGCCCGACGACCACGAGGACATCCACATCGTGATGTCCGCGGTGGACACGGACGTCATCAAGCGCTACGTGCGGCTCGGCTTCGGCGTCGGCATCATCGCCAGCATGGCCTTCGAGCCGGAGCACGACGACGACCTGGTGGCCATCGACGCCGGGCACTTGTTCCAGCCGAGCACGGTGTACATCGGCTGTCGCCGCGCAACCTTCCTGCGCCAGTACATGATCGATTTCGTGGGGCTGTTCGCGCCGCATCTGGAGCCGGAGCTGATCCAGGCGGCCCTTGGGGCGCCGTCGCCGGCGGAGTGCGCCAAGCTGTTCGAGCAGATCGAACTGCCGCGTCGCTGACGGCGGCGGCTCTTTTCGCCCGCGGATTTCCGGCGTCAGCGCCGCGTGCGCGTGCGCCGACGGCCCTTCCTCGCCCTCGCGGCGCGGATTGCGCTTTTGCCTGGCTTGCGCCGCTTGAAGGTGCGGCGGACGATCGGCCGCATGACGCCGCGGCCGGAGGCCATCGTCCAATGCGCCGCGCCGACGATTTCGTACTTCTCGTCGGCAGTGACGTCGCCGCCGTAGCGCCGCAGCAGTGCTTCCGTCACGGTCAGCCCGGCGGTTCTGGCGATGTCCGTGGGCGTCACCGCGATGTCCAGGGCCGGCGCGTTGACCGTCGCACCCCGTTCAAGCAGCGCCCGGACGAAGCGCGGCGTGTCCCGGGCCTCCTTCGCGTCCCTGAGAACGGCGAAGTGCAGGGCGGTGAGGCGATCCCTTGCGCGGGCGTTCACGTCGGCGCCGTGTTCGAGCAGCAGCTCGCCGGTTTCCACCGAGTCCGCGACGACGGCGGTGTGCAAGGGCGCCCAGCCGTCCGCGCCTTGGACATTGACGCCAGCGCCGCGGGCAAGCAACAGCCGCGCCACGTCTGCGGCGTCGTAGCGGGCGGCGATGTGCAGCGGCGTCCAGCCGTTGACGATGGCGGCCTGCGAGTCGGCCCCGCAGTCGAGCAGAACGGCAGCAACGCGGGCGGCGTTCGACCACGCCGCCAAATGCAGCGGCGTCTCGCCCTCCCGCTGCCACGTGAAGAACTTGAAGCCGAAGCGGTACAGCGCCTTCGGCACGTCGCCGCCGATCTCTTCGCCGTCGTCGAGAATGCGCGCGTTGGCATCCACGCCGGCCTCGATCAGGCGTCTCGCCGGCGCAGCCGCATCGAGCAGCGCCGCGTAGTGGAGATCGGTCCAGCCATTGCCGTCAATGGCGTCTGCGGAGGGCTTGCGGCCGAGTTCGGCCTCTAGGTCGTCGGTGTGGCGCGGCGTTTGGAACGGCATGGGAGATCCTTAAGGAATTGACAGCGGAGAAACGCACACTACACGGGCGCTGGGGGCGAAAATGTAGGAAATCGACCATGCGCACTGTAGGAAATTCGCCCGCCGTGGGGCAGCGTCCCGGCCAGCCCTGGGGGAAGCGGCAAAGCACGGACGCCGCAGGAGGCTGGATCAAGCGCAAAACGGGCAGCGCTCGGCTGCGAGCGTTGACTTCAGGCAGGTGCGCCTTCGCGGAGGCGCTTCAAAGGCAAGGTCGGCAGCGCTCAGCCCACCCGGCGTTCACTCTCCCAGTACTTCTCGCGCAGCTTGAACTTCTGCAGCTTGCCGGTGGCGGTGCGCGGCAGGTCGGCGCGGAACTCGATGGACGTCGGGCACTTGAAGTGGGCGAGATTGTCGCGGCAGAAGGCCATGAGGTCGCCTTCGGTGGCCGCTTCGCCGTCGCGCAGCACCACCAGCGCCTTCGGCGTTTCGCCCCACTTTTCGTGGGGCACGCCGATGACGGCGCATTCCATCACCGCCGGATGCTTGTAGAGCGCGTCTTCGATGTCCGGCGAGCTGATGTTCTCGCCGCCGGAGATGATCACGTCCTTCTTGCGGTCGACGATGTGGATGCTGCCGGTGGCGTCCCAGACGGCGAGGTCGCCGGTGTGGAAGTAGCCGTCGCGGATCGCCTTGGCCGTTTCTTCCGGCTGCTCCCAGTAGCCCTTGAAGACCACATTGGCGCGCCCGCACACCTCGCCGACCGTGACGCCGTCCTGGGGCACGCGCTGGCCGTCGTCGTCCAGCAGCACCACGTCTGCGCCCAGCGTTGGCACGCCAGCACGGGAGCGGCGGGCGTAGTCTCCGATCTCGGTGTGGTGATCCGGCTGCGACACGGTGAGCAGCGGCGCCGTCTCCGTGAGGCCGTAGATCTGGATGAACTCCCAGCCGAGCTCGCTCTCCAGGCGCTCGATGAACGCCGCCGGTGGCGGTGCGCCGGCCACCACGAAGCGCGGCCTGGTCTCGATGGCGTGCTCGGCCTTGTGCGGATAGTCGAGGATGGTGCGCAGCACGGTGGGCGCCATGCAGGCGAAAGTGACCTTCTCGCGTTCGATCAAGCGGTAGATTTCCGCCGCGTCCACGGTGCGCAGCACGACGTGCGTGCCGCCCATGCCGGTGAGCGCGTACACGCCGCCCCAGCCGTTGCAGTGGAACATCGGCAGCGTCCACAGCTCCACGTCTTCGTGGGCGACGCGCAGATGCGCGATCAGGCCGTAGGCGTTGATGGTGCAGTTGCGGTGGGTGAGCATCACGCCCTTGGGCCGGGCGGTGGTGCCGGAGGTGTAGTTGATGGAGACGAGGTCGTTCTCGCCGCATTCCACGGGCGGCGGCGGGGATTCCGGCTGATCGGCGATGAGCGCTTCCCAATCCTGCCAACCCGCCTGCGGCGCCCCGTCGTCCTGCGCGACGACGAAGTGTTCCACCGTGGTGAGATTCGGGCGAATGTCCTCCACCACTTGCGTGTATTCGTGGTCCGCGCAAACCACCTTCACGCCAGCGTGGTTCAGGATGTACTCGTGGTCCGCCGCCACCAGCCGGTAGTTGAGCGGCACCAGCACCGCCCCGATCTGGCTGGTGGCGTAGAAGCTCTCCAGAAAGAAGTGCGAGTTGGGGCTCAGAACGCACACCCGATCGCCCTTGCCCACGCCCAAGCCGAGCAGCGCGTGGGAGAAGCGATTCACCCGCCCTTGCAGCTCCGCGTAGGTGAACCGCCGAGTGCCGTCGACGACGGCGGTTTTGTCGGGATAGAGCTGCGACGCGCGGCGGAGGAAGAGATCGACGAGCAGGGGCGTTTCCACCTACAGCCCTCCCGGCCCGCAGTCGTTGGCGAGGAAGTCCAGCATGGCGGTGAAGAACTCCAGCTGGTGGTCGTAGAGCAAGGTGTTGTAGAAGTGGCCAGCGCCTTCGAGGCGGACGTACTTGTGCGGCTTCTCGTGTTCCTCCAGTAGTTTGACGTAGCGGGTGGCGTGGTCCACCAGCACGCGGGAATCGACGACGCCATGCACCACCAGCATGGGGACGTTGACCTTCTCCACCTCGTCGATCGGATCGACGCCGGCCTCCTCGTAGGCGGTGTAGCGCTTGAGAATCTCGCCATCCAGGCCGCGACGACCATACTGCCACTGCAGCACGGTGTCGAACACGGCGGCGCCCGCGATGGTGCATTGGTACAGCTGCGGCGTCCTTGCCGCTGCCACCGCTGCCGCGTAGCCGCCGTAGGACCAGCCGAACATGGCCATGCGGTTCTTGTCCGCCAGTCCTCGTTGCACGAGATACAGCGCCGCGTCGTCCTTGTCGTCCTGCATCTTGAGGCCCTCCTGCCCGCCATCCTCGAACGCCGCCTCGCGCAAGCTCCTGCCAAAGCCGTTGGAGCCCCGATACTGCGGCTGAACCACCAAATAGCCGTAGTTGGCGAGCAGCTGCGCCCACTTGTCGTAGCTGCTGACATCGCGCACCTGCGGGCCGCCGTGGGGCAGCACGATCAGAGGAAACGGCGGCTCGCCTTTCGGCATCGTCACATAGGCGAACAGTCTGCGCCCGTCCCGCGCCGTGTACTGCGCGAACTCCACATCCGCCAGATCTTCGCTGGCGAACAGCGGCTGTTGGCTGCCGATGGTTTCCAGCTTGCCGTTCTTCAGCAGATAGTAGGTGCCTGGGTCGCGCGGCCCTTGGTTGAAGACGACGAGCGTGGCGCCGTCCCGAGAACGACTGGCGATGCTCATGTTGTGGGCGTAGGGAACGATGCCCTCCAGCTGCCTGTACAACGCCTCTTCCTCCTCGTCGAAGAACTCCACGTAGGTGCGGTCCGTGTTGTAGACCACGCCCACCACCTTGCCCGGGTGTTCCCAAGTGTTGCTGTGGTAGTACACGCCCGATATGTCGACATCCGCCCGGCGGTAGATCAGCTCGGCGAAGCGCTTGTTCTTCATGTCGAAGGACCACAGGCCGTGGGTGTCGTGACCGTTGCGAGCTCGCACGAAAACGTGGTTCGGCAGCGTGTCGTCCAGGGCCAGCACGAAGAAGGGCTGGAACTCGTAGTCGTCTGCGCCCTGGCGGTGGAACTCGACCCATTCGGTCTCCCCTGGCGGGCGCCACATCCAGCGGTTCTGCCGTTCCTTGATGTCGCGGCCGGTGGCGTACCACAGCCTGCCTTCGGGATCGAAACGATAGTTGCCGATGGCGAACCTGCCCTGCACCAGCAGCTTCTTCGTGCCCTTGACCAGGTCGAACTCGTAGTAGTCGCGAGGGGTGTTGCGGCGTTGAACGCGCCTGGCGAGTTCGCTCACCTTCGTTTGCATCGGCGTCGCCACGGCGAGGATCAGCTTGTCCGGCTGCTTCGGCAGAAACTGCGCGACGCCCACGGCCCCGTCGGCGCCGAAGTCCTGCATTTTCTTGCTCTCCAAGTCCAGCAGCCCGATCCGGTACTTGTAGGCGTCCACCTCCCGACGCACCTGATCGCGCACCCGCTGGCGCGCCTGGAAGAAGATCTGTCGATCGTTGGCCCAGACGAAGCCTTGAATCTCCATCGGATCGGCGTTCAGACGAAAGGGCTCCTTGGAGAGATCGGCAGTGTCGTACACCTCGATGATTGGGTCGCCATCCCGGGATGGAATCTGCATCAGCGCCAGGCGTGTGCCGTCGGGAGACAGCGTGACGTTGCTCATCACCCCCCGCATTGCCCAGTGCTCCAGCGGATACGGCACATGGGCTTCTTCGCCTTCTTCAGCCCCGAATGCGGGGCCCCACGCCAGCGCCCACAGGAACGCCAGCGCCATGCCGGCGCGGGCAACGTTGGTTGAGCAGCCAAGTCGCATGTTGCCTCACCACTTCGTAGCCGATGAAAGGCAGCAATGCTACCGCAGAAGCCCGCGCGAAACAGCCCACGGTGTCGGTTGGGCGGTTGGGCAGGGTTAGTCGCAGGACAGAATATGTCACGGTGGTGCCGACCGGGCGCTGTCGATCGCCGCCGTGTGCCTCACGGAACCCGTCCCGCCCCACACGCCGGTCTTCGGGCCTCGGCGCACTCCGAACCGATCGGCCGGCGGGGAGGCCGGGCAATCGCATTGCGCCGTGATGGGCAAGGGTTGTCCATGAAGGCCTGATTTCCGCCCGGAGCGGCCCAAGCAGGCCCGACGAGACCTTTTCGCGGCATCGGGCGGCCAGATCGGCGACACCGCGACATATTTTGTCCAATGCGTTGCCTCGCTCGGGAGGCTCGGGAGGCAGAAAGGTGCAGAAAGGGTGTTGGGGGTGTTGACATTGCGCCGGCAGGGTGCGAAAGAGTGCTGCAAGATTCGACAAAGGTTCGCCCAAGCCGCCATTTGAAGTGCGGCAGTGCGCAGGGGCCAACCGAAGGGGGGCTACCACCATGCGACTCTCGAAGTTCATCGTTCGCCTGAGCGTGCCGGGAAGGTCGTCGAAGACCAACCTCGCCCAACCGACCCTGCTGCTCGCAGCGGTCCTGTCCTTCACTTGGCTTGTCGCCACGCCGACGACGCTGGCGCAAGAGACCGGGGCCGAAGACGCCGCCGAAGCGGTAGAGGAGGAGCAAACCGAAGACGAAGCCCCGCTGTCGGCCTTGGCGCAAGCCGAGCAGGCTGGCATCGAAGAGGTCATCGTCACCGGCTCGCGCATCCGGCGCAGCACCTACACGAGCATCACGCCGTTGCAGATCATCAGCGCCGACGTCAAGCGCGAGGCCGGCCTCATCGACGCCGGCAAGATTCTGCAAGAGACCAGCACGGCCTCGGGCGTGCAATTCGACCTCTCCTTTGAGGGCTTCGTTCTCGACGACGGCCCCGGCTCCACTACCGCGAACCTGCGCGGCCTTGGCGCAAACCGAACGCTGGTGCTGCTGAACGGCCGCCGCATCGCCCCCTCTGGCGTGGAAGGGGCGCCGTCGTCGCCGGACTTGAGCATCGTGCCGGGGCTCCTGGTACAGCAGTACGACCAGCTGCTGGACGGCGCTTCGTCCATCTACGGTTCCGATGCGGTCGCCGGGGTCATCAACGCCATCTTGCGCAAGGACTTCGACGGCTTCACGCTGGAAGCGGCGCCGAGCCGTCCGCACCACGGTGCCGGCGCCGAACAGGCATTCGGCATGTCCTGGGGACGCAACTGGGATCGGGGCTTCATCGGCTTCGGCGCGCAGCACCGGGATGTCGATCCGGTCACGTTGGCCGACCGGCCTTGGACGGCCGGCTGCGAACGCCACTACGAAGTCGACCAGGCGGGACGGGTCAGGAACCGCGACCTGTGGTACTCGACGCATTACGGCATGGAGTGGGACGACTGCAGAGTAGGCGCTTTGGTTGGGAGAACCTGGGTGCCGACATTTTTTAGCCCGAACAGGGACAGCATCTACTACACGCCGGGCTATTCGAACGGCGGCTGGCCGGACTTCTCGGAATCGTCATCTAGTTGGCTGGCTGGCAGGTTCGGCATCGACGGCGATCTCGACGGCCGGACGGACGTCAACTTTCGCGACTACAGCCTGAATGGACGAGCGCAGTTCAGGCACTTGTTCTCGCCGTTCCGCTCCACCACCGCCATGCTCTACGGCGAGTACACCCTCGAAGGCGAGGCGAATCTGACGCCCTACTTCGAGTTGCTCTACGGCACCTCGGCCTTCAACCAGAACTCCGGCGCTGGCCAGCTTTGGCCCGCGGTGCCGGCGCTGAATCGCTACAACATCTGCAATCCCGAGGGGCTGGGTGTGGATTGTGGCTTGGCGCAAGACGCGCTGTGGGCGAACCCCGGCTACATCGCCTCCTTCAACACTCTCTACGGCGATCTATGTGCGCGTTCAGGCATCCCAGCGACTGCCTGCGGCCCGCTCACTTTCGGCTTGGGGTTGGGACCTATTGGACCGCAACCTACTCGCCCCATCGTCTCCGTGCGCGGCGACCGCAACAACGTCGCCGCCGAGAACACTTGGCAGCGGGCGGTGATCGGCTTGAGCGGCGACATGCCGTTCCTGAACGTCGGCAGTTTGTCGGATTGGACGTTCGACCTGTCGTTCAGCCACTCGGATTCCGAATCTACCGCCCAACGCCTTGGCGTCCGCAGAGACCGGCTGGAGCTGGCGCTTGGCTACTATTCGAACGACTGGAACGCCTGCGAAAACAACATCAGCGAAGAAGTCCGCGAAAGCCGCAGCAACTCCTCGGAAAACCCACTGGATCCGATCATCGCCGCGGATGCCGAGCCGGGCTGCGTGCCGGTGAACCTGTACGCGCCATCGCTCTATTCCTCGGTGATCGGCGACTTCGGCACATCAGCCGAGCGCGACTACGTGTTCGGCAGCCGCGACTTCGACACCCAGTACACCCAGAGCCTGTTCACGCTGTACTTCACCGGCAGCCTGTTCACGCTTCCGGCCGGCGAGGTCGCCGCCGGCGTCGGCATGGAGTACCGCACGGACGAAATCGCGTCGATTCCCGATCAAGTCGCTCGCGAAGGGTTGTTCTGGGGCTTCTTCGCCGACGGCGGCGCCGCGGGCGAGAAGTACACCCGGGAGTTCTTCGGCGAGGTCGAGGCGCCCATCCTGGGCGGCAAGCCGGGCGCCGAGGAGATCACCGTCAATCTGTCGGCGCGCTATACCGACGACGAGTTCTACGGGGGCGCTTGGACCGGCGCGGCCAAGGTCGGCTGGCGGCCGATCGAGTCGCTTCTTGTTCGCGCCACCTACGGCACGTCCTATCGGGCGCCGAATCTGCGCGAACTGTTCCTGCGCAGCCAAACCGGGTTCCTAGGCGTGAGCGATCCATGCTTCGTGCCCGAAGACGCGCTGGAAGACCCCATCGAGACCGGGGGCGAGCGTCGCTACAACCCCGATCTGGACCCTAGGGATCCGTACATCCTGGAACGCTGCCGTGCCGAAGGCGTGGACCCGACTATCGCTGGCGGTGGCGGTTTCAACTCGTACAGCGTGGAGTCGAGCGCTGGCGGCTCGCTGACCCTCGACGAGGAGACCTCCCAGTCGAAGTCGTACGGGTTCGCCTGGGAGCAGCCGTTCACCACGGTCTTCGGGCTCACCGTGGGCATGACCTACTACGACATCGACATCGAGAACACGATCATCGAGCCAACCATCGGCTATATCGTGTTCGACTGCTACATTTCCCAAAACAGTACTGGCCAGTTCTGCAGCCGCATCACGCGAAATCTGCAGAACACCGCGGACCCGCGCATCCGTCTAGTCGACCGCGGCTTCATCAACCGCGACCAAGAGAGCGTGCGCGGCGTGGACCTCAACCTGACGGTGGACACCACGCTGACCGTCTTCGAGCGCCCCTTGGACGTCAGCTTCGACGCTACCGGCCACCGGCTGATCGAACGATCGGAGCTGTTCCTCAACGACGCGGGAGAGGCCACCGAGAATCAGTTCGCGCGCGAATGGTTCTACGCGGAGAGAAAAGCCGAGCTGGCGCTGCGGCTCGACTACGAACGCTGGCGCCTTTCTTGGCAGAGCCGCTACATGAGCGGCTACGAAAACTATCGGGGTGCGGATGACGAGTGGGGCAACGTTGCGGGCACACCGGCGCTCGCGGACACTTGCCTTGGTCCACCCGATGACCTGATGTGCAGGGACGTGGAGACGGCCCCCGACTATTGGATTCATCACGCCTCGCTTAGCTATCGGCGCGACACGTGGAGGATCATTGCCGGTGCGCGCAACGTCTTTGACGAGCCGCCTCCGCAGGTGGACAAGAGCTTCGACCAGCTTTGGTCGGCAACCAACAACACGCCGCGGGGCCTTGGCTACGACTTGAACGGCAGAACCTTCTTCCTCACGGCCACCTATCGATTTGGTGGCGAACTGTAGGCGAGAGGCTCAACGCCGACAGTCGCAGAAGGGGCGCCCCGGCGCCTCTTCTGCCGCTTCCTTGACAACGCTTGTTGTCGCTGCGTGGCACCCGCTGCGGCGTATGATGGCGCTTGTGGTTCGACCCTTGAGGGAGCAGCGATGAAGGTCATCACCGGCGTTGGCGGTTGGCCGAGCGCCGTGCCAGACCAGGCGCGGCGGGCGGAGGCGGAGGGGTTCGACTGCATCACCTGCGGCGAGCTGGCGCATGATTCCGTGCTCACGATGACGGTGGCGGCAACGGCCACCGAGCGCATCGGCCTGCAGACGTCCGTCACCATCGCCTTTCCGCGCAGCCCGATGGTGCTGGCGATGGAGGCGTGGGACTTGCAGCAGCTCTCCGGCGGCCGGTTCTGCATCGGCCTGGGCAGCCAAGTGAAGGGGCACAACGAGCGCCGCTTCGGCGGCACATGGACGGCCCCGGCGCCGAGGATGCGCGAGTACATCCGCATGATGCGCGCCGTCTGGGATTCCTGGCAGCACGGCCACAAGCCGGAGTTCCTCGGCAAGCACTACACCTACACGCTGATGACGCCGAACTTCAATCCCGGCCCCATCGCGCATCCGTACCCGAAGGTCGGCTTGGCGATGGTGGGGCCGGGGATGGCGCGAGTGGCTGGCGAAGTGGCGGACGTGGTGATGCCCCACGGCGGCATCATGTCGGACAAGTACATGCGCGAGGTGCTGCTGCCGGCGGTGCGCGACGGCCTCGTGCGCAGCGGCCGTACCTGGGCGGACATGGAAATCGCCGAGAGCGGCTATCTGATCCTCGGCGAGAACGACAGCGAGATCGAGCAGAAAGCGCTGGGCATGCGCCGCGCGCTCTCCTTCTACGGCTCCACGCGCACGTACCACAAGGTGCTCGCGCTGCATGGACTGGAAGCGCTTGGGGCGAAGCTGCACGCGCTCTCGCTGCAGGGCAAGTGGGAGGAAATGCGCGACACGGTGACGGTGGACGACATCCTGGCGCTTTCGCAAACCGCCACCTACGACGGCCTGCCGGATTTCCTAGCCGCGCACCGCGAATACGCCACGCGCACCGGCCTTGCCGTGCCCCGCGAAACGCCGCAGCAGGAGGAACGCTTTCAGGACATCCGCAAGCGCGTTCAGGCGCTGCGGAACCCGGGCGTGCCGGCGGGTCTGGAACTGCCCTCCTAGGCCGGGCCGACGAGGAGGAGACGCCGATGGCCTACGACGACGGCAACATCTTCGCGAAGATCCTGCGCGGCGAAGCGGATGCCCATGTGGTGCTCGAAGACGCGCATTGCATGGCCTTCATGGACGTCATGCCCCAGAGCCCCGGCCACACGCTGGTGATCCCCCGCACAGACGCCGCAAACCTGTTCGACATCGACCACACGGCGTTGTCCCACCTGATCGCCACGACGCAGCGCGTGGCGCGGGGCGTGAAACGGGCGTTCGCGCCGGGCGGCGTGATGGTGACGCAGCTGAACGGCGCGGATGCCGGGCAGACGGTGTTCCACATCCACTTCCACGTCATCCCGCGCTACCGCGGCCAGAAACTCGCAGCCCACGGCGGCGGCGCCCCGGCCCGGCCAGAGGAACTGGCGAAGAACGCCGCCAAACTGCGCGCCGCGCTCGCTGAAGACGACGCGGTCGGCTGAGGACAACGCACTCGCTTCCAGCCCGGCCGGCGGGCTATGGCGGCGCGTCCCTGTTCAGGAAGCGCCCAACCAAGCCGATCGCGCTGGCGCACACCAAGACGCCGGCCGCCACCGTGTGACCGCCTGTGCCCAGGAAGACGGCGCCGCCAATACACAACACGGCCAGAGCGAATCCGAAGTACTGCCCCAGTTTGGAGCTCTGCACGCTTGCCGCGAGAGCCGTGCGTTCGGTCGTGATGCGGTGCTGCTGCTCCTTCTCCGCCATGGCGAGAATGCGCTCGGCGGTGCCGGAATGCACGCGGTCGTACTCGCCGTACATGGAAGGTGGCGGCAGAGGGCCCGAGAAGGAAGCCGCTTCCAAGACTGCGGTGCGGACTTGCGCCGGCAACGAGTCGAGCACCTCCTGCGACGGCAGATTGCCGCCTTGCGTGGCTGGTGCGCTCTCTGGTTTCGCCTCGGTCGCGCCCTCGGGCACCCCTTCGGGCGGGGCGGCATCAGCCTTGCGCTGCCGCCTGCGTCTCCTCGGCATGGCGTCCCATCGCTCGGTACATGTCTTGGCCAATGCGGGCCAAGTCTTGACGCTGGGCGTCCCTTGGGTAGCTCGGCACGGTCAAGTTCGCGTGGAAGTCGCCGGCCCCGCTCAGCGTGTACAGCGTGGCCGTGCCAAACCCCAGCCACGTTCGACGGTCGATCAAGCGCGAGATGCTCGGCATGGCTTTCATTGGTGCTTCCTCTGCCCGAGTCCTTGAGGCGGCATGGTGATAAGCCCCAATCGCCTTGTCAAGGGCATGTGCGGCTCTACTCGTTCGAGATCGTGATCTCCTTGTCGGTGATGAACTCCAGCAAGGCCGGCTGGCCATCCTTCGTCGCCCCGATGCCGCGTTCGATGGCGCTGGCGATGTCGTTCGGGTCCGTGATGCGTTCGCCGTAGCCGCCGAAGGCGCGGGCCATGTCGGCGTAGTGGCCGGTGATGTCCGTGGAGCCGTACTTCTCCTGCGCCACCTGCATGATGGGGATTTCGATGGCCATGGAGAAGTTGTTCATGAGCACGGAGAGGATGGGGATGCGCTCGCGGGCAGCGGTCTCGAAATCCATGCCGGTGAAGCCGATGGCGGCGTCGCCCCAGACGTTGATGCAGGTCTTCTCCGGCTGCGCCACCTTGGCGCCCATCGCCAAGCCCAGGCCGTAGCCGAGTTGGGTCGTCTTGCCCCAGCCGATGTAGGAGAGCGGCGTGGTGGATTCCCAGAACGGCGAGAGCTGATCCCGGGGGCTGCCGGCGTCGTGGGTGATGACGGTGTTGTCGAGGTCCACGGCGCGATGCAGTTCGTGCAGCACGCGGTACGGATTGATGGGCGCTTCGTTGTTGGTGCGCTTGGCTTGCCACTCGGCCAGCCATTCGCGCTTCAACTGCGCGATGCGCTTCTGCACGGCGCCCTTGCGCGCCTCGGCCTTGGCGCGGCTGCGGTCCGCCATCGCCTCGGAGAGCGCCGCGAGCGCGAGCTTGGCGTCGCCGATCAGCGCGTGTTCGGCTGCCACGTCCTTGTTCAAGTCCATCGGATCGAGGGTGGCGTGGATGATGGTTTTGCCCGGCGGCATCGGCACGCCGAAGCCGGTGAGCGCGAAGCTGCAACCCACGCCGAGGATCACGTCCGCCTCGTTGAGGAACGTCTTCACCGGGCGCGGATTGGCGCGGCCGCCGGAGCCGAGCGCCAGCGGATGCGTTTCGTCGAAGGCGCTCTTGCCTTCCAGACTCGTCGTCACCGGAATCTGCCAGTCCTCCGCCAGCGCCTTCAGTTCCGCCCAGGCTTCCGCGTAGTGGACGCCTTGGCCGGCGTAGATCACCGGGCGCTCGGCCGCGCTCAGCACCGCCGCGGCGCGATCGACGTCCTGCGGGTCTGGCCCCACCCGGGTGGCGTAGCTCGGCTTGTGCTCCCAGCCTTCCGGCGCGTCTTCCCGAAACACGTCCATCGGCACTTCGATCAGCACCGGCCCGGGCCGCCCGTTGCGCAGCTGGAAGAACGCCCGGCGCATCACTTCCGGCACGGCGCGGCCCATCGTCAGCGGCTCCGCCCACTTGGTGACGTGCTGCATGTTCATGGTGGAGTTGAAGTTCGGGTAGTAGTGCATCAGCCGGCGCGGATAGCCGGCCGGCAGCACGAGGATGGGCGCGGACTCCGAATACGCCTGCGCGACGCCGCCGAAGGCGTTCTCCGAGCCGGGGCCGTGCTGCATCGTGAACACGCCGATCTTCTTGCCGGAGGAAAGGCGCGAGTAGGCATCCGCCATGTGCAGGCCGATGCGCTCCTGGCGCACGACGATGGTGCGGATGTCGGCCTCCGCGGCGGCTTCGATGATGGGATTCACCGGATAGGTGAAGATGGTGTCGATGCCCTCGGCCTTGAGGGCGTGGGCGATGGCGGCGGCGACTTTCATGCGGTCTCCAGCAGAGCGCATCCTTACAACGGATGCGGCGGGTCAAGGGCGGTGAGTGCGCACTTTGTCCGAACTCGCCCGTGTACGCAATCGCTCGGCGCTTGCCGCAGCGACATGAAGGCGGTCATTTCGCAAGGCGGCCCTCGCGCTCGGTCTTGCGGGCCATGTCCTCGGCGCGGCGGCGTTCTTCAATGGCTGTGCGCAGCGCTTCCACTTGCAGCTCGTCGATGGTCTCGAAGCTGCCGAGGCGGCACTGCGCGTTGATGGCGCCGAGGGGGCTGAACCGGGGGCGGCCGACGAAGCGGTCGAGGCGGCAGATGCTGCCGCCGAAGGCGCGCAGCTCCACCAGCATGTCCTCGCGCAAGCCGAGGCAGCGGTTGGAGAGCTGGTTCAGCCACAGTTTCTTGCCGCGGCCTTGGAACACGACCAGCGTGTCGTCGAGCACTTCGACCTTGTCGATGGCGCGCAAAGGCAGGCAGTTGCTGCGCTTCTGGTAGTCCTCGTCGTCGAGCGGATTGCTCAGGATCGACTCCACGTCCAGCGCTGCGACGGCGGACGGGGCGGTCTCTGGCGGTGCGCTCTCGGTTTCCTTGGGCTGATCGCTCTCCGGGGTCTCCGCCCACGCGCTGCACGCCATGCACAAGGCAACGCCCAACACGCCCGACAACTGCCCCAATCGCGGTGTCTGCATTTCGCGGCCTCGTTCCATGCCGGCGGTTTCTGGAAAGACCACGGGATGCTAACCCATGCGCTGTGGCCGAGACGGATGCCGCGCCTTGAGTTCAACCCCCCGCGCCCCTACCGTAGCGCCATGCGAAACGTCTGCCTCTCTGCGGCGATCCTCGTTCTCGCGCTCGTCGGCTGCGAGAGCAGCGACGCGCCGGCGCGGCCCGATCCGGTCGAATACCGGCTGGTCTTCGAGGACGATTTCCAGAGCCCGGCCATCGACAGCGGCAAGTGGACGGTCGCTGCTGGCGCCGGCTGCCCGGCGCTCTGCGCAACGGCGGCCCAGGCGACGCGCTACGCGGCGGCCAACGTCGTGGTGCGCGATGGCGCGTTGCTGGTGCAGGCGCAGCGCGGGCTGGGCGGGGCGGCGTTCTCCGGCGCAGTGCATACGCTTGGCAAGTTCTCCTTTCGCCATGGGCGCGTGGAGGTCGAGGCGCGGCTGCCGGCGGCAACCGATGTGCTTGCGGCCGTCCGTCTGCTGCCCGTCGGTGCCGAGCGCTACGGGCCGTGGCCATCGTCTGGGGAAATCGCCGTGGTCGAGTCCTTCGCCGAGGCGCGCGGCGCTGTCGTTCGCAGCGCCACCCGCTACGGCTTGCCGACGCCGCCCTTCCACGGCGCTTCCGCCCGCTACGACGTGGGGCCGGCGGCGGACATGCGCATGGCGGAATACGCCTTGGAGTGGGACGCGGACGAGATGCGCTTCTTTCTCGACGGCGACCATGTGCATACGCAGACGGCGGACGAGTGGTACGCCTACTTTCCAGCCGGCGCCGATGGCGAGTACGACGGCCTTGGGGCGTACCGGATGGGCACCGGGTCAGCGCCTTTCGACCAGCCCTTCTACTTGGCGATTGACTTGGCGGCGCTTGGCGGCAGCGAGCGCGCGCTGCCGCAGCGCCTCGAAGTCGAAGCCGTGCGTATCTACGAATGCGTCAACGATGTCTCTGGAAGGGGCTGCGGCGAGCGGAGCGAGGCGGCGACGACGCTCGCGGACAACGACGGCGGCCCGCTTCAGGATGCGGAGACGGCCAAGCCCTTCGTCGAACAGCTGGTGCTCTACGCCGACGGCCCGGCGGCGCTTGCCGTTCCCGTGGATGGCGCGGACGTCGAGACGACGCTGTTGCCCGAGAGCACGGGCGACCCTTGGACGACCGTCATGAGCAATCCGCGGCAGCCGGACCCAGGCAATCCAGACAACATCGTCTGGCGCTTCGCCGTCTTCGCCGATGCGAACGCCAGCGGTCGGGCGCTGCTCTCTCTGCCGAACCGGTCCGAGAACACGGTGCGAGCGAGCGGCTTCGACTTCTCCGGCAACCGCATCGAGGGGCCGGGCACGGATCCAGTCGGCGAGGTGGTCTTCGACATATACGCCGAGACGCTGGCGGAAGCGGCCACGGTTTCGGTGGGCTTGGCGGATGGCTACCCCAGCGGGCGCACCGTGCAGTTGCCGAACGACGGCATCCCGCGCGGCGCTTGGAAGACCTACTCCGTGAAGTTCGCAGACCTCCTTTCCGTTTCCGATGCAGAAGGCGGCTGTTGCGGCTTGGATTTGGCCAATGTCGCGCGGCCCTTCATGCTGCATGTGCAAGGGGGCGATGCGGACTTGCTGCTCGACAACATCCGCGTCGTCAACGCCTGCAAGGTGGTCGGCGGCTGCGGGGCGAACACCGCCGAGATCGTCTCGCCGCGACGCGCCTGTACCGCTGGCGAGCGGTTGCGTTTCGGCTTCTACGCCTTCTTCGCGCCGGTCAGCTACAGCGCGGACGAAGACCCGGACTCCGCCGGCTTCGCCATGCATCGCGGCTTCGAGGCGGCCCTGCTCTCGGCGCTGGAAGCCTTGGACGGCGCCGGACTGTCGTTTTCACGCCACCCGATCACGACCTGGCCGAACATCTGGCTGCGTTCGGCCAGCGAATACGACGTGGTGGGCGGCGGCATCACGATTCTCGACAGCCGCACGCGCAACAGCGACGGCGACACCGTGGTGCGGTTCACGCGCCCGCACATCGCCTTCGAACAATCCCTGCTGGTGCGCAGCGAAGATGCCGCCCTGCTGGCGACGCACGCGATGCTGGCCAGCGACGTGCGCGTTGGGGTGCTCGCCGGCACCACCGGCGAAGCGCGGCTTCTGCAACTCACCGGCTTGACCGACGCAGAGGGCAATCTCGCCGCCGGGACGCAAGTGGAGACGCCCAACGGCACCATCGTCGCAGACGGCAGCTCGCGTTTCCGCATCACGTCGGCGGGAACGACGGAAAACCTCGTCGGGCGAACCCAACTGCTGCCGCCCGACGCTTCGAGGCCGCAGGTGATCTACCTCGGTCAGGAACTCGGCGAGCGCGAACTTTTGCAAGCGCTTGAAGACGGCGCCATCGACGCCGTGGCGCGCGGCACCATCGGCAACAGCGACGCCGCGGTGGCCTCGAACGGCAAGTTCACCGTGACGGCGCGCGATCCGAACGCGGAACACGGCGGCTGGACGGTCGCTGCCGAGCGCACCGAACTGCGTTCGTGCTTGAACGCCAAGATCCGCTGGCTCACCGACGACGGGCGCATCGGCTACCCGGAATGGCGCGCCGACCAGGGCGTGTTCATGCGCCGCGCGGAGACGTGGAACGCGGATTGACTTCGCCAGTGACTGGCCCGCGTCTTCCGCGCCCTCAGCACAGAGCCTTCAGCTAGGGAGCGCGAGGGGCCTGCCCCTCGCTTGAAAGTTGTCGTACGAGATCCCGGTAGTCTTCGGCGCGGATGTCGAAGGCGTCGGTTGCGCCGCGGCTGCCCATTTCCAGGAGCTTCGGCTTCACGTAGGCGGTTCTCAAGCCGGCCTTGGCGGCGGCTGCGAGGTCCGGCGGATGCACGGCCACCATCATGGTTTCTTCGGGCGCGGCGCCGAGCAGCCGGGCGGCGGTTTGGTACGCCCTTGGTTCCGGCTTGTAGACGCCCAGGAACTCGCAGGAGAGGTAGGCGTCCCAGTCGATGCCGGCGTGTTTGGAACTGTCCACGACGATGGACAGGGAGAGCACGGTGAGGATGGCCACGACGTAGCGTTCGCGCAGCTTTAGCAGGGATTCCGGCACGTCTTCCCACACGCCCATGCGGTGCCAGGCGCGATTGAGCTGGTCGCGGTCTTCGGCGCTCAACTCCAGCGCCGGATGGCTCTCGGCCAGTTCGTCGAGCACGGCGCGGTGGATCTCGTCGGCGTTCTGCCAGGGCCGCGCGCCGGCGCGAACCTCGCCCAGCTGTTCGAACATGCGCCGCCGCCAGGTGAAGGCGAACTCCGCGTCGTCCACTTCCACGCCGCGTTCGGCGGCCAGTTCGCGCACCGCGCTGCGCGTGGCGGTCTGCCAATCGAAGATGCTGCCGCCGACGTCGAAGGTCAGCGCCTTGATTTCGTCCTTCATGCGTTGGCGACCTCCTTCGCCCAGCGGTAGTCGGCCTTGCCGTTGGGGCTGCGCAGGATTTCGTCCTTGAAGACGAACGCCTTGGGCAGCTTGTAGCGGGCGATGTGCTTGGCGCACTCGGCCAGCAGGGCGTCTTCGCTCGGCGCGCAGCCGGGCTTGAACTGCACGATGGCTACCACTTCGTTGCCCCAGCGCTCCGAGGGGCGTCCGGCCACCACCGCGTCGTAGACGTCCGGGTGATGCTTGATCGCCTGTTCCACTTCTTCGGCGAAGATCTTCTCGCCGCCGGAGTTGATGGTGACGGACTCGCGCCCGTGCAGTTCCAAGGTGTTGTCCGCCAGCAGCCGCACACGGTCTCCCGGCACCGAATAGCGAACGCCGTCCACCACCGGGAAGGTCTTGCGGGTCTTCGCCGCGTCCCCCAGATAGCCGAGGGGAATGTTGCCGCTGCGCGCCCACCAGCCAAGGCCGTCGTGGCCGGCGCCAAGCACCGCCGTCATGTCTTCGTTGAGCACGGCGTTGTGCGGGGAGAGGGTGAACTTGCCGGTGGCGGCGCCCGATTTCGCGTTGCTGGTGTGCGACGCTTGGCCGCCGGTTTCCGAAGAACCGGCGCTGTCGATGATGTTCACGTTCGGCAGCGCATCGATCAGTTCGGACTTGATCTTCGCCGTCATGATGGCGCCGCCCGTGATGAGGTTGCGCAGGCTTGGGCACTTCGCGCCGGTGCGCCGCAGCGCGTCGACCAACGGTCGCCCGAAGGCATCGCCGACCAGCAGCATGTTGTTGACGCCTTCGCGCTCGATGATCTCCACGCAGCCTTCGGCGTCGAAGCGCCGCACTTCGTCTTGAATCACCACCGTGCCGCCGGTGTTGAACGCTTGGAACGCCGCCCAATGCCCGGCGCCGTGCATGAACGGCGGCGTGGCGAGGGTCTTGCGGTGGGCAGCGGTGGCGCGGCGGACATAGCCCTCCAGGCTGTCGATCACCGTGCCGTCGGTGCGGCGCGCGCCCAAGCTCGCGATCAGGATGTCGCTGTGCGTCCACAGCACGCCCTTCGGCATCCCCGTGGTGCCGCCGGTGTAGATGACGTAGAGGTCGTCCGGCTGCACGTTCTGCGGCGGCTTGGCAGGGCCCGCGCCGGCCAAGGCGGCCTCGTAGTCGATGGCGCCGGGGAGCAGGGGCGCGTCGTCGTCCGGCACTTGCAGCAGCAGGTCGAGCGTCGGCACGCGATCGCGGATGGCGGCAACGTGGTGCGCGAGCGAGCTGTGGAACACCAAGGCTTTGGCGCTGGCGTCGTTCAGCAGGTAGATCAGCTCTTCGTCCACATAGCGGTAGTTGACGTTGAACGGTGCCACGCGGGCTTTGTAGGCGCCGAGCATGGCTTCGAGATATTCGTTGCCGTTGTAGAGGTAGATGCCCAGGTGATCCTGGCCGGACTGCCAGTCCTCGAGCTGGCTGCGTTCGGTGTGCAGGCCTAGGCCGCGAGCGGCGAGAAAGTCGGCGAGGCGCCGGGTGCGTTCAGTGAGCTGGCGGTAGGTGAAGCGGCGCTCGCGGAAGACGATGGCTTCGCGGTCCGGGACGGCATCGGCGATCGTCTCGTTGACGGTGGCGAGATTGAAGTGCAAGTCGCTGGCCTTGTTCTCGAAGGTGCGACGAGTCTAGCGCGTCTGGCCGAGGTCCTGCCCGAACAACAGCACATGGCCTTCCGGGTCCACCACCTCGAACTCGCGCAGGCCGTAGAACCGCTCCACGCAGGGCGTCGCCGGCCAACCGGCCGCCACCACGGCCGCACGCAGAGCGTCGGCGTCGTCGATGTAGAAGTAATAGTTCGAGCGCGGATAGCGGCCGTCCACCTTCGGCGACTTCGGCACGGTGGTGGGGCTGGCGAGCATCACGCAGGCAGCGCCGTTGCGAACAGTGGCGAAGCCGCTGCCGCCGATGCTGTCGTCGCGGCCCTGCACCTCGAAGCCGAGCACTTCCGTGTAGAAGCGAATGGCGGCCGGCACGTCGTCGCAGATCAAGAGCGGCACGAGGTCGAGAAAGCGCACGGTGGCCATGTCGTCTACGCCGCGTTGCGTTCCGCGGCGACCGTTTCCAGGAACCGATCCACCGCCTGCCACACGAAGGGCTGGAGCAGGAAGTCGCCGTGGGCGACGTCCAAGGTCAGCAATTCCGCCTTGTCTCCGAGCAGCCCCACCATCGCCTGGCTCTCCGCGAAGCGGATCACGCGGTCGCTCGGAGAGGCGAAGACCAGCGTGCGGGGCATGGCTGGCACGGCATCGAGGGCGCGAAAGGGATGCCGCAGCAGCAGGCGAATGGGAAAGATCGGATAGGTCGAGCGGGCGATCTGCTCGATGCTCCGATAGGGGCTCACCAGAATGGCGCCGTCGGGCTGCACGTGCGGCGCACTGAGGGTGGCGACGCCGGAACCGAGGCTCAAGCCGAACAGCACCAGGGGGCGGTTCGGAAAGCGCTGCCGTCCCCACTCGACGATGGCCACCGCGTCCTGCACCAGCGCTTCCTCCGAAGGCTTGCCGTCGCTCTCGCCGTAGCCACGGTAGTTCACCAGCAGCGTGGTGGCGGCGCGGCGGGCGAACTCGTCCACGTGCATGGAGACTTCCTCGGCATTGCCGCCGCTGTAGACGACGAGCGGCGTCTCCGGCGGCGCATCGGCGTGTACGATCCAGCCGCGCAACACGGCGTCGCCGCGGTCAATCGCTATCGCTTCGGCGGCGGGATTCCTCGGTTGGGCCGCGAGCTTTTGCGGATGGAAGATGAGCTTGTCCTGCAGCGCCCACAGCAAGGCGCACAGCAGCAGGTACAGCCCGCACAAGCCAAGGCCGAGGCGGAGCGCGAACGGAATCACTTCCGCCAGCGACACGGCTTGGGGCGATGCGGCCTAAGGCTGAGGGCGGTTCTCGCGCCTTAGGGCAGAGCGACCACCGCATGGCCGGGGCAGGTTCGCCCGCCGTGCTGGTTCGTCACGTTGATGTCCAGCCGCACGCGGTTCTCGCCGCCCTCCGTGGACTTCTCGGTGACTTCGCCCTCCACGGTGAGCACGTCGTCCTTCTGGTTGATGGCGCGGTACTGGCAGCCAACTTCGCGCACGACGCCTTCGTCGCCGATCCACGCATGCAGCGCGTTGACGATGTAGGCGTAGCGCAGATTGCCCATGCCGAACGCGCCTTGTTCGTTGCCGGCGCGACGCCCCGCTTCGTCGTCCATGTGGAACGGCACGAACTCCTCGTTCACCGCCGCGTAGCGGTTCCACTCCGCGAAACTGGTCTTGCGCGACCACGCCGGCAGCTTGTCGCCGACCTCGACTTCGTCGAATGCGATGCTCATGTTTCTCCTGTCTTGCTCTCTACCGACACGTTGCCGACACGTCACTCGTTCTGGGCGGCGTCGAACACGCCGTCGACGTCCACGCCGAGCCCGGGGATCGCGAGCGATGTGGCGCTCTCCCCTCGGCGGTGTACGCCGCGTTCCACGTACTCGCCTTGTACGAGTTCGAGTACGGTGATCGTTTCAGTCCGTGGATCGACGATCCAGTACTCTGGAATGCCCGCCTCGGCGTAGTCGCGGCGCTTGTCGACGAAGTCGCGCTGCGGATCGTCGGCGCTCACGACTTCCGCCACCACGTCTGCGCCGGTCCAGAAGCGCTCGCAGCTGCGGGCGTCGCGCGCATCGCGCATTGCCAGCAGGTCTGGTTCACGATACTTGCCGGCGCGAATGCGCAAGCGCAGCGGGGCGAAGAGGACTTCCCCGCCGGCCGTGTTCAAGAACGCCTGAAATGCCGAGTACAGGAAGGCGAGAATCCGCTGGTGCCCGCGGGTCGGCATCGGCAGCATCTCCAAGTAGCCGTCGGTGAACTCGACCAGGCGCCGGCAGCGGTCGGTGAGCCACAGATAGTCGTCGTCGCGCCAGCAGCCTTGGGGGAGGGCGTCTTCCAGCAAGCTGTTCACCTGCGCCTGGGAAGCCGACGCATGCATCGCTGCCGTCGCACCCATCTCAGCGCTCAATAGCGAATCGAGATGGAGAGCCGGGTCTTCACCAGCTCGTCGTTCTGATTGCGCCACTCGATCTCCGAGCGCACGTAGAGCGTGTGGCCCAGGCGGCCTTCGCGTTCCCACCAGTCCACGAGGCGGCTGCGGGCGGATATCACGTCGCCCGGGCGCATCGGCGCGCCGTAGGTGTCCGTTTGGCCGCCGTTCATGCCGGTGAGCGGCTTGCCCTCGGGATGTTCACCAGCCAATCCGGAAGGCCCGCCCCTGGGACGTTCCACGGGCCAGGCGAAGGGGTTGAAGTCCGGCGGCGCGACGATGCCGCCCCAGCGCGTGGCGGCGGCGTATTCCGCGTCCCAATAGATGCGCGGCGGTTGCTCGGGATGGAACGTCGCCATCGCCCAGCGACGAATGTCCGTCTCGGTGATGGGCGGCGCAGTGCGGCTCTCGCCCCACCGCCCCTGCGCCTCGCGCATCGCCGGCGTCACGTAGGTCACGCTTGCCATTGCAAGCCCGCCAACCGAAATGCCGCCATTCCTGTTGATCTCCTCAGCCGAGTCTCGTTGCGACACCCCGCGTTGCGAAGACGCCCGAGTTTGCGAAGCAAACTCGGCCATGCACGCAGTGCGCCGCACCCGCAAGGGTGCGCTTAGTCCATCGTCATGCGCACGTCGAAGTAGTAGTTGCGTCCGTAGTCCGAATGCACGTCGGACAAGTACCCGAAGTAGCGATCCGCCAGCGGCGCGCGCTCGTCGCCGATGTTGCGGACGCCGAATCGCAGCCGGATGTCGGCGTCGCCGAAGCCTTTGACGTAGCGATCGAACGTCATGTTCCACGTCGTCATCGGCGCAAGCCACCACAAGGAGCCGTCCCCCAGCGTCAGCCTCTCGTGATAGACCTTGCCGATCTTCGCCCCCGTGATCCCGATGCCGAACGCATCCTTGCGCCAAGACAGCGAGAGGCGATGCTTCTGCTTCTGGTTGCCGTCGTTCTGCAACAGATCCTCGAAGCCGACCACTGCCACGCTCGGCGGAATGGCCCCGTCGCGCTGCGCCGCCACTAGCTCGCCGGCGGCGCCGCCAGCGCTTTGCGACAGTTCGTTCAGGAACGATGCGGAGTAGTTGAAGCGGAATCGCCCGAAGTCCGTCTCCAACCGATAGCGGATCGCCACGTCGTAGCCTTGAATGGTGCGGGTATCCAAGTTCTGGTAGCGGTCGAAGATGCGCTGGATTTCGCCGGCCGGGCAGATGCCCGCCGCGGCGTAGATGGCGGCGCTTGCCTCGTCGATGTCGGACGAGCGCTCCACTGCCGGATTGCCAGTTGATGCCCCGCAGTTTCCGGTGCCGTCGCGCAGGCGATACAGCAAATCCAGCGCCGTGTGGTTCTCTTCCCCCAACAGGCCGATGGTCAGCGATTTCTCGATCGACCAGTAGTCGAATGCGATGGTGAAGTCCTCGCGCGGTTCGACGACGATGCCGAAGGAGTAGTTGTCGGCCTCTTCCGGCACCAATGCCATGCTGCCCTGGGCGATGCGCTGCATGGAGTATTCGCAATCGATGACCTCCTGCTCCGGATCGCCGCCGTTCTCGGCCGCATACTGGCAGGCCCAGTCCGTGCGCGAGTTCTGCCGCGCCGTGATGGTCTCGTTCACCGTCACGAGGTTCGGCACCCGGAAGGGCTGCGACCAAGAGCCGCGCAGCAGGAGCTTCTCGAACGGTCGCCAGCCGGCGGCGACCTTGCCCACCACGGTGTCGCCTACGTCCGAGAAGTTCTCGTAGCGCGCCGCCAACTGCAGGTCGAAGGATCGGAAGAGGGGCGCCTGCAGCTCCATGAACACCGACGTGACGTTGCGGCTGCCGCTGTTGTCCGGCGTCGGGCTGGAGTTCACCACGTCCGACACGAAGGGAAAGGTCACGCCTTGGAAGTTCGTGAACCTGATGGTGCCGTCCAGGCGCGGGTCGCGGTCGTCCTCGAAGGCTTCGCGCCGATACTCGACGCCGGCGACCAAGCCAGCGGGGCCTGCGGGCAGCGCGAACATTTCGTCGTTGCTGACCTTGAAGTCCGTGAGAAAGAGCGACGTTTCGTTGTCGCGCCGCACCTCGATCAAGGCGCGCTCGAGATTGCTGTCTACGCCCACGCTGAACGGGTTGTAGGCGGCTGGAGTCGGATCCGCCAACGCCTCGACAATCAGGTTGTTGGAGACGCGATTGCTAGTGACGTCGCTGCGCTCGGCCTTGGCGTAGAGCACTGCGCCTTCCCAGAACCAGTCGCCGCCGCCGCGCAGCCCTTGCAGGAGCCGATAGGAACTGCCGGTGACGTCCACGATGCGGGGCAACTCCGCGAAGCGGTAGTTGTCGATTTCCAGTTCCAGGCCTTCGTCCGGCACGCCCTCCGGCAGGTTCGGCAGGCGATTGGGCGAACCGACGGGGCCGAAGGGGTTGTAGTAGTTGGCCGCGCCGACGCGCAGTTTGGCGGCGGTCAGCTGCGCCGAGGGATGGCGCCGGGTGTTGTTGTCCGAGTCGTAGTACATCACCTCGGTGAAGCTCTCGATGGGGTTGCCAGCGGTGTCGAACACATGGCTGAGGTAGCCGAACAGGGTGTAGCGGGTGAGCTTGCCGGAGAGGTCGCGGTCCGCATTGTTGTTGTAGCGCTCGACGCCTTGGCCGTCGATGGCGCCGCAGACGTGTTCGTTCAGATCCCACTGACAGCGCGCGTCGCCGGCGGGAAACACCTCGAACTCGCCCCTGTTGTCGGTGTAGGTGCCTCCCAAGCCAGCGCTGTTGGCGTTGGCGACCAAGTCGAACTGGCCGAAGAAGGAGTGGGCGCTGGAGTTGCGAAAGCGCGTGCTGCCCTCCCACAGGCTTCCTTCGGGAACGCGGTCGCGCAAGTCCGCATTTGCCCAGCGCGGATCCTCCTGCGCGTTCACGCGGTTGCGGGAGAGGAGCGTGCCGTGGATGCTGAGGCTGGTGCGGCCGCCGTTGAAGTTGGTTCCCCAGGCCGCGTCCATGAGCGCTGGCTCGCGGTCGTTGTGTTCGTACAAGCCGTAGCGGGCGCGCAGGCGCAAGCCTTGGAAGTCCGTTTCGAGGACGTTGTTCACCACTCCGGCCATGGCGTCGGCGCCGTAGATGGCCGATGCGCCGTCCTTGAGGATTTCCAGCCGCTCGAGGCCGAACGTCGGCACCACGTTGGAGTTGGCGCTGTTGACGGGCACGAAGCTGCCGCCCACCTCTTCCGTCTGGAAGCCGGCGGCGTTCACCATGCGCCGCCCGTTCAGCAGCACCAGCGTGTTGCCGGTGCCGACGTTGCGCAGGTTGTAGGCGCCGACGTCGCCGCGCGCCGAGTTCACGCCGCCGCTGATGGTGTCCGCCTCGTTGAAGAAGTTCTGCCCTTGCTCCGGCAGCATGTCCAGCAATTCGTCGCCGGAGTTGACGCCGAACAGCTCGATTTCGTCCGCGCCCAGCACGGAAATCGGCAGCAGGCTGCCCATGTCCACGCCGCGAATGTTGGTGCCGGTGACGATGACGATCTCTTCGCCTTCGAGGCCCACCGTGATTTCGATGGGCGCCTGCGTCGCCGTTTCTTCGGCGCCGGCTTCCGCCTCTTGAGCCGTCGCTGGCCCGGCAATGCCCACGCTCGCAAGCGCAGCCGTCGCCAGCATCCAGCGGGACCCCGAACACTCTCGTTCCATGCTTTGCCTCTCTATTGGAAGAGCCGTCGAGACCGTGAACGCGCACCGTACAGACTGCCGGATTGGTTGTCCACGACGTTGGGTGGCAGGCCGACGAGCGCGCCCGTTGTCAATGGGCGTCGGGAAGCCATACGCTTGGGCCCGTTCATTCCTCCGCCACAGGAGCTTGCCGTGGGCATCGACCTCGAGTACGGCGGCAACAAGCCGCTGGAAGACCTGCTCGGTTCCATCGACCACCCCGGCGACTTCTGCACGCACCGCCGCCTGTTTGCGCCCATGCCGCGCTTGGAAGTAGAAGGCGTGGGCGTGCTCTCCTTCCCGGTACCCTTGGCGCAGGTCCGCGCGTTGCTGGCCGTTGCCGAGCGAGCGCCGTACGGCAAGGGACAGGACACTCTCGTGGACACTTCGGTGCGCGACTGCTGGCAGATCGACGCCGCGCGCATTCGCCTCGCCGGCGGCGCTTGGCCAGACACCTTCGCCGGCATCGTGGCAGCGGCGGCGCAAGGCCTCGGCTGCGCCCCTGAGCGGCTCGAAGCCCGTCTCTACAAACTGCTGATCTACGAGCAAGGCGGCTTCTTCGCCCCGCATCGGGACACCGAAAAGGCCGACGGCATGATCGCGACCTTGACGATTGCCTTGCCGACCGCTGGCGTCGGCGGCGAGTTGGTGGTTCGGCACCGGCAACGCGAAGCCGTAGTCGAGACCCACGTCGAAGAACCTTCGGAACTGGCTTTCGCGGCTTTCTACGCGGACTGCACACATGAGACCCGGCCGGTTCGGGCCGGCCACCGGCTGTCGCTGGTGTTCAACCTGTGCGTAAGCGGCGACGACGACCTGACACCCCGGCATGCGCCGGACTACGTGGACCATGTAAACCGAGTCGCCGCGCATCTCGCTCGCTGGGGCGGCGACGAAACCGCCAGCAACAAGCTCGTCTGGCTGCTCGACCACGACTACAGCGAGGCCGGCTTGTCGTTCCGCGCCTTGAAGAACGGCGACGCCAACTTGGCCCGCGCACTGATCCAATCGGCAGCCCAAGCCGAGTGCGAGCTCTTTGCCGCCATCGTTCACATTCGCGACCACGGCGATGCCACGTATCACGGCAGCTACGTGGACAGCTACGGCAACTGGCGCGAGGAAGACGCGGACGACATGGAGTTCAACGAAATCTTCGACAGCCAGCGCTGGCTGGATCGCTGGACCGCGCCGGACGGCCGCCAGCCGCCGTTCGACGAAGCGCCGCTCCTGCCCGGCGAACTGCTGCCGGCCGGTGCCCTCGATGGCGCGCCGCCAGACAAGCAGTGGCTGCACGAAGCGTCGGGCAACGAAGGCGTGACTCTGGAGCGGGCCTACCGTCGGGCTGCTTTCGTGATTTGGCCGCGGTCGAAGACCTTGGAAGTCCTGGCGGATGCCGGCATCAACAACGCGGTGGACTGGGTGGCGGAGGCGTTGGCAGCCAACGATGGCGTTCCGAACGAGAAGATCGACCAGTTCTGCCGACGTCTGATCCACGTCTGGCCCGGGAACCGCTACGCCTACGGCTATCGGAACGCGCCGGACCATGTGCGCATGCTCGGCTTGCTGGAGAAGAACGGCCGCGAGGCGCCGGTGCGGCGTTTCCTCCACGATGTCGTTTTGGGCGACTACCGCGGCACCGAGGACCACCAAGCCATCATGGGCGTTTCGCGCCTGATTCCGCCCGACGCCGTCGGCAAGTTCCTCGCCGAGCTGACGCAAACGCACTTCGCCGAGAAGTCCGAAGAGGTGCTGGCGCTCCTGCGGCTGGCGTTGGAGCGATACCAGCCCGCGGGCGACATTTGGCGCGAGCCGCTGCAGGATTGCGTTCGTTCCGCCTTGGCCGCCTTTGGCACGAAGCTGCGTGATGCCGTGAGCGACGACTTCTACTACAGGAGCTACGGCGACTACGATCGCCGGGTTTTCGGCGCCGCCGCCATCCGCGATCTGTTCCTCCTCGCTTGGCGTTGCAGTTCGCTTGCCAGAGGCACCTCCGCCGAGGATTCCTTGACGAGCGAAGCGGAACAAGCGGCTCGCCTTGTCGCGAATCGTCCAGCCGTCGTCGAGCCGCAGCGCGAGCTTGCCGAAGCCCTGCCAGCGTTGTACCAGGAGGATGGCTTGCCTGACGCGCCTGCCTACGGCGTCCTGTGGCGCCATGCGACGGAGCGCCTGCTCGCCCGCAGCGAAACTCCGCCCGTCGCGCCGCGGGATTGGCGCATCAAGACCAACACCGGCTGCGACTGCGCGCACTGCGCGGATCTGCGCGCCTTCTGCCGGGACCCCGATGCCACAGCGACCCGCTTCTCAATGCGCGAGGACCTGCGCAGCCACTTGGAAAGCGAGATCCGACGTGCCGTCCTCGACATTGATACGAAGACGGAAAAGAAGGGCCGTCCGTACACGCTCGTTTGCACCAAGAACCGCGCCAGCTACCGCCGGCGGCTTGCCGAGTACGCCGAGGACGTCGACCGGATGGATGGGCTGGCGCAGGCGGTCGCGGGCAGCGCAAGTGCTGCGGAGACGGCCCGCCTGCGACAAGCCGTTGCTGCTGGACGCGCCCCTCGCGTGGGGAGTTGACGGGCGCGGAGCGCGTCACGCCGACTGCGGCGGCGGCACCTCCAAGTACGCGACTCCGGCCGCCTTGGCCCGCTCGGTGTTGGCTGCGTTGATGCGGTAGCCGGCGGCGACCGCGACGACTTCCGTGCGGAACACCGCCCGCAGCGCGTCGGCCGCGGCTCGGGCGCGGTCGATGTCGCTGCCGTGGACAGTGTGCGACGCCTCGATGGCGACCCACACGGGCACCCGGTCGGTACGGCGCCGGGCGTTGAGGATGAAGTCCGTCGCGTCGATCCTGGACTCCTGCTCCGCCGTAATCCGGCCGTCCTCGAGCGCTTCTTCGACGGCTTTGAAGAAGTCCCTGTTCGGCCACTGGCCCGGCGTCTGAATGGCCTCCATCACCATGAGCTTGAGCCGCTGACTCGTCAGCGCTCTGATCTTGCGATTCAGCCGGTGCTCCAAATCGCTGCCTTTGAGGAAGTCGACGTCCTTCGTGAGCCTGGCCACGTTGGTCTTGACCTCGGCCATGTCGGCCTTGAGCACGGCGACATCGGCCTTGACTTCGACGATGTCGGCCTTGACTTCGACCATGTCGGTCTTGAGCTGCGCGACGTCGATCTTGAGCTCGGCAACGTCATTCTCGATGCGGTCCAGCCCTGCCGGCACGCCGAGGAACTCGTTGGTCAGCATCGCCCGCAGCAGCATCTGCTGCGCCTCTGGATTGGCCTGCAGCTCCGCGATGATGCGGGCGACAAGGGATGTCGGATCCAAGTTCTTTTCGACTTTCATGGCTGCTTCCTACTGCTGTGCTCAAGTGCTGTGCGTGGCTCCCATCGCGGCGAATCGACGGCGGGAGGCAACTCCCATGGGCCATGCGACAAGCATACGCCGATGCCTCCCTTCGGCCAATCGTCTTGCAGCGCAGACGGCGGCTCGGTCCGGTTACGCCTGCGCCTGCGACACCTGCGGGTACCTGCCTACTGCATCGATCTGCGATACAGCCGGGACGACCACAGCAAGGCGCACATTTAGCATAGGGCCTTCTTCGTTCCAACGGGTGCGGAATTGCGCCCGAAGAAGGACTGAATGGAAGTGTCCGTCGCCAACGTTGTGGCGTTCCTTGTCCAGGAGTTGCGCTCCGTGCGACGCAGCGCGCGAACCTGGGTCTTCGCGGCGCTGGCCGTTGGCTTGGGCTTCGGCCTCTATCTCTACCTCTTAGGGGCGCACGGGTTCGGTCAGACGTCGGCACCGCGCTTGAACGTGCCGGGATACGGCGGGCTCGCGCTCTGCGTACTGCTGCTGGGCGTGCTCGCCTTGACGTTCGACGGCCTCTCCCGCGATCGGCGGGCCCTTGTCGCCGATGCCCTCCATGCGCGTCCGTTCTCCAACTTCGAGCTCCACGCTGGTCGGCTGCTCGCGGTTGCCCTCGCGGTCTGGCTCGCGTTGGTCGTGCTCGCGCTGCTGGTGCTGGCGTTCGAGAGCCTCACGGCACCGAACCACCGATTGTTCGGCGTACCCGAACCTGCCCTCGGGCTGGCCGTATTCGTGCTGCTCGATGCGCCGCCGGCGTTGTTGTTCTGGGGCGCGCTGACGACGTTGCTCGGCTCGCTGCTGCGCTCGTCGGTGCTGACGTTGCTCGTCGCCGCGTCGCTTCTTGCGGCGCATGTGGTCGCGCTCTTCCACACGCCCCTCTATTTGCTCCCAGTGTCCTCCGGCATCGCCAATCTGGGCCTCGCCGGCTCGGACATCCTGCCGCGGACGCCGGGCCTCGTGGACATCGGACAGCGCGCGGCGGTGCTCGTGCTGGCGCTCGCCGGGCTCCTGCTCGCGTCCTCTCGGCAGCCCCGTCGGGACGCTTTGAGACCGGCCCTGTGGGGAGCGGCGTTCGCCGCCGTGGGATTCGGCGCCCTTGGCGCGCTGGCGTGGCTGGCTGTTGACGAGCACGACGAACGCAAGGCCTGGGCAGCCGCCCACAAAGCCGAAGCGCCAGCCGCGCGCATCGACTTGGAGCGTGTCGCGGGTCACGTCCGCATCGATCCTGGCCGCGAGCTTGCGGTCGGCGTCGATCTGCACGTGGCTACGAAGGAGGAGCTCGATGTCCTCGTTTTCAGCCTGAACCCGACCATGCGCGTGGGGAAGCTACTCGTGGATGGCGCCGCCGCCGCGTTCTCCCACGACCTCGGCTTGCTCGAAGTCGTGTCGCCCCGACCGCTCGCCGCTGGCGCACGCGCCGTCGTTCGCATCGAGGCAAGCGGCGTTCCAGATCACCGTTTCGCGCATCTCGACAGCGCAGTGGATGCGATTGGCGAGAGCCTAATGGGCAGTGTACTCGCGCTGCTCGGCGAGCAATCGTCGCTGTTCCACCCGGACTACGTGGCGCTGATGCCGGACGCGCGATGGCTGCCTCGCCCCGGCGCCAACTGGGGCAGCGACGCCATGCGCGATTTCCACAACATCGACCTCGCGGTGTCGCTGCCGCAAGGTTGGTGGCCGGCGGGCGCGGGCCGCCAACCCGGGGCCACAGCGCCGTGGCGTTTCCGCACGACGGCGCCGGTCGCGGACTTCGCGCTGATCGCCGCGCCATTCGAGCGCCGCGCCTTGACCGTCGCTGGCGTCGACTGCGAACTGCTCATGCATCCGAGACACATGCGCCAGTTCGAGCTGCTCTCCGCCAGCCTGCTGGAAACGACGGTGTCGGACTTCCTGCGCGAGCGCCTCACGACCACCGGCCTCGGCTATCCGCACGCCACGTTGAGCATTGTGGAAGCCCCGGCCCAGCTGCGCCGCTACGGCGGCGGATGGCGCATGGGCACAATGCAGGCGCTGCCCGGCGTACAGCTGCTGGCCGAACACGGGCTGCCAACCGCACGGTTCGCGGTCCCGGATGGCGACACGGCCTCGATTCGCGCCCAAAGTACACTGCTCGCGCGGATCGACGATCTCGGCGCGAACGGCATTCCGCTGTCGGCCGGCTTCGCCGGCAACCTGCTGCCGTTCCTCGTCAGCGCCACGGGCGACGGCGCATTCGCCCTCGACTATCTGCTCGAGGCGCTGACGGCGCGAGCCGTGCTGGATGGGCACGCCGTCGCGCCCGGCGGCTGGATGCACGCCAGCGTTCCCTCGAACGCTGGCCCGGCGAAGGCGCTGCTGCGGCTCCTCGGCACCGCGACCGTCCGCTCGGCGTGGTTCGAGCATCCGCCCGAATCGGTGGAGGCACGCAGCGAAGACACAGCGTTGAACAGCATCGACCCGCGCCGTTCGCCGAGCGACGTGGACGTGCTGTTCCACAAGGGCGAGCGGATGGCGGCCATGATCGAAGGCGCGATGGGCAAACGGAAGACACAGGAGTTTCTCGCGCTGATGCGGCAGCGCCATGCCGGCGCGACCTTCACGATGGCGGACTTCATGGCCGCGTTGCGCACCGTGGAACCAACGCTGCCGCCGCTGATCGAGCACTATCTCAAGCAGACAGCGCTGCCGGGATTCCTCGCGTCTTCGGTTCGCGCGGCGCGCATTCGCGACGACGAAAACGGCCAGCCTCGCTATCAATTGGCCGTCGACGTTCGCAACGACGAGCCTGCCCCCGGCGTGGCGGCGATCGGCTGGCGAATGGAGACCGACGGCGCTTCCCGATGGCACGTCGGCGCACACGCCATCGTGCCGGGCCACGAGTCCATCGAGATCGCCGCGACAAGCCCGCTCCCGCCTTTGGAAGCGCGCTTGGAGACCTACCTTTCGCTCAACAGGCGGGCCCTGCCACTGCCGATGCCGCATTTCGACCATGCCGCCGCCCTCGACCGAGTGCCTTTGGACGGCACACGCCCAAGCGATTGGACGCTGCCCGGAGACGACATCATCGTGGACGACCTCGACCCCGGCTTCTCGGCGACCGCGCCATCGCAGACGCTCTTCGGTTCGAGTCGGCGACTTGCGGAATCGACGCCGAACGCGCTGCACGGCGGCTGGCGGCGCCAAGAGAGCCCGGACACCGTCACCTGGGGCAAGTACCGACGAACGCTGGTGCGCAAACCGCATGGGGACGGCAGCGCCGTTGCGCATTTCCACGCGATCCTGCCCAAGCCCGGCCGCTGGCGACTCGCCTACCACCTGCCCGGCGACGCCGTGCGCCACATGCGCTACGGCAGGCTTCGCCGCGACTCAATCGACGTCCTCGACATCAAGCTCGTCGCCGACGGCATGGAGACGCCATTGCCGCTCGACGGCCGCAACGCCAAGGTGAGCTGGAACGATCTCGGCGTGTTCGACTTGCCCGCCGGTAGCGTTCGGGTGGTGGTCTCCGACAAGACGGCGGGAGAAGTCGTCGTCGCCGACGCCATTCGGTGGCAACGGGCGTTGAACTGAACCAGCGAGGATTCCCTCAATCGTAGAGGCTTGCGAAGACGGGCAGCAGGAACAGCAGAAACGCTTGCCCTTCTCTTCAAGACATCGCTTCCAATGCCTGCTCCAGCCTTTCTCGCGCTTCTGTCAGCGCCCCTTCGGCCTGCCGCAGCCACCGCTGTTGCTCCTCGAGATTTGCTTGATGCTCGTCGAGCGAGCGCTGGACTTCCGTTGGTTGCGGGCCGCCGAAGCCGCGTCGGTTGGCGATGAGGGTGGTTGGGTCTAGGGCGCGGCGCAGTGCGGCTGGGGGGAGTGGCAGGGGTTCGTTGAAGAGGTCGGCGTAGAGGCGGCGGAAGTCGGCGTCGGTTAGCGCTGCCGCGCTGCGGTCTTGGGCGCGGGAGAAGTCGGCTAGGGACGAGGCGTAGCGGTGGGCCGAGCGGAATGGCACGTTGGCTTCGCGCAGCAGGGTGTCGGCGACTTCCGTGAGCGTTGAATGGCCTTGCGCCAGTTCGGTGGCGGCGCGTTCGGCGTCCACGTGCAGCGAGCCGACCACGCCCGCGTAGCGTTGGTACATCTCTTGCGCTTGCTTGGCGAGTTCCTGGAACGGGGCGAGTTCGCGGTAGTCGTGCATGCCGGTGTTGGCGTTGTGGGCGAGCAGCACGAGGGCGTGGGAACTGGCGACCACCTTGCTGGCCGCGCGGCGCAGGCGGTCGAGGGGGCGCGGGTTGCGCTTCTGCGGCATGATGCTGCTGCCGCTGGTGGTGGCGGGGTCGAGCACGATCCACGGGCGCGGGTCGTGGTATTGCGCGTGGATATTCTGGGCGAACTGTCCTACGGTCGTGGCGGAGGCGGCGAGAATGCCTGCGAGTTCGAGCTTGTAGTCCGCCGAGGCCACGAGGTTCGCGTCGAAGCTGTTCTCGATTGGCGCGTCGAAGCCGAGCAGCGCGGCGAGGCGGTGGCGGTTCAGCGCAAAGCCGGAGGTGCCGAGCGCGGCGGCGCCGAGGGGGCTCTTGTTGACGCGGGCGTAGCCTTCGATCAGCCGTTCCGCGTCGCGGCGCAACGCCGCCGAAAACGCCAGCATCTGGTGGCCGAAGGTGGTGGGCTGGGCTTGCACGCCGTGGGTATAGGCGGGAACCGGCGTCTCGGCCTCGGCTTCGGCCAGCGTCAGGATGGATGCCCGCGCCTGCAGGAGCGCGTTCAGCGTGGCCAGCCACTCGTCGCGCGCCAACATGCGCCGCGCGGTGCCGTGCAGGTCCTGGCGTGAACGGCCCATGTGGACGTTGCTGGCTTGGATCCCCGCCAGTTCGATCAAGCGCTCCTCGAAATCCAGGTAGTTGGCGCTTCGGGCCGCGCCCGGGCGGGCTTGCTCTTCGGCGATCCACGCAGCGGCATCGGCGATGCGCGCGGCTTGGTCGCGCTCGAGCAGGCCTTCCTCCGCCAGCATCGCCAAGGACGCGGCGTTCGCCTGGACCATGGTGCAGAAGAGATCGGCGCACGGCGGCGAAGGCGCGGCGTCGATGGCGGCGAAAACGTCCACCAGCGCATCCGCCAAGGCCGCGGCGGTGCTGGCGACTAGTGTGCGGTCTTCCTCGTCGGCCACTTCATAGGTGATGGACGGGATGCCGAAGCGGCGATGGAAATAGTTCTTGACGGTGCCGTTGTCGGTGAGCGGGCGCGGCGCGTTCTCGAATTCATACAAGTCGGCGTGGTCCTTCACCGCCGCCAGCCAGCGCTCCGCGAACTCGGTCGGCCTCGTCGGCGAGTCGGCATCCTGGGTGTAGAACACGTTGCGACGCGTCGAGTGGAAGTCCAGCACGATGCGCGGGGCGCGGCGGTCGTGCTCGAAGCGTTCGACCATGTTGTACACGGCCATGGTTTCCGGCTCTCGGAACCGGCCCCAGTCGCGGTTGAGATCGGTGCCGCCGAGGTTGTGCCGCCAGTGTCCGGCATCCACGCCGTCTGGATTGAGCAACGGCGCGACGACCAGCCCATGCGTGCGGAAGAACTCGCAGCGCAGGGCCTCTTCTTGGCAAGCGTCGGCGCGTGTTTCCAGCAGGCGTTCGACGAAGTGGAGCAGCGCGATGGCGCCGCTCACCTCCGGCGGATGTTGCCGACCGAGCAGGAGCACGTAGCGCTTGGCGTTGGGATTGATCGATAGCGCGTGGATGGGCAGGCCGCCGATGGATGTGCCGATTTCCTCCCACTGTGCGCCGGCCATTGCGCCGATGCGTTCGCGCCAAGCCGCGTAGAAGGAGGTATTCAGATTCTCGCCGGCGGAGACGAAGACGCCGCGCTCATCCGGTTCCAGCCGCAGCACGGCGTCGTTGCCGTCCAGGCGCACGGCGTCGTCCGGCAAGCGCCGCCAAGTGTCTCCGTCGGCGCTCACCTTCGGCGCATAGCGGTGCTTGTGTTCGCCGTAGCGCAGCCGCAGTTCCAGCTCGCCCGCGGGCGTATTGGGATGGCGCCGCACGTGGAATCCGTACCAAGGGCTTGGATTGATCCGCCCGCTGTCCTCCGGGCGAATGGCGATCTCGATCTCGCCAGCGCTCACGATTTCGCAGGCGCTGAGCCTCGCGCCGGGATAGTCCGCGCGCAGCGCGAAGGCGCCGCTGTCGCAAACGTCGGTCTGCGCCAACGCTGGCGGCGACAGAGCCAGCGCCGCCAGCGCGACCCGCAATCCGGCCTTCATGCGCATGTCGAGTCGAGCCAAAGCGGATCAAGGAGAGCCGAGCGATCCCTCCGTGTTTCGCTCAGCCGGCGGCGTCCTCGAGAATCATCGCCGCGCCCTTCTCGCCGATCATGATGGCCGGCGCGTTGGTGTTGCCGGAAACCAACGTCGGCATGATGGAGGCGTCCGCCACCCGCAGCCCACGCAAGCCGCGCACGCGCAGCCGTTCGTCCACCACGGCGTTGGCATCGCTGCCCATCTTGCACGTGCCCACGGGGTGGAACACGGTGGCGCCGCCGCGCCGGCAGAAGTCCAGCACTTCGTCGTCGGTCTGCACGTCGTCGCCTGGGTAGAGCTCGTGGGCGGCGAAGCGCTTGAGCGCCGGCGCATCGCCGACGCGGCGGGCGATGCGCATGCCTTCCACCAGGGCGGCGCGGTCCACCATCGCATCCAGGAAGTTCGGCTTGATGGCTGGCGGCGTGGCCGGGTTGGCGTCTTGGATGTGGATGGAGCCGGTGCTCTCCGGGCGCAGTTGGCACACCGAACAGGTCATCCCGGGTTCCTTCTCCAACGCGCCGCGCCGGGCATAGCTGGCGTGGGCGAAGTGGAACTGCACGTCCGGCGTTTCCAGTTCGGTGCGAGTGCGCACGAAGCCGTGGGCGATGCCGGCGGTGTAGGTGAAGGCGCCGCGCCGGGCCACGCCGTATTTCAGCGCCTCCCAAAGGAAGCGCGCGCCGCGCGTGTCCTCGTTCAACGTGTTCGCGCCCTTGACGCGCCACGCCACTTGGCTCGCGTAGTGGTCGCGGTAGTTCTCGCCGACGCCCGGCAGGTCGTGTACCACGTCGATGCCGTGCTGGCGCAGCAGCGCCGGCTGGCCGATGCCGGAGAGTTCGAGCAGTTGCGGCGATTGCACCGCGCCGGCGGCCAGGATCACCTCCTTGTTGGCCGTGGCGGTGGTGGCCGCCTTGCCGCCCACGGCGTACTCCACGCCGGTGGCGCGGCCGTCTTCGATCAACACGCGCTGCGCCATCGCCCGCGTGACGACGTGCAGGTTCCCGCGCCGGCGCACCGGGTGCAGGAACGCCTTGGCGGTGCTGAAGCGCCGGCCGTCGCGCTGGGTCACCTGGTAGATGCCGAAGCCTTCCTGGGAACTGCCGTTGTAGTCCGGATTGCGCTGGAAGCCGGCCTCTTCGCCAGCATCCACCCAGGCCTCGAGCAGCGGGTGCGTCTCCACCATGTCCGCCACGTTCAGCTCGCCCTCGCCGCCGCGAAACTCGTCGCCGCCGCGCTCGAAACGCTCGGAGCGCTTGAAGAACGGCAGCACCTCCTCGTAGCTCCAGCCGCGATTGCCGAGCTGCGCCCAGGTGTCGTAGTCCAAGGCTTGGCCGCGCACGTACAGCATGCCGTTGATGGAACTCGACCCGCCCAGCACCTTGCCGCGCGGAATGGGAATCTTGCGGTTGTGGGTGTTCTCTTCTGGAACCGTCTCGAAGCACCAGTTCACGCTCGGCCGCGCAATCATCTTCCAGAAGCCGACCGGCACGTGGATGAGCGGGCTCCAGTCGCGCCCGCCGGCCTCCAGCAGCAGCACCGAGTTGCCGGCGTCGGCGCTCAGGCGGTTGGCAAGAACGCAGCCGGCGGAGCCGGCGCCGACGATGATGTAGTCGTATTGCGCCATTCCGTAATCCCCTTTGCGCTTTTCCAAATCGCAGCCCTGCGCTGCGCCTAGAGCGAATCGTAGAACGCCTTGCCGAGTCCGCCGCCGCGCTTGTCGCCGACGATGGACGCCTTCATCTGGTTCATCACGTAGGAGAGGCACACCCGCGCCGGCTGGTCGACGACGATCGTGGAACCCCCTGCGCCGCCCCAGAACATCGCGGTCTCGTTGGGCGACATCGGCATCTGTTCGCTGGGGAAGGCGTAGCCCAGGCCGAATCGCACCGGCAGCATCAGCACCGCGTCCGCACCGTTGGTCTGCTCCTGCAGCATCAGCTTGGTGGACGCTGCGGAGAGCAGTTCCACGCCGAACGCCTTGCCGTCGTTGGCCAGCGGCGTCTGCGCCCGCACCACGGCGCGGGCATTGCCGTGGCCGCCGGCGGCGGGAATCTCGGCGCGCCGCCAAGCCGGGGTGTTCACGTTCTCCGTGCCGGCCATGGCGCTGGCGAAGACGCGGGCTGGAATGGAATCCGGCGGCAGACCGCCGAACGGCGCGTCCTCGGCGGGTTCGTCCGGGATCATCTCCGCGACGCGGGGGAAGTGTTCGTCGGCCATGCCGATGTGGAAGTCCGCGCCCAGCGGCGCGGCGACCTCTTCGCGGAAGAAAGCGCCGATGGAGCGGCCGTCGATGCGCCGCACCAACTCGCCGATCAGATAGCCCTGCGTGACGGCGTGGTAGCCGCTCTGGCTGCCCGGCGTCCACCACGGCTTCTGCGCCGCCAGATTGCCGACGCAGGCATCCCAGTCGTAGAGCGCCTCGGCGCTCTTGAACGGCGGGTCGAAGCCGGGCACGCCGGCGGCGTGGCTCATGAAATGCCGCACTTCGGTGTCTTCCTTGCCGTTCTGCCCGTATTCCGGCCAGTAGTCCGTCACTTTCGCGTTGAAGTCCAGCAGGCCACGGTCGGCAAGCAGGAAGGCGCACAGGAAGGACATCGTCTTGGTCGTGGAGTAGACATTGATGATGGTGTCCTCCTCCCAAGGCCGCGTCCGCGCCTTGTCCGCGTGCCCGGCCCACAGATCCACCACGAACTCCCCCTCCACGGTGGCCGCGAAGCTCGCCCCCACATCGCCATGCGCCGTGAAGTTGCGCTCGAACGCATCGCGCACGGCGGCGAAACGGCTGTCGCAAAAGCCTTGGATGTCCATCTCTTCGTGATCCTCCCGTGCGCGATCGCGCCAAGCCCGTGGGTTGTCAGTACAAAACACTTGCGGGATGGAAGCAAGCCGTTTGCGTCTTGCTGCCTTTCGACAGATCTCAGAACCCGTTCATGCAGTGCGGTCTGTACCGCGTTGAGAACAGGGCGTCCAGGGCTGGCAGGCGCTTGTGGTCGCGTACTTCGGCGCGGCCGATGCGGGCGAGTTGGCTGAGGGGCGTGTGGCCGGCCAGCAGCGAGGCGAAGCCTTGGGTGGTGAGCGTGACTTCCGGCGCGGCGCTCGTTCGCTGCGCTTCGGCCTGCACGCCGTCCGTGGCGAGGCGATAGGCGCCGACGTTCCACGGGCACTCCGCGTCTTCGGCTACTGCCAACGTCGTTTCGCCGGCTACGTCGTAGCCGCGTCCGGCGAGGGCCGCCGCGGCATCCACAACGCGCAGCCAGATGCCGTCGGAGGTGCGCCGCTGCAGGACTCGCGGTTCCAGCAGGATGTGCGGCGCCGGATCGTCTTCGGCGGCGAAGTGGGTGACAACGCGCGCCGCCAGATCGTGGCCGCGCACGAAGTCCCACAGGCCGCGATAGCCGTTCATGTCGCGCCAAACGAAGTCCGTGACGGAGAGTTCCTGATCCTGGGGCGCGCCGCTGTCCGGTTCGCCGCTGGTCTTGGTTTCATAGAGCAGGTAGCCGTCCGCCTCGCCGTCGGCCGCGTAGTGGACGGCGCAGTGCGCCTTGCGCCCCTCGCGCACGCGAAACGGGAGTTCCCACAGAATCGGCGCGCGATGCAGCAGCACATTGCGCGGTTCGATGAAAGCACGGTAGAGCTTGCTGATGACCGGCACCGCGTCGGCTTTCTCCAAGCGCCGCGTGTAGCCCTCGGCAGGATCGCCGAACTGCATGGCCGCAAGGCGCGGGTCGAACGAATACTCCACCTGCGTCGTCGCCAGGCCGTAGCCGAAGCGCTGGTAGATGGCGCCCATGGACGCCCACAGAATCGCCACCGGCTGGGCGCTCTCGTGCGCCAGCGCAAGGCGATCGACGATCAGCCGCCGCACCAGCCCGCGGCGCCGATAGCCCGGGTCGGTTCCCACCGCCGTCACGCCGTCGGCCATCATGCCGCGCCCGTTCATGCGCATCTTGAAGGGAAAGCCGCCGGAACTGGCGACGAGGTTGCCCTGGTGGAACGCGGCATGCGTCCACTCCGGGCGCAGCGGCGCGTCGTCCTCTTCCTCCTGCTCCGTGGAGGCGAACACGTACGCCCCAAGGCGCCGCAGCTGCGGCAGTTCCTCTTCGGTCGCCGGGCGAAACTCGAAATGCTCCATGGTGCCTTCGCCGAGTTGCTTGGTTTGGCGAATCCTAAGCGCCTTTCGCCCTCAGTTCCTCCACGAGCCCAGCCAGCGGCAGCGTCTCCACGCCGTTGGCCTGCGGAAACGCCCGACTGCCCCCGTAGACGACGATGCGACGCCGCACTTCAAGGTCGGCGCAGGCCGTGTGGAAGCCCTTGGAGGGCGCGGGGCGGGACGCCGAGCGCTTGACCTCAATCGCCCAGCGGCTAGTCGGATCGAACTCCAGCACCAAGTCGATCTCGGCGCCCGCCTGGGTGCGGTAGAAGAACGGCTGCGCCCAAGCCGGGGCGACGGCGAGCAGGTTTTCAATCACGAAGCCCTCCCAACTGCCGCCTGCCACCGGATGCGCGAGCACGTCCTCCATCCGGCGCAAGCCGAGTAGGGCGTGGACGATGCCGCTGTCCCTGAGGTAGAGGCGCGGCGAGCGGACAAGGCGCTTGCCGACATTCCCAGACCAAGGCGGCAAACGACGCACCAGCAGGAGGTCCACCAGCAAGTCGACGTAGCGGTTCAGGGTGCGCACATGGATGGCGAGCGACGAGGCCAGTTGCGCGGCGTTCAGCGGCGCACCTTGGCTGTGCGCCAGCATGGTCCAGAGGCGCCGCAGGGTTTCGGCGGGCAGGCGGGAGTCGAAGACGGGTACGTCGCGCTCCAAGTAGGTGCGAACGAGGTCGAGCCGCCAGACGAAGCTGGCCGCATCGCCGCCAGCCAGCCAAGCGCTCGGAAATCCGCCGCGCAGCCATAGCCGGTCCACCTGATCCTGCTCGATTTCCTCAACCGTAAGCGGCCCGAGCTCGCGGTAGGCGATTCGACCAGCCAAGGACTCCGCCGTCTGGCGCAGCAGATCGGGCGACGACGAGCCCAGCAGCAGGAAGCATCCGGCCCCGCGGCCAGCGTGACGATGCTCGTCGATCAGCCCGCGCAGCGTCTGGAACAGGCCCGGCAGGCGCTGCACCTCGTCGAGGACGACGAGCTTGCCGGCATAGCCCGCGAGCAACGACCGTGGCTCGCTCAGCAAGGCCAGGTCTTCGGGATTCTCAAGGTCGAGATAGACGGCGGGTGTGCGACGTTTTAGTGCGCTGGGAGGGTTGAAGGGGCCATCGCGATTCCGGCATATGCTGAGGGTATCGACAACCAAAGCGGACGGAATCGCGATGACGGACGGGATGTTGGCGCGGGAGGCGCTGGAACGCAAGGAGGCGTGGGCGTTTCTGGGAGACGGCGTTCGGATGCTGCTGGCGTCGTCGCCGGAGTTCCGGGAGCGTTGCCGGGAGATGCTGGGGAGCGGACGGGGCTGCCTGGAGTTCGAGGAGGATCTGCGCGGGGCGGTTCTGCGCGGCGCGGCGCGGGGCGCGTCGGAGGTGCTGTCGGAGCTGGACGGGGAGTTGGACGCGCCGTTGTGCGAGGGGTGCGGCGCGAGGATGCATCGCCGGGGCACGCGCGCGCTGTCGCCGCTGTCGCTGCTGGGCCGCCTGGAGTTGAAGCGCGGCTACTGGACGTGCCCGTGCGCGAAGGGCGGGGCGCATCCGCTGGACCGCGCGCTGGGGGTGGCGGGGCGGGCTGGCGTCCGGCTGACGCCGGCGGCGCTGCGGGCGCTGGCGGAGGAGGCGTCGGAGAAGAGCTTCGCGAAGGCGGCGGAGAGTCTGGGCCGGCAGGCCGGGGTCTGGGCGACGGCGAAGCGCGCGGAGCGGGCGGCGAAGCAGGCGGGGCGGGAGATCGCGGCGTGGGACCGGTCGGCGCCGGGGCTGGCCGAGGCGCCGGCGGAGACGATGTACTGCAGTCCGGACGGCACGGGCGTGCCGATGGTGCGGCGGGACGCCGGCACGGGGGAGGACGGCCAGCCGGCGAAGACGCGGGAGGCGAAGGTGGCGGTGTTCCACACGGCGGAGCGGAGTCCGAGGACCGGCCTGCCGGAGCGGGACGCGGGTTCGGCGCGGCACACGGCGGCGATCGACAGCGCGCGTTCGAAGGACGCCGACCCGCAGCCGTCGCCGTTCGCGCAGCGGCTGTGGCGGGCGGCGCAGCGGTTCGGGTTCGCGGCGGCGAAGCGGCAGGTGGTGGTCGGGGACGGCGCGAAGTGGATCTGGAACACCGCCGCGGAACTGTTCCCGAACGCCGTCTGCATCGTCGACATCTGGCACGCCCGCGAGCGGCTGTGGGAGGTCGGGCGCGCCGTGCACGGCGCCGGCGCGCGGCAGTGCCGGGCGTGGTCGGAGAAGGTCTGCGCGGCGCTCTCCGAGGGACGCATCAAGGACGTGCTGCGCGAACTGCGCCGGCACGCCGGCGAGCCGGCCGCCGACAAGGCCATCGGCTACTTCGTGAACAACCGCAGCCGGATGCGCTATCCGCGCTACCGCGCCATGGGGCTGCTGGTCGGCTCGGGCGTGGTCGAAAGCTCCTGCGGCACGCTGGTCGCCGCCCGCTTCAAACGCGGCGGCATGCGCTGGAGCAGGGCCGGCGCCAACGACATCCTGCCCCTGCGCGCCTGCATCCGCAGCGGACTGTACGACGACTTCTGGCGACAGCGTCGCGGACCGCCAATCCCCGCGCCGGAGCGCCTAGCGCACTAAAACGTCGCACACCCATAGACGGCATCCCGCCCGGCGGCGATGCGATGCGCCACGGTGGTCTTCCCCACCTGCCGCGGTCCAAGCAGCCCCACCGCCGCCTGCTCCGCCAAGGCGGATTCGATGACCTCCTGCAACCTGCGAGGGATGTATTTCATAGTAAATGCGGCAGTATAGTGCCAGATTTACAAGAATCAATGCGTCACAGCAAGGCGGGACGTCACTTAGTGACGGCCGCAGTGGGTTGGCGTAGGATGGAATCAGTGACGACAGCGCTGTGGCGTGACCGCAAGCGTCAACGACCTTGGTACTGCATAGGAGCAGCATGAACAACCCACCGCACCCAGGCGGCGGCCTCCGCTACGACGTCGAAGCGATGGGGTGGACGGTCGCGGAGTGCGCTAGGCGGCTCGGCCTGTCACGGACCACCTTGTCCAGAGTGCTGAACGGCAAGCAGGCAATCACGCCAGCCATCGCGCTGGCCTTGGAGCAGATCGGCTGGAGCGATGCCGACACATGGCTGAGGCTCCAAGCCGCCTACGACCTCGCGCGGGAACGTCGCCGACGGCAAGCAGCGTAAAACGGGCTTGTGCCTGCGGATTGTCCGCTCAGTGGTAATCGAGCAAGTCGACGTCCACCGCTTCGCCATCCACGAACCGAAAGACGGTCCGCCAATTCCCGGACACGCTCATGCTCCACTGCCCTTGCCGGTCGCCCTTGAGTTGATGGAGGCGAAATCCAGGGCGTGTGTCGATACTGGACGGCGATTGGGCCACAGCCAACAGCGATAGGATGTGGCTAACGCGCTGGACTAGATCGCCGCTGATGCGACGAGAATCGTCCCTCTCGAACAGCGCCTGCAGCCCCTTGTGCTTGAACTTCATGCTGTCGCCTTCCCTCGTAGCTGAGAGAGGGGCCTGAACCGGTTTTCCCCCGGCAGCGACACTTGGAGATACTCCCAGCCGTTTATGCTTGGGGCTGAGGAGGTTCGGCGCCTGCGGGCGACCGCCGCCATCACGGCTTGCGAAGGAGTCTTAAAGCCTTCACCGTCAAAGGTAAGCAGCCCTCCTACCACACGACCATCGGCTCGCACTTCCGAATACGCCACTCGGAGCTCGGTGCCTTCTGGCAGTGTCACGCCCTTCCAGTTCCAGCTCCCAGAGCCGGCCCCAATGTCATGTGCTTCGGGAGAGGTCGAAACGTCCGTGGGTCGTTCGGGTGGGTCGATTCCGAGAAGGCGACGAAGCGCTGCATTGGGCGGGTCGTCATACGCCCGCCGCTCAGCCTCGATTTTTTGCCGCACTTGCCAGTCAACTTCGATGGAGCGCATCTGGATGCTCATGGGGAATTCCCTGTCAGGCTAGAGACAACTAGGAACCCTAGGGAATTCTAGGAAGAAATCAAGCGGCAATCTACGGCCCAACCAAGGTGTCTTCGCGCTTGGGAGCGAGGCACGGCTGGTCGGGGAACGTGAGGTTGAGCCGGACGGTGGGCGATGCAGCAGATGCTAGTGTAGCAACCGCTTTGCATTGATGGAGTTTGAGGCGTAGGGTCGTGTGGGTTGCGAGAGAGTCGAACAGGGAGGTTCGAGATGCGGAAGAAGTACCGGGTGGTTCTTTCGGGGGACGAGCGGGAGGAGTTGAAGTCGCTCGTTTCGCGAGGGAAGTGTGCGGCGCGGAAGCAGACGCGGGCGCGCGTTCTGCTGATGTGCGACGAGTCCGCGGGCGAACGGCGCACCGACACGGAGGTGGCCGATGCGCTGTCGGTGGGAAGGGCGACCGTCGAGCGGGTGCGGCGGCGCTGCGTGGAGGAGGGCCTGGAGTCGGCGCTGAACCCGCGCAAGCAGCTGCGGCGGCGCAGCAAGGTGCTGGACGGCGAGGCGGAGGCGCGGCTGGTGGCGATCGCGTGCGGGGAGCCGCCGGAAGGCCGCGCGAGGTGGACGCTGCGGCTGCTGGCGGACCGGCTGGTGGAGCTGGAGGTGGTGGAGTCGGTAGGCACGGAGACGGTGCGCCAGACGCTAAAAAAAACCGCCTCAAGCCGTGGCTGAAGGAATGCTGGTGCATTCCGCCGAAGCAGGACGCCAGCTGCGTCGCGGCGATGGAGGACGTGCTGGACGCCTGCCAGCGGGAGTTCGAGGAGGACGAGGTGCTCGTGTGCATGGACGAGGCGGGCAGGCAGCACGTCAAGGAGACGCGGAAGCCGCTGCCGGCGCGGCCCGGGGATGCGGAGAAGCAGGACTGCGAGTACGAGCGCAACGGCACGAGCAACCTGTTCATGCTGTTCGCGCCGCTGCTGGGCTGGCGGCGCGTGGAAGTGACGGAACGGCGCGCCAGGGCGGACTGGGCGCGCGCGGTCAAGCAGCTGGCGGACGAGGACTTCCCCGGCAAGCGCATCGTGCTGGTGATGGACAACCTCAACACCCACGCGCCGGGTTCGCTGTACGCGGCGTTCGAGCCGGCCGAGGCGCGGCGCATCGCCAGGCGGCTGGAGATCCACTACACGCCCAGGCACGGCAGCTGGCTGAACATGGCGGAGATCGAGATCGGCGCCATGGTGCGGCAGTGCCTGGACCGGCGCATCCCCGACCGCGACTCCCTGATCCGCGAGGCGGGCGCGTGGCAGGAGCGGCGCAACCGCGAGTCCGTCCGCGTGGACTGGCGCTTCACGACCGACGACGCCCGCATCAGGCTCAAGTCCCTCTATCCATCAATCCAAAGTGGATGATACGCTAGAGCGCTGGGCGGTGTCGCCGCGCACATCTCCTTGGCCGAGCCGTGCGTCTGCAGCCAGCCGACGTCGTGGGCAGACCGTCGCGGTGCGCTTCCCGACGCGCCCGTGGCCCTTTTCAACCCTTTGATGCAACAGGAGTTCCGCCGACTCCGGGGGTTGTCCAAATGCTCCGCACATCCTTGCGCAGCGTCCCCTTGTTGCCCTCCAGCGCCAGCGCGTAGTCGCCGCCCCAGCTCGACGAGGGCGAGTTGGGCCTCCATCGGGCTGAATCGGGTCGCCGAGCCGTTGTCCGGGCGGAAGACGATCAGACCGTCGCCTGTTTGCAGCGCCAACGATCACGTCGACGGCGATAGAGTGGCCGAACGCCACGGTGTTCCTCAGCGGACCAAGCAGGCGATCACCTCCTGCCGCCAACGCTGTGCTTCTCCGACGCATCGAGCAGCGCCAACAAGGACGTTGGCGAGTAGACGGAGACCTTTGCTTTGGCGAAATCTCGCTCGTTGCGCGTAGCGATCACGCCGACCTGCACATGACGGGCTGCTGCCGCGACGACGGCATCCTCGAAGTCGCTCATGTCGCTTTCGGCAGCCTCTCGCAGGACGCCGCCAGTGACTGGCGCCACGTCGAATATCGACAGGATGGTTCGCACCTGCCGACGGGCTTCGGCCGACCCAACCGCCTTGCGCGCGAGATAGAAGATCGTGGTGGCCACGCTGGCGCAGATGTAGCCTTGGATGTCGCCCCGTTCCGCTCGCGCGAGCAGTTGGCCTGCCGACTCGGCGAACGGTTGACGCCGCAAGAGGACATCGAGGACGACGTTCGCGTCGAACATCACCCTCAAAGGTACTTCCTCTCCAAGTGTGCGCGATAATCCGTCTCGTCAACGCCAGCGCCCTCGAGGGCGCCCATCAATTGCGAAACCTTGGGCGTCAACGTCGATGGCCGGGACTCTGCCGCGGCAATGACGGCGAAGTAGTCCGCAACCATCTGCGAGACGGAGCACCCAGCCTGTCTCGCGTGCTGCTTGGCTGCCCTGACAAGCTGGTCGTCCAGCCTTAGCGTGAGCTTGGTTTGCACCCTGAGCCTCCTTAGACGTGCATGTTGTTGGAGAAATGTACGTCTTGCACGCCCGCGACGTCAAGGGAGCGAGATATAAGCGAGATGTATAGGTGCAGAGGTGCCGTGCAAGGTGCGCCGCGCCTCAGTTCACCGCTGTGCGTCCCTCCTGTCCCAGTTCGACGAGCGCCAGTTGGCCGCCGTCGGTGCTGAACCTGGTCACCGAGCCGTTGTCTGGGCGGAAGACGATCAGGCGCTCGTCATCCGTTGCGGCGCCGACGATCACGTTGATGGCGATGAAGTGGCAGAAGGCCACGGTGTCTTTCTCGAAGCGGAGCACGCAGTCGATCATCTGCTGCCGCCAGCGCAGCAAGTCCGGCGGCAGCGCGGCCCACGGGCCGGCCATGACGCCGCGCAGCCAAGCGGAGCGCTCGGCGAGGCCGTCCATCGGCGACGGAATCTCGGCGATGCGCGGTTCGATTGCGGCTTCGACGTTCCAGCGCCGCGCCAACGGGGCGGCCGTCTCGCGGGCGCGGGCGAGCGGGCTGGACACGATGGCGAGCGGCGTTCGCGATTCCTCGGCGAGCGCTGCCGCGGTGGCGTCGGCCTGTTGGCGTCCCAAGTCGTCCAGCCCTGGGTCGCGGTGGCTGTCGTAGCCGGCGGCGGCGCGTCCGTGTCGGACCATGAAGACGGTTGGCATGGCATCGGCTTCCTTGATTAAATGCGCCATTGCGCTTGCGGGCGCCCAACTGGCCGCCGCCATTCGCGGCGGGCTCTCAGCAGCCGAGATGCCCAAGCATGAATGTCCACGACTCGACGCTGTCGCCCGACATGCTGCCGGACGCGACGATCAGTGTGCGCGAACAGTTCGGCCTCGATCAAGACCTCGCCGTGCCGGCCTTCAGCTACCGCACGGAGCACGTCCCGGACATCGACGACGACTACCGCTTCGACCCGGACACCACGCTGGCCATCCTGGCCGGCTTCACGCACAACCGGCGGGTGATGATCCAGGGCTACCACGGCACCGGCAAGTCCACGCACATCGAGCAGGTGGCGGCGCGGCTGAACTGGCCGTGCATCCGCGTCAACCTGGACAGCCACATCAGCCGCATCGACTTGGTGGGCAAGGACGCCATCGTCATCGAGGACGGCAAGCAGATCACCACCTTCCGCGAAGGCATCCTGCCCTGGGCGCTGCAGCATCCCACCGCGCTGGTGTTCGACGAATACGACGCCGGGCGCCCCGACGTGATGTTCGTCATCCAGCGCGTGCTGGAGGTGGAAGGCAAGCTGACGCTGCTCGACCAGAACCGCATCGTCCGCCCCCACGACGCCTTCCGGCTGTTCTCCACCACCAACACCGTGGGCCTGGGCGACACCACCGGCCTCTACCACGGCACCCAGCAGATCAACCAAGGGCAGATGGACCGCTGGAACATCGTCACCACGCTGAACTACCTGCCCCACGACATGGAAGTGGACATCGTGTTCGGCAAGGCGAAGGCGTGGCAGGAGGCGAACGACGGCCGCCGCGTCATCTCCAACATGGTGGCGGTGGCCGATCTCACCCGCAAGGGATTCGTGAACGGCGACGTGTCGGTGGTGATGTCGCCGCGCACCGTGCTCACCTGGGCCGAGAACGCGGACATCTTCAACGACGTGGGCTTCGGCTTTCGCGTGTCGTTCCTGAACAAGTGCGACGAACTCGAGCGGCCCATCGTCGCCGAGTACTTCCAGCGCTGCATGGGCGAGGACTTGGGCGACGCGACGCGGGGAATCGCGTTGAAGGCGTGAGTGCCATGCCGGACCGCGACGAACCGTACGAAACCTACAAGCGGGCCACCACCGCGACCCTGCGCGCCATCGCCGAAAACGACGAGCTGGAGGTCACGTTCGGCAAAGGCGCGGCTGGTCTGCGCGGTTCCAGCATCCACGTGCCGCTGCCCAATCTCGGCTGCAGCGAGCAGGAGCTGAACGCGGTGCGCGGCATCGGCGACGAGTTCGCGCTGAAGCTGCGCTTCCACGACGAAGCCGTCCACTCGCGCAGCGCCCCGCGCAGCGGCCCGGCGCAGGAGATGTTCGAGTGGGTGGAGGACGCCCGCATCGCGTCCATCGGCTCGCTGCGCATGGAAGGCGTGGCGCGGAACCTCGAAGCGTCCCTGGAAGCCGTCTGCAAGCAGGCCGCCTTCGACACCGTGACGGCGGAGACCGAGGCGCCGCTGAGCGTCGCGGTGGGCCTGATCGTGCGCCAGCGCCTCACCGGGCGCGAGCTGCCGCCCTCGGCCGAGAACGTCGTGCGCTTCTGGCGCGATTTCGTGGAGGAGCGCGCCGGCGAACACATCGCGTCCCTGGCCGACTGCCTGCACGATCAGCGCGAGTTCGCTGGCCGCTGCCGTTCGATTCTCGCCGACCTCGGCCTCGCCGCGGACTTGGACGACCAGCCGGAGATGCAGGACAGCGACCAGGACGTGGAAACCGTCGAAGACGGCGCCGAGCCGGATGCCGAGTTCGCGCCGGAGGACGTCGCCCTCGACGAAGATTCCCTTGGCGACGAAGACGGCGAGGGCGAATCCACCGTGGTGGAAATGGATGCGGACTTCGACCTCTCGGAACTCGGCGCCGAGAGCGAGCCGGAGGAATCGCCGAACTTCCTTCCCGACGACGCCGGGCGCATCCAGGTCGGCGTCAACTACAGCGCCTTCACCAACGAGTTCGACGAGATCGTCGATGCCGAGGATCTCTGCGAGCCGGACGAACTGCTGCGTCTGCGCCAGCTGCTCGATCAGCAGCTCGTCTCCTTGCAGCATGCCACCTCGAAACTCGCCAACCGCCTGCAGCGCCGGCTGCTCGCCAAGCAGAACCGCTCCTGGGAGTTCGACTTGGACGAAGGGATTCTCGACACGTCGAAGCTGCCGCAGGTGGTAATCGACCCGATGAATCCCCTCGCCTTCAAGCAGGAGAAGGAGACCAAGTTCCGCGACACGGTCGTCACCATGCTGATCGACAGTTCCGGCTCCATGCGCGGGCGCTCGATCACCATTGCCGCGGTGTGCGGCGACATCCTCGGGCGCACGCTGGAACGCTGCTCGGTGCGCGTGGAAATCCTCGGCTTCACCACCCGCGCATGGCGCGGCGGACAGTCCCGGGAAGAGTGGATCAACGCCGGCAAGCCGCAGAATCCGGGGCGCCTGAACGACCTGCGGCACATCGTCTACAAGGCCGCCGACGACCCGTGGCGCCATGCCCGGCGCAACCTCGGCCTGATGCTGCGCGAGGAGCTTCTGAAGGAGAACATCGACGGCGAGGCGCTGATCTGGGCGCACAACCGGCTCGTCGTGCGCCAGGAACACCGCAAGGTGCTGATGGTGATTTCAGACGGCCTGCCGGTGGACAACTCGACCTTGCTGGTGAATCCGAGCAGCTACTTGGAACAGCACCTGAAGTACGCCATCGACGCCATCGAGAACCACTCGCCGGTGGAGCTCGTGGCCATCGGCATCGGCCACGACGTCACCCACCACTACAAGCGCGCGGTGACCATCACCGACGCCGAACAACTCGGCGGCGCCATCACCGAGCAGTTGGCGGAGCTGTTCGACGTGCAGGGATGACCGGGGGCGAACGCGCTTGAACGCGCCTGGCCACGAGCCAGCGCACCGCTACCTGCGCTACGACGAGCTGCGCCCGGTGCGCGCTGGCTTCAACCACATGCTGTCCAACCTCGAGTGCCTTCCCGGGAAGCCCATGCCAGCAGCCGGCTTGCCTTGCTTCCCGCGCTGAATCTGGCGCCGCATCACAACTTCGGCATCGACCGCGACTGGCGGTGGGACGCCTATGTCGACCTGGCCGAGAGCCGGCTCTTGGACAGCGCCGGCCAGGAACATCCATTGCCGCTTGTGCCCTCGCTGCCGAGCCGGGAACTGCCGACGCTGACGCTCAAGCCAGGCGAATCAATGCCCGAGCGGGCAGCGGACTTCCCGCTGGTGGTGCGGCGAATCCGGCAGCCTCTGTTCCGCAAGGACGTGCCGCTCAGCGGAACAGCCGTGGATTTCGCAATCCAGCCGTCGCGGCGCGTCGTGGACCTGTCGGCGCCAGTGATTGTCGACCTGCTCTCCCGCGGCGGCGGGCGCTTCGTCGCCATCCACATTCGGCGCGGCGATCGCATTCTGGACCGCAGCTATCCGTCTCGCTTGACGACGCCGGATGCGGTGGCCAGACATCTGCGGGAGCAGGGCATCGCGGACGATTCGGTGGTGTACGCGCTCTCGGACGAGCACAATGCGGACTACTGGCGACGCATGGCGGGACTGCCCTGGAGAGTGTTTCGCCAAGCCGACTATCCAGCGTTGTCCGACCTGCTGCGCCAAGACGATGGTCGCGGTCCCGACAACTACCTCCTCCACGCCGTCGAGATGCGGATCATGGCTGCCGCGGCGGTTCGCATCGAGACTCTGGGCCGGGAAGGAGGGAATGCCCACTCGGCGCTCGTCGACAGCAAGGTCTGGCTGCCTAGGGTGGTCCCGAGGAAACACGCCGGGAACATCAAGCGCATCGTCCGCCTAGCCGTCGCCATGGCGACACGGCTGGGTTTGTTGCGCTCTGGGTCTACATCGAGCGGATGATCCAAGCGCGAGCCGCAGCGCGGGCTGGTCGCTAGTCCTCCCCCACCGCCGCCGCGAGGCGTTCGCTCGCCTGCAGGAAGTCCTCCATGAACTCGTAGACCACTTGGCGCGTCGTTTGGATCGAGTTCATCAGGCCGACGCCTTGGCCGACGAAGGACGTGGCCAAGTGCCGGGCGCCTTCGTGGCCACCCTCGGCGAGCTTCGTGACTCGGCCGAGGGCGGGTTCGCTCACGAGGGACTGCAACGGCATGGGCAGCGGCGTTGGCGCTTCCTCGGATTCCCAGGCGTCCGTCCACGGCGAGCGCAGCTGCCGCGAGTATTTGCCCGTGCGGGCCTGGGAGCGCACCGTCTGCCGCGAGTTCGCCGCCACGTACTTCTCTTTGATGACCGGCGACGTCTCGGCTTCGGCGGTGGTCAGCCACATGGAACCGGTCCACGCACCGGCGGCGCCCATGGCCATGCAGGCCGCCATCTGCCGCCCGGTGACGATGCCGCCAGCGGCCAGAACCGGCGTGTTCCGACCCTCGATGGCCTGCAGCACTTCCGGCACCAGCACCATCGTCGAGACTTCGCCGCAGTGGCCGCCAGCCTCCGTGCCCGCCACCACCAGCACGTCCACGCCCGCTTCCACCTGCTTCACGGCGTGTTCCTTGGCGCCGACGAGCGCCGCCACCACGACGCCACGCTCCTTGCCCATGTCCAGCATGTAGCGCGGCGGCACGCCCAGGGCGTTGGCGATCAGCTTGATCGGGTGCGAGAAGGCGACGTCGATGATGTTCGCCGCACGGCCCTTGGTGAGGAAGCCGCCGCTCGCGCCGACTTGACCCTGGTAGAGGTCGCGGGTGTCGATGTTGTGCTGCGCCAGGATGTTGCGGGCGAAGTCGCGGTGTTCGCTCGGCACCATGTCGAGCGTCTGTTCCGGGGTGGTGTCGTCCGTGGTGGCCATGCTGGTGGGCGCGATCAGATCGACGCCGTAGGGCTTGCCGTCGACGTGTTCGTCGATCCAGTTGAGCTCCACTTCCAGCGTCTGGGCGCTGTAGCCAGCCGCGCCGAGCACGCCCATGCCGCCGGCCTTGGACACTTCCACCACGACGTCGCGGCAGTGGGTGAAGGCGATGAGCGGAAAGTCGATGCCGAGCATGTCGCAAATCGGTGACTTCATGTGGGGGGTCCTCCTCGTCCCGTGGTTGCGCGAGCCATCCTACCCCGTTTCGAGGGCGAGAGCGGAAGTCGAAATCCGGGTAATGCGCTGGCACCGAGAGCGCTAAGCTCTCCGCGTGAACTCGGTGGACAATCAAACCGAGCCGTCGGGGCAGAACGGGCGGGACGCGGCCTTTCGAGTCGTCGCGGCCGGGCTCGCTGGCTTGCCCATCGGCTTCGCCGCCAGCGCGGTGCTTGGCGGCAGGCTGCTGACGACGCCGGACGACGCCGGCGCGACGCTGCTCGCCCTCGGCGCCTTCGGGGCCCTTTTCGCCGCCGGCATCATGGCGTTCGCCGCGACGTTGCTCTCGGCCAAGGTCGCGCGCCGCGCGACGATGGCCGTCGGGGCGGTCTCGGCGGCGGTGGTCGTCTACCTGGTCTTCGACTTCGTGGCCGACCGCATGGCGCGGCTGCGCTCCTTCGACGCAGCCTACGCCGCCTTGCCGACGTTCGAGCTCGCGTTTACGGCACGCGACTTGGAGCGCAGGCCCTTCTCGACGCTCACCTACGATTCCGAGACCCGCGCCTACACCGCCCGTCGCCCAGGGAGCTGGCTCTGCGAAGGCAAGGGCGCGCGCGCCCACAACATGGCCTTGTTCGAGGGGCTGCGCGCTGCGCAAGGCACCGAAGCTCTCGCTCAAGGGTCAGCTGCGCCCGAAACTGAAGCCGACGACTGCAAGCTGCGTGCGTCCTGGCGTGTCGCCCAAGGCCCTTGGGTGGTCTCGTGCGCTGCAACCGCCGCCGAGCGTCTTGTCGCCGCCGCAGACGGCATGGTCGAGGAGACGGAACGCAAGTCTTCCTGTCGGCGCGCCGAAGCCCCATGATTCGCTTGCGCCAAAGGGCGAATCCGGCAACGAACAAGGAGCCACCATGACGACGATAGACACCGGCACGACGGAACTCCTGTGCGAACTCGACGACGGCGTCGCCACCGTCACCCTCAACAAACCGGCGAAGCGCAACGCCCTCGGCGACGTGCTGACGCCGGCGCTGCGCGCCACGCTGCTCGCGCTGGAAGAAGACACCCGCTGCGGCGCCGTCGTCGTCACCGGCGCAGGGCGCGCGTTCTGCGCTGGCGGGGACGTCTCGGGCATGGGCGGCGGAAGCGCCAAAACCGAGCAGGAAGCCGTCGAACGACCGCCCGCAACGCCCGAAGATGGCGTGCGGGGGCTCATCCGCAAGCAGGAAACGCTCACCCTGCGCCTGCACGAACTCGCCAAGCCCACGGTGGCCGCCCTGCCTGGGCCCGCAGCCGGCGCCGGCCTCTCCATCGCGCTGGCCTGCGACATGCGCGTGATGGCTGATTCCGCGTTCATCACCACGGCGTTCGCCAACATCGGCCTTTCCGGCGACTACGGCGGCAGCTGGTTCCTCACGCAACTGGTCGGCCCGGCGATTGCCAAGGAGCTGTACATGACCGCGCGACGGGTGGGCGCCGAAGAATGTCTTCGCCTCGGCATCGTCAACCGCGTGACGACTTTCGACACTCTGCAAGAAGAAACCCACACTCTGGCGCGGCAGCTCGCGGATGGGCCACGCACCGCCATCCGCTACATGAAGGAGAACCTGAACCGCGCGCTCACGGCCGACTTGCGCACCTGCCTGGCGATGGAAGCCGACCGCATGGTGCGCGTTGGCGCCACGGCAGACCACAAGGAAGCCGTCCGCGCATTCATGGAGAAACGCCCGCCGCGGTTTGCGCGGTAAAGGGCGAGCGGCAGGGCCGCTCCGGCTCCCGGGCTGTCGTTCGGACGTGTGCTCGGCAAAAGTGCCGGTCAAGAAAGAGGCCGGCGACTCTACTGCCGCTCCGTTCGCGTTAGCCGCACCACGTTGTCGCGCCGGGGATCGGCGGTTTCCAAGGCCAGGTCTGCACCGTCCACTAGGCGTTCGATGATGCGGCTGATGGCCTCGTAGTCGAACTCCGCGCAGGCGCGCTCCAGCGCGTCGAGGGCCGGCGCCAGTTCGGCCCACGGCACGGTCGATTCCACGGTGCGCATGATCTTGCGGTGTTCGGTGCCGAAGGAGGCGCCGAGCAGCAGGTCTTCGGTGAGCTTTTCGCCGGTGCGCAGGCCAGTGACGCGGATTTCGATGTCGCCGCGCGGATTGGTCTCGTCGCGCACCGAGTAGCCCTTGAGGCGGATGATCTTCTTGGCCAGCGCCAGGATGTTCACCGGCTCGCCCATGTCGAGCAGGAACACGTCGCCGCCCTTGGCCAAGCTCGCCGCCTGCAGCACCAGTTCCGCCGCCTCGGAGATGGTCATGAAGTAGCGGCTGGCCTGGGCGCTCGTCACGGTCACCGGCCCGCCCTTGTCGATCTGCTCCAGAAACAGCGGCACGACGGAGCCCGAGGACACCAGCACGTTGCCGAAGCGCACCATCGAAAAGCGGGTGCGCGCGGTGCGCTCCTGCAGCGCCTGCAGGGCCATTTCCGCCAGCCGCTTGCTGGCGCCCATCACGTTGCGCGTGCGCACGGCCTTGTCCGTGGAGATCAGGATGAAGTTGCCGACGCCGGCCGCCATTGCCGCCTCCGCGGTGCGCAGGGTGCCCAAGGTGTTGTTCTTGATGCCTTGAACGACGTTGTTCTCCACCATGCTGATGTGCTTGTAGGCGGCGGCGTGGTAGAGCGTCTCCACCTGGTAGCTGCGCATGGTGCGTTCCATCAGCGCCGCGTCGAGCACCGAGCCGAGCACCGCCACCACCGGTGCTTCAAGGCCATCGCGTTCGCGCAGAAGGCGCAGTTCGTTTTCGATCTTGAACAGCGAAAACTCGGCGTGGTCGAGCAGCACCAGCAGGCGCGGGCGCAAGGCCAGAATCTGCCGACACAGCTCGGCACCGATCGAGCCGCCGGCCCCAGTGACCAGCACCACCCGGTCGGCAACCGACCCGCACAGCAGGTGCGGCAGCGGCGCCACTTCGTCGCGCCCGAGAAGATCGCCCACGTCCACGTCGCGGATGTCCGGCCTCGATCCGACTCCGGAGACGATGGCGTCGATGTCCGGAATCACCCGCACATGCACCGGAAACGGCTCCAGCGTTTCGATGGCGCGGCGCCGACGTTCCGACGGCGTTGCCGGCAGCGCCACCAGCACTTGGTCGACGACGTGCTCGCGCACGAGATTGGTCAGCCCCGCCACTGGCAGCACCGGCAAGCCCTGAATGACGCCGCCATGCTTGTCGTCGTCGTCGTCGACGAAGGCGATCGGGCGGTATTCGCTGCTGCGGTCGAGCTGGTGCGCCAAGGTCGCGCCGCCGGCGCCGGCGCCGTAGATCGCCACCGGCCGCTTGGCCGCGTTGCGCCGCGCCACGGATTCCGCATAGACGCGCACCACGAACCGCGTCGCGGAAACGTAGAACAGCGACAACAGCCAGAACAGCACGAGCGCGGAACGCGGCAGATCGGGAATCTGCGCCATGTAGGCAACGGCAGCCAGGGCCATCGTGGTCACGGTGATGCCGATGAAGATGGACGCCACCGCCCGGGTGCCCATGTAGCGGATGAAGTGGCGGTAGAGGCCGCCGTAGTAGAAGAGCGGCACGCCCGCCAGAGCGACCGCGAACGCCGGCCAGAACTGCGTCCAGTGCAGGTTCCAAGTGCCGTGCCGGAGCGACAGAGCGCAGCACAGAGCGAACGGCAGCATCACGCCGTCGATGGCAATGGCGACGCACTGCTTCTGGCGGCTGCTCAGACGGTCGATGACGTCGATCAGCATGGCGCTGGCCCGGTGGCCTCGTCGACGTTCGATTCGTTGTCGGCAGGTGTCGTCACATGTGCTCCTCGGGCTGGTTGACTTTACTACGTCTGTCCCAAATGCCGACCGTCAAGCCCCGACCACGGCGACGCCGGCGCCCCTCGCCGCATCCACCAAACGGTTGTCCAACGACGCAATGGCCAGTCGCCGCCGCACCGCCACTTCCAGATAGGCCGCGTCGTAGGCCGAAAGATCCCACTGCCGCGCCAGTGCCAGGAGCCGCGCTTCGTCGTGGTCGCCATCGCGTTCGATGCGCATCTCGGCCAAGTCGGCAAGGGTCTGGCGCGCATCCTCTGCGGAAAGCCGCCCTCGGCGTTCGTTGACGATCAATGCGTTCCACAGCTCGTAGCGCCAGATCCCGGGCACCACCGCGCCGTTCTCCACGGTCAAGCCCATCGCCCGCTCGGCCGCGGGATGTTCTTCATCGGCCAAGCACCAGGCCAGCACGACGGAGTTGTCAATGACGATTGGGCTCAATAGCGGTGCCCTTCGTGAATGCTCGCCATCAGCTCCGCCAAGGGTGCCCCTTCGAGCCGCCGCCGACGGCTGCGGATGCGGTTCGCCGCCTGCCGGGCGCGTTCCCCGTCGTCCGCCGCCACCGGCACCAGCCGAGCGACCGGCCGACCGTGTTTGGTGATAGTCACGCTCTCGCCCCGCCGAACGCGCTCCAACAGCCTGGGAAGATGCGTCTTCGCTTCGTAGGCGCCAACCGTCTCCACACTGGAGATCCTCCTTTAGACTAGAAACATCGACCAGTCTGGCCGGCAACGATGGCGATGTCAACCGGGCCGCAAGGCCAAGGGCACCACACGACGAAGTGCAGGCAGAAGATCGCGGCGGAAGTGCCGTGCGCCAAACGCCGCGCCAGCACTTGGGCGCGCCAGCACGCAACAAAGCGTTAACATCCCGGCATTACGCAGACCGCGGTGCGGGACAACAGGACTTTCGAGGGCTGGAGGAAAGTTTGATGCCGAACTCTGACCAGAGCACAAGCGCAGTACACCACGGTCCGCCAGAGACCGCGTGTCCGCCGGGATTCAACCAGCCCGATACCTTGGACTGGTCCAGCTTGTTCGCCCAAGTGAAGAACCAGTTGGTCCTGATTCCAAGCCCCCCCTCTCCGCGCTGGACGGTTCTTCCCCCGAGGGAAGACGACGGCACTGACGACAGCCAACCAAAGCCAGCGAGCGTCGACGACTAGCGCCGACCGCCGCAAATTGCGTCCAGGTTTCGTCAAGCGGTGGCGGAACGCCATCCAATGGCACGCCAATCAGGTCGTTGAAGTCGCGCCAACCTAGGCGGCTATGCCGCTGGCCCCGTGTCTGGGCGACCCTGCCCGGAACACCACGCAAGCGGCGGCGATTGGCACGGCGGCGATGGCCAAGCAGGCGAGTTGCCAGCGCGGGAAGTGGGCGGCGAGCCACGCCAAGGGCAGCAGCCACGCGGCGAAGTGCAGGCAGAAGATCGTGGTGGTGGTGCCGTGTCCCAAACGCCGCGCCAGCACTTGGTAGAGGTGCGAGCGGTGCGCCGACGCGAAGGCTTGCCTAGTGACGATTCTCACGATGAGCGTATAGGTGGCGTCGAACCAGAACGCGAGCAGGAGGATCGCGCTAGCGACAGCCGGCACCTCGCCGACATGCGCGAGCCAAAGCGCGAAGACGCCGGTCACGAGGCCGAGGAAGCCGCTGCCGACATCGCCCATGAAGAGCTTCGCCGGCGCCCAGTTGAAGAGTAGGAAGCCAGCCGCCGCCGCAAGCAGCACGCCAGCGAAAGGCTGCGCCTGGCCAGTCTCGGCGAGCAACAAGACGCCGCCGCCGTAGGCCGCGGCCTGGGAGGCGGCGATGCCGTCGATGCCGTCCATGAAGTTGTAGAGATTCAGCCACCACGCCAAGCCGACCACGAGGGCCGCCCCCAGCAGCGCATCCGGCGCGAACAGCACGCCCACGCAGCCGGCGGCGACGCCGAAATGCCAGCCGAGGCGGATCAGTGGCGGCACGTCCCGAATGTCGTCCACGAGGCCAGTGGCCGCCACGACGACGCCGCCCACCGCCAGCACCAACGCTGGCGCGAAGTCGCTACCGAACAAGACAAGCCAGCCAACCACCGCCACCACGAACGCGCACCCGCCGCCGCTCGGCGTCGGCGCGGTGTGGGAACTGCGTGGGTTGGGATAGGCAAGCAGCCGCAAACGCGGCGCGGCCTTCCACAAGATTGCGCTGAGAACCGCCGTGACCGCGAATACGCCTGCTGTATCCATCCGAGTCGGCCCGATCGCCGGCGCGACTCCTGCGCCCCGAAGCGCGGAGTCGGACTGTCCGCTAGTGACGCCGCACGCGGGCGAGGAAGTCCGGGCCGCTGTCGCAGTCGATGATGAGTGCGCCGACCCGCGCCAGTTCCGAAGCGTCCTCAACGCCGGCGAGAACGGCCTCCAGTTCGGTGCCGGTGGCCGCCCCGAAGCGCCGGCCAGCCAAGCTGCACAGCACCTCCCGCTGGCCCTCTTGGCGTCCCGCGAGCCGCCCCTCTTGGTGCCCAGCCCGCATTCCCTCCTGCCGGCCCCTGCGCATTCCTTCCCGCCGGCCCTCGGCGATCTTCTGCTCGTCCCATTCCCGAAGCGTTTCCGCAAGCATCGTCGTCTCCTTGTTTTCAACCAAAGCCGGCATCCGTCCGCCCAGGCGCGGACTCAGGGTGCCGCCGCACCATGCCACGAACGACGGCCACAGTTCCTCGTCGTCCGTCGCCGAAAGCAGTGCCACGGCACGTTCGAGCGCCGGCGCCAGCCCCTGCGCCGATGCGGCGTCCAGCGCCAGCGCCGCCCGCGCCAGGTTGCCGTCCGTCGCATCGTCTCCCGCATAGTGCTTCGCGTCAATCAGCCGGCAGCGCAGGCGCGGCTGCAGTTCGCGCAGTTCCGACGGCGCCCACGCGCGCTCGTCCAGACGCAGCGGCGCGTTCCACTTGGCGCGGCCGTTGTACACCACCAGCGGCATGTGTGCCACGATCCGGCCGCCCTCCGCCGCCATCCAGCCGGAGCGGCGCAGTTCCCCGGGCAGCAGCGCGACGTACTCCAGCAGCCGCTCGGCCATGTGGGCGTCCGGGTTTGATTGAAATTCGATGTGGAACATCACGCCGGCACCGGCGGGGTGGCCCGTGCCGGGCTTGAAGGGCGCCCACCAGGGCAGGTCGGCCCGCCGGGTGCGCAGGTCGTTCGAGACGTATTCAGACGGCAGGCGCTCGAGCTGGTCGAGGTCAAGGTCGGCCACCCAGGGATCGCCGAGCAGGCGGATGAGGTCCGCGGCCATGCGCGGGTGCGAGAAGAGCCGCTTATTGGCCGGGTCGCTTTGCAGTGGTCGTCTTGCCATGGGCGGCACTGTGCGCCAGCGACCGGTTGGCGCGAAACGGACAAATGCTGAAATCCTTGTGCGAGATCGCCTACATCGGCAAGCGCGGCGACGGTTCCCGGCGGCGTGACCGCCGTGGCACCACCAAATGTCGCGCGCCCGCCAAGGGCCTCGCTCGTGCCGCCGATGTGCTACAGTTGCGTTCGCTGGTGGGGCGAGGAAGGTTCGGCGTGACCGTGACCGAGAAAGTGCGCAAACAGGCGTCTTGCGGCGGGCGTGTCGTGCGCTCGCTGCTGTTTTTCACCCCCCCCCCCCCCCCCCAACACACTGATTTTCAAGGACTTTTTCGATCTCTCTGGGCGCTTGTCGCCCGATCCAGAAAAGGCTCCCAATCCGCTAGCCGTCGCTGTCCCCGAGGCGGCTTCCCGCAAGGCCGCGCCATGAAGCGTTGGCTGGTTTCCGCGTTGGCGGGTTTGGCCTTGGCGCCAGCGGCATGGACGTTCGCCGAGCACCGGGCGTTGATCGTCGGCGTCGGCGAGCACCAGGACGCCTCGATGAACCTCCCCGGCATCGAGTTGGACACCGCCATGATGGCTGCCGCCGCCGAGCGCCTCGGCTTCCCGCCGCGCAGCATCCGCACGCTCCTCGACGAAGACGCGACGCTGGCCGCCTTTCGGCGGGAACTCGCAAGCCTCGCGGCGGCAAGCTACGGGGCGGACGACCGCGTGCTCGTCTACTTCAGCGGCCACGGCACCCACGTGCTGGACGACAACGGCGACGAATCCGACGACAAGGACGAAGCCCTGGTGCTGCACGACACCCGCGTGTCCGGCGGCGAACTGCACGGCTTCCTGCGCGACGACGAGTTCGGCAGGCTCCTCGGCGCCATTCCCAGCAGCAACGTGCTGGTGCTGGTGGATGCGTGCCACAGCGGCAGCGCCACCAAGTCGTTCCCCGCCATCGGCGAACGCGGGCGTCCCAAGTACTTCCGCAACCCGGCAGCCGCCTACGGCAGCGGCAGCAGCGTGCGGGCCCGCAGCCTTGTGCCGGAGCCGCGGGCGAACCACGTGCTGCTGTCCGCCGCCGCAGACGACGAACTCGCCCAGGCCACGTCGCAAGGGAGCGCCTTCACCCTCGGCGTCAGCGAAGCCATCGGGAACGCCCCGCGGGGTCGGCCGGCTGACGGCCAAGCAATTGCAGCAGGCCGCCGCCCGACGCACCACCGAACTGGTGACGCCACGACGCCGACCACGGACCTCCGCGTGGGACAGAACATGGTGCTCTTTCTGGATTTGCCACGGAGCGGCTTATCTCAACGTGCAGCGAGATTCCGTGTACCTCACCGCAGCATGGCGGTCGTGCCGGTACCCAAGTCGACATCTGCAAATGGAGCTACAACATGACCAAAACGAAGAAACGTCAAAAAGAACAATCGGCAACCAGGACCACCAACCGAGTTCTCTTCAGAAGGGCCGTTAGGGATCACCTTCTCTACAAGCTCGCCTTGCTTGCTTTCGTTATTGGGTTGCCAATGGCCCTCGGCGTAGAGTTGGAGCAACTGGGGCTCATGCTCGTCAACCTCAGCCTAACCGTCTTGGTAGTTGATTTCCTTTCCGAACAACGCAATCAGTATTCGCGTCGGCAGGAATACATCGCTAACATGGGAAGCAACAACAACGATTTTGCGGTACAAGGCATTGAGAACCTAAGGGCCGGCGGCTGGCTAGCGCAGGGAGCGGTGCGCGGGGCCAAGTACTTGGGTGCAAACTGGGCCGGAGCTGACCTCTCAGGGGCTGATCTGAAAAACGCCGAACTCCTTGATGTCGATCTGACTGGCGCAAGCATTGATGACGTCGATCTCGAAGGCGCAACCTTGACTAACGATCAGTATCGGAACGTCGTGCTGCCAAGAATAATACCTAATACGACCAAACTGCAGAACGTCCAAGCACCGTGGATCGACTTGACGGACCGCGACCTGAGAGCGGCCCAACTAACTGGTGCCAAGCTGCATGGAGCGAAGTTCGACAGATCGAACTTGGCCGGCGCGTCCTTGAAAGACACTGATCTTACCGATGCGAACTTGCAACACGCGACATCCGTGGAAGACGCAGACTTCAGCGGTGCCATCCTTGATCGTACGCTACTGCCTAACAACCTACTCGGTGCCAACTTCGTTGAATCCAAGATCAAGGATGCAGATCTCTCTGAAACGCAGATGGCAGAAGCACGCTTCGACCGGGCCATCCTCCGAAGAGTAAAGATGCCAATGGCTCTAGACGGTGTACGGTTCTGCGATGCAACATTGAGGGAGGTGGACCTGCGCGCGCGGTCGTTAAAGGGTGTCTTTCTGCAAGGCGCGAACTTGCGAGAGGCGATTCTTCCAGATGACCTAGTTCAACTTGAGCTTCGCAAAGTGAACCTGCGCGGAGCAAATCTCAGCAAAAAGGACCTCAGCCGGGCGAACTTAGTTCAAGCGGATCTACGTGGAGCGACCCTAGAAGGTTCTTGTCTAGCCGGCACGATCCTTCTGAGTGCTAGCATAGCTGGTAGTAACTTTAGCAACGCTGCTCTTGAAGACGCCAAGTTGCCGAAAGAGGAGGATTATCTGCGAGGCTTGATTGTCAAGGATGCCGGGATGCAGCGCGTCGATCTTAAGGAAAGTCACTTGACGGACGTGCGCATGGATGGTGCCGACCTTCGGGATGCAGATTTTTCTGGTGCATCACTTAAGAATGTGACCTTGGCGAACGTCATATTGCAAGGTGCGAGTCTTCGGCAGGCACGTGTTGGTAAAGATGTAGTGCTTCCTAAGGACCTCTCGAGAGTCCGAATGGATCAGGTTGTGATCGAAGAGGGCACGGATCTTTCGGATCGGTGTTTTGACGGGGCATCGCTGTCGAACGCGACGATGGTAGGAGTTGATCTTCACGGTGCGAAGTTAGCCACTGCGGGAGGTCTGGATCAGGCGGAACTTCGCGGTGCGAGATTGACCGGTGCTGAGTTGCCAGAAAAGTTGGCGGGTGCTCAGTTGGTAGGAGCGAACATGCAACGCATGTCACTCGCTGGCTTTGATTTGTCGGGCGCTAACTTACAGGATGCGAAACTAGCTGATGCGGACCTTCGGGGGGCGAACCTATCGGGTGCCAAACTCGCAGGGGCAGATCTCCGAGGTGCTGATTTGACGGATGCGATCTTTGCAGGGGCCGAACTGCAGGCGGCCGATCTTCGTCGCGCTAGCCTCTCGAGTGCGGACTTTACTGCGGCGGATCTTTCACGGACGACGTTCAATTCGGAGTCGAGGCTGGTTCAAACGAAACTCCTGCAAGCGAACCTGACGGGAGCGGTATTGGATGGGGTACTCATGACGAACGTGAATTTGCGGTTTGCGAACCTTAAGGACGCAACGATGAAGTTTGGCAGGATGAAGGACGTCGACTTTTTTCAATCGGACCGTGTGGGTTTTGAAATGACGGGGACGGAAACCGATGGCGTTACTGGGCTGGAAGAAGGCTGAAGGAGGTCACCATGCCAGTTCGACGGCGGGGCGATGGGGAAATCGTCAGTGAAGAGACGCAGCCGGTGCGTCGGGGGGCGACGAAGCCGGTCGCTGAAAGGGACACGGGCAACGCGCCGACGCGCCGCGTTGACGATACCGGCGGGTCGCTGTTCGATGACGAGAGCCGCGGCGATCCGGGCGAGTCGTTGTTCGGCGACGATCGACGCCGCGGCTGGGAGTCGCCCACGGAACCCATGAGGGGCGGGAAAACGGCGCGAAACAGGCCGGACGCGGACGAAGGACGGACCCGCGTGTACAGGGGCAGCAGCGGTTCGCAGTCGGGCGTGGCCGAGGGCGGAGATGATCCGATGGCTGACCCGCCGGTTGGGTGGCTGGTCGTTGTGGGCGGGCCGGGCAAGGGGCGCGTATTGACGCTGGGCAGCGGCATGAACGCCATCGGGCGTAGCGCGGAGTCTCGGGTGCGGCTGGATTTCGGCGACGACAACGTGTCGCGGCGGAACCATGCGCGGCTGATTTACGAGCCGCGACAGCGCCGTTGGCTGTTGAGCCACGGGGAAGGCACCAATCTCACCTACTTGGATGGCGATGTCGTGGTGGAGGTTGTGGAGATCGAAGCCGGCGCCGAGATCCAGTTGGGCGACACGACCATGCGCTTTCAGCCGTTCTGCTCGAAAGCGTTCGACTGGCAGGACCTCGATGATTGAAGGGCGCGATTTCGCGGCGGCAGCGACGGTGGGTTCGCGGGAACGCCAAGAAGACGACTGGGGCACGCACGTCGATCCGCCTGCCCTGGAAGGACGAGCCGCGCTGTTGGCTGTGGTGGCGGACGGCATGGGCGGGATGCCGGCCGGCGACCAGGCGAGCGGCCTTGCCGTCCATGCGTTCCTCGACAGCTACTTGACCGCACAGAAGCCGGCCAAGGATCGCCTGCGGCACGCTTTGGCCCATGCCAACCGCGAGGTCGGCATTGCCATAGAGGGTGCTCCGGAACTGGTCGGCATGGGCTGCACGCTCATCGCGGCGCTGTTTTTCTTGGATCGATGCGAGTGGCTGAGTGTTGGCGACTCGTTCATCTTGCTGGTTCGCAGGGGCCAAGTTCGGCGCGTGAATCCCTTGCACACGTTGGCCGCGAGGCTCGACGCGCAAGTGAAACGCGGCGAGATGTCGAAGGAGTGCGCCCGTGCGCATCCCGACAGGGCAGCGCTCACGAGCGCCGTCTCGGGTGGGCCGGTCGAAGAGGTCTCGCTTGGCGATCTGCACTTGGAGCCAGGCGACTTGATGATGTTGGCGAGCGATGGCATCGCGACGTTGCCGGAAGCCGAAATCGCGTCGATCTGCTGCCGATTGGGCGCGGAAGACGCGCAGCGAATCGCCGATGCGCTGGTTGCTCGCATCGATGCACTCGGCATGGGCGGGCAAGACAACGCGACCGTGATTGTCGTGCGTCGCGCGGCAGACGAAGAACCCACCGTCGCCATTGGCCAGAACCACGAGGATTTCGGCGAAGGCGAACGTACGAGAGCTTCGGAGGAAGCATGTTGAGACGAACGGCCACCGCTCTTGTTTACGGCGGCTTGGCACTCGTCGCCGTGGCCCTTTTGGGTGCGCGAGGGCTCGCCGTGGCGGCGGAAGCAGGCACGCCGGAGGCCTTGGCGGAGGATTTGCCCGCGACGCCCACGCCACCTGTCGAAGAATCGCCTGAGCCGCCTGAAGATCGGTCGGTTGCGGCGGGGAGTGAAGGCGACGATGCAACGGAAGTCCCTCAGGCCTCCGGCGATGCCGCTGAAACAACCGAGCCTCCTGCCGAAGGGGAGGAACCGGACGCGGCACGCGGCATCGTTCAAGTGCTCGTGATGGGTGCAGGAGACGAGATCCGCCGAACCGCTTCGGGCTTTGTCGTACAGGCCAATTACGTCGTCACCGCAGCCCACGTTGTAGAGGATGAAGACCGCATTTCCGTGGTCGTGCCTTCCGAAGGAGCCCAAAGCCCGATGCTTGTCGCCCGCATTGGCGCCGTCGAGAGATATGCCGATCTTGCACTGCTTGTCGTAGCGGGACTCGAGCTCGAGCCCCTCGTATTGGCCAACGATGGATTCGACGTTGGCCGCAGCGTGGTCTCTACCGGCTTCTGGGGCACGGGAGAACCCGAGTCTATCCCCCGTGTTTCCGACACTAGGGGCGCGGTCGGCGGACATCGCACCTTGCCTGCGACGAGAGACGACGCAGATGTGGCGTTGCTGCACCACAACGCCATGATTCCTGCCGCCGGCTATGGCGGTCCTCTCCTGAATGACTGTGGTGAAGTCGTCGGCGTCAATCGGGGGTCGCCAGAGACGCCCCGCCGCGTCTTGCGCCGCGGCCAAGCACCAGAAGGCATCGTCTATGCAGCAGGCGTAACTGCAATCATCCGCTTGCTCCAGCCGGCCGCCGTGACGTTTACGCGAGCAGAGTCGTCTTGTCTGGACAGCGTGGCGGCGGCCCGAGCTGATGCGGAACGAGCCGCCGAAGAAGCGCGACAGGCGGAGGAGGATGCTGCCCTGCTGGCCGACGAGAAAGAGGCCGAGATCACGGCAAAGCAGGCCGAGCTCGATCAGGCGCTAGAGGAGCGGGACGCCGCGAACGCGGCCGTGGCCGACCTTGAACGTCGACACGAGGAGGCGGAACGCACCGGCGCAGAGGGTGCCGAGTCGCTGAGGGCCGAGCTGGAAGAGGCGCGGGGTCACCAAGACGCGGCTCGGCAGAGGGCGGACGGACTAGAGGGCGAAGTCCAAGCGCTCGAACGCGTCGCTGAGGGCCTCGAAGGCCAAGTAGAGAAGGGGCGGCAAAACCTAGTGATCACCATTGTCATCGCCGTCGTGGCAGTGCTGCTGTTGGCCGTCGTCGGGGGCGTCTTCTATCGTCGGCGGTCCCTCGAACTTGCCTATGTTCGACAGCAAGCGGTTGCTGGGCAGGAGCCAGCTCCCGGTGGCGGAGCGCGGCTCGGCGAAGCGGGTGGCGTGAACAGTCCGGGCTACTTGCTGACCGGCACAACCGGAGACGGCAACGCGGTGTCCTTGGAGGTGTCAGGCAGCATGATCGCGAGCGGCGTCGTCATCGGTCGAAGTCCACGCAACGCCATGTTGTTGATCGACGACAAGACGCTCTCCCGTGAACACGCAAGACTCTTCGAGGGCCACGATGGTGTGTTGTACATCGAAGACTTGGGTACCACCAACGGCACTCGCGTGAATGGTCAACAACTCCAACCTGGCCGGGGGGAGCCTCTGCGAGGCGACGACACCCTCCAGTTGGGCGAAGTGGTGTTGCGCCTGACGCGGAACGGATGACGAAATGTACGCCGGGCGCGCGAGCCGCATAGCGATCGTGTTTGTGTGGGCAACCCTTGGGCCACATCTGGGTGCCGCAGGTGCGCTCGACGATGGCACGCTCCGGCAGCAAGCTCGGCCTGCCGTTCTTCGGGTGATCGCCAAAGGAAACGACTTTGTCAGCACTGGCACTGGTTTCGTGTTGAACGAAGACGGACACGTCGCAACCAATCAACACGTCGTGGCGAACGCCACGTCGTTCGCCCTCCACCAAGCCGGCCACGAAGCCCCCGCCACTCTCATCTGGTCCTCAACAGCATTGGACTTGGCCATATTGCGACTGCGGGATCAACTGGCCGGCGTTGCGGCAGTGACGCTTGCCTTGTCTTCGCCAGACGAGAACTCCGATCAAGACGTGTTGGCGGTAGGGTTCCCTGACGTGTCGGACGAGCTCGCGGTTGCGGCCGTTGCAGTCGCCCCGACATCAACACCTGGCGAAGTCAGTCGCTTTTTCGAGGGTACTTGGGGCCAGGGCGCGACGCTGCAAATCGTCCAGCACACCGCTTCGATCAACTCCGGCAACAGCGGCGGGCCGTTGTTCGATGCTTGCGGCCGGGTGATTGGCGTCAACACCGCTGGCCCGAATCACGTCGTGTCCACACCGGGCGGTCCGCAGCTCAACATACGGTCTGGCACCTATTGGGCCTCGTTCGCCGGCGCCTTGGCGCGCGAGCTCGATGCCTTGGGGATCGCGTATGAAAAGACAGAGGAAAAATGTTTGGTCGCCGATTTCGCCGGTGTGTCGGCAGAGCACGTCGAACAGATACAAGAGGAGATCGAAGGCGACGTCGACCAAATCCAAGGTCGTATCGACGAAGTGGAACGTCGCATGCGCGAGACGGACGGAAGAGACAGGGAGGCTTATCAGGAAGAACTGGCGCGCTTGCAGGCATTGCAGGCACAACTTCAAGGGCAGATCGAAGAAGACCGGCGTCGGCGAGAGCAGGCTCAGGATGAACAACGGCGGCAATGGCTGATGACCGCGGCCGTGGCCGTCGGCGTGGTCATCTTCCTGTTCATCGCAGCGACACTTGCATTCGCTTCGTTCAGGCGCAGCGTCCTGCGCACCGTGAGCCGTGTGCAGGATGGTGCTTCGAGGGTCGTCCAAGAGGGTGCCTCGAGGGTCGTGCGGTCTCGAGCCGAGGGGAGGCAATCGCCGCGCCGACGAACGGCACAACGGCCAATACCGGAAGTGCCGGAATACCCACGTCGCCTTCGCATCGGCAGAGGGCGCGACATGGATGTCGTCGTCAAGTCGGAGAGCGTGTCGAGAGAGCACGCAGAGCTGGTCGTCTCCGGACCAGGCGGCCAATTCAGACTGATCGACTGTGGGAGTACGAACGGCACTCGCGTACTTCGACACGGTCGATGGCAGCGAGTTCAGGAGGATGTCGTAGGGCCGCGAGAGCACATCAAGCTTGGGGATTACCAGACGACACCACTTGCTCTGGAGAGGATGGCCGCCCAGCCGCATGCATCTGGGCGCCGAGGGCAGCAGCAGCATTCAGGTGGCAGGTGGGGAGGCGAAAACGCCGCGGAGGCGCGAAGGGGTGACGATCGGCCTTCCAGCATCGCCGTCAGACGCAATTCCGCAGGGCAAATCGTGCCGAAGGACCGTGCGTGACCATGACGTCTAATCCCAACAGGCTAGCCCTCGCCCCAGGGACCATGCTCAGCGGCTACCGCGTGTTGGATGTTTTGGGCACGGGAGGGTTTGGCGTCACATATCTTGTCGAGGAATTGCCGCACTCCAGGCTTGCGGCAATCAAAGAATATCTGCCGAGCGAAGTTGCCGTTCGCGATGGCAATGCAGTCGTCCCGAGGTCAAATGCCGCGACGGACGATTTCGAGTGGGGATTGGTTCGCTTCATGGACGAAGCCAAGACGTTGGAGCAGTTCCAGCATGACCATGTGGTGGGGGTAGACGGCTGCTTTCGGGGCAATGGGACGGCCTACATCGTCATGGATTACGAGGACGGCAAGCCATTGAACGTCCTTCTCGAACGGTACGGCATTTTGACCGAGAAGCAACTCAGACACCTGCTCCTGCCCCTGCTCGACGGTCTGCGCACCGTACATAGCCGAAACTTCCTGCACCGGGACATCAAGCCCTCGAACATCTACGTGCGGCGCAGCGACGGCTCGCCGGTCTTGTTGGACTTCGGCGCCGCTCGGCAAGCCGTCGGCCACAGGTCGCGGAAAGTGACGGCGCTCGTTACGCCGGGCTACTCCCCACCCGAGCAATACGAACGCAACGGCGAAGCACAGGGGCCCTGGTCGGACATCTACGCGATGGCGGCGGTTTGCTTTCAAGCCATCACCGGCAAAAAGCCAGCCCCTTCCCCGAGTCGCCAGCGGTCTTCCGGCCGTGGCAGCGATCCGGTCGCGCCGCTGGCGGAGGAGGCGAGCGGGCACCGAAGTTACTCGATTGCGATGCTCAGGGCCGTGGATTGGGGGCTGCGGCTTGGCGAACGCGAGCGACCGCAAGACGTCGGGGAGTGGCTGAGGGCCATAGAGGGGTATCCCCGCCCGACTAGGCGAACGAATGCAACGGCCGAGACCATGCCGACCATGCGTGCGGACGAGCCCGCATCCGAAGCGGCGCGCGCCGTGCCAGCGCTTCGCCTGCTCGTGGGTCGAGGGCAGGACGCGGATGTGACGCTCGCCCATGCAAGCGTCTCGCGACTTCATGTGGAGCTGGTTGTGCCACAGGCGTCGATGAGCAATAGCGCAACGCTAGGCTACGTCGTGGAGGACCAAGGCAGCAGGAATGGCACGTTCGTATTTCGCGGTGGGCGCTGGGAACGAATTCTCAAAGAGGTCGTGCGGGGAGGCGACCCGTTGCGGCTTGGCGACTACGAGACGTCGGCGGAGACGCTTGTAGCAATGGGAATGGAGCGATGGGAAGAGGATGACAGCCTCCCGCCAGAGCCCAGCGAGGACGCACTCGGCGATTTCGACCATGCCTATGTCCGCGTACGGCGCAACCCGCGTTCCGGCGAAGTGGTGGGGGAGTGAGGACAGTGACGACACAGCCGAACGAGCGGCAACGCCAAGGCTTGTACTCAATCGGGTTGGGGACTGTGTAGACCGATGAACGAAACGCTGTTGAGGGTCATCGCCGCCGTGGGCGGCATCTTCGTTGGCGCGGTGCTCGTCGCGATCCTGAGCATCGCTCTGCCGCCCGAGCCGGAAAAGGTCAGTGCGGGCGGAATCCTGCTTGATCGGGCCAGCGGCATCTACCCATTGACCATCCAGAACTTGATGTGGCTGTTGTTCTTCGCGGGCATCGGCGACGTTCTGGTGCGCTTCACGCGCGGCGGGAGGGAGTTGCGCCAAATACGCCTCGGGATCCTGCCGGAGGACGAGGAAACCATGTTGCGCGCCAAGGACCTCGGCCACATCTACGCCAACGTGAGGCCCTCGCCGTTGACCGAAAGCGGCTTCCTCCAACGCCTTGTGGGGCGCGTCGTGCTGCAGTTTCAGAGCAGCCGGTCTGTCGATCAGGCCAACGCGCTGTTGAACTCAAGCCTGGAATTGTTCCAGCACGAGGTCGATCTGAAATACAACATGCTGCGCTACCTCAGTTGGCTGATTCCCACGTTGGGCTTCATCGGCACAGTCATCGGCATCGCCTTGGCCCTTGGCGAAGCGGGAAACATGCCTGACGTTGACGACGTCGGTGCGTTGGGTGTCTGGATGAAGGCGCTCACAGGCAGTTTGGCCCTTGCGTTCAACACGACCCTGGTCGCACTCCTGCTCTCCGCCGTGCTGGTCTTCTTGATGCACCTCGCTCAAGGTCGTGAAGAGACGGCGCTGAATCGTTCCGGCCAATACTGCTTGGACAATCTCATCAACCGACTGTACGAGAAGTGATCCGGGAGGTCTGAATCGCGTGAAGAAGAAGAGCCGTGAAATCAATGTGTTCAGCGTCTCGGCGCTGGATCTTTTCGCGTCTGCGCTGGGCGCGTTCATCGTGATGTCCATGATCTTCATGGTCTTCTTTACCATGACGTCGCAAGGCGCAGATCGTGCCGAAGACTTGCAATCTGCCCTAGACGCCTGCGAAAACGCGCGTGGCAGGGAAGAGGAGGCGCGCGTGCAGGCCGAAGAGGCGCTTGCGCGGTGCCAAAGTCAATTGGGGCAGTCCGTTGACGCCGCGGCGTTGGCGCGGTGTCAGGCGGACTTGGCGAACGCCGAGTCGCGCAACGGTGAACTTCAGTCGGCCCTTGAGGCGGCGGAAGCTCGGGCGGCCTCCGCAGGCGCAGCTGCGGCGCAGTTGGACGCCGTGAACGCGGAACTGGAGAGCTGCCGTCGAGCTCTGAAGAAGACCTTCGTCTTGGTGCTGGCGAGCTGGTCGACTGGCAACGACGATGTCGATTTGCATGTGGTGGATCCCCAAGGCAACGAGTTCTACTTCTCGGACAGACGCCACTCGGGGTCCGACGCCGCATTTGAAGAGGACAACACGAGCGGACCGGGCAACGAAATCTGGCTCCATCCCAACGCCGAACCGGGGCGCTATCGCGTCTGTTACAAGCTCTACAGCGACGACAGCGGGTCTCCCTTTCCAAGTGTACGAGGGGGAATCCTCTGGCAGGAGGGCAAGATCGAGATTCCCAACGTGAGACTTACTTCAGACGACCAAGTGAGGTTGGCGGCGGAGTTCGAAGTAGACGCCGATGGCAACGTCTCCCTCGACCGCTCCGGCTCGGGGCGGGATCTTGGCACAGGGGGATGCCGGTGACCGGCCAACCCGTTTGCAAGCCCTTGCCGGAGACCGCCATTTGGGCCGACATGGGCGGAAGGGAGGAGCAGCAAGATCGCGTCGCCGTATTCGACCACGACGGTGCGCAACTGCTCGTCGTCGCCGACGGTCTTGGAGGACACGAGAGCGGGGCTCTCGCCGCGCAGGCGGTCGTTGACACGGCGCGAGAGCACTTTTTTGCGCACACAGGGCACCTTCAGGACACGGAAAGCCAACTGGATGCCATTGTCGCCAATGCGCACCGTCGCATCAACGCGATTGAATCAACGGCCGGGAGGGAGTCGCCACACAGCACTTGCGTGCTTCTCCACATTGCCGACGGACTGGCAACGTGGGCGCATGTAGGAGACAGCCGGCTATACCGCATCGAGGATGGTCGGTTGGCAGATCGGACGATCGACCACTCGGTGGTAGAGATGATGCGGCTCAGAGGACGGATCACCGAAGAAGAAATGAAGACCCACCCGGATCAGAACCGGCTCTACGAAGCCCTTGGCGGCCCGCAAACGCCAAGGCCGGATTTCGATGCGAAGACCGTGGCTGCGGACGACGCGTTCCTGCTCGCCAGCGACGGCGTTTGGGAGCATGTCTCCAATGCGGAGCTCGAGAAAGTGTTTGATGTTCCGGATCTCACCGCGGCGTTGAAGGGGCTGGTGGCACATGCACGGTCTGCCGGCGGGCCCGCTTGCGACAATCTGACGGTCGCGGCATGGCGATGCGGACGGCCTAGCCGAGGTCTGGCCCGCGTGTGCGGCCGATAGCGCTGAGGTAGTCTCGTGAGCGAAAAAGACCACATCTCGCTGCCAGAAGGCACCGACATCGCCGGCTATCGGCTTTCGCGCGTTCTCGGCGATGGCGGTTTCGGAATAACGTACCTCGCCGAGAACTACAATAAGGAGAAGTTCGCGATCAAGGAGTACCTGCCAGGCCAATTCGCAATACGTGACGGCATTGAGGTGCATCCGAATGCCAAGAAGAATCGGGAGGATTTCGAGTGGGGCAGAGAGAGTTTCGTCGACGAGGCCCGTATGCTCGCTCGTTTCAAGCATCCGAACATCGTAGAGGTCAAGCACTTCGTCGAGATGAACAACACTGCGTACATCGTCATGGAATACGAGGATGGCGAGCCGCTGGATGAGTTGCTGCGCCGCCGTGGTGCGCTAACGGAGTCGCAGTTGAAGCGCATTCTGTTCCCCATAGCGGACGGTCTGTGCGAGGTCCATCGACAAGGCGTGTGGCACCGAGACATCAAGCCCGCCAACGTCTTCGTTCGCCGGTCCGACGAGTCCCCCGTGCTGCTGGACTTCGGCGCCGCCCGCAACGCTCTTGGGGTGAAGTCGAAGAGCATGGAGACGATCGTCTCGCCGCCGTACTCGCCGCCGGAACAATACGACAGCGAGGGCGAGCTCGGCCCGTACACGGACATCTACGCCTTGTCCGCCCTCTGCTATCGAGCGATCGCCGGCAAGCCTCCGGAGGAATCCCCGCGGCGACAACGCAATGTCTACAAGGGGCACGAAGACCCGCTACCCTCTTTGGCCGAAGCGCAACCCGAAGGCTATTCAGGCGCATTGCTGGAGGCAGTGGATTGGGGCTTGCGGCTGAACGAGGAGGAGCGACCCCAGAGCGTCGACGAGTGGCTGGCCGCCATGCATGGGACCGCGCCTACGACGGTGCCGCCTTCGCCGCCACAGTCCGACACCTATTCCGCGTTGCACAGCGAACGGCCTTGGGAAGAACCGGACCGCGACGCCGATGGAACGGTTCGGGAGCGCATTCAACGTGACGTCCGCGACGCCGAGGAAGCAGTGGGCGACGAAGGCCGGCCGGCCAAGCTTCTCCGTCGCACCGGCTCATTCCGCAATCTGGTGTGGGCGGCGACCATCCTTGGACTTGCTGGGTTGATGCTGTTGGTGTTCATTTCGAGCCCGAGATTCGTAGGCGAGCTTGGCGCTTGGTTGTGGCCGCCGCCGGCGCCTGCTGTATTGCCGCCGCCCCGGGTGGCCTCGTTCACCGTAACCAACCGCAGCCCACAAAAGATCGAGGTTGTGCGGGCGGCACCCGTGGCCATGGGCAACTACGGCGACAACAAGCTGGGCGTGGCGACCATTTCGTCCGGCGCCAAGCATGAGGTGTTGCTTGGCGATAGCGAGTATGGGGACGCCTGCGAATTCGACGTCTTCATCAGGGCCGAGGATCGACAGACTTACGAAGAGAAGAAGCAGGACCTCTGCTGGAACAACGACGTCGTTTTTGGCGGCGAAGACGACGCGCCCGCCGTTGACCTGCTCGCGGTAGATCCGGCACCTGTTTCGGAACCGACGCCACCTCCGATGGAGCCGGACCCTCCGGAGCCCTTCATCGACTGCCCGACCTGCCAGCCCTTTACGGTGCGTACCGGCCCGCCGGATGCTCGCGTTCAGATAATGAACATCCGCCCTCCCTACGAGGCAGGGATCAACCTTCCGCCCGGCAGCTATGACGTTCGGGTGACAGCGCACGGCTTCGACCGGGTGGATCGCACGCTGCGGCACGGCGACGAACCGACGAACAGGTGGATTGGCCTGCCTTTCCAGGACTGTTCCGTATGCCCAAAGATGGTCGAACTCCCGATGGGGAGTTATAGGATGGGCACAAGCCGAGGACCTGACCGATTTCCCAACGAAGGCCCAGAGCACGACGTCGCGATCCAATATCCAATCGCTGTGGGAGTGTTCGAGGTGTTGTTCGAAGAGTGGGATGCGTGTGTAGACGACGGGGGATGCACACGGGACCTCCAGGACGACGGGAGGGGGCGCGGGCAGCGACCCGTCGTACATGCGACTGTAGCGGACGCGAAGGAATACGCCAATTGGCTTACGGCGAAGACCGAACGACGGTATCGGCTCCTCTCTGAAGCGGAGTGGGAATACGCCGCCCTGGCAGGAACATCATCCGACCGGCACTGGGGAGGCAGATTGGAAGACCAGTGCATCCACGAAAACGGTGCCGATGTCACTGCCCAGACCGAATATAACGACTGGACAATCGCCAGCTGCGACGACGGATACGTCTACGCCGCTCCGAGCAGCGAAACGCGCTTTCGCCCAAATCCGTGGGGCTTGCATCACATGCTGGGGAACGTATCCGAGTGGACTGCAGATTGTTGGCATCAAAACTACGTTGCGGCACCCCACGATGGTTCGGCATGGACGAGCGACTGCGACGCTGAACGGCGCGAAAAGGGCAGGCCCGTCCGCCACGCCTTGCGTGGCGGCTCCTGGTACAGCGAGCCTCGAGGGGTGAGGGCGCCAACGAGGCGTTTCGGCGATCCCGCGGTGGGCTCGGACAACGTCGGATTTCGTGTTGCGGCGGAGATCGCTCGGTGAATCAGCCGGGAAGGCTTGAGTCGTTAGAACGCGCAATAAAACGCGCATTTGCTCGCTGAAACAAGAGGAGGAGAATCATGGGGTGGGCGAGAACAAAAGAAGCCGGATGGTTTGTCGGCGCCGTCTTGGTGTCCATGGCGTTCGCCCAAAGCGCAGACGCCATCACATTCACGCTCGACAACCGGAGCGACGTGGTCATTCAGCAAGTTGAGGCCGGGCCAGACTATGACGACGACTGGGGCGAGGATTTGCTGGCATCAACGGTACTTCCACCTGGCAGCAGACGCCAATTCGATGTTCGGGGAGCAGCTACCCACTGCATGTTCGACATTCGCGTCAAATGGACGAACGGCCTCTATCGGACCTTCATGGGGCGCGACCTATGCGAGAACGCCTATGTGGTGTTTGATGGGGGTCGCGGTTTGGTCATTTCGAACGAGAGCCGGACGACAATCGCGATGGTGCAGGCGAATCCAGACTTTGAGGAATCGTGGGGGCCGGACAGACTCAGGGACGACGAAATCATCGCGCCGGGGTACCAACGGGTCATCATGCTGGAAGAGCGGTACAAGAATCACTGCACTTTCGACGTCCGGTTGACGACACCGGCACGAGCCAGCGTCCAATACCGCCGAAACCTGTGCGACGATCCGAGGATCGTGTTCCTTGAAGGAAACGAGCTGACGGTCGCAAACGAGGGAGGAGATACCGTCTACTTCATTCGCGTATCTATTGACCACGAAAGCGAAGGATGGGGCGCGGATCTCTTGGCTGCGGAAGGTACGTTGTCGCCGGGCGAGGAGTACACAACGCGATTGCACCAATTCACAGAGGATCAGTGCCTGTTCGACGTCCTTGTCGAAGACGAGGGGCAGCACGTTTATGAGGAAGTCGACATCTGTAAGACAGCGCGGCTTGTTCATCCGAGGGGAGACGATGGCCCTCCGACTCCATCGGTTGTTCCTCGGGAAGATCCGGCCGTCGGCAAGCCAGCCGGCCACCAATTCCAGGACTGCGAGGGCTGGGGTTGTCCATGGATGGTTGTGGTAAACGGCGGTGCGTTCGAGCGCGGCTCTTGGGAAAGGGACGACGAAGCCCCGGTTACGAACGTGACGGTGCCAGGGCCCTTCGCAGTGGGTCAGTTCGAAGTGTCCGTCGGGCAGTTCGAGGAGTTTGCGCGGGACACCGGCCACGATGGCGGGAGTGATTGTCAAGTGAAGAGGGCGGGATGGGCGCGTTTGACGGAAAGGCGGGGAGCGGGTCGGACCGAAGGGCGAAGCTGGCGCAATCCGGGGTTCGATCAGGACGACGCACATCCGGTCGTCTGCGTGAGCTGGAACGACGCCGTCGCATACACGAGATGGCTCGCGGAAAAGGCGGGGCGGCCGTACCGACTCCTTACGGAGGCGGAAGCGGAATTGCTGGCACGGGCGTCCGCCACCAACTTCAAACAATCTGGGCGGGCCAACTGCCGTGACTGCGGAAGCCGATGGGACGGCAAGAGCACGTCGCCGGTCGGAAGATTGCGCCCCGACAAGCTGGGCTTGAGCGGCGTGTTCGGCAATGCGGCGGAGTGGGTGCAAGACTGCTATCAGAGCGGCTACAGCAACGCGCCCCGAGACGGGTCGGCGTGGTCGTCTCCCTCCTGTGAACGCCGAGTGGTGCGCGGAGGCTGTTGGTCGACGAGTGCGCAAGAATTGCGCGCATCTGGTCGCGACAGCGATGACGCGGGCAGTCGGAGCGGCTGCGTGGGACTCCGCGTGGCTAGAGGAATAGGCCAGGAGTAGGTCGTGGTCTCGCGATTGTGGCGCATGTGCGCCGACGTTGATTGAACGTCGGCAAAGCGCAGGATGAAGACGTTCAAGCGATCTACCCGCACTTGGGTGCTTGTTGCCGTCGTCGTCGTTGTCGTGGCGGCTGTGGTCGCCTCGGTTGTAGGAGTGCGCTACGAACGCATTCAGCAAGTGGAAGAGCGAGCACGGGTGCTGATCGCAGAGGCCGGGTTGAGGTCGTTCGAGTCGGCATTGCTCTCGTATCGGCTGGACACTGGCGTATTTCCGTCCACCGACCAGGGCTTGCGGGCATTGCTGACGCCGCCGAAGGATGTCGCAGCATCTTGGGCTGGCCCCTATGTCTCGGACGTGCCAGTTGATCCGTGGGAGGCGCCTTACCAGTACGCGTACCCAGCGGACGCGTCGAATGGCTTTGCGATCTACTCCCTCGGAGCGGATTCGGCGCCGGGAGGCGAAGGCCTCAACGCGGACCTTCGAATTTTTGGGGAACCTAAGCTCGAGGAGCCCGAACCAGACGTGCCGCGGAAGCCAACAGGCGCACCATTCCACATCCAGACTGTCCCAGCGAACGCACGGGTGCGCATCATGGACATCGCCGAGGCATACCGAGACGGCATGGCGCTGGCGCCAAGAGCATACCGCGTGGAAGTGAGCGCACCGGGCTTCCGCACGAAAGCGGAGGACGTGTGGCACGGCATGTCGGCCACGACATATCAAGTCGTGCTGGATCCGATTCCTCCCGAAGAAGCACCGCTCTTTGTCGAGACGGTTCCAAGGCACGCGCGAGTGCGCATCATGGATGTCGCACAGGCATACCAAGACGGCATGGCGCTGGCACCAGGAGAATATCGTGTGGAAGTGAGTGCGGTTGGCTTCTACACCAAGACCGAAGTCGTGCGGCACGGAACGTCGGCCACGGCGCATCGCGTCGTGCTGGACCAGGTTGTTCCTGAAGAAGCGCCGTTCTTTGTCGAAACGACCCCATCCGATGCACTGGTGAGCGTCATGGGTGCCGACGGAACGGCCTTGTGGGATTCGAGGCCGATGGAACGACCTGGCGTGCGACTGCCGCCTGGCGACTATTGGGTAGGGGCCAGAGCTGAGGGCTACGATGCACAGGAGGAACGTCGAGTGTCGCACGGCACGTCGCCGACGACGCATCGAATCGTGTTGACTCTTTCCTCTACCGTGTTCGAAGGAGCACCATCTGCGGATGCGCCGATTTTTGTCGAGACGGTTCCGCCCGACGCTTTAGTGAAGGTTGTACATGGCGACGGAGCGGTGGTTTGGCAATCGAGGCGGATGCGGCGGCCCGGCGTGGAAACGCCGCCCGGCTCCTATCGAATAGTCGTGAGCGCACAAGGCTTCCGCGAGAAGACGGTGGGGGTGTCGCACGGATCATCCCGCTCCGCCACGCGAGTGGCCTTGGTGGCGATTCCGCCTCCGCCCGACCCGCCTGCCCAAAGGGCGACTCCCCCCGACACGAGAACGCGGCCTGCGGATATCCAGGAATACCGTCTCATGGAACGAGTTGAACCTAACTTTCCGCGTACCGCGGCACGACGGGACGTGGGAGGGCACGTCGTGCTGTCGTTTACGATTGCGCCAACCGGTCGTGTGGAGGATGTCGTTGTAGTCGAGGCAAAACCGCGGGGCCTCTTTGACCGCGCCGCGCGAGCGGCTCTGAACAGGTGGCGGTACACCCCAAGGACCGTAGACGGCGTACCCGTCGAGGTGCGCGGCGTGCAGGCCCGATTCGACTTTCAGTTGGAGGATTGACTTCCCGATGCCGAGGACGCGGCGCGAACTGCCAATGGGGAATGCGGCAAGATGAACCAATGTGCCAATGTGCGAACGAACGTCGAGCGGCGACATCATGCGTAGCCCAACGCCATCGCGAAGCTTCATGCGCGCGGCGCTTGTGGCGCTCGTCATCGCGCTGAGCGCCGCCGCGGGCACGGATGGCCAATCGTCGCTGGAGCACCCGATCGAGGACGTCTCGGCTCGGTTGTCGCAGGCGATTGAGCAGGACGACGCCGAGACGGTGTTGCGGCTGCTGCCGGGCCTGGATGCGGCGGACGCCACTGAAGCGCTCGTCGTGGCCGCCAGCCTGGACAGCCACAAGGTCGTTGCAGCGCTGTTGGAATCATCGGTCGAGGCGAGCGCCCCAACACGCTATCTGCTCAGGAGCGGCTGGGGGGTCCGTTTCGAGGGCTACACGGCGCTTCACGCGGCGGCCGAGTACGAGTCCATCGCTTCGGCGGCGCTGTTGCTTGAATACGGCGCGGATGTGAACGCACAGGCGGAAAGCGGGTGGACGCCGCTTCACCTGGCCCTGCTCCTGGGAACGGCCCGGCCCGATCTGGCGGTGGCCAAGCTGCTGCTCGCGCAAGGCGCCGACCCTGCGGCGGCGACGGATTTGGTCGGTTGGACGCCGCTGCACCTGGCTGCGCTGCAAGCGCCCAGCCTCGCCGACGCCGTGCTTGCCGGCGACGCGCCTTGCTGCGGCGGCGAGGGCGCGGCAGCGCTTGCGTTGGTCGAGGCGATGCTGGCCAAGGGCGCGGATGCGAAGGCGCGCACGCGCCTGGGAGGCTGGACGCCGTGGCGGCTGGCGACGAACCGGCTGCGGCACAAAACCAAGGGCAGGTGGGAACGCTTGGCGGAGCGCGATCCGGTGCTGGGCGCGCTGCGCGCCGCTGGCGGGGAGGACGACGGCGACGACGCTGCGCCGTTGACGCCGCTGCCTATCCACACGGCAGGATCGGGCGGCACTTGGCAGGGCGTGGACACGTCGGGGCACCCCGGGACCGTCGCTCCGGCTGCCGGTTCCGCGGTCGGGCGCGTGCGCATTGCCTATGCCTTGCCGAGCGGGTTCGTCTTCGGCGGGCGCGAGATGCAAGGCAGCGTCACTTCCGCCGGTGCCGAAGAACGTCTGCTGTTCGAAATCTTCGAGCTCGTCGACGAAGACCGTCACCGCTCCGGCCGATACGAAGCGGCTGCGGTGGAAGATCGGCACGGCGTGGTGCGGCCGATCATGGTCTACGACGACTACACGACCTTCGTGGGCACCTGTCGGGATCCGCAGACGAACACGGACGTGGCGATGTTCCAGCACTCCTACGACGGCAGCTGCTGCACGTCCGAGGACCGCGTGTATTTGCAGTACGACGACGCCAAAGGCGCGTTCGCCACGGTTGTGCGCGAAGTCCCAGTGCTGCACGAGCAAGAGCTGGATGCTTCGTCGCTGGCGGCAGACGCGCAAGGCGTTTGCGATTGGCGAGGGCAGGCGTCCGCCCAGACCGCCTACGAAGCAGCCATCGCCGCCCTGCGCGTGGGCGAGGCGTCGGGCCTGGAGACGAACGGCGAGATGCAGCCGTTGCCAACGCGGGCGGTTTCCGCGGCGGAGGTCGCCATGCAGCTGGACAAGCTGCGCGCGTTGCCGGAGGACGTGATCGGGATTTGGGAGGTCGAGGGCGAATCGCGTTGGAAAGTGGTGGGCGTCGAATACAAGCGGCTGCACAGCCAGCCGCGGGTTCCGGCCAGCGACGGGAAGGACGAGTTCCGCACCCCTTGCGAGGGCGCGCTGCTCGCTTGGGACGGCTTGCAGCGCGAATGGCGCTCGCTCCTCGACTGCGCGGCTCTCGAAGAAGTGGAAATCCACGGCGAGACGCTGACGGTCGCCGTCGGCGAAGGGGTGGGCGAGATGTTTCTCCTGGACGAGCAGGCGGCGGCCCGCGGCGAGATGCACACTGCGCCGTACTACCCGCCCTGGAAAGTCCATGACGGAACGCTGTCCGCCGCGGCCTATTCGCGCGACTGGCCGGAGTGCCCGTCGCGCAGCGATGGCCGCGTCTGCTACCTGGAGATCGACCTGCCGACTGGCGCTGCCCGAGTCGAGGCCCAGCCCTTGGGGCATCAATGGATCTACTCGCGCCGGGGACTTCCAGAAAGGGTCAGCGATTGATGGCACCTAACCATTGGTCGCACTGGGCACGAGTCACTTCGAGTTGCTGGCGGGCGGTTACGCTCGACAGCGCAACGACACCAGCCTAAAGGAGGCATGAAAATGGGAACTAAGATGAAAAAAATGCTGAACGGCGCCGCCCTGCTTGCCGTCTTCGCTTGCGCCGTCGCGGCCGCAAACGAAGTCGATGAAAGGGGCGGCATTTCGATTGGCGTCGACGGCGGCACGTTGGGCCTGGGGATCAGCGCGGGATACGACCTGCCGGGTGCGCCACTGGTCGTTCGAGGCCGCTACGGCCGTTTCGACTACGGATTCGACCGCCAGGTGAGCGGGAATGAGTTCGAGGGCGACCTTGAACTGCAGCAGTTTGGAATGCTGTTGGACTGGTTCCCAGTCGGCGGCAGCGGATTTCGAGTCACCGGCGGCGTTCTTTGGAACGGGAATGCGTTTGTGGCAAGCAGCAACAGCAGCAACCTCGACATTGGCGAAGCAAGGTATTCGGGCACACTGAACGTGGACCTGGAACTTGGCGACGGCGCCGCTCCGTATCTAGGGCTGGGATGGCGGAGTCGCCAAAACAGCGGGTTTGGCTTCTTCGTGGACGCCGGCGTGTTGCTTCAAGGCACGCCCAGCGTCTCGGCGTCGGGCTCGCTGGCAGCCTCCGGATTTGGCACTTGCGGCTTCACCGTGTCCAACTCTGGCGCCGTCGATCTCAGCGGCGCCTTGTGCGATCGCGCAATGGGGCTGACCACTGATTTGGTCCGGAATCTACAGACGGAGCACGAAGCCCTAGGCGACGACCTCAGCGACTTGGAGATTTGGCCGGTGGTGCTCGTTGGGGTGAGCTGGACTCCCTGACCGAAGCGAACGAAAGGCCCGGTGCGGAAGAGAGGTTAGGGGTTCGTACTCGATCTTCAAGCCGTGCGCGTGACGGCACGGCTGACGATCGAGTTGGAGATCTGCGCGAACTGTGAATCCGCTGGCACCGGGCCAGCGCCTCTCTGACGCCGTGTTGGAACTGCCCGCGGCCCAGCGCCAACGGCCTACTGAATCAGTTGCTGCTGTTGCCGTTCGCCGATTCGTTCGTATTTCCACTCTGGCGGGATGAAGTTCAGCAGGCCGTCCAGATCGACCATGAACTCTGCGAAGCGGCGGTCTATGGCGCGTATCCGTAGGCGCTCCGCCCAATACTTGCGCACGGTGCTGTCGGCGCGCGGGAATACGGAATACCAATGCAGGCCGCCGTTGTTCTTCTTGATGTTGTAGAGGCGGGCGGCGATGTCCATGTCCGTCATGCTGTAGCCGACCATCAGCACGCAGGCGTTCTTGGCTTGGGCCAGCCAGCCGTTCAGCATCGCTTGTTTGTCCGCGATCATGTCAAAGTAGTCGATGGTGGTAATCACCGGGCCGCCGGAGCCGACGGGATCCAAGGCGCGGTCCGCGGAGCCGTGCGGCTTGTACAGGGGAATGAAGTTCGGCACCACACGCTGTTGCGCGGAGAAGATCGCCACCAACGGCGGCACGCCATTGTTCGGCATTTGCAGATGCCACGCCTGCTCCACCAGCAGGTCGGTGTTGGTGGTGAAGAGGGAATTGGGGTTCAGGTAGCGCAGCACGGCGTGTTGCCATAGCGTTCTCTCCGTGCGAAAGCGCGACGCCACGAACTCGGTGACCGGTGCGCGGCCCACCTTGGTTTCGGCGAACGCTGCGGCTTGGTCGAGCGTCATGGCGCCGAGGTTGCCGAAGTCGAAGTCCGCGTTGGGCGGCAGCATGAAGCGCCGCCAGAGTTCGTCGCGCAGCGCCACCGCCGTGGGGGGCTTCTCGCCGCTGGCCGTGGCGCCGACGGACGCGCCCGCGCCGAGCAGGACGACGAGGTTCTCGCCGTAGCCAGCCGCCAAGTTGCCGGCCAATTCGTGGAGATTTTCGTCTTCGGGCCGATCGCGCCGCAGCGCGTAGGGGGCCACGTCGACGGGCTTGCGCTCGTGGTCTCGGTTCATCTTCGCGGCCGCTTGCACGGGTTTCGGGTTCGTGGGCACTCTACTTCCACCGGCTGGATGCGGTCAACGAAACCAGTGGGCGGTGGCCTTGAGGGCGGCGTCCTGGGCTTCGGGGGGTGTCCAGCTGAAACGCGCTCGGAATGCGGAATCGTCGAGGGGGAAGGGATCGAACAGGCTGGCGACTAGGCTTTTCGGCAGGCCGAGGCCGTCGCTCATGCGAGATGCCGCCGCGAACGCGCTGCGCGGCACTGGGAAGAGTCTCGCGCTGCGGCCGAGGTGGCCGGCGAGGATGCCGCAGAGGGCTGCCGTCGAGAGGGCGTTGCCGTCGGTGACGTGCCAGATTTCGGCGCTTGCGGGCCGTGCGAGAGATGCGCCGATGGCGGCGAGCGCACTCGCCAAGTTGCCGACGGAGACGTAGCTGCGGCGGGATGTCGCGCTCGCCAAAGGCAACGGTGCGCCGTGCGCGAGCGCCCGCAGCAGCAAGCGGAAGTTCGCCTTGACGCCTGGGCCGTAGACCAGCGGCGGGCGCACGATGGCGAGCGGCAGGCCGTGGCGGCGGTGGGCCGCCAGCAACGCCGTCTCCGCTGCGGCCTTGCTCTGGGCGTAGGCGCCGCGGGGGCGTCTTGGCGCGTGAACGGAGAGCGGGGTTGGGCTGCTCTCGCCGAGCACTTTGCTGGTGCTCACGAAGACGAAGCCGCGTGCGCCGGCCCGAGCCGCCCATTCGTAGAGGTCCAACGCCAGGTCGCGGTTGGCGGCCATCTGGAGTCGGATGCCGGCGCGCTGGTGGGCGATGCCGCCGAGATGGAAGAGGACCCTGCCGGCGGCTTCGGCGCTGGCGGGATTGGCGCCGGAACCGTCTTCGTGCCGTGCGCGCAGCGTGCCGACATGCCATCCCGCCCGCTGCAGATCGCGGACGAGATGGCTGCCGATGAATCCGCCGGCGCCGGTTACCAAGGCGCTTTGGTTCATCGTGCGGACGAACCGGCCGACGGCTATTCCTCCGCCTCGGCTGGCGGCGCCGCTGCCGAACCGCCGGCGCTGGCCTGCTCGGCGCTGATGGCGATTCTCTCCGCGTTGCGGGCGACGGTGGAGGGGCCGATGCCCTTCACCTTCGCCAATTCCTCGGGCGCGTTGAATCGGCCATTGGCCTCGCGGTAGGCCACGATGGCTTCGGCCTTCTTCAGGCCGACGCCGCTGAGGACGCTGGCCATGGTGGGCGCATCGGCGGTGTTGATGTTGACGCGCTGCTGCGCGTGGGCGGTCAAGCCCGAAACGGCCAGAAGCAGCACGAGGAACGCGCCGCAGGTTCTGCTCGCGCCGGCGCGAAAGAGCGCTGGTAGCCAAGCCATTGTCTTCTCCAATCAGTTGGTGGAGAGCAGACTGTAGACGCTCGACGGGACGGACCCTGTGCGCCATTGACGCCGCCGCTTGTGCGAAATTGCCGCGTCGTCGTGTGCGAGATTGCCTACACAGCTTGTGCGACTTTGGCTATGCGCCCGCAAAAGGACGCCTACGACGGCGCACCTGCCTCGGCTCCCCGCGGCGTTGCCCCCTTGAGCCGCGCAATCTCGCGTTCGCGCTCGGCGAGGGTGCGCTTCAACTGCCGCTCGCCGAGCTTGCGGCGGGCGAGCGCGAAGGAACACAGCGCCAAGCCGACCAGTGCGCCGCCGAGGAACGCGGCGTAGAGCCACCAGAAGACGGCGAGTTGCGGCGTTTCCAGGTTCAGGAGGCGCAGCGAGATCATGGCGTGGTTGTCCACCGCCAGCACGAGGCCCAAGAGCACCAGCGCGGCCAGCAGGCCGACGACGGCAAGCGCCTTCAGCCAGCGCATGGGGTTGGTTCGCCCGCTACGGAGTTCGGCGCACTCGTGATGGCGCGTGGACTCAAGGGCGGCGCGGCGTTCCGGCAGCGGCGTTCACGCGATTCCGCAGTTCCTTGCCGGGCTTGAAGTGGGGGACGTGCTTGGCGGTGAGTTCGACCGCCGCGCCGGTCTTGGGATTGCGGCCCGTGCGGGGTTGCCAGTAGTGCAGCGAGAAGCTGCCGAAGCCGCGCACTTCCACCCGTTCGCCCGCGGTGAGGGATTCGACCATGTGTTCGAGCAGGGCGTTGACGGCCTGTTCCGTCTCCTTGGCCGTGCAGGTGCGCTGGCGCAAGGCGATGCGATCGATCAGCTCCGACTTCGTCATGGGCGTTCTCGACACTCGGGCGGCCGTTGGCGCCGCGCTACGACTCGCGGCGGTTCATCTGCTCCTTGATGAGGTCGCCCAGCGTGGTCGGCCCGGGGCGCTCGGCCTCCTGCCGCTGGTACTCGCGCTGCGCCTCCTTCTCTTCGTCCCGCTCGCAGGCCTTGATGGACAGGTTGATGACGCGGTTGCGGCGGTCGATGCCGATGATCTTGGCGGTGATCTCGTCGCCGACGGAAAGCGCGCTGCGGGCGTCGTCCACGCGGTCGACGCGAATCTCGGACGCCTTCAGCCGCCCCTCGACTTCCGCCGCGAGGCGGATGGTCGCTTCCTTGGCTTCCACTTCCGTCACGTCGCCCTGCACCACGGTGTTGCGCGGATTCGCTTCCACGAAATCCGTGAAGGGGTCGTCGTCGAGTTGCTTGATGCCGAGGGAAATGCGCTCGCGCACCGGATCGATGGAGAGGATGACCGAGTCCAGTTCCTCGCCCTTGCTGTAGCGGCGCACCGCCACTTCGCCGGGTTCGTTCCAGGAGATGTCGGAGATGTAGACCAAGCCGTCGATGCCGCCCGGCAGGCCGATGAAGATGCCGAAGTCGGTGATGGACTTGATGCGCCCGCTGATGCGGTCGCCGCTGTTGTGGGCGGCGGCGAACTCGTCCCAGGGATTGGGGCGGCACTGCTTGATGCCGAGCGAGATGCGCCGCCGGTCTTCGTCGATGTCCAGCACCATCACTTCCACCTGGTCGCCGACCGCGACCACCTTGGTGGGGTGGATGTTCTTGTTCGTCCAATCCATCTCGGAGACGTGTACCAAGCCTTCCACGCCCTCTTCGATCTCCGCGAAGCAGCCGTAGTCCGTGAGGTTGGTGACCGTCGCCTGCACGCGGCTGCCTTCGCCGTAGCGGCTCGTGATGTCCACCCAGGGGTCGTCGCCAAGCTGCTTCATGCCCAGCGAGACGCGGTTCTTCTCGCGGTCGAAGCGCAGGATCTTCACCTGCACTTCGTCGCCGACGTTGACGATCTCGCTCGGATGGCGCACGCGGCGCCAGGCCATGTCGGTGATGTGCAGCAGGCCGTCCACGCCGCCGAGATCGACGAATGCGCCGTAGTCCGTGAGGTTCTTCACCACGCCCTTCATCTGCTGGCCTTCCTGCAAGGAGGCGAGCAGGGCCTCGCGTTCGGCGCTGTTCTCCTCTTCGAGCACCGCGCGGCGCGAGACGACGACGTTGTTGCGGCGCTGATCGAGCTTGATGACCTTGAAGTCCAGGCGGCGGCCTTCGAGATGCGCCGTTTCGCGCAGCGGGCGGATGTCCACCAGGGAGCCAGGGAGGAAGGCGCGGATGTCGTCGATGTCCACCGTGAAGCCGCCCTTCACCTTGCCGTTCAGGAGGCCGGTGACCACCTCGTTGGTGTCGAAGGCGTCCTCCAGCATCTGCCAGGACTCGGCGCGGCGGGCTTTCTCGCGCGACAGGCGGGTCTCGCCCCAGCCGTCGTCGACGGTTTCCATCGCCACCTTCACCTGGTCGCCGATGGAGAGGGCGAACTCGCCTGCTTCGTTGAGGAACTGGCTGCGCGGAATGAAGCCTTCGGACTTCAATCCGGCGTGGACGACCACATGGTCCTTCTCGATGTCCACGATGGTGCCGGAGACGATTGCGCCCGGCTCCATCACGACGCTGGAGAGGCTCTCCTCGAACAGATCGCCGAAGCTGTCGGCGGCGAGGGCCGCCTCCGCATCGGCGAGGAGGATTCCGCCGTCCGCATGGGCCTCCTCCGCCTGGGTCTCCCCAGCGTGGGCCTCCTCGGCGTGGGCAAGCCCAACCTCGGGCGTCTCGATGTCTTGCAGGTCTTCCGCCATGTGTTCCTTTGCGTTCTGCCGCGCATTTGCGGCGCGTCTATTTGCCGTTGCCGCCCGCGACGGGTCTTGGACGGCCCATTCCCCTCTCCGCCGCCAGCGCCATGATCGATGCCGCCACGGCATCGATGGACATCGCAGACGAATCGATCGTCACGGCGTCCGCCGCGGCAACAAGGGGCGCGACGGCGCGGGTGGCGTCCGCCCGGTCGCGGGCTTCGATCGCCTCGAAAAGGGCGCGTAAACTAACATTCGACTGGCTTGCCTTCAACTGCCGGTGGCGCCGCCGCGCCCGTTCCTCGGCGCTCGCGGTGAGGAATACCTTGAGGCGCGCGTCCGGGAACACCACGGTTCCCATGTCGCGCCCGTCGGCGACGAGGCCGGGCGGCTGCCGAAAGCCGCGCTGGGTCTCCAGCACCGCGTCGCGCACGCCGGGGAGCTTCGCCACTGCCGACGCGGCGGCGTCCACGTCCGGTGCGCGAATGGCCTGCGCCTCGTCCTTGCCATCCACGACCACGGCGGCCTGATCGAAGGAAATGCGCAAGCCCCGCGCCAGCGCGGCAAGCGCCGATTCGTCGGCGAAGCCGATGCCGCGCCGCAAGGCCGCCAAGCCGACCACGCGATAGATCGCCCCGCTGTCGAGCAGCCGCCAGCCTAGGCGTTCCGCCACGGCGGCAGCAGCCGTTCCCTTGCCAGCGCCGGCTGGGCCGTCGATGGCGACGACGTCCGGCGTGTGGGCGCTCGCCGTCAATGTCGCGCCGCGTCCAGCGCACGTTTCACCGCCGCCGCCGCGGCGATGCGCTCGCGCAAGGCGGCGTCTCCCTTGTGCGCCGCCGTGGAGAAGCCGCGCAGCGCGGCAACCAAGGCGTCGAGGTGCCGCTGCACCTGCGGAGCGTTGGCGCGCAGGATGTCGGCCCACATGTCGGCATCGGCGCCGGCGATGCGCGTGAAGTCGCGAAAACCGCCGCCGACGCCGTCGAGCGACTTCGCGCTGCCCGCTACTTCCATGAAGGCGAAGGCCACCAGGTGCGGCAGATGGCTGACCAGCGCCAGGCGTTCGTCGTGTCCCGCCGGCGTCTCCACCACGACCTTGGCGCCGAGCGCTTGCCAATAGCCGCGCACCGTCGCCGTGGCGCCCGCGTCCGTCTCCGCCGCCGGCGTCATGGCGACCGTGTGGCCGTTGAAGAGGTCGCCGCGCGCGGCCTTGGGGCCGGCCTGTTCGGAGCCGGCGATGGGATGGCACGGCACGAAGTTCGGCGGCAGCGGCGAGAGCGCATCGACGATGGGACGCTTGACGCTGCCGACGTCGAAGACCAGCGCGCAGGTCCTCGCGGCTTCCGCCGCGGCCGTGGCGATGGCGCCAACGGGCACCGCGATGCAGGCGGCGTCGCAGGCAACAAAGGATTCGCGGCATTCGTCCACAATGCCGAGCGCCTGCGCCTCGCGCAGCGCCGCGGGGCTGCGGTCCACGCCGACCACGTGCTCGAAGAGACCGTGCGCCTTGGCTGCCAGCGCGAACGAGCCGCCCACCATGCCCGTGCCGACCAGCAGCAGGGTTTTGCCGAGGCGCTGGTCTTCGGCGGCGCTCACCTGCCGGCGTCGACGGCGCGTTCCAGCGCCCACAGGAAGCGCGCGTTTTCTTCCGGCAGGCCGATGGTGACGCGCAGATGGCGGGGCATGCCGTAGTTGGCCACCGGGCGCGCGATCACGCCGTCGTTCAGAAGCGCCTCGTAGACCGCCAGCGCATCGCGCCCGGCGCCGACGTCGAACGAGACGAAGTTGGCGATGGAGGGAATCCACTCAAGCCCCAGGGCTTCGAGGCCGCGTTCGAGCTGCGCCATGCCGTCGGCGTTCAAGCGCCGGCTCTGCGCCGCGTAGTCGGCATCGCCGAGCGCCGCCTCGGCGGCGGCCAGGGCCAGGCTGTTGGCGTTGAAGGGCTGGCGCAGGCGGTTCAGCAGGTCGGCGAAGGCCGGCGAACTGACGCCGTAGCCGATGCGCAGCGCGGCGAGCCCGTGGATCTTGGAGAACGTGCGCGTTACGACGAGGTTCGGATGCGCGCCGAGCAAGCCGATGCCGTTCGGGTAGGCGGGCGCGGAGACGTACTCGGCGTAGGCTTCGTCCAGCACCACCCAGACGCTGCTCGGCACGGCGCCGAGGAACCGCCCAAGCGCGGCGTCGTCCACCCAGGTGCCAGTGGGATTGGAGGGATTGGCGATGTAGACGATGCGCGTGTCGTCGTCCACCGCGCCTGCCATGGCGTCCAAATCGTGGCCCCAGTTCTTCGACGGCGCCCGCTTCACCACCCCGCCGGCGCCTTGGATGGCGAGCGGATAGACGACGAAGGCGTGTTCGTCCACGACGCCGTTCGCACCGGGCGAGATCGCCACCCGGGCGGCGAGTTCCAGCACGTCGTTCGAGCCGTTGCCGAGGGTGATCTGCTCGGTCGCCACGCCCAGCTTGGCCGCCAGCGCGTTCTTCAGGCGAAAGCCGGAACCGTCGGGATAGCGCGACAGATCGTCCACCGCGTCGGCCAAGGCCCGCCGCACCAGCGGCCCCGGCCCGCGTGGATTCTCGTTGCTTGCGAGCTTCACCGCGTCATCGATGCCGCGCTCCCGCGCCAGCTCCTCGATCGGCTTGCCGGGTTGGTAGGGATTGAGCGCCGCGACGGACTCGTTGACGTTGGCGAGGCGCGTCATAGGCCGGCGCTCGGACTGGCCTTGGGGGTGGCCTTGGGATAGGAGCCGAGGTTCTTCACGTCGGTCGCCACGCCGCCCAGTTCGTCGAGCACGGTGGCGATGGTCGGCTCGTCGCGGTGGCCTTCGAAGTCGATGAAGAAGACGTAGTTCCAGGACGACACCTTGGACGGGCGCGATTCGATGCGCGACAGGCTGATGCCGTGGCGGTGGAACGGCTCCAGCACGCGGTAGAGCGCCCCGGGTTCGTTGCGCGTCGAGACCATGATGGAGGTGCGGTCGCGGCCGCTCGGCGCCACCGTTTGATCGCCGACGACGAAGAAGCGCGTCTTGTTGTCTGGCTGGTCTTCGATGTTCGCCTGCAGGACGTCCAGCCCGTAGTGGTCCGCGGCGCTCTCCCCGGCGATGGCCGCGACGCCGTCCTGGGCCGCGGCGAGCCGCGCCGCTTCGGCATTGCTCGCCACCGGCCGGCGGGGCAGGGTGGGGTAGTTGGTGTCCAGCCAGTGCCGGCACTGCGCCAGGGATTGCTCGTGGGAGCAGATCTCCTTGAGCGCTTCGACATCCGCGCCGCGCTTGGCCAGGAGCGCGTGGTGGATCGGCAGCTCCACTTCGGCGCAGATGCGCAGTCGGGAGGTGATGAAGCAGTCCAAGGTGTGCTTCACCATGCCCTCGGTGCTGTTCTCCACCGCCACGACGCCGTAGTGGGCGGTGCCGGATTCCACCTCGCGGAAGACGTCGCTCACCGACGGCAGCGCCCGCATCCGCGCGAAGTGGCCGAACTGCTTGACCGCGGCGGCCTCGGTGTAGGTGCCGGTGGGGCCGAGATAGGCAATGGTGAGGGGCTGCTCCAACGACAGGCAGCAGGAGATGATCTCCCGGAACAGCCGCTCGATGTGGGCGTCGGAGAGCGGACCTTCGTTCTCCGCCCGCAGCCGGTCGAGAATCTGCGCTTCGCGTTCCGGGCGGTAGTAGACGGTGGGCTCGGCGCTGCCGGCGGCGGCCTTGATTTCCGCCACCTCGCGGGCGCACGCGGCGCGTTCGTTCAAGAGCCTGTGCAACTGGCGATCGATGCCGTCGATGCGCTCGCGCACCTCGCGCAGGGCGTTCTGGCCGGAATCCGTCATGCGCGATCCGCCTCGAAATCGGCCATGTAGTCGATGAGCGCGTCCACGGCGGCTTCGGAAACCGCATTGTAGATGCTGGCGCGCATGCCGCCGACGCTGCGGTGCCCCTTCAAATTCAACAGGCGGCGCGTCTCGGCGCCCTCGAGGAAGGCGGCGTCCAGGCTGGCGTCCGCGAGCGTGAACGGCACGTTCATGATGGAGCGGGAGGCCGGCGCGACCGGGCTCGAATAGAAGCTGCTCGCGTCGATGGCAGAGTAGAGCTTCGCCGCCTTGCGCCGGTTGATGGCCTCCATCGCCGCCACGCCGCCCAAGTCCTTCAGCCAGCGGAACACCAGCCCGGCCAAGTACCAGGCATAGGTCGGCGGCGTGTTGAACATGGAGCCCTTGGCGCCTTGGACGGCGTAGTCGAGGATGGGCGGTGTGTCGTAGCTGGCGCGGCCGGCGAGTTCCTTGCGCACGATCACCACGCACAGGCCCGCCGGCCCGATGTTCTTCTGGGCGCCGGCGTAGATCAGCCCGAAGCGCCGCACGTCGATGGCCCGCGACAGCAGTTCGGACGACATGTCGGCCACCAATGGGGAGGGCGGGTCTGGGAATTCGTGGAACTGCACGCCGCCGATGGTCTCGTTCGCGACGATGTGGCAGTAGACGGCGTTCCGGCTGAACCGCCAAGCGTCGGCTGGCGGGATGCAGGAAAAACCGGAATCTTCCGCCGACACGGCGATGTGGACCTGCGTCCGCAGCCGCGCTTCGGCGATGGCCTTGCCGCTCCAGGAGCCGGTGTGCGCGTAGTCCACCGTGTCTCCCAGCGCGCTCAGATTCATGGGCACGGCGACGAACTGCATCGACGCGCCGCCTTGCAGGAACAGCACGTGGTAGTCGTCGCCGATGTCCAGCAGGTCGCGCAGGTCGGCTTCGGCGCGCTCGGCGATTTCCACGAAATCGGCGGAGCGATGGCTCATCTCCATCACCGAGAGGCCGCGCCCTTGGTAGTCGAGGAGCTCGTCCCGAGCCTGCTCCAGCACCGGCGCCGGCAGCGCGGCCGGCCCGGCGCAGAAGTTGAACGCGCGCGTCGTGCTCAATGGCTTGCTTCCGGTGCGCCGGAACTCTCCGGCCCGCCGGTGTTCTCCGGCCCGCCCTTCTCCGGCGCAACGTCGCCGTCGGTGCGCTCGTCCATGGTCTCGACGATGCGCTGCACGCCCACCAGCTTGGCGTCGGTGGCGAGACGGATCAGCCGCACGCCCTGGGTGTTCCGGCCGAGCAGGGAAACGTCGTTGGCGGTTGTGCGGACCAGCGTGCCCTGGTCGCTGATGAGCATGATTTCGTCGCCGTCGAAGACCTGCACGGCGCCCACCAGACTGCCGTTGCGCGCGCTGGTGCGCATGGCGATGACGCCTTGCACGGCGCGCCCCTTCACTGGGAACTCGGCGGTCGGCGTGCGCTTGCCGTAGCCGCGCTCGCTGGCCGCCAGAACGGCGCCGGACGCCTCCGGCACGATCAGCGCGATGACGCTGTGCTGCGCGCCAAGCCGGATGCCGCGCACGCCGCGCGCCGTGCGCCCCATCGCGCGCACGGCCGTCGCCTTGAAGCGCGCCGCCTTGCCGGAACTCGCCATCAGCAGCACGTCGTCCTCGGGCTGGACGATGGCGACGCCGACCAGCGTATTGCCGGGTTCCAGCGCCAAGGCGATCAAGCCGGCGCTGCGCGGGCGCGAGAACTGCGCAAGCGGGGTCTTCTTCACGGTGCCGTTGGCGGTGGCCATGAACACGCAAGGGCCGACTTCCGCCGCGGCCGACTCCTCCGCCTTCTGCGCGTCGGCGCTCTCCCCTTCGGCGCTCTCGACATCAGCCCCCGCGACATCGGCGCCCTCGACATCGACGCTTGCCGCTTCCGCCTCGTCTTCGTCTTCGACCGCAGCGCTCTCGTCGCCGACCTCGGCCTTCGCCCCCTTGGGCTGCGGCAGGATGGCGGTGATGCGCTCGCCCTCGGCCAGCGGCAGCATGTTCACCAGCGGGCGGCCCTGGGCGGTCGGGGAGCCTTGGGGAATGTGGAAGACGCGCAGCCAGTACACCTTGCCGGCGTTGGAGAAGCACAGCAGCGTGTCGTGGCTGTTGGCGACCAGCAGGTGTTCGACGAAGTCCTCGTCGCGCAGGCCGGTGGCGGCGCGTCCGGTGCCGCCCCGCCGCTGCGCCTGGTAGACGCTGAGCGGCTGCCGCTTGGCGTAGCCGCGGTGGGAGACGGTGACCACGGAATCTTCCTCGGTGATGAGGTCTTCGTCCGTGAGGTCGAGCTGCGAGCTCAGAATCTCCGTGCGCCGCTCGTCGCCGTAGCGCTCGCGGATGTCCTCGAGTTCTTCCCGCACCACCTCCTTCTGGCGCTCGTCCGAGCCGAGAATCGCCAGCAGTTCGGCGATTTCCTTCAGGATGCCGTCGTACTCCTCAATGAGGCGATCCTTCTCCAGCGCGGTGAGGCGGTTCAGGCGCAGTTCGAGGATGCCTTGCGCCTGTTCTTCGGAGAGGTAGTACAGGCCGTCGTCGCGGCGTCCGAACTCCGGCGCCAAGTCTTCGGGGCGCGCGGCTTCGATGCCGGTGCGCTCCAGCAGGCCCTGGATCGACTCGGACTTCCAGCCCTTGGCCATCAGCGCCGCCCGCGCCTCGGCGGTGGCCGGCGAGGCGCGGATCAGTTCCACCACCTCGTCGATGTTCTCCAAGGCCACCGCTTGGCCTTCCAGAAGATGGCCGCGCCGCCGGGCGCGCCGCAGCAGGAACACCGAGCGCCGCACCACCACTTCGCGGCGGTGCCTGAGGAAGGCGTCCAGCATGTCGCGCAGGTTCACCGTGCGCGGCTGGCCGTCCACGAGCGCGACGCAGTTGATGCCGAACACCTGCTGCAGCTGCGAATGGGCGTAGAGGTTGTTCAGCACCACGTCGCCGTTCTCGCCGCGCCGCAGCTCGATGACCACCCGCAGGCCGTCCTTGTCCGATTCGTCGCGGATTTCGGTGATGCCTTCGACGCGCCGCTCCTTCACGAGTTCGGCGATCCGCTCGATCATCTGCGCCTTGTTGACCTGGTACGGGATTTCGTCGACGACGATGGTTTCCTTGCCGCTGCCGGCGTTCTCCACCCGCGCCTTGGCGCGCACGAAAATGCGCCCGCGCCCGGTGCGGTACGCCTTCACGATGCCGGCGCGGCCGTTGATGATGGCGCCGGTGGGGAAGTCGGGGCCCTGGATGTGCTCCATCAGGCCGTCCACGGAAATGCCCGGATCGTCGAGCAGCGCGACGCACCCATCGACCACTTCCACGAGGTTGTGCGGCGGAATGTTCGTGGCCATGCCCACGGCGATGCCGGACGAGCCGTTGACGAGCAGATTCGGCACCCGCGTCGGCAGGACTTCGGGGATGCGCAGCGTCTCGTCGTAGTTGAGGACGGTATCGACCGTTTCTTTGTCCAGATCCGCGAGCATTTCGCCGCCGATCTGCGCCATCCGCACCTCGGTGTAGCGCGGCGCGGCCGGCGGGTCGCGGTCGATGGAGCCGAAGTTGCCTTGGCCGTCCGCCAAGGGGTAGCGCATCATGAAATCCTGCGCCATGCGCACGATGGTTTCGTAGATGGCGCTGTCGCCGTGCGGGTGGTACTTGCCCATCACTTCGCCGACGACGTAGGCGGATTTGCGCGTCGGCCGGTTGAAGGTGTTGCCCAGCTCGCTCATGGCGAAGAGCACGCGGCGATGCACGGGCTTCAAGCCATCGCGGACGTCCGGCAGCGCTCGGGCGACGATGACGCTCATGGCGTAGTCGAGGTACGACTGGCGCAGTTCGTCCTCGATGCTGCGGGACAGGATCTCCCGTTGCGGCCCTTCCGGTTCGCCGGGCGGAGCGGGCGAACCAGCGCCGAGGTCTGTATCGGACATGGGTATTCGGAGCGTGGCGTGTCAGGCGGCGAAGTCTACCACGGTCGCTATAATCAGCCGATGCCCGATGCGCCCGAAAGCCCCTTCCGGAGCGCCTCGACACGCAGCGCGGACCTTGTTCTGGAGCCGCGCCTGCTGCTTCCCATCGCGCCAGAGAACACCGCGCTTGAAGCCGCGGCGGTGGCCGTTGGCGGGGGGGAAATCCTCGCGGTAGAGAGTCGCGGCGCACTGCAAGAACGCTTCCCCAACGCGCCGCGCCTGGATTTGAGCAGCCACGCGCTCATGCCCGGCCTGGTGAACGCCCACGGCCACTTGGCGATGACCCTGCTGCGCGGCCTCGGCGAATCGGAACCCCTCAAGGCCTGGCTCGAAACCACCATCTGGCCGCTTGAACAGCGTTGGGTGGACGCCGAGTTCGTGCGCGACGGCACGCGCCTGGCGGTGGCGGAGATGCTCGCCTGCGGCACCACCACCGCCGCCGACATGTACTTCTTTCCCGAGGTGGCCGCGCAGGTGTGCCGCGACGCCGGCCTGCGGCTGCAGGCGGCGTTCCCGATCACGGCCGTCGCCAACGCCTATTCCACATCGATCGACGACTGCTTCGCCAAGGGGCTGGACCTGCACGACCGGTTCCGCGACGACGCGCTGGTGACCACCTGCTTCGGCCCGCACTCGGCCTACGCGGTCGATCGCAAGACGCTGGAGCGGGTGGCGATGCTCGCCGACGAAGTGGATGCCAGCGTTCACATCCATTTGCACGAAACCGCCGCCGAAGTGGCCGACGCGCGCCGGCAGTGCGGCAGCAGCTGGATGCAGCTGCTGGACGCGATCGGCCTGCTGAACGAAAACCTGCAGGCGATCCACATGACCGCCGTGACCGACGACGAGATTCGTTTGGCGGCGGAGCGCGGCGTGCGCGTGATCCACTGCCCACACTCCAACATGAAGCTCGCCAGCGGCGTCTGCCCGGTGGCAAAGTTCCTGGCGGCGGATGCGGTGGTTGCCTTGGGCACCGACGGCGCCGCATCCAACAACGGCCTCGACCTTTTCGCCGAAGCGCGCCTGGCCGCGTTGCTGGCCAAGAGTTCGAGCGCCGACCCCACGGCGCTGCCGGCGTCCGAGGTCCTCGCGCTGGCGACGATTGGCGGCGCGCGGGCCCTCGGCTTGGCGGACCGCGTCGGCACCATCGAACCCGGCAAGCGCGCCGACTTGATCGCCGTGGACCTCGACGCGCCGGCCATGCAGCCGCTGCACGACGTGTTCGCGCAGCTCGTCCATTCCGCCGCCGGCCCCCGCGTGACGCACACGTTCGTCGACGGCAAGTGCCTCTACGCCGACAACGAGTGGCAGACGCTGGACATCGCCGAGACGTCGGCGCGCGCCGACGTTTGGAGAGAGCGCCTTGCCTGAGGCGGCGAGCGCACGTCGGGGAAAAGTTCAATGGGTGCAACGAATGCCGACGCTCGGGAACTCGCCAAGTTCGACGCCCTGGCGCACCGCTGGTGGGACCCGGACGGCGAGTTCAAGCCGCTGCACGACATCAACGGCCCGCGCATCGACTACATCCAGCGGCGCTGCGCCGTGGAAGGCCGCCGCGCCTTGGACGTCGGCTGCGGCGGCGGCATTGCGACGGAGGCACTGGCCGCCCTCGGCGCCAGAACGACCGGCATCGACGCCGCCGAGGCGCCGCTGGCCGTGGCCCGGCTGCACGCAGCCGAGCGCGGCTTGGCGGAGAAGATCGACTACATCGCCGCGACGCCGGAGGACTTTCTCGCCAGCGCCCCCGGCACATTCGACCTCGTCGTCTGCCTGGAGACGTTGGAACACGTTCCCGACGTACCCTCGGCGGTGGCCGCGCTCGCCGAGATGACAGCACCCGGCGGCGACGTCTTTCTCGCCACCATCAACCGCACCGCCAAGGCATTCGCCTTCGCCATCGTCGGCGCGGAGTACGTCCTGAACATCCTCCCCAAGGGCACCCACGAGTACGCCAAGCTCGTCCGCCCGTCGGAACTCGCCGCCGCCTGCCGCCAGGCCGACCTGCATGTACACGACGTCGCCGGCATGACCTACAACCCCTTCACCCGCCGCGTGCGCTTGAGCAGCGACGTGGACGTGAACTACATCGTCCATGCGCGGAAGGCGGAGGCAGCCGGCTGAAGACAGGCCGCGACTGCGCGGAAGGCGCGATCCCACGCAACCGGGCTTTTCGTCTACGTCACTTCGTCGAGGCGCCCTGTCGCCACGTCGTACACGAACCCCCGCACTTTGTCGCGCCGCACGATGAACGGGTTGGACTGGATGCGCCGGATGGACTGGCGCACGTCCTCTTCGAGGTTCGGGAACGCTTCCAGGGCGAAGGCCGGGCGCAGGCCGGTCTCGGCTTGGATGGCCGCCTTCACGTCGTCGTCCTTGAAGGTGAGCATCCCGCACTGGGTGTGGTGGATGACCATGATCTCTTCCGTGCCCAGCAGCCGCTGGGAGATCACCAGCGAGCGGACGACGTCTTCGGTCACCACCCCGCCGGCATTGCGGATCACATGGGCGTCGCCGGCATCGAGACCAAGCAGCGCCGCCGGATCCATCCGCGCATCCATGCAGGTGACGATGGCTGCCTTCCCCGACGGCGCCGCGGCCCGGCCGCCTTTGTCGAAAGAGGCCGCATACGCCGCGTTCTTCTCGATGCAGCCGTCGGTAAACGGGGTCTTGGAAGTCATGGCGGTGTCCATGCCAATGTGCGGCAAAGCCTAAACCGCGCCGACCAACGCCGCCAGATCGCACGAGCGGGAGCGGCCGCCAAGCCTGCCTGTTGCAGCTCCCCGTTGTGCTTGCGCTCCCATCCCAAGTCCACGGAGTGAACAACGTCCGTGTCCTCTAGCGCATCGGTCAGCAGTGCCTCGAATTCCCGCGATACGTTCGCGTCAAGCAGCACCTTCAAGCCCGCGCCGCTCCGCGTTCGACATCTTCGTGCCAACTTGCCAAGGAAGCATTGCGCAGTAGTTCCCTCACGGGTGCGGAGTCCATCAGTTCCATGCCTGCATAGGCGAGCGCCGAGGTCAGTTCCTTCTCGGTGATCCACGGGTGCTTTTCATGAAACGAGGCGACGGACCCGCCTTGCGACAGATGGACGAGCAGATTTGCCATCGGCATCCGCGTGTCGGCGATGCAAACGGTTCCGCCCAACTTGCCGAGGTCGGATTGAACGGGCAGCGGCGTGGGCACCGCGGCCTCCGGTCGGTTGCGACAGGGCGATCATACGCCTGTGGCGGCCCCGTCTAGGACCTTGCCGTCACACCGCTTGCAGGTTCGCGTAGGCCAGCATCAGCCACTTGGAACCGGCGCGTTCGAAGTTGACTTGGACGCGGGTGCGGTCGCCGCGGCCTTCGGCCTGCACTACCACGCCGCCGCCGAACTTGGGATGGGTCACGGACTGGCCGATGCTGATGCCCCATGCTGCCGCCTCAGTGTCCTGGCCGTTGCCGCCCAGCGCGGAATCCGCGACCCGCGCGGCTCCTCGGTATGGACGCGCCACATTGCCGCCCAGGCGCACCTCCTGCAGGCACTCCTGCGGCATTTCGTTCAGGAACCGCGACGGCCAGTTGCGGGTCTGCGCGCCATAGAGGCGGCGCGTCTCGGCGTAGGTGAGGTAGAGCTGCCGCATCGCCCGGGTGATGCCGACGTAGGCGAGGCGGCGTTCTTCTTCCAGGCGGCCGGGTTCGTCTTCGGAACGGCGGTTGGGGAACAGGCCCTCTTCCATGCCGGCGATGAACACCAGCGGGAACTCCAGGCCCTTGGCGGAGTGCAGGGTCATCATCTGCACCGCCGTGCCGCCGCTCTGGTAGTCGCCGCTTTCCAGCGCCGCTTGGTCCAGAAACTCCTCGAGCTCGGACTGCTGGCCGGTGTCGTCTCGGCGCTCGGTTCGAGAGGGAAGACCAGCTCGCGCCCGAATTGGCGGCAGGCATTGACGAGCTCCTCGAGGTTCTCCTTGCGGGCGATGCCGCGTTCGCCGCCTTCGCGGGAGTGGTACGCCAACAGGCCGCTGGCCTCGATGCAGTGTTCGGCGATGTCGTGCAACGCGGCGTCGGCCGTCGCCGCGGCGATGTCGTCGATCAGCGCCAGAAACGCCGCCACCGCCGGGGCGCGGTTCTTCAGAACGCCTTCGACAAGCGCCTCCTTGGCGGCCTGCCACAGCGACACGCCTCTGGCGCGGGCGATCTCGCGCAGCGTGTCGACGGTCTTGCCGCCGATGCCGCGCGCCGGCGTGTTCACCACGCGCTCGAAGGCGACGTCCGCGTGACGCTGGCTGACCAGGCGCATGTAGGCGAGCGCGTTGCGGATCTCGGCGCGTTCGTAGAAGCGCACGCCGCCGTAGATGCGGTAGGGGATGTCCAGACGCAGGAACGCTTCCTCGACGACCCGGGACTGGGCGTTCGAGCGGTACAGCACGGCGATTTCGTCCGGGCTGCCACCGTCGTGGATCCACGTCTGCGCGCGCTCGGCGATGAACCGCGCTTCGTCGAGGTCGTTGTAGCCGGCGTACACGCGCACGGGTTCGCCCTCGCCCGCTTGCGTCCACAGGTTCTTGCCCAGGCGCTCGGCGTTCTTGTGGATCAGGCCGTTGGCGGCGCGCAGAATGGTGCCGGTGGAGCGGTAGTTCTGTTCGAGGCGCACCACGCCGACGGCGGCGAAATCGCGCTGGAAGTGGTGGATGTTCTCGATCTTGGCGCCGCGCCAGCCGTAGATGGACTGATCGTCGTCGCCGACCGCCCACACCCGCGCCGACTTGCCGGCCAGCACGCGCAGCCAGGCGTACTGAATGCGGTTGGTGTCCTGGAACTCGTCCACCAGCAGATGGGCGAAGCGGCGCTGGCAGTGTTCCAGGATGTCCTGGCGTTCCAGCCACAGCTCGTGGCTGCGCAGCAGCAGTTCGGCGAAATCCACCAGGCCGCCTTGCCGGCACAGCGCCTCGTAGGCGGCGTAGACCTTGGCGTGGGTGGCGACGAAGATGTCCTCGGTGGCGGTCGGGACGTCCTTGGCGCGCCGGCCGTCGTCCTTTTGCGCGTTGATGAACCACACGGCCTGGCGCGCCGGCCACTTCTGCTCGTCCAGATCCAGCTCGCGCATGACGCGCTTGACCAGCCGCAGCTGGTCGTCGGCGTCCAGAATCTGGAAGTTCTGCGGCAGCTCGGCGTCGCGCCAGTGCATCCGCAGCAGGCGGTGGGCGATGCCGTGGAACGTGCCGACCCACATGGCGCGGGCGGGGCCGCCGAGCAGGGTTTCGACCCGGCCGCGCATTTCCGCGGCGGCCTTGTTCGTGAAGGTGACCGCCAGCACGCTGCTTGGCGAGAGTCGCAGCGCCTCGACCAGCCACGCGATGCGATGCACCAGCACCCGCGTCTTGCCGCTGCCGGCCCCGGCAACCACCAGCAGGTTGCCCATCGGCGCCGTGACGGCGTCGCGCTGCCGGTCGTTCAAGCCTTGCAGGATGTGCGTGACGTCCACCGCAGACTCTCGCCACTGGACAGCAAAACAGTATAAGGCTCTGCACGGCTTGTGGCTACCGTGCGTCTTGTCCAATGAGACATGAGCCTGAACGGAGGTCGTCAATCCAACGAGACATGAGCCTGAAGGCGGCCGGATTGGGATCATCGGAGGATGATCTTGAAACTGGAAACCGAAAGGCTCTCGACCCTGGACGAGGTGCGGATGTTCGTGGCCGGCAGCGCGGCGGTGGACTTCGCGGGGCTGGACCGGGAGTCGACGTACGAGTTCACGAGGCGGACGCTGGCGCGCTTCGACTACGGGCGGCTGGGCAAGGCCGACAAGGGGCTGCTGCGGCGGTATCTGATGAAGGCGACGGGGCTGTCGCGGGCGCAGGTGGCGCGGCTGATCGGGCAGCACGCGGCCACCGGGCGGATCGTGGACCGTCGCGGCGGGGCGCCGTCGAAGCCCTTCGCGCGGGTCTACACGGCGGCGGACGCGCGGCGGCTGGCGGAGGCGGACGAGCTGCTCGGCCAGCTGTCCGGGCCGGCCACGCGGGCGGTGATGCGGCGCGAGTTCGAGGTGTTCGGCGACGCCCGCTTCGAGCGCCTGGCGTACATCTCCAACGGCCATCTGTACAACCTGCGCAAGTCGAAGACCTACCGGCGCCAGCGCACCGCGCGGACGCGCACCAGGCCGTCGGCGGTGGCGATCGGCGAGCGCCGCAAGCCGCAGCCCGACGGCCAGCCCGGGTTCGCGAGGGTGGACTCGGTACACCAGGGCGACCTCGACGGGCGCAAGGGCGTCTACGAGATCAACCTGGTGGACGAGGTCACCCAGTACGAGTTCGTGGGCGCCGTGGAGGCCATCTCGGAGCGCTTCCTGATCCCCGTGCTGGAGGGGCTCCTGGGGCTTTTCCCCTTCGCGGTCAAAGGCTTCCACGCCGACAACGGCTCCGAGTACGTCAACCACCGCGTCGCCGCCCTGCTGGAGAAGCTGCGCATCGAGTTCACCCGCTCGCGCCCGCGCCGCTCCAACGACAACGCGCTGGTGGAGAGCAAGAACGGCAGCGTCGTGCGCCGCCACCTCGGCCACGCCCACATTCCCGCCCGCTTCGCGCCGCTCGTCCACGAGTTCGCCAGCGGCACGCTGTCGCCCTGCCTGAACTACCACCATCCGTGCCAGTTCGCCGCCGAGGCCGTCGGCGAGGACGGCAAGGTGCGCAAGGTCTACCGCGACGCCGACCTGGCGACGCCCTGCGAGAAGCTCAAGTCCCTCCCCGACGCGGCGCGCTTCCTCAAGCCCGGCGTGGACTTCGAGACGCTCGACGCAGAAGCCCACGCCGAGAGCGACCTCGCCGCCTACCGCCGCGTCAAGGAAGAGCGCGAGCGGCTGTTCGCCGCCATCGGCCGCGCCTGGCCAGCCGTGGCGTGACGGAAGGCCGACGCCGGACAGGCCGCCGGCGCCGCCAGTGGTCCAGACGGCCGGGCGGCCTTCGAGGCGGCGTCGGGCGGGGTTGACCACCCTTTGCCCACCGCTCCGGTTCGGCCAAGGGACGGAGCCGTGGACAAAGCGTGGACAACCCCGCGTCAAGACCGCGACGGACTGAACGCGATCAACGCGACGCCCTTGCTTGACCCGCGCGCTGACCCGCGCAACCATCGTCCAGTCTCGACTGGCAACTTCCCATTTCGATCCGCACGGGCAGGTACCCGTTCAGGCTCATTTCGGTATTGGAAACGACTCCGTGTTCGAGCGTTGGGGAAGCTGGCGGCGTCGGCGTAGCGGCTGTGGCGGGGTCCGGCGCGGGAGCTTGCAGAGTCGCCTTTTTTGCCTCTTGCCCAACGTCCGGCGCGTCCTCGGCGAGCAGCTCGTCGGCTTGCAGAGTCGCCTTTTTTGCCTCTGTGCCGGCTCAGATAGATTTGGCACTGTGGCGGCCATGACCGGCTGAGCGCGGCGCCGACGGCGGAATGACCGCCGCCGGAGCCGGTTCGGGTAGCCTTCGGTGAACGCGAACCCACTGAAGGAACCGAACCATGAACATCGAGTCCATGCGGACGCGATCGTACCGCAGCTTCAAGGTGGACGACGCCGAGCTGTCGGAGCAGGCCCGCGGACGCCTGCTGGCCATCCGCCGCTTCGAGGCGCTGCGCGCCGCCGGCTGCGCCGAGCAGGCCGCCCTGGAGGAGATCGGCGTCAGCCGCCGCACCGTGTTCCGGTGGAAGGCCGCGCTGGCCGCGCGCGGCCAGCGCGGCCTCGAGCCGGAGTCCACCCGCCCGCGCCGCGTCCGCCGCCCGTCGTACAGGCCGGGCGACGCGAAAGCCGTCATGGACCTGCGCCGCAAGCACCCGTTCATGGGCAAGGCGCCGATCCAGCGCATGCTCGAACGCAAGGGCCGGCGCCTGAGCGTGTCCACCGTCGGGCGCATCCTCTCGCGCGCCATCGCCGACGGCCGCGTGCCCCGCGCCAGCGTCTGCGAGGGCCGCCTCCAGCCCAGGCGCCGCCGCAAGTTCAACGGCTGGGCGCAGCGCTGGAAGTACGGCGCCAGGCCCCGGCGCCCCGGCCAGCTCGTCCAGATCGACCACATGACCTTCTCCCGGGACGGGCAGACCATCAAGGAGTTCCGCGCCGTCTGCCCGGCCAGCCGCTTCATGGTCGCCCGCGTCTTCTCCCGCGCCACCGCCTTCAACGCCAGGCGCTTCCTCGACGACGTTGTCGAAGCCCTCCCCGTGCCCCTGCGGTCCGTCCAGGTCGACGGCGGCAGCGAGTTCATGCGCCATTCATGGCGCTCCGAGCTTCGAGGACGCATGCCGGGAGCTCGGCATCGAACTCCACGTCCTGCCGCCGCGCCGCCCGCAGTGGAACGGCTGCGTCGAACGCGCCAACCGAACCGCCCGCATCGAGTTCTGGAACTTCCTCGACTGCGAACTCACCGTCCAGGCCGTCTCCGCCAGGCTCCTCCAGTACGAGTTCTTCTACAACTACCAGCGGCCCCATTCCGCCCTCGACTACCTCACCCCCAGCGAGTACCTTGTCGCTCAGGAGGCTGCCTAGCCCCAGTGCCAGAAGTAGTGAACCAGTCAGGGCTATCCCAAAGTCGGCGTTAAGTCGTTGAGCGGCGTGGGGAAGTGGATTGCGCTGGACATGCGCCGTCGGAGGGTTGAGGATGGGTCCGTCGTGGATGTGGGCGGCGGATCATGGCGGGGCATTCGAGGACGGGCGGCGTGTCGCTGTCGGAGGTGTCGGTGCGTCCTGCGGCTGGCGGCGAGGAGCGGGCGGAGTGGGACCGTCTGATGGACGAACACCACTACCTGGGCTTCCGGTGTCTGTTCGGCGGCGGCGTGCGGCATGTCGCGGAGACGGCGGACGGACGCTGGCTGGCGCTGCTGGGCTGGCAGTGCGGCGCGTTCAAGGTGAAGGCGCGGGACGCCTGGATCGGCTGGGCGCCGGAGCAGCAGTTCCGGCGTCTGCGGCTGGTGGCGAACAACACGCGGTTCCTGATCCTGCCGGACGCGCGGACGCCGAACCTGGCGTCGCGGGCGCTGTCGCTGTCGCTGCGGCGCCTGTCGTCGGACATGGAGGCGGCGCTGGGGCATCCGGCGCTGCTGGCGGAGACGTTCGTGGATCCGTCGCGCTTCGAGGGGACGTGCTACCGGGCGTCGAACTGGACCGAGCTGGGCGAGACGCGGGGCTACGCGAAGTCGCATGGCCAGTGGGTGGCGCACGGGCGGCCGAAGCGCGTGTTCGCCCGGCCGCTGGCGCCCGGCGCGCTGGAGGCGCTGCGCGGGCTGGACGAGCCGGCGCCGCTGCCGGCGCGGCCGGCGCCCGATCCGCCGGCGCCGGCTCGGCTGCGCAGCCTGTACGACTTCCTGCGGGAGGTGCCGGAGTGCCGCCGGCGGCGCGGCCTGCGGCATGCGCTGGCGACGGTGCTGGCGGTGTCCGTGGCGGCCAAGCTGGCGGGGGCGCAGGGGCCGACGGCGATCGCCGAGTTCGCCGCCCGGCTGACGCAGCGCCAGCTGGCGGCGGTGCGGGCGTTCCGCAGCCCGGCCACCGGGCGCCTGGCGCCGCCGTCGAAGTCCTGCGTCCACCGCGTGCTGTCGGAACTCGACCCCGACGCGCTGGACGACGCCGCGCGGCGCTTCGCCGCCGCCGGGCGGCCGGAAGGCGGCGCCGTCGCCGTCGACGGCAAGTCGGCGCCGCTCAACCGCCCCGGCGGCCCCGACGCCGACCGCATGTTCGTCGCCGCCGTCGAGCACGGCAGCGGCGTGGTGCGCGGCCAGGTCGGCTCCGACAGCGCCGGCGGCGAGATCGTCGGCGTCCGCCGGCTGCTGCGCGGGATCGGCGTGGCCGGCCGCGTCGTCACCATGGACGCCCTGCACTGCTGCCCGAACACCGCCCGGCTGATCGTCGACGGCGGCGGCGACTACGTCGTGGAGGCCAAGGCCAACCACCGGACGCTGCTCGACGACATCCGCATCCTCGACTGGGACGCCGCGCCGTCCCGCCGCACCGTCGACAAGGGCCACGGGCGCCTGGAGGAACGCGCCTGCGCCGTCGTGCCTCTCGACGGCGTCCACGACGACGTCGCCGCCCTGCCCGGGCGCCGGCAGGCGTTCCGCATCGTCCGACGGCGCACCGTCGTCAAGTCCGGCAAGACCTCCGAAGAGACTGTCCACGGCGTCACCTCGCTTCCCCCGCAGCGCGCCGGCCCGTCCGAGATCCTCGCCCTCAACCGCGGGCACTGGGAAATCGAGAACCGCGTCCACTACGTCCGCGACTTCTCCTTCGACGAGGACCGATCCCGCATCCGCGCCGGCAAGCTGCCCCGCAACCTCGCCTGCCTCTCCAACGTCGCCATCGCCGTCGTTCGCATGCGGGGACGCTTCGAGCACCAGCCCCAGGCGCACCGGCACTACGCCTCCAGGCAGGCCGACGCGCTGCGCGACATCCTCGCCCCCGCCTTCTGAACCGGCTGCCGCCGCCCCACGGCAGCGCCTGCCGGGCGCACCCGCGCATGGCTCGCGGCGCGAACGGCCGTTCCGACCGCCGAAACGCGCTCTCCGCCGACTCCGCGCACGGTCAATCGCCGCCTCCCAGCACGGTGCCAACCACACCCGCCAGCCCCTTCGCGCCTGCCGCCGACAACAGGATGGCCCTGAGTGAACCAGTACAGCCTCTTGCCCAACGGATTGTGGTTGCTGTATAAGGCCGATTGCCCATTGGTGTTTGCATCGCTTAGGAGGCCTACATGGGATTGAAGCAACTGACGGTCAAGCTGCACCTGCAGATCATGCGCTTTGTTGCGGACCTGCGCGGCGTCTCCACGGTGGAGTACGCGCTCATCGTCGTGGCGATCATCGGCATCGTCGGCGCCGGCGCCATCGTTCTGGGAGGCGCGTTCGGCGAGCTGTTCGACGACTTGGAGGCTGAAATGACGGCCGGCGTCGGCAACGTGTTGACGGCCGCCTCGACCGCGGCGACCTAGCCGCCAACCCAACGCGGGGCGGCGTGGCCGCCCCGCGATGCGCCGATGAGCTGGCTTGGCCCGATCGTCTTGGCTGCGAGCGTCGTCTTCGCGCTTGCCGCGGTGTGGACGGACGTGCGGCGCCGCGAGATCCCTCACGCAACGGTCGGCGGCTTGGTTGCGTTCTGGATGGTCGCGGCGGCGTTCGAGCCGCGGGCGCTGAATGCCACGCCGCTGGCCGCATTGGTGTGCGGGGCGGTGGTGCTGGCCTTGGGCTTCGCCTTCCACGCCGCTGGCTGGCTGGGCGGCGGAGACGGCAAGCTGCTCGCCGCGCTGGCGTTGTGGCTGGGGCCGGCGGACATCGGCCTGGCCCTCGTCGCCACTGGCATGCTGGGCTTGCTCATGGCGTTGGCCGCACGTCTTCGGCGGGACGCCGAATGGCACCGCGAGGGCATTCCCTACGCGGTTGCGATTGCGCCGCCTGCGGCCGCCGTGTTGGCGTTTCGCGCCGTGGCGTAGCCGGCCAAGTACGCCAGTAACCCATTCGCAATCATGAACGCGCGAACCTTGATCGCTGGCCTCGCCGCTGGCCTTGTGGCCCTCGGCGCATTTCTCGGCATCCGCTACCTCTTCACGTCGCAGGAAGCGCCCGCCGCCGCGCCGCCGCCGGAACCGGCACCCGTGGTGGTTGCCGAAGCGCCTCCGCCGCCGCCCAAAGCAAGCGAGCCGGCAGCGGAACCCGAACCAGAACCGGAACCAGAGCCGGCACCGCCGGATCTCCCCATCGTACTGGTCGCCGCGCGCGCGATTCCGCCCGGCGTGCAGCTAGTGCGGGGGCTCGTGGAGTGGCGGGAGTGGGCCGGAACCCTCGATGTCGATGTCGCTCTGGTGAAGAGCCTAACGCCAATCGAGTCCGTGCTGGGCACCGTCGCCCGGCGGCGCATCCCGCAAGGCGGCCTGATCGAGTGGAACAACCTCATCCTGCCTGGCCGAGCGGGCCACATGACTTCCATGCTGACGCCCGGCAACCGCGCCGTGACCATCAAGGCGGACAGTGCGACGACGAGCGCCAACATCATCCGCCCAGGCGACCGCGTGGACGTCATCCTGGTTTCCACGGCCGGCACGGTGCCCGACCTTGCGGAGTTCGGCCCCGCCGCCCAGGTGATCGCCCAGGACGTGCTTGTGCTCGCCGTGGGCTCGACCACGCTCGCCACGGCGTCCTTCTCCCTCGCCCAGGCCCAGGAGCAGGGCTTCGTCGAACGGCTGACCGATCAGGCCCCCAGCGGCGACACCTACACGTTGGAGGTCGCCCCGGAAGACGCTGAGCGGGTCGCGCTGGCGTCGGGCATGGTGACGTTGGCCATGCGCTCCTTCAGAGAATCCGCGCGCGGCGACTTGCCGCCGCGGTTGATCGGCTTCGCGGACGTGCTCTACGGCTTGGACGGCCTTGAAACCGAACCGGAGTTCGAGCCGGAAGCAGCCCCGGCGCCGCCGCCATCGGTGCGCATCATCCGCGGGCCCACCGCCGAGGTGGAGAGCCTGCCGACAATTCCCATCCCGATATCGAGTGCCGCAATCGTCGGCACGGAGGAGACGGCGCGATGAAGGACCATCCCCAATCCACAGCGACGAGACCCGCCCACGTGGTCGCCGCCTGCGCCCTGGCCTGGGCCATCGGCGGCCAAGCGGCGCCGGCCGTTGAACCGGCGGAGGAGATCCGCCTCGTGCCCGGCGAGGCCACCACGCTGGTGTTCGCCGAGGACGTCGGCACCACCATCGTGGCCAATCCCGAAACCGCGGACGTGGAGCTGCTCGACGAACGCCGCATCTTCGTGCTCGGCCTCGAGCCCGACATCACGACCCTCAAGGTGTACGGCAAGCAAAGCCAGCTGCTTGGCGCCTACGAAGTGCATGTTCAGGCGCAGTCCACGCCTGCCGAGACCGTCGTGGCGCGCATTGCCGGCTCGGACGCCGACATCAAGGTGGACACCGTGGGCGAGGCGCTGTTCGTGAGCGGGCAGGCCGCCAGCCCGGCGCAAGCGGAGCGCTTGCTGCGCAGCATTCGCGCCGTGGCGGGAGAGACGCCCGTCGTGGACGCGCTCTCGTTGGAGACGCCGGCGCAGGTGAATCTGGAGGTGGTGATCTCCGAAGTGTCGCGCAACGTCACCCAGGAACTGGGGATCAACTGGTCGGCGGACATCAATCCGTTCCAGAACCCGCTGCGAACGCTGGTGAGCGGGCTGCGGCTGGCCACCGGGCCGCTTTCCGTCGGCCCGACCTATTCGCAGAACCTGCAGTTCGCGGACTTGCTGCCCGACGGCACCACCACCAACGAAGCGGTACTGGAGACCAACGAGCTCGGCGTGGCGCTGCCGACGCGCGGCGGCGACGGGCGCGTCGTGCTGACGCACTACGACACGTTCAACAGCGGCAAGTACCGGGCGACGACCTTTCTGGACGCGCTGGCGCAGAACGGCCTGGCGGTCGTCCATGCGCGGCCCAACCTCACCGCCGTGAGCGGCGAATCCGCGCAGTTCAACTCTGGCTTGGAAATCCCCATCCCCACGGCCACCCAGTTCGGCGGCGTCGGCACGGAATACCTGGAGACCGGCGTGAACTTGAGCTTCACGCCGGTGGTCCTGGACAACAATCAGATCTCGCTCACGGTGGAGCCGCGCATCCGCGAAGTGACCGCTGGCGGCGCGACCATCGGCGGCACGGAAGTGCCCAACATCAACCAGCGCTCCGCCTCCACCACGGTGGAACTCGCCGACGGCCAGTCCATCGCCATCGCCGGCCTGTACCGCAAGAGCACGACGTCCACGCGCACCGGCTTTCCGCTGCTCAAGGACATCCCCATCTGGGGCGCCTTGTTCCGCACGACCCGCGAGACGGAGCGCTCCGTGGAGCTCATCATCGTCGTCACGGCGCACATCGTCGCCCCCCTGCGCAGCATCGCCTCCACGCGCAACGACATCCGCAACCCGGCAAGCACGGCGCAGCAGCTGGGCAATGAGTTCTACTTCTGAGGGGGTGCCGGAAACACGAGTAGGACCGCCTGCTTTTCGTTCGAGAGCGCGGGAGGAACGGCCACGCCCAGACTGTCGAGCAGCTTCGGGATCGTTGGGCGACATCGCCAAAAACGACCGTCCGCCGATGGCGTCAGCTGAAACCGAACCGCTCTGGTCGGCACCCACGCGAGCAGGTCGTAGCTCTCTCCCAAGGTCAGCCAGCCGTTGCCCTGCCACGGCAGGTCGCCGTCGCGGACAACGGGGTCTGGGTGGACCACTCCGTAGTCGTTGAGGACCAAGAGCCTCCCGCCCTCGTCCATTCGATCAGTCGCCATGACGCTTGCCGCTGCAAGGCCTCGGCGATGCCTTTGCACTCGCCATCGTCGTTCTCTTGGGGTGCCCATGCAGGAGATTACCGCATGCTTCGCCGCTGCGGTGGGCCGCTGCCGGCGACGCTCCGTCGCCAGTTGGGGCTATGGAGAGCCAAGAGGAACACATCGTGCTCAGACCACAAGCTGTGTTCGACCGGGACGACGATTGCGCCTCCACCTCGATGCAAATTCCGCCAATCTGCTTCGTTTCCCTGTGGATACGCAGTCACATACCGATCCCTTATTTCCTCTTGGGGGTCTTGTCTGCCAACGCAGCGGCGTCACGCCAGCTTCGCAACGGGTCAGTTCTAAGCCGCGGGAGACGATGGCCAAGCCCGTGTATGTCGCGGCGAGGCGAGTGCCTAGCGTGCGAGCCACCGAGCGAGCAGGCGCGTTGCAGCGGCGAGAAAGACAGGCTCCGCTTCCGGTTTCCTAGTGGCGCATCGCAAGGCGGCGTGGACGTACTTGACGAGGTGGGCGTCTTTCATGTCGCTCGCTTGGGAGACGACCTCGCCCCACGCCTGCATCGCGATGTCCTCGGATGCGCCTAGGCAGATGGCCACGGCGTCCGGCGATGCCGAAGCCAGCGCCTGCTGAAGAGCGGCAATCCCACGGCTCGCGTTGAGGCGGTGGGGCACGGGGGAAGGCCAGCCGGGGAACCCCAGCGCCGAGACGAAGCCCGTCACGTAGGACAGCGCCACGATCGCTCCCGTGTCGTCGCCGCGGTCGACGAATCCCCAGGCCGCTTCCGACAACGTGAGACAGTGCGACCATCCGTATTCCATGTCCGTCTCCGCCGTCAGCATCATGCGGGCCGCCGCGACGCAGGCCGTTCCCGCGGCCCCGAATGGCGTGCTGCCATCGACGCTGTCGATCTCGGCGACCTCCACTCCCTGGCCACGCGCCATCACGCCGCGTATTCCCGTATGCGGCGTGTCCACGCTCGACCGAGGAACGCCGCTCAAGAACTCGTCGAAGGCAGCCGGGCTTGCCCGCAGCAGCGGCCCAAGCTGTGGAATCACTGCGCCCTTCTCTGTGCTCGGGTCCTCGCGGTACGCTCGAATGAACATCTGCATGTGCGGCAGCAGCTTGCGCCGCACATCTAGGTCGGCGTTCAGCATATGGCCCAGCAGAATCTGGCCATGGCCGGCGCCGCCGACCTGCTGCAGAACGCGCGTGGCCAAAGCCTGTCGATTCAGCCGACTCTCGGGCTGGCACATGGTTGCGGCCAAACAGCGACCAATCACCGGCCATGAGGCCGCCGCCAAGTCGTTTCCGCCCACGCGGTTGGTGGGATCGTCGGCTTGCCTAATCGCGGGTACTGCAACATCGGCGAAATCCCGCGCCGCTGCCGCGAGGTACCGCCGAGCACCCTCTCGCCGTCGGGAGTCCACCAGCGGCAGCAGCAGGTAGCGCGCCATTACCTCCAAAGGCGCATGGATCTCGAGGCTCGACAGCCCAGACGTGCCGCTTTCCATCTCCGCCAGAGATGCCAAGAGAAGCGCACGGTCGCTGTCGTGCTCGTGGACACGCACGAAGTCGTCCAGATCAAAGGACATGGTTGTCAGCGGCGTCGCGTGTCACTCGGCCGCGAAGAGGTCCTGCACGACGACCGGAAAGTCCGGCAGGCACGCGCAAGCGGCGCTATCTCCTTTGTTGAAGATGCCGTGTTCTTCGTACTCGCCGTTCACGAGCGTCAAGACGGTTATCGTTTCGTCCTGCGGGTCGACAATCCAATACTCGGGAATGGCGGCTTCGGCATAGTCGAGGCGCTTGTCCACCGTGTCGCGGCGAGCGTCCCCCGGGCTCGTCACTTCAACGACAAGATCCGCGCCCAGCCAGAAGTCGTTCTGCCGACGCGGGTCGTCCGCTTTCAACAACAGCAGCAGGTCCGGTTCGCGGAACTTGCCGGCGCGGATACGAAGCCGCAGCGGGGCGAAGAACACCGCGCCGCCTCGTGCGCCAACGAACTCGTGAAAGGCAAGGAAAAGGAACTTCAGGATCGCTTGGTGTCGGGTCGTCGGCACGGGCAGAACGTCCAAATGGCCGTCTGTGAACTCGATCAGCCGGTTGCACCGCGCCGTCAGCTTCAAGTAGAGCGCCTCCGTCCAGCATCCCTGCAGCGACGACAGTTCCGCCACGGTGGATTCGTCGTCCGCCACGATTCGCCACGGGAGTTGGTCGTGCGCGGCAGCCATCAGATCCAACGCTCCAGTTGCGCCATGCGATGCAGTGTGCGGAGGCGTGAACTGCGTGTCAAACAGGCGTTCGCGTGTCGCCGTCCCGACGCCGAAACGCCGACAGCCGTTGTGCTACGCTGGCCATCAAGCCAGCATGGACGAATCGAAGTGGGCTACCCCATCGGCTCCAACCTGCGCGGATTGGCGCGAGCTACTTTCAGTCCGACATCCCGCCTTGGGAATTCGACATTCGTGCCGTGCCGCCAGGCACCGACCCAGTGCAGATCAGCGACTGGCACCGCCGCCACGGACGCGCCAACAACGCAGACCGGAACATCGAACGCGCCGCCGAGGCGCTTGCGGAATTGCTGCCGGGACCCCCAAGCGGTTACAAAGACCCCGACCGTGGACGTCAATGACCAATAGGCCCGGTGCCCGCCGAGGTCAACGGGCTTGCAATCGATAGATGGTGCCGGTGGTGTTGTCGAGGGCGTGGTTCATGGCCTCTTGGCGGCGCTCGCGGATGGGGGCGAAGCCTGAGTCGTCCTCTCCAACGGATTCGCCGTACTTGCGAAGGTAGGCTTCGACCACCTTGCTGCGCTCGTCGGCGTCCTGCACGACAACGGCGCGAAGCGGATAGACCGTGCCGGCAACGCGGGCGCGAACGCGGTCGTCCGTCTGCACCAGGCTGGCCCAGGTGGAACCGTCGGGGTCGGTGGCGACGTAGAGGTGGGGGCCGGTCGAGACGCTCCAGAGGTTCACCGAGTACGGGTCTTCGGGCCGCAGTTCCAGCTGGATCGTCTCTGGAACCGCGCCCCACTGCGCCGGCGGTTCCGCCGTCTCGCCGGTCAACTCTCCGCCGGCGAGCGGGCCCAGCGGCCCGCCGCAGGCGGCCAAGGCAAGCGCAGTCGCTGCCATGGCGCTGCGCTTGAAGTTGGACGCGAAGTCGGGATGCGTTGTCTTGCTTGCGGCCAAACGGAACTACGCTGCCGATGGCTGATCCGCTTGGCCCGCTCGACGCCACGTTGCCGCAACGCGCTGCGCCAACGGCGACGCCGCCGCCATCTCCGCAAGGATCAATATCGCCGGCACCAGGAACAGCACGCCGATGCTGGAGAAGACCAGGCCGGCGCCCAGGCTGATGACCAGCGGCACCATGAAGCCGGTGATTTCGCTTTTGTCGTAGAGCAGCGGCAGCAGCCCCATTCCGGTGGTGGCCGTGGTGAGCAGAATGGCGCGGGCGCGATGGCGCGCCGCGGCGGCGATGGCGGCGATGTGCGGCAGGTCGGTGTCGCCGGCGCGAATCCGGTTGTAGCGGTCGAGCAGAATCAGCGTGTCGTTCACGGCCACGCCGGTGGCGGCGACGATGCCGAAGAAAGAAGGATTCGTGAGGTCGTAGCCGAGCACGAGGTGGCCAAGCACCGCGCCGACGGCCACCATCGGCAAAGTGGCGAAGGCGAGAAGCGGCTGCGCGAAGCTGCGCAGCTGGGAGGCGAGCAGGCCGTAGACGATCAGCAGCGCCAGGGGGAAGGACCACGCCAGCGTGTTCGCCATGCCGGTCTGATCGCGGGTGGCGGCGTGTTCCTGCACCACCAGCCCAGGATGGCGCTCGAGCAATTCCGGCAGGCGTTCTTCGATCTGGCCGGCCACCGCCAGCGAGCCTGTTTCGTTCGCGTCGTACCAGCCGGCCACCGTCGCAGCGAGGCGCCGGTCGATGCGCTGCACCTTCTCGTAGTCCCGCGTCTCCTCGATGCGCGCCACGGTGGAGAGCGGCACGCGGCCGGCGGGCGTGGTGATGCGTTCGTCGAGCAGATCGCGCAGGCTGCGGCGGCGTTCGCCGGGATAGCGCACCACCACCTTGATTTCGTCCTGTCCGCGTTGAATGCGCTGCGCTTCGACGCCGAAGAAGGCGTTGTGCAGCTGGCCGGCGACTTGGGCAGCCGTCAATCCGGCGGCGATGCCGGCCTCGGTGAGCTGAATGTCGTAGCGCCGTTTGCCGAGCACCATTGAATCCTGCACGTCCCACATCGCATCGACGCTGGCGTAGGCGCTTCTCAAATCCGCCGTTGCCTCGGCAAGCACGGCTTCGTCTTCGTGCAGCAACGCATGCGATACCGGGGTCGTGAACAGCGCGCCTGGGCCCCCAAGGTCGAAGGAGAGGATCCGCGCGCCATGGACGGGGCCCGTCGCATGTCGCCAAAGGCGCTGGAAATCCGCCGCGGTGGCGGTGCGTTCGGGCGTGAGCGTCACGTCCACCGTGGCCAGGTGGTTGCCGACCTGGGGCCGCGCCGCGCCTTCGTAGGTGGTCGTCGGCTGTTGCTGCCCCACCAGCACGGCAACGGCGTCGATCACTCCGCCGGCTTGCCGGTCGGCCTCGCGGGCGGCAGCGGCAATATGCCGCGCAGCCGCTTCCGTCACCTCGAATCGCGTGCCGATCGGCATGATGAGCGTGGCGCGCAGCCGATCGGCGCCTGGGGAAGGCGGGAACGCCGTGTAGCCGACGGCGCCGCTGGCCACAAGGCCGGCGGCCAACGCGACCAGGATCAACACGCCAACGACTGTGAGGTGCGGGAAGCGCACGGCCCAAGCGATGGCGCGCACCAGCTTGCCCTGGACGAACTCGTCAAGCGCGGCGCGGGCTTTCGCTTGCCAATCGGCAAGGGGCGAGAGGCTCCACGGACGGACGCCTGCGAGATGCGCCGGCAGCACGCAGAAGACCTCGACGAGCGACACCGCAAGCACCAGGGCGACGACCACGGAAGACGCGGAGAACAGTTGCCCCCAAGCGTCGTCCAAGGGATAGAGGGCAAAGAAGGCGACCGCCGTGGTGAGGGCGCCGAACGTGACCGGCCCGGCCACGGCGCGCACGCCGGCGATGGCCGCGGCAAAGCCGCGCAGCCCCAGCTCGCGCTGTTTGGCGATGCTCTCGCCCACCACCACCGCATCGTCCACGACGATGCCCGCGGCGATGAAGAACGCGAACATCGTCAGCGAGTTGATGCTCATGCCGGCGATGTCGAAGAACACGATCGAACCGAGAAACGCGATGGGAATGCCCATCGCGATCCAGAACGCCAAGCGCAGGTCGAAGAGCACGAGCAGCGTGAGGAACACCAGCACCACGCCGATGGCGACGTTGCGCGTGATCGTGGAGAGGCGGTGGGAGATGACGCGGTTTTCGTCCTCCCAAAGCGCCACTTCGGTGCCGTGGGGCGGCACGTAGCTGGCCAGGAAGCGCTTGACCTCCTCGCCCACGTCTTGCGTCGACTGCCCGATGGCGGCGTCCACGCGAACGAAGATATTGGCGCGGTCGTCGATTTCGTTGACGAGGTTTTCCTCCACGAAATCATCGCGCAATGTGGCGATTTCGCCGAGCCGCACCACCGAGCCGTCGGGCCGCGCCAGGACGACGACGTCCTCGAACTCCTCCGCCGTCGTGCCTTGGGCGAAGGTGCCGATCACCACGTCGCCGGCGTCCGTGCGCAACTGGCCGCCGGACAGGTTGAAGGAAGACTGGCGCACCACGTTCGCCACGCCGTTGATCGTCAGCGCGTGCCGCCGCAGTGCCTCTTCGCTCAACTCGATGCTGATTTCGCGCTCGCGGGCGCCTTGCAGGGAAACCACGGATACGCCCGGCAGCGCCAGAAGGGCGGAGCGCACCGCTTCGGCGTCCTGCCGCAGGCGGTCTTCGCTCAAACCCGACGCCGAGACCGACAGCGTGAGCACCGTCCTGGCGATGGCCGTGCGCACGATTGCCGGCTGCTCCGCATTCAGCGGTGGAAAGTTCTCGATCCGGTCCACCGCGGTGCGCACGGCGTTCAGGGTGTCCACCGGGTCGGCGAACGTGTTCATCTCGACGGTGATCCTGCCGAAGCCTTCCTCCGCGACGGAGGTGACCCGTTCGATGCCGACAATGCCGGAGACGCTTTCCTCCACGCGGCGGTTGATGTCCTCGGCCACTTCCGCCGGCGACGCGCCTGGGTAGGGCACCGTGACGGAGATGGTGCGCGGGTCGTATTCGGGAAAGCGCTCGACGGCGATTCGACTCGCCGCGAACAAGCCGCCGCCGAGCAGCAGCAGCATCAGCACGTTGGCGGCGACGTGGTTGCGCGCGAAGTAGCCGATCAATCCGCCGCCTTCGGCGGCACTGTCCGTGCCGCTCTGCGGCGAGCCGGCGGCGGTGCTGCTCTCGACGTCGCTCATCGCCGGGCACCCGCGGCATTGACATCCACCGGCAGTCCGGCCCGCGCCTGGGCGACACGTCCGACGACCACGCCCTCGCGCGGGTCGAACGCCTCGACCAGCCAGCCGGCGCCCGTTCGCCCGAGGGAACGCGGCGTCAGCGGGGCCAGTGCGCCGCCGTCCACAACCCAAACGCTGCCGTTGGACTGCTCGGCGGCCTCCGGGAGCACCATCACGCCGTCCATTGGCCGGCCTTCCAGAACGACATTCACGAACGTGCCCGGCCGCGGCCGTTCATCGACGTTCTCCGCAAAGGCGAAGTAGAGCGTGGTTTGGCGGCTCCGCCGATCCACCACCGCGGAGACGCGCTCGACGACGACGTCGAACGCTTTGCCGCCTTGCGCCAGGACAAGCGCGGGATGGCCGATCACAGGTTCCAGATCTTCTTGATCCTCGTGGGAAATCTGCGCCTCCACGCGCATCGCGTCTTTGGCGAACACCTGCCCCAGAGGGCGCACTTGCGACGCGACCTGGCCAACGTGGATGCCGCTGTTGCGCACCCAGCCGTCGAACGGCAGCGAGATGGCGGTGCGCGCCAGATCGAGTTCCGCTCGTTTGAGGAGCGCCGCGGCGCGGTCGGCCCTCGCCTGCGCCTTGGCGATCTGCGGAATGCGGTCGATCAGCGCCGGCACGTCGGCGCCCGGATTCTCGCGCAAGAACTGCGCCCGCTTCGCCTGCCCCTTCAAGCGCTGCTTCTCCACCCGCGCCTGCATTTCGCGCAGCCGCGCCTGGGCGGCTTCAAGGCGGATCTCGAAATCCCGGGGGTCGATCCGCAGCAGCGTTTGGCCGGCGCTGAAGGAGCCGCCGTTGCGCAGCGCCGGCGAAACGTAGACGACCTCGCCAGCCACTTGCGTGCTCAGGGCAACGCCCCCTACCACCGCCACGACGCCCGTCGTTCTCACCTCCCGCGCCGCCGTGGTGGCCATCGGGCGGATGACGTTGACCGTGGGCTTCTCCGACGTCACCGCCCGGCCGCTGTCCTCAACCGAGACGACGCTTGGCGCGCGGGCGAAATAGATGGCGACCAGCACGACGACGGCAATGACGACGAGCTGGCCGATCCCCCAAGCCGAGCGGCGGCTCTCCGACTGCGCCCCGGTTGCGCTCTCGTCTGCCATGGACTCCCCCGCAAAGTGTCCCAAGCTCGCCGTTCAATCATTCCCGGTTTGGGCAACCCTTTCAACAGGCTGCAACGGGCTGCATGGGTGGGAGCGGACGCCGGCCGTCAGGCTGGTGAATCGCGCCCTCGGATTCGCGCCAGCCAGGCCGCCAGGAAGTGGTCCACGCTGGTGAAGCGCCCGCCGCCGGTGAACAACAGCGACAGCAGCATGGCGAAATAGATGGCCGAGAACTCGATGCCGTTGTTCAGAATGGTGATGCTGCCGCGCCCGGTGAGCCAGCGGTAGTCGCCGTGTTCGCGCAGGATGGCGATGGCCTGGGCCTTGCGCGGCGCGGCTTCCATGATGCGTTCGTTGGCGAACCAGCTGTTGGCGTCCGAGAGCGCCAGCCAGCCGTTCTGCCAATGCACCGTCGTCGCGGCGACGATCATGGTGACCAGCAGCGGAATCGCCACGAAGCGCGTGCCGAGGCCAATCAGCAGCAACGCCCCGCCGAACAGTTCCGCGCCAGTGGCCAGCGCGGCCATGAGTTCGGGAAACGGCATGCCGAGGCTGCCCCCGAACCACCGCACGGTGCTCTCGAACGCCATCAGCTTGTTCCACCCCGCCTCCATCATCACCGGCGCCACGATCAGCCGCAGCAAGAGCGGCGGAACGCCGTCGATGGGGCGCACGATTCCGAGAGCGCGCTGGTAGTGCGTGTTGGCGGTATCGAGCAGTTTCATGGCCCTCTCCGTGCGGTTCGAGAGCGCGAGCTTAGCAGGGAGCTTGCGCTGGCTTCGTCGCTTCAGCGTCAGCTGCCGAAGCGATGACCTGGGGAAGCGCTCTCTTGTCGCCACGAATGAGAGCGATGATGCCGTCTGTGTCCTCGAGGAACTGTTGCGTTGTCACGGTCCGATAGCGCCAACAGCTGAAGGTTGGTCGCAGCGAACGATTGACCTCCTCCTTTGCCTGGCCGGCGAACTCGATGGCGGTGTCCAACCTGCCGACTGCCCAGTAGGCCAACGCCATGCACTGCAGATAGTTGGCGCCTCTTCCGTCTTCGCTATCCGTTTCGTTGCATTCGACAGCCCTCCCGAAGACCTCATGCGACACTCTTCCAGTGAGCCCCCAGAGCGCCATGCCATAGTTGAACGCCCGTTGCACATCCGTCGTTTCGGAAATCGCGCCGCCTGAACCGAGCAAATCACATGCTTCCTGCCACTCACCTATGGCAATGAGCGCGAGTGACAACTGCGCCACGACCCACCTGTCCGTCGGAGGATTCGGATTGGAGCCGAGAACCTGGCGCAGAACCGCAACGCTGGCATGTACTTCGCCACGCCGTTCCATTTCCGAGGCGAGCAACAGCTGCACTTCGTGACCCAGCCAAGTGACGGCCGGCAGCTTGGCCACATCCGGGGAATCAAGCCTCAGAAAACGGATGGCTTCTCGAACAAGACGAAGCGGGAGTTTCCGTGCCAACAGCACGCGTTCGGCATCGCGGCTGGCGGCGACATCCTCGCCCATGCGAGCCAGCGCGCGCGCCCGGGCCAGAAACACGCTCGGCTCGTCGTGGCCCAAGTCAACCGCCCGATTGAGCAGCGACTTCGCCCGCTCCCAATTGTCCTCGTCGCCGGCCAAGACGCCGAGACGAGAAAGGACCTCTGCGTTCTGGCTGTGGTGTCGCTCGATCTTCGAGAGTTTCCTTTCCATGTCTTGGGGGGCGTCGAGACTGTGCTCTACTTGGTCGATGTAATGCAGTGCGCCGTCCTTGTCCTCCAAGTTCCCCTTGACGACTTGATCCACGACGCCACGGTACTCCCTGGCGAGGCGGCTCTTCGGACGTTCCCGTGTGAAGACGACCTGGTTCAACAGCGAGAGGCTGTCGTAGCGGTGGACGACCTGTGGTTCGGGATCGATGCCGAGGTCCGCCTTGAACCGCGCCATCATGCCGCGCAGGATGTCGTCCTCGTCATCCAGATCGGGCACGTTCGACATCACGAAGTGCGTCTCAATGGAGCGTTCGGGCGTGCTCTCGGACTCGACTCGGATGTCTCGGACGACCTCCGCAAGGCCGCGCAGATTCTGCTCGTTGGGGAAAAACAGAAAAGTCACTGCGTCCGGGAGTTGGCGAGTGCAGATGCCGCAGGTGTCGGTGTGCCCTGTGCGCGAGTCGATCAGCACATAGTCCGGCTGCAGGGAGTGCCGCCATTGCTCTTTCAAATCCTCGAAGAGCAAGTAGCCGTCGCGGTGTTCGTACAGATCTTGCCAGTCGATGCCGCCCAGACTGGCAGCGTACTGCTGTTGCCTGCCGGAGGGCATGATCCACAGATTCTCCAAAGCCGTTGTTCGGCTCACAAAGCGTTCGACTTCCGGTGCCTGGCTGGTGTTGACGTACTCGCCTACGAAATCGACGATGCCGGGCCGGTCTGGCGCGGTGCGGAGAATGTCGAACGTGTCCAGCCCCGGTGCCTCCAAGTCGAAATCCACGGCGAGCACTCTGCGCCCCCTCTGCGCGAGTTCTACCGCGGCATTCACGAGGGCCATCGTGCGACCCACGCCGCCCTTGAAGGAATAGAAGGTGGAGATGTACACGGCTAGGCTGCCAGCGGGGGCGGTGTCCCATGTGCGCTAACTTGTTTTCGCCGATAGCGTCGGATAGGGTATGGGCCGTCGCGACAAGGAGGTCCGGCGATGGAGCTGGCGGATCAAGACTGGGAACTGCTGTCGTCGCTGCTGCCGGGGAACTGGCGGGAGCTGGCGGCGGAGACGGGGGCGCTGAAAGGGCTGCGCAAGAACAAGTCGGCGGACGGTCTGCTGCGGACGCTGCTGATGCATCTGGGCTGCGGGCACTCGCTGCGGGAGACGGTGGCGCGAGCGCGGGCGGCGGGTCTGGCGGACCTGTCGGACGTGGCGCTGCTGAAGCGGCTGCGGAAGTCGGAGGAATGGCTGCGTCGGCTGTGCGTGGAGCTGTTCCGGGAGAACGGCGCGACGGCGGAGGACGCGGAGCTGCCGTTGCGGGCGTTCGACGGGACGACGGTGAAGGAGCCGGGCCGGGGGTCGCTGTGGCGGCTGCACTACGGGGTGCGGCTGCCGTCGCTGGAGTGCGACTTCTTCGAGCTGACGTCGGCGAAGGGGGCGGGCACGGGCGAGTCGCTGTCGCGCTTTCCGGTGCAGGCGGGCGATCTGGTGCTGGCGGACCGGGGCTACTCGACGGGGCCGGGGCTGCGCCACGTGGCGGACTGCGGCGGCCACGCGGCGGTGCGCGTCAACACCTCGTCGCTGCGGCTGCGCAGTGCGGACGGGCAGCCGTTCGACCTGCTCGGCGCGGTGTCGTCGCTGAAGCGGGCCGGGGCCGTGGGCAGCTGGGCGGCGACGGTGGAGGTCGAGGGCGGCGAGCCGGTGGCGGGCCGGCTGTGCGCGATCCGCAAGACCCGCGAGGCGGCGCGGCTGGCGATGGCGAAGCTGCGCCGCGCGGCGGTGCGCAAGCAGCGGCGGCTGCGCCCCGAGACGCTGGAGTACGCCAAGTACGTGATCGTGTTCACGACCTTCCCGGAGGCCGACTTCGACGCCGCGGCGGTGCTGCGCTGGTACCGGCTGCGCTGGCAGGTGGAGCTGGTGTTCAAGCGCTTCAAGTCGCTCGCCGGCCTCGGCCACCTGCCCAAGCACGATCCGACCAGCGCCCGGGCGTGGCTCTACGGCAAGCTGCTGGTCGCCCTGCTCACCGAAAAGACGCTGCGCCACGCCAGCGCCGTTTCCCCCTGGGGCTTCGACTGGCGGACCATGCTGCCGCAGTCGATGGCGTGATTTCCAGTTCGCCCTCCACCAAGTCCAGCGCGCCATCGAACCAGCGTTTTCGCTGGCGGACATGTTCTGCCGCTGGCATGAGATTTCCCGTTCGCTTGCCGACCCGCCACGCAAACGCACTGCCCAAATCGAGATTATTTTCCAAACTTGCGAAAAATAAGTTAGCGCCTATGGGGCGGTGTCCCTCGCAGGCTGAACGACTGCTTGCGCTGCAGAGTCGCCGCGGTAATCTTGATCCGTCTGAATGTCGACCGGCTCGCCTCCTGGGGCGGTTGACCGATCATTCCTTGAAGCTGCGTCAGGATGCCCGGGCGGGCCAGCAGGCGCAGATAGCGATCGTTCGCAGGTGCCTGCACATTGATGCCGTTCTCCCAGCGACTCAACGAGGCTTCGCCAATGCCGGTGATCTTTGCGAAAGCCGCACGCGACATGCCGTGGTGCTCGCGGATGCCGCGAACCTCGGCCGGCGTCAGCACACCGAGGTGGCGGCAGACCGCTTCGTGTTTGATGCGTTCGCCCTCGTCGTCCAAGTAGTCGAAGTCGCAGTGATCGCACCGGCGTACCGGCAGGCGAACAGTGAGGTCGGCGGCGGAGGTGCCCGATCCGTACTGGAAGGTATGCGAGTGCCACGACGTCGCGACAGAGTTGCCGCAATCGGCACACAGGGAGTGGGTTGTCGGCATGGCGTTTTCGTGTCCCGATTCCATGGTCAGCTCCGTTCCGAGTAGTGAAAGCTGCGTCCAACGACCTTCCCTTGGCGAAGTTGCAGCTTGACGTACAGAGTTGGCACGTCCTGGCCCAAGTCGATCTTCATGACGTATCCCTTGGCACCCCGGGGTTTGTGCAGTTTGACCACCTCGATTTCATGCCCTTCCTCCAGCTTGTCCGCGATCAGTTCCTACGCTGCTGCGTCCGTGAAGTAAGGCGAGAAGCCCCCCTCCGCGCGCCGGATTTGGGTTGGCCGCCAATCCGTGGGTGCGCTTGGGTCGAAGGCCGAAGTGCGGGCACGCCGACGCCTCGCAAGCAGCGCCAGTTGCCTTCTGGTCTCCGCGTTGATGCCATCGTGGAGCCCTCCACAAGCCGCGTCTTTCCTTATCATATGATCTATTCGGCGGATTGCAACATCGCCAGCCTTATCACATGGTGTCCTCCAGCCACCTGTCGCAGCGCCTGGCGGCGAACGTGCATCCGCTGCTGGCGACCTGGAGCCGAGGCGCGTCTTTAGCGGTCGTTGGCGGTGTCGAGCAGTTTCATGGCCCTCTCCGTGTGGGTGCAGCACGGAGTTCGTGTTCGACTTCCAGTGCTCGGGCCTGCCACACGCCCAAGGCGGCCATGAAGGCGCGAACAACGGGTTCTCCGCGTCGGGCCTCGTCGAGCGTGGTTGCACTGCGCGCCACGTCGCTCAACCGCAGCGACAGCGAGCGCGCTCGCTCGGGAAGCAAGGGTGCTTGCCACCGGGCCATGTCGGCGAGCAAGCGCATGGCATTGACGACGCGTTCGCACACTTCGCGCGGACTGGACGACCCAGCGAGATAGCCCGCCATGTGATCGTTGCGGGAGTGACCGTTCAGGCCGCGCACTCGCTCCCGCAAATGTTCGGGCACTGCCTCGGCCAGCGCGTTCAGATCATGGACTTTGGCGTAGTCGCTGCCGGCGGCCAGACACAGCGCCTTGGCGGCGAATTCGGCGGCGTCGGCCGATCTCTGAGGGAGGAGCGTGCGCGCGCGTTCGTCCTCGGGGCTCCATTCGGCGACGAACTTGCCCCAGAACCGCAGCTCGTCCGTTAGCCTGATGAACTCCCATGCGTAGTCGATGGCGCCGCCGACGAACGTGCCGAAGTCGTCGGAGCGCTTCTTCGCATCCATCACGGTTTCCTTCCTTTCGCCCATGACGTCCTTCATCCCTTCCCCGCACGCCAACAGCACGCCATTGCTGGCGATCTCGTAGACGAGACCCGGGTAGACGTGCGCCCGCGCTCTGAAATCCTCAAGCGTGACGTGGACGAGTTGCACGTCCACGTCCAACGATGCGATAGGGGCTTGTTCGGCCAAAGCCGCATCGCCCACCGTCGCAATGTCCCAATCGCTGTCGGGGCGAGCGCCCTGGTCTGCCCTGCTGCCGTAGAGCACAGCCGCGCCGCCACGCGCCGCCACCGCGTGGGCCCACGTTCTGATGGCGTCTGGCAATTCAACGGGTGCTGTGTTCATGGGTTGCGCTGCGGACACTCCGCCTCGGCAGCGGCGAAGCTCGCTTAGCATGGGCCGCGTCGCCCATATCATATGGTCTTCTCTGAGAATTGCAGCCACGGAAATCGGCGGTAAATGACCCAAACCATGCGCTTGGCCGAACTGGCCGGCGTTCGGCCAAGCGAGGCAGCGCTTGCCTGCCATGACCGACTCGCAAAGTCCGGGCCGGAGGACTATGTGCAGGCGGCGGTGCTGCTGGTGGACGATTGGCGGCGGCGGGGCGTGTCGAGGGTGGGGCTTGGGGGCGGGCAGGGCGCTGGCAAGTCCACGCTTGGGCGGCTTCTTGTGTCGGCGGGCGGGCTCCTTGGGCTGCGCTTGGAGGTGCTTGGCATCGACGATTTCTACTTGACCCGTGCCGAACGGCAGAAGCTGGCGGCGAACGTGCATCCGCTGTTGGCGACACGGGGCCCGCCGGGCACTCACGCCATCGGCCTCGCCCGACAGGCCTTCGAGGGGCTTCTTCGCAACGGGACGGAGGTGCAAGTGCCGCGCTTCGACAAGGGCGTGGACGACCGCGTTGGCGCAACCACGATCCGCGGCGGGGCGGACATCGTGGTGCTGGAAGGCTGGTGCGTGGGCGCGTCTTCGGCGGCAGCGGACGAATCCGCTGCGCCGCTCAACGCCCTCGAACGCGAGGAGGACCCGGAGGGCGTTTGGCGACGGCATGTGAATGCCGCATTGCGCGAGGAATACGCGCCCTTGTTCGAGACCTTCAATGCCTTGGCGTTCCTGCAAGTGCCGGATTTGGACGCCGTGCGGCGCTGGCGTTTGCAGCAGGAGCGCGAACGGCCTCCGGAACAGCGCATGGGTGCGGCCGGCGTGGCGCGGTTCGTGCAGCACTACGAACGCATCACGCGGCGCATGTTGGCCACGCTGCCGGCGCAGGCGGACGCGGTGCTGCGCCTCGACGACGCGCATCAGGTGGCGGGGCTGCGCTTGCGGCGTTGATGAACGGTCGCCGAGGGCGCTCGGCTCTTGCCCCGTAACGCCGCGCCAGAAACCGTAGCGCCGTTCAGCCTGCGTTCAGTTCGGCTGCGCCACACTCCTTGCCCCAACGAAGCAACTCCTTTGGAGCGAACGATGTCCAGGCGCGACGCACTCCGCATTCTCTTCGTGTTCGGCACCCTCGTCGTCTTCGCCGTGCTGCCGGCGGCTGCCGATGCCCAGTACGACCACGCCAGGGTGCTCGACGTGGAACCCATCGTCGAGCGCATCCGCACCACCGCTCCCCGCGAACGCTGCTGGTTCGAGACGGTGCGCGAACGCCGCCACGCTCGCAGCACGTCGGCACCGTTGGTGGGCGCCCTCGTCGGCGGCGCACTCGGCAACGCCGTCGGCCACCGCAAGCGCAACAAGCAAGTCGGCGCCGTCGTCGGCGCAGTGCTCGGCGGCGCCATCGCCCACGACATCAGCCGCCACAACGCCCGCCACGCCCCGGCGCGGCGCGTTCGCCGGGAAGTCTGCGAAGTCGTCGAACAAGCCCGCTACCACGAGCACACCACCAGCTACCTGGTGACCTACCGCTACAACGGCAAGACCTACCGTGCCCGCATGGACGAATACCCCGGCGAGACCATCCGCGTGCGCGTTCGGGTCTCGCCAGGCTAGCTGCAGAGCGGCTCTCGTCCCTCCCACTGACGTGGTTTGCTGGCATGGTCGCCCAGTTTGCATTGGGGTCTGGCTGCGGATAAGGTGCCACGCTAAGAACTGACTTGGCACAGCCGAGCAAACCAATGGATTACAAAGTACCGCTGATCTTGACCCCGCAGGCCGAAGGCGGCTACACAGTGACGTCCCCCTTGCTGCCGGAACTGGTGACGGAGGGCGACTCCGTGGGCGAAGCACTGGACAACGTCAAGGACGCGCTCGCTGCCGTGATCGAGCTCTACGAAGACCTCCGGGGTCAATTCGGTGGGAGTGGAAACGTGCATCTATAGATTCGCAAGAGAAGCTCTTCCAAGGATGACACCACCTCGTCACGACTCCGGATCGCTCGCTTCAGGAAATCGTCGTCGTGCCAACGACCTCCACTCTCATAATTGACATAGGCATAGGCTATGCAGTTACCTGAGGAGAAGCTCTTGCCAGATGACCACATCCCCAGATCGCCGTGCGTCCTAAACCGCTCCCCAATCCGTTCTCGCTGTGCCTCTTTGATCGACTCCACGTTGGCAGCATACACACCGGCATAGAGCTGGAGGACACCCCTCTTGCCATGTTCGAGAGCGGCAAAGATCCAAGTGGCACCGGTCTCTTCGGTACAGAAAAATACCGATTCTTCGTAGCACTCCAGCTTGTCATCGTCAAGCTTCTCGGCAACACGGACACGCTCGCCAGCAGCCTTGAAGATCTCTTTGATGAGGTACTTCCTGACCGCGGGCATGGCCCCGTAGACATGCAGAGCCAACTCCAACCGATCCTCATCCTCGCAGATGTAGTCGGCCGTAAGTTCGTTCGTGTTCATCAATCCCCTCCTTAGGCTAAAGTTGGTTCTCAAGATCCTCGGCGTAGAACTGCCGCCCGATGTACTTGAGCAGATCCTTGAGGAATGATCGTACGTTGTCCGCTTCGCAACGTGCGTGGCACTCGGCCACCCAATGCGCAACGGACGGACCGTTCTTGGTGCGGCCGTAGGGCATCGTCAGGTAGTGATCTTCGTCCTTGATGGTCTTCGCCGGCGCACCATCACCGCTCAAGTAGAGCACGGATGCCTGCTCATCCTTCCATTCCTGCAGGAACTCCAGATAGTGCTGGAGCTGGTCGGGCTGTTCGCCCGCCCAAGGCTTGTTCTCGACGCCGATCCACTTGTTGTCGAGCTTGAGCACGATGTCGACTCGGCGGCCTTCGTCCGTCGGATATTCCGTGTAGACGGAACATCGGCCGAGATCGCCATAGTCTCCGAAACTGCGGATGCTGCTCTTGCCGCCGCGGTCTATCTCTTCCAAGAAGAGCCGCAGGAAGGCAGTGCCTTGGCCGTGGCTGCCCTCGGGCCGCAAGAGATCGGCGAAGATGCCGGACACGAGGTTCTCGTTCTCCTTGAAATAGTGGAACACCGAGAAGCGAGTGGCGGCCACGCGGTCGAGCCGCCGCTGCGCTGCCACAGCCACCGAAACGGCGGGCGCCAAGCCGGCGAAGAAGGCGTGGAGGCCCGCTTCGTGTCGTCTTGCGGGCTCTTTCTCGGCCTTCTGCTCAGCCGCGAGCTTCGCCGCCAAGCCATCGAACAGGCTTTGCAGTCTTTCCGGCGTTGCCGTCGCGTCTGTCACAGCGTGTTCGTGCCCCGACGAACCCAGAGAACGAGGAGCCTACACCGCGCTCAGCGGCGACGGCAATCGGATGTTGCGGACTGTGCGGACAGGGCGCGGCATTGGGGTTGTGAAAATGCTCCGCCAGCCGCCCCTTCTCGCGGCGTCAGCTCAATTCCCGTCGCCGCCGTTCGCGCACATGGCGGACACGCGCGCGAGCAGATCCTCGCGACGGTCGCACTCCACTATCCAATCGCCCACGCGTTCCATCTGCTCGGCGGCGATGGCCGTGCCGAGCAGGTCTGCCAGCCGCTCGGCCGTCTGTGCGCCGAACTTGATCGCCGCATGGCGGCGCAGCCGTGCCAACCATCGGGCGCGTTCCTGTCGAATGCCCTGCTCCACGCCCTGCGCCACGTTCTCGGCGCGGAACTCCTCGAACCACTTGCCCAGACGCACTTGCGATACGGTTGCCATCTCCACTCCTCCTTTCGGCCCTTCCAGCCCTTCCAGCTCGTCCACCGTCGGCAGCGCCGACTCCGCACTGGCCACGTCCACGCCGGTCATGTCCGCCAGCAACGCGCCGGTCCAAGCGTGCAGCACTTCCCGCGTGGGCCTGTCCGCCACGTCTGGGAAGCGCACCCACTCTTCGCGCAGCCGCGCCAGCAAGCGCGCTGGCGTCCGCTCCGCCTGCAGCCGCAACGTCGCCGCCGACCGATTGGCCAGCGGGGCCAGGCCGACGCCACCCATATCCAGCAGCCGCTCCAACGAGAACAAAACATAGTCCCAGGCTTGGAACGGCGCAAGCGCGAGATGCGCCGCCATCGACCACGGCGCCGGCAATGCGGCGACCGCCCCCGGTGCCGTCCATCGCTCGCTGCCGTTGTAGACCACCAACGGTAGCAATGCCGGCCGAGCATCCTCGGGCGCGCCAGCCACGGGGCTCTCGCGCAGCATGCTGCAGTATTCCCGCATGTGCTGCGCCACACGGCGGCAACGCTCCTGTGGCGGTGTTCCTTGCCGTCCTTGAAGTCGCCCAACCTCATGGTCGCCGACTGGTATGGTTTGCGGATGACGTGGATACCGAAAGCTGTCGCGTTCGCCCTGTTGCTGGCGCTCGTCGCCGGTTGTGCCAGCGGCAATCGCCCGTTGCAGTTCATCGGCGGCAAGGATCTGCTGTATCCGCCGCAAGCTAGGGCGGCCGGCATCGAAGGCCGCGTGCTCGTGCGCTACGACGTGACCGCCGAGGGCCGGGTGGAGAACGCGCGCATCGAATCCGCCGTGCCCGCCGGGCATTTCGAGACGGCCGCGCTCGACGCGGTGCGCTCCTGGCGCTTTCGTCCACTGCTTGAACGCGGCCAGCCGGCGGCGGCGCCCAATCGCGTCAGCGAGGTGGCGTTCAAGCTCGGCGACGACGACTACGATCTGCCCGTGCCGAGGCAGCGCGGCACCGGACCGCGGAGCTCGAAGAACGGCTCAGCCGGTTCCGCGACGGACCTTGAGATCCCGCCACGGGACTCCCTCTGACTTGGTTGCCCGGCTTTGCATTGCATCGGCGTTCAACTGCGGTTAATGTGCCATTCTAAGAGTTGGCCTCGCGGCAGGGGGGGCCAAATGGATTACAAAGCGCCGCTGATCTTGACCCCGCAGGCTGAAGGCGGCTACGCAGTGACGTCCCCCTTGCTGCCGGAATTGGTGACGGAGGGCGACTCTGTGGGCGAAGCATTGGACAACGTCAAGGACGCGCTCGCTGCCGTGATCGAGCTCTACGAAGACCTCGGGCGCTCCTTGCCGGACAGTAAACGAAGGAGATGTCCCAAATGACCATCGAAATTCCCCTCTACGTCCAACGATTCCGCGACGTTCTTCTAGATGCCCAAGTCGAGGACTTGAGCATCGACTGCTGTTCTCCGATAGTGATGGGAAAGCGTGGGATTCCGCCACAGCTAAAAATTCAATACAACAATGACAACCTCCTTGGTCGCAGGCACGAATATATGTTCAGCCTCCCCGATGACGTGCAACTGCCGGTGTCGATTCAGCTCTATTTTGCGAAGACGAATGACCCGAAGACAAGCCACTGGAGACTTTTCGCCTATTGCGATCAAGGAATGGTCTTCTCAGTGAATTTGACGCTGGAGCGCAAGGAAGAGGACGTCGTAACTCTTGCCCAAGGATTAGTGATTAAGTCTGGCAAGATGGATAGCGAACAGCGCGATCGGATTCGAGGAGAGCTTGTTCACTGCCTGCGCTCTCTGCAGAGATCCGAGATCGACCATAGGAATCGCATTTATTTCGGGACTTTCGACGGACGCGAGGGGACGTTTCTAGATACTACCGCGAATGACTTCATGCGGGATTTCACGACTTCCGCTGTGATTAAGGGCCACTTTATGCAGAACAAAGGCTACAAGTTGCCGGGGCTTCATTATGAAAAATTGGCACTTTGGGGAGACTCAGCGTCAAGAGGTCTTGGTCGATCTGTCCCCTATTGGCTCCGCTACCAAGTGTTGGCGCGCGATCAGCGTTGCTTGCTTTGCGGAGCAACTAAAGACGATACAAGGCTCCATGTAGATCACATTGTTCCTTGGTCGAAGGGGGGAGCCACTGAACTCGACAACTTGCAGACGCTTTGCGCCCGCTGCAACCTTGGCAAAGGGAACCGCGCAACCGACGACTTTCGCTGAACCGCTGGTGGTCTGCGCGGTGACGTGGAAGCCGAAAGCCCTCCTGTTCGGCACCGTGCCGCCTACGACAGCGCCACGCCCTCCATCGTGCCGGCTTCGCGCCAGTCGCGCAGGATTTGGAAGAACGCTTCCGGGCCGCCGCCGTACTGGCTGCCGAGCAGCGAGTTGCCCTGGCCCGGCTTGCCTTCGTTGTTGTAGTAGCCGGGCGTGCATTCCTCGAGGAAGCGCTGGTTGAACACCGCCATGCGCTTGATGGTGTCCACCCAGCCGTTCTCGCCTTCTTCGGACGCCTCGACGCAGTTCGCGTTGCTGTTCAAGGCGTGGCCGATCATGTAGGCGATGTGGATGCTCTGCTCGTTCAGCATGTGCGGGAAGTTGGCGGTGAAGCCGCCCTGGGTGACGCCCATGAAGAAGCAGTTCGGAAAGCCGTGGGTCTGGAAGCCGTGCAGCGTGCGCATGCCGCCCGCCCACTTCTCCGAGAGCTTGAGGCCGTCGCGCCCGGCGATGTCGTAGCCGGCGCGCCGCGTGTAGGCGGTGCCGACCTCGAAGCCGGTGGCGTAGATCAGGCAGTCCAGCGCGTATTCCTGGCCGTTCGCGACCACGCCCTTCGGCGTGATGCGTTCCACGCCCTTGCCGTCGGTATGCACCAAGGTGACGTTCGGGCGGTTGAAGGTGCGCAGATAGTCGTCGTGGAAGCAGGGGCGCTTGCAGAACTGCCGGTACCAGGGCTTGAGCGCTTCGGCGGTGCTGGCGTCCTGCACGAGGCTGTCCACCCGGGCGCGGATCTGCTCCATCTTCTTGAAGTCCGCCAGTTCCACCCGCGCCGCCGCTTCTTCCGGCGTGGCGGCGCCTTTGCCGCGGCTCGCGGCGAGCGAGGCGAGGTTGCGGATGATGTCCGTCCAGCCGTCGTTCACCAGGTCTTCGTCCTGCAGGCCGCCGGTGACCAGCACGTTGAAGTTGGTCATGCGGTGCTGCTGCCAGCCCGGCTCCAGCGACTGCGCCCACTGGGGGTCCGTGGGCTTGTTGCCGCGCACGTCGATGGACGACGGCGTGCGCTGGAAGACGTGCAGCTGCTCCGCGTGTTCGCCGAGATGCGGCACGCACTGCACCGCCGTGGCGCCGGTGCCGATGACGCCCACGCGCTTGCCCTTGAGGCCGGTGAGGTTGCCGTTGGAATCGCCGCCGGTGTAGTCGTAGTCCCAGCGGCTGGTGTGGAAGGTGTGGCCGGCGAACGTGCCGACGCCGGGAATGCCGGGCAGCTTCGGGCGGTTCAGCGGGCCGTTGGACATCGCCACGAAACGCGCCTTCATGGCGTCGCCGCGGTTGGTCTCGATGATCCAGCGCAGCGCGGCGTCGTCCCAGCGCATGGCGGTGACTTCGGTTTGGAAGCAGGCGTTCTCGTAGAGCCGGTACTTCTTGCCGATGGCGCTGGCGTGGGCGAGGATCTCCGGCGCGAAGCTGTACTTCTCCTTCGGCATGTAGCCGAGTTCTTCAAGGAGCGGCAGGTAGATGTAGGACTCGATGTCGCACTGCGCCCCCGGATAGCGGTTCCAGTACCAGGTGCCGCCGAAGTCGCCGCCCTTCTCGATCACGCGCAGGCTCTCCACCCCTGCCTCGCGCAACCGCGCGCCGGCCAGCAATCCGCCGAAGCCGCCGCCGACGATGGCCACGTCCACTTCGTCGAACAGCGGCTCGCGCTCGAAGCCCGGCGCAACGTAGGGGTCGTCCGTGAAGCCGGCGAAGCGACCCGTTACTTCCACGTACTGATCGTTGCCGTCGTCGCGCAAGCGCTTGTCGCGCTCTTCCCGGTACTTGCGGCGCAGCGCGTCCGGCTCGAAGCCGAGTGGTTCCTGCTGAGCGTTGGTCATGGTTGTCTCGAACATCGCGGAGCGCGTGATTGTAGTGGTTCGCGGGAACGTCGGCGCAAGGTCGTCTCGTCCAACGAGCGGGTTGGCGGCGACCAAGCGATGGCCAAGACTTGGCGGAGCGCGGGATAGACTGTCGGCATCGCATCCATGCCCTTCGGGCCGAGGCCGCACATGAAAGCGCTCATGGAACGCCGCGACGCGCTGCTTGGCGCCGGTGCGCCGCTCTTCTACCGCGAACCGCTGCACATCGTGCGCGGCGACGGCGTGGCGGTCTTCGACGAGCACGGCCGGCGCTACGTGGACATGTACAACAACGTGCCCTGCGTTGGGCATTGCCATCCGCACGTCGTGCAGGCCATCGCCCGCCAAGTGGGGACGCTCAACGTCCACAGCCGCTACCTGCACGAAGGCATCCTCGACTACGCGGAACGGCTGGTCGGCCGCCACCACGCCGGCATCGAGAGCGCGGTCTTCGCCTGCACCGGCACCGAGGCCAACGAGGTCGCGCTGATGACGGCGCGCCTCGCCACCGGCGGTCGCGGCATCGTCTGCACCGACGCCGCCTATCACGGCAACAGCGCAGAGGTGCGCAAACTCACCCGGACAAAGAACGACGGCGGCGACGTGCGGTCGATCCCGTTCCCCGAGACCTATCGGCACGCTTCCGCAGACCCGACCGCGTGGCACCTCGACCGTCTGCAAGAGGCCATCGCGAGCTTCCGCAAGGACGGCGTGCCTTTCGCCGGCGTGCTTCTCTGCCCCATCCTCGCCAACGAAGGCCTGCCGAACATCCCGCCTGGCTTCATGACCGGCGCGGCGCAACTGGCACGCGACAACGGCGGCCTCTTCATCGCCGACGAAGTGCAGGCCGGCCTGTGTCGCACCGGTTCCTGGTGGGGCTACGAGAAGATGGGCGTCGAACCGGACATCGTGGTGATGGGCAAGCCGATCGGCGCTGGCGTGCCGCTGGCCGCCGCGGTGGCGAGCCGCGCCCTCGTCGAGACCTTCCGCAAGGGCACCGGCTACTTCAACACGTTCGCCGCAAGTCCGCTGCAAGCCGCGGCTGGCAACGCCGTCTTGGATGTCATCGAAAAGGAGGCGCTCTGCGCCAACGTCGAGACGGTGGGCCGCCTGTTGCGGCGCGGCCTCGAAGCGCTGCGCGAACGCTGCGAACCCATGGGCGACGTGCGCGGACACGGCCTGTTTCTCGGCGTCGAATGGGTGGAGAACCGCGAGACGAAGGCGGCGGATCGGCCCGGCGCGCGCCGCGTCGTCGAGCGGCTGAAGGAGAAGGGCTTTCTGGTGGGCGCCGCTGGCGCTTTCGGCAACGTCGTGAAGATTCGCCCGCCGTTGGTGTTCTCCGCCGCCGATGCCACGGCGTTCCTCGGCGCCTTCGAGGAGGCATTGGACGATCTCGGCGTGTTGCGCACGGCAAGCGAAAGCGCCGCCGATTGAACATTTTGGCGGAACATCTGCGGGCCGCTCGCGTCGTGCTCGCGCAGTGGGACGTCGACGTCGCCGCCGTTGAGCGCGTCTCGGTCTCCGAGAACATCGCCTTTCGCGTCGAAGACCGCGCGCATCGGCTGTATGTGCTGCGCCTGCACCGCCCGGGCTACCACACGCTGCAGGAGCTCGTCTCCGAACAGACGTGGACGAAAGCGCTGGTCGCGTCCGGCATCGACGCGCCGGTGCCCGTCGCAACGCGCTCGGGAGATGGTTTCTCCTTCGTCGAGGTGGCTGGAGAACGACGCGCCGCGGGCCTACTCGAGTGGGTGCCGGGCGAGATGCTGCACGGGGCGATCGATGGAAAGAGCGAAGCCACGGCGCAGACGGACATTGCCAAGGCCGAAGACTGCTTCGCCGCGCTGGGCGCCGCCATGGCGGCCATCCACAACCACGCCGCGGCATGGCCGATTCCCGAACGCTTCCATCGCCATGCCTTGGACGCCGACGGACTGATGGGCGAGCAGCCGTTCTGGGGGCGCTTCTGGGAATCGCCGCACCTGACTCCGGCGCAGCGCCGCCGCGTCGATGCGCTGCGCCGCCGCCTCCACGACGCCTTGCGCGCCTACGGCAAGGATCGCGGCACCTACAGCCTGATCCACGCCGACCTCCATCCCGGCAACGTCGTCGTCAACGGCCAGCGCCTGCACGTCATCGACTTCGACGACGCCGGTTTCGGCTGGCACCAGTACGACATCGCCGTCGCCCTCTACCACTACCGCGACAACCCCCGGTTTCCCCGCTGGCGCGACGCACTCGTGTCCGGCTACCGCTCCTTGCGCCCCATCGACGACACCGCTCTGCAGCTGCTTCCCCTGTTCCTGCTCGCCCGCAGCCTCGTCTCCATCGGCTGGGTCGCCGCGCGCCCGGAACACGACGCCCCAGGCACGACCGCCTGGCACATGGAGCACGTCGAAAAATCAGCCGACGCCGTTCTCCGCGATCTTGGGTAGCCGAAACGCCACTCCGCTGGCGCGAAGCCGGTGTGTGCGTTCGCGCCGCAAGCGCGTCCAACGCACGCCGGAATAGGCGCGCCAGCAGCCGGCCGGCCGTGTCCGCGGTGGGCCAAACCGACGGGGCGACGCCCTTCGGCTTGCCAGCCGTCGGAACCGGCGCAAACCGTAGTCATCGCGCAGGCATTGGCCTATAGTCGGAACGGTCAAACGGAGGGATTGGGTCATGAGTCACGATTTGGTCATCAGGGGCGGCAGCGTGGTGGATGGCACCGGCTGCGAACCGTTCGCGGCGGATGTCGCCATCGACGGCGACGCCATCGTCGAAATCGGCAAGGTGTCTGGCCGAGGCAAGCAGGAGATCAGCGCCGACGGCTTGCACGTCTCGCCCGGCTTCATCGATCTGCACACCCACCTGGACGCGCAGATCGGCTGGGATCCGCAAGTGACGTCGGTGTCCTGGCACGGCGTTACCACGGCGCTGCTCGGCAACTGCGGCGTCACCTTCGCGCCCTGCAAGGCGGACGACCGCGAGTTCCTTGCCGGCATGATGGAGACCGTGGAGGACATTCCGAAGCAGGCCATCCTGCACGGCCTGCCGTGGAACTGGGAGTCCTACGGCGGCTATCTCGACGCGCTCGAGGCGCTTGGCCCGTCCATCAACATCGCCGGCCTGGTGGGGCATTGCGCGGTGCGCTTCTACGTCATGGGTGAACGCGCCGTCGAAGAGCCCGCGACGGCGGACGAAGTGCGGCAGATCGCCGAACTCGCCGCCCAATCCGTGCAGGAAGGGGCGCTCGGCTTCTCCACCAACCGCCTGCCGGGGCACCGCCTGCCGGATGGCCGCTCGATTCCCGGCACGTTCGCCCACCGCGACGAGCTGCGCGCCGTGGCCAAGGCCGTGGGCAAGCACGGCGGCATCATGCAGACCGTCTCGGACTTCCGCGAGTTCGACGAGGAACTCGATCTCATCCGCGACGAAGCGCGCTCGGCGCGCGGCGCCTTGTTCAGTTCCGCCGTGGAAATCGGCCACGAGCGCCTCAACGAGCGCGTGCAGGCGATGCGCGAAGAGGGCTTGAACGTCACCTCGGTGACGGTGCCCCGCAGCGGCGGCGGCGTCGGCGGGCTCTCCACCAACAACTTCTTCCGCACGGACGCCTGGAACGAACTGCGCAAGCTCGATCTCCCCGAACGGCTGAACGCCATCCGCGACGCGGAGAACCGACGCCGCCTGGTGGACGAAGTGAAGGCGCAGGGCGAGCAGGTCGTCGAAGGCACCAAGCGCTGGTTCTACATGGGCGACCAGGCGCGGCCACGCTACACCCAGCAACTCGGCGAGAGCCTCTACCACCAGGCCAAAGCGGCCGGCGAGCATCCGGTGGAGACGTGGCTGCGCTACGCCGATGAGACCGACGGGAAGGCGCTTTTCCACCTCCGCGGCTTCAACGTCAACCTGGGCGCCTTGGAAGAGCTCATCAAGATGGATTGGGCGATGCCCGGCCTCGGCGATGCCGGCGCCCACGTCAGCCAGATGATCGACTCGGGCTGGTCCACCTTCATCCTCTCGCACTGGCACCGGGACAGCGGCGTGTACTCGCTGCAGGAGGCGGTGCGCCGCATCAGCGCCGTGCCGGCCAATGTGCTGGGGCTGGCGGACCGGGGGACGCTGGAAGTGGGCAAGCGGGCGGACGTCAACGTCTTCGACATCTCGCGGCTCGAAGAACGGATGCCGCAGATCGTCCACGACTTCCCGTTCGGGGCACCGCGCTTCATCCAGCGCGCGGCTGGCTACGAGGCGACGGTGTGCAACGGCACGGTGGTGCTGCGCGACGACGAGCTCACCGGCGATTGCGCCGGGCGCGTGCTGCGCAATCCGGCCGCGGCGTAGGGGGAAGCCTCGACGCCAACCCCAAGCGGCGCCGGCGCCATGATCGATTGATCGTGGCGCCGGGCGCGGGGGCGCGTGCCCTGATTCAGAGGCGGCACGCTACGCCGCGCGCTTCTCCACCGCGTCCGCCAGTTCCCGCAAGCAGCCCACCGTGTCTTCCCAGCCGATGCAGGCGTCTGTGACGCTCTGGCCGTAGACCAGTTCGCCGCCTAGGTTCTGCCGCCCGGCGACCAAGTTGCTCTCGATCATCACGCCGCTCACCTTGTCTTCGCCGCCAGCGACTTGCTTGGCGATGTCCGCGCAGACGGCCAGTTGCCGGTTGTGGTCCTTCTGGCTGTTGGCGTGGCTCGCGTCCACCATCAGTCGACCGTTCAAGCCGCCCTGCTCGAGGATTCGGCTTGCGTAGTGGACCGATGGATTGTCGTAGTTGGTCTTGCCGCCGCCGCCGCGCAGGATCAAGTGGCAGTCGTCGTTGCCGGCGGTGGAGAAGATCGCCGAGTGGCCGGCCTTCGTGACGGAAAGGAAGATGTGCCGGTGCAGCGCGGATTTCACGGCGTCCGCCGCCACTTGGATGTCGCCGTCGGTGCTGTTCTTGAAGCCGACCGGGCAGGAGAGACCAGACGCCAGTTGGCGGTGAATCTGGCTCTCGGTGGTGCGCGCGCCGATGGCCGCCCAGCACACCAGATCGCCGAGATACTGAGGCGTGATCGGGTCGAGGTACTCGGTGCCGGCGCCAAGGCCCATGTCGGCGATGTCGCCGAGCAGGGAGCGCGCGGTGTGCAGGCCCAGGTTGATGTCGAAGGAATCGTCCAGCTTCGGATCGTTGATGAGCCCTTTCCAGCCAATCGTCGTGCGCGGCTTCTCGAAGTACACGCGCATCAGGATCAGCAACTGGCCGGCAAGCGCGCTGGCCTGCTCCTTGAGCTTGCCGGCGTATTCCCGCGCCGCCGCCGGGTCGTGGATCGAACACGGGCCGACGATCACGAGCAGGCGGGGATCCTCGCCCTTGATGATCTCGCTCGCCTGCCGGCGCACGTTGAAGACGAGCGAAGACTGCTCCGGCGCGAGGGGCAGTTCCTCGATAAGGTCGGCTGGGGCGCGCACCTCGGCCATGCCGGTGATGCGCACGTCGTCTGTCAGGTACTGCATGGTTCGCGGGCTCGGCTGCGTCGGAAGGGCCAGTGTAGCGTTCCCGCAGACGCCAAGCGCCGGGCGAGGCCAGCGCCGACTCGGCTTCAAGACGCCAGCGCGACAAAGCCGCCATGTACACTCGGTTCGATGACACGACCGCGCAGCGCCCGCCTTCGACGCCTTGGCGTCGATGTCTGGGTGCGCCGCGGCACACGCGAACAGCGCACGGCCGTCGCCGAGGCGCAGGCCACCGCGCAAAGCGTGGCAGTCGCATCAACGAGCGGCGCGGCAGCTCACACGGCGCATGTTCAAGCGCCCGAGCCAGGCGCCGGCGAGGAGTCTGGCGCGCAGGAACGCAGCCCAACGCCGAGCGCACCCGCTAGGGAAGCGCCGAGGGCGGCGACCAAGCACGCGCCGGCGGCCCCTGCCGAGCGCCACCAGGAAAACGCCCCGGTAACGCCGTTCCACATTCGCTGCTTCCACTTCGGCGACGTCTTCGCCGCCATCGGCGAAGACGCTTGGCCGCAGCGCCGAATGCTGCTCGACGTGGCGTTGGCGCTGAACCGGTTTCGCGCTGCCGAGAGGCAGGACGTGCTCTTTTCCTGGCCGCAGCCCGGCGCCGATCCGCACGCCGGCGACCGCGCGTTCCGCGCCTTCTTCGCCCATCGCGTCCCCAGCGGCGGCGTCGCCTTGGTTGCCGGCGCTCGCGTTCCGGGCTTGCTGGGCGAAGCCGCTCCCAGCGACAGCGGCTGGCTGAAGAATCGCGGCGAGGACGCGCCGGCGCTCTACGTTGCGCCGGGCACGCTCGATGCGAACGCGAAGAGGGCGCTTTGGGCGCTGGCGAAGACCTTGGCGTAGACGTCCTGCGCTTCCGCGCCATGGCGGTGGGCGATCTGCCCGGCGTCGCGGTACTGGAATCCCGTGCCTTCGAATTTCCTTGGTCGCAGCGCACGTTCGCGGACTGCCTTGCCGTCGGGCACGAGTGCTGGAAGGCGGAACTCGCAGGGCGGGACATCGGCCACGGCGTGGTCGCCGTGGCGGCCGGCGAAGCGCACCTGCTGAACGTCTGCGTCGAACCGGCGCTGCAGGGCCGAGGCTTCGGCAAGGCGCTCCTGCGCCACCTGCTCGAGCGGGCGACCGCGCGCGGCGCCGCCGTCGTCTATTTGGAAGCGCGAATCTCCAACCGCATCGCCATGACGCTCTACTTCGCCTCCGGCTTTCGCGAGATCGGCCGACGGCACGGCTACTACCCAAGCGCCAACGGGCGCGAGGACGCGGTTGTGATGGCGCGAGAACTGACTTAGGCGCGGCTTTGCACGGCGCCCCGCGCACCGTTCACCGCGGTGGCCTCAAGGTACGCAGACGGACCTCGAGATCTGCTTGGTCTTCAGCGTCCATCGCCGCATCGACGATCGCGAGCAGCGCCGCTTCGTCCAACTCTGGATCGTCGAGCGGCACGCCGGCCGGCGGCTTCAGGCCCCGCTGCGCCAGCATGTGCCGCGCCATCGCTGCCATGCCGCTCCGCAGCCCCTCGGCGCGGCCTTCCTGGCGCGCTCGCCGCCGGTGGGCGCGCATCTGCGGGTCGTCGTCTGGGCCGGTGCCGCTGCGTTCGCCGAGCGTCGCGCCGACGCGCTGAAGGATGGACAGGGTGTGCGCGGAGAGCTCCCCTTCGTTCAGCGCGATGTGGATGTCCGCGGCGCGCCAGCCGGGGAAGGCGCGGCTCTCCTCCGCTTCCATGAACACCGCCTTGGCCTTGCCCTTCTCCACGACATGGTTGCGGAGATAGATCGTCGTTCCACGGGCCGAGCGGCGGCGGCGCGATCGCGGCGGCACCTCCACCCACAGTTCCGGGAAGCCCCATGCCTCGTACAGCTTGAGCTTGTTGCGGCGCACATCCGTGGTGAGGTCCACCTCCAGCACGACATCCGGGTAATGGTTCTCGCCCACGGACATCGCCGAAGGCCCGACGATGTTCGCCCGCTCCGGGTCCAGATACACGGACTGATCCGCCTGCATGATTCGCTTGGCGTGCTGCTCCGTCGCCGGCATCACCAAGTCCATGGTGCCGAAGGAGGCGATCCGCTTGCCGCGCACCAGCGCGATGCGCTCGGTGAGCCTGGTCAGCACCTGCGACGGCAGTTCGTGGTCCGGGCCTGGGCCCTCGCGCACTTCGAACGCCGTCTCCGTGGCGCCGTCCCAGAACTCGATGCGGCGCTCGTCGCCGTCCTTGAGCTCCCGTGCCGTCAAGCGGAAGCGCCGGTACATGCGGCTGTCGAAATGCAACTCCGCAAGGGGCGGCCCGTGATTGGGCTGCACCGCCCCGCCATTGGCGGCCTGCTCCATTGCGGCATCCGCCGCGGCGTGTGCCTGCGGCTCTTCTTGCTGTCGTCGTCGGTGCTGTCGGCGCATGTCTCGTTCCTTGCAGTCGTTTGGGCAAGAGATGGTGGCGGATTCTCTAGGCGTTGGCAACGCTTATTCAGCAAAATCAATTGGATAGTACATATGTGTACGAATCCCATGCCTCTTGGCGGGGCGCATCCGGGCACTGGCCACGCGGCAAGGACGACGACGAAAGCCAGACTCCGGGCGCTCTTGGCCGCGGCGGTAGCCGCAGCGGCGTCCCACGCGCCGAGAGCGACGCGCAGTGGGTTGGGCAAGGGCTTGAGTTAGAGTACGCTACGCTTGTCGCGCCGCCCATGAGAGGCAAGCCGGCGGACGCGACGGCAAGGGGCTTGACGCGCCAAGATCGATGCTGGCGCAGTGTCGAAGACGCTTGCCGCTTGGCGGTGGACTAGGGACGAGCAGCAGGGCGAGGGGATGGTAACGAGACGAGCGCTTGTTGGCGGCAGCTTGGCCGGGGGCGTGGCCGCTCCCTTGCTGCGCACATCGGCTGCGGAGACCGGCGCCGGGGTCACCGAGTCGGAGTTCATCCTCGGCATGTCGGCGGCGTTTTCCGGGCCGTCCCGGGGCCTCGGCATCGAGCTCTATCGGGGCGCGACGGCCTACTTCGAGCACGTCAACGGCCAAGGCGGGGTGCGCGGGCGGCGCATCTCCATGAACATCTACGACGACGGCTACCAGCCGGACCCGTGCGTCAAGAACACCACCACGCTGATGCTGGAAGACCAGGTCTTTCTGCTGTTCGGCTACGTTGGCACGCCCACCGTCACCCGCGTGCTGCCGCTGCTGAAGAAGTTCCAGGACCGCAGCATGTACCTCTTCTTTCCCTTCACCGGGGCGCAGCCCCAGCGCCAGCCGCCCTACGGCGACTTCGCCTTCAATCTGCGCGCGTCCTACGCCCAGGAGACGGGCGGCCTGGTGGACAACTTCGTCGACGTCGGCCGCCGGCGCATCGCCGTGTTCTACCAGGCGGACGCCTATGGACGCAGTGGCTGGGCCGGCGTGCGCGCCGCCTTGGGGCGGCATGGCTTGGAGATCGCCGGCGAAGCCACCTACAGGCGCGGTTCGAAGTTCACCAGCGTCATGCGCCGCCAGGTGGAAATCCTCAAGGAGGCCGATCCGCAGGCGGTCATCTGCATCGGCGCCTACGCGGCCTGTGCCGCGTTCGCCAGGGACGCGGTGGACATGGACTTGCGCGTGCCCATCGCCAACCTGTCCTTCGTCGGCAGCGAGAACATGCTGAAGCTGCTCACCGAGGGCCGCGCGCCGGAGGACGCCGCCCGCTACACAGAGTTGCTGGTGAACTCGCAAGTGGTGCCGAGCTACGAGGACACGTCCATTCCGGCGGTGCGCGAATACCGCGACCTGATGCAGCGCTACGATCCCGATCCGCCCGCCGATCTGGTGACCGAGGAATACACGCCCTTCCAGCACAGCTTCGTGAGCCTCGAGGGGTTCCTCGACGCCAAGCTGATGGCGGAGGTGCTGCAACGGCTCGGCGACAATCCGTCCCGCGCCGGGCTGGAACAGGCGGTGTTCACGGTGCGCGACGTCGACCTCGGCATCGGCGAACTGGTGTCGTTCCGGCCAGACCAGCGACAGGGCCTGCAGCGCGTCTACTACACCGTGGTGGACGAAGGCAGGTTCGTGACGCTGGAGGACTGGCAGGAGCGGTTCTCGTTGGATACCGCGTAGATCGGCCGGGGTTGCCGCCAAAATGCGCTTGAAGCAAGGCCAAGCCTAAGCAAGAAGGGGAGGGGGCGACGTGCAAATCAAGAGGCTCTTCCAGAAGACGCTGTTCGGCATCATCGCCATGCTGGGCGTGATCGGCTTGTCCACCTCGTGGCTGGCGGTGGACACGGTGGAGGGCCACCTCTCGGAGGAGTACGTCAGCAACAGCCGCAACATCGCCAAGACCATCGCCGACGCCAGCGTGGACATCCTGCTGAACCGCGACTTGGCCACGCTGCAATCGCTCATCGACCAATTCCTCGGCATCCAAGGCATCAAGTACATCTACATCAACAACGAAGACGGCGAATACATGGCGCACACCTTCGTGCCCGGCATTCCGGAGGAAATACGCAATAGCGACCCCCTCAGCACGGAGACCGTGAACCGCGACTTGCCGGGCATCGGCGCCTGCGTGGAGGTCGGCAGCCCGATTCTGGCCGGAGAAGCCGGCACCGTTCACGTCGGCATGGACCGCGGCCTCATCACGCTGAAGATTTCCGCCGCCATCGGGCAGCAGGTGTGGCTCATCGGGGCGGCGTTCATCCTCGGCGTGGGCGGCGCCATCTGGTTCGTCCATCTCGCCGCCAAGCCCATCGGCCAAGTGCTGGCGTACGCGTCGACGTTGGCGAAATCCGAGACGGTCGCGCCGACCGACGGCGAAGCGCTGCTCGAGCGCGAAGACGAAGCCGGCGATTTGGCGCGCCTCTTCCAGTTCTTCGCCGGAGCGAGGGAACCCCCGAGTACCGGTGCCGCCGATGCGCCAACAGGCGCGGCATCGGCCGCGGGAGAGGGCGAGTCCGCCACATGAGGCCGCCCAGAGTCGTCACCGCGGCGCTGTGTACCGCGCTGCAGATCTGCTTCGGCACGGTCTACGCTTGGAGCTTCTTCCAAACCCTGCTGGTGCGCCAAGAGGGCTGGACGTTCACGGAGACGGCGTGGGCGTTCAGCATCACCATCTTCTCCTTGGGCACTTCCGCGGCCTGGGCCGGGGCGGCGTTGCCGAAGCTGGGGCCGCGCCGCCTCGCGCTGATCGGCAGCGTGATGTTCGCCGGCGGCTACTTCATCGCCAGCGTGGCGTTGCGTTTCGATTGGCTGTGGCTCTTCTATCTCGGCTACGGCGTCATTGGCGGCGCCGGCATCGGCCTCGGCTACGTCACGCCGGTGGCGACCGTCGCCAAATGGTTCCCGGACCGCAAAGGGCTCGCCACCGGCGTGGTGGTGATGGGCTTCGGCGTGGGCGCATTCCTGCTCAGCAAGGTCCTCGCGCCGGTGCTGGTGTGGCAGGCGCAAAGCGATCTGTCCACCGTGTTCCTTTTGCTGGGCCTCGTCTTCGCCGCCATTCTGATTCCGTCCAGCTTGTTGCTGCACGACCCGCCCTTGGACTACGCCACAACCGCCAGCGGCGGCCTGCCGGAGCCGGACGCGCCCTTGAACACCTACCTGCAAAGCCGCGAGTTCGTGGTGATGTGGATGGTCTTCTTCTTCAACATTTCCGCCGGCATCTCGGTGATCAGCTTCCAGTCGCCGCTGCTGCAGGACGTCTGGGGCCTGGCGGATCCCTCCATCGAACCGGAGGCGCTGGCGGAATACGGCGCCACGCTCATCGCCGTCAGTTCGCTCTGCAACGGCGTTGGGCGCCTGCTGTGGGGGCTGCTCTCGGACCGCATCGGGCGCGTGCGCGTGTTCCGCATTCTGCTCGCCAGCCAAATGCTGGTGTTCGGCTTCCTGATGACCGAACGCGACCCGTGGGTGTTCTCCGCCTTGATCTGCTACGTGCTGCTCTGCTTCGGCGGCGGCTTCGCCACCATGCCGTCCTTCGTGCTCGACGTGTTCGGCGCGAAGCGCATGTCGATCATCTACGGCGCCGTGCTCACGGCCTGGGCGGCGGCCGGCATCTTCGGGCCGCTCTACGTCGGCCACTTGAAGGATCAATACCCGGACCGGGCGGTGATCTACTGCTTCCTCATCGGCATCTTCATCCTCGGCCTCGGCTTCGTGTTCACCTACCTCTTGCACGACGACCGGCTGCAGGTGGGCAAGCCGACGGTGTTGGACACGTTGCGGCGCTACGGCATTCCGGTGCCGCGCGCCGCTTGAGGCGCAAGCGGCGGCGACGAATCGCGTCCGAGCGCGTTTCAACTCGCCTGGATTGACCGTCGTCGCGCATGGCCGCAAGCGCATCTCTCGCCGTCGATTCGGCACACGACGCGACGCTGTCGAAGCTCGCCGAGGAAGTCTCCCGACGCCGAACCTTCGCCATCATCTCGCATCCGGACGCCGGCAAGACGACCGTCACCGAGAAGCTGCTGCTGTTCGGCAACGCCTTGAAGCTGGCAGGCACCGTCAAGGCGCGGAAGTCCAAGCGCCACGCCGCTTCCGACTGGATGGCGATGGAGAAGGAGCGCGGCATCTCGGTGACGACGTCGGTGATGCAGTTCATCTACCGCGACCGCGTGGTGAACCTGCTCGACACGCCTGGGCACGAGGACTTCTCCGAGGACACCTACCGCACCCTGACCGCGGTGGATTCGGCGCTGATGGTGATCGACGGCGCCAAGGGCGTGGAGCCGCGCACCATCAAGCTGCTGGAGGTCTGCCGCCTGCGCAGCACGCCGATCATGACCTTCATCAACAAGCTGGATCGTGAAATCCGCGAGCCCATCGAGCTGCTCGACGAGATCGAAGACGTGCTGGGCATCGAATGCGCGCCGGTTACTTGGCCGATTGGCCGGGGCCGTGGCCTGCGCGGCATCTACCACTTGGCGAAGGACGAGATCCTCTGCTTCGAGCCGAGCTTTGGCGACCGCCTGCACGACTACCCCGTCATCCAAGGGCTCGGCAGCGATGCCGCCAAGGCGTGGCTGGGCGACGACGGGGACGCCTTCCGCGACGAAGTGGAGTTGCTGCGCGGCGCAAGCCACCCCTTCGACGAAGGCGCGTTTCTGGCCGGCGCGCGCACGCCGGTGTTCTTCGGCACCGCGCTCGGCAACTTCGGCGTCGGCGAGTGCCTCGACCACCTTGCGGCCCACGCCCCGCCGCCGGGCGAGCGCGAGACCGAAACGCGCACCGTCGACGCCGCCGAGGAGCGGTTCTCCGGCTTCGTGTTCAAGGTGCAGGCGAACATGGACCCGCGCCACCGCGACCGCATCGCCTTCCTTCGCGTCTGTTCGGGACGCTACCGCCCAGGCGCGCGGCTGCGCCATGTGCGCCTGCAGCGCACCGTGAAGGTGACGGATGCGGTCACCTTCATGGCCGGCGACCGTTCTCATGCGGAGGAAGCATGCGCCGGCGACATCATCGGCCTGCCCAACCACGGCTCGATCCGCATCGCCGACACCTTCGCCGAAAGCGAAGCGCTGGGCTTCCTCGGCATTCCCAACTTCGCGCCGGAGCTGTTCCGCCGCGTGTACTCGCGCAACCCGTTGAAATCCAAGCAACTGCGCAAGGGCCTGCGGCAGTTGGCCGAAGAAGGGGCCATGCAGGTCTTCTTTCCGCTGGCGAGCAACGACGTGATCGTGGGCGCCGTTGGCACCCTGCAATTCGACATGGCGGCATTTCGCCTCGACGAAGAGTACGGCGCCGGCTGCGTCTTCGAGCGCGCGAACGTCGCCGCCGCGCGCTGGGTCGCTGGCGACGCCGCGTCGCTGGCGGACTTCAAGCGCAAGCACGGCGAGCGCCTGGCGGTCGATGGCGGCGATTGCCTGGCCTATCTGGCGCCGACTCTGGCCAACCTCGCGCTGGCCGAGGAACGCGCCCCCGACATCCGCTTCGCCGCAACCCGCGAACACGCCGATCGGGCCAATCCGTGAACGAAGGGTTGCGCGACGCGCTGGCGGGCTTCCTGGAGGAGCCGGACGACGTCGTCGAAGGCGCATTGATCGTCTCCCGCATCGTCGCCGAGGATGCCGACGTGGACTGGGCGCGGCGGGAAATCGCGGACATCGCCGCGGCGGTGTTGGCGGAACATCCCGATCCATCGCCAACCGATGTGATCGGCGCACTCGCGAAGCTCGGCTTCCAAGGGGCTGGCGAGCGCTACTACGAGATCGAAAACAGCGTGCTTCCGCATGTGCTGCGAACGCGCCGCGGCATTCCCATTTCCCTCGGCGTGGTGCTGATGGGCGTGGCCGGGCAGCTGCGCCTCGAAGCGTTGGGCGTGAGCTTCCCGCGCCACTTCCTGGTGACCGTCGGCGACCTGCTGACCGACCCCTACAAGATGGCGCCGACGTCCGTGCAGGCCTGCCGCGAGTGGCTGAAGCAGAACGGCGTGGCCGAAGACGGCGCCTTCAACATCGCAAGCGCCCAGGACATCGTGCTGCGGATGCTCAACAACGTCCGCATGACCTTGCAGAACAAGGGCGACTTCGTGCGCGCCTTGGACATCTCGGACTACCAGCTCTTGATCGTCCCCGACGCCTACGGCCTGTACATCGAACGCGCCGACGCCTGGCTGCGCCTTGGGGCACCGGAAATGGTCGTGGACGAGCTCGAGAAGGCGGCAGTCCACGCCCCAGACGGCGATGTGAAGAAGCGCTTGGAGGAGCGCATCAGCCACGCGCGGCGCACGAAGTCCGTCGTCAACTGAAGACCACCACCGCGCCACCGAGGGCGGTGTTGTGCGCCATCGCCCCAACGGGATGTAGGAAATCGCCGCTTCGTGGCCGCCGTCTTCGCCCCGGCGGAACGCGGGAGACCCTATCGTGGCCTACTCAGTCGAACGGGTTTTCCATCGCCAAAGGAATCGCGTGCGAATAGCCGGGCGCTGCGAGTTCGCGTTCTGAAATCGCCAAGTCGCCGCCCTGCAACACGCCCTCGCCGTAGCGGTAGATGGTCTCGGCTTTGCCGGCGGTTGCCGCTTGGTCGTAGTCGATGGCGGCGGCGGCGACGGCCTCGTTCTGCTTCGCCCAGCGCGTCAACGTGGGCTTGCCGTGGCGGGTACGGAGGATGCCGTGGACGACGTGCGGCGCCATCAGCAGGCCGCTCGCGTTGTTGCCGCCGAAGCCCTTGGAGTTCACCACTGCCATGTCGATGGCCTGCGGGTCCACCTGCATGTGCTGCGGCGCGATGCGCAGGTGGTCGTGATGGACGTCATCCGCCGGCCTGTCGATGGTTGCGATGCCGGGAATCCAGCCGTAGCGCCACGTGCCGAGTGCCAGCGCCGTCTGGTCGCCCGAGGCTGGCGCCAGGGTGTGCCCCAGATACGCCTTGACAGCCGCCACCGGCCATTTGTCGATGCCGAAGGTCTTGGCCATTTCGTTCAGGATGTGCGATTCGGTCACCCGATTCTGCGGCGTGCCGGTGCCGTGGGCGTGAACGTAGGAGCGTTGCCGCACGCCCTCTTCGCCGACGATGGCGCGGCCCAGCGCGAGCGCCTTGGCGACCGTGATGTAGTTGCCGACGCCAGGGCCGGGAATGGACTGCTTGAAGCCGTCCGCGTTCACGAACACGCCGGCGACCGCGCCGTGGATGTTGCAGCCCATCTCCAGCGCAAGCTCGTCGTCCGTCAGCACCAGATACACGGCCGCTTCCGCCAGCGTGAAGCCGCAGTTCTCGCCGAAAGGCCGACAGGCGCGGCGGTTGTCCACGGTGTCGCTGCCGTCGATGGCCATGAGCGCGTCGTCTTCCGCCAGCGCTCCCATGGTGCGGTACGCCTCCACGATCTCCGGCACGATGGGCGCTTCGGCGCCGCCGACGATGGCGACGCGGCAGCGCCCGGCGCGAATGTCGTCCACGGCGAGCTTCAAGTTGTAGAGGAAGGTCGCGCAGGCGCCGATGGCGCCGCCAGTCCCGCCGAGGCCGCCGATGACGTAGGCGTTGATGAAGTCGGCTGGCATTTCGCAAAGCCCCAGCGCCGCCTGCTTCGACGTGGGACGACGGCCCATCATGGGCGCCTGCATCATGCCGCCGGCGCTGTTGCCGTCCAGCTGTCCCATGGCGCTGCCGGAATAACAGGCGAACTGATCCGGCCGCACATGGCGCTTGAACGCTTCCCAGGGCAGGCCGACGGACTGCACGGCATCGGATGCGGCGTAGACCGTCAACTGCAAGCCGCGCGGATGGCTGCGCGAGGAGTAGAGCTTGCCAGGCTCGAAACCGCTCGGCGTCTGGCCAGCCGACGAGACCTTGGAGACGCGGCGGTCCGGAATCAGCACGTTCGCGCATTCGGTGGCGACTTCCACGCTGCCGTCTTCGCGCCTGTTCGTGCGCCAGCCGTCCGGCGTTGCCGCCGGCGCATCCCGTTCGCCCAGCGCGAACGCGAGCTCCTTGCCCGAAGCCGGGCGCAACCCGGCGCGGCGCTGCCAGAGGACGGCGTGCGGGTCGAAGCAGTCGATGCGGCGCACCAAGGTGTTGTCGCGGATGTGGGCGCGAACGGCGGCGTCGGCCGAGTCGCCATCCACGTTCATCAGCGTGGCGAGGCTCGCGTAGGTCTCGTCCGCCGCGGCTCGCTCCAGCACGTCGATCACCGTCCGCCGATAGGCGTGGTGGAAAGAGACCCGGCCCGCCGGATTGACGCCGCCGAAGCCGACGATCACAGGCAGCGGTTGCCCCATGTACCCTCCTTGGTCTGCGCCGTCGGCGCGGGCTTGGCTTCCGAAGCTGGAACCTACGCGCGCTCCAAGGCGATGGCGGTCGCTTCTCCGCCGCCGATGCACAACGACGCGATGCCGCGCTTGGCGTCGCGCGCCTTCAGCAAATGGGCCAAGGTGACGATCAAGCGGCTGCCGGTGGAGCCGATGGGATGGCCCTGGGCGCACGCGCCGCCGTAGAGGTTCACTTTCTCGGCGTCCAGCCCCAGCTCGTCGATGGCCATCATCGGCACGCAGGCGAAGGCTTCGTTGATCTCGAATACGTCCATGTCGTCCTTCCGCCAGCCGAGCTTGTCGAGCAGCTTGGCGATGGCGCCGGCCGGCGCCACCGTGAACTCCGCCGGATGAATCGAATGGGTGGCATGGCCGACGATGCGCGCCAAGGGTTCCGCTTCTTCGGCGGCGCTCTCGTTGCCGATCACCAGTGCCGAGGCACCGTCGGAAATGGAACTGGCGTTGGCGGCGGTGATGGTGCCGTCCTTCTTGAAGGCTGGCCGCAGCGCGGGGATGCGGTCGATCTTGGCGCGACGGGGCTGTTCGTCCTCCGCCACGTCGTCGAATGTGCTGATTTCCGCGCCGAGCGCACCGGATTCCATCGCGCTGCGGGCTTTCTCCACCGAGCGAATGGCGAACTCGTCCATGGCTTGGCGCGTGAGCTGGCGCTGGTCCGCCGTCTCTTGGGCGAAAGCGCCCATCGACCCGCCCGTGTCCGCGTCTTCGAGGCCGTCCGTGAACATCGCGTCGCGCAGTTCCGCATGGCCCATCCGCATTCCGCCGCGCGCCTTGTGCAGCAGATACGGCGCGTTGGACATGCTCTCCATGCCGCCAGCGACCACGCGCTCGGCGCTGCCGGCGCGGATCAGATCCGTCGCCAGCATGGCCGCCTTCATGCCCGAACCACAGACCTTGTTGATGGTGGTGGCGCCGACGCCGTCCGGCAGGCCAGCGCCGCGCATGGCTTGACGCGCCGGGGCCTGTTTCGTGCCGGCGCTCACGACGCAGCCCATCAGCACTTCGTCGATGGCGTCCGCATCGATGCCGGCGTGGTCGATGGCGGCGCGAATGGCGTGGGCGCCGAGTTCCGGCGCGGAGCGATCGGCAAGTGCGCCTTGGAAGCTGCCGATGGGCGTGCGCTGGGCGCCGAGAACGAAAGCGTGAGTCATGGATTGCTCCTAAGTGGAGACGCGATGCACAGCGGCCGTCGACCCTTCATGGAAGCGCGGCAGCAGTTCCGCGAAGTTGCAGGGCTTGAAGCTGGCATCGAGCTGGTTGCGCAGGATCTTCTCCCAGGCCGTCCGGCAAGCGCCGGTGGAGCCGGGCACGGCGAAGATCAACGTGCCGTTCGCCAAGCCGCCAACCGCGCGCGATTGAATGGTGGAACTGCCGATCTCGGCGTAGGAGACCTGCCGAAACAGTTCCCCGAAACCGTTGATGGTCTTGTCGAACAGCGGCAGCAGCGCTTCCGGCGTGCTGTCCCGTCCCGTGAATCCGGTGCCGCCGGTGGTGAGCACCACCTGCACTTCCGGCGCGGCGATCCAAGCGCTCGCCACGGCGCGAATCAAGTACACGTCGTCGCGCACGATGCGCCGCTCCGCCAGCCGATGGCCGGCGGCGGCGAGCTGCTCCGCCAGATAGTCGCCGGAGGTGTCCTCGTCCGGCCCGCGCGTGTCGGAAACGGTGAGCACGGCGATGGCGAGGCCGCTGCCGTTCGTTGCGCTCGCGTCAGCCGCAACGCCTTCGGCCGCCACCTGATTCGGCACCGCCTTCACGCTGCTGTTCGCGCTTGCCATGACGCGCATTGTAGTCGCGCCGTTGCGGCGCCAGCAAACGCGGCGCTTTGCGCGCCTCGGCTCGTTCGGGGATAGACGATGAGTTGGTCGCCCTGCGGTCTGGCAAGGCGGCGTCACGGCCCCAGAGCGCCAATCGGAACCACGCCCACCTGATTCTCCTTGCGGGCAGCGTAGCCGTAGCCGTTTGGAACGATCACCGCCAACGCGGCGGGCGGGCCGTGCGGGCCATCCGACACGCGCGCCGCCAAGCGTTCGAGATTGCGCTCCGCGTCCGCCACCCAGCCTTGGCCGAGTTTGATCTCGAACGCCGCCCAGCGACCGTCCGCGGCTTCCACCACGGCGTCCACCTCGAGGCCGCCTTTCTCGCGGTAGTGGAACACTTCGGCGTCCGCCGCCTGGGCGTACACGCGCAGGTCGCGGATGACCATGGACTCGAACAAGAAGCCCAGGAACTCGGGATCGGCCACCAGCGCCTCTGGCGACGAACGCAGCGCCGCAACCGCCAGCGACGGATCGACGAAGTGCCGTATCGGCGAGGAACGCAGCGTGGCGCGGGAGCGCAGATGCGGCGACCAGGCCGGTTGATTCTCCACCACCATCAAGCGCTCCAGGGCGTCCAGGTACTCCGCAACGGTCTCCGGCTTCATGGCCGGGCCGGCGCCGCCAACGTCCGCCGCCAAGCGGGACATGGCCACTGGCGTGGCGACATTGCGCGCCACGGACTGGCAGAGGCGGTGCAACCGTGCCGGGTCCCGCGTCTTGCCGGCGACAGTGGAGACATCCGTGCGTTGGATGTCGGCCAGATAGCCCCGATTCGCCCGCATCGCGGACTGCGACGGGCTGCCCAGATTGGCCGGCCAGCCGCCGGTGGCGATCAGTTCCGCCAAGTCCGGGAGGGCAAGCTCCGTGGCGGGAGCGTTCTGGGGCGCCCCGTCGAGCAGCTCCCGCAGCGAAATGGCACCGGTGGAATGACCCATCTCGAACAGCGACATCGGCCGCATGCGCAGCCGCGTGAAACGCCCGGCGCCGGTGTGTCGGGTGATGTCGTCGGCTGGCACGGCGGAGCCGGTGAGGATGAACTGGCGCCGAGCGTTGCGCTCGTCGACAGTGCGGCGCACGAGATTCCAGATGGCCGGTTCCAGCTGCCACTCGTCGATGAGCCTTGGCGTTGCGCCGGCCAGCAGCAGCGCTGGATCCGCGCCCATCAAACTTCGGGCGCTGTCGTCTACATCCAGCAACACATGGCTGGCTGCCGCCTCCATGGCGGTGGCCGTCTTCCCCGTCGCCTTGGCACCCTCCACAAGCACGGCGCCGGAAGCATCCAACAGGGCATCAAGTTCCGCGTCAACGACGCGCCGCAAGTAGGCCGATTCGGACATTCCTACACAATAGTCGATAAACGCCGTTGCAGCAAGGCTTTAGAGGTGATTTGGCATCGACCCAAAGGGTGATTTGGCATCGACCCAGGGGGTGATTTGGCACCGATCCAGGGGGTGATTTGGCGCCGATCCAGGGGGTGATTTGGCATCGATCCAGGGGGTGATTTGGCAACAACGCAGGCGTGCGTTTGTAACGCAACGGCAGTCAGCGCCCATCGCGCCCATCCCCGCGCCCGCCCCAGACGCCAGCCGCCAGATGCGACGCCGAAGCGAGTAGCATCAAAGACGATTTCAAGCGAAGCGAAGGAGCACCATGAAACCGATCTCCGCGGATTCCCATGTCGTCGAGGGCCGCGACGTGTTCACTGGCCTCGCCGAGCGCTTCGGCGACGAAGCGCCGCGCATCATGGACGTCGGCGATCAAGTGGATGCCATCGTGGTGCCGGCGCGCGGCTTGAAGGGCGTCAGCGTCGCCCGCATGGGCATGGCCGCCACCCGCTTGGCGCGCAACGAGCCGCTCAAGCGCAAGCCCGGCCGCAAGCCGGACGTCGCCCACATGCAGGATCCGGAGCTGGTGGCGCTGTTCAGCAAGGGCTACGCGGGGATGCGCAAGGGCTTGGTGGACGGTGCCCATCGCTTCGAGGATCAAGACGTGGACGGCCTTGCCGCCGAGTTCCTCTACCCAGGCTTCTTCGGCATGTTCAGCCTGGCGAACACGGCGCTGCTGGTGGCCCTGCAGAAGAACTACAACGACTGGCTGCACGACTACGCCAGCGCCGCCAACGGCAGGCTGTTCGGCCTGGCGGCGATTCCCGTGCAAGACCCAGACGCCGCCACCGCGGAACTCGACCGCGTCATCAAGCTCGGCTTCAAGGGCGGCTGCATCCCCTGCACGTCTCCCGCGGAGCGGCCGTACTTCGACGACGCCTACGAACCAATCTGGGCGCGGGCCGAGGAAGCCGGTTTCCCGCTCTCGATGCACGTTGGCACCAACGCCCACGTGCCGAAGGAGCGCCGCGTTCGCCCGTGGCGACCAGACGCCATCGCCGACTACGCCGCCACCCAAAGCGCGGTGCAGCGCACCATCGTCGAGTTCATGTGCCGGGGCGTGTGCGAACGGCATCCGAACCTGCGCATCGTGGTGGCGGAATTCAACGCCGGCTGGATCGCCCACTGGCTGGACCGCGTCGATCAAGGCCTGCAACGGGAGCGCCGCAACATGGCCGAACCCTACGCCGGCCCGCCGCCCCACGACATCTGGCGCCGCCAGTTCCACGCCACCATCGAAGACGACCGCCCAGCCCTCGCCACCCGCCACCTGATCGGCGTGGACAACCTCATGTGGGGCTCGGACTACCCGCACACGGACTCGACTTGGCCGTGCTCGCGGGAGGTGCTCGACGAGCTGTTCGCGGACGTGGGCGAAGAGGAGCGGGCGAAGATTACGCGGGGGAACGTGCGGGCGCTGTACGGGGTGTAGCGGGTTGCACATGCCGCCGAGCGCCGCGCCGCTGTCCATTGGCGGGGCGGCAGCGCCGAGAGCTTGCGCTATGCTTGCTCGGCGGACTGGCGCGAGCGAAGAACGGCCCCCATGCACAACGACGAACCAACACTGCGCGACCGGCTGCGCCGCAACGCCCTCATCGAGGAGGTGGGCGAGGCCATCGCAACGTGCAAGCCGCCGTAGGTGTTCGGCGTGCATGGCGATTGGGGGCTTGGCAAGACGAGCTTCCTGCATCAGGTGCGCTGGTATCTGACGGGCGACAATCCGCAGGCGCTCGAAGAAAAGAACGCACCCAAGAAGGCCATCCACAGAGAACGGGTTCAGTCCATCTGGTTCGATGCGTGGCGCTACCACGCCGAGGCTGTGCCGGTCGTGGCGCTGCTGCAAGAGATGCGGGCGCAACTGGCACAACAAGGCTCGAAGAAGCTGGCGGTCAAGAGGCTCAGCGAGGTGGCCTTTCGCGGCACGCTGCTTTCGTTGGATGAACTCACGAAGAAGATCGGCTTCCAATACGCCAAGTTCGAGCAGGCCAGCCGCCAGTGGGATGCGGAGAATCTCGCCGCCACGTTGCCATCCGAGTCGCTGCGAAAGAATCTGCAGGAGACCATTCGGCTGCTCTTGCCGGAGGCGGACAAACAAGAGGGGAACGAGGGCACGTCTCGGTTGGTCGTCTTCGTGGACGACTTGGACCGCTGCGAACCCGAGGCGGCGTACCGGCTGCTGGAAGGATTGAAGGTCTATCTCACGCTCGACAACTGCGTCTTCGTGCTCGGCTTGAACCAGAAGGCGGTGGAAGGCGCCATTGCCAACCGGCTGGCCGGCGGGCTGACCGACGAGGACGCGAGGCAAGACGCCCAAGCGCGGGCGGCGTCCTACTTGGAGAAAATCTGCCAGAACGTGTGGCATCTGCCCATCCCCGACGCGCCCGGCCAGCTCCTGTGCGAACTCGTTGCGGACGGCGGCAATGTTCCTTCGCATCAAATCGGTTGGCTGAGGGAAGTCGTCGGCCAGCGCCGGTGCCTGCCGCCGAACCCGCGCAAGCTCAAGGGCCTCGCCAATCTGGTGGTTCGTCTGTTTGCGCGCCTGCCCAGCCACATCGACGAGGGCCGAGACAACCTAGGGCGAGAGGCGGTGCAGAACCTGCTGATGGTCGCGTACATCCATCAGTTCCATCACGACCTCTACGTGCGCTGGCAGGCCAATCCCGACGACCTCTACGACGCCATCGGCAAGTGGTGCCGCGGGGGCGAGCCGGCGCTAGACGTTCTGGAGGCCCTCCAACTGCCTGTTGCCCCCGCTTCAGGCGGTCCTGAAGATGCCGAGGATGAGGCAGGAATCGACCAGAACACGTTCCCCGACCCGACCGCTGCCAACGTCTTCTGGATTCAGGACATCGTGCGCGACATGTCCGAGTCCGCCGCGACCGCCCTATACGCGACGTATCTGCAGGCGAAACTCCCATGACGCGCCGCCGCTTCGACGACCTTTCCGTCGTGGAACTCTTCGACAATCCACCGCTGCGGGAATACCTCGCCAGGGTTCAGAAGCGGCACGACTCCATTCGCCTGCTCGGCTTGCCGGACCTCCGCGACCGCCCGAGCGTTTTCATCAAGTCCATGTTCGTGTCGCCACTGCTCTCTAAGCGCCCGATCTCCGTGGATGCCGATCCCAATGATTGGCTAAAAGGGTGCGAGAGCGTCTACGCGCCCCTTGACCAACACGGGCGCCTGGTGCTGCTTGGTGACCCGGGCGTAGGAAAGACGACACTGTTGGATTACCTGACGTGGCTGCTCACGTTCGCTGGGCGACTTTCGCCCCTCATCAAGCGATTCGGCTGGGTGTTGCCCGTGCCGATGGTGCTGCGCGAACTCGAGCTTGAGTCGGTCACCACATTCGACGGCTTGCTGCAAGCGTTCCTGCGCCAGCCCGTCGGCGAACCACTGCAAGAGGGCGACTACCTGCGCGACAGGTTGGCGGAAGGACGGGCGCTGGTCATGCTGGACGGCATTGACGAGCTCGGCGGCAAAGACGCGCGGCACCGCTTGCGGGAAGCCGTGTTCGACGGCATGAAGCGCTATCCAGACTGTCTCTGGCTGCTCACCTCGCGCATTGTGGGGTACGGTGAAGTGCCGTTTGAGGGCGCTGGCCGACCGAGGCACGAGCAGAACGACGCCGCCCGGGATCTCGACGCCGCCAAGATCCGCAAGCGCTACATCGCCCCGTTCGACGACGGACGAATCAAGGTGTTCGCGCAGAAGTGGTACGTTGTGCGCGACTTGGACAGCGCCCAAGCTGGCAGGCACGACGACTTGGTAGCCGCCATCCGCAAGGACGCAGCATTGCGGCGGCTCGCCCGCGTGCCCAACGTGCTGGCGCTGATGGCGCTGATACACCGCATCGATGCCACCTTGCCGCAAGAGAAGTGGCTGCTCTACGAACGCACTGCCGAGGCGTATCTGCTGTCCATCGACCGGTCCCGAGGCTTGAGCGACGGCACCCACGACCTGCTGCGCAAGAAGATGTTGCTTGGCCGAGTGGGCTTCGAGATGCAATGCCGGCGCGAGCAGGGCTGCGATGAGGATTTGCTGGCGCGACGCGACGATGTTCTGCACTGGCTCGGCAGCGAAATGGAGCGCACCAAAGCGCCCGCCGACACGCCCGCCCCGGAGGAGTTTCTTTCGTTCGTTGGTCGCAGGAGCGGCTTGTTCGTGCCTAGAAGCGACGATCTGTACGCTTTCCGCCACTTCTCCTTCCAGGAGTACTTCGCCGCGGCGGCCCTCGCCATCGAGGTTACCGGCTTCTCGTGGGCCAAGAACGGTCGCTCATCCTTGGGTTTCAATCGAACCGACCTCGCCGGCTGGGCGCGACAACGCAGCTGGCTGGAGACCTTCTGCTTCCTCTTCGAAATGCTGGCCGATAAACCGGAGTGGCACAACGAACTGGCGAAGTGCGTCTTTGGTGGGGAGTTTTCCGACCTCGCGGAGTTGGAGGCCAGCGATGAGCTCTTCAATCTCGCCCACTTAGCGGCCCGCCTTGTGGTCAATCCTCACTCCGGGCTTAGCCTTCGAGAACGTACGCAGGCAATCAGGTGGTGCGTCGGCGCACAAATCAAATGCTCTGACTACCACTTTCGAGAGACAGGATATAGCGCTGACTTCTCCCTTTTGGGCGTGCTGATGGCGAAGGACGCGCAGTTGTGCATGAGTGTGATGACATCAATCCGCGACCTGTGGTCGAAAACGACGGATTGTCTGGCGTTGAAAATTCTAGACTTGCGCGGTGCCAACATGGTAGATCTGTGTCAAGTTGGAGAATTACCGTACATCGACATCTTGATCCTGACGGACACCGGTGTGGAAGATGTGCAGCGAGTTGCTGCACTGGACACGCTCGCGGTTCTTGAGCTAGACGGCACTGCGATTCGGGACCTCACGCCGCTTGGCGAGGCGCATCAACTTAAATTACTAAGCATAGAGCGAACACGCATTAAGGACGTCGCGCCGCTGAGACGTCTTCATCGCCTCGAAGTGCTGTTACTCTCCGGGACTTTGGTCTCCCCCGAAGCAATGGCAAGTCTTCAAGATTCCCTTCCTAACTGTAGAGTGATAAGGAATTTCTGAGCATGACTTCCCTCCACTTCAAGGGCCGCGTCTTCGTTGAGAACCTGCATCTCGCCGTGCCGTATCATGAGTTGACGCCGGTGCGGGGGAAGGGGCTTTCGAAGCCGGTGAGTTTGCATGACAACCTGGTTGTGCATGGCGACAATCTGGCGGGGTTGAAGGCGCTGTTGCCGGCGTATCATGGGAAGGTGAAGTGCATCTACATCGACCCGCCGTACAACACTGGGAACGAAGGCTGGGCCTACAACGACCGCGTGAACTCGCCGATGATGAAGGACTGGTTCGGCAAGGTGGTGGATCGGGACGACCTGACCCGCCACGACAAGTGGTGCTGCATGATGCTGCCGCGGCTGAAGCTGCTGCGGGAGTTGCTGCGCGACGACGGGGCGATCTTCGTGTCGATTGACGACAACGAAGTACACAGACTGCGGAGCTTGATGGACGAGGTGTTTGGGGAGGAGAACTTTATCGCCACGATCATCTGGCACAAGATGGACAGCCCAAAGAACACCGCTCGGCACTTCAGCGAGGACCATGACTATGTGCTGGTGGTGGCGCGCGACGCGGAGTACTGGCGGCCCAATCCTGTGTCTCGGTCTGACCAAATGTTGGCTCGCTACAAGAACCCGGATGAGGACTCGCGAGGGCCGTGGTTGTTGAGCGATCTTGCCGCTCGAAACCAGTATGACAGAGGACGCTATCCCATCGTAACGCCGTCTGGACGCACTATCGAAGGCCCGCCCGCGGGGAGCTACTGGAGGGTTAGCAAGGAGCGATTTGAGGAGCTTCGGACGGATGGTCGCATTTGGTGGGGCAAGGGCGGCAACAATCGCCCGGGCATCAAGCGATTCCTTTCTGAGGTACGAGAGGGCGTGGTTCCACAGACACTGTGGCCATGGAAGGGTGCGGGCAGCACGAGAAATGCGAAGCAGGAGTTCAGCCAGGTCATGGCGCTTGGGCCTTCCGAGGATGCCTTCGTAACGCCTAAGCCTTCCAAGCTGGTCAAGCGAATCGTCGAGATCGCCACCGACAAGGACTCCATCGTCCTGGACTCCTTCGCCGGCTCCGGCACCACAGCCCACGCCGTGCTCGCCCTCAACAAGGAAGACGGCGGCGACCGACGCTTCATCCTCGTCGAGTGCGAGGAGTACGCGGACGCCATCACCGCCGAGCGGGTGCGCCGCGTCATCAAGGGCGTGCCGTCCGCCAAGGACGAGGCACTGCGCGAAGGGTTGGGCGGCACGTTCAGCTACTTCAAGCTGGGCAAGCCGATGCGGAAGGAATCCATGCTGGAGCGCGGCAAGCTGCCGAGCTACGAACGGCTGGCGGCGTACATCTTCTTCACTGCCACCGGCGAGGAATTCGACGCGGCCAAGATGCGGCCGGAGCGCCACTTCATCGGCCGCAGCCGCAACTACGACGTGTTCCTCATCTACGCGGACGACTTCGAGCAGTTGAAGGACATGGCGCTGACCATGGACGTCGCCCGCAAGCTCTCGCGGGCCAAGCGTCCGAAGCTGGTGTTCGCGCCCACGAAGTACCTCGATCGGGAGTTCCTGCACCAGTACGGCATCACCTTCCAGCAACTGCCGTTCGAGATCTACGAAACGGTGGATCGGCTCGGGCGATGATTCTCAAGGAGTACCAGAAGACCGCGCTGCAGGCCGTGCGGACCTTCCTCGATCTGCTCGTCGAGTGGCGGGGCAAGGAAGCGACGGCGCGGGAGATCGACCCGGACATCACCTTCGACTGGGTGGCGCGGGCCTGGGAGAAGGCCGGCACCGCTCGCGCCTACCTGCCGCGCAAGAATGGCCTTGGCGAACCGCTGCCCACCTTCTGCTTGAAGATTCCCACCGGCGGCGGCAAGACGCTGCTCGCCACCAAGGTGATCGACTTGGTGAACACCCACTACCGCCGCCAGCAAGCTGGCCTGGTGCTGTGGATCGTGCCCACCACGCAGATCTACAACCAAACCCTGAAGGCGCTGAAGGACCGCGACCATCCCTACCGCCAGCAACTCGATGTTTCTTCCGCCGGCAAGACGCTGATCTTGGAGAAGAACACCGGCTTCAAGCCGCAAGACGTGCGCGAGCGCCTCTGCGTGCTGCTGCTCATGCTGCCGTCCGCCAACCGCGAGACAAAGGAACAACTGCGGATGTTCCGGGACAGCGGCGGTTTCGACAGCTTCTTTCCCAGAGAGGACGACGCCAGCGCCCAAGAGAAGCTGCTCGCCGAAGTGCCGAACTTGAACACCTTCGAGTCCGCAAGCGGCGTGTGGGGCAGGCAGGCCAAGACGTCGCTGGGCAACACGCTGCGCCTGTTGCAGCCGCTCGTCATCCTCGACGAAGGGCACAAGGCGTACAGCCAAGGCGCGAAGGAGACGCTGGAAGGCTTCAATCCGTCCATGATCGTCGAACTCTCGGCCACGCCGCCCAAGGAAGCCAACGTGCTGGTGGAGATCACGGGCCAGGCGCTGAACGCCGAGGAGATGATCAAGCTGGACTTGAACATCCACAACAAAAAGAACGTCAGTTGGCAGGACACGCTGCTGGCGGCCATCGAACATCGGGCGCTTTTGGAGGCGAAGGCGCGGCAACACGAAGCTGAAACCGGCGCCTACATCCGCCCCATCTGCCTGGTGCAGGTGGAGCGCACCGGCCGGGAGCAACGGCAAGCCGGCTTCATTCACGCCGAGGATGTGCGCGAGCACCTGCTGCGCCATCCCGCAATCAGCGCGGAACAAGTGGCGGTGAAGACCAGCCAGCGCGACGAGTTGAAGGAGGTGGACGAAGCCGGCGGGTTGCTCTCCCGCGATTGCCCGATCCGCTTCATCATCACCAAGCAGGCGTTGCAGGAAGGCTGGGACTGCTCCTTCGCCTATGTGCTGGCCATCCTCACCAACCCCAGCTCCAAGAGTGCCCTGACGCAGTTGATCGGGCGCATCCTGCGTCAGCCCTATGCTTGCAAGACCCATATGCAGGAACTGGATGAAAGCTATGTGTTTAGCTTCCAACGGAATAGTCTCGATCTGCTGCGAGAGGTTCGCAAGGGATTCGGACTAGAGGGCTTGCAGGGCTTGGAGGGGCGCGTCAACGAAGGTGCGGAAGAGCGGCCCGGCGACTTGGTGGTCTCCGAACAACGCGAGCGGTTTCGCCAAGCGGCGGCGAGCCTGGTGCTGCCGACGTTCATGATCCGCGACGGCCGCCGTTGGCGGCTGGTGCATTACGAAGCGGACATCCTCTCCCGCATCCCGTGGGACGAAGTGGACGTGAGCCCGCTGTTCAGCTTGGACTTGCAGGCCCAGGGCAGCAAGGACGTCACGCTGCGCGCCGGGCTGGATTTCGAGCCGCTATTCGCGGATGCGGATGCGGTTGGGGAACCGGCGAGCGCGGAGTCCGGCGTCATCGACACCTACTTCGCCGCCAGCCACCTGCTGGACGCCATGCCCAACCCCTGGCGCGGCGCCGAAGCCACCGAGCGCGTCTTCAACGCCTTGCTCGAGAAGCATCCCCGCGAGAAAGTGCAGGCCAACACGGTGTTCATCCTCGAAGAACTCCGCAAGCGCTTGGAAGCAGAGCGCGACCGTTTGTCCCAGCGCGTGTTCGCCGAACTCCTCGACGCCGGCACGATGCGCTTCATCGTCGTCACCGACGACCTGCACTTCAACCGCCCGCCGCAGCGCATCGAGTTGCCCGCCACCGAGCGCCAAGCCAACCGCGAGGACGGCAGCCAATACCAACTCGGCCTCTTCGACCGCGTGGGCGAAGGCGAGCTCAACGGCTTGGAAAACAAGGTCGCCACCTACTTGGACACCCAAGCCCGCCTCTTCTTCTGGTACCGCAACCGCGCCCGCAAGGACTACTACGTCCAAGGCTGGAAACCCCAACGCATCTACGCCGACTTCATCCTCACCCTGCAACCCGACGAACCAAACCAAGACGACGAGTTCCACCAAGTGTTCGTGGTGGAAACGAAAGGGATGCACTTGAAGGAAGCGGCAGACACGGCCTACAAACGCTCAGTGTTCGACATCTGTTCGGAACACGCGAAAAAGGCGGATTGGGCCGAGTTCGTGCCAGCCATGCAGGGGAAGGTGGTGCGGTACGAGGTGGTGGACGAGGAGGAGTGGGAGCAGCGGTTGAATGGGATGTTCGCTTGAGGCTTGCGCCGGCGAGGAGGGCCGTGAGGGCGAGCTTCAACCGGCTTCCCGATCTCTCCGGAACTTTCGGACTTCCTCGTCCACATCTCCTGTAGTCAGCTGGTCGAGACCGCGGCGTACCGAGGCCCGCTGAAGGTCGCTCAGCGCGTCAGTCGCCCGAGCTTCCCTCAGCTTCGCCAACGCCCGCCCGATGTCCTCGGCGACTTCGGAGACTTCCTCCGGCACTCGGGGGGCAAGACCCACCTCTCGCTCCAGCGCGGTCGTCAGCGGCCACAGCAGCTCCGCCGCCGGCGACGCTTGGATCCACTCGCGCATCTGCTCCGGGCCGTGGTCGACGCTGAACCTTATCAGAGCACCGATTGCGCTCGTTGGCGAGTCGATCTTCGGCAGGATTGCCAGTAGCTCCGCAATGTCCCTCGGCGGGGCGGGACGACTCAAGCTGGCGAGGACAATGCTCTTGTTGACCAGGGCATCTGCGGCCTTCGCGAGAAGCAGCGGCACGTCGCTGCCGCCGAAGCGGTCAAACACCTCATCGCAAACGGCCAGCGCTTCGTCCGTGCGGTTCAACTCGCCGAGTACCGCACCCTTTATGACGAGGGCCCTCGCCACCTGCCCTGGAAGCAGGAGCACCTTGCCATCGTCGAAGCGCCGCAGGACCTCGTCGCAGGCGGCTAGAGCTTCCTCGCGCCGATCCAACTCGCCAAGCACGGTAGCCTTGATGACAAGGGCCACCGCCACCTGCTCAACGACCTTCGGCGCGTCGCTGTTGCCGAAGCGGCGAAGCACCTCGTCGCAGACGGCCAGTGCCTCGTCCCATTCGCTGGACTGGCCAGGTACGGTGCTTTTGATCACGTGGGCTATCGCAAATCCGACTAGGAACGCTGACGTCCGAGGTGCGCCCAACGGATCTTCGAAGGTTGCCAACGCATTCTTCTCTGTGCGTCGATGCGCTTGAGCCGACATTACTGCTAGCTGTACGGAGGCGGACTGATACAGCGATCGAACCTCCGGCGCAACGTCTTCCGCTTCGCGGGCGATGCGGGCACTAATGTCTTTGAGTTCTGCCGGCGAGTAGTATGCCTCCATGAAGCGGACCAACACTTCGACCAAGTGCTCCTGCCCTCGGCGCAGTAGATAGTAGATGTTGTACATGCGCTCGCTTAGATAGTATTGCTTGCGTCGGGCGCTGCCGCCTTCGAGCCGAACAACGCCGCGTTCTATGAGGCGTGCGAGCTGGGCGCTGCACTTGCTGGTCTCGAGTCGTGCCCGTTCGGCCACTTCCTTGGTGAGTGCGGGCTTCCAGATGTCCGCAAGCGCCAGATAGACGCGGCGTTCTTGGGTCGGAAGCGACTCGAGGTGGCTCTTGAAGTACTCCGTGTGGTCGTCCACCAGATCGAACAGGCTGTCCATGAGTTCTCGGAAGGAGAGGCCGGTGCCGAAACGAGCGACGATCGCCAGCAGACGCGGGCTGCCGCCGGTGAGTATTTCCAGTGAACGGATCGTATTCGTGGGGCGGCTCTGGCCAGCTACCGTTTCCCAGAGGGCCGCGCACTCGGCGGTATTCAGAGGGCGCAGCGTGAGTACCCGAAACTGGTCGTACAGCGCGTGGTCGGGGTGGTCGATTTCGTCGAAGCGGCTTGTCGCGCTGGCGAGCAGGATGATGCGCGGCTCATTTTGGAGGATCTTGCGCAGCCGCCAGCCCGCGTCCCGATCCATCATGTCTCGGAACATCATGTTCAGGTTCTCGACCATCAGCACCAGTCGCTTGCCCTCGCGGTCGGCGAAATCCAGCAAGGCTGCGAGGCAACGCTCGCCGAGCGTCCGGTCGTCGTGAATGGTGCGCAGGGCCGTGAGCGTCGCGTGGAGGTCTGGAGCATCCTGCCGTTCCGCCGCCTGGTCGGCCAAGCGGGCCAAGCACTCCAGCCAGAACTCGCCGGCGGTGCTCACCTCGTAGCTTTCCTCGGCGAAGACGATGGGGAAGAAGCCAGCGGCTAGATCAGCGTCGCGGCGCACCTCTGCGGCAACGCGCAGCAGCAGGCTCGTCTTGCCGCTGCCGCGCGGGCCGATGACGATCTGGTGCTGGTTCGAGTCGCCCGTACACGCGCTCAATGCCTCGACCAGCGACTCGAACTCGTGCGTCCGTACGCAGAACGACGCCACCAGCTCGTCGTCGGTTAGGAATCCAGGGTTGTACTTCCGAGTCGGCGCGGCGGTCATGGCTGGATTCCTCCGGCAGAGCCAGTGTTCGGCGCCAAGACCCGCGATCTCCCGTACCGCGTACGCCACCAGTCTTCCAGCAGGCCGGATATGAAGCGGTAGCCGCCTTCGTGTCTCTCCAAGTAGCCGTCGTGCTCCAACACGTGAAGCACGTCTTCAATGGGCAGCGGATTGGCCTCGGCTTGGCGTTCGCGCTGCTGGGCGATGGCATCGTCGCCCAGCATACCTCCCGCGACGGCCGCTTCCGTCAACAGATCCAGCGCGACTCGACATCCTTCGTCGCCCAGCACCATTCTCAGCCGTCCTTCGTAGTGCGGCATGTCCATCTGCCCGCGCACGCCGAGCATGTCGCTCTCGTACACGCGCTGCACGTCGTCAAGCGACGCAGCCTTGCGGCCAGCTCGCCGCAAGTCTTCGTGAAGCACGTCGAAGAAGCGCTGCACATGGTGCGGGATCTGGCAGCGCAGCCGCTTGCACATGGCCTCGCGGACTTCCTTGGAGAGATCGAGACCATAGCTCGCCGCCAACGCGCCCAAGCACTCGCTTGCGGTCTCCTCGTCCCAAGGCTTCAGATCGAATGGGGAGAAGATGTTCGCGTGGGCGCTGAGGCCGGCCTGCTGCAGGATGGGTTCAAGGCTGACGCTGCCGGAGAGGAGCATGCTGATCTTGCCGCGATGCGCTTGGCCGTTCTTGCGCAGCCAGCTGAGGAACTCGTCCGCTGCGCGTTTGCGCTCCGGCGTGATCGTGTAGTCGTCGCCCTTGAGCAGGCGGTTGACGAGGATGGGCAGCTCGTCGAGGGCGAGCACGACCTGTTTCTCATTGGCGGCAAGGGCCGCGAAGATCTGGTCGCCCGTGTACCGCCAGTTGCCGGCGTCGACACCGGCGCGGAGCTTCACTCGCAGTTCCGCACCGGGAACCTTGCCGCTGACCTCGGTTTCCTGTGGGAGGACGTTCTTGAACAGTTGCCTGATCTGATACCACGCGCCTTGTGCGGCCTTTGCGTGAAAGGCGATCTCGGTGACCGCATCGGCGGGCGTGCCGGTGGCCTCCAAATCGACGAAGATCGTTTCCACCGCCCCTTCGCCGTCCATGCGGCGGAGCAGTTCCCGCACCAGGCTCGTCTTGCCCATCCGCCGCTGCGCGGTCAACAGGGTGTGGGTACCTTCCTTGACCCGCTCCGCGAGGGCTTCAAGCTCCGCCTCGCGGTCGAAGAAATCGTCGCCCGCGACCCAGTTCCCGCCTGCCTTGTTCATTCGCCACCTCCAACAACTCTGTTGGCAACTATCCTGTTGGCTACAGTATTGTTGGCAACATCGGCGTTGTCAACACCGTCAAACATCGAGCGCTGACGCCCTCCAACCTTGCAAATCAGGACTGTTCCTCCACAATTGCAAGGATGGAACTTGAACGCAAGCTTGCCACCGCGCTGGACGCCCGACTCCGCCAGTTCCCTGCGGTTGCCCTCCTGGGGCCACGGCAAGTGGGCAAGACCACGTTGGCACGGCACGTCGCCGAAACGAGTGCGGGGCGGCTGGGCAAGCCGGGGCTGTATTTGGATTTGGAGAGCCCGGCCGATCAGGAGAAGCTGGCCGATGCGCCAGCCTACCTCGGCGCGCATCGAGAGCAGTTGGTGGTCCTCGACGAGATTCAGCGTGTGCCGCAGCTCTTTCCGACGTTGCGCGGGATCATCGACGAGCGCATTCGCGCTGGCGAGCGTGCGGGGCAGTTCCTGCTGCTCGGTTCGGCGTCCATGGCGTTGCTGCAGCAGTCCGGCGAGAGTCTGGCTGGCCGCATCGCCTACCTCGAACTCGCGCCGCTGGACGTTCGCGAGCTGCAAGCCGGCGACCACACGCGCCTGTGGCTTCGCGGCGGGTTCCCGCGCAGTTTCCTTGCAGACGACGATGCCGCAAGCGCCCTCTGGCGCGAGAACTTCATTCGCACCTACTTGGAGCGCGACATTCCCGCGCTGGGGCCGCGCGTCCCCGCGCAAACGCTGCGCCGCTTCTGGACCATGCTCGCCCACGCCCAGGGCGGCGTGTGGAATGCCGCCACGTTCGCCAAGAGCCTTGCCGTGGACGGCAAGACCATCGCCCGCTACTTGGACCTGATGGCGGACCTCCTGCTGGTGCGGCGTCTGCCGCCGTTTTTCGCCAACGTGCGCAAGCGCCTTGTGAAGTCGCCCAAGGTCTACGTGCGCGACAGCGGCCTCGTCCACCGCCTGCTGCGGCTGGACGACCACGAAACGCTGCTCGGCCATCCCGTGGTCGGCGCAAGTTGGGAGGGCTTCGCGCTGGAAACGCTGCTGCGCGCCGCCCCGGAACTCGCCCAATCCAGCTTCTACCGCACCGCCACCGGCGTGGAGATCGATCTCGTGCTCGAGTTGCCGGGCAACAAGCGCTGGGCCATCGAGATCAAGCGCGGCCTCGCGCCGGCTGTCGAGAAAGGGTTGCGCACAGCCATCGAAGACGTGCGGCCGGACCGAGCGTTTCTGGTCTACGGCGGCAACGAGCGCTATCCGAAGGAGAGTGGCATCGAGGCCATTGGCCTGCGGGAACTGGCCGACGAACTCGCGCAGTTGGCGTCTTGACTGGCCGAATCGCGGCAGAAGCCGTGCCGTAGACCGCCAGGTCTGCTCGGGAGTGCCCAGACGCCTCGGATTAGATATTGATCGGGCGTGCCGGCACGCCGTTTGCCCGCAAGTCGGCGAGCAGGTGGCCGAGGTTGCGCGGGCCGAAGACCTCATCGCTGGCGAGGATTTCCGCCACCGCCCACCAGCGGAACTCGACGAAGATGCCCACCTCGCTGAGATCGGCGTTGTTCGCGCTCGTGGGTTGGAAGCGCCTTGTGCGAACCAGATAGATGTCCTCGTGCTGCTCGGTGACGATGCCGGCGCGGGCGAAGACATGCTTGCGCTTCCAGACCAGCGGCGGACGGTGGTCGAGCACAAGGCCGGTCTCTTCCCACAGTTCCCGGCGCACGGCGCTCAAGGCGCTTTCGCCACGCTTGCAGCCGCCGCCCGGCAACAGCCAGAAGTCGCCCGGCTGATCCGGCCGTTCGTGGCGCAGCAGCAGGACGCGCGCCGGGCATTCCGTCAGCACGATCGCACGAGCGGCCCGGCGCGTCTTGCGCGGCGGTGGCGGTTGCATGGTGAATAGAAGGCGATGCGCGTTAGCCGGCAGGCAAGGGCAGGCTGGCGATGCTGCCGCCAGCGTCATCCTGCCGCCGTCATCCCGTACTCGTTCGTGGGGTTGCGGTAGATGGAGTGTTCGTGGCCGTCGTCGCCTTGGGTGGAGAACTCGACGATCAAGCGCGGCCCTTGAACGCGGTAGTAGATGGGATGTGCGCCGTTGGTCGCGCCGTGCCAAGTGAAGTAGGTCTGGCCAAGGTCCTCGCGCACTTCCGCCAAGCGTTGCGCGGCGCTCTCGGCGGGCATCATGCGCAGCCACAGGCCGACTAGATCGACTAGCCGCTCTTGCAGCGCCGCGTTCCAAGCGCCCACGGCAACGCCATCGACCTCCGGCACGACGCCATCCTTGCCGGCGCCCGTCAGAGCGCCCTGTGACGGGCGGGCGTCCGCAAGGGCTTGGCCGCGCTGCAGGTCGTCCAGCGCATTCATGATCGCCACGCCCGCGGCCCGATGTTCCGCCAGCGGCGCCACGGTGCCCGCGGCGGTTTCGTAGCGTGCGGGTTCAACGCCGACGAAGGTCGGCGAAAGAAAGCTGCGCTCGCCAACCACGGACATGTTGATGGCCAGGTGGTGGCCGCCGAACTGCCAACCCCACGGCTGCTCGCGACGAGCTGTGGCGGGCGTCGCGTCCGTGCCCGTCCCCACTTGCGCACCGCTGGCCGGTTCGCCGAAGAACGCCAGCCAGTAGTTGCCGCTGCTCCAATAGAAGCCGCCAAGTAGAGAGTCGACCGCCAACGCGTCCTCCGCGCCCACCACCGCCATCGTCGTCGCATGGCCGTCGGCGCTCAATGCCGTGGCGAGGAAGCGGTGCGCCGCCTCCGCTTGCGTCTCGCTCAAGTCGCCGAGGCGCACGCCGTTGCGGTCGTTGAAGAGGCCGGGCGGCAGATTGGACCAGTTGCTCCGACGTGGATCGTCGAAGCTCAAGACCGCCTCCGCGCGTTGCGTTGCGGAGAGCGTGTCGAGGAACGCCAAAGCCGCATCCGCCGCAGTGCGGTGCGCGCTTCGCAGCCGCTCGTAGTCGAAAGCCGCGTGCGTGGGAACGATCTGTGCGCCATCGACTTCCGCGCTTGCAACGGATGGCGCAGACCCATCGCAACCTGCACACGCGGAAAAGAGCACGGCGAGAAGCGCTGCGACGCCCACGCTCCGCTTGTCGAGCGTTGACGGACGCACACGAATCAGCGGAAATCGCATCGCTGCCGGCATGACCGCGCACCCTTCGTCTTCGATCAACCTACTGTCGCGCAAGCTGAGCGGCTTGTCCACGGCGCAGCCGGGCTTTGCGCTCGGAAGTGGACAGGCAAGATGCACAGGGCCGATACTTCGGCGTAGCTGAACGGAGCGAGACGGCAAGTGCCCTATACCCATCCCGAATACCTCGTCACCGCGCAAGAGTTGGCCGCGAACCTCGACGCGCCCAAGCTCCGCATCTTCGACGCCACCGTGTTCTTGCAGCCAGCGCCAAGCGGCGTTGGCTATCGGGCCGAGTCCGGCCTCGCACGGTTTCAGCGCGGCCATGTGCCGGGCGCCGCGTTTCTCGATCTGATCGAAGCAGCGTCGAACACCAGCACCGGCCTGGGCTTCAGCCTGCCGCCGCCAAGCCAACTGCAAGCGCTGTTCCGCTCCCTGGGCATCGACGACGACAGCGAGGTCGTGCTCTACAGCACCGGCCACATCATGTGGGCCACGCGGTCCTGGTGGCTGTTCCGCTACTGCGGCCACGCTCGCGCGCGGGTGCTGAACGGCGGCTTCAAGGCTTGGCGAGCGGGCGAACATCCAATCTCCACGAAGATCCGCACCTATCCTCCCGGTGGTTTCACCGCGCGTCCGGTGGAGAGCTTGTTCGCCGACAAGGAGGCCGTCTTGGCGGCCATCGCCGATGCGGAGACCTGCACGGTGAACGCCTTGTCGCCCGAAGTGCATGCCGGCGAGGGCGACTTCACCTACGGCCGGCGCGGCCACATCGCCGGCAGCGTCAACGTCTACTACGACCAACTGCTCGACGACGGCCACTTCAAGCAGAGCGAAGCGCTGCGCGATGCACTGAACGCCAAGGGGCTGCTCGACGCGCCCCGCGTCATCGCCTACTGCGGCGGCGGCATCTCCGCGACAGTAGACGCCTTCGCTTGCCTATTGCTTGGCCACGAGAACGTCGCCGTCTACGACGGCTCGATGTCCGAATGGGTACGCGATGCGGCGTTGCCGATGGAGACTGGTCGGTAGCGTCCTTCGCTCATCGCGTTGCCGGTGCGGGTTCGGCGCCGTCTCGAGTCCCGCCAGCGTGCGCGTTTTCCGTGCTGAACTCCACACCGATCAGGTGGGATGGGCCAGTCGCGCAAGGTCATCGCGCAGCAGTGCGATGGCCTTGTTGACGAGCTCTTGATTGGTCGCCGGCTCTTTGCGCACTGAAATCAACCTCTTGGGCGTGGCGTGCGCGGCTGTCTCGGGTGCGCCTTGGACATGTCCAGCAGTTCGTCCACGTGCGGCAGCAGGTCTTCGTAGGTCGCGCCGGCGCCGAGTTGCACGGCATCGTTCACCCAGACTTCGCTGCGGCTGTAATTGCCGCCGGAGGCGTGGATGACGGCGCCGTTGGGGGCGTCCTCGCTGCACATGAAGAGCACTGCCGGGCTCACCAGCGCCGGGTGGCGCAGCGGATCCGGTTCCGAGAGGTCCTCGTCGCGGCCGGGCACGGTGTTGGTCATGCGCGTTGCGGCGCCAGGCCCAAGGCAGTTCACGCGGATGTTGCGGTTCGCGCCTTCCAGGGCCAGCACGTTGGCGAGGCCCAGCATCCCCATCTTGGCGGCGCCGTAGTTGGATTGCCCGAAGTTGCCGAAGATGCCGGAGCCGGAACTGGTGAAGACGATGCGCCCGTAGCGCTGCTCGTACATGTGCGGCCACACGGCGTGGGTGACGTAGGCGGTGCCGGTGAGATGCACCTGCATCACCAGGTCGAACTCGTCCAGGGTCATGTTCTTGAAGGTGCGGTCGCGCAGGATGCCGGCGTTGTTCACCAGAATGTCGATGCGCCCGAAGGCGGCGATGGCGTCCTCGGCGATGCTCTTGGCGCCGTTGCGGTCCGCCACCGACGCCTTGTTGGCGATGGCGGCGCCGCCGAATCCCACGATTTCCGCCACGACCGCATCCGCCGCATCCCCGGCGCCGGTGCCGTCCACGCCGCCGCCGAGGTCGTTCACCACCACCTTCGCCCCGCGCTTGGCGAACTCGATCGCATGGCAGCGCCCAATGCCCCCGCCAGCGCCGGTGACAATCGCCACCTTGCCGTTGAACTCGCTCTCCGCGTTCACCGTCGATTCGCTCATGTGGTCTCCTTGTGTGCCGTTGGGGGAGCGGGACTTGGCGCATGGCCCGGCAAGCCCGCAATCACGAAGCGACGGGTTATACCACCGTTGCCGGATTCTTCGCAGCTTGGCCGCCTCGTCCGCCTGCCGCGCTGTTTGCGGCTAAATCAAAATTGGATTTTGAATCTGCCGCCAACCGTGCCACAATCCCGCGATGGTTCCACGCGACTTGGCAGGCAAGCTCTCCCAAGCGGCGCTTGGCTTCCCGGCGATCACGCTGACCGGGCCTCGGCAGAGCGGCAAGTCCACGCTGTGCCGTGAACTGTTCGCGCACCACCGCTACATCTCGCTCGAAGCGATGGATTCCCGCCGATTCGCGCAGGACGATCCGCGCGCGTTCCTGGCCGAACTGCCGGACGGCGCCGTGATCGACGAAGTGCAGCGCGCACCCGATCTGCTCTCCTTCCTGCAAGCCGCCATCGACGAAGATCCAGCGCCGGGGCGCTGGGTGCTCACCGGTTCGCAGAACTTCGCCCTGCTGAACTCCGTGAGCCAGTCGTTGGCCGGGCGTACCGCCGTCCACCACCTGCTGCCGCTCGCCCACAACGAGGCGCTCCGATTTCCCCGGCACCCCGCGACGCTGGAGGACACGCTGCTCACCGGCGGCTATCCGCGCATCCTGGACCGTGCGCTGGCGCCGAACGAGTGGCTGGATTCGTACATTGCAACCTATGTCGAACGCGACGTCCGCGGCCTCACCAACGTCGGCGACATCACGGCCTTCCAGCGCTTCGTGGAGCTTTGCGCCGGGCGCACCGCGCAGTTGCTGAACTACGCCTCGCTAGCGGACGACTGCGGAATCTCCCAGCCCACCGCGAAACAATGGCTCAGCATCTTGGAAGCGAGCTACATCGTCTTCCGCCTGCCGCCCTACCACCCGGACGCCCGCAAGCGCCTCGTCAAGATGCCCAAGCTGCACTTCCACGACACCGGACTCGTCTGCTGCCTGCTCGGCATCCGCACGCACGCCGAACTGCGTTCGCATCCGCTGCGCGGCGCCATCTTCGAGACGTGGGTGGTCTCCGAGATACGCAAACACCGCCTCAACCGCGGCACGGCACGCGGCCTCTATCATCTGCGCACCCGGGACGGTACGGAAGCGGACCTCGTCGTCGAGGGGCAAGCCGGCCTCTCGGTGGTGGAAGCGAAAGCCGGCGCCACCCCCATGTCCAACATGTTCGACGGCAGCCGCCGCGTGCAGAAGCTCTTGGCCGCTTCGACGGCGTGCGACCTCACCGTCGTCTACGGCGGCGAGGAAGCCCAGGCACGGTCGATCGGCAAACTGATCCCTTGGCGGCAACTGCATCTGGATGCCGTGCTTGGGGCCGCAGGCATGGTTTCCATCACTGCATAGGTGGCTCGCAGACGGCGAGCGGGCCTGGCGATCTCGTCAGTCGGATGCGGGCGCGACAGGCGGCAGCGTCATGCCCGGCCCCGACTCCAGTTGCACGTTGAAGTCGCTGCAGCCGCGTTCTTGCAGAAATTCGCGGACGACTGCGCCGCTGGTGCGGAAGTCGCGGGATGGCGTCCAGTTGACGTAGAGCAGGCCGTCTTCTGGGATCTTGGCGACGAGCCCCTCGCTGGCGACGTCTTCGCGTTCGCCCAAAGCGGGTGCCGATTCCGCCAAGGCGCGGATGGCCGCTGCGTCGCCGCGGCAGATCATGGTCGCCGATGCTGGCAGGTTGATGGGCTTGTCCGCGAAGGGGAGAACGTCGGGCGTTACCACCACTTCCGTCGTCAGCTTCAAGGGGGTCGGGGCGCCGACGTCGTACACCAGTTCCAGGAACCAGGCCGTCCAGCCGGAAGGCGGCGCCGCCACGTGCGCGGCGTAGACGCCGGGCGCGTCCGCCTCCACGGTGGTCTTCGTGTAGGCCGGCCCCAGCGTTTCCATGCGGAAATCCCGGGCGCGCGGGTTGGTGGCCTGCCACAGCCACACTTCGGCCGGCGCGTCCTCGGCGTGAACGCGCAAGCCGCCGTCCGCGCTGCGCTGCCAAGAGAACCGTGGTGCGCTCTCGCCGCGCACAAGCAGCGTGTGGAAGGCGATGAGCGTTTCCAAGGCATCCGTGCCGCCCAGGCCGTGGTCGGCGTTCGGCACGTAGCGCAGCGCCTTCGGGCCTTGCAGATCGTGCCAATAGAAGGGCGACGAATCGGGCAGGAAGAACTGGTCGCCGGCGGCGTTCAGCACCAGCTTCGGCATGGCGAGCCGATGCCGGTAGGCGTAGGGGTCCGCCAAGTCGTAGAGCGCCGTCAGGCGCGGTTCGCCGAAGCGGCGCATGATGCCGTGCGCCACGTAGTCGCCGACGGAAGGCGCCCAGAAGCCGTAGGCGGCGAAGTGGTGGCGCATGGAGGGTTCGACGTTCAGCACGTCGATGACGATTGGCACGATGCCGACCACGCGGTCGTCCATCGCGCCGACGAGCCACGCCGTCCAGCCGCGCTTGGAACCGCCCGCCACCACGAAACGGTCCACTTTGCGTTCGCCGCCGGCCTTCGAGGCCATGACCGCCGTCACCGCATCCATGGCGCGGACGGCGCTCTTCACCATCGCGTTGCGGGGCAGCCAGCGCGCCTCGCCGGTGTTGAGGAACTGCGCCCACGCATAGCCGATCAGATCGTCTTCGTAGCGGGGCTTGCCGTCGTCGTGGAAGACCAGCGGCTGGTTGGGCACCATGCCGAGTTCGGCGACGACGGTGCCGGTGGCCTTGGCGATGCCCGCCGTGCGCTCGTTCGGCCCAGGCGGTGGATCGCCGCCGTTGCTGCCGCCGCCGATGAAGAGCAGCGCCGTCTCCGACGCCGCGCCCGAAGGAATCGACAGCGTGAGCCAATGCCGCCACTCGGGGCGGTCCACCTCAGCCGGCGTCAGCCACTGCTGGGAGACCATTTCCACCACCACGGAAGCCACGCCATCGGCTTCGGCGCTCGAAACCACGCGCCACGAAAAGCTGTCGTCCGGCTTGCGCACATAGTCGTCGATGGCCGTCTTGGGCGGCAGTTCCGCGCCATTTGCCACGCTGACCAAGGCCGCCACTGCAAGTGCGGCCGCTGTTCGATGCATCCGTTTCATTGCCGTCGCCTCGTCTCGTTGTTGGCACCGCTTTTCTCTTTGCCCCAGGCGCGGAATGCGTCCAGGGACTCCGGGTTGGCCAGCGCCGTGGTGTTGGCCACCGTTCGCCCGTGGACCGCGTCGCGCACCGCCAGCTCCGTCACCTTGCCGCTCAGCGTGCGCGGCACGTCCGGCACATCCACCACCACCGCCGGCACATGGCGCGGACTCGCACCGTCGCGGATGCGCTGCTTGATGCGGCGCTTGAGCGGCGCGTCCAAGCGTAAGCCTTCGCGCAGCACCACGAACAGCACGATGCGCGTGTCGCCGTCCCATTCCTGGCCGATGGCGACGCAGTCCACCACCTCGTCCACCGCATCCACCTGGCGGTAGATCTCCGCCGTGCCGATGCGCACGCCGCCGGGATTGAGCGTGGCGTCCGAACGCCCGTGGACGATCATGCCATCGTGCGCGGTCATCTCGGCGAAGTCGCCGTGCGCCCATGCGCCGGGGAATCTCTCGAAGTAGGCGCTGCGGTACTTGGCCCCGTCGCCGTCGTTCCAGAACCAGATCGGCGCGCTGGGGAAGGACTTCACGCACACCAGTTCGCCCTTGCCCTGGGGCATTGCCGCGCCGTCGCCGTCGAAGATATCCACCGCCATGCCAAGCCCCTTGCATTGCAGTTCGCCGGCATGCACGGGCCGCCACGGACAGCCCAGGGCGAAGCAGGAGACCAAATCCGTGCCGCCGGAGATCGACGCCAGCGCCACGTCGCGCTTGACGTCGCGGTAGACGTACTCGAACCCGTCGCTGCCGAGCGGCGAGCCGGTGGAAAGCACCGTGCGCAGCGGCGCCAAGTCGTGGCTGAGGGCCGCCTTCACGCCAGCCTTGTCGATGGCCGAGAGGTACTTGGCGCTCACCCCGAACACGCTGATGCGTTCCTGCTCGGCGAGGTCGAACAACGCCCGCGGGGTGGGCTGGAAGGGCGAGCCGTCGTACAGCACGATGCGGCAGCCGCTGGCGAGGCCAGTGACCAGCCAGTTCCACATCATCCAGCCGCAGGTGGTGAAGAAGAACAGCACGTCCTCGCGCTTGAGATCGACGTGCAGCCGATGTTCCTTGAGGTGCTGCAGCAACGTGCCGCCAGCCCCGTGGCCGATGCACTTCGGCTTGCCGGTAGTGCCCGAGGAATAGAGGATGTAGAGCGGCTGGTCGAAGGGCAGCGCCTCGAAGCGCCGTGGGGCGTTCGGATGGCGGGCGAGAGCGGCCGCGACCGCGTCTTCTTCCTCGCCGAGCACCGAGACCCACAGTAGGTGCTCGATGCTGGAGACGGCATCGCGCACCGCCCGCGCTCGCTGCCGCACGTCGAACTGCTTGCCGCCGTAGCGGTAGCCGTCGCCGGCGATCAGTACCTTGGGCCGAATCTGCCCGAAGCGATCCAACGCGCCCTCGATGCCGAAATCCGGCGAGCAGGAGGACCAAATCGCGCCGATGCTGGACGTGGCGAGCATCGCCACCACCGTCTGCGGCACGTTCGGCAGCCACCCAGCGACGCGATCTCCCCGTTCCACGCCGAGCGCAATCAGGGCCTCGCGGAACGCCATCGTTTCGGCCAGCAGTTGTCGATGGGTGAGCGCGCGCCGTTCGCCGCCTTCGAGCACCGAGACCAGCGCCACCCGGTCGTCCGCGAAGCGCAGCAGGTTCTCGGCGAAGTTCAGCCGCGCCTCGGGAAACCAACGGCTGCCCGGAAACAGCTCGCCATCGACGAGCGCCACCTCGCCTGGATCGCCAACAACCCCGCAGAAATCCCAAACCGCCCGCCAGAACTGCTCGCGATTGGCCACCGACCACCGATGCAGCGCCGCATAATCCGGCGGCGCAAAGCCAAGCGGCTCCGCAAAGCGCGTCAGATTGGCCTCGGCAATGCGCTCGGCGCCGGGCCGCCAAAGGGGGGCTTGGTTCGGCAACGTCGTGCTTGTGGGTGGTGAACTCGCTGGCATTATGCCGCTTGCCCGATGCGCTTGCCGGGGCGTCCTCGTCGAGACCGACCGGCACTGCCGCAGCGACCGAACGCTGTCCGTTGATCTGCCGGCCCGCAAATGCCGGTGTGATAGGGTCCGGCTCGCCGATTGACGGACGATTAAAGAGGCCCGGTGCTCATGACTCTTGAGGAAGCAGTGTGGGTTGATCCTCACCGCATGAGCGGAGCGCCCTGCTTCTGTGGCAGCCGCCTGCCCGTGCAGCAACTGTTCGATTGGCTTGCCGACGGCGTTTCGCTGGATGAGTTTGTCGAGGACTTCCGCATCGATAGAGCCGCTGCCGAGGCCGTGCTACGAAGCGCTGGCGCACTATGCCAACAACGTCTGAACGCAAGCGCGGCAGACGCGGCTGAGTGAATGTCCTGCTGGACGTACCACTGATGACCGCTGGCATCGAAGTCAAGATGACGCCTTCGCACCCAGGCGACTTCGTCCGCACCGAGATCATCGAGGAGCTTGGCCTGAGTGTGACGGAGGCTGCCGAGGTTCTAAGGGTGCGCCGTGCCACCCTTTCGGCCCTCCTCCATGCCAAGGCCGCACTGTCGCCGGAGATGGCGCTGCGGATCGAGAAGGCTTTTGGCGTCAGCATGGACATGCTCATGCGCATGCAGGCTTGGCACGACACCGCCCGAATGCGGGCGAAGTCGCACGAGATCAAGGTTCAGCGCTATGCCGTTACTTGTATCTCATCGTGAATCCTAGGCTCTTCGCAAGACCGGCGTACTCGGGCCTCGATGTGATCCTTCTTTCCAGCGTGCCGAGCGTGCCGGCATTCACGTTCTTCGTCATCAAGAGCTCGGACAGCAGTGCCAAGTACATGAGCTCAAAAGCCCATGATGTCGTTGACTCGACACTTTTGGTGTAGCCGCTCACGCAAGCTGCGCCAACGTGCTCCCTCAATTCGTCCACCTTGGCGGGAGCCCGAAGCACGGAACAAGACGCGAAATGAATCACACTCCCCGAACAGTCGTAGCTGTTTTCGTCTGTGAGACTCTCTCCGATTTTTGCTAGATCCACCTCGTCTTCGTCATGCCGGTGCGACTGATCCTCTCGCAAGGAGATTTCGCCTGGGGACCCGTGGAAGCCAAGGTAGAGAATTCCCAAGTCGCCCAACCGGTAATCCTTCTTGGGCGTTGACCGACCTACCCACCGACCCAAGCAGAAGTCCATCTCCTCCCAAGTGCTGACGTCCCGATGCACGAACGGAATACCTTGGAGGGCGTTCAGCAACTCAAGCAGCGAGCGTGTTGACGGGTTCGACCGTTCGTCGAACCAAATCGTCTCTAGACAGAAGACTCCGTGCGGGTTCTTGGCCTTTGGCATCAGTACATCCTTTCCACAGCGACGATCCACCGCCGTGCCTTGCGGCAAGTCCAGCGGGGACGAATTGGCGCTAGTGTTCTGCCCGATTCCCCCCGTGTCAACCGTTTTCGTTTTTTTTCGCCAGCCGGCGGCACGGCATCGTCACGCACATTGGGCTAGCATGACCCCATGAACCTCCTCCACCACTTCGAGACCGCATTCCGCAAGGCCGGCCAAGGCGCTGCGCTGCTGTGTCCCGACGGCGACGACATCAGCTACGCCGAGCTCGATGCCGCCGTGCAGCGCATGGCCGGGGCCCTTCTTGCGCGGGGCGTGGGCGTTGGAGACCGGGTGCTTGTGCAAGTGCCGAAGACGCCGGAGGCGGTGGCCTTGTATCTTGCCTGCTTGAAAGTCGGCGCTGTCTACGCGCCGATCAACACTGCCTACACCGAGCGGGAAGTGGCCTACTTTCTGGCCGATGCTGAGCCCGCGTTGTTCGTCGCCGGCGACGATTCGATTGGCGCTGGCGGCGTGCCAGTGGAAACCCTCGATGCAGCAGGCGGCGGTTCCCTCGCCCAGCTGGCAGCCGCGTCGCCGCCCGTCGCCGAGACCACGCCGCGGAAGGACGCCGATCTGGCGGCGCTCATCTACACCTCCGGCACCACGGGGCGCGCCAAGGGGGCGATGCTCAGCCACGGCAACCTGTTCTCGAATGCGGTCACGCTGTGCGATTGCTGGGGCTGGCGGGGCGACGATGTGCTGCTGCATGCGCTGCCCATCTTCCACGTCCACGGCCTGTTCGTCGCCCTGCACTGCGCCTTCCTCACAGGCACGCCGGTGATCTTCCTGCCGCGCTTCGACGCCGGCGCGGTTGTCCGCGAGATGGCCCGCGCCACGGTGCTGATGGGCGTGCCCACCTTCTACAGCCGATTGCTCGCGCAGCCGGAGTTCGCCGCCGCCTGTGCGCGCATGCGCCTGTTCATCTCCGGCTCGGCGCCGTTGACGGCGCAGACCTTCGCCGCCTTCGAGGAGCGCACCGGCAAGCGCATCCTGGAACGCTACGGCATGAGCGAGACGGTGATGATCAGCTCCAATCCCCTCGACGGCGAGCGCGTCGCCGGCACCGTCGGCTTCGCGCTGCCGGAGGTGGATGTCCGCATCGCCGATGCGAACGGCAAGCCACTGCCCCGCGGCGAAGTGGGCGGCATCGAGGTGCGCGGCCCGAACGTCTTCGCCGGCTACTGGCGCATGCCGGAGAAGACCGCCGCGGAGTTTCGCGCCGACGGCTTCTTCGTCACCGGCGACTTGGGCGAGATGGACGCCGACGGGCGCATCGCCATCGTCGGGCGCAGCAAGGACTTGGTGATCTCGGGCGGCTACAACGTCTACCCCAAGGAAGTCGAAGCGCTGCTCGACGACATGCCTGGCGTCGTCGAATCGGCGGTTGTCGGCGTTCCCCACGCGGATTTCGGCGAGGCCGTGCTCGCCGTCGTGGTCGCGGAAGAGCACATCGGCGCGGCGCAGGTCGATGCGTTCCTCAAGGCCCGCCTCGCCCGCTACAAGCAGCCGAAACAGGTGGTGCGCGTCCCCGAACTGCCCCGCAACGCGATGGGCAAGGTGCAGAAGCAGGCGCTGCGCGAACGGTTCCGCGACATCATGGCCGATTGAGTCGCCAAGGGCGTAGACTTGGCTGCCCAATCGCGGCGCCGAATGCCTAGGGCGCTCGGCGCAACAGACGACAAGGAGATTCCAATGCCCGACTATCGCCGTTTTCAAGGCTCGCTTGCGCTGGCCGCAGCCGCGCTGACGCTGACCGGCTGCCAGAACATGGGCAGCGTGGCCCAGTCGGTCGCGCCGGCGCCGGTGGCGGCAGCCGTCGCCATCGTGGATGCCATGCAGGACGACCTCCGCGAGGCGAGTCCGGCCAGCGCCGGCATGTCCGCCGAACGGCTCGACCGCATTACGCGCATGGCGCAGCGCTACGTGGACGAGCAGAAGCTGGCTGGCGTCGTCACGCTGGTGGCCCGCGACGGCAAGATCGTCCACTTCGAGGCGGTGGGCAGCCGGGGCGCGGACGACGACCGCCCGATGACGAAGGACGCCCTGTTCCGCATCTACTCGATGAGCAAGCCGATCACCGCGGTGGCGGCCATGATGCTCTACGAGGAAGGCAAGTTTCAGCTTTCCGATCCGGTGGAGAAGTTCATCCCCGAATTGGCGGACCTCGAAGTGCTGGACGGCGAGAGCGGCGAGACGGCGCCGGCCGAGAACCCCATGACCATGCTGCATCTGCTCACGCACACCGGCGGCTTCTCCTACGGCTTCAATCCGGCCGACCCGCTGGACCAGATGTACCGCGAGAAGCAGCCTCTGTCGGCGAAGGATCTGGACGAATTCGCCGTGCGCCTTGCGGAGCTGCCGCTGAAGTTCGAGCCTGGGGCGCAGTGGCACTACAGCGTCGCCGTGGACGTGACCGGCCTCGTCGTGCAGCGCTTGAGCGGCCAACCCTTCGACGTCTTCCTCAAGGAACGCATCTTCGAGCCGCTCGGCATGATGGACACGTTCTTCAACGTGCCGCCGGAGAAGATGGATCGCTTCCTGCCCAACCACTTCTGGAACGCGGAGGAAGAGCAGCTCATGCAGATGGGCGAGGAATCGTTCGCCAACTACGAAAACACCACCTTCTATTCCGGCGGCGGCGGGCTGGTTTCCACGACCATGGACTATCTGCGCTTCAGCGAGATGGTGCGGCGCGGCGGCGAACTCGACGGCGTGCGGCTCTTGAGCCCGAAGACGGTGGCGTTCATGACGGCCAACCACCTCGATGCCGCCATCGAAGGCGGCGGCAGCGGCGAGAACCCGTTCGGGCGCGGTGCGCGGGGCTTCGGCTTCGGCCTCGGCTGGGGCATCGTCACCGATCCGGTGGCGTCGCGGACGCTCGGTTCCGCTGGTGAATACAACTGGGGCGGCGCCGCCGGCACCGTGTTCTGGGTCGATCCGGTGGAAGACATGGTCGTCATCGGCATGATCCAGCTCATGGGTTCGCCCTGGCCGCTGCGGGCGGAACTCAAGGTGTTGGCGAACCAGGCCATCGTCGAACCGACGGAGCGCTGGTAGGCGACGCGCCTAGCAACGGCGCAGCAGACCGTAATGCACCGCGCCGGCGTGCCCGGCGCGGTGGATTGCGAAGCCGGCGGCATCGACGTCCAGTGCGCCGAGCGGGTCTTCGGATTCGACGTAGACGAGGCTTGGCGCGGCCAGCCTTGCGGAAACAGCCGCCAACGCGACTGGCAGCAGGCCGCCGTCGAAGGGCGGATCCAGGAACGCCACATGCCAGTGCTCGGTGGAGTGCGCCAGCCAGTCGAGCGCGTCCGCCTGTTCGACCACCGCCGCTGCGCCAAGCACGTCGCGCTGGGCCGCAAGCAGCCGTGCCGTGGCGCGATTGCGCTCCACGAGGACTGCCTGTTGCGCGCCCCGGGAGAGCGCCTCGAAGCCGAGCGCACCCGTGCCGGCGAAGAGGTCGAGCACGCGCGTTCCCGGCAGATCCCGGGCCAGCCAATTGAACACCGTCTCGCGCACACGGTCCGGCGTCGGGCGGACGCCAGCGGCGATCCGCAGCTTTCTCCCTCTCCACTTGCCGCCGATAATGCGCACCGTTCCGGGCCGTTCGCCGGCGGCTGCGGCTGAAGCGCGCGAAGCGCGGGCAATGGAGCGCGTGCGCCGCATCCGCGAATCCTAAGGGGGAGCACAGTCATGTGGAAGCGCAGGAAGGAGCGGCGAGCGCAGCCGGCGCACGACAGCGCGGAGTCAGAGGCAAGGCTGTCCCTCTGGCGGCGCCTGAACGCATCGCTCGGCAAGACGCGGCAACGCTTGAGCGCCGGCGTCGGCGACCTGCTGCTTGGCCAGCGCGCCATCGACGACGACATTCTCGATGACCTCGAATCCAGCCTGCTGACCGCGGACGTCGGAGTCGCCGCCACCGAGCGCGTGATGGAATCCCTCAAGCACCGCGTGACGCGGCGCGAACTCGCCGACACGCAAGCCCTGCACAGTGCGCTTGCGACGGAACTCTCGGCGATCCTCGAACCCGTGGCCGTGCCCTTCGACATCGGCCAGCAGCGGCCCCACGTGGTGCTGGTGGTCGGCGTCAACGGCGCCGGCAAGACGACGCTCATCGGCAAGCTCGCGCACCGTCTGCGCCGGGAAGACGCGAGCGTGCTGCTCGCCGCCGGCGACACCTTCCGCGCCGCCGCCGTGGAGCAGCTGCAGGCGTGGGGGCAGCGCAACGACGTGCCGGTGGTGGCCCAGGGCCAAGGCGCCGACAGCGCTTCGGTAATCTTCGATGCGGTCTCCGCCGCCAAGGCGCGCGGCGTCGACGTCGTGCTGGCGGACACGGCCGGCCGCTTGCAGGCCAAGACCGGGTTGATGGACGAACTGCGCAAGGTCAAGCGCGTGATGGGCCGCCTGGACGCCGGGGCGCCCCACGAAGTGTTGCTGGTGCTCGATGCCGGCGTTGGGCAGAACGCCCTCTCCCAGGTGGCCGAGTTCGACAAAGCGGTCGGCGTCACCGGACTCGCGGTGACCAAGCTGGACGGCACCGCGAAGGCCGGCGTGCTGGTGGCCATCGCCGCCGCCACGCGGCTGCCGGTGCGCTTCGTTGGCGTCGGCGAAGGCATCGACGACTTGCAGCCGTTCGATCACGAGGCGTTCGTCGCGGCGTTGCTTGGCACCCGTGGACTGAAGGCCGATTGAAGGCGGATTGCGGCATGGCGGCCATCGAGTTCCAGCGCGTCGGCAAGCGCTTCGACAACGGCGCCGAAGGGCTGCGCGACCTCTCGCTGACCATCCCGGAAGGATCGATGACGTTCTTAAGCGGCCATTCCGGCGCCGGCAAGAGCACCTTCTTGAAGCTGCTGATGCGCTTGGAGATGGCTACCCGGGGTCGCGTTCTGGTGAACGAGGTGGACATCGGCAGGCTCGCCGAGCGCCATCTGCCGAGCTACCGCCAGCGCCTCGGCGTGGTCTTCCAGGAACATCAGCTGCTCGCCCAGCGCAGCGTCTTCGACAACGTGGCCCTGCCCCTGCGCGTCGCCGGCATGAGAGAGCGCGAGGCCGGCCGGCGCGTGCGCGCGGCGCTGTCGAGTGTCGGCATTCTCGACAAGGAACGCCTGCTGCCGGGGCATCTCTCGGCTGGCGAACGGCAGCGCGTCGGCATCGCCCGCGCCGTCGTCAATCGCCCGAACCTGCTGCTGGCGGACGAACCGACCGGCAATCTCGACCCCACGCTGTCGCGCAGCGTGATGGGGCTGTTCCGGCAGTTCCACGAGGTCGGCGTCACGGTGATCGTGGCGAGCCACGACCTGTCGCTGATCGCCGAGATGGGCTGCCGCATCGTCGAGCTGGCGCAAGGCCAAGTGGTCGAGGACACGCCGGCGTCCAACCCGCGCACGCCCGCGGCGCGAGAGTGGGCGTAGATGGCGAAGCGCCGCAGCGCCAAGCCGCCGCCCAGGCCCAGGCCGTCGGACATCTGGCCGCTGCCGCGGCGTCCCTGGGGAGCGTACCTGCTGGCGCACGCCCGGGTCGCCAGAGAGAGCCTGCGCTACATCTCGACGCATCTCGGCACCACGCTGCTGGTGTGGCTGCTGATCGGCATTGCCCTGTTTCTGCCAGCCGCGTTCCATCTGCTGGAGACGAACTTGGCGCGCGCCGCCGGCGGCTGGCACGGCGCCGCCGCCGGGTTCTCGATGTACCTTCCGGCCGGCACGGATGCGGAAACCGCGGCGGCTTTGGCGACGAGGTTCAGGCGCGAACAGGGCGTCGTCGATGTGCAGCTCGTCACGCCGGAACAAGCCCTCGCCGAGTTCCGCCGCCACAACGAGCTCGACGACGTGCTGGACACCTTGGAGACGAATCCATTGCCGACCACCATCCGCGTCGCCCTCGGCGACGACGTGGCGGCATCGAGGCTCACCATCCTGGCCAACCGCGCCAGACGCAACGACGCGGTGGAGGAAGTCGTGGCGGAAACGACGTGGCTGGAACGGCTGGCGGCGATCCGCGACGCCGTGGAGCGTCTCTCCTGGCTGTTGGCCGCACTGGTCGGCGTGGGCGCGGTGCTGGTCGCGGCCGCTTCGGTGCGCCTCGCCATCGAGTCGCGTCTGGCGGAGGTGCGCGTGCTGGTGCTGGTCGGCGCCAACAAGCGCTTCGTGCGGCGGCCGTTCCTGTACCTCGGCGTCGTCTACGGCATCGGCGGCGGCACCGTCGCCGGAATGCTCGTCGCCGGCGGCCTGGCGTGGCTGGAGGCACCGCTCATGCGCGTCGCGTCGAGCTACGGCGGGGGGTTGGAATTGACCGGCTTCGACCCCATGTTCATGGCAGCCCTGTTGACGAGCGGCGCATTGCTTGGCGTGCTCGGCGCAGTGGTGGCATCGAACCAGCGGCTCAAGGGGCTGGCCGTTGCTTAAAGGGAACCGCGGATGCGGCTGAACGGTCGAAGTGCTAGAGTTGGCCGAGCAGGAATCGGCGACTCGGGTTCGATGCAAGAGAGCGCCAAGCCGAGGCATTTCGACGTACGGAGTCGAGGCAGACGGAGGTAGACGAATGAGCGCAAACGTGCTTTCCCTCGCGAACCTTTCGCCGGGCCGCGATTTGGAAGCCTACATCCAGACGGTCAACGCGCTGCCCGTGCTCTCGCGGGAGGACGAGCGCGGTCTGGCGGAGCGCTTCTGCCGCGACGACGACCTCGACGCGGCGCGCGAACTGGTGCTCAGCCACCTGCGCTTCGTCGTCCATCTGGCGCGGGGCTACGCCGGCTACGGGCTTCCCCAGGCGGATCTGATCCAGGAAGGCAACGTCGGCCTCATGAAGGCCGTCAAGCGCTTCGATCCCAACGTCGGCGTTCGTCTGCTGTCCTTCGCCGTGCATTGGATCAAGGCCGAAATGCACGAGTTCATCCTGCGCAACTGGCGCATCGTCAAGGTGGCCACCACCAAGGCGCAACGCAAGCTGTTCTTCAACCTGCGCAGCAGCAAGAAGCGGCTCGGCTGGCTGAATCCCGCCGAGACCAAGGCCATCGCCGAGGACTTGGGCGTCTCGCCAGCAGAAGTGACGCGCATGGAGGGCCGTCTGGCGTCGCGCGACTTGGCCTTCGACGGCCCGGAGGACGACGAGGATGCCCCGCCGGCGCCGGCCTACTACCTCGAAGACCCGGCCTCGAACCCGGTGGACATCGTCGCCGAAGAAGACGCCCGCAGCCGCGCCAGCGCACAGTTAGCTACGGCAATCGAAGACTTGGACGACCGCAGCCGAAACATCCTCGAATCGCGTTGGCTGCGCGAAGAGAAGAAGACGCTCAGCGAGCTCGCCGAGCAGTACGGCGTCTCCGCGGAGCGCATCCGGCAGCTTGAACGCAACGCCATGAAGAAGCTTCGCAAGCGCTTGGATTTCGCGGCCTGACGCCGCCGGCGGCGGCTCGCCCCGCCAAGCGTCGCGTCTATGTTCGCCATCGCGGGCGGGCGACCACCGCCCAAGCGCGGGCTGTCGCCTCGCTGCTGCCCCGCTATCTGCTCGCTCTGCCGCCGAACGCCGCGGCGACGATCCCTTTCCTGGAAGACGCCTTCGAGCGCCGAGCGCCGCTGGCTGTCGAAATCGGCTTCGGAAACGGCGCTGCGCTGGCGGCGCTCGCACAGGCGCATCCGCACTGGAACTGCATCGGCGTCGACGTCTACCGCCCCGGCTTCGGCGCACTGATGCTCGCCTGCGAACGCGAGGAGGTCCGCAACGTGCGCATCGTCGACGGCAACGCCCTGGACCTGCTCGAACGCCTTCCGAACGGAGCGCTGCGGCACATCGACGTCTTCTTCCCCGACCCGTGGCCGAAGGCGCGGCACCACAAGCGGCGCCTGGTCGATGCCGAGTTCGCCGCCCAAGCCGCCGCTCGCCTCGCGCCCGGCGGGCGCCTCCGCCTCGCCACCGATTCGGCCGACTACGCCGAACAAATGCAGCAGGTTCTCGGCGCCGAACAGACCCTCGCCGGCGGCGTGTCGCCACGGCCAGCCGAGCGCCCGGTCACGCCGTTCGAAGCCAAGGCCTTGGCGCAAGGCCGCCGCATCGTCGATTTGGCATACTGCAAGGCCGCGTCTGTCTGACGCGATTCGCAGCGGGATGGCCGACCGCCGAAGGCTTGCCGGCGCACGGCCCAGGCGGGCGCGACCGGCGACGGATCAATCCCTTGCAACGAGGGCTGGCCCAGCATGAACTACGCCGAGTTCGGGTTCCTGAAGGTCGCCGCCGTTACGCCGCCAGTGGCCGTTGCCAACCCCGCCGCCAACGCCGACGCCATCTTGGCCGCCTACCGTGACGCCCCGGCGGACGCCGCCATCGTGCTCTTCCCGGAACTCGCGGTCACTGGCTACACCTGCGAGGACCTGTTCTTCGGCGACGATCTGCGCCGCGCCGCCGAACAGGCGCTGGCCGCCGTTGCCGCCGGCGCGGACGAGCGCGCATTGGTCGTCGGCGCACCGTGGTGGATGGCGGACGGCCGCTTGTTGAACTGCGCCTTCGTCTGCCGCGGCGGGCGCATCCTCGGCGCCGTGCCGAAGATCTCCCAGCCCAACTACGACGAGTTCTACGAGAAGCGCTGGTTCGCATCGGGCGCCGGCGTTGCATTGGAAATCGACGCGCCGGCGGGCCGCTTCCCGTTGTGCGCGAACCAGATCTTCGCCTTGGGCGAGACGGCCTTCGGCATCGAGCTGTGCGAAGACCTGTGGTCGCCGAATCCGCCCAGCGCCGGTCTGGCCTTGGGCGGCGCGGAAATCCTGCTCAACCTCTCCGCCAGCACGGAACTCGTCGGCAAGGCCGACTACCGGCGCGACCTCGTGCGCTTGCAGAGCGCGCGGACGATAGCCGCCTACGTCTACGCCGGGGCCGGCCCCACCGAATCCACGAAGGACGTGGTGTTCGGCGGCCATCTGATCGCCGCCGAGAACGGCCGCCTGCTCGGCGAGTCTGTGCGCTTCGAGTTGGACGGGGCGCGGCTGTGCGTGGAAGTGGACTGCCAACGCCTGCGCCACGACCGAGCGCGCAACAACACCTTCGCCAGCAGCCCGCGCCCGTCGCCGCCAGCGTCCGTGACGCTCGGCCCGGCACCGAAACTGGCAACGCTGGCGCGCGCCTACGAACGCCAGCCGTTCGTGCCTGCCGACGAGACCGAGCTCGATGCCCGGGCGCGGGAAATCCTCGCCATCCAAGCCACCGGGCTCGCCCGCAGAGCGATGGCGGCAAACGCCGAACGTCTCGTCGTCGGCATCTCCGGCGGCTTGGATTCCACCTTGGCGTATCTGGTGTGTCTCGACGCCGCGCGCCTGCTGGATCGCGGCGTCGAGGCGCTTTGCGCCATGACGATGCCAGGGCCGGGGACGACGCCGCACACCATCGAATCCGCCCGCCGGCTCGCCGCGGCTACCGGCGCCGAACTGCTGGAAGTCCCCATCGGCGCCGCGGTGCGCCAGCACTTGGAAGACTTGCGGCACGGCGGCGAACCGGACGTCACCTTCGAGAACGCCCAAGCGCGGGAACGCACGCAGATTCTCTTCAACACCGCGAATCAGCGTCGCGGCATCGTCGTCGGCACCGGCGATCTATCCGAGCTCGCCCTCGGCTGGTGTACGTTCAACGGCGACCAGATGGCGAACTACAACGTCAACGCCGGGGTGCCGAAGACGCTCGTCGCCTACCTGGTGCGCTGGCACGCGCGCCATCGCGCCAGCGCCGAGCTGCGGCAGGTACTGGAGCGCGTGCTGGCCACGCCCATCACGCCGGAGCTCAAGCCGCCGGCCGGCGAAGGCATCGGCCAGCGCACGGAAGAGATCATCGGCCCCTTCGAGCTGCACGACTTCTTCCTCTACCACTACCTGCGCACCGGCGCTGGAGCGCACAAGACGCTGGCCCTCGCCAGCAGCGCCTTCGCCGGCGCCTATTCGCCAGCGGAAATCGAGCGCTGGCTGCGGGTGTTCCTCGAGCGCTTCTACGCCGCGCAGTTCAAGCGCACGACCTTGCCCCCGGGCCCGAAAGTCGGCACCGTCAGCCTGTCGCCGCGCGGCGACTGGCGGATGCCCGACGAAGCGTCCGCAAGCGCGGCGCTGGCATCCCTCGACCGCGACTCACGAGGTTAGGAGAAGACCAATGGGAAGGATTCGCGCCCCGTTGCAGCGCCGGCTCCAGGCCGCGTTGACCGCAGTTGCCGTCGCGTTCTCCGCCGCTGGCGCGGCGCAGGATTCGCTCTACTGCGGCGACGACGGCGTGTGGCTGCAAATCCTCGGCTCCGGCGGCGGCGAACTCACCGACCAGCGCAGCCCGGCGAGCTACCTCGTGTGGGTGAATGAAAACGCCCGGCTGATGGTGGATGCCGGCTCCGCCTCGGCGCTGCGCTTCGACGAGGCCGGCGCCGCCTTCGCCGACTTGGACGCAATCGTCTTCACCCGGCTCACCGCCCGCGCCACGGTGGACTTCCCAAGTCTCATCGACGGTTCGGCCGACGCCGGCCGCGAACGGCTACTGCCGGTGTTCGGCCCGGCCGTCCCAGACGGCGATTCCACGACGGCCTTCGTCGAGCGCATGATCGGCCCCAACGGCCTCTACCCGCAACTCGCCGACTACCTCACCTTCCGCTCCCGCGGCGGCTACAAGCTCTCAGTGCGCGACGTGCCGGCGGTCGGCGCCCGCCGCTGGGCGCAGTACCGCACGGAGAACATCGCCCTGGCCGCCATCGCCGTCGACCACGGCGACGTGCCGGCGCTGGCATGGCGCGTCACCGTCGGCGAGCACGCCCTAGTCTTCGCCGGCGGCTTCAGCAACCGCAAGAACGTCGTCGCCGACTTCGCCAAGGACGCCGACGCCTTGATCGTCCACCACGCCGTGCAGGAAGACGTGCGCGGCGAAGCCCGCGACTACTACGCCCTGCCCTCCCAACTCGGCCGCGTCGCCGCCGAAGCCAACGTCCGCATGCTCGTCCTAGGCCACCGCACCTCGCGCACCCTGGGCCGCGAAAGCGTCAGCCGCGCCGCCATCGAGGAACACTACGCCGGCCCACTGATCTTCGCCAACGAAATGGAGTGCTGGGGAATGTGAACGCAGCCTTGGTCAGCCTGCCCCTGCACTGCAAAGCGTAGCTCCCAACCCTCGCAGAAAGGCCAGGTCAGCATGGGCGCGGAAGGACGCTTGGCGGGTTTCAACCCGGCCAGGTCTCAGATCAGTAACTCGACAATCACCGCTATGGCGAAGCCAATGAGAAGGCACGACGACCAAGGCAGCGGAAACGGCGATTGTCCACGCTTGGCGCGTCGTCGGTCGACGAACCAAATCGTCGCTACTCCAATCACAAGGAACGGCAAAGTCAAAAAGGGAGCTTTCGAACATGCCCTGGCCCTCCTTGGATCACGCAACGTCGGTCGGCGCACCCTTCAGTCGGCGGTATCGCGCCTTAAGCCAAGGCAAAGGGGGCAGGAGGAGGATCATGGCCAGAAATATCGATCCCGCCGGGCCGAACACACCGTCACCGACGAACTCGAAGCCAAGGATCGCGAGACCCAAGGCCATCCTCGCCAAACACTTCAGCTTCTCCTGCCCCTTCACGTCAACGCTCCCTATTCGCAGACGAAGGTTCCAACATAGGCGCCCGTGACTCCGAGCCCCCAGCCAACCCAACCCCAACCTCCGGGAGCCCTTGACAACGCGCCACCTGCCGCCGCCACAGCAAACGCGGTCTCCTTGCAGGGGAGATTGTAGCCGAGCGAAAATGCAGCGCAATGCTGCCCGCCCGCTTGCGGAACGCCTGCGAGCAAGGCGGGGACTGGCACATGGGCGGCACTGTCCCTGATGCACTGGTCGAAGGTGTCGTTGTAAGCGTCCGACCAGCTACCCGAATCGGAATTGCCGCCCGAGTCGCCGCCGCGACTGCTGCCGCCGCCATAGCCGCCACCGCCGCCGCCATAGCCGCCACCGCCGCCGCCATAGCCGCCACCGCCGCCGCCATAGCCGCCGCCACCGCCGCTGTAGTCGTTGCACAGGCCGTGCAGCCCATTGCTCGGATTGTCGCAGAAGTCGTCGACACCGCCTCCAAGGCGGGGACAGGTGAGCGTCTCGCCGTCCCAGGTGCAGCCGGGCTGCGCCATGGCGTCGCCGCCGACGGTGGGAATGCCGTTGGACAGCCCGAAGGCGCCGCAGGCCAAGACGAAGGCGGCACCGTAGGCCGCCTGCTTGCGCCGCTGCGGGCAGACCGTCAACAGCAAGGTGAGGCCGGCCAGAACGGCCAGCACGGTGAGGATGAGCGTCATGTGGTTTCTCCTTCTGGTTCGTTGGCTAGGGCAGGTGGCACACCGGCCCGTCGCGGCCGATCGCGCAGACCTGCTCGCCCGGAATCCGGTCCATCGGCACTTCCGGCAGTTGCGGCAGTTGCGGCCCTTCCGGCGGTTGCGGCGGGTCGAACCGTTCCATCCCGCAGGGCGGCCAGGCTTGGCACACGTGCAAGCCCCCCTCCGGCGAGTAGCCGGAGTCGCAGGGGCAGCCGATGGCCAGCGTCAGCAGCAGTGCGTACATCGTTTTCTCCTCACGGGCGCATTTCGCGCGCCCGAGCAAGTTGCGTTTTCCGGCATCGCTGGGATGCCGGGTCTTCACGCGAACCCTTGAAACGCGCTGGCGGCCTCTTCGTTTCCAAGGGCGTTGCGCCCTTCGCTTGCCGCTCTTGGTTCCCACAATTCGCGTTGACGGAACCAATCGGCGCTTGAGGAGGGGCGATGCAGAAGGGAACGGCAGGAGACGCGATGCGGAATCCGGAACTGCTTGCGGTGTGCGACGCGCTGCAGGCGAAGGCGGTGGCGGAACGGACGCTGGACATCTACGGCGGCGAACTGCGCCGCTTGGACGAGTGGCTCGACGGCGCGCCGCTCACGGACGAGTTGCTTGCGCTCTATCTGGGCACGCTGCACTGTTTCGACCCGTGCTCAAGAACGGCGCCGTGCAAGAAAGCCGACTGGGCACCCGCAGTCTGCAGAACATCGTCAAGCGTTGGGCGGCCGACGCCGGTGTGCTGGGCCGAATCACATGGCACTCGCTGCGCATCGGCTCCGCGCAGGAGCTGGTCGCACGGGGTGCCAGCCTGGTGGCGCTGCAGCACGTTGGGCGCTGGCAATCGCCGACCATGCCGGCCCGGTATGTGCGCGGCCAGTTGGCGGCTGAGGGCGCGATGGCACGGCTGCGCTACGGGCGGTGAGGGCACCGATAGGAGGGCACCAAACCACGTTGGAAGGACGGGCGAAAAAAAGTGCGAAAAAACGCTTGCATGGCGAGAAAAGGGGGTGTTAGGGTTTCCGTCAACGCGAATTGACGGAACCTATGTCGATTCTCGCGTTCCCTTTGGCTCTTCTGCGTGGTTGTATTTTCGGCGAGTCCCGCCGTTTGCGAGGTCCTTGACCACCAGCAGGCGCTTGGTGACATTCCAAGCGGGTTTCCCCTATGCTTCGCCGCCTGCCAAGACGAACGAGCGGAGTTGCCGGCGGTGCCCATCTACGAGTATGCGTGCGGTTCGTGTGAGCATCGATTCGAGACCATCCAGAGAGCCAGCGAAGAGGCGCTGGTGGATTGCCCGTCGTGCGGCGAAGGGGCCTTGAAGAAGCTGCTTTCGGCGCCGAACTTCCGGCTCAAGGGCAGCGGCTGGTACGAGACGGACTTCAAGACCGGCGACAAGCGCAACGTCGTCGGCGATGCCTCGGCAGAGGGCGATGGTGGGAAGTCGGATGCCAACGGCGATGGCAAGGCCGATGCTGGCGCCAAGGCGAAAGAGAACGGCAAGGTGGACAAAGCGGCATCGGGCAGCAAAGCCGGGGTGGATTCGTCGACGGTGAAGAACAAGGACTCTTCCTCGCCCAAGGGCTAGGGCGCGGGTCGAAGTTCCGCGCGAGGAAGGCGATCCCGTGTCCTTGAGCCGAACCCACTATTGCGGCGAGATCACCGCCGCGGACCTCGGGGCCCGCGTGGAGCTCCTCGGCTGGGCGCATCGTCGGCGCGACCACGGCGGCGTGATCTTTCTGGACGTGCGCGACCGCGCCGGCATCGTGCAGGTCGTCTACGACCCGGACACGCCGGAGAGCTTCCAAGTCGCGGACCGCGTGCGCAACGAATACGTGCTGCGCATCGCCGGGCGCGTTCGCCGGCGGCCGGAAGGCACGGTGAATCCCGCCATGCGCACCGGCGAAGTGGAAGTGCTTGGCGACGCGCTCACGGTGCTCAACGCCTCGGAGACGCCGCCGATCCAACTTGACGAGTACGCCGCCGCCGGCGAAGAGGCGCGGCTCAAGCACCGCTTCCTGGACTTGCGCCGCCCGGAGATGCTGCGCCGCATCGAATTGCGCGCCAAGGCGACCAGCCACGTGCGCCGCTTCCTGGAGGAACACGGCTATTGGGAGGTCGAGACGCCGACCCTCACCAAGTCCACGCCGGAAGGGGCACGCGACTATCTGGTGCCGAGCCGCACCCACCCGGGGCAGTTCTTCGCCCTGCCGCAATCGCCCCAGGTCTTCAAGCAACTGCTGATGATGTCCTCGGTGGACAAGTACTACCAGATGGCGCGCTGCTATCGAGACGAAGATCTGCGGGCGGATCGTCAGCCAGAGTTCACGCAGATCGACATCGAGGCGTCCTTCGTGGACGAGCAGCAGGTCATGGCGCTGGCGGAGCGCCTGATGAAGTCGCTGTTCCGCAGCGTCATCGGCGAGGAGCTGCCCGATTTCCCGGTGCTTGCCTACGCCGAGGCGATGCGGCGTTTCGGCACCGACGCGCCGGACCTCCGCAATCCGCTGGAGCTCGTGGACGTCGCGGACCTAGTGCGCGACGCCGCCTTCAAGGTTTTCAGCGGCCCCGCCAACGCCGCCGACGGGCGCGTGGTGGCGCTCAAGGGCCCCGGTGCCGCCAGCAAGCTCTCGCGCCGCGAGTTGGACGACTACGCCGGCTTCGTCGGCACCTACGGCGCCAAGGGCCTCGCCTACATTCGCGTTCGAGAACGCGCCGCTGGCATGGACGGTCTGCAATCGCCGATCTTGAAGTTCCTGGACGCTGAGACGGTCGAGGCGATTCTCTCCCGCGTGGACGCCAAGGACGGCGACATCGTGTTCTTCGGCGCGGATGCGGCCAAGGTCGTCCACGACGCCATGGGTGCCTTCCGCGACGAACTCGGGCGCGTGCTGGGCTTGACGAAGAGCGGCTGGGCGCCGCTGTGGGTCACCGAGTTCCCGATGTTCGAGCCGGGGCGCGAAACACTCGTCTCGGCGCACCACCCCTTCACCCAGCCCGCCAGCTTGGAACAGCTGCGCGAGCAGCCCCGCGCCGCCGTTGCGCGCGCCTACGACTTCGTGCTGAACGGCACCGAAGTGGGCGGCGGTTCCATCCGCATCCACGATGCCGAGACGCAGCAGGCGGTCTTCGACGCGCTCGGCATCGGCCAGGAGGCGGCCACCAAGTTCGGCTTCCTGCTCGATGCGTTGAAGCTCGGCTGCCCGCCCCACGGCGGCATCGCCATCGGCTTCGACCGGGTGATGATGTTCCTCGCGGACACCACCAACATCCGCGACGTGATCGCCTTCCCCAAGACGCAGTCCGCCACCTGCCTGCTCACCAACGCGCCGGCGCCGGTGGACGTCCACCAGCTGCGCGATCTGCACCTTCGCGTTCGCTGAACGGCGACGGGAGGCGCGACGTGGCAGGCCACTCCAAGTGGGCGAACATCAAGCACCGCAAGGCGCGGCAGGACGCCAAGCGCGCCAAGGTCTGGACCAAGGTGATCCGCGAAATCACCGTGGCTGCGCGTCTCGGCGGCGGTGAGCCGGCGGACAATCCGCGCCTGCGCGTGGCCTTGGACAACGCGCTGTCGGTGAACATGCCTCGGGACACCATCGAGCGCGCCATCAAGCGCGGCGCCGGCGGCAGCGAAGGGGAGAACCTGCAGGAACTGGTCTACGAAGGCTACGGGCCGGGCGGCGTAGCCATGCTCGTGGAAGTGATGACGGACAACCGCAATCGCGCCGTCGCGGAGGTGCGCCACGCCTTCAGCAAGCACGGCGGCAATCTCGGCACCGACGGCTCCGTGGCCTACCTGTTCCGCAAGCGCGGCCTGGTGACGCTGCCGCCGGGCACGGACGAAGACGCCGTGCTGGAACTCGCCCTCGACGGGGGCGCGGAAGACATCGAGAGCGAGGAAGACGGCGCCGTGTGCGTCTACACCGCACCGGAGGACTTCGGGCCGGTGGTGGATGCGCTGCGCGGCGGCGGCTTCGAGCCGGCGCATGCGGAAGTCGCCATGCTGCCGGCGACGACGAGCGTCTGCGACGACGACACCGCCGCCAAGGTGCTGCGCCTGATCGATGCCCTGGACGACCTCGACGACGTGCAGAACGTCTACTCCAACGCCGAGTTCCCGGACGGAGCCTTCGCCGATTGACGCGCGTGCTGGGCGTGGACCCGGGATCGCGCTCGACCGGCTACGGCGTGGTCGATGCGCTGCCGGACGGCATGCGCTACGTGGCGAGCGGCTGCATCGAAACCGGCCAAGGCGCGTTTCCGACCCGGCTGGCGGAAATCCATCGCGGCATGGCGGAGGTCATCGCGGCGCACGGACCGGCCGAGTGCGCGGTGGAGGCGGTGTTCTTCGCCCGCAACCCGCAGTCGGCGCTAAAGCTCGGCCAGGCGCGGGGCGTGGCCATTGCCGCCGCGGTGAGCGCCGAACTGCCGATCAGCGAGTACGCGCCGCGTCTGGTGAAGCAGGCCGTGGTGGGAACGGGCCGCGCCACCAAGGCCCAGGTGGCCTACATGGTGCGCGTGCTGCTGCGCCTCGACGCCGAACCGGCCGCCGATGCCGCCGACGCGCTTGCAGTGGCCATCTGCCACGTCAATACTCGCTCCCGCGGTTGACGGAGACCAAGGATGATCGGACGTCGCGGCGCCTTGCTGGGGAACTTCCGGCAGCCACTGACACGCCAATTCAACCTAGACGGAGTGCTAGGGTGATCGGCCGTCTGCGCGGCGCGGTGCTTGAGCTTGCGGAGAACGTCGCGCTCATCGACGTCGGCGGGGTCGGCTACGAGGTCGAGCTCACGTCCGGCACGGCGGCGGACCTTGCCGCCCGCTCGGGGGAGGCGGTGGTCTTCACGCATCTCATCGGGCGCGAGGACGCGCAGACCCTGTACGGATTCGCCAGCCTCGCCGAACGCAATCTCTTTCGCACGCTCATCAAGGTCTCCGGCGTCGGCCCGAAACTGGCGCTGGCGCTGCTCTCCGCCGTTTCTCCGGATCAACTCGCCGCGTCCATTGCCAACGGCGACGCCGCGGCGATCACCAGCGTGCCGGGCATCGGCAAGAAGACGGCGCAGCGGCTGGTGGTGGAGCTGCGCGACCGGGTCGCCCTCTCCGCCGCTGCGGCGCCGGTCGGCCAAGGCCCGGTCGGCGATGCCGTGCTGGCGCTCGTCGCGCTCGGCTATCGAGAGAGCGCCGCGGCGCGCGTGATCGGCGAAGTCGGGCAGGCGCTCGGCGACGGCGCCGACGTCGAGGCGCTGGTGAAGGAAGCCCTCAAGCGCATGGCGGCCGCATGACGGTGCATGCCGACCGAGTGACCTCCGGCGTGGGGCGCGACGGCGAGGACGCGCCCTTCGATCGGGCACTGCGTCCGCAGCGGCTCGACGCCTACATCGGCCAGCAGGCGGTGAAGGAGCAGATGGCCATCTTCATCGAAGCGGCGCGGCGGCGCGGCGAGTGCCTCGACCACACGCTGATCTTCGGCCCGCCCGGGCTCGGCAAGACGACGCTCGCGCACATCGTCGCCAACGAAATGGCCGTCTCCTTGAAGGGCACTTCCGGCCCGGTGCTCGAAAAGCAGGGCGATCTGGCGGCGCAGCTCACCAACCTGGACGACGGCGACGTGCTCTTCATCGACGAAATCCATCGCCTGTCGCCGGTGGTCGAAGAGATCCTCTATCCGGCGATGGAAGACGGCAAGCTGGACATCGTGATCGGCGACGGGCCAGCGGCGCGCTCCATCAAGCTGGAACTGAAGCGCTTCACGCTCGTCGGCGCGACCACCCGCGCCGGCCTGCTCACCTCGCCGCTGCGCGACCGCTTCGGCATCGTGCAGCGGCTCGACTTCTACAGCGTCGGCGAACTGGCTGAAATCGTCACGGTCTCCGCTGGCAAGCTCGGCATCGACGTGGACGACGGCGGGGCGCGGGAAGTCGCGGCCCGCTCCCGCGGCACGCCACGGGTCGCCAACCGCCTGTTGCGGCGCGTGCGCGACTATGCCGAGGTGCGCGGCGACGGGCGGGTCACGCGCCAGGCCGCCGACGCGGCCCTCGCCATGCTCGAAGTGGATGGGCGCGGCCTCGACGCCATGGATCGCCGCCTGCTCGCAGCCATCGCCGGCAAGTTCAGCGGCGGGCCGGTCGGCGTCGATTCGCTGTCCGCGGCAATCAGCGAAGAACGCGATACAGTGGAGGACGTGATCGAGCCGTTCCTGATTCAAGAGGGATTCGTGATGCGCACGCCGCGTGGCCGCGTCGCCACCGAGTCCGCCTATCGCCACCTGGGCCTGCTGCCCGGGCGCGACCAGCCGCAAGCGGAGCTCGCCCTCGAATGACCGACCCCATTTCCATCTTCGAGCTGGTGCGCAACGCGAGCCCATTGGTGCAGTTCGTGATGCTGCTCTTGGCGGTGGCGTCCGTGGCCTCCTGGGTGCTCATCTTCCAGCGCTGGTTCGCGTTGAACCGGGTGCAGCGCGAAATCGACGATTTCGAGGACGAGTTCTGGAGCGGCGTCGAACTGCAGGCGCTGAAGGCGGAGGTCGATGCGGAAGACGCCGATCCCAACGGCATCGAGTCCGTCTTCGCCGCCGGCTTCGGCGAATACCAGCGCTTGACGGCGCAGTCCGGCGCCGACCCGGACGCGGTGATGCAGAACGTGCAGCGCGCCATGCGCGTGGCGCTGAACCGCGAGGAAGAACGCCTCGCGCGCCACCTGCCGTTCCTGGCGACGGTCGGTTCCACCAGCCCCTATATCGGCCTGTTCGGCACCGTGTGGGGCATCATGAACTCCTTCCGCAGCCTCGCCAACATGACCCAGGCCACGCTGGCCGCGGTCGCTCCCGGCATTTCCGAAGCCCTCGTCGCCACCGCGATGGGCCTCTTCGCCGCCATTCCGGCGGTCATCGGCTACAACCGCTTCGCGGCGCGGGTGGAAGTGCTCATGAAGCGCTACGAAGCCTTCGCCGACGAACTCACGTCCATTCTCCACCGTGCCGCCCATGCGCCGACTTGACGCTTGGCCGTTCACGCCGAGGTGAGGCGACATGGCCACCCGCCGTCGCTCCATCTCCGAGATCAACGTCGTGCCCTACATCGACGTGATGCTGGTGCTGCTGGTGATCTTCATGGCCACCGCGCCGCTGCTGACCCAGGGCGTCGAGGTCGATCTGCCGAACACGGACTCCAAGCCGCTGTCCAACGAGCAGGACGATCCGCTGGTGGTGAGCGTGGACGGCGACGGCAAGATCTTCGTCAACACCGGCATGCCCCGGCCGGGCGAGCAGGGCACCCGCGCCACCATCTTCTCGCTCGCCGACCAGGCGGAGAAGATCATCGGCGTGCGGCCGGACATCGCCGTCTACGTTCGCGCCGACGAAAACATCGCCTACGGCGAGGTGATCTCGGTGATGACGGTGCTGCAGCGCGCCGGGGCGCAGAACGTCGGGCTGCTGACCGATCCGGTGGAGACCATCGGCGCCGGAGGCGGCGGATGAGAACGCTCCGCGACTACGGCGGCCCGCTCGTGCTGGCGCTGCTGCTCCACGCTGGCGTGTTCGGCGCGCTGTCGCGCAATTGGCAGAGCGAAGCCGACGATACCCGCGTCGCTTCGCCGCGCATCATCCAGGCGGCCCTGCTGACGATGGAAAAGCCGCAGCGCCGCAAGCCGATCGACCTCGCCGAACCGCCGCCGAGCCCGCTCAAGCCAACGCCGAAGCCCCCGCCCCCGCCGCCAAAGGTCAAGCCGAAGCCGGCGCCAACGCCGCCGCCGGATGCCGAAGCCGAGCGGCGCAAGCGCGAACAAGCCGCCCGGGAGCGCGCCGAAGCGGAGCGGCAGCAACGGCTGCGCGAGCTCATGGAGCAATCGACGCTGCTCGCGCTCGCGGACGAAGACGTCGAATCCGCTGGCCAGGCGGACGCCGACACGATGACCTACGTTGCCGCCATCACCCGCGCCATCGTGCTGGAATGGTCGCGTCCGCCGAGCGCGCGCAACGACATGGAAGCGCGGCTGCAGGTGGACTTGACCCCCGCCGGGGACCTGCTCGGCGTGCAGATCGTCGATTCGAGCGGCAACGAAGCCTTCGACCGTTCGGCGGAAGCTGCGGTGCGCAAGGCCGCGCGCGAACTGGGCACCTTCCCCGTGCCCGACGACCTGTCCGTGTTCGAGACCCACTTCCGCCGCCTCACCCTGTTGTTCAAACCAGAGGACTTGCTGCGTTGACCACATTCCGCCGCCCCCCACAACCCCGCTCGCGCCGCGCTCCGTCTGGCCGTGGCGCGACGGCTCTCTGCAAGACCCTCGCCGGCGCCGTGCTGCTGGCGTTCTGCACTGCCGGCCACGCGCTGGAGATCGTGATCTCGGAAGGCTGGGACAGTCCGACGCGCATCGCCGTGGTGCCCTTCGGCGGTCCGCCGCTGCGCGATCGCGCCGGCCAGGAAGCCACCGACATCGCTGGCATCGTTGCCTTCGACCTCAAGCGCAGCGGGCAATTCGAGGCCATCGCGCCGGAGCAGATGCTGCAGCATCCGACGCTGGCGCAGGAGGTCTCCTTCCGCGACTGGCGCATTCAGAAGGTGGACTATCTGGTCATTGGCCGTGGTTCGCAGGCGGCGGGCGGCGAGGTCTCCATCCAATACCAGCTGCTCGACGTCACAGCCGAACGCGAGATCGGCAACGCCGCCTTCACCGTGCCGCCGGCGTTGATTCGGGACGTGGCGCACCGCATCTCGGACCAGATCTACGAGCGCGTCACCGGCATTCGCGGCGCCTTCTCGACGAAGATCCTCTACGTGCTGGTGGAAGCGCCGGGCACGCCGTCGGCCGTCTACCGCCTGCTGATGGCCGACGCCGACGGCGAGCGCGAACGCACGCTGTTCCGCTCCCGGGAGCCCCTTCTTTCGCCAAGCTGGTCGCCGGACAGCCAGCGCGTCGCCTACGTTTCCTTCGAGACCGGGCGCTCGACGATCGTCGTGCAGAACCTGCGCGACGGCTCGCGCAGCCATGTGGCGGCCTACCGCGGCATCAACGGTGCGCCGGCCTTCTCGCCCGACGGCAAGCAGCTCGCGATGTCGCTCTCCCGCGACGGCAATGCGGAAATCTACGTCAAGGACCTGGCAAGCGAGGAACTGCGCCGGGTCACGCGCAATCCGTCGGCCATCGACACCGAACCCTCCTGGAGCGCCGACGGCGGCAGCCTGATCTTCACCTCGGACCGCGGCGGCAAGCCGCAGATCTACCGCCTTGACCTCGCCACTGGCTATCCGGAGCGGCTGACCTTCAGCGGCGACTACAACGCCCGCGCGCGGCTGCTGCCCGACGGCCAGCACCTCGTCTACGTGCATCGGCGCGCCGGCGTCTACCACATCGCCTGGCAGGACTTGGAGCGCGACGCGGTGCATCTGCTGACCGAGACGGCGCTCGACGAATCGCCCTCGCTGGCGCCGAACGGCACGATGATGATGTACGCCACACGGCAGCAGGGCAAAGGTATACTCGCGGTCGTTTCCATCGATGGCCGAGTCAAGTACACCTTGCCGTCGGCGGCCGGCGACGTGCGCGAACCAGCCTGGTCGCCGTTCATCGACCCCCTGGTCGACTCCGGCTGAGCGAGGGCGGGCGACCACCCTTGGCGGCGCGAAGGAAAGGCGGGCGCGGGGCTGTGAAGAACCTGTGGAAGGCGTGTGTGAGGCGATGTGAAGGCCATGTGAAGCAAGGGTGCAACATGCGCAATTGGTCGCTACGATAGGGCCTGTGGGGAGACCGCCCCGGAAACAAGGAACTTAGGCGAGCCAAGTCGCGTTCCCAAGGAGAGAGAGATGCGTCACGAGATCCGAATCTTGCTGGCAATGGCGCTGGCCGGTGCCGTGCTGGCTGGCTGCAAGTCGCAGCCGCAACCCGCGCCCGAACCGGCACCCACGCCGCCGGTGCAGCCCACCGAACCTCCGCCGCCTCCCCCGCCGCCGCCTCGGGTGAACGAGGCCGGCAATCCGGTCGACAGCTCCGGTCGCCCGCTTGGCCGCACCTTCTACTTCGAGTTCGACCAGGCGCGGCTGTCGGAGAACGACTTGCGCGTTCTGGGCATGCACGCCGACTATCTGCGCGACTTCCGCAACCGCAGCATCGTCATCGAGGGCCACTGCGACGAACGCGGCACCCGCGAATACAACCTGGCGCTCGGCGAGCGTCGCGCCCAAGCGGTGGAACGCTATCTGACCTCCGCCGGCGTGCGTGCCGGCCAGATCGAAAAGGTCAGCTACGGCGAGGAACGGCCCGAAGATCCCGGCAGTTCCGAGAGCGCCTGGGCGAAGAACCGCCGCGCCGTCATGCTCTATCGCTGACAAGGAGCGCTTGACCGGGAAGTCCGAACCCTCGACTGCCGCACTGCGGTGCAATCCGCGACGGACGCGCTCGCCCGGTTCCCGTACGCGGGATTGCCGTCGCCATGTTGATGGCGGCTGGCCGCGTGGCGGCAGCGGGCGCTCTGGCGCTGCCGCTGGCCGCTTGGGCGGCAACGCCAATCGAGGAGTCGCAGCCGGCCGGCGTCACGGCCGTGCAGCCGGCGGCGACAAGCGACGACGCCAGCGACAGCGGCCTCGGCACCCTCTACTACCAGTTGCAGGGCTTGCAGGACGACGTGCGCCGTCTGCAAGGCGTCGTCGAGGAGCAGAACCATCGCATCGAGCGCTTGCTGCAGGAGCAGCGCGAGCGCTACCTGGAGCTCGACGAGCGTCTATTGGCTCTCACCGGCGCAGCCGGGCCGCAAGGCGAAAACCAACCGTTGCCCTTGGCCGGCGCGGTTCCCGGCAGCGAACGCGAGGCGTACAACGCGGCTTTCGCGGTCGTGCGAGACGCAGCCGGGCTCGAGCTCGCCGAACGCAAGGCCGCCTACGAACAGGCGCTCGCCATGTTCGAGGCACTCGTGGCCGACTATCCGAACGGCGACTTCACGGCCAACGCCTACTATTGGACCGGCGAGGCGCGGCTGTTCCTCGAAGAACACGAGCTGGCGCGCCAGGCGTTCGTGCAGGTCGTGAACCTGTTCGGCCACAGCGCCAAGGCGCCGGACGCCCTCTACAAGCTCGGCGTCGTCCACCACCAGCTGCAGGACGTGCCGGGCGCGCTGCACTATCTGGACCGCACGATCGCCGAGTTCCCCGACCACACGGCGGCGAGACTCGCCCGAACCTACGCCGCCGAACTGCGCTGAGGCCCGTCGCCAGACCGATGGCGGGACGCGCCTACGCGGCCCTCGCTGCCCTGCCGCTGTGCAAGCCGACGATCGCAGGACACATCGCGGCGGCCATGTGTCGGGGGCGCTGGCGCGACGCCCGGCACATGGCGCACACAGCCACGCGCCCGCCGGACTTCGCCGAGAAGATCGTCTCCCATCGTCACCGCTGCCTCTGGCTGTGCAATCCCAAGGTGGCTTCCCGCAGCATCAAGTACGCCCTGCTCGATGCCGACCCGAACGCCGTGCTCATCCGCGACAAGAGCGTCTCGGAAGTCCTCTCGATGCTGCCGGAAGCAAGGCGCTACACCAGCTTCGCCTTCATCCGCTCGCCGCTCGAGCGGGCGCTCTCGTTCTTTGCCGAACTGAATGCGCCGCTCGAACGGGCACGGCAACAGGCAAGCGAGGCCACGCCGCCTGCGCCGGGCCACGAGGTACCCTCGCAACACGACCTGCAACAACGCAAGCGCACGCAGCTTCTCGCCCGCTACTACGGGTTGGCCAACGCGAACGACGTCAATGCCTTCTGCGAATGGCTCGCCACCCCCTTTGCCGCCGACGCTTGCGCCGAACGGCACGTTCGCTCGCAGCACTTGTCGATCCGCACGGAGGATGGCCGGATGGCGAATTTCATCGGCCGTTTGGAGACCGCTGAAGACGACTGGCAGCGCATCGCCGCACAGCTCGGCATGGATGCGCCGCCCCTGCCGATGCTGAACACGATGGCCGGCTGGACCGCTCCCCCAGCTGAAGTCGCGGCTGCCAGAACGGCGCTTGCGAGACGAATGACGCCGCGCAGCGCAATGATCCTCAAGGATCGCTACGCCGAGGACTTCGCGCTCGAGGAAGACATCCTGAAACAACGGCGCCCGGCCTGAGCGCCACCGCGACTTTCTTGGGAGGGCGGCGCAAGGTGTATATTTGGCGCATGGAGCGTCGACCCAAGTGCCGCAAGATCGGGTTCAAGCGGCGTGCGAGCCGTCTCAAGGCCTTCGACATCAGCGGCTTCCGACGTAGACGCAGCGCCGCTCGGCGGATTGCGCAAGCCCTGCCGCTGGCGCTGTTCGGGTGGGCGAGCGCCGCCCCCTTGGACACCGCCGAGGATGCCGGCGACGCCGGTGCCGCCGCGAGCAACGCCGGCGAGGCCGTGGAGACGATGGTCGTGCGTGCGGACCTGGCCAGCTTGCCGGGCGAAAGCGTGCCTTCGCTGACGGGGTTCGAGAAGTCGCTGCTCGAAACGCCGCGCTCCGCCTCCACGATGAGCGACGAGATGCTGGCGCGGTTCAACGTGCGCGACATCGACGAACTCATCGCCTTCGCGCCCGGGTCCTTCACGCAATCTTTCTTCGGCGTGGCTGGCGCACTGGACATTCGCGGCACCAGCGGCGAGACCTACTTTCGCGGCATGCGCCGGCTGGACAATCCCGGCAACTATCCGACGCCCATCGGCGCCTCGGCGCGGGTGGACATCGTGCGCGGGCCGGCCTCGCCCATTCACGGCCCGGCCAAGATCGGCGGCTATCTGAACTTCAGCCCCAAATCCGCGCGCATCGAGGAGACCGGCGAGTTCATCGACGACACCGTCGCCGCACTTGGGCTGGATTTCGGATCGTGGAACCGCTTGGTGCTCGCCGCGGAAGTGGGCGGCCCGGGGCGCATTGGCGGCGAGCGATTCGGCTATTGGCTGTACGCGGAGGCGGAAGATTCGGGCAGCTACTACGAGAACACCGACACCGAGGACGTGCTGCTGCAAGCGTCTTTCGACATCGACGTGACGGGCAGCCTGGAGTTGCAGTTCGGCGGCATGCACCACGACCACGACGGCAACCAAGTGGGCGGCTGGAACCGCTTGAGCCAGGCCTTGATCGACGATGGAACCTACCTCGCCGGCCAGCCGCTGCCGCTGGACCAAGACGGCGACGGCCGCATCTCGCACCAGGAGTTCGACGTGGACGGCGACGGGTTTTCGGACTTCGCTCCGTTCGTCGCTGGCTTGACGCCCGGCGCTGCGGCGGGTCTGGACGCCTCCGGAGCGCCCGTATGCGCGCTCGGAACCGCGCCGGTGTTCGGCTGCTATCCCGACCTGTGGGCGTTGACGAACGCGGGCACGGCGCAGTTGCGCGGCAGCCAGGTGAACGTCGCGCCTGAGGACTTCAGCCGCAACGCCGTGACCACGCTCTACTTCGACGCCATCTTCGAGACGGCCGGCGCGTGGACCTGGCGCAACCAGCTGTTCTTCGAGTCCTACGACCACCGCACCGAGGTGGCCATCGGCTTCTCGCAGTTCCACGACACGTGGGTGATCGAGGACAAGCTGGTTCTCGCCGGCGCGTTCGGCAGCGGCGACTTGCGCGCCGATGTGCAGCTTTCGCCGTCCATTCGGCTCACAGACTTCCGCCACGGCGACGACTACACGAACGAACACTTCAACCGCCGCGATCTCACCCGCCCCGCTGGGCCGCTCGACACGCGCTTGCTGGCGACCCAGATCGACCGCGACTACACGGAATACTACGTCGGCGACTACCTGGACATCGGCTTGGCGGCGCTTGCGGACCTGGATTGGCGTCGGCTCAACGTGCTCCTCGGGGTGCGCCGCGACGTCATCGACATCGAGAGCCGCCAGCCGGTGGAGAAACTGCTGCTGCCGAGCGCCAACAACTTCTGCCTGGATCCGTCCTGCGTCGCCGTGGCGGCGGCGGACGAAGTGAGCGGCGTTTCCTGGACCGCGAGCGTGAGCTATGCCATGCCGCTCGGCCTCGTGCCGTACGCCACGTTCTCGCGCCAAGCCACGGTGATCGCCGGCCAAGGCGCCGAAATCCCCGCCGCCGACATCGCCGCGGGCACGGCGTTCGACGTGTCCACGCTGCGCGAGTTCGGCCTCAAGGGCAGCCTGTTGAACGACACGTTCTACTTTGCTTTGGCCGTCTACGAGCAGGAGCGCACGGACCGCTCGGCGCAATCGACCGTGACCAATCAAGCGAGCCGCACCGAGGGCACGGAGTTCGAACTGCGCTGGGCGGCGAGCGAACGCCTGCTGCTCACGCTCGCCTATACCCGCATGGAAGTGACCAACCTCAACACCTTGGCCGCCGGCGGGCGGTTCTCGTTCATCGGCGCCGAGGACGTCCCGAACGTGCCGCCGCAGACGTGGTACGGCGCGGCCTTGGCCGGGCAGGTGCTGCGCCCGGGCAGGGCCGGCGCCGCGCGCGCCGGCATGCCGGAGACGATCGTCTCCGCGACAGCCACCTACGATTTCGGCAACGGCTTGGCCTTGAGCGCCAACGTATCCGACGTGGCGGCGACCACCGCCGGCTTCAGCAAGACGGTGGCGCTGCCGGGCTACACGTTGGTGAACGCGGGCGTGGTCTACGAGAGGGGCCCTTGGTCGCTCGGCGCCACGGCGAAGAACCTCACCGACGAGCGCTACTTCCGCGCCAACTTCCCCAACCTGTTCGGCGGCACCATCGTCCTGCCCGAACTGCCGAGGCACTACGCCGGACGCATCGTCTATCGCTGGTAGCGCATTCGACCTTCGCGCCGCCTCGCAGCGGCATGCGCCGAGGGCCGTCGCCTAGCTTCAACCCTCGCTCAGCCGGATGCGCCCATTCGAAGAGGGGTGCGCCCCGGCGCCGCTGGCATGAGTGGCGACCTGCTGGACATCCGCCAGCAGGAGGAGTGCCGCGCGGCAGCCGCTGCTACGCCTGCTCGACGTCCAGCGCGAGGATGTTGCGGGATGCCATGCTGAACTCCACGCCGATCAAATGGATCGGCTGCTTGCAGATGGCGGTATTTGTTCGCGCAACCTTGGCCTTCAGTTGCGCCACGGCGCCGCCCTCGGGCGCCAGCTCCGTTCCAGGCCCGCCCAAGGGTCTTCGGTTTAGGGGCGATCTCGCACGCGATTTTCAGCCAATTCGTACACGGCCGCGGGCGAAGTTCGCTACCGAAGACGCACGGACCTGCCGACAATGGCTTCGAAATTGAGCGAACAGTGCTCGCGTCGGGGGTGCGCCGGGAGTTGCATGGTATGGTCAACGGCAGCTTTGGCGCCTGCAAGCGGAGGAGAAGCACATGTCGGAGGCCGTCGCCCGGTTTGTCCCGCCCGTCGAGTACCCGGAATCGGACGACACGCCCGTGGAATCGATGAAGCAATGGAACGTGGTCGCGCAGGTGGTCATGGCGCTGCGGCGCATGCTCGGGCGGCGCGCCCTCGTCGCCGCCAACATGGGCGTCTACTTCCGCCGCGGCGACCCCACTGGCGTGATCGTGCCGGACATGTTCGTGGCCATGGGCGAGCCGCTGATCGACGAGCCGGACACCTATCTGATCTGGGAGCAGGGCAAGCCGCCGGATTTCGCGTTGGAGGTCGCATCCAAGAGCACCTTCAGGAAAGATCGCCGCGAGAAGATAGCGACCTACCGAAGCGTTGGCGTCAAGGAGTATTTCCTGCACGACGCCACCGACAGGTTCCTGAGTCCGCGCTTGCAGGGATTCCGCTATGTCCCAGAGAAGACGACGAGGAAAAGGACCGGCAAGAAAGAGCGCACCTATGTGCCGGTCGAACCCACGCTGCTTCCGAACGGCGGGATTCGTCTGCACAGCGACGTCCTGAAAGTGGATTTCCACGCCGTCCCGGGCGAAGCGGCGCCGCAGCTCTTCGACGAGCGCGGCGAGTTGCTGCTCTCGCACGAGGATGCCGCGGCGGAGGAACGCCGCCGGCGGGAAGAGGAACAGCGCCTGCGGCAGGAGGAACAGCGCCGGCGGCAGGAGGAACAGCGCCGGCGGCAGGAGGAACAGCGCCGGCGGCAGGAGGAACAGCGCCGGCGGCAGGAGGAACAGCGCCGGCGGCAGGAGGAACAGCGCCGGCGGCAGGAGGAGGGCCGAGCCAGGCTGGCCGCCGAACAGGAAGCCGCGGAGCTGCGTCGGCGCCTTGCGAAGTTCGAGAACCCGACCTAGACAGCGGCCCTTGGAAACCGAACCCTCGGCCACGCCGCCGCCCTATGTCGTGGGCATCGCTGGCGGCATTGGCAGCGGCAAGTCGGCCGTCTCCGAACGGTTTGCGCAACTCGGCATCGAGGTGGTGGATGCGGACGTCGAGGCGCGGCGCGTCGTCGAGCCCGGTGCGCCGGCGCTCGTCGAGATCGCCGAGCGGTTCGGGGACGCAGTGCTGCAGAGCGACGGCACGCTGCACCGCGCTCGGCTACGTGAGCTGGTGTTCCAGAAGGCGGAAGAGCGGCAGTGGCTGGAACGCCTGCTGCATCCGCGCATCAATCAGCGCATCGCCCGCGGGCTGCAGAGCGCTGCTTCGCCCTACGCGATCCTCGTCAACCCGCTGATGCGCGCCGCCGATCCGCGCGCCGACCGCATCCTCGTCGTGGACGCGCCGGAGCGCCTCCAGATCACCCGCACGATGGCCCGGGACGGCGGCAGCGAGGAACAGGCCCGCGCCATCATGGCAAGCCAGATCGACCGCGAAGCGCGCCTCGCGTTTGCCGACGACGTCATCGTCAACGACAAAGGGCTCGACGACTTGCGAACTGCCGTGGCGGACCTCCACCAGCGCTATTTGGACCTCGCCGCGGCACGCTGAGGAGCGAGGGCCTCCATCACGGACGAACGGACGAATCAGGTTCGCGACTGCGCCGAGTTTGCGAAGCAAACTCGAACGCACGCGCAAGCGTGCGCCTAGATCGCCTCTTCTTCCGCCAAAGTCTCCACCTGCGCCTCGGACAGGCCAAGGAGCTCGCCGTACACGCTCGCGTTGTCCGCCCCGGCCGGGCGTGGCAGGCGCACCGGCGGCGGCGATTCGCCCTCGAAGCGCAGCGGCGTGCTGGGCAGGGTCACTTCGCCGTACTTCTCGTGGGCGAGCTTCGCCAAGGCGCCGCGTTCGAGCAAGTGCGGATCGTGGAGCACGTCGTGCAGCGACTGCACCGGCGCGCAGATCACGCCGTGCGCCTGGCAGACGCGAAAGACCTCGGCCTTCGGCAGGGACGACGTCCACGCTTCCACCACCGCATCGGTCGCATCCATGTTCCGCGCCCGGGCCCGCATGTCCTCGAAGCGGGGGTCCTCCGTCAGGTGCGCCTTGCCCATCGCCTCCAGCAGGCTCCGCCAGTGGTGCTCGCGAATGCAGATGATCGCCACATGGCCATCGGTGGCGGCATAGACGTTGTAGGGCGCCACCGCCATGTTCTGATGGTGGTTGCCGGTGCGCGGCGGATCGCCGCCCTGGTGGTAGTAGGCGCCGAGGGCGGTGGTGAGGGTTGGAAACACCGCGTCCTGCATGGCCACGTCCAGCACCGCGCCAACGCCGGTGTACTCGCGGCGCAACAGGGCGCTGACGATGGCCGCGTACAGGTGGACGCCGCCGAGAATGTCGCACAGCGCGGGGCCGGCTTTCAGTGGCGGCTCGCCGTCCTTGCCGGTGATGGCGATGGCGCCGGTCATCGCCTGTACGGTGATGTCCATGGCCAGATAGTCGCGATGCTGCCCGCCGCGCCCGAAGCCGGTGCTCGCGGCGTAGACGAGGCGCGGGTTGATCCGCCGCAGCGCCTCGCTGCCGACGCCGTGCCGGTCCAGCGTGCCTGGCGAGAAGTTCTCCAGCAGCACGTCGGCCTTCCTCGCCAAGCCGCGCAGCAGCTCGCGTCCGCGCTCGGACTTGAGATTCAGCGTCACCGCTTCCTTGTTGCCGTTGAGCATCAGGAACGGATAGCTGGCGCTCGTTTCGCCGCGTCCGCGCATGCCTTCGCCGCCCGGCGGCTCCACCTTCACCACCCGCGCGCCGGCCATCGCCAGCAGGTAGCCGCAGTAGGGGCCGTTGTAGATCTGGCCTAGGTCGAGAACGGTGACGCCGGCCAAGGGGCGGGCCGCCGGCGGCGCGTCCTCGGCCTCGGCCGGCGTTTCGGGGGAGTTCGACATTCGGGAAACCATAGCACCGTTGCGCTCGCCCACGCAGCCAACGGCGCGAGCGCGTCCGCAGCGCGCGCGCTTTGAGCTAAAGTTCCTTGCGCGGGCAGCCGAGCGAGATGCCAAGTGGTCGAGATTCTGAGTACGCCGGAGACGTGGATGGCCTTCGCCACGTTGGCCGCCCTGGAGATCGTGCTCGGCATCGACAACGTCATCTTCATCAGCATCCTCACCAGCCGGCTGCCCGCCCGCCAGCAGCCGATGGCGCGCACGCTCGGCTTAAGCGTGGCCATGTGTACGCGCATCCTCCTGCTGTTCACGCTGTCCTGGGTGATGAGCCTCACCAACGAGCTGTTCAAGGTTCTCGGCGAGGGCATTTCCGGGCGCGACATCATCATGCTGGCCGGCGGCGCCTTCCTGCTCGCCAAGGCGACGCACGAGATCCACAACGCGATGGAGACCGAACCTGCGGCCGCCCGGCGTGGCGCGTCGAGCGTCGGCTTCATCGGCGTGCTGGCGCAGATCGCCGTGATCGACGTGGTGTTCTCCCTAGACTCCGTCATTACCGCGGTCGGCCTGGTGGACGATCTGCCAGTGATGGTGGCGGCGATCGTCGCCGCGGTGCTCGTCATGATGCTCGCCGCCGGGCCGGTGTCGGCGTTCGTGGAGAACAACCCGACCATCAAGATGCTGGCGCTCTCGTTCCTGGTGCTGATCGGCCTCGCGCTGATCGCCGAAGGGCTCGACATCCACGTGCCGAAGGGCCACATCTACTTCGCCATGGCGTTCTCGCTGGGCGTGGCGCTGCTCAACATCCGCGCCACCAAGCGCAAGCGCATCAAGCGGATGCAGCTTGCCGATCTGATGTCGAACGACGCGCCGCCGCCTGTCGAAGAGGCGGCCCCGCAAAGGGAAGGAGACAACGCTCCGCCGGCCGCATGAGCCGGCGGTGCGGCGCACGCTACCGCGCCGGCATCTCCTCGCGCACGAACGCCAGCTCGCCCGGGCGCGAATGGCTTTCGGAGTGTCGATAGCCGCCGCGGTTGAACTGTTTCAATCCCTTGATCGTCTCGACCCGGTTCTTGGCGATGTAGCCGGCCATCAGGCCACGCGCCTTCTTGGCGTAGAAGCTGATGATCTTGTACTGCCCGCCCTTGCGGTCCAGGAAGCGCATGTGCAGCACGTCGGCTTCGATGGCGTCCTCGTTCACGACCTTCCAGTATTCGTTCGAGGCGAGGTTCACCAGCGTCTTCTTGCGATGGTGGACCAGCTCGTCGTTGAGCGCCTCGGTCACGCGATCGCCCCAGAACGCGTAGAGGTCCTTGCCGCGCGCGTTGGCGAACGCGGTGCCCATTTCCAGCCGGTAGGGCTGGATCTTGTCCAGCGGCCGCAGCAGCCCGTAGAGGCCGGAAAGAATGCGCACCCGCCGCTGCAGCGACGTGAGTTCCCGCGGCGCGAAGTTCCAAGCCGCAAGACCCATGTAGACGTCGCCGGTGAAGGCCAGCGCCGCCTGCTTGCCTTGGCGCCCGTCGTGCCGCCACTCGTTGTAGCGGTTGCAGTTGAGTTCGCCGAGCTTGGTGCTGATGCCCATGAGATCGGAGACGTCCGCCGGCGCGAGCTTGGCCAAGTCTTCGATGAGCAGCGCGGCATCGTCCATGAACGCCGGCGCACTCGATTTCCGAGTCGCCGGGGGCGTGTCGAAGTCCAAGGACTTCGCCGGGGAAATGACGGCCAGCATGGCGGCGGTCTCCTTCAAGCGCGGTTGCGTCAATCCTAGCAGCGTGATTCGTCGCTGTGCGGCTGTGGGCGCAAGCCGTCCGTCGAACGTGAAGCCGGTGCGGCAAACAACCTGCTCACTTGCGGCGTCGCCACCGCCGGCCGGCGCCAAGCGAGGAAGACGTAGGCAGTTGTCGAACAAGCCAAGGCCGGAAAGACTTCGTGTACCGTCGCGTCCAAGCCCGCGGCTATCCATACCAACAGGACGCCGATGCCGATGCCGAAGGCGGCCAGCGCCGCCGCTTCGTCGCCCCGACGCCAGTGCAGGCCGAGCAGGATGGTCGGCACGAAGCACACGGCGAACAGGCTGCCGGAGAAGATCGTCAGTTCGACGATGCCGCCGGGCGGCCTGAGCGCGACCACCGCGGCGACGACGGCGAACGCCACCACGCAGATGCGCGTCCAGACGACGATGCGCGCGTTCTCGGCGCTGTCCACTCCCGGCGACGAAGGCGATTGCAGCCAGCGCCCGGCGATGTCGCGGGTGGTCACCGACGCGGCCACCAACAACACGCTGTCGAGCGAGGACATCGCCGCGGCCAGAATGGCGACGACGAGGAAATCCCGGGCCAAGGGCGGGAAGACGGCGCCGTCGCGCACCAGCGTCGGCACGATCAAGTCCGTGTCCGTCACGCCGTCGAGCAGAAAGCGCGCGTACAGGCCCACCGGAAACAGGCAGAACTGAATCACAAGAATGCCCGCTGCCGCCACCCAGATGCCAACGCGGATGCTGCGTTCGTCGCGCAGCCCGTAGAAGCGCGTGAGCTGGCGCGGATCCACCAGCAGCTTCAGCGACCCGGCGAAGGCGATGCCGAGCAGCACGACGAACGGCAGCGCGGCGTCGAGCTCGAAGAGATGCGCGGCGCCGGGCTGGCTCGGCAACTCCACGACGACGCCCACGCCGCCGGCGGCGGTGGTCACGAAGTAGAAGATCAGCACCGATCCAATCGCCATGAGGACGCCTTGGACGACGTCCGTGCGCACCACCGAGAGGAAGCCGCCGACGGACGTGTAGCCGACGATCATCGCCAAGGTCGCGCCCACCGCCACTTCGTATGGTATGCCCAGGAATATCTGCAGCAGGTGGCCGGCGCCTTTGAAGACCGCGACCAGATACAGCAGGCTGGAGAACGCGACGACGACGCCCGCCGCCAAGCGCACCCGCTCGCTGGCGAAGCGCACGGCCAGGAAATCCGGCACCGTCAGCGATCCCCAGGCGGCCGTGAACCTTCTCATGCGCGGCGCCACGAGCCGCCAGGACAGCCAGGCGAAGACCACCAGCAGCACCGCCATGGTCAGCCACGCCACGCCGTATTCGTAGCTCTTGCCGGCGTGGCCGATGTAGCTGTTGGTGCTGGCGAAGGTGGCGTAGAAGGAGATGCCCACCACCACGCCGCCCAGCCGCCGGCCAGCGACGAAGTAGCCGTCGGCGGACGTGCCGGCGCGCAAGCCGGCCCGCGCGTGCAGCACCAGCAAGGCGGTGTAGGCGGCGAACAGGGCCGCCGCGAACCAGTGCTCGATCAGCCACGCCATCGCGCTGTTGCTTCCGTCTCTCCTTCCGCACGCGACGCCCAGCCGACCAAAGGCGGGCGTTCAGGCGGCGCTGCGCAAGGCTCCGGCGCTAGTCCGGCCGCCCCTTGGCGATGTCGCCGCGGCGGTTGACTAGACGGTCGGGATCGGCGGCGCGGGTGTTGGACATCGCCCGATCCACCATCTTGTCGTACTTGGGATCGAGCCGCGCGCCCTTGGAGCGCGCCGAAAGATGCACCGACGGCAGCGAGACGATGCGCGCCGCGACGCCGCTGCTGCAACGGTCGCATTCGACCTCGGCGGGAATGTCGCGAACGGCGGCGAGACGGCTGACGATGGCGTGGCAGTTTCGGCAGCGGTACTCGTAGAGCGGCATGGCCTCGACGGAATCAGGCCGAGGCGAGCCGACGCGGCGCCGGCAGCTTCGCCGCGCCGCGATCGAAGAGCGCCTGCAGGGTCAGGTGATAGCGTTCGAACTTGAGCCGCTTCAAGGGATCGGACGCCCGCGCGATGCCGCGTTCCAAGTCCAAGGCGAGCAGCGACGGGCCCTTGCCGGCGGCACGGCGGCGCAAGTAGGCCGTCCATTCCCGCGGCGCCATGTCCACGACGAGTTCGCAATCGCGCAGCGCCGCCTCGTCGGCGTCCTCCACGCGGGCGATGCCGAACGCCTCGAAGACGACGATGCGCACCACGCGCCCGGCCTTCAGCCCCAGCACCAAGTCCGTCGAGCCGAGGCTGCGGAAGGCCGGGTCTGCGTTCAGTTCGGCTGCTGCCTCGTCCAGCCAATCCAGCTGCGCCATCGTGCTACGCCTTGCTCGCGGCTCTTCGGCCGGGCTTTCGTTTGGCCTTCCTCGAAGCCTTCTTCGCCGACTTGCCCGCCGCAGGCGCAAACTCCGTCTTGATGCGCGCCGATGCGTCGAAGAAGAACTGCAAGGTCTGGTTGTAGCGGAAGAACAGATCCTCGCGGTACTGGTCGCCGTGGCGCGACGTCGCCAAGCCGTCCTCGCGGTCCAAGTCCAGCGTGTTCAAGGTGTGGTGCAGGTCCGCATGGCCGTTGGCGGCGATGTTGGCGACCATCTCGCGCCAGCTTTCCGGCCCCATGTCCATGTAGAAGTCCACGTCTTCCAACGCGGCGTCGTCCGCCGCGGCGGCACGGACGCACTCCTGGCCCTCGAAGGTGAGCACGAAGGTCTCGTCGCCGACCTTCATGCCGGCCACGCAATTGCAGTAGCCGCCCCCGGCGCCGCGATAGCTGGCGTCGCCGTTGAACACCGCGCGCACGGCATCGAACCAGGCGACGGAGGGGAATGTCGCCGCTGCGCCCTCGCTCATCAGGCGGCAGTCGGCGCCGGCGGCGCGAACTCCTTGAGCACCGGCGGCCAAGCGTCGGTATTGCGCGCCACGTCGAGCCAACGGCAGTAGTCGAGGTGGGTCTTGAGGAAGTCGCGCATCAGGTCCTGGTAGATCTCCATGCCTTGGCGCCGAGCGCCGGCAATGCCGCCGCCGAAGACGATGGCCAGCGCTTCCTTGAGCGCCGGATCGCCGAAGTCCCGCGCCATGCCGCCGTCGCCGATGGCCAGCAGCGTCGCCACCACCTGCCGCTGATCCTCCACATGGGCGATGGCGAACTTCAGATGTTCCAGTCCGTAGCTGACGTGGCGCGCCTTGTCTGCCAGCGCGTGGCCGTAGATGAAGCGCTCGGCGTCGTTGTGGGCGTAGCGCTCGAGATACCGATAGAGCGTCATCACGAAGACGCCGCGCAGCAAATGGAGATAGACGACCGCTTCCGTCCAGCCGCCGCGGCTTTCCAGAATCATGCGGTTCATCTGGCAGGTGCTTTCGAGGCCGAGACCGCCGCCGTTCACCAAGGCGCGCTTGCGGAAGCATTCGTGGTGGCGGGCGGCGTCGAAGCTGGCGGTGGCCAGAAACTGCTTCACTTCGTGGTAGCCGTAGGACATCTGGTGCTGCCAGCCGGTGATCGCCTCGATGTCCACGTTGGCGTAGCCGGTGAGCTCGGTGCAGATCTGGCACACCGCGTGCTCCACGTCCTGCGGCAGCGGTTCGATGGTCTCCCAGGGGACGTCCGTGGCTGGCGCCCAGCGGCGCTGGATGGCCTCTTCGTAGAGGTCGGCTGCGCCGTCGGCCCACAGCCCGGCCTTGTCGCGGACCGCGTAGCCGACCGGCGGCATGCCCTTGCGGGGCACCGCGCCCCGGGGGTTGCGGCTTTCGTCCTGCCAGTGCATGGGCACTTCGCCGTAGATGCCGGCGTTCAGATCGCCGAGCTTCAAGCCTGCCTTGCTCGGCCGCACGCGCACGCCCCACTGGCGCGTCTTGTTCATCCAGTTGTACTTGGGCTCGAAGTGGCGCTGCGCCGGCGCATCGCCTTGGGGTTCGGGCACCGCCTTCGGGCCGGCGCGCTTGCCGCTCTTGGATGCCTTCGCCCTTGCCATGTCCTTGGCCCAGCGCGCTCTCGAGGGGCCGCCCTAGGCCGCCTGGGCGATCATGTCTTCCACCTTGGAGCGGCCGTTCTCGAACCGCTCGCCGAAGCCGGCGGAGACGACGCGCTTCTTGTACTCGCGCAACTGCCGCCGACGGATGGCGATGATCTTGTTCATGCCCTCGTCGAAGTTCTCCTTGCCGCCGCCGAGGATGACGGCCATGGATTCGGACGTGGGCGTGAGCTGGCCGATGGGATTGGCGGCGCCGATCAGGCCGCCCTCGGCTTCGTCCAGATAGCAGTGGATCTCCTCGCTGCGCTCGGGCGCGGTCTCGGCCATGTAGCGCATGTGCATGACGCCGAACGCCACGTGGCGGGCTTCGTCCTGGGCGCAGAGGCGGTAGATCGCCTTCTCCGCATCGTTCTGCGCCATCAGCTCGCCCATGCGGAACAGCGTCAGCACCGCGCCTTCGCCGGAGATGTGCAGCCGCGACGACATCTCCGTGAAGTCCCGGGAGAGGTCGATGCCGCCGACGAAGCCGGAGGTCGCGCCCGTCGCCTGCATCAGGCCGCCGCCGTTGGCCAGCGCCCGCTTGCGGAAGACGTCCATGTGCCGGGATTCGTCCATCACCTGGGCGAGCAGCACTTGGCGCGGCTCGAAGAAATCCGGCGTGGTGAGCGAGATCCAGCGCGCCGGCACGTCGCCAGCCACGAACTCCACCTCGGTGAGGAACGTCGCCAACTGGCACTCGGCTTGCTCGATGTCGTCCGGCAGCGGCTCGATGGTGTGCCAAGGCACGTCGGTGGCGGAGCTCCACTGCCGCTGCAGCGCTTCTTCGTAGAGGAACGAGGCGTTGTCCAGCCAGATTTCGCTCTTGCTGCGCACGCCGTACGCGCCGATGCGGTATGTGCTTGGCCGCGCCGCCGCCCCGCGCGGACGGCCGGTCTGGTTGTCGCTCAGTTCCGGCGCCTCGCCGTAGCCGCCGATCTGGATGTCCGCCAAGGTCAGCCCGTACTTGCCGGGTTCGGCGCGCGTGTCCCACGCCCCGGTGCGCTCCATCCACCCCAGATCGAGCTCGTAATCCTGCTGCGTGTCCACGGCTTCGCTCACCACGTTCCTCCGTCGGCTTCCGTCGATTCAAGGGCGCAACATAGCACCCTTAAAGGTGGGGCAAAAGGGGTGCAGCGCCTGTTGCTGGATACGCCCGCCGGCGCCGCCTCTAGACGATCCTGCTGCCCGTCTTGCCCCAGTATTCGTCCTTGAGCAGGCGCTTGTAGAGCTTGCCGGTGGGCAGGCGCGGCAGTTCGGCGCGAAAGTCGATGCTCTTCGGGCACTTGTAGTGGGCGATGTGCTCGCGGGCGTAGGCGATGAGCTCGGCCTCCAGTTCTGCGCTCTCGGCGACGCCATCGGCCAGCTGCGCCACGGCCTTCACTTCCTCGCCCATCTCGGCGTTGGGCACGCCGATCACGGCCACGTCGGCGATCTTCGGGTGCATCACCAGCGCGTCTTCGATCTCCTGCGGATAGATGTTCACGCCGCCGGAGATGATCATGAAGGTGGCGCGGTCGGTGAGGTAGAGGTAGCCGTCGTCGTCCACGTAGCCAACGTCGCCCAGCGCCGTCCAGTTGGCGTGCTGCGGATGCTGGGCGTCCTTCGTCTTCTGCGGATCCTTGAGGTACGCGAAGGGCATGGCGGGCAGCTCGAAGTAGACGATGCCGGGCTCGCCGTTCGGCAGTTCCTTGCCGTCTTCGTCGCAGATGTGGATGACGCCGAGGATGGACTTGCCCACCGTGCCGGGATGCGCCAGCCATTCCTCCGGCCCGCAGTGGGTGAAGCCGTTCAGTTCCGTGCCGCCGTAGTATTCGTAGAGGATCGGCCCCCACCAGTCGAACATGCGCCGCTTCACTTCCTGCGGGCAGGGCGCGGCGGCGTGGATGGCCACCTTGTGGGACGACAGGTCGAAGCCGCTGCGTTCCTCTTCCGGCAGCTTCAACATGCGCGTGAACATGGTGGGCACCCACTGGCTGTGGGTGACGCGATGGTCCTCGATGGCCTGCAGCGCCTGCACGGGATCGAAGCGGCGCAGCATCACCACCGTGCCGCCGAGCGCCTGCACCGCTTGGCAGAAGCCGATGGGTGCCGAGTGGTAGAGCGGCGCCGGCGAGAGGTATACGGCGTTCTCGTCGAAGCCCCAGAGCGCCTGCTGCAAGCCGCCCACGGGGCCGGCCTCGTCCGCGATGGAGCCTTCCGGCAGTGGCCGGATGATGCCCTTCGGCCGCCCCGTGGTGCCGGAACTGTAGAGCATGAAGAACCCGGCCGGCTCTTCCGCCAGCGGTTCGGCGGGATGCGCCCCGATGGCGCTCTCGAAGTCCTCGAAGCCCTCCACGGCGCCGTCCGCCATCAGCCACGTCTCGCAGTTGGGCGCGTGCCGGGGGATTTCCGCCGCGACCTCCGCCAGCGCTTGCGAAGCGATGAGCACCTTGGATTCCGAGTTGTCCACGATGTAGCCCGCTTCCTCGCCGGTGAGGTAGCGGTTCACGGTGGTGAAGTAGAGGCCGGAGCGGAACGCCGCCCACAGCGCGTCGAAGAAGACGAGGTTGTTCTCCATGAAGATGGAAACGTGGTCGCCGCGCCGCAATCCCCGCGCATGCATGAGCTGCGCCAGCCGGTTCGAGCGGTCGTTCAGCTCGCCGTAGGTGCGCACGGCGCCGGTGGCGGCGTCGATGACCGCGGGCTTCTCCGGGAACGTCTTGGCCCACTTGCCTGGGTACATGCGCGGTGCCTCCCTTGTGTTGCGCGACCTTGCGCGACGGCGCAGCGCGACTGCCGGCAACGCTATCGAACTTTCGCGGCGAATGCGACACACTGCAAGTCTCGACTCGTTGCCGGAGGCTCGACCATGAAGACCGTTCTCGATGTCCTGCACCACCGCTCGCGGCTGAAGGGCGGCGACGGCCAGGAGACCGTGCATTCGATCGCCCCCATCGCCAGCGTGTTCGAGGCCATCGGCATGATGTCCGACCTGCACGTCGGCGCCCTGCCGGTGATGATCGACGACAAGCTGGTGGGAGTGGTCTCCGAACGCGACTACGCCCGCAAGGTGATCCTCAAGGACAAGTCCTCGAAGACCACCCGCGTCTCCGAAATCATGACCCGCGACGTCATCACCGTCACCCAGCACGACCGCATCGCCGACTGCGTGGACCTCATGGTGGACCACCACATCCGCCACCTCGTGGTGGTGGACGAAGGCGTCGTCACCGGCATGCTCTCGCTGCGCGACCTGTTCGTGAAGATCATCGACGAACAATCCGAAACCATCGACCAACTGCAGGACTACATCCGCGGCGGCCACTGAACGGGCCGCCTTCGGGATCGGTTGGGGATGGCCGGCGCCGTTTCGCGCCTCTGCGCGCTCGCCGGCCGCGCATGGCGCGCCTACGTGAACGCCGTCATGAAGCACCACCTTGCCTGGCGCATCTTCGCGATTGTCGCCGGGCTCTTCGGCATGATCGCCGGCTTCATCGGCATGCTGAACAACGTGCCACCCTGAGGGAACGCAGGAGGGAGGCTGGCCTTGACGGTCGGTCACGCCACAGCCATCGGCGAGGATGCGTACAAACCAGGAATTGTCAGACGAACGTGCGGGATGTGCTTCTCTGCATGCGCGAACGCTTGGGAGACCGGGCGAGTACCTTGAGTTCAGGGAGGTTGCGAAAGGCGAGACCATGATGCTGGAGGACCTCCCCGGCAGCAGTCCCAACAGTCGACGGCAGGCGCAGCAGATCTGCGACCGGCTCCCGGTGGCGGTAGGCGAACTTGTGCATCGCGTCGTTGTCCATCGGCGCCAATGTCGGGCGCCGAGGGGGTGGCGTATGTAGGCCATGTCTGCAAACGGTGTAGGAAATCGCCGCAACATCGCGTGCGACTTTGGCCGAGGTGCCTCGCGGTTGATGCGGGAAGTAGAATCGCCAAAGCGCGTTCAGGATCGCGCTGGCGAGTCCACGAAGCGGAGGAGACCGTGCTGAATCCCACCAAGCGGTGGCTGGAGTTCGAGGCTGCCTATGCGCGCGAGGCGTACCGCGACCTCTCCTTCGCGGAAGCCCTGGCGATCTTCGAGGCGCTCTGGGCGCACGCCAAGTTGCTCGACCCGAGTTTCCCGGAGGCGTCCAGGCAGGATTTCGAGGCCGATTTCCGCGTTGCGCGGGCGCTCAATGGCCTCCCGCCGGCCTGACTTCGCGCCGCTCATGGCGGCGATCGGCAGCGAACTCCGGCGACGGGATCTGCCGTTCATGTTCATCGGCGGCCAAGCCGTGCTGCTGCACGGCTCGCCGCGCCTGACGCACCGCGTGGACGTCGCCCTTGGCATCGGCCCGGAAGGGATCGAAAGCGTGTTGAAGGTGTGCGACGCCGGGGCACTGCGCCCGCTCGCACCCGACCCGGCAGGATTCGCGCAGGAGACGTTTGTTTGCCCGGCCCTACACGAGCCGACCGACGTGCGCGTCGATTTCATCTTCGCCACCACGCCCTTCAAGGAAGTCGCCATGGGGCGGGCGGTGCGGGTGGAAGTCGGCGGCGCGTCACTGCCTTTCGCATCGGCGGAAGATCTCGTCCTGCTGAAGCTCTTCGCCGGCCGGCCGCTCGACACCGAGGACGCCCGCTCCGTGGTGCAACGCCAACGCGCGCTCGATTGGCGGTACTTGGCGCACTGGGCCGGCAAGTTCGCATTGGTCGAGGGCCGCGAGCATCTGCCGGACATGATTCGAGAACTCCGCGATGGCCACGAAAGCGGCAGGGGTCGGTAACGCCGCTCCGGTACGTTCAGCCCGCGCTGCCCGCCTCCAATCGACGCACCGCTGGATGCGACGGCCAAGTGCCCAGGCCCGGGAGCTTGACCGCAAGCGGCCAAGGGCGAAGGCCGATAACGAGGCCCAGCAGATTCACTTCGAGCCCTTCCCGCAGCGCCGCCAGCACGCCGACGACGCCGGCAAGCGAGAGCTGGTAGCCGGTGCCGCTTGGCGCTACGGCGAACACGGCACCGGAGAGATAGTCCTTGCCGATGGCGGTGGGCGGCAGATCGACGCCCAATTCCGGCACTTGGCGGGCGATGTGCGCCACGAAGGTATTGCTGTTCGGGCCGGGCCATGTGTGGTACTCGCGGCTGTGGGGATAGTTCCGCGCTACGGCTTCGATCTTGTCGATGACGGCCTCGACGCCGGCGCCGCGCAAATCCGCCAACAACTGCGGCGGGTTGGAAAACCACTGGCCATCCGGCGTGCCGGGCCCGATCACCAAGGCGGAACCGGAACGCAGCCGCCAGCCGATGACCTCGAAGCGCACGTAGCCGCTTGCGCCGGCCCGCTTGGCCGCGATCCAAGTGTGGACGGCCACGCCGCCGCGGTTTCCCCAGGTGCGCGCCGCGTAGACCTGCACCACCGGCTCGGCGGTGGTCTCCGGCGCCGGCGCCAAGCCCGTGGACTCGTGGTTCGATTCGCTCCAGTGCGGTTGCTGGAAGAAGAGCGCCCGCGCCGCCACCGAGAGCAGCGCCGGAAGAGTGAACGCCAGCGCCAGCCACGCCACGGCTAGGCGCAGCCTGGCAAGGCGCGTGCGCCGCGGCATCCGCTTGTCGCCTTCGCGGCGCTTCGCCACACTCCGTCGCCGAATCCTGCAATCAGAGGGGCGGACATTGAGCCACCGTTTCGACATCGCGCATCGGCACAAGACCTTCACCGTTCTGGTCACCGACGAGGAGGCGCTGGAGCTCTGGCTCGACGGCTGCCTGCGCAAGCGCCGCGAACCGTCCGCGCGCGACCCGCTGTACGTCTGGACGAATGTCGAGCTCGATTGGGAAGAGCACCACTACGTCGAGGTGCGCTACTTCCGCCGCAGCGGGCTGCTCAAGGCGACGGTCAACGGAGCGCCGATCCTCGAGCGGTCGCTGCCGGCGCGGCCGGCAGCGCCGGTTCCCGCCGAGTGAAGCGCGCGCGCAGATTGGCCGAGCTCATGTAGAGGCAGGGAATCAGGATCAGCGTGATGGTGGTGGCGAACAGGATGCCGAACGCCAGCGAAACCGCCATCGGAATCACCATCTGCGCATGCATCGAACGTTCGAGGACGATCGGCACCAGGCCGAAGAACGTCGTGAGCGAGGTAAGTAGAATGGGCCGGAAGCGCCGCGTTCCGGCATCGAGCGCGGCCTGCAGCGGCGCTGCGCCTTCGGACACGCGCCGGTTGATGTAGTGGACCAGAATCAAGCTGTCGTTCACCACCACGCCGGTGAGCGCGAAGAAGCCGAGCAGCGAGATGGCGTTCATGGTGATGCCGCAGATCCAGTGGCCGAGCACCGCGCCGATCAGCCCGAAGGGAATGACCGTCATGATGACGAGGGGCTGCAGGTAGGACTTCAGCGGCACCGCCATCAGCACGTAGATGCCGAGCAGCGCGACGCCGAAGCCGTAGAGCATCTCGACAATCGACGACTGCTGTTCGCGGGCCGAAACGCCAGCGTCGAACCGCACGTCCGGGTACAGGGCCATGAGTTGCGGGATGGCCGTGCGGTAGACCTCGCCCATGATGGCGCCCGGCTCGATGGCGTTGAGGTCCGCGTTGGAGGAAACGGTGATCGTGCGGCGGCCGTTTTCGCGCCGGATGGAACTGTAGCCGCGTTGCAGCTCGTACTCCGCCACCGCGCCGAAGGGCAGTTCGCGGCCATCCGGCAGGCGGATCCACATGCTCTCCAGGTTGCCGATGGAGCGCCGCTCGCTGCGCGGATAGCGCACCATCACGCGCACTTCCGAATTGCCGCGCTGGATGCGCTGCGCCTCGGCGCCGTAAAACGCCTGGCGCACCTGCCCGGCCAGGTCGGCCAAGGTCACGCCGAGGGCCTCGGCCTCCGGCTTGATGGTGAGCTTGATTTCCTCCGGTCCCGCAGTGCTCGAACTTTCGATCTCGAACAGGCCGTCGTAGGTGCGCAGGTGTTCCACCAGCCAATCCGCCGCCGCTTCCAGCTGACCGTGGTCGCGCCCGGAGATGTCGAAGGAGATGGGCGGGCCGCTGCTCATTCTCATGCCGCCGCCGAAGCGCAGCTGCCGGGCGCCGGCGATCTCGCCCACCTTCTCGCGCCAGCGCTGCTCGATGAGCCTGGGGCTGATCTCGCGCCGCTCGCCCTCCGCCAAGGCGACGTTGAACTGCCCGCTCTGGCCGTTCTGGATGAACGTGAAGACGTGCTCGACGGCGTTGTCCTCCAGCCCGAACTCGGCCTGCAGCTCGGCGTCGACCTCGCGCAGCGAGGCTTCCATCTGGCGCACGATGTCGGCGATCAGCGACTCCGGGGCGCCTTCCTGCAGCTCCACCTGGGCGCTGAGGAAATCCGCCTCGAATTCCGGGAAGTACACCCACCGCACCCAGCCGCCGGCCAGCATGCCGCCGATCAGCAGCATGACGCCGACAAACGCCGCCAGGGTCGTCCAGCGGTACTCGATGGCGCGTTCAAGAAACGGCCGGTACTTCTGCTCGATGAAGCGCTTGAGCTTGTCGCCGGCCCAGTCCGAGACGCCGCGCTTCTTGCCATGCGACGACCGCATGATGGCCAGGTGCGAAGGCAGGATGAGCTTGCTCTCCACCAGGGAGAACACCAGGCACAGAATCACCACCCAGGCGATGGCTGCGGCGAAGGCCGACGTGCGCCCGCTTTGGAACAGCATCGGCAGGAACGCCATCACCGTGGTGAGCACCCCGAAAGTGGCCGGCACCGCGACCTTCTGGGCACCGCGCACGATGTTCGGCAGCGTGTAGCCGTGCTGTTCCGTCTCCGCGTAGGCGCTCTCGCCGATGATGATGGCGTCGTCCACGACGATGCCGAGCACCAGAATGAACGCGAACAGGCTCATCATGTTGATGGTCACGTCCGTGACGGGCATCACCGCGAAGGCGCCCAGGAAGGCGACGGCCATGCCGAGAATCACCCAGCCGGCGATCTTCAAGTGCAGGAATACGCCGAGAATGACGAGCACGAGCATGGCGCCGAGCGCCATGTTCTTCAGCATCATGTCCAGCCGCCCCTCGAGGAACGTGGAGGTGTCCATCCACACGGTGAGCTGGGTCTCCGGCGGCAATGTGAGGTTGCGTTCCTCCACGTAGGCGCGCACGGCGGCGCTGATGTCGAGCGGGTTCTCTTCCTTGGTGGCCATCACGCTGATGCCGAAGGAGCGCCGGCCGTTGAAGAAGGAGTAGCTCTCCACTTCCGCGAAGCCGTCGCGAATGGTGGCGATGTCGCGCAGGCGCAGGCGCGTGCCGTCCGGCCGCGTGAGCAGCACGATGTCCTCGAACTCCTGGCCCGTGTACGCCTGGCCCGTGGCGCGCAGGCGGATGTCCCCAGCGGCGGAGCGAATGGAACCGCCGGGCATGTCCAGCGACCACTGGCGGATGGCGTTGGAGACGCTCTGCAGGGTCAGCCCGTACTCGCGCAGCACGGATTCGGAGACTTCGATGGCGATCTCGAACGGCCGCGAGCCCATCTCCTGGGCGTAGGAAACCCCCGGCAAGGCGATGATTTCCTCGCGGATGGTGTCGATCAGCTCCTTCATGGTGGCTTCGTCGAGATCGCCGGCGAGCTGCACGTTCACCACCGGATTGCGCCAGATGCGCTCGGAAAGGCGCGGCCGCTCCGTCTCCACCGGGAACGTGGAGATGCCGTCCACGGCCAGCTTCAGCTTGTCCATCATGTCGCCGATTGCCACGCCTTCTTCCAGCTCGACGGAGACCGTGCCGCCGCCCTCGAAGGAATCGGACTCGATCTCGTGGATGCCTTCGATGGTCTCGATGGCTTCCTCGATGCGCAGCACCACGCCGGTTTCCACTTCCTCCGGCGCCGCGCCCAGATAGGGCACGTTGATCTGGATTTCGTCGGTGTTGAACTCCGGCATGGTCTCCTTCTTCAGGATGACCACGGCGAAGACGCCGCCGATGATGATGGCCATCATCATCAGGTTGGCCGCCACGTGATTGGTGGCGAACCAGCCGATCAGGCCGCGCACTTCGTCGTTCGGCGGGTTCGGCGGGGTCACCGGCTCAGCCCTCGATGCCTGTCGACGCCGCAGCGTTCGCGCTCGTGGCCGCAGCAGCAACCGCGCCCCCGGCCGCCTGCGCCGCATCGCCCACCGTCTCGGCGGCGATCCGCACCAACATTCCCGGCAGCGGCTGTTCCGGCGGCGTCAGCGTGTAGCGCTCGCCAGCGTCCAGGCCGGCGTCCACGTAGGCGAACTCTTCGTCTCGGCGCACGATGTGGAGGTCCCGGGGCGCGATGGTCATGTCGTCCTGCACCAGCCACAGCGAACGCCCGCGCTGCAGCGAGTGGCGCGGAATGACGAACAGGTCGCCGCCGTCGCGCCCTTCGATGGCGGCGGTCACGAACGTGCCGATGCGCAGTGGTTCGGGATGGGCGGCGCTCTTCATGTTGTACGGGTCGTCGACCTGGGCCACCACGTGCAGCACGCGGCTGTCGGCATCGAACACGCCCTCGGTGCGCACCACGCGCCCGTCCCAGGAATGGCGAACGCCGCCGATGTCCGCCTGCAGGGACACCGGCAACGGCGGGCTGTCCTGTCTCGGCAAGTGCAGGTATTGAAGCTCGCTCTGGGGCAGCGGCAGGCGCACTTCGGCGTAGTCGATGGCGAACGTGTCGGCAAGCGCGGTGCCGACGTTCACGTATTGGCCCACGTCGGCGCGCTTGTCGCGCACCATGCCGTCGTAGGGTGCGCGAATGACGGTGCGGTCCAGATCCTCCGTTGCCTTTTCCAGATCCGCTTCGGCGAACTCCAGCCCGGCCACGGCCTCCGCCAGTTGCGGCTTGCGCAGGGCGAGGTCCGACGCCTGGGCTTCCGTCGCGTCCAAGCTGCGCAGACGCTGCCAGTCTTCGTACGCATACGCGGCCAGCGCATGTTCCGTGGCCACCTTGGTTCTCGCCTTGGCGACCTCCGAGCGCGCCCGCTTGAGCGCCGTCTGGTAGTTGCGCGGATCGATGCGCACCAGCACGTCGCCTTGGACGAAGAAGCCGCCCTTCACGAACGCCGGTGCCACCTCCACGATCTGCCCGGACACCTCGGAGACCAGCGTGGTGCTGGTGCGCGGCGTCACCGCGCCCTGCGTATGCACCATGAACGTCACCGGCTGACGCTTGGCCACCGCCACGTCCACCAGCAACGACGGCGGCGGCGGCGCCGTTCGCACGGGCTGCTCCCGCGCCATCACCAGCCACGCCACAAGCACCCCCGCCACGGCGAGAATGCCGATCGGCAGTAGGATCTTCAGGGATTTCTTCCCCTGCACGGCGCCTCCATCAAGGCGGACTCCGCCTCGGGACTGCTACCAAAGGTAACGTTGAACGCGCCATAGTAGCGCATTCAATGGGGCACTGCCGTGGTTTTCGGCGCACGGCCGGCAGGCGGCTGGCAGGCGCTCCATCCGCTCGCCCAAGCGCATCGCCAGCGGTTCTCGGCGGCCGTTTGTGTACAGATTGCACATCAAAAGTGCAATTTGTACGCTTCGCGCATGATTCGACGCCACCTGACGCCGACCTTGCTGCGGGCGAGTGCGCAGTATCCGGTGCTGTCGCTCACCGGGCCACGGCAATCGGGCAAGACGACGCTGCTGCGCGACGTGTTCGCGAACCACGCCTACGTCTCGCTCGAGGCGCCCGACGAGCGCGCCTTCGCCTCCGAAGACCCGCGCGGATTCCTGGCGCGCTTCGACGGGCCGGTGATCCTGGACGAAGTGCAGCAGGTGCCGGACCTCTTCTCCTACGTGCAGGTGGCGGCGGACGAACGGGGCGCGCCCAGCCAGTTCGTGCTCTCCGGTTCGCAGAACTTCCTGTTGCTGCAACGCATCTCCCAGAGCTTGGCCGGGCGCGTCTACATCGCCCATCTGCTGCCCTTCACCTTGGCCGAGCTGGAGGGCCGGCCGCTGCGCGACGCCGAGCAGGTGGCTGCCTCCCATAGGCGCTAACTTATTTTTCGCAAGTTTGGAAAATAATCTCGATTTGGGCAGTGCGTTTGCGTGGCGGGTCGGCAAGCGAACGGGAAATCTCATGCCAGCGGCAGAACATGTCCGCCAGCGAAAACGCTGGTTCGATGGCGCGCTGGACCTGGTGGAGGGCGAACTGGAAGTCACGCCATCGACTGCGGCAGCATGGTCCGCCAGTCGAAGCCCCAGGGGGAAACGGCGCTGGCGTGGCGCAGCGTCTTTTCGGTGAGCAGGGCGACCAGCAGCTTGCCGTAGAGCCACGCCCGGGCGCTGGTCGGATCGTGCTTGGGCAGGTGGCCGAGGCCGGCGAGCGACTTGAAGCGCTTGAACACCAGCTCCACCTGCCAGCGCAGCCGGTACCAGCGCAGCACCGCCGCGGCGTCGAAGTCGGCCTCCGGGAAGGTCGTGAACACGATCACGTACTTGGCGTACTCCAGCGTCTCGGGGCGCAGCCGCCGCTGCTTGCGCACCGCCGCGCGGCGCAGCTTCGCCATCGCCAGCCGCGCCGCCTCGCGGGTCTTGCGGATCGCGCACAGCCGGCCCGCCACCGGCTCGCCGCCCTCGACCTCCACCGTCGCCGCCCAGCTGCCCACGGCCCCGGCCCGCTTCAGCGACGACACCGCGCCGAGCAGGTCGAACGGCTGCCCGTCCGCACTGCGCAGCCGCAGCGACGAGGTGTTGACGCGCACCGCCGCGTGGCCGCCGCAGTCCGCCACGTGGCGCAGCCCCGGCCCCGTCGAGTAGCCCCGGTCCGCCAGCACCAGATCGCCCGCCTGCACCGGAAAGCGCGACAGCGACTCGCCCGTGCCCGCCCCCTTCGCCGACGTCAGCTCGAAGAAGTCGCACTCCAGCGACGGCAGCCGCACCCCGTAGTGCAGCCGCCACAGCGACCCCCGGCCCGGCTCCTTCACCGTCGTCCCGTCGAACGCCCGCAACGGCAGCTCCGCGTCCTCCGCCGTCGCGCCGTTCTCCCGGAACAGCTCCACGCACAGCCGACGCAGCCATTCCTCCGACTTCCGCAGCCGCTTCAGCAGCGCCACGTCCGACAGGTCCGCCAGACCCGCCGCCCGCGCTCGCGCCACCGTCTCCCGCAGCGAGTGCCCGCAGCCCAGATGCATCAGCAGCGTCCGCAGCAGACCGTCCGCCGACTTGTTCTTGCGCAGCCCTTTCAGCGCCCCCGTCTCCGCCGCCAGCTCCCGCCAGTTCCCCGGCAGCAGCGACGACAGCAGTTCCCAGTCTTGATCCGCCAGCTCCATCGCCGGACCTCCTTGTCGCGACGGCCCATACCCTATCCGACGCTATCGGCGAAAACAAGTTAGCGCACATGTGGCTGCCTCCCCGGCCGCGCAACCCGCTGCGGGAACCTGGCCGGCGCACGCCGTGCGCGGGTTCTACCCGCCGGTTCACGACCGCGGCTTGGATTCGTTCGAGTGGGCGGCGTTGTACTTCCAGACCTACTTGCAGCGCGACGTTCGCTCGCTCGCCCAGGTCGGCGACCTCGAAGCGTTCCGCCTGTTCGTTCTGCTCTGCGCTGGCCGCGTCGGCCAACTGCTCAACCTCTCCGGCCTCGGCAACGACTGCGGCATCAGCCACCAGACGGCGCGGCGCTGGCTCGCCATGCTGGAGGCGAGCTTCGTCGTCTTCCGCCTGCAGCCGCACCACGAGAACTTCAACAAGCGCCTGACCAAGAGCCCGAAGCTCTATTTCTTCGACACCGGGCTGCTCTGCTATCTGCTGCAGATCCGCAGCGCCGAAGAACTGGCCCGCCACGCCATGCGCGGCGCCGTGTTCGAGAACTTCGTGATCGCGGAACTGGCAAAGACCTGCCACCACGGCGGCGCCGAGCCGCAACTCGCCTTCTGGCGCGACCACCGTGGCAACGAAGTCGACCTGGTGATTCGCACCGGGGCAGGCGCCGTGCCGGTGGAGCTCAAGTCCGGCACCACGGTGGCAACGAGCTTCTTCAAGGGCTTGAACTACTGGGCGAAGATCGTCCCGGCCCCGCAACCCGGCATCCTCGTCTACGGCGGCGAAACCAGCTACCGCCGCCAAGGCGTGGACGTGCGCTCCTGGCAGGCTTGGCCGTAGGCGCGTTCTTGCCGCTTTCGGCTTGGACGGCGAGCGAAGAGCCGCGCCGGCTTAGTCCAAGCGGCGCTTCGCTCTCAGTTCCGCTTCCAGCGCGGCGACCCGCGCCATTGCGGCGGCCGCTTTCGCCTGCTCCGAGCGAGCGCGCTCTGCCTCGGCTTCCGCACGTTGCGCCTCCGCATCCGCGCGCTGCGCCTCCACCTCCGCACGTTGTTCCGCCGCCAAGGCGCGCTGCGATTCCGCCGTTGCCTGGGCGCGGGATTCTTCGTAGGTGGGCAGGCACTCGCCGGTTGCCGGGTCGTGGAAGCGCACCAGGCCGTCGCGCACGCACAGTTCCAGTTCGAGCACGTCGCTCGGCAAGCGCCCGGCGTCGTTGGCGCGTATCCGCTCGTATTCGCCATCGCGGAGCCGGTAGCCGACCAGCGTCACGCCCAGCCGCGCGCCTGAATCGTCGCGCAGACGCCGGCCGGTCTCCTCGAACATCCAATACTCCCGCACGCCAAGCCGCCGGTAGAGAACGCGCTTGTCCACTGTGTCCTTGCGCCAAGAGCCCTCAGCGGGGGGAGCGCGAGGGGGCATGCCCCCATGTGCGCTAACTTGTTTTCGCCGATAGCGTCGGATAGGGTATGGGCCGTCGCGACAAGGAGGTCCGGCGATGGAGCTGGCGGATCAAGACTGGGAACTGCTGTCGTCGCTGCTGCCGGGGAACTGGCGGGAGCTGGCGGCGGAGACGGGGGCGCTGAAAGGGCTGCGCAAGAACAAGTCGGCGGACGGTCTGCTGCGGACGCTGCTGATGCATCTGGGCTGCGGGCACTCGCTGCGGGAGACGGTGGCGCGAGCGCGGGCGGCGGGTCTGGCGGACCTGTCGGACGTGGCGCTGCTGAAGCGGCTGCGGAAGTCGGAGGAATGGCTGCGTCGGCTGTGCGTGGAGCTGTTCCGGGAGAACGGCGCGACGGCGGAGGACGCGGAGCTGCCGTTGCGGGCGTTCGACGGGACGACGGTGAAGGAGCCGGGCCGGGGGTCGCTGTGGCGGCTGCACTACGGGGTGCGGCTGCCGTCGCTGGAGTGCGACTTCTTCGAGCTGACGTCGGCGAAGGGGGCGGGCACGGGCGAGTCGCTGTCGCGCTTTCCGGTGCAGGCGGGCGATCTGGTGCTGGCGGACCGGGGCTACTCGACGGGGCCGGGGCTGCGCCACGTGGCGGACTGCGGCGGCCACGCGGCGGTGCGCGTCAACACCTCGTCGCTGCGGCTGCGCAGTGCGGACGGGCAGCCGTTCGACCTGCTCGGCGCGGTGTCGTCGCTGAAGCGGGCCGGGGCCGTGGGCAGCTGGGCGGCGACGGTGGAGGTCGAGGGCGGCGAGCCGGTGGCGGGCCGGCTGTGCGCGATCCGCAAGACCCGCGAGGCGGCGCGGCTGGCGATGGCGAAGCTGCGCCGCGCGGCGGTGCGCAAGCAGCGGCGGCTGCGCCCCGAGACGCTGGAGTACGCCAAGTACGTGATCGTGTTCACGACCTTCCCGGAGGCCGACTTCGACGCCGCGGCGGTGCTGCGCTGGTACCGGCTGCGCTGGCAGGTGGAGCTGGTGTTCAAGCGCTTCAAGTCGCTCGCCGGCCTCGGCCACCTGCCCAAGCACGATCCGACCAGCGCCCGGGCGTGGCTCTACGGCAAGCTGCTGGTCGCCCTGCTCACCGAAAAGACGCTGCGCCACGCCAGCGCCGTTTCCCCCTGGGGCTTCGACTGGCGGACCATGCTGCCGCAGTCGATGGCGTGACTTCCAGTTCGCCCTCCACCAGGTCCAGCGCGCCATCGAACCAGCGTTTTCGCTGGCGGACATGTTCTGCCGCTGGCATGAGATTTCCCGTTCGCTTGCCGACCCGCCACGCAAACGCACTGCCCAAATCGAGATTATTTTCCAAACTTGCGAAAAATAAGTTAGCGCCTATGGGGCATGCCCCCTCGCATGAAATCGCCACGGGACAGATCCTCCAGCACGAAGTCCGGCGTCGGCTCTTCCCACAGCTTGTAGGAGTTCCGATCCTCGTCTTGCCGCGCCGCCAAGGCCACGAACAGATCGGGCGCCACCATCTTGCCGGGACTGCCCTTCACGTACGGCATCGACAGGTCGACGCCGACGAAGCCGCGCTCGCGATGGCGGGCCTTCATCGCCGGCCCGTAGGCCAGCATCCGCCCGGCGTGCCTGTTGTTCTGGCCCATGGAATCCGAGATCAGATAGCCGTCGTCGTCCACGACGAACGGCGGCCTGGGCACGTAGTCCCACGGCTCGCGCACCGCCGAGCCGAAGCGCAGCCCGGCGCCGTTGACAGCCCCCACCTCGGCGCCGCGCTGGTCGAAGGGCACCCGCACGGGCGCCACCAGCGCCGAGGCGGCTCGGGCTTGGCGTTGCTTGGACATGCTTGAAACCATACCACCGCTGGCGCACCCACGAACACTTGCCCGCATCATGGCGGACGCCTCGCGCCGCGTGTGCGGCACGGGCGAATGTCCTACGCAAATTGCAGAGATCGCCCCGGCGAGACGCACGATGCAGGCGCGATGGCGTATACAATCGCGCAATGCTCGAACATGGCTTGGCAGGCGACGACGTGCGATTCACCGGCGAACCCGCTGGCGTTCTGGGCATGGCTCTGCCTGCCCTCGCCACCCTCCGCGGCGCTCAGGACCGCAGCCCTCATGCTGCTGCATAGGCTGAAGGTGTCCGGCCTGCTGTCGTTCGGGCCCAAGGGCGTGGACCTGCCCATGGAGCCGCTGAACGTGCTCATCGGGCCCAACGGATCGGGAAAGTCCAACTTGCTGGAGGCTATTGCCTTGCTTCGGTCTTCCATGAGCGACCTTCTCGAACCGATTGCCCGGCGAGGTGGGCCAGACGAATTCTTTTGGAAAGGTCCCGACGTACGGCGAAACATCCAACGGCAGGACGTCCGCATGGAGACCATCGTCGACTATAGCATGTTTCCGCCGATTAAAGCTCTGCAGCATGTTCTCAAGGTAACAAGACTTGGTGAACTCATCGCGGTAGTTGATGAGCGCGTGGAGTCCCTCAATGAGGACCTTCGCAGAGGCAAAGGCATAGTCTTTACGTCTGGCGACGGCATGTTCGACGACAACGCGTCGGAACCCCAGCAACCCAAGATCGAGAGTTCGTCCGCCAACATCGCCAAGATTTCCACCCGTGCTAGGCCGGTAGCGTCGACGCTTCTCTCATTTCAGTCACAAGTGGAGCTTAGGTACCTGAAGGAGAAGTACGAGGCCATTCGCCTCTACAGAAATTGGTCGTTCGGTCCGGATGGGCCCCTTCGCCTTCCATGTGGCGCCCATGGGCGCAGCGACTTTCTGGACGAGGCTGGCGGAAACCTAGCCTTGGTATTGTCGCAGTTTTATGGCGACCACAAGCGGGCATTGCTCGATGCGCTCCGCTCTCTCTACGATGGCATTGTGGACTTTCGATGCCCGGTAACGGGCGGCACCGTCGGGCTCTTCCTTGAGGAGAAGGGCAACCGGGCCATTCCAGCGACGCTCCTTTCGGATGGAACGCTGCGCTACCTGTGTCTGCTGGCCGTGTTGCTGCATCCGAAGCCACCGCCATTGATTTGCATAGAAGAGCCCGAGTTGGGGTTGCACCCAGACTTGCTGCCCACGTTGACCGATCTGATGCTTGATGCGTCCCAACGCAGCCAACTCGTCGTCACCACTCACTCGGACGTGATCGTCGACGCGTTGACCGATCAGCCGGAGAGCGTGGTGATTTGCGAAAAGCATGACGGCGAGACCGAAATGCGCCGCCTCGACAAGGACGATCTGTCGAATTGGCTGAAGGATTACCGCCTCGGCGACCTGTGGACGTCCGGAGAGCTTGGCGGCAATAGATGGTGACTGCTAAGCTCTATATTGAAGGCGGCGGGGATGCGGTTCGCGGCGGACGACGGCGCCGGGATTCCCTTGAGAGTCGCTTCCGAAAAGGCTGGAAGGCTTTCTTCGAGGCAGCCAACCTGGGCGGTCGGGTGAAAATCGTGCGCGGCGGGGGACGGAAGCAGACATACAAAATGTTTGCAGCCGCGGTTCGAAATCGCTCTGCCGACACCCTTCCGTTGTTGCTTGTGGACAGCGAAGGGCCCGTTCAACCCGGACATTCGCCGTGGCAACACTTGCGGGCTAGAAAGGAGGACGGTTGGAACAAGCCGGACGAGGCGGACGAAGATCAGGCGTTCTTGATGGTGCAGTTCATGGAGACGTGGTTCTTGGCGGACAAGGACGGGCTGCGGCGCTATTTCGGCAGCGGATTCAGAGACCAAGCGATCAAGCAGTGGCCCAACCTGGAGGCTGTACCCAAAGAGACCGTGTTGAACGCACTGGCGCAGGCCACTGCCGCTTGCCGCAAGGCATACGGGAAAGGCAAGACCTCCTTCGAGTTGCTGGCGCACATCAACCCAGCTCGCGTCAAGGAGAAATGCCCTCATGCCAACGACCTGCTCCAGCGGCTGGCGGCACTCTGAGGCCACCTGCCAACGGCAAGAACAGACGCCGCATCCGACAGAGGAAGAGTCCACATGGCCACTATGTTGAGAGTGCTCTTCATGCTGGCTGGTCTCGCGGCCCTGGCGGTCGGAGCGAACGAAGCCCCGACTGGGGACGAGGCGCAGTCTCTCGTACGAGATCATGTGCGAGACCGCGATGCCGAGGTCTACCGCCAACTGCGGTTGCGCGGCGACGCCGATGTCCGACAGGCGTTCAGACAGCGCATCGCGGCTGTGGAGGGCGAGGACGTCGCGGCCAGGATCGCGCGGTTGGACATCTCGCCCGCGGATTTCGCTTGGGCCTTTGCGGCGGAACACAATTACTCCGAAGACGTGAAGGCAGGGAACGTCACGGCGGAAGGGTTCTTGGAAAGTCCAGAGCTGCAGCTCGCCTTCAAGTTCGCCGCCAATGTGGCGACCGCGCCCTATTCGGGGGCGCGGTTGATTGCGAACTCGGCCGAGTACGAGGACGCCTTGTTCGCCAGCTTTGCGGCGGACTTCGCGCCGCTCGCCCACTTGCGCGAGGTGGGCGCGAACGTTGAGGACCTGCTCTGGCTTCGCGCCGTGCGACGCTTCGACCAGGCAATGCTCGCCGATGGCGAAGCGACGGCTGGCGACCTCTTGTCGATGCCGCGCTATTGGCTCGCTAGGAAAATCATGGCCGACGCAGTGGCCGCGACGATGGCGGAGCGCGTACGGTGTTCGGACCCCAACGCGGCCTACTACGTTGACGAGTTGTGCGGCCGGGGCTGGTGCGATACGCAATTCGGCACGAACATGCGGGCGTGCGAGATCGGCCAAGCCGCCTGCGAAATGGCGCCCTTGCGCAACTGCGCGAGCGCGTTCGGCCTTTGTTTCCGCGTTGCGGATTGCGCCTCGCGCCACTGCAATGCCGGCACGGTGCCGCAGAATTGGGACTGCGGCAATCTCGAGGGCGACCGGCGGTTCTTGAAGTGACTTGAGAAGACCGTGGCGTTGGGACGCCTAAGGACCTGTGCGCACCTCGCTCGGCAGCCACTGCGGGGAACCTTCGGCGAACACGCGCAATAGCTCTGCATCCGCTTTCCGTTCCAATACGTCGAGCAAGGCCCGGGCGTCTTCGTGGGGAAGATCGGCATTGGCGAGGCGCATGGCTTCGGCCAAGTCGCCCAGGGCGTAGGCGGCGAAGGCGAGGGTGATGCGGGTTTCGGCGTCGTCCTTCGCCGCCACTAGCCCGCGCGCCCTCCGCTCTGCTTCCTCGGGATCGCCGCAGAGGGCGTCGGCGCGCGCCAGAGCCAAGTGCGCTTCGCCCCAGTCCGGGCGCAGGCGCAGCGCTTCCGTCAATGCGCGGCGGCCAGAACAGTCGCGGTTTGCCAACCGCGCCAAAGCGAGCCAGTAGCGGTAGCGGGCGTCGTCCGGGTGGTCTGCAGCAAGGCGGTCGTAGTGCGCCGCCGCGGTTTGCCAATCGCCGTCGCGCATCGCCAACGCCGCTGCTAGGGCGAGCACTTTCTCAAGCTCGGGCGTTGGATCGCCGCCCGGGGCACCGTCCGTCGTCAACGCCAGTGCGCGTTGCGCTGCGGCGGCGGCTTCGGTGCGGCGTTCGGCGGTCTCGGCGTTGCGGAGGAGCCATGCGAGCAGGTGCCACGCCATTGCCGATTGGTTCTCGATGGCCAGGATGCGCCGCGTGTGGGCGAGCGCCTCTTCCGTTCTTCCCATGCTGCCGAGCAGCCCCACCAGACGCAGACCCAAGGCGGTGTCGTGGGGTGCCAGCGTCGCAGCTTCCGCTAGCGCACTTGCGGCTTCTTCCGTGTCGCCGCGCGCCAGTGCCCAGTTCGCGGCGGCTTCCAGAAAGCGCGGCGAACGGCTTGTTCGGGCGACTTCGAGCAGCAGCGGATCGTCGATGCTCGGTGCCAGGCTGTTGTCCGGCTGCCGCGCCAGCCATTCCCGCGCCGCTTCCAAATCGCCGCGACGGCGATGCGCCATCGCCAGCTTGTAGGCGAGCTGGCCAGCTTCGGGTTCCAAGTGCCAAGCGCGTTGCAGCAGATCGAGGGCTTGCGCGGAGTCGCCGCGCGCCGAGGCGAGGTCGGCGAGTGCCGCGAGCACCAACGCCGAATCCGGCATGATCCGTCTTGCCGCTTCGAGTTCGTGCTGCGCGGCATCCAATTCGCCGAGCAGCGACAGCGCCACGCCGAGGCGGTAGCGCGCCACGGCGTCGTCCGGCGCCGCGCCAACGACCCGCCGGAAGTCCGTCGCCGCTCCAGCGATGTCGCCCTGTTCCGAAAGCACGATGCCGCGCAGATAGCGCCAGCGTGGCAGCTCCGCTTCCGCCAAGGCGCGCTCGTAAGCGGCCTTCGCCGGCTCGCGCAAGCGTTGGCCGTGGTAGAGCATCCCCAAACGCCCCCAGGTGTTCGCACGCGCCGTCGCGTCATCCGCTTGCGCCGCCGTCTGCTCCGCCTCGGCGAGTGCCGTGCGCAAGAGCTCGGCAAGGGGCGGCGGCACGCCATCCAATGGCGCGGCGTCGAACGGCGCGGCGCAAGCCATGTGCGCGGCGCACGCGAGAAGCAGCCGCGCCAAGCCGCCGGCGAACAGCCGCGTCACCGTGTGCCGGTTCCTTCGCGCAACACATGGTAGCGGTTCGGCGCCAGCGGGCCGAAGCGTTCCTCGGCGCGATTCGGCCATTGCACGCGCACGGTCTGCGCGGACGTGTCTGTGCCGAGGCCGAAGACGACGCGCGGGTCGCTGGCGGAGGCGTAGCTGCCGTCCGTGGCGATGCGCCGACGCGCGCACTGCCGCGATTCCAGCCAGACGCCGGCGCCGACGATCGGCGCATTGTCCGCGCCGCCAAGGTCGATGCCGAGCCAAGCGCTAGTGGCGCTGTCATTGCGGTACAGGCGCACTGGCGCGGCGCTGTTGGCTACCACGATGTCCGTGTCGCCGTCGTTGTCCAAGTCGCCGAACGCGGCGCCGCGGCTCGCTTCGACGTTTGTGAACGCAGGGCCGCCCGGGTGCTCCGCGTAGCGTCCTTGGCCGTCGTTGAGCCATAGCTGATTGCGTTCGCGCAGCGGGAACGCCTCGCCGGCGTCGCGTTGCGCGGGAATGGCGCGCACGGCGCCGTTGGCGCTGAAGAGGTCGAGGTCGCCGTCGTTCTCCGCGTCGAACCACGCCGTGCCGAAGCCGGTGAATGGCGCGCTGGAGGCGGCCAAGCCGGCTTGGTTGGTCGCATCCGCGAACCAGCCGCCGTGGTTGACGTAGAGCGTGTTGGTTTCGGTGCCGAGATGGGTCACGAACAAGTCGATGTCGCAATCGCCGTCGAAGTCCTCGGCGGCGATGCCCATGCTCGCCTCGGCGGCGCCGTTGCCGTTGAAGGCGACGCCGGAGAGCAGCGCGTCGTTCTGGAAGCGCGGCCCTTCGCCGCCGCCACGATTCAGCCACAGGTGGTTCGCCGCGCCGTCGTTGGCGACGTAGAAGTCGACGCGGCCATCGCCGTTCAAGTCCTCCGCCACCACGCCGAGCGCCGGGGCCGGCGGAGCGCCGGCCAAGCCAACGCTTTCGTTCGCGTCCGTGAAGCGGCGCTCGCCGAGGTTGCGGTACAGGCGATCCGCCACTGGCGCATAGGCCGACGGCGCGCAGTAGGCCGGGCGCGACGCCATGTCTCGACACGTCTTGTGGCCCGCGATGTCGAAGCGCAGATAGTTGCCCACGTAGAGGTCGAGCAGGCCGTCCTGGTCGTAGTCCGCGAAGCTCGCAGCCGCCGACCATTCGTCGTGCTCGCTCAAGCCCGATGCCTCGGTGATGTCCCGAAAGCGCCCACCGCCCAAGTTCTCGAACAGCTGGTTGGCGCCGTAGTTGGCGAGGAAGACGTCCCAATCGCCGTCGTTGTCGATGTCGCCGGTGGCGATGGCCATGCCGTATTCGGAAGCGCGCACGCCGGCGGCGGCGGTGACGTCCTCGAAGCGCAGTTCGCCGTCTTCGCCCGTGTTGCGGAACAGCGCATCGCCGGGCAGGTTGCCGCGCCGCGATTGCAGCGGGCCGCCCTGCACGAGCCAGACGTCCAAGCGTCCATCCTGGTCGAAGTCGAAAACGGCCGCGCCCGGGCCCACCGTCTCCACGATCCAGCGCTTGCCAGCCATGCCGTTCACATGCGCGAAGCGCAGCCCGGCGCTCTCGGCGACATCGACGAAGCGCACCGCGCCGGCATCGGCGGCGAAACTCGGCAACGCCAAGACGAGCGCCGCCACGCCCCAGAGCTTGCGTCGCGGGCAAAAAAAAGCCCCGCGCAAATGCGCGGGGCTGTAACGGATGCTCCTGCCGGAGCGACGCATTGGCTGCGCCGCTTCGAGCGAGAGCTCCTACAACGTCAGATTCAACCGCAGCAGCAGGTTCCGCCCAAGGATGTTGTCCAGGTACGGCTCGTGGGCCGAGAACTGCGTGATCGGATCCGGATAGGTGTCGAAGACGTTGCGGATCGCCACGTTCACCGTCAGCGCCTGCAAGCCGAGCACGTCCGGGCGACGGTAGGTGTAGGCGATGTCCCAGTAGTGGCGCGAGTCGATTTCGCACACCGGCCACGGCTGGAAGGCGCAGCGCTGCGACTGTTGCTCGTTGGGAATCCGCTTGACGATGTCCGTGCCCGGAACGGTCACTTCCTCGTACCCGCGGTAGGGAACGTGGTGCGGATAGGAGCTTCGCCCGCCGGTGTCCCAGGTCCACGACGGAATGACCGTGCGCGGATCGAGCCGCTCGCGCTCCTTCTGCGCATCCCAGCCGATGTTCACGTTGGTCACCCGGTCGTGCCAGCGCACCACGACCTGCGCCGTGTGCGCGCCGCGGAACCAGCGCAGCCCGGCTTGGGCGCGCCATTCCGGCGTCGGCGGCAGGTCGGAGTAGAGGTGCATGTTCGGCGGCGAGAAGTACTGCGAGTTGCGGTTGCCCACGCCGTCCACGGTGATGCCGGCCAGCACATGGTCGTTGATGCAGAAGCCGCCCTCGTTCCGGCCAGAGTCGTCGCAGCCGAAGCTCTTGAACTTGGTGACGCTCTGGGTCAGGAACTGCGTGGCGCTCAACGTGAACATGAAGGCGCCGGTGTCCTCGCCCAGCCAGTTCGTCCAGCGCGATTCCGGCAACTCGAAGCCGTAGCGGATGCCGTAGATGACCGTCTCCGCTTCCCGCGACCCTTGCGCCGTCCAAGGCGACTCGACGTAGTGCAGCGTGATCGGGCTCGTGTAGGCGCCGTCGGCGCCGTCGATCTCGCGGCCGCGTTCCAGCGCGGCGCCGCTGAAGGCGCGCTCGCCAGCGCCGGCGTTGGCGCCGGTCGCCAGCCAGCTCAAGGCCGCGTTGCGCCGGCACTCGAGGTCCTGCGGGCTGGTGAACTCGGACGTGCGGAACTCCTCCTGGGTCAGCTGGCTGAGCTCGGGATTGCCGTGCTTGCGGTCGTTGTCCCAATCCACCAGCGTGCCGGGGCAGGCCGCTTCGACGTAGGCCGTGAAGCCGTTCTCGTTCAAGCCCACGTGCGTGCCGGCGTCCAGTTCCTCGATGCTGCCGCGGAACTCCACGCTGGTGTAGTCCACGTCGAGCACGAAGTCGCCGTCCAGGAACTTCAAGGAGAAGCCGAGGTTGTAGAGGTCCGACGTCTCCGGGTCCAAGTTCGGGCTGCCGGCGTTGGCCACGCGCACGTTCGGCGTGGCGCCGCCCTTGCCGGCGCCGGAGTCGATGCAGTCCTGGATGTCCGGCAGGTAGTCGCACACGTAGTCGCGCACGCCGGCGAGGCTGGTGATCTCGGCGTCGCCGAACAGCGCGTAGAGGCCCGGCGTCACGAAGCCCTGCGTGACGCTGCCGCGCAGCGCCAGCCAATCCACCGGCGCGTAGCGCACCGCCAGCTTGGGAATGGTGGTGGTGAACTTCACCTGCCCGGGCTGGCCGTAGATGCCCTGGGCTTCGATCTCCGTGTAGCGCACCGCCAGCTGCATTTCCATTTCGCCGAAGCGTTCATGCTGCAACAGCGGCAGGCTGACCTCGGCGAAGATGGCGCGGGATTCCTGCTCGCTCTTGCGCAGCGCGAAGCGGTTGCCGCCGATGGCGGACTGCGCCAAGGCGTGGGGCCGGTACTCCTCGGTCTCGAGCCGCCAGTGCATGCCCACCGCCAGCCCCACCGGCTGGTCGTTGTACCAGAGGTCGAACAGGTTGTTGTTGGCGCCCACCAGGTCGAAGATCGTCATGCCGAGATCCTGGACGTTGTAGGACATCACGTTGCCGGCCAGCCGGTGTTCTTCCTCGGTGTTCACGAAGTCGTGGTCCGGCGGCGTCCAGCCCGGGTCGTTCTCGGCCGGGAACTTGATGGACGGATCGCCGATGGGAAAGCCGTTCTCGTCGATCATCAGGTAGGTGCTGCCGAAGGGGTTCCAGCAGGAATCCTGGGTCGGCCCGGCGTTGCAGCGCAGCGCCTGCACCATCGCCGGCGTCACTTCCTGGAACTGGTTCTGCTCGCGGGTGCCTTGGGACCAGATCCAGTCCGCGTCGATGATCCAGTCCGTGTCCGGCACGCGCAGTTCGGTGCCCAGGCGCAGGCGGATGTCCTTGCGCTGGGTGCGCCGCAGGAAGTGCAGGATGCCGTCGTTCTCCGCCCAGTCGAGGTTGTTGTTGCGCGGATGCTTCGGGAAGGCGAACAGGCGCCGGCCCTCGAAGCGCACGTCCTCGTAGAAGGGAATGCCGCCGGCGTCCGGGTCGAAGCGGTCGGCTAGGCCGTCGCCGTCGGCATCGCCCATGCCCAACAGCACCACCCGGGCGCGCGGGTCGCGCTGCACGCCGTCGTCGGCGATGCCGTCGCCGTCCCAGTCGCGGTCCGGGATGCCGTCGCCGTTGGCGTCCTGCGCGAACAACAGCAGCTCGCCGGGCTCTTCCAGATAGTCGTAGCGGCCGTTGCCGTTCAGATCGCGGAAGTCCAGCTGGCGCGTCGGACGCGCCGTCCAGGTGTTCGAGCCGCCGGGCCAGATGTCCGGCGAGACGCCGGGCCAGTAGGTGCTCGTGCCCGGCGGCAGGAACGAGTTGTTGTCCGTCACGTCCCAGCCCATCCAGCTGGAGCCGTCGGCGAAGGCGCGGAACGGGTTGCCGGGGTTGGAGCCGATGGCGATGGGCATGCGGTCGTTCACCAGAATGCCGTCGGCGTCGTCGAAGTCGTTGAAGCCCGGCGCGTAGAGCCGCGTGTTGTAGTCCACGGAGCCGGAGACGAACTCGCCGCGCACCGTGATGTAGTCGTTGAACTCGTACTCGAAGTAGCCCATGCCCTTGCGCCGTTCGCTCTCGGCGAGCACGTCCTGGTAGTCCGAGTCGACCATGCGGCAGTGGTAGGCCGGGTCGTTCGGGTCGTTGTAGCCGTTCAGGAAGTTGCCGTGCTTGGAGACGTCGTTGTAGGTGTACGTCTCGCCGTAGTAGTTGCGGAAGTCGGTGCCCCAGTGGGCGCCGTATTCCGCCTGCCAGGCGTCGCGGCGGACGTTGTGGGCGTCCTCGCCGTTGCCCCAGTCGAAGAACGGGCCGTAGGGATTGAGCGGCGGCGGGCCTTCGTTGTCGTGGCCGGCGCCGAAGCCGTAGGCGCACACCGGGTCCTGGGTCCAGCCGAGGGCGATTTCGCCGATGTTGTCGCGCCAGTTGCGGTGTCCGGCCTGGCTGGTGTAGCCAAGGCCGGATTGATCCGAGCGCTCGGTCGGCGTCAGCAGTTCGCCAGTGGGGGAACGCAGCGGCACGTGGATGCGGCTGGCCGGGTTGCTGCCGGCGTCGTAGGCGTCCTTCCAGAAGCGCGACCACTGGCCCCAGGTGTAGAAGTCGTTGCTCACCGTGGTGTGGCGCGCCCAGGGGTTCTTGGTGTCGATGATGTAGCGCGGGCGGTCGGTGAAGCGCATGCGCTCCTGGTCGCGCAGTTCCATGGCGAAGATGGCTCGTCCGCGCTCGCCTTGGACGCCGCCGAGCAGGCTGAAGCCGGTGTTCGGTGCGCCGTCCTCCAAGGGCTGGCCGTAGTCGAGGCTCACCATGAGGCCCTCGAAGTCCTTGCGCGGCACCATGTTGATGACGCCGCTCACGGCCTCCGCCCCGTACAGCGCCGAGGCGCCGTCCAGGATGGTGTCCACGCGCCCGACGGCGATGGCGGGATACATGCCGCTCACGTCCACGCCGGCGCGTTCGCCGCGCGGCGTGGTGTCCGCCGGCAGGCGATGGCCGTCCATCATGGTCATGGTGGCGCGGGTGCCCAAGCCCCGCAGGTTGGCCCACACTTCCGTGCCCTGGTTGCCCTGCTGGTTGTCGGTCTGCCCGCCCCACTCGTCGTTCGCCAGGCCGTCCTGCCCGCTCTCCGAGCAGCAGATGCCCTCGAACGGCGCGGCGTTGGCGTTGACGCCTAGCTGGAAGGACTGGTCGAAGATGACATCGCCGAGCTCGGCATTGCCGGACATCTCGATGTCGATGTTGTCGATGACGGACTTGGGCGACGGCAGGTCGAAGTTGGTGCGCCGGATGTAGGAGCCGGTGACCACCATCTCCTCGACTTCTTCGTCCTCGTCCTCGTCGTCTTCGTCGCTTTCCGCCGCCGCCACGCCCGTGGCGCTCAGCGCGAACAGGATCGCAGAGAGCCACCACGTGGCCCGTTCGAGACGCTCCTTCATAATCCCCCCTTGAAGCAGTTGGACACTCTTTTTCTGGTCTCTGCGGGTCTTCTACGCCCGTTCCCGCCCCCCGTCAAGCGAAAGTCGAAACAAATTGAAACAGGTTGCCGCCATGGCCGCAGGTCAACGGAGCACCTCGCCGTTCCACAGGCGTTTGAGGAAGTCCGTCGCAGGCAGCACGCGCACGTCGTCCCACAGCGCGGCGCGCTCGCCGAAATACACGCCGTAGCAGGTCGTGCCGGGCAGGTGTTCCCGCAAGCGCCGCAGGCCGCGGTTGAAGCGCCTGTCCCAGCGCGTTGCGGACTTGATTTCGATGGCGACGAAACCGTTCGACGCCTCGCACAGCACGTCCACCTCCGCGCCGTCGTGGGTGCGCCAGAAGTGCAGGCGGTAGTCCAGCGCCGAATAGGCCAGATAGGCGCGCAGCTCGTTCAGCAGCACGGTCTCGGCGAGCGGCCCGAGTTCCTCGCTGGTGGGCGGGTACGGCAGGCGGCCACTGAGCGCGCGCACAACGCCGGCGTCGAAGAAGTAGAACTTGCTGCGCGCCACCTGCTTGTTGGCGGATTTCAGCTTCCAAGGCGGCAGCCAGTAGCCAAGCAGCGTGTCCTGGAGAATCTCGAAGTGGCTGCGCACGGTCTCGCGGGCGATGCCCACCGCCTTGGCGATGCTCGCGGCATTGGTGGTCTGGCCGTTCTGCCGGGCGGCCACTTCCAGGAAGCGCGCGAACGCGCCGACGTTGCGGGCAAGCGCTTCCGCCTGCACCTCCTGCACCAGATAGGTCTCCGCGTAGGTGCGCAGATACGGGCGCGGGTCCGGCTCGTTCACCGCCGTCGGCAGCGCGCCGTAGCGCAACAGCCTGGACGGTTCGATGTCGAACCCGAGCTCGGCCGAGACGAGCGGCATCATCGCCACGGTGACGGCGCGGCCAGCGAGCAGATTCACACCGCCGCGCCGCAGCTTGCGGGCGCTCGAACCGGAGAGCACGAAGCGCAGGCGCCGCGTTTCGATGAGCCGATGCACCTCGTCGAGCAGCGCCGGCACTTTCTGGACTTCGTCGATGACCGCCCAGGCGCCGGCGGGCAGTACCGACAGTTCGCGGTAGAGGACGCCCGGCTCCTTGGCGAGCCGCAGCGCTTCGCCGGTATCGAGCAGATCGTAGGCGGCGGCTTGCGGAAAGCGCTCGCGCAGCCAAGTGGACTTGCCCGTGCCGCGGGGGCCGAAGAGGAAGGTGGAACCGCGCGGCGTCTGGAGCAATCTTGCATATGTCATGCCGCAATTTTACGGTAAAAATGCGAGGCATATACGTCATTTTTACCCATCGGGTGCTCTGCCGAACGCCCAAGTCGCTCGCCACCTCCCGCCAATCGGCCAAGGCGTCGACGACGCGCTAGATCGCTTCCCGGGCGCGCCGGCATTGGTTGACGATTCAATAGGCCACTCGCGTGGAGGAATTGTCCAACTTAAGGCAAGTCGAAGAGATCTGCGCCAAGCGCCTCAGGGTGCGCCTTGGCGCCCTTGCTTGGCGCCGCCTTCGGGCCAAGCGGAGCGGCGGGTGCGGGTCACCACGCGGTTGCGCTGCGCCGCCAGCAGCGCCTCGCTGCGCGCCCGCACCTGCTCGGCGGTCATGTGCTCGAACGAGCCGAGCGAGCAGATGCTGGTGGCGAATCCCGAGGCACCCCGGGGCAGCGCCGTGAAGCGGTCCAAGGCGCAGACGCGCAGCGCCGACTGTTCGAACGCGAGCACCATGTTGGGCCGCAAGCCGGCGCAGCGTCGCGGCAGCACGTTCAGCCAGGCGTCGTCGCCGCGCCCGTGGAAGACCAGCGCCCGGTCGCCGACGATCTCCACCCGCCGATAGCGCGAAACGGCGAGGCAGCGGGCGGCGTTCGCGTACGCCTGCTCGTCCAAGGGGTTGGCCAAGACCTCCTGCGCGGTCAGGCCATCGCCTTCGGAAGCATCCGCCGTTCGCTCGTCCGCTGCTGCACACGCGAGCAGCGTCGCCGCGAGAACCGCCACGGTCGTGCGCTCGAACGCGCCAAGCGCGGCGCCGATGCTGCTTCCCATCACGCCCGCCACGATTCCCGCTCAGCCGTAGCGGGCCCGCAAGTGGTCGAGGAAGGCTGCCGTGCCGAGTTCCGCGCCGGTGGCGTCGGCGAGCAGGTCGAGCGTGGGCTCGCGGCTTCCTTGGCCGTGGATGTTGCTGCGCAGCCAGTCCAGGAGGGGGCGGAAGTCGCCGCCGCGGATCGCGTCTTCCACATCGCCCACTTGCGCCTTGACGCTGCGGTAGATCTGCGCCGCCATGACGGCGCCCAGCGTGTAGCAGGGGAAGTAGCCGACGAGGCCGCCGTACCAGTGGACGTCCTGCATCACGCCGTCGGCGAAGTCGTCGGCGGTGTCCACGCCGAGCAGGCGGATCATCCCGTCGCGCCAGGCGTGCGGCAGGTCCGCCACCTGCAAGCCGCCGTCGAGCAACGCCGTCTCCAGTTCGTAGCGCAGGATGACGTGCAGCGGATAGGTCAGTTCGTCGGCGTCCACGCGAATGGCGCTGTGCTGCACGGTCGTCGCCAGCCGCCACAGGTTGTCCGGCTGCCACTCGGCGGCTTGGGTTTCCGCGCCAAGCAAATGGCGCTGCACCAGCGGCGCGGCGAAGGCCAGGAAGGCGCGGCTGCGGCAGACCTGCATCTCCATCGTCAGCGACTGGCTCTCGTGCAGCGCCATGCCGCCAGCGGCGCCCACCGGCTGGCCGCGCCACGCCGCCGGCAAGCCTTGCTGGTAGAGCGCGTGGCCGGTCTCGTGCAGCACGGCGAACATCGACTTCAGGAAGTCGTCCTCGTCGTAGCGGGTGGTGATGCGCGTGTCGTCCGGTTCGCCGCCGCAGAAGGGATGGTGGCTCGCGTCCAAGCGCCCGCGCTCGAAGTCGAAGCCCAGCGCGGTCATCAATGCGCGGCCAAGCGCCGCCTGGCGCGAACGCGGGAACGGGCCTTTGGGTTCGTGCGCCCGAGATTCACGACCGGCGCGATCGATGAGCGGCGGCAAGGCGGCGGCCAGTTCTGCGAAGACGGCATCGACGCGCTTGCGCTCGAGACCAGGCTCGTACTCGTCGAGCAGCGCATCGTAGGGGTGCAGACGCAAGGCGTCGCCGAGGGCCGCGGCCTTCTGGCGCGTCAGATCGACGACGGCCGCCAGCTTGTCGGCGACGGCCGGCCAATCGTTCTCCGCCCGCGCCGGACGCCACGCCTGCTCGCAAGCGGAGCATGCCTTGGAGTGCGCGATTGCGAGATCGGATGGCACCGCAAGCGCCCGACGGCGCTGGCGTTCGAGAAGGGCGACGTTGGCGGCCTGCCAGGGGTCGAGGTCTTCCTCCCTTGCCGAAGCCAGCAGGTCGCCGGTCTCCGGCGCCGCCAGCAGTTCCCGCGCTGCATCCTCCAGCGTCGCCAACGCATCGGCGCGCACGGCCCCGCCGCCGGTCGGCATCGCCACCGCTTCGTCCCAGGACAGCATCGCCAGCGCATGGCCAATGTCGCCAAGCCGCTTGGCACGCTGATGCAAGGCGCTGTAGCTCATCGTATAGTCCGCCTGCTTCCCGTTTGGCCCGTCGGCCTTCTTCGTTGGCCCCGCCAAGGCCGTTCAACAGGAGACAGCTTGCATGAGTGGCGCACCCAAGCTCAACTACATCGGCACGCGGCCGGTTCGACCCGATGGGGTGGACAAGGTGACCGGACGCGCCAACTTCGGCGCCGACCGTGCCCTGCCCGGCATGCTCCACGGCAAGGTGGTGCGCAGTCCGCATGCCCATGCGCGCATCCGCGCCATCGACACCTCTGCCGCCGAGGCGATGCCCGGCGTACACGCCGTCGTCACCGCGGCGGACTTTCCCGACCGCGCCGGCTTCTCCTGGCGGCGCAAGGGCTTCAACGACAACCTCGTCGCCAGCGACAAGGTGCTCTACCACGGCCATGCGGTGGCAGCCGTCGCCGCCGCGTCCAGCGCAGAGGCCGACGCCGCGGCGGCGGCAGTGAAGGTGGAGTACGACGATCTGCCGGCGGTGACGAACGCCTTGGAGGCCATGCAGCCGGACGCGCCGGTGCTGCACGCGGACCTGCCGGCCGAGGGCTTCGACGATGCGCCTGCCAGGCCCCCGAACGTGGCGAAGAAGCAGGTGATCTCCAAAGGCGACGCCAACGCCGCGTTCGCCGAAGCCGACGTGATCGTGGAGCGCACCTTCGTCACGCCCATGGTGCATCAGGGCTACATCGAACCCCACGCCTGCGTCGCCAACTGCAACGAAGACGGCCAGGCGACCGTGTGGTGCAGCAGCCAGGGCCACTTCGCGGTGCGCTCGCTCACGGCCATGGCGCTCGGCATGGACGAAGGCGACATTCGCGTGGTGCCGGCGGAAATCGGCGGCGGCTTCGGCGGCAAGACGACCATCTACTTGGAGCCGCTGGCGGTGAAGCTGGCGCAGAAGAGCGGGCGTCCGGTGAAGATGGTGATGAGCCGCGAGGAGGTGTTCCGCGCCACCGGGCCGGCCTCCGGCACCGTCAACACGGTGAAGATCGGCGCCAAGCGCGACGGGCGCATCGTCGCCATGTACGCCAAGCTCGTCTACGAATCCGGCGCCTATCCGGGCAGCCCGCTCGGCGCCGGCTCGATGTGCATCTTCGCGCCCTACGACGTCGCCGACGTGCTGATCGAGGGCTACGAGGTGGTGGTCAACCGGCCTCGGGTGGCGGCCTATCGCGCCCCGGGGGCGCCGCAGTCCATGTTCGCCGGAGAGTCGGTGCTGGACGAGCTGGCCGAGAAGCTCGGCATGGATCCCCTCGACCTGCGTTTGAAGAACGCCGCCAAGGAAGGCACCCACGCCACCTACGGGCCGACGTTCGGGCGCATCGGCCTCGCCGACTGCCTGCGCGCCGCCAAGGCGCATCCGCACTACGCCAGCGCGTTGCAGGATGGCGAAGGACGCGGCGTGGCGGTGGGCTTCTGGTTCAACGGCGCCAACCAGTCCAGCGCCGAGGCGCACGTGACCGATTCCGGCATGGTGAACGTCGTCGAAGGCAGCCCCGACATCGGCGGCAGCCGGGCGTCGATGGCGCTGATGGCCGCGGAGACCCTCGGCGTGCCCTACGAGCGCATTCGCGTGCGCGTCGGCGACACCGACAGCACCGGCTACTGCGCCACCACCGGCGGCAGCCGCGTGACCTTCGCCACCGGCATGGCAGTGATCCGCGCCTGCGAAGACGTGATCGGCGAGTTGAAGCGCCGTGCCGCTCTGACCTGGGACATCGACCCCGAACAAGTCGAGTGGGCGGAGGGCGAAGCGCGCCCGGCGCCCGGCGTCAACGCCGACGTGCAGCCGCTCTCCCTCGCCGAATTGGCGCGCAACGCGGTTCGCACCGGCGGGCCGATCTCCGGTCGGGCGTCCTTGAACGCGCAAGGGCCGGGGCCGTCCTTCTCCGTGAACATGGCCGACGTGCGCGTGGACGGCGAAACAGGCCGCGCCACGGTGACGCGCTTCACGGCCATTCAAGACGCCGGCAAGGCCATCCACCCGGACTACGTCGAAGGCCAGATGCAGGGCGGCGCGGCACAGGGCATCGGCTGGGCGCTGAACGAGGAGTACATCTACGACGACCACGGCGAACTGGAGAATCCGGGCTTTCTGGACTACCGCGTGCCGGTGGCGTCCGACCTGCCGATGATCGACACGCAGATCGTCGAGGTGCCGAACGTCAACCACCCCTACGGCGTGCGCGGCGTGGGCGAGACGCCGATCGTGGCGCCGCTGGCCGCGGTCGGCAACGCCGTCAGCCACGCCATCGGCGTGCGCATGACCGACCTGCCGCTATCGCCGCCGAAGGTGCTGGAGGCGATTGCCAACGGCCACGGCTAGCGGCAGCGCGGCGCACCAGCCAGGCCCGGCGCCGGAGCAACGCAGTGCGGTCGTTTCGTTGCGCGTGCGGCGCCGCGGTCTACTTCGAGAACGACCTCTGCCTGAACTGCCGTCGCCGGCTCGCCTTCGATGCCAAGGCGCTGACGCTCCGCCCGGTATGCCCCGGCGAGCGGCTGTGCGCCAACCACGTCTCGCCGGGCACCTGCAATTGGCTCGTGGCCGACGCCAGCGCGGAATACTGCGCGGCTTGTTCCTTGAACGAGATCGTCCCCGACCTTTCAGACAAGCGCCGCGTCTCCCTCTACTACCAGGTGGAGAAGGCCAAGCGCCGCCTCTTGTTCACCCTGTTCAGCTTGCGCCTGCCGGTGGAGGGACGGTCGGTGCGGCCAGATGGCCTCTCGTTCCGCATTCTTGCCGACGCGCGCTTGGACGACCCCGACGCCGACGTGGCCGACGACGCGGTGATGACCGGCCACTTGCACGGCAGCATCACCATCAACCTGCTGGAAGCGGACCCGCATCTGCGCGAACGCGCGCGCATGGCGTTGAACGAGCCGTACCGCACGCTGCTGGGGCATTTTCGGCACGAGGCCGGGCACTACTACTGGAACCGGCTGGTGACCCACGAACGCCGCCCGGCGTTCCGCGCCGTGTTCGGCGACGAACGCGCGCCGTACCAGGACAGTCTCGATGCCTACTACCGGCACGGCCCGCCGGCGGACTGGCAGCGGCGCTACGTCGGCGCCTACGCTTCCTGCCATCCGCTGGAAGACTTCGCCGAGTGCTGGGCGCACTACCTGCACATGGCGGACGCGCTGCAGACCGCCGCCCACGCCGGCGTCCTGGCGGCGGGGCGCCGACCGGTGGACTTGCTCGACGACGCACCGCGCTGTTTCGAACAGGCCGTCGCGGATTGGCGCTGCCTGGCCACGTCGATGAACGAGATGAACCGCAGTCTCGGCCTACCGGACGCCTATCCGTTCGCGCTTCCCGCGCCGGTGGTCGACAAGCTGCGCTACATCCACGAACTTGTGCGGGCACGGCAATAGATGACCATCGACTGGCGCCGCTACCGCAGCGACGGCTGCTGGGACGAGCTGGCCACAGCCGACGGCAGCACGCGCCCCGGCGCGGCGCGATTGCTCGCCGCCTTGGCGCGGCTCGGCGATGCCGAGATGAGCGAGCGCAAGACCGCCGCGGAGCTGGCGATCCGCGCCATGGGCATCACCTTCACGGTGTACGACGACGGCGCCAACATCGACCGCGAGTGGCCCTTCGACATCGTGCCGCGGCTGATCCTCAAGGCGGAATGGAACCGCATCGCCAGCGGCTTGAAGCAGCGCGTGCGCGCCCTCAACGCCTTCATCAACGACGTCTACCACCATCGCCGCTGCATCCGCGACGGCCTGCTGCCGGCGGACTACGTGCTCGAATCCCGCGAATACCGCCAGCGCTGCATGGGCATCGATCCGCCCCACGGCGTGTGGGCGCACGTCTGCGGATCGGACCTGGTGCGCGACAACGACGGCGAGCTGTTCGTGCTCGAGGACAACCTGCGCGTGCCGAGCGGCGTCTCCTACATGCTCGAGAACCGCGCCGTGATGAAGCGCGTGTTCCCGGAACTCTTCGACGACTACGGCATCCATCCGGTGGACGACTATCCCGCCCACCTCGCCATGTGCCTGCGCTCGCTGACCACCACCGGCGGGCGCGTGCCGCGCGTGGTGGTGCTGACGCCGGGCATCTACAACTCGGCGTACTTCGAGCACGCCTATCTGGCGCGGGAGATGGCCGCGGAGCTGGTCGAGGGCTCGGATCTGGTGGTCGGCAGCGACGACTGCGTCTACATGAAGACCATCGCCGGCCTGGCTCGGGTGGACGTGATCTACCGGCGCATCGACGACGTGTTCCTCGACCCAACCGCGTTTCGGGCGGATTCGGCGCTCGGCGTGCCGGGGCTGATGCGGGCATGGCAGGCCGGCAACGTGGCGCTCGCCAACGCGCCCGGCTGCGGGGTGGCCGACGACAAGGTCATCTACACTTACGTTCCGGACATGATCCGCTACTTCCTCGGCGAGGAACCGATCCTGCCCAACGTGCCTTCCTACCGTTGCATCGAACCCGAACAGCGCGAATACGTGCTCGACAACATCGCCCGGCTCGTCGTCAAGCCGGCGAACGAATCCGGCGGCTACGGCCTGCTGATCGGCCCCCATGCGTCGCCCCAGGAGCGCAACCGGCTGGCGCAGGCGATCCGCGCCAATCCGCGCAACTACATCGCCCAGCCCATGCTCACCCTCTCCACCGTCCCCACGCTGGTGGGCGAAGACGCGGTGGAGCCGCGCCATGTGGACTTGCGCCCGTTCGTGCTTTCCGGCGAAGACATCCACGTCACCAACGGCGGCCTCACCCGGGTGGCGCTGCGCAAGGGGTCGCTGGTGGTCAATTCCTCCCAGGGCGGGGGCAGCAAGGACACCTGGGTCGTCGAGCACGACTGATGCCGGGTCTCGACATCGACGCTTTGGGCTGGCCGCTGCTGGTGCTTGCGGCGGCCGTGGGCCTGGCGTTCGGCAGCTTCCTGAACGTCGTCGTCCACCGCCTGCCGCTGATGCTCTCCCGCCAATGGCGCGCGGAAGCCTTGGAAATGCTGGACATCGCGCCGCCGGCGAAGGCGCGCTTCGACCTGCTGCTGCCCCGTTCGCGCTGCGCTCGCTGCAATGCGTCCATTCGCGTGCTGGACAACATCCCCGTCGCTGGCTGGCTGGCGCTCCGAGGACGCTGCCGACACTGCGCGGCGTCCATCTCCCCGCGCTATCCGCTGGTGGAACTCGCCGGCGCGGTGCTGCTGCTTGCGGCGCTCCACCGCTGGGGGGCGACGCCCCTGGCCGCCTGCCACTACGCGCTGCTGATGACGCTCTTGGCGCTGGCGCTGATCGACTTCGACACGCTGCTGCTGCCGGACCAGATCACGCTGCCGCTGCTGTGGCTGGGGATGATTGCCGCCGCGGCAGTGCCCGGCGGCACGTCTCTCGTCGATGCGCTTTCCGGCGCCGTCGGCGGCTATCTGCTGCTGTGGCTCTTCTACTGGGCGCACCGCCTGCTCACCCGCCGCGAAGGCATGGGCTACGGCGACTTCAAACTGCTCGCCGCCCTCGGCGCCTGGCTCGGCTGGCGCGCCATCCTGCCCATCGTGCTGATCGCCAGCACCGCCGGCATCCTCTACGCCGCCATCGGCCTGCTGCGCGGAACAAGCGACCGCGACACGCCTATCCCGTTCGGGACGTTCCTGTGCCTCGGCGGCGCGGCCACGCTCTTCCTGCCGCCGTCGCTGCAGCTTCCGAGCGGGGAGTAGTGGCGGAGAGAACGGCGTTCGGACGTCTGTGGAAAGACCAACACCGGCGCCGCTGGGAGCGCCTTCGGGCACCATGTAGTCTTCGCTCGCCCGTTCAGTTTGCCACGACAGGCTTTCGTCAATGCCACAAGGCGCACTTGCCAAGAACGACGCCCTAGCGAGCGGCATCGTCGACAACCGCGATCGCCGGGTCGGGGACGTGCTCCGAGACGAACATCAGGCCTCTGGCTGGCATCCCCGGCTACCGGCTCCGCGTTGGAAACTGGCGCGTGCTGTTCGCTCTAGATCATCATGCCGAACGAGTGCTGGTCCGCGACATCCGCATCCGCGGTGCGCTTACAGCAGAAGGAGTCGACGGTGAAGCTGCTGCAATTCGAGATCGACAGTCGGCGTTGGGCGATGTTGCCGCTGGACTGCTACGACGAGCTGTGCGAAGCGCTCGAGGATGCCGCCGATGCGGAAGCGATGCGGCAGGCCGAGGCCAACGGCGGCGAGAGCTTCCCGTCTTCGTTCGTCGAGCGTCTGCTGTTGTCTGGGGAGAACCGCGTGCGCGTCTGGCGCGAGTACCGCGGACTGAGCGCCGACGAACTCGCCCGCAATGCCGGCGTCTCGACCGAGCACATCTCCGCCATCGAGAACGGGACCTCGGCCGGCTCTGTGCAGACCCTTCGGTGCATTGCCGACGCCTTGCACACGTCGATCGACACGTTGGTTCCGCCGGCGTCTTGAGGGCCCTCCACGCAAGGGCTGTGGCGATGCAGTGATCGGCGAACTGACGCGGCGTTACCCGAAGGTGCCGACTTCCCGCAGCAGTTCGCTGGCCGTGGCGCAGCGCACAATCGCCTCGGCCACGTCCATCAAGCGTTGCGGATCGGCTTCGGCGCCGATGGCCGCCGCCAGACGATCCCCAATGGCCGCGCCGAACCGCACCGATGCCATGCGGCGCAGCATCTGGCGCTCATGCTCGATGCCCTGCTCGCGCCCTAGGCTGATGCCCTGTTCGCGCCCGAGGCTGATGCCTTCCCTGCGGCCCTCCTCGCGGCCTTGCCGAATGTACGGCTTCGGCCACTCCGCCACGCGTTCTTCCAAGCTCACCGTCATGTCCTCCAAACTCGGGACTTGGGGACGGCCGCGTCTGTGGTTCTAAGCGCCGATTTCCCGCAGCAGTTCGGTGCCCGTGGCGCAGCGCACAATCGCTTCGGCCACCTCCATCAACCGCTGCGGATCGGCCTCGCCGCCGATGGCCGCTGTCAGACGATCCCCAGTGACCGCGCCGAACCGCGCCGACGCCAAGCGACGCAGCATCTGCCGCTGTTGCTCGATGCCTTCTTCGCGCCCCAGGGTGATGCCCTGCCGAATGTACGGCTTTGGCCACTCCGCCACGCGTTCTTCCAAGCTCACCGTCATGTCCTCCAAACTCAGATCATCCGTCGGCTGCCACGTGCGTTCGCCAGAGCCCAGCCGCCGTTCCAATACGCGCAGCCAGTCCGCGAACGTCCGCCTCAACTCGCGCTCGCCGGCGGACAACTGCGCCGTCAGCCGTCGCGCCACGTGCGCCAAGTCCGCCACCGAACCGCTCTGCTCCAACTGCGCCACGGTCAGCGTCAGCCCATGCAGCTTCAATTCTTCCGCCGTCACGCGGCGCTCGTCAAGCACGACATGGCGCTGCGACGGCTGGTACGGCGCCAGCACTGCCGACGGCTTGGCGATCAGGTCGCGCATCTCGGTCGCCGGGCGCCACCGCGCGTCGCCGTTGTAGAGCACGATGGGCAGCACCGGCGGCAAGGCGCCTGGCGCGTGGCTGCCGGCGCGCAGCAGTTCGACGTACAGCAGCGCCGTGTATTCCAGCACCCGCAGCGCCATGGCCGAATCGGTTGTGGATTGGTATTCGATCATCACCAGCACGTTCAGCCAGCCGCCGGCGTGGTCGGCGCTGCGGGCGCGCAGCCGCCACGCCGTGTCGCCGCGCCGTTGCTGGAAGGCGTTGCCGACGTACTCGGCGGGGAGCCTCTCGAGCGTGTCGTAGTCGGCGCCGAGGTCTTCGTCGGCGAAAAGGCTGCGCAGGAGGTCCGCCACCATGCGCGGGAATGCGCAGAGGCGCTTGCGGATCGGATCGCTGGTCGGCAGTGCGTTGCTCATGGGTGCGTACGCTAACGCGCCGCCACGGGCGGACCTGTGCGCCATCGCCCCGTTGTCGTGTGCGCCATCGCCCCGTCCGCGTGTAGGAAATCGCCGCAACGTCGTGTGCGACTTATGATGTGGACTCACGGCGGCGCGGGGTGCCAGACCCAGCTCCCCTTCTCCCCGGTCAGATCGTTCACGGCGTCGTCCACGGTGCGGAAGACGCGCCCGGAGAGCCAGGCTGCCATGTCCGCGTGTTCGAGCTGATCGCGCACCGGGCCCTTCACTTCGCACAGGTGCAGCGCGACTTCGCTGCGTGCGAGGTGCAGCGCGAGCCGGCGCAGCATTTCCAAGCCCGAGGCATCGACGAAATTGGCGGCGCTCATCGCCAGCACCAGGTGGCGCAGCGCGCTCTCCTCCCGCGCCAGCGTTTCGATGCGCGTTTCCACTTGATCGGCGTTGCCGAAGTAGAGGCTCTCGTCCACCCGCACGACCAGCAGGTGCGGCCAGGTCTGCACGGCGTAGCGGCGGACGTTGCGGAAGTGCGGCGTGTCGCGCAGGCGGCCGAGGACCGCGATGTGCGGATCGCTCGAACGCCGCAGGAACAGCGCCAGCGAGACCGCCACGCCGACCAGCAGGCCGGCCTCCACGCCCACCGCCAACACGCCGCCCAGCGTGGCAACGTGCGCCACGGCGTCGGCGCGGTGGAAGCGCCAGTGCTGGCGCAGCGAGCGAAAGTCCGCCAATCCCCACACCGAGGCGATGACCACCGCCGCCAATGCGGCACGGGGCAGGTGCTCGAAGAGCGGCGTCAGCCACAGGAGCGTGGCGACGACGACCAAGGCGCAGACCAGCCCGCTCACCGGCGTGCGCGCGCCAGCTGCCTGGTTGACGCTGGAGCGGCTGAAACTGCCAGCGACAGGATAGGCGCCGGTGAACGCGGCGCTCATGTTGGCGACGCCGAGGGCGAGCAGTTCCTGATTGCCGTCGATGCGCTCGTGCCGCTTGGCGGCCAACGCCTTGCCGACCGCGAAGCTCTCCACGTAGACCACCAGCGCGATCAACGCCGCGTTGGGCGCCAAATCCCACCACAGCGCGGCGTCGAACGCAGGAAAGGCGAACTGCGGCAGGCCGGCCGGCACGACGCCGACCGTTTCGACGTCGACGTCCAAAGCGACCACGCCGATGGTGGCGAGCATGGCAACCAGCAGCGGGCCGCAGCGGCTCAAGGGATGATCGCGGTTGCAGCCTGCTATTGCGCCCGCATAGCGACGCACGGCCCACAGCGCGGCCAAGCTGCCGAGGCCAATCGTCAGCGCCGCGATGTTGGCGGCCGGCAAGGTCTTCGCCAACGTCCACAATCGTGGGCCGGCGGGCCCGTGTTCAGGCGCGTCCACGCCGGCGAAGGCCGGCAGTTGCGAGACCACGATCAGGATGGCCGCGGCATTGACGAAGCCAGCCAACACCGGGTGGCTGAGCAGGTTGGCGATGCCGCCCATGCGCGCCAGCCGCAGCAGGACGAGGAACGCGCCCACTTGCAGACTCAAGGCGATGGCCACGTCCAAGTGGCGAGCGGAATGCGCCGGCGCGTGTTCGCCAATCGTCGCCGCCACCATCAGCGCGGCGATGGCGACCGGCCCAACCACCAGCTGCCGCGAGGAACCGAACACCGCGTAGACCACCATCGGCAGCAGGCTGGCGTAGAGCCCCGCTTGCGCCGGCAACCCGGCGAGGAACGCATAGGCCACGGCCTGGGGCACGGTGACCATGCCGAGCACTAGGCCGGCGGTGAAGTCGTGGGGCAGATCGCCACGCCGATAGGCGCGCAGCACGGCGACGAGCGGCACTCGCGCCATCCACCTGCCGAGACCGCGGGGGTGTGCCGCGCTCATCGACGGCCTTCGCCGAAAGACTCCGCCATGCATTAAGGTTCGCATGGTTCGCAGTGGCACTGCCTGTGTGCTGGCCTGAAAAGGAGGTGGAGATGAGCAAGCGACTGTTGGCTGTTGCGTTGGTCTGGGCGGTGGGGCCGTTCGCGTTCGGCGCCGCTGCGGAATATCCGGCCCCGGAGCGGTTCCGCGGCGCCATCGACGGCTTTCTGGCGTCGGAAGCGCAGACGCCGCCGCCGAAGGGCGCCATCGTCGCCACCGGCAGTTCCAGCATGAGAGGCTGGCATCGGCGCATCGCCGAGGATCTTGCGCCGTTGCAGGTAATTCCGCGCGGCTTCGGCGGCAGCAACATGGCGGACGTGCTGCACTTCGTCGAGGAACTGGTGCTGCGCCACGCGCCGCGCGCGGTGCTGCTCTACGAGGGCGACAACGACATTGCCCTGGGCGGTGCGCCGGAGCGCGTCCTCGGCGACTTCGACGCCGTGGCAGCAGCGCTCCACGAACGCCTGCCGGAAACGCGCATCTACGTCATCGCGGTGAAGCCGAGCCTCGCCCGCTGGCACATGTGGGACGCGATGCAGGCCGTGAACGTCGGGCTGGCCGACCGCGCAAAAGCCGACCCGCGCCTGACCTTCATCGACGTGGCGACGCCGATGCTGAACGACGCGGGCGAGCCCAAGCCGGATATCTTCATCCGCGACGGGCTGCACATGAACGACGCCGGCTACGACATCTGGCGCGACGCCGTGCGGCCGGTGCTGCTGGCCGGCGAGGGCCCAGGCGAATAGCGTGGCGCGTCCATCCGCCCTCTCGCGCTGCGGCTGGTGCGGCGACGACGAGCTCTACGTGCGCTACCACGACACGGAGTGGGGCGTGCCGCTCAAGGACGACCGCGCGCTGTTCGAGTTCCTGGTGCTCGAAGGCGCGCAGGCCGGCTTGGCGTGGATCACCGTGCTGCGCAAGCGCGAGGGCTACCGCGCCGCCTTCGACGGCTTCGACCCGGCCAAGGTGGCCCGCTACAGCGACGCCAAGCTCGAACGCCTGCTCCGGAACCCGCGCATCATCCGCAATCGGCTGAAGGTCAAGAGCGCCCGGCGCAACGCCCAAGCCTTCCTGGCGGTGCAGGAGGAATGGGGCAGCTTCTCCGACTACATCTGGAACTTCGTGGACGGCCGGCCGATCCAGAACCGCTGGCGCTCGTTGGCGGAAGTGCCGGCTTCAACCGCGCTTTCGGACAGCATCAGCAAGGACTTGCGGAAGCGCGGCTTCAACTTCGTCGGCAGCACCATCGTCTACGCCCACATGCAGGCCACGGGGATGGTGAACGACCACTTGGTGGATTGCTTCCGGCATGAGGAGTGCCGACTGCTTGGGCTGTGAGCCGGCAGTGGCAAGCGGCCCTGGCTTGGCTGGTGGACCGGACGGTCTTCTTCAAGCCCCGCGCTTCAAGATCGGCCCCGACAGCCTAGGCCGCCCAAGTTTGGCACTTGCGGACGACGATGCGAATGGCGCTGGCGCCGACTTCGACGTGCTGGTATTGCGGATATTTGGCGGTCAGCGCGGCGGCGAGTTCCGGCGTGGTGGGCACGATCTCGGCGTTGCCGTCGATGCGCAGCCAACGCAAGCGCGACCAGTCGTCGCGGTACTCGTCGATCAGCAGCGAGACTGCCGGATTGCGTTCGATGTTGGCGATGCGCTTGAGGGGGCGGCCGGATTTCCGCTTGCCGTCGATGGGAATGCACAGGGCGCCGTGGAACTCGCAGAACACCACCGGCACGATGTGCGGCTGGGCACCGTCGGACGTCGCCAGACGGGCCACGGGATGCCGTGCCGCCCAAGGCGGCAGCACGGCTGTTGCCGGCGGGCGTGTCATAATCCGCTGGCCCCTTGCGCGGAGGGATGGAGTGACACGTCGGAAGGCTTCAAAACGGCGAACATGCGCCTTGACGCTTGGCCGCTTCGTGCTCTTCGCGGCCGGCGCGTGGACGAGCGCCGCGTTGCTTGCGGACCAACGCCAAACGACGATGGAGCAGTGCGCGAGCGTCGCAGACGACGCCGAGCGCCTCGCCTGCTTCGACCGTGCCGTTCGCCCTCAGGCGCCGGTGCCCGTGAGCGAAGCGCCGGATGCGGCGCCGGCGGATCAGGCAGTCCAGGCCGCCGAAACGGAACACGCTGCGCCACCGGTCGAGTCCGTGCCGCCCGCGATCCCAGATCAAGCCGTCCTGGAACAGACAGAGGAACGGCAAGCGCCGCCGGCCAAAGCCGAGAGGCGCGGATTGTTTGGGCGGTTGTTTCGAGACCGCGATCGGGGCGAGACGAGCGGCGAAGCGCCGGCGAATACGCCGGACGACGCTGCGGACCCGAACGCCATCGCCGCCAAGGTCGTGCGCGTCGCCAAGCTGATGCGCGGCAACTTCCAGATCGTCCTCGACAACGGGGAGACGTGGCGCGAGAACGAATACCAGCCGGGAACCAGCTACGAGGTCGGCGATGCGGTGCGCATCCGCGAACGGTTCCTGGGCATGCACGACCTCACCAACCAGCGCACGCGCCAAGTGGTGCGCGTCAGCCGCGTGCGCTGAACGCCGCAACGATTCCCGTCCGTCAATCCGCTGGCGCGGACTCTGCGGGCTCGTTCGGCAGTGCGAACGCCAGCAGCACGTTGCCCGGCATCTGGCCGAACATGTCGTAGCCGGAGAGCACCAGCAGCTGATCGCCGGCGACCACCATGCCAGGGTTGTCGATGGCGCCGCCGTGGCCGTCCACGTCGTTCACGGTCTCGAAGGGCTGCTTCGTGTCGAACCGCCACAGCACGTTGCCGTCGCGCCGGTCGAAGGCGAGGGCTTGGCCGTCCAACGCGCCGGCGAAGACGACGTCGCCGGCGATGCTTGCCGCGGCGGAGAACTCGTAGCGAAACGGGCATTCTGGCCAGGCGGTCTTCTGCTCGCCTCGGGGTATCGGCGGGCAGAGCGGCTCGGCGCGGTGGTTCCAAACGTCCGCGCCGTCTTCGATGGCCAGCGCCCACAGCCCGGGCTTGCGCTCGCGGCCGGCGAAGAAGGGATCGGCAATCGGCACGTAGACCTGTGTCGCATCGGCGGCGATGCCCCAATGCACGCCGCCGAGGGCACTGCCTGGGCCGATGCGCCGCTGCCAAAGGAGCTTGCCGTCGGCGGGGCGCAGCGCAAAGACGCCGCCGGACTTCTGCCCGGCCAGCAGCACGTCCTCGCCCTCGGCGTTCTTGGCGATCACCACCGAGGCGCCGAAGTCGAAATCCGGGCCGTCTTCCTTCGGGCAGCTCGCGGAGGCGCGACGGCCTCGGCCGCAGGCCATGTTGAAGGCGTCGTTCTCGGTGCCTTGGAAGTGCCAACGAATCGCGCCCGTCGCCACGTCCAGAGCGACTATCGCATCGGAGAGTTCAGTTGCCGGGGACGACGTGTTTTCGCCGGTGCCGACGTACAGCAGGCCGCGTTCGGCATCGATGGCCGGCGTCGTCCACACCGCGGCGCCGGACGGCCCCCACATCTGCACGCCAAGCTCGTTTTCGTAGGTGGGCTTCGCGTCGGCTGTCATGCGCGTCGTCCACAGGATGGAACCGTCGGCGACGTTCAGGGCGCGCACGGCGCCGTGCGACTTGCAGCATTCGTAGTCCGGCTGCATGGCAAGCGCCACGCCGAATGCCGAGATGGGGACGAACAGGCGTTCGCCATGCTGCACGGCGGCGCCGGTGGCGATGGACGCATCGAACAGGCCGACGTCGCGCTGCCACACCAGCTCGCCCGTCGCCGCGTCGATCGCGTGGATGGCGGAAGCCTGGTCGCCGACGAACAGCACCGCCCGCTCGCCGATGCTGCCCAGGGTCGCCGCGGTGCGCAGCGGCCGGTCCGTGCGGTAGGTCCAGCGGATGCAGCCGCTGGCGCGGTCGAGGGCGAACAGCCGCCCGGCGAGCGTCGGCAGGAAGATCGTGTCTGCGCTCACCGCCGGCTGCGAGCGCATGGACGCCACGTTGGGCGCCCCGAATGTCCATTGCAGCGCCAGCTCGCCGACGTTGCCGGCGTTGATCGACGTATCGCGCTGCCAGCGGCTGTTGGCGGCATCGAGACCCCAGCGGTCGATGGCCGGCAGGACGCCGGCGGAGCTTTCGCAGAATGCGCTCGACGGCATCGCGGCTTCCTGGTCCTCGGCCAGATGGTCGGCCAGCGCCAGCGCCTCGCGCCGGGTCATGTCGCCGATGTACTGCGCCATCTGCCCGCGCGTGAGCGCATGGCGGATGCGCACCCGGCTCATGCGCCGGATGGCATCCACGCGCGGCGTCTTGGCATCCGGCGGCGTGTCGTGGCAGACGGCGCACCACTGCTTGTAGTGTTCCGCCGGCGTTGCCGCCCAAGCGCCGATCACGCCCGGCGCGCCGGCAGCTAGGCCGAGGGCGACCGCCCAGAGCGTCCGCAAGGATGGCGAAAGCATCCTCAAGGCTGCACCCAGCCGCCAGCGAACAGCCATGTGTGGAGCAGCCTTCCCGGCATGAGCGCGAACGTGCCGGCGATGAGAATGCCGCCAAAGAACATCCCCAGCATGGTGTTGGCATGCATCCTCACGTTGCCGCGCCTGATGGCCCAAATGGCCAGGGGGACGCTCACGAAGACCACCACGCAGAACAGGTGGATGAAGCCGAAGTGGTTCCAAAGCCGAGGGCCCAAGGCTGCCGGCATGGCCGCCGCCACGACGGACGAGAAGGAGATGAGCACCACGTAGATCCTGCCGAGCAATTTGTGGACGGGCGTGCCCTTGGGCCGCAACAGCACCCATATGCCGATCAGAAAGCAAGGCGCAATGGTGGCGAAGTGGACATAGGCCAACGTCAAGTAGACGCCGCTCGGCTGCCACGCCGGTGCGGCAGGGATGTCGGACGGGGCGGTAGGCAGCAGCACGGCAATCGCCACCGCGATCAGTATGGCGATCGACGTCGCCACGAGGACTCTTCGCATCGCGGGCCGGTTGCGGGATTCTCCCTTCAGGCCCGTCGCGGCCTTCGACATTTGCAAGAATGGCGAAAGAATCATCAACGCTGCGCCCAGCCGCCGGCGAAGGGGAACGCCTGGCCAGCGAAGAAGCCGCTCTCGTCGCTGGCGAGGAACAGCGCGAAGAGCGCGTCTTCCCGCGCCGTGCCCAGCCGTCCCGCCGGCACTTGGCGCTTCAGGGAGCGCACGAAGGAATCCTTCTGCATGAGTTCGGGCGGGTAGTACTCGCGGTTCTCCACGTAGTTCTGGGCGATGAGGTTCACCTGCACGTTGTGCGGCGCGACTTCAACGCCCACCGCCTGCACGTAGCCGACCTGTGCGGCGCGCGCTGCCGAGTAGGCGGCCACCGTCTTCAAGCCGCGCAATGCCGTGGCGCTGCCGTAGACGACCACTTTGCCGCTGCGCCGTTCGATCATCTGCGGCAGCACCGCCTGCACCAGCCAATGCAGTGGATCGACCAGCATGGCGAAGGGCGTGCGCCAGTCGTCGTCCGCCAGAGCAGTCACCTCGGTGCCGCTGAAGTTGGGCGACGCCAGGTTGGCGACCAGCACGTCGATGCGGCCGGCCTCGCGTACGAGCTCGCGACAGCGCCCGGCATCCGTCAAATCGCCGTCGTCGGCGACGACTTCCGCCCCGTGTTCCTCGAACACCTCGACGGTGGCCGGGCCCATGTATTCCGACGCCTGCGTCAAGAGCACGCGCTTGCCGCGCAGTCGTTGCGTCATGGCCACCCCACAATCGAAGCCGAGATGGTACTCCGTTCACGACTCGTGCGTTTCCGTGCTGGCTGCGGTTGCTGCGGTTGCGTTCACGCGCGCTTTCGACTGCGGTGCCAAGGGCGAAGGGCGAAGACGCCTAGCGCGAGACGCCGTGGCAGGGGCATGATGGGCGCCCTGCTCAGGCGGACAAGCGGCGCGTCGTGAATCTTCGACCCAACTTCGCGTGGAACGGGCGCGCATGAAGCGCCGCTTTGCGCTGGCGGCCGGCACGTTGTTCGGCTTGGCGTGCGGTATCGCGTCCGCAGCCAACGCCCCGCTTGGGCTCGCCGAAGCCGAACGGCTTGCGCTCGGTGGCGACCCCGGGGGCGTCGCGCTGCTCGAAGAGGCCGAGGCGTTCGAGCATCTTGCCGTGGCCGCCGGCCGGCTGCCGCCGCCGCAGGTGCGCTTCGCCACCGTCAACTTTCCCGTCGAATACGGCGGCTTCGACAGCGAACCGATGACCCACGCCCAGGTCGGGGTGCGGCAGCTGCTTCCTCCCGCCGCCGAACGCCAAGCCGCCGAGCGCCGTGAATCGGCCAGCGCCCAGACGCGGCGCGCTGAAGCGGAAGAGCGCGGGCGCAGCGTTCGTCTGGCGGTGCGCCACGCTTGGCTGGACGGCTTTCTGGCCATTCGCAGCCGCGCCCTTGTCGTCGCCTCGCGCACCGCGTTCGCGGAGCTCGTGGACATCGAGCGCTCGCTCTACGCGGTGGGCAGCAAGAGCCAGAGCGACGTGCTGCGCGCCGAATTGAAGAGCGGCCATCTGGAAGCGCGGCTGATCGCCTTGGCGCAACGACAGGCGGAGTCGCAAGCGTCCCTCGGGCGCTGGATTGGCGACGCGGCGCGGCGCGGCATCGACGCCGAGCCACCGCAGTGGTCGGCGCTTGAGGAGTTCAACGCCCTGCAAGCCACCTTGGCTGGCCATCCGGCCCTTGCCGTCGCCAGCGCCCGAATCGAACAGAGCCGCGCCGCGCTGGCGCTCGCCGAAGCGCGTTTGCGCCCGGCATGGACTCTCGACGTCGGCTACGGCTACCGCGATGGCCGCCACCCCAGCGGGCTGCCGCGCTCGGACATCGTGAGCGCCTCGGCGGCGTTCAGCGTGCCGATGCTCGCCCGGGAGCGGCAGCAGCGGGGCATCCGCGCCGCCCAAGCGCAGTACCGTGCCGCGCTCGCCAGCAAGGACGACCTGCTGCGGCGGCTGGCGGCCGATCTGCGCCGGGAACATGCCCGCTGGCTCGACCTCGGCCGGCGGCTGGCCGTCTACGACGAAGGACTTCTCGTCAAGGCCGAAGCCGCCGCAGACGCGGCGCTGGCCGCATACCGCAGCGAGGCTGGCGATTTGGCCACGGTCGTGCACAGCCAGATCGAGCTGCTCGACATGCAGCTGGAGCGCCTTGAACTGCGCGCCGAACGGCACCGCGCCAGGGCCGAGATCGCCTACTTGGCAGAACCGTCGTGACTTGGCGCACCGTCGCTGCGATCAGCGTTGCCGTGCTCGCTGCGTTGGCGGTTGGCGTCGGTATCGGGCGCTGGCTCGCGCCAACCGCGCCGCCGAGCGAGGACGCGGAGCCCAAGGTGCTCTACTGGGTGGCGCCGATGGACCGCAACTATCGCCGCGACAAGCCGGGCAAGTCGCCGATGGGCATGGACCTGGTGCCGGTCTACGCCGACGAACCCGCTGCTGGGACAGCGGACGAACCCGGCGTCGTGCGCATCGATCCCACCGTGTCGCACAACCTCGGCGTGCGCACCGCGCTGGCCGAACGCGGCCGCTTGCAGCAGCGCATCGACGCCGTCGGCTACGTCGAATACGACGAAGACGCCGTGCATCACGTCCACACCCGCGTCGAGGGCTGGATCGAGTCCTTGAGCGTGCAGGCCGCCGGCGATCCGGTTCGCGCCGGGCAGACGCTGTTCGGCATCTACTCGCCAACGCTCGTCAACGCCCAGCGCGAATACCTGGCCGCCCGCGAGCGGGGCAACGACGCCCTGCGCCGCGCATCCCGCGAACGCCTGCTCGCGCTCGGCATGGGCGAGGCGGAAATCGGGGCTCTCGACGAACGCCTGGAACCGAGCCGCCAAGTGCGCACCGTCGCCGCCGCCGACGGCGTGGTGACGCACCTCGGCGTGCGCCAAGGCATCCATGTGACGCCGGCCACCCACGTGCTCTCCATCGCCGACCTGCGGCGGGTCTGGGTGCTGGCGGAAGTCTTCGAACGGCACGCCGGCGCGGTCGCCCCAGGCCAGGCCGCGCAGGTGCGCTTCGACCAGCTGCCGGGGGAACGCTGGCAGGGCACGGTGGACTACGTCTATCCAACCCTCGATCCGCGCACGCGCACGCTCAAGGTGCGCATCGGCTTCGAGAACGAGGGCCGCGTGCTGCGGCCGAACATGTACGCCCGCGTGGTGCTGATGGGGCCGCGCACCGAGCCGCTGGTACACATCCCCCGCGAGGCGCTGATTCGCGGCGGCGACGTCGACCGCGTGGCGCTAGCGCTGGGCGACGGACGGTTCCGCTCCCTGCCGGTGCAGGCGGGAATCGAAGCCGGCGCTCGGGTGGCGATTGCGAGCGGCCTCGACGCCGGCGACGAGGTGGTGGTATCCGGCCAGTTCCTGATCGACTCGGAATCCAATCTCGCAAGCGCCCTCTCGCGGGCCTCGACTGGCGAAGCCGAGACGGCGCCGGCCGGGGCCCCGCACCACCACTGAGCAAGACGCCGTGATCGAGAGCGTCGTCCGCTGGGCGGTCCGCAACCGCGTTCTGGTGCTGCTTGGCACCGTCGGCCTGATCGTCGGCGGCGCGTATTCGGTGTCGCAAACGCCGGTAGACGCCCTGCCGGACCTCTCGGACGTGCAGGTAATCGTCAAGACCGCCTACCCCGGCCAAGCGCCGCGGGTGGTGGAGGACCAAGTCACCTACCCCCTCGCCACGGCGCTCCTGGCCGTGCCCGGCGCCGTCTCCGTGCGCGGCTATTCGTTCTTCGGCGACTCCTTCGTGTACGTGATCTTCGACGACCAGACGGATCTGTACTGGGCGCGTTCCAGAGTGCTCGAGTACCTGAGCCAGACCGCCAGCCAGCTGCCCCGAGGGGTGGCGCCGGCGCTGGGGCCGGACGCCAGCGGCGTGGGCTGGATCTACGAATACGTTCTGGTGGACCGCACCGGCGGCCACGACTTGGCGCAGCTGCGGGCGCTTCAGGACTGGTTCCTGCGCTTCGAGCTGCAGACTGTGCCGGGCGTCGCCGAAGTCGCCACGGTCGGCGGCATGGTGCGGCAATACCAAGTGGTCGTGGACCCGGATCGCTTGAGCGCCTTCGGCCTCTCCCTGGCGGACCTCCGCCGCGCCATCGAGCGCGGCAACCGCGAAGCCGGCGCATCCGTGGTGGAGATGGCCGAAGCCGAGTACATGGTTCGCCTCACCGGCTATCTGCGCGGTCTCGACGACCTTGCCGCCATTCCCCTAGGCGTCGACCAGGACGGCGTGCCGACGCTGCTCGGCGACGTCGCCGAACTGCGCGTGGGCCCGGCCATGCGGCGCGGCGTTGCCGAACTCGACGGCGAGGGCGAAGTGGTGGGCGGCATCGTCGTGATGCGCAGCGGCGCCAACGCCCTGGCCACCATCGACCGCGTGAAGGAACGCCTGGACGGCCTCAAGCAAGGTCTGCCAGCGGGCGTGGAGATCGTGCCCGTGTACGACCGCTCGGCGCTGATCGAACGTGCCGTGGCGACCCTCGGCACCACCCTTGTGGAAGAGCTTGCCGTCGTCGCCCTGGTGTGCGCGCTCTTCCTGTTCCACCTGCGCTCGTCGCTGGTGGTGGTGCTGAGCCTGCCGGTGGCCATTCTCGCCGCCTTCGCCCTGATGCGGCTGCAAGGCATCAACGCCAACATCATGTCCTTGGGCGGCATCGCCATCGCCATCGGCGCGATGGTGGACGGCGCCATCGTCATGGTGGAGAACGGCCACCGCCGCCTCGCGGATGCGGCGAGCGACGGCGCGGCGCCGACCGGCGAGGCGCGCTGGCGGGTGCTGGCCGATGCCGCGGCCGAAGTCGGCGCACCGCTCTTCTACTCGCTGCTGGTCATCACGCTCAGCTTCCTGCCGGTGTTCGCCTTGGAAGCGCAGGAGGGCCGCCTGTTCGCGCCACTCGCCTTCACCAAGACCTATGCGATGGCCGCCGCGGCGATTCTCGCGGTGACGCTGGTGCCCGTATTGATGGGCTACTGCATCCGTGGCCGGGTGTCGTCCGGCAGGAACCGCATGGAGCGCATCCTCGCCGCTGCCTACCGCCCCGTGCTCGAGGCGTTTCTGCACCGGCCCTGGTGGGTTGTCGCCGGCGCCGTGGCGGTGCTGGCTTCGGCCACCTGGCCTGCCTCCCAGCTTGGCTCCGAGTTCATGCCGCCGCTCGACGAGGGCGATCTGATGTACATGCCCACCACCCATCCGGGCATCTCCATCGACAAGGCGCGCGAACTGCTGCAGCAGACCGACCGCCTGATCCGCACGGTGCCGGAAGTGGCGCGGGTCTTCGGCAAGATCGGCCGCGCCGAGACCGCCACCGACCCGGCCCCGCTGACGATGATCGAGACGGTGATCCAGCTGAAGCCCAAGGACGAGTGGCGCGACGGCATCACCCTCGACGCGGTGCGCGACGAACTCGACCGGCGCGTGCGCGTGCCCGGCCTTGCCAACGCCTGGACCATGCCCATCAAGACGCGCATCGACATGCTGGCCACCGGCATCAAGACGCCCGTTGGCGTGAAGGTGACCGGCCCCGATCTGGCGCTGGTGGAGCGCATCGGCGTGGACATCGAGACGGTGCTCGGCGAACTGCCCGGCACGGCCTCGGCCTACGTGGAGCGGGTTGCCAGCGGGCGCTACGTGGAAGTGGACATCGACCGCCGTCGTGCCGCCCGCTACGGCCTCAACGTCGCCGACGTGCAGGACATCGTGCGCACCGCCGTCGGCGGCCAGGACATCACGCGCACGGTGGAGGGGCTGGCGCGTTATCCGGTGAATCTTCGCTACCCGCAGCGTGTGCGCGACTCGCTGGAGCGCCTGAAGCTGCTGCCCGTGGTGACGCCGAGGGGTGCGCGCATCGCGCTGGCCGACGTCGCCACCGTGCGCATCACCGCCGGCCCGCCCGTCATCAAGACCGAGAACGGACGCCCGAGCGGCTGGATCTACGTGGACATCGACGACGCCTGGGACCTCGGCACCTACGTGGCGGAAGCGCAACGGGCGGTGGCGGCGCGCGTGCAGCTGCCCCAAGGCTATTCCGTCTCATGGTCCGGCCAGTACGAGTACCTCCTGCGCGCCCAGCAACGCCTCGCCGTCGCCGCGCCGCTGGTGCTGCTGGTGATCGTCGTCCTGCTGTACTTCGCCCTGCGCCGCTTGAGCGCCGTGGCCATGGTGCTCGGCGCACTGCCGATTGCCTTGGCGACCGGCGCATGGACGCTCCATCTGCTCGACTACGACCTCTCGGTTGCCGTGGCCGTGGGCTTCATCGCCTTGGCCGGCCTGGCCGTGGAACTCGGCGTGATGATGGTGACCTACCTGCGCCTGGCCCTCGCCGAACGCGCAACGCTTGCCGAACGGGAAGGACGCGCCCTCGACGCCCAGGACATCCGCCTCGCCGTCCTCGACGGCGCCGCCCGACGCGTACGCCCCATCGCCATGACCGCCGCCACCCTCGTCGCCGGCCTCATGCCCATCATGCTCGGCGAAGGCACCGGCGCCGAAGTCATGCGCCGCATCGCCGCGCCGATGTTCGGCGGCGTGCTAGGGGCCGCGGTGCTGGCACTGGCGGTGGTGCCAGCGCTGTTCTTGCTGTGGCATCGGCGGGTGGGGCGAAACGGAGCAAGGATCGTCGGCCCCTAGCCATAGCTGGCTGGCACCAAATGCGCCAAAGGGCCTTGGCGCGCACAATCGAAACACAGGGCTGCCTCGCCCGCCACCAAAGCGTGCTTGAAGGGAACGACGCGATGGCACTCGTAGCACTCATGCTCGGCATTGTCCCTCGCTTCGCGCTGCTTGCGCCGAGTCTCTTCGCGCTGGGCCTTGTATTCCGGGCTGGCCTCGTAGGCGCGTTGCACGGCCTCAGCCAACGCCGAGCCCTTGCCATGCACGCCGCGGATCCCCAGCTTGCCGTTAAAGTTCTCCTGCGCGATGGCATCGCGCAGTTCGTAGACGGCCTGATCATGGAAAGCGTCCTGCTCGGCCGCCGACAAGCCATTCCAGAAAGCGATCTCGTCTTCACCAAGCTCGAATCGGGCTTGGATGTCCTTAGTCACGATTCTCATGTCGTCATCTCCTGCTTCTCCTGCTCAATCCCGAAGCCTCCAACCAAGTCCTCCAGGCTGCCCTACTTTATGTCAAGCATCCGACTGTCAACGCCTTTCGTGTTCAACCTTGTTCGCGCAGATTCGCCGAATAGCGCAGGCCGGCGATGTACTGCTCCATGTGCCGCCAGTCCGGGTCGCCGCCCTTGGTGCAGGGTAGACGCAGGGATTCGCGCTTCAGGCGCTTCTGTGCCCGTTTGAGGCCGTAGTTGTAGCGGTACTGCTCCATGTTGAGAATCGTCACCAGGAACATCGCCGTCCGGGGCGTCATGCGGAACGACGGGGCGAGCTTCTCGACGTGGTCGGATGCCGAGAAGGCCGCGCTCTGGAAGGCGCTGTAGCCGGCGACCGCGCTGTCCACGGTGACGACGCCGCCTTCTTCCGTGGCGTGGGCATAGAAGCCGCCGACGCCGTTGTTGGTCGCCTGGGTGGTGACGTAGGGGTTGTCTCCTGGGTCGCAGTACGCCAAGTCTCGCGGCGGCGTGGTCGTGGTTCCAGATACCGTGAACAGGTCGGTCAACGGAAATCTGCGCCAGCCCGATGGATCGCGCAGCCGCGTGCGCTTGGGTTCGACGCTGTCGTCGCTGACGAGGCGCAGCCGACGGCTGCGGAACAGGTAGGTGGAATAGTCGTGGAGCGTCTGCTCGAACAGGGCGTCCGCCACAGCCGAATAGTCCGTCTCCATGAACACTTCCGGCACCCACTCGTCCTCTGCGCCGAGTTCGACGTTGACGCTCAGCCCCGGCGTGCTGCGGCGATTGAGGTAGTGTTCCAGCCATCTTTGCTTGATTTCCTCCCATCGTCCTTCGGCATCCTGCCGTCCGCCGATCTTGAGCTTCGTGAATCCGTCGTCCTTGAAGTAGCCGAGGAAGACCTTCTTGTTGCGCGGATGGGGCTTGTGCGCCGTGAACACCATCACGCACGACACGACGCCCACCTTGGAGTTGAAGAAGAGCTCGTTCGGCATGGAACACACGGCGTCCAACGTGTGCTTCGAGAGGAGCTCGCGCTTCCAGTCGGCGATTCTTCCCTGCTGGGAGAGCGCGGACTGCATGGGCACGATGGCGACGCAGACGCCGCCCGGATGGAGGCAGCGCAGATTGCCGGCGACGAACTCCAGCTCTTCCGCATCTCTTCGCTTGTCGGCCTTGTATGGCGGGTTGAGCATCCCGACCGTCGGCTTGAGCTTGGCGATGCTCGCGATCACGTCGTCGTCGAAGCAGCTGCCGTGGCGAATGTTGGTCTTGCCGTCCTGGTGGACGAACATGTTGGAGACCGCCAGCGGATAGATGCTCGATTGCAGCTCCACGCCGTGCAGCTGCTTCGTCTTGACGGCGCGCTCCACCTTGGCGTTGCCTTTGGCGTCTTCGATCATCTTCTTCATGGCGCTGATCAGGAAGCCGCCGGTGCCGGCGCAGCTGTCGTAGACGATGGACTTGGCGTTGACGCCGGCGAGGTCGGCGAACAGTTCCGTGATGTGCGGCGGCGTGAGGACGATGCCCAGCCCCTTGTCGCTGTTGGCGTGACGCAGGAACTCGATGTAGAGGGCACCCAGCACGTCTCGGTATTGGTGCGTCTTGCGGAACGCGTTGACGTTGTCGTCGATGCTGGCGATGATCTCTCGGAGCTCGCCCGGCTTGCTGGCCAGTATCGGCGAGGTCGGCAGGAAGCCGAACTCCTGCTTGATGACGTCGAGCTTGAGGCCGTCCAGCCCAGCGTCGCGCAGCGACTCCACAGCCGCATCGACCGTCATCCTGGCGAGCGTCCTCGGTTTACTCTCCGCGGCGAATGCCTTCTTGAAGGACGGCCGCTCGAGGGCAATGAGGATCGCGCTGATGAGCAGCGCGCGGTCGCCCTCGGACACGCGGTCGATGTGCAGCGTGTCGTTGAGCTCCTTGATGAACACTTGCAGCGAGCCGAAGTCCTGCCGGTACTTGGCGTCGTCGTTGCGGTAGCCGCGCAGGTAGTCCTCCGGCGTCAGCAGCGCGTCGCCGAATACTTGGTGGGCTTCACGCTGGGACCGCAGGTGCAGGAAGTGGGAGACGCGGTGGCGCTTGGCGGTGCCGCTGACGGCGATCGCCAGCACGTCGAACCCCTTGTTGAGGTGGGCTGCGTAGCTCAGTGCGCCGTCCACGGCGTAGTCCGCATGGGCTTGGCGGGTCGGGCTCTCGTGCGCCGTCGTTCGGGCCTTGCACTCGATGACGGCGAGCAGCTCCGGCTCGTCCCTGAACTGCACGATGAAGTCCGGCCGGCCTTGCCCGGCGCCGGATTTCGAGGCGGCTCGAAGGAGCTTCGCGATGCGCGGCGACTCGGAGCCCTGCTCCTCGACCGTGACTTTCGGTGCCCAAGTGGAGAAGTGGCGGCGAACGAAGGCTTCCGTCTGTCGCTCGTTGGGCATGGCGGGCCGGCATCCGACGATGTCGTCTTGGCCGGCACCATAGCACGGTGCGCAGGCGCCGATGCGCGGCTCGTCTCTCTCGCTGCGCCAGCCCTCCTGTTTCATTGCGCCTCCGTGGTGGTCATGCTGCCGGTGCTTGAACCGCCAAGCGCTTGCGGACGTGCGCCGCCCGTCGCCAGACCGCCCTGCGCCTTGCAGTAGGCGGCGACTTGGGCATCGGTGGTGGCGAGGGCGAAGTCGATCAACGCGCCTTCGTTGCCGGCCGTGGCGATGGTCGTCAGGGCGCGCACCTTGCGGTGGGAGAGGTCGCCGCGTTCGAAGGCGTCTTCGATGCGCGGCAGGTTGAGCAGGGCGTAGGCGATGCGCAGTTCTTCGCGGGCGGCGTCTTGATCCAGGCCGCAGGCGGCGTGCAGCCACGCCGGCGTGCTGGCGGCGACCTTGCCGCCGGCCATTGGCTGGCGGTAGGCGCGCTGCAGGTCGAACTCGCGCAGTTCCTGCAGGAACAGGCAGGCGTGGCGCGAGGCTGCGCGGTAGCTCCGAAGCAGGTTGCGGCGGTGGGGGTCGGGATGGCTGCTGGCGAGGGCGTTCATGGGCGCTCCTTGTTGGCGTCGTTGGTTTGGCTTCGGGCGGCGTGCCGCCACTCGATATGTGGAATTATATACAGTATTGCTGGCTGTTGGCAAACATGGCGGAACGCCCTCCCCGGCGGGAGGGTTTCAGAGGTCGGATTGGAGGCCGTTCGACCGGCCTCAGCGGGGCGTTTAGCCGGCTTCTTCGGTCGGCCCCGCCGCGGGTTCCGCTGGCAGCGCCTTGCCGTCGGCGTCGAGATGCACGATTTCGTGGCCGAGGCCTTCGAGTTCCGGCTGCACCACCGTGCGGTCGCCGACGACCACGATCACCATGTCGTCCATCGTCAAGTGCCGAGCGGCGACGGCGTTCAGTTCGGCCGCCGGGATGGTCGCCAGAATGGCGTTCTGGGTGTCCACGAAGTCGGCTGGCAGGTCGTAGTCGAGGATGTCCGCGAGGAACGCGAGCTTCTGGCGCGGCGTCTCGTAGCTGCGGGCGTCGCGCTGGCCGATGGCGCTGCGCGTGAAGGCCAGCTCGTCGGCGTCGATGCCGTTTTCCGCGTAGCCGCGGATCTCCGCTTCGAACTCGACGATGGACGGCGCCGTGGCGTCGGTGCGCACCCCGGCCGAGGCCACGAAGTAGCCGTAATCCTTCATGCCGTAGAAGGTCGAGCGCGCGCCGTAGGTGTAGCCCTTGTCTTCGCGCAGGTTCAGGTTGATGCGGCTGTTGAAGGCGCCGCCGAGCACGAAGTTGGCCAAGCCGGCGCGGTAGAACTCGCCGGTCGCGTCGAAGTTCAGGGCGCGCTTGCCGATGCGGATCTCGGACTGCGCGGCGTCCGGCTTGTCGACCAGGTAGAGCTTCCCGCCGGCGGGTTCGGGGAACGGCTGCAAGGGCGCCGCCGGCGTCGCGCCGCCGGTCCAGCGTTCGAGCACTGCGAGCTTGTCCATCACCGCGGCCTGGTCGAGATCGCTCACCACCACCACGCTGGCGGTGGCCGGCAGATAGTGGCTGGCGTAGAAGGCGCGGGCGTCGTCGAGAGCGATTGCCGCCACGCCGGCCGAGGTGCCGACGTCCGGGTAGGCGATGGCGTTGTCGGCGCCGAAGAGCAGCAGTTGGAACACCGTGTCGGCGGTCTCGGACGCTTCCTTCTTGCTGGCCTCGATGGCTTGCAGCGTCTGCGCCTGTACGCGTGCGAAGTCGGCCGGGTCGAACTTCGGTTCGAGCAGCTTCTCCGCCAGAATCTCCAGCGTGGCGTCGAGATTGCGCGTCAAGGAACGCACGGTGGCGATGGTGCTGTTGTCGTCCGCCGCAAAGTCGATGGAAGAGCCGAGCTTCTGCAGCCGGTCGCTCAGCGCTTCGTTGCTCGAGCGCTCGGTCGCCTCGTTCAGCATCGCCGCGGTGAACGCCGCGAGGCCGAGCTTGTCGGCGGCGTCGTGGCGCTGGCCCGCTTCGATGCGCAGGGCGATGGCCGTGGTGGGCGTCTCGGCGTTGCGCGCGCCGAGCACGCGCACGCCGTTCTCCAGCGCGCCGAGCCAGGTGGCCGGTACGGCGACCGTCGGGTTCTCTCCGGCCGGGGGCACCACGCTGCGGTCGAAGTCGTCGACCGCCGTGCGGTAGGCCAGGTCGGCATCGGTCACAGCCGCGTATTCGGGCAGCTTGCGCTCGTAGCGCTGCCAGGTGTCTTCCCGGGCGCGAAGCGCGGCTTGGCCGCGCGGCACGATGCTCATGACGACCGCCGGCTTCTCGGCGATGTACTCGCGGTAGACGCGCATCACGTCTTCCTTGGCGACGTTCTCGTAGCGCGCCACGTCTTGGGCGATGTAGTCCGTTCGGCCGGTGAGGGTCTGGTAGTGCGCCAGCTGGCTCACCTTGCCGGCGACGCTCTCGAGGCCGTAGATCATGTCCGAGACGATGTTCATCTTGGCACGTTCGAGGTCGTCGTCCTGGACGCCCCGCGCGGCGAACTCGGCCAGCGAATCGCGCACGATCCGCTCGATGTCGGCCAGCGTCTTGCCGGCGGCGGGATTGGCGAGCGCCAGGATGGCGAACTGGCAGGCGAGTTCGGAGCAGCCGTGGGAGGCTTGCGCCTGCACGGCGATCCGATCCTTCACCAGATTCTTGTAGAGGAGGGACGTCTGCCCCGTGCCCATCACGAACATCAGCACGTCGAGGGGCGCTTCGTCCGCGTGGAAGCGATGCACGGTAGGGAAGGAGAGGTAGAGCAGCGGCAGGGCGACGTTGTCTTCCAACGAGATGTAGCGGTCGGCGTCGAGCGCCACCGGCGGCCTTTCCGGCTTGGCGACGTCTGGCCCGCGCGGTATCGAGCCGAAGTACTTCCGCACCCAGGCCAGCGTCCGCGCGGCGTCGATGTCGCCGCCGATGGTGAGCGCGGCGTTGTTCGGCCCGTACCAGCGCAGGAAGAACTTCTTCAAGTCGTTCACGTCCACGCGGTCCAAGTCCTCCACGTAGCCGATGGTGGACCACGAATAGGGATGGCCTTCGGGATACATCGCCTCGCCGACGCGCTCCCAAAGCAGGCCGTAGGGCCGGTTGTCCACGCGCTGGCCGCGCTCGTTCTTCACCGTGTCGCGCTGCACCTCGAACTTCTCCTGGGTCACCGCATCGAGCAGAAAGCCCATGCGGTCCGCTTCGAGCCACAGCACCTTCTCCAGCTGGTTGGCCGGCACGGTCTGGAAGTAGTTGGTGCGGTCGACGTTGGTGGTGCCGTTCAGCGTGCCGCCGGATTCGGAGACGATCTTGAAGTGCTGCTCGTCGCCGACGTTGCTGGAGCCTTGGAACATCATGTGCTCGAAGAAGTGCGCGAAGCCGGACTTGCCCACTTCCTCCCGCGCCGAACCGACGTGGTAGGTGACGTCCACGTGTACCAGCGGGTCCGAGGCGTCTTCGTGCAGGATCACCGTGAGGCCGTTGTCGAGCCGGTACTTCGCGTAGGGGATGACGATCTCGTCGCCGGCTTCGCGGGCGAGGGTCTCGACCAGCGTCACGCCGGCGGGAAGCTCCGGGGCGCTGCTGCTCGGCTGGCAGCCGGCGAGGGCGACAAGCGCCGCCAAGACCAATGCGACAGTGGACTTCATCGTTCGCCCCCTTGCTCCGACCGTGCCATTGTAGAGCACGGCAACGTGCGCTCGTGGCAGACTTGGGTGCGCTTGGCCGCACCGAGTCGCGGGCCGGCGCATTGCTCGACAGAGGGGGAACCATGGCGAAAAGAAGACTGTCCGTGATGCTCATGGGCGCTGGCGGCAACATGCGCCACGCCCATGTGCCACGGCTGCTGGCCGACGGCGCGACGGACATCGTGGCCGTGGCCGATCCGCTGGAAGCCAATGCCCGGCAGCTGATGGAGCGGATCGCCCGCGACGGCCCGCCAAAGCGCGAAGCCGCCTACTTCGCCGATTGGCGCGCCATGCTGAAGAGCGGCGAAGCCGCCGGCGCCGACGCCGTGCTCATCAGCACGCCCCACGATGTCCACTACGCGCAAGCGAGCGCCAGCCTCGAACAAGGCCTGCACACGCTGGTGGAGAAGCCCTTGGTGGTCGAGGCGCGCCATGCCAAGCGCCTGCTGGCCTTGGCCGAGGAGCGCAAGCGGGCGCTCGTGGTGGCCTACCAGCGCCATTGGCTGCCGCACTTCGTCTACGCCAGGGAGCTGGTGCGCAAAGGGACGCTGGGCGAGATCAAGGGCGTCTCTGCCTACGTCACCCAGAACTGGCTCGGCATCGGCGGCTGGCGGCTCGATCCGGTCGCCTCGGGCGGCGGCATGTTCATGGATACCGGCAGCCATCTCGTCGCCGCGCTGCTGTGGGTCTCCGGGCTGCAGCCGCTCGCCGTGTCGGGCGTGTTCGACAACGGCGGTCGAACGGTGGACGTCAACGGCGCGGCGACGGTGCAGTTCGCCGGCGGCGCCGTCGGCTCGATCGCCACCACCGGCAGCGCTGCGCGCCACGACGAACGGCTCGCCATTGCTGGCAGCGGCGGCTCGCTGGTGCTGCATCTGCACAACTGGCAAGTGCGAAGCATGCTGCTGAACGACGAACCGGCGGCGCTGCCGAAACGCATCGAGGCGGCGACGCCGGACAGCGCCTTCCTGCGCTGGATCCGCAACGGCTTGAAGGGCTTCGAGATGCCGGACTACGCGCTGCGCGTGGCGCAGCTCACCCAGGCCGCCTACCGCTCGGCCCGCGAAGGCAAGCCAGCGAAAGTGTCCGGCGTCCGCTAGGACCCGTCTAGATCAGGTCGAGGCTGGGGTCGGCGCGGAGCATCTCCTGGGCTTCGTCCGCGGCCTTGCCGCGGCTGCGGAAGACTTCCTTGGCGAAGCGCAGGTAGACGGTGTAGACGGTGGTTTCGTCGCCCTCTTCGACGATGAAGAAGGGGGCGACGGAAACGTCGTGCTTCGCCGCCAAGCGCATTCCCTCGGAGCTCGGGTCGCGTTCGTCGGCGATGGCCACATGGTCGATGCGCGCCATCTGGCCGGAAGCGCGAAGGCGCTTCTCGATGTCGCCGCACTTGCAGCACGGGGCGCCAGTGGCGAGGATCTTCTTTACGAAGGTGATGCGCATGGCCTAGCGGCCGACGATGCGGATCGGTTCGACGTTCTGCGCGTGCAGCCCGCACTCCTTGTCGGCGGCGCCTTCCCACCACCAGCGGCCTTCGCGCTCGTGCTGGTGGGGGCCGACGGCGCGCGTGCAGGGCTCGCAGCCGATGGAGCGGAACCCTTGGTCGTGCAGCGGGTTGTAGGGCACGTCGCGGCGGCGGATGTAGTCCCACACGTCTTCGCCGCGCCACTGCGCGAGGGGATTGAACTTGACCACCGCGTGTTCGGCCGTGGAAAACGTGCGATCCGCCTCTTCGCGGAGCAAGTCGGCGCGGGTGACGCTCTGATCCGCGCGCTGCCCCGTTATCCAAGCGTCCAGCTGCGCGAGCTGCCGCCGCAGCGGTTGGATCTTGCGCACCGCGCAGCATTCGCCGTGGCCGTCCTCGTAGAAGCTGAACAGGCCCTTCTCGCGCACCAGCGCGGCGAGCTCCGCCGCGTTCGGCGACAGCACTTCGAGGGCGACGTGGTAGCGTTCGCGCACGGTCTCGAGAAAGCGGTAGGTCTGCGGATTCAGCCGCCCGGTGTCGAGGCTGAACACGGGCACGGCGCGCTCGCCGAGCACCCGCGAGGCAAGGTCGATGAGCACCACGTCCTCCGCCCCGCTGAACGAAACGGCGACGCGCTCGAAGCGCGCGAAAGCGTCCTCCAGGGTCGCCAGCGCCTGTTCTTCGACGATCGAATCAATCTCTTGCGGCGCAACGTGGCGTTCGGCAGCCACCGTGGGCCGTTTCAGCAAGGAGCTCATCAGCTAAGGACGCCGCTTGAGTTGGGTGCGCAAGCCTAGCGCCGTTGCCACAGTGAAGAAAAATAACATCTCGTCATATGCTCATACGCCTTGTGCTTGCTGTCCTGCCCGCTTCTTCGCGCCCGCCGTGACACTGGCGTGACGTTGGCGCGGCGCGGCTGCGCTAAGCTGTCGCCATGTTGGAGGATTTCGGCGTCGTCGGCGTCTCTTGGCAGCAGCGCGGCAGCGAGGCGCTGGCGGCCTACGCGCTGGGCGCATCGGGCGACGACGCCAGCGCGCGGCTGCGCGAGTTCGCCCGCCAAGCGGACCTTGGCGAGCTCGCCTATCTGGAAACCTGCAATCGGGTCGAGGTGGTCTTTCGCCGCCAGAGCGCGGGCAGGCTCCAAGACGTGCGACCGCTCGCTTTCGCGCTGCTCGTCGGGAGGCCGCCGGAAGCGGGGGAGGCGGAGCGCACGTTCAGGGCATGGCAGGGCGAAGGCGCTTGCGAGCACTTGTTCCTCGTCGCCGCCGGGCTTGATTCCGCGGCCCTCGGCGAAGCGGACGTCGCCGGACAGGTTCGCGCCGCCCACGAGCAGGCCGTCGCCGCCGGACTGAGCGGCCCCGGCCTCAAGCTGCTGTTCGAGGAAGCGCTGCGCATCGCCGCCGCGGTGCGCACCGACACACGCCTCGGCGCCGGGTCGGTCTCGCTGGCGGAAGTGGCACTCGGCCATGTGCGCGCCCGACTGCGCCGAAACCCTGGCCTAGTGGCGCTGATCGGCGTGTCGCCGATGACCACGCGCGCCGCGCGGGCCTTGGCCGACGACGGCGCACCGTTCGTGGTCGTCAACCGCACATTAGAGCGAGCGCAGGCGCTGGCCCGCAGTTGCGGCGGCCAAGCCTTGTCCCTCGACGCCTTCGCGCGGGAACCGCCGCCGCTCGCCGCCGCGTTTGTTTCCACGGGAGCTAAAGAGCCCGTTCTGGGGCCGAGCGAGTTGCGCGCCGTCGCCGCCGGTGCGCCGCCCGGCGAACCGCCGCTGTGCATCGACATGGCCGTGCCAGCCAACATCGACGCCGAGTCCTGCGCGACGCTCGGCATCCGCCGCATCGGCATGGACGAGATCGTCGCCGAAGCGGAACGCAATCGCCGCTCGCGGCTGGAAGAGGCAGGCGAGGCGCGGGTGCTGGTGGACGCCGCCCTGCCGCGCCTGCGCCGTCGTTTCGCGGAACGCGCATACGGGCCGCTCTTCGCCGCGCTGCGGAACCACTATCAAGACGCTGCCGAGGCCAGCATTCGACGCCTCGAAAAGAATCTCGGGCGCCGCTTGAGCGCCAGCGAGCAGCAGGCCGCGAGCAGCTGGGCCGGCGCGTTGGCGCGGCAGTTGGCGCATCTGCCCATCGCCGGCTTGAAGGGCCTGCTGCACGACGGGCCGGAGGGGGCGTTGGATGCCTTCCTCGGCGGCCTGGACGCGGACCTCGCGGCTGATCTGCGCGGTCTGCATGGCCAGCACGGCGACGCCGCGCCTGCTTCGCGCAACGGCGCAAGCGCACGGCAAAAAGACGGCTAGGCGAGGAGGGAACACGGCATGGCAAGCATTCGCGATCCGTCCAAGACGCTGCTCTTCGGCACGCTCCTGTTGTTGGCCGTGGCCGTCGCCCAAGTCGCTTGGTGGATTGCGGACCAAGTGCGCCTGGCGCACGGCGACCGAGACCACATGGCGGCCCTCTATCGCGCCGAGGCGACCGCGGCCAACGCGATTGTCGGATTGCTGCGCGAGCGCGGCCAGCGCCTCAACGAAGGGGCATCGTCGGCGAACGGCAGCGCGACGGGCGTGCTGGACGAACTGCGCAGCCACCTGCCCCACTTGGCCATCGACGGCGACGGCCACGCGACAGTGCGCGCCGAAGCGTTGCAGTCGCTGGCCGCGGCTTCGGCGTCGCGCATCAACCGCTACGCCTGGGAGGGCGGCTTCTTTCTGCTCGTGCTGCTCGGCGGGATGATCGTGCTCGCGCGCGTCATTCGCCACGACGTGAAGCTGCGGCGCCGCCAGCAGACCTTCCTGGCCGCCGTTTCCCACGAGTTCAAGAGCCCGCTGGCCAGCATGCGCCTCTCGGCGGAGACGCTGGCGTTGCGCGCCGCCGACGGCGACAGCCGCCGTCTCGGGCAGCGGATGCTCGAAGACGGCGACCGGCTGCTCAACATGGTGGACAACCTGCTCGACACCACGCGCATCGAAGAGGGGGAGTTGGAACTCGCGCCCGAGGCGGTGTCGTTGGCGAGCGCAGTGCAGTCCGCCTGCGGCCGGATCAGCGAAGAAGCCCGCGCCCACGCCATCGCCATCGACGGCGACGTGGACGACGACATCCGCATTCTTGGGGATCGCGCCGCAGTGGACGCCGTGCTGCGCAACCTGCTCGACAACGCGCTCAAGGCCTGCCTCGCCGGCGGCGGCACGCGCATCGCCTTGGGGGCGACCCGGCGCGACGAACGGGTGGCGGTCACCGTGGCGGACGACGGCATCGGCTTTCCCCCAGACGACGCCAAGGCGATCTTCGGCAAGTTCCACCGCGCCCACCAATCGCGGATGCCGGGCACCGGCCTCGGCCTGTACATCGTGCAGCGGCTGGCCGCGCTCTCCAACGCCAGCGTGGAAGCGGCCAGCGCCGGCGCTGGCCAGGGCGCGTTGTTCACCCTGCATTGGCCGGCGGCGAAGTGACTGCGAACGGCGCGCGCATTCTGGTGGTGGACGACGAAGCCCACCTGGCCGCCGGCATCCGCGAGAACCTTGAAGCCGAGGGATACATCGTGAACACCGCCCACGACGGCGCCGAAGGCTTGCGCATGGCGCTTGCCGAGCCCTTCGACCTGATCGTGCTGGACGTGACGATGCCGGTGCTCGACGGCTACGCGGCATGCGCCGAACTGCGCCGCCAGGGCAAGCAGACGCCAGTGCTCTTTCTCACCGTCCACAGCGACCCGGCGGACCGCATTCGCGGCTTGCAGGAGGGCGGCGACGACTACCTGGCCAAGCCCTTCCATCTGCGCGAACTGCTGCTGCGCATCGCCGCGATCCTGCGCCGCACCGCCTGGTGCCGGCAGGCCGGCGACACGCTCGCCTTCGGCGGCAACGCAGTGGATTTCCGCACCTATCAGGCGCGGGCGTGGGATGGGCGCAGCCACGCGCTGACGCACAAGGAGGCGATGATTCTGAAGGCGCTTGCGGAACGCGCCGGCGAGGTGGTGGGACGCGAGGAGATGCTGGACAAGGTGTGGGGCTTCGAGGTGTATCCCTCCACGCGCACCATCGACAACTTCATCGTGCGTCTGCGCCGCCGCTTCGAACGCGATGCCGATGCGCCCAGGCACTTCCACACGGTGCGCGGCGTCGGCTACCGCTTCACCGCTGAACCCGCCGCCGAAGGCCAAGAAACTTCTGCACCGGCCGCGCCCGTGGCTTCCCCGGCCCAGTGACGACGCGACTGCTCACGGAGACGTTGCGCGGTACGCCAACGCCGCGCCGCCCGGTGTGGATCATGCGCCAGGCCGGGCGCTATCTGCCGGAGTACCAGGCGCTGCGGGCGAAGCACGACTTCAAGGCGCTCTCCAAGTCGCCGGAGCTGGCGGCGCAAGTGACGCTGCTGCCAATGGCCCGATTTCCCTTGGACGCGGCCATCGTCTTCGCGGACATCATGAGCCCGCTGCCGGCGCTGGGCGTGAAGTTCGATTTCCAGCCCGGCCCCGTGATCGCCGAGCCGCTGCGCACCCAAGCGGCGGTGGATGCGCTGCCGAACGTCGCGTCGGCGGCATTGGCGCCGGAAGTGATGGCGACCTTGCGCACCGTGCGCAGCGAGTTGCCGAAGGAAACCACTCTGCTCGGCTTTTGCGGCGCTCCGTGGACGCTGGCGGCGTATCTGGTGGAGGGCAAAGGCGTCAACGGCTTCCCAACGCTGCGCGCCTTCGCCCATCAAGCACCCGCCGCGTTGGACGCGCTGCTCGGCAAGCTCGCCGATGCGATGGCGCAGTATCTGATCGCCCAGCGGCAGGCAGGTGCGGACGCGGTGCAGATCTTCGACTCCTGGGCCGGCGCCCTCTCCCTCGCCGACTGGCAGCGCATCGTCCGCCCGCACCTGCTGCGGCTGCTGCAAACCGTCGGCGACGCGCAAGTGCCGCGCATCCTCTTCCTGCAGAACGCCCCGCACCTGCTCGACGCCTACGCCGAACTGCCAGCCGAGGCGCTGGCGGTGGACTGGCGCGTGGACATCGCGGCCTTGCAGCTGCAGCGACCTGGGCGTCCGGTGCAGGGCAATCTGGACCCGGCGGTGCTGCTCGCCGGCCCGGAAGCAACGCGACGGGAAACCGCTGAACTCTTACGGCGCACGGCCCCCCGAGGCCACATCGTGAACCTCGGCCACGGCATCCTTCCACAAACGCCGCTGGACAGCGTGGCGGCGTTCGTGGAGGCGGTTCAGGACGAAGGCGGACGGTGAGCGCAAACGCGCTTGTCCGCGGTCCGAGGACAAGCGCCCTCTTCGATGTCCTCGAGCCGTCGCCCGGCGTCTCGCAGTTCCTTCCAGCCCAACCCTCCAAGCGTCATGCCTGCACGGTGAGCTCGCAGTGCGGCAATGACCCCCTGCACCTTCTGCCTCTCCATGTGCTGACCTTCCCCTTACAACCGGCCCAACTATAGCCCAACCGAGCTTACCGAAGCTCGGCATGACTGTATATCGGTGTCATACATGCTACGGTTGGACTCGGACACAAGGCAAGGAACCCCGATGCGGGTCAATGCAAGATTGGACGAAGGCAGAATGGCCAAGCTCCTACAGCTGCAATCGTCGATGCGCGTCAGCGCCAGCGAGATCGTCAAGCGCGCTTTGGATCTGCTGCACAAGGAGCAATGCGAGGGCACGGGGGCGAGAACGAGAGCGCTCCTGACCAGCGACTTCGTGGGCTGCGCTCACGGTCGTCCGGAAGACCTGTCGAGCAGCTACAAGCAGCATCTGGCACACGCGTTTGAAGACAAGCATGGTTCCCGTAGGGCCCGTCGTCCTCATGAGGCTCCTCGTACTCTTCGGTCTCTCGATTCCACCAGCCGTAGCTCCAATCCGCAGTGTTTGCGGACGGCTCGACCGCCGATGCGCCGATCCAATGTTTGACTGGATTTTGCCACGGCTTCTGTTGAATCTTTACTTGGTAACGTAGCTGCCCGTCGTCAATGGTCGGCTGAATGATGACGACATCCACCGCCTGGCACCCGCCTTGCGATGGCAAACCGTTGAGCCTGGCTTGAATACTTGCTCGTAGCCCTTAGGTGCAGACGCGAGTTCCCGTTGGAGGGAGTCTGGGGCAAACTCAGCCAGTTCGTTCTTCACGCCGGCCGAGAGTTCTTCCAGTTCCTCGTCCTCGTCCGCATGTGCGCCTGCTACTAGTGTCTCAACCACTTTGGATTGATGGATAGAGGGACTTGAGCCTGATGCGGGCGTCGTCGGTCGTGAAGCGCCAGTCCACGCGGACGGAGTCGCGGTTGCGCCGCTCCTGCCACGCGGCCACCTCGCGGCGCAGGGAATCGCGGTCGGGGATGCGCCGGTCCAGGCACTGCCGCGCCATGGCGCCGATCTCGATCTCCGCCATGTTCAGCCAGCTGCCGTGCCTGGGCGTGTAGTGGATCTCCAGCCGCCTGGCGATGCGCCGCGCCTCGGCCGGCTCGAACGCCGCGTACAGCGAACCGATCGCGTGGGTGTTGAGGTTGTCCATCACCAGCACGATGCGCTTGCCGGGGAAGTCCTCGTCCGCCAGCCGCCTGATCTCGTTCGCCCAGTCCGCCCTGGCGCGCCGCTCCGTCACCTCCGCGCGCCGCCAGCCCAGCAGCGGCGCGAACAGCATGAACAGGTTGCTCGTGCCGTTGCGCTCGTACTCGCAGTCCTGCTTCTCCGCATCCCCGGGCCGCGCCGGCAGCGGCTCGCGCGTCTCCTTGACGTGCTGCCTGCCCGCCTCGTCCATGCACACGAGCACCTCGTCCTCCTCGAACTCCCGCTGGTAGACGTCCAGCACGTCCTCCATCGCCGCGACGTAGCTGGCGTCCTGCTTCGGCGGAATGCACCAGCATTCCTTCAGCCACGGCTTGAGGCGGTTTTTTTTAGCGTCTGGCGCACCGTCTCCGTGCCTACGGACTCCACCACCTCCAGCTCCACCAGCCGGTCCGCCAGCAGCCGCAGCGTCCACCTCGCGCGGCCTTCCGGCGGCTCCCCGCACGCGATCGCCACCAGCCGCGCCTCCGCCTCGCCGTCCAGCACCTTGCTGCGCCGCCGCAGCTGCTTGCGCGGGTTCAGCGCCGACTCCAGGCCCTCCTCCACGCAGCGCCGCCGCACCCGCTCGACGGTCGCCCTTCCCACCGACAGCGCATCGGCCACCTCCGTGTCGGTGCGCCGTTCGCCCGCGGACTCGTCGCACATCAGCAGAACGCGCGCCCGCGTCTGCTTCCGCGCCGCACACTTCCCTCGCGAAACGAGCGACTTCAACTCCTCCCGCTCGTCCCCCGAAAGAACCACCCGGTACTTCTTCCGCATCTCGAACCTCCCTGTTCGACTCTCTCGCAACCCACACGACCTTACGCCTCAAACTCCATCAATGCAAAGCGGTTGCTACACTAGGCGATCCATCAAATGGTCGAATTCCCAGAAGATGCGTTCAGTTAGTCGAAGGCTGCCATAGGTCTCGTCGAAAATCGCAACACAGCCACTTGGCACACCACCGCCCTCCCAACGTTGAACAGATATGTTAGACCACGAAGCGCCCACATCCTGCCCCGTGACACTGTATTCCCTGACAAATACGTCACGCAACTTTGTGACGAACGACCGTTTGTCGGCCGCCCTAAACCAAGGTTGATCTATACATAGTACGACTCCCGTGGTTCGGAAATTGCGCGACTGCGCACGCAGGTTGGGGATCGACTTGTTGCAGATCCGTGTAGTCGAGGTACTTACCGTCTTGATTGACGTAACCTTAGGTCGAACACGTCCTCCCGTGTCCGTCCATGGCGAGTGGCAACGTCAGCGATGGAGTCTAGCTCGCCGCCCTCCAAACGGACCACTCGGACGCCGCGCACTCGCTCGACATTCTCCACAGCGGAAGAGACCGCGGCATCAAAGCTGGCGGCATCGCGGTCGAAATCGATGAACTGGACGCCACCGGTGCTGCCCACCAATGCGTCGTTGCAGCCCGCCTCGAAAAGGCGGTCGACCACTGCCTCGTCCTGCAGGTCCGCGCCCTCAACGACTAGTCTGAAGTGGTGGGTCGGCACTTCGGCTACCTCCTATCTGCGTTTGGCGGTTTCATGGCCGTGCGGACACCTGCGGATCAGCCGCCGTAGCTGTTTGGCGTGGTCAACCGGGTTGCGGGGAGTCGACCAGATCGACGCTTGGCAGCGAACTCGCTTTTCCTCGCCACAATCCATGATGCCCCACCGATGTCCCGACGAAGTGGGCGTAACCCGCCAGCCGGCAGCTTCGGCCTCTACAAGCGCCGCCTCCACATCCTTCTTTGAGTGTCTGGCCCGCGCCATGTTGGCAGAATACAGCATCGAAGGGCAACATCGAGAGGGTGGGTGGGTGTGCGACGTTTTAGTGCGCTAGGCGCTCCGGCGCGGGGATTGGCGGTCCGCGACGCTGTCGCCAGAAGTCGTCGTACAGTCCGCTGCGGATGCAGGCGCGCAGGGGCAGGATGTCGTTGGCGCCGGCCCTGCTCCAGCGCATGCCGCCGCGTTTGAAGCGGGCGGCGACCAGCGTGCCGCAGGAGCTTTCGACCACGCCCGAGCCGACCAGCAGCCCCATGGCGCGGTAGCGCGGATAGCGCATCCGGCTGCGGTTGTTCACGAAGTAGCCGATGGCCTTGTCGGCGGCCGGCTCGCCGGCGTGCCGGCGCAGTTCGCGCAGCACGTCCTTGATGCGTCCCTCGGAGAGCGCCGCGCAGACCTTCTCCGACCACGCCCGGCACTGCCGCGCGCCGGCGCCGTGCACGGCGCGCCCGACCTCCCACAGCCGCTCGCGGGCGTGCCAGATGTCGACGATGCAGACGGCGTTCGGGAACAGTTCCGCGGCGGTGTTCCAGATCCACTTCGCGCCGTCCCCGACCACCACCTGCCGCTTCGCCGCCGCGAACCCGAACCGCTGCGCCGCCCGCCACAGCCGCTGCGCGAACGGCGACGGCTGCGGGTCGGCGTCCTTCGAACGCGCGCTGTCGATCGCCGCCGTGTGCCGCGCCGAACCCGCGTCCCGCTCCGGCAGGCCGGTCCTCGGACTCCGCTCCGCCGTGTGGAACACCGCCACCTTCGCCTCCCGCGTCTTCGCCGGCTGGCCGTCCTCCCCCGTGCCGGCGTCCCGCCGCACCATCGGCACGCCCGTGCCGTCCGGACTGCAGTACATCGTCTCCGCCGGCGCCTCGGCCAGCCCCGGCGCCGACCGGTCCCACGCCGCGATCTCCCGCCCCGCCTGCTTCGCCGCCCGCTCCGCGCGCTTCGCCGTCGCCCAGACCCCGGCCTGCCGGCCCAGACTCTCCGCCGCCTTCGCGAAGCTCTTCTCCGACGCCTCCTCCGCCAGCGCCCGCAGCGCCGCCGGCGTCAGCCGGACGCCAGCCCGCCCCGCCACCCCCAGCGCGCGGTCCAGCGGATGCGCCCCGCCCTTCGCGCACGGGCACGTCCAGTAGCCGCGCTTCAACTCCAGGCGGCCCAGCAGCGACAGCGGCGACAGCGCGCGCGTGCCCCGGCGATGCATCCTCGCGCCGCACCCCTCGCACAACGGCGCGTCCAACTCCCCGTCCAGCTCCGACAGCACCTCCGACGCGCCCCGCGCCGCGCCGCGCAGAACCGCCCCGCGCAGATCCTCCTCGAACTCCAGGCAGCCCCGTCCGCTCCCCAGCATCTCCCGGCAACGCTCCCGGAACTCCGGCGACGACGCCAGCAGCATCCGAACGCCGTCTCCCAGAAACGCCCACGCCTCCTTGCGTTCCAGCGCCTCCCGCGCCAACATCCCGTCCGTCATCGCGATTCCGTCCGCTTTGGTTGTCGATACCCTCAGCATATGCCGGAATCGCGATGGCCCCTTCAACCCTCCCAGCGCACTAAAACGTCGCACACCCAGGGTGGGTCTTGCAGACGGTTTCACGAGGACAGCGCACGGTGACCGATGGCATGGCAGCATTCGCGATCCGTCCAAGACGCTGCTCTTGCGAGCGGCATGGTCAAGGCACCATGCGCCCGGCGGCGAGGGTGACGCGCTCGCCGCAGCGTTGCGCCAACCCGGCGTCGTGGGTGACCAGCACCAGCGTCGTGCCGGTTTCGCGGTTGAGGTCGAACAGCAGGTCCGAAACTCTTTCGCCAGTTGCCGTGTCCAGGTTGCCGGTCGGTTCGTCCGCGAAGAGCACCTTGGGCCCGCAAGCGAAAGCGCGGGCGATGGCCACGCGCTGCTGTTCGCCGCCGGAGAGCTGGCGTGGATAATGGGTCCAGCGGGCGTCGAGGCCCACCCGGGCCAGGAACTCGCGCGCTTCGCGTCGGGCATCGGTGTCGCCGAGCCGCCGCGAGCCGCGAGCGGCGCTGCCGCGCAGTTCCAGCGGCAGCATGACGTTCTCCAACGCGGTCAAGCTGTCGATCAGCTGGAAGGATTGGAACACGAAGCCCACGCAGCGGGCGCGCACCCGGGCGCGGGCTTCTTCGTCGAGTTCGGTGATCCGATCGCCGTCCAGCCAGACGTCGCCGGCGGTCGGCAGATCGAGGCCGGCGAGGATGCCGAGCAGCGTCGTCTTGCCGGAACCGGATTCGCCGACGATGGCCACCTGGGTGCCTTCGGAAACGTCGAGGCTCACGTCCTCAAGGATGGTGAGCGACCCCTCGACGGTGGGTACGCGCTTGACCAAGCCGTTGGCGCACAGTATGGGTGACGGCATGCAGCGTCTCTCCAAATGGCCTCTGTCGATGAGGTTGCTGGCGGCAGCCGTGGTCGTCTGCGCCATTGCGCTCGGCACGGCAATGGCCGACGAGCCCGCGCGCGCCCACAAGGGCGGCACCGTGTTGGTGGTGGGCGACAGTATAAGCGCCGCCTACGGCATGCAAGCCGAAGAGGGTTGGGTCCACCTGCTGCGCGAACGGCTGCGCGGACGCGCCGAGGTGGTGAACGCCAGCATCAGCGGCGACACCACCGGCGGCGGCATGGCGCGGCTGGGCAGGACCCTCGACGAGCACGAGCCGGACGTCGTCGTCATCGAACTCGGCGGCAACGACGGTCTGCGCGGCTATCCGGTGCAGACCATCCGCGCCAACTTGCTGGCCATGGCGCAAGCCGTCGTCGACGCCGGCGCCAAGCCAATCCTGGCCGGCATGCAGATTCCGCCGAACTACGGCCCAGCCTACACGGATGCCTTCCGCCGCATGTACGCCGAAGTCGCCGCCGCTTCCGGCGCCGGCCTGGTGCCCTTCCTGCTCGAAGGCGTCGCCACGGAAAGAAACCTGATGCAGCGCGACGGCATCCACCCCACGGCGGGAGCGCAGCCACGCCTGTTGGACAATGTGTGGCCGGTACTTGCTGGCTTCTTCGAGAGCGCGGAACCCTCAAGCGAGTAGACGGCGCGGTTCGAGCTAGGCTCGCCGCAACGAACGCCGGCTGGTCCGGCAAGCGCGGATCAGCTCGCCGCCCGCGCTTGGGCGAGCTTCGGAATGCGAAACAAATCGACCAGCACCCAAGCGACCGAGATCCAGATGGTGAAGAAGCCGATGGCGATGACCATCAAGGCCACCGAGGCCAGCGTGACCAGCAGCAGCGCCACCGCGGTGCCCCTTTCGTTCAAGTAGAAGCGGTGCGCCCCGACGAGGCCCAGCAGCGCGCACAAGACGTAGGCGACGGCCATGTGCCGCTCGGCGCTTCGCGGTTGGTCGGTTCGAGGCATCGAGGATTCCGTTCAGTACCGCCAGCAGCCAGTATAGGCTTAGCGCAAGCGAGACGTGCATTGCGATGCCGCCAGTGCCGCTAGGAGAGTCGATGACCAGTCTGCCGAGGCGTTGCGATCTGCTGCTTCACTCCGGCCATGTTGTCGATGGCACCGGCGGCGCGCGGGTGCGGGCGGACGTCGCAGTCGCAGGCGAGCGCATCGTCGCCGTCGGCCCCGGCCTTGATGCCGCGATCAGCGCCCGCAGCAGGATCGACGCTTCGGGGCTGGTCGTCGCGCCGGGATTCATCGACGCCCACACCCACGACGACCGGGCGGTGCTCTCGACTCCCGACATGACGCCGAAGGTGAGCCAAGGCGTCACGTCGGTGGTCACGGGAAACTGCGGCGTGAGCCTCGCGCCGTTCGCCGAGGGCGAGCCGCCGCCGCCTATGAACCTGCTCGGCGACGCCGCGGCGTTTCGGTTCCCGACCATGCGCGACTACATGGACGCAGTGGAAGCATCGCCCGCGGCGGTGAATCTCGCGCCCCTTGCCGGCCACACCGCGCTGCGCGCCAAGGCGATGGGCGATGTCTATCGCGCCGCCACCACAGCCGAGATCGCGCGCATGGAGGCGTTGCTGGACGAAGCGCTCGAGGCCGGCTGCATCGGCATGAGCACCGGCCTGGCGTATCCGCCCGCCGCCCAAGCGCCGACGGACGAGGTCGTGGCGCTCGCCAAGCGTTTGGCCGAACACGGCGGCATCTACACGACGCACATGCGCAACGAGAGCGCTGGCGTCCTCGATTCGGTGCGCGAAACCCTCGACATCGGCGAGCGGGCTGGCGTGCCGGTGGTCATCTCGCACCACAAGTGCAGCGGGCGCGAGAGCTGGGGCTTGAGCCGCGAGACGTTGGCCGCCATCGCGTCGGCACGTTCCACGCAACGCGTCGATTTGGACGTCTATCCCTACACGGCAAGCTCGACGGTGCTGTTCGCGGACTGGATCGAGGGCGCGGAGCGTGTTCTCGTTACCTGGTCCACGCCGCATCCGGAGTGCAACGGGCGCGACTTCGAGGCGGTGCGGGCGAGCTGGGGTTGCAGCGTGGAAGACGCCGTAAAACGGCTGAGCCCGGCCGGCGCGATCTACTTCACGATGCACGAAGACGACCTGCGGCGCATCCTGCGCTTCCCGAACGCGATGATCGGCTCCGACGGCCTGCCCCACGACGCCTTCCCCCACCCCCGGCTGTGGGGCACGTTCCCCAGAGTTCTCGGCCGCTACAGCCGCGATCTGCGCCTCTTCTCCCTCGAAGAAGCCGTGCATCGCATGACCGGCGTACCGGCGCACGTCTTCGGCCTCGCGGAGCGCGGCGTCGTCCAAGCCGGCGCCTTCGCCGACCTCGTGCTCTTCGATCCGCAACGTATCGCGGACGCCGGCGACTTCAGCGAACCGACACGCCCCGCCACCGGCATCGCCCGCGTCCTCGTCAACGGCCAGGAGGTATGGCGCGACGGCCAATGGACCGGCGCCAAGCCGGGACGGACTCTGCGTCGCCAACCGAACTCCCAATCCGCGGCACGCTGAGCCAGCGACGCCGTTTGGGCCTGCATTCGGCAATGTTCGGCAGCCGACCGCGGGCCGCGACAACGAACCGATTCCCGCGCTTGCTAAGATGCCAGCCGATGTTGCTGCTGGCGGCTCCCCATGCTGACGCGCCTTGAAGTTACGGGATTCAAGAACCTGCACGACTTCGCACTGGATTTCGGCCCGTACACCTGCATCGCTGGACGCAATGGCGTCGGCAAATCCAACATCTTCGACGCCATTCATTTCCTGTCGCTGCTCACCGAGAACACGATCAACGACGCGGCGCTCAAGGTCCGCCAAGTCCACGATGCTGGCGAGAGCACAGCAGAAATCGCAGACTTGCTGTGCGCCGCCGATGGCGCGCGCAGTCGGCGGATCGAGTTGTGCGCGGAGATGCTTGTGCCCCGCGGCGTGGCCGACGGACTAGGCCGGCGCGCCGAGTCGTCGTCGTCCTTCCTGCGCTACGAGGTCGCGCTCGCCTACGAGGGCCCTTCGGATGCCTCGGGCCCCCTCGGGGGACTGACCCTGGAACGCGAGGAACTGCGCCCCATCCAGGCTAGGCTGGCCGGCCGTCGCCTCAAGTTCCCGCATCACAAGGGCCGGTTCCGCGACAGCGTGGTCTACAACCGCAGGCGCGGCAGTCCCTACATCGACACGCCCGAAGCCAACGGTGGACGGCAGGAGGGGCGGGAACAGAACGGCACGATCATTCTCGTGCATCAGGACGGCGGCTCGAGAGGCCCCAGCCGCCCGGTACTTGCCAAGCAGGCGTTGCGCACGATCGTCGGCACGGAGAACACAGTGGCCACGCCCACCATCCTCGCGGCGCGCCAGGAAATGCGCAGTTGGCGAATGCTCGCCTTGGAACCGTCGGCGATGCGGCGCCCGGACCGCTACACCCAAGCGGCCGGCATCGCGGCAAACGGCGCACACATCCCGGCCACTCTGTATCAATCCGCGCTTGCCGCCGCCAAACACGGAGACGACGCGGACGACGTCTACGGCATGGTGACGAGTCGGCTTGCGGACCTCCTGTCGGTGAAGAAGGTCGGCATCTTGCGCGACGACGTGCGCCGATTGCTCTCGTTGACCATCGAGGACGATGCCGGCCTGCGATTGCCGGCGAGCGCCATTTCAGACGGCACATTGCGATTCCTTGCGTTGGCGGTGCTCGCAGAGGTCTCGGACGAGTGCGCGGTGTTCTGCATGGAAGAGCCGGAAAACGGCATTCATCCCGACGGACTGCCGGCGATGAACGAACTGCTCGAGGACATCGCAGTGGATCCCTACGCGCCAGTGGCGGGCGGGAACGGTGGAGAAGAAGGCGACGATGGAGCCGAGGACGGCGCCGACAATCCACTGCGGCAAGTGATCGTCGCCACCCACTCGCCCTACTTCGTCCAGCTGCAAGAGGAAGCGAATCTTCTGTTGGCGAGAAAGGCGGAGCAGGAAGGCAGCGAAGGAGTTCTCCATCGCCTCGAGTGCGTACCGGTCGAGAGATCGTGGCGGTCTTCGCCGGAGGAGGGTCGTCCCGCCCTGGACAAGCTCGCCCTGCAGTCCTACCTGGAACCACCGGGAAGCACGTTGTTCCAGATGACGACGTACGCAAGGTAGCCAAGCAGCGTTCAATGCGCTTCGTGCTTGTTTGCGAGAGCTCGTCGGATGCGCCGTTGGCGAACCACATCCGACGCCTGCTCGTCGAGTGCGGTTGCCCCCCATCCGCGAGGCGACGTCTTCTACCGGGGCTCGCGCTTGGCCGACAAAGTGCGCAAAGCGGTCGAGCGGTCGAGCGATCTGGATTTGCTGTTCGTGCATCGAGACGCGGACAACGCCGGCGCCGAGGCGCGGTTCCGGGAAATCGAGGCAGGAGTTGGAGACGCGCTCCCGAACGGCTCGCGGCATGTCGCCGTCGTGCCGGTCAAGATGACCGAGTCATGGCTGCTGCTGGACGAAACGGCTATTCGCAAGATCGTCGGCAAGCCGAAGGGAAAGCAGCCGCTCGGATTGCCGCCTGTAGCCAAGGTCGAGGCGACGTCGGATCCGAAAGAGGTGCTGCGGAATGCGTTCTTGGCCGCGATAGCAACAAAGGGTCGCCGGCGCCGCAAGTTCAAGCGCGAGTTTCCTCGATTGCGCCGCAGCCTGCTGGAAGACCTGCCGGTCGGCGGACATCTCGCATCCCTGCCGTCTTGGGTCGCGTTTCGGTCTGCGGTCCAGGCCGTGTTGGCGGAGTTGGCCTACGTTGAAGACCGCGGAGATATTTGCCGTGCGGAGACCACAATGCCGATCGCCGGCGGCTCGCTGGAACTCGGCCGACCGCGTCAGCTCTCTCCGCCCCGATAGCGCAGCAGGGCGTCGTGCTGCTTGGCGAACTCGGGGCTGCTCGCCAAGTGGCCGAGCAGATCGTCGAAGGTGGCGATGCAGCGCACCGGCACGTCGAACTCGCGCTGCAGGGCCTGCACCGCCGTCGTGCCGTTCGGCAGCGCTTCCTGGCGGTCGAGGGCGAGCACCACGCCGACCACTTCGCCACTGGCGACGGCGATGGTCTCGAAGGCTTCCCGCTTGGCGGTGCCGTCGGTCACCACGTCGTCGACGACGACCACTTTCCTGCCTGCAAGGGGCGCGCCGACGAGCCGCCCGCCCTCGCCGTGCGCCTTGGCCTCCTTGCGGTCGAATGCCGCGCCGGCGTCGATGCCGTGTTCCCGCGCCAACGCGATGGCCGCCGCGACGGCGATGGGAATGCCCTTGTAGGCCGGGCCGAACAGTACCTGCGGCGTTGGCCGCAGCTGCGCGGCTTCGGCGGCGTAGGCGCGGCCGAGCAGTTCCAGCCCGGGGCCGTCGGCGACTGCGCCAAGGTTGAAGAAGTAGGGGCTGCGCCGCCCGGACTTGAGCTTGAAATCGCCGAAGGAAAGCACGCGGCGGGCGATCATCTCCTGCAGAAACGCCGCCGCGTTGCTGCGCTGTGCCGTCATTGGACGAGGAGGCCCGGTCCCGACCGCGGTGCGCCGCGGCGCGAGTTCATTGCGCCAACGCCTGCTTCTGCGCCTCGAACAGCTGGCCGATGCCGACTTCCGCCAGCGCGAGCAGTTCGTCCAGCGAGCGGCGGTCGAAGGCGCCGTTCTCGGCGGTTCCCTGCACTTCGATGAAGCCGCTGCCGTCCATCATCACGACGTTCATGTCCGTCTCGGCCTTGGAGTCTTCCGCGTAGTCGAGGTCGAGGACGCAGCGCCCGCGGCAGATGCCCACCGACACCGACGCCACCCAGCCCAGGAACGCCTTCGGCGCGACCTTGCGCAGCGCCAGCGCCAAGGCCACGCAGCCGCCGGTGACGGCGGCGGTGCGCGTGCCGCCGTCGGCCTGCAGCACGTCGCAGTCGATCTTCACCGTGCGTTCGCCGAGCGCGCGCAGATGCACCGCGGCGCGCAGGGATCGGCCGATCAGCCGCTGGATCTCGACGGTGCGCCCGCCTTGCTTGCCGCGCGCCGCTTCGCGGTCGGTGCGGGTGTGGGTCGAGCCTGGCAGCATGCCGTACTCGGCGGTGATCCAGCCGCGGCCCTGGCCGCGCATGAAGCTCGGCACTTGCGTCTCGACGCTGGCCGTACACAGCACCTTGGTGTCGCCGAAGGCGATCAGCGCGGAACCGGCGGCATGCTTGGTGTAGCCGACGTCGATGGTCACCGGGCGCGGCTCGTCGACGGCGCGCCCGCTTGGTCTGTCTGGCATGACTGGCGCGCCTCAAGCGAGAGGAAGCCTGCGAACGGCGCACTATAATGCACCGATGGTGGCCAGCATGACAGCGTTCGGACGCGCCGGCTGCGCGTTGGCGGAGTGGGAGATCAAGTCCGTCAACCATCGTTTTCTCGATCTGACCATTCGCCTGCCGGAGGCACTGCGCAGCATCGAGACGCCGTTGCGCCAGCTCACGCAGAAGCACGTCCAGCGCGGCAAAGTCGATGCGGCGCTGCGGATTCCCGGCGGCCAAGGGCCGGCGCAAAGGCTGAACGCGGCAGCGCTGCGCCGGGTGCTCGACGCCGTGGCGGACATCCGCGAACACGCCGCCGACGCGCCGCTGGGCGCGATCGATCCCCTCGACCTCATGCGCCAGCCGGGGGTGTTCGAGGAAGACGGGCAGGACCTGGCGCGGCTCAAGGACGCGGCGCTCGCGACCTATGCCGACGCCATGGACGACTTGGTGGCGCAGCGCCGCAGCGAAGGCGCCGCCATCGCAACGCTGCTCCGCGAACGCCTGCAACAAGCGGACGCCCTTGCCGACGAGGCCGGCGCGACGGCCGAGCGCCACGCCACGGTCGTCAAGGCGCGTCTCGAACGGCGGCTGGCGGAACTCGCCGGCGACGCAGCCAAGCCGCTGCCGGCGGAGCGCCTCGCCCAGGAAGTCGCATTGCTGGCGCAGAAGGCGGACGTCGCCGAGGAGCTCGACCGCTTGCGGATGCACGTCGCCGAAGCGCGGCGCAGCCTCGACAGCGACGCGCCGTGCGGGCGGCGTCTCGAGTTCATCACCCAGGAACTGAACCGCGAAGCGAATACGCTCGCCGCCAAGGCGCTGCTGCCGGAAACCGCGCGCCATGCGGTGGCGCTCAAGGTCGTCGTCGAGCAGCTGCGCGAACAGGCGCAGAACGTCGAATGACCGTGCGCGAGAGTGCCAGGCGCGGCCATCTCTTCGTCGTCTCCGCGCCCTCGGGCGCCGGCAAGACGAGCCTCATCGAAGCCTTGGCGGCCGAAGACCCGGCGCTGCAGATCTCCGTGTCGCACACCACCCGCCCCAAGCGCCCAGCGGAGCAGGACGGCGTCCACTACCACTTCGTCGCCGCCGCCGAGTTCGACGCCATGCGCGCCGCCGGCGCGTTTCTGGAATGGGCGAACGTCTTCGACCACGCCTACGGCACGTCGCGCCGGGCGGTGCTCGACGCGGTGCAGGCCGGCCGCGACGTTGTGCTGGAAATCGACTGGCAGGGCGCGGCGCAAGTGCGCGAGCGCTGGCCGGAGACGGTCACCGTGTTCGTGCTGCCGCCCTCCCGCGCGGCGCTCGTCGCCCGCCTCAACGGCCGTGGCCAGGACGCCGCCGAGAGCATCGCCAAGCGCACCGCCCAGGCGGTTGCCGACATCTCGCACTGGCAGGAGTTCGACCATGTGGTGGTGAACGACGACTTCGACGCCGCGCTCGAGTCCCTGCGCCAGATCGTGGACGCCACGCGCCGCGGCGAACGCCGGCCACGGGAAGCGGACGCCGCCTTGCTGGCAGCGTTGTTGTCGCCGAACTGACGGCACTGTATGCTCGGCTGCTTTGCCGCAAGGGAGCGCCCAGAGACATGGCCAGAGTGACCGTCGAAGATTGCTTGGAGCATGTCGACAATCGCTTTTCGCTGGTGCTGCGCGCCACGCGCCGGGCGCGGCAGATGCATCGCGGCGCCGAGCCGCTGTTGGCGGAAGAGGACGACAAGCACACCGTAGTCGCGCTGCGCGAGATCGCGGATGGCTTGATCACGGACGAACGGCTCGATGCGGCGGATGCCGCCATCGAGGAAGAAGAGGAAGAAGCCGCGCTGGAAGCGTCCTTCGGCGGCTTGGGAGATGACCGCGCAGACGACTTCTAGCACGGCCAGCGCCTTGGTCCAGGCCGCCGTCCCTCGAACGGAAATCGGAATCGGCGGCAGAAAGGCCCCCAGACGTCGACCGCGCAAGCGCGAGCCGTGGCGCGACAAGCCCGGCGAAGACCGCATCGCCGGCTATTTCCAATCCCAGCTGCGGGAGCAGGCCCTCGCGCCCCGGGTCGCCGCGCCCGCCACGGTGGACGGCCTGCTCGGCGTCTTGCGCGACTATCTCTCGGCTGCGGAAGTGGAGATGGTGGGCAATGCCTGCCGCTTCGCCGCGGACGCCCACAGCGGCCAGTTCCGGCGCACCGGCCACAGCTACGTCACCCACCCCTTGGCGGTCGCCGACATTCTGGCGTCCATGCGCATGGACGCGAAGTCCATTGCCGCCGCGGTGCTGCACGACGTGCTCGAAGACACGGGCGTCGCCAAGGAATCGCTTGTGCGCGCGTTCGGCCACGATGTGGCGGAGATCGTCGACGGCGTCTCCAAGCTGGCGACGATCTTCAAGTCGCGCGCCGAGGCGCAGGCCGAGAACTTCCAGAAGATGGCGATGGCGACGGCGCGGGATCTACGCGTGATTCTCGTCAAGCTGGCCGACCGCCTGCACAACATGCGCACGATCGGCGTCATGCCGGCGGAAAAGCGCCGCCTGATCGCCCGCGAGACGTTGGACTTCTACGCCCCCATCGCCAATCGCCTCGGCATGGACCGTGTGCGCGTGGAGTTCGAGGAACTGGCTTTCCAGGCGCTCTTCCCGCTGCGCGCGGACCGCATTCGGCGGGCGGCGGATTCCGCGCACAGCCACCGCCACGCCGCGGTGGCCGAGCTGCAGCGCTCCATCGAGGGCGCCCTGCGGCGCGACGGCATCGACGCCAGGGTGCAGTCCCGACGCCGCCACCTGTACTCGATCTACCGCAAGATGAAGGCGCAGCGCCGCTCGTTTTCGGACATCACCGCGGCCAGCGTGTTCCGCATCGAAGTGGATCGCGTGGACGCCTGCTACCGCGCCCTCGGCGTGCTGCACAACCTCTACAAGCCGGTCGCCGGGCGCTTCAAGGACTACATCGCCATTCCCAAGGCGAACGGCTACCAGTCGCTGCACACCTCCCTCGTGGGCATGCACGCGACGCCCATCGACGTGCAGATACGCACACGGCAGATGGAGACCGTGGCCGAGCACGGCATCGCCGGACACTGGCTCTACAGCAACGACGAAGCGGCGAGCGGACGCGACCGGGCGCGGCAGTGGGTCGCCGGCCTGCTCGACCTGCAGCAGCGCGCCGGCGACTCTCTGGAGTTCATCGAGAACCTCAAGATCGACCTGTTCCCGGACGAGGTCTACGTGTTCACGCCGAACGGCGACATCCGCGAGCTTCCGAAGGGCGCCTGCGCCATCGACTTCGCCTACACCGTCCACACCGACGTCGGCAACCACTGCATCGCCTGCCGCGTCGACCGGTCGCTGGCGCCGCTCTCGATGCCGCTCGAGTCCGGGCAGACGGTCGAGATCATCACCGCCGAGCACGGCCGCCCGAATCCGGATTGGCTCACCTTCGCCGTCTCCAGCCGCGCCCGCTCAGCGATTCGCCAAGCGCTGAAGGTGCAGCAGCGTTCGGAATCCGTGCGCCTGGGCCGGCGACTGCTCGACCGCTCCCTGGCCAACGCCGACACCTCCATCAAGGCGCTGGACTTCCGCCGGCTGCGGCGCGTCTTCCGCGATTTCGGCGTGCGCAAGCTGGACGACCTGCTGGCGGAGATCGGGCTTGGCAACCTGATGGCCTATGGCGTCGCGCAGCGTCTGCTGGCGGCGGACAACCCGCAGTACGAAGCGGTGGATCTGGAGCGCGGCGGCCCGGTGGCGATTCGCGGCGGCGAAGGGCTGGTCATCACCTACGGGCGCTGCTGCGGGCCGGTGCCGGGCGACCCGGTAGTTGGCCACGCAACGCCGGGGCGTGGATTCGTCGTCCACGTGGAGACGTGCAACAACATCAAGGAGTGGCGGCGGCGCCCCGGCCCGGAACTGATCCCGGCGCGCTGGGCGGCGCGCACGGAGGGCGAGTTCGACACCACCCTCGCAATCGCCGTCAGTCGCCGCAAGGGGGTGATCGCCGAACTGGCGGCGGCAGCCAACGCAGCCGACGCCGGCATCGACAACATCACCGTGGACGAGCGCTCGGCGGACCTCTCCAGCGTGCGCCTCGAGCTGTCGGTGGCCAACCGCCGCCATCTCGCCAGAGTGCGCCAGCGGCTGTTGGCGATTCCAGCCGTGCAGCGGGTGGAGCGGCTCGTCCACTGAGCGCCGCGCCGTTGGGTCACGATGCGTCGCACCGGTGCTTCCCTTCGCAACGGCCTTGAACGCATGAGAATGCGGCGTTCCAACCAAGCGCCGAAGCCCGCCTCCCGCACGGGTCGCCGTCGTGCGCTCGTGCAGGCCGGGCCCGGCGTGGGGCTTTAACGTGTCCAACGAGCCGACAGCCGCAGTCGGCGCGCGCCGGCGGTTCCACGAACCACTCACGGTATTGCCGGGCATCGGCCCCGGGAGCGCGCAGAAGCTCGCCCGCCTGGGCCTCGCCACGGTCGGCGACCTGATCCTGCACCTGCCCTTTCGCTACGAAGACCGCACGCGCTCCGTGCCCTTCGACGAACTCGCGCCGGGCCAGGAGTGCCTGGTCACCGGGCAAGTGCTCGAGGCGCAGCTCGCGTATGGCCGGCGGCGTTCGCTGACGGCGCGCATCGGCGACGGGCGCGGCGCGCTCACGGCAAGGTTCTTCCACTTCGCGCCGAGCCAGCGCCAGGCGCTGCGCCCGGGGCTATGGATGCGCTGCTTCGGCGAGGTGCGCAGCGGCCCGATGGGGCTGGAAATGGTGCATCCGGAGTATCGCCTGCACAAGGAGGAACCACCGCCGGTGGCGCCCCAGCTCACGCCCGTGTACCGCGCCACCCAGGGCCTGAAATCTGCGCGCATTCGCGCCTGGGCGCCGCTGGCGCTGGAGCACTGCCAAGAACTGCACTCGGCGACTCTCGACGGCTGCGAGTTTCCCCTCCTGCTGGACGCGATCCGCTACCTGCATGCGCCGGACGCCGCCGGCGAACGCCTGCGCGCGGCGCGGGAGCGCGTGGTGCTCGACGAGCTGCTCGGCCACTATCTGGCGTTGAAGCAAAGGCGCGCGGCGATGAAGGCGGACCAGACCATGGCGCTGCCGCGGCAGCGGCAGCTTGGGCGCGCGCTGCTGAAGCAACTGGGATTCCAACTCACGCGGGCCCAGGCCAGAGTGACGGCGGAGGTGCTCGGCGACCTGTCGTCCTCGCAGCCGATGATGCGCCTGCTGCAAGGAGACGTCGGCTCCGGGAAGACCGTCGTTGCCGCCTTCGCCGCCATTCGCGCCGCCGAGCACGGCCACCAGACCGTGGTGATGGCACCCACGGAGATACTCGCCGAGCAGCACTTCGAGACGTTGAGCGCCTGGCTGCCGCCGCTCGGCATCGGCCTCGGCCTGGTGACCGGACGCCAAGGCGCCGCCGAGCGCCGCGCGCGGCTTGCGGCTCTGCGCGAAGGCGAAGATCTGGTCGCCGTCGGCACTCATGCGCTGTTCCAGTCCGGCGTCGAGTTCCGCAACCTCGCCCTTGCCATCATCGACGAACAGCACCGCTTCGGCGTCCACCAGCGGATGCTGCTGCGCGACAAGGGGCGCCTGCCGCATCAGCTGGTGATGACGGCGACGCCGATTCCACGCACGTTGACGATGGCGCTGTACGCCGACATGGACGTCTCGACCATCGACGAGATGCCGCCGGGCCGGCTGCCGGCGACGACGCGCATCGCCGCCATGGCGCGGCGCGGGGAAGTGATGGCGCGGGTGGCGCGCATGTGCGCCAGCGGACGGCAGGCCTACTGGGTGTGTACGCTGATCGAAGACGACGACGCCAGCGACGGCCGCCCGCCGCGCAACTCCGCCGAGGCGACCTTCGAGGAACTGCGCCGCGACATGGGCGGCGAATTGCGCTTCGGCCTCGTCCATGGCCGCTTGCCGCCGGCCGAGAAGAGTGCCGCGATGGCCGCCTTCAAGGCCGGCGAGATCGACGTGCTCGTCGCCACCACGGTGATCGAAGTCGGCGTGGATGTGCCCAACGCGACGGTCATGGTGATCGACAACGCCGAGGGGCTGGGCCTCGCCCAGCTGCACCAGCTGCGCGGCCGGATCGGCCGCGGCGGCAACCGCAGCGAGTGTATCCTCCTGTTCTCGCCCCCCCTCTCGGCCGTCGCCAAGCAGCGCCTGGCGATCATCCGCGAAACCACGGACGGCTTTCGGATCGCCGAGAAGGACTTGGAACTGCGCGGCCCGGGCGACATGCTCGGCACCCGCCAGACCGGCGAGCAGACCTTCCGCATGGTCGATCTCGCCGCCGACCGCGCCCTGCTGCCCCAAGCCGTTCGCCTAGGCGACAAGCTGCTGGCCGAGAACCCGCCGGCCGCAGCGGAAATCGTGGATCTCTGGGCGCCGGCGAGAGCGGACTACGCGACGGTCTAGTGTAGCAACCGCTTTGCATTGATGGAGTTTGAGGCGTAAGGTCGTGTGGGTTGCGAGAGAGTCGAACAGGGAGGTTCGAGATGCGGAAGAAGTACCGGGTGGTTCTTTCGGGGGACGAGCGGGAGGAGTTGAAGTCGCTCGTTTCGCGAGGGAAGTGTGCGGCGCGGAAGCAGACGCGGGCGCGCGTTCTGCTGATGTGCGACGAGTCCGCGGGCGAACGGCGCACCGACACGGAGGTGGCCGATGCGCTGTCGGTGGGAAGGGCGACCGTCGAGCGGGTGCGGCGGCGCTGCGTGGAGGAGGGCCTGGAGTCGGCGCTGAACCCGCGCAAGCAGCTGCGGCGGCGGAGCAAGGTGCTGGACGGCGAGGCGGAGGCGCGGCTGGTGGCGATCGCGTGCGGGGAGCCGCCGGAAGGCCGCGCGAGGTGGACGCTGCGGCTGCTGGCGGACCGGCTGGTGGAGCTGGAGGTGGTGGAGTCCGTAGGCACGGAGACGGTGCGCCAGACGCTAAAAAAAACCGCCTCAAGCCGTGGCTGAAGGAATGCTGGTGCATTCCGCCGAAGCAGGACGCCAGCTACGTCGCGGCGATGGAGGACGTGCTGGACGTCTACCAGCGGGAGTTCGAGGAGGACGAGGTGCTCGTGTGCATGGACGAGGCGGGCAGGCAGCACGTCAAGGAGACGCGCGAGCCGCTGCCGGCGCGGCCCGGGGATGCGGAGAAGCAGGACTGCGAGTACGAGCGCAACGGCACGAGCAACCTGTTCATGCTGTTCGCGCCGCTGCTGGGCTGGCGGCGCGCGGAGGTGACGGAGCGGCGCGCCAGGGCGGACTGGGCGAACGAGATCAGGCGGCTGGCGGACGAGGACTTCCCCGGCAAGCGCATCGTGCTGGTGATGGACAACCTCAACACCCACGCGATCGGTTCGCTGTACGCGGCGTTCGAGCCGGCCGAGGCGCGGCGCATCGCCAGGCGGCTGGAGATCCACTACACGCCCAGGCACGGCAGCTGGCTGAACATGGCGGAGATCGAGATCGGCGCCATGGCGCGGCAGTGCCTGGACCGGCGCATCCCCGACCGCGATTCCCTGCGCCGCGAGGTGGCCGCGTGGCAGGAGCGGCGCAACCGCGACTCCGTCCGCGTGGACTGGCGCTTCACGACCGACGACGCCCGCATCAGGCTCAAGTCCCTCTATCCATCAATCCAATGTGGATGATACACTAGGTCTGGGCGCGCCCAGGTGCGCCCTTGCGGGCGCAATCGAGTTTGCTCGCAAAACTCGGCGCATGCCTCAACTTGATTCGCTTGCTTCAACGTCCACACGCAATTGACAGTCTGACGGCGGCCACTTAGGTTCGAGGGGTTCCCGACATTGGGAACTGTACAGGTTGCATGGATGAAAGAACAGCTTGACAGGGGGGGGGGGATTTCATCCAAGCTCTTTGTCGGAGGTCTAGGACATGGCGCGACCAACGCTGCACGCAGTGCTGGGGTTGTTTGAGGGTCAGGTGTCCGACGACGCGAAGTCGTCGATCGACCGCGCTTGCACTAGCAAGGAGTTGACGCGAGACGAGTTCTTTGGAGCTGCCCATTGGGCAATCCTGGTTGCCAACATGAAAGAGGCCACCGCGCACCAGTGGGTAAGCAAGGCAAGCGCGTGTGGCTTCCCTTTCAGCTGGCGGGAACTCGGAAATTGGAACGACGACGACGGCAAGTTCGACGGATGGTGCAAGAAGATGGCAAAACAGCTTGTGGTGCCAAAGGACGACTTGGACGGCGTCTTCAGGAACCGATGGTGGGCAATTTGGGACATCGGGTGGCGTCTAGCTCAATTTGAGAGCGATGCTGCATTTCAGAAGCACTATTTTGATGGCAAGCAGAATGGGACCGAGCTAACGGATGAGGATGTTCATAGGCTGCGGAAAATTAAGGCAGGCGGCGCCTTGTATCAGATTGGAGACGTGAGCATCTATTTCATCCTCAGGAACCTAGGTGGCAATTTCTTGAAGCCGGACACATGGATAACCGCTTTTGCGGATTGGTTTGGCAGTTACAACGTGTCGCAACTTGCTTTAGCGCTCCAAGCTGACGACATTCACTGTGGCACGTTCGATGCCTATTGTTACGTGTACTGTAGCAGCCATCTCGATCGAGCTAGTGACCTGCCGGAGCACTTCAACGGATTGTTCCCTTAGTCTCCGTTCGATCTGAACAAGGATCGCCCTCAATACAGCGCTTCCGGCAGCCAGGTGGCGAGGGACGGCGCGGCGACCAGCAGCGCCATCAAGGCCAGTTGCAGGCCGACGAAGGGGGCGACGCCGCGGTAGATGTCCAAGGTCGCCACTTCGGGGGGCGCGACGCCGCGCAGGTAGAAGAGGGCGAAGCCGAAGGGTGGGGTCAAGAACGAGGTCTGTAGATTCACGGCCACGAGTACGCCGAGCCACACCGGGTCGAGGCCCATCGCCAGCAATGCCGGGGCTACGATGGGCACGACGACGTAGGTGATTTCGATGAAGTCGAGGATGAAGCCGAGCACGAAGATCACCAGCATCACGATCAGCGTCGCGCCCCAGACGCCGCCGGGCGTCACGGCGAACGTGCCGCGCACCAGCTCGTCGCCGCCGTAGCCGCGAAACACCAGCGAGAACACCGATGCGCCGACGAGAATGAAGAACACCATCGCCGTCGTCTTCAACGTCGAGACGCAGATTTCCCCCAAGGCGGCGACGTTCAGCCGGCGGCTGCCGGCGGCAAGGAGCAGTGCGCCGAGCGCGCCAACGCCGGCGGCTTCGGTGGGCGTGGCGTAGCCGCCGAGGATGGAACCCAGGACGGCGCCGACGAGCACGAGGGGCGGCGCTAAGCCGCCGAGGAGCTTCCACGTCGAAACCGCGCCGGCCGTTCCTCGAACCCTCGGAACCGACGGCGCTCGGGCCGGCCGCCTCCAGGCGACAAGCGCGATGTAGGCGCCGTACATCGCCACCAGCGTCAATCCAGGCAGCAAAGCGCCGGCGAACAGATCGCCCACGGAGACGGTCTTCGGCGAGAACACGCCCTGGGCAAGCTGCGCTTGGCTGTAGGCGCTGGAGAGCACGTCGCCCAACAGCACCAAGGCGATGGACGGCGGGATGATCTGGCCGAGAGTTCCAGTGGCGCAGATGGCGCCCGTGGCGAGGCGCGGATCGTAGCCGTGGCGCAGCATCGTCGGCAGCGCCAGGAGGCCCACTGTCACCACCGTGGCGCCGACGATGCCGGTGCTGGCGGCAAGCAGCATTCCCACCACGGTGACGGCGAGGCCAAGCCCGCCGCGAATGCCGCCGAGCAGCTGCGCCAGGCTGTTCAGCAGCGCTTCGGCGATCCGCGTGCGTTCCAAGGTCACGCCCATCAGCACAAACAGCGGCACCGCGATCAGCGTCTGGTTGGTGACGATGCCGAACACGCGGTTCGGCAGGAAGCCGAGGTCGCGCAGATCGAAGACGCCGAAGGCACCGCCGGCAAAGGCGAAGAGCAGCGCAGCGCCGCCGAGGGTGGGGGCAACGGGATAGCCGGCCAGCAGGGCGAGAACGACCACCGCGAACAGCAGCAGCGGCAGCAGCTCGATCATCGGCTCTCGCGCAGACAGGCAAGCGCCATCGCGCCGCCCTGCAACATGAGCAGCGCCGCCGACAGCGGAATCATCGTCTTCAGTAGGAATACCGCCGGCACCCCGTCCACTTCCTGCGAGCCTTCGAGCACCAGCCACGACTCCAAGGCGTAGTCCCAGCTGAAGAAGGCCACCGCGCCAGCAAGCGGCATGAGCAGCAGCAGATGGCCGCAGAGGTCCACCCGGTTGCGTGCCCTGCGCCCAAGACGCGAATAGAGCACGTCCACGCGCACGTGGGCGTCGTGGCGCAGCGCGAAGGAGATGCCGAGCAGGAACGCCGTGCCGTGCATGTAGACCACCGATTCCTGCAAGAAAATCGCACCGGCGTCGAACACGTAGCGCAGCGCGACCACCACGCAGATGGTCGCCACCATGCCGAGATTGAGCCACGCCGCCCAGCGCCCGACGGCCTCCACGCCGCGCCCGATCATGATGCCAAGGCGTATTCGCCGGCCGTGCCGGCGAAGACGGCGAATCCGACCCAGCCGTTGTTGCCGAAGGCGCGCCGACACGCATCGCGCTGACGCCGCCGAATCAGCACCTGCTGATGGACGAACATCCCGGCGGCCACGACGAGGCCCGCGAAGTAGACAAGGGCGAACCCCATGTGGACGCCGAGCCAAACGAAGAGCGCCAGCGCCGTCGTTTGCAGCGCGCCGACCGCGAACCGGTCCGCGCTGCCGAACAGGATGGCCGTGGACTTCACGCCCACGCGCAAGTCGTCGTCGCGGTCCACCATCGCGTAGAGCGTGTCGTAGGCCACGATCCACGCGAACGTGCCGGCGAAGAACAGCCAGGCGGCTTTCGGCACGGTTTCCATCACGGCGGCGAACGCCATCGGAATGCCCCAGCCGAAGGCGATGCCGAGCACGGCCTGAGGCATGTGCGTGAAGCGCTTGAAGAATGGATAGGCGAGCGCAATGGCGGCACCGACGACGGCCAGCAAGCGCGTCAACGGATTCAGCGTCAAGGCCAGCCCCAGGCAGAGCACCCCAAGCGCCGCCAGCAGCATCAAGGCGGCGCGCACCGAGACCTCGCCCGTCGCCAAGGGGCGCCCTCGGGTGCGTTCCACATGGCCGTCGATCTTGCGGTCGGCGATGTCGTTGGCCACGCAACCTGCCGAGCGCGCCAGGAAGGTGCCCAGCACGAAGACCGTCAGCACGTCGAGCGGCGGCGTGCCGCCGGCGGCCATCCACAGCGCCGCCAGAGTCGGCCAGAGCAGCAGCAGCGCGCCGACCGGGCGCTCCACGCGCATCAGCTTCAAGCAGGCGACGAGCGTGCTCGGGATGCCCGCCCGAGGCGGTGTCGCGGCATCTACCGGCACGGACGCTCTGTCACTCAAGGCGCACCCGCCAAGACCTCAACTTGGCCGCGGTGCCGGGCACAAACACCTATCCGGCGCCGAAGGACGCGGCGCGTCTCGTGCGCTTCGAGACGCGCCTCCTGCCTTGACCGCGAGCGGCTGCCCTTCAGGCAGCCGCCTTCGGCTCGGCGCGAACATCCTCCAAGGACTCGCCTTCGCCGCTGGCGACCAGCGCGGTGACCGTCAGGTCGCTGGTGACGTTCACCGACGTGCGGCACATGTCCAGCACCCGATCCACCACCAGCACCACCGCCAGCGCTTCCACCGGCAGCCCCACGGCTGGCAGGATCAGGGCGATGGCGACCAGGCTCGCCGAGGGGATTCCGGCCACGCCGATGGAGGTCAAGAGCGCCAGCGCAACCACCGTCACCTGCCCCGCCAAGCCAAGGTCGATGCCGTAGATCTGGGCGATGAAGAGCACCACCACGCACTCGTAGAGCGCCGTGCCGTCCATGTTCACCGTCGCCCCCAGGGGCAGCACGAAGCCCGTGGTGCGCTTGGAGATGCCGGCCTTCTCGGCGCTGTTCAGCGTCACCGGCAGGGTCGCCGACGAGGATGCGGTGGAGAACGCCGTCAACTGCGCCGGCGCGATCTTGCCGTAGTAGGCGTAGGGGCGAATGCCGCCCACGAAGCGCTGCAGCAGCGGCAGCGTGAGGAAGAAATGCACGGCCAGCGCCGCCAGCACGGTCACGAAGAACCAGGCCAAGGCGCCGAGACTGCCGAGGCCGGAAATCATCAGCGTCTTGGTGACCAGGGCGAAAACGCCAATGGGCGCGAAGCGCATCACCCACATGGTGATGGCGATCATCACGTCGTGGATGCCGCCCCAGAAGTTCTGCAGCGTGTCCGCCGCAGCGCCCTTCATGCGCGCCATGAAGTAGCCGAAGACGACGCTGACGAAGATCAGCGCCAGGAGTTCCGTGTTGGCCGCCGCCTCGATGACGTTGGGCGGCACGGCGCGGGAGATCACGTTCACCAAGTCTCCGGCGCCGCGCCCCTCGACCTTCTCCAGCACCACCGAGGCATCCGGCAATGCCGCTCGCAGCGCTTGGGCGGAGTCGCCGCTGCCGGGCGCGATCAGGTTCACCAGCACCAGCCCGGTCGCCACCGCGATCAGCCCGGTGACGAGGTAGAAGCCCACGGTCTTGGCGCCGACCCGCCCGAAGGCGTCCTGGCCGGCCATGTTGCGCACGCCGACGATGATCGAGGAGACGATCAGCGGCACCACCACCATCTTCAAGGCGTTCAGGAACAGCCCGCCGAAGAAGTCCAGCACATCCACCAGCGCCACGCCGAACAGCGTCGTCTCCGGGCCGCTCGGCCACGCAACCAGCACCGACAACGCCAGCGCAATGGCGATCTGCCAATGCAGCGGCAGGTCCAGGATGCGCCGCGCGATGCTTGTGTTCCCTTCGCTCATCTGTTCCCCCTTCGGTTCGCTCGCCGGCCGTTTGCCTGCCGGCGGCCCAGCGCCGGCGTCAGCCGATCTCGATCATCTCGAAGTCTTCCTTGCCGACGCCGCACTCAGGACACACGAAATCCGCCGGCACGTCCTCCCACGCCGTCCCCGGCGGGATGCCCTCTTCCTCCCAACCTTCGGCTTCGTCGTAGATCCACCCACAGACGATGCACTGCCACTTCTTCATGCGCCGTGTGTTCCGCCGCTGCCCCGGCGCCTCGCCAATGCCCCAAGACTAGTGGATGGCGATGTGTTTTGCGAACGAAGCGAACAGACGCCTTAGCCAGTCTCCAAGCGCGCCCGAGCGGCCGCCTCGTGCGCCGTGAGTCCTTCCGCAGCGGCGATGTTCGCCGCTGTTCGCGCCAGCGGCGCCACGGATTCGGCGTTGGCGCGGAGGATGGAGGAGCGCTTTTGGAAGTCCGAGACGCCGAGCGGCGAGGCGTAGCGGGCGGTGCCGAAGGTGGGGAGCACGTGGCTGGGGCCGGCGCTGTAGTCGCCGAGGACTTCCGCGGCCCAGGGGCCGAGAAAGATGGCGCCGGCGTGGCGGATCGTCGGCAGCAGGGCGTCGGGGTCGCGCACGGCGAGTTCCAAGTGTTCCGGCGCGAACCGGTTCGACAGCGCACAGGCTTCGGCGAGATCCCGCGTCCGTATCAATGCGCCCCGCTGCGCCAAGGAAGCGCGGACGATGTCGGCGCGCGCTAAGCGCGGCAGCAGTTCGCCGATGGCCGATTCGACCCGGTCCAGATAGGCCGCATCGGGACACAGCAGAATCGCTTGCGCGGCGGCGTCGTGCTCGGCCTGGGCAAGCAGGTCGAGCGCCATCCAGCGCACGTCGGCGCTGCCGTCGGCGACGACGAGCACTTCGCTTGGCCCGGCAATCGCGTCGATGCCGACCGGGCCGAACACGAGGCGCTTGGCGGCGGCGACGAGTGCGCCGCCTGGCCCGACGATCTTGTCCACCCGCGGGATGGTCCGGGTGCCGTAGGCGAGCGCGGCGACGGCTTGCGGGCCGCCGACCGTGAAGACGCGATCCACGGCGGCGATGCGCAGCGCCGCCAGCACATGGGCGTTGCGCTGGCCCTGCGGCGTGGGCACCGTGACGACCACTTCGCCGACCCCCGCCACCCGCGCCGGAATCGCCGTCATCAGCACCGTGGACGGATACGCCGCCTGGCCGCCGGGCACGTAGATGCCCACGCGGTCGAGCGGGGTGACGCGCTGCCCAAGCGCATTGCCGAGGGCGTCCACGTACTCGAACGCGGCGCTCGGCTGCCGTTCGTGGTAGTGGCGAATGCGTTCGGCGGCAGATTCCAGAGCGCAACGGTCCGCAGCGGGCAGCCCGGCGAGCGCAGCGTCCAGATCGGCCGTCTCGAGTTCCAAGTCGGCGGCGTCCGTGACGCGCAGACCATCGTGGCGACGGCAGAGTTCGAGCAGTGCGGCATCGCCGTCGGTGCGCACGGCGGCAATGGCCGCGGCGGCGATCTCGGCGACCTCCGGCGACTCCCTCGCTTCCCAGCGGAGCAGCCTCTCGAGTGCGCTCTCGAACCCCGCAGCGGCGGTGTCGAAGCGTCGCAGCACGGCCCCGTCAGCCCCGCTCGGCGCGCGTGGCCGCCTTGATGGTGACCGCGTGAATGGCGCCCGAGGCGATGAGGTCGTCGATGGCCGCGTAGACCAGCTGCTGCCGCTTGACGCGGCTCAAGCCCGCGAACTCGTCCGAGACGACATCGATCTCGAACCGATTGCCAGCCCCATCCACCGTCACCTCGGCGGCCTGAAGCTCTTCCCGCAACCGCGCTTCGATGTCTTCGACCATGATGAGCCCTTCCTTGTGGAGCGCGGCAATTGTAGATGCCTGCTTGCGGTCGGCAAGGAATCCGGGTCGCGGTTCGTCGCTACCCCTTCGCTGCCGCCAGTTCCACGAGTCGGTAGGCATCGCGCTTGCGTCGGCTTGCGACGAAGGGATACACGGTCTTTTCAACCTGAAGAACGCATTCGTCTGCCAAGCGCCGCTCCTGCACGGCGTCCGCCAACGACTTGTGGTAGCTCAGGCGGAGCTTCTCGCCGGTGTCAAGCCGCTCGACCTCCAGGCGGTTGCGGATCGACAGCACGTTGATTCGCGCCCGGAACGACTCGGTGGTCGTTGTCGGCTCGCCGATATCGTCGAGCAGCGCCCGTACTCTGGTGATCTCTCGGCTGTCGCCATGCCACTCGTAGTGCTTGTCCGGCGCACGCCACGTCAAGTCGGCGGCCACATTCTCGCGTTCGAGGACGGTCAGGAAGTCGCACAGCGACTTGCCAGCGCGAAAGCCCAGAGCATGGACGCGATCCAGTACCGCATCCACATCCGCCTCAAGGACATCGAACACCTCCCGTAGTGCAGCCTCCAAAGCGGAAACTCCCGTCAGATCGGGTGCCGTGTTGCCGATGATGGCCAATCGCGTACTGCCGGTGCCTATGTCGGCAAGCTGGAGGTCCAACTCTTGGATGAAACGCGGGTCGATTCCGGTCGCATCGCCATTCTTGTCCCAAATGCGCCAAGCCGACCGTTCGAGCGTCGCGTTGAGGTGGTCGGCCAGCTTGGCGAGCAGTCGGAGCGGCACGGCTCCCCACGCCAGGCCGCCGCCATTCAACCTCAGATTGATCACCTCGAACTTGCGCTCGGCCTTGGCGATCCGCAGCCGCCGCTCCAGTTCCTCGCGCAGCCGATCCGTGCTAGACAGGAAGATGCCGTCCACTTCGGGCATGGTCGATTCGGCAAGCGAGCGCTTCTGTTCCTCTTGAATGCCGCGCAGGCGAGCCAACTCGGCCTCCAACTCCGGAATTTCCGTAGGGAAGTTCATATCGTGACGAAGGGAATCCCTTTTCTGTTCGATTGATCGGGGTTCCTCGACAGCCAATCCTGCCAGTAGTCGCGCTCGGCAGCGCTGTTGGCGTCGGCAACGTAGAAGTCCACCTGCCACTTGCTTCGGATTTCGCTGCGGCCGTCGCGGGTCATGTAGCGTTTAAGCGTGGTCATGTCCTCCGGAGTTGGCACCCGGAGAGCGGCCGGGGACACCAACAGCAAGAGGTCCACGTCCCGCGGATCAGGTTTCTTGGTGGCGTACGAGCCGTTGATCCAGATGTCGCCGTGGACGCCGAGACCGGCAAGCCTGCCGACGAACAGTCGCAGCTGCGTGGTCAGTCTTCGCCGCAATGGCGTGTCGAGTTCTGGGGGCAAGAAGGTCTCCTCTAGTGCTTCCATCGCGATCGGGTGAAGCCCCGGCCGGAAAAGGGGTGGATGCGTCGGTTCACTGTACGCCATTGCGCCTCGCGGCAGTTCGCTGCGAGGCAGCGTAGCACCGAGCGCCGTCGCGTGGCAGCCGCTGGTCGCGACGACGCCGGTGCGCGAGCCTCTGTGATGCGACCCATCCGGCCACGCCCTCGCGCGCCAAGTGCTAGACTGCATCCCGACGCGAGACGAAGCGAAGGAGGGAGCGGGTGTCCAAGGCCATTCCCGCGCCGGATGCGAACAATGCCTGGCGGCTCGAGACGCCGGGCGTGGAAGGGTGGGGGCGCACGGCGCGTCCCGACGATCCCAACAAGTACTTCATGGTGTCCACGGACGGCCATGTGCAGGAGCCGTCCGATCTGTGGCGCACGCGCATGGACAAGCGCTTCCGCGAGCGGCTGCCGGGCATCGCCGTGGATGCGCAAGGGCGGCGGTTCCAGAAGACCGAGGGGTTTCGCCCGGTGCGGATTCGCAGCATCAAGTTCGAGGGCGAGGACGGCCTGCGCAACGGCGCGGGCGAGACGCCGGAGGAACGCCTGGCCGATCTGCAGGCCGACGGCGTGGACGCCGAGGTGCTCTTCCCCAACAAGGGCCTCACCATCTGGGCGACGCCGGACGCCGCGTTCAGCCAGCACATGTGCCATGTGTGGAACGATTGGGCGTGGGAGACCTTCGGCGACTACAACGACCGGCTGGCGCCGATGGGCTGCGTCGCCGCGGCGGACATCGACGGCGCGATCGCCGAGATTCAGCGGGTGGCGGCGCTGGGATTCCGTGGCCTCGCCCTGCCCTGCAAGCCGATCTGGGGTGCGCCCGACCACGAACACCTGAACTACAACCTGCCGGAGTTCGATCCGCTCTGGGCCTGCATCGCCGAAGTCGATCTGCCGGTGACCTTCCACGTCTCCACCGGCCGCGATCCGCGCACGTCGCGGGGCAACGGCGGCGCGGTGGTGAACTACGCCGTGCATTCCCTGGCGCCGACCATGGAACCCATCGCCAACCTGTGCGCATCGGGCGTGCTGGAGCGCTTTCCCGGCCTGCGCTTCGGCAGCGTCGAGGCTGGCATCGGCTGGGTGCCGTGGGCGATCTGGGCGCTGGACGAGGCGTACCGCAAGCACCACATGTTCGTGCGCCCGAAGCTGCAGCAGATGCCGAGCGACTACTTCCGGCAGTGCGGCTTCGCCACCTTCCAGGAAGACAAGCCGGGGCTGGACCTCGCCCGCGAACACGGCCTGATCGACAACTTCATGTGGGCCAACGACTATCCGCACCACGAAGGCACCTGGCCCCACTCCGCGCCGGCCATCGAGCGCACGATGGGGCAGCTGAGCGACGCCGAACGCGCCAAGGTGCTGGGGCTGAACGCGGCGCGGGTGTTCAAGTTCCCGATCCCCGAGCGCTATCGCAGCCAGCCGGACGTGGCGGCGCTGGCGGCCTAGCGACGCTTGCCCGTGGAGACGGACGACGGCAAGGCGAAGGGGCCGCGAGACGGAACAGCGCTTTCGGACCGAACGCGCCGTGGCCACGTCTCGCGGCCAAGCGCTCCAACGCCAGCGTTGCGACCTTTAGGAACCTGACGCCGTGAATCTGCTGGACGCCCGTTTGGGCGGGAACGCCGGCCTTGGCCAGCGCGAAGGTGCCGCCGTGCGGGCGCGGATGTTCAGTGCGCTCGCGATCCGCGACTTCCGCTTGCTGTGGACGGCGAATCTGATCGCCTCCTTCGCCATGCAGATGCAGATGGTGGCGCGGGGCTGGCTGATCTACGACATCACCGCCTCGCCGATGGCGCTCACTTGGGTGATCCTCTCGTTCATGCTGCCGTCGTTCGTGTTCTCGCTGTGGGGCGGCGTGGTGGCGGATCGGATGCGCAAGAAGCCCATCATGATCGGCGCCCAGCTGGTGAATGCCGCGGCCACCGTGCTTCTGGCCGTCATCGTCTACCGTGGCGACGTGACCTTCTGGCACTTCATCTACTTCGGCCTGTTCAACGGCACGGTGCTCTCGTTCTCCATGCCGGCGCGCGCCTCGGCGGTGCCGGAGATCGTGCCGAAGGAGGTGGTGGTGAACGCGATGGCGCTGCAGAGCGCGACGTTCTCCGCCTCCCGCGTCGCCGGGCCGACCCTGGCCGGCCTGCTCATCGCCTGGTTCGGGGGCGGCGACACGACCTCGGCGCAGGGCGTCGGCATCATCTTCTTCCTGATCGCCGCCATGTACGTGGCAAGCGTCGGCGCAACGGCCCTGCTGCGCTACCAGGGCCAGCCGGCGGCGCGTCCCGATTCGACGGCCATCGAGGACGTCAAGGAAGGATTCAGCTACATGCGCCGGGAGCGGGTGATCCTCGGCCTGCTCGTCATGGGCATCGTGCCGATGATGTTCGGCTTCGCGCCCTCCTTCCTGGCGCCGGCCTTCAACAAGGAAGTGCTGGACGGCGGCCCGCAGACCCTCGGCTATCTGATGACGGCGATGGGCGTCGGCTCGCTGTTCGGCGCGCTGGCGCTGGCGCGGCTCGGCGACATCGGGCGCAAGGGCAAGGTGCTGTTCGCCGCCAGCTACCTGTGGGCCGTCGGCCTCGCCGGCTTCGCCTTCTCCTCCACGTTGCTGCTGGCGGCGGCCTTCGGCGTGGTCATCGGCGCTTTGGGATCCCTGGTGGGCTCCCTGAACATGAGCGTCACCACCCTCGCCATCCGCCCGGAGATCCGCGGCCGGGTCATGGCCATCATGATGATGACCCACGGCGTGATGCCGCTGGGAATGATCCCGATTGCCGCCGCCGCCGAGTTCATCGGCATCAACGTGGCCCTCGGCGCGAGCGCCGTGCTGCTCGCGGCCTCCATGGCCGGCATCGGCGTCCTCTTCCCCGAACTGCGGCGCATCGACAAGGGCCACGACCTGGCTTCGGCGCCCGTGGCCGATCCCGCGCCGGCGCTGAAGACGGCCGCCGGCTGACACTTCCCCCGAATCCAGAGGCAACGCCATGACATTCGATGAAGCAGAGTACGAGGCGCACCTTGCGGAACTCGCCGCGCAATGGGAACGCGCATTGCAGGCCGAGGGCTTCGACGCGGCGGTGATTCCGGCCGGCGAAGCGCAGATGTACTTCCAGGACGACCAGGCGCCGCCGTTCCATCCCAATCCCCACTTCGCGCGCTGGTTCCCAAGCGACGACTGCGAGAGCAGCGTGCTGCTCGTGCGGCCCGGCCACAAGCCGAAGCTCCGCTTCCACCAGCCCGCCGACTACTGGCATGCGCCGCCGCAGTTGCCGCCGTGGGCGGAGGCGGCGTTCGACGTGGCGCTCCACGGCAACCCGAAGCAGCTGCGCGACGCCTTGGCGCAGGACTTGGCGCAGCTGGGCCGCTTCGCCCTGATCGGCCCCGCCGACGCCCTCGACCTCAACCTGCCCCCGGCCGACGTGAACCCGAAAGCGCTCGTGAACAGGGCGTTGTTCGCGCGTGCGGCCAAGACAACCTTCGAGCTTGCCCGAATGCGCGAGGCCACCGAGATCGGCGTGCGCGGGCATCTTGCGGCGCGGGACGCATTCCTGGGCGGCGGCAGCGAGTTCGACATCCACATGGCGTATCTGACCGCCAGCGCGCAGCAGGAGAGCAAGCTGCCGTACCCCAGCATCGTCGCCCTCGACGACCACGCCGGCGTGCTGCACTACCAGCACTACGACCGCCAGCGCCCCACGCCGGCGCACAGCTTCCTGATCGACGCCGGCGCCCGTTCCGGCGGCTACCACTCGGACATCACGCGCACCTACAGCGCCGCACCCGGCGACGAATTCGACGCCTTGATCCAGGCCATGGACGAAGAACAGCGCACCCTCGCCAGCGCCGTGCGGCCGGGCACGTCCTATGTTCAGCTGCAGGAAGCCATGCACCGCGCAGTGGCGGACCTCCTGGCGCGCTTCGACTTCGTCCGCTGCACCCCGGAGAGCGCCTTCGACCGCAAGATCACCGACGCCTTCATTCCCCACGGCCTCGGCCACCTCCTCGGCCTGCAAACCCACGACGTAGGCGGCCAACTGGCCAACGAAGACGGCGCGCAAGCCCCCTCGCCAGACCGCTTCCCCAAGCTGCGCTACACCCGCCGCATCGACGCCAACCACGTCATCACCGTGGAACCCGGCCTGTACTTCATCCCCGTGCTGCTCAAGAGCTTGGCCGATTCGGACGCCGGCCAGGACGTGAACTGGCCGAAGGTAGACGCCTTCCTCCCCTACGGGGGCATCCGCATCGAAGACAATGTTTGTGTTGGGGAGGAGGAGACGGAGAATCTGACGCGGGAAGCGTTCGAGAGGCTGGAAGGGTAGGCGGCAACCCTCTCGCCGAGTGTGGCATGGGCGCGACACGTCCCCGGGTACGCTGGGTGGGTTGCATGGGTTGCCGCCGGGACGAGACGCCAGCCTCGATGCAGTACGCTGGCCGCCCGAAGGCGGCAAACCATCTACCGGGAGAGCGGATTACCCGGCCTACCCGGCGGCAACGACCAGACTACCAGACGAAATTCGACATCCGCATTGACGCCGCAGAGCGGTCCGCGCCTTGGTCGAACCGAGGCGGCGCGGCGAGACCCTCGAGCCCGAGGAGGCGATCTCCCAACACGCTGACGGATTTCGGTTTCCGCTGCGGCGTCCTCGCGCTCCTTGTGTTCTAGCTCGTCGTCGCCCGAGTGTCGATCAAAAGGCGGTCGAGCGGCAGCCCGGCTGCGTCTCAGGACGGGGGCCAGAGCCCGAAGGGCTTCGTTGACTGCCGCACCGTCCGGAAACACTTCAAGCACCTCCGGCGAGATGACGACCACGTTCGTGCCTTGCGCATACCTTTGCGCGGTCATGCCGCGCACGCCTTCGGAGAAATCGTACTCCGGACGCATGGCGTCCTCGTCCTCGGCCATGCCCTCACCCCGTGTCTTCATATTGCCCCCTTTCGCGCCGTGTGGCTGGTCGCGCACTGATCAGGCGCGTCCTTGGCGGGCGCTCCGCATGACTGACGACAAGCACCCGTTGGCCGGACGACATGCCCAACACCAGAAAGCGCTCCTCTCCTTGGGAGTGGTCGGGGTCGGGCAACAGAATCGCCAGCGGGTCGCTGAACACCGTTGCAGCTTTCCTCGAACGAAACGCCGTGACGCCGAACATTCGCTTGGGCCTTGATTTCGTTCCACTCGAACTCGTAGCCCGTGAGCATCGGCATGTGGCATCGCTACGACGTCAGATGGCAAACGGGGTCGGGTTGCTGGCGCCGATGAGCAGGCCGGCTCGCGTGGGCTGCGCCGCACGGGGTTGAGTCAGCGGGCGAACCGTCTCTAACAGGTCGCATGGGTTCACGGGCAAGTTGACCAAGGCCAGTTTGGGTTGCGCCCGATCATACTCGGGGCGGTGGCACAGGTAACGGCACGGGCTGGACGCACGGATTCGAGGTCGGGAGTGTCGCTTGCAGGAGGTCGGTGCCGGACGAGCGGCGGTGCTGCGGCTTGGAGCTGACCGTGCGTCACCAGCAGTGTGGCGTACCAGACGGCCAGTGCGCAGCAGGAGAGCAAGCTGCCGTACCCCAGCATCGTCGCCCTCAACGACGACGCCGGCGTGCCGAAGGTAGACGCCTTCCTGCCTTACGGCGGCATCCGCATCGAAGACAACGTGTGCGTTGGAGAGGAGGAGACGGAGAATCTGACGCGGGAAGCGTTTGGGAGGCTGGAAGGGTAGGCGGCAGCCATCGGGTTGGGTTCGTTCCGCGTGAACGGGGAACGCGAGGCCGTGTCGCCGCTGTTGGTTCTACCCCCCTTGCTGCGCTATGCGACGGGTCATCCACTCGACAAACGCCTTGCGCGTCATGCGGCGGCGCCGCGCTTCCGAGTCCATGAACGCCACCACGCCCTCGTCCAACGTCAGGTTTGCGCGAACGGTGCGCCCGGAGAGGCGGATGAGCGGAATGGCCACGAGGACGCTTCCTTCCGGTGGCGGCACGTCCTCTATCGGGCTCGCCTCGGCGACCTGCGCACCATCCCGCTCGGTCTCCGTCACATAGTCGCGGAGGGCTTCTTCGGCGTGTACCAAGGCATCGTCCACGGTCTCCCCCATGGCGACGATGCCGGGAAGGTCTGGGAAGGTCACTCCGTATGCGCCTGCTTCCCCGTCGACAAAGGCTGGGTATCGGGACACAGCCTATCTCCTTTCTTCCTCGAACCAGCCAGCCTTCTTCGCAATGGACCTCGCCACTGCGGGCGAGAGCCGCCGAGGCCGAGGCAGCGTCAAGATGCCCTCGATGTCGCCGTGGCGGTAGATGTCGTGGGCACTTCCGTGGCGTGCCAAGAACCACCCTTCGCGCTCAAGCCGCTGCTTGACCCGGGCCCTGCTGGTCTCCACAGGTGCAGATACTTGCACGTTCGAGCGGGTTTGCGCAAACGCGAGCACTTGACTTGCCCGCTAGGCCGCATTTGTGGATGTCGATCTACTTGGCGGCTCGATCCCTTCCCCTTGCATGCCGGCCCGGCGATGGTTCGATGGCAGTTCTTCAGCTCTCGTCGCCGCCCAGCTTCGGCTCGATGATGCCGAGCTCGATGGAGCTCTCCACCACCGCCAGGATCGTCTCTTCCACCGGGCGGATCGTTGCGCCGAGCACCGACTTCACCTTCTTGCAGTCGTTCAGCGCGTTGGACTGCAACGTGATGGGTTCGCCGCGGCTGGTGACGGTGGCTGGCTCGCCGAGTTGGAAGCGCGGGAAGCGCGAGCGGATCACGTCCGCCACTTCGGTGCCGAAGCGCAGCGCGGAGCGTCCGCCGCTGCCGTGCAGGATGTAGCGGTTGCCGCCGTGGGTCGCCTTGTGGTCGATGGGCGACTCGGCGGCGAGGCGGTGCGCCGCCGCCAAGTCGCGCACGTCGATGATGTTGTAGAACATGTCGTACTTGGAGGGCCAGTTCGGTTGCTCGCCGCCCGCGAGGCGCCCGATCTGTTCGATCCACTGTCCCACTTGCGCCTTGAACAGGATCGGGCCGCAGATCATCGCGGGATTCATGGTGATGGCGTCCCATTGGCCGCCGCTGTCGTCCGCCGCGGCGTTGATGAGGCGCTCGGTGTCCACCTTGCTGCGCGCGTAGGCGTTGCGCGGATGTTCCCAGCGTTCGGGTTCGACGCCGTCCGACGCCCAGTCGGTTTCCGTCCACTCGTAGCCTTTCGGAATCGTCGCGGCCCTAGCGCCGGAGACCGCGGCCATCGAACTGGTGTAGATCAGCCGCCGTGCGCTGCCGCTGGCGTTGATGGCGTTGATGACGTTTCTGGTGCCCGTCATGCCGCCGTCGTAGACGTCCTGGGAGACGTCGCCGCTGCCGAGGGGCTGCGACTGGCCATCGGCGGAGTTGCCGAGCACGGCGGCAACGTGGAAGACCGCCGAGCAGTCCTTGAACGCGGCGTCGTAGGAGCCCGGCGTGAACAGGTCGCAGCCGTCGACGATGTCGACGTTCGGCAGGCGCTCCAGATACTGCACGCAGTCCTTGCCCCGCCAGGAGCTTGCGTCGCGGATGCAGGCGCGCACGTCGTAGCCGTGCAGAACGAGTTCGCGCACCATGTGGCCGCCGGTGAAACCGGAGCAGCCGGTGACGGCAACCGGGCCATCTTGGGGAGAGATTGCGGTCATCTTGCGATTCCTCTTGGCTTCTTGGTTGTTGGTTGAAAACAGGAGCCTATCGGAAGCTACCCGCTCGGCTCCGGTGGTTCCAGGCGGAACGTGTAGGTCATGTCGCCCGGATTCTTGGGTAGCGGAGGTTCAACGCAGCCGCGGCTTCTGCGATTTCGTCTCTGGCGAAGTCGATGCGGATCTTCCCCACACCGTGCTTGCCGTGGAATATGCGCTCCAAGAGCTTGGTGTGGCGATTGGCGCCGCTTGGCCTTCCGCGCTCCGATCCGGCTGCCATCAAGGCCACTCCAACAGCACGACTTCCTCTCGAAGCTGTTGCCCCGTCGTGGTGGAAGGTCTGGTGCGGAAGAGATCAATGCCGGTGACCCGATAGCCGAGCGACTGGGCCAAGTCCGCGAGCAACTCGCCGGTCCGTATCATCACGCGAAGATAGGACGCCTGGTCGCCGACGACGTAAGCCAGCTTCGCGCCGCGCTTCAAGGCCGGCCGCAAGGAGGCCAAGTGGCGACGCATGCCGCCGAAGTACAGCTGGGTGACGCGAGGGTAGAGGCGCTCGAAGCCGGAGGTCTTGCCGAGCTCCAGCCGCCGCCGCTCGATCGCTTGCGAAATCTCCCCGATCGCGGCGTGGGTCGCCACTTCCAAGTCGTCGGTGTCGGCCTTGTAGACGCCGCGCGTGTTGGAGCGCACCAGCCGCTGCTTGAGCGTGCGCAGTTCTTGTTTGCTGCGGATGAAGCCGAGAATCACCGATTCCAGCCGCACCGTCCGCGTGTAGTCCTTCTCGTTCGGGTACGGCGGCGACGTGATCACCGCATCGACCGAGGCCGGCTCCAGCACGTCGCCGACAGCGCGAGAGTCCGCCAGCAGCACACGCGCCCTCGCATCGGACTTGTGTTCGTCGAGGTCGCCGGCCAGCGCCCGCATGTTCTGCAGCCATGCCGACACCACCGCCGCGTCCTGCTTGGCCTTTCCCACGCCGACTTCCGGGCCGAACTTGAGATTGCCGCTGCGCTGAACGAGCGCCTTGGCCAGCGCCAATCGCCCATGGCGCCGTTCTCGGCTTGTGCCGCACTTGTCGATGGCGTCGAGCAGCACCAACGTCCGGTGCAGCGGCAGCGGGCTGATGGAGTTTCGCAGCAAGAGCTGGGCCTGCTCTTCCGGCAAGCGGCGCAACGCAGCGCAAGCGCCATTGCGCTCGGCGAACAGCGGCAGATCGATGTCCGCCACGCCTTGCGCCGAGAAAGTCCTGGCGGCAAGGGCGGCCACCGTGTCGGCGTATTCCGTCAATGCCCGACCGCTGGCGGCCCAGTCCACCTTCACGGCGCTGGCGAAGTGCGCCAGCGGGTTGGGCTCCAAGCCGACGCCGTGGATGCCGAGCTTCTTGCACTCCACGAGCGTGGTGCCGGTGCCGCAGAACGGATCGAGCACCGTCTGCTCCGGGCCGAGGCAGAAACGCTCCGCGTAATCGCGCACCAAGTGGGGCGGAAACGAGAGCACGAATCGATACCAGTCGTGAAACGCACGATCGCGCGCCTGCAGCCGGTTGCTCTCGGCACGGCCAACAGGTCGGCTGGACTCGGCCACGGTCAGCGTCATGACGTCAGCATACCGATTGGACTGCCGAACGGCAGCGGGGCCCTACGAGCGCGCGCCGCTGGTGCCGCCTGACCTCGGCTGGCAGCCGTTGCTGCGGCTGGAAGCGCAGTACCGCAAGAGCCTGGAGGCGCTGGGCGGGGCGTCGGGGATGCTCGGCGCGATCTCCGTGGCGCGCGCTGCGAGATCCACAACCCGGCGCTGCTCAAGCAGCTCATCGTGAACCTGCTGGACGACGTGGACTGGATGTCGCTGCCGGTGGATGTGAAGGGCACCATCTACGAAGAGCTGGTGGCGCGTTCGGCGCAGGAGTCCTCCCGCGGCGCCGGGCAGTACTTCACGCCGCGTCCGGTGGTGCAGGCGATGTGCGAGGTGGTGCAGCTGACGCCGCAAGACCGCATCTGCGATCCGGCGGCCGGCACCGGCGGCTTTCCTCTGCAGCGCCTATCAGCATGTGCTGGATCGTTTCGGCGGCGAACTGGACAGGGACGAGCTGCGAACCTTGCGGGTGGACTTGGTGGAAGGCATGGAGCTGTCGCCCAAGTGCGACACTGAATTACGTCGATGCAGTCTGCGTGCGCGCTTCCTGCGGCGCGTTCGAGCGAACCGATGCCGCGACCACGCTGGACGCGGCCGTGCGTCTAGCGTTTCGCGCCGACTCCAGTCTCTTCCTGCGCGTCGACAACGTCGCCGACGCCCAAGACATCGTAGGCCGGCATCCCTATGGCGCCCGCCCGAACAAGAGCCGCACGGCAGTGCTCGGCGTAGACATCGCCTGGTAGCAGCCCGCGTCGCCTAAAACGTTGACGAGGACTCTCGCCCCGCCTACCGACACGCAAGCAGGGAATTGCGCGGCGAACATGGCATGACGACCGGCTTGCCGCCAAACACGTCCGGTCGGGCGGTGATGCGGGCAAGCAGTTTGGCGTGCGTCATGGGGCTCGTCCCAAATGCCCATCCTTCGCCGCTGGCGCGACGGGGCCAACCGCACCAACGCGCTTCAAGCGCAACGCCGGCAGGCGCTTTAGGCGCTGGTTCACAGGGTCCACCTCGATGCCGGCGGACTCCAAGGCGGTGACCCCCAAGAGCGGTTCGACGTCGTCGTCCGCGATGACCAAGCGTCCGGCGGTGAGATCGCCCATGAACTCGATGAAGGCGCGGGCGAAGTCCAGCCGCACTTCGCGCCCGTCGGCGGTCTCGTAGACGCGCTGCCCTTCCGGCTTGAGCCCGATGGCCTCCACGCAAGCGCGTGGCACCAACGAGTCCGTGGCGCCGGTGTCCACCAGGAAGAGGCCGTCCCAGCTCCTCTCCGGTTCGGCAGGGTTGCGAATGGTCACGGTGACGTGCGTGGCGCCCATGGCGCACCCTCGAGTCTTGGACAGGATCGCCAGCATAGCATTGCGCCACGGCAGACACGCCGGAACGGCAGTGCCCCGAAACCGCGGAGAACGGCACGCGGCCAGCGGCGTCCGACAAGAGCGCAAGCGGCTCGATGCCATGATGCGGCTGCGGGCGACCGTCAAGTTCGGCGCACGGACCGCGGATCGCTTGGCGTGGTTGCTCGGATGCGAAGGCATAGGCGAGAGCCGCGCTGGGAGGGCAAGGGCAGAGTCGGTCCAGCTGCCATGAAATGTGGCTGTCCGCCGGGGCCAGTTGTCTAACAATCCGTTGGGTTCACTGTCTGCCATCGTTACCTCCGTGCGAGCCGCATCTTGCCCTCATCGAGACATCCCGCTCTGCGTCGCCGGCACCAGCCACGGCAGGAAGCGGTAGTGCGACTCCAAGGCGGCGCCGGTCGTTCGAGATGCATCGCGCGGCACGGCTCGTCCTGCCACGGCCACCTCACCTTTGCCGACGCCAAGAGAGCGTCCGCGCCACACGGAAGCCGACGACGTCGGAGCGGTTGCCAGTGGCGTTGCTGAACCGGAACGCGGCGCGGAGGTACGATGGAGAGAAGTTCCACGAACCGCCGCGCTCAACGCGCTCGGAGCAGTCTTCTCGCTCGGCAGCGCTGCCGTCGCTCGGCGCGTCCTCGTAGTCGCCGGAACAGTCTTGAACCCACTCCCACACGTTGCCGTGCATGTCGTGGAGGCCGAACCCGTTCGGCGCGAAGGACCCGACCGGAAGGGTCTGACGCCGATAGAGCCCCGATTCGTTGAAACCGGTCTGAGGATATGTGTACCTGCCGTCGAAGTTCGCCTGCTTCGGCGAGATCGTCTCCCCCGTGTGGAACGGCGTCGCCGTGCCCGCCCGCGCCGCGTACTCCCACTCGGACTCCGTGAGCAGCCGGTAGCGCTGCCCGGAAGCGCGTGACAGCCAATCGACGTACGACTGCGCTTCGTTCCAGCTCACGCTGACGACGGGCCTTTCGTCCCGGCCCCAGCCGAGGTCCCCCGGGCTGTGGCCGCCGCAGCCCCCGGCCGCCACGCAGGCGTCCCACTGCGCGAACGTCACCTCGTGGACCCCCGCCGCGAAGGCCGGAATCGAAACCGCGCGCTGGGGCCTCTCGCTCTCCCTGGAAAAAAGCTCGGACACCGGCGCCCCCATCGTGAACGTGCCGGCCGGTATCCGCGCCATCAGCGGGCACTCGGCGCAATCGCGGAACGTGTCGCCGGCGCTGCCGCCGCCCGTGTCCGTGCCGTCGCTCTCGGCGACCGTCACCGTGAAGGCCTGCGTCGCCGCGTTGCCGTCCGGGTCCCGCGCCGTCACGGTCACCGTCGCCGTGCCTTCGGCCACCGGAGTCAGCGTCAGCGCGTCGCCGTCCACGCTCGCGCGCACCACGCCGGCGTTGCTCGACCGCGCTTCGTAGGCCAGCGTCTGGTCGTCCTCGAACGCATCCGCGAGGTTGATTGTCACGTTCTGTCCCGGGGTCAAGCCCGAGCGGTCCGTCAGCGTCGTGCCCAAGGTCGGTGCGCTGCCTGTCGCCACGCCGCCGGTCGAGAGCGCTCCCCATGCGAGGTCGCCGCTCAGCGCCGCTTCGCCGGATGCCGAGAGCACGCGCCGGCCGTCCAGGGCGTAGTACTGCCAGCCGCCGTTGGCGAGGCGCGCCAGCACGTCGTCGCAGCCGTCGTAGTTCAGGTCGCCGATGCCGGCGACCGTGGTGGTCGTGTCGTCGGTGAGGTCCACGAGGCCGGCGCCGTCCAATACCCGCCGCCCCTGCAACGGGTAGTAGCGCCAGCGGCCGTCCGCGTGCCGCAGCAGCACGTCGTGGCGTCCGTCCGCGTCGAAGTCGCCGACGCCGACCACGGCCCAGGCGAAGTCCCGCGTCAGGGGCACCGTGCCGCGCCCGGCGATGGATGCCCGGCCGTTCATGGGGTAGAAGTACCAGCGGCCGTCGTCGCGGCGGCGAAGCAGCACATCGTCCTTGCCGTCGCCGTCGAAGTCGCCGACGCCGGCCATCTGCCAATCGAGGTCCCGCGTCAACCGCCCGCTGCCGCTGCCGGCGAGCGGTCGCCGCCCGTTCATCCGGTAGTAGTGCCAGCGCCCGTCCGCGTGGCGCATCAGCACGTCGTCCTTGCCGTCTCCATCGAGGTCGCCGATGCCGGCCACTTGCCATGCGAGGTCCCGCGTCATTCGCACCGTGCCGCGGCCGGCCAGCACGTTGCGCCCGTCCATCGGATAGAAGAACCAGCGCCCGTCCGTCTTGCGCAGCAGCACGTCGTCCTTGCCGTCGCCGTCGAAGTCGCCGATGCCGGCGATTCGCCAGGCGAGGTCCCGCGTGAGGTTCGCCGCGCCGTTGCCGGCGAGCACGGTTGCGCCGTCCATCGGGTAGTAGCGCCAGCGCCCGTCCGCATGCCGGAGCAGCACGTCGGCCCTGCCGTCGCCGTTGAAGTCGCCGAGGGTGCGGAGATGGTCTCCCGCAGGTACGGCGGCCGTCGTGCCGTCGTCGCTGGCCTCGAATGCCAGACGGAGCGCATAGCTGCCGGTGCCGTTCCCGAAGGACTCCACCTGGACGTAGTAGGTTCCCGCGTCCAAGGTGCGCCGGATGCGGAAGTTGAAGTCGGCTCCCGAGTCGTCGTCGAACGCGACCGCGGTGCCGTTGGCGTCGTACAGGCCGCCCACTGTGTCCAAGTCGCCAGTGGTCTCCGCCGTCACCTCCCCGCGCGTGGCGACCTCGAAGCGGAACCAGTCCGCCTCGTCGTGGGAGCCGATCGCGCCGGCGGTCTCGCTCGGCAGTTCCACGGGGGTGGCCGAAGCACGGTCGTCGCCGTGGTCGTCGCCGCCCTGCAGGTGCAGAATGTAGCTGCCGGTGTTGCTTCCGAACGACGTCACCCGAACGTAGTAGGTCCCCGCATCCAACGCATACGCGATGCGGAAGTTCCTGGTTGCCAAGTTGTCGTCGCCGGTAGCAAGCTCGTTGCCATCCGCGTCGTACAGAGTGCCCACCGTATCCAAGTCGCCGGTGCTCTCCGCGGTCACGTCGCCGCTGGCGGCGACCTCGAAGCGGAACCAGTCCTCGTCGTCGCCGGGGTCGATTTCGCCGGCGGTCTCGCTCGGCAGCGCCACTCGGGTGGCCGAAGCGCGGTCGTCGCCGTGGTCGTCCGTTTGGGCCGCCGCCCCGACCGCCAGTGCGCCCGCGACGAGCGCAAGCGCCAAGTGGCGCATGGTGCGCCAGTTCCGCCGCGAGCCTAGTGCAACATGGGATGCCTTCATGGGTCTCCAAATAGTCGAGTTGTGGTCACTACTGTCCCATTAACTTGGGAATAGGAGGCTGTGCCGGCTCAGATAGATTTGGCACTGTGGCGGCCATGACCGGCTGAGCGCGGCGCCGACGGCGGAATGACCGCCGCCGGAGCCGGTTCGGGTAGCCTTCGGTGAACGCGAACCCACTGAAGGAACCGAACCATGAACATCGAGTCCATGCGGACGCGATCGTACCGCAGCTTCAAGGTGGACGACGCCGAGCTGTCGGAGCAGGCCCGCGGACGCCTGCTGGCCATCCGCCGCTTCGAGGCGCTGCGCGCCGCCGGCTGCGCCGAGCAGGCCGCCCTGGAGGAGATCGGCGTCAGCCGCCGCACCGTGTTCCGGTGGAAGGCCGCGCTGGCCGCGCGCGGCCAGCGCGGCCTCGAGCCGGAGTCCACCCGCCCGCGCCGCGTCCGCCGCCCGTCGTACAGGCCGGGCGACGCGAAAGCCGTCATGGACCTGCGCCGCAAGCACCCGTTCATGGGCAAGGCGCCGATCCAGCGCATGCTCGAACGCAAGGGCCGGCGCCTGAGCGTGTCCACCGTCGGGCGCATCCTCTCGCGCGCCATCGCCGACGGCCGCGTGCCCCGCGCCAGCGTCTGCGAGGGCCGCCTCCAGCCCAGGCGCCGCCGCAAGTTCAACGGCTGGGCGCAGCGCTGGAAGTACGGCGCCAGGCCCCGGCGCCCCGGCCAGCTCGTCCAGATCGACCACATGACCTTCTCCCGGGACGGGCAGACCATCAAGGAGTTCCGCGCCGTCTGCCCGGCCAGCCGCTTCATGGTCGCCCGCGTCTTCTCCCGCGCCACCGCCTTCAACGCCAGGCGCTTCCTCGACGACGTTGTCGAAGCCCTCCCCGTGCCCCTGCGGTCCGTCCAGGTCGACGGCGGCAGCGAGTTCATGCGCCATTCATGGCGCTCCGAGCTTCGAGGACGCATGCCGGGAGCTCGGCATCGAACTCCACGTCCTGCCGCCGCGCCGCCCGCAGTGGAACGGCTGCGTCGAACGCGCCAACCGAACCGCCCGCATCGAGTTCTGGAACTTCCTCGACTGCGAACTCACCGTCCAGGCCGTCTCCGCCAGGCTCCTCCAGTACGAGTTCTTCTACAACTACCAGCGGCCCCAGTCGCGCAAGCTGTACCACCTGGGCGTCGGCGAGGTGTCGCGGTCGTCGCTGGCGCGGGTGAACGCGGAGAAGCCGTGGCAGTTGTACCAGGCGCTGTTCGGGGTGCTGCTGCCGCGCTGCCAGTTGGCGTCGCCGGGGCACGGGTTCCGGTTCAAGAACCCGCTTTACTCGCTGGACTCGACGGTGATCGATCTGTGCCTGGCGATGTTTCCGTGGGCGAAGTTCCGGCGGACGAAGGGCGGGGTGAAGGCGCACGTGGCGCTGGACCACGCGGGGCATGTGAAGTTCCTCAGCCGCCGCGGGGGCGGAAATCATGCCTTCATGGACGATTTTGGCCCACCACGGCCCAAATGCGATTGCCCTGCCGGAACGGCATCGCGTGCTTGCCAATGGCGGCGCGGGCTCTATGATTGCCGCGATGTCTCTCTCCTTGGTTTTGCGTTTCGCGCTGCGGGATTGGCGCGCTGGCGAGTTGCGCCTGCTCTTGACGGCGCTGCTGTTGGCGGTCGGTTCGGTGTCGGCGATCAGCCTGTTCGTGGACCGGCTGCAGCGGGCGCTCGTCGCCGAGTCCACCAGCTTTCTCGCCGCCGATCGGGTGATCGATTCGTCGCGGGAGATTCCCGATGCCTTTCGCGCCGCGGCCGGCGAGCATGGACTGGATGTGGCGGAGCTCGTCACCTTTCCGACGATGGTCTCGCCGGCGTCCGCTGCCGCGGCGGACGCCGCCGAGCGGGCCCAGCTGGCCAGCGTGAAGGCGGCGACGCCGGGCTATCCGCTGCGCGGCGTGCTGCGCGTGGCGGATCAGCCGTTCACGTCCGGCGAGGTCACCCGCGAACTGCCGGGGCGCGGCGAAGTGTGGCTGGATTCGCGGCTCTTGCCGGCGCTCGGCGTCGCCGTGGGCGACAAGGTGACGGTGGGCTACGCCGACTTCGCCGTTAGCCGAGTGGTCGTTGCCGAGCCGGACCGGGGCGGCAGCTTCTTCGAGTTCGCGCCGCGTCTGCTGATGCGCGCCGAGGACGTGCCGGCGACGCAGGTGGTGCAGCCGGGCAGCCGCATCGGCTATCGGCTGCTGCTCTCCGGCACCGAAGACGATCTGGCCGCCATGAAGGAGGACGTGACGCCGCAGCTCGCGCCCAACTACCGTTGGCGCAGCATCCGCGACGCGAACGAGACCATCGACCGGGCGCTTGGGCGCGCCGAGAGCTTCCTGCTGCTCGGCGGCTTGCTGGCCGTGCTGCTGGCCGGCATCGCCGTGGCCTTGGGCGCCCATCGGTACTCCCGTCGCCACTTCGATCACGTCGGCGTGCTGAAGACCTTGGGCGCTACTCCGGCGCAGATCCAGTGGGGCTACTTGGGCGTTCTCGGCGTGCTGGGCGTGGCGGCGGCCGTGCTCGGCCTGCTGCTTGGCGCCCTCGTGCATCTCGGCATCATCAAGGCATTGGGCGGCTACCTGCCGGTGTCGCTGCCGCTGCCGGGGCCGCGCCCCGTGCTGCTCGGCCTGACCACCGGCTTCATCTGCCTCTTGGCCTTCGCGCTGCCGCCGCTCTTGGCGCTGAAGAACATCTCGCCCATGCGCGTGATCCGCCGCGATCTGGAGCGCGGCGTGGCGCCGACCGTCACCTACGGCTTTGCGTTCGTCGGCAGCCTGGCGCTGCTGGTGTGGTACAGCGGCGACGTCTTCCTCACGCTGTGGGCGCTGCTTGGGGCGGTGGTCGCCGGCGGCACGTTCGCCGTGTTCGCGCTGGTGCTGTTGCGCGGCGGGCGGGCGCTCGGCATGCAGGCTGGCAGCGTGTGGCGGCTGGCGCTGGCCGGTTTGCAGCGGCGCTACCGCGAGAACGTGGCGCAGATCATGATCTTCGGCTTCGCCATCATGCTGCTGCTCATCATGCTGCTCGTGCGCACCGGCCTGATCGACGAGTGGCGGGCGCAGATTCCCCGCGACACCCCCAACCACTTCGTGATGAACGTCGCCGCCGAGGAAGCCGCCGACGTGCAGACGCTCCTCGAGTCCCAAACCGGCGTAGACGCCGAGCTGTTTCCCATGATCCGCGGGCGCATCACCGCGGTGAACGACATGCCGGCGCGGGAGTGGCGGCGCGCCAGACGGGAGGAGCGGGGCGGCCGCGGGCGGGGCGACGGCCCGGGCATTCGCGGCGAACGCAACCTCACCTTCGCCGATGCGCTGCCGGAGAACAACGTGCTGGTCGCGGGCGAGTGGTGGAGCGAAGGCGCGGAGGAACCGCTCATCTCGCTCGAAGAGGAGTACGCCGAGGACACCGGCATCGGCCTAGGCGACAGCGTGGCGTTCGACATCGGCGGCCTGCCCTTGGTCGCGACCGTTTCCAGCCTGCGCCGCGTCGAGTGGGACAGCCTGCGCCCCAACTTCTACATCGTGTTTTCTCCTGGCGCCCTCGACGGCTATCCGGCGACGTACATGACGAGCTTCTTCCTGCGCCGCGAAGAGAAGGCGTTTCTGAACGAACTGCTCTCGAGGCATCCGACGATCACGGTGATCGAAGTGGACGCCATCATCGCCCAGGTGACGAGCATCATCGACCGCGTGAGCCAAGCCGTGGAACTGTTGCTCTATCTGGTGCTCGCAGCCGGCGTGCTGGTGCTCATCGCGTCCATTCAGGCAAGCCGCGACCAGCGCTTGAAGGAACACGCGCTGCTGCGCGCCTTGGGCGGCACGCGCCGGCTCATCAGCGGCTCGCTGGCCACCGAGTTCGCCGCCCTCGGCCTCTTCGCCGGCATCGTCGCGGTGGCCGGCGCGGAGATCACGGTGTGGGCGCTGAACAGCCAGGTCTTCGAGTTGGCGACGGAGCTCCATCCCAGGCTGTGGGTGGCCGGCCCGCTGCTCGGCATGGCGGTGATCGCCGGCGTCGGCTGCCTCGCCACGCGCAAGCTGGTGCGCTCGCCGCCAGCCACCGTTCTGCGCGAAACATAGGCCCCGACCCGCAACGCATTTCGTCGAGGCACCGAAGTGGGCAACAGCGCCAACCACAACAAGCTCGGCAAGAAGCTGCGCCGGCTCGCCGGGCGGGCGGTGGCGGACTACGCCATGATCGAAGACGGCGACCGCATCATGGCGTGCCTCTCGGGCGGCAAGGATTCCTACACGATGCTGGACATCCTGCTCTCGCTGCGTCGCAACGCGCCGGTGGACTTCGACGTGGTGGCGGTGAATCTGGACCAGAAGCAGCCCGGCTTTCCGGCGCACGTCTTGCCGGACTACCTGAGCCGCCTCGGCATCGAGTTCCACATCGTCGAAGAGGACACCTACTCGGTGGTCAAGGCGCTCACCCCGGCTGGAAAGACCTACTGCCCGGTCTGTTCGCGCCTGCGCCGGGGCGTGCTCTACAACGTCGCCGCGCGCATCGGCGCCACCAAGGTCGCGCTGGGACACCACGCCGACGACGCCGTGGAGACGCTCTTCCTCAACATGTTCCACGGCGGGCGCCTGAAGGCCATGCCGCCTAAGCTTGTCTCCGACGACGGACGCCACGTGGTCATCCGCCCGCTCTACTACGCGCGCGAGCGCGACATCGAGCGCTGGTCGCGGCAGCAGGACCATCCGATCATCCCCTGCGACCTGTGCGGCTCGCAGACCAATCTCATGCGGCAGAAGGTGAAGACGATGCTGCGCGAGTGGGACGCCGCCGCCCCAGGCCGGGTGGACAACATCGCCCGCGCCCTGCGCCACGCCGTGCCGAGCCACTTGGCCGACGGCGCGCTCGCCGACTTCACGGCCATGCGTCGCCGCGTCGTCCCGTTGCCGGCGACGGACCTGACGGGCGCCCGTTAGCGGCGTTGAACGCCGGTTGTTCTTGACCCGCCATGGCGGAGAAATTCGACTACCACATCTGTTCCTTCGCGCCGCTCTCGGTGTGGTTGCGCCTGATCGCGCGCAATCGGGGCGTTCCCAAGCGGTACTGGGGGAAGTTGGCGGGCGTTCTCGGCTTGTCCCTGGCAGTGGCGCCGCTACGCTTCGCCGAGACGTTCCTCTACGCAAGCACCGTCGCCAAGGTGCCCATCCGCGAGGCGCCGGTCTTCGTGCTCGGCTTCGCGCGCGCTGGCACCACGCATTTGCACAATCTGCTCGCCCAGGACCCCGCGCTTGGCTACTTGGATACGTTCCAGAGCATCGTGCCGACGTTTTCGCTGGTCGGCCGTGGCTGGCTGCAGCGCTTGATGGCGCGTGGCATGGGCGAGCGCGTGCGGCCAATGGACAACATGGCGGTGGGCCTCGACCTGCCCCAGGAAGAGGACATCGCGGTGGCCAATGCATCGCCGTATTCAGTGCTGCATCAGGTCTCCTTCCCGAACATGGCGCGGGAGCTGTACAGCAAGTACACCCTCATGGGGTGGGCGCCGGAGGGCGCCGAGTCGCCAGGCGCGCTCTCCGAACGCGAATCGGCGCAATGGGATCACGAGTACCTCCGCGTCGTGCGCAAGGCGACCATCCACGCCGATGGCCGCCGTCTCGTGCTGAAGAGCCCGGCCAACCTCGGCCGCGTCGATCGCCTGCTGAGGCTCTTCCCGGAAGCGAAGTTCATCCACATCATGCGCAATCCCTACGCCGTCTACGCATCGCTGCTGCACATGTTCCGCACCATCATGCCCCTCTACCAAATGGACGATTTCGACTTCGACGAATTGGAGGAGGTGCTGGTCGAGGGCTTCGCGCTCGCCTATCGGAAATACGTCCAGGACCGCGAACTCGTGCCCCCCGGCAACTTGGCCGAGGCGCGCTTCGAGAATCTGGAACGCAAGCCCCTGGAGGAACTCGAGCGCCTCTACGCGGAACTCGGACTGGGCGGATGGGCCGAGGCGGAGCCGGCGATGCGCGGCTATTTGGGCACGTTGACCGGCTACCGCAAGAACACGCATCGCTACGAACAGTCGATCCTGGCGCGCGTCGAAGACAAGTGGCGGTTCGCGCTCGAGGACTGGGGCTACGAACGCCCAGCAGCCTGACCCAGGCACGGGCACTAAGGAATGCGCTTTGCCGAAGAACTCCTGCTGCTGTTGCTGAACGAAGACGCCGGCACCGTCGCGGTGCCGGAGGCCAACCTGGGCTTCGCGCTCGCTGGCGCCCGACTGATGGACTTGGCCATCGAAGGGCGCATCGACACCGACCTTGCCCAGCTTGTCGCCGTCGACTCCACCCCGCTTGGCGACGACCTGCTCGATCCGGTGTTGACCGCGGTTGCGGCGGAGACGACCGTGCGCGGCGCCGAGTTCTGGGTGCGCCGGCTCGCGGCGGAAGCCGACGGAATCGAAGACGCCGTGTTGGCGCGGCTGCTGGACGCTGGCATCTTGGAGATGGACGAAAGCGGCATGCACTTGTCGCCGCAGCCGGCCCACGCCCGCCGCTACCCGATCGTCGACGGCAAGGCAGAGGAAGAAGTGCGGCTGCGCATCATGCGCGTCCTCTTCGGCAGCGACGTGCCCGCGCCACGCGATGTCGTCATCATCTGTCTCGCCGATGCGTGCGGCTTCTTCGAACGGACGCTCTCGGCGGAGGAGCGCCGGGAGTGCGCGGAGCGCCTAGGCGTCGTCCGCCGCCTCGACCTGATCGGCCAAGCTGTCGCGAAGGCGGTTCGGGAAGCCACCGACGCGGCGCGCGTGCAGCGCACCGCCGCGGCAATCGGCGAGCCGAAAAAGACCATCCCGCTGGCCAGCGGCCTACCGCTGCTCGGCAACGCCCTGAGCGCGGCCAAGGATCTGATGGCCTTTCTGGTGCGCAGCTATCGGCGCCACGGGCCCGTGTTCAGGATGCGCCTGCCCGGCGACGAGTTCGTCGTCCTGGCCGGCGCCCAGATGAATCGCCTCGTGCATCGCCAAGGGCGCGTGTTCCTGCGCACCCAGGACGGCTGGACCAGCGCCTTGGAAGAGGTCGGCGCCGGCAAGATCGTCACCAGCTTGGACGGCGCCGAACACGTGCGCCTGCGCAAGGCCCTCGCGCACGGCTACTCGCGCAAGCGCTTCGAGGAGAACATCGGGACGGCCATGGACATCTGCCGGCGCCATGTCGATGCGTGGCCCCAAGGCAAGCCCATCTCCGGCAAGGCGGCGCTTCAGCGCATCGTCGCGGATCAGCTTGGCACCATTCTCGCCAACGTGTCTCCGAACGCCTACTTCGACGACTTGACGACCTTCCTCGATCTCCTGCTGCTGACGCGCATCGCCAAGATCCAGCCCATGTTCCTGCACCGGCGCAAGTACGACGCCGCTTGGCGGCGCGTCAACGAATTGTTCGAGCTGACGATGCGCGAGCACCGCCCCGGCGGGCCGCTGGCCGACGCCGGCGACTTGGTGAACGACGTGCTCGCGCTGCACGACACCGACCCGCAGTTCCTGCCGGAGACGGATCTGCTGATGGCCGCCATGGGACCCTTCATCGCCGGCCTGGACACGGCCGCCATCACGACGTCGTTCACGCTGTATGAAGCGATCAAGCGCCCGCAGTTGGCGGAACGCCTGCGCACCGAAGCGGATGCGCTGTTCGCTGGCGGCAAGACGCCGACGGCGGATGCCCTTGGCAGGTTGGACGCGATGCACCGGTTGACCCTTGAAGTGCTGCGCTTCTATCCCTCCGTACCCATCATCCTGCGCACGTCGAGCAACAGTATCGAGGCGGCCGGCTACCGCATTCCGGCCGGAGCGCGCGTGGTCTGCGCCGCGGGGCTGACCCACCACCTCGAGGAACACTTCCCGGAGCCGGCCAAGTTCGACATCGACCGCTACCTTCCCGAACGCGCCGAACACCGCCAGGCGGATGCGTACGTGCCTTTCGGCCTCGGCCACCATCGTTGCCTCGCAGCCGGCTTCGCCGAAACGCAGATCATGCTCACCACCGCGTTCCTGATGCACTACGCCGAGTTCGAGCTGCACCCGAAAGCATACGCAATGCAGACGATGTCGCTGCCGACGCTGCGCCCGAAGAAGAGCTTCAAGTTGCGCAAGGTGCGCGTGCGTACCCGCGACTGAACGGCGGCGTCACGGCTCCTCTTCTGGTGCCGGCTCCCCGGTCTCCACATATCGCCGCAAGCGCTGCAACTGGCCGCCCATCACCCGATCCACAGGTTCCGCCCAGTCGCCCAGACGCGGGCCGTTGACGACGTAGCGGTAGCGTAGGCGCGTACCGTCGTCGGTGGCTTCGAGGTCGAACGTCATGCTGCCGGCTACCGCGAGCGTCTGCAGCGGCCCCATGCCGCCGCGCAGCCGCAAGGCGCTGGGCGGGCGCACCATGTCGATTTCCATGTGTAGTGCGAACGGGTCGATTGACGAGCCGAATGGCGGCTTGCGCTCCGAAGCGGAAGGGACGGAAGCGGAAGGGGCCGAAGAAGGGAGCTCCTCCAAAAGTCCGAAAAAGTCGGCGAACACCATGTTTTCGGCGTCGCCGGAGTACGTGTGGGCCGGATCCCACCACTTGGCGACGTCGTTCCACAGCGCATCGAAGGTCCGCTCCGGCGTCGCCCCGATCGCGACTTCGAAGGCGGAGACGAAGCCGCTGTCGGTCACTTCAACGACGTCGCCAGCGGCCGGAACGTGGCAAGCGGTCAACGCCAACGCGCAAGCCGCACGCATGGATTCGATCCCAATCGATGCTCTTGCTGGCGCCACGGGCGGGCCTTTCTTCACGCCTTCAACGGCTACGACCATACCGGTCCGCGCCCTACAGGGAAATCGTGGCCGTCGCCAGCATCGCGAGGCCAGGGCTGGCGTAGCCGAAGACGGCGGCGTATTCGGCGTCGAGGAGATTGTCCGCCGCCAGGCGTAGACGCACCTTGCGCGAGGCGTCGAAATCCACGCTGGCGCGCAGGATGCGGAAGCCGGGCAGCGTCGCCGGCGTCGCGGGAAAGGTGGAGTAGTCGTTGTCGTAGGCATGGCCAGTGCCGGTCACGCCGACGGCGGCGCGCAGACGCTCGCTCACGTGGATGCGCAGTTGCAGTTCGCCGAGATGCCAGGGCCGGCGCAGTTCCGCCATGCCCTCGCCGTTCTCGGCATGAACGTAGGCGTAGCTGGCGCGAACGACGCACCGCGCGCGGCCCATGCAGCCGTCGACGTTCGCGGAAAGCGCCAATTCGGCGCCCCGGCGCTCGCTCTTGCCGCGCAAGTTGCGGGCCGTGAAGGCACCGCGCTCGGCGTCGAAGAAGAAACCGTCGATCTGCCGCCGCAGTGCGCTGTCGAATGCCGAAAGCGTCAGCGAACCGCTGTCGAAGCGCCACTCGACGCCGACTTCGACGCCGGTGGCCGTCTCCGGTTGCAGATCGGGATTGCCGACGAACGCATCCGGCGCGTAGCCGAAGCGTTCCACGAAGGTGGGGTTCTTGACGCCGCGCCCGACGCTGGCGAACCAGCGCGGCTGGCTAATGCTCGTGATGCCGACGCGGTACGCGAAGGCGTGGGCGAACTCGTCGTTGAAATCGCGGCGGACGGATGCTGTGACGCCCAGGCGCGGCAGATGGAGTTGGTACTCGCCGGCGATGCCGAAGGCGAACGTGCGCTGGCGCTGATTGGGGTCGCCGAAGGGCGTTGCCGGCGCAGCTTGCTCGAAGCGCTCGGCTTCGAGCTCCGCGGTGACGTTGAAGCGCTGGCGCGCGAGCAGCAGGTTGCTGGCCAGCGTCGCCGTGTCGCGTCGCCCGAGGACCGTGCTCTGCCAATCGCCGTCCGCGAAGTGGCGTCGCCGCGTCTCCACGCTCGAGAGCGCGAACCACGGCGTCAGGCGTTCCGAACCAAGGAAGCGCACGCTCCCCAGCAGCAGCCGCGACTGCCCGTCGGCGCGACGATCGCCGTCCGCCGGCACGAACCTCGGCGCCGGCGAAGGGTCGTACTCGGCCGCGGTCTCCGTCCAACGCGCCTTGCCGTCGAACTGCCAGCGGCTCGTGCGCCGCGCCAGGCTCAAGTGCGCCGTCGTGTTGGCGAAGCCGTCCGCCTCGTCGCCTTCGAGAGACGCATTCGTGCCGTCGCTGGCGGTGCGCTGCACATGCAGGGCCGCGTGGCCACGCTCTCCCACCAGCGCGAAATCGCCGCCCACCTGGGTGGCGCCGTGGGAGCCCGCGCCGATGCCGAACGCGCGCTTCGATTCCGTGGGCGTGGTGTCGAGATGCAGCACCCCGGCCAGCGCATCGCTGCCCCAGACAGCGCTTTGCGGGCCGGCCAAGTACTCCACTTGGCCGACGCCGGCGAGCGCAAGGGCGCCGAAGTCGAACTCCGAGCCGCTGCCCGGATCGTTCAAGGCCACGCCGTCGAGCAGCACCAGCAAGTGGTTCGCCTCCGCCCCGCGCACCCGCGCCTGGGCGAGGGCGCCACGGTTGCCGGAAGTCGCCAGCGCGAATCCCGGCAACCCGCGCAGCGCATCGACGCCGAGCAGGAAGGCGTTCGCGTCGAGGTCTTCGGCGTCGAGCAGCACCACGCGCTGATCCACCGGCGCGATGCGGCTGGCGCTCGCCAGGACTTCTTCCAGCTGGCTCAACTCGCTCTGCCCATCCTCCGATCCGCGTTCCTCCGCATCAGCGCCGTCTTCGGCACCGGCCGCGAAACACGCGCCCGCCAGCAAAGCAGCCACCGCGAAGCGCCGAGCGGCAAGGCGCCAAAGTTGGCCAAGTCGAAGTGACATCGTTTGCCTCGACGGCGAAAAACGGCAAACCTACCCGCAAGCAGACGTGGATCGAACGCGATCTGCTCAAGGCGGCGCTGAGTTCCGCGCACGCCGAGTCGCGTCGATACAGGGAACTTCGCTCAAGGGTGCGCGATGTCGCCGAGACTTGCCCAGTCGGGGCGCCAGCCAGCGGCGTCGCGCTCCGCCTCGGCGAGGAAGCGGCCGTCCGCCGCCTTCCACGTGTGCCAAGCGCGGTCACGCTGCCGCACCAGCATGAAGCCGGCGCCGTGGGTGCGGTAGATGCGTCCGCCGGCGGCGACTACGTCCTTGCGCAGCGCCAGATCGACATGCCGATCGATGCGCCGCCAGCCGCCGACGCTCTCCAGATCCTGCCGCGACATGAGCAGCGCGCCGCCGGCGATGTCGGCGCCGGCGGTCTGGAAGGACTCGCCGCCGCCGGCGCATCGATGCAGGGTGCGGTCGGCGTCCGCCAGATAGACGTATTCCAAGCCTTTTCCGACCAATTCCGCCTTCGAGTAGCGATGCGCCAGCACGAGATCCCAGATGTGTTCCGCCGCGTAGAGGTCGTCGTCGTCCATCTTGGCGACGAGCGTGCCGCGCGCCGCTTCGGTGGCGGCGTTGAGTGCGCCGCCGAAGGAGCGGCTCGACGGAACGCGCACCAGTTGCCACGGGCAGGGAAGGGCCTCAAGCGCCTGTTCCGCATCGGCAAAGCCGTCGCCATGCGCGGCAAGCACCAATTCCAGCCGTGGGTAGGACTGGCGGGCAACCGCGGCCAGCGCCGCCGGCAACTGCCGCGGGCGCTTCGTTGCGAGGAGGATGGACACCAGCGGCAGCCGCGGCGGGTCGTCCATCGCCAGCGCGGCGATCTGGCGAACGCGGCTGTCCAGCGCGTGTTCGCGCAACGCCGCGCGGCGCATGGCGATGCTCAAGCGTTCCCGCGCCGCGAGGTCGCCGAGCGTGATGTCCGCGAGCATCAGACGGTGCAGGTCGTCGCCGAGCAGCGGGCGCAGTTCTTCGCCGCCGTCGGCCAGGTGGACGACCGCACCCCGTGCCGCCAGTCGCGCCAGCTCGCCGGCGCGCTCGACTGCGCTGCGATGGTATGCGGCGACATCCTCCAGATGGTGAATCCAGCGCAAGGCGCCGCCGTCGCGGCTGTCGACGACGTGCTGGGCCACGCCGGCGGGGAGACAGTCGAGAGGCCCCAGCGCCCCCACCGCCGGCGCCACGGTGCGAATCCAGCCCACGGGATTGTCCACTGCGGCGTCGAAGGCTGGCACGGAGAGCATTGGCGGCGCATCGGCAAGGCTCACCGTTGGCTCGTGGCTGCGCTGCGGTGCGTCGGTCAGCAAGACGTCCACTTGCGCGTCTTCTCGGACGGGGCGTGCTCGGAGCACTGCCGCCGCGGCAGGGCCTTCGGTTGCGATGTGAACGCCCAAGAAAGGAGCGCTCCGTGGCGACCGGGCTGGTTCTGCCGCAGGCGGTCTTCGCCGGCGGAACAGTTCCCACCGCGCGAGCCGCCAGCGCACCGCGCCGGCCAGCCAAGCCAGAAACCACCATGCCTGTTTGGGCGAACGGACCTGGCCGATCTTGACGCGCACCTGCGCGATGCGGCGGCGCAAGTGCCGCCAGCGCGGCTCGCGCCCGCCGCGCTGCGCGGCAAGAGCAATGCCGAACCTGCGGGGCGAGAGCAGCAAGACTTCGCCGAATCGATCCAGTTCGCTGCCGTTGCGCCGGGCCCGATGCAGCGCCCAGGCGCGGGTGATCGAGGCCGTCGAGCGGTCCCCAAGGTGCGCGACCGCCGATGCCGCCGAGCCCAGTTCGGCGCGCATCCGCCGCACCATGTCGGGCGCGATGCGCACCGTCGCGGGAATCTCCACGTGGAACGCCGCGGCCGGAAACTCGTCGAGCGCCGATTGGCGCGGCGCGATCCGTATTCGCGGATCGGGGCCGAGGTGCTCGCGCAGCCACGGCAGGCGCTCGTCGTCGCCAAGCGCAATCCGCACCACCAAGTCGCTCGTCCGTCCGGCCAGGACGCGCTCGGCGACTTCTAGGATGCGGCTGCGGTGCGTTTGGGCGGCGTCGATGGTCACCACGTATTGGGGCACGGCAAAGGTTCTGCCCGGGGACGCCGCCCGAAACTCCTGGTGCGCGATCAGATGCGCCAGCTTGCCGCGTTGGATGTCCTGCGATTCGTCCTTGCGCTCGCGGCCTTCGGACAGGCGGCCTTGGTGCCAGGCGAAGCCGTCGCCGAGCGGCACCAGCAAAGCGCCGATGGTCTGCGCGCGGTAGCCGAACTCCGTGTCTTCGCCGCCCCAGCGCGTGAACGTCTCGTCGAAGCCGCCGGCCGCCGCGAACAGCTCGCGCCGAATGCCGAAGTTGCTGCCCACGAGCACGCGGAACTGGTCCTCCCCCCGCGCCGTCAGATGCCGCGTTCGCGCCATGTGCCGGTCCACGAACGACGTGTCCCAGGGCCTTTCGGCAAACAGCTCCCGCAAGGATCCCCGGCGCACGCGGATGGTCTCGGCATCCATGTCGTCGACGGCGACGAAGGCGCGGGAACCAAGGGTCACCGCGTCGCAGACGGCGTGGTGCCATCTGGCGTGGGCGGCGATCCAGCCCGCCTCGGGCAGCATGTCGGCATCGAGGAAGAGCAGAATGTCGTGGGCGGCGGTCTGGACGCCGGCGTTGCGGGCGCGAGCGAGTCCGAAACCGCGATCCTCCTGATGCACGACCGTCACGCGCAGCGGCGACGACGGCACGGCGAGCGGCGTCTTGGAGCCGTCGTCGACGACCACCACCTCGAAGAGCTCGCGCGGCCAAGTCTGCCCTTCGAGGGCGGCCAGCGCGCGTTCCAACTCGGCCGGCTGCTCGTAGTACGGAACCACGACGCTCACCGGGGCGCTTGGCCGAAACAGTTCGGGCGGCGGCAGCGCCACGCGATGCCATTCGTTGTCGCGAACGCCCGCCGGTGGAGGATTCATGCCGTGTTCGCAGACCTCTGCCGCAAGCGTTCGCCGCCACCGCACTATGATACGTCGGCGCACGGTGCATCTTGCGCCAAAGGGCCGCGGGGCTTTCGGGAAGAACATCGCGATGGCAGGCAATCGAAGCGCAATCGGCAACGCGCTGGCGGAGTTCCGCCGGCACCCTTGGCGTCGCACGCGCTTCGACCTGATGCGGCTCGGCTACGCGGCCCTTGGAGGGACGGCTTCAACCGTTGCCCGGGATCCCGCTGGCATGGACGACGAAGCGAGTCTGCGCGGCGCCCATCTGCGCTATCGGCGTCGCCATGCCACCGGCGGGCACCGCCATCCAATGCACAGGCTGCGCGTTCGACTTGGCCTCGATGCGCCGGTGCCTCCCGAACCGGCCGTCAGCGTCGTCCTGCCGACCTCCCGCCCGGGACGGATTCCACAGGCCATCGAGAACTACGCCCGGCAGTCCTACGCCAGGAAGGAACTGCTGCTGGTGCTCAACAATGCCGAGTTCGACATGGACGACATCCGCGAGCGGACCCGTTCGCTGCCCAACGTTCGCGTCTCGCCAATCGACGGGAAGCCGTCTCTCGGCGAATGTCTGAACGAAGGCATTCGGCGAGCGGCCGGCGACTATGTGGCGCGGATGGACGACGACGACTGCTACGGCAGCGCCTATCTCGACGACCTCGCCTTGGCGGCGCGCGTCACCGGCGCCGAGATTCTCGGCAAGGGAACCTACTACGCCTACATGGAAGGCCGCGATGCAACTGGCGTGCGGATCGTCGCCAAGGAACATGCGTTGGCGCGGCGGGTCGCCGGGGCCACCCTTTTCGCCAAGCGCGAGGTGCTGACGCGGCTGCCCTTCAAGCCTCTGACGCGAGGCGAAGACGGCGCGTTCCTGGGCGACGCCAGATGCGCTGGCTGCCGCATCTATTCCGCGGACCGCTTCAACTTCGTGGTGGTGCGGCGCCACGACCGCGAGTCCCACACTTGGCGGATCGCCGCCGACGACTTCGCCGCGCTCTGCCGCGACGTGCGCGATGGCTTCGGAATCGCGCGGGCGACCATATGAGCTTCGGCCTCACGGCGCCGCAACGAGGCGAAGCTCGTGCTCCCAGAACCGGTGGTAGCCGTCGCGCCCAACGCTCTCGAACTGTCCGGTGCGAATGGCGGCGATGGGATAGGCGGGCAGCAGGCGCGAAGCGGCGCAGCGATGGACCGCGCCAAGGCGCCGGCGGCGCCAGTGCCAGCCGTCGTCGACCAGCCGGAAGTCGAGGTTCTCGAACCCGTCGCGGCGGCTGGAAGCAGGCAGATCGGCCGCATCGACAGGTTCGACGTGGACGAAGACCATCGGCTCGAAAGCCGAGCAGCGCTCCTTCACATACAGCAGGCGCCGGTAGTGCAGATAGATGTCGAAAGGGCCGCGATAGAGCAGACGCGCCCCGGCGACGATGCGCGCCAAGCGAGCATCTGCTTCTCGGTCGTACGAGAACCGCGGGAAGCGCTCCGCAACCCAGTCGATGCTTGGTGCGTCGAACGGCATCCACAACCCCGGGCGCAGCTCGACCGCGTAGGTGCCGTAGCGCAGCGCCTGCCGCTCGTCCGTCGCCGCCTTTCCCACGGCGAAGTTGACACCGCGCTGCCGCAGGTGGCCCGGCGGCGGGGCGCGGTCGTGCCCCCAAATGCGGTTGTCGTTGCTGGCCGTCACCGGATTGCGGGCGATGGTCTTGTCCGTCAGACCGTAGTAGTCCACAAACCGCAGAGCGGCCAAGGCGTACGGCAGCCGGCCGGCGGGGCGGACCAGCGCCACCGCGTCTTCCGGGAGGACGCCGCGCGGCACGGCGGCATAGCCGACCGGCTGCTTGGAGCGGATGGCGTGCTGCCACGTCTTGTCCTGCATGAGGGCGCCGAGGCGCGCGTGCAGAGCAGCGAGTGTGGCCAGGCCGGGCAGCTTGGAGACCGCCCACGCCGCCGGCGCCGAACGCAGGTTCGTCTTGACGGCGTCCTGCAAGTAGATGCCCCCGAGGAGCGCGACCGTCTGCAGCGCGTTCGCCTGCATCAAGGCGACGGCGAAGACGGCGAGGGGCCAAGCGCTTGGCGGAAGACGCCAGCGCGGCAAGGCGGTCTTCAGCCGGAAGCCCAGCCTCGCGGCGCCAACCGCCGCCGGCACCGCCAGCAGCGGCCAGTAGACGTCGAGTGGACGCAGGTGAAGGTAGTCGCCGCCGATGCGCGCGACGTACGCCATGTGGACGCCGACGCACAGCAGCGGTAGTGCGAACGCGAAGTCGCCTCGGAAAGCCCCGCCCAGCTTGGCGAGGCCCCGCTGGCCGTTGCGCCGCCAGTTCCCCAGCAGCGCCAGCAACGCCAGCCCAAGCAGCACGTGCAGCCCGGTCTCCAGGGCCGCCATCGCCAGATAGGGCAGTCCCCTCCCGTACCACGGCCTGACGTACTTGGCGTAGTAGGTGTTCGGCAGCCACTCCCCGTAGTAGCCGTAGCGGAACAGATAGTGGCCCGCGACGATCAGCAGGCACGGCACGACCAGGCAGGCAGCATCGCCCCGCCAAGGCCGCCGATCCTCGCCAAGGCCGCGCCGCGCCCCGAACCAGGCGAAGCAGCAGAGCGCGAACAGCGGGCCTTCGGGGCGCGTGAGCGCGGCGGCGCCGAGGCTTGCGGAAGCGAGCAGCAGCGCCGCTCGGCTGTGCGGGCGGGCGCTGGTCAAGGCCACCGCCAGCGCCACGAAAAGCGTGAACTGCCGGGTCTCCAAGCCGCCGCCGGAGGTCCACACGCCGAAGGCGGCGCTGGCGCACAGCAAGCCGAGCGCCATCCACGCCGTCAAGCGCCGCGCCTCGAGACCAGGCAGGTGGAAGGCCCACCATAGAACCGTCGCGATGGTCGCCGCCGTGCAGAGCACCGACAGCCACGGCGCGTAGACGTCCGGCGGGACGCCCGTCAGCCGCCACAGCGCGGCGAGTTCGAGCACCCAGAGGAAGTTGGTATAGCCTTCGACGCGCTCGCCCGGATTGAAGACGAGGCCGTGGCCCTCCAGCAGATTGCGGGCGTAGCGAAAGCTGATGTAGGCGTCGTCGATCGTGAACCAGCCGAGGCCGGCCAGCACGGCCAGAACCGCCAGCCACGGCAGGCACGCGCCGATGAAGAGGAGCCGCCCGCGCACGGCCGGCGTCACAGCGACATCCGCTTGAACAGCCCCTCCGGCAGTGCGCGAATCAACAACATGACGAACTTCCAGATCGGGCGCACATAGACCACGTCGCGGCGCCGATCCGCCGCCGAGACGATGGCCCGCGCCGCCTCTTCGGGGCTCGCGGTGAGGAGCGGCGGCAAGTCCATGCCGGCGGTCATCCGCGTGTCCACGAATCCGGGCTTGACGGTCGCCACGTGAACGCCGCGCCGCGCCAGCCGGCTGCGCAGGCCCGAGAGGAAGGCGGTCATGCCCGCCTTCGCCGAACCGTAGACGTAGTTGGCGGCGCGTCCACGATCCCCCGCAACCGAGGCCACGCCGACCAAGACGCCGCTGCCGCGTTCCTCGAAGCGTTCGGCCAAAGCGCCGAGCAGCAGGGCTGGCGCGGTGTAGTTGGTACGCATCACCCGCGCCGCGGCTTGCGTGTCGCGCTGGCTCTGGGCCTGGTCGCCAAGCAGTCCGACGAGACACACGGCCAAGTCCGGCAGTGGATCGAGGCGATCGACCAGCGAGCCGCCCTCAAGCGCGTCCCATTCCACCACTTGCGGCGTCTTGCCGCTGCGCACTTCGATGTCGCGCGCTTCGCGGGCGAGGGCGCTCGCGTCTCGGCCAGAGAGCTGCAGCGCCCAGCCCTGCGCCGCCAAGAGCCGCGCGGTTTCCCGCCCGATGTCCGAGGTCGCGCCGATCACCAGCGCTGTGCCGACAAACCGTTCCGCCATCGATGCCTACGCCGCGCAGTCCAAGGCCAGGCGCTGCGACAGAAGGGAGGAGAACTTCGGCACCGCGCCATTGGCCTGCCGGCGCACGGCGTTGAAGGCCGCGCAGTTCGGATAGCCCTGCCGCAGCCGCTCCCCGCTCGAGCCGGCGTCCTTGGCGAGATAGATCCGTCCGCCGCGCGCATGGGCGATGTCGTCGAGCGCGTCGAGCAGCTCCAGCGTTCCGCTGCGCATCGGGAAGTCCAAGGCCAGCGTGTAGCCCTCCAGCGGGAACGACATCATGCCCTCGCCTTGGCCGCCGAGGAGCTTGAGAACCGCAAGGAACGACCCGTTGCCGCTCTCGGCCACCACCTCGAGCAGCTCGGCGAGTGCTGCTGGCCCCTCCGCCTTGGGCACGACGCATTGAAACTGCACGAAGCCGCGGCGTCCGTACAGCCGGTTCCACGCGCCGATGCCGTCCAGCGGAAAGAAGAAAGGCGCGAGATGTACCGGGCGCTGGCCGCCCAAGGTGCGGTGGCGCGCGTAGTAAAGGGCGTTGCCGAGCCGCATGGTGGCGCGGTTCAGGAGCACGGAAGGCGCGTCGAAAGGCACCGTCGACCCGCTTCGGCGCGGCCATCCCAAGGGCGACTCGCCGAGCCCCGCCGGCAGAGCGCCCCGCTCCATGACGCGCCCGCGCGAGAGCACCGAACGCCCCAGGTTGGCGCCTCTCGCCATGCAATCGACCCAGGCGACGGTGTATTGCCACGCGCTCGACTCCTCGAACAGCGCCAAGGTGGCGTCGAGATCCGCCGTCGGCAGCGACTCCGCCATCACGAAGGCGGTCTCAATGCGCCGCAGCCGAAAACTGGCGGCGAGGATGATGCCGGTGAGACCCATGCCGCCGATGGTGGCGCGAAACAGCTCGCCGTGCTGCGTCCTGCTGCACTCTCGAACGTCGCCGTCGGCAGTGGCCAAGGTGAACGACTCGACGCTCGCGCCGAATCCGCCGTCGCAGTGGTGGTTCTTGCCGTGGATGTCGGCGGCGATCATGCCGCCGACGGTCACGAAGCGCGTGCCGGGCACGGCATGCGGCAACCAGCCGCGCGGCACGAAGGTGCGCAGGATGTCGCCAAGCAGCACGCCAGCTTCGCAGGCGAGCAGGCCCGTCTGTTCGTCGAATGCGAGCAGCCGGTCCATCGGCAGCATGGAGAGCGTCAAGGCCGGATTGAGCGCCGCGTCGCCGTAGGCGCGCCCGTTGCCGCGCGCGATCAGCGTCTCGCTGGCGGCGATGAACCGTGCCGCCTCTTCGCCCTGCCGCAGATGTTCGAGGCGGCACTCCTCTAAGGGGTACCGACCCCAGCCGTGCAGTTCCATCCGCTACAGCGCGGCGACGAAGACCACGACCGCCACCGCGCCAAGCATCCAGCCGGCCGGGTCCTTCGCCGCGAACACCACCGGGTCGTCCGCAATGGCGCCGCGATTGGCGAGCACCCCGAGGCGGCCAAGCCACCAGAGCAGCAGCGGACAAATCGGCCAGAGGTATTCGGGCCGCGTGTAGAGCGCGTTCACGTCCGCGCTTTGCAGATAGATGGCCAGCACGACGATGGAAGCGATGCCGCTCGCGGCCCCGAACGCGGCGAGCACGCTGCGGTCGCCGCCGCCGTAGCCGCGGTCGCCAACGGCGAAGGCGGCCTCTTCGCCCCTGGTGGCGAGTTCCTGCTGGCGCTTGGCCACCGCCAGCGCCAGGAAGACGAACAGGAAGAACGCGAGGAACCAAGGCGAAGGCACGACGGCTGCTGCCGCCGCCCCGGCAAGCGCGCGAATCCCGTGCAGCACGGCCAGCGCCACGACATCGGCGACCACGCGGCGCCTCAGCGCCAGCGCGTAGCACCAACTCAAGCCCAGATAGGCCAAGGTCCAAGCGCCAGCGGCCGAGGACAGACTGAACGCAAGCCCCACGCCGCCAACCGCCAAGGCGACGCTGGTGGCGAGGGCGACCCAAGGCGAGACCCTGCCCGCGGCCAAGGCGCGCTGCCGCTTGTTGGGGTGACGACGGTCATGGGGCATGTCGAGCACGTCGTTGAGGAGATAGGTCGCCGAAGCGCACGTGCAGAGGGCCAGGAAGACGCCTGCCGCCAGCGCGTAGACCGCGGGACTCGTCACATGGGCGGCGACAAGCGGCGCGAACACCAGCAGGTTCTTCACCCAATGGTGCGGCCGCCAGGATTGGAAGTAGTCTCTCCAGCCGCCCCCGAAACCCGCAAGCAGCCGTGTCGCTTCGCCGGTGCCGTGCAGCCGTCTTGCCAGCGAGTCGGACAGGTCCACCCCAATCGCGCAGCGGGCATGTTCCCACACCGCGAGATCGCGCCACTCGTTGCCGACGTAGTCGAAGCCGCGCTCGCCGAAGTGCTCGACCAGCGCCTCCGCCTTCGCGCGCCCGGTGAGATTCGTCCGCCCATCCGAGGCGAGCACGCCGGTGACGCCGAGCTTGTCGGCCAAGGGCGCGACCGCCAGCGCGTCGGAACCCGTCGCCAGCCAGACTTCCCGTCCCTCGGCCTTGGCGGCGTCGATTTCGTCCACCACCAAGGTGTTCAGCACGAGCCCGTCCACGGGCAGGGGCGCTCTTTCGGCGACTCTTCTCTTCAGTCCGGCGCGTCCTCGGACGGCCCAAACCGGCAGCGAGAACAAGCGCAGCGGAGACGCCGCCAGCAGCCGCGCCATGCCTTCCGCAAGCAGGTCGCCGCCGACCAGCGTGCCGTCCACGTCGACGACCAGCGCTACATCGCCGTTCATGGATGGGCCGCTCGTTCGATGCAGCAGGGACTGCAGGCGGCCCCGTTCCGCGCTTGGGCCGGGTGCCAGACGCCCAACGGCCCTGTCCCATGCCGAATCGCCCAGCGAAGCCACTCCTTGGCGAGGGCGAGCCCGTCGTTTGTCCGAAGCCTCGTGGAATGCGGCACGTCTACCCGCAAGCGAAAGAGAATCGAGTCGCGAAGACTACCGCGATTGAAGCTGGCGTTCCCGCCGCCCGCCAACTTCGACGCAAGGCAGCGGCGCCCAGGTCACGCTGCAAGGTGCGTTTCGCGCAAAGAGCGGATCTCGTCGCGCACCGCCGCCGCGTCCTCGAACTCCAGATTCTTGGCGTGTTCGAGCATCCGCGTCTCCAAGTCCGCGATCAGCTTGCCGAGCGCCTTTGGATCGCCGTCGAACGGCTGCTGCGCCGGTTGCGCGGCCTTGCGTCCGGCGCCGCCTCGGGAACGCGGGGCGCCGGGGGCGGCGCGGGCGCCTTCCATCACGTCGGCGACGGCCTTGACCACCGAGCGCGGCACGATGCCGTGCTTCTTGTTGAAGGCGAGTTGCTTGTCGCGGCGGCGGTTGGTCTCGTCGATGGCCGCCTGCATCGAGCCGGTCATGTCGTCGGCGTAGAGGATGGCGCGGCCATGCAGGTTGCGGGCGGCGCGGCCAATGGTCTGGATCAGCGACCGTTCGGCGCGCAGAAAGCCCTCCTTGTCCGCATCGAGGATCGCCACCAGCGACACCTCGGGCATGTCCAAGCCCTCGCGCAGCAGGTTGATGCCCACCAGCACGTCGAACTTGCCGAGGCGCAGGTCGCGCACGATCTCCATGCGCTCCACGGTGTCGATGTCCGAGTGCAGATAGCGCACGCGCACGCCGTGTTCGTCCAGGTAGTCCGTGAGGTCTTCGGCCATGCGCTTGGTGAGGGTGGTCACGAGCACGCGCTCGCCGTCAGCCACGGTGCGGCGGATTTCCTCGAACAGGTCGTCCACCTGGGTGGAGGCCGGGCGCACTTCCACTTGCGGGTCCACCAGTCCGGTCGGCCGCACCACCTGTTCTACCACGCTGTCCGCACGCTCGCCTTCGTAGGGGCCCGGCGTCGCCGAAACGAAGATCGCCTGGGGCGCCAGCGCCTCCCACTCGTCGAAGCGCAAGGGGCGGTTGTCGAGCGCCGAGGGCAGGCGGAAGCCGTACTCCACCAGCGTCTCCTTGCGCGAGCGGTCGCCTTTGTACATGCCGCCGATCTGCGGCACGGTGACGTGGGATTCGTCGATGACCAAGAGCGCGTTCTTCGGCAGGTAGTCGAACAGCGTCGGCGGCGGTTCGCCGGCGGCGCGGCCGGAGAGATAGCGCGAGTAGTTCTCGATGCCGCTGCAATAGCCGAGCTCGCGGATCATCTCCATGTCGAAGCGCGTGCGCTGTTCCAGGCGCTGCGCTTCCACCAGCTTGTTGGCGTTCTTCAAGACCTCGAGCCGCTCGGCGAGCTCCTCCTGCACCTGGTCGATCACGCCGAGGATGCGTTCCCGGGGCGTCACGTAGTGCGTCTTCGGGAAGACCGTGTAGCGCGGCAGGCGGCTCAAGACCTCGCCGGTGAGCGGGTCGAAGGTGGAGATGTTGTCGATCTCGTCGTCGAAGAGCTCCACGCGCACGGCGTCCTTCTCCGATTCGGCGGGGAAGACGTCGATCACGTCGCCGCGCACGCGGTAGGTGCCGCGCTGGAACGCCATGTCGTTGCGCGTGTATTGCAGTTCGGCCAAGCGGCGCAGCACGTAGCGCTGATCCACGCGGTCGCCGCGGTCGAGGTGCAGCACCATGCGCAGGTAGGACTGCGGATCGCCGAGGCCGTAGATGGCCGACACCGAGGCCACGATCACCGTATCCCGCCGTTCCAGCAGCGCCTTGGTGGCGGAGAGGCGCATCTGCTCGATGTGCGCGTTCACCGAGGCGTCCTTCTCGATGTAGGTGTCCGAAGAGGGAACGTAGGCTTCCGGCTGGTAGTAGTCGTAGTAGGAGACGAAGTACTCCACCGCATTGCGCGGAAAGAACTCGCGGAACTCGCCGTAGAGCTGCGCCGCGAGCGTCTTGTTCGGCGCCAGCACGAGGGTCGGCCGCTGCACCGCGGCGATGACGTTGGCGATGGCGAAGGTCTTGCCGGAGCCGGTGACGCCAAGCAGCGTCTGGGACGCGAGCCCGGACTGCACGCCGCCCACGAGTTCGGCGATGGCCGTCGGCTGGTCGCCGGCCGGGCGGTAGTCGGCAACGACCTTGAACTCGCTGACGGACTGCACGCGACGCTCCTTCGCTTGCAGACCGGCTAGGGCAGCCGAAAGGCGGTCAAGCGCCCCGGCTCCAAGCCGGCGCCGGTGGCGACCACCACGAACTGCCTGCCGCCGGCCATGTAGGTCATGGGCGGCGACGAGAAGTGCGTGCCCTCGATTCGCTGTTCCCAAACCAGCCTGCCGGTCGCCTTGTCCAACGCCCGCAGGCTGGACGGCCGCTCCCAGCCGGCGCGATGGCCGTGGAAGATCAGCTGTTTCGTCACCAGCAGGCCAGGCGCGTTCTGCGGCACGCCGAGGTCCGGCAAGTCCAAGCCCTTGAGCAGCGGATGCTCCTTGGGGCCGGCGCCGTTCGCCACCTGCCAGGCGATGTCGCCCGTGTCCATGCGGTAGGCGGTGATGCTCGACCACGGCGGCTTCACTACCGGCAGGCCGCCGATGTTCACGCCGGAGGGCGCGACGCGATAGGGGAAGCCGAAGCGTTCGGGGTCGATGTCCCGCGCCCGCAGCAGCAGCGGCCAGCGACGGGACGCCACGTACAGCATCCGCGTTTCCGGGTCGAATGCCGCGCCGCCCCAGTTGGCGCCGCCGCCCCAGCCGGGCAGCACCAGCGAGCCTTCCGTCGAGACGGGCAGGAACAAGCCGCCCAAGCGCACGCCGTCGAGCTTCTCCAATGCCCGTTCGCGCAACGCCGGCGTCAGGTCGATCAGGTCGTCCTCGCCGATGCCCTGCATCTCGAACGGCGGCGGCCATGTCGGGAACGGCTGCGTTCGAGACGCCTGCTCGCCGTCGAGGTCGCTGGCCGGCACTTCCCGCTCTTCCACCGGCCATAGCGGCTCGCCGGTGCGCCGGTCGAAGACGTAGAGGAAGCCGACCTTGCTCACCTGCGCCAGCGCCGGCACGGGTTTGCCGTCGAGCATGATGTCCGCCACCACCGGCGCCGCTGGCAGGTCGTAGTCCCAGATGTCGTGATGCACGGTCTGGAAGTGCCACAGCCGCTCGCCCGTGCCCGCCGACACGGCGACGACGGAAGTTCCGAAGAGGTTGTCGCCCGGCCGCAGGCCGCCGTAGAAGTGGCTGGTCGGCGCGCTCACCGGCAGGTAGACATGGCCGAGCGCCGCGTCGCAGCTGGTCATCGTCCAGACGTTGGTATTGCCCATCCAGCGCCAGGATTCGGCACCCCAGGTGTCGTTGCCGAACGCGCCCTGCTGCGGCACCGTCTCGAAGGTCCACACCTGCCGGCCGGTCTTCACGTCGAAGCCGCGCACGTCGCCCAAAGGGACGTTCTGCTGCCAGTCGCGTCCGCCCTCGAAGTGCGACATGTCCGAGGACTGGTTGCCCACAACCACAACGTCGCCGCACACCGAGGGCGCGTAGTTCCACGTCGAGGCCGTGCGGCGAATCGGCCGCCGCAACCCTTGCGCCAAGTCCACGCGGCCGTCCTCGCCGAAGTCCTTGAACGGCAGGCCCGTCTGCGGCGAGAGCGCGACGAGCCAGCCGTCGCTGGTGACGAGCAGCACACGCCCGTCGTCGCCATCTTGATGGTAGGCAAGCCCACGGGTCGAGAACCCGAACTGCGGTGGGCGCGGCCCGTCGCCGGTGCCGGGGTCGTAGGTCCACAAGGTTTCGCCGCTCAACGGGTCCAGCGCCGCCACGGCCGAGAAGGCCGTGCGCACGAACAAGCGCCCGCCCACCATCAGCGGCGTCACCTTGAAGCCGTCGGGCACCTTCCGGTCGCGGCCCCGGCTGCCGACGTAGCGATGGTTGTCGAACGCCTCCCACACCCAGGCCACGCGCAGCGAATCGACGTTGCCAGCGCTGATTTGATCCGCCGGCGAATACTTGCGCGCGCCCAGGTCGCCGCCGTACGCCGGCCAGTCGCCGTGGTCGGCGGAGTAGTCGAAGGGCCGCGGCTTCTCGGTCGCCGCCGGTTCAAGTGCCGCGAGACGTTCGGCCTCGGGCGCGGGCCTAGAAGCGGGCGAAGACGCCTGCCCTTGCTGCGCCGGAACGCGCTCCTCGCGCCGCGCCAGCCAGCTCACGTCGATGGCATCGACGCCCAGCCGCTCGCGTTCGGCGACGAGCCACGCGCCGCGCTCGTTGTGGCCTTGGCCGCCCTGGGGCGTCAAGTGGCAGAACGCGCAGTCCCTGGCGCCGAACTCGAGCGCCGGCCCGAGATGTTCAGGATTGGCGGCAGCCACCGCGCCGACGAGGGCAGCCAAGACGCCGACCAGTCGGCGCGCCTCAGTACGCATATTGATCCACCCGCGCCTGGGCCTGGGAGATGCCCTTGCCGCGCACGATGGCCGGATCGGTCCACGTTTCGATGGCGCTCGCCTCGTAGCCGAAGCGCGTGCCGCGCTCGCGGATGTCGTCCAGCGTCAGCCACTCGCCGGCGAAGCGCACGGGGAAGCCGTGGGCGTTCAGCTCGAAGGCGTAGAGCCGCGCCAGCGTTTCGCCTTCGTCGTAGTCGCCGACATAGGTGAGCCACGGCGTCTCCGCCTTGACCTGCTTGCGCATGGCGGCGTGGGCCGCGGCGATGTAGTTGCCCAGGTCCCAGTCCGGAATGGCGCGCTCGTGGAACGTCGGCCCGCCGGGCAGCGCCCCGTCCACGAACAGATAGCGGTCGTCGCGCTGCAGCAGCACCCGCGCCGTGGCGATGGGCTTGTCGCTGTGGAAGGCCACCGTCTCCTGGCCTTGCCGCGTGAGGCCCCGGTAGGCGGCGTCGGTGAAGGGATAGTAGCCAGCGGCTGGTGGACAGTGCGCCGCCGCGTACTTGTTGAAGAAGCCGATGCGGTGCGCCTTGGATTTGTTCGGCGCGGCCTTGTGCCAGCAATGCATGTTCATGAGCAGCAGATCGCCGCGGGCGAGTTCGGGGTCGATGAACTCGTCGTCGTGCGGAACCACGGCTGGCGCCACTTCCAAGGCGCGGCCTCCGGCGTCCCGAACGCGCTCCAGCCGATGCGAGCCGGGCGCGACGAAGAGCTGGCCGCGCTCGGCGTCGAAGTCGTCGAGAGGCACGATGGCGAACAGCCAGTTCATCGACGAACCCACCGGCCGCCAGCGCTTGTAGTCGTTGTGCTTGGGGATGCCGGGGCCGCCGGGCGTGCGGTCGTAGACGACGAAGGCAGTCAGCTTGGGATCGTCCTGCAGCAGCGTCGCCGCGGCGTCCACGATCGCCGGATGTCCGGCCACGAAGCCGAGGTCCGGGTCCGCCATGCAGCTCTCCGCCAAGGTGTAGCGCCCCGGCGCCGGATACTCCCCCGGCAGCGGGCCGTGCAGCGGCGGATGGCGCTCGAAGGCGCGGCGAAAGCGCTCGATCTCGTGGTTGTCGAGTGCGCCGCGCACGACCGTGAAGCCGTCGCGCTCGTAGCGTTCGATGTCCGCAGCGTTCAACGGCATGTGTTCCTCGCGCTCCCGCGCGTCTTGGGCGGCACGGTCAACCTATCACGAACACTGTGCGCAAAGGCGCGGGGTTCCCGCCGGCGGATGCCGTCGCGCTTGAAGCTAAAATCCGCCTTCCAACTGGCGATGCGGGCCACCGACATGTCGACGCTTCTCGTCACCGGCGGCGGTGGCTTCATCGGCACGAACTTCGTCCGCTATTGGCTGCGGCGCCACGCGGACGACCGGGTGGTGAACTACGACATGCTGAGCTACGCCGCGAACCTGGGCAACTTCGCCGATCTGCCCGCCGAACAGAAGGAGCGCTTGGCGCACGTCAAGGGGGACATCGGCGACTACGACCTCGCGCTGGCGACGCTGCGCCGACACCGGGTGGACGCCGTCGTCAACTTCGCGGCGGAGTCGCACAACAGCCGCGCCCTGCTCCATCCGGACGCCTTCTTCCAAACCAACGTCATGGGCACGGTGCAGCTGATGCGCGCGGCGCTCGAAGCCGAGGTGCCGCGCTTCCACCACGTCTCCACCTGCGAGGTGTACGGCGACATGCCGCTGGATTCGCCACGCGCCTTCGACGAACAGGCGCCGCTCAAGCCAAAGACGCCCTACAACGCCTCGAAGGCCGCCGCGGACTTGGCCGTGCGCACGTTCACGAGCACCTTCGGCCTGCCGGCGACGATCTCCGTCTGCTCGAACAACTACGGCCCCTACCAGTTTCCGGAGAAAGTGATCCCCCACTTCGTCGTCAGCTGCCTGCAAGGCAAGCCGATGACCCTCTACCGGCAGAGCCGCAACAAGCGCGAATGGCTGCACGTGGACGACCACTGCCGCGCCATCGAATCGATCCTGGCGCACGGCGAGACCGGACAAACCTACAACGTCGGCAGCGGCATCGAGATCGACGTCGAAGGCGTCGCCGCCCGCATCATCGAATGTCTGGGCCTGGACGAATCCGCCAAGGTCTACGTGCCGGACCGCCCCAGCCACGACCGCCGCTACCTGCTCGACTCGAGCAAGATACGCAAGCGGCTGGGCTGGACGCCTGAAATCGATTTCGAGGATGGATTCCGGCGCACCGTGCTCTGGTACCGAGACAATCCGCAGTGGTGGCGCCCGCTGCTCGAGCGGTTGGAAGTGGACGAGGCGAACTGGCAGAACGCGCGGTAGGTTGCTTGACGAACGCCGGCGGCGTCGCGCCTCCGTCTGCTGCCGCATGCGACAGTGGGTGCGATGGATTCTTGGCAGTACACGCGGTCGTCGAGTTGACGCGGAAGCAGCGCGCTAATCAACGCTCCCGCTGGTCTGTCGGCCAGCCGCCGGCGTCCCGATGGTCGAACGCCAGCCACGCCAGTTCGCGGGCGGGCGCGGCGAGACTTCCACTGGGAAGCGCAGGACCGCGGTCTGGCCCGCTTCGTCCGCGGCGGTCACCGTCACGGTGGCCGTTCCCTCCTCGCCGTCCTCGTTCGCCGCCACCGTCAGGATCGCGCCGTCCACCGAAACCGTCGCTAGGCGCGGGTCGTCCACCACCGCCGAGTACGACAGCGCCCCGCCGCCGCCCGCCGCGAAGTGGGCGGAAAGGTCGATGCGCACGTCGCCAGCGCCCAGAAGATCCGCCGGCGCGACTTCGCCAGCCACGCGGGGCGGCGTTGCGAACAGCGCCAGCGCCGCGCCTTGCGCCGCAAAGCCGTCGAAGCACGGGCCGTCGCCGCAGCGCGCGTCCGGGATCGTCGGCGCGGCCAGCGTCACGCGCACCGGGCCGTCGCCGGAGACCTGCGCTGCGCCGCTGGCCACGGCGCCGGCCGCAAGCGCCAGTTCCTCCGCCGACGCCTCGCCGCCGGCGACGGTCAGCGCCAGGCGCATGGCGAACGGGGCGCCCAGCGGCAGATGCGCCTCGACCGTCGCCGGGCCAGCCGCCCACGGTTCGGCGTCCGTCCGCCGCAGCGCCGGCGCCAGCGCGAACGGCGCCCCGGGGTTCCCGGACAGGCGCAGTTCGCGCAGGCCGGAGACGCCCGCGAACAGGCCCGCCGGCAGCGACTGCAGGCGGTTGCCGTCCAGCCGCAGCGAACGCAGGCGCGGCGAGTGGGAGAGCAAGCCCGCCGGCAGTTCGCGCAGCGCGTTGCCGCCGAGGTCCAGCGTCCGCAGCCCGGACAGGTCCAGCAGGTCGTCGGCGCGCAGCGATTCGGCGCCGGCGCCGCGCAGATCGAGGCGCGGCAGGCGCGCCAGGTCCAGAGTTCCCGGCCAGCGGCAGGCGCGCCAGCCCCGGGACAGTTCCGCGCGCACGGCAGGCGTCCGGTCGCACACGCCCTCCTGCACGGCGCCGAGCGCCCGCCAGGCGCGCGCCGACAGGCCCACGTTCGGATCCTCCGGCTCCTCCAGCTCCACCGCGAAGCGCTCCCGCGCCGGCTCGATGTCGTCGTCGTCTAGCACCGCGAGTGCGATCCGCGCCCGCGTAGCGCCAGCCGAGATCGTCGCCGTTCCGGCCCACGCCGCGAAGTCCGCCGCGTCGGCGTCCGCCGTGCCGGGCTCGCCGTCCGCCGCCAAGCGCCAGCCAACCTCCACGTCCGAACCGAGCGGCCGGCTCAGTTCCGCGGTCAGAACCGCCTCGCCGCCCTCCGGCGCCGCCGGACTGCCGCGCAGCGACAGCACCGCGCCCACCCGAACCGAGAACGACGCGCTCGCCGAGAGGCCCTCGGGGTCGGTCGCCGTGACGGTGACCGTCGCCTCGCCCGGGCGCATCCCGCGCAGCCGCAGCGCGCCGCCGGAGGCCCACGCCTCCACGGCGCCGCCGTCCGAAGACGCCGCGTAGCGCAGGACGTCGCCGTCCGGGTCCGAGAACGCGGCGTCCAAATCCACCTCCGACGTCTTCCCGGCGTCCATGTCCACGTCCGCGATGCCGTGCGCCAGCGGCGGGCGGTTCGGCGCGCCCGACTCGCCCCGCGCCGGCTCGGACGGCTCGCCGGCCTCGCCGTCGACCACCGCCAGCACGCGCACCTCGTAGGCGCCGGCCGGCAGCCCGGCGATCTCGTAGCGCGTCTCGGCCGTCTCCGCCTGCCGCTGCGGCGACCACGCCTGCCCGGACTGCCGCCACTGCACCAGGTACGCCGTCGCCCCGGCCGCCGCCCGCCACGTCACCAGCAGGCCCTGGGACGTCGTCTCCGCGCGCACTGCCGTCGGCACGCTCGACGCCTCCGCCGGCTCCTGTTCCGGTTCCTCGGCCACGGCGAACTGCCGCGCCGGGTCGAAGCCGCGCCATTTCAGCGACGGGTACTGGCGCGACGTGCCGAAGTCCCACGGATCGTCCGCCTTGTAGTCGCCGTCGAGGTCGACGTTCCAGTTCGCGTAGAGGCCCGCGTAGCCCGTCGGCGTCTGGAGATCCGACGTGCTGCGGCCCTCCGGGGAGTCGAGGTCCGCGTCGTCCGGGATGCTGGACGCCGCCGCGTCCCACCAGCTGGCCGTCGCCGCCACGGGGCCGCCGACAAGGCCGGCCTTGTCCGGGCAGGCACCGGTCACCGCCCCCGCAGACCAGCTCGTCGACACCGCCGTTGTTCCGCTGCCGCCGCCCGCCAAGCCGCCGGCGTAGCCGCTCGCCGCGTTGCGGCATTCGACCGCCGCCGTCGAATAGCTCGCGGCGATGCGCGCGCCGATCTGCGTCCGCCCCACCAGGCCGCCGGCCGACGCGTCGCCCGACACGGCGCCCGTGCTCCAGGCGCCCGTCACGCTCGCCGTGGCGCTGGCGAAGCCGGCCAGCGCCCCCGCGCCGTGCGCGCCGCGCACCCAGGCGTTCGCCAGGCCAACCGCCGCGATGCGCCCCGACACGACCCCGAACAGGCCCCGGTAGTTGGCCGCGGCCTGGTTCACGAACAGGTTGCGCACGATGCGCCCGTTGCCGTCGAAGCGCCCCGCGAACGGCATCGCCGCGATGTCGCCGACCGGCGTCCAGCCGGCGCCGCCGTTGTCGTAGTCGTCGCCGTCGTCGCCCGCGCCGTCCACATGCGTGGCACCGTCGCCGTCGGTGTCGAAGTCGAGGTCCGCGGCCAGCTCGAAGCCGCCGCAGGCCGTTCCCGAGGTCGCCGTCGGGCACACGCCGCCGCCGCGCGGGGTCGGGAACGCCGTGGCGTAGGACGCCGCGTTGCCGGAGGACGCCGCGCCGTCGCCGTCGAGGTCCCAGCGCATCGCGTTCAGCTGCGCCAGGCTGCCGATCTCGATCAGGCCGTCCGCGTCCGCGTCGTAGTCCACCGTCGTGTTCGCCACCCGCACCGGCAGGTCCGGGCCGGACTCCACCGCGCCGTAGCCGGCCACGGCGTGGGTCAGCGTCCCCTGGGCGTCCGCCAGCCGGGCGTGGTCGGCCACGGCGGTCACGGTCACCGTCTGCGCCGTGTCCCAGGTGGTCGTGGTGAAGGAGAGGGTGCTCGCGTCCACTGTCAGCCCGGCCATGCCCGACGCGGCGATGGTCACCGTGGCCGTGCCGGTCGCCGGCGGCGCCGAGAGCTCGACGTCGTAGGTCGCCGTGCCGCCTTCGTCGATGGCCAGCGACGAAGGCGTCAGCACCACGCCGGCGGTCTCGTCGTCGCGCACCAGCACGGCCACGCCCGGGCGACGGATCGCGGCCAGCGCGGCGTAGTCGCCCGTGCCGGTCACGGCGTGCGTCAGACTCGCCGTTTCATCCGCGCCGTCGGCGTCCTCGGCGCCCGTCACGGTCACCGTCCGCGCCGTGTCCCAGTTCGCCGCGTCGAAGGAGAGCGTGGACTGGTCGCCGGACGTGCCCGAGTCCGTGTCCACGGTCGCCTTGAGCGAGTTGGAGACGACCTGCACCGACACGGCCGCCGTCGGCGCGACGTTCAGGCGCACCGCGTACGTCGCCGTTCCGCCCTCCGCCACCGTCAGATTCACCGGCGACACCTTCAGGCCGGCCGCGTCGTCGTCCACGGCCGTGGCCGTGACGTCGGGAATGGACACGCCGTCGTATCCCCCTCCGGTCGGCGTGTGGCCGATCGTCTCCGACTCGTCCGCCGTGTCGGTGTCGTCCACGCCGCTCACCGTCACCGTCTGCGGCGCGTCCCAGTTCCCCGCCGTGAACGTCAGCGTCGCCGGACGCGCCGTGGCCACCGTGCCGGTCGCGCTTGCCACCGCCACGCTCACGGGGCCGCCGACCGGCTGCGTGTCCAGAACCAGCGTGTACGTCGCCGTGCCGTTCTCCTGCACGTTCAAGGTCGTCGTGGACAGCGTCGCGCCCTTCGTGTCGTTGTCCGTCACCGTGAACGACACGTCCGCGTTCTCCACCTCGCCGTAGTCCGCGCCACTTGGATCGTGGCTCAGCATGACGCTCTCGTCCTCGCCGTCGTCGTCCTCGGCGGCGCGCACGGTCACCGTCTGCGGCGCGTTCCAGTTCATGGCGTGGAACAGCAGCGTGTTCTGGGCGCCGGCCGTGCCGGCGTCGGCGTCCACCGTCACCGCTTCCTCGCTGCTTGAAACGGCCACCGTCACCGGGCCGGTCGGCTCGCTGGCCAGCCGGACGGTGTAGGTCGCCGTCATGCCTTCCGTCACGCCGCTGCCGGCCAGCGTCGTCGCGTCCAGCGTCAGGCCCTGGGCGTCGTCGTCGTTCACCGTCACCCGCACCCGCGGGCCGCTCGTGACGCCGGGCACGCCCTGCACCGCGTGCGTGACGTGCGCCACGTCGTCCACCGCGTCGTCGTCCGCGCCGGCCGTCGCGGTCACCGTCTGCGCCGTGTTCCAGTTCGTCGCGTTGAACGTCAGCGCCCCGCTCAGCGTCACGTCCGGGTTGCTGCTCGCCGGCGTCACCGTCACCGCGCCGGCCGGCTGGCCCGTCAGCACCGCGGTGTAGGTTCCGACGTTGGCGTTGCTGGTTCCGGGATCCTCCTCCAGCGCCAGCGTCGTCGCCGAGAGCATCACGCCGCCGGCCGGCGCCACCGCCACCGCGCCCGTGTCCTGGTCGCCGCCGAAGCGGTGCGCCGCCGCCAGCACCCGCACCAGCAGCGTCGCCTGCGTATTGAAGTTCGTGCCGTCGAAGCGCAGCGTCAGCGTCGCCTGGGTGGGGCTGGTCCTCGTCGCCGAGGCGATGGAGAGGCCGGCGATGGGCGGCGTCGTCGCCAGCGCGAAGCTCGACGGCGAGACGCCGCCGACGAACACGGTGCCGGCCAGTTCGACCCTCAGGGTCGCGCCGTTCAGGTTCGTCTCCACGAGCGCCGTCGGCGTCGTGCTGGCGATGCCCGCGGAGGCCGCCGGCACCGTGGCCATGAAGGTCAGCGTGTCGCGGTCGTTCATGGCCATGTTGCTGTCGCCGTCGGACACCGTGACCGTCACCGTCCCCGTGGATGCCGCGGTCGGCGTGCCGCACACCGTGCGCTCGGTCGCGCAGTCCGGCAGGCCGAAGGACAGCCCGGCCGGCAGCCCGCTCGCGGCGTAGCGGTAGGCGCCGTTGCCGGCCGTCGCGGCCGGCACCTGGAACTCCACCGCCACGTTGCCCGGCAGCGTCATGTCGTCCACCGTGCCCGAGAAGGCCGGCGCCGTGTCCGGCTGCGCGTCCAGCTGCGGCGCCGCTGCCAGGCCGGCGTACTTGAGGATCGGGTGCTGGTTCGGGCGCCCGAAGTCCCACGGGTCGGCGTCGCCGCCGTCGCCGGTGGCGTCGTCGCCGTCCACGTCCTGCTCGTCCCACGCCGCGTAGATGGCCTCGCCGGGATCGCCGACGATGGTGTCGTAGCCCGTCGGCGCCTGCAGCACCGCCGTCGTCCTGCCCTCCGGCGGCTGCGGCGGGTCGTCCTCGTCGTCGTCGATGCCGGTGAGGTTCGTGTCCCAGTAGCTCGCCGGCGCCGTGCCGTTGTTGACGCTCGCCAGGCCGCCCCTGACCCCCGTCGGGCAGTTGCCGGTTATCTCGCCCGTGGCGTAGCTCGCCGCGATCACGCCGTCGTTGCGGCTCACCAGCGCGCCGGCGCGCGCCCAGTTCTGGTTGGCCGTGCATTCCACGTCCGCCGCCGAGTACGACGCCACGATCCGCCCCGACGCCGACCGCATCTCGGCCACCAGGCCGCCCACGCCGCCGGCGCCCGTCACCGAGCCGGTCGCGTACACCGCGGCGATGCGCCCGTTGAACACGCCGGCCAGCGCAGCCAGCCGGACGCCCGTGCCCGTCACCGAGACGTCCACCAGGCCCAGCGAGCGCACCGTCGCGGCGGTGGTCGCCGTCGCGAACAGCCCGCGGTCGTTGCCGGTGCCGCTCACGGTCAGGTGCTCGATCACGTGGCCGCCGCCGTCGAGCACCGCCGCCCAGCCGGGCACCGGCGTCCAGTTGGAGTAGGTGTTCGGGTCGTTCCCGTCCACGTCGCCGTCGCCGTCGGTGTCGAAGTCCAGGTCGTTCAGCAGCTCGTAGCCGGCGCAGTCGTCGTCGTCCGCGTCGGCGGCGGTCGTCGGGCAGAGGCCGGCGCCGCCCGGGTTGAGGCGCGGGTTGAAGAACGCGCGGGCGGCGTGGTAGTTCGACCCGTTGCCGGAGGACGGGGCGCCGTCGCCGTCGACGTCCCAGCGCAGCGCGTTCAGCTGCTGCAGCGTCGAAATCTCGATCAGCCCGTCGTCGTCGGCGTCGTAGTCGGTGCGCTGGGAGGCCGGATCCAGCCCGCCGTACTTCAGCGCCGGATAGTTGTAGGCGCCGCCGAAGTCCCAGGCGTCGTCGGCCGCGTCCACCGTGCCGTCGCCGTTGGTGTCGTAGTCGTCCCACGCGGCGTAGATGTCCATCCCCGTGCCGTAGACGGTCGGCGTCTGCAGGCCGCTGGTGGTCTGGGTCGTGCCCACGGCGCTGGAACTCCGGCCCGTCGTCTGGCTGTCCCAGTAGGACGCCGCGGCGGCCGGGGCGCTGCCGGTGGCGGCGCCGACAAGGCCGCCAATCGCCGGGCTCGAACCAGTGGCGGCGCTTGACACGGCGCCCGTCGCGTAGGAGTTCGTGACGACCGCGGCGGTGCCGTCGACCCTCCCGACCAGACCGCCGATGCGCGCATTGCCCGTGCCGCTGGCCCGCACCGCGCCGGCGGCGTAGCTGGCGGCGATGGCGGCATCCGACCACCCCGCCAGGCCGCCGACGTAGATGAACGCGTTCGACCTGGCCGACACGACGGCCGTCGCGTAGCTGGCCTTGACGTCGCCGCCGCTGTGACGCCCCACGAGGCCGCCCGCACGCACGGAGGCGGCGCCGTCGGCGGAAACCGCGCCGCTGGCGTACACGGCGGCCACCGTGCCCCGGTTGACGCCCGCCAAAGCGCCCGCGATGCCGGTCGACGACACCGCGACGTCGACCAGGCCCAGGTTCGACACGCTGCTGCCCGTGCCCAGTTCCGCGAACAGTCCGCGGTCGCCGGCTCCGCTCGTGGTCAGATTGGAGATGGTGCGGCGGTTGCCCTCGAAGGCCGCCGTGTAGGTGCCGATGGGCGTCCAGTTGGCGTAGGAGTTCGGGTCGTCCGCGTCCACGTCGCCGTCGTCGTCCGTGTCGAAGTCGAGGTCCGCCATGAGCTCGTAGCCGGCGCAGTCGCCCTCCTGGTCCGCGTCCGGGCCGTCCAGGCAGCCCATGTCCTCGGCCATGATCGAACCTGCGAAGGCGGCGCGGTAGCTCGCCTCGTTGGCGCTCGAATCCACGTCGCCGTCGCCGTCCAGGTCCCAGCGCACCGCGTTCAGCTTGGCGAGCGAGTCGATCTCGATCAGGTTGTCGTCGTCCGCGTCGTAGTCCGCGCCGTCCATCTCGTCGTCCTGCGCCGTCGCGGCGATGTCGATGGTCGCGGCGCTGCCGTACTGGGCGCCGTCCGGGTCGTGCGAGATCGTCCCCCGCTCTCCCACCGCGTCGGCGTCCGGCTCGCCGAGCACCCGCACCGTCCGCGCCGTGGCCCAGTTCTGCGTCGTGAACGTCAGGTTCGCGGAACTCCCGAAGGTCGCTCCCGTGCCGCCCGGCGGTACGACGGCCACGTCGATGGCCGGGTTGTCGCTCGCCACCGCCACCGACACGCTGCCGCCGACCGGCAGCGTCGACAGGCGCACCGTGTATCTCCCGATCTGCCCTTCGTTCAAGGCCAGCGGCGTCGCCTGGTCGCCGGGCGTGTCCGGGTCCGTGTCCACGACCACGCCCACGTCGTCGTCCGCCACCGTCGCCATGAGCCGCGCCGTGGCGCCGTCGTAGCCGCCGCCCTGCGCCGCGTGGTCGATCGCGATCTCCTCGCTGTTCGGGTCGGCGTCCTGCACCGCGGCGAGGGTCACCGTCTGCGCCGTGTCCCAGTTCGTCGGCGTGAACGACAGCGCGCTCTGCAGGCCGGTCGCCGCGGCCGTGTCCACCGTCACCGCGGCCGGATCGGCGCTGGTGACCGTCACCGTCACCGTGCCCGTCGGCTGGCCGGCCAGCACCGCGGTGTAGGTGCCGACGTTGGCGTTGCTGGTTCCGGGATCCTCCGCCAGCGCCAGCGTCGTCGCCGAGAGCACCATGCCGCGGACCGGCGCCACCGCCACGGTGCCCGTCTCCTGGTCGCCGCCGAAGCGGTGCGCCGCCGCCAGCACCCGCACCAGCAGCGTCGCCTGGGTGTCGAAATTCATGCCGTCAAAGCGCAGCGTCAACGTCGCCTGTGTGGCGCTGTCGCGGACCGCCGAGGCGATGGAGAGGCCGGCGATGGCCGGCGTGGTCGCCAGCTGGAAGCTCGACGGCGAGACGCCGCCGACGAACACGGTGCCGGCCAGCTCGACGACCACCCGCGCGCCGTTCAGGTTGGTTTCCAGGAGCGCCGGCGGCGTGGTGCTGGCGATGCTTGCGGAGGCCGCCGGCACGGTGACCAGGAAGGTCAGCGTGTCGCGGTCGGTCGCCTCCATGTTGCTGTCGCCGTCGTTGACGGTGATTGCCGCGAATCCGGTGTACGCCGCGGTGGGCGTGCCGCACACGGTGCGCTCGGTGGCGCAAGTCGGCAGGCCGAAGGACAGCCCGGCCGGCAGCCCTCTCGCTGCGTAGCGGTACGCGCCGTTGCCGCCGGTGGCCGCCGGAACCTGGAACTCCACCGCCAGGTTGCCCGGCAGCGTCATGTTCGCCACCGTGCCCGAGAAATCCGGCGCCGTGTCCGGCTGCGTGTCCAGCTGCTGCGCCGGCGCGAGGCCGCGGTACTTCAGGATCGGGTGCTGGTTCGAGCGCCCGAAGTCCCACGGATCGTCGTCCTCCGCCTCGCCGGAGACGCCGTCGCCGTCCACGTCCTGGTCGTCCCACGCCGCGTAGATGGCATCGCCGGGAGTGCCGACGACGGTGTCATAGCTTGTCGGCGCCTGCAGCACCGCCGTCGTCCTGCCCTCCGGCGGCTGCGGCGGGTCTTCCGTGTCGTCGGCGATCTGGCTCAAGGTCGTGTCCCAGTAGCTCGCCGCCACCGTGCCGTTGCCCACGAGGGTCAGCGCCCCCTTGCTGCCGGCCGGACACGCGCCCGTCACCCGCCCGGTCGAGTAGCTCGCGGCGATCGTGCCGCCGTCGTGGTAGCCCACCAGACCGCCGGCCACGGCGTTGCCGGCGCTCGACGTGCATTCCACCGCCGCCGCGCTGTAGCTGGCGACGACGCGCGCGTTCGCGGTGGTCGTTCCGCCCACCAGGCCGCCCGGAGCGCTGCCAGCCCGCACCGTGCCGCTCGACCAGACCGCCGCGATGCGCCCGCGATGCACCCCGACGAGCCCTCCGGTCAGGTTTTGCGCGGCTTGGATGCGGACGTTCGGCAGGCCCAGCGAAGTGATGGCCGCGCTCGCGGTGGTGCCCGCGAACAGCCCCTGGTACTGCCATGTGCCACGGTTGATGAACAGGTTGTCGATGACGTGGCCGTTGCCGTCGAAGGTCGCCGTGTAGTTGGCCGCGTTGTTCGCCGCCGTCGAGCCGATGGCCATCCAGCCGGCGCCGGCGTTATCGTACGCGTCGCCGGTGTCGCCCGTGACCGTGCCGCCGGGCGCCGTCCAGGTGGCGCCGTTGCCGTTGGTGTCGAAATCGAGGTCGTTCAAGAGCTCGTAGCCCCGGCAGTCGTCGTCGTCCGCGTCGTCCTCGGTGGTCGGGCAGAGGCCGGCACCGCCGGGTTGAAAGCGCGGGTTCAGAAACGCGCCCGCGGCGTGGAAACTCGTCTCGTTGCCGGTGGACGGGGCGCCGTCGCCGTCCAGGTCCCAGCGCACCGCGTTCAACTGCCCCAGCGTCGTGATGTCGATCAGCCCGTCGCCGTCGGCGTCGTAGTCGGTGCGCTGGAGAGCGGGATCGAACTCGCCGTACTTCAGCGCCGGGTAGTTGTAGGCCGAGCCGAAGTCCCAAACGTCGTCGATGACGCCGTCGCCGTCGACGTCGTGATTATTCCAGTTGGCGTATATGCCGCTGTAGCCCAGCTGTGCCTGCAAGTTCGCCGTGGACTGGCTTCCGTCGTAGCTGACCTGATAGAGGTTCCCGATCCGGGAGGCCACCGAGCTGTCCCAGTAGGTGTCCGTGACGGTTTGTTGGGAGCGGCTCACGACGCCGTGGAACCTGCGGGCGCCGGAAGGCCCTGAGTGCGTCGCGACGGCGTAGCTGGCCCGTATCGTGCCGTTGTCGTTGTCGGACACGAAGCCAGCCATGAAGGCATTGGTGCCGGCGCTTTCGGCGTGCAGATGGGTGCCGCTGACGTAGCTGTTGACGATCGTGCCTGGATTGTTGTGTCCCACGAAACCGCCCATGTTGTCCGTCGATCCTGGGCCGGCGCTCCGCACGCGGCCGCCCAAGACGTAGCAGGCGCCGATCGTGCCTTGGTTTATGGCGGCCAAGGCGCCTATGTGCACGTCGCCGTTGCCGTAGATGTCCGGATTGACCAGCCCCAGCCCGGTCACCCGGCCACCGCTCCCCACGCGCGAGAAGAAACCGACGTAGTAGTCGCTGGGTCGATTCACTCTCACGTTGGAGATCGTGTGTCCGTTGCCTTGAAAGGTCGCGGTGTAGGAGCGCACGTCGGTGTTCGAATCGCCGGGCAGCTTGCCGATGGGAATCCAGCTGGCGTAGGAGTTCGGATCGTCCGCGTCCACGTCGCCGTCGCCGTCCGTGTCGAAGTTGAGATCCGCCGTGAGCTCGTAGCCGGCGCAGTCGCCGGCCGCGTCCGCGTCGGCGTCCGGGCAACCCATGTACTCCGTCGCCACCGTGCCCGCGAAGGCCGCGGCGTAGCTCGTCTCGTTGCCGGTGGACGCCGCGCCGTCGCCGTCCAGGTCCCAACGCACCGCGTTCAGCTTGGCCAGCGAGTCGATCTCGATCAGGCGGTCGTTGTCCGCGTCGTGGTCCGTGCCGGTCTGCTCGTCGTCGTCCACAGTGACGCGCACCACGGCGGTGGTGTCCATGTAGCCGCCGCCGGTGGCGGCGTGGGCCACCAGCGCCAGCTCGTCCACCGCGTCCGAGTTGTCGTCCACCGGCGCGACGGTGACCGTCTGCGCGGTGTTCCAGTTCTGCATGGTGAACGTGAGCGTGCGCGTCAGCGGCGTCGCGTCGCTGTCCACCGCCACCGCGGCGTTGTCGCTGGTGACGGCGACCGTGACGTCGCCAGTGGGCGGGCTCTCCAACACCATAGTGTAGGTGCCGTTTCCGCCGCCCTCGGTGAGCGCAACGCTTTCCCTCGAGACGTTGACCCAGCGCCCCGGCGCGACCGTCACCGTGCCGGTGGTGAGCGCCGCGCTGTGGGTCGTGGCGGCGGCGTCGACGGTGACGGAGATGGTGGCGGCGGCGTCGAAGTCCGATCCGTCGTAGCGCAGGTACAGGATGACGCCGGTTCTGCCGGAATTGAACCACAGGCGGTCCACGGTGAGGCCGGATATCGTGGTGTTCAAGGTGAAGTGGGAGGTGGCCGCGGCGGCCGTGTAGGTGGCGCCGGTGAGGTTGACGACGATCCACGCCGAGCGCAGGTTGCCTTGGTTTAGCGTCGATGGGTTGGTGGAGGCGATGGCCGCGGACTGCGCGAACGCCGACGCGCCGGCGAGCAGCGCCGCGAGCGCCAAGAGGCCCTTTGCGCATCGCGCGAAGGACCGGATTCGGGAACTCGGCGACAACGTCGCCACGGACGCAGCTACTCTCCCGGCCAAGGCGCACATGCATCCAAGCCCTTTACACGCGGTCTCCCGTTGGGCTCGTTTCGCCCTCGTTCGGCCCGCTTCGGCCCGAACCTGAAGTCGCCAAGCAGACGACAGCGATGACGATTACGCACAAATCGGCTGTGCTTTTCAACACCGCGGGCCGGACGATTTACATCGGCCCGCTCGACGCGGCGAAAAGGATTCCCAAGGCGGCCCGGCGTCCATCGCGCGTCGTCACAGCCACTTGGCGGCGGGTTGTGCGAGTTCGGCAACAGGCGGACGGCTTGAAGGCGGTCGCTGCCGCGACCTTTGGCCGCAGTGCTTAACGCCGCGGCTGGGACAACGCCGATCAGCGCTCCCCGTCGCTGCGCTCCTTCGCCGCCCGCTTCCGCTGCGCGAACCCGATGCCCTCCAGCAGACCCTCGACGCGGCCAAGCCGCTCGCCCACTTCGCCGAAGCGCTCGAGCATTTCGTGCCGCACCGCAGCGATGCGCTCGTTCACCTCTCCAAAACGCTCGAGCATCTCCAGCCGCACCGCAGCGATGCGCTCGTTCATTTCCCCGAGGCGCTTGCCCACTTCTCCAAAGCGTTCGTTCATTTCCCGGCGCAACTCGGTGATGTGCCCGTTCATTTCCCGGCGCAGCGCCCGGTTCGATGCAGCGATCGCGACCAGAATCGCGATCCCGACGGTGACGATGGACCAAATCTCGGCGCTCACGACAACCTCCTCTCTCTTGTCGGCCTCTCGTCGGCCTCTTGTCGGCGGGTGCGCCGCGCGCCGCTCCGCCTTGTCGATTCAACGCAGGGCATCGTAAACCGACAAAGATGGGCGAAGAAACGGACGATCTCGCAATCTGCCGTGGGCGTTTGCCGCTTTGCGCCGTAGGAATCGCCGCGACTGCCTCTCCCCGCCGGGCGGGACGCTGGTATGATGCTTCTCGACTGGCCACCCCCGCCACCTCGCCACCGTCGCCTGCCGGAAATCCCATGCCAGCTTCCTCCATGGACGAACTGGTTGCGCTGTGCAAGCGGCGCGGCTTCGTCTTCCAAGCCAGCGAGATCTACGGCGGGCTGCAGGGCGTGTACGACTACGGCCCGCTCGGCGTGGAGCTCAAGAACAACCTGAAGGCGGCGTGGTGGCGCTCGATGGTCTACGAGCGCGACGACGTGGAAGGGCTGGACGCCGCGATCCTCACCAACCCCAAGGTGCTCGGCTACTCCGGCCACGAGGAGACCTTCGCCGACCCCTTGGTGGACTGCCGCAAGTGCAAGTCGCGCTGGCGCGCCGACCACCTCGACGACGGCGCCTGTCCGCGCTGCGGGGCGAAGGACCTCACTGCGCCGCGCCCCTTCAACCTGATGTTCAAGACCAGCGTCGGCCCGCTGGAGGACGGCTCAGCCTTCGCCTACCTGCGCCCGGAGACCGCGCAGGCGATCTTCACGAACTTCAAGAACGTGCTGGATTCCACCGCCGCCACGCTGCCGTTCGGCATCGCGCAGATCGGCAAGGCGTTCCGCAACGAGATCACGCCGCGCAACTTCGTCTTCCGGGTGCGCGAGTTCGAGCAGATGGAGCTGGAGTTCTTCGTGCCGCCGGGCAGCGACGAAGAATGGCACGCGCGCTGGGTGGACGCGCGCCTGGCGTGGTGGCGCGAACAGGGGATCGCCGACGCCAACATGACGCTCTACAACGTGCCGGCGGAGGAGCTGGCGCACTACTCCAAGGCGACGGTGGACGTGATGTACCGCTTTCCCCACGGCCTCGAAGAGCTCGAAGGCATCGCCAACCGCACCGACTTCGACCTGGGCGCCCACACCAAGAACCAAGCCGACCTCGGCATCCGCGCCACCGTGCCGAAGAACGACGATTCCAACGCCCGGCTGGCCGTGCAGCACGCCGCAGACGGCGCCCAAGGCGGGGCCAAGCGCTGGACCGTGCCCTTCGTGATCGAGCCCTCCGCCGGCGTGGACCGCGGCGTGCTGGCCGTGCTGAACGACGCCTACGCCAAGGAACGGCTCGACAACGGCAGCGAGCGCGTGGTGCTGGCCTTGCGGCCGCATCTGTCGCCCATCAAGGCGGCCGTGATACCGTTGAAGCGCAACCACGAGGCCATCGTCGCCAAGGCGCGCGCCATCAAGGCTGGGCTGATGCGGCTCGGGCTTGGCCGCGTGGTGTTGGAGAACAGCGGGAACATCGGCAAGAACTACCGCCGCCACGACGAAGTGGGGACGCCGCTTTGCATCACAGTGGACTTCCAAACGATGGATGACGGCACCGCGACCGTGCGCGAGCGCGACACGATGCGCCAGGTGCGCGTCAACGCCGATGCCCTCGGCGACTATCTGCGCGACCGGATCGCCGCGTGACCCGCGCCGTCATCGCCGCCATCGGCCAGGATCGACCGGGCATCGTCGCCGAGATCTCCGAGGTGGTGAACGATCTGAATCTCTCCATCGAGGACAGCCGTATGACGGTGCTCGGCGGCGAGTTCGCAGTGCTGATGTCCGTCGCCGGCGGCACCCTGCCGCTGCAGCGCCTAGAGACCAAGCTCGGCTCGCTGGCCGAGCGCATGGACCTGGCGTTTCTCTTCCGCCGCACCGACGAGCGCTCGAACGTCGAAGGGCGCGTCCCCTACACCATCAGCGTGACGGCGATGGATCATCCCGGCATCGTGCATCGCGTGGCGGCGTTCTTCTCCTCGCAGCAGATCAACATCCACAACATGGACACGGTCACGGAACGCGCGCCGCACACCGGCACGCCGATCTTCTCGCTGGTGATGGAAGTGGAAGTGCCGCCGGAGATCAGAATCGTGGAGCTGCGCGACAGCTTCTTCTACTTCTGCGACGACCACGATCTGGACGGCGAAATGCGCCCGTCCTAAAGGCCGTTCGGCTCGCAGCGCCAAGGCGATGAGCGCCACCCCGGATTCCCCGCGTTCGACCCATTTGACGCGGCTCGAACACCGCGTGTCGACCAGCCGGCGCGAGTGCCGCAACACGCACCGCGGCGGCGTGTTCTGGATGACGGGCCTCTCCGGCGCCGGCAAATCCACGCTGGCGTTCGCCTTGGAGGATGCGCTCTTCCAGCGCGGCTACCAGGTCTACGTCCTCGACGGCGACAACATGCGCCACGGCCTCAACCGCGACCTCGCGTTCTCGCAGCGGGACCGCGCCGAAAACGTGCGCCGGGTGGGCGAAGTCGCAGCGCTGTTCGCCGACGCCGGCTTCGTCTGCGTCTCCGCCTTCATCTCGCCCTACCGCTCGGACCGGGACGCGGCGCGCACCGCGGCGGCCGGCAAGTTCCACGAAGTGTATTTGGACGTCGACCTCGCCACGTGCGAAAGGCGCGATCCGAAGGGCCTCTACAAGCTCGCCCGCGCCGGCGAGATCGCCGACTTCACGGGCGTCTCCGCGCCCTACGAAGCGCCCGTTCGCCCGGAGCTAGTGATCCCCACCGGCAGCCAGACCATCCAACGCAGCATCGATGTGGCCATCGAATACATCGTCGCGCACTTTCGGTTGCCGGAAGGTCGGTGAGCAGGGCGGCATGGTAGACGGCCGGTTCGTCCCGCGTGTACGGGGGAACTCCTAACGCCAACCATGACTAGCCCATCAGAGTTCCGTTCATCCCCGCGTGTGCGGGGAACTCGCGCTGGCGGGGGGACCAGACGCTGCGTGGCTGAACTCGGGTGCGCCGCAAAGCGGCTAGGGGAGCCCTCGAAGCTCAGTCGTCCGAGTCCTCCGGCGCGAAAAGCTCCGCCAGCAGGCCAAGCCCGAAGTGGACGATCCCCCACGCGCAGAACGCGGACAGCGCAAGCCAAACGAAAACTAGGACAAGCATCGGAGGAGCTTAGCATGGCGGACGATCTGCGGATCGGCATCCGGCTCACGGCGGACGGCAGCGGGGAACTCGCCTGCACGGCAGCCCGGGTGGCCGGCCCCCACGGTTCATCCCGGCGCGTTCGGGGATGCCGGCGGCCCATCGACGGGGAACCAACCGGCGACGCCGCGAAGAGCGGCGCCGTCCTCGATGTGTGCAGTTTCAGTTGCCATTGACAGGGAACTCCCGAAGACCGGATTCCTCGCCGGCCTCCTCAGCGGTCCATCCCCGCGTGTGCGGGGAACTCGTCGATCTCGATGTCGAATCGCATGTGCTAGTCTTCCTTCCGCCGCCGGGTAGGCCGGGTAATCCGCGATCCCGGTAGATGGTTTGCCGCTTGCGGGCGGCCAGCGTACTGCATCGAGGGTCGCGTCTCGTCCCGGCGGCTATTCCGGCACCGCGCCCACAGCACTCGTAGCGCGACTCGCGCAGGTTCGCCGCCTGCACGTAGCTGGCGGTGCGCAGGTGGTTGCCCGTCGGGTTCATCCCGCGTGTGCGGGGAACTCCAGCTGGCCTTGCCCGTCGACACGAACCGCGCGAGCGTTCATCCCGCGTGTGCGGGGAACTCCAAGCGATGGGGCGAAGTTCATTCTGATTGACCGGTTCATCCCCGCGTGTGCGGGGAACTCGTCGATCTCGATGTCGAATCGCATGTGCTAGTCTTCCTTTTGCCGCCGGGTAGGCCGGGTAATCCGCTCTCCCGGTAGATGGTTGGCTTCGGTCATCGTACTGCATCGAGGGTGGCGTCTCGCCCCGGCGGCCTATTCCGACGACACTGCGCCCCACGGTTCATCCCCGCGTGTGCGGGGAACTCCCGAAGTCGCGGCCGACCGGCCGACCTTGAACAGCGGTTCATCCCCGCGTGTGCGGGGAACTCGTCGCGCACTTCGATGCCGAGTTCCTCGAAGACCGGTTCATCCCCGCGTGTGCGGGGAACTCGCTGACGGCAGTGCTGTCCACGCGCGTCGCTGGCGGTTCATCCCCGCGTGTGCGGGGAACTCGACGCGGCCGGCAACGCGACCATCGCTAGCGACGGTTCATCCCCGCGTGTGCGGGGAACTCGGATGGGCTGCGCCGAAGTTCATCCGCGACTTCGGTTCATCCCCGCGTGTGCGGGGAACTCGATTCCGAGCAAGCGGACACGCTGCAACGCGCCGGTTCATCCCCGCGTGTGCGGGGAACTCGCCGCGGCCCGCGGCGTGGCGCTACCGCGTGGACGGTTCATCCCCGCGTGTGCGGGGAACTCGGCATTGTCGTACCTGGGATCAAGCGGCGACACGGTTCATCCCCGCGTGTGCGGGGAACTCGCGACGGCCACCGTCGTCGGCGGCAATCTCGTCGGTTCATCCCCGCGTGTGCGGGGAACTCTTCCGATTGATGCCGGTTGACGGCCGCGCCCATCGGTTCATCCCCGCGTGTGCGGGGAACTCGGATTGTCACGGTCAGAGCATTCCGCGGCGGGCGGTTCATCCCCGCGTGTGCGGGGAACTCGACGCGCTGGACGCTGTCGGCAAAGGGTTTTCCGGTTCATCCCCGCGTGTGCGGGGAACTCTTTGCGAATCAACGGCTTACGCACCTTGCCCGCCGGTTCATCCCCGCGTGTGCGGGGAACTCGGCCTCCTCGGTGCAGTAGCGCACCAGCCTGGCGGTTCATCCCGCGTGTGCGGGGAACTCGCACGATGCACGGCACCGTCTCCAGACCGGCCTCCGGTTCATCCCCGCGTGTGCGGGGAACTCCCAAGAGCTCGACTGTCCGTAGGTGGATCCCGCGGTTCATCCCCGCGTGTGCGGGGAACTCGACGATCGCGGTTTCGGCATCCTGCCGCATCGCCGGTTCATCCCCGCGTGTGCGGGGAACTCGTCGCGCTGCCGGACGATCGTCACCGTCTCCGGCGGTTCATCCCCGCGTGTGCGGGGAACTCGCCGCGAAGCTCGGTAAAGCGCCGGATGGCGTCCGGTTCATCCCCGCGTGTGCGGGGAACTCGACGGCCGTGCTGTCGCGCGCGTCCGATTTGGCCGGTTCATCCCCGCGTGTGCGGGGAACTCGCGCCGTTGTTGTCGGGAGCCGCCGTCCCATCCGGTTCATCCCCGCGTGTGCGGGGAACTCGGCGGCCACGGCCGCGCCGAGGGCCGGCAACGCCGGTTCATCCCCGCGTGTGCGGGGAACTCGCAGTGCGAAAGGAACGCCCGCAATTCGGCGTCGGTTCATCCCCGCGTGTGCGGGGAACTCCCAGCGCCGACGTGCTCAACCCTCGGTGCCTGCGGTTCATCCCCGCGTGTGCGGGGAACTCCGAGACACCCGCTACCGCTGGCTGCGGTACTCCGGTTCATCCCCGCGTGTGCGGGGAACTCCCGAACACCTCGAACTCAACGCGACGCCCTTGCGGTTCATCCCCGCGTGTGCGGGGAACTCATGTGCAACGCCGCCTCAATCCGGGACACCATCGGTTCATCCCCGCGTGTGCGGGGAACTCATTGCCGGGAATCCGCGGGCTTTTCTAGTGGACGGTTCATCCCCGCGTGTGCGGGGAACTCTCTGTTCAGCCATGCCTTGCCGCCGCGCCTGCCGGTTCATCCCCGCGTGTGCGGGGAACTCGAAGGTCTGGCCGGCCGCCGGCGGTTCGTAGTCGGTTCATCCCCGCGTGTGCGGGGAACTCGTCGCCAGCGCCCCTGTGCGCCCGTCGCCGGCCGGTTCATCCCCGCGTGTGCGGGGAACTCTCAGTTGGTAACGGTGACCCCGGCCGACGTGCCGGTTCATCCCCGCGTGTGCGGGGAACTCGCGCCAGGTGGACGTCGCCAGAGTCGCTCGCAACGGTTCATCCCCGCGTGTGCGGGGAACTCGCTGGCGGGGTGAGCGCGGCCGAAGCGGCGGCCGGTTCATCCCCGCGTGTGCGGGGAACTCCTCAATGTGTCGTCGCTTTAGCATGGCCTCTCCGGTTCATCCCCGCGTGTGCGGGGAACTCGGTGGCGCGCTGGCCGATGCTGCGCAAGTGCGTCGGTTCATCCCCGCGTGTGCGGGGAACTCGACGGCGCCGAGTGCCGAGCCGGCCTCACGGACGGTTCATCCCCGCGTGTGCGGGGAACTCTGGCGGTCTCTCCGTATGTTGCTAGGCCTTGATGGTTCATCCCCGCGTGTGCGGGGAACTCGAGGCCGCCGTGGAAGCGCTTGCCGAGTAGACCGGTTCATCCCCGCGTGTGCGGGGAACTCACGACTCGCGGACGGTTCGCAGCGCCAAGGCGACGGTTCATCCCCGCGTGTGCGGGGAACTCGCCTTCGATGCGCGACGCCGGCACCGTGGCAGACGGTTCATCCCCGCGTGTGCGGGAACTCTCCGCCACAATCAATCGCAAGTGGTTGATTCGCGGTTCATCCCCGCGTGTGCGGGGAACTCTCAATTCGATAACGAGCGCCACTAGCCCTCCGCGGTTCATCCCCGCGTGTGCGGGGAACTCCGGCGGCGGGCCAGCCGATCTGAGCGGAATGACGGTTCATCCCCGCGTGTGCGGGGAACTCGAGGCGGTTCGCCCACGCGGAACGCCTTTGACCGGTTCATCCCCGCGTGTGCGGGGAACTCTCGCTTTGGCCGTCGCGCACCGCTTCAACCGCCGGTTCATCCCCGCGTGTGCGGGGAACTCCGGTACGAGCCGTCGATGTAGTAGACCGAGCAACGGTTCATCCCCGCGTGTGCGGGGAACTCGCTGGCCACGGCCGCCTTGAACGTGGCGCGGAACGGTTCATCCCCGCGTGTGCGGGGAACTCTCGACCTCGGCCAGCGCCTGGTCGAATTCCGGCGGTTCATCCCCGCGTGTGCGGGGAACTCGCCTGTCGAACCCGCCGTTGACGTGGCGCACCACGGTTCATCCCCGCGTGTGCGGGGAACTCCACTTCAATGGGCGGCGGCGGCTTCGCGTTGCCGGTTCATCCCCGCGTGTGCGGGGAACTCCAAGGCACCGCGCATACGGCGGCGCTTGAGCTCGGTTCATCCCCGCGTGTGCGGGGAACTCCCGGCAAATCCATCAGTCGGCGTCGAACGCGGACGGTTCATCCCCGCGTGTGCGGGGAACTCACGTCCAGCCGCATCTGCAGCGCCTCGAACGCCGGTTCATCCCCGCGTGTGCGGGGAACTCTTCAGCCGGCGGGCGGGCGATGGGGCGATCGTCGGTTCATCCCCGCGTGTGCGGGGAACTCAATTCGGCGACGCCGTGGCTGTTTCCGGTGGACGGTTCATCCCCGCGTGTGCGGGGAACTCGCCTGTCCGCCCATCGAGGAGAGGATGGCCGCCGGTTCATCCCCGCGTGTGCGGGGAACTCGCGCGGCAGCAAGCGCTCGACCCGGCGCACGGCGGTTCATCCCCGCGTGTGCGGGGAACTCTCGGCGACCGATCTCCGAGGCTACGAACTCGGCGGTTCATCCCCGGGTGTGCGGGGAACTCGCGTGTCGAACCCGCCGTTGGCGTGGCGCACCACGGTTCATCCCCGCGTGTGCGGGGAACTCGCCCACGGGATCAGATCGAGGCCCGTGCGGGCCACGGTTCATCCCCGCGTGTGCGGGGAACTCGTTGCCGGCGTTGCGTGCTAACGTCTCCGCAACCGGTTCATCCCCGCGTGTGCGGGGAACTCGTCTCCTCTCTCTAGGACGGCAGCCAGGGCGACGGTTCATCCCCGCGTGTGCGGGGAACTCTACGAGCCGGTCGGCGGCCGCCGCGGCGCCGGCGGTTCATCCCCGCGTGTGCGGGGAACTCAACGCGCTGCGCCTTTGGCGTTTCTGGCGAGGCGGTTCATCCCCGCGTGTGCGGGGAACTCCCCGAAATCCGCATGCCCCTCAAGCTCGACAACGGTTCATCCCCGCGTGTGCGGGGAACTCGACTCGAGGCTCTGTTCGTGCTGATGCCGCTGCGGTTCATCCCCGCGTGTGCGGGGAACTCGCGGTACTGCGCGTCCGAAAATCCTACGTCAACGGTTCATCCCCGCGTGTGCGGGGAACTCGACGAAGAGGGCGAGAACGGCTGGTACAACGACGGTTCATCCCCGCGTGTGCGGGGAACTCAGCCTCTACGACACCGAAGTAGGCGTTAACACCGGTTCATCCCCGCGTGTGCGGGGAACTCGCATGTGTGTGAAGCCGAGTTGCGATCCCTTCCGGTTCATCCCCGCGTGTGCGGGGAACTCGTCGCGAGGGGTGTTGGGGCGGTGCGTCTCTTCCGGTTCATCCCCGCGTGTGCGGGGAACTCGTGGAGCGCGGGATTCTGCGGCGCGAAGCGGACGGTTCATCCCCGCGTGTGCGGGGAACTCTTCCTCTTCCAGCGAGCCGATGCGCTCGCGGTCGGTTCATCCCCGCGTGTGCGGGGAACTCGCAAATCGGCACCCAGCAGCGATACGCTGTTCAGCGGTTCATCCCCGCGTGTGCGGGGAACTCGTTGGTCTTGTTGGATTGACGGGCGCGCAAACCGGTTCATCCCCGCGTGTGCGGGGAACTCGCCGGCGGCCGCGGCGCTGGTCGGCGAACCGGCGGTTCATCCCCGCGTGTGCGGGGAACTCGACGTCGTTCCGTTCGCACCAGTCGCACCAGGACGGTTCATCCCCGCGTGTGCGGGGAACTCGTGGGCCTACCAAGAATTCGTAGGCTATCAGCCGGTTCATCCCCGCGTGTGCGGGGAACTCGCTCAGGGGGTTCCGCGGCGTTCCCCCGCGTCCGGTTCATCCCCGCGTGTGCGGGGAACTCACGAAGAGACGCTGCAAGAAAAGCGCTCGCGCCGGTTCATCCCCGCGTGTGCGGGGAACTCGCTTTATAGGGCTGGCGGCAGCAACACTACGTCGGTTCATCCCCGCGTGTGCGGGGAACTCCAACGTCGCCGGAGGCGGTCTCCAGCGAGATGGCGGTTCATCCCCGCGTGTGCGGGGAACTCTTCCACTGGCCGCCTTGGGCGTTCCACAGCGCCGGTTCATCCCCGCGTGTGCGGGGAACTCCGTCCACGACCCGCACCTTGTCAACAATGTTGCGGTTCATCCCCGCGTGTGCGGGGAACTCGGCGAAGGCAAGGCGGTTGCTTGTGGTCACATCGGTTCATCCCCGCGTGTGCGGGGAACTCCGGAGACGTTGCTTGACGCCGAGGACGGCTTGCGGTTCATCCCCGCGTGTGCGGGGAACTCTGGATCATGGACGTGCTCCTAGGCGTGGTCGCCGGTTCATCCCCGCGTGTGCGGGGAACTCCCGGACGGCGGCCCTCGGTTACGGGTACGACATCGGTTCATCCCCGCGTGTGCGGGGAACTCGCGGCGACCGTCTACCACAGGAGGCTGCTGCGCCGGTTCATCCCCGCGTGTGCGGGGAACTCCTGGTACTCGATGCGAGCGGCGCGCCCCCAGTTCGGTTCATCCCCGCGTGTGCGGGGAACTCGTGTTCGACTTGGACACGGAAGACCGCAATCGCGGTTCATCCCCGCGTGTGCGGGGAACTCCACACCACTAGGCAGGTGTCGCGGGCGCTAGGCGGTTCATCCCCGCGTGTGCGGGGAACTCTTTTCGGCGAGGAAGACGCGATGCCGCCGAACCGGTTCATCCCCGCGTGTGCGGGGAACTCCGGGTGATTACCGATGCGCCGGTGTCGAAAACCGGTTCATCCCCGCGTGTGCGGGGAACTCCGTAGGGGTCGCCGGAACCCATCAAGGCAAGGCGGTTCATCCCCGCGTGTGCGGGGAACTCCGCCAGAAGACCGACGAGGGCCGCATCCACGCCGGTTCATCCCCGCGTGTGCGGGGAACTCTTCGAACGTGCTCTTGAGCCACGCGGGCCGGGTCGGTTCATCCCCGCGTGTGCGGGGAACTCGCCTGGCTGCGGCTGCTGCCGTCGTCGGTCGTCGGTTCATCCCCGCGTGTGCGGGGAACTCCCACGCGGGCGCCGTTTCGAGTTCCGCGAGCAGCGGTTCATCCCCGCGTGTGCGGGGAACTCCTCGCCCGCACCGTGGCGTTCGCCTCGGTGCTCGGTTCATCCCCGCGTGTGCGGGGAACTCGCGGCCGGCGGCGTCGTACTCGACGTAGCTGCCCGGTTCATCCCCGCGTGTGCGGGGAACTCGATGCGTCCGCCTGGTGCCCCCATGAAGGTCGCTGGTTCATCCCCGCGTGTGCGGGGAACTCCTGGGTTTGCATGGCGCCCGTGTTCGGCCGCACGGTTCATCCCCGCGTGTGCGGGGAACTCACCGTCAGGAGCACCGACGCGCTAGACGACTACGGTTCATCCCCGCGTGTGCGGGGAACTCAGAGCCGCCGCTCGCGCTTCGGCAAGCGCCGCCGGTTCATCCCCGCGTGTGCGGGGAACTCGCGAGTGCGCCGAGTGCGGCGCCGAACGCGACCGGTTCATCCCCGCGTGTGCGGGGAACTCGCCGTGCCAATCTACACGCCAGATGAACACGCCGGTTCATCCCCGCGTGTGCGGGGAACTCAACGGCGCGTTCGGTTCGGTTTTCGCCATGCGCGGTTCATCCCCGCGTGTGCGGGGAACTCGATCATGGGGTCTGGGTTCCGCGTTTCGCGCATCGGTTCATCCCCGCGTGTGCGGGGAACTCCCGGGCGACTCCGTCACCCACGACGGGGAAAACGGTTCATCCCCGCGTGTGCGGGGAACTCGGAAGGAACGTTGCGAATCATCGAAGGCGCAAGGCGGTTCATCCCCGCGTGTGCGGGGAACTCCACGTCCACCTCCGATATCGCCTAGGGTTTTTCGGTTCATCCCCGCGTGTGCGGGGAACTCCGGGTGATTACCGATGCGCCGCTGTCGAAAACCGGTTCATCCCCGCGTGTGCGGGGAACTCGTCGATGCTCGCAATCCAAACTCCCATCCGCGCCGGTTCATCCCCGCGTGTGCGGGGAACTCCCTAGGCCAGATTGTCGTAGTGGGTGCGCTGCACGGTTCATCCCCGCGTGTGCGGGGAACTCGAGTTCGGGAACGGCGAGCGCCTGCGAAATGTCGGTTCATCCCCGCGTGTGCGGGGAACTCAAGCTCCTGCCCAAGTGGTTCGCAGCCATCTACGGTTCATCCCCGCGTGTGCGGGGAACTCCCCCGCTGGCGCGCGAATCCGCGCATCGCCGACGGTTCATCCCCGCGTGTGCGGGGAACTCGAACGCGCCGTCCTGTGCGACACGAACGAGGACGGTTCATCCCCGCGTGTGCGGGGAACTCGCGCTTCGCCTTTGGCGTTTCGGGCGCGGTTTCGGTTCATCCCCGCGTGTGCGGGGAACTCATTTTATTGATGTGTTCCAGAAGTTCATGCGCCGGTTCATCCCCGCGTGTGCGGGGAACTCTGCGCCCGCGACCGCGCTTCGAGCGTGGAGCACGGTTCATCCCCGCGTGTGCGGGGAACTCTTGGGCCTGCCGGAATGCTTGCTGCGCTTGACCGGTTCATCCCCGCGTGTGCGGGGAACTCGCGTTTCGCCCATTCACCGTGACCACGACGGCCGGTTCATCCCCGCGTGTGCGGGGAACTCGGCAAGGACGGCGACATTACCGTTGCCGAGGCCGGTTCATCCCCGCGTGTGCGGGGAACTCGTGAACCCATGCCGTGGCATGGGGTGTTTTGGCCGGTTCATCCCCGCGTGTGCGGGGAACTCGAGCGGCGAACCTCGCCAACTACGTTCAGCGCCGGTTCATCCCCGCGTGTGCGGGGAACTCGTGTCGCACCAGCGCATCAGGAGATGGGCGGTCGGTTCATCCCCGCGTGTGCGGGGAACTCCTCCCCGTAGACCTTCAGGGCCCTCCGCACCACGGTTCATCCCCGCGTGTGCGGGGAACTCGTTGAGCTCCGGCAACTCGAACGCAACGCCACCGGTTCATCCCCGCGTGTGCGGGGAACTCGACGAAGAAGGCGAGAACGGCTGGTACAACGACGGTTCATCCCCGCGTGTGCGGGGAACTCGTCGTGGGTGAGGGAATCCCCCGGCCGCAAAGCCGGTTCATCCCCGCGTGTGCGGGGAACTCGCGAGCGCCGCCTTCTGGAGCATGGCCACGGCCGGTTCATCCCCGCGTGTGCGGGGAACTCGTACAAGCTCCAGCCGAAGGGTGTCCCCCTGGTCGGTTCATCCCCGCGTGTGCGGGGAACTCCTCTGCCGTGCCGCCGATGACGGACAGATACTCGGTTCATCCCCGCGTGTGCGGGGAACTCCTGCTCGTCGTCCCCGTGGCAGCGGCTTGGGCCGGTTCATCCCCGCGTGTGCGGGGAACTCGGGTCTCCGTCGAGCGCCTGCCATCGCGTCGCCGGTTCATCCCCGCGTGTGCGGGGAACTCGTCGGGAAGGACGGCGACAACGTTTGGGTGGACGGTTCATCCCCGCGTGTGCGGGGAACTCAATGGCACAGGAATTCAAGGGCGGCGCCTACGCGGTTCATCCCCGCGTGTGCGGGGAACTCGCCGGTACGTCTGGCTGTTCACGCGGGCATCCCCGGTTCATCCCCGCGTGTGCGGGGAACTCCTCGGCGTCCACTTCCTGTGCCCCGTGTGCTTCGGTTCATCCCCGCGTGTGCGGGGAACTCCGTCAGGCACCGGAAGGCACATCACGCTGCAACGGTTCATCCCCGCGTGTGCGGGGAACTCGCGGACCTGCGGATAGCCGCCGCTGACATATCCGAGGTTCATCCCCGCGTGTGCGGGGAACTCCGCTGCGCCGGCAGTTCCCTTTGCCGAACGTGCGGTTCATCCCCGCGTGTGCGGGGAACTCGCTTGACACGAAGGTGGACACGGCTGTCACCACCGGTTCATCCCCGCGTGTGCGGGGAACTCCCGCGCGCGGGCCGCATTGAAGCGGCAGATCGACGGTTCATCCCCGCGTGTGCGGGGAACTCGGCGAACTCCTACGGCACGGTCTGCATCGAGGACGGTTCATCCCCGCGTGTGCGGGGAACTCCAGGGGCGAACGGCGTGTTTCGCAGCCATTGGGCGGTTCATCCCCGCGTGTGCGGGGAACTCTACAGCGAGCTCGCCGAGTTCGCGGTACACGCCGGTTCATCCCCGCGTGTGCGGGGAACTCATGGCGATCCTCCGCAGACATTACGCATCCTCCCGGTTCATCCCCGCGTGTGCGGGGAACTCCGTGGCGCCGGCGGTCTTATTTACACTTTCTACGGTTCATCCCCGCGTGTGCGGGGAACTCTGAATCTCTACGACCTCTACGGAGCACCCCACAGGTTCATCCCCGCGTGTGCGGGGAACTCGGACAAGCCGCGATGAAGGACCTCCGCGCGCCCGGTTCATCCCCGCGTGTGCGGGGAACTCGACGCCGAGCGCAGCGTGGACGCGATCAACGCCGGTTCATCCCCGCGTGTGCGGGGAACTCTTCTCAAGTCAAACTGCGGCACTGCCCATGGCCGGTTCATCCCCGCGTGTGCGGGGAACTCTCGGCGGCCTGGTCTTCCAGCACCGCCCTTTCCGGTTCATCCCCGCGTGTGCGGGGAACTCCTCGCCGTTCACGTCGAGTTTCAGCCTCACAGCCGGTTCATCCCCGCGTGTGCGGGGAACTCATGTTGCGCGGCCACTTGGCAACGCGGTTGTTCGGTTCATCCCCGCGTGTGCGGGGAACTCGTTGCGCCGCGTCGCACTTGGCTTCGATGCCGGCGGTTCATCCCCGCGTGTGCGGGGAACTCCAACGCCCTGCTGCGGGAATTGGGCTACGCGCCGGTTCATCCCCGCGTGTGCGGGGAACTCGCTCCTAACCGCTGCCGTCACCACGCAGAAGGACGGTTCATCCCCGCGTGTGCGGGGAACTCGCACAGAGAGGTCGATGGCCGTAATGTCCATGACGGTTCATCCCCGCGTGTGCGGGGAACTCTCCGTAGCATGGTCGTTCGCACGTCCATGCGCCGGTTCATCCCCGCGTGTGCGGGGAACTCTTCACCAGCACGGTTCCGATAGACGGCGTGGCGGGTTCATCCCCGCGTGTGCGGGGAACTCCCGCGCCATGCGTTTGCTCATTCCCCGTGCCCCCGGTTCATCCCCGCGTGTGCGGGGAACTCGTCTCCTTCCGCTGCTTTAACTCGCGCCATCCACTGGTTCATCCCCGCGTGTGCGGGGAACTCGTAGGCGCCGCGGAAGCGGCCGTTCAGATGGATCGGTTCATCCCCGCGTGTGCGGGGAACTCTTCGGAGCCAGACGACTCGCTCGCGCCAAGCACGGTTCATCCCCGCGTGTGCGGGGAACTCGGGGTGCGGCACCGGCGCGGCTTCGCCGGGCACCGGTTCATCCCCGCGTGTGCGGGGAACTCGGCATCAGCATCAGCGCCTGCTCCTGTTCCGTCGGTTCATCCCCGCGTGTGCGGGGAACTCGCGCGGGCGGGTGACTTCGGCCACCAAGCCGCCGGTTCATCCCCGCGTGTGCGGGGAACTCCATGCACACGGGCGCCAGATGGCACAGGAGTTCGGTTCATCCCCGCGTGTGCGGGGAACTCGACGTGCGGCAAGGTGGCCAATCAAAGTATGTACGGTTCATCCCCGCGTGTGCGGGGAACTCGACGAGGGCGCCAACGAGCGCATGGCGGTGCGCGGTTCATCCCCGCGTGTGCGGGGAACTCCGTCACGAAGCGCTCGAGGCACCGCACGAGCTCGGTTCATCCCCGCGTGTGCGGGGAACTCACGCAAAGAAATTGGCCGGCAAGGCCATGACATCGGTTCATCCCCGCGTGTGCGGGGAACTCTTCACAAACGGAGCCTCAACATGGCCTACTTCCGGTTCATCCCCGCGTGTGCGGGGAACTCCCGCCGTGGATAGGGTCGGCGGGCTTGTTGTCCGGTTCATCCCCGCGTGTGCGGGGAACTCGGCCGGCGCGCCGTCAGCGTCAGCGGTCGGCGCCTGGTTCATCCCCGCGTGTGCGGGGAACTCTCTTCGGAATCTTGGAAGTCCACTGCTAGCCCACGGTTCATCCCCGCGTGTGCGGGGAACTCGCCGAGATGGTCGGCATTGCGGCCGGCGACGCCGGTTCATCCCCGCGTGTGCGGGGAACTCGCCGTTGATCGCGTGGCCCAGCGTGGCAACGTTCGGTTCATCCCCGCGTGTGCGGGGAACTCGCCCTCGGCCATGCCGGCAATCAGATCGGCGACGGTTCATCCCCGCGTGTGCGGGGAACTCGCGCTGCCCGTGGAAGTGCATGCGGCGAACGGCGGTTCATCCCCGCGTGTGCGGGGAACTCGCTCTCTACGCCATCGAGTCGGCTGGCAGGAACGGTTCATCCCCGCGTGTGCGGGGAACTCCTGTCGGCAAGCCTGCAAAGGCTGATAGGCACCGGTTCATCCCCGCGTGTGCGGGGAACTCCTCGGCCTGCTCTCGAAGCACGTTGGCGCGTCCGGTTCATCCCCGCGTGTGCGGGGAACTCCATGGGCCGGGGCGATCCGACAACGAAGCCTACCGGTTCATCCCCGCGTGTGCGGGGAACTCGCTGGGCCGAAGCGAGCGCCCTACCGGCGCACCGGTTCATCCCCGCGTGTGCGGGGAACTCGTCGCTCTCGGCCGGCTGCCACCGTCCGTTTTTCGGTTCATCCCCGCGTGTGCGGGGAACTCCTCCCGCGTCCGCAGACTCCCCTCCACGTACACCGGTTCATCCCCGCGTGTGCGGGGAACTCCCAGACCCAGCGCCAAATAGTGCGCAGAGAGTCCGGTTCATCCCCGCGTGTGCGGGGAACTCCCCGCCGCGCGCGGCTGGAGGCAGAGTGTCCGCCGGTTCATCCCCGCGTGTGCGGGGAACTCTCCACCACCGAAGTCTCCGCCGGCCGCTCTCGCCAGGTTCATCCCCGCGTGTGCGGGGAACTCATCTGGCCGCGGCGCACGTCGGGGACGGGCTGCGGTTCATCCCCGCGTGTGCGGGGAACTCGCTTCGGCGCAGAACGCGGCGGTGACGATCGACCGGTTCATCCCCGCGTGTGCGGGGAACTCGTCGCCGTCCCGCGTCGAGACGCGCACGGCACCGGTTCATCCCCGCGTGTGCGGGGAACTCGACGGCCTCCTGTCCCACCTCCGCTCGCTCGACCGGTTCATCCCCGCGTGTGCGGGGAACTCCCGATTGAGAACGTCGAGGCTCGCTCCGCTCACGGTTCATCCCCGCGTGTGCGGGGAACTCGAAGAACACGGCGGTCGGCAACGCGGACGGCGACGGTTCATCCCCGCGTGTGCGGGGAACTCGCCGGCCGGCGTCCTCGGGTATTCGTCGTCGGCGGTTCATCCCCGCGTGTGCGGGGAACTCCATAAGCCGTCCTTTGATCGCGCCTGCAAAATCCGGTTCATCCCCGCGTGTGCGGGGAACTCGCTGGGAAACGCAGGCGACCCTTGCGGCACCACCGGTTCATCCCCGCGTGTGCGGGGAACTCTCAATCCTCCAGCTGCCGTCGCTGGGCGCGAGCGGTTCATCCCCGCGTGTGCGGGGAACTCAAAGCCGTACGTCGCCCGGCGCAGCGCGGGGCCGGTTCATCCCCGCGTGTGCGGGGAACTCGAGGTCGGCCGCCGCCTGGGCGATGCGCTTCTCCGGTTCATCCCCGCGTGTGCGGGGAACTCGCCCTGCCGTGCGTCTCGTCGGCCCGCGGCGCCGGTTCATCCCCGCGTGTGCGGGGAACTCGACCTGCTGCAGCGCCCGCGCGAAATCCTCGCTCGGTTCATCCCCGCGTGTGCGGGGAACTCGGGCGTGCCGCGGTTGGGTTGCCCGCGGCCGACGGTTCATCCCCGCGTGTGCGGGGAACTCTCTCGGCGTCGCTAGGCAGCGCCACCGAGGACGCGGTTCATCCCCGCGTGTGCGGGGAACTCCCTCATCACCAGGCCACCGCTTGGCAGTAGGTCGGTTCATCCCCGCGTGTGCGGGGAACTCGCATCCCCGGCAGGTCCTTCATCCAGCCGTAGTCGGTTCATCCCCGCGTGTGCGGGGAACTCGATCTGCCAGCTCGCCGCCGCTTCCGCGGCCGTCGGTTCATCCCCGCGTGTGCGGGGAACTCGCCCTGGGCATGCTCGGCATGCTCTTCCGCGACGGTTCATCCCCGCGTGTGCGGGGAACTCACTTCTCATAAGTAATTGAAATAAAAGGCTCACTTGGCGGTTCACCAAGCTACCACAGTTTGGGTTGTTAAAGAGCCGAGTGGTTATTACACCGCACTGCTTTCAAGGCATGTTGTCACCGGCTTCTTGAAGTGGCCGGAAGCGCACGACCTTCATGCCGTCCACATCGGTTGGAATGCGCCTGTTCGTGCCGCATGTGTCGAAGTCGTAGCCGGCGTCGTTCGCCGCTGCCCAGGCGATGATCGCGTCGCCATCTTCGATCAGCGATTGCACTTGCTTCCAGATCATCTCCCGCGTTCGTCTCGAGTAGTTGCCCACGTAGACGCCGGCTCGAATCTCCACCAGCCACACCGCCAGCCGGCCCCGCAACCTTGGCGGGGCATTGTTAACCGCGATGACCAACATCGCCGCTCCGCTCTACCGGTATCGCTACGGGCTGCGCTTCGTCTGGCGGTGGCGGCGGTTGGAGTTCGCCTGCCGCAAGCATCTCCTCGATGCTTGGTATGAGCTTCGTCAGCAAGCCAGCTTTTCGGAACCGGTCTCGGCAGGCGCGCCGCACTTCGCCCACTGGGTCGCCAGCCGACGGCTGTTTGCCGCGTTGGGCCTCGCCCGCCACTCGGAAGGCAACGGGCACGACGGTCTCGAACTTGAACACGTCTGCCACGTCGTAGACGAAGGACTGGGGCTTGCCCGTATGCAGGAAGCCGATGGCCGGTGCGTAGCCAGCGGCGAGGATGGCGGCTTCGGCGATGCCGTAGAGGCATGCCGTGGCTTGGCTGAGGCAGCGGTTCGGCAAGTCCGCTGCGTTCCAAGCGTTGGGGTCGTAGCGGCGTCCTCGCCATCGAACGTCGTGCTGTTTGGCAAGAACCTCGTACATCCGCTTTACGCGCGCACCCTCTATGCCCCGAAGCTGATCTACCGACCGTCGCTGAGGCGCGGGTTCTCCGAAGCGCATGTCGTACATCTTCCGCACCACGCGCAAGCGAGCGTCCGCATCCAGCGCAAGCCGCGCTTGGTGCAGCAGTCGGTCCGCTCTTGCGCCGCCCGGCTGGCCCGCCGAATACAAGCGCACGCCCGCTTCGCCCACCCACACGAGCAAACAACCGACACGGCTGGCAAGCGCAACAGCGGCATGGGAGACCCGCGCACCGGGTTCCAGCATCACGCAAGCAAGGCCACCGACCGGAATGTGCGTGCGCACGCCAAGGCGATCCACAATCACGAAGGCACCGTCCAAGACGTCCAACTGCCCCTTTTCGATGAAGAGGATCGACGCACGGTCTTTGATTGGAATGGGGCGCGGAGGAGCGATGGCCACCGACGCAACCCCGTCAGGCGCGGCGAATCAGCATCAGGCCGCAGCCATATGCCTTGGCGGCACCAAAGCCACGCACAATAGCCGGAAGGAGTCGCGACGGGTCTTCAACCGTCAAGACGCCTTCGAAGTCGAGCGTTGAAAAAGCCATCGGGCTCGACTTCGCCCGGCCGATCTGGTGTTGGGCATACCCGTCGATGCCGATCTCGCGTTGTTCAACGGCAAAGCCGGACTGCTTCCCTTGCCGTGCGAGCCACTTGAAGCCCTGCTCCTGAATGACAGCGTGCCGCTGCGAGGCACGACACTTCGCCGCCTGTTCGCGCAAGGCGTCGAATACCACGTCGTGTTTGGTCGAGTGCTTCTTGCCCGAGACCAGACGGCGCACGACTGGATTGGCCCGCAGCGAAAACCGCAGTCGGTCACCAGCGGCGAGGGCGGGCGCAAACTCTCTCGGTTCCGCCAAGTCGAACAAGGCATGTTGGTCAACCGGCGGGCGCTGCGAGAGGATGTAGTAGACGCCTTGCCGAGACTCTCGCCACAAGAAGTCGCGGGTGCGCTCCGGCGTATCGCAAAAGAGCGACCACATCAGGTTGTGGCCGGTGGCGCCTGGCCCTCTGGGGTTCTCCAAGAGCAGAGGACTCAGCGCCCTGACCGTCTGTTGGTTGCGTCGCAGCGTTGCGCGGGAGAGATAGGCGGTCATTCCATGTCCCCCTCTACGGCCACGCGCTCCAGCCGTTCACCGAACTGCCAGCGCGTTCGATTGACAATCGAATCGCGTCGTCGTTCGATGCGCCCGCCGGCCGCAGCATCATGGTCGACTGCAATCTGCGCCGGTGGGTCATCGCCGGTGCGAATTGTGGCCACGACCTCTTGTTCGGCTGCATTCCGCTGCCGCTTCTCGAATGCTTCGGAGAATGTCTCGGCCACAACGAGAGCGGGGTCTAGCGGCAAGCCAAAAGGACCGGATTTCCGACCAGCGTAAAGCACAAACTGTGGCTCTCGCAGAGCAGCTGCAACTTCGTCAAGCGCGACCGTGCTGCCATCGCGCTCCCATAGGCAAACGGTGAAGCAGGCGTCCGAAAGCCACTCGCGGGTCGAAAGCACGGTATTCAGGTCTTCGGCGGAGACCTCCTCGCGCCGTGTCGAATACGTCACACCTCGCCGACCCTTCGGTGCTTGCGCGGTGTGGTAGTCCATGAGCGGTCGTCCGGGCACATCCGTTCTCACGGCGTAGTACAGGGATGCTTCGAGCTGGGCATGGGCCTCTTCGTCGGCCCGATCCAATCCACGGGCGGCAGCCACCAGCCCAAGCACAGCGGAGCGGCTCGGCCTTGCCCAGCTCATGCGCCGCTCGCCCACGGCGATCTCGCCGAACGAGGCCATCGGCGCGTAAAGCGTGAAGAGCAGGAACTGCACGTCAGCTCACCACGAATTCGCGCAATTCCGCCAAGCTGCCTTGCTCCTCACCCACGCAGTCCATAACGCAACTCTCGCTCGCGCAAGGCCCATACGCCTTGTCGAGGCGTTCGCGGAACGCCATCAGCGCCTTGATCGAAGATGCTCCCTGGTCGTCACCGCATATTGGCTTCAGAAAGGCCGCGGCGAGACTCCTTGGCTGTGCTGTGCCTTTCTCGGCCAAGACGTACAACGCTCGCGCACGGCTGGCAAAGCTCGCTTGCTTGCCCTTCGGCGCGACCGTTGCTGCCGCTTCGACGAGAGCGGCCAAGGCCGAGTTCCGCACGCCTTCTTTGCCGTCCAAGTTCTTCAACAGCAGGTCGCGGTCAACGCAAATGTACAGGTAGAACAAGCCAGCGCCGAACTCTTGCAGGCCAACAAACCCCGCCCCAGCATCGTCGGGTTCGTCACGGGACTTGAGGTCGTCTACCGCCGTGTAGTAGTCGTCCTCTGCCACGGCGCGATGCGTTGTGATCGCGTGCGCCACCTGCACAGCAGCTTCTCGGTTGTACTTTGGGGCGTCGGCAAGCATGCGGCCGAACATTGCGATGTCGGCCGTCGCGTCCACCCGCTTGAGGAGTTCGTCGCGCGGAGGGGTCTCGATCTCCCGATTTGACGCCAGTACGTCTTCGGCAAGCGCGATGGCCGCATCGCGTTCGCCAGGCGACACGAAAGCCAACTGCTCGATGAAGGTTCGGTCATCCTTCTCGCTTTCCTTGGGCTCTTGATCTTTCGCGGGCTTGACTTTGCCGAACGCACCCGCGATTGCTCGTGCGATCGCGACCGCCCGGGCGTCGTCGGCCCCCTTTTTGCGCAGGTGGCAGTAGATGTCCTTACCGAGGCGTTGCGTTCGGTCAGCGAGGTGGCCGTGGAGCGCATCCTTGAAGACGTCCGACGTGCGCCAAGCCCGCTTGAGGCTTTGCGACGAGACGCGGATCCGCGGCACGCCCCCGAAGGTGACGCTCTTTGGCCGGCCGGTGTCGTCCCGATTGAGATTGGACGGGCCAAAGGCCGTAAGCAAGTGGAGTTGTAGGAAGTCCGTCATGTGCGTTCTCCTGAGGACCTGTTTTGACCATTGCGAACGTCGCTTGCCGCGCTTCCCGTCGGTTCGCGCGCAGCCACGGTCTCTACGCCGTAGTACTCGAAAATCCACCGTTTCTTCACGCCGTCGCCCCAGAACAGGATCGATTCGGCAAGATCGCCAACATTCGCGTGGCGTTTATTTAGGCGCACCAGACGGCGCATTGGATCGAGAAGGTCATCCGCTTGAAGCTGCATGAGGCGGCGAAATCTGTTCTCGGACAATGTGGCCGACTCGTCCTTGTCGAGGGCCGTGCGCCCAACCGAACGGATGATGTGGACAGCCTCGTGCGGCGGCGTGACGAACGCGAGAACGCCTGCCACCGTCGCCACGCGATCCGGTTGTTGATTTGGCAAGCGCTGAATGAGGCGAAGCGCCTCGGGCTCCATCAACACGTCAATGACGTCTCCGGCCCTGCGAAGACGGGCCAAGGCCGCCCGCTGATGACCCTTGGACGCCTTTGTGCCTTGGTCGTCGGGAACAAGGCCCCGCCACCAGTCGTAGACCACCTCTCCTACGGTCATCTTCCTGCCCTTCCGTTTGGCCCATTGGGCGGGCTTGCCGGCTGGCGTTCGATGTCGAAGGCAGCGTCGCCATAGAGGCTTTTGCCCGCTCTGCCCTGCCCCCTCAGCGCCACACTAAGGTGGAAGAGCGCTCGGACGTGGCGGGTCATGTTGCGGTCTTCCAAACCGTCCATTGGCGCATAGTAGTCGAAGAGCCGACGAGCCGCCTTCGCAATCGAGGCGCAAAACGCCTCTCGCACGGGTCTCGTTGAATCGTCAGCATCGGGTTTCTCGTCGATCGCGTCAACCGCCTCCTTCAGGTGCGCTTGGAAGATCTCCTCCGTCCGCCGATAGAACGCTTCGGCGACGAAGCCGTAGTCGCCTCGCGCATTCTTCGGCGAGTCGTTCAACGCGGCCTTGATTGCGCTGGTCAGCAGTCTGGCCATGGCCTCTGCGCCGGCCGTCGCCTTCTGGATGAAACCGTCGAGAGTGCCTTGGCGCTCACGACCAAGGCACCAAATCGGCATCTCGCCTTCCATCCATGCCCGCGCCTTCATGTTGTCCATGTCGTAGCCGAAGGCGGCAAATCTTGTCTTCCTTCTGGCCTCATTCAGTGCGGAGAACAAATTTTCGATTGCGAGAGCACGCTCGCGAAGTCCGTCCTGCGTTGGACAAACCAATCCTGGCCAGAGGCGGTAGGTGATCCCTCCAGGCTTTGGGTGTACAGGCAAGTGGGGCGCACCGGCTTTTGGGCGATAGTAGGGCGACAGCGGATGGGTGAATGCCTCCGACGTGTAGTTCACGCCGTAGTTCTTGGTCCGGTAGGCCCTCACAATCGTCGAATCCTCGGAACCCGTGAGGCTGCAAGCTCGGCCTTGGGACTCCTCGAACGCAAGTCGAATGCGGCGGGGCATTCCCCAATAGACCTGCAGCGGATGAACATCTGGCTGGGCCGTCGGTCTGCCTTCCTTGCCAGACGTGCGAGTGGGGGCGAGCCACGGAAACACCAACGAGTCGTCCTTTGTCCTGCGCCGTTCCGAGTCCCGTTCCTTGATGGCGGCGCTGGTCTCGACGTTGGGCCAGAGACGCCCCCAGAGCGTCCCGCCGAGCTCTTCGTGATCGACAACCGCCAAAGTCGTCATGGGGCCGCCGCCACGCAAAGACGTGCGGTGCCCGGCACCACCGCTCGGCGCATAAGCGCTCAAGGTGAACAGCGCCATTGCCGCCGCGCCGCGACACAGCGCCGTGGCGTCGCTGCGTTTGACGAAGAGGTCTGCGTTGTTGCGCATGGTCTGGGCACCCGGAGCGTCGATCAACAGCGCTGCGATGTCCTTGCTCTCTGCATCTTCAAGCGGGTCGTGATCTTGCAAGAAGCGCGGGCCTGCGCCGTCCAGATCGAACGCATAGGCATAGGGCTCAAAGCGCTCTTGGAGCACACTTGGGATTGGCGGTTGCGCCCACCAATCGTCCCATGCGTCCTCGTCCGCTGGTGGCGTGGTGGTGGAGAGCAAGCCAATCAGGAATTCGTGCGCCGCACCATTGAAGTCTGCGCGCGGCCATGCGAAGCCGACAATCGGGTTTTCCGAAATGCGGTCGTTGATCTGCCATGGCGGGATACGCTCGATGTCGCCGCTACGGCGGCGCACCGGCAACCACGGGGTCGTGATCAGATTGAAGCTCACAGGGTGTTCTACCTGCGTTGCCCTTGGATCGCCTGTTCGTCCCGACAGGAGACTACAACAACCTCTTCTTCAACGTGCTCAAGCTGCACCAGCCGCACCTTTCTCCTGACGCACCTCGCAGTCCGTCTCACGGTACTCGTGGACGCCTGCTGACGCAGCAACTCTGCGTCATGCCTGTCCCTTGACTTCATCCGTTCTCCTTTCCCGTGTTACAACCAACAGCAACAACCTTACGGATCCTAGCCCACAATCCTCGCTTGTGCAAGGAACAAAGCCCGCTGCCGAACGCAGCCGACAGCTACAACCGGTTCATCCCTCAGAAGGGAACGGCAGCAAGCACAACATGGGGCACTCCTAGACCAACTTCAACCCCTCCGTGCCGTCGTATCGCAAGACCGCCTCGCCACCATCTTCGCCCGTCGTCGCCGCCGCCTTGTATTGGCCACTACCGACCGGCTCTTCATCCAGCAATATCAATACCTTATGTTGGTCATACGCACCCCAGCGCACCTTGATCTCCGACGCCGCCTCGACGTGCTCCGGCGAAGTCGCCTCGCCCGAGACTCGCCGCTTGGAGACGCTGACCTCGCTTAGGCGCCACGCCCGCCACGGCTCGTTGGGGGCGCTTTCATGCGCGTAAGGCACCCAGGCACCGGCGTGCCATCTGGCAAGCCGAAGCGTCACCTGCTCGTCGTCGGCGATGCGCGTGACGGTCTGAACGTCCTTGCTCCAAGCGACCCCGCGCCGCGTGTAGCCATCCGTCAGCTTCAGCGTTGCCGTGTTGGCGACACCGCGTTCGGCGGAGTCGTTGCCTTCGGTTTCCAGGATGTTCTCCACGAGGCCGCTCGGAACCCGGCTCTCCACGTCCTCGGCATAGACCCGCTCGATCAGCGACCGCAGGCGTGTCGGGCTGTCGATTTCGCCATCGTCTTCGAGCACCTTCGCCGTCATCCAGAGCCGGGCATACGCCCTGTAGACGTATGCCGCACGCGGGAAGGCGCTCTGGTACCAGCTTCCGTTCGCATCTGGGATTGCAGGTGGCGACACGACAAGCAGTTCAAGGGACACCGGCCGGGGGCCTCGCTCGTGACGCCACAGCCGGCCGGCGCGTTGGATGAGGAGGTCGATGGGCGCAAGGTCCGTGACCAGCACGTCGAAGTCCAAATCCAAGGACTGTTCGACGACTTGCGTGGCCACCAGCACCTTGCCGCGACGCTGCTCCGCCGTGCCGCCCTTGCTGAAGGTCGTCAACACACGTTCCTCAATGGCCAAGCGGTCGGCAAGGGCGAAGCGGGCGTGGAACAGGTCAACGCTGGCGGCATCCAACCCTCGTTGCAGCAGTGCCGCCCGTGCTTCCAAGGCGTCATCCACGGAGTTGCGAATGTAGAGGACCGCCGCCCCTTTGTTCGCCGCGTGGACGACCTCGTCCAGCGCTTCGGCGACAGTACGCAAGAATCGCACGGGAAGCCTGCGAGCCCGATCGGCGCGTCCCTCGACTCCGAACTGCTGGAGTGAACTGCGGGCTTGGACGCTGGCTAGCGGATAGTCCAACGAGAGCGCGGATTCGGGGAGCTCGGCGCCAAGGCCGCTGACGAACGCATCGCCCAAGTGCCGGCGCACGACCTTCGGCAGCGTCGCCGACAGCAGAATCGCACAGCCGCCCAGGCCAGCCTGGAACTCGAGCAGCGTCTCGATCTCGCGCTGCATGTAGGCGTCGTAGGCATGAACCTCGTCGAGGATGAGGACGCTGCGCATGAGGCCGAGCAGCCGCAGCGACTGGTGCTTGCTGGGCAGTATCGACAGCAGCGCTTGGTCTACCGTGCCCGCGCCGATGTCCGCAAGGAACGACCGCCGGCGGTCGTCGGCGATCCAGGCCGCACAAGCGGATGAAGCGGTCTCGTCGGATTCCGTGTGCCCAAAGGACTCTTCCTGCCTTGCCCCGATGTCCATTGCGGCGCGGAATCCGTCGTGCATCTTGCGGGCGCCGTGGGCCAGAACCACCGATGGCGACTCGCCGTCGGCAAACAACCTCTGGTGGATGTGCTCAAGGCGCGTGAACATCGCATTCGCGGTTGCCATGGTGGGCAAGGCCATGTAGAGCCCGTCGGCCTTGCCTGCCGCCATCAGGCGATGCGCAAGCATCAACGCCGCTTCCGTCTTGCCGCTGCCGGTCTCGTCTTCGATCATGAAGAGCGCCGGGCCTTCCGGCAGATCGACGGACTGCGCCCACCGCTGCATCGGGCTCGGCTCTCCTTTCAAGAGGTCGCCGTAGCTCAATCCCTTGGTTCGCGGTCGCGCCGGCAACACGCCGCTCTTGTGGAGCGCCTGTTCCGCGCGTTCCTGGGCGGAGTGCCAATAGGACGTCAAGTCCGAGACGTGCGCCGGATCCTGATACGGGAACCACTCCACCTTCGAACCGACCCAGTCCGAAAGCACGGCCAGTCCGGCCAATGCGTAGGACGCTGGCCCGCATTTGCGGGCGACGCTCAGCTTGTCGGGAAGGCTGAACAGCGTGCGCACTTCGGCTGTGAACAACCGCGCTGCTTCAACGCCCGCCTTGCCGAACAGTGGGTTGATGTCGGGAGATTCATCGGATGGGGGTGCGCCGTGGTGGCCGGTGACGGCAGAGACAAGCAGCCGCCAACTCCGCCGGGTGTCGCTGTGCAGGCCGAACCGATCAGGATCATGCTCGAATAGGAGCATGCCGCCAGACCCGTGATCGTAGCTCGACGGACCGAGTTCGCCACCGAAGCAGGAAGGAAGGCGGTCAGGAACTTTCGATTGAAACCTCTTGGCGAACTTGCCGACGTCGTGCAGTGCGAGCAAGTATCCGGCCAACGGCACGAGCTGCTCTTCGCCCACGCCCATGAGCCTCGCCAGCCGCTTCCTCAGCAGCGTGTGCTCGCGCAGAAACGTGCAACCAACCGCCGCCACGTCAACGCAATGCAAGACCAGCGGATGCCACTGCGGGCCTTCGTCGCTCGGCGGGCGAGCCTTGCCCCAAAACTCCTGGATGTCGTCAGTCCGCACGCCTTGCTTCTCTGCCATGCCGCGTTCAAGCCTATCTGTTACAAGCGCACCTTCACACACTTAGCAAAATCAAAGGCTTATGGCGGTATTGGCGGAGAGGGAGGGATTCGAACCCTCGATGGGCTTTCGCCCATACACACTTTCCAGGCGTGCTCCTTCGGCCGCTCGGACACCTCTCCGTGGGTGGCGACCTTGCCAGCCTAGCCTCGGCGCCCGAATTCGCTGCGACCGCTGCTCCCTTCCGGGCCTGACGGGGTTGACATCGGCTTCGTCGCGAGGGGACCGGCTCGGTCGCCACGGGGTGCAATCCTAGTGGCAACGGGTTCGGATTGCCATTGGCACGGCATCGACGGCAGCGACTCGCTGGCGTGCGAAGGTTCGGATCGGCCTCGGACGGCGAGCCGGCGTCTAGCGCGCGCTTCCCGTGCTTCACTGCGTTGGCCAAGGCGCGGCAAGTCCTTTGTTCTTCATTCTTCGCGCAATCGAATCGAAGATGGGCGGTTCATCACTTCGCTTGCTGCCTTTGGGCAGGTCGTTCTCGATCTCCCGCTGGACTGAGCGGGACGCTGGCCATGAACATGGCGCTTCCCCGCTTCGCCCAACAGTGCCAGTGGCGTCGGTTCTGCGGAATCGCACCCTTGAAAACCGCGTCTAGGGTCGCCGAAACGGAAAGGAGTTGTCATCTGCAACCCACGAACCTGCCCTCTATGGCGTTCAGCAGGCTCGGAGTGCCTTGGGCGCACATGCCGTCAAACGCTCTCGGGCAGCGCCCTTCATGCCAAGCTCATCGTCGCGCATCTTCCACCCGGTCGGCGTCATCGGCGACGTCCGCGCTCCCGCTCGTTGGGAAGTCGACGCGCCAGAGGTCTCGATATCGACCCTCGGCGCGAAGGAACTGGCCTACGCTGACGCGGTCGACGGCGTAGTCGGGCAGCTGAATCGTCGCAAGGCACTTGGCGTCCCAGGCCACCCCCTTTTCGCTGAAGTCGAAGTCCAAGTTTTCGAAACCGTACTGCTGCCGACCGCCGGGCAGGTCGCCCGACTCCTGGGCATAGAGATGCACTAGGAACCGCGCCTCTGTGTCGCTGCCCTTGCACGGCGCCTTGAAGATGGCGAGCTGCCCGTCCCCCAAGTACACGTCGAAATCCGAACGCGCCGCCGGGGCGCCAGCGACCACTGCCTGGTACTCCGGCAGGTAGAAGTCCGGCGACGAGAATTGCTCCTTGGTCTCGAAGTCGTAGCCCGCCTCCCATACGACGGCGCCGTCGGCCTCGTGCTGGCCGGTATGGATGCGCGCGATCCCGTGGTCGGGCAGCCGCGCGCGCACGACGCAGCCGCCACGGCCATCGTAGGGCGCGTTTGCGAACCGATAGCCCAGGAAGAAATCCAAATTGGTCGCGCCGAACGGCCGTCTCGCCCCGGCGGCCTCCTCCCGATGCACGCGCAGTCGGAACCGACGCAGCGCCTCGGCTGCGCCGTCGCAGTAGCGGTTCGCATAGATCAGCCAGTTGCCGTCTCGGTACACATCGTAGGTCGAGCGAATGAGCAGTTCGCCCTTGTCGCCGCTTTGCCGGCGTTCTCCCCGTAGCAAGGCCTGGAGGGCACCAGGAACGTCCCGCGCAGTTCTCTGCGCCACCACGACCGGACGGAGATCCACCAACAGAACGGGGCTTATTCGGCCAATGGGCACAAAGCGCAGCCAGCTGGGTTGGCGGGCGAACTGGACGAGCGTCGAGACGGCGCCAATGCCCAAGACCGCAATCAGCAGCGCGAACACGACGCGCTTTGAAACATCCGCCGCCAGCCAGCGCCCCCTCCCCCCCGTTCCCGCAGCCGACCCCAGAGCCGCTAGCTGCACCTCCGGCAGGCGCTCCGCCGCGGCGCGCGCCGCGTAGTAGGCCAGGACGCACCGGGGCGGAATCGCCGCGCGCGCGGAGAACTCGTTGAAGCCCGGGCCGCCATACCAGAACCAGGGCGCGGCCAGCAGCATCGCCACGGCGGCCACGAAAAACGGCTCGCGGCCCAGCCGTGGATGCAGCCACCACAGCACGAGCGCCAGCGCCAGAAACTGCACCAAGTAGAAGAGGGCCACGTCCGCCGCCAGTTGGAAGCCGCTGGCATAGAGCGCCCACAGCCAGCTGCTTGGGAAGTCCACTTGGCCGCTGGTGAGGTAGAGCGCCAGCAGCGCCGCAAGCGCCGGCGCGAGGAGCATGTTGCGCCAGCCAAGAAAGGGGCGGATGCCGTTTTTGACCAGCATGGCGCCGACCAGCGGCAACAGCCCGACGCACAGCAGCGACGACCAGAACAAGCAGGCGGCCAGCACGATCCCGCTGGCTGCCTGGAAACGCGGCTCGCCACACAGCCGCAGCATCAGCAGCGTCGTCAGTCCGCCGCCGATGAAGTGGTGGGGGGTGATTCCGAGGAAGGCCGAGTACTCCAGATGCACACACGGCGGCGGCCACCTGGTAGTTCGGCAAAACATCGGGTCCGCCGGCTCCGGCATCGATGCGACGCCGAACTGCTCCGCGAAGTGCCGCGCCGCATCCGGCAGGCCGTCGCGCAGCACGTGCTCCAGCACGTCCATGCCGCAGAAGAACACGAACACGGCCGCAGGCAATAGCATTGCCCGCAACGTCGGCAGACCCTGGGCGCACAAGGCCATGACCAGCGCGATGCCGCCCCATGTCCACAGCGCCACCGCCCAGTTCAGCGCATCGATCCCCAGCCACTTGCCCACGAGTCCGGGCACGATGTGGTAGCCGAGGTAGTAGCGTAGCAACGGAGGTTCGTCGTTCAAGTAATCGGTCAGGTAGGCCGGCCAGTCGCTGTGCGCCAGAGCCAGCAACACCGCTCGGTGAGCCATCGAGTCGGGGTGGTCCGCGCCGAACACCACGAAGGCGGGCAGAACACCACAGATCAAAGCAAACAACGGCAGCGCGAAAGCTGCCGGGCCGACCCTCTCCCACCACCGTCCGGCGAGCACGCGCCACAGGCCAGCGCCCAGAAACGCCACGGCGGGAATGCCGAACCACCACTCGAACCACCCCAGCAGCCACACGGCGACGGGCAGCAGCAGATAGAGGACTGCGAGCCGGTAGACGACGGGCAGCCCTTCGCCTCCGTTGACCTCAGCCATCGGCGTTCCGCACGCTCACACTTTCCAACCGTGCTCCTTCGGCCACTCGGACACCTCTCCTGTGGTGGCGACCTTGCCAGCCTAGCCTCGGCGCCCGAATGCGCTGCGACCGCTGCTCCCTTCCGGGCCTGACGGGGTTGAAATCGGTTTCGCCGCGAGGGAGCGGCTCGGTCGCCACCGGGTGCAACCCTAGTGGCAACGGGTTCGGATTGCCATTGGCACGGCAGCGACTCGCTGGCGCGCGAAGGTCCGGATCGGCTGCGGGCGGCGAAGCCGGGATCTGGCCCGCGCTTCATCGCGTTGGCCAAGGCGCGGCGAGTCCTTTATTCTTCGCGCACCGTGGCGCTGGGGCGTGGGCCCGCCACACACCGCAAGGGCCGAGGGCGCGGCGCTGCTCCGCGCAGGCTCGCTTACACGAAGGAATGGCAATGAACGGACGCCCCGCAATCGGCATCGCGCTGCTCGGCTTCGCACTCGTTTGTCCGGTGGCGAGCGCCGACGGGCTGCGCTTGGGGGTGCAGGCCGGGCTGGAGCGGTGGAATGTGGATTTGGACGTGCAGCTCGTCGATCAGAGCGGCACGATCGAGGCCGATTTCGCGCCGGGCGTCGGGGTGCTTGGACAGTACATCTTTCGGGCGCCGGCGGAGGACGAGCGGCCGTTCTTCGTGGGCTTCGAGCTTGGCTACGCGGCGCAGAACATCTCCGAGGCGGGCACCTTCGACGTGTCGGGCGTGCCGGTGGAGACGACGGCGGACATCTCCTGGAGCGTGGATGCGCTGTGGCTGGCGGGCTACGATTTCGGGCGGGTGTCGGCGTTCGTGGCTGGCGGCGGCAGCTATCTGGCGAGCGAGCTCACCGCCAGCGGCGCTGGCCTCTCCGGGCAGGATCAGAACACGCACATCGGCTTCAAGGTCGCGCCGGGCGTGGAAATCAAGCTGAACGACTCGTCCTCGCTCCTCGTGCGCGTGGACTACGCGCGCTACCAGGACAAGAAGTACACCGGTTCGGGCAGCAATCTCGGCCTCGATCTCGACATCGACATCAACGTGCAGCCGCGCCTTTTTGACGTGCGCGTGGCGTGGGTGTACGAGTTCCGCAACGTCTCCCTGCCGCGCCTGTTCGGGCGCTGAGGCCCGCCGACGGCCCGCGGTTCCACTGCCGGCGCAATCTCACCGCCGGCGCAATCTTCACTGCCGCCGCAGCCGCACCGCCGGCGCGTTCGCGTGGCGCGTCGAGCGGAACGGGTTGATGTCGATGCCGCCACGGCGCATGAAGCAGCCATGCACGGTGAGTTCGCTCGCCTCGGCGGCCATCCTCACGTCGGCGAAGATGCGCTCCACGGCGTGTTCGTGGAAGCACGGCTGCTCGCGGTAGGAGACGAGGTACTTGAGCACGCCAGCGTGGTCGAGTCGTCGGCCCCGCCAGGCGATGGCGATGGCGCCGGTGTCGGGCTGTCCGGTCGCCGGGCAGAGGGTGCGGAACAAGCGCGTCTGCACGGCGCAGTCGGCAACGCCGCCCGTGGCTTTAAGGAATGTCGGATCGGCCTGATAGGTGGAGGTCTCCACGGGCAGGTCGTCCAGCACCGCGCCTTGCAGACCGCCGAAGTCCGCCTCCCCGCTGCCGCCGCGGATCGTTCCCCGCACTTGTGCGCCAACGCATCGGGACACGTCCCGCTCGATGGTCGCCGCCACCTCGCCGGCGCCCGGGAACTGCGTTTGGGCGAAGGACCCCAAGTAGAGCTTCAAGGACTTGCTCTCCACCATCGCCGGCGATTCGCAAGGCACCCGCAGCGTCAGCATGCCGATGCGCGGCAGGCCGCCCGCGCCGAGCCAGGTCAGCTCGAAGGCGCGCCACACGTCTTCGCCGAGAAACGGCAGATCGTCGCTGAAGCCGAGTTCGCGCCGCGCCGGGGCGCGCTCGATGGCGCATAGAACGCTGGCGTCGTAGCGCGATGGATAGACGGTCGGTCTGCCGAGGGGCAGGTCCCGCGGCGCCGGCATCAGGCTGCCTCCGTCGCCGGCGAACCTTGCTGCGCCAGCGGGCTGGGCGCGCCGATCATGTTCCACAGCACCGACGTGCGGGCAACCACGAGGGCGAGGGCGAATACCCCGGACGCCGCCGCGACCAGCGCCAGCGACGCGCCGACGGCCTCCACCAGATAGCCGCAGGCGAGCGCGCCGAGGGGGCCAGCGCCCATCAGCGAGAACGAAAAGAACGCCATCACCCGGCCGCGCTGCCCTTCCGGCGCCGCTTCCTGCATGATGGCCCGGGACATGCTCATGGCCACGCCGCCGCACGTTCCCCACAGGTAGATGCAGGCGACGACGGCCCAGAAGCCAAGCCCCATCGCCGCGAAGCCGGCAGCGGCCAGGAACACGCTGCCGAAGACGTGGGAGAGGAGCAGGGCGCGGCCGGGGCGCCGCAAGTCGCCGGCGAAGAGCAGCCACAGGATCGACGTCACCAGGCCGAGCATGTTGGCCGTGGCCATCAGCGCCAAGTCGCCGGAGGAGCCGTCGTAGGCGTCGCGCACCAAGAGCGGCATGGTGACGATGTAGGTGCCCATGAAGAACACGCCGGTGGCGATGTTCTGCGCCACCACCGGGCGCATGGCCGCCGAGCGGAGCACGGTGCCGCAGCCTTCCGCGATTGACCCGAGCAGCTGGGCGGGGGAGCGCCGCGCCACGCCCACCGGCGTCGGCGCCGGCAAGCGCGCGTAGGCGAAGAGGCCAAGCGCCAGCACGACGGTCTGGAAGGCGAGCACCGCCTCGGCGCCGATCGCGCCGGCGAAACCGGCGACGATGAAGCCCACCATCTGCACGCCGAACTGCGCCAGGCTCACCAGCACCACCGTGCGCTGGATGCGGCCCTCGGCAACGTGGTTGAGCAGGCCGTCCCGGGCCGGGGTCAGGAACGCCACGGCGCAGCCCATCGCCACGGCGTAGACGAGCATGGCCTGGAAGCTGAGGGCGTCGAGCATTACCAGGGCCAGGAGGGCAAGGCTCGGCAGCAGCGCGAAGCCTTGCGCCAGCATGGCCACCCGGCGTCCGCCGGCGACGTCCGCGACGCTGCCGCCGAGCAGCATCAGCACCAGCACCGGTGCCAGCATGGCCATCTGGGCGATGCCCACCATCTGCGGCGTCTCGCGCAGCACCATGGCCACCAGCCAGGCGAAGAGCACGTTCTGCACGCCGTGGGCGGCGAACCATGTTCCGGTCGCCAGGCAGTAGTGGTGAATCGGCCTCAGTGCCAAGTCGTCGATCTCCAAGAGCGGCGGGGCGAAGACGCCCGCCGTTTGTTGCGAGGCGGAGCGCCTAGGCGTCCAACATGCGTTCGCGTCGATTGGCGCGCATGAAGGCGAGCGCCAAGACGCCCGCCGTCGCCAGCGCGACGCCGATGCGGTTCTGCACCGTCCCCGCGAGCACGGCTGCCCGGTCCGCTTCCGCCGTCAAGGGGTTCCAGAACGGCGACGCGCGGGTGTCGATCAACAGCGCCCAGACGACCAGCACCACCACGGTCGCCATCGCGCCGGCGACTTCGCTGCGGAACAACGTCGCCATCGCCATCGCCAGCACCATGAAGAACACCCCCGCCTGCAGCGCGCCGTAGAGCGCCGCGAGCGGAAAGGCCGTGAAGAACGCCCATGCCGCCACCGCCAGCAGCGCTTCCGCCACCAGCAGCAACAGCACGCCGCCGGCGAGCTTGGCCCACCACACGCGCTCGCAGCCGCCTGGCACCGTGTAGGCGATCTCGAGGCTGCGCCCGTCGATCTCGCCGGCGATCACGCGCAAGCCCAGAAAGACCGCGAGGGCCGTCATCGGCGCGCCGATCAGCAGGTTCTGCGCCGACGCCGGCACGAACTCGATGTCCAGCACGCCAAAGAGCGTGCCGGCGGCGAGCAGCAGCGGCCACACGAGCGTCAGCAGCGGCAGCAGCCAGAAGCGGTGGCCGGAGATCGAGACGGCCGCCAAGCGGTAGAGCGTCAAGTCCGCCGCCAGCCGTGGCCAGATCGTCATCGGGAGATGAGCCACAAGTAGCCGTCCTCGAGCTTGGCCGGCGAGGGTGTCGCCCCGGGCGAGGGCGGCGTCTCGGCGAGGATGCGGCGGACGACGATGTTGCCGGCGGCCGGCGCTTCCTCGGCCAGAATCGCCTCCGGCGGCAGCGTGAACGGCGCATCGGCTGGCGCGCGCAGTTCCCAAGCCCGACCGTCGGCCGCGTGCGAGAGTGCGTTCGGCTCGCCGTCGAAGACCAGCCGCCCTTGGGCGAGCACCAGCACGCGCTCGCAGGCGACCGCGACGTCCTCCACCACGTGGGTGGAGAAGAGCACGATGCGATCCTGGGCCAAGCGCCCGAGCAGGTTGCGGAAGCGGATGCGCTCGCGGGGGTCCAGCCCAACCGTCGGTTCGTCGACGATGATGACCGGCGGCAGGCGCAGCAGCGTGCGCGCCACGGCGACGCGCTGGCGTTGGCCGCCGGAGAGGGACTTGATCGGATCGTCCGCCTTCTCCACCAGCCCCACTTCCGCAATCAGGCTCTCCACGCGCCCGTGGCGCACGTCCGGCGGCAGGTCGTAGAGGCCGGCGAAGTAGGTGAGGTATTCGCGCGCCGAGAGACCGCCCGGCATTCCCGCGTCCTGCGGCAGATAGCCGAGCCAGCGGGCGAGGAAGCGCCGCAAGGCGCCCAGCGGCGCGCCGCCGAGGAAGATCGCGCCGCGGGTCGGGTCGAGGATGCCGGCAAGCTGGCGCAGCAGCGTCGTCTTGCCAGCGCCGTTCGGCCCAAGGATGCCCACCATGCCGCGCTCCACGCGAAAGCTCACGCTGGCGAGCGCCTGCACCGGCGCCGAGGGGAGGTCGAAGCCGCCCACCCGCCGCGCCCAGCCCCGCAGCAGCGTGCGCGGATGGCGCAGCGGCCCGCTGGTGGCCCGCCGCGGCAGCTTGCCTTCCTGCTGCCGCCGGGCGCTGGAACGCACCAGCTGGCCGATGGCCAGCAGCACCGCGCCGACGATGGGCCACTGCACGGCGACTTCCGGCGTCGCCCCGCGCAGCGTCGGCACGACGAAGGTCGCCGCCGCGAACACGACGATGGCGAGCCACGGCAACCCGTGGGAAATCCACCGCTCGGCGCGCCCATGCGCGACTGCGTCGCCCTCTCCGCCCTTGGCGACGGCGCGGCGCACTTCGGCCAAGAGACGCAAGGCGAAGGCCGTGCCGAGCAGCCACAGCATCAGCTTCCAGCCGCCGCCCTGGACGTACACGGAGAGCGCGAAGGGCGCCGCGACGAGCACCGCCGGCGGGCCGAAACGATGCACCGCATCGGACGCCACAGGCGTTGCATCGGTGCCTGAGCTTGCCCGGCCAGCCGTCGCCAGCGCGAACTCCCGCGGCGCGAGAAGCGCGCGCCGGAAGGGCCCCGGCAAGCCGTAGACCTTCTTCAAGTTGCGCACGTCGAGCAGCGGCGGTCCGGCGCTCGTCGCCGGCGCGAGCTGGGCACGGTCGCGGAACAGCATCACCACCACGGCGAGCAGGCCGCCGCCGACCAGGAGTCCAACCACCACCTGCCACAGCACCGACACGAGCACGTCGGTCAACGTCAGCGCCAGCATCGCCGCGATGGTGGCGGCAAGCCACGCCACCACCGGCCACGGGCCGACCCGGGCGAACAGCCGGTCGAGGCGCTGCATCAGCACGAAGCCGACGGGGATGACCAAGAGCGTAAGCACCGTGGACGTCGCAAGGCCGCCCATCACCACGGTGGCGAACGGCGGCCACACTTCGTTTTCGCGGCCGGTCTCGATGGCCAGCGGCCACAGCGCGGCAATGGTCGTCGCCGACGTCATCAGCACCGGGCGCGTGCGTTCGCGCACCGACGCCAGGGCCGCGGCGCCGGCCGACCAGCCGCCGCGCACCCGCTGCTGGATGCGGTCCACCAGCAGGATGGCCGGATTGACCGTCAGGCCGAGCAGCAGCAAGGCGCCGGCGCCGGCGTACACGGTGAACGGCGTGCCGGTGAGGAGCAGCGTCCACACCGCTCCCATCAGCGTCAGCGGCAGCGCCAGCAGCACCAGCAGCGGCAGCGTGAGCGACTCGAAGGCCATGCCGAGCACGAGCAGCAGCAGGAGGATGGCCGGCACCGCGAGCTTGCGCATCATCGAGGTCTGTTCGTCGGCCTCCTCCAGTTCCACCGTATAGCCAGCCGGCCTCGGCACGGATTGCGCCAGCGCCGCGATCGTCCTGTCCAGCGCCGCCTGCGCCACGCCGGACTGCGCCACGTCGTCGTCGACCCGGTAGAAGACGCTTGCCTCGCGGCGGCCATTGCGATGCTGGATGACGGGCGGCGGGGGCATTTGCCGGATCGCCGCCAAGGCGCTCACCGGCGCCACGCCGGAGGAGGTGTGGACGCGCAAGTCCCGCAACTCGCCGAGGCCGGCCGGCTCCCGCGCACCGACCCGCTCGACCACCACCGGCATCTCCCGCCCTGACGGCAGAACGAAGCCGCTGCCCACGGCTCGGCCCTCCCGGCCGGCGATTTCCAGCACCGGCAGCACTTCGTCGAGCGTCAGCCCGAACGCCTCGAAGACCGGGCGGTTCGGCTCCACCCACAGCTCTTCCATCCCGGGCGGCATCCATCGCCAAGCCCGGGACACCTCCGGCAGCGCTTCGAGACGCCGCACCAGATCTTGCGCAAGCCGCTCCAAGGGCGCCGACTCGGGCCCGGAAAGCAGAATCCGGCGCGGGCCGCCGCCGGATGCCCCGAAGTCCGCGCCGCCCTTGCCGCGCCGCCCGCGCTGCCGATCTTCGCCCGGCCGCAGCACTTCCAGCCCCTTGCTCCGCTTCGCCGCGGTCTGCGCCGCTCGGCGCACGCTCGCCGCGTTCAGTTCAGGCGGCCGTTCTTCCTCGTCGACCAGCTCGGCGGTGATGGCCGCCCCCCTCTCGTTCACTTCCGAGTACACGACGTCCACGCCGTCCAAGGCCATGACGGCTTCCTCGATTTCGGCAACGCCGGCGCTCAGCGCGGCGATCGAGGCCCGGCCCTTGGTCGAGCGGGCGATCAGCTCCACTTCGTCGGCGATGCGCGCCTCGGGAGCGCCGCTGCCGAGCACGATCGGCACGGCGATCATGCTGGCGAAGACGGCCGCCACCACCACCGCCAGAAGCGCAGAAGGGCGGCGCAGCGCGGTGGCGAGCACGCCGGTGAACAGGATGCGCACCGGCGCCGGTGGACGCCCGCCAAGCGCCTCGCGTTCGGCGCGCTGTGCCGCCACCCGGCGGCGGGCGGCCGGCGCGGCAAGACGGTAGGCGAGCACCGGCACCAGGCCCACGGCCACCACCAGCGACGCGCCGAGCGGCAGCAGGATGGCGAGGGCGAGGATTTCGGAGATGGCGCGCTCCGTCGCGCCGAGGTCCACCAGCGCGATCGGCAGCAGCACGATGGCCGTCGTCAGGCTCGCGGCGGCGATTGCCCGCACCGTGCGCCGCAGCCCCGTGCGCACCGCCGTCGCCGCTTCCACGCCCCGCTCCAGGCGGCGCAGCACGGCCTCGTAGACGACCACGCTGTTGTCGATGAGGAGCCCCACCGAGAGCGACATGCCGGCCAGCGACAGCAGGTTCAGCGACTGGCCGGCCAGATACAGGAGCGCGAAGGCTCCGAGCAGGCTCACCGGCACCGCCAAGCCGACCACCGCCACGGCGCGCCAATCGCGCAGGAACAGGAACAGCACCAGCAGGGCGATGGGGAAGCCCGTGAGCCCCAGCCTGGCCAAGCGCCCAAGCTGCTCTTCGACGAGTTCCGCGGCGTCGTCGCCGATCTCCAGTTCCAGCCCCAGCGGCGCGACTTCCTCGCGCAGCGCTGCCACCTTCTCGCGCATGGCCTTGCCCAGGCTGATGAGGTTGGCGCTCTGTTCCTTGTAGACGAAGATGCCCACCGCCGGCTTGCCGTTGACGCGAAACACCGAGTGTTCCGGCGCGAAACCAAAATCGACGTCGGCGACGTTGCCCAGCTTCGCGGCGCCGTCCACGTCGACGCGCGCCTCGCGCAGCGCGTGGACGCCGTCCGGACGGCCGTCGACGAGCACTTGCAGGCGTCCGTCCTCGGTGTCCAGAACGCCCACGTGGCGCACATGGCCCACCTTTCCCGCGACCGCCCACACGACCTGCTCGGGAGTCGCCGCGGTGGCGGCGAGACGCCGCGGGTCGAGCTGCACCGTCACCTGCCGCCGCGCCCCGCCGCCGGCGGCGGCTTCGCTCACGCCGTTGACGGCGGCGATGCGCGGCACGAGCAGCTGGCGCACCAGATCGAACAGCGCGTTGCGGTCCTCGCCGCCGCTGACATGGATGGTCATGACGTGGCTGCCGAGGCCGGAGGTGCTCGACTCGGTGGAATAGACCGCCACGTTCGCCGAGTTGCGCGGCTGCGCGCGCTCGATGGCGGCGGCGATGCGGCGCAGTTCCAGCTCCCTGACCTTCATGTCGCTGCCGCGCTCGAAGCGCACCCAGTAGTTGCCCTGGGGGCCCGCTACTTGCCCGCCGCTCTCCGCGACATCCGGCAAGGCCGATGCCTGGGCGTGCAGCCGCAGCAGGATTTCCCGCTCCACCACCGCCGGCTCGGCGTTGGCGCGCCAGAACTGCACGTACAAGGTGTCGCCTTCCAGCGGCGGGAACAGTTCCACCGGCATGCGCTGCACGGACACCAGGCCGAGCAGCGCGATGGCGAGGAAGACCATCGCCACCGCAACCGGCCGGCGCACCGGCAAGTCCAGCAGGCTCAGGCCGCCCACGGGGCTTCTCCTGGCTGCCGGCGCCAGCGCGCCGACAGCCGTTCAAGCAGCAGATACAGACACGGCAGCACCAGCAGCGAGCCGATGGTGGACGCCACGATGCCGCCGATGATCGTCAGCGCCATCGGCGCCCGCAGCTGCGCCCCTTCGCCGCCGCCGAAGACCAGCGGCGTCAACGCCAGCGCGGTCGTCAGCGTGGTCATCAGGATGGGCCGCAAGCGGATGCCGGCGGCGCCGGACAAGGCAGAGACCGGGTCGCGCCCCTCGGCCAGCAACTGCCGCGCCGTGACGATCAGCAGCACCGCGTCGTTCACGGCAACGCCGGCCAGCACGATCAGGCCGAGCATCGCCATCACGCCGATGGGCTGGCCGGTCGGCGTCAAGGCCACGGCCACGCCGATCAGCGCCAGCGGGATCGCCGCCAGCACGGTAGCCGGGTGCAGCAGCGACTCGAAGGCGCCGGCGAGCACCATCAGCACCAGCACGAAGGCCAGGATGCCGGCCAGACGCAGCTCGCCGAAAGTGCGCGCCCGCTCCTCCTCCTGGCCGCGCAACGCCATGCGCAAGCCAGCCGGCAGCGGCACTTCCGGCAAAGCCGCGGCGACGGCCGCCACGGCCTCGGCCTGGGTCGCGCCGTCCGCCAATTGCGCCGTGACCTGCGCCGTGCGGCGCTGATCGCGCCGGAACACCTCCCGCGCGCCTTCCTGGCGCACCAGCCGCGCCACTTCGCCGACGGCGACCTGGCGCCCGGCATTGGTGCGGAACTCGACGTTCGGCAGTTGCTCTTCGCGGGGTGGCGGCAGGCGGATGTTCACCGGCCGCTCTTCGTCGCCGGTGGACAGGCGCGTCGCAGTGCGCCCGTCGAGACTCGCCTCGAGCACTCGCGCCACCGTCGCCAAGTCCACGCCCAGCGCATCCGCGGTTGCCTGGTCCAACGCGACGTGCAGTTCCGGCGGGCCGCCCTCGAAGGACGAGCGCGCGTTCCACAATTCCGGCAGCTCAGCCAGCCGATCGCGCACCAGCCCGGCGCCGCGCCGCAGCTCCGGCAGCGAGTCGCCGGCGACTTCCACGACGATCGGCGGGCCGGCGGTGCCGAGTGCGTCGGACAGGGCCGAGTCGGTGATCTCCCAGTCCACTTCGGTGCCCGGCAGATCGTCCAGCTCGGTGCCGAGCATGGCCGCAACCTCGCGCCCGGTGGGGCCGTCGGGGGTCATGCGGGCGATCACCCGGGCGGTGTTCTCCTCGACGAGTTCGGTGCGGATGGAGCGGTCGTCCTCCGGCAGCCGCCCCACTTCTGACATGGTCGCCGCCAAGCGGCTGCGGTTCTCCGGCGCCGCCGCGGCCTGGGCGATCAGCGCTTCCACCGCGGCGGCGGCGCGCGCCGTCGTTTCCACGCGCTGTTCCGCCGGACCGACCAGGCGCACGGAGAACTGGCGCGGATCGGACGGCGCAAGCAGCTCGGTGCCGAGCCGCAGCAGCAACGCGACGGAGACGCCGGCCAGCAGCGCGGCGACGCCGACGACGGTTCCCGGCCGTTTCAGCAGGCGCGCAACGAGGGCCTCCAAGCCCGCGCGGGTCTTCGATGCATCGGCCTCGAAGACGCCGCGCCGAACCATCGCCGTGCGCGGCAGAAACCAGCTGCCGAGCGCCGGGATCAGGAACACCGCCACGGCGAGGGAGGCGAGCAGCGACAGCACCACGGTGAAGGCGATGCCGTCGATCAGGCGCGCCGCCAGCCCTTCCACGAACAGCACCGGCAGGAAGACGACGCAGGTCGTGAGCGTGCTGGCGACGATCGCGCCGGCGACTTGGCCGGTGCCCTTGGCGGCGGCGTCCAGCGGCGAGTCCCCGGCGCCGAGGCGGCGGTACATCGACTCGACGACGACGATGGCGTTGTCCACCAGCATGCCGACGCCGAGCGCCAGCCCGCCGAGAGTGACGACGTTGAGGCTGTGGTCGGCGAAGTTCATGCCGAACAAGGTGGCGAAGACCGAGACCGGCACCGCCGCGGCGACGATCATGGTGGCGCCGGGCGAGCGCAGGAACAGCGCCAGCACCAAGACCGCCAGCAGAATGCCGGCTGCCGCGGCGATCTTCAGATCGTCCAAGGCTTCGTTGACCAGCTGGGCGTCGTCGGCGATCTCGTGGACGTCGACGCCGGGCAGATCGTCGTGCAGCCCGGCGAGCGCCTTGCGGATGTCGGCCGAAACGCCCACGGTGTTCGCGCCGGCTTCCTTGTAGATGGAGAGGCCGACGCCTTCCACGCCGTTGACTCGCACCAAGTGGTCGATTTCGGCATCCAGAAGGGCGACTTCGGCGACGTCCGAGACGCGCACGGCCTTGCGGGCGCCGGACGGATCGTCGACGTAGCGCACGACCACGTCGCCCACGTCTTCCACGGTGCGGAAGCGCGACATGCCGCGCACTTGGAACACCCGGTCGCCGTCCTCCAAGGTGCCGGCCGAAGTGTCCACGTTCTCCGAGCGCAGACGCTGCTCCAGAAGGGCGAGGGAGACGCCGAACGCATCGAGGCGGTAGCGATCCACCGACACGCGCACTTCCTTTTCGCGCCCGCCGATCACCCGCGCTTCGGCCACGCCCGGCAGCTTCTCCAGCGCTGGCGCGACCTGGCGGCGGGCCAGCCGCCGCAGTTCGGCCAGATCCGGCTGGCCGCTCGGCGCGGACAGGCCAAGGGCCAGAACCGGCGCCTGGCGCGGGTCGAAGCGGCGCACATGGACTTCGTCCACGTCCTGGTCCGCTTCGATGCGTCCGACGGCCTTCTGCACATCCACCAGGGCGATGTCCAAGTCCACGTCCCAGTCGAACACCACGGTGGCCACCAAGCGCCCGGTGCGCGCCACCTGGGAGACTTCGCGGATGCCGCGCACGGTGAACAGCATCTGCTCGACGCGCTCGCCGTAGAGACGCTCCATCTCCGTGGGCGGCCGGTTGCCGGCGCGCACCGCCACCACCACGGTCGGGCTTTGCAGATCGGGCAGCAGATCGACGGGCAGTTCCTGCCAGGACAGCCAGCCCACCAAGGCCACCGCCAGCGCCACCACGCTCACGGCCACCGGCCGGCGGGCGGCGAGGGCGGCAAGATTCTCGAATCCGGACATGTCGGCGGCTATCCGCAAGCGCAGGGCAGACGCGACAACGGGCGTTCTGGGCGGCTAGGTGCCGATGACGCGCACTCTCGTGCCGTCGGTGAGGGTCTCCAAGCCGCGCGCCACGACGCGATCGCCCAAGGCGAGCCCTTCGACCACCTGCACCTGCTCGTCGTCGCCAAGGCCCAGGCGCACGTCGCGGCGCGTCACGCGCTGGCCGTCGAGCACGAAGACCACGTTCTTGCCGCCCCGCTGCGCCACCGATTCGCGGGGCACCACGTTGACCTCGGGGCGCTGCTCGACCACCACCGTGACTTCCACGAACATCCCCGGGCGCAGCAGCTTCGCCTCGTTGCCGATGGCGACTTCGGCGCGAAAGGTGTGCTTGACCGGATCCATGGTCGGCGAGAGACGCACCACTTCGCCGGTGATATCGGCGTCCTCGAAGGCGTAGTGGCGAATGCGCGCCTTGAGGCCCGGCTGCACGCTGGCGAGCTCCGGGCCGATCAGGTCGATGTCGGCGATCAGCTCGTCGAGAGGCGCCACTTCGGCCACAACGAAGCCGGCGGCGACCAGCTGGCCGTCCGCCAGCGGCAAGCGGTTGGCGTCCCGCGCCAGAGTGAGGATGGTGCCGGCGATCGGCGTCGAGAGGGTTGCCTTGGCGGCGTTCAACAGCCCCCGCTCGTATTCGTAGCGGGCATTCTCCAAGCGTTCCTCGGCCTGCTGCAGTTCCTCCTCGGACGCCAGCTTGCGGGCGAACAAATCCTGGCGCCGCTGCAGCTGGGCTTCGGCGGCTTCCATGGAACGGCGCGTGGATTCGAGACGCGCATGCAGGCGGGCGTCTTCGCCGGTGACCCGGGCGATGGTTTGCCCGGCGACCACTTGATCGCCCTCGGCCAAGCGGCGCCCCCGGCCGTCGCGCCCGACCTGCAAGTGGCCGGGAGTCTCGATGTTGAGGCGCACGATCTCCCGCGTGCGCAAGGTGCCGGTGGCGAGGACGAGATCTTCGACCGTTCCGGTGGCGACGGCGACGGCCTCAACGGGAATGCGGAACTCGACGTCGACATCCGGCTGCGCCGGACCGCACGCGGCTAGGAGCATGGCGGCGACTGCACCGAGACCAAGCCTCCCCGGGCGAAGCGAGCGCGAGAACGTCATTGGCCGCCCGACAGGCTCCTCATCGCAGGCATGTTACTACAGGTAACACGTTCGAGAACGCCGCACTGGGGCGGCGACGCTTTAGAACAAGGCGATGCCGGGCACCTTCACCCGCGTGCGGTAGAGCCCCGTCGAGGACGTGAGGAAGAACGTGCGCAGGTCGTCGCCGCCCCAGGCGAAGTTGGCGCAGAAAGCCGGGGTTTGGATGACGCCGAGGCAGGTTCCATCGGCGGGATGGTAGACATGCACGCCGCCCGGGCCGGCGCAGAAGACATTGCCGGCGCTGTCGGTCTTCAGGCCGTCCGGCGCGCCAGGGCCGTCGCCGCGCGATTCGGCGAAGACGTCCCCGCCGGAGAGCGAGCCGTCGGCTTCGATGGCGAAGCGGCGGATGTGGCGGCGCGGGGTATCGGCGACGTAGAGGGAACGGTGGTCCGGCGTGAAGGCGAGGCCGTTCGGCATGTCGAAGTCCTTGGCCAGCAGCACCAGGTCGCCGCCGTCGGGATGCAGGCGGTAGACGCCGCGAAAGTCGAGTTCCGGCTCGCGCACGACGCCGGTGCGGTCCGCGCGCCCGTAGGTGGGGTCCGTGAACCACACGGTGCCGTCGTTGCGCACCACGATGTCGTTGGGGCTGTTCAGCTCCTTGCCCCGGTAGTGGCTGGCGAGCACCGTGACGGAACCATCCGCTTCGGTGCGCGTGACGCGACTCGTGGCGTGTTCGCAGCTCAACATGCGGCCTTGCTGGTCGTAGGTGTTGCCGTTGGTCATGTTGCTCGGCTCGCGGAACACGGCGACGCCGCCCGCCTCGCTCCAGCGGAACATGCGGTTCGCCGGAATGTCGCTGAACGTCAGGTGCTTCTCCCGCGGGTGCCAGATGGGCCCTTCCGTGAATTGGAAGTCGCCGGCAAGCTGTTCGAGCTCGAGGCCTTCGTCGACGACGTCGAGAAGCCGTCGGTCGCGGATTTCGATGCTCATGGGTTCTCCTTTGTCTCGTTGGGGAGGGCAAAGCTCCGCTGTGCGCTCGACGGGGCCCGGCGGGCCGGGTGGAGAGCGGTCAGCGGTTCGGCGACGCGGCCTGGTTGGCGAGGAACGAGCTGCGCTCCTCGGCTTGGCGGTCGAGGTCGGCCACCGCCGCGGCCACCGCCTGGCCGATCAAGTCCATCCTGCGCACTTGGTCGAAGCGCGGAAAGGCGCGGTTCAGCTCCGTCGGGCTCAGCAGGTCGTGGAACAGCCCGCAGGCATCGGCCAGGCAGATGATGTCGATGTCCCGGGGGGCCGGAATGCCGTCGCTGAGCAGCACGTCCATGATGCGCAGCTTCACTTCCTGCTGCGCCTCGCCGTCCACGATTGGATAGCGGCGCGCGCCGAGCACCCACAGGAAGAGGCCTCCGCTGCGCTCGAGGATGCCGCGCTCCACCAGCCGCGCCAGCGCGCGGTTTCTGATGGTCTTGGCGCTGCCGGCCAAGTGTTCCACCCAATAGCGGGCATCGTGGTTGGCGCCGTCGGCGGCGGCGATCTCGGCCAGCGCCGGATCGAGAAGCGGATCGCCGGTGGGCTTCGCGCTGATGAGCACGAGGCGGTGGAGATCGGTGTCGAGGCGGCCTTCCTGGGCCAAGTCCATCAGCACGCCGCCGCCCAGCGCGCAGCCGACGGCGCGGTCGAAGACGCGCACGAACCTGCCGCCGCTGTTGTCCAGCAGCAGCAACATGATTTCTTCGGCGAATCTGAGCATCCGCTTCACCCAAGCGCTTTGCCGACGATCATACCCGCAGCGCCCTTGCAGTCACTCCGCGTCCGAGAGAGCGCCCACGCTGCCGCGCTCCTCGGCCGGCGCCAGCCGCTCGATCTCCAATTGCAGCGTCTCCACGTCGTCGTAGTCGTTGACGCCGAGGCGGTAGACGGCCTGCACGCGCTTGGCGGCGACGCGCTCCTGGTTGAAGGCGATCGCGTCCACGGTTCTCTCGTCGCGCTTCAAGGCGAGCTTCAGGTGCCGTTCCCCCACCACGCGCTGCGCCACCAAATCGAACTCGCCGTGGAAGGTCGGTTCCTCGAAGCCTTGGCCCCAGGGGCCGTGGGAAGCAATCGTGCGGGCGTTCTCCACGTTGAGGCACTCGCCGCCGAGCTCGCCGTCGGTCAAGGCGATGCCTTCGAGGTCGCGTTCGTCCACGCGGTTCGCCACCGCCTGGGCGAAGGCGCTGCGAAAGCGCGGCAGGTGGATGCGCTGCAACGTGAGGCCGGCCGCCATGGCGTGGCCGCCGAAGCCAGCGACCAGGCCGGGATGCCGCGCCGCGCAGTCGGCGATGGCGTCGCGGATGTGCAGGCCGGGGATGGAGCGGGCGGAACCTTTGAGGCCGTTCGGCGCCGTGTCGTCGTCCGCGAAGGCGATCACCGGCCGGTGGTAGCGCTCGCGCATCCGCGCCGCGACGATGCCCACCACGCCCTGGTGCCAGCCCGGCTGGTAGACGCAGATGCCGGGAGCGAGGGCTTCGGCGTCCATCTCGCCGTCGATGAGCGTCGCGGCGTCGGCGTTCATCTCTGTTTCGATGCGCCGTCGCTCGGCATTGAGCGAGTCGAGCGATTCCGCCAGCGCGCGGGCGAGGGCCGGATCTTCGGCGAGCAGGCAGCGGATGCCGATGGACATGTCCTGCAGTCGCCCGGCGGCGTTCAGGCGCGGGCCGATGGCGAAGCCGAGATCGGCGGCGCTCAGCTTGCCAAGCGCACGGCCGGCGACCTGCGCGATGGCCTGGATGCCGGGCCGGCCGCGTCCGGCGCGAATCCGCCGCAGCCCTTGATGCACCAGAATGCGGTTGTTGCGGTCCAGCGGCACGACGTCGGCCACCGTGCCGACGGCGACGAGGTCCAGCCAGTCGGCCAGATGCGGTTCGGGAATGCCGCGCGCGGCGAAGTGCCCGCGCTCGCGCAGGACGCCGCGCAGGGCCCCCATCAGGTAGTAGGCGACGCCGACGCCGGCCAAGTTGGGGCTGGGGAAAGCCGAGCCATGCAGATTCGGATTGACCAGCGCGAAGGCCGCCGGCAGCTGCTCGCCCGGCAGGTGGTGATCGGTGACCACGACATCGACGCCATGCTCCCGCGCCAGCGCCACCCCAGGGATGCTCGACACGCCGTTGTCCACCGTGACGAGCACTTGCGGTGCGCCTTCCAAGGCCACGCGCACCAGCTCCGGCGTCAAGCCGTAGCCGTACTCGAACCGGTTGGGCACCAGGAACTCCACGTCGCGCGCGCCGAATGCCTTGAGCAGCCCGACGCACAGCGCCGAGGCCGTTGCGCCATCGGCATCGAAGTCGCCGACGATCAGGATGCGCTCGCCGCGCTCGACGGCATCGGCAAGCCGCGTCGCCGCGGTGTCGATGTCCGGCAGTTGAGCAGGCGGGTGCAGGTCGGCGAGCGGCAGCGCCATGTCGGCTGCGGAGACGACGCCCCGCGCGGCCAATGCCTGGCGCAGAAAGCGCGGCAGTTCGGGATCGAGCGACTCCGGCGGGACAGGGCGCGTCTCGACCTTCAACGTGCTGGGCCTCGCTCGCCCCGTTGATCGCGGCGCACTCGCTCGATCTGCGCCTGGGAAGGCGGCAACGCTTCAAGCCTCCGGCATCATGGCCGCGAGATCGGCCACGCGGATGCGCGTCACCGCACCGGTCACGCCGGCGAGGGCCGCCAGTTCGGCCACCGCGGCTTCCACCACGGATTCGGCGACGTCGTTGGTGAGGATGACGATGGGGACCCAGGGCCCGCTGCCAGCGGGTGCGTCGCGCACGGCTTGCGGGCGCTGGATGACCGCTTCGATGGAGATGTCGCGGCGGCTCAGCACGTCGGCGACTTCCGCGAACACGCCCGGCTGGTCGATGGCCGGGATCTTCAGATAGTGCGGGCAGACCACGCCGTCCATCCCGACGCTGGGCAGGCGGCGGCTGGCCGGCTGCGGCACGCGCAACGTGCCGCGCGCCAGCTGCACGAGGTCCGCCACCACCGCCGAGGCGGTGGGCATGCCGCCGGCGCCTGGGCCGACGAACAGCGTCTGCCCCACCGCGTTGCCGTGCGCCATCACGGCGTTCATCACGCCCGACACCTTGGCGATCAGCAGCGACTCCGGCACCAGCGCCGGATGCACCCGCGCCTCGACGCCGCCGCTGCGCAAACGCGCCAGCCCCAGGTGCTTGACCGCGAAGCCGAGCTCCCGGGCATAGCGGACGTCCTCGATGTCGATGCTCGAGATGCCTTCCACATGCACGCCGGCGGCATCGATTGCGGTGTCGAACGCCAATGCGGCGAGGATGGCGAGCTTCTGCGCGGCGTCGATGCCGTCGACGTCGAATGTCGGATCGGCCTCGGCATAGCCCAGCCGCTGCGCTTCGGCCAGCGCTTCGGCGAAGCTGCGGCCCTCTTCTTCCATGGCGGTGAGGATGTAGTTGGAGGTGCCGTTGACGATGCCGGCCAGGGCGTCCACGCGGTTGGCGGCGAGGCCCGTGCGCAGCGCCTCGACGATGGGAATGCCGCCCGCCACCGAGCCTTCGAAGCCGAACGACAGGCCCCGTTCCCGGGCGCTGGCGAAGAGCGCATCGCCGCAGGAGGCGAGCAGCGCCTTGTTGGCGGTGACGACGTGCTGGCCGGCGGCAATGGCGTTCTGCACCAGCGTCTTCGCCGCGCCGTCGCCGCCGATCAGCTCCAACAGCACGTCGACGTCGTTGCTTGCCAGCGAGCGCAGTTCGGTGTCGAACTCGGCCCCGCCGAGCGCGATGTTCGGCTTCGGCGTGCGGCTGGCCACGCGGGCCAACTCGATTGGCCGCCCGGCGCGTTCGGCGATGGCGTCTCGATTCTCGATCAAGAGCCTGGCAACGCTGGCGCCGACGGTGCCGAGGCCCGCCAGACCGACTCGGAGGGGAGTCAAAGCGCCACTTCGTGCCGCGCCGCTACGCGTCGCGCCGTTTGCCCGTTCGGCATCAGATGCCCAGCCTTTCGGCCAGCTGCTCTGCGCTCACGAGGCCGGGGAGCAGGTCGCCGTCCGGCAGCAGAATCGAAGGTGTGCCGGTGATGCCCACCTTGCGCCCGAGCTCGTACTGCTCGGCGACCGGGTTGACGCAGCTCTTGGGCGGGATGTCTTCGCCGCGCTTGAGAGCCGTCAAAGCGTCCTTGGGATCGTCGGCGCACCAAGCGGAAACCATGTTGTCGTAGGTGGCGGAACCGACGCCGGCGCGCGGATAGGCCAGGTAGCGCACTTCGATGCCGTGGGCCTGGTACTCGTCGATGGCGGTGTGCATTCGGCGGCAGTAGCCGCAGTCGGTGTCCGTGAAGACCAGCACCGATGCCTTGACATCGTCCTCGGGCGGAAAGGCGAGGGCTTCCTCGGCGGCGTCCTCCGTCATCAGCCGCAGGCGCTTGGTGCGCCGCCGTCCCTCGGTGATCGCCACCACGCCCTCTTCCGCCAGCTCGTAGAGATTGCCGAGCAGCATGTAGCGCACGTCCTCGGTGACGTAGAGGTACTGATCGTCGCTGAGCTCCACCTCGTACATGCCCGGAACGCCGGCCGGCCGCACGTCCTTGGCCTCCAGGTCGATGCCCTTCTCCTGCAGGCGCTGATTGAGGGATGCCGTGTCGAGCCCGGGGGCTTCGGCCTCGGCTGCGGTGGCGCCAACCGACGCAACACACAGCCCGGCGGCAGCCGCGAAACTGCGCAACGCAAAGGCTGCGCGGCGCATCGGCCTGGTTGCCTCCGGCATCTCGATTCCAAGTTGATCTGGCATTCGACTTGTCCGTGTTTTGCGGCGTTGCCGCGCTCAGCCGCGCGGATGATGCTCCGCGTGCAGCCGCTTCAAGCGGTCGCGGGCGACGTGAGTATAAATCTGCGTGGTCGACAAATCCGCATGGCCGAGCATGAGCTGCACCGCCCGCAGGTCGGCGCCGTGGTTGACCAGGTGGGTGGCGAAGGCGTGGCGCAGCGTGTGCGGCGAGATCTCGCGCTCGATGCCAGCGGCCGCGGCATAGCGCTTGACGATGTGCCAGAAGGTCTGCCGCGTCATGGCGCGGGCGCGATTGCTTGGGAAGAGCGCATCGCACGGACGCCCGGCGAGGATGCGCGGCCTGGCCTCCGCCAAGTGCCGCTCGATCCAGTCCAGCGCCACTTCGCCGAGCGGAACCAGGCGTTCCTTGCCGCCCTTGCCGACTACCTGCACCAAACCGGCGCGCAGATTCGCCGCCGCCAACGACAGCGACACCAGCTCGCTCACGCGCAAGCCGGTGGCGTAGAGGGTCTCCAGCATCGTCCGGTCGCGAAGGCCCAAGGGGTCGCTCTGCGGGTCGTCGCTGCGCGGCGCGTTGAGCAGCCGCTCCACTTCATCCTCGGAGAGCGAGCCGGGAAGCGGCCGGCCGAGCAGTGGGCGGCTGACGTTCGCCGTGGGGTCGGCGACGAGCGCGCCGTCGTCCACGGCACGGCCGTAGAAGCTCCTTGCCGCGGCGAGAAAACGCGCCACCGTGCGCGGCGAACGGCGCTCCGCAAGACGCGCCGCCAAGTAGCCCTGCAAATCGCTCTCGCTGGCGCTCAGCAGGTCGCGCTGCAGCCAGTCCTGGAAACCCGCGAGATCCTGGCGGTAGCCCGCCAAGGTCGCTCGGCTCAAGCCCCGCTCCATCCACAGGTGATCCAAGTGGGCATCGATTGCACCGGATCGGGGCAGGGCGTCGGCAGCGGCTTCCATTTCAGGGGAGGCGCGAAGCCACGGCACGCCTGGAACCGTGGTGGCGCTGATGCCCTATCCGTTTGGTTTTCAACATCTTATGGGCAGGCTGTCGCATCTGGCATGAAAGCTGCTTGAAGACTGCCGAGTCCGTGCAAGTCGCGGACTGTTCTTGGCCGCCGGATGCCTCTCCCGGCGTCTCGAGGACGAGCCAGCTTGCCGGGGACGCTCCTCCCCTCGGAATCCGCCCTGGCAAGCTGGTGACCTCTCGCCTGCGACGCTCTCGCCAAGGGAACCGCGCTCGAACCGCGCCCGGCTAGATCTTCTCGCGGATGCGGGCGGCGCGTCCCCGCCGCTCGCGCAGATAGTAGAGTTTCGCCTTGCGCACGTCGCCACGGCGCTTGACGTCTATGTCGGCGATCAACGGGCTGTGGGTCTGGAAGGTGCGTTCCACGCCCACGCCGTGGGAAATCTTGCGCACCGTGAAGGCCGAATTGAGGCCGCGGTTGCGCTTGCCGATCACGACGCCCTCGAACGCCTGCAGGCGCTCCCGGGCGCCTTCCCGCACGCGCACTTGCACCACCACCGTGTCGCCTGGCGAGAAGGCGGGCAAGTCGTGCTTCATCTGCTCGGATTCGAGCTCCTCGATTGTGCTGTTGCGACGCATCGTTTCTTCTCCTTGCTCCTTGTCGGCGTGTTTCAGCGCCCGGATTCCTCGGCCATGCACTCCCGCAGCAGCGCCCGGTCGGCGGCGTCGAGCTCCCGATCCAGCAGCAGCTCCGGGCGGCGCTCCCAAGTGCGGCGCAGCGCTTGCTGGCGTCGCCAGCGCGCCACTGCCGCATGGTGGCCGGAGAGCAGCACGTCGGGAACATCCCCGGCCGGGTCTTCCGCCGGGCGCGTATATTGCGGGCAGTCGAGCAATCCGTCCACATGGGATTCGGCCGTCGTGGATTGGGGATTGCCGAGCACGCCGGGCAGCAGACGCGCCACCGCGTCCATCACCACCAGCGCCGGCAGCTCGCCGCCGGAAAGAACGTAGTCGCCGATTGAGAGTTCGCGGTCCACTTCGGTGGCGACGAAGCGCTCGTCCACGCCCTCGTAGCGCGCCGCCACCAGCAGGAAGCCGGGCAATGCGGCAAGCGCCCGCGCCATGGCCTGGTCGAAGCGCTCGCCCTGGGGCGTGAGGAAGATTACCGGCGCCGCCGGCGGCAGCGCGGCCTTGGCCTCGCGCACGGCGCGGCGCAGGGGTGCTGCCATCATCACCATGCCAGGGCCGCCGCCGAAGGGCCGGTCGTCCACCGTGCCGCGGGCGTCCTCGGCATAGTCGCGCGGGTTGTGGACGGCGCAGGCGAAGCGCCCGTCGCGCCGCGCTCGTCCGGCAACGCCCACGGCCAGCGCGGACTCCACGGCGTCTGGAAACAGGCTGACGATGGCGGTCTGCATCTGCCAGTGCTCCGCCTAGAGCCAGTCTCGGAGCCAATCGACGACGATGCGGCCGCCTGGCGCGTCCACCGTCTCGACGACGTGGCCAACGAAAGGCAGGAGGCGTTCGCGGCCCGCGTCCTGCACGACCAGCACGTCGTGCGCGCCAGTGGAAAACAACCGAGCGACGGCGCCGAGGTCGTCGCCGGCGCGGGTGACGACGCGCAGGCCGACGAGGTCGTGCCAATAGTGTTCTCGTTCCGCTGCCGGAGGGAGAGCGCTCGCGCAGACGCCGATGCGAGCGCCCCGCCACGCCGCGGCGGCGTCCCGGTCCGCCGCGCCGTCGAAGCGGGCGACAAGCCCACCGTGCTGCGAGCGCGCTTCGGCGTCGACTTGCTGCCAATGCCCGCCGGCACCCCGAGACGCCTGCCAAGGCCGGTAGCCGAGGATGTTCTCCGCCGGCTCCGTGTGCGACTTCACGTGCATCCACCCCGCGACGCCGAAGGGCCGGCCAACCGTGCCGACGACGATCGTACGCGGCGCATCCGGCAGCGGGTTCGCGCTCGTGCTGGGGGCGGTCAAGACAGTCGCTCGCCGTCAATGCCGCGAAGACCGCCGCCGAAGCGGCGGACGGCTACGCGGCGTCTTGCTCCGCTTCGCTGGGAGCGGCTTCTTCGTGCTCCTTCGCGGCTTGCGGCGCCGGCGCGGCCTGCTGCTGGCGCCATTGCTTCGCCAATTGGCGAACGCGCTCGGTGGGCAGTGCGCCGACGCCAAGCCAGTGGTCGAGGCGCACGGTGTCGATGCGCAGCTTCTCGTCCTTGCCGCGCGCCAACGGATTGTAGAAGCCGATGCGCTCGATGAAGCGCCCGTCGCGCTTGGCGCCTTTCTCGGCCACCGTGACGTGGTAGAAGGGCTTTTTCTTGCCGCCGTGGCGGGCGAGTCGAATCGTGACCAAGGGGACGTGCCTGCATCCGCTAATGGGGCGCGATTCTAGCCCACGGCCGCGGCGAATGGAACCGCGGATCGCGCCTTCTCGCGCCTTCTGCCGAGGTTTCGGCAAGGCCTGCGTCCAGTGGCGCACGCGGCGCAACGTAGCGACCGTCGGGCTTGTGGTAATGTCGCGAAAGGTGCGCACGTGGTGCGAGTCGGGCGCAGCGTTGCGCTCTGTCGCGGCAAGCCAAAAGGCTGTGCCGGTGCGCTGGGATTGAGAGGGATTCGAGAAGGAATGGGATCCATTGGTGGACGATCAGAACCTTGCGTCGCGTCTCGCGTAGTTGCCCCCCTCCCCCCGGCGAAGAAAGCGCTCGATTGATTCAGAAGCTGGAACCGCAAGCGACTGTCGACGTCTACCCTCTGCAGGCATCCCATGATCCTGGGACTCTCCCGCAGGGGACAGGCCAACCTGTGACCAAACCGAATGCCGCTTAGCCCAAGGATCGTCGCCACGTTCGACAGCGCCAGCCGGATGTTCGCGGTGGTCTCCGGAGTAGTCGTCGCGACCATCGTCGTCTTGAATCTCTACGCGCCTGCTTCGCCCACGCTGGCGGAGCGCGCGCTCGCCAGCTTGCTCATCGCGCTGTGCGCCGTTCCATCCTTCATGTGGGCGTCCAAGCGGGAGTGGGACCACTCCTTCATGCCCTATGTGGGCGTCATGTACGCCACCTACTTCGCCACGCCCGTTTTCTTGCGGCAGGACTTCTTCGGCTCTTGGTTTTCGCGCCCGTTGATGGCCGACGCCGCCATCGAGTGGGCGCTGTTGTTGGCGCTCGGCGGCTGGGTCGCCCTCATGGCGGGGTATTTCGTGGTCGTGCGCGGCAAGGTCGCCGAAGCGCTGCCAGTGGTGCGCGTGCTGCCCGCCGATGAGTCGCGGCTCATGGGGACGGTGGCCGTGGCCGTCGCCGTGGTCGCGGCGCCGCTGCTCTACCTCGACAACGCAGCAGTGGTCTCGATGTATGCCGGCGAGACGCTGCTGACGCCGGCGATTGCGTTCCCAGTGACGCTGGCCGGTCAATTCGTCGTCTTCGCGGTCCTGGTGCTGTTCTACCTGCACCTGCGTGGCCAGCTGGGCCTCAAGGGGCGCGTCTTCATGGTGGCGCTCGCGTTCTACTACACGGTGCTGGGATTGAGCACCGGCATGGTGAACCACGGCCTGAAAGCGGTGTTCGCGCTCTTCGTGGCCTATGCGATCACCGCGCAGACGCCGACGTGGCGTGGCATCGCCTACGGCCTGGCCACCGCCACGATCCTGTTCTTCGTGCTCGTGCCGACACGTATCGAATACCGCCGGCTCATCTGGACGCATGGGGTCGACGCCGCTGCGACTTGGCGGCTCTCGGCACACCAGTTCGACACGTTCGACGGCAGCGCGCCGGCTTTCCAGACCAAGGCGTACACGATTTCGTTGCAGGACCGTGTGCTCTCCTTCGCCCACAATGACCCTGGGACATGCCACAGCGACGAATCAAGGGCCAACGCCAGCCTGGGCGTGTTCGTGCACGTAGACCCTGTCGACTCCAACGACTTGCCGATCGATCGTTGGCAATACGGATTCGACAACTTTGATTTCGACTTGGCCACCGGCGACGTTGTAGACGGCCGCTGCGTTCGCCACACGCCCTTGCCGGACTACGAAATCAACGCAATTCGCGCCGGGCTGTATCGATACCGCGTACCCTTGAGCAAGAAGCCCTACCTGCCCGGGCGCATCGAGCTGGAATCCGCCGTGCTTGAACGGGCGGTTCGCGCCGATGGCGAGTGGCGGTTCCTGACCAAGGACCGCTCGACGTGGCAGATCGATCCCTCGAAGATGAGAACGAGCAGGCTGGTGCTGGTCCTGGCCGACCCCGAGCGACGCGACGACTTGGCGGTGGCGCAGGCTGGCAGCATCATCCGCGTCGTGTTGGACGACGACAATTGGGGAGAATACGTCCTCGGCCATGTATACGTTGCCGGCGAGCGCGTCGTCTTCCCCCTCGCTGCGCTGTCGGATTTCCAAGGCGACCGAACGGGCTTGAGGGAGGGCGGCAGCGCACTGCTGTTCCACGAGCGGACCGGGCGAATCGCAGCTTCGCTCGGCCGCGAGACGTTCGGCGGCCCTGGCCGAAACCCGTGGGCGTCGAGGGCCCAGGACTCATTGGCCGCGAAGACCACCGTTTTCGCAACCAGCATCGTTTCGGCCTTCGACGGCGAAGACGACCCATTCACGGGCACCGAGACGACGATCGACCGGCTGGACCGCCTGCTGCCGTTGGCTTGGCTGGTCGCCAACACACCGATTCCCGTTCGTTTCCTGGACGGCCAGACGCTGGCGCCGTTGCTCTTCAAGTTCATCCCGCGCGTCCTCTACGAGGACAAGCCGGCAGACACGGTGGACCTCGGCCAACGCTACGGATTCGTACCCTTCGCAAACCGGGTGAATGCCTTCAAGGTGCATCAGATGGGCGAGCTGTACGCCAACTTCGGCGCGCTGGGGACGCTCATCGGCATGTTCGTTCTCGGCGTTCTCTATCGCACCCTCTTTGAGCTCTTCCACCGTCGCGGCGCGTCCGTGGCGACGATGGCGGCCGGAACGCACATGCTCACCGTGCTGATGCTCGAAATGGAGGCCATTCTGTCGGTCTCCTGGGGATTCCTGATGTGGTACGCCGTGGCCGTGGCAGTGCTCGCGCTGGTCGCTCGGCTCGGCTGGCGGCTCTACAACCGACAGCTGGAGCGCGTGCAACCGAGATAGCTTGGCGAGCGCAGCATGGACAGGAGAGCGGCATGATGGTTGACGCAGGCGCGCTGCGGCGGCAGGCCGCAGCGGACATCCAAGGCTGGGACGCCATCGCCGACCACCGCACCGGCACCGAAGGGGACCGCGAGACGGCCGATTGGCTGGTCGCCGCCGTGCGAAGCGAGGCGGCGTCCCCGGTGCTCGACACCTTTCCGCTGGCGCGTTGGGCGTTGCGCCGATGCACCGTGGAGATCGGCGCCGTCGCGGTCTCGGGCGTGCCGATGTTCGACGGCGCCGCCTCGGGGCCGGCCGGCGTGGCCGCGCCGCTCGCGTCGCTGCCCGCCGCGAGCGGCATCGGTCTCGGCGCCGTCGGGCCAGCGGCAGGCACGGCAGCCAATGCGGCGTTCCAGAACGCTCGCCGAGGCAATGCCCAGGCGCTCGTGGCCGTGGCGAAGATGAACGCCGCCGTGCCCGGCCTCGCGCTGCAGAATGCCGACAGCTTCACGGCGCCCTTCGGCCCGCCGGTGCTGCAGGTGGCCACCGAACACGAAGGCTGGCTGCGCGACGCAGCGCAACGCGGCGAGACCGCTCGCGTCATCGTGGACGTGGCCAAGGAGGATGCTCTGGGATGCAATGTGACCGTGCGCATTCCCGGCGTCGCCAAGCGTGGCGAACTTGCGCCGCTGGTGGTGACGACGCCGAAGAGCTCGTGGTGGACGAGCACCGCCGAACGCGGCGGCGGCATCGCCGTTTGGCTGGCGCTGCTGCGGCACTTCGCCGGCCAGCCGCCGCAGCGCGACGTGTGCTTTCTCGCAACCAGCGGGCACGAGCTTGGGCACTTGGGTCTCGAACACCACCTGCGGCAGCATCCACGCCTCGCCGAAGCGCGGGCGTGGCTGCACCTCGGCGCCAACTTCGCCGCCAAGGGCTCGCGGGTACGCCTGCAAACGTCCGACGCCGACTTGCGCAGCCTCGCTCGCGGGGCGATGGCGCAAGCGGATGCGCTTCCCGAGGACGAAACGCCGCCCGGCCAGCGCCCCGGCGGCGAAGCGCGCAACATCTTCGATTCGGGCGGGCGCTACGTCTCCCTGCTCGGCACCAACGCCTGGTTCCACCATCCGGACGACCGCTGGCCCGCAACCATCGACGTCGACGCAACCGCGCGGTTGGTGCAGGCGATGATCGCGGTAGCCGATGGCTTGAGCCAAGCGTAGTCCGTCCTCGGTGCCCAGACGCACCGTGCGTCTCTGCCGAGTGCGCGTGCCCGCGTTTCCTTGCCCGGCGGCAATGGGCAAGCGGATGAAGCGAGCGCCCGTTTTGGCCTATCATTGCCTTGGTTCGGCGAGAGGGCGCAACAACGGGCGCTGCTCTCGCCTTTTCGTGTCGGGATGCCATGACTGCGTTGTTGATGCTGGAAGACGGAAGTCTTTTTCGCGGCAGGTCTGTCGGCGCGTCCGGTTTCGCAGTCGGCGAGGTGGTCTTCAACACCGCCATGACCGGCTATCAGGAGATCCTCACCGATCCGTCCTACGCCCGTCAGATCGTCGCGCTGACCTATCCCCACATCGGCAACACCGGCGTGAATCGGCAGGACGTCGAGTCGCGTCGAACCTGGGCTGCCGGGCTGGTCGTGCGCGACTGCCCGGCGGTGCATTCCAGCTGGCGCGCCGAACAAGGGCTGCCCGAATACCTCGCCGCAACCGACACGGTGGCCATCGCCGACATCGACACCCGGCGGCTGACGCGGCGCATCCGCGAACGGGGCGCCCTCGGCGGCTGCATCGCCGCTGGCGAGAAGGCGAGCGCCGAAGAAGCGCTGGCCAAGGCGCGGGCGTTTCCGGGCCTCGCGGGCATGGATCTGGCCAAGGTGGTGTCCAGAAAGGAAACCACGGCCTGGACCGAAGGCGGCTGGGCGCTCGACCACGGCTACCGGGAACTGCCGGACGACGCCGATGCGCCCCACGTCGTGGCCTACGACTTCGGCGTCAAGCGCAACATCCTGCGGATGCTGCGGGAACGCGGCTGCCGCATCACCGTGGTGCCGGCGCAGACGCCAGCGGAACGCAGCATCGCCCTCGCGCCGGACGGCATCTTCCTTTCCAACGGCCCAGGCGATCCGCAGCCATGCGGCTACGCCATCGCCGCCACGCGGGACTTCCTGGACGCCGGGCTGCCAGTCTTCGGCATCTGTCTCGGCCACCAGATCCTCGCCCTGGCCTGCGGCGCCAAGACGGTGAAGATGCCCTTCGGCCACCACGGCGCCAACCATCCGGTGCAGGACGTGGCCAGCGGCGAAGTCGTCATCACCAGCCAGAACCACGGCTTCGCGGTGGACGGCGATTCCCTGCCCGCCGACCTCGAAGTGACGCACCGTTCGCTGTTCGACGGCAGCGTGCAGGGCATCCGCTCGACGACGCATTCCGCCTTCGGATTCCAAGGACACCCGGAGGCGAGCCCCGGCCCCCGCGACTGCGGCCATCTGTTCGATCGCTTCGTGGCCGCCATGGCCCACTGAACATGCCGCGCCGCGCCGACATCGAATCCGTTCTGGTGCTCGGCGCCGGCCCAATCGTCATCGGCCAAGCCTGCGAGTTCGACTATTCGGGGGCGCAAGCCTGCAAGGCGCTCAAGGACGACGGCTGCCGGGTGGTGCTGGTGAACTCCAATCCGGCCACCATCATGACCGATCCGAACACCGCCGATGCGACCTACATCGAACCGGTGGAGTGGCGCACGGTGGCGCGCATCATCGACGCCGAGCGGCCCGACGCCCTGCTGCCGACGATGGGCGGCCAGACGGCGTTGAACTGTGCTTTGGACCTCGTGCGCGAAGGCGTGCTCGACGCCGCCGGCGTGGAACTGATCGGCGCCAGCCAGGACGCCATCGACAAGGCCGAGGACCGCGAACGCTTCATCGCCGCCATGAATCGCATCGGCCTCGCCACGCCGCGCTCGGCAATCGCCCACAGCCTCGAAGAGGCGCAGCAGGTGCAGAGCCGCATCGGCTTCCCGTGCATCATCCGTCCGTCCTTCACGCTCGGCGGCAGCGGCGGCGGCGTCGCCTACAACCGCGACGAGTTCCTGGAAATCTGCCGCCGCGGACTCGACCTCTCGCCGACCAGCGAACTGCTCATCGACGAATCGCTGCTCGGCTGGAAGGAGTTCGAGATGGAGGTGGTGCGCGACAAGCGCGACAACTGCATCATCGTCTGCTCCATCGAGAATCTCGACCCGATGGGCATCCACACCGGCGACTCCATCACCGTGGCGCCGGCGCAGACCCTCACGGACAAGGAATACCAGCTGCTGCGCGACGCCTCCATCGCCGTGCTGCGCGAGATCGGCGTGGAGACCGGCGGCTCGAACGTGCAGTTCGCCATCGATCCGGCGAGCGGGCGCATGGTGGTGATCGAGATGAATCCACGGGTCTCCCGTTCGTCGGCGCTCGCCTCCAAGGCTACCGGCTTTCCCATCGCCAAGGTCGCGGCCAGGCTGGCCCTCGGCTACTCGCTGGACGAACTCGCCAACGACATCACCGGCGTCACGCCGGCCTCCTTCGAGCCGGCCATCGACTACGTCGTGGTGAAGGCGCCGCGCTTCACCTTCGAGAAGTTCGAGCAGGCCGACGACCGCCTGACCACGCAGATGAAGTCCGTGGGCGAGGCCATGGCCATCGGCCGAACCTTCAAGGAAGCGCTGCAGAAGGCCTTGCGCAGCCTGGAGACCGGCCTCGCCGGCCTCGACCCGCGCATCGATCCGGCCAGCGCCGAGGGGGTGGACACGCTGATGCAGGAGCTCAGCCGCGCCGGCGCCGAGCGCATTCTCTACGTGGCGGATGCCTTTCGCGCCGGGCGCACCGTAGCGGCGGTGGCGCAGGCCACCGGCATCGACCGCTGGTTCCTCGCCCAGGTGGAAGAACTGGTGCAGGCCGAGGCCGCGCTTGCCGGCAAGAACGCCGCGGCGTTGGATGCCGCCGAATGGCGCGGCGCCAAGCGCGACGGCTTCTCGGACGCCCGCCTGGCCGTCCTGTTGCAATGCGCCGAGGAGGACGTGCGCCGCCGGCGCCTCGCGCACGGCGTGAAGCCGGTGTTCAAGCGCGTGGACACCTGCGCCGCGGAGTTTCCGGCGGCGACCGCCTACCTCTACTCCACCTACGAGGAAGAGTGCGAGGCCGCCCCGTCCGAGCGGCGCAAGATCATGGTGCTCGGCGGCGGCCCGAACCGCATCGGGCAGGGCATCGAGTTCGACTACTGCTGCGTCCACGCGGCATTGGCGATGCGCGAAGACGGCTTCGAGACCATCATGGTGAACTGCAATCCGGAGACCGTCTCCACCGACTACGACACCTCGGACCGGCTGTACTTCGAGCCGGTGACCCTCGAGGACGTGCTGGCCATCGTCGACGTGGAGCAGCCGGACGGCCTGATCGTGCAGTTCGGCGGCCAGACGCCGCTCAAGCTGGTGGATCGGCTGCATGCCGCCGGCGTCCGCATCGTGGGCACCAGCTCGGACGCCATCGACCGCGCCGAGGATCGGCAGCGCTTCCAAGGCGTGATCGACAAGATCGGCCTGCGCCAACCCTCCAACCGCACCGCCCTCGACCTGCAAGGCGGCATCGACGCGGCCGCCGAGATCGGCTATCCCATCGTCGTGCGCCCGTCCTACGTGCTCGGCGGACGAGCCATGGAAATCGTCTACGGCGCGCGCGACCTCGAGCGCTACTTCGCTGGCGCGGTGGACGTCTCCAATTCCGCGCCGGTGCTTCTCGACCGCTTTCTCGACCAGGCCGTGGAAGTGGACGTCGACGCCGTGGCGGACGGCAAGCAGGTGGTGATCGGCGCCATCATGCAGCACATCGAACAGGCCGGCGTCCACTCCGGCGACTCGGCCTGCTCGCTGCCGCCGTTCTCGCTGCCGGAAGAGACGCAGAACGAAATCCGCCGCCAAGTGCGCGCGCTGGCGCTGGAGCTCGGCGTCGTCGGGCTGATGAACGTGCAGCTCGCCGTGCAGGACCGCGACATCTACGTTCTCGAAGCGAACCCCAGGGCATCGCGCACGGTGCCCTTCGTCTCGAAGTGCATCGGCGTCTCGCTGGCCAAGGTGGCGGCGCGCTGCATGGCCGGTGCCTCGCTCGCCGAGCAGGGCTTCACGGAGGAAGTGATTCCGCACTACGTCTGCGTGAAGGAATCGGTGTTTCCGTTTCCGAAGTTCCCGGGCGTCGATCCCATTCTCGGGCCGGAGATGAAGTCCACGGGCGAGGTGATGGGCGTCGGCGACACCTTCGCAGAGGCGTTCGCCAAGGCGTCCTTGGGCGCCGGCGAACGATTGCCGCGCGGCGGCAAGGCGTTCGTGAGCGTCAAGCCCTCGGACCGTCCCTTCGTCGGCGCGGTGGGGCGCGAGCTCGCCGCCCTAGGCTTCGCCATCGTGGCCACCCGCGGCACGGCGCGCTGCCTGCAAGAGGCCGGGGTGCCGTGCGAGGTGGTGAACAAGGTCACCGAGGGACGCCCCGACATCGCCGATCTGCTGCGCAACGACGTCGTCGATCTGATCGTGAACAGCACCGAAGGCCGCCAGGCCATCGCCGACTCGGCGGTGATCCGGCGTCTCGCACTGCGCCACAAAGTGTGCTACACAACCACGCTGTCCGGCGGCGAAGCCTTTTGCAAGGCGATCCGCGACGGGCGGGTCGACACCGTGCGCCGCCTGCAGGACATGCACGCCGAGTTGCGGACCATGCAGAAATGACACCCATGACTGTCGAGGGCGCGGAGAAGCTGCGCGAGGAGCTCGACCAACTGAAGAACGTGGCGCGGCCGGCCATCTCCAAGGCGATCGGCGCGGCGCGCGAACACGGCGATCTGCGCGAAAACGCCGAGTACCACGCCGCCAAGGAGCGCCAGGGGCTCACCGAAGCGCGCATCCGCCAGATCGAGGCCTGGCTGGCCGACGCCCAGGTGATCGACGTGACCAAGCTGCGGCCCACCGGCAAGGTGGTGTTCGGCGCAACGGTGACGCTGCACGACGTCGACGGCGGCCAGAGCGTGCGCTACAAGATCGTCGGCGAAGACGAAGCGGACGTGAAGGCGAGCAAGATCTCCATCATGTCGCCGCTCGCAAAGGCCCTGATCGGCAAGGGCGAGGGCGACTCCGCGGTGGTGGAAACGCCGAACGGCAAGCGCGAGTACGAAATCGAGGAAGTCGCGCTGCTCTGATCCGTCGGGCGGTGGCACGCACCGCGCATCGGCGCTGCGCCCCTATCGCTCTCCGCCCGTGCGCCGGGGCCGCGCAGCACCGCGTTCGCCCACTCTCGCGCATGGCGGGGCGGCTGCAAATGGTGTAGTCTCCGTCGCACCTTCCTGGATGTTGCGTCCGGGGCGCGTTTCGCACGCAATTGCACGAGTGCGGCGCAGTCGCAGGCGAGGAATCGAGCCTTGAACAACATGGGCAAAAACCTGCTGCTTTGGCTGATCATCGGCGTCGTTCTGGTGACGGTCTTCAACACCTTCAACGTCGTCAACGAGCAGCGCAAGGAGACCTACTCGTCGTTCATCAAGCAGGTGCGCGACGGCCATGTCGCCTCGGTCGCCTTCGAGGGCGCGGAAATGCTGGCGACGCGGCACAACAACGAACAGTTCCGCGTGGTGCTGCCTTCCGTGGGCGACCCGAAGCTGCTCGACTACCTGCTCGACGCCAACGTCAACGTGGAAGGCAAGGAGCCGGAGGAGCAGAGCTTCTGGGCGCAGCTGCTCATCGCCAGCTTCCCCATTCTCATCATCATCGCGGTGTTCATGCTGCTGATGCGGCAGATGCAGGGCGGCCTCGGCGGGCGCGGCAATCCGATGACCTTCGGCAAGAGCAAGGCGCGCCTGCTCTCCGAGGAACAGATCAAGACGACCTTCGCGGACGTCGCCGGCGTGGACGAGGCCAAGGAAGACGTGCAGGAGCTGGTCGAGTTTCTGCGCGATCCCAGCAAGTTCCAGCGCTTGGGCGGGCGCATCCCGCGCGGCACGCTGATGGTCGGCTCTCCCGGCACCGGCAAGACGCTGCTGGCGCGCGCCATCGCCGGCGAAGCGAAGGTGCCGTTCTTTTCCATCTCCGGCTCGGACTTCGTGGAGATGTTCGTCGGCGTGGGCGCATCGCGGGTGCGCGACATGTTCGAGCAGGCCAAGAAGCAGTCGCCGTGCATCATCTTCATCGACGAGATCGACGCCGTGGGCCGGCATCGGGGCGCTGGCTTCGGCGGCGGCCACGACGAGCGCGAACAGACGCTGAACCAGCTTCTCGTGGAGATGGACGGCTTCGAGGCGAACGACGGCATCATCGTCATCGCCGCGACCAACCGCCCGGACGTCCTCGATCCGGCGTTGCTGCGCCCGGGCCGCTTCGACCGGCAGGTGGTCGTGCCGCTGCCGGACATCCGCGGGCGCGAGCAGATCATGAAGGTGCACATGCGCAACGTGCCGGTCTCGGAAAACGTTGATGCGTCCGTGATCGCGCGCGGCACGCCCGGCTTCTGCGGCGCCGACCTGGAGAACATCGTCAACGAGGCCGCGCTTTTCGCCGCCCGGCTCGGCAAGCGGCTCGTGGACATGGACGATTTCGAGAAGGCGAAGGACAAGATCATGATGGGCGCCGAGCGCAAGTCGATGGTCATGTCCGAGAAGGAGCGGCGCAACACCGCCTACCACGAGGCGGGCCACGCCATCGTCGGGCGCAGCGTGCCGGAGTACGACGAGCTCTACAAGATCACCATCGTGCCCCGCGGCCGCGCCCTCGGCGTGACGATGTTCCTGCCGGAAGAGGACCGCCACAGCTTGAGCCGCCGCTCCATCATCAGCCAGATCTGCATGCTGTTCGGCGGGCGCGTGGCGGAAGAGATGATCAACGGCCCGGACGGCATCACCACCGGCGCCGCCAACGACATCGAACGCGCCAGTCAGCTGGCGCGCAACATGGTGACGCGCTGGGGCTTCTCCGAGCGCATGGGGCCGCTGCTCTACGACGAAGAAGACGGCGAGGTCTTCCTCGGCATGTCCGCGGCGGCGCAGCCAAAGCCCATCTCGAGCGACACGGCGCGGGAAATCGACCAGGAAGTGCGCAGCATCGTCGAGGGCTGCTACGCCACCGCCCAGCGCATTCTCGAAGAGAACAAGGACAAGCTGGACAAAATGGCGGAAGCGCTTGTGGAACTCGAGACGCTCACGCCGGAACAGGCCGACGACATCATGGCCGGCCGAGCGCCGCGCATCGTCGAGCCGCCGCCGCAGCCGGTGGAGGAAGACGACGCGCAGGAAGCGTCTGGCGAAGAGAAGAGCGAGAAGCCGTCGAGCAGTCCATCGCGTGGCGGGTCGCGGCCGATCGGCGGCCCAATCGAGGAACACTGATCCGCAGAGCGGGGCGGCGAGAGCAAGGCGTCGGCAGCCGACACACAGCCACGGAACCCAAGGCACGCAATCGCATGGAGCGCCGATGAAGAGAGACTACTTCGGGACCGACGGCATTCGCGGGCGCGTCGGCGGCGCGCCAATCTCGCCGGACTTCTGCCTGCACCTCGGCTGGGCCATCGGCAAGGTGCTGGCGAACGGCCATGCGCCGAAAGTGCTGATCGGCAAGGACACGCGCATCTCCGGCTACATGATCGAATCCGTGCTCGAGGCCGGCCTGGTCTCGGCTGGCGTGGACGTCAACCTTCTGAGCCCCATTCCCACGCCGGCGGTCGCCTACCTCACGCGCACCCTCGGCGCCGACGCTGGCATCGTCATCAGCGCCTCCCACAATCCGTTCGACGACAACGGCATCAAGATCTTCGACGCCCAGGGCAACAAGCTCGCCGACGAACGCGAATACGCCATCGAGCGTCAGGTGCGCGAACCCATCAAGTGCGTCGGCTCGGCCGACTTGGGCCGCGCCTACCGCGTCGACGACGCCCGTGGCCGCTACATCGAGTTCTGCAAGAGCACGATGGATCGCGGCGTGAATCTCAATGGCTTGAAAGTCGTGCTCGACTGCGCCAACGGCGCGACCTACGCCGTGGCGCCGAAGGTGTTCTCCGAACTCGGCGCGAAGGTCGACGCAATCGGCGTTGCGCCCGACGGCACGAACATCAACGAGCGCTGCGGCTCGACGCATCCGCAGCGCGTCGCCGCCAAGGTCGTGGAGACCGGCGCCGACGTCGGCATCGCCTTCGACGGCGACGGCGACCGCGTGGCCATGGTGGACGCAAGCGGCGACGTGGTGGATGGCGACGAACTGCTGTACGTCATCGCCAAGTCCAGCTTCATGCGCGGGCGCATCGAAGGCGGCGTCGTCGGCACGGTCATGAGCAATCTGGGCCTGGAACGGGCCTTGGAAACCTGCGGCATTCCCTTCGAGCGCGTCGCGGTGGGCGACCGCCACGTCCACGAACGTCTGCGCGCCAACGGCTGGGAACTCGGCGGCGAGTCCTCCGGCCACATCATCTGCCTTGCCCTCACCACCACCGGCGACGGCATCGTGGCCGCTTTGCAGGTGCTCGCCGCGATGGTGGAGAGCGGACGGTCGCTGCGCGAACTGCGCGCCGGCATGCACAAGCTGCCGCAGGCCGCGGTGAACGTCGAGACCAAGGATCCGCGTCACATTGCCGCGAGTGCATCCCTTGGCAACGTCGCCCGCAACATCGAAGCGGCGCTCGGCGAGCGAGGCCGCGTCGTCATCCGGCCAAGCGGCACCGAACCCATGCTGCGAATCATGGTCGAAGGCGAGGGCGCGAACCAAGTGCGCGAATACGCCGACGAACTTGCAGCGGCGGCCCGCCAAGCGAACGGCATCTGATCCGAATCCTCTTGCCGCGCTTCAATAGACGGCGGCATCTGTCCAGCCACCAAGCGATCGCACGGCCCGCATTCGGGCCAAGGGGCCGCCCCGCGAGCCTCCTTAAGCCTAACGACCAACGCCCGGAGCATCGAACGCCCCGGACGCCACTGGCAATCGTTCAAGAGATTGGTTCTTAAGCGAAAAGGCCCGGCTTCCCTGGGGAAGCCGGGCCTTTGTTCTTGGGCGGGGGGCTTCTCGCCCCGCGCTTATGGGCTGCGCTAGTCGTTCTCGACGTAGGTGTGGTTCACCAACACCCCGCCGCTGCGGGTCAGCACCTGCACCGAGATGTCGCGGCTGCCGAGGATGGCGCAGGACAAGCTGTCGTCCCAACCCTCTTCGGCCGAGATGCCCAGCGCTTCCGCGATGTCGCTTGCGGTCAGGTGCAGGGTGGCGCGGCCCGGGATCGGCTCGTCGAGTCGGGCGAACCACGTTTCGCCGCTCACGTCGTCGCACTCCAAGTGAATGACGCAGGGCGAGGAGACCTCGCACTTGATGCGCACATTCCCGATATCCACCGACGTCAACGCTGGCACCGGAGATGCGGTGCGCGTCTCCTCCACGACGGCGACAGGCGCACCCGCGCCGGAAGGATCGACCGTCATCGCGTACACCGTAGTGAAGCGGGACTCCTGCTCGCCCTTGTCCGTCACGTCGGCTTCGTCGAAGTCGACCGAGGCCCTGGTGCGGAACTCCGACGGCCGCATCCCATCTTCGCCATTCGGCTGGTAGTAGAGCGTTCTGGTCGCGATGCCTTCGTCCCTGTCGAGGGTTCCGCGGGCAGCCGCGCTGTTGCCGGCCAAGTCGGCGAGTTCGAAGGTGCCCGACATGGCGCCGTCTTCGCCCAGCGCCAGCATCTCGCCGGCCGAAGCCGTGCGGTTTCCGTCCGCGTCCAACCAGACCTCGTCGCCGACGCGGAAGTCTCCCGTGGAAGTGACGAGGAGGTTGCCCTCGCCGTCTTCGCGTCGGGCGATGCTGAACGGGTCGCCGCTGCGCTGCAGAATGCAGTTGGCGGGAGGCGAGTCGCCCGTGCAATTGGCCGCTGCCGCCAAGCCGACAGTCACCGTCCCCAAGGTCGCTGGCCCCTCGGAGACGAACGTCGTGCGGTCCATCCCTGCGTTGATCATGCGACGACCGCCACTGCCGCCAACCGTGAACGTCAAGCCATCGGCGAAACTGACCACCGGCTTGTTCGGTCGCGGGCCGGTCATCGGCGCTGGACCGAGCGCACGCAGGATGCCGTTCTCCAGGCCCGTGCTGGCACCGGTGGCGACGGTGGTGTCGATGTTGTCGCTGCTCCACCAGCTATCGCCGGCTGGGTCGTCGCCGCCGCCTGCGGCGTCCACAGCAACGGTCGCCACGACATCCTTGCCGGAACTCAAGCCGGTCAGCTCCGGCAGAGCGAACGCGAGCGAAACGGTGGTCGTTGCGGTGGGGATGGCTTGGCTGGCTTCAATGCGAAAAGTGACGGTGTTCTCGTTGCGCGCGCCGTCCTCCCTGCTGGCAACGCGCACAAACGCGGCGCCCTCTGTGACGTCAAGGCTGCTGAGCCGCACGTTGCTGGCGAATCTGGCGTTGGCCAGCGTAAACGTGACGTCCGCCGAATCGCCTTCTCCGACTCCGCCGGCGACGTCCATCTGCAGCGTGACCTTCGGCGCTTCGTCGTCGTAATCAACCACGGCACCCGAAGAGCCGTCCCCGATTACTTCCTTGGCGTAGATCTTGGTGTCGCTCACGTCAACGGAGAACGTCGCCCGCAGGGCCCACGCCAACGGCGCGACCAGCACCAGGACGAGTCCGACGAGGCTGGCCAGTTTGGCCAAGCCAAGTGCCCCCTTGGGCGACAGCACGGCCCAACGGCTCCACGGACGCATACCGTTCTTCACCATTGCTCCCTCCAAACTGGGTGCATCCCTGCACTCCTACCTAAGGTTGAACGCGACGCGAAAATACCACACCGCATATCGATTGCCAAACTGCCATGCCGAGCAAAGCCAGTCAATACCGAGAATGCCGACTGCCGGAGCAGACCGGCACGGACAGCTTGTTTTCGGTCGGCCAGCCAACACGCCAAGAGCACCAGTCGCCAAGGACCCGAATCGGTGTTCAATCCAGCTTGGAGCGCCAGCGTCGCAACCGCGCGCGAAGCGGAACGCTAAGGAGCGGAAGAGTACCCCCCCCCCCCCCCCCGGAGGCGAAGGGGAAACGAGCCTCAGCAGCGCGAGGGTCCCCCTTCGCTTGCGGATCGTCCAGCTTGTTCATCCAAGTCCGCCCTTTGCGACCTTGAGCAAGACTCGCAATCCACGCAGAGGTTGTCAACACGCACGCGCGTCGCCCGTGAAGGCGGAGAGCCGGTCGATAAGCCGGGTTCTGTCGCGAGCAACCATTCATCTAGGGCAGTCGTCGCCGACTGTCTCGTGCGGCCTACCCGGGACCGGCGCGGACCACGCCATCGGCCCCCTATTTGGCCTTGCTCCAGGCGGGAGTGCCTAGCCGGGCCTGTTGCCAGGTCCCGCGGTGCGCTCTTACCGCACCCTTTCACCCTTGCCGGCCGCGCAAACGGCTGGCGGTCTGCTCTCTGCTGCACCTGCCGCAGGCTTGCGCCTCCCAGGGATTACCTGGCGCCCTGTCCTGTGGAGCCCGGACTTTCCTCGAGCCGCTCTTGCGCCAAGGCTGTTCGCCCGAAGCGGGAAGACGACGCGCGGTTGCTTGACCGACTCTCCAAGCCCAAGCCTACTCCTTTCCTTGGCGCCGCTGCGCGGAAACCGCCAGCGCATCAGCTACTTCCGCTAAGGGCACGGGGTTGCCGGCGGGCTGGGCGGCCGCGGGATGGGTTTGCGTTGCGGACAGGGCACATGCTCCGGCCTTGCCGGATTGCCGAGGGCGGCGATGTCGTTCCCCGAAGAGCCAAGGCCGGGGCGCGAGCGCGCCTCCGGCCTGCCGGGGTCAGGAGGTGTCGAAGGGAACCAGTTCCGCGCGGTGGCCGAAGGCCATCGCCTCGTAGAGCGTTTGCCAGTCGCGGACGACGAGGTTCAGGAACATGCCTCTGAAGGTCTCCCAGAAGTAGGCCGGGCGCGTCGCCTTGGCCAGCGCCGCCCGGAACAGCGGGCAGCATGCCTTCTGCAGCTGGTCGATGCCGAACGCCAGCAGCATCAGCGCGGCGAACACCGTCGCCAGGTGCTTCCTGCCGTGGCCGAAGTTGTGCTCGAACTCGTAGCCTTGGTTCTTCAGGGTGTTGAACGTTTCGTTCTCGATCCGCCAGCGCGCCCGCCCGGCGCGCATCAGGTCCATTGCGTTCCATCTGTCCACCCGCAGGTCCGTGACCCACGAGAAGCGTCTCTCCTTGCCGTTCGGCCTCCTTTCCAGGTATTCGAGGAAGTTCACCTCCAGGTCCGCGTTGGCGTCGTTCAGCGGCGCCCCGTTCGACCACCGGAAGCGGTGCTCCACGCCGTCGGCGTCCTTGGCCTCCCAGCGCTCCACCCCCGGCGCCGCGCCCGGCGCCAGCGGCGCCGACTCCAGTTCGTCCACCCACTCGAACAGCGCCGCGTGGTCGCCCTGCTTCGCGCCCAGCAGGAAGCCCATGCCCAGTTCCTTCAGCAGCCGGACGTGCGGCCCGTTCGACGCCAGGCCGTCCTCCACCACCAGCAGCGGCAGGCGCGGATGCTCCCGCCGCAGGTCCGTCAGCAGGCGCTTGGCCGCGTTCCGCTCGCAGTCGTTCTTCGTCGCCCCGTCCTGCCTCAGGATCGGCTCCGGCGGAACCACGGGCAGAACCTCCCGGCGCTTCGGATGCACCAGCACCGCGCACAGCGACTGGTGGTAGTACTCCCGGCCGCCGTCCGCGCGCTCCTTCACGCAGCAGTTCGCGCAGTGCACCGTCGGCGACGAGAAGTGCCCCGTGCCGTCCACCGACAGCAGATGCCTGCCGCCCAGCCACTCGAAGTCCTTCAGAACCCCGCCGCGCTGCGCCAGCCCGAACAGCCGCTTGAACGGCCGGCGCAGCTCCCGCGGGTCCAACTCGTCCAGGCGCTCCCGAAGCCGGGCGTCCGACGGCGCCCGCTCGATCCCGAACAGCGTCCGAAGGTTCTCCCGCCGCGTCCCGTCCGATCCGTCGCCGAGCCCGCGCGCGTCCTGCTCGAACTTCAGCAGCGACGGATACTTCAGCGAGAACACCGCCAGACCCGACATCAGGCAGTCCGCCAGGTTCAGCCCGCGCCCCGGCACGCGGTCCTCGACGCGCTCGAAGCAGCGCCGCGCCTCCGCCAGCATCCCGGGCATCGACAGGTCCTTCCGAAACTTCGCCTCGCGCCCCATCCCTGGGCTCCCTCCGTGGACTCCAGCCGATTATCGCTCCCACTGCCGCAAAAAGTTCGCGAGAAACTATTTCTCAACGCCCCGCCAGCCCACGCCCCGTGCGGCTCCGCGATTTAGCGGAAATCGCTGCCAGCGCATAGAGTTCGCTGCGCGGCAGGCCGGTGATCTTGGCCGCCAGCCGCGCCGCCTGGCCCGGCGGCAGTTCGCCCGCCAACGCCCGCACGACGTGTTCGCCGGCGCCGTCGGCGTTTCCCGTAGAGCGGTGCGCGTCGTCCGCCGCCAGCACGCACACGTATTCGCCGCGGTCGAGCACCGTGGCGTCTTCAAGCATGCTCGCCGCGCTGGCGAAGCGAATCGTCTCGAAGCGCTTGGTGAGCTCGCGGCAGAGCATGAGCGGACGCTCGCCGCCGCCCAGGGCCACGATGTCCGCCAGGGCGGCGCGCAGCCGATGCGGCGCCTCGAAGAACACCACCGCGACATCCGAGCGCAGCAGTTCCCGCAGCACGTCGCGGCGCATGGCCGGGCGCGACGGCAGAAACCCCTCGAAGCGAAAACGACCGGCGGGAACGGGCGATGCGGCGAGAGCCGCGGTCAGCGCGCTGGCGCCGGGAATAGGCGTCACCGCCACGCCGCTTCGCCACGCCCCGCGCACGAGTTCGAAGCCCGGGTCCGAGATCAGCGGCGTGCCGGCATCCGAGACGAGCGCCGCATCGCCGCCTTCGAGCAAGTGCCGCAGCACGCGGTCGCTGCCTTCCGCCTCGTTGTGGTCGTGCAGCGCCACCAGTCGCGGCGCGGCCCCAAGGCGCGCCAACAGCACGCGGCTGCGTCTGGTATCTTCGCAAGCCACCAGCGGCACACTGGCGAGCACCTCTCCCGCCCGCTGCGTGATGTCCGCCAGATTGCCAATCGGCGTCGCCACCACGTAGAGCCGTCCAGGAGTGCGCGCAGTCGTCGCGGAAGCCGGGAAGTCCGCCGCCATGATCGACATGCCTCGACCCAGAACAGCAGCGCATTCTAGCGGCGCGGCCCACCGGCAAGTGGCCGCGTGGCTGCTCGCGGCACTGGTCGCCCTCGCCGGCGGCTGCGCGGGCGCGCCCGAACGGCCGGCGACGGTTCGCGAAGAGGAACCCGATGCCGCGGCGCGCGCCCTTGCCGTGGCCGAATCCGCCACCAACGCCCAGGAGCGCGCCGAGGCGCTCCTCGCCGCTTTGCGCGAACTGCTCGAACGCGGCGACTTCGACGCCGCCGCACGGGTGCAGCGCCGGCTGGCGGCCACCGCGCTGACCGACGCGCAGCGCTTCGAGAGCGACGCCGCGGCCTTGGAGCTTGCGCTCGCCGCCGGCGACGTCACTGCAACAGCGCACCTTGCGGAAACGCTGCAGCCGACCACTTGGGAGCAACGGCTCGAGGCGGCGCGACTGGCCGCGCAGGCGCTTGCCTCTGCCGACGATTCGACGACGGCAGTGCTGTCGCTCATGGCGGCCGTCGAACAGCTCGACGCGAGCGGCGAGCTCGACGCCGCGACCGACGACACGGCCACCGTGACCGCGGCGATCTGGCGCGGTCTGTCGCGGTTGCCGGCGCCTGTGCTGGCCAGTCTGGCCGCGTCTGCGCCCACGCCGGTCGCGGCGGCTTGGCTGACGCTTGCGCACCAGTTCAACGGTGCGCTCGCGGCGACTTCCCAGGCGCAGACGTGGCGCGCTTGGCAGGCGCGAAACCCAAACCACCCGGCGGCGCGTTTTCCGCCGCCAAGCATCGTCCGCACGCCAACGCCGGTTCGCGCGCTGGCGCTGCTCGTGCCCTTGAGCGGCGACCTCGCGGCGCTCGCCGAAGCGGTGCGCGATGGATTCCTCGCCGCCCATCTGCACGCGGCGCGAAGCGACGGAAGCAACGTTGGAAGTGTACCCACCGTGGCCATCTACGACACCGGCATCATGTCCGTGGCCGAAGCGCACGACCGAGCCTTGGCGGACGGCGCCGACATCCTGGTCGGGCCGCTCGACAAGGCCGCGGTCTCCGAACTGGCCGCGCTGCCGCCGCAGTTGCCGGTGCTGGCGCTGAATCAGCCGGACGACGGCAGTGCGCTCTTTCCGCAGTTGACTCTGGCCGTCGAAGAGACTGCTGCGGCCATCGCGGCACGTTTGCCGGCCGACGGCGTCGAGCGCGTGGCGCTGTTCGAGAGCGGTTTGCCCGGCGGCTGGGCGAGTCGCGCCCGGACGCGCTTTGAGGCGGACCTGGACGGCGTCGAGGTCGTCGCCGTCGGCACGCTCGCCGGCACGGGCGACGCCACCCAAGTGGCGGCAGACGTGCTCGGCATCGCCGCTGGCCGAGAGCGCCATGCGCGCTTGACGCGGCTGCTCGGCGTGGGGTTGGAGTTCATGCCGATGCGCCGCGACGACGTGGATGCCCTGGTGGCCTTCGTGGACGACGTGCAGCTCACCGCGTTGAAGCCGGCCTTGGACTTCCACTTCGCCGGCGACTTGGCAACCTATGCGCCCGCGCAGTCGGTGCGCGGCGCGGCATGGGCGGAGTTCGAAGGGCTGCGCGTCTGCGACATCCCCTGGCGCCTTTACAAGAGCGAGCTGCGCGAGGCCAGCGCGGACTTGGCGACGAGCCGCGGCAGTCTAGCCGCCGTGTTCGCCCTGGGAGTGGATGGCTATCGCCTCGCCAATCAGCTAGACCGTCTCACGGGCCATGGCGAGTCCGTGGCCGGCAGCACGGGACAACTGACGTTGCAGCCGAACGGTCTGATCCGGCGCGCGATGGCGTGGGGCGAAGTGGTCGGCGGCCGACTGGTCGCCTTGGACGACGCAGCCCGATGACCGGCGCATGCGGCTGCGAGGAAAAGGCGGTCGCCCGCCCGGGAACGCGCGGCGCCTGTTCCGCAAGACGCCGCAGCGCGCCGGCCGCCGCGCCGAACGCCGCGCCGAACGCCTCCTCAACGACGGCGGCCTGCGAACGCTGACGCGCAACTACGCCCGGCGCACCGGCGAGATCGATCTGGTGATGCTCGACGGCGACACGCTGGTGTTCGTGGAAGTGCGCTATCGCCAACGCCGCGCCTGGGGCAGCGGCCTCGATTCCGTCGATGCGCACAAGCAGCGCCGCCTCGCGCGCACGGCCGCGCTGTACTTGGCGGATCACCCGGAGCACGGCTTCCGCGAAGCGCGATTTGACGTGGTGTCGGCGTGGAGCGCAAACTACGGCATCGCTTGCGAATGGACTCCCAATGCGTTTGAAGCAATGGACTGCTGAGCTCCCGGCCTCCCGCGTCTGTGCCCGTGTCTGCCTCGCCGTCGCCCTTCCGCTGGTTGCGGCCGGCGGCTGCATGAGCGTCACCGGCAAGGACCCCACGCTGCGCACCCCGGCGGAGATCGTCGACGACCTCGCCATCGTGCGCCAGGCCAACCAGCGCATCCGCGCCGCCGATCAGCGCTTGACGGCGAGCCACGTCAACGTCGCCAGCTACCACGGCATTGTGCTGCTGACCGGCGAAGTGCAGGACGAAGCACTGCGCAGCAGCGCCGAGACGGCGCTTGCTGGTCTGGGCGACGTGCGCGCCGTCCACAACGAACTGACGGTGGGCAGCCCCACTGGGTTCGTGGCGCGCGCCAACGATGGCTGGCTCACGGCCAAGGTGCTGTCCAAGTTCGCGCAGGTCAAGGAAGTGGACGCGGCGCGCATCAAGGTCGTCACGGAGGACGGCGTGGTGTACCTGATGGGAGTGTTGCCGCGTTCGCAAGCCGATGCCGCGGCCGAAGCGGCGCGCACGATCTTCGGCGTGCGCAAGGTGGTCAAGGTGTTCGACTATCTGAGCGGAACCTAGGCGCCGGCTTCTACGGGCCGAGACGCCGCCTCGTCGGCTGGCGGGTGCTCTGCCAGCACCGCAAGGAACGCTTCGCCGTAGCGGGCGAGCTTCGCCTCGCCGACGCCGTGGACCTGCAGCATCTCCGGCAGGGAGCGGGGGCGCAGGCGCGCGAACTCCTTGAGCGTCGTGTCGTGGAAGACCACGTACGGCGGCACTTCGGCGTCGGCCGCAAGCTGCGAACGGCATTCGCGCAGCGCTTCCCACAGCGCGCCGTCCTCGGCGGCCACCTCGAACGCGCCGCTGCCATCGCCCGTCGCGTCCCGGGCGCGGGTGCGTCGACTCGTCGCCTTCGCCTCTTCGCGCAGCGTCAGCGTGGCTTCGCCGCGCAGCAACGGGCGCGCCGCCGAGGTCAGCGCCAGAGCGCCGTAGCGCGCCGGCTCGGAACGAACGAAGCCGCGCACGATCAGCTGCCGCAGCAGCGAGCGCCATTGCTGCTCGCTGCGCGCCTCGCCGATGCCGAAGGTCGTGAGCCCGGCGTGGCGGTGCTGGCGCACCTTCGCCGTGTCCTTGCCGCGCAGCACGTCGATGACGTGCGCGGCGCCGAAGCGCTGGCCGGTGCGAACAATGCAGGACATCAGCTTCTGCGCTTCCACCGTGCCGTCCCAGGTGGTTGGCGGCGCCAGGCAGGTGTCGCAATTGCCGCACCGCGCCGCCGGTTCGTCGCCGAAGTAGCGCAGCAGGGCGGCGCGTCGGCAGGCCGTGACCTCGCACCAGCCCAGCAGCGCGTCGAGCTTGCCGCGTTCGATGCGCTTGTGCTCCTCGCCGGCCTCGGACTCCTCCACCATCTGCCGCAGCCGCACGACGTCCTGCAAGCCGTAGACCATCCACGCCTCGGCCGGCCGCCCGTCGCGGCCGGCGCGCCCGGTCTCCTGGTAGTAGGCCTCCACGCTCTTCGGCAGATCGACATGGGCGACGAAACGCACGTCCGGCTTGTCGATGCCCATGCCGAAGGCCACCGTGGCGACGATGACCACGCCGTCGTCGCGCAGAAACCGCGCTTGATGGGCCGCCCGCTCTTCTCCCGCCAGGCCGGCGTGGTAGGCCAGCGCGTCGTGGCCTTCGCTGCGCAGGAGTTCCGCGACAGCCTCGGTCTTGCGCCGCGACAGGCAGTAGACGATGCCGGCGTCGCCGCGGCGCTCGTCGAGGAAGCGCAATAGCTGCGCGTTGGCGTTCGCCTTCGCCTGCACGGTGTAGCGGATGTTGGGGCGGTCGAAGCCGCTCACGAAACGCGCCGGCCGCTTGAGCGCGAGGCGCTGGACGATCTCGGTGCGCGTGCGCTGGTCGGCGGTGGCGGTGAGCGCCATGCGGGGAACGCGCGGGAAGCGCTCGGCAAGGACGTCGAGGCCCAGGTAGTCCTGGCGGAAGTCGTGGCCCCACTGCGACACGCAGTGCGCCTCGTCGATGGCGAAGAGGGCGATTTCGCAGCCATCGAGAAGCGCGAGGGTGTCCTCCTGCAACAGGCGCTCTGGCGCGAGATAGAGCAAGTCCAGCTTTGATGCGGCCAAGGCGTCGCGGATCGCCATCTGCTCGCGCCAGGCCACTGTCGAGTTGAGGCAGGCGGCGGACACGCCGAGCTGGCGCAGCGCCGCCACTTGGTCCGCCATCAAGGCGATCAGCGGCGACACGACGATGCCGACGCCGGGGCGCAACTGCGCCGGAATCTGGTAGCACAGGGATTTGCCGCCGCCGGTCGGCATGAGCACGAGACAGTCGCGCTCCGCCAGCGCGGCATCGATGATCGCCTCCTGGCCGTGGCGGAAGTCGTCGTAGCCGTAGACCTGCCGCAGGATGCCGCGGGCTTGGGCGCCAGCCGGCGCCGGCGTCGAACGCTCGGCGACGGGGCCGGCCAGCGCAGCGGAATCGGACATTCGGCGAGTATAGTTTTCCGCCGAACGCAACGCTTGAGACGCGCACATGCAACAAACGCCGGCGGCGCAGGTCTCCGCCCCCGATGGCGGCAGCGCGGCGCAGGGCGACGAGGGAGGCCATCTCGCCGGCTTGCCGCGCGCGCTGCGCGACGACGTGCGGCTGCTCGGCAGCCTGCTCGGCCACGCCATCGCCGACCACCGGGGCGACGACTTCGTGGCCCGCATCGAGGTCATCCGCGCCCTGGCCAAGCAGGCGCGGCGCGGCAAGGCGGAAGACTGGACGCGCTTGAGCGAACGGCTGGCGACGCTGCGCGAAGACGAACTCGCCGACTTCGCCCGCGCCTTCAACCAGTTCCTCAATCTCGCCAACATCGCCGACCAGCGCCAGGCGGCGCGCAACGTGGTCTGGCCGCAGCGCATCGACGCCGAGACGCTCGCCAAGGTGCAGGTGGAGCTGGTGCTCACCGCGCACCCGACGGAAGTGCTGCGGCGCACGCTGATTCAGAAGTACGACGCCATCGCGGCGCTCCTGGAGCAGCGCGCGGCTCTTGAGCAGCGCCGCGACCCAGCGGATGGCGAGCGCGAAGAACTGCTCGAACGCCTGGGACGGCTGATTGCGGAGAGCTGGCACACCGACGAAATCCGCAGCGCGCGCCCGGCGCCCCAGGACGAGGCGCGCTGGGGCTTCGCCGCCATCGAGAACTCCCTCTGGCACGCCGTGCCGGCCGCCATGCGCGACCTCGACCGCATCCATGGCAGCACGTTGCCGGCGCACGCCATGCCGTTCGCGTTCGCGTCGTGGATGGGCGGCGACCGCGACGGCAATCCGCGCGTCACCGCGGCGGTGACCCGCGAAGTCCTGCTGCTGGCGCGGCGCAATGCGGCCATCCTGTTCGACCGCGACATCGACGCGCTGGACGCGGCGCTGTCCATGCACGAAGGCTCGCCGGCGCTGCGCGAGGCAGCGGGCGACGCCCGCGAGCCCTACCGCGCCGTGCTGCGCCGGCTGCGGACGCGCTTGGCGGCCACGCGACGCTGGGCGGAACGCGGCGGCGAGCCGGAAGCGGACGCCATCGTCGCCGACGACGAACTCCTGTCGCCGCTGCAGCTCTGCTACGACTCGCTGCTCGACGGCGGATTGGCGCGCATCGCCAACGGCCCGCTGCTCGACACCCTGCGCCGCGCACACTGCTTCGGCGTGTGCCTGGCGCGGCTGGACATCCGCCAGCACGCCGCGCGGCACGCCGCGGTCTTCGACGAACTGACCAGCTACCTGGACGGCGACGGCTTCGCGGCGTGGCCGGAGGAACGGCGCAGCGCCTGGCTGCTGGCGGAGCTGTCGTCGCGGCGTCCGCTTTTTCCCGCCGCCTGGCCGGCAAGCGCCGCCTCGCGGGAGGTCATCGACACCTGCGCCGCCATCGCCGAACACGACGCCGCCGGCATCGCCGCCTACGTCGTTTCGATGGCCGCTCGGCCGAGCGACGTGCTTGCCGTGGCGCTGCTGCTCAAGGAGGCCGGCGTGACGAAGAAGCTGCCCATCGTGCCGCTTTTCGAGACCCTCGACGACCTCGAACGCGCCGCCGCCACCGTCGACGCCCTGCTGTCGATGCCCTGGTACCGCGCCTACGTCGGTTCGCGCCTGCTGGTGATGATCGGCTATTCGGACTCCGCGAAGGATGCTGGCCAACTGGCCGCCGCCTGGGCCCAGTACCGCGCTCAGGAAGCGCTGGCCGCGACGGCGGCGAAGCACGGCGTGGCACTGACGCTCTTCCATGGCCGCGGCGGCGCCGTGGGGCGCGGCGGCGGGCCTTCCGCGCAAGCCATCGCCGCGCAGCCGCCCGGTACCGTCGGCGGCGCCATCCGCGTCACCGAGCAGGGCGAGATGATTCGCTTCAAGCTCGGCACGCCAGCCATCGCCAAGGCCACGCTGAGCACCTATCTCACCGCCACGCTGCAAGCGACGCAGACTCCGCCGGCGGCGCCGAGCAAGGGCTTGCGGCGCATCATGCGCAAACTCGCGGATGCATCGCTCGACGCCTATCGCGGCTATGTGCGCGACCCGCTCTTCGTCGGGTTCTTCCAAGCGCTCACGCCGGAAGCCGAATTGTCCGCGCTCGCCCTCGGCAGCCGCCCGGCGCGGCGCACGCCCGCCAAGGACCTGGACTCGCTGAGGGCGATTCCCTGGGTGTTCGCGTGGACGCAAGTGCGGCTCATGCTGCCGGCCTGGCTCGGCGCCGAACGCGCCTTTGCGATCCTCGCGAAGAATCCAGCCGACTATCGGGCGCTCCGCCGCTGGCCGTTCTTCGCCATGCAGGCCGACACCTTGGAGACGGTGGTCGCCAAGGCCGATGCCACGCTCGTGCGCTACTACGCCAACCGCCTGGCGACGCCAGCGCAAAGGAACATGGCGGAGGCACTGCTGGAACGGCTGCAACGGCTCGCCGCAGACATTCTGCGCTTGAACGGTGCGAGCGAGCTGCTCGAACGCGCCACCGAGGAGCACGACTCCATCGCCGTACGCAACACCTATCTCGACCCGCTGCACCTGCTGCAAGCCGAACTGCTGGCCAGACGCCGGCGCGGCAACGACTCCGAGGCGGTAAACCAGGCGCTGAAGGTGACGATGGCGGGAATCTCCAGCGGGCTGCGCAACACGGGCTAGGCGTCCCTACGGCGCGGCTGGTGGGGCGCTTCCACGCGGCGCGAGCAACAACGAGACGAGAGAGCGAGAACGAGACGGGCCCGTCCGCGGTTTCGCCTGCCGTGCTAAGGTGCGCCGCTCTGTTGCGCGGCGACTCTGCATGGCCACTCGCATCGGCTTGATTTCGGATTCCCACATCACCAAGCGTGGCGAGCTGTGGCCGCAGGTCTTCGAGGCGTTCGCCGGCGTGGATGCGATTCTGCACGGTGGCGATGTCTGGTCGCCGGCCGTGCTCGACGAACTCGAAGCCGTGGCGCCGGTGCATGTGGCGCGCGGCAACGGCGACTTCGGCGTGGACGACGAACGGCTGCAGGAACGCTGCGTGCTGCGCTTCGAGGGCATGACGGTGGCGATGCTGCACGACTTCCCGTCGCCGTCGCGCCGCCCGGCGGATTTCGTGCTCGAACAGGCCGCCAAGCGGTTTCCCGAGGCCGAGCCGGACGTGCTGGTGTGCGGCCACACGCACATCGAGGAAGTCCACCGCCTCGGCGACCTGCTCTACGTCAACCCGGGTTCGCCCACCCTGCCGCACAACAAGTCCGTGCGCCTCGGCACGATCGGTTTCCTCACGCTTTCCGAGGGCGTGGCCGAGGCGCAGCTCTGCCAGCTAACGCCGGACGGCTTCCAGCCGATGGCGTAGCCGACTGCGGCCAGCCCGCCGTTCACGCCTTGGCAAGCACTCGGTCGAGGTCTTCGCAGATGTCGTCGGCGTCTTCCAGCCCCACGGAAAGCCTGAACAGGCCGTCGCCAGCGTACTGTCGGTACGCCGCCAGCTGCGCGCCGGAGAGCTTGAACGTGGATGCCATGATGGCCTCGGTCTCGATCCAGTAGATCAGGCTGCGGTGGTGTCCCAGCGAAACGGCGAAGTGGACGATCTCGAGTTCCCGCGCCATGCGCCGTGCCGTGGCTGCGCCGTCGCGCACTTGGAACGAGAGCATTCCCGAGGCATTGGCCATCTGCCGCTGCGCCAGTGCGTGCTGTGGATGCGATTCGAGACCGGGGTAGTTCACCCGCGTCACCGCCCGATGGCGCTCCAGGAATTCGGCGACCCGGCGCGCGCCTTGTTCGTGCGCCTGCATCCGAATCGGCAGCGTCGCCGCGCCGCGCGCGATCAGCCAGGCGTTGAAGGGGCTGATGCAGCCGCCGTGATGGACGAGGGCGTGGCTGCGCAGCGGTTCGAGGTCGGCCGCACTGCCGAGAACCGCGCCGCCGAGGGCGTCACCATGGCCGCCGATGTACTTGGTGAGGGAATGCACCACGAAGTCCGCGCCGAGTTCGATGGGGCGCGTGGCGATGGGCGTGGCGAAGGTCGAATCCACGGCGAGCAGCAGACCGCGCCGCTTGGCGATGGCCGCGACCGCGGCGATGTCCGCAAGGCGCAGGATCGGATTCGCCGGCGTCTCGAGCCAGATCATGCGCGTCGCCGGGCGAATCGCCGCTTCCACGGCCGCCAGGTCGCTGCTGTCCACGGCGCTCGATTCGACGCCGGCGTCGGCCAAAGTGGTGCGAATCAGTTCCGCAGTGCCGGCGTAGTTGACGTCGCTCACCACCAGATGGTCGCCGCGCACAAGCGTCGTCGCCAGCAGGGCCAACGTCGCGGCCATGCCCGAGGCGAAGGCCACGCAGCCCGCCGCGCCTTCGAGGGCGGCGAGCTTTTCTTCCAGCATCCGCACGGTGGGGTTGGCCCAGCGCGTGTAGAGGTACGGCGACTTGCCCTCGAAGCCGTGGATGGAGAAGCCAGCCGGTTCGTCCACGGCGAAGGTGGTGGACATGACGAGGTTCGGCGCCGAGGCGCCCGTCGTCGGATCGACCGCCTCGCCGCCGTGAACGGCGCGGGTGCGGATGCCGTGCGCTTGGCGTGAGTTCGAAGCCATGAGTCGTTGCGAACCGATTGCGTCCGTTGGGGCATCAAGGGTGGCGCTTGAACGCAAGCGCGGACTCTACAAGCGCGGCGCCGAAGGCGCCAGTCAATTGCGCCGTCTCGCGGCAGTGCTTGCCCTCGGGTGCAACGCGGCAGCGCCGACGGCCGAGCCGACTGGTACGGCAGGCGGTTGGCTGGACATGCACGTCCACACCGCCGGCATCGGCGCCGGCGACAGCGGCATCTTCGTGCATCCGTCGTTGACCGGCAATTGGCGCTTTCCCTTCTATCTGCGCGCCTTCGGCGTCGACGAAGCGGAGCTGCAAGCGGCCGGCGACGGCCTGGTGATCGCCCGCATCAGCGCCGGCGTGGCGGCGTCGACCCAGGTCGGGCGCGCCGTGGTGCTGGCGCTCGACGGCGTGGTGGACGCCGAAGGCAAGCTGGATCGGGAGGCCACCCAGCTCTACGTGCCCAACGCCTTCGTCGCCCGCCAGGTTGCCCGCTACGACAACCTGTGCTTCGGCGCCAGCGTGAATCCGTACCGCCATGACGCCCTCGAGCGTCTGGAGCAGGCCGCCGCCCAAGGCGCGCTGCTCGTGAAGTGGCTGCCGAACATCATGCACATCGATCCCGCAGACGAAGCCATCGCGCCGTTCTACGCCAAGCTGAAGGCGCTCGGCCTGCCGTTGCTCACCCACGCTGGCCAAGAGCGTTCCTTCGCCAGCGCCCGGGACGAGTTCGGCGATCCGCGGCGGCTCGAACTGCCGCTTGCGCTGGGGGTCACGGTGATCGCCGCGCATGTCGCCACCACCGGCCGCAGCGACGGCGAGGGCAACTTCGAGCGCCTGCTGCCCATGTTCGACGCCCATCCCAATCTCTACGCGGACATTTCGAGCCTTACGCAGATCAACAAGCGCGGCTTTCTGGCGCGTGCGCTCGCCGTGCCGGGCCTGCATCGGCGGCTGGTCTACGGCACCGACTGGGCCCTTGCAGTTCTTCCCGCTGGTGTCGCCGCTCTACCACTTGGACGCCATCGGCTGGGCGCCGGCGCGGGCCGCGCTCGCCATCGGCAATCAATGGGATCGGGATGTCGCGCTGAAGACCGCCCTCGGCACCCCGACCAGCGTCTTCGCCCGCAGTTCCCAGATGCTCGCCGTGGAGCGCTGCGCGGCAGGTGGCCCGATCATGCGGGCGCCGCAGTTTCTGGATTTCTAGAAGACGCCGACCTGCTCGCGGAAGAGCGAGCGCCGCCTCCTCGGCCTTGGAGGATCGGTCTACCGCTCCCTTGCCGGCACGGCCTGACTGGCTGCCTCGGCGCGTTCGGCCGCCACGACCTCCGCCATGCCGGGCCATTCGCTCCAGATGTCGCACAGGGCTTCCGGGAAGACGTGCCGGTTGGCTTCGGGTCTGGCCAGCGGCGACATCCGAAAGTACGCCATGAAGCGCGGCTCGGCGCCGTCCACCCGCGTGGCGCTGTGCGGCGTGGCGTGCAGGATCAGGGCCGCGTCTCCGGGTGCTAAGCGCAGCAACGTCGGGCGCGGCCAGAACCGGCCGTCCTCGGTGGTCGCGCCGTCGGGCGCGAAGGCGCGGCGCACGGCTTCCGGGTAGTGCCGAAGGCCGGCGCCGTTCGGCGCGTCGACGTCGATGCGCTCCCAATCCGGGCCGTCCGGGCCGAGCGGCCCGCCGGCGTCGCGCTGGCGGCGGAAGAACGCCTCCATCTCGTGGTGGGCGCCGCGCAGCACGCCGACGTTGCCGACGCCTTCGCGGGTCTGGTCCGAGAGCGCCACCGCCACGAGCACCGCGAAGCCCATGATGTTCGCGCCGAGTTCCGGGAACGTCTTGCGGCAGCCGTTGCGCGACGGCTCGGCGTGCCACGCCTCGCGCTCCGCGGCGGTCATCGGCACGTCGGTGCGCTGATGCATCGGCGTGGCGCCGTTCCACAGGCCGTCGAGGTGGCCGTGCCAGCCGTGGAAGGGCGTCTCGCGGTCGCAGTAGCCCGATTCGTTGATGCTGTCCGCCGGCTCGGCTGGGAAGCGCGACGCCAACTGGCAGAACCTGGCGGCCGGGACGGCGCCCAGCGCTTCGGCGACCAGCGGCGCCAGATCGGTTTCGTTGAAGAGATCGGTGAAGACCGCGGCCGAACCATCGGGCGCGACCCCGGCGCCGAGAGCCATGAACAAGCGCCGCCTCGCGGCGGAAACCGACTCAGGAGGCGCCATGTTCGGCAGCACCACGAAGCCGTCGCGGTACAAGCTGCGCTTCTGCGCGTCGGTCATTGCCTTGGCCACGCCGGCAACCCTCTCGGCTGGTGGTCGGCGCCATTGTAGCGCCGCCGGGAAACGCCAAGCGCGGAGCCTGCCGATGGCGACTCTGTCGACTGCGATTCGCGCGGCGGCGGAGTGAGGCTGGGCCTTGACTTAGCGCACGATGGTGGAGAGGTTGGTCAGGTGGCCGGTGGAGCTGCGCAGCAGGTTGAGCCACGTGAATCCTCCCGATTCGCCGCCACCGTGAGTTCCCACTTGCCTGCGCCGTCGCCCAGCGCGCCGGTCAAACCAACGCCGTTTCCGGTCTCCAGCTCCACCGCGGTTAGCGTGCGCGCCGTGCCGGCCGGCAGTTGCAGACGCACCGTGGCGCCAGGCGACCGCGCCGTTGTCGTCCACTCCGTCGATGGTCACCGCCGCGGCTGTGTCGCCGGCGTTGACGAGGCGAAGCAGACTGCGCTGGTTCTCGTTGCTGGCGGGGTTGAAGATCGCCACCTCGCAGCGGTTGGGACGCGCAAGGCGCGCGATCGTGCAACGCAGTCAGGAACCCGCCGGGCAAGGTGCGGGCGTACACGGACACGTCCACATCGAGCTCCGACGTCAAATGCAGGCGCCAGTCTCCCCGGCCCTCGCCAAGGGCGCCGGCCAGCGGCTTGTTCGCGTTTCCTCTTTCCAAATCGCCGGAATCGAAGTGGACCTTCTGGCGCGCCTCCAAGCGTACCGTCACCGTGTCCTGGGCCGCGTCGCCGGCGTCGTCGAAGGCGTGGATTCGCACGTCTCCACGGCGCTCGGAAGCGGTTGGACAACCGCACTAGACCCTCGATCAGCTCGTGGGCCGGACTCTCGCGGTCCGCCTCGTTCGCAGCCGCGGGAAAGAACGGCACCGTATGGCTTTCCAGCCCATCCGCGTCTTGGGCTTGCCAGCGCAGCGTGAAGCCGCCCGTCTCGGCGCCGCCGCTGCCGACGCGGATGGCGTAGCGGGCGCCGGCCGCGGCATCGAAGGCCACCTCGCCATGCCCCGAAGCGAGCAACGCCAAGCCTGCGTGTCCATCGCCGTTGCGCCGGTAGACGGCCAAGACGCGGGCCGAGCCGTCCGTCCGGAAGCGATAGGCGCCGCTGCTTGGCGCTCGGAAATCCCACCACAGGGACGAATGGCCAAGCCGCCGCGTGGCCTCGCGGGGGTGAATCGTCGCGTAGCCGTTGTTGCCGGAGACCGCTCCGCTGGCGCCGCCGATGGCGATTGCCGCGGCCAAGCCGTCGTTGGGCGGCGTCGGCCCCCATTCCAACAGCGCGTCGGCGATGGGCGTTTGGTCGAAGGCGGATACGTCGTCGGCAAGGAAGCCGAGCGAGATGCGATAGCGCCGTCCCGCCGCGGCATCGAGCACGAACTCCGGCGTCACGTCGTACTCGTCCGATATGGCCGCCAGCCGAGCGTCCGCCACGGTGTCGCCGGACCACGCGGCGATGCGGAACAGCAGGCCATCCGTTTGCGTCAGCCGCCAGGTGAACCGCCCGCTCGCCGGCGCCGTCCACGCCCACCAGTTGGTTCGCACGCCGGTGGATGCGGGTTCCCCTGGCTCCACATTGGCGACGGTGTGGATCCTCACCTCGTGCGCAGCGGAGGACTCGCCCGGCGTCTCCTCGGCCGTCGCGAAGAAATTGAGGCCTGCCTCGACGTCCTCCACCGGCTGCCACGTCAGGGTGAACGGATCGCCCGCGTCTCTATGGGCATCGTGCGCGGCGACGGCAACACGGTACTCGTCGCCTTGCCGGGCACGGATGGACGCCTCCACGCTCGGGTGGCCAGAGACCAGCCGCAGGTCGGACACGGCGTCGCCGTCGAAGACCATGACGGTGTTGTCGAGGGTGGTCGTGCTGAACGCGAAGTCGCCGTCGCGCGGCGCGGTCCAGCGATACCAGACCGTGGCCGCGGCAGATCCGAACCACTCGCCGAGTTCCATGCCTGCGCCGGCGTTGTCGCCATCGGCGCTGCCTTGTGGGCCGGATATGCGCGTGGCGTTGTCGAAGTCGTCGTTCTCCGGCCGTCCTTGCGACCAATGCAAGGTGCCTTGGGCATTCAGCGGCGGCGTCGAGATGCGGATGCGCAGCCGCTGGCCTGCTTCCGCGAAGAACGCCGCGGCGCCGGAGTCGCCGTGCGCCAACCGTTCCAAATCGGCCAAACGAGCGCCGCCGAAGACGTCCAATGCGTGGTCTGGCGGCAAGCCCCGCGTGCCGAACCGGTACAAGCCAGCGGCCGGGGCGCGCCACAAGTACCAAAGCGAATGGACGACCTCGTAGGGCCGCACGCCCGAGAAGGGGGATGTGCCGGCGTCTTGGAACAGCACCTCGCCCGGTTCCGTGGTGGAGCGCAGCAAGTCGAACGGGCGGCTGCCGACGCTGCCGGCAAGCCGCGCCGCCGAGGCGAAATCGTCGTTGCCCGGCGGCCGCACCGGATTGCCGGCGGCACTGGCGCCGGATCTCACCAAGTCGACGGCCAGCGACGCGCCGGCGGCGTTCCAGGCGCTCGCCGTGAAGTAGAGACGCACGGCGTCCGCCGGCGCGCCTTGGGAATACGACACCGCGAGGTCCACCGTTTGGGTCTCGCCGACCACCACCTCGCCGAGCGGCACGGCCACCTCGTCGATGAACGCAACCGAAGGTTCCACCGGCTCCAAGTCCGCAGCGCCTTCCCAGCGCGTCGCGTTCGGCTCCGTGACCGAGACGTCGTCCTCTCGGCTGGCGCGCAAGTTCGAAAGGGCGACGCCTTCGCAGGCGGACGTGCCGTCCGCGGCGCGGCAACTCACAACGAGCCGCGCGCCGGAGGCGACATAGCCGTCGGTGGTCACCGAGACGCGCAAGTCGTGTTCTTCGCCGCCGCCGCGCAAGACCGTCTTGTCCGCGCGGACCTCGAGCGTCGGCGTGGACGGCCCGCGGATCACCGTCCACGCCAACGCCGCCCGCGGCGCGACGCCGTAGACGCGGTGCGCCGCCACTTTCGCCCGGTAGGTTCCGGGCGCCGGGTTGCGGACGATGATCCACTCGACGTTGTCCTTGCGGGAGCGCGACGAGTGCTCGCCGCATGCGCCGCTCCCGCAATCCGCGCCGGCGTCGAGCCACAGGTCCAAGTCGTTCAGCACCACGCGCCCGACGGGTTCCGCCGGCGGCTCGTCCCAAGTAAGCACCAAGTCCAGGCGGCTGGCGCCGGCCGGAACCACGATGTCCTGCCAAGCGTATTCGCCGCCTCGCGGCTCGCTCACGCCGCTGCCGCTCAGCCAACCGTCGGCGGCGTTGCGGTTCAGCACGCTGGTGTGCGCCGACACCTTGCCGAGACCATACTGGCCGTGCAGTTCCCCCGGGCCGTCGCTGTTGTGCGCCGGGAATCGAGCGGGCGCCGCCAACCAGGCATCGGGCTTGATGGCGCTGGCCATCAAGCGCGCCCGCACCAGCGCCGGCTGCCGCTTGTGCGCGGCCGACGCATCCATCAACAACGCGGCCACGCCGGCCACCGCCGGCGTGGCCATGCTGGTGCCGCTGGTGATGAGGTAGCCGTCCTCGCTGCCGTCTCCCTTGGCCGAGCGCACCAACACGCCCGACGCCACCACCTGCGGCGCCAATCGGCCGTCGGCGGTGGGCCCGCGGGAGCTGAACAACGCCAACTCGCCGTCGTTGCGCACCGCGCCCACCGCCAAGGTGTTCTTCGCCGCGCTGTAGCTCGAGAAACCGTGAACATCCGCGTTGCCCTGCACTGCGACATAGAGCTGGCGATGCGCCCAAACGATGCCGTCGATCTTGCGCTCCTCCGCGTCCACGCCTTGGAACAGCCTGCCGTCGGCGCTCAAGCTCATGTTCACGATGAGCGGCATCCGGGCTGCGGCTCCGGCGCAACTCGACGGGGCGGCGAGGTAGTCCATGCCGCTCATGATGCCGAGCGACGAGCCGCCGCCGTCGAAGTTCAGCACCTTGGCGAAGCGGATGTGCCGAACGCCCGGGGCGACGCCGGCGAACTGCGGGTCGACGTAGCCGTTGCCGAGCAAGGTGCCGGCGACGTGGGTTCCGTGTCCGTTGCTGTCCAACCACAGATCGGCATCGTCCTCGGTCGGCACGGCGCCCAGGTTCTGCACGTTGCGCCCGCAAATGCTCCGGCGGTTGCTGGAAATGTCCAAGTGGTTGAGGTTCAAGCCCGTGTCCATGATGCCAACGGGCACGGACGCGCCGGCGGCGCCGAAGAACGCGCCCGGCGAACCGCGGTAGTCGCGCAAGCCGTCCGCGCCCATGGCCGGCACGGCCAAGTCGTGCGCGGCGCGCACCACGCGCACCGGATGCACCGCTGCCACGAAGTCCGCCGCGGCGATGGCGCGCAGCGCCGTTGCGTCTGCATTGGCGGCGTAGACGCGGATGTCCGGCCGGAAGCGGCCCACCGCGGCGCCCATGTCCTCGAGCGCCCGCCGCCAGCGACCGTCCGCGTCGTCCGTCATCAGCGTGACGAGCACCGGCGTCTGTTCGCCGGCGGGAGCGGCCAAGGTGTCGCTGGGCATCGACGCAAGCTTGCGCAAGGCGGGCATCGCGCCCAGCGCGGCGACGAACGGCAGCGACGCAACGGCGCGCAGCTGTTCGTCGTCCGCCGGCAGCCGGACGCGCGCCAAGTTTCCCGCCGCGCCCAGCACTTCGCCGCCATGCGCGCGCAAGGCCGCAGCGACGGTGCCGGCCGGCGCGTCCTCGGCCAGCCGAAGCCAGCCGAAAGACCAGTCCCGCTGTGCGCGGTCGGCTTGGCGGCGCACCAACGCGAGCGATTCGGCGGTGCCAAGCCAGTCCATTCCGTTGGGTTCCTTCGCCGGCAAGCTCTCGTCCGGCGGCAACGGCGCTTTCGCCATCGGCAGCGGCGCATCGACGAACGAAAATCCGTCCGGCGGCGCTGGCGCGGGCGGCGCGATGCCTTCTGCCCCGACTGCGGCTTGTCCAAACGCTTCGGCAGTCGGGGCGACTGGCGCGGATTGGCGCGGCGGCGCCGAGAGAGTGCGGCTTTCCGCGCCGATCTGCTCCATCGCCGCGTGCAGGGCGCGTTGTTCCAAAGCCGCGTCGTCCACCGACGGAGCGCGCCCCGGCCATGTTCTGCCGATCAGCAATGCCGCCGCGACCCCAACCGCCACGCTGCCGCCGAGGAGCAGCAGGCGCTTTCTCGAATTGCGAGACATGGACAATCCGGGCGGCCGGTCGGAACCGAACCGTAGACTTGCCGGCGCGACGGCGCAAGCGAGGGCTGGACTCCGGGTGTACGACATTTGGTGGCGGAACGCGCTCGGCCCCTTCGAACAGCGGTTTCAGTGGTTGCGAAGGAGATGGCCGCCAGCAGGGCGGAACTGGCTTGTGGGCGTAGGGCGCTTGTACGCGACGAGCACAAGCGCCGAAACGCCCGGCGCTCCTCGAGGCGGAGTCGTCCTGCGCTAGCGACGCCGCGCGCGGGCGAGGAAGTCCGCGCCGCTGTCGCAGTCGATGATCAGCGCGCCGATCCGCGCCAGTTCCGAGGCGTCCTCGACGCCAGCGAGAACCGCCTCCAGCTCGGCGCCGGCGGCAGCGCCGAAGCGCCGGCTGGCCAGGCCGCACAGCACCTCCCGCTGGCCCTCCTGGCGCCCGGCCTGCCGGCCCTCTTGGCGCCCTTCCCGCCGCCCCTCTTGTCGCCCGGCCCGCCGGCCTTCCCGCCGGCCCTCTTGTCGCCCGACTAGCCGGCCTTCCCGCCGGCCCTCGTCGATCTTCATCTCGTCGCGCTCTCGAAGTGCTTCCGCAAGCATCGTCGTCTCCTTGTGGTTCGCCAAAGCCGGCAGCTGGCCGTCCAGCCGCGGACTCAGAATGCCGTGGCACCATACCGCGAACGACTGCCACAGCGCCTGGTCGTCCGCCGCCGAGAACAGCGCCTCGGCCCGCGCAAGCGCCGGTTCCAGCCCTTGCCCCGAGGCCGCGTCCAGCGCCAGCACGGCGCGCGCCGGATTGCCGTCCGCCGCGTCGTCGCCAGCATAGGCGCCAGCGTCGATGAGCCGGCCGGCCAAGCGCGGCTGCAGATCGCGCAGTTCCGGCGGTGCCCAGTCGGGCTCCGCCAGCCGCAGCGGCGCGTTCCACTTGGCGCGGCCGTTGTACACCACCAGCGGCACGTGCGCCACGGTCCGGCCGCCCTCGGCCGCCATCCAGCCGGTGCGGTGCAGGTCGAAGCGCAGCAGGGCGACGTATTCCAGCAGCCGATCCGCCATGTGGGCGTCTGGACTCGACTGGAACTCGATGTGGAACATCACGCCGGCGCCGGCGGGGTGGCCCGTGCCGGGCTTGAAGGGCGCCCACCAGGGCAGGTCGGCGCGGCGGGTGCGCAGATCGTGGGAGACGCTTTCCGCCGGCAGGCGTTCCAGGCGGTCGAGGTCCAGGTCGTCCACCCAGTCGTCGCCGAGCAGGCGGACGAGGCCCGCCACCATCGGCTTGTGGGAGAAGAGCCGCTTGTTGGCCGGGTCGCTTTGCAGTGTTTGTCTTGCCATGTGAGGCACTGTGCGCCCGCGACGGGTCGGCGCGAAATGGACGAAGGCTGAAATCCCTGTGCGAGATCGCCCATGCCGGCGCTGGCAAATGTCGCACGCTGGGGCAGCGAGGGCGGTGCCGAACCGGTGTGGATCGGTGCGCTGGATCATCGGGGAGGTTGGGCGCGGCTATTGGCCGTTCGGCGGGGGCGCCGGGCTTGCTGGCGCGTCGGCGCCGGGAGCGGCTGCCGCGTTCGGCGTCGGGTTGCCGAGGGTGCTGCGCCAGCCGCGGGACGGGTTGCGGGGCCAGTGGAACTCGACCTGCACTTCGAAGCGCACGGTCGCCCTGAGGCCAAGGGCGTCGGTGGCGACGAGGGTTATCCGCGCCGTGCCTTCGCTGGCCGGTTCGGGCTGCACCAGCAGGGCGGCGCCGACGATGCGGGCGGTCGCGATGGAGGCGTCCGACGAGGAGGCTTCCCACGCCATGCCGTCCGGGGCGTCGCCGGGGGCGACCAGCGAGGCCAGCGGCAGGCGCAGGGGGTCGCCGGCGGCGAGCGGCTCCGGGGTGGGCGTTGCCAGCGGCCGCGGCGGGCGGTGGAAGAGGATCAGGGGGGAACCCGGCGTGGTCTCGAAGCCGCGGAAGCAGGGCGTTCCGCTGCACTGCGCCGTCGGCGTTTCCGGGGCGGCGGCGCGGAGGGTCAGGGGCGATGCCGGAGGCTGGGCCGCGGCGAACGTCGTGCCGGTGGTCTCGCCGGCGGCGACGGCCACGGCGGTGGGCAGGGCGGTCTCGGCGGCGGGCGTCGGGAAGGCGGCCAGCATGGCCGCCAGCGGGAACGGGGCGCCGAAGGGGATGCGGGCGGTGATCGTGGCTGGGCCGGGCGCCCAGGGGACGGCGTCGGTGCGGACCAGCGTCACGGCCAGTCCGAAGGGGACGCCGGGGTTGTCCTCCACGGAGGCTTCGCGCAGGCGCCGGAGGCCGGCGAACAGGCCGGGCGGGAGGGCTTCGAGGGCGTTGGCCGAGAGGTCGAGGCGTTCCAGGCGCGGCGTGTGCGACAGCAGGCCGGCGGGCAGCGCCGACAGCGCGTTGCCGCGCAGGTCGAGGCGTTCGAGGCCGGCGAGGCCCAGCAGGTCGTTCTCGCGGAGGGAGTCGATGCCGCTCGCGGCCAGGCGCAGCGCCGTGACGCGGGCGAGGTCGGCGGGGCGCGGCCAGCGGCAGTCGCGCCAGCCGCGGGCCAGTTCGGCGCGCACGGCCGGCGTCCGGTCGCAGACGCCTTCCTGGATCGTCGCCGTCGCTTGTGCGCGGCGGGAGAGGCCGACGTTCGGGGTCTCCGGTTCGTCGAGGGCGATGACGAAGCGTTCCCGCGCCGGCTCGATGTCGGCGTCGTCCACGAGGGCGATCTCGATGTCCGCGGTTGTTTCGCCGGCCGGGATCGTCGTTGCGCCGGCGCTCCGGTAGTCCTGCTCGTCCGCGTCCGCTGTCGCGGGGTCGTCGTCGGGGGCGATGCGCCAGGAGACGGCGAGGGGTTCGGCGAGTGGCCGGCCCAGGGTCGCCGTCAGGACGATTGCGCCGCCTTCCGGCGCTGCGGCGTCGCTGGACAGCGACAGCAGGGCGCCGACCGCGACGTCGAACGTCGCCGTGGCGCCCAGGCCCTCGGGGTCGGTCGCGGTGACCGCGACCGTCGCTTCGCCCGGGCGGACGCCGCGGACGCGCACTGCGCTGGCGGTTGCGCGAACCGAGACGGCGGCGCCGTCCGAGGACGCCGAATAGCGCAGGCGGTCGCCGTTCGGATCCTCGAAGGCCGCGTCGAGGTCGACCGTCCTCGTCTCGCCGACGTCGAGTTCCAAGTCCGGCAGTTCCTCCGCCAGGCGCGGCGGGGCGTTGACCGGCTCCGCCACTTCCCCGCCGCGGCGGCGGAGGCCGCGCCGTCCTGGCCGTCGGCCACCGCCACCACGCGCACTTCGTAGCCGCCCGGTTCCAGATCGATTTCGAGCCGCGTCGCCGTCGTCTCCTCCTGCCGCGACGGCGACCATTCCTGCCCGGCGAGCCGCCACTGCACCTTGTACGAAGTCGCGCCGGCGGCGGCCGTCCAGGTGACCAGCAGGCCGGTCGCGGTGGCTTCGGCGCGCACCTCGGTCGGGACGTCGCCGGCCGGCGGCGGGGCGTCGTCGTCGGCCACCGCCACTTCGACGCTCGGAATGGCGAGGGTCGCCGGGTAGCCGGCCGCAGGGCAGGCCGTCGTGACCGTGTGGCGCAAGGTGGCGCGGTCGTCGATGCCGTCGTCGTCCTGCTCCGCGGTCACCGTCACGGTCTGGGGCGCGTTCCAGTCGTCGGGCGTGAACGTCAGCGTCGTCGGCTCCGGGGTCACGTCCGGGTTGCCGCTGGCGACGGTGACGCCCACGCCGGCCGTGCAGCCCGTGGGGCGGGTGTCCAGCACCAGCGTGTACGTTCCCTGGTTCGCGGCGTCCGCGCCCGGGTCTTCGCCGAGGGACAGGCTCGTTCGGGAGGCGACCACGGCCGGCGCGGTGGGCGCCACCGGCAGCGAACCTGTCGCGACGTCGCTGGCGCCGGAGTGCGCCGCGGCCAGCACGGTCACCGACAGCGTTGCCGCGGCGTCGACGTCGTAGCCGGCGCCGGTGGCCAGCGTCAGGGTGGCGACGGCGGTTCCCGCGGCGCCGCCGGACACGCTGGCGATGGAGAGGCCGGCGATGGTCGGCGTGGTCGCCAGCTGGAAGCTGGACGCGCTCACGCCGCTGGCGTACGTCACGCCGATGAGCGTGACCGCGAGCTCCGCGCCGTGCAGGTTCGCCTCGGCGAGGGGCGAAGGGCTGGAGGCGAGGGACGCGCCGGCGGTCACCGTCACCGTGAACGTCAGCGCGGCGCGGTCGGTCGGGGCCGTGTTCGTGTCCAGGTCGGTCGCCGTGATGGTCACCGTCACCGCGCCGGAGGTGGCCGCGTCCGGCGTTCCGCAGACCTCCCGCGCCTCCGTGCCCGGACAGCCCGGCGCGTCCGCGCCGGTGGCGTCGAACACCAGGCCGCTCGGCAGGTTGGCGGCGGCGTAGCTGAGGGTGCCGTTGCCGCCGCTGGCGGCGGGAACCGCGAACTCCGCGATGGCCGCGCCGGCGGGGAAGGTCTTGGCGGAGACGGAGGCCATGCCGAACGTCGGCGCGGTGTCCGCCGCCACGCTGTAGGCGAACGACAGGGTGGCGCGGTCGCCCGGGGCCATGTTGGTGTCCCCGTCGTCCGCCGTGATGGTGACGGTGCCGCTGCCGGCGACGCTCGGCGTGCCGCAGACCTCCCGCGCCTCGCTGCCCGTGCAGCCGGGCGTGTCCGTGCCGGTGGCGTCGAACACGAGGCCGGTGGGCAGGCCGGACGCCGCGTAGGTGATCGCGCCGTTGCCGCCGCTGGCGGCCGGAACCACGAAGTCGGCGATGGCCGTGTTGAGGATGAACGCCTTCTCCGGCACCGCGCCGCTGCCGAAGGACGGCGGGGCGTCCGACGACACCGTGATCGTGAACGTCAGCGTGGCGCGGTCGCCGGCGCCCAGGTTCGAGTCCGAGTCCCGCGCCGCGATGGTGACGGTCGTTGGGCCGCCGATGGCCGTCGGGGTGCCGCAGATCTCCCGCGCCTCGGTTCCCGTGCAGCCGGGCGTGTCCGACCCGGTGGCGTCGAACACGAGGCCCGTCGGCAGGCCGGAGGCCGTGTAGACGATGGCGCCGTTGCCGCCGCTCGCGGCGGGAACCTGGAACTCGGCGATGGCGGTGTTCACGGCGAAGACCGCGTCGGTGACGGAACCCATGCCGAAGGACGGCGCGGCGTCCGTCTCCACGGTCACGGAGAAGGTCAGCAGGCCGCGGTCGGCGGCGGCCATGTTGGCGTCGCCGTCCTGCGCCGTGATGGTCACCGTCGCCGCCGCGGCTGCGGTGGTCGGCGTGCCGCACACCCGCCGCGCCTGGCTGCCCGGGCAGCCAGGCGAGTCCGTGCCGGTGGCGTCGAAGCGCAGCCCGTCCGGCAGGTTCGAGGCGTCGTACGTGATGGTTCCGTTGCCGCCGCTGGCGGCCGGCACGGTGAACGCGTCGATGGCCTGGCCGGCGACGAAGGTCCTGGCGGAGACGGAGCCGCTGCCGAAGGTGGGGACGGCGTTCGCCTCCACGGTGACCGAGAACGTCAGCGTGGCGCGGTCCGTGTTCATCGTGTTGCCGTCCGAGTCGCGCGCGGCGATGGTGACGGTGGCGGCCGAGGCGGCGGTGGTGGGGGTGCCGCAGATCTCCCGCGCCTCGGTTCCCGGGCAGCCGTTCGTGTCCGTGCCGGTGGCGTCGAAGACGAGGCCGGCCGGCAGGCCGGAGGCCGCGTAGACGATGGTTCCGTTGCCGCCGCTGGCGGCGGGCACCTGGAACTCGTCGATGGCGGAGCTGGCGACGTAGGTTTTGTTCGTGACGGAGCCCATGCCGAAGGACGGCGCGGTGTCCGCGTCCACGGCGATGGTGAAGGTCAGCGTGCCCTGGTCGCCGGAGGCCATGTTGGAGTCCGCGTCGTCGGCGGTGATGGTGACGGTCCGGGCCGCGCCGGCCGTGGTGGGCGTGCCGCAGATTTCGCGCGCCTCGGTTCCCGTGCAGCCGGGCGTGTCCGTGCCGGTGGCGTCGAACACGAGGCCGTCGGGCAGGTTGGCGGCGGCATAGGTGATGGCGCCGTTGCCGCCGCTGGCGGCGGGAACCGTGAAGTCCGTAATGGCCTGGCCGGCGACGTAGGTCTTGTTGGAGACCGAGCCGCTGCCGAAGGAGGGCGCGGTGTCCGCGGGCGGGTTCACGGTGACGGAGAAGGTCAGCCTGCCCTGGTCGCCGGAGGCCATGTTGGAGTCCGCGTCGTTCGCGGTGATGGTGACGGTCTGGGCCGCGCCGGCCGTGGTGGGGGTGCCGCAGATCTCCCGCGCTTCGGTGCCCGTGCAGCCGGGCGAGTCGGTGCCGGTGGCGTCGAACACGAGGCCGTCCGGCAGGTTGGAGGCAGCGTAGGTGATCGCGCCGCCGTTGCCGCCGGTGGCGGCGGGCACCGTGAAGTCCGTGATCGCGGTGCCGGCGGTGAAGGTCTTGGCGGTGACGGAGCCGCTGCCGAAGGACGGGGCGGAGTCCGTGCCGCGGATGGTGACGGTGACGGAGGAAGGGGTGCCGATGGAGACGGACCCGGTAGTGTCAGCCGTGACGCTGTCCAAGGTGACCGTCACCGTCTCGTCGCCTTCCTGCACGCCATCGCTCCTAACCACAAACGAGCTAAAAGACTGTGTGTTCCCAATAAATGCCGCGGAGGTTATTGCCGCGATGTTCAAATCACTGGTGTTCCAAGCATCGCCGCTTCCAGACTGCGTGACGTTCACGCTGAAAGTGCCTGTAACGCCGCTCAACGTTGCAGTGAAGGTAATCGTGTCCCCTTCATCGACTTGGAGGCCGGGCCAGGCAGTGTCCCGGTCGCCGTTGCGGTTGCCGCTGGTGCCGCAGTTGGCCGGGGTGCCGGCGCAGTTGCCAGTGGCGGCGATGGTGACGGTCTGGGCGGCGGCCGGGGCGGACACCAGCGCGGCCAAGGCAAAGACGAGGGCGGCAAGCGCGGCGCGAAGGCCGGCGCTGCCGCCAAAGGTTAGAGACCGGCGGCTACCTCCACCACGCCCGACTCTCGGGGGGGGGGGGGGGGCTCACAAACACGCCGTCGCTGGCGGCGTTCCGCAGTGCCGCCGGCCTTGGCATCCGGCTCATTCGGCCCGCGTGTTCCGCCATCTCAAGCATCGCGGAAGATTAGCACGCGAGGCGTCTTCGCAGCAGGCTCGGCGCGGGTCAAGTGCCTTCGCCGCCAAATGTCGCACACCCCTGGACTCCTTCCCGCAGGTCGAGGGAAAGCGCAGAGCGCTGTGCGAGAATCGGCGACTCGGACACGGGAGCGACCGATGACCGTCATCGACTGCGATTCGCACATCATGGAGCCGGCCGATCTTTGGCAGCGCTATCTGGAGCCGAAGTACCGCGACCGGGCAATTCGCATCGAGGAAGAGGACGGCGTGGAGAAGCTCGTCATCGGCGAGCAGGTGGTGCTCGAGCGCGTGCTGGCGGCCTTGGGCGGCGCCCACATCGATCGCGTCAAGCTGTTCGCCGGCGGCTTGCGCTATGCCGACGGCTGCGAGCCGGCGAGCTTCGACCCCGCGGCGCGGGCGGCGCTGCTCGACGACTGGCGGGTGGACCGGGGCGTGCTGTTCCCCACCATCGGCATCCTGCCGTTCCCGGTGGAGGACGCCGAACTGTCGAGCGCCTACTGCCGGGCGTACAACACGTGGCAGGCGGAGTTCCACCAAGCCGTTCCCGACCGCGTGGTGCCGATCGCCGTCGTCAACTGGCACGACGTGGAGACGGCGGCGAAGGAACTCGACCGCTGCTTGAAGCTCGGCTTCCGCGGCCTCTTCGTGCCGCCGGAGACGGTTTCGGGAAAGCGGCCGGGAGACGCCCATTTCGATCCGATCTGGCAGCGTCTGCAGGACGCGGAAGCGCCCGGCTGCCTGCACGTGATCGTGCGCTTCTCCGGCGCCGCGGTGCCGTTCGCCACTTGGCACCAGACGGGCGCCGGGCCGGTGTTCGGCTTCGGCCTGGGCGCCACGGGGCAATTGATTCCGGCGATGGCGAGCCTGGTGCTCGACGGCCTGTTCGAGCGCTTTCCTCGGCTGAAGGTCGTCAGCGTCGAAGCCGGCTGCGGCTACGCTGCCTACCTGATGGACCGCCTAGACGAGAAGTTCCACTTCTTCCGCGCCATGTCGGCGCTCAAGGAGAAGCCGAGCGACTACATCCGCCGCAACTGCTACTTCGTGGCGGAACCCGAGGAACGCTGCATCGGCGCCATGCTGGAGCTGGTCGGGGCGGACAACATCCTGTGGGGCAGCGACTATCCCCACGTCGATTCGCGCCTGGACGCGCCGCAGCTCATTCGCCGCTCGACGGCGGGCCTCGATGCCGAGGCGCGGGTCCGCGTCCTCGGGGAAAACGCGGTGCGGCTCTTCGCCCTCGGCTGAACGCGCCGCGGCTTTAGGCCCGCAGCAAGTCCACGAAGCGGCGGTACTCGCCGCCGCGCGCCATGAGTTCGGCGTGGCTGCCGTGCTCGACGACGCGGCCTTCGCGCATGAACAGGATGCGGTCGGCGCGGGCGATGGTGGAGAGTCGATGCGCGATCACGAAGACGATGCGGCCGGCGCCGTCGCCTTGGGCATGGTTCGCCAACGCGCCAACGAGCGCCTGCTCGGTCTTCGGGTCGAGCGCGGCGGTGGGCTCGTCCAGGATCAGGATGGGGGCGTCCCGCACCAAGGCCCGGGCAATGGAAAGACGCTGCTTTTCGCCGACGGAAAAGGAACCGCCGTCGCGTGCGAGCACGGTGTCGTAGCCTTCCGGCAGCGCGTCGATGAAGTCGTGGGCGTCGCTCAAGCGCGCCGCGGCTTCCACCTCCTCGCGGCTCGCGTTCGGCTTGCCGAGGCGCAGGTTGTCGAGCACGGTGCCGGAGAGCAGCTGGTGTTCCTGGAAGACGTAGCTCGCCGCGCCCCGCAGCACGTCCAGCGGCCAGTGCCGGGCGTCCGCGCCGCCGATCAGCACGCGCCCTGTGGTCGGCGCGAGGAAGCGCGGAATCATGTAGGCCAAGCTGGTCTTGCCAGCGCCGGTGGGCCCGACGACGGCGACCAGTTCGCCGGCATCGGCGCGGAAGGAGACGCCGCGCAAGGCCTCCCGGCCATCGGGATAGACCAGGCCCACGTCCTCGAAGACCACGCTGTCCATCGACGATGGCAGAGCCGGCGCAGTCGCCCCCGGCACCGCCTCGTCGTCGTCAACCGGCGGATCGGTGTCGATCGGTAGATCGAGGTAGAAGAACACGCGCCGCACGCCAGCTGCATTGCCTTGGAAATCCACCCACAGACGCCCGAGCGTCAGGGACGCGCCGCCGACGGCGAAGAACAGGCCAAGCGCCAGCACGAAGTCGCCCGGCAGCAGATCGCCAGCGACGATGCGCCCGGTGATGAGCACGAACGCCCACGCGCCCACGGACAACAGTGCGAGGCCGGAGAGCAGTTCGATGCCGATGTTCACCACCACCACATGCCGGAAGCGGCGGTAGGACTCCCGGCTCGCTGCGCCGAACGCTTCGCGCTGGCGCTCCTCCACGTTGTGGCTCTGCACGGCCGCCACGTTGGCCATGTTCTCCTCGATGCGGTTGGTGGTCGCGCTGCCGGCGCCGCGGCTCGCTTGGCTGGCGCGGCGCGCAACGCCGGCGAGCGGGCCGGTGAGGAGCAGCGTCAGCGGCAGGATCGCCGTCGCCAGCCAGACCAGCTCGGGAATCTTGTCGCCGAAGCTGTAGTTCACCACGTAGACCGACGCCGCCGCGCCGAGCACCGAGACCACCGGCATCAGCGTGAGGTCGAAGCAGACTCCCTGGATCGCCGGCGCGTCGACCATCGTGCGGTAGATGCCGTCGCCGATGCGCTGATCGTCCAGCACGGTCATCGGCAGGCGCGTCAGGCGCCCGAACAGGCGCGTGCGCAAACCGTTGGTGACGCGCTGCACCAGGCGGATGTTGCACAGCAGGTCGGCCAGCCCCCAGACGCCGCCAGCCATCGACCAGCCGGCGCTGATCATGTTCTCCGACTGCGTGGCCGTGTCTTCGCCCTGGGCGAGGAACGCCAGCGTGCCGTCCGACTCGCCGGCGCCGGCGCCGAAGAGCAGCAGCAGCGCGAGGAGCAGCGCCAGCACCGCCCACAGCAGGCCGCTCGGCGGCAGGTGCGCCACGGCGTCGACGAAGGGCTGGAAGAACGGCGGAAAGGCGATGGTCGCTTCGGAGAGCGCGTGGCCCAGGAGCACGTGGTCCGTGAGCACCTTCGCCGCCAGCGGGGCCACCACGATGGGCACGAAGCTCACGGTCATCAGCAGGAATTTGAGGGCGAACAAGCGGCGCGCCGGCTTGATGTAGGCGAGCGAACGGCCGAGGATCGCCAGCACGTCGCGCGCGCGCAAGTCCGTCTCGACGTCCAGCCGGTCGTCGTAGGCGGGCGGCTTTCGCGCCTCGGCGTTCACGACGCCATGTCCATCTCGCTGCGCACGTAGCGGGCGTAATGGCCGTCGGCAATGGCCATCAGCTCGTCGTGCCGACCGCGCTCGACGATGCGCCCGTGGTCGAGGAACAGGATCTGGTCGGCGCGGCGAATCGTGCCCAGGCGATGCGTGACGACGAAGGTCACCTTCTGCGCGCCCCGCTCCCGTCCATGCGCCGCCAGCCGCTCGAAGACGCGCTGTTCGGTGGCCACGTCGAGCGCCGCGGTGGGCTCGTCCAGAATGAGGATCGGCGCGTCCTTGGCCACCGCCCGGGCGATGGAGAGGCGCTGCCGCTGGCCGCTGGAGAGCTTCGCGCCGCGCTCCCCAAGCAGCGTCTCGATGCCTTGGGGCAGCGCGTCGACGAACTCGTCGGCGCAGGCCACGCGCAGCGCTTCGCGCACCGTCGCGTCGCTCGCCTCAGGCGCGGCGTAGCGCACGTTGTCCGCCACGCTGACCGGGAAGAGCGCGTTCTCCTGCAGCACGATGGCGATGGCCGCACGCAGCTCGCGCAGGCGGATGTCGCGGACGTCCACGCCGCCGACGGACACGCCGCCGGCGTCCACGTCGTAGAGCCGCAGCAGCAGACTGAGCAGCGTGGACTTGCCGGCGCCGGAAGGGCCGACGATGGCCACCACGGTGCCCGGACGCGCCGCGAAGCCCGCCTCTTCGAGCACCGGCTGGTTCGCGTCGAAGCCGAACCGCGCGCCGTTGAAGCGCACCCCCTCGCCGAGCGCCGGCATCGGCCGCGCGTCGGGCTTGTCGGCCACCTCCGGCGGCACGTCGAGCAGGAAGAAGGCGCGCTTCAAGCCCACGCTCATGTCCTGCAGGATGCACCAGGTGGTCGCCAGGGACACGCCCGTGCCGGAGATCGTGGCGAAGCGCCCCTGGGCGGCCTGGAAGGCGCCGAGATTCCAGACCGCGAAGCCGATGAACGCCACCAGCCCGTAGCCGAAGGTCGGCGACTCGGCCCACACCCAGCGCACCATGGCGTAGTCCGCGGCAAGCGCCGCCAGCGCCGCGCAGAAGTAGACCAGCATGCCGAGCAAGGCCACGGCGCGGCGCAGCTCGTAGGCGCGGTCGAGGGCGGTCTCGGACCGTGCGTGGAAGCCGTCGAGGGCCGCGGCTTCGGCGCGGCAGGCCTTCAGCAGCCGCGCTCCGCCGACGCTCTCCTGGATGTGCGACGTGAGCTCGCTGTTCGCGGTGCGCGACTTGGCGCTCAAGGCGCGCAGGCGGGGCGTGAAGGCCCACACCAAGAGCAGCGCCGGCGCCGCGGCGATGAGGAACAGCAGGCCGAGGCGCGGGGAGAAGAACGCAACGACGCTTGCGGCCGCCAGCAGTTCGAACAGCGCCGTGATCGGCGCGATCAGCGCATTGCGCACCACGCCGGTGACCATGGCGCTGTCCTGGTAGACGCGGTAGATGGCGTCGCCGACTTCGGCGTCGCGGCGGCGCAGGGACAAGCGCACCGCGGCGTCCATCATGGCGAGGCGCAGTTGCTGGTTGACGCGCTGCAGAATCCACGTCAGGTAGTAGCCGAGGCCGCCGCCGAGCGCCACGCCGACGGCGAGCAGCGCCCCGACGAGCACCAGGAAGACCGTGCGCAGCGCGAGGCGCGCGTCCGTGCCGAGTTCCTCGACGTCGACGAACTCGGCGGCGGGCACGCCAAGCAGGTTGGCCTGGGTCGACGTGAGCGGCTCGGCCAGAAAGACCTTGTTGGTGAGCAGGTCGAAGCCGACCAGCGCCGCGCCGATCTCCAGCAGCATGGCCACGCCGGACAGCGCCGCGAAGAGCAGAAAGTGCCGCAGCTGCGGCAACAGGAAGAAGCGCGTGCGCCACAGCGCCGCGACGAAGCCGAAGCGCTCGGTGGACGCCGGCGACGACGCGCGCGCCGGACGCTCGCCGCGCATCATTCGAACGGGTCTGACATCACAGGGAGGAGAGCGTCTTGAAGCTCGCCTCGAAGTGGGCGCGGGAGCGCAAGTAGAACTCGCGGTCGATGGCGAGCATGGCTTCGCGCACGTCCGTCGGGCCGGACTCCATGCGCGCAAGGCCCAATGCGTCAAGCGGCAAGGGCGACAGGCGCAGCGTCTCGAACGCCAGCACGTCCGCCGGCAGGCGCGCGGCGTCCGGCACTTGCGCGGCCAACGCGGCAGCGCGCAGGCGCTCTTCGTCGACGATCCGCAGATGGGCGCGCACGCTCTCGCCGAGCAGTCTGCGCAGGCGCGACCACACCAGGTCGCGCTGGCTCTCCAAGTAGCCGTTCCAGCCGACGATTTCGTGCGCGAAGCGCTTGCAGCCGCGACACACCAGATCGCCGTAGGTGGTGGAGCAGATGCCGACGCAGGGCGTGCGGCGAAGAGCCCTCAGCTGGGGTGCGCGAGGGGCTTGCCCCTTGCATGAAAGAGCCTTCAGCCGGGGTGCGCGAGGGGCTTGCCCCTCGCAAGAAAGGGCAGCGCGAGGGGCCTGCCCCTCGCATGGAAGAGCCGCGGTTGGTGCGCTGGGCGCAGCGTCCGGTGCTCGCGGAGACCGCGCCGCCGGGGCTTCGGCGTCAATGTCGTCAGGCATGGTTGTGCAGCTCGATGACCGCCGCGTCGCTCGATTGCTCCGCTTCGCGGTGGCGCTTCATCTTGTCGCTGCGGGTCAGCGAGAGCCGGGCGAGGTAGTCCTGGTCGATGTCGCCGGTGACGTACTCGCCGTCGAAGACCGAACACTCGAAGCGCGTCAGCGTCCGATGGCTGCCGCGCACCGCGGACACCAGATCGTCCAGCGACTGGTAGACCAGCCAGTCGACGCCGATGCGGTTGGCGATCTGCCGCTCGGTGCGCTCGTAGGCGAGAAACTCGGTCGCCGCCGGCATGTCGATGCCGTAGACGTTGGGATGGCGCACCGGCGGCGCCGCCACCGCCAGGAACACCTTGTTGGCGCCGGCCTTGCGCGCCTGGCGCACGATCTGTCCGGTGGTGGTGCCGCGCACGATCGAGTCCTCCACCAGCAGCACGTTCTTGCCGTGGAACTCGTCGACGATGGCGTTGAGCTTCTGCTGCACCGACTTCGCCCGCTGGGTCTGGCCCGGCATGATGAAGGTGCGCCCGATGTAGCGGTTCTTGACGAATCCTTCGCGGAACTTCACGCCGAGGGCGTGCGCCAAGGGAATCGCCGAGGCGCGGCTGGATTCCGGTATTGGAATCACCACGTCGATGTCGTGGCCGCGCTTGGCGTGGTTCGGGTCGAGTCGCTTGTGGCGTCTGGCGTAGCGCTGGTAGATGCGCGCGGCGAGCTTTTCTCCCATGCGCAGGCGGGCCTTGTACACCGAGATGTTGTCCATCACCGAGTCTTCCCGGGCCAGATAGACGTACTCGAAGACGCACGGCGCATGCTGCGCCGCCGGTGCGCAGCGGCGCACGTGGCAGGCGCCGTCGGCGGCGATGAAGACCGCCTCCCCCGGTGCCACGTCGCGTTCGAAGTCGAAGCCGAGGATGTCGATGGCGTTGCTCTCCGAGGACACCATCGCCTCCGCGCCGTCGGGCCCGTGGCGGCGGCCGTAGCACAGTGGGCGGATGCCGTGCGGATCGCGGAACGCCACCACGCCCAAGCCGTTGATCATGGCCACCGCCGCGTAGGCCCCGCGGCAGCGCCGTTCGACGCCGGCGACGGCGCGGAAGACCTCCTCCACGCCCGGCCTCGGGGCGCCGATCTTCTGCAGTTCGTGGGCGAAGACGTTGAGCAGGATCTCCGAATCCGAATCGGTGTTGACGTGGCGCAGGCCGGCGTGGAAGACGCCGGCGGCGAGTTCCTCGGCGTTGGTGAGGTTGCCGTTGTGCGCCAGGCTGATGCCGTAGGGCGCGTTGACGTACATCGGCTGCGCTTCGGCTGCGCTGGACGTGCCGGCGGTGGGATAGCGCACGTGGCCGATGCCCATGTTGCCGCGCAGCCGCAGCATGTGGCGCTCCTCGAAGACGTCGCGCACCAGGCCGTTGCCCTTGCGCAGCTGCAGACGCCCCTGGGCCTGGGGCGGCGTTCCGGCGCCTTCCGGAGCGGCGTCGAAGCTCTCCCAAGTGACCATGCCGGCCGAGTCCTGGCCGCGGTGCTGCAACGCCAGCAGCGCATCGTAGATGTCCTGGTTGACCGCCGAACGGCCCACGGCGCCGACGACGCCGCACATCTACAGCGCCTCCAGCTGCGTGGCGATGGCGCGCGTCCTGGCGCCCACGAGGTCGGCGATGTAGCCGGCCGTGGCCAGCACGTCGTCTTCCCACACCAGCAGGTGCTCGGCCAGCTTGGAATCGCTCCACCATCCGTCCTGACCGCTGTAGGCGCGCAGCGCCACCAGCCCGAACACCACCAGCACGACGCCGCGCAGTCCGCCGAAGACGAGGCCGAGGGTGCGGTCCGTGCCGCTCAAGCCGGTCGCCTGCACCAGCGCCTTCAACAGCCGCTGGAAGAGCGCGCCGGCGACCAGCACGGCCACGACCACCAAGGCGAAGCCAACGCCGTTCGCCATGCGCGGCAGCGCCTCGTCGAGGCCGATGCTCGTGCCGACCGTCTCGCCGAAGGCGATGCCGAGCAGCACCGCGGCGCCCCAGACCGCCAGCGAGACCACTTCCTTGAGCAGGCCGCGCATCACGCCGAACACCATCGAGACGCCGATCACCACCACGATGGCGATGTCGGCGACGTTGAACCCGGTGGTCGGCATCAGGGCCCGAACCGCACCACGACGGCGCCGAAGTCGTAGCGTTCGTCCAGCTCGGTCTTCAACTGCGCCGCGTCGTCGCGGTTGATGAGCGGCCCGACGGCCACCCTGGTCGCCACTTCGCCGTCGCGCTTGGCATTGGAGAGGAAGGCCGCGTAGCCGTCGCCGAGCAAGGTGTCGCGCAACGCGGTGGCGTTCTCGGACTGGGTGAAGGCGGCGACTTGCACCGCCCACTTGAGGTCTTCGGGAATGTCCTCGCCGTCTGCTTCGTCGTCCGCTTCGGGGAACAGCACCGGTTCGCCGATGCGCGTGCCGGTGTCGGTGGCGTAGCCGTCCTCGTCGATGGCGCTCTTGAGCTCGCGCCGCGCTTCCAGTGCCGGGCGCGGGTCGGGCGGCGGCGCGTCGTCCGGCTGCACGTCGATCGCCACGGGTGGCACCGGATCGAGGCGAATCGGCGCGACGCCTTCGCCGTCGAACAGCATCGGCAATACGACGGCGGCGACGGCGATCAGGAAAATCGCGCCCATGAGCCGATAACGATTGCGCTCGGTCATTGCCGTTGCAGTGTTGGTCGCTCCGAGTGAGCACCATGCAGATCGAGGTGGCGGCGCGCCCGCTCGACGACATCGAAAGCGCCGCAGGCGAGCATAACACCGTTGTCGCCGGCATCGACCTTGCGCAAGAGATGCGTCGTCGCCTCCTCGAACGCGCCGGCGAACGCGCTTGGCTGCCCGACCTGTTGGCGCAGCGCGGCGCCCGGCTGGCCACGTTCGCCGCCGGTGTCGGCGAAGGCGAACTCGCTCACCGCGCCGCGCAGCGCGGCGACGATGCCGGGCGCGTCCTTGTCCGCCAGACAGCCGAGGACCGCGACGACGCGGCGGCCATGGAAGCGCTCGCGCAACTGCTCGGCCAGGAACGCGGCGCCTTGCGGGTTGTGGGCGACGTCGAGAACCCAAGTGACGCCGTGGCGGCGCACGACCTCGAAGCGGCCCGGATTGCGCACCGCCGCCGCGGCTTCGGCCACCGTCCGTTCATGCAACGCGCAGCCGGCGAGCGCAGCCGCCTGCAGCGCCGTGGCGGCGTTGACCGGATGGAGCCGCGGGCATGAATAGTCGAAGACCCGGTGCGCGCCGTCGGCCTTGAGCCACAGGCGGCCTTGCCGCTGCCCGAAGTCGCGCTCGGCAAGATAGACCGGCGCGCCGAGCTCGCCGGCGCGGCGCAGGACGCTGTCGGGCGGCTGCGCTTCGCCGATCACCAACGGCTTGCCGGCGCGCGCGACTTCCACCTTCTCGGCGCCGATTTCCGCGCGCGTTGCGCCAAGATACTCTTGGTGGTCGAGGCCGACGTTGGTGACCACGGCGACGTCGGCATCGACCACGTTCACCGCGTCGAGGCGTCCGCCGAGGCCGACTTCGAGCACCGCGGCATCCACGCGCGCCTGCTTGATGGCCTGCAGCGCCGCGAGAATGGCCCACTCGAAGTACGACAACTGCACGTCGCCGCGCACGGCATCGACGGCCTCAAAGGCGGCGACGATGGCCTCGTCGCCTGCCTGCCGGCCGCACAGGCGGATGCGCTCGTTGAAGACGTGGATGTGCGGCGAAACGGTGACCCCCACCGTGCGTCCAGACGCAAGCAGGAGCTGTTCCAGAAAGCCCACCGTCGATCCCTTGCCGTTGGTGCCGGCGACAACGACGGTGCTCGGCGCCGGCGGCAGCGTACCGAGCCGCGCGGCGACTTCCCGAACGCCGGCCAGGCCGCGCTTGACGCCGCTAGGATGTTCGACGCCGATGCGCTCGAGCCAGCCGGCCAGCGAGGCCGCGCGCCGGGCGCTCACCGGGCGTCCAAGGCGGCGCGGATCTCCGCCGCCTGCGCCTCCAGACGGCTGGGGATGTCGGCGACGGCGGCGGTCGCCATGGTGCGCACCAAGGCGCTGCCCACGACCACGCCATCGGCATGGGGCGCGATGCGCGCCGCAGCAGCGCCGTCGGCGATGCCGAAGCCGACCAGCACCGGCAGGCCGGCCACATGGCGGCGCAGGAGCGCCAGACGCTTGCCGACGGCATCCGCATCCGGCGGCTTCGCGCCGGTGATGCCCTTGTAGCTGACGTAGTAGACGAAGCCGGTGGCGTGCTTGGCGATGAGCGCGGCGCGGCGCTCGGTGGTGGTCGGCGCCATCAGCAGCACCATCGCAAGGCCGTGGGCACGCAGTTCGGCGGCGAAGGGCGCGCACTCCTCGGGCGGCATGTTGACGACGATGACCCCGTCGACGCCGGAGCGGGCGGCGCGTTCGCAGAACGCCGCGTAGCCCATCTTCGCGAATTGGTTCAGATAGCCCATCAGCACCACTGGCGTGGCCGCGTCCCCGGCGCGAAACTCGGCGGCGATGTCCAGCACCGCGCCGAGGGTGACGCCGTGGGCGAGGGCGCGCTCGGAGGCGGCCTGGATGGTCGGCCCGTCCGCTTCCGGGTCGGAGAACGGAACGCCCAGCTCCACGATGTCGGCGCCGCCTCGAACCAGCGCTCGCATGGCCGGCACGGTAGCCGCCGGCGTTGGATCGCCGGCCGTGACGAAGGTATTGAGCGCCTTGCGGCGGTCTGCTTCGAGTTGCGCGAGGCACTCGCCCAGGCGGCGCATGGTCAGACCTTGATGCCGTCGATGCCGGCGACGGTGTGGATGTCCTTGTCGCCGCGCCCGGAGAGGTTGACGACGATCACGTCCGAACGCGGGCGCTTGGCCGCCTCGGCCATCGCCCAGGCCACGGCGTGGCTCGATTCGAGCGCCGGCATGATGCCCTCGATGCGGGTCAGCGCGCGGAACGCGGCCAACGCTTCGGCGTCCGTGACGCTGACGTACTTGGCGCGTCCGATGTCCTTCCAGTGGGCATGTTCGGGGCCGACGCCGGGATAGTCCAAGCCGGCGGAAATGGAGTGCGTCTCGACGATCTGGCCGTCGTCGTCGTCCATGACGTAGGTGCGGCTGCCATGCAGCACGCCGGGGGCGCCGGCGTTCAGCGGCGCCGCATGGCGGCCGCTGGCCAAGCCATCGCCGGCGGCTTCCACGCCCACCATGTCCACGCCGTCGTCGTCCACGAACGGAAAGAACAGCCCCATCGCGTTCGAGCCGCCGCCGACGCAGGCCACCAGCAGGTCCGGCAGCCGCTGTTCGGCCTCGATGCACTGGGCGCGGGCTTCCCTGCCGATGACCGCTTGGAAGTCGCGCACCAGCATGGGATAGGGATGGGGGCCGGCGACGCTGCCGATGATGTAGTGGGTGGTGTCCACGTTGGTCACCCAGTCGCGCATCGCCTCGTTCATGGCGTCCTTGAGGGTTCGCGAGCCGCTCGCCACCGGACGCACTTCGGCGCCGAGGAGCTTCATGCGGTAGACGTTCACGCTTTGGCGGGCGATGTCCTCTTCGCCCATGTAGACGCAGCACTCGAGGCCCAGCTTGGCGGCCACGGTGGCGGTGGCGACGCCGTGCTGCCCGGCACCGGTCTCGGCGATGAGGCGCGTCTTGCCCATGCGCTCGGCCAGCATCGCCTGCCCCACCGTGTTGTTGATCTTGTGCGCGCCGGTGTGGCTCAAGTCTTCGCGCTTCAAGTAGATGCGGGCGCCGCCGACATGGGCGGTCAAGCGCTCGGCGGCGTAGAGCGGCGTCGGGCGCCCGACGTAGCGGGCGAGTTCCCGCGCCAGGGCGCTTTGGAACGCGTCGTCGGCGGACGCCGCGGCGTAGAGGCGTTCGAGTTCGTCCAAGGCGCACATCAGGGTTTCGGCCACGAAGCGCCCGCCGTAGTCGCCGAAACGTCCTTCCGGCGACGGCGCCTGGTAGCGGGCCCGATTGGACTCCGCAGAGAGGGCGTCGGCCACTCGCTCAGCCATTGGCGGCAGCCATGAAGTCCGCGAGGCGCTGCGCGTCCTTGCTTCCGGCGGGGCCCTCGACGCCGCTCGCAACGTCCACCGCGTAGGGCCGCGTGGCGGCAATCGCCGTCGCCACGTTCTCGGCGTTCAGGCCGCCGGCGAGGATGAGCGGCCGGCGGCTGCGCGGCCAAGCGCTCCAGTCGAAGGTCCTGCCGGTGCCGCCCCGGCGTTCGGCGTCGAAGGCGTCCAGCAGGAAGGCGCTGGCGGCGGGGTGGCCGCGGCAGAGGGCGCCGAAATCGAAGTGCTCGCCCACGCCGGCGGCCTTGACGTAGGGCCGGCGGAACGCACCGCAGAAGGGCGCCGGCTCGTCGCCGTGGAATTGCAGGACGTCGAGCCGCGCACGTTTGATGGCCGCTTCCACCAATTCGGCCGGCGGGTCCACGAAGACCCCCGCGACGGCCACGAAGGGCGGCACCGCGGCGGCGATTTCAGCCGCTGTTTCCAAGTCCACGGCGCGCGGACTCGGCGGATGGAAGTTCAGACCCACCGCATCGGCCCCGGCCTGCGCCGCCAAGCGCGCGTCCCGAGGCGTCGTGATGCCGCAGATCTTCACGCGGACGCGGGATTTGGCCAAGGCCGCCACCGGATGCGAAAGAAACCGATTCTAGCAGCCAAGGTCGGCGAGCAACGGCGGCGCGCGGGGCGCGAGTTGCAGTTGCGCGTAGTCCGCGCCGACCAAGTAGAGGCCCGACGGCTTGGCGGTCGGCGGGGCGAGGGTTCGATCGCGAGAGTGCAGCAGCCGTTCCAGGGCGTCGTCGTCGAGGCGCCCCATGCCGACCTCGCGCAGCGCGCCGGCGAGATTGCGCACCATGTGCAGCAGGAAGGCATTGGCGCGCACCTCGATTGCCACGTAGCCGTTGGCGCGCCGCACGCCGATGCGCATGATGCGGCGCCGCGGCGACTTCGCTTGGCAGGCGGCGGCGCGAAAGGCCGAGAAGTCGTGCTCGCCGAGCAGACGCTGGGCGGCGCGATGCATGGCCGCTTCGTCGAGCGGTGCGCCGCCGTTCCATGCCACCAGGCCGCGGTGAATGATCGGCCGCGCGGCGGCGTCGCTGAAGACGTAGACGTAGCGCCGCGCCAAGGCGTCGAAGCGGGCGTGGAACGGCGCTGCGGGAATCTTCGCCCAGACGACGCCGAGCGCGTCCGGCGTCAAGCTGGAAACGCCGCGCCGCCAGGCATCGACCGAGCGCTCGGCGCTGGTCTCGAAGCTGACGACCTGCTGCGTGGCGTGAACGCCGGCGTCCGTGCGCCCGGCGGCGACCACGCGCACGGGTTCGTCGGCCACCCTTGTCAGCGCCGCCTCCAGGGATGCCTGCACGCTCGCCGCATGGCGTTGCCGCTGGAAGCCGTGGAAGGCGCCGCCGTCGTATTCCAGGCCCAACGCGACGGTGCGCGTCGCGCTCACGGACGCAGGGCGCTCACAGCAGTTCTTCGATCTTCTCCGAGGGACGGGCGATCAGCGCCCGGTCGCCGCGCACGGCCACCGGCCGCTGCATGAGCTTCGGATGTTCGGCGAGCAGGCCGACCACGGCGTCTGCGCTGGCGCAGTCGGCGGCCTTGAGGCCGAGCTCGCGGAAGTGGGCGTCCTTGCGCACCAACTCGGCGGGCGGCTCGTCGATCATGCCGAGGATGCGCCGCAACGCGGTCTCGTCGAGCGGCGCCTTGAGGTATTCGACGACGTCGAAATCCGCAGCGCGCTCTTCAAGAATGGCCAAGGCCCCCCGCGACTTGCTGCACGCCGGGTTGTGGTAGAGAACGATGCGCTCGCTCATGTGCTGGTACCTCCTGCTTGGGCTTGCGATGGATTGCGGCGAGTGTGCGGCGAGTATAGAGGCACCGCTCCTACCCCCGGCAGCGGCGGAATCGCAAGCCACGCGGCGGCGATTTCGCACGTGGGCAATGGCGTTTGGCGCAAGAAACCCGCGTCCCGACCGACTTAGCATTTCCTCCGAAACCGTTCCGAGGCGAGATCTTTCGCCGCTTTCACATTCGCGCCTGGCGGCGCCGCAAGGCCGGCAACGCAAGGCGCGAAGGAGCCAGAGGAGGAGGAGATTGAAAGCCATTCAGAGTGCGCGGGTCGTCCACATGCCCTGCCGGGAGGGCCCCCGCGAACGCCTGCTGCGCACCGGCCCGGCAGCCCTGCGCGACACCGAACTGCTGGCGGTCCTGCTAGGCGCCGGCAGCGGCCGGCACAGCGCCATCGCGCTCGCCACCGGGCTGATCGAACGCTTCGGCGGCATCGCCGGCGTCCTCAGCCAGGACGCGGACACGCTCGCCGCCATGACCGGACTCGGCGCCGCCAAGGTCGCCGCGCTGGTCTCCGTGCCCGAGCTGCTCAAGCGCGCCGAACGCCCGGCCATCGAGCACAGGCCGGTGTGGTCCTGCGCGAAGCGGGTGCGGCGCCACATCGCCCTGCACCTCTCGTCCGTCAAGCAGGAGGTCTTCGGCGCGATCTTCCTCACGTCCCGCCACCATCTGCTGGCCCAGGAGGACATGTTCTTCGGTTCCGTGGACCGCGCCTCGGTCTACCCCCGCGAGGTGATGAAGCGCTGCCTGCACCACAACGCGGCAGCCATCATCCTCTACCACAACCACCCGTCGGGCGTGCCGGAACCGAGCGAGATGGACAAGGACATCACGGCGCGGCTGGTCACGGTGCTGACCGAAATCGACGTGGAGGTCATCGACCACGTGGTGGTCGGGGAGATGCACAACGTCTCCATGGCCGAGAAGGGAATGCTCTGAAGGCGCCAAGGCACCAGGATCAGGGTCGCCAGGCCATGCGCTTCCATTCGCGGTCGGCTGCGGTCACGATTGAGGCGACTGGGACGAGCCGAGCGCACACATGAAGATCACGGCCATCAAGACGTTCTGCTGCCACGGCGAGCGGCGCAAGTACTTCATCGTCAAGGTGGAGACGGACGCCGGCATCCACGGCCTCGGCGAAGTGGGCATCGGCAACTGGGGCGGCGCGGTCGACGCCGCCATCAAGCATCTGGCGGACATCGTGGTGGGCGCGGATCCCTTCGCCACCGAGCGCCTTTGGCAGCGCATGTTCCGCGCCAGCTTCTTCCCGGCGGACAAGGTCTACTGCTGCGCCATCAGCGCCATCGACATCGCCTTGTGGGACATCAAGGGCAAGGCGCTGGAGATGCCCGTGTACCGGCTGCTCGGCGGCCCGGTGCGCGACAAGGTCGCTTGCTATCCGCACGCCCAAGGGCGCAGCGCCGAGGAACTGGTGGCCAACTGCCAAGCGGCGGTCGCCGCCGGCTGGCGCTTCCTGCGCTGGCATCTGCCCGCCGAAGACGAGCAGGGCGCCCGTGTCGGAAGGCTGGACCCAAGGCGCGCGATTGCCGACGCCGTGGCACAGGCGAGCGCCGTTCGGGACGCCGTCGGCGACGCGGTGGAGATCTGCATCGACGTCCACACGCGGCTCGACACGGCGCGCGCCATCGAGCTGTGCGAGCGCTTGGCGCCGGTGCGTCCGTTCTTCATCGAGGATCCGCTGCGCTCGGAGAATCCGGCCAGCTACCGCACGCTGGCGCGGCACGTCGGCGCGCCCATCGCGGCCGGCGAACAGTGGGCGTCGAAGTGGGCCTTCCGGGAAGTCGTGGAAGAGGAACTGGTGCGCTACGCCCGCATCGACCTGTGCATCGTCGGCGGCCTCACCGAGGCGCTGAAGATCACCCACTGGTGCGAGACCCACTACATCGACATCGTGCCCCACAATCCGCTGGGGCCCGTGAGCGCGGCGGCCGGCGTCGCCCTGTGCATGGCGTCCACCAACGTCGGCGTGCAGGAAATGCCGCAAGCCCCCGGCAGCTACGCGACGGACCTGTTCCCGGCGCAGCTGGATTGGGCGGACGGCTTCGCTTCGTGCCGCGACGTGCCCGGCCTCGGCGTCGAGTTCGACGAAGAGCTCGCCGCTTCCCGCCAAGCGCCGCTGAACGGCTGGCCGCCGCAGCTGGAGCGCCCGGACGGCGCCTTCACGAACTGGTAGCCAACGCCCGTGGCTTAAGCGCCGATGGATGCTGTGGCAACCGACGCGCAGTGCTGCTTGGGTTAGGTCTTCTTCCGAGTGCCCTTGCCGCTCTTGCCGCCTTTGTCGTCCTTGCCGCCCTTCCCGTCGCCGTCGGGATACTTCACCGTGTCCACCAGGCCGTATTCGCACGCTTCCTCTGGGCTCATCCAGTAGTCGCGGTCGGTGTCTTCGGCGATGCGCGTCGTGGACTGCCCGGTGTGCCGCGCCAGAATGTCGTTCAGCTGCTGGCGCATGGCGAGGATTTCGCGGGCTTGGATTTCGATGTCCGCGGCGACGCCTCGGGAACCGCCCGAGGGCTGGTGGAGCATCATGCGCGAGTTGGGCAGGGCATAGCGCTTGCCCTTGGTGCCGGCGGCCAGCAGGAAGGCGCCCATGCTCGCCGCCTGGCCGATGCACCATGTGGCGATGTCGCAGTTCACGAGCTGCATGGTGTCGTAGATGGAAAGGCCGGAGCTCACGGCGCCGCCGGGCGAGTTGATGTAGAGGTGGATGTCGGCCTCGGCGTTCTCCGAGGCCAGATAGAGCAGCTGGGCGATCACCAGGCTCGCCACGTTGTCTTCCACCGGCCCCACCAGAAACACGATGCGGTTGCTGAGGAGGCGCGAGTAGATGTCGTAGGCGCGTTCGCCGCGCGCGCTCTGCTCGACGACCATCGGCACCAAGGCCAGGCCCTGGGGCGAGGTGTCGAAGCCGGCCCGCAGGCCATGCGCGATCGGCGGGCGATGCGGGAAGTCGTCGTTCAATGGTGGCTCCTTTGCCATGCGTGTGGTGTGCCTTGCGTCAGCCGTTGCGGCTGCCGCCGAAGAAGCGCCGCAGCCGGCCGGCAAGCTTGCGCCCCGCGGTCGGCGCTGTTGCGTCTTTCGCGGCCGCAGTTTCAGCGGCAGAGGAAGGCGCGGTTTCGGCGGCGCTCTCCGCCGCGCTTTCGGGCGCGTCTTCCACCGGCGCCGGCGGCAACGGCGCATTGGCCACGACATCGGTGTAGGGCATTTCCACCGTCTGCACCGTGGCGGCCTCCAGAACCTGCTCCGCCACCTGCTCGCGCAGCACGTCGAACTCGATCTCGCGCAGCCGGTCTTCGTCGCTGTAGAGGTAGCGGCGGACTTCCGCCGGCTGTTCGTAGCCGCTCGCCATCTCGTCGATTCGGGCAGTGACCCGCGCGGCATCCGCGCTGAGCGACTGCTCGCGGGCAATCGCCCGCACCACCAGCACTTGACGCACCTCGTCCTCGGCGTTCTCGCGCAGTGGGTCTTCCATCGATTGCGGCCAGAAGCCGAACACCGCCGCGATGCGCTGCTTGGCCGCCGCCAATTCTCCTTCCACGAGCACGTTCGGCAGCGCGAACTCGTGTGCCGAGGCAAGCGTGGCCAAAACTTCGCGGCGCTTGGCGCGACGCATCGCCGCGTCGAGCTCGACCTCCATCCGGGTGCGCACGGCGGCGCGGAACGCCGCCATTCGGTCGCCTTCCTGGGCGACGTCGAACCAATCGAAGAAGGCGTCGTCGAGTTCCGGCAATTGCGGTTCTTCGACCCGGTGCAGGGTCACGGTGGCGATGGCCTGGCGCGTCTTCGGTTCGTCGCTTGCCTCGGACGGCGGCAAGGCTTCTGGCACCGCGACCTCGGCTTCCGGCGCTGGGGCTTGTTCTGCCTCGGCGTCTTCCCGATGGCCGGCGTCGGCGGAAGCAACGCGACCCTCGGACTGCCCGTGGTCGTCCTCGTCGTCTTGGTCGTTCGCGGGGTCTTGGCTTGCCGAGTCGCCGGGCGTCCGTTCCGGCGCTGGAACGGTCATGGGAAACGCCCGCGTCTCGCCGGCGGACATGCCGACGAGCGACTTCGTGCGGTCGTCGTCGGCCTCTTCGAGAACGAACGCGCGCTGTTCCCACTTGTCGAGCGTCTCGCCAGCGGCTTCCACCGACTGGTCCAGCAGAACCCGATCGCCCATCTGCGCTGGCCGCTCGACGGCAAGCCACTCGATCCGCTGTTCGCGCAGGTGCTCGACGGTTCGGTCGATGTCCGCTTCTTCGATTGCCGTCTTGGGAACGCGCACCACCAAGGTGTCGAAGGGGACGAGCTCGAACTCCGGGAAGATCTCGAAGGTGGCCGTGTATTCGAGGTCCTTGCCGTCGGCCATGGTGATGATGTCGATGGTCGCCGAGCCGGCCGGCGAGAGCGCCTCGGCCTGCATCGCGTCCTCGAAGGTCTTCTGCACCAATGCCGAGCCGACTTCGGCCAGCAGCTTGCTGCCGAAGCGCTGCCGCACCACCTTGAGCGGCACTTTGCCGGGGCGGAAACCGGGCAGCTTGAGGTCTGTCGCGGTGCTTCGCAGGCGGGCGTCGAATGCCTCGGACAGGTTGCCGGCCGGCACGGAGACCGTCACCTTGCGCTCGAGGCCGTTGGTCGTCTCTACCGATTGCCGCATGCGTGAATCGTGTCCAAGGGCGACATCGCCGCGATGTCCTAAGGGTTGGGGTGGATGATGGGACTCGAACCCACGACGACCGGATCCACAATCCGGGGCTCTACCAGCTGAGCTACACCCACCGTCGGTGAACGGGATTCTACACCTTCGCACACGTTGCGGACACGCTGGCGCGCCAGCTTCCACAGGCTCGCAACCGGCGCCAAACAGCCCCAGGCCAAGACGCTGGCGCGCCCGGAAGGGCTCGAACCTTCAACCCTCGGCTTAGAAGGCCGATGCTCTATCCGTTGAGCTACGGGCGCTCATGATCGTCTGGTCGGGGCAGAGAGATTCGAACTCCCGACATCCTGCTCCCAAAGCAGGTGCGCTACCAGACTGCGCCATGCCCCGCATACGCATCGTCGACGCCGGCGCACCATACCGCCGAAGGCGGCTCGGCGTCAATTCGTGTACCCGGTGCGGCTGCCGCTCGCGCCCGGCCCTCCACGGAGGCCATCCGATTCCCGGCGGATTGTGGCAAAGTGCTTGCGTACGCGATGCGGCGAGTCGAGCGTCGAGACGCATCGCCGTCCGGCGCTTTGCCACCAAAGAGAGGAGGAAGCATGGCCAAAGCAATCTCACCCAGCGACGGCCCGGTCGCCGTGACCGGCGCGAGCGGCTACATCGGTTCGTGGATCGTGCGCGATTGCGTCGAGCAGGGCTACGAAGTGCGCGCCTGCGTGCGCGACCTGGATCGCCCGGAGAAGGTGGATCACCTCGCGGCGTTGAACCAGGCCGGGCTGCGCGGCAGCGTTGCGCTGCACGCCGGCGACCTCTTCGAGCGGGGCAGCTACGACGACGCCTTCGACGGCTGCTGCGCGGTGATCCACGCCGGCGCGACGGTCGGCTACAACCGCGAGACGCCGCAGCAGGTCTACGACGGCTGCTTCACCGAGGTGCAGCACGTCCTCGAATCCGCGCGCAAGGGCGGGGCGCTGCGCCGCTTCGTCTTCACCAGTTCTTTCGCCGCGGTCGGGCATCCACGGCCAGAGGGCTACGTGTTCACCGAGAAGGACTGGTGCGGCGACAACGTCGAGGCGTACCGCGGGCGCTGGAGCGAAGACCGCATTCCCGAGAACCGCGACCTCGCCTACGCCATGGCCAAGGCCAACGCCGAGCGCATGCTCTACGAAGCCGCCGAGGAAGACGGCGGCTTCGACGCCATGGCCATCCTGCCGCTGCACGTCATCGGCCCGCTGATGTGCGCGAACCACGACCAAGGCTGGAGCTGGCAGAACTGCATCCGCTACATGATGCAGGGCAAGGCGTACAGGAAATCCCGCGGCGGGCGCATGTTGTGGAACAACGTGGACGTGCGCGACACCGCCCGCGCCCACCGCCTCTGCGCCGAGAGCGCGAAGGCAAAGAACGGCTCGCGCTACATCCTGAGCGCCGCCGACCGCAGCGGCGAACTCTTCACTTGGGAATTGCAGGCCCGGCTGCGCGAGCTGTACCCGGCGGTGCAGCCAATCGGCGGCGAAGAGATGGACGGCGACCGACCTGCCGCGCACACCTACGACTCGCCGCGTTCCTACTGCCTGCTGGCGAAGCAGGAACTCGGCTTGCAGACCTACGCCATCGACGAGACGCTGCGCGCCACCGTCGATTCGTACTACGCCTTGGGAATCCTGTAGGCCGCTGTGGCGGACGCAGCAAGCGCCGCGTCCGTCAGCCGCTCGACTTGAGGCCGACTTCCTCCCAAGGCCCGGTGATCGCGAAGGTGATGCCGGGCTCCTGCAGGTTGGCGAAGAGCCAGTCGCCGGCCCAGCACGCGCCGCACCACTCGGCTTCCCGGTAGTCGCCGCGCCAGCCTTTGAGGCCGTCCAGCACGACGTTGTTCTCGGCCAGCGCCGACACCTCGCCCGCTGGCGTCAGCATGCACAGGCGGCTCGGCGGGTCGTCGTGGTCTTCGCACAGGAGCAATGCGCCGGCGGGCGTGGGCGCGATGTTGTCCGGCATGTCCAGCGCGTCGTCCCGGCCAGCTTCGTAGAACAGCCGCAGGGTGTCGGCGGCGAGGTCCAAGTCCCAGACCTGCCCCTTGCCCGCCAAGCCGCCGTCCGTGGAGACGAAATACAGGTGCCCGGCGTCCCAGCAGCATCCCTCCAGGCGGCGAAAGCGCATGCCGCCGCGGGCGCTGCCTTGGCGAAACACGGCGTCGCGGCCAATGCCCTGGGGGTTGTCGATGTCCACCCAGCCCACCGGCAGCGAGACGCCTTGCCGCCACGCGCCAGCGCGTGGCGGGCGCGAATCCAGCGCCAGCATCTGCAGCCGGCCCGGCCCGCGCAACGCTTCCGCCCCTGGTGCTCCCTCGGGGACGAACCGGTAGAGACCGGCGCGCCCTTCGTCTTCCGTGAGATAGACGATGCCGGTGCGCGGGTCGACGGCGGCCGCTTCGTGGACGAAACGTCCCAGTCCGGCCAGCGGCGCGGCGTCGCCCGCGCCATCGGCCGGCACCGCGAACACGAACCCGTGCGGGCGCTCGACATGTGCCGTCGCCGGATCGGCAGTCGTCTCCTCGCAGCTCAACCAGATTCCCCAAGGCGTGACGCCGCCGCCGCAGTTCCTGTAGGTGCCGGCCAGCGACACGCGGCAGGAGAGCCACTCGCCGCGCCGCAGATCGAAGCGCAAGGTCGTCGTGCCGCCGCCGCAGCTGGGGTCGTAGCAGGGTTCGGACGCCAACGGCGGGGCCAGGGTGATCTCGTGATTGCGCACCAGCGTCGCCGTGCCGCCGTCCGCATCGACGAACGCGCCCATGCCGTCGTGCAGGCCGGAGACCACGTTGCCGTCGTCGGTGGCCTCCAAGGCCCAGCTGAACGATTGGTAGCGGAAGCCTGGGGGCAGCTTGAGCAGCGGCGCGCCGGTCGCTTCGTCCGCAGTCGGCACGAGCCCGCCAGCGACCAAGGGCTTTGCCGCCGCGGACCGCCGCCACAGGCCGGCCAGCGCAAGAGCCGTCGCGCTGGCCGAGAGGAAGTCGCGCCGCGTCGTCATTCTCGAAGCCTACTGGACTCGTTCGACGTTGAGCATTTGAGCAGCGACGGCGACGGACCGCAACCAGCGTTTGGTAGTCTCAGTCAACGCATCTTCGTCGGCAATCGAAGGGCGCGCGGATGCGAGGGAGCTGGAAAGAATGAAGGTCGTTCAGCTGCTGCCGGCGCTCGACGGCGGCGGCGTCGAGCAGGGCACGCTGGAAATCTCCAAGGCGTTGACGGTGGCCGGACACGAGTCGGTGGCGGTTTCGGCGGGAGGACGGCTTGTCGCGGCGTTGCAGCGCGACGGGGCCCGCCACGTGCAATGGCCGATTGGCGCCAAGCGGCCGGGCCGGCTGTTCGACGTGCGTCGGTTTCGGCGCTGGCTGGCCGAGGAACGCCCGGCCATCGTGCATGCGCGGTCGAGACTGCCGGCCTGGGTGTGCTGGCTGGCCTGGCGGCGCATGGCCGCGGCGACCCGTCCGCGCTTCGTCACCACTGTGCATGGGCTCTATTCCGTGAACGCCTACAGCGCCGTGATGACCCGGGGCGAGCGCATCGTCGCCGTCTCCGACACCGCTCGCCACTACGTCGAAGAACACTACCCCGCCGCTGACCGAAGCGCCCTTAAAACCATCTACCGGGGCATCGATCCCGCGCGCTTCCACCGCGACTTCAAGCCGACGGACGAGTGGCGCGAGGGCTGGCGCCGCGAGTTCGGCGATCTGGCCGGCAAGCGCCTCGTCGTGCTGCCGGGACGCATGACGCGGCTCAAGGGCCATGCGGACTTCATCGCCGTTCTCGAACGGATCCACGCCCGTCATCCCGATGTCCTCGGCGTCGTGGTCGGCGGCGTTGCAGACGGTCATCGCGCCTACGCGCGGGAGCTTAAGCGCCGCGCGCCGTGGCTCGCCTTCGTCGGCCACCGCTCTGACTTGCGCGAAATCATGGCCGACTGCGCGGCGGTGATGTCGCTCTCCACGCACCCGGAGTCCTTTGGCCGCACGGTCCTGGAGGCGCTTTCTCTCGGCACGCCGGTCGTCGGCTACGACCACGGCGGCGTCGGGGAGATCCTGGCGCAGGTGTTCCCGCCCGGACGCGCCGCCGCCGGCAACGTGGACGATGCCGCCGCCAAGCTGTGCCGCGTGCTCGCCCACGAAGCGAACGCCAAGCGGGCGATCCGCGAGCACGACTTCGACGTGCGCCGCATGTGCGCCGAGACCCTCGCGCTCTACGGCGAGCTTGCCCGAGCGCCGCGGTGATGACCGAGTGGCTGCTCGGCGCCGCCCTCGTCGCGGCGGGTCTGTTCTCCATCCGCTACGCCTGGTGGCGGCCCTCCGTTCCGAACCGGCACCCGCGCATCCTCATGTACCACATGATCCGCGAACCCCGCCCCAAGGCGCGCTTCAACAAGCTGCGGGTGCCGCCTCGGGAGTTCGAGCGGCAACTCGAGTGGCTGGTCGCCCACGGCTGGGAGTTTGCGTTCGTCTCAGAATTGGCGTCCCTGCGCGACGGTGCCAAGACCGTCGTGCTCACCTTCGACGACGGCTTTCGAGACAACTACCTGGCCGCGCATCCGCTGCTCGAGAAATACGGCGCCAAGGCGACGCTCTACCTCGTCGTGGATCGCATGGGGCGCGATTGGTCCACCGCCAGGAAGGCGCACCACGACAGCGGCGAACTCGGCGCCGAGGAGAAGCTCGCGGACGACGAGGTGCGCGCCATGCTCGCCTCCGGCCGCTGGGAACTCGGCGCGCACAGCCTCACCCACCCCGTGCTGCCGAATCTCGCGCCCGAAGAGAGGGCGCGCGAAATCGCCGGTTCGAAGACCGCCATCGAGGAACGCTTCGGCGTCGAAGTGCGCTCCTTCGCCTACCCCTTCGGCATCCACGACGACGCCGACTGCGATGCCGTTGCCGCGGCCGGCTACCAGTACGCCGTCACCACGCAGCCGGGCATCAGCACGGACCTCGACGCCGACGCCTTGCGGCTGAAGCGCATCCGCGTCAGCGGCAAGGAACGCCGCCTGGGATTCTCGCTGCGCCTGCGCACCGGCCTGCGCGGCTGGTAGCCGGCAGGCAGCACTTCGACGAGACTGCGCCCAGCCCGATTCGTTTCGTGGTCAAATGCCCGCTCTCGTGCAACAGGCTACTGGGCAACGATGATTGAGCACAAGCGCATTGCCGTGACGCTGCCGATTGGGCCGGATATCGGCGACTCCATTGAAGTGGTGAAGTGGGCGGAAGCCAACGGCATCGACGACGTGTGGTTCAGCGATGCGATGGCGCCGGACAGCTTGACGATGGTGGCCGTTGTGGCACCGCACACGCGGCGGATGCGCGTGGGGGTGGCGGTCACGCCGGTCTATACGCGCACGCCGGCGGTCTTCGCCGCCACGGCGAACGTGCTGGCGCAGATGCTCCCCGGGCGCTTCGTGCTCGGCTTGGGGTCGTCCAGCCAGGCCATCATGGAGCGCTTCAACGGCATCCCCTTGGAGAAGCCCCTCACCCGCGTGAAGGAAACGGCCGTCATGGTGCGCTCCATGCTCGCTGGCGAGAAGTCGGACTTCGCGCTCAGCACGCTCGCCAGCCGCGGCTATCGCCAGGAGCCGCTGGCCGAACCGCCGCCGATCTATCTGGCGGCCCTGCGCCCGAAGATGATCGAGATGGCGGCGGAAGTGGGCGACGGCGTGGTCTTCAACCTGTGGCCGAAGAAGGCGCTGCCGAAGATGCTGGAACATGTGGAGGCGGGCGCGAAGCGGGCCGGCAAGCGGCTCGAAGACGTGGAAATCGTCAACCGCTCCTTCGTGATGGTCACCGACGACGTGGAAGCCGGGTGCCAGCAGTTCCGCAACTACTACACGCCCTACTACGCGAACCCGGTCTACAACGACTTCCTGAAGTGGGCGGGCTACGAGGCCGAGGCCGAAGGCGTGCTGGCCGGCTGGGCGGCGCGAGACCGCGAACTCTCCACCGGTTCCATCACCGACGAGATCATTGACGCCGTGGCCATCATCGGCAGCGCCGAGGAAGTCCACGCCCGGGTGCGCGAACAGACCGCCGCTGGCATCGACACCACCATCGTCTCGCCCATCGGCCAGGTTCCCTTGGCCGAGGCGATGCCCACCTTCGAGGCGTTCCGCGCCGACGCGTTCCAGATTCGCGGCTGAAGAGCGAATGGAAAGGCGAGCAGCCGAAGCGCGCCTAAGCGGTCGGCCGAGCGCCTGCTGCGCCCTCCTGCTTGCGGCTGCCGGCGCCTTGGCGGCGGACGACGCCGCGCAGCAAAGCGAACTCTTCGCTGGCGAATACCGCGGCACCCGCAGCGGCCTTGAAGCCAGCCTGGCCGTGACGCCAACGCTCTCCTACGATTATCGGCAGGACCTGGGCGACGGCGGGCGCATCCGGCGCATCGCGCGCAAGGGCGATCTGAACCCCACCGGCCCCGACACGGCCAACGCCGGGCGGCTGCGCCTGAAGTGGCTGAACCAGAACACCGTCGAGGTGTACTCGCCCTACGGTTCCGGCATCGTCTTCGACAGCGCTGGCGGCGCCAACACGGAGCGCGGCCGGCGCTTCGTGCTGCAGCGCGTGAGCGGCGTGCGCGCCAGCGGGCGGGAGATCATCGCCAAGGTCACGCTGACCCCGACGCAGCGCTTCGAGCCCGAGTGCGACGCGGACGTGTCGATCTCCTACATGCAGATGTACGACCGCGTGCGGGTGCGAACGCATGTGGCGCACGACGGCTGCGCGGCGTCGAGCGGCGACTACGTGATCCGCCTGCGCACGGCCAGCGACGACGGCGAGACCGACACGCGCAGCTTCGAGGAGACGTGGCAGCGCAACGACGCCGCGCCTTTGGAAATCACCAGCTACTACGACATGGACCCGGAACGCCGGCTCCTCTGGGCGCGGGTGAACACGTCGCGCAAGACCAACTGCCGCTGCCTCGACGATGCCGCCGAGCCTTCGTCGCCGGACGAACTCTCGGAGCAGGCCAGCACCGCCGAAGCGCACTGACGCCCGCGCTCCTTCAATCGCTGGCCTGAATCACTCCCGACCAGAAGGGAACAGCGGGAACACCCGGCACAGCGCCGACAGCGCCAGTACATGGCGCAAGCGACCAGTGGCCATCGCCTCGCGGATGCCCGCCAAGTCCAGAAACTCCAGCGCAATCGCCTCGCCCGGCCCAGGCGTCGGCGCGGCCTTGCGCTCCACGCCTTCGGCAAGGAAGTGGTGGCACAGGTGCGGATGGATGGCCGGATTGGGCTGCACCGCGCCCAGATTGCGCCACTTGCCGCCGCCGTAGCCCGTCTCTTCGAGCAGTTCGCGCTGCGCCGCGGTCAGCGGCGTCTCGCCCGCATCGACCATGCCGCCCGGCGTTTCCAGCGTGCGCTCGCCGATGCCGAAGCGGTACTGGTCCACCATGATGGAGAGACCGTCCTTCGTCAGCGCCACCACGTTCACCCAATCCACGGATTCCAGCACGAGGCGCTTGAGCACGCGCTCGCTGGTGGGATGGCGCATCCAGTCGAAGCGCACATCCAGAATGCCGAGCGCCGGCCCGCGTTCGGAGCGCTCGCGCCGCCACTCCAGACGCGCATCGCCATCCGCGTCGTTCGCTTGAGAATCGCGGTCAGTCGCCATGGCTGGTCGTCTCCAGCGAACTCCCCGTCCCACTCGGCGACCACATGGCGTGGAAGTCGGAATACAGCGCATTGCGCCGCAGCGACTCGCTGTGCTGGCCCACATCGACGCCCTCGCCACCCATCACCAGCACCCGCTTCGCCCGCAATGTCGCCGACATCCGGTGGGCAACGACGACGAGCGTGCCGCCGCTGGCCATGAAAGCGCGTTCGGCGCGTTCCTCCGCCGCCGGGTCCAAATGGCAGGTGGCCTCGTCGAGCACCACGATTGGGCTTGCTGCAAGGTGCGCTCTCATGCCATAGCCAATGGCTTCCCAGTACGCCCCGCGTCTCGCCGAAGGGATTGGACTCGTTCGGCAAGCTGGTCTATCCGACGCAACAGTTCATCAACATCGCCGGCCAGATTGACTTCGGCGATCTCCAAGCGTTTCTCTGCGTTGCGAACTCGAATTGAATCGCATTGGCGCTCCCCCTCCGCATAGATCAGCAGCCCCCCGGGAAGATCGAACGCCGTCACATAGGCGAGTAGTTGGTAAAGGTCTGCGTTCGGCGCACCGTCCTTGATGTATTTGTACTTCGCGTCCCCAACAAACGTACAGCGAGAACCATCCCACCAGGAAAGATCGGGTTCAAGTCCTACGCGCCCGTCCTCGTCAAGCGAGACATGATCGCCCCTGAGCCCTTTGTCCGATCGAAGCGTCCGGTCGTCGACACCAAGAGCTTCGCGTAGCGCTCGCGTGACGAAGTGCTGGAAGACGACGTTCATGTCCATGTGGAACCCCGGCGCCGGGACCGTGCCAGGCTCGGCCTCAAAGAAGCGCCGGCGGAGCACGAGCCGTGAAAGCATGACCACTTCCCGATATCTCTCGTTCAACCGGTCGAACCTGACCTCGGGTACATCGTGCGGGGAGAATTCGACGAGCGATACATTGCCAAGCCTCGCGGAGACCTCTCTCAACCCGTCTCTGGCATTTTTAGACCGGAGCCGCATCTGTCCAAGTTGCCAAGCCGCCGTTTTGACGAGCCGATTCGCGACGATGTCATCGGTGAACTCGTCGTATCGCACCTCGACAGGGAAGGGCATGCCGAAACGCCGCCTGATCTGATCGCCCATTCTGATGCGGCCTCGCACGGTATACAGGGACTCCTCCTCCGTGCGATAGCCGTGCAACAACCCCCTTTCGAACGCTCTTCGAGCCGCGACCAAGAGCGACAATGCCACGGCGTCCGGCAGCGTTTCCGCTTCCTCGAAGCGGTATCGCTCCCCATCGTGAAGGCTAAAGGCGTCCATGGCGTAGCACGCCAGAAAGATCAGCTTCGGGATGTCAAGCTTCGGATGAATGAGTACGGACAACTCGCCGATCTCAAACGCGCCCACCACTGATCCGGCTGTGAGTCGGTATCGCCCTTCCTCGCCACGCTCGGGCACAATCCTGATTGATGGGACCGCGTCTGCTAAGGCATCACGCTGCGCCACATCCAGTGCGATGGGCTCTCTTTCCTCATACTCCTTCAGATGGAGATTCTTGGTCATCGGCCAATCCTGCCGCGTTGTCCACCGGTCCATCGTCATCCTCATCCCCGCCAGACCGACCTTCCAGAGCATCCAACTCAAAGTCTTTCAGCCGATCTGGTTCCCCGACTAGGTTTTCCTCGACATACGGCATCACGCCGCGTTTCCAGATGCGCACGACCGCTTCTCGGTTCAACCCGTCCCTCATGAAGTAGCTCGGCCCGATGGCCGCTCGGCGAGAACCAAGCCGCTCATTGAGCCGCCCATTGGCCTTCGTGACCACCTTTGCCACCCACGCCATGTCGGAGGCGTTCTTGTCTAGCCAGCGCTTGAGTAACCCTTCAACAGGCGGCTCGTGCGGATCGAAGGAGACGAAGTAGAAGCGACGGCGCAACGCAAGGTCGACTAAGGCGATCGAGCGATCCGACGTGTTCATTGTACCGATGATGTAGAGGTTGGGAGGCAACCTGAACTTCGTCTTCTTATGATATTGGAGCGTTATTTCCTCGTCCCGGTATTCAAGCAGAAAGTAAAGCTCGCCGAAGACCTTCGCTAGATTGCCGCGATTGATTTCATCAATGATGAGGAAGTGCTTTTCCGCGGGCCGAGACGCCGCTCGGCTGGCGCGAAGTTCACATTCCGCTCGTGCCGCGGCTTCAAGCAATGGGCCATTGCTCAACTCAAAGCCAGCCTGACCTTCTTTCAGAGTTGGGCGGAAGCCTTGTACAAAGTCTTCATATGCATAGGAGGGGTGGAATTGCACGATGGTGACGCGCTTCGGCGACCCCGCAAGACACTCGGCCAACCTCCGGGCGACGTAAGTCTTCCCGGTCCCCGGCGGCCCTTGGAAGATAATCTGGCGCTTTTCTTTCAACAACGTCCAGATTTCCTCCAAGAACACGGGATCTAGCAGCAGTGCGTCGGCAAGAGAGCGCAAGCTTGGATGGGCATCAGAGTGTTCCGAAGCTCCCGCGTTCTGATCGTTCCAGTTTCCTAGCAAGTCCACACGTCCAATCGCTCGAAACACAGCCTGCTCTTGCTGATCGTTCAGTCCAAAAATGGCATTTTGCTGTAAGTGCAGACCACTAAACACGTCCTTATTGAAATCACCGATCCAGTTCACGTTTCGTCGATTGGAACACGGCAAGCAGCCCTCGGCATATTCGAGGTCCCCAAGGATTCCATAGTGGATTGTCTGCTTTCCGTCGTCGGTCACTACATAGTCACCGATCTCGATGTTAATGAGGAAATCGGTGACTCCCCTAGCTACATTATTGATGCCTTGAGGCTTATAGTCGGGTAACGCTCGCTTTACCTCGTCCTCTACCTCTTGCGTGCGCTTGGACATGTCGACGTCATTTAGGTTTTGGTTGAATCCCACATATTTGCCTTCGAGGAAATCCGCAGTCCATTCTCCACCATTGCTCCGTACCATCCAAACGTTCGGCTTTCGTTCGTTGCACAACTCGTCATAATCACCCTTCAAGATGTGAATGCAGCCATCTCCGCCGTACATAGATTTGTTGAGGGGTTTACCAAGTCCTTGCATGTAGCGCTCCAGCGCCGCCAGCCATCGGGCGAACGTACTTGACGCCTTCTCGGGATCAATCTCCTTGAACCACTGCTGAAGCTCATTCTTCGTACTGGTGCCGTGGAATGAGTTGCCCGCATAGCCTTCCACCGTGGCATTAACTACTCCTATGAACTTGTTCGGCGCGAACACACCTAAGTCCCTGAAGTAATACCAGTTAGAGACCCTGGTCAGGTCCTTGAACAGCGTCGTTTCAGGCGTATCCTTGATCGTCGAGAAGCGGCGAGCGTTTTCTTTGACCTGTTCCAAATTCGTAACCAGCTGCGGTTCTCCCGCCATCTTTCACCCCTGCGCTGTTCGTCTTGCCAACATCCGAGCCTTCGGAAGCGTCAAAGTGCCGGACACGGTCGACAAGGGCGAAGCGAACGACAGCATGCTGTTCGTAACGTAGCCCCTCACTCGAACACCGTGGCGGCGGAACCCTGTAGCCAAACGGGATGCTGCCGGAGGTTGACGCTCCCTGTCAACAGCATTCTTCGATGCGTGTGGGGCGTGGGATCTTCGGTGCGTCCGGCCGGAGGGGTGCGCTGGGTGCCAGATTCCGCCACTTGCCGCCGCCGTAGCCCGTCTCTTCGAGCAGCTCGCGCTGCGCCGCGGCCAGCGGCGTCTCACCGGCGTCGACCATGCCGCCCGGCGTTTCCAGCGTGCGCTCGCCGATGCCGAAGCGGTACTGGTCCACCATGATGGAGAGGCCGTCCTTCGTCAGCGCCACCACGTTCACCCAATCCACGGATTCCAGCACGAGGCGCTTGAGCACCCGCTCGCTGGTGGGATGGCGCATCCAGTCGAAGCGCACATCCAGAATGCCGAGCGCCGGCCCGCGTTCGGAGCGCTCGCGCCGCCACTCCAGACGCGCATCGCCATCCGCATCGTTCGCGTGAGAGTCGCGGTCAGTCGCCATGGCCGGTCATCTCCAGCGAACGCTCCGTGCCACTCGGCGACCACATGGCGTGGAAGTCGGAATACAGCGCATTGCGCCGCAGCAACTCGCCGTGCTGGCCCACATCGACGCCCTCCCCACCCATCACCAGCACCCGCTTCGCCCGCAATGTCGCCGACATCCGGTGGGCAACGACGACGAGCGTGCTGCCGCTGGCCATGAAGGCGCGCTCGGCGCGTTCCTCCGCCGCCGGGTCCAAGTGGCAGGTGGCCTCGTCCAGCACGACGATTGGGCTTGCCGCAAGGTGCGCTCGCACCAGCGTCACAAGCTGCCGCTCGCCAGCCGACAGGGCCGACTTGGCGAGATCGATCTCCGCCTCCAAGCCGCCCAGCCGTTCCAGCACGCGCTCCAAGCCCACGGCTTGCGCCGCTGCCAGCACCTCGGCGTCGGTCGCGGAAGGACGCAGGTAGCACAGATTTTCCCGCAGGCTGCCGGCGAAGACGTAGGTTTCCTGCGGCACCATCGTCACCAGTTGGCAGCGGTCCTCGCGTTGATGAAGTGGTACGCCGCCGATGGTCACCGAGCCCCGATCGGGAACCAGTACCCCGGCAAGCAGCGCCGCCAACGACGACTTGCCGATCCCGCTCGGGCCGACGACCGCCAAATGATCGCCGGGAGGCAAGGAGATGTACTGGTTCACTACTTCTGGCACTGGGGCTAGGCAGCCTCCTGAGCGACAAGGTACTCGCTGGGGGTGAGGTAGTCGAGGGCGGAATGGGGCCGCTGGTAGTTGTAGAAGAACTCGTACTGGAGGAGCCTGGCGGAGACGGCCTGGACGGTGAGTTCGCAGTCGAGGAAGTTCCAGAACTCGATGCGGGCGGTTCGGTTGGCGCGTTCGACGCAGCCGTTCCACTGCGGGCGGCGCGGCGGCAGGACGTGGAGTTCGATGCCGAGCTCCCGGCATGCGTCCTCGAAGCTCGGAGCGCCATGAATGGCGCATGAACTCGCTGCCGCCGTCGACCTGGACGGACCGCAGGGGCACGGGGAGGGCTTCGACAACGTCGTCGAGGAAGCGCCTGGCGTTGAAGGCGGTGGCGCGGGAGAAGACGCGGGCGACCATGAAGCGGCTGGCCGGGCAGACGGCGCGGAACTCCTTGATGGTCTGCCCGTCCCGGGAGAAGGTCATGTGGTCGATCTGGACGAGCTGGCCGGGGCGCCGGGGCCTGGCGCCGTACTTCCAGCGCTGCGCCCAGCCGTTGAACTTGCGGCGGCGCCTGGGCTGGAGGCGGCCCTCGCAGACGCTGGCGCGGGGCACGCGGCCGTCGGCGATGGCGCGCGAGAGGATGCGCCCGACGGTGGACACGCTCAGGCGCCGGCCCTTGCGTTCGAGCATGCGCTGGATCGGCGCCTTGCCCATGAACGGGTGCTTGCGGCGCAGGTCCATGACGGCTTTCGCGTCGCCCGGCCTGTACGACGGGCGGCGGACGCGGCGCGGGCGGGTGGACTCCGGCTCGAGGCCGCGCTGGCCGCGCGCGGCCAGCGCGGCCTTCCACCGGAACACGGTGCGGCGGCTGACGCCGATCTCCTCCAGGGCGGCCTGCTCGGCGCAGCCGGCGGCGCGCAGCGCCTCGAAGCGGCGGATGGCCAGCAGGCGTCCGCGGGCCTGCTCCGACAGCTCGGCGTCGTCCACCTTGAAGCTGCGGTACGATCGCGTCCGCATGGACTCGATGTTCATGGTTCGGTTCCTTCAGTGGGTTCGCGTTCACCGAAGGCTACCCGAACCGGCTCCGGCGGCGGTCATTCCGCCGTCGGCGCCGCGCTCAGCCGGTCATGGCCGCCACAGTGCCAAATCTATCTGAGCCGGCACAGGAGAGGTTCAAGTTCTCCACGATCGGCGCTGCCGAAGCGCCATAGGCAAAGGCGAGGTCGCGCACTTCGAGTGCAGGCGGCGATGGCGGCGCAGCCACTGCCACCAATTCCACAGCGGGGCGCGATTCGTCCGACGATTCGAGCAGCCGGCCATGCCGCACGCGCAAGACGACCGCATACGACGCCATCGCCGTCACGAACGTCGTCGCGGTCGAGAGTCCGGCCAGCAAGTAGGTGAACGAGCCAACCACTTCGCCGGGCGTCAGATCGCCACTGCGAACCAGGAAGGGAACGAAGGCCAAGGCCGTCACCGCCGGCAGCCACATGGCCGTCGCGTGAACCGCGCCGGAGCGCAGCGCGTGCTGGTCTGTCTGCCGGAGCAACGCCTGGTTCACGGCGCGGATGCGCTCCCCGATGCGCGCCCGCGCGAAGCCCTTGGCACCCGCCGCCATCAGGTCGCGCACGCCCTGCAGCGCCTTCGTCATCTCGCCGTACGAAGCCTCCCCGGCAAGCATGGCGGCGGTCTGATAGCGCGCGTCGCGGCGGATGAGAGCCGCGAGCAGGAACATCGACAGCACGAGCCACGGCGCCACGAGCGCCAGCAACGGCCACGAGATGGTCGCCAATCCGGCCACGGCGCCGAGCGCGAACAGTCCGCCAGGCGCGGTGCGCAGCAACAGCGCCAGAATGTCCACCAGCACCGGCACATGCTGGGTCAACTCGGCGCCGGAGCGCAGCACCCGATCCGACCGGACCGCATCGCCAAGCGACTCGCGCACGACGTCCCGCGAGAGTGCCAGCTGAACGTCGGCAGCCGCGTCCGCCGCCAGCCAAGACACCCGCCGCAGCGACCAGACGCCCACGCCGCCGGCAAGGAGCAGGCCCGCCAACCAGCCGAACGCCGCGGTCAGCGCGCCGGCGCTTGCCGCATCGACGGCATTGGCGATGAAGCGTCCGGTGAGAAGAGGACCAAGCACATCGCCAACGCTCCAGCCGGCAATCCGCGCGACGCGCTTGCGGTCTTGCAGAACATAGGCGAACGGGGTCGCCAAACTCATCGGGCTGCCTCCGCCGACTCCCCCTCGGCGCCAGTCGCCACGAAGGCGGCGCGATAGGCAGGATCGCGCCAAAGCTCGCCGTGCGGCGCCAACCGTTCGATGCGGCCGTCGACAAGCCACGCCACCACGTCCGCTGCTGCGGCGGTGCTGGCGCGATGGGCGATGACGACCGTGGTGCGCGCCGCGCTCAAGGATCGCAATGCCGCAAACACGCGCGCCGCCGTTGCGACGTCAAGACTGCTCAGGGCGTCGTCGAGCACCAGCACCGGCGCGTTGCCCAGTGCCGCGCGGGCGAGCCCGAGCCGCTGCAATTCGCCGCCGGACATGGGCGCGTCCTGCAAGCGCGTTTGGTAGCCCTGGGGCAGGCGGGCGATGAAGCCGTGCGCCTCGACGCTCTGGGCGGCCGAGCGCACGTCTTCATCGTCGACGTCTCGGCCCAGCGCAATCGCGTCGCGGACCGTGTCGCCAAGCAGCGCCGGCTTCTCGAAGGCGTAGGCAACCGTCTGCGCGAGGGTCTGCGCTTGCCATCCCACGAGCGGCGCGCCAGAGATGCGCACTTCGCCTGCGTCTGGGTCGAACAGTCGGCCGACCAGCGCGCCGAGCGTCGTCTTGCCCACACCGGAGCGGCCAACGACGGCGATTGTCGTGCCGCGTGGGATGTCGAGATTCACGTCGTCGAGGATGTTGCGCTCGCCATCGCCGCGCACGGCGACGTCCTGGAACGTCACCTCGCCCGCATCGCCGTCCCGATGCCGCGCGTCGCCGACTGGATTCGCGGGCGGAACGGCGAAGAGTTCCATCACCTTGGCCGCTTGGGCGCGCAGCGGAGCGATCTGGAACCAGCCGTTGTCGAAGACGCTGCCCACGTTGCTGTACACCATCTGGCTGTAGCGCACGGCCGCCAGCATCGCGCCAGCGGTGAGTTCGTCGACGGCGAGAAGCCAAACGCCCGCCGCGGCGGCAACGACGAGCACGCCGTAGTCCGCGCTGGCCAGCGTCACCGCGCCCCGCCCCAGTGTGCGGAGAATGGTGCGGCCGGTGGCAACGAGTGCGCCCAGGGGTTTCGTCACCCGCTCGATCTCGCGCTCGAGCGTGCCGGCGGCACGGATGGTGCGGCGACCGGCCAGCGCGTCCGTGTAGGCGTTGACCATGCTCGCGCGGAGCGTTTCGTATTCCGACTGTTCGGCGGTGAGCACCGCGACGAGCCGCCGCACCACGAGGGCGAGGAGACCCACCACGGCAGTCAACACGAGGACGAACAGCCAATGGAGGGCAGCCAGCGCGACGAGGCTGCCGATGGCCATGACCAGCCCCGTGCCGGCCCGCAGCATCACCGTGACGTATCCGGTAAGCCCCGGCGCCAACGCGGCCCTGAGCAGGAGGTCGCCGTCGTCGAACGGACGCCGACCCGGCAGCCCGATGTCCAACGCATGATCCATCGAACGCTGCGTCAGCGATCTTCCGAGCGCGATGCCGAATCTGGTCGCAACTGGCGGCGCCGCGACGCCGATCAGCCAGGACAACGCCATGGCGGCGGCCAGGAGAAAGAAGCCCCAGTCGATGCGCCCTTCGATCGCTTGGTCGATGGCGACGGCAGCCAATGCCGGCGTCGCCAAGCCAACGACGATCGACAACACATCCAAAGCCGCCTGCCCGGCGAACCAGTGCCAGGCACCGCGGGCGTGGGGCGTCAGAAACGAGACGACCGTGCGGGTGCTCGGAACGGTGGGCGTAGCACTGACGCCGGTAGACGAACTCGCTGCCGATTCAGTCACGCTCCAACTGCACTTTCAGGCTGCCGCCGATGTCGTTGGCCAAGATGCTCTCGTCGAACTCGGCGACAGCGGTGTGAGTTGGCAAACCGATCCGCTGCTACCCGTCATCGCACATTCAGGACTTGCCCAACCGGCATTCGGGCGATTCGCATGGCTGGAATACATGCGCCGAGAAGGGAGGCGACGGCGGCGAGCGCCAACGCTGCGCCGAAGAGCGAGCCCTCGCTTTGCCACTCGAACGTCAAGGACGTTCCTTCGACGCCGAACGTGATCAGTTCTCCGGACATGAATATGGATACCGCGACACACGCCAGCAATGCGCACATCGCCGCAATAAGCATGAACTCCACCACGATCGCGGCGGCGACGGCGAGTCGTCCGAAGCCGATTGCGCGCAGAACGGCTGTCGAGCGCCGCCGGCCGTGTACTGCCGTGGAAGCGACGCCGAATATGCAGAACGCCGCGCCCAACGACATCGGAACGGCAACCACCGAGGTGAGGGTGCGGAAGGTGTCCAACGCCTCGGCGGACTGTGCCGCATAGTCGATCTCGCTGATTACGTCGACGTTCAGGCCGCGAGTCTTCAGGTCGTCCTGCAGTGCGCTCGCGTCGCAATCCTCCGTGAGCGTTGCCACTGCGGACTGGTATCCCGCTCGACCGTACTCGTCCAGCACGGATTCGGCGTCCGCAACGAACACGCCACCGAGCAGCGTGTCGCTCTCGAAGACGCCCACAACGCGCCACTTGTGGGCGTTGACGAGGATCTCTTCGCCCAAGCGGGTGCGGTCTATCGCTTGGGCGGCCCACTGGCCGACGGCAAGCTCGTGCAGACCGGCTTTGGGCCAGCGCCCAGCGGCCAGTTGCAGTCTCGGCTCGAACCAGTCGGCGCGGTAGCCCCGAATCGCCATGCCTCGGACGTTCTCGCCCGGGCCGTACAGCGTCACCGCGGCGAGCGCCACTGGGGATACGTCTGTGCTCCCATCTGGCGTTGCGGCGATGCATGGCGAAAGCGTAACCATCGCCATGCTCTCCTTGGGCAAGTAGCTCGCGCCTTCCCATCGAGCGCCTTCGGAGAGCACGATGACGCGGGAAGCATCCGCACCGGCGTGCAGCACGCCCGTCAAGCTCTGCGCCATCGCCAACACGGCGACCACGATGCCGACGGTGACGCCGACGCCGACCGCGATGACAAGCACGAGAACTTTCCGTTGCGATATCGACATCAAGGACAACGCCAACAGCGAAGCGAATACGCGAAGGCCAGCGAGGGCGGAAGTCATGGGGCGTTCCAAGTCTTCAACGTGAGATAGCCTCGAACACGCTCCACGGCACGCGCCTAGTGTATCGGCGTTTCAAGGGCATCGCGGATGCTGCGCCGCCAGCCAGTGAGCATTCCACACGTGGCGATGGCAAGTGCCAGGGCGACGCCGATGAACACGTTGCGTACCAGCAAGTCGGCGGGAAGGCCGAGATCCGAAAGGCCGAGCAAGCCGATCACATGCGGCACAACGGCCCGCGCAACGGCGATCCCGCCGAGGAAACTGACGCCGACGTAGATGCCCGCTTCAATGAACAAAGCCAATGCGATGGACGCCAGGCCGAACCCCATGGCCCGCATCACCGCGGTCTCGGATGCCCGCTCCCGAAAGGACTGCGCCAGCACGGCGAGCAGAACAACCGTCATGGCGAAGAACGTCGAGTTCGTGAGCGTCGAGATCAAGAGGTTCATGTTCCCCATCTGTTGGCGTTGTCCACGCGCCCTGTCCTTCAGCGAAATCGTTCGCGTTGGACCGGGCGAGTTGATGAACATGGCGTCGATCTCGAACACGACGTCATCCTTCACATCGACGTCTTCAAGCGTTACGAAGTACCGGCCTGCCCGACCCTTGCCGGACTGCCGCACGGCGTCCACGTAGGGAAAGCGCACGTAGAAGTTCGTGGAAGGAATGTCGCCTTTCGTGCCGTATGTTCCCAGAACAACGAACTGCCAGTTCCGCGTGCCGTCTTCCCTCTCGATGCCGTACGATGTGAGCGGGACCAAGGAGTTCACACCCCAGCCCCACCGGCGTGCAATATCCTCGCCTATGATCGCGCCGTTCGGCGTTGCCGCGAAGGACTCCAAGTGCTCGGCGGCAACGCGGTCATAGAAGAGGCACCGCAGGAACCCCGGCTCGATTCCGGTAACCGGAACGAGCGTCTGCGGACTTGAATGATGGGACGCAGAGAATCCGTTCACTGGCCAAACGGACGCAACGCCGTCGATGCCTTGAATACGGTCACGATACGCAAGCGGCAAGCCGTCTCGGCCGTGACTGCGGTTGTTGACCACAAGCTCCAGGTCGCTCAGCTTGGACACTAGGGCGTTCATGCCGAAGACCACGCCGTCGAGCATGAACGAGAGCGCGAAGGCGACGATGCCCATCAACACTGCGGCGATTTTCGGCGCGTTCAGCTGCCGAACGTGGGCGAACACCAGCGGGAAAGGGATCACAATCGCCTACACGCAAGGCTGCCTAGCGAATGGGATTTGCATGGGCTCGGGCCCTCCCGACTCCTCTCGCTTCGTGGGACGCGGGCGTCGCGTTCACATCCGCCGAGCCGCTACAGCAGACCACAGAGCGGCCACCGTCCGCAATCTTCCTTGCCCCGACGCCCAAACGCCCGTCGACATTCGCGATTCGATTCAAGGGGCTAGCCGAGACGCGCCATGGCCCGTCATCTCCAGATAGCCGACGCCGATGCGTTCGCCGCTTGGGTTCTCGACCACCGCCACGCCCTCCCAATAGCGCACCGAAGTCTCCATCAGCTGCTCCGCAAAGGCGGCGCGCACCTGCCACGGCGCCGCTTCTCCCTCGAGCGCCAAGCGCCAAGCCACCGGCCACTCGCGCCAGTGCCGCAGCGGGCGCAGCGCGAAGTCGGCTGCGGTGAGAATCTTCACACCGCCAGCGGCGTCGAGGATCATGCCGGCGTCGTAGTCGCTCGCCGCGCCATCTCGCCTTCGCATCTGGAAGACCATCAGGTCGCGCCCGTCGTCCAAGCGCAGCGCCATCCAGTCCCAGCCGGCGTACACGGGCGCGAGAACGCTGGTGCTCCATTCGTGGTCGAGCCAGGCATCGCCGATCACGCGGTGCTCTTCGCCATCCACCACCAATCGCCCGGAGGCGGCCATGCGCGGAATCGAATAGTAGTAGGAGGCGTTGTTTGGGCCTTTGGCCGAGAGCCCCCGGTCTCCTTGCGCGACGACGGGCGCCGGGCCTGCCAGGGCGAGATCGAAGGCGAAGCGTTCGGCGTCGGCTTCCATGCGCAGCGGCAGGAAGCGCTCTCCCGTGGACGCAAGCCGCCAGCCTTCGATGTAGGCCGCGAACGGTGCCGCGCGCACGCCGGCCAGCGCCGGATGTCCACGCGACGCCCGTTCGGCATGATGATGGCGTTGCCGTCCAAGGTCGGAAACCGCCGCATGGCCCATGAACACCTGCCCGCTGCGCCACGCGGCCGGGCCTTCGTCCGGCGGCATGTGCTGGCGCGGTTCCAGCCCTTGACGGAACAGCGTGAACTGCACGCCGAACTCGCGGCCAGCCGCGTTTGAGAGAACCGCGTTGACGTACCACCACTCGCTGCGGTAGCGCGGATGGGCGCCGTGGTCCGCGGGAAAACGCAGCGCCCGTGGCGTCTCCGCTTTGGCGAAGCCCGTGCCGCCAATGCCGCCGAGGGCCGCTCGCAGGCCACGGTCGGCGCTCGGCAGGTCATCGTCGCAGCCGCCGGCGAAGACGGCCAGGGCGAGCACCGCCGCAGCGCACCGCCGCAACGCCATCAGGCGCTGCCCCGGAAAGCCGATCGAAACGTCGGCAGCGCCCCGGCCAGCACGGCGCCACCAATCGCCAGCGTGAACGGCACGAGCAACGACGCGGCATCGACGCGCAGATCGATGCTCCAGCCGAAGGCCGCGGGATTCACGAAGGCGCACAGCACCCAGGCGATGGCCAAGCCGAGGGGCACTGCCGCCACCGCTGCGGTGGCGCCTAGGAGCGCGGTCTGCGTCAGCGCGAGGCGCCACGCTTCGAAGCGGCTGAAGCCGATTGCCGAAAGCAGGCGAAACTCCCGCAAGCGGTTCGCCTGCAAGGCCGTCAGCGCCGCGAAGAGGCCCACCACGGCCACGGCGAGTGCCAACGCGGCAAGCGAATTGCTGAGCGCGAAGGAGCGGTCGAACACCACGTCCGCGAACGCACGGATCTCGCCGTGATCCAGCACCTCGGCATCCGGGTGCCGCTCGCCCAATGCCGCCGCCACATCGCGGGTCGCCCAAAGTTCTGTGTGGATCGTCAGTTGCCGCCAGCGCACCGTTTCGGCGTCGAGCCTCTCGACAAGTGCGAGCGGCAGAGTCAGCCGCGGCGAGGCGCTTCGATAGTCCGTGAAGACATGGGCAATCGAGATGGCGAAGCGCTCGTTGCCCACGCGCATCGAGACCGTGTCGCCGCGGCCCGCGCCGGCTTGGCTGGCCGCGGCCTCGTTGGCCAGCGCGCGCTCCGTCAGCGGCCCAGCGAATCCGTAGCGCGCAGTTTCCACGGCGTCGAGCTCGGCAAAGCGCAAGGCCGCCGGGGCGCCGTCGAGCCAGCCGGCCGCCTCGCCGTAGCGGCGCACGTCGCGCACGCCCGGCAATGCGCGCAGCCAGTCCGCGTCCACCGCCGTGGCGTCCGTCATCGTCGCGTACACGCCTTCCCACAGCGACGTGTCCAGCATGGCGGTGAAATCGCGGCGCAGGCTCTCGACCATCAGTCCCATGCCGATGGCCACGGCCGAGGCAATCGACAATGCGCCGAGGGCGAGCCGAATGTCGCCGCTGGCGAGGGCCGCCGAGCGCAGATTGGCGCGCGCGGCGAGGCTGCGGGCGAGACCCGCCGAACGCCCGACCAAGGCAGCCGCCAGCGGCACCGCGTAGGCGACATGCGCCACGCTGATCAGCAGCAGCGCCGCGAAAGCCGCCAGCAGCGAACCTTCGGCCAATGCCAATGCAGCGCCGCCGACCGCCAGCGCACCGAGCGCATGGCGCCGCCAGCCTCCTACGGCGGGCATGGTTGCCGACACGCTTACGCCAGCCGTGGCGCGACGGACGAAGAGCGGCGCCAGCGTCGATGCCAACAAGCCGCATATCGCCGCCTTGCCGACAAGCCAGCCGTCCACCGAAGGCGTGGGCGCGCCAGCGGCCTCCGCCAGCGCTTCCGCGACGAACTTGCCAAGCGCCAGCCCCAGCGCGGTTCCGGCCAGGCCGGTGAACAGCCCCTCCAGAACGGCCACTGCCCGCAGTTCCGCGGCGGTCACGCCGATGACCAGCAGGCGCTGGTGTTCCAAGCGCCGGCGGGCGGCGTTGGAGCGGCTTGCCTGCACCGCCAGGAAGGTGGCCATCAGCAGGGCGAGCAGGCCCAGCACGCCGAGATTGAAGATGCTGGCGTCCGCGAAACGGCGCGCCGGCTGCCGGTGATCGAACGCGGTGATCCGGTAGCCGTCGATCTCCACCTCCGCATGGCGCGGCAGCGCGGCGGCGATTCCCGGCAGGGCGCGGTCCAGCCAATCCAGCGCGAGTGCGCGAACGCTGCGCGCCCGTATCCAGATCGCGTCCAGTTCCCCGGCGCGCCCGAGCAGACGCTGCGCCGTGGGCAGGTCGGCGATCAGCGTCTGCGCATCGACTTCCATCGTCTCTACGACCACGCCGCCCACATGGCCGCCGGCAGCCGCGATGGCAGCCGCCGCCTCGCGGCCGGCCATCACCACGTCGCGCAGCAGGAAGGCGGTCGTCGGATCGGCCTCGTCCGACGTGGCGCCAAGTTCGGCCATGCCATCCAAGCGCGCCGAGTCGCCATCGCCGAAGACGCCGCTCGCCAAGGGATCGAAGCCGAGCAGCCGATGCGCCTCGCCCCGCAAGCGCACGTAGCCTTCCACCACCGGCAGCAGCGCCTGCACGCCGTCCAGCTCGCCGCGGCGCCAGCGGCGGCGCAGCTCGAAGTAGTCCGCTTCGAGGAGCCCATCCCGGGTGGCCACGTGGGTGTAGTCGAACGTCGCATCGGCGGCGCCGAGGGCCGTGCGGATGGATTCGCTCAGCAGATGCACGGCGCAGAGCGCCAACACGGCAAGGGCGACGCCCACCAGGGACGCGAGCGGGCCAATCGGATGCCGCAGCGCGTCGCGCGCCTCGCTCTTCGCCAGCGACGCGAGTGCCGGCCGGAGCACCTTATCCGAGCTCGATCGCGCTGTCGGCGCGGGCCGCGGCGCGTTCGTTGTGCGTGGCGATCACCAGTGCGCAGCCCAGATCCGCGAGCAGCAGCCACATCAGATCGGCAACGCGCTCGGCGTTGGCGCGGTCCAGATTGCCGGTGGGTTCGTCCGCCAGCAGCACGCTTGGCGCATGCGCCAGAGCCCGCGCCAGCGCCGCGCGCTGCTGCTCGCCGCCGGAGAGGGTGTTCGGGAAGCGGTCGCGGCAGTGGCCGAGGCCCAGCACATCGAGCCGCGCCAGCGCTTCGGTCCGGGCTGCAGCGACCGGCTTGGCGCGGCGCATCCAAGCCGTGGGGCGGGCGTTGAGTTCGAGGGGCAGCAGCACGTTCTCGGCCACCGTCAGTGTCGGCACCAGATTGAAGAACTGGAAGACGATGCCGAGATGCCGGCGGCGGTAGCGCGTGCGCTCGCGTTCGGAAGCGCCCGATACGCTGAGCGCATTGCCCTCGGCGTCGCTGAAGACGATCTCGCCTTCCTCCGGCGTCAGCACGCCGGCCATCAGGTTCAGCAGCGTCGATTTGCCAGCGCCGCTCGGCCCGCACAGCGCCAGCGCCTCGCCACGGCGGATGGTCGCGGTCACGTCGCGCACCACCCAGCGCGACGCGCCGCCATCGGCGAAGCGCTTGCCGACGCCGCGCAGCGAGAGCACTTCCGGCGCGGTTTGCGGCGAGCCGGAAGCGGCGCCGTCGGCGGGCACTTGCGACTCGCGTTTAGCCCGCAGCGCCGACTCGCCGCGGCATGCGCTGCTGCCCCTGCTGCCGCAGCGCGTCGTCCACCTCATCGATGTGCTCGCCGGCGCGCACGTCGGCAATCAACGAGGAGACGGTGCGGTAGCGCGCCGCGGTGCGCAGCGTCGTCAACGTCGGGTGGATCATCTGCCAGCGTTCTTCGTCGTAGGCCGCAAGGGCCTGCCCCGGCGCGACCCAGACGCCCGCGACGGTCTCCCGCAGATGACCAGCGGCGCGCTGCCCGGCCGGCATGGCCGCGACGAAGAAGCGCGTGTCGAAACGCGCTGGCGCCGACTCCGGCGTGATCCAATGGCTGAAGTAGTGGACGCGGTCCGTGGCGAGCACGAGTTCCTCGCGCCGCGCCAGTTCCGGCAAGTCGATGTCGCCGCCGATCAGCTGGTTGCGGTAGGCGTCGAAGCGCGTCTGTTCGGCGTCGTCCCGTGGCTGGAAGAGTGCGCCGTCGCGGTACGCCAAGAGCACGCCGCATTCCTCGAAGCACTCGCGGATGGCCGTGACCCAGTAGCGCAGCCCGCCGTGGGCAAGCCCGAGCGCCGCCGACGCTTCGGCGTCCGTCAGTTCCCGGCACAGATGGTCGAGACCGTGGTCGCCGCCTTCCACCTTGCCGCCGGGAAAGACGTGCAGATTCGGGAACACGCCGCGTCCCGGGCGCTGCACCATGAACACCTCGATGTCCGCCGCGCCGTCGCGCACCACGAGGACGGTCGCCGCCTTGCGGATCGGCTTGCTTGCGGTCGCCACGTCGAATCCCTCCCGCTGAACGCGGCCATCATAAGCGAACGCGCAGCGCCGCCGTGCCCAGGGCGCATCCCGAAGCGCCGCCAAGGCGTCTCGGAAAAAGACGAAAAAAGTGTTGACAGCGCCGTTTTCGTGCGGGTAATGTCGTGCAACTTTATGGGTTTTTGTGGGGAATCGGGGGTTTGCCGGACAGGGATGTGGCTCGGGTCAGGGACGACCCGCCTCCGTTTCCTGCGCCGTCGCCCGAAGAGTACCGATGTTTCGCGGGATAGCCAACGTCAGCTTGGACGAGCGCGGGCGCTTCGCGATGCCGGCGCGCTATCGGGCGGAAGTCGTCGAGCGTTCGACGGGCAAGCTGGTCTTGACCATCGACGCCGCCAATGCCTGCCTGCTCATCTATCCGACCCCGGACTACTTGGAACTGGAAGAAAAGCTCAAGGCCCTCAACAACACCCGCCAGCAGAACCGCCTGCTGCAGCGCAAGATCATCGGCTTCGCCACCAACGTGGAGCTCGACGGCAACGGGCGCGTGCTGGTGCCCGGCGAACTGCGCGAATACGCCGCCCTGGAGAAGCGCGCCGTCCTGCTCGGCCAGATCAACAAGCTGGAACTGTGGGGCGAGAGCGTCTGGCGGCAGACGATGAGCGAGTGGCGCAACGAGAGCGGCCAGGGAGACCTGGAAGGTCTCGCCGAGATTCAGCTGTGACGCATCGGGAGGACGACGTCATCGAATAGAACGGAAGCAGGCAACGGCGCGCGCCGAGGGGAAGCGGCGCTTGGCGCGGGAACCTGCCGCTGGGGGAAGCCCAGCGACGGTTTGCGGTCGGCAAGCGAGTGCCGCCGCAACGTGGAGGCCACAGGCCATGGATGGTGACGACGCCGGGCACGAGCCCGTCATGCCAAGCGAGATGGCGGCGGCGCTGGCAGGCGATCCCGACGGCCAGTACGTGGACGCGACCTTCGGGCGCGGCGGCCACGCGCGCCGGCTGCTCGCGGCGCTCTCCCCCAATGCGCGCTTGCTGGTGCTCGACCGAGACGCCGAAGCCATCGCCTGCGCGAACCAGTTGGCCCAGGAGGATCCGCGCGTTCAAGTCCGGCGCGGGCGCTTCGGCGACTTGGCGGCGCATCTCAACGCCGCCGGCGTTCACGGCGTGGCCGGGGTGATGTTCGACGTCGGCGTGTCTTCCCCCCAGCTCGACAACGCCGGGCGCGGCTTTTCCCACACCGCCGACGGCCCCTTGGACATGCGCATGGATCAGCGCGATGCGCTGACCGCCGAGCACTGGCTGAACCATGCCACCATGGCGCAGATCGCCGAGGTGATCCAGCGCTACGGCGAAGAACACCATGCGCGGCGCGTTGCCCGGGGCATCGTGCGCGCCAGGCCGCTCGCCACCACTTCGGACCTGGCTCGCGTCGTCGTGCGCGCGATTCCGCTGCCCGCCGCCAGCGGCAAGCATCCGGCAACGCGGGTCTTCCAAGCGGTGCGCATCCACATCAACAACGAGCTGTGCGAGCTATCCACGGGATTGGATGCAGCGTTCGCGGCGCTCGCGCCCGGCGGGCGGCTGGCGGCGATCACCTTCCACAGCTTGGAACATCGATTGGTGCGCCGACGCTTCCGACAGTGGGCGGAGGGCTCGCCGCTGCCGCCCCGGCTGCCGGTGCGCAGCGCGCCGGCCGAGGCGCGGCGCATCGACGGCGTGGGCAAAGGGCTGCGTCCCCAGGAATCCGAAGTGCTCACCAACCCGAGATCCCGCGGCGCTCTGCTGCAAGCAGTGGCCAAGTCGGCCGGGCCGGGCGGCGCATCATGAAGCTGCGCGGCGCCTCCTTGTGGCTGTCGGTGTGCCTCGCGGCCTACCTCGGCGTGGTCGTGGTGGGCGTGCAGACGGTGCGCCAGAGCGCCGAACGCAGAGCGCTGTTCCAACGCTTGACGGCAAGCCAGGAGGTCGAGGACGCGAACCTGCGCGAATACCGGATGCTGCTGCTCGAACGCGCCACGGTGACCAGCTACAACACCGTGGAACCAATCGCCCGCGACCAACTCGGCATGGACTTTCCAGACGACGTGGTGAAGGTGCTGGACGACGCGGGGCCGGTCGAATGAACCGCACGAACAAGCGCGAGCGGGGCCGCAGCGAGGCGCGCCGGCCTTGGCGCCACTACATGGTGCTGGCGCTGTTTCTGCTGGCCTTGGGCGGCGTGGCGGCGCGCGGCGCGTTCCTCGCGCTGACCGCCGAGCGCGACTTCCTGCGCGGCCAAGGCGAAGCGCGGGCGGTGCGCGTGGTGGACATCCCCGTGCATCGCGGCATGATCTTCGACCGCAACGGCGAGCCGCTGGCCGTCAGCGCGCCGATGAACTACGTGTGGACCGACCCGCGGTTGGCGAGCTTCACCAGCACCGATCTGGCGCGGCTTGGCGACGCCTTGGACATCGCGCCCGACGTGCTGGCGCGACGCACCGCCGCCGAAAGTCGGCGCTTCGCCTATCTGGCGCGCCGGGTGCCGCCGCATGTCGCCAAGGAAGTGGCGGCGCTGGACATCGCGGGCGTCTACATCGGCCGCTCGTCGCATCGTTTCTACCCTGCCGGGGAGACCTCGGCCCACGTCGTCGGGCGCACGGACATTGACGATGTCGGCCAGGAGGGCGTCGAACTCGCCTTCGACGCCGCGCTGACGGGCGCGCCCGGAGCGAAGCGCGTGCTGCGCGACCGCACGGGCCGCGCCCTGCGCAACCTCGCCTATCTGCGCGCGCCGAAGCGCGGCGAGGACCTGCACCTCTCCTTGGACTTGCGCTTGCAGTTTCTCGCCTACCGCGAGCTGAAGGCCGCGGTGCAGCATCACGGCGCGTCTTCCGGGTCGCTGGTGATGCTGGACGCCGCCGACGGGCGCCTGCTGGCGCTCGCCAATCAGCCGTCCTTCAATCCCAACGATTGGACGCGGCGCGGCTCGGCCGGCGTGCGCAACCGCGCCGTCACCGACGTCTACGAACCCGGCTCCACGATCAAGCCGCTGACGGTGCTGGCCGCCTTGGAGAGCGGCCTCTATTCGGCGGAAACGGAAGTGGACACGTCCCCTGGCCGCCTGCGCATCGGCAGCAAGACCATTGAAGATCCCCTCGACCGGGGCACCATCACCGTGGCGCGGATTCTCGCCAAGTCGAGCCAGGTGGGAATCGCCAAGATGGCCCTTGAACTGCCGCCGGAGGCGGTCTTCGGCGCCCTGCAACGCGCCGGCTTCGGCGACTACACAGGCTGTCGGCTGCCAGGCGAGGCCATCGGCCAGCTCTCCGCCGCCGACCTGGACAAGCCCATCGGACGAGCGGCGCTGGCCTACGGCTACGGGCTTGCGGTTTCTCCCTTGCAACTGGCGCGTGCCTATCTGACGCTGGCCTCGGGCGGACTGAAGAAGGACGTCTCGGTGCTGCGCGACAGCGAGAGCGCCCCGGCCGAGCGCGTCTTCGAGAGCGAACAGGTGGCGGAGGTGACGACGATGCTGCGCGGCGTTCTGGCGCGCGACGGCACCGCGCCCAAGGGCAAGCCGCCTGGCTACAGCGCCGCCGGCAAGACCGGCACCGTGCGCCGCGTGACGGCTGGCGGCTACGACGACAGTTCCCACATCGCCTACTTTGCCGGCTTCGCCCCTGCCGAGGCGCCGCGCATCGTCATGGTCGTGGTCGTCGATCAGCCCCAGCGTGGACTGATCGGCGGCGGCGACGTGGCGGCGCCCGTGTTCGGGCGCGTCGCCGCCCGCGCCCTGCGCCTGCTCGGCGTGCCGCCGAGCGGCGATCCAGAGCTAGGGATCGGCGCAAGCGCGACTCACGGCATCACCGCATGAGCATGGATCTCCAGCAACTGCTCGGCGTCGAGGACGCGCCGCGTCTGCGCGTCGACGGCCTGTGCAGCGACTCGCGGCGGGTGCGGCCGGGCGACCTGTTCTTCGCCTACCGTGGCCGCGCCTTCGACGGCCACGACTTCGCGGCGGACGCCATCAAGGCCGGCGCCGTGGCGGTGGTTTCCGAACGACCCGTGGACGGCGCTCCGAACGTGGTCGTCGAAGACGTCGCCGCCCGCCTTGGCGAGTGGAGCGCGCGTTTCCACGGCGCACCGAGCAAGGCGCTGCAAGTCGTCGGCGTCACCGGCACCAACGGCAAGACCACGGTCGCCTACTGCATGGCGCAAGTCGCCGGCGGCGCCTACATCGGCACCCTCGGCTGGGGCGTCCCGCCGGCGCTGCGTCCGTCGACGTTGACCACCGCCGATCCCGTGACGCTGCACGCATGGCTGCGCACGCTGAAGGATGACGGCCAGCGGTTCGTCGCCCTGGAGGCGAGTTCCCACGCCCTCGTTCAGGGACGTGTCGATGCGGTGGATTTCGCCGCTGGCGTCTTCACCAACTTGAGCCGCGACCACTTGGAGTACCACCGCACAATGGTGCGCTACGCCGCCGCCAAGCGACGGCTGTTCGCGCGCGACCTGTCCATCGCCGTCGTCAATGTGGACGACCCCCAAGGCGCCGTCATCGCCGAGGCGCTGCCGCCCGGCTGCGACTTGGTGTCCATCGGACGCAACGGCGCCGTGCGTTGGAAGAGCGCCGTCAGCGACGCGAACGGCATTCGCGGCACTTGGATCACGCCCTGGGGCGACGCCGAGTTCAGCCTGCCGGCGTTCTTCGGCACGTTCTCGATCTACAACGCTGCCACCGTGCTGGCGACGTGCTGCGCCCTCGGCGTCGCGTCTCTGGCAGAGGCGGTGCGCGCCATGGCGCTGCTGCCGGGGGTGCCCGGCCGGATGCAGCGCGTCGCCGATGCGCCGCTGGTGCTGGTGGACTACGCGCACACGCCGGACGGCTTGCGGGCGGTGCTCGCCGCAGCCCGGGCCCACGCCCGAAAGAGGATCATCCTGGTCTTCGGCTGCGGCGGCGACCGCGACCGCGGCAAGCGGTCGGCGATGGCCCAGGCGGCCGAAGGCGGCGCGGACGTCGTGATCGCGACTTCCGACAATCCGCGCTCGGAGAACCCGCAGCGCATCCTCAACGACGTGATGACCGGCTTGCGCGATCCGAAGGCGGCGCTTCGCATCGACGACCGGCGCGAGGCCATCGCCGCGGCGCTGGACTTGGCGGCTGGCGACGACGTGGTGATCGTCGCCGGCAAGGGCCACGAAGACGTGCAGATCGTCGGCGACGAGCGCATTCCCTTCGACGACGCCGCCGTGGTGCGCGAACTGCTGGGTGGCGAGGGCCGGCCCGCTCGTGTTTCCCAAGGGGAGAACGCCTGATGCTGCTTTGGCTGACCGATCAGCTCGCCGGCTTCCTGAGCGTCTTCGGCGTCTTCAAGTACCTGACCTTGCGCACGGTGGTGAGCGCCTTGACCGCCCTTGCCATCTCCATGCTGCTGGGGCCGACGATGATCCGCAAGCTCTCGCATCACCAGATCGGCCAGGTGGTGCGCGAGCTGGGCCCGGAGACGCATCAGCAGAAGGCCGGCACGCCGACCATGGGCGGCGCGCTGATCCTCGTCTCGATCATCGTCTCGACGCTGCTCTGGTGCCGTCTCGACAACCACTACATCTGGATCGTGCTCGGCGTGGTGGTCACCTTCGGCGCGGTCGGCTGGGTGGACGACTATCTGAAGATCAGCGAGCGGAGTTCGCGCGGGCTGTCGGCGCGCTGGAAGTACCTGTGGCAGTCCGTGTTCGGCTTCGCCGCCGCGGTGGTGCTGTTCACAAGCGCCGAGACGGCCGCCCACACCAGCCTCATCCTGCCGTTCTTCAAGGAAGCGGCGATTCCGCTGGGCGTCGGCTTCGTCTTTCTGGCCTATCTGGTGATCGTCTTCATGAGCAACGCGGTGAACCTCACCGACGGGCTGGACGGCCTGGCGACGCTGCCGACGGTGATGGTGGCGGCGGCGCTGGGCCTCATCGCCTATCTCGCCGGCCACGTCGAGTTCGCCGAATACCTGCAGATTCCGTACATCGCCGGGGCGGGCGAACTGGCCGTCTTCTGCGGCGCGCTGATCGGCGCCGGGCTGGGATTCCTGTGGTTCAACACCTATCCGGCGCAGGTCTTCATGGGCGACATCGGCGCCCTCGCGCTCGGCGCCGCGCTGGGCGTGGTGGCGGTCGTCGTGCGCCACGAAATCGTGCTGCTGGTGATGGGCGGGCTGTTCGTGGTCGAAGCGGTGTCGGTGATCGTGCAGGTGCTGTCGTTCCGCTTGACCGGCAAGCGCGTGTTCCGCATGGCGCCGATCCACCACCACTTCGAGCTGCTCGGCTGGCCGGAGCCGCGCGTCATCGTGCGCATGTGGATCGTCACCTTCGTGCTGGTGCTCGCCGGCCTTGCCACGTTGAAGCTGCGATGACCACGACGATCGTCCTCGGCCTCGGGGCAACCGGCCACTCGTGCATCCGGCATCTGGCCGAGCGGGATCGCCTGCTCGTCTTCGACACGCGCCCCGAGCCGCCGTGTCTGGCGGCGGTGCGTCGCGACTTCCCCGGCCTCGAGGTGCTCGGGCGGGAATACTGGCGCGGCGCCCTGGGCATGGCGGACCGCGTGCTGGCGAGCCCGGGCATTGCCCCGAACCACCCGCTGCTGCGCACCGCCCGCGCCGTGCGCGTGCCGATCTCCAGCGACATCGAGATCTTCCTTGACGCCGCGCAAGCGCCGGTCATCGGCATCACCGGCACCAATGGCAAGAGCACCGTCACGACGCTGGTCGGGCGGCTGCTGGCGGCGGACGGACGCGATGTCGCCGTGGGCGGCAACATCGGCCGGCCGGCGCTCGACCTCCTGGCCGACGGGCGCGACGCCTACGTTCTGGAACTGTCGAGTTTCCAGCTTGAACGCCTGCGGAATCCGCGCCTGGCGGTTGCCGCGCTGTTGAACGTCAGCGCCGACCACCTCGACCGCCATGTGGACCTCAAGCACTACGCGGCCTGCAAGAAGCGCATCTTCGGCGCCGCGGAACGCGCCGTCTGCAATGCCGACGACGCGCTCACCAAGCCGCCAGCGGGGGTGCCGTCGATAGCCGTGAACGGCGATCCGCGCTGGCGCGTGGAACCCGACAGCGTGGTGATCGACGGCCAGCGGCTGGCGACGAGCGCACTGGCGCTGCGCGGCGCGCACAACCACTTCAACGTCGTCGCCGCTGCCGCCGTCGCGCACCAGGCCGGCGTGCGGGTCGGCGCGCATGTGGACGTACTCGCTGCTTTCGAGGGGCTGCCGCATCGCGCGCAGACCGTGGCCTGCGTCGACGGCGTGACCTACGTGAACGACTCCAAGGCCACCAACGTCGGCGCTTGCCGCGCTGCTCTCGACGGCCTCGGCAACGGCGCCGGCAACATCGTCTTGATCGCCGGCGGCGACGCCAAGGAGGCGTCCTTTGCGCCGTTGGCGGAGGCGGTGGCGCGGCACGTCTCGACGGTGGTGCTGCTCGGGCGCGACGCGCAGATGATCGCCCGCGCCCTTGGCGACGCCGCGCCGACGCGCAGCGCCGGGGACATGGGCGAGGCGGTGCGTCTGGCGCGCGCCAGCGCCCGCGCCGGCGACACGGTGCTGCTGGCGCCGGCCTGCGCCAGCTTCGACATGTACGCGAACTTCGAGGCGCGCGGCAACGCCTTCGCCGCCGAAGTGCGGCGGCTCGCCAAGGAGACGACGCCGTGACCGAGCGCCTGGACGTGACGCTGGCGACCGCTTGGCTCGCGCTCCTCGGGGCGGGCATCGTGCTGGTCGCTTCCGCCGCCGCGGCGCAGCCCGGCGGCGCCGACTACTACTTGGGCAAGCAGCTGGCGTTCGCCGCTGCGGCAGCGATTGCTTTCGTGGTCGTCGCGCTGGTGCCCATGCGCGTCTGGGAGACGCTGCATCGGCCCTGCATGCTGCTCGCCATTGCACTCTGCGTCTTGGTACTCGTGCCGGCGCTGTCGGTGGAAGTGAACGGCGCGCGGCGGTGGATCGATCTCGGCGTGGCGCGCTTTCAACCGGCCGAGGCGGCCAAGCTGCTCGCAGCCGTCTATCTGGCCGGCTACGTCGCCCGCAGCGGCGCGGCGCTGGGAACGGACCTGCGGGCGCTCGTGCGTCCCTTGGGCTGGATCGGCGCTCTGCTGCTGCTGCTCCTGCTGCAGCCCGACTTCGGCACTGTGGCGGTGCTGGCCACGCTCACCGGCGGCGTGCTGTTTCTCGGCGGGGCGCGTCTGCGCCACTTCGGCGCGCTGGCGCTGCTCGGCGGCGCGGCGCTGGGGCTGGCGGCGGTGTGGGATCCGTACCGCGTCACGCGCTTGGCGACGTTTCTCGATCCCTGGGCGACGCAGTTCGACAGCGGCTACCAGCTGACCCAGGCGCTGATCGGCTTCGGGCGCGGCGACCTGCTCGGCCTCGGCCTCGGCGAAGGCGTGCAGAAGCTTTTCTACCTGCCGGAAGCGCACAACGACTTCATCTACGCGGTGGTCGCCGAAGAACTCGGCCTGGTCGGCGCCGTGGCGCTGTTGAGCCTGCTTGGCTTCCTGACGGTGCGGATGCTGGGCATCGCCCGCCGCGCCGTCGCCGAAGAGCGCACCTTCGCTGGCCTGGCGGTATACGGCGGCGCCTTGCTGATCGGTGCCCAGACGGTGGTCAACGTCGGCGTCAATACCGGCGTTCTGCCCACCAAGGGCCTGACCCTGCCGTTCATCAGCTTCGGCGGCAACAGTCTGATCGTCTGCTCGGCGCTGGTGGCCCTCGCCCTGCGAACGCACTACGAAGGGATGCAGGTCCGCTCGTCGATCCGCCGGCGGCCCTCGGGCGCAAGCGTTCTGGGAGCGGCCAGTGGCTGAACTGCACGGCACAGAACTGCGCGAAGCGCGGCGCATCCACTGCATCGGCATCGGCGGCGCCGGCATGTGCGGCATCGCCGAAGTGCTGGCGCGGGAGGGCCATGCCGTGAGCGGCTCGGACGTCTCGCGCTCGGCGGCGACGGACCGGCTGGCGTACCTCGGCCTGCCCATTCGCATCGGCCATCACGCGGACGCCGTGGCGGACGCCGACCTGGTGGTGGCGACCAGCGCCGTGGGCCCCGACAACGTGGAGTGGGCCCGGGCGCGGCAACTCGGCATCCCGGTGCTGCCGCGCGGCGCGATGCTCGCCGAACTGATGCGCTCCCGGCGCGGCGTCGCCGTGGCCGGCAGCCACGGCAAGACGACCACCGCCAGCATGTTGGCGAGCATCTTCGACGCCGCTGGCTTGGATCCCACGTTCGTGATCGGCGGCGTGGTGACCGAAGACGGCGGCAACTCGCGCCACGGCAGCGGGCCGCATCTGATCGCCGAAGCCGACGAGAGCGACGCATCGTTTCTGCACTTGTCGCCAGCCACCGCAGTGGTGACCAACATCGACCGCGACCACCTCGGCGCCTATGGCCAGGATTTCGAGCGCCTCAAGGGCGCGTTCGCCGAATTCGCGGAGCGCGTGGCGCCCGACGGCGCGCTCGCCCTGTGCGCCGACGACGCCGGGGCAGCCGAGCTGGCGAGAACCTCGACACGCCGCGCGCTGACCTACGGTTTCGCGCCGGATGCGGATTGCCGCGCCGACGCGGTGACGGCGCCAGCGCCCGGCCACCTCGCCTTCCGCGTTCGCCGCAGCAAGGGCGAGGACTTGGACGTGGAGATTCCCATGCTCGGCTGCTGCAACGCGCAGAACGCCTTGGGCGCCATTGCCGCGGCGAGTCTGGAGGGCGTCGCCGACGATGCCATCGTGCGCGGCTTGCAGGCGTTTGGCGGCGTTCGCCGGCGTTTCGAGACCGCCGAGTGCAGCTTGGATGGCAAGCGCTTCGTGCTCGTGGACGACTACGGCCACCACCCCACCGAACTGCGGCGCGTGATCGACTCGATCCGCAGCGCCTGGCCCGCTCGGCGGCTGGTCATGGCGTACCAGCCGCATCGCTACACGCGCACCCGGGATCTGCTCGACGACTTCGCGGCGGTGCTGGCCGGCGTGGACGACCTGGTGCTGCTCGAGGTCTACGCGGCGAGCGAAGCGCCCATTGCCGGCGCCGACGGCCGCGCCTTGGCGCACCGTATCGAAAAGGTCGCCGGCAAAGCGCCGACGTTCGCCCCGACGCCCGAGGAAGCGCTCGCGCACTTGCGGCGCGCCATCGTCGCCGGCGACGTGGTGGCGATTCAAGGCGCCGGCGATGTCGAACGCGCCGCCGTGGCGCTTCGGGGCAGCCCATGATCCGCGCCACCGTGATTGCCCTGGCAACGCTGGCGGCGCTGGTCGGCGCGCTGCGCTTTGCCAGCTCGCTGATCGACCTGAACGTCGACGTCGTGCGCGTCTCCGGGCCGCTGTCGGACGCCGAGAGCGCCCAGGTGAGCAACGTGGTGACGACCGCGCTGGCCGAACCGGGGCTGCGCACCGCCGCCGGCGTGGCGCGGGCGGTGCAGGCGCTCGACTGGGTGCGCGAAGTCCGCGTGCGCCGGGAGTGGCCGGACGGCCTGCGCATCGAGGTGGCGCGGGAGACCCTGGCGGCGCGCTGGGGCGAGGACGCCTGGCTCACCACCAGCGGCAACATCGTCTCCGCGCCTGCCGTCGCCGCGCCCACTGCCGCCGACCAGGCGCGTCTGGCCGCGCTGCCCGTGCTGCGCGCCAACGGCGCCGACGGCGCCCGCGCCATGCGCATCTTCGCGTCCTTGAGCGACGTCGGGAGCAGCGCCGGCCTGCGCTTGGTCGGTCTCGACGAGGACGCCGGCGGCGAGTGGCGGGCGTCCTTCGACGGCGGCGCGCAGGTGCTGCTCGGCGCTGCCGACCTGAGCGCGCGGCTGGAGCGATTCGCCACCGTCTACCGGGCGGCGCTGCGCGACGCCAAACGCGCCTTCGACCATGCCGACGCGCGCTACGACACCGGCGTGGCCGTGCGCTGGCGTCCGCTCGAGACGCCGCGCCTCGAACTCGCGGCGCTGTCGCCGCCCCCACGCGGCGACGACGGCCTGCTCCAGCGCCAAGCGGGGAACTAGACATGGCCACCGATCAGCCGCAGCGCATTGCCGGACTGGACATCGGCACCAGCAAGGTGGCCGCGGTCCTCGCCGAAGTGCTGCCCGGCGGCGGCCTGGAGATCATCGGCATCGGCAACCACCCGTCCTACGGCATGAAAAAGGGCGTGGTGGTGGACATCGACTCCACCGTGCAGTCGATTCAGCGCGCCGTGGAGGAAGCGGAACTGATGGCCGGCTGCCAAGTGGACTCGGTGTACGCCGGCATCGCCGGCAGCCACGTGCGCGGCATCAACTCGGTGGGCATCGTGGCCATCCGCGACGGCGAGGTCTACCAGCAGGACATCGACCGCGTGATCGACGCCGCCAAGGCGATGGCCATTCCCGCCGACCAGAGAGTGCTCCACGTGCTGCCCCAGGAATACCTGATCGACAGCCAGGAAGGCGTCAAGCAGCCCCTCGGCATGTCCGGCGTGCGGCTCGAAGCCCAGGTGCATGTGGTGACCTGCGCGACCAACGCCATGCAGAACATCGAAAAGTGCATCGAACGCTGCGAGCTGGCGGTGAACGACATCATCCTCGAACAGCTCGCCGCCAGCCACTCGACGCTCACCGAGGACGAACGCAACCTCGGCGTCTGCTTCGTGGACATCGGCGGCGGCACCACGGACATCGCCGTGTTCACCGACGGGGCGATTCGCCACACCGCGGTGATCCCCATTGCCGGCGACCAGGTGACCAACGACATCGCCATGGCCCTGCGCACGCCCACCCAGCACGCCGAGGAAATCAAGATCAAGTACGCCTGTGCGCTGACGCAGCTGGCCAAGGCCGACGACATGGTGCTGGTGCCCGGCGCCGGCGACCGCGCGCCCCGCGAACTGTCGCGCCAGACGCTGGCCGAAGTGGTGGAACCGCGCTACGAGGAGCTGTTCACGCTGGTGCAGGCGGAACTGCAGCGCGGCGCCCATGAGGACAAAGCGGCGGCCGGCGTGGTGCTCACCGGCGGCTCGGCGAAGATGCAAGGCGTCGTGGAACTGGCGGAGGAGATATTCCACATGCCGGTGAATCTCGCCGCGCCGCGCGGCGTGGCGGGGCTCGCCGACGTCGTACACAACCCGATCTACGCCACCGGCGTCGGCCTTGCCATGTACGGCCAAGAGCGGGAACAGAGCAACGGCGGGCAAGACGCCCGCAGGATGCCTTGGCGCGGCCTTCTTGCCCGCGCCAAGGGGTGGTTGACCGACAACCTGTAACAGACCCAATCCATAGGGAGAGTGGAAATGTCCGACTACGAAGATCGACACGGGGCCGCGGAGCTGCCCTTCGAGCTGGTGGAGCCGTCGTCGCAGACGGCCGTGCTGAAGGTGATTGGCGTTGGCGGCGGCGGCGGCAACGCCGTGGAACGCATGGTCGCCGACCAGCTGGCCGGCGTCGAGTTCATCGCCGCCAACACCGACGCCCAGGCGCTGCTGAACTTGAAGGCGCCGAACACGATGCAGCTGGGCCAGGCCGCCACCAAGGGCCTCGGCGCCGGCGCCGACCCGGAAGTGGGGCGCCTTGCCGCGATGGAGGACCGCGAGGAGATTCAGCGCGCCCTCGACGGCGCCGACATGGTGTTCATCACCGCCGGCATGGGCGGCGGCACCGGCACCGGCGCAGCGCCGGTGGTGGCGCAGATCGCCAAGGGGCTGGACATCCTCACCGTGGCCGTGGTGACCAAGCCGTTCGAGTTCGAGAACCGCACCCGGGTCGCCGAAGACGGCATCGCCGAACTGGCCGAGCACGTGGACTCGGTGATCGCCATCCCCAACGAGAAGCTGCTCGATCTGCTCGGCGACGACGCCTCGCTGGACGACTGCTTCAACGCTGCCGACGACGTCCTGCGGGGCGCCGTGCAGGGCATCGCCGACGTCATCATCCGCCCAGGCCGGATCAACGTCGATTTCGCCGACGTGCGCACGGTGATGTCGGAGCGGGGCCTGGCCATCATGGGCACCGGCGAGGCATCCGGCTCGGACCGCGCCCGGCAGGCGGTGGACAAGGCCATCCACAACCCGCTGCTGGACGACGTCGATCTGCGCGGCGCGCGCGGCGTGGTCGTGAACGTGACCGCGACCTCCGACCTCGGCATCCGCGAGTTCCAGACCATCGGCAAGATGATCCGCGAGTTCACCGCCAAGGACAGCACGGTGGTGATGGGCACCGTCGCCGACCCCAACATGGGCGATGCCATGCGCGTGACGGTCGTGGCCACCGGCCTCGGCGGCGCCAAGCCGACGTTGGCGGTGAACAATCCCGGCGGCTGGGCCCGCGGCGGCGCACGGGAAGGGCTGGATGCGGCCGGGCCGGCGCGCGCCGGACGGGCCGGCTACGATGGCCAAAGCGAGCCGCCGGTGCTGCAGCAGCGCGTCGCCGGCGGCGACGCCATCGACTCGGAGATCCTCGACATTCCGTCGTTTCTGCGCCGCCAGGCGGACTGAGCGTTCTTGTTCGAGGTCCTCGGCCGGCGGCCCCCGGGACCTCGGCGCTTCGCGGGAACCTTGCCGCACGAGGGCGCCGGCGTCGCGGACGGGACGTGCCGTGCCGCGGGAAGCGCTGCGATACAAAATGTTACAGACCGCGCCCGACCGCCTTGCTAGGGTCTCGCTCGGTGCCGCCAGGCGCGAGCGCGGGGAGCGGGGATGGCTCTCGGAACCAACGGCGATGCGCCGTGCGCATCTTCGGCAGTGCGGATTCCGAACGACGGCGCGGGGCGCGCCGGCGGGACGATCTCCCAGCGCACGCTAGCGCGGGACGTGGAGGCCATCGGCATCGGCCTGCACTGCGGCCGGGAAGTGCGTCTGACGCTGCGTCCGGCAGCGCCGAATACCGGCATCGTCTTTCGCCGCGCGGACCTCGGCCCGCGCTCCCTGGTCAAGGCCTGCGCCGCGAACGTGGTGGACACGGACCTCGCCACGACCCTCGGCGACGGCGCGGTGCGCGTCGCCACCGTCGAGCACCTGATGGCGGCGTTCGCCGGCTGCGGCATCGACAACGCCCAAGTCGATCTGAGCGCCCCGGAGCTGCCGATCATGGACGGCAGCGCTGCGCCTTTCGTGGCGCTCATCCGCGACGCCGGCATCGTCGAACAAAACGCCTGCCGGCGCTTTCTGCGCGTGCTCCGAACGGTCACCTACAGCGACGGCCAAGCGGTCGCCACGCTGCGCCCCCACGACGGCTTCCGCGTCGAATACACCATGCATTACGACCACCCCTTCTTCGCCGACCAGTGCCAGCACGCGGCCGTCGACGTCTGCGCCACGACGTTCGCCCGCGACGTGAGCCGCGCGCGCACCTTCGGCTTCCTAGCCGACATGGACGCGCTGCGCGCCAAGGACATGGCGCGGGGCGGCAGCCTGGACAACGCCATCGTCGTCGACGACGACGGCATCCTCAACGAGGACGGGCTGCGCTACGACGACGAGTTCGTGAAGCACAAGATCCTCGACGCCATCGGCGACCTGTACCTCTGCGGACAACCGATCCTCGGCGCGTTCTCCGGCTACACCTCCGGCCACGGCGCCAACCACGCCCTGCTGCGAGCGCTCCTCGAAGACCCAAGCGCCTACGAATCCGTCACCCGCGCCCGCTCGTAGCGGAGCAGCGTGCTCGGCAAGTCGTTCGAGTGCCAAGTCGCACCACCTGCCGCCTTGTGCCGCCCTAGCGGCAACTCTACAATCGCGGCTTCGATTGGCGCCGTGCCTGATGGGTGGCTGTGGGCTGCAATCGTGGCAGCCGCGCTTCGCGGGTCGTTAGCTCAGTCGGTAGAGCAGCGGGCTTTTAACCCGTTGGTCCTGGGTTCGAGCCCCAGACGGCCCACCACTACCGCGCTCGTTCGCATCGCTAGGAGGCGCCGATGAAGCTCACCAAGCTCAGTCGCTCCATCGCCGGCAAGGTCGCGGTCGTCACCGGCGCGGGAAGCGGCATGGGGCGGGCCACCGCCGCGCTGTTCGCGGACGAGGGGGCGAAGGTGGCGGCCTTGGACATCGACGAGGCGTCCCTTGCCACGGTGGTCGCGGAAATCGCCGGCGCCGGCTATCCGGTGCGCGGCTGGACGCTCGACGTCGCCGATCGAGAGGCCATCGCCCGCACTGTCCCCGAAATCGCCGCGCACTTCGGCGGCATCGACATCCTCGTCAACAACGCTGGCATCGGCGCCGGCGGGCCGCTGGACGGCGACGACTACGAGGAGAAGTGGCAACGCGCCCTCGACGTGCTCCTCACCGCCCACGTGCGAATCATTCGCGCCGCCCTGCCCCATCTGCGCGCCTCCGGAGGCGGACGGATCGTCAACATCGCGTCCACCGAGGGATTGGGCGCCACCAAGTACGCAAGTCCCTACACCGCCGCAAAGACGGCCGTCATCGGCCTCACGCGATCCTTGGCTGTCGAACTCGGCACCGAGAACATCACCGTCAACTGCGTCTGCCCCGGGCCGGTCCACACCGGCATGACGAACGCCATCCCGGAAGAGCAGAAGCGCGAATACGCCCGGCGCCGCGTCGCCCTCAAGCGCTATGCGGACCCGGAAGAAGTCGCCCACGGCACGCTGAGCCTCGTGCTGCCAGCCGCGCAGTACATCACCGGCGTCGCCCTGCCAGTGGACGGCGGCTTGACGATCCGCAACGCCTAAAACGGCGCGACTAACGCCCGACGAAGTTGCCCGGCCGCCGCTCGGCGACGGCGCGAACGCCCTCCTTGTGGTCTTCCGTGCGGCTGAGCAGCGCCTGCTGCTCGTTCTCGTGGTCGGTGGCGGCCTGCACGGCGGCGGCAAGCCCTTCGCGCCTGGTGGCGCGCACGGACTTCAAGGCCAGCGGCGCGTTTTCGGCGATTTCCCCCGCCAAGGCGAGGGCGCGTTCGCGCAGCGTGTCGCGTGTCGTCAGCACTTCCGCCAAGCCCCATGCATGCGCCGTCTCGCCGTCGATGCGCCGCCCGGTGAGGAACATCAGGTTGGCGCGCTGGCCGCCGATGATGCGCGGCAGCGTGTGCGTCAGGCCGAAGCCCGGGTGGAAGCCGAGCTTCACGAAGTTGGCGGAGAACCGCGCCTCTGGGCAGACGACGCGGAAGTCGGCCATGGTCGCAAGGCCGAAGCCGCCGCCCACCGCCGCCCCCTGGACGGCAGCGACGACGGGCTTCTTCGCATCGAACAGGCGCACTGCCGCGGCGTAGAGCGGATTGCGGCCGGCAGCCCGCTCGCGGGTCTCGGAAGCGCTTCTCGGCGCCCCGAAGTTGTTGCCGGCGCAGAAGTGCTTGCCCTGGGAGCACAGCACGAGGGCGCGGCAGGCGGCGTCCTCGTCGAGTTCCTCGAAGGCCGTCGCCAAGTCGCCGACCAGGCCGGCGTCGAAGAAGTTGTTGGGCGGGCGCTGGATTTCCACCACCGCGACATGGCCCTCGCGGGTGATTTCGATGTCGGCGAAAGGCATCGCGGCTCCGTGCGGCAATCGTTCGCCCTATAGTAGACGAGCCGTGCGCGACCGTGCGCCTTCGATGCGCCGCATGCGCCGTCCCACGAGGGAACAACGCCATGACGACCAAGTCCGAGCCCCTGCGCTGGCGCATCGGCGACGTGCGCATCACGCGGGTGGTGGAGATCGAGTCCACGAGCATCGGCAACTACATCCTGCCCCAGGCCAATGCGGAGAACGTCGCCGCCATCGACTGGCTGCGCCCCTTCGTGCGCGACGGCAGACTGCTCATGTCGTTCCACAGCCTGATCGTGGAATCCCAAGGCCGCACCATCGTCGTCGACACTTGCATCGGCAACGGCAAAGTGCGCGGCTATCCGCGCTGGAACCGCATGCAGTCGAGCTTCCTGCACGACTTCGAGGCGGCCGGCTTCGACCCGAACCGCGTGGACACGGTGCTCTGCACGCACATGCACGTGGACCACGTCGGCTGGAACACGCGCCTGGTCGATGGTCGCTGGCGACCCACCTTCCCCGCCGCCAGCCACCTCTACGCCGAAGCGGAGTGGGAACACTGGCGCCAGGAGGCGGCCGACGACACCGGCCCAGTGATCGAAGACTCCGTGCAGCCGATCTTCGATGCTGGTTTGGCGGACTTGGTTCCCAGCGCTTGGCAGGTCGACGAGAACGTATCGCTGCTGCCCACGCCGGGACACACGCCGGGCCACGTGAGCGTGCATGTGGCGTCCCGGGGCGAAGAGGCGATCATCACCGGCGACATGATCCACCACCCCTGCCAAGTCGCCCATCCCGACTGGTCCACGACAGCGGACGTCGATCAGGACTGGGCGCGGGAAACGCGCAAGGACTTTCTCGCCCGCTACGCCGACCACCCGGTGCTCGTCATCGGCACCCACTTCGCCGGCCCGACCGCCGGCAAGCTGGTGCGCGACGGCGACAGCTACCGCTTGGACGTCTAGGCGCGCCGCGCGGCGCGGTCGAGTTTGCGTCCAAGTAGGAATGGGCGCTCGAAGGATGCGTGGTCGGCGCTGCTACGGTAAAGCGGCACCATGCCGCTTGGCGCGTCAGCGGTTTCGCGGCTCGATCACGCGGGGTTCCTGTCGGCCGGCTTCCAAACGGTAGGTTCGCTCTCCTTCTAGACTCGTCCACTGCTGCATCTCGCCATCCGGCCAACGCACCGTGACCGCGTCGACGACGGTTGCCTTGCCGAGGCCGAACGTCACGGGCAGCTCAACCTGTGAAAGATAGCTGCGGGCGGGCATGACCAGCCGCGTCTGCGCGGCGTCGCCGACCTGCAGCGTCACCGTCGCGCCGATGGCGTGGACATTCGGCGGGCGGTTGGCGAGCAGGAAGCGCACCCAGCCGTTGCCGGACGTCTGCTCGTTGCGCAACAGGGCTGCCCGGCCGCCAATCTGGGTCACGGCCAAGTCCAAATCGCCGTCGCCGTCGATGTCCGCATAGGCGACGCCGCGGCCCACCAGCGGCGCGGTCAGGTCGCCGCTCTGCGCAACGAGCGCGAAGCGGCGTGGACAGTCGGCGCCGCAGTTCCAGAATAGCTGCGCCGGCTGGGCGTAGCGCTGGCTCGCCTGGACGCGGGCGATCTCCGGTTCCACGTGGCCGTTGGCGGCGAGCAGGTCCAAGCGGCCGTCGAGGTCCGCGTCGAAAAACGCCAGCCCGAAGGTCAGGGCGCGGCGGCTCGGTGCGCCGATGCCGGCGACGATGGCGTCGTCGCTGAAGATGTCCTCGCCGGGGCGCGCCACGTAGAAGGAGGACATCTCGTTGGCGAAGTTGCCGATGGCGACGGCGAGCTTGCCGTCGTTGTCGTAGTGGGCGGCGTCGATGCCCATGGCGCCGGTGGCGCTGCCGGTCGGGTCGAAGGCGATGCCGGCGGCGATGCCGTTCTCGCGGAACGTGCCGTCGCGCTGGTTGACGTAGAGGAAGTTCCGCACGGTGTCGTTGGCGACGGCGAGATCCAGCCAGCCGTCGCCGTTCGCATCCAGCGGACGCGCGGCGAGCGCCTTGCCCACCGCCAGGCCGGTGGCCGGATTGGCCACTTGGATGCCGGCTTGGGCAGAGACGTCCACGAACACGCCATCGTCGTTGCGATACAGATAGGAATGGGCGCCGGGGAAGTCCGTCGGCGGGCCGTAGGCGCGGCCGATGCCGGTGAGGCGGAAGTCCACGGCGCGGTCGATGGCCGGCGACCAGGAGACGTAGTTGCAGACGAACAGGTCCAAATCGCCGTCGCCGTCGTAGTCGAAGAAGGCCGCGCTGGTGCTCCAGGCGTCCTCGGCTCCAGCCACGCCGGCTTCCGCTGTCGCGTCGATGAAGCGCTTGCCCTCGACATTGCGCAGCAGGCGGTTCGTGCCGACGGCGCTCACGAAGACGTCGACGAAGCCGTCGCCGTCGTAATCCCCCGTCGCCACCCCCATGCCGTAGAGGCGCAAGTCCATGCCGGTGTCCTCGGAGACGTCGTCGAAGGCGCCGTCGCCCCGATTTCGGTACAGGCGCGAGGTCGCCTTGGCCTCGTCCCGCCAAGGCCAGCTTGCGGAGTTCACGAGCAGCAGGTCCTGGTCGCCGTCGCCGTCGTAGTCGAGGAACGCCACGCCGCCGCCCATGGTCTCCGGCAGCAGCCGTTCGCCGTAGGCGCCGTTCTCGTGCGTGAACGCCACGCCAGCCGCAAGCGCGATCTCCTTGAAGGGGATGGCCGGAGCGACGGCCGGCGCTGGCGCCGTGGCCGGGCCGACGACCCGGTGCTCCTGCGTCGGCCCATGCCGCGGCGTCGGTTCGCGCAGCACGACTGCCACGGCAACGGCCACGCCGAGCGCCGCCGCTACTGCAAGCGACCACCACAGGGCGCGGCGGATGCGCGCTTCGCCGGCGTCGCGGGCCGAGTCGGGCATGGCGAACGCTCAGCGGGACTGCGCGAAGGCGACGGCTCGCTTGCGCGATGCCTCGTCGCCGGCGAAGTGGCCACGCCCGGGCCGCTGCAGGTCGTAGACGACCACCGCTTCGGCGGCATGGTTGGCGGCGGCGTCGCGCATTCTGGCGATCGCCTTGGCGCGGTCCAAGGCGTTGTCGTCGCGCCGGTATTGATCGTGCAGGGCCCGATGCTGGCGCTCGCGTTCGTCGCCGAGGCGAGCGTAGACCTGCGCCAGACCGTAATGCGCGGCGGCGTTCTCCGGGTCTTCGCCCAGCGCCCGTCGATAGTTCGCCGCGGCTTCCTCCAGCCAAGCGGTCCGATCTGCCGGCGAGGCCAGCTTGGCGCGTTCGAACAGCGCTCCGCCGAGGGCGTTCAGCAACCGGTAGTCGCGGGAGAAGTCGAAGCTGCGCCGTCGCGCCTCGGCGAAGCGGGTGTCGCGCAGACCGACCAGCGCATCGATGGCGGCGTCGAGTTCGCCGTTCTGCATGTCCACCTGTGCGCCGAACCAGGCCACCGACCACGGATAGGCGCCGCCGGCGGCAGCGTCGCGCAATGCCGCTGCCGCCTCAATAAGGCGGCCCTCGCGGATCAGCACCCGCGCCAGATTCAGATGGCCTTCCGCACGGCCTAGGCGCGCCACTTCGCGGAACGCCGCCTCCGCCTGCCGCAGCGCGCCGCGCCCGGGCTTCGCCAGCAGGCCGATGCCGTAGTCGTTCCAGCGTTCCCATGCCGGAACATCGGGCGTTGAAGGCGACCCCGCGAACAGCACGCGATCCTCGGCGATGGTGACGATGGGCAACGTGTTGCCGGCGAAGGCCGCGCCTTGGAAGTGGCGCATGTAGGTGGTGTCGAACTTGCGGTAGCGGAGCCGCGCCGCGATTTCCAGTGGCGCGTCCATGTCCTCCGGCAGGCGCAGGCGGTAGTGGTTGGTGCTGGCGGCCCCAGGCGGGATCTGGTGGTTGTAGAGCGGCGCGAAGATGTCCTCGGCATTGCGCCGGTCGATCCGGTTGCCCTGGCGGTCGAGCACGTAGGCGTTGACGAAGTGCGACCAAGGATCCACGGCGCCGTCGGCCGGTTCGATGCCGCCGCTCTTGCCGATCACGCGCCCGCCGCTCGTCGCCGTTACTTCCAGCCACACTTGGTTCGAGTCCGCGGTGCCCTCGGTGAAGAGATGCCCCAGCGTCAAGGTGCGCAGCACGATGTCGAAGACGTACTCGCGGCCCGGTGCCAAGGCCGGCAGCGACGGCCGCAGCGGGGCGCTGGCCGGCGCGTCGATGTCGCCACCGGGGCGCGCGGCGAAGATGTCCACGCGCAGCGCGCCTTCGAGCATTCGCCGGTGCGCCTCGAACACCGCGGGCGGAAAGTCCAGCAGGTGGCCGAGGGCCGTGTTCGCCGCCGGAAAGCCGTGGTCGTGGACGCTGAGCGGGCCGTCCGCTTCGAGGCGCCGCGCCGCGAAATCGTCCGACGGCAGCGCCCGCATGTGGCAGCCGTTGCAGTTCGCTTCGGCCTCGGGCGGATAGTAGAAGCTGGCGACGCCATGGCCGGAAACGCCGCTCAGCAGGAACGAATCGTAGTGGTTCTGCCCGCGCAGCCAGCGGTAGTGGTTGAGCTCCTTCGGCAAGTGGACCTTGTGGCAGGTGCCGCAGAACGCCGCCTCCTTGTGCAGCGGCTTCAGGAACGACCGCTTGTGCAGCGCTGGCTTGGCCTTGATGAGCATGCCGTTGATCCAGCGCAGCGCCGGATGTTCCGAAGCCGAGAACGGATAGCGTTCGGGAATGCCGATGACATAGTCGGCGTTGCCGCGCAGCCCCACTTCCTCGATTGCGTGGCAGGCGACGCAGCCGATGCCGGCATGGGCCGTGGGGTCGTTCTCGTCGTCGAAGTCGGGATCGTCGAAGCGCCCGCTGAAGAGCGGCGCCGGGTCGTGGCAGCCGGCGCAGAACCGCGCCGCAAGCACGTTGCCGTCGCGCTCTAGCAGCATCTGCCGGGTCTGCCGCACCGAGAACGCATAGGCGGGGTTGTTGAAGGACGCGAACCGATGCGCGCTGTGGCGCCAGCCGGCATGGGCGTCCGCATGGCAGCGCGCGCAGTCTTCGTCGCGCATCAGTTCGTGGGCCGGAATGGCGCCGCCGCTGGCCGTGCGGGCGAGCGAGGGGCTGAAATCCACCGTTGTCTCGCCGCCGTCGCCGCCGGGTTCGGCCAGCCACGCCCCGGCGGCGCCGAGACCGATGGCGACAAGCGCAATCGCCAGGCCAACGCGCCAGCGGATGGCGCGGCCCGCAAGACGATGCAGCACGAACAGCCAAGCCACCGCCACCGGCGCCGCCACATGCAGCCAGTAGGCGACCGAGCGGCCGGCCGGATCGCGCAGTTCCACCGGCGGCAGCCCGCGCGTGAGGGCGATGCCGGTGGCAAGCAGCACGATCACCGTGGCGAACAGGCACAGGCCGAGGCGCACGGCGAGCCTGTTGGGGCGATGGATGGCGCGCCGCAAATGCAGCGCGCCGTAGACCAGCGCCGGCACGGTGATGGTGAGCCCAAGCGCCAAGTGGACGAGGAACATGGACTGGTAGAAGGCGTCTTCCAGGCTCTCGCCGCTGAACCACTGCCGCCAGCTCACCGCGCCCAGGTAGACCGAGTTGACCACCAGCAGCGCGAATACGACGAGCACCACGAGGAGCAGCTTGCGCAGGCCCGGCCCGACCACCGGAATCGGGTGCGGCGCAACGGATGCGCCGCTCGCGGGGGCGTCGGCTGCGCTCATCGCTGCGGCTTCGGCGACGCTGCCGGGATCCCGATGGCCAATCTCTCTCGCCCGCTCTTCGCCGCGCACGGCCTTCGTGCCTGGCCATCGACGAGCCGCGGCGGTGCGTTGCCGATCACAGCCCGCCTTGCCAACGCACGTTGTGGCGGGCGTGCAGGGCGTCCCGCCGCGCCAGCGCCGCGTCGTCCAGACCGGGCGGCATGGGCAGCGGCCCTATGGTGTCGCCATCCTTGGTGTACAGATCCATGTCCTTGGCCCAGCCGTGAAAGCGCACCGCGAAGTAGCGCGTCGCATTCGCCGGCGGTGGCGGCGCGGCGGGGAACTCCAAATGGACTTCCTCGCCGCTGCCGATGATGGCCAGTGCGCCGTCGACGTCCTCTACCAGCGGCAAGGCGTCTCCCCACGCCGTGTAGAAGCCGCGCGGCACTTTGGCGTCGTCGTATGGGGCGCGGTCGTGGTAGTCGTAGTGCGGCAGCCGTTGTGCGCCGGTGGAGCGCTTGGGAAAGCCGGGACGGGCCACCCGGGCGATGTTCGGCGTCAAGGTTCGCGCGGTCGCCTGCAGGGGTTCTTCGCGCGCGACGCGCAGCCGATCCCAGTAGATCTCGATGTTCGACTTGAGGCGCAGCGCCGTCGTGCCAGCGGGAAGCCGCGGCAGTGGCAGGGCCATGGTGCGCGGCATCCCGCCTGGATAGCCGAACTCCGAGGCGATGGTGCGCCAGCGGCCGTCTCCGCCGCGCGCTTCCAAAGTCGGCGCTTCATAGCGGCGGCCGGCCTGCCAGGCGGCGAATGCGGTCTGCGAGTAGGGGAACTCCACCCAGGCGTCCGCCACCAAGACGGCGTTGGTTTCCGGCAGCGGCGCAGCGAAAGTCATCGTCCAAATCTGCGTTTCGGCAAGCATGCCGATGAAGCGGCCATCCAGCGGCCCAGGCGACACGGCGCGCCGATCCGCGGCCAAGGCGAGCTGGGTCGCGTCCGTGCCGTCGCGGGTTGTCACCGTTGTTGGCCCTTGCGCTTCGCGGAAGTAGATGGGCCGCCCGCTGGCCGTTTCGCCGGCGACCGCCAGGCGCTCGTCGAGCACCATCGACCAGCCCGGCGGCAAGTCGTAGACGGTCAGTCGCGCCGCATCCAGATAGGCATTCTCCTCCATGGGTTCGGCGAGCTTGATGCGATAGGCGCCGTCCTTGGGCGCCAGAGCGTTCGCGTCCAAGAGGTAGCTTTCCACCGGGCGCGGCTGGGCGTAGACCCCGGGCGCGGCGAGATAGCCGAGCGCCGCGCCGCCGAGCACGTCGCTGACGAAGCGGTAGCGTTCGCCGTCCCAGGCGAAGAACACCGGGCAGCTGGCCAGTTGGCGCTGGGTTTCGACGATGGCGTGGCGTTCCCCAGCCGCCAACGCCAGCTCGGTCTGGGTCACGCCGTCCGGCCAGGTCAGCTCCACGAAATCCGCCTTGTCGAAGCCGCGCAGGCCAACGCCGAGGGGCTGAATGCTCTGGCTCGGCCCGGAGTGCGTGTCCAGAACGTCCAGCACGGTCCAGCGCCCGCCGGCGCGAACCTCCACCAACGTGCCGATGCCGGAGGCGTTGGAACGCATCTCGGCCGCCTCGTTGCGCCCGCTCAAGGCCAGCGCAAGGAACCCGTGGCGTCCGGGGCCGGGCGGCCAGAGGGACACGCCGCTGGCTGTTGCCGCCAACACCCCCGGCCCGCGGCTGGCGTCGAGGGTCGCCGCCATGGCGCTTACCGTGCCGTCCACGGCATGTTCGGCGAGGATGCGCCCGGAGCGGGGATCGATCACCGCAAAGCCGTCGCCGCGCACGCGCAGGAGATCCGGCCCGCCGTCGCCGTCGAAATCCGCAACGTCCAGCTGCACGATGCCGCTGCCGCCACCGTCGGCGACGTGTTCGCGTTGCCAGCCGGCGCCGTCGCGCCGCCAGCGCAAGATCGCCCCGTCGGTGCCCGCGCCGTAGATCTCGCGCCGCCCGTCCGCATCCGCATCGGCCGCCGCAACTGCGGCAAGCGGCGTGTTGCGCAAGTCGTCGAGGCCAGCGAAGGGCTGGTACTGCCAAAGACGGTCGTTCTGCCACACGTCGTGCGGCGGCGTTTGGTTGATGGCCACGATGTCCAAGTCGCGGTCGCCGTCGAGGTCGACGATCAGCGCTTGCCGCCCATCGCCGCCGCGCAAGCCCATCTGTTCGGCCAGCTCGCGGTAGCTGCCGTCGCGGTTGTTGCTGTAGAGGGCGTTGCCCTCGGCGCCGACGGTGAACACGTCCAGGTCGCCGTCGTGGTCGGCGTCGAAGACCGCGCCGCTGCGGCACGCAAGCGCCCCCAGTTGCGTCGCCGCCGACCAGCCGCCGCTCTCCTCTTGGCGCATCAACCGGGCGCCGGTCTCGGCGCAAAGCACCGCGTCGATGCGGCCGTCGTTGTCCATGTCGCCCATCAGCAAGGCGCTGGCAGGCGCTGCGCCAACCAGCGGGTGATCCGTCCAGGGCGTGGCCTGCGGGGCCGATGCGCCGCCGTCGGGGATGTTGCCGAAGACAACCGGCGCGTTGTCGGCCACGGCGACGAGGTTGGCCGCGCCGTCGCCGTCGATGTCGGCCAGCGCAAGTCCGCTCACACGACGAGCGCTGCCCGTCGCGTCCGCCACCGCGACGGGTGCGTTGAACAGCGCCCCCGGCGGCAGGACAGCGGGCGTCGGCGCCGTTGGCGTCGTCGCCAAGGCGCTTGCCTTCGGCCCCATCCGCGCATAGGAGAATCCGGCCAGGAGCGCGGCGGGGTTGTCCTCGAAGCGCTGGTAGTCGGCAAGCAGGGCCGCCGCGTCGTCGTCGCGCCCCAAGCGCCGCAGCGCCTGCGACCCCGCCCAATAGGCGCTGCGCAGATAGGGCGCGAGCTCGGCGCTCTTCAGCAGCCACTCGGCGGCGCCTGCGTGGTCGCCCTGCTGCAGCAGCGACTGGCCGAGAAAGTAGGCCGCGTAGGCGTCCTCGGGATCGGCGAGGACGGTCTGCCGGAACTTCGCCGCGGCCTGCGCGGCATCGCCGAGATAGAGATGCAGGACGGCGCTGGTGTAGAGCGCGCGCAGATGCGCGGCGTCTTCGGCGAGCACCTGCGCTAGGATGTCCAAGGCCAGCTGCTCGTCGCCCTCCTGCTGGCGGTTCAAGGTGGCGATGGCGAGGTTCGCGCGGGCGTCCAGCCAGTGCGGCGCCTGTTCGACGACGGCGGCGAACACCTGCTCCGCTGGGGCGTACTCGTAGCGCCCCATGAGCGCCACGCCGCGGTCGTTCTCGGCGATCAGATCCGGCGCAATCGCCTCGTCGCCGCAGCCCAGAAGCGCGACGGCGACGGCGAGCGACGCCGCGCGCTTCCCCGCCTTGGCGACGCGGGCAAACACCCGCCGCGCTTCCGCCAACACCGAAATGTCCACCCGTGATGCTTCCCGACTGCCTTGCGTAGCCCGTGCGAACGACGCCGAACGACGGCGATTGTTGCAGAGTGTGTCCATTTTGTGTCACAACTGTTGACCAAACGACGCCATCGGCATAGTGTCGGCGTTAACTGAGGCTTGCGCCGGACACGATCTTGGGCGAACTGGAAGACTTTTGGGGGTGACCCATGGGACAACGCATGCAACGAGGTCAACTGAGCCAGCAAGGCGGACGAGGCGGAACGCTGTTCACGCTCTCTGCGGCCGTGCTGTTGCTGAGCTGCGGCACCGCGCTCGCCGCAGCCGAAGAGGAAGCCGAAGACGAGGAGGACGAGGAGGAAGAAGTCGAGGAGATGATCGTCACCGGCTCCTTCATCCGCCGCGACAACTTCGATCTGCCGTCGCCGATGGCCACCATCGACGAGGTGGACCTCGAGCTCGCCGGCACGCCGGACTTGGGCGACGTCATCTTCGACCAGACCTTCCAAGTGGGCGTCAACGCCTACTCCGCGCCGTTCGAGTTCGGCGGCGGCGACGACCAGAACTGGCAGCAGGGCGGCGAGGTGTGGGCCAACCTGCGCGGTCTCGGCACCCGCGCCACCATGACCATGATGGACGGCCACCGGGTGCCGGCCAACGTCACCGGCTACAGCTGGTGGACGCGGCGCGCCGGCACCGACCTGACCAATCTCTATCCGGGCATCGCCATCGGCCGCGTCGAGACCGTTCTCGACGGCGCCTCGGCGCTGTACGGCTCGGAGGCCGTCTCCGGCGTCATCAACCTCATCCCCAGGAAGGATTTCGAAGGCTTGATGATGAACTACGAGTACGAACAGCCGCTGGAGAACGGCGCGCCCAGCACGCGGCTCGGCCTGCTGGCGGGCGCCCAGGGCGAACGCACCAGCGTCATCTTCGCGCTGGAGATCCGCGATCAGGACCGCATGAAGCTCACCGACCGCCCGGAGTACATCGTCAGTTCGGCCAACTGGACCGGCCAGTATCTTCCGCCCTACAACGAGACCGGCCGCGGCAACCCGGGCGACTGGTCGGTGCCCGTTCGCGGCGCCGACGGCGCCTTGGTTCCCTATCGCGGCGACAACTGGCACCAGATCGACGGCGTGTGGTTCAACGAAGGCGGATCGATGACGGGCGACAACCAGGGTCGAGTCGCGGCGCGACGCACGGTCGACCCGGGCTGCGGCTATGCCTTCGGGGCCGGCAATGCGAATGTGCCAATGCGCCCGGCGCTTGACCCGAACGGCGCCAATCCAAACGACACAGTGGACGACGCCGACCATGTGAGCGGCCTCGGCTACACCGATCATCGCCTGCCGGGCAACTTCCTCAACGGCTTCATGACCGGCTCGTTGCGCGGCCTCTCGCGCTGGGAAGGATCCGAAGGCGACAACTCCGGCAGCCGCGACGATTGCCGTCAGGTCCTGTCCGACTGGCAGGACATTCGCGAGCAGCGCGACCAGCAGCAGGGCATGGCGTACTTCGAGCACGAACTCAACGACTACGTGAAGTTCCGCGGCGAAATCGTAGTGTCCAACATGGACTACGACACGCGCGACATTCCCGGCAACTTGGACGAATGGGACGGACGCAGCCTGTACGGCAACAACGTGCCCATCGTCGTCGGCTCCAACCCGGGCAATCCCTACCGCGCCTTCGCCGACGGCACTGGAGTCGGCGGCTGGAACGCGGCGTGGAACACCGTCAACACGCTCGACTACTTCGACGCGAACGGCAATGGACGCTACGACTACTTGCAGGAACCGGGCGAATACCTCGTGTTCGCCCAGGACAGCAACGGCGACGGCATTCCCGATCGAGACGTCGACGGCGACGGCATGGCCGACCCCGACGCCCAGCGCCGCCCGGAGTTCCGCGTCCTGCTGCCGGCCATCTACGCCGATGCCGACGGCGACGGCCAGCTGGATTCGTTGGCGGACGCCGACGGCGACGGCATCCCGGACCGCTTCGATCCGGATGCCGGCATTCGGCTGTTCGAGGACGTCAAGCTCATGGACATGACCATCTCGCCGAAACAGCCCTACGGCAACACCATCTCCTGGCTGAACGACGACATGACCTACAGCCGTCGCCGCCAGATCGACAATCTGCGCATCCGCTTGGGCACCGAGGTGAACATCCCCGACACCGAGTGGGTGCTGGACTTGGATTGGATCTGGGCCACCAGCAAGCGCGAGGAAGACTACGCCGAGCCGGTCTGGCCATGGGCCGTCGCCGCCATGCGCTGCCAAGGCGGGCAGTTCGCCGACCAGTGCTGGAATCCCTTCAGCACCGCTTGGCTGGATTCGGACGAGGACGGGCAGATCCTGCCGGCCTGGCGCGACCCAGACGACCCGGCGGCCAACACCGAACTGGAGCACCGCAACGCCGGCGTGCTGCTGCGCCACGACCAGCGCAACATCGGCACGTACATCCTGGATGCGACCATCTCCAACGGCAGCCTGTTCAACCTCTGGTACAACGACTCGCCGGTCGGCTTCGCGGCCGGCATGCACTGGCGGATCGAGAGCGAGGAATACCGCCCGAACCAGCTTGGCGCATCCGCGCTGGGCTCGGCGCGCACCAACTTCCAGTACACCGAGGAGGAAACGCAAGCCGTCTACATGGAGGTTCAGCTGCCGCTCATCGCGCATCCGCGATGGGGCGAGATGGAAGTCCAGGCGGCGGTCCGCTACGCCGAGTTCGAGGGACGCGGCGACATCCTGCTGCCAGGCGATGCGGCGAAGTTCAACACCACCATTCCCAAGTTGGCGATCCGCTACCAGCCCATCGAGTGGCTGGCCTTCCGCGGCAGCCTCACCCAAGGCTTCGTGCTGCCGGGCATGTTCCAGCTGTTCCAAACGACGCAGAACCCGAACTCCTTCGGCACCGTGCGCGACTACCTCTGCGACCTGATGCCGGAACTCTCGGACTGCTCGGACGTTCCCCAGGGCGGGGGCGTGCCCAACGTCCTGCTGCCCGAGACGCGCAATTCGGCGCTTGGCGCCGAGGAATCGGACTTGTGGAACGCCGGCTTCTCGCTGCGGTTCCTGGAGGGCGACTTGTCGTTCGACGTGGACTACACCACGGTGGACTTCAGCGGCCGCGTGGAACGCCTTGGCGCCGGCAGCAACGTGAATGTGAACGAAATCTCATTCAGGCCTTTCGTCGAAGCCCGCTGCCCGGGCACGCTGCTCAACTACGACAGCGTCTCGGCGCTCGCCGTGGGCGCGGAACTCATCACGCCCGGCGAGTTCATCCAGACCGGCTCGCCCAACTACAGCGGCTCGGTGGAGGAGGAACTCGCCTGCCGCCTGGCTGCGGCGCAGGCCTACGTCGCCACTGAGGAGATGGGCATCGGCGGCGCCGTTCTCGTGCGCGGCGGCGATGGCGGCCTGCGGCTCCTCGAAGTGGGCAACCCGTGGCTGAACCAAGGCTCGCAGACGACCACCACGCTGATCTACGCCGGGCGGTACAGCTTCGAGGTGGGCGACTACGGCAGCTTCGAATTGAACTTGAGCGCGACGCAGATGCGGGAGATGAGCCTCACCCGCTACTCGGCCGACAGCGGCCACCGATTCGCCGCCATCAAGGTGGACGGCGTCGGCAACCGCAACAACGCCAACTGGAGCGGCGGGGTGCATGGCGGAGACCTCTTCTGGCCCCTGCCGCCGACGCCGGAATGGCGCGTGGACATGTCGCTGCGCTGGTTCCGCGACAACCACGTGGCGCAGATGCGCGTGCGATGGCACGACGAACTGACCGACGTTTCCGCTGCGTTCGACGAAGTGCGCGACATACCAGGCGCCATCGACTTCAACGGCACCCACAACGGGCGCCCGATCGCAGACTGGGAAGAGCGCGACTCCTGCAGCGACCAGGACCGCAACCCGTACTGCAACATCGACTCGCGGGCCTATTGGGACGCCAGCTACACCTACACGCGGCCAGACACGCTGGGCCTTGGCTACGTGGCGGTGAACATGGCGGTACGCAACATCTTCAACAGCAACCCGGACCCGATCCCGTCGGGAGTGGGCCACGAAACCTACGTGGACAACATCATGGGGCGCATCGGCTTCATGCGCATCACGCTCGGGTTCTAGACAGACGAGGAGCAAGCGCACCGGAACCTCTTGATCGCTTCGGCGAAACCATGAGGCCGGTGCGCCGCCGAGCCAAAGAGGGGAAGCGCCGGCGGAACAGCCGCGGCGCCCCTCTCGCTTCGTTCACATTCGGCGCATTGGGCGCATTCGGGTTGCTGGCGCTGGCGGGCGAGGGCGCGTCCGCAGAGCCCTCCCATTGCGAGGAAGTTCCCCCCGCCGAACGCGGCCTGTGCCGCATGGTGCTCAGCTGTTCGGTGATCGAAGACGCCGAGCGGCGCGAGCAGTGCTTCCGCGCCGCCGCCGATGCAGCGGAGGAAGATGCGCCGCCAACCGCGCCCGCCGAACCCGCATCGACCGTCGCGGCGCCTGCCGAGGACGCAACGCCGCCCGCCGACGCGCCGCGGCGAGAGCAGGTGGCACCGCGAGAACAGGTGGCGCAACCGTCGCCGACCGCTGCGAACACGGTCACCCGAGAGGTCGTCGAGCGCACGGTGCTCGACATTCCGGAGCGCTTCGTCGCCGAGGTCAGAGCCGTCCAGACCTTGGTGCGAAACCGTCAACTGCTGGTCCTGAAGGGCGATCTGCTGTTCGAGACCGATCGCGCGGCACAGAGCCGCATCGACGTGGGCGACGAGGTGAACGTGGTGCGAACGTCCTCCTTGTTCGGCCGCCGCTACCGCATCTCCGGCCCGGCGCGGGCCGCCGTTTCCGCAACGCGGCTGCGCTGCGAGAGGCTCGATTTGGGAACCGACACGCGCCGCAAATGCGCTCTGATCGAACGCGACGGCGGCGCGCCCGATTGACCACGGAGCGAGGGGAGCGCCTCGGTCCGACATCCCAAGGGAGACCGCATGCCGGCGTGACGGCATTCGCTTGCGCCGCCGCTCTCCTGTGGCCCAGCGCTTGCGCCGAAGCGCCCACTGTGGAGGAACCCATCGCCGTTCCTGCACCGGCGTGGATGGCCGCCGGCGTGGATGGCGCCGTGCGAACCCGGCTCGAACAGCTCCTCGGTTCGGCGCGAGCGGCCCCCGGCTCCGCCGAGATGCGCGGCCGCCTGGCGATGGCCTACGAGGTGAACGGATTCGCGGATTCGGCCCTCGCCACCTACCTTCAAGCCGCGTCCTTGGATGCCGGCGAGTTCCGCTGGCCCTACTTCGCGGCGCTGCTGCTCGCCAAGCGCGGCGGTCTCGACGCTGCCGTCGAGCGGATCGATGCCGCGCTGGCCATCGACGACGACTACGTTCCGGCCTGGCTCTGGCGCGGCGAATGGCGGCGCGAACAGGGGCGCTTGGACGAAGCCAAGACGGCCTATCGACGTGCTCAAGCGCTGGACGCCGGTTCGCCGGCGGTCGCCGGATTGGCGCAGGTCGCGCTGCGCGAGGGCAAGCCGGCGCTCGCGGTAGAGCTGCTCGAACCGGTGAACGCCGAGTTGCGCCATCCGCACCTGCACCGCATGTTGGGCCGTGCCTACCAAGCCCTCGGACGCGCCGAAGACGCCCGCATCGCCTACGCGCGCGGGCGATCCGCAACGCCGTTGCGTTGGCGCGATCCGCTTGCAGCGGGCAAATCGGAGTACATCGCCGGCTTTCCCAACCAGCTGGTGCATGCCCAGAAGCACTTGCAGTCCGGAGAGGTCGAGGAAGCCATCGCCATGCTGCTGCCGTGGCGCGCGGAGCATGGCGAGGACGCGCCCTTGCTCAGCACGCTGGCCGGTGCCTATCTCCTTGACGGGCAGCGCGAAGCGGCTCTGGACGTGCTGCGCGAGGGGCTGCGGCTGCATCCGAACGACCACCACTTCCACTTTCAAATGGCCGTCTGGCACCGCGACGGCAACGACATGCGCCGCGCCAAGGAACACTTGGAACGCTCGCTTGCGATCAACCCCGCACAGCCGCGCGCCCACGAAGAGCTTGCGGCGCTCCTCTTGCGCGAAGGACGCCACGCCGAGGCGCTCGACTCCTTCGACGCCGCCATTGCCCACGGGGCGCCCAACGCCGCCGAGCTGCTACGCACGAGCGGCGTGGTGGCCGGAGCGCGCGGCGACTGGCCCGCCGCCATCGACCGCTTCAAGCGCGCCACCGAACGAGACCCGTCCTTCACGCTCGCCTTCGTGCAGTTGGCCCGCGCCCTGGCCGAATCCGGGCGCACCGACGAAGCGCAAACGGCACTCGATTGGGCCGATCGCCTCGGCACGCACATGCGCGAGACGGCAGCGGCGCGCCGCATCGTGGCAGCGCGGGAAGCGCAGGCGGGCGACGAGAACGAAGAGCAGGGATGAACAAGCCTCGGCGGCGCTGCTCGGGTTCTGTGGACGACGCGCGCCAGCTTTGGCGCGGGTGCGATCGACGCCTGCCGGGTTGCGCCGACGTGACCTGGCGTTTGCCGTCGGCGGCTTGTGCGTTGGCGCTCTGTTTTGCTCTCGCGGGCTGCTCGGCGCCGCCCGGCCCGGCGCCTTGGTTCGACGAGCAGGCGAAGTCGCGCGGGCTGGACTTCCGGCACCAGTCGGGATTCGCCGGTCGCCACTTGCTGCCGGAGATCATCGGCGGCGGCGTCGCCTTGGCGGATTTCGACGGCGACGGCGACTTGGACATTTATTTCGTCCAAGGCGGCAGCGTCCTCGAGCCGGCCGATCACGGCAACCGGCTCTACTTCAATCGCGGCGACGGCACCTTCGAGGCCGCGCCGGACGCCGGAGCGGCCAATCGCGGCTACGGCATCGGCGTTGCCGCCGGCGACTACGACAACGATGGCGACGTGGACCTCTACGTGACCAACTACGGCCCCAACGTCCTCTTGCGCAACGACGGCAGCGGCGCCTTCAAGGACGTGTCAGAAGACGCCGGCGTCGCCGACGACGGCTTCGGCACGGCAGCGACGTTCTTCGACTTGGAGCCGGACGGCGATTTGGATCTGTTCGTCGCCAACTACGTCGAGTGGCACCCCGCCATCGAACGCGACTGCTACATCGACGGCTTCCTCACCTACTGCCCGCCGCAGAACTACGGCGCACCGGCGCCGGATCGCCTCTACCGCAACAACGGCGACGGCACGTTCGCCGATGCGACCTCCGCACTTGGCCTCGACGCCGCCTTCGGCAACGGCCTCGGCGCCGTGGCGGCGGACTTCAACCGCGACGGCCTTGCGGATTTGTTCGTCGCCAACGACATGATGGTCAACCAGCTGTGGATCAACACCGGCGCTGGGCTGATCGACGAAGCGCCCTACCGCGGTGTCGCGGTGGACGAGCACGGCATGGCCAAGGCCGGCATGGGCGTGGCGACCGGCGACGTTGACGCCGACGGCGACACCGACCTGCTGGTGGTCAACCTGCGCGGCCAGACCGATTCCTTCTTCCGCAACCAAGGCGAGTGGTTCGAAGACGCCACCGAAGCGGTGGGCCTCTCCGCATCGAGCCGCCGCCACACGCGCTTCGGCGTCGTGCTCGCGGACTTCGACAACGACGGCTGGCTGGACCTCTACCAAGCCAACGGCCGCGTCGCGCCCCGCGAGCCACGCCCCGGCGAGGACGAATTCGCGGAACCGAACATGCTCTACCGAGGCAGCGCCGAGGGCTTCCAGGAACGCCCCCTCGGCGGCTTGTCGACGACCCTTTCGCACACCAGCCGCGGCCTCGCAGTCGGCGACGTGGACAACGACGGCGGTTTGGACTTGGTGGTGGCGAACCGAGACGCCGCCCCCTATCTGCTGCTCAACCGCGTCCCCAACCGCGGCAACTGGGTGCGCTTCCGCGTCCGCCTCGCCTCCGGCCGCGACGCCCACGGCGCAACAGTCTCCGCCACAGTCGGTTCGCGCCGCCTCCACCGCGCCGTGCGCACCGACGGCAGCTACCTCGCCACAAGCGACCCCCGCGTCCACTTCGGCCTCGGCACGGAGCACAAGGTGCGTGACGTGCGCGTCCGCTGGCCAGACGGCGCCGTGGAGGCATTCGGCGACTTCGAAGGGGGGCGGACGTTTGGGTTGAGGGAGGGGGCTGAACGACCAGACTGAAAGTCCAGCGCTCCCGTGCCACAATTCGTCCGAGAACTTCTTCGAAGGAGTCGATCGTGTTGCACTCGGACGAGGAAGCCAGGATGTTGAGGGCAATCGAGCGCTATCGGAAAGGCGACATTTCTACGGGCGCGGTGGCCGAGTGGGCCGGCGTTCCCAAGACTCTCCTCTTGATGAAGTTGGGCGAGCACGGCATCGACACCTTCGACATGTCGGAGGAGGAGTTCGGCAAAGAGCTAGAAAGTGGCCGGCGTTTTCTGCGACAGGTCGACACCGCCACTCCTGCATCACGTCGGTAATCTGAATCGCTTCCAACCTCTTACGGCTCCTTCGGGATTTCAGCGGAAGCGGGCTTGAGTCAAGCAGCAGCGGATGCTCCCAGGCACAGGGCGTGTGCTAACGGGCTTCGCCGCTTGCGAAGGTGGTTTGGTTGGCAGCAAGGGACACCCATGCCAAGGTCGCGTCCTGTCGCCACTCCGTCAGACTGGGATCCGCCTTGATGTCCCGAGGTGACCTTGGGCGGGGAATCGGCAAGCCGTCTTCGACCAAGCCTTCGACGTGGAAGGCGAGCGCTTCCGCACCGCGGCGCAGCACGTCTTCTCTGGTGGCGCCGACTGAAATGCAACCCGGGAAATCCGGGAAGCTGATGCCGTAGCCCGCCCCACCTCGGTGAATGAACGCGATGTAGTTCATGCTCTCCGCCAATGCACCGTGCTGCTTCTTACGCTCCTACCTCAGTTCGCTCGGCAGCCACCAATCTGAACCCGTGGCGAATGGTGCTGGCGGTGGTTCGGCGCGGTCGATGGATTCGATCAACATGGCGGCATCAGGGTGTGGCAGTTCGGCAGTCGCCGCCACCTTGGCGGACGGTATGCGGCCTAGGCCAAGCTGTGCGAAGGCGACCGTCAATCGGGTGTCCACGCTGTTCTGCGCGGCAACGAGTTGCTGGGACTTGGCGAGTGCCCGGCGTCGTTCCTCGGCGCTGCCGCAGAGGGCTTCGGCGCGGGCGAGGGCGATGTGGGCTTGGCCCCAGGTTGGCTCTTGGCGGAGGGCGCGGCGCAAGGGCAGCAGGGCTTCCGGGCACGACTTCGCGCCGAGGTGGGCGAGGCCGAGCCAGTAGGCGTGGTAGGCGGCGTCGGGTTGCCGGGTGGAAAGGGTTCGGTAATGCGCCGCGGCTTCGTCGAAACGGGCGGTGCGCATGAGGAGCGCGGCGAGCAGGGCGCGGGCTGGGTCGTCGTCGGCCAAGCGCAAAGAAGCGCGGGCGGCATTGATGGCCTCGTCGATGCGTTCCGTGTCGCGCAGGGCGTGGGCGAGCAGGTACCAGGCGCGGGGAGCTTCGGGATGCTGCGCGAGGACGCGCCGTACTTCGGCGAGCGATGCGTCGCGCTGTCCCATCATGCCGAGGGCGTGGGCGTAGACGAGGCCGGCGTCGGCGTCGTGGGGGGCGAGCGCTGCGGCGTTGCGCCAGGCGGCCAAGGCATCGTCGCGTTCGCCGCGTTCCCAGGCCCGTTCGCCGGCCTTGATGAAGAACTTGGGGCTTAGGCTCAGTTCGGCGACTTCAAGCAGCAGCGGGTCCTCCACCGGCGCGGCGTGGGGATTGCGCTTTGCGAGCCAGCGCTCGGCTGCGTCGATGTCGCCGAGACGGCGGTGGACCAGGGCGAGCTTGTAGGCGATCCGGCCGGCGTTCGGCGCAAGTGCGGCGGCCTCGCGGAAGAGTTTGCGCGCGGTCTCGAAGTCCTCGCCGGCGACGGCGGCATCGCCGAGGGCGGCGAGCACGGCTGCGGACTTCGGCATGATGGCGCGTGCTTCGCCGAGCGCTTGCGCTGCTGCATGGTCGCCTTCCAGGAGCAGCAGGAGGCCAAGGCGATAGTGGGCGAGCCAGTGGCCGGGTTCGGCCAAGGCCAGCGCATCTCGAAAGGCGGCGATGGCGTCGCGCGTCGCGCCTTGGTCGCCGAGGACGACCGCAAGCAGATAGTGCCAGCGCCAGTGCGGATGTTCCGCCAATGCCCGGCGGTAGGCGGCCTCCGCTGGGCCGAGCATGTCCTGGGCGTGATGGAGCATGCCGAGGCGGCCTAGGGCTTCGGCCCTCGCGCCGGGGTCTTCGAGCCGTTGCAGTTCCTGTTCGGTGGCTTGAACGGCTGCGGCGAGGGTGGCTTCTACCGAAGCCGGTTCAGCAGGCACGTCGCTGGGCGGCGCGCCGCCCACTGCCAAGAAAGCGATGGCAGCGGCAAGGAGTGCGCTCAAGCGTCTCACGGCGTCCGCCGCAGAACGTGGTATTGGCCGGGCGCAAGGGGGCCGAAGCGCTGCGCCGTGCCGTCCGGCCACACCACGCGCACCCGGCGCGGCGTGTCGCGGTTCGCCAAGCCGAAGACGATGCGTGGATCGTGCGCCGAAGCGTAGCTGCCGTCGGTCCGAATGCGCCGCCGCCTTGGGACTTCGCCGTCCAGCGGTTCCAGCGAAACGACGGCGCCGCTGGCATCCGCGCCGCCGTTGTCGAGTTCGAGGCCGAGCCATTGGGCGCTCCCGGAATCGTTGCGCAGCAGGTGCGCCGGCCCGTGGTTGTTGGCCACCACGATGTCGATGTCGCCGTCGTTGTCGAGGTCGCCGAATGCGGCACCTCGGCTTGCGCTTTCGAGGGCGAATGCCGGGCCGCCGTCCACTTGCCGATAGCGGCCGGCGCCGTCGCGCAGCCAGAGCTGGTTCGCTTGGCGCAGGGGCGGCAGGATGCCGGCGTCGCGCTGCGGTTCGACCACCCGCACTGCGCCGTTGGCCACGAACAGGTCGAGGTCGCCATCGTTGTCCGCATCGAACCAGCCGGTTCCGAAGCCGGTGTGCGCCATGCTGTCGGCGGCGATGCCGAGCGCGTTGCTGCGGTCCTCGAACCAGCCCTTGCCGTCGTTCACGAACAGCGTGTTGCTCTCCTTCACGTCGTGGGTCATGAACAGGTCGGCGTCGCCGTCGTCGTCGAAGTCGCCGGCGACAACGCCCATGCTGGCTTCGGCGATGCCGTAGCCGTTCACCGCCGTGCCGCCGAGCAGTGCGCCGTCCACGAAGCGAAAGCCGCCCTGGTTCAGCCACAGCAGGTTCTCCTCGGCATCGTTGGCGACGTAGAAGTCCGTCTTGCCGTCGCCGTTGAAGTCGTCCGCCACCACGCCCATGCCGGCGCGGGCCGCAGCGGCGATGCCGGCGCTCTCGCCGATGTCCTCGAAGCGCCCGTCGCCCAGATTTCGATACAGCCGGTCCGCCACGCCCGCGTAGTTGCTCGGTGCGCAGTAGCTCTGGCGCGAGGAATAGAGATGGCAGGGGCGGTGGTCGGCGATGCGGAAGTCGAGATAGTTGGCGACGTAGAGATCGACCAAGCCGTCGCCGTCGACGTCCGCGAAGCTCGCGCCGATCGACCAGTGCTCGCCCGCGATTCCCGACGTCGCAGTGGCATCCACGAAGCGGCCTTGGCCGACATTCTCCAGCAATTGGTTGGCGCCGAAGTTGGCGAGGAACACGTCCGTGTCGCCGTCGTTGTCGATGTCCGCCGTGGCGATGCCCATGCCGTAGCCAGTGGCGCGAACGCCGCTCGCCGCCGTGGCGTCCTCGAAGCGCAGTTCGCCGGGCGCGCCGACGTTGCGGAACAGCCGATCCCCCGGCAGCGCGCGCGCATCGCGCTGGCGCAGCGGCCCGCCCTGCACCAGGTAGATGTCCATTCGCCCATCGCCGTCGAAATCGAGAATGCCGACGCCGGCGCCGGTGATCTCCAAGGTCCACATCTCGCCTTCAAGGCCGCTGTCGTGAACGAAGTCGATGCCGGATGCGGAGGCGGTTTCCACGAAGCGTGGCTCGCCGCACACGGCCGGCGCGGCGGCGAACGCCGCCCAGGCCAAGCGCCGCAGTGCGCCGCAGCGGAAACCCGTCAAGCGCCTATTCGCCGAGGGGCGTGACCTCGAAGGCGGTGATCTCGGACATCGCCTCGCCGGTTTGGTTGTAGAGATGCTCGTCCATGAAGCGGCAGGTGAGGCGCCTGGTGAACGTGCCGGCCTTGTGGCTGGCGTCGCAGGCCACGCGGTGGACACGGCTGCCGTACTTGGCCTCGTAGCTGTCGATGACCTCTTCGAGGCGCGGGTGGTAGACGTCGGGAATCTTGCGCCACAGCGCATTGAAGTGGTTGCGCATCTCCGGCATGGTTTCGCCTCTGGCGGCGATGCCCAGCCAGCCGATGGCGGCTTCGGGATCCTGCGGCGTGCCAATCCCCTGCTGATAGAGAAAGCCGACTCGCGCCTGGGCGAACTTGAAGCCGCGCTTGGCGGCGGCAAGCAGGTGCGGAAACGCCTCGGCGTACTTGCCGCGCCGGTAGAGGTCGGCGCCGGTGCGCCGCGCTTCGTAGACCGCCAGCAGATACTCCATCTGCGGCACCTTGCCGGAGTCCGGCGCTTCAGCCGTCACCACGACCTCCTCCACGTGGTCGGGCGACGCGCGCACCTGATCAGGCCGCGAGTCGATTGGCTCGACAGCGGATTCGCCGGCCGTGGCGCTCACGGCGAGCAATGCGACCAGAAATGTGGCGATGCGCGGCATAGTCGGACTCTTAGGACGCCTGCGGCAGTCTACCAAACAAGCATGACGGCCCCTCGCCGTGGCGCGGCGGCCATCGTCTATGATCGTGCGCGTGTCGCTTGAGGTGGCAAAGCCGCTCCGCTCCGCCCGAGAGAGTTCATGTCCCGTCTGGCTTCCCTCTGCCGCCGCCTCGTCTCGCCGCGTCGCGCCTGGCTGCACGGCGTTGCCGTGGGCGTGCCGCGAGCCTTGGACGCGCCGACCAAGCGCGCGCTCTTCGCCGGTACCTACGAACAAACCAAAATCGCGCAGCTGCGTACCAAGGTCGAACCCAACGACGTGTTCATCGACCTCGGCGCTGGCCTTGGCCTCACGGCGCTGTTCGCGGCCACGATGGTGGGCGACGGCAAGGTCGTCGCGGTGGAGGCGGACCCGCGGGCGGCTGCCATGGCGCGCGCCAACTTCTCGCTCAACGGTCGGGAGATCGAGCTGCTCGAGGGCGCGGTCGTCGCCGGCGAGGGCGCCGATGTCGAGTTCTTCCCGAACGACGCCTTCGGCCCTTCGGCCTGCTTTCCGCGCGCCGGCGGCATCGAGGCCATCCGCGTGCCGCGCCTCGACCTTGGCCAACTGCTGTCGGAACGGCGCGCCACCGTGGTCAACGTCGATGTGGAAGGAGCCGAGCACGGCATCCTCGCCGGCATCGACGACTTCGCGGACGTGCGCGTGCTGCTCGTGCGCATCCACGAGCAGGCGATTGGCTATCCGCGGTCGGTCGCCCTCGTGCGCTGGCTCTTCGATCACGGATTCGCCTTCGACCTGGCTGGATGCAGCGGGCGGCAGATGGTCTTCGCGAAGGCTTGATCGTTGGGCTCGAACCGCCCTCAGGCCGCCGTGGCGAGGCGGTCGACGACGATCTGGGCGCAGCGCCGGCTCTCGGGAAAGAAATGCGGTGGAGTGAGACTGCCTTCCAAGCGAAAACCGTCCGCGGTGGAGAAGACATGGCCCTGGGCAAGCAGCAGGCGGACGCCCCGGGCGTGCTTGTTGTCTCGCCGCCGCTGCCGGGCCTTGAGGGCGATGACGCCAACCTGCGCCTTGGCGGAGAGCGCTTCGTAGAGCATCGACGCGCTGTCGGCGGTGACCCAGACGAAGTTCGCCGTCGCCAGGGTCTTCTCCAGAAAGTCGCTGGATGCCGTCTGCCAAGAGCGGAACGTCAGATTCGGGGCGTCCGGCAAGGCGCTGCGCAGTTCGCTCGGCGTGCGCCTGGAATCGCACGCTTGCCATTGCACGTTCGGCGCGGCGCCGACGATGGCGGCCACCTGCGCCGCCACGTCGCGGCTGTGCCAGTCGAAGTGCGGGCTGGCGCCGCCGAGCAGGATGAGGCCTGAATCCGCCGTCTTCGGCTCGTCCGCCGCCGGGCAGACGACGCCTCGGGTCTCGACCACGTTGCCCTTGCGTCGATAGCGGTCGTGCTGCGGCACGAATATCAAGTCGAACAGGGGGCGCGGCAGCGTCGGCTTCATCAGCACCACCGCCCTGCCGCCGCAGACGGCCCGGGCGAGCAGCATGGGCAGGTGGGTGCGATGGCCGACCCCGACGATCACATGTGGCTTCGGGATGTCCACCACGCCGCCAAGCGCGTAGCCGCGCACTTGCCGCCAGAACAGCGCCTTGAAGCGCATGTCGAAGTCGTAGATCTCGACCGGCCGCAGCGCTTCGAGGCCCTGCAGCAAGCCGGTCGATTGCTTTTCGTGCCCCGGCTTGCCGTCCACAAGGCGCCAGACGACGAGCCGCGGTTCGTCCGAAGCGCTCATCGCTTCCGTTTGGGAAGCACCCGAGAGACCCGGCGCAGGGCCGCGAGCTTGGCGCGGTCGATGGGCGCCAGTCCATCTTCGCCAACCTTCGACCGCCACTCGTCGCTGCGCCGCGCGAGTGCGCCGAGGCGCGACGCCTTCATGCGCCGCCGCAGCCCAGGGCGGTTGGCGGCGAAGATCAGGGCGGCGGCCAGCAGCAGCGGGATGCCCGGCAGCAGCGGCAGGATCAGGCCGACGAGGCCGAGCAGAAGCAACGTGAACGCGAGAATGGGCATGGTGGAGAATCTTCCTCGAATCGGTTTCCACATCTTCCAGCACGACTCGTGCCAATGGGCCGGACTGCGACTAACAAATTGATTCTATTGAAGTTCGTTAATCCTCTGCAAAGCGTTCCCAGTGGCGGCGATGGCGAAAGATGCGCGAATCCCGCCAAGCCGACTACGCCAGACTGTGATCCATCCCGAACGCCGGCGTGTCCTCCTTCGGCGTGCCGACCACCTTCGCCGGCACCCCGGCAACCGTGAGGTGCGGCGGCACGTCCTCGAGCACCACGCTGCCGGCGCCGACCTTGGCGCCCTCGCCGATCTCGATGTTGCCGATCACCTTGCAGCCGGCGCCGAGCAGCACGCCCCGCCGCACCTTCGGATGGCGGTCGCCGGTGGCCTTGCCGGAACCGCCGAGGGTCACGGCGTGCAGGATGGAAACGTCGTCCTCCACCACCGCCGTTTCGCCGATGACGATGCCGGTGGCATGGTCGAGCAGGATGCCGCGGCCGATCGTCGCCGCCGGATGGATGTCCACGCCGAGGCCGACGCTGATCTGGCTCTGGAAGAACAGGGCCAGCGTGTGACGCCCTTGCCGCCACAGCCAGTGCGCTACCCGGTGCGCCTGCAAGGCATGGAAACCCTTGAAGAAAAGGAACGGCGTGGAGAGGTCCTCGCAAGCCGGATCGCGGCCGTGGGTGGCGACGATGTCGCCCACCGCGCTGTCGAGAATGTCCGCGTCGTCCGCCATGGCGTCGTCGATGACATCGCGGATGAGCATGGTCGGCAGCATCGGATTGTCGAGCTTGCTGGCCAGCCGAAAGGAGAGCGCGGCGCGGAAGCTGGCGTGGTTCAGGATGGTGGCGTGGAAGTAGCTGCCGAGGATCGGCTCTTCGTCGGCCTTGGACGCGGCCTCCTGGCGCATCGCGCTCCAAATGGCCTCGCTGTCCGGGCGCGGCTGACGAACCGATGCGTGGCCAAGCGCATCGCCCGGCGCACCGTCTTTCATGGCGTGCTGCGTCATGGCGGCAAGAGTGGCGATGGCGCGACGCCTTTTCAACCGCTCAAACCGCTCAACCGCAGCGGCGCGGGCAGCCGTGCCAAGCGGCGCCCTTGCGTATACTGACTGCCGCTCTCAAGCGAGGGGCGCTCAAGGGAATGACCGAGTTCCGAACCGTCGCAGTTGTGGCGCGGCGGGGCAGTCCGCATGTCGTCGACTCCTTGGCGGTGGTCGTGCGCACCTTGGAGGCGGCCGGCGTCGATGTCGTCCTCGAAGCCGCCACCGCACAAATGCTCTGCCGCAGCGGCGTGCGCCGGGAGATGATCGGCGACGGCGTCGACCTCGTGGTGGTCGTTGGCGGCGACGGCAGCATTCTCGGCGTGGCGCGCGACGTCGCCCACGCTGGCGTGCCGGTGCTCGGCGTCAATCGCGGCGGCCTGGGATTCCTCGCGGACATCGCACCCTCGCAGATCGCCGCCAAGCTGGCGGCGGTGCTCGGCGGCGAACACACGGTGGAAGAGCGCTTTCTGCTCGAAGCGGAAGTGCTGCGCAATGGCGCCCCGGCAGCGTCCACCGCGGCGGCGCTGAACGACGTCGTGGTCCACGCCGGCAGCATGTCGCGCATGATGGATTTCAGCCTGTTCGTGGACGACGAGTTCGTCTACGGCCAGCGTTCCGACGGCGTGATCGTCTCCACGCCGACCGGCTCCACCGCCTACGCGCTCTCGGCCGGCGGCCCGATCATGCATCCGCGCCTGGACGCGGTGGTGATCGTGCCGATGTTCCCGCACACGCTGACGTCGCGCCCGCTGGTGGTGCATGGCGAATCGCGCATCAGCATCCGCATCGGCGAAGCCGCGAGCGCACCGCAGCTAAGCTGCGATTCACAGGTGGACATCGCGCTGCGGCCCAGCGACGAAGTACGCATCGCCAAACACCTGCACCCGCTGCGCCTGGCCTTCCCCCACGGCCACAACTTCTACGAATCGTGCCGCAGCAAACTCGACTGGGCGACGCGCCGCTCGGGTACTGAGGTGGCCCAGCAGCCGTAAGCCCGGTGGTTTGCGTCGCGATGCCGAATCGTCGGCGATTCGACGTGGAGATGCTGAACTAGCCCGCTGGTTCAGCGCCAGGCCTGAAGCTGGGCGTACACCATGCGCCCCTGCCAGGGCACGATGGAGTCGCGGCGGTAGACCATGCCGCAGCAGCTTTCGTAGATGGCCTGGGCCGGGTAGTTGTCGAGCAGGTTCTCGGCGCCGAGCAGTGCGCGGAAGCGTTCGCGCCATGTCCAGCCGATTTGCGCGTCGAGCATCGCTTCCCGCCCGTAGTGCTGGATGTCCTCGAGAAGCGACGTCTTGGCATTGCTGTACTTGCCGAACCAGCGCAGGCGCAGCATGGCGTCCACGGTGCGCCAGTCGTGGCGCGCGGTGAGGGTGCCGCGCATCGCCGGCAGCCCATTTTCGATGTCGTATTGCGATTCGTTGAACAGGAACCGCCCCGGGTCGAGCATCCGCGTGCGGTTGAAGTTCACCGCCGCGGCCATCGACAGGCCGGCGAGCGCGCCGCTGAACTGCCAATTGGCCACCACGTCCACGCCCTGGGTGCGCGTGCGCACGTCGTTGACGAAGAACCGCACCTGGGCGATGTCGCTGGCGCCGGGCACGCCGAGGGCGGCCAGTTCGCTGGCTTCGTCGGGCCCCACCGGAAACTGCGACGAGAGCGTGATGCGATGGTCGAGGAAGATGCGGTAGTAGTCGACCGTGAGTGTCGTCGCCACCCAGTCGGAGAAAAGATCCAAGGCAAGGCCAGCGGTGGCCGAATGCGACGTCTCGGCGTCCAGCGGCTTGGCGCCGAACAGCGCCGCCGCCGGGTGGGTTGCCGGAAACAGGCCTTCGGCGCGCGGCGTGCCGTCGCCGCCGATGCGCGTCGAGACGTTTGTGGTGGAAATCTGCCCCGGCGTCGGCGCACGGAATCCCGTCCCGTAGGAGGCGCGCAGATTGAGGTTCTCGCTGAGGCGGAAACGGCTCGCCAGCTTCCAGATGGCGACATGGCCGAAGTCCTCGAAGCTCTCGTAGCGCACCGCGGCATTGCCGAGCCAGCGTTCCGTGAGGTCCGCTTGCAGATCGGCATAGACCGCGTAGCTCCGCCGCCCGACGTCCGAAGCGAACGCTGGCGGGTAGCCTGGAAAGCCGTTGGAGCCGATTGGCAGCGCGTTGTTGATCGGATCGCCGGCCGGGCAAAGCGAACCCACGGCGGGGAAGCCCGGGATGCGGCATTCGACGACAGTGAGCGCGTCGTCCGGGTCGGCGTCCACTTCCGCCTGCGTGATCTCGAAGTTGAAGGGGTCGCGGCGGCCAAACGGCCCGATGGCGTACGAATCCGGGTCGCCTTCCTCGACGGCGTAGCCTTCGTCGCGATACTCGGCGCCGAAGGCGATGTCCAGCGCGTGGTCGAAGACCGGCAGCGCCGCCGAGAAGTCCAAGTGCAGCGACAATTCGTCGTTGACGAGGTCGCCGGGCCGAAAGCGCGTCGGCGTCTCCGGCCCAAGGGACGGATTGAGCGTGTTCTCCAAGCGGTAGCGAATGCGGTTGCGGCCATAGCTGGCCGAGGCGTCATAGCTCAACCCCCGTGGCCAATCGCCTTTGATGCCAATGTGCATCGCGTAGTCGTCCACGACGCCGCTGAACTGCGGCGTGAAGCCGGAGGGATAGAGGGTGGCGCGGGGATCGTGGATCGAGCCGTCGGCCAAGCGCACCGGCAGCAGTTGACTCACGCCGGGGCGCCGATAGAAGAAGCCGCCGCGCTGCTCCTTGGTCGAGTAGCTGAGCAGGCCGTAGAGTTCGGCGCCGCCGGCCAACGGCAGCCCCGCGTTCGCCACCAGCATCGTCTGTTCGCGGCGCGGCTGGCCCCAGATCTGCTCCGGGCTGGCGAACGGACTGTTGCCGCCGATGCTCGCGTAGTTGTCCGCGAAGCGCGTGTCGCGGTCGTCCGGCACGCCGTCGCTGCCGGGCAGGATCTGCACGATGGCGCCGTCCGCGCCGTAGACGTAGGTGAGCGCGTCCGGGCCGTAGTAGGTCGTGCCATCGACCGTGAGGCGATTGCGCGTGGATTCCAGCGGCGTCAAGCCGGAACCCGCCACCGGCAGGTCGTAGGGTTCCGATCGGCTGGTCGCGGCCGCGTTCGCATGATGCGCGCTCAACGCGAGGAAGCCGCTGCGCCCCAAGGCGAAGCCGGCCGTCGCCTCGACGGTGGCCTCTTCGCCGTCGCCAGCGGCATAGCCGCCGTACCGCGCGCGAACGTCGAAGCCGCTGTCGCTCTCGCGCAGCTTGAAGTTGAGCACGCCGGCAATGGCGTCGGAACCGTACTGCGCCGCGGCGCCGTCGCGCAGCACTTCCACGCCGGCGATGGCGATGCCCGGCAGGCTGCCGATGTCCACGCCGTGCGGGCCGAAGGAGCCCAGGCGCATCACGGCGCCGCGATGCCGCCGCTTGCCGTTGACCAGCACCAGCGCATGGTGCGAATCCAGCCCGCGCAAGTTCGTCGGGCGCATGAACGAGGCGCCGTCGGCGATGGGATAGCGCGCCACGTAGAACGACGGCACGAGGGTGTTGACGACGTCCAGCAAGTCCGAGGACTGCACGCTCTCCAAGTCCTGGGCGTCGAACGCATCCACCGGCACCACCGAATCGGCGGCCGTGCGCGGCGCATGGCGGGTGCCAATCGTCACCACGACTTCGTCCACGCGCCCCAGCGCGTCTTCGCCCGAGGGGGCCGAGGCGTCTTCGGCAGCCGCGGCAGCGCAAAGCAGCCCCGCGGCCAACCAAGGCCAACGGGCGAAATCGGCTCGCTTGGGTCGTGTCGGGTCCATCAGCGTTCATCTCTCAGCGGCTGCCGTACCGTAGCACGACGGGGGAACAGATCGCGTGTGCGGCGCGGGCTTGCGCGGTCGAAGCCGAGGGCATTTGCAGCGTCCGCACGATCGCGCCCAAGCGCTACACTCCCGCCACTTGTCGAGCTCGAACGGGGAACCGCCATGAAAGCTGCCGTGCTGCGCGAAGTGAACCAGCCGCTGTCCATCGAGGACGTGCGAACCGCCGACCCGGGCCCGCGCGAGGTGCTGCTGCGCACGGCCGCCGCTGGCGTGTGCCATTCCGACCTGCACTTCCAGAACGGCGCCTACCCCTATCCGCTGCCGTCGGTGCTCGGCCACGAATCCGCCGGCGTGGTCGAAGCCGTTGGTTCGGATGTCCACTACGTGCAGCCCGGCGACCATGTGATCACCTGCCTCTCGGCCTTCTGCGGCCACTGCGAATACTGCCTCACCGGGCGCATGGTGCTGTGCAACGAGCCGGAACTGTCGCGCGCCGCGGACGAACCGCCGCGCCTCTCCGCCAACGGCGAACCCATCGCGCAGTTCCTCAACCTGTCTTCCTTCGCCGAGACGATGCTGGTTCACGAGCACGCCGTGGCCAAGATCCGCGAAGACATGCCCCTCGACCGGGCAGCGTTGATCGGCTGCGGCGTCACCACCGGCGTCGGCGCCGTCATCCACACCGCGCGCATCGAGCCGGGCTGCACCGTCGCCGTGATCGGCTGCGGCGGCGTCGGCCTCTCCTGCATCAACGGCGCGGAGATCGCCGGCGCGGCGCGCATCATCGCCATCGACACCGTTGCCTCCAAGCTGGAACTGGCGCGGCGGTTCGGCGCCACGGACACGGTGAACGCCGCCGAGACCGACCCCATCGAAGCCGTGCGCGAGATGACCAGCGGCGGCGTCCACTACTCGTTCGAGGCCATCGGCCTGAAGGTCACCACCGAACAGGCGTTCAAGATGATCCGCGCCGGCGGCACGGCGACGGTGATCGGCATGATCCCGGTGGGCACGATGGTGGAGATCCACGGCCCGGAGTTTCTGCGCGAGAAGACCCTGCAAGGCTCCAGCATGGGCTCCAACCGCTTCCGCGTGGACATGCCCCGCTTCGTGGACTTCTACCTGAACGGCAAGCTGCACCTGGACGACATGATCTCCGGCCGCATCGGCCTGGGCGACGTGAACGACGCGCTGGCGGCGCTGGAAACGGGCGAAGTGGCGCGCAACGTGATCGTCTTCGATTAGGGGTTAGGACGCTGACCGTTGTGCCAACACAGGCGGTGGTTCTTCGCGCGGGATGACGTTGACGCGAGCGGGCTTGGGGACGGCCACGGCACGGCCTCGCGGTTCGCGGCGCTGAACATGGCCTCGGGCCAGGCGATCGGGAGGGTCTTCTGCCGCCACCGTCGCATGCGTCGCTTCCGCCGGCGATAGACGCTTCCCGAGCGTTCGGCAGATCGGGGAATGTCCGGCTTCTTCTCCAAGGAGCGCATCGTCGCGCCTCCGGGCTTCAACCGTTGGCGGGTTCCGCCCGCGTCGGTGGGCATTCAGATGTGCATCGGGTCCGTCTATGCGTGGAGCATCTTCAATCCCGCGTTGACGAAGGTGCTGGGCGTGGCCGCCTCCGCTGCCGACGACTGGACGTTGAGCGAAGTGGCGCGGATCTTCGCAGTCTCGATCCTGTTCCTCGGACTGGCCGCAGCCGGCGCCGGCAAATGGGTCGAGACCGTCGGGCCGCGCACCGTCGGCATCGTCGCCGCCAGTTGCTGGGGCGGCGGCTATCTCATCGGCAGCCTCGGCATCCTGTTCCACCAGTTGTGGCTCGTCTATCTCGGCTACGGCGTCATCGGCGGCTGCGGCCTGGGGCTCGGCTACGTATCGCCGGTGAGCACGTTGCTCCGCTGGTTCCCGGACCACCGCGGATTGGCCACCGGCATGGCGATCATGGGCTTCGGCGGCGGCGCCATCGTCGCGACTCCCTTGAAGGAGTTCTGCCTGCGGACGTTCTATCAGGCACCCGACTACCTAGGCGCGGTCGCCGACGTCGACCTCGTCACCGGTGCCGGGCGGCGCTTCGTCGAGATCGGCGACGGAATGCAGGAGGTCGTCGTTGTCGGCGCCGGCGAAGTGGCCGACATGATCGTCCCCGGCGCACCCGGCGTCTATCTAGTCGGCACGGGATCGGTCGGCGCCGCGGCGACGTTCCTCGTCCTAGGGTTGACGTATTTCACGGTGATGCTCCTGGCTGCCCTCAGCTACCGCATCCCCGCGGCGGACTGGAAACCGGAGGGGTGGACCCCGCCGAGCCCCGAGGCCGCGGCGCGCAAGATGATGACGCATGAACACGTCCACATGGACCAAGCCCTGAAAACCCCGCAGTTCTACCAACTCTGGATCATGCTGTGCTTCAACGTGACCGCCGGGATCGGCCTGATCGGCGTTGCCAAGACCATGATGTCGGAGATCTTCGGCGCGACGTTGCCGTCGGTCGTGGACGGCGCCTTTGCCGCGACCTACGTGGTGTTGATCAGCGTGTTCAACATGGCCGGACGGCTGCTGTGGGCGAGCGGGTCCGACTTCCTCGGACGAAACGCGACCTACCGGATATTCTTCCTCGGCGGCATTCTTGTTTTCCTGTCGCTGCCCTTCATCGCGCGCCAAGCCGGCGTCGCCCCGAGCGTGGTCTGGCTGGGGTGCTTCTGCGTCGTGACGATGGTGCTCTTCACGTTCTACGGCGGCGGTTTCGCAACCATCCCGGCCTATCTCGCCGATCTATTCGGCACCCATCACGTCGGCGCCATCCACGGGCGCTTGCTGACCGCTTGGAGCGTGGCCGGCGTTCTGGGCACGCTTGCGATCACGACGTTGCGCCAACACTCCCTGCGCCGGGCGATCCACGACGTGGCCGCGACCGTCGACACCGCCGAGTTCGCCGCAACCTTCGGGGCGGAGGTCGAGCAACTCGATCTGCTGATCGAGAAGAAGACGGTCACGCTGGCCAAACTCCTCGAAATCGCACCGCCCGGCACACTCGATCCAACCCCGAGCCTGTACAACAGCACGATGTATCTGATGGCTTTTCTGCTGTTTCTCGCCCTGGTCTCGAACGCGCTGATGAAGCCCGTCCACCCCCGCCACCACCTGCCACGCCACCCGACCGAACGCACCTGACCGTTCGGCACATCGTCTCGATCCAAAGAGCGCCGAGGCCCAAGGCGGCGATTGCGGCTGCCTAAGAGCACGAAGAGCACGGAGCAAGCCATGCTCGTGACATCGGATCGAGTCGAAGCCCGGCTGGACGGAGCGGCCGACGAGCGTTGGGATGCGTCACACGCGAAGTCGCGCTGCTGTCGATGTTCAGTTCGCGAACCCGTACAACCGCGCCGCGTTGCCGCAGACGATCTTCTGGCGCGTGGCTTCCGGCACGCCGCCGAGTTCGCGGGCGATGAACTCCTGGGAATCCGGCCACACGCCATCTGGATGGGGGAAGTCGCTGCCCCACATCACGTTGTCTTCGCCGAGGATGTCCAACAGGCGGATGCCGATGGGATCGCTCTGGTAGGTGGCGTAGCACTGGCGGCGCCAATAGGCGGAGGGCTTCATCGTGAGCGTCAAGTCCTTGAACTGATCCTCCCACTCCAAGTCCATGTGTTCGAGGATGTAGGGAATCCAGCCGATGCCGCTTTCGCCGATCACCAGCTTGAGGCCGGGATGCGCTTCGAGGACGCCGCCGTAGATGGTCTCCATGATGATCTTGGCCATCGCAAGCTGAAAGCTGGTGATGTGGACGGCGAAGGCTTGGCGGCGTTGCAGCGGCGCGAGGGATTCGAAATCGTAGTCCATGCGCGGGCCGATGGTGTGGTAGTGCAGCGGCAGACTGGCGGCTTCGGCGGCGGCCCACAGCGGTTCCCAGGATGGATCGAAGAGCGGCGCCATGTCGTGGGTGTTCGCCACTTCGATGCCGCGCAGGGCGCCGCGTTCGGCAACGCGCTCCACCTCCGCCACCGCCGCCTCCACGTCGTGGCTTGGGATGTTGGCGAGGCCGGCGAAACGCTGCGGATGCGTGGCGCAGAAATCGGCCAGCCAAGCGTTGTAGATGCGCATCATCTCGGCGGCCGCTTCGTCGTCGCCGAGGCGCATGGCGGCGCCGAGAATCCCGTACAGCACTTCCGCCTGCACGCCGTCGAGGTCTTGGTCCTTCAGCCGCAGATCGGGTTCGGTGAGGCGGCGGATGCCGTTCTCGCCATCGCGGTAGAGACCCTGCGCGGCCATGCGGTCCGAGCGGTGGATCTGCCCCGGCACGTAGCGCCGTCCCGCCGACCCCATGCCGTTCTGCAGGCCGAACTGCGCCCCGTTGCGGCTCACCCAGAAGCGCCCCTTCTCCGTCTCGGCAACGTAGGGCATGCGCTCCCGGAGGTCGCGCCGCGCTTCGCTGGTGAACAGATCCTCGGGCAGCCACGGCAGGTCGATGTGGCAGTCGGCGGAAATGACCTCGTAGTGCATGAATCCTCCCCTGGCGCCAGTGTGCGCTGCGTCTTTGCGCAAGACGCCCTTGCGCTAGGATTGTGCGCCAAATCGCTACGGAGTTCCTGCCGATGATCCCCGCTCGCGCTGCACTTCTGGCGGCGCTCTGCCTGGCCGCCTGCGCCTCGCTCGACACCCGGGTGCCGGCCGGCTTCGACTTGACGGGCGAATGGCTCTTGGACGAGTCGGCAAGCGACGCGCCGCTGGACTTGGACGCCATCCGTTCCCGCGAAGACCGCAACGTCGCGCGCGGCAGGCAATCCGACGCGGGCGCTTCCGCCGCGTTCGTCGTGCAGGATTTCCCGGTGCTGGCCGCCAAGCGCCTGTCCATCGAACAGAACGCCGACTCGCTCGGCATCCGCTACGACAACGGCATCTACCGCGACATCTCCTGGGGACTGCGCGAGCGCGACTTCTGGAACGTGCGCACCGGCTGGGAAGAAGGCGCCTTGGTGGTGCGCTCCTCCCGCGGCGACGTGACCGGCGTGGAAACGCTCACCCTCGGCAACGCCGGCCGCCGCCTGCGCGTCGCCGTGCGCGTGGACACCGCGGCGGAAGACGTACGCGCCGTGCGGGTCTTTCGGCGTGGGGAGTAGGGCGCGTCGCCGCGCTTGACAGTGTATGCTTGTACACATGGTGGCGAGCAGCTTGAGCAGAGCGTCCGTGGTGGCGGCGCAACCGAATCCCGACGATTCGGCGGCCGACTACCCGCACATGCGGCTTGGCGGAGCGACGCTTGTGCGTGCGGACTGCACGGACTGGCTGCGCGGCCAAGCGCCCAATTCCATCCACGCGGTGGTGACCGATCCGCCCTATGGCTTGTTGGAGTACACGCCGAAGGAACAGGCGAAACTGCATCGGGGCAAGGGCGGCGTCTGGCGTCCGCCCGCCTTCGATGGCGTGCGCAGATCGCCGGTGCCGCGCTTCACCGTGCTCACGCCAGCGAACCGGGAGCAGGTGGCCGCGTTCTTCCGCGATTGGGCGGCGCTGCTGCTCCCCGTGCTCGCGCCCGGCGCGAACGTGGTGGTGGCGGCCAATCCCCTGCTCTCCTACCTGGTTGCCGGCGCACTCGCAGAAGCCGGCTTGGAACGGCGCGGCGAGATCGTCCGCCTAGTAACCACCATGCGCGGCGGCGACCGCCCGAAAGGCGCCCACGAAGAGTTCGCGGAAGTCAGCGCCATGCCGCGCGCCATGTGGGAACCGTGGCTGGTGTTCCGCAAGCCCTTGGAAGGCAGAGTGCAGGACAACCTGCGCAAATGGCGCTGCGGCGGATTCCGACGCCCCGCCGAAGACCGCCCCTTCGGCGACGTGATCCGCTCCGCCCCAACCCGCAAGGAGGAACGCGCGCTCGCGCCGCACCCGAGCCTGAAGCCGCAGGCATTTCTGCGCCAGCTGGTACGCGGCGTGCTGCCGCTCGGCGAAGGCACCGTGCTGGACCCGTTCTGCGGCGCGGGTTCCACGCTGGCCGCGGCGGAGGCGGTGGGTTATGCGAGCATCGGGGTGGAGAAGGACGAGCGGTACTTTGCGATGGCGAGGGAGGCGGTGCCGCGGCTTGCGGGTATCGGTCGAACTGAAGCCCTCTACACGACCGCAAAAAGGGGGCCGAACGGTGTTTTAGCAGAGCAAGTCAGCTTCCATCAATGCTGTCGATTATTGGGATCGTACGCTTGGCGACCTCCTTGAACTTATCCACAAAAAAGGCCGTGATATCGCCTATTTCGCCGTCTTTTAGCTGCAACTCGTCATGCATTTTCGGAATGAGTGGATTCCAGTCTCTGTACTTCTCGTCAAAACGCTCCCAGCACGGCCAGCCCACACTCTGCTTCATGTCGAGCTTGCCGAGTTCCTTGGCGAGGTTCTCTCTCCTTGGTCGGTCGTCCTCTGACACCTTTGTGGTGGCGGGCGAAGCAACGCCGATAGCCCAATCGTTATCCTCCTTCGAGTCGGCTTGCATACGAACAACAGTAAATCTCTTTTCTCCATCGACGATATAGGGCCGCCAAGACTCTCGACGGATGAAGATGTAGCTCTCGAATCGCTTCGGTCCATAGCCTTGGCTTTGGAGGATGTCCTCTGGCAGGTCATCCCATGGCAGATGATCCCAAATGAGCTTCAGAAACCTACTCTTGATCTCTCGCGCCACGTCGGGCCATGTCTCATAGACGGCCAACGCTGTAGCCAAGGTCTTAGCATCTCCACGCACGAAGTCTGCGACTGCACTCCTTTTCGAGTCCGTCATTACGTTTCCTCTGTATTGATGCCGACAGTATGTTTCGGCTTCCCGTAGGTACCAGCGTAAGCGATCGACGTCGCAGGCCCGCCGGCAGTCCGCCAACCAGTCCACAAGGGAGAACTGCAAACGCAAGTTGTCAAACCGGTCGCTCGAAGTGTCCCTTGAGTAGCAAGGCATGATGACAAACGGCCGGGGCGTCTTCGTCTCAAGTTCCTTGATGGTCTCCCTAGCCACGCTCTCGTCAGAAGGGCCTTCTCCAGTGGGGTGCAGATAGACGAGCAGCGAATGCCCGTAGCGCTCAAGCCAATCGAGATCGTCTGCGACTTGGCGATCTTGGTCGCCCGCAAAGTTGCTCTTGTTCTCGATGGCGAGGCAGTGTTCGCTGTCGATTTCGACGACGATGTCGATGCGACGGCGGCCATCGATCTGTCGCTCCGTCTGGACCTTGGCGTTGCCGAGGTCGCTGGGATTCACGTCCTGGGCGAAGTCCAGCTTCTCGGTCAAGAGCTGCAAGAATGCCACGCCTTGGCCGTGGTCGCCTGCCGGATCCAGCAAATCGGCGATCATCCTCGAGAATCCCATCTCGTCCGTTCGCAAGTAGCGGAACACGTTGAACCGACGCGCGAGCTGCCGATCCAACTCGTCGTCCAACGTCTGCGCGGTCTCCAGCCGAGGGGCGACCTCGGCGAAGAACCGTTCAAGCTCGCGCTCGGAGACTTCAGCCATCGAACCCTTCTACACCGTCTTGGCGGCGGTTGCTATAGGTCAGGAAGCTGCCGCGGCCGCCGCACGGTCAGCCGCCAGCGGCGACCATCGCCGCCAACTCCCGCAATCCGATCACTTCCACGTTCGCGGCCAGTGGATAGCGCTCTGCGCCGGCGTACACGACGAAGGCCGAGGTCGGGGCGATGTCCTCGCAGGCGCTGTGGAAGCCACGGGCGACTTTCGGGGCCAAGCCGAGTTTCACCTCGATGGCCCAAGTGTCGCGCCCGCCGGGAAACTCCAGCACCAAGTCCATCTCCGCGCCGGAGCGAGTGCCGTAGAAGCTCGCCTTGGTTCCAACGGGAGCGCGGGCCAGCAGGTTTTCGATCACGAACCCTTCCCAGCTCGCGCCGGCCACGGGGTGGCCGATCAAGGCGTCGTGGGAGGCGATGCCGAGCAGCGCATGCACGATGCCGCTGTCTCGAACATAGACCTTGGGCGACTTCACCAAGCGCTTGCGCACATTGACGTGCAGCGGCGGCAGGCGGCGCACGAGGAGGAGGTCGGCGAGCAAGTCGATGTAGGTCGTCACCGTGGGGCCGCTGACGGCGAGGCTGCCGGCCAGCTTGGAGGCGTTCAGCAGCTGCCCTTGGGAGTGGGCGAGCATCGTCCACAAGCGCTCCAAGGTCTCGGCTGGAATGCGTCGCCCGGTGAACTCGGACACGTCGCGTTCCAGGTACGTTTGGACGAGGTTGCGGCGCAGCGCCATGCTGTCCTCGTCGCTCGGCGCCGTCAGGCTGTCCGGGAAGCCGCCGCGCACCCACAGCGTGGTCGCCGGCGCCAACTCCGCAGACACGTCGTGGACGTCCAACGGCCCAAGGCGCACATGCTCGATGCGGCCGGCCAGCGACTCGCCGGCTTGCCGCAGCAAGTCCATCGAGGCGGAACCGAGAATCAGGAATCGTCCCGTGCGCTGGCCGCGTCGCCGGCCAGCGTCGATGAGGCCCCGCAGTTCCGGGAACAAGGCGGGGGCGCGGTGGATTTCGTCGAGCACAACTAGGCGGTCCTCGTGCTCGGCAAGGAACAAGCGGGCGTCCGCCAGCTTCGCCCGGTCCGCGCTCGCCTCCAAATCCAAGTACACCGCGCCCGACTGCTCGGCGATGGCGTGGGCAAGCGTCGTCTTGCCCACCTGACGGGGGCCGATCAACGCCACCGCCGCCTGGCGCGCCAGTGCGACGTGTACGGCCTGCTGCGCATGACGCGGAATCATCCTTGCTAATCTAAAGCGGTGGTTTGAAAAAGCAAGGTTGAGGCCGAAACAACGACGTCAGTCACGACATTGGTGATTTTCGTGGTGCGCCGCCACGCGCCACGCATGGATGCGACGCAGCGCCCAGTCGGCGCTTGCCCTACCGCTTGGCGAGGTTCGTCGCCAGGTTGTAGATGAACCAGCCGTCGCCGGTGACGAAGTTCTGCGGCTTGGCCGTCTGGGCGTCGCGCATCACGCCGATGCCGTCGCTGTACGGCTCGAAGGAAACGATTCGGTCGTAGCGAATGCGGAAGCGCTTGCGCGAACCGTGGAAGTAGAGGTGCTTGGTGGTGACGCCCAGGAGGCCAGTGTCCACATGCACCGTTTCTTCCCACTCGTGGGATTGGCTGCGGAACATGCGCGGGCTGTAGTAGAGGCCCTTGGCGATGCGGATGCTCACGCCGTGCGAGGTGCCTCGGCGCTCGCGGCGGGTGACCACTTCGGAGTAGTCCACGTCGTCGATCACCCAAACCAGCTGCTCGGACTTCATCAGGTTGAACGGCACCACGCCGACGTTCTGGCGCTCTGGCACCAAGCCCTCGGCGACTTCGCGGATGACCGCCGCCTGCACCATGTTCGTGCGCACGCCGTTCGCGTCCACGTCCTCGGCGGAAAGGTCGAAGTGGCGCAGATAGCGCACCAACGCGGCCTCTTCGTCGAGACTCAGCAGACCGTCCTCCAACGTGTGGTCGACGGCTTGTTCCCAAGCGTCGATCAGCAGCCGCCGGCGCTGGCCCGCCGCCAACTGCGATTCGTTGAACATTGCGTTCAATTCGGCGAGCGCAGCGCCCTCTTCGCCGACCGCGAGCGCCGCTTGGCGGGCGCTCTGGTTCAACCGATCGCGGGCGGCCCGTTCGAGTTGCGCTGCGGACTTGCTGGTCTCGGTGCGCCCGGCAATGGCCATCTGGTCGCGGAAAGCGCGCAGCCGCGTCTCTTCCTCGCGGGTCAGCACGCCATCGGCCAAGCTCTCCTTGACGGAACGGGCCCAGCCTTTGGCGATGGCGGTGTCGACGTCCGCTTCGCTGGCCCAGCACTCTGCCGCGATGGTGGCGAGACGCTCGCGCAGGGCGGCTTGGTTGAAATCGGCCGCTGCCGCCGCTTCGGCAGCGAGCGTGCCCATCTGCGCCACCCCCTGTTCGTGCGCCGTTGCGCATGCGCCGTGCTTCCGCCGCAGGAAGCCGGCCGGCTTGCCGCAATGCTTGCAGTCACCCACTGGCCAAGCCAATTCGCCGCTTCACCATCCCGTCGCCACTCCCGTCGCCGCCAAGACGCTCGCCCCGCATTGCGAATGCGGCTGATTGAACGCGGGCGACGCCGAGGGGTCAAGCGCTGGCCAACGCGCGGTGGGGATTCCTTGACCGTGGCACAGCAAGCCGTTTGTGCGACCATGCCGGGAATGCGCCGGCAACGAGCAACGGCATAGAGAACGTGGCTGATCCTTCCGTCGACTTGGCGAGGCGCCTTCGCCTCGGCGAAGACTCCACCTTGGAGTTCAAGCACATTGATGTGGAAGGCCGCCGCGTGCGTGCTCCCCGCCGAAACGACTTGGCGGACGAACTCGCCGCGCTGGCCAACAGCCGCGGCGGCACATTGTTGCTCGGTGTCGACGACGAGACGCACCGCGTGGAAGGCATCGCCCTCGAAAGCCTGGACGCCGTCGAAGGTTGGGCGCGGGAGATCTGCAACGACGTGATCAAACCCGCGCTGGACGCGGACATCTTGAAGATCGAGCTGCCGAACGCAGACGGCGCTCCGGCGCCGGTGCTGCGCATCGACGTGCCGCGCAGCCTGTTCGTCCACGAGAGCCCAGGCGGCTACTTTCGGCGCATCGGCAGTTCGAAGCGAAAGATGGCGCCGGATGTCTTGGCGCGGGCGTTTCAGGAGCGCAGCCAGAGCCGCATCATTCGCTTCGACGAATCCATCGTTCCCGGCACGCGGCGCGACGATCTGCACGATGCGCTGACGGAACGCTTCCTGCACAGCGATGCCATGGTTGAGCACGACATGGCGGTGGACGACGTTCTGCGCAAGCTGCGCATCGTCGACGATGCGGACGACGGCGCGATGGCGCTCACGCTGGCGGGCGCGCTGCTGTGTACCGAGCAGCCCCAACGGTGGCTGCCCCATGCCTACGTGCAGGCCGTCGGCTATGCCGGCGAGCGGGCAGACATGGACTACCAAGTGGACGCCCGGGACATCGGCGGCCCCTTGGACGCGCAAGTCGTCGAGGCCCTGCACTTCGTGCGCCGCAACATGCTGGTAAGCGCCACCAAGAGGACGGCGCGTGTGGAACGCCCGCAGTTCAGCGAGCGGGCGGTCTTCGAGGCGCTCGTCAACGCGGTGGCGCACCGCGACTACTCGATGGCGGGCAGTCGCATCCGCCTGCACATGTTCAGCGACCGGTTGGAACTCTCGGTGCCCGGCGCGTTGGCCAACACCCTCACACCCGACAGCCTGCATCTGCGCCAAGCCAGCCGCAACGAACTCATCGTCTCGCTGCTGGCGCGCTGCCCGGCCGCGACCGGTCTGGGCCGCACGCGGATGATGGATCGGCGGGGCGACGGCGTGCCGATCATCCTCAAGGAATGTGCCGAACTCTCGGGCCGAACGCCGACGTATGCCTTGATCGACGACGCCGAATTGCGCCTGGTGATGTGGGCCTGACGCACCCGAAACGACCGAATCCTCCGATGCCCGACATATTCACCATTGGCCACTCCAACCACGCGGCGAGCGCCTTTCTGGCGCTATTGCGCCAGCACGGCGCGAACGCCGTCGCCGACGTGCGCTCGGCGCCATACAGCCGCTTCAACCCGCAATTCCGGCGCGAGGCGTTGCGGCGCGAGTTGATGGCCGCCGGCATCGCCTACGTCTATCTTGGCGGCGAACTCGGCGGTCGCAGCGACGATCCGACGTGCTACCGAGAGGGCCGCATCTGCTACGAGCGGGTTGCCAAAACGCAGAACTTCAACGACGGCCTACGGCGATTGGAGGAGGGCATGGCGAAACACCGCATTGCGCTGATGTGCGCGGAGAAGGAGCCGCTGCACTGCCACCGCGCGCTCTTGGTTGCCCAGGCATTGGACGAAAGAGGCGTCGGCGTTTCGCACATCCACGCCGACGGATGCTTGGAAAGCCACGCGAGCGCCATGGATCGCCTGCTGGACGCCGCCCGCTTGCCCACGGAGGACGATCTGTAGGTTCAATCCCGCGAAGCCTTGGTGGCCGCCGCGATTCGGTGGCAGACGGCGCGCGTGGGATATCGACCAGCGTCACTGCCCGTGTAGACGCCAAGGGCTGTCTGGGGGACAGAACGACCGCAGAATGGCGGTTCGATGGCATGGCGGCGAGACGCCGGGGGCACTAACCAGATTCGTCGCACACAGCTAAGATCGCATTTCCTTCGACACGCGAGACAGCCGCATGGAGAACCGCCAGATCGTCATCGTCGCCTTGCCCCAGGGCAAGCTGGAACTCGACCACTTCGAGCTGCGCACGGCGGGCGTGCCGATGCCAGGCGAGGGCGAGGTGCTCTGCCGAACACTCGCGCTGACAGTGGGCGCCGGACAGCGCGCCGGTCTGCAAGGCAGCGCCAGCTATGCCGCGGCGCCGCGTAGCGGCATCGTGATGAGCGGCTCGGCGGTGGCGCGGGTGGAGGAATCCCACGTCGCCGGCATTGCGGAAGGCGCGCTGGTGACGTGTCCGGCCGGCTGGCAGGACTATTCGGTCCACGAGGCCACGGCGGTGCAGGTCGTGGATGCGGGCGGCGATCCGGCGCACCATCTGGGCGTCTACGGCACCAACGGCTTGACGGCCTACTTCGGCCTGTTCGAGCTTGGCGAACCACGCCCCGGGCAGACGGTGGTCGTTTCGGCGGCGGCCGGTTCGGTGGGCCACTTGGTGGGGCAGATGGCGAAGATCACCGGCTGCCGCGCCATCGGCGTCGCCGGCAGCGACGAGAAGTGCGAACGGCTGGTGGCCGAGCTCGGTTTCGACGCCGCCCTGAACTACCGCAGCGCGGACTTCCGCGGCGCCTTCCGCGAGGCATGCGCCGACGGCATCGACATCTATTTCGACAACACCGGCGGCGACATCCTCGGCGGCGCCCTGCGGCGCATGAAGGCGCACGGGCGCATCGTCTGCTGCGGCGTGGTCTCGCAGTACGACACTGCCAATCCGCAACACGGCCCGCGCGGCATTCCCGGCCTGCTGGTGAACAACCGCGTGCGCATGGAGGGCTTCCTCGTCTTCGACTACGCAGACCGCTACGCCGAAGGGCGCGCGCAGATGCGCGAATGGGTCGAGGCCGGCAAGCTCAAGCCGCTGCAGGACGAGTTCCACGGCCTGGAGGAGATGCCGCACGCGTTCATCGACATGCTCGCTGGCGGCAACGTCGGCACGCGCATCGTGCGCGTGGCCGAGTGAGGCGCGGCGGGGCTAACATGGGGGCACAGCGTTTGCGCGAAGCCACGGAGAAGCCGTGCAGATAGAAGACTGGAAGTCGGTCGGCGCCGCTGCGCCCTTGCTGCGCGAACTGCGGGAACTCGGCTTGGAACCGAACATCGTGGAGCTGGAGGTGCTCGGCTTCACCGTCGTGTCGCCGGAGAAGGTCGGGCCGCCGGCCTTCCATCAGGAAGTGCGCGAGGCCTTGGAGCGCACCATGCTGCGCCGCTACGGGCCGGACGGCTTGGCGCCCGAGCGCTGGGCGAACGTCAACGACATCCAGCGCTTCATGCTCTGGGAAGACCGCATCTTCGAGCAGCTCACCTACAACCCCGCCGGCCTGGGCCTCGCCCAGTACCTGCTCGGCACGGACTGCGTGCTGAGCCTCTGCGCCGCCTGGGTGAAGGGCGCCGGCGACATCCGCACCGGCATCCACGGCGACTACCTGGACCCGGCGTTGACGGCGCAGCCGGAGCAGGTGAACAACTGCAACATGCACTTCATGCTCACCGACTACACGAAGGACGATGGCGCGATTTCCTTCGTGCCCGGCAGCCACAAATGGCGCCGCCAAGTGACCCCGTCGGACGCCAAGTACTGGGCCGACCGAGCGGTTGCCGTGGAAGCGCCGGCCGGCTCGATGGTGATCTGGGGCAACCACGCTTGGCACGGCTCCTATCCGAAGAAAACGCCGGGGCTGCGCATGACATTGCAGTGCGAGTACATGCGCCGTCGGCTGCAGACGGAAGAGGCGTATCGCCAGACCGTCACCCAGGAAGCGCTGGACAGAAACCCGGTGCGCTTCGCCGGCCTGATGGACGTCTACAGCCTGTTCCCCTTCGGCAAGAGCGACTGGGACCTGGACCGCATGGCGTCCGCCGAACCCGGCAGCAAGAACGGCCAGACCATCGAGCAGTACCGCAGCCTGTTCGACACGGAACCAGCCAACGGCCGCACCACCCTGCGCCCGGCCTACGACTACATGCACCACGACGGCAAGATGACCTCCGAACGCAACCGGGAGCGCATGGAACGCGCGAAGGCGAAGGCGCCGGAGGCTGCGGACTCCGCGCGGCAAGACGCGAAAGCAGCCACGGCACGGGCGCAAGCATGAGCGCGGTCCGCCGTCGGAAGGAATCCACGCCTGTCGTCGCCAACGGAGGGCCGGGCGAGTTGCCGCCGAACGGCGGAACGACCGCTGCGCCAGTTCGCCACGTCCGCGCCAAGGCGACCATCCATCTAGGCCCGGCGGAAGCGCATTACGCGAGCTGGCCGACGCCGACATGCATCATCGCGGACGGCCCCTACGGCGTGGGCGGCTTCCCTGGCGATGTGCATACGCCAGCGTCCTTGACCGACTGGTACGCGCCGCATGTAGCGGCGTGGAGCAAAATGGCCACGCCCGAGACGACGCTTTGGCTGTGGAACACCGAAGTCGGCTGGGCGTCTCTGCATCCGCTGCTGCTGACGAACGGCTGGGAATACCGCTGCTGCCATGTTTGGGACAAGGGGCTTGGCCATGTGGCCGGCAACGCCAACACCCAGACCTTGCGGAAGTACCCGGTGGTCACCGAGGTATGCGTGCAGTACGTGAAGGCGGCGCGGTTCCTCGTGGACGGCGAGTGGCTCTCGATGCAGCAGTGGCTTCGCCACGAGTGGCGGCGCACAGGCTTGCCGTTCCGGCTGGCCAACGACGCCTGCGGCGTGCGCAATGCCGCAACCCGCAAGTACCTGACCGCGGACCACCTCTGGTACTACCCCCCGGTCGAGATGTTCACGAAGCTGGCGAGCTACGCGAACGAGCACGGCGCCGCATCGGGCCGCCCCTACTTCAGCATCGACGGCCAACCCCTTGCGCCGTCCTGCTGGGCCAAGATGCGCGCCAAGTTCCACTGCGAGGTCGGCATCACCAACGTGTGGCGCGCGCCGCAAGTGAGCGGCGCCGAACGCATCCAAGGCAAGCGCACCGCCATGAAGTACAAGTTCGCCAGCCTGCACGGCAGCCAAAAGCCCCTCAAGTTCATCGACCGCATCGTGCGCGCCTGCACGGACCCAGGCGACGTCGTATGGGAACCCTTCGGCGGCCTCTGCCCGGGCGCAGTGGTTTGCCACCAACTTGGCCGACGCTACCGTGCGGCGGAAGTCAACCGCGAGTTCTACAGTGCCGCGACAGCGAGATTGGCAGCGGCATGAGCGACAGCCAAGGCCACCTCCACCGGCGCGTCCGGGAAGCCATCGCCAGTCTGCCTGCCTACTTCCGCACGGAGACGAAAATCGAGGGCGTCAACGCGACGGACTTGCACACGCTCAACACGGTGCTCGGCGCTACGATCGAGGAGCAAGTCGTGCGCACCTTGAACGACCTGCGCAACAGTTGGGATCCCGACGAGCGCCACGCGCTCTACAGCTTCGTGCGCCAATCGCAGACGTTCCCCGACGTGCTTCTCCGACGGTCATCCGATGGCGACATCCTGTTCGGCATCGAACTCAAGGGCTGGTATCTCTTGGCGAAGGAACGGGAGCCCAGCTTGCGGTTTCAAGTCACCGAAGCTGCCTGTGCGGAGCACGACATGATCGTGGTTGTGCCCTGGGTGCTCAGCGATGTCATTGGCGGTTCTCCCATCGTGTTCGAGCCGTTCGTGACGTCGGCCAAGGAGGCTGCCCGCCATCGCAATCGCCACTGGCAAGGCCGCAGCACCAGCCTGGACACGACGATCCACGTTCCGGAGGGAGTCTCCGTCTACCCAAGCAAAGCCGACCGAATCGCGGACAAACCCGCATCGGACGCAGGCGGCAACTTCGGTCGGCTGGCACGGACGGGCTTGATGGACGACTACATCAAGCGCTTGGACGAAGAGCGTCTCTGCGGCATCAAGACGGTGTTCTGGCGCGACTTCCTGCGCACGTTTCAAGACCGCACGGCGGACGAGGACGCGCATGCGGCGTTGGCAAGGCTCAAGGACCGCGTCGGCCTAGACAACACGGCGTCCTCGGTATCGGGCCCCACTCTGGCCATCGTCGCCGCTTTGGAGACGTTGCTGGATGCGGTGGCGGACAGTGGGCGCGGCTAACCAACGCAACGGCGAGGGGGCAGCATGAGGTCGGAACACAATCGAGAGCGGATGGAAGGCGCTGCGCACAGGAAGGAGTCGCCCCGGCCCGCAGACGGTGAGACGCCGGCGATCATCGACGGCGTACACATCGCCGAGCGCGTTGCGGAGATCGAGGAACAGGGCTACACGATCGTCGAGGACTTCCTGCCGCCGGCGGAAGTCGCCCGCATCCGCCATGCCTTCAATACCGAGGTGCCGATCACCGAGATGCGCGCCATCGGCACCGACACCGGCCGCACCTGGCGCGCCCACAACCTGCTCGCCAAGACCCGCGCCGTGGATCACCTGTTTCTGGACCGTCGCATTCGCGCATTGATCGAAGGCGTCCTGGGCAAGCGCGTGCAGGTGAACGTGACGACGCTCTTCAACGTGCTGCCCGGCGAGACGCGGCAGTTCCTGCACCAGGACGACGGCCTGTGGCCGATCCCGCGCCCGCATCCGCACTTCGTGTGCAACGCGCTGATCGCCTTCGACGACTTCGACATCGAAAACGGTGCCACCCACATCGTGCCGTACAGCCACCGCTGGCACGACCGCAAGGTCGATCAGACCGTGGAGACGCTGCAGGTGGAGATGCGCTCCGGCACGATGCTGATGTGGGAGGGCGGCCTCTGGCACGGCGGCGGCGCCAACGTCTCGAAGAACCGCGAGCGCCTCGGCTTCTTCATGAGCCACAACGTGGCGTACTTGCGGCCACAGGAAATCCACCTGGTGTCCGTGCCGAGGGAGGTCGCGCGGACCCTGCCGGAGGAACTCCTGCGGCTGCTCGGCTACCACCGCTTCGGCATCGGCGTCGATGGCCGCGACCCAATCGACGTGCTGCACGACGGCGTGGTCTTCAACCCCACCGCCAAGCTCGCGCCGGAGCATCGCCGGTCGCTCGGGGAACTGCCAACACCGAACGGGTAGCTCGTCGAGAACTTCGGCACCTAGGCCGCGCGGCGCGTCTTCGTCCTTCACCGTGGTCGGCACCTTGGTGAAGCCGGTGCGGTAGGTGATCTTCTGGCAGAACTCGTTGCCTTCGCCGAACTCCTCCCGCGCCAAGCGCACGATGTCCTCGGCGTGGAAGTCGTCCTTGGCGAAGACGAGCGTCTTCGGCACTTCCCCGCGATCCGGGAAGGCGGCGGGCAGCACGGCGTCCCGGGACTCGCGCAGCACGGTGCGAATCTGACTCATTGCGACCACGTCCCGATCCACTTGGTTGGCGGTGTAGGTGAGGTCGTCCGTCAGCCGCTCCAAGCGTTCCTGGTGGGTGAGCTTGTCGCGCTGCGCCACATAGACGGCGCCGGGCTCGGCAGCGATGGTGGCGCCTTCTTCGGTGACGCGGGTGTTGATGCGGTACACGTCGAAGTCCACGTTCACGCCATCCGCCACGGCCGCATCGTGGCCGTACTGCATCACCAGGTTCCGGTTGAAGAAGCCGAGCGTCTTGCCCGCCGGCAAGCGCTGCAGCCGAGAGCGCAGGGTCGCGGCAGGCTGCGCGCTCCACTCCGCCAAGGTCTGGGGCCGTGGGAACGCCGCGGGCTTGCTGCTCTGGCCGGGCCGGTTGTTCGGGCGTGTCGATGGTGTTGGATGCGTGGTCAGTCGCGGTCAATCATACTGAATCGCGTCGCCCTTCATTCACAGATGCCGCTCTTGAAGAGCAAGTCGTCCGGCACTAGCAGCCGCTTCAGGCCGCCGCCACATGCGCTGTCGGGGAGGCGACGAAGCAGCCGCCGGCCATCGTGCCGTCGGGATGCCGCAGCACCGTTTGCGGCAGTGCGAAGAGGAAGCCGGAGACGCCGTTCGACGCCACGCGGGTGTCGTCGTAGCGGTCGCGCAGGTGCGCCAGGACGTCCGCTGGCATGTGCGCCATGATCGTCACGAGGTCGGTGCCGGAGACGTCGAGGCGCGGGAAATGCACCGCGTCGTCCACGCCCATGCCGTAGTCCACGAAGAACGAGACCAATTGGAATACCGAGGCGAGGATGCGCCGGCCGCCGCAGGCACCGACGGCGAAGAGCGAGCCGTCCGCCAGACGGCCGATCACCGGGCACATGTTGCACAGCGGACGCCGCCCGCCGAGCACCGAGTTCGGGCCGCCGGGCCGCGGGTCGAACCACATCATGCCGTTGTTCATCAGCACGCCGGTGCCGGGCAGCATGATCCGCGATCCGAAGCCGGACATGATGGTTTGCGTCAAGGACACGACGTTGCCTTCGGCATCCGCGACGCAAAGGTGAGAGGTATGCGACGGCCGCGGATCGGCGCCTTCGCCAAGGTGTTCGAGGCGATAGCGATAGGAGGCAAGCAGCGCATCGCCGTATGCCGCGAACGCATCCGCCTTTGGTTCAGGCCCCGAAGGCGTTAGCCGGCCCGCCAGATCCGCAAGCGCTTGGCCGAGCGTCGGCCCGCCGGTGAGATGGCCTGGCGCGTAGATCACGGCGTCGCGGTAGTTCTGCGCCAGCGGTTCCGCCACGCGGGCCGTGTAGGCGTCGAAGTCCTCGCGTCGAATCCGCGAGCCGGCGGCGCGCAAGTCGTCGGCCATGCTCTCCGCCAGCTCGCCGTGGTAGAACGCATCCGCGCCGTCGCGCTGCAACGCGCGGTAGGTCGCAGCGAGGTTGCCGAGGCGCAGATAGGTGTTTCGTTCCACGCTGGCGACTGGCGGCAGGCCGTCGGCGAGGTAGGTGCGGCGGGTCTCGTCGTACATGGCGAGTCCGCGCGCCATCGCGGAGATCAGATAGCCCGCATACCAGTTGATGGGCAATCCCGTCTCGGCAAGCCGACACGCGGGTTCGGTCACGTCGCGCCATTCCCAACTGCCGAACTGTTCGAGCGCCAGCGTCACGCCCTTGAGATAGCCGGGCACCGCCGCCGAGAGCGGGCCGTGGACGTTGGCGTCGTCGACGACCTTCGGCCAGTTGAACGTCGCCGCGCCGGTTGTTCCGCCGGCGAGGGGATAGTCTTCGGACACGGCGTCGAAGGGCGCGCGCATGCCGAACTCCACGACGTCCACGCGGTCTTCGGCGGCCCGGTAGACGACCATGTAGCCGCCACCGCCGATGCCGCTCATCCACGGCTCCACGGCGCCTAGCGCAAGACCGGCCGCCACCGCCGCATCCACGGCGTTGCCGCCTTGCCGCAGCACCGTGGCCCCGACTTCGGACGCCAGATGATGCTGGGTCGCAACCAAGCCCCGGCGCGACTCGACTGCCGGCTTGCGCAGTTGCCAGTGTTCGTGCATCGAGTCGGGCGGAAGAGAACCGTACCGCCTACGAAGGCGCAGCGGAAGCAGGCGCGGCCTCCACGTTCAGCACCCACAGAAAAAAGGCGTACTCCTCGGCCACTTCGTACAGCGAATCGTAGCGGCCGGACTTGCCGCCGTGTCCAGCGCCCATGTTGGTCTTCAGCAGCAGCGGGTTGTCGTCGGTCTTCAGCGTTCTCAGCTTGGCGACGTACTTGGCGGGCTCCCAATAGGTCACCCGCGGATCGTTGAGGCCAGCGGTCACGAGCATGGGCGGATAGTCGCCAGCTTGGAGCTGGTCGTAGGGCGAGTAGGAGCGAATCAGCTCGAACGCGGATTTGTCCTCGATCGGGTTCCCCCACTCCGGCCACTCGATGGGCGTGAGCGGCAGCGACGTGTCCAGCATCGTGTTCAGGACGTCCACGAACGGCACATGCGCCGCGACGGCCCCCCACAACTCCGGCGCCTGGTTCACCACCGCGCCCATGAGTTCCCCGCCCGCGCTGCCGCCGGCGATGGCGATGCGTCCGGCCGAGGTGTATTGCTCGTCGATCAGATGCCGCGCCACGTCCACGAAGTCGTTGAAGGTGTTGTTGCGCCTGTCGAGCTTGCCGGCTTCGTACCAGTGGTAGCCAAGCTCGTCGCCGCCCCGAATGTGGGCGATGGCGAACGCGAAGCCGCGATCCAAGAGCGAAATCCGCGTGGTGGAGAACGACGGCATGATGGCGTTGCCGTACGCGCCGTAGCCGTACAGATAGAGCGGCGCTTCGCCGTCCTTCCGCAAGCCCTTGCGGTAGACGACGGAGACGGGAACCGAGACGCCATCCCGGGCCGGCGCGTTCAGCCGTTCGGTGACGTACTGCGACGCATCGTAGCCGCTTGGAATCCGCCGCACCTTGCGGCTGGCCAAGCTGTCCTCGTCCAAGGCGTAGTCGAACACCGTGTCCGGCGTGACCATCGACTCGTAGTTCAGGCGCACCGTGCGCGCCGTGAACTCCTCGTTGCTGCCCAAGCCCACGGTGTAGGCTGCCTCTGGGAACTCGACGTGGGAACTGCTGCCGTCGCGGTTCAGAATGCGGATCTGGTCCACGCCGTCAATGCGTTCCTCGACGGCGATGAAATCCCGAAATGCCTGGAAGCCGAGAATGTAGCGTTCGTCCGACGGCGCCACCAGTTCCTGCCAGTTGGGCTGCGCAGGATCGCTCTGCGGCGCGATGGCCAAGCGCGAGTTCTTGTGCGTGTCGTTGGTGCGGACGACGAATCGGTCGCCCTGGTGATCGACGGTGTACTCGTGCCCCGTCTGCCTCGGCGAGACGACGACGGGCGTGCTCTGCGGATCGTCCGCCGGCACTAGGCGCACTTCGGACGTAATGTGGTCGGCAGTGGAGACGACGACGTACTCGCGGGAGGACGTGAGCGCGACGCCGGCGAAGAAGCCCGGATCGTCTTCTTGATAGATCACCGCGTCCGGGTTCGTCTCCGCCGCGTGCTCATCGCCCAGCGTGTGCAGGCGGACTTGATAGGGCCGCCATTGGTCGTCGAGCAGCGCGTAGAAGAACGCCGAATCGTCCGCCGCCCACACTGGCTCGCCTTGGGTGTTTTCGATGACGTCCGGCAGCAGTTCATCGGTTTCCAGATCCTTGACGCGCAACGTGAAACGTTCGCCGCCGCTCGTATCCGTGCTGTAGGCGAGCAGACGCCCGTTGTGGGAAACCGAGAGTGCGCCAAGGCGGAAGTAGTCGTGGCCTTCCGCAAGCGCCGGTTCGTCGAGAATCACCTCGGCCTCGGCGGTCGGGCCGTCGCTCGCGCCGTCGCCGTCTGCTGGCCAACGCGACCAGACGCGGTACTGCTGGTCCTTCTCGAAGCGCCACTGGTAGTAGAAGGCGCCGTCCTTCACCGGCACGTTGGCGTCCTCGGGCGCTTGGCGCGCCTTGATTTCCGCGAACAGTTCCTCCACCAGGCCCTTGCGCGGCGCCATCCGCGCCTCGAAGTAGGCGTTCTCTTCCTTCAGATACGCCAGCACGTCGGCGTCGTCCACGGTCGGATAGCTGTCGTCCTTCAGCCAGTGGTAGGGGTCGTCCACCGTGTAGCCGTGCAGCGCGAAGGAGTGCGGGCGCGCCTCCGCCGTCGGCGGTTCGGGTTCGGGAAGGGCGTTGGGCGGCACGTCGGCTACCGGCGGCCCGCACGCCGCAAGGCCCGCGATGCCGACGAAGGCAAGCGCCGCCGCCCCGCGCCTGGCGGCGCGCATGGCGCGGCCTGCGTCAATCAGGCAGCCCCAGCACGCGCTTGGCGATGATGTTGCGCTGGATTTCGTTGCTGCCGGAGTAGATCGACGCCGCGCGGTTCGCCAGGAAGGTGCGTGTGTCTTCGATCTCGCGCCGCGAAAAACTCTCGCCCTCCCAGCCGAGCCCCTGGGTGCCGCGCATTTCCACGAACAGCGAGGACTTCTCCTGCTGCAGCTCCGTGCCGTACATCTTGAAGATGGAGGTGGCCGGGCCGGGCGTGCGCCCGTCCTTGGCCTCTTCGACTATGCGCCGCTGGGTCAGCCGGAACGACTGGTTGTTGATGTTGTGCCGCACCACCTGGCTGCGCAGCGCATCGTCCGCAATGCGCCCCTCCTTTTCGCCGGCGAACTTCCTCGCCTCGCCTTCGAGGGTCGGCCCGGCTTCCCGCGCCGCCGCGCCGTCCACCAGCGTGGACATGCTGCCGCGCTCGAACTGCAGCAGGCGCTTGCCGACCGTCCAGCCCTTGTTGAGTTCGCCCACCAGATCTTCCTTCTGCGCCACTGCGTCGTCGAAGAAGGTCTCGCAGAAGGGCGAGCTGCCGCTGATGAGGCGGATCGGTTTCACCGTCACGCCCGGCTGATGCATCGTCAGCAGCACGAAGCTGATGCCCTCGTGCTTCGGCGCGTCCGGATCCGTGCGCACCAAGGCGAACATCCAGTCCGCCACCTGGGCGCCCGACGTCCAGATCTTCTGGCCGTTGATGACGAAATGATCGCCGTTGTCCACCGCCCGGGTGCGCAGGCTGGCCAAATCCGAGCCGGAACTCGGCTCGCTGTAGCCTTGGCACCAGGCCGTCTCGCCGCGCACGATGGGCGGCAAATGGCGCTGCTTCTGGTCTTCCGTGCCAAGCTCGAGCAGCGTCGGCCCGATGAGCCACAGGCCCATGCCGCCGAACGGCACCGGCGCGCGCACCCGCCGCAGCTCCTGGATCAACGCCATGTACTGCTCGTTGTCCAGCCCCCCGCCGCCGTACTTCGCCGGCCAGGTCGGCGCCGACCAACCTTTCTCGATCAACCGCTCGCGCCACGCCTTGTGCGCGTCCGCATCGCCTCCGCCGGCCCGCACGCCGGCGGGACAGTTCTCCTCAAGCCAATCGCGGGTCTCCGCCCGGAACTCCGCCACACTCGCCATTCGCCACCCTCCTCAAGCGACTTTCGGCGAAGCATCAAGGAAGCGCGCCGCAAACTCAACCGCAAGCGTTGATCGTCACCAAGCTGCCATCCGTCGCCTCTAGCTGCGCTGTCAGGGTTCGCCGACCTGTCCGGCCAGAGTGGCAAGAACAGACGAGGCCGACGCGAGGTTCTGCGGCAGCCTCCTTGCTCCGAGAGCAAGCCCAGAGTCCAAGGGGAGGTCCGGTCTAGACGCGGTGGGCGCGTGGCTGGCCGCTCTGGCCAGATGAACAGCCAGTGGCGCGCGCAGTCGGAGATGTCCGTCGCGACGGCAACACCTATTGCCCCGCTTCCGAGCACCGCGCCAAGAGTTCCGCGCCGCTGTCGCACTCCATGATCGCCACGCCGACTCGGTCCATCCGCTCCGCCGTGGGGTTGGCGCCGAGGATCGCCGCCAGGCGGTCCGCGGTCTGTGCGCCGAACTTGATCGCTGCGAGCCGCCGCACCATGGCCACGTTGCGCCGGCGCTCTTGCTCGATCCCCTTTCTGACGCCTCTTGCCTCGTGCCGTTCTCCGTGGCTGCGGCGCCATTCGCGAAACCCCGCCTGCGTGATGGTTGTCATCTCTTTCTCCTTCTGTCCCGAAAGCTCTTCAAACGATGGCAGCGCCGGCACCGTGCCGTCCTCTTCCACGATGTCCGCCACCAACGTCTGCGCCCAAGTGTGCAGTATCCGCCGCATGGCGTCGTTGCCGGTACCCGAAAACCGAGCCCATTCGGTTCGCAGCCGCTGTTCGATGTCCGTGGGCGTTCGTCCCAACTGCAGCCGCATCGTCGCCGCGGCGCGGTTCGCCAGCGGCAGTTGCCGCAGGCTGCGGCCGCCGGCCGCCTTCAACCGCTCCAGCGAGAACAGAACATAGTCCTCGGGCTGGTAGAGGGCAAGCGTTCGCCATGCTGTCGCCGACGGCGCCGCAAACGAGCTCGGCGCCGTGCCCCGTGGCAGTCCACCGTTCGGCGCCGTTGTAGAGCACCAGCGGCAGCAGCCAGGGCAGGCCGCCTTCGCGCTCGGCGGTGCCGTCGGCGACGAGCTGTTCGCGCAGCATGAGGCCGTAGTTCCGCATGCGCTTGTGCATGTTCCGGTTCACAGTGGACTGAAATTCCAAGAGCACGAGCAGGTACGGGCGGGTGCCGTCCTTCAACGCGCCGGTCTTGAACGGCACCCGCCAGATCATGTCGCCGTAGCGCTGTTCGAGGGCGCCGGCGCGGTGGCCGACGTGCGCGGGGGACACCTCCTTCGCCGCGGCGAGGTCGAGTTCGGCGGCGAGCGCCGGCACGGCGATGCGCAGCAGGTCCGCGACCATCTCCGGGTGGCGGTAGGCGAATTTGTGGATCGCGTCGTTGTCCATCGGCGCCAATGTAGGGCGCCGAGGGTGTGGCGTATGTAGGCCACGTCTGCAAACGGTGTAGGAAATCGTCCCAACGTCGCGTGCGAATTTGGCTGAGGCAACCCGCGGTCGCCGGTCATGGCGAGGCGCCGACGGTGGGCGTCAACGGGCATCGCCGCCGAGCCGCAACATGCAGAGGTGCGGCAGGTGACGTCTTCAGGCGTCGGCGAACTCCAGAATCGCCCGCCCGCTGATGCGGCCTTCGGCCAGGGCTTGCGCTGCGTCGTTGATGCGCTCGATGGGATAGCGTTCCGTCACCAGCGCGTCCAGGTCCAGTTCGCCCCGGGCGTGCCAGTCCAGGAAGGTCGGGAAGTCGCGGTCCGGCGCGCAGGAGCCGCCGATGGAGCCGCGGAATTGCTTCTCCTGGCCGAGAATTTCGCCGGCGTTCAATTCCACCGTGGTGCTCGGCACGCCCACCAGCACTGCGGTGCCGCCTTGGCAGACGCCGAAGTGGCCGGGGCGGCAGGCGGGGACGATCTGTTCCATCGTCGTCTTCAAGCCGATGCAGTCGAATGCGAAGTCCACGCCGGTGACGGGGCGCTGGGCAATCGAGGTCTGCTGCGGGTTGCCGGCGAGCGCGTGGATCGCCTCCACGGCGTTGGTCTGCCCGGCGTTCACGCCGTGGGTTGCGCCGAAGCGCTTGGCGAAGTCCAGTTTGGCGTCGTCCAGGTCCACGGCGATGATCGGGTCGGCGCCGCGCATTCGCGCCGCCACGACTGCCGAGAGGCCCACGCCGCCCACGCCGAAGATCGCCACCGAGTCGCCCGGCTGCACGTTGGCGGTGTTGAGCACCGCGCCAGCGCCGGTCATCACGGCGCAGCCGATGATGGAGGTCACGTCGCGGGCGATCTCCGGCGACGCCTTCACCACGAACTGTTCGTCGGCGATGGTGTGGTCGGCCCAGGTGAAGACGTTCTGCGAGACCGCGTCGCTGCCGCCGACGGCAAGCGTCGCTGCGGACGGCGGCGCGTCCGCCTTGGCGGCATCGCGCGGCACCCAGGTGACGAGCACCGTGTCGCCTTCGTCCACGTGGGAAACGGCGCTGCCTTTCTTCAGCACGACGCCGGTGGCTTCGTGGCCAAGCAACGTCGGGCGGCGCCTTGGGCGATGCATCTGATGCAGTTGCGAGTGGCAGATGCCGGAAGCGTATTGCTTCACCACCACCTGCGCCGGCCCAGGGTCGGGAAGCTGCAGCTCGCGCACTTCAAGCTGCGGCAGATCGCCGGTCGCCTCGCCTTGCGGCAGGACGACCACTTGCGCGGATGTGCCCATGCGGTTGCCTCCGTATGCTCCGTCGTTCGAGTCGGAAGATAGCAGGCGAGCGGCAGGCGAGGGGAGAACGCGCAGCGCCTCAGCGCACGCGCGCGATCAACGCCCCGGCCAAGTCCGAGACGTCCTGCGCGGTCTCCGACATGTCGCTCGCCAAGTTCTGCATCTCCGGCCCGGCGACCAGGTTCAGCGTGCTCGTCTGCGAGTTCAGGCGCACCGCCGCGGCCTCCAGCGCCGTGGCGAGCTCGACCAGGCCGACCGGCGGTTCGCGCTGGGCGGGCACCGTTTCCGAATCCGGCTCGGCAGAAGGTTCGAAGGCCCCTGGGCGCACCAGCGTGCCGTCGTGGCGCACGGTGAGCAGCGGCGGCTCGTTGCTTGCGGCATCGGCCTGCGCGGACTCGTTCGCGTCGGCCAGCCAGTCCAGCGGCCCCTCGGCTTCGAAGCTGCTCCCCGGCACGCCCGAGGCAATCGCGTCGAGCTGTTCGACCAGGGACAGATAGGCGCTCTCGTCGTCCGCCGTCAATCCGTTGGATGCCTCGGCGAGCAACCCGACCGTGGCGTCGTCCACGGCAATGGCGCCGTCGAGCATCCGGTCGAGCAGGTTCACCACGCTGGCCGTCAAGGTGCGTTCCGGCGCGATCCGCTTCGCCAACGTGTCGCGCAGCAACTGCAGCGCATCGGCGTCGCCAGGCTGCCGCACGAAGTCGGCCAACAGCCCCTGCACGTCGTCGAACTCGCCCATCTCCGCCATCGTCGCCCACCTCCGCGCACAAACCCGCCGGCAACCAAGCACGCTTTGCCAACCCCTGCCTCCACTGTGGATAACTTGTGGAAAACATGTCGGTTGCGTACCTCGCTGCGAGGCGCATAATGGTCAAAGTAGCAGGAGGGCGGGCGTCATGCCACTTTGCATTCGTTGGAGCGAGCGCCGGCGCGGGTGTGGAAAGAACCGCTCGTTCCTTCAAGAACGGCCGTCGCTGCGACGATGCGCCCTCGCGCTGGCAACAATGTGCGGTGTCGTCTCGCTTTCCTCCGCCCCGGCCTTCGGTGCCGGTTCGCCTTGGCTTTCGGAGCCGGGCGCCGGCAGCGTCAGCCTGTCGTTCGTTCGCCAACGCGCCGACGAGAAGTGGACCGGCGAAGGCGGCACCGTGATGGGGCCGATGCCGGGCGGCGAGCTGACCCAAAGCACCTTCTGGCTGATCGGCGACTACGCCTTTCGAGACAATTTCGCGCTCGATGCGCAGGTGGGTTTCGCGCGCAGCCAATTGGCCCAGGACATGGACAAGGGCCTCGCCGACGCCAACATCGGCCTCACGTGGCGGCTTGCGGACGAGCTGATCGGCCACCCCTTGAGCTTTGCCGTGCGCGGCGGCGTCATCGTGGCCGGCGGCTACGACACGGGATCGGCGCTGGTCACCACCTCCGGCGCGCCCGCCGGCATCTACGCCATCGGCGACGGCGGCAACGGCTTCGAGGCATCCGTCATCGCCGGCCGGCTCTTCGCCGAGTGCGTGGGGGTGTCGGTGGAAGTCGGCTACCGCAACCGCAACAACGACATCCCGAACAACATGTTCTACAGCGTCTCCGGGCTGCTCGTCGTCAACGAGCAGGTGACCGTGTCGCTGGACTACCACCGCGTGACCTCCGACGGCGACTTGAACATCGGCGTGCCGCCCTTCACGCCGGACCGCTTCCCGGAAGTGGCCGAGGAAACAACGGTGGTCGGCGGGCGCGTCTCCGTGGCGTTGACGGAATCGGCGAGCGGCAGCCTGTTCTACGGCGACACCATCGACGGCCGCAACGCATCGGCGTCGGGCATCTTCGGCATGACGCTCAGCTACGCCTTCGGCGCGTACTAAGGCGCACCCTGTCGGGTGCGTTCGAGTTTGCTCCGCAAACTCCCGTCCGATAGGCGCTTGGCTGTTTAGGTTTAGGGCGCGTTCAGCGTCCAGTCGTAGGCGTAGTCGATGTAGCCGTCGAAATCGCGCAGCCACGCCGCCAATTGGGGCGCGGCGTACTTGGCCAAGTGTTCCAGCACGGCTTGCTCGTCGTCGCCGAAATCCTCTTGGTACCAGTCGTAGATGCTCGACACGATCAAGTCGCCGTCGGCGAAGGCCACGCCGCGCGGATGGTTGACGTAGGCGCGCGCGCCATCCTCTAGAAGCTGCTCGGTGTTCGCTGCGGAGTAGGCTTTCGACGCCAGGTTCGGGCAGCCGAAGCTGGCGCAGTTGACGGCGTAGTGGATGCGGTTGTCCTGCCAGACGGGGCGCAGGATTTCGTGCTCGATGTCGTTGAGGGAGAGTTCCCGGCCGGCGACCTTGGCGTGTCGTTCGTCCCACGGCCCGGGGTTCAGCCAGCTGCCGCCGATGTCGCGGATGGATTCCACCGGATAGGCGTCGGCAACCACCTTGACCGTGAGCGCGTTGTAGAAGTTGATCCAGTAGGCCTTCTGTTCGGCGCCGGAGTAGCGCCTCGGATCGATGGCCTGCAGCGCCTGCAAGTACGCAGCCAGCGTTTGCCCTTGGGTCGCGTTCGCCTTCAAGGCGGCGTAGTCGAAGCGGTTGACGCCGGATGGATGCGCCGCGCGCAGGTGCAGATCGAGGGTCTGCTGCCACGGCGCGTGGTCGATAGCGCTGGCGTTGGCGTCGTCCCGCGCCGCCCAGAAGGTCGCGTGATCGACGTCCGCCGCGGCGACTGTCCCGGCCGCGCACAGGCCGAACCAGGCAATCGCCAGCAAATGTCGGACGAAGCGCAGCCGGTGCCCGTCGGTCACGATGGATTACTCCCTCTGCTTTCTCGGTTCTGCCGCCAGCGCAGAACGGCAATCGTGGTCAGAATGCCGATGCTTGCTCCCACGACGCCGCGCAGCGTGCCGCCTACTTTGGACTTGCCGAAACGACGGCGCAACGTGTCCACGGGCACTTCCGCGATGCGCAGGCCCCTCTGGATGGCCTTCACCTGCATCTCCACGGTCCAGCCGAAGGCGCGGTCGCGCATGGCGATCCGCGCCAGCGCGTCGGCGCGGATGGCGCGGTACGGGCCAAGGTCCGAGACCGTCGCCTTCCACAGCCATTTGATGAGCAGCGCCGCGACGCGGTTGCCGGCCCGCTGCGGCAGCGAGAGGGCGCCGGGCTGGATGCGGCCGAGCGGTCGTGCGCCGATGGCCAAGTCCGCGCCGTCGGCAAGCGCATCCAGGAGGGCGGTCGCCTGCGCCGCCTTGAACGAACCGTCGCCGTCCGTGAACAGCACGGCATCGACCGGTTGCAGCGCCGCGATGGCCGTTTGACAAGCGATGCCGTAGCCCGGCGACTGCTCGACGACGACACGGGCGCCAGCCTCCCGAGCCCGCCGCGCCGTGGCGTCCGCCGAGCCGTTGTCGCAGACGACGCAATCGTCCAGCACCCGGTCTCCGCCGTTTACCGTCAACGCGAGCAATTCCGCCACCACGCCGCCGATGTGGCCTTCTTCGTCGCGCGCCGGAATCACCGCCCCCACCGCCATGCCACGGTACATCGTGTCTCCGAGGATTCTCGGACGGAGGGTGCGCTACGCCCCCGACGGCGTGGCGGCGCGAACCAAATCGGCCAGCGCAGCCAGCATCAAGACGGCGCTCTTCGTGGCGGCGAACCGCAGTTGCGAAGATGCTGCACGATGCGCTGGTGCTCGCAGCCGAAGTCCAGCTGCCGAATATCGGCGATGCGAAACGGGACTTCGCGGTCGGCATCGCCATACTCGTCGAGGTCGAGAATAGTGCCGGCGTCGTCGGAGAGCTTCGCGACAACGCCGGTGTGCTGCGCATCGCCGCCACCGGGCCAGATCGTGACCACGGTGCCGTCCGCGATGGAGAGCGCCAGCGCATCCCGCACCAAGCACCGGTCCGAACCGACAAGGCGTTGGTGGTTGTGCCGAGCCTGGGTGCCGTAGAGCTCCTTGAGACGCGCTATTCGTCGCATCAGGTAGTCGGTCTCGATCTCGACACGAGAGACATCGTGCAGCGCTCGGACCTCGATGCCATCGAACTGACCGGCGCGATCGAGGGCGTTGAGGCGGAAGTGGGTCTCGTCGAGGGCGTCGACTCGCCCGACTGAGAACCTCTCCTCTTTACCCGCATAGACCTCGACAAGACACTGCCGCGCGAGAGCGCCGGTCAACTCCTCGCGGACTTCCTCGATGAATCGAGACGCCTCGGACATCGCCGTTCCTCAAAGGCCAGCGCGTTGTCCGCCGCGGGTGGCGCGGCGGCCGCGTATGAAGTCGGCCACCTGTTCCGGAGCGCCGCGCATGACTATCCGGCTCGTCTTCGCCGCCAACTGGTAGTCGTACATCGGGTCGTAGTAGTCCCGCAGCAGCTCTCCGATCCAAGCGTGGTGCAGCTCCCGCGCCGCCGGCCCGGCGTCCAGCGCAGCCTGCATCCGCTCCGCGATGCGCCGATAGCGCAGCCCGCCTAGGCGGCGTTCGATCTTCGCCAGCGCCGCCGGCAGGCGCGCCAGCGCATCGCCGGCTTCCAGCACGTATTCCCGATAGATGTTGTCGATGCGCTCGTCCATGCCCACTTCCACGATGCCCAGCGGCGCGCGCTGCATCGCGTCGAACAAGGGCGCGGGGACGGCCAGGCGTCCGATGGAGCGGCCTTCGTCTTCGAGCGCGAGCGGCGCCGTTGCATCCGTCTTCAGGAGTTCCGCCGCCAGCGCGTTCTCGAAGGTCGCTGGCGTTGGCTGCGGCGTCTCGAAACCGCCGAAGGCCGAGCCGCGGTGGTTGGCCAAGGCCTCCAAGTCGATGTGCGCGCCAAGGCTGCGGAGCAGGGTCGTCTTGCCGCTGCCCGTGCGTCCGCCGACGAGGATCAGGTCGCGCTGTCCGCTGCGTTCGAGAACGTCCATGCAGAAGCGCCGCAGCGCCTTGAAGCCGCCGCTCACCCGGGGCGCCGCCACGCCCGCGTCCGCGAGCCATTGCTGGACGATCTGCGAGCGCATCCCCCCGCGCCAGCAGCAGATCAGCGCCGTCGGATGCTCGGCCACGAAACGCTGCCAGGCAGCCAGGCGCGAATGCTTGATGTCGCCGCTCACCAGGCGATGGCCGAGCGCCACGGCGGCGTCTCGCCCGCCGTTCTTGTACGCCTTGCCCACCGCCTCGCGCTCCTGGTCGTAGAGAAGCGGCAGGTTGACGGCGCCCGGCAGTGCGCCGCGGGCGTATTCCACCGGCGCCCGCACGTCGAGCAGCGGTAGCGAACCCGCAACGATGGCGCGGCAGTCGTCTACGTTGTGCATGGTGGTGGCGCCGCGAACGATGCCGGACGGCGGCTCAGTCGGTCGGCTGTTCGCCGAGGTCCAGCGGCGCCCAAGGGACTTCGTTGATCGGCACGCCGGCGCGAAACGCATCCAAGTGCTTGCGCAGGATGGGAAGTTCGTTGTTGGGATCGCGGTTTCTGGTCGCCATCTGAATGGCTTCCTCCTGCACGGCGATGGCCCGCTCGAAGTCGCCGTTGGCGGCGTAGGCCGCAGCCCAGGTGTCCAGATACGCCGGCGTGCGCCGCGCCGGGCCTTCCTCCGCCATCACCCGATCCATGATTTCCAGCGCATAGCGCGCGTCGCGCAGGCGCGGCAGGTGGCTCACCGTGAGCGTCCACGCCACTTCGTTGACTAGGTTGGGGTTGTCCGGGTCGGCCTGGGCAGCCCGCTTGAGCCAGGTCTTGGCACGGCGCAGGCGGCGGTCCACATGGGTGCCGCGCGCATAGAGGTTGCCCACCAGCAGCATCGCCTGCGGGTTGTCGCTGTTCTTCGCCACGTCGCGCAGCCAGCGCCATGCCTGGTGGTCGAGCGCGCCTTCGGCTTCGGGCCGGGTGAGAAAACGCGCGTATTCCACCTTGCCGCGTTCGTTCTTCTCGGCGGCGCGCCGGAAGTACTGCTCGGCCAGCGCGTCGTCCTTCTCCACGACCTCGCCGAAGGCATGCAGCGCGGCCAGATTGAGCATGGCGTCGACGTTGCCGAGGTCCGCGGCGCGCACCAGCAGCGGCGCGCCGCGCGCGGTCTTCTCCTCGCCGAACGCCCCGGAGAGATACATCGCGCCGAGGTGGGACATCGCCGTGTCGAAACCGGCGTTGATGGCGAGCAGAAGACGGCGCTCGGCGGCCTCCAGCCATTCCGTGCGCCCTTCGCCGACCGGCGAACGCAGCGCCCGCTCGAGGAACACTTCCGCGAGAATCAGCTGCGCCAAGCCGTTGTTGGCCCGTGCCGCCTGTTCCAGCCAGCCCACCGTGTCGTCGAAGCGTCGCGCGCGGCGCATTTCGGAACCGATGAAGGTCTGCGCCGCGCTGTCGCCGCCCACCGCCAGCACCCGCACCAGCGCCTCGACGCCGAAATCTCCGCAAGCGCCCATGTCCTTGCAGGTGATCGGGCGCGGCACCGGAAAGCGCGTGTCGGGGTCGGCCTTGGCGGAAGCGAGCAGCGCCGCACGCAGCGCCGTCAAGTCGAACAGCACCGTTTCCATGGGCTGTTCCTCGGTGCGCGCCGCCAGCCGCAGCAGAAAACGCTCGCCGTCCACTTCGTAGGCGCTACCGACCACGGCGAGGCCCCGCGCGACGACGAACGCTTCCGCTTCGGCGCTGGAAAGAACAGGGTAGGCGAGCTCGCCCTCTTGCCTGTCCCGCGACGACGCCGCTTTTCCGCCAAGCGCCTTCCCGGCATCGGCCTCGATGGAAGCGCGAATCGCCGCCACCCAGCGCTCGTGCCATTCGACCTGCTCCGGCGCTTCGACGTAGCCGTAGAACCGCGCCAGCGCCTGGTGCCCGGCCAGGCTCGCGTAGTAGATGTCGAGAATCGCCGACCCGGCCGCGCCCAAGCGCAGCGGTTCGTCCGCCAAGGCAAGCACTTGGCGCTCCAGGCGCGTCGCTTCGTGCAGCCGCTTGTCGAAATCCGGCGCCGCAAGCAGCGCGTCCCGCAGCGCCCTTGGCGACACCATCTCGCCCGCCATCGCGCGCTGCGCGAGGTCCTCGTAGCCAGCCGGAGGCATCGGCGGCGTGGTCGCGCAGCCGGCGATGCCGGACGCCAGCAGGACGAGGAGCGCCAGCGACGCTCGGCAAGCGCGGGTTCGGATGGCGACGACGGTGGATGCAGGGTTCATGGCCATGCGGAGAAGTTTAGCGCACTGCCGCATGGCTGAACTTGCCGAGGCCGGACGAGGAAGACCGCATCAGGTCGCAAGCGGCCCCTTCAACAACGGCCCAACCACATCCGGCCGCGAAGTCCGCGCCTCGCGGATGAAAATGGGAACGGTGGGTGCGTGGAGTACGCCGGCACGTCGGATGCGCTGGCCGTGCCGGCGTCGTCAGATCCTCCCCTTGCCCAAGTCCAATCGTCCGCGCGCCAGGTTCAGGCGCAGCACGTCGCTTGCGCCTTCGGCGAGCCGCATCGAGCGCACGCGGCGGTACAGGTCCTCGAGCGGATGGCCGTTGCGCAGCGCTATTCCGCCGACGAGCTGAATGCCGGCGTCCACGATCTCGCCGATGCCTTCGGTGGCGAACACCTTGGCGGCAATGCCTTCGTTGACGATGTTCTCGCCGGCGTCGCCTAGGCGCGCGGTGCGGTAGACCATGCTGCGCATGGCGTAGGCGCGGATGCGCATGTCGGCGTAGCGCAAGCGCACGCCTTCGCGCTCGCCGAGCGGTGCGCCGCTGCGATGGGGTGCTTGGATGTGCGCCGTGACGAAGCCGATCACCCAGCGCGCCAGGCCGGCGGCTTCGGCGGCGAAGGCCAGGCGCGTGTCGCCGATCTGCCGCAGCGCGCGCGGCAGCCCGCCGCCCGGCTTGCCGACGATGTGCGCCTTCGGCACTTGCGCGTCCGTGAAGGCGATGGCCGCATGGTGCGTGCCGTCCATGCTGCCGAAGGTGCGCTCGACGGCGACGCCCGGCGTGTCGCGGTCGATCACCACCATGGACGGGCCGAGCCCGTCGATCTCCACCAGCGTGTTGATGAAGTCCGCGTGCGCTCCGCCGGTCACATAGGACTTGCGCCCGTTGACGATCAGCGAGTCGCCCTGCACGCGCCCCCAAGTGGCGCGCTCGGCGTCGTCCGGCTCCGTGAAGCCGAAGGCGCCGCGCTTCTCGCCGGCCAGCACCGGCGCCAAGTGCGTGCTTCTCAAGGGATCGCCCACGCCGCCGAGGACGCCTGGGCCGGGGCCGAAGATGCCGCCCAAGTGGGCGACGTTGTGGGCGCCGAGGACATCCCGCACCACCGTCAGCGCCAGCAACGTGGCGCCGCTGCCGCCGAACTCCTCGGGCTGCGTCATGGCGAAGACGCCGGCGTCCTTGGACGCGGCGCGAACGCGTGCGGCGCGGGTCTTCGCATCGAGGGACGCATCGTCGCGCAACGGTTCGAGGGTCTCCGCAGCCAACGCCTCGACGCGGTCGCGCAAGGCTTCGAGCTGGGGGTCAAGAAGCTCCGGCATGTCGCCTCCTCAGAGCAGCGGCGGCACCACCGCCAGCAGCGCCACCAAGGCAAGCAGCAGGGCGGTCGTGAGCAAGCCGTAGTAGATCCACGATTCGCGCTGGGCGTTGCGCGCCACTAGGTCTTCGACGCCGCCTTCTCCGCGCGCTGCCACCGAAGAGGCCAGCCGATAGCGCGTGATGCCGTCGCCGCGGCCGGGCAGCTTCACGAACAGCTCCGGTATCTGGTCGAGGATGCGCACGGTGTCGTACATGGCCACGCCCGAGGCGCGGCCGATCTGCGCCGGCGAGAGGCCCTTCGTCGGCTCCTTCCGAAAGCAGTCGACGATGGCGAGAATGCGCGCCGTCTTGCCGCGATAGCGGAAGGACCACGCGGTGAGCACGCCGGCCATCAGCGCACCGGGTGCGGCGCACTGCAAGCCCGGGTCGCCCGGCGGATTTGCGCTGCGCACATCATCGTCGGGCGATCATAACGGCGCGCTTCGGCGCGGGATAGCCTTCGACGGTGCGTTCCGGCTCGTTGGGGTCGAGGGCATCGGCCAAGGAGTGGTAGGGCATCCACGCGGTGGCGCGTTGCTCCGCCGGCGTTGTTGCTGAAACGTCCACCAGCTCGGCGCGGCGAAAGCCCGCGTCGGCGAGCCAACGGCGCAGCAAGGCGACGTTCGGCACGACATGCACGTTGCGCATCGCCGCGTAGCGGTTCGGCTTGAGGGGCGCGCCGTCCACGACCAGCGATTCCAGCACCACCGTCGATTGCGCATGCGTGTGGCGGGCGAGCGCGTACACATGCGCTGGCGGGTCCCGGTGGTGGTAGACCACGCCCATCGAGAACACGACATCGAACGGCTGGCGCACGGCCAAGTCTTCCAAGCGCAGCGGCAGAACGAGATTCCTGCCGTGCCCCAGGTAGGTGCCGACGGCGGCGTTCTGCAATGTGTACAGCAGCGACGGATCGACGCCGGTCACCGATTCCGCGCCAGCTTCCAACATGCGCCAGCCGTAGTAGCCGTTGCCGCATCCGGCATCCAGAACGCGGCGCCTGGACAGTTCGAGATGGGGCGCGATGCGCGCCCATTTCAGATGCGAGCGCCACTCGGCATCGACGAACACGCCGAAGAGGTCGAAGGGCCCCTTCCGCCAAGGCATCAGGCCGCGCAGCGCGTGTTCCAGGTCGCGCCGCTGCCGGGGTTCGAGGGGCGCATCGTCGCTCGCCAGGCTGGCCGAAACCGTTGCGCCGAAGGACACCCGCGCCGGCCGCAGCCTGGGCAGTTGCGCCAGCGCGGCAGTCCAGCGCGGCAGGTCGCCGTGGCGCGCCGAGCGCAGCAGGTCGATGCAGCCGCGCGCTGTCGGAGACGTCTCGCGCCACGCGGCGAAGAGCGACTCGAGCGCAGCGCATTCCGTCATGCGCGAGCGCTTCACGGGCGGGCCACGAAAGAACCCCAGTTGAGGCAGCGGAACCACAGCTGCGCATCGCCGAAGCCGGCCTGCCGCAAGCGCTCCAGATGTGCGTCCTCCGCATCAATGCGCATGACGTTCTCCAGCGCCGCTCGCTTCTGCGCGATTTCAAGCTCGCTGTAGCCGTTGGCGCGCTTGAAGGCCAGGTGCAGGTCCTCGAAGAAGGCGTTGCCGGCGAGCTTCTCGGAGAGCACCAGCGCGCCGCCGTCGGCCAGACAGCCGCGAATGCGGCGAAGCAGCGGCAGGCGGTCCTCCGGCGGCAGGAACTGCAACGTGTAGTTGAGGATCACGGCGTCCGCCGGCGCGAAATCAGTGGCGCGGATGTCCGCTTCGATCCAGCGCACGCGGGTTTCGCCACCGGCGAGCTCGGCCGCCCGCGCCAACATCGGCGCCGAGGCGTCCACGGCGACCACTTCGCAAGCCATGTCGCCGACGGCTTTCAGAACCGCCTGGCTCGCCGCGCCGAGGGAGCAGCCGAGGTCGTAGCAGCGCCCGCCGGGGCGCAAGCGCGAGGCCGCGATCAGCCCCGAGAGCGCGGCCACGGTCTCGTAGCCGGGAACGGAGCGGCGGATCATGTCCGGGAACACCGCCGCGACCTGGGCATCGAAGGCGAAGTCCGCCAAGTCGCCGCGCTCGCGCGCGAACAGGCGGTCGCGTTCGCCGGCTGCGTCGGGCATGGCGCTCGATTCTACGCCACCGGCCGGGCGCTGGCCGGCAACGCGCCGGTTTCGCTGGTTTCCCTTATGATTCCCGCATCCACTTCGGCGGCGGGAGGGGAACATGGCGAAGATACTGGTGGGCTTGTCGGCGCTGTCGCTCGTGCTGATCGGCGTGGCGACGATGCTGTTCTGGCGCGGCATTGAGATCGAAGACGCCATCGAGCGCAGCTGGGCGATGCGCGAGCGGGCGAACTTGCTCGCCGACGAACTGCGCCAGACCTCCGACGACCTGACGCGCATGGCCAGAACCTACGCCGCCACCGGCGACGAGCGCTATCGCCAGTACTTCCAGGAAATCCTGGACATCCGCAACGGCAGCGCGCCGCGTCCGCAGGACTACCACGAAGTCTACTGGGACCTCGTCACGGCCGACGGCGAGCGCCCGCGCCCCGCCGATGCGCCGGTGGCGCTGCGCGCACTGATGGAACACGCCGGCATCACGCCGGCCGAGCTCGATCTCTTGGCCGCTGCCGAAGACCAGTCGAACGAGCTCACGCTGCTGGAGAACAGCGCCTTCGACGCGGTGGGCAGCGGCGAGCGGGAGGCCGCCCTGCAACTGCTGCACGCCGCCGACTACCATCAGGCGAAGGCGCGGATCATGCGCCCGCTGCTGGACTTCTTCATGGCCGTGGACGCCCGCAGCGCGGGACAGGTGGCGGACCTGGTGCAGCGCAAGCGCGCCATGAACCGCTACGTGCTGGCGACGATCGTCACGCTGCTGGCGCTGACCGCGGTGTCGCTGGTGCTGGCCTTCGTCGCGCATCGCAGCCCGCCCGCCACGCGCCCGCAGCAATGACGCCAATGACGCCAACGACGAAGGCCACCGAGGAGGTCCCGGCGGGGCCCGAAGCGAGAACGACGAAGCTCGACAGCCCCGCGCTGTACATCAACCGCGAGCTGTCGCAGCTGGAGTTCAATCGCCGCGTGCTCGACCTGGCCAAGAGCGAGGACGTGCCGCTCCTCGAACGGCTTCGGTTCCTGTGCATCGCCGGTTCGATTCTCGACGAGTTCTTCGAGATCCGCGTCGCCGGCTTGAAGCAGCAACGAGCGCTTGGGGCGACCCAGCGCGGGCCGGACAACTTCTCGCCGTCGGAGCAGCTGCGGCGCATCGCCCAAGCGGCGCACGAAGTGGTGGACGAGCAGTACCGCATCCTCAACGACGTGCTGTTTCCGCTCCTCGATGCGCAAGGCATCCGCTTTCGCAAGCGCGCGCAGTGGCGCGACGGCGCGAACGGCGAACGCCAGTGGCTTGCGGACTTCTTCCATCGCGAGCTCGAACCCATCCTCACGCCCATCGGCCTCGATCCCGCGCATCCGTTCCCGAGGATCCTCAACAAGAACCTCACCTTCATCGTGACCTTGGAGGGCAAGGACGCCTTCGGGCGCAACAGCGGCATGGCCGTGGTGCAGGCGCCGCGCTCGCTGCCGCGGGTGATCGGCCTGCCGGAGGAGTGCGCCGGCAGCCCCTACGACTTCGTCTTCCTGTCCTCCATCATCCATGCCCATGTCGAGGAGCTCTTTCCCGGCATGAAGGCGCTCGGCTGCTACCAGTTCCGCGTCACCCGCGACAGCGATCTGTTCGTGGACGAAGAAGCCGTGGACGACCTGCTGCAGGCGGTCGGCGGCGAACTCACCTCAAGGCGTTTCGGCGACGCCGTGCGCCTGGAACTGGCCGACGACTGCCCGCCGGAGGTGGGCCGCTTTCTGGCCGACCAGTTCTCGCTCGGCGAAGAGGACGTGTACTTCTGCAGCGGCCCGGTGAACCTGATGCGACTCAACCAGGTGCCCGATCTGGTGGATCGCCCGGACCTCAAGTATGCCGGCTTCACGCCCCGGGTGCCGCCGCGCATCCCCGCCGCGGCGGACGTCTTCTCGGCGATCCGCGACGGCGACATCCTGCTGCACCACCCCTTCCACTCGTTCGCGCCGGTGCTGGACTTCCTGCAAGGGGCGGCGGCGGACCCGAACGTGCTGGCGATTCGCCAGACCCTGTACCGCACCGGCGTCGATTCCTCGGTGGTGAAAGTGCTGCTCGACGCGGCGCTGGCGGGCAAGGACGTGCTGGTGGTGATCGAGCTGCGCGCTCGATTCGACGAGGCGGCCAACATCGAACTCGCCAACCAGCTGCAGGAAGCCGGCGCCCAGGTGGTGTACGGCATCGTCGGCTACAAGACCCACGCCAAGATGACGCTGGTGATTCGCCGCGAGGGCCAGCGGCTGCGCCGCTACGCGCATCTGGGAACGGGCAACTACCATGCCCGCACGGCCCGCCAGTACACGGACTACGGCCTCCTCACCTGCGACGACGAGCTGGTGTTCGACGTGCAGCGCGTGTTCCAGCAACTGACGGCCCTGGGGCGCACCGGGCCGCTGCACAAGATGCTGCAATCGCCGTTCACCCTGCACGAGGCGGTGCTCAAGCACATCGACCAGGAGATCGCCCACGCCAAGGCGGGACGCAGCGCCGGCGTGAAGGCGAAGATGAACCAGCTCATCGAGCCGAAGGTGATCCAGGCGCTCTATCGGGCCTCCCAGGCTGGCGTGCGCGTGCAGCTGGTGGTGCGCGGCATCTGTTCGCTGCGGCCCGGCGTGGCGGGCGTCTCGGAGAACATCACCGTGCGCTCCGTGCTCGGCCGGTTTCTCGAACATGCGCGCATCTTCGTGTTCGAGAACGGCGGCGAGGCGAAGGTCTATCTTTCCAGCGCGGACTGGATGGGGCGCAACTTCTTCTCCCGGGTCGAGACGTGCTTCCCAATCGAAGACGAGGAGAGCCGCCGCGCCATCGTCGAAGAAGGGCTGGAACCGTATCTGCGCGACAACGCCCAGGCCTGGCTGCTGCGTCCCGACGGCAGCTACGAGCAGGCCGAAGCCGCCAAAGGCGAAGAGCGCTTCTGCGCCCAGGAATGGCTGCTGGAGCACCTCGGCGCAGCCTGAACGCGCCGGGCCTGAAGCGCTTCGTCAGCGCCCTTCCACGGTCAGGCGCAGGGGAACGGCGGCGAGGTAGTCGGACTTTCTGCTTCAGTGCCAGCCCGGTGAGCGGATGGTCGCCCAGCCAGTTGCCGGGCAAGACCTTCCCCGCGGCCAGCGTCGATGCCCACGGAGAACGGCGGCAGCGGCGCGGTGGTGCGCGCCCGGTGCAGCACCACGGCGATGCGCAGCAGTGCGCACACCGGCAGCAGGCGGGGCGATTGCCGGGGGCGTCCGTCGGGAACTGGACCAGCGACGGGCACCGGCGCTACTGCTTCCGTTGATGCGCCTGCACGCATGCAGGACGTCCAGCGCGCGGTGGTGCGGTGCGGTGCTCACTTGCGCTAAGATGCGTTGTCAATGGATCGACGGACAGACCGATGCATCTGACGGCTCGACTTGCGTGGCACGACAACGGTTGGAACGGTGCCATTTGCCGGCAACCGGATTGCAACACCTATTGCGTTGGCAAACAGTCCTACCCCGGCGACCTGATCGCGCAGCAACGGGACACTGGCCGAGAGGTCAAGAACGCAGGCCGTTCGGTTGCAGCACTCGCAGGAGACGATCTGCCACCTTGCGTCTACAGCGTGAACGCTTTTGGCGATGACACCATCACGGGCTACTCCAATCCTCCCGACTTCATGCGCGACGGCGCGGATCGAGCCGATTGGGATATTCCTCCGGCCACCATCTGCGTGTGGCCTTACGAGGAGGTCTACTCCGACGACATAAAGGACGGTCTGGGGCGCTACGACAACGACGCCCGCTTGGACAAGGTGGAGCAGTTCCTCGCCGACATCGCCGTTGACGAGAGCCTCATCTTCTACTATGCCAACTATTCGAACCCGTTCTCGGAAGAAGAACACCCCCGATATGCTCTGGTAGGCGTTTCCCGTGTGCGGGAGATTGGGCCGCCGTTGCGCTACCCCAACACGAGCGACTACGTGCGGGAACGATTCGCGGGCGGATTGGTTTGGGCTCGCAATGTCTCGTCGCATTATCCAGAACAAGGTCTCCGGCTGCCGTATCACCGCTACCGGGAGGACAGCGAGGCCTTGTCTCGCTTGGCGGTATTCCCGGAGAACCCGCGGGTGTGCAAATACGGTACCCGACGCATTTCGGACGACGACGCGATCGGTCTCTTGGAACAGTTCCTTGACGCGGTTGACGTACTGCACAGCCTCGGCGACGACAGTGAGAATTGGGCGCAGCGGAAAGAGTGGCTCAATGGGTGCATCGCCGATCTGTGGCGCCGCCGTGGACTCTACCCAGGCCTCCCCAATGTGTTGCGCCTGCTCCAAGCCGACGACGCGGTCGTGCCGGTGATCGACGCCATCAATGCCGGCAATGCTACGCAGGTGCATGGGGACGTGTTTTCGGCGCTCGACAAAGGCGCCGAAGCGCCGAGCATCCGGCTGACCGGTCGCGCTTTGAAGACAGTTTCGCGTCAGTGGCAGTTGCGCACAGACGCTGAACGCATGTTGCTTGCGTCCATATTGCCGCGCATCGACCTTGACCTCGATCAAATGAAGCGCATAGCGTCACCTGACGACAGATTGCGGGAAGCGCACGGCCTTTCCTTTGCGGTTGATGCGCCGCTGAAAAACCCTTACCTGATTTGCGAACACTACATGGGCGACAGTCGCGACGGCTGCATTCCTTGGTCGACGGTTGACCGGGGTGTGCTGCCATCCCCGGACGTCGGCGGAACGCCCGGTGCCGACATGGAGATTGATGACGCCCGGCGTTTGCGTGCGTTGTGCGTGGACGAGCTCAAACGCGAGCCCAATCATACGTTCCAAGCCGCCAGCGCCATCTTGGGCCACGTCAACAAGCGGCTTGAGGCTTTGCCCGACTGGAAATCTGCGAACTTTACCGAACGCTACTTTGACGTTGATCGAGACACGCTCGAGCAGGCGCTGGTCTTTCGCACCGAGGACCAGCGCCCGTGGCTGTATTGGCGTCCCGTCTACGAAGACGAACGCGTGGTCGAAGCGGCCTTGGTGAAATTGGCACAGCGGCCCGACATCCGGCTCATGAGACCATTCGACAAGGGGCAGTGGTTCGACGAAATACTGGATCCAAATAGCAACTTGCTCGACAAAGCCCGTGAACGCTATCGAAGCGCCGTAGAGAGCCAGGCGACCGCCTGCGATGCGATCTTTCGGCGGCCGTTGGCAGTGGTGACGGGAGCAGCCGGGACAGGCAAGACCACGACAATCTGCGCCATTATCAAGGCCGTCCGCACAACGGAGGGAGAAGGCGCGTCAATCACCGTAATGGCACCGACGGGCAAGGCGTCGGACCGCCTTCGCAGCAAGCTTCTGCAACGTGAAATAGAGGGCGTGAGAATCTCCACGGTGCATTCTTTTCTCGCTAAGGAAGGCTGGTTGAACGACAATCTCAGTTATCGACGAAAGGGCGGCCGCCGGCAAGGTGCGGGCACCATCATTATCGACGAGGCGTCCATGCTCGAGCTCGGGTTGATGGCAACGTTCGTCCGCGCCATCGACTGGCGGGCAGTTCGTCGTCTAGTCCTCGTCGGCGACCCGAATCAACTTCCTCCCATAGGACGGGGCCGCGTGTTCGCCGACACGATTGCATGGTTGTCCAGCAGAGAGCCGCGGTGTGTTGCCAAGCTCGAACACAATCTGCGTCAGTTGGAAAACGAAGTGGCACGCAAGGGCACTGCGATCCTCCGCCTAGCCAACCTATTCATCGCACAAAGCGCTGATGACGGGGGCGAGGCAACGACGCCAGATGCGGAGCAATTGCTTACCCAAGTCCATCGGGGCGGCGATGTGGATACGGACTTGCATGTTGTGTACTGGCATGACGACCAACAGATTGCGGCGCAGCTAATCCGTACCATCGAGGCGGAAATGTCCGCCCAAACTGAGCAATCGCCAACCGTCGATAAGCCCTACAAGCTCTGGCGTTCAGCAATGGAGTGGGAACCCCATCGATATCAGGTACTGACGCCACATCGTGGGGAAATGCACGGAGTCGAAGCACTGAATACAGCCATCCAAGGTCGAATGTCCACCGAGGCAATACGCCGCTACGGCACGCTAAGCGGCGTAACGTTGTTCGACAAGGTGATTCAAGTACGCAATCGGTCGCAATCGAATCCTATTTCTGCATACAACCAGCAGGAGAGAAGGCGCGATCGGATAGAGATTTTCAACGGACAAATTGGTTTTGTCTCTAAGCACTTTACGGACCGCTCCAAGAATGGATATAACTTGAAACGGTTTTCGGTACGGTTCGCCGACAAGCCGGACTGGGTTGTGGACTACGAGAGCGCCGATGTAGAGGAAAACCTAGAGCTCGCCTACGCGGTCTCTGTTCACAAGGCCCAAGGGAGTGAGTTCGACCACACCTATATCGTAGTGCCCAAGAACCACGGCCGACCTCTTTCGCCGGAACTCCTTTACACGGCGTTGACGCGGGCGGTCAAACACTGCACACTGCTTATTGAACAGGATGCAGCAACGCTGCTTGCGGCGAGACGGCCAGAAAATGGACAAATCAAGCAAGTCAACTCGTCGTTGTTCGAGGGTATGTTCCAAGCCGTTCCGGAGGCACTCCTTCGACGGGCGGACTGGTATCCGGAGGGCCTTGTTCACGAAGCGCTGACTGGAGACATGGTACGCTCCAAATCCGAGCTGATCATTGCCAATCTGCTTGCGGAGCGTGGTATTTCCTTCGGCTACGAAAAACCTCTGACGGCACCGGACGGGACGATGTATTTGCCCGATTTTTCGATTGTTCATCGTGGGGAGACATGGTTCTGGGAGCATTGGGGAAGGTCTGATGACGAATACCGCGATCACCGCCAGACCAAAGTGGCTTGGTACCACAAGCACTTCCCGGGGCACTTGGTCGAATCCTTCGAAAGTTCGACTCTGAGCCGCGACGCCGAGCGAATAATTCAGGAGAAATTCACCGAGTGAGGAAGAGGGGCTGGGCAGGCGAAGGTCTATCTTTCCAGCGCGGACTGGATGGGGCGCAACTTCTTCTCCCGGGTCGAGACGTGCTTCCCAATCGAAGACGAGGAGAGCCGCCGCGCCATCGTCGAAGAAGGGCTGGAACCGTATCTGCGCGACAACGCCCAGGCCTGGCTGCTGCGTCCCGACGGCAGCTACGAGCAGGCCGAAGCCGCCAAAGGCGACGAGCGCTTCTGCGCCCAGGAGTGGCTGCTGGAGCACCTCGGCGCAGCCTGAACCGCCGGGCGGCTTAACGCTGCCTCGTCAGCGCCCTTCCACGGTCAGGCGCAGGGGAACGGCGGCGAGGTAGTCGGCTTCCTGCTCCAGGTCCAGCCCGGTGAGGGGGTGGTCGCGCAGCCAGTTGCCGGGGAAGACCAGCTTGATCTCCCGGCGGCTGGCGTCGATGCGTACGGAGAACCGCGGCAGCGGGGCGGCGGTGCGGGCGCGGTGCAGCACCACGGCGATGCGCAGCAAGGCGCACACGGCCAGCAGGCGGGGCGATTGTCGAGCGTCGTCCGTCGGGAACTTTCGTCGATGCGCTCGGACGATGGCCGAGAGGTGTCGCTGTTCCGAGCGCGAGAAGCCGGGCAGGTCCATGTTTTCCAGCAGATAGCCGCCATGCTTGTGGTGCTGGCTGTGGGCGATGGCCATGCCGACTTCGTGCAGCATGGCGCCCCACCGCAGCAGCCGCTCGGCGGCGCTGCGCGGCAGCGCGCTCAGGCCGGCGGCATCCGCTTCTGCGCCCGAGCCTAGGCCCCGCAACGCCGGCCACGGCGCCGCGTCGAACATCCGGCAGGCGGTGTCGGCGACGCGCCGGGCATGGGCCGCGTCCACGTGGTAGCGCCGCATCAGGTCCTCGACGGTGGTTTCGCGGATGTCCTGGGCATGGACGCGCCCGAGCAGATCGTGCAGCAGACCTTCGCGCAGGGCGCCGTCCGAAACCGTCATCTCGTCCACGCCCAGCGCGTCGAAGAGCGCCGAGACGATGGCGACGCCGCCGGCGAAGACCGGCGTGCGCTGCTCGTCCACCGCCGTCAGGCCGATGCGCTCCGCGCAGCCGGCTTCGAGCAGGTGTTCGCGCAGCGCATCGAGGCCGCTGCGGGCGATGCGGTGCTCGCCGGCGAGTTCGGCGATGGCGTCATGCACGGCCAAGAGCGTGCCGGATGCGCCGACCGCGGTGCCCCAGCCATGCGCGCGATAGATCTGCTCCACGGCCTCGAGTTCCTGCCGCGCCGCGTTCTCCGCCGCCTCGAAGCCGGCGGCGGTGATGCGCCCGTCTGCAAAGCAGCGCGCGGACATGGAGACGCAGCCCATGTGCAGGCTCTCCATGATGCGCGGCTGGAAGTGTTCGCCGAGGATGATCTCGGTGCTGCCGCCGCCGACGTCCACGACGAGCCGCGACTCCTTGTCGTGCATCGGCGCCAGCGAGTGGGACACGCCGAGGTAGATCAGCCGCGCTTCCTCGCGTCCGCTGACGATCTCGACGCGGTGTCCGAGCGCCTGTTCCGCCGCGGCGACGAAACTCGCGCTGTTGCGCGCCTTGCGCAGCGTGTTGGTGCCGACCACGCGCACGTTGCGCCGGGGCAGATGCCGAATGCGCTGCCCGAAACGGCGCAAGCAGGCCAGGGCCCGCTCGGCGACGGCCGTTGAGAGCTCGCCGTTCTCCGTCAAGCCCGCTGCAAGCCGCACCATTTCCCGGTGCCGATCCACCACCTGCAGCCGCCCGCCGTCGTCGAGCTGGGCGACGGTGCCGTGCTTCCCCGTCGGCGCTCCGGCCGGCCGATAGTTGGCGACGAGCAAATGAAAACTGTTGGAGCCCAGATCCAGCGCCGCATAGGGTTCGCCGGCGTCGGCGCCTGTTGGCCGTGTCCCGACATGCAGCGATTGGGAGTCTGCGGCCACGCGGCGATTCTAGCAACGACGCGGCGCCGCCCGGCGGCCTCGGGGCGATGCGCTGCGGCGCCGCTTGCGGCCACCGCGGCGCTTCTTCGGTTCCCGCACCTGCATTGCCGGCGCGAGTTCGGCAAGGGCTTGGCGATACACTTCGCGCTTGAACGCCACGATCTGTCCCAGCGGATACCAGAAGCTCACCCAGCGCCAATGGTCGAACTCCGGCTCCGCCGAGGCGGAGAGGCAGAACGCGTCGTCTTCCGCCAGCAGCCGCAGCAGGAACCACCTTTGCTTCTGGCCGCGAAAGCGGTCGCCCTCGGCGCGGCGCAGGTGCTTGGGCAGGCGGTAGCGCAGCCATCCCTTGGTGCGCCCGCGTATTTCCACGGCGTCCGGGGGAAGGCCGGTCTCTTCGCGCAGCTCGCGGTACAGCGCGTCCTCCTGGCTCTCGCCGGCGTGAACGCCCCCTTGCGGAAACTGCCAAGCGTCGAAGCCGCCCACGCGGCGCGCCCAGAACACCTGGCCGCGGGCGTTGTGGATGACGATGCCGACGTTCGGGCGGTAGCCGTGACGGTCCACGTTGTCGGATCGCTCCGTCACTGCCCTATCATGCCGCTGGCGCTTCGACTTAGACGACGCAAGAGAGTGTGCCATGAACAGGCTCGCGGCAGAGACCAGCCCCTACTTGCTGCAACATGCAGACAACCCCGTGGATTGGCATCCGTGGGGCGAGGAGGCGATTGAACGGGCGCGGCGCGACGATCTGCCGATCCTGCTCTCCATCGGCTACTCCGCCTGCCACTGGTGCCATGTCATGGCCCACGAGTCCTTCGAGGACGGCGCCACCGCAGCCTTGATGAACGCGCGCTTCGTCAACATCAAGGTGGACCGGGAGGAACGCCCGGACTTGGACCGCGTCTACCAGCTTGGCCACCAGCTGCTCCGGCGGCAGGGCGGCGGCTGGCCGCTGACGGCGTTTCTGGACCCGCAGACGCTGCTGCCGTTCTTCGCTGGCACCTACTTCCCGCGCCAGCCGCGCCACGGCCTGCCCGGCTTCAAGGACCTGCTGCTGCGCATCGGCGATTCCTTCCACGACAAGCGCGCCGACCTCGAGGCCCAGGGCAAGAAGCTGGCGAGCGTGCTGGCCGAACTCGAACAGCTCGCCCACGAATCCAAGAGCGACCACAAGGCGCTGCTGAAGGCCGCCCGCGGGCAGCTTGGCGAGCTCTACGACAGCGCCGCCGGCGGCTTCGGCTCGGCGCCGAAGTTCCCAATGCCAGCGGCCCTCGACTGGCTGCTTCGGCATTGGGGGAACATCCAGGAGGCGCGTTCGGAGCGCCCGGACCGCGACGCCCTCGGCATGGTCACCACGACGCTCACGAAGATGGCCCGGGGCGGCATCTACGACCATCTCGGCGGCGGCTTCTTCCGCTATTCGACGGATCGCCAATGGAGCGTGCCGCATTTCGAGAAGATGCTCTACGACAACGGTGCGCTGCTCGGTCTCTACGCGGACGCGCTGGCGCTTGGGCCGGACCCGCTGTTTACCGACGCGCTGCGCGAGACCGCGGCGTGGCTGATGCGCGACATGCAGCACCCCGAAGGCGGCTACTACGCCGCCGTGGACGCGGACAGCGAGGGCGAGGAGGGCAAGTACTACGTCTGGCGGCGAAACGCCGTCAAGCGGCTGCTGTCCGAGGACGAATACCTGGTGGCGGAGACGCTCTACGGCCTCGACAAGCCGCCGAACTTCGAGGGGCGCTGGAACCTCAAGCGGCAGGACGCTTGGCGGGCGGTGGCCGAACGCCTCTACCTGTCGCCGGAAGACGCCGAGCGCAACCTCGCCAGCGCTAGGGCCAAGCTGCTCGCCGCGCGCGCCGAGCGCGTGCCGCCGGCCAAGGACGACAAGGTGCTGGCGGCTTGGAACGGCATCGCCATCGACGGCATGGCCAAAGCCGGCGTGCGCCTGGGCGAACAGGCGTGGATCGACTCGGCCACCCGCGCCGTGGACTTCGTGGCCACGCGCATGGTCGAGGACGGCCGCCTGCATGCGAGTTGGCGGCAGGGCGCGGCGGGTGGCCGCGGCTACCTGGACGACCACGCCAACATGCTGTGCGGCCTGCTCTCGCTGCTCGGCGCGCGCTGGCGCGACGCCGACATGCGGCTGGCGGTGTTTCTGGCCGAGGAGCTGCTGGCGCGCTTCGAGGACCGCGACGGCGGCGGCTTCTTCTTCACCGCGCACGATCACGAGAAGCTCATCCACCGCCCGAAACCCCATGTCGACGACGCGCTGCCGCCCGGCAACGCCATTGCCGCCCGCGCATTGCTGACCCTCGGCCACTTGCGTGGCGAAGTGCGCTTTCTGGAGGCTGGGCAACGCGCCTTGGCCTGGGCACGGGGCTTTGCGGAGCAACAGCCGGTCGGACACTGCGCGCTGCTCACGGCATTGGCGATGGACGCGCTGCCGCAGCAGCAGGTGATCGTGCGCGGCCCGCGCGAGGCGCTCGGCGAGTGGCTGGAAGTCGCCCGCCTCGGCTACCACCCGAATCGGCTCGTCTACGGCATCCCCTACGACGCCGCGGACATTCCGCCCTACCTGCCGCGGCTGGTGTCGGCGGACACGCAAGCGCGGGTCTGCGCCTTCTTCTGCTCGGGGATGGAATGTTCCGCGCCGACGACCAGCCTGGACGAGTTTCGGCGCGTGCTCTCGCCTTCGACCGTTGCGCGAATCTGAACGGTTGGCCGCCGCATCGCTTAGCGCATCGCGCTTGAGCGCCAAGGCGCCGAGTGGCTGACGATGGCGCGCTATCTGCTGCGGCGGCTGGCGTTCGCGCTGATTGCCTTGTGGGCCGTGTCGAGCGCGACGTTTCTGCTCGTGCGCCTCGCCCCCGGCGGCCCGTTCGACGGCGAGCGGCGCCTGCCGCCGGCCGTTGAGGCGAACCTGCGCGCCGCCTACCATCTGGACGAGCCGCTGGCCGCGCAGTACGCGCGCTACATGGGCATGTTGGCCCGCGGCGATCTGGGGCCGTCGTTCCGGCAGAAGGACTTCTCGGTCAACGAGTTGATGGCCCAAGGGCTGCCGGTCAGTTTGACGGTGGGCGGCTTGGCGCTGGCGCTGGCGCTCTCGGCCGGCGTCGCGCTCGGCGCGTTCGCGGCGCTGCGCCCGGACGCGCCCCGGGACCGAACGCTGACCGTCTTCGCCACGCTGGCATTGGCGTTGCCGCCCATCGTCGTCGCGCCGGCGCTGGTGCTGGCCTTCGCGGTGTTCCTCGGCTGGTTTCCCGCCGGCGGCATCGGCACTGCCTGGCACTACGTGCTGCCGGTCGTGGCCTTGGCACTGCCTTTCGCCGCGGCCTTCGCCCGCTTGGCGCGAGGCAGCGTGGCCGAATCCCTGGCCAAGCCGCATGTGCTCACGGCGCGCGCCAAAGGCCTGCCGAAGATGCGCGTTCTGTTTCGGCATGTGTTGCCGAGCGCACTCCTTCCCGTGGTGTCCTTCGCCGGGCCGGCCGCTGCCGCCATGCTCGCTGGTTCGGTGGTGGTGGAGCAGGTGTTCTCGCTGCCGGGGATCGGGCGCTACTTCGCCCAGGGTGCGTTGAACCGCGACTACACGCTGGTGACTGGCGGGGTGGTCGTTTACGCCGCGCTGGTGCTGCTCTTCAACCTCCTTGCGGATCTGCTGTACGCCCGGCTGGATCCGCGCATCCGCCATGCGTGAGGCGCTGTTCGGCAGTGTGCTGGCGCGGCTCTGCTGCGCCGTGCTGGCCGTCGTCGTCCTGGGGGCGCTTGCCGGCCCCGCGCTCTCGCCCTGGGCGTTCGACGCCGTGGACTGGGACGCCATCGACGCGCCGCCGAGCGCCCGGCATTGGTTCGGCACCGACGGCGTAGGCCGCGATCTGCTGACGCGCACGTTGTCCGGGGCGCGGGTGTCGATGGCCATTGCCCTCCTGGCCACCAGCGTGAGCTGCTTGATCGGCATTCCCTGGGGCGCCCTCGCTGGCTACCTCGGCGGCCATGTCGATCAGGCCATGATGCGCTTCGTGGACGGCCTCTACGCGCTGCCGTTCATCCTGCTCGTGATTCTCCTGGGCGCGCTCTTCGGACGCAGCATCCATCTGCTGTTCATCGCCTTGGGCGCGGTCTCCTGGCTGGACCTCGCGCGCATTGTGCGCGGGCAGACGCTGGCGGCGAAGAACGAAGCCTACGTCGAAGCCGCGCGGGCCATGGGCGCGACCATGCCGCGCATCGTCTTCCGCCACATCGCGCCGAACGTCGTCGGGCCGGCCATCGTCTACGCGACGCTCACCCTCCCGGGGGTCGTCATCGCCGAGAGCTTCATCAGTTTCCTCGGCCTCGGCGTGCAGGAGCCGCGCACGAGCTGGGGCGTGTTGATCGCCGATGGTGCGCGGGAGATGCGCACGTCGCCTTGGCAACTGGCGTTTCCCGCAGCCTTCCTGGCGGCGACGCTGTTTTCCTTCAACGTCCTCGGCGACCGCCTGCGCGCGGCGTTCGATGTGCGCTCGGCGCCTGGGCCGAGCCGGCGCGTTGTGGCCCTCGGCGCTCTACGCGGCTGAATACGCGACGAGGGGGGCGATGTCGCAACTCACGCCCGTGCCGCCGAGCCCGCAGTAGCCGTTGGGGACTTTGGCGAGGTACTGCTGGTGATAGTGTTCGGCGTAGTAGAAGTCGGGCGCGGCGACGATTTCGGTGGTGACGGGGGCGTAGCCAGCGGCGGCGAGCGCTTTCTCGTAGGCGGCCTTGGAGGCCAGCGCGGCCTCGCGCTGTTCGTCGCCGAAGACGTAGAGCCCCGAGCGGTACTGGGTGCCGAGGTCGTTGCCCTGGCGCATGCCCTGCGTCGGGTCGTGGGCCTCCCAGAAGACCTTCAGCAGTTCGGCGTAGCTGACGCGGCTGGGGTCGAAGACGGCGAGCACCACTTCGTTGTGGCCGGTGAGGCCGGAGCACACCTCCTCGTAGGAGGGGTTGGGCGTGAGCCCGCCAGCGTAGCCGACGGCCGTGACGATCACGCCGGGCGTCTCCCAGAACTTGCGCTCGGCGCCCCAGAAGCAGCCCATGCCGCCCAGAAAGCGCTCGCTGCCGGCAGGAAACGGCGGTTGCAGCGGCTGGCCGTTCACGAAGTGCGCCGCCGGCACCTGCACTGCCGCCTGCCGCCCGGCCAGCGCTTCGTTCTCGTTCGGGAGTCTGAGTTTGTGCTGGAGCCCCATGCTTTGCCTCGTCGTTGCGCTTGGCTGGCTGATGGCCAAAGCATAGCACCGCGGCGTTGGAGGCCGAATTGGGACGCACGGGCCACCGCCAACGAACTCCACGCTGCCGTTGCGTCTTGGCCGGCACTCTGCCTATGCTTGGCGGCTTGGCTTAACGAGAGGGGGGAGCATGGCGCCGATTCCGAAGGGAGGCACGGTTGCGGTCACGGGCAGCGCGGGCTTCATTGGCGGCTGGGTGGTGCGCCGCCTGCTGGACAAGGGCTATCGCGTGCGCGCCTGCGTGCGCAACGTGGACGACGACGAACGCACCGGCTTCCTGAAGGCCATGCCCGGCTACGCCTCGGGGCGGCTGACGCTGCACGGCGCGGATCTGGACAACGCCGGCAGCTTCGACGACATCTTCGCCGGCTGCCACGGCGTGGCGCACGTCGCCCACGTGAGTTCCTACACCGACCACGAGTACGTGCAGATGGTGTGCGACCACTTGATCGCCGCCGTGAACAAGTCCAACTCGGTGACGCGGGTGGTGGTGACGTCGAGCATCGCCGCGGTGATGTCCGAGATGGACATGCAGGAATACGTGCGCCGCCCGGTGTTCTTCGAGGACCGCTACCCGGACGAACAGAATCCGCGCCGCACGCCTGACCGGCAGGGCTATTCGATGGGCAAGGTGATCGCCCAGCGGGCCTTCGCCGATGCCGCCGAAGCCAGCGGCGAGTGGGATGCCATCACCTGCTGCCCGGCGGACAACGTGGGGCCGATTCTCTCGCCGCACCAGAAGAACATGGGCCCGTGGCAGCACAACATCGAGACGATGCTGCTCGGCGAATACCACCAGAACGGCGTCTATCGCCCGTGGATGACGGTGGACGTGCGCGACGACGCGGACTGCCACATCGGCCTGCTGGAGAGCGTCCACGTGAAGAACGGCGAGCGCTACATCGCCTGGTCCACGGATGCCCGCAACGTCGAGGACATCTGCGCCGACATCGACCGCCTGCTGCCGGAACTCGGCCACGACACCCCGCCGGTGACCGACAACTTCCCGCAGCACATCAAGGACCGAGAGGCGAAGTACCGCGCCATCTGGGCTGGCGTCGAACTGCGCAACGACCGCGTCCGCGCCGTCACCGGCGTCGCCTTCCGCCCCTTGGACGAATCCATCCGCGATTGCGTGGAATCGCTCTTGAGCGTCGCCAAGGTGAAGCCGAAGCTGCGCGCGGGCCATTCGCTGCCGGCCTAGGCGCCGGTCGGCACTCTTGCAGTCCGCTGCCAGCCAAGCGCGGACAGTCACATCCACTCGCACGCGAGGACACATGAGAGAGAACAGCACTTTGGCGACATGGCGGGCCGGCGGCAACACCGTCGGCGGCTGGCTGAGCATCGGCAACGCCTACACGGCGGAGACGATGTCCAGCCTCGGCTTCGACTACCTGTGCGTGGACCTGCAGCACGGCATGTTGAGCTACGACGACCTCACCTACATGCTGCCGGCCATCTCCACCCGCGACGCCACGCCCTTCGTGCGCGTGCCGTGGAACGAACCCTACGAGATCATGAAGGCGCTGGACGCCGGCGCCTACGGCGTGATCGTGCCGATGGTGAACAATCGCGAAGAGGCCGCCAAGGCCGTCGCCGCCTGCCGCTATCCGCCGGACGGCATGCGTTCCTTCGGGCCGATTCGCGCCGCGATGTACGGCGGGCGCGGCTACACCGCCGAAGCCAACGGCCAGATCGCCTGCATCGCCATGGTGGAAACCGCCGAGGGCATCGAGAACCTGGACGCCATCGCCTCCACCCCCGGCTTGGACGCCATCTACATCGGCCCCGCCGACCTCGCTTTCGCGCTTGGCCTGACGCCGGGCCAGGACGACGACCCCAAGCACATCGAAACCGTCGCCAGCATCTTGAAGGCCTGCCGCGACCACGGCATCGCCGCGGGCATCCACACCGGCAGCCTGGAGCGAACCCAGCAGTACTTGGAGCAGGGCTTCAACCTCGTCACCCTCGGCGCCGACAGCGGATTCATGGCGCGCGCCGCGGCAACCGACCTCGCCGCCGCCAAGAAGACCGCGCAAGCGCAGCGCGAGAACACGGGGTACTGAACGTGGCTTTCGAGACCATCCTGCTGGACAAGCGCAACGACGTCGCCCGCATCACGCTGAACCGTCCGCAGCGCCTGAACGCCTGGACGGCGCAGATGCACGCGGAGCTGGACGCCGCCATCACCGAATGCAACGACGATGCCGACGTCGGCGCGATGGTGGTGACGGGCGCTGGCCGGGGCTTCTGCGCCGGCGCCGACATCCGCGACAACTTCAAGGCGCGCATGGGCGGCGAACCGAGCACGGCCGCTGCGCAAACGCCGATGCCCGGCAACTGGATCGACCTCGTGCGTTCCTCCAAGCCCTTGATCGCCGCCGTCAACGGCGCAAGCGTGGGCGTGGGCGCGACGATGATCCTGCCGATGGACGTGATCGTCGCATCCGAAGATGCCAAGTTCGGCATGGCGTTCGTGAAGATGGGCGTCACGCCGGAACTCGCCAGCTCGCACTTCCTCGTGCAGCGCATGGGCTTCGGCAAGGCTAGCGAAATGTGCCTCAGCGCGCGGCTCTATTCCGGCCGCGAAGCGTTCGAGATGGGCTTGGCGGACCGCCTCGTGCCCGCCGACAAGCTACTCGACGAAGCCACCACGCTGGCCCAGGAAATGGCCGCCAACCCCTCGCGCCATCTGCGCTGGGTGAAGGAACTGCTCACCGCCAACGGCTCGGAAACGGACATCGCCAAGGTGCAGCAGCGCGAAGGCGAAGTTCTGGCGCAAGCCTACGCCTCCCCCGAACACAAGGAAGCCGTAGACGCCTTCCTCGCCAAGCGCAAACCGGACTTCCAACGCGGAAACGGCTGAGCCGCTTCGTCAGGCGGTTCCCACTTGGTTTCGCCGCCCATCCGGCGCGGCATGGCGAGTCCCAAGCCTGCGCTGCCACAGTGCGACACCGCGGTGGTCAAGACAGTGGATAATCCAAGCGCCAAATCGCGCCGAAGTTTCCACCAAGTGGTAGAAATTCAATGTAAAGTCAATGGCTGATGGACATGTGACCGTGGACAGGAAGCGTGACAACGCAAAGGCCATACGAGCGGACGCACCCGTGGCTCACCTTCAACCTCGACCTGCGCCGACTGAGGCCCGCGGACTGGCTTGCGCTGGGCGAAGCGGCCGCCAAGTGCGGGCAAATCGCCAACGCGCCGCTGACCCCGCAAGTCTCCGACGACATCCACCAGCTCTATCTGGCCAAGGGCGCCCTTGCCACCACCGCCATCGAGGGGAACACGCTCTCCGAGGACGAAGCGCGCGCGGCCTTGGCCGGCTCGCTGAAGCTGCCGCCCTCCCGCCAGTACCTCAAACGCGAACTCGACAACATCGTTGTCGCCTGCAACGAGCTAAGCGCCCAGCTGCAGCAAGAAGGGCGCATCCCGCTCACGGTCGCGCGCATCGAAGGGATGAACGCCCAAGTGCTGGACGGCTTGGACGTGGACGACGGCGTGACGCCCGGCCGAGTGCGCACGGGCAACGTGTCCGTCGGCCGCTATCGCTGCCCAGAAGGGCGCGACGCCAAGTTCCTATTGCAGCGCTTGTGCATGGTGCTGAACGACCTCGCGGCGCCGGACCTCGGCGACACGGCGTTCGCCATCGTCAAGGCGATTTTCGCGCACATCTACTTCGTGTGGATTCACCCGTTCGGGGACGGCAACGGACGCACCGGCCGCCTGCTGGAGCTGGCGATCCTGCTCGAAGCCGGCCTGCCGCAACCCGTCTGCCACCTGCTGAGCAACCACTACAACCTGACGCGAGCGAGCTACTACCGCGAACTCGACCGCGCGAGCCGCGCACGATCCGGGATCTACGGCTTCCTCTCCTATGCGCTGCGCGGATTCGTGGATGGCCTGGACGAACAGCTGGGCGTGGTCCGCGAGCATCAGTGGCAGGTGGCGTGGGTTCACTTCGTCCACGAGCAGTTCCGCACCGCGCATGGGACCACCGATCGGCGGCGACGCACGCTCGCCTTGGCCTTCTCGTCGCTGACCGACACCGTGAAGCTCGACGAACTGCCGAACCTGGGCGTCGATGTGGCACGCGCCTACGCCGGCCTCTCTCGGCGCACGTTGCTGCGCGATGTCGAAGCCCTTGTGCAGATGGACTTGCTCCACCGCCACGACAGCGGGCTGCGGGTCAACCGCGGACTCGTCCTAGCCTTCCTGCCTTGGCGGTACGAAGGGATGTCCAAGCACCGCAATGCGTGATTCAAGGCGGCACCCACCCCGCTCCGACAAGCGCGGGCCTTCACACCACGCTGGTCGGCCAGCCGGCGCTATGATGGCAGAATGGAAAGCATGGAGAACGGCCAGAGCCAACCCTTCGCCGGCATCCGCGTCGTCGAGTTCGGGCAGTTCGTCTCCGTGCCGTTCTGTGCGCAGCTGCTCGCCGAAGGCGGCGCGGAGGTGGTCAAGATCGAAGCGCTCGCTGGCGATCCAACGCGCCTGCTGCGGCAGATCGCGCCGCTGGAGACGCGCATTTTCGTCTCGCGCAACCGCGGCAAGCGCGCGCTGCCGCTGGCTCTGCGCAATCCCGCCGCGAAACCGGTGATCGACCGCCTTCTCCATTGGGCCGATGTCGCCTTGATGAACTTCCGCCCTGGCTTGGCCGACGAGCTCGGCTTGGCCGAAGATGCGCTGAAACGGCGCTTCCCGCGGTTGATTTCCGGCACCGTCACGGCGTTCGGCAAGCGCGGCCCGGATGCGTCCTTGGCCGGCATGGACACCGTCGTGCAGGCCCGCACCGGTCTCATGGCGGCCAACGGGCGCATTGTGGATGGTCGGCCAGCCCCCGGAGATCCGGTGAGCGCGGACTACATGTGCGCGATGAGCCTGGCGTTCGGCATCAGCGCGGCTCTGCTGCGGCGGGAGCGCACCGGAGTCGGCGGCGCCGTGGACGTGTCGCTGATGCAAGCGGCGATGACGTTGGCGAACAACCAGCTGCTGCGTTCCGAAGATGCCGATGCGCCGCTGCATCGGCAGCAGCTTGCCCGCCTGGCGGAACAGCGCGAGCAGGGCGTCTCCTACGTCGAGCAGGCGCAAGGCATGACGTCGGCGCGCGCCCTGCCGATGGTGAAGGTCTATCTGCGCACCTACGACACTGCCGATGCGCCAATCGCCGTCGCCTGCGGCAGCCGTTCGCTGCGCGTGAAGTTCATGCAGGCGTTGGGCGTGGAGGATTCGGCCCTCGACGCCACCGACAGCGAGCGGCAAAGCGCCTACTACGACGGCCTCATGCGCCGCGTCGAGGCCGTGATGCGCACGCGCACGTGCGCGGACTGGACGGCGCGCCTGAACGAAGTCGGCGTGCCGGTGTCCCAAGTGCGCTTCCCCGTCGAGATGTTCGAGGACGAACAGGCGCGCGCCAACGGCATGTTCCACTGGCTGCGCCACCCGAGCGCCGGCGATTTCACCGTGTTGTCGCCGCCCGTGTCGCTGGACGGCGAAGGCTTCCGACCGCGCGAGGCGACAGCGCCCTTCGCCTCCGAAACGCGCGCCATTCTCGGCGATCTAGGCTTCTCCGCCGCCGAAGTGGATGCCCTTGTCGCCGCCGACGTCACGCGCGAGTCGGCGGCGGACGATAGCCCGTGAGCTTGTAGGTGACGATGGCCGTGGCGACTTCGTCGCCGTCTGCGTTACGCACGCTCACGTCGCCCGTACACAGCGTGCCGCCGCGCCGACGCACCGTGGCCGTGGCAGTGAGATCGGTTGCCACCGCCAAGGCGAGGAAGTTGATCGTGAATCCCACGGTCGCCCCGCGCGCCGCGCCAGAGAGGTCGGGGCAGGACCAGAAGGCGGCCGTCGCCGCGATGTCCACCAAGGCGCTGATGGCGCCGCCGTGGATGCGCCCCACGCCCAGCTTCGTCGCATAGGGCAAGCGCACCACGACGCGATCCCGCTCGCTTGCCACCAATTCTGCGCCGAGCAGCGCCGCGAACTGCTCGCTGGCGATGCGCCGCGCATTGTGTGCCGGATCCCCGATTGCCAAGACCCTGCCCCCGTCCCGAATCGCGGCAAGTCTATCGAACATGCCGGACGGCAAGTTGGAATAGACTGCCCGCCAGAGAAGGCAGCGCCGATGCGCCAAGCCAATGCGTCAAGAAGAGGGCTTCAAGATGGCGGACGACGCAATCGACATTCCAAGCATCGTCAGCCACGTTTCCATCGGCGTCAACGACTTGGCGGCGGCGTTGGCGTTCTACGACGCGGTGCTGGCCACCGTGGGCGCAACGCGCAAGTTGGAGATTCCGGACGTGGCCGTGGCCTACGGCAAAGGGTTCCCGGAGTTCTGGGTGCAGCGGCCGCTGAACGGCGCCGCGGCCGAGGCGGCCAACGGCGTTCACTTCGGCTTCATCGCGCCCAACCGCGCGGCTGTCCACGCCTTCCATGCCGCCGCTCTGGCCGCCGGCGGCAAGGACGACGGCGCGCCGGGGCTGCGGCCCATGTACGGGCCGGACTACTACGGCTGCTTCGTCTACGACTTGGACGGCCACAAGATCGAAGCCGCGACGATTCCCTCGGCGGATTAAGGGCAGCCGCTCGATGTCGAATGGTCGCGGGCAACGCCGTCCTTCGAGACAAGCGGCCCGCGGCGTCTTCGGCTGAGTTGCAGGGATCGCCGTGGGATATGGTCACCGCTAGGAGCCGGTAGGAGGTAGGTCTATGGCAGCGCGAAGCGAACGGCGCAGCGTCTGGACTTGGGGCTACGTCTCGGACGAGCCGAGCGACGCCCAGCGGAAGGCCGCCGCCAAGGGGCTGTCCTCCCGCTTGGGCGCGGAGGTGGCGCCGCCGCAGCCGGTGGATGTGGAGCGCGTTGCCCTGCCGCCGCCGCGCTTGACGGTGCCAGCGCCCTTGGCGCCGTGGACGAGCACTTCCGCAGTCGAGCGCGCGACGCACACCTACGGCGGCCACGGCCTCGAACTCTTGAAGGGGCTGCGTGGCGAGTTCGACCATCCGCCGGATGCGGTTGCCCATCCGCGCAACGAAGACGAGCTCGAGGCCACGCTGGCCTGGTGCGACCGCGAAGGCCACGCCGTCGTGCCCTACGGCGGCGGCACGTCGGTGGTCTGGGGCGTCAATGCGCCGCAAGATTCCGCGACGGTGGTCACCGTCGATCTCGACAACATGAACGCCGTGCTGGAAGTGGACGACGTCTCCCGCGCCGTGCGCGTGCAAGCGGGAATGTTGGGCCCGGATTTGGAAGCGGCCTTGAAGCCGAAGGGCTTGACGCTGCGCCACTTTCCGCAGAGCTTCCCGTGGTCCACCGTCGGCGGCTGGGTGGCGACGCGCTCCGGCGGCCACTACGCCACCAACCACACCCATATCGACGACTTCGTCGAAGCGACGCGAATGCTCACGCCTAAGGGCTGGTTCGAGTCGCGCCGTCTGCCGGGAAGCGGCGCCGGCCCCAGTCCCGATCGCCTGGTGCTGGGTTCCGAAGGCACGCTCGGCATCGTCGGCGAATGCTGGCTGCGCTTGCAGGCGCGCCCGAAGTGCCGGGCCACGGCTGGCGTGACCTTCCCGACGTGGCGCGCCGGTTGCGAGGCGGTGCGGGAGATCGTCCAAGCCAAGCTCTGGCCGGCCAACCTGCGCATTCTCGATCCCGCCGAGGCCGAGTTCTCCGCCGGCCTCGACGGCCGCCGCGCGCTGCTCATCATCGGCTTCGAGTCCAGCGAGATCCCCCAGGGCGGCAATATGCAGGCCGCGGTGCGCATCGCGCGCAGCCACGGCGGCGAAGTGGACGACGCCGACATCCTCGTCGACGACGGCGACGGCGCTCCCACCGGAAGACGCGGCGCGGTGGGCGCCTGGCGCAATGCCTTCATCGGCGTCAACGCCGGCCTCACGGCTGGCCTCGGCCTGCTCTCGGACACCTTCGAGACGGCCATTACTTGGGACCAATGGCCGGACTTCGACGCCGAAGTCCGCGCCCGCATGGAAGACGCCTTGCGCAGCGCATTCGGGCAGACCGGGCGCTTGTCCTGCCGCTTCACGCACGTCTATCCCGACGGCCCCGCGCCCTACTACAGCTTCAGCGGCGTGGTGCCCATCGGCGCCGAGGAGGAACGCTGGCGCGTTGTCAAGGAGGCGGCGACGAGCGCCGTCGTCGAATGCGGCGGCACCGTCACGCATCATCACGCGGTAGGACGCATGCACCGCCCCGGCTGGGAACGCCAGCGTCCGGCACTGTTCGCGGACCTGTGGCGCGCGGCGAAGCGCAGCGTGGACCCGAAGGGGATTCTCAACCCGGGCGTGCTGATCGATCCTTAACGCTTGGGCCGGCTATGGCATGATCGACGGCTGTGCCCAATCGAGATGCCGCCGATGAGCGAAGCGCCGAAAGCCATGCCGAGAGCAGCGATGAAGCGGGCGCCGCTGAACCGTCGCGGTGTCGCCAAGGCGGCGGTCGCGGCGTTGGTCGCGGGATTGTTGGGCCCGGTGTCGCAGTCTGCGTCAGGAGAGGACATGTTCGACCGCGTCGAAAGCCGCTACGCCGACAACGACGGCGTGCGCATCCACTACGCCGTCGCCGGGCCGGAGGACGCGCCGCTGGCGGTGTTCCTGCACGGCTTCCCGGACTTCTGGTACTCGTGGCGCGAGCAGATGGCCGCGCTGGAGGATCGCTTCCGGGTCGCCGCCCTGGACATGCGCGGCTACAACTTGAGCGACAAGCCGAAGGGCGTCGAGAGCTATGCGATGCCGCGGCTCGTCTCGGACGTGGCGGCGGTGGTCGCCGCGGAAGGCGCCGAGCAGGCCATCGTCGTCGGCCACGACTGGGGCGGCGCGGTGGCGTGGAACGTGGCCATGACGCGGCCGGAACTGGTGCGCCTGCTGGTGATTCTGAACCTGCCGCATCCGCGCGGCCTGGTGCGCGAACTCGCATCGAACCCGGATCAGCAGCGCAACAGCCAGTACGCCTTCAACTTCCAGCAGCCGGACGCCCACAAGGCGCTCAACGCCGAAGGCCTCGCGTTCTGGGTGCGCGATCCGGCGGCGAAGAAGCGCTATGTCGCCGCCTTCGCGCAGTCGGACTTCGAGGCGATGCTGAACTACTACAAGGCCAACTACCCGCGGCCTCCCGAGCAGGGCGCGGCAGCGGAGACGGCGGCGGAAGCACCCGCCGGCGGCTTCGGCGCACCGGACATGCCCAACGTCAAGTGTCCAGTGCTGATGTTCCACGGCCTGGAGGACACGGCGCTGCTGCCGGGCGCGCTGTCCGGCACGTGGAACTGGATCGACGCCGACCTCACGCTGGTGACCATCCCGGGCGCCAACCACTTCGTGCAGCAGGACGCCGCCGAGTTGGTCTCCAACACGATGCGCGACTGGCTCCTGCGCCGCCTCTAGCCGGAGCGCCTCTTCCACAAAAGAAAAGCCCGCGACGCAAGGTCGCGGGCTTCGAGTGCGCCAGTCGGCGCTGGCGCTTCGAGTTCGCCGGATCAGGCGGCTGGCTGGAACTCCGGATAGGCTTCGATGCCTGTCTCGGCAATGTCCACGCCGGACATTTCGTCCTCTTCCGAGACGCGGATGCCGATCGTGGCCTTCAGGATCAGCCACACCACCAGCGCGGCGACGAACACCCAGGCGAAGATGCCGACGATGCCGATCAGCTGGCCGAGCAGGGTCGCTTCGCCGTTGTTGAACACCACCGCGATCACGCCCCAGATGCCGCAGGTGCCGTGGACGCTGATCGCGCCCACCGGATCGTCGATGCGCAGCTTGTCCAAGGCGACGATCGAGCCGACGACGATGAGGCCGCCCACCGCGCCGATGACCATCGACCAGAACGCCGAGCCGGAGAGCGGGTCGGCGGTGATCGCCACCAGACCGGCCAATGCGCCGTTCAGCGCCATCGTCAAGTCCGCCTTGCCGAACCAGGCCCGCGCCAGGATCAGCGCCGCGACCAGGCCGCCGCAGGCGGCGATGTTGGTGTTCACGAACACTTGCGCGACGGCGTTCGCTTCGTCGACGTTGGAGATTTTCAACTCCGAGCCGCCGTTGAAGCCGAACCAGCCGAACCAGAGCACGAACATGCCGAGCGTCGCCAAGGGCATGTTGCAGCCCGGGATCGCGTGGACCTGGCCGTTCGGCCCGTACTTGCCCTTGCGCGGCCCAAGCAGGATGACGCCGGCCAAGGCCGCCGCGGCGCCGCACAGGTGGACGATGCCGGAACCGGCGAAGTCCGAGTAGCCGGCGGCCGAGAGCCAGCCGCCGCCCCAGGTCCACATGCCCTGCACTGGATAGATGACGCCCGTCATCACCACCGCGAAGATCAGAAACGCCCACAGCTTCATGCGTTCCGCAACGGCGCCGGAGACGATGGACATGGCGGTGGCCACGAACACGACCTGGAAGAAGTAGTCGGAGCGCTCCGAGTGGTCCGTGGCGACCCCGCCGGCCGTGCCGGCGACGATCTGCTCGGCGGTGTTCTCCGCGCCGATCAGCCAGCCGAAGCTCGGCAGGATGCCGCCCTCCGGCGCATCCATGTACATGAGGTTGTAGCCGAACAGCAGGTACATGATGCAGGCGATGGAGTACAGCGCGACGTTCTTGGTGAGGATCTCGGACGTGTTCTTCGCCCGCACCATCCCCGCCTCGAGCATCGAAAAGCCGCACGCCATGAACATCACCAGCACACCCATCAGCAGGAAGTAGAAGGTGTCCAGCGCGTAGTTGGTTTGAATGAGGTCTTCCACGAGTCTTCTCCTTGTCGGGCGGGCGGCCTAGACCGCGTCCGTGCCCGTCTCGCCGGTTCTGATGCGCACGGCCTCTTCCAGCGAGAGGACGAAGATCTTGCCGTCGCCGACCTTGCCGGTGTTGGCCGCCTTGCTGATGGCTTCGAGGCATTGGTCCAGCAAGCCGTCGTCGACCGCCGCCTCCACCTTCACCTTGGGCAGGAAATCGACGACGTACTCCGCGCCCCGATACAGCTCGGTGTGCCCCTTCTGCCGCCCAAAGCCCTTCACTTCGGTCACCGTCATGCCCTGCACGCCGATCTCCGAGAGCGCCTCCCGAACGTCGTCCAGCTTGAACGGTTTGATGATTGCCGTGATGAGTTTCATGGTCTCTCCTGTAAGCGCCTTCGACCGGTTGGATGCGCGTTTGCGCGGCGTCGGACGGTGGCGGGTGGGTTCTCGGTGCGTGTCTCGTGGAAGACCGACGCACCGAGATTGTGCCCTGTTTGCAGGCGGAGCTACAGACTCAGCGACAGGATCGGGCGCAGATCGCAGTCGCGCCCGCAGCCATCGTCGTCGTCGTGGTTGGTGCCGTACAGGCCGATGCTCAGCGTCGCGCCGGCCGCGCCGAGCGGAAAGCCGAGGCTCGCGGAGTAGTCGATGTAGTCGTCGCCCTGGCTCGCCCCGAAGAAGTCGCCGCCTGGGGAATCCGCTTGGTTGAAGCCCAAGTGCAGGTCCAGGCTCACGTTCTCCGTCAGGCTGTGGCTGTAGTCCACGTAGGGGTAGTAGAACGTCGTGTCGGCAACCGCCAGGTATTCGGGCGAGTAGTTCACGCCGAAGGTGAAGCCGCCCACGGCAAGGCTTGCCGCGTATTCCTGGTAGTTGAGGTTGTCGCGGTCGCCTGGGTACTCGAAGTGGATGAATCCCAAGTCCAGGCTCACCTCGTTGTCGAACTCGCGGCTCCAGCCGAAGTAGAGGTCCCACTCCATGGACGCGACGTTGCCGTCGTCCGAGGCGCCGAAGTTCACGTTCGAGGCCCACGTGCCGACGTAGAACCCGGAGTCGAACGCGATGTCGAATCCGCCTTGAATGGCCGGATCGCGCTGCGTCTGCGACCAGCCGCGGAACGAGTAGTCCGAGGCCAGCGTCACGTTGCCCTCGATTGCCACGCCGTCGCCGTCCTGCGCGAAGGCAGGCGCGACGAACGCCGCGACGGCGAGCATTGCCAGAAGCTTCTTCATGTTGGTAATCCCCTTGTTTGGTGTCGTGGTTTTCGGCGGGCGTGCCGCCGACGTGCCCATCGCGTGAGTCCTCTGCGCCTGCTCCCTGCATTTGCCGTGCCAATGCGCGTTTGCGCACTGTCGGCGCACCGAGGCGACCCAAGCGAACGGGCCGGCACAGTTTAGGTGCAAGAGACGAGATTTGTGGCACTGAAATAGTGCGCCACGCTCTTGCGGCGAAAGCGCCCTTTGGCATGCTGGCCTGTGCCGACGCCTTCAGCCTTGGCTGGCCGAAAAGATGGCCGATGGCGCACGTCGATTGGCGGCGATTTCCCGCAACCCGAATGGCGAATGTCCGCTTCCGACGGCCAAGCGGCCTGCCCAAACTTGCCGCAACTCAAGCGAAGAGACGCGCCATGTCGATCCCGGTCAGAACGCGGGCCCAAGTGGGCGTGGATGCGCCGAGCGTGTTGGCGGAGGCGCATTTCCAAGCCGGAACGCCATCCTTCACGCTGGTCGGCATGGCGCAGAAGGCCGTGCGCGAGGCCCGCGACCGCGTCCGCAGCGCCATCAAGAACAGCGGCTTCAAGTACCCGCAGGGGCGCGTGGTGGTCAATTTGGCGCCGGCGGACTTGGCCAAGCACGGCGGCCGCTACGACCTGGCCATCGCCGTCGCCCTGCTGACGGCAACGGAGCAGCTCGAAAGCCGCCACCTCGACCGCCTGGAGTTTCTCGGCGAGCTTTCGCTCTACGGCGAGTTGCGCCCGGTGCGCGGCGCGTTCTGCGCGGCGGCGAAGCTGCGCGGCGGCGATCTGCGCCTGGTAGCGCCGGCGGCGCAGCGCCGGGAACTCGCGCCGCTCGCCGGAGTGGGCGTCTATCCGGCCGCCAACCTGCTGGAAGTCGCGCGGCTGCTGCAGGCCGAGGCACTGCCGCCGCCCCCCCCGCCGCCGGCCGTGGAACGCCCGCCGCCGCGCAACGCGGGTTCCTTGGGCGACGTGCGCGGGCAGGCACACGCCAAGCGCGCGCTGATGGTCGCGGCCGCCGGCGGCCACCACATGCTCATGATCGGCCCGCCGGGCACCGGCAAGACCATGCTGGCGCGGCGGCTGGCCGGCCTGCTGCCGCCGCTGCCGGCGGCCCAGGCCATCGAAGTCGCCAACGTCTATTCGGTTTCGTCGCGCGCTGCGCCGCCCTTCGGCACGCGCCCGTTCTGCGACCCGCACCACACCGCGTCGACGGCCGCCATCGTCGGCGGCGGCACGCCGATTGCGCCGGGCGAAGTCGCGCTGGCGCACTGCGGGGTGCTGTTCCTGGACGAACTGCCGGAGTTCCAGCGCGACGCCCTGGAGGCGCTGCGGGAGCCGCTCGAAGAAAGCGAAGTCGCCGTGGCCCGAGTCAACCAGACGGTGCGCTATCCGGCGCGCTTCCAGCTCGTGGCGGCCATGAATCCGTGCCCGGCCGGCTACGTCTGCGACGAGTCGCGCTGCCGCTGCGCGCCGGCCCAGGTGAGGCAATACCAAAGCCGCCTCTCCGGCCCGCTGCTCGACCGCATCGACATTCGCGTGGAGGTCGGGCCGGTGCCCGAAGAAGACCTGTGGGCCGTGGACGCCGGCCCGAGCGACGACGCGGTCCCCCGCCAAGCCGTCGCCGAGGCGTGGGCGCGGCAGATGCGCCGCGCGGCCAAGAGCAATGCCGCCTTGAACGCCCGCGAAGTCGACCTCTACTGCACCATGCAGCCATCCGCCACCAGCCTGCTGCGCCGCGCCGCCAAGCGCTTCGACCTGTCCGCCCGCGCCGTCCACCGCCTGCGCAAAGTGGCGCGCACCATCGCCGACTTGGCCCAGCAGGACGAAATCGACAGCCCCCACGTCGCCGAAGCCCTAGGCTACCGCCGCGGCATCGACCGCTGACGCCGCAAGGGGCTAGCGTTCCCACAAGGGTATGATCGACCTGTTTGGTGCCCGACGAAGGAGCGCATCGTGCAGCACTTCCCGCCCATGTCGTGGCCGTGTGCAGGCGAACTCAAGGCTGTCGGCAGCCCGAACCCCCACGCTGTCCTGCCCTCCCCCGCGAAGGAGAAGGTCGTCGCGCTGCTGCGCGAACTGGCGCCCGAACTTGCGCTGTTGGGCGTGACCACAGGGTGGCGTTGTTCGGAAGCGTCGCCCGCGGCGAAGACTCTCCCGCCAGCGACATCGACATCGCGGTGTCCACCGTCAATCCGCGCGACGGCATGCTCCGCGCATACGCCCGCGACCTTGTGGAAGTCCACTGCAACCGCCACGTCGACGTGGTGCCCCTCCCGCTCCGCCACCCGCTGAGCGAGGTCGCCGCGGACGATCTGCTGGTGGCCGCTGGTTAGGATTCCCCGTCCGCGTCGCCGATCATGTAGTCGATGGCGGCTTGCAGCTCGGCGTCGCTGCACGCCATGCACAGGCCCATCATCGGCATCAGGTTGAGGCCGGCCTTGGTCGTTTGCAGCAGCATGTCCGGTCCTTTGGCCAAGCGCGGCGCCCAGGCTTCGGCGTCGCCGATCTTCGGCGCCTCGTTTAGGCCGGTGCTGTGGCAGGTGTGGCAGAACCGGTCGTAGACGTCGCCGCCGCTCAGAGAGGCAGCCGCCGGCGTCGTCGTCGCCTCGGCTTCCGCAGCGCCGCACTGCTCTCCCTTCAGACACAGCTTGCCGAACGGCAGCGTGCGTTCCTCCACGTCGGCGTAGGTGCCGGCGGGAATGGCCTGGCCGAGGGCCGAGACGGCCGCGACTAGGGCGGCGGCGCAGAAGAGTCGACGGGGTTGGAACGGCAAACTTGATGCCTCTCGTGGTCGCAACGCGGCGCGATTATAGCCGCGTGCGGTCGGCCGGCACTACGCGGCGGCGCGGCGTTGGTGGCAGGGCGTTGCCGGCGTGCGCGGGTGCGGCGTTGGCGCAGCGAGCTTCCCAAGAAGGCGACGCCGTTGCGACCGTGCCGCCAGCGCGGCGCGTTCCTTCACCGGCCCGAAGCCCTTGATCGACGCTGGCCACTGCGCGAGCGCGGTGGCGGCGGCCAGGTTCTCGGCGCTCAAGCGCTCGATGATCGTCTTGCAGTCCGTCTCGTAGTCCGCCGTCAGCGCCTGCTCCAGGCGCCGTTCGCCACGGAAGCGGAATGGATCCAGCCAAGTGCGCCGCAGCGGTCGCGCCTTTGCCAGCAGGCGCATGATCGGCTGCGCGGCCCAAGCGGGCACGGCGGTCTTGGCCGGGCGTCCATCGCTTCCGTGGCGCGCCCACGGCAGGGACAAATGGAAGGTCGCGGAGAACCCAGGCTCGAATTGCCGAGCCAGCTTCTCGGAGAACGACGTGGCTGCAAGCGGGTCAGGCCCCTTTTCGACGAAGAGGCGGGCGACCTCGTATTCGTCCTTGGTCGCCAGCAGCGTGAAGTAGCTCTCGGCCACCGCGCCGGCAAGCACCCGACTGCCCGGCTTCACTCGCGCTTCCGCGTCTTCGACCTGCTGCACCATCTCGCGGTAGCGCACGGCGAGCGCTTCATCTTGGTAGTTCGCCAGAAAGGCGCTGCGGACGGCGATGCGCTCGTCGGGCGTGCGCGAACGCGGCGGCATCATGGCCGGCGAACGCGGCCGTCGCGCCGCGGCCGGCAGCAGGCGGGCGTCGTGCGCCGCGGCGCGCCCGTACTGGAACGCGGCCAGATTCTCCTCGACCGCCACGCCGTTGATGCCGATGGCGCTTTCCACTGCGAGCGCCGAGACCGGCAGCGCCCCGTGCTGGAAGGCGAATCCCAGCAGCAGGACGTTGGCGCAAGCGGCGTTGCCGAAGAGCGCCGTCGTCGTCGCCGTGGCGTCCAGAGTCTCAATGCGCTTTGCCGCTTCTCGCAGCCGCGCCAGCAGACCGTTGGCGGGAACCTCCTCGCCGCGCAAGACGAAGTCCGCCGTCGGCGCAACGTGCGCGTTGGCGAATACCGCAGTGCGCTCCGCCGATAGCGCCTTGCGTGCGTCGTCGCCAGCAGCGGTCACCAGATCGGCGGCGAGCAGCGCGTCGGCGGAAGCGGCCGGAATGCGCGTGGGCGCATGGCGCTCGCCGCGCGGCGAGATGCGGACGTGGCTGAGCACCGCGCCGCCCTTCTGCGCCAGCCCGGTCATGTCCACCGTGGAAGCGAACTTGCCGTCCAAGTGCGCGGCCATGCCGAGCAGGCGCGAGACCGTGACGATGCCCGTTCCGCCGATGCCGGCCAAGAGGATGTCGGCGCGGGTCGGGGATGCGGGCGCAGGCAGCTGCTTGAGCAGCGCGTCGATGTCCGGGCGGCTTGCCGGGCGGGGCTTGCGCGGCGTGCCCTTCACCGCGACCAGCGCCGGGCAGAAACCGGCCAGGCAGGCCAGATCCTGATTGCAGGCGTGCTGATCGATGGCGCGCTTCGTGCCGAACTCCGTCGCCAGCGGCACTACGGCGACGCAGTTCGATTGCGTCGAACAGTCACCGCAGCCCTCGCAGACGGCATCGTTGATCGTCACGCGCATGGTCTCCTTGCCGCCGATGCTGGTGCGCCTTCGTTTGCGCCGTCGCCGCAGTTCGGCGGCGCAGGTCTGGTCGTAGATCAGCACCGTGCAGCCGGGCGTCTCGCGCAATCGCCGCTGCACGGCGTCCAGTTCTTCGCGCCCATGCACCGCCACGTCGCGCAGCTTGTGCGGGCGGGGGTCGTCGGCGACCACCTCCACCGCGGCAACGCCTTCGGCTTGCGCTTGGCGGGCGATGCGCCCCACCGTCAACGTGCCGTCCACGGGCTGGCCGCCGGTCATCGCCACTGCGTCGTTGAAGAGAATCTTGTAGGTGATGTTCACCCGGGCGGCCACTGCGGCGCGGATCGCCAGGATGCCGGAGTGAAAGTAGGTGCCGTCGCCGAGGTTGGCGAACAAATGCTTCTCGGCGGTGAACGGCGCCTGGCCGATCCAGTTGACGCCCTCGGCGCCCATGTGCGTCGTCAAGTGCGTGTTCCGATCCATCCACTGCGCCATGTAGTGGCAGCCGATGCCGGCGCCGGCGCGGCTGCCGGCCGGCACGCGGGTGGAGAGGTTGTGCGGGCAGCCGGCGCAGTAGGTCGGCTTGCGAACGTGGGCGGCTGGCTGAACGCGGCTGCCATCGCGCCGCGCCAGCAAGTCCAGATAAGCGCGGTTCGGGATGTCGCCCAGGGTCGTCGCCACTGCATGGGCGATGGTCGGCGCGTCCAGCTCGCCCACCGCCGGCAGCACTGCGTCTCCGCCGGATTTCCCAAAGACGGCCGGCTTGTCGTCGCCGGCGTCGTAGAGCAGGCACTTGAGCTGCTCTTCGATGAACGGACGCTTGGCCTCCACCATCAGCACCCGGCCGGCGCCGCGCACGGCGTCCTTCACGAACGCGGCGTCGAGCGGCCACGTCATGCCGAACTTCACCAGCCGGATGCCGGCGTCGGCAATGGCTTGCGTGCTCCGCAGACCCAGCTTCGCCAAGCTCTCCCGCAGATCCGCGTAGATCTTGCCGGCGCTCACGAGCACGAGGCGCGGCTGCGGACAGTCGGCAACCACGCGGTTGATGCCGTTGGCGGTGGCGAATCGCGCCGCCAAGCGCTGTTTCGTCCGCAACCGCGCTTCCTGGGCGAGCGGCGTGTCGGCGAGTCTGATGTGGGGGTCTTCGGCCCGCGCCGGCATCGCGTAGTCGCGGCGTCGCAGGCGCACCACCATCGCGCTGTCCGCGACGTCCGAGGCCACCGCAAGTCCGGCCCAGCAGCCGGCGTAGCGCGACAGCGCCCAGCCGAACAGGCCGAGATCCAGCACGTCCTGCACGTCGGCCGGCGCCAGCACCGGAATGCCGAGATCGCGCAGCGCGAACTCGCTCGCGCTCGGCAGCGTGGAGGACTTGCAGGCGTGGTCGTCGCCGACCACCAGCAGCACGCCGCCGAGCGGGCTCGTGCCAGCCGCATTGGCGTGCCGCAGCGCGTCGCAGGAACGGTCCAGCCCAGGCGCCTTGCCGTACCACATGCCGAACACGCCGCCGCAGCGCGCGCCCGGGAACAGCCCGACCTGCTGGCTTCCCCACACCGCGGTTGCCGCGAGGTCCTCGTTCAAGCCGGGCTGGAAGACGATGCGCTCCGCCTCGAGTTCGGCGGCGGCCTTCCACAGCCCGAGATCAAGTCCGCCCAGCGGCGAACCGCGATAGCCGGAGACGAAGCCAGCGGTGTTCAAGCCGCGTACGGCGTCGGCGCGGCGCTGCTCCAGGGGCAGCCGCGTCAGCGCCTCGATGCCGGAAAGAAAGCGGGCTGCCTCGCCAAGAGACGCCGTGCCTTCGATTCCCGCGGTTCCCAGCGCGTCCAGCGCACAGCCGTTGCGCCAAAGCGTCCGGTCCGCGCTCGGCGTTTCGTTCCGCGGCATTGTCGAGGTGCGATCCATGGCAGGCCCACTGTATGCCTGCAGCGGCGTGATTCGCCTTGCTTTCTTGCGCAAGATGGAATCAAACTCGAACAATCTCGCCTTGTTTGGAGCAGTTGCTAGGATGAAATCGCCAACCAGCCTAGACCGCATAGACCGTCGCATCCTCATCGAGCTGCAGCAGGCGGCCGATTTGTCGATGCAGGAAGTCGGCGACCGCGTCGGCCTCTCCCACACGCCCTGCTGGCGGCGCGTCAAGCGCCTCGAAGAGCGCGGCATGATTCGCCGCCGGGTCGCGCTGCTCGATGCCGGGCAGCTGGATCTGGCCGTCAACGTCCTCGTCAACGTCAGCCTCAAGCGGCATCAGGAGAACGCGCTGAACCGCTTCGAGGACGCGGTGCAGGACGTCCCGGAGATCGTCGAGTGCTACTCCGTCTCAGGCGAGACGGATTTCCTGCTGCGCGTGGTGGTGGCGGACGTCGAAGCCTACGAGCGGCTGTTGAAGGCAACGTTGGTGCATCTGCCGGAAGTCGGCAACCTCACCTCGACCTTCGCCTTGCGCCAAGTGAAGTACACCACCGCCCTGCCCCTGGGCGCTTGACAGCCGCTCGCCTGCCTTTGGGCGAACGTCGGGCGGCACGGATGGCGTTTGGCCTACGCCGTTTTCCGAGATCGCCCCTATTTCCGTGCCTTTTCTTGCCTTTATCGTGTCTCGACCTTCACATTTGCAAGATCGAAAGATCGAGGAGAGAGACATGAAACTGCGAAACCTGCTTGCCGGCGCTTTGGTCGCTGGCCTTGGCTGCGCCGCCCTGCCGGCGGCTGCGTGGGGAAGCGATGGGCTTTCGGATGCTGTTCAGTCGGCATCCGACCTTCGGCTCGCTGCTTCTCCGTTCCCGCCGCCCGGTTGGATGCCGCCATGGAATCCGCCGCGCTTTTGCCTGCGCATCGATCCGGTTCGGCCCTACTCGAGCGTGTCCCCGCGGATGATCGGCTACATTCCCCCGTGGATGCACCTGTGCCGGCCGTTCCAGCGGCCGCCCTTCCCCCGTCCTATGGCGTAGGTTGGGCCGCATGCCCGCATGAAGGCCCGGGCTGCGCCGTCGCCAGGCAGGCGCAGCCCGATCCTTCGTCGGGGGAAGCAAGCGGTCTCGAACGTCCTCAAGGCGGCGTCTTGCAGTTCGGGCAGGTCGCCGCCTCGTTCGAGACCGGCCAGCCGCAGCAACTGCACAGGCAGTGGCTGCCCGCGGCCAGATCGGCGTTCACCGTGACGCGCCCGTCGAAGACGAAGCACTCGCCTTCGAAGGCGCTGTCGGACGTCTCCGCCAAGTACTTCAGGATGCCGCCGTCCAGCTGGCGGACATCCGCGAAACCCTGCTCGACGAGGTACGCGGACGCCTTCTCGCAGCGAATCCCGCCCGTGCAGTACATGGCGACGGGCCTTTGCTTGTCGGCGGCCAGCGCGCGCTGCACGAACGCCGGGAACTCGCGGAATGTCGCGGTGTTGGCGAGCGTCGCGCCGCGGAAGGCGCCGACTGCGGATTCGTAGCCGTTGCGCACATCCAGCACCTGGACGTCGTTGTCCGCCAGCATTTCGTTCCAAGCGGCGGCAGCCACGTGGGCGCCGACCGGCGTGGCGGAGGCGAGTGGCCGTCCGAAGCCGACGATTTCCTCCTTCACGCGCACTTTGAGCCGCTCGAACGCACTCCCCGCGCAAGCGGAAGAGGCGTGGCTCCAAGTCGCCTTGACGCCTCGAAAGTGGCGGCGCAGGAAGCGCTTGAGAGCGCCACGGCGTCCGCACAGGGCCGCGTTGACGCCTTCCGGCGCCAGCGACACCGTGCCTTTGAGCGCGAGTTCGCGGCAGCTTCGCTCGATTGCCGCGCATCGACCTGCCAGATCTGCTTGGCTGCTCCCTTCGCCGGGCCAGCCGAAGCGGTAGAAGGAGAGCACGCAGACGCTGTCTGCGGCGAGGTCCCTCAACGCCCGGCCACCGGTACGTTGGATTGGTCCCCGCCGTGGCACGGCGGCGACATCGGCGCGTTGCCGAAGCGCCGCTGCCACTCGTCGGCGGTGTAGGTGTGGATCGCCAGCGCGTGGACGCCGCCGGCGAGTTCCGCCGCCAGCGCTTCGTTGACGCGGCGGTGCCGCGCCAGCAGGCGCTCGCCGTCGAAGGCGTCGGCCACCACCACCACCTTGAAATGCGTCTCTGCGCCGGCCGGCACGTTGTGGCTGCCGCTCTCGTTCGCAACCTCGAGATGCATCGGCTGCAAAGCGTCCGCGAGTTTCCGTTCGATGCGCTCCTGCATCATCTGCGTCCTCCGCCTTCGGCACGGCCCTTACGGTGCGAAGAGCATAGGCGAACGCCGCCGTTTCATGGAAGAAGGCGGGCCTGCGCCGCCTGAAGTCCCGGCATTGGCGCACTGCCACGGAACAGCCTTGAGCGAGCGCCGGCGAGGGCGGAGCAGCCCTGCCAGACATCTCTCACGCGCTTTTCAGACATCTCGCACAGGCATGCGGGGCGATGTCGCTTTCCTCTGCCAACGCGAGCTTCGTAAGGTGTGCTCAAGAGGCGTCCACGAAGAGATTGTGGCAATATGCCACCGCGTTGCCGGACGGGAGTGAGGCGCTTCGTGTCGAAGTTTGCAGGAGGAACAACGAAGTGTTGGAGATCGTAGGCACATTGCAGTGGGCAATGCCCTTGGTGGCGTCCGTGGGCATTGCCGTCACCGTTTGGCTGACCATCCGGGGATGGCGCAAGGAAGACCGGCGCCGCGAAGTCGAGCGCGCCGAGGCGGACGCCCGCCGCGACGCGCTGCTGGAGCAGAACGCGATGGAGATCCGCAGCCTTCGCGGCGAGATCAAGGCTGTCGAAGGCCGTCTCGGAAGTCGCATGGATGGTCTCGAAAGCGGCCTCGGAAGTCGCATGGATGGCCTCGAAGGCCGCATGGATTCCCTCGAACGCCGTCTCGAAGGTCGCATGGACTCCCTCGAAAGCCGTCTCGAAGGCCGCATGGATGCCCTCGAAGGCCGTCTCGAAGGCCGCATGGACGGCCTCGAAGGCCGCATCAATGCGCACGAGGACAAATGCGAAGCGCGTTGGCTGCAACAGGCCAAGGAGTTCGGCGAAATGCGCGGCGCGCTGGCGGCGCTGCAGCGAACAGTCGAGGCCGGCGGCGCGAAGGGCCGCGTGGCCGACCCGCCCCAGGACGCCGGCCAGCGGTGACTTGCGGCGCACGCGTTGTTTGCGAAGCGCAGCCCCAGCAAGGGTGCCCCGACGACGCGCCGCCCCACGACGCGCCCCGGCGGCTTCACCCTGCTCGAGGCGGTCGTGGCGTTGGCCATCTTCTCCGCCGGTGCCATGGCCCTCTACGGGTTGTACGGCGCCAACTTGACGGGCTTGACGCGCGCTCGCGACGTCGCTGGACAGCTGCCCATCGTCGAACAGGCCGTCGAGCGCCTCTCCTTGATCGATCTGCGCCAGCAGGCGGAGGGTCGCTTCGACGTAGGGCCCGCCGAGGTCTCTTGGACGGCCGCGCTCGTCGAACCCCCGCGGCAGAGCCAGAGTGCCAGCGGCTACGTCGGCGCCTTCGAGATCGGCCTCTACCAAGTGAACTTCGATGTCGCGGAAGACGGGCGCTTCCTCGGTTCTTGGCAGATGCGCCTTGCGAGCCACGAGCGCGTGCGCGACGCGACGGCGTTCCAGCAATAGTGCCAACCACCATGGCCCGCCACGGCGCCGGCATGACGCTCTTGGAGATGCTGGTGGTCTTCGTCCTGGTCGCGCTCTTGAGCGTCCTCGTGGTACAGGGCGCCGGCTTCTTCTTGGGCAGCTACCAGGCAATCGTCCGCGCCAACCACGGCGTCGCGCGGGACGCGCTGCAGTGGCGCTGGTTCGCCGCCTCGGTACGCGGCATGGTCGCTTCGCAACTCGCCGCGCGCCGTTTCCAGGGTGCGCCGGACGCGCTCGAAGGCCTCACGCTGCAGCCGGTCGTCGGCGAGTCCGGGCTGCCGGTGAGAGTGCGCTGGACGCTGCGCGAGTCCGCCTCTGGCGTCGTCCTGGTCTATCGGGAGGGCGAGGACGCCTCTGGCGAGAAGGCCATCGAATGGACATTGCCCCTCCCCGAGACAAGCCAGGGCCCGCCGCGCGCCGCCGGACTTGCCTTTCAATACGCCGACCGCGTTGGAAGCTGGCAGGACGCTTGGCCGCTTCCGCACTCCCCGCGTGAACGCCTCCCGCGCGCCGTGCGCCTCGTGGCCGAAACCGGCGAAACCCTCTGGTTCCTGCGTTTGGACCTGCACTACGAGCCCATCTTCGTAGACGACGAAGTCGCTTGGAACGCGCCTGTTCGCCCAGCTGCCCTCGGTCGCGCCGCATGACGGCCGTGCGCCGGCAGTCCGGCTTCGTCCTCGTGGCCGCCCTGTGGGTCCTCGCCGCGCTGGTCGTCCTTGCCGCCTACATCGACGCCGTGGCCACCGCCGAAGTTCGGCGCGCCACCCTCGCCAAGCAGTCCCTCGAGCGCGAACTGGCCCGTCGCAGCCTCGAGAACACCCTCCTTTACCTGCTCGCCACCAACCGCATGAACCACCGCGCCCTGGTTCTGGAGGAACAGCAACGCTTCGCCGGCGGCCTCGCCGAGGACGCCCTCTTCGGCGTCGAAGGCGATGGCGAAATCCTGCTCACTGGCGCAACCTACGCCGTCGCCAACGGCATGCGCTTCGCCGTCCAAGACGAAAGCGGCCTTGTGCCCGTCAACCGGCCGCGCTCGCCCCTGTTCCGGGCAGCCCTCGAACGCATCGGCCTTCCGCCACCAGCCGTCGTCGCCACGGTCGCCCGAGTGGCAGACTACGTCGACTTGGATCACCGCCTCACGCTGAACGGCGCCGAGGCATTCGACTACCAGTGGCGCAGCCTGCCTCCGCCCCCGAACTGGGAGATGGTCAGCCCATTGGAACTCAAGCGCGTCCTTGGTGTCGAAGCGCTTGTCGCGGACGAGCAGTGGCGCCGTCTGCGACCCCTGCTCACCGCAAGGGTGCCGGCCGGCTACAATCTGAACACAATGCAGCCGCAAGTGCTGTCCGGGTTGCTGGATTTCGATGCCGCCGCCATGGAGCCGCTGCTCGAGGCAAGGGCGCAGACGCCCCTCCTCGGCGTCGAGCAACTTGCGCGGCTGAGCGGCCGCCCGCTGGCCATCAACCCCACGCATCTGACTACGATGCCATCGAACTTTCTGCGAATATCGATCTGGCACGAAAGCGAGGAAGCAAACGGGCAAGACGACGGGCTGCGCCACGTGCTCGGCGTCGAGATCACGCCTTACGGAGAGGAGGTCCCTTGGCAGAAGGACTACCGATACCAGACCCTTGGCAATCGAGGGCCAAGCGAGTCCGCGTCTCGCCGGCCAGACGCCCATGATGCAAGCCTTAGCGAAGGCCCGCTCGTCCCTGCGACGCGCCTTCTCCAATAAGCCGAACGTCGTCCAAACGCGCTCCGGGGCATTGCCTCTGGATGTCGCGTCCATGCATTCGCACTGGATCGTCGGTCGCGGCCTGTGCGTCTACCGCTGCGAGAGCTTCCAGAACGTGCCCCGCGCCAAGCGCCGCGCCGCCTTGGCGCTCAAGGTGCCCATGTGGAGCCCCTTCGAGAACGCCGGCTGCCACAGCATTTGGGCAGGTCCGGTGGCGATGGTGTGGATTTGGAACCAGGCGGAGGTCGACACCGCCCGCCGCGAACACGCATTCCCAGGATCGTCGGAAGTCCGCGTGCTGCCGGAGACCGTCTTCCTGCCCAAGCCGCCGGACGGCCTGCACGTGCAGGAGTGCGCGGAGGGCTGCGACCTCCAGCACTGGCGCGACGGCGTGCTGCAGGACGCCTATTGGCTGGCCGAGCCGCCCGCCCCGGAAACCGTCGCCTGGTTCCTCGAGCGCCAGTCGCCGGAGACCCTGCCCCC